>NZ_QGTG01000001.1:0-478021 GCF_003182155.1 Chitinophaga sp. S165
CGTAACAAATACCTTCTTCCATCTGCGGACGAGACTTCATCGAAAATTATTATCGGAACTTTACCAACATTGCCAGTTGCAAAATCTATGATGGGACCAGGATTACTGGCTCAACTGGTTGTAGAGAAGATCTGCGATCATCTTCCTGTGCATCGCCAGCAACAACGTCTGGAAAGAGATGGCATAAAATTACCATACTCAACACTGAATGATGGCTTTGCTAAGACGGCTGAGTTGATTACGCCTGTTTATAAAGCCCTGGTGTCGGAAACACTGAGTGCTGATTATCTGCAGGCTGACGAGACGGTGGTCCCAGTGCTGGACAAGGACAAGAAAGGGAGCACTCATCGGGGGTATTATTGGTTGTATCAGGATAATGTTAACAAGCTGGTGGTCTTTGATTATCAACCTGGGCGTGGTCGGGAAGGGCCCTCAGAAATGCTGAAAGATTTTTATGGTACGCTGCAAACAGACGCTTACTCGGCGTATAATAGTATCGTTGATACTAATAACATAACTTTAATCCACTGTCTTGCACATGCAAGGAGATACTTCGCTGACGCTATTTACAGCGACCGTGAAAGAGCAGAATACGTGCTGGGACAATTACAGCTCGTCTATCAGATTGAACGCGATAGCCGGGCGTTAAATCATGATAATGAAAAACGAGCAGTTTCAAGACAGAAGCATTCCTTACCTATACTCCAGGAACTAGGAATATGGATGGAAGACCAATACAAGCAGGTACTTCCACAAAGCCCTATAGGAAAAGCCCTTGCCTATAGTATAAAGCGCTGGGATAAGCTCTGTGCCTTCGTTTATGATGGAAAGCTACATCCAGATAATAACGCGGCTGAAAGGTCTATAAGGGCGACTGTTATAGGCCGCAAGAACTATCTCTTTGCCGGGAGCCATGAGTCAGCAAAGCGAATCGCGATGCTTTACAGCCTGATCGGGACCTGTAAACTGCACAACATTAATCCCAGCCTTTGGCTAAAAGACGTTTTAACGATTATTAACGACCATCCCATCAACAGAATCAAAGAACTTCTACCTCATATCTGGATCACGAAGCAAAAGTAACGCTCTCCAAGATCATCACCTAGATGCTGTCTACCGGATACTTACCAATAACGGAAGTATTATCGGCTTTGCTGCGCCGGATCGTGTTAAACGACCATGCTTCTAAAGCTTTAGAGGGAACAGCATAACTTAATACCCGCTCAATCCCACTATCATTAAGCCTGGGATCTATCCACTTTTTATAAAGGAATTGGCAGCACGTGCGGCATGCGAAACGGACCTAGTCAGATAAACTGCCGTATGAAGTGTGGTTGTTAGAAAAGACTGCCACCTTTTCTTTCTTGAGTAATGTCCACCATGAACGCCGGCGCGCTACGATCATCACGAAACAAGTTGGAAAATAAACAGGAAAGCCGAGGCCTTCCTGTTCGGGTTACGCTTTGGTCGGAACTAACTCAAAAGCGCAATTTGTATATCGCTATTGACAGCTTATTTATTTAATTGACATTGGGCCAAGTTGGCTCCCCACGCTGCATTTTTTCGAGATTGGTTTTAAGCTCTTTGTCCGCAGGAGCAGCAGCAACCGCCTTTTTTTGCCATTGAAGTGCTTCGCTCTTTTGTCCTAACTTATAAAGAAGGTTAGCATAAGTATCGAGGAGAGCTATCATCTCTTTTTGTTTTAGGCCATGGGCCGACATGGTGGCAACTGCTTCCAATGCGTTTCTGTTATCTGTGTTTTCAAAAGTTGTCCACGCCATCCTATTTATCATGTCGGGACTTAACCAGGGGCGTTTATGCCCATATTTCTCAAACCAGACCTTTAAAGCTTTTCCGAAAGTCTCCCAGTCTTTGTGATTTATACTATAAAATACCCGAGTTTGCCAAACACTTTCTTGACCCAGATCACCGTATTTGTCTATAGCGCTTTTTTCCATCGCTTGCCAATCTGGTATCATGCCTTTCTTAGTATATGGTGCTATTTCATCAGCTTCAATGGCCAGGGTGATACGCGTCTCTGCCATATTGTCTAACACTTCATTTGCTCTATCTACATTGTTGAGCAAAATTTTAAAACCCCGAGATCTGGTGTTATTTGTGAATTGGGCAATGAATTTAAGGTTACTTTCAAGGAGCGGATTATGTAGCATCTGAATATATTCATTAGACGCTTTGACAACGGTTATTGTATCCTTGTTTTTTTGGGCCACCAGGGTTAATTTACGAAGAAAAGCAGAATCTCTGCGCCCGCTATTGTACTCTCTCAACAATTCAGCATATGGTTTATTGCTTGGATTCGCAACCTTGGCGGAAAATCCCTTAGTAGCTAAAAAATAGTTGCTGGTTGCCGGCCATATTTTCGAATGTATGTCTCTGAGTGTATCTGCCGGCAGTTTGATTACGGCCCTGTCATAGGTGAGGAGGCCATTTTGTTCAGACTCTACATCGAACGGCTGTGTATAAATGGATCCACTAAGCCCCTGCCTTTCCAACACTTTTAATGAATCTAGCATTGCTGTGTATTGCTTCTGCATGATTGGAGGGGTAACTACACCATCGTATCCCCAGCCCGTCGCCAAGTCATCCCATAAATGTGATTCCACTGGCACACCAATCCCACCAAATTCACCCAATACCATTGCTTTGCCTGGTTGATTGGGTACATTTCTTGGAAAAGGATAGGAATGTACGTCAGTCATATCTGCAGCCACCCATGCGTTTGGTGCGGGGCTACGGAGCTGATTGTTTACGTATAGCATTTCTCCCGAGTGGCCATTTACAAGTCGGGTTGGGTCAAATTCTTTAATCCATTTCGTAAGGCGCTCCTGATCGTACTGGCCCCATTTTTCATTAAACAGTACCCATGTGATAATACAGGGATGATTATAAAGCTGCGCGATGTTTATTTTATTTTCCTTTTCAAACTGGTTACGGGCCTCCTTTGTATCATTGCCAGGGTTTATCATGTCTTGCCATATCAGCATTCCCAATTTATCAGCATGATAGTACCAACGATCCGGTTCTAACTTTATGTGTTTACGGATGGTATTGAACCCCATTGCCTTAACTGCTTTGATGTCAAACTGTAAGGCTTCATCCGTTGGAGCTGTGTACAAACCATCTGGCCAAAAGCCCTGATCTAACGTGCCAAGGTTATAGGTGTATTTATTATTCAAAAAAATTCTATCAATTCCATTTTCATCCTTTTTAATTGAAATTTTGCGCATACCGAAATAACTTCCTATTTCGTCCACGACTTTACCATTTTTAACCAGTTGGATTCTTAGATCATAAAGAAAAGGATTATCCGGGCTCCAGAGGCGGGGACTTTTGATCTGTGCAATGATAGGTTTACCAGCAGGCCCGAAGGAGCATGTTATCGGCGTATTGCCGTTTTTTACTAGTACATTAATTGAGAAATCAGGTAGAGCCGTATTAGTATTAAACTGCTCGTTGAAGTCATCATAAGAGGTTGTTCCTCCATCAGTAATGACAACCTCTACGGCTACGGATTTCGAGTCAATGTTAGGGGTGATTTTGAGAGTCTCAATATGATGTTGTGCCACCACCTCCATCCATACGGTTTGCCAGATACCGCTGCTGGGAGTATACATAATTCCTTCGGGTTTTAAGGCCTGTTTCCCATGGGGGTTAGGGCCGGCATCAGTAGGATCCCAAACTTTAACAACAAGTTCATTGTTGTCAGAGAGTAGGTTATCGGTGATATCGATTGTGAAATGTTGGTAGCCTCCAGTATGTACCATAAGTTGTTCGCCATTAATAAATATGGTCGATTCATAGTCAACTGCACCGAAATGGAGCAGCACCCTTTGGCCTGAAACGATTGAGGGTTTTGTAAACCTACGACGATACCACAACAGCTCCTCGGGTTTCAATTTCTTTCTAACGCCAGACAAGGCAGACTCAATAGGGTAGGGTACTAATATAGAACCCGTATATGTAGTTGGGACAGCTGAATGTTTAGGCGTAATAGTATACTCCCAAACGCCATTAAGGTTAATCCAGTTATTTCTCACCAGCTGAGGACGAGGATAGTCGGGTAATACATTACCTGCGCTCACCTGTTCGGACCAGCGGGTGGTTATGGAACCGGTTTGAATTTGCCAGGCTGGCTTTTTTTGAGCAATAACCGCAGTATAAAGAAAAAAGGCGAAAAGGCCTGCGACTAACAATCTACATTCTTTTCTAAACATTACGTTAGTAGTTTTATTTGTTCCGGGTATTGATTTTTATTCTTATTGCAGTCATAATACTGGTAGTTTTTCCAACATTCCTTGCCTGTTTTCAACTTGCCATGCATTGGTTCTTTTTTCTGAACCGGTTACCCCAAGCATAATCGTTAATTCCAAGGCTTGAAGCAGCATTTACATTTACACCGTATTTACACGCTTTTCTGGACGAATTCATCATTTCATATGTGCGGAATCGCGTGCGTTACATTAAGCGCTCTGATAGGTTGCTTTCAATATTCGACGGGATAACGATCCGTAGCGTAGTGCCGGAACTCTAAGAGACAGTCCGCAGTGAAAGATTACCAATTGTTCATCCTAACAACTTCTATTCCTGGCCAGGAATCTTTAAGGCCCCGTATTATTAAGGTTATATGTTTGAATCTAGCTAGTTTGTTATAGTTGAAACTGGTAATAAAATCACCAGTGATTGCATCTCTGATTTCAAATGTGTATGAAAAATTTGTCGATGTAGCAGGATACAATTTAAACCCGGTAATCTGTTTATAGTTTAATTGAGCTACTTCTGAACCCATTGGGTTACCTGAAATGTTTATGCTGATATTTTGGAAATCCTCTGACATATTGATAAACCTAACACCGGTAAGACTGTCTGTAATAGCCCTTAGAGTGTCCTTCTGCAGCACATAACTAGCACTTGTCGGTTTTCCCCCAATAAAAAGTGAATAAATATCGCCTGGATTACAACTGATTGTTTGATTGAAGATTGGTTTAGTTGTATCCTCGGCTAAAGTGACAGTCAATGGAATAGTCCTGTTAGACGGAATTCCAAACGTCAACAAGCCATTTGATGAAGTTCCATCAGAAGCCCAATAACTAAGCCTCTTGGTGGTTGCATAAATTATACTACCTCCGGTGAAATTCATATTTAAGTCATTGTTTTCTTCTGCAGCAACTGCATTCACCAAATTAATCGAGGCAGATGCGCCTGTAATATCAGCTTCTGTTTTGTTACATGAAATAAAAAAGAGTGCAACAGAAATAAGCCCAAAAAATATTTTCGTATTCATTACGGTGAAATTAAATGATGAGTTGTTTGTATTTAAGGCTGCTCTTGATACCCAGGATTCTGGTGTCCCCTTAATGCTGGATTAAAGTTAAATTCGCTGTAAGGGATTGGGACAAGCGCTTTGTAGGGCATCCAAGTTCCCCCTTTTTTAGGTGTTACAATCGACATGATATCATTTATTTTGCCTAAACGCTTAAGGTTAAACCATCTATCCCCCCATTCTAAGAACAGTTCCACCTGCCGCTCTTTCTGAATCGCATTTACCAAATCTTCTTTGGTTGCTGCGTGTGTGTTCGATAAGCCGGCCCTGTTCCTAATTGTATTCAGGTCCGTTTCAGCACTATTAGGGCCAGTTAATTTGTTCTGTTGAGCCCGTGCTTCGGCTCTAATAAGATATTGTTCGGCTAATCGTAGAACGGTTGTATACTCCATCTGATCTATAGTTCCCCATCCCTGTTTATATTTGTAAATTATAAGTGTCCCAGATGGACTTGTTGTTATCCACTTATTTCGACGTTGGTCATCTGCCTCGAAAGCTTCCAGTAAGTGAGTGCTTGGGAAGAAAATTGGATTCCCGCCGAACGCATTAATGAGGTAACGTCCATCCGGCGTGTTTTTGCTATCATTATTTAGAATGTTAGGTTGCAGTTGCCAAATAGACTCTGTGCTGTTTTTTAAAAACACTTGATCCAGATCAGTCTGTAGTTCAAAGTTGTTATTGTTGATAATTTTTGTTGCCTCTGTTTCTGCTTCTTGCCATTTTCCCTTGTATAAATAGACCCTTGCCAATAAGGATGTGGCCGCGGCTCTGTTCGGACGAATGCGCTCCATCGTTGGCGCTAGGTCTTTATCCAAATATTCATCAACTAAGAGGTCTTGCGCATCAATTAAATCTTGTTGGATTTGTCCATAGATCTCTTCTTGCGGAGATCGTGATATTGAAGCGTTAATCTTAAAGTCGGTTGTCATTACTAGTGGGACGTCACCATATAAGTTGGTCAAATAAAAGTATATCCATGCTCTACTGAATTTTGCCTCACCTGTTAAAATTCGCTTTGTTCTGTCTGGCAATGTTGTTGATCGCGATATATTCTCTAAAATTGAATTAATTCTATAAATGGTTTCTTTATAGGAGAGTATCCAAAGATTCCAGCCATCTTGACCGGTGTAGCTATTCGAGTACTCCAAAATAACCTCAGGTATTGTTGTGCCCAATTCATCTGCCATTACTGCGGACCGAATGGAAAGTCCATTATCACCTACATAGGGCAAATTTGCAGCAATGGGCGAGTATACACCGTTCATTGCTGCTACTGCGGTTGAGGTATTTGCAAAAACGGTTTCATTTGTAGTTCTATCAATCGGTAGATCAACTTCTATAAGCCTCTTACAGCCTGTGACAATAGAAATTGTGACAAATATGACCACAAGTGTGAAGCGAAGTTCAGATAAGTGCCAAGATCTGATTTTTAATCTTATAACACTTTTTATAGACTTGAGATTTTTCATTTGCTTTTTTATTTTGATTGTTTATCACAGTAAGTGCTTTTATCACTTTATTTCGTTTCCAGCGGTAACCGCGGGCTGTGAAGGAATCTCAAATAGTATGTTCATTTTAAGGTATCTCTTCGTCGCAATTGACCATAAATATTGTTCTGTTAAATTCATTTTTGCGTCTACATTAGGATAATCGATGGAAATGTCTGTGAGCGCCATCGAGCTTACTCTGATATTTGATTATAATCCAATTTGAACTCCTCCCACGATAGTGCGTAGAAGGGGCAATGATGTAGCTGATTGTATCTCTGGATCCAAGCCTTTGTAATTTGTCAATGTTATCAAGTTTTGTCCTTGAATAAATACTGAAAACGTTGCGAGGTGATATTTTTTAATCCTTTCATTAGGAAAATTGTATGAGAGCGATACATTCCTCAACCTAATAAAGGAAGCATCAACCCAAGCTAAATCGCTCGATCTTGCCCTATTGAGTAAATTTCTGAGAGGGTTTGCAGTGTTGCGGGATGTCAATTTCTGAAGGGCTGAAATATCTCCCGGATTTTTCCAACTTTCCATATATTCCATTGGTAGGTTGCCAAATTCTGGCTCCATACTGGAGAAAGATCCGGGATTGAATGAGGTAAAGGCTGGATCAAATAAATAATTTTTCCCCATTTGCTTTGTTAGCTGAAGGAAAAAGCTAAAATTTAGTCCCTTGAACGTTAGAGAATTGTTTATTCCCATTGTCATAGGAATTGTCTTTATTTTTAGTGCGTCTACAAAAAAATTGTCTACATCGGTACTAATATTTTTATCTCTAGTTTCAAATTGATATAGACCATTGGCTGTGTTTACTCCCTTTGACCGATATGCGATAACAAATCCTGTAAAAGGCTCTCCTACCGTAACGAAACGATTGAATCCATAGCCATTATATACACCCTCCGGCCGCGCCAGAAGTTTGTTATTTTGAATGCCGAAATTTGCGCCGATCGTCCATGAGGCATAGGGTTTATTTAAGATTTTGGTATTTAATATAAAATCCCATCCCATGTTCTGTATGCGTGCGTCCTGATTCTTTACAATGGCATCTGCACCAGCTGTTGCAGGAAGAGGAAACCTACCTAGTTGGTCGCTAGCACGAGTTCGCCAATAAGCCGCTGTAAATAATATTCTGTTTTCCAGGGCGCCTAATTCCAGCCCTACTTCTAACTTCTTAATCGTTTCCCAATGGTAATCCGAGTTTATTGTTCCTAGAGATATCAACGGGGTGGTGTTTTGGTAAGAATTCCCAGACTGAGGCTGATATAATTCTATATACTGGTAATCGCTAATTCCATCATTGCCTGACGTTCCATAGCTAACCCTAAACTTGCCAAAGGACAATAAGGGCAACGTTCTTTTAACGTACTCTTCCTGAGTAAAGATATAGCCAGCACCAAATGACCAAAAGTTTCCAAATTGGGAATTTGGGCCAAACCTGCTACTGCCATCACGACGGGCAGTCATATTGAATAAATATTTTCCCAGCACATTAAAATTCAATCTTCCGAAGCCTGCGACATATTTATATTGGGAACTGGAATTGTATCCTGAGATAATCGGAGCCGCTGCCATACTTTTTAATAAGGCATCATTTGTGTAACCTTCTCCTCCAATATATTCGAGTTCCTGCTTTGAACTCTGATAAGATGCACCTAGTAGGGCCTCTATTTTGAACGTGCTGAACTCTTTGCTATATGCTATCTGTGGGTCAACTGTGAATGACTGAGATTTGGAAGTAGATCGAAGAGCGGTGCCTGTATTAGTTGAGATGAATGGATCCGTCGAGGCAATTGGATATAATGATAAACTACTTGCTCTAACTTCTGCAAAGCCAATACTGGTCCTTACAGATATATTGTCTGACAATTGATAGCTTAAGTCGGCACTTTCCCTGAAGTTTGAGTTTGTTGCTTGTGTCGTTCTTAACAGCTGGGCATACGGGTTTACCCATGTAGACGCTTTGACGAATGCGGTAGAATCTGGTTCCCAATTGAGACTTCCTTCGGCATTATACAAAGAAGGGGCATTTGGAGCAAGGGAAACTGCTAGCCTGGTAAAGTCTGTTCCAGGAGATAATATGGTGTTGAATGTATAAGAGTTGTTTAACTGCGCACGAAATTTCCCATTTTGGGAATTGCCTGATATGTTTAAGTTTGTGGTGCCGATCTGATACTTATTTTGTCCAGGATAAACATATTTCTGAGTGCTGTAATTACCACTTAAGAGATACTGGATCGTAGGTGATCCTCCTTGTACGGATAAGTTTGCGGTATGAGTCGTGGCAGTACCTCCCAAAAACACTTTCTGCCAGTCGGTATAGCGAGTTTGATCCCACACGGTAAAATCGTAGTTATTGCGATTTTTTACCACCGATGTTTTGTCTGGAATTGGTAAGTCATCGTTTTTATATGCCTGTTTTCTTAACTGTAAATATTGCTGTGTATTTAACAAGTCCAGTTTATTACTTACCTGGCTAAAACCAGTTGTCAATGTTAAATTGAGCGCCATTGTTCCCGATTTGCCTTTTTTAGTCGTGATTAAGATTACTCCATTTCCTCCACGTGAGCCATAAATGGATGTTGCATCGGCGTCTGTTAGTACATCTATTTGCTCTATCTCATTGACGTTGATCAGGCTAAGTGCTGAGATTTGATCGTTGGTAATCTGTAGTGATCCCAACGCACCTGCTTGTATTGTATTGGGATAGGGGATTCCGTCGATAATAATCAATGGTTCGGATCGTAGAGACTGTGTACTTAAACTATTTTGTCCTCGCATTTGAAATTTAATTGCCGCATTCGGAAGACCGGAAGAGGGGTTTATTACTAAATTAGGTACTCTTCCCTGCAAAGCCATAATAGGATTTGAAACGGGTTGTTTCGCAAGCTCTTCTCCTTTGACAGTGTATACTGTTGCTGTGTTGAAACGCTTCGTAGTGTTGTAATATCCTTTCACAACTGTTGCGTCAAGATCTGACACATACTCTTTCATTGGTATGGTGCCAAGATTGCGTCTGCCTTTCACCGAAACCTGCTGCGTTAAAAACGATATACTGGAAATTGTAATTGATGCAGAACTAGGTACCCCATTGAGGACAAATGTGCCATCAAGACCCGTTGTTGTCCCTCGACTAGTGCCGGAAAGGGCCACCGTCGCGGAAATAATGGGAGACCCTTTTTCATTAATTACCTTTCCAGAGACTGAAATGGTAGTGTCTGACAAAGGAATAGTTGAAGATTCAGTTGTAGCCGATGCCTTTCGTATTGTGATTGTACTGTCATTAACTTCTACCCAGCCCATTCCACGAGGATCCAGCAAATCATGCATTACTTCAGTAAAAGGTCTTTTCTTAACGTTAAGGGAAACATTATTGAAAGGGGCAAGTTGCAAGTTGTTAAAATAGATTGTAATACCTGTGTTTTTCGATATTTTTTTAAGAATTACACTCAAAGAATTACTCTTTGCGTTCAGTGTAACCAACTTCTCCGAAATTCTGGCATTACCCTGAGCTTCGGCAAAAGAATAACATTGAACACAAATAATTACGAATAATAGCTTGTATAAAAGCCGGTTACAGGAATGAACAGCTGAAGGCATAACTGCAATTAATTTGGTTGATAAAAAATGGTTGGTTCAATTTATAATGGTGCTCCAGACACGTTATATTAAAATATAAGTGGCACGTTTATAATAATTTGTTTAGCGGATAATGTTTATTTCCCCGAAATACCGGCGGAGCTTTTGTGGTTATTGGTTCAGGAAAGGAAGTATGAGATTTGAGGGACCAAAACGATCCTTTGTGCTTGCAAAATAGCAAACACAGGCTTTTATGAATTGTATGGTACCAATAGTATAAGTCCCCATCCCTCTAATATAACAACGCAAGAGTTTAAAAAAGGTATTATGAGAATGTCAAAATAATTTCAAGAATTCTATAAATACATCCACCAGATCAAATTTCTCCAGTTTATTAAAAAATTGTTACTTTATGGCTAAATTGGACAAGAATCAGTCAATCCCAAACATCTAGCTAATTTGATTTTTACTATATATATCTTTTTTGTCGGGAACAAAATACTAACCAACCAGCACCGGAAGTATGAAGGATGAATACAGAATCCTGAACAGTGATCTCTTGAAGCAACTTATGGCGGGAGAGGAACAAGCTCTTGTCAAAATCATTGATGTGTATCGTACCCAATTGTCTTACTACGCCTATTATTTCTTAGGTAACGTCGATGAAGCCAATGATGTCGTCCAGGAAGTATTTATCAAACTTTGGATGGTAAAAGATAATCTCAACAACAACACTTCTTTGGAAAAATATTTAATAACCTTAACTAAAAATCTTTGTATATCGGAATTACGGAAAGCCCAAACAAGGCTGCGTCGTGCAGGAAACTATGCTTATGGACAACCTCGGTTTTATAATGCTGACGAACTTGAGAACGCCGAACTGGGTAGTCGTCTTAATGCTGCCTTGCAATCTCTTACTGCCACTCAGCAAAAAATTTTTCGTTCGGTTTATTTAGAAGGAAAGAGCCACCTTGAAGTAATGAAGGAGTATGACATAAAACTTCCAACTGTTAAAGTTACAATCTATACAGCGCTAAAAATTCTGCGTGCTAAACTGCATGATATTGTAAAATAAAATATTTTTAATACTTTTCCATCACTTTCGCGTTATTAACTTGTAATGCAAATAGACCACGAACTTATAGAAACCCTCGTGCTTAAGGAAATTTCCGGCGATATCAGCGCGCCTGAGACCGCTTTGCTTGATCAAATGTTGAATAGTAGTGCCTCGGCGCGTGAATTGGCAGTAATAATTCGCAAAAAGGTTGATTCTGTTGAACTGAATAACTATTTGCAAACAAATGGCAATAAGGTATTTACACAAGAGGTTTTATTTAAAATTTACGAGCGTAAAAAAAAGCGTAAATCTATATTGCGCTATGTAAGTATTTCTGTTGCCGCAAGCCTGATTGTCTTCATTGGTGTATGGTACTCTTTAATTAGACAGGAAGCCAATGGTGTTTACGGAACGATAACACGGGATCCACATACGTCCAATAATATTATATTGCAGTTGCCTGGCGGGGAGGCGATGCAACTTGACTCTACCGAGCAGAAACTGCAGGTTGGGAAATTAACTATTAATACTCGCAACCGTATGCTTTCATATACTGACGACGAGGATGCATCTCTAATGCAGTATGCCACTTTAGTTGTTCCGGCAGGAAAAGACTACAAAATCCTGCTTAAAGACGGTTCGGAAATTCATCTTAATGCAGCTACTAAGTTGCGCTTTCCCTTAACGTTCAAAGGTGTCTATAGAGAAATAAGCGTCGATGGCGAAGCCTATCTAAAAGTGGCTCGTAACGCCAGGATGCCTTTCATAGTCCATTTGCCGAATGGAACTGTAGAAGTACTCGGTACTGAATTCAATGTAAATACCTATGATAGTTCCAGGGAGAGAGTTTCGTTGGTTTCCGGATCCCTTAAAGTTACAACGGCTGCCAGTACGGCATTGTTAAAGCCGGGGATGGAAGCCGTGGCAACGTTAACAGCCGTTGATACAGGCATGTTTAATATAGAAGAAGTGCTTGCCTGGAAGGAAGGTAAATACTATATCGACAATGCAACATTGACAGAATTGAGCGCTGTTTTAAGCAGGTGGTATGGATGCACTGTGATCGTTGATACGGAGAAAGCCGCAATTCAGCGATTTACCGGTGTGTTGTATAGAAATCAACCGGTAGAGTTCATGTTAAAGAGCATTCAACTTACTAATACTATTAGTTATACTAAAGACGAAAACGGCATCATTCACATAAAATGAGACTGCGCCTCATTCGGTAGTTTAGCATAAAATGATACGGTGTTTAAGTTGTTAGTAGCTTGCTGCTCATTAAATAATATCCATGTTTTTAAAGGAGGCCGAAGGAGTTGTCTGCTAACAATGCAATGCTTATACTAATCAATAGTTCATAACCCACATTGTAATGGCTATTATCAAAGAGTAAAAAGTTTGCAAATATGTTATTTATAAACCACATTTAGGTTGTAACTAGCATTGGATTCCGGTGATAGTTAAATGTTCCGTGTCTACAACAACACTGGAGTTGACTTAAATAAGAAGCTTTCGCTTGTATTGAATAATTAATCGCCATCTGCTCTAGTATAAAAGTGTTCCATACAGGAAACTGTGGATGTTGTTGAAATTACTGGCAAACCGTGGTGCCCCTTCGCAGGCAGGTATTATCCAACGTATGATTGCCAACAAAACCACGTAAAAGTAAATACGCTTTCATTGCATCGTTAATTTCTATTTCTAAAAAATAGAAACGCACTAGCTGCCTATTTTGTGTTGTTCCACTTGTCAGTTTGAGTGGAGATCTCTCGTAATATAATTTACTTTTTAAGAGCCTAAGATGAAAACATTGGAGTAACAAAATGAGCGTTGGGGGGAGCCTCAAATCCAGTTAGATTTTGGGCATTTAAGGAGGCAATAGTATTTCTGGGAAGTTGCGCTGCTTTATAAGGATGAACTGATAGGTGTATCATGATTGGTGGCAATTTTAATGTCGAAAAAACATTATATTATATGTCGTTCTTGCAATTTACAGGAGTTGATATTTTGCTTTTAGGCGTGGCTGAAATGCTATCACAGTGTGGTATAGTAGTTTTAAAATTGGTTGACAAACATATTGCACATATTTATTGATACTATGAAGAAATATTT
The DNA here is from genome assembly GCF_003182155.1 of Chitinophaga sp. S165. Taxonomy (GTDB): domain Bacteria; phylum Bacteroidota; class Bacteroidia; order Chitinophagales; family Chitinophagaceae; genus Chitinophaga. The sequence continues at coordinate 13,589 of NZ_QGTG01000001.1, forward strand.
TGTTTTTATTGTAACGCTATTAGCTATGGGCACGTTATCAGCCCAGAAAAAAGTTCTTGATTTCAACGCAATTAATTCATGGCCCAGTGTAACGGGATACGGGATATCTAATGACGGGAAATATTTATGGTATACATTGGATTCAGGACGCATCGGGAGTACACTGTTTATTGCTGATGTTTCCGGTCAACGAAAGTTAACATATAGTCGTTGTTACGGCCCAAAATTTTCTAACGATTCTAGACACATTCTGTTTATGTCTGGAAGTGGGGTTTACAAAATCCGATTATATGATTTCAAGGAGTTGTTCATAAAAAATGCAAAAGACATAATAATTTCAGAACATAGTAGTTGGGCATCATACTATCAAGACGGTGAAATGAAATTGGCAAATATTGACAACGGGTCGCAATTTACCTTCACCAATGTCGTGCAGCGTTGGTTTGATCCTTCCGGTAGACATTTATTAATCAAATATCGAGACTCCCTGTCGTTATTTAACCTTGTAAACTTACAGTCAAGAAAGTTGGTTTCGCGGCCAAATGTTGGTAGTATTTGTTTTAATAATTCCGGGAGCAAACTTTTGTTCTCTGTAGAGGGTGCTAACACATCTATATACATGTATTCGGAAACGACTGACAAAACGGAATTAATCATGTCGGATTCTTTGGTAGAGTTGGGGAAAAGAATAGCATTATCTGGTCAGGGCTTGGGTTTTAACAAGACAAGCGATATAGTTTATTTTAAATATAAGATACTTCAAGATGCTCCACAGAAGGATAGCAATTTGATAACAAACTTTGTTGATGTTTGGCATTACAGAGACCGATTTCTTCAGTCGCAGCAGTTGCTGCAAAAAAGTCATCAATCAGGTATATTTAATCCGGAGCAACTTTATCAAGGCGTTAAACCAATAAATGGCAAGTCGGAAGCATTTTTATTGGAAAATGCTGATACAATCATACATCTGTCTATCGGAAATAAATATGGGCTGGTAAAAAGTGTAAATAACATTGATGAAGTTTACTGGAATGAAGAAGAATGGCCTTCGTATCAGCTTGTTTCACTAACGGACGGTAGCCGTATTGATTTTTTAAAGGCAAGCAGATGCGTTTTCCAGGTAGCATTATCTCCTTCTGAAAAATTTATTACGTGGATAGATACCACTTTGGGAAAATATATTTGTTATAATATCGAAACGAAGCAGACAATACCATTGGAAACCAACGATAACAGTGATAGGAAATTATTTCCAGGAGGGATGATTTTTGACAGCTGGACTGAAGGAGATGCATCGATTATTTGTCATGACGATTATGATCTTTGGAACATTGACCCTTTAGGGCATAAAAGTCCCATTTGTATTACTGGGGGATATGGCAAATCAAAGAAAATTAAGTTTTCGATAATAGAAAATCAAGATCAGTTTAAAAAAACTGGGAAGGGAGATGAGATTATTGTTGCGGCAATAGATGATTCTACTATGGATAATGGATTTTATAAAATTACATTATCATCGTTTTCTACACCTAAAAGATTGTTATGGGGGCCGCATTTATATTATTTCCCAGGACTATTCATTGGCGGTCCCAGGCCACCTTTGAAAGCATTGAATGCAGATGTTTATTTAATGATACGTCAGAGTGATACAGAATCTCCAAATTTGATGGTAACCAAAGATTTCATTGGACAACATTTTATTACTGATATCCATCCGGAGGGGACTTTCAAGTGGTATAATACAAAGTTGGTCTCATGGACAACCAGTTGCGATGAGTCCGCAAAAGGCATTCTGTACATTCCTGATGATTTGGATACTACCAGGAAATATCCCATCATTTTTAATTATTATGAAAAACGTAGCACAGAATACCGCAGATATCATAAGCCAGAATTAAGTGTTACCAATATTAACATTCCATACTACATTAATAAGGGGTATCTTGTTTTTGTTCCTGATATTCCTCAAAAGGAAGGCCACACATTTGAAAATGCTCTGAATGTAATAGAGAGCGGTGCGTCATATCTAGCGCATCAATTCGGTTGGATAGACAAATCAAAAATGGGATTACAAGGGCAAAGCTTTGGAGGAACAGTTACAAATTTCGTAGCCACTCATTCGAAGATGTTTGCCGCCGCACAATCGAGCGCAGGGAGAACGGATTTTATTAGTTGCTACGGAGGTCTTGGTTTCGGAGGAAAAAGTTTACAAGGTGTGGTAGAAGTTTTTCAGAATAAATTGGGGTATACGCCCTGGGACAGGCCTGATGTGTATATAAATAATTCCTCCATATTTGGTGTTGGTGATTGTGTGACACCATTGCTTATTGCGCACGGGACGGACGATGCTGTTGTTAATGTAAGCCAAGCTATTGAATTATTCACTGCACTAAGGAGAGCGGGGAAGAAAGTGTGGTTCCTTCAATATAATTCTAATCATGTTATGGAGTCGCGGAGTGAAGTTGGAAAGGATTTTATGAAGCGCCAAGCGCAGTTCTTCGATTATTATTTACAAGGAATGCCAGCGCCTGTTTGGATGACGCAAGGTATTCCTACTAAATATAAAGGAATAAAATCGGGCTTGACATTAGATGGTCCCAACAGAGTTCCATGACTTTCTGCATAGTATCACACATTGAGCCACATTCTTGTGTTGATGCGGCTACAGTTTTTTTTAATAGACTATTTCGGATATGTTTTACGATTTCTGAACTTAGACTTAGGTTAATATCTAGATGACGGATCAGTAATTAATGATTGCGATCGTTAAAGTGCCTGAAATAATTGATCTGGAATTAAGACACCATGGCCTCAGCTCGATTGATTGAAGTTTCTAACTGGGAGCAGTGATGGTGGTCCAAATGCCTAATATCACCCGGAAAAATTATGAAAAATTGTTAATGAGAGTAAGGGAACATTACAAGGATTTGCATGAAAAGATGTATGATCTCTCGTCATTACAAAGAGTCTCCACGACTGAAGGTCGTGGAGACTCGTATTTGTTAATTTGGCAATAGTCGCAATTGTTTGCAACTATACAATAGTACCATTTTAATTAATCAACTGAAGTAACCCGGGTAAGAACGGTTGTAGCTACAGTGCAATGGTTAGGAAGAGTAATCGTCTGAGTACCACCTTGCCTTGTCAGAGTAGTAAATGCGTCAGCTTCAGCTGTAGTAGAATAAACTATTGACTGAACACCAACTCCTGCGATGGTAAAGAACTGGTTTGTAGTCGTGCAAATAGGACTAGTAGCAGTATAAATTGTTCCGTTCGTAGCATAAGCAAGTGTCGTCGTAAACACTGGATTTCCGTTACGCATAGCTTTAAATGCGAATGCGCCTCCTATTAATGCGAATAGGGCAACGGCAGAAAGTACGATGCGTGCTTTGTTCATAAAATAGTTGCCTTTATAAATCAAAAGGCTAAACTTAAAGATATTAAATGTTGCCTACTCTTTTCGATGGTTTTCGGCTGTCCCATTTGCGCCTGTTTGCTAGCGTCATCAGGCAATACTGAATCAGTATATTATATATATAGTTATTTTAATGTAACGACAATAATAATCATGACATACGGTTCTATGGACTCGATCTTTTATTGTGTTCTCTATGTGGTTGGAGACAGGAATAAATTCTGGTATAATTACAACTTCATAACACAAATCCAAATAAATCTAAGGGTTAAGAATGTCGTCAGTATGGCCGTGTTATCTTTTTATCCCCTCACGAAGATAAATTCGTATGAGACAATTTTACTTACTATTCAGGCTACAAAGTTTGGATAGCGGGATTTTATCCGTTTTTTCCATTGTACTGGTTTATGCGTTTATGCTATCGTTTCCTTTTTGGTCGTTAGGCTAATCTTCCGATTGTCAAACTGCAACGGCGGAAAACCGTTAGAATGCCGACAAATTCTTTCCTTTTTATGGTAGTATCTATCTTACTATAGGGAGCAGTTACCCAGCGTTTGGCCGCGTTGCAATACATCCCAGACATTATATTATACAAATCTTTGTGTGCATCAAGTTATTTTGCGTTATATATCAGTCGATAGCCGTGATATTAGTATTTGTAGTTGTGAATACTGTGCAGTAGTTAGGGATAGTAATGGTTTGCGTGCCACCGATTCTGGTCAATGTATATCTCGCAGTTGCAGGAGCTGTGGTTGATAGTAAATTAATGCCAGGACTTCCAACTGGGGGAAGTGTAAAGAACATGTCTGATCTGGTCCAGCAGAATGTGGCACCACCCGCTCTAGTGTAGATAGTGAAATTTGCATTGAGCTGTGTTGTTGTAGTGAAGACTGGGTTGCCATTTCGCATGATTTTGAATGCAAGGGCAGCTCCAGTTATAGCTAATAATGTAAGGACAGTAAATACAACGCGCGCTTTGATCATAAGATTATTGCCTTTGTAATTAAAAGGCTAAACTTATAGATATTAAATGTTGCCTACTCTCTTCGATGGTTTTCGGCTGCCCCATGATTAAGAAAGTTCTGAGAAATAATGACGAACCAGTTTGGAAGCAATATCTATAACTTTGGATATACAGGTTTAAGCCTCCTAATGCGATCCAGAATGCGTTACTATAGTTTGTTATGACTTGAGATTTGGGACGATTTATAGGACAGTCTTTTGTACTAGAATAATATTATGCTGTTATTGCTCTATTACCTTAATTGCAAGTATTATTCTGCAAATTCAACCGATTTTTGGGTACTCATGAGGTAATTTTTTTACATTGTTTTCCTTTTCACCATTTTTTCGTACTTCTCTTTTCATACAACTGCTGCATATAATATATCAAAAAGGGTTTCAGATTATTCTGAAACCCTTTTTGATATGAAAAAAGCTACTAATTTAACGAACAACGTTTTCTACGAAATTGGTGGTGCATTGTCAGTTGTTTGTTTTAGCTTTATGCAAATTGTAGTAATACTGTGTCCTAAGACATAGTAGATTTCGGTAAATTATGGGACTTCGGGAATAATTTATTTTTCATGCTTTTGTTTATGTATATTCCGGACAAAGTGAACCACCATTCCGGTGCAAAGTGAACCACTTATAAAGCACATCAATAGCGTTATCAAAGTTAGTTAGTTTTTGCTTTACGTTTTGATTCACCCTTAAGATCTATTTTATGCATGCGGGCTGTCAATCTGTCCATAATAGCATCTGCGATGGTAGGTTCATTTAAGTAATCATACCATTTGCTCAGCGGTAGCTGAGCCGCAATAATTGTAGATCCTCTACCATACCTGTCTTCCATAATCTGTAGTAAGGTGAGCCTCATATCATGCGTAAGCGGTTGCAGGCCGAAGTCATCTAATATCAACAAAGGTGTTTTGGCGAGATGGTTCAACCATTTTACATAGGTCCCATCTAATCGTGCTGTTGCTAGTGATTCAATAAATCTATTCATGGAATAATACAGCGTGCGATAACCAAGAGTACAGGCCTGACGGCCCAATGCACAAGCTAGATAACTCTTGCCACAACCGGTGGAACCACTGATTACAATGTTCTCGGATTTTTCAATAAAAGAGCCATCGCAAAGTAGCTGTAGCTGTTCGGCAGTAAACCCTCTTGCTGCGGAGCAGTGTATTTGTTCCAACACTGCCTGGTAACGTAATTTGGATAAGCGCATGTATAATCCGGTACGTTGCTGACTACGATACCCTAATTCAGCTTCTGTAAGCATCGCTAGCAGAGCATGAGCTTCTGGTTGTTGATGTATGGGAAGATCTAGCAAGGCTTCATAACGTCCAGCCATACCATGTAGTTTTAGTTGCTGTAGCTGGGCTACTGTTTGTTCTGTATTCATGTTGCTTTTGTTTTATGGTTCTAATAATTATTATAGAATGTGGTGAAGGGAGTGTTACTAAAAAGCATCTTTTCCTCTTAGATTATCATGTAACGGCAGTTGAAAGGCCACCTTACTATCATCGGGAAGTGATTGCTGATCTAAATTGTTGGAAAGTATATTGTTAATAATCCTGTAGGCATAGGTGCCGCCTTGCAAAGCTCTCTTACAGGCAGCTTCCAGCCGTTCGTTGCCATACGTCCTCCCTAGTCGCAACAACCCTTTACAAGCGAGGAACGCCTGCTCACTGAACTGCTTGTTTAGCAGTAATTTGTCTATATAATGGCTGGTAGCCATACCTATAGCGGTGGCTTGCCTGCGAAAATAATCCGGATCCCAGCCTTGCTGGTAATGCTGGTGTGCTTCCGGCATATGTTCTTTGCAGGTGGTATAGCCATGGCGCTTGTAGCTTCGTTTATGAAATGCTATCCTTTGATGTGCATAATAGATCTCTACGATGTCTGTATCATATATTGCCTTAACCATTTTGCTGATGTAAGAACAAGGAACGCTGTAGTAATGCCAGTCTTCTCCTAATACGATGTGGTAATTACGCTGCACCTTTGCTTCGGTATTATGCTTAATAGAAAATGGATGATCTGGCAAAGGCTGCAGCTGAGATTGTTCCTGTTGTTTAAATAACTGCAGTCGACTGTATTCCTTCCTGTGCATCGAACGACTATTATGTAAGCTAAGCTGCTCATTAACGGCAGCACTCAGCTCTTCCATGCTGAAAAACACCTTATCACGTAATGGTGCATAGATACGCTGATAAGCCAATCTCACAGCACCTTCTACTGTGGCCTTATCTTTAGGTTTAGCTACCCGCGCCGCCAGCAATGTTATATTGTAATGTAAAGCCCATTGCTGTATCATATCTGTGAATACAGGCTCATAACGGCAACTTTTGCTTACTATCTGCTTCATGTTATCCGTCTTCAGGTTGAATGGAACTCCTTTAAAGTATTGCAGACAATTGTTTAATGATTTTGCCAACTGAGGAAGAGTAGCATCAGGCATAGGTACAACGTAGGTATAGCCACTGCAGGGTAATACACAAACCAGCACGGGGCAATAGATAATCTCACCGGTTTGGCGATCCGTATAAGCGAGTTTATCACCCGCAAAATCAACCATCATCATTTGGCCAGGAGGATGCTCAAAATGCATGGAAGTATCCCTTATACTACTATGACGAGATAACAAATCACAGAACTGTGAGTAGCCATATCCATCCGGATACTGTTGCAAATACTCCTGCCACAGGAGTTGGCGGGTAACTCCGGTACGTCTAAGTTCAAGGAGAAAATAGCTTACCCGATCTTCAAACGCCTGTCTGCGCTCATCTTTGACGGGGAAGACTACGGCGTTGTATATAAGTTCACTGAGCGCCGCATCGTCCATCGCTAATAGCTGTTGCCAGCTATAGCTAGTAGCTTTAAGCCGTTGAAGATAATGGCGCACTGTATTGCGCGATATGTTTAACTGAAGGGCAATCTGCCGTTCAGAGGAATTACGTGATGAATGCTGGATAATACTGCGTACAATATGCATCTCTATAACCTTGTTGGCCATTGCTATCCGGTAATTTTTACCGCAAAGCAATGGATTACTGAATAGATGTGCTATTGTATGCGCTTTGTAAGTGGTTCACTTTATGCCGGAATGGCAGGAATAATTATGATAAGGGTGGTTCACTTTCGTCCGGAATCCTGGTTAATCAGCAATATAAATCTGTTATATGTGGTTCAGTTTACCCCGGAATCACTGGTTCAGTTTGGACTGGAATTAGTGGTTCAGTTTACTCCGGATTATACAGTTTATTTATTATCATCAAATTAGGAAAGCGGAATATGGTATACGTCAATTAATTCAGTAACCTTCGTCACAACGCGCAGGATGACTATTTGAGAAACCTTACCGTGTTTCACAACAGCGGCCCGCTTATAATTTCATTCAAATTAGTTCAAACGTAATGATTCGGTTCTCGGCATTGATGAATTAATCAGATATTACCTTTGCTTGGGTTCTTTCTTCTTCCAGTTGTGCGGTAGTAAACTGATAAGCTGATTGGCGGGGCAGTCATGCAGACGATCATAAACATCGCAGAGGTATGTAAATGAATCAATGTCATTAAGGTGACATGATTCACTCAGAGAATAAAATAAAGCTACACGTTCGGCTCCATGTTCATTGCCTGCGAACATTGAGTTCTTGCGGAAGATGGTAGCAGGACGGATTACTCTCTCTACACCGTTGTTGTCAGGGGCGACATATCCATTTTCAGTAAATGCTTTTAAACGTGGCCACTGGCCCACTGCATAATTGACTGCTTTAAAAATAGGGGTTCCTGGTAAATGCTCCTGGTCTTTCTGTTCAAGTAGCCATGATTTAATTTTATCCAGGAAGGGAATAGTATACTTCTGGCGAAGTTGTAAGCGCTGGTCCGGACTAAATTTATTCCTATCAGCATAAGCTTCTATCCGGTAGATGACATTGAATAATGTCAATACCGGGGCTACAAGGTTTTTATCATATTTTTCAGCCTTCTTAAAACCACGACGGATGTGTACCAGGCAACTCATTACCGTAACCTGATCATTATTTTTGAAGGCAGCAGTGTATGATCCCAGACCTTCGGTCTGAAGTATCCCGTTAAAATCTTTCAGCACCTCTCCAAGTATATGTTGGTTTCAGGATGCGTTAAATTCAAACAATACCAACTTGTGCTCTGGGGAGAGGAACACCTATAGCCAGCCATAGAGGGTTCACCTTTGCCCACATCACTTAAATATTTAAGCTTCGTCTCATCAGCCTTGATATATGTTGACTGCATAATCACCTTTCGCAGGCATCGCAGCAGTCGTTGTAGTTTTTTATAGGTAATGTCTTCCCACCCGTCAACTGTAGATGCTGCACAGTCGACACCTGTAGTGCTTTTGATAAATTTCAGCTGGCGGTAATAGGAATCTCCGTATCCAAAACGGCGGCTGTGAAAATGAGCAAGTAATCTATTCCCCACAGTGCTTTTTTCAACCATTCGCGGTTTTACAGGCTCACAGATGATTTTCTTCTGCTCATTGATATATTGCAGGTGTTCTTGCTGCACCTTAATGATCTTGCCCGGTTGATAATCTTAATAGGTAGTTACCTTTCTTCCCATTGGCTTGAGACCCGTTTTATCAATACTGATATCAATAGTCTCAGTTTGAACTTCAAGCCATGATGGCTGCACTCTTCTTCCAATATGAGCGTGGTATCTTTTCTTCTTCCGGCTGCCTTTGATTATTTCTTGATTTGCCTGATATACATCGGTAGAAGTGGCAACAATGCTAATGATCTCCTCTATTTCCTGTGTACCCCTGTCAATGTGGAGATTTGTTGTAAAGCGTCTGTTATCGAGGTTACTAATTCGGGGCGCACTGCGTTGTTGTCGTGGTTGCGGCTGTATAAACGCAGATGATATTAGAATAGTTTGGTTACAGCAACATTTTTTCGCTCATATCTTTTCCTATACCTGATTTCAACGCCTTCCAGGATCAGCACTACATCCTTCTTGTCCAGATTAACTGATCGTATGGCTAATCATACACCGGCGTCCCAAATGTACCCTGCGCTAATCTTTTATGATATAGTGCATGGCCATCACCTTCAAAAGCCAGCATTTTGACCTGCGTGCGTCTGCCATTGAAGAAAAGATAGCTCACTCCACGGTTCAATGGATCCTGATCCATCATATTCCGCACAATCGCGGATAATCCATTTATGCCCATCCGCATATCAGTATGATGGGTATACAAATAAAAATTATAACCTGCAAGAGACAACAATGATTAACGATTTTTCAGCGTGAGTAAATATTTTGCAGGAACGGGCTGCTAGATCTTTATGCCCATCAGTTCAGCAAACAGCGGCTGATACTCACCTTGAATACTGATCGAGTCAATATTGATAGGTAAAATGGCAGGCTTGGTTAAGACCGCCGTATTGATTTTTCTATACTTGCGAAGCCAGTAGTAAAATGTCTTCTCCTTGATCTTATTGGCTGCGCAATATTGTGCAACTGTTTTGCCAGACGCAGGATACCTACTGACAATCTCTTTCATCATATCTGCTTTGGTTGCAGGATGATCATTTCCTTTAACAATGGTCTTTTGCATAATATTGTTTTTGCAAAAGTCTGAAGATTTTAATTCTCTTCGGGAATGCTCAGCTCCGAATCATTACGTTCAAACAGAGGAGTTTCTTTTTAGCACTGAAGATATATCTGCTGTGGTGATCATTTTAAGCATGGACCGTGAGTTGAGGAAAGAAAATATATTGATATAAGTACACATAATCATAAGGATTTTCAGTTTCACCAGTAAATTGACCATTGTACATGTAGGCGCACTTATTTTCCTTTGGTGATAGGAAAATAGAAAGCCGGTAAAAAATTACCAGCTTGTAAATGAATAGCTATTTTCCTGCAGTAAGTGCTCCTATTGACAACTGACTGTTTTGCTATCGGGGGTAGGAGGCACTATACCGCTGGCAGGGCCATAGGATTTTAACCAACCTATTTTAGATGAATTACGTTTCCAACCTCCGTGATGGTGTAGCCACCAGCTGCTTGCTTTATCAGCGTACTAACCGGTAAGTTTCGGTCCAGCACAAGGCGAGCCTTAACGCCGGCGGGAAATGGTCTGTCAAAAACTATCTTTTTACCAAAATACCTGGCAAAGGCTTGTACGATCTGGGTTTCATTGGCGTCGTTTAGGAAAATCACGCCAGTGGTCCAATTTACCTCCTGGGGATCGAATGTTCCAGTCACCAAATGTTGATCTTTAAGTGTTGCCATTCGACCTGGCTCCAGCGTCACGTTTTTATTGCCACCTGATACCTTCACCTTGCCTGAAATAAGACAGACCTGCTGCTGTTCAGTATCATATGAATTAACGTTAAATGCGGTCCCCAATGCCTGCACACGGATGTTATTGAGATTAACCACAAAAGGCATGGAAGGGTCTTTGGCCACCTCTATGTACGCTTCCCCCTTAATGGAGATCTCTCTGTAGCAATTGGAATTTATTGGGAGCCCGGTGTTGAATTCTAAATTATTTGCGCTGCCCGAAGTATTACGTGTTCCGAAAGTGAGTGGAAAGCTGACGCTGGTTTCCGAATTAAGACGGATCAGTGTTCCATCTGATAATTTTAAATTATATGTTTTGCCGGCAGGCACCTCGATGGTGGCCGTCTTTTTTGAATTCGGTGTAATTGATATGTTGGGTGCATTTTCACCGTCAACCATTATTGCTCCATGATGGTTTTGTCGAAGGTTGTTACCAAATAGTTTTACCGGCTCTTCATTATCAATTCTCAGAATGGCCGGCCTGATATTGGGTTCAGTAGCAGCAATTATAGGTTGTGGCGCTGCCCGTTCTATGAATTTTAGTGCAAAAATGCCTATCGTAACCAGTAGGGCAGTGGCCGATGTTATAGCAGCCAGTGAACGTCTCGCTTTTTTTCGGATTCTATACCTTCTGCGTTCATCGCCTGTCTTGATGATCCATTTTATTTTATTTGCTATTTCTTCTTCAGATTCGGTCCTTTCAAGTTCCTGCTGCACCAGGGCGACTAAGGCCGGTGCCTGCGGGCAGGTTTCCAGCAAGGTCCGCAATCGACGTTGATCATCGTTTGATAGCGTACCGGCTATTTCAGCAATAATGAGGGCCTTTATTTCGGTATTTGTGTGCTCCATTGTTATATAGTTAAGACAATCAGGAATAAAAAAGTGAGTAAGCAATCAGGAAATCTTTTTTAAAAGTTCACGCATCTTGGATAAACCCAGCCAAAGATGTTTTCTCACCGTTGTAATCTTCAATTGTATTGACTGTGCAACTGCTTTGTGTCTTTGTCCTTCAATTACAACTTTGTTTAGTATGATGGCCTGCTGCTTGGATAGTTTCTGGAACGCATTCATAACCCGCTCCGCATCAGCAGCTTTTTCGGATTCAGCGGCTTCCTGGTACTCAGATGGAAGTTGAACTGTTTCCTGAAACTCACTCGCTTTTTGGTGTTTTGACAACTCGTTGTTTTTCTTTTTAACATGATTTAATGCCCTATTGGTGGCAGCTTTTGATAAATAGGAAGGTAGATCCATGATATTTAACTTATCCCGCTCATCCCAGACTTTTATCAATACCTCCTGTACTATGTCTTCTGCGTCCTGTTGGTTGCCGACGATAAAATAGGCAGCTTTATACATGTCCTTGCCCCAGTGTCTGTAAATTTTGTCCATCGCCTGGTGGCTGCCCTTCTTTAACTCCTCCATTAAAATAACTTCCTCTTCTTTTCTTGTCATTGATACGAGATGTGTTTTGGCTTGATAAAAAAAATTAAGCTGGACTAAATAAAAGTTAGCCCTAAAGTCACATTGTTTGTTAGGAGTCATAGAAAGTAAATGAGGTCGCATTAAGGGAAAAGTTCGAGATATAGACAATGCAACCTTGAAAAGTGAGTAAGGGTACCGACAAATTTTTATCATTGTCTGCGCTACCAACATGCGACAAATATCCTTGTTTCACTACAATTGTCAGGTGATTTTAAATAACGACTAGCAAAAAAAAATTGAAGCGCCTACTCACTTTCGCAAACAGCATTGTCTATATGTAAACCAATCATTGTAGAACTAAAGGTCTTATTATTCCACACATGGAAATGAAAATGTATGCCAGCAATATATATCCCTTGCTGTTATTGATGTTATTTTTATCACTGGGCGTAAATGCACAGGATACCAAACTGCTGGAAACCACACGTGTTTCTATAGATGAAGAGAGTATCCGACTAAAACCCTTGTTACGCAAACTGGAGGCCCAAAGTTCTCTCAAGTTCAATGCCATCACGAATTGGAATAAGCGATATAAGCTCCAGGTATTTAATGAACAATTAATAAAAGTTTTAGAAGATCACTTCAAAAATAAATGGGGATTTCAGTGGCAATCGATTGATCGGGTCGTGACTATCTGGAAGCCTACTCCGGCAACACCGGAAAGTGGTAAGCCCACACCTGATACAAAAGAAAAGGTAATAAAAAGTAAAACACTTCTGGGCAGAGTCCTGGACGTAAAAGATGAACCTTTGCCAGGGGTAACAATAACTATAAAGGGAACCCGAAAGGGTACCACAGCAGATGCCACAGGGCATTTTATTTTGCCTGCCGCGGATTCGTTGACGACACTGGTTTTTAGTTGTATTGGTTTTAAAACCATCGAACAGCAATGTACACCGGCTAAAATCGTCAAGGTAAGGTTAGAACTGTCCGATAACTCACTCGATGAAATACAGGTGCCCGGATATCTGCCAACGTCCCGCCGACTGGCAACAGACGTCGTTTCGACTGTCAAAGCAGCGGATATAGATCGTTATCCAACAGGTAACCTGGCCGCATCCCTCCAGGGAAGAGCGGCCGGCTTATCGGTCACACAATCGAATGGCGCCCCCGGAGCCGCCTATAAATTTGAGATCAGGGGGCGCAATTCGCTGCTTAATCCGCCCAACCCCTTTATTCTTGTTGATAAAGTGCCTTATGCACCTAATAATCAGTCTCTAAATATATTGACGTCTATGGTGTCTCAAAATACGGGTGGGGGTGTCGGTGCCATTACCGGTATTCATCCGGGTGACATTGAATCTATACATATATTAAAAGATGCATCGGCTACTGCGATCTATGGAAGCAGGGGCGCTAATGGGGTGATTGACATCACGACAAAATCCGCTGCCATTGGCAACGGTATTAAAATGGTAGCCGAATTGATGAAAGGTTATAGCGTGCCCACATTCAGGTATAAAATGTTGAAGACCCCACAATACATCGCATTGCGGCGCGAAGGGCTCATTAATGACAAGATAGCGTCCAGTACTGATCCTAGTGACGATGGTTATGCCCCCGATATGATAGATACTTTAACCAACACGGATTGGCAACAGATACTCATCGGCAATACAGCTGTCCAGAATAGTGCGCATGTCGCTGTGTCGGCGGGAACACCAAAGACGCAAGCCCGTATTGGTATAGGGTATAGCGACGAATCAACACCCTTTTCCGATGATATGACCCATACATTAATGTCCGTTCATTCTTCGGTTCAATATGGATCAAGGGGGGATAAGTTGCAAATTGGAGGATCTTTTTATATGGCAACTGACAAGATAAAATCATATGACGCTTCTTTAAGGCCCATGTTTACCAGATCCAACCTATCACGATATAGACCTGACGGAAGCCTGAATTTTGACTATAGCGGTGAGCAAGGACAACATCCTGAAGCAGACCCAAAAAAGGCCTATCATATTGCCACAGATAATGCGATGTTAAATTTGACGTCACGGTTTGCGGTCGCCAGAAAAGTAGCCCTGAAGGCGCGTCTTGGTTATAGCAGCATTTTCGCGGGCGAAAACCTTCAGCAGCCTATTGCTGCGCAGGATCAGGCAGGTGCTGATACTTTAATGGGTACCTCCACCTTTGCGACCAACCGGTTTGAAAGTTTTATTATAGAACCAATGGCGGAATACCAGACAGAACACCTCAAACTGATCGTTGGCAGCTCATTTCAATACGCGCGCAATAGATCATTGAGATACGTAGGGCAGGGGTATACCAGTGATGCGCTGCTGGGTTCAATAGACGCGGCCTCCCACTTCACTGACTCCATACAGGGAGGAAGTGATTATAAATATGGCTCTTTCTTCGGACAGGCCAATTATAACGTATTCAATAAGTATCTGATGACGCTCACCTATCGCATGGATGGCAGTAGCCGTTTCAGTCCGGAAAACCGTTTTGGCCATTTTGGCGCCGTTGGCATCGCCTGGAATTTTATGGAAGAGCCCTTCCTGAAGCCGCTGAAGTCCACAATTGAATACGGGAAAATCAGAGCCAGCTACGGGGTGACCGGTAATGACCAGATCGGAGATTACCAATACCTGGATACCTGGCGCCGCTCCCGGGGGGAACCTTTTCAGGGAATATCCGGCTTTGCTCCTGAATCGCTTTATAATCCGGAGTATTCCTGGGAACGGTGTCGCAAATTTGATGTTTCACTGGACCTGCAATTTAAAAGAGGGGCGTGGTTGCTTGGTATTGATTACTACCTAAACCGAAGTGATAAACAACTCGTTCGGTTTGACCTTCCAGCCCAGGCTGGCGCACGCAGCGTGCTTAAAAATTTGGATGCCGTGATTGGCAATCAGGGTTGGGAAATCACAATGAGTGGTAATTTGTTGAAGCGTTCTTCGTTGCAAATAAGTACCAGCCTGAATCTCTCATTGCCCAGGAACCGGTTGATCCGCTTTAATGGTTTGGAACGGACCGCTTACGCCAAAGATTTATTAATCAATAAGTCAGTCACTTCCTTGAACGTATTTCAGTACGGCGGGGTGGATCCCACCACCGGCCTGCATACGTTGGTAGACATAGACGGCCGTGCCGGAATTGATGATAATGATAGGCGCTACAGTGGTCATCTTGACCCGGTTTATTTTGGTGGCATTTCACTGCAGATCAACTGGGGCAAGTTTGAATGCAGCCTATTGGGAGAGTTCAAAAAACAAACCGTGCCCAGTTATTTTTACAATGCGGTAATGGGCGATCTGCTGTTGGGGCTTCCGACTAATCATCCGAGTATGGTCGATGATCATTGGCGCCGTCCAGGTGACGTCGTTTCCTTTGCCCAGGCTTCCAGCAGGCGGACCAGTGACGTCCATAAAGACAGGCACCTGATTATAGCTTCCACCCATGGATACGCCGATGGCAGTTACCTAAAAGTTAGAAATGCCTACGTTGCCTATACATTCACGGGTAACCAACTGTCCCGTATTGGGATCAGCCGCATCAAAGCTTCGCTCAAAGCACGAAACCTGTTCACTTTTACCGGTTACGACGCCACAGACCCGGAAACGGCTAATCTGTTTGCGCTGCCAACACTTAGAACGGTAGCGGCAAGCGTTCAAATTACTTTCAAAGACTTGCTTAATAAGTAGATAAATGAGTGTATTATCAAAAACCAGGTGCTTACCCCTTCTTATGCTGGTCGCCGGCCTGGTAAACAGTTGTTCAGATTTTCTGGACGTCGACAGGCCAAGGGACAGGATAACCGGCGATCAGGCATTCCAAAATGCCGATACTGCCACCCGTAGCGTAACCGGTATTTATGCTGAGATGTCCAGAACCGGTAATATGATATGGGGGTATACCACCGTCTATGCCGGGATATGCAGCGATGAATTGGTGTATACCGGCACAGCACTTTCCACACGGGAATATTTCAATGGCGTTATTGATCCCAGTAATGATCTATTGGAAAAGTGGTTCTGGACATCCCCCTATGAATTGATCCATCACGTCAATAGATGCCTTCAAGGGCTGGAGACCACCAGTGCTTTACCACCTGCCGTGAAAAACCCCTTAATTGGCGAATGCAGGTTCTTGCGTGCCCTCCTGTATTTTCATCTGGTACAGCTCTTCGGTGATGTACCACTTATAACCGGGACAGATTATACGGTAACCAGTACCTTACCCAGGGCCAGTAAAGATGTTGTATGGCAGACTATACTCAATGACCTGGGCATTGCCAAAGACCTGCTTTCCAGTGACTATCCATCAGCCGGTAGGGTCCGGGCTAATAGATGGAGCGCCGTTGCGTTACTTGCCAGGTGTTATCTCTACAGAAAAGAGTGGGCGATGGCGGAGCGGGAAGCCACGGCACTGATCAACAGTGGCCTTTACCGTTTGGGCACTGTTGAAAACGTGTTTCGGGCAGAAAGTCAGGAAGCGATCCTTCAAGTATTTCCGACCATGACGGGATATAGCACTATGGAAGGCTTTCTACTGATCCCTATCGGAAATGTACGCCCCACCTTTGAGCTCTCTTCTTCCCTGTTGGCATTGTTTGAATCGGGGGATAAACGAAAAAATGCATGGGTCGGTACCCGTACTGCCAGTGGTAGAACTTACTATTTCCCGCATAAGTATAAGCAACGGCCTGATTTTTCTGTCGGTTTTAAAGCCGGTGAATACACAACACTATTTCGCCTGTCGGAGATCTACCTGATAAGGGCGGAAAGCCGAATGGCCCTTGGGGAAATGGCCGGTGCAATTGAAGATCTGAATGTGGTGCGAAAAAGGGCTGGCCTGTCTCTCATTAGTCCGGCGGCACCCGGCTCGAACGAGGGCGTTTTGGCTGATCTGATCGCACGAGAAAGACAGGTTGAACTGTTTGCAGAGGGTGGCCACCGTTGGTTTGACCTCAAACGGTCCGGACATATTAACAACATCATGCGCCAGGCGAAGACCAACTGGAAGTCTGACTACAGCCTATGGCCCATTCCCAGAGCACAAATTGTCCTCAATCCTGCTTTGAAACAGAATTCGGGTTACCCTTAACGCCAACCAGCTACCTATTTGCTGCTATTACCAGGGTAAATTTCCCGTGGTATATATAAAGACATTGTCTTTGGCCCGTAGGCACACAGTTGACGCCGACGTGCATAGATATTGTGCTTCTTCCTGGGTGGCATTCACAATGATAGTTTGGTTGTTCCAATCTATCCAATCATGCACGATTTCTGAGGAACCATGTCTGACATTGGCTGCGATGGCGCTAGCCATACCGATCCATGCTGCAGCAGCAGTTACCGTAAGTCTGATCTTGTTCATACGTAAGGTTTATGTGATGTGAATAATCGCGGTTGTCTTCGGTGGGGATGTTCCTGAGTGGAAGTCCATTTACGATGCAATGCCTTTAAAATCCGGTTTGTAATTTCTGTAGCGTACTTTTTCTTACACTTTTGCTCAAAGGCGGTACCGTGGAAGCCATAAATAAAAGGCCGTCTCGCACGATCAGCACAAAAGCGTTGCGATAGGCAAACGGGGCCAAACTAATAGTGTTGAAACCATCATTTGGTGTTGCTTATCTGCATAAATGTTTAGGTGCCATACATGAGCGGGTATGGCAATGCTGTGATATTGGTGTCGAGAAAGTAATAGTAGGCAACACAATTTTCCCAGCTGCTTGTAGCTTAGGCGTTTATTGAATTGTCCAGATGATCGGATAGTTGGTTATTTTGATGCTGATTAATTCCCCCTTAGTAGATATAAGCCAAACCCTTAGTGTAAAATGTGGCGATTCGTATGCATAATACAAAAAATACTTCTTAAGTTCGTTAATGATTAGTTAACGGAATTTGTATTTTTTGATTACTAGTAATGTTTGTCTCTTGAAAAAGCATAAGATCTAATATTGAATAAAACAAATAATGTCACTGGCTTGATCTATTCGATAATTTTTTGTGCTTGTTGAAAAAATGGATTAGAAACGGTCCAATCTTTTGGTTAAAAACTGCCAAAATCTTGTTTACCGATTCGTTAGATATTTCTTCTTCATCGAAATTTGGTCCCAATACCTCGATGATCGCTTCCACTCCTGTCTCTTCGATTTTATCTTCATACTGAAATAATTCCACCAGACCCAGGATTCGTGAAGTAGCCGACTTTAGCGACGATCGTATTGCTTGGGCCATTTCATCCTTCACCTTAGTGGTCAATATGGCTGTTTTGTATGCGGTTCGGCCAGGATAGAAAAACGATACTTCTTTGTCAACTTCCTGGTGCGTCATTACATCATAACAATAAGTATAGCTACAGCTAGGGCCTGCATAAGTTTCCGATAAATTTACAATATAAGATGCGCTGCTGAAGAGAATGATGTATGCCACCAGTGTATGTGTGTCTGGATTGCCCTGTAAACATATAGTATGGGACACTTCACGTGGATTCCAACTTATCGATGGTTCTATCAGGTGGTGATGGACATACTCATCATTATTCAGGTTGCCATTGATAAAGTCCAATAACGGAGTAACATACTTTCTGTCTCCATGTTTGGATAAATAATAGTTCAATGCAATTTTTCCTACTGCTTTTAACAGTGAATCTCCTCCCACATTCATTTGAATTTGAATTGGCTCCTCCATATAACTGGATGATCTTTCTACCTTATTTTCCATTTCCATAAAATCGGACCCAGGATATTTCTTCTTAAATCCTTTCAGAATAGCTTGAAATTCTTCCTCGTTTCTCGCATTGATAGAGTAACCATTGGCGGTTTTTGTTACGGGGGAATGAACGGGTTCGGGAAAACGGCCGTCCTTAAGTGTAAATAGCTTTCCCGATGGTGAAATTAGGTTTTTAAGTATCGGAAGTTCTTTGCTTCTTTGTCGTTTTAAACGTAGCAGGGCCACAAAGCTTTCAAATTGCTTTGAAAGATCTTTATCAATCGTACTACCATATTTACTATTGCAGTTTCTACACAAAAGTTCCGTTGAAGTAAGCCTGCCGCCGATTCCTTGCGGCAATATGTGTTCCTCAGAACTGTTCTCGGTAGTGAAAGGGACATTACAATTATAACACGTCATCATTTTTTACACCGGTTTGTTGAATGTTGTAGCAGAAGTAAAAGTGCTTTGCTTATTTATGGCCATCTGTGTCACCCTAGATCGAAAAAGGCCGTAATAATTTGCCATACGTATAACCTATATCTCTGCAAGTTCACCAAACTTGCAGACAGCTGTCAGGGTGTGGCGAACAATGGTGACGGAAGTTTGTAATGATCAAAGTATGCCTCATGGCGCTGATCAAATCTCTACTACAGTTTAGGCAATTATTTTCAATTTATTGACTATATGCATGTTTATTTCAACAGCTGGGCAAGGCTACCAAAAAAAACGAACAATGGTGTTCCAAAAGTTGTCAGTTAACGCTAGCCTTAGCTTCATAACACGCCGTATCGCCTGCCGATCATCAGCGCATTCATTCGCAAGATCTCAACACCAACTTCCTGGAGCATTTGAAACGCTTTTTTGTGGCAATGCCTATATTTTAATCCACTGCCACAAAAACAA
Source organism: Chitinophaga sp. S165 (assembly GCF_003182155.1). GTDB lineage: Bacteria > Bacteroidota > Bacteroidia > Chitinophagales > Chitinophagaceae > Chitinophaga. Next base: position 33,397 of record NZ_QGTG01000001.1, read on the forward strand.
TAACTGGTCCTCGGCGGGCATGTATTCTCGGCGATGTACAGTAGCTGCCTGACCGTTACCCCCGGTGAACCATCTGTCCCCAGCACATGGCTGTAATATTCCAATAGGCCTTTGACGCCATGAGCGTATTCGCCGTTGACATAATACCCTTCTACCCGGCGATGGGTCTGATTAAAAAGATAGGGCATCACCTGTTCGTCGATATATTCCGTAACCGTTATTCCTTTTTTACAGCGTAATATCTCCTCGGCCGGTATGGTTGTACAACAGGTAAATGTATCCTCGTTAACATGCCAGTCACCAATACGGGGAATTTTTCCACCTGTTTCATAGAGGTAAGGAAATCGGTGAGGGAACTGTTCAGAGGCGTGGATCTCCACTTCATATTCCTCCCAGAGCCGCCCATCCCGGTCAATCACGGGTAGACAACCGGCTAAAACTACCCGGTCATCGACCCCAACTTTGCGCAAAGTTGGATAAGCCGCAATCGCCTGGTCTAACTGGTCTAAAAAACACGCATATCCGTTATTCATAGATATTTCCGTAAGGTTTATTGGATCCAACACCAGCAACAAGGCCGGAACTGGGTTTAATGTAAGGTGCACTATGCCTTACAATTTCCTGGCATTTAAAGCGCTTTCCCAGACTTTTTTGCCAGTGCTCACATGCAGTCTGAGGATCGGGTTCCGCCAGCGCCTTTTTGGCATTTTCGATGAACTGCTGCAGGTAGCGCATGAACGCATCCTTATGCTCATAAGTGGCCAGCAGGTCTTCTCCAACGGGTGAGGTAGGCCGCAGACACTGAAACTTCTTACGTAAAGAGCTCTCAATCAATACCAACGTTTCCTTTAGCGCAATATCGTCCCTATCATGTGGATAGTAGTTGTTGGCGACCAATATGGTCATTATGAGCCCACAGGGCATTTCCTCCCTTCTTAGATCGCCCCAGCTTTTTAAATATCGCACAATACGACGGATCTGCACGTCATTTTTGCGAACATCACTTAGCCAGCGTTCATACTGAGAGAACAGCCGCGCTTCATAAATGAAACTTTTCTGGAAGCCAGATTGGGCCTTTTCTTCAAACCAGGCGATGAATTCAACGGGGTTGCTGAGTATCCATCCTTTTGATTTTACAGCCAGGTCGGGACACTCCTTATTACCGGCGTAGTAGATCGGCAGATCTATATGAAATCCCTTTTTGTCGATGACCCGTACGCAGGTTTCTTTATCAATGACTTCTTTGGAAGCGTCATAGTCACCAATGGCGTCCAGCACCGTTTTATGAAATACTGCCGGAGCCGGCCTTTTTCCAGGAGGCAAAGGGCCAATGAAGTAAACCCCATCATCCAGGTCGTAATCATCATTTTCAGGGGCGATGATCGTGTCAGTCTCAAATGAGCCCTGGCTCTGAAACTCCAGTTCTTCGTAGGGTTTATCTTCTACGTGTTGAAACTGTTCATGGCGCTGGTATATACGGCCACGTAATTCGTTACGGGACGCTATCAATTCTTCCCGCTTTTCATCTGAGAGGCGTATCACTTGATTATAACCGCCGAAAGTCTTATGCAAATTTGCCATTGTTGTTATAGTTTAAAGAGTTTTTTATTGTTAAAAAAGGCGCATACGGCAGCATCTTTTTTGGCTATCGTGCCCCGGTCGTTACCCTTACCTTTGATGAAACGAAGGGCCTTTTTGTTGGCCCCATCCAGTTTTACCAGTTGTTGCTGTTCTGCCGAGATCTGTTCAGAAGGGATCCTGATATATTTTACTTTTATATCATTCATTTCGCAAAGTTTTTGAAGAAAATAGTCAGTGAAAGCGCTTTGCCCGATGAGTGATGGTTCAAAAAGTTCAGCCCCCCAGCGCAGAAAAGAACGGCGCCTTGCCAGGCCAGGGGATCTTCCTGCAGTATTGTTCAGGCTGCTGACAGAAAGCACCTCGACGGCGTTAAACGGCTTATCCTTTCCTACGAAATATGTTAAAGCCTCGATGATACCCACCAGTGCTGGGTTATTTGCCCAGACACCCCCATCAATAAATTGTTTATAGTTATAATGGGGTATCTCACACAGTGGGAAAAATGTTGGCGCCGCCGATGTAGCCAAGGCGACGTCCACCAGTTTAGCGCCATTGTCACGATCCAGCAAGCCATGATCGCGTTTGAAGACCCAGGGACGTGCATCCGTTATAGAATAGGAGGGGATGCAGACCAGGTTTTGCAGGTCTGCTACAGTATGAGTTCCGAAGAATTCTTCCAAAACCCCCTTTAACGGTTTATCTGAATATTTGCCACCCCAAATGGCCTGGCACAAACTCCGCCATCCAGGCAGAATACTGGGTGGAAATATTTTGCGGCCCTGCTTTTCATAAATGGCGCTGATTTCACTGGCCGGCTTACCCAGCGCCAGTGCCAGGGCGATCAGCCCTCCGGTAGAGGTACCGCATATCATGTCGAAGTACTCAGAGCATTGGCCGAAGCGCTGTTCCAGGTGTTCCAGGATGGTAGAGGAATAGAGTCCTTTGATACCACCCCCATCGATGGTCAGGGTTTTAAAAGGTCTGTAATCCGTAATTATGGTGTTTTGTTCCATTTTCCTTACTTTAGTAATACGAGCTTTTGCCCTCACCTTATACTTAACTGCCAATGGCTGAAATTCCCCGCGGGGAAAAAATTATTTTTTCGGTTATAATGGAAATAGAATTAGGAAAACATCTCAAATGGAACCAACGTAAGTTGGATAAGCTCCCTGACCAGGAGAGGGCTTGGGCAGCAGCCATTGAGAAATGCCGTCGTCATATCAATATTCGTCTTTACAAGAAGACGCATTTCGGCGCGCATGCAGAAGCTCGGCTTGGCATGGACGCTATGGACTATTATGTTGGCTACGCCATTGATGCTGTTCTGGACGGGCGTTGGCAATGGAAAGACGAATACACTCTTTCCCAGCAGCTAACTCGGATTGCCGAGAGTGTTATCAGTAAAGAGGTTGAGAAATACGAAACTGAGCGTAAAAACCAGGAACCCATAGTGGTATCATATAACGACCTGGAAACGCTCCTGTATGACCAAGAAGCGATACCACCCAGTTTTAATGATATGGATCAGATGATCCTCGAACAAAAAATAGAGGCAATTGAATCAATTATCAGCGGTGATACAGAATTGGAGGTGTTTTGGGACAGTGTGAAAGAAGGTGGTAAACCGGCCGAAATTGCAGTCATTCTGGAAATGACGCCTCACCAGGTATATAAACTAAGAGATCGTTTTAAAAGCAAAATTCAGACTTCTCCCTATTTTGAATCGGAGTTCTATGCAAAAGACAAATAGTGAAATCTTGAATCATTTTTACGGATTACTCCTGGATATGAATTTCCAGGAGCCGGATGACGATATTGTGCGAGGGGATAACTATAAACAGGATCCATTCATAGCAAAGCATTTGCGCCATATAAAGCTCAGGTCTGCCAAAATCAGGGTGATCCAGCAGCAATCCTTGTATAATAATCTGATCGCTGAAATTCAGCGATTAAAAGAATTCGGCTTCGGCAAATTACAACAATTGCTGTCGCCAACTGAAGCACAACAGCTACAACCATTATTCAACCGGTTTGAACAGCTTACTGACAAAGACGCCGCCTCTATAGCTGAAGATCAGGAGCTGTTGCAGTTATTTACTGCCCTGAAAGATAAACTGGACAATTCAACTAATGATGAGCATTCCCACCCTTAGCGCACAACAACTGTTAACGGATCTGGGTTGGTCCGCTCCGGGGGACATGACAGTAGAGGAAATAGCTTGGGCCTGCGGGTTAATGATGCAGCGTAAAGAAATGGATGGCAGCGATGGCCGCATTATCATGAATGGAGGTACGGCGATCATCAGCGTTAATACCGCAATTACATACCAGCCCAAAATAAACTACATCATTGCCCATGAAATAGGGCACGCGTGTCTCCACCGGCAGTTGCAATTTTTTTCCGATAACAATAAAACACTACAGGAGTGGTATGCCAAAGGGCCCCAGGAAAAGGAGGCAAATGAATTCGCTGCAGAACTGCTGATGCCTGCCAGCTTATTTAAAAGAAAAGTGGCCAATCAAAAATTGACATTACAACTTATCGAGCAAACCGCCACCTATTTTGGCACATCGAAGACGGCGACGTTTTTAAGATACCGTGAGCACGGCCAATTTCCCGTTATGATCGTTTTTATTGAGAACGGTATTATCAAGTGGAAACAGTATTCCAGTGATTTTCCTTATACATGGCTGACTCTCAACACGCAAGTGCCTGCTTATACAGTAGCTGGAGATGTACACTACCGCAACGTGTCAGAAGCGGCGCCAGCCAAGGTCGATGCCATAGAATGGTTTCCAGATGATTTTCGTGCCCAAAAAGATCCCCAACGCAAACTTTGGGAGCAATGTTTTCCTGTAAGCGAAACGAGTCTGGTAACCTGTATATGGACAGCATAGATTTGGGTAAATAATGGCATCCGCCCTTGTGCCCGTTCCTATCATAAGTGTCATTACGCATTAATGAATAGATTCAGGGGGAAAAATATCAGTATTGGCGTTTTATGCTGAAATTGCGTACATTGAATGGAGATATAGCATTATGATCAGCACAGAATTAATCGTTGCATTACTACAGCTACCCAAAGTCGGTCGAAAAACCACCAAACGGATAATTGGCAATCTTAAGTATAAGGTTAGTGATCTCAAAGATTTGCATGATCTGGTAAAGGAGCACGCACCAGTAGCTAAATTGCCTGACTATACTTCAGCTGAGATCGAAAATGCAATCGGTAAAGCGAACAGCATTTTCGAACACTCTGATAAGCTGGGAGTGAAGGTAATTAGCTTTGACGACAATCTTTACCCGGGTCAGCTAAAGAAAATTAATGATTTTCCCTTGATTATCAGTTACAAGGGAAATATTCAAAGTCTTTTGGATAAACCCAATGTCGCGGTTATTGGAACCAGAGATCCCTCTGAGTATGGCATGCGTTTAGGTGAGCGCCTCGCCGAAGTGCTGGCTGACCGGAATTTTAATATTGTGTCCGGTCTGGCCGTGGGTTGTGACACAGCTGGGCACAAGGGCGCCATTAAAGGCGGCGGTAGCACGACTGCGGTCCTCGCTCATGGTCTGGATTACATTTACCCCAAAGAAAATCAAGAACTGGCCCAAGAGATTCTGGATAAAGATGGTGTGTGGATTAGCGAATATTTCGTTAAGACCAAAGCCCATCCGAACTTTTTTGTCGAGCGTGACCGTATCCAGGCAGGTTTATCGCATTCTGTCATAGTGGTAGAGACAGGGATCAAGGGAGGCACTATGCACACCGTGAAGTATTGTGAGGAATTTAATAGGCGGTTGGTGTGCCTCAATCATCCGGAAAAATATTTGCAAAATGAAAAAGTGCAAGGTAACCAGATGTTGATTAATGATGGACGCGCCTATGCAGTCTCCAGCTCGGAGGAAATTGATATGCTGTCCTACCTGGTGCTGGGTGATTACTTTGCTTCACATACAACAAGTAGCGGGTATTTGTGGTACTTCTATGATACATTGGCACGAACTTTTTTTGAAACACCTCTTGACACTTCCGCTTGGAAACCGCTGCTAAATAATGCGACCGATCACCTTTCTGAGCACTATAAGGATGTTTATAGGGATATCTGTGCGAGGCTGATCAAAGACTTCGATATTAGCCGTATAGAGCCCTATCAAAAGAACGACCGCGAAGATGATATTCGGCAAACAGCGTTAAAAATAAAGAATGCATTTCAAGATTACAAAATAATACATGGAAGCCTAAAACTAAAAACTACCGTTTTTAAAAAATTTGAAGATGACATCGATCTGATCGTAAAAATGAGAGATATGGCCGATCAGAAAGGTTTAGATTATGGGCAGAAGAAAATAAATAAGGAGGACAAGCATAATAAAAGTGATAACACACAGTATAATTTATGGCAGGAGTAATTTTTGACCTGGACCAAACCATTGTCGATAGCAGCATTGCTGAGCACTTGCGTCGACAGGGGAACTGGGGAAGCGTATATCCCCTCATACCCAAATTTGCGCTTTATCCTGGTATACATGAAGCATTTGCTTACTTGCGCCAAAAGCAAATTCCTGTTGCCATCGTTACGTCCAGTCCTAGTATCTATTGTGGAAAGGTAACCAGTCATTTCAATGTGTCCTGTGACAACCGGGTATGTTACCATGATACCAAACTGCGGAAGCCACATCCAGCCCCCTTCCACCTCGCCTTACAAAAAATGGGGATTGACACTAAAAACGTCATCTCTTTTGGAGATAGCCCACACGATATCTCAGCATCTCATGCTGCTGATATTGCCTCGGTGGCGTGTTTATGGGGTACAGACGATCGAGATGCAATCATAAAAGCGTCTCCACATTATATCATTGAACGATCAGAGGACCTTCCCGAATTTATGACCAAATTTTTTTAAATATCTTATTCAGCACCCCAATAACCGAATCATTCAACGTTATGATTTTTCATCGCTTTATCACATAGGCGTGACCGATGCTTGGGCGGCAAATTCCCAACGTGGCTTACACGAGTAAGCCCAGTGGTATCAGATCCCAATTGTAACATAAGTACTAGGCATATACCCTTATCTATTTAAAACATCACACATGCTTCAGCCTTATAGAATTCAAAAAGAACACCTAAACGAGCATTTCCACTTAGATGAAAATGATGAGTGTTATTATCTCATGGAGTACCGCCCTGGTTCCCGTTATTGGGACGATCCGGCCCATCAGTTGATCTCCAATTTCAAAAAAGATATGAAATATAAAGGTTCCGCCTCATGGCCTCATAAGGAAAGGGCTATTAGCCAGGTAGCGGCACATTTTACCGAAGTCATCCCCAAGCTGGCCATGGACCGATGCACTTTGGTGCCAATACCACCTTCCAAGACCAAAACCCATGAAAAGTATGATGATAGAATGACCAGAGTGCTGTCATTACTAAATATTGGTAAGTCTGATGTGAGGGAGTTGATAGCTGCAGTCCGTGACATGGAAGCGTCTCATCGTAGTGGAGAGAATCGTCCCAAACTGGAAGATCTGATTGCGAACTACCGGTTAGATGAGGCGGAGTGTAAAAATATTACAAAAAAGATAGTGTTAGTGGATGATGTAGTAACAGCGGGTTCACATTTTAAAGCCTGTAAAAGGTTAATACAGGACCGTCTTCCTAATGTGGAAGTTGCCGGACTATTCATAGCGAGGCGCGTTGTGGATGATCCGTTCAAAGAGTTATTGCTATAAATAGTGTTGCGTAACGTTGTTGCACAGGCTTTTCATGGGAGCCAATACATTAAGGGGAACGGCGCTGCTCAGATCAGCCGTGGGTCTGGTGCCGAGTTGAGGCAATGGCCTGGTCAAGGTCTGATAGACAATGTATTTGAAAAAAGATGTTCCTTGCGACCGCTGGTGGAGTGATTTCTGCCGATAAGCATACCTTTTCTGACTTTGCGACAGTATATGAAGTACTGCTTACCTAAATTTTACAACAATTCGGACGAAGATCACCGGAGAAATGTTTTGTCCAATACAAAAAAAACAAGTTTATTTGGAGTTATGAAGTGTTCGAGTTTAACGCCCTGTCTTCTCCTTTATCAAATTTCTTTAGGTGAGTAATACTGGAACGATAAATTATCCCGCAAAGGAATGTACGAATTTCATGTTGATCCTCTTTATGTTAGCTTATCATATCAACTAATAATCCTTAAACTAAACTATGTACACTAAAGTTATCGCCAAAAAAGGTAGGTCATATCCTAAGAACCCTGCACTGGGTGTCATCATTCCGATATTTGGATTTGATGAAGCAACAGGTACTTATATCCATGCAACAAGAGAGATGTACCCGGATGATCAGGAGATATTTATTTATGCAGGTTATGCACAAATTGACCATGATATTCAGGAGAACGAACTATTTGAAATCAACGATATTAGAAGAGTTAATGATCCTTCCAAGTCATGCCAATATTCAGCAGCTGCCAATGATTATCAGCAGTTGCCTTTTACTATGTTTATCCCAATAATTGATGCCAAGTTTGACGTCAATAATAAAGAATTACAGGCTGTTCATTTCAATTCATTCTTTTTTATCCGAAGTGGAAATTCTATCTACGGTCCATTGGCGGCGGATTATGATAATAATAATAAATGGCGCCCAATAAACAGAGGAGACGACCGCTTCGAAAATGTATATGAAAATCTTTTTTCGCACATAGAAGATAACCATGATTGTGTGCTGCAATTCAAGGTGGATACTTTCAATGAAGGAATTATCGGTGACTACGTTTTAGATCTTAATATGCTGCTGCAATCTGGCAAATATACCACCATTTATGCTGGAACCAAAGAGGATACAATTGCCTGGGCACGCACAAAACTGCCAAATGCATTAGCCGCATCCAAAGCGGAGAGCGATTTCTTAAAAAAGCTCTCTACATTTTCTCTTCCAAATATCACTCTGCCAAGCGAAAAACAGAAACTGGAAGCATTCAGTCGTTATGTCGGCGAGGCCAATGATGTAATCAATGTAGCACTCCCCAATCTTTTTGAACGCTATTTGGAAAGTGACGCGGGTAGAGCTAATTTAGAGACCTATCTGGCAGAAAATGCCTCTTCATTCATCCAGGAATACAGGAAAGATGAGTTCACTGCAGCGGATAGAGAGTTGAAATCTAAAAGGGAAGAAATTGATGCCCTTGAGCTACAGGCGGCGAGTTTGAAACAAAATCTGGAAGCAAACAACGAGAAAATTCTAGAGGGTGTAGATGAGGGCGACAAAGCAAAACTTAGGCATATTATTAAAAATGAAGATCAACGAAACCGGTTTTTGAAACTTTTTGATGCGACGGGGGTATATGAGTCAGTGCAGGTAAAAGTCCAACAATTAGAAGGGAAGAGGGAAATCCTTGAAGATGATGTTAAACGTCGGCAAAACGAAGTAAATAAACTTGAGGCGCAGGAAAAGGCTGTAAAGGCTGCCATTGTAACTGTTAAAGACAAATTCTTTAAGGAAGAGGATTTTGCCACGCGCCTTGTTGAAACAAAAATATATTCCGATATCTTAAACAATATTGAACCGGTAAGTTTACACGAAAAAAATAGTGAACTGCAGGCGGAATACAAGGTCTTGGACGTCCATCATGGTAATATTGAGGCCATCGAATTCATTAACGAGATTACCAATCGTCTTGACTCGCTGGGGCGGACGATTAATCCTAACGACGTAGTTAATTATCTAGTTAGCTTGCACCAAAATTTCCTTACCATCTTTGCCGGATTGCCAGGGGTTGGTAAAACCTCCCTTGTTACCAAATTGTCACAGGCCCTCGGTGCTTACGCATTTGATCGGTTTCTGGCTGTTCCTGTGCAGAAGGGATGGACTTCCAACAAGGACCTGATAGGATACTATAATCCTATCACCCGCAGATATCAACCGGCTAAAACAGGTATGTATCAACTACTAAGGCTTCTGCACAAAGATGCTGAGAACGGCCAAGAGTATCCGGCAATCGTGTTACTAGACGAAGCGAATCTTAGTCCGATTGAGCATTATTGGGCTGAATTCTCTTCGATCGCTGACGATGAAAATAAAAGGCCTCTTAGGATTTCGGATGAACATTGCCTTAAAATTGGCAAAGGAATGCGTTTTCTAGCCACGATCAACTACGATCATACAACCGAAGTCCTGAGTGAACGCTTAATTAGTAGGGCACCTATTATTAAGCTGTCAAAATCTGATATTGGCCTATCCGATGATTTGCCAGCAGAGTTCCAGTTCCCGATTTTTGACTATGCGAAGCTCGATTATTGGTTAAGAGAGCAAAGGGAAAGTTACAAGGTAGATGTGAAGACCCGCTTTGAAAGCATAATAAAAAAGCTTGAAGAAGACAATCCTGCTCTTGGTGTTCCTATCATTGTTTCTGCAAGAAAGCAACGTGCAGTCGAGAAGTATTGCGCAGCGGCTAGCCCCCTGATGAAGATGCATTCACCGCTCACAGCCCTTGACTATGCCGTTAATCAGCATATACTACCCCTTATTGCAGGAAGAGGCGATGCCTACAAAAAAAGGCTAGAGGCTCTACATGAAAAATTACAGAGCATGCCAATATCGTCTAAACATCTCACTAATATCATACAAGCCGGTGATCAAAATTTTAAGTACTACAAGTTTTTCTACTAATGGAAGCAATTAAAGTGCATGTATATACTGCATCACGCCTGGGCGACACGCCCACGTTGCAATTATTATCGGAGACCAAAAGCCCTCAATTCTCTGAAAATGCCTTTTTTCAGATTGTGTTGGAGTCCAATGACAGGCTACCGGAAGGTACGTACGTCTGGTTGGGAGATTTTCGTTGCCCGTTAGAGTTTTTTTCTGGTAGTGAAGGTTCACCATGTCTGTATTGTCCGAGCGTCAATGCGATTTTTTCCACAGAAGAATATGATAAGTTTTCAGGTCATTTTGATACGCCATATGGCCGTAAAAGACTCAGCAAGATATTTCTCAATCATTTTGGTAATTGCGATATTGAACTCGAACTACCAAACGGGGATAAAGTAGAATATCATTTACTTGGTGCTGTGGAAGTCAGTTCAGAAAAGATTCAAGATATCAAAGGGTTACTGGACTATTTATTTCAGAAAGACTTTTACTTCTGGAATATCGTTTCGTTAACAAAAGCCTCGGGCGATATAGATGAAAAAATTACAGAGAATGTATACTGGAAACTATGTTCGGTCCGGGATATTTGCAAAGTGTTTAATGAGGAGTTTTTAGACCAACTTGTCTTTGACAAAATTACCAAACTGACGCCCGCTAATATGGTTCGGCCTTGGAGCGAAACGGAACTGATATCTGACACATCATTATTGTGGATTATTGAGAATGAAGATGTTCTGCAGTTAACTACCGTGGCTGACGAAAACCATTTTCTGTTGCTTAATAGGCCGTTCAAGTCAGATGTGGTATTCTCAGAGTCGCTGTTGGAATCAACTGATGTCTACGAGAACCAATTGGTCCACTGGTTTGTCAATGATGTTTATCAGTTTCTACAGGAAACCAAAGCGGTAGTACGTGAGAAGTACCAAACCTATGTGAAAAAAGAAGACCTGCTGAAGTACGGTATTTATGCGGGTTTTTTCAAACGTATGGTGTCATATACAGAAGAGTTAGAAATTGCGATTGAAGAGATTAAGGGCACCTTGAATCGTCTCGTTCCAGTATCTATTGAATTGATAGATTCAATTCAGGACCAACGCATACACAGCAAACCACATTACCGAAATCTGTATATGTGTTTGGTAAAGTGGTTGGAGAATAGACAGGTCCGCTATTATCCAGATCCATTGTTGTCTGGTTTAAAGCACGTGTCAAAGTTATACGAGATATTTTGCTTGTTTAAGATTTTTGATGCCTTATTAGATGATCTCCATTTTACCACCGAGGACCAGTCTGTCCTGTATCAGTCCGCGAGCCTGCTAACAAATCCATTCTCAATGGAAGACATTGAGCTGTTACCCACTTACCATTTTGAAAAAAATGACATAAAGATAACTGTACACTATGATACATTGCCGGTTACTTTGACAACTTCAAGGGCCGGAGGCCGGGGACTGCGTCCAGACTTTGTGTTAGAAGTGAATGTTGGCGGCGAAATAAGTTACTACATTATGGATGCTAAATATAAGACCGTCCGCAATATCGAAAATTTCGATTTTGCGGAATTAACGCTTAAATATCTGCATGGAATCTCCACGGTCTATGGAGGGACAATAAAAACGCAGGCATTATTAATCTTGAATCCAATTACCCAGAGCGGAATGAAGTTTTATCACCAAAACGCATACAGTTTGTGGGGACAGCATCCAGTAACACCGGCTATTGGTAGAATTGAAGTTTCCACTGACCCGTCCGTAAAAGGATATCTTGCCAGAGTATTGGAACAACTGATGCTACTTTCAAAGCGCTTGGCCTAGTTTGTTGAACAAACAATACAGACGAAATTAAGCTTAAGGACAAGTTTGGACGATTTTAACAATTGCTGTCAACTGAATCTTCACCTGTCCAATCGATCCCCTGAGCGTGTTTGAACTGTTTAATGGCTTCTGTCAGCGCAAAGAAACTTCCAAGATTGGTATGAACAAACAATGTGTCTTCGAATGTAATCTGAGCCAACGCCCAACCTTTTATGGCATTATCTTCACTGCAACGGGAAATAACCCATAACGTTCGCCCGTCTTCAGATCTTGCTACTTCGTAAATAATAAAGCTAGCGTATTTGTTAGTGGAAAAAGTCCTGCCAATTTGCAGATTCTCGGCGTACGTGTTCATTGGATTACAGGTGCTGTTCTGCGGACAACAAGGAAACTCGCAGGCCGTCTTCCAGTTCATTTGAATCGCATTAGGTGTATCCGAAACTGTGACTGTAACTGATTCTTCTGAGGGGCTTGGGTAATGCCTGTCCCTAAATATCCATCGATCTAAGGAACCGCTACCGGATGGAAACTTATCGTTCGCTGCCCAAGCCAGGAGCCGTTCTCTACATATTTGCGCTTCTTCAGCACTAACGGTTTGCATCCATTTGAAATTCGGCTCCTGGAATTTGTCACGGAATTTTAATGGATCGGCAAAAAAAGCCTCGACGCTGCCACAAACGATCGCAATGCGTTTTGCCGTAATTGGGTTTAGCATTGTATTTTCCAATCTTGTCACCCAACGCAGATTTTCCGGCCGGTTGTTCATTTTGTTTGTATCTATGTGATCAACCACATGTTCTTTGGTAGGAGCAACACTATGGAATGCTGTAGCCACAATGCGATGGACGCGCGCGGTGCCGATTTCCATATATCCAGTTTTGACGTTATGTTTACCCCTGGTCCACTGGCTATCATTTTTACGAGGACGTTTTCCGTCTCGAGGGTGGCGTAGCACGGATCCGTTATCTCTTACCATGTAATTTTCATCTTTGTAGACACATGTGGCTTCACATTTGAAATCATCTAGGTTTGCTGGCATTAGGGACTGATATTATAGTTTAAAAAATAATATTCAACGAATAGGAAATGAAAAAAGTGTATACGCTATTACCTGTCAGGCACCAAAAACGAGCACCCATAGTGTACGACCACCACTTAAAAAAATTAAAGCAAGTATAAATATTTTTCGTCTTAAAAACATTGATACACTACATGAGAAATATCCAGCGATCGTATTATTTGAGAGGTACGTAATCAAAATTAATTTAAATTTAGAATGTAACATCCGGTCACAGAGATTGTATTAAATTATATTATTGTTTGGGGGCAAGCATATGATTGTAAAACTCCAACCGCTAGAAGTAGCCGATCAGAACTTAGTCTGAGAGTAAGCAATGCGATGCCTAAATACGTTGCCAATCTTTTTGGTGGATAACAGGTTTGTAGAATAATAACTTTGTAAGTATGCTCGTTCAATTTATATTTGATAGTCGCTTAGACGTTCGATTCTTGAATGCACTTTATGAATCGGAAATTTCATATGCGATAGATCTTTTTGACTTATATTTAAAGGTTGTCCCGCTAACTATGGCAAACGCCAAGGAAGTTTTTGAAGCAGGGGATATGAAAAGTTGCGGTCTTCTAATCCATAAATTGAAATCCTGTTTTGCTGAAGTGGGACTGACGGAACTTGAAAGGATAAGGGCTGAAGTGGAAGTTCTACTTCTCAAAAACAATCTGCCAGAAGCCCGCGAGAAATTTGCCTTACTTCATAAACGATTTTGTCAGACATTTCCTATCATCGAGAATGAATACTGCCGCATAGGAGATTTTCTCAAAACCAACCAGCAAGGCGAAATAATATAAATGAATAACGATACTTTGATAGCGTCCTTACGCTCCATTGCACAATAATTAACAAGAAATTAAATTATATTTAAAATGTAATTTCGGTTTTGTGAAAAAATATTCAATTTGTGTTCACGCAAGGTGGCGTTTTCTGTGAAATGCCATGGCTGTAACATTCGACATTAAATAATGTTTGTAGCGTGAATTTTACATATTAGATTTTATTTCTAATTTATTTTTCATGTCCATCCTAACTGATAATCTCTTACATATCGCAGTTTTTGGTATTCAACTGAGGGCGGTATTTGTTCGTATACTCAATGATGTATAGCTAATCCTAATCATGGATAAGAACAGAAACACTCGCTCACTTCCCCAAGACTTGCATTGTGAGGTTGAGGAAAAATAAATCTTTATATATGTCTTTTCATTTTACGTTTGATAGTCGGCTAGACGTTCGATACTTGCAAGCAATTTATGAATCGAATCTTACATATGCAGCAAAGGCGTTTGGTGTTTTTATCGAGACCTTTCCGTCAAATTTGGATATCGCCCGAGAAGCCATTGAGTCAAAGCGTCACGGGGAAGGGTGTATCTGTATCCATAGGCTAAAAGGCGGTTTAGCCTTTGTGGGATTAACGCAGCTTGAGGCGGTAAGAGCTGAAACAGAAGAACTGGTGCGTTCGGGAAATGTGGAACAAGCCAGGCAGAAATTTGCATTACTTAATGAGCAATTCCAAGAAACGCTCCCCATTATCCAAAAAGAATACGATCGCCTTTGCGATTTCATAAAGACATGCTACCAAGATGTAAAAAATGACCATGCAGACTGAAATTCTGGTAGCAGTTATTGCCGCTATCGCTGCTGTTGTGACTGCAATAACCAGTGCCGTCATAAACATACGTAACAGCCAAAAGATCGAGTTGCTGAAGAATGAACTTGAAAGAAAGAAAGTGAAAGATCAAGAGATCATGAAATGGCTGATCTCTTATAAAACAGATATGGTTGATCAGCACCTGGTCAGTCTCAAAGATTTTTTAACGATATTACAGTATTCCAAGGATCGGTTAAGAAATATTTTCATTAACTATGATAGTATCATTTCCGAGGAAAGGGCAGGGCAACTACAAAATGTTCAGCACGCGATCATCGAAAAATATTCTATGACGCGATATTATTTTGATAATACTGTTTGGGGAGATTTGGCACACAATATCAAAAGCAACCTCCTTTCGATCATAGGGGAATTGTCTTCAACAAATGATCTTGATCGGGCCATGATAACTTCATTAATCCACGACGTCTCAGTAAAACAAAATGAGTTACATAAAGGAATGGAACAGGAAATTCTTCAGTTATATCAATCCTTACAAAACTCTCTTTCGTAGATGAAAGGTTTGTATTGCACGATCGATATGGCGACCAATGAACATGTTAATTATTTGGTGGCTTTGTATCGACATACTTCAACTGTGGTAGATAACGCAATTGCCGCTCAGGTATGCTTGGATACAACCGATTTTGACTTTTTGTTGCTAACATATAATGATAAGGGACCTTTCAAGTTTGATCAAATAACGGCCGTCGCTACGGTTGCCCGCCAAAAAAGACCTTGTTGTGTCATAATTATCTATCGAGATTATTCGAGTATACTAACGGATTTGGATCAGAAGATCCCTAAAATGCTATTTGATATTTGCATCAGTAATACTTATGAACTACACAGGCTTCGCAGAACAATCACCATTTTAAGGGACAGAAGGATTTTTTTACTTCAATCCGGGCAGATGCTTCGTAGTATCAAGGGTGTCATGTATGGAGCATATAACTCGCCGACTCAGCTATATAGTAGGCATTTAGAAAGAATGGGAATTGAAATAACCCTGACCGAGGATATAGATATCTTGAAAAAACACATTGGATCGCTCAATCCCGACTTTCTAATAACCCATTGTCATACCCGTGAGGGGGATTTCGATCGTATCAAAAAAATATCACAATGGATCAAGGGAAATATGACTTCGTGTACCTTGCTAATCAGCTGTGTCAGCGCAGCAGTCGAGCACTATAATGAAAAATATCAATTGGAACATTATCAGTATGACGCCTTGTTTGATCCAGCGATATCCGTTTCTAAATTGATGTCATTGATACTAGAGGGTGAAGCGAAGAAGCAAATTTTGAGATCGACTTGACGTTGTCAGGTCATCTATGTAACGGTTTACTTAGACAGGATATATGATATTAAATGGCAGACAAGCACCCAGTAGCAGAAATGATGATCACCGCTTGCCTTATGCGATAGCGCTCATTGTGATGAAAGCGCCATATTTTCTCTTTTCGTTAGAAATCAGGCCCAGTAAATAGCTTCAGTTTTCAAAGACACATCAATAGTGTTAAGGACTGGATGTTATCGGAGGATAGTAGTGATTGGTAGAAGCTCTGCCTCGCTGTCTTGTTCAGGGATAAATATCTGAATCAATTATGGATCAAAAGCTTTTTAAATAAGGATTCGGTAAAGTCGTTTATAATCGCCAGGTGGCTAACAAGGAAAATGCCCGCCAAGTCAAATATTGAAATTAATGTTTGGGTGGAAATACCTAGAAGTCATTAAATTTTGTTTAAAGTAGCAATTGCGTTTATATATTTGAGTTGTATTCCGAATTGTTAACCGTTTTTAGCCCATTAGGACCAAATACATATTCTCTTACCTCAAAACCAAAAAATGAAAACAGCCCGTACCCTGAGGGTAATAGTCCTCTTTTTACTATTAGTTCCCTTATCGTCAATTATCAATTCCTGTAGTCCTGTAGAACAGGAGCAGTATGCCCTACCTACATCACCGGAGTTGAGTTCTTTTTTTGATTCCTCCGGTGTCACGAACCCTGAGGTATTGGCTATACTGAATGAAATAAAGAGACAAAACCAGGAGAAAAATTTCCTGCGCTATTTTGTAGATAACAATGGTTACCCGGTCTGGAATAAAGCCATTGTGCCTACCAATCCTAAGATTGGGACTACACTTATTCCCCTATCCTCAAAAAGCAGGTCGGAAATCCAGGGTTTTCTAACCGTCAACCATACGGCAGCCAATTACAAGTTTAGGGTATTTCTCAAAAAAGCAATTAGCCGTTATGGGAATCAAAAAAGTAGCCCTTATACCGCCGAAAGGGTTTTTAAACTCATTAACTATTTTGATTTAATAGTGTATGGTACAAAGACACACGCCATACCTGATATTCGGCTTTTACGTTGGGACTCATTGATCCAGCGCCCAACTGAAATTGATAGTAGAAAACTCTTTGCAATAACTGCAGTTCCAAATCAAGTCAACTTAGCCAGACAAAGAGATAACTCAGGTGATTTGAGTGCGGCCGAATGTTTTAACATACTTTATGAGACAGAAATTTGGTGGGATCCGGACGGTGCAGATGATCCTTGTCATTGCAGTGGTAATGAGTCCTATCACCATTCGACGTTTGATGTAGAAGTGATGTGTACCGGTTCTGGTGGCGGTGGTGGCGGAGATGTAGGTGATCCAGATACACCGCCGGTTATCGATGGCACCAGTGAGGGAAGTGTAAACGGGGGTGGCAGTGGCGCTGGCAGCACTCCCGGTGGAACCAGTTATCCTCATTTAACTGAGTGGTGGCGAAATTGGGATCAGGGCGACGAATGGGATCTTTCCGCTTTTAATATTAATGATGATAACACCCTCCAACTATATACAGGGTTGTTTTGGGACGGTCTTGTCAATGTTAATGCTCCTCTGTCCGGCTTCTCGGCTACACAATTGCGCAATCTTGCGCTTGCACGAGGATGGAATGCCAATCGCACCACAGTTGAATTTAACAGGTACGTCGGGAAGGCATTCGAAGAAACCGCCCTGAAATTCTTTGGGCTAAGGGAGAACAGGCTGAACTTTTCAACCCCTCTTCGTACGGCGCAGAATGGCGGTACCGTAAAAATGACTAGGCCAGATAACTTGGACAACTTTATGTTCGTCTCTTCCAATACGCAGGGCACTAATGTTTATCAGTTGGTTAACTGGTTTGCAACGGAAGTTAAAGCATACCACGGCACCCTTGAGCTGTCGTATAACAATTATCAAATTCTCGGTGAGCTGGAGATGCTAGCGCAGTATAGGCAACTTAGTTATAATGATCCCGCATTAGATGCGGCGGGGGTGACTCAGGTGAGATCTGGACCAGTCCTCTTCTTCATTACAACAGCTGATACGCAAATCGGAGCTTCAATCATAGCCAGAGCACAAAGCATGGGGATCAATATTTGGCAATCAAAGGCGGTTTTTGACCCGGCTACCAATCAAATGTCATTTGAACAACCTAAATTTGTGCTCGCCCACTATGGCGGTTTCGTCAGTGGGCAGACAGTTCCTAAAAACTATCTTAATATTAATATTCAGGGCTATTCGCAAGGCGTATTTGGGTTGCCAATGCCCTTACAAACGCCTCTTACTCCTAATTTTGTTATTGATCCAGAGGAACTTGTGATTCCATAAGGCGTTAATGGTTAAATCGTGATATATGTTCAGACGTTTGACAGAAATTGAAAAAATACAGCTGTTGAAAGAAGGCAATTTCAAATTGCGCAACGATATTAAGATCAATTCCTTTGACGATAACGTTTATTACGAACTGAATGACGGCAGAATTGTATTGGAAGCCAGTGATTCTCATATCTTCTCTATGTTTGATTCCTATCAGGATTTCAGAAAGGAGTTGGGGCTTGATGATCCTTTCGGCCCGGAACATGTGTTGAAAGGGACTAATTTCGGTAGCCAGCTCACATCGACAGAAATATCTGAAGCAATCACTGCAATAAGCCAACATTACGCGATCAATCCTGCCAAACTTAATAATACTTTTCAAAGTTTACAGTTGCTTGACGATAGGCGTTTGTATTGTAATTTGTCTTCTGACCAATTTCGTGACAAACTATTTAAATCGCTGCTGATTTACTTGGGAATGGTTGTTATACATGAAAAGGGTGGCAAATGGAAATTCATTTACAGCCAGGAAGGCAATTTGTGGGAGCCACATATTCTGCTGAAAAATGGTAAAGTAGTCAATCACTTTTTGGATCTGTCTGACGAAATTTTGGAAGAATTTGACACGATGTCGCTTTATTTATTAGCCCAATCCCGACTTGAGCATTTGTAAGAATTTAATAGAACAGAATAAAAATCCGGTTAAGCACCTCTTGACCGGTTTTTTTTATTCTGTATTTTAAAATTTCTATTCGCGTTTTCCTCTATTAATTACCAACAAGCAAACTAACTAAAGTATACAATTCATGAGACTAATGAACAAGTTAGAACAGGATTTGTGTCTGACTATCCTAGAAGGATATGGCAATGATATTTTTCTTCAAAACATCATTCTTCGCTATGTTCAAGATGCAACCTTTCACACCAGATTAGGCCCAAACGGTGAAAAATCCGCCTGGATAGAAAATATCTAGTGGTGAGCGAGATATCTCTGGTATAAACTAAAAGGAAATAAAAAACAAGTATCGATAATGATAAGTTTTCTTATTACAGCTGCAGCACTTTCACTTCCGGACTATGTACCTACTTACGGCTACTATTACGGTATATGGGAAAATGTCCAATCCCGTTGTAGTAATCCTGTCAAACGAGCAAGGTAATGTCTTTCGTGCACAGCAAAGCAGAGCAGGTGCGTGGGCCGGGAAAAGCCTACATATGCCATTTTTAGAGACTGTTCAACGAATTTGTGAAGCTGGTTGGGGCGAGCAGCACCCAATAAGAAATCAGCCAGGCGTTCGGATTCATGGCTGCCTGCGCCCCCTATGTCTTTCTGATAATGACTTTCCATATAGAGCGTGGCTGTATGAGTTTGCCCCTTACAGGCATGAACGGTCATTACTTCAATGTTGAAATCCGGGTGTACAAATACATTGGGATGTTGCATAGGGTGGGCCACAGCTGCTACATTCGCGGCTACAACTACAGGTGGTCCATTAACAAAGTTATTTGCATGATGGATATTTTTTTGAAAGAGCGCTAACAGCATTGGTAAAAATGCGCGTATCTCTATCAGAGTCGTAGGGGACTGGCCCATCAAGATCTGCCTGCTCCAACGATAAAGATTTCTCTGCAGTGTGTCATAGACCTGCGGATGTTGTTCTTTCAGGAATTTATTGAGTTCTGTTTTGTTATAGGATAACCCCGGTGTTGGTTCCACAGCTTCTAACCTTAATACCCGTAACAGTGCATTGTAAATGTTTTTTACCACACCTGCAAATGCGTTGTTTGAAGAATGATGCAGATAACTTTCCAGACTGCTGTAGTTGACTTTGGGAGTGTGTCTACGTCTGTCAAATGAAGGATGATAAGTGGTTAGTCTTATTCTCTGTGGGTCTGCCTGTGCATTCCAGCAAATAGCTTTATACTTTTGGCTCCCGGTCCGTGGCAAATCGCCCGAGGCTCGGTATTGGGCAATGAGCTGGGCAAAATGAGAGATAACAGCCCCGATGTTTCTGTCATTGTATATCAGAATATGGGGCAACAGGTCTATGGGGGTACCATCCGCATTGGTCTGATGGCCGGTAATCTGAATGGGGGTATGGGCGATTTTTTCAACTATCCTGGCAACATGAGGCGATAGTCGATGACTGCCGTTTAATTGCAATACCAGCGGTCGGTCTGCCCAGGTATGCTGTCCTTGTGATATATTACTATAGATCGCCTGGTTTTTGTCGCCAATCCGCTGATAAATGGTAGTATTAGCTGGACTGTTTGCAAATACCCTCTCCAGCAATTCATATTGGTGTTTGGCCATGTCCTGCATCTCATCAACAAACACAAACTGAAATCTTTTTTGCAGGATGGAGGTGATTCTGGGAAATTCGGCCAGGTAGCGATCAGCAAGATAATAGGCATCATCAAAGCATAGGTATCCGTCCTTTAATATCTTAAGTTTGAACGTATGCAGCCAGGCGAGCACGCCCTGTTTTTGTACAGGGTTCCAGTCTGTCGCAGCTGTGCTACGAGGCCTTTTGATTGAAATGTCAGGACCATTAATTCCGGTTGTTAAACGCACCGCATTGCCAACCAATGCAAAACGTAGATCCCCAACATTTTGATAGAAATTCAGGTAATATCTCGCGTTGTTTTGGTCAATTATGGGGCGTCCACCTAACACTGTGGTAGAGAACCTGCTGACCTTTTCATAGTAAATCTCATCGTCTATTCGCTTGGGTCTGCGTTTGAACTTGACTGTATAATAAGGGATAGCCAGGAATTTATCCACGAAACCTTGAATTGTGCCTATAAAATGGGGCGACGAAAATAGTTTGGGACAATAAGCTGAGATTTTATCCCTGATTTCATCAACCGCTGCATTGGTGTGCGAAATGACAAGAATTGCCCGGCTATCCGCCAGTGGCAGATAGCGCTCAAGGATCAACAGCTTGGCCAGCAGTACTGTCGTTTTTCCGCTTCCTGGAACGGCTTGCAAATCACAGGTGTCCAGTTCGCAGATAAAGCGGATCCTTTCCTGATCAAAGACACCGGTTCTGCTAAAAAGAATCTGTTCTGCATAGGCTATATCGTCGTTAGTTATTTGCAGCATATGTAATAGCATCAAAAAGGTATGTAAGGCTTGTCTCCGTCCTGTAGTCGGTATTGCTAGCGTCGATCTCCAGTTCTCTGGCAAACATCTGTGCTACTATTGCCTTCGATATTTTTTCCTTTGCCACGGACAGCGTGGTCTTTCCACTCAGAATATGGTTGTATATATCGAAAGCAATTTTTTCAGCTGGCTCTGACCAGTTGGTAAAATGGGTGGCAATGTTGGCAATGGCGTTATCATAGTTTCGAAGATCCTGCACCCCCTCATCTATCTTTTGTTCCCGCAGGGCTTTCAGCACTGATAAATAAAATAGCCTTCTTAATTTTGGTGAGGAGGCAATACAGTATTCCAGTGTCCACAAAGGGCTGACGAAAGTTCTTACGCATTGGCCATTGTATTTATGTTCCTTTGTTGTGATCGCATTGGCTAGCCGTCCATTAATCTCCGGTTGTGTATAGGGTCTGGTTCTCTTATGGCCGGGATTATTCGGGTCATCTTCTTCGATGTTTTCACCCGCAAGTAATGGTTTTATGTCCACGTCCGTCACCACGGATACCTTGACTTCCATCTCTGGTTGCTGTCGTCGTTTGAAAATACCGGCATAACGTAAAAATGCGGTATTGCCTACATTCACTACCGACACCCCTCTTTCAGTCAAATTGAAGCCAATTTTTTTCGCTAGAACCGGTAAAATCAGTTCTTCGGCCCAGCCCTCTACCAATATCACTCCGCGTGCAAAAAATAGGTTTGCTTTTGTGGTGTCGAGAAATCGCTGCAGAAACGAATAGTCAGTCGCTGTGAGTAAGGTATGATCTGCTCCCATAGGGAAGGCCCTTCCTTTTTGGCAGATGATCAGGTGGTTGAGGTGAATTTTGGAACCGATGTTCGGGCTGTGACTGGTGATCAGCAGTTGAACCTTGTTTTTCTCGGCTTCAGATTGCAACGTTTCAATTACCTGCATTTGCACCTGAGGATGGAGGTGGGCTTCAATTTCTTCGATTAACCCCAACCTCAGACTATCGTCAGGATTTTTCGCCAGATGCAACAGCTCCGCCGCTATGCAAAGGAGATTGTGGCTACCTAATCCGAGGTTATAGCCATTATCAAACAACAGCGAAAGGGATTCAAGTATTTGTTTTAGATCTTGGGAATTGACGCTAAAGGCGGTTTTTTTACCTGAGAACTGTGTCAGGTATTGGTCTATAGCTGTTTTCAACTCTTTGCCCCCCTGCGCGGCGACAGGTAGATCGTTGCCATCGGAGTCTTTGCCGTCAAAGTAGGCTGCGACCTCCGCATTCGCCTGCTGAGTCAGTGTAACCAGCCGATGGGGCATCTGGTTATTAAACGCCTGGTGGCTATGTAGTATTTGAGAAAGCCGGGAATTGCGGCGAGAAGAAAGCTCGTTTTCCGCATCGCGAAGCGGCCGTAAATAGGTGATTTTTAGCTTGTCTCTGGCTTCTGCCGACAACTGCAGTCCCTCGTCATCGGCCCCCGCTTTCACCTCTGCAGGCAAAATACGGTCCGGAATTCGCGTGACGTCCAGCATCAGCTTTAGGTAGGGATTGCGGCCATCCCAACCCAGCCATTCTGTGAAATTTCTGGCCTCATCATCGCTCAACGCTGTGATATAACACTCAATACGTAGACGTGATGTGCCCTCAAAGAAATCTTCATCTTCGATCCTTAGCCACTCCAAACTATGCGTTTTCAGTACAAGTTTGAGCGCGTCTATAATAGCTGTCTTGCCCGAATCGTTTTCCCCTATCAGCAGATTCAAACCACTCTTAAGGTTCAGATCCAGATGGGGAAGCAAAAGATCGAAAGGGGCGGCGGAACCGAACTTCCGAAAGTTCCATAAGCGTAGTCTCGATACATACATATGGCAGTTAGTTTCAACGGGAATTTCTGCAAGATACTCAATATTTAATTTGGGCTGGTGTTCGCCACAAATGTTTGGCCTGTCTTTTATTGTTATTCACCTCGCATAAAGCCGGTAACAGACAGCTCAGAATGTATTTTGAGGGCAGGGGATCGTCGTAGAACTTCGACACGCTAACGTCATCTTTCCCGGAGAAATATAATTTTATTTCAATATTCGTCGACAAAGGGCGGTTGAAGGCCTTTTGTTCCTTTTATAAAACATGTTCATTCGAGGTTACGCTGACCGAAACATTTGCTGGCGATGACGGATTTATTTATGATTGGCTAAATCATAAAGAATACTTTTTACAAGAATTTTTGCGTTCACAAGTTGAAGGAATGGCCGTCGCTCAAATAAAACCGGAAAGCGACCCCTCTTGAATATGGAAGTCAAATGATTGAACCTCTTTCGCTGCATAATCGACGGCTCGTGTTGTGGCTTGAGAGTATAGGTTATGTGTTTTATCACTGCAATTCATAATGCCAAAACCAACGAGGGTTTTGACAAAAATGACATCATTGCGTATCTGGAAAGCCAAGGTAGCGACCAATCCAATAAATGCTGCCGGACAATTCTTCACCTGGATCACGTCACCGCTCACAGTTAGATTGTTTTTTGCCGATGACACACAGATAGCACGCGCCATCCTGGTCCCTTTTGGGAATGCTTTGCCATTTGACTCCAAAAGCCGTTCGCTGCCCTTCATTAGTCTTAAATCAAGGTACATAGCTAATTGTTCAGGCATCCAAACGGACAAGCCGCTTGGATGCCTTTGGGTTTTTCGAATACATCAAAATTTATTAGAAACCGACTGCAGAAGAGAGAATTGAGAAAACAGGAAATCTGATGGCTATCCGACAGACTGTTTAACCTTACCTTATGAAGTCGGTTATAACCGCGGTGGATCCATGACTTGTTGTTTACACAAACCCATGTCAACAATAACTATTTTATGTGCAATACACCTTTCTTATCAAAATAGTACTTAGCGCCAGTGATCTTTGTTAGCTTGTCCAAAAATACAGTGATGGGCATTTTGCGATTAACTACACCGGTAAAAGTTTCCGTCATCAAAGCCGGGGAATCGAATTGTACCTCAACGCCAAACCAACGGGGGAGCACGCCAGATATTTCCTGAATGGTAGCATTTTCAAAATATAGTCGCCCTGACTTCCAGGCTAACGCTATGTCCTCATCAAATTTAGCAATGGATACCTTTTGATTTTTATAGACCGCCTCATAGCCAGGTGTAATGTTCGTTTCGGCCGATTGAGTCACAAGCCGCACAGAACCCTCCACTAAAGCCACCCTGGTAACCGCGGAATCGTACGTATTCACGTTAAAAGAGGTGCCGAGTACTCTAATCGTACTATTGGCGGCGTGGACCAGGAAAGGACGCGCTGCATCTTTAGCC
This sequence comes from Chitinophaga sp. S165, assembly GCF_003182155.1. GTDB lineage: Bacteria > Bacteroidota > Bacteroidia > Chitinophagales > Chitinophagaceae > Chitinophaga. The sequence goes on from NZ_QGTG01000001.1 coordinate 58,246, forward strand.
ACTTCCAGGTATGCCTCCCCATTTATAAAAATTTCGCGCGAACTTTTCTGAAATTTAAATGGGAATTTTATCTCCGTTTGCGAGTTCAACCATATTTTGCTGCCATCTGATAAGACGATCTTATAATCCTGACCTACAGGCACCCTCAAACTATTCATGGCAGTTAATACTGCCTCATTCCCCGTAGCATTATCAATCTTATAGGTCAGCGTCTTGGCAGAGTTTTGCAGCACACCGACATCCAATTGCTCACTGGTTGAATCACCTGTTAATGTATATACCTGGCCATTACTTAGTTGAAGCTGAATATTTCGGGAGGTGGTAGCCTGCGAAATGCCGGTTTTCTGAGGAGGAGAGGGCGCTTTAAAAATAGATATCGATACAACCACTGCACTGATTACGGCAGCTGCCAGCAATACGCTCCAGGCTATTTTTCTCCTATGGCTTTTGGGTTGAATTTCGTTAATATCCTTCCAGTTCCATTCATCTATTTTATTGAACCGGTTCTCGATATCTTCAGTTGAAATTCCCTCAACGGCATTTTTCCACTGCTGTTTAGCTGCATCGTTTGTTTTGAGTAACTCATCCAGTTGCTGAAGTTCAGCATCGGTCGCTTGGCCGGCGAGTTTTACGGCTATTAGATAATGAATATACTCAGTGGTCGGATGCATACTATCATAAAACACTATTTGTGAGATAACGGGCTATTATCATTCGAGATTTTTATGTTAAGATATTGCCTGAGCATTTTTAACCCCCGTATAAGATTATTCTTCACTGTGTTAGTGCTGATGCCCAGCTGATTCGCGATTTCTTCCCGCGACATACCCTGGAAGTATCTTAACTCTATGGCCTTTACACTCAAAGGCATTTGTTGACATGCGGCCCGAAGCGCATCGTTCAATGGTTCTGTGAAGTCCTGATCGTCCTGGTCTGAATCTGTAAGTTCATTAGCATTAAACTGGGCCAACATCTGATCATTTCTTCTCTTTTGGCGACCCGTATCCCTTATTAGATTTAAACAACGATTTCTGACACAATTGACCAAATAGGCTTTGAAACTGTAGGGTGCTTTTATTTTACGATATAGTTGGTGCTCAAAAAAGTCAATATAAAATTGCTGAACTAGATCCTTTGCAGCTTCTTCGTCCTTTAAGATCATGATGGCTGACACGGTCAGCAGTTTTCGATAGTTTTCGTAGATAAATGCAAAAGCCCTGGTGTCCCCGGCTTCCAAATGCTCTAAGAGCAGCTTCGCATCCTCTTCGTAGAATCTCATTGCAGATCAATTTATCTATCAAAATGGCAATACTTTCCATGACTAACGAACAGGATAAGGGGGATAAAGATATTTGATACAAACTTAATAAAAAAGTTATCAATAGATCAAAATAGAACCTTTTACTACGCTGGTGTAGTAAAAACGTATTCTATTTCGTAATAAATGAGGGAAGTGGAGGTTGGCAAAGCCAGATGTGCTTAAGTAGTTTGTCCCCGTTACACCATGTGGTTTGTTAGCTATGCATTAAAGTTAAAACATAAAATTGAATAAGTATGCAAACCGATTGTTAATGAGGTATTTATTGGAGCGTGGCTTCAACTGAGTCGTGCTGCAGAGGTGGATAATTTCAACCAAATAGCCCGGATTCGGTTTATTGGTGTTTTATTAGCAAAGGGAGCTAAAAATAGACCTACACCAACTATCAGGGAACAATGTAATACTGCCAGTGACAGTACAATAATTATTTATTGCTTAAACCAAAATCAAATGGCTAAACTGCTACAGGCCTGTAATATTTACAGGCTAATGCTACCGCTTATGTTATGCCTCATTTTATCATCTACCGCAAAGGCTACTACCGGTCAAAAAGATCCAACCATTACATTCTCATCCAAAGGTATCAGGTTGAAAGACCTGTTTAAAGAGATAAAGAACCAGACGGGCTTTTCATTGATGTACGCCAATCAGAAGGTAGAACTGGATCTGGACGAACGAGTAACGGTAAATTTTAAGAAATCGACTGTATCGGAAGTAATGGAATACCTGTTTAAGGGAAGAAATCTACAGTGGCAAATAGCGGACGAAAGTATATTACTAATGCCTAGAAAGGCAGATCGCAAAGAAAATAACATAAAGGTTGATACGGCAGGAATAATCCCCCTGTTATCCGGAAGGGTAACCGATGCAGATGGAAAACCTGTACAAGGAGCAACCGTACAGGTTAAAGGAACGCAACAAGGAACAACTACCGACCCAATGGGATACTTCATTTTAAAAGATGTTAAAAGGAATAATACCTTGCTTATAAGCTCAATTGGGTATGAACCAAGGGAATCGACAGTAAAAGATGGATCCATCCTGGTTAGAATGAATATTGATGTAAACAAGCTGGATGAAACTATAGTCATCGGTTACGGCACAACCACGAAGAGATTTAGTACAGGTAATGTGAGCGGTGTTAAAGCAAAAGATATTGAGAGGCAACCGGTCACAAATCCCATGCTAGCCATCCAAGGTCGTGTGCCCGGGTTATTTATCACACAAAACACAGGTGTGGCTAATGGCGCTGTGACTGTTCGTATTCAAGGACAGAACAGCATTAGGCCGGAAGCAAACGAGCCACTGATTGTAGTCGACGGAATCCCGTATCCTTCTGTGTTTACCAACACTGGCGGCGGAGGACCATTAACAGGTGGTACTAATACCGATGGGACCCCCTTAAGTTTCATAAACCCAGCAGAAATAGAATCCATTGATGTACTTAAAGATGCTGATGCTACTGCAATATATGGATCACGCGGAGCCAATGGTGTTATTCTGATAACCACAAAAAAGGGAAAGCCAGGTAAAACAAAATTGAGGATCGATTTACAACAGGGCTGGGGCAAAGTGCCTAAGAAAGTGAAGATGCTCGACTCCCGACAATATTTGGATATGCGCTATGAAGCTTTTAAGAACGATGGAATTGACTGGACAGATCCTTCTGTATCTGCAAATGATTTAAAACGTTGGGATACGACTCGCTACACGGACTGGCAAAAAACATTAATTGGTGAAACCGCCCAATACACTAACATCAACAGCTCTATCTCAGGAGGGACAGAAGGTGTACAATACCTTATAGGGGCAACTTATAATAAAAGTACGACTGTTTTTCCAGGGAATTTTGATGATAAACGAGGATCGGTACATTTTAGTGTGAACGCCGCTTCCCCGAATAAAAAATTTCAAGTTCAAATGTCAGGTAGTTATCTATTCGACGATAATCATTTACCTGAAATCGATTTAACGCAAAGAGCCATTCGATTAGAACCAGTTGCTCCGCCACTTTATAATACAGATGGTTCATTGAACTGGCAACTTAATCCTTCAGGAGCGGCGACATGGGAAAATCCGCTTGCTTATATTAAGTATAGAAAATATGAAAATAAAACGAGGAATTTGATAAGCAACTCAAAGCTGACTTATTTGATTTTTCCTGGGCTAGAGGTTGTAGGTAGTTTTGGATACAATAATTTACAATCAAGAGCATATACACCCAAACCTCTGGAAGCGATTCAGCCGAATAGACGTCCCACTACGCCCAGGTCTGCTTCATATGTAAATAAAGATATTAATTCATGGATTATTGAACCTCAAATTCTGTATAGAAAGACGTTGGGTATGGGAAAAATAGATGCCTTAATAGGTATGACAATTCAGCAAAATAATACTGAATTATTAGGCTTGTCAGCTTCAGGATATGCTAGTGATTATCAGCTAAAGAACCTTTCAGCAGCAACTACGATAGCAATTAGCCCTTTTGATGCTATATATAAATACAACGCTGTATTTGGCAGATTAAATTACAATTTCAGCAATAAATACATTGTGAATTTGACTGCTCGTAGGGATGGAAGTAGTCGCTTCGGTGAAAGAAACAGGTTTCATAATTTTGGAAGCGTGGGAGCTGCCTGGATATTTACCCAGGAAAAAATAATACAAAATAATATCCGTTTTTTGAGTTTTGGTAAGATCCGTTCGAGTTATGGAACAACGGGCAATGATCAGATCGGAGATTATTCATACTTAAACGCCTATTATAATACCTTTGCAGGCATTCCTTACCAAGGCACCGATGGATTAGGTCCTAATGCGCTTCCTAATCCATATATTCAATGGGAAGAAACACGGAAATGGCAGATCGGCGTAGATCTTGGTTTTTTCGATGATAGAATTATTGTCAACGGTACATATAGCATCAACCGTTCGTCTAATCAAATCACACAATTCCAACTACCGGACATGGCAGGTTTCCCTTCCATTATTAGTAATTTTCCTGCATCTGTTCAAAACACTAGTTGGGAGTTTTCACTCAATTCAACAAATTGGAAAACAAGAGAATTTATTTGGACTAGCAATGTCAATTTAACGATTCCAAAGAACAAAGTAATAAAGTTTCCCAACATAGAGGCGTCGCCTTACGCGTCCGGTTTTAATGGGGTCATTGTAGGTCAGCCGCTCGGAATCCAAAAAGTTCCTCGATACATCGGCGTTGATCAAGCAACAGGACTCTACATTCTGGCCGACAAAGAAGGTAAGCCGATTGGCGAACCAAATTATCCAGATGATTATATAGTTCTTGTTAACACTCTTCCGAGGTTCTATGGCGGTTTTCAGAACACTGTAACCTGGAAAGGTTTTGAAGTTGATTTTCTCTTCCAGTTTGTTAGACAATTGGGGGCAAAAAATTTGCTGTTTTCTAATGGTAGCCGAATTCCAGGATCGTTTTCCAGTTCATCAAGTAATCAACCCGTGACAGTGCTGAATCGGTGGCAAAAGCCCGGTGATAACGCTACGCATGCTCGTTACAATTCCGATCTTACGGTTATCCCCTGGGCAGAATATAGTGATGCAGGGAATTCATTTGCGGCATCTTATATACGATTGAAAAATATTTCATTGTCGTGGCGATTTCCATCCAAGTGGCTGGAGAAGGTTTCATTGCAAAATGTACAAATCTATTTTCAGGGGCAAAATATCGCCACAATCACAGACTTTACTGGTATAGATCCTGAGAGTAAGAATGCTTCAAGTCTTCCGCCGTTAAGAATAATGACAATTGGATTAAGGGTGGAACTGTGAAATATTTACGAGCAGCAAACTTTTCATTAAAAAGAAATGATCATGACTACGAATTGTATATTTAAGTGTTGTAGTTTTTTGATAATACAACAATGCAAAATTCGGGTAATATTGATTTGCTTTGCTATATTAGCCGAGATAGGATGTAAAAAACTAGTTGAGGTTCCTCCTCCTAACAACATTGTTGTGCAGCCCAATGTTTACACTGATAATGCTAGTGCTATTGCGACACTGACTGCTATCTATACCAATATGACCAACTCGTCCGGTTTCTCTTCTATTAGTAGCAGTCAAAGTATTTCACTACTTTCCGGATTGTCGGCCGATGAATTAACATTATATAGCGGAGTAACAAACCCAATTCATATCGGATACTATAAGAATTCATTGTCAGCAAATAATCTAACCAATGGCACGGGCTGGGAACACTGGACGCAGCTTTATAGTTTTGTTTTCCTTTCGAACTCAGCAATAGAGGGGTTAAATTCACAATCCGCTAACGCGTTGGACCCTGCTGTGAAAAAGCAGTTGATGGGTGAAGCAAGGTTCCTTAGAGCGTTCTATTATTTTTACCTTGTTAATCTTTTTGGCGACGTTCCGATAGCAATGACATCAGATTATAAGATAAATAGCTTGCTTGCACGTTCTCCAAAAACAGAAGTTTACAAACAGATTATAGCTGATTTATTAGAGGCCGAGCAACTGCTATCAGAAAACTACGTAGACGCCACGTTACTGAAAGGTTCAACGGAACGAGTTAGGCCAATCAAGTGGGCTGCGACAGCTTTGTTAGCGAGGGTGTATCTATACACCGGCAATTATTTAGGTGCTGAAGAAAAAGCGACGAACGTCGTTAATAACGCCGGCCTTTATAGTTTGCCTGCCTTGAACGATGCTTTTTTAAAAAATAGCGAAGAAGCGATCTGGCAACTACAACCCACAACATTATACTTCAATACGCAGGAAGCAATTACTTTCATCATCCCGTCTACCGGACCAACTGACGGCAATGATGCCACTAATCCTGTATACATAAGTCCTCAATTGTTAAATAGTTTTGAAGCAGGAGATGAACGAGGCAAAAATGGCAATTGGATTAATGTTACTACTGTTGGTACCAACACTTATTACTTCCCATATAAATACAAAAATGGAACTCAGGACCTTTCGATTACCAACCCTGATGCTCAGACTGAGTACCTGATGGTTCTACGATTAGGGGAGCAATATTTAATTAGAGCCGAAGCCAGGGCTCAACAAAATAATATTACAGGAGCACAAAATGACCTAAACGCAATCAGATCAAGAGCTGGTTTGATCGCCTCCCTAGCAAGTGACAAAGAATCTATATTGTCTGCCATCTATCACGAACGGCAAGTTGAGCTGTTTACGGAATGGGGACATCGATGGTTGGATCTTAAAAGAACTGGAACAATCGATGCTGTTATGGCAACAGTAACCCCGATGAAGGCTAACGGTGATCCCTGGAAAAGTTCGCAGCAATGGTATCCGCTGCCTCTTAGTGAGTTGCAAAGGGCTCCTAATCTCGTTCAAACTCCTGGGTATTAATGACTGCTGAATTCATCATTCTGTTAGCAGCTTTCTTCGGTGCTGGATTATCCCAATTATCGCACACCAATCAGTAGAAAAAAATAAAGGGCGGCCAAAATCTTACTTCGGGTCAGTCCTATGCCTTTCCGAGAAAGCAGTTACTCATACCTATTGCACGCGAATTGTGAAAAAGGAAATAATATAGAAGCATCGCGAGTCGCTCAAATTGCCGGGAACTGGCTGGATTCACTGAATCTGCTGGACGGAGACGATGGAAGTAATCGCGCGGATGCCCCCAATTGTCTACTATCTAGTTGTTGAATAACCGTTAGGACTGCTATTCAAGCAATCACTTCTGATACTTGCTATCAAATTGCAATAAAATAAGGACAATTTATGCCACTGCGGTTAGTTTACATTCAGCTACCCTTAGCTTTATAGTTAAATTGTAGGGGATAATTGCTAAAGGAATTTATACCAGTATCTCGATTAGGGATGAAATCGCAAAATTGACCACAACTAACGCTCCCTCGACTTAACTTTTGACCCAATTTATGGAGTATCTTTAAAATTGACCTATTGACGAACTAAATTTAAGAAGGTTTATGGCTATCGATCAGCTGGTATCCACGAATTAAGATCTTGAAATGGTGTTTGGGTTACATAGCTTGGCCCTTAAGCTATACGTCTTTGCCCATGCTCAGGCCTATTCAGATCTCAGCATTCTAATTCTAATATGCAAGAATCTGAAACGCGTCATTGAGTTGGAGTAGTGCCGGATTTCGTGTTGTATAACACAGGTTATCGGCGAATCCAAAAGTAGGTGTTTACATGCGATTATTACCTTCCAACCTTTCTCTGTCCCATAAGCTAAATACTTCTGGACGGACCTCCTCCGTTTTGCTGGTTCGATACAGTATCCAAATCAAATGATAACGAAAAGTACGTTTTATGAAAATAGGAAGAATAACAATTGAGGTTATCTCAGTTTTATACATAAGCCTTATGTTATACACTGCGGTCAGTAAGTTATCAGACTACAATCTATCCCGTGAAGAAATGGCAATGATGCCGCTTTTGACACCTATTGCTCATGTTGTATCCTGGCTGTTGCCATTCACCGAAATAGCTATTGCTCTTTTGGTTTTTATTCCAATAACCAGGATAAAAGGGCTTTACGTTGCAACGGCACTGATGACGTGGTTTACAGTATATATAATTTACATGATGACTAATTATGAACATTTGCCATGTTCATGCGGTGGTCTACTGCAAGCGCTTAGTTGGAAAGGACACCTGGTTTTTAATTCTATATTCATTGTACTAGGTCTAGTTGCCATTTTCTTATACAGGACAATACTGCAAGTAGATCAGGGACGCACATTACCTACTAGGTCTTCAGAAATTTGATCAAGTGTTTGGGATGACATTTCATCAAGACTGAAGGTTTGTCTGTTGTGTTTGTTTGTTGTGCTGATATCCTTTCAGTATATCATGGAGAATACATCTTTTGTGATAAGATTTAAACGGTTGTTGTCTCATTAATTTAAAATTAGAACAGATGAAAATAAAAATATTGGTTGTGATCGGACTGTGGTTTATTTCTTGCAAAGAAGAAGTTTACGTGCCTGTAAATACGGGGATGGAGAATGAACCTCTCACTGACTTCAGCATTTTACGGCCAGACAGTGTTACGTATTTTAATACCTCCAGTTTAAAGCCAGGAAAAAAGACAATTTTGTTTTGCTACAGTCCCACTTGTCCATACTGCCGGGCTCAGATGCGAGAGATGCTCAATAATATTGATAAATACAAAGATGCCCAACTACTCGCCGTTACCAGTGCAGATTTAAAATCCATGAAAAGCTTCATCAAATATTTCAAGTTAGAAAGTCATCCCAATATAATTAACGGGATTGATACAGGCAATGTTATGATAAAGATTTATAAAGCTTATAATGTGCCTTTTACTGCATTTTTTGACAAGGATAAAAGATTAACTGCAGCTTTTAGCGGCCGAATAACAAATCATACATTACTAGGCATTATTCATCCATAGACTTTTGTGCACACTAGTATAATAACAAATGCGGCTTGATCTACCTGTGTTTGTTGAAAAAATGGGGAAGCCGAAAACCTTAGAGTAGGCATAATTTTTAACTTTTAATTCCAAATAGTATGAAAAAATTCAAATTGATGTTTACTGCAGCTGCAGTATTCGCTATTGTTGGCACTGCTCTGGCTGTTAAGCCAACTTTCGGTACCAGGGTATGCCTTGCGACCATTCCTATGAGTGGTTCTTGCGCTAATGTAACATGCTCAGGAAGTCCTGTAATGAGAGATGTTGACGACGACACTAATGGAACACACTGCTACGCACAAGTTCCGTCAGGAAACTGTACTGGAGTAAGTTGCACGAGCGAAGCTATTATTTCAGTTGAAGATGGGAATTAAACAAAAATAGAATAGAAGTTGGCTATTGCACCAATCTTCAGATTGGTGCAATGTTATTTATTCACTTTAATGCTCCTACAACAGAATATATGTATTGTATATATACAGAACTGCCTACATTTCCAAAACCAAAATGTGAGTAAGTAGAAGGCATTTAACCATAATAATTATATATTGTCAGTCTAACCACATTAATTATCCTTCTTCTGTTTCCTCATATCACAGATCAAACAACTCTCACCACAGTTTGAAATCGAATCTAATTCATATCCATGTTCTAACTTTTTCGCTTTTGCGGGTATTCCATGTGTCATCCAGCGAGGTGGTAACTCATCTTTTAGGTAATGATCAAAAAATTGAGTGACGCGGATTGTTAAGTCTTTTTGATTAGCCACATTGTCTAAAGCATGGCCTTCTTCATCGTATTCCAGTAGCCAAACCCTTTTTTCCAAACGTCGCAGGGCAAGAAACAGCTCAACGGCTTGATGAAATGGAAGCGCCCAATCATTTTTACAATGAAATATCAATAATGGACTGGAAACCTTATCAGCTGTCATAATCGGGGACTGATCCAACCAGGACTTCGGATTACTCCATAGCGTACCCCTTCCTTCTTCATTGTCTGCATCATAGCGACTTGTATTGTCAGTCGGCTCACCTGTTAAGGATATTGTGCCACTTATCGCATCTGAGCCTCCTGCGCCCTCGAAAACAGCTGCGAAGATATTTGTATGTGTAAGGATATAATTAGTTAAACCACCTGCCATACTATGACCCGCTATCCCCATTTTTTGGCGGTCGACAAATGGGAATTGGGCTAGATATTCTGCAGCCCCTACGACAGTATTTAGGCCGCTCACTGAACGTGCACCCGGAGTGAAATAGATATCTGGCGTAAATACCAAATAACCGCGACTGACAAACCATGAAACTTGCACAGTACCCTCGTCTACTCGATATGGCGTCGGATACTGGTACAATCGGTGTGAAAGTTGTTTATAATAAGTAATTAAAAGCGGATACTTTTTAGTTGAATCAAAATTCTCCGGCTTGTAAAGAATGCCTTGGCTGGTTGTTCCATCCAATTGCTTAAATGAAATAAGTTCGCTAGTCAGCCAGTTATATTTTTGCTGAGGTGCTAAAAACGTCAGCTGTTTATAGTGCTTAAAATCTTTTGTCAAGTAATAGTTAGGAGCTTCGGTGGCATTTTCTCGTTTCACAATCCATATATCTTTCCCATTCGCTTTTTTAGGCGGCATACCTGCACGACCATTCAGATTAAAATGATGAGCATTGCCTGTCGTAAATCCAATACCATTAAGATCGAATATGTAGGGGCCCATGTAGAGTAATTCAGGATCACCAGACCTGTCGAGTTTTTTTCGAAAGAAACCATTTTGCTTACTTTTGATATTGTATGCCGTTAGTAATAGATGATCTGTAGAGTTTAATACACCTGCATTGTTATCCCGCGTAAGCCTAAATTTAATATTGTGAGAGCGGCCATATCCATTTGTGATGTTTACGGGTGCTTTTTTGCCTGCCAGGTCGACTTGCCATATGTCATAGCCGTCATAAATTAAAGCGGCCTCGTCACCAAGGATCCAGGCCGGAATCTCAGCCAAGAAATTCATTGCACGGGGATGTGGCAGGCTGTATTCATCTTCACCACCAAGCCGAACTGGAATAGTTGATGTAATATTTATCCGCTCACCGGTAATTAGGTTGTAGCTGAAGTAATTACTCCCTTGATCAATATCGAAGCCAATAGCATACTTCCCACCAGGTGAGAACATAAAGATTGGAGCCCTAGTGTCTAAATATTTTTTGGAGCCATCTTTGAATGAGATTAGCCAAATGCTATCCTTTTTATAATTTGATTTCCAAAACTGGTCACCAGCAACATCTCTCTGTACTATGGCGTAGTCTTCTGATATAGTTAGTATTTTTTCATAATCAGACGAAAGCATAACAACCTGACCACTGTTAACTCCTACTACAGCATAGGATCCTCTTTCGGGTCTTGATAGATGAGAAATTTGCGTAGGTTGCAAAATAGTATCTGCATAGCTCCAAACATTTATATTTGCGGCATTTTCAGGGATAGCACGCTTGTCTCTTTCTTTCAAGAGTGAAAAAGTAATGTACCTGCCGTTCGCAGTAAAACCAGGTGTGCCATAAATTTGAAAACCCGCACTAATACCAGCGGAAAGAGCATCAACCCTTTTGATAGCTTGCGGCATCGCAACATTGTAATACCATATAGAGTTGAAGTCCGGTTGACTGTCTTCGTGGACTGCAAATGTGATTTGCTTACCACTGTCATCCATTGCAACCCCAGTAATTCCAGTGTTATTTCCTTCATATATCGTTTTGACATTGTTATTAGCTAGGTTCAGCCATTGTAATTGTATCCTGTCATTTCCGTCGGTACTTACCTTTGTCTGTAACAATAGCACATCGCCTTCCTTACTCAAGGAGTAGCTAATTGCATCTTGAAAGCTCTGCTGCTTACCAGTAAGAAGGTTGCACAATATCACCTCATGACGTACAGTATTTAACTGCAACGCCAACCATCGACCGCGCTCATCAAAAGCATAGTTTTGAGTGGAATCAAAATGTTGCTCTCTGCCTGTCGGCATATGTCGCAATATAAGAGATGACTTATTTTTCGTTAAATAGGCCAGCCATTGGTTTGTATTCGCTTTCGGTTGACGCCAAGAAATAACATTATCAAGATACAGCGTATGCTTATCACCTATCGATAAAATACCTAGTGAATCATTAACATTGAATAAGTAATGCGCATTGTCATCCGTAAAATGCCCCTGCTTAGCGTTTGGAAACTCTTGTTTCCACGAATTATTAATTGCTTCAATTACCAGCGTGCTTCCATTCACCGGCACATTCATAAGTTCGTACACAAAAAAATTGCCGCTATTACTTATCTCCACTTCTTTAAAAGTAGATCTCCCTAGTGATGGCCAATGTTCAATAGCTGAAAAATCAACAGTTGGTTTTGTCGAAAATTGACCGTTATTAATCGAAGAAGTAGAAGTCTGAGAATATAGTTTCGCAATACAAAATATGAATATAAAACTCAGCAGCGGAAATTTCATTTTATGCAGTTTTTGTTGATATGCAAATGAGCAATGAGATACTACGCACTATTAACAATAAGAGAATTAATTAAAAGTTACGTAAAACTATCTTCGGACAAGGTATTAGAACGGCAAATAATCTTGTCCGAAATAGTCATTATCATGATTTAATAGAGCACATCCTAATACATTATCTAATACTTATAATGGGCGTTTCCAAGTGCGCTTGCCCTGTTTCATCATATAGAGACGTTCGCCTATTTCTTCTATGTCCGGTTTATAATTGTTTTTAACTGCTAATTCCAACGCTTTTTGTTGCCACAGGATAGCTTTCTCATTTTCGCCAACCTTATATAACAGGTTGGCATACGTGTCGGTGTAAAGCCCTGCGTAATCCCTTTTCACAACTTCCCGCATCCATTTAATCGCGGCTTTTAATAATTCCCTATCATCGAGCCATTTAAAGATTTCCCAGGCATAAGTATTTATCACCAGGTGCTCCATTAAGTCGATGTTGCTGCCTGGAAACATCTGAACGGTGTCAATACCATATTTTTCTAGCTTTAGGAAGTAAAATCTAGCCGCTTTTGGGAAATTTTTGTGTTGTAAATACCAGTTTTTCTTTGCGGTTATTAAATTTCTTTCTGCATAGTATTTGTTATACTGCTTTTTAATCGTTTTATATATATACTTCCAATCGGCCTCCACAGAATCCGTTATTTTTCCGTTCCACAGAACACCGCCAGGCTTATCTTCAATTCCATATTCTTTTAAAATTTCCTTATAGATTATCTGGTCTACAATTTTTGCTGCATAACCTGGATGACTCATGATTTCATCAACTCTTTTACCATCAGGATAGAATAATTTGAAGAATTTCGAATGGCTGTTAGTAATCGATGAAATAAATATAATGTTATCTTTTGTGTACCAGTTCTTATCGTCCGATTTTTCTAAATACATCTTGTAATCCTTATGCAGTTGCTTCGCTATTTCCAGATCATTCGTTTTTTTGGCTTGTTCAAACATGTAAAGCATCTGGCTATATTCCTTTTTACCCATTTTGTAGTCAGCTATGAGACTATCATATTTAGCAAAAGGGTCGTTATAGACTTTGCCTGGGCGCAAAGCGGTCTCGCCGATTTTAATTAAGTCCTGGGCGGGTTTATAGCCACTCTCTTTATGAACGATCAAAGCATCTGGGGATAGGAAAATAAAACTAGGAAAGATATCTATTTTGTATTGCTTAGTCAAGGCATCTGCCGTGTTGTACCATTGTTTTACATAATTCTCATCATTTTTAGTTTTGTCCATCTGTACTTTCACAGAAATGAAATGCTTATTAAAGTAGGCTCCCACGCTATCATTTACATACACCTCTTTGTCCATAGCCTTACAAGGCCCGCACCATGTTGTATAGCAATCAATAAAAATATATTTATTATCCTTTTTTGCTTGGGCCTTAATTTGCTCCCACGACAGATTTTCTTCGAATTTTATACCGGATGTATCTGTTTTGGCGAAAACGGTGGTGAAAGTTAAACACAGAATAAGCAGGGGATAAAAATTCATTCGTGCAACATTTTACGATTTGAAATACATGACAGTTCCATGGCTGATAATGACTTTCAACCTGATATCACATGACTTTTCAATATAACACCGAATTGCTGCAAGCGGGCTACTGGTCTGTTTTTTTAGTAAATGTTGAAGTGCGTAGTCCTTATTCTAATCATCGGTTGCCAAGCCTTCAACATGAATTGCATGATTAGGCCCGTGGAACAGGATTTCTGATGATCTTACACGAATCGCTGCAAAGATCAAGTTGAATTGTAATGAGAAGTGCGCAAATGTAACCCATAGCGTGCCTACCTACGGCTAATCCAGAACATTTGCAGACTGGCGATTTGAAAGAACAGTATCATAGACACTTTAACTCATTTTTATAACTTTTGCGATCTCCTATAGTCATACCAGGCTTGGACGGCACTATTAGATAAAGGGCTTATGGGGCTGCTTAGTCGACAAAGCGAAAACGATCTTCCGAATAGTAGATGCATTCACCTATCAAAAAACGCCCGATAGCTACCCTGGTATGTTACCGGCTATTTGCAGTTATGAACAATTTAAGTAAAGCCTCGTCATCACCTACTAATGAAAGCGGCTGAAATTTATTGATGCCAGATTCCAAGAAATAGACTATCCGCTCTTTTGAATACGACATTGATTTTTCTGAAATATCACAACCCATAAATAGGCAATGAAATTTGAGTGCAGCAATTGCTGATGAACCGCTGTCAAGAAACGGATCGCACACAACGAAATCCTTTTTTGCGCTGGCTATCAGCATCATTTCGAAAACTTCCGTAGGCTTCTGCGTAGGATACAAGGGCTTTACGACCCGTTTAATCTTCCAAATATCGGGTATGGCCTTTGAATTCAGCGCTCGTTTACCTTTACTGGAAAAGAGTATAAACTCGTGCCTTATACGGAAATAATGACCGAGGCCGATGTTTACTTTATCCCAACAAAGTATGTTTTTTACCTCGAATATGCCCCGGACAACCGGCGCCAGGGTCACTAGCGAATAGGAATCAAACATAATGTAGATGTGTCGATCATTCTTCAGGACTCTAAAACACTCCTGGAGGAAGATTCGATAATTATCCTCTGTATCGCGAAATTCCGCAAACCACTTTCCTTTATCCTTGCCCGCATCAGTATACCTTCCAAGGATTTTGCCACTACCTATTTTAAGCCGTTGGTTCATGCCTGAGTAGGCGGGATCGGTCACGATTAAGTCAACACTTTGATTCGGTAACTTTTTTGGAAAGCTAATTGCATCATTTTTAAAGAGTGAAATCCCTTGCTGTGCACATTCATAATATGGCTTATCGTCATTCGTATGCCCCATTCTGCAATCATTTTCTGCACACCCATTTCAAGCTGACCAGGCATTAAGAGGAGCTGCTTTTCAAAATTCGTTAGCAGACAATACTAAAATGGGAGTTTGGGGGACATACTAAAATTTCCGGGCTTTAGCGCGTGGCCGGTGTATGTTTATTTAAACATTTGTAAAAAGCTCAAATCGGAAAACGCGCCTGTAGGGTTACATATTTGGATCAAAGTCTTCGTGAGAAAGTTATCAAGAACCTAACGGTTTGTTTAACTGCGATGGAAACATTTGATCAAATGAATCTTGTTTCTGTGAAAATGTGCAGAGAATCAGCCTATCGTCCGATCAAAGCATACTTTGGGAAAGGAGAGTAGGAAGATAAATAGGATTACAAAGAATCTTATTTACCAGATGAACATCGCCATCAGATTGATAAAAAAGTTGATGTCGAAAAGAGGCGCGCAGCAAACCGCTCGCCTCTTTTCAGTTAGCCTAAAGTATATGTGGCGATATCAGATTCCCCCTCAATGGGAAATTATAAGTGATTTTAAAGAAGGGAATTTAGCTGGAAGTCAAACCATCGGCACATTGCCATCGGACAGTACATCAGTCGCCAAACCGTAACAAATAAAATCTCTCAGGCATTGAAGCTGCTCCGGGAACCGCTTAAGCATTTAGTTAGTGAATGCTCCGGTACATGTGCGCTAAAAATAATAGTCGTTAACACCGCATTAACGGAACAGTGCAATAAATTTCGTACCATGCATGCGGTAACTAACCACACTCAAAATACCGATTGAAAGTGCTTAATAGCCGTAAGAATCAATACAGCAACTAACCTTTGACGTAAACGACTGTTCATCTTCAGATTCTGGCATTAATGGCCGGGGGATCATACGCTGCATTTATTACAACTTGTCCGTTTCTTACATGAAGCGCCAGACCTCTTACCTTATGCCGGCCCTATGGCATTTACCTATCTAAAGTTTCACTCACCTTAAAATTTGAAACGACTATGAAAAAGATCAAGTTAATTATCTCAGCATGCGCATTTATCGCCGGTGCAGGCACTGCCATCGTTTTAGATGTACAAGCTGCCGCCGCACCTCAGATCTTCTATGACTGGATCGACTGGAATGGCAACACCATTTTATATGGCGTTACCCAGCAGCAGGCCCAAAGCCTTTGCGCACCTTCTATTGATGTGTGCCTGCGGGCCAAGGGTAATGTATTGATACATACCACTGGCATTTTACCCTGGTAATAAACGGACCGCTGGCGGCCGATTAATAATAGCCGTCGTTTTGGACCAGTGATGGGTTTAAAGCAATTTGTGCGTAAGGTATCGGCCATAATTCGCCCGTGCTTTTCCAGCCTTGCTTTAAAGGTTCCATTACCAGGTTTGCCATGCCCGTGCGTTTCAGATCGAGCCAGCGGTGACCCAGTTCTGCAAAGTACTCGGTTCTTCGTTCGTGCTGCAATACCTGCATAAGTTTCGTAGCCTCGATGTCTGGGTGGGTATGGGCAATCACGGGCAGGCCTGCCCGTGCGCGTACAACATCTATATCGCTGATAGCGGCGGGCAGGGCCCCTAATGTTATGTTACACTCGGCACGTAGCAGATAGAGTTCCGCTAAGCGGAGCAGGGAAGTGTATTCGGTAAGCACGAAGTTGGTATCGGCATCGGGCCGCTTCTTGTATTTGAATGGATAGTAGTACCGGACGCCATTGACGGTCTTGACATCTATCCAGCTTGTTTTGCGCCGGTCCCCTGGCTCAAATGTGTTGATCAGCGACGGGGTAAGCGCAAAGGATGGCCTGGTATTACCCAATGGTATAAACATAAAGCCATCCATGGTATGGTGCCGTTTATTGACCGGCTGCAACTGAAGTATGGCTTCTTTACTGGTTATTAAAAACACACTGTCCAGCGGCATTAGCCGGTACAGGCCACTATTGATAACGGCGGTGGCTTCCTGCTTTGCCAGCGCCCATTCTTTTTCGTACAGGTAATGGCGGGCTAATAATGCAGTGGCGCTCCATTTGTTTATCCTGGCTCGTTCTGCGGTAGGGTAGGCGGGCGTGAGCAGGTCTTGCGCATCCTTCAGGTCCGCAGTGATGGTTGCTTTCACAGCGCTCACCGGGCTACGTCCCATACGTTCGTTGGTAGCGGCATCCGTGCTGGTGATCAATGGTACTTCGCCAAAAAAATGCACCAGGTAAAAGTACAGGAGCGCCCGTAAAAATTTGGCTTCTCCCATTAGCTGGCCGCGCAGCGAAGCCGGTAGGGTTTCGCTGGCCGCCAGCCCTTCTATGCAGGCATTGGCGCGATAGATAAAATAATAACTGTTGTTCCAGAAATTGGTTTCCAGTAGGGCATTGCCCGAACTAAGGGTGCTGTTTCCAAATTCCTGCAGGGCTGCCTGCTGGCCGGTATATACCAGCTCGTCCCCATAAATACCGCCATACGCCGAGCCACCGCCCGCAAAAAAATTGGTGGTAGCGGCAATGCCTTCATAAATGCCGGTAACGGCGGCAGTGGCCGAATCGGCGTCTTCAAATATCTTGCGGCCAGCCGCTTCCTCCGGGGGCAGGTCTGCCTGCAGCAGGCTGCAGGCGTGCAAAAGAAACAAGATGCAGCCCGTGAGGAGCATACCGGGTAGTTTGGAGTGTGTCATTACTTGTTAGCTTTACAATGCAGTTAATAGGAAAATTTAAACCCCAACGAGAAGGACCGGAGCGTTGAAAGCGATAGCACATTGCCCACTTCAGGATCACCGCCTTTGTACGGGGTGATGGTAAAGAGGTTGCGGCCAATTATGAAAAAGCTGGCCTGGCGGCAGCGCAATTTGGACAGGATCTGCTCGGGCAGATCCACCGCGCACGTTACTTCCCGCCCTTTCAGGTAGCTGGTGCTGGCATAGGCCAGATCGGAAATTAGAATCAGGCTTTTATTGCTGTTGATTTCTCCGCCCGGTGTGGCAGATACTTTTTGGAAACTGGCCGCGTCGCCCTCCCTTTGCCAGTAATCTACCGCAGTGCTTTGGTTACTGAGCCCACCGGGGTACAGGTCCGACATGAGCATGGGGTAGAGATAGGAAAACCCTTTCTGTTTTCGGTAGTCCAGCTTTAGCCCGAGCCTTACATATTTCCAGGTCAGGGTAAGCTCCATGCCGGCGAGTAGTGTAGGGTCTGTACTGCCAATGCTGGTATAATCAGCTACGGTATAACCGGGTTTACCGTCCCGGTCTTTAAATACGTAGCGCCCAGTGGGCCCCACGCCGCCGGATTGCAGTTTATTGAGCACAGTTACCGGTTCATTCAGCAACAGTACACCGGCATAGGGCGACTTATCCAGGCTGTCGAAAGCGTGTAATTTATTGCGGGGCAACGCAACATTGGCCGCTACTTGCAGGTGTAGCTGGCCGGACTGGATCACGTGTGCCATCAGCACCATTTCAAAGCCGTAGTTCCAGATTTCTGCATTATGGTTGCGCAACATGGCGGGGAAGCCGGTTTGGGCGGGCAGCTCTGTTTGTAAAAGCTGGTTATAGCTTTTGTTATGGTAATAAGAGATACCACCCTCTATGCGTCCACGCAGTAATTCAAAGTCAAGCGCCAGCTCCCGTTTTAAACAACGCTCCCACGAAAAGCCGGGATTATACGGTGACCGTGGAATAAGCCCCTGGATGCCCTGGTAAGGGTTATTACCGGGGTTGGTGGACCACACGGCCTGTGTCTGGTTATCGGCTACCTGGTCGCTGCCGGTAAGGCCAACACTGCCCCGCAACTTGCCAAAGTGCAGCAAGGGCAGGCGGTTTTTAATGGCCGCTAATTCAGAAAAGATCCAGCCAGCGCTGATGGCCCAGAAATACCCGGAGTTATTATCGGGGCCAAACTGGCTGCTGGCATCGCGTCGAAAGCTGATCGTAGCGAGGTACTTGTTATACCAGTTGTATTTCACCTGGCCGAACAACGCCGTATAAAGATAGTCGGTGGGCTGATAAATGAGATTGGTGAAATAAGGCGCTTTTTCCAGCACTAGATTATTGTCGTTGCTAAAGCCCTCACCGGTAACAATGCGAATGCTGTTAAACGTACGCTGGTAAGAACCACCCGCTACCACCGTAAGCTCACCCGGCAGGTTGGGATTGTATTCAGTTACCGGCTCTATGAGATACCCCAGGATCTTTTTACCCGCCTGCGTGGTACTGCCCACCCGGTTGGGCGTAAGCCAGGGGTTTTGGCTGGCGATAGGGTGCCGGTCGCTTTCGTTGGTGGCAAGCCCACTTACGGCCAGGCTGGTTTTAAATAGTAAGTTGGTCCAGGGCCGCCACTTGGGTATCAGGCTAAACTGGTAGTTCTTTTTGGCAAAGTAGTATTCCTTGAGCCTTTCTGCATATGGATGTTCTGCCCCGTCCTGCCACAGCGGCACACCGTTACTATCAAAGGCCGCATCCGCGTTTTCTACGGTAAAAGCAGCTTTGGCAGAACCTACATACGAGTTTTGATGGTCGGTGCTATAGCTTACTTTACCGGCTAATTGAAAGCGTCCATTTTTAGTAGTGTGGTCCACCGAGAAGTTAAAGCCTGTTCTGCCAAACAGCATGTCATCGCCTGTTACGGCAGTTTCCCGGTAAAGACTACCGTCTAACCGCAGGCGGGTTTGCTCGGTCCCGAAATTAAATGCAATGTTCAGGTCAGTTATATGAGCCGTTTTACCCAGCAGCTTTTCTTGCCAATCTGTATGTTTGGTACTGTCCCATACCGTGAGGTCCGGCGCGTAGTTGGGCAGGCCGGGTATGTTGCCCGGCACCAGCCCATCGTTTGCAAAAGCTTGCTGCCGCATGTTACGGTACTGCGTGGCGGAAAGCAGATCGTATTTACTGGCTACGGCGCCAAACCCGCGTACCAAACTTACCTCTACTCCGGGGCGACCCACTTTCCCGCGCACCGTGGTGATGATAATAACCCCGTTCGCGCCTCGGGAGCCGTAGATGGCCGTTGCGGCGGCATCTTTTAAAACAAGGATCGATTCTATTTGCCCGAACATTTGCAAACAGAATGGACTTACACCACCATACAGATTTTGCGATGAAATAGACAGCAGCAGGTTCGCCGTTTGGGACATAGGTACATAGGGAATCCCGTCTACCACATACATTGGGCCGGCGCGGTTGATGATAGAACTGCGGCCCCGCATTTGTACGGAAATAGCGCCACCAGGCATACCGGTGGTTTGCTCTATTAATAAATTGGGCACCTGCCCTTGAAAAGTGGCCAGCGCATCGCTGGTGCCCATCTGCTGTACGTGTGTAGGCGCTATATACTGCACCGCGCCCGTTTCCAGGCGCTTAGACCCTTTGCCATACCCGAGAACATAAACCGAATTCAGATCACGGCCCGATGATTTTAATAGTACAGTAATGATCCGCTGACCGTTCAGTGGTATCTGCTGCGTTTCAAAGCCCATATAACTCACCTCCAGTGTCGCCGGCCATTGATTCACCGGCAGCGTAAACCGACCTGCAGCATTGGTTTTAGTGCCTGCGCCGGTGCCCATCACCTTTACCGTGGCGCCGGGAAGCGGCTCGCGTGTTTCCATGGTTACAAAGCCACTGACCGTTATAACGGCGGATGCTGTACGGTTAGGCGCCACTGCCGCCACAGCGTCCGGGTCTGGCAGCAAGGTATCAGGCTCCTGCAAAATAACTTCCGGCACCCGGCCCTTATTAATCCGCCAGGTGTAACCTCTTGGCCTAAACTTTTTTTCCAGGATCTGCAGCAGGGTGACAGATTCCTCGTCCACATTAAACAATGGCCGGTGGCGAAAGGTGGCGGAAATGGGAATACCCGTTTTAAGGATCAATTGCCTTATCAGGGTGTCTGGCGGTACATTGATAAGCTTAAGCGCTATGCGCTTGGATTTCAGTGGTGACCTCTTTTTTTGAGCAGCTAGTCGGGTGTTGATCAACAACAAAGCAAGCACGAGTAGATATAAGCCACTGTGCCAAGTAAAGTTTCTCATACGTTCAAAGAATAAATACTAATAATAGAGCCCCTTGTAATATTGTTCCCCTTAATAAGACAAAGCAAAACCAGCAATTGGATAAATATTAAAAACAAATATCTGTGTTGGGTTAGCAAACCTGGATACTATAGTGTTGCACTGGAAGGGCTGTTGGCACATGTAAAACCCCGGTTGGTAAACTTTTTTTTAAAAAAAAATCCGGTATTTTATCCAAATGACAATTTTGGTTTGTCTTATTGTTGTAGTCTCCCTCGAAATAATGGCTGTCCTTTTTTACGATAGTAGTAGTGACCGATCAATGTGCTTTTGTTTAGTCGCTTTTATAAATTCTTAAATCACCATTTTATCGATGGAAAACACCGAAGAAGCAACATTACTTGATCAATTAAACCAGGGAGATGAATTGGAACAAACAAAAGCCTATACCGTCATTTATGAGAAGTATAAGCGGAATGTGGAGATGTATTTACAAGTGTTTGGCACCAGCCCGCAAGATGCACAAGATATTGCACACGATGCCTTAACGCAGCTATGGATTAACAGGGGGCAACTGCCGATAATGACCAGTTTGCAGGGGTATTTAAATGTTACTGCGCGTAACAGAAGTATTAATGCCATTAAAAAGCAGCAGAAGATGGAAAAAAGAGAGGTTATACACGAGGAAAGGCTGGACCACTGCACAGTGAACGAGCAGGCCATCCGGGATCAACTCAATTACTATCTGCATAAGGCGAACGCGCGCTGGAGTGAATTAGAAGAAAGTGTATTTATGGATGCCCGCATCTATGAAGAAAAGCACCGGGATATAGCCACCAAACATGATCTCCCACTTGTTCGCGTCAAGAATATTTTAGCCAAATGTGCGAAATCGCTGGCAAAATTTAAAAGAAATAACCATGAACCCAATCAATAAACCACATTTACTTCTTCCCTAAAAAGTTTTATTATGAAAGAGATTACCCACTATATAACTACACTCATTATTGCACGGATAACTGGCACTATAACTCCACGTGAAAATGCATTGCTGGACAGGCTAACAGAAGAATTTCCAGAGGTAAAAGAATTAACGGAGTTTCTGAAGCAACATCCGCCAAGTCCGCTAGTGCAGGATCCAGCCATCCTGGAACAGGAAGCGCTGGAAATTATCAGGAAATCACGGGCTGCCGCCAAACCAAAACGCATGAAGTCATTAAAGATGGTCACCATGGCCGCTGCTGCCTGTATCTTCATCCTCATAGTGCTGATCGTTAAACCACTCGTATTGCAACCGTCACAGAAACAACCTGTAACAACCATCACGGTTGCTTACTCCAAAGATATTACCCTTATAAAGGGCAGCGATACACTCACGTTAACGGGTAAAAAACTAACAGCCGACGCGGGCAAAGGACTACTCATAGACGACAGCATGCCGATCACACGGCTGAAACACGGTGACCCTGACGAAGAGGCCATATTAATGATACCTGCGGCCAGAACCTATCTGCTTGCCCTAAGCGACGGCACCCAGATAAAACTCAATGCAGGCACTAAAATCCGCTTCCCGACATTGTTCAGGGCCGGGGAACGGGAAATACAGATAGAAGGTGAAGCCTACTTAAAAGTTGCCGGAAACGCAGCTAAGCCTTTTATAGTTCATTTACCCAACGCCACTGCCAAAGTGATGGGCACGGAATTTAACGTAAATACTTACGCGGATAACCAGAGCCGGATAGCCCTGGTGGATGGAGCACTAACAGTAACCAGCGGTCAGCATACTCAGTTGCTAAAGCCCGGTTACGCTGCCACGGCCACCGGCAATAACCTGGAAGTAGGGCTATTCAATAGAGAGGAAGAAATGGGCTGGCTGGAGGGCTATATACCGGTAAAAAACCTGGGCGAAAAAGAACTGATAGCCTTGGCCGCACGGTATTTTGGCGAAAAGCTCACCATCGACAGCTCTACCGATTTTCGCATAATAAGTTCCGGAATGGAAACTGAACTGCCACTCCAATCTTTTCTGGAAAAGATCACCGATCCTAAAAATATTTATAAAGCTGCAGATGGTTATCATATTAAGATGGTTGGAAACCCTGTGAAAACCCAACATAAAGATTAAGCACAAGCTATGTATGTTAACCCGGTTAGTTTCATGAACAGGCCAGTAAGTCGTTACTGGCTTATTTTTCTTTTCCCTTTGTGCCTGGGAGCTAGGGAGTTGGGAAGCTTATTCTTCAACGCTAAAATGATAACGTGCTGTAGTCTACGGTGATTCCTTTCAGTGATTTTGCAGGTGATGAAGTGATGCTATACTTCTGCGACGGAGTCTTATGGCTGCCTTTAGAATACTAGCACAAGGGGCTTGGTCCTTTTAAATTAGTTGCCGTCCAAACTCTTCCCCCGTTTCGAAGCCTCCGCCCTGAATGGAGGTTCGCCGGGAATTTTTTTGCTACATTGCGGCTGTGATGAAGATTGAATTTGAGGCGCATTTCGGTCATGAGACAAAGACAATTGAACTGGTGGCGCCCAGCGGTGGTGGCCAAGGGTACCAGCTGATGATTGATAAATACTACCAGGGTAGGCTGATTAAAACACAAGGCAAATGGGTCGGAAAATTTAACCCAGGATGCGACCTGACAGTAGATGACATTAATATTTTGGGCGAAATGATTGACAACGCGCTGGCATAGAATTTCCCGCTCTATTCAGTATGATGTCGGTTGAAGCTGCGTACAATTTAAAATTTCAGAATGCAGGCGTCACTGGGTGATGATCTCATAATACTATGGTGCCAGATTTTGCATATACCCACCAATAAAAAATACCAACTAGTTTGTATTTTTTAAATTGTCCAACTATATTAACTTGCTCCAATTAAACAGACACGCATCATGGCGACTAAACGCTGTTTCAGGCGCAACGTCACCTGGCAGAACCGGAATTAACCCGGCTTTTGTCACGATCTGCCGTATTATCAACCCAGTATTATTGTATCGTCTGTAGTTTCCTTTGCATATCCTTTCTAAGTGATGATCCGCTGGAAATGAATTTTCTGTCCATTAATATGGTGATGAAGCGTGCGTGAGAAAAAGGGTGAAAACACCTGTTTTACAGCAGACAACTAATTTTAAATTGGTCCCATAAAATATGAACATGTCCCTGGCTCGAAACCTGATCACATTTTGTGTCTTGCTGCACGCGCTTACCAGCTCTGCCCAGACCCCGTTTAAATCCGAAACAATTATTAAGTATGACGTTAGTAACCATACAACGGATAAGCCTATTCCGTTTGACCGGCCTTTTACACTTGTGGTCGAAAAGGTTAATGTAAAAGATCCCATTGCGGTACATGCCTATGAGGCACAATATCAACATGGAAATCGATCACTTCACTATATCAGTTGTCCCGGAGGGTCGCAAGCTGTTTATGATGTGGCCCTTCAATTTACCGCAGATTCCGGAACGCTCAAGATATTTTTCCCTGCACTGAAGCCCAATAAATTGTTTGATATTAATATTATGGGCCGGCTCTCTCCAGCAGATAAGGAAAAACTGTTTGAGGTTAATACGTTTTATAAGTTGGGAAAGGGGCCTGAAGCAACAGAGGCGTTCAAACAATTAAGAGAGCGCCTTACCGATAAATTCCTGCGTAGGACTTATTTGGCGCTGAGTGCTGGGGACTACAGGGCATTCTACGATGATAAAATGGCTTCAAGCTATGATTTCATGGCAGATGCTTCCAACTTTTCTGAGGCGACGGGATTTACGTTAGAGCATTTGCAGGCGGTAGACCTGGCATCCTCGCACTCAAGGGTCGATTATCATGACGCCCATTTTCTGGCGGAAATACTGAAAAAGTCAGCACTCAAAGATGTCCAGTTTGGCTTGGTAGATATCTCAAAAGCCTATGCCGATAATAAAGCAGAACTAGCTGCCGGTCATATCCGTTTGAAGAACCTTGAGTCCAATTTGAAATTTTTTGACACGCTGCAGCGACAAGTGGACAGGCTAATTGCGAAAAACGAACCTCCAATAACGATCGGCGCAGTGTCTGTTTCATTTAGTGACGTACGAACAAAAGTACAGGACATCCGAACCAAGCTCACAGAAAATCAGAAGAAGCTTAAGGAAAAGATGAAGGCCGTTACAAAGGCGATCGATGAAAATGAACTGATACTCCAGGGTCTCTACCTGGCTGGCAACACGGTTTCCAGTGATCTCAAAACCGCAGGGGGAAATGTCCTGTTCATTGACGCCGGTCTGGCCAATATATTAATGCCCGGCTTAACGGGAAAGGCTACTTATATTCCAAGATTATACTGGGGCGTGAGTATCTATTTCCGGCCGATCGATAAAAATACCCGGCGCAGCCGGTTTCCTGCCAAACGTGACCTCGATGCAAATCAAACGGATGGCCCCGACTATAATATTGTCACCAGGCGATCGGTTTGGCAGCATCTCTGTTTAAATGTAGGCATCACAGTGGGTGGAAGTTTATCCAACAAAGACTTCGATAACTTTTATAACAATACTTCCCTTTTGGTCGGTCCGGCATGGCGCTTTGCCAGGGCTTTTAAAATTAGTGCTGGTGGCGCCCTGATGAAACGCAGTTCAAAAAATCCCCTTGTATCAGATAAAAAAGTGGTCCCCGGTGGCTATGCTTCATTATCAGTTGATATCGATTTTATCCAAGGTTTAAAAGACATCACGTCAATACTATTTAAATGAAAAATTTATATACCTCCATACTAACTATTTTTTTGCTGGCAGGCTGCACCAAGACACCGGATATCAGATCGGTCATTACGAAATTGGAACTAAGTAAACGTCAGCTCCCGGCTGATGGACAATCCTCAGTGGAGTTGAGTGTGATCCTGGACAGCAAAGCAAGCAGCGACAGGCGTTCGGTCATATTTTCTGCGTCAGCCGGGTCCTTTAGCAGTGGAAATGATAAAGTGACCGCCAAAGCCGAATTTGATAATGGAGTCCTGGTGGCTAAAGCAACATTGAAAGCCCCCTTTGAGCCGGGCACTATCATGGTGACTGTCCAACCTGAGTTCGATAGTCCCATTACAGAATTTGTCCTGACTGATTCTATTACAGCAACCTTTTCTGAAGCTGCTACAATTACGCTTAATCCTTCCTCATTTGGCATTGGATCCAATCATTTAAATGAAATCCAATTGACCGCCCGGATAAGGAATATTGACAAAAGGAATGTATCTAAAGGCGTTAATGTGTTGTTGGAGGATTCTTTGGTCACAGGTGGGCCTGCCTTGGGCAGTTTTAGAGACAGGCAAACCATGACAGCAGACAGCTCTAAAGTCAGTGCATGGTATTCTGCTGCTATGTATCCAATTGGTACTGCCATAAGAATTAGAGCTACAGTACTGGACAAAGACCTTCAAAAAACAGGCATTTCTGATGCCATTACCATCACCGTAAATTTATAATCTATGGCATACATAACTGAATCCCAAAAAAGCAAACTTAACGCCGTCATCAGCGAAAAAGGACTGGCATTGATGATTAATCAATACCTGCTTGAAAATGGACTGCCCGAACTGGAAGTAAGAAAGTTGCACTTGCGTCCAAAGCGACAGAACATGGACTTAAAGGCTGCAGTACCTCGGTGTGTTCACGGAAAGCCAATGGTAGAAGTTTGTACAATGTCGGGAATTTGCAAATGGGAATGTGATCATTAGCCATTGCAACATCCATATGGGCAATTGAAGTAATGGCTCAAATCCGAACTTTCCTCTTTTATAGAATTTGGTATATGACCAACTAATAATGACCCAAAAACCTGTTATGACAAAGTATCTTCTACTGACGGTATTGGTTGTAGTCACGCTCCCCTCCATAGGACAAGATTTATCTCAAACAAATTGTGAGGCATGTTACAAAACGGTCAACGATGCAATTGCACCGAATATGGCCCGACTGTTTAATTTCACCAACACTTCTGACATCAAGGAGTCTTTCAAATCATGGTTTTATAGCGACGATTTTGAACGGTATATTAAAAATAGTAGCACCGGCTTATCCATTCCTTTTTTCGATGATGTATTAAAGTTTTCTAACAGCTCCAATTCAGATTGGCAGAGAAGAAAAGTAATTAAATCTCAGGAAAGTTTTGAAATTAACGACCATTTTTTTACAAAATTTTGGAGCCTCAATCCAGATATTTCGATGGCAGGAGAGTTCAACAGAGCTTTGCAAACCTGTAATGAAGGGGCGTGTCAAGATAATCAGGGACGCGTGGTTTTTTTAGGTAAGGTGGTTAGGACGGAAAATAGCGTAACCATCCCGTTTAATTTCGTTAAATCGGACGATACGCAAAGCTATCCTGTTGTAGCGGACATCGAATATGACAAAACCTTATTTTCCCTGGAGGAAAAAAAATGGCTGGGCAAAAAAATAAACACAACAAATGCAATTGTACTGAGGAAGAAACCAGGTAACAAATGGCCCAGAAGTTTTTTTGGAATAAGTTTTAAGAATGGCATCAAAGGAATCAGTTTTTATATAGATGGAGAAATTACTCCAGGATTTGTAATTTACAAAGCATTTTCAGGCGTTAAAGTGCCCTCTTGTCAGCCTTACTCATTGCCTACGTTTACAAATGAGGGAAATCATTACAACCGGCTCGGTCGTGCGCCATTTAATTTAAAAATCGGTAGAAAGATTGCAGAAGGCGGTGACGACAATAATGGCCGTGTTGAAGTGATTTATACCACAGAGCCGACGTCGAACGAGGCCACCTTGCTGGTCCAAATTACCCTACCGATATTGGCTGACGGCCGCAAGTATCGGGACATCCGATTGGTCCGACAGGGTGAACACGATGCCCGTGTACACGATTTTGTTCAACCATACATAGATTACTATGAAAACGGGGTCTTGAAACCTGGTCTGGTTGAGTCCAATCACGTTAGAGTTAGGGTGTACAACAGAGCCGAATGGGTTCGATTTAGTGTGAGTGGATTAACCTGTTCTTATTCTGACCAGGAGGTTACTGGTGAACTGGATGTGTCTTTTGATACCAATAATACAGCGATAGTCGACCTGCCGTCAAATTGTACATCTGGAATTGTTAGGGTTGAGAAAAATGGGATACGTTACCGACTAGATCTATTAAATCCTTCTTCCAGCAGCTCTAGTGTTGCAGGGCTTAACGTACTGAATCACTTTGCAATAACAGCACCGGCCCCAGGGCAGCATGTTTATACAATAAAATACCGTTTATAGGTGGATATGCAACCCAGGATGAGTTTATAGGCGTATTTGGCAACTTTTTTAGAACGAGGAATGCGGGGCTGCTGAAGAATGCTAAATCCTATCATATTAAGATGCATGCTTCCTTGGGTGTAAATTTAGTTGACATAATCCAATCGAAAATTTTATTTCGAACCTACGCATAACTGTTAAAAAAAATAAATCAACTTTTTGATCATTGGAGAAATTCTTTTCCAATGCAAAAGTTATTAGCTATTTTAATGTATGCGGTTATTGTTTCATCTTGTACCGATGAAGGTTTGTCGATTGATAAATGGCGACCGCCGGTCGATCTCAAGCCAATACCACCGACGGCTCCGGTTCGGCCGTTTCTTTTCTTGCCTAACACCATCACGAGCTTTCAAAACATACGCTGCATTTACAGTTTTGATGATGTTGTCTCGGCGCTCGGCAGTACGCATGTTCCAGTTTCTAGCTTTGTTTTGGCAGATGGTTCTATCGTCCCGGTTGCGCCTCCTTTGGTGCGGGCTGAGTATTCCGTGTATTCGGCTGACGAGCCAGGTAGCCTGTTCCACTCACTGCTGACCATCGAGCGCCAGGAAGGATCGGGGGTTCGAACTTATACCGCCGATGTATGGTCGCTTGGATGTAGCAAGCCGATAGGGGACAACGAAGAGTTGACCAATATTATGGCTGGAAAAGTGTTAGTTAAACTGAATACAAGATTTTTCTTTCACTTTCCTCCGTACACTCCGGATGGCATTCTAATAAAATATCTTGTGTTGTAGCCAGACTTGCCAATGTCAACCCTTGTGTAAGTACCTTGGGTAGGAGACCAGCAAGGATACTGGAGTGCAATTAGTACTACATCCCGGCAGCTTTGGCGCCGGGATGCTCTCATTTATAGATCCCATGTTACTTGCTTTTCCATAGTCCGACTGTAAGCTATGCCCTGGCGCTACCCCTAATTTGAGCGTTTGTAATTTCGATACTGTATTTGCATGCCGCCAGCCCCCATGATATGAGATCTGTTTTTCTTTTTAATTTAAAACGGATTAACCCGGACATAATCTGCTAAGGGTCGCTGGACAAATATAGGGACTGGACTGTTTTTTGTAGGAAACGAGGCGCATTATGGTTTTTGTGTAGCCTGAAATAAGGGATTTTATTCCTTTGAATTTTTTTGAACGTATTTTATTAGTATTTACCTTTATTCCATAAGCAATTTACGCCCTCAACACACTTCACAATTTACCAGCCTTATCCCCCCTGAGCGTGTCTTATCCTATTATCCATCCAATGAATCGAAGGGGAGCCGTTATTAAATGCTTTCCAAAGGACATTACTGTCGTCTGAGTGTAAACAGCAAACGTTGAGAATGTGTACTAATCACATCTTCAGGACTATTTGTTCATTTCTTCACCTGAAGAAAAGAATAAAAATAGTAATGGTATAGTATGCGCTATCCGTCACGAACTAACGAAGTTTGGTAAGGTGGCAAAAAGTTTTAGGTAATTGTAACGAAAATAGATACCTATTATTTAACCTTAAAAATTGTCATGTATGACAGCAAATCAAAGACTTATTATTGGAGATTGCCCTAACTGCTTGCCGAATCGATCTCAGGGAGGCAGGAAATTTATGTTGTTGGTGTTTGTCTTAATAATGGTCTTTTGTGTCAAGGACGCAAAAAAATGGGAAGCGTATTGCAAGTATGTCGGAGTTCTTTATTTAAGCTTACTAGGCAGAAAGATAAAGAATAGACAATAGCCCTGAACGCGCTCCCATTATTCCTGGGCAAGTTAATGCCTGGAATCAGTTTGAGTTGGCTAGCCTTAATGCTGGCCAACTCTTCCTATTTGTAAGATTAAAGATTTTCACTGAAACTTGCAGCGTTTTCAAGATACGCTTGTTATTGTCTAATGGTAAAATCCTACTTGCACCCTCGCTTTGTGTTTGGTTTACACATCGCTCCGGGACGCTAACCCATTATACCAACAATTTTTAAATAGTTGCATTTATGAAATGGCACTAATAGTAATAAATGCACCATAATTACTCTTTTGTTTTGCCAGCCAGGCCCAATAAGTTTCCTCAGATAACATAGAAATGTCAATATCATTAAATCCTGGATACTGCTTTAATATTTCTGGTTGACAATGACTCTGGAGCACGGCTTCAATTTCATTGGGTTTAACCTCCTTTCCGATTACAAAGCTGCATAAATCCAATACGCCATATTTATTGGCCGTCAGCGCTCTGTCAAGAGCAACTGCGAGCACGTTTTCAAGAGGAAATAGTTTATGTTTCATAGTTGCAATGTACACACAGGCACGTAAAGAACATCTGCTGAAAATACCGGAAAATCACTGTTTTTTTCTCAAAAGATTGGCGATGATTCAACCAAGCGCAGGTGGGTAGGGGAGTAGCCGGTTTATGCTTTTTTAAACGATTATCTCCGGCCAAAACGCACAAAGATTTTAAAGAATTTCCACGTAAAACCGGTGCTGGAAATCTGGCGTCTTATTTTTTAGTCAAATCATTATTACTCAAATTTCGGGTTTGTTGCTTCGGGCAGCCAAAAGACTACGGCATAAACGTCTCGCGCCCTGTGTCTGCAAGCTCGCCTTTATTCCGTTTCCTTTTGGCTTTACTCGCAAAAACCCGTGGACGGTTCCATAATTCTTTCACTTAAAAAAATGAAAATTATGGAACAGACAAACTTTCGCAACGTTAATCGTGAATTATCCGGATTTACGGGCACTTCTCAGTATTACAAACATTTTTTAGGTAATCTCTTCACCGATGGCATTTATCATCTAAGGGAAAAGTTTCAGTGTTTTTGGTTGGTTGATGATATAATGGCTTATGTCAAAACAGCTGTTACTGATGAATTTCAAGTTTGGCGACTTAAAAGAAAGTTAAAAATGGAACACGACATTGTAATCGAAAGAACAGATCGGTTTGATCTCATTTGCGAAGACGGAAATTACAACGTGCTGTTTTCTACGGTCATTCCTTTCAGTGACTTTGAAGGTGACGAAGTGATGCTATACTTCTGCGATGGCGTCTTATTGCTGCCTTCGGAATACTAGCAAAAGGGGCAAAGCCCCTTTTTTTGTTCCTAAAATTCATCTTTTGGATCGCTGGGATATTACAGTATTGCGGAAAATGGCGACCTTCGTATACATTCAAATATATGATGTATGCCTCTGGAGTTTTTTCTGAAATCTGAAACAGATAGGCAGCAGCTTATCAGCTTTCTGAACATTTACCATGCACAGTGTGAAGTGGTTTGTCCTGAACAGCGGCCAAAACGATCGCCAATAAAGGGGGCGCAAACGTGTAGATATTGTGGCGCCACATCATTGAAGCGCTGGAAAGAAGCGCATACCTTTTCACATGCTTTGGGCAACAATACGTTGTTTTCATATGATGAATGCGACGTTTGTAATGAACGCTTTTCTACATGGGAGACAGATCTGGCTGCATTCCTTGGGCCTTCACGCACCTTAAACCAGGTGCGGGGCAAAAAAGGCATTCCCAAGTCAAAGTCTGCCGACAGGCAAGTAGAAATCGTAGGTGATGACACCTGGGAAGGGCAAACGGAGCATATCAAAATTGAAAGGACAGCGCTTGAAAAGGATGCCATTCGCATTGATGTCGAAAAAGGTGAAACTGCCGTGACTTTTGTTAAGGAGACGTACCGGCCGTTACATGTTTTTAAAGCACTTATAAAAATGGCGTATGCTATTTTGCCGCAGGATGATTTGCCGTTTTATGAGGTGACCAAACAATTCCTCAACAGTTCCTCACTGGATAATGAGCTTGCGCATACTGCGACAATTAATAAGATTACTTTTACTTTTGGTGTGGGCACGTCTTCTCCGTTTTTGCTATTGTATAAAAAGAAAGATCTGAGCCTGCCACATCCCACACATGTAGCCTTGTTATTCTGGCAGAATTACGTTTTTCAATATGGTATTCCTTATCACAGCGCCGATATCGAGAGGTTTGGAAAAAAGCCTATGAGTCAACCACAGTTGCCCCCTTTCTTGTTCTTTGAAGGTAAAAATGTGAAGTCATTTGCCCGCATTGTTTCGCTTTCATCCCGGGAGCCGCTGAAAGGTGAGAAAGAAACCATTGAATTTTTTCATGGTGCTGGTATTCCATCGACAGTGTATGACACGGACACAGGAGAGTTAATTGACGCCAAGCTAAATCCAGACGATGTTAAGTTTATCCATCTTTCAAGAGAGAAAATCATTTATCCCGGTAAAAAAAAGGGTATTTAGTATATCCTGGTTTATAGAAAGTACAAAACCTTAGAAAAAAACCTTTTCAACTAGAATCATGCGCTTTGCTTACGTAAATTCAAACTTGGTTGAGTCGGAACCTGGATTACAGGGTCTTTGTCCCGGCTGCGGCCAGCCTGTCATTGCCAGATGTGGAACGGAAAGAATAAGCCATTGGGCACATCGCCAGGCAAAGAGATGCGACAGCTGGTGGGAACCAGAAACCGAGTGGCATCGGACCTGGAAAAGCAATTATCCGCTAGCCTGGCAGGAAAAATTCCTGCCAGATCCCAACACTGGCGAAAAGCATATGGCGGATATTTATGCCAGTGATGGGCTTATTATAGAATTTCAACACTCGCACATTAAACCGGAAGAGCGCGTGGCGCGGGAGCGGTTTTATCGAACAATGGTTTGGGTAGTGGATGGGACACGGCTGGAGCGGGATTATCCCCGGTTCTTGAAAGGCAAATCAGCTTTCAAGAAAAAAAGTAAGCCGAGAGTATTTATCAGCGAATTTCCTGATGAATGTTTCCCATCCGCCTGGCTTAAAAGTTCCGTTCCGGTTATTTTTGACTTTAAGGGAATTCAATTTGGAGAACAACCTGAAAATGAACTAGACAATCTTTATTGTTTATTTCCTAATAAAGACATACTCGATTCCCTTGTCGTCGAATTACCTCGAAGGGCTTTTATAAATATGACCAATGCTGGCGAATGGTTATCGAGGATTGGTCGTTTCATGGACGAATTGGCTGAAGAAGAAGAGAAGCACAAAAAACAAGTAGCGGAACAACAACGTCGGCAAGCCAACCTGATTTTTCAGAGCATGATTACACACGAAAGAAGGCGCCGCTTTTGAACGGCGTTCATGACTAGCAAAAAGAGACACTGGTAGTACCGGCCAAGGGCAAGACAAACATCATAACACCTGCGCAAGCTTACTTCAGGATAATCCAGGCGGGTGCGTGGTCACTGGCCTTGTCCCAACCTCTTACTGCTTTGTCGACGCCAGCGTTTCGAAGTCGAGGTACAAGGTGTGGACTTAATAAGAAATGATCCAGCCGAAGACCTGCATCGCGTTCCCACGCGCTATAGAGGTAATCCCAGAAAGTGTATATACTTTTATGTGGGTGAAGGTTTCGAATCGCATCTGTCCAGCCTTGCTTCAACAATCGTTGATATGCCGCTCGCACTTCTTTTCTATATAATGCATTGTCAAGGTACTTTTCTGGCTTATAAACGTCGATATCGGTGGGCATGACATTAAAATCGCCCACCAATGCTACTGGGACGTCATGTGCCAGCAGTGTTTTTGCGCGGGCTGCCAAACGTTTGAACCATTTCAGTTTGTATTCAAACTTCGGTCCTGGATATGGATTTCCATTTGGCAGGTAGAGGCAAACGATCACCATTTTGCCGACGATCGCCTCCATGTACCTGCTGTGCTCGTCCCCCCGGTCGCCGGGTAATATACGTCCTACTTCTTGTATGGGCAGTTTTCGGGAAAGTATAGCCACCCCGTTCCATGATTTCTGTCCGTGCCAAATTGCCTCATATCCAGCTTTCCTTATCGCGGCAATCGGAAAGCGCTGATTCGGTGATTTCAGTTCTTGTAGGCAAACAATGTCAGGCTGAGCTTCTTTCAGCCATCTCAGCAGCACGGGGAGTCGCCCGTTTATGCCATTGATGTTATACGTGGCTATCTTCATCGTCTGACTTTGCACGGCTTCTTTTTGTCGAAAGCGGTTTTTTCCTCGACTTATTGGCGTTTTTGTTCGAGAAGGTTTCACGAGCGCGTTTAAGGCCAGTCGCAATAGCCACACCTTCCGGCATGCCTTCTGCAAGTAGGGCATTGGCAATTTCTACAGCTTTGTTGCGCACCTTAACCGGTTTATTCTTATAAGAGGGTGGGTAGTCACCGTTGTACCAGGGCATATATCGCTTTTCTATTCTCCCATCAAATATTGCTCCATCCTCCAAATGAGCGAAATCTTGTTCCAATGGCTGAATTGCGACCAGCAAATGGTTTCACCTGGTCAGCTTTTTGGATAAACTTTGACGCTGTGATTTGCATTACTGTCAGCATGATGCTTCGCTCTATTGACAGCAACCTGATGATCTGCTTCCCAGTTACCTAACCATTTACCCTCGGTTTCACAGAGGCTCTAAAAAATGTTGCATCAGTTTCTTCTTCACGATCTTCACCCTTACTCTTGTTGATGTTCACTGCTTTTGTAATGCCAACGTAACGCCCATAGGGATTCTGTGGATTGTCAAGTGGCAAAGTTTCACCCGGGAATACGGTTGTGCTAGTCTCAACCTGTGCAAGAACAACACTGGTCCATACCAGCGTTACTCTAACCGATGATGTGCTACTGTTATGCAGCAGCGCTGACGTTAAATATCCACCTGAGAAAATTTCTCTTATTGAAACAGAGCTACAGGCATTACCTGTGCAGTTTGGTGCAACATACTCTTTGCTTGTTTCTTCTTTCATTTTTTTAAGGTTTTTATGAAAAATCGGGATTAAAAGCGCATCGGTATCTTATGTTTCATTGTTTATATAAATTCACCGATGATAAGGTTTTTTTTGATGACCTTTTTTTGACATTCTGTTGTAGTCAACCCACTGATCACAAAAAAGCTTGATGTAATATTAAGCCAGGGTCAAGTAGAATAATATAGTAGACGACTATGAAGATACTTTAAATATGATCAACTAAAACGGACAATCACGCATATCTCCAAGACCTAAATTTCTGGGATCCGTTATCCAGCATTTAATGCGCCAAAACTTGCTTCTAGCGGTATCCGCATCGTTGACAATAATATTGAAAATAAATGCTAGTAGTCGTTCCAGATGCCTAAAATGTCTTGATGAGTACATGTTGGATCCCACTTTTTGTTTCGTTTTCGTTTTTCTTTTAAGATTTTTCGAAATGGCAATTCATCAGCTAGAACTACTCACAGAAAAGAGACAAAAAAGCTTAAAGAAATATTTTTTTATCACGAAAAATAATTTTTATTTTACATCGATAACGAAATCGAAGCTGGGAAAATGTGGGGTAAAATCCGATAAAACTCAGTACTGACGCAGGTTTGACACATTTTATTTGTAAGAAAAAGATTACCAAATAATATTCGGTGCCTGTTCTGGGCACAAAAATAGAAATCCGCTCTAGTAGCGGATTTTCTATTTTACGGTATTTAAAGCCGTTTCGTAAGTCATTTATAATCATGCTCCTGTAGGTTCGATTCCGATTTCTCACTCACCTCTTTTATTATTAAAAATAACTATGTCAGATAAAAATTCATAAAATGAGGACCTGGTATTTTGTTCTTTTGTTATTAGTACTGCCTGCCTCGCGCGCAGTCTGTCAGTCGCTTGTTAATTTACCCGACGACTCAACTCTGAAGGCGCTCATGCAAAAGCATAAAGTGCCGGCTTTAGGTACTGGAGTTATTGAAAATAATGAACTAAAAAGTACAAAGGTTTTGGGTGAATTGAAATCAGGGGTGCCGGCGCCTTCCAATACTATCTTTCAGGTTGCATCGCTTACAAAACCTATCGTAGAGATGACCACATTGCGATTGGTAAGCAAAGAGCTTTGGTCGCTGGATGAACCCCTGGCCAGATATTGGATTGATCCTGATGTGAAGAACGATCCAAGAAATGAACATTTAACCACTCGCCATGTACTTGCACATCAAACCGGTTTCGTTAATTGGCGGTGGCTCCATGCAACCGGCAAACTCACCTTCGATTTTGAACCCGGTACTAAAACACAATACTCCGGTGAGGGGTTGGAATATCTTAAACATGCATTGGAAACTAAATTCAAGATGCCGCTTCCTGAGATCGTAGACAAATATCTTTTCAAGCCGGATGGTATGACGGACAGTCATTTTTTTTGGGATGGCAGTGTATCGGAAGACAGATATGCCGTAGCGCATAACAAAGAAAATCAACCATACGAAGTTAGAAAGAACAAAGAGGCAAGCGCAGCAGATCTGCTAATGACAACCATCAGCGACTATACAAAGTTCGGTGCAAACATTTTAAAGAAAAGAGAATTAAGCGATAAGATCTGGCAGGACATGATACGCATACAATCAAAAGATCAGAATGCAAGCTTCGGGCTTGGTTGGGCAGTGTATAATGATCTGAAAGGGGAGGAACTGGCTTTACTACATACCGGTAGCGACCCTGGCGTAAGAACAGCAATTGTCCTTTTACCTAAGTCGAAAAGAGGTTTGGTGATTTTTACCAACAGCGATAACGGCATTCCACTTATTAAGGATATCATAAAAAGTGCGCTGAATATCGGAGAAGAATTACTCGAAAGAACAAAATAGTGTTTTTGTTAACTTCAACTTCTTCTCAAAATAACGAACCGATGCAAGACCTGCACAATGGCTGAGATTATCAAAATGTAAATGAGGAATTAGTAAAGCGGACTTTGGAAATTTAGTAGAAATAATCCTCCTGGATAATGGCCTTAGCAAGATGATAAGTTTTCGGGTTAATATGAAAGGTATTTTCTTCAGAAGAAGGTATAGAACCATATATAAATAGCCCAATCGCTTACAAAGCCGGGGACGACGCAACCGCCGTGCCGTTCCCCGTTGCCCTCCCGGCGTGGTTCCAAACAATGCTCCGAGTATTGCAGCTATACTTGCCCATTCAATTCTGAGAAAGTGACAATTGAACAAAGGAACGAGCTTACGCATTTCTATCACCAAAAAGAAATACCGTAAAATTCGTCAGCCCTATTTAACATCATTTTCAGCTTCTGTTACTCCTGGGATATTTATTCCTAGTGAACCCAAGTAGATTGTTACTTAGGTTGTCTGACACTTTTGAACCAGAAATTCGAGGGAGTATTTTCATCAGTAATATTTCATGTTATCTAAATAGACTATTATTTATTTTCTAAGCTCCTTTAAAACGGAATCTATCTCACCAAGATTAATTAAAACTTCGTATTGAGACTTGATATCATCACCAACAGGCAAGTTGAATATCTCCTCTATTAGACCTGTAGTATCTTCTTTTAAGGTTATACCGTTATTGTATAATATTACGTGGTGCGCTGTACAACAATCGGTAATTTCTCTTCCAATTTCTGATTTACAGATACATACCAGGTTAGGCAATCCGTTAGATGAGGCACCACAACATCCTTCCATTCTAGTACGGTCGTGATGATATGATAGGTGATGTTTATCCAATACTGAAATATAAAAATCACCATTACAGCCAATTCCATATTGGCCTACGGGTAGCAGCTCTTCTTCAATCTTTCCTAAAAAATCCAGTGCTATTTGGTCATCAAGCAAATTGGAAATTCGTTGACCACAGGTATTGCAAACAAGAAACCTTTTCATTGTTGTAAATTAAGAATTATGGTTTGAACTATGAATTCTCTATTCGTAACAAATTAGAAAATCTTAGTTTACTTAGTAACGCATAGACAAGAGTAATGGGGCACTATTGACGAGAAATACATAACTTCTTTATTGTCAACATTATTGGTTCGAAAATGATTCGCTACTGGGCTGTTTTATTTTCGCAAGTGTCGGATTTTCACGCTTTTTAGCACTTTCTTCTACTATTTACTACACTCAGATGACACCCGCAATGACACTCCGTTTTGCAGAAACTCAACCGGCTGTTTTGTTATTTTCGCCCATTGATGTATTTTATTGTGAAATCCAAAATTTCATCGGTTCCCGTAAAAATATTATCGCTTACAATTTTATCTGGAGTCACGCCTTTAAGAGCTCTTTTTCCATTTGGTCTTACAACAAATGCCTTTGGATAAGAAACGTATAGCTGTGAATTAGGCAATTTGAACTCATGAGTAGCCCCATAACTTGAAGCAACATCAGCTGTTGGCTCGCCAATCACAACTCCGAAGTTATAATCCTGAATTATTGCCGCAACTGATACAGTATTTGAATAACTATACCTATCTACCAAAACATATACGTTGCCATCAAAATGCAAAGAATCTGTTCTTGGAGAGTAGTTCTGAAATGAAACCTTAAATATCTCTCCGTCTTTTTTTGTAAGTATCTGGTTCTTTAAATCTTGAAGTGAGGGATCTTTTACATCCTTCCAGAACTGCTTTGTGATACTGCTTGTCTTAACGCTAAATTCTGAGCAGAACCAAAAAGGTTTTGTGGCAAAATATGCAATCATAGGGTCACTGAAGGCATTATCACCCCCGGGATTTCCTCGTAAATCAATGATGAGGCAACGAGATTTGGCTTTATGTATTTCTCTGAACGACGAGTCAATAAATGATAGAAACTCATTTGTTTCAAAAGTTTTATGTTCAGAAGTATTTCCACTAGATTGGTTGTTTATAAATATACCCGGATGTAAATATGCAATAGCCCCTATAAATTTAAATTCTCTGTTTAAACTAAATACAGATTTCTGTTTGCTTGCTCTTTGTTCATAATCTGAGGCTTTCATGCTTTTGATTATTACGCTTTCAATACTTCCTTCTTTATGCTTTATTCGGATTAAATATTGATTACTGTTACCATGTATCCACCAATATACCCTAGAAAAAAGGAATAAATCTAACAATGTATTTTTTATATCAGTCCCCTCTCCCGATAAAAAATCATACACTTCTTTTAATTTAACATTTATGGGTACACTATCAATTGATAAAACTTCATCACCTTTTTGAATGGAAAAATTGCTTGAATAATTGTCAATAATAAAAACCCGATTGTTTGTGATAGTAACATTAAATGGAAATAAAGTGGCACTACTTTGATTGTTTTTGTCAAAGTAAAGATTCCAGGGAAAACTAATATTACAATGAGCAAGCTTAGAAAGTGCCGCAAATGGCTGAAACAGCCGTGTTATTTGAAGTAGTGTTAGACTATCGTTTATAGAATTATAAGTTTTTTCATATTGCCTCTCAAATACCTCTTTTTTTGTATTCACATAAAGGTTATAATGAGTTTGTTCAAGCGTTTTATAAAAATACTCAAAATCTTCTTTTACCTCTGAGCCAGAAAATTTTGTTCTTTGTTCAGATTGATCACTTTGAGCTGAACATATTGATGAACTTGACAAAGTAATTAAACAGGTTAAAATAATAAGTCGAGTCATTGGTTTAATATTTTGTACGAAAGTATTCGTATATTGTGAAAGAAAAAATACTTTTGCTTAATTAAACCTTTCTTTTGTGGAAATGTGAGACTTTTGAGGGGCTAAATCAGTCAATAACTTGACTTACTAACAATCAATACCATTTGGTTCGATAATCTACCGGTAGTGAGCGCTTTGCGAAAGGCCGGAGGTACTGTCTCCAGCCTTTCTTGTTTCATTACGTCTGGATTTGCCCTATTTTTTTAATTTATTTCTCATTACTTTAACGTTGCTACAGAGTTATCTGATTTTTCAACGTTTTGGTAATAAAATATTATGAAGATCTACCTAATTATATTGCTACTCGTTTGCGCTTTGTCGTGTGGCGACGCCGGGGATGCAGCAACATCTACTGACCAGGAAAACATACAAGGAGCCTGGCTGGGGCAAACAGAAAGCCTGAACGGCATTCAAAAGGATGTGTCTTTCCTGTATGTCTTCAAAGGTGATACTGTTAGCTTCACAGACGAAACCGGGAAGGAGATGAGGTATTCGTTCAAGTTGGACACTACCGGCAACCCCAGGTTGCTTATTATTCGGTCAGAGGATACCCTTACCAATCCCACGCCTGTGAGTGTTGGTTATGAGCTGAACGGAGATTCGCTGAAGATTGTAGTCGCACCTCCTGGTTTGCGCCCAACAGAAATATCAGACAAAAACGATCAGGAGTTGATTATCTGCAAGCGAAAGGGTTCAGGAAAAACCTAACCAAATTGCTTCCGAAAAATCATAGCTATTCACGTCTTAAATGACTTAGCAATTCCTGAAAATCATAGCCCATTTTAACCACATTGCCGTCCGGGCAATGTGGCCATTCATAAACATTAGCATCCGAATAATCATGTGCATTAAGTAGCCAATAATCTTTACCTCCATTGTCTCCAATAACAACATACTCGCTTCCTATATCGTCTGACTGGCAGGAATCTTTATTCTTGTTTTGTGTCATTAATCAGCCAGGTAATCGATAAAAAATTAATAATATTATATTTTGTATTAATTTGCTTAATCGTTCCATTTTTATAAAAGGGTTTATGCGTTTATTAAAAGATAATATAAAAATCGTTCACTTTTCTTTATTAATAAGTTGTCTTAACTTCTTGTTCTTTCATTTCCCCTTTTTCAAATTCATTTTTAATAATGTTGATTATAAAAGTTTCAATGGCATTACCATTATTATTTGTTTTATTATTCTAATGCTGGTTGCAAATGCTTTTGCCTTTTTTTTGATGTTATTTCTATTACGCTTTGTAGGAAAAACTATCTTGATATTATTCTTTATTGTCAATGCAATTGCAGTTTACTTTATTAATACTTACGGTGTTATAATAAATGCAGAAATGATGGGTAATGTGGTGAATACCAATTATGCTGAGGCATCTGGTTTTTTTTCCATAAAATTACTACTCTATATAATTTTGCTTGGCGTTATTCCTGGCATTATTATCATTAAAGCCAAAATAGTAAATGTAACATTCAAGCGATTTTCAGCCATCACTTTAGCTAGTTTATTATTTATGTTAGCTGTAGTATTTGCCAATTCTAAAAATTGGTTATGGGTTGATAAAAATTCACCAGTATTAGGTGGGCTTGCAATGCCATGGAGTTATACAGTAAATCTTTCTCTGTTTTTTGTACATAAACACCAGGAAAATGAAAAAGAAATATTATTGCCAGATGCTACCATAAAAGATAACCGGAAATCGGTTGTAGTCTTAGTGATAGGAGAATCCGCCAGAAGTGAAAATTTTTCTTTATACGGGTACAGTAAAAATACAAATCCATTTCTTTCAAAAACCCCTGGTGTATTTCATTTTAATGCTACCTCTTGCGCCACCTACACTACTGCAGGTGTAAAGTGTATTTTAGAACATAAAAATACCGGCGAGTTGTATGAGATCTTGCCCAATTATTTATATAGAAATGGCGTAGAGGTTGTCTGGAGAACCACAAACTGGGGAGAACCACCCGTTCATATAAAAAATTACCTGAACAAAGAGGCGCTGATGAAAGATTGTAAAGGCGATGGATGCTATTACGATGAAGTTCTTTTGAATAACCTGAAAGAGCAAATAGCGGCAAGTACAAAAAATAAGGTATTGATAATATTGCACACAAGTACCAGTCATGGACCTGAGTATAGCAAAAAATATCCGCCTCAGTTCGAAACTTTTAAGCCAGTCTGTAATAGCGTTGAATTGGCAAAATGTTCTAATACAGAACTGGTCAACGCTTATGACAATACGATTGGTTATACCGATTATATTTTATACAATGTAATTGAAGATTTAAAACAATTAAAGGAATATAAAAGTGCAATGATTTTTGTCTCCGACCATGGCGAATCTTTAGGAGAAAAAAATCTATACATGCATGGTTTGCCTTTAAGCCTGGCGCCGAAACAACAATATAACATTCCTTTTATAGTTTGGACATCTGATAACAGTTTAAAACAACTGAAGACAGAAAATTCATTATCACAGGACTATGTATTTCACAGTGTCTTAAATTTTTTGAGCATACAAAGTCCTGTTTATAATGAGGAATTGAACATTTTTAAATAGCGGACGACTATGATGAATTCCGATTGACGTGGAAGATAACCTGTTCGCTTCTTCAAAATAATGTGCTACCAATATCCTTTATTGATTTGGACGTATATCTAATTAAAAGAGAGCTATTAGCCATGTAATAACTTTAATAGCAATGGTTATTTTAATAACCTGACTTTCTCTTCACCCAGTCCAATATATATTGATATGCATCAACATCCGCCGCAATACGCACATCAGGCGGAAAACCTACATTATCGACTGTTACCTCAGATAGACGGCATGATCGCTGGGTAGGAATGACTAGTTCCAGGAAGGGAAATCCGGGTGGATTCAACCACACAACATCCCCATAGTCTACCACTCCCCGTGTGTTGTCACCAAAAACAGTCACCCGCTTGCTCTGTCTTGCCATACTTACAAAATTCTCTGCAGAACTTCCGGTAGCTCTGTCAGTGATAATACTAACTCTCTCCGGGTGGGAAAAAAACTGTTCCATTTTA
The DNA here is from genome assembly GCF_003182155.1 of Chitinophaga sp. S165. Lineage (GTDB taxonomy): Bacteria > Bacteroidota > Bacteroidia > Chitinophagales > Chitinophagaceae > Chitinophaga. The sequence goes on from NZ_QGTG01000001.1 coordinate 101,155, forward strand.
ATGGTGTCGGTACATTTGCCCGCAAGATTGACAAACCCTGTCCTTCTTTCCTCAAGTAAGGCGATAGCACGATAAAAAAACGTTTTCATTTGCTCTCCGATGTCCGGATTATCAAGGGCTTCTTTGTATAACGCTATAGCGTCAGGAGATACCCTTACCTCACGGTAGTATACAACAAATGGATTACTATAAATAAACGGCATTAATGAGGTATATGTCATGTCATACCCGCCGTCATTATTACGCAAGTCAACTATGAGATGAGGTATTGTCTTGAGCAGCGTCTCATTCGATTTTACAAGACTATCGATGATTGCCTTGTACTTTTGCTCAAAAGATGGTAGCGTTAACAATACGGTACTATCATCTATCTGCTTAAAAGCAGTACTGTTGCTGATATGTGAAGTTAGAACATTCCCGTTGTACATCACTTTCTTCAGGGAATCCATCCGCTCACGGTGCTGACGGACATATTCCCAGTTATATTGTGTTCTGATATGTGCATCCTTAAAAAAAGCAGTATATTGACGGGTCAGCAAATAACAACTATCTACGGTATGTATTGCGGAGGACTGTTTAATAAGCTTCTTCAATAGCTGATCATACCCCTTTTTATTAGCCGCAGTGACCTTGTTAGGGAATCCGGCATAAACAGTTTCTGTTTTCTGCTGCACAAAACGCATAATGCTGGTACAGTTACAATTTTCCGCCTTTTGCGCAAAGGCCTTACCCGCCAATATGAATAGAAAGGTAAGCATGATGCTGGTAAATCTGGATAACATACGTGGAAATGGGTTAATGGTGGAATTAAAATACCCGATAAAGATATTATTAGTTTCGTAAAATGCAAATACGAAAGGCACTACTTTCCGACTCTATTTTGCGTATTGGCATTGGTGTAAGAGCGAATACGGTCTGAAGTAGTATTTTTCAAACCAATAAGCTGATATTCTTCGAAACTGCGGATGAAGAGTTGGCGAAAGATAGTGTTTTGCCTGTTGATGTTTTCAACAATACTATTTATTTACCATACCATGCACTTTCATCATCCTATATAAATGTTCAAATGTTGGAATTTTCAATGGCTCCATATCTGGTGGCCATCGTTAAACAAACTAAAAAAGGAAAAGATAAACTGATTCATGAATGCGACGGGAAGGGTAAGGGCATAGTCGACGAAGCGCCCATTGCTACAAAAAATATTCTAATATTGTGATAGGAAACCGGTTTTCTATTTCGACTGTCTGCGCTAACGGGCTACGGCTCCCTTAAACAATGTATAAATACCCGTTATATAGTGGGGACCGAAAAATAGAGAAGCCGCTATAACCAATAAGCATTAGAATGATAATTATATGGAAGTTTTCAAGGATCTACAGTTAAAGGACGGTTGTATGTTTGGATACCTTAATCTACCGGAGTCGGTAAAAGTTGCCGCCGAATTCGATCTGGAAGAGGAGGATGATCCCAAACCGTCTGACTTTGCCGCGTTAATCTCAAGCGCAACCGACTGGGCAACAGGCTTAAGCGCCGGGACTTTTGAAGTGCTGAAAAAACAGATCGCCAGAGAACTGACCGATGCTGCTTATGGTGGAGCTGGTTATCAACCTTCAGAGAGTGACTATACAGCTCTTGAAGCATCACTGCTCGCAATACGCCTGTGTTTCTATCCTGACAATGGGGTGGTAATGATCTTTGAGGCTAAACAAGAGTATCCGGATATGGAGATCTATTGTCAGCTTGACGAATCCTATCAACTAGAGGACATCAGCGTTGAGGAAAGAGATTAACTAAAAATTTTTATGCGCTGTTTGAGTTGATGTGTCTAAAAGCTTTTTGATACAATGAGAAGACATTTTCTTTCGATAAATCTGATACTTGTTAACCTGATCATTCCAGGAGGCTGCATCGGTCAGACCTTTGGGAATTTCGCCGACCGGTCAAAGGCTATCAACCCGATATCTGTTCAGGTGCAAGGTCCCGCTTCGGGAAAGGCAGTCATTCCCGTTCTCCCGGCGCCAAAAGGGTACCGAATTGTCGGGCGCATCGAGGGCGATCTGAATAAGGATGGAATACAAGACAGCGTTCTGGTTGTGAAAGCAACGGCAAAAAACAGATTGGAGACCAACGCTGATGGTAGGGTAGTGGATAAGAACCGCCGTGGGCTGATCGTGTTCTTAGGAATGAGCGGGCAGTTTAAGAAGGTGTTAGAAAATTTAGATTGTTTTTCTTCTGAGAATGAGGATGGCGGAGTATATTTTGCCCCTGAACTTTCTGTTGTAATTGACCGCAATAAACTCTACATACATTATACGCACGGCAGGTATGGGTATTGGAAATATACGTTCAGACTTAAAGGTTCGGATTTTGAGCTCATCGGCTATGACGCGAGTAACAATACAGGCCCGAGAGTGGACCGGCAAGTAAGCATCAATTTTCTGACTAAAAAACGATTGGAGCGGGTCAACACTAATACTTCAGCAGAAGGTGGAGATGAGGTCTTCGAGGAAAAGAGGTCCGATATTTCTCTTGAAGGTCTAGCCAAACTCTCACAGATAGAAGATTTTGAGAGCCTCGGGGAAGGTGGCTGGTAGACGGCGCTATGAAATTACTGCTAAAATATGAGTGTTAATGGAACCAGTTAGTTACGTTTCCAATATTGGTGAAGGTTAGAAGTAATAATTATGAATATTCTTGACTTAAAGATAGCTATCCGCAATTTCATAAAAAGGCAAATGGTATAGTTTGTTAAATATTATAGGATCGGCTTTGGGGTTGTCTGCATTTATTTTCGTTACCTTATTTGATAGCCGCAATATTATTCAGCCGTTTTCGTTCGGACAAAACGCTCTATCCCGGGTGTTTACCTACATTTAACAAAGGGAAATAAATGTCCGGTGAACAAAAATTCTAATCCCGTGTTATATCCCATGTGCTTTTGAAGTAGAATAACCAAACCCTCAAATCATATGGAACACCATCATCACCACGGATGCACGCATTGTGCATGTAGTAACCCTATTTTGAAAATATTAAAAGATGAGCTCTTCACTCCTGAAAATTTCGCAAAGCTCCCAAAACAAAAGACATTTAAAAAAGAAGAACAGACTCAACCATTCATGGTCACCGGTGGCATTATCCGGCCTATGATCAATGGAGCCGTTGAATCTGTAGGTGCTATTGGCTTTGCAGAAGGCGTTGTAGTAAAGACAGGCACCAAAGAGGAAGTAGCCGCATTTATGAACGATACCTACCCCGGCTATACCAGCAGGGTACTGGAAGAGGGCCAAACCTTACTGCCCGGTCTGATTGAACCACACATTCATCTCGTTCCTACAGCTATGTTAATGGGCTGGACAAACCTGGATGCATTTGAAGGCCAGGTACTGAAACCCGACTACAACATTGACACCCTGGGCAAAACTATTGCTAAAGAGGCTGAAAAACTAGCCGGCCTGGATCCTTCGTTATGGTTCCTGGGTTCAGGCCTTGATCCGGCGCTGATGCCTTTATTAAAAAATAATAAAGAGCTGTTAACGATAGACATCGACCTGCTGGACAGCATTACTACAGATGCACCGGTGTGCATTATCGCAGCATCTATGCACACCTTGTATGTAAATACAAAAGCACTGTGGCTGATCTGGAATTTCCCGGACAATATTGACCTGTTAAACACCTACTCTTCCTTCAATGACTACAAAGAGAAAACAAAGGGCCAGTTACAGGAAAGCGCTGGGATGACGCCTGCATTGAAAGCCATTCCGCCATCGCAGAAAGCAGACTTTTTCCTGAAATCATTCATCTATTTAAAACAGATCTTTGACACTGCTAATTCCAGAGGCGTCACCTTCATGCATGATGCGGGCATGAATAAGGGGCAGCAGGAAATACTGGAAGCATATCTGGCGGTGAACAAGGGAACTGTTCGTATCGGCGCAGCCGAAGTATGTAATTCGATGGATGATCTGAGCAAAATAAAGGATTTCCCTGTTCCGCCAATCGTATACAAAGACATCTACAAGAGTCATGTGAAAGTAATCACTGATGGTTCTAACCAGGGCTTGACAGGGTATCAGTCCGATCCATATTTATGTAATCCTGCTAACAACTACGGCGTGTATAATTTCGCAGACAAGTACGATGATAAGCCGTTGATTCCTCCAAAGGATTTCCGGCAGCTGATGAAGGAGATTGTAAGCGTTAAACAATGGCCGGTGATGATCCATGCGAATGGCGATCGTGCCGTTCAATTTGCGATAGACGCATTTAAGGAATTTATTCCTGATCCTTCTTCAGGGGTGCGACACAGAATAGAACACTGCTCCTTAGCAACACAGCAAAACCTGATAGACATGAAAAATCTGGGGGTCTCTCCAAGTTTTCTGATCGGACACGTGGGTTACTGGGGATATGCTTTCCAGGAGGCTATCTTTGGGGAGAGATCAAACATGCTGGATCTCTGTAACAGTGCTCTGCAACAGGGCATGCGGATCACGTTGCATAGTGATAATTCGGTAAGTCCGCTGGGACCATTGAGAATGATGGAGCAGTCTATCACAAGGAAAATGGAGGCGGATGACGAAGCAGGCGTACTGAATGGAGCAGAATGTATCACGCACGAACAGGCGCTGAAGGCTATTACTTATGACGCGGCATGGCAATGTTATGCAGAGCAGTGGACAGGCTCGCTAAAGGCTGGGAACTTTGCGGACTTTGTCGTACTGGCGCAGGATCCACTGACGATGAAGAACCCATTTATGAATATGCGAAATATCGAGGTGGTGGAAACCTGGGTAGCAGGGTTGAAAGTGTATAGTACGGTGCTGGAAGAAGCAGGTATGGCATGATAAAAGAAAGGAAATATAAAACAGCCTGATTTGACTATACGGCGGAATACAGTTTGTTAACAATCAATACCAATTGAAGTGCCCCTAAAAGTTAGACACTTTTAGGGGGCACTTCAATATCTCCGACCTTTTGCTTTCCAGGCAAGACCCGGGCAGACATGAAGAGTACACGTGCCAAGGTGTAGAATAAATGTTAATCCGAATTTCAACATCCTCCCTTGCTGGGTACTGCATAGATAACGTTGCCTGAAATAAATAAACCGAAGAACTTCTTTTCTATAGAAGGAAGTAATAACTCCCATGTTTTTCCCTCGTCTGATGATCTGAAAATGCCGTCAGGATGAGAACAAAGGAAGGTTTCACCAACGCGGGTAATTGAAGTCATGAAGGCCTGCACACGAGGGCGATCATTCCAGGTCCGCCATATAGAATCACTAAAAGCTTTGTCCTGAGGACTGGCATCAATGGGCTGCCAGGTTTTACCACCGTCGTAGGATGTCTTTAGCCTCCTGGTATTCGACGCTGGACTGGAAGTGATAGCAGCGAACCCACCTTTGATCTGTTTTACATCCCAAGCCACAACATCCTCACTGCTCACCACCGCCCAGTTTTCGCCATCATCGGTCGATCTTATTATTTTGCTCGTACTGGTCGTTACCAGTGCGCCATTCAACTCAGCCAAATTGCCTACCATGTCTCCGGTAAGGACCTGTTTCCAGGTTTCTCCACTGTTGACAGTTTTAAAAAGGCCTTTGTCGGTGGCGAGGAAAATCGTACCTCCGGCAGTTTCAAAAGTGCTGCGTATTCGTGGCTGATAAGAAATTTCGAATATTGGCGACCATATATTCGTTCCGTTTGTTTTTTTCAAATTTGCATTCCAGTAATTGTAAGCAGATTTTCCGGGCTTACCAGGGGTAATGCTGCTATGTTCGTCAGTCAAAATCTCTTTGGTCCAAAAGGGAGCTGTGGCATTGGGTGTATTGTGATATAGTTCGTTTCCAATCCTTAAAAACAGCCCTTTATCATTTGCAAAGACTTTATTTCCCTTGATATTATCTTCCCGCAAATTTTCTGGCAGCCCTGTGCTGATGTCTTGCCATGTTTGTCCGCCATCAGTAGATTTGAAAACGATGTTTACAAGCCCTGATTTATTTCTGATTACTTTGGCCGGATCCTTTTCTTTTAGCACAAAGGAATATAATATAAATAATACCAGGAGGGTAGCTGGGACAAACACAAATAGTCTTTTCATTTTTTTATAATTTAGAGTAAAACATATTGATTAAGAATTAGCAAAAAGTAACTTATTTACTCAGCAATTGCCTTTGCGGGGGACGCGTTTAAAAATTACTTTACTATCTCGTTCCGCATAGTCGCACGATATTATTGGATATGAATACTTAGGCGCGTGAGATACGTTATGGCTTCTTATAATTATTTTGTCGTTAACTTTCAGGCTTTGCAATTGCTCAAGTTGAGACTTTTCCGGCTCAAATTTTACAATATAATCGTCACCATTAATCCTGACCATCACTCCGAAACCTAATCTTGAACCAGGAGGAAGAGAAAGAGAGGTTACAACTCCCTCCATATTGGTATAATCTTTAATGTGGGTCCTTATTTTAGCTTCAGCGGCATACACTTTTTTACCTGCGGGAGACGCTTCCCATTTTTTGTACATTATACCAGCGGGGGTAGCCTCCCATTTTTTCATTTCGGCTTTCCTTTCAGCAGCAGAAAGCGGCTTTGGGGACGGCTTCTTAGTAGGTTCATTCTTGATTTCATGATTAGCAAATACAAGTCCGCTCGCTACAGCCAGCGGTAACATCAGCGCATAAATTACCTTTTTCATAATTTTTTCCGGGTTTATTAAATTATATAGAGTCTCTTGATAAGTCAGATCGGATAAGACATACTTTTATTTCATATGCTATCAGAGTTGATTCAGCAATATTACTTTGATATTTTTCGGCTGATGAGAATGGATTGTAAATAAAAATGTAACCTTTGTAAATAAATCGTAAATACCTCTGTTTGATAATATAACTTTGTGATAATCAATGCTATTTGGTTCTTTCAGCCCAAAAAGAAAGGGAGAAAAGGCACTTACCCTTTCTCCCTTATAGCTTGTGATTCCGGATTATTAAACGTGTAATTTTTCTTTCTTAGCGAGCAGTTCTGCTTCAGTCTCCCGGTACATTTCATCTGTTACACAACAGTCTACCGGACATACATTCGCACATTGCGCTTAAGTCGTCTGGTAGGAATATCAGATTAGGTGGCCACTGTCTCTCTTCGCCTTGATAAGGAATAATAATAAATAATTATAGGCTACACCATATTTTATGAGTGTTAGATCTCAAAAAAACTATTTTATCGATTATCTTCTCATCGGTTATAACCCTATTCTATATATTAATTTCCTGTAAAAATGCCAATATATAGCCCGCTGTATTCCCTATAACAATCAACCCTTTGATAACCTATAATTTCCCTCATTATGAAAACACTCTACTTTTTAAGCCTTTTATTTTTTGCTGTTTTTTCTGTACATGCCGGTACAGATCCAATTCTGAAAAATGATCAGTTACAACAAATCCAAAAGCAAATTGAACGAACGGAATATTTTATCCGGAAAAATGACAATGTTAGCAGCTATCGAAGTCCTAACCGAAATAACGACCTAAACGCTACTTACACAGCAGATAAGCTTTGTGTAACTCCCCAGAATATCACAGAGCAATGGAGTTTTAGCTTGACAGTAAAAAGCGTGGGGGGCTACGTGCCAGTAGGGCAACCGCTGGTCAGCATGCATGAAAATACGGTACAATTCAATCATGACGATCATTTTACGGTAGTATACGATAACAATGAAGCTGGCATTGGACAGCACTTTATCATACAGCAACCAGCAACAGCCATGAGTATGCTGAAGGTACAGTTACAAGCCGGAGAAGGATGGGATGCAATCTATCAGAGCACGAGCGGCATTGCGTTCAAAAATAAAGATCAGGTGATCCGTTATAATGACCTGCAGGTACTGGACGCTAAGAATAATAAGCTCCCCGCACATTTTAACATCCGGCATAATCTAACAGAGATAGTTGTGGATGCAGCAAATGCTGTGTACCCTCTTTCAGTTAAATCTATCGTTGGCTCATATGTAGCAAGAAATGCGAAGTCGCTGCTACAACCTAACCAGATAGGGGCTAAGATGGGTACTTCTGTGGCAGGTGCAGGAGATGTGAATGGTGATGGATATAATGATGTAATTATTGGTGCTCCGTATTATACCAATGGACAATCGCAGGAAGGAGCCGTATTCGTTTATTATGGCAGTGCTCCCAACGGTATCAATCCTAATTTCTTTACCCTATTGGAGAAAAATATTCCGAACGGCCGATTCGGCAATTACATTGCCGGCGGGGGAGACGTGAACGGAGATGGCTTCGATGACGTAATTGTAGGAGCTCCCTATCGTACTGATTCATCTGCCACTGATACTGGAGCAGTGTATGTTTATTATGGCTCGGCATCAGGAATGACCACCACACCTGACATTATTCATTCCATAAGACAGGGTGATCATTTTGGGATCAGTGTGGCTATTGTGAAAGATGTTGATGCTGACGGTATTGATGATATTGCCATAGGTGCTGATAATTCTGATGGATATGTTACCATTATTTATGGAAGTACCTGGGGTGTTCTGAATTCATTCTCCACTGAGATTGCTATACCCGGAACTACCGGTTTCGGAACAAGGGTAGCGGACGGCGGTGACGTAAACGGTGACGATGTCAATGAAGTTATGGTGGTAGCAGGAGAAGATCTGTACATCTTTCGCGGAGATTATCAAAGGGGCATATCTGCTGATCGATATCAAACCATACTTCGCCCGAACGGGGCGGCCGGTTTTGGTTGTTCAATAGCTGGCGGTGGGGATGCGAATAATGATGGTTTCGACGATATACTAGTTGGCGCAAAGGACAGTGATGACCCTGAGGAAGGCTTTGTTCAATCAGGCACCTTTTATGTTTTTCTTGGCAGTGATACAGGAACCATTAGCGTACCAAGTCTGATAGCCCCGGGAAAAGCGGATTCTGCTCACTATGGATCACAAGTAGCATTTGCAGGTGACATTAATAATGACGGCAACGATGATGTATTATCTGCTTCCCCGAGCAAGGAAACCAGAGCCTCACTACAGGACGAAGGAGTCGTATTACTTTATTATGGCTACAATGCCGATCCTGGTGTAAATTTCTGGGTGACAGCAAGCATACGGGCAGACCTGGCCAACGCGCAACTGGGTTCGTCTATAGCTGGTTTAGGCGACGTGAATGCGGATGGCTACGAGGACTTTGTTATAGGCGCGCCTCAATTTGCCATCAGGGAAGCAAACGAAGGAGCTGGTCTGGTTTTCCTGGGAGAGTCGTGGACATCAGGGCGCATGGCAGGACCTTCAAAAGATAGTGTTGTGGCAATAAAACCAGCGACAACTACAAAAGCCAATCCTAGTGCGGTTGTAAGGCTATTCCCCAATCCGGTAATGGATAATGTTTCCGTGCAGTTTGACAACCTCAATGCTGCTAATAATACCTCTATCCAGTTGATGGATATGAATGGTGGTGTCGTGAAGACTATCCAGTTAGGAAAGGTAAATAACGGAAACCAATCTATTGATGTAAGCACACTCGTACCCGGTACATATGTTGTGCTTATACAGAACGGAAATAAGGTGGTTCGTCAGAAAATAATTAAGCAATAGCTTCATGGTCGGAGATTTATTGTCTCCGACCTTCTTTTTAAGATCCTGTAAATCCTAATAAAGATGAACACTTGGGATCTGTATGTTCAGCATACATTTCGGAACGTCCAAATAAGACAATTTCTATATCCGATGCTTCTCGCATAGCAGTCCTGAACCGAATGGTTTTGACAATCCGGGAATTCCATGAATATAACCTCCGCTCGTATAGTCAACCCTTCTAAAAGGGTCCAATAGGCTTTCTATCGGCTTCATATAAGGCTGCTAAAAGGTTACCAAAAGGGTATTAAGAGGTCATTTATATATCAAATCGATATTGAAGTGCCCTTAAAATGATCTTTTAATGACAATTTAATGTACTTATACGTACCTTAGAGAAACGACACAGGAAACTTGTATTACTAACCTCAAAACGACCTTTTTATGGCCATTGTTAAAGACAATATCCTCATGCAACTTGTCAGGGGTTCTCTTGGCAAGCAAATCACGATCTACGAAAGGAATGGGCAGATCATTATGGCGAAGAAACGCGGCCCATCAAAGAAAAAGCCCACACAAAAGCAGCTGGAGGCAAGGCATAAGATGACCATTGCTTCGATGCTTGCGCAGCAAATGCTGGAAGATCCACAGATAAAGGCTTACTATCAGTCGCTGGCAGGACCAGGGCAAAATGCCTATAATATAGCTGTGAAAGATGCTTACCGCAGTCCTGAAGTCCAGAATATCAGGTTAGAAAAGGAGGAAGTGGTAGTGACTGCCCAAAATGAGTTCCGTGTAGCAGAAGTGGAGGTAAGGGTGATAGACGCAGAAGGAGTTATCACAGAAAGTGGCCGGGCATTTTTGGGCCGGAATGGAGTAGATTGGTATTATAAAACCACTGTATTGCCTGCGGTTGGTAAAGTCATTGTGGTAGCGAAAAGTTTGCCGGGGATTCAAACGGTGAAGGAGTTGCTGCTTACATAAAGACCTCCTCACTGCACAAATGGCCTCTTTCCGATTGGGGCTCATTCCAGAGTGCGCATTAATTCTACAGCCGGTTTGAATTATTTTGATATGTGTTATTCCGCGTTAAAAAGTGGATAGGCGTAGCCGTAACTTAACAATAAATAGAATTACATTCAACACTATCCCAATCAACTGTTTGTGTCAGCCACACTAGTGCATATCTTCTTTCATAGATCATCGCGGAGTCAAAGGGGCATTCCAGGTTATTTATTTTACACCAATCACATATATAATCGAGGCGTGAATAGATGTCCAGCATTTTAATGATTTCAGGAACACTTCTGACTTTGAATACCGGGTTTTTTAGAAACTTGTCCGGATCGGTGTCTGTATTGAAAAAAGGATATCCTTTTTCGCTTGCGTTCAGATTACATAGATCGGAAAAATCTTCCAGGTTCTCAACGATAGAAAGCGCCCATAGTAATGTATAAACACACTCAGATTTCCATGTTTCATTAGTTTTATCCTCTTCAACTGCATTTTCAAGGAACCATCTTTCATTTTCTGTGAGGAATGTTTCCAGATTATTAGAACAGATGAACTCCAGGGCATCGTTCGGATTTACGATATCAAATGATACCTGCACTATTATTGCCAGGATAAAAGCTCTTACTTTAATTTCCTGTTCATTTCTTATTTGAAATGAATTATCAAGAGCTGGCAAAAAACTGAAATCATAATCATTCCAGATTTCTGCAATTCTTCTATCGTTTTCAGTCTTAGTTTTAACAAGATTAGTCTTCTGCATGTATGTCATACTTTAATATCCAAAGATCCTCAATCGATTCTCTTTGAATCAGATGATTCTTTTTTAGTTCAAGAACATGCTCGATAGAAGGATCATAGGCTAAAATTTCATTGAGGGGTATCAATGCCGGTTCATCGTCATGTGCTTCGCCACATAGGAACTGAAAATATTTTTCGGTCCGGATTACCAATAGAATATCCCGTTCTTTATCAAGAATGTGGCTGCAGCAGATTTGTTTTTTTGAACCGATCATCCATTAAATTTAGATATAATAAAATAGGTTTCAAAGCCCGGATATTAATTAAAAGTCTGCGTCCGGGATTATTTTACAAATAGAGCCAAATGGCTTTCATAACCTGCTAAGAATCAGACTGACGTGGTTCGCAAAAGCTCCGCTACCGGCAACAAAATAGAAGACCCACTCTTAGAGCGGGTCTTCTGTTTTATGTTACCTCTTGGTAATTAGCTGTTGGAGCAAATAGGAAGTATCATTCTTAATTGCAAAATGGATAAAGAGGGCAGAGTTTCAACTTAGCTTTTTTGATAGATTCTATACTAACTTCAAACTCTTCGGTATTGTTCGTTTTAGGTGTTTGTGCACCTTTGATTTCTGTCAATAATGCTCTGTAGCGTTCAAGGATCTTAGCGAGATTTTTACTTGATCCATCTTGCTGGTACGCCTCAGTTGCTTTTTGCGTTAAGACATCAAACGCCTTATTCGCGTTGTCGTTAAAAGCGACGTTCGCCAATATCTCACGTTTGGCTTCAGCGAGCTTTGCATTCAATGAATCTTTGGATTGTGCTTTGGTTTGCAGACTGAAAAGCAGTAGGAATCCACATAATAGTTTGTACATCTTCATAAGATTTAGTTAAGGAGGAATTAAATGATCGTTCTGCAAGCAGACTAAATAGTAGCGTCTGGTGTTTACTCTTGCCAGGCATCTAATCCCCGAAGTTGTAAAAATACCAACTACTTGGTAGTTTTACAAACCCTCTTACCGTTTTTGGGGGCCAAATTCCCGGATTTAATGAATGACCTGTATAATTGGCTTGTTCCGACAAGTTTATGGCATTAATGCCCATTAAATAGGTATTTTGATAATAATACCGGTACTTAGCCCATTTTGTAAACAGTTCTTTGTAAGTCATTAATGAGTACATCCTTCCCAATGTATGAATCTCATGTTTTCGTCAATGGCATATGCATAGGTTGTATTCTGGCCATTTTCTGTATTGTTGATCCTCACCATATAGCATGTTTTCCCATTCTCGGTCCACTCATTTTCTAATTCAATTGTATCTCCTTCAAAATTTAGGTCCTTAGAAAGGGTTACTTCCTTTTTAGTTTGAAACATCCCTTTCGCGAAAATCAACTTGGGGATATAAACAGCTTGACTTTTTTCAATCTCGTGGAGGCTGTCCAAGCGAGCTTCGTAGGTCTTCTTGTCTATTTGCCTCTTTAAAAAATATTGGCCAAATAGTTGAGTTAATGGTTCCGATAGTGTTGGCGTCGAGTTTTCTATTTGAAAAAGTGAATCTTTGCGATAGATAAACGTCGTTTGATGATAGGTAGAAACATATATTCGTCCATCATCGTCAATACTTTTTACAAACTGAGTTATACCAAAGCTTTGATTTTTAATGGTTTCTTTGAACGCTTCAAGACTCTGATACCAATCACTGCCAGATGTCCATATTTTTATTGTGTCCCCGAAATTGCCTCTCATAAAAAGTAATGAGTCACAGTTATAATAAACACGGAAGCCGGCAGGAGGGGTCACTGTATTTAATTTAATTCCTTGCTCCCGGAGGAAATTCATTGTAGCGCCAAAATCTGTGCTGTTTTGCGAGTATAAGAATACTGGTGTAAGCAGGCATAATATCAGAAGTCGAATTTTCATAAGGATTGTATATAAAGGAAAACGGTTTGCAATGTGTGGGCATTCCGTCTTACTTCAGTTTAGGCAAAGATATGCGGTGAAATCAAAAAAACAAATGACGCCTGATTGCGGTTGCAACCCCGCAGTATCTTGCCTGGCAAGTCTGCGGGGTTTATCTTTTTACTTCCTTAAACTTCCATGCCGTTCTGAATATAATGCCTCCCATCGCAATAACTCCCTCAACCGCGCTAATGCTTTTCTTTGGAGAAAAATATCATCCTGAGTGCCTGGTCTTTGGTCAGATAGGCTACGATCCAGCTATAAAGTGTCTTGAGCTTATTATTGTAATTTACTAATGATATCAGGTGGATGAATAGCCAGCTGAATAAACCCAGAAAACCGCTGAGATGAAATTTATGTTTGAACAGATCGGCTACTGCCTGGTTTCTACCAATAATGGCCATGTCTCCTCTGTCAAAATATTTGAAAGGAATTAGCTTCTTGCCTTTTGCCATCCTGAGAAGGTTCCGGGCAAGCGCTTTCCCTTGCTGGATCGCGGGCTGTGCCAGTTGCGGATGGCCCTTAAGATAATCGGAGTCGGTATACTGAACGGCAATATCTCCAATGGCATAAACATCCTCTAATCCGATAACTTTGCTGAAGGCATCTGTATGCATTCTGTTCCCGATACCGAGACTGCTCTGCGGAATCCCGTTAAAAATATGCGCCGTAACGCCCGCACACCAGATTAACGTCCCTGCTTCAATGACCTTGCCGTCCGAAAAGGTAACAATACCGTTCTCGTAGCTTTTTACATGTGTATTCAATTTGATCCGGACGCCCAGGCTATAAAGTGCATCATAAGCCTCCTGGTGGGTCTTTTCACTCATCGGGGCAAGCAACACCGAATTTCCATCAACAATATAGATCCTGCCATTCGCCTGCGCAAGTTCCGGATAGTCCTTCTTTATAATGAATTTCTTCATTTCGGCAAGCATTCCGGCTACTTCAACTCCGGTGGGGCCTCCTCCAGCTACTACAATCGTAAGGAGCTTCAACCTTTCCTTCGGATCTTTTTCTGTAGTGGCTTTTTCCATGGTCCTCATAAGCTCATTACGCATAAACAGTGCATCCTCCATTCCTTTAAGTGAAATGGCATTTGCAAGTACACTTTGATTATTGAAGAAGTTGGCCTTTGCACCGGCTGCGAAGATTAGATGATCGTAACTGATCTGATCATCGCCCAGGTGAACTACCTTGCGCTGTGTGTCTACAGCGGTCACTTCGCCGATCCTGAAATTGACCTTGCTGTTTCTGAAAATCTTCCGGAACGGGTAACTGATATTGGACGGCTCGAGAAAACCAGTGGCTACCTGATAAAGAAGTGGCGTAAAATAATTGAAGTTGTTTTTATCGATCAGCGTGACTTCATAAAACCTGTTCCGTAGCAGTCTTTTTGCAAAACTCAGACCGGCGAAGCCTCCACCGATCACTACTATCTGTTTCCTGTTGGGAAACTCTTCCAAACGTTTCATATCTGTGATATTAGTTTCAAACACCGACACGATCGATTTACTGGAGTTACCAGATTTTTTTTGCTTCGCGATCAGTTGAAAACAACCGGTTGATAGATCGATCCTGTGCCGATAAATAATGTTTTTGGGTTGTTATTACAATGTCATGATGGTTTGTGCACGGGCATACGCATCCATCATGCTACAGCATTGTAAATCTTTCACCCGATAACTTTTGTAATAATTTCACTGCCCCTGCAAGGGCCAGTATGTCCTTTCCTCAAGTGTGAGAAAATGAGGACGCTTTAGTATTCCCGGACAAGCATTTTTCCTGTCGGAATATCGCTTCGTTCGCTTTCGGTTCTATACCTTTCATAACTATCCTTTTGCTCGTGATATATTGTTTAACAGTACAAAGTTCCTATATATCAGCCAGGAAAAAGTTAATCTAGTTGAAGAAATTGCGCAAAAAAAGGTGATAAAAATCATAAAAGCATATAAACAGCAGCGGCCATTCCCTAATAATGATAGATCTGTATCCGGCATATCCATAAAACAATAAACCGGCCACTCAAGCCGGTTTATTCCTATTTAATTACCCTTTGCAATAAAACCCGGGACACCCGTCTTCACCACTTCATTAAACCGCTGCCTTGTTTGAATTTGATTGATCGCTTCGAACGCATCTTCCGGCAGGGGAGAGATATCAAAATTCTCTCTGGCGCGAGCCGCTGTTTTCGGAGTGGTAAGCAAAGCTGTACCCCGCTGCACTGCCCAGGCTAATAGCTTTGGCACAATTAAACCGGAAATTATAACTAGTACAGATGATCCCTGAATGACCGGCCACTTAAGCCTAAAAAATACCAACTAGTTGGTATTGTTATGATGTTAAAGTTTTGGCAACTTTATCATCAGCAGGTGTTAAATATCTACAGGATATTTACGGATGCTTATTACATTATAAAGGATGGCTTGAATCAGAACAGACTATGCTAAAATTGATCGAATGTTATTCCCCTTAACCCCGACTTTCCTTGTCTCACAGTTGTTCCCCTGCTGCCGGATAAGTAAGAGGCAGGCCAGCATTGGCTATGTATATCAGTTTTCTGTTCCCTGACTCACACTATGGTAATTAGCGGCCATATTATTTGGACAATGGAAAATCTCAAAGAGGATGAATGACATCTTTATTCTGTTCTTCAGAAACATTTTAACATACCCCAATCGCATGTCAGATCAAATGTCCTTAAAAGAACTGCATCAGCAGCGAATGCGGCAGTACATTGAATTGATCAACCAGTTGCCCATAGACGCCGCAAAGAAGAAGCAATTGAATGTTGACTTCATCAATTACATCTTTGTGCTGCATAACCTCGCGAGAAAGCATATGTGGCTGAATGATGTGACTAATGTGATGGTCATTATTCTTAGCGCAGTAGTGCCTATAATGATCAATGTAGGTGTCGATTCTGATGATGATCAGGTTGTTGATACGGGTTTTATAAGAGTAGCTACCATTCTGAGTGTAATACTGGCTGTAGTCAACGCCTTCCGGCAGGCGTATAAATACCGGGATCGTTGGCAAAGCCATCTGGAAACAGCAGAACAACTGATACTGGAGGGACAAAGCTACTTCTCACTAAGCGGAACTTATTCCGTATTTGCTACCCATGAACTGGCATTTAAGAAATTTATAGAGACGGTCAATCTCCTGCGATCAAAACAGATCAGTAAATACATTAATCAGATACTATCGGTAAATGATAAAGAGATCGTTGAATCTATCAATACGGAAATAGCAACGCGGACTACAGCAATAAATACTGCAAAAGACAAAGTTGAACTTCGCAAGCTGATCAACGATGAAGTGAATGCCTACGCAAAATCCCATCTCGAAATATCCTACTTCGAAATAGAGCACGATCGTATGTTGATCACATTATTTACTAATACCGCAGATTTTGTGCCGCCAGAAAAGTTTGTTTTTAAGCATAAACGCCTTTCAGGAATTGTTTACAGAATTGAAATGAGCGTTGCAGAAGCAGAGATCCAGAGCGATATGATGGTTTCATCAGGCGTAAAGAATAAGGATATGCCGAACAGAGGCTTCGGTAATGCCGGTTGTATCCTGAAACGCGCAGATGATACGCAGGTGTTTGTTACGTGTTACCATGTAGTGAAGCATAATGATCAGGATTGGGACCTGTTTGTTCCTGGTGCGCATGATGAGGTGATCGATACAGATGGGAATGTGATAGGGAAGATCATTGATGCAGAAAAGTCCGCGGAACTTGATACCGCATTGGTGGAGCTTGATCCCGATGTCAGTTTCGATGACTTGCTACCCAATCAGGTAACGGTAAAGGAACCAATCTTTATAGATGAAGAAAATCTGGATGAGTTCAGGGATGTTTTCATACTAAGCCGGGTCAGGAACTTCAGACGGATACAGGGCCGGCTTGCACAGGTTAACAGGAACGTCACACTGAATTATGGCACTAAACTGAATCCTGACCGAAAGAACCTTGATAATGTAATGATCGTGCATTTTGTAAGTACTGAACCATTCTCTCTTGTTGGCGATTCCGGTTCTCTGGTATTTGCAGAAGATGGCATCGCCATCGGATTACTCGTTGGTGGAGATAAAAAGAGAGCGTCATTTGTTATTCCTTTTACTACAATAAATGATCACTATAACCTCAAATTCGAATAATATGAAAAAAGCAGTCGCCTTTCTTTTTAGTTTATTGTACGGCTTAATCTTGTCGCCATCTTTATTTTCCCAGGTTTACTACATAAGGGAAAATGGAGGAAATATTGTGTTTCAGCAAAGGCGGAATGGAAGTTTTGTAAATCAGACAGCTGAAGACATAAAAAAGATCCCGGTGAGAAAGAACCTGAGATTTGATGTTAGTGGCCTTGCTGCTACAACAACGTTTAAAATTGAATTAACTCCACCAGGTGGTACAATATCGGAAGTCACGAACAATGCCTCAGTTATTTCCCTTGCTAACAAGCAATATAAAATTGTCAAAGAAGGCGGTTCCATAGGAGTTTTAAAGCTAACAGCTACTCCCACTGGAGGCGGAACTCCGGTAGTTTTTGATAACCTCGGAGCAAGTGCGTCTCCGGTCGTTAGAGACGGAGCTGACGCTGGTAATGGCAATGATAATAACGCTGAAACCTTTTCAAGCTGGAGAAAATACCTGCAAAGCAATAGGGGAGGGTATTTGGATATTATCAAGGGAAGGCAGCGTTACTTTACCTATAAAAACATCGCATACATCTGTTTAGATCCACTTGGTAATATTATCGGCAAGAAGCCTGTGAATATTGATCAGGATGACGATATCATTATTCTGATGGTTGTTCCGAATACAGAGGCCTTCGACACCTATAGTATTAACGACAATGATGCAGAATATGCACCTTCCGACTTAATGATACGGCCTACAGAAGCTATTCCGGATGAGAATATCCATTCAGGAGAGGAAAGGGAAGAGCTCCCGTACACGGTGAAGGTATTCAATAAAGGCCCTTACACATCCAGCGATGTGACTTTTACTGCAATGCAGGAAAACGCAATGCTGAATAACATAACTGTTCATGTCAATCCTCTTTATCATTTGGGGCTGGGTGTGTCCTATGTCAGCTCCAGCCTGGAAAATCCGGATTTCCAGTTGGTACCATTAACAAGTACGACAAATACGATTAAAGCTGCTAATACCGGCCGCCAGACCATCCTCACGATTAATGCTATCTGGTACTGGTGGTCGACCATAAGATATATCGGAGGAAGTTCTATCACAAGAGGAAGAGACGTGTTAAAAGAGCCCGACTTCCTGACCCGCTTTAATCCCACGTTTGGCGTAGGACTATCCCGCAGCATTGAGAACAACTTCTTTGCCGGTATCAATTTTGAGTTTGCCAGAGGAGGTAGTATAACAGCCGGTTGGCATTATGGTAAAGTTAGCAGGCTGTTAGATAAAGATTTCAAATTGGGAGAGACAGAATTTACAGGGACACAGGCAGATATAAAAACTGATAACGTATGGAAGTGGGGAGGCTTCTTTGGCGTAACGCTAGACACCAGGATCTTTAACAGGTTATTTTCCACAACCAGATCAAACAATTAATGATCCCTCAAACACAACTTACTAAATAGCAAAGCCGGTAGGTATAAAAGCTTGCGCTATCGGCCGTAAAACATCAAATCCATTCTGGTTGTGGATTTGATGTTTTTTTTACAACTTCTCTTGCAACGGTTTAAATTTAAATACCGAAGCCGTTTAAATTTTCTATATTACATACCGGAACCGGAGAAACAGTTGCAGCCGCCAGCCCGCATATAACCCGATGTAGATAAGTTTAATAAAACACGGCGACGGTAACTGAACATTAACCCTCCCTATTTAAAGCAACTTTCCTTTATGAAAAACAGACGATCTGCTTATTTCCCTGCAATGAAATTTTATTATCTGCCACTGATATTGCTGTGTGCCTTAAGTCTGGTAACAGGATGCCGGAAAAGTAAAGACGATAATCACTGCGATGATATACTGAGTGAAAGGCCGCCTACCATGGCAGCGTTAATAATCGTAGATAGACAAACCGGAGATACTATCCTTTTGTCAAAAGATATTGAGGCCTCATCCATAACAATCACGCAGGAGGGCACAGATCTTCCTTCACAGCAGGGTATTATTGGCAAACAAAGAGGTGCGCCTACCTATGGGGCATTCGTCTTTCACATCACGGATGTAAAAAAAGGCACATTTAAATATACAATAGACATCCCTGGTGTGGGTATTATTGCATTATCTTATATTAATAAGGAAATAAAGACGGATAATGAGTGTAACCCTTATTATATAGATGTAACTGATCCTGTCATTGAAGGGCACGAGTTCACTGCGAAGGAAGTAGGCTCCGGGGTATTGATCAACTTGACACTTTAGGATTATTTCAATCGTGCGTCCGCGTTTGCACAAGCGTTGTTCGATATCGGACATCGCCTGGCCATAAAACGGCTTAAAATACACTTAGAAATAGGATTTTTCAGCCTGGCATTGATCTTGTTGCTGCACTACGTTCAGCAGGCGCGCTGGACCCGTCGGAAGACGTGTACCGCCGTCAGCACCAAGTCAACCCAGAACGCTATCCGCATGCTTAAAAATTATATCAGGACTGCCTGGCGCAGCATTCTCTATAACAAGACCATCACCCTCATCAATTTGTTTGGTCTCTCTGTCGCTTTAGCCGCATTCATTTTTATCGCACTTTGGGTACAAAATGAATTAAGCTTTGACAGTTATTATAAAGATGCAAAGGACATTTACCTGGTGCAAATGAAATTTACGGGGGATGATCAGGCAAATCCACTCACATCACTGCCTGTAGCGGAAGCGCTTAGAGAAGAGACTAAAGTGGTCAACGTAGCCAGGATGGCGAGATGGATGGGGACGTTGAATGTCAACGGACAATTATTCAATCAGAAAACAGGGATCGCTGTCGACAACGACTGGTTTGAAATCTTTGACTACAATGTTATAAGTGGCGACGTTCGATCATTTAACGAGCATCCTTATTCCGTCATCTTTACTCAGTCCAGGGCAAGACAACTGTTCGGCGATAAAGACCCTGTCGGACAGGTCATCAAACTGGACACTACATTGTACCAGGTAAAAGCGATCGTAAAAGATAATCCTGTTAACTCAAGCATACAATTCGATATGCTCGTGCCAATGGCTGCACGTCTCGCATACAGGAAAGGAGATTATAACAACTGGACCAATCTTAGCTATCGTACCTTTGTAAAGGTCCAGCCCAATACAGATATTAACGCCTTTACCCAGACCGCAACAAGACATGCGCACGAGTTATCCAAACTGACAAACTTCTCCATAGCAGGGCAGCCTTTGCCTGAATTACACTTTGATACCGATTCATCCGACCCTGTTTTCCGCCGTGGCAGCCGTATGGCTGTATTTGTTTTTAGTGTGCTCGGAATACTGCTCTTAATAACGGCAAGCATTAACTATATAAACCTTACCATCGCGAGGGCCAATGCACGCGCTAAAGAAATAAGCATCCGGAAGATCGTCGGCGGTAGCCGTGTGCAGTTGTTCTGCCAATTCTTAACGGAATCTTTTTTACTATGCCTTTTCGCGTTGTCCATTTCGATTATCATAATGGGGCTCAGCCTGCCTTCGTTTAATGCGCTTACTGAAACCAATTTCCAGTTATCAGTTGCTTCAACTATTTTATGGCGTGTATTACTGGGCGCCTTATTATTCACCACCCTTGTGAATGGCGTGTTCCCGGCACTGACCTTATCCTTTTTTAAACCATTGGATTATTTGCAGGGTTATTCCTTGCTGAAGTTTAGAAACGTATTACTGCGCAAGGGATTAGTGGTATTTCAGTTTGTGATCGGTGTGGTATTTATCATTGGTACGATCATAATTTATCTTCAGATGGATCTGGCACAAAGATCTGCAGCCCATTATGATCGGGCACAGGTTGTAACATTTGATATCCCTTCCCAGGTATTGCAGAAGATGGATTACGACCCGCAGCAGATCAATCTCTTCACTGAAGCCATCCGGAACGATCTTGAACGCAACAGCTTTATAGAGAACGTGGCCGTCGCAAGTACTTCTATTGAAGGAAATCTACTTAATTCAAGTGGAGCACGCAACTGGTATTGGGAGGGAATGGATACAACCCTGAAGGCGCAGATCGTTCATTTGTTCCTTTCTGCTGAAGCCGGGAACATCTTCAATTTTCAACTGAAGGAAGGCCATTGGTTTAACAAGGACCACTCCGATAAGAAGAATTATATCCTCAATGAAACAGCTGTAAGAACATTAGGGATTCGGCCGCCTTACGCCGGACAATTATTTGCCAGAAATGGTGGAGATACGGGGCAGATTATCGGCGTGATAAAAGATTATAACTTCCGCTCGTTATACAATAAAGTTGGCCCGATGGTCATAAGCAATAACAATAACGACGAACTTGCGTCTGTATTATTTGCGAAGATCACTGCAGGTAATATTCCCAGGGCAATGGACGCCATAGCCGGAACATGGAAAAGATTTGCTCCTGATGCCCCGCTTGAGTATCAGTTTATGAACGAGGCATTCGATAATGTGTACAAGAATGATTTAAAGATATCAAAATTGGTCCTGCTTTCCTGTTGTATTTCCATCATCATTTCAGCACTCGGTTTATTCGGACTGGCCACATTCGTGGCGGAGCAGAGAAGAAAGGAAATAGGCATCCGCAAGGTAATGGGAGCAACTGTTGCGCAGATCACAGTAATGCTATCAAGAGATTTTGTAAAGCTGGTAGTATTCGCAATCGTCATCGCATCACCTATTGCATGGTGGTCCATGAATAAATGGCTGCAGAACTTTGTCTACAGGATAAACATAAGCTGGTGGATCTTCTTAGTAGCAGGCATCCTTGCTATACTGATCTCATTGTTTACCATCGGCTTTCAATCGGTCAAAGCAGCAATGGCAAACCCGGTTAAGAGTTTGAGAAGGGAGTGAGGCTTAAAATGCCTCCAGCCTTTCAAGGATGGTCAGTAGTTCCAGTTGAACGCTCACACCTTTATCTTCGTTATACCACTTTTGAATGGCGATCTCTTTGTCATCATGAGAAACGTGTGCCGCGACCAGTTCATAGAAGAGCGCCTGGCATTGTGCAGGCCTGGAACCCCAGGAGGCAAGCTCGTTTCCCATACCGTCAGTGATGACCAGCTTTGGGATCGCTTTTTTTCCATTGGTAAGATGGCTCTCAATTAAGAACGGAGGTGAATCACGCAGCTGATAATCCAGGGTGATCAGCGGATTCTTCTCAGCCACCATTTGTATAAAAGGCTGTGTATGCGCAGCATCGCCACACCAGGCTTCCGTGATAATGGTCCAGGTCTGTGGTTTGTCAATACGTTGTACCGCCGCAATCAGCTCCGGATTGAGTATGCCGTGTTTATGCCATCTTTCTATGCGCCGCTGGTTAAGCTTTACATAGTTCATGTATGTGGGATTGTTATATGGGCTCAGAGGCGCCGGATCCGCTAATATTGATATAAATAACTGCTGATAAGTATTTGCATTCATCGTTCGGAAAATAATATTCAAAGTACCATTTTTTGACCAGAAAGTGGCGCTTTACGGAAAGCTTATTGCCTGATCCATTTCTGCCCGGATAACCTCAGTTGAGCGCGCATTAGTCTTCCCCTCCGTCATAATTTTCAATGATCGTTTTTTGAGCCTGCAGGATCTTCTGGTATTCCTCAAAACGACTATCCTTGTTACCTTCATATATTTCCGGCCCCTTCATATAATCGTAACATATACGGTCGCGCAGTCTTCTCAGGTCGAACAAAAGAACGTCATAACTTCTTCCTTTGTCCCTGAAATTGAACAGTCCCTCAAGAGCCGCCAGTAATGCCACGCTTGCACTAATGATCAAAACAAAGTTATCGGTATCCGGTTTGCCGCCATCTTTGATTCTCCAGCCGGTTAGAACTGTAATGGAAGATCCTGCAATAAAAGTAACAACTTTGCTGGCGCGGTACATGACTGTGTACATTGTTTTTTTGCGCTGAATACTGTCAATCCTCAATTCGACATCGCGGTATAAGAGGTCCTTCTCTTTTAATTCTGGAATTTTCATGTTTCTGATCAAGTATTATAGGGGTATGTATGATCTTCGTAGGACCATCGCCGCGGTAAGATAATAAAAAAGAGGTAAATACAATAAAGTTCGCCTGGCGGATATTCCGGTCCTGTATTTCCTGCTCCATCCATCGGCATACAGATTGGAAAAGTTGGGTAAATATGTGATCTTGTAAACATGAATGAAGCCACTGCTTCTAAACTCAGAAAAATAACCATAGATGGATAATTTGCAATACAAGGATACTAAGCTGCTGAATATCTATGATGAGATCTGTGCTGTTTTCGGCAGCGATTTTTTCTCTCTGCCTGATTTTTGGGATGGAGATAATTTCGCTATGGGATTGATAAACCATAACAAGCTGATTTATATATCAGCGTGGGACGGCAGAGATTGTCCGGAAGATGAGATGAAATACTTCGCCGAATTTGAAATAATAGATATGATCACATCTGAAACAATTACCACAGAAAAAAGCCTTGAGGGCATCGGTGAAAATGAGCTCATCAAGGAGATGATAGCGTTTGTTACTGATCGGCCTGAATACAAATAACTTCGATCTAAATTGAAACTGACTATGAAACCATGGACATTGACCAATAAGAGAGCCCTGGTAACAGGCGGCACAAAAGGTATTGGCAAAGCGATCGTAAATGAATTACTGGCGCTGGGCGCTGAAGTATTGTTCACCGGCAGGACAGTGGAAGATGTTAAAGCAAGAGAAGCCGAATGGCAACAACAGCAGTTTAAGGCGTACGGCCTGGCGGGCGATGTCACAGATGCAGATCACCTGGCGGCAGTAAAACAATGGCTGGAAAGCAACTGGGGCGGCCTGGAAATACTGGTGAACAATGCAGGGACCACTATCCGCAGACCCAGCGTCGATTTTACAACAGAGGAATACCGCCGGGTACTCGATATTAACCTGATAGCACCCTTTGAATGGAGTAGAAAGTTGTTCCCCCTGCTGAAACAGGGCAACAACGCTGCGGTTATCAACATCTCGTCTGTGGCAGGCTCTTTAGATGCGGGTACGGGGGCGCCCTACGGCATGTCCAAATCAGGACTTAACCAGCTCACGAGAAACCTGGCAGGAGAGTGGGCTAAAGAACGTATCAGGGTAAATACGGTGTCTCCCTGGTACACATATACCCCGCTCACAGAGAGTGCGCTCGCCGTTCCTGAAGTGCATGACAGGATCGTTGCCCGTACGCCTATGCGGCGTATTGCCCAGGATGAGGAAATGGCCGGTGTAGTAGCCTTTCTGGCAATGGATAAGGCTTCATATATCACGGGGCAGGAAATTAAAGTAGATGGAGGTGGCTCAATAGGACTGTTCTGAATGGGGGCTGGTGGTTGCAGGTCATGGGCAAATACAAAATGCCGGCCATTGTGTGCAATAATTTCAATATCTTATAACAATGAACAAGCGCTTTGTCAATCCTGCCTTTCTGCTGCTGTTAATATTCTCAGCGGCCGTCGTCAACGGATGTAAGAACGCATCAAAGATCTCAACCGTTCAGTCAGGCCTCGTCCCTGGACTCTATGTGATCAGAGACGTGAACATTATTCCTATGACAGCAGATAACAGGGTCATCCCGCATGCTACTGTTGTGGTAAAGGATAAAAAGATACTGTCCATCAATGAGGCTGTTCCCGCATCCGCGAAAGTCATAGACGGTAAAGGGAAATGGCTGATCCCCGGGTTAATTGACATGCACGTCCACAATATTTCCGATATCAGTTTCGGACAAAGTTATCCCACCAAAGGCGCTAACTTTTTTCCAGACAACCAGGATTTCATGTTGCTCTATATAGCTAACGGCGTCACTACTACGTTGGAGTTGAGCGGCCGCGCGGAGCACTTCGGACAGCGTAATGAGATCATCAAAGGAAATGTGACAGGACCCCGTATTGCCATTGCGGCGCTGATAGACGGTGGCAACGGTGGCGGTATGATTGCCAATACCCCTTCCGATGGCAGGCAGACCGTTCGCGTGGCAAAAGGGATGGGCTATGATTTTATCAAAGTATATTCCAGCCTCAGTATCGAAACTTATGATGCTATTGTCGACGAAGCCGCTAAGCAGGGAATGAAAGTACTGGGACATATACCTAACGCCTTCAAAGGCCGGTTGCAAGACGCATTTATAAAGAATTTCACTATGGTAGCGCATGCTGAAGAATTTTCCAAACAAACGGATAGCTTCAGTACCGCCGATGCGGAACGCTTTGCACAACTGGCTAAACAAAACGGTACCTGGCTGACGCCCACCCTGATCACAATGGTCCGGATTGCCCAGCAGGCCCGCACGCTGGATAGTATTAAGGACCTTCCCTATCTGGCATATGTGCATCCATTGGTAAGTAGTAAGTGGCTTACTACCAATCAATATAACCGTAACACATCGCCCGACAGGGTAGCCTTCTTTGAAAAAATGGTGGCCTTCCATGTGCAATTGGTAAAGGCATTCAAAGACGCCGGCGTTCCTATGGTGGCCGGTACCGATGCCGGCACATCGGGAGTGGTATGGGGTTATTCCCTGCATGATGAACTGGAGCTCCTGGTCGATGCCGGCCTGACTACCGGAGAAGCGTTAGCTGCAGCCACAAGATCGGCAGCAAGCTGGCTTCGGATCGGTGATAAGGTAGGCACTATTGAACCCGGAAAGTTTGCAGATATGGTCCTGCTGAATGCCAATCCAATGGAGAATATCAGCAATACCCGGAATATTGTCGGCGTATTTGTGAACGGACAATGGGTCACTCATGCCACGATGTCTGCCATGCTTGCTGATCTGGCCAAACGGAACGCCGCGAACAAAGGGAAATTTGAATGGAGCAGGAGAGCAGAACCGATGTAGCCCTTTTATCCTCTGTTCTTAATTTCTTAAACAACCCGTTTATGGAAACCTGGATTTTTAGGCATCATGTCGGAGATCACCTTAAATCGACTTCCCATGAATCAGAAAATTCACTTTGCTATTCTGACACGGGTCGGAGCCATTTTGCTTATCCGGTCCCTGTATCTGAAAACCAGGACTAAATATCAGCAATCCTCACGGTTGCAGCTAATGCATATTGCAGTATTACTCTTCTCAATACTGGCAATTCCAGCTTATGGGCAGGATAAATATGCGTATCTGAATTCCGGCATTCCTATGGAGCTTAAAGGGACAGAATATGTGCTGTCAAGATTTGAATATGGAGGTAAAAAGTCATCGGTGCAGTATCTCTTATTCATAAATACCCGTAACGGTCAATTCAAAAGGATTGATTTTCCAGATAATGGCAGGATCCAGTCAACGGTACAGATTAAGATAGATAGCTTACAGATTAACAAGATAATGATGGCTATACATTCGACAAATGATGACAAGCATTTCAACTGGGTATACCCCACTCAGCTTTTCTTATTTTCTATTGACGGAAAAGAAAAAGTAGCACTCACTGAAGAAAGGTTTTTTGCACGGACCTGGGAGATCAACAATACAACTGGAAGCATTGTAGTAACCGGGTATTATGACATAAATGGTAACCATGAACATGACGCGTCCGACGAATTTCAGATGTTGCTTTACGATCTAAAGACTGCAAAACTGATATCAAAGATCAACCTGTAAGGGCGCTCATCTTTTTTAGGTCAATCTTCCGCTTTATTCTTTTGTTCGGTTGATCGAATTTGAGACGTATATGATACAGTTGAAACCCGAAAATACGGAGAAGTGCCCTAATCAGCTGTTTTGGTGTATTTACGATCTTAATTGATGAAAATGAGTATGTTATGATGTGTTGATGTAGCTAAAAATCAGTATATCCCGCAAGTCTTTTCTACTTAACTTTGTGATATGAAAAATCTGCGGGATCAACGCGTCAAAATAAACAGGTATTTCGTTATTGAGGCAGGTGATGAACAACACATGTGCCACTAAGCGGAAATACTAAACTACCCGGAAATTCGCCGGAATACAAAAAAGCCCCTTGCGGGGCTAAAGATTAAAAGGGGATACGGAATGGCTTTTAACTGCGAACGATTGATGATTCTTTAACAACCTGCCATCTTCCGGATAAGTATTCCCATATTACGGTGAAGAACTTTCTGTTTAATTTTCCATCAAACACAAGTTCACGGGTAATTACGACCATGCCCATATCGCCGTCTACTACAGCGTAATGGTATTCTGTCTTGGAGGAAAGTGGTTCAGCATTAGCATCGCTGTTTCCCTGAATAAAGGCAACGAGCTGTTCTTTGTTCATGGTATCTACTACGCCTTCCTCATCAACTTTAACGATGAGAAGTTTATCTGCATAAGCTTCCTTTACATAAGGCACGTTAAAATGTGTAGCCTGATAAATGAGGTCTTTGGTTAATTCGATTAGTTCCTGACTGTTCATCGTTTGATTTTTTGAAGATTAATTTATTGGGTTTATATCGCGGAGGTACAATAACAGCAGCGTGACTGCATATCGACGGTGTTGTAACCTCTAAGAATGTGGGGAGGTTTGCAATACTTATGCCTGTGGGTAATAAGTTGTTAATCAACCGTTTAAAATCATGTTTGGGCTTAGTTTTCATTGTATATCGCCAAAGTCGCGGTTTAACCACGAAATACAGCCCCTCAGGTAACGAAATTAATTTTCTATGGTATCTTTAGAGAATAACGAAGGGTACGTAAAAGAACCGGAGAATCTATATATTTTTAAATAATCCAAAAGCAAGGGTATGCGTAGTTCCGAAACACAAGATCAGCGTATTGCAAGAATGACCTTTTCCTCGGTCTATCCTATGTATGTTGCAAAAGTGGAGAAGAAAGGCAGGACGGAAGAAGAATTATATCAGGTAATAGAATGGCTGACAGGCTTCGATAAAAAGAAGCTCAATGAACTGATAGACGAAAAGGTAACTTTCGAAACCTTCTTCCAGCGTGCTTCGCTAAATCCCAATGCGCATCTCATTACCGGTTTGATCTGCGGATATCGTGTAGAGGAAATTGAGAACCCGTTGACACAAAAAGCCAGGTATCTGGATAAGCTGATAGATGAGTTGGCGAAGGGCAGGAAGATGGAAAAGATCCTCCGTGGATAGCGGGGAGCTATCAAAGCCCCCCACGTTAAAAACTATAATTATATCCTACAGTCGCCGTTACGTTACTGGCCGTGCCCCTGGGCGTCCATCGTGTCTGATGCACTGCATTCATGTTCAGGTTATGTTTCTTCATGAACATATACGCCGCATTCATACGCAAATTCAACACCTGTCCCTGTTGTTGCCCATTGTTGGCGCTGCTGTTATAAGAGCTGGTAAAACCCGCCGTTACCTTCTTTTCAAATAGGCGTGCGTTCAGGCCGAAAGTTGGGCCCAGCGTGAGAAAATCATCCCTCCCGATAGTATTATAACTCAGGTTAAACGCGCCCGTAATACTGATCTGTTTAGGTATCAGTAACAAGGTATATGCGGTACTCGAGTTATAGAACCGTGAACCATTGCCTTTCCAGAGTACGTCGTTCTGAATATCCGCTGCATCCTGCACACTCAGGTTCAGGTTGATGTTGTGACTTTTTGTTTTGTTAGCCTTTAACATATATGTGAGCGTTAGCCCCGCGCTCTGCGATATCTGTTTAAAGTTCAGCGTATCCATATTCTCATAGGGATTCGTCTGGTTGATATAATCGAACTGTGGTTTTATATGCGTGTAGGTCTGGAAGTTTGAATAGGTGAAGTTGGCATTCCATTTATCATTCGGCATATAATTGGCATTTACAGCACTAACCATGCGGAAAGTGGAACCTGCTTTGCTATGGTTCAGATCATCGCGCTGATAACCTACGTTACCCGATATGGTAGCCTTATCATGGAACAGTGGTTGGGACAGATTGACGGTGATGTTCTCCAGGTCATTATTCATATAATAAGCGCCCAGTGTTTGATACCCTGGATCTATACGCTCATAACCAAGACCTATCACACTCTTATGGAACGCGTAGTTCATGCCTGCCCTGATGGCTTTAAAGAATTGCGTATTCTTGATATCATACATGAATACACTTCCCAGCAGATTACCTACGTCCGTTTTGACAGCGCCTGCATTATCCCGTTTATCCAGCTTCATCGCACTGTTGGCATATTCCATGGTAAGCTCCAGTCCTTTCGCCGGACGTACCATACCGGTAACACTTACAGATAGGTTTTCTTTAGGATAGATACGCAACGTATCGGGGATGTATTGCATAGGATCTTTGGTATCCTTTGCCTGGAAGAAGTTGAACGACAGCGCATAGTTCGGCTGATTTAAGGCTAACTTCGCGCCATAACCCATACGCTTATATGTGGGAAGAATACTACGTACGGTGCTGTCATAATCTACTGCACGCAAAAGTCTGCCATACATTACGCTGATGCTCCAGGTCTGCTGTGGTGCTATGTCCAGCCCTACGCCTGTAAACTGGTGACCATTTAAGGTATATGGAGAGAACGACATAGCGACATCCCCTATATGAGCAGTCACTCCCTTATAGGTGGGATGTAGGCTCAGACGGTTAGGCATGGTAGGATAGGAGTAACCTCCACCGGCATTGGTCAGGTTAAATGAAAAGGGAAGACTGATCCTGCCGAATAGATTCGTATTCACGTTGCCGTTCAGGAACCAGCTGAATGGTTGTCTGCCGCCACCGCTACCGCTGTTAAATACGGTACTGGCGCTTACTCCGCCATTCACTTTAATTGGTTTCCCCTTGCCGAACAGGTCCCGGATATGTTCAAGGTCTACCTGCTGTGCGGATGACAGTAAAGGCAGTAATAAAGCTGCGGTACACAGGTATAGGATGCGGGCTCTATTCATATTTCTGTACTTTAATATCCGCCATGATATAGGCTGTATTGCCTTCCAGCACGTAGTCCTTTATCTTAATGGCGCCTTTACGGCCGTCTGCCGTTTGGAATAATATAATGCGGGGTAATACTGTCTGGTCAAACTGCAGACCGCCGGTAGCGCCCACAGGTAATTGCAACGCCTGCAAAGGAGCATCGTTCTGTATATTATCGAAATCACTTACGCCGAATGATACGCCACAAAAGCATTGTTCCTGCTTATTGATAAAACGTGTCACTGTAGCCCCCGGAATAGCGGGGAAAGTATAACTGGCAGAAGAATCAGGCGATACAAATTTATTATAGGTAAATGTGCGGCCCAGCCCAAAGAACACAAGGTCGATCTCCTTACCGTCTTTTGTGAGATCATCGTTTTTACGATATATCTTCCTCAGACGTGTGGAATAGAAACAACCAATATCTGCGTGAGCAGTACTGATGCCTAGTTTAACATCCGTGATCGTGCGCAGATGCGAATTCGCTTTTACTGTAATAGTTTTATTTACCGACTGTGTTCCCTTGCCATTCGTATTGGTCAATGTAACTGTATAGGTACCCGGATTGGCAAAATAAATGGTATTGGCAGATGATGTATCGCTGTTCAGCACTCCACCTGTTGATTGCCACTGTTGCGTCAGATAACTGATGCTTTTGCCTCCTAATACTGCTGTTAAAGGTGCTTCATAATCATCGTCAAAAGGACCGGGATTAAGCGTGAAATCAGTCAATAAAGGAGCCTTTACATTGATGGTTTTAGTAGCGGTGAATGTTTGTCCGCCATTGCTAACGCGCAAGGTAATAATATGCGGTCCTGGTTTGGTAAAGGTAACCATCGGAGGAACAGCAGTATTGGCGGTAGCCGGTTCACCATCCTGGAAGGTCCAGTTATAACTGCTTGCGCCTTCAGTATGATTAGTAAGCTTTACTTCTACGGGTGAAAAATCATTCACCTGTACTTCCGCATCGAAAGACACCTGCACGGCACTATCAAGCTGCAACACAATGGTCTTGCTGCTGCGCATATCATCATTCCAGGCTTCCAGTGTGATCTTATGCGGACCAGCCTGCGAGAAGCTGATAGCTCCGGGGCTTTCATACTCAGAGGTAGCAGGTTCGCCGCCTTCAAAGGTCCATTTAAAACCGGTCGCGCCTGTAGTACGATTGGCGATGTTTACGGTGATCGGTACAGTATGCGAGCTGTCTGCCAGTACGTAAGCGAAATCTACTGTTACCGGCCGGTTCACTTCTTTGTAACAGGCGGCCAGTAATAGAATGAATAGTGTATAGGATATAAATTTGGTCTTCATGTTAATAACGGCGTCTTCTTTTACAAACGGTTATGAGATCAAAATCAGCCATGCTTAAGGATGAAGTTTCATACTTGTGATGATATGTAACTTAACATTCGGGAACATTTCCCGGAATTGCGCCAGTACATAGGTACACGAGCGACAAGGAATAAGGTCCGTGTATATTGTTATTTCATCGGTAACATTATTTTTACTTCCTTTCACCGCGCCATAATGATTGGCGAAGTACTCCAGGGCAACGAGATCTGTATCAAAACGTCTTAAAGTTATCTTAGGATCAAACATTCTTTTCCCTGAATTCAATAGATCATAGAATGACTCCGGAATAAACTTGTTACTCACGGTCATTTGGTCGTTGTACTTCTGCTTGTCTTCGGCAATAAGGAACTCTTTCCAGGAGTAGATGACACGCGCCATGTTTCTTTCGCTGCTTATATTATAGCCATCCTTCGATTGCCAGTTGCTAACCTGGGCTACCCATTTATCGTCTGTTAAGTCAACCGTTGTCATTGGATCATTGATATAAAACTGCCGGAATGCCTGGAAGTTCTGTGCATCTTTAACAGGCGAAAACATTTTATCGATGACTATCTGCCTGGCGTCATTGGCTGACTTGGAAATGATCCCATCATTGAATAAGGCCAGGTCGAAATCACTTAAAGGCCCATTGATGCTCGCGAAATTTGCATCTGTATAGATTTCAGGTTTAGTCAGGCATTTCCGCCAGTATAAAACAACATCACAGAGTTTTCTAAAAGCCTTAATATCAATTTCCTTACCACTGGCCTTTTCCAAAAACGAAGAATGTTTGCCGATACCGTCAAGCAAGTCAATGAATTCCTTCCCGTATTCCATTTTGAGGATTTCTGCTTTAATAGCAGGAGCTTCAGTAACAGTGGTTACTATCGTATGAAAGGTGCCCAGGTTCTTAGACCACTTCTGTAGCGCTTCCTTCAACGACTTTGTTTCGTCCAGATTAAAGGTGAATCCCTCTTTGACATTGTGGAGCACGGAGAAGGCTGTTGTGAGCCCATCTACGGCGCTATTGGTTTTGATCTTGTTAATGTTCCAGTAAAGCAACAATGCCGGAACAATGATTTTTTTCCCCTTATAGTCCTCTTTCTTGCCATTAACAGTAAATTCAAACGGTAGATCGACATCAGGAATAATGCCTATGAATTCAAAAGGCTTTTTAGTTCTGTCGATCGACCGGTAGCTGTTCCCGGTAGGATACATATCCAAGATTCTGCAATAGGCCTGCGTGTTGCCCCGGAACTTGAACTCTATGTTGTTGGAGGCAGTGTAGTCTGCCAGTACATTCTTGGAGTAGGGGTTGTAATCGGCGTTCGGATCATAAAGTAACCAGTCGCAGGGATATTGGGATGCCTCCTGTAAAGCAATGACCTTATCCTGGTAAACGTCATAGGCATATTGACAAAGTAACTCCACAACTGCGGTATAATTGAGTTTGCCGCCAAGTTTAGGCAGTTTTATTTTTTTATTAACTACAGTCATAACCAGCTCTGCCACTTCATCAGGCGTTACATCATGGATCTTGCTGTTAATGATCCTGGGCAGTACGCCATTATCCATACTCAGGAACTCAAGTAATCCTGCTTTGTCTTCATCAGGAACACTGCTTATCAGGTCTACGATCATGTTCTCGCAGTAGTTACCCAGACTGAGGATCTTATCGCCATCCCCACATAAGGTGGATTTGCTCAGTTGCTCGAGCAAACATGTCCGGGTTGCAAGAGGAAGCAATTTCAACGATGCGGCGGCACTCATCGAAGAGTTGGGTAAGCCATGCGCATATAGGTCTTGTAATTGCTTGAGCAGTTTCTTGTCCTTGTCACATGGAAGATCAGACAGCTTAAATCCTTCCTTCACAGAAAAAAATGTGAACGCGTTCCTGATCATTTGGGTAAAATAATCCATCCGTGTGGTAAGGTCGCCAGTGTTCCTGCTTGGGTTCTCACCACTCTGATTGTCCGTGTTGTATTTTAATAGTTCCCCAATCAGGGCAGGTGCTATAGAAGAGCTGTAAAAGCATCCGTTAATGACAAAGGTTTGCGGCATTGTACGCTTCCTTTCCACCGTTATCTTGTCGCCCATTCCCATAGTTCCCTGACGAACTATTTGTTCAGCGTACGGGTACTTATAGAAGTTAAATAAAAAGAAGACGATATACTTTTCTTTTTCTATGATGGTGGTTAACTGTTTGTTTTCACCATCCTGTTTTACTTTTTTCAAAACGGCATTGAGGATCGCGTTCTCCTTTTTTGCAAGGTCCACTCCCGGTTTCTTTTCCTCGTTTACCACTTGAGTGTATGTGGTAGGAGCCATCGTAGCCCATTCATATTGCGGTTCTTTCGCGTCAATATATTCGTAATTGTAAATGCCGGAAATAACAAAGTATAGTTTGTAATCTTTATAAGCGGTTTTGTCCAGATAGGTCTTTTTGAGGTGACCTATCCAGCTGTTTAATTTTACTTTCTCACTAATGCCATCCTTATCTATCGTATAATCAATGAGGGTTCCATAGACATCTCTCCAAAAATCCCGGTCAACCCAAAATCTTCTGGCGTATGAACTGGTGAAGTGCTTATAGAAATAAACCGGATCATCGTCCGTCACTATATAATTTGCTTCTTCAGCCCTGCCTTCGTTGATAAGACGTTGGTTTTCCTGTATACGCGTCAACAGGCGTTGTTGTATGGCAGCTGCTTGTTTATCGATCAGGCTATCTCCGGCGGAATTTGCCCTAGCCATATGCACTATGCCCGAAAGCACAACAAAAAGAACAATTAGTTTAAGATATGCCAGTTTCATTATTTCGAAAGTTGATCTGAATTAAGAATGATGATGAGCTGGTCCAGTATAGACTGTTTTACTACCTTGATCAGTTCTTCGTCCTTTTTGCCCTGCATTTTATCTGTCATCACTGTCTTCAGCATGCTGGTGCCTTTCAGCGCCACGTCCTTCGACAGGAACTGTGCAATAGAAGCAGGCGTCTCATAAAACTTCTGGATGGCGCTAACAAGTTTGTAGGCTTTTACATTGGCGTTGGTAAGATGAAATTGTTCCACTACGCCGTCAAACTCTTTCATTTCATCGCTAACCTCTGCGTCTGACAACGTCACTGGCTGTATATCACCTATTGCGACCCCAATGCCGGCATCCGTTGTTTCCTCAAGTCCTTGTTTATTATACATGGCTTGCTGCATAGCTGCCATCTTTGCTGGCAGGTCAGTAGATTTATCCCAATCTTTAGCATCCTCTTTCAACTCCTTAATTGCCTTCACAATAATGCCCGCTACATTGCTCACCAATTCCTCCTTCTCCTTATTCACCGTTTCAACTTCTTTCTTCGCATCATCAAACTTCTTCTCTGCATCCTTCACCTTCTGTTCCGCGGCCGCTTTCGCTTCCGGTGTCTTCGCGTCGGCTAACTCTTTCTTCGCTGCATCATACTCCGTTTTTGCCTGTACCAGGTTATTAGCCGCGTGGTTCATACGCGTTTTCAGCTCTTCCGGTAATTCCTCTTCTGCGGCCTTTTTGATAGCCTCCGCCATCTTCTGCACCGTCACATAATCCGCATCCAAAGTCAGATGTATCAGGTCATTGATCACACTGGCCATGTCGGATAATACCTTCACGATGGTATCCACATTCGTTCCCTGCAGTTTTGTAGAATCAAAAGTTGTCATCAACATTCCCTTCATCAGCTGATGGCTGGTATTTACCTGTATATTGTCAAACTTCACTTTCACACGATTATATCCCAGGAATGGAATGGTGATATATCCGGTACCGGAATACGTACCGCTACCTTTTAAAGTGGTGAACCGTACGGGGAAGTCGCCCGCCATGATCAGATCATCCGGTTTGAGCGTCTTTAAGACTGTATCATTAGCCAGTTTAATATCAGATAGGAGACCGCAATTACCGCTGTCCACAGCATCCTTCGCAGGCATTTCAAACGCATGCACGTCTCCCAGTGTTTTGCTGTTCAGGCTACAGGAGCCGCCTACACGGTATTCATATTTATGGCCAGGGATGGCATCTTTGATCACGGCCTGCGGATCATTGCTCTTTACGTTAAACCATTGTGCGTTATCATTACCCTGCTCACGGTATTCCACGAGGTACTCAAACATCTTTGGTTGAGGCGCCCAGGTAATGGCCGCTTCACCATTGGCTACAGTGGCAGCAACCTGTTGTGGCGGCTGACAATCTTCCTGCAGATTGAAGTAAAAGATCTCGCTGTATCCATTGTTAGTGAAGATGTCAAAGATGTCCGCACCTTGTTTGGCAATAGCGCGTATACGCCAGCCATAGCGTTTTCCAGGTAACATAGGCGGTTGCGCCGGACCATATAGTAATGTAGTGGCGTTAGTGGTAGTCTGGTAGAGTGGTGGCATAGTGCCGAAGGCAGCCTCCGGCAGGATATTGTTGTCCCATAACTCTACCAGTGTAAATTCATATTCAGTGAGGAATGCGGCATTGGGACTTCCCATATGCCGGGGCGTCCAGTTAAACACAATATTCAATGGCTCACGGAAGGCCACCGCCTCTCCCTTACGGGGAAGGTTCAGCAAAGGCGGTTCGCTGGTGCTGATCCATACAGGAGGCGCACAGCTTTGTTTGTCATTGCTGATCAGCTGTCCGCTGTTGGCTTCCACCACATCTACACAAAAAGTATAAAAACCATCCGGTAGCTTGCCGCCGTTTTGTTGTAGCTGCGCACGGGGAATACCGGATACTTCCAGGTTGTCCAGGTTAAAATAAGGCGCCAGGTCGTTCAGCGACAACTGCACCGGTAAACCGGCATCCAGTTGCACGAGCGGGTAGGAGCCATAGTCACGGTTGCGCAGGGCTATTGTGGTTCCCTTGATGTTTAGCCGTAATCGTACGTTCAGCGTCGGCTTCCGTAAATCGGTGTTCAGCAGGGTCACGATCATCCTGGCCTGTGAACCGTTATACAGGTTGCTGAGCTGCGCGGATACCGGCTGCAGGGTCTGTACCTGCACTCTCACCGGATATTGCTGGGCGGCAAGCTTCTGGCATATTATGCATAATAATATGACCACGGCTATTTGTATACTGCGTATCGCTCTCAACGGTATCTTCTTTAATGATTATTGTGTGATGATGATCTTCCTTATCGCATTACCCAACGGTGTTTCCAGCAGGAGCACATAAGTGCCGGCAGGCATGTTCAGCTGGTAACCTATATTAAATTGTTCCGCAGCACTTTCCTTACGGTCGTTCACCAGTTGGTTGCTGATGATATTGAACATGCGCAGACGGATCTCCGATGCTTTGTCCAACGTTACGCGTACGGTAAATTGCCCGTTGTTAGGATTAGGTGATACTTCGAATGATGTAATGAACGGATCTTTCGCACCGCCCGGAGCCGGTATGGATTGTGATTCCAGTACAACGATATCTTTGGTAAATACCTTTTCACAATTGCCGATATAAGAGTGGAGCGTGATGCGATATACACCGGTATCCGCAAAGCGAAGCCCTGCCAGCAGCGGTGTGTTCTGCAGTACAGTAATGTTCTTATTGTTAGGTATCTCCCATACAGTGCGCTCCGGCATAGGCGTACTGATATTGATCAGCGATACTTCCTCATTACGGAACACCTGCGTTGTCATCACAAATTCAGCTGCTATATCTGTTTTGCGTTGTTCTATGCGGATGGTATCACGGCCAATACAACCTTTACTATCCGTAACACTTACCCAGTACTGACCGGTATTGCTCAGTGTAACCTGTGGTGTAGTTGCCTGGAAAGCAGGCTGGCCACTCCAGGTATACGTAGCAGCAGGATCTGCTACAGCAGCATTGACGGTGTAAGTCTGATCGGTACATAGGGTCTTGTCAGCGCCAAGTTTTACCTGCAACGGAGCAGGATCGGGCAGATTAAATGTCTGTACACGTTTGCAATTATTGGCATCCTGTATAGTGAGGGTGTATTTGCCCGCACAGAGGTTTGTTATTCTGCCGGTTGTTGCACCGTTGCTCCACTCATAGCGATAAGGAGGAATACCACCGCTAACCTGTGCGCTGATAGCGCCATTGCAGCTGCCTGCACAAACAGGCGATGTGATGGCTGCATTGATCACAATGCCATTCGGTATAAATACATCTGCGTTGTTCTGTGCCTCACAACCACGTGCATCAGTTACAAATACCAGGTAAGAACCTTCTGGTAATTTGCTGATATTGGCGGTGGTTGCACCATTCGTCCATTCGTAACTATAAGGACCGGTACCACCGGTAACAGTAGTATTCACTGCGCCATCTTCTCCGCTGGCACAGGTCACCGGTGTGGTTGTCAGCTGTACCTGCAGCAGGTTCGGTTCAACGAGCAGGAATGGATCGGATGTTTTACTGATATTATTAGCGTCTGTAATAGTCACTTTATAAGTACCGGTTGTTAAGCCGGTTGCAGATGGTGCCGTTTGACCGATGGCAGTATATACAGCACCATCTTTCTTATACCATACATAGCGGTATGACTGGGCGCCGATGATGCGCACGCCTCCGTCGGCAGTAGCTTTCAATACGCCATCCGCGGCTCCTTTACAGGATACATAACGCTGCTCTGAGAGGGTCACCACCAATGGAGCTGGTTGTTCTAATGTGATTTCAGCAATTAACGTACAACCCTGCATATTGGGATCAGGACCGGTGTATTGAGCATCTGTAATGGTAATGATATATTTGCCTGCAGGTATATCGGAAAGTAGGTTCTCATAACCATCGGTCACTACCGTACCTGTACCATTACCCATTGGCGTACCGTCAGCCCGTTTCCAGCTAACATTATAACTACCGTCAGCGTTAGCGGTACCACCTTTAAGCAGCACTTTAATACTACCGTCCGAGTAGCCATAGGCGAGCGGCTGCGTTAATATCTGTTGTGGTATCTGAAGGGGAGCAGCTGGTTGTTCTACTGCGGAATCACCTGATATCGGACATCCATGATAATCAGCGATATCTACGGTATACGGGCCGGCATGCAGACCTGTATTATGTGCTGCCTGGCTGCCATTACTCCAGTTGTATTGATATGGTGATGTACCACCGCTTACCAGGGCTTCCAACGCACCATTGCTGCCATCATAACAGGTGGCAGGAGTAGTATTGAATAACAGCTGTAGCGGAGCCGGATCTATCAGGTCAGTAGTATCCGACCATGTTATGATACCATTGGCATCTGTTGCTTTTACCTGGTACTGGCCGGCTGGCAGACCGACAGCTGTCGAATCTGTTTGTCCGATAGCCACGGTTGCGCCATTTGCTATCTGGTACCATTCGTAGGTGTAATAGGGCTCGTTGTTAAATGGTACGCCACCGGTCACTATCGCCGTCAGGGTACCATCGATCTTGCCGGTACAGCTAATGCTGTCCGCGATCTGTATATTGGCCACTAAGAGTGGTGGTTGTGTCAGTTTAAATGTGTTGATGAACAAACAGCCGGTCCTGCTGTTTGTAGCAGCAGCATTATAGTTGGCGTCTGTAACAGTCAGCGTATAATCGCCGTCAGGCTGGTTATTGATGGTCGTGGTATATATTCCATTACCATCTACCGTACTGACAGGTGTTAATATAGTGCCGTCCGCCTTTTTCCACTCTATGTTATAAGAGCCATCTGCATTGGGAGTACCTCCTTTAAGATGCACGGTGATGCTACCATCTGAATATCCAAATGCTTTAGGTTCTGTAATGGAGCTGGCGTCTAACGCAAGTGGTGCATCAGGTTGTTTAACACTGAAGCTTATTTCCTCATCTCCGGTAGCTGTTTTGCCCGGGCATCCGTTCTGGTCTTTTACCTTAAGCAGATAATCTCCCAGGGTCAGGCCCGTCATAATATTCTGGTTGAACGGCAGTGTGAGATAATCATTATCCGCAGTGCCTTTATACGAGGCTGCATAGCCACCCGCACCCCCTGTAATGTTAAGACTGATACCGCCATCATTGCCTCCATAACATTTTACATCGATCGGTGCAGGTGTAGAGAAGACGACTGGTGTAGGTTCTTCTAACTGGAAGTTAAACGTGCTTGCATCACTGTAAGTCCTGTCGCCATGAAAAGCTCCGGTAACCTTTACCTGGTAATTGCTGGCGGAAATGTCGTTTGTTGGCCAGGTATAAGTATTGCCTGGTCCCATAATAACATCTGTCTGATTAGGTAAGGTGCCCCCGGTAGGGTGTTGCAGGTCCTTGACCTCTACGTCTAGTGTTTCTCCTGTATACAGTTCTCTGTCAAATTGAAGTGTAAAACCGCCGTCATTAGCGCCGTTACATGAAATCTTTTTAGGGGTGATGCCAATAATTCTTGGCGATTGCAACCTGTAGTGTAGTGTAATCGTACCAGATTCACGGTCGGGAGCGCAGGCAGGCACCATTTTAAACGTTATCATTTTGGTGAGGTCACGCATCCAGTCAGCGCCGAAAAGACTTTTGCCCGATATCTGTAAGGGATTGACATTGCTGGCTATAAAGTGGGGAATGCCGTCAGGGAGCTCGTAATACCAATTGTATTGAGAGGTCGGTATTCCCGATGGGCCTCTCAGCGTGATTAGGTCATCAGTAGGTAGTATGTTGGTACCCTGTCCTTGATATATTATTTCATTCTTGACCTGATTATAGGTCACGTGGATTCTACTATCCGCGTTCATCGTCGTTACAAATGGATTATTAATCCATCCATCAAATGTTACACCTGTATGACTGACATTGAAGGTCTCGTTCCGCTTCGTTGAAATAGGAAGAAAGATGGTTTTTGTTCCTTTACTGTTAACCTCTACAGATGCAATTTTCTTTGGAGTACCGTGCAAGACACTTCCTGTCCTGTTAATGATGTCCCCTTCGGCGGGAGTAGCAGTCGATATAAATTGTAATACCTGCTTATCTGTTGTACCATCTGTATAATGAACACTCACGTCATAGTCCAACTCAAGAGCGAGGGGATATACTTCCGTCGTCTCGAGCTTTAGTTCGTACACATTGGACACGGGTTTAATGCCTATATGTATAGTTGATTCTTTGTGATAGCCGGCAAATAAATCGCCAACCTGAGTATTAAAACAGGTACGGTCTCCCGCCGGAAAGAAGTAATCCCGTTCTCCTTCGTCCGCGGTTTTGTTGCAGCTGATTCTCCGCTTGCTAAATATGGCAATCCCTATTACCGGATTGTCCGCAGTAAAGGTGATCGTTTTCGGGGAAAAATACCACACTATGCCATTTGAGAGGCCGTCCAGGTATGAGGAGGATATAAGCCTTGAGCCACCATACTGCATAATGGCATATGCTTCATAGAGACTGCCGCAGGCTGCGTTATCGCCGAAGCCCATGATGTCGCATTTTATGGTCAGTTCATATAACGCCGTGTTCTGCGCGGCTATCCTGCCGGTAAACACCAGCAAGGGAAGGCATAACAATAATAGGGCTCTTTTTATCATAGGTTGCATAAGTAAAAAGTATGCAGGGTATTAATAACTTGTTTTAACTTATTTGAACGGACCACTTAAGCCTGGCTTCGTTATTTATACCGGAGGAAGTGCTTTCTTCCTCCGGTATAGTACAGACCGTTTTGGTTCACGGTGCGTAAGCAGTATCGATCTTCAGCAATCAGTCTGCAATCGTCTTCACAGTTGCCGGAACTGCCTTCAGAATACTTTGTTGCATAACAGCGGGATATACCTCTGTTGGCTGGTTCTGCAGTGCATATCCTGTGGCCACAGGTTTAATGGTGATATGCATATTAGACTCCGCGTTATATCCGGCAAACAAACCACCAACGTTCACATCAAACCAGCTAAGATCGCCTGCGGGGAATAAGTAATCTGTTTCGTCACTAGCCGCGGTTTTGTTACAGCTGATTTTCCGCTTGCCCCAGGTAGCAATCCCTTTTACAGGATTGTCAGGGGTAAAGGTGATAGTCTGCGGAGGAAAATTCCATACTTCACCAGGCTGAATACCATCCAGAGGTCCGGAGGCGATAAGTTGTGCACTGCCGTTCTGCATAAGTGCATATACTTCATAAAGGCTTCCACAGGTAGCCGTACTGCCAAAACCCATAATGGAGTACTCTACGGTCAGTTGGTACGACGCCGGGTTCTGCGCGGACAGTCTGCTGGTCAACGCCAGCAGGGGCAGGAATAACAACAACAGGGCTTTTTGTGTCATGGTTCTCATAAGTAAACGGTATTTAGGTATTAATAACTTGTTTTGACTTTTTTAATCGGGCCGCTTAACCCGTTTTTGTTCACAGCGCGTACGCCATACTCATAAACAGTATTGATCTTCAGCGATTCATCCACAATCGTTTTTACGTTTGCAGGAACTACTTTCCAGAGGCTTAACGGCTGACCGCCAGCGCCTTTGTATAACTGGTATTCGTTGATGCCGGTGTTACTGTCCTTCCATGATAGTTCAATGTAACGTTGCTCGCGGTTCACATAAGCATTCACCGTCTTAATGCCGATAGCGTTCGGGTCTGAAGGCACTGTAACAGTAATAGGCTGGGTAGGCGGCGACTCAAGGCCACTGCTGTCCTTCGCCATCATGATGTACGTATAGGTCTGTCCTCCTTCAATCAACTGATCTGCGTAATATTGGGTGCCGTCATGGAATGTTTGGAGCAATAACCACTTCTGACTGCTGTCAGCTCGGGTCTTCCTGTACAGCATATGTGCAGCCACATCTTCATCTCCACTGTTCACCCAGGATAATTGTACCTGGCCATCTGCAACCTTGTAAGCGGCGAACACCGGCGAAGTAGGCGGAATGATATCCGGTTTCTTCAGCTCCAGGATAGCAGAATAATCAGATTGGTTATAGCGTTTATCCAACGCCGCTACCGCATAGTACACTTTACGGTTCAGGAATTTTATAGGGATCGTGTCTTTATAAACAGTCTTCATATAAATAGAATCCACCAGCGGAGACAGCTCTTCATGCAATCTGCCGGCGCGGAATACTTTGTATCCCTGCATATCCTTTTCAGTATTTGCTTTCCAGGTCAGCGTTACCACACCATTGCTGTCCACAGTACCCGCCAGTCCAACAGGCGGTGCAGGTGGAGTAGAATCTACCGGTTGCACCAGCACAGGGAAGGAGGTGGTCGATTCTCCTTCTTTGGCAATAGCCGTAATAGTAAAATAGTTCGACGGAAATAGCTGATCGTATTGCAGGCTGCGCTGATCAGGGGCAATGTTGGTCAGTACTGTTTTGTATGGACCGTTTTCAGTTGTTGCCTGGTTCAATGCGAAACCTTTAATGACTGTGTTACCCGCTTTTTCAAAGTCCCAGGTAAGTGTCATTTTTCCCTGTTCAGAGACATTATGGCTGCGGATGTTCGGCACATATATCAATATCTGCCTGCCTTTACCAATAGTTGCTACAGAAGGAGGGCCCTTTTCACCGAATGCTGAAATGCCCCGTACCCTGAACTGATATACCGTATTGTTATCTTCCAGTGAGTCAATAAAATACATACGCGGAGAAGGCCTGTTGTCTTTCTCATTGATGTTGGTCACTGGCAGCGAACGGGCTGGCTCAAAGGTCTTACCGCCGTCTTTTGAACGTTCTACTATCCACGAAGTATAATAGTGCTTCAACACACTGTAATCCCAGCTGAGCGCTACCTGTTTATCGCCAAATACAGCCCCTACATCACCCGGTACTGGTAAAGGTGCATAATCCTGTATGCCGATGAATACACCGCCTGTATCGGTCGCTAAACGCTCTTTTGGCGCCAGTGACGTAACCCGGTAGAGGTATTTTTCATTGGGACGGGCTTCTTTATCTTCCCAACCCCAGCCGGCCATTACAGCAGCTTCGAAGCTATTGTCTGCCGCATACAGGGAAAGTGAAAAACGTTGTTCCTGTTCGGCCGATTGTGCCATGATACTGGCAATACCATTGCCTCCGCCGCCTACTTCGAAATCCTTACCGTATAAAGCCTGTGCAATGATGGCGGCATATTGGTCACGCTGCGCAATATTCTCCCATTCGTTTAATGGTTTGGGGCGCAGCGGCTGCGTATTCAACACCTTAGTCTCCGGAGATGGCAACAACTTACCATCCCTGGTAACGGTATAACGGGTAAGCTGAAAACCATATTGATTACCGAGCTTCCAGCCACGGGAAGTGGTCATGCCCCAGCGCAGCAATATGCTATGCTGCCGGGCCGAGGCGGTAACCGCTATTCTCGAGCTGTCTTTATGCTGCGCGCGTAATGGCGATACAGCGGTAAAGCATATAAGTATAAGCAGTGTAGTAGATAACCTGCGCATTGTATACATTAGAAGCCGGTTGTTTTAAATGGATTATGATAATTGAATACAGCACTGCTGGTTTTAGTTCCGTCAGGCAGCACATATTGGTATTTTACTTTGTAAGCACCGTACCGTATAAAAGGGAAACGTCCGTTTATCAGATAGTCATACTTTGCTGCCTCCTCGGTTCCCATGTACCTGTTCGTTACATTGTATTGCAGCTCTTTGTAGTCCTGGGCGTAGATCTGCGGAAGATTGTACAGGTATGGCAACCTTGTCTTGATCCAGCTGGTCACTTTACCGGTAGACGCTTCCGCCAGGTAAGTCGGCATCACTATAAACGCCTTGCTTGGCGTTACGCCGAATTCGTCCGTATTACGTTTGGTAATGAATACTTCGTTATTGATAGGATAGTTGGCATACAACAACGGGTTGATATCGCTGGTATAATACGCATCATCCATCACCGCTTCCACATTCACCATCGGTTTGTAACCGGTGTAATTGGTACCGGTCATTTCCACTACTTCAAAGCCTTCATAATCACCTACGTCAGCCAGCAGGCGCACTACGTCAGTGGATACAGTTTCTCCCACGCCGTTCTTCAAACGCAGCGACTGCATCTTCTCTCCGAACGTATTGAACTTGCTGGTGCGGAAGTTATAGTGTAGCAATGATTTAGCTACATCGCCTCTCGAAACTGTCTGCGCCTGGTTATTAGCCACAGAATAGCCGCCGTCCTCACCGGCGTCCTGCTGTTGCTGGTAAGCTACTACCTCATCGGTGCTTTGTGCGCCCGGAGGGACCGCAACAACGTCAAACTGGTACGCCGTATTAGCTTTCAGCCCCGTTGGTGTGAAATGAATGATCTGTGACGCCTCGTCATACGTCATATCCACTTTGGTAATCTGACCGGCAGCATCTTTGAAATTGATCGCATACTGCCATTTGGCGTCA
The DNA here is from genome assembly GCF_003182155.1 of Chitinophaga sp. S165. Classification (GTDB taxonomy): domain Bacteria; phylum Bacteroidota; class Bacteroidia; order Chitinophagales; family Chitinophagaceae; genus Chitinophaga. Next base: position 146,051 of record NZ_QGTG01000001.1, read on the forward strand.
AACAGGTAACCCTGTCCCGTACTCAGGTTAATGGTGCCTTTGTCAGATTCGTCTTTATAATAGTATTGCTGATTCACCACCGGGTACGCATAAGCGATATTCTGCATCGGTATATAATCCGGTGCCGTACCGGTAGTGAAGGTCACAGTTTCAATTTCTTCGCCCGGTTTGCCGTCTACATAAGCCGTTTGCCAGGTACCGTTTTTCAGCCGCTCTTCAAAGGTCACCTTCACCGTAGCGGTCAGCTGTTTTTTAGAAGGCAGTACTTCTTTGGAGTAGAAGGATACACCATCGTTGTTGCTGTTCCATTCCAGACGGCCAGCTATCGGCTGACCGTTATCCATAACGGTAAATGATGCCAGTCTTGTACGGTAGGTCTTTGTGCCATTATCGTCGTCTACATCGAACTGCTGACCCATACGCATGTTAAAGGCAGCCTGCGGTGCAGTGAATACATCTACAGCATCGGCATTAGTAGCCGGTTTCACGTCAGAAATGATCTTCACATCGACAGGGCTGTTACCGTTCATTACGATCTCACACTCTTCCCCGATAACGACCTTCATTCGCATATTACCTTTTACGAGGCCGTTCAGCACACTGAACTTAACAGCCATATAGCCACGTACCCAGGTAGGATTGGGTAGCTTCGCCTGCATCAGCATGGCCGCCGCGCCGGATATGAGCGGTACACGTGCCTTGATGAATTTCAGATTTACTTTCACCCCTAATTCGCCCTGCAGGTATACATATGCCTGACCGTTAGCATACCATCCGTCTATACCTATCTTCTCACTGCTGCCTACGCAATGTGCATCTCCATAATCTTTCAGCATGATATCGAAACCAAGTCCCGCTTTAAAGTTGGCGTACAGTATCAGGAAACTGATATCGCCCGTTTCCACGGCAAGGCTGGCGCCGAACGCAAAACCACGGCCTTCACCCAGCGCATTGGCGTCACGCATGTAATCCAGTTCCTGTATGTCTACACCGAGGATGTCAGCTACTTCCTGCGGTGGAGGAGGAGAACCAGGTATCTTGTCACCTACCATCAGATAGTTGCCCGATTTGATGGAAAGGCCACCTATGGAGAACTTCATACCTAAGCGGTTTGTCGGCGTACCCATATGCAGGTACCACTCGCTGGGCGATATATGAAGCACGGCCCAGCCTGCGCGGTTGTCGTTGGCTACGCCTGTCAGCATACCGTTGGCTACATTCACGAACATGTCAAAGTTGCCATGCAGGGTAGAGGTGGTGAAATCATATTGTATGCCCACATAGGCAGTGACGCCCACTTCCGCGGCCAGGTTTTGATCGCCCGACAATAACGCCGCTGCTGAAGATGGATCGGAGACTTTCAGCTCCTCCAGCTTCTGACCAGCGTCCCCGAGTTTGGCAATAGCTTTCTGTTCTTCTGCCTGTATTTTTGCAAACTGTTTAGTGATCTGACCTGTGATGTTACCCATCGGTACTGTGGCCAATATTTTGGCATAACCATACAGTCCCATGAAGTTGACACCACCAGTGCGGTTGAATGCTACCTCGAATGATACTTCCCCGTGCACTACTTTGTCTTCAACCATATCAAACAGTACGGCAGCTTTGATACCCAGGCCTGCGGTGGAATCCGGGACATACTTCACACCCGTCGGAGACGCAATGGTATCGATACCTTCTTTCTTCATCCGGTAATACGCGCCGCCGCCAAAACCCGATATTTTCAAAGGTGGAGCTACTGCAATGCCCGGTTTGAATTCAGCCTTGCCATCCACATACCAGTAGCGGAAGTCCTTGGCGCCGAACATGGCGCGGGTCCTCACCTTTATTTTCCCCTTCATGAAACTTGCGTTCACCTCACCGCTGATAGCATCGCCATATACAGCGTCATCATCATATACCTTCAGCAAACCGGATATAGACATCGCCTCACTTAAGTCGGCATGCACTGAAATGGAGTCCAGTTTTATTTTCCTGAATTCCCAGGTCTGCAGGCCTTTACTTTGATCAAATCCTCCTACCAGGGCTAGTCGGGTGTCACCACCAAACTTTCCTTCCATCAGGTTAAAGCGTACGTCGATATTGAGATTGGCTGTACTGTCGTTCTTTGTTTCCAGGGCAATTTCTTTAATGCCTACAGGGAAATTGGAGATAGTATTTTCATCCCTATAGCCAAAATACTTAGCCTGGAGATAAGGAGCTTTGGCTTGCAGGTGCAACTCCTGGAACATGATGCCTTTAAATTTGGCAACAGGATTTCCGTTGTCATCTACCTTCAGGGATGATGCCAGGATCAGATAACCATTCAGCATGGCTTCCGGCTCAAAACGGCCGTCAGCCAGTTTTAACTGTACCCACGAGTTAGGGTTTAGCTGTACTTTTGCCCGCCATAGTTTAAAATCCATGGTGTCGATCGTATTCAGCTTCAGTATGTATTCATTATCTGCCGTAATGACTGCAGAATAACCCAGCGGCGCTTTTGCCACCGGCAAACCAAGCATACCGTTGAACGCCGCTCCCGTAAGGTGGTTAGCCACAAAGTCTACCTCCATATGGTCTACAGAGAAACGCCACCCGGCTGCGCTGCCGTCTGATAAAATGTTATTCGCAAAGAAGTTACCGGAGATGCCATTATTATCGATGAGCAGGTTTTTACTGCCGAATGAGACACGTTTATTTGATTGGCCGCGTATCTGGAATTGTTTGGGCAACGTTACTTCCAGGTCCGATACATATACACCACGCCATAAGTTAGGGTCATCCGCGGGCATATATTTCTCCTGGTAATCTTTTGGATACACAACGTCGGGAGAGTTACGAAGGTCGCTACCATCATACACTGCTTTACCTACCTTGAAGCCCACACCTTTGAGCGGTGTTACTTCAAATGCAGGCAGTTCAACGCTCACAAGTATATCATTCCAGTCGCTCACTACCGTGTTGAATGATGCCTTTACCTGTGCGGAAGTATCTGTATTCCTTTCGCCATCTGCCTTTAACGGTACCAGCATGCTGCGTGGGAACATCAGTTCCCCGCTCACCCCCAGTTCCTTAAAGCCGTTACAGTCTATTGTTACATAGGTCTGGTCAAGGCCCTGACCTGTTTTCATATCCATGCCGCCCTTTAATATCAGGGCAGCGGTACCGCCTCCCAGGCGTATAGGTATATCTCCCAGCAGCACCAGCTTTGCATCGCCGAGTATGCCGCCTTTGTAAGAAAGCTTAAGTCCTTTTAAACCAAAGAAGATCTCGCGCGGCTCCTGTGGTATCTGCACTTTGGCATATACAGTAAGCTCCGCATAGGTGGAATAGAACATGGCATTACTCACCGCAATTGTTACGGTAGTATTGCCCACGGTCTTAAAAAGCCCTATTGGCAGCTCATTCAGGTCGTCTGGCTTGAGGGTGGAAGTATAGCGGTTACTCTTATCTATCTTCTCAAATTCAGCCTTCGCAATGTCGCGGTACATGTGTGCACTGCTATCAGTGTCATATAGGCTTCGTAGCGTAGCATCGGAGAACAAACCTGTTTCAGGCGCTATCAATGCTTCTGCCACCAGTTGTTTATCAATGTCCGGAAAACTGCGGGTTTCCATCATGCTGGTAGCCATGTCATTAGCCACCGGTATCCGGTTCCTTACATAATCACTGTCCGCCGCGTGTACGGTAACAACATGACCAATCATTAATAACGTTAACAGGCTAATGTAACGGCAATAGAATCTTTGCAGGTAAAGTTTTACCATAGGTTCAGGAGTAATAGGTATAGGGTTGTAGGGAAAGAGCTCAGTTAACGACGGATCAATTACGACAGAATACAACAGTTGTGTCCCGGATGCTCTAAACTATCCCTTAAACAAATTTGATGTAAATATTAGTGTTTTTTTAATATTGGCAAAAAGAATTATTTGTCAGATGGACGCAATTGGAAAGGAGGGGTGGGGCTGATAGTTGTGTATCATATTAAGAACCATTACGTTGGTCATGGCTGGATCGGATGAGTAACATTTCAGATGTAGGACAATATAAAGGCCAGTTAAAACCGGCCTTTATAATACGGGAGTCCCGTGTCGTTATCTTAGTTATATAATTGCTCTTAACACAAGCACTGGATTTAATAGCGGTGACAGTTATCCAGGGAAAATTTTCAGTATGATTCTCCGTCCATTTACTTACTCCCGGCCGGAACAGGCTGCGATGCCGTAGTTGGCCCCTCAACAGTAAGTTTCCCATCCTTAGAGATCTTCATCCGGTCAATAAAGACCACACGTTGATCGCCGGTAGCCAATGTCCTTGCATGATATACGCATAACATCTCTTTGCCGTCAGGTGAATAGGTAATACTATTATGACCTGTACCGGTTACCACACCGCCCTGCTCTACATTCTTTTGTAACACGGGATTATTAGCCGCTTTAGTGAACGGGCCGAGCGGACTTTTAGCAGTGGCATATCCTACTGCATAGTTCTTACCGCCAAAGTAATTCGCAGAATACATCATGTAGTAAAGATTCCCTTTTTTGAAAGCGACAGAGCCTTCTGTCCAACGGCGGTTAACCTCTTTTGATGTAACTGAGCGGCTTTCCCATTCCGCCTGTTTGTCGTTCATTTTTACTGGCGGACGAAGTAACAATACCGGCTCACCAATTACGCCACTGAAATCCGGTTTCAACTCAACACCATATACCCAGCTTTCTTCAACAGTATCATACCAGCCTTTCTGTTTGGCCCATGCAGCCACTTCACTCTCTACAGGATGTTTGTAGCAGCAGCGGGAGTAATAAAGAAACATCCTGCCGTTTTTATCAAACAGGACATTCGCATCAATAACCGGATAACCAGGATCGAAAACAGGCTTGTTACTCAGATCGGTGAACGGCCCTGTAGGGCTGTCTGAAACAGCTACACCGATACGGAAGTTCTCCAGGTCATGATGCGGGTTGTCTTTCCATTGTGCACTGTAGAATATATAGAACTTAGCATTATGTTCATACACTTCAGGCGCCCAATAAGCACCGTCCCATGCGGCGGTAGAGTCGCTCCATCCATTTTTGTTGGAGGCGTAATATACCTGTCCCTCGTTTTTCCAGTGAATCAGATCATCAGAAGAATAAGCAGCAAAACCATTTTTAGCGCCGCCGGTCCCATACATATAATACTTTCCGCTCTTGGTCTTTAAAACATACGGATCTCCAAATTCAACAGGCAATGGGTTCTGATAGGTAGCTCCCGTTGCCTGTTTTTCACTTTGCGCAAATCCTTTATTACTCAGCGTCAGCATCAGGCTCGCACCGGCCAGGATATGGATCAATCGTTTCATCATTACGTGTTTATTCAGGACTGAAGTGTCCCGTGACCGATAAAAATAAAAATAAATTCCAGATATTTTTCAATCTCTGTTATTGAATAAATAAGAGTTCATAGCGGGTATATTCAACAAGAAAGTCTCCTTGCCGGGTTCATTCCAGGATGCCCTTATTAAATCCCGGAATAAAGAAAACCACTTATCAAGTTTTTATAAATTAAGATGTAATTAGGACACTTAATCCGGAAGGAACGAATTAACTTTAGTTGCCAGACTTTTGGTGAATCCACGTTAAATAAAATAATCTGTCTATGAGCCCGATCGGTATGCTTAAACTGACTGTCATATTGCTGCTCGCTGCCAACACAGTTCCCTCATCCGGCTTTGCCCAGAAAGACACAGTGGGTATACAGGTAGACCTGGGAAAATCAAAAGGCCCCATGAAACCGATTTGGGCCTGGTTTGGCTATGACGAGCCTAATTATACTTACATGAAAGATGGCAGGAAGTTACTGACGGAAATATCCCGCTTAAGTAAAGTACCGGTATATGTAAGAGCACATAGTCTGTTGGTAACAGGCGATGGGAAAGCTGCGCTGAAATGGGGCTCTACCAATGCCTATACCGAAGACGATAAAGGGAATCCCGTATACGACTGGACCATCATCGACAAAATATTCGATACCTATATAGAACGTGGCATGAAGCCCATAGCCCAGATCGGGTTTATGCCCAAAGCATTATCAACGAAACCAGAACCTTATCAACACCATTGGAAACCGGGCGATAAATACTTTACTATAGAAGGAGGTTGGGCTTATCCGCCTAAAAACTACAAAAAATTTGCTGCACTGGTATACGAATGGGTGAAACACTCAGTAGCACGTTACGGCAGGAAAGAAGTGGAAAGCTGGTACTGGGAGTTATGGAATGAGCCTAATATCGACTACTGGAAAGGTACCGTAGAAGAGTATATCAAAATGTATGACTATACAGCGGATGCTGTAAAACGGGCTTTGCCGACAGCGAGGATAGGAGGACCAGAAGTGACCGGACCGCAATCTCCCAATGCTGCTAAGTTCATGCGCACCTTTCTTAATCACATTGTGAGCGGTAAGAATGCCGTGACTGGTAAAACCGGTGCGCCGCTGGACGTTATCACCTTCCATGCGAAAGGATCACCGCGTTTGGTGAACAACGTTGTACAAATGAACATGGGTACACAGCTTCGTGACATTGACAGCGGCTTCGCTATAGTCGCCTCATATCCATCCCTGAAGCATCTGCCTGTCATCATCGGTGAATCCGACCCCGAAGGATGTGCTGCCTGCTCTGAAGATGTTTATCCCAGTAATGCATACCGCAACGGCACCATGTACTCCAGTTATACCGCCGCCGCTTTTGCCCGTAAATATGACCTGGCGGCAGCATATGGTGTGAACCTCGCCGGTGCAGTGACCTGGGCGTTTGAGTTTGAAGATCAGCCCTGGTTCAGAGGCTTCCGCGATCTGGCCAGCAACGGTGTGGACAAACCTGTATTGAATGTGTTTCGCATGTTCGGATTAATGAAGGGCAATCTCGTAGAAGTGAACGGCCAGCTGAGCTATGATTACCGTCTTATACGCGACAGCAGTGTGCGTGGCCCCAAAGCAGATATCAACGCACTGGCGGCTGCGGATGGACACAGTGCTACTGTGATGGTATGGAATTACCATGATGATAATATTCTCGTTTCCGCATCTCCTGTTAATGTTACCATCAATGGCCTTCCTGCCGGAGCTGTTTTAATGAATCACTACCGGATTGACGCCGATCATAGCAACGCTTATGAAGCGTGGAAGAAGATGGGATCTCCCCAACAACCCGACGCGCAGCAGGTAGCTGCACTTGAAAAGGCAGGACAATTACAACTGGCAACATCACCTGAATGGGTACACACAACAGGAGGGAAGACGACAGTGCGCATGCAGCTGCCCCGTCAGGCCGTATCCCTTTTGCAGTTTACCTGGTAACGTCAGGATAGTTTCGCCCGAATACTTTTACTATTCCGGCGAAACACTTACAGAGGTCCAGCCGCCATCAATGATCAGGTTCTGCCCTGTAATATGTTTGGCTTTATCAGAAACAAGGAATAACGCTGCATGGGCAATATCAGATACAAGTGCCGGTCTGCCCATTGGCGTGATGCGTGACCATGTCTTCTGGTAATCCGGATCTTCCAATGTCCGCTCAGTTAAAGTCGCACCCGGAGAAATAGTGTTTACATTTATCTTAAACCGGGAAAGTTCAATGACAAGGTTTTTTGCCAGCATCTCTAAAGCAGCCTTACTCATACCGTATGCCGCCAGGTTCTTATGTGCCTGATGCCCCGTTACGGAAGACATAAACAGGATAGACCCGCCCGTTTGCTGGCGTTTCATTTCAACAGCAGCTGTCTGTGCCAGAAAGAAAGATCCGGCAAGATTTACCTGCATTATCTTGAAGAACGATTCTGGCGGGTAGGTGAAGAAGTCGCCGAATAAGGTAATGCCCGCATTCGCAATAGCAATGTCGATACTGCCGAATCGCGCTATGGCAAAGGCCACCATTTCTTTTATGAATGATATCTCTCCTGCATCACCGGACATCCCAACGCAACTATCTGTATACTGTTTATTGATTTCGGAAACAGCAGTGCCGGTCAACTCAGCACTTACATCGTTTAAAATCACTTTTGCCCCTTCCTTTGCCAGATCTTTGCATATCTCGAAGCCAATTCCCTGGCCTGCTCCGGTTACTATTGCTACTTTATTCCTGAATGACATAGCTATCAAATTCTTATTTTCTTTTGAAAGACCAATAAATGATTTTAATGAGAATCACGTACTATTTCATTGCCAGATTTTCCTCTCAGAAAATCCATATCAGCTCCTAAATGAGCTTGTTGAACATGATTGATATAGAGGTTTACATATCCTCTGCTGGCTGATGGTTCAGGAGGAATGAATCCGGCTTTACGGTTTGCTAACTCCTCATCAGAAACAGCGACATTGATAGTGCGGTTCGGAACGTCCAGTGTTATCATATCCCCGGTCCTGATCACTGAAAAATTATTACCCGTCGCAGCTTCCGGCGATACATGCAGTACTACCGTCCCAAATCCTGTGCCGCTCATGCGGCCGTCAGATACACGTATCATATCCGTCACACCCTTTAAGATCAATTTTTTCGGTAAGCTCATATTGCCGACTTCCGGCATGCCCGGATAACCCTTCGGACCAACATTTTTCAGCACCAGAATAGATGATTCGTCAACATCTAGTTCCTCGCTGTCAATCCGTGCATGATAATCTTCTATACTTTCAAATACGACCGCCTTGCCCGTGTGTTGCATGAGGTGAGGACTTGCAGCAGAAGGTTTGATCACAGCGCCGTTTTCACAAAGGTTGCCGGAAAGAATAGCAAGCCCCGTTAAATTATTAAACGGACTTTCGGTTGTAGTAATAACATCAGTATTGTAACACGCAGCACTGGCATAGTTCTGCTCAATTGTACTGCCATTGACCGTTATACATTCCCCGTGCAGCAAATGGCCGAGGTGTTTGATCACAACCTGCAGACCTCCCGCATAAAACAGGTCCTCCATAAAGTACTTGCCCGATGGCTGTAAATTGGCGATCAGCGGCACCTCCGCAGACAAGCCATCAAAATCGCTTAGTTGCAACGGAACGCCTACACGTCCGGCAATAGCCAGCAGGTGAATAACGAAATTAGTAGATCCGCCGATAGCAGCATTTACTTTAATAGCATTTTCGAAAGCCTGCCGCGTCAGTATATCAGATGGTTTAATATCGTCTTTGACCATATCCACTATTCTGAGACCAGACAGTTGTGCAAGTACCTTCCGCCTTGAATCTGCCGCCGGAATGGCAGCGTTGTTCGGCAGTGATAGACCAAGTGATTCTACCATACAGGCCATAGATGAGGCAGTGCCCATTACGGCACAATGGCCCTGACTTCTGCACATGGCCGCCTCAATACTTAATAGATCGCTTTCACCGATTATATCGCCCCTCAGATCTGAGAAGAAGCGCCAGATATCACTAGTCCCAATACTACTACCTTTATGTCGCCCGGTTAACATAGGGCCTCCCGAAACAACAATTGTAGGAATGTCTACACTACATGCGCCCATCACCAGGGAAGGAGTGGTCTTATCACAGCCGCATAATAACACGACACCGTCCAGCGGATTGGCCCGGATGCTTTCCTCCACATCCATACTGGCAAGATTGCGGTACAGCATAGCGGTAGGTTTCATTAATGTTTCCCCCAGGGACATTACCGGAAACTCGACCGGAAAACCGCCTGCTTCTAAAACACCTCTTTTCACAGATTCGGCCAGCTCCCTAAAGTGTGCATTGCAGGGCGTTAACTCGCTCCAGGTATTGCATATCCCAATGATAGGTTTGTTGTTAAATTCATATTCCGGGATCCCCTGGTTTTTCATCCAGGCACGGTATATAAACCCGTCTTTGCCCCTGCGTCCGAACCAGTCACTACTTCTTAGTTTCTCTTTTTTCATAATATAACGTGGAATACATTTAGTGGATAACTTAAAAATAGTAATCCCGCGCGGAATTTAATAATCAGATAAAGTCATATCCCCACTTTCGGGAATTTCAGAAGTACATTAAACTCCCGACTTTCGTGCGGACAATACACCTGTGGTTTATCACACCTACTTATAACTCCCAAATGAAAAAGACGGATCGTAATGAACCGTCTTTTTTGTTGAAATTGAAAGGCCCGAATCACGTCAGTCCGGCTACAACAAACAACCCGGAAGTATCAGAGGTTTCAGGTGGAAACTGCGGGCCTTGGTTGTTTAAAGCACGCTCATACGATTGATGGTAGTTTAATGGCTAACATAAGATGATACGATTCCAGATGCTTAATAGAAAAAAAGCTTTAAAGAACTACAGCCCTTAGTTCCAGCCTGAAACCGAGGTGCCTTCCTGCAAAACTACTTCACACCTTTCTCCGCATCCCAGTTCCCGGCCTGCTTCCTGATATAAAGGATCTGTCCTGTATGATAAGCATTATGCGTATTCATATTCGCAATACTGGCGTACCACGATTGCAGCTTCGCATTATCTGCCTTCGCAATCGCATCTTCCCAGTCTTTCATCACCTGATTTAATTGCTGTACAATATCCGCCCACGAAGCCTCTGTAAATGCATCGAACGTTTCATTATTGTTTCCACTGAATGTTTGCCCTTTCTGCCCGTTAAACTGTGCGAGCAGGTGTTTATTCCAGAATAACAGGTGATATGCCAGTTCGCCCACAGAATGGCTGGAATCAGTAGGCTTCCAGGAGGCCTGTTCGGCGGTAATACCGGCTATTCCTTTTGCAATTGGTACAAACCATTCCTGCTTGTCCCAGGTAGTCTTAAATTGCGTTAAAAGCACTGATTTCAGGGTAGGGGGGACTTTGGGCTTTTCTTGGGCAGTAGCCTGTTGAAAATATAAACAGCTGAAGCAGCTGAACAGAAGAATAAGTCTGAACATAATTGAGGTTTTTAGGGGTGAAGTCAAAGCAAATATAAGCTTTACCCCAACAATAAGCTCCCAGGCACCGGAACCGGGAAACGCTACCGGATATTTAACTACATTTGCGCAAATTCTATTGCCGACCTATGAAGCTGTATTGCTATGTTATAGGCATTGTATGCCTTTTTTTGATGCCCTGTTGTAAGAAGAATATTGAAGATAAGATTATTGAACCTCCCCCGCCACCAGTTAAACAGGAGCCAACACTGATATTGACTGCTGCTGACGTTGAAAGCGACAATGCCGTTCGTATCCACGGAAGAATTAAGGCGCAGGACTGGCCGGGGGCTGTTTATGGTATCGTATATAGTGCAGATTCAATCCCAACTGTAAATACCCCTGGCAGGATCAACCTGGGACCTGTTTCAGATTCTGTTGACATAGCCTACACAGTTAACGACCTGTTACCTAAGAAAGATTATACCTTTCGTTTGTTTGCAAAGTGGGAGGATAAAACCTGGTACAGCACACCCAAACAGGTTATTCCGGTCCAGTTCCATTTAAAACCGCTGGAAGATTCTTTCATTTCCAGGAATACGATGATCAAGATCTATTTCACCGAAAGGATACCATTTGATGAATACACAGGTTTTGAAGTATATGTAGGCGATAAGAAAATAGCAACTAAGGATGCGCTTGTCTCAACGTTTGGCGAAAGCATTAATTTATTAGTACCGGTCGATTACAAACAGGGAACACCGATCACTGTGAAGAAAGGATTATACAGTGAAACCATTGTTCCCGATATCCCCGTGTTACCCGGATACTGGCGGAAGATCGCTGCTCATCAAGGTAAAATAATGGATAATGCCGCCTACTTTACACTTGGGAACAAAGGCTATATTGTTGGAGGAAATTGGTTCCCGTCGCCATGGGCATCTACTAATGCTGTGTGGGAGATCGATCTGGCGACTTATGAATGGAAACAGAAAAATCCTTTCCCATTGGCGTACATAAACAACGCCATGGCCGTTGTAGTCAACAACAAGGCATATTTATTTGGAGGGGCATTGAACAGAGACGCCGGGAACAATAACTATGTGTGGGAATACGACCCGGCATCCGATAGCTGGCAAAACATTTCCACTATGCCTAATGACCTGGGTGTGATCGGCCGCATGAGATTCGCGACGGTAGTTTACAATAATAAGGTTTATATGGGGGCAGGTTCTACATATAACGGGTCCGGAACTTATGTATATTATTATCCTGAAAACTGGGTGACTTTTGATCCTGCCACACGTAAATGGGAACGATTACCAAGGCTATCTTACAGTGCCGGAGCAGAAAATATGACTGCCTATATCAATAATAACAAATTGTATGTGTTTGGTGGTAATAATGACTACAACGAAAAGAATGGAAACTTTGTATTAGATCTTAATGATAATACCTGGTCGCAACCTGATATTACACGGCCATTGCAACCACGGACCGGGGTTTCTGTTATCACTAAAAACAACCTTACCTATTTCTTCGGAGGTTATCAGAAAGACCCGGAAACCGGAAAGTGGGCCAGCAATTTCGAATTTTGGAAAATGGATGCAGATCAGCAGTATACCCGATTGGCGAGTGCGTGTGAGAGTGAGAACGTATCGGAGCTGAACAGGAATGCACCTATTTTCCCAACAGCCAATGGCTTTATTGTATATAATGTATTTACCTGGGGAGGCGATAACACCCTGACAAGGGAAGTGATAGAATATGTTGCCGATTAACATATAGAGGTGTGGGTTAAAGCCCACACCTCAAATTATCTTGCTTCTTTGGAGATAGTTTTACCGGTTGAAAATGTCTGTTTACCGTTTTTTCCGGTACGTTAACCTAACGTTGGTTGTGCCGCTGTATGACACAGAATAGCTTAGCGGCATGAAAACAAAAACAGTTCTGATATCAGGCGCCAGCGTAGCAGGACCAGCCCTGGCCTTTTGGTTAACCAGGTATGGATTTAAGGTGACCATTGTTGAACGTGCCCCGGCAATAAGGCCCGGCGGATACGCTGTAGACTTCCGTGGAACAGCGATCCATGTCTTGAAAAGAATGGGTCTTTATGAAGAAGTAAAGAAACACGAAACACGCGCAGGGAAAATTACACTGGTAGATAAACAAGGAAAGAAGATCGCTGGTTTCCCCGATGGATTTACCAGTGGTGAACTGGAAATTATGCGTGGTGATCTTGCTAACATATTATATGAAGCAAGCAGGGAACATGTGGAATATATCTTTGACGATAGCATCATAGGACTGCGGGAGTGCGAAGACGGCGTAAATGTAACTTTCGACCATCACCAGCCACGCAAATTTGACCTCGTATTCGGAGCAGACGGCCTGCATTCAAAAGTAAGAGCGCTCGCCTTTGGCAATGAGAGTAACTATATACATCACCTCGGACTGTACATAGCTATATTTACTACGCCCCAATTCATCGACCTGGGCATGGACGGCCTCTATTATGGCGTACCAGGCAAGCGGATGGGTGTCTTCGGCGCAAGGAACGGTAAAGAAGCCAGAGCCTCTTTCTATTTCGCTTCCGAGGCGTTCGCTTATAACTATCGCGATACAGAACAACAGAAACAAATTATCACCGCCAGGTTCTCAGGCGAAGAATGGCATACGGAACAGCTGCTCAAACTAATGGATACAGCACCCGATTTTTACTTCGATTCTATCAGCCAGATTAAAATGGACAGCTGGTCAAAAGGACGTATCGCCCTGGTAGGGGACGCTGCTCATTGCGCATCGCCAATGTCCGGTATGGGTACAAGTATGGCCCTCATCGGCGCATATATACTTGCGGGAGAGCTTAAAGCAGCTGATGGAGACTATCAGCAGGCCTTTGCCAGCTATGAAACACAAATGAGGACCTTTGTACAGAAGTGTCAGGAACTGGCTGATGGAGTGGAATGGTTTGTTCCTAAAACAAAGTTCAGGCAGTGGATGAGCAGACAACTATGGCGGCTGCTACCTTATACACCATGGAAGAATATGATGATCGAACTACCACAGAAGATCGCCAATTCTATCACCGTCAGAGAATATTATCCGGGATAAAGTAAATTGACAGCAGCGGTGTTCCCTTCAAATTCCATACATTTGAACCGCACATAAGCACCTCACCATGAAAAGAACTGAATGGTTCAGGAGAACATTCCCGGTAATAGAAGACAACGGACTGTTGCCTTCCATTATAGAACGGCTTAGCGGTACGCCTGCCCGTGTAGAGGAGATAATCGGTATGTTGGATACCGAAGTACTGACAATAAAAAAAGGCGAAAAATGGAGCATTAAAGAGCAGGTAGGACATCTCGGAGATCTGGAACCACTATGGTCAGGAAGGATAGATGACCTGCTCAGCGGAGATGCTGAATTAAGAGCAGCAGATCTTACAAATCAGACCACCCATAAGGCTGATCATAACGATGCAAAAACGATCGTCCTGCTGCAAAGGTTCAGGGAACAGAGAGAAGCTTTCGTGAAAAAGCTGTTAGCCCTTACAGACGATCAGCTGGAATGGTCCGCATTACATCCAAGATTGAAAACACCAATGAGGATTATCGATCTCGCTTACTTTGTAGCAGAGCATGATGATCATCATCTCGCATGTGTAAGGGAAATAGCCAATAGCAGCGTCCTGAAGCCGTAAAGAAAAAATATGACACAGGTGGTAAAGAAAATATTGATCATCAATGGCTCGCTCCGCGGAGCAGCAGGTAATTCAGAAGCAGTAGCAAGGGAAGCAGAAAAGGTCCTGGTAAATGATCTTCAACTGGAAGTGGTCCGCTTAACACTTACAGATCCTATGCCAACGATCAGGGATGTATATGACCTGCTGACCGGCTGTGATGGATTACTCGCAATTACCGGCGTGTACTGGAATAACTGGAGCTCACCGCTTCAGCGTTTTATCGAAGTAACCACTGCGTTCGAAAATACACCTGCATTTTTTGGCAAGCCGGTTGCCTGCGCGGTAACAATGGATTCGGTAGGAGGAATAGAAGTAGCTGCAAGACTACAAGCCGTGTTTGCAGGTCTGGGCTGCTGGAGCCCTCCCTGCTCTTCAATAGTGTTGTCAAGGACTGGTCAGGAAGCGATGGCTGCCTCTCTCGGTAAGGAGGATGATCCCAATGAAGATGTGTGGCACATGGCAGATCTTTCTATCGTACTGCAGAACCTCGCTATTGCCGCAGGCCTGCCTCGTAATAACTGGACCAGCTGGCCCCATAGAGAGCTCGCTGTTCCTGATGGCCCCTGGCCCGGCAAAGATGCGCTTGATATGGGCTCACCTAAATTCCTCTGACTAAACTATGGCAACCGCGCCACCAGGCGTTCCGGCATCCATTTCAATATGGTATAGATAATCTTCCATTTAAATCCGGGTACGATCACAAATCCACTGCCGGCTTCCACTACCGCTTTGGCAATAAAATCCGGTTCCAGCATCAGTGTTTCAGGCAGGTCCAGCCCCGCAGTCATCTTACTCCGGATATAACCGGCCACGATAACATTCACCGTGATCCGCCTTTTGAACAGATACTGTCGCAACCCCGCCAGGTATTGTGTGAAGGCCGACTTTGTACTGCCATATATAAAATTACTTTTCCTGCCCCGTACGCCCGAAAGTGACGACAGCCCTATAATTCTTTCCAGGCGCGCATTCTCCCTGTCCATCGAAACAATGTTCAGTATAGATACCGCCCCTGCATAATGGACCTGCATCATCCTGAAACTACCAGGAAAATCCAATAACGCCTCTTCATTGTTTTTCAGATAGCCGGCCGCGTATACTACGATATGTGGTTTCTCCGGCAGTTGTTCATAGAAGCCCGCATGACTGTCAAAATCCGTAGCATCAAAATAAAGTACCGTTACAAGTTCTTTCAGAGACGGATGTTGGCCCACAAACGCATGAAGCGCATCTGTGCTGCGGGATGCAGCCATTACCCGGAAGCCCTTGTTTGCGTACCGGAGAATGGCGGCTTTGGCCACATCCGAATTAGCGCCGAGCAGGAGAACAGTTTTTCTTTGCATAAACATAAATATAAGACTCTTCACCGAATGCTACCGGCAGGTATAAAACCAGCAAAAAAGTATCCGGTAAATAAAATAACAAATATGAAATTCAGATCTATTATTTAATTATTACAAGTCACTAAATACCAGATCATTAAGGCTGTACATTGACGCAATCTTCCGTAACTTTATAACTCAAACCCCAACCATGGCAACGAACAATGCAACGATCCTGATCCCCGACATCAGTGGATTTACCGAGTTCATAACAACTACAGAACTCACTCATGGTGCACATGCTATCAATATGCTGATTGACGCGATGGTGAAAGCTGTCGGCGATGAATATGAAGTAGCGGAAATAGAAGGAGATGCTGTTTTGCTGGTTAGAAAAGGTGACCCTCCAACACGGAAAGAAATACTGAATACCTGCCTGAACATTTTTAATGCCTTTCATTACCAGCGGAAATGGATGCAGCAACACATGGTCTGTGCCTGTGGCGCGTGTCAGGCGATCATCAATCTTACATTGAAGTTTGTAGTGCACCACGGGCCAGTTGCTGAAATAACTGTCGGACGTTTTGTGAAGCAGTCAGGCCCGGAAATGATCATCGCACATCGCTTACTGAAGAATGATATTGATAACAATCAATACTTGCTGATCACTGAAAAACTGTTCGATGAGGAGAACGGTTCCGCCGAAGAAGATGAAATGGAGTGGACCAGTTCATCGACCGATTATGCCTCCATTGGTCAGGTGAACTACCGTTTCGCTTTACTCAATAAAGCGCTGGAACAAGTGCCGGAGCCGCCACGCCTTGAAAATGATTATGCGGACGATAGCACGTCCTATCTGGAAACAGCAATACCTGCCAACTTTCGCGACGTATATATGATAGTCATGAATATTCCGGGAAGGATAGAGTGGGTGCCCCGCCTGCTGAAAGTGGAACAGGACATACCTGCTGTATTTATCGGAAGTGTCCACTACTGCACATTTGAAGACTATGAGGCCATTATATCTCCATTGCGTATGACAATGTCTGACGATGGCATCTTCTACGCCGAAAGCTGGAGCATCCCGGAAAGCGGGCTTTCCCTCATCTACGAATATGTATTCAATAAGCTGGATGAAAAGTCCAGCCTCGTGGCCTGTCGTTTTTTGAATAACGGACAATCGCAACTGCCGGAAGAACTGAATACCGGTCTATGGAGCAACATCCAGGAGTTATGCGGGAAGCTGACAGAATACTGCGTAAAAATGGAAGGGACCTCCTTCGGTCCCGCGTTTCAGAAAGAATAGTATACCCGTCTGAGTAAGAATACAATAGCAACACTAATCTCACGATCACCTCCATTTTAGGAATTCAAAAAGGATAGACACACTTCAAATTACACATAAACTGTCGGATCTTTGTGAAAAAATTACAGATGATCAACATCACGCTCAGATAGGAGGGATCAATTACTAACGATGGGGTTAGTAACTTTACAAACGATTGATTTTCAGTTTTTTTTGTTCTTTTGTAAAGAAACGGATAATTTTGTCATAATGTTAAAAGATAGGAACTCGTAGTCGTTTCCGATGAGGATTAACACCGATCGAACTTAACTTACAGATCATCTTTTTTTGTTCGCACGCATACATTTTACTTCAGCGCTGTAGAATATTTTTTGTGGTTTCCAATGCCAGTTTATTCGCCGATGATGATCGATAGCATTGTCTGATGTGCTATCTATCCTGCTATGTATTTTCCTGCCGGTCGGGAGGTAGTAGAAGCATTTGTTTTATTAAGCCCATACAGGGCGGTAATTTTTAAATTGGTTATTATGAAAAAGTTTGCATTCAGTATCATTGCGCTGTCAACCTTGTTCGCAGTTGAAACTAAAGCCCAACATGGTGAAGGGCACGAAGTAACAAAGATTCCACCTAAAGTGCTTTTTACCAGGGAAATTACATCAATGCCTGAGATCCAGGGACAGGAAGCTCAATTGGTACTGGTGAGATTTGCACCAGGTGAAAAATCCGGTCCTCACAGGCATCCGCTGGCACTGGTCGGATATGTACTGGAAGGTTCAATAGAATCTACATTTGAAGGTGAGACGCATGTGTTCAAACAGGGCGATACCTTCTGGGAAGAGCCTCATGGACTTCACAACGGCACAAAAAATCTGAGTAACACGAAAGAAGCTAAGCTGTTGGTCTGGTTTGTCGGACCTAAAGGAACGCCAATTCTCGTACCAGAGAAGAAATAGTAATGGTATACAGACAAGGCTGTCCTGGCATATGCAGCCTTGTCTATACTGTTTTTTTCCTCTCCGAAATATTCATCAACACGACTGCCGATAAGATTAACATGACGCCTGCCCATTGAAGCCGGCTCACGGATTCTTTTATCAGTATATGCGCCACGATGATAGACACAGGTATTTCTAAAGATGCGATTATAGCCCCAAGCCCCATACCTGTCAACGGCATGCCCTTTGTGAAGAGCAGTGGTGGAAGCACCGTTCCGAATAAGGAAAGAAGGATGCTCCAGCGCAACAGAATGCCATATGAAAACGATCCGTTTAAAGACGAATGGAAAATAATAGCAATAACGATCAGTCCCCCCAGTATCATGTACAAACTCCTTCTCAGCGGAGCGAAACCAAGTTCAATGTTATTAGACGTATACATAGTTGCTGTATAGTTAAGTGCAGCAGCCAGTCCCCAACCCACGCCTACCCAATTGATGGTAATGGATTGACTGAGCATATTTGTCGCTGATACAGTACCTGCCAGAATGATCAGAACAGATATTATCTTACGCATTCCGGGCATCTTTTTATGCAGGATCATTTCAGCTAGAACGCCCATCCACACCGTTTGCATTAGTAACACAATACCAACGCTGACAGGAACATACTGCACAGACTTATAGTAACAAATACTGGTTAACCCCGTCGTCATTCCCGCAACAGTTAACTTAATAATGCTTTTAATACCGGATGTTGCTGTTGTTGCCGCCGGAGTTTTCTTGCGGAACATCGTTAGTATTAATAACCCCATAAATCCAAGACAGTATTGTGAAAGGGTTACTTCCGCCGTAGTAAATCCCTCCTGGTACGCCATTTTCACAAAGGTGGCCAGCATGCCATAGCTACATGCGCCCAACGCTACCAGGAGTCCGCCCTTAAGTACATTATTTTTCATCACTTCTTTTATATTTTTGGAAGACTTGCAGGCTTTATCAGCAGCCCCGCAAGCCAGCAATTACATGCCCGTTTTGAGCGATCAGCATAGATCAGACGAGCGCTTTCCCGATCAGACTTTTCTCGATCAGCTGTTGAACATCCCGGATAGATGTATTGATGGATTGCTCAAGTTTCTCCTTATCCTCCGATACGCCATTAATTGCGATCACATGAATATTGTGGATGCCTGTAATGTTGAATACCGTCTTTAGATAGGTACTCTGGAAATTCATATGTTCATTCGCTTCACCCTCTTCATAACCGGAAGATCCTCTCGACAGCAGCAGGACCAGCGTTTTGTTTTCAAGCAGACCGGTATACGGGCTCGCCGGATTGTCTGGATTAGGCTTCCAGGTTTCGCCATACCTGACAATGTGATCTATATAAGCTTTGAGCGCACTGGGAATAGACCAGTTGTACATAGGGCTGCCAAGTACAATGATATCAGCCGTGCGTAGCTCGGAAATATAAGTATCGCTCAACCTTAAAACTTCAATGTCCTCTTCAGTTCTTGTAGCTGCAGGCTTGAAAGAGGCAGTGATCCATTTTTCGTTGATATGAGGCACATCAGCAGTTCCTAATTCACGGAAACTGATGATCGGATTCGTATGAATGTTCTTCCAGCGATCAACAAATGCACCGGTAAGTAACCTGCTTTTCGAACGATCTGTTCTTGCACTTGCATTAATGACCAATATTTTTTTCATGATGATAATTTGATACAAAAGTAGAGGAACGCTGGGTGGTCATTATATCCCAGTTTGTATAAAAAGTACGGCCCAGGGAGCTTGAGCGTAAACCAGCCGTTTTCTGTCCAGGTATGTGGAGAATGGATTATGTTTGTAACATGATTTCCACTAAATACATCCCGGATGCTACCATATAAGTCCTTGATCCAGATTGACCGGAATGCTCCGGTAGCACTTTACGTTCAGGTATGTAACAGCCTTATTTCGTTAATTACGAATGGTGCGCTCCGTCCATCTGATATGCTGCCAGGCTCACGTGTCCTTGCTGAGTTGATAGGTATCAACCGCAATACGATAAAGCTTGCGTACGAAGAACTGATCAACCAGGGTTGGGCTGAATCTATTGAGCGAAAGGGTGTATTCGTATTATCCCGGCTGCCGGTAATATCTGGTAACAAACTGCCGGAATCCGGTAAAAAGAATAATAAACAGGAGGCCTTTTTATGGACGAATCAATTCGAAAATTCGCCACGCAATAAAAATCTCCAGAAAACAAGGCTCGCAATTGACGATGGCTTCCCCGACGTACGCCTGGCGCCGGTAGACTTGCTGATGCGTGAGTATAGAAGCATCTCCAGGAAATTTTATGGAAAGAACTTTCTTAAATATGGTAGTGCCAAAGGATCAGAGCATCTGCGTACCGCCATCTGTAATTACCTGTCCGGCACAAGAGGGGTAGATGTTCCGGCTGAAAATGTGATCATCACGAAAGGCAGCCAGATGGGGATCTACCTGGCAAGCCGGCTCCTCCTGAGCCCCGCCGATACCGTTGCAGTAGGCATGACAAATTACATTGCTGCAGATGATACTTTCAGGCACGTCGGCGCGAAACTGTTAAGGATCCCCATCGATGCCAATGGGATGGATATCGGGTACCTTGAAAAGGCGCTGAAACGGAAGAAAATAAAAGCAGTCTATATCATACCGCATCATCACTTCCCGACAACAGTGACCACCAGCATGGAACGCCGGCTAAAGCTGTTAGACCTCGCCAAAGAATACCGCTTTGCAATCATTGAAGACGATTATGATTTTGATTTTCACTACGACAATAAACCCTATTTGCCATTAGCCAGTATTGACCATAACCGCAATGTGATCTATATCGGTTCAATTTCAAAAACATTTGCTCCTGCCTTGCGGATCGGCTTTATGCTGGGGCCTTCTGCTTTTGTGGAAGCCGCTGCCTCATTAAGGGAACTGATAGACAAACAGGGCGATACACTACTGGAAGATGCATTTGCCATGCTGTTTAAAAATGGAGAAATGGAAAGACATTTTCGTAAGTCGCTCAAAGCCTATAAAGAAAGAAGGAACCTGTTCTGTGAAATACTCGGGTCAGACTTTAACAACCTGATAGCTTTTAAAATACCGGAAGGCGGATTGGCAGTATGGGCAAACTTCGATAAAGGAATTGACTTATTAAAAATGTCTGAGAACGCTGCAAAAAACGGACTGTATATAGACAACGGAGATTATTATAAAAACGAGTCTTTTTCTGCAAACGCTATGCGCATGGGGTTCGCCTCACTCGATGAAAAAGAGATCGTTGAAGCCCTGGCAATCCTGCATAAAGTTATCCGGTAACCTCGCTGGGCCATCTCATATTTCGTAATTGGTATATTCCGCAGAACATCCTTTGCGCTAATTTTGTTGTTAACGAACGATAGGGAATGCTACACCTCAGGTTAACGGACAGAATAGAGGTAAATATTCAATTTGAAATAGTATAAATCTTCATTAAAAATGGCAACACGCATCAGGATTGACCAGGTAGAACCAGCCGGCTATAAAGCCGTGCTTGGAATGGAAAAATTTATTGAAAGTACATCATTGACAAGAACGCATAAAGACCTGATCAAGATCAGAGCTTCGCAGATAAATGGATGCGCCTTCTGCATCGATATGCATACCAAAGAAGCCCGTAAAGCAGGCGAAACGGAACAGCGTATTTATGCCCTCAACGCATGGCGCGATACCACGTTCTATTCAGAAGAAGAACGTGCTATACTGGCACTGACAGAAGAAGTGACGCTGATCAGCGGACACGTATCAGACGAAACGTACGACCAGGCGGCTAAAGTCTTGGACGCAACTTACCTGGCACAGGTGATCCTGTCGATCATTACGATCAATGTCTGGAACAGGATAGGGATCACCACCAAATTACTTCCGGCTTCTTAGTTTAGTATATTAATTATACGAAGTAAGGCCCTCCGGTAGAGGGCCTTTACTTTTATGGCTATTTCCCACTTTTAGAAAATATTCAAGGTGATTCATGTCAGTTTTAACCGTTGTCTAAAACCGACATGAATCACCTTGAATATTTTCGCATATTGATTCGGGTGACCTTAAATAACATTCAATCCTGCTCTAAAATGGCCAGCGCTGGTAGTGTTACCTTTATACTTCACCAGTATCATTTTTTATGGCCAGACAAAACTCATTGATCCCTTTTACCGGTAAACTCGGTAATCTCATTGGCTACTGCCGCAACGGGAAATACTTCCTGCGCAGCATGCCGGAAATCGTACGGCAAACCGTCGCTACCCGCAGGTCCGCCCTGCGCTTTGGCATCGCCAGCAAAAAAGGGGCCTTGATCCGAAGCGTCATCTGCCCGGAATTAGATGTCTGTTACGACAACGGCTATGTCAACCGCTTAACTCGGGCTCTCATTCCGGCTACAGGAAATAAGAAGAGGCTCCTCGAAGGCTTCCGGTTCAATCAGTATACCGGGACAGACCAGTTCTTTACCGTACCTCCCGTAGTTTCAGCAAACGGTATCCTGCAGGTCCCGGAGCAGACATTACCACGATTGAAAGGTATGGACGCCGTCGAGCTGAAAGTGATCGCATCCTGTATTGATTTTACCCGCCAACAGGTACTCAGTACACAAGTGATAACTGCCATCTTGGATCCCAGGCAACCTTTTACAGGTATGACCCTCCCTATGGAAATACCGGGTTCGGGAACACTTGTCGTGACCTTACAGGTAAGATGTATACAGCACGGCTGCCCATCGGGTGATAGAAGATATCAGGCGGCGGACATTATTGCGGTAATTGAGCCTCAAACAGCGCCTGTCGTTCATCAACCTGTATATGAACGGCGAAAAATAAAACAAGCGGAAAAAACGGTCTATAATGCCGCATATGGTTATGTACCGGTACCGGTGATCCTGAGAGAATAGATGCAGCCCCGCCTGAAGGCTGTATACTGGTGAGTAACATCCATTGAACGTCATACCCAACCCTTACCTTGAATTATCTTATCCCCGGACTGCTCCCTGCAAGCCCGGACGCTTCGCCATGGACGAGGCATGACTCCCCACATCTTATCAATAGCTTTTACCGCCGGAATACGCAGGAAGAACAACCCCCGATCATGTCCACCTCACCACCTGTGATGCTACACCCATACTGGTAGTATACGTCACACCAGCTACATATACAGCCCCTGTTTAAGCGGAGTACATCCCCATTAAACAGAAACGGCTCATACCACGGCTGCAATCATTACCTTTGCCGGATCACCACTATGGATATCAGGACACTTTGGAATGAACGATATACAAAAGGATTACCCTCTCTGGAAACACCAGATCCTTTTTTCATCAGGATGTTTGATCAGATCATCAGCCGGGAATTTCCCGCTGGCGGAAATGCAATTGACCTGGCTGCCGGTACTGGCAGGCACACACTGCATCTCGCTGAAGCAAAGTGGAAAGTGACTGCCGTAGATATTTCAGATGTGGCCCTGGAAAGGCTGGTGGAACAAACCCCTGATGTACAGATCCGGACTATCTGCACAGATCTGGCCACTTATCAGTTGCCGCAGGCAGCTTTCGATCTTGTAGTGTTATATTATTATTTTGACCGCTCCTTATTTCCTGCTATCATACAGGCAGTAAAACCCGGTGGATTGTTAATCTGCAAGTTAGCCGTCGGAAAACCTGCTAACCCAATCGCCCTGCAGGAACAGGAACTGCTACAACTTACCAACATGCTGGATACTGCCAGTTATGAAGAACGACCAGTGAAGGATAGGGGAGTTGCAGAATATGCCGGCAGAAAGCCCTTCTAAACAGCTAAATAATTGACCATCTGTTTAAATACTTCGACAAAAAGATAAAATGGATAAATAATAGAGGATGTTTTTGTCCTTTATTGAATAACCATTACCTTTGTTATGTCAATTTCTGACCAAAACTTGTATAAATAGTGGCTCGCTAATTTTAGAATAAGGGAACAAACTATCTTTCCAGTGCGGATTTGAGCCACACATCCTATTGAACGCTAGGTCAAAAATTGAAAGCAGAATTTCAGACGCCAATAAATATATATTATGAGAGTTGATAGTTCACTTATATGTAGAAGATCAACTTTCCCTGTACGACAAAGAGTTTTTTTGAAACAATAGAAGAATAAAAGACAGTAATATCTCTTATATGCAAACAAAAATCTTCGGTAAAACAGCATCCCTGATAATCTCATTCCTCGTGTTTGGGGTTATTCCTGTAACCGCCCGGGCTAATCCTTCTGACTTTTCCTTTCATTCCAGTAAAACACCGGTCTGGATCGCACTTCTATTTACATTGCTGCTGCTTTTTATTGCTATTATATTAAAGCAGAGAATCGTAGGTGTCAGGAAAATCTATAAAAAAGGAAGACCTGGACAACAAGTTGACCAACTAAGAAAATACACGCTTGGCCTCAATAGCAGGCAGATAGAGAAATTAATTCAGTACAGGCAAACGAATAAAAACTATGTCAACAGTAAGGGAGTAACTGCTTTATTGTTCTTAATCTTTACCATTGGATTATCAATGTTTTCTTACTCTGGTGCCAACGCACAGGACGTAGCAAAAACAGCAAACAGTTCCTTGCTGGGAGAAGCAGGTATCTGGATCACCGTTGTTCTTTTACTAATACCCATCACAGCCGGTGTGGTATTGATCTTTGTAAAAGTGAACAGTGTACTGAACCAGCAGAAAAATAAATACCTGACAGAAGAAGCCGAAGCACTTGCTGCTCACCTGCGGTCCTTACCTGAAGAAGAAGCGGATGCTCTTTTGAAAAGACGAAAGGCTGCACTGGATTACCGGCTTACTCACAATGAACTGTCAGGGAACCAACGGGCAGAAGATGAAAAAGGCTTGTTGCTGATCCACGACGGGGTAGAGTTACCGATAGTGGCCCTGAAGAAAAAAGCGCTGCAACGTCCTAATATAGATCCTGCATTATCCAGGCTGATACTCTGGTATCTCGGATGTGCGACCTTCTGGTTATTGTTCGGTACAACAGTCGGCGAATATGTAGGGGTCAAGTTTGTAGCGCCCGACGCCGATCATATAAGCTGGCTGAGTTTCGGACGTTTACGCCCTGTACATACCAACGCCGTATTCTGGGGTTGGGCGTCGCTAGGCATGCTGGGCCTCGGCTATTATGTGGTTCCACGCGTAAGTAACACAAAGCTGGCCAGTATGAAGAAAGGATGGTGTGCGCTCATCTTGATCAATGCCGCCGTTCTCCTGGGCTCAATATGTCTCATGGCAGGTATTAATAACGGCGGTGGCGAATACCGCGAATATATCTGGCCTGTAATGTTACTCTTCGGTATGGGCTTGCTGCTGACACTCGAGAACTTTATAAAGACGATCGCCACACGTACCACAAAAGAGATCTACATCTCCAACTGGTATATCGTATCCGCCATCATGTTCGCCCTGGTGATCACAATCGTAGCTTACGTTCCTTACTGGCAGAACGGCCTGGGAGAAACCATCATACAGGGATATTATATGCACCAGGGAGTAGGTATGTGGTTTATGCTTTTTACCCTCGGATTTGTTTATTACATCCTGCCGCAACAACTTAACAAACCGATCTATTCCTATAGCCTGGGCATCCTGGCATTCTGGACGCAGATACTCTTTTATACCACCATTGGTACACACCATTTCGTATTCAGTTCCATTCCCTGGTGGCTGCAAACTGTTGCTATCGTGGGCAGTGCAGGTATGGCCATACCGGTACTTGCAGGTACGACCAACTTCCTGATGACCTTTAAAGGAGCATGGTATAAAGTAACGGATAGTTATACATTGCCATTCTTTCTGGTCGGTATCATCTTTTACTTTACCGGTTCTATGCAGGGTACCGCAGAGGCCTTCCGCAGCACTAACCTGATGTGGCACTTTACTGACTTTACTACAGCCCATTCACACCTCACCATGTATGGCATTATCTGCTTCTTTATCTGGGCAGGTGTATATGCCATCATCCCGCGACTTACAGGCAAGGAAGCACCTCAGATTACCGTAGGTATGCATTTCTGGCTGGCGCTTATAGGATTGCTTTTCTATACCGTTCCATTGATGTATGGCAGTACATTGAAAGGATTGATGTGGATGGAAGGTAAACCGTTCATAGAAAGCGTAGTAATGATGGCGCCCTATTGGTTATGGAGAGCCATCGGTGGTAGCCTCATGTGGCTGTCCCATCTTGTATTCGCCTATAATATGTATAAAATGATAGCAAACAGGGAAGTGGTGGATGTCCAGGAAACCGCTATTCAGAAACTGGAAGAAAATACAGCTGCTATTCAACCTATTGCTTAACTATATATCACACTGAAATGGAATTATTCGATAATCATAGGAAATTATTCGGAACGGCTGCCCTCTTCTTTATTGTCTTAACGACACTGGTGGCGATCATGCCCGCTATTAACAACCAGGAAAACAATGCGGCATTGCCCGATGCAGTGCCATTAAGTGAAGATGCCATCAGAGGTAAGGCGTTATTTGTGT
Organism: Chitinophaga sp. S165; assembly: GCF_003182155.1. Taxonomy (GTDB): domain Bacteria; phylum Bacteroidota; class Bacteroidia; order Chitinophagales; family Chitinophagaceae; genus Chitinophaga. Next base: position 172,756 of record NZ_QGTG01000001.1, read on the forward strand.
CTAATGGCTGCGTAGGCTGCCATACACAGCAGGTCAGGAATGTTGATATGGACAAGGTATGGGGCGCACGGCCAAGTCTTGCTGCTGACTATGCGGATATACACCGTACCGATTTCTGGCGGAATACAGCCACCTTAATGGGCACAGAACGTACTGGTCCCGACCTTACTGATATCGGCACCCGGCAACCTGGCAAGGAATGGCATCTCGTGCATTTGTATAATCCGCGCACCGTTGTCAGAGAGTCCATTATGCCCGCTTATCCGTGGCTGTTTACCATCAAAAAAGAACCGTCAGCATCGGACATCGTGGTAAATGTCCCGGCTGAATATTTAAACGGTCAGGAAGGTAAAGTGGTAGCTACAAAAGATGCCATGTACCTGGTAGCCTACCTGCAATCATTGAAGCAGGTCAAATTACCGGATGGCGAAACATCACCCGCATTCCTGTATAAAAGAGAAGAAAAGAAGACCGGCGATAACGCAGCAGGTGCTATGCCCGACGGACAGGCACTATTTGCGGCTAACTGTCAGAGCTGTCACCAGGCCAATGGCGAAGGACTACAAGGCGCATTCCCGCCTCTTAAAGGAAGTTCTGTCGTATTGGGCGACAATCTCGAAATGTACGTAGACATTATCATGAACGGTTATGATGCAAGACCGGAATTCGGATCAATGCCTGCCGTAGGAACAAATGCCGGTTTTACCGAACTGGAGGTAGCAGCCCTCATCAATTACGAAAGAAGCAGCTGGGGAAACGACGGTAAGAAAGTAACACCCGAAGAAGTAAAGAAGATTATAGATTTCCTAAAACTTAAAGTAACCAAATAATGAAAAAGATTTATTTGGCGGCAGCCTTGATGTTCACAGGAATATATGCTATTGCTTGTCCTGTATGCGAAAGACAGCAACCTGAAATGCTCCGTGGCATTACACATGGCGCGGGCCCTGATAGCAGTTGGGATTATATTATTGTTTGGGCGATGGTGATCGTTGTGTTGTTGAGCCTGGGCTTCTCCATCAGATGGCTGGTACGCCCCGGAGAGCAGTCAGACAAACATATCAAAACACTTATTCTAAACAACCATTAAAAATGAGCGATAAAAGCACCATATTCATTTTCATTGACGACGATACTAAACCGATCGCAGAATTGGCTACGCCGGTAAGCTTTGAATTAGACACACGCAAGCTGACCGACGGCGACCATATACTGAAAATAGTAAGTAAAGATCCATCAGGTAAGGAAGGCATCCGAAAAATTCCATTTGTGGTACGTAACGGCCCCGCAATAGCCATAGAAGGTATTAAAGAGAACGCTGTGGTAGACGGTGTGTTGCCGTTGATGATCAATGCCTACGGCAAGGGCGATCAGAAGTCTTTCCTTATAGAAGGCAGTGAGACGCCGCAAAGTATTCCTTACTGGGTATGGATAGCCATCATCGGCTTTGTGGGCTGGGCATTATTCTACCTGGTCAGGTACATCTCAATTACCCAGTAAGACAAATAGAATCGCACAAGGAGACACATAGATTTATGGACAACGAACAACAGAATAAAATATGAAAACAGCAAGTTTGTTGAATGACGTAATTTATCACCCGGAAAGGGTACAGATAACATTAATGATGGAAACAGAGCGTTCCAGAGAGATCCGCATCTGTCTTAAAGGAGGTCAGGAAATGAAAGATCATCATGCCCCATTTCCCATTGTCGTGGAAGTATTTGAAGGCGAGATTATTTTCGGTGTGGAAGGAACACCCCTGACATTGCAAAAGGGAATGCTTGTAAGTCTGGCAGCCAACATAGTACACAATCTCAAAGCAGTGAAAGACAGTATCGTTCGGCTCACTATCTCAAAAGCAGATCAGTTACAACGGGTAGTATCTCTTAGCGGTGCAGCCACCGCCGAAACCGTCACTAGTAATGATTGACGCTGATCCGCCTATTAATGAATGATAAACGAAAGGTTATGAAACGCAACGAAAATATAGTTCCTCTTTCGAGAGACCATCATAATGGCTTATTATTCAGTTGGAAGATAAGACAGGGAATTAAGAAGAATGTCGAAAAAGAAAGGCTCAGCAAATACGTGCACTATTTCTGGAAAGACCATCTGGAAAAGCACTTTGAGGAGGAAGAAACCATTTTATTCAATAAGGTCCGGCATGAGCTTTGTGAAAAGGCTTATGCCGAACACACACAAATAAAGCACCTCATTGAAGAAATAGCAAAGGCGGACGTACCCTTCGAAAAGTACGCCTTGCTTGCCGACATCCTCGAACAACACATCCGTTTTGAAGAGCGTACCTTATTCCCATTCCTGGAAAAGACATTGGAACCACAACAACTCTCAGAGGTAGGTAAAATGCTAGGCCCATTGCACGAATCCGTCAACGAAGACACGTATCCCGACGAGTTCTGGTTGTAACATTACGCTATATGGACCAAAACGTGAATAAAGACAATATGTCAGATGCGTACTGCTGCTCAACCCATTAACATTAAAGTGCTGCTCGGCGACGAAGAGCATGATCTGGTCACCTACAAGGGAGAATACCGGTCATTGATGATGCTCTTATTCGACAGGTTATACATCGAGGATTTTGGAGAATGCAGAGGTGTAGGCCGGTGCGGTACATGCCTTATAGAGATCATAGACGGCGGTCCCTCCCTGGAGGCCTATGATCGTAATGAAGAAATGACTATGATGAGATTAGGGCATGATACTGAAAGATGTCGCTTATCCTGTCAGATCCCAATAGATGATGATCTGAATGGTATTAAGATAAGAGTGAAAAGATAGACGCACCCTTCTATAACGAATGATAGTCTGCTGAAATACTCGTGGACTTCCATGCTTCAATTTCTTCCGCCATGTTCTGAAGTTTCGCGGATGCGCGTACATAGGCATCTTGTCCGAGATAGAGATGTAGCGGAGGTTGTTCAATTGTAGCGAGGTCCATGAGTATTTCGGCTGCCTTCTCAGGATCGCCGGGTTGTTTGCCATCAGCGGCCAGGTATCGTTTCTGCGTATCTTTAACAGCTATGTACCCCTCAATATGGCTATCAGTATAGGCCAGAGAATCTTTTGTAAGAAATCCGGTACGGAAGCCGGAGGGTTCTGCAACAGTCACTTTAATGCCAAATTCGGCCACATCGAGGGCAAGTACTTCGGAGAAGGCGGCGATAGCGGCTTTAGTAGCTGAATAAACCGCCCAGCCGGGAGCGCCCGCAAATCCGGCAACAGATCCGATGTTGATAATATATCCGGACCGTTGTGCACGCATAATAGGTAAGACGCCTTTAGCCACATTGATGGGGGCCAGGATATTGACATCGAAAATACGTCTGACATCCTCTTCCATAATCTCTTCCACGGTGCCGGCCATGCCATAACCGGCATTATTGACAACAACATCTATACGCCCGAAGGTAGCTACTGTCTGACGTAAAGACTCATTCACACAATCAATATTATTCAGATCAACGGCCAGAGGCAGGAAGCTGTCGGTATCAATAACATTCACCGCATTTTTCAGTTTTTGCGCATTACGTGAAGTGGCGGCAACACGGTATCCTTCTTCAAGCAGCTTTTTTACGAGGATGAGCCCCAATCCCTGTGAAGCTCCGGTAACGTACCAAACCTTTGAATTGCTCATAAGTTTTGATTTTATGATACAAAGGTGAAGACTTCTGAGGTAGTAACTGTGTGACGTACCTCACAAAAACGCTTTATACAGACCACAGACACAAACCGCAAACCACGAATCACAAAGTGCGAAGCAACAAAGCGGGTAAGTCCTGCACCTATTTTGGGGACCGCCCGCAGTGAGCATTCGGTTGGAAATCACTGGCCTTAGTTCTTTGAAGTGAGCTGATGCGCCTTACCAGGGGTTAAATAAGTAACGAAAGCCTAACCGTCCTTCAACGCTCAATAGTACGAAACTTCAAAGAAGTACAGCCAGTGATTCCATCCGAACTGCGAGCTAGAAGGTCAACGCTAGAATCACTGTACGCCCAAGCAACAAACGTTAAGAATACTTCGGAAGCGATATGCAAAATTTACCTTTGCGTTTAATACTTAATTTGCCTATATTTATTGATGCTCAAATAAAGAAGACCGTCAGCTAAGAGTTAATAAACAAGATCCTATCACCACTAATCCATGTTATGTCAGGCAATTCATTATTTATTAATGCAAAAGGCGTAGAACAGAACACCTTCGACGCGATCGTTATCGGCTCAGGGATCAGTGGCGGTTGGGCTGCAAAAGAGCTTTGTGAGCAGGGCTTGAAAACTTTAGTATTGGAAAGAGGGAGGAACGTTGAGCATAATAAGGATTATCCTACCGCTACAATGGCGCCATGGGAGTTTAAGCACCGCGGACAAATGTCCAAAGAGTTTCTGCAGGAAAACCCGTTGATCAGCAAGGCCGCCGGATTTGCAGAAGATACCGCACACTTTTTTATCAAAGATAAAGACCATCCCTACATACAGGAAAAGCCCTTCGACTGGATCCGCGGTTATCAGGTAGGAGGGAAGTCCCTCACCTGGGGGCGTGCCTGCCAACGTTGGAGCAACTTCGAATTCACCGCTCCGGAACGTTACGGTTATGGTATCGGATGGCCTGTCGATTATAAAACCATTGCTCCCTGGTATTCTCATGTTGAGAAATTCATAGGCGTATGTGGCACGCGTGATGGTATTGAAGCCATGCCGGACGGCGAGTTTCTGCCACCGTTCGATCTTAATTGCGTGGAATCTCATATACAAAAGACGATCAGGGAAAATTATAAAGACCGCCACGTTGTACACGCAAGATGGGCACAGCTTACCGAACCTAAAGAGGTCCACCTGCAACAGGGCCGGGCAAGGTGTCAGGCCAGAAGTTTATGTATGCGCGGCTGCCCCTTCGGCGGTTATTTCAGTTCGGTTACATCTACATTGCCCTGGGCAAAAAAGACGGGTCGTCTTACTATCAGGCCGTTCTCCGTCGTGCACTCAATCATTTATGATGAACAAAAGGGAAAGGCTGCCGGCGTACGGGTCATTGATACGAATACAAAAGAAACTACCGACTATTTTGCAAGGATCATATTTGTAAATGCATCTGCCCTTAATACCAACCTGGTCTTACTGAATTCTACCAGCAACCGCTTCCCCAACGGACTGGGGAATGACAGCGGACTACTGGGCAAATACGTTGCTTTTCATAACTATAGGGCGTCTGTAAGCGCTGACGTGGAAGGAATGGAAGACAAATATTTTTACGGGCGCAATCCTACAGAACCGATCATCGCCAATTACCGTAACCTGCACCAGCAGGATACAGACTATGTAGGCGGCTTCACCACATTTATGGGTGCCTACCGTCCACGCGCAAACGGAGACCTGTTAGACGTCAATATAGGGGCCGCGTATAAGGAAGCCCTGACGGAACCTGCCGGCTGGCGTACGTACATGTATATGCAGGGAGAGACCATACCAAAGGAAACAAATCACGTAAGACTAAGCCCTGATAAAAAAGACCAATGGGGAATACCTTTACTGATCATGTCGGTCGGCTACGACGACAATGATGAAAAAATGATCAGAGATTTTCTCAGCCAGAGTACAGAAATGCTGGAGAAAGCCGGCTGTAAGAATATTGAACAGCATGATAGCCACCAGCCGCCAGGCCTCGACATCCATGAAATGGGCGGTTGCAGAATGGGAAAAGACGCCCGGACCTCCCTGCTCAACGAGTGGAACCAGTTGCATTACTGTAAGAACGTGTTTGTAACGGACGGCGCCGCTATGACAAGTACCGGCAATCAAAGCCCGTCGCTGCTTTATATGGCGCTCACAGCAAGGGCTGCAACACATGCTGTAAGTGAAATGAAAAAGGGGCATCTCTGAGCAATTTCCTGAACCTGTGCGCCTTTACTCACAAGCTCATGTGTTCAGAAAAAAAATAATACATAAGCCAATAATTTTTACATATCTTTAGAACAGATTCTTTGATCAGGGCATTTTGCTGCTTAATTATTTCTTACTTTCTGAGTAAAAATTAATCTCTCATCTCTTTCGCTCTCACTTAGTAGTCTTATTCACGTTTACGATCTTATCACTGTATGCGAACCTTTAGCTTAACGCTGATCCGAATGGGTTGCGGGAGTTCTATGTCCGTATCGAAATTTATACTGAAAATATGTCCTTTATTGAGAATGTGCTGGCTACCCCCAGTTATGGGTGGAAGGACAGCAACGGTCAGCTTGTAAAACCTACTGTGAAGCAACTGCTTACTGAATTTTTCCGTAGACTTAATATCATGAGATCACGTAAAAACTGGTTGCCGTTTTTTGCGTGGTTCAACGTGTTGTTGTTGCTGCCTTTTTTCTTCATATTCATCGTGCAGCAGGCGCAGGATTTTAACATCTGGTATCTGCTGGTAGGTTTTGTGTATGGGATGATTTTCATGGGAACACATGGTACCATCTGGTATCACCGTTACGGAACACATCAGGCTTATAGCTTTAGCAATAAATTCTGGCGCTTTTTTACAGCGAACATCGTATTTAAAATGATACCTGAAGAGATCTATGTAGTGTCTCATCACGTACATCATTCACTGTCCGATCAGCCGGGAGATCCTTATAATGCCGAAGGAGGCTTTTTGTACTGTTTCCTGGCAGATGTAAACCATCAGCCGATCGCTAAAGATCTGAGCGAAGAGGACTACAACAAAGCAGCTGCATTGATGAGCCATACCGGCGTTAAAACCAACACCTATGCCCAATATCTCAAATGGGGATCAATTGCCAATCCTTTACATGCTGTTGTCGCCACATACGGCAACTGGGCTTTCTGGATGGCCGTGTTCTATGCCATTGGTGGTATTCACCTGCTGGCTGCCATCTTATGTGGTACCTTCATATGGGCAGTAGGTGTGAGAACTTTCAATTATGAAGGTCATGCAAAAGGTGAACTGAAACAAGTTCCTGGTTTCGACTATAATTCAAAAGACAAATCTATCAACCAATGGTGGCCTGGTATCGTTGCTGGCGAATGGCATAACAATCACCACCTCTATCCTGCAAGCGCAAGATCAGGGTTTCTACCAGGACAGATAGACTTTGCCTGGTGTTATATCTGGACACTTAAGTTAATTGGCGGTGTCAGCTCTGTACGCGATTCTAAGAGGCATTTTCTGGAAACTTACAGAAAGCCTTACCTGGAAGAAATAGAACGATTAAAAGCTGTTACCGAAAAGCCTGCAACTGTTATCATAAAGTAGTTAGACAAGATATTTCAGGGGCCGCTCAGAAACGTAATGAACGTTTCTGAGCGGCCCCTGGCTTTATGCGGGGCATGAACTTTGGGTGCACCGTGCTAAAGCAAGAATATGAAAAGACGTTCACCTGTTTGTTACGGAACATGTATCAGTCGCTGTTTTGTATTCATCTTCATCACATTTTTAACAGCATGTGCAACCGCTAAGCTTTCACAGTCGGGTCAGCAGAAGATTAAAGGAAAGACCTTCGTCGTTACAGGTGCATCAAGCGGATTCGGTCGTGGAGTGGCAGTAATGTTAGGCAAATATCAGTGCAACGTAGTGCTTGCTGCCCGCAGAAAAGAAGTACTGGACGAAGTTGCTGAAGAAGTACGTGCCGCCGGTGGAAAGGCGCTGGTGTAAAACATAGCATATACCTCATCATCCCAGCTATCAGTTATTGGATAAGGCAGAAGTGAATGCTATCATCGATTATCTGAAAACGCTTTAATTGAATTGTCAGCATTTCCCGTTTAGTATATCTTGATCAGGGAAATGCTGACAATTCAATGCGTAGGTGCCTTTATCTAATCCCTCTTATTCCCGCTTGGATAAACTCCGGATAAGAGTCTGATGCCGCCTTCAATTCGTTAATCTTAGCGTCCGTATCGCTCTGAAGCGGCTGGCGATAACAGTAATTCAGATAGAGCAGGAAGAAGATGCATTTGTTGAATGGATCGAGATCTTTATCCTTCAGGATGGATTTTATCTGTTCTTCAAACGCTGCCGCATACGCTGATTCTGTAAACGCTCTGCCTATACGACGTAGGTCCCCGGTGTAGTGAGAAGAGGGAAGATTACTGGTCATGAAAATAGTGCCCAGCAGTAACTGTTGCGCAGGTATATCCAGTAACTCCAGTTCGCGGAGATAGGTTTTCCGGCCTTGTTCCGCATAACTCCCATCAGACATGCGGCCAAAGTAATCATTCATAATATCGAGATGTGCCCTGATAAATACAGGCCATTGATGTGTCTGAGACGCTAACACCGCTATATCGCGTGCATGCCTGCGTGGAGCATCATCCTGGCTGCAGCTGCCATACACAACGCGGGAACGTTTCATTAACAAGACCGTGTCAAGGGAATAGATGGCCCTGGCCGCTTTTTCCAGGGGGATACTACCATTCCCTTTCTCCAGGGCCTCTTTAACAGCACGGTCTAACAGCAGTTTTATACTATCGTTCTGGTAGTATTCCCGCTGAATATATTTTATGTCGTTTTCGTTCAGATAAGTATAATATCTGGGATCGACATTTTTATTTGTCTTCCGATATACTATTCCTTCCAGGGCTTGAAACGGCTTGTTCTCTTCCTCTCCGAACCCTCCCTTGCTAAGCATAAGCTTAGTGGTGGTGTCGATCATACAATCGGCATACTGTATCATCCTGGAATATGCTATAGGGAGCTTTATAGTCGTAAAGGGCTTGTCAAGGAGCCAGACCTCTATACTGCGGTATTCCTTTTCTTTATCATCACTCATGCTGTATATCCAGCTGCCGGTAGGTAGCTGATCAAAATAGGTATGGGAAAATCCATTCCCGTCACCGTTATATAAAGTGGTGACATTTTTCTTCTGGTATTCGTCATATCCGGTTTTATAGGACAGAATAACATGGGAGCTGTCTTTAATTTTTATTCCGGGAAATTCATTCAACAGCTGTTCAATAGAAATGCCCTGCTGGAGGCGAGCTTCCAGAAAGGCGGCCTTTTTCCCTTCAATAGTGAGTGTCATTTCTGTTGCCTGGGTCTGTGGCAAGGAATAATATACAGGGTTAGGCACACACTGGAGAAAACGGAGGTTGAGAGAATCGGCAGATTTTTTCAACGCTTGTATGTCCTCATGGGAATATAGCATTTCTTCATTTACAGCTTCCGGGGAACTTTTTGCTACCTGGTCCTGACCGTAGCCGGCAAGTGGTAGTAATAGGGACAGGCTAAGAACTAATATTCTCATACTTAAAGATTTGAAGTTAAGATGCAGGACGGATAAAAATTCCACAAATCTTTCCCTAACCTTACGCCACCGGCTTAATATGTCATTTCAGGTGCCTGTTCGACATCTTGCCCCCATGGCATAAAGATCATTTACTCCTCTGGTAAATCTCGTTTTTCGTGATTATCTTTAAGAGAAACACCCACTCCATATGAACCCAAACGACATCAAGAAAGAGGACATCAAACAGGAAGTATTTGACCTGTATGACGACTATGCCCATAACAGGGTGAATAGAAGGGACTTTATAGAAAAGCTCTCCATCTATGCCGTTGGTGGTCTGACAGTGACCTCCCTGATGAGTTTCCTCATGCCCGATTACAAGGCCGCCATCCAGGTAAGGGCGGACGACCCGCGTCTGAAATCAGAATATATTTATTACAATTCTGAAAAGGGCGGTGGGAAAATGAAGGCATTGTTGTCCAGACCTGCCGCTGCCACAAAGAAGCTGGGTGGTATTGTTGTTGTCCATGAGAACCGTGGTCTGAACCCGCACATCGAAGATGTTGCCAGAAGAGCTGCATTAGCAGGATTTATTACTGTTGCTCCCGATGCGTTAACGCCGCTGGGTGGTTATCCGGGCAACGACGATCAGGGCCGCGAGTTGCAGAGTAAAAGGGACAGAGGAGAAATGCTGGAAGATTTTATAGCGGCTTTTGAATACCTGAAAACACATCCTGAATGTAACGGTAAAGTAGGAGTGGTCGGCTTTTGCTTTGGTGGTGCAATCGCCAATCTGATGGCAGTTCGTATTCCTGACCTGGAAGGTGCAGTGCCTTTCTATGGCGGACAGCCAGACAAAGCGCAGGTACCACAGATAAAGGCGCCGCTGTTACTGCACTATGCAGAATTAGATACCCGCGTGAACGAAGGCTGGCCTGCATACGAAGCTGCATTGAAAGAGAATAATAAACAATACACCGCCTACATTTACCCAGGTGTAAACCACGGATTTAACAACAACACGACGCCCCGCTACGATAAAGCAGCTGCTGATCTTGCGTGGGGCCGCACAATAGAGTTCTTTAAGAAGGTCCTGGCATCATAAACATACGCGGCATTTGATCCCGGTAGGGGTCTCCATGTTTGTAGCCCCGGGATTTATCCCGGGGAACAAACATGAAGCGAACAACGTTCAATCATTGAAACGATAAGCCCTGTTAATGGAACATGGTATGACTGATCATCACCGCAAGTATAAACTGCGGATAGGAAACCCGCAATGTCTTTAATGCAATAGTGATCTGATTTTCTACCGTACGTTTAGAGATATGTAATTTGTCCGCTATTTCCTGGTTACTCAAATGATTTACCCGGCTCAACCAGAATATTTCCTGACACCTGCGTGGGAGGTCTTGTAGTAAATTCGCTAATTGTGATTCCATATTCTCATATATCAGTTTCTCCGCTGCAATATTATACACTGGCGTAGCATCCATCTCCGGGAACTGGTCCAGATATTCAACACAATTTATCTTCGCATCTCTCAGGTATTTATAAACATGATACCGGGTAGTTGCCTGTATATAATGCTGGAAGTGCTGGATCCTGCTGGATTTACGCTTCTCCCAGAGTGATACGAATACGTCATGTGTGATCTCTTCCGCAGCAGCAGCATCCTTTAAATAATAGCGGACAGTCTGATATAACTTTTTCCAATAACGATCATATAACAGCGCAAATGCATTGCTGTTATCAGAGACGACGCCGTCCCATAGTTCAAGATCCGTGGAATGGTGGTTCATAAAGTGGCATATAAAATTAGCAATAATTCAGAACCTTAAAATATTTTCTGAAAAAATTTAAAAAGTATGTGTGTGCCCTTCCGATTTTAAACACTATATAAGTATGACACCTGAAGAATACATAGCATTATTCGAAAAATACCAGGATGGATCATGTACAGCGGAAGAGGAAGAGATGCTGATGAAATACCGGGATAATTTCCGTTTCCTGGAGAATGATCCCCTGGGAATGCCGGCGGTCGACGAGGAAACCGGAAGCCGTATTTACAGCATGATCATGCAAACGACCACTAAAAAGAAAGTGATCAGGTCCTGGTGGTGGGCCGCCGCTGCAGCTATGCTGGTACTTTTCGCCGGCATCAGCAGCCTGCTTGTCAGAAAAGCACCGAAAGGACAACCTATTGTAGACAGGGCAGCACCGAAGACCAATGGCTCACCAATCAAGCCTGGTACTAACACTGCCACACTTACCCTGGCAAATGGAGATGTTATCACCCTGGATGATGCAGAAGAAGGTGTTATAGCCAGGACAGGGAACAGTGCTATCACCAAACAGAACGGCCGCCTTTCCTACGCCTCGGACGGTAACATGGAAAACCGGCGTGAGCCATCCGTAAATACCGTTGCTGTTCCAAGAGGCGGACAGTATACCATCACATTATCCGATGGTACCCGCGTATGGCTGAACAGTGCATCCTCACTCACTTATGCAGAGGTGTTCAATGGAAAGGAACGAAAAGTGATACTGAGTGGAGAGGCTTATTTTGAAGTAAGTAAAAACGAACAACAACCATTTATAGTACAAACGGAACGCGCAGTAGTACATGTACTGGGAACAGATTTTAATATCAACGCCTATAAGGACGAACAGAAGGTGAAAGCCACTTTGGTGAAAGGATCGATCCGCTTTTCCAATGCCGCCGCTTCCACTTTATTGTCTCCCGGAGAACAGTGTATTATTGACGGCGCTCGTCAGGGAATTGAAAAGAAACATGTGAATGTCAACCAGGAAGTAGCCTGGAAATCAGGCTACTTCGTTTTCAGAAACAACACTATTCACGATATCATGCGTCAGATAGAACGCTGGTACGATGTAGAGGTAGAGTACAGGGGAAATCCGCCACAGGGGACTTTTGGCGGTACCTACTCTAAAAACAAGGACATACAGGAACTGCTGAAAGGTCTTGAACTGACAGGTCTGGTACATTTCCAGATAGACGGACGAAAGATTATAGTAAAATGAGCTGCAAAAACTTACGACTAATACTACTATTGTAAATTAAACCTGACATTAAAATGTATAGAATTTTTACTGAACAAATGTTCGGGGTGCCACGTTATGCCCGTATTAAGATCGGGCGGATTGTAAATTTTATCTCTGTATTAATTCTTACCGCCACATTACAGGTAGGTGCGCGTACATACGCCCAGAGAGTCAATATCGACGTGCATGATGCCCCTTTAGAGGAAGTACTGTTTTCTATTCAGCAACAAACCGGATATGACTTTCTGTACAGTACCCAACTGATAAAAGGTGCTACCCCGGTTTCCCTTTCGCTGAAGAACGCTTCAGTAGCAGATGCCTTGAAATCTATTTTCGAGCGGCAACCACTCGATTATATCATCAACCAGAAAACGGTTACGCTCAGGCAGAAACAATTAAGTCAGGCTGCCGCTTTTACCGTACGCGGTGCGGTCACCGACAGTAAAGGTGCTCCCCTGCAAGGTGTGACGATTCAGCTTAAAGGTACCAAAACCGGTACTGCGAGTCTGGCAGATGGCTCCTATAGCCTGACCCTGCCCAATGGCAACGGTACACTGATATTCGGGTTCATGGGATTCGCAAAACAGGAAATTGCTGTAAACAACAGGACGATTATAAATGTCAGCCTCGTGGAAGATGATAAGAAGCTGAGTGAAGTGATCGTTACCGGTTATACCACACAAAGCCGGCATACGCTGACCAGCGCCATCTCTACCGTAAAAGGAGAGGACCTCACAAGAAGGGTCGCTACCGACGCTACCTCACTGTTACAGGGACAACTCCCCGGCCTGTCTGTCGTTCAGAACTCCGCCGAACCGGGAAACGAAACAATACAATTACGTATCAGAGGACTGGGTACCTTCAGCGGTGCCGGTAACAAACCATTGGTAATTGTAGATGGTGTTCCTGGTGATCTGGCTATCCTCAATCCAAATGATATAGAATCTGTAAACGTTTTAAAAGACGCCTCTGCCGCCGCTATCTATGGTTCACAAGGTGCGAACGGCGTGCTCGTAGTGAAGACAAAGAAAGGCAGCACAGGAAAATTCTCATTATCGTATAATTACAATGTAGGTTTTGCTACTCCCACCAGGCTTCCTGATCTGATCACTAATTCAGCGACCTTTATGAAGCTGCTGAATGAGGCGCAAACCAACTCTGGTAATGCACCTGTATATACCGACGAACAGATCGCCTTATACGAGAATGCCACCGACCGCGTAAAGTATCCAAATCACAACTGGCTGGATGATATGTTCAGTACCGCAGCAGTACAGAACCACTATCTCAATTTAAGCGGAGGGAACGAGCAAACCACCTATAGCGTTGGATTGGGTTACACCGATCAACCGGGTACCATGCGCGGTTTCGAATACAAGAAATACACCGTAGCGCTGGGCCTGAATTCTAAAGTACATAAACGCGTTACGCTGGGAACAAACATTCAGGTACGCTATGGCGACAGACTGTTCCCTTATAACAACGCTACTGACCTGTATATTTCAACGCTGGCACAGTCTCCATTATATCCCGCACAAACGGAAGACGGCAAATGGATCACGAAGGCATATGACAGGGAACTGGGTAACAAAAACCCTGTTCTGGCATCAACCATGAGAACGCGTAACCCCAACTACTATGGACAGGGAAATATCTCTCTTGATGTGGATGTGCTTAACGGATTGAAATGGGAAAACCGTGCAGGTATCAATTTCAGACTGAATAAAGAGAAAACTTTCAGGCCTGTTATTCCTGTATACCTCTACAGCGATCTTTCCTATAACCGCAATGCAGATGTTGGTACCCCCGGACTGACGCAGATGCAGGAAGACCGCACACACTCTACAGTGTACAGCCAGTTGAACTTCCATAGAACATTCGGACGCCATGACCTTACTGTTTTAGCGGGGGCACAGCAGGAAGTAGACAATTACAATTATCTGAGTGCCAACCGTATCGGATATCCAACCAACGAACTGTCCGAGCTGGATGCAGGCGCGGCAAGTGGTCAGACGAACAGTGGCCGCTCAGAACAGTGGATCATCCATTCATTTTACGGCAACGTTAACTATAACTACAACGATAAATACCTGTTGGGAATGAGCCTTCGTTATGATGGTACTTCCCGTTTACCTGCGAATAGCCGCTGGGGATTGTATGAATCCTTTTCAGCCGGCTGGCGCATTTCCAAAGAGCATTTCCTGGCTGATGTTAAATGGCTCAATGACCTGAAGATACGCGCTTCCTGGGGCCGCCTGGGTAACCAGAACATTGGCGTCTATCCATACCAGTCTACGCTATATCAATCAAACTATGCATTCGCAGGTAACATCGTTTCGGGGTTTGCTCCCAATATGCTCGTAGACCCTAACCTGACCTGGGAAACTACCCGTATGACAGACATCGGTGTGGATATGGCCGTATTAAATAACAGGCTGAATTTCACCTTCGACTGGTTTAATAAATACACCTACGATATCTTAAGACAATCACAGGTGCCACAGGCACTGGGCGTAACAGCACCTATCGTTAATAATGGCGCCGTAAGCAACAAGGGGATTGAGCTGGGACTGCGCTGGCAGGACAGACTGAGCTCGAAATTCAGCTACTATGCTGTCGCTAATTTCCAGGCTTACCGTAATAAACTGGTATCTTTCGGTGCAGATGAAATAGGTGGTCCCGACGGACAAACCATCATGCGTAACGGTTCTCCTATTAACTCGTTCTACCTGCAAACTATGGACGGTATCTTCCAGAATGAACAGGAGATCGATCAGGCGCCTGATCAGTCGTCACTCGGCGGCAGACCTACTCCCGGCGATATCAGATATAAAGACATGAACGGCGATAAAAAGGTAGATGCGAATGACAGGACGATATACGGCGGACAATATCCTAAGTTTGAATACTCTTATACAATGGGTGCTAACTTCGGCAACTTCGACGCCAGCGTACAACTGTATGGCTCTTACGGCACTAAATTATACCTGTATAAATGGGGCGTAGATCCTTTCGCACAGGGCGCAATGCCAACTACCGACTGGCTGGACAGATGGACGCCTGAGAATCCTTCTGCCACCATGCCTAAGATCTATATGGGTTTCTACGGCTATCCACGGATCACGAATGTGCAGTCAACGTATCACCTGTATAGCGCAAGCTTCATGCGTATAAAGAACCTACAGCTGGGATACACGCTGCCACAGGGATTGATAAAAGGTATCAGAACGCTGCGTGTGTATGCTGCGGTAGATAATCTGGCGCTTTTTACACCGCTGAAAGTAGCAACCGATCCTGAAAGACTTGACATCAACAATAAACCTGACGCCTGGTACGGCTTTGCAAACTATCCGCAAAACCGCACATTCACAGTAGGCGCGTCTGTTCAATTCTAATAAGCATAATAGTTATGAAAAGATACTCTCCATACATACTCTTCGCGGCACTCTTTTTCTCAGCGTGTAAAAAGCTGGATGTTACGCCGCCCGATAAACTTTCCAGTGGCATATTCTGGAAATCGCCTGCCGATGCAGACCTGGCACTGACAGGGTTATATGGCACCTTGCTAACAACAAGTGGGCAGATCAGCGCATATGGACCAATGTGGTGGGAGAACTTCAGTGACAACTCCTACACGCAGAATAATCAGGGCGGTGCACAACAGGCACTGATAGCAGGTTTGACATCTACGCTGGGAGGTTTCCCTACTTCGAATGATGAAAGCCTCTACGTCACTTCCTATAAAGGCATCGCTGCCGCCAATAGTTTTCTCGCTAACGTAAACAAAGTGCTGGAAGGCGATAAGCTGAATCAGTACAAAGGTGAAGCTTCTTTCCTGCGCGCTTTCCACTATTTTATGCTGGCACAGACATACGGTAACGTGCCACTTATTACAGAAGATCCGCTGACCATCGATTTTAAGAATAAAGTAAGCAAGTCGCCACGCACTGAAATACTAAAACTGATTAACAGTGACCTTGATGCCGCTATCGCAGGTTTACCGGATGTTAAATACACAAATGGTCACGCGGTAAAAGCATCGGCGCAAGGTTTAAAAGTAAGGGTGCTGTTGTTCGAAAAGAAATTCACAGAAGCTGCCGCACTGGCGAAAGCAATCATCGACGGAGGGCTGTTCTCCCTGAATAGCAACTACGCCGGTAACTTTTATAAGCCTGACCAGCGGTCCAGTCCTGAGATCATGTTCTCTGTACAATTCCAGGCGCCCGCTGCCGCACATTCCTTCTCTATAACGACAGCCATCATTGGAAGCGGTTATAAAGACCTGCAGGGCACGCAGAACATGATCGATGAATACGAACCCAATGATCCCCGTAAAGCCATGAGCTTTTTCTTCCCTGGCGATACGCCCGCTGATAATGGCTGGCCGTTTTCAGGTACCGTAGGTACGCCCGGAGTAAATAACTGGACGAAAGGTTTTTATCCGGCAAAGAAATGGCTGGACCCTAAGATTACCGATCCTCAACCAGGTTTGCTGGACGACCAGGACTACGTATGGTTGAGATATGCCGACGTGAAACTGATGTATGCCGAAGCACAGAACGAAGCCGTTGGCGCTGATGCCAGTGTGTACCAACAGGTAAATGAAGTGCGTGCCCGTCCGGGAGTAACAATGCCTGCATTACCCGCTGGCCTTAACCAGGATGAAATGCGTGAAAGGATCAGGCATGAGCGCCGTGTGGAGTTTGTACTGGAAGGCTTGCGCTACTTTGACCTGCGCAGATGGGGCATCGCACAGCAGAAATTAAATGGATTTGTACAGAACCCGTTGACGCCTAATGTAAAGACGGTCTATCGTCCGGAGTTTGAATATTGGCCCTTACCACAGATAGAAATCGACAGAAATAAACCTGTATTAATACAGAACGATAATTATTGATGTAACATTTATTATTTTAGGGAGCCGCTTAATCGCTTTAACGGTGATTAAGCGGTTTCTTTTAGGGATCTGTTAATTTAAATAAGACTTGATGATACGCCAGCTTCTACTCGTTTTTGCATTGTTGTTTTATGGGCTTGTATCCGCACAAAAGGCCACTGATAATAAATCTGCCGGAGGAATGGTCCTGTGGGACACGAAACCCGCCGGAACATGGATGACGGACGCCTATCCGATGGGGAATGGAAGAGTTGGTGGTATGGTCTTCGGCGGACTCGCCGAGGAGCACATTCAGTTCAATGAACTGAGCCTGTGGACGGGAGATGAAGAAGAAACCGGCGCTTATCAGGCCTTTGGAGATCTCTTCATCAAATTTGACGGAGTGGATACAGCTATGGCTGTGCCGGCAGATTACCGCAGACAGCTGGATATCAGCAGGTCAATGCAGCAGATCAGCTATACCACAAATGGCACTTCTTTTAAAAGAGAGTATTTCTCCTCTTTTCCTGGCAATATCATGGTGCTGCGCTTTACCGCCGGAAAGAAAGGTGCATACGGCGCTACTGTCCGTCTCCGGGATGCGCATAATGCACAGTGTTCGGCTACCGGCAATACGATCAGTATAACAGGTAAACTGGATAATGGTCTTTCCTACGAAGCAGGCGCCCGCATCATTGCGGAAAAAGGTACCGTTTCGATCGGACAGGACGCTGCAGGCGGCTCCGTCTTGCATATTAGAAATGCAGATGCCTTTACAATATTATTGTCCGCAGCAACGGACTATATCAATAAACGTGAGCAGCACTGGAGAGGTGAAGCGCCCGGTATAAAAGTGAAAAAGGCTTTAACGACAGCAGCGTCTAAACCATATGCGCAGCTCGTACAGGCACATGTGGCCGATTATCAGCGTCTCTTTGGCCGTGTGAAACTGGATCTTGGTACTACAGATAAAACCGTGCGTGAGTTACCCACCAATCAGCGGCTGCTGAAGAACTGGGACAACGCAGATCATGAACTGGAAACACTGCTTTTTCAATACGGCAGATACCTTTTAATAAGCTCCTCCCGTAAAGGCGGGCTACCAGCCAACTTGCAGGGGATGTGGAACGAAAGTAATACGCCCCCCTGGAGATGTGATTATCACTCCAACATCAATATTCAGATGAACTATTGGCTGGCGGAACCGGCTAATCTTTCCGAATGTCATATCCCTTACCTCGATTATATCAACAGTATGCGCGAGGTGAAAAAGGAAAGCACAGTAAAAGAATATCCCGGAGTACGCGGCTGGACAGTTAAAACAGAGAACAATATCTTCGGCGGGTCCAGCTTTAAATGGAACACACCGGGCAGCGCGTGGTATGCCCAGGGCATCTGGGAGCATTATGCTTTTACACAGGATAAAAACTATCTCAGGACCTTCGCATATCCTATCCTGAAAGAGATCGTTAACTTCTGGGATGATCATCTGAAACGTCGTCCCGATGGTACACTGGTGGCCCCTATGGGTTGGTCGCCTGAACACGGGCCAACTGAAGACGGTGTAACCCACGATCAGCAGATAGTGTACGACCTTTTTACGAACTATATAGAAGCAGCGGACGTGCTGAAGATCGATACTGCCTATCGCGCTCACGTGGCAGATATGCGCGGGCATTTGCTGAAACCGAAGATCGGTAAATGGGGACAGTTACAGGAATGGGAAGCAGACAGGGATGATCCTAATGATAAACACAGGCACGTATCTCATCTCTTCGGGTTACATCCAGGCAGGCAGATAAGTGTTACGCAAACGCCGGAACTGGCGCAGGCTGCGAAGGTGAGCCTGAATGCAAGAGGCGATGAATCTACCGGCTGGTCAATGGCCTGGAAGATAAATTTCTGGGCGCGCCTCCAGGATGGTGATCATGCATATAAGATACTTCGGAATTTCTTCAGGCCAGTAGGTGGCTCAGGTGTTAACTACGATCAGGGTGGTGGTTTGTATGATAACCTGTTCTGCGCACACCCGCCGTTCCAGATAGATGGCAACTTCGGTTACGTTGCTGCCGTTGCGGAAATGCTGGTGCAAAGCCAGACGGGAGAGATCCAGCTGTTACCTGCCTTGCCGCAGGAGTGGCGTACCGGCAGTATAAAAGGATTACGTGCCAGGGGAAACTTTGAAATAGTAGATATGCAATGGAAAGAGGGGGCGATAACCAGATTGGTGATCCGCTCAAACAGCGGTGGGCAATGTACCTTACTCAGTCCTAATGCTTTGATGGCTGCAACTGGTAAATATCCCGCAACGAATAGCAACAATGGTTACAGATATACCTTCGCAACACAAGCGGGTAAACTGTATACATTCACGGCAGGTAAGCCGGGCAATGCGGTAGCCGGGTACCCTGCTGCCAGAGAAAGACAGCGCTCTCCAGGCAAAACAACATATTACATTGATCCGCTTAAGGGCAGTGATAACAATACCGGTGAAGATCGTGAGCACGCATGGAAGACCTTTAAACGTGTGAATCAGTTATATCTCGCCCCCGGTGATGTTGTGGATGTAGTATCGCCCGGCGCATTTCATGAGTCGCTGGTGCTGATGGCGAAGGGCACAGATACCTCGCCTGTAAAGGTGAAGTTTGCACCAGGAAGATATGATCTGTATCCCGATGGAGCTTTAAAGAAAGCACTGCATATCTCGAATACCAACGATAAACCCTTTGATCCAAAGGCCATAGCGTTGATGTTTGACAGTTGTCAGTTCGTACAGGTGGCCGCTCATGAAGCGGCCTTTGTATTACATGGCAAAATGATAGAAACGTTCGTAAACAATTCAGCCAACTTTACACTGGAAGGATGCAGCTATGACTATCAGCGCCCTACTGTTTCAGAGTTTACTGTAACAGGTAGCGGAACAGATTATGTAGACGTAAAGGTACATCCCGACTCAAAGTTCAGTATTCAGGACAGCGTGCTTACATGGGTAGGCGAGGGTTGGAGCTATCAGCCAGGTAACTACTGGCAGATGTTGGATCCGCGAACGAACGATCTCTCACGTACCGATATAGACATGAAAGATGTCCGCGTTGCTTTGCAGCCGGATAGCACCGTACGCATCTACTTCAGAAAGAATCCCGGGTTTAACGCGGGCCTTACTTATCAGAACAGGGACGTAACCAGGGATTGTGCAGGCATATTAATGCAATACAGCAGGAATATCCGTCTCAAAAATATCCGCATCAACTTTATGCATGGTATGGGAGTGGTTAGCCAGTATTGCAGGCAGATAAAGATGGATAACATTATTGTCAAACCAGCAGATAACAGCGGCCGTACCTGCGCTGCCTGGGCGGATATACTCCACTTCTCCGGATGCAGTGGTAAGATAGAGGTCAGTAACGCCTATCTCTCTGCTGCCAATGATGACGCCGTCAATGTACATGGTACACACCTGAAGATCACCAAAATAAGTGCACGAAATAAGATACAGGTCCGGTTCATGCATCCGCAAACATTCGGCTTTGATGCCTTTGCCGCGGGCGATAGTATTGCGTTTATTAATGCCGGAACATTGTTGTCAGTTGGGACAAACAAAATAGTCAGCGCACAGAGACTTAATGATAAAGACATCCTGCTTACACTGAAGAATAATATAGTAACGGAAGTGAAAGTGGGAGATGCAGTTGAGAATACTACAGCTACGCCGGAAGTCTGGATACATCACAGCACCATTACCCGGATACCGACAAGAGGTATACTGGCCACTACACGCCGTAAAGTAGTGATAGAAAATAATACGCTGGACCGCACGCGTATGAGCGGTATCTTCATTAATGACGATGCATCCGGATGGTACGAATCAGGAATGGTGAAAGGTGTAACCATTCGCAATAACCGTTTTATCAGATGTGGTGAACCCGTTATCAATATCCATCCGGAAAATAAGACGACCGGTAAGACAGCCGTACATAGTAATATCACTGTATCCCAAAATCACTTTACATTACTGCATAACGAACTGTTAGCTGCGAAGTCAACATCTAATATCCGGGTTATGGACAACACGGTTGAAACTGAAGACGCAGAAAAGAAGATTGACGATCTTATAAAACTGCAGGACTGTAGTTTCATTGATATAGCAGACAACAAGCTGAAAGCGATCGCCTCAGAGGGAAATAAATAAATATTTCCCTCCAGTTAAGCCATCTGACGCAGTATTACTATTCTTTCTTTGGTTTGACCCTCAATGTAAACGCCAGGTCAAACGAGATAGTGTGCTGGTATATCGGCGTTACGCCTGGATATACTCTCAATAGCGTAGGTCTGTAAACAACGCCAAATTTGAAATATTCATGGAGCTGATAATATCCCGAAGCCATAACGCCGAAAGAATGGTTCGTATATCTTTCATGTACGATGTCAGGAGGATTGAGTTCAAAGGAAGTGGCTGTATTTTTCCATGTGTTGTATGAATAGTTGAGACCATAGGCAAAACTGAATCTTTTAACAGTGTGTTTATGATAGAGGTCTATATATAAAGAGGAGAACTTCTCTTCAGGATAAAACGACGCATAATCAACAGGCTCATATTCCGCCCAATGAACAGGTGTTGTAGATATGCCTGCATCAATGCCCAGGGCACGTCTGTTCCGGTAGTAGTACTCAAATCCTGTTGCAACGGCTGCACCGCCTGCTGCTGTTTTACGGCCTGCGCCGGGATAACTCGCATTATACAGGAGCAATGGCCAGGAAACCGACCAGTAAAGATCTCCCTTATGTGTAAGCTGCGTATTGAAATGCCGGCTTATAGGGTCATTCGGACCAGTCTCACTTTCATCAAGACCACCATTAATACTGGGCTGGATCGCGACAGTTGATGTGTCGTTCAGCTCTACCCAAAGATCAGTGCCGTAGTGAAACCGTTTTGGATTGGTAAGATCTACGCCATAAACAATGGGCGCAGTGTATACGAGTAAGGACGAGCCCAGGTCCCCCCATAAAAATACTGGATTTAACCTGGCCCTGATCTCATATTTCCGGGAAACAGAGTCGTTAAAGGCAGTGAAAACGAGCCGCTCCCTCGACCGTTTTACGCTTATAGAGGCAGGCTGATTGTATACACTATCGTTGTAGCGGATCTTAGTGTCTTTCTGGGCATAATGAATTCTAAAGTTGTACTTCTTTTTTGTCAGTACAGTTGCGCAGGAAGATAGCAACAGGCTGCTGACAAGTAGGATAACAGGATGTTTCAGTTGCATGGTATAGGTTTCCGGTAACAAGATAAGAAAGGAGACCTTATCAGGCCGGAAAACGGCGTATAAATATTTGTTAAATCAGCTGTAGTGGCCTGCTTTAAATAAAAGCGAATATTTCCTTTTCTCGGGAATATTTTCTATATTTCGTATGTATAGATAACATTATCAACCAGGATCACACGTTAAAGGGATTATCAGCATTAAAGAACAGTATTCCAACATTTAGTCATGTAATGAACAAGTGAACATGGATTTTATGTAGCTATTGAACAATGAAGTCACGTCTTCTTTTACCCTAAATAGAACAGCATGAACAGAATTTTATCAGTCGTATTTTTGTCGGCGGCATTCGCCTGTATTACTTATCAGTCACAAGCGCAGGGGTGCGTTGCATTGCGCGGTACCGGCACACCCTCATGTTTACTTTCCCAACCTGATGAAACTGAAGCAAGATCCGATAAATGGATCCTTAACATGGGTGGGAGATATTTTAAATCATATAAGCACTTTAAAGGCTCCGACGAGCAAAAGGAAAGGACAGAGAACCACACGGAAGTGATCAACCACCAGACAGCCATCGACTTCAGTCTCACCCGTTTACTCAATAAGCACTGGAGTGTGATGATAGATGTTCCCCTGCTTATTAATAGCAGATCTTCCCTCTATGAACATGGCCTTATCAACGGAGTAAATAATTACAACCAGCGTCATAGCATGCATTCCTATGGGCTTGGCGATATAAGGGTAGCCGCTTATCGCTGGCTGCTGGACCCCGAAAAGCATAAAAGAGGGAATGTGCAGTTAGGAGTAGGTATTAAATTCGCCACGGGCGATTACGATTATAAAGACTACTGGTACAACGTCGGGCCCAACGGCACAAAGGAACTGCGTACTGTAGATCAGTCCATCCAGCTGGGAGATGGCGGTACCGGTTTCACAGTCGAATTAAATGCTTATCAGTCCATTGCAAAGCATTTCGGCTTGTATGCCAATGCCTATTACCTGATTAACCCAAGAGAACAGAACGGTACCCGTACCTACCGGGAAACATTGACGCCAGCTCTCGCCAATGAAGCCATCTGCAGCGTACCCGACCAATACATGGCCAGGGGAGGCGTTAATTTCATGTCCCGTGGGTTCACCGGCGCAATAGGCGCCAGACTGGAAGGTCTGCCGGTAAATGACCTGATAGGGGGTAGCGGCGACTTCCGCCGGCCTGGTTATGTTATTTCCCTGGAGCCAAGCGCTTCCTATAGCTTTAAGAAAAGCAGCCTGTTCGTGGGAGTGCCTGTGGCCCTTCGCAGGGTACGTACACAAAGCGTTACGGACAAGGCCAGAAGTACGCCTGCCAATAAGGTGAACGGCGATGCCGCCTTCGCCGACTACGTTGTTACCGTAGGTTATTCGTTCAGACTATAATGTCATAAATCTGACATAACGGCGGGCAAAGGAAAAAAATATTTTGAAACGACCGTTTCAGAATGTACCTTTGTCCTCGTTATGGCTAGAGACATTGAATTTATTCCTGAAGAGAAAATAGCGAAAGCACTGGACGTGTTCTGGTTGAAGGGCTACAATGCCACTTCGATGCAGGACCTGGTGGAAGCTATGCAGATCAACAGGAGTAGTTTATATAACTCATTCGGCGACAAACATAACCTTTTCCTCGAATGCCTGAGGACCTACGGGTACCTGGCAGCGCAGGATTATGAATCGGTTTTAAGTCTGAAGGACTTATCCCCCCTGGAAACACTGGAAAAGATAATTGACGTGTATGTAGGAGGTACGATCTATGATTGTAAGTGTTGTATGGGAATGAAGTCCTCCTTTGAACTTGCCGGCGACGATGACGACGTGCGCCGTATTATTAAACAAGCTAGCGACAGAACGATCGGTATTTTTACTGATCTCTTGAAAAGGGCAAAAGAAAAAGGGGAGATCTCTGAAGATAAAGACCCTGTCGTCCTCGCCCACATTATCTTTAACGGCTTTTGCGGCTGGAAACAATCATATATTCAATTTAAAGATGCCACCCTTGTTAAAAAGATGGCAGCATATACGAAAGAACATTTAAGAAGCTGATTTGCAATTATGCTTTTTTTTTGTGTAATTTTGAAACGGTCATTTCAGAACTTTGAACTAACGATGTAAGATAATTTAACACTTAACATGAGCTGACGTAACGGAAGGGGATAAACGTTCCCTTATAAAAACGTCCTCACTATTCATTTAAGTAAGAAGCTGGCAACGGCTTTTTTACGGGAACCAACGACCCGATGAATGACATAAATTAGTTGCTATATCCGTTGCTGCCAACCCTTCGCTAATTATTTTTCTGGTGATGATTCCGATAATCACACCCTAATCGCTCGCTTTACCTTCAACAACTAACTGTAATCTTTGCTTTCGGGCACTGGTTGCGGCATTACATGTTTTTGCTGTTCATAACTGATTTTGCATAGTCAATATGCGAACCGGGAATTCTTTTGTCAATTACACACAATCAATAAGAACATGAAAAAAGTAGTATTAAACTGGAGCTTGCTTGTCGTAATAATCCTTTCAGGGTTATACAGCTGTAAGCCTTCGTCTGCCCATAATGAAGCCCCTACCGCTGTGCCGGCGGAAGTTGTGACGATTGGTGCCGCAGACGCCAACACGCAGAACGATTACACGGCATCACTTGAAGGAAAGGTGAACGTAGAGATCCGCTCACAGGTAGACGGTTACCTGGAAAAAGTATATGTAGATGAAGGCGCATTCGTTAAAGCAGGTCAGCCGCTATTTAAAATAGACGAGCACCGCTACCGCGAACAGCTGAACAATGCAAAAGCTGCACAGCATGCTGCCGAAGCTGCTGTACTGAATGCACAGCTGGAAGTAGACAAAGTAACACCGCTGGTAAATAATAAAGTGGTATCCGATATCCAGCTGCGTACAGCAAAAACCGCCCTCGAAGTGGCTACAGCTAATGTAGAACAGGCGAAGGCACAAGTAGCCGCTGCTGCTATCAATCTCGGTTACACGAACATTACCGCACCGGTTAGTGGATATATCGGCAGAATACCAAAAAAAGCCGGCGCGCTCATTTCTCTGAACGATCCTGAACCACTCACAAAGCTTTCAGACGTACACGAGATCTACGCATACTTCTCATTAAGTGAAAGCGACTTCTTCACTTTTAAAGATAACTATGCCGGTAGCACGCTGGAAGAAAAGCTGAAGAATCTGCCGCCAGCAACACTCGTACTGGCAGATAACCATATTTATGACCAGCAGGGTAAAGTAGATATGATCGACGGACAGTTTGAGAAGAACACCGGCGCTATCACTTTAAGAGCTGTCTTCCCTAATGCAAAAGGTACCATCCGTACAGGTAACACCGGTAAAGTAAGACTGGAGCGTCAGCATAAAAATGCGATCCTCGTACCACAGGCTGCTACCATCGAAATACAGGACAGGATCTTTGTATACACCGTTGGAAAAGACAACAAACTCGCCCGTCAGGCCATTACCGTTATAGGCACGAGCGGTAATCAGTACCTGGTAAGTGAAGGCGTGAAACCTGGCGATGTGATCGTAGTAACAGGAGTAGACCGCTTGAAAGAAGGGACCGAAGTAAAACCGGAAAAGGCAAAACTTGCGCAGAACTGATCTCGACCCTGTTCGCTTGCCTTTCTCCTAAAACAGTAATTTATGTTGCAGAAATTCATTCAAAGACCCGTTCTCGCAACGGTGATCTCTATCATAATGGTTATACTCGGGGTGCTCGGTTTAGCGAAGCTGCCCCTGGAAAAGTTTCCCGATATTGCCCCTCCGGCAGTACAGGTAACCGCATTATATCCTGGTGCCAACGCAGAAACGATCCTGCGTTCCGTAGCACCTTCTCTCGAAGAATCCATAAACGGGGTTGAGAACATGATCTACATGACCTCCACCGCCAGTAACGATGGCTCCCTCGTGATTACAGTATACTTTAAACTGGGTACAGACCCCGACCAGGCTGCCGTGAACGTGCAGAACAGGGTGGCGCAGGCCACCTCTCAGTTGCCTGCTGAAGTAGTGCAGGCCGGTGTGACCACCGCTAAACAGCAGAATAGTTTGCTGATGGTGGTTGATATGTATTCAGAAGATCCTAAAGTATATGACCAGACATTCCTGGCCAACTACGCACAGATCAATATCATTCCGGAAATAAAAAGGATTCCGGGTGTAGGACAGGCAATCATCTTTGGTGGTAACAAAGATTACTCTATGAGGATCTGGATGAACCCCAAACAAATGGCTGCCTATAACCTCACACCAAGAGATGTAACTGCTGCTATCCAGGACAAAAGCCTTGAAGCTGCTCCCGGTAAGTTCGGTGAAAGCAGTGCAGAGTCTTTCGAGTACGTAATAAAATACAAAGGTAAACTCACCAAGCCTGAAGATTATGAAAACATCGTGATCAAATCTAACGGCGACGGTTCTATGTTGCGCCTGAAAGATGTGGCAAGAGTTGAATTCGGCGCCTATACATACGGTAACTATACCCGTGTGAATGGTAAGCCTGGTATCAACATCGCCTCTTTCCAGCTGGCTGGTTCCAACTCTAATGAGATCCAGATCTCCATCATGAAACTGATGGATAAATTATCAAAGGATTTTCCTAAAGGTGTAAAACACCTGATCCTCTATAATACAAAGGATACCCTCGATCTCTCTATCGAACAGGTGAAACACACACTGATCGAGGCATTTATTCTTGTATTTATCGTAGTGTTCATCTTCCTGCAGGACTTCCGCTCTACGCTGATCCCGGCTATTGCGGTACCTGTGGCTATCGTAGGTACTTTCTTCTTTATCTCCCTGTTGGGCTTCTCTATCAACCTGCTTACGCTGTTTGCGTTGGTACTGGCCATTGGTATTGTGGTGGATGACGCCATTGTCGTCGTCGAAGCGGTGCACTCGAAAATGGAGAAGAAACACATGGGGCCTAAAGAGGCCACTATCTCTGCGATGAGCGAAATAAGCGGTGCGATCGTTTCCATTACACTGGTAATGTCGGCCGTGTTTCTCCCCGTAGGTTTCATGGAAGGCTCCACCGGTGTATTCTATCGTCAGTTCGCATTTACGCTGGCAATCGCTATCGTGATCTCTGCCGTGAACGCACTGACCCTGAGTCCTGCACTGGCCGCGCTGTTCCTGAAGGACGCACCTCATCATGGTCCGCATGAAAAAGGTCATAAGGCATCCTTCAAAGAGAAATTCTTCGCAGGTTTCAATACCGGTTTTGATCGTCTTACAGGTAAATATATCAACAGTCTCCGCTTCCTGATCCGTCATAAATGGATCAGTATCCTGGGCCTGGCAATAGTGATCTTCGCGACTGTCTTCCTCGTAAGGAAAACACCTACCGGTTTCATTCCTTCGGAAGATCAGGGTTTCATAGCCATCTCCATGTCTATGCAACCAGGTGCATCTCTTGAAAGAACTACAGGTGTGATCAAACAGGTAGAAAAGGTGCTGGGCGATCTGCCATCCAAAAGGACGCTGATGGGACTGTCCGGTTTCAACATCCTGACACAGGCTTCCAGCCCTAATGCAGGTGTGGCTTTCATCCTGCTGAAAGATGCGAAGGAAAGGGGAGATGTGAAAGATATCAATGAGATCATGAACCAGGTAAGAGGTAAACTGGCGACTATCCAGGATGCAAGTTTCTTCGTGTTCACCTTCCCGACAGTGCCAGGCTTCAGTAACGTTGATGCGTTGGATATGGTGCTGCAGGATAAAACTGCCGGTAAACTCGATAAATTCTCCGGTATCGCTTATGGCTTCATCGGCGAGCTGATGAAACGTCCGGAAGTAGCAGTAGCGTTCACCACCTTCAGAGCGGACTATCCGCAATATGAAATGGAAGTGGATGCAGAAAAAGCAGAACAATTGAGTGTTAATGTAAAGGACTTGCTGCAAACAGTAGGCGCTTACTTCGGTAGTTCACAGGCGGCAGACTTTAACCGCTTCGGTAAGTATTACCGTGTAATGTTACAGGCAGAGAAAGATGAACGTTCCGCACCTATTGCGATGGACGGTATCTACGTGAAGAACAGACTGGGAGAAATGGTGCCTGCGAAATCGCTGGTAACATTGAAACGTGTGTTCGGTCCTGAAAACACTTCCCGTTATAACCTGTTCAACTCCATTGGACTGAACGTGATCTCCAAACCAGGCTTTAGCTCCGGTGATGCGATCAAGGCTGTGGAAGAAACAGCGGCTCAATACCTGCCCGCAGGTTACTCTTTCGAGTTCTCCGGTATGACAAGGGAAGAGATCTCTTCTAACGGACAATCAGTGATCATTTTCTCACTCTGTCTGTTGTTCGTATACTTCCTGCTGGCAGCACAGTATGAAAGCTACATCCTGCCACTGGCGGTGATCCTGTCTATTCCTACTGGTATCCTGGGCGTGTTCCTGTCTATCCGTTTCGCGGATATTTCCAACAATATCTACGTGCAGGTAGCCCTCGTAATGCTGATAGGGTTGCTGGCAAAGAACGCGATCCTGATCGTAGAGTATGCCAGCCAGAGAAGACGTCAGGGTAAGAACCTGGTATTTGCAGCACTTGAAGCCGCAAGACTGAGGTTACGTCCTATCCTGATGACATCCCTTGCGTTCGTGGTAGGATTGATACCGATGATGAGAGACAATGGTCCTTCTGCTATCGGTAACCACTCCATCAGTATTGGCGCCGCAGGTGGTATGGTGAGCGGAGTATTGCTGGGACTATTTGTGATCCCTGTGTTGTTTGTAATGTTCCAGTATCTCCAGGAAAAGATCAGTGGTAAGACACCCGCCGTCGTTAACAATGAAAAGGCAAAAGCCGTTAAACCGGAATTAGTATGAGAGCACAGATAAATAAGTATTTTTTAATAGGATTATTGGCAATCGGATTGCTGGACGCGTGTAAGGTATCGAAAGATACCCCCACGCCCCAACCGGAACTGCCCACAACATTCAGGAACGCGCCTCAGACGACAGATACCGCGAGTATCGCAAGCCTCCCCTGGGAGAACTTCTTTACCGACGCTACGTTAAAAGGTCTGATAGACAACGCTATCCGGAAGAATTACGATATGCAGATCGCACTGTTGAACATTGAAGCTGCAAAGCTGCAGTTAAGACAGGCGAAACTGCTCAACATACCTACTGCTACGCTGAATGTGACAGGAGGTACGACCAGGCCGTCTGACAATAGTCTGAATGGTATCAGCCTGAATAATTTCCTGGGTACCCAGCACCTGGAAGACTACAACGCCAACATACAGTTTGCATGGGAAGCCGACATCTGGGGTAAGATCCGTAATCAGAAAAGGACAGCAGTAGCTGCCTATCTGCAAACGGAAGAGTCCAGGAAATTGTTACAGACCGATATCGTGTCTACAGTTTCAAAAGCATTCTATAACCTGCTCACACTCGATGAGCAGATGGAAGTGGCACAACGTAATCTCAGGCTGAACGACAGCACCCTGCGTATCATCCGTTTACAGTATGATGCAGGTCAGGTTACACTGGTGGCCGTACAACAGGCCGAAGCACAGCAGTTAACAGCCTCCCAGCTGATCCCGCAGCTTGAACAGAGTATGGCGGTACAGGAGAATGCACTGCGTATCCTGTCTGGTGAATTACCAGCTGCAATAGAAAGGCATACTAAACTGAACGAATATCCGCTGACGGATAAATTGTCCAGCGGTATCCCTTCCGACATGCTGGGCCGCAGGCCCGATGTAAGGAGCAGTGAACTTGCCCTGACAATGGCTAACGCAAAGGTGGGAGTGACCAAAGCACGGATGTACCCTTCACTGGTCATTACAGCCAGCGGTGGTATCAACGCTGTAAAGTTCAGCGAGTGGTTCCAGATCCCTTCCTCACTCTTCGGACTGGCAACAGCAGGTATCGCACAACCGTTGTTCCAGCATAAAGAACTGAAAACACAGTTCGAAGTAGCCAAGGTGGAGAGAGAACAGTCTGTGATCCGCTTCAGACAGAATGTGCTGGAAGCAGTAGGAGAAGTGTCTGACGCACTTGTGAAAATAGAGAAACTCAAATCACAGTACGATATCGCATCTGTTAAAGTGCAGAAATTACAACAGGCCGTATCCAATGCCAGCCAATTGTTTGAGAATGGCAGGGCTACATACCTGGAAGTAATTGTTGCACAGAGTAACGTATTACAAAGTGAATTGGAAGTAAGCACTTTGAAAAGAGATCAGCTGTTCGCAGTTGTAGATCTTTACCGTTCCCTCGGGGGCGGTTGGCGATAAATGTACATTTATTGTATATTCGGGAAAACGTCACATATTTTTGTGGCGTTTTTTCGTTTTATAACAATCGTGTAGCTAAGATGGATGTCGATAATATCCTGTTTAATGATCTGAAACATCACCGTAAGTCTATTCACTGGGAGCTGGAAGGAATGACGCTGGATAGTCTTCCGCATTACCTGAAGGTACTGGGTAATTCACAGATGGACATCTACTATGGCGACTTGACCAAGGCAGCTATTTACATTCAGATACTCAATGCGATAAAACAGGCCGGCGTGACGGATGAACCATCCTACCTGCAATGGCTGAAAGATAATGGCGGATACGCAGAGATCACCCTTTCAGATACTTCCCGCTGGATCCTTTTGCACGGCATAGAGCCCAACAAATATATTCACCTGCATCCGGCCCGTTATTCCCCTCATAGCATGCGCGTTAAAGCCACGATCCTTAAAACGGCCATCGCCTGCCTGGTTGCATAC
Organism: Chitinophaga sp. S165; assembly: GCF_003182155.1. Classification (GTDB taxonomy): domain Bacteria; phylum Bacteroidota; class Bacteroidia; order Chitinophagales; family Chitinophagaceae; genus Chitinophaga. The sequence continues at coordinate 203,994 of NZ_QGTG01000001.1, forward strand.
CCCGATGGAGCACATCCTGACCTGGCATCCCTGAATCACATCCGAAGGAATATACTCGGCCTTTCTCCGGTCAAGGACCTGGATGCCTGCGAGCACCTCTGGCAGGTCATTGCCATGCTGAATGCGTACTGATACTCAGTATCTTACCCCGTATACTAAAATATAATCGCAGTGTATCGGATATATTAATATTTTTATGTTTTATATAATCCCTGTATCCCTGTTAGCGGACAATACACTATGATACAATTTATTAATCCGGTTGACATCCTGAACCTGGCTGCCACAGATCTGGCCTCCATTGACGACACTGTGATCAAAAGAGCAAAAAAGGCCGCCCTGGCTGAAATTGACCTCTCTGACGACGGCTTTTTCCATTATCACGAACAACAACTGACCCGGTCAGATTGCGAACGTGTGATAAATGAACTGGAGGAGCATGATAAACTGGAGTTCTATCATTTTATAGCCAATTCTCCTGCACTGAATAAATTCCTCATCAACGGGGATGAAAGCTTCTTTACCGCCTTCCGGCACGAGAGCATTTACAAACTACCTGAATTTGTAAAGTTTATCAGCCCTTATTTCGCGGCTGCATACGATAGTGCTTTATGGAAGGCCTGGCAACAGTATACCAATCCAATCGATCATATTGTAGCAGTAGATCCTATTGTTGTCACTGATGATATGGATAACGCTTATAAGAGCGTTCGTAATGACCTGAATAGAAAGATAGAAGATATCAGAGAGCTGTATGCAAAAGTGGAGGACCTTGAACAGGAAGTGAATCTGAAAGCTATTGCTGCACAGGCGGATATACTGCTCGACAAGGACAGGCTGAATACGCTCCCGCCTTACTTCCAGGATCTGCGGAACACCATGGTGCTTGCTACCCGCAAGCTTGCGATACAGATCAATAATGTCAGGGGGGATTCGGCTATCGGCAGACAGCTGGTTGAAACACTACGGGAAGTACAGACTGACGGCGTGACGAAGGAGAAACTGGTGAAGGACTATGAATTGCTCCGGAATGCGGAAAAGCACCAAGCCGATGCAAACGATCCGGTCAGGATCAGATATAATGAGCTTGTCGCAGCACTAACGGAGGTATATAAAGCAGCCAGCAATCCGCAATCAAGTGTACCAGGGGTGAGAAAATGGGTAGACGAGCATATTAACATCGAAGAGATCAAAGCATTGGATGTAAAGTATCACAATATAAAAATTCAGCTCGCTACTAAATTGGGAGGCTTAGGTGCTGCGATCTATAAAGGTCATCGGGAGAGATTTGCGGCTCTGGACTACATAGAAATGGCAGAACAGATCGGTGTATTAGAAGGAGAACCATTAGATATGATACTGGACTTCAGAAAAATACTGCAGCAAGAAATAGCGGAGCTGGGAGTAACACCTGACGACCCTCATGGCATTAACAAGAAAGTGATCAGAGACATGATCATCATCGGTACTGTTATCATCATTATAGTTATTTTCAGCAAAGGTTGCTTCTGATATCTATCGTTCCTTACTCAACTTAATACCACATACATGGCCGACCCTATAAAAGTAACAAAAGCATACCTCGATATCCTGAACCAGGTGTTTGAAATAGAAAAGAAACTGTCTGCGCTGCAGGAATCCAATTCCATTCAGCGTAATGTCAATAAACTGAAAGAGATCATGGAAAATGACATCGTAGCGCAAGGCGGTGACGATATAACAGGATTTGTGTACCATAACCCTATAGGGGAGGATTATAATATTACCCGTACGGACTGTGAAGCCAGCATTGCTGGGGAAAGCACGGAAGATCTGCAGATCACAGAAGTAATTAAACCTATCATCCGCTTCAGGAGCGGAGGCGCTAACATCATCGTACAAAAAGCTATTGTCGTAGTAAAAGCAAAAAATAGTCTGTAATGGAGCAAATGATCAATTTCGGTATAGACCTCGGCACCACAAATTCAGCCATCGCAAAATATGTAAATGGTAAAGTGCAGTTGTTTCAGAACCCAACAGATCCTGGTACATTCACTTTACCATCAGTGGTAGCTTTTCAGGAAGACAGGACCGTAGCCGGTAAGAAAGCGAAGGAGTGGCTGGAAAGAGACCCTCAGAGCGTTGTCGGCCGGTTTAAAAGGAAGATGGGCACTTCTGAAAAGTATGATATAAAAAGCATTGGAGCCAGTAAAACACCGGTTGAACTATCTGCCATCATCCTTAAAGAACTACGTACATTCCTGCCGCAGGGAGAATATCCGGAGGCTGGTGTGATCACTATACCGGCATCCTTTGACACTATCCAGTCCAATGCTACGAAGGAAGCAGCCTCACAGGCCGGCTTCAGACAGGTACTATTGTTACAGGAGCCTATTGCTGCCAGCCTCGCCTATGCAAATACGAAAAAAGAAGCAGGTCTGTCGGATGGCCAGTGGCTTGTTTACGATCTTGGTGGTGGTACATTTGATGTGGCCCTGATCCGTGTAAAGGAAAGTGAAATGAAGGTAATGGACCATGAGGGTGATAACTTCCTGGGTGGTACCGACTTTGATAATCTCATTGTAGAGAAATTACTTATCCCAGCTATAACAGAGCGTTACAAGTTCCGTGATCTCGAACAGGAAATGAAAAGTGCGCGGGGCAAATACAACGCGAAATATTTTGTACTGCTGCAACAGGCGGAAGAGGCAAAGATCATATTATCGTCCAAAAGCAGCGCTGTCATTGCTGTAGATGGATTAACCGATGAAAATAATATACCGGTAGATTTTGAATACACCGTCACCCGTACTGCTTTCAATGAACTGATCGCCCAACATATAGATAACACCGTCCGTATGGTGGAGCAGATCATTACCCGTAACAAGCTTACGGCAAAGGACCTTCAGTTTGTGTTGATGGTAGGCGGTTCTACCTTTATTCCCTTTGTTCGGCAACGTGTGGAAGAAGTATTGCAGGTACCGGTGAACTGTGAAGTTGATCCGATTACTGCTGTAGCTGCCGGCGCCGCATATTATGCCTCCGGTAAAGCCAACGTACTGGGCGAATCAGGTGCAGCTGCTGCAGGCAGCCCGGTAGCTATCAAGGTAACGTATCCTAAAGTATCGCGTGAGAAGGAGGAACTCTTCCTGGCAAAGGTGACCGGAGAGACGACTAATCTGTCCTACAGGATCACCAGGAATGATGGCGGCTTCGATACCGGAGTTAAAAAGCTCTCTGAACGCATCAGCGAATACCTGCCGCTGGTAGCGAATGCCTTTAACTTTTTCAAACTTACCATCTACGACCAGGAGAATAAAATAGTTGAAACAGGTACCGGAGTTATCGGTATCGATAGCGGTTATGGCATCAACGGACAACCCATCCCGGAAGATATCTGTCTGGAAATAGATGACGATGACAAGCCTGGTGAAACGAAACTGTTGCAGGTATTTCAGAAGAACAATGTACTTCCATCCCGCAAAACGATCACGCGTGTACTGAATAAAACAGTTTCAGATACAAACGGAGAGCGTATCAGGATCAATGTACTCGAAGGCCCGCACTATGCACTGCCAGAAGCTAACAAGAGCCTGGGCTACCTGGAAATAGCGGCAGATAAACTGACTAAGAAAGTACTGAAGGGCTCCGATATAGAATTGACCTTTAACATTTCGGAATCGAGGGACCTGACCGTTACGGCCTATCTTCAGATGGCAGACCAGGAATTCAAACAAACCTTTACGCCACAGGAAAGGCATACACCGGTGGATGTACTGAAAATGGATATTGATATCCTTGCCGGTAAACTGGAAAATGAGATATTCGAGACCAACAACCATGAAGACTACGCGGTAGGTAAACAGTTGGCGGAGCTGAAGAAAGATATGGACAATATCAAAGGCGAAGCAAAAGTATTAGCAGACGATGATGTGACCGACAAGCGTTATCAGCTGGAAGACAGAAAGCGTAAGCTGGCGCAGGCGATAGACCTGGCAACTAAGCAGAACCGCATGAACGATGTGCGGGCTGAGTACTTTAATATCAAAGCTGTATGTAATGAAAATGTCGCTAACAGTGGGAGTGAACAGGATAAACAGCATTTCTACGATATCATAAAAGACGAGGAGCACTTCCTGGCTGCACCTGGCCCCGCCAGAACAATTGAGAAGTCGACGGCCCTGTATGTGCTGAACTCGTCGATGTTGTGGCGTAACCCGCAGTTTTTGGTAAATACCTTTAAGGAACTGGTGGCAGCGCAGCGTACGGCTAATTATGATGAATCATTGAGGACGCTGGAGCAGAATGGATTACAGGCTATAGAGCAACGCAACTGGGCTAAACTCACGGAGGTAGATCATGCGTTGATAGCAAGAACGCCCAGGGAAGCGGGGCAGGATGTGATAAGAAAGGTGGGATTTTAATGGGCGCTACGTATATGCTTTCCGGTATTACCCTGGCATTGTCTGTGCTTTCTTATATGTACTATGGATGGTGGCAGATATTATTATTCTGCTGTGTGCCGCTGTCTTTGTTGTTGCTATTTAGACATAGGGGATTAGGCAGAAAATAGTCAATATGCCGTGGTTAAACATTGTGCTCAAAGAAAGGTACCTATACTAATACTTATTATGGAACATTATTGACAGCCATTCTTCCGGCGGGTATCAATGATGTACTGGATCTTCCATCCTTCGGCAAGTCTTACCAGCTGGAAAGAATTGACGCCGCAATGTGATAGTTTTTGCTGGAAATAAAAGCTGTAAGGTGTCCAGGCAATAGCGAGGTCTCCGTCTATCTTTACCACATCGAATGTAATACGCTCATCGGCAGCGTCTTTTGGTAACTGACCAATGCTTGACGCAAATTTACTGATCGCTTCTGTACGTACACTTACTAGACCTTGTTTGTCCTTAACGATTGTCTGCAAAACTGCACCGGGCGCAAAACTCTGCATCAGGGCAGTGCTATCCGCCTGCTTCATAGCAGTAAAGAGGCTGTTCACGGCAGCTTTGACTGAGTCTGTAGTGGTTTGGGCGTTGGCAGTCCCAAAGAATAGCAATAGAAACAGGGTCAGACAGGTAAGAGGTCGCATTTTTTTACCTGAATGTACGAATAACCCCGGCTCTAAAAAGCATTATTTCTTTGCCGTTTTCTCTTTTGCTTTTTTCTCGGTTGAAGCTTTCGCAGTGGTAGCTTTCTCGTCTATCTTTTTCTCAGTTACCGTTTTCTCGGCTGGAATCTTTGCTGTTACTGCTTTCTCATCTACTTTTTTCTCAGTTACCGGTTTCTCAGCAGAGACTTTTCCTGCTACTGCTTTCTCTTTAGAAGGGCCTCCATATATAGCTTTTGCAGTTACACCTTTTTCCTTTACAGCAGTCTCTTTTACCGAATTCCCTTTTTCGGTTTTCTCCTTTACGGCGTTCTCTCCATCCCATACAAATACCTCACGATCAGTGGTTTTCTTCACTACTGTTTCCCCGTCTTCTCCAAACTCTTCATCTGTGATCACTTTAATGATCTTTCCTGGTTGTCCTCCCGGTTCTTTTGGAAACAGTAACACCTCATCATGGGCAATTGCACCAGCATCGAATATGGTAGACTTCTGAGGGAGGATCAGGAACTTACTGCCATTCCATCCGAAATAGTAGTAATCGCTAGGGATGCCGCAGGCTTCGCCGCTAAAGCAAAGGCGGAGGATAGTGCTTAACTTATCGAGCCCCATATTGCCGAGCAGCTTTCCTTCAGCTGAAATAGAGAATTGTCCGCCGGCTACTACCTGTTCTTTTTTATCCAGCAGGTGATGGGACGCGCCCAATGCCTTGAGGCCTACCTGGTATTTGGGATCATCTTCTTTGGTAGCGCCAGGGATCACTTTCTCAATACCGTATACCAATTGTACTGTATCCTGTCTGTAAGTCCCCAGAGCAGCTAATCCCAGCCACAGGTACCCTTCTTTTTGTTTGCCTCCGGCCTTATAACGTACCTGCCACCACGGAGTGGTCATACCACGCAGCGTAAGCTCAGTCTCATTCAGTTTAACAGCTATAACGGAGCTGCCTGAAGTAAGTGAATCCATAATGGGCGATTGCAGGGACGCGGATTGCCGGATATATGCTTTATCGGAAAATATGGTCATGGAATCGCCTGGTTGTACTCTCCAGAGGTTATATTCAACATTACCACTCAGTTGGGCCACTGCCGGAGCTGCTGTTAACAGCAGGAGGGATAGTACGGGTAGAAAAAATTGTTTCATAGGTATTTCTTTCGCCGCAAAGATATTTAATTGTTTTCTGCCGGACATTAAATATTGCACGCCGCCATTTTGTAATTTTTCAGAGAATGGAGCGACTAATCATATAAAGCGCACACCGTGGAAAAAGAATTCCTTCAAATAGTAAATGAGCATCAGGGCATTATTGGAAAGGTCTGCCGCATGTACTGCACGGAACGGGCCGACGCGGAGGATCTTTTCCAGGAGATCATTCTACAGCTCTGGCGATCGTGGCCCGGTTTTAACCGGCAGTCAAAGGTCAGCACCTGGTTGTACCGCATAGCACTGAACACGGCCATTACCCGTTTCAGAAGGAGCAGGACCAGGCCCTTACTCCGCCCGTTGAACATCCATCACGACAATTATTCAGAACCGCCACCACAGCGAATGGACCTGCAATATGCCCCGGAATTGCAGATGGCAATCAATACACTCAATAAGTTTGACAAGTCGCTCCTGTTACTCTATCTGGACGATAAGCCTTACAGCGAAATAGCCGAGATACTGGGTCTAAGCGTCTCTAATGTCGGCGTGAAGATCAACAGGATAAAAAAGAAGCTAAAAGAAATTCTAAACCCCTGAAACTTAACAATATGGAACTGGACGACCTTAAAAACCAATGGCAGCAGGAAAGTGAGAAGCTGTCCCGCGAGCAACATAAGGACATTTCAGCAATAGAACAACTGCTGACACACAAAACGGCTGACCTGGTATCGGCCATGAAAGCCAAATACGAAAAGATCATCACGATGATGCTCGGCAGTATGTTACTGATGATACTTGTATTTCCCATTCTTTCCGATGGATTCAGCTATCCCGGATCGGCCTACGGATTTGCAAAATGTATGTTCTTCTACGTATTGCTGATCGCATTTTACTGGCTGAAATTCCGGAGCATACTACACCTCACGCTGAGCGACTTTCTGCAGGAACGAATGACGCAGTTGCTGCAGGTCCTGAAAAGAAGCCGCCGGATAGAGATTATTTTCTGCATCGTCTTCTATGTAGCCTTATTAACAGTTGGACGTTTCTTTTACGGGAAAGGCCTGGCCGGATTATTCACTTTGCAGATGTCAGGCTTCTTTTTATTGTCGCTCATCTTTGCAATATCCATGATTTGGCTGATAGGCTACCGGCACACGCGGCAGATCAAGGAATTGAAACAATACCTGGAGGAGTATAAGGCCGCCTGATATTATCGCCGTTCCAATATTCTTTGTTAAAGATCGCAGGAAAGGTCGGGAGGGATCACCGGCTGTAGTTTTTTTGCGCATAGGGCTTACCGTAATTCGAGCGTTGACCTTCCAGCTCGCAGTTCGGATGGGATCTCTGGCCGTACTTCTTTGAAGTTCCTTTCTATTGAACATTGGCCGGCGGTTGGGCTTCCGTTTATTTATTAAACCCTGGTGCGTCGCATCAGCATACTTCAAAGAACTAAAGGCCATCGATCTCCATCCGAATGCTCGCTGTGGCCGGTCTCAAAAATAATAGCCGGTGCACCTATATCCATATTTGATGAAGTCCAGAGTTATCTCAATATGCTATTATCTGGTTTAGACAGGGTTCTGCCCAGTTCAATCATTTTTCAATATATATAACTCATTTACAGTTACTTGTGCCATAATTATAGCATGCATAATGGCCAGGAACCGCTCTGAATACGCTTTGGTGTCTATATCTCCATATCGCGAAACCGTCATCTGGCCGTCACTTTACCGTCATCTATATATCCCTTCGATATAGAAATGAGCCTAAAGTGATATGGAAGAGACGGTGAAGCGATATGGACGGAGCGAGAAAAGAGCGTACAGACAAGGATCTAATGTTGATAAAACGACGAAAATTCAATACAGTAGGGCAATTAGGGAAAATGGACAGGAAGAAACAAATGAAAGAAAGGTATTGACGGGATAAACGGCAGCCCAGGTCCTGCTATAATTTGGGAGACCGGCCGCGGTGAGCATTCGGTTGGAAATCACAGTCCTTAGTTCTTTGAAGTACGCCGAAGCGTTGCACCAAGGGGTTTAATAGAAAAACTGAAACCAAACCGCCTTCCAAAGCTAAATGCATAGGAACTTCAAAGAAGTACAGCCAGTGATTCCATCCGAACTGCGAGCTGGAAGGTCAACGCTGGAATCACTGTAAGCCGAAACCTTCCGACCCCCTAAAACCCCAAACCCGTACCTCTGACATGCCTCTGACATGCCTCTGACATGCCTCTGCCATGCCTTTGCCATGCCTTTGCCATGCCTTTGAGTTGGACTTACACCGACCCTAAAACTGACTTTCCGTTATTTATTAATAATTTTGCCCTTTAAATCGACTGACTTGGGTGCATCTGTTTTCCTGATTACACCGCCTTTCACACAGCTGAACACGCCATACCCGGCAACAGCCTACCTGAAAGGCTTTTTAAATACCAAAGGAATTACCTCCTTCCAGGCCGACCTCGGTATAGAGGTAACCCTGGCCCTGTTTTGCAAACAAGGCTTGCAGGAATTGTTTAACCTGATCAATAGCCAGACCGAAGAGCGCTCAGAGAATATCACCCGTATCATCGCACTGCAGGACGATTACATAGAGACGATCAACGACGTAGTGGCGTTCCTGCAAGGAAAGAACCCGACACTGGCCCACCGCATCTGTAAAAGAGACTTCCTGCCGGAAGCCAGTCGCTTCGCCCAGCTGGAAGACCTCGATTGGGCGTTTGGGTCTATGGGAACGCAGGACAAAGCCAAACACCTGGCTACAATGTACCTGGAAGACCTGTCCGACCTGATCATGGAATGTGTGGATGAGCACTTTGGCTTTAGCAGATATGCGGAGAAGCTGGCCCGTTCCGCAAACAGCTTTGATGAACTGTACACGGCGTTGCAGGCCGAATATACCTTCATAGACCGTAAGCTGATCGATATACTCGAAAAGCATATGGCCGCCGTCCAGCCCAAGCTGGTGGCAATTTCTGTGCCTTTTCCCGGGAATCTGTACGCCTCTCTCCGCTGCGGACAATGGATCAAAGCAAACTACCCTGACGTAAAGATCGCTATGGGAGGAGGTTTTGCCAATACAGAACTACGGTCAGTGTCAGATACCCGCGTATTTGAGTTCTACGACTTTATAGCCCTGGATGACGGCGAAGCGCCTCTGGAGAACCTGGTTGCCCACGTGGAAGGAAATAAGGCCTTAAACGAGCTGAAACGCACCTTTACGGTGATCGACGATAAGGTGACCTACCTGAACGATAAAGCCTGTACCGACTATAAACAAAGCCAGTTAGGAACGCCTGATTACAGCGATTTCCTGCTGGACAGTTATATCTCAGCCATTGAAGTGGTCAATCCCATGCACCGCATGTGGAGTGACGGCCGCTGGAACAAACTGACCATGGCGCATGGTTGCTATTGGGGTAAGTGTACGTTCTGCGATATCTCCCTGGACTATATTCGTTTGTACGAGCCGATCGCAGCGCAGTTGCTGTGCGACAGAATGGAAGAGATCATCGCGCAGACAGGTCAGAACGGTTTTCACTTTGTAGACGAAGCCGCACCGCCAGCATTAATGCGGGCATTGGCACTGGAAATCCTGAAAAGGAAATTGAATGTCAGCTGGTGGACGAATGTAAGGTTTGAAAAGAGCTTCACCCGGGACCTGTGCCTGCTGCTGAAAGCATCAGGTTGCATAGCCGTTTCCGGCGGACTGGAAGTAGCGTCCGACCGCCTCCTGGAACTCATTCAAAAAGGGATCACTGTAGCCCAGGTGGCCCAGGTGAACCGTAATTTTACAGAGGCGGGCATCATGGTACATGCTTACCTGATGTATGGTTTCCCGACCCAGACAGCCCAGGAGACCATTGATTCCCTGGAGATGGTACGACAGATGTTCAAAACCGGGATCTTGCAATCTGCTTTCTGGCATCAGTTCACGATGACGGCACATAGCCCTGTCGGACAAAATCCCGAGATGTTCAGTGTCAGGAAAGAAACAGATGTAATAGGGACTTTCGCTAACAACGATATCGTACATATTGATGAAACGGGAGCGGAGCATGAACTATTCGCCTTTGGATTAAAAAAGTCGCTGTTGAACTTCATGCATGGCATCTGCCTGGACGATCCGTTACAGAAATGGTTCGAATTCAAGGTGCCCAAAACGAAGATCGCACCTGACTATATAGAAAAAGCATTGCTGGAAGATCAGTATATCGCTGCAAAGCCAACCGCGAAGGTTGTATGGCTGGGTAAAACGCCTGGCGTACAAACGATCACAAAAACTAAAAAAGGAAATTCCTGGGAGGTGACCTCGCTGACTTTCCAGAACAGAAAGGAGAAGGCGAATATCAGTGTGAATAAGGAGGAGGGGATCTGGCTGGCGGATATGCTGGAGAAGCTATCGGTCCGTCACCAGAAAACATACACCCTGAAGGAAGTGATGGATAGTTATACCGCCGCCGGACTGGAAGATTTTGAGCTCTTCTGGGATAATAAACCGGTAAATTCGCTTTACAAATTCGGATTATTGAAATTGTAAATGAAGTGTTTTAAAAGGGGATTGCCGCTCGCTGTCGTGTGCCTGCTGCTGTTGATAACGGGAATGACAGGGACACCCGCCTTTGCACAGCAGGCGGTACAGATAGACAGCACGTTACGCGAACACATTTTCACGTATGATGAAATTGAATACCTGGAAGATCTGAAGGGCAAGCTGACCTTCGATCAGATCAGGAGTGACAGCATTGCTGCCCTGTTCAGGCCAAGCCCCGCCAGTACGCCACAGAACCAGCACCTGGGAGCGCCCGTCTGGTTCAGGATAAAGATCAAACACGATCGTGCCGCCCACAAATACTACCTGCTGGAATTCTTCGACCAGACCATCGACGATATTGCTGCCTATCTGCCTGATACTGCCGGGGTATACCGGGAAGAACGGATAGGGGACAGGTATGCCTTCGCGCAGCGTTGGTTCCACCACAAGAACTTTGAATTGTCGCTGGATAATGACAGGCAGGATGAAGCCGTTTATTATTTCCGTATCAGCTCTGCCCAGACAGCGGATGTGATCATTGTGTTGCGGTCCATTGACCGGTTTGTATCCTATGCGCTGAGTGAATATCTCACTTTTGGGATCTTTTACGGGATGATCTTCATTTTCAGTTTCTATAACCTGATCATGTTCATTGCCATGCGGCAACGGCAATACCTGTATTACGTACTTTATAACCTCAGTGTAGTGTTGTACGAAATGTGTACCGATGGTATTGCCTATCAGTGGTTATGGCCCAATGCACCAGGCTGGAACCAGTACGCTTTTGCCTGGCCCTTACTCAGCATGAGTATATTCGCCCTGCTGTTCACCCGTAGCCTCCTGGCTGTGCATGTAAGGGCGCCATTCCTGAATAAACTGATCATGGGAGTGATCGTAGCCCGCTGTGGCTATTTCCTGGCCTGCCTGTTCATCAACCCTTACTGGTTCAATTATAAGTTCATAGAACTGATCCCGCTGGCGGTGGCTTTCTACACAGGTATCCATATCTGGCTGAGAGGATATAGGCCTGCGCGTTTCTTTGTATTGGGGTATAGCTTCCTGTTTGTCGGTTTCATGCTGAAATTCTTCATTATGCTTGGCTATACCTGGCTGAACTTTGGCATTATCAGCTATTATAGCCTGAGTTTCTGTTTTATCCTGGAGATGTTCTTCTTATCCTTCGCAGTTGGCGATAAGGTACGTCTCTTAAAGAAAAAGAGGGATAAAGCGCACCGGCAGATGATCCGCCAGATGACAGAGAACGCCCGCCTGAAAGATAGCCAGAACCGGGAACTGGAAGCCCAGGTGCAGGCACGGACCAAACAATTGTCAGAACAGTCGGACGTCATAGCAGCCCAGAATGAGGTATTGACCAAAACGAACGCGCTGCTGGAAGCCCAGGCCGCTGAGATCTCCCGCATGAACGCCTTGCTGGAACAGGATAATCGTCAGCTACAGACCAATGTGGAGAAAGTGACAAGGGCCAGGGCATTATCGACATCACTTGACTTTGAGGAGTTTAGCAAGAGTTACCCGGATAAGGAAAGCTGTTTGCGGTTCCTGGCAGACCTGAAATGGACCACTACCTTCCAGTGCCGGAAATGTAGTAACGACCATTACTATCCTGGTCACCAGCCCTTTAGCCGCCGTTGCAGCAAGTGCGGTTATGAAGAATCGGCTACCGCCTATACCATCTATCAGAACATTCGTATCCCGATCAATAAAGCCTTTTATCTCACCTTCCTGATGTATTCGACGAAAGGCAGGATATCCTCTCATAAATTGTCAGAGATTCTGGACATCAGGCAGAGCACGTGCTGGTCATACGCCTCCCGTATTGCAAAAATGATGGAGGAAAGAAAAAAAGAACTGAAGCAGGCAAACGGCCAGGGATGGAGTTTACTGGTGCTGGATGAAAGAGAAGAGATATGAAATGAAAGGAAGTGAAGTTTTTTTGAAAGGTATCGAAGCGTATCATCCTATTTATATAATATATCCGTTATAACTACCCTTAACCCTTCATAATCAAGGATTACAGCTGAGAAGTCCTTATGGTATCAAAGCGTATCACTTTTCTCATAATTATCTATAAATCAGCTATTTGTGTAAATATTTTTTATTGTCATTTGTGAAAGTACCCCTATCTTTACATTATGAAATGTGGCAGTGAACAACGGAGGCCCGGTCATCGTTATGAAAATGGAAATTCATGTTATGGGAGAGGTTATAAGAGAAGCTATCCGGACTCTGATATGAGAAACTCATTTCCGGCTATCAACTGAATATCTATTACAAAATCTAAAACTGATACGAGGAATTATCCTTATCCACAAACTAAAGTACCGACACATTATGAAAAAAAGGGGAACTTTCCTGACAGCACTGCTGTTGGCATTGTGGGGTTTTGCCATGGCTCAGCAAGACATCACGGTAAAAGGACATATACAGGACAGCAAGGGCAATGCACTGCCCGGTGTTTCCATCAAAATTAAAGGGACAGCCAGAGGTACCGCCACACAGGCAGATGGTAACTTCACTATTCAGGCAGCGTCAAACGCTATACTGGAGCTTTCTTACGTAGGTTATCAGACGCGGGAAGTGGATGTAAACGGGCGTACCCAAATTGACATTACTATGGACGACGCCAAAACCGACCTGGGAGAAGTGGTGGTGATCGGTTATGGTACACAGAAAAAGAGGGACGTAACTACCGCCGTTGTCAGCGTGAATACAAAAGATCTGCAGGAACGGCCTATCACACAGACAGCTGCCGCCCTTCAGGGTAAAGCTGCCGGTGTACAGGTTACCCAGCCATCCGGTAAACCTGGTGCCGCCTTTTCTGTAAGGGTGCGTGGCGCTACTTCGGTACAGGCAGGTAACGAGCCATTATACGTTATTGATGGAGTGCCTACCACCGATACCAGGGACCTCAATACAAATGATATTGCCTCCATCACTGTACTGAAAGATGCCTCCAGCGCCGCCATCTATGGTGCAAGGGCATCAAATGGTGTTGTGCTGATCACCACTAAGAGAGGCCGTTCGGGTGATGCCGTGATCAACTTCAATACCTACTACGGTATTTCTAAGGTAGGAAAGAAGATCGACGTACTGGGACCGACACAGTATAATGATCTGATGCAGGAAATGGGTTTCAACGTAACTACACCGACCACTACCACTAACTGGCTGGATGAAGTATTCCAGACAGGTACTAACCAGAACTATCAGTTGTCAGCTTCCGGTGGTAGCGAAAAATCTCAATACTTCATTTCCGGCGCCTATACCAAAGATGACGGTATGGTGAAACCAGCCAAGTACAACCGCCGCGTTTTCAGGGCTAACCTGGATAACCAGATCAAACCCTGGGCAAAGCTGACTACCAACATCAGTTATTCTAATGTAGACCTACAGGATCTTAAGGATAATGATAATGCCGGCCGTAATGCCGCAATTCTTGGTGCGCTCAACGCTCCGCCAATCATCGGTATCTATGAAACGGATGCAGATGGTAAACAGCGTTATACCATGAATCCTTATAAATCCGGTTGGGATAACCCGCTGGCAGCGATCGAAGGTCCTACACAGGGCACAAAAGACAACCGCGTATTGGGTAATGCTGCCCTGGACCTCAACTTCACCAAAGATCTGAAGTTCAGGACCAACTATGGTATAGATTACACAAATCATAGTTACGACTACTACCTGGATTATATCATGACCACTCCGGGCCGCCTGGATCACGGTTATGCTACCTCACAGCGTTATAACAATCTGACATGGTTATGGGAAAACACATTGAACTATGATAAGAGCTGGAATAAACATACTATTTCTGCATTGGGCGGTGTAACTACACAAAAGAACAAGTACGATGTTACTAACCAGACGGGCCGTGATTTCCCGGCTGATCCTACCGTAAAAACGCTGAACGCGGCTAACCAGATAACGGGAGAGACCCTGCAGTCAGAATGGTTCCTGATGTCTTACCTCGGCCGTATCATGTACAATTACGATAGCAAGTATTTATTGACCGCTAACTTCCGTGCGGATGGTTCATCTAAACTTGACAAGAAACATAAATGGGGTTACTTCCCATCTGTCTCAGCCGGTTGGCGTATATCTGCCGAACCATTTATGCAGGACGTGAAAGCCATCAGCGATCTGAAGATAAGAGCCGGTTGGGGTAAAAACGGTAACGTAGAAGGTCTGGCCCCATATGCATCACTGGGTCTGAACAGATTCGTTCGTCAGACGCCCACCGACCCTTTATCTGGTCCTGGTCTCCAGTTATCTGAAGGAGCACCAAACCCTGATCTGAAATGGGAGACAACAACTCAGACAAACATCGGTATCGACCTGAGTCTCTTTGATTCCAGACTGACGTTCTCGGCGGATGCTTATATAAAGAAAACAGACGATCTGCTATTGAATGTGGATCTCCCGGATCAGGTGGAATATGACTTTATCCCCCGCAACTCCGGAAAGCTGGAGAACAAAGGTTTGGAATTCCTGGTGTCTTCTGTGAACATCGATAAAAAAGATGGATTGCGTTGGTCAACAGATTTCAACATCTCTTTCAACAAGAACCGCATTACAGAACTGGAGCTCTCCAATGTATATTACTTTGCCGGCGTGGAAAACAGGGATAATATTATTACCCTGAGAAAAGATCTGTCTTTGGGCACGTTTTATGGATATGTTTCTGAGGGCGTAGATCCGCAGACAGGAGATATCGTTTATAAGGATATAAACGGCGACGGTAAAGTTACGCCCACAGACCGTACCATTATTGGTAATGCTCAGCCAGCCTTTACTTATGGTATGAATAACAACCTGACATATAAGAACTGGTCATTGTCTTTCCTCCTCCAGGGTACACAGGGTAATGAGGTGTTCAATGCTTCCCGTATGGAAACTGAGGGTATGTACGATAGCAAGAACCAGTCTACAGAAGTGCTGCGTCGCTGGACTGCACCTGGTCAGGTAACTGATATCCCACGAGCTACCAATGGAGACGTAACTAATTCCCGTACCTCTTCCCGTTTTGTAGAGAATGGATCATTCCTTCGTATGAAGAGTGCTACCTTATCATACAATTTGCCGCAGAGCGCACTTAGTGCAATGCACCTGAGCAGGTTGATGATCTACGCAACAGCCCAGAACCTCTTCACCATTACAAAATACAAGGGATTTGATCCGGAAGTAAATGCATTCACGAGTAATACAGCTAATAGTGGAAATGCATCCCAAAGCAGTACGCCTACTGGTGTGACGCTGGGAATTGACTATGGTACATATCCTGTAGCAAGAACTTTTATCCTGGGTTTAAACCTGTCATTCTAAACGTTTGAGTTATGAAAAAAACAAATCGTCTCCTCATCATATCTGCTGCCCTTGCCTCATTGGTATTGGGTGCATGTAACAAAGACCTGAATTTGCGGCCGCCGTCAAATCCTACTGTTGGTAATGAGGGGCAGGGTACAGCGGGTTCCTTCATAAAGGACGCCGCCACAGCTGAAGCAGCATTGGCTAACTGTTATGCCTTCTTCCGAAATGGGGGGGCTGAGTATTATGTGCTTGACTACTTCAATATAGGTGATGCACAGTCGGACAATGCGTATGCCGGTGCTGATAACTCCGCCGGTTTTGAGATCGATGAATTCCGTATACTGTCTACCAATTCATGGGTAGGCCGCGACTGGAGCTATCTATACAACCACATCTCAGCATGTAACTCTGTGATCATAAACGTGCCAAAAGTAACGGATCCGGCGCTGACAGCAAATCGCAAGGCACAGATCGTGGCAGAGGCCCAATTCATCCGCGCACGCGCTTATTTTGACCTGGTAAGGCTCTTCGGCGATGTGCCATTAGTAATAACTGAATTACCGACTATTACTTCCGAAAATCTGGCAGAGGTCTATCCGCTGTTATATCCTACACGTACAAGCGCGGACTCCGTGTATCTGCAGATTACCAATGACCTTAAGTCAGCGGCAAATGTGGTGCCTGCATCTGCGTCAAATAAAGGCTTTGTAACAAAAGGAGCCGTGTACACACTGCTGGCTAAAATAGCAGCTACGCAGAAACCGGTGAACTGGCCTGAAGTTCAGTCTTATACTGACCAGGTGATCGCATTAGGTTACAGCCTGTTGCCGGTGTATGACCATCTGTGGGATGGTAACCATGAAAATTCCGCTGAATCTATCTTCGAACTGAACTTCGACGGATGGGATACGGGCGGTAACTGGGGCACCAGCATGTTCTATGGTACTGACTGGAAAAAGTTCTGTAATCCAAGTAATGATATGATCCGTGCATACCAGGACGAACATGATGCTGTACGTCTTGCATCTACTATTACATTTGACAACGTGAACGGTAAATGGGGCGATGCCCGTCTGTCACTGGATAGCTTCCCGTTCTTTTATAAAATGCGTAAAACTGACGCCAGTCAGAACATCATCATCTATCGCCTTGCGGATATACTGCTCCTGAAAGCTGAAGCCTTGAATGAACAGGGTAATGTATCCGGTGCAAATGATATCATTACAGATATCCGTCACCGTGTGAGCCTGGCTCCTCTGAACATCACAGACCAGGGTGCCATGCGTCTGGCTATAGAGAAGGAACGCCGCCTGGAACTGGCTTTTGAAGGGCAACGTTGGTATGACCTCGTTCGTACAGACCGCGCTATTCCTGTAATGGAAGCTGTAAAAGATGGTAAAGGCGTGAACCTGGGTTATCACTTGACGCAGCAAAGCCTGCTGTGGCCTGTTCCTCAAGGTCAGATGGACCAGAACGCGAACCTTGAACAGAACGAAGGTTACTAGATCGTATTTTAGGATAGGGTTTAACGAAAAAGGTAGGTCTCGTCTCTCATGAGGCGGGACCTTCTTTTTAAAAGCATATCATAGAAGACTTCAGAAAATCTGACATAACGTAAGTCAAACAAAGCAATACAACCAACGTAAGGCACATCAGGCAACATCAAGCAAAATTTATCAAGACATTATATACAGACTGAAAAACTTTCATGCATGAAATTATGGGTATACAGTTGTTGCATAGGCGCCTTCCTGGCTGCCTGCAATAACGGACAACAGCAATCCGGCGATAAAAACCAACACAGCGACTCTGTTGCTGTATATCTGACTACGCCTGACCAGCAGCAGTTATTCGCACAGCAATCCGCGTTAGCAAAGGCAAAAGATACTGCTGCCATCAACATCGTAATGGACAGCACACGGCAGTTCCAGGAAATGGAGGGCTTTGGTGCTTCCATGACGGGATCTTCTGCTTACGTAATGCAACAGTATATGTCGCCGGAGCAACGGCAGGCCTTACTGGAAGACCTGTTCGGTACTGAAAAGGGGATTGGTATAAACTATATCCGCATGTCTATTGGTGCATCTGATTTCTCAACAGATCCATACTCTTACGACGATATTCCTGCAGGTCAGCGCGACGATTCTCTGAAGCAGTTCACGATATCGCATGATCAGAAGGATGTCGTACCCGTATTAAAGCAGGTTGTGGCTATTAATCCGGATATTCATATTATGGGTAGTCCCTGGAGCCCGCCAGCCTGGATGAAGACCAGCGGCAGGCTGGAAGGCGGCTCCTTACGTCCTGACGCATATGATGTATATGCCCGTTACTTTGTAAAATACATCCGTGCCTTCGGACAGGAAGGTATTAAGATCACCGCACTCACTGTTCAGAATGAACCGCAATATGAGGCATTGTATCCTACCATGAAAATGACGGCGCCGGAGCAGGGTGCTTTCATTAAGAACCACCTGGGGCCATTACTCGAAAAAGAAGGGCTGAACAAACAAGTGCAGGTGATGCTTTTCGACCATAACTGGAACAGTCCTGAATATCCGATCTCCATCCTTGACGACAGTCTCATCGCGAAATACACCGCGGGTGCAGCCTTCCATTGTTATGAGGGAGCTGTAGGTGCAATGTCTAAAGTTCATGAAGCGCATCCGGAAAAGGGCCTTTACTTCACAGAATGTTCTGGCGGTACGTGGTCGCCCGCTTTTGCTGACAACCTGCAATACATGGTCCGTCAATTACTGATCGGCACTGCGAACAACTGGTCTAAGAATGCGCTTCTATGGAACATGGCGTTGGACGAAAAAAACGGTCCAACTACAAATAAGCCCAGCAATGAAGAGGGTAATCGTGGTTGTATGACTTGCCGCGGTGTTGTAACTGTCAATTCCAAAGACGGCGCTGTTACGCGTAATATCGAATATTATGCATTGGCTCACTTCAGCAAATTCGTACGTCCGGGCGCTAAGCGGATCTATTCTTCCGCGCTACCCGACAAAGGCATAGAAAATGTTGCTTTCCTCAACACTGACGGTTCTCGTGTTATGGTGGTGATCAATACGACTCAGCAGGAGCGTACTTTCTCCGTGAGCGAGCAAGGCAGCACATATAGTTATGCACTTAAACCTGGCGCTGTAGCAACGCTGGTGTGGCGGTAGATTAAATGTTTGTCGGAGTTCGCTTAGGTTTCATATAGCATTGCGGTCGGTGCCCGCTTGTAACGCTGCTATGGGTTGGTAGAAGGGCTAAGCATTGGTACTTTGGTTTGGCTTTACCAACAATGCATGGAACCGGGCAAAGGCCCGCAATTGCTATATGAAACCTCTGCTACCTCCTGAGTCCCTCTAAGTAGCTGGAGGGCTTTGTTCGAGACTGCTTCCTGGCTTCCACTTCGAGCCAGATGCCTTTGATTCAATGCTACCTCCCGACCTCCCCTCATAGCAAGGAGCTTTTGTTCTCA
Source organism: Chitinophaga sp. S165 (assembly GCF_003182155.1). Taxonomy (GTDB): domain Bacteria; phylum Bacteroidota; class Bacteroidia; order Chitinophagales; family Chitinophagaceae; genus Chitinophaga. The sequence continues at coordinate 223,574 of NZ_QGTG01000001.1, forward strand.
TTCTGCATGCTGCTTTTAGGCGCTCACTTAATAGCAGCCTAGATATCCTTATATCCATGCTACTTCTATAACTCCTCAAAGCAGTTGGGGCGTTAATACAGATAGCATATCCGGGATTATAGTAGGGAAGATATCAGAGATGATATCGGAGATGATATCGGAGATGATATCAGAAAAGATGTCAGAGAAGATATCAGAGAGTGTAAGATTACATGGTTAACAGAAAGTCAGCAATCGTTAGACAGTGTAGAAGCGTTGAAGATCAATAATGGGGCGGCAGGAGATTAATCGCTTGTATCTCTCAAAGAGTGGGCGACAGTTTATAATAGGGGAGTCGAAGCGGCAAGGGTTCAGGTGGAGGCATCGGGCATTAGCCCTTGTAGAGCCCTCATACGATTGATAGGGGTTAAATTGAAATCCCAAAGCCCATACGCTTGATAAGGCCAAATACTTAGTGCTCGAAGAGGGGTACAGCCCGATGCTCCAGCCTGAAACCGCAGCAGGCGGAGACGACTGCCTATTACTGTTACGTAGACCTTAAAAGCATCAACGCTTAGAAGAAACAAACCTGCCAATAGAGACGACTGCCAATTACTGTTAGATGCCACAAAGCATTAACGCTCGAACAAAACAAGCCGTCATCCCCGCGTAAGCCAAGCGAAGATGACGGACGAAAGTTATCAATGCATCATAACACCTTCGAGCTCCTCAAGCGTCTTCCCCTTCGTTTCTTTTACATTGCGCCAGATAAACACAAACCCCAGCAAACACACCACGGCATAAATGTAAAACGTACTATCTTTCAAACGGTCAAACAAGATCGGAAAGGTAAATACCAGTACAAAGTAGGCCGCCCAAAGACAAAGCACAGCAAAAGATGTTGCAGCGCTGCGGATCTTATTCGGGAAGATCTCCGCGATCAATACCCAGGTAACCGGTGCTAATGACATTGCATAAGTGCCGATAGCTGCCAGCAGATACCAGGACACATGCTCAGAACCTGATGCCAGCATCCGTACTACGATGATATAAAGGATCGTTAAGCCACCTGCGCCGATCAGCATCAGCGGTTTGCGTCCCAGCCTGTCTACCAGTAACATCGCGAGAATAGTGAAGACAAGGTTGACACCACCTATGAATACGGTCTGTAACAGCTGACCGTCCTGTGAAACGCCGATACTCTTGAATATGCGCGGAGTATAGTTGAACACAACGTTAATGCCGCAGAACTGCTGGAATATAGCGAGAATAATACCGATCACTACTGCAGGCAATACCGCCTTGCGGAAAATATCGGCATAACTCATCCGCTGAGAACCGGTCAGAGAACCTTCTATTACTGACAGCGATTCGCTTGCAAACCCTTCTCCACCGATTTTATTCAGGACAGTACGCGCATCGGCAGACCTGCCTGCCTGCACCAGCCAGCGAGGGCTTTCCGGTAACCACATGGCGCCGATGAAAAACAGGAGGGAAGGGATGACGCCAAGACCGAACATCCAGCGCCAGGCATCCGCACCCTGATTGCGCAGCGTATAGTTGACAAGGTTAGTAACAAGGATGCCGGTAACCACAGTCAGCTGATTGATCGCTACCATTCGGCCACGCAGATGTGCCGGAGCTATTTCGGCAATGTACATAGGAGACAACATAGAAGCCATACCCACGCCAATTCCTGCCACGAAGCGGAATGCGATGAAGGTGTTCCTGTCTGGCGCAACCGCCATTGCCAGTGAAGAAATGCCGAAAATAGCTGCCGCCAGGAGGAGACCTTTCCTACGACCATATTTATCGGCGACAGTGCCCGCAACGATACAACCAATAATGGCCCCCAATGCCAGGCTGCCGGTGGCAAATCCTTCCCAGTAAGCGTCAAGTCCAAATTGTTGCTGCAGGAAAGGAAGCGCCCCCGCTATCACCGCAAAATCAAAGCCGAACAGATATCCTCCCAATGCAGAGATAAAGGAGATACCCAGTATGTAAGCGCCATTAAAAGAAGAATGTTTCATAACGGAATTTCGCTATCGCTATTTTAAAGTAAATAATTTATTGCACATCAAATGCAAAGATGATGATCTGCTGGTAAACATTCCCCGGTTGCAGGATCGTATCAGGGAAGTGCGCATGGTTCGGGCTATCCGGAAATGCCTGTGCTTCCAGCGCTACAGCGCCATGTTTGACATAAGGCTTGCCCTGCTGACCGGTAATGCTGCCATCCCAATAATTGGAGCTATACATCTGTATGCCCGGCAGATCTGTAAATACCCGCAATACCCGACCGCTTTGAGGATCTTCCAGAACGGCTGCCGGCGTTTTACCGGAAGCCTGCAACACAAAGTTATGATCGTAGCCCATGTCTGCCGGGAAGCTATCAATGTTTTGACCGATCTTAGTTGGTGTTGTGAAGTCAAGCGATGAACCGGCTACAGGCAGGATATTGCCGGTAGGTACATTCTTGCTGCTCTTCTCCGTGTAAGCCTGCGCGTTGATGGTCAGCAGATGATCTGTGACCAGTGGCTGTTCAAATCCTGACAGATTGAAATAGGAGTGATTGGTCAGGCTGACAGGCGTAGCTTTGTCGGTAGTGGCCGTATAACGGATGCTCAGCTGATTGGTATCGTCAAGGACGTATTGCACCTGGACAGCTAGATTACCCGGGTAACCTTCTTCGCCATCAGCACTGACGTATTCCATTGTTACGCTGGCTTCTCCACTGGTGTCAGAACATTGTGTTACCTCCCAGACCTTTGCATGGAATCCCTCAAAACCACCATGCAAGTGATTACCGTCATTATTGACAGGTAACTGGTAAGGCGTTCCGTTTACAGTGATGCGTCCTTCAGCGATGCGGTTGGCATATCTCCCCACAGTAGAGCCAAAATAGGCAGGATTATGAAGATAGTCTTCCGGACGCGCAAATCCGGCTACAATGTTCTTTTGTATGCCGGCTTTGTCGGGTGCATATACCGCAGTGATGGTAGCGCCCAGGTTGATCAGTTCTACCCTGACAGCGGAGTTCTCAAGCGTGATCAGATAGAGGGGCGCTCCCCGCAACTCGCCATACAGTTGACGGGTTGCAGAAAGCGCCCTGCTATTAATATTTAGCATTGGATCGTTTTTGTGAATGGATTAAAAGTAGCGCCCTGGTGATTGACGTCCAGCGCCAGTACTTCGTCCAGGTATTGCTGTCCTTCTTGTTCCTGCTGAAGTCCGAGATGACCCAGTCCCATCAGGTAAAGACAATGTATACGGTTCCGTTGATTAAGGTCGATATCAAATACCAGCATATCAGGTAATGATACGGCGAAATAGTCAATTCGGATAGTATCTTTCAGATGCGCTTTGCCAAACTGTATGAAGCGTTCGAAGATCTGTTTTGCTTTCTCCGGTTGTCCCAGTTGCTGCCATGCCAATGCCTGATACACGATCTTGTCGGGTTGCGGATCATTGTAATAGATAGCCTGCACCGGTTCGCTGATACCTACTGTGGCTGCCATGAAGTGCTCTTTCGCGGTAGCTGCCTGGCCAAGACCGGCGTAGGCGCAGCCTAACAGATAGTTGATGTCATTTTCCTGTGCACCGTATAGTTTTCCTTCACCCAGGTTATCAGGGTAGCGGGAAAGTGCTTGCAACAGCGTTAGTGCTTCCTGGAAATCTTCCTGTAGTATAGCCTGTTTCGCCAGTGCCGTATGGCAGAGGATGAACTGTCCTACTACTTTACCTTCACCGCCTTCCCACGGATGGAACTGCCTTTGTGATAAGAGCTGACGTGCCTGTTCAAATTCCCCGAGATTATTATACAGGGTGATACGCTCCAGGTAAAGGTCATCTCTTGTTTCTACCAGCTGCATGTTATTCTCCAGCAATGCCAGTCTTTCCTGTGACGATCTGCCGGTGATCTTATACAACTGATCGAGCTCCATCAGGATGCGCGCATCGTCAGGAGCAAGCGTGAATGCCTGTTCCATAGATATTACCGCCTGTGCCTTTTTATCGAGCTTGTTATAATAGGCGAGTGAAAGGTTCCTGTGTACGGTAGCGAAGGTGTCATCCAGGCTGACAGATTTCTCCCAACAGGCGATCGCTTCTGTGTACTGGCGTTTGTCGTACCAGAGGTTGCCCAGGTAATAAGCCGCTTTCGCGTCAGACGGATTGTTCGCAAGTGCACTTTGCAGGATGATCACTTCTTCTACTTTATTCGGGAAGCAATATCCGGGCGCCTCTTTTGCTGCCAGTTCATAATAGGTGGCTGCCTGCTCCGGTGCATTATTGCAGGTAGCAAACCATCCCATATAGTAATGTAGCAGGGGAGAAGTAGCGCCGTGTACTTTGATGTAAGATGCTAATACGTCAATCGCAACAGCGTAACAACCGGCATGTGCATAATCCAGGGATAGCTCCAGGTAGTTATTTACACTGCCGCGCATTAAAGTACGCAGGCGATCGAGTACATCATGGTCATTGGTGGCCAGGTACCATTCAAACAGACATCCGTAATTGAAAGGATCTATTTCCAGGGAGGCCTTTGCAAATTCAATAGCGTCCGCAGTTAATCCTTTTTCTCTCAGTATGATGGTTTGCAGGTGACGGGCAGTATGGTTATGATAATTGCGCACCAGTGATTTTTTAGCCAACGATAAAGCGTCATCCCATTTCTGATTCGACGCTGCAATACGTGCCAGCATCAGGAAGCCGCTGTGCTGCCATGCATCGTTCCAGGTCGCTTTAAAGAAGATGTCATATGCTTCGGCTTTTTTTCCTTGCAGGAACAGAGAGCATCCGAGGTTATAATATACCTCCCCGTCGTAGGGATTCGGATTGCGGCTGGTCATTGTTTTGATAGCCGTTCTGAAGTAAGGTTCTGCTTTACTGAACTGGCCACGGCGAAGCAATAATAAACCCATGGCATTGTTACAGCGGATATCTCCGGGGCTTCTTCTCAGGCCTTCTTCATAGTAGTCGATCGGATTGAAGGTGGCATGACGGTATTGCTCCAGGTGATGTCCGTTCAGGTATAGCTCTTCCACCTGTTCTATGTCCTGTGGCAGTTTTGCCGCTGTAGCAGGAGCAGGTATCTCATGTTCTACCGGCGGCGCTGGCTGCCAGGACACAAGTACATGACCTGCTTCATCTGCAACGATCACTTTCCAGTCTTCCTTTACAACGTTCGCTCCGCAGTCAAATGTAGCGGAGAAAGGAGCGTAAGGGGATAGGGACGCCGGGAATTGTTTTACTTCTTCACCATTCTTCAACAAGCGAATGCTCGCATTTTTATAAAGTGCGGTAGCATATACCTTGATGGTTAGTTGCTGTTCCTCCCATTCCATGTTCAGCATGGCCTCTTTGGTAGCATTTTTAACAACGCCTGTCTGCGCGTATGGCATGAAGTATTGCTCAAAGGTCTTGCCTTCATTGGGCTGCAGCCAGGAGAAGTCAGGCTGGTTATCGGTGAACATACCTGTCATCAGCTCAATATAAGGTCCATCTTCATCAGTCAGGTTCCTGTCCCAGGCATAACCGAAGTCGCCATTGCCCCATGTCCATTGCTTCTTACCTGGCGATACATGATGATCTGCCACGTGCAGCATACCAGCCTGCGTATCATGTTCGTAACAACCCATGAAGTCGTATTCAGAACGGATCGCCATGTAAGACGTTGGTACAGGGATAGTATGATAACGGGAAATATCAGTTCCCGGTGAATAGTCTACTTTGTAATATGTCCCCGTTGCAACAGGGAAGTCAGATACATCACGCTTCCCGTGATCAAACACTGCATATACGTCAGGCGGGAAGACAGACTGATAATGATCATTCACTTTCACTGCCGGGTTAGCCCACCAGAGGAAGGTTTGAGGGAAGAGGGTACGGTTGAACAGTTTTCCTTTTATTTCCAGGTATGCCTTATCAGGATAGAGGGTGAACCCTGCCATGCCTTTGGTCCTGAACATTACTTCCACTTCATTTACCCATACGGTTTTACTGCCATCAGCATTTTCTTCAGTAGTGAAATCCACTGCCTGAAAAGTGCTGGGGCGATGGTGTTGCGGCCAGTTGAACTCTATACCGCCTGAGATCCAGGGGCCTGCTAGTCCTACAAGTGCAGGTTTGATCACCTGGTTATAATAGACAAAATCGCGTTGTCTGATCTTGTCATATGCACGCTGTACGCGTCCTCCCAGTTCGGGCAGGAGCATGATCAGCAAAAATTCGTTTTCGAGGAATACAGCTGTGTATTCCTGCATGGTCTTCTCGTCGGCAATCTGCTCAATAACCGGATGTGGGTAAACAACGCCGCTGCTGCCCTGGTATACTCTTTTCTCCAGGAACATAGGGTGTTTCTCCGGTGTGCCTGTTTTGTACGTGGGTATGGATACTTTCTCTATCCTGACTGTCACTTCCATATGATCACTTTTATATTTATTCGATTTAATCCCGTGGGACCAGTTTAACTAATAATGCATCTTTAGCAGGTACCGTCAGCGTAAAGGATAGCTGACCATTGCTGATCTCTCCTAATACGGCATCGGTCAGAAAATCCCTGATCTCATAGCGCCGTTTATCTGCAACATCGGCTGTTTGCCAGCTGGCTTCAAAAGGTTTATCCTTTATGAAGTTGAACATTGCCAGCAGCGTAGTATCTCCTTTGCGGAAGAAGGTCATCTGCTGGTCCTGGCTGTCGCCTTCCGACATCTTTACCGGCGTGAACGCGGCTGGATGACTGAAGTATTCACATATCGCCGGATGGTTCAGGTATTTTTTCGCTCTTTCAGCCGCAACTTTCTGTCTCAGATCGGAACCGTCTCCCAGTATACTGCCCATCACCATCATGGCGTAGAGGCGTACCTTCACTTCCTGTTCTGAGATATCCGGGTTATTCTGAAAGTTCTTCATTACAACCACGTCCAGGTTTGTGAATGGCCATAAAGTGCCCTGCATCCACGACATATGGGAACCCGCTGCCAGTGAAGCGGCTGTACTGCCATAATGCGGGAAACCTGGTTGATCGTCACGCAGATGGGAGTATACATCCGTAGAGATAAAGCGGGTATGTGCATACTGATGAGGGAACATAGGGGAGATCGCCATTGTAATGAAAATGTCCGGCCCCATGATGGAGTCCACGAGCGAGCGTAGCATTTTCAGTCCTTCGCTGTATGCCTGCATACCCGAACGGATATTGCGGTCGTAGCGGGTGGTGGATTCCAGCGCGCCGGCCGTAAGGAAATCTATTTTGATAAAGGTAGCATGAATAGCCTTCGCTTTCTGTATCTGCTTGATGATACTGGCCCTCACAGCCGGGTGTGTAGGATCGATGGGATAACAGGCCCAGTCGCCCGCTTTGTAAAGGATAGGCTGCCTGTTGCTATCCTTCAATACAACGCTGCTCAGAGGGGTCTCTGTCCCTGACAATTGCTGGTCCAGATGGTCCTTCCATGCCCATACGGCAAAGGGGATAAAATAGAAGCCCATTTGTTGCCGCTTTTTCTGCCCGTATTTCGCCAAAGAGGTAAGCAGTGAGGTAGTGTATATATTTTGATCGTACGAGTCAACGCTGAGCACCGGAGGGGCATATTTGTTGAAGTTGTCCATCGAAGCGATGATGTCCGATGTTTTGATCACTCCGGGAGGCATCATCACCTTTCTGTAACCCAGTACGTCTTCCACGCCGAAGCTGTTCCAGTAGAATGGCGCATTCCCTTTCCATTCGCTTCTGCCTGCCAGCTGTACATTGACTTGCCCGTATGCCGTAAATGCTTTGCGGATGTCGGTATCTGCTGCCAGATAGATAACCGGTGAAGTCACTGTTTTGCCCTGCATGGTGCCGTGCGGCGCATGGTCATGGGTGCCATCCAGTCCGCCGTAAGCCGGTGGCAAGGATTTATCATCCGCGGTAGCGGCGCCACCATACACTATAAACGAATCAATACGTCCTGTTTCCTTACCAGCACCATAGCGGAAGCCTGTTTTCCAGAAGTCGTGTGTCACACTGCCAGTCACCAGTCCTGATAAGCTCTGCTGGTCATAGATGGAAGTGAACTCGTAACTCATCCCTGAAGGGGAAGGCCACTGCCGGGTGACAACAGGCACCCAGTTGTCGTTGTCAAAAGGAACGTCTAGTATGCTGGGATTATTACCCGGAACAAACAGGTAGGCCTGTTGTTCCGGGATGATAGTTAATGGAGAGATGTTACGCGTTTCTAACGTCGCATCACCTGTTGCCTGTACACTCAGTAACAGGTGAGGCGACTGCGCGTACACGGTAATATGTTGTTCCAGTTTAAGCTGTCTGGACGGGTCACTATGTATGACAGAAATAGTTACACCTTTGCCGGAAGCATCCTGTACAGGAGTTGTACTGTACTTATGCTGCGAAAAATCTGTACTGGACAGTTTTCCTGCCTGCAACTCATCTATTGTGGCAACTGTATTTTGCAGCTGTACGCCATTCGCGAACAGGTAATTGACCCTGCCTGTACGGCTGTTAATAGTCAGTCTGACCTGTGGATTGGATACCACCAGGCTGTCTGTTGTCGATTTCACTGTCTGCGCCAGTAAGTTTCCGGAGGCCATGCAAAGCAGCCCGGCAAATGATATGTAACGGATGATCTTCATAACTAATTAGTAGCCCTCATTTTGATCTGCAGGTGTAAGTTTAGGATTGTTTTCAAACTCTCTTGCAGGGATTGGATATAACAGGTGTTTAGCCTGTATATTCGGTGTAGCATCAGGATTATTGGCTTTGACGATATTGAGCAGTGTGCCCGTCCTTTTCAGGTCGAACCATCTCCATCCTTCGAAGCCAAGCTCACGCATACGTTCCATCATGATTTCGTTGCGCAGCTGATCCTGTGACGGCACGCCATGTGCATTTTCCCATTTATCAAGTCCGGCACGCTGCCTGATCTTATTCAGATTGGCAAGCGCCGTGGTCACGTCATTCAGTTCGTTAGTTGCTTCTGCATACATCAGTATCACATCCGCGAGACGCAGGTAGTACATGTTCCTGGAAGACAGGGAGCCACTTACAGATACGCCGTTGGTAATGTCAAATTTCTTCACATGCGGTTTACCTACGTCTTCCCACCAGGAATAATCTACCAGCTCGCCGTTTGCGTTATAAAATACCGTGCGGAACGTAACGTCCTTCCTGAGATCATTAGCTTCAAAACTGTTGAAGAAATAATCGGTAGGAATGATCACATGTCCGCCGGCTCCGGTCAGGTTAGGCGCGTTGATCTGCCATGCACCGGTGTTATTGGCCATGTTGCTGGTATTGTCAGGTTCATTGGAGAACTGCACTTCAAACAGCGACTCAATATTATTTTCATTTTTCTCCACGAACAGGTCAGCATATGCCGGCATCAGAGTTGTTTTGTCAGATGTCAGCAATGGCTCCAGTGTACTCTTTGCAAGGTCGTATTGTTTGTGGGTGAGATAAACTTTACCGAGCAACGCGATGGCAGCTTCTTTATTAGCGTGACCTACTTCCGCACCGTTGCCTTTATTGTTGAGGTGCTCAATAGCATATTGCAGGTCGGATATCACCAGCTGGTATACTTCCTCTGCTGTACTCCGCGGATAACCGTCCCTTACTGCCTCCGGATTGTCAACATCAGTAGGCATCGGTACGCCATCATAGAGTTGCACCAGGTAGAAATAAAACAGCGCCCGCATAAATTTGGCTTCTCCCACTGAACGCGTTTTAAAATCTTCATTTACGGTAGACAGCAGTGTATACTTAATAGCGACGTTGGCATTATTGATGCCCTTGTAACAATTGATCCAGAAACCCTGTACAACATCATTCTGTGCAGTCAGCAGGGGAGAGTAGCTATTCACAGCCGCAAATCCCTGCCAGTAAGGGCCCCAGGTAGGTACAAAAATGGTCATCTTCGCTTCGTCGGTTCCCACCATGCCTACTACAGCATAGTCGGACTTCTTTAGCACAAGTAACTGGCGATAGATACCGGTAATACCAGCTGTAATACCGGCTTCGTCTTTGTAGAGTTCTTCCGGAGAAACAAACACTTCTGGTTTAATATCAAGCTGTTTCTCGCATCCGGAGAAAAAGACCCCGGTAAGTATGATGAAGAAAAGTATATAGCGATGCGTTTGCATAAATGTCTTTTTAGGAAATTATAAACCCATTTTTAAACCTACCAGGTAAGTACGGTACCGTGGATAGATATCGTAAGTTCCTGAGGTGCCGATCTCAGGATCAGTACCTTTATACCCCGTGAACAGGAATGGTTCCAATGCTTGTGCATACACGTTCAGCGACCTTATTTTGATCTTTGATAAAAGGGTAGGCGAGAAGTCGTACGCCAGCGTGATGTTCCTGATACGCAGGAAATCGCCTTTCTGAACAGCAAAGCTGGAAGAGCCCTGTGGCAGCGTTCTGGTGGAACTACCGAATGCATTCGGACGAGGAATGTCGGTGTTCTGATTTTCCGGTGTCCAGTATTTCAGACCATCTTTCAGGATCACTTTTCTGCCATCAGAATACACATAGTCCATATAGGCCCTGTTGTAGATATCATGACCATACATATAACTTGCAAATACCGTCATGGATACCCTTTTATATCTGAAATAGTTCCAGATACCACCCCAGGCTTTGGGGGTAGTACGACCTACGATCGCTCTGTCATACTGGTTGATAATACCGTCGTCATTGATATCTTTGATACGCACATCACCTGGTCGGCCGGTAGGATTAAGTTTAAAATCATCGCCGGTTTTATATATTCCGTCGAATACATAATCAAAGATCAGGCTGTTCGGCGCTTCTCCTACTTTCAGATAAGGACTGAGGGAATCCCTTCCAGGTAACAATGCAGTTACTTTGGATTTATATTTTGACCAGTTAAGATCTACCTGCCAGTCGAAGTTTTGCGTCTTTACAGGATACAGTTTCAATCCGATGTCGATACCTCTTGTATTCATAGAGGCCACATTGATCATAGTACCATCGAAGCCCTGTGATGGCGCCAGTGTGTTTTGCAGCAACAGGTTTTTGATGTTCTTGTTATAGAAGTCAAATGTCATTTGGATCCTGTTATTCAGGACTGCCAGGTCAAAGCCGGTATTGAACTGATGTTGTGCTTCCCATTTCAGTGCGCTGTTACCTTTGTTCCCACCTAACTGATAACCGCTGGATTGTGTATTGCCGTTGAAAGGATAGGTCGCGGCATTCATCTGCGAGAAGATCCTGTCATAAGACACATCCTGGTTACCGATTATACCGTAGCTGACCCTGATCTTCGCATCACTTACACGTGATTTAAACTTCACACCCACGAATGGTTCGTCGATCAGTCGCCAGGCGCCGCTGATGGAAGGGAAGAACCCGTGGCGGTTCTCCGCACCGAAGCGGGATGATCCATCGTAACGGGCGGTGAAGTTGAGGATGTAACGTTGTTTGTATTTATAGATAGCCCTGCCCAGCATTGAGCTGGTAGCCCAGTTGAAGTAGTCGCTTGCAATATTATCCCTTCTGGTAGCAAGGCTCATGTTTTTATATGTCAGTTCATCTGTTGGAAAACCGGATGCCTGTTCGAAGTTCCATTCCTGTCTTCTTTTCTGGAAGGTAAAACCAGAGAGGAGGTTAAGGGAATGGTCTTCTGAAGGATTGTAGTCGTAGGTCAGTGTGTTTTCCCATAACCAGTCGCGGTAACCGAAGTTCTGTACTTTAGCGACGCCTTTTTGTACGTATCCTGCACTGGTATTTCTCGGATAATATTCAAACTGTTGATTCTTGTAAATATCTGCACCTACATTCGAACGGAAGCTCAATCCGGGCAGCACCTTATAGTCCAGGTACATATTACCTATCAGCCTGTCGTCTATGCGGCGGTTGATCGCATCTGTAACCATCGCCAGCGGATTGTTCACCGTGATGGTACCCGTATTAGGATCTATCACCACTGATGGTTTTCCTGTTGAGTCGTAAATGGGCCGTAAAGGGCTCATGGTCACAGCAGTATAATAAGCTTCGTTGCTGACAATGTTCTGTTGGATATGTGAGTAGTTGCTATTCAACCCTATGGTCAGTTTGTCTGTCACGGCCGATTCTACGTTCGCTTTCAGGGAATAACGTTTCATGTTAGACCCTTTGATGATACCATCCTGGTTAAGGTAGTTACCACTGAGGTATACTTTATTCTTACCGATGCCATTGGAAATACTGAGGGTATGGCTCTGCTGCTGCGCAACCTGGGTGATAACGCTTGGCCAGTCATAGCTCTTGCCTTCGGCAAGGCTTTTCAGTTCTTCTCCGCTGAATATTTTCTTATCAGTCTCCGGATCGTTCATCGGCCAGCCAGTCGCGCTTTCGTCAAACCATGCCAGGCGGCGCAGATAGCCATACTGCGCACCATCTATGAAATCATAGGTCTTTACGATCTTCTGTATACCGTAATAGCCGTTGTAGTCAACGGAAGCCCTGCCTGTTTTCGCTTTCTTTGTAGTGATGATCACAACGCCTGCTGCCGCTCTGGCGCCATATATAGCTGCCGCAGAAGCGTCTTTCAGTACGTCTATGGATTCAATGTCATAAGGGTTGATCTCCCTGATATCGCCGGTCAGTATAACGCCGTCTACCACATAAATAGGTCCGTCGCCCTGTGTGATCGAGTTGATACCTCTGATCCTGATATTGGTACCTCCACCTGGTTGATAACCTGCACTGGTGATCTGTACGCCTGGTACCCTGGCCTGCAGAGCACTGTTAATGGACGTTGCAGGCAGTTCGGAGATCTCTTTTCCGGACAGGCTTGATACTGCACTGGTAATATCTTTCTTTTTCTGCTGACCGTAACCGATCACCACCACTTCGTCAAGCCCGGAGATTTCCGCCTCCAGCTTTATGATGAGTGATGTTTGTCCGGGAGTGAATGTGACGGTCTGTGTCTTGTAACCTACAAATCGGAAGCTCAGTACGGCTTTTGCTGTTGGAAGGGGAAACTGGCCGTCCGCGTCCGCTTTCAGGGACGCCCCTTTGTTAGTTGTGTTAGTAATGGTGACAAAAGGTAACGGTTTCCCGGATGCTGCATCCAGCACCTTTCCTCCTGATACCTTGTCTTGTGCTGAAACCCACGTACTTAATGATAGCAGTAGTAGGATGAGCAGGGATAAATTTCTTTTCATAACATGAATTTGCCTTTGTTTGGAATACTGATTAAACTGGTACCCTTGCCGTAAGTCTATTGTTGTTGGTTTTGCTGATGTTGTGGAATTTATTTAGTTCACGAATCAAATTTCGGGTTTCAGTATAACCGGGGAAATGGGGTTTCTTATGAAATTGATGGATTATTTTCTGGTTTTTGTATCTTGGTGCCAGATTCTATCAAGATGAAAGAGAAGGCAGTTAAAAAAAGGGAGGGCTTTGAAGGGCAGCAGCTGATCGTGGTGCCTAAAAAGATATCGGCCGATTTCCTGACGAAAGATCCCATTACCCGCCAGCTGTATGTTACCGATATCGGGTACTATCCAAAGGCTCGTTATCACTATATTAAACGGGCTGCGGGGGTAAGCCAGCACATAATTATTTACTGTATAGAGGGCAGGGGATGGATAGAAATTGATAAAAAACGTGTGGACGTACTACCGTCTCAGTTCATCATTATCCCGGTGAACGTTCCGCATAAATATATGTCTGACGAAAATGACCCCTGGACAATTTACTGGATACATTTTAAAGGAGAGATCTCGGCTTACATAGTGGAACTTATCTTGCAACGGGCGAAGAACTACAAGTTACACCTGACATACAACGAAAACCGGATCCGCCTGTTCGAAGAGATCTGTTTAAATCTTCAGAAAGGATATAGCGGCGACAACCTCCGTTATGTCAATATGATCTTTAATCACTTTCTTTCTTCATTATTATATGAAGAGAAATTCAATCACTCCGGATCGGAACAGCCGGATGACGTTATTGCACACACGATCGGTATGATGCAGGAACGCCTGGATAAAGTGGTCACCTTACAGGAATTGTCTGATTATGCCGGACTATCAGTATCTCATTTCTCAGCTGTCTTCAGGGAGAAGACAGGTTATTCCCCGATAGAATATTTTAATCATCTGAAGATCCAGAAGGCATGTCAATACCTGATGTTCTCAACAGCTACCGTCAAAGAGATCTCCGGCAAACTTGGGGTGGAGGACCAGTATTATTTCTCCAGGATGTTCTCAAAGTTAATGGGCATGTCGCCATCGGAGTACAGGAACAGGAATAAGTCGGCCGACCAATAATATTAGTAGTAAACATAAGTAATGTTACTTAGTAGTGCCCTAACAGTGAAGACGGCAAACGCAATGTTAACCGCTATTTAGCTATCTGCTGCAAGAAAAAGAATTTGCAGGGAAGGGAGATTTATATACATTCGCGACATCCCAAAAAGATATACCCCCATACAGCAGACCCTGCACGGGTGCTGGCTGACACTTACTACAAGAGAACTACCGAAACAACCAAAACCGCGAAGGAACCGAATCACTATTTAATCAAGTCCCCACAAAAATCCAGTTATGCTGAAAAACAAAAGCACAGAACATTACTATTGGTTAGATCTATTCAGAGGGTTAGCATCCTTAATTGTTGTTACCACGCATTGCCGTACGATGTTGTTTGTTGAATATGGCTTATTGCCTCCGGAAGACAAAACAACCCAGAACCTGATCTTCTTTTCTCTGACCCGTGTAGCACATGAAGCGGTATTACTTTTTTTTGTACTGAGCGGCTTCCTTGTAGGCGGAAAAGTTATTCAGCGATTGAGAGCAGGAACATTTGACCTTAAATCCTATACGCTCGACAGGACGGTACGTATAATGCTACCTTTACTTTCGGCCTTTATAATCATTTTGATATCCAATACGGTTACAGGCCAGCAGTTCAGTGTTGTTGACTATTTAGGGAATCTGTTATCGTTGCAGGGCATATTAGTGCCCTGGGTGAGCGGCCCCTTGTGGTCACTGGCTTATGAGGTGTGGTTTTATGTGTTAATGGGAGCAGTGGCCTGGCTATTAACAACCTCAAAAGAAACGAATAAGTACATCGCGTTTACGATCGTATTCGTTAACCTGGTGATATTTTCATATTACCTGAAACCGGAGCTGCTTTTTGTATGGGTACTGGGTGCAGTGTCCTGCTTTTATGCGAAGAAGAATAACTTGTTGCTGTTCGCAAGCATTTGCTTATTCACCGTTTCTATGGTGGCCTTCCAGCTATGGGGAAAGACGAGCCGTACACTTGAAAAGTCTGACTTTAATATAGAAATTGTCGCTGAACTGTGTTTAGCATTGTCTATGTGTGTGATTGTTCAGCAGGTGATATACCGTGCGCCTAAAAACAAGTTGACGATCCTGGTAAACAAGCTGGGAACGAAGCTGGCAGATTTTTCATATACTTTATATCTGACGCATTTGCCAATAGTATATCTTTTAATACACTTCGGCTTCCCAAAAAGTAAAACAATAGACGCGGTATCGATCGGTTACTACATTGCCGCTATTGTAATTGTTATAATTTGTGCTTACCTGATCTATTTAGTATTTGAGAAAAGGACTAAATATGTGAAGGAAGTTTTAAGAGGTAGAATGTCTTCCAGAAAGCGGGTTCCGGTACAGGAGCCGCAGGCTACATATTGAGTGGCCGGATAAATAAAGAAACCCGTTTCTGTCGTGTGCTCTTCAGGGGCAAAACGATAGAAACGGGTTACATTGGTTTAAGAGCGGACTGCATTAATATCAATCTACTACAAAACCATATTTTGCGAGGTTCTCTTTGGTCGCCTCGTAGGTCACATGTTGAAGCCCGTTGATGCCAAGACCTTCTGCTACTGATACGAACATGGCCCTGTCGTCAATATATAGCACCTCCTCTGGTTTTACGAGTGCAATGTCCAGGGCGATGCGCCAGATGTCTGCATCCGGTTTCCGGAAATGAACAAAGCAGGAGGAAACGAAGAAATCTACAAACTTATTGATCCCGAATTGCCTGATACGGTATTCATTGAGCTCACGGCCTTCATTGTTTACAATGGCGATCTTTACCCCATATTTTGCCTTGATTTTACATACCAGGTCTATCATTTCCGGAATGGCGGTAGTAACGGAGTACATATACGCTTTGAACTCATCTTCACTGAATCCCCTGGGTTCATAAAACACAGTTCTTTTCAGATATTCATCAAGCGTTAGTTTACCTTCCTCATAAGTGTCGAAAGTGAGGTGGTGACGTTCCTCCAGTTCAGGGAGGTCGAGAGAGAATTTAGCGGCAGCCTCTCGTCTAGCTTTACGGTCCCAGCCATTGCTCAATAATACGCCGCCTATGTCCAGGAATAATGTGGTGATTGTTGAATTCTGCTGCATAGTGCTAATGGTAAACGACAGAACATATTGATCTGTCAGATTTAATGGTGAAATTAAAAGTAACAAAAAAAATAATAATCAATCCCATCACAATGAAAATCAACAACACTAACCAATGAATATACAACAAAGAACCAGGTAACAAAACGACCAGCAAAACACAATAGAACTCCGTCAGGAGTCCCCATGTTTGTAGCCCGGGGTTTTTAACCCCGGGGACACCAGAAATCGTTGAAGCCCCCCGAAAGAAATAAAGACAAGGGCGTATCTTTGCCAGATAGATCTCGTCTTATACTATATTCTCACCATTAGCCCCTCTTCAAGTCCACGTCATGTCCACCTCATCTCCACGTTAGCTGCATGTATACTTCGGCCATGCTACTACCTCTGGGTAGCGAAATGCCTAGTTTAGGCTATCAGAAAATCCTCCTGTTAAAATAACATCATAAAATATCCCCCGGGCACCAACATTAGGAAGGCCGAAGTACAAAGGTACCCCGGCCGATAGCTAACTTAAGAACAGCAAACGCTACGTATTATAATAGAGATTTCATAACCTTCATAAAAACAATCGGATAAGGATCAAATCAAACGTCGTTGCTTGCCATATAGAGGCAAATGTGAGGCCTTACCGCATCTCGTCGTTGCAAAACATTGATATATATTATTCTATAGCATGGTCGCTGTCCGTGCCAACTCTCAATTACCTCTCATTTTGAGATAGCTATTATTTGTTTTGAGATGGTATGAGGTATATGAACGCATATCCGGATATGCAAGACCAACATAGAAAACGGCCACGTACCGGTTACCCTCATAAAGTTGTTTATACGCTGCCATTCTGATAATACCTTCTCAAGATGAGAGGTTTTTTAATGTTCTTTATTTCGGGCACGTATCGGTGATCCCGTTTGAAATGCCGTATGACACTGGATCTCCTGCGTTTCCTGTTTTCGCTTCCCACACAGGTGGTATAGGCTTTGGCATATAGAGGCACACTATTACACTAACCTGTTTAGTATGGGAACAAAACAATACAAACAAATGAAAAAAGCATTATTGGCATTTGCACTGGCTTCAAACGCTATTTGTGCAGTTGCACAGGACACCGCTACGACTACAGAAAAGGTACCATTTGACGGCATCGATCAGACATGGCAGAATGGTAACGACAGAAGAGAGAACCCGGCATTTCAGAACATGAAGTTCTTCACGCCGAGTATTATGATGGACATCAATTACACACATTCATTTAATAACCCTAATGACAACACAGTTGTTGGGTCTACGGCACTCGCCAGGAACAATGAAGTGCAGCTCTCAGCCCTGCACTTCGGCGGCGATTTCTATTATAAAGGCGCAAGGGCAAGGGTTATGACGCAGTTCGGTACTCGGTCCATTGTGGTGCCGCGTAATGACCTGAGCCCTTACCGTGGACAGTATCAGTTAGCGAACGCATACCGTTATTTAAGCGAAGCCTATGTGGGTTATCACATTAATAAATGGTACGGTATCAATATCGACGCCGGTATGTTCATGAGTTATGTTGGTTTGAACTCCTACTATCAACCAGAGAACTGGGAATACCAGGCATCCTTCACCTCCGATAATACACCCTGGTTCTTCAACGGATTGCGTGTGCAGGTTTATCCTACGCAACACCTGAAAGTGGAAGGCTGGTTTATCAATGGCTGGCAGAGCTATGGTAAGTTCAACAAAATGCCGGGACTGGGCTTCAACGTGACCTGGATGCCAAGCAGCAACATGAAGTTATTAACGAACGACTACTACGGTACGGATGCTGCCGGATTGCCTGACAGAAAACGTTTCCACTCCGATAACAGTTTGCTGGTCCGCTATTATAACAGGCCTCAGTCAAGAGGTATCAGCAGAATGGCCTTCTCTTTGACCGGAGACATTGGCTTTGAAAAAGGCGGTGGCGTAAATGGCTTTAAAGACAGCGATAAGAACGGTCCTGCACAATATTTCGCAAGCGGTATGTTCTACAACCGTGTATGGTTCAACAGAAACAAATTTGCATGGACAGTTGGTGGTGGTGTAATGACCAACCCAGGCAGATACCTGGTGCTTTATCCGACAGGACAGGCAAGCCCATTGCCTAGCCCGACCGATCCTACCAAAACCGAAGGCGCCTTCCCGTTCAGTGCTAACCCTGGCGATAAATTCAAAGGCTGGGATATGTCCACCAACTTTGACTATATGCCAAACCAGAGTGTGACCTTCAGGTTTGAAGTAGTGAACAGGAATGCGAGTGTGCCATATTTCGCTGGTGAAGGAGGTGTGACTTCCCAGACCGGTTATACTACTACGCCGCTGGACCCGAACTGGCGTCCTGACCTGGTAAAATCCGAAACAAGGATTATCCTGGCGGCTTTATTCAGGCTGTAATTTTGATCTATAAAGGGGAAAAAGGCCTTCCGTTCAGGGAGGCTTTTTTCGTTGATAGCCAATATCCCCAGAATCGGGGATATCCGCGTGCGCTAAATCACCTGATCAAGACTTATCTTTGCCCACATAAAAATTGAAGGTCACAGATGGAATATTCAAAAATCTATAAGGTAAAAGAAGAACATATTGACGTACAGGGTATCATGGATGGATTATATTACCCTTTCTATATGGAATGGTGCAGACATGATTATATCAGGGAAGTGCTGGGATTTGATTTCGCCGAAGAAGCTGCCAAAGGTATTCATATGGTATTGTCTCAATACACGATCAAATTTCTACGCTCACTGAAAAAAGACGATGAATTTACTGTGACCTGTGAACTGTATGGTGATGCGGGTGGGCAACCAAGACTGCATTTCAAACAGTCTATCATTTTGAATGGTAAGGTGATGACCACAGCTGTATTTACCGGTACCTGTGTAGCTGCTACCGGTGGCAGGCCTTATCTGCCAACCGGCATGACAGATAAACTGGTAGACGCGCCAAAACTGGATGTGGCGACGTTAAAGTAAAAGTTGTTTAGTTTCTATATATCTCCCGGGTAGTGAATGCTGTCCGGGAGTTTTTATTTGGAATTCTTTGTCTTCATTAGCGGACGCTGTTGCAGGAACCGTATCTTGAAATAATCCTTACCCATTATACACTGGGAGACAGAAGCCAAAGGTACTACCTTCTCCCAGTTTGCTATCTACCCAGATCTTTCCACCCTGTGCTTCTATAAACTCCCTGGAGATGGATAATCCCAGGCCTGTACCCACTTTCTCCGGTGTTCCGGGCACCTTGAAATAACGGTCGAATATGCGGGAGAGATATTTTTCTTCAATACCCCGGCCATGGTCACAAACGGAAAATTCGATATTGTTGTCTTTTAGAGAAGTGGTCAGCTCGATCTCGGCATCTTCAGGAGAATACTTCACTGCATTGGTCAGGAAATTGGTGAGCACCCAGGCTGTTTTCTCCGGGTCTGTCATGATCCTGTTGCTGTTCGTATTTTTATGGATCCGGATAGCGATATTCTTTTGCTGTGCCAGTGCACTCACTGTATTAGCAGCATTGTCGATGATGATATCGGGCAATACAGGCTCTATCTTCAGCTGTATATGTCCTGTTTCCACCTGGCTCATATTGAGCAGCTCACTGGTGATCTTGAGCAAACGGTTTGCATCGTCAGCAATACTTTTTACCAGTTCCTCCTGTTCCTTGTTGACGTTCCCTACACGGGTGTCTGTCAGCAGCTGTGCACTCATTTTAATGGACGCAATGGGTGTTTTTAGCTCATGAGAGATCGTGGCGATGAAGTTTGTTTTAGCTTCATTAAGCTCATGGAAAGGGGTGATATTGCGGAGTACGATCACCTGCCCGATCACTTTCTCGTTGTTGGTGACATTAAGGATATCCAGGTGGAAATAACTTTCTTTCTGATCTGCATAGATCTTAAGTTCCTTATTGGGACTGTCCTGTTTCAGCAGGCTTCGCATGAGGTCATTATTGACAGCAATATCAGGGGCGTATTGTCCCATGATCTCCGTTTCCCGTAATCCCAGCAGTTTTTCGGCTACCTTATTCAGAAAGAGCAGGTTCCTGTTTTCATCAAGGCCGATAATACCATCATTCATCTGGTTGATGATCGTATCGATACGGCTCTTTTCGAATTTGATCTTGGCCAGGTTGCTATGTTCATATTCATCCAGCTTTTCGGCCATGCTGTTAAACGCCTGTGCAAGCTCCCCGAATTCGTCGTGTTGTGAGATGCGGATACGTTTTGAATAGTCCTTGTTGACTATGGCCTTAATGCCTTCAGAAAGGGTCTTTACAGGCTCGCTGATGATCCCCGGAAAGTTAACTGCCAGCGTAAATGCTACAAGGGCCAGAAAGCCAAAGATGAACATCGTGTAATTACTGAAGCGCTTCGCGTTCTTTTCGGCGACTGCATTCTTGCGTAGAATGGCTTTCTGGTTTGCTGTATTGATCTTATAGATCTCCCGGCGGATAAGCGTCTGGAGACTGTCACTGGACGGATCATGTTTCAGTTGCTCGAATACATTCCTGACGGCAGCGGTAGCGAGGCCTTCGCCTGCTTCCGTAATATTTGATTCCTGTTTGGCAAGATTGTCTTCAAATTCAGGAAGTACTGTAGAATCGAATGGTACGCGGTCCATTAGTGTCAGCATGTTATTGCTGTACACGAGTGTTTCGTAATTGTCTTCCAGGATAAGACGCGCGTCATTCTTAAGCTGATATATAGAAAATATACCGATGATCCCGGATATTAGAATAGCTGCAAATAAAAATCCAATGCCTATACTTAGTTTCGTTTTGAGGCGCATGTCACGAGAGAATTATAATGTCAATGTCCGATTCCGACAACTTGCCCAGCAGTTGTGAGAATACGGCTGTATTCAACAACATCCCCATTACATTGAGGTGTGGTTTGCCGAGACAGATCGTAGTGATCTTTTTTTCTTCGGCAGTTTGCATAATACTTTTAGCAATATTAGTACTTTTTACTTTTATCACTTCTCCACCCAGTTCCATTGCGAGTTTGAAGTTATTGATAAGATGCCGCTGGGCTGCCAGTCCTATCTTGTCGCCGTCTTCTTTAGGCGTCTGCACGTAGAGCACATACCATTTGGATTGATAGTAGGCGGAAAGCCGGGCGGTTTTACGGATCACTTTCCTGGCAATGACATGATTGCTGCTTACACAGGCAAGGAAGCGCTCATTTCTTGCCTGAGCGCTTCCCGGAAGTGACGAGTCTATTTTACGTTCTACCTGGGCAGCCACTTCTTTCAGCGCCAGCTCTCTTAGCTGGAGGATCCTTTCCGGCTGAAAGAAGTTCTTTATAGCTATCGCTATTTTGTCCGTCGTATAGATCTTGCCCTCTTTCAGACGGGTGATCAGCTCATCTGCCGTGAGATCGATGTTCACAACCTCATCGGCCTGTTGGAGCAACAGGTCAGGGATACGCTCCGCCACATCCACGCCCGTGATACTTTTAACCTCTTCCTGTAAACCTTCTATATGCTGGATATTGACCGCACTGATAACGTTAATGCCCGCTTCGAGTATTTCCAGTACATCCTGCCAGCGTTTTTCGTTCTTGCTGCCTTCTATGTTGGTATGCGCCAGTTCGTCGATCACCACCACTTCCGGATGCAGATTAAGTACTGCCTGCATATCCAGTTCCTCGAGCGCCTTACCTTTATAGAACAATTCCCTGCGGGGAATAATGGGCAAGCCTTCCAGCAGGGCATGTGTCTCTGCACGGTTGTGCGTTTCTATGTAGGCAATCCTGATATCAACACCGTTGCGCAGTAAGGTCCTGGCCTCCTGCAGCATGCGGTAGGTCTTGCCTACACCGGCGCTCATACCGATGTATATTTTAAACTTTCCTCTTCTGGACTGACGGATCAGATCAAGGAAATGTTGCGCATTGTTTTCTTTTTCAGTCATAGGCTGGTACGTTCAAAAACTCACTCCCCGTCTAAACCCAGGCAGGTATTCTCCGAAAGAGAAGGCGCCCGTTGCTTAGTACGGAAAGAGTGAGTGGATCAGGTTATGAAGATCAGTACGCGCCGGCTAACAACCGGGCTTCTTTTTCTTCTTCTTTCTGTATGGCCGGAGGCGTAAAAAGCATGGCCGTACAAAGACAGTTCTGGCATCCTTTCTTCTGCAGGATATTAAAGTTAACACAACTCTTACATCCTTTCCAGAATTCAGGGTCCCGGGTTATTTCATTAAAGGTGACTGGTAAAAAACCTAACTTGCTGTTCATACGCATAATAGACAGTCCGCTTGTAATGCTGAATAACTTTGCCGCCGGGTATTTTTCACGTGATAACTGGAATACCCTTCTTTTGATGCGGGACGCGACTCCTTGTCCACGGAACAGGGGATTTACGATCATCCCTGAGTTTGAGACGAATTCCCCGTTGCTCCAGGCTTCTATGTAAGAGAAACCCACCCAGATCTTATTTACGGTCAATGCGATGACCGCCTTTCCTTCGCGGATCTTTTTCATAATAGCGGTAACGGAACGTTTGCTGATACCGGTACCTCTTGCTTTGGCGGAAGCTTCCATTTCTGCGGTGATTGTCGCAGCATATTTACAATCTGAAAGCACCGCCTTTCTGACGATCACTCTGTCGTTGTCCATTTCGGATAGTTTTATTTTAATGTATCGAGGGCTATATTAAGTTTCAACACATTTACTTTTGCAGGTCCTGCAACGCCCAGCAGCGGACGTTTAATATGATCGGATACCAATGTCATTAATTTGGTCTCTGATAGATGACGTATTGCGGCAATACGTTTTACCTGTATCAGGGCTGCCGCAGGAGAAAGATCAGGATCTAACCCGCTACCGGATGCTGTTACCAGTTCGGCAGGAATATCTTCCTTTTTTATACCAGGATTGTGTACCAGGAAAGTATCGATACGTTCCAGTACTGTTTTCTGGTAGTCCGGATTGGAGAGGCCCTTGTTGGAGCCTCCGGATCCGGCAGCATTATAGTTAACCGCAGATGGGCGGCCATTAAAGTATTTATCTTCTGTGAAGTTCTGACCTACATTTTCGTAACCCACCACTTTGTTATTTACAGTGACAGTTCTGCCCTTTCCCTGTCCAGGAGCTGTTTTGGATACAGCTGCAATTAAAGACGGATAAAGAACTGCAAGAACGAGCACCATAAAAAGTGTCAGTTTGATAGAAGGCCATATATACTTTTTCATCGTTGTTTTTTTAAACGTTAATTACATGAACAGGGTAAGGAACAGGTCAATGATCTTGATGCCCACAAAAGGGATAATAACACCACCAAAACCATATATCAGCAGGTTCCTGCGCAACAGGGCACTGGCGCCGATCGGTTTGTAGGCGACACCCCTGAGTGCCAACGGGATCAACGCAGGAATGATCAGTGCATTGAAGATCACGGCAGAAAGGATAGCGCTCTCCGGAGAAGCAAGGTGCATGATGTTAAGCCCCTGCAATGCGGGAATAGCGGTTACAAAAAGTGCTGGTACGATAGCAAAATATTTTGCTACGTCATTAGCGATGGAAAAGGTTGTGAGCGTACCGCGTGTCATCAGTAACTGTTTACCGATTTCCACGATCTCAATCAGTTTGGTAGGGTCGTTATCCAGGTCCACCATGTTGCCCGCCTCTTTGGCTGCCTGGGTACCACTGTTCATGGCTACTCCTACGTCAGCCTGGGCTAATGCAGGAGCGTCGTTGGTTCCGTCTCCCATCATCGCTACCAGTTTTCCGCCTTCCTGTTCCTTGCGGATATAGATCATTTTGTCTTCAGGTTTGGCTTCTGCAATGAAATCGTCCACACCGGCTTTTTCAGCAATGTATTTCGCGGTCAGCGGATTGTCGCCCGTAACCATCACCGTCTTTACACCCATGCGGCGCAGGCGTTCGAAACGTTCACGAATGCCAGGTTTGATAATATCCTGTAGCTCGATCACGCCGATCACTTGTTCGTTGCGGCTCACCACCAGCGGTGTACCACCATTGGAAGAGATCTCTTTTACTTTCTCTTCTGTTTCGGCAGGGAATACATGACCCGCTTTCTGTACGATGTTGCGGATAGCATCATACGCGCCCTTGCGGATCCGCATGCCGTCGAGATTGATCCCGCTGCTGCGTGTTTCAGCGGTGAACTCGATAAAGGTTACTTCATCTTTGTTCAGTTGAGGCGTCTTAATACCTTTCTCTGCAGCCAGTTCCACGATGGATTTCCCTTCAGGTGTTTCATCCGCCATAGATGCCATCGCACACGCTTCAAAGAACTCTTTCTTGCCAACGCCGTAAGCTGGCCAGAATTGGGTGGCTTTACGGTTACCGATAGTGATGGTACCCGTTTTGTCGAGCAACAAAGTATCCAGGTCGCCTGCAGTTTCGACCGCTTTACCACTTTTAGTGATGACGTTGGCTCTCAGTGCACGGTCCATTCCCGCGATACCGATCGCACTGAGTAGCCCGCCAATGGTTGTAGGTATAAGACAGACGAACAGGGAAACAAAAGCAGCAATAGTAATAGGTGTATTGGCGTAATCACCAAACGGCTTAAGGGTTACGCAAACGATGGTGAAGACCAGCGTAAAACTTGCCAGCAGGATGGTAAGGGCAATTTCATTAGGCGTCTTCTGACGGCTGGCGCCTTCTACAAGCGCGATCATTTTGTCCAGGAAGCTTTCTCCGGGATCGGTGGTTACACGTACCTTGATCCTGTCGCTCAGCACTTTGGTACCACCTGTTACAGACGATTTATCGCCACCGGATTCACGGATCACAGGAGCAGATTCACCTGTAATGGCCGACTCGTCGATGGTAGCCAGTCCATGCACTATCTCACCGTCCATAGGTATCATGTCACCAGCTTCGCAAATGAAGAAATCACCCTTGCGCAACTGTGAAGAAGGAACGATCTTGATCTCATTAGTGTACATTTCACCCACTGCCAACACCTTCTTGGCAGGTGTTTCTTCCCTTGTTTTACGAAGGCTTTCCGCCTGCGCTTTACCTCTTGCTTCTGCGATCGCTTCCGCGAAATTGGCAAAGAGAAGGGTCAGCAGCAGGATGATAAACACAGCGAGGTTATAACCGAAAGAGCCTTGTGATTTATCTCCTGTAAAGGCAGTATATAGTGTTACAACCAGCATGATAGCAGTACCGATCTCCACGGTGAACATCACCGGATTACGGAACATGATTTTTGGAGAGAGTTTGACAAAAGCCTGCTTTAAGGCGCCGCTCACCAGGGCCGGTTCAAAAAGTTTATTATGATTGTGTTCAGACATATAATTCAATTTTGCGAACAAGGGTTGTCATAGGACAATAACAGATAATGATATAGGATAGTAACAACGGTTTATTAGTAGGACTGGAAATATTCTGCGATAGGTCCGAGGGTCAGTGCAGGGAAGAAGGCCAGCGCTGCTATGATCATGATCACAGCGTAGGTCATGATACCGAATGTTGCGGTATCGGTCTGCAATGTACCGGCGGATTCAGGGATATATTTCTTTTTGGCAAGTATACCCGCGATAGCTACCGGCCCGATAATAGGGATGAAGCGGCCGAGTATCATGACTACACCCGTGGTGATGTTCCAGAAGATATTGTTGTCTGCTAAACCTTCAAAGCCGGAGCCATTGTTGGCAGAGGATGAAGTATACTCATAAAGCATTTCTGAGAATCCGTGATTGGAAGGATTGTTGAACCAGGCAGACGGTTGTACTGACCATGCCATTTGCGGATGATGTGCTGCGAAGTACGCTGACAACGCTGTACCCACCAGTATCAGGAATGGATGGAAAAGTGCAATGATAGCAGCGATCTTCATTTCACGTGCTTCTACTTTGCGTCCCATAAACTCGGGCGTACGTCCCACCATCAGTCCGGAGATGAACACCGCGATGATCAGGAAGATAAAGTAGTTGAGAAGACCTACGCCTTTACCACCATAGAAACAATTGGTCATCATACCCAACATCTGCATAGCGCCGGATATAGGCATAGAACTGTCATGCATGGAGTTGATCGATCCGGTAGAAATGATAGTGGTCATTACCTGCCAGTAAGCGGAAGCAGCAACACCCAGACGTACTTCCTTGCCTTCCATCGCAGAGATGTCTTTCAGCCCCATATGGCCGAGGACAGGGTTGCCGCTCATTTCGGAGATAAGTGTCGGTATCATGAGCGTCAGCATACCTACGGTCATGACGCCAAAGATGATATAACCAAGCTTTCTTCTGCGGATAAAGAAACCGAAAGCGAAGATCAGTGCCATAGGCAATATCACCTGGGCAATGATCTCTACCATATTGGTAAAGTAGTTCGGGTTCTCCAGCGGATGGGCTGAGTTAGCGCCATACCATCCACCGCCATTAGTACCCAGGTGCTTAATAGCGATCATACCGGCAGCAGGACCTCTGGAAACCTGTACGGAATCGCCCTGAACGGTGACAATACTGTCTTTCCCGTCAAAGCTGGCAGGTGTGCCGTTGAACGCCAGGATGATGGCCATAATAATGCTCAAAGGCAGCAATATACGGGTGATCGTTTTGGTGAAGAATACGAAGAAGTTACCCAGCTTTTCTGTTGTTTTTTCAGCGAAGGCCCGGAACAATACTGCAACAGCGGCGACGCCGGTAGCGGCAGATACGAATTGCAGGAATGTGATCACAAACAGTTGGGAAAAATAGGTAACGCCGGACTCTCCGGAATAGTGCTGGAGGTTACAGTTCACCAGGAAACTGATGGCCGTATTGAAAGCAAGGTCCGGTGTCATATCCGGGTTACCGTCCGGATTGAGAGGCAGATGCGACTGGAACAGCAGAACAACAAATGCATAGATCAACCATACGAAGTTAATTGATAACAATGCTGCCATGTGTTGCTTCCAGTTCATCTCTTTATGAGGATCTATCCCGCAAATGCGGTAGATAAAGCGCTCCACAGGATTCAGGAAGTCGGTGATGACACGCTCGCCCTGGAATACTTTTGAAATGTATTTGCCAAGTGGGAAAGCTATCACCAGTGTTACGATAAAGGTGAGGATGACACCTAGTATTTCGCTGTTCATTATTAATCGGTTTGTGTCAGAATTTTTCAGGTTTCAGGAGAACATACACCAGGTAGATAAATACGAGGATGGATATTATCAGCAATATTGTCATCATAAATATTCAATTATATGTTTTCGAAGAAATCTATCGATTTGTAAAAGATGTAAAAGCAAACCAGCATTATAAGCAGGTAGATCGCGATGAGCATATGATAGTAGTTTATATTGATGACAGATTATACCCCTGGTTTCAGCACCTGCTGAATGTAGAGAGAGAATAACACCGCAGGCATTACCCGCTGTATTTCTAACCATTCCTGGCGACTGCAGGACATCCTTAGATTGGAGAAGGAGAAGATGAAAACGTTTTCAATAGCAGTTTTCACCAACTGATTGCCACGGTTGTAGATCTTCTCAGCGAGCACCATACAACGTTGTACCTGGCGCAGCTGATGCTGTTGTAACATCTTACCGGTATAGTTAGCCAATACTTTTACAGAGAGATAGGCACTTCCAAAAACAGGAGCGCGTACGATCTCAGTTTGTATTTCTGGTATTTCATCCGCTATCTGAGCGGCGGCTTCATATTGGTTCATAAAAATTGATTTACGGGGTAATAAAGGCCAACGGCATGCCTGTTCCTGTCACAGGAATGTGTTTTCGGCCGGAAGCCGGTACTGGTAAGGAGAGCAATTGAAGGGGAAATGGCACGCGGGTAAAATAAGGTCCTTAAAACCCTCTCATTTTGAGAAAGGACTATCAATTTGAATGAGATATACCCCCTGAAATTGGACGCCCCGGATGTCCGGTTCACCTCCCAATTTGGCCGATCGGCCTATCTGCTACTATGTATTGTTCTGAAATTGGCGTCCATTTGTGTCATGATTGGCAATGAGGCGTAACGAAATTTTAAAACATTCAACGATAAAAGATATGAAACCAGGTAGAGTAATTATTATGAGTATTGCCTTGATAGGTGTTCTGATAGGCATGGCAGCATTTGTAAATGCATCAAACCAGAAAATGATGAAAGATGTACAGAAAGCGAAGGACAATAAAGGCTTCGCAGTTGTTGAACTATTCACTTCGGAAGGTTGTTCTAGTTGTCCGCCGGCCGATGAATTAATTGAGCGTATCCAGGAAGGTAACGAGAATAAGGAAATATATATAATGGCCTTCCATGTAGACTATTGGGATCACCAGGGTTGGAAAGACCGCTTCAGTGATCATGAATATTCCGTAAGACAGGAGCAATATGCAGGCTGGTTGAACCTTTCCACTATTTATACGCCGCAGGCGGTAATAAATGGCACCAGGGAGTTTGTAGGTTCAAACGGTAGTTCTATCGTGAAAGCGATCTCCAACGGTCTGGAAGAAGCGCCCGGAGCTGAAGTTAAACTCCAGTATAAGATCGCACAAGGTAAATTGTACATAGAACATGAAGTGACCGGCGATAAAAAGAACACAGAACTAGTGCTTACCCTGGTACAGAAATCAGCCGAGAGTAAAGTAATGGCAGGGGAGAATTCAGGCAGGAAATTATCGCACGTACAGATCGTAAGACAGCTGGCACATGTTGACGCCAACAGCAAGGAGGAAGTGGTAATGACATTACCGCAGGACTTCACCGGAAAAGGCTGGGAACTGATCGGCTTCGTTCAGCGCAATGCAGATGGCCGTATCATAGGTGCCGCCAGGACCGGATTTCAATCATAAGAAAGTTCACTGAATAAATTATAGAAGTATTTAATTGTTAAAAAAATCTAAACTAAACAGATCATGTCAAACAACACTAACGGGGTGATCGCTACTCCAAAAATCGAAAAAGTAATCTATACAGGTAAAACACATACAACCGGCGGCCGAGAAGGTTTCTCAAAAAGCTCTGATGGTCATCTGGATATTGAACTCACATCTCCCGGAGCAAAAGGTAACGGTACAAACCCGGAACAATTGCTGGCAGCAGGTTGGTCTGCCTGTTTCATCGGCGCGATCGGTATCGCAGCCAATAAGGCCAAAGTTAAATTACCGGAAGACTTCTACGTGGATACTGAAGTTGATCTTGGGGTGACAGGAGTTGAATATTTGCTTCAGGCCCGTCTGAACGTACATCTCCCAGGTATTGACAAAGACGTAGCACAAATGCTGGTAGATACCGCACATAAGACATGTCCGTATTC
This sequence comes from Chitinophaga sp. S165, assembly GCF_003182155.1. Classification (GTDB taxonomy): domain Bacteria; phylum Bacteroidota; class Bacteroidia; order Chitinophagales; family Chitinophagaceae; genus Chitinophaga. The sequence goes on from NZ_QGTG01000001.1 coordinate 253,182, forward strand.
CAAGGCATTACACGGAAATATCGATATTACAACTAACCTGATCTAAAACTAGATCTGAATCGGGGATAAGCTGGCGCATTCCTTTTATATAGTAGCATAGCATGCTACTGTATAAAAGGAATGCGTCTTTTGGCAGATTCCTGTTAATTATTTAAACCGTATTCTTCGATCTTGCGGTAGAGGGTAGCAAGACCGATATTCAGCAGGCGCGCGGCCTCTGTTTTATTGTTCTTGGTATGATGTAACACCTTGATAATATGTAGCTTTTCGACACTGGCAAGGTCAAAGGAGGATTGTCCGCCGGTACTGATCTTATCAGCGATCTGAAGGTCCAGCGGAAGGTGTTCTATGGACAGATCTGCTCCTCCGGCTAGGATGACCGCCCTTTCCAGGACGTTCTTCAGTTCACGGATATTTCCTTTCCATTCATGAAGCTGTAACTTCTCAATAAAGCCCGGTGTGATCTGCTGTTTACGCTGGTTGATCTTAGCGGAAAAGACGCCTACGAAAAACTCGGCCAGGGCCGGAATATCCTTCTTTCTTTCTCTTAAAGGAGGTAGCATGATGGCGAAGACGTTCAGACGATAGTACAGATCTTCACGGAAATGCCCTTTTTCGGCCTCTTCTTTCAAATCCCGGTTAGTAGCCGCAATGATCCTTACATTGACCTTGGTGGGCTTCGTATCGCCTACTTTGATGAATTCACTGGTCTCCAGTACCCGGAGCAGCTTACTTTGGAGGTCAGGAGGCATTTCCCCGATCTCATCCAGGAAGATGGTCCCGGTATTGGCTTCCTCGATCAATCCCTTTTTATCCCTATTGGCATTGGTGAAGGCGCCTGCCTTATAACCGAAAAGCTCACTTTCCAGCAGTTCCCGGCTAAAGGCACTACAGTTAAGGGCGACAAACGGTTTGCCCACTCTCTTACTATTATTATGAATAGCCTGGGCGAATACTTCCTTACCCGTACCGGTTTCCCCCAGTAGCAGAACGGTAGTATCTGCGGGAGCTACTTTGCTGGCCTGCTCAATGGCATCCCGGATAGGGCGGGAGGTACCCAGGATACTGTCAAAGCTGTACTTCTTACCGACCTGTTTCTCCAGCTTTTCGATACGTTTCTGAAGCTGGACCTTTTCAATAGCCCTGTTCAGGAGCGGGATAATGCGGTTATTGTCATCACCTTTGGTAAGGTAGTCGAAGGCGCCGTTCTTAATAGCCTGTACGCCGTCAGGGATGTTCCCGTATGCAGTCAGCAGGATAATTTCTATAGCAGGATATTTCTCTTTCAGTGTCTTTGAGAAGTCGACGCCGGTACCATCCGGTAGTTTTACGTCGCAGAGGACTACGTCTATTTCTTCCTTTTCAATTATTTTCTGAGCACTTTTAATATTGCCGGCTTCCAGTACATGGAAGCCTTCCAGTGCAATAATACGTTTCATCAGGCTGCGCAGCTTCTCTTCATCATCTATTATAAGGACAGTTCCGTTCATAAGATCATTTGCGGGCAAAATTACATATTCCCGGTGATCTTCCTTCTATGCTGTTGACCCAACAAAGCATGCCAGACGTCAAACAAAATTTACCCGGTCTTCCCGCAGGGATATTTTAGCATAAAAATTCCCTGCTATGCAAACTCATACTACTCCCAGACAAGCCTATCTCGACTGGCTCCGTATCCTGGCCATCTTCGGCGTCCTGGTCTTTCATTCCGCGATGCCCTTTGGCGCAGAACTGGAATGGCATATCCGGAATAAGGAGACGAGCAATCTTTTCTTAGAGCTGGTATACTGGATGCACCTTTTCAGGATGCCTCTGTTGTTTTTTATTTCAGGTACCGTCAGTTACTTTATGTTGCAGCACCGTAGCGGTGGGAGCTTCATCGGGTTACGCGTCAGGAGATTATTAGTTCCCGTTATTCTCGGCATACTTGTCATCGTTCCTCCACAGGTGTATATGGAACGCATCACACAAGGCTTTAAAGGCAATTTCTGGCAGTTCTATAGTAACATGTTCACTACGGGTGCCTATCCCAAAGGAGACATCAGTTGGCATCACCTGTGGTTCATTGTTTACCTCCTGATCTATGATATACTTTTTGCTCCGGTATTTGTCTGGATCATCTCTTCCCGAGGCGCTGCATTCCGTAAAGGATTAAACTCGCTGGCAAAAGGAAAGCGGGTATACCTGCTGGCGATTCCCGGTATTGCTGTCTTTGCTGCCTTCTCCAGGCAATTTCCCGAAACAAATAACCTGGTGGAAGACTGGTGTTATTTCTTTTACTGGTTGTGTTTCCTGCTGCCGGGTTTCCTCTGTATCGCGCAGCCTTCGCTAATGGATAGTCTGCAAAGGAACAGATATACTTCTTTCCTGGTAGCGTTCCTGTCTATCGTAGGGATCAATTATCTTCGCTGGAATGATCTGCAACCCTGGGACGTACTGGTAAACTGGGACCAGGATCCCGGGACTTATGCTTATCTTGCATTAAAGGCAATATGTGCGTGGGGATGGGTGCTCACTGCTATCGGGTATGGTAAACAGTATCTCGACAAACCTCATCCGGCGCTGAACTATCTGAACCAGGCAGTGTATCCTTTTTACATCTTACATCAGACAGTTATTGTTATCCTTGCATATTATGTTGTACAAACTACTGATACAATAGGTGCGAAGTATCTGTTCATTGTGATAACAACGTTTATATTGTCTATGGGGATCTTTCATTTGCTGATCCGTCCTTATGCTGTATGCCGGTTTCTATTTGGTATGAAACCTGCGGCAAAACAGAACAGGAGGGAAGCAGATAAACCCGAAAAAGATACCGCAGAAGAAAGGATATTATTACCGGCATCATAAAGAAATATCATATTTCATGAGTAATTTCCGTAGATATTATTTCCCCGCCATTTATGGTCTGATCACCTATTTCAGTATCCGGCTGCTGCTGGATACTGTTACTGGTATGAGATTCTGGGAAAGGTCCTGGGAACTGAACCTGTTTGAGATTTCCTGTTGTGTGTTGTTTGGATATCTGCTGATCGGTATGCATCATTACCTGTACCGCTATTTTGATAAGCATTGGACAGATATGACCAATTACAGGAAACGGGTACTGAAGGAAGCAGGCGTTATTTCACTGGTGACCATCCTGTTTCAGAATATATTTGTACTGCCGATGGCAGCTTTTACAGACGACGGTGCGCAATGGTATGACGTAGCAGATATTAACCTCGTGCCATTATTGTATTCCCTGATCTACTACGGCGTAAGTCGTAGCAACACTTTTCTGGAAGCATATGTAAATAATAAGACAAAGCTGCAGGAAGTGATGAATGATCAGCTGCAGGCAGAATTGAAGTTCCTTAAGTCCCAGCTGCATCCTCATTTTATCTTCAATGCACTCAATACTATTTATTTCCAGATGGACGAAGATGTCAATGCCGCCAAGAAGAGTGTGGAACAGTTTTCAGAACTGTTGCGCTACCAGTTGTACGATCAGCAGCAAACAGTTTCTATCAGGCATGAAATACAATACCTGCATAGTTTTATCAACCTGCAAAAAGTACGGGCTTCCGATAAGTTAGTACTGAATTTACAGCTGGATCCCGATCTGTACGATCAGCAGGTCTATCCCTTATTACTTTTCCCGTTGGTGGAGAACGCTTTTAAATATGTAGGCGGAGAATACTGGATCAACATTCAGGCATCCGTGGAGAATGACAGGATACACTTTGTAGTAGAGAATGCCATCCCTAAATTCACCACGCCGGCAAAAGCAGGAGGCATCGGGCTGGAGAACCTGAAACGGCGGCTGGAACTTTTATACCCGGGAAAACATACATTTGAGGTCAGCAAAACGGAGCATACCTTTAGAGTGGCATTATCCATCCAACCGGAACCGCTTGCTTACCAGACAATAATAACTGAAGAAGATGAAGATCAGATGCGTCATCACGGATGATGAGCCCTATGCAAGAAAAGGATTACAGGGGTACGTAGGACAGATAGATTTCCTGGAACTTGTAACCGTTTGCGAGAGTGCTGTAGAGTTAAACGCCTTCCTTAAGCAGGAAGCTGTTGACCTGTTATTCCTCGACATAGAAATGCCTTATCTGTCAGGGATCGACCTGTTGAAAACATTAGCCAGACCACCAAAGGTGATTTTCACCACAGCTTACGAAAAGTATGCCGTGCAGGGCTATGAACTCGAAGTACTGGACTACCTGCTGAAACCAGTTTCTTTTGATCGCTTTCTACGCGCAGCAAATAAAGCGTTCGATTATTTCAGCCTGCAGCAACAGGTGAAACCGCAGCAGGAATATTTCTTTGTGAAGGTAGACAGTAAGCTGGAGAAAGTACTGGTAGCAGATATATTATTTGCGGAAGGGATGGAGAATTATGTAGTCATCTACACCAAAGAAAAGAAGATGATGACACATCTTACCCTGAAGATGTTACAGGAACATTTACCGGCAGACAAATTCATCCAGCCGCACAAATCCTATCTTGTTGCAATAGACAAGATCGATGCGATCGAGGGTAATATGCTGGGCGTTTCGGGGTACCAGGTACCAGTATCACGTTATCAGAAAGAGGAGATCATGCAGAGGGTCCTGCAGAACAGGATCCTCAAAAGATGAATCAGAAGCCAACTGCGGCATTTGCGTCGATCAGGCCCCAGCCGAATTTGCTGCTTCTGCTATTGGCAAACCCGGATGCACGGGCCATCCTGGCTATAATGCTATCCCTCGGATAAGCCGGATATTTACTCCAGACCAATGCTGCGATTGCCGCACAACTGGCCGTTGCCACAGAAGATCCGCCTACAGTAGAAGGTACATTTCCGGTCATGGCAATGCTCAAAGGATTTCTTCCGGACGATTTTTGCATAACAATAGCAAAGTCGACCTTACTACCCGTATGACAAGCGTCGCAGCGATCTCTCAGGTTGTCCTTCATTCCTGTAACTGCCACTACCTGTGGCTGATTGGCCGGAAATATTACTCCTACAAAACCTGCAAAGAAGGAAGTGGAAGTACCTGCCGCACAGAACATCAGTTTTTGTTTGCTGTAAGCATAACTAAGGGCGTCTTTAATCTGACCTGAACTAAAGAGCGTGCCCATACTCATACTGATGATCTTCACCGCAGGATCGTCAGCGCCCAATACATACGCATTGGTAACGCCATTAATTGCACTGGTGGAAAGCAATACAACATTCTCCGCTGCATGTACAATGACAAGATCACAGTTATAGGCTATCCCGGCAGTATTACCGTCAGTGCCTCTCGGTCCTGCAAGCACACCTGCCATACTGGTGCCATGCCCGCATGGATCGTCCGGACTGCTGTTGTAAGTGCCCAGTTTTTGTATGGTCCTGCCCGAAGACAAGCCCTGATTGAAAGCGCTTCCCAGGTTCTCCTGCTGCGGACTAACGCCTGTATCAATGATCATCACTTTAATATGCTGTCCCGTTGAACGCTGCCATGCCTGTTCTATGCGATGATAACCATAGTTCCAGGAGAGTTTGGCAGCTGGTGATATCGCCATAAAGTCAACACCTGCAACGAGATCTGTCTTGGCCGAGTTATAACCACAACCTGAGGCCAGAATGTCTGATGCTGCCGCTGCGTCTCTCGGATTTACATCTTTCATAAAAGCACCATAACCGATAGGCTCCGCATAACGCACTTTGTCAGATGACCGGAGAGCGCTGACAGTTTCATAACGACTGACGCGTACGTTCAGGAAACGTAGTTTTTCAGCAGTGGGATTATGTTGATCTTTTCCTGACGCGACATCTTCTTTATTGCCGATCAACGCTAATATTTCGCCTGCGCTGGAAGATGCAGAATATCCTACGGAAAGGATACTATCCCCATGCAGCAAGGCACTCCAAACCATTGTATCGTTCGCCATTTTCCAATCGAAATAGCCATGCGCGTCGAGCTGCTGTTTAACAAAAGCATTAATAACCGATTTAGGTATGCGTTCCTGCGGGTCTTCTTGTCCGGGAATGGTAGTTCTAAGCGTATCTGTTTTTCGGCAGGAGGTGGAAAGTACAAATGCTACGACCACTATTATAAAATAAGGGGTTCTCATCTGTTTACGTTTTTAGTGATTAACAATCCTGACTGATAACGTGGTTACCAGAATTTACACTAATTCCCTGAGTAAGTCAAAATCATTTTAATAAGGATTTGGATTTAATCCTAAATACTATACATTTGCAACAAAGATGCAAATAGTATAGGTCACAGTCTAGAATATACTGTGCAAATCCTTTCCGGGTGCTGATTACCCGGTACGGGCGTTCTATTTTAATAACTATTTTATATGATAACTGACAGATTACCTGTAACGGTGCTGAGTGGCTTTCTCGGCGCTGGCAAGACCACTTTGCTCAATCACGTCCTGCACAATAGAGAGGGCCTGAAAGTGGCCGTTATTGTCAACGACATGAGTGAGGTTAATATTGACGCACAACTGGTCAGGAATGAGCAAACGCTGAACCGGACAGAAGAGAAGCTGGTCGAAATGAGCAATGGCTGTATCTGCTGTACGTTACGTGAAGATCTCCTGATAGAAGTAGAAAAGCTGGCGAAAGAAGGAAGGTTTGATTATCTGCTGATAGAAAGCTCGGGTATCAGCGAACCATTACCTGTAGCCCAGACGTTCAGCTACGTGGACGAAGCGAATGGTACTGACCTGAGTAGTTTGTCCAGACTGGATACACTGGTAACGGTTGTGGACTGTTTTAATTTTCTCAGAGATTTCAGCAGTATTGAAACGTTACAGGACAGGGAGGCTAGTGATATGGAAGGAGACAATAGGACCATTGTGAACCTGCTGACTGACCAGATTGAATTTGCGAACGTCATCATCCTGAATAAAACAGATCTCATTACACAGGAAGAGCTGGGAATGCTACAGGCCGTCATTCGTAAAATGAATGCCGCAGCACGCATTATTCCATCTTCCTTTGGCAGGATCGATCTGCAACAGGTATTGAATACCCACCTTTTTGACTTTGAAGAAACCAGCCAGAGCGCAGGATGGATAGAAGAACTGAACAAGTCGCATCATACGCCTGAAACGGAAGAATACGGTATCAGCAGCTTTGTGTACCGTAGCAGGAAACCATTTCATCCGGAACGTTTCTGGCAGTATCTGAACAACGACTGGCACTCCAATATCATTCGCAGTAAGGGCCTTTTCTGGCTCGCATCACGTAAAGATGATGCGCTGAACTGGAGCCAGGCAGGTGGTAGTCTGCGGGCGGAACGTGCGGGCGTATGGTGGTGCAGCATGCCTTACCAGGAACGGATACGTTACGCTTCGTTCCTGGACAATGAAGATGATATAGACAATAGGTGGGATAAACGTTTTGGAGACCGTTACAATGAAATAGTGATCATCGGCAGAGAACTTGAAAAAGATACTATCATAAGAGAGTTGGAGGATTGTCTGTGTAATGAACCAGAACTCCGGACCATGGAAAGTGGAGGCACTTTCCGGGATGAATTCCCTGTTTAATAACCCGGTAGAGATGATGAAGGAAAGGCGGTACCCCGTCACGCCCTCAGAAGTGTCCTCACTTTTGGGGGCTTTTTCGTTTGAGGCAAATACCGGAGTAACGATATGTCCGGTCCGCGGTCAAATTTGTCCATTTGCCTGATTATCCATTGGATATCGATTTATGGTAGGACTATATTTGGATCATAAAATGAAAACAAAATAGATGAGCCATGAAAAAGATTATAGGGATTCTCGCCAATATCGTCATTACAGGCCTCTTAGCAATGAGGTGTACACTGGATACCGCCAGAAACGTAGCCTCTGCCGAAACAACACCAGCCAGACAAACGCAGTCTATCCGTATAGACGCTAAGTCCCGCCGCTGATCATTCCCATAATTACCATTGATTAATTCTTATCATAAATTATTAAAACTTTTATAAAATGAAAACGAACAGAAACATACTTACAGCGTTTATTGCTATTGTAGGATTTGCAGCATTGACCATTCCAGGTTCTGCGAGTGCACAACAGAAAGGAGTTAAACGTACAGACCTTCAGCGGCATGACCTGAGTATCCCCGGTTACGAAATGATCCAGGCGGTTGTGGCCATTGACCCTGGAGTAACCGCCGCCAAACACAAACATCCGGGAGAAGAAACTATCTATGTTCTTGATGGCACCTTAGAGTATCAGCTGGAAGGACAGCCACCGGTAAAACTTAAAGCAGGAGATGTTCTCTTTGTTCCTGCAGGTGTACCTCACACAGCAAAGAATATAGGAAAAGGTTACGGCGCAGAGCTGGCTACATATACAGTTCAGAAAGGAAAGCCACTGGTAACACTGGTAAAGTAACGTACCAGGCCAGTAGTGCAAAATATATGCTCCTTGTGGAGCCGCTTATTGGAAGAAATTGATTAACGTTCCGGGATCTGTACAACAGCTCCCGGAATTTCAAATTCCAGCAGATGTCCAAACAATTCGTAAACAGAAGCGTTATTTTTTTGACCGTCTTTACCACATTGCTTGCGTTTTTTTCACTAGCCAACGCGCAGGTATCCGGAGAATTTACACAAAAGATGAAACCTTCTCTAAGTGGTGCAACCGGCTGGGTTAACACACAGCCTTTAAACCTGAAAGATCTCAGGGGCAAAGTTGTGCTTATTGACTTCTGGACATACACCTGCATTAACTGGCGGCGTACGCTTCCTTATATAAGGGAATGGGCGTCGAAGTATAAGGACCAGGAACTGGTTGTTATTGGTGTACATACACCGGAGTTCCCATTCGAAAAAGAAACGGACAATGTAAACAGCGCCATCAAAGAAATGCATATCAGTTATCCCGTAGCGGTAGATAACAATAATGCCATCTGGGAGTCACTTCAAAATGAGTACTGGCCTGCGTTATATCTCTTTGATGCAAAAGGGAAATTACGGTATCAGAAATTTGGTGAAGGTGATTACCAGGAATCGGAACTAAAGATCCGGGAGCTGTTAAAAGAAACTGCTGCCGCAGATGTTCCTGGTGGTATAACCACTCTTCAACCGGAAGGTATCGAAGCCGCTGCTGATTGGGGAAACCTCAGATCGCCCGAGAATTATCTGGGATACTTCCGTACGCAGGGCTTTGCATCCCGCGAAACGATACACCCTGATAAGCCAGTCGTTTTTTCAGTACCCGATGATATACAACTTAATCAGTGGGCACTTTCGGGAGAATGGAAGATGAGTGCAGGAAAGATTGTGATGCAAAAAAAGGGCGGTAAGATCGTTTACCGTTTTCATGCCCGCGACCTCCATTTAATTATGGGGCCTGCCACGCCGGGAACTACTGTGAAATTTCGTGTGCTTATTGATGGAAAACCTCCAGGTCCCGCACATGGACTGGATATTGATAGTGATGGAAATGGTACCGTAACAGGGCAGCGTATGTACCAGCTGATACGCCAGCCTGGCAATATTGAAGATAAAATATTTGAGATAGAATTTCCTGAAACAGAACAGGGAGTGGAAGTTTATGATTTTACATTCGGATGATCAATGCCTATTACGACTGATGAAATGCAATGATGTATACAACTGTATATAAGACGTCGGTATTTGATTCAAAGAATTAAAAAAGTAAACAAATGGACAAACAAACAATTCAGGGCTTCAAAAGGTACGGTTCCTACGAGCCCTCACGGACAGGCCTTCTACTGGTCGACCCATACAATGACTTTATACACCCCGATGGCAAAAGTTTCCCCAAAGCCAAAGAAGTAATAGAGGGTGTTCACCTGCTGGATAATCTCAGACGAATAGTTAAAAAGGCCAGAGAGCTGAGCATACAGGTCTTCTACGTCCCGCATCACAGAACATCTCCCGGAGATCTTGCCGATTGGAAATACCCTACTCCAGGACAACTTTCAACAGTAGAGCGGCTGGTTTTTCAGAGAGGCAGTTGGGGTGGCGAATTCCATGCTGATTTTCAGCCACAACCCGGCGATGTCATTGTACAGGAACATTTTGGCCAAAGTGGTTTTGCCAATACAGACCTGGACAGATTACTGAAGCAACATGATGTAGATAAGATCATACTGATTGGTATGCTTGCCAATAGCTGTATCGAGTCCACCGGCCGTTTTGGTATGGAACTCGGTTATCATGTTACCCTGGTAAAAGATGCTACCGCTGCATTTGGTTGGGACTTAATGCATGCCGCGCATGATCTCAATGGTCCCACCTTTGCCCACGCTATCATGACCAGCGATGAACTGCTAGATATTCTTCAGGGAAAACCAATACCTGTTGAAGAAGCAGTCAATGCGAAGTGAACGTATCATCATGTGATGCCAATCAGTATACAATAAATAAAATATTATCATATGCAACTTGCAGAAAAGATTGTTGATTCAAGCTTCAGCGCCATAATCAACGCACCAATTGAAAAGATCAATATACCGGAATGGGCTTTTAATTTGTCAGAGCCGGACTACCAGGCATGTTCGGCTGCGCACGTCTCTGCCGCGAAAACAATAGGAGCTGACGGCCGGCGCATGTCGATCAATGTGGAAGTGATCGGTGGAAACCCGATGGTACAGCATTACCAGGAAGAACTATCACAACCCGATCACCTGGTACTGACTTCTTTTTCCGATGTTTTTACTCCCACCGGACGTGTGGTCATCCATGTACATTGGGAGCTTTCTGTTAAAGCGATCAGCGCAACGCAGTGTGAGTTTACCAACAGGGTCGTTACACATGCTACGGAAGATATGATGCGTGGACTGGCCCGGCAGGGTATTCCTTTTGAACTATTTAAAACACAACGGACGCCTGTATCCGTCGATCATAATCGTTTGGAAACCCCGTTGTTTGCAGCCAGCATTGAACGATATGCATTGAACGGATGATGTGAGCGGGAAGAATTTTTTGTTTTAGTTGTTGACAAGCTTGCCCTGAAGGGTGCAGTACCTGGTGATTCAGAATACCACGTAAGTAAAATAATGAAAAGACAGGGAAACATCCTTTGGGCGGGCTTTTTATTTAAATGGTCATACGTTGTTAACGTAAACATAACATGTAACTAAAGTACCGCTTTATAATTTCGCGCCGGATATCTGCCAACTAACTATGATAGAGAATCTGACCGACGCGGAATTATTATCACTTTCACAGACTGGCGATGAGAAGGCGTTTGAGGCGATTATGTATAGATATAATACACAACTGTACCGGTATATTTATACACGCATCCGTAGTGAACATGACGCGAAAGACCTCTTGCAGGAAGTATTTATTTCCTGCTGGAAGAACCGGTATACTATTAATAATATAGCGGCTTATCTCAAACGGTCGGTACATTATGCCATCATAGACTGGCAGATAGAAAATAAAAAAGTACTGGCGCGGCAGGCTACACTGCTGGAAAAAGACGAACCCACAACATATCCTGTAGAAGACCAGCTGATATCTGTTGAGCTCCGGGAAGAGGTAGAAACGGAGATCTCAAAGATGAACGAAACCATGCGTAAGATCTTCGTATCCAGTCGCTGGGAATCAAAATCAATCCCTGAAATAGCCCAGGAATACGGGCTTTCCGAACAAACAGTCAAAAATAACCTCTCCCTTGCGCTCAAACGTATCCGTTTGCGCCTGGCCGCATTTTTCCTGATGCTTGTTTACATACTGGTAACATTGAGTTTACAATTCCTTAACGGTACCACTTTTCACTTTTGAGGACTTTACTGATGAATGGGAACATCATCAGACAAAGCAGCGTTGTTAGCGCTTTTAAAAAAATACCGCGCCGGCCGGTGTACGCCGGAAGAAGCTGCGCGTATCCAGGAATGGTTCGACAGCTTTGAAGAACTACCTGAGAGTGAAGACATGAGAACTGCTGCCGATGAGGTAGTGCAAAGAACAATGCATACCCTGTTCCCAGGTGGAAAAGTGTTCAGGTATATCATGCTTAGCGCCGCAGCCGTGTTGCTGGTCGCCATTACCGGCCTGCTGTTCGTTTACGGATTCTATACTAAAAGACCGGTCGCCGTTACCTATTCATCTCTTACTACAGGGAAAGGAGAACGTAAGAAATTGACCTTGCCGGATGGAAGTATACTGACTATGAACGCAGGCTCTACCATCAGCATTCCATCCAATTTCGGAGATAGCACAAGAGAAGTAATATTAACAGGACAGGGGACTTTTGATATCAGTCAAAACATTGAGAAGCCATTTATAATCCGCACGGGAAATATCCGTACTGTAGTACTGGGTACTGCTTTTGACATCAAAGCATATCCGGGTGAAAAAGATGTACAGGTAGCCGTACTAAACGGTAAAGTGCGCGTTGAAAAACATGAAAATAACCATACGGAAATACTGGCCCCGGGTGTAACCCGGGACCAGCTGCTGACCTATAACGAAGCTTCAGGCAAACATGAACTGAAGCCCTGCAAGGCAGCAGACATCGCAGGCTGGCAGCAAAACAGATTATTCTTTGAGCAGGCCACACTGGAAGAAATTGCACAGGTACTCGAAAGACAATACAATATACATATCACACTTAACGGAAAGGCAAAGAACAGATGCCGTTACACTTTATTATTGAAGAATGAAAAATTAGACAATGCGTTACAGCTGATAGAGCAGCTGTCAGGAATCTCCTACCAGGTAAATAACAATGAAATAAAAATCAACATTGCGTCATGCGAATAAAATGTAATGCGCTAACAATGAAGAGGCAGTTGCGCCTGCTCGCCTTATTTCTTTTTACTCATGTGATGTGTTTTGCAAACGACCTGCAAAATCAATACATCACTGTTACAGTACGCAATGAGCGTATTAGTCTGAACGTCAGGAATCAGCCATTGAAGAATGTGTTCATGCTGATAGAACAGAAAACAGGTCTTTCCGTAGCCTATAATGCCAGTACAGTTAATGCAATGCAGACTGTAAGCTATAAAGCGGATAATGAAATGCTTGCTACCGTATTCCAGGAGTTGCTGAAAGATTACCAGGGTACAGTAAAACAGGTGGACGACAGTCACATCTTCCTGAAAGTGGAAAAGAAAAAGGCCGTTGAGAAGATAGCAGAACCTGTTGCCGCTGTTGCTGCAGCGCCTGTTATGATCTCCGGTACGGTGACTGATGAAACCAATCAGCCGGTGCCGGGAGTAAGCATTTACGAAAAGAACACTAAGAAAAATACAACAACCGATGCGCATGGTAAATATACCATTGCAGTAAATACCGGTGATATATTGGTGTTTAACTTTATTGGTTATGCGCCGCAGGAAGTAACTGTAGGAGCTGAAAATATTATGAACGTTCAGCTGAAAGTGCAGAACAGCCAGCTGAAAGAGATCGTAGCTATCGGTTATCAGACAGTAAGAAAGAGTGATGTAACAGGTGCTATCTCCAGTGTAAAAGCGAGTGAGCTGAACCTGACTTCTCCTTCCGTTGGACAGGCGCTGGTAGGTAAAGTAGCTGGTGTGCAGGTATCGCAGGTAAGTGGTGCTCCATACGCCAGCACTAAGATCCGTGTACGTGGTATCGGTTCTATCAATGCGGGTTCTAACCCATTGTATGTAGTGGATGGTTACCCGATGGACAATGATATCTATATCAACCCGGAGGATATTGAGTCGATCGACATCCTGAAAGACGCCGCTTCCGCCGCTATCTATGGTTCCCGTGCTGCAGGTGGTGTGGTGCTGATCACTACCAAACGCGGTAAGGCAGGCAAAGGTAAGTTCGAATATGATATTCAGTCTGGTATTAACCAACTGGCAAAAAAAGTAAAACTGCTCAATGCGGATGATTTTGCCCAGTTAATGATAGATGGTAGAAACAATTCTTATAAAGATTTCGTGGTAAACGGTGGTGGTACCTGGACCGATGCTATGTATTCCGACGATAATGCAACCCGTGTTGCTAAAGTAGGTAATGCCAATGCTGTTCAGGTTGATCCGGCTTTTTATGACTTTGCGAGCCAGAAGGCGATCAAATCAAAATACAACACCGATTGGCAGGACCTCTTATATCGCAATGCAATATTCAGCCGTCACAACCTGTCATTCTCTGGTGGTAGCAACGAAGTTAAATATTACATCAGCGGTGGTTATCAGAACCAGGATGGTATTATCCTTAACACCGGTGTAAAGAAGATCAACTTCCGCGCAAACGTTGATGGGCAGATCAACTCAAAACTGAGAGCCGGCATGAATGTTTCCTATACCAATAACCAGAATAAGGAAACTGAAGAAGGTCGTTGGGACCATAACCCGATCATGGCCGCATTGCTGATGCTGCCTACTTATCGTGCTTATGACGACAACGGTAAGATAGTAAAGAATGAAGTAGCTGCGCTGTCAGCAACCTATGGTTATAACAGCTTTGAAAACCCACTGGCGATCGCGCAGGAGATCAACATCCGTCGTAAAGGCAACCGTGCTACTTATAATGGTTATGCTGTTTACCAGATACTGCCGGAGTTGTCTGTAAAGGCTAACCTGGGTACGTCCAGTTTCTCTGAGAAATACGACTATTATTATCCAACCAGCCTCAGTGCCGGCGTGAGCGCTCCTTACTCTCAGGATGCAAAGAACGCTGCCAATGCAAAAGCAAGGAACACTGGTATTGTAGATCGTCTAGGTGAGTTCACGGCTAACTATAGCAAACAATTCAACAAACATAAAATAGATGTGCTGGGCGGTTATACCATACAGCAAACAACAGGTGATGTCCTTGAAGTAAAAGCACAGGGCTTCCAGGATGACCGTATCCAGGAATTGAATGCGAAAGGCGCTGATGCGGCACTGTTCACATTGACTACAGCCTCTAAGTATACTTATACACTGCTCTCTTACCTGGGACGTATCAACTATAATTACGATAGCCGTTATTATCTGACAGCGTCCTTCCGTACAGATGCTTCTTCCCGTTTTGGTCCTGAGAACCGCTGGGGTAATTTCCCTTCAGTGGCAGCGGGCTGGAACATTTCAAATGAATCATTCTATCACGATTGGTTAGGACAGCATTCTACATTAAAGCTGCGTGCAAGCTGGGGTCTGAGTGGTAACAACAACATCGGTAACTATAACTCAACACAGGTAATGGGAACTCCGACAGGCGTACCCCTGGGCAATGGTTCCGTTAATACCGGTACGTTCGCAGGTGGTATCAAAGATCCAAAGATCGGTTGGGAGTCTACTTCACAGTATAATGGTGGT
Source organism: Chitinophaga sp. S165 (assembly GCF_003182155.1). Lineage (GTDB taxonomy): Bacteria > Bacteroidota > Bacteroidia > Chitinophagales > Chitinophagaceae > Chitinophaga. Next base: position 268,417 of record NZ_QGTG01000001.1, read on the forward strand.
CTGGATATCGGTTTGTTCAATGGCCGTCTGAATGTGATCGCTAACTACTATCTGAGCTATTCTTATAACCTGTTGTTCAACCAGCCAATTTCCGCTATTTCAGGCGCTACTACCGTGCTGACGAACCTGCGTGATTCCAAGATCCGTAACAGGGGTGTTGACCTGCAGCTGGATGCAAGGGTCGTTGACGGAAAGGATTTCCATCTGAACTTCGCAGGTAACATCTCCGTAAACCGTAATAAGGTGCTGGATATGGGTGGAGCAAACACGATCCTGACTGCCGGTGCTGAACGTTCTTACATCACACATATTACGCAAACAGGCCAGCCTGTAGGTATGTTCTACGGATTCAGAGTACTTGGAGTTGCTACCGAGGAGAATTACAAGACTTTGGCACCATCAGCTTCCAGCTCTAATCCTTTACATCCTGGTGATCTGTACTTCTATGACAAAACAGGTGATGGAAAGGTGAATGATGCTGATAAAGATGTTATCGGCAACCCTTATCCGAAATTTACTTATGGTTTTAACCTGTCAGCTACTTATAAAGATTTCTATTTCTCTTCATCCTTCAATGGTTCTTATGGCAACCAGGTACTGGACGGACAGGATTATTATCTGTACAACATGGAAGGCTCAGGAAACCAATATGCTGACGTTGCAGAGCGTTTCCGTTCCGTTTCGCAGCCAGGCGCCGGTAAAGTGTTCAGAGCTTCCCGCGCTGGTACACAGAGCAACAGTACACGTCTGTCTACCTTCTATCTGCAGGACGCTTCTTATTTCAGATGTACCAACATCGTACTGGGATACAACTTTAAGTTCCGCGGATTGCAGGAAAGACTCGGAGTATCGAAAGCAACCATCTTTGCAAGCGTAGATAACGCATTTACGATCACCAAATACAAAGGATATAATCCTGAAGTAGACTTTGGATCTACCAGCACCAATCCGAACCTGGCTCCTGGTGTTGACTATGGGATGTATCCGCTGGTCCGTGCGTTTAACGCAGGTGTTAAACTTGGTTTCTGATCTATTGACGCTTAAACACAGAAAAAATGAAGAATAGAATATCAATTATACTGGGTCTTGCAGCTGTGCTGGCAACGACCTCCTGTAGTAAAGATTTCCTGAACCAGCAAGATCCTAACAGTCAGACAGTGGATAGTTATTTCCAGACAGAGAATGACGTACTGCTGGCTGTGAACGGAATTTATCAGTCCCTGAGAAGCAATAATGCGATCGGGGAAGGAAGCGGATTGTTCTCTGAAGAACGTTCTGACAACACTGGTCGTAATGACAATCAGTCAAATGCCGGTGAACCTTTTCAGTTCGGAGACTTTTCCCTGCTGCCAAGCAATACTAATCTGAAGTCGCACTGGGTAGCCATGTACCAGGTTATTTCAAGAGCTAACCTTGTGCTGTCAAATATCGATAAGGTGTCTTTCACCAACGAGGATACGAAGAAGGGTTATGCTGCAGAAGCGAAATTCCTGCGCGCATTGATCTACTTCCATATGGTGCGCAAATGGGGCGACCTGCCGTTGGTGAACAAACAGCTGACACTCGACGAAGTAAGAGCCAATACTTTCCGCTCAAAAGACACGGCTATCTACACACAGATCGTAACTGACCTGCTGGATGTAGTGAATAGCCCGCTGCCGAATTTCCAGACAGGCGCTAATATCGGCCGTGTTTCCAAAGCAGCAGGTAATGCATTACTGGGACAGGTATATCTGACCATGGCGACTACAATAGACAACGGCAAACGGAATGATAACCTCGCAAAGGCAAAACAATACCTGACTGCATGTTACGATATGCGTAAGTTCGGTGCTTTGAAGGAAGTGCCTTATTCAGATGTTTTCGCCGTAGAAAAGAAAGGTTCTTGTCCTGAGTTGATCTTCCAGATCGTTTACAAACAGGGCGATGCTACTTATTCTTCCAGTATCGCAGCCAATAACCAGGCTAAAGGAGAAACTATCAATTCTCAGAAAGCGGCGACCGGCGTAGGTGGTAATGTAACTGGTGATCTTGTTAAGGAATACGAAGCGAACGATCCACGCAAAGACTTCTCTATAAAATTTGCAGAAGCCAGCAATGTGAAGGACTGGTTCATTACTAAGTTCCGCGATGCCAGCGATGCGGCAGGAAAGAGTGGTTATGGCGGAAATGACTTCATCCTGATCCGTTATGCCGATGTGATCCTGATGCTGGCAGAGGTAAATATGTACCTGGGCGATAACACTACTGCTATCCAGTTCCTGGATATGGTGCGTGAAAGGGCAGGAGTACCAACCTACGCTACTGCTATGCAGGACGCGGCATACAGTACCAAGTTCCCGACACTGAAACTGGCCATCCTGCACGAACGTCGTGTGGAACTGGCTTTCGAGAACCACCGCTGGTATGACCTGCTGCGTACTTTCACCACAGAAGAGCTGGTGAACTATTTCCATGCAAAGAACCAGGCGGATTTCGGGATTGCCAAGCTGGCCAATTTTTCGGCGAAGGATCGCTATTATCCTATCCCGTTTGATGAGTATAAACTTGATCCTGTAAGAATGTATCAGAATACAGGATATTAATACGATAGATGAATGCAGCGGGAGTGCTTCTGAAAAGGAGCGCTCCCTTTTTTATAAAGTGCTGTGAACCAACTAATAAATCAGGTTTGAAGCGGCATTATACAAGGTTAATACAAGGCTTAACTTACGTTCATCTTACGTTCAAAGACGTAGGATGAACGTAAGTTAAGCCTTGTATTAACCTTGTATAATAGGAGATTGGTGGAGCTATACAGAAGGCTATTCCTCAAATAGGCATTGAAGCGGTACCCTAAAGGCATGGTAAAGGCATGGTAAAGGCATGGTAAAGGCATGGTAAAGGCATATACCGGGTTATTTTTAGCCCCGTGGAATAACCACTGGTAAAAAAAGAGTGCTCCGGTTACTTTTTAGCCCCCTTTTTTACTATATTGACTGTCCATAAACCTCCGCGTTTGATCAACCAAATGGAAACTATGCGTAAATTACTGGCACTGATTGCCTTAACCCTTTTTATCTATCCCACTGGCCCGCTTTCCGCTCAAAGTAAACGGTATGTTATTGATAGCAGTTTACAGGTACCACTGAAGGATGGTACGGTACTGAGTTGTATGATCGTATACCAGGAGGGCGCTAAATGGCCTTTACCGGTCGTTTTAAGGGCTAACTGTTACCCGTCGAAGCAGGACACCATCCGGGCGCAATATGTGGCAGATAGCGGCTATATCGGCGTATTTGTCTATAACCGGGGAAAGAGCCGGTCAGGAGGAAGCTTTTATCCTATGGAAAATGATGCTGCTGATAATTATGAGATCATTGACTGGATCAGTAAACAGCCCTGGTGTAACGGAAATGTAGGTATGTATGGAGGTTCCTACCTGGGCTTTGCACAATGGGCCACGGTAAAAAAGGTCCATCCAGCCTTAAAAACGATCGTACCGCAGGTGGCGGTAGGACCAGGGATAGATTATCCTAACCCGGGAGGGATATTCGTGACGTACAGTTTGCAGTGGCTCAAATATGTCAGGAATAACCATTACCTGGACGATGCCACTTTTTTTAATGAGAAGAAATGGAAAGATCTTAATACGGAATACATCCTGCGGGGACTTCCTTTTAATAAGCTTGATTCACTCGAAGGAAGTGGTATGGACACTGTTTTCCAGCGTTGGATCACTCATCCCGGCTACGATGATTTCTGGCAAAAGATGACGCCTTCGGCAGATGAATTTTCCCGTATCACTATACCCATTCTCACTACCACAGGTTTCTTTGATGATGATCAGCGGGGCGCCATCCACTATTACAATGCGCATAATAAGTACGGTCCGGCGGAAGGTATGCGTCAGCATTACCTGTTCATCGGCCCTTTTGATCATGCCGGCGGACAGGGAGGCAGGCGTCGGAATTTTATTCCCCCTTACAAGATCGATACGGTCGCGATGGTAGATCAGAAGCAACTGGTGCTGGACTGGTTCAACTATACGCTGAAAGGAGGAAAGAAACCGGCATTCCTGCAAGACAGGATCGCGGTATTTGCGATGGGAGAGAACAAATGGCATTATTTTCCATCCATCGAAAAAATGAATAGGGATACCTTGTCATTCTATCTGCCCGCAAGAGATGGAGAAACCTTACTGACGAAGAAAAAAGGCGGACGGAAGCCATTGGTGTTTTCGTTTGATGCCGCAGATCCTGTAGACGATACCATCGTGATCTATGACGGTAGTAGCTCACTGATCACCGAAGGCCTTTTCAGAAAGAAACACCTGCAAACTTTCAGCTCAGAGCCGCTGAAGCAAGATGTGATCCTGAATGGTTCCATTACGGCGGATCTCTGGTTGTCGTCCGGTACGCCTGATGCCGATATTATGATAAGCTGGTGGGAGGTGGATGCTGATGGAAAGAAATGGCCGCTTTCGCATGTGGCCCAACGCCTGTCCTTAAGTATCGATAAACAGAAGCCGGTTTACTGGAAAGAACATGAGGTGCATCATATCACACTGGATAATACGCCCTGGATCTGTAAACAGCTGAAGAAGGGCAGCCGGCTGGTGATGACCATCAGTCCTGCTTCGAACCTTTACTGGCAGAAAAACTATGGCGCGGCGAAAGATGTGAGTGAACAAACCCTGCTGGATGCACTGCTGCATGAATTACGGTTCTACCCTGAGTCTCATTTCAGCGTACCTGTTATGTAAACAGGTGTTACTTAATAAGATAATATCCCAGGGCCAGCCACAAGAGGCCTTTCACTAAAAAAAAGATGAAGGCCCAGATGCCGATACGCTTGATCCATTTGACAAAAGCGTTCTTTGGAGGAGGCGTTGTTTGTTGTTCCATATACGTTGATAAAAGACTGCTGGTGCCTGCAAGTTAAGGATTGTAGCTATTGTATAAAAATCGTGGATTGAAAAATAGTAAAACATCCTGATATTCACCATTTTTTGTATATATTTGCTGCCATTCTATAACCAACTTGATAAAACCTCATGGGACAAACGAAATTACCCGAATTCTTTCACTTTGATGATTATTTTATTGACGAGAAAGTAGGTCTGTTAAAATTCGCGAACGCTTATAAAGTATTTAACCAGGACGGTCAGCAAATAGGAAATATCCGTCAGGAAGTTCCTTTGCTGCACAAATTCCTGCGCCTGTTGCTCGATAAAAGGATCTTTCCGTTTACACTGAATATAGTCGATGCGAACGAACAGGTGGTGGCATCTATTCACCGTGGCTGGACGTTCTGGATGTCAAAAATTGAGATCCGCGATACGAATGGTGTGGTCGTAGGCGGTATCAAACAGAAATTCAAGTTCATGAAACCCTTGTTCCATATCCTCGATGCCAACAACGAGGTGCTCGCTGAGATCAAAGGAGACTGGAAAGCATGGAACTTTAAGATCGTTGATTCGTCCGAGAGAGAATTGGGTGCTATCACGAAGAAATGGGCAGGCGCCTTTAAAGAAGTGTTTACCACAGCGGATAAATACCGTGTTACCATTGCAAAAGAATGTCCGGAAGATATCAATAAAATGGCGATCGTAGCAGGAGCCATCACTATCGATATGGTGCTGAAGGAATCTAAATAAGAAATACGAATTTCAAAAAGGGATGATACAGGATACGTATCATCCCTTTTCTCTTTTATAGCTTGGCCTGTCGGCGTCTCCACGGTTTTTGCATGGCCTGATATTTGACGAGGTTGCTCATGGATGTCCTTATTACGCAGCGTTTTATAAATTTCAACATATGGATGTAACCAGGAAAAGACCGCCGTTTTGTATTGGCATCGGATGTTCTGCAGGAGGGCTCAAGGCAGCATGTGAGTTTTTTCAACAGGTCGTGGAGAAAACAGGCGCTGCATTCGTTGTCATTCCCCATCTTTCCAGCGAGCACCGGAGTAAATTCAGTACCGTTCTGGAAAGATTTACCGAAATGCCGGTGCACCGCGTGGAGGGAGAGATGAGGTTGGAAAAGGACCATGTGTATGTACTTACTGAGGATAGAATGATGATCGTCGAGGACGGCCGCCTGAAAGTGAGAAGACGGTACTCGACGGAGATCATCAATAAATCGATAGATATTTTCTTCAAGTCCATGGCGAAAGCATACCGTGAGAACGGTATCGGGATAATCCTGTCGGGTATGGGACACGATGGTATAGAGGGGATAAAACTGATCGAAGACTACCATGGACTGGTCATCGTTCAGGATCCGGATACTACTGATTTTAATATCCTTCCGCAGGCAGCCATCAACAAAGATGATCCGCATATGGTCCTGCCACCGGCAGACATTGCCCGGTTTCTACTGAGATACCTGGAAGTTCAGGGACAGTCGGAATTGAGTTGATTTAATTTTTATATATCTTTAGCAGTCCTGACTGTATTTTTGTAAAAAGCAGGTATAAAAGTAAAGCTGTATGTATGTCAGATACACATTCTGATGCGGAGTTGAACAAAAGGCGATCTGGATCCATACCTAATGCATCGCTGAAAAGCATTTTAGCGATCCTTTCGGAGTTTTCAGGAGTGGACTTTCTGCAGTATAAGTTATCAACCATTAACAGGCGACTCCAGCGGAGGATGTCGCTGGTGAATGTCCAAGGGTTTGAAGAATACCTTACGTTCATAAAAGATAATGAGAGCGAGCAAAATATTGTTTATGAGGACCTGCTGATCCACGTGTCTTCCTTTTTTCGCGATGAAGGCAGCTTTGAATACCTGTTGCGGTTCATATTGCCACAGGTGGTAAAACAGTCCCGCGATAAGGAAGAACAGGTACGTATATGGGTAGCAGGGTGCGCAACAGGAGAGGAGGCCTATTCCATTGCCATTTGTCTTTATGAGTTGATGGGGGATAAACACTTCGCCAGCAAAGTGAAGATCTTTGCAACAGACCTTTCCGAATCAGTGATCGTAGCTGCCCGTAAAGCCGTCTATACAAAAACGCAGGTAGCAGGCATATCTGAAAAAAGGCTGGCGCAATTTTTTGTGGAGCGGGAACAAGGCTATGAAATATCAGCATTGATCAGAGATGTATGCGTGTTCGCCTGCCACAATATGCTGACAGATCCGCCATTCGCAAATCTGAACCTGATCAGTTGCCGCAACGTACTTATTTACATGCAACCGGTATTGCAGAAAAAAATGCTGAGCATATTCAATTATGCACTGAAGGACCGTGGCTTTCTCTGGCTAGGGAAGTCGGAGACCAACAGATCTCCCGACCTTTTTGAAATGCCATCGAAGAAAACGAAGATCTATCTTAAGAAAAATGTAGATAAATGGACGCTGAGAAATGCGTTCCCTACTAATAAAAAAATAAAGCACATGACACCAAGCTTTGATCAGGAGAGGGATGGAAATATTGATGCACAGAAAGCGGCAGACAGCATAATACTTTCAATGTATGCACCTTCTGCAGTCCTGCTTGATGAGAAATTCGATATTATTGAGTTCCGCGGTGTTACCATGCAGTTCTTTGAACATGGACCGGGCAGAGCCAGTCTGAACATTCTCAAGCTTGCCCACAGGGACCTGGTACATAGTCTCAGAAGTGCGCTCAGTCAGGCGCAATCCTCCAGAAGCAATGTAAGAAAAGAGGGGCTTGTAGTTAACACAGGAAGTGTTTCACTCAATGTTTCATTTGAAGTAGTGCCCATCAACAGCCTGCACGAAAGCTTCTACCTGATCATTTTCAATAATCAGCAACACGATCTGACTGCCAGCGACCTTACAATAAGGAAAGCCGATCTGTTGGAGACTGCCGATGAAAAAAACCTCCGTATCCTTCAACTGGAAAGGGAAGTACAACGATATAAAGAAGAGTTGCGTGCTGTCGCGGAAGCGTATGAGGCGACCAACGAAGAGTTGCAGTCTGCCAATGAAGAGCTGAAAAGCCTGAATGAAGAACTGGAAGTATCGCAGGAAGAACTGCAGGTGATCAATGACGAATTGAGCACCCGTAACAACGACCTGCTGGAAAGGAATAATCAGCTGAACAATGCGCGTCTTTATGCAGAGTCGATCGTTAATACAGTGCACGAGTCCTTACTGATATTGGATACCAACATCCGCGTGGTTAGCGCCAATGCTTCCTTTTACCGCACGTTCAAAATGGAGCGGAAGGAGACAGAAGGAAAATTGCTGTATGAACTGGAAAGCAAACAATGGAATACATCAGACCTCCGTGTGCTGATGGAAAACCTGCTGACGTCACGGACACCTTTCGCCAATTATGAACTGACTTATAAATCTGCCGGCAATAGTTATAGGACCGTGATGATGAACGGCCAGCTGATTACTTCGCAGGACCTGAAAGAAGAGCTGATCCTGATCGCTATAGAGGATATTACTGAAGTGAGGGAGGCCAGGGAGCGTATTGCCCGTAAACAGGAATTGGTACGCGTCAATGAGGAGAGGCTTCGTTTGGCATTGGATGGTACCAAAACAGGTACCTGGGACTTTAATCCCTTGTCAAAAGAACTATTGTTATCGGATAGGAGCCGTGAGCTCTTTGGCATAACGTCAACGTCCCCATTGGAGTTTGACGGCTTTCTGAGGGCCATTCATCCTGCAGACGCACCAGGTGTGCAGGGGAATATCGCCGCAGCTCTCGCCGGCCGGGATAGCGGGCATATTAACCTGGACTTCCGTATTAATCTGACGGAAGATAGAGTGAACTGGATCTCCTGTAAAGCACAGGTCTTCTACGATGACAATGGCATTGCTGTGCGTGTACTTGGGGTAGTAACGGATATCAATGAAAGTAAACAGTTCGAAAAGCACCTGCAGGAGGTGAATAACAAACTGAATTTCGCGCTGCAAACGGGCCGTCTGGGCTCATGGGAATTGGACCTTTCCACAGGCCAGCTGCACTGTAATGAGCTGTTCCGGACTCATTTCGGTCTGCCCACACAGGCCCAGCTGACTTATGAGAAGATGTTGTCCCTGATCCTGCCTGAAGACTTGAAGCATGCAGACGAGGCCTTACAGTATGCATTGCAGAACCGGACGCTCTATGTGGAGGAGTACCGTGTCAAATGGCCGGATAACTCCATTCACTGGATAGCGACTACCGGACAGGGTATTTTTGATGAAGACGGTTTTGCTAAGAGGGTTGTGGGGGTTGCCCTGGATATTACTGAAAGAAAACAGGCGCAACTGCATCTGCAGCAAAGTGAGGCATATTTCCGGATGATCGCAGATACTGCTCCGGCGATGATCTGGATCGCAGAGAAAAATGGATCTTTCTCCTTCTTTAATAAAGCCTGGCAGAAATATACAGGACGTACCCTCGATCAGAATAAAGATAGTGGCTGGTACGATATTATGCATCCGGAAGATATTGACAAATGGAAAATTAATTTCAGCCGCTCTTCCCGCGACAGGAAGAACTTCTATGCAGAGTTCCGCCTCAAACGGCATGACGGTACCTATCACTGGTTGGCATGTTCAGGTATTCCCCGCTTTAATTCGCAGGATGAATTTGCCGGTTTTATCGGCGCATGTACTGACATTGACGATCAGAAGATGGTGGAAGATGCACTGGAAAGGAAGGTGCGCGAAAGGACCATTGCATTGGAAGATGCCAATGCTAACCTGTCCAAACGGAACCATGAACTGGAACAGTTCGTTTTCATCACTTCTCACGACCTTCAGGAACCGCTGAGAAAGATCCGCCTGTTTGCAGATATGCTGGAAAGTGTGAAGCCGGATGCTACCAAGATCGATACCGCCTTATACTTACGCAAGGTAAAACAGTCTGCTATCCGCATGTCGGACCTGATAAGGGACCTGATCGCATATTCAAGGCTGGAACTGGGGGAAAATGCATTCCTTCCTGTGGACCTTAACCTGATCGTCACGAACGTAATAGAAGACTTCGAACTGCTGATCAAGGATAAAAACGCCACGATCGAGGTGGATGAACTGCCGGTGATAGATGCTGTGCCTTTACAAATGAACCAGTTGTTTTACAACCTGATCGGTAATGCGCTGAAATTCTCAGGTGCGAACGGAGATAGCAGGGTAACGATCACCGCCAACAAGATCACTGATTCTGAAATGAAGGATTTGCCGGCGTTGCCAGGCGGCCCTGTTTATTACCGGATCATCGTGGCAGATAACGGTATCGGTTTCAACCAGGCATACGCTGATAAGCTGTTTGTTATCTTCCAGCGACTGAACCAGAAAGAGAAATTTGAAGGAACAGGTATCGGGCTGGCGCTTTGCAGAAAGATCATGGAGATACACAATGGAGATATCCAGGCGTTTGGAGTGGAACATCAGGGAGCGGCGTTTCATATCATCATCCCGGAAACACAACAATAATATATCCGGTTAGGACAATAAAATAGCTTTATTCACGTAATAATAGCAGAAATGGCCAGCTCGAGCTGGCCATTTCTATTTATACCTTTATACAAATAGCCCCGATTTAACATATTGGGAATCAGAGTGTATTATTATTGTAATTTTTAATATAAATTTGCGTAATTTTTCAACCTAATTAGTATTTTAGACACTGGTTTGGGCTTCCCTAAAAAGACGCCGGACCCACCATATTGCTATGAGGCCTATCCTATGTCTTTTTTTCATTATTGTGCAGATGATTGTCCGGGGACAGACGGCATCGCCGCCGCCGTCTAACGGACCGGCTCCGGGAGGAACAGTGGCTCCGGCGGGTACGACCGCTCCTGCGGGTACCGTTGCTCCGGCAGGCCCATTAAAAAAAGGCAATTTTGAAACAGAATTTAAAATGAAATCGGGAAGTTACCTGGGCTTCGGACAGGTGAACCTCGGTATGGGTGAAATAGGCTTTAAAGTAGTCGTATTTTGCCAGAATAAGGAGAAGAAGAACGGCCGTCTTGAATTCCGTATTGACCGTCCTAAAGGCAAGAAAAGCAGGCGTATCGGTACGCTTAAGATCCCCTTCACCGGCGATACGACCTATGCATTAAAGTTAACCGGTAACCCTAAATATTCGAATGGGGTACATGACCTCTACCTGGTAGCCAAAGGCAATCCTTTTAGTATAACGTCTATCACTTTCGTACAGGATTATTAAGATAGTCCGAACCCGGTACGGGCATTTACATCAATAACATGTCTGAAAGACAGTTTAACCAGCACTTTCCCATTGTTTTTATTTAACGGGAACTAAGGTAGTCCTTTGACCTTATCATGTGGTGAGAACAGCCGTACTTAGCGGTACACATGCCGTTTCTGCAGGTTAATATACTGCGCGTATATACATTTTCACTTTCATAAGATCGCAGTATGTTAAAAGAAATATAATTCTTGATTATTTTTTCTATTTTAGGTGTGAAATTGACACGTTGAGAAAAGTATCGTTATGAAAATCAGGCTGCACACTATGTAAACTGAAAACCTATGTAGTTGTACTGTGCTATTGACCCGCTACCATGTATTCTTTAACTAAGCAAAACCACGTTTTAATGATGATGACAGACAATAGCGTCTAAGGCGGATATGTTGTTACATATTACCGTCGTAACCAAAATCAGCGAAAGGAGTTCGCCTTTATTTAACTACACAAATTAAACGTATGAAAAATGTAGACCTGTTGAAGGTCAGGCATCGCTATGCCTGGCAGTCAACACTATTGCGCATGAAATTTACATTGCTGCTTTTTTTACCGGGCCTGTCCCCACTTATGGCTGTTGCAGATGGTTACCCAACTTCTTATTTAATCCGGCAGGACATCATATTAAAAGGAAAGATCGTTGATAAAAATAAAGAACCGGTTATCGGGGCCACTATTAAAGTAGTTGGTACCTCGAAAGGGACAACGACATTGCCTGATGGCTCTTTCAGCCTTAGTGTGGCAAATGGAGCACAGGTAACGGTCAGTGCTATCGGGTTCCTTCCCCAAACGCTTACTGTTAGTGGCAACGCCCCTTTGAACGTAACATTGGAAGCCGATACCAAAGGCCTCAGTGAGGTGGTGGTAGTAGGTTATGGCGCTCAGAAAAGAGAAGCTGTATCCGGCTCTATTGCCACAGTCAAAGGCGCTGATCTTGTCAAGTCGCCCGCTACCAACTTATCTAACTCCATTGCCGGACGTATGCCTGGTGTAACTGCCATGCAGAACAGCGGTGAGCCTGGAGCTGATGGTTCCTCTCTCCGTATCCGTGGTTCAAATACCCTCGGTAACAACGATCCGCTGATCGTAATTGATGGTGTGGCAGGACGTACCGGTGGTCTTGAGCGTCTCAACCCACAGGATATCGAAAGTATTTCTGTATTGAAGGATGCTTCTGCTGCTATCTATGGCGCACGTGCTGCAAACGGTGTTATTCTTGTAACCACCAAACGCGGTAAGAGCGGTAAGCCACAGCTGAACTACTCTTTCAACCAGGGATGGTCACAGCCGACACACATCCCTGAAATGTCTAACGCCGCTGAATATGCACAGTTAAGAGATGAGCTGAGCCTCTACCGAGATGTACCCGGAAGAGAGTGGGGCACTGCATGGAACGCTTATAAAACAGGCACAGCCTATACTTCACCTACTACCAATAAGAAATGGGATGTTGCTTTTGGTCAGACGGAAATAGAGAAATTTCGTAATAGTACAGACCCATGGCTGTATCCTAATACTGACTGGTACAAATCTACATTCAAGACATGGGCGCCACAATCCAATCATAGCGTACAGGTTTCCGGTGGTAACGAAAACATGCGTTACCTGACCTCGTTCGGTTACCAGTCGCAGGATGCTTATTATAAAAAATCGGCCACTGGTTATGATCAGTACAGCCTGCGTGTTAACCTGGATGGAAAGATCAATAAGTATGTAAATGTTAGCGTAGACATGTTAGGCCGTCAGGAGGAACGTAATTATCCTACCCGTTCTGCAGGTGATATCTTCCGTATGCTGATGCGCGGTAAGCCTACTGAGCCGGCGTTCTGGCCCAATGGTCTGCCTGGTCCCGATATCGAATACGGTAACAATCCTGTAGTGATCACTACAGACCAGACCGGGTACGATAAAGATAAACGTTACTACGTGCAAACCAACGCACGCCTGGACGTACTGGTACCAGGTGTGGAAGGTCTGAAACTGAGTGGTAATGTGGCGTTCGATAAATATATCAAAAGCACTAAACGCTGGATGACGCCATGGTACCTGTATACATGGGACAAAAAAACTTATGAGCAGGATGGCAAAACACCCTTGCTTGTAAAAGGTAAACGCGGTACCGATCAGGCTACACTTAACCAGGGTGATGAAGATCAGAGTAACTTGTTACTGCGTGGTTTGCTGACGTACGACCGTACATTTAAGAAAGACCATACGCTGAACTTTGTGTTCGGTATAGAGCGGGAAACTGTCAACTCGGAAAGTTTCAGCGCTTTCCGCAGGTACTTTATCTCTCCACTGATCGATCAGATGTTCGCCGGTGGCGATGCTGAAAAAGATAATGCCGGCAGTGCATGGGACCGTGCCCGTCTGAACTATTTCGGTCGTGTGGCCTATAACTATAAAGAGAAATACCTCGCGGAATTTGTATGGAGGAATGATGGATCATACATGTTCCCTGGTACTTCCCGTTTTGGTTTCTTCCCTGGTCTGATGTTAGGCTGGCGTGTATCAGAAGAAGGCTTCTGGAAAGACAACGTGACGTTCATGAACTACCTGAAACTGCGTGCATCATGGGGTAAGCTGGGTAATGACCAGGTTTACTTCGATGATAATGGTGATGGTACGCTCACATTGCAGGAATACCAGTATTACTCTACTTATGGTTTCAGCAGTTACATCCTGGGAGGCAATGTGGTAAAGTCGCTCTTTGAAGCACGTATCCCTAACCCCTACATCACGTGGGAGGTAGCGAACAACTATAACATTGGTCTGGACGGAGCTTTGCTGAACGGTAAGATCTATTTCGAACTGGACGCGTTCATGAACAAACGTTCAGGCATCCTGGTAAGAAGGAATGCATCTGTACCTCAAACAACAGGTATGACACTGCCAGCTGAAAATATCGGTAAGGTGGACAACAAGGGTTTTGAATTCCGTGTTGGTTATACTGATCATGCAGGTAGTAAATTCCGTTATGACGTTAGCGTGAATGGCGGTTATTCTAAAAACAAGATCGTTTTCTGGGACGAAGCGCCGGGAGCTCCCGTATGGCAACGTTCTACCGGTATGCAGATGAACACTAACCTGTACTATGAATATGACGGTGTGTTCAAAGACTATGCAGAGATAGAGAAGAACGGGATAGACTACAGTGCGCTGACAAACAACCTGCGTCCGGGCGACATGAAGTTTAAAGACATTGATGGCAACGGTAAGATTGACGGCGACGATAAGATACGCTATGCAAAGAGCACACAGCCGACGTTTACAGGTGGTCTGAACGCCAACCTGCAATACGGCAACTTTGACCTCGCTCTTCTCATACAAGGAGCTACCGGTGGCGCCCTGGCTATCAATACTGAGTCTGGTGAGATCGGCAACTTTACCAAAGACTACTATGATCACCGCTGGAGCCCTGATAATCCAAACGGAGAACACCCTCGTGTGAACGACCGTAATGATACCTATTGGGCGACTGGTAATACCTATTGGATCCGCAGTACCAACTATGTACGTCTGAAGAACCTGGAGATCGGGTACAGTATTCCTGATTTTCTGAAGAAGAAAAGTGGTATCACCAATCTGAGGTTATATGCCAACTGTCTGAACCTCTTCACGATCGATAATCTGAAGATCCTCGATCCGGAATCTATTAATGGTAATGGACAGTATTATCCGCAGTCAAGGGTATTGAATGCAGGTTTCAATTTAACTTTTTAATCAGCAGTATCATGAGACAATTACTTAAGAAAATATATATCGGAATTGGTATTGCAGGTACTTTCACAGTAGCAGCATGTAATACTGATTTTCTGAATACAAGGCCTTTAGGGGAAGCTACCAAAGATGATGTGTGGCAGGACCAGGCACTGGCCGAAGCGTTTGTAAATGAGATCTACAATGGCCTGAGCAGTGGAGGTTTCCTCGAAACGATGTTATCCTCTGCTACTGACGAAACCATGTTCACGCATAACTACGGTATGAAGAACATGGGTGAGGCGACGATCAGTCCTACAGATGCAGAATATGTTAATACCCGTGGTACGTTCCGCTGGGGAGAATTGTATAAACGTATCCGCGCCTGCAATGTGTTTTTTCAGAACATACAGAAGGTGCCTTTTGATAAAACAGCTACTGCAGAACGTTTAAAAGGAGAAACCTATTTCCTCCGTGCATACTTCTATCATCAGCTGGTACGTGCTTATGGTGGTGTACCCCTGATAGATACCGTGTACACGCTCGATGATAAAGATTACACGGTTGTCCGTAATTCTTTTTCCGAATGTGTGGAGCACATCATACGTGATTGTGATTCTGCAGCTGCAAATCTGCATGGCAAAGAAGGCATCACCGTAAAGGGCCGTGCTACTGAAGGAGCGGCTCTCGCGCTGAAATCACGTATGCTGATCTATGCTGCGAGTGATCTGTATGACTTTCCAACCGCCAGTGGGAAATCGACTGTAATAGCTGCTGCGGCTACTCCGGCAGTACTTGGTTATACTACCGGCAACCGTACGGAACGCTGGCAACGTGCTAAAGCTGCTGCCTGGACGGTGATGGAGCTTGGACGTTATTCCCTGGCATTTCCTTCGCCGGCTTCACCACAGGAAGCCAGCGCCAACTATCAGCAAATGTTCCTGGGCGATAATACAGAGAGCATCTTCTCCCGTTATTTCCTGAACGCTAAGTCAGAAGCTGGTGGTCAGATCGGTCTTTACAACGGCTTGAACGGTTATCATAACTGGTCTGGTAATACACCCACACAGTTGCTGATCGACGATTATGAAATGGCGGATGGCACACCTTTTAACTGGGGAGATCTGTCGCATAAGTCAAATCCTTATTTGAACCGCGATCCCCGGTTTTATGCCAGTATCCTGTATGATGGCGCTAACTGGCGTGCGCGTCCCTCCGATGTAGCAGCAAAGGATCCCGCTAACCAGGCACAGACAGGTGTATATGAGGTGTGGGATGCGGAAGGCGGAAGAACGATCAATTCCCCCGGTCTGGACACACGTCAGGGACCAGTAGAGAACTGGAATGGCAGTTTCACCGGGTACTATATGAAGAAGTTCATTGATCCCAATGTGGATGCACAGTATTTCCGTCAGGAGGTACCATATCCTGTCTTCCGGTTTACCGAGATATTATTCAACTATGCGGAGGCTTGTATAGGACTGGGTGAAGACGAAGAAGCGCGTAAATACCTGAATATGATCCGTAAACGTGCTGGCATGCCTGATATTACAGAATCAGGTGCTGCATTGTTGGCGCGTTTCCAGCGGGAGAAAGAAATAGAAATGGTGTTTGAAGAACAGCGTTTCTATGATGTGCGCCGCTGGATGATAGCACCTTCGACTGTTGGCCGTGCATTACGTGGCATCAACGTAGTAGGCAAGCTGAAACCTAATGTGAAGGTTACTTTGTACCAGCATGATGAGAACAGCTATGACTATACTTACACACCGGTAACACTGGTGAATGAGAACAGGATCTGGCTGGACAAGATGTATTTCATGCCGCTGCAAAGGGATGAAATGAACAGGAATAATAAACTGGTACAGAACCCGGGATATTAATAGTTTGATTTGATTAACGCGGATGGCGCTACCGGGGCGGCATTCGCAGGAAGTAATAAAATGTGCAGCAAAACGCTGGTTGAATATCGATTGGGCACTGTGCGGCGTCTGGAGGTTTTAACGCTGATAGAGCTGTGTCAATCCCCTCTCAGCGTCTTGAAGGCACATTTTTATTACTTCCTGCTACGCCTACCCACCAGGTAGTAATCCTCCGATTAACATACTGCTTTGGGATTTAGCTGTTGTTCAACATGCGCAAGTGTCAAACTGTCTTTGATCAACTCTTTGAAGAATGGGGCCAGTGGAGCCCCATTCTTTATTTTATTGGGTAGATCAGGATTGGTGATGGCTGCTTTACCTATTGATACCAGGTCTGCTTCCTGTGTAGAGAGCAATCTTGCGGCGAGGTCAATATCATGCATGCCGCCATTTACAATAACTGGTTTGCCTGTAATGCGCTTTGCAATACCATTGGATGATGTTCCGTCTTCGTATAATGATTCCCTTGCCCAATTTCCGCCTTCAGATGCAATGTGGATATAACTGGCATCCAGTTCTTTCAGAATATCGAATATCGCCTGTGCAGTATCTGGTCCGCCGGGCCATCTGTAAGGAAGGTCATTAACCTTGCTTTCAGACAGTCGTATGCCTACGATGAAGTCTTTCGGAACTACCGCTCTTACTGCTTCAAAGGTCTCTATCAGGAATCGCAATCTGTTCCGGAAACTGCCGCCATATTCATCGTTCCGTACGTTCGTATGAGGTGTGATAAACTGATCTATCAGGTAACCATTGGCGCCGTGTAATTCCACCCCGTTAAATCCGGCTGCAACAGCCCTTAAAGCAGTTTGTACAAAGCCTTCTTTTGCATCTGCCAGGTCTTGCTTTGTCATGGCAACGGGTAGGGGGAAGGCGCCCGTCAGACCTCCGGGTTCAGTATTTCGGAGGCCTCTGGGCTGTATGGCAGAAGGAGCGATCGTTTTGTCGGTTTGTTGAGCGATGGCGCCGCCATGCATCAGCTGAAGTATGAACAGGGCATTTGGATCGGATTGATGAACTTTATCTGTCACCATTTTCCAGCCCTCCAGTTGCTCGTTTGTGACCAGTCCCGGTTGATGATCATCTGTTTTACTGAAAAGATCATCTGTATAAGTACCTTCCGTAATGATCATACTAAATCCTCCCTTTGCAAAGGCTGCGTAATAGGCGGCCATTTCAGCTGTGGGAACACCGTTGGCAGTAGCGCTTCTCCGTGTCATCGGGGCAACTGTGAACCTGTTTTTCAGGGTATGTCCCTGGATGGATATTGGTTCAAATAATATGTTGTTCATGGGTTCCTTTGTTTAGGATACAAAGGTCATGACAAGGGTGGTTACAGGACGTATAACTAATTTAATATTTCAGGTTAAAGTAGTTTAACGGGAATAGTTATCAGTATCTTTGCAGAAACCCCCTTTGCCGTGAGAATTACTCCATCTTACTTCATCGTTATGAGACTGTTCGTGGTTCTTCTTCTTTGCTGTTCTGTATTTACTACGCAAGCTCAAAACGATACCCTGTCATCGGGTGAATTAAAAAAATACATCGGGAAGTATGACGTAAATGGCATGGTCGTACAACTCGTATCGCTTAAGCAATCCCTGATGCTTGTGGTGCCAGGTGCGCCAATGCAGGAGATGATACCGGACGGGGTGAATAAATTTAAAACCAGTTCATTTGAAGATGAGCGCTTCCTTTTTGTGGAGAAGGATGGTAAAACAACGGCGATGATCAGCCAGCGTGGAGAGCAGTCGTTGGAGTTCAGGAAAATATCAGACACTGCCGATAACTTCGCTGGAACTGATTCACTGCTTACCCTAAGAAAACTGACAGCACATTTTATTCTTTTATATAGTAGTATTGATGCTGCTAGTGTTAATAGTATCGCCGACAGACTGGAGGGAGACTACAAACGGGTCCTGAATGATTTTAAGCTGGATAAAATGCCTGTTACGACGGTCAGGATCTATCCCAACCGGGAGGGGTTTAAGCATGGAATAAACTTCCCGAATGCCCCTGATGAAGTGTTAGCCACTGCCTTCGGGAAGGATGATTTCAGAATGGTCTCGCCCAATGCAGAAGGGGTAGATAGTGCAATGCTGACAAAAGGCGTAACGCATGAATTTACGCATTGTGTTCATCTGAATATTGATTATTCGCCTAATAACCCGCGATGGTTATGGGAAGGTGTGGCCATGTTCGAATCGGACTGGTTCTTTGATCCGAAGGAGCTGGATATTATCCGCAACAAACAATTCCCGCCTTTAGCCACGCTTGGCAATGGAATGGAATATATGCTGGGCTATGTTATTATTGAAGCGATTAGGGATATCTGGGGATTTGATGCCGTTATTAGTCTGATAAAGACACGGGGAAATGTTGCATCAAGTGTCAGCATTAGTGAGAATGAGTTCGAAAAAAGTATATTTGAGCATATCTATAGTAAGTACGTAAAGAAAGATTGAGATAAAAGTATGAAGAGAAGTGCATATCCTTTTAAACGTTTATTTTTTGCATATTCATTTAATAGCAAGGGCCCTCAACAATTTAATGCATGAGAGCCCTGCTGGGTGTAGTTGTTCTTTAACACTATTGAACTACAGAAAGTTGATTGCTTCTGACATCGTCGATCCTTGACTTTAACCTGTGTGCTTCTTTTTCAAAATCGGGCACCTGGTGTATATTATGCGCTATATGATCGTAAAAAGTAAGGACACATTCCGTACCTGCTTTTTCAGGTAACAGGGAAACGCCGATCCTTGTTGTAATGGTTTCCTGTCTGTTGCTTTTGTTATCAGATCTGAACGAATACTTATCGCTGATGATCCTTGTGTCTCTCAAATGTTCGAGGTTGATCACTTCATAAGAGAAGTCAGTCTCTTTATGATCAATAACCAACAGCTTTTTGTTTAATTCGTCAATGACGATAGTTTGATGAACAAGCTGCTGCTGGTAGCTGTTTTCAATACCTGTTTGTCTTATCACGCCCGTTATATAGTCATGTATTTTTGTCCGTTCCCGGTTCTTCCGTTTTTTATTTGCATTGCTTAGCATGACTATGATAGCAACCATAGGCACTATAAGCAATAGCACTATTACTATTTCTGACATATTCGAAAAGTTTAGGTAATACAATAGCATTGGCGATTGAGCACCGCCTCAAATGTTTAATCTTATGTAAATGCTGATTACCAGAAATAGTGATGGGGGAACAGTAATAACCTTACTAATGGGAATCGTGGTGGTGATGAAAAGGCAGTGGTAGCTTTACTTACCTGGATGGATAAATAACTACTGAGATTGAGGATTGAAGCCAGCCCGTCATGTAACCTCTGGCCGTTTACCTTCGAAATGGTTCCATTAAACTGAAGGAAAGGAGTGATCTCACCATACTGACGGGGTGTAACGGAAGATTCAGAAATGCCTGCAGACTCTTCCTGTAATGCCTTATTGCCAGCAGCATACACCTTTGGCTCAGTGGCTGATTGCCATAGCAGTTGCAGGAGTAATATGTAGCATATAAAGGCGTATCTCACGGTGCAAATATACTTAATGATTCCCGGATAAACTAAGAGGTACAGTTAAAGCAGGGCAGGCGGTCGTTGGTGCTTAGTCGAAATCAAAGAAATCTCCTAAGAAACCTTTCTTTTTTTTCTGCTGATAAGGAGGACGTTGCTTGTAATGATCGTCATCATCATCCCTGCGGTACTCGTTATCCTGCTGGCGGGAGCCCGATTCATACTGGGAGGAACGTTCGATGATCTTGTCCAGTTCTCCTTTATCCAGCCATACACCGCGGCAGCTCGGACAATAGTCGATCTCTACTCCCTGGCGGTCGGCCATTACAAGGGTTTCGTTACAATTGGGACATTTCATATGTGTGGAGTTTGGGTGAAACTTAAGTTAACGAAATGAAGGCTATAACAGTTGGAAAATCTGTTAAAATAGCGTTAATTGAGCCAGGATTGCGATACTGTCGCGCTTTAGGGTAAATAACGGTGACTTTTGTTCGATTAATGTAATGAATAGAAAATACATCTTAAACGATACAGCTTTATCTGATCAGATCATTTTAATGATAATGGCAGGCGCATTCAGTTGTTTGTTTTTCTCGTGCCTCATGCTGGCTTGGACTATGTTCTTCATAATATTGGGTATTATGCCTTTAACAACTTATATACCCCTGCATTTTTATATGAGACAGTTTGCAGAGATCTATACTGATGGCAATACCTTTTTGTGAAAAAGCTGTTTAAGAAACCACAGCAGATAGACGCTGCGCTTTTTGATAGAATAGCAGAGGTAAGAAGTCTGATACCGCGGTTTAGTAATAACACGAGGCTATACTTTACTATCTACTTTAAGAATGGGATGAAATTTCATTTTCATAATTCAACAGATTCAGAGGATGACCTTTTTGGCCCTCCGGTAGACTACGATATCGACAGGGGAAAACAGTTAACTAAAGAAGTAGAAGATTTTCTTAGCGCAAATCCGTAAACTCATTTTCTCCCGCCTTTCCTTATCTGACTCAAAAACACAGGCGTAATTCCCAGGAACGAGGCAATATGCTTTTGTGGCAATCGCTGCTCCAGCGTCGGATATTTTGCTATTAACGCCTCATAACGTTCCGCTCCCGTCATAGAAATCGCATTCAGAATACGTTGGTCCTGAGATATCAGCGCCTGCTGATTTAAAACCCTCCAGAACCGTTCAAAGGCCGGAATATCGTCAAACAATTGCTCAAGGCCGGCCCTGTCTATTTGCAATACTACAGACGCTTCCTGTGCAACGATATTGATGCGTGACGGAACTTGCGGAATAAAGCTTGCGGAGTCTGCGATCCACCAGTCTTCCATGGCAAAGTGAAGCGTGTGGTCATTGCCTGCATCATCTACATAAAACGAACGAAGAAAACCGGAGCAGACATAACTTTCGTACTTACAGACCTCTCCCTGTTGTAACAGGTATTGCCGGGGGAGCAACTTCCGCACGCTAAGTAAACTGCAGAAATGTGCCTGTTCCTCTTCAGAGAGGCTGATCCGTTTAAGGACGTGTTTTAAGATAAGCTGATGTAAGGGCGTATCATTCATAAGACTGCTTGCTTCTCAGACAAATATAATAACCATCTTAAAAGATAGTAAAGCAATTTAACCTTTCATAGAAATCCTCTCTGCTTTCCCTGGTAGTTTTCGTAATTTTCCTCCTGGCTTTATTCATAAACAATCAATTACCAATGCTGATGCAAAAGACAAAGGTGTGTCTGGTCGTTGCCCTGGCAATGACAGCCATCACTACATCCGTATTTGCAGGCGGTCCGGGCAAACCTGGCGCCTCAGATGTTAAACCCGACGCTAATAACGCCGGACTGAAATTACCTGCCGGTTTCGGCGCGGTTAAAGTGGCCGACAGCCTGGGCAGGACGCGCCATATTGCTGTAACGGCTAACGGCGGTATCTATATAAAACTGGACAGGGCAAGGAACAACAATGGCATCCTGTACCTCCAGGATACTAATGGAGACGGAAAAACGGATAAAAAGACGAGTTTCGGCGCCTACGGCGGGACCGGTATCTATGTAAAAGGAGATTACCTGTATGCTACATCTAATGAGGACATCTATCGTTACAAGCTGGATGCGCAACAGCAGGTGATCGATCCTGAACACCCGGAAACAGTGGTGAGCGGTTTGATCAACCGCCGTCAGCACGAGTCAAAGTCAATCGTACTGGACGACAATGGAAATATCTATGTAAATATCGGGGCTTATTCCAATTCCTGCCAGACAAAAGACAGAACAGCAGGCTCCCTGGGCATGCAGCCTTGTCCGGTGCTGGATTCAGCCGCCGGTATCTGGCAGTTCAAAGCCGATAAACAGAACCAGACCTATGGCGATGGCGTACGTTATGCTACCGGTCTGAGGAATGTGGTAGGACTTGACTGGAATAAATCAGCTAATCAGCTGTTCGTTATGCAGCATGGCCGCGATCAGCTGCATGATCTGTTCCCTTCCATGTTCACTGAAAAGCAGTCGGCCGACCTGCCCGCAGAATGTATGTATGCGCTGAAACAAGGTTCTGACTGCGGCTGGCCATATATCTACTACGATCCGTATCAGCATAGGAAGATGCTGGCGCCGGAATATGGTGGCGATGGTAAAAAGACAGGTGGAGAAAATGCAGAAGACCCTGTAGTAGCTTTCCCTGCACATATGGCCCCTAATGGCCTGTTATTTTATACTGGTAACCAGTTCCCTGAAAAATACCGTAACGGTGCATTTGTAGCCTTCCATGGCTCCTGGAACCGTTCTCCGGAGAACCAGGCTGGTTATTACGTGGTATTCGTACCGTTTAAAGACGGTAAACCTTCC
Organism: Chitinophaga sp. S165; assembly: GCF_003182155.1. GTDB lineage: Bacteria > Bacteroidota > Bacteroidia > Chitinophagales > Chitinophagaceae > Chitinophaga. The sequence continues at coordinate 291,567 of NZ_QGTG01000001.1, forward strand.
GGCAAATGGGAAGTATTTGCAGATGGTTTTGCTGGCCCAGGCCCTGTAAAATCACCCGGAGATGCGGTACACCGTCCATGCGGACTGGCTCAGGGACCGGATGGTTCGCTGTACGTTACTGATGATGTGAAAGGAACTGTTTACAGGATCGTATATAAGACTAAATAGACATGAGAAAATGGATGCTGGCAGTAATGCCATTGGCGATAGGTGCATTAACGGCGACAGCGCAGGTAAAGAAACCAGCTACCGCTAAACCGGCTGCTAAACAAACCGCAGGTGCAGCAACAGCTACAATAGGAAGAGGAAAACTGCTTTATAAGCAATATTGCATGTCCTGTCACCAGGAAAACGGAACAGGAGTGCCCCGGATGAATCCTCCGCTGATAAAAACTGAGTATGTACTGGGCGATAAGACACGGCTGATAGGTATATTACTGAATGGCCTGAACGAAGATGTGGAGATTGACGGGGAATATTATTCCAACCCGATGCCTTCACAGGCGGCGTTGAAGGACCAGGAGATCGCAGATATACTGTCTTACGTTAGAAATAGCTTCGGCAACAAGGCGAGCACCGTTTCTGCCGCAGAAGTGACAGCGGTACGTGCAACCATAAAGTAAAGAATCTGAATAACTTAACAGCGACATTTATCCAGTGTGGGTAAATGTCGCTGTTTTTTAATTGCTTTTGTCAAACAGATTTTTAACATTTGCGGAAAATATTTAGGGACATGTCAGTGGTGAATCTCGAAGTGGTGCGGGAGGTTAGTGAATTCAATAATTATTATAATAGCCTGGCGGAATTGTTAAACAGGCACTTAGCGGACAATAATCTATCGTTATCAGCATTACGTGTACTGGTAAAGTTAAGGGAGGAAGAAGAACAATGCACTGCGGGTAGACTGATTGCCAATCTGGGTATAGATGGTGGTTACTTAAGCCGGATCCTGAAAACCTTTGATACCAATCAGCTCATTTCCAAGCGTAAATCGACGTTAGACGGCCGTACCTGGTACCTTCAGCTCACCGCCAAGGGGCGTAAGCTGCTGGAGATACTGGAAGAAGGGTCTGCACACCAGATCACCCAACTGCTGGAGCCTCTGGCTGCAGAACAGCAGCTGGCACTGGCGGGCGCTATGAAAACGGTAAGGCATATCCTTTCCGACGACAGCAAGATCTCTGCGGAAGATATTACCTACAGGCGCGACCTTCAACCGGGAGATGCAGGCTTTATTATGCATATGCACGGCTCTCTCTATACCAAAGAGGCCGGGTATAACCTGGAATATGAAACGCACATCTGTAAAACGTTCCATGAGTTCCTGGAAGCCTATAACTCTTCTAAAGACCAGGTATTCCTTGCCATGCATGGGAATCAGATCATAGGGTCCATTGCTGTACTGGGGCATTCCCGTTATGCTACGCAGATGCGCTGGTTCCTGGTACATCCTGATTACCGCGGACTGGGCATCGGACAGCGATTGCTGACAGAAGCCATTAATGCGGCGAAGGAAAAGCTGTTCCAGAAGATCTATCTGATCACTACCAGCCAGCAGGTGGCTGCAACTACATTGTTTAAAAAGAACGGCTTCCGTAAGTCGGGCGAGAAACATATGCCTATGTGGGGACTGCAGCTGACGGAAGAACGCTATGAAATAGACTTAATTTAGGCAAGGCATACTTTTCTGTTAACCCCCTTGCTTTATTTAAAACATTTGAATACTTTTAGTTCGCTGTAGTTCATCCAGGGTTCATTGTATTTATTACATAAAACCCTTAGAAATGAAACATCTGCTAACCCCGCAGGCATTGATGCTATGCGAGCCGGTCAGAGTTTACCCCTTCTCCATTTACAAACGAACAGTTAAATATGGTCCGTAAGGCCAGTGAGATTGCTATGTTCAGTCAGCCGCTTTACAGGAAGCATAACCAAGTACATTTTTTCCACGTTGGTACTGTGCTGTAAGAAATACAGGTCAGACTTTCCCGTAAGGTAATACGATGATATTGCCCCCGGAAATTTATGCACTGTTAGCTCAATCCGGTGATCATTAAGAGATCCACATGAAAATCATCAAAATAGCTTCACATTAATTCTTCACCCTTCAAAACCCAATTAACATGAAAACACTTTTACAGGTGGCCCTGCTCTTACTATGTTTTCAATTCAGAAGCACGGGGCAGCTTGCCAATTTTAACGGAACAGCAGAAGCCCTGCAAACCAGTATGTACAATACCTTCGGTGTACCTAACCAGAACTATTGGTGGTGCGCGCATGGTGTTGATGCCTTGCTTGACGGTTACACACGTACACGCTCAGAAACCTACAAAACACGTATGAAGTCATTACTGCTGGGTATCAGGAGCTTTAACGGTAATACCTATATTAACCATTTCTACGATGATATGGAATGGTTAGGCATAGCAGCTTTAAGGGCGTACCATGAAACAGGGGATGCTGATTATTACAATGTGGCCACTACGCTGTGGAATGACATTAAAGGCGGTTATACGAACGGCGCTATAGACTGGAATAAAGGTTGCGCCGGATGTAAGAATGCTTGTGCAAATGCTCCTGCTGTGATCCTGGCGGCAAGGATATATCGCTTCACGAATGCAGCTGCGGACCTGCAATATGCAACAAATATCTTCGCCTTTATGAAGGCGAACCTTGTAGACCCCGTAACAGGCGCTGTATGGGATGCTATTAATCTGAATACCGGCGTTACCAACAAAGACTGGATCTTCTCTTATAATGTCGGCACCTTTATAGCTGCAGGCTGGGAATTGTACAAAGTGACCGGTGATGTGAACTACCTGAACGATGCTGTAAAAACTGCGAACTACGCCATGAACAGCAGGCGTACTAACGGCATGTTCTTCGCTGATGAAACAGGCGGTGGCGACGGCGGACTATTCAAGGGCATCTTCATTCGTTACCTTTCTGAATTAGCACGTGAAGGAAATATTCCTGCTGCTACAAGAGCAGGTTACAAAGAAGCTATTCGTTTCAATGCACAGACATTAAAAACCAATGGCATTAATCCTTCTACTAATCTTGTAGGCGCAAACTGGTCACAACAACCTTCAGGCAGCACCGATTATGCTACGCAATTAAGTGGTGTAATGGTGATTGAAGCCGCTGCTACATTGGATCAATCTTACTTCTATAAAGATGTCAATTATGGTGGCAGCTATTGGGGATTGACCGCTGGTAGTTATAACACGGCGGCATTGACCGCCAAGGGCATCAGCAACAATGATATCACTGCTTTCGCCATCCCTGAAGGATACCAGGTAACGCTGTTTAAGAATGATAATTTCCAGGGTGGAAGCCTGGTTGTAAGCGGTAACAGCGCATGGATCGGTACTGCGTGGAATGATAGTGTTTCCTCGCTTATAGTTAACTATACCGCCGGTGCTACTTTCTATAAAGACTGTAACTATACAGGTGCTGTAATAAGCTTGCCGGCAGGCGATTATACACTTACGCAGCTGCAGGCCAGAGGCATATTGAACGATGATGTTTCCTCTGTGAAAGTAAGCAGCGGATACCAGGTGGTCCTGTATGAGAATGATAATTTCAGCGGTACTACGGTCACAACTAGAACAGACCTCAGTTGCCTGGTTAGTCAGACCTTTAATGACAAGACCACTTCCGTGCGGATAACCGCAACAGGTGCCGCACCTGCAGCATTAACAACAGCACAGACGGCGCCTGCGGGAAAACATACCTTCCAGGGCTTGTCATTATATCCTAACCCTGCTGGTAACACGTTGTATTTAAAGACGCCTGATAATCTTACGGGAGCGACGGTAACAGTGTTCGATATTACAGGCAGGGCGAGGATCACCGGCCGCCTCACAGCTAACAATATCAGCGTATCCGGATTGCCTGCGGGCGTATATTGGATGACGGTAGTGAAAGACGGAAAAAAGATCACACTTTCTTTTGTGAAATAACTGATTGTAAAAGAAGCATCTAATCATTTGCATGCCGGTCCTCGGTTCTGAGGACCGGCATGCTTATTGTAAATTATATCCGGATTAATATATATTTGCCTCCATAAACCTCAAGGGACGGTTCGTGAATGCAAAAAGAGGATGTTCTGAATATCTTATTGTTCCCCCTTTTGAACAACATTATTGTAAGCGACTGGAATTCATTTTAATATATTAAGTACTGTATGCCTAAACGTGCGACAAAGAGCATTTATTTGTTCTCTTTTAATATTGTTATTCTCTTTTCAATGGCGTACATGCTGTCGGGAGACAGGAGGGATACGCAGTTTTTCAAGCATGTTTTACCCAGACATGGAAATGTCGTCAATGAATTACGAATGACAAACGGATATTCCGTGGCAGGTAATCCGTCATTCGCTACTCCGCTGGTTACAGATACTTTACCCGATACGATCAGTTTTTCTATTGTGGGAGATATGATGGTAGGATCGTCTTACCCTGCTGCATCTTTTTTGCCAACAGAAGAGGAGGGCAATATCCTGCAGTATGCAATGCCTTTGCTGCAACAAACCGACCTGCGTATCGGTAACCTGGAAAGCGCTATTTCCGACAGCGCGAAAGTGTTCAAGAACTGTGGCTCCAGCCAGTGTTTCGCTTTCCGTACTCCTTACAAATGTGCGATGTGGTATAAGGAAGCAGGTTTTGAATATCTGAACCTGGCCAATAACCACTCTTATGACTTTGGGATGAAGGGCGTAAACCACACCCTCGCATTTCTGGACAGCGTTAATATAAAAACCAGTGGCGTACCCCAGCACCGTTTTGATACCCTGACCATCAGGGGCACCAGGATCGGTTTTGTCTCATTTGCCCCCCATAGCAATTGTCTGAATATGAATGACGACACCCTCGTAAAAGCAACCATCGCAGAAGTGCGTCCGCTGTGCGAGCTCCTGGTCGTATTCTTTCACGGCGGAGGGGAAGGTTCCGGCCGTACCCATACACCTAAGGGAAGAGAGTTCTTCCTGGGACAGAACAGGGGAGATGTTAGGCATTTCTCACATATGTGTATTAATGAGGGAGCAGACCTCGTAATCGGCTCCGGACCGCATGTGGTAAGAGGAATGGAACGATATAAGGGAAAATTAATTGCTTATAGTTTAGGGAATTTTGCAACTTATCATCAATTCAATTTAAAATATCCCAATAATATTGCACCTTTGCTGCAGGTAAAAATCACCAGCGAGGGAAACCTGGTGGAGCATAAGGTGTTTTCTTTCCTGCAAGAGGGGGAAGGCATCCCTAAACCGGATACAACATTGAAAGCTTTCAAAATGATCCGTTCTTTATCTGTTGAGGATTTTAACTTCTCGGAGGTGGAGGCGGGCGCCTTTGACTAAAACATGTTACTGTGAAGAAGTTATTGCCGATAATCATATCCGTCGCCAGCATCGCCACTGCCGGCGCGCAAGTAAAGAAAAAGCCAGTTAAACACGCACCAGTAAAGAAGCATACTGCCTATCATAAGAAAACAACCGCCCACAGGCCGGTTGCTCATAAAAAGGTAGTAACGCCACCGCCGCCACCGGATAGTTTATATTTTCCGAATTCCAACATCACCCTCAATACATACGATACTTCAGGCCTGAAAGGGAATATCAAACAGCTCCTGGCTGTTCTTGAGTCCGAATTGGGTAAGCCGTACATCCGCGGGGCAATCGGGCCTTTTGCCTTCGACTGCAGCGGATTAATGAAATTCGGCTTCTCCTTCATCGGTATGACCCTGCCGCGTACCGCGGCTGATATGAGCACCCTGGGTAATCTTATCACTCCTTCCGACTGGAGTCCCGGCGATCTGCTGTTCTTTGCCGGAAGAAGGAACTCGAAGACAAACAAAAGAGTTGCTCACGTAGGTCTGGTTTACAAAGTAGATAACGGGAAGGTCCTGATGATCCACTCCAGTAACCAGGGCGTGAATATCGTAGATGTCACCAACAGCGAGTACTATAAGAAACGTCTTATTGCCGCCAAAAGAGTGATCCCTGTTGATTCCGCCAACCAGGTGATCCCGCCGGCAGCGTTAGAGGGAAATTCTACCGATTATTAAGCCAGTAAAAGAATGTTTTACCCGGCCCTTGTAAGAGGCGTCGGGTTATTTGTATTTGGATGATGTCAATGCCGTCCGCCCGGCGTTTTGTTTGTTGTCCAAAAGTGTAGATGACATGTTGTTTTTCCTTATTTTTAGTCATGGCCAATAAAAGGCCGTGAACCAAAAACAATCATATGGATGCACAGCAACTGGATATGAACCGGAACGAAGATGCGATGCGCAGATCTCTCAGCACGCTTAAACAGCGCTTCTCCGTCGTTGAACAGGGAGGCGGCAAAAAGAACCTCGAAAAAGTCCGTCAGAAAGGCAAATTAACCCCGCGTGAACGTATTGCTTACCTGATAGACAAAGACACCCCTTTTACGGAAATAGGCGCCTTTGCGGCCTATGAAATGTATCCTGAACATGGCGGTTGTCCGGCGGCAGGTACGGTCGGCGGTATCGGCTATATCAGCGGCCGCCAATGCATGATCGTAGCCAACGATATGACAGTAAAAGCAGGCGCCTGGTTCCCCATGACAGGAAAGAAGAACCTCCGTCTCCAGGAGATCGCAATGGAAAACAGACTGCCTGTTATTTATCTCGTGGACAGCGCAGGCGTATACCTGCCTATGCAGGATGAAATATTCCCCGATAAAGAACACTTCGGCCGCATTTTCCGTAACAATGCACGTATGAGCGCGATGGGCATCACCCAGATCGCAGCTGTAATGGGCAGCTGTGTGGCCGGAGGCGCCTATCTGCCTATCATGAGCGATGAAGTGCTGATGGTAGAAGGAAACGGCTCTATTTTCCTTGCAGGTCCTTACCTCGTTAAAGCCGCGATCGGAGAAACCGTTGATGCTGAAACGTTAGGCGGTGCAGTAACCCATACGGAGATTTCCGGTATTGCTGACTACAGGTTTGATACAGACGAAGAGTGTCTGGACCATATTAAAAAGATCGTCAGTAAGATCGGTGATCCGGTAAGCGCAGGCTTCAATCGCGCAACACCAGCGCCGCCGGAAAAAGATCCTGCTACACTGTATAACATGATCCCGGAAGATAGCACCCGTCCTTATGATATGCTGGAGATCATTCACCGGTTGGTAGACCGTTCTGAATTTGATCAGTATAAGGAAGACTACGGCAAGACCATCCTTTGCGGTTATGCCCGTATTGACGGCTGGGCTGTGGGCATTGTCGCCAATCAGCGTAAGATGGTCAAAAGCAAAAAAGGTGAAATGCAGATGGGCGGTGTGATCTACAATGACAGCGCCGATAAAGCTGCCCGCTTCATCATGAACTGTAATCAGAAAAAGATCCCGCTGGTGTTCCTGCAGGATGTGACGGGCTTCATGGTAGGCAGCCGCAGTGAACATGCCGGTATCATTAAAGACGGGGCCAAACTGGTAAATGCAGTGGCCAACTCTGTCGTACCTAAGTTCACTGTAATAGTAGGTAACTCTTATGGCGCAGGTAACTATGCCATGTGTGGTAAGGCTTATGATCCACGGTTCATTTATGCATGGCCTAATGCTAAGATCGCAGTGATGGGAGGAGAGCAGGCGGCGAAAACGCTGCTTCAGATCCAGGTGGCATCGTTGAAAGCAAAAGGAGAGGAGATCACTCCGGAAGAAGAGAAACGCCTGCTTGATGAGATCACGGCACGTTATAACAGCCAGACCACTCCGTACTATGCAGCAGCACGCCTGTGGGTAGATGAGATCATCGATCCGCTGGAAACACGTAAAATACTTTCCGAAAGCATCGCAGCGGCGAATAATGCACCTGTGGAAGACACATTCAGTTTAGGCGTTTTCCAGGTGTAAAAGCATAGCGCTTAATCCTTATCTTTGCCCGCTATGTCGGAAGTTATTATTTACACGGATGGTTCTTCACGCGGTAACCCGGGCCCAGGCGGCTATGGCGTTATCCTGATGTGGAACAGTATCCGCAAGGAATTATCACAGGGGTATCGTCTTACCACCAATAACAGGATGGAGCTGATGGCCGTGATCGTGGCCCTCGAAGCACTGAAGAAAGACGGACTGCAGGTGAAGATCTTTACAGATAGTCAGTACGTAGTTAACAGCGTCGAAAAGGGCTGGTTATGGGGCTGGGTGAAAACCGGTTTTAAAGACAAAAAGAACAAAGATCTCTGGCAGCGTTTCATTCCCGCTTACAAAAAACATCAGGTGAAGTTCAACTGGGTAAAGGGGCATTCCACCAATCCGATGAACAACCGTTGTGATATACTTGCTACAGAAGCGGCCGACAGCGGTAACTGGCTGGAAGATACCGGCTTCCAGGGCAATCAGGACTGATCTTTAAATCATTCAATATCCACGGGGCTGTCTGCCATTGGCTGACAGCCCTTTTTGTTGACCCTCATTTCCATCTGGCTGATTCGCTTTAACATTTATTTAATGATTTTTCGAAATTTGTCCACCATTATCGAAATTCTGTGCAACTATTGAAAGGCTATCACTGCTTACTTTTATGTCATTAAACTATGCCTTAAAAGATTAAGCAATGACACATTGGAAGATTGACGAATCACACAGCGAAATTGGATTCAAAGTAAAGCACCTGATGATCACAAACGTGAGCGGCTATTTTACACAGTTCTCCGGAAGTATTGAGACCGATAGCGAGGATTTCCACGATGCGAAAATTACTTTTGAAGCGGCAACGGCCAGTATCAGCACTTTGAACAAACAGCGGGACGAACACCTCAGAGGCGGTGACTTCTTTGACACCGTACATCATCCGAAAATTAAGTTTGTTTCCAAAAAGATCAGGAAGATCACAGACGAGCACTATAAGGTAATAGGAGACCTGAGCATCAAAGGGCATACGCATGCCATTGAGCTGGAAGTGACCCGCAATGGTGTGGTAACCGATCCATACGGACAGGAAAAAGAAGGCTTTTCCATCAAAGGAAGACTGCACCGCGCCGACTATGGTTTACGCTGGAATGCAGCTACAGAAGCAGGAAGTATTGTACTGAGCGATGAAGTGAAACTGCACATGGAGATCCAGTTGGTGAAAGTAACTGAACCTTCATTGGCTGTAGCGGAATAAATCAGTTGAATGACGGGAACAGAATAAATGAAAATCCTCTAAAAAAGATATGATAGAAATAGGAATAGATAGTTTTGCGGCCAGGTTCAGCGACAACGCGGCTGCTGCATTGAGCGACAAAGACGCGATGTTCCAGTTGCTGGAAAGAATGGAACATGCAGACAGATCGGGTCTGGATGTATTTGGTATTGGTGAGCATCACCGGAAAGGTTTCCTGGATGCAGCGCCTACCCATATACTGGCAGCAGCAGCAGCCCGCACAAAACGTATTAAGCTGACAAGTGCAGTAACCGTTTTGAGCGCCATGGACCCTGTGCGTGCATTTCAGAACTTTGCTACGTTAGACCTGATATCCGGTGGCCGTGCTGAAATGGTGGTCGGAAGAGGATCTTTCACTGATGCGTTCCCGTTATTCGGATATAATCTGAACGACTATGATGATCTCTTTGCTGAAAAGCTGGAACTCTTATTGGAAATAAGGGACAATGAATTTGTGACATGGTCAGGAAAGTTCCGGGCACCATTGAAGAACCAGCCCGTGTATCCAAGACCGATCCAGGAGAAATTGCCTATCTGGCTTGGTGTGGGTGGTACCCCACAGTCATTCGTACGTGCAGGCGCATTAGGATTGCCGTTAATGGTAGCGATCATTGGCGGTGAAACGCATCGTTTCCGTCCGTTGGTAGATCTGTACCGCGAAGCAGGAAGAAGGGCAGGGCACGCGCCTGAAAAGCTGACCGTAGGCCTGCATTCACTGGGTTATATTGCCAATACGACCGAAGAAGCAATAGAGAACTTTTATCCGGGATATGCGGCCAGCATGACCAAAGTAGGAAAAGAGCGTGGCTGGCCTCCGATGACGAAAGAGCGGTTCATGAGCCAGATGGGACCGACAGGTGCATTACTTGTAGGTGGCGTAGAAGAAGTAGCAGAGAAGGTACTCCGTCATGCTGATGCATTAGGGGGCATTTCCAGGCTGACCTTCCAGATGGATTCCGCTGAAGTATCGCACGAAAAACTGATGGGTTCTATCGAACTGATAGGAACGAAATTGAAACCACTCATCAACGGATAATATTTTACTAAGGATGCTGCCAATTTGCGATGGTCACATCGTAAATTGGCAGAAATCTCCCTATATGTTCTTTAGAAAGTTCCTATACTGATCCTCGCACCGGCACCGATATACCTGCCCTTCGGGATTATTCCAGTTTTGCTTTAATGCCCCAGCCACCAAACAATTCAGATACCGCGATCAACACCTCATTCCGCCCCTTTTGCAGCGGAAGATATACGGCGTCCCAATATCCTACGGTGCCGAGAAAACGATAATCGCGGGAGTTAAATATATCTTTCCCTTCATACAGTAACCGGCCATTGAGGTATACACGTGCGCCATCCGAAAAGCCGAAGCTCATCTTCCGGATGCGGGGTGCAGTGGCGTCAATTGTCTTCCTGACGAATACAGTATTCATTTCCTGTGTTACGCCCGACAGCTGAGCCAGATCAGTAATACCGTTATGATCGGCCCACAGGGTTTTCCATTTGAGCGAAGTTGTATCCGCTGCCTGAAGCTGTGTGCGTTCCGCTATCTGTTTTTCGCTGAACACGCTACTCACTTCCCAGCTGGTAATAGTGCCGGGAGCTAATACCGGCGCCGCCCGTTTGCTTTTAATAGTGACATCATCGGTAGAGGTATACGCGAAATTGCTATACCAGGCTACGCCAGACCAGGGATTAGTCAGCTCGATAGCGCCGGAAATAATGTCCCGTTTAAGCGGATGAATGTATAATACAGGTTCTGCTCCGTTGTCAAAATAGATCTCCGCTTCTTTTTCTTTCACTACCATTTTAATGTGCAGCCAGCGGCCAAAAGGAAGTTCTACTGCATTATTGTACCCAGGTCCGTAATAAAGCTGGAAACCACCCAGCTGGTTGTATACCGGCGTGTATTGCATGGCGTCGGGATTTCCGGACTGGTGCGGGCGCAGATAATACTCTTCAAAGTTTGACGAGTCCTGCATCCTGAAATGAATGCCCGGAAAGTAGCGGGCTTTGGACAAGGCAATGTCAAATTCAATAATACCGTTCTTGAAGTTAGCATCCGGCAGCAATGCATTGCCAAGTTTTAACCGTAATGCCGGCTGGCCAAGATGGGTTTCGGCAACCGCTTCTTCCCCCCTGATCTGCCAGCGTGGAGAGTCAAAGGGAATAGTGGTCTGGGCAACTATAGTGAAAGGGAAAAGGATCATGATGATCAGCAGGCGATACATGACGGTGTGGAAGTTTAGTGATTGAAAAATGAGATTGAAATGCGCATCCCCGGCAAATTAGCAGAATCAATTTGCCGGGGATGTTCAAAGCAATAACAAGTTCGTGCAACTTCGTTCACGCCATAGTTGGCTGATTATCAGGTGGAAATAAGAGTCCGATTGCTAAGTTAAAACCGTCTTTATTCGGCTTTTAAGTGCTTAACCGGATTCGTTAAGGCAACCTTGATAGCCTGATAGCTCACTGTCAATACTGCTACGACCAGTGAAAAGATCCCCGCAAGCGCGAACATCCAACCGCTGATAGGAATGCGGTAAGCGAAACCGTTCAGCCATTTGTCCATTGCCCACCAGGCGATCGGGCAGGACAAAAGAATCGCAATAAAGACCAGCTTTACAAAATCTCTCGAAAGCAACAGGGCGATATAGGAAGACGATGCTCCCAGTACCTTCCTTATACTTACTTCTTTGGTGCGTAGTTGTGCGGTGTAGGCAGACAGTCCGAACAATCCCATACAGGATATAAATATCGCGAAGGCGGCGAAAGCTTTGAATATGGTACTCATCTGATTTTCAGATGCGTAAAGACGGTTAAGTTTATCGTCAATGAAGGTGTATGTGAACGTCCCGGCAGGCGTCAGTTTCTTTACGCGTTCTTCCATAAAAGCAATGGTGGATTGTATGCTACCGGGTTTTATTTTCAACAAGAGATAATTGGCCCGTTGAGGGTCATATTTGATAACCAGCGGATCTACCGGAGAATGCAGAGATGCGAAATTGAAATTCTTCACCACACCAACGATCGAACCGGTATCTCCGTCAAGAACGAATTGTTGCCCGATAGGCGATTTCAACTGATAAGCCTTTACAGCCGATTCATTAATAATAAACTCACTGGTTTTTATATTGGGCATTTGGTTAAAGAAGTTCCTGCCCTCCAGTAAAGGGATCTGTAATGTTGATAATAACCGTTCGTCCGACCACATGGTGCGGCTATTATCAAGCTCCTCTTTGGAATCTGCAGATAATGGTCTGAAAGATTGAGAACTGAACCGGTCACCGGGAAGGGTAGAAACGACGGAGAAATCAGTAATACCTGGCTGCTGGCGGATGTCATTTATCAATGCATCGAACCGTTGCCACATCGGACCATAGATAGTTATGCCTGCCAGCTGTTCTCTGTCAAATCCCAGGTCTTTGTTATGAAAGAATTTGATCTGGCGGTATATCACGAGCGTACTGACAATCATAAATACAGACACAACGAATTGAAAGATGATCAGCCCTTTTCTGACAATATCCGCAGATGTTCGCGGAACACCCCTGCCTTTGAGTGATGTAACAGGATGAAAACGTGCTACATTCCAGGCGGGATAGCTACCAGCAAGTAACCCGATAAATAAGATCAGTAACAGAATGATACCCAGGTTTGAGAAGGACAGGATACCAGACATATAAAATGGCCTTGAGGCTATGTCATTATAAAAGGGAATGGCTACTCTAAGGAACAATAATGCCAGGGCCGAAGCTATCAGGGTAGTGATCATTGACTCGCCCAGGAACTGCATGATGACCTGTTTTTTTGTAGCGCCTACTACTTTGCGCATACCTATTTCCTTCATCCGGCCGAATGCTTGTGCGGTATACAAATTAATAAAATTAACAGCTGCTACCAGCAGTATAAACAATGCAGCCAGGGAAAAGATCCGGACATAGCTGATATCACTGTTCGGCGCCATTTCTTTTTCCAGACGGGAATGGAGATGGATATCTGTGATCGGCTGTAAGACTACATCTCTTTTTGATAATATCTCCTCGCGCGTCTCACCGATTGGCAGGTAATACTTTAGTAGAAAATCATTCATCCTGGACCGGATCTTTGAAAGAGAGCCTGCTTTGTCCAGCACTACGTAAGTATAAAAGCCGTTCCAGGTCCTGTTAGCCAACGATTGGTCATCCACGTAACGATGGATGGTGGCCATTGACAGCAGATAGTCAAAATGAAGATGAGAGGGAAATGTATGGTCACGGATAACACCAGTTACACGTAATGGAACGCCATTCACGTCGTCCTGCAACACTTTGCCGATGGGATCGGTTTTGCCGAAATATTTCAGTGCCATCTTTTCCGTGATAATGACGTTACCGGGTGCAGTAAGTGCGGTCCCTTTATCTCCGGAAACAAAATCAATATCAAATACGTCCGTTACCGTAGCGTCAGCAAAAAGGCCACCATTCTCCTGAAATTTGGTAAGTGTACCATCGGGTGATGTATAACTTAACACCTGGAAAGGATAAAGCCTGTGAAAGGTGACGGTATTGACCACCTGGGAAAATTCCTGCCGGAAGACACTGGCGGTGGGAAACGGTGTTGCGGCCCACGAGCGGTCTCCATCACCTTTTCCGTGGAAAGTTACCCTGAAGATGCGATCTGCTTTGGAAAAACCTTTATCATATCCCAACTCCTGCTTTACGTGAAAAATGATCAGCAGTGCACAGGCCATTCCCAGCGCCAGACCGGCTATGTTAATGACTGTGAAGAGTTTATTCTTCCAGAGATTGCGAAGGGCTATTTTAAGATAACTCTGCAGCATATAATACTTAATTATAGCACACTTCCCTCCAAGTAAGTGCCGGAATATTAAAATATTAATAATCAGCAATTTAACATATAGGGGTTAGAACCTAAATGTCCGTTTTTAGTACAATATCTGTTCACTTTTAAATAATCTCGCCGTAGTTCGGTAGTTTTGTAACGGATTTCAACCTATAGACGAACATGAAGCACTTATTGATCATTAGCCTGGCCTTGCTTTTCAGCGCGGTAAGTTACGGACAGGACTCCTGGACATTAAAGACCAATAAAGATGGTATTGCCATCTATACCAAGACCATTGAGAATTCCAACTATAAAGGCATCCGGGTTAAATGCGCGTTGCCAGCTACACTAACCCAGTTTGTAGCAGTTATAATGGATGTGAATACGGCCACTGAATGGCTGTATAGTACTAAATCGAGTACTTTACTCAAACAGGTTTCTCCAGCAGAAGTTTATTATTATTCAGAGGTAGGATTGCCCTGGCCACTCAGCAACAGGGATTTTGTGTGTCATCTGACCGTGAAACAGGACCCCCGTACAAGAGTGGTGACGATCGATGGTCCAGTTGTACCGGATTACATACCTGCGAAGAATGGCATTGTAAGGGTGACACATTCATCCGGAAAATGGATCATTAGTCCGGGGGATAACAACATGGTTAACATAGAGTACACGTTGGAAGCAGATCCTGGGGGCAGTATTCCTGCATGGCTGGTTAACCTGTTTGTGACTAAAGGCCCGATGGAATCTTTCAGGAAGTTGAAGGACCAGATCAATAAGCCTCAGTACAAGAAAGTGCAGTATGCATTTATGAAGAACTGATAGATCACCATTTCTTCCCAGCTACTTTCCCCACGTAAGTGCCCCGCATTTTTCTGCCTGCTACGACGATGTCATAATCGATCGTGAAAGTTTCCTCTTCTCTGCTAACTTCCATTGTACCGGCGGTTACACCTGTGATTTCCAGTTCATTACCATTCAGGTCATTGGGCGAATATCTCACTACTGCATTGTAGAAATGCTTTTTTCTATCGTAGGAGGTATCGTTGCGGTCCATATAGGTATAGCTATGAGAGAAAAAGAGGCTGTCTACAAAGATCTGTACAGTGTTCTCAACATAGGAAGGCGCCTGCGGAATGTTGGTGAGTACCAATCCTTCTGTACCGTTCCAGTAGGTGTAGTTTGACAGGTAGGACCTTCCTTCAATTGTGAAGGTACCTCCGGCGGGCTTAATATCCCCATTATCTCCCCGTTCATTTTTTTTGCAAGCTACGCCTGTCAGACTGGTAGCAAGCAACAACAATGCGAGCTTTTTCATAGATTATATGGTTTTGAGCGATAGTCCTGGTGGTGACAGGCTATCAAAACGTCTGTTTACGGCTGCAAATATACATATTAAATTAATGTCTGGTTTAGGAGATATCTGTGTTAAAACAGTGATCTTCAGACCATAAAAATGAAAACGGGGGCCTTCATGGTCCCCGTTTTTATATCCCCGGTCAAGCCACGGGTTAATAATTTTCTTACATGTTATTATAAACAGCCTGCATTTCACGGGTCAGCTGATCATAGATCGGTTTCGTGAACTCGAGGAAAAGATCCTGAGGTGGTGGCGGCGGAATATCTTCGCCACCTATTAAAGCTCTGTCTTCGTCGCTTAAGGCGCGTTCGTCACCCTTATAATAGCCAAACTGGTTCATCCAGGTATAACTACCCGGAAGCCTGTCTGTACGTACGATATTGTTGGTGGCTACATCAACCAGCTGATAATCCAGCAGGCCTTTTGACAGGACGGTGGATTTAACGACATATACTTTCGCTTTCACGGTGCCATAGCGGTCGATCTTCTTGCCGGAAGTGTCTTTTACGGATCCTACAACGACTTGTCTGGATACTTCTTTTTCTGTACGGTCTACGTAGGTTTGTCCTACTACGAAATCGTAGAAGCGCATTTCCAGGAACTGGTCAGGTTGTATTTTATTGTTTTTGGCAATACGTTCGTCCGTGAATTGTACAAAACGGTTGATATTCCGCTGTTGGAGGTTACGGATCAGGATATCCCGGAACTGGTCAGCGCTGAACTGATAGTAGGGAGACCGTACTTCGATCTGTCTTACGACTACATTCACGAGGCCTCTCTGGAAAGATTCATCGCGGAGCTGGGCGGAGTTACGGTAGTTAGGGATGAGGTTCAGGGCAGCCTGAAATTCATCGAACGCTTGCCGGGCAGCGCCTTTACTACCTTCTTCGAGGAGGTCTACACCTCTGTCATACCTTACCTGGGCGGCGTTTTCCTGTGCACCGGTAATGGCATTGCGATAATCTTTCGGTTTTACAATGGCGCGGGCTGCGGGAGAGGCGTTAATGCCATCGTACAGTCTTTGCAGGGCACGATATTCGTTGTTGATGTACTCCCATTTCAAAGGATCGTTGGAGGTCATGTAACCATTTACTTTGTCCTCATGAGAGCGTTTAGCCTGTGCATATGCATCAGGAAGAAGTTGCAGTGAAACAGTGTGTGCAGGTTTTTTCTGTAATTTTTTAACGAACAACAGTACGGCTTCATCGTATCTGCCTTTGTTGTACATTTTCTCACCTGATTTGCAGGAGAGGATCAATAGGATAGGGGCGATCAGCCACCAGAAACGGTTTTGCATATACTCGAATAATAGATTTTCTTATTTCAGGAATCTTCTGATCTCCCTGTCCGTTTCGCGTTGTTTAATGCTTTCACGTTTATCGTGCAGCTTTTTACCTTTACCCAGGCCGATCTCGATCTTTGCCAGGCTTTTGTCGGTAATGAAGATGCGTAAAGGGATAATGCTATAGCCGCGTTCTTTTATCTTATTTTCAAGCTTACGAAGTTCCCGTTTGGTTAGCAGTAACTTACGTTCACGCAGGGGATCATGATTGGCATAGGTGCCGTGTGAATACTCGGCAATATGCAGGCTTCTAACAAACAATTCTCCTTTATGGAAATAGCAGAAAGAATCATTGAAGCTCACCCTGCTACCGCGGATGGACTTGATCTCTGTTCCTGTCAATACCATCCCGGCAATATACTTATCCTCTATTGCGTACTCGAAATATGCCGATCTGTTCTTGAGTTCTGCCATTGTCTTTAGTAATTGGGAATTAAAAATTAGGAATTAAAAATTGAAATTCAGGAAAATGCATCCTAATTCCTAATCTTTAATTCCTAACCCTTAATTTCTTAAGTTTTGGTGCTTAGTGTTTAAATAACTGTAACAGGGCAGCCAGACGTTCTTTCATTTCCTTACGGTCGATGATCAGGTCGAGGAACCCATGTTCCTGCAGGAACTCAGCACTCTGGAATCCTTCCGGCAGGTCTTTTTTAATTGTTTCCTTGATAACGCGCGGACCGGCAAAACCGATCAGGGCTTTAGGCTCCGCTATATTCAGGTCTCCCAGCATAGCGAAGGATGCAGTCACACCACCGGTAGTAGGGTCTGTCATCAGGGAAATATAAGGCAGTTTTGCTTCCGCCAGTTGTGTCAGTTTCGCGGACGTTTTAGCCATCTGCATCAGGGAGAAGGCACTTTCCATCATACGGGCGCCACCTGATTTGGAGATGATCATCAACGGCATTTTGTGCGCGATACAATGATCGATGGAACGGGCGATCTTTTCACCTACCACGGAACCCATGGAACCGCCGATGAAGGCAAAATCCATACAAGCGATCACGAGGTCGTTTTCCAATACTTTACCTACCCCAACGCGCATCGCGTCTTTCAGTCCTGATTTCTTCTGAGCATCGATCAACCTGGCTCCGTAAGGTTTCAGGTCTTTGAATCCGAGGAAATCTTTAGGATAGATGTTGTCAAAAAGCTCTTCGAACTGATTATCGTCAAATAGAATTTCGAAATACTCGGCCGAATTGATGCGATTGTGGTAGTTACACTTGTCGCAGACATAAAAGTGCTCTTTCAGATCTTTTACTGTAGAGGTTTTTTTGCAACTAGGACATTTGTGCCACAATCCATCCGGCGCCTCTTTCTTTTCACTTGTAGACGTTTGAATGCCTTGTTTAATGCGCTTAAACCAGCTTGACATATTGTGCTATTAGGTTACGAAATAGTTGTGCAAGATACAAATTATATTAACTTCCAAAGTATTCTACTGAGGTAATTATAGGTAAAGTACCTGGCAACCAACAATTTGATCGGAAAGATATATATATAAGTGCTATAATAAAAACATGTTGCAAAAAAAATCCCCGGGGAATGACTCCCGGGGATCTGTAAATTATACCTCGACGCGGATTATGCGTTCCTGCCGATGCAGTTCAGGTCAGCAAAAGCTTCTTCAAGACGTTTAACGAAAGTTTCTTCGCCTTTACGCAGCCATACGCGTGGGTCGTAGTATTTTTTATTTGGCTTCTCAGGACCTTCCGGGTTTCCCAGCTGTGCCTGCAGATAGTCTTTTTTCGCTTCGTAGAAATCATGAATACCTTCCCAGAATGCCCACTGCATGTCTGTATCGATGTTCATTTTGATCACACCATAACCCAGTGCTTCATTGATCTGGTGTTTAGGAGAACCGGAACCACCATGGAATACATAATATACTGGTTTAGCAGCAGTGTTATGTTTTTTCTGGATGAACTCCTGGCTGTTCTGCAGGATGATCGGACGCAGTTCCACATTACCCGGAGAGTAAACGCCGTGTACGTTACCGAAAGCAGCTGCTACAGTGAAACGGCTACCTACTTTAGACAGGGTTTCATAAGCGTAAGCTACTTCTTCAGGCTGAGTATACAGTTTGTGGTTTTCAACACCTGAGTTGTCAACACCATCTTCTTCACCACCGGTTACGCCCAGTTCGATCTCGATGGACATACCCAGTTTGTTCATTCTTTCGAAATATTTCAGGGAAGTTTCTATGTTCTCGTGCAGTGGCTCTTCGGAGAGGTCCAGCATGTGGGAGCTGTACAGTGGCTGACCGGTCTGTTTCATGAACAGTTCACCGGCATCCAGCAAACCATCGATCCATGGCAACCATTTTTTAGCAGCGTGGTCAGTGTGCAATACTACAGGAACACCATAGTATTTTGCCACTTCGTGTACGTGTTTTGCACCGGAAATACCACCGGCAATATTAGCCTGCAGCTTATCATTCGGCATTCCTTTACCGGCAAAGAACTGCGCACCGCCATTAGAAAACTGAATAATTACAGGTGAGTTTACTTTGGCAGCGGTTTCCAGTACTGCGTTTACTGAGTTGGTACCCACTACGTTAACAGCAGGCATTGCCCATGCGTTATTCTTGGCATCATTGTACAGCGCATCCAGCTCTTCGCCGAATAACACGCCAGCTCTGTATTTTCCCATAGCTTTCGGATTGTTTTACATTTAAGGACAGCAAATATAAGTACTAAAGATTAACTATTATAGTAGAATTCAGAATAAGAATTGTAAGAATCACAAAAAAAGTGGTCTTTTTTATAGGAATTCGTCATTTTTTCGGGCAAATCCTTGTCGCTGGTCATAGAACTGACCCTTCGGGATAACAATTGTTTAATATGAAATAAAGACCGGTTACAGTCTCGCCAGCAAGTCCCTGAAATATCCAGCCGATTTTAACAGCCGGCTGCCATACCATGAGAACATTTCTCCATCTACCAGTTCAATGCGCGCCATTGGCAACAACGCCTGCAATTCTGCAATATGTTTTTCTTTAAAGGGATAAGGTTCTGATGAAAGCAGTACCAGCTGACAATCCAGTGCTTTCAGTTGTTCAATGTCAATACCCGGATATCGTGGTGTTTCCGCAAAGACGTTTTCCAGTCCGCAGTAACTTAACATTGTATGGATGAATGTATCGCCGCCTGCCACCATCCACGGCTCCCGCCAGATAAAATAAGCGGTGCGCAGTGAATCCTGCTTTCGTTTGCTCCGCACATTGGTTTCGTCCGGAATGTCCGGCCGGTGCTTTGCACCAGGTTCGCTCTGTGCGTGCTGCTCACGCTGTATATCCCGTTTGTTTTCGTTTAATTTACTGAAGCTGAGAGAGATGGTATCTGCCATCCGACTGGCATGTTCACTTTTGCCAGTTATAGTACCGATACTTTTGATCATATCCAGGGCATCCTCCAGTTGATGAATGTCGCTCACCCAAACAGGCACGTGCTGCATGAGGGCTTTCACCTGTTCGGCAGTATTCTCTTCCTTATTGGCAATAACCAGGTCGGGTTGCAGGGCCAGGATCTGGTCGATATGTAGTTGTTTTGTGCCACCTATGCGTGTCTTATTTCGGAACCAGTTGTCTGGATGGATACAGAATTTTGTAATGCCGACCACCTCTTCATCCAGTCCGAGATCATACAGTAACTCTGTTTGAGAAGGGACCAGGGAGATGATCCGGCGGGGCGGGCAGGGAATGGCCACTTCCCGCCCCATCTGATCTATGTAAATATTCATTGCCGGCATCTGATCAATTAACTACCCAGTGCCTGAATGATGTCATATTTGGTTACGATGTGAGGTTTGCCGCCATCGTCTTTCGTGATCACAGCGCCATTCTCTTTGTTGATGTAGACGGACAGCTTTTCAATTGGCGTATCCATACTTACCTCCGGAAAGGCATGCTGCATCACCTGTTTGATCTGTGCATCCTTCAGGTTCGTATCATCGATCAGGCGATTGAAAAGGCCTCCCTCAGAAATAGCCCCAACGATCTGGTTATTATGCAATACGGGCAGATGTTCGATATCATATTTCTTCATCTTGACGATTGCCTCACTTACTTTTTCTTCCTGATCAATGGTCACCAGCGGCTGATTACGACGGCCGTTCACCACATCCTTCACTGTCTTTACGTCCAGGAAGCCGCGTTCCATCATCCACTGATCATTATAAACTTTACCGACATAACGGCTGCCATGATCATGGAATACCACCACAACAACATCGGTAGGCTTCAGCTTACTTTTCAACTGCAATAATCCTGACACGGCCGAGCCAGCGGAATATCCGACGAAAATACCTTCCTCTTTAGAGATACGGCGGGCCATCACAGCACCATCTTTGTCGGTTACTTTCTCAAAATGATCGATCACGCTCATATCGTAGTTCTGGGGAACGAAATCTTCACCGATACCTTCCGTGATATAAGGGTATACCTCGGTCATGTCCAGTTCACCGGTCTCGTGATATTTTTTCAGCAGGGAACCATAACTATCAATCGCCCATACCTGTATATCCGGATTTTTCTCTTTCAAATACTTACCTGCGCCGGTAATGGTACCGCCAGTACCTGTAGCGACAACGAGGTGAGTTATCTTACCTTCAGTCTGTTCCCATAGCTCAGGACCGGTCTGTTCGTAGTGAGCATCCCGGTTAGCGAGATTGTCATACTGGTTGACATAAAATGCGTTCGGTATCTCAGTTGCCAGTCTGCGGGCAACGGAGTAATAGGAGCGTGGATCTTCCGGTTCCACGTTTGTGGGGCAGACGATCACTTCAGCACCTACGGCCTTGAGAATGTCTACTTTCTCTTTAGACTGTTTATCTGTAGTAGTGAAAATACATTTATAACCTTTGATGACTGCAGCCAGTGCGAGGCCCATACCGGTATTTCCGGAAGTACCTTCGATAATTGTGCCGCCCGGTTTGAGCAAGCCTTGCTTTTCGGCTTCTTCGACCATTTTAACGGCCATACGGTCCTTAATGGAGTTGCCTGGGTTAAAGAACTCGACTTTTGCGAATACCGGACAGGGGAGGCCGGCTGTAACGCGGTGTAACTTAACAAGGGGGGTGTTTCCGATCGTTTCGAGGATACTATTGCAAAATTTCATATAAATCTTGTTGGACTGTAGCGAATGTAAGGAATTTCCGCTATCCCGGTTTACTACAGAGTGCTATACCTTAAGTACGCTTTATACATGGCTTATACATGCTGCATACATGACGTATACTTGGACTTGAGTTTGGCGGATGGAGCTGACAGTGATTCCAGCGTTGACCTTCTGGCTCGGTGGATAGGGCTTACGGTGATTCTAGCGTTGACCTTCTAACTCGCAGTTCGGATGGAATCACAGGCTGTGGTTCTTTGAAGTTCCTTTCCATTTAGCATTTTTGGGTGGATAGGCTTTAGTTTATCTTTTAACCCCTGATGGGTCGCTTCAGCATACTTCAAATAACCAAGGCCAGTGATTTCCAACCGAATGCTCGCTGCGGTTCGGTCTCTCCAATTATAGCAGGACCCAGGCTGCCACTATCCCGTTGGTCCGTTTCTTCTGATCCGTTCTATTATTCGTCTTCTTACCCGCCTTCTCGTTCATTCTTTTATTCCTTTCTTTTTATCCGTTTCGTCTCAATCGTGCTGCCACATTGTGTTTTCGTTGTTTTATCCGCATTATATCCTTTTCTACATTGTCTTTTATCGGTTCGTCCATATCGCTTCACCGTCTCTTCCATATCACTTTAGGCTCATCTCTATATCGAAAGGATATACAGATGACGGTAAAGTGACGGCCAGATGACGGTTTCACGATATGGAGATATAGAGATCAAAGGCCGCTCAAGCAGGGTTTGGATCATTCTGTGGGTGTTGTTTTGGGCGTAAATAGTTGTAAATGAATGGTATATGTAGTTTAAGGTGAGCTGTAATTAATTAAACCGATGTAAGGCTAATTGGGCCAGATGGACAATTAGATAGAGAATAATGAGTTGAATAATAACATGCCTCTTGCGCCTCTCGAAAGGAAGAGATTAAGCCTCTGAGAGCAGGGAAAGGCACATGCAGGATCGATGGTTTTTAGCTTCCTGAAGTATGTTGATGTGCTTATACGTTGCATCTGGTTCCAAAGCAGGACCTGGATGAGCAAAATAACGCGCTAACAGGATAAGAGGATAACAGGGTAAGAGGATAACAGGGTAACTGGATAACATAACAGATAACAGGATAACATAACATTGGATGCAACAAAATGCAGGTATAGGGTCTCTGGATATTGTTTTGGGGACCGGCCACAGTGAGCATTCGGATGGAGATCGATGGCCTTTAGTTCTTTGAAGTATGCTGACGCGCCGCACCAGGCGTTAAATAGATAAACTAAAGCAAACCCGCCCCTCAACGCTCAATGTTAAGGAACTTCAAAGAAGTAGAGCGAGAGATCCCATCCGAACTGCGAGCTGGAAGGTCAGCGCTGGAATCACTGTAAGCCTTATCCACGAAAGAACTGGAAGAAACGCTGGAATCACCGTAAGCCCCATTCGCCAAAGAACTGGAAGAAACGCTGGTATCACTGCAAGCCCCATTCGCTTCAAAATTTCCAGATCAGAAAAAATAATTCCTACCTGCGCAAAAAGAGTGCGCACACATATTGCAACTTTGTACCATTGAAAACAAACACACCACCGCACCCTTAACCAGGAATTGATTATCAAAGTAATTCCTATTATACTATCTTTGCATAACATGAGTCAGCGGATATTTATAACCGGGATCGGTACCGGAGTAGGAAAAACAGTAACCTCTGCATGCGTCGTAGAAGCATTGCAAGCTGATTACTGGAAACCCGTACAAACGGGGCTGATGGAGGGGACAGACACAGATACGGTAAAAAGTCTATTATCAAATCCGGTGTCGGTTTGCCACCGGGAAGCCTATTGCCTGGAAGCACCCGCCTCGCCACATCTGGCGGCGAGACTGGAAGATGTTAACATTAACGTAAAACGGATACTTGAACTGGCGCACAGCATTCAGCCACAAAGCCGGTCGCTCGTAATAGAGGGAGCAGGAGGGCTGATGGTGCCGTTAACGGAACAGGTCTTCACGATCGATTTTATACAGCAACTGGAGGCGAAAGTTATTATTGTGGCTCAGAACTACCTGGGCAGCATCAACCACGCACTACTGACCGCACAGGTGTTGAGACAACGCGCTATTCCTGTACTGGGCTGGATCTTCAGCGGCGAACACCATACCAATGAAGCCGAAGTGATAGGATGGAGCGGTTATCCGCTGCTGGGCAGGATACCTCACACTGAGCTGATTGACAAGGCTTTTGTGAAGGAACAGGCAGAAAAGCTATCTTTGAGGTAATTTAGATCCACTTGTTAACAAAAAAGGATATACGAAAGGAATATCTGGAAAAACGCTTGAACCTTCCGGATAATGTGATCGCCACCCTGAACAGGGAGTTATTGGACCAATGCCGGCGACTGGATTACAGCGCCTTCAGAATGGCACACATTTTTCTTCCCATCACTGAAAAGAAAGAAGCGGACACACACGCACTGGTAGACTGGGCCAGGACGGCCTATCCTGCATTGCAATGGGCGCTGTCTAAGTCAGACATGCGCAGTGCGGAGATGGAGCATTTCCTGTGGAAACCGGAAACTGTCCTGGTGAAGAACGCCTATGGTATACCTGAACCCGATGGTGGATTGCCACTAATGCCGGCGGAAATGGACCTGGTTTTTGTGCCTATGCTGGCATTTGATAAAAAAGGGCAGCGGGTCGGATACGGAAAAGGCATGTATGACCGTTTCCTGAAGCAATGCCTGCCAACAGTGACCACCATCGGACTGTCATTGTTTGAACCGGTAGAAGCCATCGCAGATGTGAACGACAATGACGTTCCCCTGCATATGGTCGTAACGCCGCAAACAATTTATGATTTCAAAAAAAGCTACTGATGCTGAAACACCTGAAGATCTTATTATATCCTTTTTCCCTGTTGTATGGCCTGGTAATGTGGGTCCGCAACCGTTTCTATGATACCAATGTACTGACAGCCGTAGAGTTTGACCTGCCTGTTATTGCCGTAGGTAACCTCTCTGTGGGAGGTACGGGTAAAACCCCTCATGTAGAACACCTGATCAGGGCATTAAAAGATAATTACCGTGTAGCCACCCTCAGCCGGGGATACAACAGGCGCACGAGCGGCTATCTGTTGGCGGATGCTGCCAGCACAGCGGCACAACTGGGTGATGAGCCTATGCAGTTCCATCGTAAATTCCCTGAGATTGAAGTGTGCGTGGGGGAAGAGCGTATGCTGGCCATACCTCAGCTGCTGGGAGAACGTCCCGAAACAGAAGTGATACTGCTGGATGATGCCTTCCAGCACCGTTCTGTGAAACCAGGTATGAACATCCTCATCACCGATTACAGCCGCCGTTTTACGAAAGACCATGTAGTACCGTTTGGCCGCCTGCGCGAAGGCCGTAAAGGCTATGAAAGGGCCAATTGTATCATTGTGTCCAAATGTCCGCCGCAACTGTCTGCTACCGAAAAAGCCGCCATCAGGCAGGAAATCAATCCCCTGCCACATCAGCAACTGTTTTTTACTTCTCTGACATATGGCAGCTTATACGACATGTTCAGCGGCGCACCGGTTACCGTACCGGCAGATACCACCGTATTACTCGTTTGTGGTATTGCCCGTCCGGAGCCACTTTTACAACAACTGAAGGAAAGCTATAAAAACGTGTTCCTCCTGCCATTTCCGGATCATTATTATTATTCCGTATCTGATATGGAGAAAATCAACAGGGAACTCGGCAACCTTCCCGGCGCCAGCAAACTGGTGGTAACAACGGAAAAGGACGCGGTAAGACTACAACTGCTCGAAGAACAGCTGCGTCCCATGAACTTACCCATAGCCGTTATGCCGGTCGAAATATCTTTCCTCTTTGGGGAAGGAGAATCATTTAATAATTATATTTTTACTTACGTGGATCAGTTTGGAAGTAACCATGATTAAACGTTACGAGAATGACAAAAAAGAAAAAACCTCAAAAACACAGTAGCCAGAAGAAAACCTTTCGTGGTACTGTACAGATAACCCGTTCCGGGATGTCTTTTGTAATAATTGAAGGACAGGAAAAGGACGTAATGGTCCGCCAGAAAAACCTCAATACCGCCCTTGATGGAGACGACGTACTGGTTGATGTGATCAAACAGGCAAAGAATGAGGGACGTATGGAGGGTGTAATAACGGAAATAGTTAAACGCAAAAAGATAGAGTTCACCGGTACCCTGCAGGTCAATAAAGGCTTTGCATTCCTGGTACCGGAAAAAGGGCTGTTCATGCCTGATATATACATTCCCGCTAATTCCATGAAAAATGCGAAGAACGGGGATAAAGCAGTAGTGAAGGTAGTGGCCTGGGGTGAAAAGACCCGCAAGCCGGTGGGAGAGATCGTGGAGGTGCTGGACGCCAGCAATACCAACGACCTCGCGATGAAAGAGATCCTGATAGAAAGCGGCTTTCCGCTTAGCTTCCCGGACGATGTTATCAAAGAACTGAATCAGATCAGCGAGAACATAGATGCAGAGGAAGTGAAGAAGAGAAAAGACTTCCGTAAGATCCTTACGTTTACCATTGACCCGGTAGATGCAAAGGATTTTGACGATGCCATTTCTATCCGCAAGCTGCGTGGCAGCTGGTACGAAGTAGGCGTGCATATCGCGGACGTAAGCCATTATGTACTGCCGGATACGGCGCTGGATAAGGAGGCTGATAAACGTGCCACTTCTGTATACCTGCCGGACCGTGTGTTGCCTATGCTGCCGGAAAAGATCTCGAACGAGCTGTGTTCCCTGCGTCCGCATGAAGACAAGCTTACTTTTTCTGCAGTGTTTAAGATGAATGAGAATGGTGATATCAAGGAGCACTGGATAGGCAGGACCCTGATACACTCTAACCATCGTTTTACGTACGAGCAGGTGCAGGACGTGATTGAATCGGGTGAAGGTCCTTACCAGGACGAGGTGCTGCTGTTGAATAAGATCGCGCAAACGCTCCGTAAGAAGCGTTTTGATAATGGCGCTATCAACTTCTCTTCCCAGGAGGTGCGCTTCCAGCTGGATGAAAACGCAAAACCAATTGGTATTGTGGTGAAAGAAAGTAAGGAGGCCCATCAGCTGATTGAAGAACTGATGCTGCTGGCTAACAGGACCGTAGCGGAATATGTATACAATATCCGTATAGGTACAAATCAACATGTGCCGTTCCCATACCGTGTGCATGACACGCCGGATGAAGAAAAGCTCAAGTTGTTTTCAGGTTTTGCCCGTAAGTTCGGCCATAAGCTGGAAGTAGATAATCCGGATAAACTGGCCCGCTCTTTCAATGAAATGTTACGACTTGCTCATGGTAAGCCGGAACAGCATGTACTGGAAACCCTGGGTATCCGTACGATGGCGAAAGCGGCATATACGGTGGATGACATTGGTCACTACGGATTAGGATTTGATCACTACTGTCACTTTACATCACCGATACGCCGTTATCCGGATGTACTGGTACACCGTGTATTGCAGCAATGTCTGACACACAATATCCATCCGGATAAACAGATGGAAAAGAAGTGTAAACATTCTTCGGAAATGGAACGCAAGGCAATGGATGCTGAAAGAGCTGCGAATAAATACAAGCAGGTGGAATACATGCAGCAATACATTGGCGAAGAGTTTGACGGTGTAGTGAGCGGTGTTGCACACTTCGGCTTCTGGGTGGAGACTGTAGATACCAAGTGTGAGGGACTTGTGAGCATTCACAATATGACGACCAAAGACGAGTTCAAGTATGACGAGAATGAGTATGCCCTGATCGGTATGTTCACCGGCAGAAAGATCCGTATAGGTGATAAAGTGAGGATACAGGTGGTAGCGGCCAATCTGGTGAAACGTCAGCTGGACTATGACCTGATAGAAGAAGAGGGAAGCGTACCAGCTCCGCCACGTGGAAGGTCTGCACGTAAACCGGCAGCTGGAGAAAGAGCTGGTGAAAGAAGGGATACAAAGCCGAAAGGGAAAAAGAAAGAAACAGCTGGTAAGAAGAAACCTGCGTCTGCAAAGAAGCAGGGATCGACTTCCCGTAAAAAGCCATAATTTATATAACTTACAGCCGCTTATTCGATAACAGACCACCATGCATTCATTTAAAGACCTGACTATCCGGTTCGGAGAACATTTTAGTAAAGAACAATTTCCACAGCAGCCAAAGAAACTGTATGACGCTGCGAGCCATATCCTTAATATCGGCGGTAAACGTATAAGACCGGTCCTGAGCATTATGGGTAATGAACTGTTTGACGAGATCCATCCGGATGCTTTTGAAGTGGGCACCGCAGTGGAACTGTTCCACAATTTCACACTGGTGCATGATGATATCATGGACAAAGCGCCTTTACGCCGTAATCAGCCTACCGTACATACGCTGTATGGCGAAACGGCGGCAATACTGGCGGGAGACGTAATGCTGATCAAGGTATACGAGTATCTGAACAAGGTACAGCCCCATTATAAGCAGAAACTGATCGCTGCTTTCAACAAAGCAGCAGTGGAAGTATGTGAGGGGCAGCAGATAGACATGGACTTTGAGGAGATGGAACCGGAACAGGTGAAGTACGACGACTATGTGAATATGATCGCACTGAAGACCTCCGTGTTACTGGCAGCCAGTCTGAAGATGGGGGCGATCATTGGCGGAGGCAGCGAATACAATCAGCAGCATTTATATGAATTCGGCAAGAATATAGGGATTGCCTTCCAGATCCAGGATGACTACCTGGATGCATTCGGTGATCCGGAAAAGTTCGGTAAACAACAGGGAGGGGACATCCTGGTAAATAAGAAGACCTTCCTGCTGTTAAAAGCGCTGGACATGTGTAATCCGGCACAGAACAAAAAACTGAAGGAACTGCTGGCTACCAGCCCGGATGATAAGGTAGCACAGGTATTGGAACTGTTCCATGACTGTAAGGTGGATGCCTGGGCGGAAAAGGAAAAAGACCGATTCCAGCAACTGGCCTTTGAGCATCTGGAAAACATCGCGGTGCTTTCCAGTCGCAAGAAACCATTAACAGAACTGGCTAACTATCTGCTGAACAGGGAACACTAAAAAACTGATACGCAATCTGCCTGCAGTTTGTGTATCGGTTAATTTATATATATTCGCGCATTAGCTAAACCTGTAACCAAAATACCTGATGTCGTCCAAATCGCTTTTTCGTAAGAAATCTATTATCAGTATACTGCAAGATGCTCAAGATGGTTTAACGGATGCGCATGGAGGAGGGGAATTAAACAAGGTATTAAAGGTGCGGGACCTGACCGCCTTAGGTATTGCTGCGGTGATCGGCGCAGGTATCTTCTCTACGATCGGGGAAGCTTCTTATCATGGAGGCCCCGGAGTTTCTTTACTTTTTATTATTACTGCTGTGACCTGCGGGTTCTCTGCGCTCTGCTATGCGGAGTTTGCGTCGCGGGTACCTGTTTCCGGCAGTGCTTATACTTATTCATATGTGACCTTCGGGGAACTGGCCGCCTGGGTTATCGGTTGGGCGCTGATCCTCGAATATGCCATTGGGAATATTGCGGTGGCTATATCCTGGAGCGGGTATTTCAATAACCTGCTGGCGGGTATAGGCGGTGCTATCGGGGTTAACCTGTCGTTCCCTGAATGGCTGGCCAATAACTATGACAGTGCTTCAGACGCGTTGTATCAGACGGCGCCGCATATCTTCGGTGTTCCTATTATTTTGAACCTGCCTGCATTTATCATTGTGGTGCTGGTTACTTACCTGGCCTATGTGGGGATCCGGGAAAGTAAAAAGAGCGCCAATTTTATGGTGGGGCTGAAGATCCTGGTGATCCTCTTTGTGATCGTGGTAGGGGCTTTTTATGTGAATGTAGACAACTGGTCGCCCTTTATGCCTAATGGATTCTCGGGAGTGTTAAAAGGAGTGTCTGCCGTGTTCTTTGCCTATATCGGGTTTGATGCTATCAGTACTACGGCGGAGGAGTGCGCTAATCCGCAGAGGGATCTTCCGAAAGGAATGATCTATTCCCTGATCATCTGTACAGTATTATATATCCTTATAGCTTTTGTATTGACGGGTATGGTGTCGTACTCACAACTGAAGGTGGAAGATCCGCTGGCGTTCGTGTTCAATGCGGTAAACCTGCCTAAAGTGAGTTTCCTCATCTCTGTGAGCGCTGTGGTGGCTACAACGAGCGTATTGCTGGTATTCCAGATCGGGCAGCCGCGTATCTGGATGAGCATGAGCCGTGACGGTTTGTTACCGAAGAAGTTCAGTACCATTCACCCGAAGTTCAAAACGCCTTCTTTTGCCACTATTATAACCGGGTTCCTGGTAGGTGTTCCGGCATTGTTCCTGAACCTGACCATCGTAACGGACCTGACCAGTATCGGTACGTTGTTCGCATTTATTCTGGTATGTGGTGGTGTTTTGTTACTGCCTCCGCAGGAGAAAGATCCACGTTCCAAACGTTTCAGGCTGCCGTACATCAGTGGACGGTTTATTGTACCAGCAATTGTTATCCTCTTTGCATACCTGTTCCGTAACGAACTGCCTCAAAGATTGTCATTTGCAGGCGGCTGGGAGGTATGGAAGCATAATATCCCTTTCTTCTTTTTTGTAGTGGCAGCATTGCTGTTCTCTGTACTTTCTTTCCTTAAAAAGTTATCACTGATTCCCGTGCTGGGACTGCTGAGTTGTTTCTATCTGATGACAGAAATCGGCTTCAGGAACTGGGTGGTGTTCTTCATCTGGCTGCTGATCGGTCTGACCATTTACTTCTGTTACGGTTATAAGAGAAGTAAGCTGGCACAAGCTTAAGTAAATCATGGTTTTAGGTCAATTGTTGCTGCCGTCAAGTTTATTTCGTATATTCGGATAAGCTCTTTGATCATTAAAATCTTGTGTTATGAATCTGCTACAACGAATCGACCGTTGGGGCGAGCGTCATCATCCGAGGTGGCTTGATGGTGTTCGTGTCCTGTTAGGCGTATTTCTGTTCTACAAAGGAGTGGTTTTCATACAAAACATTGATGCACTTAAAGCTGTGATCGACGAAAGTCCCTGGCTCACAGTAATGTCCTTCTGGCTTGCTCACTACATTGTCTTTGCTCATTTGCTCGGAGGTGTTCTTATCGTTTTCGGTTTACTTACACGCGTGGCCGTTCTGGCTCAAATTCCAATCCTTTTAGGCGCCATCTTCTTTGTACATACCTCTACGGGGTTATTTAATGTACATGAAGGAACCGGCCTTTCTATCCTTGTTCTGCTGCTCCTGGTTTTCTTCCTGGTGGAAGGCAGCGGCCCCATTTCATTTGACGATTATATGCGCCGTCATCCGGCTTGAGGAATAATTGTCTTACCTTTGCCCTCCGCGATGCGGACTGCTTTTTACTGGCAGTTCAGGTAAAACCGTATTTTCTATCGCGGAGATTGTAAGTATGAAGTTTGAGATAGGCGATAAAATATTACTGCTTCACTCCAAGGAGGAAGGGACAGTGGTGGATATTATCAATGATACTATGGTGATGGTCGAAGTGGGTAAAGTAACCTTTCCGGTATACCTTGACCAGATCGATTTCCCGTATTTTCATCGCTTTACGACACCTAAACCGGCACCTCCGCCACAGCGGGTGCAAGGCTATGATATCAAGCCGGAGAAAAAGAAGTATGAGGACAATATCCGGATGAGCAGGGGCATGTTCCTGTCGATCCTGCCTGTTTTCAGAATGGATGCTTACGAGGAGCACGTTCAATCTCTCAAATTTTACCTGCTGAATGAGACCAGCGAAGCCTACCGGTTTAACTTCCAGGTATGGTTGCGCAACAGCATGGAATTGGAGATCCGTAATGAGATCCAGCCATTCAGTAATTTTTACCTGTCCGACCTGATGTTTGAATCGCTGAACGACGGCCCGAGGCTGGAGTTCGTTTTCTTCCCTAAAGAGAAGAACGATAAACTGGCGCCTTCTTTCCCGAAAACATGGAAACCGAAGGTGAAGCAATTGTTCCTGCAGCTCTCCGAACTACAGACGAGAAGGGATGCTACGCTTAGCCAGCTGTTGTTTGATAAATACCCTGAAAAGAGTAAAAACGATAAGCCTTATTTCGATGCCAGCAGTATAGGATCATTGTCGGCCGGCAGCACACCGGCGGCTCCCGCAGCCCCGGAACCGCCCGCACAGCCTAAATATGAGCTCGACCTGCATATTGAGATGCTGACTAAAGAGTGGCGCGGATTGAAGAATATAGAGATACTGGCCATACAGCTGAATGAATTCGTACACTACCTGGAACTGGCGATTGTGCATCACCAGCACAGCATGATCGTGATCCACGGGGTTGGGAAGGGCAAGCTGAAGGATGAGATACACGCTATTCTGCGTGATACGCCTGAAGTGGAGCGGTTTATCAATGAATATCATCCCCGCTATGGCTATGGCGCTACGGAGATATTTTTCCGGCACTAACCCAGTTGCCGTCTTTTCTATTACATTTGCAGAAACTACAAACCGTACTATCGCTTCCGCCGAAAGGAGGATGAGGAAAGTCCGGACAGCATAGAGCAACGCACCACCTAACGGGTGGGGCTGTTCTTTTCTCCGTTAAAAGAGCGAAGAATGGTACAGACAGTGCCACAGAAAATAACCGCCTTATTCCGCGCAAGCGGTATAGGGTAAGGGTGAAAATGTAGGGTAAGAGCCTACGTTCTGGTATGGCAACATATCGGGAGGGTAAACCTTGCGTGCTGAAATGCCATGTATACGGTCGCTTAAGGGCTGCTCGTCCAATGACCGAGGGTAGGCAGATACAGGTGCCGTGTGAACGGTATCGAAGATAAATGATAGTATCTTCTTTCGGGGAGAACAGAATCCGGCTTACAGGTTTGTAGTTTATTTTATTTTGCTGATCAACCAAAGTTCCCTGAAGACATAACCCGAAACTATATATTCTCTATGCAACAACAAGAAGAAAGAAACTGGGCGCTCGCCATGCACCTGGGCGGTCTTGCCGGTATGCTGTTCATTCCGCCGGCAGGCAATATCATCGTTGCGTTGGTCCTCTGGCTGATCAAACGCAGTGAGTCCGACTTCCTGAACCAGACAGGAAAAGAAGCGCTTAATTTCCAGATCACGCTAAGTATCGTGAACGTGGCGCTTAACCTGTTCGGTATGATCAATCATTGGGACTGGGCCTGGGGAAGACCAGGTTTTCATTACTGGGATATTACTGATATTTCTATTTTCCACGGTACACGTGGAGTGGTATACCTGGTGAATATTATATTCTCTGTGATAGCGGCGACGAAGGCGCATAATGGTGTTTTGTACAGGTATCCGCTGAGTTGGAGACTGGTGAAATGATAACTGATGTGAAGTTTTTTTATGTTATAGGGCTGACCGGAATGGTCGGCCTTTTTGTTTGGAGATGGTAATAGTTCGAGTGGTAAGTAGTTGTCTTTGTCCGGCAATTATGAAGCGAAAGAAAAATTTGTAATATTCGTTTGGAAATGTATGTTTGCATATTATAGAGCTTGCTGTATACCTATACCTTTATCGGCAGGACGAAATGGACAAATACATTTGTTGCCCTTTTATAGCATAAGATGCACAAATGTTCGTAGTGCAAAAATCTAATCGTTATAAGTAAAGAAGAGAAAATAATCCTTAGTTATCTATGAACTCATATTCCTAAAACGCACTTGTTGTATTATTTGTTAGCCTTGTACTAATGCTAATAGCGTAATGTTCTGCTATTAGGTGACTACAAGCATTTTATGCTGTATTTCATACTCTGCTGCTGTTATATCGGGCGGTACACTTTGTTGTGCTCATACCCGGGGGACAAATTAGTAAGATCCTTATACCGTTTACTATTTACGCAGTAATAGAGGTGTTGCAGCCAATATACCAGATGAAATAATGTTCAAATTTATTCCTAATGATACTGGAATTAAGTGAAAAAGGGAAGAAGACGGTTGCTTACCTGTTACTTGCCTTGTTATATTTTGAAGCGATTATCCCTTCTTTCGCTCTTGGGGCTACGCGCTCTCCAATGCCTATGCCGCGAGTGAGTGTAATAACCCCGTTGCATACACAGAAAAGCATATCAAAGCCGGTGGATGCACCAACGGGTAAGCCGGAAAAGCTTCGTCCGAAAGAGGAAGCATTTATAGGAGGGCCTACCCAGCCCGAAATGCAGGCATTTGCTTCCGTTAATAATGCCAACATGGTGGACCTGTTTACCGGTAACTTTTCCTATTCCATTCCTCTTCTGGATGTAGGAGGATATCCGATCGCAATCGGTTATAACAGCGGTATTTCCATGGACCAGGAGGCTAGTTGGGTAGGACTTGGATGGAATATCAATCCGGGTACCATCACCCGTAATATGCGCGGCCTGCCAGACGATTTCAGTGGAACTGAGGATACGGTTCAGAAAGTGTCATCGATAAAAGCCAATAGGACTTTCGGAGGAGGAGTAGGTGCAGATGTGGAATTGGTTGGATTCCCGCTTCCAAAGAAGGGCAGTGGCGACGTTTCGCTTAAAGGATCGGTAGGATTGTTTTACAATACGTACAGAGGTCTTGGAATGGAAGTAGCCGTTAATTCCAGCATTAATGCCGGTTCTGCCAGTATGGGAGATTTTTCGGCGGGATTATCCATGGTAAATAGTTCTCAGCAAGGGGCTTCATTAACACCTTCTTTGTCATATGGCATGTCTGGCCGGGCCGCTCAGAAGACAGGCGGTTTTGCAGGTAACGTGACTATTGGCTCCACCTTTAGCTCCCGCACAGGTTTGAAAACTTTGCAGCTTTCAACTGGTCTGAAGCAATACAATATTGATGATAGGAACCTAAGTGTAATGGCTAATAGCGGGTTGGCGAGAATCGCCCCTTCAGCAGCGATCAGCTTTTCTTATCCGTCATATATACCTGAGATCTCTTTACCCTATACCAGTTCCTCTATTAGCGTTACGCTAAAAACAGGGTCGTCGCAAAAGGTATTACATCCGAACTGGTTTTTTAATGCCTACGCGTCGGAGCAGGTAATTAAACCGGAGGACAGGAGAATGTCATTGCCTGCTTATGGCTACCTGAATTATCAACAGGCAAAAAATAACACTTCTGTTTTACTCGATTTTAACAGGGAACGTGATATACCATACAGGGAGAAACCGGAAGTACCTAATATTGGCATCCCATCATATACGTACGACGTCTTTTCAATGTCCGGAGAAGGCACGGGAGGAATGTTCCGGGCATACCGTGGAGATATAGGGTATGTGTTTGATCATACTATGAAAACGAAAGATCAGTCGGGGAATGCAAGTATAGATCTGGGAGTGGGCGACCTGGTGCACGCCGGGGTAGATCTGGCATATAACAGGGCGTCTACAACTACCGGCCCATGGCAGGAACAGAACCCACTTGCAACGAATGTTGCTTTCTCCGGCTCCAATAAATTATTTGAAGCAGCCTATTTCCGGAATCCGGGAGAAATGACGATTACGGATTCTGCTTTCTATAAAAACATCGGGGAGGATGATGTTGTGGCGGTTAATCTCATTCAAAACGGAAGCAGTGATCCTGACATTCGCACATCCAATCAATTGAACCGTTACCAGCGGCAGCGGTATGTTGGAAAGCTGACAGTGAATCCTCAGAATATGAAGAGGGCGGTACGTGACAAGAGAACTCAGGTGATTTCCTATCTGACAGCAGAGGAAGCTGGTAAGGCAGGATTGTCAAGATATATTGAGAACCACAGAGAAGATTCATTTGCAGTAAATCATTGTGCCAAAGACTTTCCCAGTGACGTTGAAGGAAATGGGATCGGCTTGTTTGGCGAATATTTTAAAGGAAAGAATTTCGAGACGCTGTTGTTAAACAGATCTGACAGCCAGATAAACTTCCCGAACATAGGTGCGTTTCTTGCAGGTTGGCCACAAGGAGTTGAGAAGGTGAGTACAAATTTTTCAATACGGTGGACAGGTAGATTGAAAGCTCCGGTTACCGGCAGATATACGTTTTATGTAGGTTCGGACGACGGGGCGCAGGTAATTCTCAATGATTCGGTTCTTGTGGACCGTTTTGGGGATCATTCCCTGGAGGATTCGGGGAAGGTGAACCTGGTGGCGGGCGACGTTTATAATTTACGAATAAAATATCGCCAGGTTAAAGGAGGATCAGGTATAGGTCTGTCATGGAAATACGCTGGTTTGCCTGCCATGCCTATTCCCAAAGAATATCTGTACCATATGCCAGTCAAAGACACCTTCGTTACCGGACCGGATAGCTTGTCGAGCGAGACAAGAGTAAACGGTTTCCGTAAGAAGAACCACATTTCCGAAATCGCTGTATTGAATAGGGATGGCAAGAGATATGTTTATGGTATTCCGGTATATAATCTTCAGCAAAAGGAAGTTACGTTTTCGGTAAAGAAAAGTAGTGGCAATGTTGCAACCGGACAGGTAAAATATGTGCCGGGCCAGGATAATACTGTTGATAACAAAAATGGACTGGATCATTACTTCAGCAGCGAAACGGTACCTGCGTACGCACACTCCTTCCTGTTGACAGGTATTCTGTCTCCGGAATATCAGGACCTGACCGGAGATGGGATCTCTATTGATGATCCGGGTGATGCGATTAAATTTAATTATACGAAGACGGCTGGCACTAAGAATCCATATAAATGGCGTATCCCGGCAGGAGACGCGATGGCGAACTACAGTGAAGGATTGAAAACTGACGACAGGGACGACAAGGGCAGTTATGTTTACGGCGAAAAAGAGTTGTGGTATGTACACTCGATTGAGTCGAAGAACATGATCGCAACCTTTAAGCTAAGTAAGCGGGAAGATATGTTTGCGGTTGACGAAAATGGTGTGAGACTGCCTGACAGTCTCACGAGAAAACTGGACGAGATAAATCTATATACGAAAGCTGATTTTCAGAAAAACGGTAAATATGCAAGGGCTGTAAAAACCGTTCATTTTGAATATAGCTATGAGCTTTGTCCCGGTGTAAATGGTAAGTTGAATAATAAAGGAAAGCTTACTTTAAAAAAGATCTGGTTCACGTACAATGGTAATGATAAAGGGAAACGTAATCCATATATATTCAGTTATAACAATAATAACCCAGCTTATAATGCTGCCGCGAATGACCGGTGGGGGAACTATAAAGATGCTTTGCAGAATCCGGGATCGACAGCTGAAAATGTGATCGCAAATGCTGATTACCCTTATGCGCTGCAGGATAGTGCTATCGCTGCCAATAATGCTGCGGCCTGGACGCTGGACTCAATTGTATTACCCTCCGGTGGCCGTATGAAGGTGACTTACGAGAGTGATGATTATGCCTATGTACAGAACAAACGGGCTGCACAGCTTTATAAAGTAGCTGGATTTTCAGCGGGGAAGCCTTCTTCACTCACTGATTTGAGCACAGACCTATATGGCGCCATAGACTATTTGTATGTATCCATTAATGTTCCATATGCAGTAAATAGTAATGAAGAAGTCTATAACAGATATCTGCAAGGCATGGATAAGCTGTACTTCCGTTTATCGGTACAGATGCTAGGCGATAAATTCGGCAAAGGAAAAGAGTATATACCTTGCTATGCAACAGTTGATCCTGGCACTTTTGGCTTCTTTAATAGCGGAAAGACAATATGGGTGCGCCTGAAGGCGATAGATCCTTCTGCAAAGATGAATACCCCAAAAAGTGTGTATAGCCCGATTGCGGAATCAGCCTTACAATACCTACGTTTGAACCTCCCCTCAAAAGCTTACCCGGGATCGGAT
This sequence comes from Chitinophaga sp. S165, assembly GCF_003182155.1. Taxonomy (GTDB): domain Bacteria; phylum Bacteroidota; class Bacteroidia; order Chitinophagales; family Chitinophagaceae; genus Chitinophaga. The sequence goes on from NZ_QGTG01000001.1 coordinate 329,189, forward strand.
ATAGGGACCGATGATGTGAGTCCTGTGGATATTGTAAAGATGTTGTTATCACAGGCTGATAATATGACAAATATGATGTTGACATTCGATATCGCCGCGAGGGTGAAGCGATGGGCAAAAGATGTTGATCTTAACAGAAGTTATGTACGGTTAAATAATCCCTATTATAAAAAATATGGAGGAGGACTGCGTGTTAAAAAGGTCGTTATCTATGACCATTGGGATAAGATGACTAAACAGCGGGAATCCATATATGGGCAGGAATACAAGTATACTACAACAAAGGAATTGAATGGAAAAAAGGAGGTGATCAGCAGTGGTGTTGCTTCCTATGAACCCATCATAGGTGGAGAGGAAAATCCATGGAAGGTACCGGTGGAATATAATATGCAGGTATCGTCGCTCGTCCCTGTAGACAGAGGATATACGGAACTGCCTTACGGCGAAGGATTTTTCCCTGCGCCTGCAGTTGGCTACAGCAGGGTGCGTGTAAGAACCATTCATGCAGATAAGACGCGTTCCGCGAATGGTTTCGAAGAAACATGTTTTTATACAGGTTATGATTTTCCAACACTGACAGATGTAACGAACCTGGGGGACAGTAAAAAGCGCTTTAAGCCCCTTTTATCAAACCTCTTGCGGATCAATGCCCGTCAGTTCCTTGCATTAAGCCAGGGCTTTAAAGTGGAGCTGAATGATATGACCGGGAAGATCCGCTCACAGGCATCGTATCCTGAAACCGACCTGGACAAGCCCGTCGCTTATACTGAATACTTTTATAAGGTGGATGATCAGGGAGCTTTAGAGAAACATCTCAATAATACGGTCGACGTCATTACTCCTCATGGTGATGTTAAGCGGGCTGTTACAATAGGAAAGGAAATTGAATTAATGCTGGATATGAGAGAGCAGCATTCTGTAACAAACGGATATAGTGCGAATGTCAATGTAGATATGTTTAAGTTTTTCTGGCCTCCTGTATTCCTCGTTCCTATGCTGCTTAATCTGGTGCAGCGGGAAGAAACACAGTACCGTTCTGTAGCAGCAACAAAGATCATCAACAGGCATGGTATTCTGGATAGCGTACTTGCTATTGATAAAGGAAGCCGTGTGACTACAAGAAATCTGCTGTACGATGGTGAAACAGGAGATCCTTTGCTGACCAGCACACAGAATGAATTTAATGATCCTGTATATAATTTTAGTTATCCCGTTGGATGGGCTTATGATGGAATGAGTGGCGCTTATAAGAATATAGGCGTAACGATGGATAATATCACCATGAAGGATGGGCGTATCGTTAGTGGATTAACTGGAAATGTTACAGATTACTTTTCAGCCGGAGATGAGATATTGGTTTATTCTTATCCGAAGACGGGAGGTACGATATGTGATCCACAGATAGCGACATTCCCAACGTCATCGTTTATTTATGCGGTAAACGCTAATGTTATAACTGGTGGGCAGCCTGATATCTATTTTGTGGACCGGGATGGAGCTCCATTCACTGGCAATGATATCACGCTTAAGATCACCCGGTCTGGCAGAAGGAATATCGCGGGAGCAGTTGGCAGTATTACAAGTTTAAAAAACCCTCTTAGAGGAAATTCACTGGTGCTGGATAGCTCTATTAACATTGTATCAGCGTCCGCCGTCTCCTATAAACAATTCTGGAAGGTAAGTGATAAAAAGAAGTTGTCAGAGGCTACGGTATGTGTACCTGTTCCATATAGCGAATATATAGGCGGCGGTAGTGACTGTGGGGTACGATATTATGGAAACATTGCCGTAAGTAAGGTATTTAAGAAGAATAACTGCGATGGCAATGGACAGGGAAGTTCGGTTACTTACACGATGGCGGCGAACAGATTCACTTCCACTATAAGTATATCTGATGCAACTACCAAAGCAAGGGCAGCACTTGACAGCCTTGGACAGGTTTATGCGAATATGTACGGCACATGTACTTATACATATACCAGCAAGGCGGATAGTGTTACATTATTTTCAGAAGCCTGCCAGGATAATGCTATTCCTGTTCTTTATACTTACAGAATACCTGCGGGAGCGTATACTTCTACTATCAGTCAGGAAGACGCGGACAGTAACGTAAAAAGACAACTGGGGGATAGTGCGCGGATTGTGACGAATAGAAATGGAAGATGTTACTTTAAAAATGATACTACTGGGATACTGGCTTACCCGGTTTGTGCAAGTGGTATTCCGGTTGGGGTATGGGTGAAAGTTCCTGCTGGGGTGGATACATCGTTCATAAGCAAAGAAGCGGCGAACGAAAAGGCAAGGGCAAGATATTGGGCTTTTGCGCAGGCTGAAGCCAATGAAAAGGGAACTTGTATGAATGGCGTCTATGTACAAATGACAGTAGAACCCGCAGGAACAGATGGCGTGAAATCGTATTCATTGATTTCAGTACACTTCTTTGCAGATGCAGCTTTAACAATTCCGACAACGGTTACTGATCTGACTGTTAATTATATGGTGAAAAGATATGATTGTAATCCAAGCGACCCTGAAGTATTTCATATATCAAAAGTATGCAACGGAACATCAACGTTTATTGGTAAGCCGATCACAGAGATGAGGAGCGAAGGGATATGTTGGAATGCGTTTTATTATTTGTCACCTGGCACAGGTTACATTCCTGATCCTGGATCAATGGAAGAATAATTTTTAATGAAAACTAGCAAGAGATTTATGAAATCATATATACGGTTTTTGTTGCTGACTATTGTTTTGCTGACAGGTGGCATCCGGAGGTTAAATGCCCAGGGTGGAAGTGGAGCAACTGCCTGCACCTGCGAGTGTTTAAGACCATTCTTCGATTACCTGATAAAATCAAACAGGTTGTTTATTCAGCCGTCTGACGGGATACTCGTTTCGGACCTACTTGAAGAGGCCCGAAATTCGGGCTATAGCGTGTCTTTTACGCAATGTCAGATACTATCGCGTAATGTTAATGGTTCTTTTTATGCCAAAACACAGGAGCCAAATGCTACGGTATACCGCGCAGTTATTGGAGACTGCACTGTTTCAATTAATTCAACTACAGGGCTTGCGGTAACATTTGCCGGTCTGTTAAGCGATGCCTGTGGCACGGATGGTACTGTCACTTACCATACGTCAGGAACCGGCGCTATCAAGGCTCGTCTGAAAGTTGATTCATGTCTGAATTGCACGGATGACGATGTAGTACGCTCTTGTTACAGCGCTGTTACAGAAAGCTCGGTGAACGCTTATCTATATGGGTTAGCTGGTAACTGGCGTCCGTCGCGCTCCTATGCTTACTATGACGACCGTAAAGAGACAGACCCAAGTCCGTCGGCGAATATATCTATGCGGACTGCAGGTACCATCAGCAATTTCAGGACCTTCTGGAAGTTCTCAGGAGGCAGCTTGCAGGCTATGCAGGACAATTCTCCGGATACCACTAAATGGGTATGGAATAGCGAACTGACATTGGTAAACAGGAAAGGGCTTGAGTTGGAAAACAGGGATCCTCTTGGGCGCTATAATGCGGGGCTGTACGGATACGATGACGCACTGCCCGTTGCAGTAGTACAGAACGCCAGATACAGGGAGATCGCATTTGAAGGATTTGAAGACTACGATTTTGGAGGTAATCCTTGTGACGCAGCATGCAGTGTTCCCAGGAGTTTTGATTTTTCTTTTTATAAAAATCAGCTTGATATAACGCAGCAGCATACGGGGATGTACAGTCTCCGTGTCGATTCCAGTGCGGGTATAACAGCCAGCATAAAGGACATAGAAGGAGAAGGATTTGGAATGACTTTTAACAGAGCGGATGTTAGTTGCGGTATAATTACTCCCGGCCTCGCGTCTATTAAAACAGATAGCGGAGCATTGTTACCCTCATTTTCTCCAATAGCAGGTAAGACGATCGTAGTGAGTGCCTGGGTAAAAGAACAGCAGGATTGCAAGGGCAATACGTATACAGGAAACTATATGGCGCTGGTGATTAAACAACCGGGCGACAGTAATACGGTTGTTGCACATCCTAAAGGAGCCATTATAGAAGGGTGGCAACGTTATGAGGAGGTAATAGCTATACCGGATGATGCCGTCTCGCTCTCACTGTTAATGAAAGCAACTGCCGGGCACGCGGTGTTCTTCGATGATATCAGAATTCACCCCTACAATGCTAATATGAAATCGTTTGTTTACGGACCTTCAGATCTTCGTCTCATGGCGGAACTCGATGAGAATAACTACGCTACCTTCTATGAATATGATGATGACGGTACGCTCATCCGCCTGAAGAAAGAAACGGAACGTGGTATTAAAACTATCACAGAAACGAGAAGTGCTCTCTTAAAAGAAAACATTGATCAATGAGCCCATTTTTATTATCCCTATATAATCTGAGCGCACCTGTTATGAGGAGAATAGTATGCCTTCGCGTAGCGCTGACAATCGTCTTATTGCTCATGCTAACTATTGCCGGACACGGGCAAACCGTTAAAACATTGAAAGAATTTTTGGACGGTAAGAAAGGGCAGATAGCAAAGGACTCCTTTGTAATGGTAAAAGATGATATTTATTTCGATGCAAGTAAGATCAATACATTAGATACACCTTACCTGGTAAAGAATATTATCACCTTAAAAATAAATGAATATGCAGGCGTACCGCTGCCGCAGGCTTTTACTGCACAGGTGTCCGTAAGGATCATTTATACAAGACCGGATTATCAGACGGACTCCATTGACAGAACACTGTCTATTAATTATGCTGATACAAGTAGCTACACAAGCAGAAGCAGCTTCGTATTCAGCAACGCACACATGGTGACAGCGAAGATTCTTGGTGTGACCACCACGGGCAGTAGTGATGTAAAGTCTGTGCTGCAGCTGGACAATGAAATGCAGGTATCTCCTGTGTATAAACTTTCCTGTTCCAATGACGCTGTAAAGGCTTTCAGGTCTATACAACCGGTATCGCCCAACAATGCCGATGAGTTGCGGGTTGAGTGGAACGGAGTGACCGGAGCGGATGTTTATGATCTTGAATGGGCCTATATAGATTCCAGCGCCTTGAAGGCTCAGAGATATGGTAATCCACTGAACCCTAATAAGATATTTAAGAATAATGCCTCACGTGTAACTGTTGCAGACAATAATTATAATATTCCGTTATTGTATGATGGCAAGGGAGCGCTTTATTTTCGTGTGAGGGCTGTACAGGAGAGGGCTGACAATGCACGTACAGAAACGAATTGGAGCTCTGATTTTGGCGGATTGGGCGCATTCGCTTTTAATGGGCATCAGGATTCATTGAACTGGCAGGCAACCACCAGCTTTGCAGAAGAAGGTAAGCGTAAGTCGGTAGTACAATATTATGATGGCAGCTTAAGAGGCAGACAGACAGTGACGAAGGACAATAGCACCAAAACCACTATAGTCGGCGAAACATACTATGATTATCAGGGAAGGCCCGCAGTACAAGTATTGCCATCGCCTACGCTAAATTCGATCATTAAATATTCTCCCGGATTCAATAGAGGTATCAACAGTCCGGAGTATGATAAAGGGCAGTACGATACCTTACCGTCTCCGGCGGCTTTTTTGACGGCAGCGGCGAAGCCCATGTCAGATAAAAGTGGTACGAATCAATATTATTCATCCGGCAATCCTGATACATCAGGCATTAATAAATTCATTCCTGATGCGGAGGGGTATGCCTTTACAGAAACGGTTTACACCCAGGATAATACAGGTCGTATCAGCCGGCAGAGTGGCGTGGGACCGGTATTCAGGATTGGAAGTACCCATGAAACTGAATATTATTACGGTTCTCCAGGAAATGGAGATCTGGACGCCCTTTTTGGTACAGACGTTGGCGATAAGTCGCACTATTTCAAGAACATGGTTAAGGATGCGAACGGTCAGTTTGCAGTGTCGTATGTGGACATGCATGGTCGTACAATAGCAACAGCATTGGCGGGCAAACCAGATAGTGCAAATTTATCCGATCTAACGTCCTATAAGGAGGAGCATGTTATTGATTCGCTGTCCGGAGCAGGCAGTAATATTATAAAGGACCTTACGCTTGAGAATACCCAGAGTCAGCTGGTAACAATAAAAGGAGATTATGATTTTAAATATCAATTAAAGGCGCCGGTTGTAAAGATCAATACCTGTAATGGTCCCGTTTGTTTTAACGGGCTGTATGACCTGGAGATCAGGATCACAGATGATGCTTACAATCAGCGGTTGGCAAGAGGAGCTTTTGATACGGTGTTCCGTAATTATAACCTGGATAGTATAAAAGCAGGCTGTAATATACCACCAAGAGATTTTAATATATCCTTTTCGATAAATCTGCCGAGAGGAAATTATGAGATCACTAAGCGCCTGACGGTGAACAGGCAGGCTTTGGAATATTACAGGGACAGTGTTTTCATGAAGATGGATACCTGTGTGAAGCTGGACGATTTTATCCGGCAACAGAGGGCGTTGCTGGCGAATGAGCAATGTGTACCTGATTGTAAATCCTGTAAGGATAGTGTGGGCACATGGGCTTCTTTCTGGGCCAAATATCCGGCCCGCATAGGACAACCCGTGCAGGATTCTGTATTGTACAAAACGCAGGCGCTGGCAGATTTTAATAAGGCTGTCGAGGCTTGCGGGGCATTGTGCAAGGACACTTCTGATGTTGAGGATATACTTGCAGCAATGTTGATGGATGTTTCAGCTCCGTCCGGGCAGTATGCAGATGTGAATGATACAACAAGCGTCTATTCTATTTTTTATCATAAGGATGAAACGGAGTTAGCTCCGTATGAGCGTGATAACGTTTATTACCTGGATGAATCAGGGCTTCCTGATCAGGTATACAACGACGATATACAGGCATATGTAAAACCTCAACGGCTGTCGCCAGCGATGTTTGCAGCTAAATTCAAGTCTTCCTGGGCAGCGGCATTATTACAGTTCCATCCTGAATACTACAAGTATCAGGCATATCTGCAGCGGCAAACAGCTTATGAGTGGGATAGAAAAGCCGAGGCTATTGATACATATGCCGAAGCAAAGAGCGCCGGATATCTGAATCCGACGGGTAATTCCGATTATTCATTCCCTATTGTACCAGCGAATAACGACCCACTTGCCAGCAGAGATGTTTTAATAAAAGATAAATTAAATCAGGTCCTGAAAAGTTACAACAAGGACGCTGACCCGGCTAAGCAGTTGTCGCTTTGGAGTGTAGCTACTATGACAGTGAAGTGCCAGGATGCACTTACTGCATGCAAAGAGTCGTATCGTACGCCAGACATGGCATTTAGTGAGACAAACTTATGTGAAGGAGATCGTGATATGGCCTGGCGGACTTTCCGTCAGCTTTATCTGATGGCAAGACGTGAGATACTTGACGGTGAGGTGGCAAATATTGGTGCTCCTGCGGGTGTTGCTATGGTAAGCAGTGCTCAATTGATTGCAGCTGGGAAGTCACCTCGCTTCAATACCGCGTCGGGGGGCTTATCCCAGGCTGGTTTAGATTTTATCAGGCCGGACAGGACAGAAAAAGAGCTGTCCGATTATATGAGTGATGCATTGAAGAAAAGTTATGAAGAAAATTGCAATGCATACGTAACGGCGTGGATGCAACAACTGGCTCCATGTAAATACGATTATAATTCTAATGACTGGGAGCAGCTTAAATCTAAATTGCTGGAGGTTTGTAAACAGGGAGCAGATATTGATCATCCTATGGGTGCGAGTACAGTTAGGCCCTCGAGCAGCTATAAATATAAAAGCTTTCAAGCGGTGTTAGAAGAGTATAATGTTGCGCATAATATCAATAATCCACTGGTATGTAACGCTTATCTTATTACGGCGCCAGCGCCATATGATAAGCAGCTTGCGTATGCGGATAAGGCGTCCTATACCCGTCCTTCAGATTGTGAGTGTAATCAGTTAAGTATGTTGCAGAAGGAGTATCAATTACGTAAGAAAACTGGTGATACGAATCTTGCAGTATATCTGAACAGAACAAGGGGGACGTCTTTTACGCAGGCGGAAATACAGGCGCTTATTGATGCATGTAGCATGGTCGGGACGGGGTGTGACTATCTGTCAAAGCCCATTTCGATACCAGTCGTTATGCAATGTAACTCTGCGGCCAGCTGTGCCTCATGTACAGAAGTAAAAGCGGCATATGATAGTTTTCAGACAACGTTCCCTGGTATCAGTCCTCAACGGACAGAAACAGATTCCCTACAGCAATTGAAGAACCAATTGTTTGCAGCTTATATGAACAGCCGCCTGGGATTTTCCAAGCAGGCCTGGGAGTATCTCAATTTTATTATTGACACGTGCGCACAGAATACGATCAGGGATAGTACCGTATGTAACCCGGCCAATCCGTCCTACCATACTTATAGTGAATTGTACGAGCGTAATGTGATAATTTCAGACATGGTGCGTACGCCGGATAACGGCTTTGTGCTGGCAGGTTCTCTTAAGGGCAGAGGAATAACAGGAGGAGGGGGAAATGCGCGAATGTTTTCAGATCCGGTCGTGTTTAGAGATACTGTTGCTTTACTGCTTAAGGTAGACAAGTATGGAGTGGTTCAATGGGCCTATAACTATCTAGTTGGTGAAGGTAATTACTTTTCGAAGCTTAAAACAACACAGGAAGGAGGTTTTGTGGCAATTGGCGCCGTCTGGGGCGTAGGACATGATAGCTCAGATATTTTCATAGTAAAAACAGATGGTGATGGAAACACGGAGTGGAGCCGGAAAATTGGCCTGAATACATCAATGGGAGAAACTGGCTGGGACATAATTCAAACCAGTGACAATGGGTATGCTTTTGCAGGAAGAACAAACAACAACTATGTAGATAGCACCGGCGACTGGTTGATAGGAGCATTGGATTCACGAGGGTACGGGAGGTGGCTTCGGCAGCTGGGAAATTCTAATATAGATGAGGCCTATTCACTCATGGAGGATCATGACACATTGGTGGTGCTTGGAAGTACTTTCCTGGCACACGGTGTTTGGCATGATTACGATGTTATGATTGCCAAAATCAATAAGAACACCGGTGTCGCAAACCAATTATTCAGGTATGATTTCGGGAGTGCACTGGGTACAAGTAATAACTATCCGAATATAGTTCAGGTGACATCGTATGGCTATTTATTTAACGTATCAAATGGTCTGGGTAATAATTTCAAGAATGGGATTGCCAGTGTTACCAAGTATGGAGATATTATTTCATCCAGGCAGCTTTCAAATCCCAAAGACAGCATGGTGGCCATAAATATGCCAATGCTGGGATCTGCAAATGGGGAAATCCTTGCGGTACAGAACGTGCGTACGAGACCTTACGGGATGGTGGCGTTTAATAAAATTGGCGCCGATTCATCTGTAGCCTGGTCAGACGGGATAAGCCTTGATAGTACTATCTATGCGAACGATATACTGGAGAACCGTGATGGGAGTTACACTGTGGGAGGGACCTATGGAAAATTCGGGTTGCTTATTTTTACACCTGTGTCAGGGAGGTTAAGCTGTAATAATGAAGTGCTAAAGGGTACTTCTTCTGGATTAAGGGTTACTCAGAACCAACTTGGAACTTTTTCAACTAACATAGTACGAGGCGCTGATTCTGCAGTATCGCCGCTCTCTGTTGGTATTGGTGAGGTTACCATATATGAGGCTGGACTTTCCTGCAACGGCGCGAACAATTGTTATAAGATACATGGTGGACCTTTGCTGTGTGGCAATGCGAATCCAATATTTTCAGATGTTGTAGACAGTAGTAATAATTGTTCGGACAATGAATACTTTGCGGTCAGCAAGGGTACAGAGCTGTACAATGCTTACAGGGATTCGTTGCGAACTGCTTTTGGAAACCTCTATGCTGATAGCTGCATACATGCTGGACAGCGGGAAGGCTATACTATGGGCTATGATATCAGTGAATATCACTACACATTATACTATTATGACCAGGCTGGAAATCTTCTGAAAACGGTGCCGCCGGCTGGTGTTATAGTGAACCGTTCAGCTTCCTGGCTGCAAAATGTAAGAAGTGCGAGAGCCGCTGGTCTTTCGAATACGCCTGCACATACATTGGCGACCAATTACCGGTATAATACTTTGAGCCAGGTGGTGGCGCAAAATACACCTGATGCGGGAACCAGCAGGTTCTGGTATGACAGGCTGGGTAGGTTGGCCATTTCACAGAATTTGAAACAACGATCACTGGCTGCATACAGTTATACGCAATATGATCAACTGGGCCGTATAACGGAGGTAGGTGAAATTAGTAGCAGTGCGTCTATGAACAACGGTATCAGCCGTAACGCTGTTAATCTTGGCAACTGGTTTACCAATGCATATAACAGCCGGACGCAGATTACAAGAACTGTATATGATGTTGCTAACAGTTTTCTGTCTGGTGATGTCCTTACGGCTGTTAACCTGCGTAACAGGATTTCCTGGACAGCTTTGTATGACTCATCGCCAGAGCAAGCTTCCGGTGATTATACCACGGCGACGTTCTATAGTTATGATATTCATGGCAATGTCAATACGCTTGTACAGGACTACAAGAAGGGGAGTATGCGTGAATCAGGAAGGAATCGCTGGAAAAAGATGGTATATAGCTATGACCTGATCAGCGGTAAGGTGAACCAGGTTGCTTATCAACCGGAAGAGGAAGATGCGTTCTATCATCGTTATAACTATGATGCAGAGAACCGGTTGACAAAGGTCGAAACCAGTGGTGACGGCGTATATTGGGAGAACGATGCTTTTTACCAGTATTACAAGCATGGTCCATTGGCACGAACTGTTCTTGGACAACAGCAGGTACAGGGGCTGGATTATGCTTATACGTTACAGGGCTGGCTCAAAGGTGTGAACAGCACGGCAGTAGGTGGTCAGTTTGACATGGGACATGACGGGACTAGCGTAGCCCGCGACGTTTTCGGATTCGCCTTGCATTATTATGGTGACAGGGATTATAAGACCCTGGGTAACGGACCAGGTCCTTTCGCATCTGTAAACGGGAGTGGGCTTAAGCCGTTGTTCAACGGAAATATTAGTGCTATCAGTCAGTCAATCCCTTCTGTAGGAAGTCCTTTACAGTATGCATATAGTTATGATGCACTCAATCGGCTAAAGGGAATGCAGGCCAGCAGTGGACTTGATTCTCTTTCGAATAAATGGACGCCTGTACAGCTGCCTGATTACAAAGAGGATATCAGCTATGACGCGAATGGTAACATTCTGACATACAGTAGAAATGGTAATAAGGCATCTGCCAATAAGCAAATGGATGATCTTACCTATAAGTATTATCCAGGCACAAATAGGCTAGAATATGTGCATGATGCGATTGATTCTTCCGCATATAGTGTCGATATTGATAACCAGGTTGGAGGGAACTATACCTATGACAGCATTGGTAACCTTGTCGCGGACGTGAAAGAAGGGATATCAGCCATTGAATGGACCTTATATGGTAAAATCAAAACTATCCTTAAGAAAGACGGTACCCTCATAAAATATACCTATGATGTGAGCGGTAACCGTATAAGCAAGAGTGTCAATGGGTTGGAAACCTGGTATGTAAGGGACGCGGCCGGGAATGTGATGGGCGTTTACACTAAAGGCGATCCGGGTGTAAATAACGGAATGCTTACGAAGTCAGAAACACATTTGTATGGTTCCAGTCGTTTAGGCGTTAATTCTTTTAGTATCAATGTGGAAGATAGCGCTTCGTATGAAAGTGTCTATATGCCTGGTTTAGGTTCAGGTTTAAATATTAACTTTACGCGTGGTAAGAAGGTCTTTGAATTAAGTAATCACCTGGGGAATGTGCTGGCGACTGTTAGCGATAAGAGGTGGCTGCAGTCTGGATGGTATGAAGCGGATGTAAGGTCAGCTCAAGAGTATTATCCTTTTGGTATGCAAATGCCAGGGAGGGGGTATAATGCAGGAGGTTATCGCTATGGGTTTAATGGGAAGGAGAATGATAATGAGGTGAAGGGTGAGGGCAATCAGCAGGATTATGGGATGCGGGTGTATGATCCGAGGTTAGGCAAGTTCTTGAGTGTGGATCCGTTAGGTCCCAAGTATCCATGGAACAGTAGTTATGCTTATGCAGAAAATGATCCGGTTAAGTTTATTGATCTTGATGGACTAGAGAAGTTCGATCCAGCTGCTAAACAACCTATAGGAATTACATACATAAGCAAAGCGACACTGCCATTAAGTGGGGTAATTGATGAAAAGCATTTTATAAAAGTTGGAAATTATCGTTTACATGGAGTTGTAAGTCAGGATGGTAAGCAATGGTGGTTGGCTAGGAAACAGGTAAAGGGTGGTTATGTGGATGATTATATAGTTGGAACTGATGCAGTAGGGTTATTTACCAGAACGAGAGATAAATTAGATTGGGCTGCGGGATGGGTTGAAAGGTCCGAAGGCAATGGAGGAGGTTTATGGGGAGCATACAAATCAACTTGGACCCCTCAGAATGTAGCGGCAGGCATAATGATAGGTATGGGAGGGCTCATTGCAGCAGGAGAGGTATCGGCAGCCCCTACTGTAAAGGATGCTGGGATTGCAGGTACTCGCACCGCTAAAACGTCTAATTACACAAATTATGGTGGGGAGGGAGTTGATCTTGCTGTAGCGCAATCGGCTGAAACATCCGAAGCTACCGGGTTAATACAACATGCTCTTCAACTTAAAGGAAGATTAGGTCCAGATGCAAATTTTAATTTTAGAGTAAAGTTTGAGTTAGGAGGCTGGAGGTATGAAGTTAGATCCCATGGCATAGATTTGGACGCAGCTGCTAAGTATCCCGGATCTAACTCAGGTAGCGGACCGACGTGGAGAATCGAGCGAAAATTGGTATTGCCACCAGGAAGTAAGGTGCAAGGCAGTGGAACATTCGAATTAGGTGCAAGTGGTACTTGGTATTCAAAGGATGCTTTGAAGGCTGGAGGTAACGCAGCTGCCAATGATACACATATTCCGCTCTGGAATATTGGACCCAATAAATAGAATTATTTATGATAAAAGGTAATAATCACAGAATATGTCTAAAGAAATAATTGATAAGATAAATTCCATTACTAAAGGGCTTCATTTCTTTGAATTTTCCGTTTTGTCTTATAAAAAGGGAATCCTTGAAATCGCAGGCAGTAAGGACATGATATACTACCGGAATATAAAAATCATATTTAGAGATGTTTATGCGATTATCGGTACTTTGGAATGGAAAATAATTCCTGACGAATTATGCGTGGATGTTATTCCATATGAAGATGCGAAGGATTTAACTTCTGGTTATTGGTTTTATAGTGACCTTAGCGTTTTCAAGTTCAACTGTGATGATACATTACCTACATATATCATTGCGAAGACGATTGAACTCGAAGAACAACTTTTAGCTCAATATGAATTGGAATGAGTTATTCGCTGTCATTATAAGTGAGTTAGTTGGTGTCGATGAAGAGTATAAAGGTTAAATATAAGAGGCGGTTGCCAATCCCGGGTACAAATAATTCGGTTAATATGCCTTTGAATGAAGGGAATAAGAAAATAACAGAAGAAACCAAGATAATGGCATCAGATTTAACAGAGGAAGGTCTGCTTGTAATGAACGCGGTCTATCGTAAGTGGATGGACAAAGTAGTCGATGGAAAGATCACTCCAGATGATTACAAATTATTAGATAAGGCGCTGAAAAAGAAAGCCTAAGTGACTTTTAATAGGGGTTAACCGTAAGGTTAGCCCCTAATTATTTAAGTATCGCTTATAATTTAGATTTGGAGAGGAAGGCATCCACAAGAGAATAAACACACTCTTTGTCTTTATCTGGTAGTTCGTTAATCTCATTTAATCGCTTTATCGTCTTGGGATCCTTAAGAATGTTAGTATTATCAATACAGATGAAAGAAAAAACATATATTAGGCTCAGTTCTTTGAGTAGAAAAAGTGTGCAAGGCCGTTGCAAGGATGAGTGGGATATAATGCTGGGGGTTATCGCTATGGGTTTAATGGGCAAGAGAAATCGAGCGAGATAGGAGATAATAATTATACGGCTCAGTTCTGGGAATATGATAGTAGAATTGGAAGGAGATGGAATATAGATGCAGTTTATAAACATAGTTCCTATGAAGCTTTTGCGGGAAATCCTATTAGTTACGCTGACCCTTCGGGATTAGATACTTTTAATTTTAACAGGCGGGTAACAACATACTATCCCAGCAATGGAGGGCGTCCAACAGGTACATCTACATTCGATATAACGCAGGTTCGAAGTGGAGGAGCAGATGTATTTATGTATAATCAGACAAATACGATAATCGATAGTAGAGGAGGAAGGACTACTACAACACGTACTGTTTTGCATCCAGAAGATCGGGAAAGTGCGGTTGGGATGACAAAAGGGCGCAATTTGTATTTTGATGGGCTAATAACCACAGAGCGAAATAATTATGATTGGGAGTCTATAGGTAAGCTTATGTATGCTAACGCCGGCTTTAAAAGTGAGATGCTTAGCCGTAATCCCAAGTCTGCCGAATGGATGTCCAATGCGTCCAGCATGGAAGTAATGGAGGGATTGCTACCTGTAGCCACTCAGATAGGAACGTTAGAATATAGCATCTTTAGTATATCTGCGTTTAATAAAGGTTTTTCTATTAATAATGGAGCTGGAGGCCTGACAAGGCCCATGAAAATAGAGCGGTATATTTATCAAGGAGAAAAGTTAGAGGATTTAATTGAAACAGCTCAGTTAAGAACGTTCAACACAGGACTCGAACATGCTATAGTTAGGCTTAGTTCCGGTGAAAAAGCGCTAGTAAGTGGCGGACCTCATGGAATATTTTTCCGAGCTGGGGAAATTAAGACACTCTTTGGTCATACTCATCCTGTTATTACTGGAGCAAGCGCAGGCGATCTCAATGCATTAATTTACTTGAATCAAAGTAAGCAATACATTTTTGAGGCGTTTAACAAGACACCTATTATTCTCAGAAAATAAAATCAATTATGGCAATTCTTATAGAAGGTCAAAGTGAATGTGTTATATGTAAGTGTAAATTGCAGGAATTTGAAGATATCATAATGTTTCCTCCATTAATATCAAATATAAATGATCGAATTTATCCCTTCAGTGATTCAGGGGTACATAAAAAATGTTTAACTAGACATCCTCTGGCAGCTGATGTTATCCACTATAGGGAACAATATGATCAGTTTAATAATAAGAGACCCATAATTGATGTGGAAGGAAATATAATTGAGAATCCAAGAGAAATTATCTCTTGGGGCCTGTTAACATCCGATCCATCTGAAGAGCTACATAGGTACAACTTTTTAACGCTTAATAGAAAAAGAATTGCTAATTGGACGGAACGAGAGAATTTTTTGATGACAGCAAAGAGGTATGTTAGTGATGGTAAATGGAAAAGCTATGGAGATTTTAACTTACTTGAATACTTAATAAATTTAGTTGAGTAAATAAGTAAAATAAAGATAGAATAGGGGTTATAATCGCTTCGAGATATTAAAGTATAAATAAGAATGCCAGGTAGTTACTGGGCATTCTTATTTAAGTATCGCTTGTAATTTAGATTTAGCAAGGAACGCATCCAGTAGCGAGTAGACACACTCTTTGTCTTTATCTGGTAGTTCATTAATCTCATTGAGCCGCTTCATCATCTTAGGGTCTTTAAGAATGTTGGTATCATTAGCTTCCCCCAATAAGAATCCCACGGTAGTATCCAGAGCTTCGGCCAACTTCCTGACCACATCTTATTTTGTAGGTACAATACTTACATGACGATGCCTAGTGTTTTGTTAGGCATTGTTCATTTAGGTCTTACTTGATAGGTGGTTATACTGCCGCCTTCTGGGAGTATGATCCGAGGACAGGTAGGAGATGGAATTTGGATCCAGTAACGGACGTAAGTATTAGCCTATATGCAACTTTTCAATTGGATCCTATTAGGAATGTTGATCCCTTGGGAGAGCAATCGTATGATTGGTATGCACGTAGGAATGAAAATGGTTCGATTAGCGTGATTAATTTATCTGGAGAACATGATGTGTCAAAATCTATTGTAGGACAAGATTGGATAAATGTAGAGGAAGATAATATTTCTGCAGAGCAGGCTCAAAATAACGCCAACAGCTATTTTTCACCAACGATGTCCCCTAATCGTTATCAGGGAAATTATCATGCGGATAAAGTGGGGGTGTCAAGTTTAACTGAAAGGTTAGCGTATTTTGATCAGACTCTTATATGAGTTCATATCTGAACGCCAAGAATATCTTGAAAGATCGAAGGTTAGCGTTCTTGAAAGTTGCGATATCTCAAATCGGAGAATCAGAATATTCTGGTGATAAGAATAATCCAACTATATTCACGTATCATGAGATGGGTAGTGGTGTGGATTGGGATGAAGGAACACCTTGGTGTTCATCTTTTGTGAATTATGCTTTATTGGTCGGTAATCTTGAGTTAGGGAGAACAAAGCTTGCTGCTTCCAATTCATGTACTTAAAAGCAAGTAAAGTTGGGTTGGAACAAGTGAACACACCCTTTTATGGATCGTTGATGGTAAGATCTGATAATGGTAACTTCAATGGAGGTACAGGCCATGTTGCTTTTGTGATAGGAAGTCAAGGAGGGTATTTGCGCAACTTATTTATAATCAGTATATTATGTGGTTAAGTAACGGTGCTACAGTAAACGTAGTTTTAAGAAGTAGGGCAGATAATGTTAGGGATTATCATTTTACTTCTTTGCCCAAAATTTCGTTAGGAGCGCCATTAGCGGCTCCTGCTACTAAAACTGCCCAAAAGCAAAAGGGAACAGATAGATAAAGTCTTAACAAATAAACAATTATGGGAATTTTTAATTTTTTATTGGTATTGATATTAATTAGTTCTTGTGGTAAAGCACAGAGTAATGAAAAGATTTTAGTGTTTTTAAAATCAAAAAATATCGATTCAGTTATTAATAACTGTACTTATCCATTTGATTTAAGTGCAGGTACGATGGTCGATGACGATACAATCGTAGACCAAGGAGTATTGAAGAAGAAATTAGTTCAATTATCTAAAAATAATTATTTTGATACTTTACTTAAGGGGAAAAACGGTTAAGGGGAATACAATTTATTTTGAATCCCATTCTTTTAATAGCAAAGGTGAGATGGAATCCGAATCAACAATAATGTTTAATTTTAAAAAGTCAAAAGAGGGAAGAGTTAAACTATATCAAATAGTTTTGGCGGGTTAACGGTTTTAATAAAAAGACAGAAGTTATAATAGAAGCCTCTTATAAGAGATGTGTTGTTTATATTTTACAAGCAATACTTAAATAAAAATCCCCGGTCCGTCAGACCGGGGATTTTTATTATTGAGCCGTTAAGTATAATATCTAGGAAAAGTGCTTTAGTGCATCAATAGACACCTCAATGATGAAAGAAAAACAATATCTTGGGCCAGTTCTTTGAGTAAAAAAGTGTGCAGGGCTGTTACAGCTGGATAGGCAGTGGAGTTTAGGGGGTATCGTTATGGGTTTAATGGGCAAGAACATACGAGTGAGCTAGGAGACAATAAATTATACAGCACAGTTCTGGCAATATGATAGTAGAATTGGAAGGCGGTGGAATATAGATGCAGTTTATAAACATAGCCCGTATGAAACATTTGCATCAAATCCGACTAGTTACGCGGCCCCTTCGGGATTAGATACTTTTAACTTTAACAGGCGGGTAACAACATATTATCCGAGCGATGGTGGGCGTCCAACAGGTAGATCTACATTCGATATAACTCAGGTTCGAAGTGGTGGAGCAGATGTATTTATGTATAATCGGACAAATACGGTAATCGATAGTCGAGGTGGAAAAACTACTACACATACTGTTTTGCATCCAGAAGATCGTGAAAGTGCTAATGGAATGACTACCGGGTTAAATCTGTATTTTGACGGGGCAATAACGACTGAGCGAAATAATTATGATTGGGAGTCTATAGGTAAGTTGATGTATGCTGATGCTGGATTTAGGACGGAGATGCTTAGCCGTAATCCCAAGTCTGCGGACTGGATGTCGAATGCATCTAGTATGGAAGTGATGGAAGGGTTAATGCCTGTTGCTGTTTCATCAGGGGTAGGAAGCTGGGCAGGCACGAGGTTTTTATCCACTAATTCTGCTGCATCTGGCGCCATCGCATATGGTAATGTTAATGATCCATTTCTTATTTATGCACAAAGAGCAAAGCCATACGAGAATTATTTAGATGTCGTGTTGCATGGAAGTCCTCGAGGAGTTTGGTATCGTCCAGACATGATGATTGATCATCGGGTATTAGCGAATTTAATAAGGAATAGTCCACAATTTGCCGGACAGCCAATTCGCCTGCTTTCTTGTAATACAGGAAGATTAGCAGATGGTTTTGCCAAAAATTTGAGTAATGCTTTGGGGGTAGGTGTTAGAGCACCAGAAGATATAATATGGGCATTTCCTGATGGAAAGCTTTCGATTGGCCCCACCTATATTGGCGGTAAGTCATTCGTTAATTTTTCAGTTGGTATAAAAAAATAAGAGATATGGATTATAATATGAATAATTGGCCGTTTCAATGGTTTGGTTTTTGGAAAGAATATGGAATAGGATATGAAAACTGCCCATCAATGCACAATTTTATTGACATAGAAGCTAATAGTAGGTATAATAAGCCGGCTCTTATAAGTTACCTGAAACATTCAAGCATCCTAGTTACAACTAGTGGTGCAAACTTTCCTTCACCAATTAGTGGTAAGGTGGGCAATAAAGAAGTAAGTATTAAAACCGATGGTAAGTGGTTATGGTTCGATGCAATTATATTATCAATAGAGTTCGATGGTTTAGTCATTCCTACAAGATGGTACAATGAAATTGAAGCAAAGGGATTTAATTGTGGTACTGTTACGGAGGATATGATTGCCGGGTTAAATTGGCCTCCTTTAAATAGTTGAACATTTGTAAGGTGGTATATGAAAACTGGATTGGGTGAGATAGTAAATGGAGGCGCGGCCGGCTGTGGCGCTGTGCTACGCACTCCCTCCCCAGCGGCCGGCATGACGGTGGTGGCAGATGACCGCTATTAAGCATCGGTTATAGCTGCCAGGCAGTAGACCGCTGACCGATCAGCAGATGATAAGGCTAGCGCGAACGTGAGCAGTAGTACCCTGGTCAGCACTAGTACTATCTTGCTTCCGTTGACAGGATAGTGGATGCGGTGAGCGTTAATACCAGGGCTGTACAGCAGAATAAAATCTATCATCAGGAAAACTCCTGGACATCAATAACGCATCCATTATCCTACCAAAGTGCGTGTTATTTTTTCTTTCAATTGAAATTACAGATGAAAGAGAAAACATATCTTAGGCTCAGTTCTTTGAGTAAAAAAGTGTGCGAAGGTAGGTTGCGTGTCGGGGTTATAATGCGGGGAGTTATCGCTATGGGTTTAATGGGAAGGAGAATGACAATGAGGTGAAGGGAGAGGGGAATCAGCAGGATTATGGATTTAGAATCTATGATCCGAGGTTGGGGAGGTTTTTTAGCGTAGATCCATTGACTGGAGACTTCGCGGATCAGTCACCTTATGGATTTGCGGCTAATAGCCCTATTCTTTTTGTTGATGCGATGGGATTAAGTCCAGAACTAGGAGGCCCACCAACTAAGACGTGAAGAACATATATACGAAGAGTAACATATCGGGAAATTCCAGAACCACCCCGAAATGACATTAAATCTATACTATACCGAGAATTTCTAGATGGTCGAAATTCGTTAATATAAGCTCAACGTTAGCTAGTGCAGGGTCTATTTGGACTTGGATGTCTAAAGCTGGCAATTATGATTATGCAGGTGCGGGAGCTTCTAGTGGTAAAGAAACAGATTTTTATCAGAATATAGAAATTGTCACTAATGATCCTTCTACATTAAGCAATGATTATTTAGAACAGGTAAGAACTCGAGTTTTAATAGGTACAGCGACGGATCAGGAGCGACTGTATGGGAAAGAACTTGAGAGAAGAGGCATGATGTCGACCGGAGGAAAGGACTTACGGTGTCAACGGGCTTCAGCATTTTTTTTCGAAAGTGGTAAAGCCAGTGAATCTCTTAATAGGTTCTTCAATGCTAGTGATTTTAGTAAGGCGGTTACAATCGAAACATTAAAGAAAGATAGTTATGTATGGCGTTTTGAACGCATTGGAGATGCTGAAGGAGAAAAACATTTTTTTACAGATGCCTACGGTGCTGATATGGGCGATGAATATGGGCCAGCAGCAGTGGGAATGCGTTCAAATAATTATACGCTTGTTAAGTATCAAGTATTGAAAGATACTAAAGTATTAAAATTTACAATCAATAAGACTGAGGTTCGTGGTGTAACAAATATTATAGCACAGAACTGCAAAATAATATTAAAAAAGTCAATGAGTAATGGAGGATGTTTTAAAATTAATAAATGAGGTAGTTGTAAGTATTAGATCAAAAGATAATGCATGTAGCTACTTTTCACAAGAAGAACTTAATAAATTTGAATTTATGTTTGAATTGTGTTTAAATATTATTAGATATGAGCTTCAACTTAGTAATCGATTATCAGATTCTACTGCTGATGCTATGGCTGTAATGTTTGGATTTATGGCCTTAGAGTATTATAAAAAAGACTATCCAGAAGTTGATAAGAAGTGTGAGGCATTATTCAATAAGCTTATTATTTATAATGAAAAATTAAGCAAACATGATTTACGTAGAAAAATTGGGTTAAAAGATATAGAGTGGGCTAGATTTTATAAAAGAACTATATCGAAGCTGTTGCTAAATAATAGAGTAGATTAGCTTTTACCTCTATCTAATAAATGATAAGCCCTAGGTCTAGATGAAGATCTAGGGCTTATCATTTATTGGATAGCCTTGAGTTTAACATTATTAATCATAGCATCAAGAGCGTAGAGGATACATTTTTTATCTTGCTCGGGAAACCTCGCGATATCATTTAATCTTTTGAGCATAGAGGGGTCTTTTAAGAGTTCCCTGTCTTCTGATTCCCCCAAAAAGATAGCCCACCGTAGTATCGAGTACTTCAGCGAGTTTTTTTACAACATCAATAGTTGGCTTTACCTCATCCCGTTCATATTTACCAATGATGGAATGATGTGATTCTACTTGTCTGGCCAGTTCAGCCTGGGAGAAGCCTTTAGCCTCTCTTGCTTCCCTTAGTTTTTTGCCAAAGCTGCTCATAATTCGCATTTATGGTATTGCGGGAATCGAACCCGCATCCAAACAAATCGAGGTTGATATTTACATAGAGACATAAAATAACAAATAAGTGCTTTAGCTGGTTGACGGAATCAGCAAAAGCATTCTCGCTGCCTCCTCGGGGCCGAGTAGAAAGCTGCGCCAGGCTGAGCGCAAGTGTTACGCTATGCAAGAGGCTCAAGCGCAGCCTGTCACAGTTGTTTGCGTCCCTCGATCTTTGTTCGCGCAACTCTCAGTGCGGCGGACTCGTATATTAGTTCTGATACAGTCATTCCTACGCTTTGGCTCGTTTATCCGCCACCAGCCTCGCTCCACGACCTTATCTTTTGTCTTTACCATGCGCTGCGTTCCTGGCTACAAACAAGATTAAGCGCGGTCAGTTATCGCTGCGTGTTACGCACTCACGCCCCGGCAGCATGGTGGATGATATTGTCTAGCACCGAGTGATAGTGGTATCTAAATTTTAGATTTAAAAAAAAAACCAACTCCTGTCACAAAACCCCGCTTTTGCACTCTATCTGCAAAACGCATATTTCATGACACAAGAAAGCAAACGACAGGCAATTAAAACGCTGCACTATTTCTCTGGCATCACCCTATCCTTATTTATTGGTATTCATCTGATTAACCATTTGTATTCATTTGCCGGACCAGAGGCCCATATGGCGCTGATGGAGAAATTCAGGAAAGTATATCGGCATCCGGTGATAGAAAGTATTCTGTTCCTAGTGGTATTGATCCAGGTCATATCAGGTGTTAAACTGTTGTTCAACCGGAATGCAAAAACAGTAGCAGAAAAGATACAGATATATACAGGGCTTTATCTTTCGCTCTTCCTGATAGGTCACGTTGGTGCAGTCATAGAGGCTAGACTGGTGGAAGACCTGGACACTAATTTCTATTATACAGTAGCAGGGCTGAACATGAATCCAGCTACCTGGTTCTTCATCCCTTATTACTTCCTGGACGTTTGTGCGATTAGCATGCACATAGCAGCTATACACTATTTGAAGACAAAGTCAAAGAAGGGAGCTTATCTGATTGGAGGCACCGGTATTCTGGCAGCAGCGCTTATCATTGCAGGATACACCAACTTTTTCCAATGGCGGGAAACACCACCAAAAGAACGTGCATTTATAGAGAAATACTTTGGTAAAGGTTATTGATATCAGAGAAGGAATTTCATTTTATCGGGGTTTCTGATGCCGAACAAATGACTGATCTTATTGTCCTGATCGAAAACCGGTATCAGGATGGTATCAAGATCACTGGTCAGTTTGTTCTCAAACAGGACCCCGGTTTCCATATTCACATCTTTTATGGTATACGACAAGTCCTTACCAAATTTAAGGGCGCCATTTGCGAGGTACATCATTACACTATGCAGGCCAGAGACAGGTTTCATAGCAGTAGAAGCCTTGCCGCCGCCGTCCATGAAAAGTGTAACCTCTTTTGACAGATAGGTCTCCAGCTGTTTAACATCGCCGTTTAAACATGCCGTAATAAATGCCCTGATCATTTCTTCCTTCTCTAGACTAGAGGGACTATATTTTGCTTTGCCGGTTTTCAGCTTTTCTTTAGCCCGATGTAATTGTTGCCTGCAATTAGCTTCAGTGATACCAATCAGGGACGCTATTTCGTCATAGTCGTAATCGAAGCTTTCACGAAGCAGGAAAACAGCCCTTTCCTGGGGATTAAGTTTCTGTAGCAATACTAACAATGCATAGGAAATATCACTCTGCAGCAGGTCCGGGAAACGTTCATGGGCGACAGGCTCGGGAAGATCGATTCCCGGGTATACTACATGCTTTCTTTTTTCGAGTATAGCAAAGCAACCGTGAATGACTGACCGGACAAGGTACCTTTCGGGATCTTTTATGTTGTCAAACGGCTGACGTGAAAAGGAGATATAAATGTCGTTCAGAACATCTTCGGCATCACTCACGCTTTCAGTCATTTTATATGCCAATCCATAAAGTCTGGATTTCTGTTGTAGAAAGAATGATAATTGAGCCTGGCTGTCTGACATCACAATATGGAAAATGGTCTTGGGTGCGAAATTAAGTCTAATTATCGACTATAGGGGTTATAATGAATAAAGGCATCCTGGTAATACCACGATGCCTTTATTTTATAAGGGGAGAGATGTTATCCTTTCTTAACGGACTCCATCTTCACTTTCTTTTTCTTCTTTGATTTATGGTCTTTATTGGCCTCAATACTATCCGCTAGTTTCAATGCATCATAAGCATTTACAAGACCACCGGAGATAGAGAGATCAGCGAAAGGAACTTTCACGTCGCCCGCACCTGGTTTGTTTACATCCTTCGTGCTGTCAGGCAACGGAGTAGCTGATTTCATCAGGATGTATTTCAACTGTTGTGCAGTGAGATCAGGATGGTAGGAGAGTACCAATGCTGCTACACCTGCCACTACAGGAGCAGCCATACTGGTTCCGCTGGCATTGCCGTATTTGTTGCCGCCGGGAACAGTAGAATAGATCTGAACACCTGGCGCGAAGAGATCTACATTTTTCTTACCGTAGTTGGAGAAGCTGGCTACTTTACCAGTCTTGCCATTAGCACTTGCACCAACGGTGATGTAGTTGTTGGCTCTTGGTGAATGATCAGCAAAGTCTGGGTTCGGGAAGTTGTCTACAACGTCGTTGTCATTTCCGTCGTTACCCGCAGCATGAACGAGTAATACACCTTTTTCTTCAGCATATTTTACAGCAGCATCTACCCAATCTTTGTGAGGGGAGAAGCCTTTACCGAAACTCATATTCACTACGCGTGCACCGTTGTCTACCGCGTAACGGATAGCCAGGGCTACGTCTTTATCGCGTTCATCGCCGTCGGGAACGGCTTTCACCATCATGATGCGCACATTGTCATTGATCCCGTCTATACCAACGCCATTGTTCCTTGCCGCAGCAATGATCCCGGAAACGTGCGTGCCGTGAAAGCCGAACTGTCCCATCACATCGTTGTTACCGTAGTATTTGTCGTTAATATCGTTGACATTGTCTCCGACAATATCGGCACGTTTATCAACCGGAGCTTCGCTGTCGGCCATATCGGCCTTCTTCTTTAACTCCGCCAGGTATTCGTCAAACTCTGATTTCAGTTCGGAGTAGTTGAGATTTTCTTCGCCGGTATTCTGGAAGATGCGCAGTAAGAATTTCTTGGCTACCATCACATCTGCGTCAGCTGTTTGAATGCTGTCCAGTTTTGCGGCGTTAAAATCATTCTGGTGCAGGTAACCGGTGATCAGGGCTTCGCATTTACGCAAACTTTCCTGTAGCTTCAGCATGGTCTTGTAGGTTACCTTGCTTTCGCCTGAAGGTTTGGATACTTTGCCCTGTAATCTTTGCCAGTAGCTATATTCCTTGGATTGTTTATCAAGGGCGGAGTCAGGATTGCCATAGAGGCTCTTATAGCGATAATATTCGCGTGTGGCTTCATCACTATCCTCTTTCACGCTGCGGCCATCTTTACCACCCAGGAAGTTCCATCCGTGAATGTCGTCTATGTAACCATTCTTATCGTCGTCAATGCCGTTACCGGGAATCTCCTTCGGGTTCACCCAAAGAATGGATTTCAGGTCTTCATGAAGTGTGTCAATCCCGGAATCTATAACCGCGACAAGTATAGGGCTGCTTTTTTTCCCTTTCAGGAGTTCAGCATATGCTTTCTCAACACCGGTACCATAAACACTGTCCTGCGCATAGTTCAATAGGTGCCAGTTCCTGGGAGTCGCTGTAGATTGGGCATAAGTCGGGTTAGCGGTAAGAGCAGCCATCAACACACCACCAGCCATGACTGCCATAGCTCTGTTAGATTTCATCAGTCTGTTTTTTTCTCAATAAGCGTTACAAATCAAAAACCAATTTAGGTTAAAGTTATGCAAATTGTAAGGGAATAAGGTACGTTAAATGATGAACGAGTGAATACAATATGCCAACAGCCGATTAACTGGATAGCCGTTTACGTGACAATTGCCAGCATGATAGAAGTACCTGTAACTCAATCGTGTTTGCTCATTTACTGTTAATTTAACAATTAAATGAATATGAAAGAAATTTTCTTTTGGAAGAGAGAGGAAGAGATATGAAGATTGAAGAGAGTTAAAACAGTATTAGTCTGCAACGTTACATTAGACGCTGTTTTGAGCCTAAACTCTTTGGCAGTAAGGATCTTACCTTTTTGATAGTACTCGGATAGAACTAAGGTAGAACAAGCAGAGAAGACGCATAGAACAAGCAGAGAAGAACCAATATCACTGAAAGGGGCCTTGTTTGATATTATTTTAACGGCAGCTAAAAAGACAGGAACTACTCGGTGAAGCCCTATTACCTTCCAAATGAAAGTCTTACATATCTGCGCTGGTATCAAGCTTATAATTACGACCGCTCGTAAAAAAATACTTGCAAATACCACAAAAGTAGAATATGAAATTCCGGAAAAAAGTGTAATATTTAGAGCTGGAAGAGTACTTGATAACTTTCCAAGTTATAATTACTTTTCTCATAAGCATGGTTTCCGTTTAACGAAAAAGCGAGGTTCTCTAACCTCGCTATTCTTTTTGATCTACATTGTTCGCTCACATGCAATTGTGAAAGAAAGGTACTGCTCTTACAAGCCAATTATATTGCAATTAATATCAGTTTAAAAGTTATCCGCATATTAAACGGCATGTTATTCCTGTTATTGTGCGGGAACAAAAAACTTTTTACAGATCGAATTTAATACCCTGGGCCAATGGCAAATGGGTAGAATAATTGATCGTGTTCGTTTGTCTGCGCATGTACGCTCTCCAGGCATCAGACCCGCTTTCCCTGCCTCCTCCGGTTTCCTTCTCGCCACCGAAAGCTCCGCCGATCTCGGCACCGGAAGTTCCAATATTGACGTTTGCTATTCCACAGTCAGAACCGGATTGTGACAGGAATAACTCCGCCTCACGTAGGTTCAATGTCATAATTGCGGAAGACAATCCCTGTGGTACGGCGTTCTGCATCGCGATAGCCTCTTCGATGTTGCTGTATTTCATCACGTAAAGGATCGGCGCGAACGTCTCATGCTGTACGATAGGATAACTGTTCTCCACAGCAGCGATACAAGGCTTTACGTAACAGCCGGAGGTGTATTCGCCTCCTGAAAGTATGCCTCCTTCCACCAGGAAGGTACCGCCCTGGGCCTTGATCTTCTCGATAGATTCCTGGTAAAGGCGCACAGCATCTTTATCGATCAATGGTCCTACGTGGTTATGTTCATCCAGCGGATTACCGATACGGAGCTGCTGATATGCCTTCACTAATTTCTGCGTAAAGGCCTCATACACATTCTCATGGATGATCAGCCTGCGGGTACTGGTACAACGTTGTCCGGCGGTGCCTACGGCCCCGAAAACGCAGCCTATGAGGCTCATATCCAGGTCTGCATCAGCCGAGATGATAATGGCGTTATTGCCACCCAGTTCGAGCAATGCACGTCCCAGGCGGGCGCCTACCACACTGCCTACGGCTTTTCCCATACGGGTGGAGCCCGTAGCAGAGATCAACGGCACACGCGTATCTGCCGCCATCCATTCTCCTACTTCACGACCGCCTGTTACCAGGCAGCAAACGCCTTCAGGTACCTTGTTGGTCTTTAGTACGTCATGTACAATATGCTGACAGGCAATAGCCGATAACGGGGTCTTCTCTGATGGTTTCCAGACGCATACGTCGCCGCAAACCCATGCAAGCATCGCATTCCAGCTCCACACCGCTACAGGGAAATTAAAGGCCGATATGATGCCCGTAACGCCCAGCGGATGCCATTGCTCATACATCCTGTGCCCAGGACGTTCTGAATGCATGGTCAGCCCATGTAACTGGCGGGAAAGCCCCACCGCAAAATCGCAGATATCGATCATTTCCTGTACTTCACCATAACCTTCCTGGAGGCTTTTGCCCATTTCGTAAGATACCAGTTTGC
This sequence comes from Chitinophaga sp. S165, assembly GCF_003182155.1. Classification (GTDB taxonomy): domain Bacteria; phylum Bacteroidota; class Bacteroidia; order Chitinophagales; family Chitinophagaceae; genus Chitinophaga. The sequence goes on from NZ_QGTG01000001.1 coordinate 356,506, forward strand.
CCAGCGGCTCTTTATGCTTACGGAGGGCTTCGCCTATCTGCCGCACCACCTCGCCACGGCGCGGGGCCGGCCACAGGCGCCATTCCTTAAAGGCTTCTTCCGCTTTTGCGATCACCGCATCATAATCGGCACGGCTGGCCGCTTTGACAGTCGCTATTTCTTTTCCATCCACCGGAGATGAAGCGGGAATGGTCTCACCTTTTGCATCCAGCCAGTTAAGTCCTGTGCTGACGCCGCTGTTTACATTGCTGATTTGCAGTTGTTGCAGAATATCCTGGATCATTTTGTACTGTTTATGCCATGCAGGACATGGCGTGTTTTGATGTATGAGTTAACCTATAAAGGGATCATTCCCATAAAAAAAGATTGCCGGACCTGCGGGATTGTTTTATCTCCCGTTTTCCCGGCAACCCCTGGTTATTGTTTATTCGTCTGTGAACTGTAAGTACTTTCAAAAATGCGGTCCGCATTACCTGCTTCAAAACCTTCCCGGCGGTGCTCACGGGTGATCTTATCGGCAGGAAGGTCTGCAAACTGGGGCAATACCTTGCGCTCAGCAAATTCTACATAAGACCCTGCGATCTTCTGTACCTCGTTGCCGGCGAAGGTAGCGGGGATCATTTTAGCCACGGTACTGCTCTGCAGCAATAATCCATCAGGACTTGTTTTGATCTTGCCGCCTGCATTATTTAGTGTAAACCCTTCTTTTTCAAGGAAGTTATTGAAATCGGCTACAGTGTTATAACCGTCCGGCAGGTTTTGAAGACTGATCGTGAAATGGTTCAGGTAATATCTGTTATAGATAACCCAGGCCGCGTATTCACTCTCCGCTGCCAGCGTCTGGTAATCCTCCAGAGTAGGCGTGCGCCACAGTGAACTGTGCAGGAACATGTCTACCGCCGGTCCGTCATCCAGGTTGAGATTGCTGACAGGGTCCACCAATACCTCTTTGGTATAGCTGGTGATGATCTGCTGCGCCTGCTCACTCAGGTCTTTGACCCGCAGTTCGCTGACAAAGATGCGTGGGTAATTTGGCTTTGGCGGTGCATACCAGAAAGCATCCAGCTTCTTTTCTTTGAAGTGATAGGCGTCCCGTTTGGTGTAACCGTAATGGAGGAAGATCTTTTCCAGCGACTGTATCCCGAGTTCGGGTACACCAATTGTACGGAAGGCAATATGGTCATTCTCAATGTCTTCCGGAACCTCAATGAGGTTCTCCGTGATCATGGCGGCAATGATCGCTGCAACGTCAGGAACGCGCTCCTGGTAGCGTTGCATCAGACCGCTAAGAACATAGTCTAACATAAAACAATTTTAATATTGTTCGTTATCGTTCGGAAAGTCTTTGGCTTTCACATCGTGGATATATTGTTGCGATGCCTTGTAAATTTCGTCATATAAATTGAGATAACGGCGCAGGAAACGGGGTTTGAAGTCTTTGTTGATACCAAGCATGTCATGCATTACCAATACCTGTCCGTCCACATACTTACCGGCCCCGATGCCTATTACCGGGATCCGCAGGGCTTCCGCCACCTGTTTGGCCAGGAGTGCCGGGATCTTTTCCAGTACAATGGCAAAACAGCCTGCGTCCTGGAGCAGACGGGCATCGTTGAGCAGTTTCTGTGCTTCCGCTTCTTCAGTGGCCCTTACTGTATATGTACCGAATTTATTGATAGACTGAGGAGTGAGGCCGAGGTGCCCCATTACCGGTACACCGGCAGATATGATACGTTTTACGGACTCAATGATCTCTTCACCACCTTCTATCTTCACGCCATGAGCGCTGGTTTCCTTCATGATACGGATGGTAGATGCCAGTGCTTCCTTGGAATTGCCCTGGTATGTACCAAATGGAAGGTCGACCACCACAAAGCAGCGCTTAATTGCCCTTACCACAGATGCGCCGTGATAGATCATCTGGTCCAGTGTTATTGGAAGTGTTGTTTCAAAGCCAGCCATCACATTGGATGCAGAGTCGCCTACAAGCAGGATGTCCATACCGGCATCGTCAAAAATGCGGGCCATGGAATAGTCATAAGCTGTGATCATGGAGATCTTCTCTCCGTCATCCTTCATCTTCTGCAATATATGTGTCGTGATCCGTTTAACTTCTTTGTGCGTAGACATCCGAGACAGATTAATAGTTAATTACTAAAAAGCGCGCGTAAGGTAAACTATTATTTGGAAATTATCTGCTGATCTCGGCATAGAGCGATTGGATCAGGCCATCGGCCAGACCGATCTTGGGCACAAAGATCTCTTCGCAATCGGCCCACCGCATAATGTTGATATAGATCTGAAGCGCAGGTACGATCACATCGGCGCGGTCTTCACGCAGATTATAGAGGTGGATACGTTCTTCAACGGAGAAACTGTTGAATTCCTTGTAGTAATCTTTGAGTACGTCCAGTGTAAGTGGTTTGCCCTCTTTACGTTTGGAAAGGGAGAATATCTTGTTAATGTTGCCGCCGGAACCAATGGCTGTGATATTGTTCAGTCCACGGAGGCGGGATTTGATGGTATCTTTCATATACTGCCACTGATCGTCTGTTACCAGGTGCTGCATCAGGCGGATAGTGCCAATATTAAAAGATTCCTTATATCTGAGGCTGTTGTTACTGAAAATAGTGACTTCGGTACTACCACCACCCACATCGATGTACATGTAGGACCGGGTCTTGTCCATGTTTTCTGCGATATGGCTTTCGTACAGGAAAGAGGCTTCTTCCTGGCCGGATATTACCTTGATATCTACACCGGTTTGCTGCCTGACATCATGCAGGATCTCCGCTGAATTGGAGGCATCGCGCATGGCCGAAGTGGCACAGGCTTTCAGATACCTTACTTCATAAACTTCCAGTAAAAGTTTATATGCTTTAATGGTACTCAGCAGGTGAGCAGCCCTTTTTTCAGAGATAGCGCCTTCGCTGAATACATCAATACCCAGACGCAATGGCACCCTGACGAGATTCACTTTTGTAAAGTCCATCCGGCCCTGGCTGTTTGGAGATGCTTCAGAAATGAGCAGCCTGGCGGCGTTGGACCCGATATCAATGGCAGCAAGCTTCATGGGCGCAAATGTATACAATTAGATCAGGAATCAGGCATTATCAATACGCAAAATCGTGATCCCTGATCTTCATGCTAACTGTTATATTGTTTCTCGTGGAGATATTTAAAGATCTCTATCTGTGACCTGATCTTCTTACCGTTATCCCGTTTATATTCATTTTTCTGGTCATTGTCCAGTATGCGGGCCTTGACGTTGCCGCTAAGCTGTATTGCCATGATATCCTTCAGTTCCTGCTGGATATCCGGGTCGATGATAGGGATGGCCACTTCCACACGATGGTCCAGGTTACGCAGCATCCAGTCGCAGGAGGCGATGTATACCTTTTCCTGTCCTTCTTTACCGAATATAAATACACGGGCATGTTCCAGGTACTCGTCCACTATGCTCACGGCCGTAATATCCCTTTTCCATTTCTTATTCTCCGTATAGGCGCAGCAGATACCACGGATGACCATTTTAATGTCCACGCCTTCTTTTGCAGCTTCGTACAAATGACCGATCATTTCAGGATCGGAGAGGGAGTTCATTTTAATGATCATAGCCCCGCCTTTCTTATGACGGGCATTCTTGATCTCCCGTTCCACCTGGCGTATAAAGAAGGGACGCATGCTATAAGGACTTACCGGAAGTGTCGTACATGCTTCCAGTGTTTTGATATCGTGTTTGGCGTTTTCGAGGTAAGCGAAAATGCGGTTGATGTCGGCAATAATGTTCCTGTTGGCAGTAAGCAGGCAATGGTCGCCATACACTCGCGCCGTTTTCTCATTCAGGTTACCGGTACTTACGAAACCACACTGAACGGTCTTGGTACCGATACGCTTTTTGATAACGCATAACTTAGCGTGGATCTTCAGTCCGGGAATACCGATCAGCACTTTTACACCTTCATCTTCCAGCCGGGTCTTCCATTCCAGGTTATCGGCTTCATTAAAACGGGCCCTTAACTCAAGTGCTACTGTCACTTGTTTACCATTTCGTACCGCATTGACCAGGGCGTTGACGATCCTGGAGTTACGTGCCAGCCTGTACGCGGTAATCTTAATACTGGTTACGTTCGGATCGATAGCCGCCTCTCTAAGCAGGTCGATGATGGTATCGAAAGAGTGATAGGGGAAATGTAACATGACGTCCTGGCCCTGAATAACGTGCATCACGCTGGTAGCATTGGCAAACAGGGGGTGGATGAAACTTTTCCTTTGCGGATGGGACCTTTCCTTAAATACGTTGGTAGGGAAATCCATAAAGTCCTTGAAATTATGGATACGCGCCCCCGGAATGAGGTTGTCCTTGCTGGATAGACCCAGTCTGCGCATCAGGTACTCGAGCAGCAGCGGGTCGATATCTTTATCATATACAAACCGTACAGGTTTTCCCTTACGACGGTCTTTAATGCCTTTTTCGATCTGGTGTATCAGGCTGGTAGAGATATCGTTATCTATATCCAGTTCAGCATCCCTGGTAACCTTGATAATATGTGCGGTGAACTTGTCAAATCCGAAGTAGGAGAAGATATGTGGCAGGGAAAAACGGATCACGTCTTCCAGCAGTATAATATCTTCTTCACCGTCTTTAGAAGGCAGGATGATGAAGCGGGGCAAGATGGAGGTAGGGATCTCTATCAGCGCAAACTTCTGTCTGACGGAGTTATCCTGGCGGGCCAGTACAACTCCGAGATAGATGGATTTATCACGTAGATAAGGAAAGTGCTGAATACTTTCGATCATCAGTGGGATGATATTGGTACGTACTTCTTCATTGAAGTAGTTGAGTACAAATTTCTGCTGATCTTTGTTCAGGTGCTTTTCAGTGCGGATAAAGACCTTGTGCTCTTTCAGTTCATCTTCAATACCTTCCCAGATACGGTCGAACTCACGTTGCTGGTCTATCACCATGCTGTGTATCTCTTCCAGGATCTCGTCAGGATTTTCTTCAAGGTGCATACGGGTGGACTTACCGACCAGCAGCATCCTTTTAAGCGTGGCAACACGTACGCGGAAAAACTCGTCCAGGTTATTGGAAAAAATGCCCAGGAAGCGAATACGTTCATGAAGGGGCACAGTAATATCTGCCGCTTCCTGTAAAACTCTTGCGTTAAATGCCAGCCAGCTGATGTCCCGGGGAATCATTTTCAGTTTCTTGGCTGGCGCGATCTTTTTGCTATTGCTTTTCTTTTCCATCACCGGATCTTGTATATTAAATTCTATTGGCTCACTATTTGACAATCGCATCTGAAGGGTAATTAACGGTTGTGATTACACTGTTAATCGCAACAATACAGATTTTGGATAACATCTTATGTTAAATTTCTGATGCGTGTTCTTAAAGGTAAGCAAATATAAGGTGATACCGAACGGTTTACAGATAACAATCTATGGTATATTTATTAGATATACTTGTACAAATCATTTATTGCAGATGATCAGAAGGTAATTACAGCTGTATCAGACGGTTTGTCCGGCATCTGTAGCAGGCGCCTTTACGCGCTCTTTATTTAACAGGGGTAATGCAATAAGGCTTGCCACGCCAACAACCAGTACCAGAAGGGTTTGGGCCGACCATACGATCCATCCGAAAGCATAGGCGGTTGTATCCAGCACTCCGTATACCATCAGGGTCCTTTGTACCAGGAACTGGTAAGCACCGGTACCGCCGGGCGTTACGATCATCCCTACACTACCGATGATGAGCACTGCGAGGGCTGCTTTCAGGCCCAGGTAACGGGTTTCTTCCATACAGTAAAAGCCCAGGTACATCATAGCAAAATACATAGCCCATATGAGGATGGAGTAGAAGATAAACCAGCCTTTCTTTTCCATCTGACCGATGGAGCGGATACCATCCCATACGCCGTGAGCCAGCGCACGGATCTTGATACCTATTTTGGAACGGGAAATGAGACGGAAGCCGATATATGAGATCAGTATAAGTATGATAACAGCGCCTGCGATGATCAGTGAACGTGAGCTGCCTGCGCCACCCAGTTTATTCTCGATGGGATGCCAGATCTCGGCAATGAACAGTCCACCGATAACGTCTATCTGAATCACAACGGTGATCACCATCAGTATGAGCAGGAGCAGCATATCAACAGCGCGTTCCGCGATCATAGTACCTACCAGTTTATCTACCGGTATCTTTTCATATCGCGCCACGATACCGCAACGGGTCACTTCACCCAGACGGGGTACGGCCAGATTGGCCAGGTAACCCACCATAACTGCAAAGAAGGTATTTAGTGTACTAGGGTGATAGCCCATAGGTTCCATAATTAGCTTCCAGCGGACAGCCCGGTACCAGTGACTGGCAATACCGACTATGATAACAGGGATCAGCAGCCAGTAATTGGCGTGCTCCAGGGAATTAAAAATGTCATCCTTCTCCTTATCCGTAAGATTATGTGTAACTAACCAAACTAATCCTAGCCCAATGGCTAAAAAGCAGATAAACTTCAAAAATTTGGGCATAGTAATAGTCTTTTGGGATCAGCAGTTACAATTTATTGTTTTCTTTCGGGAATATGGCAATAGGAGTGTGTTTTTTGGCTTCCTCAAATTCCATAGATGCGTAAGAGATAATAATTACAATATCGCCAACCGCACAAAGGCGGGCAGCAGGGCCATTCATACAAATAACGCCTGAACCGCGTTTCCCTTTGATGATATAGGTTTCCAGACGGTGTCCGTTGTTAACGTTTACTACCTGTACTTTTTCGTATTCGATGAGGTTAGCAGCATCCATCAGGTCTTCATCAATAGTAATGCTTCCTACGTATTGTAAGTTTGCTTCAGTGATAACTGCGCGGTGGATTTTACTTTTCAGTACTTCAATGTGCATGATAAAAAATATCCCACTGTCGTGGGTCTGGTGTATGGCAAAATTAGGGAAAAAATATAATACAGTGTTCCGGCGCAATTAGCGTGCTCCGCTGGTAAGTGGCTGTCTGCCGTAATACTTCAGGCAGATCAGTTAACCCGCATGTTGTCTATCAGCCTGACATTACTGCTGATCTCCCTGGCGGCGACCACGGCGAAAAGCGGCTCTTTACCCGGAGTAGCGGGGAAGTCTACATTTCCGTCAGGCAATATAGAAACCATGTCCAGGTAATCTACATCGAACCCCTTGCCTTTCAGCTCATTAATGGCATCGCCTGTTATTTCTTTCAGCGAACCTTTTGTCAGATTGTCTTTTATATAATATAATGCCCGGGAAATATGAAGTGCGTTCTGTCTTTCTGTGGGATTAAGGCGCAGGTTACGGCTGCTCATCGCTAAACCGTCCTGTTCGCGCAGGGTAGGACAGATAACGAGTTCAACGCCCAAATTCAGTATCTTTATCAAGCGATTGATAATCAGGCACTGCTGGAAATCCTTTTGTCCCATGAAGAGTTTATCGGGTCGCACGAGGTTTAATAGCTTATGTACTACCTGGCCTACGCCCTGGAAGTGACCGGGACGGTGTGCGCCCTCAAGTACGGTTTCCAGCGGACCAAAGTCATAGTGCATTTCAGGAGCCAGGCCATTAGGGTACATTTCCTGTACAGATGGCAGGAATAGTACATCCGTTCCGGTGGCAGTCAGCTGAAGGATGTCCTGATCGATGGTAATAGGGTATTTCTCAAAATCTGCCGGATCATTAAACTGAGTTGGATTGACAAATATGCTGCATACGACAAGGTCCGTGTTTTCTTTTGCAGCCGAAATAAGGGACAGATGGCCCTGATGTAATGCGCCCATAGTAGGCACAAAACCAATACGTTTACCCTCTTTCCGTGCTATTGATAAATGCCTTTCGAGATCGTCTTTCCGCTTGAACAGATACATAATTTATTGCTTAAAAGGATGTTAAAAGTGCCAATTTGTCTTTTCTTCCGTTAAAAATCCGTAATTTTGCAAACCAAATTTAAAATTACTGCATTAATATCAGCATTAGATGTCCACAAAGAAACGAATTCTTTTTATTGCTCAGGAAATGTCGCCTTATCTGGAACTAACAGAGTATGCGAACATGGTCAATAAAATGGCAATTAAGTCCAATGAGTCCGGGCTGGAAGTGCGGGTGATCATGCCCCGGTTTGGCATTATCAACGAGAGAAGGCACCGGTTACACGAGGTGGTAAGACTGTCTGGCATTAACATTGTAATAGAAGGTGACGATTATCCGTTGATTATCAAGGTGGCATCATTGCCAAACGCCCGTTTGCAGGTTTACTTCCTGGACAATGAAGATTACTTCAAGCGTAAGACTTTGTTCACGGACGAAAACGAGCAGTTCTATGACGATAATGCAGCCCGTGCGGTATTCTTCTGTAAAGGAGCATTGGAAACAGTAAAGAAGTTTGGCTGGCCGCCTGACATTATTCACTGTAGTGGATGGATGACTTCACTGATTCCTTTATATCTGAAGACTGCTTACAAGAAAGAACCGGTATTTGCCCATTCCAAAGTGGTTTATTCCATGGAGCCAAACTCTTTTAAAGAGAAACTCGGCGCCGGCTTTGTGAAGAAAGCAACCATCAGTACCCAGATCAAAGAAAAAGATCTGGAACTATACAAAGAGGGTACTAATAGTGCCCTGAACAGAGGAGCCGGTAAATATGCCGACGCTGTGATACTGGCCGGTGAAAAGACAGAAAAGAAAGTAGTGGATGAGCTCAAGGCGGAAAAAGGCAAGATCATTCTCCCTTACAAAAAGGAAAATGAAGATCTGGCAGATTATCTGCAGTTGTACAACCAGCTACTTGGAAAATAATTTTTCCTTCAGAAAAAGCCCCGTTCCAAACGGGGCTTTTTTTATTCTCTGAAAAGCTCATTCTCAAACTATTTTCCTATTTTTGCCGCGGTTTACCATGAGGCATACCACCAAAATGCAAAAAGTTGGTAAATTGTACTAAATCAATACTTATCTAAAAGCCGAAATTCAATTATTTTATGCCTTATTTATTTACCTCAGAATCAGTTTCCGAAGGCCATCCGGATAAAGTGGCCGATCAGATTTCCGATGCGCTGATTGATCATTTCCTTGCTTATGATACTACATCAAAGGTGGCATGTGAAACGCTGGTAACAACCGGTCAGGTGGTATTGGCTGGTGAAGTAAAGTCTGAAGCTTACCTGGATGTGCAGGAAATTGCTCGCGAGGTAATCCGTAAGATAGGCTATACAAAGAGCGAATACATGTTCGAGGCTAACTCCTGCGGTATCTTCTCTGCGATCCACGAACAATCTCCTGATATCAACCAGGGTGTTGAGCGTAAGAACCCTGAAGAACAGGGCGCCGGCGACCAGGGTATGATGTTCGGTTACGCTACCCGTGAAACTGAAAACTATATGCCGCTGGCACTGGACCTCGCTCACAAACTGCTGATCGAGCTGGCTGCTATCCGCCGCGAAAATAAAGAGATCTCTTACCTGCGTCCTGACGCTAAGTCACAGGTAACGATTGAATATTCTGACGATAACAGACCTGTTCGTATTGACACTATCGTTATCTCTACACAGCATGATGATTTCGACAGTGAGGAGAAAATGCTGGGTAAGATCAAAGAGGACATGATCAAGATTCTGATCCCGCGTGTGAAGGCACAGCTGAAACCTGAGTTACAGTCACTGTTCAATGACCAGATCACCTACCATATCAACCCGACCGGTAAATTTGTGATCGGTGGTCCTCATGGTGATACCGGCTTAACAGGCCGTAAGATCATCGTTGATACTTATGGTGGTAAAGGCGCTCACGGTGGTGGTGCATTCTCCGGTAAAGATCCTTCTAAAGTAGACCGTTCTGCAGCTTATGCTACCCGTCACATTGCTAAGAACCTGGTAGCTGCCGGTCTTTGCGATGAAGCACTGGTACAGGTATCTTACGCAATCGGTGTAGCCAAACCTTGTGGCCTGTTCATCGACACCCGCGGTACTGCTAAAGTTAAACTGACCGATGGTGAGATTGCAAAGAAAGTGGAACAGATCTTCGACCTGCGTCCTTACGCTATCGAACAACGTCTGAAACTGCGTAACCCTATCTATAGCGATACTGCTGCTTATGGCCACATGGGCCGCGACAGCAAAGTAGTTACCAAAGTGTTCAACAAGGGTAAAAAGAACGAGAAGAAAGTGGAAGTGGAATTGTTTACCTGGGAGAAACTGGACTACGTTGAAAAAGTAAAATCAGCATTCGGATTGTAATCACATCCGCTGTAAATAATTAAAAGGACCGTCTCATGAATAATGAGGCGGTTTTTTTTGTTATATCTGGTATCTGGGCATATGAGTTGCATACAGATACCGCTTATATACCGCTTAGATACCGCTCATCCTACGTTGATCTTACGTTCATGAACGTAGGATTAACGTAGGATGAGCGGTATCTAAGCGGTATATAAGCGGGTATTGATAGTTTACTGACTTGCATACATCTTGCATGTATGGACCTCAAAGGCCGGTGCGTTGTCAGCGAACCGAATTATTAAGTATCTTAGAATCAGTAAAATATCCCCGGTTCTCCTAAACACTATCTCAGATGACGAATAATTTTATGTCAGTTGCCATATACGAAGCATTAATGGGTCTTGAAGAAGGCGGAATCCCTATCGGGTCTGTCCTGGTCCACAATGGCAATATCATCGGGCGTGGACATAACCAAAGAGTGCAGAAAGGCAGTGTAATCCTCCATGGGGAAATGGATGCACTCGAAAATGTCGGCCGGCTTTCAGCTGAAGTCTATAAGGAGTGTACCCTGTATACAACGTTGTCTCCCTGTCATATGTGTACCGGCGCAATATTGCTATATGGCATACAAAAGGTCGTCATCGGAGAGAACAAGACATTCATGGGAGCAGAAGATCTGTTGAAAGCGTACAATCTCGAAGTGATCGTGGAAAACAATGAGCAATGCATTGAGATCATGCAACAGTTCATTCAACAACATCCGGAGCTTTGGAATGAAGATATTGGCAAATAAAAAAGAAAACCGCCCCATTGCGGGACGGCTTCTTTGCTTGTGGGCGGTTTATCAATAAAAGCTCAAAGGTTCCCTTTCTTCAGTTCTCCGACAGCGAAATCGCAAGCCCTCGCTGTTAGCGCCATATATGTCAGCGACGGGTTCTGACAGGCTGACGATGTCATAGAACTACCGTCAGTAATAAATACGTTCTTCACTTCATGCAGCTGATTATTACCATTCAGTACAGAAGTTTTAGGATCACTTCCCATACGGGCAGTTCCCATTTCATGCACACATTCTCCTCCGACATAATTATAGTCAAAGCCCGATACGTTTGAGAAACCGCTTTTCTCCAGCATCTCTGCGGCGCTATGCTGCATATCCTTGCGCATGGTCTTTTCATTATCACGGATCGAGAATGCCACTTTAGCCAATGGCAGTCCCCATTTATCTTTTTGCGTTGGATCCAGCGTTACCCTGTTATCGGCATAGGGAAGGGTCTCTCCCCATGCACCCAGCCAGAATGCCCATTTGCCGGGACGCAACAGTTTTTCTTTGAATGATTTACCAAAGCCGTCTTCTGTTAACCCGGTATACATCCAACCTTCACGTTCGGCGTATCCCTGATAGCCGAAGCCACGGACATAATCTTGCCTGGAAGCAGCATCGCCCAGGTTCCGGAAGCGGGGAATATATATCCCTGTAGGCCTTCTGCCTTCATAGTACCAGTCTTCCATGCCATGATAATCGCCCATAGCGCCTACCTTAAAATGATGGTCCATGAGATGTCTTCCAACGAGGTCGTTCGAGTTACCTAATCCCTGAGGAAAAGCGTCCGAAGTGGAGTGGAGTAATACAAAAGCAGAACCGATGGTAGAAGCGTTCAGGAAAACGATCTTCGCATAGAAGTCGGTCACTTCATGTGTTTCCGCATCAATTACACGAACACCGGTGGCCTTTCCTTTCTCTTTGTCATACAGGATCTCTGATACGATGGAGAAAGGCCGTAGTGTCATATTTCCGGTTGCAGCAGCAGCCGGCAGTGTAGCGGCGTTACTGCTGAAATAACCGCCATACGGGCATCCGCGGCTACAGAGATTACGGTACTGACAGGGTGTACGTCCACGCCAGCCGCGTGTCAGATTAGCAACCCTGCCTATGGTAACACATCGTCCGTCAAAGCGTTGCTTCACCTGTTCACGGAAATGTTTTTCCAATATGTTCATTTCCATAGGAGGGAGAAACTCTCCATCAGGTAATTGTGGGAGTCCTTCCGGTTGTCCGCTGATACCTGCAAACTGTTCAACATAGCTGTACCAGGGCGCCAGGTCTTTATAACGGATAGGCCAGTCCACACCGTGACCATCTTTTCCGTTGGCCTCAAAATCGAGATCACTGAGGCGGTAACTCTGACGTCCCCACGTAAGGGAACGACCGCCTACCTGGTATCCTCTGACCCAGTGGAAGGGTTTTTCCTGAATATATGGATGCTCTTTATCCCGTACAAAGAAATGCTTATTACCTTCATTGTATTCAGCACTCTGGACAGGATCTTCTGCAAAGTCCTTTTCTGTGTTTAATCCGCCATGAGCGAATTCCCAGGGTGTTTTAAGCGTGGTAACATAGTCTTTGACATGCTCCACGTTACGCCCTCTTTCCAATACCAATGTCTTCAGTCCCTTTTCGCACAATTCTTTGGCTGCCCAGCCGCCGCTGATGCCAGAGCCGATAACAATGGCATCATAAGTGCGTTGCTGAGCACTTTTTATGTTCAGATTCATGATTTTCTACAAGGATTACTGGTTAGGCTGCAAACCCTCCGGCGGCAGCGCTGTAATGACCTGTCTTAAGTTATTCTGTTGCCCAGGCCTTCTGCCCGGGTTTCAATCTTACAGCACCCGCGTAATGTCCCGGAACATAGTCAAAGGCAAGACCGCGCGTAGCGCCTTCCATGGATGTACAGTAACCAATTACGGTATACTTTTTCATGATCACAAAGAAGGAATCTCCCAGAACTTTGTGAGAGATCTTTCCGGCGATGCCTTTATAAGGGCGGTCCCGCCTTTCGAAGTGGCCGGCAATAGCCTCACGCTGTTCAATGGTACAGCGTACGAAGGAACGGCCATAATGTTGGCTGGCATAGGCTTCGACTTCGTCAAGTCCCATAATGAAACGGTTCTGTTCCTTTTTAGGGGTACAGTCCTCGATCATCCTGATAATAAACGGGCTGACACCTGCTGCTTTAGCACCAGGTGTATCTGTAGCAGGTATGATGGTTTCCGCAAGCTCGGTGATCAGCGCCTGGTGAGCCTTTAGCTTTTCCAGTTCAGGCGTGCTGTAAAGCCTGCGCAGCCTGATGCCCGACCAGGCTGCCGCACCGGCGCCGGCCAGCAGGAACAAGCTGCCGATAGCTTTTCTCCGGTTCATTTTTTTCTTTTGTATTGAAGCATCCATTCATAAATGCTCAGATTGTCTGTACTGTCCCTGTAGGCAGGGTCGTAGAACTCATGCCAGCCGGTATGTGCTTTCCCGTGTTTTGTGAGCTTTACAAGCCCTTTCTGATAGTGATTGGTACTATCTATGCAGCGGAGGCTGTTCTCAAGGAATTGAGGCTCTGCAGTGCCGGCAAAGTACCATGCATGAACGCCTGCATCGGTCACCAGTTTAAACCGGCCGTAATTTTCCGGGTACATGGGCGCTGGCGACATAGGAACAGTAGCTGCGATACGGGAGGTAAGATGTTTACTGTCGGTCATCGACATCAGCGTACACCATCCGCCTGCACTGTAACCTGTCAGATAGATACGTGAAGAATCCACAGGATATTTCTTCAGGATATCATTCAGGATAAATTCGAGCTGTGGCGGATTAATACCCCAGCTTTCCGCCAGGGGAGCTAACACCATAAACTTGTAGAGTTTACCATCAGCCTTGTTGATGGCCTCGATCTTCCGGCCTTCTTTGATCTGACGGGGAATGCCTTCCCTGTATAATTTTGAGATGTCGTGACCGGCGATGCTTTTGCCGTGAAAACAAACGATCAAGGGAAACTTTTCTTTAGGACTGCCTTGCGGCACGTGTAGTAAAGCTGGAACCTTGTGCCATTCATCGGTCGGGACAATTATTTGCCTGAAGCCTCCAATGAAACCTGGAGCGCCTGCCATTGCCGGGATAGTCAGCAAGGCAAGTAATAATACTTTTTTCATCATTTAGTTTTTTGTGCTGAGTGTAGTGGCTTTTTTGACCGGTGTGTTGCCGGTCGTGAACTTATCTTTAAGTTGAATAAATCGTTGTTCAATAAAATTAAAGCTGAGTAGTGCGAAAACATATACTACCGGAACATCTATCAGGAATAACCAGTATTTGTTGCTTTCGCTGACGGTGATCCATCTTTCTACCAGCTGCGTTTGTATGATCCAATGCAAAATGTACATACCGTAAGAAACCTTGCCGATAGCTACCAGGACATTGTTCTCCAGCATTTTCTTTACGAAATTACCCGGTACGCTGCTGTAAGAAGATACTAGCAAGAGCAGTAGTGAGGCAGTGAACAGGTTGAGCACCGTGTAATACCATACATGCTGATAACTGTTCACATCTCCAAAGTTGTACCCCATGGAAGTAGGCAGCGAATGACCATGACTTTCAAAAAAGTAATTGACAATACCAGCGCCGAAAGCCAGTATACAACCCAGCGCGAACAACCACTCCGGACGTTTGATGCGGTCTTTCAACCCCAGTAAAGGGATGGCTGTTCCCGTAAAGAAAGCGTCCAGATGACTGAGCGGGAACCAATAGATCACATCAAACACCTCGAATGACGTTTTACCGTTTTGCGCCAGGTAATTACCGAAAGACCAGCGGAAAAGAGGGCCGGCTATCAGTACTGCCACCAGTAAGCCGCGAAGCGAACGCCTGGAAAGCAGGAAAATAATGAAGGGGAAGAACAGGTAAAACTGTTCCTCGACACAGAGCGACCAGAAATGCGTGTATACAGGGCTTTCATGCCACGAATTAGCGATCCTGGTGAGGTTAAAGGTATAGGAGTATAAATAGGGCAGATCCCTGAAATAACCCGGTGGAAATGCCGTAAATAAACATATGACTACAAACACGGTGAGGTAAATGTAGTAGAGCGGAAAGATGCGCAGGCTTCTTCTGATCCAGAATTTCTTAAGGCGTTCCTTCAGCGGGGATGGCTTTTCCTTTTCTTTCAGCAATATGCTGCTGATCAGAAAACCGGAGAGTACAAAGAAAAGCTGTACACCCATCCAGCCAAATCGGATGATGCCGAAATGAAATGCCATTACCAGCAATATTGCAATGGCGCGTACGCCATCCAGGCTCTTTATATAGTTGGGCTGTGTTTGCATTACAGATGAATGGGATAATAAGTGACCACTACTCCCGGCGGCAACAATGGTTTGTATGCCGTCAGTTTATTATAGAGGGTTGTCGCCTCCGCGGGGTCCACCGCATAAAAGAACACTTCATCACCACCACAGATCACATTGTTGGAGATCTTCCAGGATGCGACTTTCTTCCATTGCTGCAGCAGCGTGCTGTCAAACCATGTATCATACACCACTGCGATCTTTACATTTTCCTGACCCGTGAACTTTTGCAGGAACTGGGGCGAGTACTGTCCATGCAGCTTTCCCGCCGCCACAGTATTATTGCCTAGTCCCCACAGGTCTAGTATCCTGTTGTCAGATAAGTAACTGATCGCGCCTACATCATTTGCCGCCACTGCTGTATGCTGGTAACCGGTTTGCAGGAAGCGGCCCATCTGGTATTGTTGCTCGTAAATGTTACGCGCGGCGCCTGGCAGGTTGTGAAATGCGCCCAATGCCCTCAATGGTAATGGCGCAAACACAAAGAGCAACAGGAAGGCCGCTGCACATTTTTCCAGCAGGGAATAGTGTCGTCTACTCGCTACCAGCTGATGAAAATAGTAATACAGGAGTATTGCTATAACCGCTGTATCGAGCGCCAGCAGATAGGCTTCATACCTGAACAGCCATCCGACTGCGGCCAGCGCCATATGCAGGAAGGTGTTGATCAGCGGTATACATGCAAGCTGTTTTACTTTACTGATAGTATTGACATTATCATTGCCCGGCCTCAATAATATGATCAGCGTAGGAATGATCAGCAGCAACCTCACCACGGTAGTACCGGAAAGAGAAGAAGACCCCTCCGGATAATATTTGTTGGTGAAGATGTTGACCATTGTATTGTTGCCGTATAACAACTTATAGACGACAATTTCCTGTAGGCTGCTCATGAGTTGTGACGGTCCACCCGCCAGTTTGCTTGCTTTCAGCAATACCGAGTTGGGCAGGAAATAACCGCCATGTTGTACGGATATACATCCGAATATGATCAGAGGTACGAGCGACAATACCAGCAACACACCTGTTTGCGCCCATCGCCTGTTATAGATTCCTGCCACTACAACGCCCGCCAGCAGGAATAATGATTCGAAACGGGCCAGGATAGCCAGTCCGGACACCAGCGATAGTAGTAAGACCTGGTTGCGGGTGGTATTGTCCGGCGTCAGAAAAGAGACAGACAAATATAACATCCACATGGCCAGGAAAGCATGCAGCATATGCTCCATACCACTTGCTACCATCACCGGTACCGGCACCAGTATGACAAGTGAAAGCAACGTAATACACCTGATGGAAGCGGGCAGACTGAAACGCTGTAAGAGTTTATCAGTCATCACTACCAACAGGAATGCAAAGCACACATTGATGTAAAAGGGCATCCATATCGTGTTGATGCCCGCTTTGAGGAATGTGGCCAGTATAAGAGTATACAAAGGGGAGGAGCTGGCTGCGCTGAATTCCTGCGCATTGATACCCCATACACCATGCATTGCGAAGTTCTTCGCAATGGACAGGTGAATGAAGGTATCATCCAGTGGGTAACAGAAATAGCCACCCGTCTGCGACAGTATCTGCCGGCAGGCTATGACCAGCAATACTGTCAGTAGCAGTAAGGTGGCCATAACCGGGTAGTTCCTTTGAAAGTAATATCTCATTATCCGGTGATTACACTATTTGTTAAAGGTGCGCGCCTGTGATTGCAGTACAGCTTCTTCAAAGCTGATACCAATCAATTTCTCCAGTTCGATCTTCGCTTGTCTGATATCCCTTTCCAGCATCACCTTTCTCACCATTTCCTCATTATAGCTTCTGTAGGCGATATTCAGGGTTTCTACAGACACTTCTTTGTCGCCGCTGGAGAATTTCTCTTCTGTCTGTTTGTAATGGTTGTAAACGTCTTCCAGCAACGGCACTTCCAGTTCCATCATCTTTTTATTGGCAGCATACAGCTCGTAGGCATTCAGTACGTCTGCCTTCAGTTTCCGCTGTTCATCCTCCTTCATATTAATGATCACTTTCTTCTCCGTTTTGGCAATCTTCACATCGTTGGGGATAGAAATGAAACTACCAAGAGGTACTGTCAGTGAAAAGTTGTACCTGGGAAAGAAGGTCGCGTTGTTACTGTTGTTTTTTAAAGTGTATTCGTTCAGGTTACCTGACGCCTGGAACATGTTAGCCCATCCGGCCATAGCTTTGTTCGTCTGATACCTGGCAATTTTTGCCTTGTTGTCGTACACCTTTAATGAGGGGTTTTGCATAGCAAGTTCTACCAATACTGCTTTCAGCTGTGTTACTTCGGGTGAATCGGTGAGAGGGATATAAAGGCTCGTCTCTTTCTTCTGTGCTTGCGCAAGCAGACAACCGATCAGGCCAATAATGAGGAAAAGTCCCTTTTTCATACTTTGTTATTTAGATGTTGAAAGATTATACCGTGTTCTGATTGTGATGCCTAAAAGAGCGTTCAGGAAAATAGATGATTCCACAAGCCCTGCCGCCTCCTGCGCATATTGCGCTACCAGTATTGCATACATTACAGCTGCGATGCCTATCAGCAGCAGCTTATGCAGTTCGTCTTCTTCGCTGAAATAGTTCTTTACAGCGTAATGAATACCCATATAAGTGTATATGCATACGATGATCAATCCTATCCACCCCAGTTCCAGCACAGCACGCAGGTAGCCGCTATCGGGCTGCAACCCGGCAAGCCGGTGACCGGGATTGTAGGTCACACCGTCATTTCCCACCGTCATTACGCCACCGCCGATAGGATGGGTGTACATGTAGGGTTGTATGCCATGTCTGTTTACGTCGCGCAGACTGAGAGACTCATCCTGACTACCCATAAAGGCTGTACGGAAGCGGATGATGGTCGGGCTGCTGTAAAAAGGACCGAACAGGATAGCCAGCATACCGAAGGTGAAAAGAGCAGCGGCGATCAGCGTGTTCCTGTTATGCAGGTTTACCAGGAAGAATAATAACAATCCTACAGGTAGCATCACATAAGCGGTACGGGTACCTGAGAAACCGAGCGCCAGCAAATGGACCACTATGATAAAAAGCAGCAATAATTTCTTTGGGAAACTCACCACTTTCTGACTGGCGGTGAGCAATACGGTAGCAATGATCGCACCGCAAGCCATTAATACGCCAAATGCCGCAGGATCGGCCATAAACGAGAAGATCCTCGCACGGCCCTGTATCATTACTGTCTTGAACTTGTCAGGGTTCATAGCAATATATGCCCTTTCAAAGGGCAGTAGCCCAACCGCCTGTTGCAAACAACCATACAGCGCTGCGGCAGTTGAAAGTATCAGCCAGAACCTGAAGAATTTATATATCTCCGTCCAGCTGCTCATCACCTTGATAGTAATAAACAGGAAAATAAAGTTGCGGATGTATACCCTGATAAATATGAACCATCCCTGGATGGAAAACATATTAGGGTTAAAGAACTGTATCAGCAGGTAGGCTGTGTACAGGTACAAGATCAATAATAGTGGGTCCTTGTAATAGTTTACATTTGACCTCTCCTTGCTTTTCTTATCAAAGATGGCGCCCGCAAGCATGAGTACCAGGAAGAGGTCCATCACAACACCGACAGGAATTGTAGTTTTAGCCATCCTTTCGGGTACATGCACGCACATAGACACCGCGATATAGATATAATAGCCGGTACGGAAGTTTATTGCGCTGATCACGGCCAGCGCAAGTCCAATGATGCCGCCAAACACTACCATACTGAACTTGGCGTCTAAAGACGATACGTAGGCAATAGCAGGTACCGCTATCACCCAAAGCAGGATGAACAGGAATATTACGATGTTTCTCTTAGCCTGTTGACTGTACATAATAATCTGAATACTTTAAAAAAACATGATCTTCATAAACAATAAAATCATTGTCAGTGCTACAAAAAGAAGCAGCATAGTCTGATGAAATGATTTACTGATACCAGGTGTATATTTCTTTTTTACAGGCATTACACATGTGTTTTTTGAGTGGCCATCTCCGGTTGCTGTGGATTATAGGGTTTTGCCTTAAAGGGTCCCATAAACAAAAAACCGAGCCTCAGTCGCATACATATCCTGTAAACGATGATGGAAAAGAAGATGGCGATAAAGATCAGCAGCAGTAACAACGCTACTAAATATTGTTTCATCATAGTGGTGAGCAGGAAATACCTAATCGCCGCTACAATAGGTACATGCAATAGATAGATGTACAAAGAATAATGCCCGAACGTTCTCAGAAAAGGAAGTGCATTGTGTTTCGAGAGCTGGAAAGCGAGCATTATAGTAAACAGACTGCCCACCAGGGCGATGCCTGCATACAGGAAAAGGTTCATCTGCTGATGATACAGAAAATAGTACTGGCATAATGCAAACACAGGCAACAGCAGGAGTAATGCATATGCGGAGGAAAGCTTATCCTGTACTTTCTCTGAAAAGAAATAGCCTGCAGTCAGATTGCCGATGCAGAAAAAAATGTAGTGTAGCGCAATATCATACAGTGTACTGATACTGTTCACAAGAGGGGCTATTGCAAGCAAAGCCAGGGACACAAGCACCTGGGCAAATTTGTCGTACCGGAAAAGTTTTGCTATCAGCAGATACAGTAAGGTGACATTAAACAATGCAAATAAATACCATAACTGGTCAAGATGGCGGGGTTGTATCAGGATGTTCAGATAATCGGCGCCAGTGCGGCGGGCGTTAACAACTGAAGAAAAAATGATTTGCAGGGAGATCTGAATGAACGCCCATAACACGTAGGGATACAACAATGTATTAACACGGGTAACAAAAAAGCCCATTTCTCCCTTCCGGGCTATGCTTCTTTCGAAGAACAACCCGGACAGGAGGAAGAACAGGGGCATACGGAAGCTGTAGAACATGTTATTGCCGTCAATGATCCATTGGCTGACAACCATGCCGCTGCTTTTTAATCCGTATACCACATGTCTGTATACGACCAGAATGATAGCTATGCCTTTTGCATAGTCTATCCATCCCAGCCGGTTGGCTTGTGGCGGTTTGAAGTCAAATAATTCTTTAAATGTAAAGTCTGGCATTTTTGGGTAACTTTTGGTTATAATTCGAGGTATTCTTCCTGTACATTATTTAGTACTGCTCCCACGAACTTATCACCAAGAGTTTCAAAAAACTGCGCAGATTCACGGTCTACCTGTGTTAATGCCAGCTTGGATGAAAAAACTGCTATTACGCCATCTACATATTGCGCCAGCTCCTTACTATCAGTATAATCATTCAGAGGGGCGCCTTCCAGCAGGATGAAGTCGTAATAGGTAGTCAGGAAGGGGAGGTAGTTTAAAAGATTATTTTTAGGTAAGATCTCTGATGGAGTATAATCACCTCCCTTACAACCGATCACTTCAATGCCGGATACAGGATAGGTAGTCACAATGTCCTTTACCTTGTCCATCGTCAGTTCGTTCCGGGGAACAGAGAACGTCTCCAATGTCGGCGCCGCTTCCATCTGCACGGTCAGGTCATTGTTACAGAAATTCGTATCTATCACGAGTACATTCTTATTACTGAGGCTCAGACTATATGCCAGCGCCTGGGTCAGTGTGGTTTTACCCTGCCTTGACTCAGTACTCGTAATGAGGAATGACTTTTTGCCGCTGGTTTCTACTTCATACCGCAGTTTACGCAGTAACTCACGGAATGTGTTCTGCCGTTGTTTAGAATGTTTGTCAGAGATGGTAGTCTTCTGCAATACTTCCAGGATACTGTATTTATTCAGATCAGCATGATTAACACTGCTGATAAGACGAAGGTCCAGGTGTTTTTCAAATACGGAAGGAGACTTCAGTGACCCGTCCAGGAATTCCAGCAACAGTACGATAAAAGACGTCAGCAGGAAAGTGGAAATACCGGCCATTCCCATGATGATCATACGTTTGGAAGACTCTGGCTTGAAGGCAGGTTGTCCTTTAAGGATCTGCTTAAAGTTGACATCAGGTGTAGTCTGGTTATCCTGCGCTGCGTTCAGTTTCTCCTTCAATTTGTTATACTCTTCCTGTGCCATATCCACTTCTGCCTGAAGACCGCTTACTGTGGCTTCTTTATTGGCATAGGAGCCTACCGAGCCTTTCAGCTTTGCGATCTGGCCTTGCAGCCCTCTCATGTTCAGATTGGATGCTTCCAGCTGTGCCTCGAGATTGGCTTTTTCCTGGATCAGTGCATCCTTGGTAGTAGCAGTCTGTGTACCGGTGGTAGAGGCGCCGAGTTTTTTCTGCATCTGGGCACGCAGTCCCGCCAGTTTAGTACTTGTTACCTGGTCATTACCTCCCTTGCGGATCAGCTCTTCATTCAGGTCATTGATCTGCTTACGCAGGTCTATTATTTCACTGTTATTGTTGGTGTAAACGGTCTTGCCGGAGTTAGCTACAGCGAGACGTTGGTTTACACTTTGCAGGGACGAGTTGATCGTATTGTAGTTGGCCCTTTCATCAACCAGTCCTTTTTCAAACTGTTTGATCAGGTCCAGTTCATTGCCGCTGGCTACTTCAACGTTCAATAATCCTTCGGATGATTTGTATAAACGAAGCGCTTCCACTTTTTTGTCCAGTTCTGCTTTCTTCTGTTTCACCAGTTCGTCAAAAGACTCCACGCTTTCTACAGATCTCTCTGAACGCATGCTCCGGTAGTAGCGGAGGAACTCCCTGTAGGCGGTATTAACGGTATAAGCTGCCTGTTCGGGGTTCTCTGCCATGCTCACGATCTCAAGGTAATCCGTGCGCTGTACGCGTGAGGCATACAGCCTTTTGCGTATCGATTCGTAGTCGTACTGGTACAGCTTAAGAAAGGTCAGGATATTCCGTTCTGTAGGATTATAAGAGGAGAGTACCTGCAGGGAATCGAGCTTGTTACGCAGGATGGTCACAGCAGCTTGCCTGTCTACGGCCTTATAAGCCTCAGAATTCAGGTCTTTTTCCTCCAGGCGGACAAAGGGCTTATTACTTGTCAGATCATGAATAGCAAGGTCGTAAGACAGCATACCGACAACCACCGGTGAGTTGATGATCTCGATCACGTTGTCAAACTTAACGTCTGCTTCAAATATGTTAACATTCTCGTCTCTCAGTTTCACCTGGTCGTTGATGGTAAATCCGGTTGCTATCTGGGTTACGGAGGCGTACATTCTCGGTTTGCCGAGCGTAAAAAACAGGGCGGCAACAATGGCAATGATGGTACTGATGATGATCCACCATTTCTTTTTCAGCAGGGCTTTTATAAAATATATTATATCCATATTAATTGTAATTATTTAACATCTGTCACGTGCAAAAAAATCCGGTCGCCCGGACTTTTTGGGGAGAAACTGGTAAAGCTTAACGCTTTACCAGTTTTACCATCTTGGTTTCGCCATTCTTACCACTGATGCGGAGCAGGTAGATGCCAGGCGCACTTACCTTGGATCCGGTATTAATGCGCAGGGTGCTGGCACCCGCTGGAACGGAACCTTTGTAATCTGAATATAACAGCCTTCCTGCCACGTCAAAGATCTCTACTCTTACAGCTGTTTCGGCTTTCAATACTATGTCTACGTTGAACTGCTGATCGAACGGATTCGGATATACCTTCGCATCTCCGAAGTCTGCTTTATCAACTATACTCACTACAGGAGCTGCCATTGCTGTTGCTGTGTTAGGAATGATCCTTGCGCCTTGAGCGTCTGCAGGGTCATTTGGTCCGTCTTCGTCCAGCGTAGCAGCATCCAGATGTCCTCTGATGGTCAGTGCTGCGATCAGTCCATAACGGGATCCTGGTGTACCAGGGTCAACATCGATATGGATCTTACCCAGTGCGTCCGGAGATACGTTACGGATGGTTACTACACCGCTCTTGTTCAGAGATGCATTCAGCAGTGCCATCTTAGTACCGTTCACTGTGTACTTACCGGTGATGTCTTCCCACTCTACTGAGCTACCGAAGAATACCAGGTCATATTTCAGTGACTGATTCAGGCCGGTGATATTAAAGTCTGCATGGTTGCCCGGGAACAGACCATAGTTTTCAACCATCACGTTGTCAGGGTAGATACCGCTGTTGTTACCGGTATTGATACCTGCGGAGTACATACCATCGAAGTTTTCGAGGATGGTAAGACCTACACCTGTCAGGTTGTTCTGACCATCGGTCATATTGGTCTTCGCAACACCAGATTCAGGACGTTTGCCTAAGTTGTTCCATGGAGCAGGAGCAACCAGGAGTTCGCTGAAGTTCACCTGAACACTGAATCCGAGGGTGGTAGCAGAAGCCATATTACTGTAATCGGAATTATCAGCATTTCTTACCGCACGCACCTTGTAGTAGTAGTTCTGGTTTACAGCCAGGTTATTATCTGTATAGCTTACGCTGTTGGCCGGAAGAGTAGCTACCTGTGCGTAGCTGCCACCGGATACTGCACGCCATACCTGGTAACCTGTCTCATTGTTTGACCTGTCTGACCATTTCAGTGCTATGTTCTTAGCGCCGATCGCTTCAGCATTCAGGTTGAGCGGATTGAGCACTGGTATGGTTGCGTCGTAAGATTCCAGTACCATAGCGTTCATATGCATATAATAACCAGCTTGCGTCTTATTCACCAGTATATTAATCTCGCCATTGGCATTCGGCTGGATGCCGTTGATCTGTTTGGTGAGCGTTGTATTATAAGCCGGATCTATTACCACACTGTCGGTACCGATAGTATACCTTACTTTGGCGTTCACACCGAAGTTCAGACTGCTAAAGAACACAACATTGTAACGTTTAGTATTGTTCAATCCGGACAGTCTTACGGTATGGGTAATGTTTCTGCTGTCATATACTGCTGACTGCATAACAACATCCGGGAATACACCACTGTTGTCATAAGTGCTCATACCTACTGCAGGCTGGTCATTTTCCCATACTTCATTGAATGTTACGTTGATGCCGGTCGGATTACCTGATTCATCCAGTGCATTGGTCAGCCTTGTACCCTGGTAAGGGAATCCTGCTACGTTGTTCCACGGCGCAGGAGCCGGGCTGCTGGAAGAGAAGTCAAGGAATACGCTGGTGGTATTCTTATCCGAAACGATCACCTTAAAGGTATTGCTGGACGCTGCGCCCTGGTTGTCGGTGGCAGTCAGGGTCACATTGTAGTTACCCAGGTTGTTGGCGGTAGGTGCGAAGCTGAAGGAGCCGGTACCATTGCCATTGTCTGTAAAGTCACCGAAGGATGGCAAGCCGTTCACTGAAAGTGTCACTGTATTACCCTGATCGCCGGTTGCTGATACATTGAACTGTGCAGAAGTACCTGCTTTCAGTTTTACATCAGCGATAGCCGCAATACTAGGTGCTTTTTCCGCTACCTGCACACCAGCGATATTGCTATAGCCGGTAGATACGCCTGCAGAATTAGAAGCACTTACCTTGTAATAGTAGTGAGTGTTACCATGTACGGTGTTGTCCACATAAGAGTTAGCCGTTGCGCTGTTCAGGCTGCCCAGCAGGCTATAAGTGCCCAGACTGTCAGTAGAACGGTGGATCCTGTAACCGGTAGCATTGTAGGCAATATTTGTCCACGCGAGGGATACATTGCCATCTTCTTCCGTAGCTATCAGTTCTTTAGGCGCGGCCGGCACGGTACCGTCGTCCAGTATAGCGTTCACCTCGAAGGCGTTCAGGTAACCTACCTGGGTGCCATTGGCTACGGCCATATTGAAGGTGATCTCACCACTGCCGTTTGGAGTAATATTGTCGAAGTTTGCAGTGTTAGTGGTGTTACCCTGTACGTCGATCGATTTGCTGACACCATTTATTGTAAAGATGGTGGTGCCATTGTTTGCCAGTACAGACCATGAACTACCTGCAAGGAATTTGAAGGAGTATTTCCTGTTGGCAGATAAACCTGTCAGTTTCACATCAATTGAATTGGAAGAAGTGAAGATGCCAGGATAAGATCCGAAGAAGTAGTATTCTCTGAGCACTACATCAGGATAGATACCTGCACTGGTAGGACCTTCGTTCCAGGAGAACCAGTTGCCGGTCTGCATCTGCAGGCCAACGGTTGTTGTTTCACCTTTATCGTTCTTCAGGTTGCTGGTAGATACTGAAGTAACATTATTCCATGGCGCCGGAGCATCTGTCTGATGTTTGAAGCGTACGAATAATTTATAATTAGGATCTACGTCAGCTACTGTTACAGTGAATGTCTTGTTGTCAGTACCACCATTGCCGTCAACGGTAGCCACTTTCACTGTATAGACGCCTGCATCTGCAAAACCTGGATCAACAGTCAGGCTGGCAGTACGGTTATTGCCGGTAAGAGTAATGAATGAGGGCAGTGATACTGCAGACCATGTAAGTACATCTGAAGCATTCTGATCAGCGGCGGAGAGATTAAGCTGCTGGTCAGCGCCCTCATTCAGGGAAATGTTGGCAATAGAGGTTATGACAGGGCTAAAATTGTCGTTTATGGTGAGGTTAAATCTGGCTGTATCTCTACCACCAAATGGATCCGCCGCATACACTGTCAGGTTGTTGTAAGTACCCTGCACACCGATGTTTGGAGTTACCCTTAAGAAGGAACCATTCGCATCGGATGCCAGTGTTACGAAAGGAGGCAGATTTTCGGTGGACAGTGTAACCGCGTCTTCATCCACATCTGTAGCAACAAGAGAGATACGTGTTTCCACATCGTAACGTGCAGACCTGTTGCCAATTTCGTCAATTGACGGCCTGTTGTTGCCGGTAGTTGCAGTTGCATTTGCAGTGTAAGCGGAATTGCCGCCATCACCTCTTGTGCGCACGCGGTATACATACTGCTGGTTAGCATATAAAGCAGTGTCTATATAGCTTTCGGAAGTACCGGCAACTTCGTTGATAGTTTTTACCAGTACGAAATTATTGGTAGTGCCGAATGAACGCTGGATATCATATCCTGTGGCATTTGCCGCGTTATTGGTCCAGGTCAGTCTGATAGTGGAAGCAGAGGTACCGGTAGCCACCAGGTTCGCCGGTGTAGACGGAGCTGCAGGCAGTGCAGGCGTTACCACACTGTAGAACGGCAGGGTCTGTGCAGCCAGTTGGCTTACCTGTGCCTGTGTCATAGCTGCGCCAATGATGGCGAACCTGTCCACATTACCACGGTAGAATGTACCTGTTGAATTGAATGCGTTGGTACCATTGTTGGCGCCGATCCTTGAGTTATTGCTGGTTGAATTAATGGTGCCGTAGTTGACGTTGGTAGATGCAGCCAGGTCGCCATTAATATAGAGACGAAGCGTGTTGCTGCCATATACTACTGCCACATGGGTCCAGGCTGTACTGGTAAACGGTGTAGTTACCAATGTGCGGTTGTTGCCGTCAGCAATACCAGCCTCCAGCTTGTTCGCATTAATACGTAATGCGATACCATTATCACTACCACCCATATCAAATATGATACGGTTGTTGTCTGTTACCACAGGCTTGATCCAGAGAGAGATGGTACGCTCTGAGAACGCGTCATGAAGTACGCCGCTACCATTACCACCCATGCTCATATAGGAGCTGGTGCCATTGAATACGCCGGCGTGAGAACCTTCTACTTTATCAGCATTGGTGTAGCTAAGCGAGTTACCGCTACCATCGCTGTTAGAAAGACTGACGTCATCAGTGTTATTGTCGAATGGATATACCACGATGTATGGTAGGCCACTTCCCTGTGCAGATTCACCAGACAGGCCTACTGAACGGACCTTATACCAATAGCGGGTATTAGGCGCTACAGTGTTGTCTGTTAAAGTAGTGGCATTTGCATTGGCTTTTCCTATTACGGAATACGTTCCATTATAGGTCGTGCTGCGATATAATTCGAAACCTGTTTCGTTGTTACTGTTGTCTGACCATGTCAGGTCTACCTTATTGAAGGCGGTGGCAGCCGCACCCAATATTTGAGGTACGGCAGGTATTGCCCCTGTAATAGTCATGGTATCACCGAGGTATTGATCGGGTATGGCTGTCAGGTTGTTCACACCGATAGCGGATGATCTCCAACGAAGGTTCATTACCTGGCTGCCGGTAGCGTTAAAGAAGGCAACTGTGATCGGATAGACGCCTGCAGTCAGCACCTGAGGTAAACTGGTCACCTGTGTGGTGCCGTGTGCACCGTCATTGTTGACAGTAGCAAGACCGCTGAAACTGTAAGGTGTATTTAACCATAGCTTGCTACCATCGTCCGAGTTAGTGGAGAAGTAGTAAGTACCTGTAGCCGGGATGGTGATGAAACCCGTCCATTGGATAGCGTACTGTGTTTCCCGGTTCCTGACGGTGAGGTCTATGTTGTTAGACCTTCCGGTTTCAACTGGTATAATATTGTTGAAGTTTGGCAGACTAGTGTAGTTGCCGCTGGCTTCATAATATTTATAAGCAAGGCCTTTATTAACTGTACCTGCTGTTACCTGGTTGCTAGGAGGGGAGGCATTGCCTGCAGCATCTTTTGCCACCACGTAGAAGTTATAAACCTTTCTTTCCGCAAGCCCGTAAGCCACCATTGTACGTTGAGTAGCTTCAACGGTGTAAGACTTTTGGCCATTTACGTAAACATCATATGCGCTCACAGCAACATCGTCTGTTGCAGCACCCCAGCTAAGTGAAACAGAGCTGTTGCTGGTGCTGGTAACAACCAGGTTTGGCGGAGCCGTTGGATTAACGGCGTCGGTCTGGGTAGTACCGCTGAATTCAGCAGATACGGGACCAGCGCCATTTGCGTTAACCGGACGGATGACGTAGTAGTATTTTGTATTAGAGGTTAAACCGTTGTCGTTATATACCAGTACGTCAGCAGCTACTTTAGCTACCAGTTTGTAGCCGGTACCTGCAGTAGTGGTACGGTATATTTCAAAACCGGTTTCATTATTCTGCGGATTTGCTTTGTCTGTCCAGTTTAGAGTAACCGCTGTTTGTGAAACGGGAGTTACAGTCATACCGCCAACCGCATCTGGTACATTTGTACCAGCGGCAGGGATAACCCTGTATGGATCAGAGAAGCTGCTTGCGCAACCAAACTGCTCGGTAACGCGGGCAATATAATTGCCAACTCCTACAGTAATTGTATTGGTGTTTCCAATGGAAGTTGTGCCGCCAACAGTGCGCCATTCGTAAGATGCGTAACCGTCAGGCAGCTTCAGCGTAACAGATGTGCTGCCATCAGGGGCAGGCAATACATTTGTAGCAAGTGCATCTATAGTTATAGGTGGTGTAACAGTGCCTACTTTTGTTTTAACGACGAGTGGGGTAGGGGACCATTCTGACCAGGGGCCATTCGCAGTTCTTCTTACCCTCACCGAATAGGTACCGAGTGAGTTGATAAGGATGTTATTGGTAGTACCGGCAATGGGGGCGCCATCCTTTTGCCATTCATAGGCAGCGAATCCCGGCGGAATACCTATCCGGATACTGAATGTTTCACCGGGACAGAATTCGGAACGTCCGCCAAGGGGCCATGGAGTCAGGATATTCACCCTGTTGATATAAGGAATAAAGTCCGCTTCCGCCCATGCTGTTGTCCATGTACCATGACCGAGGTTGGGATAGAATGTGTACCGGAGATTAGCGCCTGCAGCTTGCATTGCGGCTGTTGCAGTGTTCGCGGTATAAGGTGCGGGAGCATTGTCCAAACCTCCCTGGAAATACCAAACAGCAGTGTATTTGGTTCTTTCGATCATCGCAGCACTACCATCATTGGTCGTGATACCACTCATAGGCAGGGCGCCGGCAAAATACTGAGGATACCGTTGCATGAAGAGCCATGAACCGTAACCTCCGGCAGAAAGACCGTTAACAGTAATTCTGTTAAGGTCTCCTTTTACCTGTACGGCAAGGCTGTCCAGTAGTTCTTTGATAATGTCATACTGGCCATTGCCCCAGTTACCATCTGCAGTTTGTCCATAAAACAGGAAGCCATCATAGCTGCCGTTGTCTGTTTTCGTTTCAAAGTTCTGTCCGCCGTGTAAAAGCTGGTATTCGTTGTCGTAAACGCTACCGCCTTCACCACGGCCGTGAAGGAATACAAAAATTGGATATTTCTTTCCATCAGCAACATTGTGCTGGTAGGTCTTAGGGAATTTCAAGCGGAAGTTAAGTCCCTTGTAAATGTAACATTTGAAGTCGGAGGTATTCCAACTTAGTCGATTGGTTTTAACCCATTTCCCGATACGGCCATAGGCAGGTGATGCTGGCGGGGAACTGGAATTGTACACAACAATGGGGTCTGCAGGGTTTAGCGCTTGCTGTGCAGACGCGCTACCCGCAAAAAGCATCAGAATGCTGAGAATGCTGAATAGTAAGTGTACAGTTCTTTTCATAAAAAGAAATATATATTATGGACAATCGGGATTAGCCCCGGTAAAAGCCAGAAATAATTAAATAATAGCCCAAAGCACGTAATGCCGGCAAGTCAGAGGAGATGGTAAAATTAGATAGAGTAGTCCCGAAAAAAGGAGTTACTTCCAGATTGGCTTTTATGTAGGATGAGGTTAGGAAAATGTATCACACTTGGAAGCCTTCTTATTGTATTAGATAAGGAATAAGCTTAGTGTACTCGGTTCAAGTTCCAAAAGTAAGTGTATATTTTTATAGTTGGATACTTTTTTAGTGAAAATCTGTTTTTTACAGGTAAACGATATAAAACGTTTGGTGAAATGATTTAAGTGGGTGGTAAATGTAAAAAATACGCCTTATCCTGCTGTCAACTGACGTTGTGAACGGTCCCATACAGCGGACTGTTTTTTCCTCAGAAAACGGCCGAAACCCTGATATACAGCCACATTCATGAAAACAAAATAAAAAGGTATATAGAACAGTTTACTTTTCACCTGCTTTTTTGCGAGTATGTATCCAACGAATGCCATGCCATAAAACAGTACCTGCATTAATAATATAAACCAGTAAACCAGGGGCGCGCCAGATACACACAATATTATATTGGTAAGCAGGGCAAGTAATAAACATATTGGGGCGACTGTCCACCTGGATACACGATGAGAAACGTATTGCCAGGTGATCTTAGGGTAGCGGAAAATGTTCAGCAAGTCCAGCAGCCGGCTCATTGACTGGAAACCTCCGGCACTGATGCGTACTTTACGTTTGTATTCATCCTCCAGCGAAGCAGAGGGGGTTTCCTGTGCATAGGCATCTGGAGCATAGGCGACTTTGTAACCTTTTTTATTGATACCGAAAGAGATCATGAAATCATCCAGGATAGTATCCGCAGGAATATCTTCATATAAAGAGGTCCTTACAGCAAACAGTTCGCCTGCAGCTCCCATCACACTGTACAGTTCAGCGTCCCATTTCTTTAATAAGGATTCGTACTTCCAGTACATGCCCTCTCCGGCGCCTTCGGCTTCCGCCTGATCGGCCACAATGATCTTTTTCTCTCCCGCTACGGCACCTGTCTGCTCGTCCTGAAAATGGCGCATGAGGCAAATCAGGACATCCTTATTTAATAATGTATTTGCATCGGAAAAGACCACAAAGGGCGTCTTGACATATTTCATAGCCCTGTTCACGGCCATTGTCTTGCCTTTACGTTCCGGTTCGTAGAGTAGCGTGATCTGAGGATAACTTCTTATTATATTATTGGTGTCGTCAGAAGATCCATCCGTAACAAAGATGATCTGTACCTTACCGGCAGGATAATTCAGTGAAAGTGTATTCGCGATCTTTTCCCTGATAAATCCTTCTTCATTATAGGCCGCTACCATTAATGTTACGTCCGGGGTAAACGGGGGATCATCTGTTAAAGGCCGCGCCTTTATAAAAAGACGGCGCAGTTTAATTACTATATAAAGTAGTATACCATATCCTATATAACTATAGCAAACTAAAAAAAGGCTGCACCAGAAGATCATTGAGATCACAGTCATAATAA
Source organism: Chitinophaga sp. S165 (assembly GCF_003182155.1). Taxonomy (GTDB): domain Bacteria; phylum Bacteroidota; class Bacteroidia; order Chitinophagales; family Chitinophagaceae; genus Chitinophaga. Next base: position 387,826 of record NZ_QGTG01000001.1, read on the forward strand.
TAGAAGTTGAGGGGATAAGCAGAGCGTCTGTAGCACGTTATAAAACAATCCCACATGGAGATTCACAGCAAAAGTATAATAATTGTGCAGTATTTTTTCAGCAGCGTATGCTACATTTAAAAAAAAGAAGGCAGTGAAGGGATTGAATATCCGTTTACGATAATTTCTTGCGCATTCACCCAAAAAAATCCGCCGTTTACGAAAAACATATGGGGAAATGAATAAAGTATTATATTTTTACATCGTTGTTAAATAGACAATACAAAGAGTTAGATTTTACAGCTTGCACTTTATGAATTACTTTCGTACTTTAGTGGAAGCTTTCATAGAAACCATATTTGAGTCTTTTCTTTCATATCCCCTGAGAAACTGTTTTTTAGTTCCATAAAACCTTATCCAATTTAAAGCCAACGAACATTGATTTTTCCGATACTTAAACCGTATTGGGATCTATTAGTAATATTAAATTGGTTAAAGGTGAAAAAAACAGTTTTAATTATAGATGATAGTTTACCCATCCGATATTTACTTGAAGTGATGCTAAACAGGACCTACAACGTTGTTTCAGCGTGTGATGGTCTCGCAGCTATGGCATGGCTGAAAAATGGCAACATCCCCGACCTGGTCATCACTGACCTGCAAATGCCCAACATTAATGGATGGGAACTTATAGAGTTCATGACAGAAAGTAATCTGTACCAGCATATACCTCTCATGGTACTCTCGGGTGTGCATGACACCAAAGAGTCCTTTGCGAACATACGTCCCGGTAATATCAAGACGATCATCAAAAAGCCGTTTGATCCCGTAATCTTGCTGGATACAATTGATCATGTGCTGAAGGCTCAGCATGTACCTGCTTTTTCATAGCATTTAATGATATATCAGTATGTAACCATTAATTCCTTTGTTAGCATGAATACATTTACACCTGAACTGAGCGTATTGAAGAATGCGGCCCCAAAACAGTTTGAAGAACGCGAACAAGCTATGCCCCGGCAGATTGTAGCGGACAGTAATATAGTGCTGTTCGTAGGGCAACATATGAATGCCCCTGAACTTGCAGACGCCGGGTATAAGTGTTTCTACGCACAGGACTTTGATACAGCTACTGTAACGATAGAGCAACTGCAATCTGTCTTCAGGAGAAAACCTGGCGTTATTATATATAGGTCGCATACTGATAATCAGAAAGGCCTGAATGCCTGGAAAGAATACCTGAAGAACGAAGCCTGTTACTCCTGTATACCTTTTCTGCTATACGTGGACGTAGATGAAATTACTCCCGAAATGAAGGCTGCTGTGAAGAAATATACCTTCATCGACGAGATCATTACGACCAAATGCTTCCCCAAGCTGTTATCTAAGATCGCCTTCATTAATAAGTTCAAACAACTGAACACTTATCCTCCTTTGACTGTGGTCAATGGTGGTAAAAAGGTGAAAACAAAAAGGACATTCAATGCGCTGTTGAAAAGAGCTTTTGACATCCTCATCGCCAGCCTGGCCCTGATCATTATCAGCCCCGCCTTGTTATTAATTGCTGCTATTATTAAAGCAGAATCCCGTGGGCCCATTTTTTACGCTGCCCGCCGCGCCGGTAAGAATTACCAGGTGTTCAAATTCTATAAGTTCAGGACCATGATCGCCGATGCAGATAAAAAGCTGCAGCAACTGCAGCATCTGAATCAATACAAAGATGCCAGCGGTCCTGTTTTCTATAAAGTGTCAAACGACCCTCGCGTAACCCGCTTTGGTGCTTTCTTAAGGAACACCAGCCTCGATGAACTCCCCCAACTTTTTAATGTGTTGATCGGTGATATGTCGCTTGTAGGTAACAGACCATTACCACTATACGAGGCGTCTGCACTGACAACAGACGAATGGGCGCAACGTTTCCTGGCCCCTGCCGGTATCACAGGTCTCTGGCAGATCAGTAAAAGAGGAAGAAAAGATATGTCTGTCGAGGAAAGAATAGCGCTCGATATTAACTATTCCAATTCGCATAGCTTTACTTATGACATGTGGATTATGGCCAATACGCCTAAAGCTTTAATACAAAAAGATAACGTGTAATGATCTTTACGCTTGAATTAATCATATTCGGATACCTCGGAGGGTGCGTATTTTACAACCTTCTGTTCTCTGTGGCCGGTAAGTTTTTTTTCAGAAAAGAAAAGGTGGTACCTGAAATATTGTCTGACTGCAGGATTGCCATTCTGGTACCTGCCTATAAGGAAGATAACGTTATTCTGCATGCAGCGCAGAGTTATGAGTCGCTGGACTATCCGGCAGACCGTTATGAAGTGATTGTCATCGCAGACTCCCTGCAGGCTTCAACAATTAATACACTCCGTTCCGAGGGCATTACAGTGATCCCGGTTTCTTTTAATAAAAGTACAAAGGCTAAGTCACTGAATGCTGCATTCGCACAGCTGGACGAAAGTAAATACGATATGGCGGTGATCGCCGACGCCGATAATATTCCGGCGCCCGATTTCCTGCAAAAGATCAATATCGCCTATCAACAGGGCTATCATATTATACAGGCACAACGCGTGGCGAAGAACATGGATACTCCGTTCGCTATCCTGGATGCTGCCAATGAAATAATCGCTAACCACATCAACCGTAAAGGCGCTAACGCGCTGGGACTATCTGCTTCCGTGATCGGTTCAGGTATCGCATTCGATTTTCCGCTGATGAAACAGTGCCTGAAAGAAACTGAAGCTACCGGTGGTTTTGATAAAGTGCTTCAACAATTGCTGGTTGATAAAGGGTATAAAATACATTACGTGGAGGATGCCCTCATTTTCGATGAGAAAGTGGAAAATGCAGCTGCATTTGAAAATCAGCGGAAACGCTGGATCTCCAGCCAGTTTGTATATCTCCGCCATTATTTCCTGCGTGGGTTTCAGGCCTTGCTCAAAGGCCGGATAGACTATTTCTATATGGCAGTAGCGCAGAATATGCTGCTGCCACGTATGCTACTGCTGGCGGGAGTTTGCTTCATGACTTGCATTTATCTGTTATTCGGTAAATATCTGACATTAGCGCCTTTAGCCTGGGTAATCTGCTTCGGAGCTTATGCCATCAGTATGATGCTGCCATTGCCGGGAAAGTTCTATACGAAATACATGTTTACCGTTATCCTGAACCTCCCGAGGGTAATGGGTATTATGCTGGGGCTCGTATTTAAACTGAAAGGAGCTGACAAGACCTTTATTCATACAACGCATTCCAAAACAAGCATAGACAATCCCCTGATCAATGTTACAGGAAAATAAAATAGCGCCACTGGTTTCCATTGTAACGATCAACTACAATACATGCGACGTTACATGTGAGTTGCTCGCTTCCATCGGAAAGAACAGCTATCCTAATATGGAGGTGATCGTTGTGGATAATGCTTCCGTCGAAGATCCAACTGCTGCATTACTGGCTGCCTATCCCGCAGTGAAAGTGATCAGGAGTGCTACCAATAAGGGATTTGCCGGAGGTAACAATCTTGGCATCGTAGCGGCGACAGGTGAATATATCTTTCTCGTAAATAACGATACGGAATTTACTGACGGGCTTATAGAAGGCCTGCTGGAAGTTTTTAACGCGCATCCCGATGCAGGGATGGTTAGCCCCAAATTTCATTACTTCTTCCATAAAGGTATCATCGAATATGCCGGCTATCAGTCGGTAGACGTATTCACCGGCAGGAACAGTATGATCGGATGTAAAGAACCAGATCAGGGCCAGTACGACAGGCTCTCCGCCACTAACTACGCACATGGCGGCGGCATGATGACCAAAGCAGCCGTACTGAAAGAGGTAGGGCTGATGCCGGAAGTATACTTCCTCTACTATGAGGAGTTTGACTGGTGCGAACAGTTCAAGCGTAAAGGCTATAAAATCTACTATCAGTATAAATCACTTATCTACCATAAAGAATCAATGTCCACGGGCAAAAACAGTCCGTTAAAGACGTATTACCTGACCAGGAACAGGATACTGTTCATGCGCAGGAACGTGGCATTACCGAACCGGATCATCTTTTTACTGTACCTGGCTTTGTTTACCATTCCCAAGAATACGTTACAATTCCTCCTCAAAAGAGAGAGGGAGCACCTAAGAGCTTTCTGGAAAGGCATTATGTGGAACGTAAAACATCGTCAATTAAACTTATTACCATGTGTGGCATAGCAGGGTTTATTGATTTTTCCAAAAAAGGAAGCCTTCCTGTATTGCAGGACATGACAGATGCTTTACTGCATCGCGGTCCTGACGACGGAGGCTACGAAGTGTATGAACACCCCAATGCACTGATCGGACTGGGGCAGCGCCGCCTGTCCATCCTTGACCTTTCCAGCGGAGGCCATCAGCCGATGCATTTTAAACAGTATACCATGATCTTCAATGGAGAGGTATACAACTTTAAAGAAGTACGCCGGGAGCTGGAGCACCTGGGGTACACTTTTACTTCCAGCAGCGATACGGAAGTGCTGATCAAAGGATATGACTGCTGGAAAGAAAAAATAGTAGACCGTTGCATCGGCATGTTCGCCTTTGTAATTTATGATAAAGAAGAAGAACAAGTTATCTTTTGCCGCGACAGGGCAGGGGTGAAACCACTCTATTACTATTGGCATAATAACGTACTGTTGTTCGCTTCCGAGTTGAAAAGCTTCAGCCATTTTCCCGGTTTTGAAAAGAAGATCGATGTGAACAGTGTATCATTGTTCCTGCAGTACAGCTATATTCCGGCGCCATACACTATTTTCGAACATACACATAAGCTGAAACCAGGGCATTTTATGCATTTGTCCCTGAAGAATAAAGCGTTGACCACTTCTGAGTATTGGAGTGTGCTTGAGGCTTACCGCCAGCCGCTCACCAGTATGTACGAAGGAGACATCATCCGTCATACCAAAGAACTGATGGAAAGCGCTTATAAATACAGGATGGTGGCAGACGTACCAGTGGGCGTGTTCTTAAGCGGCGGTTATGACAGTTCCAGCGTGGCCGCAATCCTGCAAGCCTCTTCCGGCAGCCGCCTGAAGACTTTCACGATCGGTTACAAGGAAGCACAGTTCGACGAGTCTAAAGAGGCCAGGAGAATCGCGCAGCATCTGGGCACAGACCATACGGAATGGATCGTCGGTCCTTCGGATGCATTGGAAATACTTGAGCACCTGCCGGAAGTTTATGACGAGCCTTTTGCAGATAACTCAACTGTTCCAACTACCCTGGTCAGCAAACTGGCTGCAAAACAGGTGAAGGTAGTATTATCTGCCGATGGAGGAGATGAGCTTTTCGCCGGATATAACAAATTCAACCAGTCGCTGCAATACACCGAGAGCTTCCCTAAAGCTCTGCAGGGCGTGGTGAGCAAGGTGATGAAGCTGGTAGATCCTGCCAGTATCCCATATTTCAATAAACAATACAACTTTGCCAGCCGTTATGAAAAGATGAAACTGATCTGGGCGTCCGGCAAGTCACAACAGGCATTGAAATATATCAGCCAGTATATCACTGAAACAGAAGCGGCCACCTATCTCGGCGGTACACACTGTAATTACAAGACGAACTTTGATATGAACGGGGAACTGGGTAACATCAACGATTCGTTGAACCGCCTGCTGTCAGTCGACTATAAGACATTCCTGGTCGACAATAACCTGGTAAAGGTTGACAGGGCTACCATGTCTGTGAGCATTGAAGGCCGCGAGCCGATGCTGGACCACCGCCTGGTGGAATTTCTGGCAAAGGTGCCCGCCAATATCAAAGTGAAGAATAAGATCAACAAATACATCCTGAAGGAAATAGTACACCAGTATATACCTAAAACACTGATGGACCGCCCTAAGAGGCCGTTTATCGCTCCCCTGACACATTGGTTCAAAGACGAATTAAAGGAACAGATGGAGTACTATTTATCTCCCGCTAAGCTGGAACAGACAGGGCTTTTTGATCCGGCGCACATCCAGACCCTGAAACAGAATTATTTCGAAGGCGGGAAGGTAAGTCACCAGAAACTCTGGAATATCCTCGTATTCCAGTTGTGGTATAGCCGTTGGATGGAACAATTGTAAACAATGGAAGAGACGAAGAAGATCAGAGTTTTACAAACGATCCGCCAGGGCAAAATAGGAGGAGGTGAAAGCCATGTGCTGGACCTCGTCCGCTACCTGGACAAAGGACTTTTCGAGCCGGTAGTGTTATCCTTCACAGACGGACCGATGATCACCTCCCTGGCCCAGCTGGGAATACCCGCGCACGTCATCCACACCGAACGTGCCTTCGACATTAAAGTATGGATGAAAGTGAAACAGTTCCTGAAAGAACAGCGGATGGATATCGTACATGTACACGGCACAAGGGCTAATACTAATGTATTATGGGCCGCCCGTTCATTGGGGCTGCCAGTGATCTATACCATCCACGGCTGGTCTTTCCATGACAGTTTACCTGCATGGAACAGGAAAGCCAGAATAATGGCGGAAAAGTTCATAACACAACGTACCCGGTTAAATATTACTGTTTCTGACTCCAATCATGAAACAGGAGTGCGCGTATTTGGGCATTTTAAGTCCATGGTGGTCAAAAACGGGGTGAACCTGGACAAGTTTAACAGGTTCGGTGAATATCCCGATATAAAGGCGCAATATGGCATTCCTGCACATCACCTGGTAATTGGTTATATTGTACGTGTAACGGAACAGAAAGACCCCCTGGGGATGTTAAGGGCATATGCCAGGATCTGCGCCAACTTTCCCGACCTTACCTTGTTAATGATAGGAGAGGGCGATCTGAAAACGGCCGCTGTGCAGCTGGCAAAAGAACTGGGTATCAGCGACAGGGTCGTTTTCGACAATTTCCGTCAGGACGTGCCTGCTGTATTGAATGCCGTAGATATCTACTGTCTGCCGTCCCTCTGGGAAGGATTCCCGATCGGCGTGCTGGAGGCAATGGCGATGGCCAAAGCAGTAGTTGCCTCAGATGTGGATGGTACCCGGGAAGCCGTGGAAAACGAAGTGACCGGCTTACTTGTCCCGCCTAAAAATGAAGCAGCATTGGTAGCGGCATTGGAAAGGCTGATAAACGACCGGTCGTTACGCATGCATCTGCAGGAAAACGCCGGCAAATGTGTGAAAGCGAACTTCGACGTACGCGACATGACCCATAAAATAGAAACAGTGTACCAGCAGATGCTGGCGCCATTATAATAAGCTTATTAAACTTTACGCATGAAAATCAGAAATCCCCAATCCCGTTTCGATCTGAACATTAAAAAAACGGACAGGGTACTCGAGGTTGGAGGCGGCCACAATCCGCACCCCAGGTCAAATGTGGTGGTAGATAAATATGTTGATGACAATACGCATCGTAGCGGCGATATAAAAGTGCTGAGAAACCAGCAGTTCCTGAAAGCAGATGGTGAACACCTGCCTTTTAAGGACAAAGAATTTGATTACGTGATCTGTAATCATGTACTGGAACACGTGGAAGACCCCGTAGCCTTTCTTAATGAACAGTTCCGCGTGGCGAAAAGAGGTTATATCGAAACGCCATCGCTGCTGGGAGAGCACCTCTTTCCGAAGAAGTCACATAAATGGGTGTTGCTGGAAGTAGACGGAAAAGTGGTACTGGTCGATAAAGAAAGGATCTCTTTTCCTACCAGTTTTGATTTCGGCGACCTGTACCTGGAATATCTGCCTAAAGCATCCATCGGCTACAAGATCATGGAAAGGACACATCCGAACCTGCACACCATGCGCATTGAGTGGGAAGGCAGTTTTGAGTTCATCATTAATCCGGACGACAAAGACATTCTTAAATACTTCGAAGAACCGTGGACCCGAGAAATGGTGCTGCGCTATTTCCCCGAACGTTCCCTGGGACAGGAACTGGCGGAGGCAACACGTGCCTTTACCGATATCTGCAAAAGCATTATCAGATCAAGAGTATTGAAAAGAGTTTAGTTATCTAAAACAGGATTGTTTTTAAGGAGCGAAGCCCCTCGGATTTCCGGGGGGCTTCTTATGTATGAGATAAAACAGTGATCTGCCTTATTGCGCTTTTTTAAGAGCCTAACCGGGCTTGAAGTATCTTTTGTAAATTCCCAAGCTCGGGGTCCGGATAGGCTGTGAATTTATAGACAATATTTCCTTTATTATCGATCAGGTAAAGTTCCGGATATGCATGTACCTGATAAAGCGTTTCAATTCTGTCGTCATTAACAATATGGACCCAATCCATTTGCTGCTCTTTAATGAACTGTCGTACCTTGTCTATTGGAGAGGTGGTCGCAACTGAGACGATCTCTAACTGTTCCGGCGAATACCGTTGTCTTATTTTCCTCAACGTAGGAATTTCAGCTATACATCCCGGACACCACGTGCCCCAGAACACAAGCAATACATTCTTCTTTGTGTAGAGATCTTTGAAAATTATTTTATTATTGTCGATGTCCTGCGCAGTGAAAGAAATTGCTTTTTTCTCTCCATCTATAACTGCCCTGTTCAATATATACTTCTTAATGCTGGCGCCTTCCTCACTATTTTTGAATTTTGCGGGAAAGATCGAATTAAAATGCCGTAATAATAAGTCTGGAGGCAGGAGGCTAAGAGTGTATCTTTCAAATAATACAAACGATGTGTATGAATCGGGTTTACGATCGATGTATTCCAGTCGTTTACTATCAATGGCCATTTTGGCATCCTGGATTTTATAAAAATCAAGACTATCTTCTGCCTTCCATTTCGGAGCTATTGAATCGAACATTTGCTGGTAACTCTTTTGAGCTTCTTTTACGTATTCATCCGCAGCTAAAATTTCTGTTGTAAAGTCCTCTGCGTTGGTCAGTGTACAGTTTTTAAAGGGAGCGTTAGCATCGATCGGGCCTGAGAATGTTACTGTCGCGGGCTTTTCTGTCGTAAATATTGTCATACCATGCCAGTCATCCCCCTTACCATACTTTACGAGAATTTGAGCATTTATAGTACTATAGCTGTGTGAGATGGTAGCTTTATTATTATTGTAAGATGCCGTAACAGGTACCTTTGCTCTTTCATGACAGTCATAATAGTAAAAGGATAAATTTTCTATTTCTGTGCTGTCCGGAAGCAGAAATGATACCTGAAATTTCTTTTGGGCTAATAATAAGCCGGGGCATATAAAAAGGATGATAAAACAAATAACAGATTTTGTAGCGCTAGTATTCATTTGTGTCTCATAGTTTATCTGATAGTATTCCAGCTTAGATCGAAAGATGGATTAACGATTCTTACAGGAAGAAACGATCCCTTTTACGTGCACTTCTTACACTGCCGTAGGATCGGAACAAATCTAAACAAAGAAATAGTTAGTATAGGAGTTTTTATATATAAATAATGTTAAAAGAATTTGTACATGTTCCCCTTAAAAAACTCATTTCACCAATCGCAGTTTTCCGCCCACTTTCTCCAGCAGTAACTGGCACTCCGCCCAGCCCAGCTTAACAATCTCGCCAGCGGTGAACGGCACATACTTCTTCAGCATATAATACCCGATCACTACACAGATGATCATATTCAAAAAAGAGCCAAATGCCACCCAGCGTACATCGTGGGTAAAATAGATGAAGAGGATATCGCCAATAATATTTAGTATAAGCTTAATGAAATTCTTATAGAAATTAGTCAGCGGCCGGTTGATCATATCCAGCGCAACCCCGATAAAACGGTCTATAGGATATAAGACGGCGCATAACAGGAATATACGTACGACATCGGTAGCTGGCAGGTATGCGCTGCCCGCCAGGATAATAATAAGCGGCTTGGTGAACAGGATCATGCCGATAATGAAAGGAATGATCACAATGCTGACAACACCGGTATAACGACTGAATGCACGGGATACGCCCGCCCAGTCATTTTTATTGGCAGCGCCTGAAAGTGTAGGCTGTGCGGTGGCTACGAAACTGCGCAGAATGATCTCGATCACTTCCATGAACTTTTGCGGAATAGCGTAGATAGCCACGGCCGCAGGACTGATCATTGTCCGGATCAGGAAGTTATCAGAGTAATTGAGAAAGCCGGAAGAGATCATACTGCCTACAATGAGCCAGCCGTATTTTACCAGTATGATCACCTGTTTCTTAGTGCTGTATATGAGGCTGCGGATCTTCGTCCATCCCATTACCAGCGTGAAAATACTTGTTGCTGTAAGGCCGATCGTATAGGCAAATAACACATGGGGTAGTGTTACATCACTTAGAAAATGAAACAGTAATATCATTACCAGGAACCCGCCATTCTGCCAGAAACGTATTTGTAATATCTTATCAAAACGGTGCTCTGCCTGTAGGAACCAACTCGCAATGTTGAATGGAACAGAAACCAATGTCATAAGGCCCAGCCAACGCATAAAGAAGCGCCAGGTCTCATCAAAATAGCTGTATAATACAAGACCGGCGATAAGGTTCAGAAGAAGGTACACGCCCGTTAGAATGAGCACCAGGTACCAGGCGCTTCCCGCTACTTCTTTACCCGTTTTTTCATCCGCACCGGTGTAGAATTTAATAATACCGGATTGTAATAATGCAGTACGGATCTGATCCAGCACAGTATATGTGCCTATAAACAAAACCCATTCTCCGAAGGCTGAAAGCGATAGTAGACGTACGAGGATGGCAAAGGATAATACATTCAGAAAAGCCGAGACCAGATTGCCTAATAAAGAGTGAAAGTGCCTGTTGTTAAGTACCGATAATAATTTAAATCCCATGTATGTTATATGAAAACCAATGAATTGAAATATTGTGCGGTCTTTTTACAGGATCAGGTTATTGGGGAAGGTATATTCCGATGGCTACAATATTACCATAATGTAAAAATTTGACAAAATTTAATTTGTTACAGGCCCGGCAATATTATATTTTTTAGAATGTTACATATTTATTTTTCCTATACTTTATAAATTAGTATAATTACATATAAAAAATATTCAATTTGACAAACAAAATAATTGTACTTTGCCGCCGGATCTTGAGAAATATCTAAGAAATAGAAGAATATCAGGGGATTAGAACACACCAGCATAATAATCAGACAGACGCCCTTATGAAAGAACCAGGCGAGTAAGCATACATTACGACGACCTTGAAGAAGACCTTGTTGGGACAACGTACACGATTACATCCAGCGTGCTTTAACCATTTACAACTGAGTTGCTTTGTCATTTTTTAGAAAGCGGAGATGACCCTCCGTACAAGTGCACCATATATAATTTGAAAAACCTGACTGATGACACAATTGTACTCAACTATGTTCAGGATGTTCACTGCATATCTAGCAGTGACACTGTACGCAACATTAGCAGTAACCGCTCAACAGAAAGCGGTATCACTGGCCGGAACAAGTGTTACAAATTCCGGAGGTTATTATGAATACGTTCCGCCGTCATATGCAAGCAGCAATGAGGCTTTCCCGCTGCTGATCTTCATTCACGGCATAGGAGAACTGGGCAACGGTACGACGCAGCTGCCTGCCGTACTCAGGAACGGCGTTCCGAAACTAATTGAAGACGGAACATTTCCCACCTCTTTTAAAGTCAAAGGCAAAACTTTTTCATTTATAGTGGCTTCACCACAGTTTAAGAGCATTCCCAGTCCGGTGGATGTACGTAGCCTGATCAATTACCTGAAAACTAAGCTCAGGATTGATCCCAAGCGTATTTATGTAACCGGCCTGAGTATGGGTGGTGGTGTTACGGAAGATTTTGCCAGTGCAGATGATTCTTACGCCAGCATTCCTGCGGCAGTTGTGCCAATTGCGGGTAACATGAATCCACTACAGCTTCTTACAAGGCCAAACATACTGGCTAAAAACGATGTACCGGTATGGTTCATTCATAATGACAGGGACCCAACAGTACCTTCCCAATATTCCAAAGACTGGGTGTCTATGATGGAGAAGTATTCTCCTTCTCCGAATCCGGAACCCAAACTCACTATTTTCAATGCAGCAGGACACGATGCATGGTCTACCGCCTATGATCCTTCCTATAAGGAGAACGGCATGAACGTGTATGAGTGGATGCTGCAATACGAGAAAGGCGCGCCGGTTAGCTCGCCACCTCCGCCGCCTGCCAGCGGCAATAAGAAGGTAATGGCAAAACCAAATATCGGCAATGGCATGTATTATACCGATGCCATGAAGACCTTCAAATTGAACCCTGGTGATACACTCTGTATCCCCGCGGGCGATTACGAATTTATTCAACTCGGTAACCTGGTAGGTACGGCTGCTAAACCCATCGTTGTCATGAACTGCGGCGGTGTGGTAAGAACAGGTATCAATACTTTAAAGACAGACGTATCCTTTGGTATCATGGGCGGCAAATTCCTGCACATTACGGGGTCAGGCACCCCTGGTATCGAATACGGCTTTGACATCAAAGGACAGAACCTCCTGGGCATAAAAATGCAGGGGATCTATCTGGGCTCCGGTAGTACCGATATTGATATCCACAACTTCTATGTTCATGATGTAGGGTCCTTCATGGTAGCCAAAACTACCCAGGAGTGTAATAATCCTCAGTTCTGGGAAGGTAAGTACGTGATGAAGAACGTGAAGATCCACCACATTAAAGGACGTTACGCTGACTACGAAGGTTTCTATATCGGTAACACCCATTACATAATGGATTACCTCCTTTGTCAGGGCATTAAATCCCACCATATTCAGGACCTGGAAGTGCACGACAACGACCTCCAGTACATGGGCCAGGATGGTATCCAGGTATCTATGTGTGACCTGGGCACCAATAAGGTCCATCACAATACTGTGCGTAACTATGGTACCACCAGACTGGATGCACAGAGTTACGGTATGCTGATGGGCGGCGGTTCCCGTGTAAGACTTTATGACAACGTGGTGGACAACGGATACCTGCCTGGTATCGCGTTGTTCGGGTCAGGTGTCTCTTACGTGTACAACAATACCATTTCCAATGTAGCGAACGGAGAAGGTATCCAGGTGGCTGATAAACTTGTCCTGGAACCTGTCACCGCTTATATCTACAACAATACGATCTATAATACCGGCGATGCAGGTATCAAGATATACGCATATCTGACCACTGTCGGGCATAGAGTGTACAATAACCTCATTATCGAGAAAGCATTAGGTGGCAGCTATCCGACCGATGGCCTCTACATCAGAGGTGCGCAGAACATCAAATTCGACTACGGCAATAATCTGTTCTCTACTACTGCAAATGCAGGTAAGGTAGTGACCAGTGTAGCAAGTGGTGATCTGCATCTTACTAATACGTCAACAGCTATTGACGGTGGTAAATCAGTGGCCGACCTCGGACTGGTGGATGACCTTGACGGTAATAAACGTCCCGTGAACGGCGGCTTTGATGTTGGCGCCTATGAATACCAGGGTCCTAAAGCCCCGGGTAAAGGTAATGAGTCGCCACTGGCTAATGCAGGCAAGGATATTACTATCACCCTGCCGACAAATACCGTTACGCTCAACGCGGCTGCTTCTACCGACGCAGACGGTAAGATCAGCAAATACGCCTGGAAGAAACTTTCCGGTCCAACAGGAGGAACAATTACCAACGCAGCGATTGCAACTACCAGTGCGACTGGTCTGACTGCCGGTACTTATATATTTACTGTCACAGTTACAGATGATAAAGCTGCTACAGATGTAGACAGTATCACTGTGAAAGTAAATCCGGCTGCAGCGAACAAACCTCCTGTTGCGAATGCAGGCAGCGCAGTGACCATCACCCTGCCAACTAATACCGTTACTCTCGACGGTAAGGCTTCTGCAGATGCAGACGGCTCTATCAGCAAATATGAGTGGAAGAAAGTAAGTGGCCCTGCAGGTGGCGCTATTGCAACAGCTACAGCGGTGAAAACAAACATCACAAGCCTGATTGCCGGTACTTATGTGTTCTCTCTGACAGTGACCGACAATAAAAATGCTACTAATACGGCTTCCGTAACGGTGAAAGTGAACCCTGCCGTTCCTAATAAAGCGCCTGTAGCAAATGCAGGTACCAATACAAGCATCACGTTGCCAACAAATACAGTAGCGCTGAATGGTTCCGCATCTAAAGACGCAGACGGCAAGATCACTAAATACTTATGGAAGAAAGTAAGCGGTCCGAATGGCGGGACCTTCACACAGAATAATGTGGTGGCGCCAAAAGCGACCGGTTTGATTCAGGGTACTTATGTATTCTCACTGACCGTAACAGATGATGATAATGCTACCGCTACCGCGAATGTAACTGTAGTAGTAAATCCTGCTCCTGTTCCTAACAAGGCTCCTGTTGCAAACGTGGGTACAACCATCGTGTCTGTTACTTTACCTGCAAATACAGTAACACTCGACGGTTCTGCATCTAAAGATGCAGACGGTAAGATCACTAAATATGCGTGGAAGAAGATAGACGGTCCGGCTACCGGCGGTGCGATCACTAGTCCTACGCTGGCTAAAACAGCTGTAACAGGACTGATAGGTGGCACTTACACGTTCTCCCTGACAGTGACAGACGATGATAATGCTACAGATGTTGCGAACGTAGTAGTAAGAGTGAACCTTGCTCCGCAAACTAATAAAGCACCTGTAGCCAACGCGGGCTCTGACGTGACCATTACGTTACCGGTAAATACTGCAACACTCGACGGTTCCGCATCCAAAGATGCAGATGGCAAGATCGCGAAATACTTATGGAAGAAAGTAAGCGGTCCTGCTGGCGGTACCTTCACCCAGAACAACGTTGCGGTAACAAAAGCGACTGGCCTCGTACAGGGTACATATGTACTGGCACTGACAGTTACTGACGATGATAATGTGACCGATACAGACACCATGAGGGTAATAGTGAAAGCTGCTACACCGCCGCCTCCTGCGGCTAATAAAGCGCCTGTAGCGGTTGCGGGTAATAATGTAACCATCACACTGCCGGTGAATAGCGTCATCCTGAATGCTGCCGCTTCTTCCGATGCAGACGGCGTGATCACTAACTACCAGTGGTGGAAAACATCCGGTAAAGATGTACGCTTCTCTAACTCACAGGGTATCATCAATGTGGCGTCTGCTTTGACAGAAGGTACGTACGAGTTTGAACTGATCGTAACTGATGACGACAAGGCCACTGCTACCGACAGGATAACAGTGACAGTACTGCCTGCGAAGGATAATGATAACAACAACAATAATAACGTTCCTCCGGTTTCACGTACGCAGGGTGACCTCACTATCAAACTGCCGGTAGAAAGTATGAATGCGAGCGGCAGTGGTTCTTACTCCAGAAACAGCACCATCACATCTTATGCATGGAAGCAGGTGTATGGTCCGCTGCAGGCTGTCTTCTCTGCTCCGAATGCAGTAACGACGAAGATCTCCGGTATGGCGTTCCCTGGTAGTTATGTATTCGAACTGACAGTAACAGACGCTAATAAACTGAGCAGCCGTTCTACATTCGAAGTGACCGTTGTTGATGCGAATAGCGATGGTACGTTCATTCCGGAACTGACCACCTATCCGAATCCGGCCGTTAGTACGCTCTACTTCAAGCAACACATGAAGAATGCTACCCAGGGCACCATTACCATTTTCAACATGTCAGGTGCTGCAATGAAGAGCTATGTACTGCCGGCGGGCGATAATCTGCAGCAGGCGCTGGATATATCCTCTCTGCCAGCAGGTACATATGTCCTGCAGGTAACGTATAAGAACAGTACGTATAAGTGGAGTACGAAGTTTATAAAAGCTAACTAAAACATCAGGGGACCTTTTCCCATAATTTTGTAGCCGGGTTATACTGTTTGATGAGTCTTGCAGGATTCCCGGCTACAATGCTAAATGGGGGAACATTCTTGGTAACAACGCTACCCGCTGCTACCACCGCATGTTCCCCTATTTTTATGCCTGCCGTGATCACAGCGTTCGCACCGATCCAGCTGTCGGCGCCAATATAGATCTCTCCCGTAGTACAGGTTTGCATACCGATAGGGACATCAACGTCCTGGTAACCATGGTTCAGTCCCGACATCACCACGTTCTGTGCAATGATCACATTGTCGGCTATCGTAACAGGACCAATCAGTACGTTACCCATACCGACCTGTACCCGGTCGCCGATGTGTACAGCGCCCATGCCGTTATTGACTGTGGCAAAATCTTCAATGATAGATCCTGCGCCAAGTGTGAAGGGGTTGAAGGGAAATACGTCCAGGCGGGTATAACGGCGTACAATAGCGCCTTTACCCCTTTTATGTACAAAGCGGTTCACGATCCATCTGATCCATAAACGGGGCCTTGCCTGGCCTTTAGGCATTATCAAACGGTGTGTAAATTGTTTAAGGCCCGGATTACTTTTAATCCTGCCTTTCAGACTTTCAAAAGTGCTCATCTGGTCATGCGTTATTTAGTATTGCCTTATAAATGGCTGTTACAGAGTTTTCCCAGCTATGTGAGCGGGCAAATTCAATGCGGCGCTCCCTGAGTTCAGGACTGTCCTCTTCAAGGGCTTTATTGATCAATGTAACATACTCATTTGCATTCCGGGCAAGATAAGTGTGAGAATCGAAGTATTCCATCGTCCGGGTGGCGGTTGCTACCACCGGCTTTCCTAAAGCCAGGTATTCGTCTATTTTTAATGGATAATTACCTACAGTCAGTACATTCACCTGCTGGGGATTGATACAGACATCAAACGCATTTATATAGGCAGGCAGCTCTTTCAGTTCCTTCCTGCCCAGGAAATGTACGTTGGGTAACTGGTGGAGGATAGATTTCCGGAATTCTTCATCCTCCGGACCAACCAATACCACCGACCAATCCTGTCCTTTCGCTATATGCTCAAGAATGCCGATGTCCAGCCGCAGGGAATTCAATGCGCCAACATAACCTATAATAGGTCTGTCAATGCCTTCCATGTCTGCCGGTAGAGGATATTCCCGGCTGGCGTCAAACAGGCTCAGATCGCATCCCTGACCGACATAATAACTTTTTGGATTATATTTTCTCAGCATGTCCGCCAGGTAGTTGGAGTTCGCTACCGCAACGTCTGCTTTTGCGATATGCAGGGGCTCCAGTTTCTCGCCGTGCTTCTTCCAGTAATCCACACCCAGCAAGTAGTCCCGGCTATAGTAGATGTAAGTGGACGGTTTCAATAATTCTTTCATATAGAAACCACGGAAAATATCGTTATCATTGAAGAGGATAACGTCAGAGAACCCCAAAGCGTCCATAGCATCTTTGATGCTGGCAGCAAACTTCCGGTTGTTCCGTTTGTTTAACCAGGAGAAGAGAGGCGATGCCGGAGCCGGCAGCCAGTTAATAGATTCAAGTACAGAAGAAGGATAGAAGCTCCATAGATTTTCCCCGACCGGTACGATCGCAGGTTCTTTATTCTGTAAGGTCTTAAGATGATAAGAGATATTGGGATCATCCTTTTGCCGTAAGATGGTTCGCCTGTCCAGCGGTGAATTGACATACAACACACGGTTGTGGCGCGCAAATTGTAACGCTATATTCTTACAATTACTTCCTATTGGGGTATACCACTGTTGTAATCCAATGATGACAATATCCCGGTTCCTGATGAGTGACACTGCAGTTAAGAATTATGGTGATATAATTACTTATCGAGGTCTCAAGGGAGCATGGCTAAAAACGTCCCAAATATAGCTACTTTTTTTACATTAAAGAAAGCAGCACTAAAAGAAAAGCGAACATTATTATGGCCTCTAAACACATTTTCGAAACAATCGATATCAGGCAGTTAACCCCTGAAGACTACCTCGACCTGAAAGAATCCATGGTTTCCGCCTACGCAGACATGGAGGGCAGCTACTGGCGCGAACCCACCATACGCAGGCTCGTAGAGCTTTTTCCCGAAGGACAGATCGCCGTTACCGTCAATGATAAAGTGGTCGGCTGTGCACTGTCCATTATTGTCGACTACGGAAAATTCGGTGACGAACATACGTATGAACAAATAACAGGCTATTATACATTCAGTACACACGACCGTAAAGGAGACGTACTTTACGGTATCGAGGTCTTCGTACATCCTGACTACCGTGGCCGGAGACTGGCCCGCCGCCTGTACGATGCGCGTAAGACCCTTTGCGAAAGACTGAACCTTCGTGGTATCGTTGCAGGTGGCCGTATCCCGAATTATCTGAAGTATGCAGATGAAATGTCGCCCAGAGACTACATCGAGAAAGTGCGCGATAAAGAGATCTATGATCCGACGCTGACCTTTCAGTTCTCGAACGACTTCCAGGTAAAAAAGATCCTGAAGAATTATCTGCCGCATGATGAATCTTCCAGGGGCTTCGCCACCTTGCTGCAATGGTATAATATCTACTACGAAAAAGACCAGGATACGATCCGCTATAATAAGTCTACCGTGCGCATCGGACTTGTACAATGGCAGATGCGCGACTATGGAAGTATGGAAGGTTTCATGGAGCAGGTGGAATATTTTATAGATGCCGTGAGCGATTACGGATCGGACTTTGTCGTATTCCCTGAGTTGTTCAATGCTCCGCTCATGGCAGAGTTTAGCCAGCGTGACTCTGCCGGGGCCATCAGGGGAGTAGCAAAATATACAGAGCAGCTGAGAGATCAGTTTATAAAACATGCCGTATCCTATAATGTAAACATCATCTGCGGCAGTATGCCTATTGTAATTGATGAAGCTCTTTACAACATCTGTTACCTTTGCCGCCGTGATGGTACCTATGAACAATATATAAAAATGCATCCGACGCCCAGCGAAGTATACGCCTGGGGCGTAAAGGGCGGAGATCAGCTTAAAGTGTTTGATACAGATTGTGGCAAAATTGGTATCCAGATATGTTATGACGTAGAGTTTCCGGAACCTTCGCGTATCTTATCGGAACAGGGAATGCAAATATTGTTTGTACCTTTCCTGACCGATACGCAACACGCCTTCAATCGTGTGAGGTTCTGTGCACAGGCCAGAGCTATAGAGAATGAATGTTACGTAGCGATGGCGGGTTGTGTTGGCAATTTACCGAAGGTCAATAATATGGACCTGCAATACGCCCAGAGCGCTGTACTTACGCCTTCTGACTTTGCATTCCCGGTTACCGGTGTGAAAGCAGATGCCACGGCTAATACCGAAATGGTGGTTATTGCAGACGTAGACCTTGTACTGCTGAAAGAGTTAAATGCCTTTGGCAGTGTACAGACGAAGAAAGATATGCGTAAAGACCTCTATGAGGTTAAATGGAAAAAAAGCTGATAACAACAGTATACAATCAATATGGCACACAAGATCAACTTAGCATTACAGATCCTTCCTTCTGTTCCGAGCGACCAGGTATATGCCGTGGTAGATGAGGCTATCGCTGTAATACAGGCTTCAGGACTGAAGTACAGGGTATGTCCCTTTGAGACGGTAATAGAAGGAACCTACGACGAATGTATGGAAGTAGTCCGCAAGGCGCAGGAAGTCTGCTTTAAAGCCGGAGCTTCTCAACTGCTCGTATATGTGAAAATGCAGATTAGGAAGGACGCAGACGTTAGCATTGAAGATAAGACGGGCAAATACGACTGAGCCATATTTATCTGAAAAGGAAATACGTTTCCAGTGATAACAGACCAATGATCATTCCGGCAGCAAACCTTATCAATTGCGCCCTGCTCACACGGATGTAAGGCGCCAGCATAATGATGAATAAAGGAGCCGTCTGTGCCACATACCTCGAACTGAAAAGATGTGTTACCTTAAAACTGGTAGCGAGCATCAGTAAGAGAGACAGCAGTATGAACAGGGAAAATGGCTCCGTGCGCCGTTCCATCCACTGCAGGAATGCACAGTACAGAAAGTACAGTGCAAGAGTGAGCAGCAGGGGAGAGATAAGATAAGGATATATCTGCATGATAGCTGCCGGGACGATCTTTCCCAACGCCTCACTAAGCGGCGCATATGTATAATGCAGCCAGTAATAGTTAACCGGCAGCAATATAATGTATAACAGGACCAATACCAGCAATATCAGCCGGTTGTAACTGAACCACGCCGGTGCTACGATCAGTATGATCAAAGCCCCATATGCAAAAGCCAGTATCCCATGCCAGGGAACAATTCCACCTTCACTGATAACGGCCTGCTTCGGCGGCGTCAATCCTCCCCATATCACGAATACAGGTATACAACAAAGCAGGGCCACGCCTATGTATATACTGATAATTACCCAGCGTTTCCGTTCCCGCGCAGTTTGCAATAGTAACAACAGGGAGGCTGGAACGATCATTAGAAAAGGTGAACGGCCGAGTATTGCCAGGCCGAGGCAGATACCTGCCAGTAGTGATAAGCATATACCGAACCACCATTGCCTGCGCGTGTAATCAGGAGCCAGCTGCAGTAGCCAGATAGATAAAGTGGCAAACAGCATGGACGGTACTTCTGTTAATGCCATGCCCGATACCTGCCATATCATAGGCACTGCCATGATGTGTAACGCCGGCAGCCATACGTTCCTCTTTATCCTTCGCTGTGCCTGCGTTTTTCGTACGATCGCTGCCAGCAGCACGATGATCATCAGTAACATAAACGCATTCACCAGCCGGATTCCCGGTGGCTGTAAATGTGTGATGGGACGTAGTACATAGTGTACGAACTGGTACAAGGGGCCAGGCGCCTGGTTGTCTATATTCAGCAGAAACTCACGCGAAAGACCATATTGATCAAGAAGAAGGACATTGGAAATAAAAAGAGGCTCATCAAATAGCGGCGGTTGCCGGTGAATGATCGTGATGATCAGCAATAAGAGATAACCGGTTATACCGGCAGCGATCAATAATCTCTCTTGTTCATTGGGGTACCGCATGTTCGTAGTTAGATAGCTGATCATCCAAAGACCACGGTGAATAGCTCCCCGTGGTCTTTGGATAATCATGCATAATTATCTACCGAACACAAGGTAAGCTATTACCAGTGTAAATATGATATTAAAGGCCTGGGCAATGATAAAGGCCATTGCAGGACGGCCATTCTCCATTTTAAAGATATCGGTGAACTTAGTCTCCAGTCCTATACAGGTAAACGCAATAGCGAACCAATATGTTTGCAGTTCCTTTAAAGGACCTTTTGCAGCAGCTACAGTTGCTGTCGGCAGCACAAAGGAAAACAGGAGGGATGCCAGTACGAAACCCAGTACGAACTTGGGGAAACGCTCCCATATAGTACGAAGGGTAGGTTTCTCATATCCGGCTTCTTTACGGGAATAAGACCAGTATAGGGAAATGAAGAATGCGGCCAGTCCGAGTAACACGTTCTGTGAGAACTTCACCAGCGTAGCGTATTTTAGTGCCTCTTCTCCCAGCATGGTACCTGCCGCCACTACCGCACCGGAGGTATCGATTGTGCCACCCAGCCATGCACCTGCAACAGCTGGCGACATATGCGCCCAAACAGCGATATAGGGCATGAACAGCATCATGGGGATCGCCACAATGAGCACCAGGGAAATGACATGTGATAATTTCTTGTTGTCGCCCTCAATAGCACCTGCAGTAGCAATCGCTGCCGACACACCGCAAATGGATACCGCACTGGAGATCATCATGCGGAACTCATCGTCCAGCTTCAGTTTCCGGCATACCCAGAAGCTAAAATACCATACTGTGAATACCACGGCTACCGACTGCAGTATACCAAGTCCGCCGGCCTTTATAATGTCCTGGAAGAATACATTAGCGCCCAGCAGTACGAGACCGATCTTAATATACAACTCTGTTTGTATGGCCGGTTTCAGTATAGCCGGTATGCCGAATATGTTGCTGATCAACAGTCCCAGTATCAGGCTGAATAGAACAACCTCTACACCGAAATCCTTCACTGTTTTATTGGCAGCGATGAACTGCGCCAGTAAAGAGACAAGAACAATAAACAACAGGGAGACAAATAATCTTGCAACCTCCACCTTTCCCGTGAATGCTTTGGCAAGCAATAAACTGCCGAACACCCAAAGGAATAAAAGACCCGTTTGTTGCCAGACGGCAGCTCCTCCGAACTGGGCCGTCACAACGGAGGCTTCATTCCAGACCGCGATCTTCGGGAATACGGGTTTCAGGCCAAAAAGCACCAGGCCAATAGTTAAAAAAGCAATAATTACAGCAATCCAATCTTCATGAAGCGTTTTCTTAGGCATGACAGCAAATGACATTAAATGATTAAGAGTTCCCCTTGGTGGAAGCGGATTTATTGGTGGTGGGCCCCAAGTTAGTAAAAGAAATCAATGAAAGAAAATGTAGCCCAAAACAATTGCAGCCACTAATCCTACTACATCAGCGATCAGGCCGCACGTCAGTGCGTATTTTGTCTTTTTGATATTTACTGAACCGAAATACACCGCCAGTACGTAAAACGTGGTTTCAGTTGAGCCTTGTATGATACTGGCCAGACGACCTGCAAACGAGTCCGGGCCATGGGTTTTCAATACATCTACCATCAGCGCCCGGGCTGCGCCACCGCTTAATGGTTTCATTAATCCAACCGGCAAGGCAGGTACGAAATCTGTATTCATGCCCAGTCCGGCAAACAGGCTGGCAATAGCGTCCAGTACATAGTCCATACATCCCGTGTTCCTGAACGTACTGATAGCTACCAGCATTGTTACCAGGTAAGGAATAATGGTTATAGATACCTGGAAGCCTTCTTTTGCGCCATCAATGAACACATCATAGACATTGATCTTTTTAACAACGCCCAATGTCAGGAAAGCTATAATAATGGCAAAAATGGTGAACCCGCCTACGAAAGCGGTATACTCAGCCAGCTGTTCTGTCGTGAAGTAAGGCATCATCCGGTACAGGCCGTATATGAGCAGGGCAAAAATGCTGAATGTAATAACTATCGGCGCTTTCAGTAAATTGATGCGCTGGTAGAGGGCTACCGCTATCAGCCCGGAAACGAAGGAAATAAAAGTACCTATCAGTGTAGGAATAAAGATATCCGCGGCATTATGAGAACCGGCGGCAAGCCGGAGGGCGATCACTGAGGTGGGGATCAGCGTGATCCCAGCCGTATTAAGCACCAGGAACATGATCTGTGCATTGGTGGCGGTGTCCGGTTCCGGGTTCAGCTCCTGCAACTGTTTCATCGCCTTCAACCCTACAGGGGTGGCTGCATTGTCCAGTCCTAACGCATTGGCGCTGAAGTTCATCAGTACAGATCCCATAGCCGGGTGCTTTTTAGGTATCCCAGGGAATAGCTTGGAAAAGAAAGGGTCTACCGCCTTCGCCAGGATACTGATCATTCCACCTTTCTCCCCGACTTTCATGATCCCCAGCCAGAAGGTCATAATACCCGCCAGCCCCAGGGAGATCTCTGCACCGGTCTTGGCACTTTCGAACATGCCATTCATAACAGTGGTGAACACGGCAGTATCGTGGAGGAAGATCAGCCGGCAAACAGCCACAACAAAAGAGATCAGGAAGAATGCCAGCCAGACATAGTTTAATGCCATATATGTGAAATGATTGAACATCAAATCTAATGGCAAAAATTTAATATTAAAAGTAGAAATCTGTGTTATACCAGATGACCGTAGACGGGCACTTGAATTTGATAGCTAAAAAAGCATTATCTTCGCGCAAATTTTTTAAAAAATGGCGTTACAAGTAGGAATTGTTGGTTTGCCGAATGTAGGAAAGTCGACTTTATTTAATGCGGTAAGCAATAGCGCTAAAGCGCAGGCCAGCAATTACCGTTTCTGTACCATTGAACCTAACGTAGGACTTGTAGACGTTCCGGATGAAAGACTGGCCAAACTGGAGGAACTGGTAAAACCTAACCGCGTAGTCCCAGCCACCATAGAATTTGTAGATATCGCAGGTCTTGTGAAAGGCGCCAGCAAAGGGGAAGGTCTTGGAAACAAGTTCCTCGCCAATATCCGTGAGGTTGATGCGATCGTACACGTGATCCGTTGCTTCGAAGACGATAACATCCTCAGGGAAGAAGGTGCTATCAACCCTGTAGGCGATAAAGAGATCATTGACACCGAATTGCAGCTGAAAGACCTCGAAAGCGTGGAAAAGAAAATCGCCCGTACCGAGAAAATGGCTAAAACCGGCGGTGATCCGAAAGCCAAGAAAGAATTCGAAATCCTGAAACAATGCCAGGAACACCTGGAAAAAGGTAAAAATATCCGTGAGCTGGGACTGAGCAAGGAAGACCGCGTAGCGATCGCCGACCTGTTCCTGCTGACTGAAAAACCGGTGCTGTATGTAGCCAATGTGGACGAAGCATCCATGCTGACCGGCAACAAATTCTCAGAACAGCTGCAGGCTTCCGTAAAGGGAGAAGGTGCTACTGTAGTAGTGATGAACAACAGTATCGAAGCGCAGATCTCCGAAATGGAATCTCCTGAAGATAAAGAACTGTTCCTTTCCGAATACAACCTGACCGAACCGGGCCTCAACCGCCTGATCCGTTCCGCATATGGCCTCCTGAACCTGATGACCTACTTTACCGCAGGTGTACAGGAAGTAAGGGCCTGGACCATCCACACCGGATGGAAAGCCCCACAGGCTGCCAGTGTGATCCACACCGATTTCGAGAAAGGTTTCATCAAGGCAGAGGTGATCGCCTATGATGACTATGTAAAGTACGGCTCCGAAACAGCCTGCCGTGATAACGGCCGCTTACGCATAGAAGGTAAAGAATATATCGTGAACGATGGTGACGTTATGCACTTCCGTTTTAACGTTTAAAGATACTTCAGGGTTCTCAACCACTGAGGGGTACAACAAATCTAAGACGTCCCGGGGCCTTCCCCGGGACGTCGCTATTTATATCCATTATTAAAGCAATTATCAATTTAAATCAGTTGTTTTTTTGTGTAAAAAATTAAAATTTGCATATTTTTTGCAGATAGAAGGAAAATGGGTATTTTCATGTGTACGCATTATTTGTAAAAAATAACTAGGTGCATATGATAGTGGAATTCAGCATAGGAAATTATAGATCTTTTAATCAGATGCAAACCTTGAGCTTTAAAGCGACAGGACTTGTATCAGAAAATAAATCCGTCGATGAAAGAAATATCATTGATGATAATGGCACGAAGTGCCTGAAAATTGCCGGTATATATGGAGCGAATGCTAGCGGAAAATCAAATGCGCTGGAGGGGCTGAAGTTTTTCTCAGATATGCTCATTAGTTCTATTGAGCTTGAGGGCATGGCATCATTGGTCAATCCTTTTAAATTCGTATCTGAACCACAGAATAACGAGGGGTATTTTCAAATAATACTGATTGTGAGCGGTGTTAAGTATCGATATGGTTTTACAATAGGGAAAAAGATGGAAATTCAGGAAGAGTGGTTGTTTGGACCTGCTTCAAAGAATGAAACATACTATTTCAGACGCAAAGGATCGGAGATCGATTCCAACCCCGAATGGTTTTCTGAAGGATTGCAGCTTCCCAAAGACAAGTTAAGAAGTGATTCACTTTTTCTAACCTTCTGCTCTTCTTATGATGGTCCCATATCCCGGGCTATTCGCGATTATTTTAGAATAAATGTAAGCTTCGATGGTTTGACTCGCTATCCGGACTTTTTCCGGGAAAGAAATCAACCTCAGAACGATGTTCGTCCGACCGATAGATTGATTCTTGATGGCAAGAACAGGATAGTATTAGCATGGCTCAGAGCTGTGGGAATGAATTATGCGGA
Organism: Chitinophaga sp. S165; assembly: GCF_003182155.1. GTDB lineage: Bacteria > Bacteroidota > Bacteroidia > Chitinophagales > Chitinophagaceae > Chitinophaga. Next base: position 413,545 of record NZ_QGTG01000001.1, read on the forward strand.
TATTGGCATTTCCATGGTAGGAGGAGCTTTTCGTCCCAAGCCTCAGGTACATTTATTAAAAAATGTTTATAACAAAGAAGGCCAGGTGGCCAGACAGGAATTATTATATCTCGACAGAGACGAATCCGGAGGAACCCAAAAATACTATAATTATATCGGGGAGTTAATTCAAAAATTTGAGAATGGTGGGCTTTTTGTTTCGGACGAAATAGATAACAATTTTCATCCGTCACTGCTGAAGAGGCTTATTTCTCTATTTCAGAATGCTGGTGTAAATAAAGGGAATGCGCAGTTGCTTTTTACCAGCCATGATACGAACCTGATGAATCCGGAATATATGCGTCGTGATCAGTTTTATTTTGCAGAAAAGACACGAACAGAGGAAACCAATCTGTATTCACTTTCGGACCTGAAGGGTATTAGAAATAATGCCGACTTCGCAAGGCAATACCTGAGTGGTGCTTACGGAGCACTTCCCGTACTTGGCAACTATTTAGAAGAATCTGAAAATAACCGATAGTAATGGCAGGCAGTGCATGGGATTTTAAAACCGACGATACCAGAGCAGAAGAAACAGTAAATGTATTTGTGATCTATTGTGAGGATGAGGTTAGTGAACCATGTTACTTCGAGTCTTTTGAAAGTGAAGCGCTAAGAATTAACGTAATAGGCAATCAACGTAGTGGCCATAAAAATTTGCAATACACTGTGACGAAGTGTATTGAAGCTGGTTACATGGAATTTGCAGAGGGTAGTTATCGCTTGAAAAATATGATTACTGAAAATCTATGGTGTGTATATGACCGCGATCTGGAAAATGTTGATCTTACACAAATTCAGCGTGAAAATAATACGGGTTGGAGCCTGGCCATTCAGAATGGGCTGAATGCTGGGTTGAAAGTGGCATGGAGTAATGATGCTTTCGAACTTTGGGTGCTTCTGCACTTTGAGGACATTACACCTGCCGAGGCCCAACATCGTAATTTCATTTATGATCGCCTGACTGACATTTTTAAGAATCTGACCCCAACAACGGACAGTTTAAAACGCTTTACTACTCATTCTCATTTCAGTTATAAAGGTGCCTTTAAAAAGAGAAGTTCATTTGAGGAATTTGTACTTCCAGAACTAAAAAAGAGGACTGCAGATGCCTTATTAAGGGCCACGAAATTAGCGGCTCATTATAGTAATGAGACAACATTCCATGAACGCAATCCCTGTACAATGGTGCACACCTTAGTAACAGAATTATTGGCTAATGGAGGGAAGTAAGGCCGTCCACCGTGTCAAAATGTCGTCCACTTCCCCATATTACCCCATACTAAAGACATACCAAAGGCATAGTAAAGGCATGGATAATGCATGTCAAATCCCAGAAATGGTATGCTGACAATATTACCGCTCAACCACACTCACATCCCTCCATTCCTGCTCCATCATCTTCCGTACTGCCGCAAACCGGCCTTGCAACATATGCGGCTGCATCAACGGGTAAAACTGATCGTGTGTTACATGGAAGCCCATGTAAAACACCCAGAATCCCAATCCCAGGTAAGGTATTGCTGCCAGTTCGGCCTCACTTAACACACGCTCGGTCTGGTAGGCGTCCAGGAAGAGCGACCAGGTTTTCTCACCCTGTTCTGCCGTCAGGCGGCCCACATGCATGTCTAGGAGCAACTGCTGGCGAAAGGTCATGAGGTCATTTGCCAGCCAGCCTTTTCCGAAGAAATCAAAGTCGAAGAAGGTAATATTGTCCAAGGTATCAAAGTGGAAATTCTTTGGGAGGAAATCGTAATGACAATAGCCGGTGGAGATACGGGTAATATCGAGCTGCGACAGTACCGTCTTTACTTTATCTGCTGCCTGTAACAGCCAGCCATAGGTAGAAGGATCTTCACTGAAATGATCTTTCACAGCAGCCAGGGGACCGAATAGGGTCGTTTCCAGGTCAAAGGTCCAGCGCTCCTCACTTAGATGGAGCTGTGAGGATACATTGTGAAAACGGGCCATTTCCCGGCCAAAATTGCGTAGCTGTACCTCGGACAGCAGATTATGGGCGCGGCCTTCGGCATAGGTGAACAGTACCGCATGGCGGGTACCTTCAGCAGCTTCCAATGACTGGATATGATGGCCATGTTTGTCCGCCAGCGGATACGATACCGAGATGTCTGCCGTATTCAATGCCGTTAATAATTCCACCTCCGCTTGTATATTTGGTAGGGTACGGTGGGTAGGCCGGTAAATACGCAGAATGAATTGTCCCGCAGCTGCGGTCACTAGATAGGTATCGCCCACACCGCGGACAATAAACTTGCATTGAACGGGGCCTAAAGTATACTGCTGGCTGATATACGTGGCTAATGCAGTTGGGCTGAGCGTAGAATAAAGGGTAGGGAAGATGGGTTGCATGCCGCAAATATAAGATTCCTATATTTTCTTTGTGTGTACATAATGTTTGTACATGTAAATACATGTTCGTACATTCGTCTTAAGAGTTAATACACAGATATATGAGGATATACACCGCTTACCTGATCATCTCCCTGTCCTTATTCGCCTTCCACGCGCCTGTTAAAGCACAGGGTACGGACAACAAGGAACTGTCCAGGATCATTCGTAATGACCATCGCCTGGACACCATTGAGGCCAGGGCATTACGCTTGTTAACTGGTTTCAATGCCGGCACCTCTTACGGGGAAGTCTGGATCAGGGACCTCAATACCTTCATCAAAGGCTCTCTCAAGGTCCATTCTCCGGAGAAAGTGAAAGCTATGTTGCTGCTGTTCTTCAAAATGCAGGGCAACGGAGGAGACATCGTAGATGGCTTCATTGATATCAAAAAAGCAGCCGTAGGATATGAGTTCCGCTACTTCCCGCAGGCGCCGGATTGGGTGGCCCATAAGAACACTGTGGAAACTGACCAGGAATCTTCCCTGATCCAGGCTATCAGGAAGTATATAGACGTAACCGGCGACACCTCCATTTTACAGGAAAAAATAGGAGAGAAGACCGTTATACGAAGAATGGAAGACGCACTTACTTATATCCTCAACGAGCGTTGGGCAGAAAAGTATGGACTGGTGAAAGGCGCTACTACTGTTGACTGGGGTGATGTACAGCCTGAAACCGGATGGGGCGTTGTGATCAACCATAAAACAAAATGGGCGGCCGATATCTATGATAACGCGATGTATGCAATAGCTATTAACGATTTCCTGGCAGTAAAACCTGCATCATACAAATCAACACAGGATTGGGCTGCTACTGGCCGCCACGTTAAAGAGAATGTACGTAAACATCTTTGGCAGACAAGCGCTCAAAAGTACATTCCTCACCTTTACCTCGATGGCAGCCCTTTCCCAGCTTCCTTCAATGAAAACAAAATACTGTATACCGGTGGTTCCGCCTGCGCTATATTAGCCGGGTTCCATACACCCAAAGAAATTGCGGTGATCAATCAACAGATGGTCAATGCCGCTGCAAAAGAGAAATTCGCGACTATCGGCATAACCGTATACCCGCCTTATCCGGCAGCAGAATTTCCTAATATGCATCCCTACGTATATCAGAACGCAGGCGACTGGACCTGGTTCGGCGGTCGTATGATCCAGGCGCTTATTGCCAATGGGTTTATTAAGGAAGCCATTGATGAACTGGATCCGATCATAGCGCGTACAATAGCCCGTAAAGGTTTTTACGAATGGTACGACGTACGTACAGGCGAGCCGAAAGGTTCAGGCGATTTCAGAGGAGAAGCAGGTGTCTTGTTCGATACGATCACCATGCTGAGAGAGTGGGCTGCAAAACATCAGTAGTAAAGGTATGATCCGGAAGAAGAAAGGGCCTTTTCCAGGTGGAGATGATGTGGACTTGATCCGATCTCAATCCCTCTGAAAAAGGCCCTTAATAATTGATTATAAGCTTATTTCAACAGATCGTCGAATAAGATAGCTACGTAGTAGATACCCCCTGCTTTAGGGTTACCAAAAGACGTCTGGAAATAATGGTTTGTAACGTTAGAACCTCCCACCTTGATAGTTCCCCTGATCTTTGGGATCCTGTAATTCACCTGTGCGTCTATTGTACCATAGGCGGATACTGTTCCTTTTACGAAGCTGGAACTCCATACAAAGGCATCCTGCCAGCGGTACATTACGTTAAAGCCTAAATTCTTCGCGATGTTTTTATTGGCAAGACCAAGATTGAAACGGTATTTAGGCGTATTGAAGTTATTGTCAAGATCTCCTTCATCGCCGGTAAGGTCGTTGTAAGAGAAGTTACCGGACAGTGTCCAGCTATTGATCAGGTAATCCAGTCCCAATGCTCCACCCTGCGATTTCACCTTTTCAGGATTGTTCACATAAGTGGCAAAGATCCTTGCACTGTTGAGGGCAGGGTCCTGTGGCAGCGGTACGGTAGGCTGTATCAGTGCTGTGTATGACAGGAAGTTCTTATAAGCGCTGTAATAGTAGTAAGCGTCTATTAACAGGCGGTTCTGTATGAGACCCTTATACCCGATCTCATAAGCACTTACGCTTTCCGGTTTGAACTTACCAAATGTGTATTGCTGCAGCTGGGTAGGATCTCCTGTTGCTGCGTAACGCTGTACGCTGGCTTGCGTATAACCTTTATTGTTGTAGAGATCATACTTGGTCAGCAGTTCCGGTAAGCCGCCTATCAGACGGGTATTGGCGCGGATAGGCAGGTCGATGTACTGGTCCTGGTTCGTAGGGTTGCGGTAAGCCGTCTGGAATGACAAACGGATATTGTGACGGGGAGCCACAGTAAACACACCGGATATACGTGGTGTGAAGCGGCCGTCAAAATTCTCGTTCTTATCGTAACGGATAGATCCCGTCAGTTTGATCCTGTCGTTCACCAGTTTCTTACCCACCTGCAGATATGCGCCTACTTCATCGATCTTGATACGGCCATCCGCGTCATCGAAAATGGTACCGTCAGAGTTCAGGGAATACCTGCGGAAAGATGCGCCTGCCTGTACTTCCAGTACCTTCAGATGATCTGTAAGATCATAGAAGCCTTCATAGTGGTACAGGTTCGTTTTATCATTGAACTTAGCTCCGTTCCTGCCGGGGCCAAAGCCGATATAATTGCCGGTGATGGTTTCTTTAGCCTGTTCGAAGCCCGCGCTACCTGGCGCCAGTCTGTTCCTGTCAGCATAACTTCTTGCAATGGCATGTGCCTGCGCATCAGTTTTTACACCTGGTGCTCCAGGGAAAACGCCCGCCCTGGCCTGGTTGTAAACAGTTGCATATTCAGCGAACCATCCGCCTACAACATTGCCGCTACCATCTCTGACTACGCTGGGGTTATAAGCCTCATTCAGAATAGTACCAAGCGCTGTGGCGTTGTATGCTTCTCCTGAACGTTCCTGTGTAGTATAGCCGCGTACAAAGAAGCGTTTGCCTCTTACTTCTATTTTATACTGACCCAGGTTGAATTTACGGAGTGAATAACGGTCAGAACCTGTATACACAGTAGTACCTGTTCCCCAGTTGCCCTGCACGATGGCCTCCGTATTGTCTGTGATCTTGTAATGAAATGCTGCGCCTGTTTTCAAACTGTGCGTGCTGTAATCCACCAGGTCCCTTTCACTGTATCCTGTACGGGAAACAGCTTGTCCGTTGAGAAGGCCTCCGGTTGCACCAAAAGTATTGGTGATCTCATCACCATAAACGTTGACACCGTCGTAGTTAGGATCTGTAGCATGTGAGAAGCCTGCTTTCGTACGCAGGTTCAGCCTGTCGAAATTTGTAGAGTCAATTGCCTGCCAGTCGTCCGCCCGCATGTACCCGAAATTGAGCTTGAAAGCGAACTTACCAAAGGCTTTGGCATAACGTGCCGTGATATCGGGAATGAAGCCGATTTCATTCTGTTGTTTCTTCCCTACATGGTTAATGCCTCCCTGTAGTTTCAGGCTTAGTCCCTGGTAGTCGAACGGACTTTTACTGGTCATCAGCAATGTACCGTTCATTCCTCCCGCGCCATACAGGGCGGAAGATGCACCTGGAAGCAGTTCCACACTGGCTACGTCCAGTTCGGAAATGCCGACAATGTTGCCCACCGAAAAGTTCAGGCCTGGCGCCTGGTTGTCCATACCATCCATCAGCTGGTTAAAGCGGGTGTTACCATTGGTGTTGAACCCCCTGGTAGTAATGGTACGGAAGGTAAGGCTCTGTACGCTGGATTCAACGCCTTTCAGGGAAGGAAGGGCATCATAGAAACTAGGGGTAGGAGATTCCCGTATGGCCGTCGCATTTAGTTTCTCAATAGATACCGGCGACTCCAGTATACTTTGAGATACACGGCTGGCGGCTACAACGATCTCTTCTCCCAGGATCTCCGTCGAAGCGAGTTGCACAGTAATACTGCCTGCACTGTTCACCACTATAGGCGCACTGGCGTACCCTACAGAAGAGAATACCAGTGTGATAGGGAACTGGCGGTTCGTGTTGAATCTGAAATTTCCGCTACCATCTGTGATGGTACCGGCAAGAGAGCCTTTGACACTGACAGTAACCCCCGGTAAGGGACTGCCCGTCGTCTTGTCTGTTACAGTACCTGTTACTGTCTGTTGTTGCTGCCCATAGACGGCAGAAGATAGGTTCATGAGCAACAATAGGGCACACAAACAGGTGAGTTGTAAGTAGTTCTTCATACTGTGGCGATTTAGGATGATCTTGGGATTACGTATACGTTTTGATGAATGTAAGGAAAATTGTTGAATAGACAACAGCCTGTCATTCATACTTAACAAGCCTCCCGCCATTATGTTTTATTCGTTGAAAACTCGTTGATATTATTCCCTTACATCCCATTTCTGCGTACTAATACTTCATTTCAAAAATGCCGGGATTGATTTCCAGTTGTTTGTATCTGAATGTGATATTATATTTCTTTCTATGTATCCACTTACTTAATTTAACCTCCATTTTATAAAAGACAGTACAAGAATTTCACGCTGTTGCCCTATACCCGTACATCACATGAACCCTGGTACCATTACACGAATGTCCTTACGCTACGTTCTATTTATGAAATATCCTGCGCGGATAGTTTTTCTATTTATCATGATATGGTCCTGTTTATCGCCTGGCAAAACAATGGCGCAGGTATATCCATATCCTGTTGTAGATGTTTATGTATTTGTAGAAACTTCTACCAGTACAGGTAGTTTGCTCTACATTGACGGCGCAAACTCTGACAAACACCCACTTGACTTTATTGGCAGTAACGGCGGCAACTACATCTACAAAGCCACCGATGTACAGTTTCCTATCACACAGATCCAATGGCAGGGACTCGGCGTGGACTATCTCACGATCATTTCTTCATCCAACGAATCCGGCTCGCGTAACTGGATGTATCCTATGACGGAGGCCGCAGCCGATAACGGGAACATTAATATGGACCTTCCCTCATATACCTGTACCAGGTATGATATGAGTATGCCAGTCGGATCATTCCGGGCGCGCTTCATGATAGTAATGCCTGCTCTGTCACCACTTCAAAGCACTTTTTTAAATAAAACGATCTGTGCAGATGAATTCATCTATCTCACCTCATACAATAACGTCTGGGCGTATTCTGATGATTTCCTAAAAAAAACGGTAGAATGGGAGTACCAGGTGAATGGCGGCGCCTGGGTAACAATGCCCTCAACAGCCGAAGATCTTACACAGTTTACACCCGCAGACCTGATCCCGGCTGTCAGGACCGGCAAACGTACGCTCAGGTTCCACTACCGGTTTAAAATGAATTACAGGAGTGGAGACTATTATTCAGCCTGGTCCGCTCCATCTGACCCTATAGAGATCCTTCCGGCAGCTCCCAGACTCACTAATACTAATCTTATAGATACAATTCCTTCCTGTAAGACCACAGGCACAGGCTCGGTTCATATTGCCGGTAGCGCCATCAGCAGCGGGTTTGCTGACATGAAATGGTTGCTGCGACCCAATGTTGTAACCGGCCCCTGCGACCCAACGGACCCTAATTCAAATTGCGGTGATATTGACAGGCAGAGCGATGGCGTCGTGCCCGTATCAGGTGGCATCGACATTCAGGGTCTGACTGCAAACACTTATTCACTGTGGATCTTGAACCCCGGAGAGAACGAAGGGAATTGCTTTACGCCCTATACAATTAAGATCCGTGGCCTTGATACACTGAGTGTAAGTGAAGATATGGGCCAACATAAAAATGTAGGTTGCTATAACGGGAACGACGGTACTATTGAAGTAGTAGCAGCCGGTGCAAATACTAATGGCAATTATACCTTTACGCTATTACGCAACGATACGCTCATCGCTGATAGTGTCCCTGGAACAGGTAACAGGATACGTTGGGATAACCTGCGCGCCGCCACTTATAAAGTACAAGTGAAGAACAGTACCTGTAATACCGAGGCCGCAGCCACCGGTGATATTGTTATCAGTCAGCCTGCATTCGTAACCGCTTATCTGGTTGCTGACTCACCACGATGTGCTTCTCCCGGCGATGGTAGTATTGATATACAAGCCGGCGCGATCGGTGGAAGCGTCGCCAATTATGCTTTCAGGCTCTATCGCAATGATTCGCTGTTCAGTGAATCCGGACCGGTTAATGGCAGTCGCTACAAGTTCACCGACCTGCCGGGAGGGACCTACAAAGCAGAAGTGGTCAACAATGATGTAAACTGTCCTGGCTGGGACAGCACCGTTACATTACGTCCTCTCATACCACTTACACTTAACATTGCACCTGTAGATTCCATTAAATGTTTTGGTGGTACCGACGGTAAACTGGTATGTACCGCCATCGGTGGATCGGAACTATATGAATACATACTTTCTAAAGATGGTATTGCTGTTGAGACCAATATCACCGGTACTTTCGAAGGACTTTCCGCCGGTGACTACATCGTTACTTTAAAAAATCAAAATAATACCTGTAACGACAGGGATATACAACACATCTCTATCTTTCAACGTGCACCGCTGGAGGTTGATCCGGTACAAACACCCATCAGTTGTTATGGTGAAACAGATGCGCGCATCAATGCGCTGGTGAAGGGAGGTTCGGGTAGCTATCATTACAACTGGCAGCAACTGGAAAATAATAACTGGGTGACCGGTCCTTACTGGTATCCTGCTGACACCCTGATTAAAGAATTGTCTGCCGGTACTTACCGTGTAATTATTACTGATAATAAAGCTACAGGTTGTAGCGTGACTTCCGCCGAAAGCATTGTTAACATTGCAACTGAAGTAAAGATCAACAGCATCACAGTACATGATGCCGTGTGCCTCGCCGATGGCGCTCATATCGATATGACCGGCACAGGAGGGACAGGAAACTATTTATGCGAGTGGTCTGCTAACGGAGGAAATTACACCGCTTTCACTGATACAACAGACATCAACACTGCCGGTAACTATCGTCTCCGATTGTCAGACGGGCATGGATGTACAGTGAATGCCCCGGCCACCTACGATATCAGTTTACCATCAGCACCTATCGGTTTTACTTATAAACTGTCTGATTATGCAGGCTTCAATATTTCCTGTAAAGGCAATGATAACGGCTTTGCACAGATCACAGCTACCGGCGGCAACGGTGGTAACTATAACGGATATATGTATTCGTTGGATGATCATCCTTACGGTACAAACCCGCTTATTGAGCACATCACGGCCGGTACACATTATCTCCATGTGAAGGATGGCCGCGGTTGTATCGTAACGCATGAGATCAATATGACTGAACCCGCCGCTGTACTGGCATTAACGATCACCAGCCAGGAACATAATGGTTGCGGCGCTGATCCTATCGGAAATATCACAGTAGCTCCGCAAGGTGGTTCTTCACCTTATACCTATGCTATCGACGATAAACCCTGGCAGATTGATCCTGTATTCAACGGGCTCATTGCTGAAGACTACAACCTTAGCGTAAAAGACGCTACCGGCTGTATCACGGGTATTACTACTACGCTGACCTCTTTATACCCATCATTATCTGCGACAGCAGCTATTACAGATGTGAACTGTTATGGCGAATCAAATGGCGCCTTGCGGATCACAGTAAGCGGTGGTGATGGTATCTATGCCTACCAATGGAATACACCTGCCATCGCCGGAACAGGAGCAGAGAATATTGCAGCAGGCGATTATGATGTTACTGTTACTGATAGCAAAGGCTGCAAACAAGTACTTACTTATACCGTATCTCAACCGGAACCATTAGAACTAGCGATCACCGCTCCGCCCGTATGTGACGGACTGAGTGATGGCAGTATCAGCGCACTTATAACAGGCGGTACTACACCTTACCAGTATAGCCTTGACCACAGCAGCTGGTTGCCCGCAGGCACGTTCTCCGGACTGCCTTCCGGCAATTATCATATTGCTGTACAGGATGCACATCATTGTGCTGTGGAGCAGGATGTAACACTCGCCAAAGCGAATGTTAAACCCGATATCAATTTCTTGGTGGCTTCCCGCAAGAATGCCTTTGATACCCTTGTCATCAAGGAGATCAACGTACCTGCACCCGATAATGTAAGCTGGAGTTATCATCCGGCAGCAATATCCCTCGGCGGTGAAAATGGTAGTCCGCTTATTAAATTCACTGATTCTGGTACTTACTGGGTCGAAATGGCGGCCACATTTGGTAGCTGCACTTATACCCTGCGTAAAGAACTGGAGATAGGTGTTTATGACCCCAATGCAGGACCAGGTTATAGTGTACCTGTACATGTTATAGACACGGTCACACTCTCTCCCAATCCAAACAATGGTAACTTCAACTTTAAAATAAAACTCAACAGGAAACAGCAGATAGTCGCCTATGTATATGATATGAACGGTATCATAGCCGGTAAGAAGCAATATGCGCCGACATTACAGGTGGATGATTCATTTGTTGTCGGAGGTAGTGTAACAGGCACATTCATCCTCAGAATTATTACTGAAAGCGAGAGTAAAGACGTAAGGTTTATTATTTCAAGATAGCCGATAAACAGCTAAAGCACTTTTTATATCACTGTGTACTAGTACTTCAATCAATGAATACAAATATTGATTGCCAGGTACTTGCATTACACAGTGATATTATTTTTCTTTCTATGTGTTCGATAGCTTATATTTAGGTTGATTTGCTTAAAACAGTACACCGAATATACGCTGTTACCCTATGTCTGTACATCATTCGAGCCCTTATACCTTTACACGGTTATTCCCGTCGACTTTATCGTCATGTCGTTTATTCCGCACCGCATATACTGCACGGATTATTTTGTTGATTGCTTTGATATGGTCCTGCTTATCGCCCGGCAAGGCAAAGGCACAGGAATATCATCCTTTAGTTGATGTTTTTCTGATCTTCCAGGACGTTAGCAGTGCCTTGTATCCTGTCGGTATTAACGAGCAAATATATTATCCCGGCTTTTATGCTATGAACGGCCGCCACCGTTTATATAAAGCAACAGGTGTCACGTACCCTTTTAATGGTATAACCTACCTGGGTGCCGGCGTTGAATATTGGCCGGTGATAATGACACCGGAAGACTGGGGGGCAGGGTCAACATATTATCCCGTCGTAGAGAGCGAATTGGGGAACAATAATTTTCTCACCAGCCTGCCGGCATATAAGGTTACACCGCTTGTTAATGGAACGCCCGACCCGTCCTTAGCGGTAGTAACCCGTTTTGCCATCCCCATGGTCACACCCGCTCCGCTTCAGAGTACTTCCTTCAATAAAACGATCTGCGCGAATCAGTCAGTAAACTTTACAGTTGCTGGTAGCACAGTTGGCTCGTCAGATAGATTCATGACAAAAACGGTAGAATGGCAATATTCGCTTAATGGCGGTGGCTGGCAGAACATGTACGAAACTATTGTAGAAGCCAGGATCACTATTCCTGCTGACGAGATCCCGGAAACGCGTACTGGCAAGCAGATGGTAAGATTCCAGTACCGTTACAAAATAAAATATGAATCGCTTAGTCTCCCAATGTATTCTCCCTATAGCCCGCCTTCCGATCCTATAGAGATCCTTCCTGCGGCGCCCAGGCTCACCAGTCTTAATGCGATCGATGAAAAAGCTTCCTGTAAAGGAAAGGAGACCGGTGCTATCTCCATCCCCGGTAGCGCTATTATCAGCGGGTCTTCGCAAATGAAATGGTTGTTACGTCCTAATATAGTTACCGGTCCTTGTGACCCAAGCGACCCGAATTCAAATTGTGGCGATATCGATAGATGGAGTGACGGAGAGGTGCCCGTTGCAGGCGGTATCAATATCCAGGGACTGGCCGCAAATACATATACACTCTGGATATTGAACCCGGGCCAGAATGAAGGAAACTGTTTTACGCCTTATACGATCGTTGTTCCCGGATTGGACGAACTGAAAGTTGCTGAAGATGTAGGTCAGCATAAAAATGTAAGCTGTTATAACGGCAACGACGGCACGATACAGGTTACAGCTACCGGCGCAGACCCCGATGGCTTGTATACCTTTACGCTGTTATATAACAGCCAGATCATTGAAGATAACCTGCCGGGAACAGGGAAAACCAAACGTTGGGATAACCTGCGTCCAGGCACCTACAAGGTCCAGGTAAGGAATAGTACCTGTAATACGGAAGTACCTGTCACGGGAGATATTATCATTACTCAGCCGCCACTTGTAAACGGCTACCTGGTAGGCGCCTCGCCATTGTGCGCTTCTCCCGGTGATGGCAGTATCGATATACAGGCCAGTGCAACCGGAGGAACCGTGGCGCATTATGCATTTAATCTTTACCGTAATGATACCTTATTACTGACATCCGGCCCTGTTACTACAGATCGTTATAAGTTTACTGATCTGCCGGGTGGTATCTATAAAGCAGAAGTGCTCAACGGTGATATCAATTGTCCCGGTTGGGATAGTACCGTTATACTAAGCACGCTCATACCACTTACCGTTAACATCGCGCCTGTGGACTCTATTAATTGTTTCGGTGGAAATGATGGTAGCCTGGTATGCACTGCTATTGGTGGTTCAGGACAATACGATTACACGCTGTCAAAAGATAACGTTCCGCTTACCACAAATACTACCGGTACTTTCTCCGGATTGACTGCAGGTAATTATACCGTCTCTGTTAAGAATCAGGGTAATACCTGTGACGACAGGGCCGATAAGATCATTCCTGTCTTTCAGCGTGCGCCGCTGGAAGTAACCCTGGAACAGACGCCGATCAGTTGTTATGGTGAAACAGATGCATTGATCAAAGCAGTGGTAAATGGCGGTTCTGGTAATTATAGCTATAACTGGCAGGAACTGAAGAATGGTACCTGGACCGATAATACCCGCTGGTTCAGCACTGATACACAAATTAAAGACTTAACTGCTGGCACTTACCGTGTGATTATTACTGATAATAAGGCAACAGGATGTACCATAACATCCACCGAAAGCATCGTTCAGATTGCAACTGAAGTGAAGATCGCCGGTATCACAGTACATGATGCCGTATGTCTTGCAGAGGGCGCACACATCGATATGACGGGCACAGGAGGTACAGGCGTTTATTTATATGAATGGTCGCTCGACGGCGGACGAACATACGCTCCCTTTACCGCTACCACCGACATTCATACAGCAGGTACTTATAAACTTCGTTTGTCAGATGGTCACGGATGTACGGTGAATGCTCCTGCAACCTACGAGATCATTCTGCCATCAGCACCAGTTAACTTCACGTATACATTGTCTGATTATGTAGGCTTTAACATATCCTGCAAAGGCAATGATAACGGTTTTGCACAGATAACAGCTACAGGTGGCAACGGTGGTAACTATAATGGGTATATGTTTTCGTTGGATAATGATCCTTATAGTACAAACCCTCTTGTTGAGCACATTACTGCAGGTACCCATTATCTCCATGTAAAGGATGGACGTGGCTGTATCGTTACAAAGCAGATCAATATGACGGAACCTGCTGCTATACTGGGATTAACAGTCAGCAGTAAAGAACACGGAGGTTGCGGTGCAGATCCTATCGGACAGATCACTGTGTCTCCGGATGGCGGTACTTCGCCATATACATACGCTATTGATGGCAAGCCCTGGCAGAACGATCCTGTGTTCAATGATCTCATTGCAAATGATTATCAACTTCGTATAAAAGACGCAGCAGGTTGTATTACAGATATCACCATAACACTTACTTCCCGGTATCCATCTTTATCTTCTACGGCAGATATCACAGCGGTGAACTGCTACGGAGAATCTAACGGCGCATTACAGATACAGGTGAGTGGGGGAGATGGCATTTATAGCTACCAATGGAATACAGCCGCTATCTCCGGTACAGGTGCAGGAAATCTTACAGCAGGCGATTATACCGTTACTGTTACAGATAGTAAAGGTTGCAAACAGGTACTTACTTATACTGTTTCACAACCGGAACCAGTAGAGCTACAGGTCACAGCGCCTCCTGTGTGTGACGGATTAAGTGATGGAACTATTAGTGCACTTGTAACAGGCGGTACTACCCCTTACCAGTATAGTCTTGATCACGGCAGCTGGCAGGATGCAGGTACCTTCTCCGGACTGACGGCCGGCAATTACCATATTGCTGTACAGGATGCCCATAACTGCGCTGTAAACCAGGACGTAATACTCAGTAAAGCCAACACCAAACCTGATATCAACTTCCTGGTGGCTTCCCGCAGGAATGCCTTCGATACACTTGTCATCAAGGAGATCAATGTACCTGCACCCGATCAGGTGAGCTGGAGTTATGATCCTGCAGCTGTACTACTCGGGATTGAAAACGGTACTCCGCTTATTAAATTCACTGATCCGGGAAATTACTGGGTAGAGATGGCGGCTACATTCGGTTCCTGTACTTACACATTGCGTAAAGAACTTGAGATAGGAAAATATGATCCGAATGCGGGGCCAGGTTACACCATGCCTGTACATGTAATAGACACGGTGACATTGTCACCTAATCCTAACAACGGTAATTTCAACTTTAAAATAAAACTCAACAGGAAACAGCAGATCGTTGCTTACGTATATGATATGAATGGTATTATCGCAGGTAAGAAGCAATATGCACCGACATTACAGGTGGATGATTCATTCTCTGTAGGAGGAACGACCACAGGCACATTCATTTTCAGAATTATTACAGAAAGTGAAAGTAAGGATGTGAGGTTTATTATATCGAGGTAATTGCAGTGAAAAGCTATGGTGTTATCTTTGTTGCCATTTTAAAAGAGCTTGACTCCTGTTGATGGTGTTGTTATTATTTGCAGGGTTATAAGTATTGAACCGAATATGAAAGATAAGATCATAGGGTATACCTATTTGACCGTACTTGCACTTATAGTATTTTTCCTGCTGTATTGGATTGCAGGCGTGATTGCGGTAAAGGTAAGCCATCGTTATACTATCGGTGCTACTAAAGGAATTGTAAGCTCTTCAAGAGGCTCGGTTGATGTATGTTTTGAATTTAGTGTTAAAGGGAAACTGTACCGCCATCAGCATGGCGGTTCTATTGATAAAAAGGAGAGAGTGGGCAGTTATTTCCTGGTGCGTTACGTGTCCTTCTTTCCACGATGGTCAGAAATGGACTTTTCTATAGCTGTTGATACATCTGTAATTAAGCCGCCCTTTGATGGATGGGAGGAGATGCCGGAAGAACTCAAAAAAAAAACTAACTAATGCCGGATCTGTCATAAAAAGGAGGTATATGTTAGAACCCCGGTAATTGTAGTTGCGTAATTACAATAATAGTCTTATAATTGTTGGAGTTATATACGTTATGAATAATTCCATTAAATCTTTAAGGCAGGTTTTGTTATGTATGTTGATGTTGATTTGTGCCAGTATCCACGCGCAGGACAGGTCAGCTCCTGGTTTTGTGCTCACAGGCAATATAAGTGGAGCGCAAGATGGCGCCAGGGTTGTATTGGTGGACATCGAAGGGCAAAAGATCATTGATTCTGCCTTAACCCAAAATGGCGCCTTTACTTTAAAAGGTCATGTTACAGAACCTACAGGCTGTTGGATACAATGCGCGGGCGAATATGCAATCGTTCAGGTCGAAAATGTAGCAATGACCTTCAAGTCGCCGCTTAAAGCCATGAAATTGAATTATACTGCCCAGGGCGGAAGGGAGCAATCATTGCAAAATGAGTTAAATAACCTGCAGCGCAGTTATGAAAGCACTTATACCAGTGCGCTTGATAGTCTGAACAACAAACTATACGGTAGTAAGGAAGAAAGAGCGCGGTTGATTAAGATCTTCAATGAGGCACAAGACACGTACTCAGATATTTATGTAGCGTTTGGTCGCAGACACATCGACTCATACCTCGGGCTGGACATTGTATACCGGAATCGTAAACTAATTTCTAAAGACTCCGTCATGCTGTTGTACAACAATTTGCCGGAAACGCTTAAAAAAACTGCTAAAGCGAATGCTTTAAAAATTTATGCCAGTGAAAGACTGGCACAAATTGGTGAACAGTTCACGGATTTTGAAGTACGTTCCATCCAGGGCGAACCTTTCAAACTTTCAGATCTTAAGGGCAAATATATCTACCTGGCGTTCGGAAGCTTGTACTGCGGTCCCTGCCGCAAAGAGAACAAGGAAATAGCCAAAATATATGGAACACTTCGCAAGCAAATGAATATTGTGAACTTCTCATTGGATCTTAACCGGAATGACTGGGAGGCAGCCGCGCGGGAAGATGGGATCGTATGGTATAATGTATCGGATATGATGGGTACGACAGGAAAAATAAAAACGCTTTATGATGTCCAGGGAATGCCGACATCTTTCTTAATCGATCCTAAAGGAGTGATCATTGAACGCTTTGACGGCTATCAGGAGGAAAATATTAAGAAGATAACAAGCATAGTTTTAAAGAAAGAATAGCATACTGTTATAATTGTAATCAACAATATCATCAAATAGAAGGAGCCGCAATTGCTTTTGATGCGGAGCCTGTGTTTGACAATATTAATAAGAAAAGCCGCCTCAATTAATTATTGAGACGGCTTCTTTTTTTTCGCACAGTACCAATCAATCCATTTTCTGTCCTACCTTTCTGTAACCCAGGTAGAAGAACAATGGGAACACCAGCAGCGTGAGTATGGTGGCAGTGATCAAGCCACCGATTACTACGATCGCCAAAGGTTTGGAAGTCTCAGAACCAATACCCCTGGATAACGCTGCTGGCAATAAGCCGATAGCTGCCATCAACGCCGTCATGACCACCGGGCGTACTCTCGTACGTACGCCATCACGTATTGCTATTTCAAGAGTGTGATGATTAAATTCACGCCGCTTCACCATCTGCATATTATTCTTGAATACCGATATCAGTATTACGCCGTTTTGTATACAGATACCGAACAATGCAATGAACCCGATACCGGCAGAGATACTGAAGTTAGTACCCGTTATCAGCAATGCGGCAATCCCCCCGATAATTGCAAATGGTACGTTTAATAAAACCATCCCTGCGTCCTTTACGTTTCCGAACATGATGAACAGGATCAGGAAAATGATCAGGAGGCTGATAGGCACTACCTGCGTCAGGCGTTTGGTTGCACGCTGCTGGTTTTCGAAGTCGCCAGCCCACTGCATTTCATAGCCCTTATCCAGTTTTACTTGTTTATCGACTTTGCCCTGTGCTTCTGCAATAACGCTTCCCATATCACGTCCGCGGATAGAGAATTTAACGGCCGTATACCGTCTGTTATCGTCCCTGAAAATAATGCTCGGTCCCGTCAATGTCCGGATCGTGGCAATGTTCTTAATAGGCACCCTGGCGCCGCGTAGGGTAGGGACCATTAAATTACTGATTGCTTCTGCGTTGTTGCGGTATTTCTCTTCATAACGTAAACGCAACTGGAATTTGCGCTCTCCCTCGTAAATTTGCGTAATAGCCTTACCGCCGATCGCCATTTCAATGATAGCGTTCGCGTCTGCTGTAGTAACGCCATAAAGGGCCATTTTATTTTCATCAAGGTCAATTCTCATTTCAGGTTGACCGATATTTCTGATAACACCCAGATCTTCAACACCCTCTATCTTTTTCATGATATCATATACCTGGTTCGCTTTAGCTTCCGTATATGTCAGACTGTCCCCGTAGATCTTCACACAAAGCGATCCCTTAACTCCCGATACCGCTTCTTCCACGTTATCCATGATCGGTTGCGAGAAGTTCAGGTTCACTCCAGGATATACTTCCAGCTGCTTCTGCATCTTATCGATCAGCTCTTCTTTCGTCATCCCGCTTTTCCATTGCTTCTTCGGATAGATATCCACATGGAACTCAATGTTATAAAAACCTGTAGCATCGGTACCGTCGTTCGGACGGCCTGTCTGAGACATCACCTGTTTCACTTCCGGAAATGCCAGGATAATGCGGCGCATCTTGTTAGCCAATACTTTGGATTCATCCAGCGAAACGCTCAGCGGACAAGTGGCCCTGATATAGATCGCACCTTCATCCAGTTCAGGCAGGAACTCACTTCCCAGGAACTTGAAACTGAAAAGGCCGACAACTACCAGTGCACCTGCTATAATGAGTGACAGGCGTTTATTACGATAAGTGCGGGAGAAGAGCTTCATCACACCATTTGTGATCCACTCGACAAATACATTGTGTTTCTCCCTTACGTTCTTCCGCAACAGGATACTGCTTAATAATGGTATCAGTGTAAGCGTGAGCAGCAATGCGCCCAGCAATGCAAACCCTAATGTCCAGGCCAGGGGAGAGAACATTTTACCTTCCACTTTCTCGAAAGAGAAGATAGGTAGTAAACCGGCAATGATGATCAGTTTGGAGAAGAAGATCGCCTTACCCAGTTCTCCGCCGGTGTTCTTGATAAGCCCCAGTTTAGACAGCTTGTTGAATCGCTCCATCCCCAGCTGATGCTGCTTATGGTCAAGCAATACAAAGATCCCTTCCACCATCACAACGGCGCCGTCAATGATGATACCGAAGTCAATCGCCCCCATCGATAACAGGTTAGCCGACATGCCTTTCAACGTCAGACAGATGAATGCAAACAACAATGCCAGCGGTATCACAATAGCAACGATCACGGTAGTACGCCAGTCGGCCATGAACAGGAACACGATCACCGTTACAAAGATGATCCCCTCCAGCATGTTATGTAACACGGTATGTGTGGCGAATTCTATCAGGTTATCACGATTGTAGAACGTGTTGATCTTCACATCGGCAGGCAATACCTTTGCATTCAGATAATCGATCCTTTCCTGTACACGTTTGATCACATCGCTGGGGTTCTCGCCCTTGCGCATCACAATGATGCCTTCCACTACATCGTTCTGTTTATCACGGCCCACCTGGCCCAGGCGGGGCAATGCCGACACGTCCACCTGCGCAATATCCTTCACCAGGATAGGCGTATTGTTAATGTTGTCGACAATGATATTCCCGATCTCTTCCGCATTGTTCAGCAGCCCGATACCGCGCACAACATAAGCCTGCGAATTGTCTACGATCACATCACCGCCTACATTGATATTACTTTTGGAGATCGCATTGTAAACATCCAGGGGCGTAATATCATACGAAGCCAGCTTCTGCGGATTGACAGTGATCTCGTACGTTTTCACTTCACCACCAAAGCTTACTACGTCACCAACACCGGGAACATTCAGCAGGCGGCGTTCTATCACCCAGTCCTGGAGTGTTTTCAATTCCTTAACGGTTTTGGTTTTACTGTCCAGCGTATAACGGAAGATCTCTCCCGTAGGCCCTGTAGGTGGCTGTACATCCGGTTCTGCACCATCGGGTACCTCCACGTCGCGCAGCATGTTGTTGACCTGCTGACGGGCAAAGGCATCATCTACATTATCATCAAAGATCACTTTCACTACCGATAGTCCGAATACAGTGGTAGAACGTACTGACGTCTTTTTCTGTACCGGGTTCATGGCTATTTCAATGGGGACCGTCACAAACTTCTCCACTTCTTCGGCACTTCTGCCAGGCCATTGTGTAATGATGGTTATCTGCGTATTTGTTACATCCGGAAATGCTTCAATAGGTATGTTCCTGAAAGCAATTATCCCCCATATGATGAGGACAATTGTGGCAAAACCTATGAAGAGCCTGTTCTTCAGCGAAAAGGCAATGACTGATTTTATTATCTTCTGCATAAGTTGCTGCTTGGCTAGTTAAGGTTAAGGGCATCATAAATAAAAACCTGTGAGCTGGTAACCACCAGTTCTCCTTCCTGCAAACCGGATATAAAAGCACGGTCGTCGATCCTGCGCAACAGGTTGATCTGGCGTATTTCCAGACCTGTTGGTTTCTTTACGATCACATACTGTTTACTGTTGTCCATCACCATTGCTTTGGCTGGAATGCTGAGAACTGCTCCTGTCGGCTTGGCACTCACTTTAACGGTAGCAAACATTTCAGGTTTCAGTTCCCCGTTGGTGTTAGCCATGCTGATACGTACCTGCATGGTACGGTTAGCAGGATCAAGCACATTGTATACCTTGTCTATTTTGCCCTGGTATTCCTTGTCTGGGTTAGACAGCGTTTTAACTTTCACATCATCGCCCAGGCGAATATTTGCAATGTCTGATTCATACACGTTTGCAATGATCCATACGGTCGATAGATCTGCAATGGTGAAGAGACTGTTGCTGTTGTCCTGCCTTACTTCAGAATTGTTGGAAATATTCTTTTCGATCACATAACCGCTGATAGGCGCTTTCAATGTGTAAGCCGCACTGCTGCCACCTGTGATATTAGCTACCTGCCGCGCCCTGTTCAGTTCTGATTGCGCTTTCTTGTATTCTATCTGAGCAGAGAGGTAATCCTGTTGTGTTGCCAGGCCGCCTTCAAAGAGGGATTTCTGTGTTTCCACGCTCTTCTTTGCCATCTCAAGACTCGACTCTGCAATGGATACATCGTTCGTGATACCGGCTACTTCCGAGCTTTGTAATACTGCCAGCACCTGACCTTGTTTTACATAGTCGCCCAGTTCCACCTGCACACTTTTTATCTTACCGCTTACGAGGGCATATACTTTAGATTCCTTGCTTTCATCGGGTTGTATCTTACCATTCAGTTTTATATTTTCTGATGGCTCTTCCATCTTCGCAGCAGCAGTTTCCACATGTTTGAAGAGGCTATCGGAAATAGGAGCGTCGTCTTTTTTAACCTCCGGTTCATGTGAGCCGCAGGCAGAAAGCATACATACAAAAGCAACGGGAAGAAGATATATAAATGGTTTCATGACTGTTTCTGTTATTTATTGAACAAGGTTTTACCGATCGCGAAGTTGAGCGTCTCTATCGCCTGCATCCTCGCATTTTGCAGTTGGTTCAGCTGAAGGATATTTTCTTTATAAGAATCATAGAAATCTGTCAGTTCCAGCAGACTGATATTCTTCTTCATAAAATTATCCGTGATGCTTCGTAACAGTTGCTCGAACTGTCCGCGGAAAGCAGGATCAACGGACTCCAGCATCTTGTCGGTATTGACAGCCTTCACATATGCGGTCTGTACTTCATTCTCTACTGCCTGTGTTTGTTGCTGCACCAGTAGTTTGGTCTGGTCGATACTGAACTTTGCAGCTTTAATATTTCCCTGATTGCGGTTAAAGAAGGGCAGGTCGATACCCATATTCAGGAAGGTCGCATTGTTCACAAAGCTGCCTCGTTTATCGAAGTTGGCGCCCAGTGTAAGATCGGGTACTGCCATCGCTTTCTGCAAGCTGTAATTCTGCTGATTGTATTGAAGGCTGTTCTGCGCAAGCAGGAGGTCTTGTCTGTTGACATACGCGCTATCCACCAGGCTTGCTAAACTGGTTTGCCTTATTTCAGGAATACCTTCAACAGCATTGTCAGGCATATCAGGCACGAACCAGGTATGATTGTTCTGTAGCAACAACTGCAACTCCGCTTCCTGATCGTTCAGCTGATTCTGCATATTGGTGCGCTCGGCCCGGAGACTATACAATAAAGACCGGAGGCGTACCGCATCTTTCAGCGTAACAAGTCCCTTTTGCTGGAGGTCCTTATAAGCAGCGTCCATCTTCTCCAGGGTAGCGATCTGCTCTCCATATGCATTCATAGAACTTTGCAGGTAATAGGCCTGGTAGAAATTACTGCGAAGTGTAAAACGGAGCGTACGCAACAGATCAAAGAACGCATTCTCCGCCATGTCCGCATTAGTACGGGCCAGCTGGACCTGTTTGTTCCTTTTGCCTGCGAGTGAGATCAGTTGTTGTATACCTACCTCATACTGGCCTGTCTGATTGCTGATATCGAAAAACTTTTTCCTGTCAGGATTATAGATATTACCACTGAGGGTAAGATTAGGATTATTGTATAACCTGGCTTGAATGATCTGTGCTTTCGCGATAGATACATTATACTTCTCCGCCAGCAGTTGCAGGTTCCTGTCAAGGAACTGTTTTTCTGCATCCTGGATGGTGAGGTGTAACGTATCCTGTGCATTGGCCGAAATACCGGCGATGAGCAAGAACAAACAGCAGGTAAGGAACCGGTAAAGTGATGCTACATTAAAGTCCTTACTAGGCATATAGAATCGTTTAGAATGATAATGATGTGAAATGAGACATGAAGAGATCAATACTACAGGCACATAAAGGTTTATAGCCAGTCAATGAAGACTGCCATAGGTAGTGGCGTGCAGAGATCTTTTAAATCGGATAGTATGGCAGTTTATGCCTTCGGTGGGGGAATAAGTATATCGTAAGCAACAGTGCTTATTTTCTGTACGAGCGCCCGGGGATAGGCCACTGCCAGATCGGTAACGGATGGTTCTTCCCTGTTGAGGGTAACCTCTTGCGTGTTGGGAACGTAAGTCGTGATGCCTGCACCTGTAAAATAATGTGCAAGGTCGTCGTCTTCGTCTTGGCGTGTCACGTCCGTATTGCCCAGTATTACCTGGTCGATCAGCTCCATGAAGGTGTTGATATCATTGATCTGGCGGCCGGAGGCGTCATATACGTCTCTCTCATCCACTACCGGGATGAACATCGTCGTGTTGATGTGAATAAAGAGTAATATGTATGCAAAAAGCCTGATCATAGTATTTCAGATACAAATATATATTTGGGTAACTGGATAACGTGGTGCCTTAAGGAAGTTTAAGGCCATTTTAATCGGATTTTAACCAGGGGAGGAGGTGCAGATTGATCCGGGCGTTACGCTGTTTAAGTCCGGCGATGCGTCGTATATACGTCGTGTATGAAGCATGTATGCGTCGTGTATAAAGCGTATTCGCAACGATCTTCCTGGGAGATCGTTGCGAATACGTCCTGATCAGGACCATAGGAGGATTATGCAAGGTTCATACAAGGCTTAACTTACGTTCATCTTACGTTCAAAGACGTAGGATGAACGTAAGTTAAGCCTTGTATAAACCTTGTATAATGCTGTTTTATTCCTGGATGGAATGGAGATATGCCGTTATTTGGCGCCTTAGATTAATATATTGTAAATCAGTCAATTGAGGTCTTTAGAATCCGTATTTCCCGCATCTCTTTTCTATTTAACTTTGTGATGTGATCGCAAATGTGAGAATTATCGGCACAAAAAAATCCGCGTTGTAAACGCGTCCAAATAAAGGCATAAGCCTTAACACATCCAGTTCTTCAGGATGTTATTGATCTTCTCAAATTCAATGAGGAACCCGTCATGGCCGTATGTAGAATCTATTTCGTAGTAGGTGGCCTGCGGCATATGTTGTGAGAGGAAAAGCTGTTCTTCCGGCGGACAGAGAATATCGCTGGTAATACCCACGATCAGTGCGGGCTGGGATATGAGTGCAAGCGCACCTGCAAGATCGGTATTCCGGCCACGGGAAATATTGTGGCTGTCCATTGCCTTGCTGAGCAGCCAGTAAGACTGGGCATTGAAGCGCTTCACCAGTTTATCGCCCTGGTATTCGATATAGGAAGACGCACGGAAATGGTCCGTCTTTTCATTGTCAGGATCTGACTGGGTACGTACGAAGGTCTGGTAGTTGCGGTAGGTCAGCATACCGATAGCGCGGGCTGCTTTCAGTCCCTGGGCGCCGGCGGCATAACTATCGTCCTGCCAGGTGCTGTCGGCCTGAATAGCCAGGCGCTGGGCCGTATGGATGGCGATGCTCCAGGCGCTTTCGGAAGCCCCGGTGCAAAGCAGGCTTAAACGCTGAATAACAGCCGGTTCCAGTAATGACCATTCGAGGGCCTGGTATCCGCCCATAGAGCCACCCATGAGCAGCTTAATGGCCTTTATGCCCAGATGCTGACGCAGCAATACATGTGCATTGACCATGTCACGTACAGTAATATGGGGGAAGGAATGGAAATAAGGCTCGCCGGTAACCGGATTGTTGGAAAGAGGGCCGGAGGTGCCATAGCAGGACCCCAGGATGTTGGCGCAGACAATAAAGTCCTTCTCCGGATCTATAGCATGCCCGGGAGCGATGAGCCCCTTCCACCAGTCCATTACATCGGAGTTGGCTGTCAGCGCATGACAGATCCAGACTACGTTGTCGCCGTTACTGTTCAGGGTGCCATACGTATGATATGCAACGTGCAGTTCCGGCAGCACTGCGCCGGATTCTAAGGTAAATGGCTGTTTATGATGGAAGTTATGTGCTGTCAATGCCCCGGAAAAATTTGCGCAAAGCTAAGTTAAAAAATGCTTAATGCATAATGACCGGGAAAGGGGGTATTTGGGATTTGATTTCCGGAGAAGTATCTTTGGAGAATAATTTAGCTCAAAATGAAGATATCACTACACAGACTAGATGATGCGTTCAACATGGAAGCAGTCGATGCGAACGGGCATAAGGTATTAATGGATTCTTCCGTGGAGAATGGAGGAAAGAACAACGGCGTCAGACCCATGCAGATGCTGTTAATGGGACTGGGCGGATGTTCAGCCATTGACGTTGCCATGATCCTGAAAAAGCAACGCCAGGAAATGACCGATTTCCGTATCGAGATAGAAGGAGAGAGAGAGAAAGGCAAAGAACCTTCCATCTGGGAGACAGTGCATGTGATATTCCATATCAGCGGCGATGTAGACCCTGATAAAGCAGCACGCGCTGTAGAACTGTCCATGACCAAATACTGTTCCGTTGCGGAAACCCTGCGCAGAGCAGGCGGAGGCCTCACCTGGGAAACAAGGGTGAACGGGTAATTGCCCGTAACAGCTATCAGGCAGGTGTATGAAAGGACCTGTCTGGCTAATTATTCTAATCATCAATAGAATCAGTATACATCGATGGAGAAAAACCAATACCGGCCGGAGACCAATGCAGTCAGGATCCAGACAGAGAAGACATGGCAAATGGAACACTCCACGCCGCTTTTCCTGACTTCCAGTTTCACATATGACAGTGCGGAAGAAATGCGCGCCACTTTTGCTGACGAAACAGATAATAATATCTATAGCCGTTTCAGCAATCCTAACGTAGATGAATTTGTAGCGAAGGTATGTGCCCTGGAAGGAGCTGAAGCCGGATATGCCACCGCTTCCGGTATGAGCGCGGTATTTGCCAGTTTCATGGCCCTGATGAATGCCGGCGATCACCTGATCTCCGCCAGTTCCATCTTTGGTTCTACCCATACGGTGATCACGAAATTCCTCCCTAAATGGGGTATTCAATACAGCTATTTCGATATCAATAAACCGGAAACCGTTGAAGCGCTGATCAAGCCTAACACAAAGATGATCTTCATCGAAACGCCTTCAAATCCGGGACTGGAAATAATAGATATCAGCCTGCTGGCGAAGATCGCCGACAAGCATAACATCATCCTTAACGTGGACAACTGCTTTGCTACACCGGTATTGCAGCGTCCTATCGCTGATGGCGCACATATCGTGACCCACTCCGCTACCAAATGGATGGATGGACAGGGGCGTGTACTCGGTGGCGTAGTAGTAGGAAGAAAAGATCTGATAAAAGAGATCCACTCTTTCTGCCGCAGCACCGGTCCGGCAATGTCTCCGTTCAATGCATGGGTGTTGAGCAAGAGCTTGGAAACATTACATATCCGCATGGCACGCCACTCAGAAAGTGCATTGGCGCTGGCTAAAGGCCTGGAAGGAAACCCCAGCATCACCTGGGTAAAATACCCGATGCTGGAAAGCCATCCGCAATACGCCATCGCTAAAAAGCAGATGTCCGCAGGCGGAGGTATTGTATGCTTCGAACTGAAAGGCGGCCTTGAAAGAGGTACCCGCTTCCTGGACGCGCTGAAAATGCTGACGCTCACGGCTAACCTGGGAGACAGCAGAAGTATCGCTTCCCATCCTGCCAGCACCACACACGCAAAACTGACTGACGAAGAACGTGCTAAAGTGGGTATCACATCTGGAATGATCCGTATTTCCGTAGGACTGGAAAATGCACAGGACATCCTGGAAGATATCCTTCAGGCACTGGAACAAAGTAAATAATTAGTTTAAATACCGGGAAGCCGTATATGCTTCCCGGTGTTTAAGACGCATGTGAATCATAGTATCTCTATCGTTATCTACCTATATCCTTATGAAACGTATTCTGTCACTACTGACTGTAGTTATCCTTGTTACCAACCAATTCCTGTACGCACAGAAATCCACCGAAAAGCTTGTTGTATTGCCCTTCCGGGTTTTAGCCGCGGAAGTAAAAGACAGTTATGGACAGTTAAAGGCCTATCAACGTGACGAAGGATTAATGTATCAGAAGGCTTTTTATAATGCACTGACGGCCGATGGCCGGCATATCAGCCTGGAAGATGTTGAAGTGACTAATACCCGGTTGAAAGCCGCAGGGATAGATCTGTCGAGGGCATATTTTGTGGATAAAGATGTTCTTTGCAAATTACTGAAAGCAGACGGCGTGATCACGGGAACGATAACAGAGGATTATGCGACTCTGCGACCAACCCGTCCCGGCGATAAGCCACATAAATGGATCACCCTGGAACTTTATGACAGTGTAACCGACGATATACTCTGGAAATTTCAAGATGGGACACTCGCCAACGAAATGCTTGATAAGGATGATGCATCTTCGCTGAACAGGTATCTTGCTAAAAAGATCTATAAGAAGATCAGCCGTTATGTGGAAACATTATGATTCCGCTAATATTTTCTTATCTTCCCATATATGAAATCCGTACCTCGTTTTATCCTCATTGTTGTACTCAGCTTCCTGGGTGGTTATTTCTTCTGGTGGTGGACCGTGGCCGTAGCGGCATTCCTGGTAGCAGTGCTCATCCCACTTCCTCCTTTACGTTCTTTCATGAATGGGTTTATCGCCGTATTCCTGCTATGGCTGGCGCTGGCATTCCTCAAAGACGTACAGAATGATCATATTCTGGCCAACAGGATGAGTGAGCTCATACTTAAAGTGAGGAACCCGATCCTGATAGGGGTGGTGAGTGCATTCATAGGCGGACTGGTAGCTGGTCTCGGCGGATTAACCGGCAGTTATCTCAGGTATAAGAAGAAAACCGTCGCCTGAATAAGCTGATCCATTTGCAACCAACCTGTTAAAATTGAGATAAAAGCGCTGCAGGCTACCGGCGTTCTCCTTGTAAACTGTATATTTATTTGACTAATTCTCCTCTGGAGAGCGGAAACGTTATTACCTATAAATATCGAACATGCTCAGAACGATACTAGCCTTTGTTTTCTCTCTTATCTTCTACCATACCCAGGCCGGTATCATACGTGGCAAAGTGACCAGCGAAAAGAAGGAAGCATTGCCTTTTGCATCTGTGTTTATTAAGGGAACGACCAATGGCACTACTACCAATGCCGCCGGACAATTCCACCTGGATGTTCCCACAGGTGCTTATACGTTAGTGTGCCAGTATATGGGATACAAAAAGGAAGAGAAACAGGTAACGGTGACTACCGCCGACCAGGAGATCAATTTCACACTATCGCCCTTAAGCCTTCAGATAAAAGAAGTCATTGTAAAATCAGGTGGAGAAGACCCTGCCTATGCTATTATCCGTCAGGCTATTAAGAAACGTTCTTTCTATCTTGAACAGGTAAAGGAGTATACCTGCAACGACTATATTAAAGGCATCTTTAAGATGCGGGATATGCCTAACAGTTTCCTCGGACAAAAGATCAAACCCGAAGACGTTGACGAAATGGGGCTCGACTCCAACAGGAGAGGAGTGTTGTTTCTTTCAGAATCTCTCACAAAAGTAGCCGTCAAAAGACCGGATGATGTGAAGGTGGAAGTCTTGTCCGCCCGCCAGAGCGGTGGAGGTTTCGGTTTCAGTTTCCCTGCTTTCATTGACTTTTATGAGAATAATGTAACGGCGATGGTTTCCCAGTTCAATAAACGCGGGTTTATTTCACCTATCGCCGAAAATGCATTGCTTTATTATAAATACAGGCTGGAAGGCGTCTTTCAGGACGACGGTAAAACAGTGAATAAGATCAAGGTCATTCCCCGACGCAAATATGAACCGCTGTTCTCCGGGTACATTTTTATTACTGATGATGATTGGCGTATACACAGCCTCGATATGATGGTTACGCAGGAATATCAGCTGGAGATCATGGATACGCTGCATATCACCCAGATACATGTGCCCGTGAATGCAGCAGTATGGCGTACGAAAGATCAGGTGATCAACCTGACCATCAAACAGTTTGGTTTTAATGTGGAAGGCAGTTTTGTCAATATCTACTCCAACTACGACGTAACGCCTGATCTGCCAAAGAAATACTTCGACCGGACCATCATGCGATATGACACGGCGTTCGACAGGAAACAGCTGGCCTATTGGGATAGTGTACGTCCGGTGCCGCTGGAGCCGGAAGAAGTATCAGATTTTCGCAAGAAAGACAGCATAGCACGCGACAGGAGAGACAGCGCAAAATCTACCTGGAGACTTGATACACTGCGTAGCAGACAGCGGCCCGTCAATCCGCTGAAACTGTTGTACAGCACCGGCGGGGTAGAACATAAATTCTACTTTAAACGGGATACCGGTATTTATTATCATCGCCTGGATATAAAGTCGTTGCTGACGCAGGTTGAATACAATACTGTAGAAGGCGTGTCCCTGAATGTGGAACCTACATTGGCGTTTGATCTGCCGAATAGACAAGCGTTAAGGATCGCACCCCGGATAAGGTACGGCTTTAGCAATACCCATCTGAATGCTTACACGTTCGTGTCATGGGAAAAAGATGCAAAACTGGCAGGCCGGTATGGGTACAATGTGTGGACGATAGGGGGAGGAAAGCGTATTTCCCAGTTTAACAGGGACAATCCCATCACCCCGATAGCCAATATCTTTTACACCTTGTTATTCAAGGATAATTACATGAAGCTGTATGAAAATTGGTTCGGAGAACTGCGTTTCCGGCGCAGGTTCGAAAGCAGCGCCACCATTACAGCGGGCGTCTCCTACGAGGACAGGATACCTGTGGAGAACACCACGGATTACAGCATCCGGAAAGACAGCAGTAAACATTTCCTGCCCAATCACCCGTACGAGCTGGCCGCCATTCCTTTCAACAGGAACCAGGCGCTGGTGCTGAACCTGTCATTTTCCTTCCAGCCCGGACAACGTTTCATAGAGCTGCCCGACAGGAAGGTGGCCATCGGCTCAAAATACCCGGTATTCAGGGTAGGTTATAGCAAGGGCATTCCCGACATAGCCGGCAGCGATGCTGATTTTGACAAATGGAACTTCGAAGTACGGGATAATATCAACCTGAAGCTTTTCGGGGAATTTAAGTACCGTTTTGGGGCAGGCGGTTTCCTCAACAGTTCGCATGTGGACATACCTGATTTCCAGCACTTCAACGGTAACCAGACCTTCTATAATACCCAATACCTCAATAGTTTCCAGCTTGCGCCATACTACCGGTACAGCAATACGGCTTCACTGTATGGGGTAGCTAATGTGGAACATCACTTTAACGGCTTGCTGACCAATAAGATACCTTTGTTCAACCGGTTAAAATGGAACCTGGTAGCGGGCTCAAATGCCTTCTATGTGAACCGTGACAATAATTACATCGAAGTTTTCGCAGGTCTGGAAAATATTCTGAAAGTGATCCGCGTTGATGTAATAGCGGGATATCAGAGTAAAGACGATACCCGCATTGGTGTAAGAGTTGGTTTCGGAGGATTATTCGGCGGCCTCATAAGACCACAACAGGATGAATCCGTCCAATAAAAAAGGGAAAGCCGTACTGACTTTCCCTGTGCTTGCCTAAAATCTTTCTTTTCTTGCTTTGTAGCTTTCTTTGGGATCACGATCGTAGAAGTAAGCTAGTAGACGGTATATCCACAAACCGACAATAAAGTAAAAGATGTAAAGAAAAACTGTACTCATAAATTCACATTTTTGGGTTAATCTGATTTGCTTGTCCTATACCTTTAATTTCAAAAAGAATGCCAGGTCTTAGTATTATTTTATATACGATAATAATCAAATAGTTATAAAGGTTGGGATATGTTTCCGACTGGCTGAACAATTTCCCTATGTTACACGTTGTAGTAATAGTAAACATATTTTGAGCCAGTTTACCTGTGTATCGTATAACACTTTCATGTGAATCTCTAACATAACTATCCCTTATGAAAAGAATTGCAATGATTGCTTTCCTTGTAGGAATCTTAATGGCGACCCTGGCGTATGTGGCCCAGGTGAATGACTGGAACGGTCTGGCGGAGTACCTCACCATCGGATTTGCCGGATATGTATTGATTATCAGCGCCACTGCTTATTATCTCACTACCATTCTTTTCGAATGGTCCAGGGAAACAGAGACCTGGCAGGGAGAACTCTGAGAATTTTAGTACCTTTGCGCCGCCCTGCCAATTTGGAATGATTAGGACATACTTTTAGTCAGGGACTAAAAAGTATCCTTCTCAAACTCAATGCTGGCAAGGCGATAACTGAAATTTTGCTCACAAGGCAAGTGTTCTTAAAATTTCTTTAAGCAAATGGCATTACACAACAGAGTATCCGCCGCTGAACTGAAAGTTCGGCTGGCTGCCGAGACATTCCGGCGCGTCACTACATCATTCTACCAGTACGCTAAGATCGAAGATCCCAACGCTTTCCGTGATGAATTATACCAGCGTTTGTTTGCGCTGGGCGTATTCGGCCGCATCTATGTGGCGCATGAAGGTATCAATGCACAGGTCAGCATTCCCGGGCACAATTTCGAAGCTTTTAAAGAAACGCTGTATTCTTATCCTTTCCTTAATGGTATCCGCCTCAACATTGCGGTGGATGACGATGGTAAGTCCTTCTGGGTACTGAAGATCAAAGTACGCGAAAAGATCGTTGCCGACGGTATTGACGATCCTTCGTTCGACATGGCTAATAAAGGTAAGTACCTGGACGCCAGAGGCTTTAACGAGCTGACCGAAGATCCCGATACCATTGTTGTGGATATGCGTAATCACTACGAATACGAAGTAGGGCATTTTGAGAACGCTATAGAAGTACCTTCTGATACCTTCCGGGAACAGCTTCCTATGGCGGTAGACATGTTGCAGGACAAAAAAGACAAGAACATCGTGATGTATTGCACAGGTGGTATCCGTTGCGAGAAAGCGTCGGCCTACATGCTGCATAAGGGGTTCAAAAATGTCTTCCACCTGGAAGGCGGTATCATTGAATACACTAATAAAGCAAAGTCCCAGGGGCTCCCGCTGAAGTTCAAGGGAAAGAACTTCGTATTTGACGACCGGCTGGGAGAACGTATTACGGACGAAGTGATCGCTAAGTGCCATCAATGTGGCAAACCTTCCGATACACATACCAACTGTAAGAACGATGCCTGTCACCTGCTGTTCATCCAGTGCGATGAATGTGCCGCTCAATATGAGGGTACCTGCAGTCCTGAATGTCAGTCTGTTTTGCATTTGCCTGAAGAGGAGCGCGAGCAGCTGAGAAAGGGAGTGGATAATGGGACTATGTTCTTCAACAAGTCAAAACAACGGTTAAGGCCGCGTTTGGGGGAAAAATAAA
This sequence comes from Chitinophaga sp. S165, assembly GCF_003182155.1. Lineage (GTDB taxonomy): Bacteria > Bacteroidota > Bacteroidia > Chitinophagales > Chitinophagaceae > Chitinophaga. The sequence continues at coordinate 445,600 of NZ_QGTG01000001.1, forward strand.
AAAACCGCCCCGCGTTGTTTCTTCTGCGGCGGGGCGGAGTAATTGAGCATGTTGAACAGTTCAAACAAATGAAATCACCTGTAAGAGCTGCGCGTTGCATGTCCATTCTATCAACCTATATGCGAACTAAAACCTTATTGATCAGCATTTAATTGTCACTTAACGCTTCGTATATCTGTTGCTGATGTGCAGATATTACGTTCTCACCTACGTTCAGTCCTCTGAGGATATAGATAATATCACCCGTGGTCGTGTACGTTTTCACCTCTCTCACCTGGATGTTGTACTTGTCTTTAAACACCAGTACAAAATTCTTACTATGATCTGCGATCACCGCTGTCTCGGGAATAGCGATCATATCATTCCCGTCATTACAGTGTACGATCACGGCGGTCTTCATTCTGGGTTTCAGCCATGCTTCCGGACTGGTTAGCAGTATGTTAAGATGCCCTGTTGACGAATCTTTTGACGGAGACACGTTCTCGACTTTTCCATAAAACACTTTTTCGGGAAGGCTGTCTGTAATGATCTCTGCTTCATCACCGGTTTGCACATTTAACAGATCAGCCGCAGGCACATCTATCACTACATCTGTGTTGTGGGCCATTTTGTTGTTCCGGACAACTTTCCCCCTCATCTGTAACTCTCTTTGTACAGGTTTCAGGTTCGCCGTGTCTATCCTGATCGTTTTCAACATTGTATCACTCAGCACAAACGTCTTTTTAGTAGCGCCCCCGTCGATCTCAGGATGCTTACATGCCGTCAGGCAAAGACCTGCGACAAATAAGATGAGGAAGAAGAAGCTAAATTTCATGACGTATTTCAGAATTATGGCAAAGCTCCGCAATCCTACTTAAAGGGGGCTTTAAAGGCAATTAAAAACTCATTAAAATATGAAGGGAATGGCCGTTTTATTGATGGCGGTGAGGCAATATCACTGTAAAGGTCGTGCCTTGTCCTTCTACGGACGTTACAGAGATCTGTCCGTTATGCAGTTGGACGATCTTTTTGCAGATGGATAAACCCAGGCCATGGCCGCGTACCTGGTGTGAATTAGAGCCCCGGTAGAAAGGCTCGAAGATCTTCACCTGTTCCTCAACCGGAATTCCTCTGCCGTTATCCTTTACCAGCACCTGTATGCTGTCGGAAGTAAAGTCGATAGTAACGAAAGTCGTATTATCGGTAGAGAATTTCAAAGCATTGTCCAGCAGGTTCAGGAAGAGGATCTTCAGCAGGCTTTCATTGCCTTCGCATATCAGTTCAGTATCATGCTCGGGGACCTTCAGGAAACGGATATCTACCCGTGGGGCTTTCTGTGGTTCTGCTCCCGGTATAGCCGGTGCATGTTTCAGTTTGATGAGGTTACCCATGTCCAGCAGCAGTTCATCTATCCTGACCTCTCCAAAAACAAACTGTTGTTCGTCAAGCCCTGACTGGGCCAGCTGTAGCAGTCCGTTACTAAGGTCTGACAGGTGTTGTGCATCTTCCAGTACAGATGCGAGGATATCCTGGTAAACTTCCTTGCTTCTTTCTTTGGACAACGCCACCTGTAACTGGCTGATAATCGATGCGAGCGGTGTTCTCAGTTCATGAGATGCATTGCTTACAAAACTCTTCTGGAGGTCAAAGGCATTACTCAGACGCTGGAGCATGGTATTGAAGTTGGCCCCTAATTGCGCTATTTCATCCTTGCCTTTGGCGTCGACCGTGCTTCCCTGGAGATTGTTGGCGTTGATGGTCTGCACCTGCCGCACCAGTTTGTCAATAGGCTGAACAAGCCGTTCCGCGAAGAAATACCCTATCACCACCAGCAGAATGACGGCGACAATAATTTCAATGATCAGGATCTGCCGCAGGTTCAGGAGGTTCTGAAAGCCGTATTTATCAAAAGAGGTGACCAGTACGATCACCGATACATTACCTTCAGTATAATATACGCCTACTAATTCTCCGTTGTCATCACGTTCATGACTATACTCGCCATTCTTTTTGATATAGTCAAGCAAATGGCGTGAGGTACGGATGGCCGTATCCTTTATATTGGAGTAAAGCAGGTCGTACGACGGATTATATACGAGAATGGTTTCTTTATATAAGTCCTGGAAAGTGGTCTTATCAAGTTTGCGAAGCAGGTCTACCTTTACGTAATCATCTTCAATGATCACATTGGCGATAGAACGGGCGCGGTATTCCAGGCGTTCCAGGTATTCTGCTTTACGGGACTGCGCAGAGAAATAGTATGCCAGTATAGCAAAAGTATTCAGCAGTACGAATGCTGAAATAGAATAGGAGAGCGCTATTTTATATTTGATCTTCACTCTTCGGCAAGGTAATATCCCATCCCTGTTTTTGTATGGAGCAGCTTATTATCGAAGTCTTTATCTATCTTTTTACGGAGGAAGTTCATATATACTTCTATCACGTTGGTACCGGTATCAAAGTCGATATCCCAAACCTTTTCGGCGATCACCAGTTTGGAGATCACCTTGCCTTTATGCAGGGCCAGGAATTCCAGTAACTGATATTCTTTGGCTGTCAGGGCGATCTTTTTACCGGCGCGGGTCACTTCTTTTTTCTCACGGTCTATTTCAAGATCGCCGATCACGATCTTATATTGTGTATTTTCCTGTACTTCGGAACCGGCACGTTTAAGGAATACCCTGATGCGGGCCATTAGCTCCCTGAAGTCGAACGGTTTAACGAGATAATCATCAGCTCCCAGTTCAAAGGCCTGCATTTTATCGTCCATACCGCCCAGTGCTGTAAGCATAATAATGGGGATAGCGTTATTTTTCCGGCGGATCACTTCACATACTTCGTAGCCGTTGGCGTGGGGCAGGTTCAGGTCGAGGATAACGAGGTCGTAATTATTGCTGGCGCCCAGGCTTTTACCCATTCTACCATCGTAGGCAACATCTACTTCAAAGCCATTCTCTTCCAATCCCTTTTTGACGGTATTAGCTACTTTGATTTCGTCTTCTACTACGAGTATGCGTTGCATATGATATCTCTGTTAGTTCGCGATATTGAAGGTACGAGTTCTATACCTATTTGCAGTTGTTCTATTCCGGGCAGTTGTTGTTCTGCCGTAGTTCCTGCCATACTATTCAGATCAATAGCCGGTTTAAGCCGGTCAGGCGGTCTGGCAGACCATCTGCTTATCTTATCAAGCGGAAAAAGGTGTTGCAAATAAAACGAGGCATAAACCGCTTACCGGTCATATGCCTCGTTAATGATTTACAATCAGCCTTCAAGTTCCATCAGTTTCTCGAACGCTTTCTCATATTCCTCATTCACCTGCTTCAGCTCCTTGCCCAGTTGCGCATATTCAGATTCGAGTTGCTGGAAGCGTTTCTTGTCTGAATAGGTTTCCGGATCATTCATGGAGGTTTCCAACGCAGCCTTCTTTTCATTGAGACGGGCCAGTTGTTCCTCCAGTTGCTGGAACTGACGCTTGTGCTTCTGTAGTTCCTTCTGTTTGTCCTTGTCTATAGGAGCGTTCTTCTGCTGATTGTTCTTGTTGCTGTTATTACTATTATTATTGTTGCTATTAGCTGAGCGCTCTGTCTTTACTTCTTTTTTTTTTGAATCATCAGAGGCTTTGTCGGCAGACGCGAGTAGTTTAGCGTTTTCTGCCTGACGCTTTTTATACTCTTCCCATTCAGCATAGGTGCCTTTGAATTCCTTGATCTCACCGTCTACGATCTCCCAGATCTTGTTGGCAGTCTGGCTCACGAAGTAACGGTCGTGGGATACGAGTACATAGGTGCCATCGTATTGAGCCAGGGCATCGATCAGCATTTGTACGGAGTTCATATCCAGGTGGTTCGTCGGCTCGTCAAGCAGCAGGAAGTTAGCCTGGCTGATGATGGTTTTGGCCAGTGCAACGCGGGCCTTTTCACCTCCGGACAGGATCTTGATCCTTTTATATACATCGTCTCCGGTGAAGAGGAAACAACCGAGCAGGGAGCGGAGCTCCACTTCAGAACGGCCGCTGCCGAAGTTCTTCAGTTCATCCAGGATCTCGCTGTTGAGGTCCAGGCTTTCCAGCTGATGCTGGGCATAGAAGCTGGGAACGACGTTATGTCCGCCGATACGTTCACCTTCCATCGGCTCTGTACCTGCAATAACGCGGAGCAGGGTGGATTTACCCTTACCATTGGCCCCGATCAGGGCTATCTTGTCTCCACGGTTGATCTCGGCACTGGCATTCTCGAGGATGGTCAGGTTGCCGAAACGTTTGGTGACGTTATTTAAAGTGGTAATGATCTTACCGGGTACTTTATCAGGAGTGAAGTTGATACGGATCTTGGAAGGACCACCGTCTACCTGTTCTACTCTTTCCAGTTTTTCCAGGCGTTTGGCAATACTTTGCGCCTGGGCCGCTTTGGAGGCTTTGGCTTTAAAGCGCTCAATAAAACGTTCCTGCTGGCGGATGTAGTCCTGTTGGTTTTCGTAGGCGCTCTGCTGCATTTCACGGCGCAGTTCCTTTTCTACTTCGTAATCTTCATAGTTACCCGCATAGTGGTGTAACTGCTGTTGATATAGCTCTACTATTTTGTTGACCATCCTGTCCAGGAAATAACGGTCGTGCGATACGATGATCACAGCCCCGTTATAGCTCTGAAGGTATTTCTCGAGCCATTCGATGGAAGGGAGGTCAAGGTGGTTCGTCGGTTCATCGAGCATAAGCACATCCGGCTGCTGCAGGATCAGTTTAGCCAGCAGCACACGCATACGCCAGCCTCCGGAGAACTGGCTGTAGGGACGTTCCAGGTCAGCTGTGGAGAAGCCGAGACCTTCCAGCACCTGGGCGGTCTTATGCCGCATATTATAACCGTCGAGGACTTCAAACTCATGGAGTTTGTCGGCATATTCCATCAGGATGGCTTCGCTCTCGTTGGTTTCCAGTTCTTTTGTGATGCGTTCCAGTTCCTTTTCCAGACGAAGGGCTTCTCCGAAAGCGGTCATACCCACGCTCAGGATAGATTCGTTAGATTCGAAACTTAGCAGGTCCTGGTTAAAGAACCCGAGGGAAAGATTTTTGATCTTGTTTACACTTCCTTTAGAAACAGTGTACTCACCGTTGATCACGCGTAAAATGGTGGATTTACCGGTACCATTCATCCCGATCAGACCTACACGGTCGCCCGGTACAATATGCCAGGAGGCGTTTTCTACGATAGCCCTGGCACCAAACTCGAAAGTTACATCCTGTAGTGCGATTAGCATTGCTAAATTTAATTGAGAGGTGCAAAGGTAGTGCTTTTCGGGGAGAGTCCATAGTCTGGTGAGTAGTTCTATCGACTGTTTCAATTATCTTTGACGTTAAAAGCAAAATAAAACATGAGGTTCGCTATATTTCTGGTTATCACCGCGTTCTTTGCCTGTAATGAGGCCGCGAAACATCCCGCAGCATCCGGATCGGAAAGTGGTCCGCTGATAGCGCCCTACGCTGCTGTGTTCTATGATTCCCTGCAGGTGACCATGGACGCTTATTATGACCTGACGGACGGTCTATCCCAGGGTAATATCACGTATGCGGACAAGTGGGCGGCTATCCTGAAGCAGCATATCGACAGTCTTCCGCTGAAGGCGTTGCAGATAGATTCCACAAAGCTGGGCGCTATCGGTATGGCAACCGGGAGTATCAGTGCGGAGCTGACCGGCATTTTGGGAGAAAAGGGCCTGGAAGAAAAGCGGGCAGGTTTTGAGGCAGTTTCCGATATGTTGTACGATATTGTTCAGAGCACGGGACTGAAAGGTAAGACCATCTACCGGCAGTATTGTCCAATGGCTTTCAATGACAGGGGAGCGTACTGGCTGAGCAAAAGCAATAAGCCGCAGAATCCTTATTTCGGTAACGGAATGCTGGGTTGTGTGGAGGTTACAGACAGTTTACGGTATTAAAGATGCCATATGAGGTAAGAATGCAGTGAAGGCCATTACATTTGATATACTAAAATGCCGTCATTTTTCTTAACTTCGCAAGCCGATTTTATTGGCTATTTAAAATCAATACAAAAAGCAAAACAGCAAATAGCTGTAGAAATAACAGCTCAAATCGTATGATCAACATTACACTACCGGATGGCGCAGTTCGTCAGTATGAAGCAGGAGTAACTGCAATGGATGTTGCCAAATCCATCAGCGAAGGATTGGCACGTAAAGTTTTGGCCGCAAAATTCAATGGTCAGGTGACGGATGCGTCCCGGCCAATTACAACGGATGGCACGCTGCAGTTGCTGACATGGACAGATACTGACGGTAAGGCTACCATGTGGCACTCTTCCGCCCACCTCATGGCGGAGGCGCTGGAGGAACTTTATCCGGGGGTGAAGTTTGGTATCGGGCCCGCTATTGAGAACGGGTTCTACTACGATATTGACCTGGGAGGACGCAGCATCTCTGACGAGGACCTGCAGAAGATAGGCGATAAGATGGCTGAACTGGCAAAAAAGAACAGCAGCTACGAACGCCGCGAAGTAAGCAAAGCCGAAGCAGAGAAATATTTCACCGAAAAGAACGATGAGTACAAGCTGGAACTGATCAGGGACCTGCAGGATGGTACCATCTCTTTCTATACACAGGGTAACTTTACAGACCTTTGCCGCGGACCACACATTCCCAGCACCGGTTTTATCAAGGCTATCAAGCTGACCAACATTGCCGGCGCATACTGGCGGGGTAATGAGAAGAACAAAATGCTAACCCGTATCTACGGAATCACTTTCCCTACCCAGAAAGAGCTGGATGAATACCTGCACCTGGTAGAGGAAGCTAAAAAACGTGACCACCGTAAGCTGGGGAAGGAACTGGAACTATTTACCTTCTCAGAAAAAGTAGGACTGGGTTTACCTTTATGGCTGCCGAAAGGCGCTATGCTGCGTGAGCGTTTGCAGAACTTCCTGCAGAAAGCCCAGATAGAAAGCGGTTACATGCCGGTTGTGACACCCCATATCGGTAGTAAGAACCTGTACGTTACCTCCGGTCACTACGAGAAATATGGCAAAGACAGCTTCCAGCCTATCCATACGCCGGAAGAAGGTGAGGAATTCATGCTGAAACCCATGAACTGTCCGCACCACTGTGAGATCTATAAATCCAGCCCGAAAAGCTACAAGGACCTGCCGGTACGTTTTGCTGAATTCGGAACTGTTTACCGCTACGAGCAACATGGAGAACTGCATGGTCTGACCCGTGTACGTGGCTTTACTCAGGACGATGCGCATCTTTTCTGCCGTCCTGACCAGGTGAAGGCGGAGTTTATCAAAGTGATAGACCTGGTATTGTACGTGTTCAACAGCCTGAATTTTACTGACTATACAGCTCAGATCTCCCTGCGCGATCAGGAAGACAGGGCTAAATATATCGGATCGGACGAAAACTGGAACCTGGCGGAACAGGCTATTATCGAATCAGCAGCCGAAAAAGGCCTGAAAACGGTAGTGGAGTATGGTGAAGCTGCGTTCTATGGACCGAAGCTCGACTTCATGGTTAAAGACGCCCTGGGCCGTAAATGGCAGCTGGGAACTATCCAGGTGGACTACAACCTGCCAGAGCGTTTTGAACTGGAATATGTAGGTGCCGATAACCAGAAACACCGCCCGGTAATGATCCACCGTGCGCCGTTCGGTTCACTGGAGCGTTTCATCGCGGTACTGATAGAGCACTGCGGAGGTAAATTCCCGCTGTGGCTGACACCTACCCAGGTGAAGATCCTGCCAATCAGTGACAAGAACCAGGCTTATGCAGAAAAAGTAGCAGAATTGTTAAAAAATGCGGAAATTCGCGCAGAAATAGATGACCGCAACGAGAAAATAGGGAAAAAGATCAGGGAAACCGAACTTGCCAAAATTCCTTATATGCTCGTATTAGGTGAGAAGGAAACTGCTGAAAGCAAGGTCGCGGTACGTAGACAAGCTAAAGGCGACCTCGGAGCAATGGACCTTGAACAGTTCATCGCACTCGTAAAAGAGGAAGTACTCAGCAGGAAACCATTCGAATAAGTCATTTCACAAACAAAAGATCATAAAATATATTTTTAACTAATTGAACTTTTGTATTTTCGGGTACGTTAATTGCTTTTATAGTCCACAGATACAAACGAGCGTCCAGAGATCAAATCATCCCGACGGACGATTGATTGTAAGACATTGTTCATGGACTATGGACGACTACTGACAATTATTAATTAGTAACTTTATTTTTTTTAATGCCACAAGGACCCAGACCAAGTTTTAACAGCAGTAACAACAGGGGTAGAAACCCCAATTTTAGAAGAGAACAGCAACAGGAACACCGTACCAACAGAATGATACGTGTGCCTGAAGTACGATTGGTAGGCGAGAACATTGAGGTTGGCGTTTACCGCACAGAAGAAGCCCTGCGCATGGCGGAAGAGCAGGGACTGGATCTTGTAGAGATTTCCCCAAATGCCGTACCTCCGGTATGCCGCATCATCGACTATAATAAGTTCCTTTACGAGAAGAAGAAAAAGGAAAAAGAGATGAAGGCGAAAGCTCACAAGAGCGAGGTAAAGGAAATCCGATTTACGCCAAATACAGACGATCACGACTTTGACTTCAAGGCAAAACATGCTGAGAAATTCCTCAAAGACGGTAATAAAGTTAAAACATACGTACAGTTCAAGGGCCGTGCTATCATGTTCAAGGAACGTGGAGAACTGATCCTGCTGAAGTTCGCTGAAAGGCTGGCTGAAGTAGGCGCCCTGGAAGGTATGCCGACCATGGAAGGTAAACGTATGATCGCTATTTTCGCACCTAAGAGCGCGAAAAAGAAGATGGATACGAAAGAACAGAAAGAAGAACGTGTGCAACAACAGGCAAGAGAGCCGCGTGAGCCACGTCCGGCTGCTGCGCCTTCAGAAGGTAAGCCTGAACAACAGGCATAAGCCAGATAAGCTTTATTTACTTGGTGCAATTATATCAAATGAACCCGGAGCCATGCGTTCCGGGTTTTTTCGTTACTAACTGAGCTCCTGTGTAATCCGATAATGTGTATATTGGGTAAGTTTTGACACATATGCAGGAAAAAATTATTTGCTTTCTTATTGACGATGATGGCGACGACCAGGAAATCTTTTCCATGGCGCTCAATACGATAGATGAAAATATAGGCTTTGTAACCGCTAATGATGGCATTGAAGCACTTGACAAGCTGCATATAGACAATGCCTTCACTCCACATTTCATTTTCCTCGATCTCAATATGGTACGCATGAGCGGCAGGGAGTGTCTCCGGGAACTCAAAAAGATCCCCCGCCTGAATAATATACCGGTTATTATATATTCCACTTCTTCAGAGCAGAAAGACATCACCGAAACGATAATGCTAGGCGCTGCAGACTATATCGTTAAACCTCCCAGCATTTCTCTCCTTACAAAGAGATTGGAGCAAGTTTTGAGAAGAGATTAATGACGATTCAGCAATTATGGAACTAACAAAGACTGTAGCCCCTGAATTTCTCGCCGGAGGCGGCGAAATGGGGGAACGTATACGCTCCAGGGACTGGTCAAAAACGCCGTTGGGTCCAGTAGAAAACTGGCCACAAAGCCTGAAAACCTGTGTCCGCATCATTCTGACCTCCCGGCAACCTATGTTTGTGTGGTGGGGAAGTGATCTTATTAACCTGTACAATGACGCATATAAAAGCATTGTAGGCGGAAAACATCCTGAAGCACTTGGGATGCCCGCCAGTGAGGTATGGAAGGAAATATGGGACGAGGCAGGGCCACGGGCAGCTACTGCCATGGAGCGGAACGAGGGAACTTACGATGAGTCACTCTTGCTCATCATGGAACGTAACGGATATCCGGAGGAAACCTACTACACTTTTTCCTATAGTCCCGTTCCTGGTGATGAAGGCGGCACCAACGGCATCATCTGCGCCAATACAGACGATACTGAGCGTATTATAGGGGAAAGACAGCTTATGACGCTGAAAGACCTGGGTAAAAACCTGCCTGACAGCCTCAGTGACGATGAAATATTCAGAAAGACCATCTCCATTCTGAAGGAGAATCAGCACGACTTTCCTTTTGCCTGCATTTACAAAGCCGACTTAAAAACCGGTATCCTGGAAATGACGGCCAAAACGGACGACTCTCTTTCAGGCGCCATCCTGCCAGATACGCTGGAAGTCGCGTCATCCCTGGCCAGGGAGTGGAAGTTTGAGGAAGCTATCCAAACAAACAAAGCGGTGCTTCTCAGCGGGTTAAAGAGCCGGTATGGCCAACTGCCTTCAGGTAATTGGAGAATCAGTCCTGACCAGGCATTAGTAATACCGATTGTACAAAGCGGACAGATATGCCCCTTTGCATTGCTCATCGTCGGACTAAGCCCATACCGTCAGCTAGATGAAAAGTACCGTAGTTTCTTCCAGTTGGTTGCCGACCAGATAGCCAGCGGTATTGTAAACGTCCGTACGGTTGAGGAAGCCCGAAAAAAAGCAGCGGCACTAATGGAAATAGACCGGGCCAAAACGGTCTTTTTCAGTAATATCAGCCATGAGTTCAGAACACCTCTTACGCTCATGCTCGGCCCTCTGGAAGAGCTGTTGTCGCAAAATGAGGGTACGTTTACTCCAGACCAGGAGGCGCATATCATGGCAACGCATCGTAATGCCCTCCGCCTTTTACGCCTGGTGAACACACTGCTGGACTTTAGCCGTATAGAGGCCGATAAGGTACGCGCACAATACTTCCCGGTCGATCTTACCGAACTTACCGAAGACATTGCGAGCACCTTCAGGGCGGCAATGGAACACGCGGAGCTGCACTTTACTGTTGATTGCCGTTCACTGACAATGCCGGCTTATGTAGACAGGGAAATGTGGGAAAAGATCATTCTCAATCTGTTATCTAACGCATTTAAATATACGCTGCGAGGTAGCATAACCGTCTCCCTGAAACAGGAGAACGACCATGCCGTACTACGGGTTGAAGATACCGGCGTTGGCATTCCTGCAGAAGAGATGCCGCACATGTTCGAACGGTTCCATCGTATTAAACATACCAGGGGGCGAACGTATGAAGGAACTGGCATAGGGCTCTCACTAGTGAAAGAGCTGGTACAACTGCATCATGGAGAGATCAGTGTAGCAAGTGAAGAAGGTATTGGCAGCGCTTTCACGGTCAGGCTTCCTTTGGGTAGCGCTCATCTGCCTGAAGATCAGATAATGGAGAAGAGCATTGATAATCATGCGTCAGGACTGAGTGATGCATATGTTACTGAAGCACTTCACCTGGGGCGCGATAACGGGACCGTTATGAACGACCATGTGCCGGCCGGAGAAGAAAAGGCGCGTTTGCTTGTTGTAGACGACAACGCTGATATGAGAGATTATCTCCAACGCCTGCTTGAAAAACAATATTCAGTTGATACTGCTGCCAATGGTAAAGAAGCGCTGGATAAGATAAACGCCAATCTGCCGGAACTTGTGATCAGTGATATTATGATGCCTGAAATGGATGGGATCCAACTGTTGCAGCATATTAAGCATGAACCATTAACTAATTCATTGCCAGTCATCCTGGTGTCTGCAAGGGCAGGGGAGGAAGCTAAAATTGAAGGGTATGATATCGGTGCTGACGACTATCTGACCAAGCCTTTTTCCGCAAAGGAATTGCTGGCAAGAGTGCGGGCGCAGGTCAGGATCTCCAGGCTGCATCGCCATGCCATAGACATCCTGCAACACAGTGCGGAGGAATTGGAAAAGAAAGTGGAGGAGCGTACAGCGGAATTGCTACGCAAGAATTCTGAACTGGAACAGTTTGCCTATATTGCCAGTCATGATCTGCAGGAACCGTTGCGGAAGATCAGAACATTTTCGGACCTCTTGCAGAAAAGCCTGAAGGATGGAGCGCCGGTGAATAACTATTTCGACAAGATCCAGTCTTCTGCGGTGCGTATGACGCAACTGATCAACGACGTACTGAATTATTCACGCCTGTCCAACAGGGATGAGCAGTTTACAGACATAGATCTCAACACTATCCTACAGCAGGTAAAAGGTGATTTCGACCTGCTTATAGAGCAGAAGCAGGCAGTAATTAAAGACAATTGCCTGCCTGTTGTAAAGGGTATTCCATTGCAGCTGCAACAACTGTTTATTAATCTGATAGGTAACTCACTAAAGTTCTCTGATAAACAGCCGCTTATCACTATCAGGGGAGTCCTGGTAACGGGAACTGAAAGAGCATTATATCCTGAATTGCGGGATGATATTCCCTATGTCAAACTGGAATTTGCGGACAATGGAATAGGCTTTGAACAGCAATTTTCGGAAAAGATCTTTACCATCTTCCAGCGCTTGAATGAAAGGAGATTGTATGATGGTACGGGTATCGGGCTGGCGCTGTGTAAGAAGATCGTGGAAAATCACCATGGCGTGATCAGGGCTGTAGGGAAACCAAATGAAGGAGCGACCTTCATCGTTATATTACCTGGTAAGATCAAAGAAGAGGAACTATCATGAACATCACGATAGTTCCTCTTCCTGATCTTTATAGCGTCGCTGATTTTCTATTCACGGAACCCTGTAAAGAAGAAATCGGGATGTTCTACGCTTTTAAGCTGTCCTAAGATACCATTTCCTTCCTGCGTATCGGCAAAGAGCTCCATTGTAAACCGGTCATTACGGATATAATCCAATAACGGCGCCATGTGTGCTGCCAGCGGTACGGCATTGCCCTCGAAAGCCTGTCCGGTGAAGTTAAATACGCCGTTTGCCGTCATAGTATAAGTGAACGGGTATTCTGCCAGGAAAAGCGCATTGTTCTGTATCACATATACATTCACATTCATTACCTGCTGATTTACGTCAAAGGCAAATTCCGTAAAATACAGCGTCAGGTTGAATGGCATTGTTGATGCGATCGTTGTATAGATACCGGTGAAGGTATCCGACCATCCCGGCAGTTGCTGGGGCGGTACGATCAGGGAAGAAAAGTCAACTCCCAACAGCTTGTGCATCGGCACTACTGAAGCGGGAGCGACTTTTACTTCTATCCGTTGACCATCAATAGTAACGTAAAAGACTTCTTTGGCGCTATCCCAGAACATCTCCTGGAAGGTATTCCCCTCATAAGTAAGAGGAGTTTGCAGGTATATGCCGTTCGGTGTATAATAGTATGGGCTTGATAACAGCTGCACCTGTCCCGAACCATCAACATAGATAAGTGTAAAGGTTTTGGTAAAGGTATTGATGCTTACCTGTAGCCTGTTCCCGTCCTGAAACTGCAGATATAACCAGGGAGTCTGCTGTATATAATCCTCTATCCCTGCAATCAGATCTCCAACGTTTCCAGCTGTATATGCTTCCGCCTCGGCCTGAGTAGCTTTTACAAGGATCATTTTTGTACCGAAGGCGATGCCTGTCAGCTTGATGGTATCAGCAGAAACACTGTCTATAGCATATTCAAAATCAATTGCATAACCAGATCCTGTTTCTCCGTTATAAACGTTCGGGTCAGGATCGGACAACAGGTGCAGATATGAATAGGTGTCAAACAGTAGCGATGGCCTTTGTACGGCTTTCAGGCGGTATGTGCTTTCCATAGATGTTCCTGCTGCTGCCGGAGTCACATCGCTGAACATCGTGACCCTGTCATTGGTACCAAATCTGAAAAAGAAGCTATAGCCTCCGCCGGCGGAAGGATAAACGGCAGTTTTCCATCCGTAAGTGCTTCCGGTGAGTGTGGCTTTGTATTCTGCAAGGGCTTTCTCCATGCGTTCTTCCGGCTTCTCTCCGAAAAGAGAGGTTGTTTTGTCCTTCGAACAGGCTGCAAAAAGAATCGCCAGCAGTAAGATATATAGTCTGTTATGAAGCATGTTTCCTGTTTTACAAATTATCAATAGCATCCTGAACACGGGTCTGCAAATTGTAGAAGTCAATATTCCAGCTCTCTTTAAAGTAACGGACAATGATCTCCTCTTTTTGACGGAATAGTGGCCTTGCCTCGAGTGGTGCTGAATTAACAATGTCATCATAACCGTCTTTGCCTTCTACCAGCATAGTGGCTACCATTTCTACAAAGTCCTCGTCTGGTGCGCTTCGGGCATATTGCGTGATAAAGCCCCTTTCCAGTGCTTCCCCCAGGGTGTAATCATTCCAGCTGCCGGTATAACCGGTGGAGATGCGTTTAAATTCTACCGGGTAGAGAATGGTCTGATGCATAATATGCGCAAACTCGTGGTGGATGGTATGGAGCATTTCACGTACAAAAGGTTTGTCAGTCAGATCGAAATCATTCAGCCAGAACAGCACTACTTTCCGGCCGCCTTCGGCTGTACCCAGGGTGATGGTATTGTTGGAGTTGAACTGCGGACTACCTACCAGCACGAACTGTTTCTGGCAGTAGGTCTTGAAGAAGGTTTCTCCTGCTTCGGCTATGTAAGGCGCAGCCCATGTCTTCAGGATAGTGGACATCACTGGCTGTACTTTATTTTCCATAACCGGCACCAGGGTTTTGTCCAGCGCCAGTTCATAACGCTCAAAACGGTACTTTACTTCAATATTGTAAGGCTTTGTGAAAACGGAATCAATCCAGAAGTCCAGCGGACCTTTTTCCCATGTCTCTCCGCCAAGGCCAGGGATGTTCACGTTATCTATTTTATCGTCTTTAGAGCAGGCCATAAGGCTACTCAGAACGATAAAGGCCATTAATAATTTTATCTGCATTTGTTTCATAGTCAATTAGTTTAAGCGGATTAACGGGGGTTCTGTTCAAGGCCGGCCAGTTTTACTTCCTGCGGAAGCTGGAACAGGCGGCGGGGATCATTCGGGGCCAGGGTTTCTGTTTCTCCGGCCACGTTCGTATGGACAATAGGGATGTGATACCGTAATATGTCAAACCATCTCATTCCTTCCTGGATGAACTCAGCCTGTTTAAAATCCAGTACAGTGAAGATGAGGGCTGCCTTTATATCTGTTGTGCCATAATAATTCCTCAACTTGGTGTCTGTAAGCCTGAAATCGGCGGTATAATCTTCAATACGCATACTGGCATAATCATTCAGGTCCTGCTTGGCCGCCGTAAGATTTCCCAGGTAGATATTGGCTTCCGCCCGGTTGAACAAGGCTTCCTCCGCCGTAAACAACGGGAAGATCGTATGAGGAACGCCGATGTTTGCATTGGCACTGGAACGTACGAAGTGTTCCCGGAATTTTAATACCAGCTGGTTGTCGGTATTCGTACCGGCATAATAGAGCGGTTGAACCCATACACCACCTGTTACATTCCGGAAGCTGAAAAGGGCTCTGGCGAGGTCCGTTCTCAGTCCATAGCGGTATACACCATAGGAACGGGCCCAGTCGGAAGGCGCTTCTACCAGCAACAGATTGGCATTTTCTGAGGCCTTTGTGTAGATCGCTTCCGCTTCCTGTCCTGTCAACTGACTATATACAGTCACCCACGGACGCAGGTTAGACCTGATATTTCCTCCAGGGAATACATTGTTGCTGTAGGTAAGCACTTTCTGATAATCTTTTTTATACAGATAGAAGCGTGCAGCGAATGCATTGGCTGCTGCCTTGTTAAAATGATATTTAGGTACTTTATAGGCGGTATTGTCAATAAGCGGCATGCCTTCCAGCAGGTCCTTTTCGATCTGTTCGTAAACAAAGGCTACTGTTTTTCTTTCATATTGTCCATTTACGACCTTTTCAGGAGTTGTTACATAAGGGATGCCGGGGTCCTGGCTTGCGGTGGCCTGATCATAGACCTTTGAGAACAAAGTGACCAGCATAAAGTGATTATAAGCCCTGGCCACCAGGGCTTCTCCCTTTTGTGCATTATAATCGGCCGGATCCTCTGCGTTGCTGATCGCTTCCAATGCCTGGTTAGCAGCTGCGATAGCTGAATAGCAGGCATTCCAGTAATAGGTTGGCGAGCCTTGAGCTCTTTCAGTTACATCACGAAAGAAATATGGTGCGGTGTTGATGTTCTCACTCAACATACCGGCGCCGGCGCCTTTGTCCGACGCATTATCAGATGCAGCTTCGGTGAAGGTTGCGTAGTCCGCCTGCGGATAGGCAGTGCCAAGCAATTCTCCTACTTTCTCGACGGTATTGAGCTGGGTACGCTGATCGGGCGCTGTTTCCAGGTATTTTCTACATCCGGAAGCGATGACTAACGCAGCAGCAAGTATATAGTAGGTTATCTTTTTCATCTGTAAATGTTTTACGTTATAGACCTGCTTTCAGTGAGAATGTGAATTGCTTTGGTATAGGCAGGGCTACACCACCGGAATTAAAGAATTCGGGATCTTGCCCATTGAGCCGTTTATCCGAATAGATCAGCCAGACGTTATTGGCGACAAGGCTGACAGAGAGGTTGTTAAAGCCCGCACGGCGTATCGTTTTCTGAGGCAGGTTATAAGAGAGCGATACCTGTTTCAACCTTACAAAATCTCCATCCGCCACCCGGGCAGTTGAATAATTGTAGTTATTGTAAGGGGAGGCGCCGTCCAAAAGCGCTACACCACCGGCATCCAGCACAGATGGGATGTTCGTACGTGTTTCATCACCAGGCAGTATCCAGCGGTTCAGGAAGTCGTTGGAGCTCGCGTCCAGGTCGGAATATCTCTGTTTAAATCCTGGGTTCAGGCGGACCTTGTTCCCTGTGCTGTAGGTAACAAGAGCTGAGAGGGCGAAATTGCTGTAACGCAGGGTATTGTACCAGCCGCCTGTTAATGTTGGATCTACCGGACCGTTGTAGACCAGGTTGTCTATTTTATCGCTCTGCAGGTAAACATTCCCGCTTTTCGCACCGTCCTGGTTCGTGAACAGCGGACTGCCGTCTTTAGGGTTCAGCCCCTCGAAAGGGATGGAATAAAGCCCACGTACGGGATGTCCGACAGTAGCCCCACCGTCAGCCACCACGAGGTCCCAGATAATAGGAAGGTTTTCAAGTTTTGTGATCTCACCCTTGTTATACCCCATGGTCAGTTGTGTGCGCAAGCCCCATTTGCTGCTGTTAATGATATTGTATGCTACAGTTGCTTCGAGGCCGTGAGATTTCATATCTCCATAGTTGGCTACCTTAATTGGCTCTCCGCCGATACCGGAAGTACGGATAAAGCCAATAAGATCGAAGCTTTTACGTCTGTAACCATCTACCGTAATAGTGAGTTTATCATTGAACAGACCGGCGTCGATACCTACGTTGGTTTCATATTGTTTTTCCCAGGTCAGTTCTGAATTCTCAAGACTTTGAATGTAGATGACAGATTCTATTTCGGAAAGGTAAGGTCTGTTAGTGCTGCGGTTCTGCAATACGACACTGGAGTTCCGGGCATTACCCATACTACCGGTAAGACCATAGGTAGCTCTGAGGGTCAGCCTGTTGATGCTTTGCTGGTTACGCATGAAATCTTCCGTATCCACATTCCATGAACCGCTCACGTTCCAGGTAGGCAGCCAGCGTGCCGTGCGGGATTCACCCAGCAGGTTGGAACCGTCATACCGGATGCTCGCATTGAGGTTATACTTGCCCTTGTAGGAATAAGCAGCATTGGCCAGGTATGCGAGATAGCGGTCGTAATTCATACTGATGCTATAGTAGTTGAAGTTGTTCTCAATATTCTGTTTGATGATATTGGGATCAATAAAGGGTACGCCGCCTTTGTCAAACTGGTAACCATACCCATCGAACTGGCGGTTCTGACGGTTGGCGTAACGCAATTCCTGTGCTCCCAGGAAGTTGACCATGTGAATGTCATTCCAGGTCTTGCTGAACTCTAACGTATTCCGGAAGTAGTAGCTGGTCAGATAATCATCTTCTGTCGTGTAGATACCACCATAAGGTAGGACCACCACAGGCTCTGCTTCAGGATCGTCAGGGTTGCGGTACAGGAAACGGTTCCTGTCCTTGATGGTGGCGTCTCCGGCAGCACGATAGGCCTGGGGCATATTGGAATTTTCCTTGATCTTATGGTCCTGGGAAGACTTCACGTAACGGATGTTACCCAGGAAAGTATATTTCAGGTTCTTGAGGATCTTATAGGTAAAATCTCCCTGCAGTTTAATATCGAGCTGACTGAGATCAATGTAATTGTTGGCCATCTCATTGACGATATTAAAGGGAGCGAAGTTGCGCGTGAAATATTCCGGTTTACCGCTTTCATCATAGGCTGTCAGTGTACGGCTGGTATTGAGCGCATAGCTGAATGGATTAATGTCAAAATCGCGGTCGAACTGCCCGAGTACCGCATTGCTGTTCCTGTCCAGCGATCCCGGTACACGTTGGTCCCTGATCACGGCCTGGGTAATGATCCCGAAAGATACTTTGTCACTGATATTGTAGTTGGCCCTGACGTTGCCTGTGAAGCGTTTCAGCTTATCAGCCAGTGTCCAGCCCTTATCTTCCAGGAAGCTGGTAGACACGTAAAGCTGCGATTTGTCCGTACCGGAAGACACGCTAAAGGAGTGTTCCTGCATGAAAGAGTTTTTGAACAGCACGTCGAACCAGTTGGTATTGGCCTTCGCATACCTTTCGAGGAACTGGCGTTTGCTTTCGGGGCTGTTGTACAGTCCGAATGCACCATTGGTGGCGTTATAGGTATCAATGAGATTGTACATTTTTGTATAGACGCCGCCATTTTCAGCACGGGTTGCGTCTGAGTGGTTTAGCCAGCCCTTCAGGGACAACTCATTATAAAAAGCCATCTGATCATCAGATTTCATGATGTCAAACTGGTCATACGTCGGCTTCAGATAACTGGAGAAGTTACCGGTATAGGAGATGACCGGTTTACCGATCTTACCTTTTTTGGTGGTGATCACCACCACACCGTTCATAGCACGGGCGCCATAAAGAGAAGTGGCGGCCGCATCTTTCAGTATCTGGAAACTTTCAATATCATCCGGGTTCAGACCTGCAACGGAGGAACCCAGCAGGGTAGCGGGGTTACCGGTTGAGAGCTGTTCATTGGAGACATTGATCACATCCTCAAGTACCACGCCATCTACAACCCAGAGCGGTTTATTGTCGCCCGTAATGGAAGTTGCACCCCTTACCCGGATCTTAGGGGCAGCACCGAAGGTGCCGGATACGTTCTGTACGCTGACGCCGGCTACCTGGCCTTCCAGCATGCGGCTCACATCAGCGATACCGTCACGTTTTACATCGGAGGCCTTCACACTGGCGGCGGCTCCTGTAAAAAGCTTTCTGTCGATGGTCTGATAGCCCGTTACAACGACCTCTTTCAGTGCACTGATGTCTTCTTCAAGGATGAGGTTAACCGGCGTAGCGGCGGAGACCTTCAGCTCTTGTGATTTATATCCCACTATAGAAAAGGTCAGGGTAGCACCCTTTTTTACGCGTAACGTATAGGCGCCGGCAGCGTCAGTGACAGTACCATTGGTGGTGCCTTTTTCGATAACATTGATGCCCGGGACGGCTTCAGGGCGGCCGTTTTTACCGTATACACGCACAACACCCGTGACTGTTTCCTGGGCGGGCTGCTGCTGAAATAGTCCATAAGTACTTCGCGGGACGGATTCGCTAAGTGGGGCTGCATTTATGGGGACATTACAGAATGCGCTACATACAAGCAGGCATAACCACTTTGTTTTTGGGTCTAGAATATACATACTACAGATTTTGGTTGCCCATGAAGGAGCTGAAAGAAAAACGATTATACTAGATGACTCAGGATAATTACTTACTAAGGATAATTCAACGTAATCTACATACAGTTTCTGTGCACCGAACCCTCTACTAACTTACGCAATATTTTTCTTTTCTTTGTGAATCAATCCACCATGTTTTGCAGAGAAGAGAATTACGCGTTATACTGGTATCACTGATCGTCAGCTTTGTTTTGACGGGAACTAAATTCGCTGCATGGTTCATGACAAATTCCGTCGCTATTTTGTCTGACGCATTGGAATCCATCATCAACGTTGTAGCCGGAGCCTTCGCCTGTTATAGTATTTACCTGACTGGTAAGCCCAAAGATGAAAACCATCCTTACGGTCATGGGAAGATCGAATTCTTTTCTATCGGTTTTGAGGGAGCAATGATCTTCATTGCCGGGTGCCTTATTCTTTTCAAGGCGGGACAGTATTTTTTCGATCCCACGGCATTGGACAAACTGGATAAAGGTATGTGGCTGATTGCAGGTACGGCACTGGCTAATCTTGTATTGGGCCTTTTCCTGGTACGGGAGGGTAAGAAGTTGTCTTCAGTCACGATATCAGGCAATGGCCAGCATATTATGACAGACGTTTATAGCAGTCTGGGATTGATAGCAGCACTGTTACTGATCCACTTGACCGGCTGGCACTGGATAGACCCGCTGGCGTCGCTGCTGATGGGCGTGCTGATACTAAGGAAAGGATATCAGTTATTGAGGGCGTCAATTTCCGGCCTGATGGACGAGACGGATATGCGTATAGTGGATAAGGTGATAGAGATCCTGAATGCGAGGAGACGTGCAAATTGGATCGATATACATAATATGAGAGTGCAGCAGTATGGAAACAACTATCATATAGATTGTCATCTGACCCTACCTTATTACCTGGAGCTCAGTGATGCCCACGATGAGCTGAAAGCATTAGAACGCCAGGTGAACATTGAATTTCCCTCCGGAGAAGTCGAATTTTTTATACATACCGACCCCTGTATCCCGGTTTGCTGTCATTATTGTCAATTGGCGGATTGTCCGGTAAGACAAGATAAATTTACAGGCCTGATCCAGTGGAAACGGGAGAATGTGTTACCCAACAGAAAGCATGGGGAATAGTTATTCTTCCCCTTCTTCAGTTCCATGTCCCAGAATGGCGCTTATTGGTTTTACCGCCCGGTAGATATTGCGATTGTATTTATTTCCCAGGATGATAATGGTGGAAGTATCTTTTACTATACGGTTGAAGACCGTATTATTGCCATGCCACCAGCCGTTGTGGTAGACGATCTCACTACTGTCCGGATAAACCATCAATCTCCAGCCCAGCCCGTAATTACGGATACCTGGTTTTTCATGGCTATATGGGGTATAAGCAGCTTTGATAGTTTCCTGGGTGAATAGCTGACCGCTGTACAGGGCCTGGTCCCATTTGAGCATATCCCTTGCAGTGCTGTAGATACCTTTATCGCCGATCACCCCGTCAAAATAGGTATCCGGTTCCAGCTGACCATTATATTTATGGCTGGCGGTCTGGTGAGGGCGTACAGCGCTTTCAGGAGCATATACAAATGTGTTAGTCATGCCCAGAGGACCAAAAAAGGTCTGTTGCATGAAGTCGGCGTACTTTTGACCACTTACTTTCTCAATAATGGCTCCCAGCAGCATATAGTTTGTGTTGCAATACTGGAAATGGGTATCCGGAGTATGCTGGATACGTGGACGGTGCTTTATCATCAGCTGGATCACATCATCATTGGAAAGGAACCTGTCCTTGTCCGGCCAGATGCTGTCGCAGAAATAGAGGTAATTAGGCAGACCGCTACGGTGAGACAGCAACATCTGAAGCGTGATGCCTTTATATGGGAATTGTGGATAATATTTCTGTACGGTATCTGTCAGGCTTAACTTCTGTTTCTCCATCAGCCAGAGAACGCCCATAGCGGTGAAGGTCTTGGATACAGAAGCCAGCTGGAAAGAAGAACTGTCGTTCATCGCGGAAGTCTTGTTCTTGTAGTTCTCAAGACCATGGTACTTCTCAAAGATCACTACGCCTTTTTTAGCCACCAGCATGGCCCCATTAAAGCCGGCGCGGACCATGTTCTGATAAAAAGCGGTCAGTTCTGTTTGCTGAGACTTGGTGACAGGTGAGTTAAGAATGGCCAGGGCTGATTCGCTCAACACCTCGGTCTGGGAAGTATCTGCTGTTTTGGATTTACGGTTACTATTAGCCGCATTGCTCTGGCATGCGGTGATGGCATATAAAGCAATACCTGAGATAGTCAATACAATATAAGCTGCTTTCATTCTGCTAGTTAGACTCGATTCTTTTTCTGCTTAGTTACAAAGGCGCTAAAATTAGGCCCTAATGAATTGCCAGACAAAAAAAACAGTTCTTAAAAGACGATTTTAAAGGTATTTTAAGATTTAACCCCAAAAAACGGCTAAAAATGCCCCAAATATGATAGTATTTTTGACGAAATCAAATTTGAAGGGCATACTGTTTGATAATTGCGTAACATCTTTTAGGTTTGTGCCTCCGTTTGGCCTTATTACAATTATTAAGCCAATTGTTTATTGCAATTGGTAACACATAAAATATAATCATGGATCAGCAAAAGTTGACAAGTTATCCGAAGGAGAAGATCAATATTTTATTGTTGGAAAATATCAGCGACGCCGCAGTAGCGGAATTTACGTCGGCGGGGTATGCTAACGTAAAAAGATTATCGGGCGCACTGAGCGAAGAAGACCTGATCCGTGAAATAAAAGATGTTCATCTGCTGGGTATCCGTTCTAAAACACAGATCACACGCAAGGCACTGGAAGCCGCACATAAATTGCAGGCGATCGGTTGCTTCTGTATCGGTACCAACCAGGTAGATCTGAAGAGTGCAAGAGAGATGGGAGTAGCTGTATTTAACGCTCCTTATTCAAATACCCGTTCTGTAGCGGAGTTGGTAATAGGACTGTCCATTATGCTGATACGTCGTATTCCCGACAAGAATGCCGCCGCACACGAAGGCGTATGGATGAAGGAAGCGAAAGGCAGTTACGAATTGCGTGGAAAGTCTCTCGGTATCGTCGGATACGGTAATATCGGAAGCCAGGTAAGCGTACTGGCGGAAGCTATGGGGATGAACGTATTCTATTATGACGTGGAAACCAAACTGCCACTGGGCAATGCGGTACAGATCCGCAGCCTGCAGGCTCTGTTCGAAATGTCTGATATTATATCCCTGCACGTGCCGTCTACCAAGACCACGACCAACATGATCAATAAGGAAACATTACACTATGTCAAGAAAGGCGCCATCTTCATTAACTACGCCCGTGGCGAAGTGGTTGAATTGGACGACCTGAAAGAGGCATTGACCAGTGGTCAGTTGTCCGGAGCTGCTATAGATGTATTCCCGGTGGAGCCTGAGAAGAATGGCGCTGCTTTCGCTTCTCCGCTGCAAAAGCTGCCTAACGTGATCCTGACGCCGCATATAGGAGGAAGCACAGAGGAAGCACAGCATAATATCGGTCTTGATGTGAGCAGTAAAATGCTGAACTACCTTGAAAAAGGTGCAAGCTTCGGTTCTCATACCATTCCTGCTATCAGTGTACCGGCGGTTGACCACACACACCGCATCCTGCATATTCACCAGAACGTGCCAGGGGTACTGTCAGAGATCAATACCGTATTATCTCAGAATAAGATCAACATTCTGGGACAGTACCTGAAAACAAATGAAACGATCGGTTATGTGGTACTGGACGTGGATAGCAAATTATCCAAAGAAGCCTTCTCTTTGTTGAGAGAAGTGAACCATACAATTAAGGCTAGACTGCTGTATTAATAGCTTCGGCAATTGCTTTAAAAATATAAGGGTATCCGCATTGAACGGATACCCTTTCTTTTTGATCCTGCTAAGAATCAGTTATTCTGCTTTTTGTACTTTAACACGTTTGTGATAGGTACCGCTGGAGATGTCCAGGATATACATGCCTCTTGGCAGACTGCTTACATTCAGGAAATAAGCTGATTGTTTAGATTTTATCACCGAGCGCAGTAATTGCTTTCCGGTAAGATCATAGATCGCTACCGTATGGGAAGAGATCTTGGCTGGCAGCGTATAGTTGAGTTGTGTGCCGAATGGATTCGGATACACTATTCCTTCTGATGCCTGCGCTTCCTCTACCGGAGCTGATACCGCCAGTCTTGCTGCTGTGGCAACTGGTCCGACGATAGTGAAATTGAATTTCTCCCATCCGTCAATTGTAGGACGGTTACAATTCATTGCCTGTTCTCCGTTCTCAGAAGATACATACATGCCGTTATTACCTCTCAGGGAAATTGTTCCATCTTCATTGGTGATCCAGTCAAACGCTTCATAGGAAGCTGCGGTGGCACGGTTTGCTCTCATTGCCTGAGTACCGTTCTCGGAAGAAACGAATTTGCCCATGCTGCGGAGGTTTACCTTTCCGTTACCTGCGTCCAGTACGGAGAACTGTTCCCAGGTCTGAGGTGCTGTTCTTGTACACGTCATAGCTGTAGTACCGTTCTCTCCGCTAACATACATGCTATTGCTTGTAGCTCTCAGCGTGATCACCTGTCCGACAGGAACGCCTGGATTATTAGGCGGATTGGAAGTTGCAGCTGTAAATTTCAACCAGTTAAGATTGAAGCCAGGTGCTGTTACCTGCACACGGAGTGTTTGTTCACCTGCTGCCAGTACGACAGAATCACTTACGGTAGCCCAGGTCTGCCATGCACCGGTAACTGGTACGGTAACGCCGCCTAATACTGCGCCGTCTTTTCTCAGTTCGATACTGCCGCCTAAAGTCTGGCTGGCAACTCTGAATTCTACATTGTAAGTACCTGCTGTCTGAACGTTTACTTTATAATCCAACCAGTCGCCGGCATCAGTATAACCGATGTTTTGTCCGCCACCTGCATCGGTGGTAGCTTCTGTCTGAAGACCGCTCATGTCAGTGAAATTCTCAGCCTGTACGGTACCAGGGATCGGAATAGCAGGAGCAGGGCCGCCTGGGTTCTGTCCACCTAACCACAATAGTCCGTCGATGAGGAACCTGTTCTGGATCTCACTGGCGAAAGTGGAAGACGTCTGCGTGTTGGTAGAATAGTTCATTGCATTGTGGCCAAAATTGGCATACAACATTTTGTAGTTCTTGTTGGTCCACATGATCGGATAGTAACCGCTATACCAGATGTTGCCGTTCTGATTTCCCAGAGGGAAGCTCACGGGATCAATAGATGCGAGGACCTTGATGTTGCTGTTGTTGCGCAGATCATTCTGCCATCCATACCACTCGCTTACTGCGGAGGTGAATGTCGCCGGCAGACGGGTCGTGCTTGGATGTGTGCGGTCCTCTACACGTAAAGTAGCACTTGAAGGTCCCCAGGTGTTGGTCGTGAAATTACCTGTGCCCAGGAAGGTGTTGTGGTACCAGCTCCAGGCGCTGGCGTTAGCTGTGTAGGCGCAAACGTGGAAACCCATCCAGGCGCCGCCGTTCTGCATGTAAGTCTGAAATGCCGAACGCTGTGATGCGCTGGCCGGCAGGTCATCCAGGAAGAGTACTACCTGGTACTGCGACAGAAAATTGGCGTTCAGATTGTCCCAATTCGTAGTAGCTGTGTAAGAGAAACCATACTGGGCCGCAATAGCAGGGAACCACTGATTAGCTTCCTTAACAAATGCGATGTGAGCTGGATCATAGGTGCCGTGGTAGAACGCGATGACCTTGAATTTTGGCGTCTGAGCCTGGACGTTGAATACTGCAGACAGCAGTAGGAATGCAAATAATGCGACCGTTCGCATTACTCGCTTGTAATGGAAGTTGCAGGTTGTCATGAGGGACAATTTAATAGTTATTACGAGGGTGGTATAGGTACCTATCGCCCTCAAATTAACTAAAATTAGTATACCTAGCAAATAGAAAGGCGCCCCGGAAGAACCGGGACGCCTTTGCCTATTGTACTTTACACTTCTTACTATCTGATAGCGGTTACTTCACCTTTCACGATATTCACTGCACCACCGAGTACCTTCTTATAGCTCAGCATCCAGACATAAGTACCATTTTCAACGAGGGCGCCTTTGTATCGGCCATCCCATCCGTTCTTCTGGTCTTTACTGAGGAAGATCAATTCACCCCAACGGTTGTAGATACGTAAGTCGTAATCGTACATCGGACCTCTAACGACTGGTTTGAAGATATCGTTATGTCCATCACCGTTCGGCGTAAAGCCTGTCGGGAATTGTGGCTTCGGCTCACATGGCTGGTAGCGTACTACTATATTGTCGGTTACGGATCCGCATTCGTTAGACACTGTTACAGTGTAGGTTCCAGGACCGGTTACTTTGTAAGTAGCTCCGGAAGAACCATCCTGCCAACGGATAGTGTTGCCAATACCCGCGTTTACTTTCAGTGTCAGGTCTTCACCGATACACAGTGTAGTGTCGGCAGGGAGGAGCGTTTCAGGAATACCAGCCACAGTTACATTCACACTATCCATTGTTATTCTTGAACAGAACCTGTCCATAACAGATACTACATATTTACCCGGCATTACGATTTCTCTGATCGGGGTGGTCTCACCGTCATTCCAGAGGTAAGAGATCGCATCTGGGTGGGTAGCATCTACTACTACGCGTCCACCTGTACAGAACTCTCTGTCTGGTCCGAGGTCAATATCCAGATCAGGTCTTTCAGTTACAGTAACCATATCAGTTACTTTACAACCGTCACGGGTTACGGTCACTTCATAATTACCTGCTTTAGTGACAACGATAGAGTTGGTAGTTTCACCGGTGCTCCAGGCTACATTACCACCATCAGGATCAACTGTCAGCATCAGGGTTTCATCAGGACAGATCTCAGAATCGTCAGTTACGGTGATCACAGGAGGCGTACCCACTGTTACCGTTGCTTCATCATGAGTTGTACATCCCTTCAGTGTAACGTCTACACTGTAAGTACCCGAGGTAGTCACATCTATTGAAGCGGTAGTTTCACCTGTGCTCCATACATAGGTAGCTCCCTGTACATAAGCATTCAGTGTTGTTGTTTCGCCCATACAGATTGCAGCATCCTGGATGTCTACTACCGGCGGCATGTTTACTGTTACATTGATTGCATCTGTTGTTGTACAGATACCGTTTGAAACAGTCACAGTATAAGTACCGGCAGTTGTTACATCGATGGTCTGGGTGCTTGCACCGGTTGACCAGCGGATAGTGTACGCTGCGTTATCGATACCGGCATCCAGTGTTACGCTGCTACCCTGACAGATAGCTACGTCGGCGCCCAGATCAACAACTGGTTTCATTACATACTGCAGGTCATAAGTGATAGGATCAGATACACAACCGGTTACACCGTCAGTTACGATGAAGGTAGCCTGTGTTGCGCCATTCAGATCGAACACGTTGCTGCTCTGTGTGAGCGGTGTACGTACTGCAGAAGCAGGAACTACGCTCACCAGGGTAAATTTAGGCTTGCTTACCTTGTTCTGCAACATGATAGCGAACCTTGTGTTGTTTGAACAGTTAGCAGGCAGGTTCGGATCCAGTGCCGGTTTAGGACAAGGGTTCACGGTGATTGTCTGCACACGTTCGATCGCCTGGTTACCACATGCATCGGCTATTCTCCATCTTCTTACGATAGTATAACCGGCACACAGGTCAACTACAAACGGATCTTGTGTCATAGTTGCCTTCTTAGGGAAGGTAGCATCACAATTATCACGTGCATAGAGGGTAGCAGCAGCAGGGACAGCTTCACCACAATTCAGTGTTACGTTTGCCGGAGCAGGATCGATCACTGGTTTGGTAGTATCTGTTACTGTTATTACCTGGCGGATAATGTTGGTATTGTTACATTGGTCTTTAGCAGTCCAGATACGGATCAGGCGATAGTTGCTTGCACATGCGCCCGGGATAGTTTCGCGTGTCTGGGTGTAAGAGATCTTCACAGTGCTACAATTATCTCTCGCGCTCAGGTTAGTTGGCGGAGTAGGAATTGCATCACAGCTTACTGTAGTATCAGCAGGAGGCATTACAACGAATACCGGCCTTGTTGTATCCTGTACAGTGATCACCTGTTGCATGGTGGCAGTATTACCACAATTGTCGATGGCTGTCCAGGTACGTGTTAATCTATAGTTGCTGGTACATACTGTAGAAAGGAACTCTTTCTTCTCTGATACCTTCACAGCTACGCTAACAGTACAGTTGTCTGTGGCTGTTATTGTTGCTACCGTAGGCACCTTGTCACAATCAACGGTGATAGCCGGAGGCAGTGACATAGAGAATCTAGGTTTGATAGTATCCTGTACAGTGATGGTCTGAGTCAGTACGGTTTTGTTACCGCAAAGGTCAGTAGCTGTCCAGGTACGGATGATCTGGTAGTTGTCGGCGCATCTGCTGCCGGAGAGGTTCTTACGTACATCTACCGGTATTACAGTGATGACGCCAGGCGTACAGTTGTCATTTGCTGTCAGCGGTTGACCTGCAGGCACCTTATCACAATCAACAGTGATATTGGTAGGAGCAGGGTTGTTGAACACAGGAGGCGTCATATCCCTTACGGTGATCACCTGTCTGAGTGTATCGCTTGCATTACCGCAGGCATCAACAGCAACCCATTTACGGATCAGCTGATAGTTGCTTGCACATGCACCTGGCTGATCAACTCTTACTTCGATCGGAACGATGGTCAGTACACCTGTACAAGCATCGTTAGCAGGCAGGTTCACTGCGGCAGGCACCTTATCACAATCAACAGTAACGTTGGCAGGAGCTGTAGCTGTAAATACAGGAGCAGTTCTGTCTATTACAGTGATGGTTTGCTGTGCCTGAGTGGTCAGACCGCAACGGTCCATTGCTGTCCAGGTACGCTGAATTGTGAACGTACAAGCATCAACAGTGGTAGTTACGTCATTATGAGTAACGGTCAGTGGCTCGTTGTTATAAGGAGCGTGACTGAATACCGGAGTACCGAATTTGGTAGTATAGTCAGTACCCTGTACGCAATCCACTGTAAGCGGACCAGGTACGGATATCACAACAGGCGGGATATTCATCAGTGTGAGCATTACTGCGTTGCTGATGTTGCCTGTACATGCGCCTGACATTACCACACGTCTGTACCAGGTATTCTGTGTGATCATTGGAGGATTGAAGGTTGCATTTGTGCCGTTAACTGCCACATTCGCAAAGCCGGTGGTTGCACTTGTGGTGCTCACCTGCCATTGGTAAGTGAAGGTGCCGTTACCACCGCTGAGGGTAGCACCCTGCAGCATAGCAGGAGTTTCATTAGCACAAAGCAGCTGATCTGCGGTGATGGTGTTACCCAGGATTGCAGCCTGGTTAGTCAGCACCACATCATCAGGAGTAGAAGTACATGTTCCGTTGGTGATAGTCCAGCGGAGAGTAACTGTACCACCTGCTGCTACTGTAACCCTTGTTGAAGGATTATGAATATCAGCGATAGTAGCCGCACCACTGATGATTGTCCAGGTACCTGCAGCTGTAGCTGGTGAAGGTACGTTTGCGGACATTGTGAAGTTAGGATCATCACAATGAGTCTGGTCCAGGCCAGCAACCGCGTTGGACGGCATTTCATGGTTGGTCAGTATCACATTATCAGATGTGGTACAAGTACCGTTGGTGATAGTCCAGGTAGCTGTTACTACTACACCGGCAGGTACAGTGATCACAGCGTTCGGATTGTTCCAGTCAGCAGCATTGATGCTTGCAGTTGTACCTGCAGGCAGGCTCCATGTACCGGTACCTACGGAAGGAGTGTTGGCAGCCATTACAAAACGATCGTTATCGCAATGGGTCATATCTCCACCAGCATTTGCTTGCGCTGGCTGTGCGTAGTTGGTCAGTTCTACATCGTCAGATGTAACACAGTTACCATTTCTGATAGTCCATGTAGCTGTAACGGTTACACCTACCGGCACTGTAATTACAGCATTCGGATTAGTACTGTCGGCTACAGCGAAAGATGCGGTAGTTCCGGCAGACAGGCTCCATTTACCAACACCAACAGAAGGAGTGTTAGCCGCCATTCTGAAGGCAGGCGTGTTACACTGTTCCTGGTTAGGACCAGCAGCAGCCGCCGTTGGTTGTTCATTGTTGGTCAGTACAACATTATCGCTGGTAGTACATACACCGTTAGTGATAGTCCATGTAGCTGTAACGGTCACACCGGCAGGTACAGTTATTATTACACTTGGATTAGTACTGTCAGTTACAGGGAATGAAGCTGTTGAACCAGCAGGCAGGCTCCATTTGCCAACACCTACAGTCGGTGTATTCGCAGCCATAGTGAAGGCAGGCGTGTTACACTGTTCCTGATCAGGTCCGGCAGCAGCAGGAGCTGGTGCTACGTAGTTGGTCAGCCTTACTGTGTCTTCAGTAGTACAAACACCATTTGTGATTGCCCAGATAGCTTCTGCAGATTCACCTACAGGCACATTGAACACAGCTGTTCTGTTGGTGCTGTCAGTTACCGCGAAGGAAGCGGTAGAACCAGGTACCAGGCGCCATTTACCTACTCCGACAGATGGAGCAGCAGCGGCCATGGTGAAGGTTGGCGTATTACATTTTTCCTGGTCAGGACCCGCATTTGAAGGAGCAGGCGCCACATAGTTGGTCAGTACAACATCGTCAGATGTAACACATGTACCATTTGTGATAGTCCAGGTTGCCGTTACCGTTACACCCGCAGGCACATTGATAATTGCATTGATGTTAGTACTATCTGCAACATCGAAAGATGCAGTGGTGCCTGGTGTCAGGCTCCATTTACCTACGCCCACAGATGCTGTGTTAGCGGCCATTGTGAAGGCAGGGTGATTACAATTTTCCTGGTCAGGACCTGCAATCGCCGGAGATGGCATTTCATCATTGGTCAGCAGTACAGTATCTTCTGAAGGACAGGTACCGTTAGTGATGGTCCAGATAGCAGTTGCAGTTGCACCGGTTGGTACATTAATCACCGCATCAGGTTTGTTTTCATCACCCGGAGTAATAGAACCAGGAGATCCCACAGCGAGTGTCCAGGTACCGGTCGCACCAGGAACATCAGGAGCGTTTGCCGACATAGTGAATGTAGGAATGTTACAATCACGTTGGTCAGGGCCCGCATTAGCAGGAGATGGTGTCAGGAAGTTAGTCAGTATAACTTCATCAAAGTTTTCACACAGACCATTTTTGATAGTCCAGCGAAGGGTAGCAGTACCACCGTTAGGAACAGTGATGTGTGCTATTGGCAGATGTTCTTCACCAGCTTTGATGGTAGCAATACCGGATACAACGGTCCAGGTACCTACAGCACCAGGAACAATTGGCGCATTAGCAGCAGTTACGAAGTCAGTACCCGCACATTTTGACTGGGCAGGGCCTGCATCGGCAACATCAGGTTCTGCGTAATTGGTTAGAATAACATCGTCCGCAGTTGTACACAGACCATTAGTAATAGTCCATCTCAGTGTCAGGACTGTACCAACTGGGACTGTGATGCTGGCGGTCGGGTTATTTACCTCAGCCGCAGGGAAAGTGAATCCGGCAGGGGAAACCACTGACCATGTACCGGTTGCACCGGCCACAGACGGTGCATTTGCCGCCAGGGTAAAGGTTGAAGTATTGTTACATTCTTCATGATCAGGACCTGCATCAGCATCGGCTGGCGCTTCAAAGTTGGTCAGCATCACGTCGTCCGTCAGTGAACAGGTTCCGTTGGTAGTTGTCCAGCGCAGTGTAACAATTGTACCGGCAGGTACATTGATCACCGCAGCAGGATTGTTTACACTACCGGAAGGGAATGTGAAACCAGCAGGAGTAGAAGAAACTACGCTCCATGCACCGGTTCCTACAGTTGGTGCGTTAGCAGCCAGCGTGAAGGAAGGCGTGTTACATTTTTCCTGGTCAGGACCAGCAAGAGGAGCTGTTGGCAACGCATTGTTGATCAGAGTTATGTCGTCTGTAGATGTACAGCTTCCGTTTTTAGTTGTCCAGCGCAGTGTAACAGTTGTACCGGCAGGTACAGTGATCACCGCAGCAGGATCATTTACACTACCCGCAGGGAAAATAAATCCGGCAGGAGTAGAAGAAACCACGCTCCATGTACCTGTTCCCACAGTTGGCGCGTTAGCAGCCAGCGTGAAAGAAGGCGTGTTACAGTTAGTCTGATTAGGACCAGCATCAGCTGTAGTAGGAGGCGCGTCATTAGTCAATGTAATATCATCGCTCTGTGAACAAGTACCGTTGGTAGTCGTCCAGCGCAATGTTACAGTTGAACCTACAGGAACAGTGATGCTAGCTGTTGGGTTGTTTACACTACCCGCAGGGAAAGTAAATCCGGCAGGAGTAGAGGAAACCACGCTCCATGCACCGGTTCCTACAGTTGGTGCGTTAGCCGCCAGTGTGAAGGCTGGGTTGTTACATTGTGTCTGGTCACCACCTGCAAGCGGCGCAGTTGGTGGCGCATCGTTTTGCAGCGTAACGTTGCTGGAAACAGTACAGGAACCATTTACAACAGTCCATGTAGCCACCACAGAAGTACCTACAGGTACATTAATTACCGCAGCAGGATTGTTCTGCTGACCGGCAGTGATAGTACCAGGAGCAGTAACAGTCCATGTGCCGGTACCTACAGCAGGGTTGTTGGCTGCCATGGTGAAGGCTGTAGTATTACATAGGGTCTGATTAGGACCGGCAACTGAAGTTGGCAGTACGTCGTTTTT
>NZ_QGTG01000001.1:478389-1304743 GCF_003182155.1 Chitinophaga sp. S165
TAGTACCCGGAGCAGTAACAGTCCATGTACCGGTACCTACAGAAGCTGCATTGGCAGCCATCGTAAAGGTAGTGGTGTTACATTTGGTTTGATCCGGACCGGCAGCAGCTGCATTTGGCATCTGGAACACTGTCACAGTAGTGCTTGCACATGTAGAATTAGTACATGCACCTGTAGATTCGGCACGTACATAATAAGTAGTGGTGGCACTAACAGCTACGGTAATTGATGTACCGGTTCCGAGCGGAGCACCTACTCCACAACCTCCGGCATACCAAACCCAGTTTCCATTCGGCGTACCGTCCGCATTCTGGCCCAGGCTACCGCCTACTACAGAAAGGGTGGTATTACCTGAAGTACAGATATTTGGTGTACTTGCTGCAACGCCGGTAGGCGCAGTAGGAGGTGTCTGTACGCTCACAGAGAACGGAACAGTAGAATCACAACCAGCGTTCGCACTATTTCTGTAGCTCAGGTTGAAATTATACACGCCACGTGGAGTACCCACAGGATAGTTGATCGTTATCGGCCACGCTGTGATCGGCTGGTCGGTGATAGCAACAAAACCTGGCAGGGCGGGAGTGCCGGCTGTAATGCTGTATGTATCAGGATTACCTTTTGTAGACAGTGTATCCAGTTGGAATGTACCGTCAGAATTACAAGTGATAATACCTGGTCTCAGATTAATTACCGGACGGGTTGTTTTATGCAATATAACAATGTCAGTGGTTGGCGTACAGTTGGCTGCGTTGGTAATAGTCCATGACAGCACGATGTCCTGTTCGTTAACCAGTGAGGTAACTGTTGTATTATAAGCATGAATGTCAGCAATGGTCGCATTACCGGATACAAGTGTCCATGTACCGATTTCCGCAGAAGGACCGGTTAATGTCAGGTCCGGCTGACTGGCATTCATTGTAAATACATTATTGGTACCACATAAAGTAGTATCAGGGCCAGCGTCACTGATAGATGGATCAAGCAGCAGGCTAACCTCAACAAAGTCGCTGCTGGAGCAGGCGTTGTTTACAGTGCTTTTTACTGTCCACTTGAATCTGGCGGTGATGCCACCTTTCTTCAGTGTTACACGTGAATTCCTGAGAGTAGGGAATTGTACAGTCGCGTAATCCTTGAAGTCAGCAGCGGTGATAGGTACAGTTACACCAGGACCAAAGACGCTGTCTACAGTCCATGTACCACTTTCAGCTGTGTTCAGTGTTGCAGCCATGGTAAAGAGGCCGCTGGTGTTTACGCTTGCGCACGCCAGCTGATCAGGTCCCGCATTCGCTATAGGTACCGGCGTTACATTAACAATGAACGGAGCGGATTTAACCTCGCAGACATTTAAAGGGTCCCTTACAACCACGGTAAAGACGCCCTGCGCAGGGGTGTTGATCTGGATCTGACTCAGGAAAGTCTTACCAGTGTGTTGAGGCAATGGTGTAAGTACGCCACCTGCATCAGGCCCCTGGAACCATTGGATATTAAATCCTGCCAGAACATCATTGATACGGATATCGACGGAAGAACCGGCACAAATATTCTGTGATGTAGAGATCACATCCACAATAGGATTATCAACAGAGCTGATATGTGCTGTATTGGAATCCTTACAAGTATGACCATCAGCATAGTCCACAAAACCATATACCATAATAGTGGTGTCGCCAGTTACCTGGATGGTACGGGTCGCACCCTCGTATCCTGGTAAGTCTCTCCAGGTAAATCTGTCGAAACCTCCGGATGCCTGTAATTCAACAAAAGCACCCGCGCAGACCTGGCTCTTCGTCAGGTACAGCGTCGGCATCGGCAAGATTGTCAACCGGACATATTCAGATGGCGAGGCACACGTGACCGCGTCACTACCATCTTCATAAATACGGACACGGAAACGGTAAGACGTAGGAACGGTCCGCGTACCTTTCAGTTCGCCCGGACCGATCACCAGTTCTTTAGCTGTAGCAGTACCAAAAGGAACGTTTACATAAGTCAGACCTTCGTCGTCACTCATTTCCCATTGATAACGGGGATTGACGAAGTAGTCTGCAGGTGTGAAATCAGAAGTCAGGGTAATAGGGGCGCCTTCGCAGACAACCTCCGCCAGATTACCAGTCTTACCTTTAATAGATGCTGTGATGTTTGGGCTACAATATGCAAATTCGATATCGTCAATCGCGATATCGTTACCACAACCACCAGGCATGTCATTAAAGATGGTCACAATTACATTCTCCACATTTGAAGGGATCATAAAAGATCCGCCAAATCTTTCCCACATTCCCTTAGGTGCACCGAGGTGCATAGATACATTATAAGTAGGGAACGTTGCCAATACCTGAGAAGGGTTATCAGCGTTCACCACCTTAAAGGTTACGCCGGCATATTTATAACCGGATACGCAACCATTTTCAAAAACGTCGCGAGGGTTGATGTTCATCAACCACGCACTAAAATTATAAACCGAACCTTTACAGAGACCGCTTACGGTCTTCTTATAAAGTTGTCTTGGGTCATTGTGTGAGTTAGCTACCAGCATACCACCACGGTCATTACCCGTGTGATCGGTAGAGTTCACCCAGTCACCCTTGAGCTGAGTGTTGTTTGAGATCGAGTAGTAGTTGTCTCTCAGGTCGTTGGTCCCTTGATAGTCGTAAGTGACTACTCCATTAATAGGATATGGACGCCGAACAATGCCTGAACCAGGTAACGTTCCAAAGTCTTCAAAGAAACCTGGTTTGTCGTTCGCTTCATTACTGCCACAGGTATTAATGGTACAGTCCATCGCTGTAATGGTACGGGTAATCGTCGTAGTCCTCGTTGGTCCGTTATTATATTTATACGGAATTTCGATTCTTACTTCGTAGTTACCTGGTTCCAGAAACTGCAAAGTCAACGACTTGGTCGTTTTCAGCTTGTCTGCTTTTAACACGGCGCCGGTATTCCCTGTATACAGGACCTCATATTCGGCGGCGTCGTTATTTGGCGTGGTTATCGTCCACGTTGGCTGCCCTGCCTGTGTATACCCGTTGCCCGCGTTGATCATAGCATTGACGCTCAGGAATTTGTCCTGACCGGCAGAGCTGGCGGCCGTCGAGATACACACTTGACCCGGTACGTTTACATATACGGCTGGACTGTTCTGCGCCATTGCTACAGCACAGATCAACATCGTATATAATAGGATTAAAATCTTTTTCATCAGTAGGTGTTTTGTGAAAAGAGTATCAGAAATGCAGTGCTCAGACGTCACGCCAACTGACAGATTTACAATGTTTTACCGATCGATAGGATTTCCAATCCCGCACCGGAATGGCTTTTTGAGAAGTGTAAAGTGTTTCCATAGGCTTGATCATTTTTTTACTTGATATGGCTAAGAAATGAGACTATTTTAAAATTAAAATTAGAACTAATATAGGAAATATAAAAAATGTGTATATATTCTAAAGCGATAAATGGAAGAATAATTGGAAATAGGAGGCCGGGGGGAATTTGATATTCAGTATCTTAACAGGGTGAAAAAAAAGTTTGCTCAGAGGGTTAAAAGTTATCCACACCCTTATGACGTTAATAATTATTTTATATAACCAGTTTGTTGTTTGAAATATTTACCTACCTTTGCAGACCAAATTTGATGTAAGATGCCCAAAGTAAAGACTCATTCCCGGGCGAAGAAGACCTTCAAGGTGACCGGGAGCGGACAGATTAAGCGGTATAATGCCTTCAAAAGTCACCTGTTGACCAAGAAGTCTACCAAAAGAAAACGCCACCTCAGAGGTAGCAGCCTTGTTAGTTCAGCTAACCTGGACCTGGTAAAAAGAATGCTTGCTCTCAGATAATGAGAAGTGGTGTTGTGTAATTAATTATTAACCTGATCAAAAAAGCACTATATGCCTCGTTCAGTAAATGCAGTTGCTTCCCGGGCCCGCAGGAAGAAAATATTAAAGCAGGCCAAAGGCTTCTACGGTAAAAGGAAAAATGTTTATACCGTAGCTAAGAACGTATTGGAGAAAGGTCTTACATATAGCTATGTAGGCCGTAAACTCAAGAAAAGAAACTACCGTCAGCTGTGGATCGCTCGTATCAACGCTGCTGCAAGAGCAGAAGGTCTGACTTACTCCGAGTTTATCCATAAATTGTCTGAAAAGAATATCGACCTTAACAGGAAGGTATTGGCTGATCTGGCAATGAATGAACCAGAAACTTTCAAGAGCCTGATCGCTACCGTTAAATAAGCGGATCTGCGATTATAAGATAAATACTTTGTAGCCGGTGTTGAATGCAATGCCGGCTATCTTATTTTTAGGAAAGATCCCCACAAATGCTGACCCGCTTCCACTCATAGCAGCATACACCGCTCCCTCCATATATAATTTTTCTTTTATTGCTGACAGCTCCGGATGTGCATTCAGTACAGGCGTTTCAAAGTCGTTCGTGATCGTGTCCTTCCATGTATCTACCGGCCGCAGAATGTTTTCCCTTAATGATAGAGCAGGCGACTGTGGCGTGATTTGGCTAAAAGCCCAGCCAGTATTAATATGAACACCCGGATATACCAATACGAAAGTCCACCGCGAAAGATCCAGGTCTATGGGCGTCATGATCTCTCCTCTGCCTGTGGCATAACAAGGTTTATTCTGAATAAAGAAAGGGCAGTCACTGCCTAGTTGAGCCGCATATATCAATAACTGATCTTCCGGAATGCCAAGCTGAAAACGATTATTAAGTAATCGCAACATAAAAGCAGCATCAGCGGATCCTCCGCCCAGTCCCGCACCAATAGGAATATGTTTGTGCAGGTGAATGTTCACTTCGGGCAATTCAGGAAAGTCCTGCTTTAAGAGGCGCCACGCGCTTAAACAAAGATTATCTGCACTGTTACCGGGAACTGCGATACCACTTGTTGTAAACTCAAGCTTACCGGGGCTGATCACTTCCAGGGCATCTGTAAGCGGCAAAGGGTAGAATACTGTTTCCAGTTCATGGAATCCATCAGGGCGTTTACTTACAACGTGCAGGCCCAGGTTTATCTTGCAATTTGGGAAGACGATCATGGTATAAAAAACCATAAACCATAGCTGAGATACTATGGTTTATGGATCGTTTATTTTGTAATAGTAAATGTAAAGAAGATGATCAGCGGCTTTTACGGCTGTTGATCTCGTCGCGGATAGCGATAGCACGGATATAATCTTCCTGCTCCAGCACTTCCTGTAGCAACTGTGTAAGCTCGTCCAGGTTCAGGATCTTGAGATCATCTTCCGCTCCCTTTTCATGTTCTGAGATGGTAGGAGTAACCGGTTTAACACCGCTTTTCTTACCGGCAGGATCATCAAGCAGGATACCTGCACTGTTAAGTATATTCTCGTAAGTAAAGATGGGACAGCCAAAACGTACAGCCAGCGCAAGCGCATCAGAAGTACGGGAGTCTATCTCTATCGTTTCTTCATTACTGTAACAGATCAATTTAGAATAAAAAATTCCTTCCTGCAGGTTACTGATCACCACTTCATGCAGCTCAATATTGAAAGCGTTCATGAAGTTTTTCATCAGATCATGTGTCAGTGGGCGGCTGGGTTGCATTTTCTCTAATGCCACAGCGATAGCCTGTGCTTCAAACCCGCCAATTACAATAGGGAGGCGGCGCAAACCGTTCACCTCTCCTAAAACTACGGCGTAAGAATGTGTTTGCGTAATGCTGTGCGATAAAGCAACTATTTCCAGTTCTATTTTTCTCATATCTGTCCTGCGTTGTCGCTGAATATTTTATAAGAACGTGAAGTTAGAAAAAATATTCCTTATCTAAAAAACAGATAATAAGTAAGCGCAAGGTATTCGCCTACTTACTTCCTTTGCTTTATGGCAGCAGTTAATTTAGGCACTACCTCGAAGGCATCACCTACAATACCATAGTCAGCCGCTTTAAAGAAAGGCGCTTCAGGGTCCTTATTGATGACCACTATCACCTTACTACCGTTTACACCTGCAAGGTGCTGTATGGCGCCCGAAATGCCGATTGCAATGTACAGGTTAGGCCGTACAGTTAACCCTGTTTGCCCAACATGCTCATGATGCGGACGCCAGCCGGTATCAGCCACCGGGCGGGAACATGCTGTTGCTGCCCCCAGCGAATGTGCCAGCTCTTCTACAAGACCCCAGTTCTCCGGACCTTTAAGGCCCCGGCCGCCACTCACTACTATCTCTGCTTCTGTAAGCGGTACTTCACCACTTACTGTTTCCACGCTACTTACCTTCACTTTGAAATCAGCGTCGCTGATAGCAGGCGAGAAGGCTGTTACAGATGCCTTTGCATCCGTTGGTTCCAGTGCGAAAGTATTGGGCATAACGCCGATCACCTTCCTGGCAGAAGTAATATTTACATTGGCAAATGCCTTGCCGGAAAACACGCTTTTCTTTACCACAAAACCATTAGCTGTATCTGGCAGTGAAATGGCGCCTGATACAAAACCTGCCTTCAGGCGGGCGGCTACACGCGGCGCTACCGCCTTACCATCAAAATTATGGGGGAATACCACCACCTGCGCAGCTTCCTGTTCCACTGCAGCTGCGATGATCTTTGTGAATACTGTAGTCTCAACTTCATTCAGCCTGGCATCCGCAACATGTAATACTTTTGTTGCGCCATAATTGCCTAATGCTTCCAGTTCTGCATTGTCTGCAGCTCCCAGCACCAGTGCTGTTGCCGTAACGCCCAGTTGCTGCGCTACCTTTGCACCATACTGTACTGCCTCAAATGATACTTTCTTGATCTTACCGTGTGCCTGATCTGCGAATATTATTACTGACATGTTTGACGTAGAATTTAATACTTTAAAATGGAGTTTACAGCTAGTGTCCAGCTATCAGATCACTTTTGCTTCATCATGCAGTAATTTTACCAGCTCTTCCACATTATCTGCGCTGATCATTTTAACACCTGCTTTTGCCGGCGGCAGTTCAAAACTGCTGACCGTCGTCAGTGTATCTGCTGCTACTGGTTCTACTACAGCAAGGGGTTTGGTACGGGCTGCCATGATACCGCGCATGCCGGGGATACGCTGTTCCGCCATTCCTTTCTGGCAGGATACAACAACCGGAAGTGTTACCTTCACAACTTCTTCCCCGCCTTCTATTTCACGGCGGATAGTTGCCTCTGTTCCGTTCAGATCAAATTTAGCAGCAATAGATACATATGGGAGCTCCAGCAATTCTGCTACCATGCCACCGATAGCAGCACCATTATAGTCGATCGTTTCCTTACCTGTAAAGATGAGATCATATCCCTGTTTACGGGCATGTTCCGCAATCTGTGATGCGATATAGAAACTATCCTGGCTATCTGTGTTAATACGGTATGCCTCGTCTCCGCCCAGTGCCAGGGCTTTACGGATAACAGGTTCCGTATCTGCACCACCAACGGTGATCAGGTGTACGGTTGCGCCCAGCGTTTCTTTCAATTCCAAAGCGCGGACCAGGGCATACCATTCATCGTAGGGGTTGATGATGAATTGTACACCCGCTTCATTGAATTTCGTGTTGTTGTCTGTGAAAGCTATTTTTGCAGTCGTGTCCGGAGTTTTACTGATACAAACTAAAATCTTCATGGCCTAAACTGTTTTGTTTTTAAAAGCGGTATGAGCAAATATATTTAAATAATGGATAGAATAGCCAGGATAAAGGAATTTCTTAAAGACAGCCCGAACGACAGCTTTCTTAAGCATGCACTGGCGCTTGAATATATCAAGATAGGCGATGACAACGCCGCCAGATCACTGTTTGAGGAGCTGCTGGCATTCGAGCCAGGCTACGTTGGGTCTTATTATCACCTCGGCCGCCTGCTGGAACGGGCCGTTCTTCCGCAGGAAGCTATTGCCGTATATGAGAAGGGAATGGAGATGGCAAAAGCGGCGGGTGACAGGCATGCTTATAACGAATTACAGGCTGCATTGGATGATCTGATTTAATAATTTACAGGAGATGGATTTACTGGAAGGATTTATCGCATACATAGAAAAAGAAAAGTTGTTCACTCGCGATCAGCCGTTACTGCTGGCCGTGAGCGGGGGAGTGGACTCTGTTGTAATGGCCTGCCTGGTCAAGGCTGCAGGATTTACATTTTCCATCGCTCACTGTAATTTTCAACTCAGGGGAGAGGAATCCCTCCGGGACGAGGCCTTCGTCGAGGACCTGGCCAACAGGCTGGAAGTCCCCTTTTATAAGGTACGTTTTGATACATTGGCCTATACCACTGAGCATCGTGTATCCATCCAGGTGGCAGCCAGGCAGTTGCGCTATGAGTGGCTTGAAAATACGATGGTAAGGGCAGAATGCTCTTATGTCGCTACTGCCCACCATATGCAGGACAGTACGGAAACAGTGCTGATGAACCTTTCAAAAGGAACGGGGATAGCAGGGCTGCACGGCATCCTGCCTAAACAAGCAAACCTGGTACGGCCGCTGTTGTATTCACAGAAGGCCGAGATACTCGCTTATGCCACACAGCACGGTATTTCGTTCGTTGAAGACAGCTCAAACATCATCGTCAAATATACCCGTAATTTCTTCCGGCATAAAGTGATCCCTGTTATACAGGAAGCCTATCCGGGTGTGGTGGCCAATATAGCAGGTAGTATAGAACGTTTCCGCGAGGCCGAGATATTATATGCGCAATCGGTGGAAAGACATATCAAACGACTGGTTGTTCAGAAGGGGAACATGTACATGATACCTGTACTGAAACTGCAGAAAACTATTCCTATGCAAACGGTTGCCTGGGAAATATTCAGGCAGTATGGCTGTTCCGCCGCACAGTTGCCACAGGTGATCGAACTACTGTCCAGCAGTTCGGGCAAACTGGTGGAAACAAGCACCCACCGCATAATACGTGACAGGCAATGGTTGCTGGTCACACCGTTAACAGAGGAAGAAGCAACTGTTATTGTGATCGAAAAAGACCGCACCGCGGTGTCCACGTCAACCGGTATACTCAGATTTAAAACCAGCAACAGGAAAGAGACAACCAGTATACCCGGGGCGGCAGCTATCGCAATGCTCGATAAAGGATCATTACAGTATCCGTTACTACTTAGAAAATGGAAGCAGGGTGATTATTTCTACCCTTTAGGTATGCGGAAGAAAAAGAAATTAAGCCGCTTCTTTATAGATCAGAAATTGTCACTGCCACAGAAAGAGAATATCTGGGTGCTGGAATCGGCCAAAACGATCGTTTGGATAGTAGGATTGCGTATAGACGACAGGTTTAAGGTCACGGACCAGACAAAAGAATTGCTGTCAATAGAGTGGGAGGGCCATTAATTCCGGGCCTCCCATCACTTGAAATTATTAATAGAACTGTTGAACTCCGGGAAAGAATGTTTCTTCAAACAAAAATCATAAAAATGCTGGGCTGAAGACAGATATTCTTCGTACGTAAATGGTTTTACCATATAGGACAAAGCCCCCAGTTGTTTGCACTCATGCATTTCTATCACGTTCAATGAAGAAGAAAAGATGATCACAGGAATGTTCTTATAAGCATCCTGGCTTTTCAGTTCCCGCAGTGTTTGTGTACCACTAAGCCGGGGCATGTTCAGGTCAAGTACTACAAGCGAAGGCATCACGCCGGCTTTAGCATGTGTGTCAGCAAGGTATTCAAGTACCTTTTCCCCATCCTCCACCAGGAGCGGTACCTCCGGCAGATTGATCGCATTAAAGGCATCCTGCATGATGAAACGGTCTTCCATATCATCATCCGCCAATAATATCTTCACGGTATTGTCCATAACTGATAATTCTTTCTTTTAGATGAAAATTCTGGTATACAGCTGTTACGCTACCAATGGTAATGTCAGAATGAACTTTGCGCCATTTCCCGGTTTACTGCAGGCAGTGATGGACCCGTTGTGAAGATCGGCGATCTTCTTGCACATGGCCAGTCCTATACCCGTACCCGCATATTTTTCACGGGAATGCAAGCGCTGAAACAAACTGAACATCTTATCCAAATACTTCTCTTCAAATCCCACCCCGTTGTCTTCAAATATCAATTGTATCTCATTATCTCTTTTTTCCGCGTATACCTTTACTAAGGGAGCACGCCGCTCGTCCGAGAACTTGATCGCATTGGACAGCAGGTTGTGAAACAACTGTCGCATCTGCATCGGATATACAGCTAATACTGGCAGCGGTGCTACTTCTATGTGAGCACTTTTTGCTTTTATTGCCACATCAAGGTCATTCATGGCCTCTGCCGCCAGCAGGTTCATGTCCGTTTTTATAAGGTGCAGGTTCTCCCTGTAGATCCTTGAAAAATTCAGCAGGTCATGGATCAGCTGCGTCATTCTTTGACTGGCGCCCATCATATTGCTGAAATATAATTTCCCCCTTTCGTCTATGTGCTCCGCGTATCGTGCATTCAGATAATCGCCATAGTATACGATCTTCCGTAATGGTTCCTGCAGGTCGTGAGACGCTGCGTAGGCAAATTGTTCCAGCTCCTGGTTACTGCGGTTCAGCTCTCTCACTTTCTCCTCCAGTAATTGTTTCGTTTCCTGCAGTTCCTTATTATCCCGAAGCGTTTGCTCCATCACCTTCTGTGCGTGAATGTCTACAAGAGAGCCTATCCAGTACATCGTTTCCCCGTTTTCATTGGTCATCGGCGACAGGGAAAGCAAATGCCAGATATACTCCTGCGTAGCGTCATTCTTAAGCTCTATTTCCTTTCTGATAGGCTTATTTACAGCCTGATGCCGCCACCAGTATTCCCAGGCTGCAGCAAATACCTCTTCACGGATCACCGGGCCCCATTTGCTTTCGT
This sequence comes from Chitinophaga sp. S165, assembly GCF_003182155.1. Classification (GTDB taxonomy): domain Bacteria; phylum Bacteroidota; class Bacteroidia; order Chitinophagales; family Chitinophagaceae; genus Chitinophaga. Next base: position 489,203 of record NZ_QGTG01000001.1, read on the forward strand.
TCAGTTCCTGGATATCACGCCCTGTAAACGACTTCAACCAGCTATTTGCGTAAATGATCTCGCCATCTCCGTTTAAGGTAAAGATCACCAGCGGCAAGGCGTTCGTCACTTCCCTGTACTGCGTTTCACTATCCTCCAACTTCTCTGCCAACTCTTGCAGTTGTTTGTTCTTGCGCTTTATTTCATCGTACGGAGAAACAGGCAATTCCAGTTTAAAGGATGTGATCCATTGCTCGATCCTGCTGCTGATGATCTTCTGTATACCCGGTATCTTGTATTCCAGCGTTATTTCAACGCCTCTTTCAGCACGTTCAAGTGTAAACCTGTCAACCAATCGTCTTGCGTATACAAGGTTCTCGTGGATCTTTTCCGTGAGATTCAGGTTTCTGTCGAGTACCCTTGCTATAAGGTATTTTTCCGGATCTTTCATATCCGCCTTAATGGCCAGTACAAGGACGGCGTCAAATCCATACTCGATCACATGTCTCGAGACTTCAGACACCGCTGTCGCAAAGGTGGTCTGAGATGCCAGTGATAGTCCGGCCAGCTCACCAAGCTTCATCGTCCGTTTGTGTACCAGCACAAGGTCCATATCAGTTTCCAGCGTGATCCGGGTTATTTCCTGCATTGCCACTATTTTACTTTAACAATTACTACTGACATATCATCTGTTTTTCTTGCATTATCCTTATAGATGGCAGCTGCCAGCACAGACATATCGTACCTGAAAATGGCCGGGTACTTTGTCATTTCCCAGCGGGTTTTTATGCCGTCGGAGCATAAGATGAGTATCTGTTCTTTTCCTGCCTCGTGTTCTATTTTCTGTTCGTTGATAGTGCGTGGCATGTTATGCCCGATGATCCCATTATACGGAAGATAGGTCCTGGAAGAACCGGCAGTTAACATGCGTGCATGTATATTGCCTACCCCGCAGATCTTCCAGTCTTTGGTCTTGTTGTTATAGACAGCGGCCGTTCCTACTAATCCACGGGTACGTTTCACATCATCATGTATTTGCCTTAATACTTCACTCAGGTCTGGAAGCATACAATATCTGAAAGAGTTGACTGCCGCCGCCGCCGCTTTGTTTGCTTCGACGCCATGTCCAAGCCCGTCTCCGAGAAAGATCCTTATACCGGTCCTGTCCGGACGTACATAGAAGCCGTCTCCGCAAACTTTCTCTCCCGGTTTTGCCACCAGCAATGTTCTGATCTCATGTCCGGGTTTAGGAGGGAACGGCTCCGCCGGTTTAAGGAAGAACCTGGACAACAGGATGGTGCCCCAACCTTTTACGGAATAGATCTGCAGAAAATCCGAAAGGCGTCTGATCGCCCCCAGTCCGTGACCGAGCGTTTTAGCTGTGGATATGCCGTCCTGCATCATTCTTGCGAGATCTGTGATGCCTGGGCCATTATCTATGCCTATTATTTCGATAGCCGGCTGGGGCATATCTGTGAGCATGACAATCACTTCTCCTCCTCCAGCGTGTTTGATGATATTAGATCCTATTTCAGCAACAACGATATCGATCTCGGCCACCTTTTTTTCAGCAAGTCCGCATTGTATAGAGAGACGGTGCACCTCGCGTTTTAACGTTGACAGATAACTTCTGTCTTCCAGGTTAAAACTGATATGTCGTCCGGTTACCCATTCTTCCATTTAGTGATTGTAATGGTAGTTCCTTTGCCCACCGTACTTTTAATTTCAAAATCGCTCACCAGACGTTTGGCTCCCGGTAGTCCTAATCCCAGACTTTTGCCTGTCGAGAAACCATCTTTCATGGCCTCTTTTATATCAGGTATTCCGGGGCCAGTATCGGTAAAGGTGACACGTAAGCCATTCTGGCGTTGACCGTTTATTATTTCGATGAGTACAACGCCTCCTCCGGCATAACGGAGCATATTCCTGGAAAGTTCACTGGCAGCAGTGATCAGCTTTGTCTGATTTACAAGGCCCATGCCTATTTTAACGGCAAATTCCTTCAACCTGTTTCTGAATACCACCATGTCCAGTTCTTTCACTATGCGCACAGTATCACTGGAGAGTACTATCATCATCAAATGCTTCTTCGTCTACAATCTTTATTTTCTTCTGCAAGAGCTCCATTCCTTTTTCCACATTCAATGCGGTCTGTACCCCCTTCAGCGGTAAACCGAGTTCTACCAGCGTAATGGCTACTGCCGGCTGCATTCCAACTATTACAGTGTCAGCATCCAATACCTTGCTCATACCTGCAATATTCCCCAGTATCCTGCCCATAAAGGAATCAACGATCGAAACAGCAGAAATATCTATCAGTACACCTTTCGCACTGGTTTTACTCACAGCCTGTACCAGGTCGGCTTCCAGGTTCAGCGCCAGCCGGTCATACAGGTCCACCTGAATGGCAACCATCAGGAAATGGCCAATTTTGAGAATTGGTATTTTATCCATCAATTCCTCCTTTTACTTTACAATTGATTTTCTGACTTCCAGCTGCATTAATGAAAATGCATACTTTAAAGCACTTGCAAGCGTAGCTTTCGTAACAATGCCGGATAGATCTATTCCCAGGTGAACAACGGTCTGAGCTATTTCGGGGCGTATACCGCTGATAATGCACTCTGCACCCATCAGACGGGTTGCGCTTACTGTTTTTATGAGGTGTTGCGCAACAAGCGAATCCACAGCAGGCACACCTGAAATATCCAAGATTGCAATGCTGCTGGAGGTTAAAACAATTTCCTGCAGGAGATTTTCCATCACCACCTGGGTACGGGAGCTATCAAGCGTTCCAATAATGGGCATGGCTACAATACCGTCCCATACACGGATAACAGGGGTGGAGATTTCTGCTATCTCATCAGTCTGACGCAGGATCACTTCCTCCCTTCCTTTAATGAAAGTCTCAAAAGTTACAATGCCCAGGCTATCGATCAGTTTACTTACTTTCATGCTTTCTTCCAGCAACTGTAAAGGATCATTCTTGATCTCCTGCTGAAGCGTGGTCAGTAAAGCATCTTTCAGGCTAAATACAAAGGTACCGGTCTCCCTGGGAGAATAACCCTGTTTAGCCCTGGAAAGAGAAATAGATTCCAGCACCTCATATAATGGCTCAAAGGATGCTGATTGCACATCCTCCAGATTACCATTATCTAAAGTTTGTAGTAAAACGTTTACAAGTTCTTCAGACTGGACCGTCAGTTCATCATTCGACATAAGGTCCTCCCGTAGAGAAAAATCCACTAATTGGTTCTTCATCCACAATTCGAGAATCTGTTTTTTCCTTTTCTGTAAGATTTTCGCTGTGTCTAGCTTCATGCGTGTGGCTTGTTTGGTAAGTGTTGGACATATTGCCCGCCAGACATGAAGCAAAAAATAAACCGGAAAAGGATGAAGCCGTTACTTGTAACCGTGCATTAGCTGTTGAAGGAAAAATAAACCGATCCTCGGTTCAAATATTAATGGGAAAAGGATGCCAAAAACTGCTCCCCATAAGTGGGCGTCATGATTAATACCGCCAGGGCCCCCACGACGGGACATGTAGATGGTATAGCCCAGGTATATTATGCCATAAAGAATAGCAGGCATGGGTATGAAAAATACATAGATCTGTGCCCACGGCTGGAAAAGAATAGCTGCAAATACAACCGCCGAAACGGCCCCTGATGCGCCGATCGTCCTGTACCCATAGTTGTTCCTGTGCTTGATATATGTTGGAATATCTGACAGTACCAGCGCCAGCACATAAAACAAGAGGTAGTAGCCTTTACCTTTGAATATAACGAGAAACATCTCCTCAATAAAACCACCAAAGAAATAAAGGGTGAACATATTAAAGCCCAGGTGCATAAAATCCGCATGTACAAAGCCGGATGTGATGAACCGGTAGTACTGGTTCTTTTCTCTCACCAGGTAAGGCCACATGCTCAGGTCATCTATACGCCGCTCATTGTTAAAAGAGGTAATAGAAACCAGGCAGGTTATAATAATGATCGCTATGCTGATTGTCAGTCCCATTCCAAACGATTGAGTTAATTGATAAGAATGTAATTATAATGATTTTTTACTGATGATGATATTTCTCCCTGTTAAGCACAGTATATGCCCTGTAAAGCTGCTCTGTCATGATCAGCCTCACCAGTTGATGGGGAAAGGTGAGGGGGGAGAGGGATAACTTCAGCTGCGCCCTTTCCAATACGCCGGTGTCCAGCCCGAAAGCCCCGCCGATCAGGAATATTACCTGCCTCGTGGCAGCATTCGCCCGTTGTTGCAGGAAATCGGCCAGTTGCATTGTCGTTTGCATCTTGCCGTATTCATCAAGCGCTACCAGGTAATCCTGAGGCTGTAACATATCCAGGATCATCTTTCCTTCCTGCTTTTTTAATTCAGGAATGGACAGGCTGGCTGCTTGTTTTACCGTGGGGATCAGTTTCAGTTCAAAATCTACATAATGCTGCAAACGCTTTTGAAAAATAGCGATGCCGTCCCTGATATAAGGGTCGTTCTCTTTTCCAATGCTCCAGAGTTGTATTTTCACTATTAACCCGTTTATTATAGAAGCCCGCCCATGAGGCGGCTGGTAAATGTACGTAACCCGATGCTTATGAATCAAACAAAAAAAATATTTAAAATATTTGGCGATTAGAGAAATATTGCTACCTTTGCAATCCCAATCAAGGGAACGGCTTCGTAGCTCAACTGAATAGAGCATCTGACTACGGATCAGAAGGTTTCTGGTTTGAATCCAGACGAGGTCACAAAAGAGAAGGTTTCAGAGTTCATCTGGAACCTTTTTTATTTGCCATATCGGTAAATAAACCTTTGGAAATCTTTTTGTTGATTTTAGATTTTTATCTACATTTGCAGTCCCAATGACGGGAATGGCTCCGTAGCTCAACTGAATAGAGCATCTGACTACGGATCAGAAGGTTTCTGGTTTGAATCCAGACGGGGTCACCAAAAAGGGCAAAGCGAAAATTCGACTTTGCCCTTTTTTTGTCCGTTAAATCCAATGTCCGGACTGTATGTTAACAAAACAGATCATTGGTTCCTTCTGCTCCGCATCCATTACATAAAACTTAATAATTAGACCACCTTTATCGTAGATCATATACGACCTGTAAGATCACTCCCAATCGCAAAAAATACTTAAGCTTTGGGCTTGCCAGTATTTACACTTACCAGATAGTCTTTTCTAAATTGTTTTGCCGTCTTACCATACGCTTGTTTGAAGGTCTTATTCAGATGACTTTCATCTGCGAAATTCAACTCATCTGCAATCTCAGATATGGTTAAGTCACTGTACTTCAGTCTGGCCAGTACCATCTCCAGTTTATACCGCATAATATAGTCTTTAACTGTGTCGCCTGATTGCAATTTGAAGTATCTGCTTAAATGGCCTTCAGACATACCGAAATGCGCTGCCAGATTTTCAATTCTCAGAAGTTGATTCTCGTATATGTTGTGCTGAATATAAGTGATTATCTCATGCACCTTATTTTTAGGATTGTGACTTTTCGACGAGGCAATAATATTTTGCTGGATATTTCTTGCAATAAGGTTGAGTAGTAAAAAAATGATATTCTGAGTCACGATCTTATCGAACGGCAGTGACGTCTTTGTTTCGTTTATCAGTTGATTGACGAGCACACTAAAAATGTTTTTATCGCCGGGGGAGGCCAGATTGCCATTAAGGGCATGTTGGTTATGAAATATATATTCGAGTCTCCTGAATGAGTTGCTTAGATCCACCTCCTCCCCATCAGTATGGGTGTTCCTTGAAAAGAAGTCGGTTGTAAAATCAATCAGGCAGAATATTGGTGGGGTTGATATCGTAAAGCTATGGCCTTCTCCAGGTGTCAGAAGGAACACGTCTCCCTGTGAAAATTCAAAGTTATTATTATTGATAGTGTGGGTTCCGGAGCCCTCCAGCACATATATTAACTGAAAGAAATGATGTTTGTGCAAGGTAGCCGCCAGATCGTCTATCTCCATTACTGTCACCTCTACGGCCTTATATAACTGTTTCGCCTTCATTGGACAAATTTACTCCAAAATGCTTGTTTTCTACCTGTTTTGACCAGACAGAGACGGATAGCTTTGTATCTGTTAATACATGATCTCAAACGTTTCATAATATGACAAAAGAAAGTAAACAAGTATGTAATTCTTCGGAACAGGCATCACAGAACTATCATCCGGCCTTACGTTGCTGGCACTGGGCAAACGCTATCCTGATCATGGGTTCATTACTGATCGTGCTGGTGAATTTTACCTTGCTGAAACCGGAAAATAATACCGCATATGTGCAGGCGCAGTTAACGTCGCTCAGCGCAAAATATACCGTACATGATGCAACCGCATTCGCCCGGTTTTTTAGCGATAAACTCTGGGTCGTTCATGCATACATCGGATTTGGTATTGCTGCGTTAATGGTTTTCCGGATCATCTTGGAATTCTTTCTGCCGGCACAACAGCGACTTGTGTACAAGCTTAAAAACTATCTGACAGCTGCAGGGGTGAATAATAAACTTGTCAAAATTACATATGCCATTTTTTATTTGCTGGTGGCGATAATGGCGGTCACAGGACTCAGTGTGGCTTATCAGAATGAACTGCCCTTTCTCAAAGGTAATGTCGCCGCTGTTCGTGCTGTGCTGGATATCCACTACTATACCATGTATCCCATCACCGCATTTATTGCAGCACATCTTGCAGGTGTAATCCTCGCAGAAAGAAAAGATAGTCCCGGTATAGTATCCGGAATGATCAATGGAGGAAAGAGATCATCAGATTGATCTTGCAAGTGGAACATAATAAGCCACGAAAATTAATCGGTGAATGCGAAAGTGAGGGAACCGCAGCCCCTCTTAAATTAGAATATTATGGATACAGCAGACACAAATAATACCCTGCATTCAGTCATTGAAGGCAATTATCAATATGGCTTTGTGACAGATATCGAAATGGATATTTTGCCCAGGGGACTGAGTGTAGAAACGGTAATGGCAATTTCAGAAAAAAAGAATGAACCTGAATGGTTGCTGAAATGGCGGTTGACAGCTTATCGGCATTTCCTTAAGTTACTGGAAACGCAGGGAATGCCTGAGTGGCAGAATTTTAATCTTCCGGCGATCGACTTTCAGGCTATTTCATACTATGCCGCGCCGAAAAGCAAGCCCGTTCTAAATAGCGTGGATGAAGTAGATCCTGAACTGATCGCCACCTTTGAAAAGCTGGGCATACCTCTGACAGAGCAGAAGATGTTAAGCGGTGTAGCAGTGGATGCTGTATTTGATAGCGTTTCTGTAGCAACAACGTTTAGGAAAGAACTAAGTAAGCTGGGCATCATCTTTTGCTCTTTTAGTGAAGCAATTAAAGAACATGGCGACCTGGTGAAGAAATACCTGGGCACCGTGGTACCCGCTACCGATAACATATTCGCAGCCCTAAATGCAGCGGTATCATCAGACGGGTCTTTTGCTTATATACCTAAAGGCGTTCGTTGCCCTATGGAGTTGTCGACTTATTTCAGGATTAATGCAGGTAACTCCGGACAGTTTGAGCGCACATTGGTCATTGCGGACGAGGGAAGTTATGTCAGTTATCTGGAAGGATGTACCGCACCACAACGGGACGAAAACCAGCTTCACGCCGCAGTGGTAGAATTGATTGCATTAAGCGATGCAGAGATTAAATACTCCACCGTGCAGAACTGGTACCCGGGAGACAAAGATGGTAAAGGCGGCATATACAATTTTGTAACGAAACGTGGTATCTGTAAAGGGAACGGAGCCAGGATCTCCTGGACCCAGGTAGAAACCGGTTCCGCTATTACGTGGAAATACCCCGGCGTTATATTGAAAGGGGATAACAGTAGTGCTGAATTTTATTCTATTGCAATCACTAAAAATAAACAGATCGCGGATACAGGCACTAAAATGATCCATTTGGGAAAGAATACGAAGAGCAGGATCATATCTAAAGGTATATCTGCAGGAGAAGGACAGAACAGCTACAGAGGGCTTGTACATGCAGGAAGAAATGCCATTAACGCGAGGAACTTTACACAGTGCGATTCACTGCTGATCGGCAGTACATGCGGTGCACATACATTCCCCTATATAGAAGCTAAAAATAAATCCGTGCAGATAGAACACGAAGCGACTACCACGCGAATCGGAGAAGATCAGATATTCTACCTTAATCAGAGAGGTATAAATACTGAAAAGGCGGTAGCGCTGATTGTAAACGGATATGCGAAAGAAGTGCTAAACAATTTGCCAATGGAGTTTGCGGTGGAGGCGCAGAAGTTACTCGCCATTTCACTGGAAGGAAGTGTCGGATAAGTAAGCATTAGGGAACAATGTAAACTAAATAACATGTTACAAATTAGAGAGCTGCATGCAACAGTTAATGATAAGGAAATTCTTAAAGGATTGAATTTGACTGTAAAGCCTGGTGAAGTGCATGCAATAATGGGACCCAACGGTTCAGGCAAAAGTACTACAGCCTCAGTGTTGTCGGGCAATCCAGGTTATACAGTAACAAAAGGGAGTATCCGGTTCTATGATCAAAATATCATAACGCTGAAACCCGAGGAGAGGGCCGGAGAAGGCATCTTTATGGCTTTTCAGTACCCGGTTGAAATTCCCGGTGTCTCAAATATCAATTTTTTAAGAACAGCTATCGGAGAGATCAGGGCATATAAAGGATTACCTCCAATGGAGACTCGTGATTTTGTGAAAATGTTCAGAGAGAAACAACATCTTCTGCAGTTCAGTAACGAACTGGCCGGGCGCTCACTAAATGAAGGCTTCTCCGGAGGAGAGAAAAAACGTAATGAGATCTTGCAACTGGCAATGCTGGAACCCAGACTGGCTATACTGGACGAGACAGATTCAGGCCTTGACATAGATGCATTGAGAATTGTATCCAACGGCGTGAATAAGCTGAGATCATCTGCAAATGCATTTGTACTTATTACACATTATCAGCGGCTGCTGGAACATATTGAACCAGACTTCGTACACGTGTTATACAAAGGAAGGATCGTACGTTCAGGAACTAAAGAATTGGCCGGCGAATTAGAGGCAAAAGGTTATGACTGGTTAAAAGATCTTCCGGATGCTTTAACTGATCAGAATTAAGACATGCATTATGAATACAGATACAGCGCATATTGTTGACCAACTTGTTGGTCAGGCTATGGAGTTAATTGAAGAGAACGGGAACTCCGGATTTATCAGGCAGGCCCGGAAGGCAGCTACTCAGCAATTTCGTCATATCGGTTTTCCGGAAGCAGGATCCGAAGACTGGAAATATACAAATGTACAGCCCTGGTTAAAGAGAACTGCAGTAAAAGAAGTACTGGTAACACCGCCGGTAACAAGACGTACCTGTTCTGAACAACTTGATACAGCTGTCAGGATCGTTACAAAGAATGGTAAACTGGACAAAGGATCATCTTCGGCGGTGTTACCGGCTGGGTTGCATGTAAGCACCTTTACAGATGCAGTGCTGAGTGATAATGAGCAGTTTAAGGCTCACTTCGGAACATTGACCAGTCAAGTGGAACACTTTTCTGTAGCTAATGCGTCATTGTTTGAAGAGGGATTATTCGTATATGTGGAGCCCTATATGGAATCTGATATCCCCATCCATATCATACATAAGGTAACTCAGTCAGTACCTGGTTTTGTGCATCCGAGACAACTGATCATAGCAGGCGGGAAAACGAATGTTAATATTGTCGAAACCTTTGAAAGGGAAGATGGTACAGCGTATACTTTTATCAATTCAATGTCTGAACTGATAGTAGGTAAACAGGCTATAGTCAAACATTATCTCATTAATACATGCAACGCGGATGTGGCTTCAGTTTACAACCTGGAAGTACAAACAGCGGAAGATAGCCAGTATCATAATTTCAACTTTATGTTCTCCGGCAACCCGTTTATACGTAATAATATTCATGTTGTAATGGATGGCGGGAATACACATACGAAGTTGTCGGGGCTGTATATATCCGGCGAGGATCAATTGGTAGATAATCATACCTGTGTTGAACATAAGGTCGCTGACTGCAGAAGCGACGAAAAGTATAAAGGGATTCTGCATGGAAGTTCTGCAGCTGTATTCAATGGTAAAATAATTGTACATCCCGGTGCGCAACGAACAACGGCCTATCAGCAAAACAATAATCTCATCATGGATGACATGGCCACCGTTTATACAAAACCTGAGTTGCAGATCTTTGCCGATGATGTACAATGTACGCATGGTGTAACAGTTGGAGAATTTGACCAGCATGCGCTATTCTATTTACAGTCCCGGGGGATTCCCGAGGAAAACTGCCTGGAGATCCTGATGCAGGCATTCGCATTTGATATCATAGATCATATATCTCATAAAAGCATTAAGAAGCATGTTGCACAACTGTTCATAACATTTTTGAAGCTATTGGGCAAGCATAATAAAACGAAATAGAAGACTATCGTGCTATCAGCACATGGGGATCGGGCAAACTAAATAATACATCTATGGAATTAACTTTAGGAACCTTTGGGGAGAATGAAATGTACAAGGGACATATCAGAAATCCTCATACACACAGAACAAAGATCGTCGCTACAGTTGGCCCTGCCTGCGATACCTATGAAGGACTACTTGCGCTTGCGCAAGCTGGCGTAAATGTCTTTCGTTTAAATTTCTCTCACGGTGTGTATGAACGGATGACTGCAATTATCAGTCATATCCGGAAGATCAATGAAGAAGGTGCTTTCAATGTCTCAATATTAGGAGATCTGCAGGGGCCTAAACTGCGGATCGGGGATATTGAAAATGGTGTTCTGAAAATTGATAAAGGAGATGTACTGACATTTACATCAAAGGAAAAGGTGATGGGTAACAGGGATAAGATCTATATATCATATCCGGACTTGCATAAAGATGTAGTTGTTGGAAATAAGATACTGATTGACGACGGCAAGTTAGAAGTGTGTGTGATTGGTATTGATTTGCGCACCGGAGCTGTAGATGCAGAAGTTGTTCACGGCGGCTTGCTCTATCCTAAAAAGGGAGTGAATCTGCCCGATACAGAGATCTCTCTTCCTCCGCTTACAGAGAAAGACATTGCTGATCTGGATTTTATTCTGGAGAAAGAACTCGACTGGATTGCCCTGTCGTTCGTCCGGAAGGCAGAAGATATTATTGATCTTAAAAAGAGGATCACCGAAAGGCGGAGCAATAGCAAGGTACTGGCAAAAATAGAAATGCCCTCTGCAATCATTGATATTAATAACATCATTCGGGCGGCTGATGGTGTGCTGATTGCCCGCGGCGATCTGGGAGTGGAATTGCCGGTAGAGAAAGTACCTTATGCACAGCGAAGTATCATTCGTAAATGCATCCATCGCGGAAAGCCCGTCATAGTGGCTACCCAGATGATGGAGAGCATGATCACCGGAATACGTCCTAACCGCAGCGATATCACCGATGTTGCGAATGCTGTAATGGAGGGCGCAGATGCCGTAATGCTGAGTGCTGAAACCGCGACCGGAAATCATCCTGGATTGGTGGTCGAAACCATGTGTAAAATCATTAAAGAAGTAGAAAGCTCCGGATATTACTATGACAGGCAGGAACAATTAATACCACAAAAGCATTCGCCTACCTTCCTTAGTGATGCAACTTGCTACAATGCTTGCAGGATTGCCGGAGATCTGTCTGCTGATGCCATCATCGGTATGACCCAAAGCGGATATACAGCCTTTATGTTGAGCAGTTGCCGGCCAAGATCGCCCCTGTTTATTTTTTCAGGCGAAAGATGGCTTGTTAACCAGCTCAGTCTTAGTTGGGGAGTAACGGCATTTTACTATAACAATGAAGAGATAACTCCGGATGCTATGATGCTTAAACAGATCAGCTTTCTGAATGCAAACGGTTATCTGGAGCAGGGAGATATTGTTGTCAGTACCAGTGGTACACCGGTAGTGTCAGCGTCACCTACCAACATGTTGAGGGTATCAAGAGTGGAATGAAAACGTATGTCTAAATATTGAAAATCAGTAAAGATTGTGGATAGATTAGTTAGAAAGCATATAGCTATATTAGGTTCGACAGGGAGTGTCGGCAGCCAGGCACTTGATGTAATTAAGGCATATCCGGAGCGTTACAAGGTACACGTATTAACCGCCGGAAAGAATGTTCGGCTGCTGATTGAACAGGCTAAAATGTTCGATCCGGATATCGTAGTGATTGCCGATGAAAATGCCTACGCCGAAGTAGCACAGGCGTTGAGGAAAACGGACATTACCGTCCTTGCCGGCGCCGCAGCAATTGAAGAGGTGGCGGAGATGCCCGAGGTGGATATTGTACTGGCGGCCATCATGGGATTTGCTGGCTTGCCACCGGTTGTTGCTGCTATTAAAGCCGGAAAGATCATTGCACTGGCCAACAAAGAGCCGCTTGTAGTGGCCGGAAGCCTGCTGATAGACCTTGCCCAAAAACACAACGCTACTCTTTTACCGGTAGATTCCGAGCATTCTGCCATATTTCAGTGCTTAGCGGGAGAAGATGTTGCTAACGTTGATAAGATCTATCTCACCGCTTCTGGTGGGCCATTTATAGGAAGAGACCTGGCCTTTTTGTCGCACGTGAAACCGGAAGATGCATTGAAGCATCCTAACTGGTCAATGGGCAGGAAGATTACCGTGGATGCTGCCTCTCTGATGAATAAAGGACTGGAAGTGATTGAAGCGAAATGGCTGTTTCGCCTGCGGCCGGATCAGATAAAAGTGCTCGTGCATCCTCAGTCGGTTGTTCATTCAATGGTCCAGTTCATAGACGGCGCAATAAAGTCCCAGTTAGGCGCCGCTGATATGAAATTGCCTATACAGTATGCGCTCACCTATCCACAAAGGATCGCGGGTAACGCTGAAAGAGTGGATTTTTTAACCTGCCCGGAGCTGAATTTCTACGAGCCGGATATAAAGGTGTTTAAAAATTTGGCATTGGCTTATAAAGCATTGGAACATGGAGGAATTATGCCTTGCGTACTGAACGCCGCTAACGAAACTGCAGTGGAAGCCTTTCTGAACTATCAGATCAGCTTTACGGCCATGAGCGAGATCATTGAAAGGATATTAGAAAAGACGGTGCAAATTGAACAACCGGCATTGGATGATTATTTATTGGTTGACAGGGAAACCCGTATTTTGACGGGTGAAGCTATATCCCATTTGACATGAAGATCTTGCAAAGAAAAACAATGGCCGAGGAAGTAGCGGTATTGATCACGGAGGAAATCCGTCATGGACAGTATAGGAACAGGGAGAAGTTACCTAACGAGACGGAATTGATGAAAGCTTTCGGCGTGGGACGATCGACAATCAGAGAGTCCACCAGGCTATTAAATAACGCAGGACTGTTAAGATCACGGCAGGGCTTGGGAACATTCATCGAGACGCAGAAGTTTTACCGGGGGACCGACCTGAAAATGGTAGGTACTGACTTTAGAGAAGTACATGAGTTGAGGGAATTGCTGGAGGGAAAACTGACCGCAAAGGCAGCTATCAACCGAACAACAGAAGACATTCTCAGGATGAAGGAAATACTCGGTAAGCGGCAACATGCTATTCAAAGTGACAATGCAGAGAAGTGCGTCGCCGCAGACCTGGAGTTACATCATGTCATTGCTGCAGCCTCCGGGAATAAGGTTTTAGCCGAGTTATATAGTTTACTGACTTCTTACTTAGCGCCGTTTTATCTTATCCTGGAAGATCACCAAGCTATTTTCAGTGAAACACACAGGGATCACGAATTATTGTTGGACAGTATAGAAAGGAGTGATCCGGAAGGGGTGGGGCGTAACATAGAAAAGATTCTGTCCTTCTTTTCGTGAAAATGTGAACATTGAACGGGAGTTGTAATATTAAGACCACTTTATCAACCAACATCTGAATTGCTCAATTGTAAAAATGGCGCCCCTCAAAAAAAATCCAACTCCTATTTTGGAAATTTGATTTTTTTCTACACCTTTGCAATCCCGATCACGGGAATGGCTTCGTAGCTCAACTGAATAGAGCATCTGACTACGGATCAGAAGGTTTCTGGTTTGAATCCAGACGAGGTCACAAAAGAGGATAATTGCACTTTAGTAATTATCCTCTTTTTTTTATATAAACCTCGAAAGATACCTCATCCCAAGTAATCTATAACAGGTCGTACAGGAAATTCTCCCTTTTTGTAATTTTATAAAATCTTGTAGCATTGAAATACCCCCGGCAGTTTTTCAAACAATGCTCTTTATAGCTCATCTATATCATGGTCCAATTATTTCCACGCCTGAATGATCACCGCACTTATAGGAGCGCTCATAGGAGCTACTCCAAACTTTTCAGACAGTTCCCTTTCCACGTCAGCTATTATCTCATCAATCCACGCGGGGTTTCGCTTTTTGATTTCCTGAAAAATAGCCCCGTTCTGCACAAGACCAATAGCCGCCTTTTTTGCAGTTGTACAAACTGAATGCTTTTGTACTTTCTCAATTGATATTTCGGAAAACCCTGCCTCCTCTAATAGTGGCCTTATAATGGCTTCATCATTCATCGAAGTTGCCACATTATATGACTCGGGCAATGTTCCCTCAAAATATTTCTTTGCTGCTGACCGGGAAATATAAGACACAGCATTATTCTCCAGCTTATCCCAGGTCGTAAACAACAACATGCCTCCTGGGCTCAACACACGATATGCTTCTGCAAATGCTTTCGGTTTATCAGGCACAAACATATATCCAAAGCTACATACAACCAGGTCTATACTATTGCTGGTGAAAGGAAGCTGTTGTGCATCTATCTTTCGCCAGTCAATGTCAGGAGCTGCTAATTTTCTCTTAGCTACAGCCAGCATATTCTCGTCAATATCCGAAGCGATCAAGTTGGCCGATGCCGGTATCCGTTGTCGTATATGGCGGGTAACACGGCCTGTCCCGGCAGCAATTTCGAGTGCAAGAGAAACGGAGGAAGGATGAATACGAGTGGCGATTTCTATGGCATAAGGCTCAAAGAACATGGGACCAAGAAATTCATCATAGTGAATGGCGCTCTCCAACGAAGGATCAGCGGAAGGATTTGAATTTGAAGTATTATTCATAAATAATCCTTTTAAAATTTCAACTCATGCAAAGGAGGGCAAAACAAGACACGTTGCACTTCGTTATTCAAAATAGTGAATTGTCACTTTAATAAAAACGGGTATCCCGGTTGCCGGAATACCCATTTTTACAAACATCTTTAAAACATCGGCGGAGGCGCATTCAGATCTGCATCCAGGAAATCTGTTACCATCGGTATCAGCCAATTCGTCCGCAGCATCATCCCTATATGAGTAGTACCGGGAAGGATTGCCAGCCTTGACTTCGGCAACCCATGCAGATCTCCCATCTTTCCGCCACCTTTTGCCCGGAATAGTTCCAGCGCATGCTCATATCTCACACCGTCAGCATCGCCTATGGCCATGAATATCGGCGCCTGTATGCTTTTTGCCTCCTTTGACCAGTCATAGGATTGATCATCTATACTTAATACCTTCTTCACAAATTCAGGGAAATGCGCCGGATCATTCCCAAGACTATCATATTGTTTTTCTATCGGAGAACCCTTGAACATGTCTGCTGTCATCGTACCAAAACTGGCTTCGACTTCCGGCCACCATCCATCATGCTTATAGGTGCCCGATAACACCACAAGCCTGCGTACCTGTTCAGGATGACGTATTGCCATTTGAAAGGCAACGCCTCCTCCCATACTATATCCCAATACATCTGCACTGTCAATTTTAAGATGCTTAAGCAAACCGGATACATCGTCGGCCATACCTTCATAACTCAAAGCCCGTGGAATATCTCTCGTACGGCCGTGTCCCTGCATTTCCGCTACGATCACTTTACGGTCTTTGGCAAACAACGGTATGATGTTCGACCAGTTCATAGGGATAGTCATAAAAGAACCGTGCAGCAATACAAGCGGCTTACCCTGGCCATACACCTCATAGTACATTTTTAATCCATTTACGTCTGCATAGCCGCTATCAGTGAGCTGGGTATGTCGACTCACAGTAGTATCTTTTGATGTAGCGGATGCGTTCTGGGTATTCTCCGGACGTGACTGACAGGATGCGAGGACTGTCACAGCAATTGCAAATAATAAACGGGGGATAAGGTGGTTATTCATATTGATCTGTTTGATTACAATGCAAATTTCGACAACAATATCATCGTACTTGCAGTGCATTCAAGACAATCAAAGGGCAAAACAGGACATGCAGCCAATTTAATTGCCGGCATTTCTCCTGGCAAGATCATCCTCATATGTAGGACCGTATATGCTTGGCACAATATTGCCGGTGGAACGCAGATAGGTCATCATTTCGCCCCGATGATGATAAATATGATTGAACAGGAAACCACGCGAAACGATCCCACGCGGCATCGGTCCCAGAACGGTATGCTCTCCAACCTTCATCGTCCATGGCGCCTGTAATTTTTCTTCCGTAACTGTTTGCAACGCAGCTCTTGCCTTTTCAACATTCTTTTCAAACAAAGCAAGCGTAGCCTGAATATCTGCGGGATCGCCGCGCTCCAGGTGATCTGCAGCCATATCATACACATCCTGGGTAAGCGTACCTACATACCAGTAATAAATGGTCGCAATATGCTGGGCCAGTTCGCCCATCGTCCAGCAAATAGGAGAAGGTTTGAAGTTAATATCCTTTGCAGGTACCGCCTGCAATAATTTCCTGGTGCTGGTTACTTCATGTTCGAATTCCTGTTGCAATGCCTGTACGATCATATGTTATAGTTTCTGATGAATATACAAAGTTAGTACCACTCCTCACTGCCTTTGATTGTATGGAGCAGGTATGATCCATTTTTTTGTGTAGTTGAAGCCCAATGTTACAAAAGCGACTTACCCGATGCAGAAGTACATATTCTCGACGAAGCCCATACGTTGCTGGAAACTAATTTTGATGCAGTATTGAATCTCATGGATGATTTTTTGTCCAGGGAAGGATATTGAGGGTCGCTATTGCGCTATTATCACAAACAGTATAATTTGTTAAAATAACCTGACACCCTGCTCATAACGCCTGTTATTATTTATATTTGATATCAAGCATCCTATACTTATGAGACGGTCCATTGCAATAATTATTCTCGTATTTTCAGTAGCCTGTTCTGGAGAATATTCATATAATAGTTTAAAGATTTCCACGCATACGAAAGAAATAGTTTCAAAAATTTCCACCCTTAACGTACTGGCTGGTAGAGCGGTTGGCGAGGGTGGTATCAGACCGGAAGAATATGACAATTTCATTGAACTAAAAAATAAGGCGACAAATGCTGAGTTAACGGAACTCACTGATCATCCTAATGGAGTTGTACGCTGTTATGCCTTCTGGGCCCTATCATATGATACTACCGCTAATCTGCTTCCGATAGTAATCAGGCATCTGAATGATACTATACAGGTTCGTACTCAATTTGGTTGCATTGGAAGAACGGAAGATGTGGGTGATATCTTTATTGATATTGCACAGCAATCATATGATCTGGATTCAAAAAAGCTTACCCTGGAAGAATCTGAATATCTGGACAGTGTACTGATTTACACCTCAAATAGATTATATGCAAAAGAAAGGGCAATAAAAAGAGGCAAACTGACGGCACGTTTCTATGGAAGAGTTAAAGAGCTTATGTTGAAAGATGGAAATCAATCGGCTTTAATAGCATTGGCCAAATTCAGAAGAAAGGAAGATATTCCCTTAATACTAAAAAACAGCAGGATCGAACAACGGAATGGGCTTTTTAACACATACAAAGCAATTGGTGAGTTTCCCGATCCTGCCTTTAGACCATTGTTGCAGGAGTCATTGCACGACGTGCTGGTAAAGGCCTCCTGGGATTCCGAGTCAGCGGAGATGTATAACGCAATAGCAAGCTTTAAAGATGATACCGCATATCGACAGCTTGAAAAACCTTTTAAGAAAATAACTGATTCGAATATACGCAAGCATCACATAGCATTTGTGTTCAATGCGATTAGGAAACATTATTCGCCGGTTTACAATGACCTCCTCTGGGAAATATGGGAAAATGAAATGATGATATCGCCTGATGTATTTAGTCTGCTTTATAAACAGCAGCCACAAAAGGCATTTCAGGTAACGAAAAAGACGATTCAGAATATTGAACTATACTACCTCAATCAGATAGTTGATTATGATAATTACGAAAAAAAGCCGGTAAATCTAATGGATGTTATGCTCGACACGCTTATAGCCCATGATAGAACCATGGTGGTGAAGATGATATACAAAAACATTAAGGATATCAATGCGCCATTGTATAACCTATACGCTGACAAAGTATTAGCATTAAGGGATGATTCCTGTGTTAAAGCTCTCTTGAGCAGGCTCGAAATTGAAAGCAGCCCTTACGCCTATCTTAAAATTGCAGAAGTACTTGTTGCCTTTGGGGATGAAAACATGAAGAGGGAGATAGTAGAGATATCCAAGCGAAATGTCCAAATGAAGCAAGAGTGGGCCAGAGAAGATTTTGCCAAGCTTCTAAATGGACACAATATTAAATATTAACATGTATATGAATTAGTGAGCTATCCCGTAAGGCCGCTTGACGAAGTGGATCATCCAAAATATCCACATTACAGCCTCGCCATTGTGCATAATCTCCCTTGTTAGCTAAATCCCTCAACCGGCAGATTTCGTTAATTTTAGGGTACTCAAAATAAGCATTAATGGCAAAACAAAGTTCAATCATCACCTTTACCGGTAAACTCGGTAATCTCATCGGGTATCAGCGCAATGGTAAATACTTCCTGCGCAGTATGCCTGAAATCGTAAGACAAACGGCCAATACCCGCCGTGCAGCTAAGCGCTTCGGTATGATCAGCAAAAAGGCGGCCCTTATCCGCAACGCTTTTTATGACGATCTGGACATCCGTTGCGACAGCAGCCATATCAACCGGCTGAACAGGATGCTCATAACAGCAGCTGGCGATCACGCCGCAGTTACAGGCTTCCGCTTTAACCAATACGCGGGAACAGACCGTTTCTTCAGCATCGCACCCCGGCTCTTCCGGAATGGCATCTTGCACATCCCCCCGCAAACCCTGGCTCAACACAAAGATCTTACCGCACTGGAAGTAAAAGTCATCGCAACCCGTATCGACTTCAACACCCACCACGTCACCGGTACGGAAACTGCCATCATGGAGATAGATCCCCATGAACCATTCTCCGGTGCAGATGTGGCCCTGGACGTACCAGGTAAAGGAACACTGATCATCACATTACAGGTAAGGGGACTGCTTAAAGACGGACCATCAGCCAACAGGCAATACCTGGCCGCAGACATTATCGCCGTAATGGCGCCACAAATGCCCGTAACAACAAATCGCCATAACTACCGGCATAGAATTATATTACCCTCAATACGCTCCGAACACCCTGCAAGCGTATCGGCCATCCCACATACAATAAAAAGGGAATAAACCATCCCCGCCTGAATGCTATATTTTGATGAGTGATCCTTAACCCGCCAACACCTTAGAACATAGAAGCCCTCCACAAAACAGCTCCAGCAAGGTCCTGAAGCAGTCCGCTCATTGCCCGGTCGCATCTCAACACATCACTTTATCCAATTCCCACACCAGAAAATACCCAAATGGCAACTCCCGATCAAGTCCACCACTCCTCCGTAGACGCTTCTGGGATACGTCATATAAGACCCTCCTGAGAGGCATCTATCAGGTGGCGCTGAAGCGCCATCCCAGGGGTTTAATGGAACAACCAACTGCCCAACCGCATACAAAGGCTAAATAGAAAGGAACTTCAAATAACTGCAGCCAGAGATTCCATCCGGACTGCGAGCCAGAAGGTCAACGCTTTAATTACCGGCAGCCCTATCCGCACATCAGTCACGAAATCAAATGTGACATACATCACGCAATCATTCCCCCGATCCTTCCTTCCTTTGCATCAGAATTCGTAAACAGAACAGCATACTGATCTAAATCGTTAGTGTTTGTGTTGTAATTGACAAGAGCGTCGTCTGTCTGACAGATGGCGCTCTATTTTATTTACAACATTGTTGCATTATATAAAAAATGCCCCTATCTTTGGCAGGTGTCTGTCTTAAGAAATATCAGGAAAGTGACCGCACTTGTATTACTGGCCCTCATGCTGGTAATTCATGGTGTAAAGCTATTCCATCAACATACTGAGCGCCCTTTACCGCAGCACAAGTCATACACCATTGTTACCCAGGCGGCACATCATTGCGCTATTTGCGACTTCCAGTTAACAAGAGATGCAGATATAGCAGCCGCACAATTTTGCCCCGCAGTTACACGAGCCGTAACCGTAATCCTTGTTTACATTGTTGTTCCATATAACACAGCCCATCCATCTGAGCTTTGCCTTCGCGGCCCTCCTGTAACATGCTGATAATTTACTTCTGAACATCTTAAACTGGCGCTGTTCCTATGCGCCGGCAATCCCTGATTTCATAATAATTCAAAATTATATTCGTATGACTGTGCTCAAAGCTGAACAGCTTAGCAAACAGTACAATGGTACTATTGCGCTGAACAATCTTAACTTATCCGTCAGCAAAGGAGAGATCTTTTGTCTGCTAGGCCAGAACGGCGCCGGTAAAACAACGACGATCAATTTATTCCTGGGCTTCACAAACGCTACCAGTGGAAAGGCTACTATCAATGGCGTCGAAGTAAAACCGAACGATACAGGCACTAAGAAATTTGTGGCCTATATTCCGGAAGTCGTACAACTGTACGGCAACTTAAGTGGCATAGAAAACCTCGACTTCTTTAGCCGTTTAGCTGGTTGCAGATATTCCGCCAGTGAGCTGAGCGCATTCTTAAGTAAAGCAGGCTTGCAAACAACCGCCCACGCCGGCCGGTTAGCTACCTACTCCAAAGGGATGCGGCAGAAAGTCGGTATCGCCATTGCGCTGGCCAAAAATGCAGACGCCATCCTGATGGATGAACCCACATCCGGCCTCGATCCGAAAGCTACCGCAGAATTCACCCGTATCTGCAAAGAATTCGCCGCAGAAGGGAAAGCCATCTTTATGGCTACACACGACATCTTCAATGCCGTAAATGTCGGTACGAAGATCGGGATCATGAAACAAGGCTCCCTGGTCCATACAATAAATACGAACGAAATTACCGCCGGCGAATTACAGCAATTGTACCTGGAAACCATTTAAGACGCCATTCCAACCTATAGAACTAGATCAAATGAAGTATTTATTGATAGGGCCAACCCTTGTCCTTTACAGTATCACCACGCAGGCACAGGCACCGCCCGGCGAAAAAGCGACTGCTGATACCGGGCTTGTCACACGCACAAGCCAGCTGCAACAAGTAGAGATCACCGGCCGCATCGCTAACAAATATTACAGCGATTACTCCTTCAGCGCTACAAAAACAGCGACTTTAAATAAAGATATACCGCAGGCTATATCAACGGTCACCAAAGAACTGATTGCCGACAAACAAGCCTTTCAACTGGCCGATGCAGTGAAGATGGCCAGCGGTGTCATACCTTCCAGTTACTATAACCAGTACGCTATCCGGGGCATCAGCCAGAATGAAGAAGGACAGATCATCAACGGCATGCGTACGCGCCAGTATTATTTCCTGCAACCGTTAATAACAAATATCGAAAGGGTGGAAGTTATTAAGGGGCCAGCCAGTGCAACTTTCTCCAGCATTGATCCGGGCGGAAGCATTAACCTTGTTACGAAAAAACCACTGGCCGTAAACCGGCGTGACATAAGCATCAGCGCTGGAAGCTTCAGTACGATAAGAGGAACGCTTGACTTCACAGGACCGCTTAACCAAAGTAAAACGTTACTATACAGGATAAACGGTGCTTACCAGGAAGCTGGCAGCTACAGGGATCTCATTGGCAATAGATCGGTGCTCGTCTCGCCTTCATTTTCCTATATACCGAACGAGAGGACCGCTGTAAATGTCGAAATGATCTTCAGTAACATGACGGGAAAGTTAGACCGCGGACAGCCCATCTTTGGCGCCGTAGCCGGTGTTACAGACTTGCACAGCACACCAATTAGCCTGAACCTCGCTGCACCGGATGATTTCTTTAAGTCAAAGGAGTTCATAGTAATGGGAACGCTGTCCCACAAGTTTACTGACAACATCAGTTTCAATACTTCCTACATGAAGCAGACCTGGACCGAAGATCTCCAGGAGCATCGTACCACCAATGGCTTCGCTGTTGACACTGCCAATAATCCAATTACCTCGCTGGCGGCAATGCAATATGTACAACGCAAACAATTCTGGAACGTCGATAATGTTAGCAGCTATTTCAACTTTGATTTAAAGACCGGAAACATCAACCATAAACTACTGGTAGGTTACGACCTGCATAGCTGGCGAAAACTGAAAGGTGGCGGGCAGAATGCAGCGAGAGGTTTTTTACTGAAGGATGGTACTGTCGCCAATACCTATGTCAAAGCAAATGCGGCCGCCTACCAGTTGATAACGATCGGAGGAATAACAATGCCCAGGCCCAATGTTAAACACTTTGACCTGGACGATCCTTCTTATACTATCACCAGTCCGGGCGATTACACGATGAATGTAAGGACCGCATTGCCCGCTGCTCTTACTACCGATAATGCTGTTTATATACAGGAACAGCTGCAATGGAAACAACTCACGCTGTTACTAAGCCTGCGCCGCGAATGGTTCAGGGACATTACGAATTATGACTCGCCTGGAGAACTGTCCTTCAGTAACGACGCCTGGTTGCCGAGAATAGGTATCACCTACGCAGTCACTAAAGCAACAAACGTATACGCTACTTACCTGGAAGGTTTTCAGCCACAGTCAAATACCGTAACGCTCATGCCCAATACAGGGAACTTCTCCAACACTGCAAAGTCAGCAGCCTTGTTCAAACCACTGAGAAGTAACCTGAAGGAACTGGGTATGAAGTCCGCATTATGGGAAGGCCGTCTGAATGTAAGCGCCGCTGTTTATGAGATCAACCAGGAGAATGTATTGATGAACGCTAATATCCCGGCTTATCCCGATTCGCTGGTCACAAGAGGGGCCGACAGAAGCAGAGGTTTTGAAATTGAGATCGCAGGATTTATCCTGCCCAACTGGCAGATAAACGCAGCTTATAGTTACATCGATGCACAGATCATAGAAGACAGCAAATCAGAATTAAAAGGTACTAGAAAAGAAAATACGCCCTTCAATAGCGCCAACATCTGGACCCGTTACAACTTCACAGAAGGATCAATGCTGAAGGACGTCGGTATTGGCCTGGGCCTGCAATACAGCGGTGATAAAGTTCCCTGGTTCACAAGGGCATTTAAAGTACCTGCATATACATTACTCGATATGGCCTTCTATTACAGTCCCGGTAAAAGTAATATGCAGCTGGCGCTGAACATCAACAATGTGATGAACAAAACTTACTGGCTCGGCGCACAGAACTATCTGCGGCTGTTTCCCGGAGCGCCCAGGAATGTAACATTAACAGGAACCTATAAATTTTAAACTGTTTGACCAATGAGGAGAGACGTTCTTTTACTACTAGCAAAGCAGCTGGTTTCGAATGCCTTCAGGAACAAAGCAATTGTTATGTTGTTGGGTATCGTAGCCATCCTGCTTATTTATGCAACATACAGCTGTGCCGGAATTTATCTGCAGGAAACCCAAAGCAGACAATCATATCAAAAGGAGGTGCGGGAGCATTGGGAAGAAATGCCCGACAAACATCCTCATCGTATGGCACACTATGGATATATTGTTTTCCGTCCGAAAAGTCCCTTGAGCATCTTTGACCCTGGCATGGAAAGTTACGTTGGCAATGCCGTTTTCCTGGAAGCCCATCGCCAGAATAGCGTCAACTTTTCTGAAGCAGGTTTTAGCACCGGCATGCTCCGCTTCGGAGAGATCAGTATGGCGATGATATTGCAGATACTCGTCCCCCTTGTTATTTTCTTTATCGGGTTCAATACGGTGGCGGCAGACAGGGAGAACGGCACTTTGAAGATCTTATTAGGACAAGGCGTGTCATGGAAAGAGATCATGACAGGTAAGATCATAGGCTTATTTGGTATCGCATTGTCATTGCTGCTGCTGGTCCTCATCTTTTTGATCGCAGCAGGGGTAAGCATTCCGCAAAAGCAATTTACGGCAGACGATCTGCTGCTGATCTCCTGGATCATGTTATGTTATGCCGTCTATTTCGGAATTATCAGCATCGTTGCAGTGCTTATCTCCGCATACAGCAGAACCGCTAAACTGGCGCTGGTTTCGTTGATAAGTATATGGCTGCTGTGGGCAATTATTCTGCCACGTACCATGCAGGCCGCCGGAAACTTTCTTTATGCATCGCCTTCCAGGATCGAATTTGAAACAGCTATTGAGAAAGAACTGATTCAAAAGGGAGATAGTCATAATCCCGATGATCCTTATTATAAAGCACTGAAAGACTCGGTCCTCAGAATATATAATGCCAGTTCAGTGGAGCAGTTGCCATTCAATTACAGCGGCTTCCAGATGAAGGAAGGCGAGCGGATAAGCGCCGTTATTTACAATCAGCACCTCTTCGCCCTGCTGGACAGATATCAGCAGCAGAACGATGTATCACGGTTATCAGCCTTTGTAAACCCACTCATGGCCCTGCGAAATCTCTCAATGTCCATCAGTGGAACTGGCTTCAACAACTATACACGGTTCCAGCAGCAGGCGGAAGCCTATCGCTATCAGCTGGCGCAGCACATGAACGATCTGCAGATAAAACTGATCAGCAATAAGAAACCCGGAGATAACGACAAACCTTATAGCATTAGCAGCGAACATTGGAAATCATTCCCCGATTTCAGTTATAAAACCGAGCGTCCGATTGTAATGATCACCAGCGAAACACTTTCCCTGTTCGCATTACTCTGTTGGATGTTATTGCTTATTACAGCGGTTTCCATCTTATCTAAAAAATTAAAAGCTATTTAGTATATGCTGACATTATTATTCAAGAGCTTTATCCGTTCGAAGGTGGCGGTAATTGGTCTGGCAGTTGTTTTGTTTACCGGTATTATCAGCATCTACATCGGCCGCCAACATATAGAAAAACAGCGGACCAGTATTGAGAAGACCGCTCATTTCCAGCAGGAACATATCCAACGGAACGTGCAATATTTCAATAAAGAAATGGGACTACTGCTGTATCACCTGCGCTTCAGTCTCGTTAATGAAACACATCCGCTTAATGGTTTATCCATAGGCCAGAGAGATGTAAATTCGTCCATCCAAAGCATCACTATCCGCAACCTGGAAAATCAGAAGTACGATACTGACTTGTTCAATCCGTTCAACCTGCTGACGGGCAATCTTGATTTTAGCTTTGTGCTCATCTACCTGTTGCCATTGCTTATCATCGGCTTCAGTTATAACTTGCTGTCTGAAGAAAAGGAAGACGGTACCTGGCCTTTGGTTTCGACCCAGGGGAACCACCCGTTCAAACTCCTGTTGCGGAAACTGTTGATACGTGCCATAGCCGTTTTCGCCGCACTGGCAGTATTACTCTTGCTTTCCGCTGTGATCCTGTCAATTCCTGTTGATAGCAGTTTCATAGCCACGATTGCGCTTGCTGTTTTATACCTGTTATGCTGGTTCGCGATCTGCCTGTGGGTAATATCTCTCCAGAAGAGATCAAGCACCAATGCCGTCATTCTTTTAAGCAGCTGGATGATGCTCACGGTGATCCTTCCCGGAGCAGTGAACAATTACATCCTCAATAAATACCCCGTTCCGGAAGCAATGGCTACAGCGGTAGCACAGCGCGAAGGATACCATGAAAAGTGGGATATGGATAAGCAACCGACCATGGATAAATTCTATGCGCACTACCCGCAGTTCCGCAGATACATATTACCCGAAGGGCAGTTCAACTGGCCCTGGTATTATGCCATGCAGCAAATGGGAGATGATGAATCACAGATGCAGGCAAATGCAATGCAGGATAAACTCTGGCAAAGAGAAAAGACAAGCACTTTCATTGCCGGCTTCATTCCCACATTGCACACGCAGCATATGTTAAACACCATCGCCCGCGCAGGGCTAAGTAACCAGTTGAGCTTTCTGGACAGCACTACCGGATTTCATGAGAAAATGAGATTGCATTTTTACCCGAAGATCTTTGAAGGATCCGCTGTGTCGGGCGAGGATTGGCAGCAATTTAAAATGGAACACTTCTCTCAGGCATACAATATTAATTGGCTATCGGTATTAATGCCCCTCATCCTGGTCAGTGTATTATTTTTTGGACTGAGCGCTGTTAATTTCAGAAAGTCATTACAGCACGACCGGATGTAACGCATGCTTGCAGCCTGATATCATTAATCATTCAAACACAGGTCAAAAGGTAAATAGATACAGCAATGTCCTTTTTCTTTAAGGCAGAAAATAACATCTTCTGCCTTAAAGAATTTCCCTTCCACCCGCATGATCTTATCTTCATCTTCGAGGTCAAATGTAACCCTGAGATCAGGAATTGTTTGCAGCAGATCATTCACAATGACCTGTACCTTTTCGGTACATAGTACGTCTGTTTTAAAAACTCTTACCATGATCGTAGCAATTGAATTGGCTCTATTTCTTTGAGCTCATAAAAAGAAAAGGATTGAACGAGATGCCTATGTTAAAATAAAAGGTCGGGTCTGGAGTAGTTTGATATACCGGCGATCCAAACGAATCTTCTTTCCTGAATATCCTGCCGGAAGTGGTCATCTTCATACCTGTCTTTGCCGTGAGTACAAAATGATTGGCTATTATGTGTTCATACATCAAACCTGAATTAATGTCTAGTTGCCTGTACTCATATCTTTGGTCCGTACTGTCCAGGTTATATAGATAGAAGCCCGTTCTGTCCAGCTCCGCACCTAAGGATAATCTCCCGTTAGCCATCAGGTACTTTCTTAAATAGATGCTCTTTGGAAAGATCACATCTGCAATCAGGCCATTATTAAACTTATGCTCGTAGGAGAAAGTTGGCATGACAGGAGCCTGTGAACTAGGGTCAATGTTCACGAGTAAACCAACTGTCAGTTTCGTACGCTGATTCGCCTTTAGCACAATATTACCTGTTAACATTCCTTTTACTCTCTCAACATGTTTCTCGCTACCATCAACTAGTAGACTTGATGTATAGATCGTCTTTTTATTGAACAACGTAGAGAAATATGAGAAGTTAACAGCGGAAAAGAAGTAATGAAAATCGCCATCCGTAGTTTTAATACTTCCTCCGGGGTGTGTTATATCCGCCCCAACAGAAGTGTACCTGTATCCTGCTGTGGCGCCCATTAACCAGTTTTTTCTCTTTATAAAGTTATAGTTGGCACTCATTTTTAACTGTGTGAAATTAGTGACCCTACTTTCCGGCAAGGCTTTCCCTATTTGTTCTGATGTGAAATTGTATGGAGCGGAATAGATGAATTCAATATTCAGTGGACGTGCAATGGCAAGCCTGCTTGCAGCATTGCGCTCTGCACGTTTAGGGAGCGACAGGCTATCTTGTGCCCCGTTAGAGATATTCTGCGATAAACATTCCACTGACATGATCAGTATGCCTGATACTGATAGCAATAATTTTCGTGTAATTTCCATGTTCCTTGTTTAGAATTCTAATGATAGACTGGGTAAAGCTGGCTGTAATCAATGATCGTGAAGGACTGCTTTGTTGCGATGAAGACGGCCCGTCATACATTGACTAACGGAACAAAGAAAGATAGAATAGGGTCTCAGTTTTTCGTTTTTATACCAAACCGTTTACATTTTATACTAAATTATTTACAAGCGAAATTTGGTATAAGAAAGGCAGGGTTTTGTATAATTTTCAGGTAGGGCAGGCTATAATCGCGTTATCTTCACTCTGTGTTCAAATTATTAAATATTATGAAGCAAGATCATGTGGAGTTAAATGATGCAAAGATCATTCGACTGATCATTGACGACCGGTACAGAATTTTACGTCATGCTGGAATAGTACTGGGAGTACTGGCTATGATCTTCTTTTCTAATGAGGTCCTGGACTATAGGGGAGGTTATAGATATCTGCGTCTGTTTTCCGTGTCTGGCTGTCTGATCATTATGTGTTACATCAATATGAACATACTGGTGTCGCGCTTGTTCTTCAGAGGCAGGTATATCCTGTACCTTGTGCTGTTAGTACTGGTGGTAGTGGCCTGCCGGATAATATTATCCTGGCTACTGGATACGTTTTCAACACCGGAGCAGTTGGCCATCCGTATGGCCGAACACAAACTGGGGCTCTATGAAGGAACGCTCATACTGATTGCCGTAGTAATGGTCACCACTACAATGAAGCTCTTCCAGCGATGGGCAAGGGATAACGAAAGGATGGCAGCGTTAAGGAATATCACGCTGACAATGGAGTTAAATGAGTTGCGGAATCAGATCAATCCGCATTTCCTCTTTAACATGCTCAATGGAATTAAAGCGCTTGTTCGCAGTGATCCGGACAGGGCTACAATTGTCATCATGAAATTGTCTGAGTTCCTCCGGTACCAGCTTTATGAGAATAATGAAGAAAAGACCCTGTTAAGTTCCGAGATCAAATTCTTGTCTAACTTCCTGTCGCTGGAAAAGCTGAGAAGAGATAATCTTTCTGTTGATATTTCCAGCGAGACCACTCCCCGGATCCTTAATATGGTTGCCTTACCGCCGAACCTTTTTACCACTTTTCTGGAAAATGCAGTAAAGCACAGTGTTGATATCAGCGGGGCCGCATCTTATATCAGGGTTAAGATAGAGGTAATCGGAGATAAGCTTCATTTCAGCTGTCTTAACTCCAGGGACCCGGATTATAGACCTTCAGACAACAGGAGCAGCGGGCTGGGGCTCGCCAACATAAAAAGGAGATTGGAACTTTTATACGGGGGTAGCTACTATCTGGAAACGAGTTCCACTTCTAAAGAATATAACGTCAAATTAATGATACCGTTATGAAATGCATCATTGTAGATGATGAGCCTTTGGCAAGAGAGGAAATGCAGGCGCTCATCAGGGATGTTTCAAATGTTGAGGTCCTGGGTACGTTCTCCAATGCCCTTACCGCTATGGACTTTTTGAAAGGAAACGAAGTAGATCTCATATTCCTCGATATTGAAATGCCGATGGTAACAGGACTGGAATTCGCGGCAACATTGTCCCGCCAGGTCCTGACGGTTTTTACTACAGCTTATCCACAGTACGCATTTAAAAGTTACGAACTTGATGCTATAGATTATCTTTTGAAACCTATCGATAAAAGCCGCCTGGAGAAAACGATCAGCAAGGCGGAAATATACAAACGGTTGCTCTCGGATGAGACAGAGAAGAATGTCGTAGAAGCTAACACCGGCGACTTCTTAATAATCAAATCCGACCGCAGATTTTACAGGCTAAATTTCAATGACATCCGCTTTATAGAAGGATTAAAAGACTACGTAGTGATACATACAGGCCATCAGAAGCTGATCACAGCTATGAACTTAAAAACCATTCATCAGAAGGTTGCGCAGCAGTTGTTCCTACGCGTAAGTAAATCCTATGTAGTCAATATAAACTACATTGATTCATTCGATCATCGCAATATTTATCTTGGCGATACAGAGATTCCGATAGGGGAGGTCTACAGGAAAGATTTCTTCAGGACGTACTCCGGTGGCGCTCTTAATCCCGACGAATAAGAGGCTTTCTATCAACAAAGGAACATCCATAAATATTAAAGGCTGATCCATTTTACCGAATCAGCCTTCCCATAAGCAAAATAAAGAAATGGTTTGTTTAATTCTTATTTAGTTTGTACGACAATGCAAGCGTTCCTCTCCAACCCTCACTCCGGTTTTGTACAGCAGCTTCCTTCATCGCTTTTATTTCGAGGAATAGTCCCGAAGGAAATACAAAACCCACACCTGGCCCGTAAGCAAAAACTCTTTCCCGTGTATCTGTTATGCCATACTTATGCTGGAAATAATTATGATCTCCATCGTGTGCATCCTGTTCCAGCTGATTCAGATAATACCCTGCAGCTTCCACGAATATTGATCTGGTAACCGCATATTCAGCAGAATAGTTGAAGTTGTAGGTAATACCAGGACGATCATCCGTACCGATACCTTTGAAATAATAATTCAGATGATGCCGCATACTGAAGGAGAGGTTTTTAACAGGCGACAGTGTAAATGTATAGTGAGGGAAAACACGCCAGACACGGGAACCCGGATTGATATCATATGTCGAGTGATAACCTCCCGTTGGCACAGCCACATCAACTTCAAGCCGGTGGGAATAATCCATCCCGAACAGCTTCCTGTTGAACCATTGTACCAGCGGTCCGGTAACAAGATCGCCTAGCGGACTTGGATTGATCGAAGGTGCAGCACCACCGCTTGCATTAGTGGACAACTTTACAAGCGGCATAATTGTGGTAAAGCCGAGGTTACCTCCTAAGATTCGTTTCTTACTGATAAACACTACCTGCTGTAATGTGATCAGCGAACTCACTTGCAGTGCGCCGTTAATTGTCTTTCCGTGACTGTTTTTAACCTTATCGGGTTGATCTATCTGTACATATTGCAGATAGTACCATCCTGGTGACGGTGGATTACCATCCTGTAAATTGGTAAGTCCTAAATTGCCTGGAGGGAGATGCGGGTCCTGGCTGTAAGCGGCAAAAGGGATAAGTGCCAGTAATAGGAGGCCGGTAATTATCATCTTCATTTTTCTGCCTGTCTGGAATTCTCTTTGATCTGGTACGTTCGGTTTCATGATATATTTTCTGTCGTTTCTCATCAGGACATTCATCCCTGACTGACACCACAAAGTTGCGACAAGAGAGACCTCTTTTTGATGTATAGATCATAGGATTATATGTAAATTTCAAAGAAATAGTATCTCAATGAAACGTCTGTCGGCTCGGGAAGGAGCCGTGTTGTCTGCAGCGCCCCGGGGTCCCCGCCGCCTGGACGAGTTTCTGCCAACTAGCCCCCACAGCTAAATCCCTCGCATTCTTGAACGCTTGTTCAAAAATTATTTGGTAGAATATACTGAATGGTATAATTTTGTTCGACAGAATTCGATCTTTCGATAGATAGCCGGGGCTGCCCGCGGCATTTGTCTCCACATAAAGCCGTGGCGGCACGGAGATAGTATAAGAGTGTGTTTTTTATGATTGACGATTGTAGTTTCAGAGCCCTGGTTTCGGCCAGGGCTTAAGTATTAACAGTTTCGGATGCAAAATATAGCATTGTTAAATAGAGAGAAGGTCGCAACACTTCTAACCAGCTTTGGATCGGGCATGAAAACGCCGTTAACATATATTCACCCCACAAGGTATAAACAGCATAATCCCCTGATCGCAGATGGACTGCAAGGTCTGAAATTGTATTTGAAAGACATACCCCGTCATATAATAGTCAGAGTACTTCGCCTGATGGAAGACGGCCCGTTCGTATTCGCGCATGTGGAATATCATTTTCCCATTCCAATGGCAGGCTTTCACATCTTCAGATTTGAGGATGGTCTGATCGTGGAACACTGGGATAATGCACAGCCATTATTGCCACTCGTATCGGGGAGGAGCAGCATCACCAGCGGAACGGTACTGATCACCGACCGGGATAAGACAGACGAGAATAAAGATCTTGTTAAGGCCTTTATGGAAGATCTCCTTTCAGAAGGGAACATAAAAAAGCTGGGTGATTATTTTCCCGAACAGGGTTGTATCAATCATAGCGCTGTCAGCGCTGGAAAGACCAGTCAGACGAAATGGGAGAAACACGGTATCAGATATGACAAAATGCATAGGATATTAGGTGAAGGCAATTTCGTCCTCACAATAAGTGAAGGACATCTTAAAGGAGCGCCATCCGCTTTCTATGACCTGTTCAGGGTAGCAAACGGTAAGATTGCCGAACACTGGGACATTATTGAAGAAATTATAGGTATAGAGAATCATAAGAACACTAACGGAAAATTTTAAGAGGTATGAAGTTTATTAAGGAGAACCATCACGGTATAAGTACCGTTCTCGCATTCGCACTAATCCCCCTGTCGGGCTTTGCGACCGACATTTATATACCGTCTCTGCCTGCCATGGCGACGGATCTTGGCGTAAGCAATGCAGCTATACAGTTGTCGTTGCTGATCTTCATGATCAGCTCCGGCAGTAGTCAATGGTTCATAGGAAGCCTGTTGGACAGCTTCGGACGTTACCGTCTGGGATTAACTGCGCTACTCGTCTTCACCTTCGCCAGTTTCTCCATTGCTATGTCGCATAATATTAATGTGATCTATGCCATGCGTGTGATACAGGGTATTTGTGTGTCGCTGATCGTCGTGGGCAAGCGCGCTTACTTTATGGACATTTATTCCGGAGAGAAACTGAAGCATTATACCAGCTTGTTCTCCATTATCTGGGCCACGGCTCCGATAGCGGCTCCCTTCCTGGGCGGTTATCTGCAAGCGGCCTTCGGATGGTCTTCCAACTTCTATTTCCTGGGTATCGCTACACTGATCCTCCTGGTGCTGGAATTGAAATACGGGGGAGAATCCTTAAAGACTTTCCATCCATTCAAAATGGAACCTATCCTGAAGGTATACGGATCAATGATCAAAACACCCGACTTTAGTCTGGGGCTGGTTATTCTGGCCCTGTGTTACGGCATGGTCATCGTGCATGGTATGACAAGTCCCTTCATTATTGAGCACGTGTTTCATCATTCAGCCGTAGTTACCGGTTATTGTTCCCTGCTGTCGGGATTATCGATCATGATAGGGGGGATTATCTCCAAATCACTTATTAACCGGCCATTCACTAAAAAGATAGTAGCTGCACTTACATTACAGGCACTGGCTATTATAGGAATGATGGTCACTTCCGGATTTGGCTCTAACCTGTATACCCTGATGGCATTCACCATTGTGATCCATATGGTAAGTGGGTTTGTATTCAATAACCTGTTTGCTTATTGTCTTGGCCGTTTCAGTAAAAATGCGGGCATCGCAAGCGGTATTACCGGAGGCTCAATGTACGTACTTACCTCCATCTTTAGTTATGGCATCGGCAGTTTACTGACCATCAAAACGCAGGCCTTACTGGCTGAAGCCTATCTCGTAATGGCGTTGGTACTGGCGATTGTATTTACGCTGTTCACCAGGGCCAGAGAGGCTCATCATAGAACTTTACTTGCCGCGCAACAATAAAAAAAGCAGCCGCTCAGAAATATCTGGCGGCTGCTTCGTTATATACTGAATGGTTATTTCTTCTTCTTCTTATCGTCTACCTCATTTTTTAGCACTTTCCCATCCGCACTGAAAGTCACATCTCTTTCTTCCGGACTTTTCTTCAGCTCCAGTTTGTATGTAATTACTGTTCCGGCAGTATGTTTGTCAACATCATGAATGGTATATCCGGCAAACTGTTGCTGAACGGCTTGCTTCACCGCTGCCGGCAGATCAGCCTGTTGAATATCCTCTTTCTGTTTTACCAGTTTACCTGATGCGTCATACCAGGCATCGTGTTTGGAAAACTCCGCGTGATACTGATCGTCCTTTAATTTCCATTTAACACCTGTCGCCTGGGGATACTGCTGCTGGAAGCTTTTAGTAACGGCCGCTGGTACATTTACCGGCTGATCACTTTTCTGCGCATAAGAACTAACGGCAGTTCCCATCAAAAGAATTAGAATTAGATGTTTCATGAATTAATATTTTAATTGAGGAGGTAAATTTAAGGAAAGAATCTGCTCCAGGGAAAAAATCGGGTATTTGGACAACAGATTCCCCTAATCCGTACCTTTGTATCATCGTTCCCCACTTAATTTTATAGTTATGATCCAGTTCCGCGCTATAAAAAGATCTCTCGTTCCTGATAACACAATGGCTGACTACATCCACAACCTTCCTGACAGGTATAACAATTCAAAAGCCGAAAGGATCGCAGCCTATCTTACTCATCAGT
The DNA here is from genome assembly GCF_003182155.1 of Chitinophaga sp. S165. GTDB lineage: Bacteria > Bacteroidota > Bacteroidia > Chitinophagales > Chitinophagaceae > Chitinophaga. The sequence goes on from NZ_QGTG01000001.1 coordinate 523,304, forward strand.
TCAGCAATGAATCCTGCAGCAGCCATCCCGATCACATGGTAGAAATGAATATTGAGTCCCGTTCTGAAGACGGAGGCGGTTTGGTCCTGTATAGCTACAGCAAACCTTGCTGTGACAGTTTTACGAAGCGTATCAAAGAAATGATCAGTAAGACGAAGGAATTGTTTCCTTGATGCCCCCCCAACGTTACGGTTTATCATTTTTCGTCAACAACGGACGTATTAATATCCGCATAATCAACATGCCCAATACAAGCCCCACAGAAAATATCAGCAGGAGGTCCAGCATCGGTACCGTTACACATTTCGCCTTTACACTGCCATTGTCAGCTGTAGCATGAGTAATACCAAAAGGAACGTCTCTGTTGAGAAAGAGTGTTACTATCCCGAAGAACATAGTGATCAATACCCAGCCTATCAATATGCGCAACACTACCTTTTGCAATGGCCAGGCGCTACCTACCATCCGCATATTATATGCATAAAAGAACCCGATCAGTAATGCGATGATAAAAAGGAACAGGGTGAGGTAAGCGAAGAAATCATCGTCATGGTCGTCCTTTTCAATGTCCAGCTGACAGGGATCTGTAAACATCAGTTCAAGCACCCGTATTTCATGACCGATCCTTTGCGTCATGCGCGTCCACCAGGACTGGGTGGCGACAACTTCCGGAACTAATCTGACAGTGTCAATGAATGTAGTATCTATGCTGATGAATTTGGCGCCCAGCTCATCCCACAACTCACCATAACCGTCATCCGCACCTAATGGCCATACAGCAACACCACCCAGACCATTATTTAATACATAGTCGTATTTAACGTCCAGGGTATAGGCATCATCAAACCATATTTCCGAAGTAACTTCGCCGGCTTCATTTTTCTCTTCCACATATGCAGCTACTGCATCTTCATCATATATAACAGATGTATCGCCAGGGAAACGGTTTTTGATCTCGTTGAATGGAACATATTTCGTAAAGATATCCTTTCCGCCGCTCGGGCTTTTCTTCCATTGCGTACCGTAGTAGGAGAGGAGGATCACAAATTTTCCAGGGGCCACCTGCTGATTCAGCAAACGGGACATGACCGGTTCAATAGCCCGTCGGGCATCTCCCTTCATAGGAGCTAAAGCGCCTGCACGTGTGCCGCTGGCTTTCGTAAAGTCTACCAGGAAATGGTCCGTTAATGGGTCCAGTGCTCTCAGATCGTACGCAGCCTGCTCGTCGTACGATGGCAGGGTGATGGCGATGTTATATTTTTTGTCACTGTTATGTTGTAAGTAATTTGATAGTAAGGTAACAAAACGGGTGAAGGCTTCTCTCTTGTTGCCGTTTAGTTGACTGAACCAAATATTAATACCATTCGCATCATATTGTTGCAGTAGGGGTAACAGAGAATCAATACAGCGGAATTGTGCATCTTCATCTTTCAGCAATGCATCGATATGAGCAGGATCATTTTCATATAATGTAAATAGCCTGTCGCTACCTGCTGATGCTGCCAGTGTGAACATGTTTAATGGAAAAGGAGGAATATCTCTTGCCTTAATATCTTTTTCAGTAGTATATCCATAGAAGCTTACGGCGCTGAGGGCAGTGAAATTATAATGAAGATATTTATCGTTCATCCAATAGGGGTGAACACCTATTACATTTGCCTTATGCCCCAGCGTGATCGTATATCTCGCGCCGAGTGAATCTCCCATGCGCAGGGTATCCATCTTACCCGGCGGACGTCCATATATAGCACGAACTTCCTGCAAGCGTTTCTGCTGTACTTCGGAGCTTTTCTCTTCTTTTGCCTTCTGTGTTAATATAGGAATGATCTTATTAATGAGGTCTGCAACATCTGTAGCTGGCACCGGTGGAGGAGGAGCTTCTGGTGTTTCGCCCGGTACAACCGCTGTATCTCTTGCTGCTGCATCAGCTATGATGGCGTTGATCAGTTTACTTAATGAATCAAAGTGTTGGTTCTGTTGCAAGGACAACTCGGCATTCAGTTTTTTAATGTCTGCTGCCGTTGCCACCATAGAATCGGCCATCACGGTTCTGATGATGGTGATCACACGCTGCTGTTCTCTTGCCCGCGCATTTTTCGTGAACCTTAAGGCCGCAACTATCTTTTGCAATAGTTTGACTTTCCCCGTTGTATCTTTCTGAAAAGTTGGTAAGTTTATCGTCTTTAATCCATGGGAAGTATCATACGGGTATGCATATATTATATTAGCCTGGACGTTATTCTTAGGAAACAAAAAGATAGCAAGGACAAAAAAGAAACCGCATAGGATTCTGATAAGGGAATACATAAATAGTAAAATTTACGGAACAACTTTGAGGCAAGAGTAATAATAATAATTAATAAAAAATAGGTAAATATTCATTTAAATAAAAATTTTATTGTTTTCATTTAACTACTATCTTGTGGCCAATATGAAAATCGAAGTTATTTAGAATGTCCTAGTACCCTGATTTTCATCCCACTGACGTGGGATATGAATTTAGATATTAGAAGCCGACAACGAGTATTTACACACAACATAACATCGTAAGCTGCCACAGGCAAAGCATTGTTTAGCGTCAGTTTTACTGAGTACTTCCTGAGAAAATAATAGCCATATGATTTACGAAACCTTATCGTGCATCACTGAAGTGATTAACAAACACTTTAGCAGGCAATTGCATGTCAATGAGGAAAAAGTAGTGCTGTCCGGTATTGTAAATCAGGATGGAAGTGTTGCTATACAGGGCGAGAACAAAGTACTTGTGACGCTGATCAACATTGAGAAAGAGGCGCTGGGAAAGAGTGTACCCGGTTATAATCCGGGAATGCTGCAGGCAAAGACCGCTCCGCCGGTATGTATTAATCTGTATGTGTTATTTTCTGCGTATTTCAGCGGAAACAACTATGCAGAGGCATTGCGCTTCATCTCTTTTGTCATGGCCTTTTTTCAGTCACGCAACGTATTCACTCCTGCTGATACGCCATCACTGGACCGCCGGATAGATAAGCTGGTATTCGAAATGGAAAGTATGGGTACGGAGCGGTTGAACAATGTATGGGCCACACTGGGCGCCAAGTATATGCCTTCTGTGGTTTATAAAATGCGTATGCTGACATTCGATGACAGTATTATCAGGGAATACAGACCTTCCGTATCGGACATCACTACAAACGACAAACTTCTGTAAACGGAATTACAGTAATGGGATTTGATTTGCTGACGGAAGTTTATTTCCGCCACCGGTTCTTTGCTGACAATTGTTTAAGGGACATCCGCGTGCTTGTACCCCAGCAGACCGCAACTGACATGAGACGTTATGGATTACTCTTCCGCAGACTGCCGGACAGGTTTGTATTGCTCTATGACAATAGCAAGACGGACGAGCGGGAGCAGCTGCTACGGGAGGATCTGGCGTTAGTATTTGACCTGCAATTGCAGGACAACTTATTTTATAATTATACGGGATTGCAGCAGTCTGACATTCCGAACAGCATACTGTTGTTTGGTAATAAAGACGGTTATGCGCCCGGTAAGCTGCATAAAGATGATGTGGTAACAGCCAATCAAGTGGCCCCGTTTGAACATCAGGGCGGCATTGTATCCGCAAAACCATTTGCAAGGATAGTATTGTCGCTTACTCCCGGCCTGTCTGATCGTTATGAGATCAGTTTTGCCGCCAGGGCTACCCGCTGGTGCTATTTTTTGATGAGCGATAATCTTGCTGCATTGTCAGAACCAGCTATCATCGACACCAGCAACAAAATTCATTTTAAAGGTCCGCAGGCAGTAACACTTCCTGACGGCGCCAACGCCAGCGTCTTTGTCTCGGAAGAGGCGATCGCACTGGCGCAACGTCCTTTACATACGTTTCAGCTGGTGGAAGCCGGAGGCATTGGTGGTCTTAACCGGACCATCATTTCTGCGCTTCCATCGCCGGATATCCAAACTATTTCAGCTGCGGGCATACCAGGATATGACCGCACACAAGCATATTCTGAAATCTTTTTATACTAATCTCAAACCCGTACAGCTATGGCTTCAACACTCATGACACCGGGCGTTTACATAGAAGAAAAGAACGCCTTCCCCAGTTCTGCCGTTGCCGTCGAAACAGCAGTTCCTGTCTTTATCGGCTACACACAGAAGGCCGAGCGGTTTGGTAAATCACTTCTGAAAAAACCAACCCGTGTTACCTCTTTCGCAGAGTTCGTAGAGCTCTTCGGCGCAGGCTTCCAGGCAAAGTTCAGCATCACTGACCCGGCAGCAGATTACAAAGGAGAAACATTTATCGTGAACGGCGCTCCCAAGGTAGTGACCATCATGCCGAAGAACACTTTCTACCTTTACAACAGCATCCGCCTGTTCTATGCAAATGGTGGTGCGAATTGTTACATCGTTTCCGTAGGTACCTATGGCGATAAGGCTGCTGAAGGCCTTGAAATTGCCCTGGACGACTTTACCGGTTCCGCCGACAAACCCGATATCCTGCTCGCGCTGGAGAAAGAGTTTGAGCCTACGCTGGTAGTTATTCCGGATATCATCGCTCTCGGGAAAGCCGCTTACGCCACTATGTACACAAAAGTACTGGCCCACTGCGCTAAAACACAGAGCCGGTTCGGCATCTTCGACCTGGCGAAGCAATCTTCTACCGATACTACAGATGCTATCGTAGCAGATTTCCGTACCGATATCGGTATCAATGCACTGAACTATGGCGCTGCCTATTATCCCTGGCTGAAAACAGCTATTGTTCAGAGCAATGAGATCGACTTCGAAAACATCGACCCCGCAGTTGACCTGGCAGCAATATTACCAGAGCCACTGGCGCAACAGGTAGTGACTGCCTACAAAGCGATCGCTACCCCTGATGCTAACGCGAAAAAGAACTTCCATCAGTCACTTAAAGCGTCCAGCCCTGTTTATAACAGCATCCTGGAAGAGATCAGGGCAAATCTGAACGAACTGCCTCCAAGCGGCGCTATCGCTGGTTTATATACCATGGTGGACAGCACCCGCGGTGTATGGAAATCGCCGGCCAACGTATCTGTAAGTATGGTGAATGCTCCTTCCGTGAACATCTCCAACGATGAACAGAGACAGTTGAACGTAGACGTACTCGCAGGTAAATCCATCAATGTGATCCGTCCTTTTCCGGGTATCGGTACACTGGTATGGGGTGGCCGTACACTGGACGGTAACAGCCAGGACTGGCGCTATGTGAACGTTCGTCGTACCCTCATCATGATAGAACAATCTATCAAACTGGCGGCACGCACCTACGTGTTCGAGCCGAACGACGCTACCACCTGGGTAACTGTGAAAGCCATGATCGACAACTTCCTGAACAACCTCTGGAAACAGGGAGCACTGGCAGGAGCTGCTCCTGAACAGGCTTTTGACGTTCAGTTAGGACTTGGTTCCACCATGACGCCACAGGACATCCTTGATGGTAAAATGCTGATCACCGTAAGAGTAGCGATCGTAAGACCTGCTGAGTTCATCGTGATCACATTCCAGCAGATGATGCAACAATCTTAAAAAACTAACAGACTTATCACCCTATTATTTTATCATTAAAAGCTTATAACTATGGCAGATGACGGATCTACCCAAGCCCAAACCACGTGGCCTTTGGTCAAATTTTCCTTCAAGGTCATGTGGGACGGAGCTGAATTGATTTTCCAGGAAGTAACCGGATTATCATCAGAAACACAGATTATCGAATACCGTGGCGGTAGCAGCCCTGTATACTCTACAGTGAAAATGCCAGGTATTCAGAAGTTCTCCAATATCACCCTGAAAAAGGGCATCTTCAAAGGAGACAAAGCACTCTGGGATAAGTATAAAGGTATTACAATGAATACCTACAAGCGTATCAATATCGTAGTGAGCCTCCTGGATGAAAAACAGGATATCGCTATGAGCTGGACGCTGAAAAATGCATTCCCTTGCAAGATCACCGTTACGGATATGAAATCGGACGCGAACGAAATAGCCGTTGAGACTATGGAAGTTGCGCACGAAGGTTTAACCATCAGCGAATAAGGCTTATGGATCCCGGATATCCAATGACAGGCTTTCATTACAAGGTGAACTTTATTAGTTACCCTGGTAAGGAAGAAGGGAATTTCCAGGAGGTGAGCGGCATTTCCGTTAACATAGCCACAGAAACAGTTAAGGAAGGGGGAGAGAATCAGTTTGTTTACAAACTGCCTTCCCCTCCTCAATATAGCAACCTTGTGCTGAAACGTGGCTTACTGGTCGGATCTTCCGTTACTGACTGGGTAAGGACGACCCTGTCCTCCTTCAAATTCAAGCCTACTACTATTGTGGTCATGCTGCTGGATGAACTCCACAAGCCTATCTACTCCTGGAAGTTCTATGGTGTCTATCCTGTTAAGATGGAAGTATCAGGCATCAAGGCAAAAGGAGATGGCGAAATTGTGATAGAGACACTGGAGCTGGCTTACAAGTATTTTGAAAAGTACAACTGATTAACGATGGCGCTTGAAATAAGAGAACTTGTCATTAAGGTGACCGTCTCCACTGATGCTGGTAAAACATCCGCAGCAATGCCCGATGAAAGGACCTTGCGCCAGTGGAAAGAGAGTATCGTCAGGGAATGCCTGGACAACATTCTTAAAAGAATGAAAACTGAAGCCGACAGGTAAGTTATGGGTGAGATCAAAAAATTACAGATTGCAGCTTATGGAGATGCGGCCTGCGTTGATAAGTTACTGAGTAAGATCAGTGCAATGATCAATCCCAGTACCTATTCCCTGACCTACAAAGCCGAATACGGCTCCCCTGATGAACAGAACTCGTCCGACCCTACGATGGTCTTTACAGGTATGGGAGATTCTGACCTGAACCTCGACCTGCTGGTGGATGGTACAGGTATTATCCCGATCCCTGACGGCCAGTCGGTAGATGGCTACATTGACAGGTTGCGTTACGTGATGTTTTCCTATCAGGGCGATAAACACCGGCCTAATTTCCTCAAGATCTCCTGGGGAGATTTTGTGTATAGAGGCGTTTGCACCAGCATCACGACCAACTATAAAATGTTCAATGCTGACGGTACTGCATTAAGGGCGGAAGTAAAACTGGTGATAGCGAAATCGCTTGACTTTAAAACCAAGAAGCAAAAGGCTAAGAAAGGTTCTCCCGATCTGACGCATATCATTACCGTAAAAGCAGGTGACACATTGCCGATAATGGCTTACCGCATCTATGGTGATCCTTCCTATTATATGGAAGTGGCCAGAGTTAACGGGCTGAGTAGCGTTCATGCTATCCGCCCCGGCGATGAACTGTATTTTCCACCATTAAAGAAAGCTTGATGCCGGCGCAAAGTCCTACTGCCAATATAACCGATGCTACCCTCCGGTTCACGGTGACCTCAGAAGGTAACGCCATCCAGGAGAAATATGGGGTGGTGTCCGTTTCCATTTCGCATGAGATCAATAAGATCTCTTATGCGGAAATAGTGTTTGTAGAAGGTTCCGGCGATATCGGCGAAGGTGGGGACGGCGGTAGCTTCCCCAGCAGCGAAGGTTCAGACCTGGTACCTGGTAACACCATCGCGATCACTGCCGGTTATGGAGAAGATACGGAACAATCCGTGTTTAAAGGCGTGATCGTGAAACAGGCATTGCGCATCAGCAGCAACAAGCTATTCCAGGTGGTCGTGACCTGTAAACATCAGGCGGTAAAGATGACGTTGAACCAGAAAGAGGCGGAGTTCTCCGAATCTACGGACAGTGACGTTATTACGAAGATCGTAGGCACATATGGTCTTTCTGCTACTGTGGATAGTACATCAGCGCAACAGGAGGTATTGTTCCAGAAGACTGCTACCGACTGGGATTTTGTCCTGGGCAGGGCAGCCTTTAATGGTTACATCACGATCGTGGACGATGATGGGATCACGATCGGTAAACCTAAATTCAGCGAGGAGGCAGTTTTGTCTGTCGGCTATGGCGAGGGACTGATCTCTTTCGATGCGGAACTTAACGCCGAAAAGCAACCGCCTGCGTTGGAGGCAGCTGCCTGGGACCCGCAAACACTGGCGCTCATCACGTCAAGTGCTGCAGAACCAAGCCTTAACACACATGGTAATCTTACAGCCAAATCATTCTCAGGAAAGCTTTCACAGTCTGACCTGAAACTTATTTCCAGCGCCCCGATGGCACAGGCAGACCTGAAATCGTGGGCCGACAGTACGTTGTTGCGTCTGCGTATGAATGCCATGAGAGGCACTGTTTCCTTTATTGGCAGTGCGCTTGCCAAGCCGGGAAAGCTGCTGGAACTGAAAGGTGTCGGAGACCGTTTCAATGGTAATGCCTATATTATTGCTGTGAGGCATACAATGGAGGAAGGGCTCTGGACTACCACCGTACGCTTTGGCGCGCCAGACAGGCCTATTTTTGAAAAGGAACAGTTCTCTTATACGCCTGCCAATGGCCAGATGCCTGCTATACAAGGTTTGCAGCTTGCCACGGTGGCGAAGATATCTGAAGATCCCGCCTCACAGTACCGCATACAGGTAAAGCCGGCTTCCAACGCCAGCGACCAGAAAGGGATCTGGGCGCGTCTTGCCAGTTACTACGCTACATCGGGCGCCGGTTCGGTGTTCTATCCGGAGGTGGGCGATGAAGTAGTAGTAGGTTTCCTGGAAAGCGATCCGCGTTACCCTGTAGTACTGGGCTCTTTGTTTGGTAAAAGTAAGGTGCCGCCCGTGACGCAGGCTGATGAAAAGAACAATGTCAAAGCATTGTACACCCGCAGCAAGTTGCAGCTGAACTTTGATGACGATAAAAAGATCATCAAGATCACAACGCCCGGCAATAATACTATTACGCTGAGCGACGATGGTAAATCGATCGAGATAAAAGATCAGAACAACAACAGCGTCAAACTGGATGACAGCGGTATAACACTTGACAGTCCAAAAGATATCACCCTGAAAGCGACAGGTAACATCAACCTGAAGGCCACCGGTAAAGTTTCTATGGAGGCTACACAGGATATGGAGCTGAAAGGCATGAACATCAACCAGACGGCACAGATGGGATTTACCGCCAAAGGTACGGCTACTGCAGAAGTATCTGCATCCGGCCAGACCGTCATCAAGGGCGGTATCGTAATGATCAATTAAAGGAACTGTTACGGCGGATGATCTGCCAGTAACAACCAAAACAAAACAAAATGGGAGCACCCGCAGCAAGATTGACTGACATGCATACCTGTCCCATGCAAACGCCGGGAATACCACCTATTCCGCACGTAGGCGGTCCCGTTATAGGACCCGGTATACCGACAGTGCTGATCGGCAGTATGCCGGCAGCGGTATTGGGCGATATGTGCGTATGTGTAGGTCCGCCGGACTCTATTGTAAAAGGTTCCTCCACAGTAATGATAGGTGGGAAACCTGCTGCCCGTATGGGCGATAGCACCGCTCATGGCGGTACTATCGTACTGGGATGTCCGACAGTATTAATAGGCGGTTAAAACAATTTAAATGTCAATCAATTCTTTCCTCGGTACCGGATGGGCTTTTCCTCCGGCATTCGATAAAGCCGGCAGCACAGCGGTTATGAGCCACGCCGTTGCCGATATAGAAGAAAGCATCCGCATCATACTGGGTACTGTGCCTGGTGAAAGAATGATGCAACCCACTTTCGGATGTAATCTTCACAGGCTGGTATTTGAGAAGGTGGACAGTGAGATGATCACCGAGATCAGCGACCTGGTTGAACATGCTTTACTGGACTTCGAACCGAGGGTTCATTTTCAAAGCCTTGACGTGCTGTTGCGCGACGATGTTCAGGGTATGCTTCATTTGCAGATCCATTATACTATTATATCTACTAACACCAGGCATAACTTGGTTTACCCTTTCTATTTCCTGGAAGGCACCAATATCGTGTCGCCCAACCTTTTGCCTTAGCGTGTAGCGCGTAACATGAATACATTATTCGATTATATGAGGGATGGCGTCAGTCAGACGGAGCGAAAATTAGAAGCGCTGTTGCCATCCTATGTGAAGATTGATGAACGCAGTAAGGAAGACCTGTTATTATTCCTGTCAGACCTGTCTGCACAGTTCAACTATTTTAACTTTCAACATGAAGTTGAGGGCGACTGGAAAGAATTTATCCAGGCGGATGCCCTTATCATGATCATTGCGATCTCACGCCTTGATTTTACGTTGTGGCAACAACGGCAGCAGGTACTCCAGGACCTGCTGGAAGCTGCAGACAACGATACACAATTACAACCACCATTAACAGACCTTTTTAACCTTATTTACGGCATTGCCATACAACTGGCCAGTCATTTACAGCAATTGAAGAAAGCGGACCTGCAGGGCTTCACCTGGATCTATACAGAGCAATTGCAGGACAGCCTGGAAGAAGATGTACTGCATTTACTGCAGTATGAAAGAGAGGCGGCAGGGCTTTTCAGGCACATACGTTATTTCCGTTCAAAGGCGGTAACAAAAGAGTTACAGGTGCTCTTTCCCCAACTCATCCGCAGGCAGGGAGAGACCGGACCTGTTTTTCTCGGTTACCAGTCGCTCAATGAAATTTATAATAACCTCCGGTCCAAATACTACCAGGTTACCAGTTCCGCGCAACTGTACCTGAAAAGACGACCGGATGCGATGGAACATCATCCGCATATAGGATTGCTGATGGCGTTCACGCAACTTTACGGTCATCTCCAGAATAAAATAAACGGCCTCACAGGGCAGCACCTGTCATACTATTACCGGAACGTGCTGGGAATACAGCAACGCGCCGCTATACCCGACAAGGTGCACGTATTTGTAGATATGCTGCCGCAGAGTGTTCCGGTAGTGGTAAGAGAAGGTACGCCTATGATCGTGGAAACCGGTAACGGCGCGCCTCCTGCCACCTACAGGCTCACGCAGGACCTGAATGCCAGTCAGACGAGGTTGCGTGCATTACAGGCTGTATATGTGAACAGCTACACGCAGATCTCGGCCAGCGATCCGCAGCAATCAGATATTATCGAACAACAGGTATATACTTCTAAACATAAGGTAACCGCACCGGCAGACCATCTGCCCGGTGCATTACCGGTAACGCCCTGGCCCTTACTGGGAGAAGCACAGGAAGAACTGCCCCTTGATCAAAGGACCATGCAGGAAACAGAGATGGGACTGATCATTGCATCCCCGCTGTTCTATTTGACAGAAGGCCGTCGTACCGTCGATATTTCACTCTACTTTGAAGCATCTTCTTATGAAAAGCTGCTGGCCTATGTGAGGAACTTCGCCGCGGTAACAGGTAAGAAAGAGGCGCTGGTGATGAACGATCTGTTATCGTCAGCCCTCATTATTTCATATACGACCGCTGAAGGCTGGTTTACATTTACCAAACATAGTATCCGTAGCGCTACGCCTGACTGCGACTCTAATTGTATCGTGATCAGTATTACCTACGATATCAATGCTCCGGCGGCAGCGCTTTATAATCCTGTCGTACACCTGGGCTCTTATCAGACCACCCTTCCGCTGGTAAGGTTGCTGCTCAATAATAATAGCTTCCATCATCCTTATTCATACCTGCCCTTGCTATGGCTGGAGCGCATCGCTATCCGTGCAAACGTAAGAGGGTACCGCTCCGTAAGGCTATTCAATAATGCAGGGCCACTGAGTCCTGCGAACCCTTTCCAGTTGTTTGGTCCTCAACCTGCTGTAGGTTCCTTCCTGGATATAAAAGACAGTAACGTTTTTAATGCTTATACAACAGATTTCCGCATCAGGATGGAATGGCTGGAGCTGCCACATACCACCGGCGGATTTAATGAATATTATGATGCGTATGATGCCGGTATGCTCAATGACTCGTTCAAGGCGGGCATCAGTGCCTACGAGAACGGACAGTTCCAGCCTGAACGCAACAGGCAGCAGTTGCTGGACCTGTTCGAGACGTACCATGATGATGAAGACCGGCTTTTACTTTCAGATACCGTTATCCTGAGAGATATAGATCATCAAAGGATCAGGTTCCATAATAAGCCTTTGTTGAATAAAGAACCATTTGTAACAGATGGTTTTTATACGGACGGCGCTATCCGCCTGGAACTGGCAGCGCCGCGCGAAGCGTTCGGCCACAGAATGTTCCTGCGCCTGTTCCCTGAAGTGGCGATGCACAATGCCGGCAGGTGGAACAAGAAACGGCCTGTTCCCAATATCCCCTATACGCCACTGGTTAAATCCATTATGGTGGACTATACACTGGAGCAGGCTGAAATTATGAAACCGGAGAAGGTGAACGATACGGACCAGGCATTACAATTGTTCCATCTCTATCCTTATGGGCACAGGCAGGCATATCCTTCCGCCTTTCAGGGAGATTTTTCGTTGTTGCCGGTGTTTGACGACAAGGCGAGCCTGTATATGGGCTTTGATCAAATGTCGCCACAGGAAGATATTTCCCTGCTGTTCCAGCTGGACGAAAAGTATTACAAGTATACCAATACCAACAAAGCGCCTAAGTTACATTGGAGTTATCTCTATAACGACCGCTGGGTACCGTTCAACAAAGATCAGATCCAGGGAGATACCACCCAGTTGTTTATCAGCAGTGGCATCATTAGTATGCGTACGCCTTCTGAGAACTGTTATGGTAATACCAGGCTTGCTAAAGAGCTGCAATGGATAAGACTATCTGCACCGGAAGAGATGCAGATACGTCCGATGGTGAAAGGCGTATTCGTCAATGCAGCGCTTGCAGCCCGTGATCAGAAAGATACGGCTATCGCCACAACGCTTGCCCCGCTGTTCATTAAGTCTTTACAGCAGGACGTACGGGGTGTTCAGCGTATATGGCAGCTGTTCCCATCTTTTGGTGGCAGGCCGGCGGAAACTGCAGAGGAATATTATCAGCGTGTCAGTGAGCGCTTGCGTCATAAGAAGCGTCCTACATCCGGTATTGATATCATACAGCTCGTGTTGGAAGAGTTTCCGGATGTGCTCATTGTTAAATGTGTGACCGGCATCACTTCCTCTGACGTACAACTTGTAGTGGTTCCGAAACCACCAGAGAACGGAATGTATGAAAGTGAAGAGCCGCTGATGGATATTGCTACCCTGTACCGGATCTTCCATTTCGTGAAAGAACTGTTGCCGCCTTATGTGAAGTTATCGATACATCATCCGGACTATGAACGGGTAAAGATCATCTGTGATGTAGGCTTCGTAAAAGGTACCAGCAGTACTGACAAGAATTATTACCTGGTGAAATTACAGGAAGATATCCGCCGGTTCCTTACGCCCTGGTTGTTTGACAGCCATACGGATGTTAAGATGGGCGGAGTTTTGTATATAGCGGATATCCTGAACTTTATTAAAAAACTGCCTTATATCGCCTATGTAACCGGCTTTTCCATGGTGCACTTCTTCGAAGAAAGAGATGCCGACGACAAGCCCATTCACTGTATGCTGGACACTGCGGCCAGCAATACGGACTATGTAAAAGCCTCAACATCTGCAGCGATACTGATACCCGCATTACATCACTCAATCAGGGTACTGGACGAGTGGGAATACCGCGATCCGGAGCCTATAGGCATCAGTAACGTCATTACAGGTGAAGAGATGATCATTGGGCAGCATGAAAGGAACAGTTACCGGGAGGACGACGACTCCCATTATGCAGAAGGAGAAATTATCTCACTCACCATACAACCCAAATAACGGACTATGGCCACGACAAACAACAATAAGATCTATGGCAGAGAAGAACTGAAGGAGCATTTCCGTAATGGAAAACTGCCGACAGAACATCACTTTGCGCATCTGATAGACTCCACCATTAACAAACAGGAGGACGGTTTCTCGAAGGATGAGGAGAATGGTATGCTGGTAGCAGCATTGGGCGCTTCCAAAAGATTTGTTTCCTTTTATCGTACCAACGATGACCTGGAGCCTTTCTTCCTCATGGAGAAAGATGAACGCGATAATCCCGGTTTCCGGATGGGCGCCAATCCTGATGCTTCGAAAGAAGTACAGACAGATGAAAAGAACTTTTATTTCCATCTGAACGGCAACATGGGCGTTGGCAGGAAATGCAATCCCTGTTATAAAATGGATGTTGCCGGTTTTGTAGCAATGGAAGGCCGCACAGGCACCTATGTGATGGGCAAGGTACCGGCTGACGGTCAGTGGCATCCTATTATCAGCGGACTTGATAACTGTCACGCCTATGAGATAATGGCCAGGACAGGTAAACGTAACTCCGGCCGTTTTGCTATTATGCACGCCATTGCGGTAAGTGCATTTGGCGGTTCAGCATGTAGCATACGCCGTACTTCCGCACACTATGGTTTCTTCTGGAACAGACTGAGATTAAGGTGGAAGGGCAGTGCGCACAATTATGATCTGCAATTGCGTACCAACAGTAATTACGGAGAAGGCGTGGACATCTATTATCGTATCATGCGTTTGTGGGATGATACTTCATTTATGCCGGAGGAATATTATCATTAAGTTTCGTTTATGGCAAAGATTCCTTTACAGATCAGCCGTGATAAGGCGCGTGACACTACCCTGGACTATGCCAGGCTGAGAGCGGAAGCGCTTACACTTGTGCAGGAACTGTCCGGACACGTCTGGACGGATTACAACCTGCATGACCCGGGTGTTACCATCCTGGAACAGTTATGTTTTGCATTGACTGATCTGGCCTATAAAACGGACTTCCCGGTCAATGAACTGCTGGCCGACAAGAACGGGCGTATCAACGCAATGGATAACGCCTTCTTCAGTAAGGCGGACATCCTCAGTTCAGGACCGGTAACGGTAGCAGACTATCGCAAACTGATACTGGACCAGCTGGAGAATGTAGAGAACATCTGGATAGAGCCTGTTTTATCAAAATATACGCCCGGTGCAGGAAAGGGTACCTACCGGGTATTTATACAACCCAATGATAAACTTACACGTGAGATCGAAGTACTGGCTTCTGCTGCTGACAAACTGGTAGCATCCGTCAGGAACTGCCTGATGCGTTACCGGAGTGTAGGAGAGAATTTTGAAGAGATCTCCGTATTAAAGCCGCAACATATTTCTATCAAGGCTACCATCATGGTGGACGCCCGTTACCCGGTGAGGGAAACGCTGGCTTATATCTGTAACGCCATTGAACAGGTGGTACATCCTTCTGTAAGGTTCCTTTCGGAAAGCGAGCTGCTGGAGGCAGGTTATGCAACGGAAGACATCTACCTGGGGCCGCAGCTGACCAGGGGCTTCGTGCCCGATGAAGACCTGTTGGAAAGGAAACAACAGATCGACCCTTCGGAGATGGTAAAAGCTGTTTCTTCTGTTACAGGAGTGTTACAGATAAAGTCACTGAATGTCTCGACGGACGGCGTGAACTTTAGCAGTCGCCCGGTATTGGTGCAACCGGGTTATTATCCTTATGTGGACATTGCGGACGCCCGCAATGACATCGGCATTTACAGTGACCAGTTCGAGCAGCATTCCCGCGATGCGATATTCTGGAACGTATACGAGAAGGTCAGGGAAGTGAAGAAGCGGCATTATACTGTGCAGGAAAAGGGGCTTGCGGACCATTCACTGGAGGCTGACTATCGTAACGCCGGACAATACTTCTCCATGCAGCATTTCTTTCCTGCCATTTACGGTATTGGCATTGAAGAAATATCCCGACATGAAACATTACAACGGAGGGCGCAGGCTAAACAGCTGAAGGCTTATCTTTTATTCTTTGAGCAGATCATGGCAAACTACCTGGCGCAGCTGGGTAATCTGTCGTCTGTGTTTTCTCCTGATCTCAATAAGGTACCGGCTACCACCTACTTCACACAACCACTGTATGAAGTCCCGCACGTGAAACACCTGCTGAAAGCATTCCGGCCCAGCAAACAAAGCTGGGAGGCGTTCATGGCAGACCCTGAGAATGTCTATGTAAAGTCACTACAGGACATGACGGAGAACGATGAATTGTACCAGCAAAGGAAGGTCCGCATCTTTGATCACTTGCTGGCACGCTTCAATATGGTAGTGCCGAGATACCCTGTGAGCCTGTATGAGATGGTATATCAGCCGCCAAATGAAAAGAACAGGATCAACTACGAGTTACGCTGGAAGGCCAGCATATTGCAAAGACTGACGGTGTTGTTATCAGAGCGTGTGCAGGCCTTTAACTATATGCTTGATATGGAAGCGAAAGGTATCTATTCAGGATATCATCAATGGTTATATAAGCTGCTGCATATTGAACGTAACTTCAGACAGAAATTAACGGACGTTTTCAATAAAGACCATCTGGATATGAAAGTAGGCGGATGGCAACCGGTACCGCAATCAAAACATCTGCATGTAAATGGAGAAACTGTCTGGTATAGTGATGATATAGCGGATGACGCAATAGGTACTGACAAATATTATTTCGGTCATCAGCCTGTTTCGCTGTTGAAGCATGGTATTGATACCGCGCATTACAAGATAGTAGAAGACCCTGCGAATAATCATTTCCTTGTACTATATAAAGCGCCGGGTCAGAACACCTGGCATGCAACAGCCAAACACTTTACCAAACAGGCGGCCATGCAGGCACAATGCCGGATGATCACGCATTTGCAGGAGATTAGTATGGAGTCGGAAGGTTTTTATATTGTAGAACATACCTTGCTGAAACCGTTGCTGAAAACCGCGGCATATGGGTTCCGGCTTTGCGGGCAAGGAGGAAAGCTGCTCCTGGAACAACGTACGTACCAGTCGTTCGATGATCGTGAGAGAACAGTAAACCTCCTGATAGATACTGACTGGGAAGAACTGGAAGCGCAGGATATGTATCAGCAGTTATTGAGTTCCTGCCTGGTGTATACAAGTCAGGCTACTCTTGCCGCCGATATGGTTGAGATAGCGTCATGCCTACGGCATATAGCCGCCGGCTCGAATGCAGACTATCCCAGGATGGAATATTATATTGACTCCGGGAACGGGTACTCGCTGCCGGATACCTTTTATAAGCCCACCATAACTATCGTGCTGCCGTCCTGGCCTGCCAGGTTCCAGTATGAAGAATTCAGGAAGTTCACACAGGACCTTATCCGCGAACAGACGCCTGTGTATTACAGGTTATCTTTCCGCTGGCTGGGTATAGCTGATATGCGTCAGTTTGAAAGTATTTATTATCCCTGGTTAGAGGCATTGCCTAACCTGTATCTCCACGGCACCGTGCCCGCAGAGCGCCGGAGGATGCTGGAATTCCTGACTAAAAACAGGCGGCCGTAAATGGGCAGGGGCGAACATATTATCCGTAAGTGGACATTTGATGTGCAATATGCAGATAAGGAATCTGCCAGGTCTTTACAGGATAAATTCAGTAGTCTGTTCAATCTTCATTTGACTGCCGCAGCTGAAAGTGTAATAGACAAAGTATTATTATCAACGGAAAGCGTCTGGATACAGGAACTGGAAATTGATCTGGGAGAATTACCCTATACCAATTTTGAGCAGGACATCATCCGTTTATTGCCAGAGGCGCTGGAGAAGGCATTACGGGAGAAGATAGACAAAGCCGATCAGCATAATACTGCTGGTGAAGGACTATACTTTCATAACGAGACTGCACGTCAATATGCTTTGCTGGCACATTACCTGCGTACAGGCAGTATGCCCTGGTGGTCGCAGGCAGCAGACGGTGATCAGCTGGAAACGATATTACTGGCGCTGATAGCGGAAGACCCTTCCCGTTTTGCGGCATTCATTACGGAGATCGCGCAGCAGGATTATATCCTGAAACGTATTGCCTGGCATTTTTCCCGGGAGGTGGTACAACAGATCATCACTTCACTGGAAGAGGCACAGGCTACCTTCATTCTAGGATACATCACGGGTGTTATTACCCTTCACAATAAGCAACCTGTGATACAGAATGCCCGGAGTGAGTTTGAGCGTGCTGTGTGGCTGTTCGTACTGACCTATCTTGTTACCGACAACAGTGGTCAGTTCAACAGGAAACAGTTCATCCGCCGTAACCTTGAAAGACTGGCGCGTCACTTCAACGTTGATTATTTTCACCTGCTATATATTTTTCGTAAGGCGATAGATGCTTATCGCCAGTACATCCCTTCTGACTCTTTCGTAACCTTCATCCAGGTATTGTATGAAGAGAATGAAGCGGCGGGCTTACATACACAGAGCGGGCAATCACTGGTGGTCATGCCGCACGATGCGTATGAGAACGTGATCGCGCCCCGTTTACTGCCCTTACCTGGCGGTATGCATTCTGACCTGCCGTTACCTTTATTGTGGATCAATTACGACACGATCGTCAGTAAAGAAGACCGTGAAGAGGTGTGGCAACAGGCGGTGGTATTGTTCCGTGCGTTTATTACCGGTCAGCCTTTGCCGGTATGGTTCAGCAGATTGCAAACGGGAAGACAGGAAATACTCTTAAGGCAAGCGGTGATCCTGCTGTTCAGAAAGCGGCCGCTGGTACTTGCAGCGATGTGGGAACATCCGGTAAATAATCTGCAGGCGCGCCTGGAGGTGCACCGCTTGTTTGACAGACCGGTTACCCCGTTGGAAGAGAATATCCGTAAACAATTACAGGTCTATGCAGAGCAGGATACCTTGCAGTTCCTGCAACAGGCATTACCACACACTTTTATACAACACCGGAACAGCTTCCGCGAGATCTGGCTGCAATACCAGCAACGATCGCATCCGGAGAGGATGGCTTTTTACCGGAGCGTACTGGCACCGGTAGCAGTATTACAACAAGTAGCCTTGCATACTACAGAAGATGATTTCTGGCACATGATGCGCGATGCGCTTCCACTGTTGTGGGGCAACCATACAATTACAGCGCTGAAGGAATGGCAGGGCCTTATGGAAAGCCTGCTTACGGATAACCTGGAGCGTGAACATATCCGTTTGCTGTTCAGAAGGTTTAATTTGTTATGGCTGTCAGGTAAGTTACTGATCAATAACAGTGATGACTATATTAACAGCCTGGCGAAGTATATCGGGAGTTATAATGAGACGACCATGCATAAACTGCTGAAGGCGATCGTGAGCTTTGATGCAGGCAAGGTATCGTCCTTTATGCAGATCCGTACTGCAGTGCCTTTATTACAACAGGCAACCGCTGAAATGCTGAAGACCAGCACCTCACAAGTGGTTGCTATGGCGGAAGAGCGACAGCTGGCAAAGCTGGCGGATCATCCGAAGGAAATATTACAACCAATACCTGAAGACAGGCCTTACGAGAGCCTTTTCGGCGAGCGGAAGCCATTGGCAGCATCTGCGGAAGAGGCGGTTACTGTACAGAATGCGGGGCTCGTATTACTGCATCCTTTCTTTCATACTTATTTCTCGCGACTGCAATTATTGGAAGGAGGGAAGTTCGTCAATGAAGCTGCCAGACATCGGGCCGTGCATCTGCTTCAATTGCTGGTAGACGATAATACAGATCATCCTGAACATGCGCTGACGCTGAATAAAGTGCTGTGTAATATGCCATGGCAGGAACCATTGATGCCGGACATTGTGTTAACTGACGCCGAAAAAGAACTGTCAAAGCAACTGATAGGCGCTGCTATCCAGCAATGGCCGAAGATGCATAACAGTTCCATAGAAGGGTTCAGGGCGTCTTTCCTGAAGAGGGAAGGCATGGTGTGGCAAACGGAAGAAGCTTGGTTCTTACGGGTGCAGCAACGCAGTTATGATATTATATTACAAACATTACCCTGGAGTTATGGAATGATGCGTTTTTCCTGGCTCCCTAAAGTATTATATACCGAATGGACAATCACCTGATCTCAGCTAACGCATTGGCTTTGCACAACGACCTGCAATGGTTCTCTGAGATACTGCAGCTGAGAATGAAACAATATTTTGAGCAGGCGCATACTTATGTGGCTGAAGAACCGGCACCACCGGCAGCTGTAAAAGATGCGGTGTATTCTCAGATCGTCAGTCATTACAATATGAGCGTGCAGGAAAGGCTGGTGTTGCTGTTGGCTTTATGTCCGCATATACAACCGCAATTGCTGGATGTTTTCTTTGTGAAGAACAGTACCTACGACAGAGGATTCACTGAATTCGGCGGTATCAAAGGGAACCAGCACGGAGGCTTTCTTCCTACGGGAGAAACAGCTGCATTCTTACTGGCGGCAAATGATCTGCAACAACGCTTTCAGTTATTACAGATCTTCAGTCCGGGGCATTTCTTTGCCCGGCATAATATGCTGAAACTGGTCTCTGCACATACTGATGAACCCTCGCTCAGTGGCGGCTTACAGATCTCTGCGGAATACCTTAGTTTTTTTACGCACGGTACGGCCTATCAGCCGCATTACAGCACGCAGTTTCCGGCGAAGCAGATCAAAACTGACCTGGACTGGAAAGACCTGGTGCTGGACCAACATACATTGGCAGAAGTCGAAGAGATCCGTACCTGGATAGAACATGGACCCACACTGATGAAGGAGTGGGAGATGGAAAACAGGATCAAACCCGGTTACAGGGCGTTGTTTTATGGTCCGCCGGGAACGGGTAAATCCTTCACTGCCTGTCTGCTGGGAAAGACGTTCCAGCTGGACGTATACCGTATAGATCTTTCCATGGTGGTGTCTAAATACATCGGTGAAACAGAAAAGAACCTGGCAGGTGTATTCGATCAGGCAGCTAATAAAAACTGGATACTTTTCTTTGATGAAGCGGACGCGTTGTTTGGTAAAAGAAGCGCCACGAACTCTTCGCATGACAGGTATGCGAACCAGGAAGTAGCTTACCTGCTGCAACGGATAGAAGACTTTCCAGGACTTGTAGTACTGGCCACCAATCTGAAAGCGAATATAGATGAAGCCTTTGGAAGAAGGTTCCAGTCGATGATCTATTTTCCTGTTCCATCACCTGAACAGCGGCAACGTTTATGGCAACAATCGTTTCCTGCGAAGGTGCAGATGGATGCAGGCATCAACCTGGAAGACATTGCCAGAAAATACGAACTGGCAGGTGGCGCTATCATTAACGTAGTGCAGTATAGTTGTCTGGCGGCACTTAAAAGAAATAGTCAAACCATTTTACTAAAAGATATACTCACGGGTATCCGCAAGGAGTTCAGCAAAGAAGGAAAGACCATTAATTCCTGATTGGCCACACTTCCTGTGCAGTTTTTTCTACAAAAATGGAACGGTCAAGTATGCTGACCCTTTTGCAAAAGCAGAGGCACGCCTTTTGCAAAAGGGTTAAGCATGAGAACGAATCATCTACTGATACTGATCACTTTCGGGCTGTTTATCTTTTCTTATGGATGTAAGAACAAGACTGGTAAGAACCAGCAGGAGGAAGCCATTACCGTTACACCTCGAAACACCGATATTACTCCGGCGAATGCCTACAATGATCTCTTTCTTGATACCAGTGATGTCAACAAATTCATCTCTCAGCAAAAGCTGAACGATACACTGGCTAAACGCCTGATCAGCTTTTATAATGCACGTAACTTTCAATATGCCTGGTTTGACGGCCAGGGGCTGAATGAACAGGCATACGGTTTTCGGAGTCTCTATGACTATAGTGTGGATACCAGTGAAAATAACAAGGCGCTGGAATACCGCCTGAACGCTATGATGAACGGAGATAGTGATTCTGCCGCATCTCCGCGCGATGCGAATATTGTAAAGACAGAGCTACAGTTAACGCAACGTTTCATTAATTACTTCCTGAATAACGGGACAGATAGATCTGTTGAAGGACTGGAACATACCGTTCCTGCAACGAAAGAAGAGCTGCTGAAAAAGGCGGAGGCTATTCTAAAAGACAAGAACAGGAACGACATCAATAACAATTATACGGCACTCACAAAATCACTGGAGCAGTATCTTGATATTGCTAAAAAGAGTCCCTGGGACACAGTAATTGTTGAGAAGAAGAAACGTTATAAAAAGGGCGACAGTACTGCTTTGATCGGATGGGTGAAAAAGCGTTTACAGATCACTGGTGAATACCCTGAAAAGGATACGACCACTGTCTTTAACGACGGATTGGAAAATGCAGTAAAGGTTTTTGAAGCAACACACGGACATACACCGAAAGGCATTATAACAGATACGCTTTTACGTGAAATGAATGTTCCGGCCATCAAACTGGTAGAGCGGATGGTGGTTAACCTTCAAAGAATGATATGGGCGCCATCCACACCGGAAGGCCGTCTTATACTCGTGAACATTCCGGAATTTGCCCTGCATGTATGGAAGGGAAAGAATAAAGAATTTGATATGCCTGTGGTGGTGGGTAAAGAGGGTAAAAGCACTACCATGTTCTCAGGTAATCTGAACCAGGTTGTGTTCAGTCCTTACTGGAACCTGCCTAACAGCATCGTACGGGAGGAAGTGTTACCAGCCATGGCGCGTAATAAAAATTATCTCAGCGATAAGAATATGGAAGTGACAGGAGAGCGTAACGGGCTACCGGTGATCAGGCAGTTACCAGGAGAGGATAATCCGCTGGGAAAGGTAAAGTTCCTGTTCCCTAACAGCTTCAATATCTATTTTCATGATACGAACCAGAAGTACCTCTTTCAGAAAGACCAGCGGGCATTCAGCCATGGTTGTATCCGCCTGGGAGATCCTGTAAAGATGGCCAACTACCTGTTAGCCGACAATAACACCTGGACGGCAGAGAGAATCGACAGCGCAATGAACAGTGGAAAGGAAAAATATGTGAGAGTAAAGGACCCGGTACCGGTGTTGATCACTTACTATACCACCTGGGTTGACGAAGGGGGAAAACTGCAATTCAGAGAGGATATTTACGACCACGATACCTACATGGCGCGTAAGCTTTTTACTGATCCTAAATAATGTTCGTTGGGTCAAAATGATGAATGATCACCTACAACTTTTACATAAAGCTCATCCCATCCCCCTGGCCCTTTTCGGTACACGCATTACCACCATGCAGAGGCTGTAATGTATTGCGGCGTGACAATATAATTGGGCGCCGATCTGTGAGTATCTGAAGAGGGGCCAGGGAGGATGAAGGATGAACGGATCTGATCTATTGGAAAATGGATGTCAGACTCGTATCGTAGGTTTAGGCAACAGTAGAATCCATCTCTGGTGCTGTTAACATTTTTGAATTGGCCATGTATGATTTATCAGGGCTGTACAGGAACAGACAGCTGCCATTTTTAATAACTTCAATGATCTGTTTGTGTACCTTTTCGGGAATAGCCGGGCAACCCAGGCTACGACCTACATAACCCTGCAACTTAGCGATCTGTTCGCTTACGTATTTCGCACTATGCATCACAATACCCCTGCTCATAGCATTATCATTAATACCTTGTTCTTCGCCTTCTAAGCGCAGGGAATAACCATGCTGTCCCTTATAGGTATCGCCGGTCACATAGAACCCCAGGCTGCTTTTAAAGCTCTCAGGCGCATTCGAGAATGAATTAGCTACAGCTGTTCCGGAATTACGTCCATGAGATACGAATGTATTGAACAGTACAGTTCCCTGTTTCAGGTCAATAACGAACAAACGTTTCTTATTGGAAGGCTGACTAAAGTCGGCAATGGTAAGCAGGTCAGGATTTTTCAGTTTACCCTCTTTTTCCAGTTTCTCCAGGCCCGATAGTGCGAAATTGAACGCTGCTTTGGACAGACCCAGGGAATCCAGCTTTAATGCCTCAAATAAGGCCTGTTTGCTGCTTAGCCTGTTCTCTGTCAGCGGCACCACTTTCATCTTATTTCCGGCCGTTGGAGCAATGGTAAAAAGGACTCCGGCAAACATACCGGTGGCAAGTGTGAACTTAATGAGTTTGTTAATAGGTTTCTTCATTAGCGGAAATGGCTTAGGTTCCTAAAAATAAGCCGGGCCTATGGTGAGTCCGGCTGCGTTTACGTAAAATGACTAATGCAAATTTAACCCTCAAAAAGCTAAAGAAATGTGAAGGCGTGAATTTAAGCTCTGCTGTAGGGCGATCTTTAACAATGTTGTGACATATAAGCGGGCGCTGCAAGCGATTGATTGTTGTTTTATAGACCGCGTAAAGTAGCTCGGTTCCAGTATGGGATCGCGGTCGGCGCCTCTTTGGTTGAATTTCTATTTAGCTTTTTCAAGCGTATGGGCCGTTGGATCTTTATTTAGCGGTATCAAGCGTGTGTCAAAGAGCCGAAGGCCCGCGATTCCCATCTGAAACCGTTGCTACTTAGACGCTCCCTATTGTTAGCTGGAGTACTATATACAAGGCAAAATACAATATATGGCATCTTACTGCTTCCTGTGGTCATATTAAAGTAGATCTGGAAAGTCGATGATCCCCGAAGTACGCTTTATACATGGCGTATACATGGCTTATACATGGCTTATACGCGGCGTATACATGGAGTAAGGTTGGACCTGGAAGGACCGAAGTACGCTTTATACAGGACGTATACATGGCTTATACGCGGCGTATACATGGAGTAAGGTTGGACCTGGAAGGACCGAAGTACGCTTTATACAAGGCGTATACATGGCTTATACCAGGCGCATACATGACGTATGGTTGGACCTGGAAGAACCGAAGTACGCTTTATACAGGGCGTATACATGGCTTATACCCGACGCATACATGGCGTATAGGTGGAGTTGAACATCCAAAGTGCAGCAACTGATCTGTATCTCAGTAGGGAAGGACTGGCTATAATATTATAGGTAGCCCCGAAGCAGCGGAGGCTCAGGTGGAGAACCGGGCCTCAGTTGTTTGAAGCTTGCTGACACGACCAACCAGGGGTTAAATAACGATTCAAAAGCCCATCCGCTTGATAAAGCCGAAAAGAACGAGGCTTCAAAGAACTGCAGCCCGGGGCCCACCTGAAGCCGTAGCGAAGGGCATTCCCATGAACAAGGATGAATGCGCATAGGCGTCTACATAAAGAAAGCCTGTCCAGGGATAAACCGGACAGGCTTTATAAGTAATTTTGGAAGCGGCTTATATCGCAGGTTCCTGCTGGCTCAGACAGTGGAAGCTACCCAGGCCCCAGATGATCTCGGTAGAGTCGATCCCAACTACTTCACGATCTTTAAAACATGAAGCAATGACCTGCAGCGCCTTATCGTCGTTCTTGCAGTTGAAGACAGGAACGATTACATGTTTATTGCTGATGTAGAAATTAGCATAGGAAGCCGGCAGACGCTGGTCTTCGTAAGCTACGGCGTCCGGCATAGGAAGCTCAACCACGTTCAGCTGTTTGCCGTTTAACAGGCGCATCTGCTGTAACTGACGGAGGTTGCCCTGGAGCAGTTCGTAGTTCTCGTCCTGCTTGTCGGTTTCAACGACGGAGAGGACGGTATCGTCATTTACAAAGCGGATGGTATCGTCAATGTGGCCGTCGGTATCATCGCCTACGATGCCTTCGTCAACCCAGAGGATCTGGTCAACACCGTAGAAGTCCTGCAGGTAACCCTCGATCTGTTCCCTGTTGAGGTGTGGATTGCGGTTCTCATTCAGGAGGCAACAGCCGGAGGTGAGGACGGTACCTTTCCCGTTGAATTCTACAGAGCCGCCTTCCATGATGATACCGGGATGGTATACAGGCAGGTTGAAGTGCTCGGCGATACGGGTAGGAATGACGTCGTCTTTGTCGAAAGGCGGATACTTACCGCCCCAGGCGTTGTAGTTCCAGTCAACGATCACCTTTTTCCGAGTGGTGGGGTTGATCAGGAAAGCAGGGCCGTGGTCGCGGCACCAGGCGTCGTTGGTGGGGTGGAGGAAGAACTCCACCTTGTTCATGTTCACGCCTGCATTGCGCAGGTGGCCGGTAGCGAAGGCCTTCATGGCCTCGTCATTCACATTGATACGGACTATTTCACTTTCCGCCAGGTATTTTACGAACTGGCTGTAATAAGGATAGATCGTATGGATCTTTCCGGGCCAGCTGGCTTCTTTGTGGGGCCAGCTCAGCCAGGTAGCGACATGCGGATGGAATTCGGCAGGGAAGAAGTATCCCTGCTGTTTCAGCGTTGGTTGTCCGTTCATTATGCTTCGTCGATAAATCTTTTGGTAATAGGAGCGTAAGAGTCAATTCTTCTGTCGCGCATGAAAGGCCAGTGGGTGCGGTACCTGTCG
The DNA here is from genome assembly GCF_003182155.1 of Chitinophaga sp. S165. Lineage (GTDB taxonomy): Bacteria > Bacteroidota > Bacteroidia > Chitinophagales > Chitinophagaceae > Chitinophaga. Next base: position 549,439 of record NZ_QGTG01000001.1, read on the forward strand.
GTAACGGCCAGGTCCAGTTCCTGTACGTACACTTCTTCCTGGTCGTGAGATGCCTGGTAGATGATAGTGCCAAAAGGATTGGAGATGAAGGAACCACCCCAGAACTTCATCAGGCCGTCCTGTTCGAAGCCTACACGGTTCACGCTTACTACGTGTATACCGTTGGCAATGGCGTGGCTGCGCTGGATGGTCTGCCATGCGTTGTATTGCTCTGTGTTGGTAGCATCGTCCTGGGAGGTAGCCCAGCCGATAGCGGTTGGGTAGAACAGCACTTCAGCACCCATGAGGGCAGTGATCCTTGCTGCTTCCGGATACCACTGGTCCCAGCAGATCAGGACACCGATGGTAGCGAATTTTGTCTTGAAGACTTTATAACCCAGGTCGCCCGGGGTGAAATAGAATTTCTCGTAATAAGCCGGATCATCAGGAATATGCATTTTACGGTATTTACCCAGGTAGGCGCCGTCTGCATCGAGAACCGCGGTGGTGTTGTGGTAGATACCCTGTGCACGTTTTTCGAACAGGGAGGCGATGATCACCACGCCCAGTTCTGCCGCTACTTTCTGAAGTGAGTCGGTAGACGGACCGGGGATAGGTTCTGCCAGGGAGAAGTTATCATAATCCTCCACATCACAGAAATAAAGGGAAGTGAACAATTCCTGCAAACATACAATCTGCGCGCCTTTAGCAGCAGCTTCACGGATTCCCTTGCTGGCTTTGGCAAGGTTTTCAGCCTTGTCATTGCTGCAGGACATCTGCACAAAACCTACTTTAACTTTTGACATTACCTGAGTTTAAATTTAACCGTTAGAAAAATGAAGGCGCAAAAATACCAAATAATCTAGAAAAACCCGATGCCGATATGCCAGCCAAACCAGGCCTTTACTCCGCCACCCAGATTGAAGGGGCTGTAATGCCTGGGGACCTTTATTTCATAATCCGGATCGGATACATCGTGTTTGTCGCTATAATACACAGTGAAGCTTGGGCCTGCAAAGAGATGAATGTTTTTAGTCAGCCGGTGGTTCCAGGCTATTTGCAGTCTGGCCATAGAGTTGGTCGAATTCCAGTTACCCACGTACAGCGCCTGGGATGTCAGTTCGGTAGAAATGGTATTGGCTGATTTTAGTTTGAACTCGTGGCCGATACCATAACCGAAGGAATATGCATGTTTATCGCCCAGGCTCACACCTGCCAACAGGAGACTATATAATTTGCGATTGCCGGATTTATAAGCGATGTTAAGGTCCAGGATCTCGTTCGTATAGATCTGCACCTGATGATATCCTCTTCTGACGAAACTGAAAAGCCCAATGCTGTACCCATCGGAGGAGTCAGCATAATTCACTATGCCGATCTGTACACCTTTAAGGACGCGTGTATAGTTGACAACGCCGGATATCTGTGTACCTGAAACGGTGTCTATGGCGACGTTAACAGCACCTGCGATCTGTACGCCCTTGACCGATTTGGTGTAGTTAATGGCGCCGGCGATCTGGGCCCCGTTGGTCGTATCGATGTTGACATTCACGGCACCGGCCAGCTGTGCACCGCCGATGCCCTGGCTGTAGTTGATAGCACCGGCCATCTGTGCACCATGAATGGTACCACGTGACACGTTTATGGCACCGGCGGCCTGTATGCCTTCGGTTGTTCCGGCGGTATGGTTAATAGCGCCCGAGAACTGTGCTCCTCTGGAATCGCCGCCGGTTTGATTATATACGCCACTCAGCTGTACGCCGGTAAAGCCGTGTTTGAGCACATTGCTTACCCCGCCCGCCTGTACACCTTTCAGTGTGTCCATGGTATGATTATGTACGCCAGCAATCTGCACACCGGTCATATGTCCGCCGACAATATTAAACACACCTGCCGCCTGCACCCACTTTACGTCCTTCTGGTCAATGTTGAACACACCTGCTATTTCCACACCGCTTAAGCCAGCGGTATATCCACCGATCAGGTTAAGAGAAAATTTGTTGATCACCTGGGAGCCGATCTTTCCATGTGTACCGAGAGCGGGTACGAGGGAGTATTGATACGGCTGTTTAGTAAAGAAGTCACTCAGGTTAAGACTCTGCATCCGTTGACGGGAGGAGAGGAAGAACTTCCCGAACATGGTCTGTTCTACATGTGAGTTTTGGTTCACATCCACGATAGAGAGCTGTATGGGAGGAGCTGGTTTAATGCTGGCGTTCACTTCCTGGTCATGGCCGGTGGTGAGCAACATGATGGTATCGCGGTATAGTTCTTTACTGACGGTAAGCATGGTAGCGCTCCTTTCTCTTTCACGCAGGCGTATCCTGAAATAGCCTTGTTCATTGGTCATCGTGGAGATGAGCTGTACCCTTTCATAAACGCTGGCATTGTTGATAGGCCTTCCCGTGTGGGCGTCATTTACATGGCCGCTTACCACAAACCATTTCTCTTTGGAAGATGTACCTGGTTGTATGATGATCTGGTTACCGATCTCACGGAACTGGAAGTTACCCTGGAATAAAATATCCAGGACCTGCTTAACGGGTTTGTCGGTGACATGTATTGTTACGAGGCTATCGTCATGAATAAATTCTTTTACATAGGAAAAGTGAAAACCGCCCTGCATGCTAATGTTATCAAGTACGAGCGCAAGGGGCTGTCGGTCGGCATCAACGGAAACCGTCTTATTGAGCGGGCTTTGGGCGTAACCGGCGTAACTCGTGGTGAAGAGTACGACCAGCAGGAATAGATGTTTCAACAGAACAGTTTTGAATTTGCGGCAAGATACTACGGATTTTTCTTTTTGGATATTAACTACTCATACAGTAGGTTTGTGCCCGCATTGGTTTCACCTGATGGTGAATTAATAGGGAATCCGGTGTAAAACCGGAGCTATCCCCGTAGCTGTGATCCTGCATCGTAATAACGATCGGTTTTTCCGGACATTTAATCTCCAACTGCCACTGTCCGCCAAAGGCGAATGGGAAGGCCCGGAAAAAGCAGGAGAGCCAGAAGACCTGCCAATAGCAACAGACATCAGTGTTTTCGGGAGAAGAACATTGAATGAAATTACAGCCTGTATGGGGCGAAATTTCTTACTTATCAGTCTATAATATACCGGTGTCACTGTCAGCAGGATCTCCTGTAACCAGGTCTGTACAGCTGATGAAGGTCATGATATCTATCAACTGAAATAAACGTTCGAAGTATGTATAAAAATTTACGTTCCTGGTTATTGGCCGGCTTTTTATTGGCCGCTGCTTCATGTAGTGACGACAATGACATTGCACCGGCTCCGGGCAAGTATGATAATGGTTTCTTTATGATCAGTGAAGGACAGTTCAATGTGGCTTCCGGAGATATCAATTTCTACGATTATGACCTGGACACCATGTACCAGCGCGCTTATTCGGTTGAAAACCCTGGTAAAAAGCTGGGCACTCCGATGACTTCAATGCAGTTTGGTACTGTGTACAATGGAAAATTGTACCTGGTAGGGAAATTTGATGGTCCGTTTGTTGTGACCGATGCGAAAACCCTGAAGGAAACAGGACGCATAGACAGTTTGCCTGGACATGACGGCCGTGCTTTCCTGGGTGTGGACGATAGCAAAGGATTACTCAGCACCGCAGTAGGTTTATATCCTGTTACTTTGTCTCCACTTGCTTTGGGCACGAAGATCGCCAGCGTTGACGGTGAAGTGAAAGACATGATCAAAAGCGGTAACTACATTTTCGTGATGTCTGCAAAAGATGGCATCGTTGCCCTGAATGCAAATGACTATAGCCTGGCAAAGAAATTGGGGACCGCTGTAGCTGGTTTTGTACAGGGCAAAGATGGTAATGTATGGGCTGCCTCCGCTACACAGCTGAAGAAGATCAATGCTTCCACACTGGCGGTAGATAGTATTACCACCGGCGTTCCTGTCTTCTTTAATGAGTGGACCTATTATAATAGTTCGATGGCGGCATCTGCTACAGATAATGCGCTCTTTTTCATATCAGGAAATAACAAAGTGTATCGTTATACCGGTGAAGTAGCCTCTCTGAGCGCACCATTTATTACGTTGCCAGCCGGACAATACTTTTATGGTAAAGGCATAGGATATGATAAGGCAAAGAATTACCTGGTGCTGAACAGCAACACTAATGTTTACGGTTCGGATCCAAATACTACGATCTATATACACAATGCCACAACAGGCGCATTACAGCACAGCGTATATTATGAGGGATACATTTTCCCTGGTATGGCTGTTTTCCATTAATCATTAGACACACTTGGACAATCGCCACTACATACGATATGTATCTTTTTTTATCCTGTGCATTGCAGCCAACTACGGGCTGCATGCACAAGATAAAGTGGCGTATCCTGCAACCTCTCCAAAAGATACAGCGGCTGCCAGGATGTTACAGGGTGTGACGATTTTCTCCAACAGGACGAATCCTCTGTCGCCCGTACAGACGTTAAGCGGCATTGCACTCGAAAAGATGAACAGCCTTTCGGTGGCTGATGCCCTGCGTTTCTTTTCCGGCGTGCAATTGAAAGATTACGGCGGATTGGGAGGATTAAAGACACTGAACGTGCGCAGTATGGGCACGAATCATACAGCGGTATTCTATGATGGCATACAGTTAGGCAATGCCCAGAACGGCACAGTTGACCTGGGCCGTTTTTCGCTGGATAATATAGAACAGATCGATCTTTACAACGCACAAAAGGGTACTCTTCTTCAACCGGCGAGGGGCTTCGCTTCAGCTTCCGCCATCTACCTGCAATCGCGTAAGCCCGTGTTTCACGGCAATGAAAAGACACATGGAAAGGTATCCTTTAAAACAGGTTCTTTCGGATTGGTCAATCCTGCTGTGAGGATGGAGCAACGTTTGTCTGACCGCTTATCGGCTGTTGTGAGCAGTGAGTGGCTGCATGGCAACGGACGCTATAAGTTCAGGTATACTAATGGGACTTACGACACAACTGCTGTGAGGCAAAACGCTGCCATCGACGCTGCACGTGTGGAAGCAGGGCTGTTCGGACAAGGAAAGGACAGCAGTACCTGGCAGGCGAAGGCATATTATTATAACTCCACAAGAGGGCTGCCGGGCGCTATTGTCAGTAATAAGTTCCTCAACGGACAACATCAATGGGACCGGAATTTCTTTGTACAATCATCTTATAATAAACCATTCGGCAAACGGTATACACTTTTGCTGAATGCGAAGTTCACGTATGACTATGTCCGTTACCTGGACACCGCTATTGTGACGGTGGACGGGCCTTTGATGAACCGTTATCAGCAGAAAGAATATTATATATCGGCAGCTAATCAGTATAAGATCACTTCCTTCTGGGACGTGGCTTTATCGGCAGATTTCCAGGTGAACAATATGACAGCCGTTAACCTGGACCGCTTTGCCATTCCTACGCGGTATAGTACATTAGTAGCCGCAGCCACGCAGCTACATCTCGGGCCGGTAGCACTACAGGGAAATCTGCTTACTACCATCATTAATGAAACGACGAAGGCCTATACTGCAGGCCGGGATTTCAATGCGATAACCCCTACAATATTAGCCTCCTGGCAACCGTTCCAGGGAGAAGACCTGAAGATAAGGGCATTCTATAAGAACATCTTTCGAATGCCGACGTTCAACGACATGTACTATAGTACAGTGGGCAATCCTGCGCTGAAGCCGGAATACACCAAACAATATAATATCGGGACTGGTTATACGCGGAACTCAGACGGTTTTCTGCAATACTTTTCCCTGCAGGCCGATGCCTATTACAGTCATGTGAAAGATAAGATCGTTGCTTCTCCAGGACGTAATTTCCAGTGGATGATGCAGAATATTGGTTCAGTTGATATCTATGGCATAGATGCCAGCATACAGTTATCGCCGGTACTGTTAAACGCGGTGAAGACAGATTTTTCTGTGAAATACACTTATCAGAAGGCATTAGACGTAAGCAATCCGGCGGAGGTCAACTACAAAGACCAGATCGCCTATATTCCCGTTCACAGCGGATCTTTCATCGCTCATGCTTCATGGCACAAATGGGATGTGAACTATAGTTTTATTTATGTGGGAGAAAGGTATTTCCTGAATACCAATATTCCGCTATATTACATGGAACCCTGGTATACCAGTGACGTGTCGGTATCGACCAGTTTTCTGTTCAGTCATAAGCTGGTGAAACTGACGGGTGAATTAAACAATGTATTTAACCAGTATTACGATGTGGTGATCAACTACCCGATGCCGGGTCGTTATTATCGTCTTACTGCCAGTATAAATTTTTAGACGTATGCGGTTTGCTTCTTTTCATATACCTCGCCGTTACCTGTTGCTGATGGTCCTTTTTACAGGACTTGCGGCTTGTCGTAAGGGCGCGGGTATAACACCGGGAGATGATACAAATGTTGGTGCAGACAGCCTGAGAAATGGGTTTTATCTGCTGAATGAGGGTAATATGGGAATGAACCTGGCTACACTTGATTACTATAATAGTGGCACAGGTATCTACAGCAGCAATATTTACGGCACGATCAATCCGGGTGCTACCAAAGAGTTGGGAGATGTGGGGAATGACATGCAGATCTACGGAGGAAAATTGTATGCCGTTATAGCGATGTCGGACAAGGTGGAGGTGATGGATGTGCATACAGCAAAACGTTTAGGGCAGATCAATGTACCATCCTGCCGTTACATTACTTTCTACAAAGGGAAGGCGTATGTCAGTTCATATGCAACTGTGGCAGGCGGTACGCCTGGTGTAAGCGGTTATGTAGCCGAAGTAGATACCGCTACGCTGCAGGTCATCCGTACTGTTAACGTCGGCAGGCAGCCGGAGGAAATGGCTATTACGGGAGATAAAATGTATGTAGCTAATTCCGGGGGATATAGCCAGGGACATTTTGAAAGAACGGTGTCGGTGATTAATATGAATACCTTCACAGAGACAAAACGAATAGATGTAGCGCTTAACCTGCATCATGTGAAAGCCGACAAGTATGGTGATGTCTATGTTACTTCCCGTGGGGATTATTATGAGGTGCATTCAAAGCTTTACGTGATAGACACACAGAAAGATATTGTAAAAGATTCGCTGCCTACCGCTGTCAGCGACATCTGGATATCGGGCGACAGTGCCTATATCTATGGTGTTGAATGGAGTTATGTTACGAATAAGAATACCGTTAGCTATGGTATTGTAGATATTAAGAATGAGCGCCTGCTGGGAGATATGTTTATTACAGACGGAACAGATAAACAGATCACAACACCATCCGGCGTAGCCGTAGACCCGACTACAAAAGAGATCTATGTAACTGATGCAAAGGATAACCTGTTGCCGGGTACATTGTATTGCTTCAGTCCCGCCGGCAAAAAGAAATGGAGTGTAACAGCAGGGAATATTCCCGGACATTTTGCTTTTGTAAGGCATTAACCAGTAAAACTGATTATCATGAGCATAGGAAGAATAAGTAAAGGTGCAATAGCAACGGGACTGCTTTCGGTGGTACTGTTTTCCTGTTCAAAAGATGAAGACAAACCCGGAGATACGAATATCAGGCCGATCACAGACAACAGCAGTCCATATATCAGTGTGGTATTTGACTATCAGCCTGCACCGGGACAGTTTGTAAATGAAAGCAGTGTGGGCACTCCCGAAGCCGCGCAGAAGATCATCGGAGGAACGGCTTCTCTCTTGCATCTGGGCGCCTTTGGCGGTTATGTTGTGTTTGGGTTTGATCATTCCATCCTTAATAAAAGCGGTGCTGATCTGGCTATTTATGGCAATCCTGTTAAACCGCCGGTGGAGCTGTCGGAGCCGGGTATTGTGATGGTTAGCCAGGATGTGAATGGAAACGGCAAGCCTGATGATGTGTGGTATGAGCTGGCAGGAAGTGAGTATACTGCCGCTACGACCATAAAACATTACAAGGTGACTTACTACAATCCGGGGGGTAAGGCAGATGTGCCCTGGAAAGACAATCGTGGAGGTTCGGGTAAGGTAATGATCAACACTTTTCATGATCACAGCTACTATCCGTTATTTGCGGCTAACCAGGACTCTGTTATATTTGAAGGGACCTTGCTGAAAAGTACGTTCGGTCTTGCGGCCGGTACTACGGATACTTACGTTAATACAGGCTTTGCCTGGGGCTATGCGGATAACTGGGCTACAGACGCTGTAAAAGATCCTTTTGCTACTAATTTGTATAATGCACTGGACATATCCTGGGCGGTAAACGACAACGGGCAGGCGGTTACACTGAAGGCTATTGATTTCGTGAAAGTGTATACCGGTCAGCAGGACAAAGGGAATAATGCGATAGGGGAGATCTCTTCAGAGATCAGAGGGGCCGAAGACCTGAACATGCGATAATTTCCAGCTGATTTTTTCTTATTTTACAGGGGCTGTCCGCCAAAGCGCGACGGCCCTCTTTGTTTATTATCCAAGTATTCATGCTCTAAACTCAATTCCATGCTCAACGCCACATTTATGAGAAATGTGCTCCTGCTTTGTGTGCTGGCTGCCGCCTTAACGGCCTTCAGATCTGCCAGCAGGACAACACCGATCCCTGCGCCTGTAAATGACAGTATTATGCCCGTGCGTGGTTTCTGTATAGGAGCGCCAAGAAAGCCAGCACTTGATGCCTTTATCAAATTTATCAAAGAAGAACTGGTAACACGTAAGGTCAATACCCTCATACTGCGGGTGGACTATAACTATCAGTATGAAAGCTATCCGCAGGTGAGAGATTCCATTGCACTATCGAAAGCAGACGTTAAAAAGCTGGTGCAGGTATGCCGTCAGAACAACATCAATCTTATTCCGCAGTTAAACCTGCTGGGACACCAGTCCTGGGCCGGGCAGACACATAACCTGCTGGCTAAGTTCCCGCAGTTTGATGAAACGCCCTGGGTGACAATGCCGGAGAAATATGAATGGCCGAATGCAGACGGACTGTATTGCAAGAGTTATTGTCCGTTGCACCCGGAAGTCCATGATGTAGTGTTCAAGCTGGTAGATGAGCTGTGCGACGCATTTGAGAGCACTGCGTTCCATGCAGGCATGGACGAGGTATTCTATATCGGAGAAGATAAATGCCCCCGTTGCGGCGGCCGCGACAAGGCTGAGTTATTTGCAGGGGAAGTAACCCTGTTACGTAATCACCTGGCGCAAAAGGGCAGGGGCTTATGGATCTGGGGCGATCGCCTCATAGATGGTAAAACGACCGGTATCGGTATGTGGGAAGGCAGCATGAACAATACCTTTCGTGCGGTTGACCTGATACCTAAAGATGTGGTGATCTGCGACTGGCATTACGACCGTCCTGACAAAACCCCTGTGTATTTTGCAATGAAGGGTCTGAAGGTGATCACCTGTCCGTGGAGGAAGCCTGAATTTGCTACGCAGCAGGTAAAGGATATGCTGGAGTACAGGGCATCTGCTACGAAGATCATGAAAGACAGGTATCAGGGTATGATGCAGACGGTATGGTCAGGCGCTGAAGACTTTATGGACGAGTATTATGGCAGAAAGCAACCTAAACCTCGTAAGGAAGGTCAACCGGCAGATACGGTGCATACTCAGACGAAGTGTTTCCGTCAGCTGTTCACAGAGATCAATAAGGCGACGAATGAAGCAGCACCTGCTGTTGCTGTTAAAGGCTCCAAATAGTGTTATCTCCGCATTAGCATAAATAATAAAACCCGGCAGAATATTAATCCTGCCGGGTTTTATTATTTATGATTGACTTTGTCAATTAGTTATTTGCTTGCGTCAACTAGCCAGTGCGGGAACCGGTTTCCTACCAAGATCGCGCATAAAGCGGAAGTGGGAGCGTACGGCGGCCGACATGGTAGGCAGGCAGTTATATTGTACATTAAATTCAGCACATTTGGCTTCTACGATCTTACTGATTTCAGGGTAGTGTACGTGGCTGATACGTGGGAACAGGTGATGTTCCACCTGGTAGTTCAGTCCGCCGACAAACCAGGAAATGATCTTATTACCCGGAGCAAAGTTGGAAGTTGTATTGATCTGGTGAATGGCCCATTCGTTTTCGATCACTTTGGCCTCGGTACCTACCACTTCGAAATTGGTTTCTTCCACCACATGGGCCAGCTGGAAAACGATGGCCAGTGTAAAGCCCATTACTACGTGCATGGCAGCGAAACCGATCCCCCATGCCTGCCAGCCAACTGCTGCAACGGGAATAGCGACATAGAACAGGAGATACAGTGCCTTGCTGGCCCAGAAAGTGATATGATCACTCATCTTCATAGGTTGTAATGGCGTTCTGTATACTTTACGGCTGAGATATTTGGTGAAGTCCATGATGAATACCCAGGCAAAGGAGGAGATGGCGTAGATCAGCACAACGTAAATGTGCTGTACACGGTGTGCCGGAGTCCAGGTCTGCGTGCTGCATTGGCGCATAAGCGGGCTCTTGGCGATGTCATCATCCATACCGTCTACGTTGGTGTAGGTGTGATGGATCACATTATGTTTTTGTTTCCAGATGAATGCATTCCCGCCGAGTGCGTTCAAGGTAAGTCCGAGGATATTGTTCACCCTGGAGTTCTCTGAGTAACTGCCGTGGCAGGCATCATGCATCACATTAAAACCTATACATGCGAGAATGAAGCCGAGTATTGCGGAGAGCGCAATACCTAATAATGCCGGCAATGGAAATATCAGCAGAGAAAGGTAAAGTACTGCCGCGAGTGGTATAAGTACGATCGTTTTTACATACAGGTGTCTGTTCCCTGTTTTCTTAATGTTGTTTTCTACAAAGTACTCTTCTACGGAAGCTTTGAGGGACTGAAAAAAGAGTGCTTTCTTGTTATTGAACGTAACTTTGGCCATAAATTATTTTAAAGAAAATTGATTCGCAAATATGTTGTAGGTGTTGAAAAAATAGGTTGGCAAGTGACGATAGAACTGAAAAAGAAATAATAGTTCAAGTCCAAATAAGTTACATCCCCGCGTTGCGTAAGCACAATGTACATATAAGATCTCATATATAAAAGTGTTATAAATATGTTAATGTTATAATAGTGAACAATATGGGAAAATATTGAAAGAGAATGAGTTTTATTTGGTGCGGGAGGTTTTATACATTACCTTTAACCTTTACAAATTTTTTAATTTTCACAAATGACACAAAAATTCCAGGGAACTGTAAAGTTCTTTAACGAGACAAAAGGCTTTGGCTTCATTAAGCATGATGAGTCCAATAAAGAGACTTTTGTACACGTGAACGGTTTAGTACACGAGATCCAGGCAGATGACAGAGTAGAGTTTGAACTGCAGGAAGGTAGGAAAGGTATGAACGCCGTTAACGTTAGACGTATCGACTAAGCTTGCTTTTTCATACATTTAGCAAAAGACCCCCAGGTTTAACCTGGGGGTCTTTGTATTTAGGGAACTCTAACGTGCAACAGTAGCTCTGTCTGTATAACAGGTATGCCTTATTCAGCAGGCGTTAACTGCAATTCGTTCAGGATCGTTTTGTCTATATTTGTTATATCACAAAACCGGAAACGTAAACAAAATGGCAGCACTCTTCACTCCGTTACAGATCAGAGATATTACATTCAGGAACAGGATCGTTGTTTCCCCCATGTGTGAATACAGTTCAGAGAATGGCTTTGCCAATGACTGGCATCTGGTACATCTTGGCAGCCGTGCAGTAGGCGGGGCGGGGCTTATCATCACAGAAGCAGCCGCCGTAAGTCCGGAGGGACGGATTTCCCCGGCGGATCTCGGCATATGGGATGATGCACATATTTCCAATCTGCAAAGGATCACCAGTTTTCTTACAGCACATGGAGCAGTACCGGGCATACAGCTGGCGCATGCAGGCAGAAAAGCAAGTACTGATGTTCCGTGGAAGGGGATCAAACTGGTATCGCCAGCAGATGGCGGATGGGAGAATATCTATGCACCAAGTGCTGTTCCATTTTCAGAGAAGTATGGAAAGCCGATCGCGCTAACAGCAGAAGGTATCCATAAAGTGATCGGCGATTTCAAAACAGCAGCCGCACGTGCATTGAAAGCCGGTTTCAAAGTAATAGAACTCCACGGAGCACATGGTTATCTGTTACATCAATTCCTTTCCCCACTTAGCAATCAAAGAACAGATGAATATGGCGGCAGTTTTGAAAACAGAATTCGCCTAATGCTGGAAGTAGTTGCCGCTGTAAGAGAAGTGTGGCCTGCGGAATATCCTTTGTTTGTAAGGCTCTCAGCCACGGACTGGGCAGATGGTGGCTGGGACCTGGAAAGCACTACGGAACTGGCACATATTCTGAAAGCTAAAGGCGTTGATCTTATCGATACTTCTTCCGGCGGTCTGGCATCACATCAGAAAATATCATTAGGCCCCTTATATCAAACACCTTTTGCTGAACATGTCCGCAAGGAAACAGGTATTCTTACAGGGGCTGTTGGATTGATTACAACGGCCACAGAAGCCGAATCTATCATTGCAGAAGGCAAAGCCGATTTAGTGATCATGGCGCGGGAGTTTTTGAGGGACCCATATTTTCCCATGCATGCAGCGCATGAGTTAAAGGATGATTCTTTCGTATGGCCGGTACAATATGAGAGAGCGAAGTTGAGCCATGTTTAATACTGTTGGAGCCACCTCCAATTACTAATTCCAGTGAGCAATAGCTAACCGATCTTATCTAATACCAGACATCATTGGCAATTATCAATGAAGTTCTACCGATAGAAAGATGGATTTAAATTCACTGCCACGTGAAGTTATTGGGAGACCGCCATAACGAGGTTTCAGATGGAGCTTGTGGGCATTTGCCCTTTGAGAGCGTTCATACGCTTGACGGGAGTTAAATAGCGATCCAACGGCCCCTACGCTTGAAAAAGCCCGATAGTAAGGGCTCGAAAAGGGGTACAGCCCACAAGCCCATACTGAAACCGAGTAAGAAGGTCAACGCTGGAATCATGTCAGCTTAAATTCGCATAAAAGCCCCTCATTTCGTTACAACAACTTCAAAATCCGATTTACCCACCATACCATTACCGCTGATACCTTCTACGAGGCCATAAAACCTAACATTGATATCCGAAGAGAAGAACTCCAGCGTCGCATTCCCGTTTTCATCAGTAACGATGTCCGGCGCCCACAATAAGGTGTTCCGGTAATCCGGTAGCGGGTCCTTTTCCTTATCGTAATCAGGTTGATAAAACTCCTTCTTAGGATAATAGCCCTTTGACCGCGCTAGTCCGAACTTTTTAAGCAGTTCCTCTTCTGTAAATTTAGGATAGTGATACACGATCCTTTTGGTATTGGTTGCATCGAATGAGAAGGGGTGTGTTGTAGGTGGATTGGGACCGGTCCATACGATGTATGTATGTCCTTCGATGGGGCGTTCATCACCATCTCCCACAGGACAATTTAACCATCCTCCCTCTGCTCTGTCGGTAAGACCTTCATATTTTGCAAGACTGTCCAGCTGACCGATATATTTATCCCGAAACACCGTTTCTGTCCTGCCTTTTATCTCTATTTCCTTTAGTTTAATGCTGCCGCGTGTCAACAGGAAAGGGTTCTCTGCATCCGTTTTGCGATCTGTAGTAGCTGGTAGTCTTTCCGAAGGATAATCTATTTTCTGCCACGGTCTTATCTTATTGATAGTTTCGAAAGGCTCAGTGAGTTTCAGTTCAACGTCGTTCTGTTCTCCGAAGTGTTTGATGTAGATGCGTGGTGACATTTGCAAATGTTCCGGAGCAAGCCGGAAGGCTCCCTGATCGTCTAATGCCAACACCTGGTTTCCCCGTTGGTCAGCATCGAACAGCATAACCGCATGTTGAGTTGCCTTTGATTTCTTTTTAAGTGCAATCAGCTGACCCGTTGTACTGTCGGACAATAACGGATTCCCGTTCTCTGCTAATCTTTTCATTGACTGCTCATCCCATGAATAAGCGCGCCAGCCCTGGGTCAGTAGCAGGAGATCTAACGCCTGTTTCCGGTCAGCATTGGCAGTGTCGAAATAATAGCTGGGATCATAAATCCTGCCTTTCAACTGTGTTGACAGCAGGTAATGTGTTTGGATGTCTTTCGGGTCTATAGGCTGGCGATAGATACCATCATATACAACAGCACCCAATTGAGCGACAGCCGGCTGGCCTAGTTCGTCTGCCGCGTGTATTTGTAAGGAGATCTTTGATTTCGTGTTGTAGCTTTTCTTTGAAAGGGTAGCCGTGATGGATAGGCGCTTATCTGGTTTTATATAGATCAGTCTTTCTGCTACAGGAGCAGGCGTATCATCAAAAAGGGTGGCTTCAGCGATTCCCGCCGGTACGTCCTGCAAAGGTAGTTTAAGATCGAGGCTATCCTTTATTTCTGCTGCCGCCATCAGGTGTGTGATACCTTTTGCTTGCATTCTGAAATAGAAATGTCGTTGTTCAACGCCACGGTTATAGACGCGGAAAATGACAGTATCTGCAGTATTGCTTAACAACCGGAACTTCATTCCCTGCGTACGAATATCCGATAGTGTATAGATGCTATCTGTGAAAGGCGCATCCAGGCGTACCTGGTATGTTTTACCAGCTTGCGGCTGAAATACGAAACTGCCCATTCCGGCATGTGCGCTCTTAAAATGCCCGATAGCCTGATTACCGTCAAATAAGGTACAGGATACATCGTAAGGCTGACCGCTTTCTGTAACGGCCTTAAAAGCAACTCTGTTAGGTACTCCCGCCAACAGCGTACCTCCTTCCGGCAGGAGGCTGAACTGTATTTTCTTCAAAGTATCGGAATAGGGTATTGCGGGTTTCCTGCGTACCAGTTCAGCTACATTTTGCACGATCCGTATCCTACGTGCGCCAATGAAGGACTTAGCATCTGCAGTAAGTGAATGAGCGGAATAGGCACATAGCCAATAATTCCCCTCCGGCAGTGCATTGTCCAGGTAGATATGCCCGCTGGCAATACCTCTGCCGACAGGATATTTCTCCTCCCATACGATACTGTCTTTCATTTCATGGATCAACTGGACATACAACGTCTGCTCTGCGCCTGACAAAAGCTGATGCCGGGCATCTACTATGTAGGTTTTAAACCAGAGGTCTTCCATGGATTCATAAATATCTTTGCTGGTACGTATATACAGCGACGTATATGTACGGTCTGTATAGGTTTCCAGGCTGCGCGCGATCGAGTCCAGTTGATGGGTTTTGGTCTGGGCGCGCCCGTACGAAAGGATAAAAAACGAGCCGAGTACTATGAGGTATATCTTTAGCATCCTGTTAACTGCCATTCAATTTAGTGTTAAGTGATAGAACCAATCGTTCTGTTTAAGGCTTGGGCGAAGTGATGACACTCGCGGGATGACAGATAAAGAAAGCCAATAAGGTAAAAAGATAATCGCTTTTCGTGGATATTCCTACCAGCAGGACCAGAAAGATGCTTTGCAAGAAGGTTGTGAACAGAAAAAAGGGAAGAGACCGGGGCGGGTAAAAGGTATCAGGTGTTGTAAAACGGGTATCAAATAAAAAGATCAATTACAAATTACAAACGAAAATTGTGTTGAGCAGACCTTCATCCGTAAATTGTAATTGATCAGTAGGCGTGATTAAAACCATGAACTGGCCTGTTCTTCATCTTCGGCCGGTTGCTGTGGTTTCTCCATGTCTTCTTCAGTAACGGGAGGAACGACATCGTCTGCTTCTGTCGGGTGTTTGCGGATGGCGCCTTCAATAACGGCATCCTGCTCTACCTCCAGTACCAGTGCGGTTACATCTCCTTTTACATATGCTTTGTTGCTGATCACAGCTTTATTGCTTACAAAAATATCCCCATACACTTTTCCGAACACAACCAGATCTGTTGCATAGACATGACCGCGTATGTTCGCGGTTTTACCTATTACCAGCATACCTTCGGTGCGGACATCACCTCTTACGTTACCATCAATACGACCGGGAATAGTAGATTCTATAGCGCCCTGCACGGACACCTGGCTGGGAATGACAAACATGTCCTTTCCAAAGGCCTTTTTAATTAACTCTTTCAAGGGAAGCACATCACAAATTTGAGCCAGCAGATAAAGTTTCTTCTTCAAAAATCGAAATGATAGAGGATGCATTGCCCAGGTCAATCCCTACGCTACGCTGATGTTTATCGTCTGATATTCTCAAAGAGTTGTATAAATAGCCTATGCTTACAAGATTTTCAGGATTAGGCGCTACTTCCACAGGAATGAAATCTTTGAAATCTTCCATAAATGCGTCAGTCAGTTCCCTATAATATGCGCCTCCACCCATCAGGTAGATCTTGCTACAGTTCTCAAAGTCCTGATCGGTAAAGTAGTTCCTCATCAGCGGAGATACCACTTCTTTGTAGTACTGCGTCAGTAAAGCCTTGCGAAGGTCCTTCAGGTCAATACGTTTCCTGTTGGTAAAGATAGAACCTTTCATGAAAGCATCATCCAGCTGATGCTCATTTTTCATATCCAGGTAGTACTGTTTGTTCAGCTCACGGGCCAGGTTATTGATGGCATACTTGATACCATGAGAGCTAAAGCAGGTACGGTGAATGAGGCCATCCGCCGTAGCCATACCGCCTTCGATGGTGCCAAAGCCAAAGCTGACAGCTATGAAGTTTTCAGTCTTGGGGTCATTAACGGTCTTTTTCAAGCCAATGATACCACCTACGATCTCAGGAATTACTTCATAACGTTCAATGTCCAGCATGCCTTTTTTTATAGCGCCTTTATTATTGAAAGTATGCGTATCGTACTCTATAAGGAAGTGGCGCTTGTTCAGAAAGCTTTCTGCAGCGCTTTTATAGACATTATAAGTAGAAAAAGGAAAACCCATTGTGATGGACAATGGCTGTTGTACCCTATCCAGTACATTTACCAGGCCTGCTTTGAACAGGATCTCATAATCATCCTCCTGCGGAGCGGCATTGGTTACACGACCGGGGTTAATACCACCGCGTCTTGCCAGGTTTCCGACTATATACCAGTTTTCGTCTTTTTTGATCTTAAGGCCATTCAATAAGTCTTTTGAGGAATTTTCGTTGTTACCATACGCAGTTTCGAAAACACTCGGAAAGCTGATAGGTGTTACTTTCATGATAGCAGGATTAATGTATATGATTAAAATTCAGGTGTTTAGTTGTTTCAATAATCGGTCTGGTCACTCACGCTGGCTCGAGGGTATTAGGTTTCTCCAATCGGGAGGGGCATTGCTACTCCCGCACAATAACAACATTAAATATATAAAATTATATTAAACATTAGCAAGCACTCACTGAACACTTTTCAAATATATTGATTCTCAGTGTTTTGCCGGGTTAACAAATTGCTATTTAATGATTGTTACTGAGTTGTACTGGATAAGTTGCAGGAGAGGGCTGTCTTTATTTAAAAACCTGGCAGGGATCTCCTGCCAGGACTGGATACTACCTGTTCATGTAATTAAATTCATACCTGGCCGTGTCGTAGATCGACCAGTCCATGAAACCGCGGACCATCGTACCTAACGCATCCAGATGGCGCTGGATGGCAAAGTCAATGTGTGGGCCGAACGAAGGCAGCTGGGTTCGCAGTTCATTAAACAATGCTATTTCCCGGTTATGGATAGCAGCTGTTTCTGCGATGGCTTCTTCAAGGCTGATCTGCTGTTCGTGCTCAATTACGACTACCAGATTATGATCATCTCCATGCGCCAGCTCTTTTGAGAGCGAGAAGAGATCATTGGCCCAACAGACAGCACGGCGGGCCAGATCGACCAGTTTCTGGAACTGTTCATTCTGGAGCACAAAAATGGGCAGGTAAGTCTGAGCTGCCACTTCAAGCATGTCAGTACCCAGGTTAGCGCCACTAAAGAATGGCCGCATCTGCATGTACTGAAATACGGAAGGGTGCTTTTGTTGTTTGGCATTTTCAGCCTCCCAGACAGCCGCCTCAAAAGTGGCTTTCAGACTGAGGGTGAACTGGCACTGCCATGATACAGTGCTCAGTTGCCGCATCTTGTTCCAGAAATCGCTGAGGGCGGCCAGTACCGGATTTGACGCCCGGTCAATGGACTTGTCATACCGCAGCACGTTGACGAAATCAGTAATGACCTGCTGAAGGTATTTCTGTTCCCTGTAACCGGCCGTTTCAGGCGTTACATGGTCAAGCAGATCATCCAGTACGAAAAGCCATGTGTTAAGGTCATTGGCCGTACATAGAAAATCCAGGTCAGCATCCGGGTAAGTCCGGGCTGTCATCCAGGCAAATTTGTACTTACGGAAACGATCATACGCTTCATCGGACTGTAACAGGTTAAATTCCTGTAACCACGATGCTGTGTGCTGATCAATCTCAGACACGAAAGGACTGATCTTTGCCTCAAACGGGCAATCCAGTAATGGAACGTTAATTGGTTGCATAAAAATTGGGTTTAAAAGTGAGAGGAGAAAAACTAATTCAGACAAAAATGTAATGTGATGACGCGAGATAATCGCAGTCAGATAGCGTGGGAATCAGAAAGATGAGTAATTATGCAGCCGGTAATAGGAGGTGTGGGGATAGGGGATGGATGGTTAGAACAATGCCGGGCTATTCAGGCATTGTTTGAGTGCAACATTCAACAATTTAAAATCGACCGGTTTGATCAGGTAGGCAGTAGCGCCAGCATTAAAGGTGGCGATCCTGTCTTCCTCAAAAACATCACCGGAAATGACAATTACAGGCACTCTCTGCAGCATAGGTGTACTTCTTACGAAGGCCAGTATCTCTTCCGCATCCATGTCGGGCAGGTGCCTGTCTGCCAGGATGATATCAGGTGTATAATGATGCAATAATTCTATGGTGTCTGCACCAGTACTGCAGGCTTCCAGCTCGCAACCAAGACGCCGGAGGTACTGTGTCAGGTAAATCCGGCTCATATCATCGTCTTCAACGACGAGCACTTTTGCGCCGGTATAAATGCTATCGTCGATGCTGGTGCTGGTTTCAGCGACTTCCACCTGTGCAGCAGGCACTGCGCATGCCTGTAAGGGGAACGTAAAGCTGAATTCCGTTCCTTTTCCTACAACACTTTCTACCGAGATCACACCTCCCAGTAAGGTTGCAAGGTGCCGTGCAATGTGCAGTCCGAGGCCCGTACCGCCGGAAAAGCTGTTCCAGCCGGTAATGAACGGATCGAAGATAGGCGCTATCTTATCCTGGCTGATGCCTTCTCCCTGGTCTTTCACTTTGATACAACAGGAATCATTCTCAACGATAGCCGATAATGTAATGATGCTATTGTCGGCCGTGAACTTAACTGCGTTGAACAAAAGATTATTGATGATCTGGGTAAGTTTTACTTTATCGGTCACCAGGAATGGCGGTAACTTCCGCTTATTATAGTTCAGCATAATTCGCACGCCTTTGGTAGCGGCGATGTATTGACCGGTATCTACTATATTGTCCAGCAGGCTTCTGATAGCAAAGGTTTCATTATGCACTTCATGCAGCTTTCCCGCTTCTATTCTCGACAGTTCCAGTACATTATTAATAACGTCCAGTGCATGATGACTGGCAGCACATAAGTGTTCCGCCTGTTTTACATAGTTAGTGTCATTGTTCTTGTTTGCATCCAGCAGCAACAACTGACTGATGGAATATATGGCATTGAGCGGTACACGGATCTCATGATTGGTTTCACGGAGAAAGATGCTCTTATAATTGTTGGCTTTTTCCAGTTCGGCAGTTCTGATCTGCACCTGTTGTTCCAGGTTCTCCGTATGCTCTTTCTGTGCATGTAACAATTCATCATTATGTTTTACATAGAACATAATGATCAGAATATTGAGTGATACGATCACCAGGATCGCTGAATAATGAATAACGATCTCGCTAAGAGGATTGACATCGAGAGGAGGGATGATGCCCGCCACTTTGTTGATCTCCAGCATCACAAGGGTGATGATCGCTACAACGATACAGGTTGTACGGAAGATCTTATTTTTTACGATCAGGAGCGATGTGCCTATAAGAAATATAGCGAGGAGACTGGCTTCTACATTATCTGACAATAAACAACCAAAATAGAATGTTGCTGCATTATGTATCATCTGCAGATAGAATGCTGCAATATCATATTTCCGTTTTTTATTCAGGAATATCACGTAGAAACACGCAGAACCTTCTACGAGGGTGCCTAAAAAAAGACCGAGCTGTCCAGAGATAAGGTAAAAGAGCAATCCAAAGAATATTGCCGATACACCGGTTATTATGGCGAGTAAATTTACTTTAATGATCCTGCTCTTTTCCTTAAGATCTATGGTGTCTGCTCCTATCAGGGTAATCGCTCGAAATATCCCCTTTACTGTCATTCGCGTTCGGGTTTACTGGAATTACTTCCGGGGTTTGTTAGTGTTGTTGTTATAGGTCGTTGTGATATAAAAGTTGTCCTGCTTAGTTATATCCGGATAATTGTTCACAATATAATTAATTACCCGCAAAAAAAATCAAGGAGAAGCCCTTCTGCTGATAATAAAACATATCAACAGAAGGGCTTCTCCTTCAACAAATAATCTTTTCGTTATACGTTATTTAAAATCGGTATCTGTGAGATTGCTGTTCACTTTGATCTCATCCACTTTAAAATCGATCTGTTGTCCGCCGATATTATTCTTCAGCAGGAAAGGGAACTTCACACCATTTACCTCTCTGTAATCGCTGGCTTCGATAGCGCCTGTTTCCTGTTCACCGTTACGGCTTACTTTTTTCACGAGGAAGCCTGTATTAACATCATAATAAAGCTCGGATACCAGTTCCTCATCTTCCTGTACAGTGATGAGGTAAGTATCTTTACCGTTGTCATCTGTTACGATGTTGGGAGATAAATGTATTGCAACGCCATCTTTCAGGTAGTCAACTTCCGGGATCAGTGCCAAATTGGCTTTGATACGCTCTTTTGACTCAGCATCCAGCGGTGTGGGTGCACCCATCTGTATTGCAGAAACACTGTCTCCGTTCACAACAAGTTTAGTTGCGTGTACATTCATCATCGGGATGAAAACATCCAGCAGGAACTTGTCGGGCGATTTAAATTTCTTTGTCATTTTGATCTCAGTACCCTGTACAGAACCGGTAGCGGTGATCGTCTGATCTTTAATAGCTTTCACTTTATCGATACCGCCGATAGCCTGTAAGTATTTATTGAGTACATCCTTCGCAGAAACATTAGCAGGTACTTTCTTGCCCGCACCGCTCCAGGTATTGTTGGACGGATCAACATCAGGGAATGCCTTATCAGGATCTATCACAACTTTAGTGATCCTGGAATCTGAATTATGTTTAAATGTCCAGGTCCCACCACGCTGCCAGATCTCAGCAGGCAGTTTTACCGTATCGGTCTTTCCTTTGCTGTCGGTGATGGCCAGTACTACGGGAAGGGCCATCTGTTCCAGATTTTCTATGGTGATCAATGATCCTTTGGCAGGGTCATTACCTGCATATTTTACGTCTTTTACAGATTGGTCCAGCTTCCAGCTATTGAGGAACCAGCCTCTCCAGAACCAGCTTAAGTCTTCACCTGCTACATTTTCCATCGTGCGGAAGAAATCCCACGGAGTAGGATGTTTGAACGCCCAACGGTCTATATATGTGCGGAACGCATAATCGAAGCGCTCTTTACCGAGTATATAATCACGCAGGATGCCCAGGCCCATAGCTGGCTTATAGTAAGCGCCAATGCCCAGGTAGCTGCTCTGGATCACATCGGGTGTGCTCATGATAGGATCTCCGCTCATAGCACGGCCCATTGACTGGCCCTGTTGTTTATGATAGAACTCTCCGTTGTTGAACTCCTTACCTGAACCATCGTTGATGAATGTATTAAATCCTTCATCCATCCATGCATATTTTCTTTCGTTGGAACCTACGATCATCGGGAACCAGTTGTGCCCGAACTCGTGATCGGTTACGCCCCATAATCCGCCGCCGGTGCTTCTGTGGGAACAGAAAACAATACCGGGATATTCCATGCCACCTACGATACCCGCCACATTGGTAGCTACCGGATAGGTATATTCAAACCACTGTTTAGAATAGATCTCAATACAGCCTTTTACGAACTCTGTAGACCTTACCCAGCCATTAGGGGCCATGATGCTTTCTACAGGATATATAGACTGCGCCAGTGCTTTTTTACCACTTGGCAGATTGATACGGGCTGCATCCCAGACAAATGCGGTTGAAGCTGCCCAGGCAATATCGCGTGCGTTCTTACATACGAAGTGCCAGGAGAGCATACCACCTTTAGGTTGTGCGGCCGCTACTTCAGCGCTGTCCCTGATCATCACAGTTTTGTCGCTGTTACGTGCTTTAGCCAGTTGCGCCTGTTGCTGTGGCGTCAGTACCTGCGCTTCGTTCTGCAGTGCGCCGGAACCTGCTACGATCATCCCAGCAGGTGCAGTGATGGTATAGTCAAAGTCGCCGTACTCAAGATAGAACTCCGAAGCGCCCTGATAAGGGATAGAGTTCCAGCCCAGTACATCGTCGTACACTTCCATGCGCGGGTACCATTGTGCGATCTCATAGATCCAGCCGTAACGTGTTTTCAGACGGCCGGTACGGTCGGTACCATATTGCGGAACCTCGTAGGCATACTCCACATAGATCTTTGCAACGCCGCCATCTGCTTTCAGGGCTTCCGGCAGGATCAGCTGCATACGGGTATCGTTGATAATATACTTAACAGGTGTTTTCTTACCGCCTATTGCTACGTTTACGGACTTGATGTTATATCCATCCGTAAAAGAGCGGTTAGCGAAACGACCGCCGGTTACCACCGATGTAGCAGCACCACGGGAGTCTTCCCTGTAGATGTTCTGATCGAGCTGTAACCACAGGAAAGGCAGTTTGTCGGGGCTGCTGTTCTTATAAGTGATGCTCACCGAACCTTCAATGCGGTGTTTGGCAGTGTCCAGCACAACGCTGATGTTATAATCGGCCCTGTTCTGCCAGTATTTATGGCCCGGGGCGCCACTGGCACTACGATATTCGTTACCGTTGGTAGGGTAAAACAGAGGACTAAAGGCCTCATGCTGGTCATACTTTGAAGTAGCTGTCTGTCCCACTGCATTGTGGACAAAGCTTGCCAGCAGGAAGCAGGAGCAGAGCAGGATTTTGTTGATTGTCATTAGCGTTTGGTTTGGAAATAGCCATAAATATAATAAAAGCCACTCAAGCACAAAGGACAAAAAGGTTAAGAGGATTGTAATTTGTATAACAGCGGGACACACATTTGAAAAATATTATATCTTTACGATCAGAACGACATACTTTATCCTATGAAATATATCCGGACAGGCATGGGCCTGTTTTTCCTGCTATTCACCAGCCAGGCTTTCGCCCAAGTACCCACCACAGCACCATCCGTACAGCTTAGCCCAGCATTCCCGGAACCAGGGGAAGGTTTTGATAAACTGGTAATGTTACCCGGCGGAAATACCTGTTACCTGCATTTCGATAAGAAACAGGGGATCGTCGCAAACATTTACAATGAGCAGCGTGCGGTTACTGCCACGGAAGTGATCAAAGGTAAATTATGGGATGCCTCCAATCTGAACGATACGGAGATCGACGGTATCTTCGCTGTTAATAACCAGGTCGTCATCTTCCTGCAACAGCTGGTAAAATATAAACCGAATCTATATCGCCTGGTACTGGACGGTACTAATGGTAAACTGGTACTGGAAGACAAGCTGGGAGAATTACCTACCGTACTGCACCGGGACGTAATGGTACAGGACCATTTTGCTTCGCACGATTTCCATGTATCCAAAGACCCTAACAGCGGTTACTACGCCGTAGCTTCCTTTGCAGGCGGAGAATTGCAGCGTAAGGAGACAGGCGCGGAAAGAGCACAAATACTTCATTTTTCGCCTGATCATCAGCTGATAAAACAAAGTTATTATTCCGTTTCTGAAAACTATCCTTACCTGGCTTATATGGATATGGCCGTGCAGGGAGCCGACAAAGTATATCTTGCTACCGTTGCGTTGAACAATCGCAGGAAAGATACCAGCGCCGTGGTTGTTATTTCTGCCATTGGTAAAGACGATAATCATTTCACACATACTATCCTGCCATATACGGCCAACTTTACCGATGTACATGCTTCAGTACAATATGCATCTGCAGTGAATGGTCTGCAGGTATTACTGACCACGACCAATAACCAGTCGGCTAAAGCCGCTGTACCTGCCAGTTACCTGAACTATCTTGATGCCGGCACGCTGGCATTTAAAACTAATCAACTGCTGACCAATGAGAAGATTTCTGCCTTTGCACAACAGAAAATGAAATATACAGCTGCTTATGCCGGTCAGCCACAGGAACTGATCACATATGCAGACGGCAGCAGTACCGTACTGCTGGAAAGTATGAGCCAGTTTGCAACGAGCGGCAGCAACTCCTGGAATAAGATGCATACCAATATGAACGATATCGGTGTGAGCCGTATAGATGCAGGTGGTCATGAACAGGCAGGATATGCGCTGGTAAAAATGCAGGTGGCGAATGGCACTTATGAACCGTTGTATTTTCACCGTAAGAAAAAAGGGCAGTGGTTCTTCCGTAACAGGATACAGGTATTGAATACGACGCCTTATCTGTCATATGAATATCTGCCAACACCTAAAGCTACTTATATCATCTTTAACGACTATCTCGCATACCTGGACCAGGGAGGTACCTACCAGGACAAAAAGCCGATGAGGTATCTGACCGAAGCGAACACTGTTTGTTACAAATGTACCGATGCTAACCAGGAAAGGTTATTCCTGTTCGGAACGCCTGAAACATTCAAAGGATATTATTGCATGCTGGGCGCATCAGATTATGATGAGAAAAAATATACTTACGCCACGATCATGATCACGCGGAAAGGAGAGGACAAGAAGGCCTGTATTGCATGGGTTAAATTCTAAACAAATACTTTGACCATAGATAATAAAAGAGCGGCCGCCGGATCATCCGACGGCCGTTCTCTTTGCTACATGACAATCTTACCTCTCACTTTTGATAACAATAGGATCAGGGATGAACATTCGCTCTCACGTATTTAGATAAGGTGGTGTGTAATGTTTTGAAATCTATCGGTTTAACGAGATAGTCATTCGCACCTGCCCTTAATAGTTCCGCACTGTTTTCCTTGAAGGCATCGCCGCTGGCAATGATCACCGGGATATTCTTCAGCTCTTCATCCCTGCGTATCTTTAACAGCGTATCTTTACCGCTCATGCCGGGAAGATGTGAATCGAGGATAATGATATCCGGTATGGAAGCCTTCGCCATTTCCAGTCCTTCAGTACCATCCGCCGCTAAGAAGATCCGGCTGCCCATACCACTCAGGAAGCGGGACAATACCATCTGGCTCATTTTATCGTCTTCAATGATCAGGATGCTGGTATCGGTCAGGTTCACGAAGCCGGTATCATCGTCAACGGCATTGCTGAAAGATTGTTCTGTTGGCATCCTTAAGGGCAGCATGACCGTGAAGGTAGTGCCGTTGCCTACCTTGCTGTACACTTTGATCTCGCCGCCCATGCTGTTCACCAGGTGCCGGGTAATATGCAGTCCCAGTCCGGTCCCTTCCAGGAATATATTTCTCTCTGTAACGAAAGCATCAAATATCTTGGACTGTCTTTCGGCTTTGATACCAGGGCCTTCATCAGTGACCTGGATGCACAACCAGTACTCACTCCTGTAAATATCAAGTGTGACGGTACTTTCCTGCGGCGAGAACTTGATGGCGTTCGACAACAGGTTGTTCAGTGTTTTGGTAAGCAGGATCTTATCGCCCATGATGGTCTGGGGAACGCCTTTGTCAACGCTCGCGCTGACCTTAACGGCTTTGACGCTTCCTACATATCGATGCATGTTGACAATATCTTCCATCCATTCCCTAACATTTAAAGGGGCTGCCAGGGGCACATCCAGTTTGCCTGCTTCAATGCGGGAGAATTCGAGTACGTTATTGATGATATCGCGGGTATTGCAACTGGCGGCATACAGGTGGTCGGCCAGCTGGCGGATGGGAGCCAGGGAGCGGTCCTGCTCTACTTTGAGCTGCAACAGCTGACTGATCCCGAAGATGGCATTGAGCGGGGTCCGGATCTCATGGCTGGTTTCACGAACGAAAACAGTTTTTGCATCAGTGGCTTTAACCAGTTCCGTGGTCAGGTCTTCCAGGTCCCTGTTGTGCTCTTTTACGGTATCCAGCATACGCCTGACATGGAGCATCTCACGTATCCTTAACCGGTCGATGCTTCTTATGTAGTAGTAGATGACCACCAGATCCAGGAGCAGGATCCCCGGAATACTTACCCATCTGATAATGAACTGTGCGTTCGTATGCTCCTGGGGTGGCATAACGGGGACTATAAAGCCGTTGTACAGGTTGATCTCGCCGATAAGGAAGGCGAAGATGGTGAAGGAGATGCTGAATACGCGCCTGGGCTTATCCTTTTCAAATACGATCAGAGAAAGCCCGAGGAGGAAGATGAACAGCAGATGTACTTCTGTTACTTTGCCCATAATGGCGCTGTAGTACTGGATGCTGACATTGGTAATAATGATCAGCGCCAGTCCGGCGGCGGTATATTTTCCCCGGGAGTTGGTAAGGATGACGGCCGACAATAGAAAGCAGCCTATTGCGGCAGGGGCGGAGATAGCAACACTGTGGGTTGCCATAAAGCAGCAAAGGCCGAAAGCGCCGGACATGACAGCAGTCATAAGTGCAATAGTATTCACTATTTTAACCGTGTGTCTGTCGTCTTCATTAGGTACCTTACTGTAGCCAGTCGTAGTTAGTAATTGTAATAAATTCATGCACCAAGCATTTACGTTAAGGGGACATACAAATACGGAAATAATACAGGTTCCCAACTTGTAGTTAGTTCCATTCCGAGTTTCCTATTCAGGATTAATTAGCTAGTCAGTCAGTAATATGAATATGCAATATAGATTTTGGGGGCCAGTTCCAACTGCAATTTACATACATTCGAAATTATATCACTTAGTATAATCAGTATACTTTTTAACAATTTTTATTTAGTTGGCCCACATATTATTTTTGTTAAGATACAATAGGCAGGTCCGGGAAGCTACCATGGCACGTGCATTACGTGGTGTAGAGCGGCTGTCTGGTTCAGGTTGCCGCCTGGCGGCCTTGCCTGCGGAAAATGGCACCTGCGTTTAAGATCACAATAAAGCGGTAACGCATCCTGCATTTTACCATGCGAGGATACAAGGGGTGTCAAGATAGATGGTGTCATACAATCTTTAAGTTGTAACGAATGCTGATTTCGGTTAGTTGGATCGAATATTAATTAGATAAGCGAGCTATATTATAGCTATTTAACATACACCCGTGTAAAATAGTTCAATACGCTGAAGAAAAAGTTAACTGGTTGTTAATGACTTAAGATTTCTTTCTGCCTGAAGATCTTTTTCAGAAAATCTAAATAGATTGCCGGGATAATTCCACCACATGAAATATTACATATCCATTACCATCGTTGCGCTCTTCAGTTGTTATGCATGTCAGCAAACAACAACCCCGGCATCCAATGATCCATATGCACTGGCTGATACGTCAGATTACAAGCTTACTGAAACACTACAGGGACAAGGAGGTGTTTACGCCAGGACGGAAGTATACACACACAACAAAGACACAACGCGTTCTTATGTAAAGGTCTTTAGTTACAATCAGCAGGTAGCGGCCATTCAATTTTATAAGAGCAATAAGAAAGACGGACCAACGATCACCTTCAATGAAAAAGGTCAACGGCAATTAGGTACTTATTACAGAAATGATACCGTGATCGATATGCATCCGTTTAATCAATAAAAATGCTTAATTTTATCATCAGAGATTTACTAATCCTCTATTTATAAAAAAGGCCCGTATACATTTAGTACACGGGCCTTTCTGTTTTCATTACTTTATACAACGTCCCACCAGGGTTTATCGCCTTCTTTCTTTGTGTCGTTATTTCCAGGCGTAGCAGGCGGTATATCGGATTGCACAGCTGATGCACGTGCCTGTGCCTTGATATCATCCCTGTTCAGCAGGAGCAGCCATTTATCTTTCAGCTGTTTGCCTGCTTCAGGTTTCACCATTGATACATAGTTAATGTA
Source organism: Chitinophaga sp. S165 (assembly GCF_003182155.1). GTDB lineage: Bacteria > Bacteroidota > Bacteroidia > Chitinophagales > Chitinophagaceae > Chitinophaga. The sequence goes on from NZ_QGTG01000001.1 coordinate 577,608, forward strand.
ACCTTCGATACTGCTTACAATATTTCCTTTGCCCCATTGTTTACCTGCCAGTCCGGATACAGAGATCTGGTGCAGCAAGGCCCTGAACTTACGTAAAGTATCTCTGTCAAGGCTTAACTTGTCATTAACCACAATACCTGTCACTTCTCTCTTATCACCTTTCCGCATCACCTTCAACTTGTCGGGATGGATCACAAAGCCTTCTTCTTTTACCACCTGTTTCACACCCCATATCAGCTTACCGGCATCGTCTGCAGCAGTATCTTTAGCGGAGAATGTCATATCATCCGCGTAGCGGGTATAAGTATAATTAAACCTGCGGGCAAGTCCTTCAAAACGTCGGTCCAGGCGGAAGCAGATAATATTAGTGATAGCGGGACTGCAAGGTGCGCCCTGTGGCAGATGCCGGTCCGTATTGGCTACATAATAATCCTTTCCATCAAGCGCTACCTGGTCTACTTCCGGTTCTGTGCACAACAACGCGAGGATAGTAGCCACCTGTTCACTGTAACCCAGTTTGCAGAACATTCCTTTTACACGTTTATACCCGATGGTCGGGAAGAAATCGCGCAGGTCGATATTGATCACGATATCCTGCGCCACATGATGAACTGCGTTCGTTACGATAGATCTTCCAGGTACAAATCCATGTGCTGCATCACTGTTTGGCACCTTATACAGGATGTTTTCAAGGATCCAGTACTGAGCGGCTTTCAGTTGTGGCATCGGTGCTGAGATCAGGCGTTTACCACCGGACTTCTTAGGTATGTAGAATCGCTTGTAGTGCGTAACATGCCCAACTTTCCTGTTAAAGGAGAGGAAGCGCAGTTTACCGAGGCTGATGCCCATTGCCGCTGCCAGTGCTACGCCGTCATGCAAGACAGGCAAGCCTGCTGTCGTGAGGCGTTCTGTATCGGAAACAGTTTTATTAAGTCCCTGGGATACATCTTCTCCCAGGTAAACGATCTGATGTTCTTTTTGCTGTGCCCAGAGTGCGGCTTTCTCCTTACGCTTTTCTTCATTGCGCAGTTTTGTTTCCGCTCTTTTGGCTTTAGCTGCGGCCATACGTTGTTTACGCATTTCCATCAGCATCCTTTCCCTGTTCTGGTAACGGCGTTTCTCATCCAGCAACTGGTTGAGCTCTCTGCGTAATTCGCTTTCCTTACGGATCAATACCTCCGAAGGCGAAGGCATAAGCGTATTGGGTTTCCAGAAACCCAGGCGGGTCATTTCTGCCAGGATGACTTCATCTTTGGTAGATGCTCTGATACGGTCATATAGTTGCTGACGCGTCAATCCTTCTGCCATAATCTTTCAGACGGTTTATTGCTGATAAAAGATAATACGTTGTTGATGCTAATGATGGGAAGAGAAGAAAGGGGAGAAGGGTTCAACAGGAAAAACAATGTAAAGAGGAAACGGCCTTCGTGCAAGCCATTGACTAAATCAATCAACTCCAGGGAGGGGGCTACCTACCGGATATTTGAAGCCCCCGGGGCTCGTACCGTAAATGTCCGGTAGGTAGCCCCCTCCCAAAGTAAAGATTGCATTTAGTGAAGCATGAAAATGTCATGTTACCTGAGTGACGAAACATCACTCTTCCTGAAACCAGGCGCAAGTGCAATCATTTCCTCTTTACAAAGATCTTTTTTTCTGATGCGAAAGATAGAGAGATTTATTTAAAGTGCAAATACATATTGCATTTTTTTCTTTCATTTCTTTCTACCTGCTCACTTTTCTTTTATTCCGCTTATGCGTTATTGTTATTTTTATTTTGTTCGTACGTCATACGCAGTGCCAGCATATGTTCACAAGGCCCTTTATACAACTTGTTAGTGATATAATCATAACAATCGCAATGGCCTGTGCTCATTCTCTCGTCGCCGTCTATCACAATAACAGGATGGTATGAACGACGATCTGCCGTTATCTGTCCTTCCACCTGTAAACCAACTGACGGCACCTGTTGTGCAGAAAACCTGATCTTACCTGCTGTGACCAATCGTGTTGCTGATTCTTCTTTCGGATTGGAGAACCTTAACTGGTCAAGCGGCAATGGGTCCTGACTGAGCTCACGTAAGCGATAGTAACCTGTATGCAGGTCATAGATCACTTTTCCGGCTTGTGTATAGATACCCAGTGTCGCGAGTACTTCAGGAACAGATACGCCTGTTCTCGCGGAGATCTCTTCCGGTTTGCCGAACCACATCTGCTGCAGCTCACTGAACACACGGAGTTTGGTAGCGTCTTCCACACTTGCTCTTGGCGCCATGAGGTCAAACTGTCCGGCACGTGACCAGTCGTTCGCTGTCCATCCGGAGAGACCTAATGTGAATTGCATGTCTCCCAGATCAGCCACATAGAAAGATGGTAATCCGCTGCCTGTCAGGTGTACGGTGAACTTCTTTGCTACCGGTATCAGTCGCTCCAGGATGAGCATGCGCCTGCGGCCCCATATGCGGATCTCCCTGCGTTGCGGACCTGTATAGATAGAACGTGCACATTCGATCTCCTTGTTCCACGGCTCGAAGATGGCCTTCACCGGTTTACCGGGGTCCAGTACGAAACGGATAGAACGCGGTCCTTTCTTTTCCTTGAACCTGCGCAGCCAGCTACAGAAGTTGTATACGTCCATAGGATGCAGGTCAAAGCTGGCGGCTGGTAATGTCATTGCAGAACTAACCTGCAGGAACCCACGCACCCAGCTGTCGGGCAGGTCTATCTTCACTTCACGGAACATCTCTTCCTGGGTGGTCTGCACGGAGAAACCGGCAGGATCTACAGTGAAGGTCGTTTCCTTATAATCACGGATCTTCTGGAACTCATTATACAGGGCGGCAGAGTAGTCAATGTTGGTCGTACCACATTTAAACTCGTTCACCTCTTTGAATACGTTATAGCTGGCGCTCAGTTTACCATAAGCGGATTCGTCCTGGCTGAAACATTCAAAGAAGATCTCGTCCGGATGTACGCTGATAACAGGGTCCAGTACGAACCAGGCATCTCTGTCCTTTTGATACAGATAATCGAAATAGGCTTTGCGCGCTTTGTAATATGGCGCCATCGTTCTTTCTTTCTCGTGGTATATGCTGCTTAATTCCTCGTTCAGGAAACTGATACGGCTGTTGGCAGCTTCTGCATCATATTGTCCCATGTATTGGGCCAGCCAGATCGATTCCTGCTGAGCAGCCCATTCTTTATAGGCAGTTTTGTCTTTGGGTTTGAAACGCAGGTCAGAAACTACCACGTCATGCAATGCAGAGATAGCCTCACGGAACGCGATCTTCTTATGCAGCTTACCGGCAAAGTATGTCGGGTCTCTACGGGTATCGGGCGCAAAAGATATTCCCGCTGATGTCGCATTGCTGTATACCTCACTTTGTCCGCTGTATCTGTAGTTAAATAACATCTTCCAGGGTTTAAGATTGTTTCATGGGAAATTCAGTGAATCTTACCGGCAATGCCAGGTCAGCATACAACTGATGGATGTTACGCATGATGGCAATACAGCGGGCTTTATCGCCGATGGCTACCGTTGCGGATATATCTGTAATAATGTCGCCAATATATGCAGCTGCTTCTCTCGATTTCAGTGCTTCCTTTTCCAGGAAGTTGAAGATCCTTTCCTTTGCCACACGTGCCTTGTTCACTCTTGACAGCACTGACCTGAAGTAGTGTTCAAGCTCCTTCAGATAGGACAGATTATCTGCTGCATAATTCTCCAGGTAATTGGTGGCGAACAATTGCATTGTGACTGTAGGATGCTGGCTGAGTTTCATCAGGTAAACCGTGCCATCCTGCTCCTGGAAGAAGCGGGTGAGCAGTTCCCGGCCAAAGGCCTGTACGTGTGGGTTCACGCTGTCAGCAACAGCTACGAGCGACTCAGGCGACCAGTCTGCAGCTTCAAACTGACTACGGAAGTAGTTCGCTGCAAACTCGCGGGTATCATCCCAGGTCGCATCCAGCAGGGCTACGGCTGCATCTCTTTCATAACGGATGCGGGTAACATGCTGTTCGAAGAAACGCCAGCACCATTCCCTCACTGCCTGCAATTCATGATTGCCTGCTGCAATGACCTGCTTGATGGTCAGGTTATCCGCCGGGATATATTTTTCCAACACCACTATACCGAATGCCTGGGCCGGACGGTAATTTGAATATAATAAGCGCAGTGCGGTCGCCTGATCAATATCCTGCAGGTGACTAACCAGTTCATTACTGAGCATTTCAGCCAGGTCTGCATGCAGTCCTTCGGAAGTTTCCTTACGCATCAGCAATGGCACCAGTTCATTCACCAGCCATACCGCGAGGTCCGCAAATTGTGTGGTGAGCCTTTTCAGTAATGGCCGTACTGCATTCCTCACATCAGTATGAGGCGCGGTACAACAGTATAACAGCAATCCGTGACGTTTAACCAGCTCCGTTTCACTGATGGCGGAGATAACGTCAATACCGGCCGCTCTTACCGGCTGGTAGCTGTGATCCAGTAAACTGTGCAACAGGCTGTCGGTAATATGATCGAGCGTGAACTGTCTTTTCTTGAGGATCAGCAGGCGGGCTGCGAATGCCTGTGCCGCTGGCAACTTGCTCTGCAGCAGATCTTCCATGATCTTGAAATCAAGGTGTACCAGCGCATGACCGAAGTATTGTTCGAGGATGCGGCAGCTATCTGTAAGATCATCATTGGTCTTGTCATCAGCTTCAGTGACAGACAGGAGATAGGAGATGACCTTAACCGCCAGCAGTTTCACTTTATCTTCTGTGAGTTTAGCCTGTCCCAGCTGCGCTTTTGCAAAAGCGCGTACGTCTTCATGCGGACAGAGGATCAATTCACGGACAAAATCAATATCTGCGAAACAAAGATCAGGTCTTGCTGCTATCCATTCCAGCCCCTGCTCACGTGCTTCGGCGGACGTGCTGCATAACAGTGCAAGTATTATCGGCAGAGATGGATTATTGACATCAAACTTCTCCCTGGCAAGCTGCAAACCATATTCCTGCGGCAGGCGGAATGGATTGCCCAACAGTGCGCGTATCACATGACTGTCCATCTTTTCCTTCAGCGCATTGTAGTCAGGATGTTGCAGTAACTGATGTAAGGCAAAGTCATGGACCTCATCCAGTTTTCCTTTTACAAGCAGCTGAATGAATGCCTGTGGCAACTGACGCCATAAATGAAGGAATGGTACATCACTTGTCTCGGCCTTAGTCACCTGTTCCGCTGAAATAGTAGGCTGTACATCTGCATGTTTACGGCCGCTCCTGAAGAGGGATGCAACTTTCTTCAGCAGACTTTCCCCTTTATTTTGTTCCTTATTTGCTTTGTTTGCTTGTGTTTGATCATTGGCAGGAATGAACCATAACGTACCATCAAATGCTACTTCTTTGCTATTACCCTGCAGGATATAATGCAGCAACACCGCTCTTGCATTGGCTGGATAGTTCTTGGTAGCAGGACTGTAAATACTATTGTAAGGACCACCGCCCCAGCCGTAAAGCTGATACACAGGGCCTGTCTGTTTATCCGCGTCGTATTGCAACAACATGGCCGTTGCAAACCTTACATACTGGATATCATCCTGTTGGCCCATCCGCTTCAATCTTCTCAGCACACGGCGGCGCAGATAGAGACGGGTATGTTTTGAATAAGCTCTTTTTTTACTTGGAAGAGAATAATCCTGCGCAGCTTCCTGTTCTCTTTCAAAACGTTCTGTCAGCATAGCTACCAGCTCGTGATCGTCCCTCAATTCCGCCTGTTTGAACAGGTGACGGATATGCTGGAAGAAGTTGTTTTTCAATGGCAGTGTAGCGAGAAATCGCAATAATACTTCTCTTACGACAGGATTTGTGATACCTACTATATAAAGCTCTTCCAGCACCGGATACGCCGGTTGTACGAGGAGCTTTATTCTTTCATTCAGTAAACGGCTCAATTGCAGTTTATCGCCCGACCGTACCGCTTCCTGGAATTCCGGTGGCAATCCTTTTTCAAATTGCTCTATATAAGTCTTGCGACCATCTTCAGACAGCAGCAACAGTAGTGCGTGTACCGCTATCTGACGCTGATAGTAAGGGTAGGTCGTATTTTCCGCATATGCTTTCAGCGTAGGAATATCTGCCTCACTACCGCAACGCCCCAACGCCCACAGCGACGAATAACGCTGCATGGTATCTTCGCGCTCAATTAGTTTGGTAATATAAGGCGCTGCTTCTTTGATACGCAATTCACCTGCCTTCCAGATAACACGGGAAGTCTTCCATTCTGTTTTGAACTTCGAATGCCGCTTCAGGGCATATTCAAGGCGTTTGAGAATAGCAATATGAGCAGGGTTGCCCACCTGTGAAGTATCAGGAGGAACAAATTCCGCTACCGGACCAGCATCCTGTTCGGCGGCGTACCCTTTGGAGCGTTTTTCCTTTTCAAGTGCGTCATAGATAGCGGTTGCTGACGGGAGGTCCACCGGGGACACCGTTTTGCTACCTTCTTTCAATGCACTTCCCCGCTTACCGTAGCGGAAGTTTACTATGTATTGTCCGGGGCCAACTTCACATAAATCAATCTCATAGGTCTTGTCAGAGTTCCCCTCCCTGAAAAAAAGCTTCGTTTGCTTTATAAATCGCATGAGCTAACAACATTAAAGACGGGACCCAAAATAATATTATTTTTAATATATATAGTAGATTTTTTTTATCAGGGTCATCCTGAAAAGGTAAAGCGATTGTTCACTTATATGCAAAAACATGAGGGGGTAGTTTTCAAAAGGAAAGATGAAATAGCGCGCCTGGCATTGAGTGATAAGAGCACTATCCGGGAGTAGCTTTTTTACCGGTTAATGTTCGCTTATGTATCGCTTAGATACCGCTCATCCTACGTTAATCTTACGTTCATGAACGTAGGATTAACGTAGGATGAGCGGTATCTAAGCGATACATAAGCGATATCAAAGCGAACATCAACTGAAGATAAACACTTTATATGCCTTTATCCGGAAATTATTACATTCTATTGAAAAACAGCTTGTTATGTACGAAAAAATCCGTATTTCCCGCATCTCTTTTCTAATTAACTTTGTGATGTGATCAGAAAATAAGATCATCTGAAACGAAAAATCCGCGTTGTTAACGCGTCAAAATAAAAGTGTATTTGGCTTATAGCATTGGCATCATTCCGGAGATGCGGTGCTTATCTTAATCACTACTTTCTTTACAGGAACAGGAGCTTTTACCTTGATATTCGGCATGTGCAGATCGGTAGGGAAGAAGATGGCGAACATGCCCTGTTCCAGCTTTGAAAAGAATGTGGGCGTTTCTCCGAACAGCATGAAATCTGCTGTTTCGTCGTAGGCTTTAGAAGGCGTGTGACTTTTCAGGAAATCATGCCCGATCAGTTCTTCACCGCTCACAATATATTGTACGTCGATATACTTCTTATGTGACTCCATCTGCTCGCCTTCAGTAGATATCGTATCGTACTCATTCACAATGGCGAAGATATCCGTACCGTCAATTTCATATTTACCCTTTTCCACTTTGGAAAAGTCCGTCTGCTGCAGATATTCAAAAGCTTTTACAAATCTGCTACCCAGGCCGTAATAAAGCTGTGCGTTCTTTAAAGTATCGATGATCATGTCAGTATTTTAAGCGCCGGAAAGATACAATCAAATGTGAACAAACGTTAACGATTGTTAAAGAAACGGCTGCCGGAAGTACGGGATGGTTAAATTTGCGGGAATATGGGTAAGATCAGGAAAAGAATATGGTGGATAGCTATGCCGGCATTACTGACGGTACTGCTGTTTCAATCGTACTGGCTACGGCAAACGTACCAGTCGCAGCAGGAGGCTTTTGTAGCTACTGCTACGGAGGCTTTCCATAATGCTTATGATAACACCATCATTGTTACTGCGAAGCTGTATGGCGGAGATACATCGCAGCCGCTGAAAAAGTATAGTATTCAGGCCTCGATAGGCATAAACGACATCCCGGACAGTACACCGCTGCCCCCGGGCCATGTGTCGGGAGCGCGCATCACATATGATACTACGGAGAAGCCTTTGGGAAAAGGCATTCACATGGATACTTCTGCGGCTAACAGGAACCTGTCTTTGGATAGCGGCTCTCCACTGTCTCATTTTATATCCACCATCTTTTCATCCTTTACGGATGTTATACCGGATAAGGATACCCTGGATAAAAACTACAGGAAGGAATTGGACAAGAAGCATATTCCGTTGGCATTCAGGGTCCTGGCCAATAACAAGGAAATCGATACGATCAGCAACCGTCCTACCTTGCTCATCTATCCCGGTTTGAATAACCCCAACAGGGTGATGGGTGTACAGTTCATCGGGCTGCCCAGTTATCTGCTGAAGAAAATGAGCAGCGCCATCATTCTTTCCATATTCGTCGCCTTTCTTATTACAGGCTGTATCTGGATCTTGTGGCGGATCATTCTGCGCCAGGAGAAACTGGAGAATATGAAGCGGGAATTCATCAGCCATGTTACACATGAACTGAAAACACCAGTTTCTATCTTACAGGCTACCAATGAAGCATTGCTGACCTTCCGGGGTATGAATGATCCGGATAAAACGGAACGTTACCTCCGCCATTCGAAAACCGAGCTTGACAAACTGCAGGACCTGATCGACAAGATCATGCAGGTGACGAGGGAGGAACAGGAACAACAACCACTGTCTGTTACAAGGGCGGATATTAATACCTTGGTGGCCGATGCCGCCGGCCGTTTCTCTCACTTACCCGGATTGACCATAGAACAGCAGTTCGACATACAGGACGGTACCTTTTTTACTGATGTAACTGCGTTCAATACCATTCTTTCCAATTTGCTCGACAATGCGGTGAAGTACAACGATAAGCCGCATAAGGAGATCCTGATTCATGTGAAAGAGACAACAGGGCATTATAGTTTCACCGTAAAAGACAACGGGAACGGTATTGAGAAACAGCATTTGCCGTTCCTGTATGATAAGTTTTACCGTGTGGTGCAGGGCGACAGGCATGACATAAAAGGATATGGTCTGGGACTGAGTCATGTGAAAGCACTATTGCATCAATTACAGGGGAGTATCAGCGTTAGCAGTACTCCCGGCAATGGCACTACCTTTATTTTCCAATTACCGAAATATGAAAAAGATCAAGCTGCTGCTGGTTGAAGATGAGATAGTATTGGCGGGCGTGGTGAAAGAAACACTGGAGGCACATGGCTTTCAGATCAGCCTCGCGGAGAATGGCGTGCAGGGCTGGGAACAATATCTGTCGTTCCGTCCTGATATATGTGTGATAGACATCATGATGCCTAAAAAAGACGGTATTTCGCTGGTGAAGGATATCCGCGCTGTGGATGAGCAAACGCCGGTGATCTTCCTGACGGCTAAAAGTGAGACACAGGATGTTATCAAAGGATTGCAGACAGGGGCGGACGATTATATGAAAAAGCCTTTCAGCATGGAAGAGCTTATGCTGAGGATCAGAACATTATTAAAACGTACACAACCCAATACTACGCCGTCTCCCGCTAAAACTAATACGGGGATCTATCTGCTGGGAAGTTATACCTTCGACCATAACAGGCAGGAGCTACGTCATGAGAAGGAACAGGTCCGTCTCTCGTTACGGGAAGCCGATATACTGAAAATGCTGGCGGAACGGCCTAATGTCACTACCCACCGTAAGAATATCCTGCTGGAGCTGTGGGGAGATGATAACTTCTTCAACGCCCGTAATATGGACGTTTATATCAGCAAGATCCGTAAGTACCTGCAACACGATCCATCTGTACAACTGATCAATGTACGTGGACTGGGATATAAACTGGTGTATTAACACAAGCGGCAGATTAACATTCATTAACTTTATTCCTGTACTCGTTAACCTTCTTCCATAGCACTCACAGCTACTTTTGCATGGTCTGTAAACATAAAAGGACCATGCGAAGTTTTACCATTTTTAGTCTGCTGTTATTAGTTACTGTCAGCCTGTTTGCCCAAAACAAGGATAGCGTGCGGACAGATACCGCTAAGCCCAGGGTACGCGACCTGAAAGAAGTGGTCGTTGAAAGCCGTACACCCATCCGTATGAAAGGCGATACGGTAGAATACAACGCGGCACAATTTAAAACGAAGGAGAATGCGGTAGTGGAAGATCTGTTGAAGAAGTTACCCGGCGTGAAGGTGGACCAGGGAGGTAATATTACGGCACAGGGAGAAACAGTCGGAAAAGTACTGGTGGACGGAAAAGAGTTCTTTGGGAATGATCCGACAATTGCTACTAAAAATCTGCCTGCGGATATGGTGTCTAAAGTGCAGGTGCTGGATAAGGCAAGCGACCAGGAAGAATTCTCCGGTATTGACGATGGCAATAAAGTAAAGACCATCAATATTGTTACAAAGAAGAACAGTAAAAAAGGCTATTTCGGGAACATCTCCGCAGGCATCGGACCGGACGGCAAGTATGACGGCGGACTGAATATCAACAGTCTTGTGGGGGAACAACAACTTTCACTTCTATTCAAGGCGAACAACGTTAACAAGTCCGGCTTCTCAGCTTCTGAGCTGATAAGGATGGTTAGCTCCAATCCGGAGTTATTCAATAATCTGCCTGCTGCTGCCATTGCTGAACTTAGTAAGATGAAGGGGGTAACAATTAACAGTGACGATCCTTCGGAGAAGGCGCAACTGGCGCGTCCTACAGGTATCAACAATACACAGTATGGTGGCGTGAACTGCAATAATGACTGGAATGATGTGCTTAAGTTACGCAGCAGTTATTTCTATAATCGTTTCACCTCACGCAATAACTTTAATTACGATCGCCATTACCTGCTGCCGGATACTGCTTATAATTATCTGCAACAGGGAATTTCACAACAGGAGAATAATAACCATCGTGGTAATGCGGCGATTGATATTAAGCTGGACGATTACAATTCACTAAAGCTATCACCGGTTATAAACAACAACACAGCTATCCTCAACAGCAACAGAAGTTATCGTTCCTATAATGCGGATAATACGCTACTACTCAATGAAGGTGAACAGGCATTGAACAGCAGGAATACCAATACGAATGCAAGTGCCGACATCCTGTACCGTCACCGTTTTAATAAACCCGGCCGGACATTCTCCATTACGGTTACGCCGGAATATTTAAAGCTGGAGAATAATTCCCTGAACATCTCCCGGAACCAGTATCATAACCTGGGAACGATAGACAGTATTAATCAGCAGATGACGGGGCATTCCGACAACTATTCGTTGAACAATAACCTGGTCTATACAGAACAGCTTTCAAAACATACGGCCCTGCGACTGACAGAACAGTTTAATATCAGTCAGGGCGATTATAAACAACTGGCCTACAATATCAATCATGCTGATGGCAGTTATTCGCTGATAGATGACCGGTATAGCGATATTTATAATAGCACGATTACAAGGAATATCGCCGATGTGGCTATTGCCGGCCGTTATAAGAAGTTTAACTATACTTTGGGGCTGAGTATCGAGAATAGTCATCTGAAGGGAAATTCTGACTATAAGACGTATCGTCTCAATGGGTCTTATAACACGCTGTTACCACATCTCTATGCACGCTACCGCTTTTCGAAGTCAAAATACCTGACGCTTAACTATAACAGTAATGCTGTTTTACCGGGGCTTAATCAGCTGCGCCCACTGGAAGACATCAGCGATCCGCTTTATATAAAGAGAGGAAATCCAGGACTGAAACAGGCTGTTAATCAGAGTATGACACTGGCTTACCTGGCAAACAACGTTTACAGGAATACGTTCACCAATGTGCAGTTGCGCATGTCCACGATCAGGGACCAGTTCACTGATGCCTATGCAATTGACAGCAGTGGCAGACAAATCATTTCGCCCATTAACGCCAATGGCTATTTCTCAGGAAGCCTTCATGGAGAGCGCTCTGTTCCCTTTGGAGGCAATGGTTCTGATCTGAGCTTTGGCGCGGAATTGTCCTACAATAGGTATCCCGGTTATTTTAATGCCATTGCCGATGATATCAGGCAATGGGGTATTACGCCGGATTTCAATTTCAATTATTATCCTGTCAACAATCTTAGTGTGACGCTAAGAGGAGATGCTACCTGGAATGACAGACGATCCAGGGCTAATCCGAACGCCAATCAGCAATACTGGTTCCTGAACTATGGTCTGGACCTGATGGCTACACTGCCCTGGAAAATGAGTGCTGATGCAGGTCTGGAATGTTATACCACCACCGGCCTTAGTGCGGCGTACAATAATACGGTAGCGCTGCTGAATGCCGGTATTGCCAAGGATCTCAGCAAACAGTTCTCTCTTCGCCTGGAAGGGCGTGACCTGCTGAACCGGAATAAGAGCTTTAACAGGCTGGCGCGCAACGGGTATACGGAAGACAGGCAGAATAATGTGCTGGGCCGCTACTATATGCTGAGCCTCATTTGTAAACTGCGTCATTTCAAAAAACAATAGTCACTAACAATTTAAATAATCACATATGCAACACATTCTTCGTGCACTGCTTCTTACTACAGGTGTAGGCTTGGTACAGCAATACAGTTTCGCACAGGATAAAACACAGGGACAGATCCATTATGAGATCGTTTATCATGTTCATGCGTCTTTAAAGCCTGATCAGATGCAGTATAAAGACCTGATACCGGAATCGGTTATTGAAAAAGCAGAACTGATATACAAAGGACAACGCCTCAAAGCTTACTTTAATGATGAAGTTAAAAAAGAGGAAGACGGCGTCAGCTCAAGTATCAAAGTGGCTACAGACGATGGTAACGAGCGGTATGTGGACCTGGACAAGAAAACACTCTGGTGGGTAGATAAAACAAAGAACCCGGCGGTGCTTGTTGAAAAGGCCGTATTTGAACAAGACAAGGACAGCGATAAGGAAGTAGAACATCCGGACACGAAAAAGATCCTGGATTATAACTGCCGGAAGCTTACGTTTAAGTCAAAGGACGGTATGCGTACCATCTGGTATACGACAGAACTGCCCTTGAAAGCGGGTACGCCACTGGGGCAGTTTACCGATAAGGGCGTGATACTGGGACTGGAAAGTAAAAAAATGAGCTTTACTGCCACCAGCATCGATTTCGTACCGGTGGCAGAAGATATCATAACTCCCCCGGCAGACCTAAAGATCGTTAAAACCGGCGACCATAAAGGAAAGTAGCCGACTGAAAGGGGCAGGAGGGGAGTGGTTAATCCTTCCTGATCCTGTCTCTTTCGTCTTTTGACCCACTCTCCTTCTTCGTAGTCTTCAAAGTGCCTGTACCAAAGGGTTTTGACCAGGACAGCCTGAAGATAGGGGAGCGGCTGGACTCCTGCCTGATCGTCAAATGATTTTTTATGTGGAAAGCTTCTTCAGTAATAGTGCCGTAATCAACATTGAAGCTCATGGTGGTGAAAATATCTGATACAGATAGCTGAAGACTACCGGCATTATTTTTCAGCTCCTTTTTCACACCAGCGCTTACTGTACCCATTCTGCCGACTTTTATAGTGCCGTTGTAGAAAGGAGAATTGTACCAGCCGGTCAATTCCGCAGAGAAATTTGCAGGAAGTTTGAACGTCTCAGTAAAGTTCAGGGAATATCCGAAGTAACTTTTTGTAACAGGTTGTAAAGTGTGATCTGCTTTAAATTGCCGCAGACCGCCAGTAAAGCTATAGCTCATGTCCCACCAGTTATTTACCTTAAATGGGAGCGTGGTTTGAAAGGTGATATTATTCTGGTAAACAAGGTTTTGTGGTGACACGTACAGGATATTAGCTGCCGGGCTTTCACTTAACTGGTAACGTGCAATGGGATGATCATCCCTGCTGAAGAGCAATGAAAAAATATAAGCGTCGTAGCTATACCCCAGCTTGATATTGTTCGTAATAGTTGGCTTCAGGAGTGAATTACCAGCGTAAACGGCCGTAGGATCACTATAAGCGACAAAAGAAGCGAGGTCATTATAAGACGGTCTGCTGATCCTTTTTGTGTAAGATAATTGCAGATCGGAATGCCCGTTCAGCTTTTTGGAGAGGAAGATGTTCGGGAATAAGGTGGAGAGTTTTCTGTCCACAGTATGTTTGTCTGTTTTCGTATCATCCATAGTAGTACGGGCATATTCATATCTGGCCCCGGCAGTCAGACTAATGGATGGCGATAGCTGTATATTAGCCGAAACATATGCAGCCGCGATACCTTCTTTCATACGCATTTCGTTGATCGTCTCGGTCCTGTTAACCCAATGGCCGTCTATCAGGCTCTCTATGCGGGATAAGGTATTGCTGTTGGTATAGGTACCTTTGATACCGCCTTCCAGTTTTATCTTGTCGTTAAGCTGTTTGCTGTAATCCGTTTTAAGTACGCCCACCTGAATAACAGTATTGCCAAAGCCTTGCTGGTGAGGAGAAAACAGGCTGTCATTAGCGTTTACCGGTTTGCCGTTCTCATTGAGCAGGGAGCTGTATACCTGTGACGGATTATCATTCTTAAAATAGAGATAATCCATGTCTATATTGATCTTTGAGGTGGGGTTCAGTTCCTTTTCCAGGTAAACAGATGATATGAGATTACGCCAGCGGTTCTCCCTGTCAATTCTCCCATCAAAGGTAAGCAGGGAATCGGGCAGGAGACGGTAGTAAGCAGCAGGAGTATTGACTGTTGACGCCTTGCTGGCATTGTAGGTAAGATTAGCGCCTATGGTTGTTTTCCGGTTTAGTTTTATATCAGCGCCCAGTGTGATGTCGTGGTTATGTTGCCGGAGGTTTGTCGTATCCCAGCCCAGGACTTCCATTTTTCCGCCAAAGACGGGCATATCCTGGTAACTGAGTACTTCAAAATCGCTGTAACTACGATTGAATGAATAGTTATAAGAGCCATAACTGTTGATCTTCGCGCTATTGTGCGACAGGCTGATACTGGCGGCAGCCTTTTCTTTATAGCCATAACCACCTGTTAATGAAACAGTGCCGTTAGTGCCCAGCTGTTTGTCTTTTTTCAATACGATGTTGATCATACCAGCGCTGCCTTCTGCATCGTATTTAGACGAGGGAGTACTGAGCAGTTCTATCTTATCGATATCATCAGCACTCATACCGTTCAGCAGATTTACGAGTTGTTCCAGTGGCATACGTATCAGCTTACCGTTGAGCATAACGGAGACACCGCCTTTTCCATTCAGGGCGATATTATTGTTCCGGTAATCGATCATTACCCCGGGAGATCGTTCCAGGATGGCAAGTGCGGTACTGCCTTTTGTAAGCAGGCTGCTTTGTACGTTGACCACCATGCCTTCCGCCCGTTGCTGGAATAGTGGCTTTTCTGCTTCAATGACCACTTCTCCCAGTTGACGCGAGTTATCATTAACTACCTGGCGCCCGAAATCGTGCACCTTCTGTTGTGCGCTTAGTTCAAATACAGGGGAGTTCCAGGTTTGAAAACCCATACTGTTAAAGCGGAGGAGATACTTTCCGGAGGGAGTACCCTCTATGCGATAAGTTCCCTTTTCGTCTGTCAGTACTGCTTTCACAAGGGTAGTATCTGTTCCGTTCAGCAGCAGCACATTGGCAAAAGGGACTGGTTGTCCTGTGGTAGTAGCAAAGCTGCCGGAGATCTGTGCGAATGTAGTCTGCGTAAGCAATACCCAGCACAGGAAGAACAATAATCTTTTCATATTTCATTGATTTAAAGGGGACCATTCTACTTCAGCAGCCGCGAAGAGGGCTGTTTACACCTGATATGTCACTGCAAAGAAATGAGCGGCGGAAGGCTTTAAAAAAAGAGAATGACCACCAGCAGGAATGGATTGATAAAGTGCAGCAAACGGGTCGGAAGGCACATAAAAATGACCAAAATGGTGGGAGAGGACCTCTCCTGTAGCCAGGGAAACATTTGGTCAATTATTTCCTGCAGTTCAAATAGTATTACTTTAAAATCGGTGGAAACTGGCGTAACTTCCAGAAAGGCCTTTAGTATTCCCTACAGCTAAAATCCAGATGAAATGAACGCTTCATTATATAATCCGTCAGCGCAGAACTGGTTGATCAGGAATAAACTTTATCATCTTCCTTTCTGGGTGTTGTATAATTTTACCTGGTGGACGGTAGCAATGGGCAATCCGGTAAAGGCTTTTGCGGCGATATTCTTTACGGCGTTCATACTGAAATTCCTGTTTTATGTAGTGTTTCAGGCGCTGGCGGTATACTTCAATCTCTATTATCTCATTCCAAAATACCTGGCAAAAGGGAGGTTCACTCAATACCTGGTAGCGCTGCTACTTACGATCACTGCTGCTTCGCTGCTGATCATCCCCGGATATTATCTCAGTGCTTTCTTTTCCGGTCAAACCATGCAGCAGGCATATGGCGCGAACGGCGATTGTTTCTACGGATATCTGGGTACTTCGTTGCCATCCACTTTGGCAGCCATGACACTCGCGATGAGTATCAAACTTGGCAAGAACTGGCTGCAGACGCAGCGGAGGCAACAAGTGCTGGAGAAGGAAAAACTGGAAACGGAGCTTAATTTTCTGAAGCACCAGTTCAATCCACATTTCCTTTTTAATACGATCAATTCCATTTTCTTCCTGATCCATAAGAACCCTGATATGGCGTCAGCTTCGCTGGCTAAGTTTTCAGAGTTATTACGATACCAACTCTATGAATGCAATGACAGGCAGATCCTATTGTCCAAAGAGATCTCTTACATGGAAAATTCCATAGAGCTGGAGAAGCTCCGCCAAAACGACAATGTGTCCGTTAGTTTACGTATAGACCAGGAAAACAGCGGCCAATGGGGCATAGCGCCGTTCATCCTGATGACGTTCGTGGAGAATGCATTTAAACATGTATCGAAGCATACGGACAGGCACAACTGGATCAGGATACAACTGGACCAGGAGCAGGGGCAGCTGAATTTCCTGGTATCCAACAGTGCTGCAGATGTTGTAAGCAGCGACATTGTACATTACGGCGGCATTGGCCTGAAGAATGTGCAGAGAAGGCTGGACCTGCTCTATCCTGGTCAGTACAGCCTTGACATCCAACATAACGGCAGTAGTTTTGAAGTCCGTCTTCAATTGCAGCTAACGCCGCTGGAGCTGCCACAACCAATGCAAAAGATCGCCTGAATACAATAACACCTTATGATGATGAACTGTGTAATTACCGATGATGAACCGCTGGCCAGGGAAGGCCTTTCGAATTATGTGAGAGAGGTGGATTTCCTTCATCTGGTCGATACCTGTACCAATCCGGTTGAACTGATCAAAGTACTGGACCAGCATCCGGTAGACCTGATCTTCCTGGATATCCAGATGCCGAAAATGAATGGACTGGATTTTCTGAAGATCGTTCAGAAGCCGCCCATGGTTATTATTACTACAGCATTCCCCAGTTATGCACTGGAAGGGTTTCAGTTGAATGTAATGGACTATCTGTTGAAACCGATCACGTTTGACCGTTTCTTTAAAGCTGCGAATAAAGTGAAGGACTATTACCAGCTGCTTAATAAAAACACGCAGGCTGACAACTATAAACCTGACAGGGAAGAAGACTATTTCTTCATCAAATGCGGCAGCAAATACGAGAAGATCTATTTCGATGATATCCTGTATGTGCAGGGCATGCAGAACTATGTTACCATCTATACACGCAAGGGTAAATACATGACATTACTGTACCTGAAGAACCTCGAGGAAAACCTGGACAGGAAGGCTTTCATACGGGTACATAAATCTTATATCGTTTCTATCAATAAGATCGAAAGTATTGAAGGGAATGAGATCTTTATTCAATCAGACAAGATACCTATCAGCAGGAACTATCATGATATGGTAATTGAGCAGGTGGTGAAAAACAAACTGTGGGATAAGATCAAATTCTCCTGAAGCAGGGCATAAAAAAAGGTCCCACGTTATAATAACAGGGACCTTTTTTCACTGTCTGGTATCAAACGCCCGCCTTTTCCAGATGCACTTCCGGACGGGGGGATTCCCCATGCAGTTCGTGATTCATTAAAGGCAATGACCTGATACGTTTGCCGGTTGCGGCAAATATTGCATTTGTTAGAGCAGGCATGATCTGACCGGTGGCAGCTTCGCCAACGCCTCCGGGTTTTTCTTTACTGGGGAGAATAAACGTTTCTATTTCGGGTGTTTCATTGATACGCATCACTCTATAGTCGGTGAAACTATGTTGTTGTACTCTTCCCGCTTTAAAAGTGATTTCACTGTATAGAGTAGTTGACAGCCCAAATAGGATATTGCTGTCCATTTGCGCCAGGACGCCATCAGGATTGACAGCCGTACCACAGTCGACAACGCAGGTCACCTTATGAACCTGCAGCTGGCCATACTTTGTAACAGATACTTCCGCCACTACAGCTACAAAACTACCCATTGCTTCAGACACGGCAATACCTCGTCCACGTCCGGCAGGCAGTTGTTGGTCCCATTTACATTTTTCTGCTGCTACCTCCAGTACGTTCAATAAGCGGGGTGAATCTTTATACAACATACGGCGATATGCTACGGGATCTTTTTTAGTGGCATGAGCTAATTCATCAACCAGGCTTTCCATTGCGAAAATGGTATGGCTCAGTCCTACGGCCCTCCAGTTGTCTATAGTAATTGGCCAGACAGGCGTATTGACTTCAATCCGCTGGTCGCGGATACTTTTTACATACACGGCAGTATGCATGCCCTCAATGGAGTATTGATCAACGCCATTGATAACGGCTAGTTTTTCAAAAGGGCCGCCTGTCATAACGGACTGCCCGACAGTGACCTGTTTCCAGGCAATAGGCATGCCGCTATGATCCAGCCCGATCTTGAACCGGTGGAGGAATGCGGGACGGTACCTGCCGCCTTCTATATCGTCTTCCCGGGTCCAGACGGTCTTTACGACTTTGCCGGAGGCTTTAGCGACTTCTACGCCTTCACGTACAAAATCAGACCGTGTGATGTTCCTTCGTCCAAAGGAACCGCCCAGGAACTGCATATGGATGAAGACTTTATCTAAGGGTAATCCTGTTATTTCCGCAGCTGCGTGTTGATCGTCTGTTACTGTTTGAGTGCCAGTCCAGATCTCACATTTATCAGCAGTTAACTTTACTGTACAATTCAAGGGTTCCATAGGCGCGTGTGCGAGGAAGGGTTGGAAGTATTCAACTTCCACGACATGCGCTGCGTTCGGGAAGATACTGTCAGGATTGCCTGCATTGGTAGCAACGAGGCCGCCTTCGTTTGCACGTTGTTTGAACTCAGCCAGCAGGGTATCGCTGTTGATACGAACGGCCTGTCCGAGGTCCCAGTCAATTTTCAGTTTATCACGGCCCTTTCTGGCGGCCCAGTAATTATCTGCCAGTACAGCTATACCACTGGGTACAGCAACAACCTGGCGCACACCGGGAACGGCCATGGTAGCTGTAGCGTTATATGTTTTTACTTTGGCCCCGGGAACAGGCTCGCGGGCTACAACGGCAGTCAGCATGCCCGGAAATTGGATATCCATTCCAAAGATAGCTTCACCGGTTACTTTAGCAGGAGTGTCCAGCCGTTTAACACCCTTACCGATGAACTTCCAGTTGTCAGGGTCTTTCAGCCCAACATCAGTGGGGACAGATAAAGTTGCGGCTTCTTCAGCCAGCTCACCGTAGCTTAGTTTTTTATCGCCCGAAATAACGTAGCCGTCTTCGGTCCTGCAATCTTTTGCATCCACCTGTAAACGTTTAGCGGCAGTCTGCACCAGCATGGCACGCGCAGTAGCTCCGGCAATGCGGTAACGGTCAAATTCAGATAACAGGCTTGTAGAGCCACCTGTGCGCTGCGTGCCATAGATGGTATGGTAATAGATCACGGCAGCGGGAGCGTCTTCCACTTTTATTTGCTTCCAGTCTGCATCCAGTTCTTCCGCAATCAGCATGGCGAGCGAAGTAGAGATGCCTTGTCCCAGTTCGCAATGGGATAAGGTGATGGTGACGGTATTGTCTGTACCGATCCTGAGAAATGCATTAGGAGGTACTGCATTCAGATTATCTGAAGGAAGTTCCTCTTTACTTAGTAATCGTTTTTTACGGCCAATAGCTGGTACGGTAAAAGCGATCACGAGTCCGCCTGTGGCAAGGGCGGCATCTTTAATGAACTGTCTGCGGCCAGGCATGTGCGGTGTTGTCATGGCGTTACTTTTTAGACGGTTTGAATGGGATCTGTTCACATGTCATATACTAAAGGAAGGCAATCATTAGAGATCCTGGAGGACCAGGAAATGTGATTATTATAACCGCTATGTGATTGTAAATGTTCGGGGAGCGACCCCGGCGTTAAAGGTGCCAGGGCTTCAAGTATTTGTTGAAGGAGCGGTATATCCGTGATTTGTAAGGGCAAAGAATAGTAGCTTAATTTATTGATAATTATATACTTATAGTGAATGCTTAGAGTAAGGCTTGCGAAGGATTGAAAATCAGCAGGAGAGATGCAAGGCTATGAATTTCACATCTGTTTGCTTGAATTCTACAATTCCTAACGGGCGAGATCACAGGGCTACATTCAACATGAGATACGAGATATGCCTGTTTATGGCAAACCTTAATAACGACAGTAAAGAGGTAAATTATGACCAACGAAACTACAACGGCCAGGTGTTGGGATTTTCTGAAAACGGCGACCTTGTTCGGCAAAACAGGCGATGGGAAGGTCGGGGATAGACGGTTCTTCGGAAGTCCATTCTGATATTATTTTCTCATGCCAGGACCTTACATAGGAGATCAGTGGCGTATACATGCCGAAAGGTAGTCGTATGGCGGCTTTATACGTGAAGCATACATGGAGTTAAGGTGGACATGAGGTGGACTTGATCGCCATATGATTGAGGAGAAAATTATATTAAAATCATCCGTGGAGAGAAAGATATTTGAGCCATATGTATAGGCGTTGTTTTATAAAGAAGTATCTGCATCAGTTTAAAGCCTTGTAAAGCGATTAGAAGTCTGTTTAAATATGATAATCCAGGAAGAACAAATAGAAGAGAATTGAGCTTATTCTGACTTATAGCCTATTTAACATAATATAAATTATAAGTCTTATACGGATGAAATAAAATAAGGGAAGATATCGTATAAATTGGCCATAGCGCTGTGTTTAAGAAGTAATTTAGGGATTTATCGCTAAACAGCTTTCAGCCATTTTCATTCAGTTTTAACATAGGGATTTCATTCAAATATCAGCTTATGGATGAATGGTTTTCCTGGTCCGGATATAACAATTAGATTAGCAGCTTGCTAAAATAAACAGTCTGTTTTAGGCTGATCTATGCTTCAATAATTCGTCGATAAAGCGAACTTTTAAAGCCTGGAATTACATCGTTTGTCTGAAGATTAAATCTTGTTTTGGGCAATCAATTTGGGAAATTCCGGGGCTTTAAAACAGAGAATTTTCAACTACAAATTTACGAAAAAATCAAGGGATGACAGTCAGAATATTAGGAATATCAGGCAGTTTAAGAAGTTCTTCGTCCAATACAGCCTTGCTCAGAGCCATTGCTGCGATCGCTCCGGCAAACGTTCAGCTAACGGTCTATGATGGCCTGGACAAACTGCCCTATTTCAGTCCGGAGCTTGATACGGAAGGCTCCACTCCCATTGATTCCGTGCTTTCTTTCAGAAACCTGGTACGCGACGCTGATGCGGTTATATTCAGCACACCCGAATATGCTTTTGGCGTTCCGGGCGTGCTGAAAAATGCTTTGGACTGGCTTGTTTCCTCCGGGGAATTTGTACATAAACCTACTGGCGTGATCAGCGCGTCCCCGCTGGTTACCGGTGGCGATAAAGCCCACGCATCGCTCGTACAGACGCTGAATGTGATGACGGCAAGCATACAGGAGGAATATAAACTGATTATCCCGCTGGTACGTACAAAAATGGACCCTCAGGGAAATGTTACCGATCCTGAACTGGAAAGATCATTGTTAGCTTTGGTCAACAGTCTTGTCAGTGCTAGAACTTCCATTTGAGGCCTGCATTAGCGCCTAAACCACCAATGTTGATGTAGGACTTCAGGTCATTTGAAGGCTGGTCGTCATGCTTATAAGTAACTGTTGCACCTTGTTGGCTTACCGGTGTGTTGGAGCTCTGATCCAGTGTCGTCACATATTTTGTATGTCGCTCGGCCGTCGACAGGTCGCCCAAAGCGCGACGTTGTGTAGAGATCACAGTGCCATTGGCAGGATTCAGCAGCGCGATTGCTTCATCATAACTGGTCACTTCTTTTTCCTTGCTTCTTACAGGAATGTTCCTGTATTCGGCTTCAACAAAAATGTCAAACCTTTCAGACACCGGGAAAGCAACGCCGAGTGCCCCCTGGAAGCCGAGGGTAACATTTGGCTTGACAGTTTCATTCCTGTGGATCGTTGTTTGCGTCAGAACGGTTTGTCCGGCTACTACCGCAGACCCGCTGCGACTGGCGTCTGTTTCGATCTTCAGGTTGCCCCATAACGGCACGACCATACCAAAACGAACGTAAGGATTTACTTTTTCCAGTCCCGGGCTGACTACAACACCTGGCGCAAAATCGATGGCGTCTACATAACCATGTGATTCAATTTTACCGAGCGTCTGATTGCTACCGGCCATCGTGGTGACTTCACGTGTCATCAGATTTTTCTTGCTCCGGTAATAGTTGAACGTTCCTTCAACAGCAATATAACGGTTGATGTTCCAGCCGAAGGAGAGTCCTCCCCTCCCACCAGCGCCATAAGATCCGGTTAGCACCTTTTCGGAGACAGACGTGGACGATTCAGTTGCAGGATTGTATTCCAGGTGCTGATCATGCGGCTGATAGCTGCCGACCTTTGGGAATTGTCCCGGAAACACACTGAAATAGTAGCCTCCGGCGATCTTTACGTAAAACTTGGACGTAGGTTTAATACTCTGAGCCTGGGTTGCGGGCACAGAAATGACAGCGCATAGCGCAGCCAATAGGGCTGTTTTTGGTTTCATAACGGATTGTTTGAATTACTAGCTTGATTGATCTATAACGTGTATAGGTTCACAATTTATATGCCCAATAACGGGGATGGCAATACTAAAATGCTTCGGCGAGAGACAGGTATAAACCAGACTGACGCTGTTCTCCGGAACGTTTTTCGCCCCATGCATAGTCGATACGGATGGTAAGCCGGGCGCCTTCGTCGTAAAACCAGCGTCCGCCAATGCCATAACTGGGTTTAAAGTGTGACATGGCAATATCCTTATTGTTGAATACCGCACCGGAACCGCCAAATACTGCCAGTGCAAATTTAGGTTGCATATGTACGAACCAGATATTGATAGGGATCTTCGGGTCCAGGAAATAACGGTATTCTACCTGTCCGGCCAGGTAGTTCTGATCGCGGTACCTGCCACTGTAATATCCTCTCATCATGAGATCGTTCCCCATTTCGGGCAACAGGTAAAACGGTAAACGGCTTCCCTGTAATGAATTGAATAATCCGTTGAAACCTACTGTGCTCTTAGGAGAAATGGGGATGAAATGACGCAGCTGGCCATCTATTTTCCATAGCTCATGTTTACTGAGGAATCCCGGTGCATAGGATATATTCAAACGTAACCAGGTACCGGTACGTGTATAGTTCTGGTTATCCCTGTTATCGAAGATGCCGGTAGCGCCAATGAAGGTAACATAACCGCCATCTTTGTCAATCAATGACATACCGGGATAAACGCCTTTCTGATCACGCGCTGAATAATCGTCCTGTTGGAACAACAGGGACAGCCCAGCGTAAAAATGTCCGCCTACACGTTTTTCAGCCTCCAGCTGTACTTTATACCGCCTGTTATCGAGCAGTGTTGCTCCGGCCTTACGGGTAGTATCTCCCAGTCCGTAGAAGTTAATAGGGAAGTCGTGATACCGGAGGTTACTCTTAAAATGCCAGTTATTGGCATCAGTCCAGATATCCGTTTTCAGGTCTATTTTAAGCTGTTTCTCTGTCGTGATTGACGGAATGAGGTTAATTGTGGAATTGCGTAGTACAGGATCTTTAGAAGTGTAGAAAGAATACAACATAGCCGCGCCGATCTCCAAACCTTTCTCGGGCGAATAGCCCAATACCGGCAGCGGAAAGAAACTACGCTTATGCACTACGGTGGTATCGGTTACAACGCCTTGTATTGTATCCTTTCCTTGCTGTTGCGCTATCAGGTCCTGGCCTAACGCCAGCATTGCTATAGTAAAAAATATGGTCCTTTGCATACTCATCCGGGTTGCAAAGAAACAACTTTTATACTACTTTCTGTCACTATGTCCCAGGCTCTTTTCCGGGGCCACTTTATCCCTGATCAGCTGCTTAACTTCTTTTATTTCAGGGAAATGTCCCAGTTCCTTCCGGTTGATCAGCGCTACACCGTCCACGTAGATGATATAACTGCCATTCACCTCGCTGGGCTGTAAGGTAAGGCTATATATATCGTCTGCGAAGGTGGTCAGCAGTTCCTGTGCCATCCATGCCGCCCGCATCAGCCATCCGCATTTAGGGCAATATTCTATTGTTACTGTCGGTTTCATATATCAGATAATCTATTTAAAATCATTGCCAATGTAAGATTTATTCTTTCCAAAGTTCATAGATATCAATCGGCTACCGGAATACTCCTTACATAAGTATCGTTACATCCCGAAAGATACAACGATTCATAATATTTCGGATTTTGAAAACTTGCATCCTTTTTTTTATTTACTTTAGCGCCAGCATTCAGGTTACCCTTAAAGATCGTTTGTGCCGACAACTAGACTCTCAATGCGGATTGTTCGACGTAATTTATATACTGTTATATATCTGGCTTTGCTATGCACATTGAATACCAGTGTTTTTGCCCAGACAAATGAACTACAGCAACACCCCGCGAAGGACACCGTTCGCGTTCGTTTACTGAACGAGTCAAGCCGTAGGTCCTTCCCCAAAAACCTCCTTCAAACAGAACAGTACGCCCGGGAAGCGTTATGGCTTAGTGACAGCCTCCATTTTAAAACGGGGACCATGTGGGCCACCCGCAATCTGGCCCTCGCTGAGAACATCAGGGGTAACCTGGAAAAACAACTGGACCTGACTATCAAGGCCCTGAAACTCGCTGAAGAATTAAAGGATAAACATGCGGAAGGCGTTTTAAACACCGATATCGGCAACATCCTGGTGGAACAGAACCAACCCAGGCAGGCCTTGCGTTACCAGCGGAAGGCATTACGTATTAAACAGGCCCTGGGACAGCCGGCCGAGATCGCGAGGACGCTGAATAGTATCGGATCAGGATATATCCGCCTGAATAAACCGGATTCCGCACTGTATTTTCTGCTGGAATCGGAAAAGATCAAATTATCACTGAACGACCATGCCGGGCTGGCCGTTACCTATGAAAATATTGGGTTGGTTTATACGCAGCTGGAAAAATACGGCATCGCCCTACCCTATTTTGAGATCTCGGAACAGTACTATCAGGAAGCGGATAATATGAACGGTATGGTGAAAGCTCATCTGAATATCGGGTTCACCAAGACCATGCTGCATAGGTATGAAGAAGCCGAGCAGGAGCTTGCAGAAGCGGCGAGGCTGAACAGTCATATCCAGAATGCGAAAAATAAGCTGATCTATCATAAGAACATGGCGACGCTGGATTCTGCGCGTGGAAATTATGCGGCAGCACTGGCTAACTATAAGCAATTCAGCATGATGAGTGAAGAGATGTTCAGCCTGGAGAAGTCGAAGTTCATCGCCAATACCAAAGAAAAATACGAGTCTGAAAAGAAGCAACATGAGAATAAACTGCTCCGGAAAGAGCAGCAACTGCACCTGGCTACTATCAAACAACAACGTATCCTGGTGGTTTTCTGTACAATGTTATTGCTGGGGCTTTTTGTGATCACTGCGGTGTTGTACCTCATGTACAGGCGTCAGCAGGACCTGTACAGACAGTTAAACCATCGCAATATACAAGTACAGGAACAGAATAAGATCATCATGGAGCAGAATGCCGCCCTGGAGAGCGGTAACCAGGTAAAGGATAAGATCTTCTCTGTTATTTCCCACGACCTGCGTTCTCCGCTGGCCATCCTGGAAGGATTGCTCTTTCTGTTAAGGGACGATAAGATGTCGGAAGAGCAATTCAGGATCTTCTCTCACGAGCTTTGGCGGGACATGAAGAACACTGCTTACATGATGGACAACCTGCTTCAATGGGCCAGTAGCCAGATGAAGGGTATTCATGTTACGCCGGATGATTTTGATATCAGCACGATCCTGAACAGTGAATTTGAACTGCTGCAATCACTCGCCAAACAAAAGGAAATAACGCTGACGCATGCACTGCATCGCCGGTTGATGGTCTATGCCGATCCGGATATGATCCGCCTGGTACTCAGGAACCTGATCAGTAATGCGATCAAGTTCACCCCTGAAAACGGAACTGTCAACGTCAACTACCTGCTGTTGCCGGATAAAATAGAACTGATCGTAGAAGATGACGGATTGGGCATCGCTACAGCAGATCAGACGAAAGTGTTCTCCAATATTTACTACTCTACCAATGGCACGCGGAATGAAAAAGGATGTGGTTTGGGACTACCCTTATCGAAAGATTTCATAGAACGTAATAAGGGCAGGATCTGGTTCCACAGCGTTGCGGGAAAAGGTACCAGCTTTCACTTTACTTTACCATTATCTGCTGAGGATGAAACTCCGGGCCGCGGTTATACCATTATAGTGAAAGATAATCAGGCGTATAATGAAACTGCGCTGAACAGCTGGAAATAAAAAAGCCGTACCCGGTAAGGATACGGCCTGTATAAGAATATTCAACTGATTACAGATCAGCAGCGTTAAATGTATCTCCCTGTCTGATATCACCTGTTTCAAAACCTTTCTTGAACCAACGTACACGCTGTGCTGAAGTGCCATGTGTGAATGCATCCGGAACTACACGTCCCTGGGACGCTTTCTGCAAGGCATCATCTCCAACAGCGCTGGCGGCGTTTAAGGCTTCTTCGATATCACCCGGCTCCAGGATATTATGCTTTTTCTGTGCATGATGCGCCCATACACCTGCCAGGAAATCAGCCTGTAGTTCCAGCATTACAGACAATTTATTGTATTCACGCTCACTCAGTTGTGAACGCATAGATTGTACTTTGCGGCTGGTACCGAGCAGGTTCTGTACATGATGGCCAACTTCATGTGCAATGACATAAGCCATGGCAAAGTCGCCCGCTACCTTAAACCTTTGTTCCATCTCGGTAAAGAAGTTCAGGTCCAGGTATACCTTTTCATCTGCAGGACAATAGAACGGGCCCATAGCAGCTTGTGCGGCGCCACAACCGGATTGGTTGTAGTCGGTGTACAATACCATACCTGCATCTTTGTAGTTCTTATTCATCTGGGAAAACAACTCATGCCAGACTTCTTCAGTATCTGCCAGTACAGTGGAGGCAAAGCGTGAAATTTCGTCACTGTTACCGGTAACGGTCTGGGATTGTGACTGAGGCGCTCCGCCATTGCCCTGCTGAACGGATTGTAACGCCTGTTGCGGGTCCTGGTTGAATAACAATGCCAATACCACGATAATAATACCGCCAATGCCTCCTCCGATACCAATGGTCCGGATGCCACCACCGCCACCGCGGCGATCTTCTACATTGTCGCTTAGTCTTCTGTTTTGCCAGCGCATATTTTAGGTTCTTTTTATATGTCGAAAGTACAGAAATTTTAATCTCCTTTATTAGAACAATTTCCCTGCCCAATTCAGCTGTAGCCCGGGCTTCATTTTTTTTAATACCTGTTTTTTACATAAATTGGGTAGTGCGATACCCTCATTGTTACACCTCTACATTATGAAGCTATGCAATTTACTGACTTCTGGATCGGGAAAATACAGGCAGATAAGTTACCTGAAGCACTGGACACCGCAGGGCTTATCAAGTATCTGTCAGTATACACTTCCGATGAGCAATGCTTCCATATTATTTTCCAATGGCATGAAACGACTTTAAAGCGTAGCAGCGACTGGTGGTTTCCCAAACAGGAACTGCTCAATGTCATCCAGGCCAAGATCAGCAAAAAAGGCGTGACCGATACCCTGCGCCATTGTCTTGAACTGCTGGACACCTCAGAGAAGAAAACGCTGAGTGTTGCGGCAGACAAGGTCAATATCCAGATAGATATCCTGCTGCATGGTGGTCCGGAATTGCTTATCAGCCGCCGGGACTCCCTCGGGATCATCGTTATTGAATTCCTTTCCAATATTAAAAGCACACGGCAGAGAGAATACTGGACAGCCTTCGTGGATCATTGCCTGAACGTAGGTGAAGGCAGTGCGCCGAACCGTAAATGGTGGAAGAAGGCTAAGGAACTGGTGGGGCGTATCAATGCCGAACATTTCATTGCAAAACTGAAGGACTGGATCTCCTTTTCTCACGGTTTGCTGATGAGGATCCATGAGGGACGCGATCACAGTTTCGTTGACTATGATATTGATTTTCTGAGCGCTATCAATCATAACATGCTAAAAGCCGTTATATGGTGCAGCGCCATTCCCGACAACAAAGCGTTGCTGGATATACTGGAACCTTATGCTTTATGGGCATATAAGAAAAAGGAAGGCATTGGCCCATTGTCGGCCAAAACCGGTACGGCCTGTATCTATGCCCTGACCTTTCTGCCTTTCAGGGAAGCCCTGACGCGGATCAGCAGATTCCGCTCTTTGATAAGACATGCAGGCATCCTGAAAAGCATTGATAAGATATTACATGAACTGGCGGAGGAACACGACATTCCTTTATACGAACTGGAGGAATACATTGTACCCGATTACGGTTTGAATAAGGAAGGGACGGTCCGTGTACAGATAGGAACGGACCTGATAGGTGTGTATGCGATTGGCAATACCGGTAAGTCAACCGTTTCCTGGGAACGGGACGGTAAACCGGCAAAGGGGCCGCATGCCTGGTTTGCTCCCGGAATGGAATTCAAGAGATTAACCAGAGAGATAGATCAGGCATTGATCAACAACAGCGCCCGGATAGAACGGGCATTCATGCGTATGACCCCGTGGCCCTACAGTCACTGGAAGATCTATTACCTCGATCATCCCCTTGTCAGGACACTGACCACACGGCTGATCTGGAAGTTCAATACAAATGGTCTGCTTACGACCGGGTACTACCTGGATGGGCTTTTTATTGATTGTACAGGCAAACCGTTGACCGTCACCGAAGAGACAGCTGTAAGCCTGTGGCATCCTATGAATGAACCGGCCAAAACAGTAAAAGCATGGCGGAACTTCCTCGATCAGCGTCATATAGATCAGCCATTCAAGCAGGTGGACCGTGAGATCTTTACCCCTAACAATGTAGAACTGGCGGATGGTTTCTACTCTTCACGTTTTGCTTCACAGGTACTTAATAAGCAGAAGTTTAAAAACGTCATCACGCAAAGAGGCTGGACATTGCGACAAAAGGCCCAGCACAATTGGGCATACATTCCCTATATACAACTGACCGACTGGGATATCAGGGTCAACTTCTTTGCCGACAGGAAAGAGGAAGAGACCGTTCTTACGGATATGATCAACTTTTACAAGGAAGGCGAGCCATTAGCCCTTCGGGATGTTCCTGCTGTTATTTTCTCTGAAACCATCAGGGATATCAGCTACTTCGTTAATACAGCCGGGACTACCGAACTGCACAACCGCTCCTGAGTAAGCGGTGTGTTCGCACCTTATTTTATGTAACTTTACTCCATGCTAAACCCTGCTATTTCTTATACACGGATAACAAGAGTACAGGATACAACTGTTACTGCCTCGGAAGATGCATTGGCTGCCGAAGAACCGCTTGAGATACAATTGATCTACGGTCCGATGGCCAACAGGCAGCAACAGAGCATTTCAGTTACTATGCGTACTCCCGGCCAGGACGCTGAACTGGCCACAGGCTTTCTGTTTACAGAAGGGATCATCCGGTCCGAAAAGGATATCAAAGCTATCAGCTCCGACAGTGACGTCACCAATATGGTACAGGTAAGCCTGCACGAAGATGTCACTCCTGTACTGAAAACCACACAACGTAATTTCATATCAAATGCCGGATGCGGCGTCTGTGGAAAAACAGACCTGGCGGCTATTTATACTACTGTTGAAGTGCAGGCATCTGCACAGACCGTTCCTGCATGGCCAACAGAACTGATACTCCGTTTGCCTGACCTGCTCCGCAAGCAGCAACAGCTTTTTGACGATACCGGAGGTATACATGCAGCGGCGTTATTCGATCAGTCATCCACGTTACTATTGATGCGGGAAGATATCGGACGGCATAATGCGGTGGACAAACTAATCGGCGCTTCTTTGCAGCAACAGCTCTTCCCTATGCAGCCATACATCTTATTACTGAGCGGCCGTGCGGGTTTTGAACTGATCCAGAAAGCCGCAGTAGCTGGTATTAAGGTGATCGCCGCAGTAGGCGCTCCTTCAGGAATGGCGGTGAAGATGGCCCGTGAATGGGACATTACTTTGATCGGGTTCCTGCGCCAGCAAAGGTTTAATATATATACAGGTGAACACAGAGTAGCTGTCGGATCACTCACGAATCTCAAATGACTTACTACAAATGGATCAGCATAACACCACAGACCCTTCTCAGAATCCCGAGCATTTTACAGGGCATGTCCGCCTGGGCAAACCTAAGACAGTGGCGGCAGGCATTCCTGCTGTGGTATCCAGCGTGAAACACATCCTGGATGAAATGGACGCTATGCGCGGCATGAAGGCGCTGTTGAAACTGAACCAGAAAGATGGTTTTGACTGTCCGGGTTGTGCCTGGCCCGATCCTGACGATGATCGCTCGGCTATTGGAGAATATTGTGAGAACGGAGCAAAAGCAATTGCCGAAGAAGCTACCAGCAAAAAGCTGGACGCTGCTTTTTTTGCAAAGCATAGTGTGGCAGAACTGGCTGCGCTGACCGATTATGAAATAGGTAAAAAGGGCCGTGTAGCGCAACCTGTATATCTTGCCAAAGGAGCTACGCACTATGAACCGGTGTCCTGGGAATATGCGTTTAACAAAGTAGCTGAACATCTGAATGCACTGGCTTCTCCGGACGAAGCCATTTTTTATACTTCCGGCCGCACCAGTAATGAAGCGGCTTTCCTTTATCAGTTATTCGTAAGGGAATTCGGCACGAACAACCTGCCCGACTGTTCCAATATGTGCCATGAATCCAGTGGTGTAGCACTTTCTGAAACGGTGGGCATAGGTAAAGGTTCTGTAACGCTGGATGATCTGTATAAGGCTGAGGTGATCATTATTCTCGGACAGAATCCCGGTACTAATCATCCCCGGATGCTAAGTGCGCTCCAAAAAGCAAAGGCGAACGGAGCGACGATCATTTCTGTGAACCCCCTTCCTGAAACGGGACTACTTAACTTTCTGAATCCACAGACGGTCAAGGGCATGCTGCATATCAAAACCCAGCTGACCGACCTGTTCCTGCAGGTGAAGATCAATGGGGATATGGCATTGCTGCAGGCTATCGCACTGCTCTTGCTGGAGGAGGAAGAACGCCATCCGGGAACTGTGTTTGACCATGACTTCATTGGCTCCAATACAAGCGGCTATGAAGAATATCTGCGTCACATCCGGCAACAACAACTGGACACACTTTCCGATGCCTGTGGTATTCCCATAGAACAGATCCGCGAGGCCGCATCTATACTGATGCATAAAAAGAAGATCGTCGCCTGTTGGGCCATGGGATTGACACAACATAAAAATGCCGTTGATACGATCAAAGAGGTTGTGAACCTCCTGTTGCTGAAAGGAAGTATCGGCAAAGAAGGTGCTGGCACGTGTCCGGTTCGCGGGCATAGTAATGTACAGGGCGATCGTACCATGGGGATCTTTGAGAAGCCTTCTGATGCATTGCTTAATAAGATAGAATCAGTATACGGGTTCGAACCTCCGCGGAAACATGGTTATGATACTGTGAATGCGATCCGCGCTATGCGTGATGGTAAAGCGCGTGTGTTCTTTGCCCTGGGCGGTAATTTCCTGTCTGCAACACCAGACACAAAAGTAACCGCTGAAGCGCTGCAAAATTGTTCCCTGACGGTACATGTCTCCACTAAACTGAACCGTAGTCACCTGGTACATGGCAAGGAAGCCATCATCCTACCTACGCTCGGGCGTAGTGATCTTGATATCCAGGAAGACCAGAAACAATTTGTGACCTGTGAGAATTCCATGGGTGTTATCCAGATGTCCAAAGGCAACCTGCCGCCCGTTTCTTCTCACCTGTTAAGCGAACCTGTTATTGTGTGCAGACTGGCACAAGCCACACTCGGTGAGCGCTCTAAGGTGAACTGGCAACATTATACCAGGCATTATGACTACATCCGTCAGGATATTGAAAAAGTAATCCCCGGCTTTAATAATTATAATAATCGTGTAAGGCATCCCGGTGGTTTTTACCTGCCTAACAATGCACGTGAAGGACGTTTCAATACCAACACTGGTAAGGCGAATTTCAATGTCGCCGGAGTGACTGTTCAACGACTGGCGGCAGATGAGTACATGATGATGACCATCCGCAGCCACGATCAGTTCAATACTACCATTTATGGCCTGGACGACCGCTACCGTGGTATTTATCAGGAAAGAAGGGTGATACTCATGAACGCGAAGGACATGCGGGCCGCCGGACTTAAGCCCAGTGATGTAGTAGATCTGATCAATAACTTTGAAGGTGTAGAAAGGATCGTACATAAATTCCTGGTAGTGGCGTACGATATTCCTGAGAAGTGTACAGCAACCTACTTCCCTGAAGCAAATGCGCTGGTACCGCTTAACAGTGTTGCCGACAAAAGCAATACGCCCACATCAAAAATGGTCATCATTAAGATCAGGAAATCACTTGAACTGTAAGAAGGCCGGTGCTCTTAACGCGAAGATGTTGAAGCGGAAGTCGACAGTGGTGGTCGCTTCCCAGAAAACGGACTTCATCGGCGAAGGGGCGTTGGGGTAATAGTTGGCTGATAATCGCAAGGTATTGAGAGACAGGTTTTCGTTCTTTATTTTCATACCCAATCCGAAACCTGCGAAAATGGGGTTGTTAAACAGGGAGCCTTTGTCTTTATAATCGAGCTGCGAGGCCTGGATGGTCGAGAAGAAATTAAACTTGAAACCAAAGACCTTCAGGGGACTGTAATAGGTGGTTTCTGATCTGACATTCAATCGCTCATAACCACTTAACGGAACATCTCTGTACCCCCACACACCGAGGTCCCGGTTAATATTCAGCGGGCGATAGAAGTAACTGTTAGGATTGCAGACATAGTCTGCATAAAGGAACTGGCGAAGCTTGCCACCTGCAAACCTGAAAGCCCGGCTATAGTATTCTACCCTGGCATGGAGCACCGCATCTTCCGACTTACCCTGATAGAAAGTACTGATTCCCAATGCTCCCGAGAGGATACCTTTCCCATTCGTTACCCAGAATTTCTCGGCCTCTACGCCTACATATGCGCGTGTGCGTCCTTTCCAGGTTTCCCATCCCGCAGTGGCGGACGCGGTGTACCCCAGCGGAATATCCTCCGTTCTACCGAACCCAAAGAAATGGCTTGTTTTGAAGAATTCCTGCCGGAAGGTGACGACCTGTCCGAGGTAAAAGCGATGGTTATTATAGACGGGGTCCAGCTTATAGATCTCCTGGAACGGCTTTTTCGAGAACAGCAGGTTGAAATGCCGGACCAGGAACGCGAGGTTAGGTTTGCGCGAATCGGGATTGCGGCTGTCCTGTTTCAGAAAGTTGAAACCACCCCACACGTCGAGAATATTATACCGGTAGTCGCGGTACAGTGTATCCGGACGATTAGACACGTTAATCGAGTAGTTAGTACTGAAATTCAAGCCTCCCAGCCAGGTCGCCCCACTTTTGTAGAGCGGTCTGTCGAACGCAACATAATATGTCCCTTCATAAGTGCCCGAATCCAGTGTATTGATATTGTTCAAAGTGGTATAACCGCCTGAGAAGTCAATAAATGAGCCCAACAGGTTTGTTTTAGTGTACCTGACCTGCGAACCGAAGGGCGGGTTATCACTGTCGCTCCAGGACCCGCCGATCCTGATACCTTGTCCTGCACCGAAGAGGTTATCGTTAGATACGCTGGCCCTCACACCGGAGGTACTGAGCCTGGACAGGTCAAAACCGTACTCGAATACGTCTTTAGTCACAACAAGGAGGTCGATAGAATCTTCTGAAGCCCCTGTATTAATGATATACAAGCGGGCATCCTGTATGAAGGGCCGGCTACGGATATAACGTTCATTGTCCGACATCTCGTAAGGATTGAGCGTATCGTTCTGCCTGAAAAAGAGCAGCTGCCGTATGACCCATTCTTCTGAGTTAAAGTGAAGGCGGTTAGCCAGATGTACCAGCTTCATGGAAGTAGAGAAGGTGGTATCCTTGATATTGCTGGGACCAAACACGTTTACGCGGCGGTAGTAGATATCGCGGATCACCTTTCCTGTAAACGGTTTGAAGTATTGTTCACTTTTGATGATGCTGCTGTCCATTCCCGGTTCCGGAACATTTTGCCGGGTCACTTTCCTGATGAGCGAATCCCGGTATTGTTTGTTACGCAGGGAATCGCGGTAGGCCCGCATACGGCCGAACCAGGAATTGGAATACTTCTTTGATACGGGGATCGTATCTCCTTCCAGGATCACATCTCCGGGTACTATGGTATCGCCGGGATTGGTCGGAACGATGGGTACTGATGGGATGTGGGGAATGATCGGGAAGATCGTATCATCCGGAACAGGACTGACCGGGACGGAGGGTACTACCGGAACTACTGTATCGCGGGTGATAGAAATACGGGCTGTTTCGTTACCGACAGGGCTGCCATATGCCTTTAATAATCCAAAGGCCAGGCAACAGCTGATCAAGACATAAGTTAATATTTTCGGCGATTTTCTCACTCGTTTCTTAGAAGTAATAAGCAAGCTACTCTTTACTTAACGTAAAGAGTATGTAACAGTTGTAATAAGTTAACTAAATATTATTGCGCCACTATAACAGTTTCCCACCCATCATAACGTGCGTTCATTTCCTGGGCCAGTTCCCAGAGCAGCATAACCGCTGCGTCAATGCTTTCCTCATCGGTCCGGTCGTTACGGGAAAGCCTTAATCCATAGGGTTGAGGGTCTTTTTCGTCAACCGGACGGGCCTCTATGACGAATCCTAACCGTTGCACCTGCTGGCCGTATATTTCGCGTTCAGCTTCGGCAGAAAAATAGATCCAATGATCAATGAGGCGGGCTTTTTCGGCAATGTCCCCATGTTGTTTCAAGGTACGTAATACTTTGCGGTTCTGGATGCGCTGAAATTCCTGGACATCCGGGAAGAGGAAATCGAAATACAACTCCCATGTCTTGTCTTCCTTTACCCCGAAATCATACTGATAATCAGGGAACTGGATCATGGCATCAGCAATGTATTTGTCGTGCAGCAAAGTACCAGCGGCGTAAAAATAAAAATCCCTGACTCCATTTGACATAGTACGGCCAACAAAATGTGCCTGCAACGTAGTTTCGAGCTGTTGCACCAGGCAGTCTTCAATCTCTCCCAGCATGGTGAACTCATCCCCTTGCGGAAAGCCGTCCGCGCGGGGATCTTTCAAATATACTGATACGAAGATGGCATACGGCTTTTTACTTAAGGGGGCAAAACGCCGCAAGTCCAGGTCCAGGCCTATAATAGCCGGCTTATCTTCGATATGGCAGGTATAGATGTCCCAGTCTGGTTGGTAAGCGTCAGGCATAATGCATTGATTCGAAAGGTAACAGTTCGCCGTAAAGATACGGAACCCTTCCCGCCATTCATCCATTAATGGATCAATCTTTTTTTAAATCAGACTACTTTTATGGGTAGTTACAGGCTAATATTAGAAAAGTACTTTGGATCATGCAGAAAATTGTCGCTTTATGTTTGGGGATGATACTTTCATCCTTCTCTATTATTTACGCTCAGCAACCGGCGCACGGACCCGCTGGTAATGGCTCCCTATACGGAAAACTCGTTGATGCAAAAACTAATTCTCCTATCGAATACGCTTCAGTCGCCCTGCTCCGCGCAGCAGATTCCAGTGTGGCTACAGGGATGTTATCAAAGCCTAACGGTGATTTTAATTTCCCGGAAGTTGCTTACGGCAAGTATATTGTGAAAGTGAATTTCATTGGTTACGAAACCGTTTATAAAACAATTTCACTTACAGGAAAAAATAATAATGTAGATATTGGTAATATCAAAATAAGCCCTAACGTGAGGTCGCTGGCCGGTGTGGAAGTAGTAGGCGATAAACCTACTTTCCAGATGGCGATTGACAAACGTGTATTTAACGTTGATAAGAATATTTCCAGCGTGGGCGGTACTGCAACCGATGTACTAAAGCAGGTGCCTTCTGTGAATGTTGATATTGATGGAAACGTCAGCGTGCGTAACGGCTCTCCCACCATCTTCGTAGATGGCCGTCCGACCACACTGACACTGGACCAGATACCTGCCGATGCGATCGCTTCTGTAGAAGTAGTAACAAACCCTTCTGCGAAATATGATGCTGAAGGTGTGAGCGGTATCCTGAATATCGTACTGAAAAAGAACCGTAAGGCGGGCATCAACGGACAGATCAATGGTGGTCTTTCTACGCTCGGCGGAGGCAACGCAGGAATGGACCTGAATATCCGCAGAGAGAAATTCAACGTGTCTCTTAGTTACAATCTGAGAAGCCGTCAGGGTAAAGCCCGCTCAAACCTCTTCCGTAAGAATATCGGTGCTGACACTACGACTTACCTGGATCAGCATAACGAAGGTGAAAATGGCCGTCGTTTTCAGTTCGGCCGTGTCGGCTTCGACTGGTTTATGGATAACCGTAATACGTTCAGCATTTCCCAGGGTATTATGGCGGGCGATTTTAAAGATAATAGCGATCTGAAACTTTTCGATCTGAATGAAGCACAGCAGCAGATACGATATGGTACCGGTATCGACAATGAGAATCATAACTTCCGCAACTACAGCACACAGATCGGCTATAAACATACTTTCGCCAAGCAGGGACATGAGCTGACCGCCGACTTTAACTATAATTATGCTACCTCGGAAGATAATTCCGATTACTCATTACAGTATTATAGTATGGCACACCAGCCTATTGACTCGCCGAATATTCCACAGGAACGTTATGGTCGCGGTCATGGCAATACGACTTACATCACCGGTCAGATCGATTATGTAAATCCGCTGACCGAGCATTCCAAGATAGAAGCTGGTTTACGTACTACTACCCGTAAGTTCAACAATCTGCTGAATACCAATGGAAAGGATTTCTCTACAGGTGATTTCGTATTAGACTCTTCCCTGTCTAACGACTACCACTACTCTGAAACGATCAACGCTGCTTATCTGAGCTACGCAGGAACCGTAGGTAATTTTGGTTACCAGGGAGGTCTGCGTGCAGAGCAGTCCTTCTATGATGGTGAAATGAGAAGCATCAATAAGAACAGTTATAAAATAGATTATCCTATCAGTTTGTTTCCCAGCGTGTATCTCTCCCAGAAATTCAAAGGAGATCATGAGCTGCAGCTGAACTATAGCCGCCGTGTACGCCGTCCCTGGTTCCGCGACCTGTTACCAAACCTGGAGTACACCGCCCAAAGCGCCAATCGTGGTAACCCGGCTTTGCGTCCGGAGTTCACTAACTCGTTCGAGCTGAGTTACCTGAAAGACTTCAACAGGAAACATAACGTACTGGTATCCTTGTATTTCCGTAATACGGAAAAGGCCATTACTGATTTCTATACAGATACTACCATCACCATCAACGGCGTAACGCAGAAGGTTGTATTGTCCTACCCTGTCAATGCCGATACAAGGAATGCCTATGGTGCGGAATTCACTGTCCGTAACCAGATCCTGAAAGGCTGGGACATCACATCCAACTTTAACCTGGCACAGACAAAGATCAATGCCAGCAACCTGCAGAACAGTCTTAGTAACCAGGGTTTTATCTGGTTCGGTAAGATCAACAGTAATACCAAACTGCCATGGAACTCGACCCTGCAGATCACCGGTAACTATGAATCAAAGCAGATCCTGCCACAGGGAGAAAGAGCAGCTCAGTACTCAGCCGACATTGCGCTACGTAAGGAATTCCTGAAGAAAAGGAACCTGGTAGTGTCCCTGGCATTGAACGACATCTTCAATACCGACCGCAACCTGACTTATACGACAACTGAATTCTCCGAACAGGAAAGATACCGTAAACGTGCTACCCGCGAGTTAAGATTGAATGTATCCTACCGTTTTGGTAAAATGGATACCCAATTATTCAAACGTAAGAATAATAAGAAGGAAGAACAGCAGGATAATCAACAAGAGTATTAATTTTAGCTGTCCAAAACCTATTTACTTATGATTGATGTAATCGGCAATACTATTACTCTTCGCTTTCTTGCGGAACCTTCAGATGTCAATTTCGGCGGTAAAGTACATGGAGGCGCTGTAATGAAATGGATTGACCAGGCAGGATATGCGTGTGCAGCTAACTGGAGTGGTCAGTATTGCGTAACTGTGTATGTTGGGGGTATCCGTTTCTTTAAGCCTATTTCCATTGGCGATATGGTCGAGATCACGGCTACCGTTATTTACACCGGCAATTCAAGTATGCATATTGCTATCAATGTGCAGGCAGGCAATCCAAGACGTAAAGACCGGGTGAAGACCACCCACTGTGTAATGGTGTTCGCAGCAGTTGATGATAATGGAAAGACCGTACCGGTCCCTAAATGGACGCCACAAAGCACTGAAGGCATTGATCTTGAGAATTATGCGAAAAAGTTAATGGCGCTGAGACAGAATATTGAGGATGAGATGAAGCCGTACATGTAAGATACTATCGATAAAGCATTGAAATGCAGGAGGTAATTCTCCTGCATTTTTTGTATGTTTTCATAACCGTCATGTCTGGTATATTTTTACATCAAAACATTTTGAAGTACCCCGATGAAGGAAATAAACAAACAGAAAATCGGCATTTTAAGGCAGCGCGTCCCTATTGGTTTTTCGCATGGGCTAACCGTCCTTGAAAAAACAAATGGCGACATTGATGCCGCTGAGATAATATTTAAGGACGAAGTCTTACAGATTGTCTTCAACAAAACTGGTATTGCGAAGGATGTTGCGCAGAAACATCTGATCAACAGCAACTATGACATTCCAGCCACATTAAAAAGCATAGACGAGGAGCGGTTTACGTTGACCGAACTTATTTACAGACGGTATAAAGACAAGGAGAACGCTTTAGCGAAAGTCGTGCATGTGGTAGAAATACATTACAACATACAGGGACCGACTGAGAGCTGGTTATATTTTAAGACACTTTCAGATTTACTCCCAGAAATATTTTGTCCGCTGGCAATTATGAGGTGGTTAACTTATGAAGAATATGAAAGTTTCGGGGTCGCATTGTGTTTTGAGTTAGACACTGTAACCGATCTGATTGAAAATGTTTTGAAACTTGCCCCTCTGGCCAGCTCCCTTAGAGAAGCAAGAGATATACAGGAGATAATATACAGGGAGAATGCTGTTGTGGGTAACATTGAGAATTATATAAAAGCAAATAATGAATTGAGGAAAAATAAAGCCTATCAAAAATGTGAGAACAACTATTATGATCAGAAAAATTTGCTAATAGAAACGCTTTATGATTTCGTGAAGGTGAATATCAACAAATTTCCATGATGCAAGGATCAATGCGAGAACTGCATTTCGCTCAGATTCCTGTACAACCCTCCTTCTACCAGTATCAATTCCTGGTGCGTTCCTTCCTCTACCAATTTTCCCTTATCCAGCACAATGATCTTATCTGACTGACGCACAGTACTTAAGCGGTGGGCGATGACAATGGAAGTACGTCCTTCCATCAGCTTCTCCAGCGCGTCCTGCACTAGACGTTCTGATTCGGAATCCAATGCGGAAGTGGCTTCGTCGAGGATAAGAATGCGTGGGTCTTTCAACACTGCTCTGGCAATAGCGATCCTTTGCCGTTGCCCGCCCGATAACTGGATACCCCTTTCGCCAACGATCGTTTCCAATCCATCAGGGAACCGCTCGATAAACTCCCATGCGTTAGCTTTTCTTGCTGCTGCCTCAATTTCATCGGTTGTTGCTCCTGGTTTGCCATAGGCGATATTCTCACGGATCGTTC
This sequence comes from Chitinophaga sp. S165, assembly GCF_003182155.1. Lineage (GTDB taxonomy): Bacteria > Bacteroidota > Bacteroidia > Chitinophagales > Chitinophagaceae > Chitinophaga. Next base: position 617,937 of record NZ_QGTG01000001.1, read on the forward strand.
CGCCAAAGAGAAATACATCCTGTGGTACGATGGCCATCTGACTGCGGAGGGCTGATAACGGGAAGCTGGCAGCATCCTTCCCGTTAAAACGGACCAGACCTTCCGTCGGACTGTAAAGACGCAGCAAGAGAGACACGATTGTGCTCTTTCCCGCCCCGCTGGGTCCTACCAATGCTACCTGCTGGTCGGGCGCGATATCGAAGGAGATGCCTGTCAATACATCCTGATCGTCTCTTGTAGGATAGCGGAAGGATACATCTTCAAAGGATATCTGGCCGGTGAGATGATCCTGGGGAGCAATCGTTGTAATTTCTTCTACTGGTTCTGCAGGTTCGTCCAGAATTTCCAGCAGATGCTCTGTCGCTCCAATGCTCTTTTGAATACTGGTATATACTTCTGCCAGTCCTGCAACAGATCCACCGATGAAGCTTGAATACAGTACGAAGGATAGCAACATTCCCGGGTCCATCTGGCCTGCAGCGATCAGCAGGGCGCCTCTCCAGATCACGGCGATCATGGCGCCGAATACCGCTATCAGCATACTGGCGGTGAAGGCTCCGCGGAAGCGGCCGGTTTTCATACCGGTAACTGCTACTTCCTGGATCTTCGTCCGATAGCGTTTCATTTCAAAGAATTCGTTCGCGAACGCTTTGACATTCAAAACGCCCTGCAATGTTTCTTCAACAATTGTATTTGCTTCAGCTACCTGGCTCTGTGCCTTCTTCGAATAACGTCTTACCACCTTTCCGAAGAGATAGGCGATCAGGACGATCAGCGGCAGTGTTGCCAGCATCAGCAAGGTGAGTTGTATTGAAGTATGCAGTAGCAAGGCCAGTCCGCCGATAATAATGATCACCTGCCTGATAAATTCCGCTACTGTTGTAGTAAACGTCTCCTGTAATAAGGAGATATCCGAGGAGATCCTGCTACCCAATTCACCTACACGCCTGCTCAGAAAGAACCGCATGGGCAGTTTGATAAGATGATTATAAATATGCTGACGTAAAGATGCCAGTGAGCGTTCCGTTACATTGACAAACAGCATGATACGCATGTACCCGAAGATGCCCTGTGCCAGCAGTATCCCCACCAGCAACAGGCCGATACGGTTAATCTTATGAGGATCTGTCAATACTTTATGGGTATTCGCAGCATTTACCAGGTCTCCCAACAATTTTGGAAAAGCCAGGTTAGCCAGACTGGATATAAAAAGGAAGAATAATCCCAGGCCGAAGGCCGGCCAATAAGGCTTTACGTATTTATACAATCTGAACGTGCGCTTTAAAGCAGCTGCCTGGAATGGCTTCTTCTGTTGTGTACTGTCTTGCATCAGCGGATAAGAATTACAAAAATATGGAGGTATGCACAAATCTGCTTACGTGCCTCTGAGTTGTATAGGTTATGACGGGCAGGGAAGGTAAATATTTTATTCCTGTTTTAAATAAAGAAAGGAGGCCAGGCGCCTCCTTTTCTTTTGACGAAGATACAATCACGAATATATTCTATTGCCTTTTTTTATAACATTATCGACTTAAATAGCCAATCTGCGTCGATTTCAATGAGTTTTACCATATCCTTTTAGGGGCAACATTTACCAGATGATAATCAGAATAATCCGTAATTGTAAAAAATGTATTTACTACCAGTACATTTAACCGTTTATTTCTGGTTCCTGCTTGAATCGCCGGTACCGGTTCCATAACGGGAAGAATCTTCTCCCGGGTTAATAGCTCCCGGTGGTATTTCTGCTGAAGCCGTATCTGGTGTTACCGCCGCGGTATCCGGACCTCCTACCGTGGTAGAATCGGTACTTGTCGTATTGCCACCTCCGCACGAAGCCAGAAAGGTTCCTCCTGCTATAAGCAGGCCGCCGAGGAAGAGTTTACTTTTTTGGGTCATTTTCATAAAAATGTTTTTAACCAGTTAACAAATATGGGTTATTGGACATATGTCCCTGAACTTTTTTCTACAAATAGTGGACGCTTGTAGACAACCATTCACCCCAATAATTATTTAATAGGCATTGAATCCGGCCTCATAGAAGACGTATCCGTAGCCCTGTTCATTGTGTCTATGGTATTCGTGTTATCTGATTGTATTACAGACGATGTATCTGTCGTATTACCACTTTCCCTTGAACTGCCACAGGCAAACAGGAAGATGCTCAGGATAATAGCAAGACACGTAGTAATACCAATTTTGCACAGCGCCAGGCGCACAGTGATTGCATTATTTCCGAGGTCTTTCTTTTGCATACTCATGATTAACAAATTTTCAGGTTGAACAATAAATATTTACGTACGATTTCTGCTTAATGCATAAAGAATTATGCCAAGGCTTACATTTGTGATTGAACACGCATATGGAATATTCTATCTTTCAGGTTGTTGAACAGCATCAATTGCTAAAGGTTCTCGTTGCGCTGGTCATCGGCGGACTGCTCGGCCTTGAGCGGGAATACCGTCGTAAAGCGGCCGGTATGCGCACCCTTACGCTCATTTGCCTGGGAAGCACATTGTTTACGATACTTTCAGCGGAGTTGGGATATCCTTCCAGCCCCGACCGTGTGGCTTCCAATATTCTTACAGGTGTCGGCTTTATAGGCGCCGGGGTAATCTTCAAAGGCGATTACACAATTGACGGTATTACTACCGCCGCTACTATCTGGATAGCCTCCGCATTGGGGATTGCCATCGGTATGAGCCATTATATGCTGGCAGGTTTCTCACTTGGGATCGTGTTGTTGCTGCTGCTGGGTTTAAAAGCACTGGAAGGAAAGATCAGCAGCTTGAATGAGAAACGTACTTACACCATTGGTTGTCACATTGAACAATATGATCCTGTTGCAATAGCTGGTATCTTTAAGCGTTTTAACATTAAACACAAACAGCTGCTTCATACAAAAAATGAAGAGCTTATCATTGAAGACAAATACGAAGCAGTTGGCAAACCCGATGATATCGCAGCTATCAACGCCTTCCTTTTGAAGGATAAAAGCATTCATCATTTTACCGTGCAGGTCAACCCATTATAGGAGAATAAATTATGTCAGGAGCCCATGCCGATCTACCCTTACATTATGGTCATGTACCACCCTGGCTGGCTAAGAGAATGAGCCTGCTGGGCGGTGCTATTATGGAAACGATCATCGCCGACTACGGAAAGGGCGAAGTGCTGCGCCGCCTGAGTGATCCCTGCTGGTTTCAGGCACTAGGTTGTGTGCTTGGAATGGACTGGCATTCTTCCGGTATTACCACCAGCGTGATGGGCGCACTCAAAAAGGCGTTGAACCCCAGAGCACAGGAACTGGGTATTTATATCTGTGGTGGAAAAGGCAGGCATTCTAAAGAAACACCAACAGAATTACTCGCGATAGCCGAACGTACAGGCTTACCCGGACAAGAGCTTGTGCGTTGCAGTAAACTGGCCGCCAAAGTAGACAACACTGCTGTACAGGATGGCTTTCAACTGTACCTGCACTCTTTCATTGTATCCAACGAGGGTGAATGGGCGGTAGTTCAGCAGGGAATGAATGACGCCAGCGGCATGGCCCGCCGGTATCATTGGCATTCTACTGCGTTTAAAGAATTCACGGAAACTCCCCATACGTTCATATATGGTCATAACCAGGGGCTCATTCTTAATCTGACCGACAAAGACGCTTCGCCTACCAAAGCTGGTATGCTTCAGCTGATCCAAGAAAAGCCCGCACACCTGCTGCCGGAGATCCGCAACCTGATCATGCCTTCCCATCATGATGTGAGAACAAAGGACGTCGATCTTAAAAGATTGGGAAGTGTACTGGCTGTTGCGCATGAACGGCAGTTACATGATTTCGAGTCCCTCTTACTGCTGGAAGGCGTCGGTCCACGTACGTTACAGTCGCTCACACTGGTCAGTGAAGTCATTCATGGCACTCCCTCGCGCTTTACAGATCCTGCCCGCTTTTCTTTCGCTCACGGCGGTAAAGACGGTCATCCCTTCCCTGTCCCGGTCAACGTGTACGACGAAACGATCAGCGTGTTGAAAGATGCTGTCAACAAAGCTAAGATCGGCCAGTCCGATAAACAGGAAGCTATCCGTAAATTGTCTGTATTGTCGCAACAGGTAGAGAAAGACTTTATTCCTAATGCCAGGCTTGAAGAGCTGATTCAGGAGGAAAGAGATAACTCCTGGCAATATGGTGGCAGGACTGTCATGGGAAAAGCACAACCTCCGGATAAGAAAAAGGGCGGCTCACAACTCAGTTTATTCTAGGAAACTTACCATTGTAAAATAGAAATCCCGGCTTTTTAAGCCGGGACTCCTTTAGAATTTCTCTATCCCATTTTCTACGCTGGCATTACCCAGTTCAGATAATTAGGGTTTCATCTCAGGCTACAAATTATAGCCACCCCTAGGCTAGGAAAGAGAAATCGTTCTGTTATAAATACCGCGAAGTTCATGCCAGAATCACTTCCTTTTCTGGAGTAAAATTTGAATCCGGATATCACTTAAATGTACAGCATGGCCTCATTGAACTATGATACACTGACAGTTACAGCAGCTACACAAATACAGAACGAACTCAGGAACGATACCATTATACAGCCACGGAATTTCCCTGTGAATGTTATTGCAGGTGCAGACATCTCTTTCAACAAATTCAGCACTGCTGTTTATGCCGGCATCATTCTTCTACGTTTTCCGGAACTGATTCCGACAGGTTATTCGTTGGTAAAACGTGAGGTCCTTTTCCCCTATGTACCGGGTTATCTCGCATTCCGCGAAGTGCCTGCTCTTATGGCGGCCTGGGACAACCTTCCTGTTAAACCGGATCTGTTAGTTGCTGATGGTCACGGAATTGCACATCCCCGCCGTATGGGTATTGCTGCTCATTTTGGCGTCCTGACACAAACACCGACCGTGGGTTGCGCTAAAAAGGTGCTTTGCGGGAAATACGAGGAGCCTGCGTCTGTAAAGGGTAGTTATACTCCGCTTGTTTTTAAGGACGAGGTGGTGGGTGCTGCTCTGCGGACGAAGAATGCGGTTAAGCCAGTGTTTGTTTCTCCGGGTAATTTGATGGACGTTGAGAGTACTGTGGAGATTATCACACAGTGTGTAGGGCGTTATCGTATACCGGAACCTACGAGACTGGCGCATGATATTGTTAACAGGTTCCGGGTCGGTGAGATCAGCGAGGGGTATGCGGAGATATAAGGTTCCTCTTCATTAGGCTTTAGCGGCTGGGACTCGCCTTTTTCTTAGTTCGTGAACCGGGTTTTGCAGTTATTCTAGCGTTGACCTTCCAGCAGTTCGGATGGTAATTGGTTTTCGCGGATGTTGGCTGACAGTTATTCTAGCGTTGACCTTCTAGCAGTTCGGATGGAATCACTGGCTCTACTTCTTTGAAGTTGCCAGGCATTAGGCGTTGGTGGTCGGTTGAGCTTTAGTTTTCCTATTAAACCCCTCGTGCGACGCATCCCGCGTACTTCAAAGAACTAAAGGCCAGTGATTTCCACCCGAATGCTCGCCGCGGCCGGTCTCAAAATAAATAACAGGGCATCTAACCTCGATATCTCATGTTCATACGCCGATGCCACCATATTCACTTTCTAAAGCTAATATTGGATAGAAATAAGGATTACCTTGATTATAAAGTGCAGAATGCGTTAATCAAACCTAACTCCTGAAATAATTATTCAATATTCAGCATGCCTACCTCCAAAAGCCATTACCGCAAAGGGGAAAAGAGAAAAGCCAAACCGTCCATCAACGTTCAATACTTAGGAACTTCAAAGAACAACAGCCAGTGATTCCATCCGAACTGCGAGCTAGAAGGTCAGCGCTAGAATCACTTTCAGTCCTATTTGCGAATATCCATCGGCAAACGCTTGTGATGCAAACGAAATTACCCAGCCCGCATCTCCGTTAAATACTTCCAATATCGCCTCGGCATATGCTGCAGTTGTAACCGCGGATTTCTCCGGCTGGCAATATCCACCTCCTTGAAGTAGGTATTCCATAAACGCTGATACAATTCCTCCTCCGGTGCCCAGACATTTCCCGTACTGTGATAATAAGGATCGTAGTCGGCATTAAAATGCAGGCGGATAGTCTCTACATGCCCGAGGTTATAATAGATGCCGAAACGGCGACGCTCATCATAGATGAGCCAATACTGATCGGCATAACGGTCCTTAAAATGCCGCGCGATCAACGGTAATACATTATAGTCCGGTGAAACAAGCGAATAATAAATATTGTCTTTTGTAAGCTGGAAACGGACGAAGGCTTCCATACGATGTTTTTCGCGCAATACTTTACGCGATACCTGTGAAACATGCAGGACATATCTATTTCCAAAATCGCTCGTTACATCCTGCTCATTCGCGAAAACATAACGGATAAATCCTACCATATTATCCTCTTCTCCAGGCAGTTCTGAAAGATAGCAGCAAAACAACTGCTGCAAACTTGCTTCAGATAATTTCTTCGTTAGCCCAGCCCATACCCTGTCGGCATTCGCTACCACGGTAGGGGTAAATATAACATTCTCAAACAAGCCACGCACGTGGTCCTGCTCCTTCCTGATCATGACATCTGTCCTCTTTTGCCAGTATAAATCAAATACGGCAGACAGGAAGCCGTCAAAACTTCCATCATACAACCACGTAGTCATTTTAGTAACATTTAGCCTACCGCCGGCAGACTATCCACCACAGCACAGGAGATAGCCCGCCCAACGATAGTAATTGAGGATTTTCATAGCTTATAGCTTCTGATATGGTATATTGTTCATCGTTCGAATATGCTTTGCCTTTCAATATTGTTCATTTTTCGATATCGTTGCCTGACAAAACCTTCTGTTCGTGCTGGTCCGGAAGGTTGTTAATTATTTGAATTATTTAAGAATACTTACCGCTTGATTATCTTAATGTTTTGTTCTCTTATCGTCTTATCGCAACATTGTCTTGTTGTAACATGTCCGATTATTACTTGACTGTTCTGTATGGTTTGACTGCTGAAAACTATTTCCCACATCTTAAAACAGGCTCAATTGAGGCGTATGTGACCGTAACCATTTACTGTGTGATTGGGTCAGTAATTGCTGTCTGATCTGTTCCGCGCTCAGTTCCCGCTTTTCAAGTGATCTGGCCTTGCAGATAATGAAATACCGCGCTTTACTGATCTTCACTCCTATCTGTTTCAACTGATCCCATCCCAGTGCGGCATGTACACGTGCTGCACATATCTTTTTTGCACTCTCCAATCCGATGCCTGGCACTCTGGCTATCAGCATTTTATCGGCCTTATTGATATCTATCGGAAAACAGTCCAGGTGCCGGAGCGCCCAGGAGAGTTTGGGGTCAATATCAGTGTCGAGGTTCGGATGACCTTCATTCAGCAACTCATGGGGTTCAAATCCATATAGTCTCAATAACCAGTCCGCCTGATAGAGGCGGTTTTCACGCTATAGCGGTACCTGGCTATGCAGAGCTGGCAACCTTGTGTCGTTGCTAATAGGTACATATCCTGAATAGTATACCCGCTTCAACTGGAATTGTCGGTAGAATTGGGAGGCCATGTGCATAATTTCCATATCTGTCTCTCCACTGGCCCCCACGATTACCTGGGTGCTTTGTCCGGCGGGAACAAACTTGGGTACCTTCTTCAAAACCTTCCGTTCATCTTCCAACCGGATGATCTCACTTTGAAGGAAACGGATCGGCTTTATCATAGCCGGCCGGCTTTTCTCCGGCGCCAGTAATTTCAGACCTGCCTCTGTTGGCAATTCGAGGTTAACGCTCAAACGGTCAGCATACAGCCCTGCTTCCTGCATTAACTCATCACTGGCCCCGGGGATGGCTTTCAGGTGAATATAGCCGTTGAAATTGCATTCTGTGCGCAATTTCTTTGCTACCCTCACCAGCCGTTCCATGGTATAATCAGGATCTTTGAAAATCCCCGAACTGAGGAACAACCCTTCTATGTAATTCCGGCGGTAAAAATTGATGGTGAGGTCAACTACTTCCTGTACCGTAAAAGCTGCTCTTTTGATGTCATTGCTTTTCCGGGACACACAATAAGCACAATCGTAGATGCAGACGTTGGTTAACAGTATCTTCAACAGGGACACACAACGGCCGTCGGCTGTATAGGAATGGCAGATACCCATTCCAGGATGAGCATTGCCCAATCCTTTTGTATCATTCTTGCGGTCGCTACCGCTGGAAGCACAGGAAACATCATATTTCGCCGCATCTGCCAGTATCGCTAGTTTTTCCTGTATCCTCTCCATAACATTCAACTGAAAGACTAAATTACTAATATTTTTAGCAAATACTAATTGGCTTAGTGGATTTATTTTTCAACAGTGATGATTTTCAGATAAATGTATGATGCAGTTATGAGGTGGACCGGGCAGATCCTGTAATCAAATCGGCCTATCCGACGGCGTATTTGAGACATTGATTGCCTTCAAGTTCGCTGAGGCGTAGTTAAACGGTCTGATGATCGAGGATATTTTCTGGGGGCTGACCAAAAAGTAAAGTGAGGGCTTTGAGAATCGCTTAAACGATGACAGGCCTCCATCAGGTACCCGAATAAATTAGGGCTGACCATTACTTTTTGGTCAGCCCCCAAGTTGTATCATAGTTTAGAACAACCATGCGGGAAAGTCGGTTTGACCCTCGCAACGAATAAGTCTTAGTGCCAGGTAAATTTGCAATTATGTCTTTCTCTTACCCAATGTCATCAGCACTACCCCACCAATGACAATCACGCAGGCCATCAAGGCCTGGGAAGACAAGCTTTCATGACCTATAAGCCAGCCCAGAAAGAGGGCGACCACCGGGTTTACATACGCATAGGTAGACAATAACCGCGGCGGTGCATTCCGGGTTAGCCAGCTGTAGGAAGTAAATCCGACGAGGGAGCCAATGAGCACCAGGTACACATAAGCGGATATTGTACGAGTGGAAATATGATGGAGGGTATCCCAGGCACCCGGTTCAACAACGGCGCTGATCAGGAAGCAGAAAACAGATCCTGTCAGCATCTGGAGCGCTGCAGAAGTCATCGGCGCCGGCATTGCCAACTTTGATACGGCTAATGAGCCGAGTGCCCAACAGGCGCATCCGCCAGCCAGGATGGCAATGGGCCATAGAGGATAATTCCTGGTCGTATGAGCCGCAAACGGATTGAACAGCAGGACCAGGCCTGCCAGTCCGACGATAATACCGCATGCCGTCATTACAGTGGGACGCTGTTTGCTGAAAAAAGCCCAGTCGAACCCAATGAACCATACCGGTATCGCTGCCACGATCAACGCGACAAGCCCGGAGGGCATGTAGTGTACCGCGAGGGCTGTACAGGAATTGCCTATGCCGATCAGCATCAGGCCCACGAAAGCGGCCGATAATACCTGCTTACGGGAAGGCAGTTGTTTTTCACTGCTCCGGCTAATGACTGCCAGCAGTGTACCGGCTACGAGGAAACGGAAGGCCGAGAGAAGGAACGGAGGTACTACTTCCGTGGCGATCTTCATCCCCAGGTAAGTAGATCCCCAGATGATGTAGACGGCAAAGAGAAATCCCCATAGCTTGGTTTTATCCGGATTAGAAGACACGTTTTCAGTTGCCACAGGCTATTAAGTAAAGATGAAGCAAATAACTATAAATCGCTGAATATTAATTAATTCATTCATTCCTTCACATACACTTCGATCGTCGCATTGGTCGGACGGCGGGGTGCAAGGAATTCATCTACCTTCCGGTAGTGCTTTTGTAGTTGATATCTAAGTGCAAACGGGAAAAAGTTGTTGTTACCCGGTGCGTATTCATACAACACCACGTCATAATGATGGTTCTGAACTTTTTTTACAAAAGCGGCCAGCTGTTTATTGAACATACCTACTCCCAAATGATACCATAACGGGTAATCACTTCCTGTTTCAAGCTTGTAAGGCATGGCTTGCGCCAATGGGGTTAATTCAGTCATATTCAGCAACTTAAGCGCCTCTTTCTTTTCTTTTACAACAGGCAGTTCCATCACGCGGGCCATACCATGCACTGTAGATGGCGGCATATAGATCTTATGGAAAGCCCAGAGATCAGAAAAGATCCATTGGTCCACCGGAACATCTGTAGTATCGTTATTGATCATGAAATTGTTACGGGACACAACGTTTTCTCCGGTAGGGCTGATCTGAGGATTGTACATCGCGTAAGCTGAACTGTCGCCTTTAACCGCATCGCTGTTGCCTGCTACTACCTGCTCATGTGGTACAAGACGGGCTACGACCCTATCCAGGTATTTCCAGAAAGAACCTGACCACCAGAGTAATACCAGCGCTGCTGCGGCACCGAAAGACGGCCAGCGTCCCATATCAAGTTTCAGCTGTTCCTGAAAACGGCTGGCGATGAACGCAAAGGCGAAACTATGGAAGAAGATATTGTTATCCGGAGGAGTATAACTCGTTACCTGGAAGATGGCTGCTTCTGCCAGGATGCCCAGGGTGAGCAAGGCAAACAACACGGCAGGTCTGTCGTTCCAGAAACTTTTCCATTGGCGGAACGCGGGCACAAGACATAAGATCACCAGTAACAGGTACAATTTGATCCATTGTGAGAAACCCATTAATTCCGACAGGATATCATACAATGACAATCTCGAATTGTGCGGCGCTTGTCCGTGGTTAAACCAATAACCAAAACCGTAAGGCAGCAACGGTAAAATGATCGCCAGTGCAATGATGCCGTAGAAAGCGAGGTAAGCGATGAAATCAAGCCATTTCTTCCCCTGTAATGTATTGTAAGCCAGTAAAGCGAGTGAAAGCAGTAATGCCAGTCCGCCGCCATCCTGCTTCGTGAAAAAGGACAGGAATGTAAAAAAAGCAGACAGGAAAAGGAACAGGAAGCGGAGTTTTCCCTGTGGTCCCATCAGGTAACGGAACAGGAAAGCAAGCCCGATCAGCTCATATACGATCACTGTCTGGTTATACCAGGGCCAGAAATTGAAAAACGAATACGACAATACGAACAACAATACGGCAAGTACCCGGATGGCTGCCTGTACGTTCAGGCTTTTCAGGATAGACCGGAAGGCAAGTCCTGCCAGGATATTCATGAAAACCTGGGCTTTCACGAGGGATATCAGCTGGGGACCAAATAATTTGAAGAACAATGCAGGCATGAGCCAGAAGCCATAACCCAGCGGCAGACCAAAATCTTTATACGGCACCTGGCCCTGTGATATCCGGTAAGCGCCCTCCCACGATAGAAAGATATTTACCCTGTAGGGGAATGTCACAAACAAGGGGACCAGGGCAAAACCGATGATGATCAGCAGTTCTGCGATAAACGCACCTTTACGGCTGAACGGAGCATAAGTTGACGGCATAAACGGGGATAATAAATTGATGAAAACGAGTATAAATTAACATGAACGGCCTCAAAAATAGTAGAATTTACCCGAAAATAGCATAAATCGATATCGTTGTTCGGTAATCAGTCGTATCTTGTCGCCAACTTTAAGTTATATCCCCGTGCAATATTTAAAACTCTTAAGACCCTCCCATTGGGCAAAGAACCTGTTCTTATATATTCCCCTTTTCTTCGCGGGAGAGATATTCGACCTGCATAAGGTGGCGGAATTACTCGTCGGATTTTTTGCATTCAGCCTCACTGCCAGCAGTATCTATGTCATCAATGATTATAAAGATGTAGAAGCCGACAGGCTGCATCCGGTGAAGTGTAAACGCCCTATTGCATCAGGCGCTGTTTCCAAACCGGCGGCGTTATTCTTCTTCGTGTTATGTCTGGCCATAGGTGGGGTACTTGCGTATTACGTTAAACCCAAGTTTGCGTTTGTTGTAGGCATTTATTTCATTATCAATCTATTATATTCTTTTGGTTTAAAGAACATTTCTATCCTGGACATCCTGATCCTCTCAGCGGGATTTGTATTAAGGGTAAAAGCAGGTGGGGTAGCCGCTACCGTAGCTGTATCGGAATGGTTGATGATCATGGTTTTCCTGCTGGCGTTGTTCATGGCTATCGCCAAACGCCGCGATGATGTGCTGATCAAAACACAGTCGGGCCAGGACATGAGAAAAGCGGCCAAAGGATATAACATGGACTTTATGAACGTAATGCTTGCGCTTGTATCCGCTGTTATTATTGTGGCCTACCTGATGTATACCATGGCTCCGGAAACGATGGCACGCTTTGGTACTTACCGCCTTTATTATACATGTCTTTTTGTAATTGGTGGATTATTACGATATTTGCAAATAACATATGTGGAGAATAATACAGGTTCTCCAACCAAAATCCTATACAAAGACCGTTTCATTCAATTAACCATACTCCTGTGGGTGCTGAGTTTTTATGTGATTATTTATTTACCCACTAACAAAAGTTTTTTTGAGTAATGGAAAAACGGTTAGCAAACTGGGGGAATTACCCCGCAATGTCCTGCGATGAAACAACATTTTCGCAGGAAGAACAGGTTCAGGATTTTATATCCACTCACTCTTCTGTTATCGCCCGCGGAAACGGTCGCTGTTATGGTGATGCTTCTCTGGCCCAACACAGCGTTTCCACCCTTAAATACGACAAGGTGCTGGCTTTTGATACCACCAATGGCGTCTTCGAATGCCAGTCCGGTATCACACTCGATCAGATACTCGATATTATCGTTCCCCAGGGATGGTTCCTGCCGGTTACACCCGGCACGAAATTTATCACTGTCGGCGGTGCTGTAGCCTCTGATGTACATGGTAAGAACCACCACGTAGACGGCTCATTTTCAGGCCATATCATCGATATGGACGTGATCACCGGTAATAAAGAAACGATCACCTGTTCCGCCAGTATCCACCCCGACCTCTTCTGGGCTACCTGTGGTGGCATGGGGCTTACCGGTATCATTACCAGGGTTAGATTTGGCTTGAAGAAGATCAATACTGCTTACATCCGTCAAAAACAGATCAAGGCCCAGAACCTGGAAGACCTGATCCGTCTTTTTGAAGAATATAAGGATTATACTTATTCCATGGCCTGGATCGATTGCCTGCAGAAGGGCGATAGTTTTGGCCGTGGTATCCTTATTGTTGGCGAACACGCTACCCCTGAAGAACTGAACGAGCAGCAACGGAAAGCGCCACTTCAACTGGCAGCAAAACGTAAACTGTCTGTCCCTTTCAATCTCCCTTCCTTTGTCCTCAATACGCTGACCGTCAAAGCATTCAACTGGCTTTATTATTTAAAGAATACCAAACGGGAGATCAATAACATTATCCCTTACGAACCTTTCTTTTATCCGCTGGACGCTATTCTGCACTGGAACCGCGGCTATGGTAAAGCAGGTTTTGTGCAATACCAGTTTGTACTGCCCCTGGAAAAGAAAGAAGGTCTGATTGCCATCCTGCAGAAGATCAGCGATGCCGGTCTGGGATCTTTCCTGGCAGTACTGAAGATCTTCGGTAAACAGGATAGCCTCATTTCATTCCCTATGGAGGGTTACACATTGGCGCTGGACTTCCCCGTTCGTAAAGGGCTCTTTGAATTTCTTGATAAGCTGGATGAGATTGTGCTGCAATACGGCGGGCGCCTCTACCTGTCGAAAGATGCCCGCATGAAACAGGAGGTTTTCTGGCAGAGTTATCCCAATGCGCAAAAATTTGCCGATATCATCAAAACATACAATGGTACTAAGCTGTTCCGTTCAGTACAGTCAGACAGATTACTGCTGACGGAATAAACTTCTTCTACCTTAAATACCGACAATCAATTATATGCCTACTGTTCTTATTCTGGGAGCTGGGTCAGACATGGCTGTTGCCATTGCCCGTCAGTTTGCCAGTAACAAATTCGATATTCAACTCGCTGCGCGTAATGTAGCGTCCCTCTCCGCGCTGGAGCAGGACCTCCAAATCCGCTACGGGGTTACTGCCAGCTCTCATACCTTCGATGCAACTGATTTCACCGGTCACGCCGCTTTTTATACGGCCCTGCCCCAGCCTCCGGATGTTACTATTTCTGTATTCGGCTACCTGGGTTCGCAGGAAAGAGGCCAGTCTGACTGGAACGAAGCCGCCCGCATTCTTCATACAAACTATACCGGTGCCGTCTCTGTGCTGAATATCATTGCAGATGAATATGCTGCACGCGGAGCAGGCACCATCGTCGGTATCAGCTCTGTAGCCGGCGAACGTGGCCGTCTGAGTAACTACCTTTATGGTAGCGCAAAGGCAGGTTTTACTGCTTATCTCAGCGGGCTTCGTAATCGTCTTGCTCACAAGGGAGTACATGTGCTGACCGTCAAACCAGGCTTTGTATATACCCGCATGACGGAGAACATGAAAACACCTGCCCCACTTACCGCCCAGCCGCAGGACGTTGCGAAGGATATTTACAATGCTGTGAAGGCGAAAAAGAATGTTATTTATACCAGGTGGTTCTGGCGATATATTATGCTCATTATCAAATCAATTCCTGAGGGCATCTTCAAAAAACTCAAATTATGAAGCCCGCGATCGCTTTTTTCGATTTTGATGGCACCATCACCCGGAGAGATACTTTGTTTGAGATCATCCGTTTTCAAAAGGGCGAGGGTGCATTGTATGCCGGTCTGGCTTTGCTGTCTCCCGCGCTGATCATGATGAAAGCAGGATTGATCTCCAAGCAGAAAGGTAAGGACCTCGTGCTGCAATACTTTTTCAGGAATACCCCTGTCGATGAGTTCCGTGACAAATGTGCCGCTTTCTGCCGTGACAAACTTCCTGGCCTGATCAGAGAAAATGCGCTAAAAGAGATCAACCAACATCTCTCGAAAGGACATCGCGTAGTGGTAGTCACTGCTTCCGCCCAGGAATGGGTAAAGCCCTGGTGCGATTGTCAGGGTATTGAATGTATCGGTACGCAACTCGAGGTCCGGAATGCGAAGGTTACGGGCCGCATCCACGGTGTGAATTGTAACGGTGAGGAGAAAGTTCGTCGTATCCGCCAGCAGTACGATCTGCCTGTATTTGGTGATATCTATGCCTATGGGGATACTGATGGCGACAGGCCCATGCTGCAGTTAGCCACCTTTGGTTTCTTCAGGAAGTTCTAAAAACACTCAGGCCATCAATCATAGTCGTCTGGACTATAATTGATGGCCTGGAATGTATCTATCTATTTCTACTTACTATCTGTGTGATCAGGCAGCCGCCTTCATCTTCACTACTTTCACTTTCGCAGTCTTCAACTTAATGATACCAACGAAGTTAAAGAATTTCATTACCGGATAAGTTGGGTCCAGTTCAAACCATTTCTTAGCGAAGTTAGGACTGTCTTTATACTTGTGGTGATTGTTCTGGAACAGTTCACCCAGCAGCAGAATACCCCATGGAGAAGTGTTCCTGGATTTATCACCGTTGTCAAAGCTCTTATAACCATATTTATGACCACACCAGTTCACTACAGCGCCCTGTACAGGTCCTACCAGGAAATGGATCGGCAATAACAGGAACCAATACCAGGCTGGTGCGAAAGCTACGTAGAAAGCTATATAAACCCCTGCCCATGCCAGACGGGTAATGGTATGATCGCCAAAGCGGTCCATCGCATTCCATACCGGCAGCGGAGGATTGGTTGTAAATTTCTCATCCAACACCTTTTCACCAGTATAAATATCGTTGTACAGTTTACGGGTTTGCCACATCATGCTCCATACATCTTTAAAGAAGTGTGGAGAATGCGGATCGTCTTCGGTATCACTGAATTCATGGTGCATGCGGTGCATAGCGCCATAAGCACGCGGAACTAAGTAAGAAGTTCCCTGGAAGAACCAGGTACAGAAGTAAAATACCCTTTCCCAACCTTTACTGGTAGTATACATCTGGTGGGACGCATATCTGTGCAGGAAAAACGTGTGGAAGAATAAGGATAAGAACCAGTGTGAAAAAAAGAATATTAAAATCGCAGTCATTTTCTCTCTTTAAACGTAATTAATAAGTAGACAAAGGTAGCCTAAAATGAGCGGTAACCCTCATAAATAATTACGTATCAATCCCCGATACCCTTAATCGAGTACCGAGATAGCCACTGGGGCTTGTTTAAGAAATGTTAAAATTATTTTAAGGTTCGGGATTTTGTCACCCAAACGTGGGATGAGTACGATCCTTATTCCTTCGCATACCTGATAATCAATGCCGTAACCTGAAAACTGCTGCGTGCAGGTTTCTTCTCACCCGGTACAATTAATCTGAGCGGTCCCTTACCGTCCGGAAGAGGGCCATTTTCCAGGCCATCCGGGAATACGTTTCCTCCAGGATGGCTGTCATATTTAAGATCAATCATGTCAACCCTGTCAATTGCTCGCTCAACTCCCACAAACGCTCTGCTGCCGCCGGATCTATAGCGTAAGGTAATACACCAAATGCCCTGGATGGGGTCCTGTCGAGAATTTCGTTATTTTTCTGTGCCTGCTCTTTTGTTGTTACTGGTGATATATCACAGTTTTCGCAATACACACCACCCATGCCATTCAGCTGTGGGCTTACGGCACACCAGATGCTTGTGGCGGCGCCCTGCTCTATGGTCTTCAGTTGTCTTGATGGATCAAGTATAGCCTTGCCGTCCTTATCGAATACGCCGGCCTTTTCGAGTTCGTCCATAGACATATGCCGCTTAAGGTCAGTGTCTACTATACTTCCCGGATGTACCGCAAACGCACGGATACCGTCTTCCCGACCGCGCCTGTCCAGTTCTACAGCGAAAAGTACATTTGCTGTCTTTGACTGCCCGTAAGCCAGCCATCGGTCGTATGCCCGGTGTTGAAAATGGAGGTCGTCAAATATTACCGGCGAATATCGATGGCCCCAGGATGATAATGCTACTACCCTCGCCCCATTGGCACGGCGTAGTGCAGGCCACAACCGGACAACCAGTTGGAAGTGCCCCAGGTGATTAGTGGCGAATTGTGATTCATACCCACGCGCATCAAGGGTAAACGGATTGGCCATGACACCTGCATTATTTATAATGAGATGTAACGGTTGTTCAGTAGCCAGAAATCTGTCAGCAAAAGCATTAATAGACACCGGATCTATCAGATCAAGCTGCGTGATCTGTACACCGTCGATTCCCTTTAAAGCAAGGGAGGCTTTCTCCAGATCCCGGGCAGGAACGATCACCGTGGCGCCGGCCGCACACAATACTTTTGTGGTTTCCAGACCAATACCGGCATAACCGCCTGTTACGATGGCTGTTTTGCCTGTCAGGTCAATGCCTTGTATTATTTCTGCTGCTGTAGATGCACCGTCAAATCCTGAATGAATGGGTTGTTGTAAAGTTGTCGTTATCTGTATGTCCATAAACTGAATTTTCTGATCCAAAGGTAGAACCA
The DNA here is from genome assembly GCF_003182155.1 of Chitinophaga sp. S165. GTDB lineage: Bacteria > Bacteroidota > Bacteroidia > Chitinophagales > Chitinophagaceae > Chitinophaga. The sequence goes on from NZ_QGTG01000001.1 coordinate 635,313, forward strand.
TCAGCTACGGAAACTTTGTGTGCTTCAAACCAATATTTGTAAAAATCAAACCTGCCGGAAAACAGAGGGGGATGCTTTTACCCGTTTCTTAAAGAAGTTATTGAAGTGCGCCTGATCTTCAAATCCCAGAGCATAACTGATCTCCGCGATATTGAGGCTGGTATGTTTTAACATAGCTTTAGCCTCGCCGGTCAGTCTTTCGAAAATATGTTCAGTAGTAGTTTTACCGGTCTCTGTTTTTATTGCCCTGTTAAGGTAATTAACATGAATGGAGAGCCTGTCAGCGAAGTCTTTAGGTGTGCGAAGCAACACACGGCCGGAAAATAATTCAACGGGGAATTGTCTGTCGAGTAATTCCAGGAAGACGGCAGTAACACGTGCGGTGCCATTCGACTCCTTATGTGTATTCCTGAACGGAGCCAGTTTCATGGCATAGTAGATCAACTCAGTGATATAACTTCTGATCAGCTCAAACTTGTAGTCATACGTGCTGTTGAGTTCCCGGACGATCTTCTGAAACAGTACTTCTGTTTCTCTTAACTCCTCAGTACCAAGTATAAAAACCGGTTTAGCATCAGGCATGAAAAGCGGGATTTCGTCCAGTTTCAGGCGCAGGTTTTCCCTGAAGAATTCATCCTTGAATACGCAGGCATATCCGGAGATGTCTTCCCGGAAGTTATCAAACTTGTATGGCACCCTGGGATTGAAGAAAAGCAGCGTATCATTATTCAACGCAATACTCTGATCTCCAAAGTGTAAGGTTGCTGCGCCACGAAATAACATGATCTTGTAGAAATCCCGACGGATATAGGCCGGGTATACCATGCCCGACTTCAGGCGTTCCTGTATACTGTATGCATTGAAAAGCGGCCCGGCGCGATATTCTCCGTCCTGGTTACATTCATGGGTCTCCCACGGTTGAATTGCCATTCCCATAACTCTTCCTTTTTTGCAAATATCAAACTTTTATCTTCACTTTCCGCAGTTCGAGCAGGTTGAGGGCATTACTGGTGAATCCTGTCACATTGGGCTGTACCAGGTGAATGACCTGGTCATAGAACAATGGTACTACGGGGGCATCTGCTACTATCATCCTGTCCATCTCCTGGTAAAGCAGGTAGCGCAGGGAGTCATTATTTTCCTGCAGCGCTTTTTCATACAAGCGGTCAAACGCCGGATTGGCGTACCGGGTATAATTAGGCGGCGCGGGATTTTTACTATAGAAAACAGCCAGGTAATTTTCGGCGTCAGCGTAATCGCCCATCCAGCTGCCACGGAAAAAGAGCGCTTCTGATTTGGACGTTTGTTCCAGCAACAGCGCTTTTTGCATCACCTCTACCTGTACAGGAATACCGACCTGCTGTAGTTGGTTCGCTACATAGTTGGCGTAATCTTCATAGATCGGTATGGATAACAAATGCATGGCCGGCAGCCCCTTCCCTTCCGGAAATCCGGCTTCCTGTAATAGCTGCCGGGCTTTCGCAGGATCATAAGGGTAGCCTTTCACCTTCGCAGTATCAAAAGAAGGTAATCCCATCGGCACGAATCCGGCATTAGCCGGATAGCCGATACCGTTACGGAGGTATGTGATCATCCTGCCTCTGTCGATACTATAATTAATGGCCAGTCTTATTTTTTGCAACCGGGAGGGCGAGATCTTTACGGCTGATTTTGTACTGTCCAGCAGGAATCCCAGGTATTCTATATTAAGATACGGGCTTTTATCAAGCACCAGCTTACCCTCCCACTCCTTCTTAAGTAATCCCTTCTTAGTCAGCACCTCGTCCTTAAAAGAAGCATCAATGTCATTCATAAAGTCTAGCTGCCCCTGGCGGAACAACAGGAACTCAGTCGCCTTACTGTCCTGGAAGGTCACCTTTACAGCATCGAGGTAGGGCAATGTATGGCCTGTGCTGTCCTTTTCGAAGTAATGTGGATTTCGATGCAGGACCAATGCCTGTCCCTCTTCCCAGAAAGAATACATAAAGGGTCCGGTACCACAGGGATGGTTCCTGAAGTCCTTTCCATGCTTGTCTACAATTTCGTGTGGTATGATGGAACAGTACTGCATGCTGAGGATCCCGAATATGGGATGGAAAGGTTGCAGTAAGCTAAGCTGAAAGGTAGAGTCATTCAAAGCCTGAAACCCCTGCTCAGGGTCAACCTTTCCGTTAAAGATCCAGGCGCCGGGAGAGGCGGTGGCGGGGTCCATGATACGTCTCAGGCTGTACACAACATCTGCAGCGGTCATCTTCCTGCCTTTGCCGCCATCAAATACGGGATTATCATGGAAATAAACATCCGTCCGCAGATGGAAAATGTACGTTTTATGATCAGGTGCCACCTCCCAGCGGGTAGCCAGAGAAGGACGGATATTCAGATGATCGTCCGGCTCTACAAGGGTATTGTATAATTGTTTTACCGCCCATATTACAGCCTGGTTCTTGGCAAACGCCGGGTCCAGGGAAGCGATGCCTTCCTGTACGTTATAACGGAACACCTGTTTACCTGAAGATGGCGGATGGCCGCAGGCTGCAAGTAGTAAAATCAACGGTATGCATAAATATCTCATGTACATGTGAACAGACTTAAGACCCATTGACCGGGGCCGCTTACCGTTCATGTATATCTACATTATCCGCTAAGCATTAGCCATTCAGCGCTAGGCATTATTAAATGAAAATTAATACCTTTCCGGCATAAAATAAGATTTTCTATGCGAGGCATTCTAATGCTTTTCCTGGTTCTGCTTACGGCTCTTACCGCCGGCGCCCAACATCAACAAACATTTACCCGGGCCGACTCCCTACGTGGAACTATCGGCAGAGAACGTGCATGGTGGGATGTGAAATCCTACGACCTCCACGTAAAACCCAATATCAGCGACAGTACGATTGAGGGCTACAATGTAATCACCTACAGGGTCCTGAAAGTGGATAGTATCATGCAGATAGACCTGCAGGAACCCCTGGAGATAGATAGTATCTCGCAGGACAAACAATCTCTCACCTATCAGCGGGAAGGCAATGCCATCTTCATTAATATGGTTGCTAAAAAACAGGTGAAAGGCAAGGACAAGAAGATCACTATTGTTTATCATGGCAAACCACGTGTGGCTGTCAACCCACCATGGGACGGAGGACTGATCTGGAGAAAAGACAACCAGGGCCGACCCTGGGTAGCTACCGCCTGTCAGGGTCTTGGCGCCAGTGTGTGGTGGCCTAACAAAGATCATCAGAGTGATGAGCCTAACAATATGACCATCAGTATCACCACTGCTCCTGACCTGGTGAACGTTTCCAACGGGCGACTGAAAAAGAAAGCGATGGACAAGGACGGAAACATAGTATGGACATGGTATGTGAGCAATCCTATCAACAACTATGACGTAGCGATGAATATCGGTCATTACGCTGAAATTAAAGATACTTACTCTGGCGAAGGTGGTAAGCTGGACCTGGACTACTGGGTGCTCGATTACAATGTTGATACCGCCAAAGCCCAGTTTGAGGTAGTAAAGCCTATGATGAAATGTTTCGAGGCCTGGTTTGGTAAATATCCTTTCTATAAAGACAGTTACAAGCTGGTAGAATCACCTCACCTGGGTATGGAGCACCAGAGTGCCGTAGCCTATGGCAATAAGTTCCAGAAGGGCTATAAAGGGACCGATCTTTCCGGTAGCGGCTGGGGATTAAAATGGGATTTCATCGTCGTGCATGAAAGTGGACATGAATGGTTCGGTAATAATATCACTACTAAAGATATTGCCGATATGTGGGTGCATGAGAGCTTTACAAACTATTCCGAAACCCTTTTTACGGAATGTGAGTATGGTCCGCAGGCCGCCTTTGAATACATTACCGGTATCAGAAAGAACATCAGAAATGATATACCTATCATCGGTAACTACGGCGTCAATAACGAAGGCAGTGGCGATATGTATTATAAAGGGGCGAACATGATCCACACCATCCGCCAGATCGTGAACAACGATTATGTGTTCAGGGACATTCTCCGTGGACTGAACAAAACTTTCTGGCATCAGACGGTTACTACGCGCCAGGTAGAAGAATACTTCAACCAAAAAACGAAGATGAACTTCAATAAAGTATTCGAGCAATACCTGACACATACTTCCATTCCTACGTTAGAATATCATATTGAAGGTTCTCAGCTGAAGTTCCGCTGGGTGACAGACGTAGAGAATTTTAACATGCCGGTGAAGGTAACGCTGAGTGATGAGGGATATCGTTTCATCTATCCGGGAAGAGGCTGGCAATCAACAGGTATTACCTTGTCAGATCCGAAGAAGTTTAAAGTAGATCCGAACTTTTATGTGAATGTGAAAGAGATCTAACTTAAGGAGATATTATTGTACTACGCCCCGGGTCTGTAAGCCCGGGGTTTTCATTTGCTATATTTTTTCCGGCAGTATGCCGTTGATCCGGTTTCGTTTACTTCACCAGTTTGAAAGCGTGGCTCCAGGTACCTGTCCTGAACCCATAGGCGTACCATAATATACTTAACGGCTCTATATTCCGGCTCATTTCGATCGTTCCCATATCAACAATATCTTTCCAGCCCATTTCATTCAGTAACGTTGTAACCGCCATTTTCGCAGCCCGTTTATTGCCACAGATGAACATTGTAGGCGTTTCCTTTTCCGGTTCCTGCTGGGAACGGAACATGGATTCGTGCCCTATACAACTCAGTGCTTTTACAACATGCGCATCGGGGGGTAACCAGGCCTGTAGCTGCTCGCCTGCCGAGTTGGTATGTCCGACGGAGAAACTAAGTCTGCCCTGCTGGTCCGGGCCTTTTCCATCGAGCGGATTTGTCACGTCCACCACGACCTTATTCTTAAAGTTCCAAAGTCCGGCGGCCTCTATGGCCTTTTGTGTGCCTGCCCAGCTGGTACAGATAACGAGTAACTCTCCTTGCGCGGCTGCGTCCCTGAAGGGGGCTGCCGTGACCTTCGGACCGCCCTTTTTCTTAATCCATTGCTGAAGTGATTCTTTCGCAGGATTACGGGTGCCAAGTATGACCTCATGACCAGCCATGATCAATCCTTCCGTTAACGTGAGTCCGACAGGGCCGCTACCCAGGATACCAATTTTCATGTGCAGGAGTTTGTGTGAACAGATGGGTTGACTAATATAAAGAAAAAAGCCGAATGAGACGTGTAAATGCTTCAGCCTGACGCGATTGATATGAGTAGACGGGAATAACAACGCAGTGTTCCGGTGAAATATAATAAAGGCGGATTGCCTTTCAGCCATCCGCCTTTATTAATTATTCTTTTTGTATTACCTGAGATAACTCAGGAATCTTTGCATCCCCTGACGCTTTGAAGGCGTAAGCGGATAACTGATATTCTTTGTATAATAAGTGGTCAGATCATATACAGGGTAAGCATTTTCCGCCACTACCGCGGGAATGTTATGTATCCCTATACTGTTAGCATTACTGAACTCCTGAATAAATTCAACAGGTAATGGTTTATTGCTGATCCATGCTGCAAATACGAATGGCAGGCTGGTAAACCGCATCCAGTGTTCCGCAAGGTCATAAATATAGGGAGATACATGCCGCTGCTCCAGGGCGCGGTCCCCAATAACCACACCGGCATCGGTACCTTTGATCAGATGTTGGTAGTCGCCCGTCGTCTCTATCAGCTCCACGTCAAGCTTCCAGTACTCACGCACCAGTACCTTCAGCAATGCCACTGAGGTCCGGCTCTGATAATCGAGATAAATACGTTTGATCTCGTTCATGGGTACTTCACTGAAAAGGCAAACAGAAGCAACAGGACCTTCTGCTCCGATACAATAATCTGAAATGATATGATATTCTTTCAGTTTCGGGATGATTGCTACTGGCACAAGTGCTACATCTACTTCTCCATCAATCAGTTGCTGTGCTATTTTTGCGGGATAATCTACCGTCAGTTCCAGCATTTTCATAACCGCGTGTTCCCTGAATCCGTATAATAATGGCCTGGTATTCAAATAACTTACTGCCGCTACTTTTACTTTCCGTTCCAATTTCAGTAATTTTGGCGGCTAAATTAGGTAAAAAGTGATAAACGCTCACTTAATCAAATAACATTATGCAATTACAAGCTTTAACCGCCATTTCTCCGTTGGATGGACGCTACCGGAGACAACTGGAAGAACTGGCCCCCTACTTTTCAGAATTTGCGCTGATCCGTTACCGTGTACAGGTGGAGATAGAATACTTCATTGCGCTGTCAGAGCAGAAGATATTCACCCTCTCCAAAACGCAGGTACCGGCATTGCGTAAGATCTACCAGGATTTTACCATCGAGAACGCTCAGCTGATCAAAGAAACTGAAAAGGTGACCAACCACGATGTGAAAGCTGTAGAGTATTTTGTTAAAAATGAACTGAAGGCGCTTGGACTGGACGATAAACTGGAATGGGTCCATTTCGGATTGACCTCTCAGGATGTCAATAACACAGCTACTCCGCTGTTCTGGAAAGATGCAGTAGAACATGTATACATGCCTGCCATCGCCAATCTGATACTCGACCTGAAAAAGATGGGCAAGACCTGGATGAAGATACCAATGCTGGCCCGTACGCACGGTCAGCCGGCTTCTCCGACCATTCTCGGAAAAGAGATCCTGGTTTTCGCGGAAAGACTGGAAGGGCAGGTGAAGTTACTGGGAGACATTCCTTTTGCTGCCAAATTTGGTGGTGCAACCGGTAACTTTAACGCGCATCACGTAGCGTTCCCGAAGATCAACTGGGAGAAGTTCGGCGACAAGTTCGTGAACAATACCCTGGGACTGCAACGTATGAAATACACCACCCAGATCGAGCATTACGACAATATCTCCGCCCAGTTTGATACCCTGAAACGGATCAACACGATCCTGGTTGACTTCTGCCGTGATATCTGGACATATATCTCCATGGATTATTTCAAGCAGAAGATCAAAGCTAACGAAGTTGGTTCTTCGGCGATGCCTCATAAGGTGAACCCGATCGATTTTGAGAATGCTGAAGGTAACCTCGGACTGGCCAATGCCATTTTCGAGCATCTGAGTGCGAAACTGCCGATCTCCCGTTTACAGCGCGACCTGACCGACTCCACCGTACTGAGGAACGTAGGCGTACCTTTCGGACATACTGTTCTGGCATTGAAATCCATCCAGAAAGGTCTGGGTAAGCTGATCCTGAATGAAGGCAAGCTGCAGGAGGACCTGGAAAACAACTGGGCCGTGGTAGCTGAAGCCATTCAGACCGTTCTTCGCAGGGAAAGCTTCCCGCAACCATATGAGGCACTGAAAGACCTCACCCGTGGCGGCGAGCAGATAACGCAGAAGACGATGCATAAATTCATTGACGGATTGAAGATCAGCGCTACCCTGAAGAAGGAATTGAAAGCGATCACACCACAGAATTATACAGGTATCTGGAGTTAATGATATGCGTCCCCGCACTTAAACACGATTGTGTATAGTGATATGGGGCTGTATGATAATAAAACTTGTGACGATATCCGGGTTACTCCGGATATCGTTTTTTTATAGGGTTCACGGTATACCGGGGTTACGAACCCGATACAACGGACATCCCCGGGGCTACAAACACGTGCACTCCTGTACGGAGTGCTACCGGATCGGAGATTAAACAGGATGATTCTTCTTTGCTGGAATATTAACCGGGCTAGCTCTTAAAACGCATCTTCGAAATGTACCAGTTCATACGTTCCGTCTTTCTGAAAGGTAATTGAGATCACATCAAAACGGATAGCTGGCGGTAACCGTGGCAGGCGCTCCATATAAACATTCGCCGCTGCCTGGATATGTCTTCGTTTGGCAGCGTCCACCTGTTGCTCGGGCCAGCCAAAAAGATCGGTGGCCAATGTTTTGACCTCAAAGAATACCAGACACTCCGCGGTAGCGCCAATAATATCTATTTCGCGACGTCTATGCCGCCAGTTTATTGCTAAGATCGAGTATTGCTGCTGCCGGAGAAATTCCCTTGCTATCAATTCCCCTTTTTTGCCCAAAGCTATATGGGATGCCATTGTTTTGACTATTTTTGTCCTTCCTTTTCGGAATTCAACAGGTTAACAATTCTAGGAAAATACAAACATATTACGCATGAGTGAGAAGAAATTATTCAGATTGGATGGTAAGGTTCAAAACTATGCATGGGGTGGATATCACTATATCCCTGCCCTATTAGGCATTCCTGAAAACGGCAAGCCAAGTGCAGAATATTGGATGGGCGCGCATCAGAGCGCACCTTCTGTTATTGGTACCGGCGCTCAGCCATCCACGCTGGACCAGTTGGTAAAAGCCAAGCCTGAACAAGTGCTGGGACCGAAAGTATGGAAGCGCTTTGGCGAGCTGCCTTACCTGCTGAAGATCCTGGATGTTAAGGACATGCTGTCTATTCAGGTACACCCGACCAAAGCGGAAGCGGAGAAAGGGTTTGCCAGAGAAAATGAAGCAGGCATCCCACTGAATGCTCCTCACCGTAATTACAAAGATGCCAATCACAAACCTGAGATCATGGTGGCGCTCAGCGAATTCTGGCTGTTACATGGATTCCTGCCTGAAGATAAACTGAGAAAGGTGTTACAGCAGGTAAAGGAATTTGCACCGCTTGCTCCCATCTTTGAAAAAGAAGGCTACTATGGCTTGTATAAGGCCGTGATGGAAATGCCGCAACCCGAAGTAAATACCATGTTACGTCCGCTGGCAGAAGCAGTATCAGAAGCTTATACGAACGGACGCCTCGCTAAATCTGACCCGGCATTCTGGGCAGGAAGGGCTATCGTGAACGATCCTCAGGGATTGGAGAACCTGGACAGAGGTATCTTCTCCATTTACTTCTTTAACATTATGGAAGTACATCCCGGAGATGCGGTATTCCAGGACGCAGGTATCCCGCATGCTTACCTGGAAGGTCAGAACGTGGAGCTGATGGCTAACTCCGACAACGTTTTACGTGGCGGACTCACGCCTAAACATATTGATGTGCCGGAATTGCTGAAACATACCCGTTTCGAACCGGTACATCCGAAAATACTGGGTGGTGAAAGCGTACATGGCGGGCTGGAGACTATCTACCATTCTCCTGCTCCTGATTTCGTTGTAAGCCGTATCGCAATGGAAGGCGATCAACGTTATGAGCACACCAGCGAAGCTACTGAGATCATGCTGGTGATGGAAGGTGCTGCAGAGATCACAGAAACAGGTGGCGAAACTATCTCCCTCCAAAAAGGTCAGGCAGTGGTTACTTACTATAACACCTCTTATAGTATTGAAAGCAATGGCGGCGTTGTGATCTTTAAAGCAAGCGTACCTGTTCAATCTATTTAAAATCAATTATCTTTGGCTAAATAATCTACCCACTATGAAGAAGGATTCTATCCGGGAAATATTGATCATTGCCGTGTTGATCTTCCTGTCCGCGTTATGTCGCATTTTCACTAACCAGATCGGTCTGTGGAACTTTAATGCTATCGGAGCAGCAGCCTTATTTGGCGGTATCGTACTGAAAGATAAACGCCTGGCGTATGTTATTCCGTTATTGTCTTTATTTCTGTCTGACGTGTTCCTGCACTACTTCACCGGCATTCACGCACTGGCTCCTGATTACATCGGACAGCTGTTATTTGTATATGGTGCGTTCCTGCTGATCACATGGATAGGTACTATGATAAAGAAAGTGAACGTATTGACGTTACTGTTATCTTCTATCGGTACAGGCGTACTTTTCTTCCTGATCTCCAATCTGGGTACTTTTATCACGACAGATCTGTACCCTAAAACAGGTGCGGGCCTACTGGCATGTTATGCCGCTGGTATTCCTTTCTACCAGTCAGATAATATGTTCAGCAGCTTTGCATTGAATGGCCTGATGGGCAACGTATTCTTTACTGCTGTGTTGTTCGGTGTATGGGCAGCATTAAAACAGGTAGTGATCACTCCGAAAAGCCAACTGGCATAATAAGGAGGTAATAATATTAAACGGCCGGCTGAGAGTGATCTTAGCCGGCCGTTTTGTTTTAAGGTATCACGAAAGATGGTACATCTTCGGCTACAATTATACAGCTTGTCGGGACAGGTGTATCTATATTGCCAATGGAATGATGGGTTTATCAAAATAAAAAGGCGACCAGTTTCCTGGCCGCCTTAATTTTCCCAAATTTGATATAAACTGCGCCTTAGTCATCCAACTTGAGTACTGCGAGGAACGCTTCCTGCGGTACTTCCACATTACCGATCTGACGCATACGCTTTTTACCTTCTTTCTGTTTTTCCAGCAACTTACGCTTACGGGAGATGTCACCACCATAACATTTGGCGGTCACGTCCTTACGCATAGCGCTGATTGTTTCACGGGCCAGGATCTTGGCGCCTACAGCTGCCTGGATAGCGATCATGAATTGCTGACGTGGCAGCAGTTCTTTCAGCTTCTCACACAGCTTACGGCCGAAGTCCTGTGCACGGCTGCGGTGGATCAGGGCACTCAGTGCATCCACTTTATCGCCGTTCAGAAGGATATCCATCTTTACGATATCACTGTCACGAAGGCCGATCGGTGAATAGTCGAACGATGCATAACCTCGTGTCTGGCTCTTCAGCTTATCATAGAAATCGAATACGATCTCTGTTAATGGAATTTCAAATATTAATTCAACCCTGGTCGGGGTGAGATAGCTTTGGTTCAGCAAGATACCTCTTTTACCAAGACACAGGGTCATAATGTTACCTATGTAATCCGGTTTAGTGATGATCTGCGCTTTAATGAACGGTTCCTCGATACGTTCCAGCTTAACCGGGTCCGGCATTTCGGAAGGGTTGTTCACACCAATAGTTTCATTCCTTGTAGTATGGGCAATAAATCCAACGTTCGGAACGGTCGTGATCACTGTCTGATTGAATTCTCTTTCAAGACGTTCCTGGATGATCTCCATGTGAAGCATACCCAGGAATCCGCATCGGAAACCGAAGCCAAGTGCCTGAGAGGTTTCCAGTTCAAAGGTCAGGGAAGCGTCGTTCAGCTGGAGTTTCTCCATACAGTCGCGAAGCTCTTCGAAATCATCAGTATTTACAGGGAAGATACCTGCGAATACCATTGGTTTTACCTCTTCGAAACCATTGATCGCTTCCGTACTTGGATTATTACTTAGGGTGATGGTGTCACCTACCTTTACCTCTTTGGCATTTTTAATACCGGTGATGATATATCCTACGTCACCTGTTTTAACAGTTTGCATAGGCTGCAATCCCAGCTTGAGGATACCTACTTCGTCAGCATAGTATTCCTGCCCGGTATTGAAGAATTTAACTTTATCGCCTTTTTTGATGGAGCCGCTGAATATCCTGTAATATGCTATGATACCGCGGAAAGAGTTGAATACGCTGTCGAAGATCAGTGCCTGCAGTGGTGCCTCCGGATCTCCTTTGGGAGCCGGTATGCGTTTTACGATCGCCTCCAGGATCTCTTCGATCCCGATACCGGTTTTACCGGAAGCCAGGAGGATCTCATCTTCTTTACAGCCGATAAGTTCGATGATCTGGTCTTTTACTTCAGGGATCATAGCACCGTCCATATCGATCTTGTTGATCACGGGAATGATCTCCAGGTCATTTTCCAGCGCCAGGTAGAGGTTAGAAATGGTCTGCGCCTGGATACCCTGTGCAGCATCTACCAGTAACAGGGCACCTTCACACGCTGCCAGTGCACGGGATACCTCGTAAGAGAAGTCCACGTGACCGGGAGTATCGATCAGATTAAATACATATTGCTGTCCTTCATGAAAGTAATTCATCTGGATAGCATGACTCTTGATAGTGATCCCTTTTTCTCTTTCCAGGTCCATGTCGTCCAGGACCTGTGCCTGCATATCCCTGTCGGAGATAGTTTTGGTATGTTCTAACAGCCTGTCAGCCAATGTACTTTTACCATGGTCGATGTGTGCAATGATGCAAAAATTCCTGATATTCTTCATATATGCTTTTAAAACCAGGCGTTTAACGCCCCGCGTCAAGCCGCAAAGGTATTTAAAATTTGCCATTCCCAGATAGGACAATCGCTCGTATTTGGTACTATTTTATCTACATTTAATGTAAATAAAATACCATGGATCTGCAACAACAGTTTGAAGCTGCCGCTACAACCAGCAAAACCCTGCCTCAAAAACCTGATAATGAAACACTTCTGCAACTTTATTCGCTCTACAAACAAGGTACTGAAGGAGATGTGAACACCGATCCTCCTGCTAATCTTTTTGATTTTGTAGCCAAAGCTAAATATGAGGCCTGGCAGAAACTAAAGGGTAAATCAAAAGAGGACGCCCAGCAGGAATACATAACGCTGGTAACGAAATTGAAGGCCGATTCTTATTCATGAGCCGTATTGCGTACCTTTGAAAAGTATGTTACACGCATTTAAGATTAGTGAAAGAACGCAGCATTTCCTTGATCTGGAAGAACAATATGGCGCCCACAACTACCATCCGCTGCCGGTGGTGCTGGACCGGGGAGAAGGTGTATTTCTCTGGGATGTGGACGGAAAACGTTATTACGACTTCCTTTCAGGATACTCTGCTGTTAACCAGGGACATTGTCACCCGGCCATCGTTCGCGCCCTTGTTGAACAGGCACAGAAGCTGACCCTGACATCCCGTGCATTTCATAATGACCTTCTTGGTGAATATGCGGCTTTCATTACGGATTACTTTGGCTATGATAAGGTACTTCCGATGAATACCGGTGTTGAAGCAGTTGAAACAGCCTTAAAGCTGGCCCGCCGCTGGGGGTATGTTGTAAAAGGCATCCCTGAAAACCAGGCAAAGATCATCGTTTGTGCAAATAACTTCCACGGACGTACCCTGAATGTCATCTCCTTTAGTACAGACCCTTCTTCCCGGACAGACTTCGGCCCCTTTATGCCTGGCTATGAAGTCATTCCTTATAATAATCTGCCGGCTCTTGAAAAAGCGCTGCAGGACCAAAATGTTGCTGGTTTCCTTGTAGAGCCTATCCAGGGAGAGGCTGGTGTAATGGTCCCCGATGACGGTTACCTTTCAAAAGCCCGTCAATATTGTGAAGACGCCCATGTGCTTTTCATTGCTGATGAGATCCAGACAGGCCTGGCCCGTACAGGCAAAATGCTCTGCTGCGATCATGAGAACGTACGTCCTGACATCCTGATACTTGGTAAAGCCCTCTCCGGCGGTGTTTTACCGGTAGCTGCCGTCCTGGCCGACGATGAGATCATGCTCACCATCAAGCCCGGCGAACATGGCAGTACCTACGGTGGTAATCCTCTTGCCTGTAAAGTGGCCATTGCCGCACTGACTGTGCTGAAAGAAGAAAATATGATGGAAAACGCTGCTGCTATGGGCAATCTGCTACGGCAGGAACTCGCGGCCCTGCATTCTCCGCATATCAGTACCATCCGTGGTAAAGGCCTGCTGAATGCTATCGTCATCAAACATGAGCATCAGGAAGCCGCATGGGACCTCTGTCTGGCGCTCAAAGAAAACGGATTACTGGCTAAACCGACGCATGGCGACAAGATCAGGTTCGCACCTCCCCTGCTGATCACGGCAGCCCAGATAAAGGAATCTGTTCAGATCATTGCAAAAAGTCTTGAAATATTATAGCATTTCCGAAACAGTATAACCGCGCATGTCCAAACAACAAAAAGCCATCCGTAGCAGCGGTTGGAAAACAGACTTCCTGATCGGATTTCCTGACGGATTATTACTATTGTTTTTCACCACTTTCCTGTTACATGGCTTACCCGTCACTGTACAACAATTCTATACCCTGAATGTCTGTATCTGGCTGGCGGGAGGCTTGCTGGTGATGATCTCCGCCTACCGGGCGAATCACGGGGACGCTCAGCATGATGAGAGCACCTTGTCGCCGGAGGAAAGACAGAAACTGGAACGGCTTAATATCAGCAACCCGATTATAGAAGATATTGCCGCTGAAATGCAACGGGATGCCGTGCAATGGGAAGAGACACTGGAAGCACAACAGGTACGTGAAAGCCATTTCAGTCAGGCGGTTGCTATTCGTGGTGCGTTGTTCACGGGGTTTTTCTTTCTTCTAGGTGGGATCCTTCCTTTCCTTCCTTATTTACGTAATGAGAATTTCACTGCGGCCGCGAATAGTAGTTTGCTGTATGTGTTTATTGCAATAACTGTGTTTAGTTTGCTGAAGTCAGGAATGACGAGCCAGCCGGCGGTTCCTATTATATTGCGCAATTTGGCCTATGGCGGTGCTGTGTGGTTAGGCGCGTATATTATTCTTGCGGTGTTCAGGTAAGTTTGTCACCTACCGGTTGTCGTTTACGTGGACTTAGGCTGCCAGTGATTCCCGCGCTAACCTTCTCTTTATTTGCTTTTCATGCGCAAGGACCGTTTAGTTTTTATGCGGATCTTAGCTAACATTGATTCCAGCGCAGACCTTCTTACTTCGGTTTCAGTATGGGCCTGTGGGCTGTACCCCTTTTCGAGTCCTTACTATCCGGCTTTTTCAAGCGTAGGGGCTGTGGAACGCTATGTAACTCCCGTCAAGCGTATGGGCGCTCTCAAAGGGCTAAGGCCCACAAGCTCCATCTGAAACCTCGTCGCGGCCGGTCTCCCAACAATTTTAACAGGGCAATAAAACGTTTAGGCTTCCGATAATTGCGGTAGTGCAAATTATTTATGGCAATGTGGTGAAGTGGTTGGTGAAGTTAGTTTGGAACGTTTGAGAGGTTATTAAACGTTTATGGCATTACCCTGTTCTCGCGTCTCCCCTGTCAGGTATATCGGCAATCTACAGCACGTAGTCCCGCTCACCTGAAACCGCAGCAACATCTCTTTCTAACCATCAAGCCGCAAAACATATTCAATGTGGTGCATATAATACAAACCCAATAAAACGGATCAAATTGAAATCCTGGAGATTCGGGTGATTAAGTCACGGCTATGCCTATCCGCTTTAGTGCAGAATAAGATATCTTAAAATAGTCCAAACCAAACCGGCTGTCAAATTAAAGCGCATTCGGGAATGGTCCTCCCATCGGAAAGAAGCCATTCGTAAACAGTCAAGGCATTTTTTATGTAAGCTGCAATTCCTTCACCGTTTGAATCCCCGGCAAACTTTTCACTATTACAATGACTTTACCGCCTGCAGGCAGCGAAGTGGCTTTATAGCGCCAATCAACCCCGTTCCAAGCTAAAAATGCACGGCCGCTTTCTGTGATAACTCCTTCTGCGTCTATTATCTTCACCTCCACTTCTGCTACCCGGAACTCATTTTGGGCAGTCACTGCCACTTCCTCCTTTTCTAATCTGATATTCTGGACTTCAGGACTGCGGTAAGCATCCTTTACCGCTATATTATAGGCATTTTGTCCCGGCCCTGCCAGCGACTGATAGTAAGCCTTTATCTGCGGATCTTCCAGCATTATCTGCGCACGCATCGAAGCAATGGTCATCTTATGCCTTGCCTCCAGTTGCTTTTGTGTAGGTTTTTTCTTTGAAGGGCCGCGTTTCTTCGCCATAATGATCTGCCCATTCCTTTCGTAGATCGTGATTTGCTTGCCGAGAGAACCCCTGACAAGTTGCATGAGGATATTGTCTTTAACAATGGCCATAAAAAGGTCGTTTTGAGGTTAGTAATACAAGTTTCCTGTATCGTTTCTCAAAGGTACGTATAAGGATACTAAATTGATATCAAAATATCATTTAAAGGGCATTTCAATATCGATTTGATATATAAATACCCTTTAAATGCCCTTTTTATATCCTTTTGGTGACCTTATAGTAACCTTATATGAAGCCGATAGAAAGCCTATTGGAACATTTTGGAAGGATTGGCTATTGGGGTTGAGGCTATATTCAAGGGATTTCCGGATTGTCAAAGCCATTCGGTTCGTGACGTCGATGTGAGGAGTAACGGAGACAGCATTTAACTTGTCCGATAAAACGCATAAAAAAGCCCCGCGTATTCCGCGGGGCTTTCTACTATAATAGTAATTAGTATTATTAATCACTCGGCTGGCACATTCTTTTTATCGTTCCCATTACTCAGGATGACACATACAAACGCCACAATTGCAAAGAGCACAGATAGGTATAAGCCGATCTGTCGTTCAGGGCACTCGCCCATTTCGCATCTTGAAAACAGTACGAAATTACGGAACGTCCATGCCGCAAGAAATGCCGATACGAAGAGATTGACACGTGCTGACCATTTTCCAGGGACGAGAAAAAGTATGCCTGAAATCACAGCAACGATAATATTTAGTTTGCCCGGCTCACCAAAAGAAGAACCTGCGGTATTCATACCGGTAAAGGCCAGATGTTTGCTCTCTATCGTTAGCCAGGGCAGGAATGCACTGATGATCACGATAGCTACAGAAATTAATCCGAAGATAGTTGGTTTGTTCATATCTAATTTATCTCGCTCCCGGAGGACAATGTTCTTTTAAGTAGTTAGTATATAAAGTCGACAAGTGTTTGAAGGTGCCTTGTCCTTCATTGATACTGTGCGTACGGTTAGGATAAGACATGAACTGGAACTGTTTGCCATTTTTGATCAGCTCATTCTGTAATAGTTCAGCGTTCTGATAATGCACATTATCATCACCAGTACCATGAATGTATAACAGATTTCCTACCAGTCCCTTTGTATAAGTTACAGGAGAGCCTTTTATGTAGTCTTCACGATTCTCCTGTGGCAGTCCCATATAACGCTCCTGATAAATGTTATCATAAGTGAACAGACTGCCTACCGCTGCGATAGCGATACCGGTTTTGTAGATCTCAGGATAACGGAACAGCAGGTTCAGTGTCATACCACCACCGCCGCTCCAGCCCCATACAGCAACACGGGAAGTATCGAGGTAACGGTAACGTTTAAATAATTCCTGTGCACCTGCTGCCTGATCACGTACATTCACCTGGCCGACATTGCGGTAGATGCTCTTACGCCACTGACGGCCTTTGGGTAAAGGAGTGCCCCTGTTATCTATTGAGACGTAAATATATCCGTCGGCCGACATATTGCCATTGTAGATGAAGCTACGGCCTGCGCCAAACTCGTCTTTCGCAGTAGCGGCTGCAGGTTCCCCGTATACGTAGAATACAACAGGATACTTTTTGGTAGAATCGAAGTTAGCAGGACGCGTCATCCAGCCATCCATCGTTACACCTTCAGGCGTAGTTACCTGGAAGAAGTCTACATTATTTGCAAATCTTGAAGTCTGCAATGTCTTTACGATATCGCTCTTCTGATCATCTCTGTGTTCAGGCAGGAAAACAAGTTCATTCCTCGGCTGAAAATAATGATTAGAGAAAGTATGCGCTGCATACTGTGCATCCGGAGAGATGTCGTATTCGTGGGTACCATCTTCAATTGCCGGAGAAACTCTTTCGGGAGTGCCTTTACCGTCGAGTGATACCTTATAGAGATATTGTTGGGTCGGATTGTCGGGAGATGCCAGGATATAAGCCAGATTATGTTGCTCATCGATCCGCAGCAGGTTGATGACATCATAATTGCCTGGTGTGATCAGCTTCTCCTTGCCATTCATGTCTACACTGTAAAGATGTCTCCAACCGTCTTTTTCACTTACCCAGATAAATGATTTTCCACCATTTGTCCAGTCCCATCCTGTCAGTTCACTATTCCAACGGGAACGGATATCTATCCAGGCTGAGTCAGTTTCTTTGTATATCTGTTTTGCTTTGCCGGTAGACGGATCAGCAACAAACAGGATACTTTCATTCTGCTTTCTGTTGAGTTGCTGTAATATCAGTCCTGCTTTAGCGGGATTCCATTCCAGGCGCGTAATATAATGTTGTTGCGGATCGCCTGGCACTTGTAACCAGGTTGTTCTGGCAGTGGCAATATCTACAACACCCACACGGCAGGAAGAAGGACTTTCGCCTGCTTTAGGATATTCTACCGGAACGGTGTAAGAGTAAAGGGAATCTGTATTATCGATCATGAGGAAGTCCCTGATCTTGCGGGCGTCTATCTGCCAATATGCGATAGACTTGCTATCGGGGCTCCAGCGGAAACCATCGCGGCAGTCAAATTCCTCTTCGTAGGTCCAATCGAAGGTCCCGTTGATCAGACGGCGGTCGCCATCTTTAGTCAGCGCCTTTATTTTACCTGTAGCAATGTCTTCCACATAGAGATTGTGTCCGCTTACATAAGCGACCTGTTTCCCATCCGGAGAAATTTTAGCGAACATGAGTGATGAGGCGGGTAATCCTTTACCCAGTTGTTGCAATTTTCCACCAGGTACATCCAGCAACCAGTAATCACCCCTGGTTTTATATCTCCAGACTTTCTGCGATTTTGTATAGATCAGCCATTTATTTTCATCGGGCGTGTAAAAGAAATCTTCTACCTGTATAGGCGACTGCCCGGTAGGCGTCAGCGAACTGGTGGGGATCTTTACACTCTGGCGTCCTTCCTTTGCATTATAGGCGGAAATACTGGTGCCATTAGCCTCATAGATGGACTGTCCGTCCCTGCCCCACTTAACCTGTTTCCAGGGTTGCGCACCGGCGCTTCCCGCAATCAGGCAGATTAAAAAAGTAAGTGTCCTGCTGCCGGGACAACTGAGATAACGTAAACGCATTATGTCTGAAAATTTGAAACGGCAATATAAATCATTGGGGTCAAATGACGCTTTCCATTTGTGGAAAACTTATTGTGGAAAAGTTTTATACAAATGAGATACAACAAGTTATTAGTTAAATTTATATATTTATGCTGTTAAATCGAGCACGAAAATTGCTAATGTCATATCCGTGAATATTCGCCGAATACGTATAGACTAATTTAACCAATATAATTTTTTATTAATTAGTATCCTCTGAAAAACACTTTTTACTATGATTCAGGTAACATATACCTACAAAAACCGGGAATTTCTGCAGCTCGAAGATAATTTCATGAATCAGCTTGCGCAGATGGGAGTGCGTCAAATGCATGCCTTGCTGGAACCACTTTCTGACTCTCTTGTAAATGAAACGGGAAAGATCCGTATTAATCTTGATCAGCATCCTAAAATCGAGCTGGAAGGCTTCAGCAATCCGGTAAAGGACCAGATCGAGATGGTATTGCGTGGGGAGTAGGTCAGCGAACTTCCACGTCTGCCAGTTTATAAAAGGTGGCATGACGGACTGGCTGCATCGGACGATGTTTGAATTCGCTCCACACTTTAGTAAATGCAGCTCCATAATAGAAGATTATAGCGCTATAGAAGATAAAGAGCATCAACAGCACTGCGGAGGCAGAAGCCCCATATAAGATTCCAATATTGCCCCCATACAGCAACCGGCGCAAGACCAGTTTCCCAATACTAAATAACACTCCGGTAAGCAATGCTCCTGAGAATGCAACTTTCCAGGTGGGCCGTGCATCAGGTAGATAACGAAACAGTACCGCAAACCAGGACGTTACGATGAGTAGCGATGCCAGTTGGGTAAATACTCCGCTGAAAATAAATGCAGCGCGGGGAAATACCTCATGTACGTAACTGCCGAGGAAAGCATGGACGCTTTCCGCCATCAAACTGGCAAGGAAAAGAATGCCTGTTGCTCCGATAACGATCAGGGAGCGTAAACGGTCAAGTAACGATTGCAAAAAGCTTTCTTTTTCTGTCTTCCGGATCATCCATAATTGGTTCAGGGAGCTTTTGATCACCTTTAATGAGGTCGTGGCTACAAACAAGAGGAAAATGAATAATATAATAGCCACAGGCCAGGTCTGTGCCAGTCCGCGGAAACCTCTTAACGTCACCACCACCTGTTCGGCGCTATCCTGCCCTACCAGCTCTCCCAGCCGAAGGATCAGTTGCCTGCCAATAGAACGGCGGTTGAACAGCAATCCCAGTACCTGTACCAGGATCAATAGAATAGGCGGAAGCCCGAAACTGACGAAAAACGCAGTTGCCCCTGCCAGGCGTAGGGGATCATTTTTTTGTAATAGCTGAAATGCTACGCGTAATGTGCGTACGATACTTTTGATATACTCTCTGGACATTATTGCGAAAATATGGTCCGTCCTTTAACGTATAAAAACCATGCCTTTTTAGCAGCGCTTTGCAAACTAACGGGTCAGGACAAAAAAGAATTGCCTTATCTGTACCCTGTCAGGAATTACGTTATGATCGAATACCAGTGTATTGAATTGAAAAGCGCTGTCGGTAAGATGTGTTACCTCACACAGGGTAGTATCCAGTTTGAAATAAGTCGGCGTTAATGCTTCGTAGGCCATTGAGTCGGCCTTGCCGCCCAGGTAAAGAAAGGCGGCCCCTGTTCCCAGGTTTGTCTGGAAGTCGATATAATTAATTGGCGTGGGATAATCTTTCACTTCGTATTTGGTGTACGCCGTATCCCCGTTTTCTAAAGTATATTGCTTATCGACGGTTTGGTGGATATACCATTTACCATCGTAGTTAAGTTGGCGAACAGGAGTGTCATCTTTTTTACAGGCAGCCAGTGCTAAAACGGCTAAAACCAGTAGTTTCTTCATGGAACGATTGATTGTCAGGCGCTAAATTACTATAAAACGGCCGTTCTTATCAAAAAGTTACATTTCGGCATCTTCCGGTTTGTCTTTTTTGCTGCCCAATTTGATCTTCACCTTTCCATCTTCTCCGTCCTGTGCCCGCAGGTGTAACACAATACCCTTCTTACGGCGGCTCCGTTTTTCTTCCGTGTCAACAATATCCTCATCCCGTTTAGGGTTACGAAGGGGCACCGTGATGTACATATCCGTTCCTTTGGTCATGGCATATACGCCCGATACGTCCATATAAAGCGCACTTGAATTGATCTGCATAGGAGGAACAATGATCTTGTTCCCTTGTAACGTCAGTGTATTCCTCAGATTATCGAAAGTAATATTTCCCAGATTCCGCCCCCGGAAAAGCAGTCCGCCGATATCTTCCAGCGGCGCAAAATGGACGAGGGCCCCATTACGCAGATCAAAAGAAAGGCTGCCGTACATCGACTGAGGCGCCATTTTCCCATCGTCCTTTACGTTACCGGTGATGGCAGCGGTAGCGGAAAGAATGCCTTTTAGGTTTTTTGCTGACAGCGACTGCATTCCGAAATTATTAAATGCATGGAATAACTGGTCAATGTGTACGTTCTTTATATTGGAGTTGATCTTAAAGCGGTTATTCACCCCGTCCTGTGTCATTGTACCCGCCATGTTGATACTACCTCCTGCATGCAACAATGACATCTGCTGAAGATGAATATCCGATTGATTCAGCGACATTTCCGCCCTGACCTGTTGCGCCATGAAATTGCCATAGGTCAGCTTGTCGAGCAACATATGTATATTGACATTACAGCTGTTTAACACAACGTCCAGCTGACTGGCGATGCGGCTTATATTCCTGCGATTGGCTATTGCCCGTGAACGTTTTCCCTGTTTTCGCTTTCCGAGGAATGAACGGAATTCGTCCAGGTCAATTCCTGTGCTACGCACGTTCCAGTTCAATTGCAGTTTATCAGGAGCTGTGAAATACAGCCGTGTGATATTCTGCACATTCCCTTCCATTTGCAGATTGCTTTTCCGGGTGCTGATCGTGATATTGTGCAATGCCAGGTCCTGTCCGTTGAAGTCCAGCAGTGCGTTGCAATTACTGAACTGTAAATTACGCGGTGTATATTCCATTACGCCCTGTTTCAATGCTACCGTTCCTTTCAGATAAGGCAGAATAGTGTCACCTGCTGTGATCCCGCCTTTGTAATATAGTGCGGCTTGGGCCGTTCCTCCCGTAAAGCTGAACACATTTTCATCTCCCTGCGCCTCATTCAGGGCTGTTAGCGGGAAGTCCGCATTGAAATAACCCATCAGTGTCGGATGTTTCAGATTAATAATATGGACAGTATCTGCAGAAACCGGGATACTTTTATAGATCTTCGCTTTAAGCCCATACAGGCTGATGATGGAATTTTCATCAACACGTGGCTGTCCCGGCATCCATTCATTTGAAAAGCTACCTGCAAAACTACATTCCTGCAACTCCATCCCTTTTGTGGTAACTACATTGTTAACCGTCTTCCAGGTAACATCCACGGAAGGCTTATCTCCTGGTTGCATGTGCCCCTTCAACTGGGCCTCTACATCCAGCGGCTGTTCTATATTGATGCTATCCAGTTTTGAAGATATTTTTGGTGTTAGCAGCGAGGTTGCGAGCCGGAACGGGATCTTATCTGCAACGATATGTACCGTAAACGCCCGTGGCCGTTCCCCGAAGGAGAAAGTGGCCCCCGCCGAAATTGTTTGTCCGCCGATACGCAAAGCCTGTTGGGGTATACTTAATGTTTTGCTTACGCGGTTATACCGGACTTCCAGGTCTGTCTGCACGGTCTTATCCTTCAGGTAACTCCCCTTTTCCGTATTGAATGCCAGGCTACGTACCCTGAGAGATGTGTTCATATTACAGGCCCAGCCAGAATCATTATTCCGCAAGCTGCCCTTTAAATTAGCAATATCAAAGCTGAACAATTTATTTTTCTGCTGGTTGTCTATTATAAAGCTAATATCTGATAATTGCAGACGGGTAATATCCGGCCCCTTCCCTTTCTCTTTACCTTCGGCCTTCACGCGGGTATTACGTTTCAGCATACTGGCATTACTATAACCGGTGCTGTCGGTAAACAAACAGATAGTACCTTTTTCAAGAGAGATCTGCCGGATGTCCAGCTGCTTTCTCAGCAGGGAGAAGGTATTTACCTCTACGAAAATGCGTGCTACATTGAGTAACTGATGCTGGTGTGTATTCCAGAGGCTATCCTTGATGCTCACTCCTTCCAGGGCTACGGACACGTTCGGAAAACTATGTACCAGTGAGGGTTCCATGTCTTTTATTTCCAATGCACCTCCGTGCATTCTGTCACTCATCCTATCGCTGATCTGCTGCAGAATGTCAGCCTTGTTATGACGGATATATAAGGCCAGTCCAAGCCATAACAACACAAGTATAGCGAGGAGGCTGCCGGAAACAATCAGGGTTATACGAAGCCATTTCTGCATGTGGGGTAATTACATTAATTTAAATATAGCTTTTTGTTTTAATTAACACAAAATGTGCCGTAGTTCCCGTTTGTTGGAATGGCTTTTGTATTTCAATGAATCACATATGGAAAAACATACCTATCAGACAGGCATCATTGGCAACTGTGCATATCTCGCACATGTCAATCTGAACACGAACATAGACTGGCTTTGCTGGCCGAGGATGGACAGTTCCTTTATATTCGGCGGAATGCTGGACAAGAATAAGGGAGGCGAGTTTTCCATTCTGCCCTCGGGGGAATACACGTCAAAGCAGTACTACCTGGAGAATACGAATATCTTGTGTACTGAAGTGACCAGTGAGAGTGGCAGGTACCGTATTACAGACTTTGCGCCGCGCTTCTACCAGTTTGAGCGATATTTCAAGCCGCTGATGCTGATCCGTAAAATAGAAGCCCTGGAAGGTAATCCGCGTGTACGGGTGAAGTGCCAGCCGGTTTGTGACTATGGTAGCGGTTACCTCAAAGCCCAGCGTGGCAGCAATCATATAGAATTCCTGGGATGTGAGGAGAACCTGCGGCTGACCACCAATATTCCCATGAGTTATCTTTTCGAAGAAGAACACTTTGTGCTGAATGAAGATAAATTCCTGCTGCTGACATATGGGAATCCGCTGGAAGCCCCGCTGAACAGTACTGCGGAACGTTTCCTTCGCGAGACGACCGTTTACTGGCGTACCTGGATCAAACATTCCAACATCGCCAATTTCTACCAGCCTGCAGTGATCCGCTCTGCCCTCACGCTTAAGATACACCAGTATGAAGATACCGGCGCCATCATTGCCGCCAGTACTACCAGTTTGCCGGAATACCCGGGCAGCGGCCGTACCTGGGACTATCGTTATTGCTGGTTGAGGGATACGTTCTATGTGATCACCGCGCTGAACCATATCGGGCATTTCGAGGAAATGGAGAAGTATTTCAGCTATGTAGCTGATATTTCCTTTTCGGGCGATTACCGTTATCAGCCTTTATACGGCATTACAGGCAAAAAGAACCTGGTAGAACAGATATTGCCACACCTTGACGGATATCTCGGTAATCAGCCTGTACGCATCGGAAATCAGGCGTATGAACATATTCAGAACGACATCTATGGTCAGGTGCTCATTTCGATGTTGCCGCTATACACGGACCATCGTTTTATCTTCTCCGAGCGCAAAGACTCCACCTGGTGGATCGAATACCTGTTAAGCAAGATCGAACATACTATAGACGAGAAGGATGCGGGCATCTGGGAGTTCCGCAACTTCGCCAACATCCACTGTTATAGTAACCTCTTTCAATGGGCAGGTTGCTCTGCCGCCGAGAAGATGGCGCGTACCATCGGTAATGAAGAGCTGGCGCAGAAAGCTGTTGCACTGAAGCAACGTGCTGCTGCTCATATTGAGAGTTGTTATGATCCTGTGCGGAAAGTTTATACAAACGCAGCCGGCAGCCAGCACCTGGATGCCAGTACCCTCCAGCTGATCATGATGAATTATCTTGATCCTGCTTCTGAAAAGGCGAGAGATCATCTTATTGCACTTGAAAAAGAACTGAAAACTCCGCAGGGATTGTTCTATCGTTATCTTCACTCGGATGATTTCGGGAAACCGA
Organism: Chitinophaga sp. S165; assembly: GCF_003182155.1. Taxonomy (GTDB): domain Bacteria; phylum Bacteroidota; class Bacteroidia; order Chitinophagales; family Chitinophagaceae; genus Chitinophaga. Next base: position 660,021 of record NZ_QGTG01000001.1, read on the forward strand.
AGACTACTTTCCTGGTTTGCGCGTTCTGGTATGTAGAGGCGCTTGCCTGTGTCGGGCGTCTTGATGATGCGATCCGCGAGTTTCAGAATTTGTTGCAGTATTCGAATCATTTGTCGTTATTCAGTGAGGATGTGGATGAAGAGAATGGTAGTCAGTGGGGGAATTTTCCGCAGGCGTATAGTCATGTGGGATTGATGAATGCGGCGTATCGGATATCGATGAAACTGGACGTACCGATATTTCTGTAATAGCCGTTATTGTTCAGGCGGATAACGTCTGTTGTTTTTGCGCTTTGCTGTTTTGCGGGATTTTAGCTGACGGTGATTCTGGCGCTGACCTTCTTACTTCGGTTTCAGTATCGAGTGATTATTTGTGAGATTTAGATTTTGTTGTTTTGCGGATCTTAGTTGACGGTGATTCCAGCGCTGACCTTCTTACTTCGGTTTCAGTATCGAGTGATTATTTGTGAGATTTGGATTTTGTTGTTTTGCGGATCTTAGTTGACGGTGATTCTAGCGCTGACCTTCTTACTTCGGTTTCAGTATGGGCTTGTGGGCTGTATCCCTTTTCGAGCCCTTACTATTGGACTTTTTCAAGCGTAGGGGCTTTGGATCGCTATTTAACTCCCGTCAAGCGTATGAGCGCTCTCAAAGGGATAAGGCCCACAAGCTCCATCTGAAACCTTGTTGTTGCGGTCTCCCAATAACTTTGAAAGGACAATAAAGGCGCTTGTCTTCCTGCTATGGCATTCCTTTAATGATTCACGGCAATCGGGTTTGTTATTGCTTGCTTCTTTTTGCTTGGAAGGCTAATTTATTTCTGATGTCCAATTTATTAGGAATATTTTCTTGTTGTTATGGCGCTTAGAATTGATGCTATAAAATGCTATAAATGCAGAGAGGTGGCCTATTAATAGAGGCCACCTCTCTGTTATATTGTAATGTTACATTAATTACTGAACTGAGATACATAACTAAGAACAGGACAAATAGAAGCCTGCACTCTCCTATTATCTATGACACCAATGTTCTTAGAAATGCTCTTACTTCCTGGTGGTTTCTAAGATAATATCTTGCAGCGGATACCTGGCTGCCTACTTTGATAGTGACGGCGTTTGGCGGTAGTGCTTTAAATATGTCTTCATCGGTATGATCGTCTCCTATGGCAAGTGTGAAATCAAATTTGCGTTCCTGCAACCATGATAAGGTGGCCTTTCCTTTATTGATCTCTACGTTTTTGATCTCAATAACTTTATCGCCTGGCAGAAGTTGCAGGCCGATATCGCTGGTAAAATATCGTAAGGTATTCATTAGTTCATTGGCACGTAATTCACCGAGGCCGGTTTCTACCTTGCGGTAGTGCCATACAAGCGAATAACTCTTTTCTTCAATAAAGGAACCTGGCGTACGGTCCATATAGGTATCGAGGATAGGCAGAATGTCCTGTTTCCATTGGGCTGTTAGTCCGGGTAACATCTGCCAGTCTTCTCCGTACTTTTTTGTCCATGCACCATGTTCGGCGATGAGGTCCAGCGGGAGGTGTCCGAGCCACTCCTCCAGGGTTTCGTGCTTACGGCCACTGATCATTACGACCTGATTGGCAGGATCGTCTGCGAGGGTTTTAAGCAATTGATAGAGGTCCGGGTCGGGAGATGCCATATCTATATTAGACTGGAAGCCGACTAATGTACCGTCGTAGTCCAGGAAGATAGCACGTCTGCCGGCACTCTTGTAGTCGTTCATCACTGCTGCCTGCATATTCATGTTCATACGCCTCGCCAGCATGGATTGCTGTAATTGTTTTACTTCCTGTAAGCGGGCCATAAATAGTTTTACCCAGTGAGAGATATTGAACTTTGCTACCACCTGCCGCATTTGTTTCATACGGCGCTGTTGTTCTCTTTCAGACATATTCAGGGCCTGATGCAAGCCTCTTGCGATAGCGCCGATATTATTAGGATTAACGATCACCGCATCTATCAGTTCCCTCGATGCACCCGCCATTTCACTTAGTATCAGTACGCCATCATTATTCTTTCGGCTTGCCACGTATTCTTTACTCACCAGGTTCATGCCATCACGCATAGGCGTTACCAGTCCGACGTCAGCGAAATTATATAACGCTGCCAGTACTTCAACAGGAAATGAACGGTAGAAATAATTTATAGGATGCCAGTTTATGGTACGGAAACGAGCATTAATGCCACCTGCCAGCATATCTATCGCCTCCTTTAGTTCTTTGTACTGAGGTACAGTATCCCGGGAGGGCACGACGATCATATACAGAATAACCTTCTCAACATATTCAGGATATAATTGCAGAAATAATTCGAATGCCTGTAGTCGCTGGATGATGCCTTTACTATAATCAAGTCTGTCGATGGAGAGCACCATACGTGTATGCTGAAAATTCTCTTTCAGGCTTTCCATTTGCCGCAGTACCTCAGAATCATCAGAAAGTTGTTCGAATTTCTCATTGTCAATACCCATTGGGAAAGTCTCGGCTATCACTGCACGGTCATTGACCATTACCACGTTCGCTGACGCATTGACAGGCAGCAGACGGGTAACCGCGTTTAAGAAGTGATGACTGTCGTCGAAGGTGTGAAAGCCTAACAGGTCTGCACCCAGCATTCCCTCGAGCAGCTCGCAACGCCAGGGTATGAGCCGGAAAAGTTCGAAGGACGGGAAAGGTATGTGTTGGAAATAGCCGATTGCCACATCAGGCAATTCGGCACGGATCATACCCGGCAGTAACAACAACTGGTAGTCATGTATCCAGATCACATCACCCGGTTCCGCCACCTGTAAAACAATATCTCTGAATTTACAATTTACCTGATAATAGAAATCCCAGTAGACCTGTTCATAGCGGGCATAAACGGACATATAGTGGAAAACAGGCCACAATACCTCATTTGAAAATCCCTCATAATAGTTGTTAATTTCTTCCTGTGTCAGGTACACAGGTCTCAAATTCAGCTCTGAAAGTTGATCCCTAATCTGTGGTTGTGCTTCCTCAATCACATCAATGCCAGGCCATCCTACCCAGATATTGTAGCCTTGCCTGTAAATGGATCCCAAGCCTGTAGCCAGACCGCCTTCACTCGGATTTAACACATATTCTCCATCCTTCTCTGTGATCTTTACCGGTAGCCTGTTAGATACAATAATGGTTTTACTCATAATACAGTTATTTATTCAAAAAATCTATGCTAATGTCAGTGCCAGTCTCTCTGTACGGAGAGCACTTCACAAAAAACGCACCTGAAATAGATACGGAAACAAACGCAGCCTGCTTATGGGATACAATGGATAGCGGCGCAAATGGTAAAGCGCTCAATATACGTAAATTTATGGTATCTGTTTTGAGACAAACTCGTACATTAGAAAAACAATATAAAAGAACAAGAAGAATTCAAGAAGAATTAAGGATTAAGAATAGGAAGAGCAGGAAGAAAGAAGCGGAAGAAAAAAAATAATTATAAGAAGATCGTAGACGAAAAGAATTAAAGAATAACAAGGCTAGCCTTAGTGCAAAGTAAGAACAAGGCAAGAACAAAACGTAAACTGCATCGAACAAAAAAATATAGCCAAAGCTATAAGCTAATTATAAACGAATAAAACGTAAAAGAGATGGAAAAAAGACAATTGGGCAGATCAGCTTTACAGGTTGCACCTTTAGCTTTTGGCGGAAATGTATTCGGCTGGACAGCGGATGAAGCATCATCATTTTCTTTATTAGACGCATTTGTTGCCGCAGGCTTCAATACCATAGATACCGCAGACTCATACTCTCATTGGGCGCCGGGTAACAGTGGCGGAGAATCTGAAACGATTATCGGCAAATGGTTAAAGAAAAGCGGTAAACGTGATCAGGTGATCATTTCAACAAAAGTAGGCGGCGGCAAAGTAAGAGACCTTTCACCTGCCTACATCGAAAAGACTGTAGAAGATTCTCTGCGCAGATTACAAACAGATTATATTGATCTGTATCAGTCACACTATGACGACCCCAAAACGCCTGTTGATGATACACTTGCTACCTACGACAAACTTGTGAAAGCCGGAAAAGTAAGGGTAATAGGCGCTTCGAACTTCAGCCCTGAAAGGCTCTTACAATCGCTGGAATCAAGTGAAAGGAATGGTTATCCAAAATATGAGTCTCTACAACCTTTATACAATCTTCATGATCGTCAGCATTTCGAAAGAGAATATTTACCCATTACACAGCAATATGAACTTGGTGTGATAAGTTATTATTCTTTAGCTAGTGGTTTTCTCAGCGGAAAATACAGAAGCAAGGAAGATGCTGCTAAAAGCCCGAGGGGCGAGAAAGCTGTCAGCTATCTCGATGACCGCGGGCAGAATATCCTTGAGACGCTTGATGAAGTGGCGGCCGACTTTAACACCACTCCTGCGAGTGTTGCTATTGCATGGCTGGTACAGCGTCCCGGGATTACAGCTCCTATTGTAAGTGCGACTGATACAAAGCAGCTGGAGGATCTTGTAAAAGCTACTCAACTTGGTCTCGATGCCGGGGCGATAGAGAAGTTGAATATCGCGAGTGATTATCTGTAACAGTACGCGGATCTTAGGTGTTTTTTTCTGGTTGCGCGGATCTTAGGTGGTTTTAACGCTGACCTTCTTTGGCTTGGTGTTTTTTCTGGTTGCGCGGATCTTAGCTGACGGTGATTCCAGCGATGACCTTCTTACTTCGGTTTCAGTATGGGCTTGTGGACTGTATCCCTTTTCGAGTCCTTACTATGTAGCTTTTTCAAGCGTAGGGGCCGTTGGATCGCTATTTAACTCCCGTCAAGCGTATGAGCACTCTCAAAGGGATAAGGCCCACAAGCTCCATCTGAAACCTCGTCGCGGCCAGTCTCCCAATAACGATAATAAACAGAAAAGGCCAGGACTTCACACTAATTCATAGGTTTGATTGCTATTACCGAGATTTCAATTGTTAAAGATGAATCTGCGTTTAGCATCAATGCCAGTCTCGCATTTGGGTGTGTACCCCGATTGGGCTGATAGTCACTGTCGGGGTAACGTATGTAAAGTCAAGAATAATTACGTCAATGCAATAGTGGGAAGGCGAGGAACTTTATTGTCTTTTCAAAGTTATTGGGAGACCGTAACAACGAGGTTTCAGATGGAGATTGTGGGCCTTATCCCTTTGAGAGTGCTCATACGCTTGACGGGAGTTAAATAGAGCGCTAAAGCCCCTACGCTTGAAAAAGTTTAATAGTAAGGACTCGAAGAGGGATACAGCCCACAAGCCCATACTGAAACCGAAGCAAGAAGGTCAGCGCTAGAATCACCGTCAGCTTAAATTCGCGCAATGCAACAATACACAAATCCAATGTAAGAATATCCACGTAAAATACTCAGCCAATCCGCACTACAGTCTTTCCGATACCCTTTAATTTCCGGCTCACTTCAACAGCCGCCGCGACCTCCTCCATACTGATCACCTCCCCGACCGGTACTTTTATAGCCCCGCTATCCACGGCATCCGCCAACGTATCCAACGAAGCCGGTGTTCCCTGCGTTTCGAAATTGCCCCCGGTAATGCTCCGTGCCCGCAAAGACTCTTTATCCGCCACAAAAGCGGTCGTCAGTGCAGCCCCTCCCACTTTCACAAGTGACGTCATTGTCTTGAAGACCGTTTGCGGACTGACAAGATCGATCAGACCTTCAACGCCTGAAGGATATTTTGATCTGATCTCTCTTTCTACAGAGAGTTTCTTGTAGTTAATCGTTTCTTTGGCACCAAGCTTCTTCATCCGCGCAGCGCCTTCCTCACTGCTAACAGTTGCTATGACGTATATTCCCTGCATATGCGCGAGCTGTACGATGAAGGAGCCTACTCCGCCGGTAGATCCGACAAGCAGCAACGTTTGTTCGTGCTTAAGTCCGAGGCGTTCCAGTAACTGAAGAGCAGTCATTCCTGCGGTAGGTATTGCTGCCGCCTCAAGCAGGGGAATGCTCTTTGGGGCCATGGAGATCGCAGCTTTCTCCGGTACGACAACATATTCCGCATAGGAGCCTTCACCAATAGGAGAATGTATAAACTGTCCGTAGATATTATCACCTGGTTTGAAATGCGTAACACCTTCCCCGATAGCCTCAACGGTACCTGCTCCGTCCACTCCGAGGACCATAGGGAAATTATGTGGCATTTTCCCATCGAGAATGCCGTCTATTAACTTCCAGTCAAACGGATTCATACCTGCAGCGGTTACACGTACGAGGATAGTACCAGGTTTAACCTGCGGTGTGGGCAAATCCATCACCTGTGGAATGGCTTTAAACTGGGGAACGGCGACAGCCTTCATAAATTCAGTTCGAGTTGTCTGGTTAATCAATATGATGGTCCTTGCGTACTGCTATACGTTGTGCACTGTAAATACCAGCATGACCGCTGAAGTAGTAAGCAGTGAAACAAGCTACAGCAAAATATAGTACATGCGACGTGCCAAAAAGCTCTACTCCCATTAAAGTACAGGCAATAGGCGTGTTTGTGGCACCTGCAAATAAGGCAATAAATCCGAGACCTGCAAACAAATCGACGGGAGCCCCGAAAAGTACTGCAAGTGTATGCCCTAAAGCAGCTCCGATAAAGAAGAGCGGTGTGACCTCTCCTCCTTTGAAGCCCATACCCAGAGTGATGGCAGTGAACAACAATTTCCATAACCAGGCCCAGGACGAAAAACTCCCGTTACTAAAGGCTGAGACAATACTAACGCCGTCAGGATCCGGACTGGTCACACCCAAACCGATATAATCGCGGGTACCAAGTAAGTAACAACCTGCGATAATAATGACGCCACCTGCCACCGGGATGAGCCAGGCCGGGCGGATCCATTTCTTTGCGCCTGCTTTTATATTATGCATGCAGATTGAAAAGAGATTGCTGACAAGCCCAAAGGCAATACCGGAGATCACTACTTTTGTTAGTAGTAGAAAATCAAAGTGGATAAAATGGAAGACGATGTTGCTTTTATCAAAAAGGATCTGGTAATGTGTATGATGAATGCCCCAGGCGGAGCAGACGATATCTGCAAACACGGCTGCTATGAGACAGGGGACCAGTGCATCATACCGGATGAGGCCAATAGCCAGTACCTCTAGTGCAAATACTGCCCCGGTAAGAGGCGTGCCGAAAACGGCCCCGAACCCGGCTGCTATTCCGGCCATGAGGATAATACGTACATCTGCGGCCGAGAGGCGCATCCAGCGGGCCAGCATATTGGCCATACTACCTCCTATCTGTACTGCGGTCCCTTCCCTGCCGGCAGAGCCTCCGAACAGATGGGTAATGATGGTCGTTATCAATACCAGTGGCGCCATTCGTGCGGGTACGCCGCCTCCAGGCTGATGGATCTCTTCCATAATGAGGTTGTTCCCGGCTTCTGCATTACGACCTAGTTTCTTGTATAAGAAGTAGATGAATACCCCGGCTAAAGGCAAAAGATAAAGCAGCCAGTCATGCTGTTGACGAATGGCGGTCACTTCTTCCAGTAACCACAGAAATAAAGCTACGAGGGACCCTACGACGATGGATACAGGGATGATGATTACGGTCCAGCGGATCAGCTGATAAGCGATCAATAATTGTTCCACCGAATGTTTAATGTATTTCATTAGCCTACAAATAATTACGAACGATCAATCCTCTCCTTCCCGGAGAAGACGTTATTTGCAGGCGCCATCAGACTTGCCGTTGATTGTGAGGCGAAGACGGTTCTTGTGCAGGAAGACACCATTTCCTGGTATAACACAAATATACCATTTGTAAGTGTAAAAAAGTGAAAATATAGTTAAAGACGTGTGATTTTTAGAATGTCTACAGTTTCTTTTGGCAAATTTGTATTAACTTAAATACAATTACCAGTAACGTAAAAAGAATTCAGCAAGTCAAATATGAGATTGTTCTTACTGCTTAGCCTGCAACTGTCGACAACGTACTGTGCCTATGCTGCTGCAGACACAGCTATTGTAAGTATCAGCGGAGATACTACAAAATCTACAAATGTTGTGCCAACGACAGCATCGACAGAAAAGGAACAGACACCTGTTCCTGTATTTAATACAAACCTGAACTACGGGCGTCGTATTCCAAATTACACCGCCAGACTTAGTAGTATTATCGTTCCCACAGCAATGCTTACCTATGGCGCCGTATCACTGACCGGCGGCAAATTACGTTCACTGGACCGCACTACCAGAAAGGAGATCATGGAAGATCACGGAACTTTCCGTACTGATATTGACGACTATCTGAAATATGTACCTGCTGCTGCGGTGTACGCATTGAACATGGCGGGCATCAAGGGTAAACACAATTTCGCAGATCGTACCATTTTACTGGGGATGTCATCTGTTATCACCAGCGGGGTCACATTTGGTGTGAAGAGCGCTACTAACAGGCTTCGTCCTGATGGTTCCACTTACAACTCCTTCCCTTCCGGTCATACTTCCATCGCTTTTATGACCGCCCAATTCATGTGGGAGGAGTATAAAGATGTAAGTCCGTGGTATGGCGTAGCCGGTTATGCTGTAGCTACGACTACCGGTGTATTGCGTATTTACAATAACCGTCACTGGGTAAGTGATGTTATTGCAGGCGCCGGAGTTGGTATTCTGAGCACTAAAGCTGCGTACTGGATGTATCCGAAGATACAGCGTCTCTTCGTTCATGATGCAGGTCCTTCTTCAACAAAAGTTTTACTGATGCCGAATTATAATGCACAGTGGAAGTCCGCAGGACTGTCACTGATGCTGTTGAAATAATTGGTCATAACAATATTTTCAGGCAGGGACCTTTACTGGTCCCTGCCTTTTTTGTGCTGTCCCCTATCCGATATGATGCCTGCACTTCCCTCTCTCCTTCTGAATATCAGCCCCAACTTGGTATTTTGTCTGGAATAGTTTAATTTGAAGATATAACACCCCAAATGCATGTCAAGTATTTACGCTTTGTTGGTTGGTATCAACCAATATCATCCGGATACTGATATTAATCCCCTGAGTGGCTGTGAAAATGATGTAAAACGTTTTGAAGAATACCTCGGACAATTATTCCCGGAAGAAAAAAGGACAATAAAAACACTATCAGGGCATCAGGCCACCCGAGATGAAGTTATCGGACAGTTCAAAGAAGTACTAATTGATGCCAGCATACAGCCGGGTGACATAGCTTTATTCTATTTCAGCGGACATGGCTCCTATGCACGCAGCAATCCCGCCTTTGACGAATTTGATGTACTGGGACTGGATGAGACATTGGTCCTATATGATAGCCGCTGTGACGGCAACTACGACCTGGCCGATAAGGAACTAGCCTTATTATTGCATAAGATACCCCAGGGAGCGGATATCGTTTGTATTATAGACTCGTGTCACTCAGGCTCCATTACCAGGGAATTTGAGCCTGAAAACGCCCAAAAACTACCAGTCCCCGGCAGCGCCAAACAAACTCCCTCCCGCGATGATGAAGAATACCGTGAACTATCCGCGTATCTGAGCCCAGACGAGGACTTAAGCTACGCAAAGATGGCGGCTGAAGGCCGGCTGTTAATTCCATCTACCCGGCATATTGTTCTGAGTGCCTGTGCCCGCGGCGAGGTAGCGTACGAAAGTACTACAGCTCCTACCGCCATATTCACGAATGCACTGTTAACTGTTTTAAAGGAAGGGCAGCCCAGCTATGCCAGTTTGTTTGAATACGTCCAGGCACTGTTACAAAGACAATCCGAGCCACAAACGCCCCAGTTGAGGGTATATGAGGGGTATAATCCAGATAAGATCTTCCTGGGACAAGGAATACAGGAAGGTCAGCCTTTATACCAGGTACAACGCCGGAAAGGCAAATGGGCCATCAATGCGGGGGCCATACATGGATTAAAGAACGACAAAGCAAGTATGCAGGCTACCACTATCAATATCTACCGGGATAAGGCGGATACTGTAAGGTGTACCCTGGCTACGGTCGGATTAGACACAAGTGAATTGTCGGGCGTCCAGCTTACTCCAGGATTGTATCCGGCAGGAATAAGCAATCTGCTCCCCATCATCGATGTCCTTGTGGAAGCGCCGGCAAATGAAGTATCGCAATGGATGCGGATAGCGGAAAAGGGTTCCCGTCAGGGGAAAATAAGATCCATCACCGGTAAGGATATCGGGTATGACTATAAAGTAGCTTTTGAAGATGACGCTATTGTGCTGAAAGACCATAGCGGAAATCTTGTTCATGGGGCCAGGCCTGTTAACGAAGAGACGATCGGCTATATGTATGACTGCTGCAGGCAGATCGCCCAATGGAAGTTGCTTTTGCAGTTGCAGAACCAGGCAATGAAGGAGCATGACTTTAAAATTGATTTCAGTGTGGACGTACAGGTCGATCCGGAAAAAGATGTGTGGCGATCTATCACTGACAGCGATACGCTTATCCTTGCTGATGGCCAGCAATTATTACGCAGCATCCGGCTAGAGAACAATTCGGATGTTGAATACTATGCAGCTGTATATTCACTCTACTCCAACTATGGTATTAAAAGAAGAACAGAAGATGTTGATGCCAGCTTGCTGATTAAAGGCGTTCCTATACCTGCATTGGCAAAGCGGGCGCGATTATTTATTGCCGACTACCTGGTTGAAGATACACTGCGATTAAAGCTGATCATCAGCAAACAACCTTTTAAAGATTTCTTTATCAGAGAATACGAAGGGTTAGAGCAAGAGATCGTGAACCTGGAGCATAACCCGGCAAACCGTGCTGCTTTAATGGGTATAGACGATGACACCATAGACCTGGATTGGTACGCTAAAACTATCACGATCCGTCTTGTCAGGTCTAAAGGAAAGATATTGCCACCGGAGTTATCTGCTGATCCCTCTACAGAGAAACTATTTTAAGCTATTGTCCGAAATGACTGATACCTGTCCATATTTCATTTTTGCTTTCGCAGATCCCATCGGGGACCTGAAGTTTATTGTCGACGAGGAAGAAAATATCGATCTGCTACTCCAATATGACCGTTCCAACAAGGTATTAGGCTTTCACAGAATACCAAAAGCTACAGGCCCTTCAATTATCAGGAACTTTGAACAATACCGCCAGCACGAGCCATGCTTCTTTCATTTCAGTGGTCATGCCAGTCACATAGGGCTTCACCTGGACGACGGCAATACAAAAAGTGCATTGGCATTATCTTCCATTCTCACCAACAATAGCGCTATCAAGGTACTATTCCTGAATGCCTGCAGTTCTTCAAGGCTTGTCAAAGAGATACTTGACCAAACCGGTGTGGAAGCTATTATTGCTACACGGGCCGCCGTTTATGATGAGCTGGCGGCGAAGGTATCCTTATCCTTTTATGAGCACTTTGTGGTGCAGAAAAAGTCCTTGCAGGAGGCTTATAATTATCTGTATGGAGACTATGAGCAAAGTTGTGTCGAGAAAAAAAGTAAGTCAAAGAAGCTGGTCGGTGAAATGGATGAGGAGTTGCAATCCCTTGATAAGACCGAAAAATTTGCATGGGGGTTATTTACAAAAAACACGGAAATATTGAACGCCAGTGTAGGCAATATACGAATGCGGTCGCAGGTGTCACTTACAGAAAATGAGGTGTTGATCGGAAAGCTTGAAAAAGACTTAGAGAAAGCGCAGCGGATGATGAAGCTTGCTGAGGAAGACCCGGAAATATTTGAAGAGCTTAAGATAAAGGTGGAGCATCTGAAGAAAATGCTTGACGAAGCCAGGTGCCTGAAGACCACGATCATACAGACCAACATAGCGAAGACGGCCGATGAGATCCTGAAGGAAGACCTGTCGGTATTTGAATCGGCCCTCAAGACACTCAATTACAGAAAGCAGCGTGGCGTATTCAAGCTGCAGGGCAAGCCTATCGGCGGGTTGGTAATGACCGGAGACAGGGATAGTGTACTTGATCTGTTATACTACCATCTGTTATTTGAGAATAAGGTTTACGAAAACAACCAGCTTACTTTTCCTTTCGATCCTGCATCATCGATCTATGATGAGTTCTGGACAGCATTGATAAAGTGGCTGCATCTGAATATCAATGCGGATAATTTAAAAGAGCAGGACAAGAAGGACATCTTAAAATATCTGATCAGGGACAAATTCTGTGGAGGCGTGGGTATAGCGCACCAGGATATCGTTTTCAAGATCATCTGCAGTAATAAAGACCTGACCCGGCTGGAATCGACGTTAGATGAGTTCTGGCGCTATTGGGATATCTGCATCGCTGAATTAAATTTAAGCATCCAGATGCAAAACTGGCATCATAAGATACTATTCTTTCTCATCGATGAGATGGAGACTGTCAATGAAGAAAGGATGAAGGACTTTGAAAAGACCGTGACCCAGCTTAAACAGAAAGGACGGTTTAATGATTGTTTGCAGGTATTATCGCCCGTAGACAAAATGACGGAAGAAGACCTGACCAGATGGTTCGAAGCGCAGCCCCAGTTAGACCGATTAGGATTGAACGCCACATTGGCGAAGGAGATCTATCAGCAAAGCAATGGCACCATCAGGCAAATACTGAAAATACTTAAAAGTAAGGTAGAATTTGAAGTGCCTTTCATCTCACGGTTTCAGATCAGTTAGTAGATATTTTCCAATTCACTAAATATAAAATGCTATTGATATGGCTCACCCCTCATATTTAAGCGAACAATTAAAGAGAACGAAAGAAGTAGACAAAGGCCAGGGCAAGGAAACAATATTCCCCTACTTCGCAGATGAGGAACTGCGTAAAGCGGTGAACCTGGCATTGTTCCTCAACCGTCCGCTGTTGCTGATGGGAGAACCGGGATGTGGGAAGTCGTTACTGGCAAAAGCTGTCGCGTATGAATGGTATAAGGGAGAGTTGTACAATCAGCATAAATATTTTGAATGGAATGTAAAGTCGACCTCCAAAGCAAGAGAAGGATTGTATGAATATGATCACCTTCTGCGGCTCAGAGACGCTAATTTCCAGGGCCAGGGTAACAACATTGAAGACATCGAGCGATACAGGCGCTGGGGGCCGATGGCCGAAGCCATGCGGCATAGTGAAGCCGGTAAAAAGGCGGTTCTGCTGATCGATGAAATAGATAAAGCAGATATTGATTTCAGTAATGATCTATTAACAGAACTGGAAAGGAATAGTTTTTATATACCTGAGACGGATGAATCTCCGTCTTTTGAGCATAAGCCATTTATAGTGATCACCAGTAATGGGGAGAAAGACCTGAGTGATGCGTTCCTTCGCCGCTGTGTATTTCATTACATCGATATGTTCTCTGTGCAGAAGCTCGAAACAGCGGATACGAAGGCCTGGCTGGAAAGGATACTGAAGGCACGGTTCTACGAACCACAGGAGGAAAGCGATCCGTTGATTGAGAAGGCCGTTATGACTTTTGTAGCGCTCCGTAAAGGCATGAATACAGAGGCCAGTTTGTACCGCAAGGCTATCAACACCAGTGAATTCATTGATTGGTTTGCTATTCTTAAAGCATGCAGTGATCCTGAAACAGGTCCGGTTACACTGGCGGATGATCCGGCGTTCAGGGATTGGCTGAATGAAACAACTAATGAGAACAACCATGTACCGGTACCGTTTGGGAATGTGTTATTCAAAACAACTACCGCGTTGTTCAACTTCAAGACAATGGAGCAACCTTTATCTACCGAGGCACAACAATTATGATGGAGCAGCAACCAGATATAACGTTCCCTTTACAAAACGCTTTCCTTGAAATTATGAGGACAGAGAAGGCTTTGCCGCAGAAAGGGGTGGATCTTTCCTCCTATCTCTTACTGATCGATACGCTTAAAAATGGTTATGGCCTGACCTCAAAAGAAGAGTTGCTGTTCCTCTGTAAAAAGCTCTGGCTGAAGCCATTCCATCTTAAGAGTAATATCATGAATGAACAGATACTGGAAGAAATACTTAACAGGCATCTGGGAATATATGCGCAGCTGGACATCCCGGTTCCCATTGATGAGAAGTCTGCAAAGAAGGAGGAGAAGATCGGCAGTGATAGTAGTAAAGAAACAAAAACATCCGCAGAAAAACCCGGAGAGGAAGGCAGCGAAGACAAAAAGGAAAATAAGAAAGAGATTGAAAACGTTCCTGACGAAGAAGCAGGTGAATTGAACTTCTATATCAGTGAGGTTAAAGATGATACGACTGCCGCAACTACGGACAATAACTATAATCATCTGTTCGGAAAAAAGAACTATACGTTTGATAATCGCTATCTACCTGTTAGCCGGCGTTTCATCGAGCAAACGATCCGGTCGTTACGATACAAAGTTCCGGGTGCCGGCCGTGCTACTATAGATATTCCGGCTACAGTAGAAGAAGTAGCCAGAAAAGGTTATTTCAATGAATGGAAATTAACGGAGGAAGACGGCTTTGTGACCCGCTGGACCTTACTGATAGATCATGAAGGGTCTATGATCGCATTTAAAGACCTGGCAGATGCCGTGGTGGAAAGTGCTACTACCGGCAGTGTGAAGAATGAGGGAGACGTTTTCTATTTCCGGAATTATCCTTCGGAATATTTATTCACCAATCCGGAGCATACGAGAAGTGTAAAACTGCGGAAGCTGATCACAAGTCCGTCGAGGAATATTCTCATTGTCAGTGATGCGGGAGCAGCGCGGGGCTATTATAGTGAAGATAGGGTCAGAAAGGTATTCAGGTTGTTATATCAGTTGCGGTCGCATCGTATAGCCTGGTTGAATCCCTTACCTGAAGCGCGATGGAAAGGGACATCTGCTGAGAAGATCAGCCGTTATGTGAAGATGTTTGAGCCTGGGAATGATAATAGCGATCATATGGGAAATATCATCCAGTTCTTCAAAACAAAAGGCGTTTCAAATATCGGTCAATGAGCAACAATAATGATCATACACAGGAAGCCAGGAAAGCGATACAATCGTTCGTGGATAAGTATGCGCAGCTATATCCGAACGGTGACCATGTGGAGCTTATACAGATGGCGGCGTTCCCTATTGCGGTGACCGTGCATCTGTTATATCAGATATGGGCCAACTTTGGAACATTTATGAAGAACGGAGCTTCAGTTAAGTTACATGCGCTGGCGGTGAACGATTGCATCCAGAGCAACATCTTCCGTCAGACGGGTCCTGACCTGTTTGAGATGGACGCCAATGTACGTCAATGTCTTTTACAGGACCTGCGGGCAAACAGGGGCAATCAATTTGTAAAGGAGGAACTGGCGGCTTTTCTATATCAGTATTCAAGGCATAACACACAAGGAAGCGCATGGAGGAATTATTATGACGCCCAGCAATGGGCGGCGGTTATGGAAGTAAACACAAGGGGTGCTGCTGAACAGATACTTAGTTCTCTTGCACAGGAACTGCAGAAGAAGAACACCAGCCGCGGATTGGGTATTGTCAACCTCATCACTGCGTTGGAGAAAGATAATAAACAGTTCTCCGGGTTGCTGCAAAAGGCTTTAAATAAGCCTGAATCTTTGACAACTGAGCCCGCGGGGGTAACGTCGAAACGTATTGTGCTGACGGATCAGGTGGTGGATGGCAGACAACCGGTTAAGATCAATCTGCCGGGGGCGTTGAGTAAGAAGTTGAAGACGATTGTGAAGAAGGAGACATCAACCATAGATGATAAAAATAATGGGAATGCAAATAAGACATATGGTCTCTTTATAGAATTGGGAGATGACATTATTAAAACAGAGATAACACAAATCAAAAATCTCTTCATTGAAAAGGAATATATACAGCCAGAAAATGTAAGTATTTTATTCCCCAGATCGGAAAATCCGACATCTGAGGTGCGGGAGCTGGTTAATAAATACTTATCCCTTTCAAAGGAAGGCGACACGATGATCATTTACGCAAGATATGGGCCTCATGTGGCGGTTAACCCGGGACTTACACCGAAGATCTTAAACGACCTGATTACAAGCCAATTTCCGAATCTTAGTCCCGATGTTATTTGTATGCTGGAAGGCGACAATATTCTTAGTGAATGGTATTTTGAGATATATTCAACATTCAGTCTTATTATTGCAGGATATGGCATAAATGAAAAAAAAGACGAAAGCTTATTTAAAAGTGTACTTGCAAGTGCTGCCAACGACATTACATATGCTCAATTCTATTCCACTCTTCTACAGGAATTTTTAATAGACAGAACCTCCGCTGACATTTTCAGCTTACCACATCTGATACCAGGGGCGTTAAACTGGGATAACCTGTTATTCTCCAGAACAACATCTGAAGCTATAGATGAAGCTAAAAAGATGCTAATTGACATGGGGCGTGGACCGGGATCAGAAAACAGTATTATAGAACTACATGAAATAATTAGCGAGGGTATACGGGAGCAGGGCAGACAAAAAACGATGGCCCTGTTAAAAATATTCTTCCTGCACCAACAGGAGAAAATCGTGAAATGCTGCTGGTTACTGCAGAAGGAATATGACTACGACATGGAAGGAATGCCGGGAGTTTCCTCAAGAACTATATTGTGGACACACTTTTTCGATGCGGAAGGCAATAAAGGGCAGCATGATATAACGGGACTAGTTAATCTATTGCTCGAAACAAATGTCCTTTTTCTCGGTTTAGGTCCTCAATTACTTTCCCCACTACATAGAATCCGGCTAAAGACGATTCTGGATATCTGCCGCGGAAGAAGAATTCTGTTATACTATATTGTAGAAGAAGAATTCGAATGGGGACTATTAAACATAGATGCGGATGATTTGTCGTTGGGAGGAGCGATATTATCTGATTACATCTCGAAGGAAGGCAGGGGTTCATTCCTGAAAATTGTATATAAGGAAATCGAGGATATGATCGGCAGGGAGCAACCAAAAGAAGACTATGGTCCGGGACAGGCGTACGGCATCTTCGTCGGTATAGATCAATACATGGACAAGAATTTCAATCTGCATGCATCAGTAAGCGATGCCAATAAGATGCTGGAAGTGCTGACACATGAAAAGCTGCTTGCAGAAGACAACAAACGTTTATTCCATGACAACGAAGCCACAAGAGATAATGTAGCCGACTTTTTCCGGAAGGTGCTTTTTAATGCAAAAAGCAATGATACTATTATATTTTACTTCAGCGGGCATTCAAGTAATCAGCAGACTAACTCGGCGCTTTTCTTTCATGACCTGGATGTAAGCTCAGAGTATACCAGTCAGGCGGAGAATGGTATTTTGACTGACTTTGAATTTAAACAGCTGGTCTTATCTGCACCCAATAATCCTACGATAATACTTATACTTGATACACATGGCGGTAGCCGCCATTGGCTGGATGAAAACAATCCAAAACACTTTTCCCTGATGGCCACGCACCTGGAAGAGAAGTGTTATGAGCTGAATGGTATAGGCGGGATGTTGACAGACGCTTTGGCGCAGCATCTGCGTGGGCGTCCCCGTACAATGTACATCGATCTTTACAAAGCAGTACTTGAACACTTCCTGAATTTGGCCAATGAGGGTAACCAATGGCAAACCCCATTGTTTGTAGTGCATAAAGATCATTGGAAAGATATTCTTCTGCCTAAAATAGAAGACGTTGGAATTGGTGTAATGACTACTATAAAGAACTATGAAGATCTTCAGGCAATAGACGCCTTACAATGCTTATACTATTCGCAGGCAGAAGCAGGCATATTTACTTTTTACAACCAGCTAAAATTCGCATTGCATGAAAAAAGAGTTGATCTTGAACATGTAAATACCTGGTCTGCAATTGATAAATCATTTTCCGTTCATAACCGGTTCCCGGATATGATCTTTATTGGCTTAAAGCAGTCCATGTATGCTTATGAGCCGAGGTATAACATTGAGAAACTACTGACGATCGCTTATGCCATGGAGATCCCTGTTTATTTTATTCTGGAAGATGAAAGTGAAGCTGATCCATCAGTGTACAAGGATTATCCTTTATTACCTGCTGATAGAAGGCCAGTGATATCCGGTGAAGATGTCAATAAACTGATACAAGAACTGGAGGGTGTTACGGGGCCGTTGATCAAATATTTGAAGCCGGAGGAGGAAGATTATGAACCATGGGGAATGTCCATTGGTATCACGCATTATGAGAATCTTCCGGGACTGCCTGCCGGAGTACACAATGCCAGAAGATTTTCAGACTGGCTGTCGGGTGCGCTGAAGAACAAAATTAAACGCGATCATTGCTTTACGTACCTTACAGGGTCGGATGTACAAGTTCAGCGGAGTGATATCGACAAAACTATCAGACGGCTTGTCAGCATGGCAAAAGAGAATAAAAAGCGGGCATTGTACATTTATTTATGCGGATATATGCCCAGGAATTCAGACGATCTGCTGCTGGCGTCATGGAGTGCGGAGCGAAGCAATGCTATCATAAGCATCACACCATATCTTAATTCTTTGTCCAATGCCGGATTTGCCAGGGTAGTTGTTTTTGCTGAGTACATACCGGTCGATTTTACTTTCGAAAGATCGCCTAAATTGTTTTCCCTCGATTCAGCTCATCTTCCGGCGCCTAGTTGCGTTTATCAGGTCCCATTAAGGGTCAATGACAACATCCCTTATGAGAATAACAGTATTGTATTGGATGGATTATATGGAGAGGCCGCTGTAAACAACAGTCATACAATTACCACGAGCTCTCTCCGGGATTATATAGACAAACGTTTTGAACTTGAAGGTATCGATGAATCGCCCAATTTTGACATAGTAAACTCAGAAACTAAATACTTTACTATTGCAGATCTTGACCCTAAGATCAGATCATCCACCAATACGCGAGCCTTCAAACACAAATGGATCCTTATAGCCGGTACCGGTAAAGACCGTCTTTCTCAACCGGAATGGATGATGAGTAATGCGCTGGCCAGAGAGTTGGCCAAAGCCGGCTATGGCATTATCACCGGGGGCTGGCCAGGCGTGGATGCTGTTGCTGCCGAAGCTTACGCTATTCAACTGGCTGAAGAGAGAATCCTTGATAAGCGCTATCTTCAACAGGTTATTCTTGAAACCCAGGAACCGGTATATAACGGAGGCCTGATAATACGGGTTGCAAACGAGACATTATGGTATGAGACCGTATTGGGCAGAGCTTATGCATTGGTAATGATCGGAGGATTGGGAGGCACCTATATATCTTATGAAAATGCGGAAAAAGCGAATGTACCGGTTATTCCTGTTGGCGCAACGGGTGGGGATGCAGCGAGAGCATTTAGAGAAATGGAGAAAAGGAGGTTATTACCACGGCATCTGTTGAATGAACTGAACAGGCCTGTAAATAATTATGACGATGCAGAAAGAATAGCTGCGGCGATATGTGGATTTCTTGATGAAAGGTTGGATAATCAATTAAATCAAAATGTGAGTTGATATCGTGATGTGGGGATATGGGGCAAACAATAACGGGGCGATTGATATGATGTTTCGATAACGGGGCGATTGATACGAAACCCCGGGTTTACACTCGGGGCTACAGACAGGGGACTCCTAACGGAGTCCTATTGTGTTTTGTTAATACCTCGAACGGATGCCGTAAGCGTATAGTAAGGTAGACGTTGCACCGGACGTGAGCTGGACTTATAAGATATGATGGGTAAAAGTTATGAAGTTGCATGATTTTTCTTCCCGAATAGGTCATTAACAGTGAACATATAGACACAATGTGTGAGTTATCTGATAGGTAGGTAATTAGTTGGGTTCAAACTGACATAGGTATTCATCCGGAAAGTGAGTTCCGATTGTTTGGGAGTTAACATACTATCTTGTTTTATGTAATTACAGCGAGATCATAAAGGCTGTTTTAGTGATCATTAGTTAGTGAAGGTAGTAGCAGGAGGTCAACAGATCCCTTTACAAATGGGGGATTGAAAACACGCTGGGGTTTAAGGTTTGGATATCGGGGAATGATCTTCAGCAGCGGGGCGTTGTTCTTATATTCGCGCTGAACCTTTACGAGCTGTGATACCGGCGGAAGTACTGCGATAACATCCAATGCGTAACCTTGTCTATTACCTGATGGCAGCAGCTGGCCGTTCACCCCGATGTGGGGTTGTACTTCGATTAAAACGATCCTCAATCCTTTATGGGCAGCGCTAGTACCGGGGATGGGACCAATAGTAAGTGTGATAGCGTCACACGGTTTCCTATTCGTTATTGTTACTGTTTCAGATGCTGATACTTCCAGGGCGCTTCTTTCGAAGTTTGCTGATATAATAATCGCTTTGATGCTCACGTCGGTCACTCCCTTTGGCGCGTTGGGCCTGAGACCGGAAAAGCTGAGTTGTACCCTACCCTGAACATCTTCCGAAATAACTTGTGTGCACGATAACAAGCGCTGGTGGTTGCTATGTGCACTGAAATGGAAGTCATTTAACGACTGCATGTTGGTTACATTCAGGCGCCGTTCACCGGCCGGGCGATACTGATCATTCTGGATAGCGCCCGTCAGTGCTTTATTAAGGCGAGTAATAACGTTACTGTCGTAATACCGATGCAACTCCGTATACAATGCATGACGTAATTGTGCGCCAGCTTTACTGGCGGTGCCGAAATCCTTTGCTGCCCGTTTCGTAGCGGGACTTTGCCTTACCTCCAGTGCTTTACGCCGGAGGAAATATTTCCCATTCCTGAGATACCCGACCCTGTCGCCGAGTTGCCCGGTAAAGGGAAGAATGCCTTGTTGTTTTCCCATGTTCCATAATTTTACCCTAAAGCTATTAAATAGCTGGTTATGTGAACATTAGGAAACCCATTATCTTATAAACATATTGTGAACATTTTATAGATAATGCTGATTCAAGACTAGACTATATATTATTTCCATATTAATACCTACCCTCCTATTCTATCTCAGGGTGTCAGCTAATAATGGGTGGACTGTCTAAGCTTTACGCCGTTTTGCGTCAGCTTTATCCTTTCCATCGTATTCATTTTCATCATACCCTTCGAGGGTATTGTTCTTATCGTCATTAAACTCTTTTTTCTCACCCGGTTTAATGATATCGGCAGCAGTCGCAACCTTACGTTTTTCCAGCTTGGTTGCACGCTTTTCGTTCATGGATTTTTTGGTAGTCATATCAGTATCTTTTACCCATGAAATACAAAAATGCTGCCGGAGGAATAAAATGAAACAGCCGCCTTGTCACTAATGAGGCGGCTGTTTCAATTATCGTTAATCTATCCTTACTCCTTCTTTGATCTCGTCATTTGCGTGGATAACGACCATATCACCCGGATTAAGGCTACCGAACACTTCAGATGAATCGCCATGATGATTGCCCTCCTGAACGTCTATCCAACGGGTATATCCCTCCCTGATGGCAACGACGTACTTTTTCTCGGTAGAGGTGACCACTGCACTGGCGGGCACCACCATTGCGTGAGCGGAACCGGTAACGGGGATGGTGATCTCTGCGTACATACCTGGCTTTAACAGATGTCCCACATTTTGTACATCCACTTCTACAGCTTCAGAGCGGTAGCGGTCATTCAGCGAACCGGCCTGGCGGCTGATAGCACCTGCGAATGATTTCCCAGGCAGGGCATTTACATGAAAAGACACCTGGCGGCTGGCCGACAGTTGTGCGCTATAAGCTTCCGGCACCTGCACCACCAGACGCAGCCTGTCTTCCTGCTCCAGCATCAGCATAGCGCCTCCTTCCAACTTAGTATTGGGACCGACCAATGCTCCCGGATGGACATTACGTTCTGTGATGACGCCATCAAAAGGGGCTGTTACTGTCAGATAGCTCCGGGTAGCATCCAATGCGCGCAGATTAGCCAGTTCACTGTTCATGATGGCACTGTCGGCCGCCATGCGGGCGTTAGCCACTTCCACATCATGCGCAGAAATGGTGCCTGGCGTTTCACTAACGGCAAGCGTACGTTCGTAGTTATCTTTGGAGGCTGCAAATACTGCCTTTGCCTGGAGGTATTTAGATTGCGCAGCAAAGTATTGCTGAATGATCTCAGGTGCGTCGAGGGTGATCAGGACTTCTCCTTTGTGCACAACACTGCCTCTGTCGACCGATACAGATTTTACAAATCCATTTACCCTCGGATAAATACTCACCCGTTGATAGGCTTCCAATACAGCAGGCAGCTGTATACTGGAAGAAAGTGGTTCGTTAACAACTGAAGCAAGCTCGAACTTTTTGCCTTTACTGTCTTTCACCACCGCCTTCTTTTGCGGGGCCTTTTCATGGCACGCGGTGAACAACAATCCGACAAGGCCTAGAGTGACTATATGTTTATGCATGAGTGGTGGCTATTTTAGTTTTTTTGATTTTTGTTTTGGGCATAAGTGAAGGATCATCATAAGATGCCTTCCGCTGGATGGCGGCATATACCAGTGGTAAGATCAGCAGGGCTGCGAGAGTTGAGGCGATCAGTCCTCCAATTACGGCCCTGCCTAAAGGGGCTGTCTGGTCGCCGGATTCACCCAGTCCGGTCGCCATGGGAATCATACCCGCAATCATTGCGAGACTGGTCATCAGAATAGGCCTCAAGCGGATGCCGGCGCTGGTGATAGCGGCCTTGTACGCGTCCCGGTATTCCAGTCTGAGCTTTTCTGCATTAGTGACAATGAGGATTGCGTTAGCCACAGATACACCGGTGGACATGATCATGCCCATATATGATTGCAGGTTCAGTGTTGCACCTGTCAGCAGCAGCATGATGAGGGCCCCTGCAATAACTGCCGGAATTGTCACCAGTACGACGAAGCTGAGTTTGAACGACTGATAGTTGGCCGCCAGCAGTAAGAAGATTACTGCTATTGCGAGGAGGAGACCGTTCTGCAAACTGGACAACGTGTCGACCAGGAGGCTTGAACTGCCTTTTAACTCTACCTTCACACCCCGCGGAGGCTCTCCCATCTGGCCGATAGCAGCCTGCACGGCCGTTGTTGCTGTGCCCAGATCTTTCCCTGTGATGTTTGCGCTGACGGTTACAAAACGCCGTGTACCGGCCCTGTCAAATTCTCCGGGCATCTCGCTGTTGGAAAAGGTTGCGACATCGCCGAGTACGGGTCTTGGCTGTCCTTTCACGAGCGGGATCTCTTTCAGGTCGTTAATGGTCTGCATGATATATTCCGGTATCTGTACCTGCACCTGGTAAGTGTAAGCTACCTTCTCGTCTAGCCACTGGTTCTTTTCGGTAAACCTGCTGGAAGATGTTGACGCAGTTACCGAGCGGGCCACCTGGTACATATTCAGTCCCATCTGCGCCACCTTTAAACGGTCTATATTGATATTGATGACCGGATAATGCAGTGGTTGCGCGATCTGCACGTCACGGAGATAGTCCAGCTCTTTCAGTTTGTCCACCAGCTGACCGGCGTATCCGGCTATTTCCTTCATGTTCTTGCCCGCTACCCGGACTTCGATAGGCGTAGCGGCTCCCTGAGCCATGATCTTCTCGGTCATGTCCACCGGTTCAAAGCTTACCCTCATTTCGGGCATTTTAGCCTTAATAAGCGCCCTTAATTCATCTTTGAGGGCTTCTATATCAACTTTGTAATCATCGTTTAAATTGACCTGTAATACCGCTTCGTGCGTACCGCTATTGAAGATGTACAGGTTACTGGTACCATAACTGCTTGGGATCAAACCGACATATCCGGAGCTGATAGCTACATTGCCGTTCACCGTACTATCGATCAAAGTGAGCACCTGATGCACCTTCTCTTCCGTTCTTTCAAGACGGGTACCGTCCGGCTCTTTCAGGCGTAGCTGGAATTGTCCGCTATTGACATGGGGCATCAGGTCTTTCCCGATTATCATAAACGCTGCGCCTGCGCTTCCCAGGGCAATGATGACATACAGCGTGATCACCCAGCGGGAGCGCCTGCCCAGCCATTCAAGCAATCCTACAAAACGGTTTTTGAAACGGTCAAAGCCGCCTTCTTTTGCAGGATGTTCCTCATCATGACTGATCTGATCAATCTCTTCATTGTCCAACGCCAGACCGTGATTGAACTTACCTTCTTTCAGCCACCAGTTGGCCAGTACGGGTACCAGCGACTGTGCGGCGAAATAAGAGGCGATCATGGCAAATCCGATAGAGAGCGACAAAGGAAGGAACATCGCTTTGGGAACACCTGTCATAATAAGGGAAGGTGCAAATACTGCCAGGATACACAAGAGTATCAGCAGCAAGGGGAAAGCTATCTCTTCACTGGCTTCGTAAATAGCTTGTCGCTTGGATTTGCCCATTTCAAGATGCTGGTGAATGTTTTCAATTGTCACTGTTGCCTGATCGACCAGTACACCAATGGCCAGTGCCAGTCCGCTTAAGGTCATGAGATTGATGGTCTGCCCAGCCAGTTGTAATCCTAATACGGCAGCTAATATCGCGATCGGTATAGTGATCACGACTACGAGACAGCTGCGTAGGTCTTTCAGGAACAACAGCACCATCAGCCCTGTTAATAAAGCTCCCAGCAAACCTTCCGTCAGCAGGCTTTTAACTGCATTGATCACAAATACCGATTGGTCAAATTCATAAGAGACCTTTACGTCTTCGGGCAAGAGGCTCTGCATCTCAGGCAATCTTGCTTTCAGTGCTTTTACCACTTCCCAGGTAGAAGCGTCGGCAGTTTTCACGACAGGTATGTAAACGGAGCGTTTCCCGTTCACCAGTGCATAATCCACCGTAATATCGGCAGCATCAGATACTCTTGCCACATCCTTGACAAAAACGGTGGAATTGCCGTCGGTGGTGATCGGGATGTCTCCAAAATCCTGCACTTCTTTTTCCAGTGAGTTAATGGTTGTTACATACATCGTGTTATTGATGCGGATATTGCCGGAGGGCGTCATCACGTTGTTCTTTGCGATGGCCTCTACCACTTCATCCGCACTCATATTATAACTGCGTAAGCGGTCGGGGTCCACATTGACAACTACAGACCGTGAATTGGCGCCAAAAGGAGGCGGTGCAGACAATCCGGGCACGCTTCCGAACATTGGTCTGACGCGCGTATTGGCAAGATCATAGATGTCCTTTAACGACCGGTTAGGGCAACTGAACACCAATTGTCCGACGGGCAATGACGAGGCATCAAAACGCACTACCTGTGGAGGCAGCGCGCCCGGTGGGAAGAACTTCATGGCGCGGTTCACCTGTAAGGCCACCTGTGCCGAGGCTTCCGCCATATTGGTATTTTCATAAAAAGAGAGCTTGATCATGGTAAGCCCTTGTATATTCCTGCTGCTGATATTCTTAATGCCATTCACATAAAGGAACTGGTCCTGCAAACGGGTAGCAAAGAAGCCTTCCATCTGCTGGGGAGACATTCCTCCGTAAGGTTCTATCACATAGATGGTCGGCAGGTTCAGCTTCGGGAAGATATCTATGGGAATATTCATGACAGCCAGTACTGAAAACAGGAACATGCCGAGAGTAAGTACTACAACGGACAATGGCTTTTTCAGTGCGCTTGTGACTAATGACATAATTATGTTTTTTGATATTACTGCTTGCGGGCAACTTCGAGTTGCTGCACCAGTTCCTGAATATTGTTAGCCGTAAATGCCTGTGTAAAGAGCGCCTGCCAGGCTGCGTTGCGCGTCTGTACCAGGTCTGTTTCCGCCCTGTTCAGAAGATACAATGCATTGGTAACTTCAATGATGTTGGTCAGTCCTCCTTTATACAATGCCATCTTCTGCAGAGCAGCGGCTCTGGCGGCATTGAGCTGTGCAGGCATCTCCTGCAGTTTATCGAGAGATGTGCGGATATTAAGCCTCGCCTGCTGCAGCTGATTATCCAGTACGGCTTGCGTGGATTCCAGTTGTACGGCAGCGGCTTTTGTACGCAGGTGCTGTTCCCTCATTTTATCTCTTGTATGTCCTATGTCAGCGAGGTTATAAGTAAGCGCCACTCCGGCCAGGTAGTTATATCTGTTGTAACCAAATCCGCTCCAGAGGTTTTTATTATAGATATCGTTGAACTGTCCGCTGGAGCCGCGCATCCATCCTGATGCCAGGAGGGATATTTTAGGTAATGCTGCTTTCCGGATGACCTGTTCATGCTTTTCCTGTTGTAGCATCAGGCCATTGTAGTACTGCAATACCGGATGTTCTTTCGCGACGTTTACTGTATCATTCAGGCTGGTTAGCATAGATAAGAGACCGTTGTTATACAGTGTATCCGCTTGTATAGCACTGGTGTCTAATCCTGTAAGGATACCCAGGTGCAGGCGCACACTGTTGTAGCTATTCTGTATATCGAGGTAGTTCAATCTTGCTTTGGATAATTCAGCAGCTGCTACAGAGCTATCTACGCCGGGTTTCAACCCATGTAGTACAATGGCCGTCACCGCCCTTTGTACGGAGCGTGTACGTGCTATATTGTCTTCCTGGATCTTCATCAGTGAACGGAACTGTAATAATCCCAGATAATCCCGTACGGCAGCTATGGTCAGGTCATTGGCGGTAATGTCTGCATCAAGGCTCAGTACTTTTTGTTGCTGAACTGCTTCCGCTTTCTGTGAGCGATAAGCACCGAAGTTGTAAACTTCCCATTGGACCTGTGCCAGGGCGATATTACCACTCATGACATCATTCCTGTTTGCACCGCGGATACCACCGGATGTAGAAGGAATCGTACCCAGGGGAAAATAAGACCCATAGATCCCATTGTCGGTTCCGACCGTAGCCTCTTCCACCAACTTGACCGATGGCCACCAGTTATGACTGATATCTGTCGTGTGTGCAAGTCCGGCCTGAGATAATGTTTGTTTTGCTTTTAATGATGGGTAGTGTTGAAGGGTCAGGGCAATCGCCTGTTGCAGGGATAATTGTTCCCCGCCCGATTGTGCATGTGCATACCGGGGTACGCTACACAACAGGCATAACATGATCACCCACATCCCTGCAGCAATTCTTTTATTCATAACTGACAGATGTGTTAAGTTTCCGCAAGACGCGTGTCTGCGGTATTAATAAAATACATGTAGAAAAATGGAGATCAGGCTATCGGAGGGCCACGCCAGTCGCTGAGTGTGACGGCAACACTGATATAGGATTCTTTATATCCCTTGTAAACAGCGTGGATATAAACGAATAAAGACTTAATGCGGATACTGGGAACAAACAGACATAACTCGTGATAATCGTTCAGCGCCCTTGTCCGGTGATTATACCTGCGGGCGCCTGTGCTCAGATGCAGTGTTCCATCAACATCGGCTGTTGTATTAATAGCGCCATGATCGGAAGTGGTCTTGCTGATGTGGGCTTGTAAAACAGTCTGTGTTGTAGTGGACGTAAAAGCGGGCTCTCCCTGCAGTAAAGGCAGGAGAAAGATACATGACAAGAACAGTAAAAGCTCTTTGAGCTGTTTCACGTTGAGACCCATTAATACGTATGCAAGATATTTAAAGAAAATTATAATACATAGCATCCCCTATGTTTTAAGCGAATTATAATCTCCCTTTAAGGCCGCTGGAATACAGGTTCCCTATCTTTGCTACATGAACTGCCTCATCATTGACGACAATAAACTCGCACGCACGGCCATGAAACAGCTGGCCAGTCATGTAGACCAGCTACACGTAGCCGGTGAATGTGCAAGTGCCTTAGAAGCTTATAATATCCTGCAGAAGGAGAAAATAGATCTGCTGTTGCTGGACATTGAAATGCCTGGTATGAATGGCATTGAGCTGACACGTAACATCGGCAAAAAGGGTCCGGTCATCATCTTTACCACTGCTAAAAAAGATTATGCAGTAGAGGCGTTTGAATTGCATGTGGCAGATTATCTTATTAAACCAGTGACTCCATCCCGCTTCCTGCAAGCTATAGAACGGGCAAAGGAAGTGCAACAGGCGAATTCCAGAGAGCTTCATGATACGGATAATGAGTTCGTATTCATCAGGGATAGCGGTACGCTAAAGCGGATCAAACTCGATGATATCCTTTACCTGGAAGCGATGGGAGACTATGTAAAATTGCATACCCCACAGAAGTTTCATGCAGTTCATTCAACGTTGAAAGCAATAGAGGAAAGATTACCAGATACGAAGTTCATGCGTGTGCACAGGTCTTATATTGTAGCGCTGGATAAGATAGAAGCGATTCAGGATGGGGCAATTATAATAGTAAAGAATGCGGTACCGGTTGCGGATGCGTATAGGGCTGCGCTGAATGGCAGGTTGAATTTGTTGTGATGAATATATAATCCGCATTGCAATCGTGGATATAAACATGAAACCCGGAGGCATCGCCCCGGGTTTCATGTTTATATCCACGGGTTATCCCCCTGGCCATTCATTCTCCGGGTGATAACCGGGACCATTCGTAACCCGGGGGTTTGCAACCCCGGGCGCACAACAGGGGACCCCTAACGGGGTCCTATTGTGTTTTGATAATTATATTTTTTTGTTATTGTTTCAGGCCTGCGGTTGTTTGCTGGAGGTAGGTAGTGAGGCGATTCACGGCGGCGGCAGCAATGGCGATCTGCTCTTCTGCCTCCTGCCATCTTCTTTGTTCGATCGCTTCGCGGATACCAGGTAACGTTTTTACACCATAACCGGTATAAAAGCCGGGTGCATATATGGTGTGTCTATACCAGGACCTGTTTGGTAAACCTTTATCGTACAACAACTGTTGTTCTGCCTGATAAAGCGCCTTGTTCAACCCATCTTCTTTTCCTGCAGGTATTGGTGCTTTCGTTCTTGCATCCTGTAATTGTTGGGTAGCTTTATCCAGTGCTACCAGTGCGTTCTGCAATTTAGAGAAGTCAATATAAGGCACCTCTCCTTTTACAGCAGGTGCTTTGATAGGTTTGGTAACATCTCCGGCCAGCTGGTATGCATTGTTGTTGATCACTTGATTTTCTACTGCGGTTGTCTCTCTCATCTGTTCTGCCAGTGAGATCAGTTCCGTGGTGTATGTGTTGATCGTTCTGGAAAGGCTACGGAAATCAAACGGTAATATATCCGCGTCTGCCAGTCGCAGGGCCGCGCGGCCACCATATTTGGAAAGCGCTACACCATATTCGAAACCGGGATCTTTGAAGCGGGAATAGTTTTCGTAAGTGTCGTATATAGAGTGATATTCCCCACCAGCGCCTTCACCACCGAAACCGATGTTCAGGGAAGGAATGCCAAGATGCTGAAGGAAAGAAGAATAATCAGAGCCTGATCCCAACGCACTGATGGTCAGGTCTTTCTTTGACAGCAGGTCTTTTTTAGCCTTCGTTGTTCCGGCAGATACGATATCGGCGGCTTGTTTTCTTTCGAAGATAGTCACGCTCGTTTGTGGGTCTTTAATGCTTTTGGCAATCTCCCCTGCAAATGGCTCCAGTGCATGAGAGCCACCTACGCCGAGGAATCCGCGGCTGTTACCGTCAGAGTTAATATAAGCTACGGCCTTCTGCTGTAGCTCTGCTGCGTGTGTTTCCACCCATTCGGTAGATCCAAGCAAGCCGGGTTCTTCACCATCCCAGGCGGCATATACTAAAGTTCTCCTTGGTTTATAACCTTTCTTAGCGAGCACGCCGATCGCTTTGGCTTCTTCCAATAAGGCCGCGAGACCACTTACAGGATCGGCTGCGCCATATACCCAGGCGTCGTGGTGATTACCTCTGATGACCCACTGGTCAGGAAACTGACTTCCTTTCATGAAGCCGATCACGTTATAGGCCGGGACCATTTTCCAGTCGAACTCCAGTTTCAGGTGCACCTTTGCTTTACCAGGCCCGATATGGTAGGTGAATGGCAATGCGCCTCTCCAGCTTTCGGGCGCTACCGGTCCTTCGAGTGCGGCCAATAAGGGGGCTGCATCGTGATAGCTGATCGGCAGCACGGGTATCTTCAACAGGTTGGTCGCTTCTGCACGTTCCAGTCTTTTGGCATTTTCAGTCGCTCCTACGCCAGGAGTAAGCGGATCGCCAGGATAGATCACCATATCCATTATAGAGCCTCTTTGGACCCCGTATTCGCTTTTAAACGGCCCCTGAGGGTATACATCTCCCTGGTAGTAACCGTCGTCTTTAGGATCGGAGTAGATCAGCGTCCCGATGGCGCCGTGCTCCTGTGCCACCTTTGGCTTGATACCTCTCCAGGAACGGCCGTATTTTGCAATAACGATCTTTCCCTTTACGCTGATGCCCAGTCTTTCGAGGTAGTCATAATCTTCCGGCAGTCCATAATTTACGAATACGAGTTCCCCGGTCACATCACCATCGGCACTCCATGCATTGTAGGTAGGCAGTTCATCTGCCTGACCGGTGCTGGCGTCTTCCTTCAATGCCGGCTCTTTAAGAACGGCTTTATAGTTTTCCGGATAACTGGCTTCCAGTACTCTTGTTTTCGGAGTAGGGAACAGTACCTGGTAGGTCTCTATCCTTGCGTCCCATCCGTAGCTTTTGAATTGTTGCAGGATGTTTTCCGCCACCCATTTATCCCTGGGCAATCCCAGGTAATGTTGTTGTGCGGACAAGGTCTTGATATTATTCCCGATAGCCGCAGCGCTTAGCTCTTTGTCGAAATTTGCTTCAAGCTCCTGATGTTGCCTGGCATGTTCACTGTTGAAACCACTCAGTTTTTGCTGGGCGTAAGCACCCTGCAGCAGTAAAATGAGGGCAATACCGGAAGTGATCTGTTTTGAATTCATGAAATAGAGGGTTTATTAATTGGTTGACATATTTGTCAGTTTAAGGAGGTGGCGAACAAATATAATATATCCCAACGACAGTTAATCCTTTTCCGACGATGGCTGACGCCTGTTAAACAATTTACGCCTCAGCAGGGCTGTTATGGCTTGTATCTTTGAGTCATCAAAACAAGCAAATAAATAATCATCAAATAAAAAATTACAGATCATGAAAAAGTTAGGAACACTGATGGCAGCAGCAATGATATTAGCAGGTACCGCCACTTTCGCAGCTACTCCTGCACATACTGCAAAAAAAGCAACTGCCAAAACCGTAACTATTTCTGCCAATAAAGCGGCAACATCTAAAGCTGCAACTGTTAACGCTAAACAGCAGGAAAAACCTAAAGCCACTACTACACCTCAGGCAAAGAAGGCTCATAAGAAACATCATGTGAAGAAAGCGGCTAAATAAGCAAATGATCGGCATGGCGTGCGGACCAGCAGGCTACGAACGGACAATAAGAGAAGAACAGCATAAGGAACAATGAAAAGGGAAGAACCGGCTGAGCGCACGAAAGGTCATCAAAAGCATGTGAAAAGCAAGCTTGTCTGAGATAAGATTTGGGTTTAAAAACGAATGACGGGTGACGAATAGACAGTATTCGTGATTCGTCATTCTTATATACAGTCAGCTGTAATTCGTAATTTTAAACAAAATATTTCCGAGAACATGCAGCCGAAGCTGATGAAATATTACTTGCTGGGTCTGTTCATTGTAGGACTGGTATTATTTATCGTGCTGCAGTTCAATTCGGCGCAGAATATACGTAAACTGATCTCCGGCAATGAGAAGCTGCTGGATGAATTGAATGTCAAGAACGAACTCCAGAAACTGCAAACCAGTATAGCCAAAACCGATAGTAAAGTACGGGGCACATTGATATCGCAGGACACACTGAATATCACCGGTATAGAAGCGGAGGTGGCTCTCATCAAAGCCGACCTCGGAGAGATCAACAAACTGGTGATAAACGACAGCACAGCGAAGCTGCTCACACAATTAAACTACCTCGTAGAAGAAAAGAACCAATTCAATATTGCTGTACTTGACACTTTTTATGCCCAGGGGAAATGGTCGGCAGAAAGAATGATCAACGCTCAGAAGGGTAAACGTTTGGGAGAGGCCATTAATATCGTACTTCATTCACTTGACAGTTTACGGCAGACGGAAGTAAACCGTACTACTCATCTCATAGATACCAGCGGACAAAAAGCATTGAACTGGGGAACGGTCATGCTGTTCTTTGCCTGCCTTTCCAGTTTGCTGTCATTCCTCTATATCACAAGCCGCATTTACAGGCAGGAACAATTGATAGATGCGCTTGACCATTCGCGGCAGCAGGAAAAGAAGCTAACCATCGTCAAAGATCAGTTCCTGGCCAATATGAGCCATGAGATCCGGACGCCCATGAATGCCGTACTAGGGTTCACGCACCTGCTGCAACAGCAGCCGCTGAATGAGAAGTCTAAAGAATACGTGGCCTCCATCCAGCACGCCGGTGAGAACCTGCTGGATATCATCAACGATATCCTGGACATCTCAAAAATAGAATCAGGCATGATGCGGCTGGAACCTGTTTCTTTCAGTCTGCACGGGATGCTTCATTCCCTGGAGCTCATGTTCCAGCCAAAGGCGCAGGAGAAAAAACTGGAACTATCAGTAGTCATAGATACACAGGTACCGGACATTCTTTACGGTGATGTGATGCGGCTGACACAGGTGCTGGTGAACCTCGTCAACAATGCTATCAAATTTACTGCACAAGGCAAAGTACAGATAAGGGTAAGCCGGGTTACTACAGAACCTGCCAATACATCCGCAGAAAGTGAAGTGAGATTAATGTTCATTGTCAGCGATACGGGTATTGGCATCGCTCCTGATAAACTGCCTTCTATTTTCGACCGGTTTAACCAGGCGGAGGCAGACATTACCCGCAAGTTTGGTGGTACAGGACTGGGTTTAACTATTGTGAGGCAGCTTGTTGAGTTGCAGCATGGTCATATCGTAGTAGAAAGTGAACCAGGGAAAGGCAGCATATTTAAGATCGAATTGCCTTATACATTAGGAGAGTTATCGCAGGACAGTGGTGAAAACTATAATTATTCTCCTGATAATTTTGCTCTGCCTCATCAACCTGACGTGCGACTACTGGTTGCGGAAGACAATAAAATGAACCAGAACCTGTTACGTCATCTGCTGGGTAACCGGCAGCTGCACTATCAGCTGGTGAATAACGGCCAGGAGGCCCTGTACGCCTTATCAAGGCAACATTTTGACATGGTACTGATGGACCTTCAGATGCCCGAAATGGATGGTTATACGGCAACGAGAAAGATAAGGGAAGACCTGCAATCTAATATTCCGATCATCGCCATGACGGCACATGCCATGTCGGGCGAACGCGAGAAATGCCTGCAAGCGGGTATGAATGAATACATCTCGAAACCCATACGGGAAGCGGAGCTTTATCATATGATACAGCTCTTTACCGGCAAAAGCGGCACACGGGAATCGTATGCGCATCATAACGGTCATCACAACAACAGCGCCGGCAGCAATAACGGCATTCCTACAGAGCCGGACACTCCATTGGTACAGCTTGAATATCTGCAGCAACTATCTATGGGCGACAGGGATTTCGAACAGAATATGTTAAAGCAGTTCGTTACACAATTGCCGGAAGATCTTTCATTGCTAAGGAAAGCCATTGATGAAGGCGTGGTTACAGACATACGTAGCACTGCTCATAACCTGAAGACAACTATTTCATTTGTAGGACTGGAAAGCAGGTTATATCCTATACTGGATGTGCTTGAAAAGCTGGATGATCCGTATGATCCTTATGTTGTAACGGAGCAGTACAATACGCTCAAGCAGTTGTGCGTTAAGGCTTTACAGGAAACGCTGCAATTGCTTTTATAACTCGGACTTTCCTTTGGCCTTTTTCGACGATAGTTATTCCCTTTTCAACGAAACCGCCAGCATTGCCCTTCTCAGGGGCGTAACTTCACATCGGGAATTGAAACAATTCATCTCCTGATTACTTTACTAAAAATCACTAGTCATGAACATCAAGAAAAGCCTTATTGTAGCCGCAGTATTTATGAGTGTAAGCGCTGTTACTTTTGCGCAGACTCCTGCTACTAAACCTGCTAAGAAAGAGAAAGCAAAAACCGAGAAACCAGCTTCTGACACAGCTAAAGCTCATAGCGGCCACAAGATGCATAAGCCTGCAGCTAAAAAAGGCGCTTAATTTACAGCTCACCGAAGAAATTTTTTGGGGTTGTCCGCTTAACTGCGCGACAGCCTTTTTTTTGTTTAGTTACAGCCTCTGTAAAGGGCATTATAAGCCCCGTTTTTCCATTTCTCCGGGGTCTAATACAAAGTCCTGTCTCCCTTGATCTGCCAGTCTTTAAACACCTTTAAAGCAGCATCAAACGGGAAGGCGATGAATGGGATCTTCTTATCGTTATGAGGTACACCAATTTCCTGGTATATAAATGAATCATCAAAATCAATGGCAGCTGCATCTTCTTTTGTGTTGGCAAAATAAACACGCTGCGGCCTGGCCCAATAAATAGCGCCCAGGCACATGGGACAAGGTTCACAGGAGGTATAGATCTCACAGTCGTGCAACTGAAAGGTACCCAGCTGTGTACAGGCATCCCGGATGGCCATTACTTCGGCATGGGCGGTAGGGTCATTATGAGACAATACCTGGTTCCAGCCGCGCCCAACGATCTCCTCTCCTCGCACCACTATTGCGCCAAACGGACCGCCTTCCCCGTTCTCCATTCCCTGGCGGGAAAGGTCCACTGCCATCTGCATAAACCGTTTTTCTCTTTCTCCGATCATAAAGTTGCTTTGTTATCAAAAATACGCAAAAATGACGCGTGTCCATTACAGCATAAAAAAACCCGGATAAAGAATTATCCGGGTATTCGTAACTGTATATCGTCGTATTTGAATATAAGATCTTGTTATGCGATTATGCATTCACGGTATGATTATTATTCCTCACCACCACTACGCCATCAAAAACGTCTATCAGTACCGGTCTGCTTTTATCTATGTCCCCTGCCAGGATCTTTTTACTCAGCAGGTTAGTGATTTCTTTCTGTATTAACCTTTTTAGCGGTCTCGCCCCAAACTGCGGGTCGTAACCCTGGGCGGCCAGGTACTCCAGTGCATAATCAGAGAATTCCAATATCATGCCACTTTGTGCTACGAGGTCCTTCAAATGCTGTAACTGAATGTTAATTATTCCCTTAATTTCATTACGGAGTAATGGCTGGAACATAATCACCTCATCTACACGGTTCAGGAACTCAGGTCTGATGGTTTCCTTTAATAGCCCCATTACTTCCGCCTTGGTAGCATCCACTATATCCTCACGGTTCTTTTCATCGATCCTTTCGAAATTCTCCTGGATGATCTGGCTCCCCATGTTGCTGGTCATAATGATGATGGTATTCTTAAAGTTCACCACACGGCCTTTGTTGTCTGTCAGCCGCCCGTCGTCGAGCACCTGTAACAAAATGTTAAAAGTATCGGGATGCGCCTTTTCGATCTCGTCCAGCAGCACTACAGAATAAGGTTTACGCCTTACCGCTTCAGTGAGCTGTCCGCCTTCATCGTAACCTACATAACCGGGAGGCGCGCCTATTAAACGGCTTACCGCATGTTTCTCCTGGTATTCGCTCATGTCGATGCGCGTCATCATGGAATCGTCGTCAAACAGGTATTCTGCCAGTGCTTTCGCCAGTTCGGTCTTACCGACACCGGTGGTACCCAGGAATATGAAGGAACCGATAGGACGTTTAGGGTCCTGTAAACCGGCCCGGCTTCTCCGGATGGCGTCAGATACTGCGATGATCGCTTCTTCCTGTCCTACTACCCTTCTATGCAGCTCTTCTTCGAGGTGGAGCAGTTTATCCCTTTCGCTCTGTAACATTCTTGACACCGGGATGCCGGTAGCTTTGGCCACGTTTTCCGCAATGTCTTCCGCATCAACTTCTTCCTTCAGCAAGCGTTTGTGATCCGAAGATATTTCGTTCAGTTCAGCTGTGTACTGAGCTACCAATTCTTCCTGTTCTTTCACTTTTCCGTAGCGGATCTCTGCCACCCTGCCATATTCACCATTACGTTCTGCCTGCTCTGCTTCGAGTTTTAAGTTTTCGATGCTGGATTTGGCATTCTGTAACTTGTCTACTATTTCCTTCTCTTCCTGCCATTTTGCTTTGAATGTGCTGCGTTGTTCTCCCAGTCTGCTTATTTCCTCATTCAGCTCACGCAGTTTATTTTCATCGTTCTCACGTTTGATAGCTTCTCTTTCAATTTCCAGCTGTCTGATACGGCGTTCCAGTTCATCCAGTTCTTCCGGCATGGAGTTCATTTCCAGGCGGAGTTTAGCTGCGCTTTCATCTATCAGGTCAATCGCCTTATCGGGCAGGAAACGATCGGTAATGTAGCGGTTTGACAATTCTACCGCTGCAATGATCGCTTCGTCTTTTATCAGTACATGGTGATGGCTTTCGTAACGTTCTTTCAGACCGCGGAGGATAGAAATTGCGTCTTCCACACTTGGCTCGTCTACCATTACTTTCTGGAAACGGCGTTCCAGGGCTTTATCTTTCTCGAAATATTTCTGATATTCATTCAGGGTGGTAGCACCTATTGCACGGAGCTCACCACGTGCCAGAGCCGGCTTAAGAATATTCGCAGCGTCCATTGCCCCTTCCATAGCGCCTGCACCAACGAGGGTATGGATCTCATCTATGAAAAGGATCAGTTGTCCGTCGCTTTCAGTCACTTCCTTGATCACCGCTTTCAGCCTTTCTTCGAATTCACCTCTATACTTTGCACCTGCCATTAATGCACCCATGTCGAGAGCATAAATAGTCTTGGACCGGAGGTCTTCAGGAACGTCCCCGTTGATGATACGGTGGGCCAATCCTTCCACTATCGCGGTTTTACCTACACCAGGTTCACCTACCAGGATAGGGTTGTTTTTTGAACGGCGGGAAAGGATATGGAGTGTTCTGCGGATCTCTTCATCACGGCCGATAACAGGGTCCAGTTTACCGGCCCTTGCCAGTTCGTTGAGGTTCTTTGCGTACTTCTGGAGGGAATTATACTGGGTATCGGCAGTTTGTGAATTTACCGTACTACCCTTGCGAAGGTCCTTTATGGCAGCCTTCAATCCTTTCTCTGTCAGTCCTGCATCTTTGAGCAGTTTGGCAGTATCGTCACTGCCACCGAGTAAACCGAGCAACAGGTGTTCTACACTGACAAATTCATCTTTAAATTCCTTGATGCTCGCGCCAGCTCTCAGCATAGCATTGTTAGCATCACGGCTTAATACCTGTCCGCCTTCTCCACCGGATACGCGGGCATATTTTTTTATCTGTTCTTCCAGTCTGGTTGACAGGAAATTAGTATTTACGTTGTTCTTTTTCAGCAGGTAATCAATTGCACTCTCCTGGTCGTCCAGCAGCGCTTTCAGCAGATGTCCCGTCTCAATGGCCTGTTGCTGTCCATTAAAGGCAAGTTGCTGTGCCTGTTGCAAGATCTCCTGCGATTTAATTGTGAAGTTATTTAGATTCATAACAGCTTAGTTTTCTCCTTTTTTGACGTCTTTTCAAACGACTTATAGAGAACAACAAAACCTGATCCAAGGTTAACAAAGGGGGCATTTTGGCAGAAATGCCGGTACCGGACTGCTCTTTTTACAGCATTTCCGGTACCGGACTGCAATTATTTCACTTATTTCATTTTTTGACGAGGACCAATCTGGCTCTATCGGCTTTATACATGCCATTATAGAACTTCTCCAGCTCCGGATATGCGGAAGCGGGAAAGGAACCTCCGTTATGGTCTATAGAGCGGGTATAGGTAACGACATTACCTTCTACGGTCACTTTAGAGGTATAGGTACCGAACATGCTCTTCAGACTCACCGGCTGGGGTACCATTTCAGGTGTGTATCCGTCGGGAATGGTGATCTTTACGGTATCGACATCACGGTAAACGTCATCAAGATAGATGTCCGATTTACGGGCTGTATCTGCAGAGAGGCGCCTGCCTGTTTTGGTGAGCAGATTTGGCTCCAGGAACATACGTTTACCCGTTACAGAGGCATAGTTATGTGCCGAGATCTCCAACTGTTCGTCGATAGCTGGAAGACTTTCTTTCATCTCCTTACACTCATACCGGTTCACATCATAACTGGAGAAATAACCGGCCATCTTCTGACGTTCAAGGATCTTCTCTTTCGTCAGCATATTGATGCGGGCATGTAAGTCATCCTGCTGAAGACCGGTATAGTGTGTATTCACCTTAATGACCATATCACCTGTTTCTCCGATGGTGGCGTTGATCTGGCGGATCTGTTGATTTTGTACCATAGTATATACCGGCGTACGGACCAGTTTTCCTCCATTTTCGTCAATCAGCAGTACGGGCCTGTCCGTCGTAAAACTACCCAGGTAGCCGCCTGCATTGATATTGCTGGTACATTCCAGCCAGGTGCTGTCTTTCGTACCGGGTACGCACACGATTACGTGATTAAAACGATTGGAAGGAAAACCGGCATCTGTCACATCCTTGTTCTCGTCGCCGGCATAAACCAGCACACAGGAAGCTTTAATACCTGCTTCTTTCAGGAGGGCGCACATATAGTTGGAAAGCGCTTTACAGTCGCCATACCCTTTGGTGGCCACATAGTTCGCATCAAAGGTTTGCCATCCGCCAATGCCCAACTGGATACTGACATACCTGGTATGTTGCTGCAGATACTTATACAGCTTTGAGATCTTTTCTTCGCGGGGCAAGCCATCTGTTAACTGATGCACTGTTTGTTTAACGGCATCAGGTAACTGGTCACGTCCCTGGTTCAATGCGTACATGAAACGTCCGAACTCCTCCCAAGTGTTCATAGAACCTTTGTACTGCTGCATTTCAAAATTTGCAGGCGCCAGCATAACGGTGGTGGTACGTTTATACCAACGTGGCGCATATGGCTCTTCTGACACTGCCGACAGGTTCTTTACCTCCCAGGTATAAACGCTGTTACTACCATCTTTGGTGATAACCGGCTCGCCCTGATAGTTCAGATTACGATAACGGAGTACATAGTCTTTCGGAGCCGTCACCGTCATTTTGCTCTGCTGAACGGAAAACGCGGCTGCTTCCTGGGGCACCCAAAATGGCAGATAGAAAGAGTGGTTATATTTTACCTCGATCTCATACTCTACTGTATGCGGATAGACATTATAATAAAACGCATGTTCCTTATAGCGGTCGTCTGTCATGAGTGATTCGCCACCTACGCCGCTTTTGTCCTGTATATCACTTTGCTTCAGCTTTTTGATAGGAAGACCGAGTGCATCGTACAGGGTGCCTTTAATAGAACGGACGTCACGGAGCTTGTCATACCATTCTACTACACGCGCGTATCTTTCTCCTTCTGCATCCATTACGGTTAGCACGTAATGCGTTGTTATGCGCACATCTCCCGGATCGTTGATCTTTACACTTACTTCTTCCAGCCGTTTCACTACGTGCGCATTGCTCTTTAGTGAATCGGGGATCATAAATGCGGGATAGATCGGATCGCCGGCAAATACGGGCGTCATAAATAAAAGGAAACCTATACAGCAGCAAATGCTGTATAGGAATTTCTTTGTGTTACAGGTCAACATGATTAGCTTTTCTTTTTCAGTACGATTTGTTCAGATTGTTTCTTTACGATCATATCGAAGAACTCACGAAGCGAATTGTACTCGTCCGGTGCGAAGACAGCCCTGTTCAGTTTTACCCTGGAACGGAACTGGATAGTATTTTCACTCTGCTGGATCAGATACTGGAATATCCCTTCGTTTTCATTGAATTTAACCACAGCTGATTTAGGCAATTCTTCAATTACATAACCTTCCGGAACAGTCATGTTCAATGTAAAGGTTTCATCCATTACACATGGCATTTCAACAGGGTACTTGCGTTCCTGTGAGCGGAAAGGATTTTTACGTGTAGCTTCTGTAAATAAAGGATTGATATAAAGCATGCCGGCATCGTCTGCTTTCATCTCAAAATCAAATTTCATCTTCAGCACATCTTCGTTATCATCGAGGTTCTCTAACTCAACTCCACTGATCGTGGTCTCTGTTACGAAGTCCTTTTCTTTTCCTTTAAAGTATGCGTCCTTGCCTTTATCCTTTATAGAGGAGCGGATAGCACAGGATTCAAAGTAGGTAGGGTTCTGCTGCATACTTCCTTTCAGGCTTCCACCTTCTCCACCCATCAGCATAACATAGGTAATCTTCGATTCCAGTAATTCATCAGGATTGAAGTATACCGGAAATACGCCAGTACTGCCTAACAATCGGGCATGACCATTGTAACAGGACATATCCACTCTACCGAAACCCAGGTACGGACGGGATGCATCCATAAAAAAGGTCAGCGAATCGACCGTGAGGGCGGCCATGGTATAGTTAAAGCGGGATGCCAGCGGATACAGTTCGTGGGTGAACCCGTGGTTACGGGTGCTCAGTACCAGCGGATCTGCATTCAGATTTGCACGGCGCAGCATCGCTATCAGCAGCAGATTGATATCCGTTTCATTACCGCTGTGGGAAGTGAAGACAGATTTCAATGTTTTGCTGAGATACAATCCATAATGATCCGTACAGGTGAAATTAGTTCTCACATAGTTGTAGATGCGGCGTGCTTTCGCAGTGTCGTCTTTCAGTCCGGCGGTCAGCTGGTCAACTACGTCTCCGAGGTAACCGTTGTTCTTACTGAGGTCAGCGCCGAAGCTCTCATGTTTGTTCATGTCTTCTCCGAATTTCTCCCAGTTACCCATCACAGGTTTAACGGGAGCGCCCGGATATTTTATTGCAGACAACTGGAACTCGATCCTTGTAATATGGTTTCTCAGAGAAGTGGTGAAACTCTCTTCTCTCAGTGCCGGAATATCTTTGGCAGTCCAGACGTTCGTAACCGTGTTAGCAGAGAAACTACCATGCTCAGAGGCGCTGGTGGGACCATTGCTTTCGAAGGTCATGTTATAGGTCTGCCTGTTGGTCGTAGTTTTTACTGCCAGCAGGCTATTGATATCCTGTTTCAGGAAAACGAAATCATAGATCTCAGGAATGGTGACACTATATTCACTGAGCAGGCAAGGATGCTCGTCCTGGAAATTCCAGGGCTGCAGGTTAAAGTAGAACGGTGAAATTACTGAATAGGTATATTCGATGATGGTCCCTTCTTTTACTGCAGGAATGGTGAATTTCTTAACGATGTGATTCTTGTCGTACTTGTCTGTGAAGACGCCTTTACTTTCAAGTTTGGTTTCTACGACCTTACCGCCTTCCAGGTTATAAGCGACGGCTTTAAGATTATTCAGCTTCTCCTCATCCTGACCGGATACATAGAGGGGAATTTCCACATTCGCGACGTCGTATCCGCTCTTGTCAACAACCTTGACCCTTTTCAACCGTTTAAACATCAGTTCAAAATGGTCTCGCTCTACCTGGAAGTCTGATGTACCAATATCCGCCAGGATAACCGCGTGTGCCGAGGTATCTTTTTCAAAGGTGGTCGGTGCAAAGTCCTCCGGACTGATTTTCCCAAATTTGACCTTGTCCCTGGTCTGAGAAAATGTTGTAAGTGTGAACAGGCACCCTGCAATGAGGTGCATGGGGAGCACAATAGATCTGCTACGCATACAGATATAAGGATTATTTTGGGATGAAGGTATGGAAAAAGTGTATTCCAACTATTGCTATAGCAAACTTTTATTTTTATGTAACTTGCACTCATTCATGAACCTTGCGGCAAAATATACGGCATTCATCAAGAAACATGCGGCGGATCTGGGCTTTGACCATTGTGGTATTGCAAAGGCAGTCCAGCTGGACGATGATGCCCGCAGGCTGGAACAGTGGCTGCATAAGGGAATGCATGGCTCCATGCATTATATGGAGAACAACTTCGATAAGCGGATCGATCCGCGGAAGCTGGTCGACAATGCACAGTCCGTTATTACCCTCTTGCTGAATTATTACCCTGCGCAGCAGCAACAAGCTGAAGGGCCTAAGATCTCGAAATACGCGTACGGGCAGGACTATCACGAAGTCATTAAGGCTAAGTTGAATACGTTACTGGCCCGCATGCAGGAGGAATTCGGCGCTGTAAGCGGACGCGGGTTTGTAGATTCTGCGCCAGTACTGGAAAGAAGCTGGGCGCAAAGAAGCGGTCTGGGCTGGCTGGGCAAGAACGGGAACCTCATCCATAAACAGGCGGGCTCCTTCTTTTTTATTGCTACGCTTATAACAGATGTCACCCTTGAATACGATGGTCCTGTCGGCGATTATTGCGGATCCTGCACACGCTGCCTGGACGCTTGTCCTACGGAAGCTTTGGTAGCACCGGGCGTAGTGGACGGCAGCCGTTGTATTTCTTATTTTACGATAGAGCTGAAAGAGTTACTGATCCCTGACAACATGCAGGGTCAATTCGACAACTGGATGTTCGGTTGTGATGTATGCCAGGACGTATGCCCCTGGAACAGGTTTTCCAGGCCGAATCAGACGGTGGAGTTCACCCCCATACCCGAGATCCTCAATTTCAGCACGAGGGACTGGGAAGAGCTTACAGAGGAAGAATTTAAGAAGATCTTCCGCCGTTCCCCTATGAAACGTTCCAAATATGCCGGGATACGTAGAAATTTGCGTTTTCTTAACGGATGAGGTTATACCCTCTTATTCTTTTTTTCGTACATTGTTATCCTCTGTATCGCCAACAATTCCATCATCTATCTGCATAAAGGGAGTGCTATAAAGTTTATTTTATGGAAGTTAAGGTATTAACTGCACCCGGTTTATATGGGTCAGGTCCGTTGCACTGGCAAAGTATCTGGGAAAAGACATCAGGTTTCAAACGCATTGATCAGCAGAATTGGGATGCCCCTGTCATGGCTGAATGGGTAAAAACAATTGAAGACGCCGTAGCGGAAGCAGGCCCGGACGTGGTCATTGCCGCGCATAGCCTGGGATGTATTGCGCTGGCTTACTGGGCGCAGCAAACGAAGCTCCGGATCAGAGGCGCTTTACTGGTAGCACCGGCCGACACGGAAAGACCCGGATTCCCGGTGGCTGCGAGTGGATTTGCACCTATTCCATTGAGGCCCCTGCCTTTTAAAAGTATTGTTGTATCCAGCACGAATGACGAGTATGCAAGCCTGGAAAGGGCAAGGTATTTTGCCAATGCCTGGGGAAGCCGTTTTGTCAATGCTGGTGCGACGGGACATATCAATGCCGATTCCGACCTGGGAGAATGGCCTAAAGGACAGGTATTGCTTACAGAGCTGGTCAGGGACTGGGGAACGCTGTAAATAAAAAAGCCATCCGCCAGAAGGCGGACGGCGATTTTTATTCCACGTCATGGCTTATTCAGCCGTTATTGATCTACGATCTTATTTAAATCCTTTCATCAGGTAGAAAGCATCGTTCCAGCGCAATTC
This sequence comes from Chitinophaga sp. S165, assembly GCF_003182155.1. Lineage (GTDB taxonomy): Bacteria > Bacteroidota > Bacteroidia > Chitinophagales > Chitinophagaceae > Chitinophaga. The sequence goes on from NZ_QGTG01000001.1 coordinate 703,257, forward strand.
ATTCCGGAACTGATACAGGTCTGTATTTTTACCAATACGCACGTACTCTATACCTGCCATGTCGGCGAAGTCCTGCATATGTGCAGCCGTCAGATTCTGGCTGTAACAGGTATGGTGAGCGCCACCTGCCTGGATCCATGCAGCGCAACCCGTACGCATGTCAGGCAATGGCTTCCAGAGCACTCTCGCTACCGGCAGTTTAGGCAACTTATGGATAGGCTCTACCGCCTCAACTTCATTCACCAGTAATCTAAACCGATTTCCCATATCTACCACGGAAGCATTGATAGCCGGTCCGCTGGCTACATTAAACACCAATCTTACAGGATCAGCTTTTCCGCCGATACCTAATGGATGGATTTCGCAGGACGCTTTACCGTTTGCGATGGAGGAACAGATCTCCAGCATATGCGCACCGAGCACCAAACGGTTCTCCGGATCAAAGTGATACGTGTAGTCTTCCATGAAAGAATTACCGCCGGGCAAACCGCTGCCCATTACTTTCATCGCCCTTACCAGCGCTGCTGTTTTCCAATCGCCCTCACCGCCAAAACCGTAACCGTCGGCCATGAGCCGCTGAACGGCGAGGCCGGGCAACTGCTCCATACCATGCAGGTCTTCAAAAGTATCTGTAAAGCCTTTGAATTTTCCCTCTTCCAGGAAAGCACGCAGACCTAATTCGATACGGGCCGCTTCTCTTAGTGAGTTATGTTGTGCGCCGCCTTTCAGCAAGGGAGCTGCTACAGCATATGTTTGCTCATATTCCTGTACCAACGTTCCGATGGCGGCATCGCCGATCTCTTTTATAAACTTCACCAGGTCTCCTACACCATATCCATTTACAGAATAACCGAATTGCAGTTCTGCCTCTACTTTATCGCCTTCCGTTACAGCCACCTGGCGCATATTATCACCCAGACGGGCGAAGCGTGCGCCCTGCCAGTCGAACCAACCAGCAGCAGCACGTAACCAGGTACCTATTTCGCAGGTTACTTCCGGGTCCTGCCAGTGACCGGCTACCACTTTACGGTCCATTCTCATACGGGACATCATGAAGCCAAATTCACGGTCGCCATGGGCAGACTGGTTCAGGTTCATAAAGTCCATATCGATCTCTCCCCAGGGAATGTCCCTGTTGAACTGTGTATGCAGGTGCAGTAAAGGGCGTTGCAGGACCTTCAGTCCGCCGATCCACATTTTAGCAGGCGAGAAAGTATGCATCCAAGCGATCACGCCTATACAATTTGGCGCTGTATTAGCTTCCTGGCAGATGCGGTATATTTCATCGGGCGTTTTTACGACCGGCTTAAATACAATGCGAACCGGGATGTTAGCGTCTGCGCTGAGTGACTGTGCGATCTTCTCTGCGTGAGCCGCTACCTGTTGTAAGGTCTCCTCGCCGTAAAGGTGTTGGCTGCCTGTTATGAACCAGGCTTCAAATTGCTTCAACTGTATCATGCTGTTGGAATTTTTATATGATGACCTGCGCTATTGACCATAATAAGCATCGGGCCCGTGTTTACGTTCAAAGTGTTTTCTGATCAGGGAGTCTTTTAGCTTCGGGCACTCCGGACGGATGCTTTCCGTGAGGTAGGCCATTCTGGCCACTTCTTCCAGGACGGCGGCGTTATATACCGCCTTCTCCGCTGTCTTGCCCCAGGTAAAGGGAGCATGATTACCTACCAGGACCATTTCCACGTCCTTGTAGGACAGCTGTTTGCCCTGCAGGCATTGCATGATCTGAAAGCCTGTTTCATGCTCATAATTACCCTTGATCATTTCATCGCTCATAGGAGCAGCACAAGGCACGTCGCAGGTAAGGTGATCGGCGTGCGTAGTACCATAGACAGGAATATCGCGCTGCGCCTGTGCCCAGGCGGTAGCATAAGTGGAATGTGTATGCACGATACCACCGATGTCTTCCCAATGTTTATATAACACTGCATGTGTCTTGGTATCAGAAGAAGGGCGTCCGGCGCCATCGACAGTCTGCGCGTCGAAGTCGACGATCACCATACTGTCTGGCGTCAGGAGCGTATAAGGCACGCCGCTGGGTTTAATAGCGAAGACACCTGCGCTACGGTCAACCACACTCACATTACCGAAGGTGAAGAGCACCAGTCCTAATGCAGGCAGTTGCATATTGGCTTCGTACGCCTGTTCTTTTATAGCTTGATAACGGTTGCTCATACGTATAGTTTTTCGGTGAAAGCGCCCAGTTCCTGGAACTGACGGTAACGGGCCGCATAGTATGGAACATTTTCCTGGCGTGGCTGCCAGACGGTTTCGAATCCGGAGGTCATTGCCTGCTGTGCACTATTGATATCAGCGTACAAGCCAGCAGCAACCGCTGCAAACATAGCAGCACCTAATGCACATGCGTTCTCACTGTTCACTATCCTGATAGGTCTGTTCATTACGTCGGCCAGCACCTGCATAGCGTAGGAAGACTTCTTGGCAACACCGCCAAGTGCAATTACTTCGCGGATAGGCACACCTTCTTTGGCAAAACGCTCGGCAATGCTCTGTGCGCCGAAGGCTGTGGCCTCTACCAAAGCCCTGAACAATTGTACAGCATCGATACCCAGGTGAAGGCCAGTGATAGTGCTCTTTACAGTATGATTAGCATCGGGGGTACGACGGCCGTTAAACCAGTCCAATGCAAGGGGATCATTATCTTTTAGCGGCAGTTGCTGCGCCTGTTGGGAGAGATATCCCAGTAGCTTATCTTCCGCAGCAGCGAGTTTCTCTGCATCATCGGGTAAGAGGGCATATAGCGGTCCCATAATAAGACGGCGTAACCAGGCGAATACATCACCATAAGCTGACTGTCCGGCCTCCAGGCCAAGCATACCCGGTATAACAGAACCATCAACCTGTCCGCAGATACCTTTTACAAACAGATGTCCGGCTTCCTCCATAGGGGCCACCAGGATATCGCAAGTGCTTGTACCGATCACTTTACAGAGCGAGTAAGACTGGATACCACCGCCAACAGCGCCCATGTGGGCATCGAAGGCGCCGGTACCAATAACAACATCTTCGGGAAGTCCGAGCCTGGAAGCCCATTCACTGCTGATGGTGCCTGCCGGAACGGTAGCTTCTACGGTATCGGTATATGTTTTATCGTATTTGCCGAGGCTTGGATGAAGTTTCTCCAGGAAGTCCTTCGGAGGTAAACCTTCCCAGGAAGCGTGCCACATGGCTTTATGGCCGGCGGCGCAACGACTGCGTAACAAAGTGCTGAGGCTTCGGTTGCCGGTAAGTACTGCAGGTATCCAGTCGCAATGTTCAACCCAGGAGGCAGCTTTTTCATTTACGGCAGCATCTTCTGTAACAACGTGCAGTATTTTAGCCCAGAACCATTCGCTGCTGTAAATACCTCCGCAATATTTTGTGTAATCGGAGCCATTACTATGGGCGATATCGTTGATAAGCGCAGCCTCTTTGTTGGCGGTGTGATCTTTCCAGAGCACGAACATCGCGTTGGGGTTTTCTTCAAAACCGGGCAGCAGGGCCAGCGGTGTACCTGTTTCATCTACAGGACCAGGTGTAGAACCGGTAGTATCAACAGCAATCCCTTTTACCAAAGCGGCGGTACCGGCAGGGCATTGTTGTAATGCGCCGCGGATACTATGTTCCAGGCCTTCGAGATAATCTAAGGGATGCTGGCGGTATTGCTGTACAGCGGGATCGCAATACAATCCTTTCTGCCAGCGGGGATAATAGTGCACGGCACTGCCAACTTCCTGTCCGGTTTGAGCATTCACTACGAGGGACCGTACTGAATCGGTGCCGAAGTCGACACCTATTACAAATGAATTTTCCATAACGTACAACCTTAAACGGTCTTCCCTGCCGGGAGGCAGCGGAAAACAGCAGCTATTTAAAAAATGAGTAATTGTTCCTGTCTACTTTATTGTCAAACCGACAATTATTAAATAAGGCAAAAAAATGCTGATATGACCATCACTGTAACAGTGACTATCATATCAGTAGTGCCTTTATTTCAGATTTCCGGGATCGGAAACAAAATTGAGGAAGGCGTGGAATTTGGCGCTGTACTTTCGTTTATCCAGCTTATAATAGAATGCTCCCCTTTTGGAAGTAGCCCTCTCTTTTTCTTTTTGTTTGACAAGTAAGCCGGTAGATAATACTTTCCTGCTGAAGTTGCGCTTGTCAAAGCCGGCGTCATATACTGCTTCAAACAGTATCTGTAATTGCGGGATAGTGAACCTGGTCGGCAACAGTTCAAATAACAGCGGGTGAATAGCTGCTTTATAACGTAACCGCGCCTGGGCTTCGGCGACCATGTTGGCATGATCGAAGATCAGTTTGGGGGCTTCTTTGAGTGGGAACCACTCAGCCTTATACTCATCCGTGATCTGCTGTTTGTACTGGTTGATGTCGATCAGTGCGAAATAGGCTACAGAAAGCGTACGCTCCATCGGGTCTCTGTCCGGGCTACCAAAAGCTGTCAACTGCTCCATGTAGACCCCTTCCAACCCTGTAAGCTTGGTCAGCGTGCGGGCCGCTGCCTGTTCCAGATCTTCATCCGCCTGAACGAAACCGCCCATCAGGCTCCATTTTCCCTTTTCCGGCTCAAAACCGCGCTTGATCAGCAAAAGCTTTAGATCCTGTCCGTCAAAACCGAAAATAATACAGTCTACAGCTACCAGCATCCGGGTTTGCCGGGAATAACGTGTCATACTTTCCAGGAGTTTAATTCCGCTAATATAAAACTCCCCTTTGACATTGCCAGCATTTTGACCCACAGACTGTTTATTTCTACACAAGATAGAACTTTAAATGTCATTTTTACAATTATATTTTATCAGAATAACTGATCCGGGTTAAGAGCGGTATAATCCGGTACGAAAGTAATGATGTTATTATAGTCGCTGAACTCTTCACGCGTGTGCATGGTAGTGATCACAACGGCTTTCATGCCTGCATTAGCAGCTGCTTCAACGCCTTTAGGAGCATCTTCGAACACGATACACGAAGCAGGATCAACGCCCAGTTCTGCAGCTGCTTTCAGGAATACTTCCGGATGAGGTTTACTGGTAGCTACATCATTGGCGGTAATGATGCTTTTGAAGTAATGCCTTATATGAAGATTGTCCAGTGCAAAGTCAACGTTAAAAGGAATAGCTGCCGTACCTATACCCATCAGGATACCCTGTTTATCTGCTGCGTCCAGGAAAGCCTGCAAACCTGGTATTAGCTCCAGGTGAGGCAGGTAAGCCGCCTGGTACCTTTTCTCTTTTTCCAGGGATAGCTCGTCCATCTCTGCCGTGGTGAAACGGTCCTTTCCAAAAACACGTACCAGCAATTCCTGGTTCTTGCCATACATTTCCTTCTTCACTGCTTCCCTGCTCAAGCCTGCACCCAGCTCAGTCAAAGTGTTATACCAACCTTCCAGATGATAACCCATGTCGTCGATCATCGTGCCATTCATGTCGAAAATAAATGCCTTTTTCATATGCCTGTTTACAATTTTTGCAGGCCAAAGCTACTAAAATAGGATGAAGTTGAATCCCTGAAAGACGATCGCTGATTTTCCCGGAAGCAGGAGGCGCCCCTCTCCTGCTATGGGTGCCACCCTGCTGATCATGATCGTTAATGCAAATTTAGCCCTTTAATTTTCGCCATTTCCGGCAATGTATACAGGACACAAAACCATGTATACAGGATGCAAAAGCGCGTATATAGGACGCAAAAACGCGGGGTCGGAAATCCATTCAAAAGATGCAGTTATGAATTAGAAATACACTTAACCCATCGCTCCTTTCCCAGGTGATTTTGCTTATCCCGGTTTGATATCGCTCAGATATTCTTCATCCTGCGTTAATCTTACGTTCATGAACGTAGGATCAACGCAGGATGAAGAATATCAGATGAATACATAAGCGATACCAGAACAAGTGAAAAAAGGGGCGCCTAAAGGGTAAAAAAAGAAGGTCGAATGAGTTCGACCTTCGTGATCTAGTTCACGTTATTGAATCGACCGCATGCGGCAAAAATTACTGGGTTTGCATGCAGTTCGCAGAAACATTTTTATTTTTTGAGCAGGGAAATTCCACGTCATCAAACATCACGATATAACAGATATGAAACAAACCGGACAGCCTGGAGGCAATCGCTGCTCGCCGGTGATGTATCAGCACATCATAGCCTGCCGGATAGAATATCATAAACGGTGGAATATCCGGATAGTCAATACTGGGTAAATGTAATTGCTATCTCATGCAAGATAATGATAAATGTCAAATTTACAATTAAATATTTAAGCGCCTGTTTAATGCAAAAAATCCATAGAACAAAAGCTCGCTTTGGCACCATTGTCTATGGATCTTTTTATGTTCGGAAAGGTAGTACTACTCTCCTACCTGGAAGCAACGCATACTGATACTTCCGTTCTGGATCTCTTCGTAAGTGAACCTGATCTCTTCATTGTCTCCCGCAAGACCCAGACCGTAAATGAACGGAAAATAATGGTCGGGTGTTGGAATGGAGAGCTTCGCGGCCTCACCCAGTTTCTCGTAATGCAACAGGTCGTCGAACGCACGCTGCTCTATTTTGCTCTTTACAGTAGCGTCAAATTCAAGCGCCCAGTCAAACGGAGCGGCGTTATCGGAAAAACTGATCTTCCGGAGGTTATGTACGATGTTCCCGCTCCCTACTATCAGTACCCCTCTTTTACGCAACTCTCTCAATTCCTGCGCCAGCTGGTAATGATATGCCGGTGGCTTGTAGTAATCGATGCTCAACTGAAATACCGGGATATTGGCCTCGGGGTACATATGTTTCAGTACCGACCATGTACCGTGGTCCAGCCCCCACTGATCATCTTCCACTACCTGCGTGCTTTTGATCAGTTGTGCCGTTTCACGGGCAAATTCCGGTGATCCCGGCGCCGGGTACTGCACATCATGCAGTGCCTGCGGGAAACCTCCGAAGTCATGTATGGTAGCCGGCCTGCTGGCTGTCAACACATGCGTGCCTCGCGTCAGCCAGTGCGCAGATACGACCAGTATTGCGTTAGGCAGTTGTTTCACAGATTCACCCATCTCTTTCAAACGGCGGGTGAAAGCATTGTCGGAAATAGCGTTCATCGGATTACCATGTCCGATGAACATAGCCGGCATCAATGTAGTACGCTGATAATCATGGGTGATCTTCCCCAGTTCTTGTAATTGCATATATAATCCTCCTACAGGTAAAACGGCCATTGCAGCCAGAAAATCCTTCCTGTTCATAGTAGGCAAAGATACTCAACACCGGAAAAGCGATAAATGGACAAATCATCTGATAAAGTGGACTTTTCAATATATTTGAGCCATGCGGACCATACTCAAAAACTATAGCAGCCTGTTACTGCTGCTCGGTGGAATAATTGCCGGCAGCATTCTGGGACTGATCTTCGGAAAACAGGTGGAAGTGATCAAACCGATAGGCGATATATTCCTTAACCTTCTCTTTACGGCAGTTATACCGTTGGTATTTTTTGCCATTTCTTCAGCTATAGCCAATGTTGATCCCAGTCAAAAACTGGGCAAAGTGATATCTGTAATGGGAGCGGTTTTCGTCGGCACTGTACTGGTATCCGCCTTCCTGACTATCGTGGCCATCTGGTTCTTTCCCTTAAAGGCGGTCACTACCGGTCCGAATACTATGGAACATATGCAAACGGGCAGCGCAGGCGATCAGCTTACCCGCCTACTGACAGTAGGAGAATTTTATGAACTGCTATCCAGGAAGAATATGTTGCCTTTCATTATCTTTTCCGCCCTGGTGGGATTTGCAGCACTGAAGGCAGGAGAATCCGGTAAGGCCTTCCGCCGCTTCCTGGATTCGGGCAATGAGGTGATGAAGGAACTGCTGAACATTATTATGATACTCGGCCCGATCGGTCTGGGTGCTTATTTTGCTTACCAGGTAGGTACACTGGGACCAGAATTATTTGGCACCTATGCCAGTTCAATGGCGCTCTATTATGGCTTTGGGATATTTTACTTCATCGTCATGTTCAGCGTCTATGCTTTTATGGCGGGCGGTATGGCTGGCGTAAAGATCTACTGGAAGAACAACCTCATACCTACATTCACCGCATTGGGTTCCTGCAGCAGCATTGCTACTATACCGGCTAACCTGACCGCTGCGCAGCGCATGGGTATTCCTGAACATATCGGTAATGTTGTGGTGCCATTAGGCGGTACCTTGCATAAAGATGGTTCCAGTATCTCTTCAATTGTAAAAATAGGCGTGGTATTCGCCATGTTCGGCAGGCCGCTGACGGGCGTGGATACCGTACTGCTCGCATTGGGCGTAACAGTGATCGTTAGTATCGTAGAGGGGGGAATTCCTAATGGAGGTTATATCGGGGAATTGCTGGTAATGTCTGTATATGGTTTTCCGATAGAAGCGCTTCCGGCTGTAATGGTGATCGGTACCCTCGTGGATCCCCTGGCCACCATCCTGAACGCTACCGGCGATACAGTAGCTGCCATGATGGTTACCAGGGTGATGAAAGGGCGCCGTTGGCTTAAGGATCGAGCGGATCTTCAGGGTCCTGCTGCCAGGCTTTCAGATCAGGCGTTATAATATTTTCGGTAGGTCCTTTTCTTTCTAATCCTGTATAAGGCAGGTAACCTATTTCATTCATAAAGCGTGCGGCCATCTTTTCAATGGCGAGCGACTGGAATGAATCTGATACGATCAACATTGGTTTAGTTGCGGGTATATTGAACAGGTAGATCAATCTTACTGCATTCCTGATGTTGGTCGTAGTATGTCTTGCATGCGGCTCTATGATAACGGCACTATCCGGAATACCAAGCTTGCTCACCATGTACTTCTTCATCTCCACTGCTTCACAGACCGGTGTTTTATATGGGTGTACATGTCCGCCGGATACAATGATAAATGGCGCTACTTTTTTGTTGTATTGTTCTGCCGCTAACTTGCAACGGAACATGCCCATGCTGTCCATCGTCATACCTGCTTTTCCCGGCCCGCTTCCAGGTACCATGATGCTGCTGAAGCGATAGGCGTTCCAGTTGGTCCTTTTGGATTTTGCAAAAGGGGCTGCATTCTGCCCTTTGTATAAAGGTTCGTAACGGGTAGCTTCATCCCTTCCGTTGATTTCCAGTGCCTTCAGTGAAGCCACTAACGGTTGTCTGTAAAAGGCATTGCCTGCATTTGATACCAGTAACGGCTGCACAGCTGTCTTCACCAGCTTCACAAATGCCGGGCTGGCAGGGCTGAAAGAAATAGAATCGATCCTGGGGTAACGGGGACGCGCTCCTCCAAGATATACCCTGCAGATGTGGTTAATACCGGCTGCCACATCTTCCCATGCTTTGCGTATAAAGGTAGTATCGGCATCGGGTGTATACACCGGATAACGTTCTACGACTTTCAGACGTTCCACTAATTCCGCAACATCGTTATTCGACAACACCAGGCGTTTAAATTCCTCACCTGCATCGTGGATCTCATCCGGCGTCCATTCAAGAGCCTTACTGATACACGTTGCATCTCCGCATTGGCTGTATGCCGTGGTAAGACGTGTCTGTCTGTCGCGCGCTATCTGATTGAAGACGGTGTTCTTTACAACGGCATTATGTATCGGCGCCGACCTTTCCAGCATATATAACAGGTAGAACGATTTCCTGAGTTGTACCTGTTGTTGTGTGGTGTAGGAAGAAGCAACACTTCTTGTCGTTTTTACTGTTTTTGCCGTTCTGGCTTTTGATTTCCCCCTTGATGTCTTCTTACGTTGTGCCTGTCCCGTTACTGTTATTAAGCATAATAGCAGGCATAGGCTCATGTTTAATGCTGATCTCATATCTTTTTAATACAGCGCGTTGGTGGCGCTTTACTTTTGATTACTGTATCTGTTTCCCGTTCTTATATATTGCGTGAATGCTGCGTGTCGCCTTCATATTCTCCAGCGGATTTGCGTCCAGCACCATAAAGTCAGCCTTTTTACCGGGCAGCAGGCTACCGGTTTCCCCATCTATTCCTAACATAGCTGCCCCGTTATGTGTTGCATACGATATGACTTTCAGCGGAGGAATACCTGCCTCCTGCATCAGTTGTAATTCCACGTGCTCAGAAAACCCCTGGGCCCTTACCGGCTGTGCACCGGAGTCAGTTCCCATTGCAATTTTAACACCGGCACTATCCATTTTGTGAAGGTTACGGGAAGCTATCTGTAGTGACTTCATCTTGCGCTCTTTTTCTTTCTCATTCTGCTGACGAACTTCATCGCTCTTCAACATATCCCAAACGCCCGGCTCCAGAGAGCGGATGAAGAAAGGATCGTTGAACCATTCAGGTTGAGAGGCATAAATGAAGGCGAATTCTTCTATGCAGAGCGTAGGAATATAGTAGACGTTCTTTTGTTTCATGGCGGTGATCAGGGAGTCGTCCACTTCCTGGTCCCGAATGCTGTGTGCAAGTACATCGACACCTGCATCTACAAGGCGTTTGGCGTCTTCGAGGTAGTAAACGTGTGCGGCCACTTTAATATTGTGTACGTGGGCTTCAGCAATGATGGCACGATAAACGTCGGGGTGTATACGGGGTTCTCCATCTACCCAGATCTTAACGAAGTCTGGTTTCAATACGGCCATGCGGCGCATATCCTGCATGGCCTCATCCGGGCTGCCCGGGCGCAGGATGCTTGGACCGAAAGCAACTGGCGGCGTACCTCCTTTGGCGCCAAAACCATAACCGGCGGTATAAAAGGAAGCTCCTCCCAACATACCCATCCTTGAGGCATTCTGAAAAATAAAGGCCGACGGCTGATCTGTTCCCAGGCTCAATACAGTCCCTACCCCATATTCCAGGTATTGCATCAGTTGGCGGGCAACATTATCCGGAGTATAATTTGCAGCAACCACGCTCTTACCCTTTAATAGTCCGAGGTGGCCATGACCATTCACCAGTAGTGGCATTACTGTCTTTCCCTTTGCATCTATTTCAACGGTGCCTTCTACAGGATAATTTGTCTCTGCCGGCAGTACGGCAGCAATGGTATCGTTAGTTACAACAAGACTGACATGGGAACGGGCATTGGCCCCGCTCCCGTCAATCAACGTAATATCTTTGAGTATAAAAGAAGTGTTGTCCTGGGCATAGGTATATAAACAAATAGCGGAAAGGCCAACACTGAAAAACACACGTTTTAGCATAGTTAACAATTTGCAGTTTATCAATCCAGAAACTGCAAACTACGAACTATAAACTTAAAACGGACCCTGTTGACCGCTGAATTTTATGAAAGGCAAGGTCAAGGTCCGTAAGGAGGTCGGCCGGCTCCTCCAGTCCTACGGATAAACGGACAAGACTGTCGGCCACTCCGACGGCCCTCCGCTTTTCATCAGGGATGGATTTATGTGTCATGCTGGCGGGATGACATAACAAACTTTTAACACCGCCGAGGCTTTCTGCCAGTTTAAAATACTGGGTACCAGTCACAAAAGCAAGTGCCGCAGCTTCCGTATCGTCTTTCAACGTAAAAGAGACAATGCCTCCAAAACCTTTGGACTGTTGTTTTGCTATTTCATGGCCGGGGTGATTGGTCAATCCGGGATAGAAGACCTTATCGACAAGCGGATGTTGTTCCAGGTATTCTGCGATGGCCTGGGCATTCGCACAGTGCTGGCGTATACGCAGGTGCAATGTCTCTATACCGCGGATCAGGAGAAAACTGTCAAACGGTGAAAGGATCGCTCCGCAGGCGTTCTGATAGAATTTGATCTCTGCGCCCAGTTCCGCTGTTTTTGTCACTACCAGTCCCGCTATCAGGTCACTATGCCCTCCCAGGTATTTGGTAGCGCTATGTACGACTATATCAGCACCCAGTTCCAGCGGCTGTTGTAACACCGGCGATGCGAATGTATTATCTACACAGAACAGGCATTTGCTGGCTGCTGCAATTTTCGCAATGGCTTTGATATCGGATATCTTTAGCGTGGGATTAGTTGGTGTTTCCAACCAGATCAGCTTAGTAGCTGGCGTGATGGCGTTGAAAACAGCCTGTACATCTGACGTATCTACATAGGTGACCTTGATCCCGAATTTAGCATACACTTTGTTGAATAACCGGAAGGCCCCTCCGTAAATATCATCCACGGCAACAATTTCATCACCATACTGTAACAGTTTCAGGATAGCGTCAATGGCTGCCAGCCCGCTGGAAAAGGCGATACCGGTAGCTCCTGCTTCCAGCTGTGCAGCTATCTTCTCCAATGTTTCGCGGGTAGGATTGTTGGTGCGTGCATAGTCATAACCCTTATTTACGCCAGGTGCTTCCTGTACGAAAGTAGAGGTTTGATAAATAGGCACGGCGATAGCGCCTGTTTGAGGATCTACGGGAATAGAATGGATCAGTTGTGTGATTGTGCTCATCTCTTTGTGTTTTTGAGTTTGATGATAATTGTTGATTAAACAGGTCCTTATGCGGAACTTATCAAAGAGATGCAGATGTTGGCAGGAAGCTCTTAAAAACAAAAAACTCACCTGGTAGCCAGATGAGTTTTGTTATATTTTGAGTAAAATAGATCAAACCTACTGATTTATCTTTCCCGCTACTAGCGGGCTGGATGTAGCACCTTTCCGGTTTGGTGGAACCGGGTGGTTGCTAAGGCTTCGCAGGGCCATTTCCCTCTGCCTTTCTTGATAAGAAACTTAAAGAACTGGTGCAAAGATATAGGTGAACGATTTAATCTGCCAAATTTATTTTTTAGTAACCGTTAAATTTTTAACCGTCAATGCAATCCCTTCTTCATACGAAGTGGGTTTAAAAATAAAATGCTTTTCGAATTTTGTACTGTCAAAAATATAGGGGTGCGTGGTCTGATACATCATCTCATGCAGTTCTCCGATAGTTCTGTTGAAAAGTCCTGCCAGTCTGATCATAAAGCTACCAAGCTTCATATGTGCAGGTTTAACTTTTAGCGCCGCAGCGACCATTTCAACATATTCTTTTCCGTTAGGTGCAGGATTAGTTGTTGGCAGATGCCACACCTGATTAAAAGACGACGGATCTGAAGCCATGAGATACAGTGCCTTTCCTGCATCTGGGGTGAATGTGTAGCTATGTGTGACATGATCATTACCTATCCAGTTAGCTTTTGAGCCGCCTGCCAGTTTATTGATCACCATGATATTGAGAATACCGGTACTGTCTGCAGCAGGACCATAGAAATCTGCCGACCGGGCAATACTGGCAGTAAGATTTCCTTGCTTCACATTCTCCATGATCTTATCTGCAATGGCTGCCCTGACCTCTCCTTTTTTACTTCGGGGATTATAAGGTGTTTCCTCAGTCATCCGTCCATCTACAAGCCCATACATATATACATTATCAAAAAAGATCAAAGGGATACCTCCTTCGCTGCAGGCGTCTATTACGTTCTGAATGATCTTTGGCCATGTTTCCTGCCAAACCTTATGGTCATAGGTCAGTCCCGCGCATAAGAAGACCATTGAAGAACCGCTGACAGCCCTGCGTGTCTGTAAAGGGTCGGTAATATCCGCGGCCATAACATCCGACACGCCGTTAACCGGTTTACCTTGTCTGCTGACCAACCTCACCTCTTTTCCCTTTCCGAGTAGTACCGCTGTCAACTCTTTTGCTATACTTCCACCTGCTCCTAAAATTGTATAAAGTACTGATCCTGTTTCGTTTAATTGTGCGTTGGCCATAATAGGGTTTGTATTTGTTTGAAATAATTGACGTAAAATAAGAGAAAATATTTTATTTACTGAACACTGTTTATTAAGTTTGTGTTGTAAAGTTAAATACATGGGTATTACCGACCGTAAGGAAAGGGAAAAGCAGGAAATGCGGAAGCTGATCATTAGTGCAGCAATGGAGATGTTTATTACTGAAGGGTTTGATAAGACTTCTATTCGCAATATAGCTGACAAGATAGAGTATAGTCCCGCCACTATTTACCTCTATTATAAGGACAAGGACGAACTTTTATACGAAGTTCAGGGCCAGGCTTTCATGGAAATATACAACGCCTTTGTAAGGGACGTGACGGCTACCGATCCGATGGATAGACTGCAGCAGCTACTTCATTCTTATGTCAACTTTGGCTTTGAGCATCCTGATCTCTATGATCTGATGTTTATTCTCCGCTCACCAATGAACGCTACAGAAAATGACTGGCCCAATTGTGACGAGGCTTATCACTTTCTGACGAAAACCTTAGAGGAATGTATTGACCAGCTACGTTTTACGGATGTTAATCTTGCTGCTCTTTCAATATGGGGACTTGGACACGGGCTGATCTCCCTTTATATCAGGGAACGCATTAAGGTCACGAAAATCCCTGATGACCAGATCCGTACCGCTATCAAAGCCACCGTGGATGAACAGTTGCGCCTGATTAAAAGATAAGAGACCATTGACGCAATCAACTATTTTGAATGTGTATTACATCGATACTTCCTTTTTAATTGACAAAGTCAATTAGGTGATTTATCTGATTGGTACACATTCGACACAGACACTTTAGTGTCTTTTTTTATACTCTTCTACTAAACACTGTTCATAATTTCAACTACGATCATGAAAAGAAAAATGTTCATAATGCTGTTGACGTTATCCGGAATGTCTGCCGGATACGGATATGGGCAAGGCAAGGTGCTGGACGACTATATTCAGCGCGCCTTTTCACAGAACCAGGGTTTGAAACAGCAGAGCTTTCAGCTGGACAAATCATTGTATGCCTTGCAGGAGGCTAAAAGCCTGTTTTACCCCCAGGTAGGTTTGACAGGCAATTACACAAAAGCCGGTGGTGGCCGTACCATTGACATTCCTATCGGCGACATGCTGAATCCGGTCTATAGCACACTGAATCAGCTGACGAACAGTCAAAAGTTTCCGCAACTGGAAAACCAGTCAGTGTTATTAAACCCTGACAATTTCTATGATGTTCATGTACGTACCTCTCTCCCATTGATCAATACGGAAATATGGTATGCACAGAAGATCCGGAAGGAGAACATTACGCTTCAGCAGGCTTCGGTGAACGTTTATAAACGCAAGCTGGTAAAAGATATCAAGACTGCTTACTACCAATATTATCAGGCGGGAAAAGCTGTGGCTATATACAATGCAGCGTTGCTACAGGTGCAGGAAAATATCAGGGTGAACACCAGCTTCCTTAACAACGGTGTTACCAATAGCACCGCACTTACACGTGCCAAAGCAGAGCAACAGAAAATAGCAGCATCTATTACAGAGGCGGAAAATAAACAACGCAATGCCGCCGCTTATTTCAACTTTCTGCTGAACCGTGACCTGGACGCCACTATTGCTATAGACAGCAGCATCTTTATCCCAGAAGAAATATTGCCACCGCCTGCTACAACAGGCAATACCAGGGATGAGCTGCTACAAATATCCCAGCAACAAAAGATCGCGTCCCTCTTCTATCGTCAGTCGAAGTCGTACCTGGTACCTAAACTGAGCACGTTCCTGGACCTGGGTTCACAGGGTTTTAACTGGAACGTTGATAGCAAGTCCCGTTACTACATGTGGGGCGTAAACCTGCAATGGGACCTGTTTGCCGGTGGCCAGCGCAAATACAAGGCCCAACAGGCAGCCATTGACGTGAGTAACCTGCAGGCCGCTTATAATGAAGCCAGCAACTCCTTTCAGCTGGAGCAACAAGTTGCGGAAAATAATTATCGTACGGCTGTAGCCAATTTCGGAAGTGCGAGAGAACAACTGGTATTATCTGAAAAATATTATAACGATCAATCTAAAGTATACAAAGCGGGACAGCTGTTGTATATCGAATTACTGGATGCCCAAACCCAGCTTACGAATGCAAAACTCCAGTTGTCAGTAGCCTTTGCTGCCGTACAAACTGCTATAGCCGACATTGAACGTACACAAGCCTCCTATAAACTTTAATCTGCTTCTTAAAAATATTCATCATGAAATCTATTCTCACCTTTTCACTGCTGGCGTCTTTTTCCTGCATCGTTATTTCCTGCGGAGCACCCAGCGCGGCTGAAAACAACAACAATAAATCGACAGAGATACCAGTGAAATTGCTTCCGTTGAATGGTCAGTTAAACTCCAATCCTGCCATTTCCGTATCAGGTCAGTTTACCACTGACGATGAAGTACTGCTCTCTTTCAAAACGGGTGGTATCATTCAGCGTATCATGGTCAAAGAAGGTGATGCGGTGAAAAAGGGGCAATTACTGGCTGTGCTGAATCCCATAGAGATCAACGCCCAGGTACAACAGGCGCAACTGGGATATGAAAAAGCACAACGTGATCACAAACGTGTAGAGAACCTCTATAAAGATAGTGTTGCCACACTTGAACAGTTACAGAATGCGAAGACAGCACTGGATATCGCTAATGAACAGGTGAAGACGGCACAGTTCAATCGCACACACTCCCAGATCGTAGCTACAGAGAGCGGTTATGTATTGCGCAAACTGGCCAGTGAAGGACAGCTCGTACAACCCGGTACGCCTGTATTTGAGACTAACGGCGCACAATCAGGCAACTGGCTCCTTCGTGTGAATGTCAGCAATAAAGAATGGGCGGCCATCACCTTACAGGATAAAGCGAACGTCGAAGTGGAAGCTGTTCCTGGTAAGACCTTTCAGGGTATTGTTTCCCGTAAATCGGAAGGCGTACAACCACAAAGCGGTTCATTCACCGCAGATATCAAATTGACCGGAGAAAGACCTTCCGCTATTGCTTTTGGCATGTTCGGGAAAGCAGTTATCGCACCACAAACAATTGCGGCGACCGACGGACAAGGCCCCTGGGCTATCCCTTATGATGCCCTGCTGGAAGGCGATGGCAGTACCGGTTATGTCTATGTTACCAATGATAACAAAACCGCGCACAAAATAGCTGTAACCATCGCCGGAATGGAAGCAGGTAAAGTGATCATCAGTAAAGGCCTCCAGGAAGCGGGCGCCCTGATCATTTCAGGCAGCGCTTATCTTACCGAAGGCAGTCCTATCATCATAAAATAATGGCCGCACAAGCAACGGAACTCCTCTAATAAATCAACGAATCATGAAAATCTCTTCATACGCGGTAAAGAACTATCAGTTTACACTGGTGATCTTTATTATGATCATCGTACTAGGCATTACGACCATTCTATCTATGCCCCGGTCCGAAGATCCGGAAGTTAAATCTCCATTCTTCAATGTGGTGGTCGTATATCCCGGGACCAGTCCCAAAGACATGGAAGACCTTGTAGTAGACCAACTGGAAAAAGAGTTGTCTTCCCAGGAAAACATTAAACGTGTACGTACCAATATCGGAGATGGGCTGGCGGTAATACGCGTGGAATATAAATACAATAGCAATGTCGACGACAAATACCAGGAAGTGCTGCGTGTTGTGAATGGCAAGCGTAATGATCTGCCAGATAATATTAATATTGACGTTATGCGTCAGCAACCCAGTGATGTGAATATCATGCAGATAGCACTGGTATCTGAAACAGCGCCTAAAGACCAGCTACAGTACTATGCGGAAAAATTACAGGATGATCTGGAGACTATAAAAGCGTTGAAAAATGTCGAGATACATGGTATCCCCGACAGGCAGGTAAGGATTGAACTGAACCTGGAGAAGATCGCACAGATGGGATTACCGGTGAACAAAGTCATTTCAAGCATACAAAATGAAATGAGCAACATCCCTGGTGGCAGTCTCGAAGCCGGTAACCGTAGCTATAACATCAAAAGCAGCGGCAGTTATCAGCAGCTCGACGAAATAAAGAACACAGTTGTTTTTAACAGCAAAGGGAAGAATATCTTCCTGAAAGATGTTGCTGCTATTTACTATGGTTTGGCTGACGAACAATATGAAACACGCCTCAACGGCCGCAGGTGTGCCTTTGTGGTGGCAGCGCAGAAGGAAGGTGAAAACATCAGCAAAACCAAAGAGCTTTACCTGCCGGTGCTGACCCAATTTAAGAAAACACTGCCATCAAATATTGACATGGTGCAACATTTTGACCAGGCAGATAATGTGAACAGACGTCTTGGCGGACTAGGAAAGGACTTCATTATCGCGATATTGTTGGTGGCCGTTACTCTTCTTCCGCTTGGATTCCGTCCTGCATTGATCGTGATGATATCTATTCCTTTGTCGCTGGCCATCGGCGTCGTTTTACTGAATGTATTCGGCTACAACCTGAACCAGCTGAGTATTGTAGGATTGGTAGTTGCACTGGGCCTGTTGGTAGATGACAGTATTGTGGTAGTAGAAAATATTGAACGCTGGATGCTGGAGGGACATTCCAGGATGGAAGCTACGCTCAAGGCCACGAAGCAGATCGGCCTTGCCGTTGTGGGTTGTACGGCTGCACTGGTGATCGCTTTTATGCCACTGGTCTTTTTACCCGAAGGTGCGGGAGATTTCATCAGAGGTTTACCAATGGCAGTCATTCTGAGCGTATTTGCTTCTATGCTGGTGTCGCTTACTATTATCCCGTTCCTGTCCAGCAAACTACTGTCGGAACATACCGGCCATCCCGACGGCAATATCTTCATGCGCACACTAAAAAAGCTGATCCACGGGAGCTATGCGCGGGTACTTGATAAGGCATTGAAAAGACCTGTCCTTTCCATTGTCATCACGCTGATCATATTTGGCGGCTCTATCATGTTATTCCAGGTGGTAGGTTTCAGCCTCTTCCCTGCTTCAGAAAAACCACAGTTCCTTGTGAACATTACAACGCCTCCGCAGTCAAGCCTGGCTTATACAAAGAGTATTGCACGACAGGTGGAAAAGGATCTGCAGAAGGAAAAGGCCATTACTTATTTTGCAACGAATGTAGGCAAGGGAAATCCCCGGATCTATTACAACGTGATTCAGGAGAATGAAAGAAGCGATTTCGCTCAGATCTTCATCCAGCTTGATAATCATGCATCTCCGGATGAGAAGCTGAAGGTGATCGAAAAGCTGCGCAAACAGTGGACGCCGTATCCGGGGGCTAAAGTGGAGGTGGTTAACTTCGAACAAGGTCCTCCGGCGCCGGCACCGGTTGAGGTGCGCCTCTTTGGAGATAACCTGGACACACTTCGTAGTCTGGCGGCACGGGTAGAGATCATGCTGCAAAAGGTACCGGGAGCGATCTATGTGAACAATCCGGTCAAACTGCTGAAGACAGATATCAAAGTGGACATCGATAAAGAGAAGGCCCAGTTGTTAGGTATTCCAAGTATAAACATTGACAGGACCGTAAGACTTGCAGTAGCAGGATTGAACCTGGGACATTACGCTGACAAGAACGATAACGACTATGATGTGCTGCTGACACGTAATAAAGAAGGACGGCCAACGATGGAAGTCTTCAACAACCTGTATGTAAATAACCAGGATGACAAGCCATATCCATTGTCGCAGGTGGCAAGTCTGAGGATGGAGACATCACCGCTGCATATCAATCACCAGGAAAAAAGACGCGTTGTATCCGTAACAGCTTCAATACAGGAAGGCTTTCTGACGGATCGTGTGATCAACAGTACGATTGAGAAGATGAATGCATTTCCGCTGCCTGCAGGATACAGCTATGAAATGGGTGGAGAAGTGGAAACAAGACAGGATTCCTTCGGAGGTTTTATGAGCATTATTATCGTAACGATGTTCCTGTTCATTGCAGTGCTTGTATTGGAGTTCAAGACATTCAAAAGTACGCTTATCGTATTATCGGTAATACCCTTAGGTGTGGTAGGCGCAGCTGTAGGATTATGGCTGACAGGCAATTCCCTGTCTTTCGTCGCCATTATTGGTATGATAGCGCTGGCGGGTATCGAGGTGAAGAACACCATTTTGCTGGTCGACTTTACCAACCAACTGAGAGAACAAGGCAAGACGCTGGATGAAGCTATCAGGGAAGGGGGTGAAATACGGTTCCTTCCTATCGTACTGACATCACTGACTGCCATTGGAGGATTGATCCCGATCGCCATCTCTACAAACCCTTTGATCGCGCCGCTGGCAATCGTGCTTATCGGTGGATTGATCAGCTCTACACTACTCTCCCGGATAGTAACACCGATCATATATAAACTGATCCCTCCTAAAATAGGGCACTGAACAATCTGAGTCAAAAAAAAGGCCGCGATGACTATCATCGCGGCCTTTTAGTGTTATTTCTTTACTACATCCATCCAGGAAGCGGCCATCAGCGAGGCGCCCGCTATGGCAGGATGCACGCCGTCTCCTGTCCAGTAAGAACCTGGAGCCGACTTCTCCGCTTTATCATAGATAGCCTGATATGGAATGAAAGCAGCTTCAAATTTTGTTGCGATCTCACGCGCAGCAACACGATATTCATCGAAAGCCGGGAACCATTTATCGTCAACAGCTTTTACACCGTTTACTGCAAAAGGCTCGCCGATGATGAGCTGTACGTCAGGCAACTGTTGCTTCGTACGCTCCAGCAGGGCAGTAAAATCGTCCCTGTAGGTCTTGATGGTACCTTTATAGTTACCTGTCAATGTGTGCCAGAAGTCATTTACGCCGATCAGGATACTCAGCACATCCGGTTTTAGCTGTAAACAATCGGCATCCCATCTTTCAGCTAACTGGTATACTTTGTTACCACTGATCCCTTTATTATAGATCTTCAGATTTCTATCGGGGAATTCTTTCAGCAGCAATGCAGCCGCAAGATAAGCGTAACCATTTCCCAATGCGCCGGGGTGGTTCGCCTCACTGTTATCCCGTTTACGTCCCGCATCTGTAATAGAGTCTCCCTGAAAAAGGATCACTGCATCCTTCTTCAATGTTACCTTTTTAGCATGGGCTTTTTTTTCGCCGGTAGCCGCAGAAACAATATCAGGCAAACTCAGGGCGGCCAGACTGCCCAAGGATACGTTCCGGATGAAATTCCTCCGGTTGGAATTAGGTTGTTGTTCCATGGAATTATGATAGTTAAGTATGCACGTTGTGGTTATACCACGCAAATGGTGAAACCTGTAAGGGAATAAAGCTAATAAATTATAGGAATAAAATAAAGATGCCGCCCAGGAATGAGCGGCAATTTAGTTATCTATCCTATGAAAACCTGTGTTTAAAAAGTCTTCGCTTTTGCCTGGTATACATTCTCATAATCAGCATACCAGGCTTTTGCGAACCATGTGGCTTTATTATGGATATGGATATGGCAGTTTAATATTGTCAGATATGTCGAATAATCACATAAGTTTTATATCCCATTGATATTAATTTCTACTTCAAATGCTATTAATGCTAAATGATTTATGCATTTCTTGTGTAAAGATGTACAATTGTTGCCGCCGATTTCGTAAATTTCAGGAGCCAATATGTAAAATGAGTAAGGACACACATATTTCTAGGTGCTAACACTTATTTTAAACAGGGTAGCGGACTTGACGATAAAAGGCCCCAATATTTGACGCATATTTACGTCCAGCTCGCTGCTTTAACTGTTTTTACCCACCTATCTTCTCTGGAAAACCTCATTAAAAGTAAAATCCTGTATTGTCGGGTTACATTGCTGCTGACTATACGGGTGTGAATTGTTCACTGATCATTAAAAAGACTTATTTGAACACGAAATTTGATACGCGACCTATAACTATGCGGATACAATCTTTTCCCACTGCCAATTTTAGCAGCAGTTATGCGTTTAATGGAAATAACATATGCGAATGTCCGGTAAACAGGTGTTATGGGAAGAGCACTAACGGGGACGAACAAACTACCTCAAACTAGAATTAGCCAATGAAAGAGCCAATTTACAGAATACTCGTTATTGAAGAAGATGCTGCTTTAATAAAAAAAATTCAACAGTTATTAACCCTGCATCATTACGACGTTCACACCTCTACCACTCCTGAAGAAGGAATGTACATCTGCCGGCAATATCAGCCGGACCTTGTTGTTTGTGGCGTAAGACTCCGCGGAGGGAGCGGTTATCATTTTCTGATGGAGCTGCGAAATGATCCGTCCCTCCAGCATATCCCCTTTATCTTCATCAGTGGAAAGGAAGGAAAAGAAGATATGCGCATGGGTATGAATCTCGGTGCTGACGACTTTCTTGCAAGGCCCTTCAAGAGCAAGGAATTGCTGCTAAGCATTAAGTCAAGACTTACCAGGTTTACAGTATTCAGCGTGCAGCAGCGGGAGAAGAAACACACTACAATCGTATCCATGCCTGTTATTCCTCCGGAAGTACATCACAAATTAAGTAAGACGGAATTCAGGGTCATGCAGATGATCGCGGAAGGGATGAGCACAAGAGAAATAGCACAGACGCTTAACATTAGTATTAAGACTGTCGAGAATCACAGGCATAATATATCGAAAAAACTAAACCTCACGGGACACAATTCGCTGATCAAATACGCCATAAAACATCTCACCCAACAGTATAAGATACTCTCATAACGCGGCCGGTAAATGCGCCTGTCCGGTGAGTTTGCCGTTATATCCTATTTCAGATGTACGACGCCTTTCTCGTCATATCTGTAATGGACATCGCCAATCAGTTCCAGTGTTTCCAGGAAGTAATCAAGGCGTTGCAGTTTTTCAAGACCGCCGGTAAATCTTTTGCCGGACAGCTCTTTATTGTCGAACACCACCTGTACGCCGTACCAGCGTTCTATTACATGTGCGATTTCGAGCAGGGAGGTATTATGAAAAACGTATACACCTTTCATCCAGGCCAGTACTTCACTTTCGTCGAATGAGCGGACATCATAACCTTTGTCGGTTTTATAAACCGCTTCCTGTCCGGGACGCAGACGCACTTCTTTTCCGTCGGCCTTCGCTACTACGGAGCCGCTTACAAGTGCTGTCTTTGTGATGCCATCGTTATAAGCATTCACGTTAAAGGAAGTGCCTAATACCTGGATATCGGTTTGCTCAGTATGTACTATGAAAGGCTTGGAATCATCTTTTGCTACCTGGAAGAAAGCTTCTCCATCCAGATACACTTCGCGCTTATTGCCGGGGAAGCTGAACGGGAAGCGCAGTTTTGAAGTGGCATTCAGCCAAACTTCCGTTCCGTCGGATAACAACAGTTTATAATCCATTTTAGGAGGCACGGTAAGTGTATTAAATCCATTGCCCATAGCCGTTCCTCCTGTGTATTGCAGCTTCTTTGCACCTGCACTAAGCTGGACATCCCCTGTTTTAATATCCTGTTTTTCCTGGTTGTAAGGCAATGCAATGGTCTCACCTCCTGCCAGCTGTAAACGTAACCCGTTCACAGGAACAGGCGTTGAAGTAGCGACTACAGGCGCCGGCTCAACGGTCCGGCGGCTATTCTTCCATATTAGGCTGATACCCGTCAGGGCAACCGCTAATACGGCTGCTGCAAATAACCATCTCCTGATATTGTAAACGCCGCTGTTCTTTTCGGAAAGTTCTTCCCGTACAGCGCTCCAGGCATTGGCTACATCTATTTGCTGCCAGAATTTTTCTTCTCCGGGCAATGAAAAACTATGTTTCAAAGCCCTCCACATCAATTCTATGTCCTCATGGCCATTAATTAATGCTGAAACATACTGATCGTCAGATTCATTAATAGTACCATTACGCTTTTTCAACAAGAGCTGGTAAATGTGTTCGTGATTTTCACTCATCTTTCTTGGCTGTTCGAATTTATGATAGATGGCTCCGCACGTGGAAAATGCAGCTTCAGCTGCAATCTATTGCATGAAGCTACGCACATCCGTTCATTAAAACTGTTAATTACCAGTTAACGCATTTGCTAACAAATTGTTATGGAGGCCGGAAGGTAAACGATTGCGCTGGAAAAGACACCGCAGTTAAAGGGGGCGCGGGAACCTTCAAAAGGCTATAAATATCAATGGCTGCCATGTTCAGAACAAGGCAGCCATTGGTTCATATCTGTATATGATTAATACTTGGAATCAGGGCGATTAGCAGCCATTTTACCGAAGTCGTAGGCAGGTTTGTTACCCATCGTGATCTTCAGCGTACCACCTTTCAGAATGTCAGCATGACGGATATAGCTATTGTCATAAGGTTTACCGTTCAGGGTCACCTTCTGAATATAGATGTTCTCCGCGCTGTTGTTGACAGTTTCTACTGTAAAGGTTTTACCACCTTGTAATTTCAGGCTGGCCTTTTCGAACAGCGGACTACCCAATACATAGATCCCTTTCGCCGGATTTACAGGGTAAAAACCGAGAGAAGAGAATACATACCAGGAAGACATTGCGCCAACGTCCTCATTACCGGCCAGGCCTTCCGGAGTCTTTGTATAGAAATCTTTCATTACTTGTCTCACCTTTTCAGATGTCTTCCACTGATTACCGGAATAAGCATACATGTAAGTCACGTGATGGCTTGGTTCGTTACCGTGTGCATACATGCCTATCAGACCGGAAATATCATTTGAAGCCTGGGCGCCCATATCACCTTTTGCAGTGAACAGGCTGTCAAGTTTCTTAGTGAAAGCGTCATCGCCACCCAGGAGGTTGATCAGACCTTCTACATCCTGTGGTACCAGCCAGGTATACTGCCAGCCGTTACCTTCGGTAAAGTCGCCTTTCTCATGGATAGAGTTGAAAGGATCATAAGGTGTTTTGAAGCTGCCATCATCCATTCTCGGGCGAACGAACCTGATAGTGCTGTCGAAATAGTTCTTATAATAACCAGCTCTTTTTGAGTAGTACTCGAAGTCTGCCGTACGGCCCAGCTTTTTAGCTACAGCTGCAATACACCAGTCGTCGATAGCATATTCCATCGCTTTGGATACAGATTCGTATTCTTTATCTGCAGGTATGTATCCTTTAGCTTTGATGTCTTTCATACCCAGATCATCTCTCATAGAGGATGCTTTCATAGCTTCAAAAGCAGCGTTAATGTCAAAGCCTTTGTATCCTTTCAGGTATGCGTCTGCAATTACAGGTACCGCATGGTAACCCACCATACAGTTCGTTTCGCTACCCATCAGCGGCCAGATTGGCAATTTACCCTGTTGCTTGAAGATAGCCAGCATAGAGTTCACAAAACTGTTCACTCTTTCAGGCTGTGTCAATGTATACAACGGTGCGCAGGAACGATAAATATCCCAGAGAGAGAAAACGGTATAGTTGTCAAAACCTGGATTGCTGTAAACCTTCTTATCAGTACCACGGTAAGCACGGTTATGGTCATTAAAAAGAGCAGGTCCTATCATGGTATGGTACAGTGCTGTGTAGAAGATACTCCTGTTAGTCACATCCTTTGTTTCCAGCTGTATTTTGGACAGTTCCTTATTCCATTTTGCCTGTGCTGTTTTCACGGTACCGGCAAAGTCCCAGGAGGGGATCTCGCTATTGATATTCGACATTGCGTTTTCGCTGCTAACAGGAGAAATACCTACTTTCAGCATTGCCTGCGCCGGTGCCTTATCGAATGAAATAACACCTTTGATCGTCTTGCCTTTACCCTCGGTACCTGCAAGTTTCTCATCGCCGTTAAACACCTGGAAATCCTTCATTGGCACGTTGCTACGGATAGCGAACCAGAGACGTTGATCTTCAGCCCATCCTTTAGACATCCGGTAGCCTACCAGGGTATAATCATCTTTCTTCTGAATAAAGGTTTCTACGGGAGCATCCCAACCGATACCTTCTTTCAGATCGATAATAATGTGGCCTTCTTCTTCCTGTGGGAAAGTATATTTATGAAAACCCACTCTCTCAGAAGCGGTCAGTTCTACTTTGATATTGTAGTCTTCCAGCTGAACGGAATAATATCCTGGTTTAGCTGTTTCGTGTGCGTGTGTATAACGGGAACCATATCCGCTGGTAGGATTCTCCTGGCTACCGTGATTAGTTCTGATCTTACCGGTATATGGCATTATTAGGACGTCGCCCAGGTCGCCAATACCCGTACCGCTGAGGTGCGTTTGCGGAAAACCGATTACAACACTGTCCGAATAATGATATCCGGAACACCAGTCCCACCCTTTTACAATGTTGGTCGGACCGACCTGTACGGCGCCGAATGGCACACTCGCTCCCACGAACACGTGACCATGACCACCTGAACCAATGTAGGGGTCTACATATTCTACTGGTTTAAAATCTTTTGCTGCGGTGAAAGCTGCTTTTTTCTCTTGTCCCTTTACCTGCATGCCCGCTAATAACAGTGTAGCCGCCAGCACAGGATAATGCTTAAGTCCCAATTGCATATCTCAAAATTCCTTTAGACTGGCAATATACGGAGTGCCGGGCAGAAAATGAAGATTGAGCAGATATGCGTGCTAACACGTTTTGGGTAAGCGGCCGGAAATATCTGCCAATCTCGGAAAACTGCTCAAATACTTGAGGTTGATAATCAACCGCTAACTACCCGTTACTTTAAATTTTCTTTTACTATATCTACCACAAATGTGTTAATTCTGTGCCGATTATTTAGAACAATTAAGACATACTACCATCCTACTTCTGTGTGATTCGTGTAAACAATACATTAAAATAAGAATAAATAGAATATAAGTCATATCTTTACTTTATTTATAATATAAGATATAATATAATATTATATACTTATAGCCTTATTACTGTTATAACTTGTATGAGATGAAAGCAATTCTACTCATTTTATTGATCCCTATCTTTGTCTGTTCGAGCTTTCTCGCAAAAGCACAATCCGGTTTGCGAGGTATTAACTATCAGGCAATAGCACGTGTTGACAACCAAAGAGGTGATGTCCTGGCCTTACAGGCGATACAGATTAAATTCAGTATCCTTGACGGCGGCCCTGATGCGAATGCGGTATATACCGAAAAACATCAGACCACTACCACCAGCCAGGGGCTTTTTTCTTTGATCATCGGTGCTGGTACTCCTGAACTGGGCGACTTCTCCAATATTCCCTGGAGCAAGGGTAACCAATACCTGAAAGTCGAACTGGACAAAAACGGAACCAATGACTTCGTACCTGTTGGCGTAATGCCTTTCATGGCAGTACCTTATGCACTTTATGCGGCTAACGGCGGTTCAGGAGGCCCAGGTGGCGGCGGTGGTACTGTCAACATCGTATGGCTGGGTACATTGGCAACGCCTCCGGCACTTCCTGCCGCAGGTCAGGCTTATTATAACAGTACAGATAAGCGCTCTTACATTTACGATTCTACTGGTGTAGGCACCGGCACATGGCAGATCATGGCGCAGGACGGTTTACCGGGTCAGTCTCTTGCCTGGTTAGGTTCATTTACTACCGAACCATCCAGTCCGGGAGTAAACCAGGCCTACTACAACCTGACAGACCGTAAGGCATATATATATGACGGCACCGCCTGGCAGGTCTTCTCTGAAAGCGGCCAAAATGGTGTAGGTACGGGTATCAGCTGGTTAGGAACACTGGCAACTGCGCCGACCGATCCGGTAGAGAACCAGGCCTATTATAACAGTACAGACAAGAAATCTTATATCTACGATAACACCGGCGCATGGCAAACCCTGACACAGGATGGTGTAAGTGGTACAAGTGGTGTTTCTATGAGCTGGTTAGGCACAATGGCGACTGCACCGGCTACTCCTATTTTAAATCAGGCTTACTATAACAGTACAGACAGAAAAGCTTACATCTACGATAGTACCGGCACCTGGCAGATCATTGCACAGGACGGTACCGGATGGAACCTGTCATCGCTGGAATTCCGTGAAAATGGCGCTCTCGGATTAACAACCACAGCAAATGCGGACACCGTTAAGTCTTCCAGCAGGGCTTGGCTGATCAGGGGTAACAAGGATATCAACCCGGCGATTGATTTTATAGGCACTATAGATGATAATCCTTTTATTATAAAGGCGGGTGGTACAGGACCATCTTTCGAGAGAATCCGCACTTTCCCTGATAAACCACAAACGATCATAAACGGTACGGACGACGCAGGAAGCCTGATGGGAAAAGCTGTACTGACCGTTTTTTCCAGTGAAGTAAGTACAGGTATCGTTAATAATAACAGTCTTTATCCTAATGGTGTTGTTGGATACGCTAACAGTAGCACCGGTGGAGGTCTCGCGGGGTATAACTTTACTAATGGCCCAGGTGTAAAAGGTAGTTCATCTGTTGGACCCGGCATTCTCGGAACTGGTTCTACCCGTTTCAATAGAGCCGTAGTAGGTACTCACTCCTCTACAAGCGGTGGTAGCGGTGTAGAAGGTACCACTAACTCACCATACAAATCCACTACCAATGTTAGATCTGCAGGCGTATGGGGCTCCTCTACTCATGCTTCAGGTTATGGTGTGCTCGGCGTTGGTAACAACCTGAAACCGGATATGTATGATAATCCTCCTGTGATGGGTGGCGGTGCAATGGGACTTGGTACTGGTGCAGGTGTGGTTGGTTTTGCAATAAACGCTTTTAATGGTATTGGCGTAATAGGTGGTGGCAATAACGAAGTTGTTATGCTTCCTACAACCGGAGCTGGTGTTGCTGGTAGTGCCGGCGGTAACTTCCCTGGCGCTGGTGTGTTTGGCTTTGCTAAAATTAACCAGGGTGTTGTTAGCCCCGGTAATGATAATCGCTGGGGCGGTGCATTCCAGTTCGGTAACTATTCCGCTTCTGATATTTACACTTACCTGGCTGGTAGCTCTGGCGGTAGTCTTTATGGACTTATCTCCAACGGTACAAAATCGACAGTTGTAAAAGACGAAAAAGGTGAAAATCGCCTGCTTTTCTGTACAGAAGCGCCTGAAGTACTCTTCCAGGACTTTGGAACAGGAGAACTGACAAACGGTTCAGCTCATATCGATCTGGAAAACCTGCTGACAAAAGTGATCCGTGTTGACGCGAAACATCCGATGAAAGTGTTCATCCAGCTGGAAGGTGAATGTAACGGTGTATACGTGACTAACAAGTCGGCCAAAGGATTTGACGTAAAGGAATTACAGGGTGGTAAATCAAGTGTTCCGTTCACCTGGCAGATCGTTGCTTCCCGTGCGGACGAAGTAATGTCTGACGGTACTGTTCAGTCTTACTCCGACAGACGTTTCCCTGTAGGCCCTGGTCCGATACCAGTAACCGCAGCTTCTACTGAAGCCGTTGATACAGTAGCAACAGTTACCGCTAAACCGGTGTTGAAAGCAGTTACCCTTAAAACGACAGAAAAAGAAGTTATCAATAAAGCATTCTCTAACCTTCAGTTCTCCAGTGCAAAAGCCGATATCTCAGCGTCTTCACTGCCTTCTCTCGATAAAATGGCGGCCCTGTTGCAGGCGCATCCTGAATGGCAGTTATCTCTGAGCGGTCATACTGACAACGAAGGAACAGAGGCATTTAACCAGACTTTATCAGAAAAAAGAAGCGAAGCTGTAAAACAATACCTGGTTGATAAGGGTGTTGCGGCTAACAGGATCACTACCAAAGGATACGGACAAACGAAACCACTTGCCGTGAACGACAGCAAAGCTGCGAAAGGTAAGAACAGAAGAGTGGAGATGGACATCCTTACTGAAGAAAAACCTTAATAATGACAGTCATCAAAAAAATATTAACAGCTAATGTTGTGTGTGCGTCCTTCCTGTTACCAGGAAAGACGTACGCGCAATATATAGAGAGGCAGGTAATAGCCAGTACCGGACATTCCGCCACTCTCCCGATTTTACCCCTGGATTCATTTGGTACTCACATTGATTGCACCATAGGTGATATCGCTGTAAGGTCCATCAGATATCCGGATGAAGTGCTGGTCACACAGGGATTTCAGCAGCCACCCTTACAGGGCCTGCTGAGATTACAGAAAGATGAAATGCTGGTATTCCCGAATCCTACGACCGACAAGATCACCATCATGTATAAGCTGGAGGAGAACGTGAAGAAAGTGGACATCAGGGTGATCACCCTCGGCGGACATATGGTTTATACGACCACCTTTATTCCGCAGGACGGGGAACTGATGCTCAAGACCGTGATGGATTGTACACGTTTTATCCCAGGAATCTATGTAGTTACGCTCATCATGGACACGGGAATTAAAGTGAGCAGAAAGTTTGTAAAATTTGATTAGCAGTGAGTATATTGGAGAATGAAAAAACGGATTCCACAAAGCCTTTTACTGGTGGCTGTTATGATCATCTCCGGTATACCCACTTTCGCACAGCGGAAAAGCGCAATGTTAAATCATATTGCGCTTTATGTCGTTAATCTCGAAAAAAGCACTGCTTTTTACAGGGATATTATACAGATAGATACCATACCTGAACCTTTTCATGACGGCCGTCATACCTGGTTTAAGGTAGCGGAGCACAGCCATCTGCACATTATATCCGGAGCAAAGGAGATCGTTCCCCACGACAAGAATTCCCACCTTTGCTTCAGCGTTCAATCAGTAGACGAATTTATGGGCCGGTTGCGGCAGCATCACATTCCCTTCTTCAGCTGGCAGGGAGAAGCGGATAAACCTACTGTCCGCGTGGACGGCATCAAACAGATCTATTTCACTGATCCTGACGGATACTGGGTTGAGATCAACGACGATCATCCATGATGAGGTGCGACCGGAGGCCGTCACACCTGCTTCGGTAACAGCGGTTGTTCTCCTTCTTCAATAGCAGCACGTGTTTTCGGTAAACAATAAGCGTGATGTTCCTGAATGAAGGACAGCATTTTCTCCCGCAGATAACAACGCAGATCAAACGCTTTCCCTGAACTATTGGCGCTTACCAGCATCCTTACTTCTACGGTCCTTTCTGTGATATTGGTGACCTGCATCACCTGTACCCGCTTGTCCCATAACGGTTGGTCTTTCAGTACACGTTCAAATTCCACCCGCAGCAAATCGATCGGGGCCGTATAATCCAGGTATAAGAAAGCCGTACCCAATATCGCGGAACCTGTACGCGTCCAGTTCTGAAAGGGTTTCTCTATGAAATAATTGATAGGCAGGATCAGTTTACGCTGATCCCAAATGCCCACTACGACATAAGTAAGTGTGATCTCTTCTACCCTGCCCCACTCACCTTCCACTACAAGCACGTCGTCAATACGGATAGGCTGGGTAAAAGCGATCTGCATGCCCGCCAGGAAATTGGCCAACGACCGCTGTGCCGCGAAACCGATAATGATACCGCCAACACCGACCCCTGTAAGCAAGCCAGCACCGATCTTACGCAGGTTTTCAAAGCTGAGCAAAATGGCGCACAATGTCAACACCATGATCATGCTGATGGCCAGTTTACGCACGAACTGCAGTTGTGTGCGCATCTTCCGCTCCCGCAGGTTATCTTCCTTTTTAAGGTCGTAACTATGTGTTATAAAGTCCTCAAACACCTTTACCAGGCCAGTTAACATAAAACCAAAAGAAATGATCAGGGAAATTTCCACCACCTTGCTTAATATTGCCATTGGCTTTTTGTCCAGCTCCATAAACGGGAGCACCATGTTAAATACCAACACAGGCAGAAAATAATTGATGGGTTTTCCCAGCCGCTTCAGAACGGACCTTACAAGGGAATAATCAGTAACATTCCTTGACGTAAATTTCAATACGACGGCAACCAGGTATTTGATGATCAAGCCGCTGATAAGGGCTGCACATCCAAGTAAAATGTTCCATAAAAAAGGGGGAAGACGGAGATCCTGTTGTAAACTCTCGAGCATATTCGACGGGTTATTTGGTACCCCGCAGTTGCAGCAAAGAACATACCGTATGTGCTCTGCTTACAATTCCGTATCTTTAGCTAATATATTAACGAATCAAAACCATCTTGCACTTTGTATTTTGACGAATTTGACCTGGATGACCGGGTTTTGGATGGAATAGACGCGATGGGATACACCACTGCGACACCTGTTCAGGAAAAAGTTATCCCCCCAATTATCGACGGGAAGGACATTCTGGCTTGCGCACAAACCGGCACAGGCAAGACAGCCGCATTCCTGTTACCAATGCTGCACAGGCTAATCACCGAGCCACACGATACGCATAAGATCAATTCACTGATCATAGTACCAACCCGTGAACTGGCAGTCCAGATTGCCCAGACGCTGGAAGGTATGTCCTATTTTACATCTGTCAGTTCTATTGCCGTATACGGTGGTAGCAACGGCGCATTGTTCTCTGCAGAAAAGAAGGCGCTGACCTCAGGAGTGGATATTGTGATCTGTACGCCCGGACGTATGATAGCTCACCTCAACATGGGGTATGTAAAACTGGACGCTGTAAAGTACCTGGTACTGGACGAGGCAGACCGCATGCTGGATATGGGCTTTAATGACGATATCATCAAGATTACGTCCTTCCTGCCCAAAAAGAGACAGAACCTTCTGTTTTCCGCCACCATGCCCGACAAGATCCGTAAACTGGCGCTGAAGATCCTGCACGAGCCGGAAGAGATCAATATTGCAATCTCTAAACCACCGGAAAAGATCGTACAGGAAGCTTTTATCGTGTTCGAAGAGCAGAAGATCGGACTAATGAAACATGTGCTGTCGCAGAAACAATTCGGAAGTATCATCATCTTCTGTTCCCGTAAGCAGAACGTTAAACAGCTCTGCCATGAGCTTAAAAGGGCCCGTTTCTCGGTGGAAGAGATCCATTCCGACCTGGAGCAGGAAAAACGGGAACAGGTGCTCATGGACTTTAAAAACAAGAAACTGAAAATGCTGGTAGCTACCGACATCTTAAGCCGGGGCATCGACATCGAAGATATTGACCTGGTGGTCAACTATGACGTACCTAATGACGCGGAGGACTACATTCACCGCATCGGGCGTACAGCCAGAGCTGCTACCGATGGTACTGCCTATACGGTAGTAAGCGAAAAGGAACAGCGGAAATTTGCACGGATCGAAGAAGTATTAGGGAAACCGGTTGTAAAGGCCGAAGTACCTGCAGCGCTTGGCCCCGTGCCTGAGTATACGCCTAAAACCGGCCGCTCCGGTGGAGGAAACCGCACATATGGTAAGAAACGTCCGGGAGGAAACCGGAATAACAAACCATCTGGTAACCATCCGAACCGTGGTGGCGGACATAATCAACAGCTCAGCAGAAGTAACAAGAGTGGTGGCGGTGGCGGCAATAAACCGAATAAACCCTAAACGCTCAGATCTTAGATACATATCATATTATTAGCAGACGTCCCGGTATTCCGGGGCGTTTTTTTATGACCTACAACCCCTGCTTTTCCATTTTCTGGAATTTTTTCCTGCAAATGGACGTTACAGACCTCTGTGCCAATTTACATATCCGCTACTATGGCCGATTTCAAGGCATTCTCCAAACTGGCATCTAAATGGATTCTACTATACCAAACCACGCATATGGCTAACAAATACGAAAGCAAGATCTATGTGGTGGATGATGACCCGTTCTGTCTCGCCACTTACGATAAGCACCTCAGGGCACAGGGCTACCAGCACGTGACCTGCTTCTTATCAGGCACAGACTTCCTGCTGCAGCTGTCGGACGAACCGGATATTGTACTGTTAGATCATGACCTGGGAGATATGACCGGACTCGACCTGCTAAAGGATATCAAGCGGTTCAATTCAGACATCTTCGTGATATTCGCCAGCTCCCGTCAGCAACCTGACATTGCTACAGAATCGTTGAAGAATGGTGCTTTCGACTATATCATTAAAGATGACAGCGTACTGGAACATATAACAGCTACACTTAATAAATTATTCGTAGTACAGGATTATTTAAAGAAGAAAAGAAGAAACAACAGATTTTTCCTTTTTGTGGGAGTAGTGCTGGCCTCCTGTTCACTGTTCAGCTATTTATACGACGTATTGAGATCTTCATAACCTTGCTTGCCTAGCTAAAACCCACAATTGTTAAAGCGTGTTCTATTTGTCCCTATCCCTATACCTATATCATCACATTTAACAATGCACTATCATGAACAAGATCATAGCGGTACATCTGCAAAATAACCGGAGCGGTAATACACTGGTATTTCGCCAGTCGCTGGAAACCTTATCAGAAAAAGGTATGGATGTACATCTTATTACGAATCGGACAGGTGAGATTCCTGGCTTTCTGACAGGCATACCGGGGATACAATATCATTATATAAATTATTCGGAACGGGGGAACAGATGGCGTATATTCTTCAGCTTCCTGCTGGCGCAGGTGTTGATTTTCAGAAAAGTTTTGGGGCTGTATGAACCGGAAGCAAAGGTGTACATTAATACACTGCTGCCTTTGGGTGCAGCATGGGCCGGCAGGCTGAAGAAGGCGCCGATCACTTATCACATTCATGAAATGGCGGTGTCCGTGCCTTATCTCCGCTCCCTTTTGTACGGATCAGCAAGGCGGCTGGCTACACACGTAGTATTCGGCTCCCGCTATCTGCAATCACAGATGAGTTTTGCGAAAGCAGAGAAACATATCATTCATAGCTGTCTGCCACAATCGTTCGTACAGGAAGCAGTGCTACACGCTAATCACGGTTCCCGTAAAACGGTCCTGATGATCGCGCCCCTCGATGACGAAAGCGGACTACGTGAACTACTTGAATTAGCAGCGCTCATGCCAGCTACAAAATTTGAACTTGTCATCAACGCTCACAAAAAAGAAGTGGACGCTTATTTCGAAAACAGCCAAATACCTGATAATCTGATGGTATATGGTACGCAGATAAACCTGCATCCTTTCTACCAGCGTGCTGCAGTGGTACTTAACCTCTCTCACGTT
This sequence comes from Chitinophaga sp. S165, assembly GCF_003182155.1. Taxonomy (GTDB): domain Bacteria; phylum Bacteroidota; class Bacteroidia; order Chitinophagales; family Chitinophagaceae; genus Chitinophaga. Next base: position 737,927 of record NZ_QGTG01000001.1, read on the forward strand.
GACCAGCACAAGGATACATTCGATATCAGCATTTTGCAGGCAATGAGTTACGGCAGACCGGTGATAGTGCCGCTGACCGGAGGTATTAATGAACTGGTGGCTCATGGATGGAACGGTTACCGCATCAGCGGACATTATATCGACAAGGTGCGCAAACATGTAGAGCAACTGCTGCAGAACAAACCTTTATATGCAGATATGAGCTGCGCAGCGCAACTGGTAGCGTCTCAGTTTAAAGTGGAATTTTTTAAACAACAGGTGGAAGACATTTTTGCAGAAGGAACTTACTTCACGCCTGCCCATAAGAAGGAACAATTACCAGAAGTACTACTTTATCCCGCTGCCTTACAGGAATATATCAATAGTTCAAGAAATTAATAAAGGAGGAAGGTCCGGATCTAATTCAGGAGACCGAGACTAATTCAGGAGAAAGAATACGTCATCCCGGCCCCAGTGAAACTGAAATGTTATAGAGAGGGGTCAGGTGATGATAAACAAAAAAAGATCTTCTAAAAATATTGTGTTGAGTATGTGGACTTTCATCCCGGCCCCGTGTGTTGTTGCTGTCAGTGTTTGTTGAGGGGCCAGGCGATGATCGTACTGAAAAAATCATTTGAGTGTGGACGTGGTCCTTGCCAGCTTTAAGAGTGCTTCATCAAGGCCCCGATGCAAATGGAATTGTGAGGCAGAGGGGCCCGCTGATGATGATCGAACAGTGATCCTTATATTATTTTTGCTTGCCTATTTCATAATACCCTTTCAGGCCTCCGGCGCTACATCAGAAAAAGTGTAGCAAAGGAGGCCTGTTGATGATGGAAATTTTCCTAAATTAACAGAAAATTCCATGAATGCTCGATTTTAAGATCTTTATTGTTGAGGATGATAAGTGGTACGGAGGATTATTACATCATTATCTTAGTCAGAACCCCGACTACGAAATAACCTTGATCGGTTCAGGCAAAGAATGCCTCGCACAGCTGCACCGGAAACCGGACCTCGTAACTATCGATTTCGGGCTCCCCGACATGAACGGGGAAGAGCTTTATAAAAAGATAAAACAGGCACAGCCCAATCTGCCCGTAATCATTATCAGTGCACAGGAAAGGATTACCACTGCTGTCGACCTACTCAAAATGGGAGCGGAAGATTACCTGGTAAAAGATGACAATACCCAGCAACTGCTGTGGAAAGCCATCATCCGTTTACGGGAGAAACTCTCTTTGAAAAATGAGATCTCCGAACTCAAGGCGGAACTGAAAACCAAATATGATTATTCGCGCTCTATTATAGGTAACAGTCCTTCACTACAGACCGTTTTCAAACTAATAGACAAAGCAGCCGGATCACTGATCAACGTATCCGTATCGGGGGAAACCGGTACAGGAAAGGAATTAGTGGCGCGCGCCGTACATTATAATTCCGCCAGAAGCAGCCAGCCTTTCGTTCCTGTAAATATGGCCGCTATTCCAAAGGAACTTGTGGAAAGTGAGCTATTCGGTTACGAAAAAGGCGCATTCACCGGGGCACAGAATAAAAAGACCGGGCGCTTCGAAGAAGCGAACGGCGGTACGCTTTTCCTCGACGAGATCGGAGAAATGGACCTTAACATTCAAAGCAAACTATTACGCGTACTCCAGGAAAAAGAGCTGACCCGTCTCGGTGGTACCAGCAAGATCAAACTTGATTTCAGACTGGTTGTGGCCACCCATAAGAACCTGGCGGAAGAAGTGAAAAAAGGGAATTTCCGTGAGGACCTTTACTACCGCATAATAGGACTTCCTATCACACTCCCTCCTCTTCGGGACCGTAAGGAAGATATACTCCTGTTAACACAACATTTCCTGGCAGGATACTGCAAAGAGAATAAAGTAGCGGAAATAAAGGTATCGCCTGCTTCAAGGGAAAAGCTACTTGGATACAGTTATCCTGGTAATGTGAGGGAACTTAAATCAGTAGTGGAACTGGCAGCAGTGATGTCGGAAAATAACCTCATTGAACCGGAGGACATTACTTTCCTGTCCGGCAATAATCACGATGTTGATACCGTTTTGAATACAGAACTTACTTTAAGGGAATATACAAGACTGATCATCCGCAACTATCTGAAAAGATACGATGATAATGTGTTGCTGGTTGCGGAAAAACTGGATATCGGTAAATCCACTATTTATAAAATGTTACAGACAGGTGAAATTGAGGGCGCCTGAAGATATTAGAAACCATGCAACCGGAACACAAACTATATACTTATACATACCTGTACAAGATAAGTAACTCGGGTAATTCGTTCATCCGGAAAATGATCTCGCTCTTTGTATCCTCACTGAGTGAATATGTGATAGAGCTGGAGACCTTGCAGACGCAGAAGAATCTCCCGGAACTTAAAAAAGTATTACACAAAATGAAGCCCAGTGTGATGAACCTGGAAGTAAAGGGTGCGGGAGATATTTTAAAATCACTCAGTAACGCGACTACCTGGAACAACGACACAGATCAAAAAGTAAATCGCCTGAAAGAAATTTTTATTACCATCAAACCGATGATGGAAGAAGACCTGGCTAATCTTGGAGATGACGATCTATAAATAAATAAAAAGAGGTTGCTCAGTATACTGAAACAACCTCCTTCAATCTATTTACCCGCTGGTAGTCTATCTGTTCTTATTGGCATCACGTAATGCCTTGATCTGATCATGAGATCCTTTCAGTGTAGCTTGTTGTTCGGAAACCATTTCACGTAGATAAGCAGGCAGCTCTTCATCTTCCAAGGCTGTTCTGTATGCACGTTGTGCGGCATCTTCACCAGCTTCGCAATTGGAAAGTACGGTATGACGGTCGTTACCTGTGAAGACAGCTTTTACATCCATCCATGCGCGGTATATCTTACCACTTGTAGTAGTCGAATTATCCATGTCACCACCCAGTGCATTTACTTCTGTACCCAATGCAAGACGGATCTCATGGCTTTCGCTGATCATGGAAGAAAATAATGCTTTTAGATCGGCATCTTCTTCCTTTAATTCCTTTAAGGCCTTTTCATAACCTTCTATACGATCATTATTGATCTGGATCAGATCATTCAATACCTCAATAGTTTCAACTGTAGCTTGCATAAAATATTTTTTATTGGTTAACAGATAAGGCTGTTATTGCCCTTGTTGTTACGCAATAATTGTTACAAAATTGTGCCACAGCCGATCCTCTTCTATAAGAATGCCCTGATCCTGTAGAAGTTGGAGTAATGTCTCATCACTATGTGTAAAATTAAGGACGGCCTCAAGCAGGAACCTTCACTGCCTGCCTTGCAAGCAGTTTCCACTGGTTGCCATCCTTACTCCATACAAGTAACACATAGAGCTTCACATGTCCGGCTACGCCACCGTCGTTAGTGTTGGCAGTCAGTGTGTGCCTCACAATTGCAGTGTTACCGCTAATAGCGACTTTCTGTTCAGAGAGATCAATTGAAGTGAAATCAGACTTTCCACTTACGATGTTGGAAACAAAAGTGGCTTTATCTTCGATCTTCCCGCTGGAATGCCCATAAGATAATTTCTCGTCGGATAGTTTTTCGAGTACTGCCTTATCTGCATCTATCATGGCTTTTCTCAATGATTCCACTTTTGATGCTATGGTCTTTTCTTCTTTGGATTGTGCAAAGGAAATAGTTGACATCATGCAAAACGCTAATAGTATCGGGTAAATTTTCATACAGATCTGTTATACAATAAAAATATAAAATAGGATTTTAAAAACTTATCTTTTTACAGCAAAGGCGACACGGTAGAATTCATATCCCTTTTCGGCACGTTCGGGCAGGTAATAGTTCCGGTATTCTCCAGCGCTGTAATCTTCCAGCAGTTCCATACCAAAGGCGTCCAGGTAACGTCTTGTCAGAAATGGTTCAAGGCCGAAGGTCCAGTTCTCTTCCAGCTGTTTAAGATCTTCGAGTAGTTTTTCTCCACCGAAGAAAGCTGCGGGGTACCGGATGATCTTCTCATCAACATATGTAAAGATCACATAGCTGCCCGAGGGAAACTGCTGCATAAATGTAAAAGTAGCGGCAACGGCATCCGCAGTAAGATAATTGGTAACGCCCTCCCAGATAAAAACAGTGGTAAGTGTAAGATCGATGTGTTGTTCTGTAGCCAGTTGCTCAAGACGTTTTTCGTTGAAGTCGACCTGAATGTACCTGACATTCTCAGGCAATTTTCCCATGCTTTTCACTACGCACTCCTGTTTAAGCTTTGCTGTGGCAGGATGGTCAATTTCAATAACGGGTAAAGCCCGTAGGAAGCCTAGTCTTAAGGCCCGGGTATCATACCCTGCACCTAATATGATCACTTGTTTAACACCATTGCGGACGGCCTGTTGCAATAATTCATCAATATACCGGGTCCGTGCCACACCCGATGATAAGGCGCCCGGGATCTTTTGCCTGATGATACGATATACCAGGCTCCGGATAAAGGGAATAACTGATAACTGGGTGACAAATTTAAATCCTGCAGTAAGAAAAGAAACGGCATAAGGGTCAGTGAACAGTCTTTTTCCGGATGGACGATTTGTCTCCAAAGCACGGAACAGCGCCATATACTGCGCTGTACGACTGGCGGTATTTGTTTTCATAACGGGAGAAAATTGCGGTTTTTCTAAAGATAAGTAAAAAAAACTGCGGATAACACTATCATTAATAGTATTATCCGCAGCTAACTAATGCGTTTTCGTGCAAAAGTTCTATCCTAACTTAATGAGTATTCATTATTCTTCATGAACTCTGCAAACGCTTCCTGCGTCCATTGCTTGTAATCATCCAGGTTGATGCCTAATTTTTCATCACGCTGTACTTCCTTGACTTCACGGCTGTCCCAATAACCTTTGGCCAAAGATTGCACATTGGCAGCTGTATCCCTTGTAACACCGTAATCTTCAGGATAACTTCTATAGTTACCGATCGCTAATTCCTGGATTGCATGCTTAACGCCTTCTCTACTGTTCTTTGACATAGTTAAAATTTTTAGTTCAGTAGATATAAAACAACAACCGTTCCTCTATGCCAAAACCGCGAGACGTTTAGCGGAACTTTAACTTATTTTTTAGTTTTCTTTTGGGTGATATATCCGTTGAAAGTAATGGGCTGCCTGTTATTGCTGATCACCTGTAATGATGCATATCCATTCTCAGAAATACTGAATGACAACAATCTGGCGTCCTGGGTATCCTGTGGTTTGATGGCAATATCCCAACCTCCTTTTTTCCGGGCTGTCTGATTATATTCAAACTTTGTCGATGTAAACTGAATACCCCCTTTGGTAGGGTCCATCGGAGCATTAAAGGCCCGGCCGAAATATGGCAGGAAGCTGATGACCGTATCCGGAGATACCTTTACATCATAATCAGAAGTTAGTTGTCTGTTAATTGTCGGAGCGGAAGGTAAAACTGTTTCGGCTTTAAATACAAAATTGCGGGCAGTGATCATTTTTTCTATTGCGGCCTGTTTATCGTTTGTTTTCTTCTGCGCGTATAAATAATTGGTAAACAGCATCATAATAAACATGATCGCCGCTATGCCTTTACATTGTACACTTCTCATAAAATTGATTTACTGCAGAATATGCTAAGATCATTCCAGTTTTTGTTATATAAACGTTATAACATGTATGTGTTATAAATATTCGCTTTTAATCTATGAACTTTGCGTAACTTATCTAATAATCAGCATTTACTCTAATAAAAACCAGCATTTGGATAAATTTGTACGTAAACTAGCCGACGTATGGGAAGAACTTGTAGGAGATCGTGCTACGTTCTCGCTTGAGAATCGTGCATTTAACTCTGTCAGTGTTGTGACCATGGTGCTGCTGGCCGTATTGTTGCCATTCAACATGTGGTTGGGTTTAACTGCTATTTGGGTACTGGTAGCCACACTACTGGCGTTACAGGTCCTGTTCTTCTATCTTTCGCGCTATAAGCGTGTCTATCACGCCAGTATGCTGGCCTATGTGATTGTCAGTTATATTACCCTGATTGCTACCTTTTACCTCAACTCCGGTAGCCACGGTCCTGCCCTTCTACTCTTTTTCCTGACCTTTAACCTGCTGATCGCATTCAGCTCCCGTGCTAAACACTGGATCTGGGCCTTGCTGCACCTGCTGCTTCCGGTGATCCTTCTTACAAAGGAATACTTTGACCCTACCTGGATAACAGATAGTTACAGGAATGGATCTGATCGTTACATTGATATCCTTTCCAGTTATATAGTCACACTGACCTGTATTTACCTGATTACCAATTATCTAAGAAAGAACTACGAAAGGGAAAAACAAATTGCGGAAGAGCGCGCCGACAAGATTGATATGCAGAATATCAATCTGGAGCAGCTGAACCAGAAAAAAGACAAGCTGTTCTCCATCATTGCGCATGACCTGCAGAGCCCTCTCAATTCTATTATCACGACGCTGCACCTTATCGCTGAATATGAGCTGGAGGAAGAAGAAAAAAAGATGCTGGGTGATGAATTGTTGACGTTAACCAAAAACACTTCCAATCTACTGACTAACCTGCTGACATGGTCAAAATTGCAGATGGATGGAAAAGGGGTCAGATTGTCATCAGAAAATGTCTATGAGTCAGTTGAACGTGTCTTATCGATACAACGGATGCTGGCAGATAAAAAATCCGTTGCCATCGTATCCCGTGTCGATCCGGCTATCTTCATCACTGCAGATCATAATATGCTTGAGCTGGTTGTCCGTAACCTCATCAATAATGCTATCAAGTTCACTCCTTCCGGCGGGCAGATCGATATCGGTATCCAGTTGAGAGAAAATACCTGTAACCTTCTTGTTGCTGATAACGGGATAGGAATTGACCCCAGTCAGCAGGATGAGATATTCTCTCTTAAGACACAATCCACCTTTGGCACGAATAACGAAAAAGGCATAGGCCTGGGACTGGTACTCTGTAAAGAGCTGCTGGCGCTCCAACAGGGCGAACTCTGGTTTGAGAGCGCTCCCGGTAAGGGAACTACCTTTTACGCCAGTTTCCCGCTCAGCCAGGCCGATAGTGCTGACAAAAAGTTGTCTGCCTGAGACATCCCTTTAAAATTTCATTTATTCCCCTGCCCCATGCCTTTGCCATGCCTTTGCCATGCCTTTACTATGCCTTGTCATGCCTGACAGATAGCAAGCGAAGTACTATAAGCTGACAAATATACTCATAGGGGTAAACTGAACATATTTACCCGATATAACTTTCATATAACGTCCATTGTCCTCTGATCAGATCGGAGGATAATGAACGTTATATGAAAGTCGTATCCTGGATGTATCCAGGGTTGTTAACCGGCTTAAGTTCGCTTCAGCGAAGATCAGGCGGATGACGAGGGAATATATTACATTATCTGTCCCACCACAGATGATCGGCCAGTGAGCCAACTGCCGGCACATTTTCAGGGTTCCTGCTCGTTTCTGATGTAGGATACCCGACCCTTCTGATGAAAGTGTTCAGCTGGGCATTTCTGGGCAAGACAAAATCCTTGTATTTATAGTCGAAACGGCGGGCATCCGTCCAGGTCTCTGGTTGCAGGAAGGTAGCTACATATTTTTCCTTGAAGATCAGGTCTTTAGTGAAAGCAGCGACGCCAACGGCAACGACAGGATTACCGAGATAGGCCTCTTTATCTGCTGTAGCAACCCCTACCTTATCCATGTTAGCGGCGATACCATCCAGGTATGCCTGGTAAGATCTGGCCTTATCTGAGGCAAAAGAGGCCTCTGCTTCGATGAATTTCATCTCCGCGAAGGATAACATCAATAAGGGGGCACCTCCCCTGGAATAGGCTCCATTTGGCGATAATGCACATGCTGAGTTGTCCGTACCCGAACCGGTACGTCCGACACCATTTACCGTACCTCTATAATCGCCGAAACGAGTTGTGTCAGTGATCAGGGGTAAACGGGGATCAAAAACGCCGAAAGTGGTACCGTCAAGGGCGTCTACGAAGGTGGCGCTTAACCATCCGTCCAGGGTACCGCTGGCGTTATTTTTTGCCACTCCGTTCCAGGAGCTCAGACTTTCGAAACGGGTCACCTGTGCATCATCGGCATTGCTGGCATAGGCATTTCCCAAAGCCGCCAGCACTGCTGCCGGGTCATAATCCGGCAGTTTGCTTTTTCTGTTCAGCAGGCGTGCCTTCAGGGCGTACGCCGTTTTGACCCAGGCTTCCTTTCTTGCACCGTGAATAAGGTCGTTGCTGGCGTCCAGGGTCACCTGCGGATTTTGCAGGTTCATGGCCGCTATTCCCTGGTCTATCAGGGACAGGCAACTATCGTAGATCATCCTTGCAGAATCGTACCCTGGTTTCAGGTTGATCCCCTCCGACCATGCCTCACGGTAAGGGGCATTTCCGAAAAGATCTGTCAGCATACTCATGTTGAATGCCTCCAGAATATCCGCCACTGCCAGGTGCTCGTAAGCTTTACGCTCAAGGGCCAGTTTTTTCATCTGGCGGATGTCTGTTACGTTCAGGTAAATGGCTCTCCAGGTAGCGCTCCTGTCCACATTATCATAAACATCAGAGCCGCTGCCGGTATTCGGTGAAGCCAGCTGCTGTACATAATAAGAAGTAATATTCCCCGCCGAAAAAACATTAATGGCCGACTGGTAGGTAGCCCCCGCCAGCAGTCCGTTAATAGGCGGATTTTCTGTCTGATTGGGATTTGTCTGGTTCGCGTCCAGGTACCCTTTCTCACAGGCAGCCAGGGAGAACAGCAATCCTGCCGCCAAAGCCACTGTATATATTTTGCGATGTGTACGTTTCATTGATGGCTGTTTTAGAATTGAACGTTTAAGCTAAACAGGAAGCTGCGTGTAGCCGGATAAGTGAATCCGGAGAAAGCATCCGATGCGTTATTACCTGCGGAAGAGGAACTTGTTTCGGGATCGAAGCCGGTATACTTTGTATTCAACCAGAGATTGTTTCCGGTAAATGAAACGGTTGCTCCACTGATCGTCTTCGAACCACTCAGCCAGTGACCTGGTAGTGTATAAGACAGCGACGCTGAACGCAGTCTCACCCAGGAAGCATCTTCCAGGAAGGCCTCACTGTTACCCCTGTAATAGTTCCTGTAAAAACCGGCGCCATAGTCTACTCCGTCAGGGCCAACGGCCTGCCCCAGGTAAACGGGCTTCGTATTAGGTGAGCCATCCGCCAGTACACCATTGAAAACGATGGTCTGATCACGGTTCTCCGTCTCTTTAGATTCTCCGAATGCAGCCAGGAAGTTGGAAAGCTGGTTGAATTTGTAATTGCCCCGGCGGACGTCCAGCAATAGCGACAACGACAATTGTTTGTAACGGAACGTCTGTGTTGTACTCCCGATCCACTTAGGCAAACTATTGCCCAGGTAACGCTGGTTCGATGCATCATCAAGCACCGGGAAACCATTTGCGCCGATCAGCAGCGGCAGGTCTTTGCGCAGCGTGATCTTATCATCCACTTCATTGCCATAGTAACGTTTATAGGTCCTTCCGTACAACGCGCCATAAGCCTGTCCCGGTACCAGTTTGGTTGTTACGCTGGAACTAAGATAGCCGAACTGTGTAGAAATGGCGATCTGTCCCAGTCCTTCGTTCAGCTTTTCAACCCTGTTCCTGTTCGTTGAAAAGTTTACGCGGAAGTCCCAGCTGAAGTCCTTCGTATGCACCGGCATTGCCGACAATGTGATTTCCAGACCTTTGTTGTTGATCTCACCGGCATTCACATATGCCTTATCAAAACCTGTGGTAGGTGAAACATCTACGGGCACCAGCAGGTCCTTACTTTTTTGCTGGTAAACGGTTACTTCCAGTCCAAGTCTGTTTTGCAGGAATCTCAGTTCAGTACCTGCTTCCAATGTCTGCGTAAATTCAGGACGGAGGGCGGGATTTCCCAGGGTCCTGCTTTGATAGAAAGGCACAGTAGAACCGATCTGGAGCCCTGTTTCAAAACCGTTGGTGATGGAGTAAGCATCCCCGTCTTTACCAATCTTCGCATAAGAGAGTTTTGCCTTACCATAATTCCACCAGTCAGGCAATTTGAACTGGTCACTGAACACGTAGCTAACACTCACGGATGGATAAAAATAACTGCGATTTGCCTTCGACAAAACAGTGGTCAGATCATTCCTGCCTGTCAGTTCGAGGAACAGGTAATTGTTCAGTCCTAGTGTCAGGTCTGCAAAGTAGCCGTAGTTCCTGTAGTCGAGGATATAAGAATCCGCAGTGATGCGTTTTGCATTTCCTAACAGAAAGAGGTCTGGCACCACCAGGGTGTCTCCCATTACACTGCTCCTTCTCACACGCTGATCACGAAGGTCATGACCTAATTTCAGATCAATGGAATACTTCTCTTTGAATGTATGAGAGATATTGGCGAGAAAGGTTGATGTCAGACTACGGCTGCGCAGATTATATTCACTAATGAAACCGTATTCGTTGTCATCCAGGTTAGGCGCCTCTCCTACCAGCCCCTTTGGTCCCGGCGCCTGATGCGTTCTTCCATCGGTATAGAAATCGTTCCCGATACGGTAAGAAAAATTCAGCCATTGCAGCGGTTTGTAGGTAATGAAAGCACTGGCGATAGTACGATTTACGTTATCCCTGAATTTATTGGTAGACAGCGTATAAATTGGATTGTTAGTACCGGAACTATACGTTTGCTGTGTACCGTCGGGCTTCACATAGTCTTTCATATCCCAGCGGGGCGACCAGTAAATGATCTGCTCTCCATAGCGGTCTGCATTCACCCTGTTACCACCTGAATTAATATAGTTAAGGGAAGCGCCTGCACTGACCTTGTCGCTGATCTTGAACTGCGCATTGATACGGGCGTTATAACTGGTATAATCGCTGAAAGGGATGACGCCATCCTGATCGAAGTATGACATAGATCCCATTAGCTGCGCTCTTTCCGAACCACCGGTCATGTTTACCGTATGGCGTGTTTGTGTACCTGTTCTGAAGGCTTGTTTATAATTATCGTACAACTTGTCCGGGTGAGTGTTATCCAGCTTTTTCGCCTCTTCTACCGTAGGACCGAATGTCGGCCAGAAGCTGGCAGGGTCATATACGCCCAAATATCCCTGTGAGAATTTAGATTGTATATCCGGTGTTTTATTCACCTTATCAAAACCATACATGCCGCTATAACTTACCGTCAGCTTTCCGGATTTGCCGGATTTGGTTGTGATGAGGATAGCACCATTCGCTGCGCGGATACCATACAAGGCTGTAGCAGCTCCGCCTCTCAACACAGATACACTTTCAATATCGTCAGGATTGATATCACTGGCACGGTTGCTCATCCCTCTCGTTTCTGCGTCACCGGTAGTATAGGTGCTATTATCTATTTCCACACCATCTACAATAAACAGCGGTTGACTGTTCCTGTCGCTTGCTATGGAATTGATGCCCCTGATAATAATCCTGGAGCCCTGACCGGGACCTCCGCCGGAGCTGGAGATCTGTACGCCAGCCACCTTGCCCTGCAATGCGTTCACCACATTGGATTGATGGTTTACGTTCAGGTCTTTGCTTTCAACTTGTTGGATCGTGTAACCCAATGCGCGTTTCTCTTTCTTTACACCAAAGGCCGTCACCACGACCTCGCTCAGATCTTTCTGTGAAGACTGCATAGTGACATTGAGTGTTTCACCGCTTCCCACGGGCAGCTGCTGCGTTCCATAGCCCACGTAAGAAAAGATCAACGTTGCATTGTCGCCACTTAACGTGATGGCATAATTGCCTGTAGCGCCGGTGTAAACGTGGTTCTGCGTACCTTTTTCCAGTACGGCCACCCGCTCGAGCGCTTGTCCGTTTTCTCCGGCAACAACTTGTCCACGCACAACCTTCCCCTTTTGGGCGAATGCGGGAGAACAGACAGCCAATAGCATGGCCAATGTCAGCCCTGTAAAAAATTTCATAAGCTGTTAAGTTTAAAATAAGTGATGTGAAAAAGCATGAGAAATCCTGGCTGTCCCTTTTGTACAGCATGGTTTTGTCCAATAGATACTATAAATAGCTTCCTTTAATTCTTACGAACTTAGGGTGTTATCGACATAAGCAATTTGCCTTATTAGATTTTGATTTTTTCCTGGTTAAAACAAGCAGTTTTATATTCCTAGTGTGACAAAATATAAAATCAATAGTTCTTTTGCAAGATTTCCACATATGATTTTAATTATAATCTGACCATCGGTAAATGCGCGCACAAGAGTGGAAACAGGACACAAACATCTCCGGGATTTCAAGGAACGGGTCAATCAGGACTATAAAAAATAATGATCTCTACACGGCGGTTCTTTCTCCTTCCTTCGGCAGACAGGTTATTGGCAATCGGCTGACTTTCGCCGGCACCGTTGATCTGCCGGATGTCGTTTCCCAAACCGTGTTCCTGCATGTAATGTGCTACTGCGTTTGCACGTTTGATTGACAATGTATTGTTGTAGGCAGTAGTACCGGCATTGTCCGTATGCCCGCTTACCTGCAATTGTATACTCCCGTCACGGGGTATTTTCTTCATCAGGCTGTCCAACGAACTATAAAATGCCGTATTCAGTTCGCTGCTGTTGAATTTAAACAGAATATCCGGAATAATAAGCGTATCGGGACGATGGGCCAGCGGTTGTGGACGAAGGGTATCTTTTGCTACCGGAGGACGGCAAATGATCATTTCCACGCGGTTATTGTCGCCGGCCGCATTCCCTGCAGTATCATACCGGGGATACTTCTTTCCAACACCCTGCACATCAAAATCCTCAAAGCTATAACCTTCGTTATACACGAGATAGTTGGCTACTGCTTTAGCTCTATCGGCCGAGATGATCTTATTGAATTCATCTGAAGCAGTTTGCCATGCATGGCCTACCAGGAGGATACGGGTACGTTTATCGCTCCGGTAATTCTTCAAAGCTTCATCGATCTGTTGTTTATAGCGGACATTCAAACTGTTCCTGTCCGCCGTAAAGAGATCATCTTTCAGAATGATGGTATCACAGCCGGAGGGGCCGTTCAGATGATGGATAAGGCTACCCGGAGGCATATATCTTTCAGGTATTGTGTGCCGGTGGCGCTCAGCGTAAAGGTTATGAAGGGCACTGTCTTGTCCCGCGCAAGACTGCTGACCATCTACGGGGGTCACACTGATACTGTCGATCAGCAGTTGGGCATTCTTGTAACCTCCGCCACCTTTCTGTTGGGGAGGCCTGAAATTGCCCACCAGCAAATGCGTGGCAGCGTTTGTTGCAACATAGGTCTTTTCAAGTATGTACCAGGGCTGATTAAGGCGGAATAATTTCTTCTGAACGTCATTTTCAACCAGTTCTACACTGGCGGGAGATGTAAGGCAGACAGCGCTTTCTGTAAAAAGGAATGCGGTATCGAAACGGATACCGGCACGGAGGGGGTAATTGTCTGTGTTCATGTAGATCCTGATCCTATAGGTGCGGCCTTTTTCCAGGGGGCATGACAAACGTGTCTGTATATACACCCTCGTATCGGGGTTGTCACGACCTTCCTGTAGCAAGGTAACATAGTGTTGTCCCTGAAGGGCGGCGCCATTACACAGATATTTCATCCGGGCAGCCTCGGGGGCTACAGAGAGCCAGGCAGACGGGGCACAGGGGGCTGTATATTCCGTACAGATATTTACATCTTCGAAAGAGGCATTTAGCACCAGGTTTTGGGCTATCAAAAGTGTTGTACAGCAACAGCTGATCAGTATCATTACGATACTTTTTCTAACATAGGCCAGCATGCACGTGGAATTATTATATCTTAGTCCATCGAAAACCTACTCAAAATTACTATTTATGTTGCTCTTAATTAAATTTCTCATTGGCTTTTGTGCCCTTGAGCACCTCTATATCCTATGGCTGGAGATGTTTGCCTGGACAACACGGGCTCCCAGGGTCTTTAAGCAACTACCGGCACACCTCTTTGAACCAACTAAAACACTGGCTGCCAATCAGGGGCTTTACAATGGCTTCCTGGCAGCAGGGCTGATCTGGTCATTCTTTATTGATGATTATGAATGGTCATTGAAAGTCGCCGCTTTCTTCCTCATCTGCATTGCGGTAGCAGGCATTTACGGTGCATTGACGGCAGGTAAGCGCATTTTCTTCGTACAGGCATTACCTGCATTGATCGCGTTGGGGCTGATGCTGTTTATTTAGATACTTTGCTGCACTTTATTGAATAAGCAACATAGTGATGATATGCCGGTCTGCATTAGAAACGCATTCCGGAAAAGGTAAGCTATTAATTATCATCATTACCCTGCAATGGATAGGAGCTGTGACGCAGCCAGGAGATCATCTGCAAACACCGCAGGCGCCACCATTTTTGGCGCAATGCTTACAGTAGCGGCAATTTTTGCAGGCTTTGCAATACTTACTGCCCGTACAGGTGGCCGCAGCCGCAGCTGGTTTCTTATTCAAAAATGCATATCCGCCAATACCGATAGAAAGGAAAAAAAGACATATAAAGAGGGATAAAAAGTATTCTTTTTTGCTCATATAATGGGGTTCTAAAGCTGTAAAAGAAGTGATTATTAACGTAATGACAGTTAATGCCATGTTAATCATCACTTCTTTTTTTCCATCAGGCATTAAACCCGCCGTCTATCGTCAGCGAGGCGCCGGTGATGAAACCGCTCCCGGGCCCAGCCAGAAAGGTGACCAGGCTGGCAATATCTGCGGCCTCACCATAGTGTTGCAACGCCATCATAGAACGGGCCCTATCGGCACGTGCGCCAACGGCGGGATTCATGTCAGTATCGGTAGGACCGGGCTGTACCAGGTTAACCGTAATGCCTTTCGGACCAAGTTCACGGGATAAGCCCTTTGTGAAACCGATCAAAGCAGACTTGCTCATCGCATAAAGGGTAGCACCGGGACCGGCCACACGATCGGCCATATTACTGCCGATACTGATGATCCTCCCTCCTTTCTTCATATGTTTCATAGCCGCGATAGAGGCCACAAATACTGCTTTCACGTTTACGTCCATCATTTCATCATAGTCTGCCGCCGTTTGCTCTTCCAGTGGTTTCCTTTCATAGATACCGGCATTGTTCACCAGGATGTCTATTCCGCCAAAAGCGCTTACTACTTCCTCCACAGCAGCCGTTACAGCGGTATGAGAGGCGCTGTCGGCCGCCAGGGCAATAACGGTTTGACCTGTTGCATTACTGATGTCAGCGGCCAGTTCCCGGGCCTTTCCGGCAGAGCGAACATATGTAAAAGCGACTTTTGCACCTGCTTCAGCCAGTTGTTTTACAATGGCGGCGCCCATTCCACGACTGCCACCGGTTACTAGTGCGACCTTGTTTTCAAGATGTTTCATAATAACTATTTTTCTTAATTGTTTGTAAAAGTAAAGTGGTAGCGTTAATTTTACAGGTACTGACAAGATTATTAAGTACTGACAAAAATGTAAGTAATGAGAAAGGATAGCTCAACTAATACATTGAACAGGAATAAGATACACGTAAATTGCGGTATGGCTTATACGCTTGATCTGATCGGGGGGAGATGGAAACCAACTATTCTTTGGGCGTTACTTGACGGTAAATTGAGATATAGTGAGTTGAAAAAGAGTATTCCTGATGTATCTGAACGTATTCTTGTACTACAATTGAGGGAGTTGGAAAAAGACGGTTTGATCAAACGGCTGGTGTATGCAGAAGTGCCTCCAAGAGTGGAATATGAGCTTACAAATGACGGAGAGTCAATGAAACATATGTTGCAGATCATTTCCGATTGGGGAGATCTACATAGACCTAAAAAGGCAAATTAGTATTATCTTAAGAATCCTTAGTATAAATTAAGACACATCATACATGACGTTAGACATATTTTTCACCATCTTCCTGGTACTGCTGAACGGTTTTTTTGTGGCAGCAGAATTTGCGATCGTGAAAGTCCGGTCCTCGCAGATAGAAGTCAATTCCGGGCGAAGTAAGACAGTCTCGCAGGTGGCCAAAAGTATCGTTAATAACCTTGACGGTTATCTTGCGGCCACGCAGCTGGGTATTACACTTGCTTCACTTGGATTGGGCTGGGTTGGCGAAAAAGTAACCACCACTCTGATATTAAATCTTTTCCACGCACTGAATATCAATCTGCAGGAGGATGTGGCACATAAAATAGCCGTTCCTTTTGCATTCCTCAGCATAACGATCCTCCACATCGTATTCGGAGAGCTTGCACCTAAGTCGCTGGCTATACGGAAACCGGTACCTACTACTTTTACCGTTGCCATACCGCTGAAATTATTCTATGCTGTGTTCAGGCCTTTCATCTGGATACTGAACGGCCTTGCCAACGTGATACTACGAATGGTAGGTATTCGCCCGGTACATGAACATGAAGATATCCATACGGAAGAAGAGCTTCGGGTGATCATTGCTGAAAGTCACCAGGGCGGTGTGATTGAAGAAACGGAAAAAGCGCTGATCCAAAACGTGTTCAACCTGGGCGACCGGCAGGTATCTGCCCTCATGACACCCCGTAACGAGGTGGTATGGCTAGACGTTACAGATGATCCTGAAGTAAACAAAGCCAAGATCCTGACACAGAAGCATACCGTGTATCCGCTGGCAAAAGGAGACCTGGACCATACTACAGGTTTCGTGTATTCCAAAGACCTGATCAGCGACAATTTCAACGGGGTCATTAACAACCTTGAAACTGTCAGCCGTAAGCTACTGGTGGTAACGGTACATAACCGCACCTATCAGCTGCTTGAACTGTTTAAGCGGGAAAGGATCTACCAGGCGATGGTTGTGGATGAATTCGGGTCTATCAAAGGGTTAGTAACGATCAACGACATTGTCGATGCACTGGTAGGAAATATATCCGAAACGAATGAGTTTGAATATGAAGTGACCCGCAATGAAGATGGCAGCATGTTGGTGGATGGTCAGTTACCTTTTGTTGAATTCCTGGAGCTGATGGGCATAGATGCAGATCCCAATAAAGTTAACATTGCCAATTTTGTTACACTGGGAGGGTTTATACTGGACAGGATGGGTAAGATCCCTACGACAGGCGATAGTATCACCTGGAGGAACCTGAAGCTGGAGGTGATAAAAATGGACCAGCACCGTATTGCCAAAGTACATATCTGCAATGTCGAAAAAGACAAACCGAAGGAAAAGGATGAAGAGAAATAATACATTCTTTAACTTATAAGTAAAGGAGTCCGGTGTTGCTGTCGGGCTCCTTTACTGTTTAAACCATCTCTAAATATCACTGCCCAATTATAAGCACATTTATGATGACCCGTTTGAGATCTTTACTACCACATGCCGTTGCAATACTCGCTTTGCTGATACTCAGCATTATCTATTGCAAACCGGCTATGAACGGCAAAATACTTAGTCAGAGCGACAATGTACAATGGCAGGCAATGGCCAGAGAAGCCATGCAGTTTAAAGAAGCACATGGTATTACGCCGCTGTGGACGACGAGCATGTTCGGAGGAATGCCCACCTATCAGATAGCGATGGAAACACCATACAATTTTGCAAACTACATTCCTGCTATCCTTACGTTTGGGCTGCCCAAGCCGGTCAATGTCCTGTTTCTGTCCGCCTTATGTTTTTACTTGTTATGCATTGTACTCGGCACGAATCCCTGGATAGGATTTGCGGGAGCGGTGGCATATACCTATGCGAGTTACTCGCCCATCATCATAGTAACGGGACATGAAACAAAGATGCTGGCAATGGCCTATCTGCCTGCCGTGATAGCAGGGTTTGTGCTGATCATGCAAAGGAAATATCTGCTGGGAACAGGCATAATGGCATTGTTCCTCACCTACCTGGTAGGCGCTAATCACCTGCAGATCACCTATTATTTCTTCCTGATACTGGCAGTTATTGCAGTTACATACGCGATATACTGTATTCGCGAAAGAGAATACAGGCATCTCATTATCAGTGGTCTGCTCACCATACTGGCAGTAGTACTGTCACTTGGGTCAAATGCCGTGTCTCTATGGACGACCTTTGAATATTCCAAAGAAAGTACCCGTGGCGGAGTATCAGAACTGACTCCGCTACCGGGAACATCGGAGGATAAAAGTAAGGGTGGATTAGATAAAGAATATGCCTTCCGGTGGAGCTACGGTAAGTTTGAAACATTTACCATGCTGGTACCAGATATTTACGGGGGCAGTTCTTCGGGTTCGTTGAGTGAAGATTCGGAAACATATAAGAAGCTGGCATCATTAGGCGTACCCGAAGTGCAGGTACAGCAAATGACAAAACACTGGAACCTTTATTGGGGCGACCAGTCGGTACTTGGTACCTCCGGACCGGTATATATGGGAGCAGTGATCTGTCTGCTGGTGTTGCTGGGGCTTTTCATTATCCGCTCATGGCATAAATGGTGGCTCATCGCAATAAGCGTATTAGGCATTCTTCTGGCATGGGGCAGTAATTTCTCCGCATTCAACTATTTCATGTTCGATCACTTCCCTTTATATAACAAATTCCGGGCGCCGTCACAGGCATTGATCATTCCGCAGCTATCATTTGCTGTACTTGCAGCGCTTACCTTGCAAGAGCTGATCAGCGGACGGTTATCGCGTGAGGAATTGCAAAAGAAGCTGAAATGGACCGGAATGATCGTGGCAGGTGTATTGCTATTGATCTATGCTGCCTCATTTAATTTCAGGTATACCAATGCGACCAATATAGCAGAAAGTCCCGGAGGAGATGACGTTTTTCGCTCTAAGCTCGTGCAAATGGGTCAGGGTAATACTCAATTGGCAGATGAGCTAATGGTAGCCCTTTATGCGGACAGACAAGACCTGTATCACAATGATGTATTGCGTACGGTCCTATTTGCGGGCATAGCATTCTTACTGTTGTGGCTATTTCTTAAGAACCGGGTTAATGCCACATGGCTGCTCGCAGGTATATCGCTATTGGTTGTGGTTGATCTTATTCAGGTTGACAAGCGCTATCTGAATGACGAAAGTTTTATGGATGAAAATAGTTACAGCCAGCCGTTTCAGGCATCAGCATCGGATCAGCAGATATTGCAGGACAAAGACCCTTATTATAGAGTATTTAATCTGACTGCGTCGCCGTTCGACGATGCGATGACATCTTATTTTCATAAGAGCGTAGGCGGCTATCATGCGGCGAAGCTACAACTGTATGCAGATCTTATTGAAAGGCAGATCAGTCATAATAATATCCGGGTGCTCAACATGCTGAATACAAAATATGTAATCGTACCTGGGCAGGACGGACAGCCGGTAGCACAAAGAAATCCGGATGCATTGGGCAACGCCTGGTTTGTAAAACACATTCTGTGGGCGCCAAATGCCGATGCAGAGATGAAGACGCTGGACCAGCTGGATACAAAGGATACGGTGGTGATAGACCAGCGTTATAAACCTGTGGTGAAGGAAATTGCCGGTTATGATTCAACGGCTACGATCAATTTGATTGCGAACAACCTCAATGAGATCAGTTATAATTCGGTTGCCGGCACGCAACAATTTGCAGTGTTTTCAGAGGTATACTATGAACAGGGCTGGAACGCGTTCATTGATGGACAGCCCGCACCTTATTGCCGTGTAAACTATGCATTACGCGGAATGTCAGTACCAGCGGGCAAACACACGATCACATTTAAGTTCGAGCCTTCTTCATATTACAGTGGAATTAAACTGTCAATGTCAAGTTATATAGTGATGTTATTATTACTGGCTGGAGGAGTGGCCGTGAATATTAGAATGAACAAAATGAATAAGGGAAAACCGAAAAGTGTTTAATACTTTTGAGTGTATTAAAGCCATTGTTTGATGCAGAAGAGATAAGGACACAATAGTAGTATCTCTGTTTATTTCCAGACTAGACAGAGATGCTACCTCCTGATCCGGTGCCAATCATTTTTCACGTAGAAAAACTGTTTTAAGATGACAGAGAAATACCAATGCAAAAAACGTATATCAATTCTTTTAGGGAAGGTTATTTTTTCAGATCAATTGCCATCCGGGTAGCATTCCAATTTTAAACACATAAAATAGCATATTGCCCGCCCTGGGTAGATGCTCCAGTTCAATTGTTTGTAAACAATCCCTCAATATAGATTGCCGCAATAAATCTTTTGCCGGCATCGTCCTAATTTGAAAATGAATATTGTCGTAGTGTCTGTTTGTCTTAGATGAATGGACTGGAGGCTTAGTGCCTGTCTTGTATATAGGTATCATTTTGATTTGATCTGCTTTGCCTATTGCTAAGAGCAGGAAGCTATTTGTTTTTCCGGTAAGTGGCTATGTCCTCTATGGTAGGCGCCTGCTTAAAACAGGAAGCCACTTGTTTTTCTGGTAAGCGCCTTAGACTCTATGGTAAGCGACTGCTAAGAGCAGGAAGCTATTTGTTTTTCTGGTAAGCGCCTTAGACTCTATGGTAAGCGCCTGCTTAGAACAGGAAGCTACTTGTTTTTCTGATGAGCGGCTTAGACTCTATGGTAAGCGACTGCTTAAAACAGGAAGCCACTTGTTTTTCTGGTAAGCGCCTTAGACTCTATGGTAAGCGCCTGCTTAGAACAGGAAGCTACTTGTTTTTCTGATGAGCGACTATGGTGCTGCGTCCATAGTGTGTGAATCAACGATTACCAATTGGATAAAAAATTGGTGCCACTTAAGACAGTATCTGGTATTACATGTATTTTCTAACCAATTATTAATAAACTACTTTTTATGGCAACATTAACTATTGCTACCGATGTAGCACAACAAATCTTAAGCGCGGTAATTGATCTGAAGGGCGAGGTAGCAAGCCTGCACAGAAAGTTTGACGTACTTGAAGCAAGGGTCGATTCACTCGAGGCAAACCTGAACAATTTCAGAATAGATGTCGCCGCCGAATTTAACTTCCTTCGGGAAAAAGTGACAGTAATAGAGAAGAAAGTTGTTCTGATTGAATCGAGGCATATCGACGTTGAGCAGAAGCTTATCGCACTGGAGGTCCAATCAGAAAGCCGGTTCTATTCACTGGAAGTATTGCTTGAAAGAGCTACAGGCCCAATATCTGCAAAAAACAAAAATACAGGTAAGTCTATGGCCGGAAGCCGCATCAACGGCTAATTTGTGGAATACCGAAACAGGGTATTCGAGGCAATACAAAAAAGGTAAGAAGAAGAAAAGACGCCGCCCTGGCTTATGGAATTCGTCCAAAAAGTGTTTCAACTTTCGGGACCAGCCATTAACCGGGCGGCGCCTTTATACTATGGTCTGTCAAATCGCCACCTCTTCCATCGCATAATTATAAGGGGCGTCTTTTTATGTTGTTGGTGTCTTACATTGGCCGTCCTTACGGGGATCGTACTTTGCACTGGTCATGCCTGACATAACCTGTTTTTACACAGGTGATAAGTCTGTACTAATTACCAGTTTACTTACCCCATACAGCGCTGAAACGCTCATTGTCATCATAGTTCTGCACCTTTACCAGGCGTAATCCCTGAGATGAAAACTGGTTAAACTTGGATTGATAATCTGACGATGTCATACCATAATAGGCGGCATAGTTGTTCTTTTTAGGACGCCATACCCCTCCTACCTGACTACCGTTCACACAGATGCTTTTCAACTCCCAATTAGGGTATAATTCATTGAATTTATTATTGAAATCAGATGAATTCATACCATAGTAGAGATAAAACCCATTGTCGTTCGGTTTGTTTATGAAAACTGCCGCGTGGAGTCTCTTACCGTTCACCGTGTAGTCAACGTGCTCCTGCACATGCCATTTCTTAGTGGTAACATATGTTTTCCAGGCGGTATTGAAAGCGGCATCATCTGCATTGTGTACAGAATAAGACGATTGGCCTGCAGGGTTCTTTTCCCAGATCACAGAAAAACGCGGATTTCCACTACCGTCTTTCGTTACTGATATCTGACGGGGACGCATACCTTTTGCACTATAGGTATTAAAGTAAGTCTGATAAACAGCCCCTGTCATATAGAAATGCGTATACCATTCACCTGACAATCCCCACTGGAATGAACCAGCTGCATACAGGTCACTACCATTACGGTCAACGCTTACTGTCTGCAATGCCATACCCATACCTGTATAATATGACCAGAATTTATTCACGATGTTCAGTGGCACGTTATGGAAACTTGGATAAAACGGCGCAAACAGACGGGCATAAGGCGTTGCTGATTCCAGGTCATAACAACTCACACCACTGTGGTTATATGTGCCATATGGGTCTATATTTACCCATTCTCCGCTATGACCACTACGTGTGTCCTGTACGCTGGCTTCAAAGTGGAGGTGTACATTGAATGATTTTGTATTTGAATTGGTCAGTGTACCATCATCATTAAGGATCACGCCGATACCACCAGAACCGGTGTTGCCTGCATAGGCCAGGAATTGTCCTGCCTGTACATAATCGTCCTTCTTTACTTTAATCGTCTGACTGTTTGTTCCCCAGCATAATGTACTGGTGGTACCATTTTTCGCGAACGCCTTGTATTTAGCAGTTGGAGAGTTTTTTGCCAGAGATCTGTCATTATCATATCCGTTACGGAGATGCAGATAACGGCTACGGTATTTATATCCGTCAGGCGCTGTGTGTTCGATAATCACGATGTTGCCACCTCCGTTTGACCAATATACATCGATAACCTTACCAGGAGCGATAGCATACACGCCGAAGGTAGGATCTTCGTTAGTGTCAACAGAAGTTTTACCGTAATCTATAGCACGATGTATGTCTTTGCTACCGTCATTATTTTTGTCCCAGTTGTAATAAAATCCCTGCCAGATCCCTACGCTACTGCTCTTGTAAGGCAGGTACAACGGCATATGCGGTTTTACTCCGCTATATACCGGATCCAGACCTTCTTCTACAACCGGCGGCGCGCAACTGCCTCCGCTGCGTGCCATAGCAATACCCGGAGCGTCCTTTTCTGTAAAGATCTGTTGTTTATATACAATGATCCTCCTGGAGGGAGTGATCGTTTTTAGCCTGTTGCTAAGAGGCTTATTGCTGATCTCATCCCCGTCGGGTCCATCAGGAATAGCCATTGAAGGTTTCTTAACGCTTTGGTAGAGGAGTTCCGGTGTATCCTTTTCTTCTTTTTGAGGATCCTGGGCAAATGTTTGTACGCCCAGCAGCATGACTAACGCTGTCATTGCGATTTTCATAATATGTAATTTTGGGGGTTAAAGATTGTTACGGAGGCAAAGTAAGGACATCCCACAAGAAAAGAAAACTGCGAGTTCCTATCTGGCAATAATTAAGGGGTAAATGGCGCCTTTGGCGAAATAAAAGGCGAACAATCTCCTGAAACGAGCCACCAATGCGGAAATACGCATTTAAACACATTGCGGAAACTACGTAAATATTGCGGGTTTTAAGGGATCTAAGGAGTGTATATGCGCAAAGCAGGCGCTACCTTGACGGCAAGGACGAGAAACAAAGAGGGCAAATGTTATTACATCTGCCCTCTTTTATCTTAAATGTAAATGGGATAATTATCCTTTAAGCAAATTACTCTTCACATAACTATAGCTCTTCTTAATGCTTTCAAATGGATCAATGGAGATCTGGTCCTGTTCAACAAAAGCATACTTCACTCCTGCAACACTTGCATTGGCAAAGATATTTCTGAAGTCAACAACACCGGTGCCTACTTCAGCAAATTTTACATGAGGAAGAATTTCTTTGGCAGTCTTGTGATCTGCATCTCCGCCTGCGATCTTCTCTGTGGCTGATTTATCAATATCTTTTACATGCCACATAGAGAACCTGCCCGGATGTTTTTTAAACAGGGCTACAGGATCAACATTCGCTTTGATAGCCCAGAAGAGGTCAAGTTCGAATGTTACCAATGACTTGTCAGTACCGTTCAGCATGATCTCATAACCGGAAGTTTTTGCATCCGGTTGCTGGCGGAACTCCCAATAGTGATTATGATAACCTATCAAGAGATCTGACTTCTGCGCCAACTCACCTGCTTTGTTCAGTTGTTCTGCCATGAACTTATAATCATCAGCAGTCAGTTTATCCCACGTACCTGCAGGAGGAACCGGTACAACGAGGTATTTCTGTCCCAGATCTTTCGCGATTTCGATCTGCACTTTCAGCGCTTCATCTTTACCGTTACCACGGGTAAGGTACTCACTCAACTGATAGTGACCGCTGTGGGTAACAAGGTTATTGTCTTTCAGAAGAGATTTAAGGCCTTTCGGGTCCAATCCCCAGAATTGTTCTTTCTGATCGGGTGCTTTGTAACCATAAAATGTCTCAACGTGGTTGTAACCTGTTTGGGCTACCTTTTGGATAGTACTTTTGACGTCTTTCGCCAGCTGCTCCCGCAGGGTGTATAACTGGATACCTATTCGGGTAACTGTATTTTCACGGCCTCTGCTGAAAATACCTGACGGGTTGATCATAGCGCCGGCGGCTATCAGCCCCGCCTGCTGCATAAATGTTCTCCTTGAGCTCATGTTTTTTGTGTTTAACGTGGCATGGTAAGGCAATCAAAATACGAAAAAACGATCATCACAAGAAAAGTATAGGAAGAACGGTTATAATCTTATTCGGACCGGGGTGAAACAAAAAACATCATATGACACTTGCCGGATCAAGTTGAAAACCTGGGAATTTGTGTACTCAGCATAAATTTCAGAACGTCCAAACAAGACCATCTCTATCTGTTACTCCTTTCCTTGCAGTGCTGAACCGGATAGTTTTGACAATCCGGAAATTTCCTCACATTAATAGATTCCTCACTATAGTTATCCTTCTACAGCGGTCGAATAGGTTATCTATAAGCTTTATATAAGCTTATTAAAAGGTTACCAAAAGGATACTTAAATGGCGTTTATATATCAAATCGATATTGAAGTGACCTTTAAATGATATTTTGATGTCAATTTAGTATCCTTATACGTACCTTAGAGAAACAATACAGAAAACTTGTAATTATAACCTCAAAACGACCTTTTTATGGCCATTGTTAAAGACAATATCCTCATGCAGCTTGTACGGGGCACCCTCGGCAAACAGATCACGATCTATGAAAGGAATGGGCAGATCATTATGGCGAAGAAACGCGGCCCATCAAAGAAAAAGCCTACGCAAAAACAGCTGGAGGCAAGGCATAAGATGACTATTGCTTCGATGCGTGCGCAGATAATGCTGGAAGATCCGCAGATAAAGGCTTATTATCAGTCGCTGGCAGGGCCGGGGCAAAATGCTTATAATATAGCAGTGAAGGATGCTTACCGCAGTCCGGAAGTTCAAAATATCAGATTAGAAGGTGATGAGGTTGTAGTGATTGCCCAAAATGAGTTTAGGGTAGCAGAAGTGGAGGTGAGGCTAATAGACGCTGACGGCGTTATCACCGAAAGTGGGCGTGCATTTTCGGGCTGGAACGGGATTGACTGGCATTATAAGATCACTGCGCGGCCTGCAGGAGGTAAAGTCATTGTGATAGTAAAAAGTTTGCCGGGGAATTCAACCATAAAGGAATTGCTGCTTACATAAAAAACGGCTTCACGGTTAAATCCCCAAGGTTTCCGACTCGATCGCACTAACTCTTACATAAGAAACAGAAGGCCCGCAGGAAGCGGGCCAGTGATAGGTATAGGTTACAGGATAGGTCTCATTTATTTCCACGGAAGATCTACCGTTGCGCCGAAACGCAGGGTATTGGACAGCGGGCTCCGGGTAGTTCCGCTGCCGGAAGGCACTATATAGGCGATATTGATCATAGCGGAACCATACTTGTATCCGACACCGGTGGTTAGATAATTACGGTCGCCATGGTATTTATCTTCATAGAAATAGCCTGCGCGCACGAAAAACTCATCATTATAACTGTACTCACCTCCCAGGGATACCTGGAAGGATTTTAATCCGCCGTTAGCGCTGCTAAATGATTTAAACCAGCTTTTTACAACACTGTAATCGTAATAGGACGCAATACCAGTGGAATCGCTTGGAACAACAGGCGTCAGCATCTTATTGAGTTCCAGACCGAAAGTGAATTTATGGCCCTCCTGTGCCGGCAGTGTATAGGCAACACCAGCACCAAAATTCGAGGGCAGATATTCCTTGGCGGCGCTGTTATTACTATAGTTTACCCGGGAGCCCAGGTTTGTAATGGTTGCTCCTGTAGTCAGTCCTTTCCCGTCTTCGTCGAGCGCGTTGTAAGTCATAGAGATATCTACTCCAAAAGCGTTGCCTGCTTTATAATTGACGCCAGAGTTATTGGCATTGCCACTTGCCAGTTTCGAATAGATATAACGGGCAGCCAGAGCAAGGCTCAGACGATCTCCCAATTTACGGGCGTATCCACCTTCGAGAGAGAATTCCCTGGGGCTGGAACTACCCAATGGATTACCTGAAACATCTGCAAACTGGATATTACCCAGATTGAAATACCTGAGGGCACCGCTTACAGCCTGGTTGTCATCCAGCTTATGATACCCGCTAACGGTTGCCAGGTAAATCTTGTTACTGATCTCCCGCAGCCAGGGAGTGTATGAAACTGCGACGCCATCTGGCGATTCCGCAAAGACAATCTTAGACAAATTATAGAATGGTGCATTGGCATCCGCTTTTGTAGCGATACCCATTTCACCCATACCACCTGCACGGGCATCGGGTGATATCCGCAGGAATGGCGCTGCAGACGTAGCCACATTAATAGTCTTATCCTGTGCATGAGAAATAACAGGCAGACCTGTTGATATCAAAAAAGCTAATACTGCAGAATGAAAACAAAAACGTATCATCTCAATTGTTTTGTATAGTCCTGGTAACGGCGGTTACCAGGACTATAAGTGGTTATCTTGCTATTACGACCGTCGTGTTAAAGGAGCCCTCTTTCATCCTGATGTAGAGTACATAGGTGCCTGAAGGAACACGCTGTGTATTGATCTTCAGTATTCCGTTCTTCACAATACCC
Source organism: Chitinophaga sp. S165 (assembly GCF_003182155.1). Taxonomy (GTDB): domain Bacteria; phylum Bacteroidota; class Bacteroidia; order Chitinophagales; family Chitinophagaceae; genus Chitinophaga. The sequence goes on from NZ_QGTG01000001.1 coordinate 764,923, forward strand.
GCCTGTTGCAGCAACACCTGTCCTGCCATGCTCGTCATAGTCACATTGGCATCTCCATCCCTGATTTCTATGAAACGTACATTCACCTCGTCACTTGCCGGCATCGGGAAGACAATGTCTATACCTGAACCAAACTTCACTCGGAGCGTAATTGTGGTCGAAGCTATATTTCCGTTGCCTGCCATATCTGTAGCTACATTCTCAGCAACACTTACGGTCAATTCACCGTTTCCATCCGGAGCAAGGACCACTTCATAGGTGCTTGGCGACAGTTGTTTAAATTCCTTCACCGTACCATTTTTCACGGTGATATCAGAAGATGAAAAGTCAATCACATCTTCAGTAAACCTAAACGTAAAGGTTACAGGTCCGCTCAATGGCTCCTCTCTCAATGTCAACATAGACACCTGTGGTCTCGTGAGATCTACTGTCAGTATAACCTCGTTGCTATGAGCGCTTTCGTTACCCTGTTTGTCGGATGCAGTCACAGTAATGTTGTGTGCACCTTCTGCCAGTGCAGGATCATAGGTATAAGACCAATCGCCATTAGCATCTACCACGGCTGTACCTACGGCCTTGTCATCTGTGTAAACCGTGATGGTTGTTCCTGGTTCTCCTTTACCGGTGATGGTAGGTGTACCGGTGTTTACCAGACCAGGGGTGTTAATTCCTGGTAATACCGGTGCTTCCGGAACATCAGGGGCCACCGCATCGATCGAGAATGTAAGCGGACCACCAGGAGTACTTGTATTGCCGGCGGCATCTGTAGCTGTAGCAGTTATACTATGTGCACCCTGAGATAAAGCAGGATTGAATGTATATGTGTAATGACCGTTTGCATCTGCGGGAGTAGTACCGACAACCACACCATCTACATAAATAGTTACCGTGCTGTTAGGTTCAGCGGCTCCTGAGATAGTTGGCTTAGTGGTAGTAATTACACCGTTGTTGATAGGTGTTTCCAGAACAACAGTTGGAGCAGCAGGCGCCTGGGTATCTACAGCGAGACTCAGCGGAGGTGTTTGCTGGCTGGTATTGCCAGCAGCATCTGTTGCGGTAGTGGTCACGTTATGATTACCGTCGGGCAACGCAGGATTGAAAGTATAGCTATAGTTGCCATTTCCATCTGCAGTTGTTGTACCGGCAGGTTTACCGTCCACGATGATAGTTACAGTGCTGTTCGGTTCTGCTTTACCGGAAACAGTTGGAGTATTATCATTTGTAGGTGATTTGTCGGTCGTAACTGTCGGAACAGCCGGAGCCTGTGTATCGATCACGATAGCCAGTGCCGGGCTTTGTCCACTGGTATTATCGGTAGCATCTGTTGCGGTCACTGTAATATTGTGAGGTCCGTCAGTCAAAGCCGGATCAAACGTATAGGTATAGTGACCGTTTGCGTCTGCTTTGGTGGTGCCTACAGGTTTACCATCCACGTACACTGTTACTGTACTGTTGGCTTCTGCGTCACCTTTGATAGATGGCGTGGCATCATTAATGATGCCATTGTTGCCACCGATCAGTTGAGGCGCAGCTGGCGTTTCGGGAGCCGCTGCATCAATGGTGATGTTTAAGGCCGGACTGTGTGCACTGGTATTACCTACTGCATCTGTAGATGTAGCGGTAATAGCGTAGCTACCATCAGCCAGGGCTGGATTAAAAGTATATGTATAGTTACCGTTCGCATCTGCTTTTGCCGTACCAACGTTATTACCTCCCACATAGATCGTCACTGTGCTGTTAGCTTCTGCTGTACCGGTCACTGTCGGCGTGTTATCGCTGGTAGGAGTTTTTTCGGTTGTAATAGTCGGTACTCCCGGCGCCTGCGTATCGATAACTATATTCAGCGTTGCACTAGATGCACTGGTATTACCTACGCCATCAGTAGATGTTGCTGTGAAGGCATGTGTACCATCAGTCAATGCTGTCGGTGTGGTGAAGGTATAAGTACCACCTGCGCTAGCTGTAGTTGTACCGGCAATGTTACCATCTATAATGATAGTTACAGTGCTATTAGCTTCTGCTGTACCAGTTACTGTTGGTGTATTGTCAGCAGTTGGATTCACTGCAGTAGTGATAGTTGGTACAATTGGCGCCTGCGTATCGATAACGATATTCAGTGTTGCACTAGATGCACTGGTATTACCCACGCCATCCGTAGATGTAGCAGTGAAGGCATGCGTACCATCAGTAAGCGCTGTTGGTGCGGTGAATGTATAAGTACCTGCTGCAGTAGCAGTAGCTGTACCGGCAACATTACCATCTATAATGATGGTCACTGTGCTGTTAGCTTCTGCTGTACCGGTGACGGTTGGTGTATTGTCAGCAGTTGGATTCACTGCGGTAGTAACAGTCGGCACAATTGGCGCCTGCGTATCAACAACGATATTCAACGTTGCGCTTGTTCCACTAGTATTACCTACGCCATCAGTAGATGTAGCGGTAAATGCATGCGTACCATCAGTCAGTGGTGTTGGTGCGGTGAAGGTATAAGTACCTGCTGCAGTAGCAGTAGCTGTACCGGCAACATTACCATCTATAATGATGGTCACTGTGCTGTTAGCTTCTGCTGTACCGGTTACTGTTGGTGTATTGTCAGCAGTTGGATTCACAGTGGTAGTGATAGTTGGTACTATCGGAGCCTGTGTATCGATAACGATATTCAGTGTCGCACTTGTTGCACTCGTATTGCCCACGCCGTCGGTGGATGTAGCAGTGAAGGCATGCGTACCATCAGTCAGTGGCGTTGGTGCTGTGAATGTATAAGTACCACCTGCGGTAGCAGTAGTTGTACCGGCTACACTTCCATCTATAATAATGGCCACAGTACTATTAGCTTCCGCTGTACCGGTGACAGTTGGAGTATTATCCGCAGTTGGATTCACAGCTGTAGTGATAGTCGGTACAATTGGCGCCTGTGTATCGATAACGATATTTAGTGTTGCACTAGATGCACTGGTATTACCTACGCCATCGGTAGATGTAGCTGTGAAGGCATGCGTACCATCAGTCAGTGGTGTTGGTGCGGTGAATGTATATGTACCTGCTACAGTAGCAGTAGTTGTACCGGCAATACTACCATCTATAATGATTGTTACTGTGCTATTAGCTTCTGCCGTGCCAGTTACAGTCGGTGTATTATCTGCGGTTGGATTTACTGCAGTGGTAATGGTTGGTACAATTGGCGCCTGCGTATCAATAACGATATTCAGCGTCGCACTTGTTGCACTGGTATTACCTACTCCATCCGTAGCCGTAGCAGTGAATGCATGTGTACCATCAGTCAGTGGTGTTGGACTCGTGAATGTATATGTACCTGCTGCAGTAGCAGTAGTTGTACCGGCAACAATACCATCTATAATGATCGTCACAGTGCTATTAGCTTCTGCCGTGCCAGTTACAGTCGGTGTATTATCTGCGGTTGGATTTACTGCAGTGGTAATGGTTGGCACAATTGGCGCCTGCGTATCGATAACGATATTTAGTGTTGCACTAGATGCACTGGTATTACCTACGCCATCGGTAGATGTAGCGGTGAATGCATGCGTACCATCAGTAAGCGCTGTCGGTGTTGTGAATGTATAAGTACCGGCTGCAGTAGCTGTAGTTGTACCAGCAACACTACCATCTACAATGATAGTAACAGTGCTGTTAGCTTCTGCTGTACCAGTTACAGTTGGTGTGTTATCCGCAGTTGGATTCACTGCTGTAGTGATAGTCGGTACTATCGGTGCCTGCGTATCGATAATGACATTCAGCGTCGCACTTGTTGCACTGGTATTACCTACTCCATCCGTAGATGTTGCGGTGAATGCATGCGTACCGTCAGGCAGCGCTGTTGGTGCGGTGAATGTATAGGTACCGGCTGCAGTAGCAGTAGTTGTACCGGCTACACTACCATCTATAATGATGGTCACAGTGCTGTTAGCTTCCGCGGTACCTGTTACGGTTGGTGTATTATCAGCCGTTGGATTCACTGCGGTAGTGATAGTTGGTACGATTGGTGCCTGTGTATCAATAACGATATTTAGTGTTGCGCTTGTTCCACTAGTATTTCCTACACCATCGGTAGATGTTGCGGTGAAGGCATGTGTCCCGTCAGTCAGTGGTGTTGGAGTCGTGAATGTATAGGTACCACCTGCACTAGCTGTAGTTGTACCAGCAATGTTACCATCTATAATGATCGTTACTGTGCTGTTAGCTTCTGCAGTACCTGTTACGGTTGGTGTATTGTCAGCAGTTGGATTCACTGCTGTAGTAATAGTCGGCACAATTGGTGCCTGCGTATCGATAACAATATTCAGTGTCGCACTTGTTCCACTGGTATTACCCACGCCATCCGTAGATGTAGCAGTGAATGCATGCGTACCATCAGTCAGTGCTGTTGGAGTCGTGAATGTATAAGTACCACCTGTGGTAGCAACCGCCGTACCAGCAACACTACCATCTATAATGATCGTTACTGTGCTGTTAGCTTCTGCAGTACCTGTTACGGTTGGTGTATTATCAGCAGTTGGATTCACAGCTGTAATGATTGTCGGTACTATCGGTGCCTGTGTATCAATAACGATATTCAGCGTTGCACTTGATGCACTGGTATTACCAACTCCATCGGTTGAAGTAGCAGTGAATGCATGCGTACCATCAGTCAGTGGCGTTGGAGTCGTGAATGTATATGTACCTGCTGCAGTAGCAGTAGTTGTACCGGCTACACTTCCATCTATAATGATAGCCACAGTGCTGTTAGCTTCTGCTATACCGGTTACTGTTGGTGTATTGTCAGCAGTTGGATTCACAGCGGTAGTGATAGTTGGTACTATCGGTGCCTGCGTATCGATAACGATATTCAGCGTCGCGCTTGTTCCACTGGTATTACCTACACCATCGGTAGATGTTGCGGTGAATGCATGCGTACCATCAGTCAGTGGTGTTGGAGCCGTGAATGTATAGGTACCGGTTGCAGTAGCTGTAGTTGTACCGGCAATGTTACCATCTATAATGATTGTTACTGTGCTGTTAGCTTCTGCTGTACCTGTTACAGTTGGTGTATTATCAGCAGTTGGATTCACAGCTGTAGTGATGGTTGGTACAATTGGCGCCTGCGTATCGATAACGATATTCAGCGTTGCACTTGTCGCACTGGTATTACCCACGCCATCAGTAGATGTGGCAGTGAAGGCATGCGTACCATCAGTCAGCGCTGTTGGTGCGGTGAATGTATAGGTACCGGCTGCAGTAGCAGTAGTTGTACCGGCAACAATACCATCTATAATGATCGTCACAGTGCTATTAGCTTCTGCTGTACCTGTTACAGTTGGTGTATTATCAGCAGTTGGATTTACAGCTGTAGTGATGGTTGGTACAATCGGCGCCTGCGTATCAATAACGATATTCAGCGTCGCACTTGATGCACTGGTATTACCTACTCCATCGGTAGATGTAGCGGTGAATGCATGCGTACCATCAGTCAGTGGCGTTGGTGCTGTAAAAGTATAAGTACCACCTGCAGTAGCTGTAGTTGTACCAGCAACACTACCATCTACAATGATAGTAACAGTGCTGTTAGCTTCTGCTGTACCAGTTACAGTTGGTGTGTTATCCGCAGTTGGATTTACTGCTGTAGTAATAGTCGGCACAATTGGCGCCTGCGTATCAATAACGATATTCAGCGTCGCACTTGATGCACTGGTATTACCAACTCCATCGGTTGAAGTAGCAGTGAATGCATGCGTACCATCAGTCAGTGCTGTTGGCGCTGTGAAGGTATAAGTACCAGCTGCAGTAGCAGTAGTTGTACCGACTACACTTCCATCTATAATGATAATAACAGTGCTGTTGGCTTCTGCTGTACCTGTTACGGTTGGTGTGTTATCCGCAGTTGGATTCACAGCGGTAGTAATAGTCGGCACAATTGGCGCCTGCGTATCGATAACGATATTCAGCGTCGCACTTGTTGCACTCGTATTACCTACTCCATCCGTAGATGTAGCGGTGAATGCATGCGTACCATCAGTCAGCGCTGTTGGTGCGGTGAATGTATAGGTACCGGCTGCAGTAGCAGTAGTTGTACCGGCAACAATACCATCTATAATGATCGTCACAGTGCTGTTCGCCTCTGCTGTACCGGTTACAGTTGGTGTATTATCAGCAGTTGGATTTACTGCAGTGGTAATGGTTGGCACAATTGGCGCCTGCGTATCAATAACGATATTCAGCGTCGCACTTGATGCACTGGTATTACCAACTCCATCGGTTGAAGTAGCAGTGAATGCATGCGTACCATCAGTCAGTGCTGTTGGCGCTGTGAAGGTATAAGTACCAGCTGCAGTAGCAGTAGTTGTACCGACTACACTTCCATCTATAATGATAATAACAGTGCTGTTGGCTTCTGCTGTACCTGTTACGGTTGGTGTGTTATCCGCAGTTGGATTCACAGCGGTAGTAATAGTCGGCACAATTGGCGCCTGCGTATCGATAACGATGTTCAGCGTTGCGCTTGTTCCACTAGCATTTCCTACACCATCGGTAGATGTTGCAGTGAATGCATGCGTACCATCAGTCAGCGCTGTTGGAGTCGTGAATGTATAAGTACCTGCTGCAGTAGCAACCGCTGTACCAGCAACACTACCATCTATAATGATAGTCACAGTGCTATTAACTTCTGCTGTACCGGTTACAGTTGGTGTATTATCAGTAGTTGGATTCACTGCTGTAGTGATAGTCGGTACTATCGGTGCCTGCGTATCGATAACGATATTCAGTGTTGCACTAGATGCACTCGTATTACCTACGCCATCCGTAGATGTAGCGGTGAAGGCATGCGTACCATCAGTCAGTGCTGTTGGAGTCGTGAATGTATATGTACCACCTGCAGTAGCTGTAGTTGTACCAGCAACACTACCATCTACAATGATAGTAACAGTGCTGTTAGCTTCTGCTGTACCTGTTACAGTTGGTGTATTGTCAGTAGTTGGATTCACTGCTGTAGTGATAGTCGGTACTATCGGTGCCTGCGTATCGATAACGATATTCAGCGTTGCGCTTGTTCCACTGGTATTACCTGCGCCATCAGTAGATGTAGCAGTGAACGCATGTGTACCGTCAGAGAGTTGTGTTGGTACAGTGAAAGTATATGCGCCACCTGCACTAGCAGTAGCTGTACCGGCAGCAATACCATCTACAATGATGGTGACAGTGCTGTTAGGCTCCGCAGTACCGGTAACTGCCGGTGTATTATCAGCCGTTGGATTCTGAGCCGTGGTGATGGTTGGAATTGCCGGTACCTGGGTATCGACCAGGATATTCAGCGGAGCACTCTGAGGACCGGTGTTAGTAGCTGCATCAGTAGCAGTAGCGGTAATGCCGCGCAGCCCATCAGGTAATGATGAAGTGAATGTGTACGCATAATTCCCACTTGCATCTGCGATAGTAGAACCGGCCAATGCACCGTCACGATAAATAGTTACAGTGCTGTTAGGCTCCGCGGTACCCGTTACGGTCGGGGTATTATCATTAGCCGGAGTGATCACAGCAGATACAACAGGAGCAGGAGGCGCCTGGGTATCAACGGTGATGTTCAATACAGGACTGTGTACACTGATGTTGCCTGCTGCATCAGTAGCTGTGGCACTTAAAGCGTACACATTATCTGCCAATGCAGGATTGAATGTATAAGAATAATTGCCACTGGCATTTGCTGTGACAGTAGTAACGACAATTACACCTCTGTAAATAGTTACTGTGCTGTTAGGTTCAGCTGTACCTGTTACAGTCGGCGTATTATTATTTGTGATCGTTCTATTGGTAGTAATAGCTGGTGCAGCCGGTGCAGTAGCATCTACTGTGATATTCAGCGGAGCACTTTGTGCACTGGTATTGCCTATGGCGTCCGTAGCTGTTGCAGTGACTGCATAAGTGCCGTCTGGCAACGCCGGGTTAAAAGTATATGTATAATTACCGCCACCATTTGGAGTAGCAGTACCAATAGCTATGCCGTCCTTATAGATGGTGACAGTGCTATTAGCATCTGTAGTGGCAGTAACGGTCGGTGTATTATCGTTGGTCAGTGTCTGAGCTGTAGTAAGCGTTGGCACAGCCGGCGCCTGCGTATCGATCGTAAAGTTCAGGGCCGGGCTCTGTGCACTGGTGTTACCTGCCGCATCGGTGGCAGTCACCTTAATCGTTTTAAGTCCGTCGGGCAGTACAGGGAAGGTAAAGATGTAATCCCCGTTGTTATCCGCCAGAGCAGTACCGACAGCTGTACCTCCATTATAGATGGTGACAGTGCTGTTGGGTTCCGCATTACCTATAATAGTAGGCGTGTTATCGCTAGTTACACCGGCAACGCCGCCTACCAATGTTGGAGCAGCAGGTATATTTGGTGCTGTAACATCTATCGTCAGTGGGAATGGATCACTGCTAACGCTTACGTTGCCCGCCACATCTGTGGCAGTCACAGTAATATTGTGCAATGATATGCTCATAGAAGGCGCCGTGAGTGTCCACTGACCAGCCGCATTGGTCGTAGCCGTACCGATCTGGGTAACGCCGTCATATATTTTCACCTGGGAGCCTGGTTCGGCAGAACCGGTCAGGTCAGGTGTAACATCATTTGATGCACTTCCGCTACCGGAAGCCAGGGCAGGCTGACCGGGTTTGGCCGGAGCCGTTCTGTCCACTGTTATTGTATAAACAGCACTCGCAGCACTGGTGTTACTCCCTGTAGTGGCAGTAGCCGTAAAGGCATAGGTACCATCAGCCAGCGTAGTACCTGTATAGTTAAATGTCCAGTTACCTGAACCATTTACAGTAGTAGTGCCTACAGATCCCAGATCGGCCCTGTACACGGTGATTGTGGCAGACGATTGCCCTGTACCGCTGATAGACAGTGTGGCATCATTGGTGATGTTATCTGTAGTACTCAACCCGTTATCATCTGCAAAAGAAGTAATAGCAGGCGCTGATGGCGCGTTCACCATTACACGGGTATAGTCAATATTCAATACCGGATCAGAAGCATAACCACCATATTCCACCACATATCCCAGATTGTTGCCATCATTCAGGTCATTCCATCTACCGTCATTCGTAGAGTACAACTGCATGTACTGTTCATTGGTGTTCTGGTAGTTATTGGGCTCTCCGCCATTCCATTTCATATACGCTCCATTCACCGAAACAGGATTATTTAACCCAGTGGAAATGGCCGTGCCTTTTTCCGGCCCTGTTACCCAGTAATAGTTTCCGTATGCCTGATTCTGATTATTATAAACAGTGCTACCTACCGTGCTGTTGATCAGCAGATAATTACAGGTACCCCCTACCCATCCGTCACTGGAGAGTTTGGAGGTGATAAAGTCATTTTCTATCTGCGCGGTGATCGTGGCAAGATATCCCTGAAGGCCATATAATGTACGGGCTTCCGCAGCAGCTTTCGCTGCCGTCCAGCTCATTGGCGTAGTAATATATTCGTAGTAGTGCGGCTTCGTACCGACAGTATAACTAACTACATTCCCGAGCACAAAACGGATCGTCCTGTTGCCGGTCGTACCACTGGTAGTATTGAACTTCATGGTACGGTAGAAGGTCTGCCAGTCAGTTGATGAGGCGGTGCCTGTGAAGCTGGCAACACCGGTAGTGGCATTATATGCGGCAGTGACACCGGCAGGCAGTGTACCCCAGGAGATCACATCTCCCGCAACAAATCCTGCGTCTATATATACTCGTCCATCTGTAATGCTGGAACTACCTTTTACAAGGACCTGATCATCTATGATGGACGCTGTTGTAAATAATGATTTCTGCTGAACGCCTTCATTCGTAGAAGTGATCTCAGAAGCAGTACTAGTAGCTGCCCTGGTAGCTAGTGTAAAGTAGTCGCCTTTCGTGAGACTTACACCGGAGATACACACCCTGTTCACTAGCGTAGTGATGCCCGTGCTAACTACAGCAGCATTACTGAAGTCGCCGTCCTTATCTATGAGCAGGGCAAAGTTACCCGAGTTCGAAACGTCTATACCCAGGCCGGTCAATTCGAAGCAAACATCAACCGTGCCGATATTCCCGTTCAGGTCTGCTCTCCATACCTGCTGCAACCTGGAGGTATATGTAGAAGGCGTCTGAGAGGATGCGGTATATCCTCCGCGGTTATTACCGAAGCTTAACACTACGCCTGTATTGGTCGCGGATGGATTCGTAACTGACAGTATCCCACTGAAAGAAGCACTTATATTATAAGTGCCTCCACAAGCAGAAGTACGTATACCCACGCCATTGACATCATTGTTAAATGGAATTCCAAGTGTGTAATTAGACGCCATATCCGTAAAGTCCGTAGCATATTTATTTGCCAGATAAATATTAACGCGCTCTATTTCGCAGGCGGTGAGTTTACGATTATAGACAATCAGCTCACTGATATCTCCATTATAATAGTTGTTGTCACCGTCCAGGCCTACCTTAAACGTCGAAAGACCAGTAGCATTGGCTGTCTGGTCTGTAAATGCAGAAATCAGCTTACCATTCAGATAAGCTGCTGACGCGTTAGTTCCGTTACTGTAAACTGCTGTAACAAGCCTTGTTTCGGCGGCCTTTGCGCCCCCGGGTATGACGACGGCTGTACCACCAGTGGCCAGGCTGGCATCGTCTGTGCCCGTTGCAGCTTTATTATTGAAGTAGCGTTGCTGGCTTCCATTATCATTTCCCCATATAGCCTGGGCATTACCATCGTTTGTTCCCGGACGGTATACAGCAAAAATGGTGACATCCGGAGATGTCACCTTCCTAATATCCAGCCCGGCTACGGTCATACCTGAACCTACTGAGGCTGAGGTCCGGCTAAAATTGACTACCGGGCGGTCGTTTGGTCCCCCGCTGTTATATTTTACTGTGTTAGTTCCCGAGCTTACTGCATTATGTCCACCGCCTGACTTATCAAACCAGGTAGACAATGTTGCACCATAAGCAGGCGCAGTTCCCCCCGCCAGTACATCTGAGGCGTCCAGCCACAACACAGCCCCGTTATTTACACCGGCCGGTCCTGTCTGAGCAAACAAAGAGCTAGTGAGCAGGCAACATAGAAGCATGTAGCCCAGGCACTTACAAAGAAATGATCTCATTCTGAAAATAATTGTTGTATTGGTATTGGGACGGAAAACACACAGGGCGTTTCCCGAATCATTCATAGGTACAATTTGTTTAATGTCACATGATGGTTTTCATATGCAACAAATTTATATACTTGTTTGATTTAATTATTTAGAATAACTTGTATTAATATGTAGTAGTTTTACTACAAAATATTGTAGTACGTCTTCCATTCATTGTTTATTTAAATGTCGTAACGTACTTTTACACAATAAGTTGCTATGCCTAATATCTTAGTTGTAGATGATCAGGAGGTGGTCCGGTATGGAACTACGCTCATTTTACAAAAGTCTATCGAGGATGCACATGTGAGTGAGGCGTCCAGTTTCGAGGACACCTTGAAAATATTATCCACCAAACAATTTGACCTGGTAATATTGGATATTGATATGCCGGGAGGGAATAATCACCAGATGCTCGACGTTATCCGTCTGAGGCATCCCGACATTAAGATCCTGATATTCTCCAGCTACGATGAACAGATATTCGGATGGAGATACCTCGAAGCGGGGGCTGACGGTTTCCTTTCCAAAAAGACAGGTATAGAAGAGATCAAGAACGCCGCGAAGACCCTTCTCCGGGACGAAAAATACCTCAGTCCTGCGCTGAAACAAACATTACTGAACAATTTCACTAATAAAAAAGCGACAACCAATCCTATTCAGCGTTTATCCAGCCGCGAAAACAATATCATGCAGCTGCTGATAAAAGGGTCCAGTGTAGCCGAAATAGCAGAAAAACTCAGTTTGCAGATCTCTACTGTCAGCACTTACAAAAAGCGCATTTTTGAAAAATTGCAGGTGTCTAACGTCATAGAAATGATAGAGAAAGTACAGCTCTACTCATAACCCCTTATTCTCCAATTATTAAATAATTATTATATTGATACCCCAAATCAACTAAAATCATTTAACGTAAGCATTAATTCATTATTCGGACTACAACCCTATGAAAAAGCTATTAACTATTGCTACAGGTCTTCTTGTGGCCTCTTGTTCCATGGCCCAGGAAAAACACGGCCCCTTTCAGCTAAACGGTACAATTACAGGTAAGGATAACGGCTACGTATATCTTCGTTATGGTAACGGCTTCTACATTGAAGACAGCTGTGCCATTAAGAACGGGACCTTCTCCTTCAAAGGGATGCTCAGCGAACCCGTATTGGCAACCATCAGTGGTAATGGTGAGAGTGGAATTGATTTCTATCTTGATCCGGCTACCATTACGGTTGACGTAAAGTCACCCTCCTTCCAGGAGGCCACTATAACGGGGTCGGGCACACAGGATGAATACCGGGAATTATTGCAGGAAAGAGCCGGCGCGCAGCAGGAAATGGCGCCGCTGTCCCGTGCGTTCGAAGACGCTAACAAACAATACCTGAACGCTATCCAGACCAGGAAATCCGAGGCTGAGTTAAGTACGCTGAAAGCCAAAGCAGATGCAGCTAAAGAGAAATTGCTGCCTCTCCAGGAAAAGGTCAGAGAGGTCAGTTATGGCTTTTTTCGCTCACACCCCGACTCTTATGTAACGGCGGCAGAGTTACGCTATTTTACCAGCTATATGAAACCGGAAACCCTGAAATCTTATATCGGTAAACTTTCTCCCCGGCTCCAAACAAGCATTTATGGAAGAGAGCTGACAGATATCCTTGAAAAGATACAGAACGGTTCTCCAGGTAGCCGTGCACAGCTGTTTAGTCAGCCGGATATGAATGGTCAACCAGTCAGCCTGATGACCTTCAAAGGCAAATATCTATTATTGGATTTCTGGGGCAGCTGGTGCCTTCCCTGCCGTAAGAACAACGCGCACCTGAAAGATCTGTACGCCCAATATAAAGATAAAGGTCTGGCAATACTGGGCATCGCTGACAACGATAATAAGCCCGAAGAGTGGAAGAAAGCGATTGCAAAGGATGGCGTGGCTGTCTGGAGCCATATTCTTCGCGGACTTGATTCCAACAAGTTCAAAGAAGATGGTAAACCGCAACCGGGGGACATTTATAATATGTATGGCGTCCATGCTGTACCTACCCAGATACTGATCAATCCCGAGGGTGTTATCGTGGCCCGCTTCGGAAGCGGCGGTGAAAGTTATGAGCAATTAGATACGAAACTTGCTGAAATATTTTAAAGGACCAGTTGCCCGGATAGATCATCAGCTGATGATCTATCCGGGCAATCTGATCAGCATACAAAATTTCACATGCTTATATGCAGGCATCCGGACTGAAAATGATAAATTTGTCTTCTGGAATTGTTAACGGCCTAAAAGAAGTATGTGTTATGGAAACGACCTTTTATATTTTGTTACACCTAAAGACTATAGATGGACATGAGAATTTCGGCAAATTCGCCATGGGCAACCATAAGGAAACTGCCGATAACATCTTCCGCCAGTTAAAGGGAAACTCCGATGTAACAGATCAGTGCGGCCTCCATCTCGAATTCATTGAGATGCACGATAATCTTCCCTATAATATCAAGATGCTGAGTTGTAGCCTGGACCAACTCGCTGAAAATGTCAAGATCATCACCAAAGAGACCTTTAAGCGGTTTGCTGTATAGCAATCCATCTCCTGATATTACCTGTTTTACATTTTTCCCTGTTTTGTTTATGGAAAAGTAAGCTTCATGCATCTATGGGTATAACAACCATCTAAAACGCCCGTTATGTTAGCTAACTATCTCCGTATATCGTTCCGTCATCTCTGGAAAAACAGGACATCTACTACAATTAACATAATCGGCCTTACCGTAGGACTATCTTGTGGCATACTGATTTTCCTGCTGGTCAGTTACCTGTTCAGCTTCGACCGTTACCATCATAAAGCAGACAGAACATACTGGATCGTAACAGACATTCACCGGGAAAATACATTATCAGTCGATGCTACTCCCAGGGCACTTGGAGCAATGCTTCGTCAGGACTACCCTTTTGTCGAAAATGCTGTAAGACTGGAGAATCTTTTTGGACGGGTGATCTCTATACCCGGCACCTCTCTGAAATTTGAGGAGTCGCGTAATATCTGTTTCACCGAGACACAATTCTTCGATGTATTTGATGTACAATGGCTGCATGGCAATAAAGGCACTGCGCTGTCTTCGCCCAATACGGTTGTACTCTCAGAGCGTTATGCGCAAAAGTATTTCGGTAGTACTGATGTTATTGGCCGGACACTAAGATTTGATAATCAGCAGGAACTGACCGTAACAGGCGTGATCGGAAATCCACCGTCCAATACCAAACTGGGATATGAAGTAATGGTGTCCTATCCGGTGATCAAACAGACAGACTGGGGTAGTACACGGGCGATGTGTTTTGTCGCCCTCCGAAATGGCGCTTCTCCACAGCAGCTTACAAAGGCACTTTCACAGGTACACGGGAAATATCTATCCGCCGGAGAAGCAAAACTACTTGATTTTAAAGCACTGCCCCTAAGTGAGCTGAATCATAATACACAATATGGCGGCGCTGTTCCCCGTCCTCTTTTATATATACTCATTGCTATCGGCGTGTTACTCGTACTTGCAGCGTGTATCAATTTTATAAATATGGCCACAGCACAGGCCATCAACCGGGCTAAAGAAACCGGGATCAGGAAAGCGATCGGTAGTACCAGGACACAATTGATCCTGCAATTCCTTACCGAGACAGGCATCGTAACGCTTCTGGCGGTCGTTATATCACTTGTTGTCGTTCAATTGAACCTTCCGATGCTGAACAATGCGCTATCTGTGATAAGGGCAGATATCAGCGTTTTATGGTTATTCCGGCCCGATTCCCTGGGATGGTTCATCGGACTGATCCTGGCCGTTATTTTGCTGGCCGGTCTATATCCATCAATTGTTCTTACACGCTTCTCTCCCATTGCCGTAATACATGGCCGGATAGCAGCTACGAAAACCAGAGGCGTCACATTAAGAAAGACGCTTGTGGTCACCCAGTTTTTCATCACACAGTTTTTTATTATAGCGGTTATTGTAATGACCGCGCAGGTCAGATATATTCAACGGACAGACCTGGGTTTTCGAAAAGAGGCTATACTGACGGTAGCCATTCCCGCCAGCACAGCTATCAAACAACAAACCCTGCGACAACAATTATCGCAGGTACCGGGTGTGGAACAGGTGTCTCTCGGACTGGAGACGCCTGCCTCCCGCCGTAACGATCCTAATCCCTTTACCTATGAAAATAATAATGCCGGTTTCCCAGCGAATGTTAAGATCGGCGATACGGAATACGCATCACTTTTTGGGTTACACTTTCTTGCAGGCAGGAATTTTATGAGTAATGACACCCTGAATGCGGAAGCCATCGTGACAACAATGCTGGTTAAGCAACTGGGACTGGCGTCTCCGGACGACATAATCGGTAAACGGATCAATATCTGGGGGCAGGACAAAACGGTTATCGGCGTAGTCGATGATTTTCACTCACAGGACCTGCATCATGCAGTAAAACCTGTTATATTACTGAACTATCCTTCGGAAAATAGAATGGTTGCATTAAAACTCCACCCAGGCGCCAGTATAGCAGCTATTGAGCAAGCATGGAACGCTGTTTATCCGGAACAGGTATTTCACATGACCTTTGTAGATGATGTGATTGCGCAATTTTACCTGGTCGAAAGTATCCTGTTAGGTTTGATACAGGTATTTTCGTTCGTGGCAATATTGATCGGATGTCTCGGATTATATGGGCTTGTATTGTTCATTGCTGCAGCCAGGAACAAAGAAATCGGCGTACGAAAGGTATTCGGAGCTTCCATTACCAGCCTGACCAGCTTATTGATGAAGGACTTCATACGGCTTGTCGGTATCGGCATCGTAATAGCCACCCCGCTGGCTTACATGGCTATGAATAAGTGGTTACAGGGTTTTGCGTACAGAGTAAACATCAGTTGGTGGATGCCGGGTCTTGCCGGCGCCCTCATTGTTGGCATTGCCATGCTGACAGTTGGCTGGGAGTCGTTGAAGGCCGCATCAAAAGATCCGGTAAAGGTGTTGAAAGCGGATTGATTTTTCCTGTAAATTGCCAAAAACAATTGTATGACCTCAAAGCAAATTGTCTGGAGTGGCATTTACTATAACACCATCGAATATCTTCATCTTCAGTCAGATGTTGCTCATCATATACAAGGATATATTACCGGACTGGTGAATGATCAACCGCTTCATGTTGATTATAAAATCACTGCTAACCTTAATTGGGAAACTACCTCTGTGATAATTAAGGCGCACGATCATATAGAAAAAGAGCTGCAGTTCACCAGGGAGAATAACAAATGGCACGATAAACAGGGAACTGTACATGAGATCTTTGATGCTTGTATAGATATTGATATTTCGCTTACACCGTTCACGAATACACTGGCAGTGAACAGGTTGTCCCTGATGATAGGTCAATCGCGGGAGATCACGGTTCTCTATTTTGATCTGCCCGCGATGGATGTCAAGCCCGTGAAACAGCGGTATACGAGATTGGCGGACAGACTTTACAGGTACGAGAGTTTATATTCAGGTTTCACAGCGGAACTGGAGGTAGATAATGATGGACTCGTACTGGATTATCCGGAAATATGGTCACGGCAATGGCCGAAGTAATGACTGCTTTAGACGTTAATAACGCCATTACCTATGTTATATTTCCGGGCATTGTCAGACCATTAACCATACAATACCCAACACAGTTACGAAGGTGGTTAAAATTCCAATCAGAACGTTAAGCTCGCTATCGTCAAATAATAGATCATTATATGACTTTCTAAACCCGGTAAAACACCACCGGACAAATGCTCCGGGAAATATAAGTATCACTCTCCAGACGGCCTCCAGAATCATCTCCAATATTGTGTCCATGTCTTAAATCAACTGTCAATTCCAATTATTGCAGGTCCGGAGAACCCACAAATATTTTATACTCATTATACGCCGTTGTCGGCTTGAATTCACTGCCTTCTTTATAAAAGAATTTTGTGTTGTCGAACTGACTAGCCTCAGACTGAAGCGGCTTATAATTATTATAATAACTCTGTACAATCGCATATTCCCCATACTCCGCCGGTGCTTCGGTATTTGCTCCGCCGGTTGATTCCATCAACATGGTCGTTTTAAGAACATATCTCATTGACAGCAGATAGCCGGAAGACTTCTCAAAATCCATCTGCAATTCCTTGTAAGGACCGCCTTCTTTAAACCCGACCGTGATAGTTTTCAGCTTACCTTTTTCTGCAACAATACACCGGTTCACACCTGCCGTTTTCATTGAAACCCTCATCTGTTCCAGCGGATCAATGGCATTTTGAGACATGGATTTGGATAGATACATGATCTTGTCTTCCTTAAAGAGAGTAATAACATATTTCTCATTAGCTGTCATTTCAGTATTTGCCAGCTGATAGTAATATTTATTACCTGCGATCTCCATATGCCCGTTCAATGAATCCAACAACTCTCCGGGACGCAATTCACTGGCATAGGTATACCTCACATCGAACGACAAAGGCTGTTTGTATACGCCCTGCAGAGCTTTCATTTCTACGAACAGTTTTGCCGTATCATTAACTTCCTGGGCAGATGCCTTGTGTAGCATTACGAGACTACACAAGGCTATAATACCGGTTCTCAACACATTCATTTCCTTTGATTTAATCTTTAGTACCGTCTTAAAGTTACTATTTCGTATATACAAATTTCATCTGCCAATACTCTTCCCTGGAATTCTTCACCCGCAACAGGTAACTTTTCCCTTCCTCCAGATTGAATTTTCTTTTTATTTCAAATGCCATCATATTGTCGCCTGGTTTTACATTCAGATCACCGGACGCGATCACGGTATTACCTGTTTCCAGACCTACCAATTCATATCTGACACTCTTGTCATTCACTTCATTGGTATAAGTGAAATGAACATTTCCCGTCACCGCTGCTACGGCGCCATCCAGTTCTTTTCTCAGCTGGATATGTGAGTTTTCTGCTACTACCTGTTTCACCAACGAAGACTTCAACCTGAATGTCCATACATCCGTTTGTGCGGCAAACGCTGATCCGTTTTTAGCAATAATGGTCCATGCATATTGTTTCCCGGTATCCAGCGATAATGCTGAAGACGGATAATTGGCGAAGAGATTGTTGGTTGACGGCAGCCTGTATACAGGCAGATTCTGTTGTACTGCTTCCACGGCAGATTGTCCATTCCTTACTTCTGTTAACAGTAACTCGTAATTCAGATTACTGAAGATACTTGCAGGAGATGGCGGCAACCAGGTGAACTGCGGATTGAATGTTTCAAGTATACTCTGATCGGCAGGAGTATTCAATAAAGGAGGTCCTACGGGAGCTACAGCGAACGGGCTACAATCTTCGGAGATCAGATCTCCGTTAGCAACACCCTGTACATAAAGGCTGTAACATGCCTGGTAATTACCCACGGGCAACAGGCCATTCGGACTTCTGTCAGCCACGTTCGATAGATATTCATACTGAACAGGCGATACGTCGGCCACCTGCAATTGCTTCGCTCCTTTTGCCAGCGTGATGTTACGGGAAATACCGGTCAATACAGGCTGGTTAGTCTTGACATCTACCAGTCTCATAACCACTTTAACTGTTGCCGGAGCATCTGATACAGATACCAATACTATATTCCATAATTGAGCTTTTGCCAATACGCCTTCAGGAGGCACTTGCGCAGTCATGCTAACCTGTGCTTTGGCTTGCATACCAAAGAACAAAACAAGCAGTAACAGCTGGCATTTTTTCATTTTGATCATGTTTAAAATGTCTTTGTATAGGTTAATCTTCCGTTATTACTGGATACCAGGCGCTTTTCCATACCCGGTATAAATGCTTTTTCTGCCATGAGTGCGATCTCTCCTAACTTTGGTATCGCGAGCCTTGCATTGCCCGAATAGCCGATCTGTGTGAGCTGATACACCGTTTGATAATTATATTTCATGCCTCCGCCTATTTCGAGCCATGACCTCATCTTATATTGCACGTTTCCGTCTGCTCCGTATAGGTTATATTCAGGATTGGTGGCAAAAGATCCTCCACCGTTGATAGTGAATTTCCCGACAAAAACTGTTTGATTCAACAGCATATTCTTGCTGTTGAAATAGAGGAAATTGCTATCGGTCTGTTTATTATAAAACTGCGTGTAGGAGAATACAGTACTCATCATAATCCCCCTGACGCTGTAGAAATGGCTTGCGGTCCCAACAAGATTATAGAAAAGATTCTCTGTATAACTGTCGTCACTCAGCTTTGTGATCTGGGAGCTTGGGAAATAACCTACTGTCAGTACCGGCCATTTCTTCATCCGCAGGGTTGCCTGTATGCTCTTAAAGACAGTATTACTCTGATAGTTGGTCTGCTGGTAATTTGTCGTGAAATCATTCTTTTTAATACTTCCGCTGATGGTCAGCTGTTGTTTGAAGAATGGCTGATCTACACGAATGGACCATCCTGTTTGAGAAGATCCCGTGGTGAAGAGACTGAACGACTGGAAGTTAGCGCCCATCATCTTATACATACCATTGATCTTTGTACCTGTCTGCGGCCAGAATGAACTGAGCTTAACCGAATATGCTTCATTAGAGTGATCGTCCAGCTTTAACGCAGTAGCCAATGTACTGCTATGGTCCTCTACAGGTCTGGCATAAGTAGGCAATGAAGATTTAGCTGCCTCACCGATGATATAATTATTCTGGTCCAGCTGCCAGCGGCCTTCCAGTGAGAAGCCCATGATCCGCTGTTCAAGGTTGTCTGTGTTGTTGTTCCCTCCGGGAGTCGTATTAAAATTATACACCTGCTTCTTGCCGGTATAGTACGTCATAATGATATTGTTGCCATCCCGCATTCCCAGTCCGAAACGGACGAGATTGAGATACTGCCTGGACCTGTTCGCGTTAGTAAAAAAGTCGCGGAAACGATAGTCTACGCGGCCGGTAGCAAAGCCCACATAATAGGAAGGATTATATTCTGCCTGTACGCCTAGTATACTGATGTTTTTGGCAGTAAGCTCTGAGTAGTCGACCAGCGTGCGGCCAATACCGACTGAGCGGATTGCCAGCAGATGTTTATATCCTTTAGGCAACATCGTATCTGGCAAATTTGCCTCTCTGAGATTCTCTGCCAGTTCCTTATTATTCTTACTACGTATCAGCACGTCCGCCAATGCACCCTTTCTGAAATTGTAGATATCTTCCTGTTTCTTATACAACGCCTGTAATTTCATCAGCTCCGCCTGCAGGGAATCCAGTTTTCTATCTGCATTTTCGTAGCGGGTCGTCAGTCGCTGTAAGGCTGAATCTGCGTCTTCTTTTTTCCCTTTCATACTTCCGGGCAACTCAAGCTTACCAAGTCCTCTCTTACCCATATGCAGATCGGGCATCTCCATTTCCGGATTGCCGAGGGCGTCCAGTGAGTCCCGGATCTTTCCGTAATAAGCCCGTTCCCTGGCTTCTACTAAACGTTGAAGGAAAGCGGGATCAGTTTTCCAGCCTTTTAGTCTATTGATCTCCAGTTGTTTGGCTTCCAGTTTTGCTCTGAGTTTTTCCAGTTCTTCCAGTTGTGCATATTTTCCGGCATCCCAACCTTTTGCACGCTGTAACATGGCATTTTTAAAATCCCGGCTGGTAAATTGCAAATTAGCATCTGTCAGATTTCTGAAAAGGGAGGAGTTCCCCATCCTGGTCGTAAAGTTCAGACGTATAGGATAACGGTCCTTATATGTCAGTTCCAGGCTGGTTTGCAGGGTATGCTGGTAAACGTCTTTTTGTACAAAAGGAGTATCGACATTGGATTGATAGAAAAGATCATACATGACGTTCCCATGTACGGTAAGAAGAGGTGTACGCCTGGACGTTATTACCGGATACGGGGCATTTTTCTTACGCTCATAATAACCTATCACTGTATCATTGCCAACGGGCTTAAAAGGTACAACAAGAATTACAGGAGACTTATTATCTCCATTCACAAAGTAGTAGAGACTATCGCCGAACTGAGGATATTGTTGACCTTTTGGAAGCTTTATCTTCCACTTCCTGTAATAGTCAGACATCTGCATGTTTATTGCAGATTGACTATGTACATGGCACACAGTGAGTAATAAAGTGACTAAAAGGGATATTAAATATTTCACGGTATAACAGATCAAACCACCTTCGGGCTAATAACTTCCTAAGAGACAAGGGAAACAGCATTTTGTCTTGATAGTAGTTTATTAATCAGGAAAGCAAACAATTATTTAAAGTAATTATTGCGAAAAGTGAGCAAACATAACAAGTCTCATCAATTGTGTCTTTGGTTCTAACAAAAATGGGGATAGAAGGATTTTCGCTACAGTATCTAACACGGAACTATCCAAAATTTTGTCCTAATAGCTGTATCGCAAACATAGGCATTTTTTAAAACATTTAATCTTAAACGGATACTTTTTTATTCAAATAATTGCCTGAAGATCGCTTGGTTAGCAACAACACAGCAATACTCCGGTAGGTAAAAATCCCTACCTTTGCGCCCATAATTTACACTATGGACGGTCAGTACAGAAAAGATATATACCCGGGATTGGCAGTGGCGATCATTCTTAAAAAAGACCAGCGTAGCGGTACGCTCACGTATGGCATTGTTAAAAGTATCCTCACTTCCGCCCCTTACCATTCCCGGGGTATTAAAGTAAAACTGGAAGACGGCCAGATCGGCCGTGTAGCTGCCTTCGTTGATGACGAAGACCTGCTTTAAAACTTCAGTTGCTGCAAAATGGTCGGGTCCTGGATCTCTTTATCCCGTGCCAGCAGCAGAACTTTCGAGATCAGCTCGGCCGATTTCGGATCATCATCCGCAAACGGCAGGAACAACCTTCCCCGCTGCTGAGAATGTACCGGCAGAATAGACAGGTACCTGCCCGGCATCTGATGCACCACCGCACTACCCAGATGCACACTGTATTCTCCATGATGCCCTGCAATCTTCGCATGTGTGCCACTCACCGTCACATTCTCCAGCTTGAATAGTCTCGCAGTTTCCCGCAGCAATGCCGTACGCATTTCAATGCTGGAATGACTGGTTTCAGGGTCTACACCGCCAACATGCGCTACACTCACCACAAGATCAATGTCTCTCATAACCTCACTGAAAATGCGTGGGTTAATATCTTCAAAAGCGACGTTATTATACGTTTTCAGATCATGAAAGATCACTTCTTCCAGTACCGGCGTTTCAACCTCTGCCGGTGTGAACCAGTTAGCCTGGGCATACATTTTGGCAACAAATCCCTCCTTATGGAACACCTTCTGTAATCCTTCTTCATAATCTACTTTCCAGCCCCTGGATTTCAATAAGGCCACTGTCTGTGAAGGTTGAACCTGATGCCCGGCATAACGGCGTGAAACAGCCTTATCCTGCAGTTCTTCAGCTAATGGCAGATACAACTCCCTGAATACCTGTTTAAAGGGCTGCTGCAGTTGTTGGTCAAAGGCAGAACGTTGATAGTCACTCCACTCACCACTGGCATACAGATCGGTACAGTGAGCGACCCTGATCAGCTCATCGTTCGTTGGTGTGGTCATCTTTCCATTTGCAGATGTCAGCTGACCACCGCTATAGAACCCATGTCCTTTTTTACCGATGAAAACAAGTTTCTGCAGGTGTTTTGAAATGACCGGATGGGTGAACAGGTTGCCGAGTTCCTCCAGCTGAAAGCCATCACCTCTTACCATTGCATCTTCCAATGCCTTACGTGACCGGCGCAGTTGTTCCCGAAGCGTCTTTTTGAACTCGCTCAGTTCCAGCACCTTCTTATCCTTTTTATACTTTGCCGGCACACTTGCCAGTTTCTTATCGTTACGAAAGGCCACCACATCAGCCTCACCATCTTCGTTTATTACAAGACCGATCAATACATCGTCGTATTGCACCTGTGTCTCTTTCGACAGGATATCCCGCACCTGCTTTGTTTCCATTGCCCAGGTCAGCCTTACGGGATCAGCGTATCCGGCGTTCCTCGCCAGGTTTTCCATTGCAATACGGATAGCCAGGCCCTCGCTTGTCTGTTTCTGTGCACCGAATTGTTTGCTTTCTTTTTTGAACTGCTGAATATATTCATACCGGGACAACACATCTTTCTCCGCATTGGACTTATTGAGCGGAATGAGCCCATAAATACGCAGATAGTCCTGGTCGCGCTTCTCTTTTACCTTCTGTGCCACTTCTTTCAATTTCAGATCTCCAGTCATCACGTCGGCGTACAGCCTGGCCCTCCTGTGACCATTACCATCACTGACATACTTTGCAGCATCGTATACCTTTTGCCAGTGCTCCTGTCCGAGTTCTTTATAGGCTGTTTCGAACCAGTCCTTATCAACAGCTCCGTCCCTGAAGTCCTGAATATCAACAGCGGAATATCTTGCTATTTCACTTTCTGCTTCCGCATTATCTTCCCCGTAACCCGATGTTTTAGTATGCGCATGCATCCACCAGATGCCTGCATCCAATCCTTTCCAGTTAAGATATCTGCTGATGAACTTCTGCCACTGTGGCGCATATACTGCCGCCTCGAGAAGTTGCGTATCAGATACTTTGAGTTTGCTGACGCATTCTTCAAATATCTCCTGTGTATCTGTTACCAGTGGATAGCAACGTTTCAGCAATGCACTGAACATTTGCTGTTTACTATATTCGTTTGAAGAATAAACATATCCCCTATGTAACGCCGTTTTTCCAAGCCCTGCCATGATGCTGACAAAACGTTGCACTCCTCCCAGCCATTGCAACTCCTGTACTAATCTTGTTACCGGTGTTGCAGAGTCGCCTCTTTTCAGTTCTATGTCAAGCAGGTGCTCACGTAAACGGTCAAACATAGGCGTCAAAAAGGGGTAAAGATCAAAGTAGTTGTTACTCTCTCCGGGTTTCTTTACAAACGACAGTGTCCGTATATTGTCGCCAGACAACATGCCCCTGTACATTTCACTTTCAGAGATCACTCCCAGTTTAAATGCCCGGCAGAAGATACTCAACGGGGGAAGATGATGCACAATATTCTCTTCGAGACCTGTAAATTGACGCCAATGAAATAACTGCCAGCATTTCTCTACCAGGTGGTCGGGAAGCTTATGACTATCTATCTTATCAAGGAACAGGTCTAGCAGGTTATTGCCCTGCCAGCCATCCTGCCAGCGGTAATAACGATCATCATCCTCGTCGTCGTCTTCGTCTTTATGATATAAAACGTCATCGGGTAAAGCAGCAAAAATACGGGTGGTCGCCCCTATCAGAAAATCATCCTGCTCTTCAAAAGGATGAATAAATGATAATGCTCCTGTGATCCTCGTAAGCGGGTTGTACCATCTGTATTGAAGGTTGTCGTCCTGCATGCTATCCGGCACTAATTCATCCAACACCGGGATATATGGCAATGCAAATGAGCTCTCTCTGTCAGTGGATATCGAATCCCGTTGCACCGCGATGATGTTTAAGAGGAACAGGTCCCTCGGCGCCAAACCCGACGACTGATACCACTCTTCCCACACTTCCGGTAATGGATGATCTTCGTACTCTTCGCGGGGTGACGCATATTTATGATGATACCCTTTCTTTGGCAGGAACATATTTCCCAACAACATGGCCGATCTTGTATTGTCATAGTTCACTGTCTCGTATTCATAGTCCTTATGGGCTATAAATAAATCATACAGCCCTTGCAGTGCGACCCTGATCGATTGTTTCGGAACAGAAAAACCATATTCTCCTTCTGCCAGGTATTTACCATACAGATCATCTGTATCTACTACAGGCGCTACAACAGGTGATAACTGTTGCGGGTCAAACAGTCCATATCCATTTTCCGCAGTAAAATTGTTTGTTTCTCCGCCGCCGGAAAGCTGTTCAAGTAATATTTCCTCCTTCTGGGAAATACTCTTTCTTGCTTTAAACGTTTCCAGTAATTCGGGTAATGCGGTCAATTCCCTTTTTTGCTGTTGCATTTGCAAGGCAATGTCCAGCCCTGCCAGTCGTTGTTCACCATCCCCCTGCAACAGAGAACGTGTAATATCGCTTAATAAACTATCTGACTGTTTGAGCAGCAGTGCTATGACTTTAGCTCTTATTGTACCACTTTTCCGTTTCAGCAATTCCTTGAATACACCAGATTCTTCAGCAGTCAGCGTAGTTGTTGCCAGTCCTTTAAATGCTGCATCCAGCAGAAACTCTCCTCTTTCTTTCAATATGCGGAAACAGAAATTACGCTGGTAATCAGTTACAGGCTTTAGCTCTTTCTTTTCCGCCCAGTAATAACTTGTATGGTCAGGCAAGACTACTCTAGTCAATTGCTCTTTCACACTTAATTCCATCTCGTCAAAATATGATAATACAAGGTCCAGCCGTTCCTGTTTATCCAGCAAAAGCGCCAGCATTACCTCAAATATTGCGCTCCTGCTATATGTTATATTCATCCAGGAAAAAGCGATACTGTTAAATGCTTTTTCCTTCACTGCAGAACGCTGCAATATGGCCTGTAACTTTCCAAACAGATCGGGATATTGCTCATCATAAAATGCAGGGTTCTCCGGTATCCTAAACTCAAGAATGTTCACTGCAATACCGTTAACGACCAGGTGCCCGTCAGTCAAAGCAGGGAATAGAACAGGCATATCCAGTTCAAAATGTTTCGCCTCCATCACAAATTTCAGCGCGACGCAACGCTTCTCTGGAGAAGGATCTTCCACCAGCTGTAACAGATAAGGTAAAGTCTGTTCTATATCGAACACACCCTGGGCCCATAGCGCCATATAAATATCTGTATTGTTCTGGCTCTTTATTCCCTCAGGTATACGCGCGGGTTCGGACAGGTACTCATATGCCTTTTGCAGGAATGCATTTACTGCGGATGCTTTTTCTGTTTCCCAGCTTACTCCTGCCCATACATCGATCGCTCTGACGACTGAGGAGAATCTGGTCATTTTGTTATCCACCAATACTTTGATCATATAGATCAATGCGCCTCTGCTGCTTTCATCCAGTGCTTCCAATATGGTTTGCCGTAGCCCTTCCTGTCGCTGTGCAGCCAGCAGCAATTTCTCCACCAGCTGCCATGCAGCTTCTTTTTCACTTAACAACAGCGCCTTTATCACACCCCGGCTAACCTTGCCGATAACCTCTTTATTAAAAATAATATCTTCCAATAAAGAGAACACGCCTTTATCATCAAGATCTATTGCGGCAGCCCACAGGTAGAACAGGGACGTTGTTGGAAGCTGATGGTCCCATATGATCTGTTCTTTAATATCCAGATCGTAGCATATATACTCGTACCCGTCGATATATTGCAGCTTAGAGGCTTGTGTAATAGTATTACCCAGGAAATTCCACTGGTTGGGAAGATATAATTCACGCTTCCCAGGCGACCGGAACGAACGGCGGTCATACCCTATCTGGTACATCAGTTCAGGAAACTTGTACCAGGCGTGCTTTACGTATATCGCCTTTTCTTCTCCGAAAAGGAAGATGAGCAGGTTATAAGCCTCCTGGTCGTTCCATTCATTCTCAGGCAGCAATTCCGCCAACCTCATATATCGTTTATCGCCATACGCTACATTAGTATAGCCGTAAAAATATTCCTCTTCATTCTGATAAGGAGGAAGTTTGGCCATCAGTACCAATATAATTTCAGCAGTTCTTTTTGTCAGCAACGCATGACTGGCAGTACCATCATAAATAGATTTCAGGGTGGTTTCCAGTTCGTTTACGTAGTTGGGGATAATCCTTGTATCAAGGAATTGTTGGACATTCATAATTAAAAAGGATATAAATAACTATATAGGGTTTTGTACCATCATCTGTAACCTCCGGCAAGGAATGTCAATCTTATGAATGTGATCACAGTATCCGGAGAAAGATTTAGTTGTCCCGATAAGAGCTTCAGCTCTTCATCGTCAGCAAATACAGCATACATCCCGTCTTCAAAGGCCTGTAGGGCAGTTTCCTGCGCTTTCACCACATCAGCTTTCTGTTCGTTATAAATGCTGCCGAAGCCGATCTTACCAGCTGATGCCTTATCTGCTATTTGTTCGTCGGTTAGAAAGGGTAACAGGTTCTTCTCAAAAGGTTTACTATTATAAGTAATCACCTGTTGTTTAACAACAGCCGTGATCAAATTGTGAAGGCTGGGTTGGTTGCCTATGTCATCTATTTCGATCATCTGTCTTTCGAGTAAAGCCTGTTTTCGTCCCGCTTGTTTAACATTGATTATCAATTCCATCAGGGTTTCTATTTACAATGACAGCCCCAAGATAAAAAAATTCACTTAAATACCCTTAACGGTTATCTTTGCCGCATGAAATATGCCGACAAAGAGATCCAGGAGATGGAGGAATTTTTTAAAACAGCTGATTTACCTGAAACAATTGAACTGAGTGCCGGGAGTGTTATTACGAATGTTCCTGCCTTTATATTCAGTCACCTTCAGATCATTAAATTAAGAAAAGGGGTGGGAATTTTTGAGGTTTTCTATGACCGTCTTTTACAGGTAAAAGAAAAATTATCTGCTACAGAGCAGGGAGTAGCCTGATTACTCCCACTGCTCTAGACCAGTTTCGCCGACCGGGGCGTCATGCCCGTCTGCTTCTTGAAAAAGTTATTAAAATACGCCGGATAGTCAAACCCCAGGCTATAAGCAATATCCGCGATACTCCAATCTGTATTTCTTAGCAATAATTTTGCTTCTGCAATGATTCTTTCCCTGATATGCACTGTGGTAGCTTTTCCCGTTACCTCTCTCACGGCATGGTTCAGGTGATTGACATGTACGGTCAGATGTTTGGCATAGTCTCCCGCTGTCTTCAATGATAACGCCTGTGAAGGAGAATGCACCGGGAATTGTTTTTCCAGCAGTTCCATAAAGGACATCGTAATACGTACTGCCGCACTGCTTGACCGGTTCACTGTTGCCGCCGGCTGCATTCGCAGTGCTTCATGAATGATCAGGTTAACATAGTTGCCGATCACATCATATTTATGTACGTAATCAGACGCTTCTTCTTCGATCATTTTCCTGAAAAGGTTCTCTGCAGTAGCGTACTGCTCCTCACTCAGGAAACATACGGGGTTACCTCCTATCTTGAATAAAGGCGAATCCTGCAGGGAGAAATGTGCACGGTCACGTACATTGATAAATTCCTCTGTAAACTGGCAATAATAGCCCGTCCATCTTTCAGAAACGGGTTCCCAGCTATATGGCACTAAAGGATTTGAAAAGGTCAGTGCGGGCCTGTCTACCAGAATTCCCTGGTCGGCATAATGCAACCTGCTGATACCTCTGAATAAAGTTATTTTATAAAAATCCCTGCGGACATAAGGTGTGGCTGTTTTATATTGTTCACTTACCGCGTGCACTTTAAAAGGCCCATTCTCAAGTCTTACACTATCACATCCGTATGCGAAAGAGTCTCTGTTAACGTTGGCTTCCATATTATCAAATTTGAGATAAGACTATTCTAACAATAAATCTACGTTAAAATAGTCTTACTCAAATTTTTATCTCAGAAATCAACGGCATTCATTACACCAAAACGGCCACTATTTAATTGAATAGTTTTTCTTAACGCAAGCCATACGTTAACGTCAGATAATACATCCCACCGATAGACGGACCTCCCAGGAAAGAGTAGTAATACTTGTTCAACAGGTTACTGGCCCCTAATTTCGCCCGGCAGTTGATCTTATCGAACGTGTATGTTACCTGTGCGTCAAGGGTATTATAAGCCTTTACATCGCCATTTACGAGGAAGGACTGCCAGTAATATCCGCTTTGCCATTTCCAGGAAATACCGGCCCCTGCATGCTTAAATATGCGTTCCTTTGCTACGGATACATTCACTGTCCAGGCCGGGGTATTAAACCCATCTTCCAGTCCGTCTTCCTTATCCGATTTCTTCAGTTTTGCATAGGTCACATTTCCATTAGTTACGTAATTATTTTCCGTGTAGGTCAGACCAACACTTCCTCCATAGTTGTTCACTTCCGTCTGCGAATTCGTCCACATACGGTAAGGGCTTTGTTTGTTTTTGCTGTAAAGGGCGAAGGGAATAGAGTCAGCCACCTGCGTATCAGGCACATTCATATTGGTTTGGGCGATAAAGTTGCTGTACTTATTGAGATAAGCTTCCGCGTCTATAAAGAACCTGCCGTCGCCGAAGATGCCTTTATACCCGAGCTCCATCGACTTTACATGTTCTGCTTTGATATACGTATAGGGATTCTTTTTCAGGATGCCCTGGTTCTTTGTAATAGCTTCCGTCTGGGTTAGTACGCCAGTATTAATATCGTTCAGCACCGCCTGCTGGAAACTGGTAATAGAAGATGCCAGCCATGCATTTTCAAAAATACCATGTGACATTGCAGGTAGTCCACCCACACGTTTCACCCCACCGCTGTTCACATTGGAATATGCTTCAAAGATACTCGGGTAACGGTAACCACTCTGGTAAGACGCTCTGAAGTGCTGTGTATTTACCGGCGAATACACGGCTGTAAAACGTGGCGTGATCATCAGGTCAAAGTAGTCATTCTTATCTCCCCGTATAATAGCCCCAAGTTTAAGGCTGCCATCCAGTAATATTTTCGTAACAGATACAAATCCACCCGTCTTGGCATAATGAATATTTGTGTACTCTTTTCCCTGCTTTGGATTGATAAAATAATTCCCATCCGGCTCAATGATATAGGTACGGTGATCACCTCCTGCAAGGACCTGCATGCCCAGTTTCTCTTTTACATCTTTTAGCAGATGTGCTGTCAGATCTACCTGACCTTCAGCATGTATAAAACTTGCTTTTACTTTTAATGCCGCGCCCAGGTCCCAGTTATTGATCTGCGCCAGTTTGTTCAGCGTGTTATTAAACCCCTCTGTCCCTGGCAGATATCTTCCGGCATCGGCCGCTGTTCTTGCCTGCCGATGCGCATCTGCAATAGTAGCTCCACCCCCCGTCGCATTATTGAAAGCAGTGGTATAGTCAGCGTACCACCTATCGTCTGGTTTGTAGTTGCGGTCAATATTCTCGGCCATAGACCGGAGATTGTATGAATTGCCGGTATTCTCCCGATTCAGATACAGTCTCAGTTCCACGCTGTTTGACTGGAACTGTAATCCATGTTGTTGTACCAGGTAATCCTGCAGACGGAAACGGTTCGACCGCTGATATACGTTATCCAGCAGTGCCATATGATACAGATAAGTCAGGGTCATTCCGGGCTTCAGTTGATAATAAATGCCTGCATCTGCCTTGATATTCTGCAAATCATAGTCCACCACATCCTTCTCATCATAACCGGTACGCGCTACTACGTAATTACGGCCGCCCAGTGTGATCGTTTTCCTGTTGGAGGATTCGTTCCCGTAACTGCTTAAAGGGTCCTGTGCCGGGTTATCCGGTCCCAGTAAACCGGTACTCGCGTTGGCTTTCCCGTTCAGTTCCTGATGATCGTTCGCGATCCAGTCATATCCTTTGTTAAATGTAACGTTGATCTTAAATGCCAGTCTGGGGCTGATCACTTTAGCCCAACGCAGGCTTGTTTCCGTATAGGCTTTTACTGCGCTGTTTGCATCGCCCAGGTGTGTCAACGCTGTTTTCTGCTGCAGACTCACACCTTCCGAGGTAAATGGATTTTTTGTAGAGATGTTAGCCAATCCGTTAACGGTATTCATTCCATATAATGCAGATGCTACACCCGGCAGGATCTCTACGTTACTTACATCCAGGTCGGATGGCCCCAGTGCATTCGCAATAGGACCGCCAATGTGTGGCGATTGCACGTCCATACCGTCTACCAGTTGTGCGAAACGCACATTTGTAGTGTTGGCAAAACCACGCGCATTCAATACCTTAAAACCGAGGCTTGGAGTGATCAACTGTACCCCCTGTAAATGTTCCAGGGCATCATAAAAAGAAGGAGCTGCAGACACCCTGAAATATTGTTCCCCAGCCTTCTGAATACTTACCGGCGACTGTAACAGACTCTCCTTCGTACGGGAAGCCGATACAGTTACTTCAGATAATATTTTTACGACTGTGTCTCTCTGCAAATAAGCAGTATCCTGTCCGTACGCAACTGTACTAAGAAAAATAAAAGCGATGAATAGATGTTTGGTCATAATAGCTATTTGCCTCGTTGTGTATTTCAGAATATAACGAATAGGTAAAAAAAGCACATTCCAATGATGTGCATATGTGGGTTTTATTTCAGGCGTTGTGTCTCTTCTTCGAGGAATTTGCTGAACCGAACTCTCAATTCACGATGGTAAGCTATCAGCTGACGGGCCTCTTCTGAAATAGCCGAACCTCCGCCATTATCGCCACCGGTGCTGGTCACCACCAACGGTGTATCAGACATGTTGTTCAGGTTATTAATGAGTTCCCAGGCCTTCTTATAGGACATCTTCATCTTCTTTGCCGCCTGGTTAATAGAGCCGGTTTCCTGGATTAGCTCCAGCAATTCCACCGGTCCGGGACCGAAGAAACGTTTGCCATTGCCTTCTACCCACAAACTGCCATTCACCTTCAATGCGCCGTTCACCAATATGTCTTTAATTGCTTTTTCCATTTATCTGATTCCGGTTATGATTATCACAAACATATCGCTATAAACGCATATTTTCATGATCCAACGTTAGTCTTATGTAATGTGTTTCCCGGATCACCGCACAATCAATTACACCAGCCATTACATTATGATGAAGTTCTTCCCATAATCAGCCTCCTATTGTGATCATGCTCCTGTTTTCAAGCGCAGCAGCTTTGACGTCTTCCAATCCTGAGAACTGGCCTCCCAGCGCCTTCGCTTTACTGAGGATGTTCTGTTGGATCAGCGGTAATACATCTTCACCATTTCTCAGGGCGGTCAGCAGATCGGTTTCCCCTTTTGAGAAGAGGCAATTCTTCAGCTTTCCGTCGGCAGTAAGGCGCATCCTGTTGCAGGTATCACAGAAGGGAGACGTCATTGTGCTGATAACAGAGAATGTACCTGCGTGACCCGGTACAATGAAGCCTTTAGCTGTATCATGGGCACCTCCCTTCAATGGCAGATAATCGTATTCCGTACTGATACTATGTAAGATCTCCTGGAAAGACAGGACTTTATTGCTGGTCCACCTGTTGCCGTTAAAAGGCATGAACTCTATAAAACGTACATGCACAGGCGTATGTTTCGTCCAGGCCACAAAATCATTGATCTCACTGTCGTTCAGATCTTTCATCACGACTACGTTTACCTTCACACGAATATCTTTTTTTATCAGCAGATCGATGTTGCTTTTCACCTGATGAAAGAGGTTACGCCGGGTGATCAGCATAAACTTGTCTGCCTGCAAAGTATCGAGACTGATATTAAGGGAACGGACGCCAGCTTCCTCCAGTACATCTGCGAATTCATGGAGGCGAACGCCGTTGGTTGTCATGGTTAATTCCACAGGCAGGCGCGAAAGCGAAAGGATGATCTTCGTCGCATCTTTTCTTACGAGTGGTTCTCCACCGGTAAGCCTGATCTTACTTACACCATTTGCGGTAAAGATGTTTGCCAAAGTGGCTATTTCATCGGCCTGCATCAATCGGGAAGCCGGTGTAAAATCATATTCCTCCTCCGGCATGCAGTAAAAGCAACGCAGGTTACAATTATCTGTCAGGGAAATCCTCAAATAATCATGCACACGATTAAACGAATCAATTATCATCTGCTAAAACTTGCCCTGTTAATAATCGCTGATAATCTTCAGCTGTATCAATATCTAAAGCTCCAAGTGGAAAAGGCACCAGGGCCAGGTCGTCTGTCGATTGCTGCAAGATCTTCTTAGCGCCCTCCTGCCCTTCTAAGGCCGTCAGCGCATCGAAGTAGGTATTATTGAAAAGCACAGGTGTTCCGGCAGTATTATCGTAGGTACAAGCTATAATACCTTTCCCGGCAATTACCTGCTGGTCCATTAGCTGTTTTAACAGTCCTGCGTTTACGAATGGCTGATCACACACCATGATGATCACTCCCTCCAGGTCCTGATGTCTGGCCAGGGCCTTCATTCCTGTGCTGATCGAAGAACCCATCCCTTCAACCCAATGATCATTTTCCACTATTTCAATTGCGAATCCGCAAAGTTTTTCCAATATCTGTGGAGCGTTCGCTCCTGTTACCAAAATAACGGGACTACCTACCGCAGCAATTGCTTCTTCCGCCATCTGACAGATAAGGGTTTTGCCCTTATACATCAGCAGTTGTTTCGGTTGTCCCAGGCGGGATGAATTTCCCGCACCCAAAATAATTACACCGTAGTTTCCCATATCCATACGATTTACAAAGTATGTATCGGCCCGTTTTTCTCTCGTAAAGGAATGCCAGTCCTTTCTGAAAGTACGCTTTTTATTTCAGCCGTCACAGACAATGCAATTTCTTCAGCTGTTTCTGCGCCAATGTCCAATCCCACCGGTCCGTGGATCCTGGCCCTTTCTTCGTCTCCGATCGTGATCCCCTTTGCCGCCAGTTCCTCCAGCATGCGCTCCAGCTTTTTCTTTGGCCCCAGCGTACCGATGTAAGTTACTTCTTTTTGCAGCAGTATTTCCAGCAGTGCCAGGTCATAATTGTAATTATGGGTCATCAGCACAAAAACCGTCCTTTCATCAATGGCTACCTTTTGCAGCACTTCAGCCGCCTTGCTCACGATCACCCTTCGGGCGCCGGGAAACCTGGCTGGAGTGGCATATAAGGCCCTGCCATCTACTACGGTCGTATGCCAGCCCTGGATACGGGCTATTTCTACCAATGGGATTGCGTCATTTCCTGCTCCTGCTATTACCAGGGATACAGGCGGTTTCAATAATTCGACGAAACCATGTAATGCCGGTTTTTCATCTCCATACTGTTTTACCATCCCCCGTTTGGTACTGAATACATCCAGCACGTCTTTCACGATCTCCGTTTTCAGTTCTCCTTCTTCCAGACTTCCTGCAAAATCGTTCCCTGAATAACGAAGACAGGTACCAGGCTGCTCCGCAGCCTGGTTTAACCTGAAAAGAGTTACCAACACAGCGTCTTCGCGTTTTCCCATCACCTGTTCCAACAGCCTGATGGCATTAAGCGGGTCTGCAGGATCAATCGGCTCGAACAGGATATGAACGATACCGTTGCATCCCAGCTGTACACCTATTTTCGCATCATCCTCATCTGTCGTATCGTAGGTCACCAGCTTATTCTGTTGCTGAATGATGGCCAGGAGCGCTTTTCTCAAAGCATCCCCTTCCAGGCATCCGCCACTGATAGCGCCGGTCATCTCACCATCTTCCGTTACCAGCATCCTGGCGCCGGGACGGCGATAAGACGATCCTTCCACATGTACCACAGTAGCCAACGCCACTTTCTTTCCGGTTTCACGGGACGCTGTATACGCTCTTAAAATATCCTCAATTTCTTTCATCTTATTTATCTGGCAAGTAAGCGCCCTTATCCAGCCATGTTTTAAAATGTTTCACGAATTCGGCGCGGGTCATAGGTAAATGAGCCAATCCTTCTGCCGGGTTCCAGCCACTGCCAACCAGTGAATCTTTGCTTACGTGTTCAATCAGCGCTTCATGGTCTTTGTGACCGTTCTCATTTTTGTTAAGCATGGTCATTGCCAGCTGTCTGGGCGTTTTGCCCTGGAATACCATTTTCATATCAGCCGGTGGCAAATGCCAGTTCGGGTTACCTGGCGGCATATGCAGGCCTGGTGTGTTCTGCGGCTGGTGACAGTTGGAGCATTTCATTGCGTAAAGCCCCTTACCGTCTTCCCCTCGCTGTACATTCATGGTATGTATGTGGCTGTCATCTCCCTGTAAAGGCCTGTCGCCTGTCGGGTGACAGTTCATACAACGTGGGTGCATCAGCACCTTGTATGCCTGCAGGAACGCTTTTTTTGAGATCACGCTGTCCGGCTCTGCAGCCTCCTCTTTTGCAACAGGCGGCTTTGTTTTATCGTCCTTCGGCACCCCGTTAAAAGCATCCGTACGGAAAGATACTACAACTGAAGAAATTGCCGTTACAGCGAGCAGAAGATAAACTGCCTTCTTTGTATTAAAAATCTGATTCTTAGTAGTTTGTGCCATAACATCTCATTACGTGTGAGGAATCTGCATCTCTGCATCTATTGAATGGACCGCCTTGTTGAAAGGCAGTTGCCGCAAACGTCTGCCTGTGGCATTGAAGTACGCGTTAGCAATTGCCGGTGCTACCGGTGGCACGCCTGGTTCTCCCACACCACCCATTTTACCGTCGCTCTTCACAATATGTACTTCTATCTCTGCAGGGGTGTCAAACATCCTGGCCACCACGTAATCGTTAAAATTGCCTTGTTTCACCTGACCTTTTTCAAGGGTGATCTCTCCAAGTAAAGCAGCACTTAACCCGTAATTGATTCCGCTTTCGATCTGCGCTTTCACGCCATCAGGATTCACAGCCAGCCCACAGTCGATCGCACTTACAACACGGTGAACCTTGATAGTACCATCCGGATTGAGTGAGATTTCTGCTACCTGAGCCACATAACTCAGGAACGACTCATGCACTGCAATTCCTCTGAAACGGCCGGCCGGCAGAGGTTTACCCCAACCTGCCTTTTCAGCTGCCAGGTTCAGCGCAGCGAGATGTCTTGGATGTGATTTCAATAATTCCTGGCGGTATGCCAGCTGGTCCTTTCCTGCTGCCTGTGCCAGTTCATCGATCATCCCCTCCATTGCCATCGCTGTATGGGTATGACCTACAGAACGCCACCATAATACAGGTACTTCGTTCTTCGGAGAATGCAGGGTGATCAGCCTGTCAGGAATAGCTCCCATATAAGGAGAGTCAACTACCCCTTCTACAGATGCTCCATCTATACCATCTTTGATCATTCCGGCGAAAAACGTTCCTTCCATAATGGACTGTCCGACGATAGTATGTTTCCAGGCTACCGGCATCCCTTCCGCATTCAAACCAGCTGTTATTTTATGCAGGAACATCGGCCTGTAAAAGCCCCCCTTCACATCATCTTCGCGTGCCCACACCATCTTCACCAATGGCTTGCCACTGGCTTTAATGATCTCGGCTGCTTCCTTCACGAAGTCAGAAGCCGGCGTAGCCCTTCTTCCGAATCCTCCGCCCAGGAAAACGGTATTTACCCTTACCTGTTCGGGTTTCAGTCCTAAGACTTTTGCAGCTGCCTCCTGGTCAATACCAGGCATCTGCGTACCTGTCCATATTTCACACTGATTACCTTTCAGTTGAATAGTTACATTCAAAGGCTCCATCGGTGCATGCGCCAGATAAGGGAATACGTACTCTGCTTCCACGGTCTTCACCGCTTTTGACATGGCACTATCGACATTCCCTTCCTTACCTGCCAGCGTTCCGGGTGTTTTTGCCAGCTGTTTGTATTGCGTAAGCATAGCTGCTGAATCTACCTTCACGCCGGATCCCAGGTCCCAGTCCACCTTCAATGCTGCTCTGCCTTTCTTGGCAGCCCAATAGTTATCAGCTAATACCGCTACGCCACCGGGGATCTGCACTACCTGTTTTACGCCGGGTATAGATTTAGCTTTCGCTGCATCCACCGTTTTCACTTTTGCACCAAAAACCGGGGCATGTAATACAACGGCTGTCAGCATACCCGGAAACTGCATGTCCATTCCGAACTTCGCTGTACCGTTTATTTTAGCAGGCGTATCCAGCCGCTTAACACCCTTACCGATATATTTCCAGTCCTTAGGGTCTTTCAGCGGTACCTCTCCTGGTGCCGGCAATGTTGCTGCAGCCGTAGCCAGTTCGCCATAAGTAGCGCTCTTGTCGCCCGCCGTCACCACACCATTTTCCGCCTTACACTCAGCCGGGCTTACACCAAATTTCTGAGCTGCTGCCTGTACCAGTAATGCTTTTGCTGTAGCTCCGGCTTTACGGTACCTGTCAAATTCAGACCAGGTGGTACTGGAACCTCCGGTGATCTGGATACCAAAGGCAGTATGTTGATATGGCTTCCATGCATCTCCATGTTGAACCGTCATCTTATTGACGTCCACATCCAATTCTTCCGCTATCATCATGGATAACGTCGTCCAGATACCCTGTCCCATTTCAGCATGCGCCAGGTATACCAATACTTCATTATCTGCAGTTATATGCAAATAGGCGTTCGGCGCGAATGCTGCCCCACTCTGTGGGCCTACCATCGACGCCGCTGCGCCGAGTTTTTTTGCTCCGGGCACCGTAAATGATATCAGCAATCCGCTGCTCAATACCGCGCCGGTTTTCAGGAAATTACGCCTGCTTACATTTGTTGTAGT
The DNA here is from genome assembly GCF_003182155.1 of Chitinophaga sp. S165. Lineage (GTDB taxonomy): Bacteria > Bacteroidota > Bacteroidia > Chitinophagales > Chitinophagaceae > Chitinophaga. The sequence continues at coordinate 802,397 of NZ_QGTG01000001.1, forward strand.
ACTCATTTTCCGCTACCTCCTTCCCGCTGCATTTTTGCGGCCAGGTGTATGGCCTTCCTGATCCGGGGATATGTGCCGCAGCGACAGATATTCCCAGACATTGCATTGTCAATGTCTTCATCTGTTGGATTTGGATTTTCTTTCAGTAATACGGCGGCTGACATGATCTGGCCGGACTGGCAATATCCGCATTGCGGTACGTCCAGCTCTATCCATGCTTTCTGCAGATAGTTATCCGGATTGGCAGATAATCCTTCAATAGTTACTATTTCTTTCCCTACAGCCCGCGACACCAATGTAACACATGAACGTACCGCCTCTCCATCCAAATGAACGGTACACGCGCCACACTGGGCCATACCGCAACCGAATTTGGTACCAGTTAATCCGACTACATCCCGTATTGCCCATAATAATGGCATGTCAGGACTAGCGTCCACTGAGTACTCTTTCTGGTTGATCTTTAGCTTAACCATAAAGAATTGCTTTTCTGTAAATAATAGATTCAAATAGGTTGTGGCCTGGGACTATTGATAAAGGGAGAAACCCTACGTTATTGCACTATTTCGCAATAAGTTCCTGAACATAGGTTATCCTTATCAAATTTGACCTTTTGCTTCCTGATTCTGTTTTAACGTTTAAAAGCAAATTTAGTTCGAAGAGGGGGAATTCAAATTGCAATATTCAAACAGATAACTATAAATTTCAAAGTTTAATATGGGTTGTAAGCTGTTGACAGTCGTTATTACTTCCGGGGAATAACGACTATTATGAGTTATAAAAATCAAATTGCTTATACTTATTTAAGATGCTTATATAGCTCACTGCCGGAAGTGCCTACGCAAGCCTATTCTGCATGCGAACTCCGGGTGTATACTGTTCGGCTCATTTCTGTTGCGGTTATACTATTTTCTATGATGTCCTTTGAAGAACAGACTTTTCTGTTGCTTATTTAGCTCAAGTACAGAATGCGGTTTTTTCACTTGTTTTCTGACTACATCGTTCCCCGTTTTTGGAGCATCTTTGCAAATTTCTCTTGCTTGCTAGTATCCATTCTTCTGTCATACCGACCTGCAGCTTGATACATTTAAGAATGCGGGAGCAGCTTATCTTGGAGATCCGCTCAAATGTCGGCCTGCTATCAGTGAGAATTCATTTTATTGCTGCTTACATTGCTTTACAAATGCCGGTGCGGATTATATTTATAACAGCTTACATTTCTCCCAGACTGGAGCTACTACTGAGATCCTTTTTACAGTATAGACCCGAAATCCCGTGAGCCTTCGTTATCGGGGGTTATATTGCTCCCGGTTTGAGGTGGGACTGCGGGCTGGCGCCCCTTTCCGAGACGCGCGATTGAACGCTGTCAAGCGTAGGGGCTTTGGAATATCCATTTAACCCCTATCATTCGTATCAGCCTCTCCAATGGGCTAATGCCCGCTGTCTCCACCTCAAACCTTCCGCTAATTATTGTCTATCTCATTTCTCAGGACTGTAGCTTAAATCCGCACATTTGCAAACCGCGAGTTCCTAATCATTTCCGAATAATAATTAGAAGAAAAAGTATACTCCGGTTCCACGTTCTAATGCTTCCTGAAAAAGAACCTTAATTTGCGCCAATTTATCATTAGCAACATCTTTATTAAAGATATCGCTATTCAATACTCCCTCTAGCTCTTCCGTCTTAACTATCGCGGCATATTCGTAATCGTCAATCATCGCATCTGTGATCTCATTCATGTCATCAAAGACACCGGCCCTGTATAAGTCTTCAAATTCGGCTGGAGTTAATTCAATTTCGATCAACTGATCCGGCGTCGCCTCATTATAATCCAACGCATGCTCCGCATCTTTATCTTTGGGAACTGAGATTATCCTAGTTTTAACAAAATTTGCTGTCATAATTAATCTATGTTTTTATAGTGTGTAATTTGATGGTATTCACCCTGACTTCTGCCCATTTGTTTACTATTAACAATTTTGTTATTGGGAACAGTGCCGGTGAAGTCTATATATTTTCTCTTTCCCTTCAATTGCAGATTTTCAATTCGGAAGTAATCACCTAAATTGTCGTATACAACCTGAATTCCTGTTTCATTATTAAGATAAATTGTTTTTTGGCTATCCTTACTCAAAAACCCTTTCGCTCCGGGCGCAAATTGATCTATCGCTCCCTGAAGGCTCGCTTTAGGCCATTCACTGCTGTACTCCGCAGCACGTCCTGCACCATCAAGCTTTCCCGCCATTTTCGTCGTTACCTCTACACCCTCTATTGTACTTGCTCCCGCTCCCGCGCCTTTTCCTCCCAGGGCGAGTTCCTGTGCTGCTACCGCCGTAAACTTTATCTCCATTCCACCGAGGCTGGTAACAGCTGCTAAAGGATTCTTACGGATCTCTTCGAAAAGTAGTTGGGGTGTGGTTGTTCCAGTGGCAATACGGTTTTTCAAATTCTCCATCCCCTGCGAGGCCTTTTCACTAACAAACTCCTTTTGACGATTCGTATTATTCCTGAAATTGTCCCTGGCATTGGAGGCGAAGTTCAGGAGCCTGGCCCAAAAGCCGTCTCCCAGGCCGGGCCAGTCGCCAAGCAGGTCACTGTATCTGACAGGATTATCAAAATTGGATGCGTAGGGCGACCACGCCTCCATGTTGTCAATTTTCGGATCTATCTGCTTCCATCTTCCTATTTGAGGGTCCAGGGTGCGATAAAAGGCGTCGTATTGTAGAAGGTCCAGCTCCTGACTGAATTCGATGCCGTTATACCTTTTGCGGTTTTCAGGATACAACGCTCCTTTTAAGGCGCTCCTACTGATCCCCGCCATTGTCAAACCAAATGGATAGTAATGCGTTTCCTCCAGTAATGGCCCTCCGTTGTGCGTGACTACAAGGTTGTCAAAAAATACATCCTGACCACTCTCGTTGCTGGTGTAAATGTAAAGAAAGCCACTTTTCTTTATCCTCATCTTCTGCAATGCCAACGTATGCAACACATCTATCCCATTTCCTACCTGACGTACGCCGGAGTTTTCATCTACCAGGTTAAACTGATCATCAAACATCACGTAGCTGAGATATGCTTTCGGTTTGTCTGGCTGGTTCTGAGATGCGTCCTTTGTTTTTAACTGGTTATAGGTACTGCTGCTTAACGTATATACAGGTGATGCGCTCCCTCCCGACTGATGTATACCGTCTACAACTCCCGGGCTGCTGAAGGCCTGCAATATAGCGGTAACCATTGCTGTCGCATTAGTATTGGAGGTAGCTGCACCGGCGTTTTTGTAGAAAGCCCTGACTGCTATTTGTATACTGTCGCCAGCTACAAGCCGTAATACGATGGATGTACCAACCTTCTGCCCGTTTATGGCATTGAGCCTGGATACGTAAGCGTTGGGGTTAGTAGTATTGTCCTGCGGATAATTTACCGGTTTCGGAGCACGGGTGTTGTCTATATTGCTGAATAGTGCATTTTCATTCGTGGTGGCAGCCGTCTCCATCGTTGCGGCGTAAATGGTCGTATCTTTCCGGCTACTCAATACCATCCGTACATTGCCCAACTGATCTTTAATAAAATAGTCGAAGGCGTATGTTACTGGCTGTCCGCCCTTGTAAATAGGCCGGATCCGGCCTTCCTCATGAGACATAAATTGTAACGTATCCTGCTCGTACTGAAAGCCATTTATGTAATGCGTTACATTCAGCTGCTGTGGTTGAGTGGAGCCGTCTGATACCATTTTCGCCAGCCGCTCTCCGGAGCCTCCGGCATACAGGTAATAAATAGATGCTTGCCTGTTCTTTGTGAAAAGAATAGCCGGCAATTGCTGATGGTTGTAATAGATAGTGTCAATAGCTTTGTTCTTGTCCTTCGCTATGTTACCGTTAGGATCATACCAGTAATCCTGTACTTCCCGGTTATCTGTTTCTTTGAAGTCGCCCAGTATGGAAGAGGGATTGTTCTTCTTATCAGTCACATAACTAAGTCTGTGGCTATTTGGGAAATACCCGTATTTCAAACTGTCGATCGTTTGGATCGCCAGGCCGTTCAATCCCATTTGTTTCATTGATAAGAGATTGCCACCTCCATCGTAGGTTAGTCCGATTACTGAAAAGTCAGCTTTGGTATTATTCCAGGCAGTGCTACCGCTTAACTGCTCGGTGAAATCAGCTCGTGTCAGCCGGTCTGCCCTGTCATAATCATATCCGTAAGCACGTGGAATACCATCAGATAAGCTTTTCCACTTGATCCCCGCAATGTTCCCATTGTAGGCCACACTGTCGAAGCCGTGGTCGTAACTGTAATCCTGACCAAACCAGTTGGAGGCCGCATTGGGTGTATTGACAAACTGCCTGTTGAGCGACTTTAACCAGCCGCGAATGTTGTATTCATAATGCAGTACTTCTAACTGGGACGCGGTGCCTGTCACATCCAGCCGTTTTGTCTTTATGCGTCCTAATTCGTCATAACTGTTTACCGCTATTGTACGTTGCAAGGCCGGATTATCATTGATACGTTTTTTGATGGAATCCAGCCTGCCTCCAGCATCGTAATCAAACATCGTAAGCACGGTTGACTGCGGTGTTAACGTGCTACGAGGATTTGTATGTTTCAGGTAAGTGCTTAAAACCTTACCGCTGAAGTCATATAGCGTGTTTGTGACGTCCTTTCCTCCTGGCATATTATCAGCAATGGTTTGAATAACACGGCCTTTATTATTGTAGTAGATAGTCGTTGTATTGAATTGTTCCATTGCCTCAATACGGGAACGCCTACCTGTCACCATTCCCTTTGTTTTTAAACCTGGTACTGCCGGCAGGACCTCTGCGTATGGATTGACGCCCGCCTGCACTTTGCTAATATCGGTTACAATATATGGTTGCCTTCCCGGGAAATTATAGTCATCATAGTAGGTATTCGTCAGTACCCGTAACGCGGTGGAATCAATGAAAGGAAATGCATTCAACGGATCAAACGTCGCCAGATTGATGGCCGTCTGCATAACCTCCCGGCTTCTTGCATCATAAAATAAGGCAGTCTTCTGTTCCCGGTTCAACTGATCATAATAAGTGGCATGCCACATTCCCAGGACTTTCAGTATGCCATCCCTTCTGCCTGTCAGCCGGTCGCGCACATCGTACAGCATCTCCGTACTATCTGCTCCCGGTACCTTCTGCACAATGAGCCGTCGGCGGTTGTCGTACCGGTACATGAAACACAGTTCCCTTGCAACGTCGGCGGGTATGACCCAGTTATGGCTGATTGCCTGTATTGCTTTGGGTGGTATGATGAAGCGCTGATCTCCCCTTGCATCGTAAACATAGTACGTACAAAGCCATCCGGTGTGTGCTGTGCCTGGGAATGCTGCGAGCTGGATCTTCTTCAGTACTATACGCCCCTCTTTATCCTTGTATGTGATTGCCAACGTACCCGCTTCATTGATAGTCACATCTTTCAACAATTCAGCTTTCCCATATATCCGGCTGCTGACAGGTATGAGACTTGTTGCCGGTAAATCCCAAACCCTCACGGAATCTGTACTGCTGTTAAGCAGGTATTGTTGCTTTACCGGGCGATTTCCTCCTTCTTTTGCCCAGCTGTTACCAGGATCCCACGTTTGCAATACCCTGTTAAGCGGAGCTGCTTCATACGCTGTTTGAGCGTAATAAATACTGTCAGCATCCGTTCCGGGAATCATTGCGCTATCCTTGTAAAAAGCCCGCTGATCTATGAATGGCGATTTCTTGAAAAGCCCGTCATTCACGTTTCCCGTTTTCGGTACATAAGGCAGGTATTTATATTGCTCCCGTCCAAATACATCATACACAACCGGGGAGACAAGGTCCCGGCCTCCCGGACTAACGCCTTTTTCTACCGTCTGCAATAGCCTTCCCAGGCCGTCAAAATACCGGGTTTCCTGTGCCACTTCTGCCACTGTTCTACCAGCAGATATCACCGTTGCATTGTCTGACGTTGGCATTGCCGGCGTCCAGATCCGTATAAAATTGGTAGCCGTCATAGCATAAGCTGCCGGCGGCGCTACAGGAATTGCAACAGGCCTCGAAGTATTTGCAGGCCTGTTCTGTGCAGATAAAATACTGGCACTACATGACAAAATGAATAAAAGAAAACTGGTCAGTTTCATAGTATCGAAATAAATAATGATTCCGCCCCACGAGTGGTGAAGTGAACCAATAATGATCGGAGTAGCTGCGTGAATGGCAGAACAGTTACAGCGTCGAAAACATTCGCTGATGGCTCAGAGCCAATACTGCGCAATATCCGGGACTAACAATAATTATGTAAATCGGAAATAAACAGTTAAAACGATAGGTATTGTAGGATCAAGTTTCTCATATTAAAACAATCAATGGTTACAGGGCACGAAATAAAGCTATCTTTTTGAATAATTAGTTAATGAGAAGTTAACAGAATAAAATAACGATGTAATAGCCTCCTCAATATAGTGATCCTTCTAAAATGTTCCAATAGGCTTTCTATCGGCTTCATACAAGGCTACTAAAAGGTTACCAAAAGGGTATTTAAAGGTCATTTATATATCAAATCGATATTGAAGTGACCTTTAAATAATATTTTGATGTCAATTTAGTATCCTTATACGTACCTTTGAGAAACGATACAGGAAACTTGTATTACTAACCTCAAAACGACCTTTTTATGGCCATTGTTAAAGACAATATCCTCATGCAACTTGTCAGGGGTTCTCTTGGCAAGCAAATCACGATCTACGAAAGGAATGGGCAGATCATTATGGCGAAGAAACGCGGCCCTTCAAAGAAAAAGCCTACACAAAAGCAGCTGGAGGCAAGGCATAAGATGACCATTGCTTCGATGCGTGCGCAGATAATGCTGGAAGATCCGCAGATAAAGGCTTACTATCAGTCGCTGGCAGGGCCAGGACAAAATGCCTATAATATAGCGGTAAAGGATGCGTATCGCAGTCCTGAAGTCCAGAATATCAGGCTGGAAAAAGAACAGGTAGTAGTGACTACTCAACATGAGTTCCGGGTAGCAGAAGTGGAGGTAAAGGTAATAGACGCTGACGGGGTAATTACGGAGAGCGGCCGGGCATTTTTGGGCCGCAACGGAGTAGACTGGTATTATAAAGCAGCTGCACTGCCTGTGGGTGCTAAAGTCATTGTAGTAGTGAAAAGTTTACCAGGGATTCTAACGGTGAGGGAATTGTTGCTTACATAACTGTTTTCAGTGTTTAACATGGCCTCTTTCCGATTGGCGATCATTCCCGAATACGCCTTAATTGAATAGCTGGCTTGAATTATTCTGATATGTGTTATTCCGCACCAAAAGTGGATAGGCGTAGCCGTGACTTAATCACACGGATCATTTATACCTGCCTCCCGCTGGTATGTTTACCCCTACCGGATACCTCCGTACTTTCGCCGGAAATATGAATGCAGAAACACTATAATGTTTCCTATATTTGAGGCGTATGATACCTATGAGAACCAAGAAGATCCTTTTGTATTTTGCACTGTTCCTGCTATCCATTCCCCTCGGACTGGCAACACGTTATTTCCCGGACTATTTTCCCGACATGATAAGGATCTATGGAGGTGATGCCCTCTATGCGACCTGCCTGTTTTTCTTTCTCCGGCTCCTGTTTCCCGCTACAGAGCTGGCAAAACTGGGTATCCTGAGTTTTCTGGCATGTCTCGTTATTGAACTGCAACAGTTATACAAGGCCGGTTGGATCGTTCATCTGAGGCATACCTTTCCATTCGGGCTGATACTAGGCTATGATTTTGTACTTAGCGATTGCATATGTTATGCGGTTGGCAGCATCCTGGGAGTATGTATTGCATACCTCATGGAACGGTCCTGGGCTCTTCGCTAGTTTCTTATAAATTGCTATTTTACCTCCTCGTCAATTTACCCGTCCATCCATAATTCATTGTTATGAAACTAACTAAACACGTCACGTTATTGCTATTGATCTCACTGTCCTTTAAACCCATGAAAGGATTTAGCCAGGGCTTCCTGAGAGCCAAAGGCACGCAGATCGTTAACCAGAAAGGACAAAACGTATTACTGCGCGGCATCGGCCTGGGCGGCTGGATGCTGCAGGAAGGATATATGTTGCGCGTAAATGGCCAGGGCCAGCAACATAAGATCCGCGCAGGTATTGAAAGTCTGATCGGGCCTAAAAGAACACAGGAGTTCTATGATGCCTGGCTTGACAATCATACCACCAAAGCGGATATTGACTCCATGAAAGCATGGGGCTTCAATTCCGTTCGTTTACCCATGCACTTTAACCTGTACACGTTACCGGCAGATAAAGAACCTGTAGCCGGACAACATACCTGGCTGGAAAAAGGATTTGCCATGACCGACAGTTTGCTGGCCTGGTGTAAGGCTAACGATATGTACCTGATCCTGGACCTGCATGCGGCTCCCGGCGGACAAGGCAATGACCTCAACATTGCTGACCGTGACGGTTCCAAGCCTTCTCTCTGGGAGAATGAGGCTGATCGCTTAAAGACAGTGGCATTATGGAAAAAACTGGCAGAACGTTACCGTGATGAGCCTTTCATCGGGGCCTATGATATCCTCAATGAACCCAACTATGGTTTTGAAGATCCTGAGAATGATAAAAACGGTTTAAAGGAGCAGAATAACGTGCCGCTGAAACAACTCATGCAGGATATTACAAAGGCTATCCGTGAGGTAGATGAAAATCATATCATCATCATTGAAGGTAATGGCTGGGGAAATAACTATAATGGCATCCTGCCTCCGTGGGACAAAAACATGGTGCTGAGCTTCCACAAGTACTGGAGCCTGAATGATTCCGCATCCATCGCCAATATCATCAATTTCCGCAAGCAATACAACGTTCCGGTATGGCTGGGTGAGACAGGTGAAAACTCTAATGTCTGGTTCACGGAAGCTATCCGTTTATTTGAGAAAAATAACATTGGCTGGTCATGGTGGCCACTGAAGAAAATAGGTACTAACAACCCGCTGGAAATCAGATCTAACGAGAAATATATGCATGTCATCAACTACATAAGTGGCAAAGGCAGTGCGCCTGCAGGAGATGTGGCGTATGAAGGTTTAATGGAGGTTGCAAGAGGATCGAACATCCGCAGTAATATTCTGCACCGCGATGTGATCGATGCTATGATCCGTCAGCCGTTCTCTGATAAAACATTACCATTTAAAAACAATACTATCACTAAAACGGGTACACTGGATGCGGTGGATTATGACCTGGGAAGGAACCGTGCTGCCTACTTCGATACGGATACTGCAAACTATCGTACATCCAATCCGAAATGGGTAGGCGGCAACCGTGGCAGGGTATATCGGAATGACGGTGTTGATATAATAGCCGACTCCGCCAATGCAGGCAGCTATTGTGTAACTGATCTTGTTACAGGCGAGTGGTTGAAGTACACCGTAAACATCACACTGAAAGGGAAATATAATATTTCTTTTATTGCGGCCCCTGGTAAAGTACCTGGTAAGCTGGCCATTGCAATTGACGGAAAACCAATAGGCAAAGTAACGGTGATCCCTGCAAAGGAAAACAGGAATAATGGCTGGCAAACCTATGCACTGCGTAATGTAGCGTTGAAGAACGGCCGCCAAACCCTCCGGTTGTCCGCCGAAACGGGAGGATTTGACTTAAAGGCCATCCGTTTTGAAAAGTCCCCTGTCCCATAAGAACTCGTTGCGGCTGTACAGCAGACGCAGGGTATCAAATACTGATCATCATAAGCTGATGTACGGATATGAAAAGTCCTGTAGTTGAAACTGCAGGACTTTCCATTGTAGGATAGTTTAAGTCAGCGGTTGTGTCGCTTCCAGCTCCGCAAGCTCCTCGTTAGAGAATATGCGTGAGCGGATATGAAATCTGACTCCCAGGGGGATTTCCAGTGAAAAACTACTGCCACGCCCCTTGATGACGTCCAGAATCAGTTGCGTGTGTTTCCAGTACTCAAACTGGTCCCCGCTCATATAAAACTTACAACCGGCTACTTCGCCCAGACATACATCTGATGCGCCGGTCTTGAATTCCCCTTCAGGAAAGCACATTGGTTGTGAGCCGTCACAACAGCCCCCACTTTGGTGAAACATGAGGGGGCCATTTTTGTGACGGAGCTCGTTGATCAAGGATACGGCTTCCTCTGTTGCTATGATTCTCCTGGTCATGAAAAAAGTTAAGACACTGTATAAAGTTTAAAAGAATCCCAGTTTCTGTTTGCCGTAAGAGATCAGCATGTTCTTCGTTTGACGATAATGGTTCAGCATCATCTTATGCGTTTCTCTTCCGAAACCTGACTTTTTGTACCCGCCGAACGGCGCATGCGCCGGGTAAGCGTGATAACAATTCACCCATACCCTGCCTGCCTGAAGTGCTCTCGGTACCTGGTACAGTTCGTGGGCATCCCTGGTCCACACACCGGCGCCTAAACCGTAGAGGGTATCATTGGCTATCTGGATCGCTTCTTCTGTTGTTTTAAAAGTAGTTACACAAGCTACCGGCCCAAAGATCTCTTCCTGGAATACGCGCATTTTATTATCGCCTTTGAGCAAGGTAGGCTGGATATAAAATCCGTGTTCCAGACCACTGTTCTGGTGGAAGGCTTCCCCTCCGCATAATACCTGTGCACCTTCCTGTTTACCGATGTCCAGGTAACTCAGGATCTTCTGGTACTGGTCTTCGCTGGCCTGGGCTCCCATCATTACATTAGCATCGAGCGGGTTACCCATTTGAATAGCTTTTGTGCGCTGGATGACACGGTCCATAAAGCGGTCGTAAATGTGCTCGTGCACCAGTATACGGCTTGGGCAGGTACATACCTCACCCTGGTTGAGGGCGAACAATACGGCGCCTTCCACTGCCTTATCGAAGAATTCGTCATCCGCATCGGCCACACTTTCAAAGAAGATGTTAGGGCTTTTACCACCCAATTCCATTGTGATCGGGATCAGGTTTTCAGAGGCATACTGCATAATGAGCCTACCGGTTGTGGTTTCACCTGTAAAGGCTACCTTCTGTACTTTTGGAGAAGAGGCAAGCGGTTTACCAGCTTCCACACCAAAGCCGGTTACAATGTTCAATACTCCTTTAGGCAGCACCTGGCCGACCAGTTCCATCAGCACCATAATACTGGTGGGGGTCTGTTCTGCAGGTTTTACCACTACACAGCAACCTGCAGCCAGGGCAGGCGCAATCTTCCAGGTTGCCATCAGCAACGGGAAGTTCCACGGGATGATCTGTCCTACAACCCCGATAGGCTCATGCAGGTTGATGCTTACCGTAGTTTCATCATGTTCACTGATCGTTCCTTCTTCACTACGGATCACTCCTGCGAAATACCGGAAATGATCGATAACCAGCGGCAGGTCGGCTGCTCTCGTTTCCCGGATAGGTTTTCCGTTATCTATCGTTTCAACTACTGCCAGATATTCCAGATTATCTTCCACTATCTGTGCAATTTTCAACAACAGGTTACTACGATAAGCTGCTGCTGTTTTGCCCCAGGTTTTGAATGCCTCGTGGGCTGCATCTATCGCTTTGTCAATATCCGCGGCATTACCTCTCGCAGCCTGTGTAAAAACCTTTCCATCTATTGGAGAAATGTTATCGAAATATTCACCGCTGGATGGTGGCACCCATTCGCCATTAATAAAGTGATCGTACCTGGTCTTAAATTCAGGGCGTGCTGCCAGGGTTGATGAAGGGGCAGCAGATGTTGCAACGCTCATAATTTGTGGAGTTTTTAAACGTGAAATAATACCTGCAATATCCTTAACTGCTCATAAGACGCGGATATTATCGTACTTATTTATAGCACAATCGTACCTTAATTTTGAGATGCCTGGAAAATTGGTTAACTTGTTAATAGTAAACAGATTACTCTTATGCAGATAAAAAATTATTTGCAGACGATCGACCTTACTGTGCCGCAGCAGCTGCAAACTTTAGTGGAGAACAGACGCGTGTTCAACCTCCGGAATTGTGAACTGAATATCTTCGAGAGTTATCAGCAGGCATATCATGTTCCGCTTACTTTTAATGACCTGGTGATCACCAGCATGATCAGGGGTAAGAAGGTCATGCATCTTTTCAATAAACCTTCTTTTGATTATCTGCCTGGTGAAACTGTCATTGTTCCACCACAGGAAACCATGATCATTGACTTTCCGGAAGCTACTGTGGATAATCCCACACAATGTATTGCCCTGGCAATTGATGATTGTTACATCAGGGAAACTGTCAACTATCTGAACCACTATTACAATACCGGTGAAGAGCAACAGAACTGGCAACTCTCATTCCGCCAGTACCATTTTGAAAACAATCATGAGATCACAGAACTCATCAATAAACTGATCCGCATTTGCAGCAGTAGCGAAAAGTCTAAAAATATTTATGCAGATCTTCAACTGAAAGAATTGCTCATCCGCTTATTGCAAAGCCAACAACTGGGAGAAGCAGAAGAAGGCAGCGCTGCCAATATGAACGGTAACCGGCAGAATTTTGTGCTGAATTATATACAGGAACATCTGACAGAAAAGATAGCTGTAGATGCACTAAGCCGTAAAGCTTATCTGAGCAGGAACCTGTTCTTCAAATGGTTCCGGGAGCAATTTGGTATCACACCACTGGAGTACGTGAACAAAGAAAGGATTAAACTGGCCAAACAGCTATTAGCAAAGCCGCAAAGCAGTATTTACGATGTAAGTAAGCTTTGCGGCTTCACTGATGTGAATTATTTTGTCAGAGTGTTCAGAAAACTGGAGGGCACTACACCCAAAGTATACCAGTCTTCCCTGCAATTATAGTTAGTTCGCTTTCCACTCATTATCTGTCGGCGTGTAATCCATATACAAGCCGCCATCCAGCTTTGCTGTGACGATCTTCTTTCCCGCAGGCACAATTACCACTTGCTTATTACCGCTCTTCCACACTGCCGGTGTCTGATGCACTGTTTTGCTTGTGCCATCTTCAAAAGTGACCACTACATCGAACGGAATAGCAAAACCACCCACATTGATAACAGACAACTCTGCATTGTTACCCTTTGTCTTCACTCCTGCCAGCTGCAGATCAATGTAATTATTACTGAAGAACCAGTTATTCCAGAACCAGTTAAGCTCCTGACCGGCGTTGTTATTGAAGGAATTGAAAAAGTCCCACGGAATAGGATGTTTGCCATTCCAGTCATGCATATAAGCATGCAGACATTTACGGAATGAGTTATCGCCTAACAGGTCTTTCAGGGCCAGATAGGCCAGTGAAGGTTTTCCATACGCATTATTGCCATAGCCTGCACCACTTACCTGATGGGATTGGGAAATAATAGGCTGATCTTCCTCTCCTGAAGGATCTTTGATATAATATTCCACCCGGAACATTTTGTAGAACCTGTCAGCTTCTTCTTTGCCCTTTTCTGCAATACCGATCAGGTATTCGAATGTAGTGGCCCAACCTTCGTCCATAAATGCATAGCGGGTTTCATTGATCCCCATATAGAACGGGAAATAAGTATGTGCTATCTCATGGTCCTGTACCAGTTGTGCAAAACCGATCTGCTCTCCTACGGTCGCATCATTGACCATCATCGGGTATTCCATGTCAGCAAAGCCCTGGAAAGCGGTCATGGTAGGAAAAGGATATGCCACACCCGGCCAGTTGCGGGAGAACCAGTCCAATGCATAGCGGGAAAAATCCACAGAATGGTGAAAGTCGGTAGCAGTTTCATCATAAGCAGCCTGCACACTGGTACGTCTGCCGGTAGCACTGTCCACTACCACGCTGGCCGCATCCCATACATAATGGCTGCTTGTACCGAAGGTTACATCCGCTATATGGGAAGCTGTGAATTTCCAGGTGTTCCAGTCTTTCTGCTGTGTTACCTTTCCACCGTTCATTTCATCTTTACCGGCAATATGGATCAGCTGGTCAGAGGTATAAGATTTCTTCAAACGTTCAGCTATAGCCGGCTGCAATACTTCCGGTCCGTTCTGCAATACACCGGTACCCCATACCACATAATTCTTTGGCACAGTTACCGCCACATTGTAATCGTTAAAATCACTGTAGAACTCTACCCTGTCAGAATGTTCGATCTTATCCCAGCCGTTATAATCGTCATATACGGAAATACGCGGATAAGCGTAAGCCAGGAAGAAAGTGGTGCTATCGATCCTGCCTTCCCTTCCACTCTGTTTTGACAGCGTATAATGCCAGCTGATGCTCAGATCAACACTGTCTTTTGATACCAGTGGTCGCGGCAGCTTTGCCGTACCTACTGTAGCCACATCATTGTCAAATGGGACATTCATTCCGCCGATGATCAGCGTATCTATCACCACACCATCTTCTGTCAGGAAATCCTTACTTACATACCCGGAACGTGGCGCGTTTACTTTATGCAGATTACAAAGCAGACGGATCACGACCTGTCGTAAAGTATCGGGGCTATTATTGATATATCGTATTTTTTCCCGGCCATAAACCAGACCGGAAGGCGCGTTTACTTTTAGCTGAATGTCGTAGCGGCCCTTATTTTGCCAGTAATGTGCGCCTGGCAGGCCATTCTTTGCTCTTGTCCCGTTAGCATAGGCTTTTTTGATGTTCCTGGGCATATACAGCTCCTGGGCAGACACTGAGCCGATGTACCCTAGCGCGAGCATCAGTGTGATTGCGATCCTGATCATAAGATGTGTTTAGATATTGCGGCAAATATACTGTCCCCTTGAATTAGTAGTATGAAAGTAGGCATAATGATTGTACCGCTTATCATAAAATGTCATATATGAATACATTCACCATTGACCACGATACTAAACAGATCACTGTAGAACAGACCGGCCAGCGCCACTTTAATGTTAAGTTGCCCGGAAGGACCATGGTACTGGTGCTAAAGCAGGATAATGAGGGCGCCAATCACTGGTTTGAAGACGGAAGCGATAATGAGACTGAAGAAACAAAAGAAATCGGATTGGCCATCGATAATTATCTGGCGAAAGATGATTCACTTTCTGATGACTGATCTATAATACTACAAACGCCCGCATAAAGCAGATAGCCTTATGCGGGTTGTTTATTTACTGGATCTCAGCAGTTTGCAACACTGCCCGGACAACTGCTCACAATTATTTAATATAAAAATTCCCCGAAGCCCTAGTACTTTTGAGCACCGTAAACAAATGCTGCTCTATGTCAGGCCAATTAAGTGAATGGGGGGAAATTGAATTGTTCCGGCAATTCCAGCAGGGCCATGCTGCAGCGTTTGAAGAAATCTACAGACGATTTTCTGCTGTTCTTTACCAGCACGCATTCAAAATGCTGGATAATGAAGCAGACGCACAGGATATCATACAGGATGTTTTTGCGAACCTGTGGACAAAAAGAGCGGAGCTTAACATCCCCGAGTCACCCGCCGCCTATCTTTATGTGAGCACGCGTAATAAAGTGCTGAATGTTATATCTGGTAAACGCTCCTACCAACACCACCTCGATCATTTAAAACAATTCATTTCCGATACCGACAGCAGCACCATCGAGCAGCTCAACGAAAGAGAATTGCTTCTCTGCATTGAAAAGGAAGTACAACAACTACCGGCCAAAATGCGGGAAGTGTTTGAACTAAGCCGCAAGGCCACCCTATCTCATAGGGAGATTGCACAACAGCTGGAACTATCCCCCGAAACTGTGAAAAAACAGGTCAGTAACGCCGTACGCATATTGAAGCATAAACTTGTACACTTCATTTTCTTCCTTTTCTAAGACTTTGTCTCTCCCCTTTTTCTCTTAACATTTAGATAATATAGCCATCTACTCCCACCGCTTTTTTCAACTGTCTTATATATGTACGCATGCGAAAGTGCGGCGCCTATATGGACAAACAGGAGATCAATAAACTACTGCAACGATACGTAACAGGTGAATGCACTGCTGATGAAAAGCGGCTCATCGAGGCATGGTATAAACTACGAAGTGAAAACAGTACTGCCGATATATCCGGTCTGGACATCGCTGCTGCGCAAGAACAGATCTGGGCGAATCTGCAACAGACGCCGGTACGGGAAATAAGCTACAAATGGCGGATAGCAGCCGCTATTATAATACTGATCTGTACAGGATACCTGTTATATGCATTGCTCAATGGTACCCGTACCTCCTGGAAAGAAGTATATGCCGGTCAGCATAAACCTTATCATCTCACCCTGCCTGATGGTTCAGATATCTGGCTAAATGCTGGTAGCCGTTTACGTTACCCCGCACAATTCAAAGACAATGAGCGGCGGATAATGTTACTGACAGGGGAAGCGCGTGTACACGCTGCAGAAGATCCGCAGCACCCTTTCATTATCATAGCAGGCGGCCTGCAGACACGTGTATTAGGGACGGTTTTTAATGTGCGTTCTTACAACGAACTACCATTTGTACAGGTAACTGTACAGGAAGGAAAAGTGGCAGTGTCACGGGATAATTATGAAGATAAAACCAATGTGCTGCTGCTTCCAAATGAAAGGGCAACGCTCTATACCGATAAGTTTAATATTGTTAAAGATACAGTGGACGCAGCTGCCATCAGCGGATGGACAACAGACCAGTTGCTCTTTAATAACGAACGGCTGGACATGATCGCTATTTTGCTGGCGCATAAGTATGACGTCAGGATCTCCTTTGCCGACAGTACGTTACCGTCCTACAAGGTAACGGCCGGATTTGCTGCAACAGACACGATAAAAGAAGTATTGGAGGCATTAAGCCTGGCGAATAATCTGACCTACAGGATACAGGGCAACAATATCATGTTCAATAAACAATAAATATAAAAACCGGTAACAGGTCGCTACCGGTCGGCCGGGAAACATCAATCAGTAACTGCAATCACATATTGATCTTCCCGGTTTGATTTCATCATGATTTAATCAAAATTAAAACCAGCGCAAAGGTATGAAAATTTGTACCAGTAGTGTCATGTCTGTTATTCAACGGCATGTAAAGGCAGGCTATTGCCTGATCATTCCTGTACTGCTGGCCGCACAGCTCACCGCTACCGGCCATCAGCAGACGTCGTCCGACCCTGTTTTAAAGGAGACGATCGACTGTTCCATCGACCGTAAAACGCTGAAGGAAGCTTTTACACTCGTTCAGAAAAAGAGCGGCTACATGTTCATTTACAATGAAAAGCTCCTCTCCCCTTACACCTCTGTAAGCATTGACGCACATCATCAGTCGGTGACCGATATCATTGCAGGTCTGCTGCGCAACCTGCCACTGACCTACCGTATCCAGAACGGAAAGGTGATCATCATGGAAAAAGCCGGGGCTAAACGTCCGCAGGCCATCAATGATGCTGCCGCAGCAAATGATGACAAGATCAAGGGAAAGGTGACCGACGAAAATGGCGCTCCGCTTCCGGGTGTGACTATCATGGTTAAAGGCCGTAATAAAGGCGCTATTTCTGATGGTGATGGTAACTTCATCCTGACTGCCGCCAATGATGAAACATTGCTCTTTTCTATATCCGGTTACAAGAACAAAGAAATGTCCGTACAGTCAAACATGCAGGTAACACTCGCTTCTGATATCCGCGGACTGAATGAGATGGTTGTAGTAGGCTATGGAGCTCAGAAAAAGAGGGATGTAACCGGTGCTGTATCATCTGTAAAGAGCAAGGATATTGCGGAGCAACCTGTATCCAATCCTATCGAAGCGTTAAAAGGAAAAGTGGCAGGCCTCGACATCGCCAACTCCGGTAATGAGCCTGGAGCAAGCGCGAATATCACGCTACGTGGCCAGCGTTCCATCACAGCCGGTAACACTCCGCTGATCGTACTGGATGGTATTCCGCTGGCGGCTACCGATGGAAAGACCCCTCCCAGCCTGAACGAGATCAACCCCAACGATATTCAAAGCATTGAGGTGCTGAAAGATGCCTCCTCTACTGCTATTTATGGCTCCAGGGCAGCCAATGGCGTTATCCTCATCACCACTAAGAAAGGCGCTGCCGGTCAAACGAACGTGTCTTACAGCGGTTATTATGGTACTACATCCATTACCCGTAAGCTCGACGTAATGGACGGCGCTCAGTTTGCCCAACTGAGAAGAGAGGCTGCCAGGACTAACAGTCCTGATAACCAGTATCCTCCCGATGCTGCCCTCTTTGATGATATTGCCCTGAAATCACTGGCTACAGGCCGTTCTACGGACTGGCAGGACCTGGTATACCATTCTGGCACTAAACAGAATCACCAGGTCTCTGTAACCGGTGGCAAGGAGCATACACAATTTGCAATTTCCTTCAATTACTATAAGGAAAAAGGTGTGGTAGATAAGTCTGACTTTACCCGTGGTTCTGTACGTATCAACGTAGACCACCAGGTGAACAGCCGTCTGCGTATGGGTGTTTATTCCTTCCTGACCCGTTCGGGAGAGAACCAGGTAAGCAATGATGTTTTTGACAACATGCTCCGCACCAGCCCACTGGGTATTCCGTACGATAGTCTGGGTAATCTTTTGTTCCGTCCTACCAACGATGAAGGCCAGCGTGTCAATCCACTGCTGGATATTAAGAACTATACCAACCAGACTTACAAGACCCGTATTTTCAGCAGTCTTTACGGAGAATGGGACATTGCCAAAGGACTCAGCTACCGCCTCAACGTAGGCCCGGAAATAGAAAACACCCGCAATGGCGCTTTCGCCGGCAGTCAGACCACTACCAACCAGGGTGGTACACCAGCAGCAAGCGTAGCTAACAAAGAACTGGTATCTATCACTATCGAGAACATCCTGAAGTATGACCGCAAGTTTGGAAAAGACCACCATCTGAATGTCACCTTCTTACAGAGTTCACAGCAGATGGAGATCAACACTTCAAGCACTACAGCGAATCAGCTGCCATATGAATCACAGAGCTATCACAATATAGGTACCGCAGGTCAGGTACTGAGCATTGTGAGCGATTACCAGAAAAGCCTGCTGCTGTCTTATATGGGCCGTATCAATTACGACTTTAAAGAACGTTACCTCCTCACACTGACTGCACGCCGCGATGGTTCTTCCGTATTTGCCCAGGGGCATAAATGGGAATCCTTCCCTTCTGCAGCGCTGGGATGGCGTATTGATGCAGAACCGTTCATGCAGGGTGTAACTAAACTTACTGCGCTGAAACTACGCGCCAGCTATGGTAAAACAGGTAACAACGGTATTCCTCCATACGGCACCTTCAGCATCCTGACCCCTAGTCCATATGCCTTCGGCAGTACCGGTTCCAGTGGTTTCATCCCGGCAACCATCTCCAACCCGAACCTGAAATGGGAAACTACAAAGGAATTTAACGTAGGTCTGGACTTCGGCCTCTTCAAAGACAGGATCAGCGGCGCTATTGAGCACTATATTTCCAATACCGACAACCTGTTGCTGACCCGTGGTATTCCCGGCAGCACCGGATATACCAAAGTGCTCCAGAACATAGGCGCTACACGTAACGTGGGTTGGGAAGTGACCCTCTCTACCGTGAACCTGCAAACGAAGAGCGGCTTCCAATGGAGAACAGACTTCAGTTTCTCTACTAACAGGAACAGGATCACCAAACTGTATGGAGACGGCAAAGACGATATCGGTAACAGCTGGTTCATTGGACAGCCGATAGGATCTATCTACAGCTACCGCAAAATCGGCATCTGGCAGACCAGCGAAGCCGCAGAAGCAGCTACCTATGGATATAAACCGGGGATGATCAAACTCCAGGACATCAACAACGATAAAAAGCTCAATGACCAGGACCGTGCTATATTGGGTAATACAACACCATCCTGGTTCGGAGGAATCACGAACCGTTTTTCTTACAAGGGACTTGAGCTTTCAACTGTTGTTAACGTCAGACAACATTACCTGATCACTTCCCAGTTCTATAACAACAATAACCGTCTGGCAGGCCGTTACAATAACCTGGATGTAAACTACTGGACACCGGAACATGCCACTAACGACAATCCTCGTCCGGACCAGAACCAGGAAAGTGTATTCATGGGTAATACCCTGTCTTATAAGGACGCCAGTTTTGTGCGTATCAAGAACCTGGCCCTTAGTTATTCCCTGCCGGCAAGCCTGCTGCGCCCTACAGGTATTAAAAGCCTGCGTGTGAACATCAGCGCGGAAAATCCATTCACATTCACTTCATATAAAGGACAGGACCCTGAGTTTGAATCCGACGGTACACGCGCAATGTACCCTATGGTGAAAATGTATGCGGTAGGACTGAATGCATCCTTTTAATCTTTAAAACACTCAGATCATGATCATAAGCAAAAAGTTGAACATATCGGCAGTGCTGCTACTGGGAGCGCTTGGCTTCAGCTCATGCAGCCTGGACGAAAAAGATCTATACAAACCTGTTCCGGAAGCCATCTTCAGTAATGCTACAGGTATTGGTAACGGCGTTAGCGGCGTATATAGTACCCTGCGCAGGTTGTATGGTTCAGAGCCAGGTTTTACCGTAACTGAAATGGGAACAGATATTTTCCAGCATGGCAAGGACGGCAGCTTCAAATTTATGGACGATTATTCGACCGCCTTCAATCCTCAAAACAGCTATCTCACGAGTATCTGGAACAACTGTTATATAGGCATAAATACAGCTAACACTGTTCTGGACAAGATAGACGCCGTGTCTATGGACCCGGCCCTGAAAACGCGCTATAAAGCCGAAGTACGCTTCCTGCGGGCCAATTACTATTACTGGCTGACCACACAATTCGGAGATGTGGTGTATACAGATCATGAAACCAAAGGCGTGGTAACAGACGCCCAAAGGGTATCTAAAGATACCATCTGGAGAAAGATGCAGGAGGACACAAAGTTCGCCGCAGATAACCTGGGCTGGACGACCAACGAGTATGGGCGTGTAACGAAAGGGGCAGCACTACATCAGCTGGCAAAGATCGCCTTGCTGATGAAAGACTATAAAGGCGCATCTGATGCTGCACTGGAGCTGATCAACAATGGGCCGTTCAAACTGCAATCTACTTACGCAGCAGTATTCGACTATTCTAACCAACAGAACAGTGAGATCGTTTTTGCTACGCAGTATCTCAACAACGCCTTGTACAACGGGCCAGGCAATAGCGGCCACGCGTTCTTTACGCCAGCCTATGACCAGTTCGGCCTGACCAGGGACCTTAACCAGGGAGGCAGACCATACACCCGTTTCCGCCCTACGGCTTTCTTCAGGAACCTGTTTGAGGCCAATGACAGCCGCTTTGACGTCACCTTCCGTTATACATGGTTCTATAACAATGCGGCCACCACACCGGCAGGTAAGAAAGTGGGAGATACCGTAGTATGGACGATCAGTCCGGGTGTTACTTCCAATGTCGCGCCTAACACTGATAACATGCACTGGGCTATCAAAAAGCATGACGATCCTACCCGTTCCAGTCCGCAGGACCTCTCCGGCTTCCGGGACTTCTTTGTGTACCGTCTCTCTGAAACCTATCTGATAGCAGCTGAAGCACTGATGATGCAACAGAAGAGCGATGAAGGTGTGATCTGGCTGAACAAAGTAAGAGACAGAGCAGCGAAACCAGGAACTACCCTTACACAGCTGACGGCCGCACAACTAACGGTAGACGCGATACTGGATGAACGTGCACGTGAACTCGGCGGCGAAGAAGACCGCTGGCAGGAACTGACACGTACCGGTAAACTGGTGGAAAGAGCGTCGAAGTACAATCCGAATGCGGCGAAGATCCAGGCACATCATGTCCTGCGGCCTATTCCACAGGAACAGATAGACCTTTCTACCAATAAGTTCCAACAGAATGACGGTTATTAATACAAAACATTAAAAGCAACAGAAACATATGAAACGTTACCTTTCTTTCATGTTAGTGGCAGGCGCATTGTCTGCACAGGCACAACAGGCACCCGTAAAATCCATCCTGGATGAGTTCTATTATCATCCTGAACATATCATGGTAGCAGCACACCGTGCAGCACATACTAAATATCCGGAGAATTCCCTTGCCGCGGTACGGGAAGCTATTGCACAAGGCATCGATGTTGCAGAAGTGGACGTGCGTGAAACAAAGGACAATATCCTGATCCTGATGCACGATAAAGACATTCAGCGTGTGACCGGTAAACCAGGTCTGGTAAGGGACTTTACCTACGAAGAGTTGCAGCAGTTCCCACTACTGTATAACGGACAGCCTTCCGCTGAGAAGATCCCGACTTTTGATGCATTGCTGAAACTGGCCAAAGACAAGATCATGATCGACGTGGACTTTAAGGAAGGCCGTAAAGAGCCTGCCCAACAAGCTATTGAGCTGATCGTAGCTAACGGAATGCAGGAGCAGGTACTTTTCTTTCTCTATGATCACCGCTATGCGCCGTTGCTGCATGAGTGGAACCCTGCTATTCCTATCATGCCAAGAGCACACAGTGCTGCTGAAATACAGGAGATCTGGCAGGTTGGAGAGAAACAGGGTAAATTCCCTGCCATTCATATAGATGATTCTTTCTATTCCGATACGTTAATGCAGAAGATCACGAGCAATGGTTCCAGGATCTGGACCAATGCCCTGGGTAAATATGATAACATGGAGAAAGCGGCAGCAAACACCGGCTTCGATCAACTGCGGAAGGACGCCAAATATGCTAACGCTATTCAGACAGATCATCCAGAGAAACTGCTTGCCTATCTGCGCAAGAAAGGGCTACATAAATAAACTATACTATTTTAAGTATCTATAGATTTTATCTATAGCCTATAGAAGACGATGTACTTTGTTTAGAAGTGCATCGTCTTCTTATTTATGGAAAGAAAAGGTTTCCAGCGCCTTCCATGGTCCATGTAAATAACGCCAGGTTTGTAGTCCTGTAACCTGAATATCGAACGGTGTAAAGTCCTGCAATAGCGACTGGTGGAGCTGTTCGGCCTTATAGGAGGTAACTTTATTTTGAACGGTAATGTGGGGACGTAACGGTTGTCTGTCTTGTTTTGTCAACCAGGGATCAAACATATGTTGTAGCTGTTGATGTAACTTTTGCAATTCATCAGATACCAATCGGTATGCTACACCTTTTCCAAAATTAACGATACCGGCTACATTTAATATGAGCGGCCCTCTTTCTGCAGCACTCCTCAAAGCTGCTATGATGGCCGATTCGCCAATAGGCAGGCGATGAAACAGGGTAATATGAGCATCCAGGTAATTGGCATGCGCCGGAAAATAAAGTTGGCGCAAAGTGTTAAAGTGTACCTGATACACTTCTTCAATTTGCAACGTAACGATCATGATATTGCTCATATTCTGTAAAAAAAATAATGCTCAATATTAATCTCTTTTCTGTAACAAAAAAACGCTGAAATCCGTTTCTGATAAGCATTACAACAAGTTAATGTTATAACATGGATAAAAAATTAACTTTATTTTTATAAAAAATGAATAAATCCTTACAATTTAATATTATTAAACGTGTAATTTTGATTCTCAACAAAATCAGCAGTGGAACAAACCTATCATGAGAAAAACTTACCTTTTATTGGTAACGATAGTCATGTTAACCCAAACCATTATAGCACAACAACAGACGCCTTATTTCAACACATTAAGGACTGAGAACGGGCTTTCCCACAACAAAGTCAACTGTATACTACAGGACAAACGGGGATTCATATGGTTTGGTACAGAGGATGGTTTAAATCGTTATGACGGTAAGTATTTTACCGTATTCAGAAGGACGCCTGGCGATACGACCAGCATATCCGGCAACATTGTCAGCGACCTACTGGAAGATGAAAATGGTATTATCTGGATTGCTACTGAAGACGGCGGCTTAAGCGCATACGATTACCGTCAGCCCCCGGCGAAGCAGTTCAGACAATACAGGTACAAGGCGGACAATGAAAATGGTATTCCCGAAAACCATATCAATGTCATAGTGGATGATCATAACGGCTATCTCTGGGTGGGAACAGGGAATTATCGCACCAGAAGATTTAACAAGAAGACGGGAGAATTTTCACATCCGGTAAAAACCGGCACAACCTCCATCCTGTCGCTAAGCGTAGATGCCTCCGATACGTTATGGGTAGGCAGGGCGGGCGGAGGCCTGTTAAAAGTTAATACCCGTACATTACAGTTCACCGGCGACAAAAGATACGATGACCTGTACGTCCGGCTTCCCCATGTATCCGTCACCGCCCTGTTCCTTGACCATAACAAGGACATGTGGTATGGCGCCTGGGACAAGGCTCTCTATCATTACGACCATCTGAAAAAAACAGAGGAAACATTCCGGTTTACACCCGGTAAGAACTCATTTCCGAATGATGAGATCAATGCTTTTGCGGAAGATAAGGACCACCGTCTCTGGATGGCCGCTAAAGACTCGGGACTGATCGTTTATGACCAGGACCAGCACCATTTCTCCCACTATAAGCACCATCCATTCGTAGACGGTTCGATCGTGAACGATCATGTGAATGACGTATACATTGACAGAACGGGTATTGTATGGGCAGCTACCAATAATGGTATCAGTTACTACAATCCGTTATACTACCCTTTTAAACAGACATTTTTACCGGAAACGGGCGGAGATATCAGCATCTTCGACTTCTATAAAGATCCGGCGGGCCGGTTATGGATAGGTACCAATAATGGTATTTTCATTAAACATCCTGGCAAACATGCTTTCGAGCACCGGAAACTAACCTATAAGGGACAGCAGCTGGCGGTCACCAAGTTCTTTGCAGACCAGGACGGTACGTTCTATATCGGTACCGACTACACCCTCTTTGCATATGACACCTTAAAAGGTACGCTGACCATGCTTCCAAATACGGAAAAAGACCCGGTCATGAAAAAGCTTATAGCTTCCAGGATCGTGTCTATTGTAAAGGATACCATGCGCGGTCATCCGGTACTCATCGTATCACCATATGGTCATTACCTCAGTTATTATGACTTCACAGATAAAGTATGGGTAACCCGTAGTGACTCCGTCAGGGCTATATTAAAACGGTATAACCTGAAGGATAACCTGGTGCGGAAAATGTCAAAGGCGACAAACGGTAACATCTGGCTGGCCACCGCCAGGCACGGACTGGGCGACTGGCCGCAGAAAGAAGGGCAACAGGTGAAATACCTGCATGACATCAACAATGAAGACGTATATGATATCCAGGAAGGACAAGAGGGACATATCTGGGTCAGCTCATATGGAGGTGGATTGAATTACCTGAACGTGCAAACGCAGAAAGTGCAGCACATCACGGAATCCAGCAATCTGACAGAAGGGCTGCAAACAGATGAGAAAGGCAATGTATGGATGGTATGCAACGGACATATACATAAGTACGATCCCGGCGTCAGGATCTACAGCTGTTATGACCTGCCTACCCTTCAGAAGAATGGTGGTGTGAGAGGTTATATGTACAAAGACAATGAAGGCAATATTTATGTGGGGGGCACAAATTATTACCTGACATTCAATCCTCGTGACATAGCCGGGATCAACACCGAACCGCCGGTATACCTGACGGACTTTAAGATCTTCAATGATTCGCACAGCGATCTGCTGCAAAAGCGGGCCGTTGAACTGGACTACACCAAGAACTATTTTTCGATTGAGTTTTCCGCACCGGAATTCAGCGGGGACAATATCCAGTACTCCTACATGCTCGCCGGGGTGGATAAGGCGTGGAACAATGTTGGCAAGCGTAACTTCGCCTACTATTCCAACCTGAAGGGCGGAGACTATACGTTCATGGTGAAGGCCAGTAACTGGAAGGGGGTATTCGGCGACAGGGTCACAGCCCTGCACATTACCATTATCCCTCCTTTCTGGACAAGGTGGTGGTTCTATCTGTTATGTACAGTACTGATCGCAGGTACTATTTATCTGATCTACCGTTACCGTATCAATGAGTTGCTGAAACGGCAGGAGATCAGGAATGGTATAGCACAGGACCTGCATGATAGTGTGGGATCTACACTGAGCGGCATCTCCGTTTACAGTGAAGTAGCCAGAATATACAACGAACAACACAAAAGTGAACAATTGAAAGAATTGTTAACCACCATTGGAACAACGGCCAACGAAATGATCTCCGAGATGTCTGACATTGTGTGGGCAATCAATCCGAAAAATGATCACGTCAGTAGTATTGTGAAGCGGATGGAGTCTTATGCGAAACCTCTGTGTACCGCTAAAAAGATCCATTTCATTTTCGACTGCGACCAGAAGATCGAGACACTGAACCTTGCCATGCATCAGCGAAAGAATTTCTATCTCATTTTCAAAGAAGCGGTGAACAATGCATTAAAACATGCAGCATGCAGTATTATCAAAGTGAACATCAGCTACCGTCGCAATGTACTGGAACTTAACATCCAGGACGATGGTATAGGATTTGATCATCAGGCAGTACAGGACCCTTCCGTCAGGAGCCTGTCTGGCAATGGACTCAACAACATCAGGCACCGCGCCAGTGAAATGAAGGCCGACCTGGGGATAGAAAGTGAACCATACAAAGGGACATATTTAAAACTAAGCTTTCCTGTTGCCTGACCAGGCGACAAAAAAACGACAAACCATGAGTATACGCGTTGCCATCTTTGACGACAACAAAAACATCCGTAACAGCATCACTTTATTGCTAAACACGGCCCCCTCAATTGAAGTAGTGGGCGTCTTCAGTGACGCTCGTAATTGTGTGAACGATGTACTTAACTGTAGCCCTGACATTGTACTAATGGATATTGAAATGCCGGAGATGAGTGGTATTGAAGCCATTAAAGTTCTCTGCAAAGAAGTTCCACATGTACAGATCCTCATTCAGACGGTGTTTGAGGATGATGACAGGGTTTTTGACTCAATCTGTGCCGGCGCATCCGGTTACATTTTGAAGAATCATCTGAACACGCGGTTACTTGACGCTATCCAGGAACTTCAGACTGGCGGCTCGCCAATGAGTCCGTCGATAGCGCGCAGAGTATTAAACCTGCTTCAGAAAAGCGTAGTACAGAAGCCGGAGCCGAATAATGACAGCTACAATCTGACAGCGAGAGAAAAAGAGGTATTGACATGTATCGTCAACGGACTGAGTTACAAAATGATTGCCAGTGAACTTAACATCAGCTACGAAACAGTGCGTAGTCATGTGAAAAAAATTTATGAAAAGCTGCACGTAGCTTCACTTACAGAAGCCGTTGCGCTTGCAATCAATCAACGCATTGTATGATACGGCCTTGCCAATTCTCCCCACTCTGAGTTACCGGTCTCCCCGATTTAGGTGATTTTCTGACATGTGAAGATGGTCTACATTTGCTATAGAAAAGGCGATGAGGCCTGTTCAGAGAAAAACGAAACTTAAAAAGGAAATTACATCCTGCTAGAGATAAACTAAATTCAAATGATCTGTTTACGTTAATTTATCTGGTGTAGCCCTGTTCTCAGGGCTCTTTTTTTTTCTGTAATTGTCGGAAAAATGTTAACTGAATACATAAGATCGAATATCTGAAATTGTCTGTTTCCAGCCTCATATTTACTGTCAGACTCCTGTATAAGGGTTTCCCTTCCCTTCTTCCAGATATTGCTTCAGACTGAGCAGGAACATCGCCCAGTGGTAATTGCAGCTGCGGTAATAGTCTGTTACCTCCTGCCAGTTATAATGTTTCAATAATAGCGTTGTAACACCTTCTTTTTCGGAAGAGATCTTAAAACAAATGAAGGTACCTACCCATTCCGGATCAGACTCCATACATTCCCACAATACCTTTTCACCGGCACGCAATTCCAGGACCTGCATTTGCGTGACATAATCCTCTCCCCAGTTAAATTCATTCACAAACCCGACTTCCGCCGCCACCTTCAGCTTTGTCGTCCATACAGCCGCCAGTCCTTCCGCTGTGGTAAGGGCTTCATATACTTTTGCCGGGCTGGCCTTTATCTGTTGCAGATGCTCGATCGCCACCATATGTTTCCGTTTTAACTTATATCAAAAGTAAGAATGTCGAAGTAGCTCCGGAATGGCTAAACGGGACATATCAGGGGATATATTGCCAGCTACGTTGTACTGGCTTTCTCGATATCCGCCGTCCGGTATAAATGTTCAGGGATCTGCGCCAGTGTGGATGAATGCAGCTTACTGCCCAATCCATAAAACTCCTGGAAACTCATGATTAACGGGCGCCACTTATCAGGGTCTACTTTATTTTTCTGTCCTTTCATTAATATCGATTCGTCCAGGTGTACACGGGTGATCCGCATTTCAAATGTAATGATCTTTCCCCGTTGTGCCGCATTATCTGTTGCAAGACCGTGTGATGCTTCCAATACCGCTTCCAGATGTACAGGACATTCCTGCACCCGGGGCGGCTCAACGGTTTCTGATGCCACAGGTGTTAAGCCGGCCAGGCCAAACTTATCTTCCTCATAGCGGTAGCCTTTCTGTTCTTTCCCGGCAGGCACCGGATCACTGCCTGTAGTCCTGGCAAGCAGGTTTACAGCTTCCACCTGTTGTACCGAAGGCAGGTTCAGGACGCATTGCCGGGTACGGAATATGTTTTCCGTTGTTTTGGAAAGTGCGGATAGGCCCAACA
The DNA here is from genome assembly GCF_003182155.1 of Chitinophaga sp. S165. Lineage (GTDB taxonomy): Bacteria > Bacteroidota > Bacteroidia > Chitinophagales > Chitinophagaceae > Chitinophaga. Next base: position 831,021 of record NZ_QGTG01000001.1, read on the forward strand.
TACACCGCCATCCCAGCCAGAAGACAGAAGACATAGGCGCAAGGTTATATGTGCCATTTTCATTAACAGTACTGATCAGTACCACGGGGGTGCCGAAATAAAGGATCGCGGGCTCACTGCGGAGATGCATAATAGTGTTATTTAGATGTCCCAAAGTTAGATGGGCCGCAGTGCCTTCTCAACCCGGTTCTTGCGGAAGTGCGCAAATGAAAAGGCGCCCCGTGATCAACCCGGGACGCCCTTTTGCCTATTGTACTTTACACTTCTTACTTATTTGATAACGGTTATCTGACCATTTACCACTATAACCGGCCCTCCTGCTTTTTGCTTGTAGCTTATTGACCAGATATAAGCGCCATTCTCAACCAGATTGTTCAGGTATCGTCCATCCCATCCTTTTCTTGCGTCTTTGCCAATGAACACCTGCTGGCCCCAACGGTTGAAGATGCGTAATTCATAATCATACATCGGACCATCTATCGTTGGCCTGAACACATCGTTCTTACCATCGCCATTAGGCGTGAACGCCGTCGGGAATCTCGGATTTGGCTCACATGGTTTATAGGTCACAGCGATGTTGTCAGTTACTGATCCGCATTCGTTGTATACAATTACAGAATAATAACCGGTACTGGTCACCTTATACGTACTGGTTGTAGCACCATCCTGCCAGCGTACGCTATTGCCTGCACCTGCATTCACATTCAATATCAGGGCATTTTCAAGACACAGCGTAGTATCGCGGCCCAGGTCGAAGTCCGGAATACCAGCTATGGTAACTTTTACGCTGTCCATCGTGATCTGGGAACAGAACCTGTCCATAACAGAGACAACATAATTACCCGCAACCGTTACTTCTTTCACAGGATTTGTATCACCATCATTCCACAGGTAAGACACAGCGTCGGCGTTAGTAGCATCCAGCACTACACGACCGCCTATACAGATATCCCTTTGCGGACCGAGGTCAAGGTCCAGATGTGATTTCAGACTTACAGATACAGTATCTTCCACAACACAACCATCGCGGGTTACGGTCACCCAATAATCGCCCGGTCTGGACACGACGATGGAATTACCTGTCTCTCCGTTGTTCCAAAGTATTTCACCGCCATCAGGATCTACCGTCAGCATAGCTGTTTCATCAGGGCAGATCTCTACATCTTCAGACAATACAACATTCGGAGCTCTACCCACTGTTACGGTTACGTCATCATGCGTGGTACAACCATTCACTGTTACATCCACACCATAAGTACCGGCCATATATACGTCGATCGAAGAGCTGGTTTCGCCGGTGCTCCAGATATAGGTAGCTCCGGGAGTGTATGCATTTAACGTTGTGCTTGATCCTTCACAAATAGAAACATCAGGTACGTCTACTACCGGCGGAGTATTGATCGTTACTTTCACTTCATCGCTGGTACCGCAAACACCATTGAACACCGTCACTTTGTAAGTACCGCTGGTAGTTACTGTAATGGTCTGTGTCGTTGCACCTGTTGACCAGTAGATGTTGTAAGCTGCGTTATTCATGCCGGCATCCAACGTTACTGTTTCTCCACTACAAACTGATACATCACTACCCAGTTCAACTACCGGCTTCTCAGTGTATTGCAGATCGTAAGTTACAGGATCTGATACACAACCCGTTGCACCGTCAGTCACCGTAAAGGTAGCCTGTGTAGCACCCTTCAGATCGAACACGTTGCTGCTTTGTGTTATCGGAGCATCAACGGTAGCTGGTACCACGCTCACAAGTGTGAACTTAGGTTTACTTACTTTATTCTTTAAGAGTACAGCGAATTTAGTGTTGTTAGAACAATTGGCAGCCATATTCGGATCCAGTTCCGGTTTCGGACAAGGATTGATGGTAATGGTCTGCACACGTTCTATAGCGGTGTTGCCGCATGCGTCGCTGATATTCCATCTTCTGATAATGGTATATCCTGCGCATTTATCCACTACAAACGGTTCCTGTACCATGGTCACTTTCCGTGGGAAGTTCACATCACAGTTATCTTTTGCGTACAGTGTAGCCGGAACAGGTATTGCATCACCACAATTCAGGGTCACGTCTGCCGGAGCAGGATCGATCACCGGTCTGGTGGTGTCTGTTACGTTAATTACCTGGCGGGCGATGCTGGTATTACTGCAAGCATCTTTCGCAGTCCATGTACGGATCAGGCGATAATTACCTGCGCATGCGCCACTGATATTCTCACGGGTCTGCAGGTAAGTAACCTTCACTGCGCTGCATCTGTCTGTTGCTGTCAGGTTAGCTGGCGGTTCAGGCACAGCACCACAATCTACAGTTGTATCAGCAGGCGGTAATGAAGTAAATACCGGTTTGGTTGTATCTACGACTGTGATCATCTGTTGCATGGTAGCGGTATTACCGCAATTATCAACAGCTGTCCAGGTACGTGTTAATCTATAATTATTCGGACAGGTAGTAGAAAGGAAGTCTTTACGTTGAGACACTTTCACTTTTAAGTTAGCCGTACAGTTGTCTGTGGCCGTTACGGCTGCTACATCCGGTACACTGTCACAATCTACAGTGATAGCCGGAGGTAAGATAATGGAGAACACCGGTTTGGTATTATCCTGAACGGTGATGGTCTGTGTCAGCACAGCCTTGTTACCGCAAAGGTCTGTCGCGGTCCATGTACGGATGATCTGGAAGTTACCGTCACACTTGCTACCTGGCAGGTTCTTACGAACGTCTACCGGATTGACAGTAATGGTACCAGGTGTACAATTATCTGTAGCTGTCAGCGGTTGTCCTGCAGGAAGCTGATCACAATTAACAGTGATATTGGCCGGAGCAGGATTATCAAACACTGGTGCTGTTATATCGCGAACAGTAATTACTTGTCTCAGGGTATCGCTGGCATTACCGCAGGCATCTACAGCCACCCATTTACGGATCAGCTGATAGTTGCTCGGACATGCGCCAGCCTGGCTCACTGTCACCTCTATAGGAGTAACAGTTATTGCACCGGAGCAGGCGTCTGTAGCGGTGAGATTCACTGCTGCGGGAATAGCGTCACAGTTTACGGTCACATTCGCCGGAGCCGTTACATTGAATACCGGTGCAGTTTTATCTGTTACCGTGATCACCTGTTGTGCCTGGGCAGTAAGACCACAACGGTCAGTCGCAGTCCAGGTACGTTCAATTCTGAACGTGCATGCATCTACGGTGGTCGTTACATCGTTGCTTGTTACCGTTACTGTTTCATTATTATAAGGAGCATGACTGAACACCGGCGTACCGAATTTGGTAGTATAGTCAGTACCCTGTACACAATCTACTGTGACCGGTGCAGGAACGGATACCACTACCGGCGGCAGGCTCATAAGTGTCAGCATGACTGCGTTACTGATGTTTCCTGTACAAGCGCCAGACATTACCACACGTCTGAACCAGGTACTTTGTGTAATGTTCGCAGGCGTATAGCTGTCGCTATTACCACCTGTACCGGTCGTTACGTTCACAAAACCTGTAATGGCATTGGTAGTGCTCATCTGCCACTGATAGGTAAATGTACCGGTACCGCCACTTACGACACCACCTGTCAGCATAGCTGGTGCATCGCTTGCACACAGTACCTGATCGGCAGTGATCGTATTGCCCTGAATAGCAGGCTGATTGGTCAATACAACGTCATCAGGCGTTGACGTACATGCGCCATTGGCGATAGTCCAGCGGAGCGTTGTTGTGGTGCCTGGCTGTACGGTCACTGATGCAGTTGCGCTATGGATGTCGGAGATGACAGCCGATGCGCCGCCTACAATAGTCCAGGTACCGACAGCGGAAGCAGGAGAAGCATTGTTCGCATTCATCACGAAATTCGGATCATCACAATGTACCAGATCTCCACCTGCAGTCGCATTGTTAGGCATTACGCTATTTGTAAGCGTGATGCTGTCAACCGAGTTACAGGTACTGTTTGACGTCACCCAGGCGATGGTAGCAGTTGTACCTGCAGGCACGGTCACTACAGCTGACGGATTACTCATATCACCGGCGCCGATGCTTGCGGTAGTACCCGCAGGCAGGCTCCAGGCGGCAGTACCTGTTACTGGTGAGTTGGCGGCCATGGTGAACTGAGCATTGTTACAATGCTGCTGGTCTACGCCGGCGTTGGCAGTTGTAGGTCTAGGTATACTTGTAAGTATTACATCTTCTGAATTGGTGCAGTTACCATTGGTCATGGTCCAGCGTAAGGTTGCTGCACCTCCCGCTGGCAGACTAATATGAGCCGTGTCCATATTGGCCTGACCGGCCGCAATGATAGCAGTGCCGCTTACTACAGACCAGGTACCAATAGCACCTGTCAGAGTAGGTTTGTTACCCGCCATTTTAAAGTCAAGGCCGGCACATAGTGACTGATCAGGACCTGCATTTGCCAGATCAGGCAATGCATAGTTAGTCAGTATCACAGTATCGCTGGTGGTACAACCACCGTTTGCGATCGTCCATTCTAATTTCAGTTCAGTACCGGCAGGCACTGTTAAATTAGCTATCTGATTATGTATATCTGCAGGAGGGAAAATAAAGGTAGCCGGGGATATTACTCTCCAGGTACCGGTACCGCCTAAAGCGGAATTAGCTGAAAGTGTGAACGCAGCCACGTTACAATGTGCTTCATTAGGACCGGCAGCAGCAGGATTTGGCGCCAGGCTGTTACTCAGCGTCACATCATCTGCAGAAGAGCAACCACCGTTGGCGATGGTCCAGCGTAATACTACAACCGTACCTGTCGGGATACTCAGTACTGCATTCGGGCTGTGAATAGCACCAGCAGGGAAGGTAAATCCGGCAGGGGTAGAGGATACTACGCTCCATGTACCGATACCACCACCAACTCCGGGAGCGTTAGCAGCAAGGGTGAACACACTATTATTACATTGTGATACGTCCTGTCCTGCCTGCGCAGTTACAGGCATTACTGAATTGGTCAGCACAACAACATCTGTACTTGTACAGGTACCGTTGGTCGTTTGCCAGGTCAGGCTTACGCTTGTGCCTACCGGTACAGTAACCACTGCATTCGGATTGTTGATCTGAGCAGCAGGGATAGTAGCAGTTGTTCCTGCAGGCAGTACCCATTTGCCTGTACCTGCAGTTACCGGAGTAGCTGCCATTGCAAAGTTAGCTATACCACACTGCGATTGATCGGGACCAGCATAGGCTGCAGTCGGCGGCGTTGCATTAGTTAATACGACATTGTCGGTAGAGATACAGGTTCCGTTTCTTACCGTCCAAGTAGCTGTCACCGACGCTCCTACCGGTACACTGATTATCGCAGCCGGATTGTTTTCCTGGCCGGCGGCGATGTTTGCAGTAGAACCAGCAGGTAACGTCCACGTACCAACACCGATTGCAGGCGATGTCGCTTTCATGGTGAACTGTGTGTTACCGCATTGTGTAGTATCATTTCCCGCTTTAGCAGTAGAAGGAGGTGCAAAGTTCGTCAGCACGGCGGTATCTGAAGCAATACAGGTACCGTTTGTTACAACCCATGCAGCCTTGACACTTGTACCCAGTGGTACAGTGATCACTGCTGTGCGGCTATTGATCTGACCTGCCGGAATTGTAGCGGTAGTTCCTGTAGGCAGCACCCATTTACCTACTCCAGGAGCAGGATCGCTGGCCCCCATATTAAAGGTGATGCTGTTACAGTTTGAGAGATCAGCCCCTGCGTATACAGTAGCCGGCATTGCTGTGAAAGTTACTGTCGTACTTACGCACGCAGTAGTATCACAAGCGCCCAGGCTCTCGGCACGCACATAATAAGTGGTGGTAGCTGTTACCGGTAAAGTAACAGATGCACCTGTAGCCAGGCGCGTGCCTGTACCGCAACCATTTCCATACCATGCCCATACTGCATTTGGTGTAACACCGTCAGCCTTCACACCGAGGCTTCCGCCATTTACGGTCAGCATAACCGAGTTACCGGCACCGCAGATAGTAGTTTTATCTGCCGTGATACTTGTAGGAGCTGTTGGTCCGGATTCCACATTCACTGTGAAAGGAATGGTAGAATCACAACCAGCTTTTGCTGTCCTGTAACTCAGGTTAAATGTATATATACCCGGAGGCGTTGCAGCAGGATAAGAAATTTTCAGCGGCCAAACCAATGGCTGGTCGGTGATATTTACAAAGCCAGGCATCGGTGCCGTACCAGGTGTAATTGAATATAAGGTAGGTGTTCCTTTTGTTGATGCTGTATCCAGGACAAAGAATCCTTTGCTGTTACAGGACACAACCGGGTTCACCAGATTGATAACAGGCTTACCTATTTTATGAAGCACCACTTCATCAACATTGGCCACACATCCTCCAGCGTTGGTAATAGTCCATCTGAGCACGATATCTCCCTCATTATCAAGCGCGGTCACTGTTGTATTGTAAGCAGTGTCATAAGCGATAGTTGCGTTACCGGATACCAGTGTCCACTTACCTCTTTCTCTCGCCGGACCAAAAGTCACGGAATCTCCAAGCGGCTGACTGGCATTCATGGTAAATATATTATCAGTGCCACACTGTGTCGTATCCCTGCCCGCATCACTGTAGGTAGGATCTAACAGGAGATTGAGCGTATCAATTACCGTTGTAAAACAGGCCGGATTGTTCGGGCTCTTTATAGTCCATGACAATACAACTGAAGTTCCTGGTTTCTTAACCGTAACCCTCGTACGCTCAGCCGTCGGTATCAGGATTTTAACGTAGTTGTCAATCACGTCATCAATAACAGCCGGACCGAAAAGCGATTCCACCCTCCAGGTACCAGTAGCTCCCGGTATTTTATCCACCTCAACATTGAAGTTACCGGTAGGGTTAGCTGATGCACAATATGTGTTCTGATTAGGTTTCAGCTGTGTTACCGGCGTAGCACTAGCCTTTACAATAACAGGATTCGACGTAGCCGTGCAGGTATTCGCAGCGTTAGTTACTTCTACTGAAAATATAGTATCAGCAATACTGTTGATCTGCACCTGGCCAGCCAATACCTTATTAGCATATTGCGGCATCGCCGTACGTACACCGGTAATTGGGTCCGGACCTCTGTACCAGGTAATCTGATAACCATTCAGTACATCATTGATCTTCAGATCTACGGATTCGCCGACACATACATTGGTGCTGGAAACCGCCACATCTACTCTCGGATTACGTACCAGTTTGATCTCTGTGCTGTTTTCGTCCATACAGGTATGTCCGTCAGCATAGGTCATAAACCCGTACACAGTAATAGTAGTATCGCTTATAACCTGAATTGTACGTTTTGTATCTGTATAACCAGGAATGTCTTTCCATTCATAGTAATCAAATCCACCGGATGCTTCCAATTCCACAATCGTACCCGCGCACACTTCACTTTGCGTCAGATTGAGGATCGGCATCGGCAATATCGTGAGCCTGATAGATGATGAAGGTGATGCACAGGTCGTTAAGTCACTTCCTCTTTCATAGATCAGTACCTGGAAAAGGTAATCAGCTGCTATTTTACGGGTACCTTTCAGTTCGCCTTCGGCGATCACCAGTTGTGGTGATGTGGTACCGGTACCAAAAGGTACGTTGATCCATGTTCTGCCTTCGTCATCACTCATCTGCCACTGGTACACAGGATCTACGAAGTAACCTGCCGGCTGATAGGAAGCTGATAAAGTGATCGGCGCTCCTTCACACAATACTTCTTTAAGATCCACATCTCCATCAATTTTCGCAACGATGCTGGGGCTACAATAAGAAAATTCGATATCGTCTATAGCGATATCGTTACCACAACCTCCCGGTTTATCATTTACAATAAATACTGTTACTGAATTTACATCTGAAGGAACAATAAATGTTCCGCCATAACGCTGCCAGGTTGGTCCTCTTGAACCCAGCATCATTGATACTGAATTGGTTTTGAATTCATTCAGGACCCTGGCCGGGTTTGCAGCATCGACTACTCTGAAGGTAACGCCAGCATATTGATAACCATTCCGGCAATCTTTTGTAAAGACATCATTGGTATTAACGTTCATCAGCCATGCGCTGAAATTATATACAGAACCAGGACAAAGGCCTGTTACTGTTTTCTGATAGAACTGGCTGGGCGCTACAGATGGATTAACCAGCAGCATCGCACCACGATAACCACCGGTATGATCGATGGTATTAGCCCAGGTACTATTACCTACAGATGGATTATTAGTAATAATATAGCTTTCAAGGCCAAGTGCACCTGAAGGCTGATAGTTATATTGTACTACACCATCTACAGGATAATTTCTACGGTCTACGCCATCCAGCATAGTACCGAAGTTCTCTGCGAATCCCGCCATTGTTGCTCCACCATCACCACAAGTGTTGATAGTACAATCCTCTGCACGCAGTGTCTGCGTACGTGTCACTGTTCTCAGTACATTATCCGCACCTCTATAATAAAGCGTAATATTAAATGTATAATTACCAGGTACCAGGAACTGCAGTGTCAGAGCTGTTGTATTTTTCAGCTTATCTGCTTTGGTTACCCCCGCACTCTCTGTATAGAGCACTTCAAAGTCGGCGTCGGTGTTATTAGGCGTTGTGATGCTCCAGTCGGCCTTCTGGGGAATAGTAAGACCGGTGCCTTCCACCATGGCGTTCACACTTGTGAACTTGATCTGATTGGCAGTAGCGTTGGTTCTGGACATACATACCACATCTGGTATATTAACGTACACTGTCTGTGCCTGCACCATCTCAAAAGCGCAACACAATAACAGGCATAAGAGTATTAGAAGCTTTTTCATCAATAGGGATTTCGTGAATGCTCAGGAACAGTTAAAACCAATGAGTGGGATTACCTGTGTTGCTGATATACAATGTTTTTGTGTTTGAAAAAGCCCGGTTCACCTCTCCCTCGACAATAGAATAGGAAGTATAAAAAGTTTCCATAGGCATCAGTGGTATAGCGAAAAAATATTACTATTTTAAGATTAAAAGTATAAATAATATGAAAATATTAAAAATACGTACCTATATGTAGGATGATCATTAGGGGTACTAACGTGGCGGGCTCTGGTAATGGAATTTGATAGTCAGCCTCTTATTCGCTAAAGGATTGTTAAAAAAATTTAGCAAAAGTTATCCACAATGTAAGTTATCCACAACGGTGAGAAGCGGCTTGTTAAAGTGTGTTTGTAGCAGTATTTGAGTCAACTCCTTTATAATCAATATCCCTGCTCGAAAGCTCCTGCTTTTTGATTTATTATAGCCACCGGTGAACCAGTTAGATGAGATTTGTGTTTTTTTCATAGCTCCGGAATGATGCTGACATAGGGTTGTCACCCGGCATGTTTTCCTTTGTACTGTAATTCACAATACTCATCCTTTAAACCAATTAGACATGACACAGGAACTGATCGCTTCGAAAACAGTAATTACCCCCGAAGAAATGCTTGAACACTGGCAAGGACACCGCAGGGTGACACGCAAACTAATTGAAGCTTTCCCCGAAACCGAACTTTTCACCTTCTCTGTAGGCGGCATGCGGCCGTTCGCTGACCTGGCCATGGAAATGATCAGTATGGGAATGCCTGGTATTGATGGCATCGTTACCGGAAAATGGGCGAAATATGAAGAAGGTAATAATCGGCCGCAAACTAAAGAAGCATTGTTGTATCTCTGGGATGAGCTAACGGAAAAGCTTAACCGTTCGTGGCCGCAGATCAGACCAGAGAGATTCCAGGAAATAGATCTTGCATTCGGACAATGGGAAGGCCCTATTCATTTTACGCTGTTTTACTTCATTGACAATGAGATCCATCACCGTGGACAAGGATATGTCTACCTCCGTGCGCTGGGTATTGAACCGCCTGCCTTCTGGGACAGAGGCTGATCCTTGCTGAGGTAGTAATCTCACCGCTATATGTCTGATATGCCCTGCGTCGCAGACATATTATCCGGTTAAATTTGAATAACACGCTAATCGAAGTATTCTTTAACACTCAAAAAAAACTGACATGGCTGCAATTGATCCTTATTTGATCTTTGACGGTAACTGTGAGGAAGCATTTAATTTTTATAAGTCTGTGCTTGGCGGAGAATTCGAAATGATTTCAAAATTCAAAGACATGCCAGGGGAACAATGTCCTGCAGGCGACGAGAACAAGATCATGCACGTATCCATTCCTATTGGCAATGGCAACAGGCTGATGGGCAGTGATACCGGTTCAGGAATGGGAGGTGTTACCTTTGGTAATAATTTCTCTATCTCTCTTAGTGCCACTTCTGAAGACGAAACAAAGAAATTATTTAATGGTCTTTCAGCAGGTGGTAAAGTTACTATGCCGCTGGAACCAACTTTCTGGGCTCCGCTTTTCGGTATGCTGACAGACAAATTTGGCGTTAACTGGATGGTGGGTTACAACAAAGAATCCTGATCCAGGTCTACAAACAAAAAAGTAAAGCGTTTAAATCCTTCGCAGGACTTAAACGCTTCTTTTTACATGGGTATTTCATAGATAGTAGGTCTTATTGTTTCAGCACACCCGCAGGGATATGCCCGTCTGCTGTGTTAAATGGCAGCCCCAGTAGTTTTGCGATAATGGGTGCTACATCCGTCAGGTCCATTTCCTTCACTGTATTTCCTTTGGCAATGCCAGGCCCATATGCCACAAAACCAGTCTGGATCTCACGGAAGTCCGGATAAAACCCATGCGTCCCGCCCTTCGCCGTTTTAACAACAGCGCCTTTTAGACCACCTCCGATAGTGATACCCGGTGTTGCTGCGAGAGCCAATACTGCATTAGGATCAGCGCCAATGGCATCCAGCTGTTTACGGTCTATCACTTTGAAAAGCTTCTGCTGATCTGCTGGTAAATGAGAGAGGATCTCTTTCACTTTTTCCAGCGACTGCTTATCGTTTTTATCCTTCAGATGCAGGAATGCAGAGCCGCCGGCGGTATGGAACCTGGCCTTCCAGTTGCCACTGTCAATATTTGTGATCAATCCTGCCTGTGCCAATAATACATTCGGAGCGAATGACTGCTTAATATCTACAAAACCATGATCACCTGTTACAATGACCGTGGTACTGTCCTGGATCCCAGCCCTGATCAGGGCTTCCAGGATCGTGCCGATAGCCCTGTCGGCGCCTGCTACGGCCTTTCTTACCAATAGTCCGTCCCTACCTTGCATATGTTCGTAGTGATCGGTGCAAGCCAGGTGTAAGGTTGTAAAGGCAGGTTTATATTTCGTAATAATATAAGCGCTCATTCTTGCAACATTCTCATCCATCACCAATTCCTCCCTTTCCATAGAGAAATCATCCCGTCCCAGCTTACCGGTTGCATTTTTCTCTATTTCCTCCCACAGACCAGGCGTTGCCGCCTGCGCAGTGGCCTCCCTTCTGTCCTTGTCCTTACCTACCGGCCATACATCAGGAATATTATAGTCCACGGGCGCGCCTACAGTTACCGGCCAGATCACGTTAGCATTTGTCTTTCCTGCTTTATGTACAGCGTCATACAGTGTAGGTACTTTGATGGCATTGTAATAGAAATACCAGTTACCGCTTGCCTTCCCTTCTTCGAAAGGAGCATTGTAGTAAATACCATGTTTAGCAGGTTTTACACCGGTAATAATAGTTGTATGATCAGGATAGGTTACACTGGGGAATACACAATTCACTCCATCGGCAGATACACCGTTTTCCTTCATCATCCTGAGATTGTTCATGCCCCAGGAAGCCTCCTGGTAGAAATCGGGACGAAATCCGTCAATAGTGATCAGTACAACGTGGCTCGCCTGTTGAGCTGCTGCTGACAATGTTAACAACATAGCTCCTGCCATTGCATGGATACGCTTCATGTTTACGCTCTTGTTTATTACAAGAACTGCAGTATGAATCGCTTACCGTCAGGCAGCCAGGTTAAGAAATTGTTAACCGCTGGGAATGTATTAAATATGCTTATCGTATATTTGCGCCCGATATTAAACGAAGCTCCCTATACATGCTGTATAAAAACATCTTATGCTGTTTGGCAGCCCTCCTTGCTGTGGGTTTACAATCAGCCGCTCAAACGAATGAACAGTCTTCCACTTTCTTAAATGCACGCGCTGTGAAATGTGACGCCTGTAAAGACGTTGTATATAACACCGAAGGATATGTGATCACCAAAGCTGAGTTACAGGAGGATCTGGAAAAGGCAAATATGAACCGCATTAAAAAGTCCTTTGCCATTCCTCAGAAGGATACTGCCAGGTATGCTCCTCCCTTTCCGGGTACCCGGATATATAAGTATGATGACACACGGGACAGTATTCTATTTCATTACTCGGTTTATTTCACACAAAAAGCGCCAGGTAAAGTTTGGGTTATTACGTTTATGACGCCCTGTGACAGAGACTCGGCTATCGAGGAAAAAATGTACAACGCTATCCTCAACGATGCCGTTCCAGGTTATGTTTCAACTTCACTTCTACCGAAGGACAGTGTTAGATTTGCTGGCAGGAAGATCATGACAGAACCTGGCAGTAAATGGGCGGATATCTGGACTTTATCTTCCTACAATCGTTACAACTCACTGTCCTGGTCTGAATTCAGCAACCGGGAGAGAGCGTTACAATTATCAAATTTCTTTCAAAACTATGGCAGCAGAGGCTATAAATTGCTGGAAGAGAGTGACGTGCCAATCACCTTCGAAGGAAAAGAAGTCATTGCACTTAAAAGAATATTCGTAAGGAAGCGCGCCAAACGGGACGGGTTACTTTTAAATAATTATTTCGTTGACTATGTTATTACTGCAGAAGTGAGAGGACGATATGTGACCTGTCTGCTGTCGCACCCAACGGAAGATCCATCTATCGTGGTACTTCGCCCGTTGATGAAACAACTCATGCGGTTTAAGAACCACTAACCGCCTATAAACTTCCCCGGTCAACACTCTTGTCCTGAAAGGATACATTGTGCGACCGGGGAAGTGCTTTTTTACAATTTAAAGAAGATCTTCTTCTGATACAGCCAGTAACACAAGTACCACTCTAATCCCAATGTTACAAGTGCTGCCGGTATATGCCAGGGCACAAAGATGTGCACTACACCGTTCAGCCATTGAGCGCCTACCGTTTCGAAGAACAGATAGATGAAAATAGCATTCATACCTACTACTACTGCGATCCATGTATAGCGCTGATGATCTTTTACGTCTATCCACCAGTAAAGGAAGGACAGTATCAGCAATACCCAGCCCACAGATGCCAACACAAACCCTGCTGTGCTGATCCTCTTAATGATGGGTGACAGGCCTGTCAGATCTACCCCGAAACCCAAACAAAGTGTTATTGCTCCCGCAATAGCCAGGATAGCTACCTTACGCTTACCTTCAAGGGATGAAGACAATAACTTACCTGCAGTCACGCCCCACACAGTATGGGCGGCGGTAGGAATAATGTTGATGGCTACCCAGCCGTCGCTATTGATCTTTCCCATGAGCAAGGTATCCATATAAGCGCCAAAATTGTGGTATTCCACAAACGGCTGATCAAAGCCGGGCACGAGTATGGTACGGTACAAAACATCATTCAGCAATATCAACAGAAACCCTGTACAGATCTGAAAGGTATAGGAACGCCCGATCACTAAATAAGCGATAACGCCTGTCACAGACAATTGTGTCAGCACATTCCATAGCTCCCATACCAGCTTGCCTGCATATACGCAATGCAACCCTGTTCCCAGCAGGAACAGTTTAAGGCTGCGGACGGCAATATGTTTGAAGTTCTGAGTCCAGCCAATTCCTTTCCTGCGTTTGCTTTCATAGGAGATATACATTGCCGTACCTGCCATAAACATAAAGGCAGGTTGCACGAGGTCCCAGAAGCGCAGGCCATGCCAGGGATGATGAAAGAACTGTGTAATAAAATCGTTGTCATGCCAATCCCGGATAGACTCATATACCCGGCAACTTTCGCCCGCCAGTAATATCATGATCACTCCACGCATGACATCCAGCGATAGTAAACGGCCGGTCTGTTTTTCCATTATGCTTGTTGGGTTAATAGGTTTTTATCATTCAAAATTAATGAGTACCGAAGGCTGTCCGCGGTCTGGCATATCTCCCAGGGTAGCTGACCAGTCGTTCTTCGTAGCTTCTATACCGATACGCATTGCGGTTGTACCCGCCAGACCTTTCAGTTTAGAACGGGAAAGGCGCAGCTCAAATTTCAGCACATCACCATCCTGTTGTTTTGCACCTACAGTATAAAACTCTGTTATGCTCTGAAAGTCAAAAGAGAACGCGTTCTGCTCACCTTTATGATAGAACACATCAAACCAATCCGCCAGCACGGCTCCTTCCAGCAAAACGTCATAACCGCCCTCCGGAAATGTACCCGTTAGCAGTCCCGTTCCCGCATCATTATCGGTATCCATATAAAAATCGTATATATCCCCGTTTTCTGCCTTTGATTTCACTTCGAGGTATACGTACACGTACGAGGCGTCATAATCGAATTTTGCCCGCTTAAAATACTTCTCCGCAGCACCGGAAGTAACCTCATAATCCGTCACATTATCCCAGTCGGCCAGGGAGTTATCGTCTAGTTTTACGGGCGATGTTTTGGCAATATACAAAACGGTTGATCCTTCCGTTACCTTTCCGTCCTTTGTGGTCGCATACAGGGTCGGCACATATTTTCCTTTTCCGGGATAAGTATGTACAGGGCTTTCTTCGTCGGATGTAGTACCATCCCCGAAGTCCCATTTGTAGGATACTGCTCCTGTTGTTTTGTTCGTAAAGGTCACATCGTTTCCACTGATGCTGACCTCATAAAAAAGATCTGCATCCGGCGTTACTTTGTCGTCGCTGCAACCGCAGATAAATGCTATTGCTATGATGGTAAAGATATATCTGAATGAACGCATGGTAATCAGGCTTTAAAGATGAATTAAGGATTCTGGGCGCACAGTTTGTTGGTCTGGATCTCATCGATCGGTATAAAATAGACCACCCTCTTGTTGTCGGGCGCAATGACCATATTCGCATATCCCGCAGGCCTTTTGCTGAGATCTATATCAGACTCTTTCAGTCCCGGCAGATGATACCCCCAGTAAGTCCGGTCCAGGTTCAGTTTATTCCGGTACACATCGAATGTACGGTGCCCTTCAAAGGCCAGCTCTATCCTCCTCTCCTTCAGTACCGTTTGCAGGGCGGTCTTACCTGCCGGCAGCTGACCGTTGTATAACGCTCCCTGTAAGCCCCTGTTCTTCCTGATCATGTCCACATCTGCAAGTGCAGCAGCGGTATTACCTGCTTTAGCTTCTGCCTCCGCTTTATTCAGGTACATTTCTGCCAGGCGGAAAAGTATCGGTGAACTGAGTGTAGGACTTCCTCCCTGACCGGAGAATTTCATGATATAATATGTTTCAATCCCATTCTTTTTCTCCGGCGTATTTACAATATAAGACCAGCGTACATCCTGCGGATAAGCAGACATAGTATCCCGCAGCGATTGTGATGCAAACTCTTCTCCCCAGCCAGAGTTACCGTCAGAGTAGATCATAGACGCGATCGAACCTGCCTTGCCATAATCATCAACAGGTGTAAACGCCACACAAAGGATCGTTTCTCTGCTACCCATCGCATTTGCGAACATGGTACGGAAAGCAGTAGTATCTGTCAACGAAAACCTGTTGGAATTGATGACCTTATTGCTATAGTAAATAGTGCTGTCGTTATTCCCCTTATAGAGATACGCCCTTGATAACAATGCCCACGCCGCCTCCTGGGATGCATACTGTACACCACGCTGCTCCGCCATCAGTTCCGCGCCTTTCTCAGCATCCGCAATGATGGATGCATATACCTCTGCTACTGTCGACCGTGCCTTCGAAGAAGGATCAGTGGAAGAAGTACGCAGGATGATCCCCGGTGCTGCAGGGTCCTGCGTATAAGGACGGGCATAAAACTTCACCAGGTTAAAGTGACAAAAAGCTCTCAGGAAATAGCATTCCCCGATCAGCTGTTTCATAGTTGCATCAGGATTCTGAACGCCTTCAGCAGCTTCTATTACCGTATTGACATCATTGATGATCTTGTAGGAAATATACCAGAAGTAGCGACTGTTGGTCTGCGTAGGCGTATGGTTCAGTGAGAAACTATAATACAGCGGGTCTGTGGTGGTTTGCGCGCAAACAATATCATCGCTGGCAAAGTCGCTCATCTGGAAATACTGCCGCAGGTACATATTGTTAAGGTCCGTCGTTCCGTTAAACTCCACGTGATCTTTAAACAATGCGTACGCGCCGTTCAGCGCCTGTCTCATTCCCTGCGTAGTCTGTGTTATTGTTCCCGTGGTGAGTGAATCGCTGGGATTAACATCCTTCAGGCAACTGCCGAACAACAGCGGGAAAGTAAGTATGATAAGAAGAATTCTTGTTGTCATGTGCTGATAGTTTACTAGAACCTGATATTGATATTAAACAGATACTGGCGGTTGTTCGGATATTTGAAATCCGATACGCCGGGCATTACATAACTGGCAGAGGTAATAGTCGTAGCAGGGTCCTGTCCGAGGAATTTCGTGAACGTATATACATTGTCTGCCGTCAGTGAAAGTGTAACCCCATCCATATGCCAGCGGTTGGTCCATATCTTTGGCAGCTTGTAAGACAATGAGATATTACGGATAGACAGGAAGTCGCCGTCTTTCAAATAACGGGTAGACGTTTCTGTCGAATTAGCCGCATTCTGCGGACTGGGTTCTGTGGCATCATCCCCCGGCTTCGACCAGATCTTATAATCTGAAGGCAGTTTAATCTGGTTGTAGTAAGGTTCATTCCCATCATTCATTACAAAGCGCAGGCTGTTGCTGAATACTTTGTTCCCTGTCAGATAGTAGGCATTTACGCTAAGTGAAAGGTTTTTGTATGTCCATTGCGTATTAAATCCACCCTGTAACTTAGGCAATGCAGAACCCACTTCCTGATAAGTAGCGCTGGCATAGTCTGAAGTTGCCGTGCGGGAGATCTCCTTACCATTCGCATCGCGGTTAATTACTTCCCATTGCGGAGCGCCTGTTTCTTTATTTACACCTAACCATTTAGGCATGTAGAATTCATACAGGTTACCATCGTTACGATAGATCTGCGAAATGCTCCAGGTAGGCTGTGTACGGGTAATTTCACTTGGCAGGTCACGCAGTTTATTGGTATTATAGTTGATATTAAAATCCGTCGTCCATTCAAAGTTGTTAGTCTTAATGTTGATAGTATTGATGCCTAATTCTATCCCGTTATTGATGACCTGTCCTACATTCTCCCAGCGTTGTTCAAAACCCACCGACAATGGTTGAGGTACCTGTAGCAGCAGATTATCTGTAACGTTATTATAAGCATCAATGGTAAAATTGATCCTGTTAAACAATCCAACATCCAGGCCTACGTTCAGTTGGCGTTTACTTTCCCAGGTGAGGCCAGGGCTAGGCAACTGAGAAGGTGTAGCTGCCGTACCTCCGTTATACTGGCTGCTCAGTGAGTAAAGTCCCAGGTAACGGGAAGAGCCAATATCCTGCGTACCGGTTACTCCATAACTTGCCCTTAATTTCAGATTGCTGAACAGTTTACTGCCTGTCAGGAACTCTTCGTTGCTGATCTGCCAGGCCGCAGATACCGCAGGGAATGAACCATAGCGGTTACTGGCCGGAAATGCAGAAGAACCATCCACACGATATGATCCCGTCAGAAAATATTTATCCTTATAACCGTAGCTCACCTGCGATATCAAAGACTGTATAATTGCCTGATCGGTTGAGCCGGTCACCAGCTGGTTGTTGGACACTACGTTCAGCACCTTCAATCCTTCAGGCAATCCCTTTCCGGAAGCGCCTAATATTTCCGTTTTACTGTTCTCTATAGCGATACCAGCCAAACCACTGATGGTATGATCACCCTTACGAAAATTGAACTTCAGGAGGTCGTTGGAAATGATCCCGTAGGATAAAGTACTCAACTCATTCAGAAAGCCGGTACCGTTATATAGTCCAGCCACCACGGATGAATAGTAATCACTGCCCTTATTATAACTCACAGCCGCCCTGTTGCTGCTGGAAAAAGACAACCAGTCGGTGATGTTCACGTTCAGTCCGAGATCATAGTTAACGTCAAAGTTCTTGTAGGGATGATTGGAATTTTTTATGGTATGTATAGGGTTCGTCTTATCCCTCGACCACCATTTAAAAGTGGCATTGCCATCTACATACACCGGCTGGCCATTGGCGTCATAAGGATTATCCCATGGCATATTCAGATAAGCATAGTAGACATCTTCATAATTATAGCTTTTGCCAATAGATCCGCTGATGTTTATATTGTTAGTAACACTCACATGTTTAGAAAAATGATAAGTAGAATTTCCGCGCAGGTTGATACGTTGATAACCGGTATTCATGAAAGTACCTTTCTCATTGTAGTAGGAAAGACCGGTATAATACTCGCTCTTTTCCGTTGTACCGCTGGCTGATATATAGATATTCTGCATAGGAGCCGTTTCGAACATGGTATTCAGCCAGCTATAGTTCTGAGCTGCCAGTGTTTTCGGCCTTTCGCTATAGAATTTGAGGATGTCGATCTTATAGGAATTATTGGCAGTCCCCGGAATATAATCGCGATAGAACTCTTTATGGCGTTCATACAACTCGCTCCCGTTCATCATCTCCATTCTGCCGAAGTCCGGCCTGCGAAACCCAGTCGTTACTTTCGCCTCAAAGCGTGTCTTACCGAGTTTAGCTTTTTTAGTTGTTACGATGATCACACCTGCGTTGGCTTGTGAGCCGTACATGGCGGTAGCGCCGGCATCTTTCAGGACAGTGATACTCTCTACATCATTAGGATCATAATTGCCACCAATGATACCGTCTACGACAAACAGCGGGCTTTGAGAAGCATTTACAGAAGACACGCCTCTTAACCTCAGTTCAGATGCGGTACCGGGCACGCCCGAACTATTCACCACCTGTAAACCGGCCACCTTACCCTGCAGCATGCTGCCCACATCGTTGGTGGTCACGTCTTTGAGTTTCTCGGACGATACTACACTGACGGCACTGGTCAGCTCACTTTTCTTTTTGTCGCTATACCCCACGACCACCACTTCATTAAAGTTGCGGGTATCTTCCTCCAGTTGTATACTGACTTGTGCGGCAGCAGGCACTTCGCGTGTAGCGAAGCCCATATTACTGATCACCAGCAGATCTCCCGGTCGCAGGTCACGTAATACGAAGCGCCCCTGGTTATCTGTCTGGGTACCTTTGCGGGTACCTTTAACAAGTACGGTAGCGCCGGGTAACGGCACATTGCCGGGGGCAATAACAGTACCGGTGACCGTTATAAGCGAATCAGCGGTAGGCGCCGTGGAATTATTCCCCGGAGGGGGTACTTTTTTAATAACAAAATTCTTTCCCTCCAGAGAGTATACTACCTGCTGGTTGCGGAGGCACAGATCTAGCACTTCCTGAACAGAAGCGTCTTTCACGCGAAAAGTGACTGGCAGTGTATTGGAAAGCACCTTTTCCGAATAAACGATAGATACGCCGGTCTGGGTAATGATCTCGGTAAAGACATCCCGTAGTGGCATGTTCCTGGCGTTTAAGGTAACTTTCTGGGAATATCCGGCTGCACTCACGTGCAGGATGGTCGCCAGCAGCAGAAACGTGGTCAATTTCATAACCAGGCAAATTTTGGTTGATAGCCCGCACGTGGAGCGGGCCTGTACATAACAGTCGAATTGCATACTTTTGCAGTGTTTGGTAGTACTTAAATGGTCTTACAGCGATTATTGAGGATACCAGATAACCACCGGGGATGTTGCGAGCATCTCCGGTTTATTTGATTGTCCTCCTGGTTGATATTAAACTATGGTAATACGATTACCTTTCTCCCTTCGATCCTGAAATGATTATAACCATTCCCTTCCAGTAAGGCCAGTATATCGGCCAACTGCAGGTCCCTTCCTATACCGCCGCCATACAATTCCATTCCGGGGCTGGCCTTGTAAACAATGTCTACATCGTACCAGCGGGCTACTTCCCTTAAAATGGCGGGTAAATCCATGTTATTAAATACAAACAATCCGTTCTTCCATGCGGTCACTTTTCTGATGTCTGCTGTCCTGACTGTAAGTTGATGGTCTTCATTATTCATTACCGCCTGTTGGCCCGGGCGTAATAATTGTGCTGCGCTGCCTTCCTTCACCTGAATGCTGCCTGTCAGTAACGTGGTGTTAATGGTATTTTCATCTCTATACGCCATAATGTCGAATCCGGTACCCAGTACCTGTACCTCCATATTACGCACCTTCACTTTAAATGGCTGCCGGGCATTGGCTGCCACCTCAAAGTATCCCTGCCCTTCCAGTTCCACCACTCTTTCCTTCTCTGTGAAGGCAGTTGGGTAACGCAACATGGTGGCTGAATTGAGCCATACTTTAGTGCCATCGGGTAATACGAGCCTGAACTGTCCGCCCCTGGGCGTTGTAAGCTTATTATAGTGAATACTGCCGTCTGCCGGCTGACTGGCATAAGACAGCTGTCCGTTGTGCTGCTGAATAGCCATATTCCCCTGCCTGATCACCTGTTTACCTGCACTGTCCAGCGTTACCACAGTACCGTCTGCCAGCGTCAATTCTGCTTTATTTCCGCCAGGTACGATCACTGCCGGAGCAGCCTGTTCTGCTAATACCGGCCGCTTTGCCGTATGCCTGCGCTGTGCCATCCAGAAAGCAACACCTACCAGCAGGGCGAATGAGGCAGCCACTGCCATCCTTCTGAAGTTGAATACTTTTGTCCGGGGTTGTTCTACTGGCCTGATCTGCTGATAAACCTGTTCATAATCAATATCCGGGGCGGGGTGTTCTCCATGCCAGACGTCTTCCAGTAAATGGTCCAGTGTTTCAGGATCATCTCCCCGGCCAATAGCAGCGAAAAGCTCATCCAGCTCTTCCCGGCTGCATGATTTATCTACATAACGTGCTAACAGATAAGCAATTCTTTGTTGATGGTCAGGCATATACTTATAAAGACGGATGTGAAAGAAAAAAGGACCGTGGATTCCGAAAAAAAATTCAAGGGGTGGTCAGTATGAACAGCAGTAATAACAATTCGGAGTGCCGGGATAGGAACTGACGCAGGAATCGCAGTGTTTCTACCTGTACATTTTTGACCCTGCTCTTTGACAATTGCAGCTGATTGGCGATAGCTGCATGGTCCAGTCCCTCCTGCCGGCTTAACCGGAAAATGGTACGTTGCTGTTCCGTGAGGCGGGACAGGGCGGTATTGATCAGTTGCTGGCTTTCCCTGGCATCCAGTTGGAGATCGAGCGCATCGGCCACATTGGAGATATTCGACCATATATGATCGACCAGCTTTTGCTGTTGTGCGATCTTCCGGAGGTGGTCCAGGGTCTTATTTCTGGCGATGATAAAGATGTAGTTACCGGGGTTTACGATCGGGGGTAGCTGGTCACGGTTGGTCCAGAGTTTCAGAAAGGTTTCCTGCAGAATGTCTTCGGCATCGACGGCAGAATGAGTGAGATGGAACACAAAAGCGGCCACCTGCCTGCTATGACGGTTATATAGCTCCCTAAAGGCGCTTTCATCGCCCTTTTTCATTCGCTGTAACAGGTCGGTATCGGTATCTTGCTGCATGCGTAAACCCGCTGTTTCCTTTGGCTGCTTAAAATGTTCTCAAGCTAAAAATACAAAAAAACTGTGCTTCTCGATCCAATATTGCATGCCTATTATTTATTATGCAGAGGGGTCTGTCAATATGTGTGTTCGTAGGATATCATTACCATAATAAAATTAAAAGCCGCCCCAAACTGAATTGAGACGACTTTCTTATTGGACTTTAATCAACCCCTAAGTTTGGAGTGAACAGACCGGAACCGCTGCTACAGGGTTGTTGTTCATCACCCCTTATTATTGCCGCAAAATGAAAAGCAACGATTCCGGTACAGATTGTTCACTGTTATATTAATCAATCACTACTTCCCCATCAAACTATTCAGCTTTTCTTCCAGCAGTTTACCTTTCAGGTTTCTGGCGATGATCTTTCCTGTTTCATCTATCAGTACATTCTGAGGCACCGCAGAGATCCTGTACAACTGTGCGATCTCGTTCTTCATGAATTTCATATCAGATACATTGTAGCCCGTCAGCTTATCTTCGCTGACAGCCTTGTTCCAATATTCCCTGCGCGCTTCAAGGCCTACATTTATTACCGCCAGCTTTTTATTGTCGTAAGCCTTTACGATCTGTTTCAATTCCTGGTTCTCAATTCTGGAAGCGGAGTTCCAGCTGCCCCAGAAATTCAGTAATACAAACTTTCCTTTGAATGAAGAGAGCACTACTTTGTTACCATCCTGATCTTTCTGTGAGAAATCAGGTGCTTCAGTACCTACAGCTGCCTGTTTTGATTCAGTCAGTTTCTTCAGAAATGCTTTACCCTGTACTGTTTTCTTGGTTTTTTCACTTAATATCTTGTACAAGGGCTCTACGTCAACGTGATCAATGAAAGCTCCTGCATATTCATCAAGGATATCGATACAGATGTACATTTCCGGGTATGTCTGAATGAACTCCTTCATCTTATCTTTTCTCTCATCCATAGCAGCACGGAAGCGCTCCATATAATCCCTTTTCGCTGCGAGTCCCTGTGTGCTTACGTCAGAGAACATTGTATTGGAAGATTCTTTGGTCAATGCCTCGATCTTCGCATTTACGTCAGCCATGTACTTCAGATATCCTGCGTAATCGTCCTGCGATTTACAACCGTTCGCTTCAAAGTTCGCGATATCTTCATCAGAAGTCAGCCACATGCTGGCGCCTGGTTCAACATAAATATGTGCAACGTTTCTGCTGGTAAAAAAATTCACTGGTTCACCATTCTTGCTAACCATCAACAGTGCGTTCACCGGATATGGTGCTTCCTGTACGATTTTGAAAGTGCCATTTTCTATATCTGCTGAGTCATATACCATATCACCATCTACCGAATAGCCTATATAAACTTTCGCCGGAGCTGGCAGTTTCCCGAGTTGCCCTCTGATATAGAAGGTTGTTTGCGCAAACATTGGCAGAGAGATCAAACACGCCGCGAGAAACATCAAAATTCTGTTCATCTGTTATATCCTTTATAAAATCCTATTTGAAATGTTGGCGATAATCAAAAAGACAAATGCGCATTATCAATTAAATTATTCGTTTCCTATATGACAACAATTATTACCCGTTAGGCGTACAAGCGTTAAAAAAAAATTTAAAGTATTTATTATTTCCCCTGTGAATTGAGATCCCGGACCGGAGGGAAATTTATGCCCTGCATGCAGCATAACTACTTTTGTTTCTGCCATTTAAAGCACCGGCGGGGATAAAAATACCGTATGGAGCGCCGCTAGCCCTATTTTGCCCGATACGACTGATAATCAGTTACTAAATAAAAATAATTGCGTATTGGCGTGGCCGTGAAAAAAAAAATTTTATCCCCATACGCAATAAAAAGCCAACATATATATAATAATTTGTTAAATTGTCTACCGGATTAAGAAAATTCTGTCAACAACTAAGGCCTATGAACAAGAGAGTACTCTACCTATTATTTTTTATTTTCGCTAGCACCTTTACTTCCACGTTCGGAAACCGAATAGACTCAAAAGTTGCTAAAGCAGCTTTTACTGAGATCGGATACCAGAAAGACGCTGAGTATTATTATACTTTTTACATAGTCCTTTCTAAAGAACAGACAACGTCAATTGCATATATCCAGGTACAAAGCAATGCTACCGGCCAGGTATTGAAGCTGGACAGCTTCAAAGGTGATGTGACTTTCTGGAAGGCTAATATGTTCACTATAAAGGACGAGGCCAGTGTTTCCTTTTATGACGGAGATAAACTGGTGTCAAAGAAGTTAAAAGGTGTGATTGACGGTGGCATGAAAATGTAAATTGAATAAGTTAAATCATACTAAAAGCCCTGACAACTGTTTCAGAATACAGTTTTCAGGGCTTTTACTTTTAATGATCGTTCCGTTGTAATGCCCAAAAACTCCTCAGGCAAACGAGTCTCTGTTTAGAGAAAAAAGATATCCCATCAACGATTCCCCATTATCCGGTAGCCCTCTGTTCCTCAAACGGGGACCAAAATAATCTTTGAAGTGCTGTAAACTTTCCATTGCATCTTTTAAATCTTTAAAATCCCTGTCGGACAGAAGATTCCGGCTTTCGAGCATTAATAGGACCACCACCAGTGTCCTTGCCGAATTCTTATTTATTAAATTCTTTAAACTCAAGAACTGGTATTGGAAACGTATTTTGTTAGAAAGCCGTTTTATCTTTCTTGGATTTCCTAAAACTTCTATCTCATCCCGATAGGTATTGAACACTCTTTTCAATTCTTCCGGATCTTTGTCCAGCACCATGTCGTGAGGAATGTATGGCAATGTCTTCCACGCTATCCAAAATAAAAATAAAATCACGGACAGGATCGCAGCGGTTACACTACTGGTCAGGAAAGAATCCCTGCTGTGCTTTTTTACAGCAGCTTCCATATCTGAATCATTAATAACATGTGCTGGTATATAGTTACTTCTTAGAGAGCTGTCGTGTCTGGGGGCGACACCAATGGGACTTCCACCCCCGGAAGATTGTAACCTGACTGAATCCCCATCATTTTGTCGTGCGTAGCTGACGGGGCTATTTAATCCCTCTGGTACATCTACCAATTTGACGAACATTGTATCTCTTATCTTTACATCCGTTTTGGACTCCTGAAAATTACCCAGGGAACGAAATATTGTATAAGAAGTATATGCCCCTGCCAGCGTAAAAACAACCGACAAAAATGCACCATTAAATTTAAGTGCCTGTTGCAGATATTCTCCGATTATTTTTAAACCCTCATTAATTTTCATACAACTTTCTTAATTTTTCCTTGTTACTGCTATCAAATGGAACGGGAACGATCAGCTGTACCATTTTTTCAACATATAAGGCGCCTAGTGTCTCTGCCGGCATATTAGCATCATTAACCTTCTTCAATTGCACGCCTACATTTCTTGTAACTTCAGCGGTATACATCCCTAAGACGAATATTATATTCGGGCTTTTTAATTTTGAGCCGGGAGGTTTTGATGCAACATCACTAATAAAATTAATTGCTTCAATCAGTTCCAGTATCTTGTCGCCGCTAATTCTATCAAGATCATCTACAAAAACAACCAGCCGCGTACCTTTTTCTCCCGCCTCCATAATCTCCCAAAACTCTTTCTTGAACTTGCTTCTACTACCCGGCTCCATCTTCTCCGCTTCCAATACGAAATTGTTTCTTGGTAACAATTCGAAAAATGCGGACAGTCCTGCGGGCATAAATTGTTTATTCAGAAAGAAAATACTAAATATGATCAGCACTCCGGCTCCTATAGGAGTCAGGGTATGAAAACCGAACCCGCCTTTACTATCGAACGAGAAAATATGTTTCAGGCTAGTGCAATACTCATATATAACCGAAGATCGTTCTTCACTGATGCCCAACGACTTTACAATGAGCAGTAAAACAAAAGGAACCACGATCGCAATAGAAAAACCAAAAATGAACTTCTTTAGTACTGATAGTTGCAGGAAACGGATATACGCCAGCTTCATTCGAAAAAAAGAAAAGAAGCCATAATCATATCTTTGTTCATAACAACCTACAATATTCAGTAAAAAGGAACTTAGTAAATTCGTTTCTCCCTGCACATGCCAAGCATTAAACCAGGTCGTAAGGAACCGTCGTCTCATTTTTTTATCCCCTTCCAATTTTTCTTTGATCCTGTTCATCATAGAACTTTTTCCACTGCCCCAGGTACCACTAATTACCATTGTAAGCGGCAGCTCTAGTTCAGTATTTCTCATTACTCTAACGATACATTCTTCAAGCGAATGAAAGCCTAACAGATCTTCATCCTCTGTACCCACAGGCTTCTCCGACTTTGTTTGCAATGCGTTCTCCTCCCTGCTGGAATCGACTAGCTCCAGAATCTTTTTCTTATCATTGGCCGTCCGATAAAACACATAAACAAGAACCGATATCATCATTGTAAGCACCACACAGTTCATGAGCTGCATAAGAACAGTACCTTTGAGTGCTACTTTATTTAAAAGTGGATGTAACTGAAATCGTCCGTTAGCGTATTTCATCAAATAGTTCTTCCCATAGTTTTCTACGATGGCATAGGCAGGCTTCCCGTTTTGTAATGTCAAAATCTTAATTTCTTTTGCATCTGCGATAGTGTCATAGACAGGAACAAGGTTATCAACTGCAAACGTATCAGATGGATAATCATTCAATACCTCTATTTTTTGATACAAGGGTCCGGCGTCGCCTCCATAGGAATATATGCTAAGTGAATCTATGATTTTCTTCGTACCGATAATATTGAAAAGATCTTTGACTTGACCTTTACCGCTCACATATCGCATCTCACCCGAATAAGAGATGTACCATCCATTATTAATTTCACTATAAATAACCTGTTGACAATAGCCAGTAATTGATTTGCCAACGAAAAGGAAGATTAGCAATATTATTACCTTTTTCATCGTGGTGTTGGTTGACGTTTAGGTGCAGCAGAATCGACGGATGCTGGAATCATTCCAAATAAGAATTCATCAAGATACTTCTCAAAAAGGAATCTATGATCTATCTGAAACTTAACTCTATGATCCAGGGATATAGCCATTGAGGCTATTGTATCACCGGTATTATATACATGCTGGTCCCGAACGTTATTGATATCAATACCAACAATAAAGGGGAACCGCCCGTATAAATAGATACTGTCGGTGTTGGGAACTATTGCTACCCCGGTCACTTCTCTCGACGCCAATGGAGGTCTTTCTCCTCCGTCTGCAAAATTATCAGAAGACGCTAGTTTTACTCTGACACGACCGTTCTTCTCTACGACAAATAAGTTTTTTTTCCGGGTAAACCCTATAAATACCGGAGAATCTCTAACCGGCCAACCGGCATTAATCGGCTTAAAATACTGGCCGGAATCTTCACTGAGATAAATAGTACGTTTATTATCCCACAGTCCTGAAACAACAACCAGATTGCCTGCCGAAGCCATATTGTCTTCCAGTCTGACATCTAGTATAGGGGCTTTTGATTTCACCTCCACCAACACTGAATAAATTACCACCATTACACTCAGAATAAGGAATAGGAGAAATGCTATCCGGAGTCGATGCCGGGTCCCATTATAATTACGGATAACTGAAGCGATTGATCCTCTGTTATCAGAAGATTGTGGTGAATGCTGCATCGTGTAACAGAATATTGGGGTGAGAACACAGGGAATAACTAGCTGATCTTCAAGTTTCTATTTACTAATATAAGGATATTTCCATGATCACCCAAAAAGTAACCCGGCCTCATTTGCGCTGAGATGGGAAAGCCTGCTACTGAGAGATTCAGGCATATATCCCATATGGCAAACGACACAAAGCTAGACATATCTACCAATGGTATCCATTATTTCCATAAATTTATCCCAAACTATACTAGCCCGGAAATAAGCCTCAACGAACCTCTGTTAACTAAACAAAAGTCCCCTCTATGCGATATTCATTAAAGAGTAGTCCATTTTCACTTCAGCTATCAGCTGTTCTTGTTATACTGTTCCTCTTTCCTGCAGGCCTTTACGCACAGAAGGACAGGATCGATACATTCATTGAAAATACCATGGCAAGACAACGTATCGTCGGCCTGGCTGTAGGAGTCATAAAAGACGGAAAGGTCATTAAGGCAAAAGGATTCGGGTTTTCAAATGTTGAACTCAATATTCCCGTTACTGCCAACACGGTGTTTAAGCTCGGCTCTGTCAGCAAACACATAATTGCGGTGGCCATCATGAAACTGACAGAGGAGGGTAAGTTAAAGCTGGATGATCCGGCGGTAAAATTCTTTCCCGACGCGCCATCCCATTGGAATAAGATCACTATCAGGCACCTGCTGAACCATACTTCCGGCCTGATAAGAGAATCACCAGCTTTTGACGCCATGGCAACACAACCGGACTCCTTGCTTATCAGAGCCGCCTACAAGGATACGCTTGTCTTCCCGACCGGAACCAAATGGCAATATTGCAACCTCGGGTATTTTATGCTGGCAGACATTATCAGGCAAATAGACGGACGAAGCTTTTCTGAGTATATGAGGAAGGAGATATTTGAAAAGAACGGATTAATGGCAACACAGGTAACGTCGCTGTCGCACATTGTTTATGGTCGGGCAAACGGCTATCTGCACCCTGGTGGAGATACAATCGTTAATGCTTTAAATTATGTGGCGCTGCGCCCAAGTGGTGCATTCCTCTCCAGTATTGACGATATGCTGAAATGGGAAATGCTGATACAGGACGGTAAAGTGTTACCACGCAACAAATGGCAACAGATGTGGCAGGATACTTTTAAAATTAATACCACAGATACAAGCAGCAGTGCCGTTTATTATGGATATGGATGGAATGTAGCTAACTATAAGAACAGGGAATCCGTTTATCATGGAGGTTCGCTGCCTGGGTTTAGAGCTGTATATTACCGATTACCTGAAGAACGTACTGCAATCATCATATTGACTAATACAGAACCGGTTAATACAACCCCTATTGCACAGGGTGTTGCAGACCTTTTGTAAAACGAAAGAGGCCAGGTCTGTCTCCAACCCGGCCCACTCTCCATTTATCAAAGAAACAACCAGTCGTTAATCTTTTGGATTCGTTGCATTTTTTATGCGGTATTGCAGGTCCAGCAGATGTGCTTTAGTGAGCATATCCGTTGTATGCGATAACGCCTGTGTTATTTCACGCTGCAGGTTCAGGGCGTCAACACGCACCATCGATGATGCATCTGTTTCAGTTGCACCAGGATCCCTGTTTACGAGAATAACCATTATAGCTCCCAGATAGTTTTTCTGCAGATTGCGACGATAGCGGTCTATTACCACCGATCCGCCTGCCAGTTCTTTCCAAACAGCAAGGTGAATAGTACTGAGGTATTTATCCAGCGGATAAGCCTTATTACCATACAACTGCATAAGGTCCAGCATACGGTTGAGACGTTGAATATCCAGCAGGCTATTCACCATTCTTGCCTGTACATCTTCCACGAAATTTGACACCGCAGGCGCCTCACTCAATGGATTAGCAGATACCGGCGCATTTACCTTATTAAGGATCGCGGTATCTAATAACCAATACGGCGTATTGAAAACCTGCGTATTGAAGAAATCAAGCGCCTGTTGTTGCAATGCGCCTGAAGGGATAGACATCACGTCTCCCGGCTGGCCATCACTTTTTCTGGTTTCATATACACCACCAACATTACGCAGCACATGTGTGAGATAACGCATGTACTGATCTTTAATGGCCTGATACATTGAAGAAAGCCCTTCCCGTGTGCCATCAGCTTCATACGTCCATTCTGGCAGATGAGGTAAAATACGTTGCAGGTTTTTGATGCCATAGGTGCCGGCTTTTACTGCATTATCGCCAAGATCTTCCGTCTGACAACGGGGATCGAATTTCTGCGTTTCTCCATCGCCAAACCAAAGTCTGGGGTTTGCTGTAGTACGTTTTAGTATCCAGGACTGCGTGATCTTTTTATCCTCTTCAACTGTTAGCGCATGCGTATTTCTGTATCCCCATTCAATGGCCCATTTGTCGTATTCTCCGATGTGAGGAAATAACAACTGCTGCGGAATATGATCTTCCGGCTGCGCCACATAATTAAAACGGGCGTAGTCCATGATACTGGCGGTATGTCCATGTGCTTTCAGGTAGGAGATCTTACGCAGGCTATCTACCGGCGTACGGCTGCTGCTGCCGAAGTTATGCCGCAAACCCAATGTATGGCCTACTTCGTGACTGGATACGAATCTGATCAACTGTCCCATCAGCTCATCATCAAATTTGGCTTTCCGTGAGGCAGGGTCTACTGCGGCCGTCTGCACCATGTACCAGTCGTGCAGAATGGTCATTACGTTATGATACCAGCCGATATGCGTCTGGATGATCTCGCCGCTGCGCGGGTCATGCACCTGCGGGCCATAGGCATTTGCCACTTCAGAGGGGAAATAGTTTAACCAGGAATAACGCGCATCATCCATATGCATGCTCGTATCATTGGCAGGCCATTCTTTACCGATGATGGCATGTTTAAATCCTGCCTGCTCAAATGCTTCCTGCCAGTCGTTGATACCCTGTATCAGGTATGGGCGCCATTGTTTAGGCGTTGCCGGATCAATATATATCGTGATAGGTTGTTTAGGCTCTACCAGTTCTCCCCTTTTCCATTTTTCGATGTCTTCATCTTTAGGTTCCAGCTTCCATCTTAAGATGAATTTCCGCTTTTCCATCTTCTGCTGATCATCACCGAACGCATTTACGTAATCGGCAAAGTAACCAACTCTGGGGTCGAATACACGTTGCTGCATAGGTATTTTCGGCAACACTATAAAAGAGGTATTAGTTTCTACTGTTACAGGTTCTCCGAGAGGCAGGCCTCTTTTTGAGTTCATATTCCTCGTTATGCTGACCTCCACGTTAATAGGATACGTATGAATGTACTCAACATGCAGGTCTTTCGTTGTCATCGTATTCAAGCCCTTACCTAATGACGAACTCTCATCGATCTCGTTAACAAATGATTTTTCCATCAGTAATTTGGTGGCATCTATTACGTAACCGGCAGAGTCTTTAGCATAAGCTTTGATAGGGAAAGAAAACACCACCGGGTCCAGGCTTGAGGAGGACACTGCTTTATAGATCGCGTTAGAACTATCGGCTATATTAGCCACAAGTATCGTGCGGATCCTGATGCTGGAATCTGCACCTTTTTCAAACCGGATGGTGTGCTCACTTATTTCCTCACCGGGATAAGCGTTGTATCCTGCCGGGCCTTTTGACAGGCGGCCAATCACCATGATGTCCCTTCCTATTAATGAATCAGGAATTTCAAAATAAATACTATCTCTATAGCGGTGAACGGCGAAAATGCCTTTCTGGCTACTATAGTTCTTGTTGATGATCTGTTCGTACTTACTTACCGGCGGAGGAGGTACTTTACGCGCAGTATCCGGCTTAATCGTATCCTTACGTTGTTTTGGCAGGAAGTCGCTCAATTTCAGCTGTCCATGGGCTGGCTGCACTGTAACAAGAAATGCCAGCACCAGGAACAGCGGTAAAAAGAAAGTTTTTATATAATGCATGCGTTTCATTTATAAAATATAATTGCGGATTAGAACACGGGCCTGTCTATCTGAAAGCAGTTTCCCTGCTCTTTGCCGAAGGCGGTGAAGCCACTGCCGGATAAACGGGACACACTGATGGCAGGATTACTGTACAGCACCTGCATATAGTTACCAGCTCTCCCGGCTGAATAATTATCCCACAGGAATACAACAGGCAGGGTGAATGCGCCTTCTTTTTGCAGGAGGTAGTCTGCCCGCTGGGTATGCTGGCTACCGGGAGCACGCAGATCGATCAATACCGGGTATTGCTGCTGTTGTACCCATTGTGTAAGCAGTGGCACTGCCAATGGCCTGTATGTGTTGATCAGGTTCAGGATCAGTGAATCATCAGTTGCATCGGGAAAGGATACTGCGAACAGGGTTGCTGTACCGCCACTCACCTGAAGATCAACATATCCTGTAGTGAAAGGAAGACCTGCAGTTGACCGGCGTTCACCATAGGGTATATAGCTTTCCGGTCCCTGAAGGCTTGTCAGCTCAGGCATTTTTTTACGCGGTGGGACAGCCGGCCCTGAACTGCAGCTCTGCTGGATAATCAGGACAAAGAGTATTAATGGAAGGAATGTTATACCTCCCGGATATTTTCTGTAAATCATATGTTTCTTATGTAATGTTGTTCTGCTACACTAGTTATATCCGGGGTTTTGTTTCAACAACGGGTTGTTTACAAGTTCTGTAACTGGAAGAGGATATAATAACTGGAAGTCCTTCCATGGCAGCTTTTCAGGTATAGCACTCAACACTGTCTTAGCCATGCCCGTACGTTTAAGGTCCATCCAGCGATGGCCCCATTCCAGGAATAATTCGGTACGGCGTTCACGTGCTATTGCTTTTAACAGGCCTTCTTTATCGGCAGCTGTAGTAGCAGGCAGTCCTGCTCTGCTTCGTACGGCGTTCAATGCGGTCTGTGCTTCCGTAATTTCGCCCAGCTGAGCTTTAGCCTCTGCGCTGATCAGATACTGTTCTCCAAGCCTTAACACCGTATAATAGCGGGGCGGCTTACCAGCATCATTATGCGTTTCCGGATATTTGGAAGGGAAGTATATCGGAACACCAAAATAGGGAGCAGTAACTGGAGTAGGAACACTGTCTATCCACTGTGTCCGTCTTTTATCTCCGGCTTCAAATGCTTTTGGAAGATCACTGCTCATATAGAAATTGGGAACGTAACTGGTTACACTCTGTGCGAACGTTGCCGAGTCAGTGAATATCGGCCAATATTCAGGTGGGAATTCACTCAGCTTAATAACCGGATTAAACAGGTAAGCCTCTAATGTTCGGTTATAAAGAGGGCTCAGCGTCGGATCTGGTATGAATTGCAGGATAGCTTCCTTGCTATTTGACAGAAATACTCCCTTAAGGTCCTCCAATAAACTGTATTGACCATTGGCTATTACAGAATCAGCCTGCATTGCTGCATTCGTCCAGTCTTTCTGATACAGATACACCCTGGCCAATAAGGCCGTCGCAGCATACTTATTGGCTCGTACCCGTGCCCCGCGTGCAAAATCATAATTTGTGTTCAGCAGTTGCTGTGCGTCTTTCAGGTCGGCTACCATTTGCTGATACACCTGTTCCTGTGGCGTTCTTGACATAGTTGCATTGATACGATAGTCGGTTGTAATTACAAGCGGAACATCGCCGAACATATTGGTCAGATAGAAGTAAGTGAATGCCCTTATAAATTTGGCTTCACCTGTTACCTGCCGGCGGGTACTATCGTCGAGTAATTCACTCTTTGATGCCGCGATACCTTCAATAATGCTGTTAACACTGTAGATTGCCTTGTAAGCAGCTGTCCATCCACCATCTGATGTAAACGTATTGGTAGTTAGAACGTTGTTGCTAAAGAAGGGGTAATGCGCGACGTCATTCGTTCCCATTCCGCAAATCAATTCATCTGCAGACAGACCGGCAATTAATGTAACCCCACCGTTACTATACAACTCGGACGCGCCGCTTCCGTTAATAAGCCGGGTATACACACCTGCCATGGCCGATAACGTCAGGTCATTGCTACTGAAGGTCTGACTGGTACTAATTGTTGTAGTCGGCGGAGCGATCTCTATAAGTTTTGAACAGCTGGATACAGCCGTCATGATCAATCCCAGGCATGCCAGCAAACAAATTCTTTTCAGGATCGTTCTATCAAAATGTCTCATTTTCACAGCATTTTTTTATTAAAATCCACAGGTAACACCTGCAGTAATGATTCTGGCCGGAGGCATTGTACCAAACGACGTCATCGCCGGGTCCATCCCTTTATATGGCGTTATTACAAAGATGTTCTGAGCGCTGATATTGGCTGCGAAGCTATTTACACGGAGCATCCGCGTCAGATGAGCGGGCATCCTGTATGACACCTGTACGGTGTTCAGGCGCAGATAACTGCCGTCAGTATAATTACCATCGCTCGCTGAAAACCCATAAGTTGTTGAAAGCGCCGACAATTTAGGAGACAATGCATGCTGCCCCGGATATTGCCAGCGATTTTCATAGGCCCACCGGGATATATTTTCCGCATTGCCCGGGTTCTGCGCGATCTGAGACTGGGGCACCATTTGCTTAACGAAAACAAAATCAGCGGTAAGCGATACATTTTTTAAGCGGACGGTGTTACTGAAACCTCCCTGGAAAGCAGGCGTCAGGTTAATTTTCACGTAACGGTCGTCCTTTCCTGTACCGGGAGCAAATGTCTCGTCAGTCTTTACTTCTCCGTCGTGGTTATGGTCCTCATAGGTCAATACACCAGTGACTGGGTCCACACCGGTATAATGATAAAGATAGAGTGCACTGATAGGGTCTCCTATTTTATACCTGGAGAGATATGGTGACTTTTCCAGCATTGGAAAAGCCAACAGAACATTGGTATTACGGCTGATGTTGAACTTCATATTCCAGGAGAAGTCCGTACGCTCTATCGCCCTTGCATTCACACTGAACTCCAATCCGCTGTTCTGGATCGATGCAGGTGAATTCTCTACTACGGAAATAAACCCTGTAATAACAGGCGTTGGATAGCCTATCAGCTGGTTGTTGCAACGCTCCCTATACCAGGCAGCTTCCATAGAGATCCGATCGTCGAGCAACGCAACATTCAATGCTCCCTCAAGCTTTCTGGTTGTTTGCCAATGGAAGTCCGGATTGGCCTGCAACTGAGGTATAAGCGGACTTATTCCATTATAAGGAGAAGCAAGCTGAGTGCCTCCGGTTGAAACACCCCATTGCGTCAAATACTGGTAGTCGCCGATCTGGTCACTGCCTGTTACGCCCACACTACCCCGTAACTTTACGAAGCTGATCAATGCCGGTAGATGTTGACGTATCCAGTGTTCATCACTTAATATCCAGGCTGCACCCAGGGAACCAAAGTTTCCAAATTGGTGTCCCGATCCGAAACGACTGCTACCATCCCTCCGGCCGTTTAGGTTAAGAATATATTTATCATCCCAGGTATACCCTATACGACCAAACGTACCGGCATACTTGTATTGTGCTGAAGCATCTGTGGCTTTTACTGTTGGCGCGTTGTTGATACTCGTCAGCAAAACATCGCTTGTAAAGCCATTCCCCATCTGCGTTGTTCCCCACGTTTTGTTAGACTGGAGGGTAGCGCCGGCAAGCACATTCAATCTTCCTTTTTTCCCCGCATTTACGGTGTATTCCGCCTGTGGTTCAATCTGCAGGTTAGAATTACCCGAGTTGGCAAAGGTTGCTGATCCGAGGGGATCCCTTACAGGATCTTTTGCTGCAATCGGACTGAGATTTTTCGACCTTGCCTGATTTAGATTGTAGCCGAATGTAGATCTTATATAGAGCCCGTTTGTAACATTGTAGCTTACTGCAAAACTTCCCATCAGCAGGTTGGTGCCGAAGGACGAAGTGTTAAACTTGTTTCCTCCGGGCATCAGTACAGTACTTATGCGGTATTCTCCATAGTTCAGATGTCCTAAACTGTCATACACAGGCGGCGCGTTCGGAGGTATAAGCGCCGAACTTGTTCTGTTGGTCCCATCAGTGTTCAGCACACCATAAGTAGCTGATATATCCGTCCTGAACCGCCGGTTGCGGCTTTGCGTACCGACATTAACAGCTGCAGTAGCCCGCGTGGTTGCACCATTCAGTTTTGTAAGGTCGGTTGACCGGTTGTATCCTCCGCCAATACGGTATGTAACCTGCTCTGACCCGCCACTCATGTCTGCCTGCACGTTCGTCACCTTTCCCACATTATTCCAGAAATACTTCTGC
This sequence comes from Chitinophaga sp. S165, assembly GCF_003182155.1. GTDB lineage: Bacteria > Bacteroidota > Bacteroidia > Chitinophagales > Chitinophagaceae > Chitinophaga. The sequence continues at coordinate 866,595 of NZ_QGTG01000001.1, forward strand.
CAGTCAGTGTACCGCGTCGTGTCCCATACCATAATGTCGGGAGCATAACCGGTACCTGGAGCTGACTGGGGAGTAATGCCATCGTTCTTATAGGCTTCCCTTCTCATAGCCACATACTGCGGTGTGTTTAAGATGTCCCAGTGCCCTGTAGTGAAGGAAATGCCCTGTTGCGCCGAAACATTAAATCCATTCACGCCAGCCTTGCCTTTCCTGGTTGTGATAAGGATCACCCCATTGGCCCCGCGACTACCATAAATGGCGGTAGCATCAGCATCCTTCAGGATCTCTACAGAAGCAATATCTGCCGGATTTATTGCGGACAGCGGACTGACACCTACAGAAGGCGACAAGCCTGTCTGGTCCAGCCCTGAAGAAATGACATTTCCTGACGAGGAGTTCCTGGCATACATGTTTGCCTTGCCGTTTATTTCCAGTACAGTGAGTGGAACACCATCTATGATATACAGTGGATCAGAGGTAAAGTTCTGATCGATAGACTTGCGCCCTCTCAGCTCCACCTTGACAGCTCCTATCGGAGAACCATTCTGCTGCGTGATCTCCAGCCCCGCTACTCTTCCCTGCATGCCCAGCAGTGGACTGAATATGGGTTGCTTGGCCAGATCTTCCCCCTTTACAGTGACAATATCGCCTGTAGTTTTTCTTTTAGTTGTAGTGCCATATGCCTGTATCACTGTTTCGTCCAACTGGCTTACATATGGTTTCAGTTTGATAAAATTAGCGCTGCTCTTCTGGTTTTTTTCTGACATCACAGGTACTTCCTGTGTAATGTAACCAATAGAGGATATTACAAGTATAGCAGTACGCGGTACTGCTTTGAGCACATAAGAGCCACCGCCGACTGTAACAGCTCCCTGCTTGCTCCCTTTCACCATGACCGTCACGCCATCCAGCGGCTTTTGCGTTTCCTCATGTACGATCACCCCGATCAGATCAATTGTATTGGTATCTGCAGCAGGCAATTCAGAACGTAAAAAATTGACAGGATTTTTTTTAGGTTCAATGAAAATGATCTCATTCTGAATCTGATATTCAAGTTCCTGGTCTTTCAGCAAATTGTCAAGCACCTGCCTGAATGGAGCATTTTTCACATCCAGACTGACCGGTTTTGTGTGCTGTAATTCCCTTTCCTTGTACAGAATAGAGATACCCGTCTGTTTAGACATTTCAACAAAAACTTCCTTTAACGGAAGATTCCTTGCTTTAATAGAAACAACCTGCGATACGCCTTTAGCGGCGATATGCAGGCAGATGACAATCATTAAGAAAGCGGTCATTCTCATAACCCTGAATAATTTACTTTCTATGCATCTCCGGAATACAGGCGCCGGTAGGGCGGCGCGGGAGGTGAATTTGGTTGATAATAAATCTCCGTAAGGGGCTTTCCCCTTAGTGTTGAAATACATACATTTGCTTTGTTGGTAATGAAAATAGTCTCTGAACGATTATTGGTTGTTGTCAACATCTGCAGGGGGTGTTGGCGCACCTCCTGTTCCGTTTTTGTGACCTCCTTAGCTGTTTATCATTTATTACTCTAATGTTGTTTTCGCTTATTACAGGCAAATCATTCCCCCCCGCGGTCATTATCCGCGGTCACCCCATAAATTCTTTTTCTTACAATGATTTACTTTGAGAGGATAACGACCTTATTATCCTCAATCCGTGAGTGAACACCATATTGCTCCAGTACGTGTAATACGTCCCGAAGGTTTAATGTCCTGCTGATTCTTCCCCCAAATTCCCCTACTGTATTTCCTTTTGATTGATCAATAATTTCAACATCGTACCATCTCGACAACTGCCGCATAAGCGTCGGCAGGTCTGTATTGTCCAGTTCAAAAAAACCGGTCTTCCACGCCAGCGCCCTGTCAACATCTGCCGGTGCAACCGTCATTGCACCAGTATGCTCGTCCACGAGGGCTTGCTGGCCGGGTCGCAGCGTTTGCTGAGATCCGCCGCTTATTACTTTAACAGCACCTGTTACCAGCGTGGTGACTGATTGCACTTCTTCGGTATAGGACATAATATTGAAATCGGTACCCAGTACTTCAACGACTTCTTTATTGTTCACCTTTACGCTGAAAGGCTGATCCGCCCGTTTTGCTACTTCAAAGTATGCTTCGCCCTGAAGCTCCACTACCCTACTTCTTCCTGAGAACGCGGTAGGGTATTTCAACCTGGAGGCAGCATTCAGCCAGACTTTTGTGCCATCAGGCAGTATAAGCTGAAACTGTCCTCCCCGGGGTACATAAAGTGTATTATAACTTACAGATGCCGGATCGCCGGACCCATGATATTGTAAAAGACCATTCTGCTGGTGAACGGCTGTAGTACCTTGCTGTATCTGCTGATTGCCCTTATCGTCCAATGCTACTTCTGCACCATCGGCCAGGGTAAGTATCGCCTTATTGCTACCCGGCGTACCTGGCTGGCTGGCTGCCGTTGCAGCTACCTCCACCCGCGCAGGACGTTGCCAGAGATAGATACCTGCACCGCATAATACCACCACCGCTGCCGCCCACCATATGTGACGGAAAGGACGTATGCTACGAACTATCCCTTGTGTTGCAGGAGCCGTTGTTTCCAGTATCGTTTCCAGTATTTCGGTACCGGCGCCTTCCCGCATTTTATATGCGGGTAGCCCCTGGGCACTATATTGGTCTATGAGCATTTTTACCTGATCCTCATATTGTTTATCGCCCAACATCAGCCGAAGCTCGGCCATTTCGGCCTCTGTTTGCTGTTGCCGGACGTAACGGTCCATCAGATATAAAAGTCTTTCATTTAGCATAAATACCGCGGTTAATAGTAAAGACTACATTTTTAAAGGCGTGGGTTACATTGCCGGAAAAAAAAGTAGCAGATTTTTTAAAAGGAAGAATAATATGAGGGTAAAAGGCGTACGGGACGTGATGTAAGCCCTTATGGACCGCATGGCGCGGCTCATGTGAACTTTAACAGTTTCAGAGGATAGACCTAACCGGCCGGCAATGGCCTCCCGGGTTAATTGTTCTTCCCGGAACAGGATATATACCTGCTGCTGTTGTGGCGATAATTGTCTGATTGCCTCACGGAGAAGATTTTCCAGCTCCTTCCGGTGGATAGCTGCATCCACCTCTAAAGGTTCCACAGAGACATGATCATCCGCCAGCATTTCGTGCGCCTGCCGACGGGCGCTCGTTTTCAACCAGGTATAAATATAATTGCGGGCCAGAATAAAAAGCCACGATTCGAAGTCGCGGATCTCAGGCAGAGTTTCCTTTTGCATCCAGACCTTCAGAAATACGTCCTGGACGATCTCTTCGGCCACGACTTCAGACCTGGTAAGATGATAAGCGAGTGAGTAAATCTTCTCGTTGTAACGGGCATAGATAGCCTTGAATGCATCCTGTGCACCTTCTCTAATGCGCTGCAGTAATATTTTCTCGTTGTCTGGCTGATCAGGCATTCCCGAACGTCTCTGAATGAATCTTTTCCAGCATAATCTGGTCTGTCCGGGCTAAAAATAATAAAAATAAACTTCACGCCCCAAAATTGCACCTGTGGCAGGTGCTCACTTTTTAAGGAGCCTATGTACCGGATGCCTGTTTTTCTAGCCCAGCCGCTCCGCTTCCTGCTTCACCTCCGCCGGCACTGTCGTATTCAGTTTCTGCAATTCCAGGATCGTTGTATTGCCAGTTTCCCGGTACATCGGTACAAAGCGCCTGTTGAACTGTATTTCCTCCCAGGTATAAGAGGTCCGTTTCAATACTGAACTGGAAAACACTTCGTCAAATCCCTGCACATGCACATAGATCTCTACATCCGCAGCTTTTATATCCTCTTCGTTCAAACCCAGTAAAGGACTGTCTTCATCAATTGCATGCACCACCGTCCAGTTCATAGGCAGGTTCTGTATACGGCTGCGTTCCAGCTTAAGCTCAAAGAACCGGTATACCGGTTTACCATCCTCCGGTACAAGCAGTGCCAGATTAGCCTTTACATCGACGCCGGTGAGCGTATGCATCGCTTTAAAGGAAGCAAAGCGGAACATCAGGCCCATTTTATCTTTGTAGGGCGCTATTACAGCATGATCGCTGAATTTGAGGAAAGCTTTGGGCTTCGAAAAACGTCCATAGATTAAACCCGTGAAAACTGCCAGGTACAGGAAGCCGTTCAATGCTTCAATGGATGCTACCAGATTGACGCCGTCTCCCACCGGGTTTACGCGGCCGTAACCAACTGTCGTGAAGGTTTCCGTACTGAAGAAATAGATCTCCTTGAACTGCTGCCACTCTGAAGTTCCCAGAACGCCCTGGAACTCTTGTGCGCCGAGTCCCAGATAGATCAATGTATAAACCAGGTTGATAGATACAAAGAAGATGATGATGGCTAAGAAGAATTTCCAGGAAGAAAGGTTGAGTAATGTATGGTAAATGCTCACACGCTCCCAAACCGGTATCCCTTCTTTACGCAGGTTGAACGAACCATCCTTGTTTATAAAGCGGCCCACAGAGCTGTTGGAACTGCTGCCAAAACCGGTATCGTCATTGGTCCTGGAAAAGGGATTAATACGTAAAGCCATATAAGGAAAATCTTTATGAGGCAAAACTAAAACTTAGATTTCACTTTTGCCAATCCTCCCCGGTTACGTCTGCATACAGATTCCGCTTAGTAGCACAGGAGCTGATGATGACCTGCCTCAGTAACGAAATACGTATTTATATCGACGCGCTGATAACGCGATTTTGTCTTTAGATCGATGCTAAAAGTGTAAAAATTGTGTGCTGTTTTCTTTTTACATCACAAAGCTAAATATAAAACCGATGCGGGAAATACGTAATTTAAAAGGCATAACAAACACGTTCTCAATCAATTAAAATACATTACAAAATAACACTATTCCAAAATCGCGGTGTTAAAACTCCGGTTAGATATCGCTCAGATATCGCTTAGATACCGCTCATCCTACGTTGATCCTACGTTCATGAACGTAAGATTAACGTAGGATGAGCGGTATCTAAGCGATATCTGAGCGAATATTAATCAAACGCTCTTAAGGCATTCAGCAAAAGTAAGAAACTTCACTAACGTCCGGGACGTCTTTTCCTCTCAGCCGTCCTTTGGTTTGACGCCGCATTCTGAGGATTTGCCATACGTGCCGGCGTATAAGGAGCCCCCAGGAAGATCGCAGCGATCCCCTCTTGAGGCTGTGGATTATTACACTGCGGAGCCCCTACTAATAAATCAGGATATCCATCTCCGTTCACGTCGCCTACACCCGCAACTGAAGATCCCAGCAAGGCATTCGTCTTATCACTATGAATATATCCTGCTGCCCAGAAATTTATGCCGGGAGGATATCCATAATACATGAATACTGCACCTTCCCGTTCCTCCTGACTTTCGTCCCAACCGTCTTTCCATTTAGGTGCACCTACCACGGCATCGTCAAATCCATCCTGATTTATATCGCCGACAAATGCGATCTGTGATGCGTAAAGCGTTGAATCCTGTCCTGAAGTAACAACTTGATGAGGCGTAGTGACGATACCTGTACTGCTACCGATATAAAGAAAAAATGCGCCAGACTGCAGGCGATTATGTTCTATGTCCGCATAATCTTTTGCACCCACTATTATATCATCATATCCATCGCCATTTACATCTCCACCTCCCGCAATTGCACTACCAAAAGATCCTGCCTGATCGGGACGCGGTATAGTTTGGGAAGGCGTCATCTCCACACCGCTAAAATCGCCATTAAAGATGTACAGCCCTTCATTAGATACCACCATTATTGCACGTGAACCGGCTCCGCTGATACTTCCGGCATCCGACACCTTTGAACCGAAACGGGTGGCTCCGCCAACAGCGAGTTCCGACGTGAATGCGAATTCCAGACCCCAGCTAGTTCCGTATACAACGGTCACATAACCTTCACCGTTATCTGCTCCGATCAGCACATCATCGTTCCCGTCCCCATCAATGTCTGGCGCAATAGCCACACTAACACCAAAATGATCGCCTTGTCTTGAAGAGCGGATTATTTCTGGAGTAGTGCTAGTACCTGCAGCTGATCCATAATAAACGTACACCATGCCTGTATCGTTATTAAAGGTGCCTGCATGATAAGGAACTCCTACCAGTACATCATCAAATCCATCACCATTTACATCTCCGCCGCCAGCTATATACTCTCCAAAATGCCCTTCCGGAACATTTTTTTCCAGCAAGGTGTAATTGTTAGGATTTATACCATTAGGCCCGCTACCGTAAAAAATAAATACAGCTCCTTCATGGGATTCTCCTTTGCTATAATAAGGCGCACCTACTACTACATCGGGATATCCGTCGGCATTTACGTCTCCGGCTGAGGAAACCGCAGCACCCATTTGAGCGCCTGCCTGATCCGATTGCATGATGGTCCTCGCATATAACAATGTCAGCTCGCCTACGATAGATTGAAGTGAAAGCGGGAATGCTGCGTGTTCAGCATCTACCGATATTTCTACCTGGTTTTGATGTACAGTAAAATGTGCGGGCAGCTTTTTACCCTTTGCATCCGTTACTTTCAGATCGCTATAATCGAGCTCCTGTCCTTTGTTTTCAAACGCAAGACTGGTAGCGCTTTTGTATCGTGCATTCCAGCCTTCTTCCGGTTGCAGCTGCACGGTTACTTTACCGGTTGCAGTCCCCGCTTCCTGGATGATAAATTTCTGCTGAATGCCCTTTTCATCATTAGTATATTCAACTTTAAAATGATGATCATGGTTAAACTGCACGCTATTTTCATTCATCGAAACCAGCGGCTGTGCCACGGGATTATATCCGCCTACTTCTTTTACCGTTAATTTAAACGCCCATTGCTGATCCGCTTTTTCGGATACAATGTTCAATTCATTTCCGGTGTAAGAAGCCTTTAAACCATTCACTGGATTAGGGCTATGATAAGTTGTTGTATTATCTTGCTTTTTGATGAAGTATTCAATCTTTTCAACCTGCTTTTGTGCTTTCTGCAGCAGTTCCTTGTCAATAACCGGCGAAGAAGTTGCGTGTGCAGCCAGTGCCGTAAAAACTAAAAGACCTGAAAAATATTGCTTTTTCATGGTGAGGATATTATAGGTTATACATTAGGGGTGAGTAAACCGCCCGGATCAGCTATCCGGGGAGTGTGATACATGGACTATTGTTTAATTATTTTTTCCCTGATCACTTTACTGCCATTATTAATAATTACAAAGTAGGTACCCGGAACGAGTGTACTCACATCAATAGCCTGGTTGCCATTTTCCACTTTTCCTATTTGTACGGTCTTTACAATAGCTCCAGTTACATCTGTTATCTGAACATAAGTATCTGCTTTCGTGTCCAAACCTTCGAACTGAACAGACAGATTGTTTACTACCGGGTTAGGGAAAGTTTTCACAACTGCGGATGTTTTTGTTTCTACAACACCGTCAGATTTAGGTTCAGCCATTCGTGCAAGACTATATGCACCACCCAGATAAACCAGGCCCACTCCTTCATCGATCTGGCCCCTGTCGTATAACGGTGCGCCTACTATAATATCGCCATATCCATCTCCATTTACATCTCCTGCACCTGCTACTGCATTCAACCAGGAGGTAGCGACGGTGGGCTGTATGGTGGCTCCAGCCGAAGAGCTCAAACCGGATGATGAACCATAATAGAGGGACGCTCTTCCTACATTCGGCGTTAAGGTTGAACTTTCCCATGCTGGTGCTGAAACAATTACCTCCTGGTATCCATCGTTATTGACATCTCCTGCAAATGCCACCTGTGAGGCGAACAGGGCAGAATCCTTGTCTCCTTTTATTATCAGGTTAGGCGTGTCAAACGTTGGGTTACCAGGGCTGTTATAATCCCAATAGCCGTAATAAACATACAATGCTCCTGAATGATTGAGGCTACCGTCTGCATAGTCTTTTGCGCCCACGATCATATCATCATATCCATCACCATTTATATCACGTTGACCAGCTATAGAGCAGCCAAATGATATTCCCGGAGCGGGACTGTGTATAATAGTAGGGAAGTCAACTTCTATCTCATAGTTGCTATGCCAGAACAGATACAGATCTTCAGCAGCTGCGATCATCACGGAACGTCCGAGTCCGAATCCATATATATCTCCGGCGCCCGCTACTTTTGTTCCAAAGCCTGTCGTTCCGCTGATAGCGATTTCGGTCATCAGAGAATTTTTTATTCCCCAGATAGTGCCATAGTAAACGGTCACGTATCCTTCTCCGGCGTTTGCGCCGATAAGAATATCGTCGGTGCCGTCAAACTCCAGGTCTTTGGCAATAGCCACGCTAATTCCAAAATTATCTCCCTGCCTTACAGAACGCAGAATATAGGGAGTAGGGTTCAGCCCTGCAGCCGAGCCGGAATAGACATATACATACCCGGTATCATTACCCGGCATACCGGCCCTATGCGGCACTCCTACTACCACATCATCGTAGCCATCACCATTGATGTCTCCACCGCCGGCCAGTATCTCGCCAAAATGCGCATTTACGACATTCCCTTCCAACACAGTGAAAACATTGGGATTGATACCATTCGGTGTACTACCGTAATGAATATATACGGCTCCTTCCGCCGTCTGTCCATTGGCATAATAGGGTGCGCCTACTATCACATCATCATAGCCATCACCATTGATGTCTCCGGCTCCTGTAACTGCTGCTCCTAATTGGGCACCTGCCAGATTACGTTCCAGACGGCTTTTTGCTTGTAGTTCCGACAAGGTACCTACGACAGTCTGAATTGAAAGCGGGTATGCTGCCTGTTCTGCATCAACAGCTATCTCTACTTGATTTTGCTGTACGGTGAAGTGTGCGGGCAGCTTTTTACCTTTTGCATCCTGTACTTCAAGATCACTGTAATTAAGTATTTGCCCGTTGTTACTGAAGGTGAGGCTGTTTGCGCCACCGTACATAGCAAGCCAACTATTCGCCGGTTGAAGTTGTACCGTCGGCGTACTATTAGGCTCCGCGGGTTCCCGGATGATAAAACGCTGACGGATACCTTGTTCATCATTTGTGTATTCCACCTGGAAATGATGATCATGGTCGAATCGTACCTTGTTATTTTGCCTCGTCATAAGAGGCGATGATGCAGGTTTATGTCCGTTTACGGCCTTTATCGCCAGGCTAAACGTCCATTGTTGTTCCGCGTCCTGCGGAGTAATGCTCACTGCGTCGGCAGTATAACTTGCGTTAAGACCTTTCTCAGGCCCCGGACTATTGTCCGTAACGGGGAAAGTATTAGCTCGTACGCCAACGCCAATAAGCAGTAAAAGAACTGGAATGTAGTACTTTTTCATGGTGAGGGTTATATGGGTTTTATAATATAGGGTTGAATATTTAAAGGTATATCGGGTTAAGATTTTGACTACCCAAAGTAGGAAAAAAGCCTGAAAAGAATCATTATATCTTTTATAATAGTAAAGGTTTCGAGAACTAAAATATAATATACAACTTTGCAGCAACAGCGTAACTTGTTAAACAAAACGGTCTTATAGGCTATTCGCGAATAACAATCCGAAAGAACTATGTCAGTTACTAAAAAAATATCCGCTTTATTGGTCTTTCTGTTATGCAGTCTTACTGTTTATTGTCAGTCAAACAGTTATCTTTTGATTGCCCACCGCGGCGGTGTAGTTGATAGTCTGCGGGAAGAGAATAGTATGGAAGCGCTTCAGGAAGCCGGCAAACGGGGATATTACATGATTGAAGTTGACGTACGGCTCACCAGCGATAGCATATTGGTAACGCATCATGATGCTAATCTTAAACGGACTTTCGGCATAGATACTTCGCTATCCGCGATGACCTGGAAGGCACTAAGTATATTGAAGAATAACAACGGCTATCGTATCCTGTCGTTTGAGGATGTTTTAAAAGCGGCAAAGGGGCGTCTACAGATCATGATCGATCTGAAAATACGCGGCAACCATCCAGCTATCTTCGGATGATAGCCCTGCTTAAAAAGTATGACCTGAATGAGCAGGCGCTTATGATTGGAACAGACGAATCAACACCATTCTTCACCGGCAAAATAAAACTCAGTTGTACCAGAGCACAACTTGAAGAGAACATGAATAAAAAAAGCTTCAGCCCTTCGCATTACTATCTTTTTTCCGGCGATATCTCAGCCGAAGATGTTAGCTGGACGAAACAGCACCATATCCTGACTGTGGGTGTTGTAAACGCCTGGAGTTTCAAAAATGGCAATAGCATGGCGCTGGCACAGGAACAGGCACAGCGTCTAATCAAAGCTGGTGTGACTTGTTTTCAGATAGACAGTATCTTTGAGCCGTTCTTACGATAGGCTAACAGCTATTAATCAATTAAAGAATCAATTTGACGGATCAGGCATCAGAGTTCCTTGTGGGGCTACTGTATAGTTTCAGACACATTAACATCTCTCATGATATAAAAATTGTGATTTTCCCTGATAATCAGGGAAAGCCAGTTAACAGGATGTATTTTTTTCCTCCCAATTACCGACCTTTGCCCCTGGAAGGCACACGCCTGCCACTTTAAAATATCATACGTCATTGGACCAATCAATCAGTTTAAACAAGTTTATCAGTGATACCGGGTATTGTTCACGCCGGGAGGCAGACAATCTCATCACGCAGGGCCGGGTATTATTGAATGACCGGCCGGCTGCTTTGGGCAACCGCTACAAGCCGGGTGACACTGTTGAAGTAGACGGTAGCCTTATCACTGCCGCTAAAAAAGAAAAACGTGTATACCTGGCCCTCAACAAACCTCCAGGCATCACTACCACTACCGAATTACATATCAAGGACAATATTATCAGTTTTGTTAATTATCCCCAGCGGATATTTCCTATTGGCCGCCTCGACAAAGACTCTGAGGGGCTGATCTTCCTTACCAATGATGGCGACATCATTAATAAGATCCTGAGGGCGGCTAACAACCACGAAAAGGAATACGTCGTAAGGGTTAACAAACCCATCAACCCCGCATTTGTACAGCAGATGTCGCAGGGGGTACCTATTCTGGATACCCGTACACTGCCCTGTAAAGTACAGATGATGGGGCGGCAAACCTTCCGTATAACACTTACGCAGGGCCTCAACCGGCAGATCAGACGCATGTGCGAATATCTTGGCTATACAGTTGTCGGCTTACAACGTGTCCGTATCATGAATGTAAGGCTCGACAAACTTCCTTTAGGTAAATGGCGCCATCTTAGTGAGGCTGAGATATCATTCCTGAAAGAAAGCGTAGCTGATTCCAGTAAGGTCCGTAGTGAGGATAATCCGTCTGCACCGCGTAAGAAGGCTCCTGCCCGTACACCGGCAAAGGACCATCCGAAAACCGCCTTTACGCCCGAAACCAAGCCGTCGCCGCATAAGCACAAAACAACAAAGCCGCCTGCTAAAGACAGTAAACCGCGGACAGGGAAACCAACAGAGAAGCCGGGGAAGCGGGAAAATGCGGTACAGAAGCCTTCGCAATCCAGAAGAGGCAAGCCTTCCAGCCCACCAAAAAATGCGGGGAAAAGAAGACGGGGATAGTAAAAAGGAGAAGCGATCAGGTTTTCTTATTTTTCCTTAGTTTTGCTCCCCAAATTTCGTAGTAATGAGTCAGAGCATAACACTCTATCGTGTATCTCAGGAAAATTTTGAGGCAATGAAAGCCAATCCGGAGGGAACTGTTATACTGGACATCTCCAAAGAAAATATTGTCTTTCCGCAAACTTTCGAGGGACTGAAATTCATCTTGTCGAAGGAGCAGGATGAAGCAACGGTCTCTTTGCTGGAGCAGATATTTTATCCCGAGACTTACGTCGGAAAAGAGATCGATCTGGATGAGCTGGAGATGTTATCGGAGGATCTTGATTTTGAAAGCACTGCCATTTATTATAATGACGTAAACGGCGTTGCAGACATGCATACTTTTTTAGGCAGTATTTCCCTGGAGCAGTTTCATAAACTGTATAATGCAAAAGAGCTTAATGAAAATGACATTTATCCTAACAATGTCTGGATCGAAGAAGGAGAGCCGGATAGAGCATTTACCAGGAAGCATCTGGCAGAAGAGTTTACTGATCTTAAGAATTTCATGGCAGCGGCGAAGGCGGATAATGATTATGTCTTGTCCTTAGTAAGATAACCTTTAACAAAAGCCCGCTGCTCTGGCAGCGGGTTTTTACTTTATATGTCGTGAGTGCATACACTCAACTGCGGTATTTTAACTTTCTGTATTAACCGCGATCATTTATTTTCAGGCCGACATTACAATTCTTGTTTACCCAAAATTCTCCTTTCAAATGAAAAGAACATTGTTGTTGCTCCTCGCGGTATTTGCCGGCGTCAGCATGTATGCAAATACCGATGTTCAGCCTGTTGTAAGATCAGTTGCTCATAAGGCAGTGCCAACACCTGATTTTACGTACCGTGTAACTACGTTATGGGGTACTAATCCGCTGATACAGTATGCCACTATTTATCTTACTACTCCGCTGCCTGCTGACTTACCTACGGTTGCCAATGTAAACTGGGATTTCGGGGACGGATCAGCGCCTGCAGTAAATGCACGCCCGCTGGTTAACCACGTCTATCAGCCAGTTACTTACACCGTTACACTTACATTGACGTATGTGACAGGTGAAGTATTTGTAATAACCAAAGAGGTTGTTATTGCCCTCCCTTAATTAACTGTTCTCAGTGGCCCGCATCATCAATGATACGGGCCACTTCCCCAGAAAGAAGTCCCCAGTATCGGGCTTACCCCTACCCGATTTCGGTGATTGTTTAATGCTGTTAAAACCGTCACTTTTACCAGAGGAAAAAAACACATCACTTCATCAAATAATAACATATTATGACACCCAAAGAAAGACAGCAAGTACTTGCCCGTCTGGCAGCGAGTGACGTAGTTTCCTTAAAGCATAAGGAAATAATAGAAGATACTGCGCAGATGACACAAGATGAAAATGATGCTATCCTGAACATTATGCAGAATATGAATGTAACATCGCGTGGGGTAGCGGAGATACAGTTACGGCAGATGGTACGGCATCTTCAGCGGGCCGCGCTGACAATTAACTTTGACATCAATAGTTTTCTAAAATATCCTCCGCCTAAGGACCTTAAGAATATTCATGAGAGAGGTTCCAACGACGCGAATTATATGAACCGGAGAGAAAATGTGGAACAAAAATTCTTCAAATATAATAATGCCAACAGACCAGGCCCACAGGGTATTCTCGACAATATCAGGCAGTTCGGCAGTAAGCCGAATAACCCCACTTTCGAACCGGTTACAAGGCCGAAATATGCTGCCCTTAATTACACTAGCAATCCGAGAGGTCCGGCAAGGCAATACGGCAATTCCTATATGGAACTGAAAGAACATGTCAAACACAAATGTACCTATACAGCAGGTGATTCATTTGTATATGAACATGATCCGCTCTCGGATAAGAAAATAGCCACCTTCCATAATTTGGAACGCGTCATTGCGAATATGGAACCTAATCCTTTAGAGTGGCTGCATAATGCAGCAGTAGGAAGCCCCAGGCATCCTAATCTACAGGTAGGCCGTTATGTTGAAGCGCAAGTTCATACGGAAATATTGTTCAACAGGGATGTAAAGAAATTATACATCAAAAAGACAGACATCAAACCTCACGGATTAACGAAAGTCATCAGAGAATGTATTGAAATATTCGCCAAAAGGAATGGCATTGTGGTGGAGTTCATTGCCTGATCGTCATCAGCAACTGCCTCCTTCCGGCCAATTATTCCAATGGTTATTAGCACTTTTTGTTGGATTGTAACAGGAAATGTCACCTGATTCCAGTACGCTCGCAATCATCTGGAATGTTTCATTTTCCGATGGCTTTTCTTCACCTGCTATATCGGGGTGATACCACTCATCCAACTGCATGATCTTAGGAATGTTCAGACGGAAACAGTCATATATTTCATCTTCAAGTGCTAAAAATTCGTTTTTATATTCAGGGAGACTTGCACGCATAAATTCATACCCCCTGATTGCAGGTGGATTTTCTAACGTCACATTGCGTGAAGTGTAAAATGCAGGATCTTTGGGAATGCTGACCTTCTGATCTCTGATCAACATAGAATGTACATCGGGATTGACCGTACCCCATGAATCATGTATAAACGTGGCGCCTTCATCACTCTCGGCTGTTACATACAGGACGTTTTCTGCGGTCATTCCAGGCTCAAAACCGAGACAATTACCATATACGTAGATGCAATTCTCTACACCATTATGCCCATGGAAGCGGTAATGATAGCCTACTACTTCTATAGCTATCACCCATCTTTCGATGTCGCCAAAGACAGATAGTCGCGATACAACAGGATAAATGTATCCGTTATCCAGTACGGGGAAATTAAAGTCTTGTGCGCAGACGTCCAGTTGAGCGAGGATATCACTGGAAGAAAAAGTTGCTTTTTTGTTTGGCATAGAAATTAACGATCAGGTTAATTTTTCAGTAAAGGTGATGATACTTTGAAAACCTTGTTCTTTTACATCCAGGTCTACCTGGACCTTAGGTGCAGGAATGTATGCAATTACGAGGTAGCTTATTCATCCCGGCTTAATTTTTACGCCGGAAACGAATGATTGTCGCCCCCAAACCCAGGAGCTAAGCAGCAACATCACGATACAAATAAACAGGAAGACCATGCCTGCGAATCCGGCCATTCCACAGCCAGACGGAGGTGGTGTAGTTATAGGCAAGATATAGACCATCCTTGCAGATAATAGGAAAATGGAGCTGAAGATCAGGGCTATTGATAGTAAGACGTATTTCACCAGGAAGGGATTTTGAACCAAAGATATATCTATTTATGGATTGATGTATGATAATGGAATCCGACCGGGATACCGTAAGCTTTCAGCTGGTTACATTAGTTAGAAGCGTATAGCTTTCGGGCTTGTAAATACTGTGAAATATTACTCAAATTCTGTTTAATTTAGCCCCCGGCAATGCCTAACCTGGGTATTTTGACTTATTTTCATTTGATTTTCAGTAAATTGTACGGCTTATTATCAACCCCTTTTACCTTTTTTTCTTATTGTACATCACAAGATTACAAAATTGAAACTATGGACGACATCTTCAAACCTCAAAGTTTAAGCATCAAAGCCTTACTAGGAAATACAGATGCCCTTTACCAGATTCCCCACTATCAAAGACCCTACTCATGGGGAGACGATCAACTATCTAAATTATGGGATGACCTGCGGGAGGCCCAGGATGTTGAACCCAATTATTTTTTAGGATCAATTATTACTGCTAAACCAGAAGAAGCCTCCAGTTACCTGGATATCGTAGACGGACAGCAACGCCTAACTACACTTTTCATTCTGATGTGTGTGTGCAGGGATCTTTATCCAGATCTGAATGATCACTTGCCGGCAGAAAATTTTGATGCAGTAAGCGCTTTTACAGTTAAGTCTTCCATCAAACTTGATGATCGGTTGGAACGACTACGATTAAGAACACATGCTAACCATGCGAGTGATTTCCAGGATCTCGTTATTCGTAATGGCAATGCTATAACCCATAAAAAGCCATTTCAAAAAGACTTAAAAAAAGAACAGGAACCAAAATTCAAGTTCAAAAATACAGCGGCATTTTTTAAAGAAAAACTCGTAGAGATCGGGAAAGAGCAAGCCGGGGCTTTTATGAACTACTTGTTTAATAATGTTAAAATAATCAGGATTGATTGTAATACCGTAGGCTTTGCTATTAAGCTCTTCCAAGTGCTGAATGACAGGGGACTGGATTTGTCTAACTCCGATCTTATAAAGAGTCTGCTTATTGGCAAAATTCAACAAATGTATGGCGAAGATGGAGAATTACGCAAACACTACGAAGATCAGTTTATGGCCGACTGGAAACGGTGTGAGGACATCGCTACAGACACCAATGAGACAATGAACGACTTGTTTGTGATGTATGAATATTATAAACTAGGAAAAAATCCTGAAAAATCATTGTATGATGAGCTGAAGCAAGTCTTCAGCAAAGAAGATCCAAATGCAGTCATTAGTGAGTTCAAAAACTTCATTTCTCACTACAAATCGGGCATTTATGATAGTACTGATACTATCATTTACAGTCTCTATTATATCAGATGGAGTGTTTATTGGCGTACATTACTGACCACTGCACAGCACGTAAATTATGCAAATACTGAAAAGTTTGTCAGACTCTTACGCAGATATTACTATCTGGCATGGATCGCAGGTTATACCCTTTCAAAAGTCAAGCAAACTTCATTCAATCTTATCGGATATCTGAAAGAAAAGAGGGACATATCATTCATAGAAAATGAAATCAACAAACAACTGACCGAGGAATTAATTAATAGGGCGGTAGATGCATTGGACAGTGATATTTACTTCGAGCCATGGTGTAAGCCGCTCCTTTTCATGATCGAATATGAATTGCAGGATAATCCTCCGTATTTCGAAATGGGAGATCGCTCCATACAAACGGAACATATTCTCCCACAGTCTTTTGATAGTATAGCTGAGTGGGCGCATGCGAAAGGCATTCCATATCTGGACGAATGGATACACTCCGGTGCAAATCTTACATTATTAAGCGGAGCCAAAAATATTGCAGCAAGAAATTATGCATTCCCGGAAAAAATAAAATCTTATGACGGCACAGGTTTAGAAAATCCGAAAGACGGTAAGATCACATCATTCCAACAAACACAACTTATTGTAAATAACTACAATTCAGGGAAATATAATAAGGAGTGGAGTGTAGACGCGTTGAACGGAAGATGGACATGGTTTTGTACCCGGGTAGAAAAACTTCTTGACCTTGATCTTACAAATATTAAAAATAAACGGATACCTGATGCTGCAGAACATCATCAACTTTTAGTCGCTGATAAGGAATAGGCTTGAGGTTCTAAAACATTATTTATTCCGCTGCTTTTATCAATAGCACCGCGGGCACGGGTCTTTGTCCTTTTTTATCAGAAGGAAGAATTGTTGCCTGGTTCCCGGCAACAAGGGAGCTTGAACCACCTCCATCAAGATTCAGCGCTTCTACACAACCCAGTGACCGTAGAATACGGGCTAATTGAATCAGGGTAGCACCTTCAGCCACTCCGGGATGACGTCCCTCCACTGCCAGGATGATCACGTTATTATCTGCCGTGTAACCTATTGCAGTACGGGGATGCATATCCATTTCGTGCCAGGCGAAACGGTTTTCCTGCACACTGCTGATGTAAGGTAGCAATACAGGACCACCGCCTGCTGCTTCGACGGCTGTCCACCGTTTACCATTTTTCCTGGACGGCCTGGTCCATATCCCGTTTTGCGGCGCATTAGGTGCATCATACGCATATGCTTCTTTGTTCTTACCCGCAGGATAGATCCACGCAATATCCGGCTTACCACCGGGAAGGATACCGAATACACCCTGGGTAGGGTAAATAATCTGCGGATGACCGTCAAATGTTTTAATTGTATCTGTCAGTTGATTATCGGCCATAGTCTTCCCCTTACTAACTACCATGTTCAGCGAGCTGTTGTCTGCGAAAGAAAAGAAAGTGGTGTTCACTATTGCATACACTTTACCGCTCTCCATACTTACATATTCATCGGGAGTGTATCGTTTTCCGTTACCGGTGCGTGTCTCAAAGGTAAGCGACGGATCTGACGCCGGCGCCTTAAGATAAAATGCCCGGAAAGGCCGACCATCCAGGCTGTCTGTTGTTTCATATACCCTGATTGCCGCCGGTAAACTATCATTATGTTTGGCGGAAGGTTGCCAATGCAATTGAGCCTGGCAAATGGATGAAATGCCTGTGAAGATGCAAAATATAGCAATCCCTTTTTTGCTAAATGTACTCATGGTCCTATTGTAATTTTATATTTTTTTTACAGCTTGTTCTGATAAATCGGATAACCTTTTCGGGCCTGTTACGCATCCCTGTTTTTGAATTAATGTATCAACTTCAATTATGGGAAAGGTTATAACGTAACAAAGATTAACAATCAAAAGAGATTTTGATGTTAAAAAATTATTACTGCTGTATATGGAACCGGCTACGCACTTTCAATGCGCGGCAAGCATGTAACTTTGAATCATACTACAATTGACGTCAATTCTTGCAGTTAACCTAAAAAATAAGATCAATGACTTTAGAATTAATTTCAGCGTTAGCTACAACTCCCATTGTAGCCAACGAAACAGTACACGTATTAGGCTACTATACTATCGGAGACGGAGGTGGCGGTGATTTTTACTGGGATGCCAATTCCGTTGAAGAGGAAGATCTGGGAACAATCTTTATATCAGGTAACGTGGCAACAGGAAGATGGAAACGATTATATAACAGCCCTCTGAGTGCATTATGGTTTGGTGCCAAAGGTGACGGTACAACAAATGATACGTCAAAGCTGCAGAAAGCAATAAAAACAGCAGAAGACAGGATCCTGGACGGCGAGGGTAGAACCTACCTGGTAGCATCACCACTTTCTGTGCAAAGCAACACCACCGTAAGAAACTTTCGATTTCAACATGCGGGATCAAGCATAGATTTTACTTCCGTCTTAACAGTGGATGGAATGGCAACTGAAAAACAAAATATCCTGTTTGAAAATATCTATATAAACGGTAACCGGGACAACCATATGAATATTGATAGTGCGGCCGAAGACGGCGGCCGGCACGGGATTAGATGCCTGGGAAGCTGTAAGCATCTTACATTCAGAAACGTTGAAGTTGAATATTGTGCAGCCGATGGTCTTGAGTTTTTCTCAAACCAACAGGTTGACCCGGGCACCGAAACGTATCTGTTTGAGTACATTAAAATTGAGGATTCCCGATTCAGCTGGAACAGAAGGCATGGCATTAGCGGCGACTGTATGAAAGGCGTAGAGCTGAAGAACGTAGAACTTTCCTTCAACGGCCTGGACACGCCTGCTGCTGGCGCTCAACCAGCCAATCATGGGTCCAAAGGAGACAGAGCAACAGACGGTAAGCTATATGGCAATGGCGTTGACTGGGAAGGCTATTCCAATGGAACGAACATCACCGACCTGTTAATGGATAATGTCAGGGCTTTTAAGAATGCGCTTTGTGGCATTCAGTTCTGGGACAAATCAAAAACCGCTGCTAATGAAACGAACTGGAGAACATGGGAAAGAATACGCATTGTAAATTCCTATAGCGACTATGGCCAGTTCAGCACTCCTTCATTTGGCACAGGCACCTTATACAAATCTGCCATCCGCCTCATAGGCGCGCAGTTATATGGCACTTTCCGCGATATTGTTATTGAGAATAACTTCCTGGAGGGCAATATCCTCCTGCAGTCCTGCGACAAAGTAAGTTTCAATAATAACAACGTAAATTTCATTTACCCCGTTGGAAAAGACGAACGGCCTAACCAGCTACTGTATTGCAGAGATGTTTTTATCAGAGACTTACATTACAGTTCCGACGTGGAGCCTATGCTATTCTATGCAAATAATAGTACCGGAATAGTATATGAGAACTCCAAAAACAACATTGAATGGGCTGGAAGATATCTGGACGTCATACCTTCCTTTGTACAGGACCTCAGGGTACACAGAATAGGTAACACCCTTAAATTCTATATGAAATTAGGTAACGCAGCTGTTGCTTCCGGTGATACCATACTGAAGTTTAAATGGTGGTCAAAAAACAACCAGCCATTCAAAGTAATCAACTTTTACCGGGTAGACTCCTTTGCGCAAGCGTTTAATGCAGTCCTGAAAGGAAGTGAAAGCGGAGATGCTTTAACAGCACTAGCTGCTTATAATTTCGTGGGTAATGCTGTCTTCTGTGAATTCGAAACAGCAGTATTTGCAGATGTTTTTTAATTATCGCCTAATCAGACCATAGAAAAAGCCCGCCAGATTCGACAATGGCGGGCTTTTTGGCAACAAGACCAGCATGTTCCCGGTAGCATAAATTATATTAGTCATCAATAAGAATTTAGGTTAATTATGTAGGATTAGTTCCAGCTCCCATATTAACTACTTCTTTTATTATTTGGTTCCTACGGTTCACCAGCGTGCCATTAACTTCAACGGTTTTTATATCCAGGTCCCATATCCAATCATTCAGTATGTCATTTACCCTGTATCTAAGTTTAGGTAGATCTGACTTCTGGCAGGATATCAAATCCGGATCTTCTATTGGAACGAACACAAGGAGATCTATTCCAGCAATAATTGTTTGAGCGGTTTCAAATAATGGCTTAATATTCCTGGCTTCATCAATAGCATGGATATATGCTAAAATATCAATTGGAGATCTATCAAATATGATATTGTCTCCAGGTCTTGAGATCTGCTCTAACGAGCATTCAAATTGTTTTATAAAATCATCGACATCGGGTATTTCTGAAAATATATATCCTGATTCTTCAAGTGCGTAATACGGCTCTATGTTAAGGGTGTACCCAGGAAGATATTCCAGTAGCTCTTCTGCCAATGTAGTTTTGCCAACCTTGTGAGCGCCTATCACAGCTATCTTCATGTCTATTGATTTTCGATTTAAGATAATCCTAATAATCTTTATTTATTCATAAAAATAATTACTGCTGGCATATCTTTGGTCATACTATTGCCGATAGAAGCAAGCTATATCCATTTACAGCGTCTCCTCAGATAATGAATTTTCGACCCTCTTTGACGTCAAAATCAATATCTATAAGGGATATTCGCTCCAGGGTAGCAGTACCAATTCAATCAGACAGCCTATTTTCACGAAGACTTTGTAATTTGTGGCCTATGATCCGGCTATATGAAAACTTCAACCAGGACAGGGCAAAGGTAGAGCTGTTATATGCTGATGCCGTAATGAACATGGCTTTCTGCCAGTACCGCCGCTCTTCCGAGGATGCGTTCTTTATGCCTTACGCTGCACTTACTTATGTACGCGAAGGCCGGAAAGTGGTTTTCCTGAACGGTGAAAGATATGATATGAAAGCTGGTGATGCGCTTTTCGTTCCGAAAAATTCCATTTTATATTCTGATATCCTCGTGAAGCGGGACCCTTTCGTAAGCCTGAACCTGGTGCTTGGTGACGCGGATACCCTGCTCAGTCCCATGGCCTGCCACATTGCAGACCGTATGCAGCTGCAATATTACGCCAGCGCTCACAACATGAGTCTGAGTACTTTTAAACGATGGTTCAAAAAGAACGTAGGCTGTAGTCCTGGTCAATGGATGATCGAAAAACGTTTACAACAAGCAAAATACCTTCTACAACACAAGCGTTTATCCGTGAAGGAGGCTTGCTATAGCAGCGGGTTTGAAGATGTATCTTACTTTATCCGCAGATACAAACAGGCCTTCGGCGTTACACCAGGTCAAGTAGAAATTTGACCTTTTTGTCCTATCCTCTCACATTCCTATACTGTACTTTTATCAAAAAAAATATGATCTCACGCGAACAAGCCCTGCAATTTGCGGACGAATGGGTAGCCGCATGGAACACCCACAACCTTGATGCGGTACTCGAACATTATACGGAGGATTTTGAAATGAGCAGTCCCTTTATACTACAAATGGGCATCAGCCCGGATGGCCGTTTGAAAGGAAAGGAAAACGTACGGAATTATTGGGAAAAGGCCCTGACGAAATATCCTGATCTTCATTTCGAGCTGCATGAAGTTTTATCATGCATGAATACTGTGATCATTTATTACACGAGTGTTAATGGAAAGAAAGCAGCGGAATTTTTTACTTTCGGTGAGGATGGAAAGGTATTGCTGGCGATGGGGCATTACAATTAGAAGGATTGTAATAAGTTGCAGTAAACGATATCCTGAAAAATATTACCGAAGAAAAAATCCCTTTAAACCGGTATCGGACGTAAGGCACTCGTTTGTATATAAAATATTATATATTTGTCTCTCCTTTGAGTAAGGGTCTGTAATTATTTGTCCCAATAAATTGACTTTCAACCTTATGCTGCACTTTAGCCATAATGCCTTCTATTTAGGTGCATTGATCTTCTTAGCTATTTCGCTTAGCAACTTTATTTATGTATGGCTTTGTAAAATTTGGAAGGTTAAGATCACCGAGTTTTCAATTTTCTTAAATCCTGGTTTTTCCATACTTAAAAGGAACATTAATAGTACAATATATCAATTAGGCTGGTTGCCAATAGGGGCTTATATCAAACCATTGGGAATGCTAAAGGAAGATTTGGGAAGTATTGCTATAGAAGAATTACCATTTTCTTTTCTGAATAAGTCCAGAACAAAGCAATTGTTCCTTGGCCTTATACCATCCGTGGTTTGGTTATTGGCCTTACTATTAAGTTTGTGTACCCTGAAAGGACCTGGGAATATTCTTCAGGCTACAGCTGAAATGCTTAGTTACATTTTGGTCGCCATTAAAACAATGTTTGGTTTAAGTGCAGCCAATGAACTCGTGATGAGGACAACCAATATGCTGATCGATAAGAATATTATATCATTCGCCTTAACATTACTGATTTCAATCTTTCTTGTTCTTACTTCGCTGTCAAAAATCATGAGTATATATTCCCGGGACGAAAAAAATATCAATTGGCTGATAAAGCTGCCGGGTTTTATAGTAATCATTCTCGGTGTGTATTTGACCTTTTGGAAAATTCCTAGTTTTGTTTTTTCTTTTTTTTCGTTTAACCAAAATGTGAGCTACATCCTTAGTTTTATTTTAGGGCTATATCTTATAGGCTCATTAGCTTTTATACTTACAATAATATTGGTAAAACTGAAAAACTAGTAAGGTGGCCAGTGTACCGATCGACATTAAACGAAGCCTTATCAACGCCAATTAACAGTTCACCTCACAAAGCTTATTTATTACCGTGAGTTTTGAGATGATTAACGAATATAGTCCAATAACAAAAAGGCAGGACCTACTCTAAGAGCGGGTCTTGCCTTTTTTGTTCCCAGAACAGGAATCGGCCCTGCACTTTTAAAATCCCTACCACGCCGTCTCATCCGCTCCAACATCCACCCTGCCATTCTGTTTCCTCGCCTGTTTATCAATGTCCAATTCCCCTGATGCCGGCACAAACCCCGGATTCCCCGCATTAATACAAGCCGACCCACTGGCCAAATGCAAATTCAACGCCGCAGCGGTATTATTCACAAAAGACGGATTACCATAAGTCCCATGCGCATCCAATCCGGTACCTGTCTGAAACGCGGCCAGCGTAGTATAAAACCCGTCGGTCCCCCAGTCAAATGTAGCCGCACTTCCTGAACTTGTATAATACCGGTCATAATCCATTGCAAGATTCGTAGTCGTATAACCTAATAGTTTAATGATGACGATATCGTTGGCGGATTGAATGATGTTATTGGAGAACGTCACATGATCGGTATTCTGCAGACCGATCTCACCTCCCCATCCGCCATTGGTGAAGTTCTTAAAGAGGGTATTATTGCTGATAGTAGAATAAGCCACTTTGCTACCGGAAGCATTAGCGCCGATGGACAGCCCCGCCTCTTTATTGTTATAAATAACGTTACTACGCACGTTGATCCCTTCGGCGGTGCTGTTAGCCATTTCTGAACCCAGGGAGATGCCTACGCCGTTGCTGAAGGAGTAGTTACCTTCGATATTGATCCATCGGCCGCCGTCTACATATATGCCGCCACTTACAGCAGCAGGCGATATACAATTATACACTACGTTACCTTTGACATTTCCGTTCCTTACGAAGTTCACGCTATCCGGAGCGCCGGTCCAGGCGTAATGGCCGTTCATATCTATTCCGATATTCCTGTTATGGTGTACAATGTTATTCTCTATCAGGAAGTTATCTACATTCCCTGCGAGGGTCATGGCTTCGCTATAACCGGGGTTGCAGGCATATACCTGGTTGCTGCCAAAGTATATCTCGGTATAGGCAGCGGGCGTTGAACCAACTAATATCAGCGGATTAGCATTGTTCCCGCTGGTGGGCATGGCTGTAGAATCTGCGGTCCAGCCAATGTTGTAGATCCGGCAGGAGGTTATGTGGACGTCCGTACCCGTGCCATGAATATGGATACCGAAAGCGCCGGGCCGGATGTTATTGGCGATGCGGATATTGTTGATCCTGATATGGCTTTTGTTAAGCACCAGGATCATTTCATCCTGTGTGTTGTTGGTAGCACCAACGCCATCGAGAATAACAGTACCCCCGGAATAATTGGTAAGTGTGATAGGCTCGGCAGCAGAGGCACCGGAATGTTGCCAGATCAGCCGTTCTTTGTAGGTACCACCTGCCACATAGATCGTGGCGCCAGCCCCTTCAGTGGTTTTGTCTAACGCGGCCTGAATGGTTTTAAGAGGTGCGGCGGCCGACGTACCGGTGTTGGCATTATTACCGGAAGTGCCGTTCACATAGTAATTAATGATAGCCAGGGTTTTATGAACATCTTTGTCGATGAGTTCATTGTCCTTTTTATTACAGGACATCAGGGTTGCAATGACCAGGCATGCAATGGCATTCTTCATAGTGGTTTGTTTTAAGGGTTATGTCAATTAAAGGGTTACACCATCATCTTAAAGACGTAACTCTGGAAACGAAGGACCGCCCTCGCGAGATAAATAGCTGAAAAATAAATAGATAATAAAAAAACGCTATCTACATCAAATTAATTTACAGATGAATTAGGAAGATTCGATAAAAATGGCATAGTTTTGTCTACTAGTACTGTATAAATTGAACAAACCAAAAAATCAGGCCATGAAACAGTTATTTTTGAGCTTAGCAACAATCGTCACGCTATTCGCCTGTAATAACAAACCATCTCAGGAAGAGGCTATTGAGGCTGCCAAACAGGAAGCTGTAGACTCTGTTAACGCTGTAAACGAAGTTAAACAGCGCACCATCGATTCCATGAAGACAGTTAAGAATATTCGTGAGAATAGCAAACCAGCAACCGTAAATCACAGCAACGGTAACAACGACAACAGCGCACCTGCTGCTGAAGCTCCTGCTACCGCTACTACTACGGAAAAGAAGAAAGGCTGGAGCCACACCGCTAAAGGCGCCGTTGTAGGTGCTGGTACCGGTGCAGTTACAGGTGCGATCATCAACAAGAACGACCGTGTGAAAGGTGCAGTTATCGGTACCGTAGTTGGTGCTGGTGCAGGTGCTGGTATCGGTGCGATCGTTGATCATCAGAAAAAGAAAAAAGAAGCCGCTAAGCAACAGTAATCGCTTATCGACATAACTTATACACCAGTCCCGGACATGTAATATGTCCGGGATTTTTCTATTTAATAGCTGGTCCGAACACAGAAAATGATCAGCGGTTATTAAAAACGCCTGATTATGCCTACTTTTTCGCCCTGTTACAAAACCAATGCTCGTTGTCATGCTGAAAAAGTATTTACCTTTTCTGCTATCCTTTTTTCTGTTCGTTCAGGTAAAGGGGCAGTCCTATCCTACGCCTGCTGAAGGCACCTACACCGTTGAAAATTTTACTTTTGAGAATGGAGAGAAACTCCCGCTGATGAACCTTCATTATTATACCATCGGCACGCCCCGCAAGGGATCTGACGGGAAGGTCATGAATGCTGTATTGATCATGCACGGTACGACGGCATCTGCAGCAGGATTCCTGGGTAAACAGTTTGCCGGTCAGTTATTTGGTCCCGGACAGCTACTGGATGCTACCAAATACTTCATCATACTACCCGATGCCATTGGTCATGGGAAATCGAGCCGTCCGAGCGACAGCCTCCATATGCGCTTTCCCGCATACACCTACAATGACATGGTGACTGCGGAACATCGCCTGCTTACAAAACACCTGGGTGTTGATCACCTCCGCCTCATATTAGGTACTTCAATGGGCGCCATGCATGCCTGGGTATGGGGATATGCTTATCCGAAATTCATGGACGCCTTAATGCCACTTGCCTGTCAACCCGCGCCGATTGTTGGCCGCAACAGGATGATGCGCAAAATGGCGATAGATATGATCAAAATGGACCCGGCCTGGCAGGATGGTGAATACAAGTCACAACCTGTACTCGGATTGACAGGTGCATTATCTTCTTTCTTTTTTATGAACAGCAGTCCATTGCAACTGCAATCGTCTGCCTCCACTCGTGAATCGGCCGACTCGCTTGTAGTCAGGATGAGAAGAGGCAGCCTTGCCTCCCTAGACGCAAATGATGTGATCTACGCACTGGAAGCTTCCCGTTACTACAACCCCTCTCCATTTCTGTCACAGATCAAAGTGCCGGTTTTCGCCATCAATTCTGCCGATGACGAAATTAACCCTGCGGAACTTGGTGTAATGGAAAAAGAGATCAAAAAGGTAAAGAACGGACGATATATCCTGCTGCCCATTACAGATAAAACTGTTGGTCATGGCACAAACTCCTTACCTGCCGTGTGGGGCGATTATCTGAAGGAACTACTGGAGATCTCAGAAAAACATTAAGGTCATTTTTTTCCGGCTCTGAAAACCAACAGAAATCCTCCCAGGACTAATAAAAGCAGTGAGCTGATAAATATGTCCCATCCCCATCCGGTAAGCACTACACCTGTAGCGGTACCGACGATGGCAGATCCTGCATAGTAAAACAACCAGTAAAGCGAAGTAGCCGTGCTTTTGCCTTCCCTCGCCTCCTGCGAGATGATCCTGCTGGAAAGCGTATGCGTGCCGAAAAAGCTGAACGTGAAAACTCCGAGACCGGCTACGAAAGCCACCAGTTGTGGTATCAGCATCAATAGCAATCCAACTGCTATAGCCGGGATGAAGAACCGGATCAGTTTTGCGGGAACTATTTTATCAGATAATCTCCCGGATACCATCGTGCCCAATACACCTAAGGTATACATCAGGAAGATACAGGCTATGACATAGTGTGGAAGAGAAAAAGGAGGCGCTTCCAGATGGAAGCCGGTATAATTGTAGATGCTTACGAAAGCGCCCATCAGCAGCAGCGCGGCAAAGTAAATGAGGACGATGACCGGCTGACGGAAAAAGACGCCCATCTGCTGCCACTTATAACTGATATTGACAGGATGCGGTACAAAATGTTTTGAGTCAGGTAAACGCTTCATAAAAAACAAGCCCAGTATCAGGCTGGAAACTCCTACAAATACTGCCGCCCAGCGCCAGTCCGCCCATCCGGCTATCAACATCACAATGATCCTGCCCGCCATACCGCCAATAGCATTGCCGCTCAGATATAAACTGATGGCCAGTCCTAATGCACCGGTGCTTACTTCTTCTGATAAATAAGCTAATGCGACTGCTGTAACGCCGGAAAGTATAGCCCCCCTGACAAAACTCACTGCTATTAGCAAAGGGAAATTATGAATGAAGACAGATATCAGGGTGAGTACCGCCGATGCCAGCATAGCAAAACCCATCAGCTGTTTACGCGGCAATGCATCCGCTTTCAGCGAAAATATGAATAGCCCTACCGCCATTCCCAGTGTAGACGCAGATACCGCCCAGCTGCTTGCAGCAGGTGTGATATCAAACTCCTTACACAACAGCGGTAGTACAGGCTGAAATAAATATAACTGGGCAAATACCGAAAGCCCTGAAAGGAAAATACTGTTCTTGATCCGCCGGAACCGGAGACTTCCCCGCTCCGCTCTTACAGGTGTTGCTGCTACGTTCGTCTTTTCTGCCATCTCTGTTAGGTATCCATTCTCAAGGCAAAGGTCTGTACATTGAAGGAATTTAAAAATGATATTTTACGGTTTTTTGTATATGCATCAAAGCATGAGAACAGCCTTTTGCCGTCCCCACGCTTCGCTATCCATCTATCCTGACTTAAGGTAATACCGCAAATCCGAGGTACTTTTCGGCATAATGGCTGGTAAGATTATAGATATACGAGCCATCCAGGAAAGTGATCCTATACCCTACCAGCGACCTGTCAGTGGCGCTCAAACGGATGGTATATCCGCATGATTGCAGGTACTTCGTGTCAATGGTGAAGGCAAGACCGTTGTTTCCGTTATCCGCCAGACTTACACAAGACCTTGAAGAAGGAATGATAAAGGTGCTCAGCGGAGTACCTAATGGTGTAATATGTGCCGCAGGCTGCAGACTGAAGCTCCAGTTGCTGAAGAACTGGTCTATCACTTTCAGCTGTCCACTGATAACATCTCCCTTATTATAGAATTTGCAATCGCCTCCGGCAATGATCACATCCAGCGTACTGGCAGGATCGAGTGTGGCCGATGGTGCTCCGTTAACAGTGTAACCTGTGTTGTCGAGGTATACATATGTTTCGGCGGAGTAACTGATGTTTGCAGGTGCATGCAACGGATCTTTGGTATATAATACCCTGATCTTATACAGGCCGTTCCTGTTGCCGCTATCCCAGAATGCCAGCAATGACAGTTTCTCTGCTTTCGAAGGTACCGCTGGCAGATAGGTCAGCCAGCCTCCTGTTAATGATGGGTCCTGGTCATGTAGTGTTAAGATGCTGCTTTCGATGATCTGGAACTTCTGTTTATCCATCACATCCTGCCAGGTGCCGCCACTTGTATCGAGGAACTGTACTTTATAGAAAGTTGTGCCCGATGCACCGCTGTTGGTGAACATACCACTCAGTTTGATCAGTCCTCCGAATGAATATGCTGCTCCGGGGAACACAGCGCTGCTGTACGCAAGCCCTCTCGTACTAATACCTGCCTGATCGATGTTGCTGAGCGCCACGCCATTCACGTCAAACAGGTTGATACCCAATTTGCCGCCATCCAGCGCACCTGGTCTGATCTGTACCCGTACATCTATACGGTTGCCGTAGAAGTTCAATGCATTCGGATCTGTGGTGGAAGGCAATGTCTGCCATGACATTACACCACGTATCCTTACAACGTTTGGCAACTCACAGCTTTTCAGTCGTTTGGAGAAGTCTAAGGGCAAAGCCACATTATAGAACAAGCCATCTTTAGGCATGTTGCTGATGTCATGCACAGTAACGCTGGTGGTGCCGAGGTATTCGTCGAAAGTACCGTCGTTGTTCCAGTCCGCCCAGAAGGCCACATATTCTTTTGAACCTGCGGTACAGAGGTTTCCGCTGAAACCAGTCGTTTTCTTTAGTTTGATGACTGCACCCAATGTATCCGAATTGGTGTGAAGACCTACGCAGGTAAGTTCTTCATATGTTACGTTCGCCTTATCATTACTGAATATCGGATTCGTGATCACCTTCGTAAGGTCGGCAATGTTAACACCTATTTTACTGATGATGTCAAGGTCGAACACAGGCGCTCCGCTGGCTTGTTTGGCAACCTCCGGCAACTGTGGTATCAGGCTGCTGTAGAAGGTCCGGTGATCTTCAACACCTGCCCCCTTGTACATTTTGTAGAATTGTTCTACCGGTGGCAATGGTTTATCGATAACCGGTAATTTGAATTCTTCATCTACCTGCGGAAATACATCCAGCTTTTCCTGGATGCCCAATTCTTTGATAAGGTCTCCCCAGAAGATGATCCTCTTTCTCTTCAACTGGATATCTGCATTCACAACATTACCAAAGTGAGGAATGTCGGCGGGGTTTACAGAAGGAATACTATTCCAGGATAACACGGCTCTGACGGTGGGAATGATCGCTGTATCACAATTGGTAAACCTGCGGTGCGCTTCATCATTGAGGAATATGTATACCATGTAATGAAGCGGATGTTTGGTATGCGGCACTGCATCAGGTATGTCAGATACTTTGAAGCTGGTCAGACCAGCATCCTGAAATCCTGCGCCATCGTGATAGTCGACAAAGAAGCGTACGAATTCATGAGAACCGGCACTGCATAATCCGCCGCTATAGCCGGCAGGTTGTTTGATCCGTACTACCGCTTCCAGCCGGGAAACATCGGGATTAAATCCCACACAGAGCAGCTGTTCCCAATAAGTGATACTGGCTGTTTGCTGCGGCAGGAATTTAGAGAGTAGCAAAAGTTTACGGTTTTCCAGGTAGACTTTGACCTGCTGTTCAGAAAGGTTGTCTGTTGCAATTGCTTTGTCCATTTGAATAATTTTTTGAGGTTAAAAACTAAAAAAGCAGCTCATGGCCAACGCATAATGTGCGTAGGACGGTACATGACAATGGATCGTTCCGGGTCTGTAGATCTTAAATTGTTGAGGTTATGTGTTTGTACTGTTTGCTGTTGTTTCCGGGGTCAATGTTGTGGCTATTGGGCAATGTTCTGAATACTGCTTTATCTGTAAAGTAAAGTTCAGTCAAATTAGATGTTCCGGCAAGCGTATTAATACCTGGATTCCCGGTAGAAAATACTGTTCTTCTCCCCGGCTCAGTTTTGCACTACTGCGCGAACATCAGATACTTATTTGTTCTCACCCAGGAGTTTCAGCATCCTGGCATGGGCAAGAAGCGCCCTGAAGAAAGTCGGTTTTACATTATAGGACAGGCCAAAATCTGCCGCTGTAGCTCTGACTATAGGAGCGATCTTTTTGTAATGTACATGGCAGACGCCGCTAAATAAATGATGCTCGATCTGGAAATTAAGTCCGCCAATGAACCAGGAAAGAAAACGGCTGCGTGGTGCAAAATTGGTGGTATTGGCCAGTTCATGAATAGCCCAGGAATCTTCCATATGCCTGCTACCAGCATCACCAAGCGGTAAAGAGAATGAAGATGCTTCCACGACATGAGAAGGTTGAAAAACACAGGAAAGGAAAAGTCCGGCAGCAAAATGCATCAACACAAATCCACCCAGTACCCAATACCAGGGCTGCCCGGAAAATAATATGGGAAGTACGATGATGTAACCAAAATATCCTACTTTGTAAATCGAGATCCGGAACAGCGCTTCTTTGAGAGAAACTTTTTGTTTGATCAGCAGATCATGCCGTTTGTATTTAACTACCTGCAAATAATCTTTAACGGTCATCCAGAACAGTGTCATGATAGTATAGAAAAACCAGATGTACAGATATTGATACCGGTGAAACCAATACCACTTCTGTCTCGGCGAAAAACGTAGCAGGACAATACTATCAATATCTTCATCCAGTCCCGTAATGTTCGTGTAAGTGTGATGCAATACGTTATGCTGGATCTTCCAGTTAACGGTATATCCCCCGATCACCTCCAAAATGTGACCGATAAAACCGTTCACTTTTTTGTTAGGAGAATAAGCCCCATGATTTGCATCATGCATGACAGCGGTACCTATGCCACACATTCCCCAGCTCATCATAAACCAAAGTCCCATAAATACCCAGAGATTGTTTGCACCCAGGCCTGTTACCATTAAAAGGTAAGGCACAAAGTACAGCAGCAGCATGATCACTGTTTTAGCCCACATGCCAGTGTTGGCGTAAGGAGAAATACCATTAGCAGTAAAATAAGATTTAACCCTGCCTGTCACGGTTTCCATAAAGCTATTCTCGCCACGGGGAGCAAAACGCACAATATCCAGTTTTTCCATGTAGTATGCTTAGAATGTATTTTATAAACGCTCTCTAATATTGTGCTGTTAACATATGGCCGGTTCCGGTAAATCGGGCAAAAGATCAGATGCAATCCGGAAAGATGACCGCTATAGCATTCAACAAGCTTGCCGATTAATTTGTTTTTATGCCCTTCACCTGAAAAATACCGAAAATCCACCGGTTTGTCTTAAATAAAAACACCCGCATAGAAATATGCCGGTGTATCGCTTATACCTACAACTCAGTTACACTGTTAGCAATAACTGTATTAATTGAATACAAAGGTAACTGACTGTAATTCAAGCCACTTTGTTCAAAGGGTCAAATTTACTTTGTTAAAAAGTTCATGCGGTAGCTTGATATTCCCACTCTAATATGCTTCAATAACCCCGGGTACATGCAAGCTGAAACAGGAGTAACTAAGTCAAAAAAGCTGGAACCAGCCGGGATTCTCCCCCCAATAGAGGTGTATATAGGACGCAATTACATTATCTTTCCGGTATACCGGGGTCAGCACTTCCTTCCCCCTGGCGTTGTAAACCTTGCCGATCCGTTCCAGGGGTTCCTGCTCCGTAAAACCAGAATAGTGAAATTCATGCCCTTTAAAGCGATTTAAGCCCATTTCTATATCACGGTAACCGAGTGACAGTCGCGCGTCCTTCATCGTCGTTTTAAGGCTTAAAAAGCCAATCATCGGGTATTCTTTACCGGTATTGTCCGCCAGGGTCTCCCCGAGGTACATCATACCCCCACATTCGGCAATGACCTTTCCCCCGTTGTTGCAGTAATCAAGGATCGATTCCCGCATGGTAAGGTTAGCTGACAATTTCTCAAGGAACAATTCAGGATACCCGCCCGGAAGATATAGCAGGTCCGTTGCCGGTAGTTTCCAGTCGTCCAGGGGACTAAAAGTAGTAACCTCCCCTAATTGCTTCAATATCTCCAGGTTCTCAGTGTAAGTAAAGTTAAACGCATCATCCATCGCTACCGCAATTTCCAAAGTACGGGCAGGTGGCAATATGGTTGGAACAGGAACAGCAGGAACGGTGTTCTGCGTGATTTCAAGCAGCTGTTCTACTGTTACTGTCTTGCTGATATGAGCGGCAGCCCTTTCTATGATAGCGTTGTAGTCGTTATCAGGAGAGATGGCCAGTCCGAGGTGACGGGATGGGATTTTAATATCATCATTCGCCGGTACATACCCCAGCGGAGTAACACCCAGATCTTCACAGGCGTCTTTCAGGAACTGGTAATGGCTTTCCGTATTCACAAAGTTGAAGATCACACCGGCTATACGTACCTGCGGATTAAAATGCATGAAGCCATAGATCAGCGGCGCTACTGAATAAGCCATCGCTTTGGCATTCACGACCAGTATCACCGGCAGGTCAAGCAACATAGCTATTTCCGCACTACTCCCCTTCATCCTGTCTGCGCCGTCGAACAGGCCCATTACACCTTCGGTGATCACTACATCCGCATCGGCGCTGTATTTTGCATACAAGGACCGCACATGATCTTCGCTCATCATGAACGTATCCAGGTTAATACTCTGGGAATGGGCTGCCAGGAAATGATGTTTAGGATCGATGTAGTCGGGGCCGCACTTGAACGGCTGTACTTTTAAGCCTCTGTTATGCAACAGTCTTAACAGACCTAATGTGATCGTCGTCTTGCCGGAATTACTGGATGGTGCTGCAATTAAAAACTGTGGCTTCATTCGGTCAAAGATAGTACATTCGCAATCTTATGCAGCAACTAAGGTCCATCATGTTTGCCGGCACTGCATCGGATGTTGGCAAAAGTTTTATCAATACAGGCTTCTGCCGCATCTTCAAACAGGATGGCTACCATCCCGCTCCTTTCAAAGCACAGAACATGTCGCTCAACAGCTATGCCACACCCGACGGCTTCGAGATAGGACGCGCCCAGGCCGTACAGGCAGAGGCATGCGGGATCCCCTGCAGTACCGATATGAACCCGGTGTTGTTGAAACCTACCAGCGATAAAGCCTCCCAGGTCGTATTACTGGGTAAACCCGTAGGCAATCAGTCGGCTTACGACTACTTCATGGGCAATAACAAACAGGAACTCTTCAAAGAAGCCAAAGCAGCGTACGATCGCCTCCATACGAAGTATAACCCCGTTGTACTGGAAGGCGCAGGCAGCATCAGTGAACTCAATCTGAAACACCGCGATATTACTAATATGCGTATGGCTTTACATGCGCAGGCCGACGTATACCTCGTGAGCGATATTGACAAGGGCGGATTATTCGCAAGTGTCTATGGCACCATAGCACTGTTACCACCGGAAGAAAAGGAACTTGTCAAAGGCATCATCATTAATAAATTCCGGGGCGACGCCCGCCTCTTCGATACTGGTAAAACCATGCTGAAAGAGCTTTGCGGCATTCCTGTTATTGGCATTATCCCTTACCGAAAAGACATTTATGTAGAAGAAGAAGATTCCGTCGGACTTGAACATAAACACAACGATTTCGCATCCGGCAAAGTGAATGTGGCCGTTGTACTGCTCAACCGCCTGTCCAACTTCACCGACTTCAACGTACTGGAACAGGATGAGCGCGTTCACCTCTTCTATAGTAATAACCCGGCTGATATTGAAAAAGCAGACATCATTATCCTGCCCGGCAGTAAGAATACGATTGCCGATCTGATCGACATCAAGAATAATGGTGTAGCAAAAGCTATTGTACTGGCACATAAGAATGGGAAAACAGTGATTGGCATCTGTGGTGGTTACCAGATGATGGGCAGCAGTATAGAAGATCCGCATCATGTAGAAGGTATGGTAGAATCGATGCCCGGACTAGGTATCCTTCCTGTCAAAACAGTGTTAACCGAAAATAAGGTAACGGAACAATGTCACTTTTACTATAAAGGCAATGCTGACCGCTGTAACGGTTATGAGATCCATATGGGTATCAGCACAGCTACCAGCGCTGAAAGTCCCCTCAACAATACAAGTAGCGGCAATCAAGAGGGATATATACTGAATGAACGTTGCTGGGGCACCTACATTCACGGTATTCTAGACAATGCTGTAGTGATAGATGATCTGCTGAAAGATCATACAACAAAGCGATCTTCCGTCCCTTTCGATTACCTGGCTTACAAGGATGCGCAGTATGACAAGCTGGCGCAACATCTGCGTGAGCATATAGACATGGATTATATTTACAGACAACTAAAGAGAGACAGATGATCACCGGCCACGGAGACGACAGATATTTGTTTAATTATAACATCGTTGCTGACTTCAGCTCTAATGTATATTACGAAGGGTTTTCTGATAAATTAAACAATCACCTTACTCATTGCCTGCATAAGATCAATAATTATCCGGAAGCCAATGCACAGCGCTTACAAGCTGCTTTAGCAGACTGGCATGGCATAAAGCCCGGACAGGTATTGGTTACAAATGGCGCAACAGAAGCCTTTTACCTGGTAGCACATGCATATCGTAGAAAATCAGCTACTATTATTATACCTGCTTTTGCTGAATATGAAGACGGCTGCCGGGCCAATGATCTGCAAATAAATCATCTGCATTGGGATGATCTTCGCCCGGATACAGTTTTTCAGACAGATCTGGTATTTTTCGGCAATCCCAATAATCCTACAGGGGCAATACTTCATCCGCAAACGATAAAAAAGCTCTTAGATCATCACCCGGCAACTATGTTCGTGATCGATGAAGCGTATGTTGATTTTACGGTGGATGTTATCTCGATGGTCCCCTCCCTGGATGAATATCCTAACCTCATCATTATTAAGTCGCTCACTAAAACATACTCCATACCCGGATTACGGCTGGGTTATATACTCAGTAATAAAGCTGTTATCAATAATATCCTTCCCTCCAAAATGCCCTGGTCAGTCAATACACTGGCTATTGAGGCAGGATTGTTCATTGCACAACACCGGGATGAAATGGTATTGCCCGTTTCGACACTGACATGGAATGCACTTGAACTGATCAGCGCTTTGAATAATATCGGTGATATCTCCATCAGGAAAACACATACTAACTTCTTTCTCTGTCAGACGCCCAAAGGTACTGCGGCGGAGTTGAAGCTGTTCCTCTTACAAACAGCCGGTTTGCTGATAAGGGATGCTTCCAACTTCAAAAGCCTCACGCCACAGCACTTCCGTATCGCGACACAGCGTAAAGAACAAAATCTATTACTCGTTAAAGCGATCAAGTCATGGATGGACAGTTTATGATGACAACCATTCCATTAATAGCAGGCTATCTACTGGATCTCTTACTTGGTGATCCAAGATGGTTACCGCATCCCATCCGTCTATTCGGAAATGTCATAGCTAAAGGTGAAACAATATTAAATAAAGGAACATTCAAACTACTGAAAGGCGCATTACTGACAATCGTTCTCTGCGCACTGATATTCAGCTTCTTCTATTTCATGCAGCACTGGCTGCTAACGTTCAATACCGTAACATACTACATCTTCACCAGCATCTTTGTCTTTTACAGTCTGGCCAATAAAAGCCTTTTACAGGAAGGTAAAGAAGTGTTTGACACATTAGCGAACCAGGGACTTGATGCAGGCCGCAAACGCCTGTCATGGATCGTAGGGCGCCAAACAAGTGCGCTTAATGAGAATCAGATCCGGACAGCGGTATTTGAGACCTTATCAGAGAATTTAAGTGATGGTGTCATCGCGCCGTTATTCTACTATGCTATCGGCGGGTTACCTGCTATGATGGTTTATAAATTGATCAATACCCTCGATTCTATGATCGGGTATAAAAGCGAGCGGTACTTCTACTTCGGAAAATTTGCAGCCAGGCTGGATGATGTGGTTAATTATATCCCCGCCAGGTTAACAGCGTTCTTAATGGTATTGGTGACTTTCAGTAAACGTGGGGCAGTATATATTCTTAAATACGGGCATCAGCATGCAAGCCCGAATTCAGGTTATCCGGAAGCAGCCTTGGCAGGTATACTACAGTGCCGCTTCGGAGGCCCGAACACTTATCATGGGCAGGTGGTGGTCAAACCGTATATAGGAGATACGCCACGGGAGATTGCGCATGATGAGTTAAAGAAAGTGAGTTATGTGAACCATACAGTGACTATAGTAGCAGTTTGCTTAATAACTTATGTCTCAAAATATTGATGGGGCCGGCTACCATATCATAATCTCATCGTTCAACAGTAGATAATACTTACCCGTATGCGTGTCTGTTAACATTTTAGTGTAACTCTCCTTTCCCGGACCATTTTGACCCGTCCTGCCGTTATATGCATCTATAGCCCGGATAGAATCATGGTCGCTTAGAAACAGCCTTCCATTTATCAAACCAAACTGTGGCATGCCCGTCACGTCAAAACTCGCAGACCAGCCATCACTCAGGCTATCTGTGCGCAAGCCATTTACAAGAACTTTACTCTTCGTTTTTTCATCAGGAAAAGCTACACCGCGGTGTACAGAAAAGACTACGATCTCACTCTTCAGATGAAAGACACTACTGATAAGATCATCAAACTTCCTGGTAGCCAATGTTGCGCCATTCTGCTTATTCAATTTTACCAACTGTCTTCCAGAATTGACAATCACGGCATCTTCCGTCATTATCATTTCAGGCACAAATAATGAAGCTCCGTCCCGGCACTCAGTTACGGCCGTCCATTTTTCGCTTCCGGAAGCATCAACAGCATATAACTTCAGACTGTCCCTTCCGGATTGCTCACGGGAAAGGACCGCCAGATTGGTATCCAGCGGATAAGAAATATTAGAGAGTTGCGGGTTTCTTGTATCCCGATGCTGATCATAAGTATGCAGTTTATCTTCCTTTATGTTCCAAAGGTAAGGTCCGTATACACTTCTTATGTAGTATAGACTGTTATTTTGCAAAACGATGTCCCCGGCCTCTACCCAGCTGCTGTGTTCAACCGTCAGGACTGTCTCCAGATCATTCCTGAAATCATAAAAGAACACTTTACTGCCATCGTATATGGAACAATAGACAAACCGGTGATCATCAAAATCGCTCAGTACTTCATAGTACCTGAGCGTTTTCAGCTCTTTCCTGGCAACAACCTGTTTGTTTGACAGATCGATCAGGTGTAATACGGAAAAGTCTTCACCCATTTTCGAAGAACACACCAGCAGTTTGCCGTCCTTCACTTTAGTATTAAGTATCTTATACCCATTACCCACCAAAACCTGCACGTTCAGAGAATCGTGCAGGTTTTGGAAGTATATCAGATCAGCTACATCTTTCTTATTTGACCGGCAAGCCACCATACATCCTGCAATAAGCAGGATACCTATCAGTCTACGGTACATTACTTCTTCTTTATATTTTCCTCATAGTATTCATTAATGCCTTCATTTGCTTCTTTTATTTGAGCCGCCTGTTCTTTGGTCATCGGATATTCCATATTGCTGTGCAAGTTATTCCATAGCATCAGCATAGGCAAATGAAATCTACCCATAGCGCCGAAATCTGTTTTGCTGTCTTCCAGATCTATGTTAAAGGTCGAGAAATTGGGGAAATAGTGTCCGGTCCCGATCCATGCCCCGAATTGCGCGCCATTACCAGTAACGCCTTCCTTCCTTGCCAGTGCATTCAGATAATCCAGAGACGATGTGCCGCTATATTTTTTATATACAGCCGGCGCAACTACAGTAACCTGTTCTTTCATAATAAAATCATAATCCCAGCAGTACCAGGCCATATAGCTATCCTTCCCTTCCATGGTGCAACTATAGAACAGATCGTGGAACTGCCCAACCGCAAATGCAGCAATACCCAGGTTCAGATCTTTCACCAGCGGGCCGAGTTCATTCCATTTTTGCGTCCACCAGCCGGATTCAAAGCCATCATTATAGGTATCCGCGAGGTCATCGACCAGGTAAGCTGCACCTTTAGCCCATCTTGATTTATATCCTTTTTCATCGAGTTTTCTTTGCACCCAGTGATAATAATCCCTTACTATCGCAAACGGATATTCATCCGGATCATCTGATCTGAACCTGTCCGTCCACTCGTTCGCCGTAATTGCCTCCATAGCCTTGCTCCATCTTCCGCTTACATCATTTTCCCGGTCGCTCGCTAACCATGCGCCGTCTGATCCATCCCATTTGTCTTCAGCCATTGCCTTATCCCCAAAACTCTGCTTGTAAGATTCATAACTGCTGAACTCTTCAAGGCCATCCAGATCAATACTGTTAACCGGTCTGTTACCCGCAAACTGATAAGGTGTATACCACGGGTAGGACTTCGTTAACGGGTCGGTACTCAGGAACCTGCCCAAACGCGGATCATAGATCCTGAATCCATAGTCCTGCTGGTTTCCGTCGCCTTTTATCTCATTGTCGTTTTCCTTACCGTTAAAGCCATATCTGTATTTGTTACTATTGCTGCCTCTTCCAGGCATCGCCATACCAAATGCATAATATTCCTGCGTGGATATCATGTCCGGCTCAAAGTAACTGATAGATGTACTGTCGGTCGATATCATCTTCTTTTTATCGGTTACTGTTGCTAACACATTCCCCAGATGATTACTTAATTCAAAGAACTTTTTACCACGGATGAAACTTCTGTTTATTCCAGTTCCCAATCCTCGCAGTACAACAGTTCCCGGCTGTACCACATTCTGGACATCCGTTTGTTCTGTACTGATACCAAGACGATTGGCACCATATAAATGAGTTTCCGTACGTGTCAGGCTGCCACCGTTCACTGCGTTGTCACCTTTGGTATACACACTCAACACCGTACCTGTTGCATCTCTTACATACCAGGTCTGCACACCATTAACAGTTTTACTCACACGGTTATCGGCAACATCATAGGTAAAACTTGTTACCGTTCCATCTGTTTTCGTGATTGACGCAATTTTCCCTGTCCTTGTCCAGGTAATATTGCTGATGCCTGCTGCCACATCCTTTATAAGACTGCCGGTACTATCATAGCTATAATTTCCTCCTTCCTGATTATCAATATCATTGTCGTAATTACCGGCACTTACCGCGTCAGCTACAAAGTCCAGGCGGTTCTTTCCCGGCACGTAAGTATAAGTCAGGTTATCCATAGCCAGCGGTTTGGCCGCAAAGCTATTATTGCCGTTACGGGTATAGTTAAGGATATTTCCATCCTCGTCGTAAGTGATATTCTCTTTAAAGTCCTGCAATGCAACAGGCGTCCAGGTATTTGTGCTTGTATTGAGGCCGCGGACGAATTGCGAACCTTTCAAACGGTTCAACACATCGTAGTTATAAAGCGCCAGCAATGGCAGATTACCGGAAGCGGTCTGCTGACTGATAGCTGATATACCTCCTGTAAATACAGGCTTAAATCCGGTACCCTCCACCGCAGCGAACGGTGTTACTGCACTATTAATCGGTTTGTACTCCCTCGCTCCATAATAATACAAGGAATACCCAACTGCATCCCTGGCTACAACACTACTGCTTATACCGTCTTTACCCATATCAGCATTTCCTGTCAGCGTAGTTCCATTTACACCTTTGATCCAGCCCTGTAGCGTATAAGCATAATCAAGCCCCTGCACCTGCTGCTGTCCCAATACTGTTCTTGCCAGCAATCCATGTCTGTAATACTGATAATACGCATCATTCTCCCAATACACACTATCACGGCTGGTTTCTACATTTATAAGCCTGTTCTCCAGATCGTATGTATAACGATGATAGAATGCATCCGCCTGCGAAGGCTGATAAGCAATCTGTTTTACATTTCCGCTGATCAGATCGTATTTATACACCACCTTCTTAAACCTGTTACCGCCATCTGCCATGCCTCCCTTCTTATAGTCCTGCAATAGGGTATCTACATTACCATGTATATCATAACTATAGAAGGTAGCAGCAGTATAACGGCCAGCTCCGAGATCAGGTGAATTGTCATAGGCAGCCCTCCATGCAACCCTGTTCCGTACGTTACGGGCCGACAACACCAGTTGTGACAATGGTGAATAAGGCACATCATAAGTGGTAGTCTTTATCTGTATACACGTTGTTCTCGCGCTCGAGTAAAAATGCTGGAGAGCTGATGGGTTACGGGTCAGATTGTCGTTCACGATAGTATTGCTGCGCAATTGACCAACTTCCGTTACTCGTCCCAATCCATCATAAAAAGTATAACTGTAGTCACGTCCTACACGCTGCGCAGCATCCTGGGATAAAACTAACCTACCCAGCCTGTCATACCAGAACCTGGTAATACCGCCGTCCGGCGTTTCCTGTTCCACTACCTGTTCCTGCGTATTATACCTATACTGTGTGATCTTCTTATGTTCAGGTACACGTCTCTGTCCTGCTATACGTGCAGCTTTAACACTGTTTGTCCAGGTGGATGACCTGTCTATTACCACACCTCCCGGAGGCACTGTTTTCACCAGGTTACCAGCCTGATCATAATAGAACAATGTATAATGATACTCACTGGTAGTATAGCTTACAGTAAATACTTCCCTGTTTGCAGCCAACAGGCCTGTATTAACATAGTCCTGTCCGAAGCTTCCCAGTAATGAATCACGGTAAGCATTATATAACTCCGTTCCTTTACTGATGGCAAAGAACGCAGTGTCAGAACAGTTGTTGATAGTGTTGACATCCGTTGACGGGAACACAGGCGTTGACTTTCCGCACAACAATGGCCCATCATATATTGGTGTAACCGGTGGTGGTGGCGAAGTAGTACAAACACCGGAAGATGCGCCGCAATTTGCCTGATAGAAACTATCTATTTGAGTCATTGTGTAGTTTGTACCCTGACCGTACGTTTCATTGAAGTAAACTACAAACTCGTCACATCTGTGCGCCCGGTAAGTCACATTCAGGAAAGGTTGCTTGGTTCCCGCCGCACTACTGTTCGACCAGAATACAAAGGCGTTATAAACCTGTACCGGCTCGGAACTTAGTCTCATGATCAATCCATAATCAACTCCACTGCGGGAAGCTGTATACATATCCCTTACCAGGTTCGTACAAACCTGATTCAGATAATTGGCACTGCTTTGCGTGGTGGTGATCGGACTTAAACTAATACTGTTTGCTGCCACTGTACCCGGTTGTCCGGCCCATGTTGTGACATTGGCGATTACAGGGCCTGTTGACCTTGCGAAAACACAGGAAATCGTTCCGGGATTAGCAGAATAATGTGATTGGCTACCTGCAACGATCTCTCCACCTGCAGATGCTGGTTTTGCATACAGGTTCATATCAGCATATGTGATGTTAGCCCCTCTTGCAACCCTGCCAAAATTAAATACAATGTTATCTCTGAAGGTAAACCATCCGCCATTCGTCCAAACCGCGGCACCCAGCGTAACGTTTGCGGGATATGCAGTGGTCCTCGTGCTTAAAAGGTGCGTTATCCTGAGTGTAGCGGCCGTTTTGCTCACAGTAACAGTATCTCCGACCGAAACCGGATACAGGTTCAGGAAGTTGTTCCTGATATTGGTGATCGTTACGCAGGTTGCTGATGGTTGAGGAGGTACAGGACAGTCAGCACGGAATTTAAGATACTCCCATGCCTGCTTGTTGATCCCCAGTTCATTATTCATATAGTTAGCGAACAGCTTATTCCGCTTTTGCTGCGTCGTATCCGCTTCTTCTATTGTTGGCGTGATACCCGGGAACTTGGTTGTAAACCTGGTATAGGCGTTATTCACCACATTGCAGGGTACACATATTTCACCGGTGTAACATTGTAATGCCGGTGGCAGACTTATGATCTTCTGGAAATAGGTACAACTGCTGGTAGTATTACATGCATTCAGCAGCTGGGTCAGATCAGCATCAGACATATTGATCTGTCTTGTACGGGCAAGATAACCCGCAAAGTTGCCATCTGTAGTTTTACCGTACAACAGGTATTCACTGCGAAGGTTATTTAACTTCCGGCATTCACAGGTATCAGGTTTGGAATAGACTGGTTTATTGCTGTATGCTATCTGTTTGTCGTAAGGCGCAGGAGCGGTGATCACATAACCATTACAATCCACGCTATTGGAAATACCCTGTTGCGCATTAAACTGTTCCAGTACCTGTTGGAAGCTTTTATAGGCATAAGTACTTGCAGGCCTTACTGAGCTTGAGCCCATAGGGTGTGCTGCATCTGAACCTTCTTTACATACTTCTACCAGTCTTGGTATCAGTATGTTCAGCATTGCCTGAGTGTATCTGCAAGGCGCGAGCTGTTGCACCCATGCTTTGGCGTATGCATTACAATTATCTTCATAATGCCGCTTCACGGCATTGTTAGCGGAATCTGACGCCGCTCCGGACTGTGATGTATTGTTCAGATAACCCAGGCCATTCTGACCCAATGCATCACTGGCATTGTTGAAGTTCAGCTGTTTACCTG
Source organism: Chitinophaga sp. S165 (assembly GCF_003182155.1). Lineage (GTDB taxonomy): Bacteria > Bacteroidota > Bacteroidia > Chitinophagales > Chitinophagaceae > Chitinophaga. The sequence continues at coordinate 909,474 of NZ_QGTG01000001.1, forward strand.
CGGCAATAAGAGCTGCCGGAGTTGGATTGGTAACACCGGAAGGGCATGTTGCATTCTTTATCTTATTATCTATAATGCTCCTTTTTGCAGACAGATAAAGCCGTCTGAAGTTACGCCAGGCCATGTCCAGGTCACCTGTACATAGTACGCTTTCGTTGAAAGGCGCATTAGCTGGCGCATAGGTAGAGAAGCAGGCCGTACCACTTCCTTCGCATTTCACCGTAGCGGTAGCCGTGCTCCACATCGTTAAGATCTGGCCGCCGGAACCTCCATTATAGTTAATCAGCTTCACCTGCAGAGCATTGTACATTTCGGTGCTTTCCAGCGATAAAGGGTCTCTGTTCGCAGTCACTACCGGATAAGGGAAACTGCCTTGACCTAACGGATTCAAATAGCCTTTAGCCTTCGCTTCAGCATAAGTATCTGTCTTTTCAAATTCCCTGTCCCATACATAACTTGCCTGGTGTTTCTGGAATTCCAGCCACTTGCAATATTCAGGATGGAACTTCAGCAATGCCGGCGCCCACGATGCTTTGAACTTCGCTGCAAATTGATCTGGCCTCAAACGCTGTGGTATCACGTAAGCATTGCTCAACTCATCATATGCCAGATCTGGCCGTCCTGCTTCGTCGAAGTAGGTGACTGTATCACGCTTATATGGCGGCAGGGTATTTTCATCCGGTGAATAAAAAACAGAATAAATGTTAAGTGTATCTTCCGCGTCAGCATACTGGCCGGAAGGTGCTGATACATCCAGTAACATGGCGTTCCTGACGTCAGTAACTTCTGTCGTTTTCCCACATAACACCTCACAGGCAGCTACCGCTTCGGCATATGCAGCCAGCGCTTCCCCCCTGTAAGTGGCAGTATCGGCGATAGTAATACCACCTGCTACCATATACCTGTTACGGAAATTATCCCAGGTGCCTATACTGTCCTGACACGCAGCACAATTTGGAATACATTGCGTATTGGCCAGGAAATCACGTTGTTGCTGCACGAACTGCACTAGCGTAGTACAGAAATTCTTCTTCATGAAGACGCTATCCCGATAATAAGCCATCGCCTCTTTGCTGACAGTCAGACGTTTTGTGATCTGGTAGTTCCCTCTTGGCAGACGTTTTGTAAATGCCACCTGCAAAGGCTGCGGCGTATTACAGTCAGCCACGATCGTTCCAGTGTAGTTGCGGATGATCGTATCAAAGGGCTTTCCGCCAAGCCGAAGGTTATATGCATCGTCTGTGATCTTTATTGCAAGGTCATAAAGGGCAGTATAACAAACGGTATTGTTATTGCAATCTTTCTTCTGTAATACCGGCGGAACCAGGGAATATTTAAACTGGTAATCGCCATCCACTGCCACCAGCTGACTCTGCGTATTCTCCATCACCAGCTCTTTGATAACGTTACTGTTGGCTCTTGACAAAGTATCCGTTACAGGGAAACTGACATTGGAAGACAGATTGTCAAGACTGGCGCTATCAGGCGTACCCGCCAGCGCTGTGGCTACTGTACGGCCATACATATCCAGGTAGGTAACAGCATACTGCCCGTTGGCGTCCTGCACCATGTTCTTAAAATAATGACTCTTGTCGCCCGCCTCTGTACCAAACAATACATCAAGGTCATTATCACCGGGAGCACCATAATAATATCTCGTATCATGGTTGCTGCCTATCCTGTAAACAGGACCCAGCCCGCTCTGCTGGCTTATCCGCCCGGTATTATCCGGGGTATATACAGTTTCTGTAAAGGCAAAACCTCCGGCATCAGGTATGAACTGATTCACACCACTGTTCTTGTCGGGGTTGTTAGGGGAATAATATTGGTTTGCGCCAGTAGAAGACGACATCTGGTTAGCCCTCGTTGTAAGGTACTCTGAGGGTGCATTCAGCTTGTCATAATTTGACTTGTCGTATTCTGCTCCATTCAATGCACTATTAAAACGTGGAGCATATTTGATCACTGAGTTTATTGATGGCGCGGGCATTACCTGTATCACAGATCTTCCCTGGTGATCATAGAAGGATTCTGCGACCATGGTCTTATTCGTGGTGTTGTCCTTTGAAACCACCTGCCTGCTGCGCATGCTGCCATCATAATATTCTACCGTAGCCTTTCGCTTTCCTTCTTCGGCATAGTTTACCGTCATCTGCCAGTTCAGCTTCCGCTGATGCCCGGTAAAACTATAACGTCCCAGTCCTCCGGTATAGTCGGAGCTCCACGCGGTTTCTATCCTGCTGACATTACTCTTTTGCTGGATAGCCCTCACTCTGAAAAACAGGATCCCTCCATTATCATACAAAAGCGGGATGCGGTAGCTATTATCAACAACCGTCACGCGGGTGGCATTGTTCCTGAATAGCAATACAGGATTGACCGGATTGCCATATTTATTGCTGGTATAAGCAGAAGAGTCAACGTATGCCCACTCCAGGTCGTAAGCATCCGCTCCTGCTGTAAAAGGCCAGTTCACACTCAGTTCATCAGTAGAATCGGTATTGGGGGCACTGACAGCACTGATGCTTTTAATGGCATCATCAGTACAGGATAATTTATATACAGGGTAGACCTGCATCTCATTCTCCAGCACCATTGCGTTCAATACCCTGGCAGCAGCTGTAGTCGACACACTGATCACTTTAACAGTTACACTATGTGCATTGTTAAACACGAAACTGCTTCTATTGGTATAGCTTCCTGCAGCATCATAGTTAATGATGAAACTCTTCTCGACGGAATCCAGTGTAAAATCGGGCCGGGTATAGATCAACCGGGCATTGAGCGTCGCTGTGAATTGTGCAGGAAGATAGACCCCGCTGTATTCATTGATCTTGAATGTTATAATGTTTTTGACCAGGTAGGGCGTATCCAGCTTGCTGATGAGTGTTGGGTTCATATAGAGGCTGTCCTCCATTATTGCAACCGAGTCTTTGGCTAGCTGGCCTTTGCTGCCATCTAATACATTTTTCAATGTTCTGACACTACCGGTTTGGCCAAAACTGTTGCTTGCCGTTATTAACAGTACCAGCAGCGCCAGCCATAAAGCTCTCTTTCTTGACAAAGAATGCATAATATCTTATTTAAAAAGGGGTACCAGGAATAATTAATCTTTTAACAATCCGCTTCTTGTCTCCTTCACCGTCTTGATGCCGCTTTCCGTTTCGCGCTTCACCCTGATCAGTGTTCCGTCGTCATCATATTCAAAGAAGGTCGCATAGTTATTTTCATCCAGTTCTGCCATCAGCCGCAGATCGGCAGGATTGTACACAAAAGAGCGCATATTGGCATTATAAGGATGTATACGCAGATCGTCCACGTATACGGTTGAAGTGCCTGTCGCCTGCACTGAAACGATCAGCTCTGTAGCATCCGCAGGGATATCTACCGGCTGCTCATATCGCTGCCAGCCGTCAATGATACCGCCCTTAGGCGTTGCAATCAGTACAGTGGCAGTTGCGCCACGTCTCACCGAAATATTTAACCTGTTGCCTGTATATGTGAGACCCTTACAATCCTTCTCTTCCTTCACCCAGGCGCTGATAACGATCCTTTTATCAGGAAGTGGCGAATACACCGGAAGTATAGCTTCTTTACCTGTCCGGATACCTCCGAGCACCTGTCCTCCACTTACGCAACTATTGGCATTCTTATTAAAAGAAAGATTAAACGCATCCGTACTATTCGGTACGATGACTGCACTGATACCTGCACTTTTGCCGGCAGCTATTTTCAGACTGTATTTCCCTGTATGTTGCTGCGTTGAATCGAGATCGCCTTTATAAGAAGAGAAATCAAAGTTCCTCCCACCACTGCACGCTGTATCACAAGTGGCTCCTCCGAAATAATAATCCTCAAAGCCCTCATATGCAGCCTCACGGTAACGGCTGTTCTGCACCACCGCCGTGGTCATCGCATCATCAAATCCATATATACCTGCGTTATACCGGCCCAGGGGATCTGTATTCTCCAGTTCCAATCCGCGCCTGTTATATAAAGTTGTTGCGTTGTTCCATACCCAGCGGGCAGAATCATACTGTGGCTGCCATCCGGAAGTACTACCCTTCTTCCAGAAAGAAACGAAGTCTTTAATAGTGCCATCTGTTCTGACATTGGTGCCCTGGGCCACACTGCTTTCCGTTCTTGCCGCGTAATAGGAATAACTACGCTGAAGCTTCCAGTTACCAAGCAGGCCGTATGTGTATGGGTTCACACTCGTATCTGTCACGGCGCTGTAGCACGTCAGATTATAAGGTGTCAGTGCTACGTTTACATCTGCATGGATAGGGTTCATACAGATATCAGAATATATGATCACGTGGTAATTACCCTTGCTGTTCGGCGTAACCGGAGATAACACCGGGTTCTGTAACGTACTGCTGAATTTATCGGGCCCCGACCATGCATAGGTGATTGCTGTAGTTGGCAGGTTGATGATCTTAAACACGATCTTATCACCCACACAATACTCCAGTTTATCAGCAGTAGCCAGTTCCGCCGTTTCGAAATCGATTATTTTCAGTCGTTGTACAGCTGCCGCACCACATTCATCTTCCACGCGCACGTCGTAGTTCTGATTTTTTATCAACTCATAGGCCCCGCCGGAAGTGGCAGTGCTGAATTTACCGGTGGTATTGGACGCCCAGTATGGCCCTGTGGAGCCTTTCCCTTCAGCGGCCAGCCTGTAGGTGAATACGCCTGTAGCAGCTTTACTGCCGCCGGCAGCAACAGCCACTATGCTACCCGAATTATCGGGGGCACCGGGGCAGACCCAGCCCAGCGAGTTATTAACGTCTATGATCAAAGGTTTATACGTGAAATTGATCTCTGCGATGTTCTCACCATTCCCGCTGGTACCATAGTCGGATATAATACTCGGATACGACGACATGCCTAACCTGTACAATCCTTCCGTCGGCAATAGCAGGGAATCTCCACGTGTAACAATAGAATTGTCAAACCCGACAGAACCTTGTGGACCTCTGAGTATCCTGAAATAAACAGGCATATCGGTATTATGATACCTGCTCGTACCTGTAGGTTTGATCTTTAGTCCGGTGCAGGTCTGCTCTTCCGTATAGGTGAAGTTATACCTGTACACATCGTAATCTGTTACAGTCACCGGCAGTTCATAGGTACCACAACTATCCGTGACCCTGAAATGATAGCTGCCCGGATAAAAGTAGCGGGTAGGACCTGTCTGCGGATTGTAGGCAACCCACGTGTTACTGATGTACGAACTGTCTACCGTCGCCGTATAGGTATAATTAGAAGGACTTACAAGCGTCACGGTAGTGCCCCGCGTGAGATAACCTGTAGACTTATAGATCATAAACAAAACAGCTCCATCATTACCCTGATATCCTCCATTGTCGCTTATAACAACGGAATATGGATTTGCCACAGCCCCATTCACGATCACGTCACTATCAAATATCGTAGTACTGTCTGCAGTCACTCCTTTCAGGCGGTAACTGCCAAAAGGAATGTTCTTCATGTTCTGCGGGCCTGTACGGCTCTTTATCGTATCGTAACGATATTGATTGGTCGCATTATTTTTTAATGAAACATATACCGGATAGCAAATAGGAAATGTGGTATCTACATAATACCCTTCATCAAAATTGACATTACAGTTCAACTTGTAGAAGTTATACAGGTAGGGAGGATAGATAGTGACTGGATAAACAACCTCCTCACCACAAGGTGTTTTTATATAGTAAGTAACCGTTTTGTTATAAATATCTTTGAAAGACTGTCCGGCTGGCAGTGTGATCGTATCGGAACGTCCAAGTGTTGTATAGGGCGTTTTAGGCATGCCATTAAACGACATGGCATAGGTAAGCGGTGTATTGGGCCGGATATAGCTCGCAAACAGCGTGTTTGTATTCGCGATGGGAGATCTGACCACAAATTTATTACAGGTATTCCGTATTCCGACCACTGGCGGAGGATAAATATCGCTCGTCGTCATCAGAGGCAGCTCGTCGATCGTCAGCGTCTGAACAGATGCCGCTGCTCCACAGGCATCTGTAATAGAGACGTTATAATTCCCCGGAGGCATACTATCAATGGCAAAACTGCTGCTGGCAGTGAACGATACACGTCCGGAATAGGCCGCCGGTTTATCCGTAATAGTTACCTGATATGGCAGCCGTCCATTCGAAAACGACACAAACGCCTGTCCTGTGCTACAACCGCGTAGTGCAACACGTTGCTGACTAATGGCAGCTCTGAACGGAACATAGTTACCCGGCACAGAAACATCGACAGTAGCCGAGACCACCTCATTATTACAAATGCCTTTGGCCAAAGCCCGGTAACTACCTGCCGGAATATTTTCAAATATGTTAGAGGTATTGGGCGCCACACTGTAGCCTCCCGAAGTGAGCGGCTCCAGGCTAAACAACATATCGCTCACATTACCTGCGCCCGTACCAGTAAAAGACAATGTGATCTTCCCACTGGCAGCGCAGTTGGATGTTTCTGCCACAGCACTGATGCCCCATGAGTTGCATTGTGCAGCGGACTTCCCGGCAATCAATAACAGGAATGCCGGCAAAAAGAAAATATACTTACACCTGAATATCTTGTATCTCATTGGTATGGCGATAAAAGCGGTTAACGAACTACTGTTTCTTTTTATAGTAACAGGTACACTCCAGTACTACCGGAAGATCTCTGGCCGTGTCCATAAAAGAGGACCGGGGCAGCTCCAGTACCAGTATACCTCCAGCCTGCACCTTGTACGGATAGGGCAGATAGGGCGCCTCCGGAGGGGGCATACCCGACATCGTATTCTGTGGCATCTGCATAGCGGCCTTCTGATATAACAATACGTTCTTACCTCCAAGTTTATATTTACCGGTTTCAGTTAAACCCGTCGCATTAGTGATCATGCAGGTTTCACCCATCACCGAAATCTTTACCGGAACGAAGCCCGTTACAGTTTTAAATTCCTCCTGCTTCGTCAATGTTTTCTGTTCCAGTACCTGTTCACCCTGCTGTGGCAATAACTTTGTCTCAATCTTCACCAGCTCCCATGTGCCTGTCACCACCGGCGTAGCCTCCTGCGCATGTGCACCGGCATAACCTATAGCAAGCATCAGCAGGATCAATAATCTCTTTATAAACATATCATATGATTTTACTTAGTCCGTTAATTGGCGCAAACCGCCTTCTGTTTCTTTTTATCCGCAACCTTCCAGTCCTGTTTATATTCCAGTGCATTCGCCTTGATAACCCTGGAATTGGCATCTATTACCAGCTGGTATTTATCTCCCTGTTTTACCAGCGGATTATTAAGCATAGTTGCTTCTCCAACGGCTACACTCATATTCTTCCTGCCTGAATGCACAACCTTCATCGTCACGTCATTTCCTGAGAATGGTACCCCGTTAGCATCTACGAAATAGATATCAGGTGTGCCGCCGGTAACAGCATTGGCGTCTATTGCATATAGCATACTGCTGGCTGGGAAAGTTGCGATCTCCGGTGTACAGTCTACCCCGCCTGTTTTCACTTTTGAGCCTACCAGGATGGCATCACCGCTACTGAAATACGTAGCTTCCGTACCGGCTGTAATCCCCTTCGTGATCTTTCCACCGGTGATAAAGATGTTGTTAAGTAAAACGTCCACATTCTTGTAAGCACCACTCATTCCATCATATGTCCATCCTGAAGACCAGGTGAAATGATAGACCGGATCACCAAACAAGTTCTGGGCACTTGTCAGCACCACACTACCAGTCTCATTGTCGTATGCCACGTTGCGTGTCACTACCCTGCTGCCTTTGTCTATCACAACTACGCTATCCAGCAAACCATGCCGGTTGATCACCTTAGTGGCAGCCACAGATTTGAACAATACCTCTTCTCTTTGTGCGAGGTTCCACAAGGTCGGGATGAGGAATACAGGTGGGAAACCAAACGTGAAGAAGTCTCCGTTCACGTTAAAATTGTTCGCGTTGGTAACGCTCTTCTGGTGACGCATATCCAGCATCAGTTCTACATCCTCTCCCACGGTGGCTGCTGTATCTACTACGCCATCCGGATCGATCGTAGTGGCTATGCTGCTCAAGTGTTTGAATTCAGCGGAAGGGACCTCTGTCCTGTAAAAATTCTCAGTATAGGAAATAGGATTTTCTGCGTCTGTTTCTGCATACGATGCCTGAGAGCGTAACTTGCCATTCATATCGTTCAGCTCTACTTTAAAGCCCTGGCTCACTGCTACAAAATGTTTTGCATTGATGCGAAGGAAGTTGCCCAGCGCGGGTTTAAATCTCTTCTTTCCATCTGCTACCAGCGTCATGTCCGTGATCACCGGAAAGTCATAAGTTGTATAGAAACGACTTTCTTCATAACCACTGGCAGAGCGTACATTCTTTGAGTTAATAGAACGGACCCTAACCTTCCTGTATCCTACAGATGGCGATGGGAAGAACGACTCGCACAAGGGTTCCTCTGTATACCCCATATTCACAGGCGCCAGTGCGGCCACCTGTTGTTTATATTCCAATGGTTGACGCCATGGATTCTCCTCTCCTCCGATCATCGGTTCATAACTGGCCACACCACTGCTGATCTCGACGGGTGTCCTGTTTACTTCGATCTTCGTTGTGTACTGGTATTCATTCCCATATACAGACTCCTGCTGTTTGGTCATGGCATTCCAGTTATCATATATTTTGATCCGCTTTACACGGAGACCACCACCATATTTCTTATAGAATGGGTTATCCAACCTGACCAGTGTACGTGAGGTGTCGATCTCCCGCATCCAGGTTTTAACCCTGGCAGTCACATTATAACTCAGGAAAGTATTATTAATATTATCGGCCTGTGAAAGCAGGATCTTTATCGCATCGGAAAATTCAAAATTGTCCCCGGTATCCGAACCCGGATAGGCCTTTGATGGCAGGTTCAGACGGAGGTATTGAATGGCTGCCTGTGCCATCGGGCTGAATATGCTTGTTGCCTCGCCGGTATCACCTCCCGCAGTAATCGCTTTCACCTTGATCCATATTGTATTACCATTATTGATATAGCCATAATCATTATCGTCGATAACGGCATAACAAGGAACATATTCACTGCCTCCGCCAAACTTGTCTGACGGCACCTGCACATACAAGCGGAAATAAAGTCTGCCATTCAATCCTTCAAGGTATCTTGTATAGATGTCCTGTTTGCTGCTTACCGGTCTGGGTATATTGACAGCTACGTATCTGTAATCAGTCAGCCCGTATAATGAACGATGCAGGTCACTCAGACTACCAGGCGCGCTATTAGAGAAACCGGCTACCTTAAACATTTGCGCGGCACGCTTATTTTGTACATAGGCATAATCATCACTCTCGTAATCGATCTTCATACGTCCGCCACCCGGCAATATGATAGAATCCAGTGTCCATGCAGCCGCATTTTTTGCAGCCAGTACACTGTCCTGTAATGCATAGGGATATTCTGCGTTACTGATCTGATTAGATGTTGTGTAACCCGGATTCTGCGTGGCTGGTTTATAGTTCCCCCAGCGATCATAAGACTTTCCATTGTAACCTGGGTTATTACTGTTATAATTAAAGACATAAGGATTTCTTTTGCCTTTATCATTTCCGTTATAGGTAAACCATACCCGCTTCAGTGTCAGCTTTCCATTAGTGTTTAATGGCCTGTTCACGCCAGGACATAACTCGTAGGTATATTCGAAATGGACAGTCTTGATAGGTTTTGCTGCCGTGTTATACTTTTGAAAATCCGTTTTCGCATACAGGTTGATCTCGTCCAGTTTACGGGCCACACGTCCAGGCTGTTTGATACCGTCTTCATTGATCGCAGCCAGATCGTCACGCTCACTCGTTTTAAAGGTGGCGATCATCGTCTTTGACTCAATGGAATGCAGATACCACAGCTCTTTTTCACCGGTTACATAACTGCCCTTGTCGTCCCTGTTGTCTGTTCTCAGCCCTTCACTATATGTGGCGCTATCACTCGCAGGAGTCCTCCACTGGTATGGGTTCTTCAGCCCTGCAATTTTCGTATAATTAAACTTAACAGCCGTTCCCAGGTCATCATCAGAAATACCGTCACCGGTAATATCCGCATAATCAGGCGACACGATACCCGTCAGTAAAAAGGTATGTGCATAGGCAGGGATCTCTTCACTGTTGAAATAATTATCATTCCCTTTGTTATTATTCAGCGTATTATCTGAACCGGCTGCATATTTCACCAATCCATCCGCCCTGTTGCCACCGGAAGCGGATACTGAGAACGTTACATCTTTCTGTTTCAGATTGTATACCGGTATGCCGTATACATAACGGCGCCCATCTGTGTTCGTTACATTAATTTCCGAGATATGATCAGGCTTGCGGAACTGGTTAACCCGCTTTTCTCTGGATAGCAGATTGGTCCCGATCACAAAGGTGTCTTTCTCCGGCATCAGGTAGAGATTCTCTTTGGGGATCGGCACTTCCGTTGTACCCAATGGTTTCCATAACAGTTTCATCACTTCTCTTCCACCAGCCTGATAATATTCTGTTCTGATGTTGTAAAGTTCTCCACCCACCAGATTAACCCAGGCAGTGTCCTGCCTGTCACCATGATCATTCCAGCGGTCTATCAGCAACGTATCGTTCAGATATACCCTGATGCCATCGTCACTTCGGGTGCCGATGCGGTAACGTCCTGTCACATCGGCTTTCAGACGGCCGGTCCAACGTATTGAGATGTTATTGTCCAGGCTCACTCCGGCTGGAAGATTAGCGTTCAGCTCACCCTTATTGTTGAAGTTGATCCCTGCGTCTACCCGCTCAAATAATTTTTGTTCGAACTTCTTTCCTTTGAAATATTCTCCCTTCAATCCTACGCCCTGTCCGTTGATATTATCCGGGAAGGCTACGTTACAACTACTCAGGCTAAAAACGTTCGGTGTATAATTCTCAATATATTTTGAAAGCGCACCAACACCTGCTTCACTGGCAGTCAGATAAGAGATAACCTGGCTGCGTTTATCACGGGTTGTTTTATAAACATTATCCGGCGTCAGTTGCTTCTTAGCTACAAACCTTTTATTGCGGTAAACATTGAGCATATTGGTAGCCTCTATCGTAGGACTACTGTTTCCCGGTTGATGCAGGGCGACAGCAACTACATCATCCCCTCCTATGGCGTCATAAAATGTTTTTGTATTGCCGCTCATTTCTCCGGGGTTTCTGAAATAAGCACTCTCAAATGTTTTATCAGACTTCCTGAAAGCCACGGTCGAAGCCAGTGGGTTTTGCTCCACCCAGGGACCCACCTGCGTATATGCGCGGGTAAGGTTCAGGTCAACACCACCGTGAACAAGATCGCCAATACCTATGTCTGTACTAAGTTTGGATGATTTGTCCTTTGATCGCATTGCGTGATCATATACATAACCTATATCGCCTCTATAGGCACGGAACATACCGCCACTACCTTCGCCGGAGATGGAGAATACATCATAAGTGTAAGAGGGAATACCAACATTGGGTACTGCAGGCTTTTCCCTGTAAGCGATCTCTTTATCCCGGTTATAATCCAGCAATGCACCTTCATTGCCATTCGCCCGCTGATAGTTCAGATATCCATACGCTGGCAATGCGAGGCGTTTATCCTCATCAGCTATATTCTGTAATGATACATATCCGGTAACAAAGAAGCTGGGATGCACCACTTTGGTCTCATATCCTATCTTGGCAGTATAACTGAATGATGTATTGGTATAAGCGAGGTTCATAGATGGCATAAAAGCCGGCTGCGCAAAGGAGATATAAGTAGATGCTGTACTGCCTTGTTCTGCCACTCCCCTGCATTTCTTGTCATCAACTGTATACTGACGCAAGCCAGCTGAAAAGGTCAATGCTTTTAATCCTTCCCGCGCATTATACGAAAGTCCGGTCGATACGCTGCCACTCATGCCCCCATGTTCTGAAGCTGTCTTATCTGCAAATTTGTAGCTGAAAGAAGTACCTAAGGTCACACCTTCCTGCGAGCTGTTGGTAATTGACAACCCATTCGTGAATCTTCCCATACTGTGGGAGCCGACATTGATGCTGGCATTCACGCTGGTTTCCAGGCCCCAGCCTTTATATGAGTTATACAGAACGCCCATGCTACCGCCTATGCCGAAGCCTACAAAATCACTCAGACCAACCACTTCAACGTCCGCTCCTGACGTTACACCGATCGTTTTATTCTCTTTCATGGTAGAGGCCTTCTGCACAGTGTCTGTTCCATTGAAATCGTCAGGCAGTCCCCTCATGTTCCTCGTGATGGATCCCGGGTTGATATTCCAGCCCAGTCCTACCCAGCTGGCTTCCTGGTCCATAGAAATACCGCTGCTGTAACCGAGGGCCAATGGGTATCCACCTACATCCATTAAAGGGATATTGTAAGAGAAGTCGCCCGTAAACAGGTCCACCATATTACTACTGTTCACGGAATGAAATGACTGGCTTTCCGGTTGCCCGGGGCCACCATAATTCGTTTCTGTCTTTTGCTCCTTTAGTTCCATATCTGCCGCTACAATGGCGGCATGTGGCAGTTTTAATTTATTTCCAGGGGCAACATAGCTGGAATGCCGGAGCGTTCGCGGCGCGCCAAATGCGTACGCGGGCAATACTGCTTCACAATAAAGTAAAACAAGCATAGTGATGGCAAATGCTTTCTTACCTTTCTCAGCGGTCTTCAGTATCATTGAAAGTATATTTAAGTATAGGAAATAAAGGTCCTATTCCTCCGGAAGAAGAGGAATGGTATGGGTATATCATAGTCCTGAGACTAATCGGTTGTTAACGGTAACACATGGTTAATCGCTCACGGTCTGAATGGTACAACTGCGCATTGGCGTGCAGATAGGGATAACTGGTTTCATTTAGTAAAATTTACGCTATTGTTATTATGCTACATGAGAGATAGGCTGTTGTGCGTTACAACATCGAATCATCTTTTATGCTCATTACTTATTTTTCAGGAGGGCAACAATACTCGTGTTCGTGTCTCTTAATTTACAATTTTCTGGTTGTTGCAAAAAACTAATATATCATAAACCTACATACAATAACGAATATTTCAAAACATTCTTTAAAAAAAATATGACTTATGTTGTTGGACAGTGTTAACTATTCGGCTAAGTGCGGCTCTCCTGCGGAAAACAATAAATAATTACCTACATTTACGCCAGTTTTTGGTTTTCGGCCGGTATACCGGCTCAAATTAAAAGGGAATTTGGTGTGATTCCAAAACAGTTCCCGCTGCTGTAAGTTCTATATCAACTTTTAACCAATGCCACTGTCCGCCGAAGGCGGATGGGAAGGCGTTAAGAGTGGAACAAGTCAGAAGACCTGCCAACAACCATGTTTATCCAACGCTTCGGGAAGAAAGCACAGGAAAGGCAACACATCATGTCATGTGCACCTCCCCTCGTCCTGCCGTACTTTTTCCTGAAGTCTTGTTTAATCATTAACGGGTAATTAATGTATTAAATTAAATGTAACCACCAGCATGGCGATCAAGGATCTGACGAAAGTTCAGAAAATCATTTTCATTTGTAATGGCGGCACCTGCAGCAATGGCGGTGCAGATGCAAACACCAACCAGTTAAGGGCACACCTCACCGAGAACAGCCTCAATGACGAAATCCATACTGTCCGCACCAAATGCCTGGGGCAATGCACCTGGGGACCAATGATATTCATGCACCCGGAAGGGCTTTGGTATAAAGGTGTAACACCAAATACCACGCACGAGATCGTGACACAACACCTCATGCAGAATATGCTGCTGGAAGAGCATGTACATTATCCCGCAATTGAGCTGGTAGATTCAAAACCACTCACGCTTAGTGGTCAGCCTAACGAATAAAAACTGACCATCTATGGAACTTTTACAACAAGACCTTAGTGGGTTCATTGTGCTTTCCGTATTAGGTTTACGGCATGGACTGGACCCTGATCATATTACTGTCATTGACGGTTACACGTACCGCCTGCACATGAACAAAAGCGCGTGGACCCGTTGGGTAGGTACCCTGTTCACTTTCGGGCATGGCATCATGGTAACGGCCATCGCACTGTTCCTCTGCATACTGAAGAACAACTTCGAAATGCCGGTTATGCTGGACATTGTGGTGGAATGGCTGTCGTCAGTGATGTTGCTCTTCATGGGCATATCCAACCTTATATCACTTACCCGCAAAAACGATGGTCAGTTAAGCGGGTTCAGGAAAATGCTGCTGCCAAAGTCGCTCAGTAATAATGTTAATCCTCTCACGGTTATTGTGACCGGGATCATCTTTGGTTTCATCTTTGATACGTCATCACAGATAGCAGCCTTTGGTTATGCAGTATCTGTCTCTAATCAATGGATCTATGCCATACTGGGTGGTGTAGTGTTCTCGTTGGGATTGATCCTCACGGGGACCTGCGACTCTCTCCTGCTGAGTAAGTTGCTGAAAACGTTCGATCAGAAAAAGATCCGCAGTCACCGTTTTAAATTAAATGTGCTGATCACTATCATGTGTTTTGCCATTCCTCTTTATAAAATTGCAAGTTCAATGAATGCTGCACTGGAACTGAGTGATTTCCAGAATAATATTGTCGGTCTGGTTTTTATTAGTATCATTATATCGTTGTATGCGGAGCTGTACCTGCGGCACAGGTATGCGAAAAGCGAAGTCGTATTACAACAGGATACAGACCCACTTTAAGTATTATTGACCATGAGTAAAAAAGCACTGACAAATACGATCAGCATCCTCGGATGTGGCTGGCTGGGACTGCCGCTGGCGGCAAGCCTTGTACAGCAGGGCTATACCGTTAAAGGCTCTGTGACCCAGGCGGAAAAGCTGGAACTGTTGTCGCAAAAAGGGATAACGCCATTCCAGGTGCAGATCACTGATACGAGTATTACCAGTAATGACCTTGCCGGATTCCTGGAAAGCGAAATACTGATCATCAACATCCCTCCTTCACGGCGTGACGATGTAGTGTTCTACCACCAGGCGCAGATAAAATTGCTGTTGGCAGAGATCCTGAAAAGTCCGGTAAAACAAGTGCTTTTTATCAGCTCCACTTCGGTATACCCTGATCTGAACCAGGAGGTCACTGAACTGGAAAACACATTGCCTTCTAAAGAGAGTGGTAAAGCATTGCTGGCAGTAGAAAAGATGCTGCGCTCAAATGTGCATCTGATGACGACCGTCGTCAGGTTTGCCGGATTGGTAGGATACGACCGTATACCAGGACGATTCCTCGCGGGTAAAAAGAACGTTGAAAATGGGAATGCTCCTATTAACGTCATTCACCAGGACGATTGTATCGCACTCATAAGCGGCATTATTCAACAACAGGCATGGGGTGAGATCTTCAACGCCTGTGCGGATAATCATCCTACCCGCAGAGAATTCTATACACAGGCGGCAGCGAAAGCGGGACTTGAACTACCCACCTTTGCTGATACAGCTGATCCCAGGTTTAAGATCATCAATTCCGAAAAGATCAAACAACGCCTGAACTACTCGTTCAGGTATCCCGATCCGCTCGGACTATTATAAAGTGGTATATGAAAGGGATATTAATATGCGGTCATGGCAGCCGCGACCCCGAAGGAGTCGACGGCTTTAAGACATTGGTAGCATTGCTGCAAAAACGCTATCCGCACAGGATGGTGGATTATGGCTTCCTGGAGTTCTCACACCCTGTGTATGCAGCCGCTGTAGAGCGGATGTATCTGGCAGGTGTAAGGGAGATCACCGCCATCCCCGCGATCCTCTTTGCGGGTGGGCATGCAAAAAATGATATCCCCTATGAAATGAATACGCTGCAAAGCCAGTACAAAGATCTGAAGATCACACTGGGCAGGCATATCGGTATAACGCCATCCATGCTGCAACTCGCGCAGCAACTGATTGAGCGATCCGAAGCAGCAGCACCGGCTCTTGACAGGAAAGACGCCTGCCTGCTGTTGGTAGGCAGAGGGACCTCCGATCCGGACGCCAATTCTGACGTAGCCAAGATGACCCGTATGCTGGGAGAAGGTATGGGCTTCGGTTTCGCTACCACGGCCTTCATAGGCGTAACACAACCATTGCTGAAAGACCTGCTGCCTGTTATTGATCATCTGCCATACAAAAGGATCGTGGCACTGCCTGTATTTCTATTTACAGGCGTGTTACTTAAAAAGATATATACGCAACTGGATGAGTTCAGCAATGTATCCGATAAGGAGATCATTTACACAAGATCGTTCGAATGTAATGAGTTGTTGCTTCAAACCATAGATGAACGCATCCGTGAAGCGGAAGAAGGCAATCCAAATATGAACTGCCAGTTATGCAAATACCGGACACAGATCATCGGCTTTGAAGAGGAAGTTGGCAAGGAACAAGTGGGACATCACCTGGCAGTGAAAGGTATCCTCTTCGAAGAAGACGAAAAGATCGGCGATAAAACAACAGTACTGACAAAGGTTAAAAAGATCCTCGGCATCTGATACATGAACAAACAGGGAAAGATATATGGTGTCTCACTGGGTCCCGGCGATCCGTTGATGATAACGTTAAAAGGCTTGCAGGTGCTGCAACAGGTGGATAAGATCTATTATCCGGGTTCGCTGTTACCCGATGGTACTACGTCCAGTTATTCTTTGCAGATATTACAGCACTATAACCTGAGTAAAAACAAGTTGCAGGGCATGTTCCTGAAAATGTCCGACAACCGTGAACAGGCTGAACAAACTTATGCTGATACTTTTCGGCACTTACTTGCAGATTATAATGCTGGTCTTCAGGTGGCTTTCGTTAGTGAAGGGGATATTTCCTTTTACAGCACTTTCGCCTACCTGCTGCAACATATCCATTCACATAAACTGGCCCTGGAAATAATTGCAGGCGTGCCATCCTTTATACTGGGCGCCGCCGAACACCAGTCATCACTGGCCATCCTCAATGAGAAAATAGCCATCCTGCCAAGGATGAAAGACCGTGATACACTGTCCCGCTACCTGGAAGAATTTGAAACGGTGGTACTGATCAAAGTACGTAGCGTACTGCATGAGATCCGCACACTCATCAACCAGACAGGCCTGAATATCGTTTACTGTGAACGTTTAGGGACCGCGCAACAGTATATCACAACAGATATCAATGACCTGGAACATAGGGAGATCCCCTATTTTTCATTACTCATTTTAAAAAGATCATGAAACTAAGTGTAGTTGGCATAGGACCAGGTGGTAGGGATTATATCTTACCTGTAGCCCAGCAGGTATTGGCTACTGCTGATATCGTTATCGGATACAGTTATTATTTTCAGTTTATCGCCCACCTGCTGCAACCCGGTTGTGAATGTATAGGGAAAGACCTTACCGAAGAGAAAGCCCGTGCAGAACTGGCGGTTAACCGTTGTGAAGCGGGCAGACATGTGGTAGTTATCAGCTCTGGCGATGCCGGTATCTACGCGATGGCATCTCTCGTGTATCAGTATGCCAGCACTCGTACAGACAAGGATATTGAGTTGCAGACCATCCCCGGCATCAGTGCATTCATTGCTGCTGCGGGCAAGCTGGGCGCTCCCCTGGGACATGACTTTTGCTGCATTTCACTCTCTGATCTTATGACGCCCTGGCCGGTGATCGAAAAAAGGATACAGGCGGCGGCCATAGGCGACTTTGTTACATCTCTTTATAATCCCAGGAGTAAAAAACGCTTCTGGCAACTGGCACGTTTTAAAGAACTGTTCCTCCAGCATCGGGATGGCGATACACCTGTTGCCATTATCAGGCAGGTAACAAGGCCGGAAGAACAGATCACCATTACTACACTCTCGGCATTGAACATTGAAGCTGTTGATATGTTCTCGCTGGTCATGATCGGCAACTCACAAACATATCAGTTCAATAACTTCCTCGTCACCCCACGCGGTTACATGGCCCGGAAGCCAGACAGCGGACAGGAGATACAGGACGAGAGCTTCCGGCAGATAGCCGCACAACTCAAACGGGAAGACGTTAGTGATGCAGACAGGTGGGCCATCATGCGTTGCATACACACAACGGCCGACTTTGAATACGAAGACCTCTATCTCGCTAACCAAGACGCCATTACCCAATGGAACCACTATCTGAAAGCAGGCGGCACTATAATAACAGATGTGACGATGGTACAGTCAGGCATCACAAAAGAATTTCTAAAGAAATATAATGCGCAGGTATACTGCTATCTGAACGATGAAGCAGTATTGCCACTGGCCGAAAAAGAAGGACTTACCCGCAGCCAGGCAGGCATGCGTATCGCTATAGAAAAGCATCCGGAGGCGCTGTTCGTAGTAGGCAATGCGCCTACAGCCTTGTTTGAACTGTGTGACCAGCTACAGGAGCGCAAGTTCAAACCCGCGGGCATCGTCGGTGCACCTGTCGGCTTTGTGAATGTGGTAGAATCCAAGTTGAAATTACAGGCATTAAAGAACGTGCCCTACGTTATCATACAGGGCCGTAAAGGCGGCAGCAATGTAGCGGCGAGTATCGTTAATGCAGCTTTCACCGTAAATGATAAATAGTGGAGTATATCGTCATCGGCATATCCAATAGTCCTTCCTACATCCTGCCGGATGAAGTAAGAGATCTGTTGCCTTTACATAAGGTTTTCTCCGGAGGGAAACGCCACTATGAACTGGTCGGGAAGTACCTCCCGGACAATCATCACTGGATAGATATCCAGGGGAATATGCCCGCTCTCTTTGATAAGTTCAGGGAACATAAAGGGTCGATCGTAGTCTTTGCCTCCGGTGATCCGCTTTTCTACGGCTTTGCCGGAACCATACAGAAATTTGATCCGGAAGCAGACGTGAAAGTGTATCCTTACTTTAACAGTATTCAGTTACTCTGTCATGCCAACAATCTTTCCTACGCCGATCTCGTGAACGTCTCTGTACATGGCCGGACCTGGAATGAATTAGATAATGCGTTGATCACACAGGCGTCCATGATAGGTGTACTGACAGACCAGCAAAAGACACCGGCTGTTATTGCACAGCGCATGCTGGAATACGGTTTCTCAAACTATAATATGATAGTCGGTGAAGATCTTGACGGACAATCCCACCGTTCCACCAGCCTTTCACTTGATGAAGCAACGGGTTATACGGCACATTCGCTGAATTGTGTGATACTCATCAGAAAATCAAGGATGGCATTTTCACACGGTATTCCCGACCATTTATTCTATGGCCTGGAAAACCGGCCTAATATGATCACCAAAATGCCTGTGCGTCTTGTCAGCCTCTCTTGTCTGGCCCTTGCCGGACGCAGTGTATTGTGGGATATAGGATTTTGTACCGGTTCCATTTCTGTAGAAGCAAGAAGACAATATCCGCATCTGCAGGTTGTTGCTTTTGAACAACGGCCTGAATGTAGTGAACTGCTGGATAAAAATATGCGCCGGTATTCAGCTCCGGGCATTATCAAAGTGATGGGCGACTTTTTCGAGACAGAACTTGATCTATATCCCTCGCCCGATGCCGTCTTCATAGGTGGGCATGGCGGAAGACTGGAAGAACTGATACGGAAACTTGATAGCATACTTCCTGTATATGCCAGGATCGTACTGAATGCTGTTAAGGAAGACAGCAGGGATCAATTCACCAGAATGATGGAAATATTAGACTACAAATTGATTGACCCGATAGTGATACAGGTCGATGAACACAATCCTATCACCATACTAACGGCCGAAAAAAGATAAAATGAGTAAGACAGTTATTATAGCCAGTACAGATAGTGGTGTTGCGCTGGGCAACAGGATCAGGACCGAGTTCCCGAAGTCCCTGCTTGTTAGCACGCGCCACCACGAACAGGCAAGTCATATAGAGAGTATTGCCGCCTTTCTCGCAAACAATTTCAGTACGTTCGATACACTGATCTTTATCGGGGCGCTGGGTATTTGCGTAAGAAGCATCGCGCCCTATCTGCAGGATAAAAAAGAAGATCCCGCCGTCATTAATATGGATGACAGGGGCATGTTCGTACAGTCGGTAGTGTCAGGGCATATCGGAGGCGCTAATGATATTACCCGTAAACTGGCAGCCGCCATCGGCGCACAGGCCGTTATTACCACCAGCAGTGACCTCCAGGAGATCTGGGCGCTTGACACGCTGGCATCTCAATTTGGATGGAAGGCAGCAGCCAGCCAGGACATGAACAGTATTATTTCATTATTTGTCAATAACCAACCAACCGCATTATTACTGGACGTAAAAGACAAAGGCACTGCACACCTTGAAAAGACGCTGCCTGCTTTTGTCAACGTCCATTACCACCTTCCCGATGATCTTTCAAAGTATGCATTGCTGATTGCCGTGACCTATAAGAAATACCCGGCGGCAATACCTGTACTGCATTTTCACCCTGCTGTATTGAACATCGGAATGGGCTGCTCACGGGATATAGAGGCAGACCTGCTGAAAGCTTCTGTATATCAGCAACTAGCACAACAGCAACTGGCTGTCGAATCCATCCGGGCCATCGGCTCCATTGATGTGAAACACGATGAAACAGCGTTCATTGCCTTGGCGAAGAAACTGCAGGTCCCTTTTATCACTTTTACTGCAGATGAATTGAATACGCAGCAGGTGGTCAATCCATCGGATGTGGTAATGTCAAAACTGGGCGTACATAGCGTATCAGAAGCATCTGCCATGCTATTGTCCGGCAACCAGGAACTGCTGCTGGAGAAACAGAAGATCACCGTTAGCTCGGGTAAGAAACATACCATCGCCATTGCCGTCGATAAGGATGCTGTTCGCAGGGCAGTGATCGCCATTGTAGGCGCCGGACCGGGAGATGCAGAACTGATCAGCCTCAAAGGGAAACAACTGGTGGAAGATGCTGACCTGATCTTATATGCAGGCAGTCTTATTCCCGAAGAGATCACCCATTATGCAAAAAAAGAAGCCATCGTCAGGAACTCCGCCAGCATGACACTGGAAGAGCAGATAAGCCTGATGGAAGAACATTATAGTAAAGGCCATCTCATCGTACGCCTGCAGTCTGGTGATCCAAGTATCTATGGTGCGATACAGGAACAGATGACCATATTCGATGAGAAAGGTATGGACTATTATATCGTTCCGGGTATCTCTTCTTTCCAGGCGGCAGCAGCCTGCCTGAAATCAGAATTCACAATTCCGGAAGTCGTGCAGACCATCATCCTCACACGCGGAGCAGGTAAGACACCATTACCGGAGCATGAGAAACTGAATGAAATGGCCAGGCACAAAGCCACCATGTGCATCTTTCTCAGCGCTACCATCGCCCGTTCTGTACAGGAACAATTGCTGGAGCATTATGATCCGGAAACACCTGTGGCAGTATTGTACCGCGTAAGCTGGAAAGATGAAGAGATCTACACCGGACAGTTAAAAGACCTCGCACAGATCGTACGCGATAACAAACTGACACTGACTACACTGGTCATTGTCGGTGTGGCCATTGGTGCAAGAAAGAACCGTTCACATTTATATAACCCTGACTGGAAACATACCTTCAGAACAGGAAAAGCTATAAAAACAAACTAGATGATCTTAGTCTTTGGTGGAACCACAGAAGGTAAAAAAGTAGCAGGCATCCTGGAAAAGGCTGCGTGCCCTTATTACTATTCCACCAAAACATGCATTGACTTCCAGCCGGGTGCATATGGCCAATACCGGTATGGCCCTTTGACTGCTGATGCCTTACAGACATTCTGTAAAGCACATGCTATTAAGGCCATCGTTCATGCCAGTCATCCGTTCGCCACGTTACTGCATGAAACCATTTATGAAGGAGCACAGGCACTATCGCTACCGGTGTTTCGTTTTGAGCGCAGTTATCCGGACAGGCAGGAACATCCGCTGATCATCTATTGCGAATCTTACACAGCAGCATTGTCCTGGCTCTCAGCATATCCGGCAAAACGTCTGCTGGCGCTGACAGGCGTACAAACGATCGCACCGCTGACCAACTATTGGAAAAAACATGATACCATCTTCCGCATCCTGCCCAGGGAAAGTTCCCTGGCATTGGCGGCACAGGCAGGATTTCCGGCAGAAAAGCTTATCAGGGAAATGCCGGGAGATGATCCTGAACAGGAACTGGCTATTATCAAACAATACGGGATAGACTGTATACTGACCAAAGAAAGCGGGGAATCCGGTTTCCTGGCCACCAAGATAAACGCGGCCCGGCAAAGTAAGATTCCCATCCTGATCATTGAACGTCCGGCACTGCCTGACACGTTCATTCCTGTCACGGATGAGGTATCGCTGATGGCCAGACTAAAAAGTTTCCTGTCATGAGCCTCCGGCAAATACCGGAAGGTCCCTTAAGACAGGGATATACCACAGGCGCCTGTGCCACGGCCTGCACTAAAGCAGCCCTGCTGGCACTGATCACACAGGCGCCGGTAGATGAAGTGGAAATTACATTGCCGCTGGGAGAAAAAGTCTCCTTCCGGATCAGTTCCTGCTCTTTCAATACAGAGCAGGCAACTTGTACGACTATAAAAGACGCAGGGGACGATCCTGATGCAACACATGGCGCCACCATCGGTTGCACCGTATCTTTCAACGACACACCCGAGGTAAGGTTCTTCCGGGGAAACGGTGTTGGCATCGTCACCCTGCCCGGTCTGGCGATCGGCGTAGGAGAACCGGCTATTAATCCGGTGCCCCGGAAAATGATGACGGATGTCGCCCAATTCCTGACATATCGTTATTCCGTCAATAAAGGCGTAAATATCGAGGTTTTCGTAGTGGATGGAATAGAGATAGCCAAAAAGACCTTAAACAGCCGTATAGGCATCTTAGAGGGCATTTCTATACTGGGTACCACCGGCATCGTCCGGCCCTTCAGCGCATCTGCCTACATCGCCAGTATCACACAGGGTATCGACGTGGCGCTGGCCAATCATTGCACGGAGATCGTGATCAATTCCGGAGGCCGTTCAGAGAACATTCTTCGGAAACGCTTTCACCATCTCCCGGAATTCGCCTTCATCCAGTATGGTAATTGGATAGGTCAAACGCTGGAAAAGATCCGCTCCGTTCCACTACAAAAAGTGACGATGGGCATCATGCTGGGTAAAGCCGCTAAGCTGGCACAGGGCGAACTGGATACGCACAGCGGTAAATCTACCTGGGATAAACAGTTTATCTACTCACTGGCGAAGGAATGCGGTTATAGCGATGAACAGTGCCAGCCCATCCTGGAGCTGAACATGGCCCGGCGACTGACAGAACTGTTCCCTTTCAATGAACAGGAACCTTTTTTCCGGCAACTGGCGGCACGTTGTTACGCCGTATCGGCACCATTGGTGCCCAACGTTAAGCTGCAACTGCTGCTGATCGACGCAAACGATACTATTTTAACTTTTTAATATGATCGGATACTTATTCACAGATTCTATACTCCTGGGTATCCAGCACTCCTTCGAACCGGACCATATGGCCGCCGTTTCGGTGCTGGCATCTGAGAAGGCCAATAACAGGATCGGGCTTTCAAAACTGATCTGGCGTTCTTCCCAGTGGGCTTTAGGACATTCTGTTTCACTGATCCTGTTCAGCTGTTTCGCCTTACTCTTAAAGTCGGCGCTGCCCCTGGACATTTCGTCCTATGCAGAGATCGTGGTGGGGCCGGTGATGATTTGGCTGGGCGTCTCCGCCATCCGCCGGAATCATAAACTGAAGCAAATGATGGCAAGCCACAAGGTATTTGCAGAACATGAGCATATCAATAACGCCTTACACATCCACGGCAAACAGGGAGAGGAAATTGCCATGAACCCTTTAAGCCGTTCCTTCTGGGTAGGCATGTTACACGGACTGGCCGGTACCGGCGGCGCCTGTGCTATCGCACTTATTATGGCCTCCAGCAGTACCAGCATTGCCATAGGCATCATCGTGCTGCAAAGTGTAGGCATTATAGTGGCCATGACCACTTACAGCTGTGTGCTGGCTTTTTCCGTATCCAGGTTTATCGAGCGCAATCAGCTTGCCTTTAAATCGCTCAATGCCATTGTCGGAATCTTCTCCATTGGAGTAGGCTGCCTCTGGATCTATAACAGCTTTGCATAACCATTAAACGACCTTTCAATGAGATCATTCCCTTTTACAGCGATATATGCACAGGAAGATTTTAAACTGGCGCTCATACTCTGTATGATAGATCCCGGATTGGGAGGCGTGTTGGCGCTGGGCGATAAAGGCACAGGCAAAACCACCACCGTAAGAGGACTGAGCCACCTGATGCAGCGCACTATCTCGGACTTCCCCTTCGTTAACTTGCCTATTGGCGCTACCGAAGACAGGGTGCTGGGTACTGTAAAACTGGACATCCTCATTAACGAAAAAAGAACAGAGGTACAACAAGGCTTGCTGGCAGCTGCCCATCATGGCATTCTGTACATCGACGAGGTAAACCTGCTCAACGACTACCTCATGGACGTGCTGTTAGACGCCGCGGCCAGCGGCGGTTATCACCTTGAACGCGATACTGTCTCCAAATGGTTTGACAGCAGATTCTGTCTGGTAGGTACCATGAACCCGGAGGAAGGCGAATTACGCCCGCAACTGCTTGACAGGTTCGGACTAAGTGTAACGGTAAAGACACCTATGGATAGAATAGATCGTATGGAGATCGTCAGCCGCAGGTTACAGTTTGACACCGACAGCGCCGCTTTCCTCGACAAATACGAAATACAGGAGCAACAACTAGCACAACAGATCATGTACGCCAGGAAACATCTGAAACAGGTTTCCTACTCCGATATCATACTCGCTTCTATTGCCGATACCTGCATTCAATACCAGGTAGAAGGACTTCGTGCAGATATCCTGTTGCTGAAAGCAGCCCGGGCACATGCTGCGTTTTACAGTAAGAAAGAAGTAAGCCGGGAAGACATTCACAGGGTAATGCCCTTTGTATTGTCTCACCGTTCCAAACAATATTCGTCTCCTCAAAATTCCCGGCAGCAAAGGGAAAACCAATCCCAGCGGGAAGAAAAGGAGGGCGACTCGATAAGGATCAGAATGAGCTGAGCAACAGCAAAAAGTATTTACTGCAAGCCGCGAAAACAGCACAATACGTGCAGTTGAAAACGAAGTCCGCCAGTGCCAGGAAAGGGATTACATTAAAAGTGCCTCTTCCGAAGCAAGGCATCAAGCAAATTACCGTAGTTCCAACAGCTCAGATAGACGTCCTGGAAACAGTCAAACACTATCTCGTGCACGACAAACTACAGATCAGACATAAACGCCACCGGTCTAAAGCAGGCATGAATGTTTTCTTCCTGATAGATTCCAGCGGTTCTATGGTGAAAGATAAACAGATCGCCTACATCAAGGGACTCGTGGCTCAAACCATCGCCAGGTATAGAACCAGGCGGATAAAATATGCAGCGGTAGCACTCACCGATGGAGATGCGCAATTGCTATCAACACCTACCCTGCATGCGGACGGTTTGCTCAACGCTGTTGCGCAACTGCCAAGCGGTGGAAAGACAAATATGAAAGCAGGCTTCAGTTTGATCAGCCAGCTATTGAAAACGAACATACAGGAACAAACAAGCCTGTACATTTTCACTGACGGCAAGATCAATGCAGGCCACACAGAAGACCCGTTCAACGAAGCCGTGGTATTCTACAAACAACACCTGAAGAATATCAAAACGACCGTCATCAATAACGAATACGGTTTCGTCAAACTGGGATTAGCTGAAAAACTGGCGATTGCAATAAACGCCGGTTATCAACTAATCCAACAAAACACATCATCCCCGTCGATCGACCCCGTTAGGGGTCGCATGTTTGTAGCGCGGGGTGACAACCCCGGGTGACGTCACGATCCGCGGACGTCATGATACGGGAAACGTTATTACGGCACGTCATACGGGAAACGTCATACGGGAACGTAATTACGGCACGTCGTTACGGTAAACGTCATACGGGGACGTTATCGCCGGGATAACACATCGGCGATAAAACAAAAACGGAACCACGAGCATTTATATCATAAAACATAAAACACATCATCATCCAATGATCCACTACATATCAGGCGGTCAGCGCTCGGGAAAAACGAACTACGCAGAACAGCAGGCATTACTCCTGTCTGACATGCCCGTGTACCTGGCTACCTCCCGCATCTGGGATGATGATCATAAAGCCCGCATCCAGCTGCATAAAAACAACCGCGATACCCGTTGGGAAAACATAGAAGAAGAAAAACAGATCAGTAGACTGAAACTTCCAAACAAAACGGTCGTACTGGACTGCATCACCTTATGGCTGACCAACTTTTTCGTGGACAACAACTATGATACAGCTGCTGCATTGGCGGAAGCAAAACGGGAATTTGACGCCTTTGCAAAACAGAATTTCAATCTGATCATCATATCTAATGAAATAGGTATGGGCGTACATGCGTCAACAGAGGGAGGCCGGAAATTCGCCGATCTCCAGGGTTGGATGAATCAATATATCGCGCAGCAGGCAGACAAGGCCACACTGATGGTATCAGGTCTTCCGCTCACACTCAAATAACAAGTAACCAGACACAAATATGGTAACATTTAACATTAAGCCGGTCAATAAAGACATAACACCATCGCTGCAACATAAGATAGACAACAAGACTAAACCACTGGGCTCACTGGGACAACTGGAGAAGGTAGCCTTGCAGATAGGCGCGATACAGCAAACATTATCTCCTGTGCTGAAACAGCCGGCCATTGTTGTCTTTGCGGGTGATCATGGCATTGCCAGGGAAGGCGTCAGTCCATTTCCTCAGGAAGTTACCTACCAGATGGTATTTAATTTCCTGCAGGGCGGTGCAGGCATTAATGTATTCGCACGGCAAAGCGGTATACAGATCAAGGTCGTGGATGCAGGCGTTAACTTCGACTTCAACCAGCATCCTGATCTGGTTCACGCCAAGATAGATATGGGTACCAAAAGTTATCTGCACGAACCAGCTATGACCATCGCCCAGTGCGAAGAAGCCATTGAGAAAGGGGCTGCCATTGTAAAGGAGATGCAACAAAGCGGCTGCAATGTGATCGGCTTTGGGGAAATGGGTATCAGTAACACCTCTTCAGCTGCTATCATTATGAGCCTGCTTTGCGACATTCCGCTGGAACAATGTATTGGCCGGGGAACGGGGCTGGATGATGAAGGCCTCACAAAGAAACGAGTGATACTGGCGGAAGCCATGATCCGTCATAACAACCTTGAAAAGACGCCGACCAATGTGTTAAGTACCTTCGGCGGTTTTGAGATCGCCATGATGTGCGGCGCGATGTTACAGGCAGCTGCTGACGGTATGATCATTCTCATTGACGGGTTTATTACTACGGCAGCTTTGCTGACGGCATCGAAGATAGATCCGCAGGTGCTGGACTACTGCATTTTCACGCATCAGTCTAATGAGCAGGGGCACTATCTCATGCTCGCCCACCTGAAAGCTGTACCTTTACTAAGCCTGGGTATGCGTCTTGGCGAGGGTACAGGCGCAGCTGTTGCCTACCCGGTTATCCAGGCGGCAGTGAATTTCCTGAATGAAATGGCCAGCTTTGAATCTGCAGGCGTGTCGAACAAAGCATAACATGAAAAAGGAACTCCGCATATTTCTCACAGCACTCATGTTCTTTACCCGGATACCCGTACCCGCTGGTATTGACCATAACACCGCCGATCTTAACAAGTCGAGCCGCTACTTCCCTATGGTCGGTATTATCGTAGGACTGGGAGGCGCACTCTGTTTTGCCATCGCCCATAGCTTGTTTAAGGATATCTTCACGGCAGTGATCCTGTCGCTGATCGCTACACTACTCATTACAGGCGCTTTCCATGAAGACGGACTCGCCGATGTGGCCGACGGCTTCGGTGGAGGATGGACTAAACAACGCATCCTTGAGATCATGAAAGACTCCCGTGTAGGGGCTTTCGGTGTGATCGCCATCATCGTTGTACTGTTGCTGAAGGTATGCCTGCTGGCCAAACTGGCACTGCTGATGATCAATGCACATCTGCTGCCCTTCTGCCTGTTATATATCGCCGCTCATGCCTTTAGCCGCACGATGCCTGTGTTCCTGTTGCGTTACATGCACTATTCACGGGAAGATGATGAAACAGCTAAAAGTAAACCACTCGCCACGCAGATCAGTGGAACAGGGCTTTCAGTCGCTGTTATAACCGGACTGATTCCTTTACTGCTACTGGTGTATACACTTCATTATTCTTATCTGCTTTTACTGGTAATTATTCCCTGCGGATTACTCACCTTATATCTCGCCCGCTTCTTCCGTAAGTGGATCGGCGGTTATACGGGTGATTGCCTGGGGGCCACACAACAACTGAATGAGATCATCTTTTATATGAGCATACTGGCAATATGGAATTATATCTAGTAAGGCATATCAAACCTGACTTTCCTGAAGGTACTAACTATGGTCGGACAGATGTTCCACTGCCCGATGGTTACGATACGCAACATCAGGCCATCATAAAGCTGTTGCCAGCAGCATATGACGTGGTATACAGCAGTCCCCTTTCCCGGTGCAGATTATTTGCGCAGGCTATTACAGCTGATCATCTTACGGACGATCGTCTCATGGAACTGCACTTCGGAGATTGGGAAGGCCGGAAATGGGATGACATCGACCGTGATGAACTGGATCCCTGGATGGCAGACTACATCAATCTCGCGCCTCCAAATGGTGAGTCGCTGCTTGCTTTAGTAACCCGGTTCGCCGGTTTTACTAAAGAGTTACAGGAAAAGCAATATCAACGTGCGCTGATCATCACGCATGCAGGTATCATTCGAAGCGCCATGCACCTGTTTAACGACATTCCGCTCAACCAGGTGATGATGGAGAAAGTAGATTACGGTGGCATTTACATATTCAATACGAAATAACCAGAGACATGAAAATATACACTAAGAAAGGCGATAGAGGGACCACTGCCCTTTTCGGTGGTAGCCGGGTAGATAAAGACGACGTACGTGTGAACTGCTATGGTACACTGGACGAAGTAAATTCTACCATCGGGCTCTTACGCGCCAAACTGGGTGGCGATCATGAATGGCAGCCACGCCTGCATAAGATCCAGAAAGACATGATGGACATGATGTCACACCTGGCCCGCCCGTCTGATTGCAAAAAGGAAAATCCTAATCCCAAACCTGAAGATGGTGCTGAGTTCTGTGAGCAATGGATAGATGAACTGGAAGCAGGTATGACGAGCAAGTCTGATTACTTCCTGTTACCTGGCGGCAATGAGATATCCGCTTTATGCCATGTGGTAAGAACACAGATGCGCAGAGGAGAACGACTACTGGTATCTCTTATGAAAGTAGATACGGTGGATGATTATATCCCTGCATACATCAACCGCCTGTCTGACCTCTTCTTCATATTAAGCAGAGCGGAAATGGACAAAGCCGGCGTAGCGGAAGAGAAATGGCAGTTATTCCTCTATAAGAGAAAGAAAACAGCCGAATAACAAGTAATCTATACACGCTTTAAAAGATACAATATGGCAAAAAAAATCCCCGTTACTATCATCACGGGTTTTCTCGGTTCCGGTAAAACAACATTGATCCGCAACCTTATTCAAAACGCGAATGGCCGCAGGCTTGCTGTAATTGTCAACGAGTTTGGCGAGATGGGCATCGACGGCGAGATCCTGAAATCCTGTTGCTCCAATGAAGAAGACGTTCTCGAACTGAACAACGGTTGCCTTTGCTGCACCGTTCAGGAAGAATTCCTGCCGGTAATGTTACAGCTGATGGATCGCAAAGACACCATCGATCATATCATTATCGAAACATCAGGTCTTGCATTGCCCAAACCTTTGTTACATGCCTTCAACTGGCCTGAACTGAAACCACAGATAACAGTAGATGCAGTAGTGACTGTGGTGGACGTAGTAGGACAAGCTACCGGTGAGATCTGTGACAGGGAACGCGTACAGGCACAAAGACTGGCCGACGATTCCCTGGATCACGAAACACCGATAGAAGAACTGTTCGAAGACCAGTTATCCTGTGCTGACCTGGTTGTGATGACCAAGAAAGACCTCGTAGAAGAAACCCAATACGAAGAAGTAAGAGCCATCATCGCAGGTAAGGTACGCCCGGATGTTAAGATGGTCGCTTCCGCAAATGGTGTTCTGTCAGCCGACATCCTGCTGGGCGTAAATGCTGCTGCAGAAGACGATCTGGATAGCCGCCACTCACATCATGAAGAAGATCATGCCAATGGCCTGGACCACCACCATGACGATGATATTGACTCCGTAGTAGTAGATATTCATGCGCCGCATACGCCTGAAACACTGGTGGAAGCCCTGAAGGAGCTGGTGAGTGAATATGAAATATACCGTATAAAGGGCTTTATTGATGTTCCCGGCAAACCTATGCGCCTTGTATTACAGGGTGTATCCAATCGTTTCGATCACTATTTCGATCGTAAATGGAAGGACGGCGAAACCCGTAAAACAAGCCTCGTGATCATCGGAGACGAGTTACACGACAAAGACCTGGGTACTATTATCAATGAAAGACTGAGTGTAGTCAGCTAATATCATACATGCATCTTATTCCAACTATTCCGGGAGGATGGAACCCTAATGGTGAAGGGGTCTTCCATATACAACAGCAGCCTGGCGATATCATCTTCCTGTCTGCAGCCGATACAGAGATACATTCCCTGAACAATGCGTACCGGGAACTGTATGGACCTGCAGCAGGGGCTTCCTCCCTGCCGTCCCTGCGTATTGCCAACCTCGTGTACCTGAAACAGGAACTGACGATCGACAAATACGTAGAGGAAGTGATCGGTGAAGCTAAACTGGTCATATGCCGGTTCCTGGGTGGTAAGAACTACTACCCCTACCTGTTCGAAGCAGTCAGTATTGCCTGTGAGCTGAAGAAGATCCCTGTTCTGTTCCTCCCGGGATATGATGTACCTGATATTGAATTGTTGAACAGTTCTACAGCCGATCTCAATATTGCAGATACTGTCTGGAAATACCTTTGTGCAGGCGGCAGGCGAAACCACCTGCAATGCCTGCAATATCTCTTTCACACTTTCTTCCGGCTTCCATATACATTTGAAGCGCCGCAACGGCTACCGGACCTGTTCCTGTTCCATCCCGAAAGAGGGCTTATCCTGCCGGGAGAAGAACATACCATCATTCCACAGGATGTACGTTCCGGAAATGCAGTCATCCTTGTATACCAGACGCACTACCTGGCCGACAACCTGGAGCCGGTATATTATCTTGCAACAGCACTTGAAAAACAAGGTATCAATCCGGTCATTGCCTTTGCAAGTAATCTTCGCGACCTGAGCACCTGCGATGAGCTATATCACCTGCTGAACAAGATAGGTGCATCCTTAGATGTGATTATCAATACCACCAGCTTCTCCATTAAATCATTGCTGGATGCTACAGATGATCAGTTCATCTTCAGCAAACTGAATATACCTGTTATTCAGGCCATCTTCGCATCCTGTACAAAAGAGATCTGGCAGGAAAACCTCTTTGGCCTGACACCGGCAGATGTAGCGATGAACATTGCCCTCCCCGAAATAGACGGGAGGATCATCACTACGGCAGTTTCGTTTAAGTCTTCATTAGGAAGAGATGCACTCACTGATTCGGACATTCTTAAATATACCACACACGAAGAAGGCTGCGACTTTGTAATAGAATTTGCGAAACGATGGATAAGTCTCAGGCGTAAAGAGAATGGCGACAAGCACATTGCCCTGATCATGCCCAACTATCCCAATAAGGATAGCCGTCTTGCCAATGGTGTGGGACTCGATACCCCGGCCAGTATTATAGAGATCCTCCATGCGCTGAAAGCAGCTGGTTATGATACGGGAGAACTCGTACCTACCGACAGCGCCGAACTCATTGAACTGATCACTCATTACATCACCAACGATACAGATACTGCCTTATACAGGCCTTACCAGGTGAGCCTGAAGATTGAACAATTCAATCAGCATTATAACGCCCTCTCTCCGCTGCTGAAACAGAAGATTGAACAGCAATGGGGCCTGCCTGAAGATTCACCTAACTATAATGCAGATGAATTCATTATTCCGGGTTTTTTACTGAGTAATATCTTTGTCAGCATTCAACCTGCCCGTGGTTACAATCAGGACGTTAAAGCCATTTACCATTCTCCCGATCTGCCGCCTACCTATGCTTATCTCGCTTATTATTTCTGGGTGAATAACGTATTTGGTGCTGACGCAGTCGTACACGTAGGCAAACACGGAAACCTTGAATGGCTGCCTGGTAAAAGTGTGGCATTAAGCAGAGAGACCTGTTTCCCTGCAGTATTGTTAAATCCAATTCCGCATTTCTACCCCTTTATTATTAATGATCCTGGTGAAGGCACGCAGGCAAAGAGAAGAAATCACGCTATCATTATAGATCACCTGATACCCCCCATGACAAGGGCGGAAAGTTATGGCGTGCTGACTAAGCTGGAACACCTGATCGATGAGTATTACGATGCTTACAGTATTGACCCCAAACGAACAGCCGTCATCAAAACACAGATCACGCAACTGGTACGGGAAGCCAATCTGGAAGCTGACCTGCAATCGTCTGTGAAGGACATCGACGAACTGCTCGTTAAACTGGACGGCTATCTTTGTGAACTAAAAGAAGCGCAGATCAGGGACGGTCTGCACATTCTTGGTAAAGCTCCGGAAGGAGAACAACTGACAGACCTGGTCGTAGCATTACACCGTGTACCTGCCGTGGGTAACATAGGCATCACACAGGCTATTGCCCGGAGTCTGGAACTATCATTCGATCCTTTGAACTGTGATTATCAGTCGTCGTTTGCAGCAGACGGGCAGCATGCCGTATTTGCAGCTTGCAGGATAAATGGAGATGTGGTTGAAGTACTCGAGCAACTGGCTAAAACATGGACAACCCAACTACTTAACGACACTACTGAGCTTCCGGCACTTCTTCCCGATGGCAAACAGTATCCGCTCATTGTCGAATACGGCAGCCTGATTCTTAACAATACACTACCAAAAATAAAAAATACCCGTGGAGAGATCACGAATCTTCTACAAGGCCTGAATGGCAGCTATGTCCCATCGGGCAGTTCCGGCGCGCCTACACGGGGAAGGCTGGACGTATTACCTACAGGGCGTAATTTCTATTCTGTAGATGTACGTGCCATCCCCACACAAACTGCATACAGCCTCGGAGTAAAAAGTGCTAACCTCATCATTGACCGCTATTTACAGGAACATGGCGACTATCCAGAATCAATAGGTCTCTCAGTATGGGGCACTTCCACTATGCGCACCGGCGGTGACGACATTGCACAGGCGCTGGCGCTGATGGGCGTAAAACCTGTATGGCAAACCGCCAACAGGCGGGTAAGTGATTTCGAGATCATTCCGCTGATCACTCTGCGCCGCCCTAGAGTAGACGTCATGCTGAGAATATCCGGCTTCTTCAGAGATGCTTTTCCTGATGTTATTTCTCTCTTTAACGCTGCCGTAGAGAAGGTAGCTCAATTGGACGAACCATTCGAGCAGAACCCCGTTAGAAAACGTTTCCTCAAAGAGAAACAGGAATGGCAGTCCAAAGGACTGGATGAGGAAAAAGCATATAAGCGTGCTTTATTCAGAGTGTTCGGTTCCAAACCCGGTGCTTATGGAGCGGGTTTGCAGGCCGTGATCGATGAAAAGAACTGGCAATCAAGAGAAGACCTGGCGAAGGTATATATCAACTGGAGCGGTTACGCCTATGGTGCTGACCGTATCGGTGAATCAGCACACGAAGTGTTTGAAAAACGCTTGTCAGACATCCAGGTGGTGATGCATAACCAGGACAACAGAGAACACGACATCCTCGATTCCGACGACTATTACCAGTTCCAGGGAGGACTGGCCAATGCTGTACAGACCATCAAAGGAGAACAACCTTCTATCTATTTCGGAGATAACGCCCGTCCGGAAAACCCCAAAGTGAAGACGTTAAAAGACGAGTTGCTGAAAGTATACCGGTCCCGTGTAGTCAATCCTAAATGGATCGCCGGAGTAAAACGTCATGGATATAAGGGAGCGTTTGAAATGGCCGCTACCATGGATTACCTGTTTGCTTACGACGCTACGACCGACCTGGTGGACGACTTCATGTATGAAGGCATCACACAGGCATATCTCTTCGACGATGACAACAGGCAGTTCATTGAACAGGTCAATCCCTGGGCACTGAAAGATATGACCGAACGTATGCTGGAAGCTATCCAGCGGGGGATGTGGAAACATCCGGAGAGAGAAACGCTGGAACGCCTGCAACAACTATTTATAGATCAGGAATGATCAACAGTCTATCGGTGAAGTGTCAATGTCATACTTAGACACTGGCACTTCATCATTCAGCTTCTCTCCATCTACGCCAGGTATTCCTTCGTTATCCGGATTCGAATAAATAACAACTGTCCTCGGATTGTCTTTTATGTTTAAGTACTTCCTCGGATTAATTCTTGCGATCTGATCAAAATCTTCCTCCGATAATCCGCCCATCATATCAGCCACCATGTTCTTATCTGACTTATGATTTCTTACAACAAAAAAGTCAGTACCATACAACACTTTTTCTCTCAGACGTTTGTTCTGCAATGTTTCTTTCAGCAAAGGCAGAATGGCGGCATCGTTATGGAGAATATAACTGATATCTGCGTATACGTTCTTATACTGCAACATCATGCTGCAAATAATAGAGTACCAGTCTGTGTAACGCCAGATCTGTTCAGGCTTGCCCGGAGAAGGCTCCCCGTCCAGTCTTGTAAAGAACTGAATACCTTCATCAGGATGTTTGATCAACTGGCTGCTGTAATTATATCTGTCCTTTTCAAAATACCGGCACCATTCGTCATCACCACCGAAATGCCCCAGGCAGATCTTCAGTGCGCTCAGGTCCTGCGTTAAGCCGGTATCTGAATATCCAAAAAGGGCTTTCACACGTGCTATTTCCTCCTGACTGGATACTTTTTTTAACACATCTCCACCTAATAACTTTTGCAGCTGTCCTTTGTCCAGTAAACAAAGAAAATTCATCGGATGAGTGAAATTGCAGCTGAAATCCATGTTCTTCGTTTGCGAAAGGACCAGCGGAACATATTCACTTTTTAGACTATCATGTGTCTCCCTTTGCTCATCTGTTTCAAATCCATCCTTTACATCTTCATTATCATCACTCTCCCCTCCCATCGCTTGCTCGAATACCGGATGCTCATACCATTCCGTTTTCTTCCTGCCCCTGTAAAAGATAGTGCCTCTGATACAATGTGTAAGTATCGGAATGTTATTGTCTGCCGCATACTTCCATAATGGAAGCAGTTTAATATCAAATGGAAAATAACCCAGTGCAGGATAGATCTTGATACCGCTGAATTGTCTTTCCTCCAGGTATTCCCTGATAAAACAATCTTCCAGAACAACCTTATCACCTTCCTGTCTCCACTCAAAAAAAGGCTTATCTCCTTTTACAGATCGCTTTTCTTCAGCTACAGGCACACACCTCCTGGGATCAACAAAAACAAAAGGAAAGAACGTCTTTTTGTTCCTTTTCTTTTCCTTCATCTCTGCCAGCTCCTGCATCTGATCACGATAACGTACACGGCTCTCCCCGGCTGCCATATAATCCATATCCATCGGTAGTACAACAAAACCTGTCCCCTCCGGATACTGGGATTTCAGCTTAGAAAAGATCCGGGACTGCTGCCTGTGAAATGCATACCGGCCTATATTTACATAACGCCCGATCATCTCTCTGGTCTGCTTACCTGGCAACATAGCTACAAACTTCTTTAGCCCGCTGCTCATCCAGATAACAAGGTTCCTGATAGATGGGAAGAACAATAAAACAAATACAACAAAACAGCCTTGTAAAAATGTCCCTTTTATTGGCAACATAAAGGGTGCGAGCCATGCATACAGCTGGTCCGTTAATGACGACAACCAGTTTCCTTCAGGCAATACTGCCGGCAGCAGTTCATTTAACAAATAAAGTGTCTGAAAGAAAAGGTAGTATTCAAAGATGGTATTGAACGGCCAGCATTTATTGTAGACACGGTTCACAGCGGTAAAACCTCTACGAAGCTTTTTGAACCAATACGTATACGGGATTCTTGCAGGCCCTCTGTACCACCACCGGAAAAAACCTACGATCAGTTTAAGTGAAATAAGGTAGTGAAGCGGTTCCGGTACAAAAGTGCGCGCTAGAAAAGGAGGCACATGATCTCCCGTGAAAACATGCGTATGGCAATTGATGATGGGGTGTTTTTCATCCTGCATGACAATCTTTTTATGGGGTCCCTAAATAAGCAATATAAAGGTATTTCTATCCACAGAAAATACAAACTACTTTGTATCTTCTGCTGGCGTTCAGTTATATATGTTTTATCCTGTATTTAAAATTCATTTTGACAGCTCAAAAAAAAGTCTTTAACTTTAAAAGACCTCGAATTGACCGACGAGAATTAAGATACTATTACAAAGCAGACAAAATAACTATTACAGAACAAGTCATGTGAACCGCAGTATTGCAGGTTAAGGTTGCTATTTTTTTTATTCCACACCAACTCACCATTATCCTAAACACCACTGCTCATGCAACGTAATTTTCAACGTTACCTCGGCCCCGTATTCAAAAGAGCACAACTCAATCAACTCAGAACGGAAGCTTTAAGGTCGGCCCAGTTTGAAGGAAAAGGTATCCAGTCCATGGAATATTCCGCCTTCGAAATTGATGAAGTCCCTATTGTTATTCCTCCGGAATTTAACGGAAAAGACTATGTTTCATTCCTCTTATGCATCGATGCGGAGATCGAGCATGGCCTGATGCTACAGTACCTCTATGCAGCCTACAGTCTCGGCGGACCACAGATCCCACCCGACTACCAGGACCAGATCCGTGGTGCACAGGAAGTCATCCTGGGTATTGCAAAAGAAGAAATGGGACACTTTATTTCCGTACAGAATGTATTAAAACTGATCGGCGCCCCTTTACATTTCGAAAGACAGGACTATCCCTGGGATACGCCCTTCTATCCTTTCCCATTCAAACTGGAACCGCTCACCCTGCAATCGCTGGCAAAATATGTGTACGCAGAAGCGCCACAGAGCTGGCTGGACAGCGATGATGCAGATGCCCGGAAGATCGTCAAGATGGTAAAAGATGAAGTACCGCACCCAAATACAGTGGGCGCCCTGTTTGAAGTGCTTCGCAAACTGATCAATGATCCTACCGTTATTCCTGACGATGCCTTCCAGGCGGATACTTATCCTCAACAGGCCAAGTTTGACGAATGGGGCCGCGGCTACCAGGGCGGACAACGCGGTAATGCAACGGGTGCAGGTATGGCTGGCGCTCCCGATGTATTGGTCATGCCATTGGCCAGCAGAGATGATGCCTATAACGCCGTTACCGAAATAGCAGAGCAAGGTGAAGCCGCCACCGCACCGGATAGTGATTCACCATCACACTTTGAGCGCTTCCTTAAAATATTCCAGCTGCTTGAAGGAATATCGAACACGCCCGGTGTTAACTGGTCCTTCTCACGTAACCTGGCAGTCAATCCGGAGATACTTTCCAACACAGACGATCCGGAATCATCCCCTTCTGAAGGACAGATAGCAGATGAAGAAGTAGACGTCATCACAAATGTAGAAGCGCAGAACTGGGGACACCTGTTCAATATCCGCTACCGCATGCTGCTGAATTTCCTCACGCATAGCTTTGTGCTGGACAATGGTTACAACAATGTGGGCGCTATTTCTCCGCGTGGTATGATCATCAACTCCACCTTCGGTGAGATGTACAACCTGCGTAGCATTGCATCAGTAATGGTGCAGATACCACTGCTTGAAAATCCTGGTCCTATTGACGAAAACACCAAATTCGCAGGCCCTCCGTTCCTCGTGCCTTATAGCCTGCAACTCCCCACAGGAGAGCATAACAGGTGGCGTGCACACCAGGACCTCATAGAAGCGTCAGACCCTATTATCCGTACGCTATTGAATCAGGTGAAGCCCCATAATCAACGCTACCTCTATTCGCTTCTTGAAGCAGACGCGAAACTGTTACAGGTAATCCAGGAACTCACAGCAGCCTGCAGCTGTACTACTAACCAGTAAAACCTACGTTATGCAAACGCAAATCAAAGAAATCCGTATCCTTCCCCCAATAGCTATAGGCCGTCTCGGCGCATCTCCGACACCAGTGGACGCATATGACCTGGTCATTCCTGACGATAAACCACTTGGCTTCCGGCAGATAGTACCACAGAAATCATTAACCGTCAACTTTGGCGATCACACTGTCAGTGCTACTGTACCCGACCAGATCATTTTCAAGGAAGCTCCAATCGGCGATTATCCAAACGGTTATATCCGTCCCGTAGCGCCCTTCCTGGAACTCTTTGCCATTACGACCGATAATCCTGATATGCTCGTTCCGCTTACCCTGGACTTGCTCGGAAAGGCCGGCCTTTCACTAAAAAACGTCAAGTGGTCAATCACGCTGGGTAACCTGAAGATCTTCCGCAGAACAGGTGATCCAAAGGATAAGATCACCGTCACCCAAGACATTCCGGATACCTATCCATACCAGCTGAATGCAACGTGTGAGCATTTCTACGCAGGGCAATCACTACACCTGGGCTCAGTCCAGTTTATTCAGCCTTCAGAGGATTTCCCGGGATTAAGGCTCCGCTTTACACCAGCTGCTGGCAATGTATATGGCTCATCTAAACTGAGAAAAGAAAGTGAAGATGCAGATCCTACCACCGACCCGATCATCACCAAAGACAGTCAGGTAATATATAATTCCACCTCCGGCAACGGGACCTGGCAGGGATATACCGAGTCAGGCGATTTCAATCCTACATACACCATGCCTGCACAGATCTTTGCCGGTTATGGTACGTCAAAGGGCGAGCAGGTAAGCTGGGGCTACCTGGATGACGAATGCGATGGTATCGTCACCGCCTATCTGAAACAAAGCGACAACGATAATAATCCACTCACGGCTACCGCACACGTAGTGGCGGGGCCTCCCGCATATGCGCCCGATATACTGCCTATCCGTGCCGTATCTGATGAACTGGAACAGATCATCAAAGGTACCGCGCCCGATAAGGAAGTGCCTATCGAAGTAGCCGAAGAAGTGGTGCGCCGCGCCTTCGAGTCCATTACGCTCATGAACACGGCTGTCATGAACGGTAACCCCATCAATGGCAGGGAGAATGTGGCCAGTACAATGGTAAGACAGGATACCAATGATTTTGGACGCCTGTATGAGCCTATTATGGCAAGTTCCATAGTAGACAACCTGGCCCTTCGTACCCTGCATGAAAGAGTATTTAACGGACTAAGCACCGGCGCTGCTACCTGGTTTGCATCAGCGCTCCGGCAACCTAACA
This sequence comes from Chitinophaga sp. S165, assembly GCF_003182155.1. GTDB lineage: Bacteria > Bacteroidota > Bacteroidia > Chitinophagales > Chitinophagaceae > Chitinophaga. The sequence goes on from NZ_QGTG01000001.1 coordinate 949,011, forward strand.
TGATCGGCGATCTCTCCGACACGGAACGCCGCAAAATGCCTGGCCTGATGCGTGGTGCGGACGGCAGAGGCCTTACGCTGACCCACAGGATGATCAACAACGTTATCCAGGCAGCCGCCAATGCCATGTTCCAGAATAATGAAGACGGCACTTCGGAAGCTCCTCTGCCCCCACCGCCGCCACCTGTTCCCGGTCAGCCGATAAAAGCGGACGACCTCATTGCACAGTTACATTACCGTGGCGAAGGCAATCCCTACAGCGTGCTGTCAAGGGCCGCTATATCCAATTGCTTCCCGGGACTTGAATTCGACTTCAGGAACTTATGGCGGCATACTTTCGTCAACCTCACCATGAGTGAAAATGATAATTATGTGCTTGACGATGCTACCGGCAACAACCTGAAAGGCCGCCGCCTCGTAGCTGTAAATAATCAACCTACTATGGTGGCCGGTGTAGGACCTGTATTCCCTGGCGGAGACAGTGTACCGCTTCAGACTAAAGACAATCCCAATGGTGCAGCCTTCATGGAATGGTCTAACCTCATCGCAGGTTTTAATCTGCAGCCGGGACAAACCGCGAACGTACAGTTCACTGCCGGAGAAGCCACGCTGCCCGTACTGGTGACAGTAAAAGACCTGGAGGACAAAACAAAATATCCGGAGTTCACACTTACCGTCAATGGCTTCATGACGCCTAATACGGCTGCATTATCTCCTACCATCGTTTCTCCCGGAGAATTAACGCACGGTCTCTGCGCTCCCTGGCAGAACGATTACAGGGAATGCGCCTGCTATTATTGGGCCGCCAGCCGCCCTGATTATGTGAATGTGGTACCGGGCGAGAATGGCCTCAGTAAAGGTGATATGTGGCTGGCTAAACGGCGTACAGGAAATTATGTTCCCGACAACCGTACCGACTCCCGTCTCTTCTCCTATGATGACCTTTTCAGGGACTGGCAGGGAGAACTCAGTTTCATTATCAATGGACGTGATGCAACAGCTTCTCCGTCAACCTCCGGGCAACAGGGAAATAGTATTGCCGAAGGCAATGAAAAAGCAACTAAGCCTGGAACACAAACACATCCGAATCCTTCACTAATAGATAAATAATGTCCCCTGTTACAACACAGACAGGCACTGATTCACTGGCAGCAATTGCCAGTGAATTAGCTGCCCGTATCAATATGGGATCTGCGCCGCGATCTCCGCAGGTCCACCTGATACCTACCGCCGGTAATACCCACTTGTTCATTACCAATGGCAGCCGTTTGTATAATATGTCGCCCGCCATTGAAGCACGTATAGAACAGCTGCTGCAACAACAGGACGAAGAAGGCATCACCAGGGAGCTGATCTCCCTCGGTCTTGATATGCCAGTGCTTATTAACGACGAACCTTTAAAGAACCCTAAAACATATGCATTATCGTTAGCCATCGCCCAGAAATGTAACATGGGCTGTACATACTGTTATGCCGACCAGGGCGATTTTGGCGGACCAATGAAGAACATGTCTGCCGATACTGCCAGACAATCCATTGATCTCCTCCTGAAAGATTGTGATCCCGGCAGTAAAGTACAGGTCACCTTCCTGGGTGGTGAACCGCTCATCAACAGGAAAGCATTAAGAGAAACCACACAGTACGCTTTTGAACAGGGCCGCAGCAAAGATGTACAGGTCAATTTCTCGCTGACCACTAACGGAACGCTCTTAAAAGAAGATGATGCCGCTTTTTTTGAAGAATACGGTTTTGCAGTCACCATTAGCCTCGATGGTATCGGGGAACAACATGACCGTCTTCGTCCTTTAAAGAACGGGGCTGGCACCTACCGGCAGATCATCGAAAAGATCCGGCCATTGCTGACTATGCAACGCAGGATGCAGGTGTCTGCCAGGGTAACCGTTACTCCTGCCAATATGGACCTCGCAAAAACCTTACAGGAATTCATTGACATGGGCTTCCACAGTATCGGCTTCTCGCCGCTGTTACGCTCAAGCAGCGGAAAAGGCGAGATGTCTAAAGAAGACCTTGAACAGATGCTACAAGGCATGATCGAATGCGGACTGCTTTTCGAGCAGCACGTCATCACCGGCAAACGCTTTCCTTTCCTCAACATGGTCAATGCCCTGAAAGAAATTGCGAAAGGCACCCACAGGCCCTATCCCTGTGGTGCAGGTGCAGGTTATATGGGCGTTTCGGCGGACGGCGAGTTATCTGCCTGCCACCGTTTTGTGAACGAACCAGCAGGCCGCATGGGCGATCTTGTTAACGGAATAAATCCTACCTTACAGAACAACTGGCTGGCGTCAAGGCACGTCCATAACCAGGAGCCCTGTCACCAGTGCTGGGCCAGGTATCTTTGCGGTGGCGGTTGTCATCATGAAGTGCTCGAAAAAGGCCGTACTGCCTGTGACTATATCCGTGGCTGGCTGCATTACACCATGCAGGCCCACGAGAGGATCGCCCGGATGGCGCCCCATTGGTACAAGTAGCTATTCAACATATTATGACCCCGCAACACACAACTGACGTGCTTATCATTGGAGCTGGCCCCGCAGGTACCTGCGCTGCTTTACGCCTGCTCTCCCTCGGCCATAAAGTGGCGCTGACAGAAAGTGAGCCCTTTCCCCGGCCACAGATCGGTGAATCCCTTTCTCCAGGTATCCGGAACATCTTCGATTACCTGGAAGCTTCCCATCTGCTCAACCAACGGAATTACCTTCATCAGCTCAACGCACAGGTGATATGGGACACAACGGCCGTACAAACCTTCAGTGCCGCACAACGTGGTCCGGGCATCATGGTCGACAGGGGATTGCTTGACAAAGACCTGCTCTCCCTGGCAGTAGAACGGGGATTACAACTTTATCAGCCTGCACGTTTTGAATCCTGCCGGCAAACAGATACCGGCTGGCAATCACAACTCCGCCAGGAAACACAACTCCTTACCATCAATAGCAGATTCATACTCGACGCCCGTGGCCGCCGGGGCAACAGTATGCAGGACAGGGTGCTTACCGCTCCCCCTACAGTGGCAATATGGGGCCATTTACCGGCACATCTCATGCCGGGTGATACACTGATCGAGGCGACAAAAAAAGGCTGGATATGGGGCTCTCCTACGCCTGACAGACAGTTCAGGACAATTACCTTCATCGATCCGAAGGAATTAAAAGGCAACACGGTCTCCCTCACGTTCAGTAACGTACTGTCAGAAAGCCGTTTATTCCAGGTGGTCCGCAATAACGGAATACAGGACCTGCAAACCTGTACGGTCTTTACATATGCGCACACTTCGCCCTGGCAGGATAATTACCTCCGTTTGGGCGAAGCCGCCTTCTCCCTCGATCCGCTTTCCTCCACCGGTGTAGAAAAAGCCATGCGCTTTTCCCTGCAGGCCGTCATTGCCATCAATACGATCCTGAAAACCGGTCAGACGAACCTTGCACAGGCTTTCTATGAAGATAACATGATCACCTCCGTTAGTAGTCATACCCACTGGACCAGCAACTACTATGCGCAGGCATGGCCGGGACAGGAACATGCTTTCTGGCGGGAAAGGTCTGTTCCCTTCATCGGTCAGCCCGATACAGCTACTGCATTCTACAACAGGCTGAAAGACAAATTCGCCGCACCTAAAGAAAAAGGCCCTGACAGGCAGATCAACGTACAGCAGGAACTGCAACGCCTCTGGCACGAACAGGTCCGTTTATCCCCTGCGCTGATCTTCAGGGAAACGCCTTGCGTAGTCGATGATATACTGCAACTCCGTACAGCCATTCAGCACCCTAACCTGGAAAGGGAAATAGCCTACCTGGAAACGGTGGAGATTTCTCCTTTGCTGTCAATGGCTCATAATATCACTACATTTGGCGATATTGTACAGGAGTGGAGCCGTCTGTTGCCTTTCGAACAGGCTGTCCGTATTGCCTTCTTTTTGTGGGATAAAGACATTCTTTGCGAAACAGCATCATGATGGTGTCCGGAAACGAACGTACTTTATGCTGAAACCGGACAACCAACAGCCTATCCATCCACACAACATACTGAATATAAAACCATTGGCTCGTGGCATTGACTTTGTTCGCCATGAATACACCCGTTATTTAAACATACCCGTATGTTCAGGAACTACTTCATCGTCGCTATCAGGAACCTGAGACGCAATCTTAACTATGCCTCCCTAAATATCATAGGGCTTACGTTAAGTATTGCCGCCTGTCTGATCATTTTTCTGATCACTAAGAATGAACTGACATTTGACGCCTACCATAAGAAGGCCGGCAGGACCTACCGTGTCACCATGAATGCACTGGACTTTAACCCCAGTGTATCCCTGGCCATCGCACCGGCTATGCGGACAGCCTTTCCTGAACTTGAGAACATCTCTCAGTACTGGTATCGCAGGAACGGACTCGTGAAAGTAGGTAACACCCGCTATAAACAGGACGAATACGCCTTCGCCGACCAATCATTTACAGACATATTTGATTACGAATGGATCTCCGGTAACCCGCAAACAGCACTCACAGCGCCCAATTCAGTGGTATTGACAGAAAGCATCGCCCGTAAATATTTTGGTGATCAGAACGCAATAGGCAAGACATTTCAGCTCGATAATAATTACCAGTTAACAGTCACCGGTATCATTAAAGACCTGCCACCCAATACCGGCATGACCTTTGGCTTTGTTGCCTCTTTTGCAACGATCGAGAAGGAAATGAAGCGGGCGATGAGCGAGTTCTATGCCATCGTAGGCGGTAATACATTCGTTGTCATTCCCGAAAACTACAACATCAGCAATATCGAAAAGCGCATGAAAGCTTTCGTGAGCCAGAACTGGGGTCCGAACATCGCAGCAGAAGCAAAGCTGCTGCTTCAACCATTGAAAGACATCCGGTTCGACCAGCGTTATATTCAAAGCGCTACCACTTCCCGCAATACTTACCGTGCACTCATTGCCATAGCAATCTTTATCATCGTTACTGCCTGTATCAATTTCATTAATCTGGCTACAGCACAGGCTATGAAACGGGCCAGGGAAACAAGCGTAAGAAAAGTACTGGGAGCGAACCGTTTCCAGCTTATACGTCAGTTCCTGGGAGAAACAAGCGTAATAGTTTTGCTCACCATCCTGCTGGGCCTCGTTGTCGCTTATCTTGCATTACCACAGGTTGCAACCTGGCTGGATATACGCATCGGCGTACAACAGTTGAATCAACCGCTGATATACGGACTACTCGCGGCACTGGCTCTCACCATCATACTACTGGCAGGCCTTTATCCGGCCTTTGTACAATCATCTTTTCAACCGGCTGTCAGTCTTAAGAGCGCAAGCGGTCATTCATCCGGTCATGCCTTAACCCTCCGTAAATCATTAGTGCTTGTGCAGTTCCTGGTATCCCAGGTGCTGATCATAGGCACACTTGTCGTGTCAAAACAAATGGATTTCTTTAAGAACGGCGATCTTGGCTTCAACAAAGAAGCCGTAGTTACTTTCTCCATCCCTGACAGGAACAAACGGATTGTACTTGAACAACAACTGAAAGACAATGCCGGCATTAAAGAAATGTCATTCTCTTCCGGTGCGCCTTCCTATAACCGTTCATTCGCTCCTTTCTCCTGCCCGGAAAAAGGTATTACCAAAGATGACGTCACTGAACTGAAGTTTGTAGATGAGCACTTCATGAAAATGTTTGACATGAAAATGTTGTCAGGCGAAGGCATCACGCCCGTGAAAGATGGTGATACCATTTACAGGGTCGTGGTTAACGAAGCGCTGATCCGTAAGCTCGGTGTGGTCCGTCCGGAAGATGCCGTTGGAATGAACATCATGTCCGGCGACGAAAAACTTGTTATCAAAGGAGTAATGCAGGACTTCCAGAGTGAATCCAAACACAAGGACAGGAGACCATGTATCTTCTTCAACGATCCGAAAGCTTTCGATATCGCCAGTGTAAGATTACATCCTAAGAACATGCCGGCCACTATCGCCAGGATAGAAAAAGGCTGGTCTACCCTCTTTCCGGATGATCTCTTTTCTTACGAATTCCTGGACGATCATATCGCCGCCATGTACAAACAGGAACAGAAGCTCTTTACTGCCTACAGGCTGTTCTCAGGTCTCGCTATCATTATCGGATGCCTGGGCCTATACGGCCTCGTAGCTTTTGCAGCAGTACAACGCAATAAAGAAATTGGTATCAGGAAAGTATTAGGCGCGTCCATTCCGGATATTGTCTTTCTGTTCGGTAAGGAATTTATTCTGCTGATAGCTTTGGCATTTCTCATAGCCACACCACTATCTTATTACCTGATGCACAACTGGCTGAACAACTTTGCCTATCATATTCCGTTATCACCCGGCATCTTTGTACTTGCCATTGGTTGCTCGGTGCTCATTGCGGCATTGACCATCGCACATCAATCTGTAAAAGCCGCGCTGGCCAATCCGTTAAAAAGTATTAAAACAGAATAATGTTGATCAGCAAAAGGAAAGCCGGCCTCTTAAACAGACCGGCTTTCAATGCCAATATCGTACGATGAACAACGATCTAATTCCGTTCGGATAATTCCTTCACTTTTTCGAGTGCCTTAGGCCAGGTCTCGGTGAAATAATCCTTAAACTCATCCACAAGATCTATATCGATCACGAGCTCTGTATGACCGTCCACATTCCTGAGCGTATAATTCTCGTGTGCGCCGGCCCACTTCTTTACTTCATCACTCACCTTGTCTTCAACACCGTCCGTTACAAACCCGAGGTGCTCTATCGACATGTACTCGTTAGGAATATTATCTGCTATCCTGGATATCATGCCGGAATTCTTGGCATCCAGGAACTGAACCTCGCTGCCTTTCTTCCAGTCAGTTTTCGCCCATGATCCCGGAGCGAAGACCGATGTCCATTCACGGTAAGAAGCATCATCCCACAGTACCTGCCACACCTTTTCCCGGGGTCCGTTGATTGTGATCTTGAATTCATGTTTTTCCATAACATGTGTTTTTTGCGTTTTGTACGTATGATTAATGGAAAGCTTGTTGCTATAACAAAGATGAATTTCTTTTCACTTTTACAGGCGGTGTAATTAAGACATTCTGAAGGGGTAAACAGGTCAGTCCGCAAGGCCCCTACAGCCCGGTACGATCAGTAACAACGAGGGCCTATTTACCTGTCGTCTGTACTACCTTCTGAATAGTCCCGTCTTCATTGTAGAACAATTTATCTACACAGATCGACCGCAGCCAGTCATGATGCGACAATGCGCTGTTATGGTAGAAAGCGTACCACTGACCTTTATACTCAACAATAGAACCATGGTTCGTATAACTGTCTGTCGGGTCCATATAGATCCCTTTGTATGTCCACGGACCTAAAGGACTATCGCTTGTAGCGTAACGCAACTGATTGTGTTTGCCATCTTTGTCATTGTTGTCGGAGTAAGACAGGTAGTACACGCCATCTTTTTTATGCACCCAGGTGGCCTCGTGGAAGTCCACCAGTCCTTCCATAGGCTGCATATCACCATCTATGCCCATCATGTCGTCCATCAGTTTACCACCTTTGCAAACACCGCCACCGCCATAGTAGAAGTAAGCCAGTCCGTCGTCGTCAACAAACACACATGGATCGATCATCGGTTCCAGGTCAGGCAGGAAGCCCTTTACGGTAAATCCGCCTGCCGGGCTGGTACTGGTAGCTACGCCGATCTTCCAGGTCTTATTCCACTCATCTCCGCTTGGATGAGGGAAGAAAAGATAATAGGTGCCTTTCCTGAACGCACAGTCAGGCGCCCACATAAAGCCGCCATCTTTTCTGCCCCAGGGAACCTGGCTCGCACGCAATATCTCACCATGGTCTTTCCAGTGTACCATATCATCAGTAGAGAAAACATGGTACTGGTCCATCAGGTCACAGCCTTTTGGCGGCGCAATATCATGAGATGCATAAACATATAATCGTCCGTCATTCCACACATGTGCCGAAGGATCGGCTGTGTAGATCTCCGTAATAAAAGGGTTCTGTTGTGCCGTGGATGAAGAGGCCGACAATACTACCGATAAAAGTGAAATGGAAAGAACGTACATCATCTTTCCCGTAAAACCTGAACGCGTGCGACTGATCTTTTGCATATTACTTAAAACTTGTATTATGGAACTTTAACTTCGATTATCTGCGAATAATTAAACTGCTTGTAACTATCGTCCACCCGTACCCCAACTCTCGCGTAGAACGTTCTGGCTGTCTTCAGGTTCGGTACGCGTATCTCAAATGTCCTTGCGGCAATGTCGTCTGACCAGCTGCTGTTGATATCGATCTTATTAGGATCGGTATACTGGCTGATTGTTGCTCCACTGCCCACATACTCGCTCGTATTTACGAAAGGCTTGACATCCAGTATCTTGGGTAAACCTGTTTCTACCGGTGCTGACAGCTTGAACCGCATGATCAGCGTAGTGCCCTCCAGTTCGTGCGTGAACTGTGTGATACGCAGATAAGGCGTCAATGTGAAATCCTGGGTGGTCGTTCCGTTAATGTCCACCTCAATTCCCGGTACCGGCCAGAAAGCACCGTTAACAGGCGTAACCCGGTAATGCCCGCTGAACAGTTTTGTATCTTCAAAAGTTCCGTCACTCCTGGAAGGGATGTACTGCGGAGTAGGTGTTGCGCTCCAGCTCAGCTCTTCCAGTCTGATCTGCACCCCGCCGGTTTCCGTCAGGAAATTCTCTTTGGAATCATTGTCCAGCAGCCTTCCTTTGAAGCCTGCATCCGGGCCGTCATAATTATCTTCCTTGGAACAGGAAAACATCGTTACGGCAGTAAGCAAGATAAACAATCCATTTATGATCTTTTGCATGGTCGTCGCTTTAAATTAGTGATTAGGGTTGTTGGGATAAAGGTTCGGGTTCTTGCCAAGCTCTCCGCCCGGAATAGGCTCGTAATAAAACTTCTTCTCAAAAGTGTAGGAACGCTGGAATGGTTCCAGTTCACGGAGGAAGATAAATTTCTGCTCGTCAGCCACATAATAAGGCATCAATGCATGATACTTCGTATTATCCAGCATCCTGTCGGCAATACGCCATCTTCTGAGGTCCCACCAGTATTGTTTTTCAAATGCCAGCTCTTTACAACGTTCGTTACGTACGGTATCTATCGTAAAATCTCCCACCAGCAATGGCGCTCCTGCACGTTCCCTGATATCGTTGATCATATTTCTCGCATCTCCCAGGTTATTGAGTTCCACCGCCGCTTCTGCCCTGTTCAGCAGTACTTCTGCATAACGCATATCTATCCAGCTCTGGGTACTCATATACAATCCGCATTGTGACTGTATCCTGTTGTAGTCTACATATTTCCTGACATAGAAACCGGTACGGGTGAAGTCGTCATTGTCTGTACTGATACCGGTAAATCCAATGATGCGCATACCGTTAAACAAAGTTTCCGTCTTACCGGCCAGATGTCTGACAGAGAGGTTCGGCGGATTCTGTCCCAGTTCATCAGCCGCAGTACCATTGAAGTGCTCATAGATCCCGCGTTGCATATCAAACTGTTTACCTCTTAAAGTAGCACCTGGGAAATAGATAGTGGCCAGCAAACGCGGCTCCAGTCCCTGTGCCAGTTGTGCTGTATTATCAAAACGGCGGGGAGTACCGTCTGCATTAACGATCGGCAATTGCCCGGTAAAACGCTCTATCAGCTCCAGTGTAGGGTATGCACGGGAAAGACCATCTGCAGTCATGAAACGGCAGGTCATGGTAGCGTCCCAGCTATGCGCCGTATTGCTGGTCAGTGAATAGTCCCTCACCAGGATGTTTTCCGTGCTTTCCCTGTCCAGGAAGAGGTCTACATAATTCTGTTCCTTATCGGTTTTCTTACGGTACAGGCTATACTGTCCTTCCAGCAGCTTCGCTGCATCCCAGGACTTCTGAAAGAAACCGTTCGCTGCGGATGCCGGAATACCCACATACCCCTGATCACGGGCATCTCCTGCCACAAAGTTTTCAGAACCATACTTCGCGATAGTGCCTGCATATAACATCGCCCTGGATTTCAGTGCAGCAGCCACGTAACGGTTAGCCCTGCCCCTGGGACTTGTAGCTGGCATTTTATTATAAGCACTGTCAAGATCTGCACTTATAAAATTCCAGACGTCTTCTTCCTTATCCCTGTGTACCTGCAGTTCCTCCAGGCTTTGTTCCGGATAATGCTGCACTTTCCTGATAATAGGAATACCACCGTAACGCTTAGCCAGTGCGAAGTAGTAATATGCCCTGCAGAAGTAAGCCTCACCCAGCCATGCATCTATTTGTTCCGGTGAAAAACCCGTACCGTAAACCGGCAGGTTCTCTATGAAATAATTAACCGTACGGATATCATTGTAAGGCCAGTACCCGAAACCGCCTGCGCCGTCATACGTGCTGCCATAAGGCCCTACCAGCTCGCCGCAAAGCGCGCCGGGATGATAGAACTGCTCCCATCCCCTGTTGAAACCGGAACCTTCCTGGCGATAATAAAAATCTTCTATCGGCAATGCCCTGTATACCGTAGCCAGATACCCTGCTACACCTGCTTCAGTGCCAAAAACATCCCTGTCCTGGATCACGTTCAACGGATCAATGTCCAGATCTCTGCAGGAAGGCTGTAGCAGTATTGCCAGTATCGCGATGATGCTTATATATATTTTGCTCTTCATGTTGTTTTCAGTTTAAAAGGTGATGCTGGCGCCTACACTAAATGTTCTGTTCATAGGATATTTATATCCGCCCTGGGAGTAGTTCCAGTCTGCGCCATTAGCTACAGTACCTGGATGCTCCGGATCACTGTTTTTCAATCCCGTGAAAGTGGCCAGGTTATAACTGTTGACGTAGGCCCTGAGATTGCCGATACCAACTCTGCTGAGCAATTTCTTCGGAATAGTATATCCTATCTCCAGGCTCTTGATCCTCACGTACGTAGCATTCTGTACTGCCTTTGTGCCTTCTGCCACCGGCGAGCCCATTGCAGGATATTTACCAGGTACCCACTCCGTATTGGGATCAAAAACATCCGCCTCAGGATCGGCGGTATGCCACCTGTCAAGGAATTGTGTCAGCGCACTACGGCCATACATCAACGGCTCTGCCATCTGTTCTGCATATTGCACATGGAAATTAGTGGCGCCCTGTAACAGCATATTAAAGTCAATCCCTTTCCATGCTGCGCCAATGGTCATCCCGAAGTTTACCAGCGGAATATCTCTGGTTGCTATCGGTGATTCATCCTTACCATCTATCACCCCATCATTATTCCAGTCGAGGTAATAATAATCGCCGGGTACAATGTTCTGGTTTCCGCCACCTGTATTGACATTGTGATTATAGATCTGATCGTAAGAAGTGAACTGCCCGCCGTATTGTTTTCCCCACCAGATATTCGTATAACGGTCTGCCTGTGAGTTCTTCCAGTTCTCGTAAGAGTTACCGGCGCGGGTTTGCTGTACCTCACGCAGCTTAGTACGTGTAGATGAAATGTTTCCGCTGATATTATAGCTGAAATCACCAATGGTATTACGATGTGTCAGCACGATCTCAATACCCCGTGTCTGATCGCTGTTCAGGTTTTCCTGCGGCAGGTTAGTGCCGACAGTACCTGGCAGTGTAGTCGTTCTTGTAGCCAGCAAACCGTCCCTGTTGCGGATGAAATAATCTACCGAACCACCTATTACACCTCTTAACAGATCAAAGTCGATCCCCATGTTGAGCGTCTTGGCCGTATACCATGTCAGATCAGGATTCACCACACCTCTGGAGGCCATTCCGTTTACATAATTTCCTCCGAAGAAGTAACCGGGCGATGGATAGTTATATCCCGATATATACTGGAAGCCCGTAGCGCCATCATCACCGGTCTTCCCATAGGAACCGCGGAACTTCAGGTTACTTAGGATATTAGGAGATACAAAGCCCTGGAAGAACGGTTCTTCTGTTATACGCCAACCGGCTGATACTGCTGGAAAGAAACCCCATTGTGCACCCGGTTTGAACTTGCTGGAGCCATCATACCTGAAACTGAAATCCAGCAGGTATTTGCCTTTAAAATCATAAGTCGCTTTACCGACAACGCCCTTGTTCACGGTTTCCCAGAGGCCGTTCCCGTCCATGCTGCCCAGCTGATTGGTCTGATCGCCTGCAAACAGGTAAGGGAGCCCCAGCGAGAATTCGCGCTGTGCATAGAAGTTATCGGCCGTCGAATGACTTTCCTCATACAACACCAATCCGGTCACATTATGCCTGCCCGCGAATTTCCTGTTATAGTTCAGCGACAACTGGTATAAAGTAGAAGTATTATTGCCATAAGTACGGTTAACTGTTGATGGAGAATTCACCAGCGTTCCGATGTACTTATCGTTCTGCTGATCGTATTGAAACAATGTATAGGACTTCCTGACCATGCTGTTATCAACGATATTGAAACCGTAATTGTACATGCCCCTGGCCATCAATCCCTCAATGGCAGGGATATCATATTCCAGTGCCAGCTGCCCCTGGAAGTTCCTGTTCTTAAATGACTGTCCTCCTGTATAATCAGCATCTGTCATAATCACCGGGTTCGCATTGTCCGGCATCAGATGAGGGTACAAAGGATTGTTGTTTGCATAGATCTGGTCGGTCGGCAACTGGTTCCAGGTATATTTGAACATCTCCCACACGCCCCTGCCGCCCGGTTGATTCTTTGTATCGGTATACCCCGACACCAGCAACTGTGCGCGCAGCCGGTCAGTGATCTTTGCATTTACATTTGAGCGGAAGTTCCAGCGGTCGTAATTCATATCCCCGCTACGGAACAAGCCATCCTGGTTGAAATATCCCAGGTTGAAGAAATAGTTCGTCTTATCATTGCCACCATTCACACTCAGGGTATGTTGTATTTCCGGAGCAAACTCCTTCATGGTAGCGCCTACCCAGTCGGACGACTTTAACGTTCCGTTCCTGTACAGCTCCATGTCGGCATCAGAGAAAGAAGGCGGCATCTGGTTATAGAAGTTATTCCCAAAGCCACGCTTCTGCTGCTCGTTCTTCAGCATCATATATTGCAGCGCATCCACACCTTGCGGTACATTCAGGAACTGCTGCCAGCTTTGGTTCACCGCATAGGTAATATCGAACTTACCCGTCTGACTGCGGGTACCTCTTTTACTGGTCACCAGGATCACCCCGTTTGCTGCACGTACACCGTAGATAGCGGCAGAGGCATCCTTCAGGATAGAGATACTTTCAATCTCATTCGGGTCCATCCTGGAAAGATCTCCGCCGCTCCGTGGCACCCCGTCTATCACTACCAGCGGATTGCCCATCCCACGGATGTCGAACACATTATCATAAGCGCCCGGCTCACTGCTTTTCTGCACAACGCGCAATCCCGGAAGCTTACCCGTCATCATATTGATAACGTTCTCGTTTTTGGTCACTACCAGCTCACCGGACCTGATCACGGAAACAGCCCCTGTCACCGTCGCCTTTCGCTGGGTGCCATATCCTGTTACGATCACCTGGTTCAAACCGGCCGTTGTAGACGGCAGACGGATCATCAGGTTACCGGAACCGCTGTAAGGGATCCTCAGTTCCCTGTATCCCACCAGCCGGACGTACAGAGATACGGACTGCCCTTCAGGCGCCTTCACGGTAAACCGGCCGTCCTTATCGGAAATAGCGCCCGACTGGGTACCGGCAATACCGACAGTCACTCCCTCCAGCACATGGCCATCGGCAGAATCGACAACCTGGCCTGTAATAGTCTTCAGTGTTTTGAAACTATCCCTTTCCTGTGCCTTGACCCCTCCCGGTCGGGATAAAACGAGGGTACTGACCATCAGTAATTGTAACAACAGGGATTTTCCGTCCATGCTTTTAATAACATGAACGCATGCGTCATACGTGGATCTTTTCATATTTGCAAGCTTTGCGTTTAACAAGGAGGTCTGTCGATCTCTGATTTCATAACAGGAATAAAAATTTTATACACTAGTGAACTCTAATACTTTTAATGCTGATCCAGGAAAACATAACTCATGACATAGATGAGAAAACAAAAGAAGAGACCTGCCAACCGGACTGTAATTAACTGATCGGGAGATTAAAAAAGGCTTAACAAAAGGGTTAACGGAAGGCTTAATGCTTGATTTTCATAAAAAAGAATATTGATAAATCGATTACAATTGACGGGTGTTCATATCGGTTCACGTTCCGTACGTTTCCCAACGATCCACGCGTTCACGTTCCGCACGTCTTGACGTTCCGCGCGTTTCCCACGTTTCCCGAGCCAGGCACCAGGGTAGGGCCAATGCCAGTGCCAATGCCGGGGAGATCCACAGGTAATGCGATACCACCCCGGGCATCGAAACCATCCCATCCTACCTTATCACATCATTGAACGACTTATAAAACTCCTCTCCATAAATGTCCCGGTAATCTTTTACGAACTTTTCATAGGTAGTATTCGCCAATGAATGCCTTTTCAACTGAATGAGGTTTTTACATTTATACTCCAACGCCTCTTCATGCAGGCGGTCAAAAAGGAATATTGCATTCGTGACCCTTATAATAAACTCTGGATCTTCCACCGTCTGCCCGCTCTCTTTGAGATAACCCAGGCTGAGATCAATAACGGCATTGCTGACTTCCGCCTTGATATCGTCCAGCCAATCGTATTCTGTTTTAGCGAGGAAGGCCCCTGCTTCAACTATTTTCAGCAGGTCGGTCATTAAGGACAGGTCTGCAATGGCTTTTCGTTTAGCCAGACCGACAAACTGTTCATAATCAAGATAAAAACGGTCTTCTGTATACTGAAATTGCCAGTAAACGGCCTTCTTATTGATCATACAATTCCCTATCCGCTCAAGGATGCTTTTCAGTTTAGCGAGGTTGACCGACCTGTTATTTTTGGCGTCTTTGGCCGACTTCCCATTCCAGAGGATCTCGTTCAGTTCATCGGCGGTGATGCCTTGTCCGGTCCTTACGGTATAGATCAGGATCAGGAGTAGCAGCTCTTTCATCAACGGCGTAAATAACCCTGTCACTTCTTCTCCGGCCTCATTAAACGCCTGGAACGGACCGAAGAGGCGAACACCGGACTTCGGCATCTCCTCATCTTTCACTTCTTCGGGAATTACTCTCTCCTCCGGATGATCTGCTACTAAGACAGGCTCCGGAATGGCCTGCAATGGGCGCTCTTCCTTTTCTCCTGCGACTGCAACCGGCGGCTTTACCTGTTTAACGGTTTTCTTCCGGAACAGCCACCAGAGGCATCCCATAGCAGCTGCAAAAAATAACGCTATGAAAAGCAGCCATTTACCGGAGAAACCTTTTCTACCAGCCGCTGTTGCTTCAACAGCATCCAGGTCAAGCGGGGGAAAATCAATGGTATAGACTTTCACGGTTGTTTTACGCTGACGCAGTTCCTGATCATCATACAATAACGTTACCGCTACCAGCTTACCCACTCCCGGCGCATAGTACAGGTCTGCAAAAGACTGCACATCATAAAAAGCATAAGGGATGGGGGTACCTGTCAGCTTGTATACGGGCCTGTCAAGCGAGCCTTGTATAAGCTGCAACCTGGAATTGAAACTATCTTTGGGGAATACCAGTCCGTAATACTGTCTTCTTTTGGCATCGATCACCAGGCTATTGGCAAAGGTGAACCTGCCATATACCGAGTCGAGGTTAAACCGTTTGCTGAAGGTGCCGGTACGCACGTCGAAAGCAAACAGGTCGTAATATCCACGGGGGTCCAGCATCTGATCGCCGGTAATGCTGCCATATCCTCCGATAATAAAAGCTGTATCGCCGGAAGTATTCAATCCCAGTCCTGCCAGGTAACGCGGAGGGAAAACGCTGCCTCCGGCAGGCATGGTCTCCCATTCTCCCGTACGCAGCTTGTATCGCTGTACCTGGTTTTTATACTTGAGTTGTCCATATCCACCGATGATATATAACGCAGTGTCTACAGGAGAAATGAATTTATTGGCGTGCCAGAATTCTGTCAGTATAGTATCCGGAAAAGTAGTGGTCCATTGAGGATGTGCATTGCTATAAGCCGCCACTTTCTTATGATCAATATAGACAGTGTACAACTGTTCCGTAAGCGTATCAAAAATGCCCTGGCAGCCCACCAGTATGTTTTCCTGCGGCACCGACTTCGCTGTCCGGGAATGCTGGTTCTGTCGCAAGTCATATGTTATGATGGAATCTATACCGGTGATCAGTAATTGTTCCTTCCGCTGGTCAAATGCTACCACCACATTTCCGTTCAGCTGGAAAGACCCGATCGTTTTCCAGTACTGATGACCCGGTTTCAGCCACACCCCGTTTTTTACTTTTGCAGCTTCCCGGGAAATATCGTCGTAACAAAGTGTATCCGCTACTTCTGCCAGCGGCCAGTGGTTCGTTAACTGCCCGTCATGAAAGATCCGGATGTCCTTGATGCGCATCGGCGGAATGTCCCTGGTATGGAATCTTTCATCGTCATTAGCGCCATAGAGGAATTTAAAACAGTTCCCCTTAAAAGAAAAGGCGGCGCTGCCCACACTTTTATTGTTCACCGCTAATGAGATCTGTTGCTTTTCCAGGTCCATGGTAACCGACAGCCGGTTCCATTCATTGTACAATTTATAGGCGTCACAAGAAAAGGAGATATTGAAAAAATGCTGCCCGGAAGTAACGCGGAAAAGAGAAGCCTTCTGATCATAGATCAGGTCAATATTCTGTTTGTCGTTTACAATACGGAGGATGTAACCGAAATAGATATGATTGTAAGCAATGAAGTTCAGGTCAAATTCAAGACGCACCCTGCCAGAGAAACATAAGGGTTTACCTGTAGCAATTTCAAAAGCAGTCCTTTTCTCAGCGACCGCCTCATGTCCATTAAATGCGAGCCCATAGGATAAATAAGATTGTGCCCGTCCTATAGTTAAAATGAGTAACAAAAATATAGTAAGGAAAGATCGATACATACTTAAGCAAAAAAACAATATTAAGTTGTATTGAGCAATCTACACACCTATTTTTTTATCATATCCGCCTAATAGACCACAAGCACGGCCCCTTTATCCTGAACAGGCCGCCCGAGGATGTCAATGCCCTGCATCAGCCACACATAAGCGCCCGCATCCACCTTTTTGCCCCGGAAAGTGCCGTCCCATCCGGCTTCAATATCTTTTGTAGTAAATACAACATTGCCCCAGCGGTCCATCACCGTGAAAAGCGTATAAGATGCAACGCCGATCCCTTTAGGCTTGAACACATCATTACGGCCGTCCCCGTTGGGAGAGAAAGCAGTAGGTGAAACCACCTTGATGGAGTCTATCACATGCACCCTTATTATCGTTGTGGCGCTCGCACAATCGCCAAACTCATAATTCATTCCGTAAGTGGTGGTTTCAGTGATCCCCGTGATCCTGAACACCCCTGTGTCATTGCTTTCGGACCATTCGGTGCCAGGTATGAACAACACGTATTTACCGGTACGTTTGTCGTTAGCCTTTATTACGGCTGTCATTCCCCGCATGATGGTCACGTCTTTTGCAGGAGGCGCCGATAAGGAGAGATTAACTGCCAATATCGGGAAAGGACGGCTGTTCACAACACATCCGTTACCATCTGTCACCTGCAGCGTGTATGTCCCCGCCGGTAACATGTCTGCCGCCAGTATATTCGAAACAACAACACTATCCTGATTCAGCCAGGTATATGAAAGCGGCGTTTTACCGTCAACACCAATACCTGTTATTGTACCGGAAATGGTATTACACATGTCATCTATAATAGCAAGGTTCTCATCATCTATCACAGCCAGATCAGGCGTTTTCAGCGTCACTGTCGATACCAGCTGTTCGCATTGTTCCACATCAGTAACATACACATGGTAAGTACCGTCGCCAAGATCTCTCAGATCTTTCTCCTGACCGATCACTGTGCCTGCCTGATCGGTCCAGCGATAGCTGACCGGTGTTCCTCCCACTATAACAAGGCCGGTTACACTACCGTTATGCAGATTACATACAGGGTCCTGTACATTGATCTGCGCAACGTTCATCTTGTCGGGTTGATGTTTCGGTATAACATATTCTATCCTGGTATTACAACCTACAGCATTGCTGATCTGCAAGGTATATCTGCCCGCTGCCATATTGGTCAGGTCAAGGCTATTGCCTACGGTGGCGCCATTCTGGTCTGTCCAGCTTACAATCTCTGCGTTTGTAGCCTGTAAACCGGTCACGCCGCCATTATCAACTGCGCAATCTGCTTCTTTTATCACAAGTCCGTTTATGTCAATGGTGATCAATCCCGGAGCTGTAATTGTAAACGGTGCAGAAGGTAACGCAGGACAGGAAGATCCATCGGTAAATGACAGTACGTACTGTCCTGCCGGAATATTCGCCAGGTCTAACGTATTTCCGACCACATCCTGGTTCGCATTCCTCCATGTATATACGATCGTTCCGGTACCGGTCACTTTCAAGCCGGTAATGCTGCCCGTCGGATCACTGCATATAGCCTCTTTTATTACGACGCTGCTGGCATCCAGCACAGGAGCAGCCACACCATTGATCACGAACGGACCGCCGGTAGCAGTACATGTGTTCACGGTATCTGTGATGGTCAGCGTATAATTACCCGGAGCAAGGTTACTGAGCGTGGGGCCAGTTCCAACTACAACATTTGCGGCATTACGCCAGGCGTATTTCAGGTTCATTCCCTGGAACTGTAATCCGGTGATGCTGCCATTGTTTACACCACAGGTTGCAGGCTTTATCACACCTGTTGCTGTCAGTACCTGCGGCGTCTGGTCCTTTACCTCAAAATAAGGAGAGTACACAATACACTCCGGCTTATTACACCCGCCACCGTACATAACGAGGCGGTACTTTCCTGCCGGTACATTGTTCAGCGATGTATCCGTTCCCACAGTATTGCCTGCCGCATCTTCCCAATGGAACGGCGTGGCATTGTAGAGGAGTTTATTTTTAATACTACCGGTGCTTTTACCGCATGCGGTATTGATAATATTTGCCGGGATATCTTCACTCCATACAGGGTTACTATAGTCGGAGGTAGCACCGGCTGCATCAGTAGCAGATACGATCACGCCGTCACGTCCTTTTAATGCATATGTCCATTTACCGTCAGCCCCGGCAAAGAACGTCTCAATATAATTCCTGCCATCACATTTCGGCCCTGAACCGCATTTGAAAGGAACGAAGGCCTCCATTCTTGCATTAGGCGTTGCCGTTCCGCTTAATGTAGTACCGGTACACGCGGTAACACGCACGAACGGCAGCGCTCTTCCGTCGTCGGGACTCCAGTCAAGCAGCGCAACGCTGTTCGCAGGACGATCAATGCTGGATGTCCTGTTATTACAGAACATCTCATTTTGCGATACCGTTACGCGGTAAGACCTGACCACAGAAACCGGTGCATCACTGCCACCGGCAATAATATTTTTGTCAGACAATATACCTCCGATCATTCCCTTCGCCAGGTTACAATCCCTGATCAATATACCCGACGAGTGGTTCCCCAGCACATTCTGACCCGTTATATCCGTTCCTATCTTATTTCTTACAATACTGAAAGTGCCATTCGTCAAACCAAATACCCCGATGCCATAAACACTGGTACCTGCCACCTGGTTATCGCTGATCACTACATTACCGGTTGTACCGCCATAAATACCCAATAGTTCTCCCGTAAAAATGAAGAAGTTCATTGCACCGGTACCATTAATATCCGTTCCTATCTTATTAAAAGCGACAAGCGCATTCCCCGATTCAATATTCAATTCCACGCCATAATAGTTCCCCATGATCACGTTCCCCCAGTCGTTCCCGTTACCACCAAGTGTTACCCCGTTCAGGTATCTCAGATGAACAGGCTTGTAACTGGATAACTGCGTAGTGGCGGTCATACCGTCTTCTTCAAAACCGAGAATGTTACTTTGTATCACGACGTTACTGATCGTCTTCGGATCAAAGTTGCCCGCATCACCGTAGATACAGTACTTGTAACCATTGATGACATTTCCCTTTCCCGGACTTCCTATCGTAATATCTGAACAGGTACCGCTGATCTCAATGCCATGCCCCTCGATGGAAGTGTTCAATGTATTCTTTATAGCCAACCCATATATTTCAACCTTCTGGGCGTTATCCACCTTCAAGGCATAAAAGCCTGCAGGCGTTCCTGAAACCTGTCTGTATACGTATACCCTCGCCCCGTTAGGACTTAGCTGGTTAGATGGCTGCGTAGAAGCGTCCAACGCAATATTACTGGTCAATCCGGGCAGATCGCTGAGCAGTGTGATCGTCACATCCGCGGCCGTCGTTCCGGGAAGATTAAAGTAGATATAGTCTTTTGCAGCAGTACCGTTGCTATTGGCTTTGGTGATTGCATCTCTCAGTGTTCCGGGTCCGCTGTCCGCTTTTGATATAACGATGAAAGTGGCGGCTTTGGCTGGAGTAAGAATACAAAAACAAGATATGGTAATGAGCAGGAGTAATACACCTGTTGTAGGTTTCATGTTAGTCGATATTCGGGATATATAGGCAGCGTTTAACTACCGGGTCGAAAAATACATATATTTATTAAGAATATAATATAAAAAGGAAATTCTTCACATTAAAATTTAGCGTAAAAGGCTGTAACAGGAAAAAACTACTCTTTCAAGTAAAAGGAAGGGGCCCCGTTTCGGCGCCCCTTCAGTATCATTTTCTAAAACATCCATATTCATTTTCAAGGTGGGAAAAGTCGCATTCCAGCGCCTTACGGTCCCAGTTACTCGTCTTAGCAGTAGCCTCGTATGTCGACTGCAGAAAATCCAGTAATGTTTCTTCCGGATTATCTGATTGCTGTACCACGTCGTAGTGGAGCAGGAACTCGCCCATTTCAGTGCTGTAGAAAGCTTCCTGGGGTTTAACCGGTTGTTCTCCGAAAGCCTCATTAACCGGGTAACAATAAGCATAAAAAACTACGTGCGGATATTGTTCACTGCCCGGCCAGAACCCAACGGAGCTTACTTCTTTGGAATAAGACTCCTGCATCACCACGGCCGGCATATTAGGGCTCTGTCCCTGATGCGGTGGTGCATCCCTGCCTGAAAACCGTGTAACGGCCAGGTCAAAACCGCCCCAGAAGAAATGTACCGGACTGACCTTACCCGTAAAACGGGACCTGAAACGTGTAAATACACCGTCGATCCTTACAAGTGCCTGCCAGTAATCAGCCATCTTTTCCGCATTGTATGTACGGGGGGCATGGTCCTTCTCAAATGGTATGGCGCCTTCAATTTCACTGGGCGTTGTGAAAATCGAAACCTGTATGTCCAATGCCTTCAATTTCTCAAACACGGCTCCGTAAAAGTCAGCCACTGTACGTGAACCTAAACTCACGGATTCCCTCTTACCCATACTGGTAATGATCAGCAACTGATGAAGATGGAAATCGAAATCTATCTGAAAACTGCCATGCTCATACGGTATACTCCCCGTACTAAGTCCATAAGGAGTAACATACAATGTAACATGCCAGGAATGATTTAACCAGGGCATTTTCCTGAGCCGGATCTTCCCAACAACCTGTGTCCACAGTTGGACCACCGTTAATGTATCTTTCAACTCATCAAATTTCAGCACTGGCCATTTGCTTGTTTGTAAAGCAGTATCACCCATAATTAAATATTGAAAATGAACAGATTAGTGTTATCAATAGTAATTTAAGGAAAAAATATTTAGCCGGATGATCATGTTATGCTTTATGCGCTAAATCCCACTATATGTACAATAAAAAAAGACAGGGATACAGCACGTACCCCTGCCTAAAACCACAGCGTCGATGTCTATTCCACCACCAACTTCTTTGTTTCTATTTTTACATTGGAAACTGTTTTAACCAGATACACACCCGGAACAAGATTAGCTGTATTTACAGTAATGCGTTGTTCTCCGGAAGGTATCCTTTGTTTCAATGCCTTTACAAGCACCCCGTTCGAATTATATATCTCGATCACTGCATCAGTAGCGGCCTGTAACTGGTAATGCAATGTTACCTGTTCCCTTGCAGGGTTTGGATAAAGTTTCAGGCCTGCCTTTGTCAGCTTGCTCTCAACCGGTAGCACTTGTGAAGCCGTAAGTCTTGCTGCTGATGTAGTGCCCCATCTGAACACTTCCCATCCGCCTATAGCTGCACGGTTACAGTTCATTGGTTTTGTTCCGTTCTCAGAGCAAACGTACTGTCCTTTCAGGCTCTGGAAAGCCACCGTATTGCCGCTCATGTTGATCCAGTTAAATCTTGTCGTACTATCCAGTGTGGTACCTGTGCAGAACATCGGACTGGTAGCCGTAACGTACAGACCATTATTCCCTTTCAGTGCAATCGTATTGTTACCTGCATCTACCACCTGGAATTTCTCCCACGGTCCTAACCCGGTACGGTTACAGTTCATCGCCTGTGCACCATTTTCAGAACATACCAGCAGCGTATCGTGATAGAGGTAGATCGTACTGCCTATAGGCGCCGGTGATGGCGGATTTGTAACAGTTGTATCCTGTGCATCTTCGATGATGATATCGTCAAAATAAGCGGTAAAATTGCCACTCAGCGCCGGATTATCATAAGCAATACTGATACCCGTGATCTCATCACCGATCAGTTCTCCCTTACCGATCTGGCAGGAAAATTTCTGCCAGCTGCCTACAGTACCACGCCCTATATTCGGATGCATCGCATTACCGTTATTGTCTTTATATGCCGACAGACTACGCAGCACTTTACCTGATTTAAACGTCAGGTCGACCGATGTAAACCTGCCAGGATTGTTCACTGTATATTTCCAGAAACTCAATTGCATATTGGCCTTCACCGGGATCTTCGTTTCTGAAATTTTATAATAGTAGGATGATGCTCCGCCAGCGGTACCGTTGATCTTCACAGTATATACGCCGCTCTTCGAAAAGCCAGGCGCATTGTCGATCGTTACAGCTGTATTACTAACGCCATTGGAGGACAACAACGCATTCCTGTAAAAGCAGGCGTCGATCGGCGAAACGATATCCTGTGGCACATTATTGATGATACAATTTGCTACCCTGCTCTCGAAACTGTTCCTATAATAGATAGGACCAAGAGAATAAGGGATCGGTATTTCCGCAGGCGTATCTGTGCTGGTCAGCAAACGTGCTGCCTCCCCGGCGAGACGCAGGTAGTAATCTGACGACGTCCATACGCCATCCATAGAAAGCGTACCGAAGTACTGATCTGTCGGAATATCAAAATAGTCAACTGCAGAACTGATAATATTCGTCGATTCTTCAAACTCGTCCAGCATGGCGTAGTACATAGACTTCACGCCTACACTCTTAATATTACGGGCCTGCTTCCACAGGAACTTACCACCCAGTCTGCGGGTATCGTTCGGATAACCGGTCACATGTTGCGACCATGCACTGCCCGGCATGATCACCGGATAAAAACCCATACCGTTCTGATCGCAATATTGCTTGTCAGGGATCAGGTATTGTGTCCTGAAATTATCAGCCCCTGTCGTATCACTATACACACCTACTGTCCAGGGAGAGATCATGTTGTATGCCTTATATACATCTGCAAAATCGGTGCGGGAACCGTCATTCATCAATCGCCAGCCTCTCGGTACACCGGCGATCACATAACAACCACGATCTTTGAAGAACTGCGCCAGTTCAAGCGCCTGCGCCCTGTCTACGAGGATGGTTGAATAACCCAGTCCCCACAGCTCTACTACCGGTTTACCGTTTACTGTTGCATATGCACCTGATTTCGTCAGTTCAAATATCTGCTCCATCTGATATACCCAGTCGCGTTTAATGCCCTCTACGAGGTCAATAGAGTTCACTTCTCCGTTGTTCTGGTCTGGCATACAGTACATCACATAAAACAGCCTGCCATTAGCCTCACAGGCGTTCTTGATATTGACATAATAATCATCCGTAGATGTATATTTAATATTCCTTCCAACTGGTGCATTACGCTGGATGGCCACCCCATCAAAACCCGTTCTTTTCAGCAATGCCATCTGCACGTCTATCACACCTTTGTCGGTAGAGTTATACAGTCTGGCGGGCTTGCCATTACCCAGGTTAGCGAAATTGGTAGCATACATCGGAACATTGGGATTATTCTCATAATCGGCCAGCAACGGAAATGTTTCAGTATTATGATTACCTCTTCCGGCAGCAGGTACTTTGTCGTATGACCAATGACCCCAGTCTTCAGGTTTAGGCCCTGCCTCATGCCATAACTGGTAACCCGCAAACGATTTTCCTACAAACTCGGAAGCAGGATTGTTCGGTCTTGCAGGAATAGGCTGCGCATCCGGATTCAGAGAACCTACGTACATGGTGATATCCTTGATGTACGTATCTTCAGAACCATAGCCCAGGCGAATATCGCCGCCGTAACCCATGCTGCCATCCAGACCGGCATCTTCCAGGAATACCAGGCGCGTTACCCATTTCTTTGTATTGGATTTCTTAAAATCCGCACCACCCCAGCCAGTACCGGAACGGGTATAGTTCAGCCACACGAAATTCATGCTGTTATCATAATAGGTAACAGACAGGATGATCTTTTTTGCTGTAGTAGGTACCGCGGCTCTGTCAGCACGTACATACATAAACTTTCCGGCGGGGATCTTCCGGCATAATACGCCGTCCACTGTTGCTACTTCCGTGTAGCCTTCGCCACTTTGGTTGTTCTCAATGCCATAGGTCAGGCTGCCTGATTGTACAGGATTGGTGAATTTGATCCAGGCAGATACTGCGGGCAGGGTTATATCGCCCGCCCTTAGGATACACGCACAGATAAGGCATGCAAATAGTAATAGAGAGTGTTTCATATATAGTATTTAGTTGGGAAAAGATGTCAGGGATAGCTGACCTGTTGACGGGCTTCATACAGACCTGCTGTAAATCAACAGATATGGATCTAGGTAAACGGGTTTACAGTGTTAAAGAGATATGGTTTTCGGGATAAATATACAAAAACTTCATTGCTGTCCGAATACTATCGGCATTTCATAACATGCTATTATTCCCTGTAAAGACAATTGCTGTTTTTCTATGAACGGCAATGCATCTTCCTCGTTAGTATCGGGAAATAATAAAGGTATAGGGAACCAATATTTCAAAGAACTTAGCAATGCCTGTAGTTGAATCATATACCCGGTTTTACATTAAATTATCTTCCATACTAGCGTACTTCATAACGATCATCAGCATCAGGTTAAAGCAGGGAACGTTCTGCCAGCTTCAGGCGCAGCCCCGTTTTACCGTGATTACTGAACACAATATTAGCGGATTTATTTGCGTAATTCTGGACAATGTACACAGGACGCAAATCCATGTGTATAGGACGCAAAAACGTGTATGCAAGACGCAAAAACGTAGGGGTCAGAAATTTGCCCAAAGTGGCAGATATAAATTACAGATTCGGTTAACATATTCTTCTACCGGTCCGGCTACGGTTTAACTTTGGTTAAGATTCGCTTTGATATTACTCATCTTACGTTGATCTTACGTTCATGAACGTAGGATCAACGTAAGATGAGTAATATCAAAGCGAATCTTAACCGATTATCAGGCGAACTACTACCGCCTTTCCCATTCCGCTCTCAAGGCGGCAATATATTCCGGCAATGTATTCAGTTCAGGAAAGCCTTCTTCTACAGGATCATCACTGGGTAATTCAGTCATGATATAAACGTTAATGTACTGGGCAAAGGCTTTTTCTCCCAACAAGCTCTGTAACAAGAGGAAAACAGCAGTATCAAGATGCTCGTTCAGTTTAAGAAGATCATAGTTCTGCATATGTACCGCCAGATTCAGCTTCTCCGGCGTTTCAGGGTCTTCGATGGCGGTGAACCACATCTCATCCGGCGATAACTCAAGGTCTTCATATTCAATTCCTTCACCGCCTTCATCTGCCGGTATTAATGCAGTAAAGGTCCAGTAATCCAGTTCAGGTGCTTTTTCAACCAGATATTCAGCATCATCAAAGAAGTCTTCGTCGCAGTTAGCTGTTATAATAAGTTCACCTTCATTATTTTCATTGATACGCATTTCGAAGAACAGGCTGGTACAATAACGATGGAGCCTTTCTGTCAGCTCGTCAAATACCTCCACGATCTGTTCCTGTTCCATTTCCCTAAAAAAGCGAAAGTCGTCCTGCCTTTCTTCAAACCAGCGCCAAAACTTTGCAGCGTCATTACTTCTAAGCATATCTGTCCGTTTTATGGCCATATGCGGCCGGGGGGATAACATTAGTATTTATACCTGCAATTTAGGTTTTTTTGCATTTTACATAGTTATATTATATACTTAATATGACTGCAAAGGAACAACATCTTAAAACAACGATTCCCGACTTTATCAGCCAGGAACCCTGAGAATCTTTCAGCCGTCGTTAAGCGGCAGCTTGGTAATTTCCGTTAGATCTTAATCCTGTAAACAGTATACGGTGAGGTTCGTTTATCAACGCCGTTATTATATTCAGGTTGTTTTTGTATCTGCGAGCAACTTACATACAGGTAGCCGTCAGCAATTGAATAACTGTCAGGCCATATCAGCCGGTCGTCCTGCACAATGGTCGTCATCTTCAGGCTTGAGTCCAGTTTCACCAACCGGTAACGTTGCAGATCGCCCAGGTAAAGGTTTCCTTTTTTGTCGAAGATCATTCCATCCGTAGTTGTAAAATGTCCCAGGTCTTCTACCTTACTGCCCAGATCAGCATCAGTCATATTCCAGTCCCGCAGATATTCAGTTTTGATCCTGTAAAGCTTATCGTCAGAAAGAGGTTTGTAATACAACCACTCACCGTCGGGTGTCAATGCGATACCGTCAGAATTAAATTTGGCAGGACGGCCATCTTTCATCAGTTCCCTGCCATCAATAATAAACTTATAGGCCGGGTCGGAAATGGTCGAATAATGCGCCTTTAATACCCGGCGCATTTGTCCGTCGGCAAGATTCACTACAATGAGCCCTCCACCTTTTGATTCCGTCAGATACGCATACTGACGCGCCACATCGACCCTCACGTCATTCACATAAGAAGTATCTGCCACAATATTCACAAATGAATAGTTACGGGCGACGGTATTATTGGCCTTATCCATCTTCACCAGCTTTGCACCGTTCCCCTGGATAGTTTGCAGTTTGGGTGCCGCGGGGTCCAGTATCCATAGCTCACCGGCATCATCAAAGTAAACAGACTGTACGCATACCCACTTATTCAGACCGGGCAAACCATGCTGCCATTGCTGCATATCGGTATTTGGATAAGGCGTTTTACCGGTCCTTCCCTCTGTTACTACAACCGCATATTGGTAGATATCCGACCACCGTGGATAATTCACCAGCATACGCCCACCCTCCTCTTTGGCCACACCGGTTAACTGATAGGTGTTATCTTCGAAGACAAGTTGAAGTCCGCGGTCATTGTCAGGGTCATTATCGTCAGAACAAGCTGCCAGAAAGCTCATGAGCAACAGCAGGAGTACAGTATGATTTTTCATAAACATGGTTTTATATTTTCAGCATTCTTTTTAATTGCAATACACAGCATATCACATGTCTTTGGGGTTTACAGGATGAGTGAAGCGGTCATGATCGCATTTCGGACATTTATCAGGTGCGGCTATTCCGGTATCGTTACCACAATGATAACATACACGCTGGTCGTGTTCATAATGAAGGCCTTTCACCATTTCTTCATCTTCCTCCGGCATTATCGATAACCCAGGCTTTGGCTCAGTGCTGTTGATCAGCGTAAATGTACCATTGGCCTCAAAGTAGAAACGGCTCACCTGCCCCAGGTGTTTAATCCCTTCTGAACGCAACTGTGAAAAAAGGCGTTCCCTGGAAATGCGTGTTGTTAACATCTCGCGGAGGTTCATGGTACCATCAAAAACAAGTACGCCAATGTCCCCCTGTGAAATCCTTTCAAAACGCTCGCTTGTGGTAGCTATACGCGCGATCCATCGTTGTCCCAGTATGACGATCACCGCCACGATAAACGCAGGAAGCAATCCCCTGTCGGGTGCCTGGATGGGAATACCGATCGCTGCCGCCAGAGAGGACATCGCTACCATCTCATTGCGGCTTAACTGAGAAGCCATGCGCTTGCCCATTATTCGCATGGAAATGATCAGTAACAGGAACACAAAAAGTACCCTGAAAATCACCTCCATGAAAAAGACCACCGGGACATTACCCATGAAGATCCTCATCCAGTCATCAACCAAAATTTCGTACGACTTCATACACCATCCGTTTATATTACTGCTCTATCCCATTTGACGGCGCCGCAGTTGTTGCATGCCTTGTCCTTTGTTGACAACTTCTCAGTAGCCCCGCAGTGCTGACAGGCATATTCGTCCTCGTCTGCATCGTGCCGGTAACCATGTACATGTTTGTCGCGCGTAGGCAGTAAAGACAATCCCGGGCGGGATCCCTTTGTCTTAAATACTGTAAAAGCGCCACATGCTTCAAGATAGACGCGTTCCACTACACCGAGATTATAGATCTTCTTTTGCCTTAAAACACTATATAGTTGCGCCCTTGAAACACGGGTCTTCTCCAGCTCATCGGTCTGCAGTAATCCGTTCTTTACCAGAATAGACATTGAGCCGTATGTAGCAGTCTCCACTTTCGCATTTTTTACCTCCCACCAGCTCAACCCGCGATGGTATGCTAAAACAAGGACGAGGATGAAGATCCCCTGTAATATCCCCCTGTCAGGCAGCTCCATCGGTGGGGCCACGATCGCACCAAGCATGATAGTGATAGCAAAATCCACGATAGTCAATTGTCCCGACATTCTTTTACCGAGCAGTCTCATGATCAGCAGCAGGGCAACATAAACAATGATTGTACGGAAGAACACTTCCAGCATAAATGCGACAGGGGCATTTCCAATAAAGATCCGTTCCAGATCTGTAAGTTTTATCTGAGTCTTGTCCATAACATCACACGCTGGCCGCAATAGTTTACTCAAAAACTATGCAATCTAATGGAGCGGAACGGCATACCTTCGTGAACGATGATCGCTGCATGTTTGTACCGGGAGAATGGCAATGGACCATTCTAAGGAGCAGGCTGATACCTTGAAAACTGGTGCTAAATGTTCCCGACATATCCCCATAATTCCCATACGGGGCAAGGCACGGTGGGCAACTGACGCCATCTATTAGAGCAATAAGTAATATTACTCAACAGTTAATAAGAGGTTAACGATACATAATTATCAACTTTTTCTCATGCTTTTACACAACAAGTATTTAAATTACAGGTGTTAATACCCAACCATGAAAAAACGCTTACTAATTGTTTCATCGCTACTATTATCATCATTATCATTTAGCGGAAAGGTTTTTACAAAAGTGTATATCTGCAGATCATCTGGCAGTTATGCCTATCACAAAACACTTTGTAAAGGTCTGGACCAATGTGCACATAAAATAGACTCTGTAACCATACAGGATGCAATAGCAATGGGTAAAAAGAAAGCCTGCCGCTACTGCTTCCGATAAGCTCCCATATTATTTACCCCTTATTTCTTCCACGATGAATGCAAACACCCCAACACTGGCGCCCGAGCTGAAGGCGCCCAGGATCTACAATCAACAGGATACTCCATGGTATTTTGGAGCCCATCTTAATCAGGCCAGGCACAATCTGTTTCTGGCTCTGAACGAATTGACTATTAAGATAGGTGGGAACCCCATCGAAAATGATGATCAGCTGCAGAGTGCCAAAGCATTGACAATACTCAATGCAGCATCGCCTAATCCCAATGAGCTGGCAAAGGCAATGGAATATTATGACAAGAACTTTCCGTTCCTGTTCTACATGCAGTACAGGTATGAAACCGATCAGGAAAGAGATGAAAGGATCTTCTCCCGTCAGAAGAACCGTAGGTCCGCACCTGTTCAACATGCCTATGGTAGCGCCGCCAGGTATTTTGAGATCCTGAATACACTCATCGTCTATCTCAACAAAGCCCGGAATCACTGTAACCATTACACGTATTCTCCACTGACTATAAAAAAAGACCTTGTCTACCTGCTCAATGATGTATTCGACGTAAATGTGAGACTGATAAAAAGCAGGTTTAACCTGGAAGAAGCACAGCTGGACCATCTGAAAAGATATAATGGCATCGACAGGAAAACGAAAAAGCCAAAATCCAACTACCGCTTCTGGTACTCATTTACCGCCACGGGAAATACTGAAAATATCTCTGAGGCCGGACTCGCATTTTTTACCTGTCTCTTTCTTCCGAAAGGAGAAGCTTATCTGTTCCTGAAGAAGCTTTCCGGTTTTAAACGGGCGGAAACGCCTGAATATAAGGCCACGCTGGAAGTCTTTACTTCGAATATGTTGCGCGTTCCCAGAGAAAGATTGGAGAGCGATAACAGTCCCCAGGCCGTGTTCCTTGACATGTGTAATGAACTGGCCAGGTGTCCGGCAGAACTCTTTGAGTTGCTGGAAGAAGAAAAGCAGGAGTTATTCATTACGAACCGGCTTGAAGATGAAGACAATACCGATAGCTCCGGCGACGGTCCGGAAACAAAGATGATCCGCAAAAGCGACAGGTTCCTTTACTTCGCTCAACGTTATCTCGATATCACAAAAGGTCTTCCTCAAATGAGATTCGGCGTCGATCTCGGCATGTATTTTTACAGTATCTATCCCAAGACACTGGCCGGCGTCGACGAAATGCGGCAGTTAACCAAACACCTCATCGGTTACGGAAGACTGGAAGATTTCGATACGGACAAACGTCCTGCTGCATTTGCCGCGCTCTATGGACAAAAGGAAGATCCGTTTGCTCCGTACATCAGGGAAACGACACCGCACTATCATACAGATGGCAAGAACATTCCCATCTATATCGGTAGCAGTTCCTGCGAATGGCCTGAAATCGGCACAACGGACGTTAAAGGAAAATCATATCCGCGGAAACTGAATAAAAACAATACGCTCCTTCCCTACGCAATACTCAGCGCAAAGGAAATGCCTGCTTTAATGCTGTACCACTTGCTGCGAAAAGAAAAGAACAAAGGCGATGACGTGCAGAAAGTGATTGTCACCCATATCAACAACGTAAGGAGGTTCTTCAAAGCGGTGCTGAACGGAAGCGAAAGACCTGTGGATCAAAGCCCGCTTCCGAAACCCGACGGAGACGCATTGAAACAACGGTCGGACAAGGAATATTGCCGTCGCTATGAATTACTGTTGCAGCAACTGGACAGATATGCCCTCCATCCTTCCTACATCCCGGAAAAGTTGGCCAACTACCTGTTGGGTATCGCTCCCTCAGATTGGAAAGAAAAAGCGGAAAGACGGCTGAATGAAATGAAAGCCACTGCTGCCGATCTGGTTGAACGAATGGAACTAAGAGAGAAAGACGATATCAAACCAGGCAAACCGGGATTCAGGAAGGTAAAAGTAGGCAAGCTGGCACAGTTAATTGTAGAAGATATGATGCTGATGCAACCTGTGCTGAAAGATGAGAATGATCAACCTGTTCCTGATTCAAAAGCAAATGGACTGGCGTACAGGCTACTGCAAAGTCACCTGGCTTTCTATGGTGTGCACCGGGATAACATCACTGAGCTATTTAGTAGCTGCAAACTAACCGGCGGCACCAATCCGCATCCTTTCCTCCATCGCATCAACGTAAATGAGCTGTCGGGCATCATTGAATTTTATAAAGCATACTTCAATGAAAAGATCGACTACCTCAATACCTGCTTAAAAAACAAGCGATATGATGAGTATCATTTTCTAAAAATAAATGCGCAGCCGGATGATATTGCTGATCTGCTAAAAACTTACCTGCAAACAGAAGGACCGTCTCACTCGCCTTTTAATCTGCCACGGGGTTTCTTTCATCGTGCAACAGTCAACTGGCTGATGTTACACGGAACAGAGAGTAATAAAAAGTTCCTCGCTGATCATCCCGATACCAATACGGTCCATCTCACAAAACACCTGTTTGAACAACAGGACACGGCGCAAGCCTTCTATCACTGGAAACGGCATTATCACCTGTTCAGCGGCGATGTTCCCCTGTATCTCAACCTGGAAGAAAGAAAACAGGAAACGGAACGCACGATGAAGATCGTTAACAGGCTCCGCGAAGAACTGGACGACATGGAAGATCTGGCAGCAGAAGCTCAAGACACTTTCTATCATGAAATCAAGCGACTACGCTCTTTAGATGATATCATCAGGCACACAGAAAGGAAATACGGCGCCTCATTTCCTGCAGTCTATGAGATTGAATGGCGCGTGTCCGATTACTATATGCATAAAGATGCTACCCGGCTTGTAACAGCAGCGATAGAAGGTCAGATCAAAGACAATAAACATTACCTCAACAGCTACAAGTTCTTCATTGAGAATGAAAAGTATCTCCGCCTTATTGAGGCGCAGGATATGCTGCTGTTCATGGCCGTGAAAGACCTGCTGAAAGAAAAGATCGGCGATATTTCACTGACTGAAACGCAGGACAAAGAATCCGGCACCTTCTTACTCAGTAACATCTCGCCTCAAAACGTTGAAAACAATAAGAACTTACTGAACCAGCGGCCGGCTGGCGGGATCCACATCAACCTTGATTTCTTCGAAATAAACGAGAATGGATCATTCAGGAAATCGGAAAACGGTAAAGTGAAAGTAGGTACCGCCACCATCATCGACAAACATCTCAAAATTAAAAATGCAGGCAACTTCCGGAAACTCTTAAAAGATCGCCGGATCAATAATATCTGCTTCTATTTCAAACCGGATGCCGGTCATTTCACTATCAACCGTATGGTGCTCGAAAATGAATTCAGGGCATACGATAAACAACGCCTGAAAGTACTTGAAGTCGTAGCTGCTTTTGAGGAGAAGCTTTATCTCAACAGTAA
The DNA here is from genome assembly GCF_003182155.1 of Chitinophaga sp. S165. Lineage (GTDB taxonomy): Bacteria > Bacteroidota > Bacteroidia > Chitinophagales > Chitinophagaceae > Chitinophaga. The sequence goes on from NZ_QGTG01000001.1 coordinate 982,002, forward strand.
CAAAGAGGAGAAAGCCACTTTCCTCAACAACAAAGGCGTCGCGGAACACAAACTCTATCTTAAACATTACTTCGGCAAGTTCACAGATGATAACGAAAACCTTCAGCGGAATCTGCTTGCTATCAGAAATGCCTTCGCACACAATCAATTCCCGCTGATCCACGACGATACCTTCGCCCTCTCCGCCAATGAATGGAGAATGATCCATGAACAGTACCAGCCTTCTGCACAAGGCAGTCACCAGGGATATGGTATCATCGAGAAAATATCCTTATACGGGATAAACGGATATCAATCTCTCATAGACAAAATAAGCGGGCATGTGTGAGATCAACTGGGACCTGACGATAAAAGCCCTCGGCGTGTTAGCTACAATACTTGTAGCCGTATTGCTCTACTTCTTCACCAAAAGGAATATGCGCAATGAGACAATGGAGCGGATCAGCAGGTTCAGGAACGAAAAGCTGATGGAGGCCGGTATGGCTTTCTGGAGCTTACTAGCGTATATCACTCCTACAGAAAACAATCACTCTATCATTGTCTGGACACAGAAGAAAGGCCGGACAGAAAAAGAGTACTTCTTTCAGCCTTTCCTCGCCGGGGAGTTTATCAAAAAACTAAATGAGGTAAACTATGAGAAAGGGTTTGGGCTATTTCTTAGTAAGTCTACAAGGGATCTGTTCTATGAATACAGGAATATTATCTATGGGATTTTGCTGGCGGAGAAAAATAATACCAGTGAGAAGATCCTGCTTTCAAACGATGAGATGGTGAAGAAGATGTTCGACCTGTATAATAAGATGGTGGTGGAGTTGAGGAAGGAAGTTGGGCCAGTGTAAGATTAGAAAAACAAGAATATTTAGTTATATCAGTCGATTGAGAGGGAATTTAATCTTGTTGACTTTCTATACAAAGCATTGTCAAAGAATATTTTGATGATTTAATGTTGGAGTAACCTGTGATTTGTAGGGTAACGACAACTGGTCAAACAACCGTATTTAGAAGCCGAATAGTTGGAGTAACCTGTGATTTGTAGGGTAACGACAACGCAATCCGATTTCGCTCCGCATCGTAAAAGTTGGAGTGACCTGTGATTTGTAGGGTAACGACAACTCCGAACAAATGAGCGGAAATATACATTAAGTTGGAGTGACCTGCGTTTTGTAGGGTGGCTACAACCATGCTCGAAGCCGTACTTCATCTTCATGTGTTGGAGCGACCCGTGATTTGTAGGGTAACGACAACTAAACTCCATATATGTCCGAACGCCTAAAGGTTGGAGTGACCTGCGTTTTGTAGGGTAACTACAACGTCAGGCTATTATGAGAATATTTTTATGTATTGGAGTGACCTCCGTTTTGTAGGCTACGACAACCTTCATTGATTGTTTGATAACTTCAAATTTGTTGGATACATCTGTGTTTTGTAGGATAACAACAACAACTCATGATCAAAGATTTAAATGTTAGAGCTGGGAAAACCTACGCTTTAGTGGATAACCACAGCACCGTTCAACAAACCCACAATGTCCGGACGTTGGGAAAGCCTGTATTTGCAGAGCACTCACAACATTTTCATGGTCAATTTGTTTTTAAAATGAAGTTGGAAAGACCTGTGTTTTATAGGTGGATCACAACAACATCAAACTCCGTTAACCATTAAACCTTATCGTTGGGGAAGCTCCAAATTTGCAGGGCAACAACACTTCATCGGATCGGTTGATTTTAATAGGGGTAGTTGGAAAAACCTACATTTTGTAGGTCACGACAACATTGCAACAAAAAGTTGGTTGCGATACTAGTTGGAGAAAACCGTCTTTATCCGGGTAAACCACAACTGCGAGTTTGACTAGCTATCACTTTGTGGCACAGCCACAAAAAACATTTGGGTTTCATTAATTGATCCTGCGTTGGGAAAGCCGCACATTCTATCGGCAACAACAACGCCCATTTTTTTTGGATTTTAACGTGACGCCGGGGAATTCCCATTTTGCAGGTACTTAACGGCCACACATTCACATGGAAAATTAACAGGGGTGTTGGATAATCCTACGTTTTGCAGCCCAAGTACAACACCAAACAAATTAGTTGTCCAGGTTAGCGTTGGGACAGCCGTGAGGCAACTCAAACTCACAGTTTGAGAGTTTAAAACTTAGGAAGTTGGAGATGCCCGTATTTCATTGGGTTATCACAACGGCAGACAATAAGAATTTCATAACTTTGGTTGGAGAAGCCTTCATTTTCGAAGAGCAACTACGACATTATAGTTTAGATTTTAGCGTAATTATGTTATTGGGGAAACCTGTATCTTACATGTTCATCACAACCGCAGATAAGGAGAAACCAATAGCAGCTCTTAACTATCTAAATTCATTGCCATGACACCTGGAAGAAAAAGAGAGCAATTAAGACTTCAAATTTTAGAAACCCAACGAATGCTCGACCTCGTTGGCGCACACCCTATCATGAGCGCATCTTTCCAAGATCGCCTCAGTCAACTTCAACAACAATTAGATGATTTACCTGCTGATAACAAAGATCTACCGTAAGCCTCTTCTTTTCCGGATGCCCGGTCATGGGGTCTACTATGTATAATCGCGTATCCGAAACAAATACAAAATCTTCCCAGGTTGAATTAAGAGGCGTTCTTAAGGGCATCCCGTTGGAATCTTGGAAGTTTGACTTTCTAACCGATGAAGATCATTTGATCAATGGAAGAATCGGTCAACATTTATCCGAGGAAGAAATTACCGATTTTATGAGTCAGTTCTTCAACAAAACCTGCATGGCATCTTTTGAGAAGACCACAGTATATCTGAAAAATGGTAGGATTAAAGATAGTTATGAGTTGATTAACTTAAATAAATAGCTAAGTTGGGCGCCTTCATTTATCAATTCTCATCCCCTTCAACAATAATCTGCCCATAAACCGGATCATTAGAAGATGTAAGCTTATATGGCAGGTAATATCTGACAACCTTCCCATCATGATGTACTACCCGGATTTCAACTGCAGACGTTTTCCCATTTGAACTATCATCGCTGATATATACATCTATTCCCATCGCCGCCATCTTATAATCGCCTCGTACAATTCCGTTCCATAATGCTTCACTCAAGCGATCAATCATCTCCTTTGAATCGGGATGTTCTTCGCCCCAATATATCCCAATGGGCCTTAATTCGTCGTTTTTATCCATTGCAGCGCCGAACGGATAAAACTCACCGGCTTCTTTTAGAAATGCAGTTGCCTGGTCTATAATGAGCTTCCTTAGGCTGTCTATATTTACCTCGGGGAGCTTAGCTGTCATATGATCCGGGATTTAAAGCACAGTAATAGTCCTAAAGCCTCTAATGTTGAAAGTAATGCAACGAGATATGGGGAGTAAATGTCGCTACACTATCATCTAATACTTAATCCAACATCTCAGCAGGTACATGATTTAATACAGCAACCATTGACCTGCATAACATTGTAAATGAAGACTTCCTGGACAAATGCATTTCTAACTGCCTCTTATACTGATGCTTCAAAACCGGGTTGCTACAGCCTAGCCATTGAATAAGCAAATCCTTTATATGGTCGTATTTCTTCCTGATTTCAAATCTAAGCCCCGCAGTCGCCTTGATAGTTTCCTCACTGTGACCGTTATGCAGCCTGTTTAAAAGTTCGCAGGTATTAACCGCTTTCCCATTAGTAGCATCACGCGGCTCAAAATGAGGATCCTCACCCATTATTCCAAGACTATATAGAATTTCTGTCTCCACATCATCCGCCGGATCGCAAGGATCCAGGTAGCCACCGGCAGGTGTTGCTCTTGGCTTCATTTTATTTGCTCTATGCTCTGCCGGATACAGATTCGTCCAGTCATATCGTCTTGAACGATCTACCGACTGAGAAACAAAATGTTCAATATCCATACACCAGGAGTTAAGGAACTTCTGCTCTGTCAGGTAACATTTTGAATGAAAACATCGATCAAACGCCTCCAGAAGATCTGAACTTCTGTACGTTCCAGGCTCGGTTGGCTTTATTCCAACCGCAGGATTGGCAAGATATGCCTGGATATCTGTGATGTATTGCTGTATCTCTTGGGTATTTAACGCGGAAGGTATAGCGGCCTCTCTTTGGACATTGATCATATTTTATCCCCGTTTGCTTTCTAATGCTATAATTTGATTTTCTATTTCAAATCTCAGTGATGGCGTCATATACTTTTCATTCGCCATTATTATCTCGCGGAGCTTATCCGGATTACGTTCATTAACGGCCTGGCTTACCTCCAGCAAAATAGCATCTGCTACCGGCGAGAACTCATTGTCCAAACCGAAATGTTTGATCATTAACTCAGAATAACTACTTCCAGCCTGCCAACCAGCTATTTCTTTTTTACTTGTAAGATCATAAACAATGGCATTTTTTACACTTGAAATAACTGCCGGTGAATGTGTTGCGACAATAAACTGAATAGCAGGAAACAGTTCGGTTAACAGTGGTAAGATCTCATATTGCATTCCAATATGAAAATGAGTTTCAGGTTCGTCTATAAGAACGATGCCTGGTGGATCGTAACTGTAATCTCCGTTCTCCTTTCTGATCAGATCCACACGCATCAGCAGGTCCATTAAAATGCTTATGAAAGCGGAGAATCCCTCAGAAAGCTGGTTAAATGTCATTCTCCTTCCATCTCTCAGAACTATCTCAAAATCAAAGCTCTCCTGAATAAACAACAAATCTAATTCAGTATCCTCAAATACTCTCCTTAAAATATTAGTAAGACTGCCGAAAAAAATCTGATTTTGATTTAATCTCGTTTTATCGTCTTTAATGAGATCAAATGCCTCATATACTTTCTTGTTAACCAAAAACTGTTTAAACCTTGATATAAATTTTTCGGGATCCGATTCAGCTTTTAGATTTTTCATGAACTCCTCCTCTTGTACCACTGAATTCACCAACCCCAAATTAATTTTTCTGTGAGCCCTGAAATGAGAGAATATAAACTCAGCCGGTCTTAAAAGCAATTCTAAATTGTCTTCGTGGAGAAAATGCAAATCCAATATATTATAAGGATTTATCCTTTTATCAGAAAGAGAATCTTTAATCGGGAAATTTTGTGAAGGTTGCTTTTTTATATTACTTAGGTTGTGCAATCTATACTCTCCTCCAAATGTATCGTTTACCAACAATCCCATTTGAAAGCCTATTGACTCCAATATCGTTGTCTTCCCAGTCCCATTCTTTCCCGTCAAAATAATATGCTTAAACTCAGCCAACGGAGTTGCAGGAACGTCAAAATTCTGATACGCATAACAATCATTGACATGAATCTGTTTAATATATGGGAACTTCATACTACGATCTTCTTAGTTATCTCAAAAAAACAAACCATTCTACATCAAAATAGAATGGCTCAAGACATAAAAGTACAAAACTTATCTAAAAATACCTTCCCCCCTCCCCGTCTCCCAAATTTTCCGTACCTTTAACCAACTCAAAATCAACTATTAAAGCATGCCCAAACAACAAAGCATCATCCTTTTATCCGGCCGCATGGGCGACCAGGTATTCTACCACAAAAAAGACAAACGTGGCAGGAAGAAATACTACGTCCGCAGAGCGCCGGAAGTAGTCCGCCAATCCACCGCCACCAAAAAGACGGCCACCGACTTCGGTACCGCCAGCAAGGCCAGTCGCCTGATCCGGCAGGCATTGAATGCATACACCTGCCAGTACAAGGACGAAACCCTGCATTACCGCCTGAACGCCCTCCTGGGAAAGATAATCCGCCTCGACACAGACCGCCCCGCCGGACAGAAAAGGCTCCTGCCGGAACACATGTCCCTTTTAACCGGTTTCCGGTTCAATAGTGAAACACGTGTCCCTAAAATGGACCGCATGACAGTAAAAGAGAACACAAAGCTTATCGCGGTATCCGTCAATTTTGAAAAAGGAACGACCCTCGTCCGGGTCAGTGAAGCCATAACAGCAGAACAACCCGGCAATAACGAACTGACGCTGCTTCTGGCAGAAACGGAAGGCAAAGCCCTGGACATCATCGACGTCCTCCAACCCGCCCCTGTACAACAACAGACCAGGGCCAGACCTAAATTACAGGTCCAACCTAAGTCCATATCAACGCCTACCTTACTTCATCTATACGCCTACCCATATCCGGGTACAAAGCATCATTCTACCGCCCGTTCAGCCCGAAAGCGATCCCCATTTCTAACCCTCTCAGCTCCGCTAACCCTTTCAGGCGCCCTATAGCTGAATAACCAGGGTAAGTAGTCTTGTCAAGATCGTCCAGCATCTGGTGACCATGGTCCGGTCGCACGGGAAGCGTATATCCCTTCCGTTGCATCAGCAATACTAATTCCTTTACGACACTGTACATATCTACTATCCCGTCCAGGTGATTGGACTCAAAGAAATTACCCGCCACATCCTGTTGCGTATTACGCAGATGAACGAAGTGGATACGGTCACCGAACCGCCGTACCATCTCCGGAAGATCATTATCTTTTCTAACCCCGAAAGAGCCGGTACAGAAACACAAGCCATTAGCAGGAGAAGGCACCGCATTCAACAAGGCCTCCACATCCGCGCTAGTGCTTACAATACGCGGCAATCCCAACACCGGGAAAGGCGGATCGTCCGGATGAATAGCCAGCTGCACACCTACAGATTCCGCCACCGGCGCAACTTCCCGTAGAAAATAGTAAAGGTGCTCCCGCAGCTTCGCTGCATCAATATCCTTATAAGTATCCAACGCCTGTAATACCTCAGGTGCAGTAAAAGGAATATCACTGCCCGGCAATCCCAGTAAAGCATTCTTATAAAGCGTAGCCTGGTCTTTGTCGTTCATCTCACTTAGCAAAGCTGCAGCTTCCGCAAGTTCGTCAGCCGTATAATCTTTCTCTGCGCCCGGCCTTTGCAGCATGAACACATCAAAAGCAATAAAAGCCGAACGCTCAAACCGCAAGGCCTTACTGCCATCCGGTAAGGTATAAGCGATGTCGGTACGTACCCAGTCCAGCACCGGCATAAAATTGTACGTCACTACCTTCAGCCCGCATTGTGCAATGTTCAACAGGCTTTGCTTATAGTTGGCAATATGCAGCTGATAATCACCTGTTTGTTTTTTAATATCCTCACTTACCGGTAAACTCTCGATCACTGTCCAGGTCATACCCGCCGCTTCAATGATCGCCCTCCGTTTGTTGATCTCCCGTACGGGCCACACTTCCCCTACCGGTATATGATGCAACGCAGTTACTACTCCCGTACATCCCGACTGCCTGATATCCCACAGGCTCACCGGATCGCTCGGACCGAACCAGCGCATAGTTTTCTCCATCAATAACATTCGCTATGGTATTACTGTCAATGAAACAGATGTTGTTTTATCTGATGCCGTACCGGCCATAATTGTAAACGTACCCGGTTCCACTACCCACTTCATATCCTTGTTGTAAAACGATAACGCAGATGTATCAATAGTAAAGTGAACGGTCTGAGATTGACCCGGTTCCAGCCAGATCTTCTGAAAACCCTTCAGTTCCATTACCGGACGGGGAACAGATGAATAATCATCCCTGATGTACAACTGCACAACCTCTGCTCCTGCCCTGCTACCAGTATTCGTCACCGTTACACTCGCCGTCGTCTTACCGTTTGTTTTAATTTTCCCTTCGGATAAGATTAAGTCGCTATAACCAAAGTTCGTATAACTTAACCCGTGCCCAAACGCAAATAGCGAGCTTGCGTCAAAGCCTAAATTATACCCGCGGCGGGCGGACGGTTTATAGTTGTAATAAGCAGGAATATGTCCCGCAGTTCTCGGAAAGGAAATAGGCAATTTACCACTGGGATTAATATCACCGAATAAGGCATCCACCATTGCATAGCCGCTCTCCTGACCTAAATACCAGCATTGCATGATGGCTGGCACTATAGCAGTAACAGGTCCCAAACTTAACGGCGGACCACTATTAACAAACGCGCACATAGGTTTGCCGGTCGCAGCCACAGCCTTCACCAGCTCTATCTGTCCATTCAGCAATTCCAGCGTAGGCATATCGCCCAGGTGATTACTCGCCCAGCCTTCCCTGTTCATACTCTCATTACCACCTATAAACAACACTACTACATCCGCCTGTTTCGCGATCTCTACTGCTGCATCGATCTTGCTCTTATCCGGATTGTCGGCAGCAAGATTGATCGTATCTGCAAACCAATTGTTCTTATCTGTCAATGTAACACCTTCCGCGTACAACACTTTTATCTTATCGCCATAACGCTCTTTCATCGCCTGCAAAGGAGAGATCGTAACGCGGGGTTTGCCGGAATAACCGCCCAGCAAACACTTGTCCGCGTTAGGCCCGATAAAAGCGATCGTCTTGATCTTGTTCTTATCCAACGGTAATACCTGCTGATCATTCTTCAACAATACCATCGCTTCCTGCGCTGCGCGATAAGCCACTGCTCTTTTAGAGGCACTGCCTACTAATGTATCAGCACGGGCAACATCCACATAAGGATTATCAAATAGACCTACACGGAACTTGTTGATCAATATCCTCTTTACAGCTGAATCAAGCACTTTAACAGATACCTTGCCGCTCTTCACAGCCTGCGCCAGATTCTTAAATCCATCCGGGTCAGGCGTTTCTATTTCAACACCTGCATTGATTGCCAATACGCCCGCTTCATCCAGCGATGGCGTTACTTTATGCAAAGTCTGCACATCTCTCACCGCATAATAATCTGACACTATCACGCCTTTAAAACCCCATTCCTTTCTCAGGATATCCTTCAACAAATAACTGTTAATATGAGCCGGCAAACCGAATACTTCATTATAACAAGCCATCACGTTCATAGCGCCCGCCTCTTGTATACACGCAACGAACGGTTTAAAAAACACTTCTCTTGCCGTTCGTATATCAATATTGCTGGGCGACACATTCAGCCCGCCTTCACTCTGCCCGTGAATACCAAAATGTTTCAATGTAGCAGCTACCTTATCACGACCAAGATACACACCGCCACCCTGATATGCTTTGATCTGCGCTACCGACAACCGGGATATCAGGTATGGATCTTCTCCCATCGTTTCTTCCGTCCTGCCCCAACGCGGATCACGTACAATATCAACAACCGGGGCCAATACCTGCTGACCGCCCCTCGCACGTACTTCCGCTGCAACACTCGTAAATACATCGCCCATCAAAGCCTCATTCCAGGTGCTCGCCAATGCGATCGGTACCGGAAAGTTGGTCGCGTCCTGCGTTTGCTGACCATGCAATGATTCCTCATGCACCATCACAGGAATACCTAATCTCGTCTTCTCTATGAAATAACGTTGAATATTGTTATATAACTCAGCCTGTTCCTTCGGATGACGCCCGTCACTGTTCGGCCCTCCCTTTTCGTTCAACCGTGCGATCTCTCCCAGCCCGTTCTTCAATACCGTACCGGCTTTCGCCTCATCGAAACGGCCTAGTGTATCCAGCAGGCCAGCCTTCTGAGCCCAGAAACATTGCGTCTGCATCACCTTCTCTTCCAATGTCATCCTGGCTAAGAGGTCCTTCGCCCGTACATCGGGCGACAACCGCTTATTCTTATATGCGGGCGATTGTGCATAGGATACATAACTGCTTAAAAAAGCGATGGCTAAAAAATATTTCCTCATAGATCAATGAATGGTTAAGGCCTGCAACAATATGCTGCAGGCCGGTTTTTATGATGGAAGAAAAATATCAATGATCAATACCCAGCGTTCTGGTATTGTGTCTTATTCATATCAGCAACCGCGTCCAGCTGTCCTTTCGGAATAGGCCGCAACACGTGAAAATCCTTGATACCGGCGGCACCGTCCGGATTGTACGCCTTCACTCTTTCAATCAGTTTACCCCTCACCGCCAGGTCCGGCCAGCGCATGCTTTCACCGCACAGTTCACGGGTACGCTCATCCAGTATGAAGTCCAGCGTGATCTGCGACACATCATTCACCCTGATAGCATTGTACCTTGCCGTCACTTCACTTTCACTCAATCCCGGACGATACGCTGCACGTTGTTTTAACACATTGATCAGACCTACTGCATCCGCAGGATGATTATCGCCTAACGCCGCTTCCGCCGCGATCAGGTATACTTCGGATAATTTGCTGACAACGAAAGGCCTTCCTCCCTGGTCGTTAGCCGCCAGTTTATTAGGGTCTTCATATTTACTCAGACTGGGATACATGTTCCTCGTCACCACAGGATCTATCGAACCACCGATCAGGTAAAACTCTCTCGGAGCTATCACACGGTATGGTTTCAGTTTAGGCCCTGCGGGCGATATACCATTCAGTGAATCAGCGATCCTGTTGGTCTTCGCCATAATAAAGGCAGTGTCTACATTCGCAGTAAAGCCACCGCCTGTAACCGAAGCAATGTACACCGTACGGAAAGTCCCGTCGTAACGGCTGTCATTTGTTTTATCTGCAAAGGCTACATTGTACAGCCAGGGCGTCGGACAAAAACGTCGTATCGGTCTGCCGTACTGCACCGTCCTGGCGGATATCGGCTGTGTCGTGGAAGAAGCTTCAGGCGCTCTCACAGAAGTATAATCACCTACAAAATCATTATTAGCATCAATCCCTTTCATACCACCACCAATGCTGTTCGGGTTACCTACTTCATTCGCATTGTTGTTACCGGGAATACGTTCCACCGCATACAAGATCTCCGCATTATAATCATTGCCCGGTCTGTGCACATCCGCATAATTCTGCTGCAACGCCACACCATAAAACGCCTGGTTGTTGATCAGCTCCATTGCCGTGTTATAGGCATTCGTGAAATCTGAGGGCTGTTTTGCCGCGGAATACGCCCGGGAGAGGTAAGCCTTCGACAGGAGGTGTAAAGCAGCTGATTTGGACAGTTTAAAGGCATTGGTAGGCCTTTTATCCGGCAGGTTCTCACTGGCAAAGGTCAGGTCTTCTATAATAACGTTATAATCCTTCACCAATACATCTGCAACCGGCAACCTGTTGAAACCCTGGAAAGCCGTTTCATTGAACACCAGGTCCCCGTTCCCGAGATCTACCGGTACTGCGCCAAACTGCTGTACAAGCAGCAGGTAATAAGCTGCTCTTAAGAACCTCGCTTCTCCCTGTATCACCTTCCGCTGATCTTCACTGATAGGTACTTCCGGTGCATACTGCACAATCGCATTCGCCAGATTGATATTCGAATAACTCCTGTTCCAGGGAGTGAGAATAGCCCCGTTCGCAAAGTCCAGCGTATAGTTCCCCAACGTCAGAAAATCCTGCGTACCGCCAGCGCCGTTACGAGGCTGCTCTGCATAGGTATATTCATCTGTACCACATACGGCAATGGCTACAGCGCCCTCCGGACCATAGTTGTACCGCATACCTGAATACAGCGCATTGACAGCATTCTGTAATCCTGCCGGTGTTTTGAAATACTCCGGAGAGAACACGGTGTAAGGACGCTCCTCCAGCTTTTTATTACAGCCGGTCACTGTTAACAGTAATCCGCCGGCCATTATCGTTAGAAACTGATATATAGGCTTCATATGCATGCTAATGGTTTAAAGTGAGATATTGGCTCCAAGCGTGAAAGTCCTCATTGGCGGCGTGCCCAGGCCCACTGTAATAGAACCGTTCCCGTTAGTGTTCGGACGGATATTGCCCGGATCGGCCACACCCTGTGTACCTACGCCGGTCCCCTCGGGATCAACGCCTGTCTTATCAAAGAATGGAGAGAATATAGTAGCAACATTATCTACCGTCACATAAAAACGTACGGCCTGTGCATTCAACCGTTTCAGCAAAGGACCATTGAATGTATATCCCAGGTTGATGCTTCTGATCTTTACAAAAGATGCATCGTAGTATCCCAGCGTGGTCCATGCAGTACTGATATTGCTGATAGTCGCCTGTGGTTTCGGGAACCAGTTGGAAGGATTGCTTTCCGTCCAGTAGTCTACCTTCAGACCATTACGCTTACCATCCATTACGGTCAGGTAAGCAGCATTCGGCTGATGCACCTGGCTGATAAGCGTTCCGCCGAAACGTGCATACATCACAATGCTCAGATCAATGCCCTTATAAGAGAACCTGTTGGTCAAACCACCCTGCAAACGTGCCTCCATACTGCCAATCACATAACGGTCGTACAATGCGCTGATCTGCCCGTCAGGTTTACCTTCCGGACCACCATGATCTTCAAACTTGATCTGCCCCGGAATAGCGCCGTAAGTCGCTGCTTCAGCAGCTTCGTTACTTTGCCAGATACCCAGCTTTTTATAATCGTAAATAGCCGACATCGGGTGACCAACAAACAACTGATTAGCCACATCCTCCGTTACCTGGTTACTTAATTTCAGGATCTTGTTCCTGTTGAAGAACAGGTTCAGGTCAGTGCTCCAGGAGAACCCGCTCTTTGATCTGATATTTACTGATGATGCCGTGAACTCTAAACCCTTGTTCTGCATCTCACCAATGTTCGTCTGATAAGCGCCGGACACACCGGATGTAGGCGGCAGCGTTACACTATAGAGTATCCTGTTGGTCTTCGCATAATAGTAATCCAGTGATCCTGTCAGCCTGTTGTTAAACAAACCAAAGTCCACCCCGATATTGCGTGTTTGCGTATACTCCCACTGTAAATTAGGATTAGGTAAGGTTGCCACCTGGTACCCTGTTACGATCGTACCGCCATAGTTATACCTGATCACATTACCCGGAGCAGTCAGGAAGTTATCGTTGGTCACAAGCCCCAGCGATGCATAAGGCAGTACCGCCTGATTGGAAGTTTGTCCCCATCCTGCACGGATCTTCAGGTCAGACAGGAACTTCACCTTACTCATAAATGATTCCCTGCTGATATTCCATCCCGCCGATACTGCCGGATAAGAATGCCATTTCTGTCCGGGAGATAATCTTGAAGAACCATCCATGCGTCCCGTCAGTGTCAGCATAAAACGATCGTCATACACATAGTTCACCCTCGCCATATACGATAACAAGGCCCATGAACTTTCATCACCATCTACTACAGCAGCGGGCGTTGTATTGGATTGAGAGAGGTTATAGAATTGTACAAAATCTTCATTAATGGAATCTTTAGAAACGGAAGTAGAATGCATGTGGTTCTCCTGTACACTGTACAAACCAGTAAAGCTGATACGATGTTTCTTGGCGATAGTTTTGTCGTAATACAACAGGTGCTCCAATGTATAACCCCATGCCTCTTCATTGAACACGGAAGCCGTATTGCCCTTGAAACCACGGAAGAACGCAGGATTGGCAGGTGTATTGGCACTCTGGAACTGATCGTTCTCCTGTTGCCTGAAACTCAGACCCAGGTTCACGCGGTAACGCAAACCCTCTAATATTTCATACTCGCCATACAAGCTGTTATTGGAAGTCATCCTGCGGATCTTATCCACCCAGTTATTATTGTTCCGCTGCAACAACAACGGACTATAAGTAGGATAATTGTTATCATCGATATTACCATTCGGCAAAGGGATCACATTGCCGGCGCTATCGTATGGAGGCATCAGCGGGCTCATTGCCAGCGTCGGGAACATCGTGTTCTGTGCCACGAATTGTGAACCATTGGTCACGCCCACCTGGTTAATAGTCGTGATACCCACCTTGATACGTTTACCGATACGGCTGTCGATAGTAGCACGCAGTGAGTAACGCGTAAAGTCCTGTCCTGGCACTACTGCCTCCTCTTTATAGTAACCGCCACCCAGCGAGAAGGTATTACCGGCGTGCCCGCCGGATACCGTCAGGTTATGATTGCTACGATAACCGGTACCATACATCAGGTCCTGCCAGTCGGTACTTCTGCCACTGGCGATAGACTTCTGTTCTTCCGGCATGTAACCTTGTCCCCAGGTAGAAGTATCGCGCATGGTCTGGTATTCCTGCGGATTAAACACCGGGTATTTATTCGCCACCTTACTGAAGCCATGATAGCCGCTGTAAGCCACACGGGTATCGCCGCTCTTACCACGTTTGGTAGTAACGATAACAACACCGTTCGCACCTCTTGAGCCGTAAATAGCAGTAGCAGAAGCATCCTTGAGCACATCAATGGAAGCGATATCGTCAGGGTTCAGATCGTTGAGCGTACCTTCAAACGGAATACCATCCACAACGAACAGGGGTTCATTGGAACCACTGATCGATCTTGTACCTCTTATCCTGATCTGCGCACCTGCGCCGGGCGTGGTACCTGCACGCTGGATCTCCAGACCGGCGGCACGCCCCTGTAATGCCTGTTGTACGTTGGCTACGGGCACTTCTCTGAGGGTGGTTTCATTTACGGAAACGACAGACCCTGTCACATCTTTACGCTTCTGCGTACCATAACCGATCACCACTACTTCTCCTATATCTTTTGAAACAGGCAATAACTGTACGGTGATAGTTGTCTGATCGCCGACCACTATTTCCTTCTCTCCAAATCCCATACTTGTAACGACCAATACGGCCTGCGGGCCGGCAGTAATGGTAAACTCTCCGCTGACGTTGGTCACGGTACCATTCACTGTACCCTTCACCTGTACCGTAGCGCCGATAACCGGTGTCCCCAGGTCACTGATAACCCTGCCTTTTACTGTTTTATCCTGCTGAGCAAGACTTACCGCAGGAATGACAAGCTGGCAAATAAGCATAACGGCAAGCCAGAAAGCCGTATACTTCCGCCATTTCCCCCTATAGCATTGTAAATGTAAATTGACCATTTTCCCGTATTTTGTTAGATGTAAATGAAATCGGTTGTAATCCCACCGCAATCAATACCTGTCTGGATAACGTGAACACTTCAGCGCAGCCGGTCATGCCGCAGCCGATCAAATCTGCCGGTAATTTTATGAAGTCACAGTAAAGGGTTGCTTATAGCCTTGAGCAGGCGGGAAATGAGCTGTCTGTTTTTCATTAAACCGTTGGCACGAGCCTTCTTTCGTTTATTTCGTGGAACCCTTAAGAATGTGCTTACATTTGTGGAATCTTTTTGTCTGTCTTTTCAGACACGAATATAGCAATTTTAATAAAAAATACAACCGATTGTATTTTTTAGATAAAATATTTCTACTTTTATTTGTACAGGAAACATCCTTGTCATGTCAGAAGAAAAAGAAATCACGATCTACGATATAGCCAAACATCTGAACATTTCGCCTACTACGGTCAGCCGCGGACTGAAGGACCATCCCACCATTAATATAAAGACGCGCAAGAAGATCGCTGAAGCGGCCCGCCAGCTGGGCTACCGCTCCAACACCTTTGCCAGCAGTCTTCGCAGCAAGCGTACCGAGACGCTGGGGGTTATTGTTCCCAGGCTGAATAGTAATTTCATGTCGTCTGTACTGGCAGGCATGGAGAACGCCGCCAGCAGGGAAGGTTACAATCTGATCATAGCACAGTCGCTGGAACAGGCCGACAAGGAAATGGAGAACGTGATGACCATGTTCAATAAGAGAGTGGACGGGCTATTGGTATCTCTCGCCTATGGTACAGAAAGCATCCGTCACTTTGATGTGTTCTTTAACAAAAAGATCCCGGTTATCTTTTTTGACCGCGTAGCCGCGCATCCTGACAGCACCAGTATCATCATCGATAACTTCACGGCCGCTTACCAGGTTACCCGGCACCTTATTATGCAAGGCCATAAACGCATTATGCACCTGGGTGGCAATATGTTACTGAATGTATATTCCGAACGATTAAGAGGCTATAAACAGGCATTACAGGACCATAAACTGCCTTTTGAAGAGAAGCTGGTCATGACAGGCAATCTTACCGAAGAATGCGGCACAGACATCGCGAAACAGCTCCTGAAACTGAAACCTAAAGACAGGCCCGAAGCCGTCTTCTGCGCCAACGATACTGCCGCCGTATATTGTATGATCGCCCTCAAGAACGCCGGCGTCAGCATTCCCGAAGAAATCGCCTTTGCCGGTTTCAATAATGATCCGATCAGCAGGGTGATAGAACCGAACCTCACCACCGTGAACTATCCTGGCTATAATATGGGGCAGGCCGCTGTGACAGCACTTGCCAATCACCTTAACGGAGACGCCAGCATCACCGACACGAATACGATCGTACTGAGATCTGAACTGATTATCAGAGCATCCTCCGGAAAAAGGGAGCAATAACTACAACGCTCCCACAATAGTGCATTTGCTGAGATACTCCCTGTTGAAATAATCTGTATAATGAGCTGTTCTCCGCAGCTGCATTGTCTTTATATTCAATTCCCACACAGCCGCATCAAGGTATAATATACCCACCAGCAGTTCTACCGTCTCCTCATCTTTCTGGCGCATATCAAATACAGGATCTGTATCGATCGTTATTACTTCCTCTTCATCATGTTCCCCTTCATACCAGACAGTCAGTTCAAAATCTCCCGCCATTACGGCCCAGTCTTCATTCTCACTGATCAATCCACAGGTCGGGTTACCATAGAACCAGTTCAGATAAGTTACATCCCTCGTCTCCAGGTGCAGCAGATAAGCATTCTCGGATTGACTTACAATCCTCCGCTGCTTACCTATAATGTATTTATCAGCCCCACTAAGGGTGAAATACGCGTTATATAAATTCGTAAACAATTCTGACATAGCGGCTGCAAAGTAATGGAACTCTTGTTTTATATACAAATCATGGGGACAAAAATATCCATGTAATCCGCTACCCGCTTGTTTCTGACTTGGGATGAAACAAATGAGCCCAATTTGTTTCCACGGGGTTGTCACCCCGGGGAAACGTTTGAACACGCAACACCGCTACCGACGAAACACACGAACACCACCGGGGAAACGTTTGAACACGCAACACCCCCACCGGCAAACACACGAACACCACCGGGGAAACGTTTGAACACGCAACACCCCCTACGACGAAACACACGAACGCCACCGGGGAAACGTTTGAACACGCAACACCCCACCGACGAAACACACGAACGCCACCGGGGAAACGTTTGAACACGCAACACCCCTACCGACGAAACACACGAACGCCACCGGGGAAACGTTTGAACACGCAACACCCCCACCGGCAAACAAATGAACCCGCAAAGCATATCATTGAACACCAAACAATCCGCCACACATATCCCCGCTCCCCAAAAACAAATCTTTGTAATTAAAATTCTTTTACCGACTTTTACGCAACCGATTGTAATTTTTATTTCAACCAACAGCCCCGTTATGAAAAACACACTGTTGCTGATGCTCTTACTGTGCTGTATACAGCCTTTACGGGCCGAAGACGGATATGATCTCTGGCTCCGGTATAAACGGATTGACAATAACGCCCTGTTATCCACCTACAGGAGAACCATCGCTGCTATTCACATAGCTGGCAATTCCCTTGTTATGGATGCGGTAAAGAAAGAATTAGACCAGGGCCTGAATGGGTTACTGCAAGCGCACATACCTTTCACCAACGGACAACCTGTCAACAACACACTCATCGTTGGCACAACTTCAACGCTTGCAGCTTTGAAATTATTCCCGAAGGATGATCTCCAGCAACTTGGGACTGAAGGTTTCCGCATTACGTCCAGGACAGTTGCCGGGAAGGTTTGTACAGTCATCACAGCCAATACAGATATAGGCGTGCTTTACGGTGCCTTCCATTTTCTCCGCCTGATACAGACCCTGCAACCTGTTGCAAACCTGAATATCACCTCAACTCCCCGTGTTAAACTCAGACTGCTGAACCACTGGGATAACCTTAACAGGTATGTTGAACGCGGATACGCTGGTATCTCTATCTGGAACTGGCATACCTTGCCTGAGTATATAGATGACCGTTATATCGATTATGCCCGGGCAAACGCCTCTATCGGTATTAACGGTACAGTACTCAACAACGTCAATGCCAACGCGACCGTCCTTACAGCACCCTACCTCCACAAGGTAGCTGCGCTGGCGGACGTACTTCGCCCGTATGGCATCAAAGTATATCTCAGCGCCCGATTCAGTGCGCCGATGGAGATCGGACACCTGAATACCGCCGATCCTCTAAACGATACCGTACGCCAATGGTGGCAAGCCAAAGCTAAAGAGATCTATACCATGATCCCCGACTTTGGAGGCTTTCTTGTTAAGGCAAACAGCGAAGGCCAACCAGGCCCGCAAAGCTATGGCCGCACGCATGCTGACGGCGCTAATATGCTGGCAGACGCGCTCTCGCCACTTGGAGGTATCGTTATCTGGCGAGCCTTTGTATACGACCCCGAGGCAAATGATCGCTTCAAACAAGCTTATGATGAATTCACTCCGCTGGATGGAAAATTCCGTAAGAACGTACTGGTACAGGTAAAGAATGGCCCCATCGATTTCCAGCCAAGAGAGCCCTTCTCTCCCCTGTTCGGCGCTATGCCGAAAACACCTTTGATGATGGAGTTCCAGCTCACGCAGGAATACCTCGGCCAGGGCACACACCTCGTTTACGAAGCACCCCTGTTCAAAGAAGTATTGGATGCAGATACACATAGCAAAGGAAAAAACAGCACAGTGGCAAAGATCGTAGACGGCACCCTCAACGATCATACGCTTTCCGGTATCGCAGGAGTAGCCAATATCGGTAATGAACGCAACTGGACAAACCATCCTTTCGGTCAGGCAAACTGGTATGCGCTCGGCAGACTTTCATGGGATTACTCTTTGAGCAGCGAACAGATCGCCTCAGAATGGATTCGTCAAACGTTCAGCAATGACCCAACAGTGGTCAACACTATCAGGAACATCATGCTAACCTCCCGTGAGGCTGTTGTTAACTATATGACGCCACTTGGCCTGCATCATATCATGGGAAATGGACATCACTACGGCCCTGCACCCTGGAGCAATAAAGCGCCCAGGCCAGACTGGGACCCTGTATATTATCATAAAGCAGACGCGAAAGGGGTCGGCTTCGACAGGACAGCCTCCGGCTCTAACGCACTGCAACAGTATCAACCTGCCGTACGTCAGTTATATGCCGACAGCAACGCCTGCAGCGACCAATACCTGCTATGGTTCCATCATGTCAGCTGGCAGCATAAAATGCATTCCGGCAGAACCTTATGGAATGAGCTTTGCCATAAATACCAGGAAGGCGTCGACTCCGTCAGCGCCATGCAACAACAATGGAGGCAGTTAAAGAAACATATTGATCCGGAGAGATTCCACCAGGTAGAAATGTTGCTGGCCATTCAGCACAAAGATGCCATCTGGTGGAGGAATGCATGCCTGCTTTATTTTCAGACATTCTCCGGAATGCCTTTCCCGGCAGGATATGAACAACCGGACCATACACTCGGATATTATCAACAAGAACGTTTCCCTTATGCACCAGGGAACTGATACACCTTAATAAACAGATCGATATGGATACAGTAAACAAACGGGTAGCAATTGTAACAGGCGGCGGTTCAGGCATCGGACTGGCTATCACGGAAAAATTCATCTCCGGTGGTATTCACACCGTCATCGTGGGCAGGGATGAAAAGAAGCTGCAGGCTGCCAGAACACAATTAGGAGAGCTCTGTTATCCGATCAACCATGATGTCAGCGATCTGGCAACCATTCCATCGCTTATCAAAAAAGTCATTGATAAATTCGGGCATATCGATATCTTAGTGAACAACGCCGGTATCAATATGAAAAAGGATTTCATTGAGATCACCGACGAAGAGTTCCAGCAGATCATCACCACTAACCTCTGTTCTGTATTCTCTATTTCACGGGAAGTAGTGAAACATATGTTGCCCAGGAACAGCGGAAATATCATCAATATAAGCTCAATGGCGGCCCAATATGGTATGCCGAGGGTAATTGCCTATAGTGCCAGCAAAACGGCAATAGACGGCATGACAAGGGCCATGGCGGTTGAATTATCTCCCAAAGGCATCCGCATCAATGCAATCGCCCCGGGATTTATTGAAACTGCTATGACAGCCAAAGCACTGAATGCCGATCCTGAAAGAAAGAAGAAAGCCGTTGGCAGAACGCCCATGGGCCACATGGGCCAACCTATGGACATTGCTGATGCGGCGCTTTTTCTCTCTTCGGATGCCGCCCGTTACATCACTGGCGTCATCCTGCCGGTAGATGGTGGTAATTCAATTGGATTCTAGACTTTCATATATCACGTTTATGAAGACGCTTCGTTTACTGCTGCTTTCCATTGTAATATGTTGTTCTGTCCGCGCACAGGTTCGCCTGCCACGCCTGATCAGCGACAACATGGTACTACAGAGAGAGGCCCAGCTAAACATCTGGGGCTGGGCTACCGCCGGGGAAAAGGTCCTCCTCGGCTTCGCCGGCAAGCAATACGAAACGATCACTCCTGCAGACGGCCGCTGGCAGGTGGCCATACCACCCATGGAAGCCGGCGGCCCTTACGACCTCACCATCGATGGCAGCAATCACATCACCGTTAAGAACATCGTTATCGGTGATATCTGGATCTGCTCCGGGCAATCCAATATGGAAACCCCGATGTCGAGATTAAAGGACAAATACCCTGCTGTCATCGCTGCAGCACACAATCCCAATATCCGGGCGTTTAATCCTGCTACCAGGATGGAATGGCAACGGCCTTTGGACGACTTCCAGACAGGCTCCTGGGAAATGGCAGACCCACAAACAGTATTACAATTTTCCGGTGTTGCATACTTCTTTGCAAAAACCATCTACGAACAATACAACATTCCCATCGGCATCATCAAGGTAGCCGCCGGAGGCTCTACCATAGAAGGATGGATAAGCGAAGAAGCCCTGCAACGAACACCCGCATACGCTAATGTACTTAGGTTGAAACAACCAGGGTACATGGACAGTATCCGCCAGGCAGACCAAAAAGCCAGCGACGACTGGTATTACCACTTATGGAAGCAGGATAAGGGAATACAAACAACCACACAATGGTCAGACAGCAGTTATGTTCCGGAAAATTGGAATACAATGAATATACCAGGCTATTGGCATGACCAGGGATTAACAAACATACATGGCTCCGTATGGTTCAGAAAGACCATCCAGGTTCCCGCAGCTATGACTGGTCAACCCGCCAGACTGTTCCTCGGCAATATCGTTGACAGGGATTCCGTATACCTCAACGGTCACCTTATCGGCGCTACGCAATACCAATACCCGCCCCGGAAATACCCTGTTCCTGCCGGCATGCTGAAGGAAGGCCCTAATACCATCGTCGTACGGGTGATCAACTACAGCGGTAACGGAGGCTTTTACAAAGACAAGGTTTATCAGCTGTTCACTACCACCGACACTATCAACCTGGAAGGTCCCTGGCAATACCAGCTGGGCGCATCCACCGATCCTATACCACCATCCATTCCCTTCTACACACAGCCGCTGGGGCTCTATAATGCCATGATAGCGCCATTACTGCCCTTTGCTATGAAGGGAGTGCTCTGGTACCAGGGAGAAGCAAATTCAGACAATCCAACCGCATATAAAACGCTACTCGAAACCCTCATAAAAGACTGGCGGATGAAATGGACCGGTATGCAGCCCATGCAGAACTTTCCGTTTTTATATGTACAGTTACCAAACTATATGGTCAGTCATCCCCAGCCAACAAACAGCAACTGGGCACTCTTAAGGGAATCACAGCTGAAGGCATTATCTGTTCCCAATACAGCCATGGCAGTAGCCATTGACATCGGCGAATGGAATGATATCCATCCCCTCAACAAAGAAGACGTGGGCAAACGTTTAGCTCTGGCAGCACGTAAACTTGCCTATCAAGACAGTCTTGTGGTCAGCTCAGGTCCTTTGTATAAGAACATGACATCCGAAGGGCACAAGATCATTATACAATTCATCAATACCGGCAGCGGTCTTATAGCTAAAAACGGTCCCTTAAAACAATTTGCCATCGCAGGCCCTGACAAGCAATTCAGATGGGCGCATGCAGAAATCAAAGGCAATAAGGTCATCGTCTGGCATGAGGCCATCAGCAAACCTGTAGCCGTACGTTATGCCTGGGCCGACAATCCGGAAGGCGCCAATCTCTATAACAAAGAAGGATTGCCGGCATCTCCTTTCAGGACCGACAATTTCTAGACTCATAGCCCGTATATCAGCTGTGCCTGTACTTATACTTAAGTACCAGCATTGCAATATTTAATCCCAGTGCGAGGAAGTTGGTTAAAATGATGGGAAGGTCCGATTTGTCAAATCCGTAATAGACCCACAGGCTGTTCCCCGTCATCATAACAATAAACATGAATACCGATACATCCTGCGCTTCCTTTGTCTTTAGCGTCTTGATAAGCTGCGGAAGTATAGAAGAAGAAGTGCACATGCCTGCTACAAAACCCAGTATCTCAATAAATTCCATAATCCCGGTTTATCTGTTAGCAACAACAAAACAATGCCAATTCTGACAGTCCCGGGCATAATCGTATGCAACCTTTCTTTATCTCAGTTGTCATTAAGGAAGCATATCGCCATCTTTACAACACCAGCATTATGAAGAAATATCTCCTCGTTGTTTTATTGCTAAGCTATGTGCAGGGTATTGCACAACAGATACCAGACTCCCTGGAGCCTGACATTAACAAACTGTTCTCCAGATACAGCCGCCCAGGCACTCCGGGGGCTGCAGTGCTTATCGTACAGAACGGACAGATCATATTCAAAAAAGGCTATGGGTCCGCCAACCTGGAATACGACATTCCCGTAGCTCCCAATACCGTTTTTGACATTGCTTCCGTATCAAAACAATTCACCGGTTTCGCCATATCAACATTGATAGAGGAGGGAAAGATCTCTCCGGATGATGATATTCGTAAGTACCTCCCTGAAGTACCACAATTTGGCAAAACGATCACGATACGCCATTTGATCCACCATACCAGCGGACTAAGAGACTGGCCTGCCACATTACATGCAGCAGGATGGAGATGGGATGAAACCTTTAGCTTCGACGACATTCTAAGAATGGTGAAACAGCAACGTGAGCTTGATTTTGAACCAGGCTCACAATACTCCTACTCCAATACCGGTTATAACCTGCTGGCAGCCCTGGTAGCTAAAGTAAGCGGCAAATCATTTCCCGACTGGATGAAAGAACATCTCTTTTCTCCTTTACAGATGAATGCCACTATCGTACAAGACGATCACTCACAGATAATCCCGCGTCTGGCCTCCTCATACTACCACAACGGAAGAGAGTATCACAAAAGTAACGACGCCCTTACCGCTTTAGGTTCGAGTTCAATATTTACAACCGTTGAAGATCTCTCCAAATGGGTGATCTATTTCCAGGCGCAACTGGACAAAAAGAACCCTGTTTTTCTAAGGATGATTGAAACAGATAGCCTAAATAACAAACTCCCCATCAATTATGCATACGGAGTGGAAGTATCTAAGATAAATAACGCAGACAAGGACAATCGCAATAGTGTAACGAATATTTCACACGATGGCGGCTGGGCAGGATTTCGCACCATCATATCCAATTACCCGGACCAGAAACTGTCAATTATCCTGCTTGGGAACGATGGCAACTTCGATAGTAATGGCAGCGCCAAAGCCATTGCAAGATTGTTCCTGAAAGAGAAACTACCTCTAACCGCCGGTCCGACACGCGAAAACCTAAGTAATTTGCCAACAATCAAAGGCGACCAGTCGCTACTAAAAAAATACACCGGCAGCTACCAGTTGGGAGAAGGTTGGTACGTGACTTTCACCCTCGAAAACGACCGCATGATGGTACAGGCCAATGGCGAATATAAGTTCCCTACAGATATAAAATCAGACACTGTATTATGGGTCCCTGCATATTCTTCATCAGTTACATTCAGGGACATAAAAGAAAAAGCAGGCGCCCTCAAATATCGGAACATCATCGCCAAAAGAGTCGAGCCCATCACAATTGATTCATCGCAGCTCAAGCGTTATGCAGGCACTTATTACAGCGAAGAGCTGGAAACAGCGTACAAACTGTCCGTTAAAGGCGGTAAACTCATAGCCCATCATATGCGCCTGGGCGACTTTGAATTCCAGCCCGACATGGCCATCGCCGATAAATTCAGCAGTTATAACGGCACCATTAACTTCCTAAAAACAGGAACAGGCAACATAACCAGCTTCAGACTATCCAACGGAAGGATAAAGAACATCCTGTTCAAAAAACAGGAATAAGGAGTACAAGAAAACTAAGTGCTATGCTGAGTATAACTGATCCTTTTTGAAGCATCCATAATAGGAACTCCGAAGTTGCTGCCGGTTTCAGGTAGGAATTGCGGGCCTCCGGCTCTTTGAGACACGCTTGATGCCCCCCCAATAGAGATCCAACAGCCCATACGCTTGAAAATGCTTAATAGACATCCAACCAAAGAGGCGCCGACCGCAATCCTACCTGAAACCAAAAGCGACGAAAACAAATCCAACAAACGGAAAACGCGACCACAATCCTACCAAAACCGAAAGCGACGAAAACAAGTGGCACAATCTCTGATCAGATATTTAAAAGTATTTTCTAACCAAAACACTTTCACCATGTCTGATAACAAAACCAACGTCGGTCAGCAGGACCGGATAAGGATCGACGCCAATGACCCTGCTGAGGTGGAATATGTTCACAGACTATTCCCACATCTTGAACACAAACAGGTATTAGACGCCATCAAAAATAAAGGCCCGATAAGGGAAGATGTCATTAAATATCTGCAAAATCTGAAGTAACTTCAATAACATGCCCTGCGTAAATTACGCAGGGCTTTTTTAAACAATAATCTCATATTATGGCAACAGGACATATCTTAGCAATAGACGTAGGCGGATCGCACATCAAAGGCACTATTCTGAACAGCAAGGGCGAATGGCAAATGGAATACAAGCGGTTGCCTACACCCAAAGAAGCAAAACCCGCAGACGTATTGGAAACCATATCAGCATTGGTAAAGGAGATGCCCGAATATGAGAAGATCTCAGTAGGCTTTCCGGGATATGTTCGTAATGGCGTCGTGTACACAGCGCCGAACCTGGGCAATCCACATTGGAAGAATATCGATCTTGGCCAGCAGATAGCAGACCTGTTAAACAAGCCGGTGAGGCTGGTTAATGACGCAGACCAGCTGGGTCTTGGCGTAGTCAGCGGTAAAGGATATGAACTGGCAGTAACGCTCGGTACAGGTTTCGGCACAGCATTACTCATAGATGGGTATTTGCTGCCACACCTTGAGCTTGCGCATCACCCGGTGACCAGGGAACACGATTATGATGAATATATCGGAAATAAGGCCCTTGAAAGAGAAGGAAAAGAGAAATGGAACAAAAGGATGGAACGCGTGCTGGACATCCTGAAAACCGTCTTCAATTACGACCGGCTGTATATCGGCGGAGGCAGTGCAGACGAATTAACGATGCCGCTTGATGACAACATTCATATTTTCACCAACAAACAAGGTATCAAAGGCGGCGCACGGCTGTGGGACATGGAAGACAAATACCACATCAGTACAAACTATCCTAAAAGATAGCGAAGAACCAAAAAAAATTATTCCTTACACAGGTACCAAATAGCAAGTCGCACGTCATAGTATGCATACATGCCCGCCGGTTGATCGCCGCGGGCAGTATTTGCAGATAAATTCAGAGCGCAAACAAACACCACAACTAAAACATGACGTAAGCAGGTAAAGGAAGGCTATTTAATATTACTCAAAATAATCACGGTACAATAACCTATACAGGCACCAGCTTGTAAAGGGTAAACCCATCATTACTCAAAATAATCATTGTACATCTGCTACAGGCAATTGCCGGTAGAGGAAACTATGTATTACTTCAAATGATCATTGTACAAAAATCTGCTGCAGGCATCGCCTGTAGCGCCACACCATCCCGTAATCATCAAAAAATCTAAGGTACATCGACTATTCACTGAAAACCAAATAGTATATCCATGAAAATCCATTACTGGAAGCCGGCCATCAAACGATGGCTCAGGCGAAGCTTTATCGTAACCTTTATCCTGAGTTGCGTTGCCGCAACTAACACAGGCTATGCACAGAACTTTAGTGATGTGATGGCCGCGTCTGAGTGGAACACGTTCTTCCCTCACCGTTTTAATCCGGACGACCGTACAGGCGCCGGTACCTTACCTACAACTGCCGCAAAGGATTTCTATTCCTATGCTAACTTTGCCGAAGCGGTACGCCGTATGGGCAACATCAAGATCATTATCGAAAGACGTTGCGGAACCAATGCCTACCGTCTTACCCGTATCGACAAAACAACAGGAGCATCAAAAGTGATCCGTACAGATGCGGATTTCAACATCTCTCCTAATAACATCCTGACAGAAACACTGGATTATGCTTCTTTCGCAGGTGAAGGCGACCTGGCAGCACGTAAGCGTGAGCTCTGTGCTTTCCTGGCCAACATCTCACAGGAAACTACAGGTGGCTGGCCTACAGCACCTGGAGGCCAATATGCATGGGGCCTTTATTTCCGCGAAGAGCAAGGCTTTGAAGGTACCAACAACGTTGGTTATATTGTTTCAGATGCAACTTATCCTGCAGCACCTGGTAAATCTTACCATGGCCGTGGCCCTATCCAGTTGAGCTACAACTATAACTATGGTCAGGTGAGTGAGTTCATCTTCGGCGATAAGAACGTACTGCTGGCTAATCCTGAAAAGGTGATCCAGGATGGCGTGATCGCTTTTGAAACCGGTATCTGGTTCTGGATGACACAACAGTACCCTAAACCATCCTGCCATGATGTAATGATCCCGAACAAATGGACGCCTACAGCAGAACAAACAGCACTGGGGCTGCGTCCTGGTTTTGGCGCCACCGTTAATATCATCAATGGTGGTATTGAGTGTGGCGGTGGTTCAGAAAACACCAAAGTATTGAGCCGTATTGGTCACTTCCAGCGTTACACCGGCATCAAAGGCGTAAGCCTTGAGCTGAACGGCGGTAACAGCACTGTTAACTGTGGTTGTGCTAACATGCGTCCATTCGCGATTGACGCACAGGAATGCAGCAAGATCGCTTCCCTGAAATTCACCTCTCCATCAAATGGCATATTGAGCACAAGCTCTTTATCTGCAGTTACCTTATCGGTATCTAAGAATGATCCCCGTGGTGAGATCTCTGAAGTATTCATTAAGATAGATGGCAGGCGTCTGTCCGGTACTTCCGTACAGTTCACACCATCTGCGTATAAATCATACACTGCTACAGCAGTGGGTATCCGTCCTGGTAAAGATTCTGTAATAACCACTGTAACCTTCGCTATCTGGAATCCGCAGACATTTGAAGGCTGTGCAGGTCTGCCTGCATGGAGTGCTGCTGCAACTTATGCTGCTGCCGGCACTATCGTGCGTTACAACAGTACCATCTACCGTAACCTGTGGTGGGCCGGTGCTGCTGATATTCCGGGTGTAAGCTCGGCATGGGCAGTAGTAGGTGCATGTAATGGCACTAATCCTCCTACCGATCCTGAAGATCCGGAAGAACCTAATCAGCCTTCTACAGCGCCTATCGGCAAAACTATCTGGCTGAAAGGCTTCAACGGTCAATATGTAAGCTCTGAGAACGGAGTACAACCAATGAACTGTAACCGCCCTGACGTACAGGGTTGGGAACAATTCCTGGTAGTGGATGCTGGTAACGGTACGATTGCACTGAGCAACCAGGGCAAATATGTATCATCCGGTAACGGTACCGCATCGATGACCTGTGCTGCAACAACTATCCAGGCATGGGAGAAGTTCATATGGGTTGTGAATGCAGATAACACCATTTCCCTGAAGGGCAATAACAACATGTTTGTAAGCTCTGAGAACGGAACAAAAGCAATGACTTGCAGCCGTGCAACCGCACAGGGCTGGGAAGCCTTCACCTGGGGTGAAGTAAGCAGCACGCCTCCTACCGATCCGGGAGATGGTGGCGATACAACCGTAACACCGCCTACACCTACCACCGACTTCAAAGTAATTGGTTACGTGCCTTCATGGCAGGGCGATGTGAACACTGTACAATACAGCAAGCTCACACATATCAACTATGCATTTATACTGCCTAATGCAGACGGTAGTCTGCGTGCCCTGGAAAATCCATCCAAGCTGCAAAGCCTCGTAACAAGAGCACACGCTAACGGTGTGAAGGTGATGATCTCTGTAGGTGGCTGGAATAATGCTGACGATAGCGGTTTCCACGGTCTGGCAAGCAACGCGACCGGCCGTACTAACTTTACCAATGCCCTCATCGCACTGGTGAACCAGTACAACCTGGATGGTGTGGATATCGACTGGGAATACCCGGACCCTAACACACAGTCTGCTAACGACTACGTAACTCTCATGACTCAACTGTCTAACGCAATGCATAGCCGCGGTAAACTGCTTACAGCAGCTATCGTAGCACAAGGCGGTACCGGCGGTGGTATCCTGAGCAGCGTATTCCCTGTTGTGGACTTCCTGAACATCATGGCTTATGATGCTGATGGTGCTAACCACTCTACCTACGCTTATGCACAAAGCTCTCTGAACTACTGGAGAAACCGTGGCTTACCTAAAGAGAAAGCCGTACTGGGCGTTCCTTTCTATTCAAGGAATGGCTGGTATCCTTTCTGGCAGCTGCTGCAGATGGGCGCTAGTCCAAATGCTGACCAGTTCAATGGAGAAGGATACAACGGTATCCCAACTATGAAGAACAAAACCAACCTTGCATTTGACAACGGTGGTGGTGTGATGATCTGGGAACTGTCCAACGATGCAACTGGTGCTAACTCTCTCCTGAGTGCAATCCACGAAGTAGTATTACAACGTGGTGGTAATACTGAAAATCCTCCAACCAATCCTCCTGCTACCGGTGCTCCTATCGGCAAGACTATCTGGCTGCAAGGCTTCAACGGTCCGTATGTGAGCTCTAAGAACGGCGTAGGCCCAATGTGGTGCAACGCTACTGCTGTAGCTGGCTGGAACCAGTTCCTGGTAACGGATGCAGGCAACGGTAAGATCGCACTAAGTAACCTGGGTAAATACGTAACCTCCGGTAACGGTACAGCAGCAATGACCTGCGCCGCCACAATTATCCAGGATTGGGAGAAATTTGACTGGATCGAGAACGTAGACGGAACCATCTCCCTGAGAGGTAATAACGGTATGTATGTATCTTCTGAAAATGCAGAAGAAGCAATGAACTGTAACAGGGCTACTATCGGTGGCTGGGAAGCCTTCAACTGGGGCGCTGTCAACGCAGCTGCAAGAACTGCAACAGTTGCTGCAATAGCTCCTGTAACTGATAACAAGGTTGCTACTGCTTCCGTATATCCCAACCCGATCGGCAAGGGTAACACCTTTACCGTGACTATGGGGCAGTTTGATGCTAAACAACCGGTACGCATTACCATTCTGGACCTCAATAAGAAAGTTGTTGCTTCTCAAACCGCCAACGGTGGCGTAGTGAAAGTGTCAACTGCCGGAATCCCTGCCGGATTCTATATTGTCGTGATCAGCAACGGTCATAATGTAGTTACCAATAAGATAGTGATTCAATAAGACGATCACGTCACGTCACATTAACAAGGCCGTCCCTGGAGAGAGACGGCCTTGTTTCATTTACAAGTTATCAGATAAAGCGAAAAGACCGCCCCAAAACTACGTTCGAGACGGTCTCTCGTTGCTCACTAAATTGTAACAAGTAAAAACGGCAGCGCCGCAGAAGACGGATCTCCTGCGGCGCTACCGGTGACTAAAACTACAAATTGCTCTCATTCTGTGGTAATGGATACTTTGCCCATACATCGTCGTCAGGTCTGTCTTTCGGCAATGTATTCAGTAAATTATAACGTCTGAGGTCTATCCAGCGATGGCCCTCCATGAACAATGAATACCGCCTGTTGTACAACAGCTCTGTAGTCAATGCTGGAACCGTGATGGCTCCGGCATATGGCGTCAGGTTGTGTTGTGTCCTGATACGGTTCAGAGCTACAATAGCATCAGGAATAGCACCAGATTGTAACTTCGCTTCTGCATAGATCAGGATCAGCTCCTCATTACGGATAATACTTACCGGCGAGTTCAGGGAGCTCCAGATCACTACATCACGGGTTACTGTCAATCCGCCCTGGCTGGCTGCAACAGTACGCAGTGCAGTTTTAGCGATACGGTCATCTGAAGGAAGAATATCCGTCGTATAAGAAGGATGTGGGCCTCTTACTTCACCGCTTGTGTTTGGAGCCAGGAACAACGTATTAGGCAAATCGCCACCGTTGGTAGAGAAGAAATGATATACACCATCATTCAACGGGCCATTCAGATTAAAGAAGGACTCATTCAACGCCGTCAGCGCAGCAGCCCAGTTCTTTCTGTAAAGATGTACCCTGGCAGCCAATGCACGGTTAAATTTCAGTAAACCTGCCGCATCTTTGAAACCAGCAAAACCATTTGACAATGGGAACATTACTTCCGATCCTGTCAGGTCTGCTTTACCCGCATCAAGGAATTGCAGTACGGTATCCATTACTTTCCCGGGATCTGTGATAACAGGCCCTAATGTAGCACCATTTGGCACTGGTATACGTGCACCATTAGAATCTGTCATATTGATGTTCAGCAACAGCTGATAACCGATCAGCGTCTTCGCAAAACCGGTGAAGGCTTTCTTCTGTACATCGGAAGCGATCTCCGGACGGGCATTACCTATCGCGTCAATCAGTATGAAACACTGCCTGATCACCTGGTAACGGGAACCCCAGGGGTTAGTCAGATAGAAGGTATTATTGTCCAGTATCCTGCTACCACCGCCAAGTATATCGGTAGTATAACGGGGCTCAGAACCTGAAAAGCGGTAGATTTCCCTGCCAATGGCGCCGAGACCGTCAAGATACACCGCATAGTTATTACGCATACCTGATTCAGCACCAGTTACCAGGTTAAACAGATCACTACGGGTCGGATTATTTATGATATCACCTACTACAGGCGTATTTAGACTGTTTATTTCTCCTTTCTGACAGGCATTCATGGTCAGCAGGAAGAAGGCAGCAGTTATTATTGAGAAATAGTTCTTCATATGTAATAATTTTTAACAGACAGAAAATGATCTAGAAATCAACACCAACATGGAAACTACCTCTTTTGGAAGCAGGGAACGGAGTAACGTCCACACCGGTCGACAAACCAATACTACCACGGCTTGTAGAAGTAGTGATAGTGTTACTACCGAAGTTGGATACCTCAGGATCATATCCTACATAACTTGTCCAGGTAAAGAAGTTGTTAGCAGATACCCCCAGGCGTATGCCCTTGATGAAGTTTGTGTTCTTCAACGGTACATTGTAATAAAGGCCTATCTCACGGATACGTACATAAGAAGCATCCTGTACATAGACGCCAGCATCACCAGCGCCGGTACGGTATTCTCCGAGTTTCATTCCATGAGAGATCTCATCATAGTCAAAGGAAGTACCGCCCAGGTCTGTCAGCAATTGCGTCAGGTTGATATTGTCTCCCCCTTTCTTCCAGTGGATCAGGAAACGTAGGGAGAAGTTTTTGAACACTGTCAGTTCATCAAAGAAACTCATCTGGAACTTAGGCTCTGAGTTACCGATCAGTTTCAGCTCGCCATTCACAGTACCTTTGATCTGTGTAGCAGGTTCGCCTTCTTCCAGGTAGAAAGTACCGAGTGAGTTACCGAACGCGCCGATAGCATAAGGAGGAATCAACAATGTGGTTACTTTGGAACGGTTACGCCACCAGTTAACGGTAGAAGACCATCTTACATTTTTTGTGTTGATAGGGATAGCTGTCAGTCCCAGCTCAATACCCTGGTTCTTCAGGTCACCACTATTCTTCCACTCGTTAGCATAACCTGATGATCCTGGCAAAGCATGACGTAACAATACATCCTGGATACGTTTGTTATAATAAGTAGCTTCCAGATTGATCCTGCCATCCAGTACACTGACGTCCAGACCGGCTTCAAATTCGGACTGTCTTTCGGGTTTGATATCCGGGTTCCCCAGCAGATTATCTACCAGTATACCAGGGTATCCGCCGATATTACTTCCCAGCATACCTGTGAACTTACTGCTGTAAGGCGGTACGTTACCAGACTGTCCATAGGCTGCACGCAGCTTAAGGTTTTCCACTCCTTTCACATCCCAGAATTTCATTTTGGCCAGGTTCCAGGAAACGGCTCCTTTAGGGAATACATAATATTTCTTGTAATCTCCGTTGTTGGTAGATCTGTCAAAACGAACACCACCGCTTAAGGTGATAGCGTCAATTAATGTCAGGTCTTCCTGTACGAAAATACCGTTGTCGCGGTACTTCTGTCTGAATTGCCTTGTAGCCGTATTGGCGCTGGCGTCCAGGTTGCTTTGTCCGGATACAAGGTTGGTGGCTACTGTAACGATGTTGTCGAGATACCCGGTTTCTAAGGTAGCTCCTGCGGTACTGGTCAGGCTGATATTTTCATTTGGAGTGAACGTATTGACCAGGAAACCGGCAAGGTTTGTATTGGTGTTATTTGTATTACCCTGAATCGAATGACCCTGTAATGCATTTTCTTCAAACTGCAGGTCACGTGGGAACAGGGCCGCTGTTTTATAGTTAAAGTAGTCAAGACCGCCACGGCCGATGAAACGCGTGGAAGAACGCTCATTCTGCTGGATGCGTACTTCCAGGTTAGCACCACCCACAAAACGGTTGGTCACCTCATTGTTTTCCATTTTATCCCGGGTTTCCAGTGGATTGGAGGCCGCAAAAGTATTACGTGGATATTCGCCCAATGCGTTCGGGAACAGGTCTACAAAGGTAGGAGTAGATGATAAAGCCACACCGTAAGTCACACCGTTATTATCGTTGTTGGTCAATCCCCTGTCAGCGTTAGAATGAATGTAACTGGTCGTAATGCCGAAAGAAATACGGTCACTGATCTTATGGTCTACATTGACACGTACAGAGTTGTTGAAATAACCCGTATTCTTAACGATACCATCTTCCTGCCTGCGGTTACCTGAGATATAGAAAGTGGTCTTGTCTCCGCCACCACTTAATGACAGGCCGGTATTTAATATCAGACCGGTTTCTCCATACATTTCCTTTTCATAGTCGATGAGCTTACCTGCGCTTTTAGCAGCATTATACTGTGCTGCGTATTGCGCACGTCTGGCTATTACTCCAGGATCGGCGCTGCTGGCAGGCCCCGCCAGATCAGCTGCTGTTTCCGCAGTAAGTTCACGCACGCCCATCAGATGTCTTACTTTAGCGAAACCTGTTTCATGGTTCGCACTGATCCTTGTCTTACCTGCACGGCCTTTCTTTGTAGTGATGATCACCACGCCGGCAGCCGCTTTAGCGCCATACAAGGCAGCGGCAGAAGCGCCTTTCAGGATCTCGATATTCTCAATATCCTGCGGATTGAGGTCGGCGATACGGCTGGAAGGGTTATCCTGGTTATTGGGATTACCAGCTGTTGCAGCACCTGTTACATCGTTCAATCCGGCAGGGATACTACTGTTATTGAAGAAGATACCATCTACTACATACAGTGGTTGCGAATTACCGAATACAGAAGTGATACCTCTCATCTTTACAGAAATACCGCCACCGGGAGCACCGGAGTTAGCGGTGATAAGGGCGCCCGGCACCTTGCCGCTCAACGCTGCGTCAAAAGTTTGCGCAGGCGCTGTACCAGACAGCTGATTGGCGGAGATGGTCACTACCGTATTAGCGAGGTTACTTCTCTTCACCGTAGTAGCCAGACCTGTTACTACGATTTCGTCCAGTTTCGCAAAGTCTTCTTCCAGGGTGATGTCAAGTGAAGTACTGCCCGGCGAAACCTTGAGGGTCTGTGTTTTGTACCCGGTAAAAGAGACTAATAAAGTGGAACTACCTGCGGGAACTGCCAGGTTGTAGGTTCCATTGGCATCTGAAATAGTTCCCCTGTTGGTGCCCTGTATTCTGATAGTTACACCGGGAATAGGCTTGCCATTCACGGCGTCCCTGATTCTGCCTGAAAGGTTTTGCTGCGCAAATAATGCTAGTGTACTACATACGAATAGCAGTACAAGCAAGCTGGATTTGGGTAGAAGCATAGCTTGTTCGATTTAGATATAATGATTGATAAATAAATGCTACTGTTTCACGTACGGTCTTGCGATCTTAGATTTTGGTGTTAAACTTGCTACAGGTCATGTCTGCTTACTTAACAGTTAATAATGCGTTGTGGTTCCCTGCCAGGAGCATTCAGCTACGGGTTTTTGGTACAGTCTGGAGGCAAGGCCCTCATAAGCCGGTTTTTATAACGTTGAATAAGTTCGGCAGATTACGAAAAACTCAAAGCATTTCGTTTTTTTTCTTTGGGTGATTTATGCTATATTTTCATTTAACGTTACCAGTCTGCTATTCAATAGCACCAATGGCAATGTCCCGGAACCGGTTACTTCCGTAACCCGGTTCCGGGACATTATCTTTTATGTAGATTGATTAAGGTTTTACACCTCCCTCAATAGCGCCTTTAAGATCCTTGGAAATAAGCTTACTACCGTCAAAGAATGACACCGTCGCCTTATCCTTTATAGTAAATTGTGTGGCCTTCAGGTGGAGTACCTTGCCATTAAAATTATCCAGCTTCAGTATTTCTCCCGTGGTATTTCGTTGTACCTGTATATAAGCGATGGCGTTAGGTCCATCTTTAGACAGGTCAGCATAAAATGTGTAGTAATAACTTTCGTCTTTCTGATATCCGATCTCGGTGAATGGGAATTTGTCACTGTTAGCTTTAACAACGAAAGTACAGAAAGAAGACATTGCTACAACAACAATAATGAGCAGGTATAGTGCGCGCTTTCTCATAGGGATAGTTTACTTTAATAATAAAAAAGGTTCGTGTGCATGTACAATTTAACAATATTTTATATTTAAAAGAAACTTTTATTCGTTATGCAGATAAAAAAATCTGCCCCCTCTTCAGAAATATTTTTTTTATTTTTTCTTTCGGCTGATAATCAATTATTTGATACCAAACACCCGTATTTGATTAAAAATATTTTTTTTGAGTGTTTCCCTGCTTTCCAAGTGTCCTGCTCTTTCACAACTCACATATAATAAATGAATTATGTATTTCTATCCCGGCATAGGGGTTGCTCATAATATTTACCCGGCCACTTCTCTTCACCATATACTTTAAATTTTTTTTTAACCCTTGTACGCATATCGGGTATTAAATGTTGTCTTATATGCAAAGGGTTCATTCAATATAGTGCGCGTTTAAATTTTGAATCGACTTTAATAATTCGTGTAAGCAACAACAATAAAGGTAAATCACAGATGAACAGAAGCTTAATGGTTCTTGCAGCCTGCTGCATAACTATGCCTGCAATTGCGCAATCCTTTCAGATCAAAGGAAAGCTTGGAAGATTACAGTCACCCGCCAAGGTGTATATTGGTTACACTTACGATGGTAAAAGTGTATATGATTCTACTTACCTGGACAATGGTAATTTCTCGTTCGACAGACCTGTCTCCTATCCTACCAACATTATGTTGACAGTAAGCAGGGACGGTGAAGCGCAGACTTTCTTTAATGCTAAAGACATCGCTCACCTGTATGTGGAACCAGGTTCCATCGTTTGGTTAACATCTGATGAAAGCATCGCGAATTTTGAGTCCAACGGTTCTCAGGCACAGGATGATTATAAAGTATATGAAAAGTTCATGACGGATGCC
This sequence comes from Chitinophaga sp. S165, assembly GCF_003182155.1. Lineage (GTDB taxonomy): Bacteria > Bacteroidota > Bacteroidia > Chitinophagales > Chitinophagaceae > Chitinophaga. Next base: position 1,017,766 of record NZ_QGTG01000001.1, read on the forward strand.
GAAGAAAAACTGGCCCTGCTCACGGCTGAATCATCCAACACACTGCAGAACGACGTATCTGAAAAAGGCCTTGCTGCGAAAAGCCAGTACATGGAACATTTCCGTGCAGCAATGGACTATAGGAAACAGAAAATGAAAGAGTTCATCCAGCAACATCCTGATATGTATATCAGCCTGGATATCCTGGAAGAATATGCCGGCGCCTTCATCAACCACGTTGACGTGGAGCCCCTGTTCAGATCTCTGAATGACAAAACTAAAACTTCAATAAAAGGCAAACAATATCTGAAGAAGATCGAGTTAGCTAAACAGACCGCTATTGGCGCTGTAGCTCCCGAATTCTCTCAGAAAGGTCCGGACGGTAATAAAATAGCGCTTTCTTCCTTCAAAGGAAAAGTAGTGTTACTCAACTTCTGGGCCAGCTGGTCTGCAACTTCCAGGATAGAGAACCAGGAACTGAAGCAGATTGTAAAAAACTACAATACAAAAGATCTCGTAGTAATAAATGTTTCAATGGACGAACGTAAGGAAGAATGGGAAAAAGCCCTGGCGGAAGATAAAATGACCGGTTACAACGTATCCGATCTGAAATTCCTGAGAAACGAAGTAGCAGAACTTTATAATGTCACCGCGATCCCACAGAACGTGTTGATTGATGCATCCGGAAAAATCATTGCCCGAAATGTGAAGGGTAGTCAGCTGTCAGAGAAATTAGGTAGTATACTTGGTAAATAATTAATTGATAAATAAGTAAAGAGTGTAATCATAACAGGTAGTCATAGTGAATTAATGCAAACCCGGCAGGTGTAGTGAAATAATATTTCATGAACCTGCCGGTTCTTTTTAAGATCAATTTATCCGATCCCTTACTAATAACATTACATAGCCCCTACAGAGAACGTCAGTTTGCCTTTTGCCTTTACACTCCCCTCAAGATTTATCCTGTAAATATTATCTCCCCATTTCTGTTTTACACCTCCGTCTTCTTCCGTTTGCAAGGGGATCTTCTCTACTTTGGCCACAAGCTGTGCAGCCGGATAGTGCAGGTAGAAATCCTTTGTAATACCACCTTCCTGCCGGTGGATCACCAGTACTCCAGGTTTCAACACTTCCACCGGATAACAGGTCATTAAATGTTCCGTCACCTTGCTATCCGCGTTAAGCTCCATCACATCATCTATCAGCACATTCTTCCCCTTGTTCAAACGGATACTTCGCTCCCATTTCTTTACGCCCGCCTCCACAGGATAAGAACTACTGATATCCATAGCTATACTGCTACGGCTGGCGTTATTACTATACACTACCTTTTCAGCCTTAAATTTCGCGCCTGCCGACTGCGGATAGCCATTCACGCTTGGTACGTTATGATAGTCGGAACGATTATACCAGATATCATATCGTCTGCCGCTAAAAGTTTTTGCAGTATAAGTACCACGGCCAATATCGATCAGTACCGGCAGCCCGTCGTAATACACCACATAGTTGCCGATGTCATTATGATTATGGCTCTCGTCATTATTTCCACCCTTTGCCGCCACGAAGAAGCCATCCGTACTTCCACCTTTGTCACGGGCTATCATTACCTGCAGATCAGGCCACCAGCAATCGCCGGGTAGTACCAGTCCCTGTTTGGCTTGCTTAAGCTCATCCTGCATGAACAACACGAACAGATGCCTGAAGTAATGATACCCTCTCGTTGACGCCGGATTCTCCCGCTTCAGGTAATACGCTCCGAATTGCATCATCGCCGTATCTTTTATATCCTTTCCAAAGCGATAGATCATACTGGCCGCCATTCCAGGTTGAGGGTCCGCATCTGCAAAATTCAGGAAATAACGTTCACTGATCTGTGCCTTGTAAATGAACCGGCCCATCTCAGCTACCTTCTTATCGGCGTAGACATAATTGAATGCCTGATTGGTAGCCAGGTTAAGCATTGAAACGTTATCATACAAAGATGCCGCCGCTGCACCCCAGTACCCCGGACCTTCATCACAACCACCATCAGCTGGATATGGGTTCAGGAAAGCATCAAGCACTCCCAATATCTTCGATACAGCTGCCACACGTTTGCTGTCATCCTTCTCCAGCAGCAATACGGAATTAAGCCAGTTAGAACAGATCCAGGGATTCCAGTTATTCGGACGCCTGCCCTGACCACTGGAGCTCATCCAACCATGGTGTTTTGTCATCAATGGCTCGAAGATCCGTTTGTTGGTTTCATAATAGATCCGCTTTCTTATCTGCGGTGAAACCTTGTCAAACTGTGCTCCCAGGAAGTAGTCCGTCCAGGCCAGTAAGGTGGCCGTCTCCGCTGAGAAAAGCTCTACGAAAGGAGCAGATACATCCATCAATCCATCAAAAGATCTTGGCAGATGCGCAGGTACTCCCCAGAAAGACTCTTCACAGATCGACCATACGCCGTTCACTATCGGATCAATGAACCTCCCTTTATTTTCATACACTTCCGCCAGCAGTAAAGTACCAAGAACCTCCCGTCTTTTACCGGCGATGTCCTGATACTCACTACGGTTACCATTACGGATGATCAACAGTGACTTTACGGCAGGGATACCCGGCCAATCGTAGTTCTGATACTCTTCTGCCTTCTTTATTACAGCAGCCCCTATTGTAGGATCGGCCAGCTGCCATCCTTTGCGGTTCTCCGTATGCGGGAAGGGCTCCCAGCGACTATACGGTATCAGTTTCTCTGTAAGTTGTGCAGACGTATACCGGCCACTTAACAGGTTCTGGGCAGACAAGAGCCCGCCCGCTAAAAGCAGCATGCAGGTTAAAACAATGTGTTTTTTCATGAGACCTTTGTTTGTTTAATATGCCCAGTCAGTAAGCAGGATTAAGTTGTTACGGAAATTCCCGTGCTTCTCCCTGAGTACAGCCAGGTCAATGTCAGTATATTTTTTTGCCGCCACTTCCGACAGCTCCAGGAACTCTTCATTATGTCTTGGCTTGATCTGCTGGTGTTGCCATTCCTTCTTTCCTGTTGCATAAGGCAGTAGCCATGTATAAGCTTTCTTCAGACTTTTCCTGCCAGGACTTTCATAATGCCACAGGTCAACCTGTACATTTTCAGCAAGTAATGCCAGTTCAAAAAATGCACGCAGATTAAACAGTGAATAATTCCACGAGAGTGTTCTTGCCAGCTCCTTCGGCTGCTCTCCATCTGCCTCCAGCTGTTTGTCTATCCGCCTTTTGGTTTGCTGCTCCAGCATCTCTTTCGCCAGTTCCCGCTGACCGGTGAACAGTGCAATAATAACCTGTTGCACATCATACCAGGTCCCATGATTATTCAGCTCGTCTGCTTCGTCCTTGCCTATAGGACTGGATCGCATCCATTGCAGGAATTGTCGGTACCATTCCTGTATACCTTCATACTCGGCTGTCGATAATGCTTTTGAACCTTTCAATAACTGGATGCCATCAATCAGCATGGTTACGTTGTGCGTATCAATCAGGCCAATACCCCTGCCGTCAGTAATACCGGGTATGGCCTGCCCGTAATTCAGGTGAGGATTCATCCGTGTAGCAGTATCGAGGAACCAGGTACGTAACAACCCTGCCGCATGTGCAGCATACTTTTCATTACCTGTATAGAACCATGCCAATCCCAGGAAGTATACATCCCGGGATATGGCGTTCTGAAATTCATCATCTTTGATAGCATAGCGCTCCGGATTGACCTGTCCGTCCTTGCGGATGTATGGCAATCCATTAGCCTTGCTGGAGTCCGGCCACCAGTATGGCCCTACACTCATATAATCGTGCTTGTTGCCACTGGGCGGCACCTTATTCTTGTATACAACAGAATAAGGGCCGTTCCTCAGTGACCGGTCAGCTATGGAAAGCAGTTCCGTCAGCGCCCGTTGCATGGCAGTATCCCGCTGCGCGATCTTCCGTTTTCCGTCCAGCAGTTTTGCTGGTTTGATCAGAAAGGTCTCAGGAGGCGACTGTGCAGCCAGAGTGCTTATACACATCAACAGGGCTAACAACAACATAATACAGATCTCAATTGATGGCGTCCTCATAGTAGCGTTATTTAAGCGTGTAACGTTTCATACTGATAGTGCCACTTTTCTTGCCATCATCAGCTTTGTTGATGTAAATATACGCACGGTACTTACCGTCAGCAGTTTCTACCCAAACGCCCGCTTCAGATTTAAGATTGATCGCATAATCCGGCGTACCCGACATATCCAGCTGCCGGAAATCCACATCATCGATATAGATCCCGTACTGTAATCTCGCAAGGTGAAAATCTCTCAGTGCCCAGGTCTTCTTAACTTTCGTCACCCTGTTTACGCCAGGCGGTAATACAATACCGGGTAAATAAGCAGTATCAGCACCCGGCGATACAAGCGCATGTTTGAAAGTGATATTGGGTATGGCCCTGTAGAGGTAAACGAGATCTATTTTGTCAGCGTTCGCAGTGGCATCCTTTTCATTGTAAACTGCCATATCAGCAACGGAGATGAAACAAGCGTCACCGTCCTTTACCGGTAGATCAAGCGCCATATCCATATTGGAGATCGCATATGGCCCCATAGCATAAGATACAGTTTCGCCGTTGCTGCTTTTTGCCGTGAATGTGAAACGGACTTCTTTTCCCTTTGCTGCCTTCGGTATCCTGTAGTAATACCGAAGCGTTACTGCATTGGTATCTTTTGTGAACGTAACTGTCGTGATGTTTCCCTGATTCACAGAAGAATCACCTATCGGAATACCGACATCTTCACCACTTCCGTTTGTGTAATATGATTTATTCTCCAGGTAGGTAGTGCTATCTCCCTGAATAGACGCCTCCACTTGTGCAGAGATAATCTTACCCCTGGTCGCCGGCAGTGCCATGGCGTAGGCAAACTCTATATTCAGACCTGCCAGGTTAGGTCCCAGCGTCCTTTTGATACAGTCGTTCTGCAGCTCGTTCTTCGGCTCCGGAATTGCATAGTCTTTATCCTTACACCCTACTACCGAAAGGCACAGGGAGAACAACCCTAATGTATATCCAAAATATTTAGCGTTCATAAAATGCGTGTTTAAGTATAAAAACTACCGTGGCTGTACTGTGACTGTCACCTTATAGGTCTTTCTCACCTCCCTGTTGCCCGAAATCACTGTATATGTTCTTGGCGTCGCGAGGTCTGAAAAGTCAGTAAAACCAGTGATCTTCGGGTCCAGCTTAGCATCCGTCACCAGCGTGAACTGGGGATAAAGATGCTTCAGATCAGTGCCATAAAATACCGTCACACCAATGGTGCATGCCACGGTATCTATTTCAGCGTTCTTCGTACGCACCGTCTGGAAGTCAGAGCCTAACAATTCAAAATTGCTGACATAACATTCTGCACGGTCTGTGATCAACAGTCCGTCTTCATCTATCGGCGTATCTTTTCTGCAACCTGTCCAGCACAATGTCATAAGGAGCAATAACGTGATCGTGGAATATCTTTTCATCATGTTGTTATTAATAGTTTACAATTACAGCCAGGGCGTATTCTGTGTCAGGTTAGGGTTCCTGTTACGCTCTCCCGGCGGGATCCTGAAAATGTAACATTGTTCGTACTCCCGCTCAGACATGTTCTGAAAATAACGGGTCATCTGGGCGCCATAGGTATCGATACGCCATACGCCACTGCCATATGGCGGGTTCCATACCCGTTCAATAGCTCTCCACCGGCGAAGATCGAATGGACGCTGTCCCTCTCCGAACAATTCTACTATACGCTCCTGCTCAATGGCGCTAAAGAATGCATCCTTACTGGCAGTCTTGTCTGCCGTCAAAGGAGGAAGATTTCCTCTGTGACGTACCCTGTTCACCAGGGCAATAGCGTCTGCCTGTGGTCCGTTCACCGCGTTCGTTGCTTCCGCATACATCAGGTATACATCCGCCAGACGCATAACGGGATAATTATACGTACCATCGCTACGGCCCAGGCCAGCAGTATTACGGAGGAACTTCCGCAGCACATAACCGGAATTACAACCATCGGTATTATAGGTGATGTACTGAACACCGTCAAGGGTCACCGACTGGTTCCAGGTTTTATAAATGAAAGGCACCCATCCGGTCGACTTCAAAGAGATCATTCCAACACTCCTTTCAAAGTCCCACATAATGGAAGACTTCATTCTGAAGTCCCGGTTTGCATAGCTTTGGGGATTTACAGCCGAATTAAGGGCAGTTCTCGCCCCTGCCGTAGATGGGTTCATCGGGATCAGTTTGGGTGCAAAATCGCCTGTAATGGTCGATTGATACCTATCAGCTATTTCATACCGTGGAGATACCCAACATTGGGAACCTTCATGGGAACGGCCGGCCACATCGCGCATCAGTTCTTCGCCCTGGTTTGTACCGGTACCACCATGCGTAAAGGCCATGATCATTTCAGCATCTCCATTGGCGACGGGCGTAAACAGGTAATAGTAATTAGGCAGTTTATCCGCTTTTCCCAACTCATCGCATTCACCAGGCTCACCACCCCTGAAAAGCGTCAGACCATAATCATTGATAACCTTGTTGAAATCATCAGCCGCCGACCTGTAAGCCTGATCACCCGTTGCTTCATCCGGTGTGAATGTATCCAGTTCAGGCCAGCCAAATTTATTCCAGCATGCCCAGTACAATTGCACTTTACCACGGAAAGCCAGTGCTGCTGCTTTTGACGCCCTTCCTATTTCAGGCGCCCTCGCCGGCAGTTTCTCAAATGCATAGGTCAGATCCGCAATAATAGAATCCTTTACCTGGGCTAATGGCGTACGTGTAAGGTTCGCAACTTCTGCGTTGCCGAATATCACATGATCTATATATGGCACATCCCCCCACATGGAGATCAGCCGGAAATAAACCATTGCTCTGAGCAGGCGGGCTTCACCTACTACTCTTTCCAGTTTAGGCCGTGAGGTTTCATTGGCTGCGGCCAGCATCTTCTGCACGTTTTCAATCACATAGTTTGCACGATGTACGCCGCCATAAAGATGCTCATACATTTTGTCGAAGTTGTCGCCATAACCAGAGGGGTTATAGTCCCCGCCATTATAGGCATCTCCTTTTTGCAGATTACCACTGGCGGTGCTGGTGCCACGGGTCCTGATATATTCACCTTGTCCGTCGAAATAATAATCGCGGTCAAATAACGGCCTGATATCCGCATAAGCGCCCATCAGGGCATAAGTTGCATCACCTTCTGTTTTCCAGAAAGAACCCGATTCCAGCTCTGTGGTCGGTTCCCTGTTCAGCAGGTCTTTCGTGCAGCCGCTGGTTAAGAAAGCCATCAGGCATAACATACCAGCAAAGTATATTTTAACAGTAGCTTGTTTCATGATCATTACATTTATAAACTCATATTTAAACCCACTGAATAGGACCTGTTCAACGGATACGCGTTACTCCTGTTCCCCATCAGTTCAGGGTCAAGTCCGCGGAAAGATGTGATCGTAGCAATATTCTCCGTAGCGCAATAGATACGGAAGCTGCCTATACCGATCCTTTTCATTAGCTTCTCCGGGAAGCGGTATCCCAGCTGAATATTCTTGAAGCGGATATAACTGAGATCATCCAGCCAGAAGGTAGTCTCCACCCGGTTATTGCTGCCACCCAGGCGGGGCCATTCACCGTCGCGGTTTTCTACTGACCATGGATTGTTCCAGTGGTCCCAGGATGATGCATAACGCTGTGCACCGAAGTTGATATTGTTGTAGTTATTGATCCAGTAATCTTTACGGCCTGTCGCTCCTGTTATCAGGAATGACAGATCAATTCCCTTCCAGGAAAAGCCTGCATTGATTGCAGCACTGGTGGTAGGTCTGTCACGCTGTGTATTGGGATATGCCCTCATATCATTCCCGTCAATACGGCCATCGCCGTTCAGGTCTTTTCTGATAAGGTCTCCGGGCGATGCTCCCTGTGGTGTATTACTGTACACATCCTGCCATGTCTGCGCAATACCGATGTCCTCATAAGTATATAGGAAATGATAAGGCATATTCAGGAATGTCCATCCACGGCCCAGGAACTCGTTCCATTCCTCAAGCGTGGTAATATTATAGGAAGCATTCAGATTGATACCATAACTCAGTTCACCTATCTTGTCTGACCAGCCGATATTTGCTTCAATACCCTGGTTACGCAGATTACCAATGTTCTTACGTGGTGCATTATATGCACCTGTAAGCAGGATAGACATTTCCGACGGACGGTTCATGCCCGTTGTCAAACGATTATAGTAGTCAAATTCCGTAGTCAGACGATTGTCCAGGAATCCCAGCTCAAGACCGATATTCAGTACTTTCGTAGATTCCCATGACAGGTCCTTATTCACCATTTTCTCATTTACAAAACCCTTTGCGATCGTACCATCTATCATGTAATGACTTGACCCCAGCGTAGACTGTTGCTCAAAACGTCCTACACCGCTGTTGTTACCCAGTCCTCCGTAAGAGACGCGGGCCTTACCATTACTAAGGAAGCTTTTGGTGAAAGCATGGATGAATTTCTCTTCAGTAAAACGCCAGCCCAGCGCTACGGAAGGGAAAAAGCCATATTGGTTTCCCGGCAGGAAACGGGAAGAACCATCGTAACGGAAATTAGCCTCGAACAGATACCTGTTAAATGCTGTATAGCTTACACGGCCAATGTATGAACGCAGTCCTTCTGTACTTGAATTTCCGCCGGTAGACTGAATATCCGTCAGCGCAGCATCGACTTCATGTAATGTCGGGTATAACCTATCATTACGGGAAGTGCCCTGGGAACGGTCGTACCAGAATTCCTCACTATATACGCCAAGCAGGCTGATATCATGGTTTTCGCCAAACGTCTTGTGATAGTTCAGACGGCCATTCAACATTGTCTTATATCCCGTGAAAGTATAGTTGCCTATACCGGCGTTTTCTCCCACATATACGCGGCTGCCAAAGGCACCTGTCTGAAAGTTGAAAGAGCGGTTTGGATTATTTGCACTCCAGCGGAACTGGTTATAGTAATTCAATGTATAATCGACGCGGCCTGTAAGCCCTTTTATCGGTTCCCAGTCCACATACGCTGTGGCATTAGCCTCCTGCCTGTTCTGCCGGTTCAGCATATTCTGGTACACCGTATACGGATTGTATGCCTGCGGATCTTCATTATAGGCCATTACACCACCATAGTACCCCGTCAGCGGATCATATGGCAGGATACCGGCAATGGCATATTGCAGGTCGAAGCCAGCTGTATTTGAAGCATCATCGTCCGTATAGCCATCATTCAATGCATAGGTATACTTGGACCAGTTGCCATTGAAACGCAGACCGGCATTTATATTTTTACGCAGCTTGTTATCATAATTGAAGCGGACATTATATCTCTTGTAATCATTATTGATCTGTAGTCCTTTTTCATTCATGATACCGGCGGATATGAAGAAGTTAGAATTATCGGTTCCTCCGGACGCAGAAAGATTATAGTTCTGGATACCACCGTTGCGCATTACAACGTCCCACCAATCTGTATTGGGATAGCGCAGCGGATCTACCATGCTCATCGCCATCCACTGATCGATAGTGCCGTCTTTAAAGTTATAGTTATCGCGGAGTGTATTCACTGCCGCAGCACGTTGATGCAGGGTCAGTGCGCGGGCATAATCAGCCATGAACTCGTAAGAGCGTGTAGGCACTTCAAGGCCATATCCTCCCGAGAAGCTGATTACAGTCTTCTTCTGTCCCTTACCTGACTTTGTAGTGATCAGGATCACCCCGTTGGCAGCTCTGGAACCATACACCGAAGCAGAAGTCGCATCTTTTAGTATTGAGATGGACTCAATATCATTCATATTAATACGGTTGATGTCGACATCCGGCATACCGTCCACAACTACCAGCGGACTGGCATTATTAACGGTACCAAGTCCGCGGATCATCAGGCTTGCAGCGTTGTTTCCCGCCATGCCGGAAGACTGTACAACCGATAGTCCGGGAGCAAGTCCTGATAAAGCAGAGGACGTATTAGGCAAAGCCCTGCTGGTGATCTTTTCGTCCATCTTTATGACAGATACGGAACCTACAAGATTGACCTTCTTTTGTGTACCGTATCCAACTACGACTACTTCGCCTAATGCCTTCTGGTCTGACTCCAGTATTATATTCACTGTAGACGAACCGGAAAATGAGGCTTCTTTTTTCAGGTATCCCATAGAGGAGAATACCAACGTGCCTTTAGCTGCACGTAATTGCAGGGTGTAATGCCCTTCTCCGTTTGTAACGGTACCGGAGGAAGTACCTTTTAATGAAACACTGACACCTGGTAATGGCTGTTGGTTGACATCGGTTACCCGTCCGCTGATGTTCTGATGTTGCGTAGTATCCTGTCGGAAATACGAAGCATCAGTTCCTGAACGATTGCTTGCTACAGCATTGGTAATTGATCCTGCTGAAAGGAGGAGAACAGGCAGAATACTTATGGCATGGAGCCATCGTACCCCCAGTCCCTGTGGGAGTAAATAAGTCATCATAACGTTATGTTTAAATAAGACAATAAAAGCCCTATGCCGTGTTCTACCGGCATAATACAACAGCATTCCATCCTGGGAATGCAAACGTTTGCATACTAGGAGCTGCTAATAACGGTTCTGTTAAGTGAATTTGTCATGCGTGGAATGATTTTTTAATTTCTAGATTTAGAATCTTGGTCAAGGGAAACTCGTCTACAGAATATACAGTTCTTCAATTACAAATGTAATAAAAAGGCAATCGATTGCAAGAAAATAATTAAAATGCTTTTATAATTATATTATATCAGCACATTTCAAATACAACTATCTGTTTACCAATACATTCAGATTTAAAAAGCAATGAGTAAATTACCGGCAATGTTCTTTATCCTGCCTAAATCCGCTAATAATTACGCATATCACTGGTACACCGGGTACGACAACTATCACATCTGCTATTTCTTCTATTCAGTACGCAGAAACCGTTGCTTTATTATCACTGACATAAAAAAAATTGATACGGCTTTTCTAACAAGTCAATATCTGATGGCTTTCGCCCACGCCTAACTTCCACAATACCGTTCAAAGAACACGCTGTTCCCCGCAGAACTACGGAGGCCGTTCAACGTTAGTTTAGTAATCATAAAATGTCGTTATCGTACATCACTGTATTAATCCCCGCTGTGATTTTTAAGCGCAAATACTTATTTTGAGCCACTAATTGAATTTCCGTTATGCACTTTTTCAGCTCACATATAAAGATGTCATTCTCATCTGTTGCCGTTGTCCTCTTGCTGTTGATACAAATTTCTGCGGCCGGTCAGGATGGTCCCATCGTCAAAACACGTCGTGGGTACATCAGGGGTATACAGGAAAAAGGCATCTTTGTTTTCAAAGGAATCCCGTTTGCCGCACCACCTGTGGGAGCACAACGGTTCAAAGCGCCGTCACCCGTACCTGTATGGAAGGATACCCTTTCCTGCACGCGCTTTGGAAATGTAGCAATGCAATCTGCCGGAAACGTTGAAACGGTAAGAGGTGATGAAGACTGTCTTCAACTCAATCTGTATACACCAACCCTGAAACCCAGGAAGAGCTTACCAGTACTGGTGTGGGTACATGGCGGTGGTATGACCGGCGGTAGCGGCATCGGACAAAACGGACATTCATTTTCACATAACGACAGTATCATTACTATCACGATCAATTACCGTCTTGGCGTATTCGGTTTCTTATACATGGGAGACGTTGCCGGATATCAGTCGGCAGGCAACAACGGATTACTCGATTGTATCATGGCATTGAAGTGGATCAGGGAAAACGTTAAGGCCTTCGGTGGAGACCCTTCCCGTGTAACCCTCATCGGGGAATCGGCAGGTGCCAAACTAATCTCCTCATTGCTGGTAACGCCTGCAGCTAAAGGATATTTCAGTCAGCTGATCCTTGAAAGCGGCGCTGTAAATTGTATCCGTGATATTGCTACGGCTCAAGCTATCCGCAAACGCCTCATGGATACGCTGGGTATTTCCAACCCTGCTGATCTTCTGCATCTTCCTGCCGCCACTCTTATTACAGCACAGGCTAAAGTATTAGGTGGCGCCAAAGGCACTAACTATTTTGGTCCTCTTCAGGATGGGAAACTGATCAGAGAGGATGCTTTACAATATGTCCGTAATCATCCGAATAGAAAAGTCCGCGTACTACTTGGTACCAATAAAGCAGAAAGTACCCTGTTCATGAACATGGATAAGAGATTGTATACACCTGATTCAACCGTACTGAGCGACTGGTTTGGCGATAATTATCGGTATAGTTATAAAGCCTGGCAGGCGCTCGGCCATATGTCCGGAGACTCGGCAGCAATTATTACTTTAAGCCGTTATATGTATCAGCTGCATACCTACCGCCTGACTAAAGCACTGGCAGCAGGCGGTTATAAAACCTGGATGTACTCTTTCGAACAACTCAATAAAGGAGCTGCCGCCACTCACGGAGAGGAATTAGCCTATGTCTTCTATGAGCCAGGCAACGGCAACCCAGCTAATGTTCAACTGGCTGTAATGCTACATCAATATTGGGCCGATTTTATAAAAGGCCGCCAGCTCTGGCACCAATATGACAGAGAGAAGTCGGGGATGATCTTTGCAGAAAAAAGCCATGTAGCTGTTATGGATGATTACGAAGATCCTGATCATCCGACCATGGGATTTATATTACATTGATATCAAAGGAAAAGCCTTCGTCCATAAACGAAGGCTTTTCTTATATGGTTGCACCCTTCAGTTATATTGTAGGCATACCACCAGTTACAGCAACAGTAGCACCCGACACATAGCTTGCTTCCTGTGAGGCCAACAGAACATAAACAGGCGCTAGCTCGGCCGGCTGACCCGGACGTTTCATCGGTGTATTTTCGCCGAACTTGGACGTATGCTCTGCCGGGAAGCTGGCGGGGATCAATGGTGTCCAGATAGGTCCGGGCGCTACACAATTCACACGTATACCTTTTTCGCCCCACAGCTGAGCCAGACTCGCCGTAAAATTCTGGATAGCACCCTTCGTCACGGTGTAAGGAATGAGTGTTGGCCGGGGCGTATACGCATTGACAGAGGTCGTATTGATTACGGCACTGCCCGGCTTCAGGTGCGGCTCTGCGGCCTTACATAAATAGAACATCGCCGACACATTAACTCTGAAAGTCTTTTCCCATTCTTCTGCTGATATCTCCCCCAGCGTTTCATGAGATACCTGAAAGGCAGCATTATTTACGAGAATGTCTAAACCGCCAAATTCCTTAACAGCCCTATCTATCATCTCTTTACAATGTTCCTCGCTACTGATATCACCGGGAAAAAGAATGACCTTCCTACCTGCTTTCTCTATATAGGCGGCGGTCTCCTTTGCATCTTCCTCTTCGTTTAAATAAGAGATCAGCACATCAGCACCTTCCCTGGCATAAGCAATTGCTACTGCCTTTCCTATCCCGGAGTCCCCACCCGTAATAATGGCTTTCCGTCCCGTCAGTTTACCACTTCCTTTATAGCTGTCCTCACCGTGATCCGGTTTAGGAGACATTTTCTGTTCTGAACCCGGCAACTCCTGTTCCTGCTTTGGAAATTCAGGTTTAGGATACTGATCGACCGGGTTAACAATAACTGTATTTTTTTCTTTTACTTCAGTTGCCATGATACAATGATTTAAATGGTTTACATATGCGTTCGCTATCGTCGGACAGGCCCACATCAATATGCTTTAAATTCAGTGCCAGAATATCCCTCTCCCCTGCAGATCTATCTGGTAACCAAAACTGTTGATCCCAGTCGACATCCATGTAACCATTTATACCCAATCAACCAATACAAGGTCCATACTTTTTTAACTCTTTTGCAACTGTTCAGATTGGCCCGCTTCACCCTCAGGTTTGTCCTGTTTGCCACCCATTGTATTAAATATCCGGATGTATGTTTGCTCCCTTAAATCAATTGTATGAAACCCAGATTTCTGGTACTTGTAATCCTCCTAATGACAACACATTTGCAAATGAATGCACAGCAAGCAAAAAACGGAAACTATGCCACAGTGAATGGTTTAAAGATGTACTATGAGCTCCACGGTAAAGGCATGCCACTGGTATTGCTACACGGCGGCGGCTCTACTATTGAGTCCAACTATGGCCGTGTTCTGCCAGACCTTGCAAAGACACATCAGGTAATTGCCGTAGAGTTACAGGCGCACGGACATACACCGGATATTGACCGGCCGTTAAGTTTTGAACAGGATGCGGATGATGTGGCGGCACTGTTAAAACAACTGCATATTGAAAAAGCAGATATTATGGGGTTCAGTAACGGAGCTACCACTTCATTGCAGATCGCTATCCGTCATCCCAAACTGGTCAATAAACTGGTACTTGCTTCAGCCCTTTACAAACGGGAAGGAATGCCTGATGGTTTCTTCAAAGGCATGGAGCAGGCTACGTTCGATCAAATGCCGCAACCATTGAAAGATGCTTACCTGAAGGCCAATCCTGATCCTAAGGGGCTGGACGCTATGTTTCACAGGGATGTAGCAAGAATGGTGAGCTTTAAAGATATCAGCGATGAGCAGATTAGAAATATCCAGGCGCCAGCCCTGGTTATTAACGGCGATAGAGAAGTCATAAAGGCAGAACATGCTTTTGCCTTATCCCGTGTGTTGCCGCATGGCCAACTGGCCATATTACCTGGCGGACATGGAGATTACATCGGGGAGATCTGTGCGCCTGACAGGAACAGTAAAATACCAGCGCTTGTTGTAGGGATGATCAACGAATTCCTCAAGCAGTAAAAAATAAGGAAGCCGGCAAGAAATTGCCGGCTTATTGCGTGACTAGCTAAAAAAGGTCAACAATACTGTGCTTGGTAAATGATTGTCTACCTGGGAACATTACCAATAGTCATTTTGAGGGATCTCTTGGTGTAATTGTATCAGGGATTCATTAGCGATAATAAAAACCAACCAACTTAAATAATATGTTTACTCATCTGTCATATCACTCATTACTTAGTGAAGCAATGACAAACGATATATACCATTTTCTTTAGAATACTTAAGACCGTTTGCCTGTGCATAACGCTCAATGAAAACCTCAACAGGCTGATCACGATCTATTACAGCGGCAGTCCGTCTTCCCTGGATCGCATCATCAAATTCAACTTTCTCACCGTAATACCTTGCCACTGCCTTTTCGATATCTTCTACTCCTGCATCGGGTAAATCGATCATACGGCGTTTCCATTCCATGATAGCAGTAGTATCGGATAGCTGCGCCCGCAACTGATCATTTATATATACAGCCTCCTGGCCGGGTTTAAGATGTACGCTTTGTTGCCGTCCGTTCACATTGATACTGCCAGTTATTAATGAGATCTGCAGCGGCTTTTCATTATAATATGCCCTGACATTAAAACTGGTGCCTAACACCTCTACGGTTTCATTGCGTAAATGAATAATGAATGGCTGACTGGCATTTTCCTTTACCTCAAAGAATGCTTCTCCACTAAGTGAAACCTCCCGTTTTCCGTTTCCAAAACCCGGATGCCAGCTAAGCACTGAACCTGAGTTCATATGTACAAGTGTACCATCACTCAGTCTTATTTTATATTCTCTGTCCCAGGGCACGATAAGCTTAACCGCCTCAGTTTTACCTACAGCCCCGGCAATTGAAATTGTTTTATCCCCGTTATATGTAAATAGTTCGTCTGTATTTATTTCACCATGCTGCCCACTCAGCGCTATCACTTTCTCGTCAAGATCTAACCATACATTCTGTCCTTTCCCGAATAAGGCTTCCGTTCCGTTATCCCGTCCGGAAAAGTAGAACACGGCAAAGAAAGCGCCCACCATACATGCTGCAGCTACTGATACTGCTATGGTAAACATCCGGCGTACGCGTCCCCGTGTATGCAAGCGGGCATTTCCCAATTCAATGATCTTTTCTGCAGAAGTGTTCCTGACTTCACTGATCTCTTTCATTTTAGGCTCCAGGACCTTATGCATATTTTCGGACAGTACTCTTACATCCGAAGAACTTTTCATCAACTCCTCTAGCTCCGCACGTTCTTCGTCCGTAATAGACCCGGTTATTTCGGCAATTATGAGGGCTTCTGTTTTCAAGTTCCTGTTTTTCATGGTTATACTTTTATAGACAAGACTGCAAGAAGAAATAGATGAAAAGAAATAAACTTTTTTTTGAAGGACCTTTCCCCTTCTTTCCCGCAAGTTTTGGCCTGATGGATTTCAGGACATTCTGTACCTGCGTTTTTAAGGTTGTTTCCGACACTCCGGCCTGGGCAGCAGCTTCTTTATAGCTCATCTGCCGGAAAAAGATCATTTCAAACGCTTTCCTGCTCTTTGGAGGAACTTTCTTCAACAGTTGTTTAATTTCCAGTGTAAGTTCACTGTCTTTATCGGCAGACGGCTGCAGCGTCAATTCCGGTTCGGCATCTTCTGCATACTTCTGCTTCCTTAAAGCATAACGCTGATTTTTCTTAAGCTTGTTGGTGCAAAGATTATGGGTAGCGGAGATAAGATAGGTACCCAGATCGCCGTGGATATTCAGGGAAGCTCTTTTGGTCCATAACCTGATAAACAATTCCTGCATTACGTCTTCGGCATCGTCCATATTTTCCAGACGGTAATAAGCATATGCCTTGACATTTGTCCTAAATAGCTCAAAAATGCGGGCAAACTCTGTCTCATCTATCTTATCAAACCTTATATTCAGTCTAGCATTCTCAGTTTGTCGCATACTAGTGGGATTCTTTCATCGTTACAAAATGTTGACAGCGCCAATTGCGTACAGCCTACCCGTGAATCTAATTGTCTTGGGATTATCATAAGATTCCGGAAGAAGGATTTAGTCAAGGGAAAGTGTACTAAATTACTTATTATCGTTATGATAATAAAATTATAGCAACTCCAATGACCGGTTTACATGTTATGAAAGGATTTACCACAACGGATTTCAGTTAATTCATATTTTTTTTCGACATAAGTAGCGCCCAAAAAAACACAACTTTGATTCATCTGCTTGGTTAATTAATATTGTCTACCCGCGGGAAGCAATACCAACGTATTAAAAAACAACTTACACTAGCTATTATGCAACTTTTTAAGAGGCATGCCAGCATATTATTCCTCATGCTATTATTTCAGTTGTTATTATATTTTCCCACTGCAGTTATTGCGCAGCAACCATCATCCCAATCCATTGTACTGGTTACTTTATCTTTAGATAATACCCCATTACACATCATATTTGACCGCATTAAACAACAAACAGGACTCTATCTCTTTTACTCCAAAAACGATCTTGCTGATGACGAGCTATATGATGTACACGCGCTGAATGAGCCGGTAGAAACGCTCATTGACCGCCTTGTAAGTAAGAAAGGCTTTTCCTGCAGGCGGGAAGGCAATACAATCCTTATCAACAGGGACCCGCGACTGCCGGTTACCGGTCCCGCTACAACGGAACCTTCCACCGACGCTACAAATAAAAGAATTTACCGCCTCCAGGGACAGGTGAAGGATAGTTTGGGGACACCCTTACCGGGAGCTACTATCTGGATAAAAGGAACTGATAAAAGGTATAGCTCTAAGGAAGACGGAGCGTTCTTCATTTCATCCACCGTTCCCCATCCCGTATTACAGATAAGTTACACCGGCTATGCTACACAGGAATACAACGTTCCGGACCCGGATGCGGCCATCAGTGTTACCCTCAATAAGTCACTCAGCCACCTGGACGAAACGATCATTGTCGCTTATGGTACAACCTCAAAACGGTTGAACACGGGGAACGTTGCCAGTGTAACGGCTGTCGATATAGAAAAATATCCGGTAGCGAATCCTCTACTCGCGCTTCAGGGCAGAGTGCCGGGGTTAACGGTTTACCAGTCAAGTGGTGCGCCAGGTACGCCTCTGGATATCCGTCTTAGGGTACAGAACTCATTCTTGAGTAACAATGAGCCACTTATTGTAATTGACGGTATTCCAATACCTGCTGGGAATCAGCGTATCAATCTTCTTACTACCCAGCCCAATGGTAGTGTAGGATTGCTCTCCAGTCTTAATACAATGGACATTGCCAGTATCGAAATATTGAAGGACGCGGATGCTACCGCCATTTATGGTAGTCGCGGGGGAAATGGCGTTATCCAGATCACTACCAAAAAAGGAACGGCAGGTAAAATAAAGGTCACTGCAGATTATATGCAAGGCTTCACTCAGATCAGCAAAAAGCTTTCCCTGCTCGATACCAAACAATACCTGGAAGTCAGGCGTGAAGCTTTCCGGAATGACAACATCACGCCCAATAACGACCCTGGTACTCCAGGCTATGCCTTTGATATCTACTCCTGGGATACTACAAGGTACACTGACTGGCAGAAGTGGCTAGTTGGAG
Source organism: Chitinophaga sp. S165 (assembly GCF_003182155.1). Taxonomy (GTDB): domain Bacteria; phylum Bacteroidota; class Bacteroidia; order Chitinophagales; family Chitinophagaceae; genus Chitinophaga. Next base: position 1,036,198 of record NZ_QGTG01000001.1, read on the forward strand.
GGACTGCTCCTGTCAGGAGGGCCAACATCTTCATGTCGGGCGGGAATGCGACTACGCAATTAATGCTGGGTGCAGGCTATTACCGGGAAGGTACAGTATATCCGTCAGATATGTCCTTTCTCAGAGGCAACGCCAGTCTTTCCGTAAATCACAGGTCAGAAAACGGTAAACTCAGAATAGGGCTGTATTACAATTATGCTAAAGACAAGAATGAGATGTTTAATGCGCCTTTATTTGCCCTTTTACTTCCACCTAACGCACCACCTGTATATGATGCAAATCATCAACCTGTCTGGATTGAAGGAAATGAGCCATTCCAAAATCCTTTGGCAGAATTCTTCAAGCGTTATATACATAAAAAGGAAAACCAACTACTTAATCTGCACGCAGCATATTCTATCCTGGATAATCTTTGGGTTAAACTAAACCTCGGGTATAACAGCACAGACGCTGCTGAAACTCAGATCATTCCTAAAGCCTCACTGAATCCCTACCTCGTAGACGATATAACTGGCGCGGCTTCGTTCGGCAACAATACTTTCAAAAGTTATCTCGCAGAACCGCAGGCAGAATATCATCGGGGGCTCGGTGACGGTGAACTTACAATAATGGCAGGAGCATCCTATCAGTATACGACCAACAATACCTTTTTAATTAAGGGACAAGGTTATACTAATGACGCATTGCTTTATTCTATCGACGGAGCGGCTGTCATCTCTGGTAAACAAACAAACCGCATTGAATATAAATATGGCGCTGTCTTTGGCAGGGCCACGTATAAACTTAGAAACAAGTATATTATTAATCTATCCGGACGACGGGATGGAAGCAGTAAATTCAGCCCTGAAAACCGCTACAGTAATTTCGGAGCTATTGGCGCCGCCTGGATCTTTTCAGAGGAACCCCTTATAAAATCGTCATTGCCATTCCTGAGTTTCGGGAAACTGCGTACAAGTTTTGGTGTTACCGGTAACGACCAGATAGCCGACTATAAATATCTCGATACATGGTCAGCTACCCTTAACCCCTATCAGGGCATAACACCTATGTCTCCCGATGCGCTTTACAACCCTAATTATAACTGGGAAAGGACTAAAAAACTGGAAACTGCTCTGGAACTGGAATTTTTCAAAGACCGCCTGGTGACGTCCATCGCCTACTTCCGGAATAGAAGTGACAACCAGCTGCTAGATTATAAATTACCGTTTCAGACGGGCTTTGGAAGCATTTTAAGAAATTTTGACGCGTTGGTGCAAAGCAGCGGCTGGGAATTCGCTCTTAGCGGCGACATCGTAAAAACAAAGTCATTCACTTTAAATGCCGCAGTTAATCTCAGCATTCCCAGAAACAAACTGCTCCGTTTTGTCAACCTCGACAGCTCTTCGTATAACAGCAGATATGTTATAGGCCAATCGCTGAATGTACTTAACAAGTTTCAGTCCACGGGTGTTTCTCCCGACAACGGACTTTTCTCCCTGACGGACGAAGATGGCAATGGCCGCTATGATGCTGCAGACTATAAAGTGATAGGCAGTCTCGATCCGAAATACCATGGCGGCATTCAACTGAACATGCGATATAAACAACTCAGCCTTTCAGTGTTGGGAGATTTTAGAAAACAGCTGGTACCTAATTCTCTTTACAGTACATATCTCAACGGCTTATTCCCTGGATTACCAGGTAATCAGCTGGACCTCGTACTTGACCGTTGGCAACAAAAAGGAGATCAGACAAGGTACCCCAGATATTCAACAAGACCAACGGGAGACGTCTATACCACAAAAACCAATATTCTATTGTCTGATGAAGCTTATTCCGACGGCAGCTTTTTCAAGTGCAGGAACGTTAGTGTCACTTATACGATAAATTTTGACAAGAACAAGGAAAAGACCATTGCAAAAATTATTTTCTTCTGCAATGCACAAAATTTATTCACCCTTACCGGTTATAAAGAAGGCGATCCCGAAACGGCTGGCATATTCTCGTTACCAACACTCAGAACAATAACCGGAGGAATGCGAGTCTCAGTACGATAATTTAAATGATTAAACATGCGAAATACCTTTATTAAGCATAGCGCCAAACAGCTTTTACTAATAATAGTCATCTACTATTGTTCCTCCGGCTGCAATAAGATACTTGATGTGGATAATCCAACCGACAAGATTGTAGGCGACGACTTATTTAAAGATAAAGAATCGGCTGAATCAGCCATTCTGGGAATCTACTCTGCTATTTCTGATAATTCCAATATCTTCGCAGGAGCCATCACTTTCTATACCGCTATATATGGAGATGAGGCTGACTATACTGGGCAAGCCATTTCCAGTCTTGAATTTTACCAGGGCTCTGTTTCAACCACCAATTCATTTATTGAGACCAATTTCTGGGCCACTACTTATCGTCTCACTTACCAGATTAATGCGTCCCTTGAAATATTGGAAAGCAGTAAATCTTTGCCGCTCGCTACCAAAAATCAACTTAGAGGCGAGTGCAAATTTTTGCGGGCATTCATTTACTTCCAAATGATCCAGCTATTTGGAGAGGTACCACTTATCACTGGCACAGACTACAGGATGAATGAAAATATGGGGAGAACAAATATAAATTCCATTAAAGAGCAAATTCTATCAGATCTAACTAGTGCAAAAGAATTGCTTTCAGATGCTTATCCCGGAAATGAAAAGTCAAGGGCGAATAAGTGGACAGCCGCAACCCTTTTAGCTCGATATTACCTGTATCAACAATCATGGGCAAAAGCAGAGGAAGAAGCATCAGAAATCATCAATACAGGACATTACCGCCTTACAGAACCTGACAAAGTTTTTCTCGCTAACAGCTCCGAGGCGATATTTCAGATACAACCGGTACGACCAGGATATAACACCATGGAGGGAAACGCATTTATTCCTTCAGAATTAGCAAGACCCTCCTATACACTGACAATGTCGCTGATCAATGCTTTTGAACTGAATGACAAACGGTGGCCAGCATGGGTTAAAAGCAAAGAGGTAAACGGAACTACCTATTATTATCCCTTTAAGTATAAAAAAAAGGTTGACTTCTCTTCTAACTTCAGTCTGACAGAGTACAGTATGATATTCCGTCTTAGCGAAGTATTATTGATCCGTGCCGAAAGTCGTGTATTCATTGATCTCTTACCCGATGCTATTGCAGATCTGGACACCATCAGGCAACGCGCAGGATTACCGCTTATCAGCGTTACTTATCCGGGAATATCCGGCATTGAGCTAATTGAAAAAATACAACAAGAAAGAAGAATAGAATTTTTTACCGAATGCGGCCACCGTTGGTTTGATCTCAAAAGAACCGGTAAGGCATATACGACATTACTTACAATGAAACCTAGCTGGAAAGTAGAAAACGGCCTATGGCCAATACCGCAGGCACAAATATCCTTAAACCCAAATCTTGACCAGAACCCAGGATATTAATTAAGTTATAAACAAACAAAAATTACAACACCAGGTGTTTCGTCTCCTGGTGTTGTCCAATCTATTTCTCAAAAGCTTGGATACTCTCCTGTAGTATAAACATGGGTAGCCCCTTGCGCTCGGAGACAAACAGTGGGTTGCGAACCAGAACAAAGCGTTTGCGCCTGTGCCTGCGTCTGATTCACAAGGACAAGCTCATTATCCCAGTTGATCCAGTTGTAGGTAATATCAGCAGAAGAATACGTAGAAACACTAGATGCCACAGCGCCGCTAACTCCTGCTACAGCAGCGAGGATTGCAAAGAGAAGTTTGATTTTTTTCATACGATTGCTTATTTGTAATTGAGGATTGAAGAGTTATTTTGAAACTGAACGGCACTAAAGAACATAGCACCGCTTCATGATGTGCAATCATTTTCTCTCTCTACTGATTTAAAGGTATAGCTCCCCCATCATGCTAACTGAAGACCCAATTAGCTAGTCACATTTTAAAGCTCATGGTCAGGGGAAATTGCGCGCTGGATTTCATTTCCAGCGCAATGCAACCTTTACAATCAATGCAAATAAATTTGTTCCGAAAACTTAACTGTTACCTGTCAAAGTATAAATGTCAATTTTTATTGTCCCTATACGTAAGCGATTACTCTTTATTATATGTCATATCAACAAGCATTATTCTAATAATGTTTTGCGTTCTTAAAATTAAGCTGATTTTCTTCTGAACTGCTGTTCGAGGTATATAGCAGTAAAGCCTACTGCAAGAAAGAAGATATTGAAGATCAGATGTTGCCCCCACGTAAACTTTGAGATCACTCCCCCACAGGTACAGGGAATTTTACCGTAGTAGTTGAGTTTGATCAGGATGATATATCCCGTAAAACATATCATCATTGCCGTTGCAAAGAACATCCCGATCCTTCTGAAAGGAATAGTCATCATCAAAATAGCCGCAAATATTTCGGCTGACGGAATGCCCCATACCAGTAGAGGTGTAAACTTGTCAGGAAATGGCTGCTTATTCATCTGAAGAACAAAAATGTCGTAATTCATCAGTTTGGATACTGCTGCGTAAACGAACATGCCCGTGAATAAAAAGTAACAGATCAAAAGTACAGCATCCCTGGTTTTCATACTAACCATGTGTGTGAGCAGTTTAATTGAATGTCCCCTAAAAATTATAAGTCCCTCTAAAATGAATGGAAAAGCAAAGCAGAGCAACAAGGTAATTTTTTTTCATTACAACTTAGTTAATCCTATGTTAATGAAGAATATCTTTTACCTTGACCTGCTTTCTTTTACTGTCGGCTGTTGTAGCGGGAATTGCGGGGTGAGTGAGGAACTGTTCTGTTACCGGGGCTTTAATTACTATAAAGGGATTGTTATTAAAATTTGAAGATCAACCTCTTTGATAGATGACCCTGTTTTCGAATTCTCCGGTCACTACCCTGCCATAGACAGTCTTCGTCCAACCGTTCTCAAAACCATGATTGTTAGCGATCAGGAATCCTTTGTTAGCGTCTTTCTTCACAATCTTATGTGCGTCAATGTAACGGCCGCGTACCTTGCAGAATACGATATCTCCGATCGTGTATTCGTCCGCCTTTGAAAACGTAAGCAGGGTCCCGCTCTTTAAAATAGGCAACATGGAATTTCCAAATGCCTTCATCCTTCCCGTCCCGGCTGTCTGCAGCTCGCCTTTTAATCTTTCGTATTTATTCATCTTGTTAAAAATTATAATGCAAAATTATAATAAATATTATATTGCGCCTTCACTCTCTATCATTATTAATGATATTAAGTCCCGACTTCGCCTAAAGACTGATACAACCAGCTTTATACAAGGTTTATACAAGCTTTATCTTACGTTCATCCTACGTCTTTGAACGTAGGATGAACGTAAGATAAAGCTTGTATAAACCTTGTATGATCACGAAAATGTAGAAGCTTATACCAGGTTCAAATGGTTCAATAACAGCGAACATACCCAGGATACAGCCTTCATATGAACCTTATATGGAACTCATATCCCATTCCTCTTCCGCCTGAAAAGCGCCCTTCCTTCTCAATCCCCTGTACTGCTCCGGAGAAATATGCATGGTCTTTTTGAATAAACGGGAAAAATGATAGGGATCGTCATAACCGGTAGCTGCCGCCACATCTTTCACTTTCATGCCGGTAGTATATAACAACAGGCAGGCCTCCTGCAACTTAAGATGAATGAAATAATTCAGCGGCGACATCCCCGTCGCCTTCTTGAATAAATTTGAAAAATGCGATGGCGACAGATCACACTTCTGTGCAAGTTCATCTACCGTAAGCGTAGCAGACAAATGCTGTTGCATATACTTGATCGTACCCTCTATCCTGTTCTGTGCTTCTTTCTTTTCTACACATTCTTTTTCAGGAAAAAGGAACGAAGAGATGAAATGATACAAACATAGATGCGCCTTACTAAGATTGTCCTTTCCAAATCCCATCTTCAGACTTTGGTACATAATATCCCATAACTGGATACCGGCTTCATTTGATTGTATATGCCGCGGCCCGTCCAGCAATCCGATATTAAAGCCCTTATTAAAGCTCTCAATATCATTACTGCAGAAATGCACCCAGTAAATGGTCCAGGGATTTTTATCGTCTGATCCATAACACAAACGGGCTTTGGTAGCAGGCACGATCACAAATTCATTTAATCCCAATTCAAAACGCCTGTCATTCACTGAATACCAACCTTTTCCTTTCACACAGTATAACAGGATATTATCCGGACAGCCGTTCTTTCTCTCCCTGTAATGGAACGCTGCTTTGGGAAAATAACCTATATGCGTAATGTATAGCTGACCTAATACGGGATTTGTTTTAATGGCATTTTTCCAGACGGTGTCGGGGAGACTGATCATACGCTCTCCTTCAAAACCGTCTTTTCGTTTTACAGTTTTCATAACGCTACATGTATTATATTAACTTAGCACAATACTATCTTGACATAGGCAAAATCAGAGTATTCTACATTTCTCATAACCGGCGAATATTAAATTACCTTAGGCCAATACTATCTTCTCTTAGTCCGGATCTGGCGGTATAACTCCACTCATAACGTGTTAAATAGTAAATTACCATAGGCCAATACTATCTTGACAGGGCTTATTTTTGGTATCAAAGCAAGTTAACAATTTTGTGCAAAATCGTAGGATAATCCATCAAAATAAATGAATGTTCCATTTCCCTGACATCTCTCATAAGATAGTTTTGTTTGCAATTCCATGTATGATCTAGTTTTATTCACTCATTTTTCCTAAAGACTGGTTTATGCCAAAATCTCTGTCTGTGTCCCGGTCCCGGACATTTAAATCCGCGTGCCTGTTTTTTCTATTATCCACATTCCTTGCCTACAATGCTGTTGCACAACAAACACAAAAACTAACCGTTACCGGAACTATCACAGATACTTCCGGTGCAAAACTTGAAGGCGTAAGCATTGTCGCCGAAAACAAGAAGAATGTAGCCACCATGAGTAACTCAAACGGAAAGTTTGTACTCGATGTTGAACCAGGTACTATGCTCAGATTCTCATTCATAGGGTTTGAGCAACAATTCATTTCAATAACAGCTAACACAAAGGTGATCAACCTTGTACTGAAGCCTTCCACCTTCAGTGCCGAAGAAGTGGTAGTTGTAGCGTATGGAAGAAAACAAAGGAAAGAAGCTGTTGTAGGATCAGTTACAAGTATTGATCCCGCCGCACTGAAGATCCCCGCCAGTAATCTTACCAATGCGATGGCCGGACAAATTGCCGGTATGGTCGCATTCCAACGCGGCGGTCAGCCTGGTCTGGACAATTCAAATTTCTTCATCCGTGGGGTGACCACATTTGGTTACAGTGCCAGTCCGCTGATATTGGTAGACAACGTTGAATTGACTTCCAACGATCTCGCACGCCTGCAGGTAGACGACATCGCCAGTTTCTCTATCTTAAAAGATGCCAGCGCTGCTGCACTCTATGGCGCCAGAGGCGCAAATGGTGTTATCCTTGTTACCACCAAAGAAGGTAAGATCGGTAAAGCCCGCATGAACTTCCGTTACGAACGTTCTATCTCCAAACCTACACAAACGGTGAAACTGGCTGATCCTGTTACCTACATGAAGCTGTATAATGAGGCACTGACAACGCGTAATCCGCTTGCCAAGCCACAATACACGCCCAACGACATCATCAACACCCAGGCTACTATGGACGGCGCTGCCGGCAGCAATCCTTATGTAAACCCTGCTGTTGACTGGATGTCTACCTTGTTTAAAAATCAAACCACCACACAACGCGCAAACTTCAATGTGCAGGGAGGTACGGAAGCAGCCAGGTATTATATAGCCGGATCTTACGACAGGGACAATGGTATCTTACAGGTGAACCCCGTTAATAATTTCAACTCTTCCATGAAGTTTGAAAACTATCAATTACGTTCCAACGTCAACGTTAAGCTGACTAAAACAACGGAAGCAGTTGTTCGCTTATGGGGAAACTTCAATGATTATACAGGACCTATCACCGACGATCAGTCAGGTTTTGCCAGTGACATGTACGACAGGGCTTTGCATACCAGCCCGGTAGCTTTCCCGGCTTATTTTCCGGCAGATAGCTCTAATCTGCTCACCAAACACATTCTTTTCGGTAATTCCCTGACCACTTCAGGCGGCTTGCAAAACAATCCTTATGCAGCCCTTATGTATGGCTATAAAGCATTTTCAGAATCAAAGCTGTCCGCACAGTTTGAAGTGAACCAGAACTTCAACTTCATCACAGAAGGCCTGGCTTTTCATGGTTTATTCAGCACGAACAGGTATTCCTATTTCGATCTGAGAAGGGCCTATAAGCCATTTTTCTACGACGTAGACAACTACGATCAGACAGCGAATACATACACGCTTACCTGGCTTAATAATCAACCAGGACAAGCACAGGAATTCCTCAGTTACTATCCCGGTAGCAAGAATGTAAACACATTCCTTTATCTACAGGGTAGCCTCGACTATGCAAGAGCTTTCGGCAAGCACAATATCAGCGCTGCACTGATCGGTACGCGTCAGCAGAAGCTGAATGCCGATGCGAATGATCCTAACACAGGAAATCCATCCTTACAGTACTCACTGCCTTACCGCAACCTCGGACTGGCGGGTAGAGCTACTTATTCATTCGCCAGCAAATACTATCTGGAGTTCAACTTCGGTTACAACGGATCTGAACGTTTCTCCACCCAATATCGCTGGGGCTTCTTCCCTACTGTTGGTGCAGGCTGGGTAATATCTAACGAGAAGTTCTGGAAAGGAGGCATAGCAGACGTTGTTACGAGATTGAAACTGAGAGGTAGCTATGGTCTTGTAGGAAACGACAACATCGACAATACCCGTTTCTATTATCTGTCCAACGTTACACCCGATGATGTAAATGGTCCGTCTGCTGTTTTTGGTACCAACAATAATGTGAAGATGTACGGTACCACCATACAGAATTATCCTAATCCTGGTGTAACATGGGAAACTTCACGTAAGGCTAATCTCGCGGCAGAGATCACATTATTCGATCATCTGAACATCACAGCTGAGATCTATAATGAATACAGATATAACATCCTGCAACCACGCGGATATATCCCTGTTACCAACGGTCTTGAAGCACAGGTTAAATCCAACGTGGGTACCGCTTATGCAAAAGGACTTGATCTGAACATTAATTATAAACAGAACATTTCAAAAGATGTATGGGCTTCTGTAATGGGTAACCTCACAGTTACTTCCAATCGTTACGGCCGTTATGAAGAACCTCAGTACAAATATGACTATCGCTTCCAGACAGGCAGGCCGATCAATCAGCCTTTCGGCTATATCGCGGAAAGATTATTTGTAGATGATAAAGAAGCTGCTAATTCTCCTACCCAGTTATTCGGTAGCTCTCCGTTACCAATTGGAGGCGATATCAAATACAGGGACGTTAACAAAGACGGTATCATTAACCAGGACGATCAGGTGCCTATCGGATTGCCTACCACACCGCAGATCATCTACGGCTTCGGTTTTTCTATGGGTTACAAAAACTTTGACCTGAATGCATTCTTCCAGGGGCTTGCTAGAGAATCTTTCTTCATCAATGCTACATCAGAAGATGACAGGTATCGTGGCAAATATGGTACTGCTCCATTTGTGAACAATGCCCAGATCTTACAGGCTTATGCTGATGACCATTGGTCTGAAGAAAACCAACACCTCTATGCGTTATGGCCAAGATTAGCAACCAGCGATATCCTGAACAACCAGCAGCAAAGCACATGGTGGCTGAGAGATGGTAGTTTCATGCGCTTAAAGTCAATTGAAGTTGGTTACTCTATACCTAAGTCTCTGGCAAGACGTATGTACATCTCTAATTTGCGTCTATACTTCAGTGGTCTGAACCTGTTAACCTTCAGTCATTTCAAATTATGGGATCCGGAGCAAGCGGGCCAGGGCTTCAGCTATCCGATCCAGAAAGTGTTCAATTTCGGCGCTAATCTCAATTTTTAACGAACGTAACGTAAACGATTACAATGCAGACCATTATAAAATTTTTGCTTTGCGCAGTCCTTTGCCTTTCTGTAACTACACTTCCATCCTGTAGTAAATACCTGGATGTCGTACCCGATGATGTAGCTACACTGGAAAGCGCTTTTGCCAATGCGAATGAAACACAAGCTTATTTATTCGGATGTTATGCAACGCTACAGGCGCTCTCTGATGTACGCAGAAACCCCGGTTTTACAACATCAGGCGAGATCCTGTTCCCATATCCCCTACCCGACCTGACTACATTGGGCGGCAATGGCGGAGACGCCGGATTCGCCATTATGCGTGGTATTCAGAACAGCGCTAACCCACTACTGAACTATTGGGACGGCTATAACATGGGCCTGAATATGTGGCAGGCTATCAGGAAGTGTAACATCTTCCTGGAAAATGTGCACATTCCACTTGACCTGCCGGAATTCCAGCGGAAAAGATGGAGCGCGGAAGCTAAATTCCTGAAAGCATATTTCCATTACTGGCTGATCAGGATGTACGGACCTATTCCTATTGTAGATGCGAACCTGCCGGTAAATGCTTCTATAGACGAAGTAAGGATAAAACAACAACCGCTTGACTCCTGCTTCAATTATGTAGTGCGTTTGCTTGATGAAGCTATCGTTGATCTGCCGCCGGTTATACAGAACCTCGCTGCTGAACAGGGCCGTATCAGTGCTACTATCGCAAAGGCAGTAAAGGCTGAAGTATTGGTTACACAGGCCAGCCCGTTGTTCAATGGTAATCCTGACTATGCATCAATGAAAAGAGGCGATGGTACAAGATTGTTCCCTGCTGAATACGACAATAAAAAGTGGGAGAACGCCATGATCGCGTGTAAAGATGCTATTGATGCTGCTGTTACTGCCGGCGCAGACTTATACCAGTTGAGGATCACAGGAGGTGTAGTACATATGTCTGACGCTACACGCAGAATGCTTACCATCCAGGGAGCAATTGTAGACAGCTGGAATACAGAGCAGATATGGACACTCAATCCGCAATTCGGCTGGCAATATATGGCCTCTCCACGTGTGACCGCAGAAGCTGCGGCAAACGTGTTCGCCGTGTATTCCAACTTCTCCGTACCCATCGGACAATCAGAGATCTTCTATAGCAGCAATGGTGTACCGATCAATGAAGACAGGTTCTGGGACTATAAGAACAGGTATAAACTGCAGACAGGCGATGATGCGCATGCTTATTACATAAAGAAAGGTTACACCACTGTTAAAGGCAACTTTGCCAGGGAACCACGTTATTATGCAGACGTTGCTTTTGATGGCAGTGTATGGTTCGGATCTGGTAATCTGGACGATAACAATCCTAACTACGTAAACGCAGTGAATGGCTTTGCCGCTCCTCCTGATCAGCTGCGCTATAACGCTACCGGCTACTGGCCGAAAAAGCTGGTACCTTATCAAACCACCTTCGGACAAAACAGTGTGCAACAGAATTATTCATGGCCGTTTATTCGCCTAACCGGTTTATGGCTGTTGTATGCAGAGTGTCTGAACGAAGTGAGTGGTCCCGGTGAAGAGGCCTACAAATGGATAGATAAAGTGCGCGAGAGAGCCGGACTACAGGGTGTAGCAACCTCCTGGTCTCAGTATTCTAACAATCCTAATAAATACACTTCTAAAGACGGGTTAAGAGCCATCATTCACCAGGAAAGAAGAATTGAAACTGCTTTCGAAGGACAGGCCGGATGGGACCTCCGGAGATGGAAGGAACTGCAGGGCGTATTAAGTACTCCGCTGCTGGGCTGGAATGTGTTTAACAAAACAACTGAAGGATATTACCAGGTGAGAATTGCACAACAAACAGCATTCGGCGTCAGGAACTACCTCTACCCTATACAGGACTACGACCTGCTGACCAATCCTAACCTGGTGCAAACACTTTACTGGTAATACATCCAACTATCATTCAATTATCACGTATGAAATACAGAACACATTATATACATCAGCTGATATTACTGCTCATGGCAGTGGCAGTATTACCCGTGTCATGTAAGCGGCTGGATGGTTACAACGAGATCGTATCTACCGATATGACGAAGCCGGGGCCTGTCACAAATGTTAAAGTGGACAATTTTAATGGTGGAGCGTACATCACTTATACCCTTCCGAATTCGCCCAATATCCTGTATGTGCAGGCGGAATATAAGATCAATGGTGAAACCAGCAGGCAATCAAAGTCTTCCTATTACTCCGACAGTATCACAGTAAACGGCTTTGCGAAGAGCCAGGACTATGAGGTAATACTACGCACTGTAAGCCGTGCCCAGGTGTCTTCGGATCCGGTAACAGTGACCGTTCACCCCGACACGCCTGCTTACCTGCTGGCCCGTCCTACCGTGCAGATACAGCCAGACTTCGGCGGACTGAATATCACTGTATTTAATAAGACCAATGCCAATCTGGGCATCATCGTTGTTTCGCCTGACCAGACCGACAAGTACCAGATCATCGATCAGAATTATACCGACCAGGATAGCATTTCATATAGCCTGCGAGGTTATGATACCATTCCTAAAAAATTCGGGGTATATGTAACTGACCAGTGGGGCAATATTTCAGATACCCTGTTCTCTACTATCAAGCCTGTATTTGAAGCCCAGATGGACAAATCATTATTCCGTGGTTATACATTGGGAACAGATGCCAGAACCGGCTTCGGATGGGGCATAGAAAACCTGTGGAATGGAACGAACGGATCACCGGGATATCATACGGAACAGCCGATACAGCCGTTGGTGTGGCCGGCGGTGATCACCTTCGACATGGGCAAAGCCACCAGATTAAGCCGTTATACCATCTGGAACAGAAGTATAGACATCAGTGGTAACTGGTTATGGCAGGCAGGAGCACCGCAGAGATGGGTGTTATGGGGACGGGAAGACGATCCTGTAGACGAGACGATGCCGGACGAAAACCATCTGCCTCCTGTAGGTGGACGTACGCCAAACGGCTGGATTAACCTGGGTGTATATGATGCACCGCCCAAGCCGTCCAAATTGCCTAATCCACAGTACAATGCCGCCGACCTTGCTGCATGGAATGCAGGCTTCGGTTTCAATTTCTCCCTAGATCTTCCGAAGGTGAGGTATATGCGCTTCGAATGTATCTCAAATATGGCGGGGACAAATAACTTTTTCAACGTCACAGAACTGACCTTCTGGGGAGATCCGAGATAATTAACAACTTAAAACGGCGAAAATGAAACGATATCATACAAACAAAATATACCTGCTGGCATGCTTCGTGGTATTGCTGGCATGCAGTAAAAAGCCTACTGACTACCGCGATTTCCTGGAAGGTGAAGAACTGGTATATCCAGGTGCAGTATCTGATGCAAAAGTACTACCAGGCAATAACCGCCTGCAGTTGATATGGCATCCCAGCCCCGATCCCAGTGTTGTTAAATACACCGTGTTCTGGAATAACAAGGCTGATTCCCTTACCATCAATTCTACTACGCACAATGCTACGGATACGGTGAAATGTACTATTACCGGCCTGTCGGAATATGTATACTCTTTCACTATCTATTCGTATGATGCAAAAGGTAACAGGTCGGTAGCCACGGAGATCAGCAATGCGCGGGTATATGGTACGGTATATAATGCAACGCTCAACAACAGGTTGAGCGACCCGGTGAATCCTTACACTATCAATGAAGATAGTTCCGTCATCATCCGGTTTGCCACACCAGATACGATCAACATTAACACTGCCCTGCAATACACCAAAAAGAACGGTGAGGTGGCGCAGTTGTCATTAGCGCCTGATGAAGACTTCCTCACGCTGACAGACTATAAATTTGGTACGCCTGTAGTATACAAGTCATCCTACATTCCTGTAGCATCAGCACTGGATACATTTTATACCTTGCAAAATGATACATTTCCTACTATCTTCAGGCTGATACAATGTGACAAAAGCCTTTTCGCGGAGCATGACCTTTGGGGAGATATGGGCATCTATCAGTCTGATACACGGGTAAGTAGATTGTGGGATGGATCAGTTGGTCCGCAGGGTTACCCAAACATCTTCCACGCTGACGACCATGCTACAATGCCGAGAGTGCTTAGCTTTGATATGGGTAAGGTATATAACAACCTGGGAGCGATAGAAGAAACCGGCAGGGATTGTTGTAATAATCCTGACCAGTTCGAAGTATGGGGCATTGACGACCTCACGGATGCGGTGCCGGAAATGAATTCCGATGATGGAGGCTGGAAGGCTGCGATGCAGGCAAAGGGTTGGACATTGCTGAAAGAAGTTATAAGAACGGACGATGGCAAAGCTGCTTATAAAGTTCCGCTGATGGACAATCCTCCACCGGTACGTTACATTCGTATCAGGGTATTGCACAACGTCAATGGAGAAAGCCGTTATACGAATTTGTCAGAGCTCACGTTCTGGAATAAAGAATAATTAACACAAGTTACAGGTCTAATGATGTTTTTAAGAAGAAGAATTATTACTACGATCATCATGGTATTTCCGGTATTGCTTTGCACTGCGCAAAGCAATACCCTGGAATTGAAGTATGACAAACCAGCTCAGACATGGGAAGAAACCATTCCCCTCGGTAATGGCCGTTTAGGTATGATGCCTGATGGCGGTATCACGACCGAAAAGATCGTCCTGAACGATATCACGCTCTGGTCGGGCGCACCGCAGGACGCCAACAATTACGAAGCGTATAAACAGCTGCCCCGTATCAGGCAATTACTAAAGGAAGGCAGGAATGATGAAGCGCAGGCATTGATGGACAAAGATTTCATCTGCACAGGTAAAGGCTCAGGCAGTGTACCTTTTGGCTGTTACCAGGTGTTAGGAGAATTGCAGCTACAGTTCGAAGGAGCTGGTGCTGGCACTCCGGAGCAATATGAGAGAAAACTCTCCCTACAACAGGCCATTGCCACCAGCAGCTATAAAGTAGATGGTGTTACTTACCGCCGCGAATATTTTACCAGTTATGGAGATGACCTGGGGATGATCAGGCTTACATCAAGTCAGCCGGGAAAACTTAGTTGTCGCGTGACGATGAGCCGCCAGGAAAGATCATCTACCCGTACTACCGGCAATGCACTTGAACTATATGGTCAGCTGGACAACGGTACTGACGGCAAGGGTATGCAATACCAGGCCACTGTGAAAGCCAGTACGAAAGGTGGCAGCATCAACACAGACGGGAATGCCCTGGTCATCAAAGATGCCACAGAGATCATCCTCTACGTTTCTATGGGTACTGATTTCAGAAACCCTGACTTCAAAAAGAAGATCAGCCAGACGTTGGCATCCGCTATGAAAAAGGATTATACTATCCAGCGGAAACAGCATATCGCTAATTACAGCAAACTGTTTAACAGGGTGCAGTTAAGCCTGGGAAAAGGCAGTGCCAGTACCCTGCCGACAGACAAGCGCCTGGCTGCTTTCTATAACAACTCGGCGGCCGACAATGAATTGCCTGTGCTCTTTTACCAGTTTGGCCGTTACCTGCTGATATCCAGCACAAGGCCAGGTTTGCTGCCACCTAATTTACAAGGTCTCTGGGCTAATCAGATCCAGACGCCCTGGAATGGCGACTATCACCTTGACGTGAATGTGCAGATGAATCACTGGCCGGTAGAGGTGTCCAATCTTCCCGAACTGAACCTGCCTTTGGCTGATCTTGTAAAGGGAATGGTGGAACCAGGTAAAAGAACTGCCCGTGCCTATTATAACGCACCGGGATGGGTTGCACATGTTATCACTAATATCTGGGGCTTCACAGAACCTGGTGAAAGCGCTTCCTGGGGTGCTACAAAATCCGGCTCCGGATGGCTTTGTAATAATCTCTGGGAACATTACGCATTTACGAACGACAAAAAATACCTGGCAGATATCTATCCTGTCATCAAAGAATCTGCCGTGTTCTATAACAGCCTGCTGATCAAAGATGATAAAACAGGCTGGCTGGTGATGTCGCCTTCCTCCTCTCCCGAAAATACGTTCTATTTGCCTAATGGTAAACATGCCAGTATCTGTATCGGAGCTACGATCGATAACCAGATCGTCCGCGACCTGTTCAACAATGTGATCAGCGCTTCTGCTACACTTGGCAAAGACAGCGCCTTCAGAAAAGAACTGCAGGATAAGATCACATTGCTGCCACCTCCGGGCGTAATTGCCAAAGACGGCAGGATCATGGAATGGCTGGAGGATTATAAAGAAACTGATCCTCAACACAGACATCTTTCACATTTGTGGGGACTGTACCCAGCGTCTTTGATCACTGCGGAAAACACACCCGACCTGGCAGCTGCAGCTAAGAAATCGCTGGAGGTAAGGGGTGATGACGGCCCAAGCTGGACAATCGCCTATAAGCTATTGTTCTGGGCTAGGTTGCAGGATGGTAACCGCTCGTTCAAACTATTACGGGAACTGCTGAAACCAACTGCCAGAACGGACATCAACTATGGCGCAGGCGGAGGTGTATACCAGAATATGTTATCAGCCGGCCCGCCATTCCAGATAGATGGTAACTTCGGTGCGACTGCAGGCATCGCAGAAATGCTATTACAGAGCCATGCAGGGCTTATTAACCTCCTACCCTCCATACCAGATCAATGGAAGGCAGAAGGCGCCGTAAAAGGCTTAAAAGCACGCGGAAACTTCACCGTAGACTTTGCATGGAAGGATGGGAAAGTGATAAGCTACAAAATTACTTCGCCTACACCACGTAAAGTGAAGGTAAAGGTCAACGGTGTGACAAAAGAGATTTTCGCTGCTAAGAGCTGATCTTACTTTTAATACTTCAGGGAACCGTCTCATAAATAAATGAGGCGGTTTTTTGTTATATGGGGACATCTAATATCAGCTGTAAGTATGCTCTTCTAAAAGCCGGTTACATAGCGCCAAAATTTCATCAGGGGTCTTTTCCAAACCATGAATAGAAAAAATAACTTCCTCTTTCGCTTTGTCTGTAACGCAAAGATGATATTTCGGTATAGTATAGGATGTTGATCCCGTACCATCAGTGGGGCTCATTGTATATTCTTTGTAATAAATCACCAATCTGAACTCTTTTATATTTTCCCAGAGAAGCCGTTTTTCAGATCTGGCTGTGAACTTTTGCAAAAAGGCAAAGCTGTCATAGATACTTTTACTTGGAGATACTACCAACCCTTCATCTGATATCTTCAATGCGGCTTTTAATGGGATTTTAGTCGCAATAAAACTAATGAATGCAGGAAGAAGAAAACCTGCTGCTATTATGCCATATGCTATCATATCGTACTTATGCCTGGCTGTAAACATTGCATATAGAAACAATATAACTGGTATTGACACTCCCAATAAGCATCCGAGACTTGCTTCAATATTCGCGTCAGTAGATCTTTTTATGATGATGGGTTCCATTTGTAAACGGGGCACTTAAATGATTGCGCTCACAAATATATGGCACAACGCATTGATCAGCAAACCCCAGCCAACTACATAACAACTACCGGTTCTTAAAATGTGACTACAACATGTCTACACAACGTCAAAGAAGCCGCCTCTTTGTAATTTACAGGACGGCTTCTTTGGCATTCTTATTCAGGTGTCCCTTTTTGTATTGATCATTACAAAAATGGTCAAAAAAAACAGCTGATATTTATTAGTCATTTAATCCCTTACCCTCAAGGATCTGAGGCGTACATTTTTCAACCCTTGATTCGCGGGTTTTGGATTGTTTAGGTGCAGAGAAATGAAGAAGATAGGCTCTCTGCCGTCCTGGCGTTAATGCATCAAAAGCGGTTTTCAAAGAAGGGTTTTTATCCAGTTTCTTCTGAAACTCTTCAGCTACAGCAAACTCGGTGACCTTTTTAAATTTCACCTGCAGGCCGGCCTTTTCCACTTCTATGGCCTCATAAATATAGGATTTCAGAACAGGTGCTAATTTCACGATTTCTTTCACATTAGTGAAGCGTGTCTGGCGCGCTGCCTGTACATTCTCTGTCTGAATAACAAGGATATCATCAGCATCACTCAACAATACACCTTTGAAGAATAAAAACGCGCAGTACTCCTTGAATACATGTATCAAAACGATGTTGTTACCCTCGTGGGTGTAACAGGGACAACCCCATTTCAACTCTTCAGTCAATCCGCAACTAAGAGCGATCAGTCTCAATTGCTCTATTTCTTTCTGCCACTTCTCATTCTGATCAAAATAGAAATCAACTTTCGGGTTCATGTTATTCATGTTATTCTGTTTATTGATTAACTAAGATACATTTTCTTTCAGCCGGTCTGAAATACCAGGATGCAGCTGTTAGTACGACCAGCAATAGCGACGGGTATATTTCATTAAACGGATCTCCTACTATCATATGTGAAATGGCAGCTCCCGACATGGCAAAGAAAAAACCGGCGTAAGCCCATTCCTTTAGCAGCGGATATCTGGGTATAAGTACTGCGACCGCTCCCAAAAATTTCCAGATGGCTAAGATCGTGAGGATATAGACAGGATATCCCAACTTTGTGATCATATCGACTTCGTCCTTCCTTTGCATTAACTGTACTATGCCTGTCGATACCATTCCTAAAGCGAGCCACAGTGTTGCTATCCAATAAATGATTTTGTTCCTTTTTGTCATGGGATGTTATTTCACTTTTAATTGTCCTACGATTTTTTCTAAACGGTCATGCGCCATACTCATGCCTTTACCCATGCCGATCTTTATCATTCCATCCCTATGTTCAACCGATTCATACACGATATGGATATTCAGTCTGCTGGTATCTTCGCTTACTGCTATAAACTCCAGGAATTCAAGCTGGACGCCAAACGGTGCGTTTTCCATTTCAAATGTCCTCGTGATCTTTTTATTGGGACTAAACTCATGGAACACCCCATTGGCCTGAAATACAGGATTACCTTGTGGGTCTGAAGTTATGTAATGCCAGCTACCGTGCTTTTTATTTTCAAGTTTCTGCACCTTTGTTCCCATCCATTGCTCAACGATCTCCGCTTCTGCATAAGCTTTGAAGAGTAATTCCAGGGGCAGATCAAACTCTCTCGTTATTACCAGATCCTGTTTGCCCTCTTCGGCATTGACCTTTGTTTTTTGCTCCATAGTGTTATTGTTTAGGTTTATAGTTTTTCATAATAGATTCCAGTTTATTAAACCTGTCATCCCACATCTGGCGGAATGGTTCTATAAAATCTGCTATCTCTTTCATTTTCTGTGGGTTTAAATGGTAATAGATCTCCCGTCCGTTCTGTTCCTGTTTCAGCAACTCACATTCGGTCAGTATTGCCAGATGTTTTGACACCGTCGGCCTCGCCGTATCAAAGTTTGCAGCTATCGCTCCTGCTGTCATTGACTGCGATGCTACGAGGACCAGTATGGCCCTCCTGGTAGGATCTGCTATAGCCTGAAATACATCTCTTCTTAAATTCATTGCGTAGCTATTTGACTACAAATATACATGTAGCTATTTAGCTACACAAATGTTTTATCAATTTTCTTATCATGTAATGGGGTAAATGTGCTTTATCTATTCTTTCTGCCAGTTTAGTTGTTGCTTCCCGAAGACAAAGACACCTCTAGTTTAATGTATAATCTAATTTAAAATCAATCATCTATAAAAAAACTTTGTTTTAGTAATGGCCTGAAAGGCTTGCTAGTAGTGCCTTATAAGGTATATAACCCGTATATAACCCGTATATGCCCCGTATATAAGCCATATATAACCCATATTTAATAGATACGGATTATATACGGGTTATATATGGGTTGTATATAGATCAAATACAGGTTACAGTAAGCAAATGTCTATAGTAGCACACCTTTTAGGTTATTTTGGGACGCCGGAATCAGGACTAAAGACCTGGTTTCGATCCCGGCCAGGAGCGAAATAAGAGGTAAGAGCTGTTTGGGGAGAGGAACATTGGGAGAGGGAGGGACGGATTCCGGGAAGAAAATTCTAAGGGGAGACGGGGGATGACAGGATAGAGAATTATCTATAACGTAAAGTCTGCTATTCTACGTTTCCATTGCAGACTTAAGACTAATAAAAATTGCAGTTTCGTTTGGTATCTCTCAAATTGGATCTGATGCACTTAACGGTTTTCCTTTCAAAATTTCCCTTTGCACCTTAATCCAAATATTTTGAAACTGTTTCTCCAGGTTTCCGTTGCCAGAAGTATCCTGATGTATCGTAAAATAATTTTTAAATCTATCAATGATATCGTCAATGGTCAGCTTATTAGAAAGCTTCTCGATTTGCCTGTATTCACGACGCAAATAAGATTCGTCTAGCGAAATAGTTTCCCATGCGCCAGATTTATAATAGAGAATAAATATTAATTCGCCTTCCAGGCCTCTCGTAGCATTTCGATGATGAAGAATGAAGTCCAGATATTCAAGGGGTGAATTTCGTGTGAAAGTTCTACCTTCTTCAGGGAGGCCTTCAAAAGGATCTACAACAATAACAACTTGTTTTGAGGGATCGAATGTATTCTCCTGAATCAAACGTCCATTTTTATAGGGATCACTCCTTTCGAATCCTGGCCATTTAACCCGATCAATATCTTCGATATCATACAATTCGAGCTCCGATTGATAAAGTATTTCCCTTAGTCTATCCCATTCAGCCCCGCCAATTCCAGCAACACCTACAAATAAAACTTCCTTGCCTGTAATTCCAGGCCAGATCAGCCGATTAATATTTACAGCGTATTTTGATAAATCCCTAAAATCGATATATTGTAAATCCGCTAGAAATCCTGGCAATTCTACGTTTCCGAATAGAATTGGAATCAATTGCACCCCTTCCGAAGTCGCCAAAGATAATGCTCGTGCTCTCTCCCGACGTACCCAGCCTGAATTTACACTTTCTGGAGTAATTACTATTACTACTGTTTTGCTTGTCTCCAATCCATTCTCCAACGCTTCAACAAATAGATCCCCTGGCCTTATCTCATCTTTGTCCAACCATACCTTTATACCACGCAATTGAAGATCACGCTTAAGCCGCTGGACAAAATCATTATCCTGACTTTTATACGAAAGAAAAACGTCAAATTTTTTCCTGTTAGAATTCATTTTCCCTTTGATTTAGAGTGACACTTGGAAGTATGGCAGATGGAGCACTAAAGAAGTTGGTCAATACAAAAATATGAGTTAAAGGTGCTTTAATTAATATTAAATAACAATACCAAGTAGTTTGTATTTTTTGATATCGGATTTAATCTGTAAGGCATATCCAACAAAGACATAACAGCAATGTTGCGGTTTAGATGTCACTCTGTAAAATGCAAAAAGCCATTAAACATAGCAATCACTATGTTTAATGGCTTCTTATTCTGAATCAATCAGTTTTATCAGATAGTCTGGGTATCGGCGAGTTGCCGGGATTTTCTGGATCTCATGTAAACTACCAGACATGTAAAGGCCACGATAAGGATAATAGGCAGCACTAAAGTCACCTGTAATACGTCAGGGCCTGCAAGGTTCTTTGCCTCGTTTAGCGCCGCTGCTTCAGGAGTCCCCTCGGCGGCAGCCACATAAGCATCCAGGTTAGAACCTGCAGGAAGATGCTTAACTACCAAACCGTCATAAAATCCGCCCATAAACATAGTATATATCGATACCGCGAACATACCAGCGCCTCCCATCAGGTTAAGCCCCAGTGCTCCGGACTGCGGGATGTTCTCGGCAACAAAACCGATCATCGTTGGCCAGAAGTAACATACGCCGATGCCGAAGATCAGGGCTGCAACGAACACAGAGCTTCCCGTAAATGTGCTCAGCATATAAAGCCCTATAGCGGCGAAAATGGCAGAAAACAGGAGAACTCCCTGTGGTGCCAGCTTTTTAACGATCGGCTTCGCAAAGGCCCGGCCAACGACCATAATACCAGTAGTTAATGTCAGCAGCAGCAACGCATTATCGGTTACGTTCTTCAGCAGCAAGCCTATCCACTGTCCGGTGAAAAGTTCAGTGATCGCCGTCATGAACATGCAAATGAGCATAAAGATGAACAGTGGCGTAAGGATTGCCTTGTACATGTCACCCTCCGAATAACCGGATGAAACCCTTTCTGTGAGCGGAAAATCAAGCCTCGAAAACAAAAAGCCATAGATCAGGGTAGGGATCAGCATAGTAGCCACCTGCAACTGCCAACCCAGGTTTAGCTTGACAAACAAAGTAACCACCAATGTGCCGATCACGATACCTCCAGGAAACCAAAGGTGAAAATAGTTCAGCCTTGTTGTCTTTTCATTAGGGTAAAGTGCCGCCACCAATGGATTACAGGCCGCTTCTACCGTACCGTTGGCAATACCGATCAGCAACGTGGAGAAAAACAGCGTCCAGTACCCCTGTGCGAAAATAGTGAGTGCAATACCCGCAAGGTGAAAAACAAAAGCGATGATCAACAGGCGTTTCATGCCGATGATATCGACTATAACACCGCCGATGACCATAGCCAGTGGGAAACCCCAGAAAGCGGTAGCCGTAATGCTCGCCAGCTGAGTGGCGCTAAGTTGGAAATCAATCCCCAATTGATTCATCATCCCCGCGCGGATACCGAAGGAAAGTGAGGTTACTAACAATGCCAGGCAGCTTGCCCAGAATAATTTACTGGTTTGAATGTTCTTCATATACGTGGTTTTGGACTTGAGAAATTTAAAGGTTTCATATCCCGTTGTTTCCTTCGCGATGCACTTCCCCTATCTTAGGGACTGATGCCATATCCATTTCCTATCCTATGTTTCATCACAGGGACTTGCTAGCTGTTCGCCGGTATATTTGGGGGATGTCTTCTTATAATGTTGACACTAAGCGTTCGCACCGGATTAAATTACAAAAAAAAAGTTCGAACTTTTCCCATTTTTCTTGATGAGAAAAGCACAACATCATAGTTATGATAAATATAATGTATTTCTGGGAATTTATGCAGGTATCACAATATCTACAGTTATTTGAATAGTTTATCAAAAAAAGGAGTATGCCTTTTCTCAACCGCCTGAATTAGTTGGCTAAACCTAAGTACTTCAATGTGCATATTTAGATCAGGGTAAATTTTATAAAAAGTCCCAAATGGAGTCTTTCTGTATCCTTTCCCAATATTATACACCTCTAGCTGTTCAGGAATTATATCAACAATGACATATCCGAATTTTGGCGTTTCCTTTCTCACCACAACCTGGCTCCCTCTATAGTTCTTCTTTGAGTTGCCATATAAAAAGTCATCAAAATATCCTTCGATCAATTCTGAAAACTCCCATCTATAATCAGCCTTATTTTTCTGATGAGCAATTTCGCCTGGGCGTTTAAATTCAAATACGACCATTGAGGAAATCTCTCCGGATTGTTCAGGTGCAAAACTTATAGGATTATCGAACATAGGTGGACGATCTATCATTAATAAGTCCGGCTCCTTTCTGCTTCTATTCTGAGAAATAGAAGTGATCGGTTTATCTGAAGCGATGAATGTGTACGTTGCAAAACGTTCATCCAACAGCCATAAATTATGAGAATCATAAGTAATTTCCCTATCGGTTACACCCATGGGGAATATAAGGTTATGTATATCTTCCTCCAGTTTGTACTTTCCGTTCTGATCCGCTTCAAGAAAACGACTAAACAAATCAATTATAGCCTTTCTCCTTATCATATATTCGGAAAGATTATCAGCATCATAAGCCGTCTTTTCTACCAGCTCTTTTTTTATTGCCTCAATATTTTCTCGATTAACTTCTCCTCTGTCTATGAACCTTTGAATTTTCAGATCAATACTCTTTTTCTCATTAAAGGAAATTTTATAAAGGGCTTCTTCCTTTTTATCATCTGTAAGATTAGGCGGAATTAAGCTTAAAATATCTTCTCTACCAATATATCTCCGATAACGGGGCGCCTTTGAAGAAATATAGTCTTTCAATTCCTTTATATTTCTATCTTGCATTGCCTTAACAAAGTCATCATATTCATTAGCCAACAAATCTGCAAGTGCCTTTTCTATATTATCGAAACAGAGTTCTGAAGTGATTTCTTCAAGATTAAGCAGGCCATTTTCACGTTGTTGTGGAATAGTAAAACCGTTTCTTGCGTGGTAGACCTTTTTATTTAAATACTCTGACACCACATAAACATCCAAATAATACCCCTTACCACTTTCAATTAACGGATAACTAAAGATACTATTCACCCTTCCAATACTCCTACCTAGTCCAACTACGCGAGAGTTTGCACAATAATGTATATAGTGATTCTTTCTATTATTGACCTTTTCAGTTTTCGTTATATAACACTTGAAAGACTCATTCCCAACTGTGAAATTACGCTCTCTGTCTTTTGACACCTGCCTATAAAGATCGTTAACTAAAGCGATCTCACCATTTTCAAGATCCAATACCTCAATTAATGGAAGATCATCACATAAATAATATATAAGGCAATGACGCATGATCTCTTCCGCAATTTTTGATACTGAAAGTGCGGTTTGCTTTTTTATAGTTTCATTGTAGCACGAGGAAAGTTCGACGATAGTTTTTCTAATGGATTCTTCACTTTCTTTAACATCTATTATTGTTACCTCATTAATTGGATCAAACTTGAACTCTATATATTTCCATATATCGCCATCCTTATATGTACTTGAAATATTGATTTCCTCAAATGCCGCAAGAACGGTGAACCTACCAATCCCCTTACAGCCAAAAGCCTTATTATGCCGCGAATAAGCCGTTTGATAGGACTTGAAATTTATATCTGTAAATCCATTTCCATTATCTATGACTTTCAAAGATTGTATAGTCCTTGTATTGGAAATGATATTGTTTTGCGGAAATTCTCCACGTATAACTTGAACTTGAATCTTCTTCTCGTCCTTATTAAGATCTTTTGTTTGTTTCAGGCTTACAATGGCATTGGCCACCGTTTCAAACAATGGCAACAGAGCATCAGTTGGTTTAAGATCAACTTCGCCAACAATATTTTGAACAGGCAAATCCATAAAGTAATTATTGTAAGATATAACTGTACACTCTAAAAATACTAATTTTTTTAGTAATCAAAAACAAATTTGATTTTAGCACTCTATCAACATTAAATCTTACTCTTGCATTATAGTCCTAATCCCATAAGATTTTCCCATCTCAGTATCGGGCTGTTAAATTTGATATTCAACTTCGCAGAGAATTAGGCAATGTTAAGCAATTTAATACCCTTTTATAGTTGCCCTCCCCGCCGAACGGTAACACCTACACTGATATTGTCAGAGACGCTGATTCACTTCTCAGTAAACTTCAATTAGCCAGGCAAACAGAATATAAGTGTTCGCATAGCTACCGTCTGAATCTCCTAATTTATCTTTTGTCTAAGCGTATTAGCCGCAATAAACCAGATAAGCAGCATCGGGAATATGATCATAAAAGAAAGTTGCGGCAGAGAATGTATCAGGGTAGACATCTGTCCCATCGTCGCCGATACCAGGAATAAATAAACGAGAAGAATACCACTTCCTAATAAACCATGTATTATGCCTACTTTGACATAAGGATTCCCCCTTTCAATTTCTCCGATTGCCCGCTTGCCTAAAAAATAAGAGGAACCGAACAACAGCGCAAAAAAGCTCAATACCAAAGGGTTCAATTGAGCCTGAACATAAAATAGTATGCCATTAGCAAAATCACCTCTGCTTTCTGCAACCAGCCAGATCAATTCAATAAGGATCACTGCATACAATGTTATTTTACATACTTGTTTCCCTGCTTCGTGTCGGTTCATATTAATTTAAGTTAAAATATTGTGAAGGGTACAAGATAAGCATTGCGATACATACTTTCTTTAAAGAAATGTTAACTTCGTCGCTTTATAAAAAAAGACTTATGCTATCCTTCCAGCAAGCCAGGGACATTGCCGCTAAAATTGTTGAACAGCCTGGTTCTTCCAGCCGTCATGATATAATAATTATAGATGATCATATTATTGAAACACCCTACGCATGGGTATTTCCGTATAATACAAGGGGGGGCACTGGAAGGAGATATTTATTGCGCATTAGGCGGCAATTCGCCAGTTTTTGTAGATAAAAAAGACGGGGCAGTTTTAAGCAATGCTACTAACCAAGAACGGGATAAAGGTGGAAGTTCTATTGGCAGATTGAAATTCACAGATACTCCTCTCTTTTATTTAATTTATTGTCGCACTTAGAATACAATCAACAACATTTTTAGCACTACAATTATTAAGCCCTGCTCCCCAGCAAGCATTAAATTCTAACACGAACCAACCTGTCTGTTCATTATACGCAATATCAACGACAACAACATCCGGTAGGTAATCCTGATTAGAAGCTATAAAACCTGTCAGGAACCTACGCCCCTCTTCCAGGTCTGCAACTCCTTCGTAAAAAGCCAGATCGTTTATATTGCCTTTCATAATGAATGCTCTTGCTTCAGCCTGTATAGGATGAATAACTGATGAAACAAGGATTTCCTCATCTAAAGATAAGCCCTGTACTAGGTTCGCAAATGCATCCCGTGTTTCGAAAACACCTGCGGTAAATATTTTCGGGATTACCGGCTTTATAAAAACAGGAAAATCCTCTTCAACCAGTTCTCCAATAGTCATCAATTGAATATTTCTCCTGGTCCACTTTGGCTCCAGTCTGGCTATCAGTGTATCATCTGGCGATAGCAACTCCACGTTATATATCTGCGCTAATACGAATGCAAAGGTTTGATTCCCATATATAGCGATCTTATTGTTCGCCAGCTCATCGTCCCTGACCCAATATTTGCCTAAGCGCCTGACTTCTCCACCCATGCCCGTCCATGTTGCACAAACATCTTCAAATTCAACATCAGTCTTTTCGGGAATGAGAAGTATGGTTTTAATAATGGACATTACTGTATACTTTATTAATGAGATAGAATATATACGCGATCAGGACAAAAACAAATACCCCTTATCCCTACTCCCCTGCCTCCTTATCCAGCGAGTCCTTGTCACTCCCCTTCTTCAATCTTACTTGCGGATTCGTCTGTGTCCCCGTTACACTGAACGGCACTCCCCAGATCCCCAAAGGCGGCAGTCCAATACGGCCCTTCAGGTTCAGCCGGCCGTTAAAACTTACCTGCCCTTCAAAGCGGGGACGGAAACCGGCAATACGCATCTTTGTGCGCTCTATCGTAATGATATTGTTACCTATAGTGGATTTGATGTCCACTTCGGACAGATTCGGATCTTTAATATTCCGCTTTGTGGTATTGCTGACAGCATTAAATAATTTGAACCCTTTCAGTTTTATTTTCTTCAGTGATAATACCCCTTCACCTTTCAAAGAAGGATAGTTCAGGCGCATATTCTCCCCAAACTTACCACTGATGCGGTAATCCAGTCCGACGATACCGCTTGCGGAACCCGCAGAAGATACCATATCATGAAACAACCTGATCTCATTATAAGCACGTTTGATGTCAAACTCCCGTGCATTAATATGGTAGTCGAATGTGGCGCTCTCTTCGTTCTGGCTGGTGTATTGCCCTTCCATTTCAACAGGGGCGCCAATGATATCGAAGCCTGTTTTACTCAATTGCAGACTGCCGTTGTCCATCTGTAACTGTCCGCGGAAATGTTGCAGATCTATCCCCCGGAAATCAACTTTACCCGCTGACGCATTCAGCGTCAGTGAGAGGTTATCGGGTATCACAACAACACCGGAAGCTCCGGGTTCATCACTGCTATAAGCGTTACTATTGGAAGACACCAGTTCGTCTACCAGGATATAGTTGCTCTTCAGATTAAAAGCTCCTTGCAAACGTTGGCCCTTCTGCGTAGCATAGCTGATGAGGTTATATAAATGACCATCCAGATGAAGGTCTGACTTACCATAATGTGCGTCGAACTTGTCGAACCACATTTTATCTTCTTCAAAACGGAAAACGCCATTATTGATATAGAAAGGCAGCGGGAATGCTGTTGCTTTTAGTGAAACATCCCTGAGTGTCAGTGTTCCTTTGTTAAACAGTTTGTCGTACTGGCTGTTCATGGCATCACTCTTCGTACCCTGCAGGCTCAGATCAGCCTTTACATAACCTTTTGCGTCAAATCCTTCCCTGCCCAGTACCCGGTATATCTTACCAAGATCTATGATACCATTGGCAAGAATGTTATAGTGCAGATCATCGAAGTTATTCAGCGCAGCTTTGAGTGTAAAGGTCTGTCCTTCAAATTCAAATGATACCGGCTTTATATCAATCTTTAGGTCATGAAAACTACCGGCCGTGTCTGTCAGGGTAGCGTTCACATTGATCTTTTCAACAGGGTGTTTGTAGTACTTCGTTTGTACCATTCCGTTGTTCATATTGAGCGCAGCGGTTGTTACCGGGAATAGATTTCTTGCTGGTTGATAGATGCCCTGGCTCTGGATATTAATACTCAGATCACCGGTCATGTCAACGCCATCTAACGGATAGAACTTTTCAATGTCGGCCAGATGCAGCAGTCCCTTCAGACTACCGTCTACATGTGGCTCCTGTGCATTGTTCAACTGAAGATATCCCTTGAGATAGTTACCCAATACCTCTGCATTGAGCTTACTTACATCAACATGTACGTTGGCATAGTTGTTATCAGGGCAGGAAGCCTGTACATCAAAGCTAACATGACGGATAGACTCTTTCACATCCTTGAATTTCAGATATCCGTCACTGAGGCTGGATTTAAAATCAAATACAGGAATACTGCTGATCACTACGTCCGCTTCATGCCCGGGGCCATTATTCACTGTATACTGCGTATATCTGCCATCCGCCTGTAACTGCGCCAGCAATCGGCCTTTCAGGTCAAAGGCATCCCAGCCCATAGCTTGCGCCCATTTATCCATGTCCAGGTCAGCGCTCATTTTTGCATGGATGTCAGGCCTTGCCAGCCCGGTTACTTTGATATCAGAACTGAAATATCCTTTATCAAGCTTAAAGAATGCGGAGTCAACGTTGATGGTAAACCTTTCCGGATCCATTTCAGGGAGCTTTGCACGAAAATCAAGCCGTAAGCCTTCAATAGCAGAAGGCGCACCAGCGCTGGCAATCGTTCCCTCTCTTATTTTCATATGAAATGTGAGATCAGGCATCTTGTTAGTCTTCGCAATGTACTTCCCTATCAATGAAGCATTTACCTCTGCAGCTCCTTTGATGTCAGTATTTTCCATCCAGGTAGTGTACTTCGCCGGCAATGCGCTAAAGAGCGCCTCCAGGGTAGACTCACCGGAAGTAAGCTTGAAATCTATCTTATAGCCGTTCTTCAGGAAGCTGAATGCACCATTCAGCTTCATTGGCAGCTGATTGATTTTCAGATCATTCCTCTCGAAAACGAAGTTCAGCGACTTCGTATTGATACGCGTGATCAGGTTGCCATCCAGCTTTTTAGACTGTATGTAAGGCATGCCTCCGTACGACAAGTCAAATGAAGCAATGCTGATATGTGAGTACAGGTCAAACTGCGATTTATCCAGGTCGCCTTTCCCCGTGTAGTTCACCTCTTTAGCTTTTATCTGTAAAGCAAGGGATTTATCATTGTAGAAGATCTTACAATGTTCCAGCTGGATCTTTTCAATTTTTAATGATACGTTACTGCTATCGGCGTTTTTACCGGAGGAAGGAGAAGGCTGATATACGTTGTAATTGGGACGGCCTTCGGTATCCACCAATACGTGGATGTTCCCCTTTGTGAGATAGATCTTATCGACCCTGGTAGTACCTGAAAAAATACTTGCCAGGTTTACACCAAATGAGACTTCTCCGGCAGATACCAATGTATCCTGCTCGAAAGGAGATGATCCTTTCAGGCTGAAATCGTACAGCGTGAGCGTCAGTGAAGGAAAATGATTAAAGAAAGATAACCTTGCCTTTGAAAAATTGATCTCGCCTGTGATGTTCTGATTTGTCCAGCTTTTGATCCTATTTGAAACGGCCGCGGGAAACAGGAGCGGTAAAAGAAAAAGTATCAGTAACATTCCCCCGGCAGTTATTGAAGTAATCTTCAATGTCCGCCATGCGGTTCTCTTCATAGTAGCACTAAGCATAAGGTATAGGATCGTTTATTTGCACTCCATTTGGCGGCGCAAAGATAGACATTCCTACAAATGTTTAAAAAAAATAAGGTGTTAATTCTCCTTTTTAAACGGTGTGTTAAGTGGAGCATGGGCACTCACCGCGTAACCATCCTTACTAACGACCAGGTATAAGCGGTACAATTCGGGGGACTCGGGAATGGTCAGGTCAAGATCGGGACCTGTGCCGATAGAACGCATATAGATCGCATTACCCCAGCCATCTGTTTTGTAGAGGAACCATTCAAATGTCAGTTTATAGTTGATGGAGTTGCCAAGATGCCATTGTCCGTTATACACTAACGCATGATAGGTTAACACGTTTTCTGCATAAGTGATGCGGGCAGGACGTAATATCTTAATACCTGGTAACGGCGGGCCTGCCCTGTCGATATGCCAGAGGCGGGCCAGTTGTGAATAGGCTGGTTTATAGTGCCGCCTCAGATCAAGCAGTCCGTTGAAAGTAACTGCATTGCGGTTTTGCAAGTCCTGCCATGCGCTGATAAACAAAGGCTTATCCGTCCCCGATGTGATATATTGATTTACGCTCATCGCACTGGCAAACCAGGGGCCTCTCGTTTGAGGCAGGGTAATGGAACTCGTATCATCAGGAACTACCAGTCCCAGACAGGCAATTTCAGGCAGAGCGCCGGCAAATGTTTCCAGCGTAGCATTAATGGTTTCATCCAGCGGAACATCCAATGTTACAGGTCGTGAAGGATCCACTTCTTTGATCTGCCGCACCAGTTCCCGGAGCGAGGTTAAATAATCATCCTGATACCTCAGTAATGCTGGCTTCGTGTATCTTGAAGTTAAACCGGACCAGATATTATTTGCCAGATGCCAGCCAATAATACAGTTCTCACTCTTCCTTTTTCTGACTGTTGCTATCACTGACTTTGTAAAACTATTCCATTCTCTGTCAGCCGGGAAATTGCCGTCCACATCAGGCATCCAAAAGGCATATTGGACATGCATGTCCAGATCATTTGCCACAGCAAGAATATTGTGATCATATACACCAGGACCAAATCTTCTGATCGTGTTAATGCCTATTTGCCGCATTTCTTTCAGGTCTTTTTCTACCACCTTTCTAGTCAGCGTTTGCTGGTTCCTGAACCAGGGTATCCCTTTCACGTAAACTACTCCACGAATGCTATCCATTATATGCCCATGATCGCGGTTCCCACTGATTGTGTCAAACTGTATGAGTGGGCGGGTGATATCATCATCATTTTTCTGTAGCATGTGCATAGCCTGCAAGGACCTGGCAGGCTTTGACAACTTCCAGTCAAGTACGCCGCTGTCTTTCCTGCTCACCATGTTCACGTCATAACTGCTGTTGAAAAGCACAGCAGCTTTTATTTCGGGGAAGCTTGCCTTCATATCTGAAAATGCCTCCTGCAACCAGTGCTGCTGATTTCCTTCCTTCTTCAAAGAACCTAATTCGGCCACCATAACAGGTAAACCCGAACGGAATAACTGTTGCTGATGATAAGGTGTGTACAGTTCGTTAAAACTGTACCACTGTCCGTCGGGATGTTTACTGCCATAATTTAATATTGTTACACCCAGCCAGTCAACATAACCATTCCCCGGAAAATATTGCGTTATAGCTTCCGGTTTCCAGGGGTTCCATACCCAAATGACATTCCTCACACCTGCACGACTAAAATAATCATGCACATATCTCCAGGCATGTATATATTCTGCGGCTGTATTATGTCCACTGCCTGACCAGGGATAAGCCGGATTATCCGGTTCATGTCCGAACCTGATAAAGATAGGCCGTTTCAATGCCTTCACGCGGGCTGTAAACTTATTCAGATAATCATCAAAGCTTCCCTGACTAATGTGAAGCATCATTTTCCTTTCCCCGCTCAATGCTGTATCGGTACGGGTAACCCGGAACAAAGCTGCCCAGGGTTCCCAGGTGATCATGGGTATGGCGTCTGCGCTGTATATGGCATTCATCAGTGAATCATGCGGAAAACATTGCGGTGCGTCTCCCCAGGGTATATAACAGGAGATGATATCGAAGTGGTTATTCCCCATTTGATTGTACGAGTTGACTTCCTGCATGGATGTTATACCGGAAGCATCGGTGGGACTAAAAATGCCTGTCAGGAAGATAGGCTGCTTAACAGCCGGCTTACCTGCATAACTGGCTGGGGGCTTCGCATCTTCATAAACAAACCATACAGTAAGGCCGCAAACAATAAGCGTAAGCAGCAGCGCTGTTCGTCTCACCACTACGTATAAACTGTGCCGTAACTTCCATACAAGTCTTTTAAAGGCATAATAGTGATGATAGAACCACTCGGTTAGCGTAGCAGGCGGCAAGTGGGATATGCGCCCTCTCCAGATGCCTGCCAGTATATTGAACAACATGATCAGGCAGTTCAGAAAAGCAATACCTGCCATCACCAGGGAAAAAGGATTCCAGTCCCGCCATAGCCCGTACACAATAGCCAATGCAGAAATAAACAGCACGGCTGCATTGGGTATGAAAAGTTTCCAGTTGGTATCTTCCTTATCATCTTTCGGTGTGGGAATATAGGGCACTTTCCGGCGGATCAACGTATATATTAGTCCGACGATGTAGATCCACCAGGTACCGATCAGGAGCAAGCCACCTACCATATGAAACCCGCTCTCCTCTTCACCCATCACCCAACGCTGCACAAAATGCCTGATAAGAAGGGGGATGCAAACATAAGGAAGCCCGAGTATCGCAAATGACAACAGGTCGAGCTGAAAGGGAATAACTCCCAACACCAGCGACAATACCGGTACAATGAAATTGATCAGGCAGATAATTCCTACGAAATAATGGAATGGCAATGTACCGTAATGCAATTTCTGTCGCCAGGTAAAATGCCTGAACAATTGAGGATAGGCAGTTACCAGCAGTTCGAAAGTACCGCGCGACCATTTCAGCTGTTGTTTATAATAGGCTGACAGCGTTGATGGCACGAGTCCCAGTGTCAATACCTCCGGCACGTATACCGACGTCCATCCTTCGGCGTGCAACTGCATGGCGGTATGCATATCTTCCGCAAGCCCTGCTGCATGTCCGCCGATGCTATCCAGTGCGCTTCTACGGAATGTACAGTTAGCGCCAATAGCCTGCACGGTACCATATTTATGCATGGACATCATCATCGGACCATAGAACTGAAAGGTTTGCTGGGCAGCACCTTTCGCTATGATACTATCGCCGATGTTACTGTATGCCTGTACGATCTGTACAAACCCTATCCGGGGATCATCAAAATAAGGCACGACCCTCTCCAGAAAATCGGGTGTTGGTACATGGTCAGGGTCCAATACCACACAAAGCTCACCGGTGGCATATTGCAATGCGTTATTGATATTACCGGCTTTCGCATCCAAGCGGTTATTGCGGGTCACATGACGTACCCCTAAACGTTGGCAGACTTCTTTCAGGAACGGATCATTAGCCTCATCACAGAGGTAACTGGTATGCGGATAAGTAATGGCCTGCATTGCTTCGAGTGTCCTGATGACCATTTCATAAGGCTCACCGGCACAAAATGTTGTGAGGATATCTACCGTGGGCCGTGATGCGGATACCGGCCTGCCAGGAACAGTGATATAGAAATAATGGTACCACTCGTGCAATGTTTTCAGACAGGTGAAAATAACTGCTACCATCAGCAGCCAGTATAACGGAAGATTGCCCTTATTAACGGGACTAAAAAGGCAGTACAGGAGTACGCCCATACTGATTACTCCGGTGATGATCATAAACCGGAGGATAAACAACTCTTTTTTTGAAGGTGGGGAAACGCGCTTCCTTGTTACCATATTATATTCCTACTACGTAAAAAGGTGTATTGGCCGTAGCCACATTTCCATCATCATCATAAATCCATGAATAGATCCTGTAGGGGCCTTCTTTTGATGGCGCCCGGAAAGTTACCCGCAGGCTGTCGCCGGGAGTAAGATCGACCATATATGCTTTAGGTTGATGCATATTCTGAGGATCGAAATCTTCATCAAGTACTTTCCATACTATGCGCAGCCCCTTCGTTAGCGGATCAATCATCCTAACTTCGGCAGTTTGCATTGTACCCGGTTTCATTATAATATTGTCTGCCGCGCCTTTGCCGTTCACCAACATGTACTCAAGTTCCGGCGGCTCACGCAATTGTGTTGCTCCCGTCCATAAAGACTGCATTTCTCTCACCATAGCGGTAGCGCCGCCGCTATCATCCAGGATGCTGTACCAGGTGGGTGTCACTTCTTCTTTTTGTCCCCAGTAAAAGGTAAGTGCGCCAAGAAAACGGGGATTGTCTACGGGCAGGTCCCTGGTATACATTTCACGATACTGCGCTGCCTTCTTCGTACTTGTAGGTTCTATTGGCACGCCCCATGCGGTGTTCACCGATTCCTGGGGTGAGTATATCCCCCATTCTGTTATCAGGAACGGCCCTTTCCAAAACCAGCTGAATGAGGAAAGATTATTCTTCAGTTTCTGCAGATCACCGAAGGTGTTGAAAGAAATGATATCGATACCTTTTACCTTGAGACGGATGTTGATAATATTCCGGAACTGATAGTTCACCATCGTAGTCGTAACAGGATGGTCGGGATCTTCAGTATGGATCATATTCAGCAACCTGTTATATGCATCATAGAATTTGTTGTAGCGGGCTTTAAATGGAAAATCAACTTCATTACCCAGGCACCACATCAGCAATGCCGGATGTGAACGATAACGCTGTATAACCTGACGAAGTGCGGCATACTGTTCATCCACCTTTTTCTGATCGTTGTAAAACAAGCCGAAGTACCTGCTTTCAGGAATATACAGACCTGCAATAACAGCCAGGTTATTGGCTGCCGCCGAATCGAGTATAGCGCCCAGGCCCGCGGTATCCCAGGTCCGGACGGTATTTCCGCCAATCGCTTTTAACATGGTCATACGCGCATAACCGGAACCTCCTTTTACTACGAACGGAGTGTCATTCCGGTACAAAATATACCTGCCACGCTCTTGTGCTATCCGAACTTTTTTTAAGGGGCCTGTAGCTTTATTGCAATTGCAAAAAAGGTAGAGGAACAAATATAGTGGAAGCGTATATCGTCGAATACAGTCAGCCCTCATTCGATCTTATGAATTTGATATCTGCGAACATTCACCGTGTTATAAATATAATACGAATCAGGCAATATACCATCATGTAAATCAGGTCATAACGCCGGGCAGGACAGTAGTCGTTCAGGGAATCAATATATTCCAAGAACTAAAACCCCGCAGAATTGTTATCAACGATACGGGGGATGCGGCATCATGCCGGAACACCACATAACCAAAACAATTTAAATTTTAAGCTATGCCGAAGTATGTCATTGAAAGGGAGATCCCGGGTGCGGGCAACTTAACCGCCGACCAGCTAAAGGACGTATCACAATCTTCGTGTGATGTGTTACGTGACATGGGTCCGGAAATACAATGGGTACACAGTTATGTGACAGGCGATAAAATTTATTGCGTCTACATTGCGCCCAATGAAGACATGATCCTTGAACATGCAAGAAAGGGAGGATTCCCTGCCAATTCAATCAAGCCGGTAGCTGCCGTGATTGATCCGACCACTGCAGAATAAACCGTTTGTCCGCCGGTATAAATTTTATTGAACCAGGCTTCGTGTATTAGTCCGGTAACAGGATATCCATGTAGTTAAAAAAAGTGCTATTTTGCTATTACTGCAAAAGACACAATAGCTAAAAGTAACTTGAAATATGGATATCGCACAGATCAGAAAAGACACCATTGGTTGTGAAAATATCATCCATTTTAATAATGCAGGTGCGGCCCTCATGCCTGCCAGCGTAGCGAATACGATACGCGCCTGGCTCACTGAAGAGGAACTGTCGGGTGGATATGAAGTTGCCGATAAACGAAAAGGCGACCTGGATAATTTTTATGAAGCTGCCGCTAGTTTATTACATTGTAAAAGCCAGAATATCGCCTTTACAACAAATGCCACGGACAGTTACAACAGGGCGCTTTCGGCTATCCCGTTTAAACAGGGAGATGTGATACTGACATCTGAAAATGACTACCCATCCAATTTCATTGCGTTCATATCACTGCAGAAAAGGTACGGCGTAAAAGTTGTAACCGTTAGAAACGCGCCTTCGGGAGAGATTGATCTTGATGATCTTGAGAAAAAACTCCTTACATATAAACCACGATTGGTATCGGTAACGCATGTACCCACCAGTTCAGGGTTGGTACAGCCTGTTGTGGCTATCGGTGAAATCATCAAACGACATGACACTATTTACCTGCTGGACGCCTGTCAATCGCTCGGGCAGATGGATGTAGACGCTGTGGCCACTCACGCTGATTTCATCAGCGGAACACTTCGTAAATTCCTGCGGGGGCCCAGAGGCGCCGGTCTGTTGTATGTTTCAGATAAAGCGCTGGCGTTGGGGTTGGAACCGCTTTTTATTGACCTCAGAGGCGCAGAATGGACTTCTAAGGACACCTACCAGTCTTTGCCTGACGCAAAACGGTTTGAAGACTGGGAAACTGCTTATGCGCTGATGGCGGGCAGTACAGAGGCTATCAGATACCTGCTCTCACTTGGGATCGGAAATGTCCAGTCACGGAATGAGCTTCTATCAGGTATCTTAAGGTCTGAACTGAATGAGATAGGCAAGATCCAACTACAGGATAAAGGCAGCGCCAAATGTAACATCATCACTTTCAGCATGCAGGGCCACGACCCGGAGAGCGTCAAACGCGACTTCCGGCGTGCAGGCATAAATATCTATACCACTTCGAAGACTTCTGCTCAAATGGACTTTCTTGAAAAAGGAATAGAATGGGCAGTACGGGTATCCCCGCATTACTACAATACCGAAGCTGAAATTGACCGCTTCATTGAAACGCTGAAGGCCTATGTCTAAGCTACTGTGACCTGGTCTGAAAGATAAACGTCCTGGATAGCGTTCAGCAGTGCTACACCGTCTCCGAAAGGCCGCTGAAATGCCTTTCTTCCGGAGATAAGGCCCATGCCACCAGCCCTTTTATTGATCACGGCAGTACGTACCGCTTCTTTCAGATCACCGGCGCCGGAGGAAGCCCCACCGGAGTTGATCAATCCGATACGGCCGCTATAACAGTTCAATACCTGGTAACGGCACATATCTATAGGATTTGTCGTACTTAACTCTGTATACATACGCTCGTCCAGCTTACCGTAAGAACTGCTTCCCATATTGAGCGCCTTATACCCTCCGTTCATCTCCGGCAGCTTCTGTTTGATGATATCAGCCTGTATGGTAACGCCCAGGTGATTAGCCTGTCCGGTCAGATCGGCCGCCAGGTGATAGTCTTTACCGCCTTTAAAAGCGTCGTTACGGAGGTAACACCACAATATAGTTGCCATTCCCAGATTATGCGCTTCTTCAAAAGCCTTTGACACCTCAACGATCTGCCGCCTTGACTCGGAGGAGCCAAAATAAATCGTAGCGCCAACTGCTACCGCGCCCAGGTTCCAGGCGTCCCGCACAGAGCCGAACATGGTCTGATCGAATGTGTTCGGATAGGTCAGCAGCTCGTTATGATTGATCTTAACGATAAAGGGGATCTTATGGGCATACTTCCGGGACATCAGGGCCAGTCCGCCGAAGGTAGTGGCTACGGCATTACATCCTCCCTCAATGGCAAGCCGGACTATATTTTCCGGATCAAAGTATTGCGGATTGGGCGCAAAGGATGCGCCCGCGCTATGCTCAATACCCTGGTCTATCGGCAGAATAGAAACGTACCCCGTACCCGACAGGCGGCCCGAATTATATAATTGCGCCAGGCTGCGTAAGGTTTGGGCATTCCTGTTCGAGAGGGCAAAATGATCGTCAAGGAAACGGGGAGAAGGAAGATGCAATTGTTCTTTGGGAAACTTGCATTTATAGGTCAACAGATTCGGGGCATCGTCGCCTAATATGCTGTTCAATTTGTCTAAAGTCATGGTATTTTATTTAATATGAATTACCGCAACTACTATGTTCTATTGACGGGAACGAAGCTACAAAAAAATCCGGCTAACTATTCAACCCGAGGAGGTTAAAGACTACAGGAATATGTGGCAAGGGTTCTTCACCCTGATTGTAAATTAGCTCTTATTAAAAAACTCATGCCCGATCAGAATATAAAAGACACAGCCCGGCCAGTTGGATATAAGTTATACCTCAGAATGGTTCTTCAACATTCGGACATTCCCAAAAGGACCCTCATATTTTACACTGTCTTATCCGGTATCGTCAATGCGGTTTTACTATCTGTTCTGAATGCGGCGGCCAACTCCGCCGGCGAAGGAGAAGTACAGGTAAAATATCTCCTGATGTTCGGCTGTGCATTAGCTGTATTCTACATCACTAAAAGATATATCCTAAGGAAATCTGTTGTTATAGTAGAGAATGCCGTTTATAACCTGCGACTCAGAATACTGGAAAAACTGAGAAAATGTGAGCTCTCCCCTATGGAGTCTATTGGCAAGGATGAGATCTTCACACGGGTATCCAACGATACCAACTTCATCTCGCAATCAGCCGCCGTTATCATCAATGCATTTCAGGCATTGGTACTTGTGACCTTTGCACTTATTTATATTGCGTTCCTTTCATTCACTGCTTTTACGGCTACTATCCTGATCCTCGCCATTGCCATTTCTTATTTTCTAAGGAGACAAAGTGCCATCAACCAGGAAC
The DNA here is from genome assembly GCF_003182155.1 of Chitinophaga sp. S165. Classification (GTDB taxonomy): domain Bacteria; phylum Bacteroidota; class Bacteroidia; order Chitinophagales; family Chitinophagaceae; genus Chitinophaga. The sequence continues at coordinate 1,075,096 of NZ_QGTG01000001.1, forward strand.
TGCGGGCAGCCAATCAGAATGAAGCCGCTTTTTATGATCATATAGAGAACCTGGTGGAAGGGTTTAAAGAAATAAAGATCAACCACCTGAAAAATGAACAGCTGTTCAGCGACATACGGGAGACCGCAGATTATGGAAAGTCCGTCAAGATCAGTAGCGGATTGCGTTTTGCCGTTGGGTTCATGTTTTCGGAAATGGTGTTCTACCTGCTACTGGCCTCGATCATTTTCCTGCTTCCGCAATTCCAGACGCTCTATGCAGGTACACTTACCCGCCTTACTGCATCTATCCTCTTTGTGATCGGTCCGCTCGAAAATATTGTTACCACTATTCCCTTGTTTGCGAAAGCGATCCAGTCTACGCAGAACATTGACCACCTTGAACGGAAGATCTCTTCTTTCTCAGAAGAGGACACGAAGAAAGCCTATCCTCCCCTGCCGGCGTTCGAAGAGATCAAATTGGAGAATGTGGTGTACGATTACATGGATGAGGACAGGCAGTCATCTTTTACATTAGGACCTATAAATTTCACGTTGAAGAAAGGGGCACTGATATGTATCATAGGTGGGAATGGAAGTGGAAAATCCACCTTCCTGAAAGTACTTACAAATCTCTATCATCCGGGGTCGGGCCGCATCATGGTGAACGGGCATGATCTGAAACATTACAACAAAGAAGATTACCGTTACTGGTTCTCCACCATCTTTACCGACTTCCACCTGTTCCCTAAAATATACGGCATCCCTAAACTCAATGCCGACAAGGTCAATGAGTATATCAACCTGATGGGATTGTCGCACAAGACACATTTTAACGGAGAGAATTTCAGTAATGTAAGATTGTCGACCGGTCAGCGTAAAAGGTTGGCGCTGATATGTACCCTGTTAGAAGATAAACCCATTATGATCTTGGACGAGGTGACCGCCGACCAGGACCCTGGTTTCAAAAAGTTCTTTTACACAGAAGTCTTACCCTCATTCAGGTTAAAAGGTAAAACTGTCATTATGGTCTCACACGATGACAAGTATACCGAACAGTTTGACCAGGTAATAGAAATGGAATATGGTAAGATCATTTCACAATAACGAACAATTATTATGCACCAGTCCCTTGTTAATTTCCCGGATATAACAGCCGCACTGCTTAACCGTTCCGATCTAGCAGAAAGAAAGATCACCTTCGTAAAAGGAATGACCGAAGAAGAAGCCCTGACCCACGAACAGCTTATTCATGCCGCTAAAGGATTGTTAGGTCATTTCACTGCTTATGGTATAAGAAAAGGAGATGAACTGATCATTCAGACAGATGATAATAAAAAGTTTGTTATTGCTTTCGTAGCCTGTCTGTTAGGCGGCATCATCGCTGTGCCACTTGCCACAGGTACACAGGACGAGCATAAACAAAAGATCAGGAATGCCTGGCGTATCATGAAACGTCCGTTCCTTTTTGCAGATGCCGAAAGCCTTGCCAGGCTGGAACAATTCTTTACAGCAGGCGATGCAGCATGGTGGAAAGAAATGCAGGCTTTTGTAGTATTATGGACAACCGATATCAAACCTGCACAGATCAGTCATGCTGCCTCTCCCGACGAAATTGCCTATCTGCAGTTCTCATCAGGTTCTACCGGGCAACCAAAAGGGATCATGATCTCACATATGAATGTGCTGAGCAATGTCCATGCTATTCAGATCAGTTCTGACATGGCCCCCGGAGAAACCGGTGTTTCCTGGCTGCCGCTCACACATGACATGGGACTGGTCGGGTGTCTTTTTAAAACGTTACTGCTTGGATACAACCTGGTGTTGATCCCTACGGCTTTGTTCATCCGGCATCCCATGATCTGGATGCACAAGGTGGATGAACACCGTGGCAATATTGGCTATTCTCCCAATTTCGGTTATAAATACTTTCTGCAGGATTTTGAAAGTAAAAGCCAGCATGTACAATGGGACTTAAGCTGTCTTAAATCAATCTACAACGGCGCTGAAAGTATTAATCATGAGTTGATCAGCCAGTTCGTTACAGCACTTAAACCACATAAAATAAGCCAGGAAGTCATGCTACCAGCCTATGGAATGGCTGAAGCTACATTGATGGCGTCTTTTCATCCTTATGGTACACCTTTTATCACTGTTACTGTAAACAGGTTAAGCCTGCAACATGAAGGGACGGTGGAATTTGTACCCGAAGGATCGCCACAGGCTATTACCCTTGTGTCCTGCGGTCAGGCATCGAAGTATGTGCAGATTAGGATCACCGATAAACATGATCAGTTGCTGGCTGACGGACAAACAGGTAATATCCAGTTAAAGGGCCTGAGTATTACATCCGGTTATTATCAGCTGGAAGACGCCGATGCATTTTCAGCGGATGGATGGCTGAAGACCGGTGATACCGGTTTTATTCATGAAGGCAATCTCTATATCGCAGGCCGGGAAAAGGAAATGATCATCATCAACGGATTAAACTATTATCCTTATGACCTGGAGAGAGTGCTGGAAGCAGAAGACGGGAAATTGTTCAGCCTTACGAAAACAGCAGCAGCTTCCGTACCGGATGGTAAGAATGGTGAGGAACTGGTCATCTTTATACAATACAGAGGCTCAGAACAGCAGTTCGCAGGTGTTTCAGAACAGGTCAGAAAGATCATTATGAAACACTTTGGGCTTGTGGTAAAATCTGTTGTACCGGTAAGCCGTATCCCTAAAACGACCAGCGGTAAATTACAACGGACCAAACTGGCGGAAGAATACCTGGAAAAAAGACCTCCTATAGAGAAGAAGATCTCTCAGTACAGCACGTACATACAATTAATACAGCAGGAAATAACCGCCTTATTTGGCATTACCGATATCCAGACCGATGTACCACTGATCGACCTGGGATTCGATTCCCTCAAAGGCACATCGCTGATCAACCGGATCAACCATATCATGCAACTCAGTTTAAGCCCGACCGTAGTATTTGAATATCCTACAATTCACCGGTTGGCAGAACACCTTGCGACTGTTAAGCAGGAAAAGAAGACGGTTAACCGCCGGGCAACTTTTGAGCCGGTCGCTATCATTGGTATGGCAGGTAAATTTCCGGCAGGCGCTGATGACCCTGAAAAGCTCTGGGAACTGCTGATCAAAGGTATAGATCCTGTTATGACAGTGCCGGCGGAAAGATGGCGTGTGCAAAATGGCGACAAGGCCTTCGCAGGCAGCTTTGTTGATCACCCGGAATTATTTGATGCAGGCTTCTTTGGCATTTCACCAAAAGAGGCAGCGGCATTAGACCCGCAACAGCGGATGTTACTGGAGACAGCTTTCCTGTCATTGCAGGATGCAGGTTATCCGCTACCGTTGATCCAACATACCGAAACAGGTGTTTTTCTTGGCCTTAGCCACAGCGATTATATGCGCGCCCATATCTGTTCTGACGATATGGAAGCAATCGATCCTTATTCCCTGACGGGGACTATCACCAGCACTGCCGCAGGCAGGTTGTCTTATTTCTTTGATCTGACCGGCCCTGCGATGGTCATTAATACAGCATGTTCTTCTTCCCTCGCGGCCATCCATTATGCATGTAACAGCCTGCAATCCGGCGATTGTACCATGGCTATAGCCGGAGGTGTAAACCTGATGCTTGCGCCGGAGCCCAGCGTCGCCCTTACCAGGATCCAGGCGTTGTCGCCCGACGGCAGGTGTAAAACCTTCGATGCCGGAGCTGATGGCTATGGCCGTGGAGAAGGATGCGCCCTGGTTATCCTGAAACCACTGGCCAGTGCCATAGAGAATGGAGATGCTATATTAGGCGTCATCCGTAGCTCGGCGATCAACCAGGACGGCAAAAGCAACGGTATGACAGCCCCGAATGGACTGGCGCAACAACGGTTGCTCAGCAAAGCAATCCAGATGGCAGGCATTCATCCTGATGAGGTAGACTACGTAGAAGCACATGGAACAGGTACGCCGTTAGGAGATCCGTTGGAGTTAGAAGCTATGCAACAGGCCTATCAAACCGGCGGCAGACAATCGCCTTTGCTTACAGGCAGCCTCAAGTCTAATATCGGGCACCTTGAATCGGCAGCAGGTATTGCAGGACTTATTAAGGTCCTATTGTCCTTCCGGTATCAGCAGATCCCCGGTAATCTTCACTTCCATCGTCCTAATCCGCTGATACCGTGGAAAACCGCACAGATAAAAGTGGTGGACCAACCAGTCAGCTGGCTGGCAGACAAAAAGAGAATAGCAGGGATCAGTTCATTTGGTTTCAGCGGTACCAATGCACATGCTATTATTGAAGCGCCGGTAGTTACCCGCCATACATCTCCAGACAAAGGCAGTTATATCTGCACGCTGTCCGCTCATTCTATAGCTGCACTAAAGGAGATGACAACAGATCTCCAGAAATATGTATCTGGCACAAACGCATCTATCGGAGAGATCACTTACAATATCAACAGAAGAAATAACGGGCTGCCCTATCACTGGCATTGTATAACGAACAGTAAGGAGGCCCTCGCTTCATCATTAGCGAAGTTCTCTGAAGAACAGGCTGTTTATTGCAGGCAGATAAAACATACGATCGGATTCCAGTTCACGGGACAGGGATCTCAATACACTGGCATGGGGAAAGAGCTCTATGAGTATTATCCTGTTTTCCGCCAGGCGATCGATGATTGCAGTAAGCTGTATGCAAAATACAACAACGGTATCTCCTTATCGGAAATCATCTTCAAAGAAGATCCGGACAAACGTATTGACCAGACCCGGTATACACAACCTGCGCTTTTCAGCTTATCGTATGCGCTGTCTGCATTGTATAAAAGTTTTGGTATCACGCCTGCAATAGTAATGGGCCACAGCATCGGAGAGTTTACTGCATCGTGCGTGGCAGGGCTGCTAACATTAGAAGATGCGGTGATGCTGATAAGTGACAGGGCGAGGCTAATGCAGGAATTACCTGCAGGCACTGGTATGATGTCACTGAATGTTTCGGAAGCGAAGGCCAATCAACTGATAACAGCCCTTAAGCTTGACTTGTATATCGCTTGTGTGAATGCCCCTCAACAAACTGTCGTTTCCGGGAAATCGGACCAGCTGCAATTACTGAAAGATAATGCTAGGGACGTCAACTGTTCTCCGCTGAATGTATCACATGCTTTCCACTCTCCATTAATGGCTCCTGCGGCAGAATCGCTCATGCAAACAAGCGCCAAAGTCAGGCAAGGAAAAACAGTTATCCCTGTAATTTCCAATGTTACAGGACTTACACTTAATGAAACACAACAACAAGACCCGGCTTACTGGTCAAAGCATATGCTGCAGGCAGTCAGGTACAATGACTCCATTCACTCATTACAGCAATCAGGGTGTACATTGTGCCTGGAGGTTGGCCCACAGCCGGTACTGACCAACATGGTCAATAACCTGCAACTTCCATCACTCGAAGCGATCCCTTCACTGAGAAGAGGTAAACCTGCCGTCGCCCAGTTCATGGAAAGCCTGGCCTGTTTGCAAAGGAATGGGATCCATGTAGACTGGAAACAGGGCGAGAGCGGGTATCAGCTGCAACATCTGCCAATACCACCCTATCCGTTCCAGAAAAAGAAGTACTGGATGCCATTGTTTGTGGCCGGGCAAGGGAAACTAATGTCCTCCACAGAGATCAACGAGGACAGTATTTCAGAACTGGTGTATCAAAAGATTGCAACGGCAGAAACGGTAGCTCCGGCTCTACAGGTGATCCTTTATGATCAGCAACGTGAAACTGCGGAACACTGGCAACAACAGCTATTGTCGGCAGGTACGGATACGATCATTGCTCATATCAGCGTCGCTCCCGAAATAACCGAAAGAACAACGATCTGTTATATCTCTAATCTTTTTGAAGATAGTACGCCGGTCATTGACCAACAGGAACTGCTTCACCTCGCAGCATTGACAGAACAGGTCCGGTCGGCTTCCCTCGAGCGGTTTATCATTGTTACCAACAATGTACATCAGCAGGCATCTGTCAACCTTCAAAGCAGCATGTTATGGGGCTTCTTCATTTCCCTGAAACATGAACTGGACCATGTGCAGTTTACGGTCGTTGACGTCAATGCAAATGAATATAGCCAGGCATTGGCACTTATCACCAGTCAGTTACCTGCCACGGGATTTCAATTCGTGATCCGTGAAGGGCAATGGTCCATGCCGGTACTTGAACAAAAACTGCTCATTGAAAAAACAACAGCACTATCTATTCAGAAGGACAAAACATATATCGTTACGGGCGGGTTCGGCAGTCTGGGCACACAGGTTGTGCAATGGCTGGTCCAGAAGGGCGCCGGGCATGTTGTTATCACAGGCAGAGGGCCTTTACGGGAAACAGTATCATCGCAATGGGAACAGCAGGGCTGCAGGATCACTTATATCCAGATGAAGGAAAATGAATCGCTGTCCCAACGACTGAAGAACATTACAAATGTAAAGGGCATCATTCATACTGCCGGCGCTATCAATGATAAGTTACTCCTCTCACATAATAAGGAAAGCTTCACATCGGTGTTCGAGGGGAAGGTACAGCATGCATGGGAACTCCACAAACTGAGCGTGCAATGGCAACCGGACTTCTTCGTTTTGTTTTCCTCTACCGTATCGCTGATAGGTAATGCCGGACAAACAAACTACGGCGCTGCGAACTATCTGTTGAACGGCCTAGCACAACTGCGTAAAGCGCAGCAGCTACCTTGTGTCAGCATCTGCTGGGGACCCTGGAAAAGTTCAGCCATGGCAGCATCATTGTCTTCCCATTTTGAACAACTGGGCATCCATCCCTTTGATAACCAGGAAGGCATCCGGTTAATGGAATCGTTGATGCAGGCAAAAGGCGCGGTATATGCGGCGCTGGACCTTACACCCGGACAGGCATTTCCAGGCTGGTTACAGCCTTATTTACCTCAAGGGTGGCATAAGGCCCAGGGGAATGAAGAAATCGTCCGTATGGCCTTCGTATTACCCAAAAATGAAACCGGCATGCTGGAACTGGTGAAAAAACTGGCGAAAGATGTACTAGGGCTTGGAGAAGATGAGCCACTTGTTACTGACCGGCCTTATTTTGAAACCGGGTTTGACTCCATCATGCTCAATACACTCAAAAACAAACTGGTGGCCGCAACAGGGATCCCCATTCCGATCTCCCATTTCTTCCAGTATCCGACAATCGCCACCTTGTCCGGCTACATCTTTTCTGCGTTAAACAAACCAGCATACGATCCTGAAGACCTACTGATCGCTGAGATCAGCATGATCTCCGACGACGAAATTGCGAACATCCTAAACGAATATAAAGTGTAATGGAAACATATTACATCGGTCTTTCAAATACATTCCACGACTCCTCTATTGCCATCATGAACAATCAGGGAGAGGTACTGTTTGCAGAAGCAACAGAAAGAAAACTGCAATATAAGAGAGGGCTGAGTTGCCCTGCCGACAACTTCGATATTGGCCGTACGCTGAAAAAATACTGTAAGAAGGGCGCTTCCTTCGTGGTTGCTACGTCGTGGAGCCAGGATTACCTGGAGTTCCTTGACAGACTGGAACGGCTTGGGTTCTTTTCAGAAAAGAGCCTTACAAATCCCTTGTTACAACTTCCTTCCAGGTACATCTTCTCAAAGGCTTCCATTTATACCATTCTCAAATTACAGCACCAGTACCAGAAGAATGCGGGTACGGGCATCTTACTCGCCCTGCAACAACACTTCCCTGAAAGTAAAGTGAGCTTCCGCAGTTTCTCCCACCATCTGGCACATGCGGCCTACGCCTGTTATACCAGTCCGTATGAAAACGCTGCCTGTGCCGTTATTGACGGCTACGGGGAAGGCGGTTCCATTTCCATTTATCATTACGAAAATGATAAGGTGAAGGAGGTCAGACTGCATAAAGGCCCTCAAAGCCTGGGATGGTTGTATGAGATGATCACAACACTTTGCGGCTTTGACTGGTTTACCGGCGAGGAGTGGAAAGTGATGGGACTTGCGCCTTACGGCAAGATCATCCCGGAGGCCTACAAACTAATAAAGGAATTATGCTGGTACGACAACCTCCGTCTGCATTATCCTCCTGTTGAAAGGATCATCGCGATATTAAAAGAACTGGAAGCATTCAAACGGGCGCCTGACAGTGATCCGTGGACGGCGGCGGACCTGGCATTTACAGGACAGACCTGTTTTTCGGAGCTGACCACCGCCATGCTGAAAGACGTGGAGTCGCTTAAACTATCGGCTAACCTGGTTATAGGAGGCGGCTGCGGATTAAACTCTTCCTTTAACGGAACAGTAACATCTACTACGGGCTTCAACAAATTATTCGTTCCATCTGCCCCCGCAGATGATGGCAATTCCATAGGCGCAGCCATGCTTGCATTAAAAGAAGATAATCCTGCCATTAAACTGGGAAGTAAATCCTTCTTCACACCATATCTTGGTTCTGCCATCCAGGAGGAAGCCATTAAACGGATGTTACAGCTGGGAAGGGTGAACAATATCCGTCACCTGCCACTTAGCATCCATAAAGAAACCGCCGCGAAACTGGCAGAAGGAAAACTCGTAGCATGGGTGCAGGGAAGAGCAGAATTCGGTCCGCGGTCACTAGGCAACCGGAGTATTCTGGCCGACCCAAGACCGGAAGACATGAAGAACAAGATCAACTCAATGGTAAAGTTCAGGGAAGAGTTCCGTCCGTTTGCGCCTTCTATTCTGCATGAATTCGGGGATACCTACTTTGAGAATTATGAGGAAACGCCTTATATGGAGCGGACACTTATTTTCAAGAAGGAAGTGAAGAGCCAGATACCGGCGGTTGTACATGCCAATCATACCGGCAGATTACAAACCGTGAAAAAAGAGTGGAATGCATCTTACTATAAACTGATCAAATCATTCTATGACATTACAGGTGTCCCCATTGTACTTAACACTAGTTTGAATATTATGGGGAAACCTATATTGCATTCACTGGAAGACGCTATCGGGATGTTTTATACAACTGGCCTGGATGTACTGGTTGTAAACGACTATATGATAGAGAAGTAAAGTTCTATTGAAATATTTCATGAAGGATCCTCATGTATACCTGTAAGTTCTTGGGCAGATATTCGCTATCAAGCATGGATACATGGGGCCCCTTCCCTTCACAAACCACTACGCTGCCATTGGTCGCCTCTCCCCATGCAGACCAGCGCTCTACATTCTCCCTGTTCTCATCTGAGCTGATGTAAAATATGTCGGCGTTGATCATTCCGCTGTCTTCCAGCTGATGAATAAACCTCGTGGAGGCTTCAATACGATGGCGCATACGAGATGCCATTTCAGGAGAACTGATGATGGCTTTAGCCCGTGGGTCATTCAGGTAATCCGTAGCAATCTGTCCGATCATTGATTCCTCCAGCGGTTCGGCTTTCACGAATCTGCGGGAATCCAGGAACACGAGCGCATTTACATTTCGCCCTGCTTTCTCAAGTGCCTGTGCCACATGAAAGCTCATACTTCCACCTGCAGAGAAGCCACAGAAAACAAGATTTCCGGCTGGTTGCAATTGCTGTACGATGGCAACCATTTTTGCAATGGTATCATGTTCAATGAAGTTGATACCGATCACCCTATACCCCTCCAGGTGCATAGCCAATTTACCGAAACCGACGGCATAACCGACGGCGGGCGGAAAGAAGAACAATGTCTTATCTGCCGGACCTTCTTTGAGTACGATATATTCGGCCTCAACCTGCCGGTCCATACCAGCCATATGCTGCCTGATGGTAGACGCAAAATCTTTCAGTACCGGGTCCTGGTACAACTGTATAACCGGCAACGTTACATTGAATTGCTGCTGCACGGCGCTGATGATGCGGAAGGATATGAGGCTATGGCCGCCGGATTCAAAGAAATTATCTTCCGGTGAAACCGCTTGTCCGAGCTCCTTGCTCCACAGGCTCACAAGATATTGTTCTATCTTATCATCACTCTCTTTCACGGCAGTAGTGGAGACCGGAGGCGGCAACTTACGCCTGTCAACCTTACCGTTAGCAGTAAGAGGCAGGGCCTCCAAAGGAATGAAATACTGGGGAATGAAATGCGCAGGAAGCGTTAATGCCAGGAATGACCGGAGTTCCTTTACTGACATAGGCGCTGCTTTAAAAATGATGTAGGCAGCCAGAGAAGTAGTTCCCGTCACTTTAACAGGAACTACGCAAGCCTGTTTAATAGCTGAATGTTCCTGCAAGCGGTATACTATTTCCCCTGGTTCTATCCTGTAGCCGCGAATCTTTACCTGCTCATCCCGCCTTCCCCCGAACTCCAGTATTCCACCGGGTAACCAACGGCCAGTATCTCCGCTACGGTACAACCGGCCTTCATCATTCAGCGGATGTGTAATGAACCTGAATTCCGTCAGCTCTTTGTTATTGTAATATCCTGCAGAGACGCCATCCCCGCCTACACAGATCTCTCCAAAAACACCTTCCGGGCACAGTTGCAGCTGTTTATCCATGATGTATACGGATGCCCCCGGAAGTGGCGTACCGATATAAGAACTACCAGTAGCATGTAATATCTCATCGTCAGTTACCTGGTGCCAGGTAACGTGTACAGTCGTTTCTGTAATGCCATAGAGGTTATATAAAGCCGCCTGTTCATGGCCAGGTATATCAAGCCATCTGCGTAGCTTTGTAAAATCCAGTACGTCCCCTCCAAATATCACCATACGTAGATCACCTACTTTCATGACATCCAGCAGTCCGTAGAAAGAAGATGGCGTCTGATTCAGGATGGTAATTCCTTTTTCTTCCAATAGCTGACAGAACATGCCTGCATCCCTTACCTGATTGCGATCCGGAATATAGAGTGAACCACCGTTCACCAGGGCGCCATACATTTCCCATACAGAGAAATCAAACGCAGCGGAATGTGCCATGATCCATTTATCTTTTGCAGAGAAAGATAACCAGGGCTGCTGTTGCAGGAACAGATGCTGTAAATTGCTGTGTTTAACCTGGCACCCTTTGGGGTTACCACTTGATCCGGAAGTATAAATGATGTAGGCAATATCTTCTCCACTGATAACAGGCATTGTTACTGCTGGTACTTCGGACGGTATAACTTCCATCAAAATAAGCGGCACCCCTGTCAATGCTGTTGAAAGGTACAAACTACTGATCATTGCCCTGGCGTCACTATCAACAGCGATATACAGTTTCCTGTCTGCCGGGTATTCAATATCTACCGGAACGTATGTAGCACCGGCTTTTAATACAGCCAGTATTGCAATGATCAGTTCCGTCGAAGGAGGAAGGCAGACCAGCACATGATCCCCTTTGCGGATGCCGTGCTTAGTTATCAGCCAACCGGCCATTACGTCCACCTTACTCAGCATATCGGCATAGGACAAGGTTTGCTGCTGATCTTCCAGGGCAGTTTTCCCAGGGTACGTTTTGCCAGCGGCTTCAATGGCATCCAGGATGTTAATGCCGGGATCGAAGCTGCCGTATGGTTCTCCTGCCTTCAATAATGCCAGCCTTTCCTGCTCGGGTACAACGTCCAGACCGGATATTTTACCGTCAGGATCGTTTACCATATGCTCCAGCACCTGCAATAGACAGGTAGCCACTTTTCCAATGGCGGTATCCGTATACCTGTTCCTGTTGTACATGAAATTAACGATGCAGGAGGTGCCGGGGTATACGACCACTGCCAGCGGATAACCTACCTGTGCAGCCCCATTTTCCGACACGACGGATATATTCGTATTAACCATGGACTCTTCCATGCTGCTCAGCGGATAATTTTCAAATACCAGCACGTGATCCAGCAGGTCTTTCTTAAGCACTGAACAGGCTTGTATTTCAGCCAGGGACAGATACTGGTGTTGCTGTATATCAAACAGGTAATTTCTTACGGTGGCAAGCAAAGAAGAAATGGTCTCGTCCTCCCAGCGTACACGTACAGGCAGTGTATTTATAAACAGTCCCAAAAGATCCTCAAAGCCTTCCATTTCATAAGGCCTGCCTGCGACGGTCACCCCAAATACTACATCATTGGTATTGTTGTACCTGCTCAGCAAAATACCCCAGGCAACCTGCATAAAAGTACTGACAGTCAGCCTGGATCTTGCACACAAGGCGCCGATCTGCGCTGTTAAATCCGCAGGCAGTGTAAGCATATATTCGCCTGCATCATAAGCAGTGGGTTGTTGTGTACCGGTGGATGGGACGGTAGCCAGTGTATCATATCCCTGCAGATAGTTGCTCCAGAATGAACGGGAGGCTGCAGCATCCTTTCCTTTGATCCAGTCAAGATATTTCGTAAAGGATGTATACTTCCTCCAGGTATGTTCCTTACCCGTGCACAATGCCTCATAGTAAGCCATTATCTGTTGTATGATCAGCTGGAAGCACCACCCGTCCATGATAATATGGTGATAGTACAGCAATAGTTGCGCACCTTCGGGCTGAAGGAATATCTTCACCTTCAACACCGGTCCGGCAGCCAGATCAACACCTTCACTCAACCACTTCCGTTTTGTATCTGCGACATCATTGCCTTCTGAGATCTCTACAGATAAGGTATTATCATCACTGACGGTACAATAGAAGTGATGGTCTTCCCCCGTAAAGAAACGGAGCCGCAGAATGTCAAACTGCTGTATAGCGCCTTTGATGGCCTTTTCGAGTAAGGCAGGCTGCAGACCTCCCGCTATGTGAAACTGCCGGATGATATGATTCGCAGCTGATTCCGGGAATACCTTATGATGATAATACATGGCTTCCTGCATGGGCAAAAGCCGGTAACGGCTTATAACGGCCTTTTCAGGCTGTAACCGGGCGGCCAATGTCCTGACAGTAGTATAGTTGAATATATCCGGCAATTGGCAATTCAGGCCCTTTCTGTTCAATTTAGCCACTATCTGGATGGCTTTGATTGAATCTCCTCCTGATGCGAAGAAGTCACTGTCTGCACCAACAGGTAGCCCCAATACCTCTGACCATATTGCAGCAATAACGGTTTCTGCCTCATTCAGGTTACTGTCGACAGCTATATGTTGCCCTGCATGCTCATACGGATCAGGGAAACGGTTGTGGTCAATTTTTCCATTCGCTGTAAGCGGCAATTTATCCAGCTTAACAAAGAATGCCGGTATCATATAGTCAGGCAATACCTTCCCAAGTTCCTGACGCCAGGCTGGTTGCACTGCTTCTTTATCCGCCAGGTAATAGCACACCAGTTCTTCCCCGAATGAACGTGATGGTATGAGCCTGAGGTACACTTCTCTGATCCCCGTGAATTGTATAGCATTTTTGATCTCTTCCAACTCCACCCTGTGGCCGTGTATCTTAACCTGGCTATCTTTTCTCCCTTCCAGGCACACTGTTCCGTCTCCTATCCAATAGCCAAGATCACCTGTGTGGTATACTCTTACAGTTCTGCCATTCAGTGTTATCTCCCCGAACTTTTCACTGGTGAGCTCCTCTCTGTTATAATAACCTTTCGCCACACCCTTACCTCCTATAAGTAACTCTCCTTTCTCACCTGGTACACAAAAGTCGCCCGCTGCATTAACGATAAATACTTCATTCCCGCTAATGGGTTTACCCACTACTGGTTTCAATGCAAAGCCAGTCAGGTTCACTGGTTGGAACAAAGTCCCTATCGTGGTTTCAGTTGGTCCATAGTGATTGACAAATTGTATATCCGGTTTTATAGCTGCGAACCGCTCAATACCGGAGACATCTATCTTCTCTCCACCTGAAAAGACCAGTCGCAGGGAGGAATCCTTTAATGCTCCGATGTTCTCCGCCTGTAATAACAAGTAACAGATGGAAGGCGTTAGTTTCAGAAAGGTGATCTGCTGTTCTCTGATATAGTCAACCATCCAATCGGCATCCTGCCTTTTTTCGCCCGGGATGATATGAACAGCTGCACCACTGGTCAGGCATCCCCATAAACTTGTATACCCAAGGTCATAGGCATAAGATGCCTGCAAGATGCTCCGGTCATTTTCAGTCAGGTGAAAAGTGTGTTTCAGCCAGCTGGTATAATTCAACATGTTATGCCCGGTCACCATGACGCCTTTCGGTATACCGGTAGTACCGGATGTATAGATCATACATGCTATCTCTTCGCCGGTAAACTGACAGGGCCGGAGCACCAGGTCATGCTCTTTACAGAGTAATTTAAAACGTACTATGGGTACTTTATAATCCGGTTGTTCTTCATTGATCAATATACACTTCAACGGGACATCTGACAGTATCTGCTGAATTCTCGCTTCCGGATTACCAGCGTCTACAGGCACATATGCCGCGCCCGTTTTCATAATAGCCAGCAATGCAACAGGCAGCCAATGATCTTCCGGCATCATTACGCCAACAAAATCGCCTGCAGTAATGCCATGGCGTTCTATCAATGCAGCCGCTGCCTTATCTGAATACTCATCCAATTCCTTATACGTAAGACTACCGGAAAGGCTTTTAACTGCTTCATGTGCCGGGTATTGCAACGTCATCGCTTTACAGGCCTCCACAATATGCGCAAACTCACTTTCTACCTTCGTTCCGGAAGCGCATACTCTTTCTGCAAAGGAGGTGCGGAAGAGGCTTAGTTTGTTATGATTTCTGTTTACACGGTCAGTTAACAGTGCCAGGTACAAGTCCTGCATCTGACGGATGTCTTCTATACGAAAGTAACCAGGATGATACAGGAATAACACCCGCATTCCTGTATCGTCAGTGATCACCTGGCATTTCAACTTCCTGCCCATTAACCATTGCAGTCCTTCAGAAGCGCCATTCAAGGCCACGTAACCGAACTGGTAATCAAATACCTGTTCGGCAGTATGATAAAACTGAAACGCTTTTATATTAGACAGGATGTCGGCTGATTGGCTATATGCGTAGGGTAATACCTTACTCAACAGACCGATGGTATCTTTCAGCTCTTCAAATTCCCTTCCGTGGCACTCTACTCCGATCGTAAAAGACTCACTATCTGTGAGCATCTGTAACATATCCAGGAAGCAGGCGAGGAAAATATTTTCTCCTTCAGTTCCTATCCGTTCGCTTAACTCAGCCGGCAGCACCAATGTCTTTACACCTGCTTCCAACTGATTATCAGTATATTTCAATTCATTGCGAAGCACCAGCTGTGCACCTTTGTATTGAGCATTCCAGAAGGAGGAGGCTTCTGCCTGACCTTCACTATCCTGCAACTGATGCTGCCATTCAGCATATTGCAGGTAACCGATTTCTTCTGTGGGCGCAGTACCGGTTTCCAGTAAGGTAATAAGTTGTTGCTGTAATATGTGCAAACTACTCAGGTCCGCCACCAGTGGGCTCACCAATAAAGTCACATCAGTTTTACCGTTTCCCTGTTGCAGGTATACGCGAACAGGCGAATCTTTTCCGTTAACTTTCTCCATCTTACCGGGCAGGGACCTTTGCCTGGAGAAGGAAGGTGTTACTTCCAGTCCGGCAGACTGCAACCATTCTCCCTGCTCACTCTCATGAACTGATAGTTTGAATGCTTCATAACAATCCAGCAATTGTGTAATGGCGACTTCAACATCCTTTTGTGAAAATCGTCCCGGTAATGTAAAAACCAGCTTATTATAAAAAAGGTGCGCCTTTGAGAGGATCAGTGACTGTTGCTGAGAGGATAGTCTGTAGGCAAACGCGGTGTTCATGGTGTGAGTCAGTTTATTAAAGCGGTTTATATTGAATCAGATCGGGGTAAAAACGTTCTGCCTTCCGCATATAGGCATCAAATTCTATTTGCAGACCCAATGGGTTAGCGATCCACTGACGCGTCAGCCTTGCCACTTCCGGATCAACGATCTTAACATTACCCGCACGCATTGCCATGAGGTTGGCCATGCAGGACTGTTCGGCTGCGATCATCAGGATAGCCGCAGTTTCCAGTTCCGCCGCCATAGTAAGGGTACCGTGATTACGTAGTAAAAGCGTGTGATTGCCGCCAGTTGCTTCTACCAGTTTGTCTCCTTCAGCCAAAGACAGCACCGGTCCGTTATATTCGTCATACAGCGCATGGTCTTCAAAGAACATACAGCTGGTTTGATTAACCGGCTGTATCGGTTGCCCCAGTGAAGCATATAAGGTGGCGTTCGGCGAGTGCGTGTGTACGATACAATGCGTATCGGGTCTTCCCTTGTGAAGGGCCGCATGGATACAAAAGCCTGCAACATTCACCGGATGGTCCCCTTCCAATACATTGCCTTTTCCATCTACTGTGATCAGGTTATCAGGGGTCACTTCTTCAAAGAAAAGCCCGAACGGATTCACCCAGAAAGCATCTTCCCTGCCGGGTACTTTCATTGAAATATGTCCGCTGATACCTTCGTCCAGTTTCTCCATTGCCAGGATGCGGTAAAGGGCGGCTAACCGGTAACGCAGCCAGGGTACTGTCTGCGGACGTTCCTTTCGGCTGAAAAAAGCGGCGGTATTGCGACGTGCATTTCCCACAGCATTGGTTGTCCCTTCAATAGGATCAGACATCGCCACCAATACTTTACGATTACCGGTGAATGGTCTTCTGCTATGGGCAAAGCGCATGTTATCCAACAAAAGTACATCACCGCTCTCCCAGGGGAATACTATCTGAGCCTTTTCATATGTATCCATCACGGCGTTAAAGTCCTCTCTTGTCAGGGCCGTACCATCTCCCAGAAAACTGTTCCGTGGTACATTCTCTTCCCCCAGTAAACTCACCAATGAAGATCGTGTATCGGCATCCAGGTTCATGAGGTTAAATAAGTGCGCCTGGTTAAACCACACCTTCTCGCCTGTTACCGGATGTACCGCTATGGCCTGCGCCGTATAATTGGTCTGTAAAACGTCTCCCTCTTTCCAGTTAAAGCTCATACCTCTTTTCTCGCAGTATATCTTCACCTCTTCTTTATTATCGGTACCAAATACCTTCTGCCAGCTCAAGTCTATCTGTTTATGGAATGTCCTTACATATCGTACGCCGGCACGTTCGAATTTTTCTTTTACCATCGTGGGCATCAGTCTGTATACCAGGGCGGAATCCGCAATGGGGGTTTCTCCCCCGCTGTCCGCATTCTCCTTACAATAGAACCATATTTTTCCTGGCCAGGTGTTTGTGTAAGAGTGCTCATTATGGAAAGGAATAGACCTTTCCTTCGGATATTCTGTTGATGTATATACTTTATCTCCCACTTTCGTCCTCGGTGTGGAAGGTTCAGAATAATCAAGTAAACGGGTAGCATATAACTGGCAGATCTGCTGAAAATCATCTTCATTACCAATGGCGAACCCACGAAAAAGAATAGCGCCGTACTGCCGGTATAACTTATCCAGTTGTGCTTTATTGTCCAATACCCATTCTTTCAGCTGCAGATCTGCATTGCTACAGTTCAGTACAACATATAACGAACCTTCTTCATTTCCACGGATAACTTCCTGGCGCACCGGATTAACCTGTTGAACAGGACGGGGAACTGTACGCTTCAATGACTGTAAAATATCCTGGTTTTTCATATCACTTTTTCATGCTTTTAAGTAATTCGTGCGACCTTGTTTTCAGCTTTGACGCTGCATCTTCCCAGCTATTCACCAACAGCGTCTCTACTTGTGCTTCTTCCTGTATGCAGAGCTGTTCCAGCAATTGCTCCCATTGTTTGATGTATGAAAAAATAGCAGCCTTCGTATATTTCGCCGCCTTATACTCCACGTTGAGCGACAGCGTTTCCCTATAGGGTTGTACGGTAAAACTGAGGTCGAATTTGCTACCTTCCATCACCACTTCTATTTCTGTAATGTCAATACCGTTTGATACATTTTCCTGCGCGCTGAAGTCATTATATACAAAGCGCGTGTTAATGTATTCGGATAATTGAAGACCTTTCTCTTTCCTCATCAATGCCGACAACTCATCAAAGGCAAGATCTGTATGGTGCATGTCCTGCCGTATTCCCTCCGCGAAGTCCTGCAAGGCTTTTCTTACCGGTTTATGTTTATCAATGTCAACAAATACAGGCATCATATTTACGAAGAACCCTATTACAGGCTCCATACTTGTATTCGTTCTTCCTGACACTGAACTACCTAACACAAAATGCTCCGTACCGGAAAGTCTGGCTTGTAACAACCCAAAACTGAACAACAGCAACTGAAAATCGGTGACCTGCCGTTTCCTGGCCAACTGCAATACCTTACGGGCAAGTTCGTCAGGAAGAATATGATGCAGGGTAATCCCTTCAATTGTATCTTCTGACACCACATAAGGGAATAACGCGCGTTGCAGTCCCGGAATTACTTTATTCAACCAGTATGCACCTGAAGTTTCCAGCACGGCCTGCGACCGCGAAGACATCCATTGCGCAATATCTACATAACGCAATGACAACGGCGTCAAAGCAGCTACTGTGCCTGCGAGTTTAGCCTCATAAATAGCCAGGAGGTCTGACAACAGTACCGCGATAGACCAACCATCTGAGATAATATGATGCAGGTTGATCACCATGTAAAATTCATGATTATCGCTTTCCATGATCAGCACCCGGACCAATGGCGCCTGATCCAGTCTGAAGGGAGTGTTACTAAACACCTTCGCCAGGTCCATGATTTCCTCAACCGACCTTTTCCCATTCAGGAATGTCAGGTATGCGGAAGGATCTGGTGTTGTTAACAGAACAACCGGCCCGTTCTCCTGCAATACAAAAGCTGCCCTTAACTGATCATGCCGCTGTACAAGTGCTTCGAAGGATGCTTCGAGCACCTCTCTTTTCAAAGGCTTTGATATCCTGAAAGCGGTGGTCATGTTATAGGATATATTGTCAGGCTCACGTTGCTGCAGGAACCATAATCTCCTCTGTAAAGGAGAAACGCTATAGTAGGGTTGCTCTCCTACGTGCGGAATAATAAACGTACCGCCATGCCGGCGTGAGGCAACAAACATTGCCAGGTCATACAACCGGGGATGTTTGAATACGTCGAATAAATTGATCTGGATGTTAAACCGTTCCCTCAACCTGCTAACCAGTTTGATAGCTAACAGGCTCTGTCCTCCGGAAAGGAAAAAATCATCTTCCGGTTCAACGGTCTTCAGTCTTAACATCTCTTTGAATATATCCGCTACTTTCTCTTCAATATCAGCAGGTACCTGTACAACCGGTGGTGCCGTATAACTCGCTTTTTCATTACCACTTCCCATTGGCGGCGCCAATTCCCGCAGGTTTGCAATAGTCATATCCGGCAACATAGGACCTGACTGCAGCAGGGTACAGAACGCATTGTACAGGTGTACCGGCAGTGCAGCATCGATCAGGTTAGTGGCATGTATGAAAGTGAGAGCGAATATATTGTCTGCTTCTGTTATTTCAATACTCAGGTCAAACCGTGCGCCTGATTCAGCCGCAGGGTCCAGCCCTTCCTGGTTACCAGTCCCTTCAGGTGCTACCACATAGTTGAACAGGATGTTGAACAAAGGATGTTTACTACCGTACCTTGATAACTGTTTGTCGCGCAACAAATGAGCAGGCGGATACCAGGCATGTTCCATTATCCTGGCTAATTGTATGCCCGTTGTATGTACATATTCACCGAATGATACTGCGGGGTCTAAGCGTACATGGAATGGCAGTGTACTGACCATAAATCCCGTTACGTCCTGCATTTCATCGGTCATCCTGTTAGAGAACGGTAAGCCGCAAAGCAGGCGATTGTCTTCAGTATATCCCGACAAAATAATATGGAAAGCGGAGAAGATTAACGTAAAGTCAGTTACACCCAGTTTTGACGACAAAGACCTGATCCTGTTCACCACAGCAGGCGGCAATACCGGCCGGAATACGGAACCTTCAAAAGGAGAACCGTTGCCTTCCGCCGCGGGAAGTGATGGCATAACCGGTATGGTATCAAGATATTCGCCCCACCATGTTTTGTCCTTCTGGTATTGATCCCCTTGCAGATAAGTATTGTGATACCACATTGCTACATCATGGAACTGTAACACAGGAGCTTGTACCGGTAACTGTTTATACAACCGGACCAGATCCGAGGCGAATATGGTATTTGAATGTTCGTCTGTTACAAGATGATGAATATCCAGCAGCAGATAATACGCCTGATTGTGTGTCAGCAGGTATATCCTGAACAAGGGGGCCTGACTGATATCAATAACAGACCGTTGCGCTCCGAATGCCTGCAAAGGATTCAATTTAGGTAAGGCAAAACTGATGATACCACCTGACTTCACAAATGCATTATAAACATCTTTGGCAGGCTGGATCTGTTGCAATACCTGCTCGTCCTTCTCAATGAACCTTGTACGAAGTACGGTATATCTGTCCAGCAGCTGCTCCAGGGCCTGCAACAAGCGCCCTTCATCCGGACGTTGTTCCAGTTTTATTAATGCGGGCACATAATAGCTAAAACCTATATCGGGCAAACTGTCCAATACATAAATACTCTCCTGGGAAGGCATTAAGGCCAGGCTATCCGGTGCAGCAACACTTGTTATGGCGGCAGTTTTCGAAGGACTACCCTTTTTAATATAAGCAGATAGTTTATCCAGTGTTGAATGTTGCAATATATCCGGAAGAGAGATCTGTACACCGAAATTCCTTTTTATTGCAGACATCATCCTCACAGCGGTCAGACTGTGGGCACCATTCGCAAAGAAATCCTTCTCCGGATCTACCTCATTCCCGATCACCTGTGCCCAAACCTGTAGTAACTTCGCAGCTGTTTCATCGTTCTGCAAGCGTTTGGAAACTGACTTTTCATCTTCCTGCTCTTTCAGTAGTGCTGATAGCAGCTTACGATTGATCTTGCCACTGGCTAGCCGGGGAATCTCATTAATCATCTTAAAGCCGGACGGGATCATATATACCGGCAACTGTTTCGCCAATGTAGTCCTGATAGTAACGGCAGGCACTTCCTCCCCGGTATAAAATGCATATAGGAAGGATGCTCCGTCGTCTCTTTTCATCAGCAACACCACTGCTTCGCGGATGCCTTCCACAGACAGTAGTTTAGCTTCTATATCGCCTGGCTCTATGCGTTGTCCGTTCAGTTTCACCTGCTGATCTATCCGCCCGAGATAAATAAGCTCACCGACATCGTTCCACATGGCAAGGTCGCCCGTTCTGTACATCCGTGCGCCCTTCACAAACGGGTCAGGCAGGAACTTTTCAGCAGTCAGTTCTTCCCTGTTGATATATTCCCTCGCCACTCCTGCTCCGGCAATACACAGCTCACCGCTTATCCAGGGTGGCAACAGTGCCTGCTCTTTATCCAATATATAGGCCCTTGTGTTCAGTAAAGGTTTCCCAATTGGTACATAAGTGTATTGCTCCGGCCAGGGAGAACAGGTAAAGCCAGTACAATCGACCGTAGCTTCCGTTGGCCCATACAGGTTCACCAGGATAGCGCCTGTGTGTTTATATACATGCTCATTGAACTGCTCCATAGAGGCATATAACAAGGCTTCTCCACTTGCAAAGACAAATCGCAGAGAGGCACACTCGTCCACCAGTTTTTCCTGCATCACAACATCCATGAACAAGGTTAACATAGATGGTACAAAGTGCGTAACGGTCACATGGTGGTCCTTAATGGTACGCACGATCTCGTATGGCTCACTTTCTTTACCTGGCGCCAGGAAGAAGGTAGTACAACCTGAAAACAGCCAGTGAAACAATTCCCATACGGACACATCGAAACCGATACTTGTTTTCTGCAGAATACAGTCATCTTTCGACAACGGAAAATCTTGTTGCATCCAGTACATCCTGTTCACCACTGCGCTATGCTCAACGACAACGCCCTTAGGCATACCGGTAGAGCCAGATGTATAGATGATATAAGTTGGATCAGTTACCAGGGGCATGATCACAGGGCTGTACTCCGTAACAGGCTGCCCGATCACCGCTTCCATATCAATGTATGGTACATTTGTCTCTATCAGTGGGGCGTCCCATCCCAATACGACCTTTACGTGGGCATCCTGTAACACAAATGCGATACGGTCTTCCGGCATCCGCAGATCTATCGGCACATAAGTACCTGCGCGTTTAAATATTGACATCACAGCTACTTCCAGCCACACCGAGCGTTTGCAGCATATGGCAACCTTATCTCCCCTGCCAATGCCTGCCTGCGCCAATGCATGTTGTACAGCATTACTGTAAGCCTCCAGATCATGTATTGACAAGTTATGTTCTTCATCTGCTATCTTTACCGGTGAATTCCTTTCCAGCAGGTCGTAGTAGAACGACAACAATGTTTTATCTGCCGGATAGAACCCTTCTGTATCATTGAAGCGATGGATCAGATCATTTGTCTGCCGGTCTCCCCACAATCTTATATCAGACAAGCCCCTGGCTTTGCCAATGCCCTGTACTACCTGTTCGCCAATTGCAGTCAGATGTGCCAGTACCTGCCGGATAAGGGCTTCCGGGTATCTGTCCACATTAAAGGAAATACGCCATAACATCTTTTTACCGGCAGAGATGTGTACTGACAATGGATAATTTGTGCGGTCAAACACTTCCGATCCCGAAAGCTTTCCTTCCGCCAGTCCGGCTTCGTCATAAGGATAGTCCTCTACCGCCACCACGTGATCGAACAACTCTCCTTCTACACCGGCCTTCCGCCTGATATCAGCTACAGAGCAGTACTGGTAAGGCAGGCTATTAATGAAGCGGCTTGAAATACCAGTGAAATAATCAGCTATTGTCGTCTCATCCTCTGTATGAAAAGGGAAAGGAACTGTATTAATGCACATGCCTACTATATCCGTAGCATTGGCAATATTTATTTCCCTGCCCGAAACGGTGATTCCTGCAATTACTTTCTTCTGGCGGCAGTAACGTGATAGTAATATCCCCCACATGCCGTATAGTATGGTATTGATACTTACCTGTAAAGTTGCGGCAGCCTGCTTCAATTGCGTACTCAGTTCTTCGCTGAACGTCGTATGCAGGGATACCTGCTCCATGTTCAGCGAAGGCTGCATAAAGGACTCCGTAAGCGAGCCTGGTATAAAGTCAGGCTCTATATCCAGGTGCCTGAGCCAGTACTGCGTTACCTCATCCTGTTGCTGTTGCGCCAGATATGCTGTGAGCCCTGTGAAAGACACCGCTCCTTTAGATATTGTCTTTCCCTGATACAGCGCAATCAGCTCGTTCATTACGATAGCGAAGCTCCAGCCGTCCAATATGATATGATGAAAGGATATCACCAGGCGGGAGCTGTCTCCGGCATATATTATAGCGGCCCTGAACAAGTTATCGGAAAGTATATCGAAAGCACGTTCCCTGTCAGCACGCAGGAACTCCGCTATCTGTTCCTCCGCTTCCAGAGAATGAACACTCAGCTCCGGCGTTACTTCATCCATGATCACCTGTACCGGCCGCACACCTTTGTCGGCCACGAAACGTACACGCAATGCATCGTGACGCTGTATTATGGTTGCCAGTCCTGACCGGAACATCTCCACATCAATGCTACCCGGCATGGTAAAGCTATATTGTTCGAAATAAGCCTGTCTGTCTGTTTTCGCAAGGGCATGAAATAATAATCCCTCCTGCAGTGGCGTCAATACCTGTATGCTCTTAATATTGCCCATATTTATATTGAATTAAGGATCTCTTCCAATTCCTGTTCATTCAACCCAAGTCCGTCGGCACCGGATATCTTCTTCTTGAACATGCCACCCCCTTTTTCTAACGCATCAATGAACTGCTCAAGCGCTATTATATATTTCCCGATCAACTGACTGGCTGAATTTTGTGTAAATAGTGCATTGTGATAAGAAAGGCTTATCTGTAGAGCGCCTTCGGAGACAATCAGTGTAAAGAAGAGCGCTGAAGGCATATAGATATCCGGACCCACATTCTGCTGCGACGCCGATAACGGATGAATAGTGTACAACCCGCCTCCAACACTTTCTATCTGTCCGAGGTAGTTAAATGTGATCAATGGTTCCGCACCATGGTCGGTTTCTTGCAGTTCGCCCAGGTAGCGCTGACAGAGATAGCCCTCTCCATTACCGGGCACCTGTTCTAATGCGGCGATCGTCTGTTGTATGCCAGTATGCACGTCTCCTGCAATGCAGGGCAACATGACTGGATATTTCATGGTGAACCAGCCTACAGTGTCTGCAAAAGAAGCGGCATCGTCAGTACTGTTCCGGCCGTGCGACTCGATGTATAAGGTAACTGCAGGCTTTCCGCTCCAATCATGTATGGCACTGGTCAGCGCCGCCAGCAGCACTTCCTGCATGTTTACCTTCATCGCATGTAAGGGCAATGCCAGCAGCTGGCTGGTAGTTCCGGCAGACAATACTTCATTCACGTGATCGTAATGCTGATAACTTTTTTGTACAGATGTAAAGCCGATCCAGTCCTCCGTAGCCTTTGCTTCCATTCTCATCCAATGAGACATTTCAGGCACAGTCAGGCTGTCTGTTCTCTTCCTCATTGCCTGTGACCATTTCAGGTAACATGCAGCCGTACTATCTTTCCCTGAAGGATCTTCAGCCAGCTGTTCTAAAATGATACGCCACGATACACCATCGATGATCAGGTGATGCGCCAGCAGGAATACAACATCATATTCCTCTTCATGAAATAATATACACCTGAATAAAGGCCCCGTTTCGAGGTCAAACTGCTGCTGCCAGTAATGCGTCTGTGCCTTCAGATCGATCACCGGTTCTTCCCTGAAACAGCTATCCGGCATATCAGCGGCAGGCAGTACCTGTTGAACACGCTCATTACCGACCAAAGGGAAAACAGTACGTAAGGCTGCATGACGCTGCCACAAACCGGAGACAGCCGCCTTAATATCTGTCACTGCAATTCGTGCCTTTGCCTGCAATAAAACTGACTGGTTGTAATGATGTAGATCTTTTGTATTGTCAGTGAAGAACTTTATCTGCAAAGGCGTAAGCGGGACCTCGCCACCATCTGCCAGATCATCAGCAGGAATATGATCTGCCTCTTTGAGATAGTCCACCAGCTGTGAGATAGTTGGATACCGGAGTATATCCCCGACCTGTAAGCTCCATCCTTTCTCTCTCATCTTCGCCACTACCTGTATCGCTTTGATAGAGTCGCCACCTATACCCAGGAAATGATCGTGTATACCAATTGAAGACTTTTGCAACACCAGCTCCCATACCTGGGCAAGCATCTTTTCCTGTGGTGTACGTGGTGGTACTGATTCCTTCTTTGCACGTACCTCTTTGGGAGATGGTAGTGCTGTTATATCAAGTTTGCCATTGACATTCACAGGGAACTTCGCTAATGCAACAAGGCTGCCAGGTTGCATATATGCGGGGAGCTCGAGCTCCAGCTCCTTCCTGATAGCATCCGCCAGTCCGGCATCTCCTGTATAATAACCCACGAGCTCTTCATCGAGGACCATTACAAAAGCGTCACTAACACCGCCTACACTACGCATCACCGCTGCTATTTCACCAGGCTCTATTCGGTAACCGCGTACTTTGATCATGTCGTCATTACGGCCCGTATAACATATATTACCATCGGGCAACCAGTAGCCAATGTCTCCGGTCCGGTATAAGCCGTTTATAAAACGCTCAGTTGTTTTTTCTGCATCATTGAAATATCCTGCACCGACTGTATTACCTCCTATCCAGATCTCTCCTTCAATGCCAGGCATACAGGACTCGGTCCGCGCGTTCAGGATATGGGCCTGTGTATTGCTGATAGGTTTGCCTATCAGTATATCATCATATGATTCCGGCACTTCCCATACAATACATCCTACCGTACACTCAGTCGGACCATATTCATTGTAAATGCGCATGGCAGGGTTTAATGAACGGAGGATCGTTATATCAAGCTCCTGCAGGGCTTCTCCTCCCACAATACAAGTATCGGTCATAGCGCCAGATATTTCCAGGTACGGCAGCATACGGATATGTGAAGGCGTCAGCTTAATAGCATTCATCCTGGTAAAGGCATCTTTCAAATGTTCAGTAACTGCTCCTTCTTCGGAGCAAATGAATAAAGTGGCACCTCTTAACAGGGTGCAAAAAACTGATGTAACAGTCAGGTCGAACGCAATCGGCGTGAACAAAGGCATTTTACCCGCTGCGCTATTGGAGAAATAATAGTTAGTGGCCCAACCGGTATAGTACAAGAGGTTGTTCATGGTAATGACACAACCTTTAGGTTGACCTGTGGTACCCGACGTATACAGTATGTAAACCGGTTGATCAGGCTTCCATCTGGGCAGATCCCTTTGTTTGATCGTTACCTTTGCAGCTTGCCTAAAGAGCTCTTCAGGAGAGATTCCCTTATCAGCTAACGGATCATCCGTTACAGCCAGTTTCGCATCAGATTGCTGCATGATATACCTGATCCTCGCTTCAGGATATTGCTTATCTGCCGGAATATAAGTAGCACCGCTAAACATCACTGCCCAGATAACAGGTATCAATTTTTCCGTGCGGGCCATATTGAGCAACACCCGGTCCCCTGCCGCCAAACCATGCTTTACGATCAGCACCTCTGCTATTTGTCTTGACTGCCGGACTAATTCCTGGTAAGTCATCTCTCCCTCTTCCCACTCCAGCGCAATATGATCCGGATAGCGGCCGGCGGTCGCCATCAGCATATCTGGAAGCGCAACAAATTCAAAAGGGACTTCAGCACCGGATAACACATGCATCGGGGCTGTACTCAACATCCCCTCTCCAGATGTGAAACCAACGATATATTGCAATAATGTCTGCCTGATCCATTCCAGTGATGAAGCAGAAATGGCATTTTTATCTGCCTGTAACACGATCCTTGTAGAATCAGCAGTATCTTCTGCAAAAAAGGAAAGGATAAAGGGTTCCGGACAAGAATGACTTTCTACACAGGCAGGCATCTCCGCCCATACTGCTTCAGGAAAATGCTCCCGTTCCAGGTATTCAAAGCTACAGGTACATGCGTTGGGAAGTGTTCCACATTCAAATTGTTCGCGGTACAGGTCAAAACGTTCCCTCTTTTCTTTTAGCTTCAACACATCCTGTGGCTGCTCTTTGCGGAAACTGCTATAGATCCCTTTGGCAAACGGTCCCGGGATCTGTTTAAATTCATCAAACTGACGCCCGGATGATATATATGCGGCAGTACCTATACCCTGCTTCAGGTAAGATGTGGTGATATTCGTCCATGCCCAGTACCAGATATCCGCGGGAGTGACATTCTTCTGTTTAGCCACCTGCTGTAATCTTCTGAGCAAGGTTTCATCAGCATTCACATCCGCCGTGATGCATGAAGGATCTCCGGCGTGCGCTTCGCCTTCCTGCAAAGTCAACGTTCCTCTGAAATGCACAGCGCCTTGTTCCAGCTCTGCAGGCAATGTTTCATTATCGCCTGCCGTATTTTCCAGCCATTCAACATATTGGATGAATTGCAGGGGCTCCTCATCCTGATCATTTGCAGCGACCAGCTGCCAGGCCAGGAAACGCAAGGACCAGCTATCTAACCATACTGTCGGAGCAATGATCCCGACGTACGCAGGGCTGCCCTTTTCGTTATTAAATATGACCAGTCTGATCCTTCCGTTATCCGTCGACATGTTTCTCCACGCCGTGAGGATGTCTTCCATATCCCGGTCCTTGTTGTCTACCACAGTGATGGTGGTCTGGTCCTGATCAGTTATATCCTGGAAAGGGATGCTAACGTTATTTGTGTATGTACTAACTGTTCTCAGTATAGCGTGCCTGTTCACCAGCTGTTTCCACCGGGCTGCAACATCTTGCGTAACAAGGCCGGATATTTTAAACAATGCGCGGTGTAATAACGACTGGTTCCAGCCACGGCTGAAGTATTTTTTTTGCACAGGAGATATACAATGGATACTCATATTGAAACCTTAATTCTTTTTTAGAAAACTGCGGATACTGGCCATCTGTGCAGCCTGCATCATATCCTTTTCCGTGTTATGCAATTTATATTCGAGCGCCATGACCGTTTGAGAGGGCTCATTGTTGAGAGCAGCGAGGATCTGTTCGAACTTTGCTATTCCACGCTGCACAAAGTTGCCGCTGTAACTTCCCTGATCATATAAACATTCTGCAGAAAGGCCCTGACTATCTGAGGTAAAATGTATTTCCATACTAAACTTCCTGCTCATCGCAGTATGCTGAGGACGAACAGTAATATCAGCCGGTGTGATAAGTTCCTGACGATAATGTTCTGCGAAGTCGTCTATATGTATCTCCAACACACCTCTTCCGGCCGTTTCCTCCTTTTCAGTGGGCACCCAATGGGCGATGTACCTTTCCGGCTGATCAAGAAAGGCAGTACACTGGGTTTGTACATGTTCAATCAGATCTGATATATGCGTGTATAATTGCTTATAGATGGTTACAGGTACCACGTTCATGAACAATCCCACCGTATTATTCCAGGCAGGATCAAAACGTCCGTGCAGCGGTGCAAATACCGTCAGCACCGGTTGCGATACATCATCCATGAATGCAAGGGCTTGCAAACCGGTTATCAGTGCAAAAGGGGACACTTTGTATACAGCAGATAACTCAGTGATGGTATCATTCGAATACTTATGAAATACCTGTCTGAAATAACCGGGTCCCTGATCAGTATTCTTTGCTGCATCCCTGTCTTTCAGTAAACAATGCTGTACCATTGCCGGCCTGTCTACTTTAACAGGAACAAGCTGGCTCATGTTACGTGCATATTCCCGGTATGGGGCAATCGTTTTATAAAGGCCTGGTTTACCGTAATATTCCAGGATAGATGTGATCAACACTTTAATGCTCCATGCGTCTGCTATGAGATGATGCAGCACAAACGTAAACAAGTGCCGTTGCTCTTCCTGTTTTTGAATAAAGAAACGACATAAGGGATCTTTCTCGGGGTCCATACTTATAGCGGATCCATCACCATACTGCACCTGGTTTTCGGCTACGGCAAATACTTTGTATTGCAGTCCATCACCCAACACACGGAAGCGGCATCTCAGCATCTCCTGTACTTCCAGCACCCTGTTCAGGGCATTCCTGAAACGGGTTTCATCAAGGAGACCATTCAGTTCAAACGAACCCTTCATCAGATATTTACTTCCACCGCTTATTTCCATATCCGCCCATATTCTTTGTTGCATAGGCGTAGCAGGATGCCAGTCATTTTCTATCTGCTCTACTTTTGCAACAGGCTCCCTTTCTTTCTGATCAAGTAGTGCGGACAATTCCTTTACCTGCGGATACCGGTAAAGCTCTCCTAACGTTACACCCTTTTGTGTGAGCCTGTAAATAGTTGAAATAACCTGGATAGCCCGCAGACTATTGCCACCAGCAGCAAAGAAGTGTGTATTCCTGTCAGCCTGCATACCCAACAGTCCTGTATACAACCTGCTTACTATTTCCTCACTTTCTGATAAAGGCTGGCTTATCTGGACTTCCTCATCGCTGAAAGGCGAAGGCAGACCGGTGATGTCTTTCTTTCCGTTGCTGGTAAGAGGGATGTCCGGTATGATAACAAAAAAAGAAGGGACCATATAAGCCGGTAGTGCTGTACGCGCATAAGACATCAGTATGTCGGTATTACATGGACCATCTTCAGGCACAACATAAGCCACTAATGCCGGCTGATTCCTGCCATCAAAAGTTTTGTAAACAACTACAGCGTCCTTTACCAGTTGATGCGCTGTGAGACAATGCCTGATCTCTTCCAGTTCCACCCTGTTACCATTGATCTTTACCTGCTCGTCTTTTCGTCCCGCGAAAGCCAGCCGTCCATCATCCAGCCAGCGAACAAAGTCCCCCGTACGGTACCATATCTCCTCTCCTTGCGTATAAAAACGTAAACCAGTTTCCGCCTCATTATTGTAGTACCCGTTTGTCAGTCCTGGCCCGGATACATGCAGTTCTCCGGTTACACCGGCTGGAACCGGTTGATGGTCTGCATCGAGTACTTTTACTTTAACATTTGCCATCGGCATACCGATAGGCATCAGATTATCCGTAGGATATATTCTGGTAAAGGTGGTGCAGATCGCATTTTCCGATGGGCCATACGCATTAAACAACATATGCTTTCCGGCTAATGCAAGTCCCGTTCTTTCCGGTAATGCCTCTCCCGCAGCGATCAATACGCGTAGTGTATCCGGCAGCGCTGTAGACAACGCTGACAGGTAGGCAGGTGGAATAGTGGCCACCGTAATCCCGTTCTTCATCATCCAGTTAAGAAATATATACTGGTTACCGATCAGTTCAGGTGATGCAGTATAAATTGTGGCGCCGGACAACAAAGCCAACAGTACTTCCGATAGCGAAGCATCAAAAGCAGGAGATGAAAACCATAGACAATGATCATTCTTTTCTACACCAAATCCTGCGATCTGTGCAGTGATCGTATTTAATAAGCCTGTATGCGATATACTTAGTCCCTTAGGTTTACCTGTAGATCCCGAAGTAAATATCATATATGCAGCTGACGATCCGGTCATAGCTGCTGATGCTTCTGCTACTCCGAATGCTGGTATCTCTACTTCAATGCTCTCAAGTTTGTACGGCTGTCCTGAAGTATTCAGCACCAGCCTTGCACCGCATTCTCTTATAACAGACATCACCCGTTCTACCGGCCAATTAGCATCTACAGGCAGATATACACCACCACTGTTCATAACGGCCAGCATAGCCGTAATAGTCAACTCGTTACGGCTTGCCAGTACCGGTACGATCTGCCCAGGGATGATCCCATGCATACGCATGGTGCTCACCTGATGCAAAAGTGTACCGTAACTGACGGCTTTACCTTCGTGAACGATAGCAGTACTATCGGCATATAGGGTAGCCACTTCACGGAACCGGGCGATGACTGTTTCCTCTGGTATAATATCCGTAACAGGCCCCTTGCCACAGTTCATCCATTCCGTTATTTCTTCAACAGAAAGCATGGGGATGATCCCGACGGGTGTTTCCGGTGTTCTCATTAGTTGCCCGGCCAGGAATAGGCAATGCCTTACCAGCTGACGGATAAAAGATTCCGGATAGCTACTTTTGTTATAATCGACAGTTAGTTCAAGTTCCTTTTTATGCAAGGAGAAATTGAATGCCAGTTCCGCTTTCGCCCCTGTATTGTATTCATACTGCAATTTCTCCAGCTTAATGCTTCCGGTCTCTATGATATTGCCTTGTTGTCTTTCCTGGAAGTTGACGAGTACCTGAAACAAACTATCACCAGATATGCCGTGAAGTGTTGTCAGTTCTTTTGCCAATGCCTCATAGGGGTATTGCTGATGCTGCAATCCCTCGGCTAATTGATGATTCCATCTGTCTGTCAATGTATGGAAAGATGCTGTCGTATCAAGTTCGTTCCTTAACAAGAGGGTGTTAAGAAAGAAGCCGACCTGCCGCATGAATGCCTCGTGCAGGCGGGTATCGACCGGTATAGCCAACACTCTGTCCTTATTGCCACCGTAGCGGTACAGCAACACATCTACGATAGACAACAGCAGCGGGAATACAGTCGTCTTTCTTTCCGTGGAGAATGACAATATCTTTTCTGACAGTTCTCTTCCTAATGTAACTGTGTAACTGCCTGCTATGTTGTTTTGCTGGCGAACTCCATTTACAGATACCGTCAATGCTGTTGCAGGCAAAGTGGATTTAAATTTCTCCAGCCAGTAATCACGGCTTCCCGTATGCTGCAATTGCCTGTTCTGCCAGGCGGCGTATTCTTTATATTGTAAACCGGGAGCACTACCTGCTGACTGCTGATGATATTCCATGAGCAGTTGTTCAAACAAGATCTCCTCAGAAAGCCCGTCTGCAATAATGTGGTGCAGATTGATCAGCAGCAGCCATTCCTGTTCATCCAGTTTATACAAGGCTACCCGGTAAAGGGGCAATGTATCCAGTGGTATATGTAATTCAGCATGCTGTCTGCATACAGCGTTTGCATCAACTGCCGATTCTTCGTATTCGTAGATGAAAGTATGGTCGTTGTGGATCACCTGCCTGGGGATGCCGTCCTCATTGCAGATAAACGTGGTACGCAATGACTCAAAGCGGCCGATCAGTTTCTCAAAAGCGGCCGCAAAGCGCTGCCTGGAAAAGTCTCCCTCTACCTTGTATGCCACAGGCATGTTATAAGCTGTAGAGAAACGGACGCCGTGATGTTCTGTCCAGATCCTCAGCTGCTGCCCTGACAACTCGTACGATTCCTGCAAAGGAAGTGCAACAGGCTCAGTTAAACGAATTTTAACGCCTCTTACAGCCCTTATCGCCTGCTGGAAGAGTAATGGACAGTCAAATATATCTTTCAGCGTAAATGCGGCCTCAAAATGCTTATTTAAGCGAGCCACTAAAGCGGAAGCTTTGATGCTTTGTCCGCCCGAAGCAAAAAAATGGTCTTGCCTTCCCACCTGCTCTACCTGCAGCAATTCTTTCCAGATGGCGGCAATTATTTCCTCCGTCTCATTAACAGGGGCTTCATAAATCTTTGTGTCGTCTTTAATGGTCAGACTATGGGAAAGCAGCCTTTGCGTGTCTACCTTTCCATTGACGGTCAGGGGAATTTCCTTCAACCGGTAATAGTATTGGGGCACCATATAAACAGGCAGATGCTCCTCAAGCGATGCTCTTATACTTTTCACATCCGCATCACCGTTAAAGAACAATACCAGCTCCAGGTCGTCCCCATGTTGTTCGGCCAGCACATGTGCCGTCTTTATACCTGCGATGTTGTTTACCTGGTGTATGATCTCGTCTGTTTCTATACGGTATCCCCGGATCTTTAACTGCTGATCTGTCCTTCCCAGGAAAACCAGCTCTCCATCAGGCAATTGCCTTACCAGGTCGCCGGTACGGTATAAACGCCTGTTAATCCCGGTTCCCGCAACAATAAATTTCTCACTGGTCAACGCTTCATTATTCAGGTACCCTTTTGCTATACCGTTCCCTGCCAGGAACAGTTCCCCCGCAAGACCCGGCATTACTACCCTGCCGGCATTGTTAAGGATGAACGCTTCCATCCCGTCTATAGGACGCCCGATCGTTATCAGCTCATCGGCCGGCCGTATCCTTTTAACGATACAACCCACCGTTGCCTCTGTAGGGCCATATTCATTGTACAGTAGAATGTCCCTGTTAAGCCCGAGCAACACTGTTGCTTGTGAAGCCAACAATTGCTCTCCTCCGGTGATCACCACCTGTACAGGTGAGTGTGTTAGTTCCTGGTGTTTCAGCAAACTGATATGCGAAGGGGTCAGTTTGATGCAGTCAATGCCCTCCTTTCCGGAAAAGCATTGCCGCAGGATCACGTCTGTTTGCTCCGCCTCTCCAAATACAACCACCTTCTTCCCTGTTACTAAGGGCAGAAAGATACTGGTGATGGTGAGATCGAAAGACAACGGCGTAAACCAGGGGAAGTTGCCGCAGGCCGTATCTTTTGTATATGTTTTGATACACCAATGGAGATAGTGGGAAAGATTACCGCCCGTCAGCATACAACCTTTCGGCTTTCCTGTTGTACCGGAAGTATAGATCACATAAGAAAGCGCTTCGCTATTCTCCTCCGGATAATTTACCTGGCTTTCTACCTCGTCCAACAATGATCCTATAGGACAGCCCGGACCGTCCTCATTATCATCAGTAAGTATCAATACAGGAGCCGCATCCTCGAGGATGGATTGTATCCTGGATGCAGGCTGCGACCTGTCTATAGGCAGGAAAGCAGCACCGGCTTTTATAATGGCAATAACAGCAATGATCACCCGTGCACTTCTCCCTGCACTGACAGCCACAATATCTCCCGGGCGTACACCCTTCTTTCCGATGAGTACTGCCGCCAGTTTGTCTGTTGCAAGCTGAAGTGACTGATAGGTATACTTCGTATCTCCGTCAACAACAGCGATTGCATCAGGATACTTTTTACATGCTGTCTGGAACAATGCAATAAACCCCGGCTGTGAAATTACCGGCAGCGGTGCATCAAAGGACAGCTCATCCGCCAGTAGATGAACATCTGTAAGGTTTTCCAGGCCGGTCGCTGCCAGGTCCAGCAATCTTTGCAATACCTGGTCTATTTGCTCAACGCCATTCCTATCAAATCGTGTAGTATCGTAATACCATCTTGTCGTAAGCCCATCTGTCCCTTCCAGGATATCCAGTTGCAAGGCTGCGCCGGGAAGTACTACCCGCCAATCGCTGTAATCGGCAATATGTTCCGGTATTCTCACGTATTGCACTACATAACGTAACTCATTGCCCGCAACTTCTTCTATGAATTCGTGCGTGAAATACTCCGCAAGCGATTGTCTCTCTTCCATTGACTGAGAGAGCCTGTCCACCAACGCTTTGAAACTATCTTCCAAAGCTACCGGCAAAGGGATCACCTGGTCGATAAGGCCTGCGGTGTTGCCCAGTTCATCATAAACCCTGCCGTTCAGTAATACTCCGGGCGTTACAACATCCCTGCCTGTAAAGTGACCCAGCAAAACACTGAATATACCATAACAGCAATCGCGGACTGACATACCCGCCTTTTCAGCCGCAAGCAGTAATGATCTTCCTTTCTTTGTTGCAATGGTGCTTTCATAGGCAGGTCTATTCGCGGTAGCTCTTTCAAATATAAACGGCGCTGTCTCCGTAGCCTGCTGCTGTTTAAACCAGGCGCTTACCTCATCCGGCGCTTGTTTCAATGTTTCTGCCTGCCAGCTTGCATACTGAGAATAAGATATAAGGAGCACTTCCACCTGCTTACCTGAAAAAACCTGTTGTATTGCACTGCATAACTTAACAACGCTGTGAAAGTCAACGAGGCCAAAAGGGATCTGTATATAAGCATCATAACAAGCCTTCCCCCGTGAAGCTACGAAGACCACATATTCACTTAACTCTTCCTGACACCTGCGGCAATTGTCCCGGAACGCGTCTTCATTCCCCGGCTGATCATCCAGGACAATATATAGTTGCTGTCTATCTGATGTATCTATTTTCTGTAGCGGATACACCACATCAGGCTGATAAATAAAACGTATAAAAAGTGCTTCCTGCTCCTGAAACATCGCTCGTAGCGCACGCTCCAGCTCCTGCAAATGGTTCACCTGTTCACAGCGGACCTTCCAGGAAAAACTAACAGGCAACTGAGGTATGTTCTTTTGAAAATATCCCTTCTGTTTTTCAGTAACAGGCAGGATTACATCACCGGATAAACTCGTCATTATAGTCTGATAGGTTTCATCATGATTACATTGATCTCTCTTTCTCCGCGGAAGGAATTACGCCCGTGCGCAACCAGCATATTATCCATCAGCAGGAGATCTTTCTTCTTCCAGGGGAAATAGATACATTCTTCCTCGTAAGCAGCATGGATCAATTCCAGGTATTCGGCTTCAATAGATGAGCCATCTCCATAGTAAGTATTAAAAGGGAGCTCGTCACTGCTGGAAAACGCCGCCCTTATTTCGGGTGCAAGGGCCAGGAAATTGAAGAAATATCCATGGTTGAACCAAATATCTTCTCCTGTTACCGGATGTGTTCTTACGGCAGGCCTTTGCCATCTGATCTCCAGCCGGTCATTGCCTGTCCAGGCGAACTCCTGTCCATGTGTTTTACAATGCTCTTCTACCACTGCAGGATCTTTCGTCTGGAACACCTCCTGCCATGATAATCCCACCCCTTGTTGCAACAGCCTCCGATAAAGGATACCTTTTTCACGAAAGCTGTTAACCAGCTTCTCTGGCAGACGCTTCAACACTTTACGCACGTCCGCTATAGGTGTTTCTCCACGTTCCAATGGCTCTTTCGCACAGTAGAAAGCGATCTTCTGGGGCCAGGTGTGAGAGTAAGACAGCTCATTATGCATATTAATAACCTGATCTGCCGGATGCTCCGTAGAAGTATATACATTTTCCCTCACCTCCGTCCGTGGAGAGGACCGGTCCTTATAAGAAAGGAACTCTTCGTTAAAGGCGCCCATTACATCCTGGAAGGCATTTCTGTCAGGTACATCAAAGCCTCTGAATAAGATAGCCCCATAAACTTTCAGCTCAAGCTCCACCTCTTCCTGGTGGCCAGACAACCATGACTGCAATGATATTCCGTCTATAGCGGGTTTATAGATCACGGGAAAACCAGGCGTTCTTTCAATAATATCTCCTGCAAGATCAATAGTCCTCGGTTTCACATCTTTTAATGAAAATTGCTGTCTTTGAAACTGCATAGAGCATTATTTTGTAGTGGTTAATTTTATGAGGTTCTCATTCCGGCGGGAGTGTAAGGTTTGCCTGGCTTTTGCTGACCGGTTTTCTTTCAGTTTGGCTATTAGCTTTGCAAGTGATTCATCCCGACCTGTAAATACCAGTTCCAGCAGCTGCTGCCAGTCTTCTGTCATCTCATTTACCAGTGCAGCAGGATATCGTGCCGCGTCGTAATGTATCCGCAGATCGATATCATCATGTCCTTCATCAAAACGGAATTCCATCGGATATTTTCTTGGGTCTATAGACATCCTCTTAAAACTGCTTATTGTCAGATCATCAAAATGCCTTGCGCTATGATGCCGTTTCAACCGGAAGTTCTGCAGCGATATTTCTATTTCAAAGAACGGATGGAGCGCTCCCTCCTGCCGTTCCCAGCATTCATTCTTTAATGTTTCGAAGGAGTAGTCCTGCTTTTCAAACATCTCCATCAGATGTAACTTCAGCCGTTCCAGGAAATGAGTAAATGTTTCATCCCGGTCCAGCTGAATACGCAACACCAGTATATTCAGAAAATGTCCTATCAGCTTATTCCATTTTGCTTTGCTTCTTCCCGTAACAGGCGTTCCTGTAGTAATGTCTGTAGCGCCTGTATAACTGTGTAACAACAACTGCGTAACGGCTATTATGACAGCGAATACACTAAGGTTAAGATCAGTCGCCAGCTGTTTGATGCCGGCATAGAGGGGGCCATTTATCAGCAATGCGGCTTCTCCATTTCCCGGAGCCCCATTATCCGTTACTCCCGGAATATGCAACGGTGTAATTGCTTTCACTTGTTGATGCCAGAATGAACGCAGCATTTCATTCTGTGTGTTATCCTGTTCCTCCTGTACGTAATGACGGTATTGTAATGAGGATGCACCCGCCAGCTGTTGTCCGTTCACCAATGCATTATATAGGTCTATCAGGTCATTAAAGAGTATTTCCAACGACCATCCATCGCAAACAATATGATGCACTGTCACGGCGACAAGGTGGGTCCCGTTGTTTCTTTTACATACCGATACCCGCCATAGCCATTCATCACCCGGACTAAAGGCTTCCTGGTTCTTTGCCATTAAGCGTTGCTCCGCAGCAGCAGCATCGTCCGGAAGATCAAGATGCTCAATTGTGAACCTGCGACCAGGTAATGGCTTCTGCCAGGGGATCCCTTCTTTTTCGTAGAACACCGTCTGCAATATCTCGTGCCGCTGTGCAAGCAGGTTGCAAGCTTCTTCGAATTTGTCGGGAAGGAAAGGGCCTTCTATAAGCAGTGTTTCAGACAGGTTGAACAATGCAGCCCCGGGCTGTAACCGCCATGCCCACCAGATGTTCTGTTGTGCAGCGGAGAGTTTGATTTCGGGCACTAAGATCTCCTCTTCCGCACTGATCAGCCCTTCCTGTAACAGCTCCACACAACTATCCATTACTGACTGTTTCAGGTAACTGATATCAGCAGCTGTATGCGCCGTTGATACATAACAATTCCGGCCTTCCCATATGTAGACACCTTTTGCCAGCAGTTTATAAAAAATCAGTTCGTAGTTACCTTTCAGCACAAAGCGGAACAATGATCCGAAGTGCACCATGCTAACAGGAATACGCTGACCTTTGAAGAATGTATTCAGTTCGTCGCACATGCCGGCAGTTGTTCGTTCCAGTTCCTGGTAGATGTCCGGGTTCGCTTCCAGGTGGTCCAATACATGGATCCCTGCTTCCATCGCCAGCGGATGATGGCAGAAAGTACCAGCTACAAACGTATTGGTAGCAGTAGGATACGAATTGTCGCCATAAGACCAGCATCCGCCATCCACGGCATCCATGAAGCGTTTGCTACCTGCTACTACACCTATCGGAACACCACCGCCAATGATCTTACCATATACTGAAAGATCCGGTCTTACTTTTGTAAATGCACGGATCCCGTTGATCGCGAACCTGAACCCCGATATCACCTCGTCAAATATCAATGCAATATTGTGCTGTGCTGTAATGCCTGATAAGCTTTCGAGGAATTGTCCGGGGAAGAAGTCCGGTCTGCGGCTCTGCACCGGTTCCACCAGTACAGCGGCGATCTCTCCTGTCATACCTGCAATCACTTCCAGGTCTTCCTCATTCCCATAACGCAACACGAGTACGTCCTGTCCTACAGATGTATTCACGCCAGGCGCCAGCGGTTCTCCGTATACACTCTTTCCCTGGCGTGCCAGGATGCCATCGAAAGTGCCATGATAAGAGCCTGAGAAGATCACGATCTTATTCTTCTGGGTTACCGCTCTTGCCAGCCTGATAGCCACCATAACAGCTTCCGTGCCTGTATTGTAAAAAGCCGCACGATCATTACCTGTAATATTACAGATGCGCATAGCCAGCTTTCCTGCCTGCGGACTTAAAGCTCCCAGGAATAGTTTATTCTCCAGTACTTCCTGTAAACCTTTATTGATGAATGCCGGATTATAACCAAACAGATGTACCCCAAAGCCCATTGTAAAATCCAGGTACCGGTTATCGTCCATATCCCAGATGTAAGCGCCTTCCGCTTTTGCCGCTACCGGCTGGTACACCATTTCTTTCCAGCGCGGTTTAAACCCTGCAATGTTGCGGTTGTTGGCAAGGTATTGACGATAGTCCTGCGTCAGTTGTTTGGAGCTATTGCTGTTTTTTACAACATCATTCACCAAAGCCTGCAATGCATCATCATTACCTGTTGACTGATCCTGTAGTACTTCCGGCGCTTTATAAGGCACATAGGCAGCTTCTTCTGTCTTCTTTACCGGTATTGCACCGGGGGCAGCTGTCAACAGATACTCTTTTAACTTCCCCGGTGTATTCAGTTTGTCATAGAATAACGACACCTCAATATTCACCTTTTTATCTTCAAGGATCCGTTCACGCAGGTGCATGATCATAATTGAATCCATGCCCATGCCAAAGAAATCATCCTCATCACTGAATGTACCGGCTTTCATTTCTGTGATCTCAGCAACGATCCTGTCGGTATATAATGCTATTGAAAGATCTTCAGTTGTACTGGCCGTTGCAGGTACTGTACCGGTTGTTATAATTTCACCCGAAGGGTTTACATATGAACGGTACCGGCCGTCGTCCACCCAGAACTCTTCATGATCAAACTGGTATACAGGAATGGGAACAGCTACGCCATTGAGCGAATAGACATGTGCCTGGCCGGCTGATAAAAACTGTTGTGCGTCTTCCTGTAACAACAGACAGTGGCTGTCATTCATTCCCGGAGACACAAGTAACCTTTCGTTATCCCCTTTTACCACCAGTTCCAACAAACGGCATGCAGCCACTTTATTCTCAGCGATCAGTGCTACGCGTTCTTCGAAATGGTCCCGGCAATGCAAAGCGGTATATGCTACATCTGGAAAAGCAACATCTGTATTCCCGAGGTATGTTATATAAGCTGCCGCCAGTTTCTGCAATGCTCCTGCCGACCGGGCAGAAAGTAATAAAACGCTGCATTCATCAGGATGCTGATTACTGTATTGATGTACTGCCGACTGCAATATCATATGCACATTCGTGCCACTGAACCCAAAGGAACTTACCGATGCAAAACTGTTTGCAAGAGTGGGCAGACTGGTTGTAGACGTCACAACCTTCACCTGTTCATTCCAGCTGATAGCAGGATTGGGATTGTGATAATGCAGGCTTGCCGGCACTTTCCCGTGATACAGGCACAGGGAAGTTTTGATCAGCGCGGCAATGC
Source organism: Chitinophaga sp. S165 (assembly GCF_003182155.1). Taxonomy (GTDB): domain Bacteria; phylum Bacteroidota; class Bacteroidia; order Chitinophagales; family Chitinophagaceae; genus Chitinophaga. Next base: position 1,115,075 of record NZ_QGTG01000001.1, read on the forward strand.
CGGCGGCAGATTCCAGGTGCCCGATATTCGTCTTCACGCTCCCTATATAAAGTGGGTGTTTTCTTTCATTACCGTTTATGTATGCCTGTTGCAGCGCCTCTGCTTCTATAGGGTCACCCAGTTTGGTGCCTGTTCCATGTGCTTCTACATACAACACCTCATCGGGATGTACATTCGCACTTTTAAGGGCCGCTTTCAGCAGCCTTTCCTGTGCCAGACCATTGGGGGCAGTCATACCGTTACTCGCGCCATCCTGGTTAATAGCGGCCCCTTTTATTACTGCTATAATATGATCACCATCCCGGATGGCATCATCATACCTTTTCAGTACCACTATTCCGCATCCCTCACCACGGCCATAACCGTCTGCGGCGGCATCAAAAGCCTTACACCTGCCATCAGCAGCCAGCGCCCTCGTTCTTGACAATGAAATATATCCAAGCGGCGTCAGGAAAAGGTTGATCCCTCCCGCAATAGCGATACCTGTCTTTCCGGAACGGAGTTCCCTGACAGCAAGGTCCACGGCCACAAGCGATGAAGAGCAGGCAGTATCAACCATCATGTTGGCTCCTGTCAGTCCCAACTGATAAGCGATCCTTCCACTTGTAGTAGAAGTGGCATTACCTGTTACAAAAAAATGTGTGATGCCCTCCGGATTTTCTCCCGTCACCAGATGTTTGTAATGATCGTCGGATGCACTCAGGAACACGGCCGTATCGGTCCCTTTAAGGCCACCGGGCCTTATATTGGCGGCTTCCAGCGCCTGCCAGGTTGTTTCAAGCAAGATCCTCTGCTGGGGTGACATTTGTTTTGCTTCTGCAGGATTGATCCTGAAGAAGGCAGCATCAAAGCCCTTTACATCATCTAAAAAAGCACCTGTGGTACAATAGGACTTACCCCGTGCATCAGGGTCCTTATCAAAAAAGCGCCCGGCATTCCAGCGGTCTTCCGGCACTTCCGCCACCGCATCTTTTGCATTACATAGATTGTCCCAGAATGCCGCCACATTTTCCGCGCCGGGAAAGCGGCAGGACATGCCAACAATGGCAACGGGCATGTCCTCCTTCCTTTCCAGTGTGTCTATACGTTCCTCTGCAATTTTCAGCCTCTCGTACAACTTCTTTACCAGCTCTATATTTTCCATAGACGATTAATATTTTTGCATTTCTTCACTAACCATTTTTAATACCTCTTCATCACTCATATCATAGAGACTGCTTATTTTCCCTGTTTTGACCTGCGGAGCTACTACCTTTTCGAAACGGCTGTTCACATAAGCCGACAGGCCACTGATCGTTGGATAATTGAACAGCATATTGGTCGTCACTGTCAATCCCAGCTGTGCATTGATACACTGTACATATTTGACCAGCAATATGGAATCCATTCCCATGTCACTGAAACTCCGGGTAATGTCTACCGGTGCTTCGCCTTCCATTGCCAGGACCTGTTTCACCAATCTTACCAGTTCTTTCCTGATCAGGTCCTGTCTTTCCACATCATCAGCTATCAGCGAAAGATCTGTCTTACCCTCAACGGGCTGCTCTGATCTGTTCTCTGCCGGGCGCAGGTTTTCCCAGAAGGCTACGGGTCCCTGCATTTCCATCATGGCAATAAAGCGCGTCGTATCAAGGCGTACATATATCAATTGAGGAGTATCGGCTACCAACAGCGAAGAGTATATCCTGCGAACGGCGCCTGCATTAAAAGGCGGCACACCGGACTCCTTCAACAGATCAACACTGTTCTCAGTTTCCAGCATCATATTACTGCCTTCCCAGGGTCCCCAGTTGATAGTTTTAGCCGCGATACCCTGCTTTCTCAATCGCAGGATAAACCCATCCATATAGGCATTGGCGGCGGCATAATGGGACAACATCCCAGATCCCCACACTGCTGCAATGGAAGAATAAGTAACCAGGAAATCCAGCTGCTCCAGGGGCAGGCAGGCTGCAATGTTTTGCAGTCCTGTAATTTTGGGCCCGGCCACATACATGATGTCATCGGTAGTCAGGTTATTTTGTAAACAACGACTGTTTGTTCCCGCCGCATGAACAATACCCTTCAATATTTTCTTTTCCTTCAGTAGCCAATCGGCAAGCCCGCGAACTGCCGCAGCGTCTGTAATATCCAGCTGCCTGTAAATAACACGGTCACCAGCCGTATTACTGTTTATACTCCTTCCTGTAATAATTACTGTACCGGCTCCTTTCTGTACCATCCACTCTGCAAGATGAGCGCCTAAAGACCCCTTGCCACCGGTAATAAGATAAGTTCCTCCGGGATCGCAGGAGATCTCCACTGCGGGGGATAATCCACTGGCCGTAAGAGCCGGATACCACAGTCGCCCGTCCCTGAAAGATATTTCCCTGAAACAGGATTGTTGTACATAGTTATCAAGGAACACGGCATCCGGTAACTGTTTGTCTATGTCCAGCACCAGCATCACTGCGCCACGCATTTCCAGGGACACTGATTTTATAAAGGCCGTCAGACTATATTGAAATGCGGACAGATCATCATTACCCGGTGCATTGAAAGCATTACGGGTAACAAAGAGTATAGCAGCCGGCGTGCGACCAAGCTGTTGTACCGATCTAAAAAACGTCAGCAACTGCTGATATACATTTCTCAACCCTGCCTCGTCTGTCTCCTGAAGAGCGCTGAGATCATATACCAGGCAGAAAGGCCGCTGCCCGAAACCACTATTGAGGCTATCCAGCGTAGACAACCGGTCGTATGGCAGCGATATAGTTCCGCTTTTATTCAGGAACCATTGCCTGTTCAGGTCCGTTCCCTCGCCTGTCTCTAAATAAACATATTGCAACACTTCCTTTTCCTCGAGTATCGCAGGTTCCAACTGCTTCCACTGAATACCGTAACAACCCGCAGCGGACGCCCCTGGCAGTTTTCCCAGCCAGTGGGACTTCAGATGAAAACGGGGTGCTGGTAGCTGTTTACGGGTAGTTGTCGTTGTTGTTTCACAAGCCGTCACTATGCAATGTGCAATGGTACCGGTAAAGCCAAATGAACTGACACCTCCGGTGAGGCGGGAATCATTATTGAAACCCTGAGTATCTGTATTGATCTGAAAGGGCATATTATCCCAGTCAATATGATGGTTAGGCTGCTGGAAATGCAGGTGTGGAGGCAGTTGCCTGTGATGAATACTCAGACATACTTTTATGAAGCCTGCCAGTCCTGCCGCAGCTTCCAGGTGCCCTACATTACTTTTAACAGAACCCAGCAACAGCTTTTTGCCAGCTGTACGATTGCCAAACACCTGCTTCAATCCTTCTGCCTCTACAGGATCTCCCAGGGATGTTCCGGTACCATGTCCCTCTATAAAACTTATATCATCAGGTTGCATACCTGCAGCACTTAAGGCATTGCGGATCACTTTCGCCTGGCTGCCAGGATCAGGTACTGTAAGTCCGCCGCTGGCGCCATCCTGTGCAACAGCAGAACCCTTTATACAAGCATAGATGCGGTCTCCGTCGTTCACCGCATCGGACAATCTTTTTAATACGACCGACAAACAACCTTCAGAACGCACGTAACCATTAGCACTATCGTCGAAAGCTTTGCAACGTCCGTCGGGCGATAACATTCCTGCTTCTGTCAGACTTGCCTGCAGATAAGGGGACAATACCAGGTTTGCGCCACTGACAATTGCCACCTTACACTCGTTCCTTTTAAGACTTTCAGCGCCCTGGTGCAGGGCTACTAAGGAAGAAGAGCAGGCAGTGTCTATACTTAAACAGGGACCGTGAAAACCGTAACAGTAAGAGATGCGCCCACTGGCGCCGCTCAATGAATTGCCGCTTCCCAGGTAGGGGTCTACCATATATTTATCATCCTGCTGCATGATATGCAGACTGTAGTCGAATGCACTGATGCCGGTAAAAACGCCCGTATCAGTGCCTTTAAGGGACTCAGGAGATATGCCTGCATCAGCGAGCGCATTACCCACTACCATCAGCAACTGCCGTTGTTGCGGATCGATATATCTTGCTTCTGCTGGTGAGATGTGAAAATATTCGTTATCAAACAATGTGATGTCGTCCAGTAACCCCGCATGTGGCATAGCCCGGCTAACAGGCCCCTGCTGATGTCCCATATCCTGCCAGCGGGCAGTTAAACCATTGTCAGCTATCAGATCCTCTCCCGTCAGCAAGGCATCCCAGAAGTCCTGCACAGAACGGATACCACCGGGCAGGTGACAGGCCATACCTACCACCGCTATTTCTTCGGTTAAAGGATCACGGCTTTTCTCTTCTTCCAGCTTTCTTTCCAGGTTCCGGATGATCAGAAACGACTTCTGAAGACTGCTAAGCGTATCATGGGATGTTGATTGAGCTGTAGTATTCACAATAGTTAACTTTAATTGGTAGATGGGTTAAATACACGCTTTCAAAAGCGGCAGCTGCAAATGTGTAAAATGCATGCTGATATATTTTGTTAGTGTCTGACTGAAAGCGGTGGCATCTGAAAAGTAGAAATGATTGCCTTCCAGCCATTCCTGGTAACATGCAGCTATGGTATGTTCCTTCCAGAAAATTGCGGGATCAGGCCCGACACTTTCATCTTCCGTCCCGTTCATGATCACAAAGGGCAGATCAAAGGGTTCGCGCTGACGATATGAATAGGTGTCATTCAAATGCAGATCATTCCGGATGATCGGCAGATAGAACGAAAGGAAGTCAGGATGCCGCAGAAAGTATTCCGGGATCCCGCCCATCCGGGAAAGGCAGGTTAACAGTTCATCATCCGGCAATAGTGATCTGTTGGTATTTTCTGAAACGGCGGCAGGCCCTTTCCTGCCGGAAAAGAAGACCAGTTCGGGCAGGTCCATGTCATAACGCCGCATACAGGCCATTGTTTCAAAGGCAATGAGCGCCCCCAGGCTATGGCCCAGAAAGACCAGCGGTAAATGCTGATCCCTGTTCTTCCGGACTATTTCCATGCAATCTTTTGCTGTGGCATCCATGTCTTTTAGAAACGGCTCTTGTATCCTCCTGCCTCTTCCGGCATAACAGATCGTAGATGTTACTGTCACCGGCAGCAGTTCTTTCTCTATAGGAACATAGGAAACCTCGCTTCCGCCCGCGTGGGGGAAAATAAAAAGCTGTACGCCGTTTGTACGCATCGCTTTAATGTTTGTGATATGTAAGAATTACCGGCCCTTATTTATCGGCTGAAACAGATACAGTGCAATGAGCACCACTACAGGAGTAAGAACGATGCCCAGGCAAAATGATCCCCAGAATCCGATACGCGTACGTATACCGGCGATCCCGCAGACCACTGCAAGAATTATCCAACCGATAAATAAGGGGCTGAAAATGATATTGAACATATTCCGGTCGGTTATATCGCGTCAGGTTCAGGATCTCTTCCTGCTTTCCTGGAAGTAAAAGGTTTCTTAACTGTTGTAGTGATATTGCTTACAACTTCTTTTCCCTTATCCAGCTCTTCTGAGAAGTACTCCTTCACATCTGCAGGCTTGAAATCGAGCATAGTGCCACCCTGTGCAAAATGTTTATCAAACACTTTACCCACAGCGTATGTAGTAGCACCGGCAAATGCAGGGAATGTAACGGCTCCTATGGCTGATCCAACTACAGGAATAGCCTTGATGGCACTTCCCAGGAAGCTTGTTACCAATGCTTTACTGCCCACACCGCCAACTAAAGCCGCCAGCAACGATTTACCCAGATCTTCTGCGAACTGTACACCGTGTAATTTGGCCAGTTTGCTGATCATAGAAAGCTGTACGCCTGTAACGGCTGCTACATCTACAATTGGAATAGGAACAGCCCCTACGCCCATAGAAATAAGTACATGCTTTTTGATAATTGCCCGAGAGCTGACTTCTCTGTCAGTCGATGTGGTAACTTCGACCTGTGAATTTTCTATCATGTTAATTCTATTTTACTGATGAAAAATGATTTAGTTATTTACGGCCTGTTAGGCGTGGCTGGTCTTACGGTCGCGCCGCCGGCAGCAGGCACTGTTGTAAACTGATCACCCATTATCACAGGAAGCCCGCCCGAGCCATTACTACCCATAATGATCATTTTTGAATTCGGCGAAGCAGCCAGTCGTTGTGTTACATCAAGCGCCCTCCACTGAGCAGGCGACACATTCAATATTGTCGCGAAATCCCTCACCCCTTGCGCTTCTATGATCTTACGCTGCCGCTCCTTCTGCTCTACTGCCAGTCTATACCTATATTCTTCATTCAGCTGCTGCCTTGCAAACACTGCTGTGATGGCACTATCAATGATATCAGGCAGCTCAACTTTTGAAATGAAATATCCTTCTATCTGCACTTTATTATTGACAAGGATCTTCCTCAGACTATCAATTTCATTTTTCTCTGTCACCCCCCTGTCCATCATAAAAATATCTTCAGGAGCAAGTTCTGAGATGTCCTTCCTGATCTTAGCCTCAATACACGGCGCAACAAGTGTATTCTTGTAATCCGTTCCCACCTGCTGATGCAGCAGCGGAAGGAAATTCCTGTCGGGCTTGAATAATACTGCATAGTCCAGTCGGATCTTGAGCCCGTTCTTACTGATTATAGACTGGCTGAAATTGAGCTTCTGTGTCCTTACATCATAAATGGTCATTGTATTGAACGGACTAATGATGTGCAACCCTTCACCATATGTTCTCTTAATATCAGTTCCGCTGGCTACGCTATATAATACACCGGCTTCACCTGACTTTATTACAACGAAAACACGTTTATGAAAAAACACAACAAAAAAAAGAAGCACCAGTGTTACAATAGCCGCTCTTCTTAAAAATTCATTCCTGTCTGATCGGGTATCAAAAATTTTCATAACCTGCCCTCTGCAAGACTATTTAACTGGTTAGCCAATGATATATCTGTAAATAACTGATGGAAAGTTAAAGGAGCAAATAGATGTCTTCATTAATGTCATTACTGGGTTTTATCATATTATCAATACGCTTTATGGCTTTGTTTCCCGATATATACATACACACGCATAGCAGGAAAATCACAACGTAAACGGTGATCTTTCCGGGTATACTCTTTAAGCATACTCAAACAATGAACGCAGTAAGATCTGTAGTCATCCGTGGGAATAAGGATTTATCATACTCAACAGCTGAAATGTGTACTATCAGGGTTCCTGACATTTCAATTCTTATTTTATTTAAATTTTTCTGATATTCGTTTTATGTAACTTCAAATAAAATTCGTGCTATTATCAATATTATTTACCACATAAAAGTGTAGTCCTTGATGATACATTGATTTTATATCTTGTTCTGGGTCAGTAACCATATTCCGCTAAAGGTCAATAATACGTAGGTCTTGTACTTTGTCATAGTGAAACGGACGAGTTAATCATCCCAGCCCGTTCCCCTATTTTTTGTTAACGTATAAACTATTTGATAACTCTATTGTTTTCTATTCTCTTCGTTTTAAACCAACGCACGTACTTATCTTATTCCCAATGATTCAAAATTTTAAAAACCAATGTTATCAGTCAATCTAAATCGAAAATATCAGATCGGCATCATTGAAGAAGACACACAATTCAGCGACGATCTCATATTACACATCTCTCAAAACAGCCATTTTTCGACTTGTCTCAATACCAACAGTATTTCAACAGCTTTCCGTATCCTGTATAATTATCCTTCCCTTAACCCTGATCTCTTATTACTAAGTATACAAACCGCAGATGCGGAAAAGATGGAAGAAATAAAAGAGTTTAAGGAACTCAAGCCTGAAATGCTCGTTGTACTGCTTACGAAAGAAGAAAATAAACATATCATCCAGCTGGCGTTTGATCAGGGCGCCGATGGCTATCTCATGAAAACTGAAAACTTCCACAGCATAGAACATAAAATGATCAATATGCTGGAATTCGGTCAACCGGCAGTCAGTCAGCAGATATTCAGATATATGCTTTACCGTAACAGAAATGAGAAACCTGCTACCAGGGAAAAGCTGACCAAAAAAGAAAAAGAAATTACAGAAATGGTCCTGGAGGGAATGTCTTATAAACAGATCGCCGCAAACCTCCATCTAAGCTTAAATACCATTCAATACCATATGAAAAATATTTTCCTTAAACTGGATATCAAAACAAAGACGGAGTTATTTAAGATCTATTATCATTAAGTGTGACGGCTAAAAAATAATCGGGGCTTCTTTACGAAGCCCCGACCGCATTGACGAAACAAACAGTAAGATAAAAGGCGCTACAAGAAATACAGGTCAACAATAAAAATCATCTGTTCACTGTTCTATCATTTGTTTCATCATTCACTATTTTATTCATTTTAATACGTCCAATACAGCATGGTCAATTGCTGATAACTTATCCATCTCCGGTTTGATCAATTCCATCACAGCAATGTTGTTGGCCCCTTTATGAAGCCACTCTGCCGGTACATAGATCGTTTGCTGCGGGCCTACCTCCCAGTATCTGCCCAGGTTATGCCCGTTCACCCATACGGTACCTTTGCCCCAATTGCTCATATCCAGGTACGTATCTCCTACCGTATCTAAGGTGAAGGTTCCTTCTTTCAACGCCGGCACATTTGATCCTGCAATCGCCTTTTTTGTTTTCACTGCAGGCAGTTTGTCGAACGGCAATTTGTATAACTGCCAGTTGTTCACTTCCTTCCCGGCCCAGAGCACCTTCTCTGTTATTCCCTTTTTGTTTGTCAGCAGGTAAGGGCCGAAGTTGATACGTCCTAAGTTCTCCACCAGCAGGTCCAGTTTCACATTCCCTGCCGGTAATTGCAGTTGTATACTGTCTACTCCGGATCTTCTGTCCAGTACGCCTACCCTCTTACCATTCACCATCACAATACAGTAATCCCGCAGTTCTTTGATCTTTAGCCAGGCTTTTTTATTTCCTGCCAGCTTTGTGCTATACAACACCCATCCATAGGCCTGTCCCAGGTCTTCGAAAGTAAGCGGTTTAACGCTACCCGCAGGAACAGGCAGGAAGTTGAATAGTGGGGCCGAGCTTGTAAAACGGATGTCAGGGATCGTTATGACCGGTCTCGCAGCCGGCACTTCCGGCAGTACTGTTCCTTCAGGCAGGTGTTTTGAGATCACCTTGCGGAACTGCATGAACTTTTCTGTAGCATTCCCTGCTTCATCCAGCGGCGCATCATAATCATAACTGCTGATCTGCGGTTCGTACGGCGTACGGTCATTCGCATTAGCACCATTCATGAAACCCCTGGTTGTTCCTCCATGGAACATGTACATATTGATGGATATACCGGCGGCCAATACACTGTCGAGCTTCCCCAGGTATTGCTGATAAGGAACGGTATGATGTTTTGTTCCCCACCAGTCGAACCATGCCGGATACCATTCTGCTATATAATACGGTCCCTTTCCGTTATGATTTTCATTGATCAGTCTTTTTACTTTCGAAGGATCATCTACGCCGTTTATAGCTGGTAAAAGTCCCGGCAAATGCCCATCTTTAATTGCCGGTTCAGGGTCGCAGGTATAGAGCAGGCCATCAAACCCGGCATCAATAAATAACTTCCTGTTAATGTCCAGGTAGTCCTTATCATTGGAATAGGAGCCGTACTCATTTTCGATCTGCACCATCAGGATATTACCACCATGCTCTACCAGTAATGGCGACAACTGTTTGCCTACGGCCATAATATAATTCCTGTAAGCTTCCAGGTATTGCGGTTCCTTGCCGCGTACCACCAGTCCTTTTATCTGCTGCAACCAATATGGGTATCCGCCAAACTCCCACTCTGCACATACATAGGGACTGGGCCTTAACACGACCCATAGCCCTTCTTCCTGTGCTGTTTTCACAAAAGCTGCAATATCATTATTGCCCGAAAAATCATATTGCCCTTTTTCAGGTTCATGTACATTCCAGAATACATAGGTGCCAATGGTATTCAGCCCCATGGCTTTCGCCATTTTCATTCTTGCCCGCCAGCATTCTCGCGGAACCCGCGGATAATGCATTTCACCTGAGATCATCAGGAAAGGTTTCCCGTCCAGCAGGAATGCGGTATCGCCCAGTGCGAACGTATGTTTAGCTGTTTGCTGCGCAAGTGCGGGCATGCTGAAGATCACCATCAGCAAAACAATGATGCCAGTCCTTTTCATCCTTCGTCGTTTATTAATGAATACTTTCCGTCACCGTAACAACAGCCCGGGCGGGTATTACTATACTGTTATTTACAGCGAGGGGATGCAGATTATCCGCCCCGGAGGTCACATAGGAACGAAGCCGGCGAAACTGTCCCTTTTTACGGTCCAGTGAAATGTGCCTGTCTTCCTGCGCACTATTTACAATCACCACGCTTATTGTCTGATCTGTATTTTTATAGGCGGAAACAAGCAGACTGCTATCTCCCTGTACATTCACACTGATCCTTTTTGCACCTGGTCTTACAAAGCGGCTATAGTTCCCCATAGCCCATAACATCTTACTGTCGTGATACTGACCGTCCTGTTTATTTTTATCTATGTAGATCAGGCCATCCTTATAATCATACGGCGATATTGCTAGCCAGTATTGCCATGCAGAAGCATTTGCTACTGTCAGATCATCATGGATAACACGGGCCAGGTATAATGCTGCGTCCATACCGTAGTCTCTTTTGTTGCCATTGATCTCGCCTGCATTATCACCCAGTATGCAGTATTCAGATTGCCAGAATCCCAGTCCTTTAAAGGAGCTAATATGCCGGGCAACTTCTTCTCTTGTCCTGATGGATGCGGGGCGTGGAGATGTGGTAAAATAACTGTGACCGGAAATAACATGGCTGACATTTGACAGGTTGCCCAGGTAATCGGGAGAGCTGGTATCAAAGAAGGCAGTGATCTGTTGACCGCGGGCAGGTTTATTCTTTCCTCCATACAGGTAATCCAGCTGTCCTGCTTCACTCACCATTATCTTAGTGGAGAGCTTCCTTGCAGCCAGTGTTTTACTCAAGCTTCTGGCTACACCGCTGACCTGATCATTGTCATAGGGACATCCCTCCTGTTTATTATCGCTCCAGTCCCATTGAGGTTCATTCACAGGACTGATCACATCGAACCGGATACCGGCTGTTTTGCTGATCCCTTCCATTGCATCGGCAATGTAGGTGGCAAAGGCGTCATAGTTGTCTGGTTTGATGTTACAATTGCCCTTGTCAGCAAATGCCCTTCCGTTAATGGTAAGGTTTACCGGCGGACTGTTAAGGAATGCGAGGAATTGTTTCACCTTTCTTTCCTTCGCGGCCCGGAGGAACCAAAGTTGGCCTGACTGATTCTGCCATTTCGCGGCACGACGCCATTCATCTGTAATGCCACTGCCCTCTCCCTGTTCCGTACTACCGGCGCCTATGTTGTAACGCCAGAGGGATAACCCGATCCCCTTCGGCTGACCCGTAGCAGTAGTGTCTGAACTGAACAACCAGTCAGCGATGGTATTCTTCTTTTCCTCGGGCCAGTTACCTACAAATTGCGCCGACCATGCATCGGAAGCCCCGAAATTATCGATCGTCTGATATGTCACGTCCGGATCGATGTTTATATGCACCGCGGCGGTCTGTCCCGCCGCGGTATGCATACACGTATAAAGCAGTATTGCCGATACGATGATCTCTTTCATACTAATATCCTGTTGTTTGGTCTAACTTATTGTTTGAAGCCTGGATCTCTGTTCTCGGAATAGGCAGGAAGTAGTTCTTCTCAGCGAACAAACGGCCTGTCAGTGCTATTTTCCGGGTATATACAGGAGCGCCGTTCTTCAACTCCACCGTAATGCCATATGCAGGTACGTTCTCCGTTTGCATAGCGATCTTCCAGCGGCGTACATCATAAAAACGATGCTCTTCAAAGGCAAGCTCCACCTGTCTTTCCCTTCTGATCGCTTCTCTCATCTGGTCTTTAGACAGGCCTGCCTGCAATGCCGGCTGATTAACACTTGCACGCTGTCTTACCTGGTTTACCGCATTATAAACTGTGGCGTCAGGTCCTGCAGCTTCGTTCTGCGCTTCGGCATAGTTCAGCAAGACTTCAGCATAGCGGAGATAGATCCATGGCTGACGGCCGGCCACATCCCATGGGTTCTCGATGGGATAAGAATCATCCATGAACTTACGCAGATAATAACCGGTTTTAGTTGTATTCCAGTTTGATGGTCCGTCATTACTGTCTTTACCTCCGGGCGTATAGGCTTGTATGGTGCTTCCACGGTAAGTGGCGCCGTTATAGAGGATAGTCGCATAAAAACGGGCGTCACGATTCACATACGGAGTAGCTGCATTATAGCCGGAAGCCGGATCTGTGATCGGTTTACCGTTCTTCATCTCATATGCATCTACCAGGTTCTGTAACGGTGTATTTCCGGCCCAGCCGTTGTATCCGTTAGGACCATTCGCTATTTCCATACAAACGTGACGTGCACCTATGGCATACAACCTTGAGAAAATAGCCTCATTATTATCTGAACTCTGGAACAATTTAACGTAATCCGCTGCGATGCCATATTTATTCATGTCCATTACTGCTTTTGCCGCTGCAGCTGCTGCTTCCCAGGTACCTACATTATATAACGGGCTTGCTGCATACAATAACATGCGTGCTTTCAAAGCCAGCGCTGCACCTTTGGTAGCCCGGCCTGCCTGCCAGCTATCGTCATTCACTTCCGGCAGGTATTGCGCTGCTGAATCCAGTTCGGCTACTGCATAGCTGATACAATCGTTCAAAGGCGCCCTTGTGAACAAAGAAGGATCGGTCATATCGTCTTCCAGATTGTACACCTTATCTCCCATCAGCACCACAGTACCATAATTCCTGATCAGGTCATGATAACGGAAGGCGCGGATGAAATGTAATTCTCCTCTTAGTTTATTCCTCAATTGTTCACTCATCGGCACCTGCATGATGTTCACCAGTCCATAGTTACACTCCCTGATACTGCGGTAACTTCTGCCCCAGATCGTACCCGCAATACCCGTGTTTTCCGGCGCCAGCAATCCTCTTTGTATCAGCCAGGTATTATCATCGTTATTGTAGATAGATTCATCGCTCACAGAGCTCCACATCGCATATTCAAAACCTCTGCCGAAACCGGGAGGAGTACCTTCTCCTTCTTTATCCTGGAGTTTGATGCTCATGTAACGGTTAATTACATAATTCTGAAATAAAGCGGAATCCGATAATACGGTAACATCCGGTACTCTGTCTGTCGGCACAATGTCCAGGTAATTTTTCTTACACGAAGCAAACAGGCCTCCGGTGATCAGCAGAATAGATATAATAATATTGTTAGTTTTCATTGATGGAATTTTTACGATTAAAACTTAACATTGGCCCCTACGTTCACAATACGCTGCTGCGGATAGAACTGTCCGCTGTTGCTGCTGCCTTCCGGGTCATAGTCTTTTACATCTGTAATGGTGAACAGGTTGAAAGCATTGGCGTAGATCCTCAGTCCGGAGATCTTCATGCGTGACAATATACCTGCATTCACATTATACCCCACTTCCACATTCTTCAGACGGATAAAAGAAGCATTATTCTGCCAGAAAGAATTCCTGTACAGGCCTCCATTGATGGAAGAAGACGCTCTCTCATCTACTCTTGGATAACTACCGCCTATGTTAGAAGGGCTCCATCTGTTATCTGCCCAGCTGCTGTAGAAGTTACCGATGGTACCTGATTCCGGTAATACATACTGGCTCACATGTGTTTGTCCTGCCAGCACAAGCGATATATCAAAGCCTTTGTAATCAGCGCCCATTAAAATGCCGTAAGTAATTTCAGGCACATTGGTGTATTTTGTCCGGGTCTGATCATCAGCAGTGATATTGCCATCACCGTTATAATCCTGGTAGATCAGATCTCCCAGCTGCGCACCGGTCAGATGAGGATACTTTGTCAGTTCATCCGCTGTTCTATAGATGCCTATCGCATTATACAACAGGTCTGTATTCAATGGCCTGCCGGTTTTCCGCTGATAGTCCAGGGTCCCTGCTGCTTCGTCAATGAAGATCACTTTGCTTTTTGCGTAGGTCATATTACCACTGATATGATAGCCAACACCACTGTTCGTACGGTTATCATAGCCCAGTGTTGCTTCAATACCACTGCTATTCACTTTTCCGATATTTTCAGAAGGCACCAGCGGATCACTTCCATTAGGATTTACGATCCCCGATACCTGTGGAATGGAGGCATTCCTTTGTGTGAGTATGTCCGAACGTTTCTGTTTGAAATAGATAAACTCCAGGGAGAAGTGACGCAGGAACTGCGCATTTAATCCGAGGTCCATTTTCTCAGCGGTTTCCCAGGTAATGCTTGGATTACCCAGTTTAGTAAGATCGATACCGGAATGGATCGCAGAACCGATCACGTACATGTTACTGAAAGAATAATTATCGAACGACTGGAACAGGCCCACATTATCATTACCCAGCGTACCATAAGAGCCACGCAGTTTCAGGTCGTTGATGAAGCCTACTGACGACTTAAACCACTCTTCCTGTGATATGCGCCATCCGGCGGATACGGAAGGAAAGAAACCATATTGATTGCCTTTGGCGAAGGTGGAAGAACCATCAATACGGGCCTGTGCTTCCAGCAGGTACTTCTCCTGATAGTTGTAAGCTATACGGCCGAAATAACTTTTCCTGGTGAAATTATAGCTGTTGCCGGAGTTGTTCTTATCTGTAGCTGCTGCACCGCCCTGTGATAGTTCAGGCGTCAGTGAGGTCGGGAAATTCATCCTGTAAGCCCCAAGACTGTCCTGGCTGGTTTTACTCTGTTCGTATGCAACAAAGGCGCTGATATTATGCTGACCGAACTGCCGGGCATAGTTCAATTTAATATTTGATGTGACGAGCGACCGGTTCAGTTGTCCTTCCGCAAGGGTAGCCGCTCCGTTTGAACCGCCGATAACGGTTTTCTTATAACTGTCGCTTGCCTCGTCATAAGTGTAAACAGAATAAGGTTTACTGAACGCTTTGGCGAAACTCCAGGATTTATCAATAGAAAAGAATCCGTCCAGCGACAATCCTTCAACACCCGGAATAAGATAGCTGCCTTTCAGGATACCGTTGAATACCTGTGTAGGGTTCCGGTTAGTACCGCCGATATCAGTTACCTGCAATATCGGGTTGTTGTTCTCAATACCGGAAGTAGGAAATCCATTCGGGTAGATAGCTGCTACCGTCGGATAAGCCCTGTAAATAGAACGGAAGATATCTCCGGCGCCTGTGATGGGATAGAGACGGTCCTCCTGACGGCCAGACAGATAAATGCTCACTTTGAGCCTTTTGGTGACATCCGCATCAATGTTTGACCTGAAATTATACTGATGATAATCTGTTACACCATGTTTGTATATACCTTCCTGCTTGATCATGCCCAGGGATGCATAATATCTCACATTATCACTACCGCCGCTCACAGACAGGTTATGCTGATTCTGAAGCGCCGTTTTCTTTAATGCGGCTTTCTGCCAGTCTGTATTCGGATAAAGCAGCGGATCAGAACCATCCCTGAACTTCTGTATCTCGTCGGCTGTATAAAACTGGTTCATACCTCCTGACGGATTACCATAATACTGGATCTCATTCATGATGGTGGCATAAGTTGGGGCGTCGGCCATCGCCGGTAGCCTGGTAGGAGAAGAAAAGCCCTGGTTGAAGCTATAGGAGATCGCCGGTTTTCCCGTTTTACCCCTTTTTGTCGTTACCAGGATCACCCCGTTTGCCGCGCGACTACCATACACTGCTGCGGATGCATCTTTCAGAACGCTGATACTTTCAATATCGTTCGGGTCCAGCCTGTCCAGACCACCGATCTGTCCGGGTACTCCGTCCACCACGATCAGCACATCATTATTGCCCGTAGTAGCCTGCCCACGGATGAGGATATTGGAACCGTCATACCCTGGCTCTCCTGACCTGTTGTTGGCCATTACGCCGGAGAAACGGCCAGTCAGGGCATTGGATACATTGGGCTGCGGACTTTTAACGATATCCGCCCCTTTTACCACAGAAATGGAACCTGTCAGGGTCGCCTTTTTCTGGGTGCCGTAACCCACTACCACCACCTCATTTACATTCTGGCTGGTGGTAACAAGGGTCACATTGACCGGGGAGGTATTTCTTACAGCAATTTCCTGTGTGACATATGAAACGTGATTAAATACGAGGGTATCGCCAACACCTGCCTGCAGGGTAAATCTTCCTTCCTCATTGGTGAGCGTACCCTGGTTCGTCCCTTTTATCCGGACACTGACACCGGGAATAGCGCCTGTCGCCTCAGATACTTTCCCTGTAATATTTGTCTTTTGCGCCCTTAATTCAGGTATCAGGGACAGGGAAAAAAGAAGCATCAGTAGCAATTGTCGTAGCGACACTAAATTCACTACAGTTGGTAAGCTTTTTTTCATAACGTACATTCCTTTAAAATTGATAGATTGTTGGTTGCACTATTGTTACGTGGTAATTACCTGACTAAATTAGGGGGATAAAAAGGACCCGTAGAGGGGATAAATCGCTTAAAAAAGGGGGTATTTTCGCATTTTAGAGGGCCGAAGTATCAGATTTGACCACGTTCAGGTCCTGGTTAAATGAATGCCGGTACTTTTTTACATACGCCGACGGATTCATGCCGAATAACTTGCAGAACTGTTCCCTGAAATATTTATTATCGGCTATTCCCACCTGGAAGGCAGCCTGGTTGACCGTATAGTTTTCCTTCAGCATCAATACTGCCGCTTTCCGGAGCCTGATGGAGCGAATAAAGGCGTTGATCGTTTGTCCTGAGATCGATTTTACCTTTTTATACAGGCTGGAATGGCTCATACCGATTGCCTGCGTGAAGGTTTTGATGGAAAAATCCTCATTACCGAGGTTGGCTTCCACTATCTCGATACATCTCTTTAAAAAGTCCTGGTATTCGGCAGGGACCTTCACGTAACTCGTCTTCAGGGTGATACTTTCCTGGTAATACTGCTGGAGGAGGTTCCGGTTCCTGATAATGGTCTGCACTTTCACCAGCAACAGGGCGCTATCGAAAGGTTTGGTAATATAATCGTCAGCACCGCCCCCGATCCCTTCCATGCGGGCCTCGGAAGAAGAGGCAGAAGTCAGCAGAATAACAGGGATATGACTTACGATATCTGTCTCCTTGATCTTCCGGCACAATTCGATCCCGTTCATGCCCTCCATATGTACATCACTGATCACCAGGTCAGGCATATACTTCTCTACCGCGGCAAATCCGTCGGTCCCGTTATCGGCATCGTAAATAATATATTTGTCGGCAAAAAGCTGACGCAGGTAATCCCGGATCTCAGCATTGTCGTCAATCACCAGGATGGACCTTTTTTCTGTGATCATTTCCCCCGGCGACAACGGTTTCTCCGGCTTCCGGTACACATCATCGATCAGTTCATCGAGGATGGCCGATTTCTTAACCGGCTCTTCTTTTAGAATGTTGGCATCAAAATGCTCCTTTCCTCTTTTTAAATGAACACAGAATGTAGTGCCCTCATTTATCCGGCTGGAATAAGAGACCTTTCCTTTATGATTTTCAACGAATTTCCTGACCAGGTAAAGTCCGATACCAAACCCTGAACTATGGTTATCGCCATGCTGAAATTTGTCAAAAATCTTATCTCCCATGTTCTCAGGGATGCCTGGTCCGGAATCCTGTAGTTCTATGTCTACCCCACCAGCTGTTTGCTGAATACAAAAGGAAATCTCACCTCCGTCGGGAGTGAATTTAAAAGCGTTTGACAGTAAGTTGAAAAGGGCGATCTCTATCTGCTCGTAATTGGCATATATTTCAATCGACTCGTCGTTATCAGTCCGGAAATGGTACCTGATGTTCCGCGTTTCGGCCTGCTGGGTGAAACACAGGAACACCTCGTTACATAAAGCGATGATATCAAACCTGGTCACTGTCAGTTCTTCGTTATCCGCTTTCCGGAATAACAGCAGCTGATCCACCAGGCTTAGTAGCCTTCTTGCATTTCTATACACCACACCCAGTTTCTCACTGTCTTTCAGCTCTTTCAGTGGATTGATGATCAACGTAAGCGGGGTACGGAACTCATGAGAGATATTTGTAAAAAAGGACAGTTTCTTCTCATTCATCTCTTTCTCCTTTTCGCTTTCCAGGTGGGCCAGCCTGATCTCGTATCTCAGGCGTTCCTGACGGGACTTATATTGTATAAAGAGATAGATCACGCCGAAGATGAGCGCAATATAGATTCCATACGCCCAGCCTGTCCTGTACCAGGGAGGTAATACTATGATCTTCAGCAATTCCATTTCCTCTCCCCATTTCCCATCAGCATTTGTGACCCGGAGCATGAAATTATAGTCCCCTTCCTGCAAGTGGGTATAATTGGCTGTGCGGGATTCCCGTGCATCGTTCCAGCCCTTGTCCCATCCTTCCAGCAGGTAGCTGTAACCGATCTTATCCGGCGAAGTATATTCCAATGCTACAAAGTCAAGTGAAACAGCGGCTTTGTCGTATGGAACGGTGATCTCCTGTATATTCTCCAAAGACCGCTTAGAGATATAATCATTGTTCTGCTCTGCCGGCACATTATTCAAACGGATACCTGTCAGGAAAACCGGTGAGAAGTTGCTCCGTTCATAAATGCTGTCGGGATGGAAGATATTAAAGCCCTTGATACCACCGAAAAAGAACTCACCGGACTTCAGTTTCAATGCCGCATTGTACGCGAACTGGTTACTTTGTAGTCCGTCGGTCTGTGAAAAGCTCCTGCAGGTATGGGTTATAGGATCAAACTTTGCCAGCCCATTGAATGTACTTAGCCAGAGATTGCCCTTATCATCTTCCAGCAAACGGAGCACTGAATTGCCGGGCAATCCGTCAGCCTCAGAGAAACGCTTGTACTTGCCGCTCGCAGGGTTGAACTCCAGCAACCCTCCACCCTCTGTACCTACCCACAAAATGCCCCGGCGGTCTTCATGTACAGTACGTACTGTATATCCGATCCTATAGGTCCGGTGCTGCTTATGATCACGATCGATCTTTATCAGTGAGGAATAATTCCCTCCCCACATGTTGCCCTGACGATCTTCCGCCAGGCATTGCAGATTGACCAGTGTCCTGTCAAAAAGCTCAAAGGTGTTTGTCTGCCGGTTAAAGAGATATAATGTGCCATTATTCGACGTACTGGCCCACAGATTCTTTTGCGCATCTTCATAGATCACCCAGACATTATTCTCGGCAGCCTGCGTAAATGGGTTAAAACAGGTATAACGATCAAATGCGTCCCGGCTCTTATTATATCTGCTTACACCACCGAACCAGGTAGCTATCCAAAGATCGCCATTGGAATCTTTCAGCATACCGGTAATAAAATTGCTGCTGATAGCGTGTTTATTCTCCCTATCGTAGTTATAGTTTTTTACGATATTGTTCTCGCGGTCCCAGTATTTAAGTCCTCCGCCATCCGTACCGATCCACATATTTCTTCCGTCCGCTTCACAGAAGGAGAGAATAAAATTGTCGACCGTGCCTTTGAAGGCATGTTGCTCGAATAAATTACGCCTGTTATCTATTATATTAACACCACCGCGTAGTGTGCCGATCCACTTACGTCCTTCGCGGTCTTCGCATATAGAGTAAACGGCATTACTGCTCAATGGATAGTTGCTGCGCTCCGCCTTTCCGTCTCTGACGATAAAAATACCATGACCATCAGAGGCTGCCCATAGTAGTCCCTGATTATCAGCACAAAGGCTTACTATCTTGCTATTTTCTTTCAGATAGTTGGCAGAGTAGGAATTATTATACCTGAAAAGACCTTTGTCAGTACCGATCCAGAGATCGCCGTTCCTGTCGGACTTCAGGCAATTAGCTTGTTTTAATTCATTGCTGATGATGGTAATGGTTGCTTTTCTGCAATCATATTTACATAATCCGATATCCTGAACGAAGATATATGCGACAGTTTTATCCGCATTAAACTCTATTGCGGTCACCTCATAATTTGTGTTATTATTTATCGGGATCTGGCGCCCAGCTGCTGAGTGCCTGTTAAATAATAACAGTCCTTTGGTTTCCGATCCGACCAGTACTGTGCCGTCATTTCCGGCTTTGATGACATGGATATTCCCTTCAACGGCTTTACCTGTTGCAACATTTCTGGCTACACAAAAGCGTTCATTCACCGGATCGAAGATGCTGACGCCTTTGCGTCCTCCGATCCATAACCTGTGGTCAGTATCGCCGTCTATAGTGTAGATACCATTATCTATCAGTGAAGTAGTGTCCCCTATCCTATTCCTGTAAATCCTGAATTTATATCCATCGTACCGGTTCAGCCCATCATAAGTACCGAACCACATGAAGCCTTTATAATCCTGATAAACGTTTACGACCGCATTATTGGAGAGCCCGTTTTCTATACTCAGATACCGCAAAGGTTGCTCAGCGGCGAATAGACCATTTAAATGAATGGTCATCCATATCATCATCAGCATTGTCCACCGCATTCTGTCAGCGCTTATTTGTTGTCAAAATAACATTTTTTATTGTAATCGCACCCAACAATATACCATTTCAGAAAAGAAATAGCCCTCCTTCCTTCGGGGCTGGAAATGTCCGGTTCGCCCTGAATCTGGTCCACTTAAACTGTTTACTGATTGTCCGGCGGCAGCTGCAGCCATAGTTTTGAGCCGTCAATTATAAACACTCAACAAAACACGGAAACTACAAAACACAATCTATGAAACATCTTATTTTATCCGCCCTTCTGGCGTTGGGCCTGGTATCCTGCAGTAAAGACGAAAAACCTTCCAATGATCAGGACAATGTAACAGTTGATTATCATCAGACAGCGAAGACACAATTCGTACAATCTGGTGATACCAAATATGCTTACCGCGTTCTGGGCGACAAAGAAGGTACTCCCCTGGTAATGGTATCTCCCCTGGGAGGCACAATGGATGATTGGGACCCGGCACTTACCAATGGCCTCGCTCAAAAATACAAGGTGATCATCTTTGATAATCAGGGTGTAGCATCTTCTACAGGTAAAACACCTTCCACCATTGCAGACATGGCTAAAGGTGCAGTTACGTTCATCAAAGCATTAGGTTATACTAAAGTAAATCTGATGGGATTCTCTATGGGTGCGTTTATCACCCAGCAGATCGTACTTACAGAACCGGCATTGGTTAATAAGATCGTACTTACCGGCGTAGGTCCTAAAGGAAGCGAAGGTCTTTCTAAACTGCCTGATATCTTAGCTGGCGGCGCAGGTCTGAACCCGCTGGAATCATTCCTGTATTTCGGATTCACAACATCTACCGCTAGTAGAGATGCAGGTAAACTGTCTTACGAAAGGACGCTCAAACGTACCGTTAACAGAGATTCAACATTGAGCAATGAAAGCAGTGTGGCGCAGCTCACCGCAGTACTGGCATGGGCACAACCATATCCGAATGCGCTGAAAGAACTGGAAGCTGTTACACAGCCTACGTTGATCCTTCAAGGTGAAAAAGACCGTCCTGTTCCAGTAGTAAATGCGATCAACATCTCTCAGCACATTCCTAATGCACGCCTGGTGGTTTATCCGGATGCAGCGCACGCAGCACTGTTCCAGCTGCCGGATGAGTTCACAAAAGAAATAGCTGATTTCCTGAAATAACATCTTATAATGTAAACAGAAAAACCGTGTAGGTCTTATGACCTATGCGGTTTTGACATATCATGTTGTGTTGTAGCCCTAATTGTTTATCTTGCGGCTTCCTATAAACCTTTGAATTCCCTATGCGTCTTCTCTCCTCATTCCTGCTGCTTTTTTGCATGATCAATGCTACTTCCGTATCAGGACAATCCAGTCCAGGTAATGAAGCCATCGTCAAAGTCTTTGAGAAAGTCCTGAAAGCAAAGCGCGATCAGTGGGCTAAAAGCAATTACAACAGCGTGATCTTTGTTCCGGATGCGGAGATAAAACAGACGGTCATATTCCATCAGTTTAAGGCCACCAGTTTCGATAGTGTAGGTTTTTACAGACCATCGCAGGACAAGTCCGGGAAGTTCTTGTATTTCTTCCCCGTTCCACTGGACACGACTTATACAGACGGTGAAATGCAGATGCATTTTCCCAATGGCGGTTATTCATTCATTGAAGAAAGAAGCCTGTCCAAGAACCTTACTTTCCGGGGAGACACCATCATTTACAAAACTGATAGTGCAAAATCCGTTAAATATCCTGGTACTTATGGCCTTCGCATTATGCCTGATAAAGATTCTAAAATTAACGCGCGTCTATCCTATGCCTGGTATCTGCCAGAGGGTTACGAATACATTTCTTATAAAAGTAACAGAAAAGGCTATTGGCAACGGGAAGATAACCTGATACATTTTGTCGGTGATTTTGAGGAAAATAATTTCCTCTTCGAAATCCGGTTTCGGAAGAAGCACGAACAACCAGCTATATTGCTAGGCAGAACAATAAATTACACAAAGACGATACCTGTAACAGCAGACCACATTGATCTATTTATAAACGACGCCCAAACAGAGGATGGCGACATTATTTCGCTTAACCTGAATGGTGAGTGGATCGTACGCGGACTGGAGGTTACAAAGGCAGGTGCAAAGATCCGTGTTCCTTTGATCCATAAGAAAAACTATCTCATCATGCATGCGGAGAACCTGGGTTCCATTCCTCCCAATACGGCTTCTATGAAGCTGAATGACGGAACTAAGGTTCATGAGATCACACTCAACTCAGATGCGGGAAAAAGCGAAGGTATTTTGTTTGTACGGCCGTAGTAGTGGGTCTGTAATAATCTACCTCTCTACTTCCCATAAGCCGCAAACGCTTCCAGGTACTTACTAATAAATTCCTCCTTACGTTTTAAACGATATTGCATGATAAAACGTGGATGCTCGAGCGGCACGATCGTTTCAAAGAACCGTTCCTTTTCATTGAGCTGTTTCAGAAAGGCAGCGTTCTTCCCCGTACCGAAGCAATAACAAACACGGGTATCTATCCCGAATTCCAGCTGCTGCCGGATGCTGGTTACCATGAAGTCGTACACGGCGTTGGTCAGTGCTTTACTATCGTAGTAATTGTAATTAATCTCCGAGCCGTCAGGTTGTATGGCGGTAAATCCTAAAGGTGAGACGGACGCAAAATAAAAGTCGTTATAAAAAGCAGTTGGACCTCCATAAGCATTGATCACATCGTAAACGAACACCGATGAAGGCTCATGCGTTTTTAATCCTTCGATACTGATCCCTACTACTTCTGTCAGCCTTTTGGTATCAGTGAAAGGGATCCCCGTTGCGCCGGAGCCTAGTCTGCCGGGATTAATACCCATGATCATCCTTCGCTGATGATGATCGCTATAATACTTACGGTAAAACTGCTGCATGATATCCATTACCTGTGGCTGTTCACGGAAGGGATTCATGATCCTGATACCCGGAGGTAACGAGCCTATGTAATGCAGATTACTATTGAATTCAATGACGTGGTCGGCGAATGTCTTCTTTTTCTTCATGATAGGATTTGGCCTGTAAAGATATGTTTAAATGCCGCTATCATAACAGCTGTGCGTCGATCTCCTGTTTCATCAAATTGATCAGCAAGAGCATCTGGCTGTTATCCTGTGCGATCCTCGAAACGAGGATGCCGCCTTCAAGCATGGCGAACGCTTTTACAACAAAAGTATGGATATCCCAGTCTGGTTTAAATTCACCATCATCGATACCCTTTTGTAATAAGGCTTTCATGAAATGCTGGATATCACCGATAGCCTGGTTCACGATATCCCTGATAACCGGACTTGTATCGTCGGCTTCCATTCCGAAGTTAAGAATGGGACAACCTCCCTTTATGGGATGATTTAGGGGATCACTTAACAGGTCCAGTACTGCAAAGAATTTATCGTGCGCGCTGACAAAATGAGCCACTTCTTCACCCGACCTATCGATGAACAACTGGATATTATAAGCAACTACACTGTAGGCTAATTCGTCCTTGTTACTGAAATGGACATAGAGACTTCCTTTGGCAAGATTGGTCACTGCCATGATATCAGAAATGGCAGTAGCAGCTACTCCTTTTGTATTAAAGAGCGGAGCGGTTTGCTCTATAATATACTGTTTCGTTTTTTCCGCCTTAGTCATCATCAGAGGTTTGTTTAAACAAAGATAGCTCAAAATGAACGATCATTCATTTCTGTCAAACTTTTGTCATCATTCCTGTCATCAGTAATACACAAATAATTAATAATCAGATAAATAATAAAAACACTCGGATTCTTCCCTGTTTCAAGTAGCTGAAATGAACAGTCGTTCATTTACCTTTATAAGGTCATTTGGTGGCCAACCTGTTATGATAACTACAGCGGCAACGTGGCCTGATCAGCCATACCGCAGATACAACAATCATCTAAAACAGTAACAATGGAACTCACTTATTACGGCCATTCCACTTTCTCAGTCGTTGCCGGAGGCAAGCACATTCTCTTTGACCCATTCATTTCGGGAAATGATCTGGCGAAACACATCCGCATCGATGAGATCAAGGCTGACTACATTTTTGTATCTCACGGACATTTTGATCATATCACTGATGTGGCATCTATTGCCAAACGTACCGGCGCAACGGTGCTCGGCATATGGGAACTATATGACCATTTCACCAAACAGGGTGTTCAGAATGCAATACCCCTCAACCCCGGTGGTAAGATCACGCTCGATTTCGGGACCGCGAAGTCTGTTCCGGCCCAGCATTCAAGCAGTTTCCCTGATGGCAGTTATGCCGGTGTAGCAGCAGGATTCGTACTGACAACTCCCGAAGGCAATTTCTACTATAGTGGCGATACCGCATTGACGATGGATATGAGCTTTATTCCCAAATGGACAAAACTGGACTTCGCTGTTTTCCCGATCGGAGACCAGTTGACAATGGGTCCCGAAGAAGCCATTGAAGCAGCAAAGCTGGTCGAGGTGAACACTGTGTTTGGCGTACACTATGATACTTTTGATATAATCAGGATTGATAAAGCAAACACCATACAGACATTTAAGAAAGCAGGGGTGACATTACACCTGGCGGGCATCGGAGATACAATAACGATCTGATTTACATAAGGCGGGCATTGTCCCGCCTCCTGCAGCTTTGATCGGAACTATATTTTATGCTCTTCAACCGCGGACTCGCTACCATTGTTGCCGCCAGGTTGATCATAGATTGCCTGGATAAAGGACTGGAGCCATACAGCCGGCGTCAATGCGTATTAAACGCCACAGCAACGTGTATTATAAACACAAAGTCGTATTTCTCCCCGTTCTGCGCCCATGCGGCTGAGTTGCTGTGCCGGCCGCTGTTGTGCTTTCATACCAGGGTGGAATAACAATTGCAGCTGGGATGTAAACGTAAACAGGTATGCCGAAGGATAAGAACAAGGTATTGGTGACACTGATGATAGGCACGTCTATGGCGGCCATTGACAGCAGCATAGTAAACGTATCGTTACCTGTTATGCAACAGGAGTTCGATGCCGCCGTGGATGAGGTTTCCCTGGTGATCACCGCTTATATGATCACATTCCTGCTCTTTATTCCACTGACCAACTGGCTTAAAAACCGGATCGGCTATTACCATCTTTACATGGGAAGCATCCTGGTGTTCATTTTAGGATCGTTCCTTTGCAGTATATCGGGCTCGCTTACCATGCTGGTTACCTCCAGGGTGGTACAGGCAATCGGTGGAGGCGCTATTGCTCCTACCTCACTTGCTATCCTGTCGGAAGCCTTTCCCAAAAAAGAGCGTGGCAGCGCCATTGGGTGGTGGGGTATTGGCAACGTTATGGGCCCTGCGCTCGGCCCGACACTGGGAGGAGTGCTGACGGAATACCTGGGCTGGCAGGCAATATTCTATGTAAATCTTCCGATCGGACTGATAGCGGTTCTGCTCAACATGCGTTACCTGTCGTTCCTGAAGCTTAAGCCTCGTTGCAAACCGCCTTTTGACCTGAAAGGATATCTGTTGTTTGTATGTTTTATTATCTTATTGCAATTTACGCTGACAAGTACCAGCAGCAGATACGGCTTCACTTCCTGGCAGTTCCTGGCAGGGATCGTATTAACGGCCGTTTTCCTGTGGCTATTTATCCGGTCTTCCAAACGACCGCAATCATTGCTTGACCTGTCTGTATTCTGCAATGCCGGGTTTAACAGGGCATTCATTATAGTCGCCATTCGGTCACTGGCCCTCTTTGGCGGCATGTTCTTCCTGCCCTTCCTCTTACAGGGCTTTCTTGGTTATACAGAGATAGAAAGCGCCATGTTATTATTACCCAATGCCCTGATAATGCTTGTGACAAGGCCTCTAGCGGGCAAACTTGCAGACAATGGCATGATCAGGAATATTTCAATAACGGGAATCTGTTTACTATCCGCTTCTTTCTTTCTTTTCGCTCGTATAGACACGGGAACACCTGTATGGTTTATTTTGCTGGCAATGGTGATCCGTGGACTCGGCATCAGCTTCCTGATAGCGCCCGTTTCGACAGCGATGCTGAATGCTGTTACACAGGCGCAAACCGCTACTGCAACATCTCTGAACAGCCTGATCCTTCAGCTGGGAGGCTCTGTAGGGATCGCCATCAGCAGCTCTCTCCATTCTTACATTTATGATCTTTACATGGCGAAAGGCGATGATGCCTCGCTGGCAGAGCATTATGCACTGCAGGACGGTTTTCTTTTTACAGCCGTGCTGATACTGGTAAGCTTAATTCCTGCTGCGAAGCTTCCCCAGAAAGTGTACAAACACTTACGCCACCGGCATAAGGAGGCAATGGGATAGCAGCAGTAACACCTTTGCTTTTTGCTGCTTTGGGCAAGGTGCGTTGCGGAATTGTCTTCCCGCCGGGTTTCAATAATTCAAACGACTGTGCTATCTGATGGAATAGATCCCGTGATTCCTTCAAACGGGAGATCCTTGAGATACCCGTTATCATATACACGAAGCCTTTCCGATACACGACAAAATAGCTTCCGCATATGGTATCGTTCATGTTCGGCACCGCATGCATATCTTCAAACCAACGCATTTTTTCTCCATTCACCCAATAAGTGCCGGTGTCTTTAACCGCCTGCAGGCGATTCCTTTTGGTCATTTTTTGCAGCAGGGAAAACGCACTATCGGTATTCAAACCGGGATGTTTGAATACAGCCACATTGAAATTATCAGGAACACGCTTTTCATCCATACTGCTTACATTCACCCCCGCTATTTTCATGGATGGACTGTCGGGTGTAGCCTGATATTTCCAGGTTTCCGGTACACTAATAGAAAAATTGCTGACGGTGTCCTTGTAGATGTAAAACGACTGTGCCTTAACAGACATCTGCCATAGCAGGCAGCAAATGACCAGCAAATACTTCATAGAATAGATTAATTCCGCCAGCGAAGATATAAAATGAAAAGCAGTACCGGAAATCATCATGCCCCTCCGGACAACCGGTGCAAGTCCACAGTTGCGCGGATTATCGTAACTTAATAATAAAATCGGTCGCCATGAAAAAGCATCTTTTACTGGTGATACCAGCCTGTTCCCTACTGGCACTATTCTCCTTCCGGCTCCTCACCGATCAAAAGAATAAAACAGCTGTTCTGTCCATAGCCACAGCTGACGGCCGGTCTTCTATAGCCTGCGCTCCCCCCGCCGGCAAAACGGTCCGGACAGATGCAAACGGCAAGTTTGCGCCGGTATTTCCGGGATGGGGAACTTATCATTACGGTATACATACTTCCAGCGATAGCGCCCAGTTCTATTTCGACCAGGGCCTGAACCTCTATTACAGCTACCACCTCACAGAAGCCCTCGCTTCTTTCAAAGAAGCTGCCAGATATGATACATCCTGTGCGATGGCCTACTGGGGACAGGCGCTGGCAATGGGGCCATACTATAATAGTTACTATTATGAGATGCCGGTTACTATATTTCCTGTGCTGGAAAAAATGAACCAGGCACTCCCCGGAACAGAAAAAGAGAAAGGGCTTGTAAAGGCCATGAATGAAAGATATTCTGCTGATACAAGCGACACTAAACGCAGTGAGTTAAACCGCGCCTATGCCCGGTCGCTGGCCGCTCTGATCAAGAAACATCCTGCCGATGCGGATATAAAAGCCCTCTATGTAGACGCTGTGATGCTCGAACACACCTGGGATTTCTGGCAAAGCGATGGTACGCCTAAAACATGGACGCCCGAACTGGTCGACTATTGTGATGATATACTGAAGCAACATCCTAACCACCCTGCTGCATTACACTACCAGATCCACCTGGTGGAAGCTTCGCGGCATCCGGAGAAAGCATTAGCGCATGCGGATAAGCTGAAGGACGCCCTACCCGGCGTTCCTCATATGGTGCATATGTCCAGTCATATGTACCAGCGTAATGGTTTGTATGCAAAAGGGGTTGAGATAAATGAGGACGCGTCTTCGTTACTCATCCGCTACGATTCTCTGGCATCCCATCTGAACCTGGGAATATTCGGCCTCACTCATTATGATGCTGTTGGCGCTTTCTGTGCGATGAATGCAAACATGTATGAGAAAGGCAGGGAGATGTCCGGTCATCTTCATGATATTTTATCGACTAACTACAAATCACGTCTTTCCAGTACGTTCTTTCAATACCTGTACATGATGCCTATGTTCAATGCTGTCAGGTCAGGCAAATGGAATGAGGTCCTTGCAATGCCGCCGCCCGATAAAGATCTCCGCTATGCCAGGTTGCTTGACCATTTCGGCAAAGGATTAGCTGCTTTACGAAAGGCTGATACAATGAATGCCATCCATCACTTAGGCCAGCTGCAGGAACTAACAGATGATAAGTCCCTTGCGAGCAGGAACCTCCCTTTTAATACAGCTATGGAATCCGCAAAGATTGCAGAGGCCATACTTGCCGGCGAGCTTCTTCTGGCGCATGGCAAGCATGATGCAGGGATACAGTCCCTGGAAAATGCGGTATCCCTGGAGGACAATATGATCTACCGTGAGCCGAAAGAATGGCCGATCCCTGCACGTCATTTCCTCGGTGCAGGCCTGATAAAGCTTAATAAGGCGGTTAAGGCGGCACAGGTATATCGTGATGACCTTGTGCGAAATCCAGGTAACGGATGGGCCTTTCTGGGGTTATATCAAAGCCTCGCCATGCAGCACAAAGGCAGGGAGGCTGACAAATACAGGGAAGCATTGAAGCTGGCTTTTGCCACTGCGGATGAACAACCGCCTGCTTCAGTATACTGATATATACCTGTGCAGCACCAGCATATCGGTCATTAGCGGAGTGAAAATTCTCCGAAGTGCCAGAGAACGCCTGAGGGATCGTGCACGAAACATTCCTTTCCCCAGTCTTCCGTCCGGACCGGCGTCAGTTTCACACCTTCATACTTAGTGGTCAGGTCAAGCGCCACCAATTCTTTCCAGAAGCGCTCTACGTCGTCAACTTCTAAAAAGATCATCGAATTATCTATCCAGTCCTGTACGTAGGCGTCCTGTAAATAGAAGGCTAAAGTTCCGGATTTGAACACAGACATATTGTGCGAGAGTACACTTTCTTCGAAACCCAGGTCCCTGTAAAAACTGCGAGATGTTTTAAAATCCTTAGCGCCAATGAAAGGCCGGATAGATACAGCTTTATGTTCCATGGTTTTCACTTTAGTGATTGCCGATAGTGGCGGTACTAAAGATATCATAAAGCCCGGACAAATCTCCGGGCTTTATGATATTCATGAAATTTTCACCATCGGATGAATATATTATTTCTTCCTGTAACCAGCGGTCCCCATTGTGGACCCAGCCAGCGGTTGATAATAAACCGCATCTGCCTTTGACGATAGCCATGTGGGGTATTTCTTATTCGCCAGTGTACCGGTGCCTTCTACCGCAGCAGCGCCGTCTTCTACATAAATGTAATTTTTCGGGTAGATGGTAGCGGCAGCGTTGAGTGGACGGATAAACGCATTCGCGTTGATGATCTGGGCGCTCTTCATACCGGTGCTGCCATTCAGACGGAGACTGTTGCCCTTAGTAACAGCAATAGTATTGTTTGTGAAACGTACTACTGCATTGGCCGTACCTCTCAGGCTCACACCATCCAGCTGGTTACCTCTGAACAGGTTGTTGTTCATGATATGGGTAGCGCCGTTTTCGCCGGAACCATAGAACTGCAGCATCTCACCCCAGCCATCGTGTACGTAGTTATCGTGTGTATTTGTGTTGGTCGTGCGTCCACCTATCAGAATACCTCCGTTATGTGAGCTATTCTTCTGCATGCCCCAGTTGGTTACTTCGTTGTTGTAAACTTCCATCTGATCGGCAGCAGCGGTCTGAATACCATCGAGCCCGATATTCTGCACTTTGTTGTTGTAGATCTTCACATTTCTCCAGATGATCGGCTGCACGTACTGGTGTCCGCCTGCCATTCCGGATGTTGCGCCATAGTAAGGCACATTGGAAGTCAGGTCCCAGTAAGTAGCAGTGTGCCCGATATACATTGCTTCATTGGTAGTGCCTTTGATCAGCAGATCATGTATTTTCAGATTCATCATAGTGGTGTTAGGATATGCTGTTGTAGCATCTCCTTTTACAGGATCAGTTTTTGCTACGATACCATTGCCACCGTTTTGAATAGTAAGATTGGATACTTCGATATTATCTGTTTTGTTGCCCAATTGCAGGTCATAATAAGAAGCTTTCGCTGCCTGCGTAGAGCCACTGATAACAATGCTCGATTGTCCTGACTGTCCGCCGAAACGGATATAATGACAGTTCCAGAACACACATGCCACACCGTATGCGCCACCGTTCCATGCGGGGTTCCCGATAGTGACAGCAGTTCCTGTCAGGTTACGGATAGTTATCGGCGCAGATGAGCTTCCACTCAGGTTCACAACCTGGACAGCCTTAAAATTACCTTTCAGATTAATGATGTCTCCGGGCTGGTAGGTTTTGCTGGTATTGTCAATAAGCAGGCGGCCATTGACATCCGGAACAAGTGTGAATTGTCTTCCGGTGGCTGTTGCAGTGACAGCCACATTGTCACCAGTTAATTTTTCCTGTAAAGCGTCTTCTTTTTTGCAGCTGGCGGCGAGTAAAAGCACAGCTACGCCAATCATTGATTGGACAATGTGTTTACGATTCTTCATGTTAATGTTATGGTTAAAATTTTGCGCAAGATAGTAAACCGATGCGACTATTTTTCTATCTTGCAAAAATTACTGAAAGGAGTACTAACAGAATCAACTATACGATGAGAGCCTTTATTTATCTGCCTTTTGTCCTGAGTATATTCACTACTGTTGCGCGTTCACAGCACACGAACACTGACGGGAAACAACTGGTAAAATCCATTGATTCATTCACAAAAAAAAATTTTTACAAGTGGTTGGAATTTGAGGAAATGACTGCGTCTCATATCGACAATGGAGCTGCAACAAAATTCGATTCCTTCCGCAATAATTCTTTTGTAAAAGCGTTTACGACTTTTACAGAACAGCAGGCAACTCACTACGCAGCTGTACGGTCGTCGAAATTCGCGCAATACGCCGCGCCACCTCCTGCACTGCTGGCGCTTAAATGGGATACAACCGGCCAGCAATCGCCTGGTAGCACTATCAGTCATATGGACCTCTTTGCCGTAGCCTTCATCCGCACTTTCGATCCGTCAACGATCGCACAGATCACGAATTCGCTCGTAACGGCTGACATGTTTACAGATTCATCGCGCGATAAAATGTTTGCCTATTACAGCAAAAGGGATTTGTTCGGTATACGGATCTATGCGCGTCCGATCGACAATAATAACTGGCAGGTATGGGCAGCCGATCATTTCATGGCGCTTTCCTTCCGGTTTGATGCTGCAAACGGAATTGTCTCAGCGGTTAGTCACACGTACATGGACGATCCTGCATATGCGAAAATACAATGGCCTCCTTCCGTTGCGAAACCTGCCAATGAAACTGAACGTTTGCGGCAGGACATTCTGACGGAGATATGGAACAGTTATCCGGCCAACGCAGTTGAGGGGAACAGCTATTACGCGTATAGGGACATCCGCAATGAACAGGTGACAAAATTTCATAACCGTCAGCTCGCAAGGTATAAGCCGGCCAGGGAAGAACAGCTGCGTTTATTAGACGCACCTCCTGCCGAATTGACAAATTACAAAGAGCTTACTGCGCCAGAGGACAATCTGCTGCAACACTCAGACAGTACTTATAACGCCGCTACCCTACTGTATGCCGAACAATGGATGCAAACACTTGCTATAGCAGCTGTCAGTTATTTCCAGATCGACACAAAAATATTTGCCAAACGCGTACAACGCAATGCAATATCAGGTTCTAAGACCTACGCACGCCGTCTGAATGACAATGAATGGGAAATCATGACGATCAGCGCGCGGGACGCCAGCTCCTGCATATGGAACATCAAAACAGGATACGCCCGGAATGGACGTTACTGGGTGTCAAAAGAACCGGGAGCCTGATAGAAATAAGTCTCCGTTCAGTTATTCTGAGGGTTTACCAATATGTCAAAGAACTTTTAGCAGAATTCAGCAATAGCCGTCCGCCCTGCGCCCGGACAGTCGTCTGAATGTTGTTTTTCGCTACTATAAAAGCAAAATTAGGTTAGATCTGAAGACGATTTTGAACAATGTATACAGGACGCAAAAACGCGTATGCAGGACGCAAAAACGTGTATACAGGACGCAAAAATGTGAGGACAAAATTCAGCTACACCACTTCCAGGGGCCGGCGACAACTAAATCAGTACAAAAAAACCGGCTGTTAACCAATAACAGGACTACGGGGTTTGTTTACGATCCGGTTTGGCGTTACTGATCCGGGCAGATCTTACGTTCATCATCGTAGGAGTTCTAATATCAAAAGCGGATACCCGTAAGGGCACCTGCCTGAATGCTGAATAAACGCAATTTATAGCCCGATTACGGCAATAAGACAATTCTGAAACTCTACCTTCGCCCCAAGTCAGTAAATGCGAAAAATGGCCTATTTTTAAGCTACAACTGGCCTGTTGCACCAACTGACATGGAATACTCCGGGCTGCCTTTCCTCTTCTGCTATCATACAAACTGGATCATACAAGGCTTATACAAGGCTTATCTTACGTTCATCCTACGTCTTTGAACGTAAGATGAACGTAAGATAAGCCTTGTATAAGCCTTGTATAATGGGGACTCAAAGGAAAGCAGATCACAGACCAAAGGGATGTGTAAGCTACTGCTGCGACTTATACACAGCAGCAAATTCGGTTGCAAAATCCGCGAGTTTGGTACGCCCCCATACACCGTTCCTATGCCTGTTGAAATCCTCAAATAAGACACCGCTATTGATAGCCTGTCCCATTTCCACATACGGCCCCGCGATGGCGGCCGACATGCCCGCCGCTGTCATGCCTGCGTATGTTTCTTCATCGCTGAATTGTACCCAGGGCAGGTCCGGCTTGCCGATGGAGGTTCCCAGCACTTTTACGATATCGGCCATTTCACCTTCTTCGCTCACCACATAACGATGGCTTTTACCTTCAAATGAGCCCTGTAATTCCTCTGCTGCAGCTGCTGC
This sequence comes from Chitinophaga sp. S165, assembly GCF_003182155.1. Taxonomy (GTDB): domain Bacteria; phylum Bacteroidota; class Bacteroidia; order Chitinophagales; family Chitinophagaceae; genus Chitinophaga. Next base: position 1,148,733 of record NZ_QGTG01000001.1, read on the forward strand.
GATATCCCTCGGATGCACCATCACCAATTTAGTCTGGCTACTGTAATTGTTGCCCATGATACCTGAATTCCGGATAGTACCTATATCAAAAAAGAAATTGATATAAAAGATACCTGCCCGCAAATGTTTAACGTCTACTCCATCCAGGGTATTCAGAAGCAGTTCTACATCATGCAGGCCTGCGATAGGTCCTGTGCCGCCATTGAGGTGCGCCCCTATGCTGCTAAGATTTACTACACGTTTTACGCCTGAAGCTTTAATGGCCGCCAAATAATTCTCTCCCGTTCCGGCAATATATTGCCTGTAATTGGTTGTAGCCCAGTTGGGTGGCACCATCGTGTATATCGCGTCCGCACCGGTAAAAGCGCCGGTTAAGAAGGTAACATCACTTACAGATCCTACAGCCGCCTTTGCGCCAAGCGCCTCGATATCTTTTACCTTTTTGTCATCACTGCTTATTACGACAACTTCGTGACCATTTCTGACCAGTATTTCAGCAAGCGGCTTGCTGATATTTCCCAGCGATCCTGTTATTGTAATCTTCATATGCTTTTGTTTAAATGTTTATGCAAAGCTATCTTTGAACAAACTTTTTAACAAGTACCTACGCCAAAGTAAGTGGTCATGACAAAAGCAAAAGCATCATCAACACTGAGCCAGAATAAAGGCATTGCAGAAACGACCTGCCCGATAACTTATGTAATGAATAAGATAGGCGGTCATTGGAAATGCATTATCCTTTATTACCTCATAAGCGGCCCGAAACGCTACAGTGAATTGAAACGCTCTATACCTGCCATTACAGAGAAAATGCTGGCGGAGCATCTGAAGCAGTTAAAAGAAGATAACCTGATAACAAAAAAGGTGGAACAGATCATGCCGCCCATTACGATCTACAGTCTTACGCCATCAGGCGAGGAATTAGGACCCGTGTTAATGGCAATGGCCGACTGGGCTATAAAAGATAGTGAGCATTTTCAGAATCTACGGATGCAAGGTTAAGCTCCATATGCGTCTATGCATTTTGAATCTTCACTGTGCGCCTAACTGTTTTATCTTCCTATGCACAATCATGAGCGGCACGATACCGAATACGCCAAATGAACAGTCGATCATCCTCCAGAAAACCGGGATCTCTCTAACCGGTCCGGCAATTAGTGCCAACGGGATAACTAATACACAGGCAATCATTCCAAATTCAATGACCCATATGTTCCGTACCGGATCTCTTAATGGCCCGATAAAGGAGATTGCGATCACTATATGCGCAAAAGCCATCCAGTCATAACCATACGCCAGGATCGGGTATTGTTTGTTAGTGGAACTGATCGCTTCATAACAAATTGTCAGCCAGTAATAAAATCCTGCATTTTTATCAGGCCACCATGAGCGGACCCATTCAAGTTCTGTTTCAAGGGGAAAGGCAGTAGCGCCACTGAGAACCAGGGCAATCATGAAGAATATGATCCATCTTCTAATGGACCTTCTGTTTTTAACATCGTTATTCATAAGCCAGGGATTAATTCACTTTGTAATACAAAGCTACAGATAAAATGAATATGCTCAACACTTTCCTAAAAAGAAAAGAGGCTGTCTCAAAAGTATTGAGCAGCCTCTTTTTATTCGGATACCTGATGGAATCAGGCAGTCATTTAAGCTATTCTGAAGACGTTAATTTATTTTTGATACATCCACTTCCTATCTATGTGCTGAAATATTTATACTTTCTCATAGTCAAGCAGGATCACTCCTGACTTTGAGGTAACAGCGCCATTAAGTTTGAGGTTAGTACGATCTTTAAGATCTGCAAAAAGGGGCCTCCCTCCTCCCAGGATCACCGGATGCACTGCAAGCAGATAATTGTCAACAAGGCCCAGGTTCATAAAAGTCGTGATCAGGCTGGCGCCTCCGTAGAGCCAGATATCTTTTCCCGGTTTGGCTTTCAGCTCCTCCACCATACCGGCAATACCGGAAGATACATAAGTAGCGTCCTTGCTTTCTTTTGGATGCGTCGAAAAAACATATTTGCTTTTACTGTGTACGCTTTCCCAAAGTTTCTTTTCATCTGAAGATGCATCGCCGGATGGTTGGTATTGTCCCCATAGGTCGTAACTCACACGTCCGTAAAATATAGTGTCTACCCTGGCCAGGAACTCATCAAAGTGTGCCGTTATTCCTTCTTCATCAGTTATACACCAGTCAATTTCTCCGTTAGGGCCTTCGATGAAGCCATCCAGTGTTACTGCAAGATTTAAGATCACTTTTCTCATATCGTATGGTTTATAATAATTTACTGCTATAGTATGAGCCTGCGGATCGAATGCCACCTAACAGGCGCATTTACCCCCTTAAAATGTCTTTATCATACCGCCAGGCAAGAACCAATCTCACCTATCTTTGTACAGGAAATCAAACTGTAATTATACACTTAATAACGGAAATATGTCATTTCAGGCTTACCTAGATAACATTCAGACAAAGACAGGAAAAACTGCAGAAGATTTTAAAAAGCTTGCTACGCAAAAAGGCTTTCTTGAAAAGGGTGAATTAAAGGATAGCGTAAAGGCTACGCAAATTGTTCAATGGCTGAAAGACGACTATGAACTTGGGCACGGTCATGCGATGGCTATGTTTGCCTATTTCAGGGGCAAGAGAGAATAATCGGATGACATCAGTCACCGCTCACGGGCCCTCACTTTTGGCAAGTACCAGGCTTCCTATCATGGTTAAAATGCACCAAAGAGAACGAGTGGCGTAATAAAAGTAACAGTTCCTATAAAGTGAAATCCCTCAGGAAAATTCCTGAGAGATTTCACTTTATAGCTTCAACATCCAATTACTATCCAGTGCACCGGAGAAGCTATTTGCATATCACTGTTCTAACAATTCGTAAAAGCCTACTCAAAGCACAATAAGCTTCTGTGTAGCATTGAGTGCGGTATTGGAGATCTTTACCAGGTATACGCCAGGTTTAAGCGTTTTAGGGCTTATTGTATAATTCGGCGCTGCCGTTACTTTTTGCAATACCAACTCACCAGCCATCGTATAGACAGTGATAACACTTTTTTCCCCATTTGGATTTGTAAAGTTGATCTGCACGCTATTACCGGCTATTGCAGGGTTAGGATATACCTTGAATGCCGGATGTGCATAGGCCACTTTATATTCTTCAGGTCTTGCCTGACCGTGGAACGGCTGATTACAATATAACGACCAGTCGATCCCTGTGAAACTTTCACCATCCGTCTCACTTGTTCTTGCGGAAGAAAGCAGCGCTGCTGCATACCATTTTGTGTTCACGTTTGCCGCGCCTGTTACACCGGTAACCAGTTGCAGGCGATAATCAAATTTAGTCTTCCTCGTTGTTTCTCCTTCATAAATGTAGTTGGTGTTAGTGATGATGGCGATAACTACATTATTGGCAGGAGGAGATGTAAGGTTCAGCGTACAATTACCGCTGGATACATACTGGCTGTACACAGGCGTACCGTTGGCCGTCCAGTAGGCCAGCTGACAGGTCATATTAGCGCCTATAGGCTGGAAGTTGACAGTAACAGTATTGCCGGTAACCGTCAGCGGGATCTGGTTCGCACCTGACCATCCGGGCAGCGTTGTCGTATCTGGTCTGAGGGTACCGTTGCTATTGGTTGTTTTAGCATATGGCGTAGCGATCCATGGGGCTGGGTTTAGCCATGAGGGTTGCCACTCGGCGCCAATAGAGTCACCGAAAACACCGTCCAGTAGTGCCACACAGGCACGCTTCCATTTGCCAAAGTCGACCATTGCCTGTTTGGCCCTGTATTCGGTGATCAGTCTGCGCATCTGGGCCACGCCTATTCCACTTGCGATCCCTTCCAATACGCGGGTAGGTGCGTATCTCCAGATCCAGGGCACAGCGCCGTCTCCGAGCGTATTACCCAGGAAAGTGGGGAATGAGGAACTGTATTGATGTCCGCCGAGATAGGTACGCCATGTGCAGAGCTGCTGGCTGCCGTTATACCTGTTCACCCCTTCTGCTGCCGGTCCGCCGAAACTACCGTCCTGCAACCAGCCTGAATAGCACTCAATAGGCATAAAAGGAGCTATGAAATCAGTGCCGTTCAGAAATCCCAATGAACTGAAGTTGCCTGATCTGCGTGCATCGGCAGTTTGCTGGAACCACACGTTACCACCTTCATGGAACCATGCCGAGTTTTTCACTCCGGGAAGATCAGCCAGCATAGCGTGGATACCTTCATGTGTCATAGCGCTTCTCTGGTACTCACCATCACTACCGGTAAATCCCGGATCGAACGCATATACGGGATAATAGGAAGCCAGGATAATAGGCCAGCTCCTTCCGTTGTAACTAATGGCGCTCTGCCATCCGCCGAGAGCAGTACTATCTGCCTGGTCGGTACACAGTCCGGAGCCATACAGGTATACAGCGCTCTTATAGCCGCTTCTGGCCCTGATATCGGGAGGCCAGCCCATAGTATCACGGAAGTAGGAAAAGTCGGTATTCAGCCGCGCAAGCATCGGCGTGATAGCTGCGGATGTGATCAGAGAACGTTTCCTGGGCCCCCAGCGAAATGTCCACCAGCCGGAAGATTGTGTTCCTACTACCTGCGGACAATCGTTCAGGACGTTTGCAGGTTGCGGAAGACTGGGATATTCTGTTCTGAAATCATAGCTGATGCCAGGTGAGTATGTTGGCCAGGTATAGGGACTGCCATTGCCGCCGCCGGGATTAACAGGTGTGCCCAATACCCGCCATTCCAGGATACCGGTTGATTGCGTAGTGTTGCGCATCGACAAACGTAACCTGGTTACATTCACTGATGTGAAACCGGCTGTGTTGAAAGCATTCTTCTGCAGCGGTACATTGGCCAGCTGAGTCCATGCGGAGCCGTTCCAATATTCAAGGTAAGCTGTTGTGGGCGTCAGTACACCACCCGCATCATCAAACCAGTAAACCTGTACAGAAGTAACTGCAAATGCCTGTGACCAATCATACTGCACCCACTGAATGGAATTGGGATTATTCCAGTTGCCATAAGCACCGTGGCTTTTGTCGTTCGAGTTAGCAGGCGTAAAATCATCGTTCAAAGCAGCAATTGTTTCCCATGAGGAAACATAAGAAGTAGTGGCAGTGGCTTGTGGCGCTATATTCGTTTGTGACAGCGCGACAAAGGTGCCAAAGAACATCAGGACTAACGTCAATGTAAATTTGAGCATAACGTAATGTTTAATGATGAATAAAAGGATAGCTGATCGTGGTTTTCCGAATGAGCATAGAACTATGACGGCATAGATGTCATAGCCGGGTTACATCACTGTTCAATACCGGGAATTGATTCCTTCTAATGGTTTTCGTTGATGACAGGTTTTCAAGACATGTACAGCACAGGGCTTTTGCTCACTGTAAAAGTAGCTTACTTCCTTTTAAGATAGTATCCGGATTTTAACCTCTTCAGCTAACATTTTACCAGGTGTCACGATAACACTATAAACTCAAAAATGACGTTTTAAACAAACTCTTTTGACGTTTTAAACAAAACGACTTCGTGATGAGGTACTTAGCTTTGTCTTGTAAAAATTAAAAAAATGAAAGACAACTACAATGGTGCATTACAGCATCCTCTCCGTTCAGGATTCAACGCAACATCAACTGTTCATGACGTTATAAAAGGAATTAACCTAAGTGGTAAAACAGTGATTGTTACCGGCGGTTATGCAGGTATAGGACTTGAAACCGTGAAGACACTTGCAGCGGCAGGCGCGAAGGTCGTTGTACCGGCACGTGATATTAAAAAAGCTATCAGCAATTTAGAAGGAGTGAACAATATAACAATTGAAGCGATGGACCTTATGGACCCTGCATCTATCAATGCATTTGCAGAGAAGTTCCTTGCTACGCATGATAAACTTGAGATCCTCATCAACAATGCGGGCATTATGTGGGTACCATTGCAACGTGATCAACGCGGATATGAATCGCAGCTTGCTACTAACCACCTGGGACATTTCCAGTTAACAGCAAAGCTCTGGCCAGCATTAAAGAAGGCGAATGGTGCACGTGTAGTAAATGTATCTTCCTTCGGGCATCAGATGGCGCCATTTAACTTTGATGATCCGAATTTTACAAACAGGGAGTACGAAACATTACAGGGTTACGGACAGTCTAAAACAGCGAATAATCTTTTCGCTGTAGAACTTGACCATCGCGGGAAAACATCTGGTGTACGGGCGTTCTCTTTACATCCCGGTTCCGTACTGGGAACAGATCTCGGGCGTGTGGCTCCTATGGCTTTATTTCAGCAGATGGGTACTCACGATGAAAACGGGGATATATATCCTGAAGTAGCAGCTAAACTGAAAAATACGGACCAGGGTGCAGCAACATCTGTATGGGTAGCAACCAGTCCGCTGTTAAATGGCATTGGCGGTGTTTATTGCGAGGACGCAGATGTAGCTGAACTGGATGAAGGAAATATTGTCCATAACTATGATGAACCATCATCATTGCGCGGAGTGAAACCATATGCTGTTGATGCGGAAAGCGCCCGGAAACTGTGGGCATTGAGTGAAGAAATGATCAGCTTATCATTTCCTGCCAACTGATGAAACCCGGTAACCAGGACAAGTCCGGACACATTGTCCGGCTTGTTTCATTTTTGTAGATTTACCTTTTACCTCCATGGAATTTGAAACGAAATATATTACCCCTGATATAAAACTTTCTGAGTTTAACGGCAAGACTTTCAGAACGGAAGTCATGTTCGAGCATCATATGCTGGTTTGGTTCATCTCAGGTGAAACAAAGATCATCCAGGCAGATGCCACCTATACTTTCAATGCAGGTGATACATTCCTTATTCCCCGGAACCAGCTGGCCACTGTGATCAATTACCCGAAGGACGGATTGGCACACAAGGCTGTGGCGATGCATCTTACCAAAGAAAGGCTAAAGGACTTTTATTCCAGGCATAAAGCTGTTGGCAGGGTACAACCGCTTCAGAAGGTATATCGCTTTACGAAACATCCATTACTGGAGAGTTGCCTGGCGTCGCTCATCCCCTATTTTGCTCTGGGAGATCATCTGCCTGCAGATATTGCAAATATTAAAATTGAAGAAGCGATCAGTATCTTAAGATCAATTGATAAAGATGTGGATGGCTTGCTGGCTAACTTTGAGGAACCAGGCAAAATAAACCTGACTGACTTCATGGAGCGGCATTATATGTTCAACATGACGCTGGATAGATTCGGTTATCTTACCGGCCGCAGTCTGGCCACTTTCAGGAGGGATTTTAAAAGGGCATTCAATACGACGCCACAGAAATGGCTAACGGAAAAGCGATTGGAACTGGCACATTATGAGATTGCAGAGAAGCAACGCAAACCAATCGATGTATATGTAGAAGCGGGCTTTGAGAACCTTTCACATTTCTCTTATGCTTTTAAGACCCGCTTCGGATATCCACCGAATGTGCTGCTTAAGAAATGAACTGCCTTGTCATTTAATACAGCAAGCCCCCATAAAGGGGGCTCCATTAAAATACATCCAGTATAACTAACTTCTTTTCACCTGCCGGAACTGACCAGCTGATCTCCCGGCCTTTCTGAAAGCCTAATAGGGCTGTTCCGATAGGCGCGAGTACTGATATCTTATTCTGAGAGATATCTGCTTTATCGGGCGTTACGATGGTAATAGCCAATATCCTTTCCGTCGCCATATCTTTGATAACGGCGGTGGAGTTGAGTGCTACGACAGTATCAGGAAAGTTCTCCTTACTTACCAGTTTAGCTTTCTTCAGCTCTCCTGCCAGCTCCTGTATGTTATTCTTATCGAATGACTGCTGGCTTCCGCCATTTCTGATACATGTGGTGAGGATATCAAAATCCTCTTTCTTTATAACAAGTTGTTCCTTTTCCATTTTTCAATTTTTTAATTAACAATACGCCTACGTCAGGCGCTTTTTTTCAGCGATACCGGCAGCATCTTGGATAGTATCACTTTCCATTTCTCTGCCTTGTCTTCCAGCCGCGGAAGCTCACTGATGTGATTTTCCGTTTGTTTGAAGAACGGGATATCCTCCGGTTGTTTCTCTATCAGAAACTTAAAGTTTAAGGTCATTCTCTCCAGGTATTGCTCCAGCTTTCTTTTCCTGAGACCATTGACCTGGATACGGCCGTACTCTTTTTTCACCGAGCAATCACTTACCTCGTTCAGATCGATGATATATTCGGAGAGTGGGCCATTATTAATTCCGTTCAATATCAGCAGCTTTCTCTGTACACCATCCAGTCCGATGATGCAGCTGCGTAATACCTCCTGGCTTGAAAATGTAAGATTATATTTAGATCCTAACCTGCTGAAATAATCAAGAAGTCGTTTCATTTTCTTTTGCTTTTGTCTGTTTACAATAGCTCTCCGCAACAGGCAACACAGAAGTGCTGCTGCTGAAAGCATTACAGTGAGACCTACCAATGACATCATAAATTTTTACAGGGCGGTATGATCAGCGGTGACCGCTAAAGCGATAGATCAGCAATGCAGGCACGGTAAGGCACAACAGGTAATACCACGCCGAATTGGTTGTCATACCTCTTTCCAGCGAAATAGCGCTTAATAGTGTTAACAGCGCGACAGCCCCGCCATTTGAAACACGTTGTTGTTTCTGATACATGGCAATAACTTTTACACGTTAAATACTAACAGTAAATAAGATGGATACACTTATCCCAGGCTAATGGAGAATTCAGGCCTGGGCAAACTTTTTAAAGTCTTTGTAGCTGGAGTAGTAGTACAGGTCTATGCAGAAAGGAATAAACTCCGGGAATGACCAGGTAAAACAATTGCTGATATCAGGTATTACATACCTGACAGGGAGCGTATTGTTATTATGGGAAATAGTTTTGGTCATTACCCAAACTTACTAAATATATTTATCATAACCAGCGCAAATATTTAATATTTCGTTAATTATTGGCAGGTATTGGCCTTCGCTGGCCGGAACAGGACGGACTATGAGCTGGCTCAGTTCAGCGAGTGTCTGTATTCATTGGGGCTAAGATCTGTTTTCTTCTTAAATATTTTACTGAATGACTGCGGATGTTCGAAACCCAGCAGGTAAGAGATCTCAGAAACAGACAAATGACCGAGCGCCAGGTATTCTTTGGCCTTCTCTATCATCTTCTGGTGGATATGCTGTTGTGCATTGAGGCCGGTAAGCGAGCGTAACATATCGCTCAGATAACCGGGTGACAGCAGCAGCTTTTCTGCCAGGTATTGTACGGTAGGCAAGCCTTTCCTTAAAGCTTCGTCGCTGTTGAAATAAGATGCCAGCAGCGATTCCATCCGGGTAAGCAGGTCTTCGTTCACAGAGATACGGGTCATGAACTGCCGGTGATAGAAACGGTCGCTATAATTAAGCAGGGACTCTATATGGCTGATGATGATCTTCTGACTGAACTTATCGATACGCTGTACCAGTTCTTCTTTTATCTGGCTGAAAATAGCAAGGATGACTTCCTTTTCCTTTTGGGAAAGGTGTAATGATTCATTAGCAGTATAGGAAAAGAAGTTATAATCCCTGATGCCTGCCGCCAGTGAGGAGCCTTTTAGAAAATCCGGATGGATCAGCAAAGTACTACCCTCACACTCATCTTCGTGCCCACCCGTGCCTAACAACTGGTTAGGGGCGGTGAAGGAAAGTCCTCCGTTAGCAAAATCGTAGTGCATTTCCCCATATCTGATCGTACCGCTAAAGCTGTCTTTAAAGGAGATCTGGTAGAAATTCATCATCACGCCGTCTGAAATATCTGCAGACAGGTTTTCATCAGTTTCAGAGAAATCGCTGATGGTAATAAGGGGATGTAATGGTTCCGGCAGCCCCAGATCTCTGTTTAATTCGATGAGTGAATTATATATTCTGGGCTTGTGTACTTTTTTCATATCGCCAATATTCTCTGAAAGTTAGCATTCTTCTATCAGTTCTCCTTCAGGTACCAGACTGCAATCTCATGGATAGCCTGCCGGGTTCGATACAAAGCAATTCTATCATAGTCCTATGCGGGGAATAGCTTCCATCAAATAGGCGCCGCCATGCAGGTAAATGATGTGTTTATTCAGTATGCGTTCCCCGGTGATCGTATGTACAGGAAACCCGTCTACTTTCGTTGTGCTTACTTTTAGCTTCCTGCTAAATTTATGTGCGTCCATCACACCAGTATTCCTTGCAGGATTACGTAGCGCTCTGGCAGCCAGCTTCTTTGCGTTTATAATCTTAAATGAAATGCTCAATAATTCAGATCGTATGCTCATGACAGTTCCAAGTTAGAGAAAAGCAATCCGGAAGAAATATACCAATTAAGAAATACTACGTGGCCCAGCGAAACGATTATCCAGCCACAGGACCATCAGGATCAGCAACGCTCCTCCTCCTTCCCATAAGGCGGCGGGAATAAACTGATGAGGGGCCCTTCCTGCTGCTACGAGCAGTAAAAAACCGGCACACATCACCATTCTGGCAAATACCAGGTAGGATTTAAAGTGCGGCCATTTCTTCAAGACGCCGAAAATGTACATAATGCCCACATATACGGCCGATAAGGAGCCACTGCCCATCAGACCCGGAATTACGCTTCCGGCCTTAAGGGCGTCCTGTTTAAGGCCCATCATTTCATATTGTGACTGAGGATGACATAGTCCGATTATGCCAAGTATCAGACCAATAAGGCCCAAAACTATCACGGTCCAGTCTGATGCATTCCGTTTTGTTGTATTTGCCATTCTTTTGCTCATTTATTACTTCGCAAAATTGGCGGTAAGGGTAAGAAAGCTCTAAGCCAAAACAAGGATTGTTTTAGCCATAATGAGAAATAATAAAGCATCTGAAACGCTGACAATGTATTATTTCCGGAACATTTTTGCATGGACGCTGATATCGGGCATTATAGCTGTAGATCTTCTGGTTGTTGGAATCGGGTATTACGTGTTGCATGGGTATTTCGATACCGGGCATTTTAATTAAGAGAATAATTTGTGTTCTTCTACAATCTTCCAGCTACCTTCTTCTATCTCTGCTTCCAATTCCTGATCGTCCCAGCCGCAATAACCGATAAATATTATGATATCATCCTCAGTTAGCGTTCCTTCGTTGATGTACATCATCGCCGCCTGAAAATCTCCTCCCAGGTAGACGTTATCTGCTATCAGCTCACCTCCTTTGATCAGGCCAGGCCGTTGGTGTATAAAGAACAGATGCTCCTGGTCGACAGGCCCTCCTTCGAATAATGTGAATGGAATACTATCCTGGAACTCTACCAATTCATTGATCTTCCTCGGAAAAGGTTTATTGACGACAAATCCCATCGCTCCCTTTTCGTTATGTTCTGTTATGAAAATAACTGTCTTTTCGAAAATAGTGTCATCAAGGAGAGCTGTACTGTACAAAAACATACCTGCGTTCATGCTGCTAAAATTAATACAATAGCGTAATACCAGGAGTTAAACTTTAAATTATTAATTATTTTGCATGTCTTAATCAGCCCGCTATTTATTCTTAAATCATTCAGATGAAAATACTACTCATCATCATTTTTTTGCTTATTAGTTATGCCGATATTTCCGCGCAATCAGGAAAATTATTCAACATAGAACATAAGACACTAACCACCTACTTTAACGAAGATGTCAAAAACCAATTCAAAAGACGCAGTACGTACTTTTATGAAGACGAAAACTATATAGTAAAAAAAACTTGTCGCGGGGAATGGGGCGGAAGCATTATTTTTAAGAATAAAAAAACGGAGCTTGAATATTTCTGCAGCGCTACCTGCCCGGTTGCTGTGAATAAGATAGATGGTAAATACATCGTCTCTACAACACTCCCGCACATGGATGGAGATTGCGCCATTCTCCAGATCGACCACCCGGACTCCATGGCTGTATTTGTCTTGCCCAAGTCCGAAAATGGGTTTATTCCTTTTGGCCAACCGGGTTCCAGTTCCTACATAGGCAGGAAAGTACTTCTAGATACAGGCCGGGTGCTGATACTCGCCAGTTTCCCATACGAAGGAAAGCTTTATCATATTACAACAGACGGGGAAAAAACCTATGTGTCTAAACTCGAAAATAAAAGCCTGGTAAATCTTGATCCAATTTCCAATGAGCCTCTCTGGACATTTAACCAAGATAGTTTTGAGACCATAGATGATCACTATATCACATTCTTCCGTGATAGGGATGGAATTAATGGCTATCTTGACATGACAGGTAATAAGATCAGCGTTATCAGGTTTTGGAGATAAACCTTGTGAACCATTCGGTTCCCTTTTTGTTTAGTATATTTACTATAGCAGACATTTCCACCTGTAATCAAACTCCTAAAAAGAATCCCATGAGACTACTTCGTCTTTTCACCACGTTATCTCTCTTTTTCAGCGCTATCAGTTTCGTATCGGCCCAGGATACCAATGAGGACATCGCAAAGGAATGGGAAAGAGCTAAAGCATATACCAAGGCCTATCTTGATGCAATGCCGGAGGACAAATACTCGCTGAAGCCAACACCTGAAATGCGTTCCTTCGCCGACCAGGCATTACACCTGGCAGATGCAAATTATGGTCTCATTGCTGCCGCCACTGGCGTGAAGGGGCCTTCAGAATTCGGAGAACTAGAGAAAAGTACCGACAAATCAAAAGCGGCAGTTACCGACAAAGTGCTGGACAGCTATGATTGGGTGATCACCAGTGTCAGGAAAATGACTCCGGAGCAGTTGAATGAACACATCAAGCTTTTTGACAAGTTCGAACTTTCCAGGAGAATGGCACTTGCAAAAGGATTTGAGCATCAGACGCACCACAGAGGTCAGACGACCGTATATCTCCGTCTTGCCGGTGTAAAACCACCGGAGGAAATGTTGTTCTAAGGAACTGCTCTTTCGTCCCATTTAAAGACGGTTATATCACATATTCAGTGGGGAGTCGGGGAATCTGCCGACCTTGTCGCATAAAAAAATGCCATGAGAAAACTGATCCTCCTCTCCCTGCTGTTTCCCCTTCTATCGATAGCCCAGACACCAACAACGCTGGTCTCTTTCGGACAACCCGACAGCCTCTACTCTGCTATTCTGAAAGAGAAGAGGCACCTCTGGATATACAGTCCCAGTGGTGATACCACCTACTTTGAAAAACCCGCCTATCCTGTTCTATATGTCCTGGACGGTGACGCTCATTTTGCCTACCTGCAGACAATGATGCAGCAGTTGAGCCTTAATGGCAATACAGCGCTGCCGCAGATGATCATAGTGGGTATTGCGAATACGAATCGTACACGTGACCTCACTCCTACCAGCGACCCTAAAATTCCTGATTCAGGCGGAGGAGAACAGTTTACCTCGTTCCTGGAAAAAGAACTGCTTCCTTATATCGACAGTAAGTATCCTACCGCTCCCTACAGGGTCTATTCCGGGCACTCTCTCGGCGGGCTAATGGTAATGAACACGCTGATACATCATCCGGGGCTGTTTAATGCTTATATCGCCTCAGATCCAAGTATATTCTGGAACAACAGCATGATACTATCCTCTGTTGACAGTTTGCTGGAACATCAGGACTTTAAGAACAAGAAACTCTATCTTGCCGTTGCCCATACGATGAACCAATATCTGGATACCGTACAAGTTAAAAATGATAAGGCAATGGGATCTATACATACCAGTGCCATCTTACAACTGGCGGATAAGCTGAAAAAACATCCGGGCAATCATCTCAATTGGAGTTACAAATATTTCCCGGACGACTATCATAACTCCCTTCCGCTTATTGCCCAGTATGAAGGCTTGCGGTCGACATTCCGTCAATATTGGTTTCCGACCTACCTCTATCCGGATAACTCACCGAATGCCGACTCTCTGAGAACGTTGATCATATCGCATTATAAAACACTCAGTAAAGAAATGGGATATCCTGTTCGTCCTTATGAATGGGAGTTTAATAACCTGGGGTATCATCATCTTTCCATAAAGAATTATGCTAAGTCGCGGATGTTCTTCGAACTCAATATTGAATACTTCCCTAAGAGTTATAACACCTACGATAGTATGGGCGATTATTATAAGGAAACAGGCGATTCAGCAAAAGCGGTCAGCTACTGGAAGCAATCGCTTGCCATCAGGTTTGTGGCGGGTATACAGGAGAAAATAGATCATGTGGCATTATCTACAAGATAACTATCCGGTATAAAGTAATAAGCCAGCAAGATCAATTGCTGGCTTAACAACTTGCCCTTTCCTAATGGGAGAAATTCAGGAACTACCTCGTTAGGTATTGAAGAAAACCGGTAACCCGCAAATCTCCATCATCAAGGATCGCATCTGGTGCATATCTTTTCACAGCAGCGATCGCATTATCTCTCTCGGCCTCACTTTCGTACATCTGGCTAGTTGCCAGCGTTACGCAACCAGATATCAGTATAAAATATGGCTTACCATCAGATGATGTTAATTTCACAAACTGGTCATCAACCACGGCATCTGATCTGAATGAGTTACTCGCCCTTGAAGCAGCAATTTTTGTTGCATAGCTTTCACTAACAATAACAGTCTGACCATTATCATCTACTAGCTTGAAGCGATATTCCTTGTTCTGGCTGGGTATAATTACAAGTTTTCCCATGTTATTATTTGTCAATTAATGTGAAATAATATTCTTAATTATATCGAAAATAAGAGGTAACAAAATCAAAGGATCGTTTCTTCAACTTTAGCGGAACGTTTCCAAAACTCACTATAATTGGACTCTTCCATAGACCTCATTAGCAATTTCTCAGCCGTCTCGACTACATCACCGGGCCGAATACCTACAATTTTCAAAGCATTAGTTATTCTGTCAGTCACTCCTTTAAGCGAATGCCCTGTAAGTTTCTTAAATTCCTTCGCAAGGAAACTAAAGTTATCATAGAAGGCGTTATCCCTGCCTACAATGATAGTATCCTCATCTATATGCCTTAATACAATCTCCCAATTTATCTCGTCACCGATTGAATATTTATCAATAGTAGTGGGAGGATTTCCTATTAACTTCCTGCTATGTGCATTCTTAATGATCTCATCATCTGTGTACCAAACTTTATTACCGGCAATTGCTTTATTTACCAACTGCTTAAAAAATACTGCAATCTTATCTTCAGATGGATCATCCAACATTGCTGTAATTAATTTGATGACCTTATCTTTCTTGTTATTGTATAACTTCCGAGCCTTCTCTAATTCTCTAAAGTCCTCCATGTCACTTAACAATGAGCTAGTAAAGCCTCCAAGCCTGGACTCCTGTTCGAAATTTTTCAGTACGTTCCGAAGCACTTTTTCTCTACTCCTTTCAAATTCCTGAATGATCTGATCCGTTAAAATGATGACACCGTCCAGAGCAATCAATTCAGACAGCAGTATTATCCCTTCCTTATTAGACCTGTAAAAATCAAGATAAATATTGGTATCAATCAGTATTTTCATAGAGGAATTATAAAAGATGATGCAATAACCAATGCAATAAAGGTGCACCTCATAGATATGAGCAATCATTTCCTTAGAGTTAACAACTATTAGCATCAATTTAGGGTAAAGGTATAAATTCTCTCTGTTCAAAAATTCAGCTAAACCTATGCAAAATCAAAATGAACAAAATGAATAAAACCTGTAACCTGTATATGATAATTTTAGTATCAGATGTTATTTCGAAACTTGCCTCTTCTCTGCCCTGCATTTAAAGCGAAATGTATTAATAAGCTTTATGAAGAATCGTGGAATTACTTTTGGAAGGAGCTTCATTAGTGGTGGCATATGTTTAAAATGTCATTGGGAAAATCATAACAATAACTTATGCCCGCCATATGATAGGGAGAACCATACCGTATACACGGCGTATACATGCTGCATATGTGGACTTGATCCGGTGTTGGTGTTCTGGTGTGTTGTTAGTATGAAATATAAAGAGAGGATGTATTAAGGTGGATTGCGGCAATGGCAGAACTGCTTCAGGGCTGTGCTGAAGCTACGAAAGAGATGTTATGTTCAAAGATATCGGTTGGGTTATACAAATTTACTTATCAAAACAAACATTGTGGCAAAGGTTGTTTATTCCCGTTGAACAGTGTCCTGACAGGAATGTGAGAGCGTCAGGGTTAAAGGCATTTTCAGGCCTGATACTGATCGCCGGGCGTAAGTATGTTTGTTATATACTTTGGGCATCTGCGGCGTTGCTACGACGATAATATCGGCTGCCAGGTATTGCCTGTTGGAGGAAGGGAGATCATGGTCCATGCCCCTTACCTGTAAGGTGATTACGAGCGTTCCCTCACCCGGTACATCCAGTGGGATGTTGGTACCGCGGAAAGGCATCCGGGAGTCAATCGTTATAACAGCGGTTTGTTTGCCGGAAGCCTGACCAGACTGGAAATCTATCCGCGAAGCAATGATCTTAACCTCCAGGGCAGTAACTCCTTTGTACTGCGAAAGGCTTTGCGTTGGAATATGTAATACCTCGTTTCGGAACAGCCTGGGAGCTATCGTGAAGAAGCGGTCTATCCCTGTGTGTTGATTGAACCGAAAGCCTTTAATTGTTGTGATGTTGCCGGCGGCTGTGACGAGGGCCTTGTTCAGACGATTGATATGGCCGCTATCGCAGGCTATATCAAGATCATTGTAGAACGTATGACGGATAAGGGCTCCCAATCTGCTTGCCACGCCAAAGCGATATGCTGCGCTCCGTGTGGCAGGCGTTTGCCGCACTACCTCGGGAACACCTCGCAGGAAGTACTTACCGTTGCGTCTATACCCTATGATATTACCGAGTTTTCCGGTAAAAGGGAAAAGAGAATTTTGTCTTGCCATCAGATTGTTTTGATAGGTATAAAATTAACATAATCCGATGGCACTAAGGCGATTATAAGCGTAGATATTATCCACAGTTACGGGGAGGTGATGTGGAAAATCCAGGTACAGGAGACGATCATTTTTCAGAAGGAGGAGCCGGTCTGTTATTCAAATCCATCTGAAAAGAACTCCTTAGGGCTTATTCCAAGTCCGTCGATGATCTTCAACAGAGTCCTCATCCGAATATCATCAAAGGCCCCTGCTTCATATTTGGACATCCCGGCCCTTGAGATCTCAATATCATAAGCAAATAACTCATAGGAATTAAATCCGTTCTGCTTGCGCAAAGTTTTAATTCTTTTACTCAGTTTCTCCATGAAATCATCATGGTCAAAATGCCCCAAAGTTGCCTTCTTTCGTTCTTCTTTCTTAGGATTCTTAGCCATAGCGCAATTAACTTAATACCCATATTATAAATAACCCTATTTAATAGGGTATAAATAAATATGTATATTATAATAGGCTATTATAACTATTATTCCTATATTTACCATACAATCTTGCATTGGGGGCTTAATAAAAGATATTGACCCTACCGCTTTGATCCCGGCTGGAATACCGGAGGATAGGCCGGAAGCGGGGCAATATACAGCATGGACAAACAACTTAATTATACGATGGCTAGACAAGTAAATCCGGCGACGGGCGAGGATTCCAATCTGCTGCATGATCTGCACACATCAATCATTCACATGGCGACCTTTCTACGCAATAAGATCTGTGAAGAATTTAGCTGGGATACCGCCACCTATAACCGTAAATGCAGGGATAAACCAAAACGGGGCAGATCGTATAGTGAGGCTGAAAAACTGATCATCATGACGGCTTATATGCAAACACTACAAATAGCATTTGAACAGGTAGAAAAACAAAAAAAGTTTCTACCGTAATAAATGCATTGATTGCTATGTTTTAGGATGATTTGATCATCGCCGCTGCCTGCATGGATTTGCAGCTCTTATAGCTAACATCCGGAAAATGTATAAGTAATCGTAGATAGGTATAATTCTATCTTTTTGTGCCCTTCTACCTTTGTGTTGTATTAAACACATAAACAAAATGGCAAAGACAATATTTATTACCGGCGCATCTTCAGGATTAGGCAAGGCAACAGCAAAATTATTCCAAAGCAAGGGCTGGCACGTTATAGCAACTATGCGCGCACCAGGGAATGAAAAAGAACTGACACAATTAAACAACGTTACACTTCTGCCGCTTGATGTGACGCAACCGGCGGCAATACAGGCATGTATCGCCAAAGCCATTGCTTTAAGAGACATTGATGTTGTGTTCAATAATGCAGGACATGGATTATCGGGTCCTTTGGAGACTTATTCTGACGAGCAGATCGCTGGGTTGCTGAATACAAATCTGCTAGGCGTGATCAGTGTTACAAAAGCCTTCATTCCTTACTTCAGAGAGAAAGGCGCAGGGTTGTTTATTAATACGTCATCAATGGGTGGTGTGACCACTTTTCCTTTTAATTCGATCTACCATGCTGCTAAATGGGGATTGGAAGGCTTTGCAGAAAGCATGCATTTTGAATTGTCTAAATTTGGGATCGGCATTAAGAACATCCTGCCGGGTGGTATAAGAACGGACTATGTGGGAAGATCTATGGCTATTGGCACCAACAATACCGCTCCTTATCAGCGCATCCTGGACAAAGCCAATAAGATCTACAGTAGCCTTATGGTGCCGGAAAATCTTAATCCACCCGAGCTTATTGCCGAAGTAGTCTATGAGGCCGCTACAGATGGAAAAGATCAATTGAGGTATGTTGCAGGAGCCGATGGCAAACAATTGTATGAGAGCCGTCAGACAATGGGTGCAGACGCCTTCCGGGCACATTTTGACCAGTTGTTCTTTGGTGATAACAACCACTAAAAGAACTGTATCTCATTAACAAGACAAACATTAGCTTTGTAACGTGGAAAAGAAAGAAAAGATCATCCCCATCAAGACTATCAGTGCATTGCACAGGTACTATCAATGCGGAAGCCCGAAACATCCGCTGGTCAGTGTTATGGACCTGCAAACCATTCCTCACGATCAATTTGAACCGGGTGTGTTTTATAAGATGTCTTTTTATGTAATTGCCTGCAAACGGTTTAAAGGAGAGATCACGTATGGACGGTCAAAGTATGATTTTGAAGAAGGATCAATGATGTTCACAGCGCCAGACCAGGTGGTCAGCTCCGGGCCTGCAGTTGAAATGGAAGAAGGATGGGCGTTGTTCTTTCATCCTGATCTGCTCAGTGGGACTGAACTTGAAAGAAAGATGTCATCGTATTCTTTTTTCCGTTACGAAGCTAATGAAGCTTTACATATCTCCGAAGAAGAGAATCTTATTCTGAAAGATTGTATTGAAAAAATTAAAAGAGAGTATTCACTCAATATAGACAAACATACGCAGGGGTTGATCGTAAGCAACATAGAACTGCTGTTGAACTACTGCAACCGTTTTTACGACAGGCAATTTATTACCAGGGCCAAAGCGAACAATGATATAGTCAGCAGATTTGAAAGGCTGCTAGCCGATTATTTTTCTCAGGGATCGTTGATAGAGTCAGGATTACCAGATGTTAAGTATTTTTCTTCCCGATTACACCTTTCTCCGAACTACTTATCTGATCTGTTAAGTAAGCACACAGGAAAGACTACGCAGGAACATATTCATCTGCAATTGGTAGAGAAAGCGAAATCGTTACTGTGGGAAACCAGCAAGTCCATTAGTGAAATTGCTTATGATCTGGGCTTTGAGCATCCCTCCCACTTTACAAAGATCTTCAAAACAAAGACGGGGAAATCGCCCAAAGAATATAGAAGTTTGAGTTAGGAAGGAAGTATGACGAAATCAGTCGACAAAACTATTTCAGTACAGTCAATAAAATTATTATTACAGCCCGGTTTTCTGTAACTTTCGCCATCTACTATCCGTTTTAAGTTTATGAAAACACTACATTATCCCCTACTACTACTGTTCATTGTACTGACCACTTCGTCCTTTACTTGCAGAAAGGCCCGGCAAGAAGATATTTCTCTTGAAGGTCAACCGCTTGATGTTGTTCAGCAACATGTTGCTGGTAAATGGAAACTGCTCTCTACTATTGGCGGTATTTCAGGCACTAATAAGACAGAATACCAAAATGACTATATCTCATTCAGGGACTTTAAGATCATATGGACACATAATGATACTGTTCGCCTCAATACCGCTTACAGATGGCAAAAGATGACAGATTCCTACGTCATGCTGTTTTCCGGATTCCCCGATTCGTTTCAACCGCTAAAGATCGAACCAAACGATGACCTTATACTTACAGATAATATTGCGGACGGGTATCAGTATCGTCTCAGGCGTGCTAATTGATTGTAACATTTCACCCTGTTAATCCGTTTCACCCCGGACATCCATTCACGTAACTTATATTTCTGCACTTTATGAAACACTTTTACCTGCTTCTGTCCCTTACATTACTATTTGCTGCCTGCTCAAAGGACGAATTCGATCGTTCGAAACCCCAAAATGGCCAGGAGGTTGAATTGTTTGTAGATCATTATATAGCCGGCGGTGATTACCGGGTATTTCTAAGTAATGATAGAGAGGAAAGGCTTTATACATGGGTTGAAAACTTTGACGAACGGGAGATCGGTTATATATATCTGATCAAAGCCAAAGCAGTGGTACCCGAACAACCACTGATGGATGGCCCGTCTTACTGGTTTGAACGTATCAAAACTATCCGCAAGGATAAATACCAGGGAGTTGATACTTTTTCCTTGCCCTTGTTTGGCTCCTGGATGCCTCAACCATTTTTCTGTATGACAAAAGAAGCGGACAAATTCACCTATAATTTCAAATATCCCTTAACACCCGCAAACGACCAGGTCCGTGCTGATCTTGAACAAGCAATTACAAAAGGGCAGTCGCTGGTAAGGACCGGCCCTTTTCTGTTGAACATCATCGTACAACACGATCCGGCCAATTATACCAAAGGATACATTGTACACAGGGTTGCGCTTTAGACGTTGGTTATCAGGCAGAACTTTTTTACTACCTTTAGAAAAAAAGAGATGCAAAATAAAGGGCTGCTTTTTATTCCGGATATAAGTGGCTTTACCCGATTCGTCAACGAAATAGAGATCGATCATAGCAGGCATATTATACAGCAGTTGCTGGAAGTGTTAATCAACTCCAACAACTCAGGGCTGGAGATCTCTGAAATTGAAGGGGATGCCATTCTTTTCTACAAATTCGGAGAACCACTTGAACTGGAAGCTTTGTACAAGCAGGTGGAGAAGATGTTCTGCGAGTTCCACCGTCACCTGAACGCATATGATCATCGCAAAATATGCCAGTGTAAAGCCTGTGTGTCTGCTGTTGATCTTACACTGAAGGTGATCACACACTACGGCGAGTTCACTACTTATAACGTAAAGAATTTCAGTAAACTCATCGGCAAGGATGTGATCGTTGCTCACCAGCTGCTGAAGAATGATATTGAACAGCATGAGTACTGGCTGGTTACGGACCATCTGTTACAGGATGCTTCACCCGAAGAACTGGCGGACTGGATGAAATGGGATGCCAGTTCAAAACTTACGGAAACAGGTACCATCCCTTTTCACTATACCCAGTTAAGTCAGCTGAAGAAGGAATTACCTCCTGATCCCGATCCACAGCTGGAACTATCTGACAAGACCAGGGTTATTTCTGTTTATAAGGATTATGACATTGACATCAAGACGCTGTGTTACACTGTTGTGCACTTTGAATTCCGGCAGCAATGGCAGCCAGGATTAAAGGAAATAAATGAGGTGGAACACTTTCTGCCTGGTGTAGGCAGCCGCCATCAGCATGTGATGGAAAACGGGGAAAAGATCATGATGTTCACCAGTAGCTTTTCCTATGATCCTGATAAAAAGATACAGTTTAGTGAGACAGACGAGAAGCGGAAAAATTCCACCTATTATACTATTGAAAAAGCGCCTGACGGCAGATCCCGGCTAACGATGGAATTCTATCTGCATAAAAATCCCGTGCGACAGGTATTGTTTAATCTTTTTGAGAGAAACAAGCTGGAATCTAATCTGCGCCAGTCGCTGGAGAATCTGGCCCCTATTGTGAAAGCGATGGTATTACCACTTGAGTTCTGAGTATTCGTTGCTGAAAATCAATCGATACATTACGCATTTTATATATCTTGCGCCCGAGGATTATCCCCCTTTCTATCAACCTATGAGATCAAGACAATTATACCTGCTGCTAACGCTTATGCTGGCAGCGATCTGTACGTATGGGCAAACAGCACCCCCTTACAAAAAAGATGTTGATAGTGCTAAAGCCTATCTTACACGCAAGAACAGAGATTATACGAAAGCGCTCCGCTTCTATGAAGCGTCTTTCGCAAAAGGCAACAATGAGCCTGACGACTATTATAATGCCGGCTGTTGCGCCTCGCTTGTACAGAAACAACCGACAGCATTCAAGTACCTGAAAAGAAGTATCCAACTGGGATACATGAGCCAAAGCTGGATGGAAGGCGATAAAGACCTGACGTCCCTTCATGCTGATCCGCAGTGGCCTCTCCTGCTTAAAGAGTTTGATAATCAGATCTTAGCAATTGAAAAGCTATTTGCAGGCATCAAGACAGTGAAGCCATCTGATCTTATTCCCTATCGTAGTGCCGGATGGTGGGGGTATATGGACAAACGCACCAAAAAGGTAATCGTAAAACCAGCCTTCAGATCACTGGGCTTTATGAGCACCTGTGCAATTTTCAAGTACAGATATGAAGATATTGAGCTTCTTATTACATCACAAGGCAAAGTGACGAAGGAGCCTATTGACGATCAAAAAGATGTTGTTTCATACTATGATGAGGCGGAGGAAGAGGCCAAATATCCTAAACACATCAGCAGTAAAGATGGTTTCAAGGGGTTCAATATGGATGAGAATGGAAAGATCACTACATTCTCCGACATCTATACCGGCGTGTCTCCCGTGTTCTTTAATATTTCGGAACCGTTTAAGCTCAATAATGCTTATCATGCTATCGTCCATAAATCCAAGAGAGACGGGATCATAGACCAGCAGGGAAACCCGTTCCCGGGTTTTAATTTTGTGCATAAAGACCTTGTATGGAACAACCGGGTACCGGGCTCATTGAAATGGTTTTATATGACTGATACGCTTGGCAAGTCAGGATTTATAAATGAAGATGGAGATAAGAAATGCTATGGTGAATTGCTAAGTTATCCATTCTATAGTAATGACAGATTTAATTTAAGCGTCCAAAACAATAAAGACAGCAGTGGCATACTGGATGTCAGTACAATGGAATGGGTGCTGAAGCCTCAACCGATCCACATCACGAGGACAGAGATCTCTCACAATGGAGACTGCCATCTGAGTAATGTAGAGATAAAAGACGAAAATATAATCGGTGTTTACTACCTGGTAGAAAAGGGCGAGAACGCGTATTACATAGATAAACTGGGCACTAAATACTGGCCTAAATAAGACAATCCAATAAAGCAATATAGAAGAGCAACCTGCGTTCGTTCCGGACGGGTTGCTCTTTTTGTTATGTATCTCTTTGCCGGGATATTTGGTTACAGTCAAGGTTAACCCAGCGCTAAGCCCTGAATTCCCTCCTTTCGGGAAATCTGACCCTTACTTCGGGAAATCCAGCTATTCTTCCACAGGGCAAAACGTATGAACTTTGAGGTATCAAAATCATTCAAACACAAACTCCTGAAAAATGAAACACGCATTAATTCTGACACAAGATATGGCTACTGCCAGTACTCAACCTTCAACCCGTAAAAATCTTATTGTGCGACTGGCACAACAGGTTGGCGATCTTAATCTGCCTTTCCTGTTTCTTGCAACTGCGATGGCCGTTATGTTACTTTGGGCCGGCAGTTATAAAATGACAAACCCGGGAGCAGAGGGCATCGTACCACTTGTAACGAATAGTCCTTTGATCAGCTGGCATTTCAAATTCTTCGGTCCCTATATTGGTTCCGATCTGATCGGGCTTACGGAAATAACGGCTGCGGTACTAATCCTGATTGGACTATTTAAACCAAAGGCTGGAATTGTAGGCGGATTTATTGGCGTGGTTATGTTCTTTGTTACCAGTACCATGGTAATCACCACACCTGACGCAATTACGCACGTGAATGGCATGGGTTACCTATCCTTCATGGGATTGTTCCTGTTCAAAGATCTAATAGCACTTGGCGCTTCTCTTTATCTTATCAGTTACTTTGGCAAGAAGGCAATAAATGAAGAAAATAAGGGGAAATAGGCCCCTGAAGCATGGCTTTGATACGAAGACGGTTGTTTTGTTCCGGTGGGATTACGCAAACCTGTAGTTGATGTTGCGCCCTGTTTCATAAAGATGAACAGGGCGCTTTTATTTTATACCGATCATTTAATGATCTTCTCGATCCAATTTTTAGTTGCTTCAATCAACAAAGGCATCGTATCTACCTTCCTACCAGCTTTAAACGAATGATCGGCGCCTTCCAGTTTGACAAGGCTGGCCTTTTTCAATGGCTTGCATACTGCTTCAATCAGGTCCCATGTAGCCAATGTGTCTTTCGTTCCTTGCAAAAACAACATAGGAACTTTTACATCTTTCAGATGTTCCGCACGATCGGTCGAGGGTTTACCTGCAGGATGCAAAGGGAAACCATAGAAAATAATTCCTTTCACATCCTTACGCTGATGTAATGCCAGGTATTGAGAGGACATCCGACCTCCGAATGATTTTCCGGATATAAGTAACGGAAACGAAGGATATAACTCAAGTGCTTTATCAATAGCAGCTTCTATTGTCTGATGGGCTACAGCAGGTGTATCGGGCCTCATCTTCTTTTGCTCAGTGAAAGGAAAATTAAAGCGCAGCGTAGCAATACCCACTTCTGCCAGGCCTGCTGCCAACGTTGCCATAAATGCATGATCCATACCGGCTCCTGCCCCATGAGCTAGTGTCATGATACAGGTCGCATTTTTTGGGACCATTGATATTGCGGATACTTTTCCCGGGGCAGGCGATATAGTTAGTGACAGAGACTTTGTAGCCATAATTCATCGTTTATAAGAATCAAAGATAAGAATGGTTATGAATTGTTTGGGGCCTCTGACTGCATGCAGTTATAAACATGAACACATATCATTGCGTTAACATATCTTTGCTTCCATATTACCAATACCTGTGTAATGACAACCCTAGCTGTTATATTTCAATTGTTCATTCTGGTTGCATGCCTGCGCTCATCTCAAAGCAGAAATTATACAAAAAAAGAACGGTCAAGGCAGTTGACGTTCACAATTATGAATTATCCTGAGTGGGAAGACTTCTGGATAAAATTCAAGTTCGCTTTTTTACAGAAAAGCAATCTTCAGATATTAGGACTTGTAAATTTTCCCTTGTTGCAGAATGATGAAAATGTGGGCGACATTGAGTTCCTGGATAAATGGGCATCACAGCTTAATGGTATTGAAACTGCAACAGAACCGGTAGAAGTTGAAGATTTCCCTTCATATGCAAAACACATTGCTCATATGGATACAGTGCGGCATATCAACTTTGAGCAGATGGATCTATATTTTGCAAGAGTAAATGGTTACTACCGGCTTGTTCAGATAATAACTCCGCGATAAATAATAAACGACCGCACTATGTCTGACAAAAAACGCCCATCCGGACCATACGGGAAAACTTCCTGATGAGAAAGGCCGCAAAAAAATGCTCGATTTCATCCAGCAACTGTAAAAGTCTGCTACCTTTACGTCTCCATATACCACCAGTCAAATGAGCCGAAACAACTGGACAAACGACAAATTGTTCGAACGATTACTAAACAATAAGTCCACCGACACCTACAGAGATAACATTAAAGCACTATGGAGCCGCCCGGAAAAAGAGGTGCTTAAAAAGTGTAAAGAGCTTACCAGGTCGGCAATTCCCCGGGAAAGGCGTATAGGCATAGATGTACTCTCTCAGCTGGGCGGGATGGACCGTCCTTTTGGAGCGGAAACCCTGGCATTATACCTAAGGATCCTGCCAAAGGAGAAAGATCCCAAAGTACTCGAATCGTTGTTACATGCCATCGGACATAATAATACCGGGCTGGAAAATAAGGACATCGATCAACTTTCATCTCTTAAGAAACACAGTTATGCAGTAGTCCGCTTCGGATTGGTCTTTGCACTTAACGGCATAGACAAGCCAGTGGCGATCGATACGCTGATACACCTATCCAGTGATAAGGACACGGATATCCGTAACTGGGCCACTTTTGCGTTAGGTGAACAGATCAGCAGAAACAACAAAGCTATACGTGATGCGCTGTGGGCACGAGTAGACGACCAGGATGAAGATACCCGGCTGGAAGCCGTAATGGGCCTGGCGAGGCGAAAAGACCCACGGGTATATGACGTTATTACCAGAGAACTGGCTAACGGAGAAGCAGGTACCCTGTTATTTGATGCAATTGCCGTGTTGGGTAGTGCTGATTTCCTTTCAGCGCTTGAAAAGTTACAGCAGAAATCTGCAAAAGATGATTCGATCCATCCCAGCTGGCGGTTGAAGCTCCAGGAAACGATTGACGCATTAAAAAGCTAGACGGGTTTTAATCTACCGTTAGTATCATGTCATATCTATGCATCCCATTGGAATAGCCGTTTTCGGTATACTTAACGGTAACAAATCCATATCGTTCAAAAAACGGTCGGCTGTGTTGTGTGGTATCCAGGATAATACTGGCGCCAGGGTACAATTCCCTGATCTTACTAAGCCGGTAGATCAGTAATTGTTTTCCGAAGCCTTGTTTATGAAACTTTCTGTCCACTAAGCCCCAGGCAAAAGTTACTTCGTTTTTCTTTTCATCATAGCCAAAGCCTCCGCAACCAACTAAGGTCTTTCCGCTGATAGCGACGTAATAATGGCTATGTTCCTTTTCTGCCACAAACAGGTCCAGCCAGTTTTCATACTGCGATACTTCGGCTTCTGTGAAGTAATCAGGTACATTGGAGATAAACGCATCAAGACATTGCTGTCTCCAAGTGCTTGTATATTCAGTGATATGAATGGGTTCGGGTAATGACATTTTGATACAGGTAACAGCAGACCTTCCTCCTGACTGCAATTTACCGAAATAAGCGGCATAAAATAATATTCCATTTGTACATTCTGAAATATCAGAATAACGCTTGCATTTTATTGGCACGTTTTACTTATCTGACGCTCCTGCGAAGCCATACCAATAAGTTGTGGCAGAAGCATCTATGGTGCCACCGTCCCAACTTAGCATTTCCATATCGAATGAAAATGTTTTACTAAAGGGGATAGCATCCAGAATCCTCGTACGGGTGAAAGTGTTATAACCTGCAGAAGAGGGTTGATCGGCACGTGGCGCATTGGCAAAAGGTGTCTGGTACAGGACTACAGGCGCCCAGGAGGTGTTGTAATAATCTTCCAGTCCGGTACCGAATTCTGATGGGAAAGTTTCCTGATCAACGTATGCCTTTGCGTCTCCTTCGCCATACCAGGATTTCATATGATTGTTTACAGATAAGGTATTACCCAGATACACTCCTTTTCCCCGGATACTGGCAAAGTTCCAGTCGATCGGACCGGCAGGGTCATTCTTCGCTACCTTGCCTGCATCATAGTCCCATTTGGCGTCTTTTATGTCCTGTTCGAATTTATAAGTAGTATGGAAATACATGGTACGATCATTCCACCTGAAAGGCGTAATAGTAGCTTTAACATCGAGGCTTATTTCGACGTCATATTTATTCTCGATAGTAAGAACGGCAGATTTACTGTAGGGCATCACCCAACGACTAGTAAGTGTGCCGGAATCAGATAGCTCCCGATACCAGCTTTTGACCGGCTTTCCACCAAAACCGCCGCCGATGAAATCGCCTAAGGGACATAATACTGTCTGATGTCCATCGAATTGTATTTTAAGCATGACTGAACGCCACAGTTTTTCCTTGTCTTTTTCATCAATAGATGTAAGACCTAATTTTAACATGCGGATGGCGGCAGCACCATTGGGCATAGAGATCGATGCCGTTTTGCCGGGGGCCAGTTTTAGATGCCTGACAACATCTTTTCCCTTAACAGGGGGAGGATTCCAAAGTACCGCTTCTGCTTTATCAATAGCAGTTTTGTAACGTTTAAGATCATCCGTAGCAAAGGTCTCGACCCTGGTACCGGGAGTATAGGTCCGGTAGTTGATCTGGTAATAATGCGGCGTCTTCATGTTGGCACTGTCCGCAAACTGCCAGGTGATCTTACAATGCTTCTGATAAGGTACGGGAAAGTAAAGTGTGTTACCGCCTTTGCCTTGCGGTTCATAGCTGGAATGCGGATTCAGCAATCCCGGGCCTAAATCGAATCCGGCTTTCATCAGGTCGAAGTCGGATATGATCAATGATGCGTTTTCTTCGTTATCAAAATAAAACCGCATTGTACCTTGTTTTGCAAGCGTCGTCAACCAGAACCGGACAATTACTCCCGGGCCATCTGCGTCCATCATTACAAACTCATTGTGATCATCTTTCTTTTCCTCACGGATAAACTGATTGAAGTCGCCATTAGCGAACCAGCCGGGTTGCTCCGGAGAGATGGACCTTCTATCATAACTACTGGCCTGTTTTAGTGTAAAGGATGGAGATGGGAACTTTGTGACAGCATCAAAATCCGTCATTTCATTTAACAGGGAATTTATAGTAATGACAGGTTGCGCATTTCCTTTGTAAAGGCCTAAAGTACAGAGCAGCAAAAGTACGATGGTGGAATTTATCTTCATATCAATTCAGTTGATAAGTTTAACAAGTGCAGAGAGCAACAAACATTTCTGAAGCTGACATATGTCAGATTTACCAATTTCACAGCCTCCTATTTTTGTGCAACAAACAAACGGTAATGAACATATTTACGCTAACGGCTTTCACTGACCTGCTTGCGGATACGGCTCAAGCTATCCTGGTGAATTCCCAGAAAGGACGCTATATATTTCAAGGGTACGGACCTGATAACTTCCGGTTGTTCCCGCAACAACTTCAGATATCGTTCTTCAGCACTGAGACATATGGCGTTGATCTGTCCATCCTGCAGCCATGAAAGGAGACGGTCCATGATTGTCATTTCAAGTTCATAGCCATGATGGAATTCCTTGCGGATGATAAACATTTCTTCTTTACCCCATTCCAGCACTTCTATATCGGTCAATGCTTCCAGCGCACATGTAGAAGGCGCCCCATTAGCGAGGTATAGAGGTGTAGATATAAAGTCATTACTCGATATAAGCCCCAATGTATAGTCAACCTCATTATGCACGCGGAATAGACGCACAATGCCTTCATTCAGGAAATAAAGGCGCTCCACGGGCCGCCCTTGTTCCATGATCACAGTTCCCCTGGGGATGGTCCTGTGAACGGTAACTGACCGGAATACTTCCTGTTCAGTATCATTCACAAAAATTCCCCTGGCTTTTATATAGCCGCATATTTTTTCATATGGAATATTTTGCATCACCATCGTTTGACCAGATTGATAAATATAATAAAAATGCCGTGTAACCAATATAGTGGCACGGTGCCATCACTATAAACATTTTATATCCACCACGACATGCCTAAAGTACCCTGGTGGGGGGTGTTAACTCCAAATATCATGCGGCCAGGATTCACCTGGCTGCTTTTTTTTGCCTGATAAGCGACACCTATTAAAAACGCATGGAAGTGAACTGACTGGCTATCAAAGGTGTTGGCTCTTTATATCATCAGCCCTGAAGATCAATATTCATGAAGATTCAATACATTACATGGTAATATGTTTTGCATAATACCGACAGATATATTAACTTGCCTTAACTTAAATCCCATATATGAAAACATGCCTGACTATCATATTTTCAGTCATTTACCACCTCTCATTTGCACAAACAGACCAGGAGCTGTCGACCACCATCATCCGCCTGGACAGTCTTTTCTGGGCGACATACAACAACTGTGACACTACAAAAATGGGATCTTTCTTTACGGAGGATGTAGAATTCTATCACGATATAGGAGGTCCTACCCTGGGCCTCCATGACCTGGTCCATTCATTTAGTAAAAATCTTTGTAGCAATAAGGATTTCAGGCTTAAAAGGGAGGCCGTAGAGGGTAGTTGTAAGGTGTATCCGCTAAAAAAGGACAATGTGATATATGGCGCTATACTTTCGGGCGACCATGTATTTTATATCCTGGAACCGGGTAAAGGAGAGAGACCGACTGGTCAGGCCAAATTTACACACCTCTGGCTACTTAATGACGGAGTATGGAAGATGAAGAGGGTCTTAAGTTATGACCATGGTCCTGTTCCATATAAGAACAAGAAAAAAGAGATCGTTTTATCAGAAAAGGAAATAGCAAAATACACGGGCATATACAAAGGTCCGCAGTCTGGCGATATAGAAGTATTAGCCGGAGCAGGATATCTGATCATGAAGATAGGCGAACATAAGTTTAATATATATCCCGAAAAAGAAAGTGTCTTCTTTGATAAAACCCGGGATCTGACCTTTGAGTTTGTGAAGGGCGAAAAGATGATGGTCAGGGAGAATGGGACGGTAGCAGAGGAACTTATCATCGTTAAATAACACCCTTGCTTTTAACGCCTTAAAACAAAATAAGCTTTCAATATGTTAATGTATCGATCTATGGTACTTATTCAGCGTGTGAGATAAAACGGACTTCTTCCTGTAATTCTTAACTCCCAAAACTTAAAACTGATGAATCATTTACGATTTGCCTACGTACTCGTTTATGCAACTGTAATGATTTTCCTGACCGCCTGTGGTGGAGGCGGAAGGGAGAAAAACACGGCGGACACAACGCTTACAGACACCGACACCGCTGCCAGTAGTGTTAGCGCGACAACCGAAACAAATACGACTATTACGACACCGCAAAATATGATGCTGGTGAGACACAAAGTAGCCAATTTCTCAAAGTGGCTACCCTCGTATGACGAACATGATTCCATGCGGTTGGCCAATCAGATCCATAGTTATGTGATCGGTCGCGGTGTGAAAGATTCCAATATGGTCGTTGTTGCTTTAAAAACAGATGATCCAGACAAGGCAAAAACCTTTGGCAAAGATCCCAGTCTCAGGAAGGCGATGCAAAAAGGTGGTGTAACAGGAGCGCCTGATATCACATATGTTACTATGACCTACCAGGATACTGTTATGCTCCAATCGGACGTAAGGTCATGGACAACCTTTACTGTCAAGGATTGGGACACCTGGCAGAAAACATTCGAAGCAGGCAAGCAGGATAGAATAGATAATGGTTTAGCAGTAAGGGCATATGGTCATGAAGCGGACGATAATAAAAAAGTGGTGGTCGTAGTGGCCGTACTTGACTCTGCCAAAGCAGCCGCATTCTGGAAATCAGACATGCTTAAACAACGAATGGCCGAAGGTGGTGTTGTGGGAAATCCTGAAAGGTTCCTGTTCCGCGTAGTAAAACGATATAAATAACATTGGCATTCCCGAAAATCTAAATCTACTCACCTGTGTTCTGTTGCCAAATATTCCGTTTAATGTTTGATCGGCATACCACAAATAAGAACGGCGGCCATCCTGGAAGGATGACCGCCGTTCTCTCTCTTAGTAATATTATATAGGGATAGTTATTTCTTTACTTTTTCTGGAACTCGTTCTTCACCGTTCTGATGACTAACCTGGTGATATTTCCCGCCCTGGGCTTCATGTCATCTTTCACAGAAGACTTCACCAACAAGCCTGTTTTAATATCTACCGTGATGGTTCCTTTCCTCGAATAGGACGCCTGGATCTCGTTGTTAACAACGGCAGCAGAAGATACTGCAATCTCCATCTCATTACCTTCCTCGGACTTCACTACATATTCTGCTCTCAATGGGCCCACATGATGGTTTTCATCTTTGTTCCATTTATCACCTATACCTATTTCTTCTTCAGGAACGTAAGAGAATGCTCCGTCAAAAATCTTTGCGATCTCCTCATTGTTTATTGTGCTGCGTACTGTTTTTCCATAACTCTGTATAACAGCCGGGTCTTCTTCTCCCATACCATCCAAAGCGATGCTGACCAGTGTATCTACACCTGTTACTTTATCCACCCGCCAGTCTGCATTAAAATATACATTAAACGACTTACCCAGTATTCCTTCGTTTAATTTACGCAAGCGGTCATTCTGTTCATGTAATTCGCCGCTCGTGCTTTTTACAACAAATTCCTTGAAATCGTCCGAGTTGAACCCTGTAATATCGTGTGTAAACAGGTGTTCATTTTTCTGATTGATTTTCAGATAAGTGGCCTTTACCATTAGCTTACCTTCCGCGGTCTTTCCTATTACGCGGAGGAACCAGCTGGTTGAATAATTTTGATTGATGGCACGTACACCATCTTCATGAATGTCGGAAATGGTGGTGTTCTTGAAAATGTATTGTTCTCCCGGATTCAATACCGGATTGATTGTCCTCTTTACCTGCCCGGATGAAATGATTGAGAAGAAGATAAGGCTCATCAACAGGACAGCACTCTTTTTGATCATAGGTATAATGCTATTGGTTTAAGTAACAAATATATCAATTTGATCATATAAATTAAACGGGGGCCTGTAGCTACCTCTAATTTTAATGTAGTAATAATATTGCGGCTTCTTGTAACCCGCTCATCTTCAGACGTCAGCACCATAAAATTGTCACGGGTATATTTTGGATCGGATGAATTCATCCTCCGGTTTCTTGTTGTAGATTAAGGTTTTGTGAAAACCATTACCGGCCAAATCGCTGGAGTAACCACATAATCAGTGTAAGCACTGCACTGACCAGGAGCATTGTTGTGATGGGGATGTAGACCTGGTAATTTTCCTTTTCGATTCTGATATCTCCCGGAAGACGCCCCAGAAACCGCAGCTTATCGCCCAGGAACCATATAATGATCCCCGCAACAACTATCAGTATCCCAATGATCACTATCATTTTACCAACACGTTCCATAGTCTTTCTTTAATATGCTATCCGTCAGCCAATACACCTGACCTTCCAAATTTAGTCTAATTTTCTCTTCCGATCCTTTGTGTCCGACGTAGTCAGATACCCAGTGTCCTACCTCATAAATCACCATTTCCTGCTATCTTAACTTTCTTCTGAACCAGTGCCGTTTCCACATCCAAAAGCCACTGAGTACCACAATGGGAAGGAAAACAAAACGAACGGCATTAGTTGCTGCGGGAATGTCAGACACCGGGCCATAAATGTATCCGAGAATGGGAATACTCAGCAGAATATGCAACCAGCGGATGATCTTTCTTTCGGTAGATGCTTTCATGATGATATGTTTGCTTCAATACAAAGCTATCAACCATGAGTAAGCAAAATATTGGAAAGTAGACTTAAGGGGTAAATGTGTAGACAAAACAGGTGCTGAGTGCCAGTCCGTTATTGAGACAACTTGCAAATATATACGCTTCGTCTATCTGCTGTTACAGTACTATCCGGGAGGCCTCACGACCTCCCGGATAGTATTTATCCCGAATGGTCGGTATATAAATACCACTTCCCCCTGATCTTCTTCATCAAACCGGAGAACCTTCCGTTGATCATTTTGCCGTCAGGGCTTTTCACATGAAAAAAGCCTGATACATAATAATATCTTTTTGATAACCTTTCCAATCGCGCACCATCCAACGTTAACTGTCCCATTCTTTCTTTAGGCCAGTACTTTTTATAAAAAGCCAGTATGCTGTCCTTTCCGTAAACTGCGCCAGTGCTGTAAATCATGCGTGTAGAGTCGGACGGAGCATACAAGTTTACATAAGCCTCAATATCTCCCGCATTCCATACCCTCTCCTCTTCCCGCATTACAGCAAGTATAGCTTTTTCATCTTTTGATTGGCCGAAAGTTGTGATTGACAGCAACAGACAGATGAGCGTGATGCAATATTTCATGATTTTAAGTATTATCAGTGAAAAGATAAGATCTATATCATTTTACTCCCAGGACTTCCCTGTGCTGCGCATCAGCGAGATTTTGTACAAACCAGTGCGGGTATAAAGGTGCAGGCCGGGTAATATCATCCAGTGTTTTAAGCTCTGTATCGCTTAATGTTACATTCACCGCATTCAGATTATCTTCCAGCTGACGAATTTTGCTGGCGCCTATAGTGATACTGGACACAACCGGTTTGCTGAGCAGCCATGCCAAAGCTACCTGCGCCGGAGAAGCATTATGTGCAGCGGCTATTTCTTTCATGACATCCACCACTCTGAAGCCCATTTCTTTATCAAAAGGAATAACGTCAAAACCGGAGAGGCGGTTATCCTGGTCTTTCAGACTTTCCCGCGTATACTTTCCACTCAGAAAACCACCCGCCAAAGGGCTCCAGATGGTCATACCTATGCCAGCATGCTGCATAAAGGGAACAATGTCATGTTCTACATCACGTCCTACCAGGGAATAATATAACTGACCATTACAGAAAGGCGCCCAGCCTCTCTCCTTCTGCATCTGCCAGGCCAGCGCCGCTTTCCAGACAGTCCAGTTAGAAAAGCCTACATATCTTACTTTACCGGCCTGTACCAGCGTATTGAGTGTTTCGAGCGTTTCTTCCAATGGTGTATAAGGGTCTTCCTTATGCACGATATACAGGTCTATATAATCAGTATTTAACCGTTTCAGGCTCTGCTCACAGGAATATATGATATGGCGGCGGGAAAGCCCGGCCTGTGTAATGGGTTGTCCTGTCCGGAAGCCTACCTTAGTCGCAATCACCACTTCCTGTCTGCGTTTACCCAGTGCTTTGCCAAGCATCATTTCCGACTGACCACCTGAATAGCCGTCTGCAGTGTCAAAAAAGTTAATGCCGGCTTCCAGGGCTTTATCTACCATGGTTTGCGCGTCCTCTTGCGTAACTTTATAGATAGCTGTCAGAGATGGATCATTACCGAATGTCATAGCGCCGAAGGAAAGCCTGGAAACAATAAGACCTGTATTACCAAGTTGCGTGTACTTCATTATGTGGGTTTTAAAATATAAGAGGATGCTTAGTCCGTTAACATTAACGAGCGGCTAATGTAAGACCCTCTCACTGAAATAGCAATATGATAAGATTAAGCTTTGCCGTTGCACGTTTATTTTTTATTTTTAATTACATTGAAAGCCGCTATAAAACCCATTCACCATGGAACAGTCCAGAAGAGACTTCCTGAAAACAACCGGCTGCCTGACTATAGGATTTTCACTCGGCGCCCTCTACACGACAACTTCCGCGTTGCCGCTGCAGGAATTACCAGGTTCACTTAAAAGATATCCGAATATCGACGCCTGGCTGGAAGTACTCGCCAATGGCAATGTACGCGTATTTACCGGTAAAATAGAACTGGGTCAGGGAATCCGTATTGCCATTGCACAGGTAGCAGCAGAAGAGCTGGACCTTGATATTCATAAAGTGACTGTTTCACTGGCCGAGACCGGCGTAACACCCAATGAATCTTATACTGCCGGCAGCGCTTCCATTGAGACAAGCGCAATGTCTGTACGGTATGCCGCTGCGGCTGCAAGGCAACAGCTGTTACAACTGGCAGCCAGCCGGTTAAATGTACCTGTGGCAGAACTGCAAATGTCCGATGGCAGGATCAAGTCAAAGGACCGCATACTTACATTTAACGAATTACTGGACGGTAAGAAACTAAGCGGTGAGATAAAAATGCCGCTACCGCTGAAAGCAAAACAAGACTATCATATTTCCGGCAGGTCCGTTCACCGGGAAGACCTTTCCGACATGGTAAGCGGAGCGCCTGTGTTTGTGCATGACCTGCGCTTTCCGGATATGCTGCATGCGCGCATTGTACGCCCTCCTGTTTATGATGCGAAACTGGAAAGTTTCAATGAGTCATCTGTAAGGTCGAAGGTACCTGGATTACAAAAGATCGTTGTTAACGGAAGTTTCCTGGCTGTTATTACTAAAAACGAATACCAGTCCATACAGGCACAAAAGGTATTGTCTGAAAATGCAAAATGGTCGTCGGTAAACCCACTTGAAGGTGGTAACAACCTTGCTGTCTATCTCCGAAAGTTGCCTGTAAATTCGCAGAGCGTGGAGAATAAGGGAAATATCTTCAGCGGTGAACCTACCCTACGCGCCAGCTATTTCAAGCCATATATCATGCACGGCGCCACTGGTCCGTCTTGTGCGGTAGCGTTGTATGAAGATCAGCAGTTGCATATCTGGACACACAGTCAGGGGGTATATCCGTTGAGGGAATCGCTGAAAGATCTGTTACAGCTGCCGGCGGAGCGTATTCATATTAAGGGTGTTCCCGGTGCCGGATGCTTTGGCCACAATGGCGCAGACGACGTAGCAGCTGAAGCCGCGCTGCTTGCAATGCAGCTACCGGGCAAGCACATACGCCTACAGTGGTCAAGGCAGGAAGAACATGGCTGGGAACCATATGGCAGTGCCATGATGATGGATGCGGCAGCGGTATTGGACGGCACTGGAAAGATCAGTCACTGGCAATATGCCTTATGGTCAGATACCCATAGCACCCGTCCTGGTGGCAAAGCAGCAAATTTATTACCTGCCAGCTATCTGGAAAAGCCATTTCCTGCAAGCCGTTCCACTTACAGCGGAGGGGCGTCCCGCAACTCAGAGCCTTATTACAATTTCCCTAATGTAGATATAAAAGCACACTCCTTCACTGGTCCGCTACGTGTATCAGCACTTCGGAGCCTGGGCGCTTTCGCCAACATCTTCGCTGTTGAATCTTTCATGGAAGAACTGGCGGTGGTTGCCGGAAAGGACGCTTACACATTCCGGCTTATGCACCTGGAAGATAAACGCGCCATTGCAGTATTGGAAAAGCTCCGGTCTATGGCCCCTGTGAAAACCGGCAGTAATGGCAATGCCATTGGTATTGCTTTTGCCCGGTACAAGAACAGCGCAGCCTATGCTGCGGTAGCTGCCCAGGTGCAGGTAAACAATGGCGAGGTAACAGTACAGAAGATGTGGGCGGTTATTGATGCAGGAGAGATCATTAATCCTGACGGCATCAAAAACCAGACAGAAGGAGGTATGGTGCAAGCTGCCAGCTGGACGCTGCGGGAACAGGTAAAGTACGACACACAGATCAGAAGCCTGGACTGGATCTCTTATCCGGTAATGACTATGAACCAGGC
Source organism: Chitinophaga sp. S165 (assembly GCF_003182155.1). GTDB lineage: Bacteria > Bacteroidota > Bacteroidia > Chitinophagales > Chitinophagaceae > Chitinophaga. The sequence continues at coordinate 1,185,899 of NZ_QGTG01000001.1, forward strand.
GCCGGCAGTAGAAGTAGCTCTAATAGATCGTCCGACAGAAGAACCTCTGGGGGCAGGCGAAGCTGTACAAGGGCCTGCAGGTGCAGCTATTGCCAATGCCGTCTACCATGCAACCGGTATACGTGTGCGTGACCTGCCGATATCACCGGAAAAGCTTTTATAGCCTGGCAGCTCATGGGGCGCTTTTTTTCTCAGTAGCTTTCCGTACCTTATTTACTTCTTCCAGCGTAAATGTTTTATCCTCCTTATTCAGATACTGGCTGACAAAGGTGAGAATGGAAGCAACGGCATGATCGTCGAGCGCATCTCTGTGCGCAGGCATTACACCATTGTAGGTTTTGCCCTTCACTTTGATTTCTCCCTGCAAACCATTCAGCACAATACTAATAAACCGTTCCTTGTTTCCTCCCAACCATTCAGAGCCACGCAAAGGCGGATAACGGTTATTATCCCCCATTCCATCACTCTGGTGACAGTTAGCGCAATAAGCATTGTATAACATATGCCCGTGCATTGCTCCGCCTTTGCCCAGGTTATCTGCTATTTCGTCCGGTGTCTTGATATAAGTGCGCGACTTACGGGCTTCCATACGGGTTAATTGGGCGTCGCCGAACCTGGTTTTATCCCCCTTATACATCACCCTCCATATCTTGCCTTTATTCGATTCTGAGATATACAAGGAACCATCCGGACCTTCCGCCAATCCCATTGGCCTGTATAGGGCATCGCTGGTATTTACGACCGTGTCTACGCCCGTAAAACCGTCTGCGAATACTTCCCATTTGCCGGTGGGTTTTCCTTTATCAAACGGCACGAAACAAACGATATAACCTGCCTGGGGATAAGGCGACCGGTCAGTAGATCCATGGAAAGCGATGAATACCCCCTTTTTATAGCGATCGGGAAACTGGTTACCACGATAAAACAACAGCTCCATAGGCGCCCAATGCCCGGGGAACCCCATTACCGGTACATCAAATTTGGCCGCGCGGCCTATTATCTTCCCATCTCCGCCATATCCCGGCTGTAGTATGTTCTTGCCCTGCATATGGTCAAAATAGGCATAAGGCCATCCGAAATCAGAACCTTCGGTCACTTTTAATAATGGCTCTGATGGCAGCACTGCCGCCTGCCAGGACGTAAATAACTGTGGATACCTGGTATGGAAATTATCTATACCATTCATTACAGCATACAGGCAGTCGTCTTCATCGTTCCATGCTATACCCAATACGCTCCGGATACCGGTAGAGTACTTGTATCCGTCCTGTTGTGTCTGACCTTCCTTATCAGCGTCGAAGCGCCATATTCCTCCATGCCATTTCAGATCCGGTGCAGGATCAACTCCCTTTCCATTTGGCATACCACCAGGACCATTTGTCTGCACGTCCTGCGCTGCGTCTGTAGGAGCTCCAAACGGAACGTACATATTACCTCGCTTATCAAATGCCATTGGTTTAGCCGTATGCCAGTGGCGTTCAACATTCTCATCTTTGTCGATCAGGATCACTTCTGTTTTGCTGTCGGGAATGAGCTGCCCCGCCTTCAGTTTATTTCTGAGCACCTGCCGGAGCGTGGAGGTGTAGAGATAACCGTTATGTACCACCATACCAACGGGCAAGCCTCCTTCATCTTTATAACCGCCGAAATAGGCGATGATATCTGCCTTGCCATCGTTGTCGGCATCACGAAGACCAACGGTGCCGCCGGCGCCCTTCATAAGATCATTATACACCAGCTTCACGTAGATATCGCCATTGTCATTTACAGCAATGTGTCTGCCACGACCAACGCTGTCGGTTACCACTACAGCTTCGAAATTATCAGGTAAGAGGAGTCCTCCGTTGTCGGGATCACCTGGCGGCAACGCTGGAGGCGGTGCTTCGTTTTTGCATCGTATAATTCCCGTAACTATACAACACAATAAGCCCCATTTGAGATAGGAACGGAATAATTTAAAAGCAGGAAAGGAGGACCTGTGCATGCTCTTCTCGTTTTAATGTAAATCAAAAAATGCTGCTTCCCTCGTTTACACTAATATAAGGGAATCCTTATTTTCATATGAGATATCTAATTAGTTAGTAGTCCAACAAAACAACAGCCAGGCCCCTGTCTTTGTTGTGTATATTAGTACGTTCCTGAAAGCTTATTATTCCATAAATTCGCCAAAAACGAATTACGTACTATGGAAAACAGCAGTCCGCAAAACAAGTTAAAACACGAACAGGTACAATACATCGAGTTCCTCTCCAGGGATCTTGCACGCGCCAAAGAGTTTTATACCAACAGCTTTGGCTGGTCATTTACTGACTACGGGCCAAACTATACCGCTTTCGAGGGCGATTATGTTGATGGTGGTTTCACCACCGGAGAACCTATCAGAGGAACTGTGCTAGTAGTCCTTTACTCTGATGATGTTGAAGCAACTAAACAAAAGGTGATCAATGCCGGAGGAATTATAGTAAAAGACATATTTGACTTTCCAGGTGGCAAGCGGTTTCAATTTACGGATCCTGACGGCTATGAACTTGCGGTTTGGTCTCTTTAATGACCTGTGTTGCATACCGGTTATCCGCTCAAAAAATCCATCTCTGTTTACGGAGCTTCACGCCATTAAAGCACCGTAAACAGGAAAGGATACTTTCTGAATAAACCGTATGCTATCGAGCTTTTTTATTGGTTTCCAGACTTTTGATATTCATACCCTATATACCTGACAATTTTTCCGTCTGTATCTTTCACACTAATGAGCCTCCCCAGCTTGTCATACTCATAGAAGTTTGTCCTTCCTGCCGCATCTGTCTCACTGGTTACGCCAATCTGTGGAGCATAAGTATAGGTAATTACCTGCGCTATGCTGCCTGCCAGTCCTGTCCTGATCTTATTCAATTCATCGCGTAGTGCCTGATCGCTGGCCGGGTTCTGAAGAACGGCCTGGTTAACGAAGGCGGCAACAATCGCATAGGTACTTCCTGCTACCCTGGCGACCGGGTATTCGTTCTTATATCCCCAGAGGTATACTTCATGTACGTCATTGGTTTTAGCCTGTTCCAGCAGGTTACCGTCGGCATCATACCGTATATAATCCAGGCGCTTTTCCGGTGTGCCGTCGCCATGCACGATATCTTTGCCTGATGGCGTTATCAAGCCATTGAAAAAGCTGAAATTGTTTTTCTCCCGGTAAGTCTGCACATTACTTCGGGTGATGATCGTTTCGATCCGTTCACTGACCATATTCCTGGCCCACATACTATCATATACGGCCACTCCTGCATAACTGCCTGGATATTTATACGTGGTGGATACCGTTGATTGATCACTGGCAACGAAGTTCTCATTGGTCATCTGAAGATTGGCAGCGTCGTACTGGTAGCTCGTTCTGGTCACCTGCACATTTCCATTAACATCATACAAGCTATCGGTTTTTGATTTCAGAACAGGCCAGTACTGACAGATCTTATACATCGATGGTATGAAACTCCAGTGGCTCGTCTCCGGGCAGGTTCCAACAGGCGTGTAGTCAGATTTACGGATACCGACTTTAGCCGCCCATATCCACTTATAATTAGGGCTTCCCGGCGTGTTGTTATAATTATATTCGTTATTGGTAGCACGTATCACTTTTCCTGCATTATTAAATACTTTATGGCCCAATAATATGCCTCTGAGGTCTTCTTTACTGACCTTCGGCGCATAAGGATAGCTGTTTCCTCCCTCGTCGTACAATCCTGTAATTGAATAGTAAAACTCCTCTCCTCCGTTTTCTGCATATTCGCCACTCAGCACACTCACTTTAGAATACCCTACTACGGAGCCCTGCGTACGACCCAGTGCAATCAGAGATGTAGCATGCCGGGTAAAATACGGCAGGTCACCATGTTTATAGGTAGCAGGCTCCCCAATAGAGGTACTCGAATTACAGTAATAGGAGGTAAAGGATATATCCTCGTACTTCGGATAGTCCAGCAGTATGCCGGAAGAAATACTGTCATTCAGCATATATTTATATCTCTTCACAATATCGTTACCGTGACTGATACCGTCATACAATGTGATTCTCTTTATCCTGTTGCCGCCTGCCATTTTGCTATATACAACAGGCGCCGTATAATAGTTGTATTTCTTATAGGTAACCGTGATACGCGCTTGTTCTGTAGCCTGATCGCGGCTGGCAATGAAATAATATTTACGTCCCTTGCTAAGGCTGAATCCCGTCAATGTAAGTGTCTGATTATGGGAGTCGCCTGCTACCGCCACCAGCTTCCTGTTCTCATCATAAATGGAAACTTCCGCAAGTGCGTCACCGGCTATTCTTCCTTTTACAAAATAAGTTACAGCAGTTACCTGTCCGGGAATATCCGGGATAACCAACTCCAGTGTGTCTGCGGCCCTGGCAGGTATGGCTGACAGACCAACTGTATTGGCGGCGGAGGCGGTGATAATGACTGTCGAGTCTTTGTGTGTAGGCGAATACTGGTAAGTGCTGTTGAAATAGGAATACCTGTGCGGTTCATACTCAAAAGTAGCTGTTCCACCGGTAGGATAGGTAATGGTTTGCAACAGTCCTTTCTGCATACTGGCGCTGTCGGGTTCTCTGTTGGCACCATCAAGCATTACGCCCAATCCATCATTATACGCAGGAATGAGCGTATTGTTATGCTGACCGTTGTAATAGCCCCAATGGTCCTGCGAAAAGGATCTTTTAGAAGGGAGATCTTCCGGAGAAATGTATGTAAACCTGTATTTCAATGTATCTGTCCCACCGATCTCAAAAAAGGATGATAGCAGCATCCTCTTTAACATCGGACTGGCGGCGGTGCTGTTAGTATAAGCCTGGTTGAAGTTTACTCTTTTATACAGGGTATATGTTGTTCCTGTCGCCGTGTAAATATTCAGTGCGCTGACCCTGTATTTATTACCGGAATTAACATCCTGTCTGTCGGCCGTAATGGTCAGCTCCACCTTCCCGCCATTATATACAACAGACGAGAGTACATAAGTATTTAAGGTCTGATAGTTCATCGTTGTGCTTTCCCGGTGAATGTCCATCGAACTCCCTTTAGGACCGCAGGGCGTATGTGACTGGCCTTCTATGAGATCGTAGTACGACAGTGAAGGTAGTCCGTCTTCAAACGTATATGTGACCGGTGTATAGTTAAAGCCGATGGTATCTCTCAGATTAGCAGAAACAATCCTGTTCAGGAACCAGGCAGATTTTCCGGCTACGATACTGATACCATCTCCCGGATAAGTTTCTGAGCTGGTGGAAGAGCTTTCAATTGTCCTGAACTCATAACGGGTACCGTTTTCAATAGTAATAACGAATCCATTGGCTACACTTCCGCTTATTTTCCAGGCTTTAAAAGGAGAAAAGAACGGCGCGCCATTTTTATCAAAGAACAGTTTAGCCGATTGACCATCAAAATTGAGATAATATAGGTCGGGCGACATATCAGTCCGCCCTTCACCGATGTCCTTCTTATTACAGGTGGTAATAGTGTTAAGCCAGTTGGCGGGATTAGCGTCTGTCCACAGTGGCATTTTCAGTTGTGTAGCAGCAGCTGTATATCCGGGTGTAGCTGAAGTCTCGTCCGGCTTTCCCAGTATGGAGCGGCTGATGGCTCCTCCTACAGACAGGTCCCAACCCATACCTACCCAATTGCCCTCCTGCTCCACAGGAATTCCTCCACCACCGTTATAATTCAGGTTAATGGCATGTTTCAAGCTCCCACACCTGATCGTGAAAAGAGGGAAATCAATCCGTGGCGTACCACTGTATGCGCTTACAGGTACATCGGCAATACGGACCATTTCAGCAGCATTTGACGATGGTTTATAAACAGCGGTGGGCGCAGTAAGGTCAAATTTTGCCAGCTGGCCATATACGTGCAATGAATGAAATGCTGCAAAAAGGAATAGCAGTCTCTTAAAAGTGGTAGTACAGGACATGTAAAAGAATTATGGTATTAAAGGATATTAACTGAACCTCTGTAAGGTTGTCAGATTTGGGTAACTATCCTTCTATGCTGATAACGCCAGTGGTTCTTTGGGCTACAAACGGCATATTCAGTATAAGGACTTCTTCACAACAGGCTTAACAAGTAAATGCTGACCTGACGAAATAAGGAAATATCCGGCAGACAAATAATAGTTCCTGAAAATGAACGAATAATGAACAATTGAGTAACTGGCTTTTGAGCAAATAAGGCAATTCATGATTAACCTGGGATCAGCAGGGGGGAAATTTGGCGCATTCTCCCCTGTAATTTGCCCTTTTCAGCCCCCCTCGCCTGGCGTTAACAGATTTATATTTGTACTGCAAACCACACACTCCATTATGACATAGAAGTATTCACGGTCTGCATTAAAACTTAAAAAAATGGCAATAGTAAGTCCTTATCTGAACTTCCAGGGCACCTGTGAGGATGCTTTTAATTTCTACAGATCCGTTTTTGGCGGTGATTTTATGAACGGCATTATGCGGTTCAGCAGTATGCCGGAACATTGCAAGCCGGGAGATGAAAACCTGGTAATGCACGTCGCCCTCACCATTCCAGGCGGTAACGTTATTATGGGCAGCGACTTTCCCGACTCGTTTGGAGAGTTTAAAAGAGGAAATGATTTTTCGATGGCCATTTCCGCTCAATCGGAAGCAGAAGCCCGCAAGTTATTCGATGCACTCAGTGCTGAAGGCAAGGTAGACATGCCGCTCGACAAAGCTCCCTGGGGTGCATTATTCGGCCAGTTGAAAGACAAATATGGCATCACCTGGGCAGTCAACTACCAATACGAGCCTATTCCCCAAAATTAACATTACCGCCTGATGTATAAGTGAGATCTTACCCGGTATTATTTCGCGACATACATCAGGTCCTCGAAATCATGTGCAGCTACGAACAGGGGAACGGAGGCCCAGGCAGCTTTGCCCTTACTTGCAGTTACGGTCAGTTTTACAAGTTCCTGCAAACGCAGGATCACGAGATACTCATGTAACTCACATGCTTGTCTTAGGTCATTGTCGCGGTATCCTTCCGACTGCATATAACGTTGATTGGCTTCCTGCAGGGGCTCATAACCTGTAATTGTCATACTGCTCTCTGACTCGCCGGTGAACTCCTTCAGCCAGTCAAGATTTTCTATGCTATGTTGTGAATCATAGCTCAACAGGTGGATGAACCAGCGTTGATATTGCGTAGAGAAACTATTCATTTCAATATAAATAGCCTTGATATCCAACTGTTCATCCACTTCTATTGTCTCATAAAACTCGTTCAGGAACTTCACCAGGCCTGATTGCAGGTGTAACAGATCTTTTCCAATGATCTGATGGAAATCTGTTTGCTGCAGCTCACTAAGCCTTGTTTCCGTCTCCCGGATCGCTTCTTCTATTTTTCCGGCCTGTATGAGGCTTTCAATTTGCTCCATGATTCTTTATTAGTTAGGGCTGCAATATATTCTATTCTGAACTTGTAAAATGATTTGCTTTTTATACCCGGTGCAGCCTCAACTTAATGCCCGTTTCAGGTAATAACCTGTATGTGACTCCGGATGCTCACACAGGTCTTTAGGTGTTCCTTCAAACATGATCTGGCCTCCTTTATGTCCGCCTTCAGGCCCGATGTCTATAATCCAGTCAGCATTCTTGATAACATCCAGATTATGCTCGATCACAATGACCGTATTTCCACCATCCACCAGACGGTCCATCAAAGAGATCAGGCGGCCAGTGTCAGACATATGCAGACCGGTAGTCGGTTCATCCATCACATAGATACTCCCTCCCTTATGCAGCTCACTGGCCAGTTTGATACGCTGGCATTCGCCGCCGGAAAGCGTACTTAGTGGCTGTCCCAGTGTCAAATATTCCAGCCCCACTTCTATCAACGTTTGTAGTTTCTTCGAGATCTCTTTTATAGTGAAGAAATCATTAGCCTCTTTAACGGTCATTTCCAATACTTCAGAAATGTTCCGGCCATTCAACTTATAAGCAAGCACTTCTTCTTTATACCTCTTACCCTGACATACCTCACAAGGCGTCTTTATACCTTCTAAAAAAGCGAGATCTGTGTATATAACGCCTGTACCCTGACAGTTCTCACAAGCTCCTTTTGAATTAAAAGAGAACAGTGACGCATCCACACTATTCGATTTTGCAAAGGCCTTTCTTATCAGGTCCATCACTCCTGTGTAAGTAGCGGGGTTAGATCTTGTAGAAGTTCCTACTGCCGATTGGTCAACCACAATTGCCTCCGGATGTTTTGACAGGAACGCATGATGCACAAGAGAGCTTTTACCGGAGCCAGCCACTCCTGTGACTACCGTTAATATCCCTGCTGGAATATTAACGGATATATTTTGCAGATTATTGACCGTGGCATGATTGACGGATAAATACCCTGTCGCCCTCCGGTAGTTTTCTTTCAACGTAAAGGCATGGTTCATATATTTTCCGGTAAGGGTATCGGATTCAAGCAAGCCTTCCAGGTTACCTTCATACATGATATTCCCACCTTTTGCCCCTGCCATCGGACCGACATCCACAATATGGTCTGCGATCCTGATAACATCAGGGTCATGCTCTACTACTATCACCGTGTTTCCCTTATCCCTTAGTTTGGTAAGCAGGGAATTAAGTCTGTAAACATCCCTCGGGTGTAAGCCTACACTCGGCTCATCAAAAATGTACAGTACATCGATGAGGCTACTGCCAAGATGTTTTACCATTTTTACCCTTTGGGACTCTCCTCCAGACAATGTATCGGTAGCCCTGTTAAGGCTCAGATATCCCAATCCCATGTCAACCAGGTGTTGCAGGCGCTCTGTCAATGTTTCTATCATTGGTTGCGCTACAGGTTCCTTTATTGTTTGCAGAAAAGGGATCAGTTCTTCCACCTCCATTGCCGATAATTCCGCGATGTTATATCCCTCTATTTTACAGCCCAATACCTGCTGATTCAACCGGGCGCCTTTACATAAAGGGCATGGCCCGTAATGCAGGTACGCGGAAACCATTTTCTGGGTACGTTCCGACAGTGTCTTAAGATCACGCTTGATATAGGAACGGTTGAATTTCTCTATGATACCCATGAAAGTCGCATTCATCGAACCTTCTCCCATCCGTAGTTTAAACTTTGTGGGAGGGCTGTACAACAGCAGGTTCATCTCTTCCTCTGAATAATCACGCAGTTTCTTATCTACATCAAAATAACCGGTGTTGCCATACATCTCTTTTTCCCAGCTTGCGAACCCTGGAACCTGTAAAGCACCTTCTCTGAGTGACTTATCGGGATCATAAAATTTGGACCCATCAAATCCCAGTTTCTGTCCTAATCCATTACACTCCAGGCACATACCCTGCGGGTCGTTAAATGAGAATGCATTTGCATATCCCACAAAGGGCTTTCCTACCCTTGAGAAAAGCAGGCGCAGTACCGGTGAGATATCTGTTACTGTACCCATGGTAGAATGGGAGCCGCCGCCCAATCGCTTCTGATCCACGATAATAGCCATGCTCAATTTTTCGATAGCATCTGCATGGGGTTGAGGATAACGCGGAAGCAGGTTCCTGATAAACATGCTGAAGTTTTCATACAACTGCCTCTGCGCTTCATTTGCAATGGTATCAAAAACAATAGAGGATTTTCCCGAACCGGACACGCCTGTGAATATGTTAATCTTCCTCTTGGGTAAACGTACATCTACATTTTTCAGATTATTTTCCCGCGCACCACGTATTTCGATGTATTCCTGGACCATAAGCATTGAATTGGGTTTACAATTAAAGTGAAGGTATTCCGGATAAAGTCGGCAAAAGTATTATTTAAATTCTGATTAAATGAAGTTATTCTATTCAATCTTTCCATGTGCTACTCATCAGGAAAACATGTTGCAGATTTATATGTCCATCATATAGCTTTCCTTTAACCAGACTACACTTTCCGGCGATATTCAGATTGCACAAAATTCAGAAAAGAACAGTAAATTTATAAACGTAGCAATCTGAAGAGGCCACTATATTGACCTAACAATATGCGCTTATGAACAGGACATTCTACGCTGTTTTAGTGAACACGCTTACCGCCTCTCTCACAAATACCATCGTTTGGTTTGCGGTAACCTTCTGGGTGTATCTGGAAACGAGGTCTGTGCTGGCCACTTCTGTCATGGCGGGTGTATACCTTGCTACAGTGGCATTGTCCGGCTTTTTCCTGGGATCGCTGGTAGACCGCCATCATAAAAAGAAAGCAATGATGATATCCAGTGTCTGTTCATTGCTTTTATATCTGCTGGCATTTCTTGTTTATGTATCCTCACCGTCTGAAAGGTTCAAAGATCCGTCATACTTCATGCTGTGGGCCTTTATTATATTCAACCTCTTAGGCGCCATAGCAGGTAATATCCGCACAATAGCACTTTCTACCCTGGTTACTATTCTGATACCTGAAGATGCAAGGGATAGGGCCAACGGCATGGTAGGCACTGCCAACGGTGTTTCCTTTCTCGTAGCTTCCATCTTCAGCGGTTTGATCATAGGCTTCCTGGGCGTATTCTGGATGCTGGTCTTCGCGATTGTGCTAACCACCTTCGCGATCATTCATTTGCTGACCATCTCCATCCCCGAAATGAAAATAGCACATACCCATGCAGAAGATGATGTAAAACATATAGATATCCGGGGTACTATCAGGGTGATACGGCTTATTCCCGGACTCTTCGCACTTATCTTCTTCAATACCTTCAATAACTTCCTGGGTGGCGTTTTTATGGCCCTAATGGATGCCTACGGTCTATCGTTAGTTTCCGTACAGGTATGGGGCATATTGTGGGGTGTACTGACGTTGGGCTTCATAGTAGGCGGGATCGTAATATCAAAGAAAGGACTTGGACAAAAGCCACTGCGCACGCTCTTCCTTTCGAATATCATCATGTGGACGATATGCATATTCTTCACTATGAAGAATTCTATCGTGTTGCTGGCATGCGGCATGTTTATATACTTATGCCTCATTCCTGTGGTAGAAGCCGCTGAACAGACCATCATACAGAAGCTGATCCCCCAGGAAAGACTGGGAAGGGTATTCGGGTTTGCGCAAAGTATTGAACAGGCGGCATCACCGCTGACTGCTTTTATGATCGGACCAATAGCTCAATTCATTTTCATCCCTTTCATGACCACCGGCGCAGGCGTTGATCTGCTGGGCAGCTGGTTCGGAACCGGAACAGACCGTGGCATCGCACTATTATTTACGATAACAGGCATTATTGGATTGATCATCACCGTACTTGCCATGCAGTCATATGCATACCGGAACCTGGCGATGAACTATCAGAAGGGCCAGTAAGGGAACATCAACCGCCAGTTCGATCCCCGGGATACTATTATTAGCACCTGGCCGGACCTCGACACATAAAAATAATAGTATATATTGCACCCTTCTGAATACCCAAACTATCGTACATGTTAGACGAGGATTTCTTCCAGTTTTTAGAATACCGCATCACTGAAGCATTTAAAGAAACAGATGATGAAGAACTCAGGCTATTCTGGTGTGATGGCGTTTTACCGGCAACGAATGAGCGCGGCCGTCTTTCCCTGCAGCATGTAAAGCATCATAGAAAGATTGTTACCCAGGCTTTTATTGGCAGAGAGGGCCAAACGAGATATGACCTGGTTTTGAAGATCGGCGATGAAGCCTTACATAGCTATACCCATAATCTCGATCTTAAGGTATGTGTTCCTGATACGGACGCCCTTAGTTGGTTTACTATAGATACTGAAAAAAGAAAAATAGAAATACAACTTAAATGAGTTGCTGATATTCCGTTTTATACTTCCGGATAGAACTCCACTTTCATAAAATCGACCCGCCACATGAAGATGCACCTACGCCCGGCATGCTAACGGCTACGTCAATACTACGCAGTCTTCAAAAAGCTTTCATATCTGGCCTATTATCCCTAAGTTCGTTTAAAAAAGTATGGGCAGGCCTGTTTCAAGACGAAAGTTCATTTTCACTGCCGCTACCGGCGGCATAGGATTGGCAACGAGTAGCCTCAATCGCCTGGTGGCGTCAACCAGTCCATTTTTGGCTACCAAAGGCACTGCCACTTTGTTTTCCGATACACGGAAAGCCCCGGGGGATGATCTATATTCGCTTAGCCATGCGCTTACGGCTACCTGGGCCAGTACACTACTTGGCTTACAGGAAAAAGAGACGCAGTCTCCCGATTATGGCGGTATACGATGCCCTGGTTATCATAACGTACATGGACGCATAGGCGACACCATTTATCCCTTTATGCATATGGCCCGCCGTACAGGCGATACCCGCTACCTCGATGCGGCAGTACTCCTGTTCCGTTGGATGGAAGCTAACGTTAGTCAGCCCGATGGTTCCTGGCTCAACGAGAAAAAAGACAGCTGGAAAGGCACTACTGTTTTCACCGTGATCGCCCTTTGCGATGCATTGCAATATCATGGGGATCTGATGGACACCTCTTTTAAAAACGCCCTGCATGACAGACTGTTGAAGGCTGGTGAGTTCATCGACAAGACTGTTAACATTGATTACGGAAACATCAATTATCCGATATCCGCATCCTATGCACTGTCGCTGCTGGACACGCTATATGACCAGCCGAAGTTCAGGGAAAAAGGAAAGCTCCTTGCCCATCAATCGATGAAGTTCTTCTCCCGCAACAACCGTTTTGTTTTCGGCGAAGGTACCCCCTACTATGAAGCTAGTAAAAAAGGATGTTTCTCTGTCGATCTCGGGTACAATGTAGAAGAGTCGCTGCCTAACCTGGCCTTATACGGCCTGTTGAATAGAGATGAGGAAATACTGGAGATGGTCACAGCTTCTCTGCAAACACATATGGAATTTATGCTGCCTGATGGTGGCTGGGACAATAGCTGGGGCACGCGTAACTATAAATGGACCTATTGGGGTAGCCGCACTTCCGACGGATGCCAGCCTGCTTATGCCCTGCTGGCCGATCGTGATCCCCGCTTTTACAGGGTCGCGTTAAAGAACACTCAGCTACTGCAACAGTGTACTACCAATGGCCTTCTCCAGGGTGGCCCCCATTACAACAGTCACCATGTACCCACAAGCGTGCACCATACCTTCTGCCATATCAAAGCGCTGACCACCATTCTTGATCATAAACAGTCAGGCCATTCTGGTGAGAAAATAACACCCATTCCGGTAGTTGCGCTCCTTCCACGGGAGACGGCTTATGGCCTGCGTTTCTTTGAGGATATCCAAACCTGGCTTGTCGCTACAGGGAAATTCAGAGCAACCGTAACAGGATACGACAGGGAATACAAAGCTATGCACAATGGTCATGCATCGGGCGGAGCACTGACCATGTTATGGCATGAACAAACCGGACCATTGCTGGTAGCCAGTATGAATGCCTATCAATTGGTTGAAAAAGGCAATATGCAGGCAGATAACGACCCACATGCTATGCCGCTGACGGTAAGGGCAGAATTGACGGTTAATGGTATCACCTACATGAATATATCCTGCCTTGACGCAACAGTCAGTACCAGCCAGTCAGGTAACAAGATCATCATCCGATCCAGCTCCAGGCTGGTCGATCAGGATCAGAACGATCCACCGCAAGGTGCGGTACATTGCCATACCGAGTATATATTTTCACCGGAAAAGATAAGCCTTTCGCTGAACTGTGATAAGGTACCTGTTACTTACAGGCAAGATGTCCGCGTCGTTGTACCGGTAATTGCTGCATCAACGGAAACGGTAGAGGTAGTGAATAACAACAGCATTAAGATCCATAAGAACAAGTCCCTGCTGACGATAACGGCAGACCAGCCACTAAACAGGTTACCTGTTACCGCCGACCGGATATTCAATTTCGTCCCAGGACTGGAGGCTGTTCCTCTCGCCATTGCCAGACCCAAAGGAACAATTGTCTTAACAGTTGAATAGTCACTTCACTTTTTCACCTTAACCATTTCTTCGTTTTCCTTCTTCCTGAATTCAACGATCCCTTTTATAAAATCCAACGGCAGTACTTCACTATTAGGAAGCTGAATGGCCGATTTACTCACCTTATACCTGCTCAATTCCTTTTCAAACTTTTTACGCAATGCATCACTATATGGATATGACAGCGAAATATGCTTAGCATATGCAGAGTAATAGATCAGATACCCGTTGTATTTGAAGCAGGGTATCTGATAACTTATCACTTCTTCCACTCCGGGTACGGCCTTATGAATAACTGTACGAATAGATTGCATTCTCTCCTGCAGTTCAGCAGGAAAACCGCTTTGGTACTCGTCTATTGTTTTATAATCAGTTTTTGCCATGTTAGAAAGGGTTTTAGCGTTGTCTTACCGCAAACAGGCGATTAACATATTCACCCGCAAGTCTCCTGACATAAAAATAAGGGCATATGAATTAAATCATACGCCCTGTAAACGACTTTTTGAGGGGGTATTTGCGACTTATTGCGAATCCCCATCCGTCTTCTCCTGAAATGCAGTCATTAACGCTTTAGCCTCTTCTGATGAAATAATTGAAACACAGCCATGACGTGCTTCTGGCGGGAACTTTACATCCTCCTCAACCTTCCAGTGCAGCAGGTCGGGCGAGTAAGACGCCCCAAAACGGTCGGTCATACAGTAATCATATAACAACAACCATCCTTTTTTATTCGGATCTTTTATCACTGTTGGACCTTCTGTAATTACAGGAACGATCTGCCCATTATTTAACGGCCCTTCGATGACCTTATAAGGCCCATAAACATTTGTGGCCGTAGCTACCCGGATAGCGCGTCTTTCTCCTGTCTTTGAGCCAAACTCTTCCTCCTTATGAAACAAATAATACTTTCCCTGATGCTCCAGCAATGTTCCGTCAATTACGGAATATGACGGTTCAAAAAATACCTTTGCGGGTGAGAATACCTTCCAGTCGCGGGTCGTACAATACCATAACCTGCTTTTCTTCCAGCCGGCATCTTCAAATGAAGAGGACCAGATCAAGATATACTCTTTGGATTTTTTATCATAAAACCATTCAGGCGCCCATATATTCCTGGCCAGTAAAGCGCCTGATTCATTCCTTACATCTTTCATCAAAGGCAACGTACCCTCCACCTGCCAATGAATGAGATCCGGTGAAGTTAAATAAAGGCAACTTGGGCCGACCTTCTCTCTGTCTTTACCGCCACCGCCTGTTGATAATATCCTCCATAATCCGTCCGGTCCACGGCGTACATAGGGGTCCCGTACATGCTGGTCCCATACCGGTTTATTATTGTTTAACGGCGTCCAATGACGTCCGTCAGTAGATAAAGCCATATGCATCTTTTCTAACAGCATAGGGTTCGGTAATGGCACCTCAACAGTGTTTCCCTTTGCATCAATTTCTATCCGTGTCGGATAACGTTGACGGAAGTAGGTTAACAACCAAACCTTCTTTCCCGTTTCTATTTTAAAGCTTTGCTGATCTGTCGTTTTTGCTGATGCTGTTTGGGATGATTGTGCCGGACTAAATGTCTCATTTTCCCATTTCAAAGGCATATTCGATAAATACCAGGACTTTCCATCCCCAGTATTATTCCCTTGAAAAAACAGATAATATTTCCCATCTTCTGCCTTAAATATATCCGGATGTCCTGACTCGCTATGATTCCACTCCCCTGCTTTCCCATTTGCAAGAAAAGGTTTTTCTGATGTACGTTTCCAGTGGATGCCATCTTTACTCTCCGCAAGCCCGATCTGCTGCGGAACATTATTATAACTGCCTGCATAAAACATATATAACAGGCCGTTCTTCTCAATCACCGAAGCGGCCTCAATACATTTGCCTTCCCAGGGTAGTTCGGGTTTCAGTATAGTGCCGTCATAAGCCTGCTTCCAATCTGCTCTTGAGAAGTCAGTCCCGGCAGGAGCCGTTGCCACGCCTTGCATCTGCACCTCTCCTTTAGGGTCCCGTGTGGCGAAGTAGAGGAAATATTGATCTTTATAGAACGTGACTTCCGCGTCAATGGCCCTTCCGCTGGTCCAACTACCTGTTGGCCGGAATACCGGATTACTGCTGTTCTTTACAAAATGGATCCCATCAGTCGAGTAAGCATGGCAGATGGCGTCTTTGGGACCATTACCATAGGTTTGATAGAAGAGGTGTATCGTGTCTTTACGAACCAATGCTCCCGGAGCACATAAACCATTCTTCTCGTATGCTTCCTCTCCATTCAAGTCTCCTACCTTTTGCCAGTCCATCAGGTTATTGCTCTGTGCAATACCAATATGCCAGCCTGCGCCATCCTTGCCAGGTATGGAATAGTACATCCAGTATTTATTCTTAAACTGTACGATCTTTGGGTCTTTAGCGATAGGTCTCCCTGAGGACGTATCGGTAAAATACATTCGCGGTTTTTCCTGTGCTAACAAACCTCCCGGTAAAAGAAACATGGTGCTGATCACCATCATGAGATAACGAAGCTGCATTTTCAATCTTATTTAGTCGCAATCAGTAAACTTAGCAATCATTTGTGTTATTTTTTAATCTTTTCTAACAAGACAAAAATGCCAGCTGCTGCCTTTTCATACGGAACTGCATATATAAGAATAAATTATAAATTTACACTTCTTATACAAGACAAGCTTGCAAGATATAGACCATGACAAAGCACATGTATGAACTTTCACAAATATTGCATTTTGTTAAGGATCAAACCGGAGCAGACGAAATATTTGAAAATAGCGACATTAATCAAGATCTGGGCTGCGATGGAGATGATTTTGATGAACTGATCAACAAATTCTCCACAGAATTTAATGTTGACCTATCAACATACCTCTGGTATTTTCACAGTGCTGAAGAGGGAAACAATATAGGCGGGGCCATATTCCCTCCCCCCAATGAAAGAGTTAAACACATTCCGGTAACACCATTGATGCTGCTTGAATTTGCGCAAAAAGGCAAGTGGGATTTAAAGTACCCGGAACATCAGATTCCAAAAAGACGATATGACCTGATCACAAATCTGATAATAATCATAGTGGTTTTCAGCCTGATCATCTATAAATGTGCGAGCAGGTGAATCAGGGTGTAATTAATTCTACCGGACCTTTAATCTCTATTTAGCCGCAGGCGTCTTTTCCGTTTTCCATTTAATAACATGGTACACAGCTCTCGTAGTGCCCACATTCTTAATACCATGTAATTGATTAGACGCCTGGAAGATAACAGAGCCAGGGCCAACACGTTTAGTGATACCGTTTACAGTCGATTCAACCGTACCCTCTTTTATAATGATCAGCTCTTCGTCCGGATGTTGATGTGGCGGGTGTGGCGCTTCTCCGGGATTCAGCGTCGTTACATGCAATTCCAGTTCATCCAGCGTTGGCGTGGCCGATTGAAGGAACTGACGTACTTCCCCCGTTTTTGTAGGCTTAGCTTTGATCTCATTCCAATCATATATTGTTGACGATAAAGGAAGCTGCTGGTCTTTATGTGCAATAATGGCCATTGGGATACACATTACCAGGATAGTGATGCAGATGAAGGTTATTTCCCGCTTTGTCATTGTAAAATGGTTTAGGTGGGATTAATTTACAAAATTTGTTATTATTCATTTCACATAAAAGTCACCGATTCTCTTTTATATTTGCGCGAATAAATCGTACTTATGCCTCAATTTGAACTACCCTATTTCGGAATGCTGGATTCCGACGCCGTTGATAACTACTATGAAGCAGAAGCATCAATAGCAGGTAATCCGGTACAGGTTGACCTGAATTTTGAAAACGAAAGCGTTAGCGCCGACGTTCTTAACAATGTGAAACAATTCCTGCTTGCAGTTGAGCAGCATCTACCCAAATGTAAAGAGTATATTCTCAATGAATACAAAAATGGTGAAATAGTCCAGGAGTATATTCAATATCATAAAGATGATATGAGCGAAGGTGTATTATGTGATGAGCTGGGAATTAAAGGAGGCGATATCGACCAGCAACTTGTAGCAAAATTGCAGCCTGTAAGGATCGGTATATATCCTGAGTCGGAGAATTATATAACGTTCGGCTATTCTTTCAGCAATGAACTTACACCGAGTGTGCTGGAGATCACTGCGAATAAAAACATCGAATTGCAGAATATGTATATGGAATACTAAGATAGTATAGCAACTAACTTCAGAAAAGCTTCAGGTCATTTCATCTGAAGCTTTTCATTTTCCCTATCAAGAAGTATATATTCAAGCAGCTCCTGATGATCTACTCAAACAAGGTGTCATGAAAACACCCTCATCTGATTTATTTGGCAAATTAAACTACTCATCGTAATTTTAGTATCAGTGATAGGTAACTAGCCATAGAAGAACGAGTTACACCCCAACAACTAATAGCCATATTTACTTACCCCAAAAACACAGGCCTTTTATGTTTGAGGACATAAATAAAAGGAATTCGTCTGTCCCATCGTCTCAAAATACCAACAATGAACCTGTAAACACTGCTTTGGAAAAACCGCAGCAATCCGGCACATCCCAGAGTATACAACTGCAGATTCCACAGGTAAACCTTCCCAAAGGAGGCGGGGCACTTAAGTCCATCGATGAGAAATTCGAAGTGAACGGCGCCAATGGTACCGCTTCTTTCAGCATTCCCATTCCATTCTCTCCTGCCAGGAATGGATTTGTTCCTACAATGGGCCTGTCTTATAATTCCGGTAGCGGCAATACCGTTTTCGGTCTCGGATGGACCTGTGATGTCCCGGCCATACAACGACGGACAGACAAGCAATTGCCCACATACACAGATGAGGATATCTTTATCTTCTCCGGGATGGAAGACCTTGTTCCCGAGCTGGAATATAATGTTGACAAGTGGGAGCCTAAGATCACCGTCATTGGTGATTATACCATCAAAACATTCCGTCCCCGTACAGAGGGCAGCTTCTCCCGTATCGAACAGATCTCGCATCCTGATAAAGGCATGTACTGGAAGGTTACTACGCGCAATAACATCACCACCATCTTTGGCCGTAGCAGCAACAACCGGCTTACACATCCGCATCATCCGGAAAAGGTCTTCAAGTGGCTGGCGGAGTTCAGCTTCGATTGTATGGGCAACTGGATCATATATGAATATGAGGCCGAGAACAGGGATAACGTCCCAAACGCCACACATGAAAAGAACAGACTGGCCCCTGCTATACAACCTTTCTCCAACAGCTATCTCAAAAGAGTGAAATACGCCAACAGGGTACCTTATTACATCAACCCTGCCGACGTATATGATCCGCAGCCACCGGATGATGAACGCCACTTCTTTGAACTGGTGTTCGATTACGGTGAACATGATACGGATACACCACGGCCTGCGCCTGATACCACATGGCCATGTAGGGACGATCCCTTCTCAGATCATCGCGCAGGCTTTGAGGTACGCACCTACCGCCTCTGCCGCCGTTTCCTGATCTTCCACTACTTTGAAGAACTGGGGAATGATGCCTGTCTTGTACGTTCCCTCGATCTCACACATAAAGGTTCATCTATCAATAACAGCGGACAACATGAGCTGACCTATCTCTCCGCCGTCAACCAGTCCGGTTATATCCGCAACAACAACACTTATTCTAAAAGATCATTTCCGCCCCTGGAATTCGAATACCAGGAACTACAATGGAACAAGAGTATCCGTACCGTTTCTCCGGAAAGCACCGTGCATATGCCCGCAGGTATCAGCAGTGCCTACCAGTGGGTAGACCTTTACAATGAAGGCATATCAGGTATCCTTTCGGAACAGGGGAACGGCTGGTACTATAAAAGCAACCTGGGAGATGTGGATGAAGCGAAGGAAGTAAAGTTCTCTCACGCCAGTCCTGTCATTCCCAAACCTTCTTTTCTGGGCATCCAGGCAGGCACACTCACCATACAGGACCTCGATGGTAATGGCAGCAAACAGGTGGTTGTCAATTCTGAGGGATTACAGGGCTATTTTTCGCTGTCTGACGACCAGGAGTGGTTACCATTCCGTCCATTCGAACAAAGGGCTAATATAAGGCCTAAAGACCCCAATATCCGTCTCTTTGATGTGGATGGGGATGGGCTACCAGATATCGTGATGAGCGAAGACAATGTTTTCTCCTGGTTCCCCTCCAAAGGCACCAGAGGATATGACGCCCGCAGGAACGCCTTCAAACCTTTCGATGAAGAGCAGGGCGCTGCCATTGTATTTTCAGATCCCCTGCAGAGTATCTTTCTCTCCGATATGACGGGAGACGGCCTTACTGATATTGTCAGGGTACGCAACGGGGAAGTATGCTACTGGCCGAATACCGGCTTCGGGAACTTCGGCGCTAAAGTAACGATGAGCAATGCACCCGTATTTGATCATCCCGACAATTTTAATTCTTCTCTTCTCCAACTGGCGGACGTCAGCGGTACTGGTGTCAGCGATATCATTTACCTGGGCAGGAACAGCTTCCGCGCTTTCCTCAACTTAAGCGGTAACGCCTGGAGTGATGCGCATGAAATAGATCCTTTCTTCCGCATCAGCAAGCCGGGACAACTGGCGGTGATTGATCTCCTCGGTACGGGTACTGCCTGTATCGTATGGTCTTCCGATCTTCCCGGCGATAGTCTGGCCCCTATGCAGTACATAGACCTCATGGACAGCAAAAAGCCGCACCTGCTAACCAGATACAAAAACAACCTGGGAAAGGAAACGTCCGTCAGCTATAAAAGCTCCACCTGGTTCTACCTGAAAGATAAACAGGAAGGAACGCCCTGGATCACTCGTCTGCCTTTCCCTGTGCATGTGGTACATAAAACACTGCTGGAAGATAAGATCAGTAACTCGAAGTTCAGCAGTGAATATCGGTACCATCATGGTTACTACGATCATGCAGAACGTGAGTTCCGGGGCTTCGGTAAGGTAGAGCAGATCGATTCTGATTTTTTCGCCACCTGGCAGAAGAACAATGCAGGTACACAACTGGAACCTTCTGAAACATTGTTTCAGCAACCCGTACTCACCAGAACATGGTATCACACCGGCGCATTCATCGGCCGTGAAAAGATCCTGTCACAATATGAGCTGGAATATTGGTACAACATCCTGGAGCAGAAAGGTTTTCCTGTTGCGACCACAGAGCCTTCCCTTCCGGATGCGCTCATTACCATTGCAGGCAATCTCGCGCCACAGGTCACTGCGCTTAGTACAGAGGAATACCGGGAAGCCCTGCGCATCTGCAAAGGCATGATGTTACGGCAGGAAGTATTCTCCCTGGATACCCCATTACTAAATCCGACCGACGATGAAATAAGACGGGGTCTCACTCCTTTTTACACCGCGACACACAACTGCCACATCAAGCTTTTACAGCCACGTGCGCAGAACAAAAATGCAGTTTTCACTGTCACCGAAAGTGAGGCGCTCACTATTCAGTACGAAAGGAATCCATCCGATCCCCGGATGTCCCATACACTTAACACTGTCGTGGACGACTTCGGACTGGTACTCGAAAAGGCGGCTGTTGTTTATCCCAGGCAGGAAGACGATGCTACTTTGCCTGCGGAGGTCATAGCAGCGCAGAACAAGACCTTTATCTGCTATAACCAATTCACATTTACCAACGATATTACAACGCCTCTCATCTACCGTCTCAGGTTACCAGCTACCTCCCGTAGTTATGAGCTGACCGGTATTTCAAAAACAGGTACGTTGTATCGTTTATCTGATTTCAACAATGTACTGGCCGCCGCTACCACCCCAATCGCATATGAACAGACAGCAGGCGCCATTCCAACAAGGAGGCTGATAGAAGACCAATGTACCACTTACCTGGATGATACCCTTACAACGGAATTGACCGTAGGTCAACAAGGCGCCGTTGGGCTTAAGTACCAGCAATATCAGCTGGCGTTCACTTCCTCATTGCTTCAACACATCTTTGCACCAAAGATCAGTCCTGCGGAAGAAAACACCCTGATGACCAGCGGCCATTATGTACAAAGGGCAGGACATCCTGGCTGGTGGGTATCTTCCGGTATCATCTATAACGTTTTGAGCGGCGAGACCATTGCAGATGCAAAGGCCCGGTTCTATGCGCCCCTGCTCTACACCGATCCTACCGGCGCTCCTACTACTGTGAGTTATTACAAAGATTATTTCCTGTTGATACAATCCACAGAAGATCCATTGCAGAACAGCACGCATGTGGACGCCTTTAACTTCCGCACGCTGCAACCTGCTATTGTAAGAGATAGCAACGACAATATCACACAAACCCTGTATGATGAACTTGGTTTATTAAAAGCGGTAGCCTTCCTGGGTAAAGACCTCAATAATGATGGCATCGCGGAACTGGATATTTCGGATGATCTATCCGGTATAACAGAGCTGACCTTACCCGCTGAACAATCTGCCATAACAACGTTCTTCAGTACAGAAGACTCCGTAGCGCTGATGACTGCCGCAGCAAATTTACTGCAACATGCTACCATCCGTTATGTATACGACTATGACAAGTACCGCACCAACGGTGCACCGGTAGCAGTGTCTACCATCACACGGTCAGTACATCATGCTGACGTATCACCGGATAATCCACTGCAGATCTTCATTGCCTTTGAATATACCGGTGGTGCCGGTCAGCCCGTCATGGCAAAGATGCAGGCCACACCAGGTATTGCCACCAAAGTAGTCGTGAATAGTGATAATACATATACCGTTACACAAGTAGATACTTCTGCTCAGAACCCGCAAAGGCTCAGATGGATCGGTAACGGCCGTGTTGTGCTCAACAACAAAGGAAAACCGGTTAAACAATATGAGCCGTATTTTTCAGCTACGCCATTCTACGAAGCACAGCCGGAACTGATAGAGACAGGCGTCTCTCCTATTGTCTACTACGACCCGCTGGGCAGGATGGTCCGTACGGTATTGCCGGAAGAAACCTTTACAAGGACAGTCTTCACACCGTGGAAACGGATGGTGTACGATGTGAATGATAACGTAACGCTGTCCAACTGGTACCTGAAACGCATCAACAATGAAATAGACGCAGAACTGATTGCTGCAGGTAAAGATCCGGCACGGGAGAAAGAAGCGGCGCAGCAAACTGCAGCGCATGATGATACACCTTTTACCATGCACCTCGACCCGCTGAACAGGGACATCTTCAGCGTAGAGCATAATGTGGCAGATGGATCGGATGAGTTTTACAACACCTTCACCATCATGGATATTGAAGGTAATATCCATTCCATCACAGACCCGAGGAACAATGTTGTGATGCGTTACCGGTACAACATGCTCGGACAGGCAGGTTACCAGCAAAGCATGGACGCAGGAGAACGCTGGGCCCTAAGTAATGTAACAGGTAAGCCGATTAAAACATGGGACAGCCGCAATCACACATTCCTGTTCACCTATGATGCTTTGCAACGGCCGCTGGACTCCCGTGTTACGGGTGGTGACGGCCCTGTTCCACTAAACAATGTATTCAGCAGAACAAGTTATGGAGAAGCGGCGGCAGATAATAAACAACACAATCTCCGTGGCCGGGTGCATATTGCCTATGATTCAGCAGGGAAACTGGAATCAGTTGACTACGACGCCAAAGGCAACCTGATACTTTACAACCGCCGCCTTACGACGGATTATAAAGAACTGGTGAACTGGTCTGTTCCCAATCCGGATACACTATTGGAAGCAGATACTTATCTCACAGGTGCAACGTATGATGCCATTGCCCGCATCACCCGAAATTCCTTTCCCGATGGCAGTATGCTTGAGCCCCGTTATAATGAAATGAGCCTGTTAAGGGAGATCCGGGTGAACGGGACTCTCTTTGTGAAGAACATTGATTATAACGAGAAAGGACAACGCAAAAGGATCGTATATGGCAATGATCTCAATACCCGTTACAGTTACGACAAATTCACCTTCCGCCTCAACCGCCTGGAAACCACACGTAATAACAACGATCCCCTGCAGGACAATTATTATACGTATGATCCCAGCGGCAACATCACACATATTGCTGACAAGAACATCCCGGTGGTATTCTTCAACAACCAGAAGATAGAAGGTGTTTCCAATTACCGCTATGACGCCGTTTACCGCCTCATTGGTACTTCCGGCAGGGAACATTCCGCAACAGCGGGTTTTGATCCTTCGGATAACTTTAATGACTTTCCCTTCCTCCAGGAATACAGTCAGGGCAACGCGCTTGGATGGCGAAATTATACCCAGGACTATCAGTATGATTTCGCCGGCAACCTCAAACAGGTAAAGCATACGGCGGCAGGAGGCGATTGGACAAGGGACTATACTATAGACGGCGCCAGCAACCGTTTGCTATCGACTACCACAGGTGGCCCTGCATTCGCGTACCCGCATCATCCTACGCATGGTTATATCACAGGCATGCCTCATCTCACGTTCATGCAGTGGAACTTCAAAGACCAGTTGCAGGCGGTGTCCAGGCAAGCCGTCAATGCCGGCACACCGGAAACCACCTGGTATGTGTATGATGGCGCTGGCCAACGAATAAGAAAGATCACTGAAAGGCAGGCAGCAGAAGGCGTCACTCCATTGAGGAAATCACAACGTATCTATCTGGGCGCAGTTGAGTTGTTTGAAGAATATGACAATGCCAACAACCCCGTTCTGCAACGTAACACACTGCATATACTGGACGATACGCGCCGCATTGCCCTTATAGAAACACGCGTTTCGGGTAATGACGACGGTCTGCAGCAACTCGTACGTTACCAGTTCGATAATCACCAGGGCTCCGCCTGTATTGAAACAGACCAGGATGCCCGTGTGATCAGTTATGAGGAATATCATCCTTTCGGCACTACTTCCTACCAGGCAATTGACAAAGATATTAAAGCAGCCTATAAGCGATATCGCTATACAGGTATGGAAAGGGACGAAGAAAGCGGGTTCCAGTATCACAGTGCCCGTTATTACGTGCCCTGGCTGGGCAGATGGCTTAGTGCCGATCCTATAGGTATCGGCGACGGACTGAATGTATACCGTTATGCGAGGAACAATCCGCTGATGTATGCCGATACCAGCGGTACCTGTTGCTCCGATTCCGTCGCCATAGAAACCAATGAGAAGAAGACCAAAGAAAAGAAGGAAAAAGAAGAGTTAACAGAAGCCGCTGTATCTACACTTACAGGAAATGCTCCTGGTGGCAGTTCCAAAGGTGGTGGCGGTTTTGGCGGCAGTTCTAAAGGAGGAGACGGCCCTTCCGGTAAATCCGGTGATGCAGGCGGTTCAATAGGAGACAGCATCCTGAACGGACTGAAAGGCCTGGGCAAATGGATAGGTGAAGGTCTTAGCAAATTATGGGACTGGATCAAAGGCGCAGCATCTACCGTATGGAACTGGATCAAAGGGGCTGCAAGTGCTGCCTGGGATTGGATAAAAGGCGCCGCAACTACTATCTGGGAGGGCATTAAAGGCGCCGCCAGCGCAGCGTGGGACTGGATCAAAGGTGCTGCTGCCACTGCCTGGAACTGGATCAAGGAAACGGCCAGCGCTGTATGGGAATGGACCAAACAGAAAGCGACTGAATTCTGGAACTGGTTTGCCGGTGATGACGGCTTCCTGGAAGATTTCCTGGAAGTAGTAGGCCATCTCACATGGGGATTGCCCGCTACTGCAGCAGGTTTTCTTTTCAGCCTTGTCAACTTCACCATCGGCAATATCGTAGTAGCTATCCATAACGCCATAGAACCGGCAAACAATCAATGGGAATACGCCAGCATTTCTATTGGCGGACCTAATAACGAAAATGACATCATCGGCAACTACGGCGGTCTCCTTAATCTCGGCGGGCTCCAGGAAGCGGTAACATTAGGCCCGTTCGTATTCTTCCAGGGGTCAGGCGCAGCAGCAACATCCGCAGGTGCCACAGGTATACAGGACTATTATGCAAACCATGAAAACGTGCAGCCGATCTACCTGTCAGCTACACCTCTTCGCGTAGCAGATCATGAAGAAGGACATGAAGACCAGAACCTGTTGTATGGTCCGTTCACCCTACTACTTGGTTTTATCTTCAGTCTCATACCTAACTGGCTCAAGAAACAGCATAGCACCGGATGGTTCTGGTACGACAGACAGGCCAATAAATGGTCAGGCGGCAACAGTATTGCCAATCCAAATCCGAACGTACATCCATAACATATACATTCATACTTAAACCCCCAAAAAATGACAGATCCTAATTTGGTTTACAGGGTATATGGCACCGTAACTGACGTACAGGGTTTTCCTGTTCCCAATATACTCATCAGAGCTTTTGACCGCGACCTGCGTACTGAAGAACTGCTTGGAATGGGCCAGACGGACGGTGCAGGGAAATATGAAATACGCTACAGCCCGGAATCCTTTAAACGGGCGGAAAAACAATATGCAGACCTTTCCCTCAAAGCATACGATACCACAGGGAAACAGCTGCTCTATGAACAGACGATAGATCAGATCATTTTTAATGCCCCTGCCGACAAAAGAGTGGACATCGTCATACGCGTGGCACCGAAGCCATTGGAGAATGAATTTGATACCATCCTGCGTGCACTGCCACCGCTTATTGAAAACGTTCCTCTCACCACTTTACAGGAGGACGCCAAAACCCGTGATATCACTTTCCTCACAAGGGAAACGGGCATTCCTGCCCAACGGTTGCAGTACATCGTTGTTGCACACCGTCTGCAGGAACTTTCGAAGATAGATGCCGCCTTTTTCTACGGCTTGTTCCGCAAAGACACCCTGCTGAAACTGGACCTGGCCAAAGCATTCAACGCCCGTGTACAAATAGATATCAATGCCGAACCTAAACCTATCCTCTATGATGCAGCCCTGGCGGATGAGAAGCTGATCGATGCTGATATCAAAAATGCTATCAAGGAATTGATCATCCCCCAACGTGTGGCGACACAATTGCGGGAAATAATGGCCATGCTCAGCCAGTACCGTGAAGAGGCCCGCAAATTCGAAGAAGAAGAAAAGCGGAAAAGGATCACAGATACGCTGACTAACTTCCTGATGAAAGATAAACTGGGAGAAATGCAGCAGCTCTTTGATGCCAACAGGCAGGACTACACTAAATTCCTGGATGCTATCTCTGCCGCCAATTTCTTTGCTACTGCCGATGATAAAAAACGTACGCAGGTAACTGTCGCCCTGGGCAATGTACTGGGCTTCAATGATAAGATCATCAATACGGTAGCTGCAACACAAAAGATCGACAAGCCACAGGATATTAAGAAACTCGCAAAGCTGAACAGCGCCGGATGGCGGGATGTACTGACGCAGTCTTCCAAAGACCTTAACGTAGATCCGGAGCTCATTAAAGTACATGCTTCCGCGCTTGCCAGGAAGATGGAAACTGAGTATCCTACACAGGCATTTACTGCGCAACTGGAAAGGGCCAAAGAAAAGACAGGGCCACAACATGATGCTATCCTGAAACTACTGACCGAGAACGAGGATTTTGACCTGCAACGTTCTAATATAGATACCTTCTTCCGTGGTAAAGGTACACGTGATACAGAGAGCGCTGAACCTGCGTTAAGAGAACTAAAATCAGTACAGCGTGTATTTAAACTGGTACCTAATTATTCAAAGACCACCGCACTGCTTTCTCAAAAGGTCCATTCTGCTCAAAGCATTGTAGCTACCGGCAGGTCACGGTTCGTAAATGAGGTCGGTCCGGCTGCAGGCATCTCTGAAAAAGAAGCCAATACTATCTACAATAAAGCCAGCAATGTACAGGCAGCATCCATGCTCATTGCAGGAGAATTGCAAGATACTATCAGCAGTATGGAAATTGCTGCACTGAACGTCAATACGCTGTCTGCCAAACTGAAAGCCATCAGTAAAGATTTCCCTAATCTCAAAACCTTGTTCCAGTTGTCCGACATGTGCGCCTGTGAGCATTGTCGCTCGGTATACAGTCCGGCAGCATATCTCGTAGAATTACTTCAGTATCTCGACAAACGCACCGTAAGGAACCTGGACGTAGATCCTAATGCACCTGTACGTATTGCCAAAGACGTGCTCTTTGAAAGAAGACCTGATCTGGGTGAGATAGACCTGGGCTGTGAAAATGCCAATACACCGCTACCTTATATAGATCTTGTTTGCGAGCTCCTGGAAGAAGCCATTGCTCCCGATGCAGGTATTACCTACAACGGCGCACTGGCTAACGGAAAGATCCCTGCGCCCCTGCAAACATTGCTTAATACCAACAAGATAGCCGTTACAGACAAAGCGCTTGTATATGCACCGCTCGATCCTGTGATCAATCCGGCTTTCTACTTGCGGGACGAAGGTATTGTTTGCAAGCTATCTCCTATTGCAGCTAACCAGTGGCAGGTAAAACGACTGCATCAGACATTTGCATCAGCAGAAGAACTGGCGGCAGCACCGGAGTACGTGAATGAAAATGCCTATACGCTGTTAAGTACGCAGCAATTTGCTTTTAGCCTGCCGTTTGACCTGCCACATACAGAAGCACAGGCTTATTTCTCCCGTTTCGGTATCACCAGGACGAAACTCATGCAGGACCTGCAGATAGGCACTACTCCTCCCAATGAATCTATTGCCGCGGAGATCCTGGGACTGACAGATGCAGAACGCAAGCTCATCATCAATGCAGATGCAGCTAACCAGGAACTCTACTGGAATACCGGCGCACCTAACGCAGTGGACTATATGAAGGTGGTAGACAATATGCTGCAAAAAACAGGACTGACCTATACAGCGCTTAACAACCTGTTATCACTTACCTTTATTAATCCGGACGATAAACTATTCATCAAACACCTCGATACTGGTTGTGATACCACACAGAAAGAGATCGCCAATTTCGACAATGCAGCGCTTGACCGCATCCACCGTTTCCTGCGACTAACAAAGCTTACGGGGTGGAAGCAGGAGATCCTTAATGAAGTGATCATGCAGACGAATCTGGGTAATAAAAAGCTGGATGATGCATGTCTGATCACCCTTTCGAAGCTGCAGATCATCAACCAAAGCACCGGTATCAAAAGAGAAGAGTTGATCGGCTTTTATGGAGAAGTACCGCATACAATTATTCCCAATGCTACCATAAAACCGCTCTATCAGCAGGTATTCCTCAATAAAGCTACTACCGGTTTCCTCGATGAAACACTGCTGCCTGCACTGGTAGATGGCAGTACTACGCTGGATGCTCATGCTGTAAGCCTTGCTGCCTGTCTGCAACTCTCTGCGTTGGACCTTAGCCTTATTACCGGCGCTATGGCCAATACAGATCTTACCTTTGCAAATATCAGCCATCTGTTTGCCGTAGCGCGGCTTTGCAGGAAGCTGAAGATCTCAGTAAGCGACTACCACCTGTATGTTACGCTCACCGGCCTGAATGTATTCAGTTCACCTGCTGTTACGCTTGATTTTATTAATCACGTTAACATCGGCAAAGGTGCGCCACTCAAACCTGCAGAAGTAAAGTTCATGTTGCGGCATGAAGCGGATAATCTTGCAGAACGGGAGATAACAGATGATAAGGTCACTGCCTTCCTCACTGCATTACAAGCGGGTTACCAGCAGGCGTTCAATACCAACAAGTCCCCTTTTGATGCATTACTTACAGCAGATGAATTACAGGAGCCACTAAAGAACGGTCTTGCTAAACTACCCGGCTTCGCGGAAGAGATCACCAATAACTTCCTGAAGATGGCAGACGATACCTGGGCATCTCCGCCTGACCCAGTTGCCGCTACCTACATCAATGATCAACTGTTGCCTTTCTTTGCACCAGCTGTCATCACAAATATCCAGACCTTACAGGCTGCCATTGTCGCCGCACCGCCAGCCGGTCTGGAGGCAGCGCGTAAAGCATTCCAGGAAGCCATTTTTACTGCCTTGTCGGAATACTTCTTTGTAGCGGAAAAAACAGACCTGCTGGTCACCTCACTGGCAAGTACCTTCAAAGCTGAGAATGATCTTGTAACAGCTATACTCAGTGCCGCCAGGCTGAAGCAACCTGCTCCCGGTACAGCCTTCCTGCGGGACATCCTGTTGTCGGATACACTCATAGATAAAGTAGCAGAACCTCCGGTACCACCGGTTATCACGCCGGCAGGTTTCGTGCAGCAATACAATGCCATACGGTTGCTGCATAAACTCTTCCCTTTTGTAAAAGCACTCAAACAAGATCCGGATACCATCGCATGGCTGATCACTACCAGTCCCGCGCTTGGATGGCTGGAACCTGACCGTATACCATATGCAGGTCTGCAAACACCCATTCCATATACCACATGGGAAAGTTTCGTACAGCTGCTTTCTTTGATAAATACGCTCACGCCGGTACCTAATCCGGGAGATGCGGAGAAACCGCTTACGTTCTCTTTCCTGATCTCCCTCCTGCAGGATGGCGCCACTACACGTCAGCAGTGGCTCGATGCCTTTGCTTTGCTCAATGGTTATGACCGTGAAGTGCTGGATGATGCTGATCTATATTTCGGCTTCTCCAATCCGGACCTGGCGCAGTACCGTAAGGTAGAAACATGGATCAAATTAGCCACCGCCATGCTGGACCTACGTATATTAGGCACTAACGCCACCGTGGCGAAAGAATTCATCAAACCTGTTCTCAATAGTACCGATACCAGTCAGCTGCGCATGACGCTCAAAGCGCGATATGAAGAAGACCTCTGGCTGGATACACTGAAAGAGATCATGAACACCGTGCGTCCCCGGAAACGCGATGCGCTGGTAGCTTATCTGCTGGCCACCACACCGGATGTACATACAGTTAATGACCTCTTTGACTACTACCTTGTCGATACACAAATGGAGGCCATCATGCCTTCCTCCCGCATCGTACAGGCGCACGGCACCATCCAGCTCTTTGTGCAACGTTGTCTGATGGGACTGGAACCCACTGCCGCTGCAGACAGGAACAGTGATTCCGGCTGGGACCAGTGGAAATGGATGAAGAACTACCGTGTGTGGGAAGCCAACAGGAAAGTGTTCCTCTATCCGGAGAACTGGATTGAACCGGAGCTGCTGGACGATAAATCATATCTATTCTCCGAAATGGAAGAACAGCTGTTGCAGGACGAAGTAAATGAATTTACTACGGAGGATGCGCTGATCCGTTACCTCGAAAAACTGGATGAAATAGCCTTCCTGGAAGTAGTGGCAGAATATTACCAGGCAGACATCTACACCCTTCACGTCTTTGCACGTACGAAAACCGGTGATCCTGCCACTTATTACTACCGCCGTCTTGAACAGGAGCGTTACTGGAGCCCATGGGAAAAAGTAGATCTGGACATCACCAGTAATCAGCTGCTGGCCTTTGTGCACAACAACCGTCTCTGCCTGGCATGGCCGATCTTCAGCGAAGTACCCAATCCTACTCACCAGGTAACCATCCCCGGTGTATCTGCCAGTGAAAGCGCTCCTAAAGACATGAAGAAGGTGGAACGCAAACTGAAGATCCAGCTGGCCATCAGTCAGTTCGCCAATAAACAATGGCAACCTAAGAGAGTGTCCAGAGGTGGTATCATGACGCCGGATGATTATGTTACAGACAAGTTTGACTATGATGTTTACAACCTCATGTACTTCGAGTTCTCTCAGCAGATCATGGTCTTCCACACGCAGATCGAGAACATCCAGGAATATCATTATATGGACGGCCTGTTTGATCTTGCGGGCTGTAAAGGTTATCCGGAACTCACCAGTACCAAACCAAACTGGTTCCCTGACTTCTTCCCTGATTTCAAAGACACCCTGCTTGGTTCAGACAGGTATGTAGAACAGGGCCTGGATGCCAGCAATGCGCTCTCCGTACGTAACGCATTTCTCTTCTTTAATTTCTTCGACCTGCTGACGCAAACGCCCGGCACCTTCCGTCTCAGTTACCCGCACCAGTTCACCTGGGTAGATATGCTGGCAATGCTTTACCAGATCATCATGAAAAAGCTGCTTGCCAACTTCTCCGATCTTGGCGGCCGAAGCATCAAAGTTCCGCTGGGTACTTTATTGCCTTACTTCTTCGAGGACAGCAAGCATAACTACGTGATCGTTCCTGGTTTCTATGGCGTTGATAAAGACCCCCAAACAGGAGAACCGGTAACTATCAGGAGAACCTACACAGACGTATTGAAATTGCTGGAAGCAGTGATAGCACTTTACAATAAGTATGTACAGATCGTCAAGGAAAATCCCAATATGCCTGCAGCTGAGCTGGTGGCCAAACTTATAGCAGATCCTGACTTCCAGGCTATCGTCGCCGAATGGAAGGTCTATACACAGCTGAAGTACGGTGAACAGTTCCGCAATTTCTATCACCCGCTATTATGCATGATGCGCAAGACGCTTTACAAAGATGGCATCCCTGCATTGATGAAACGGGAAACACAACTGACTGTCACTAACTTCAAGTTTGCTGACTATTATAAGCCGACAACATTCGTTCCCGGACCGCTGCCTATAGAAGACATAGACTTCAACAGTGACGGCAGTTACAGCAGCTACAACTGGGAACTTTTCTACCACACTCCTATGATGCTGGCCACAAGGCTTAGCAGGGACCAACGTTTTGAGGAAGCCCTGGTATGGTTCCATTACATCTTCAATCCGACGGGCGCACTGGAAGGTAATCCTCCGCAGAAGTACTGGGTGACTAAACCTTTCTATCAACGCCTCTCACCAGAGTACCTGGAACAACGCATCGACAATCTGCTCACTAAGATAGCAGACCCTGGCACACCTGAAATCAAGGAACTGGAGTTTGCCATAGACCAGTGGCGTACCAAGCCCTTTATGCCGCATGTAGTGGCCCGTTTCCGGCCTGTAGCCTATCAGAAGGCTACCCTGATGAAATACATAGAGAACCTCGTGCAATGGGGCGATAATCTCTTTCGCCAGGACACGATGGAATCTATCACACAGGCTACACAGATGTACATCCTTGCGGATAAACTGTTAGGGCCTAAACCGCGTATCATTCCACCAGCTGTTAAAGTGCCTTATGAAACATACAATCAGCTGGAACCAAAGCTGGATGCCTTCGGCAATGCGCTGCTGGAATTTGAAAATCTGCTGCCGGATCTTTCTGTCCTGCCACATGGCGGCGATGAACTGCCTCCACCTCCTATTACGATGTCCAGTCTCTATTTCTGCGTTCCCCCGAACGACCAGATGCTGGCCTGGTGGGATGTCATTGCTGACAGGCTTTTCAAGATCCGCAACTCACAGAATATAGACGGTGTGGAAAGAGTGCTGGCACTCTTCGCTCCTCCTATAGATCCGGGCATGCTGGTACGCGCTGCTGCCGCCGGATTAGATCTGTCCAGCGTTATTGCAGGACTGAATGCACCATTGCCTATCTACCGTTTCAACGTCATGGCCCAGAAGGCTACAGAACTGATCCAGGAAGTCCGCGGACTAGGTAGCGCACTCCTGCAAGCCCTGGAGAAGAAAGATGCGGAAGCACTTGCCCTGTTGCGCAACGACCTTGAGATGAAACTGCTCAAGAGCATGCTGGATATGAAAAAGGTACAGCTGAAAGAAGCGAAACAACAGATAGAAATACTCAACCGCACCAAAGTCATCACAGAAGAACGGGACGCATACTTCACTGCCATAGAAAAAATTAGTGCCAGTGAACAACTGAACCTTGACAAGTTATCTGAAGCGCACGACTTCCAGATGGCCGCCCAGATAGTACAAGCTACAGGAGCTGTACTAGGCCTGATCCCCGACTTCGGTTTCGGCGGACATGGTTTCGGCGGTTCTCCTGCTGTAGACGTTACCTGGGGTGGTACTTTCCTCGCGACCGCCGCCACTGCCGCAACGGGCGTCCTGAACATCCTCAGTGGAGCGGCTTGTTATGAGGCCAACAGGGCCTCTATCCTCGGAGGTTTTGACAGGCGTTTCAGCGATTGGAAGCTACAGGAACGACTGGCCAAACTGGAAATAAAACAGATAGACCAACAGATAGCCGCCGCCGAGATCAGGGTTGAGATCACTGAAGCTGATATCAAAACTCAGGAACTCCAGATCGATAATAACCAGAAGACGGATGAGTTCATGCAGGACAAGTTCACCAACAAAGACCTGTACCAATGGATGATCGGGAAGATCAGCGCCGTCTACTTCAAAGCCTACAAACTGGCATACGATGTATCAAAGAAAACAGAGCGTTGTTATCAGCATGAACTGGGTAATACAGACACCTTCCTGCAGTTTGGCTATTGGGACAACCTCAAGAAAGGCCTGCAAACAGCAGATCAGTTGTTCTATGACCTGAAACGTATGGAAGCCAGTTACCTGGATACCAATAAACGGGAATATGAAGTTACCAAACATATCTCCCTGTCCATGTTAGACCCACTGGCCCTTATCAGGCTGCGTGCGACCGGTGTTTGCGACTTCCAGGTACCTGAAGCGCTCTTTGATATGGACCATCCGGGACATTACTTCCGTCGTATTAAGACGGTAAGCATCACGCTACCTTGTATCGCAGGTCCGTATACATCCGTGAGCGCCAAGCTGTCTTTGATCAACAACAGGTATCGCAAGAACACTGCGAAGGCGGTCGGCTTTACTGATGATAAGACCGCTTATGAAGAAGTACCTGGCAACGACGACCGTTTCGTTTACAACATCGGTACTATTCAGTCCATCGCTACCAGCAACGCTCAGAACGACAGCGGACTCTTTGAGCTGAACTTCCGCGATGAACGTTATCTGCCTTTCGAATACACTGGCGCAATCAGCACCTGGCGATTGGAACTGCCTACAGGCGTACGTCTTTTCGATTACAATACTATCGCTGATGTGATCATCCATCTCAAGTACACCGCCCGTGAAGGTGGCAGCACCTTAAAGACCCTTGCTTCAAACACCCTGAAAGATAAACTGGCAGAGATAGGCCAGCAGCTCAGTGAAACCGGTCTTCACCTGGCGCTGAACCTTCGCTACGACATGCCTGATGAATGGAACCTGCTGAAGAAAGATGGTACTGTCAGTATGCAGATTGCCAAAACAAGATTGCCTTATTTCATGCAGGCTTTTGCCGCTGAAATCGACAAGGTGATCATACTGGCCAGGTTCAAAAATGCACCGGCGTTAGTAAACGTAACGCTCAATGGCGCGACTAACCTGCCGCTGAATCCAAAACCTGAATGGTCTGTCTTCCTGAATGAGACAATGGTTATTGAACTGGATACGCCTTTCACACTCGCGGCAACACCTGCTATAATGGCTGAAATGGAAGAGCTGATGATGATAGTGAAGTATCAGTTCCCCTGATAGCTGATGATGTACCGGTTTTCTTTTGCGTTGTACGCGGCGCAAAAGAAAACTGGTGTAGCTTTCATTTTTATGCTGTGTATCTTCTTCAATATCTCCGTTTAGTATCGGGAGTTATTAATCACCCGGACTTGTATATGCTATTTTAGACACGCTGTTAACGTGGATTTTTATACTGATAATTTTCGGTTTCAAAACACCCTATCTTTCTGATCACACCACAAAGTTAACCCGAAAACCTATGCGGGATATACGGATTTTATTCGACACATAAATTTGACTATCAACAACTTACACAAAATCATCAAAATGCCAGTTTACCAGGTTCTGATCTTCATTTAAAGTTCATTCTAAAAAGGGTTATACAAGGATTATCTTACGTTCATCTTACGTTCAAAGACGTAGGATTAACGTAAGTTAATCCTTGTATAAAGCTTGTATGATGCTAATCAAATGGGGAGAGTTTCAGCCTTATGATAAGACTACCTGAGAGTGTCAGTAAGATATTAATAATTTAATATACCTTCACATCAGCGATGTCCGCAAATCATTTTATTCAAGAACGAACCTATACCTCATACTACAACATTTAAAAATAATGAAACATCCGGGAGTTACTGAGATCTATGGCTCGGCAGCAATGAGGACACATCTATCTCTTGAAGAGTTAGCAGAAATAATTTCGAAACAATTGTTCGGTGGCATACCATTCGGCGGAAAAGACCGATCCATCTGGGAAGAAATACCAGCGGTGTATATCGAAACTCCGGTATTAGGCTCGTTGGTAATTTTAGGAGAAGGAAATAATCAGGGAGCTCCCAGTAAATGTTATATCTTAGACGTAAGCCCCTGGGAAAACTTTCATAGATATATTTATAGAAACAAAATATCGCATAGAAGATTTATCCAGGATAACTATCCTATCATTTACTAAAATTTGGATTGCAGAATTTCCCTCAAGTGGAGATATTGGAATCCGATTTTGAAAGAGAGAAAGAATACCTGTTTAATTGGCAGATTGCGTTGTTCGTAATTTTAAAAGAAGGTTCAAGTATGATAAGGAGCTCGCCGGCTCAATGTTATTTAGCGAGTCGGCAATAGATAGCACCTCTCTGAAAATCGCATTTTCAGATACGAAAGACAAAATCGTTTGCTCACTCAGCTTGCATCCGCTGGATATGCCCTGGGCTTTCAGGTCAGAGTAATTACTGAACAAGGTGCTGAATTTGAGTTGCAAACAACGTGATCTAATTACAGCGCCGAGTAATCAGGGATTAATAAAAGAATATTATCTCCAACGATTGGGTAACCATATTGCCGTCCCTAATCCAATATTATTAAAACAAAAAATGGTAAAGTATATTTTTCTTTTGTTTACAGCATTTCTGCAGAGATCTAAAGATACCGAGTTTAAAAAAATAACCTTATTCGATGGCAGATTCGCTTTTGCAATTCCAAATAATATGGAAGAAGATAGTTCAGCAACCTATTTTCGGGATAACTTCAAATATAACAAGTACTTTCTTACTAAAGACTCAATTCTAGAAGTACAAATAAAAGTTCGTTATGAACAATACATTCAATTACGTTCATACATGAAGTCTGAAGAAGAAGAATTGCTATTTAGAGCTAGTGGTGTAGATAAAAAAATCACTAGTAAAGAAGTTCGTCCTGTTAACAACAGGACTGTATTATTTATTTCCTGCGAGTATTTCCGTCCCGGTACTAAAAAAGAAAAGTACGTTGGTAAACGCATGGTGTTTAATACTTCAGCGGGATTGGTTGGGATTAATATGTTGTATGGCTATAATACTAAAGACGAAAGAGTAATTGGAGAGCAATTATTTCAAAAGATTATCGGCGGAGTTGTGATGAGATAGTCCTGTAAACAGAAAAATTTTCTTGATTCTTATTCTTTATAGGTCTTTCCCATTCCGTCTTTCGTACTGATTCCTATAGGCAAATTTAGCGTAAGAATCGCATCGGGAGGTAATCATGGAGCAGGTTCATTCTTAGGTCATTGGTTAAGATCTTCTCAAGACAATATCCGTGTACAAATTAGAGTCATTAATTTGGAAGTAAAGAAACAAGTAGTTGCACAATGAAACAATTTAAATATTTCTTAGATAATAAGTTAAAGCAGGCAAACGCTTATAAATCAAATATAGATACAGTAGCGATTTGTAAACTGTCAGTCAAAGACCAAGATTATTTCGATTTCATTTCATTCATTGAGAATGGAGGTTTTTTCTTTGGTCAATCCCTCCAAATTTATGATCACAGCAATAGTCACGGGTTCAATAACATTATAGTAGTGAATAGTATGTTTAAAAAGGAGTTTAACTTTCTATTTAAAGATGTATTTTCTTTCGGACAGGATATATTTGGAAATCAATTTGTGTTTGATGAACATAATGGAGAAGTTTCTCTTTTCAATATTGAATCTGGCCAGATTGATCGTCTAGCTAAAAACTTCGCTGAATGGATGGACGTCTTTGTTGCAGATGTTGAGTATTTAACAGGGAGGATTTATGAACAAGAATGGAAGGCTGATCATGAGTTCCCATTTGATAGTCGGTTACAGCCTAAATTACCGTTTGTTATGGGTGGAGACTATTCTGTCAGTAACTTTTACATTAACTCTTATCCAAGTTATATCTCCTACAATGCAGACATGGCCAAACAAATATATAATCTGAAAGATGGAGAGAAAATAAAATTAAACATCAAATACTAGTTCCTCCCATAAATAGCAGCCAATGGTTACTATTTACAGACGCATTGAACCTGCACAGACATCGCAGATATTTAGTTAAACTACGCAACAACGATTGAATCGCTCAAAATGAAACCTGTATTCAAAACACTATCGCCTTACATAATATGTTTCATAACACTTCTGCTTATCATCTTTTACTACCACATTGATAAGCATCTAAAAGGAGCTATATTTGTATCCCTAACCACGCTCATCCCGATAGGAATTACAATAATTCTGATATACTTTCTTAAAGGCCTATGTGCAATGATAATGGACAGATCCAGGATATCCTTAACATCAATTATCCCCACACTTCTCTGCCTTCTTTCATTATACTACACTTTCTTCAGTCCGTATCGCTTAAGTTCAGAGGTTATCGAAAGTAACGTTGTTATCAGAGCTTGTTACGAAGGCACACAGAATCAGGCTACACTAAAATTCAGAAAAGACAAGTCTTTCGAGCTACATTGGACTGGAGTTTTCTTTTCCGACATGTGGTATACCGGAACATGGGAGCAGAATGGTACCGTCCTGTATTTGAAATATGAGACTGAGAAATCCAGCCGTTTAGGTGATACGCTAGTGATAAAGGATGGCTACTTACACAAGATCTCTCAATTATCTATGGAGAAGACAAGACCAATGTTTTATTTGGGGTACTGCAGGCATGAAAACTAAAGGGTTCTTATAATCTTCTGATTTGTTCCCGGCGCAAATACAATGCGTTTATAATCATTTTCTTTGTTTAGCAATGGATTTGGTAAAACACTATAAATAATGTACAACGAATGTGTTATGTGATTTTTCGTACTGTTTTATGACCTTTGCCAACAAGAAAAGTTTTACGTTGCCCAATAGCCGTTGTGGTTACCTATACTTTGTTCGTATAAAATCAGCATTTTCAATTTAGATCTTAGCCTATACATATGAATACTTGGATTATTGTAAGTCGGCTTACGATAAATCTGCGCAAGCTTGTTTAGCCCTTTCTACGAGATAGGAAAAAAAAAATCGTTTACTTTTTCTAAGCAAAAATATGGCTGATTGTACGTACAGCTACAACATTCAAAATGCAATATATGACCAGCAAAAAGATTCTATCGACCGTTCTTATTACATCAATGCCATTCTTCGTGTTTTCGCAAAATACATTTACTAATGACGGTACAAACGTTGGTATTGGAACAACTACTCCGGCAGAAAGGCTTGAGGTAGTCACAAGCGGCTCATCTAACCTTCAGTTGAGCAATAGTGGTAATGTATTTGGCGCCGTTGGTGCCCTCAAGTTCAGCATGGCAGGGACACATGTGGGCGGAATAGAGATGGAGAGAACGATATCTGCGGGAACGCTGTCTGCCATGAAATTTTTGGTACGTTATGGTAGTGGAGTGACTGGCGAATTTATGCGTATTACACAAGACCAGAGATTGGGAATAGGAACCAATTCCCCGAATGTTAAAGTCAGCATTTATGGTCCAAATGACAATGATGCAGCAATTTCACTACAGTCTGCAGTTAATAGCAGGTTTTATATTCAACAGGGTGGGCAGTATTTAAAACTTGGCGGAACAGCGCCTAATGGTGATGGCGCAATAAATATATCAAACAATGGATCGGTTGCTATTGGTACAACGACTGCCGGATCTTATAAGTTAGCTGTAAAAGGCAGCATTGGTGCTATGAGAGTAAAAGTAAGCCAGGCTGATTGGGCTGATTTTGTGTTTGAACCGGAGTATCATTTGCCATCACTGACTGATATGGAGGCTTATATAAAGGAGCATAGGCATTTACCAGATGTGCCTTCAGCGAAGGAAGTGTCAGCAAAGGGATTGGACTTGGGTGAGATGAATAAAATATTACTGCAAAAGATTGAGGAACTGACGCTGCACCTGATTGAGCAGGATAAAATGTTACGCACGCAAAAAGAACAAATTAACCAGCTAACTAAAAGTTTGAACGAGAATCGATAGAAATATTTCAGAACTCACATTTGTATGACTAGCAGACGAATCCTAATATTAATTACATTCTATTTAACGTGTTGTCTTTTTGTCGAAGCCCAAGATGTCAAATAGGCGACTTCTTAAAACCGAACAACAATAGCGGTGTAATAAGGCAATACTACCTGAGACGTTTTCAAGATCGCGAGGCTAATCCTAATCCAGCAATTAAAATTCGGAGATAATGAAATATTATATAGTGATTTGTGCTTTTATATTTTTGGGCTGCAAACAGGAAAAGCTTCAACGAATACAATTGCCGGAAGGCATATGCAGTATCTCTATTCCAAAAGAGATGAGAGAATTTAAACCTAAAAATTCGTTTGAAGATGGGTTGAAATTTAGGCTGCATTTTATAGTCCCTGATTCCTCTATGTTGATAGATATAGAAATGCGGTTCCACCCCGACAAAAACTTGACATCAAGACTTAATATGGAAGAAGAAATGATTAAAAGTTTGAATGGCGACTGTGTAATAATAAAAAGTGAGGTATTAAGATCGCCTAAAGAATCATTGCTGATCACCTATTCAATTCCTCAAATGGCCAATAAGGCTAATAGATATCTCGTTAGCAGAATGTTGTTCAATACAACAAAAAACTTATGTATTTTGAATCTCTATGCGAACTATAGCAATGATGGACAGATGTTGAGGAGGAAAGAATTATTTAAGAAGATAGTTAGCAGTATCGAGATTCCTAATAATTAGATATTATTTACTTCCGAAGTACATTGTCACACAGATCGCTCTAAAGCAACCAGGAATTCTATATGCTGCAGATGAACTGTCTGATAAATAACTAATGAGCGACAAGGCAGCTTAGTTGAAAACTAAAGTTTCTATAATCTTCTGATTTGGCCCTCAATGAAAGCCAGCAGGATGTGTTCTTTGATAATGTTGTTCTAGGCGTGAGTAGCGGGCCATTGTTGGAGGAGACTCATTATTATCCGTATGGGTTGACGATAGCGGGGATATCTACGAATGCGTTGAAAGGAATGAATTATTCGGAGAATAGGCTGAAATAAGATAGTAAGGAATTACAGAATAGGGAGTTTGGCGATGGGAGTGGTTTGGAATGGTATGATTATGGAGCCAGAATGTATGATTCGCAAGTGGGGAGATGGCATGCCGTCGATCCATTAACTGAGGAAATGAGACGACACTCTCCATACAACTACGCCTTTGATAATCCAAATAGATTTATTGACTCTGAGGGAATGAGTCCAGAAGATATTATACGCGTAAATGCTGAAGGATATGTCGTAAGTGTGGAACAGGCAGAAGGCCCGCACAAAATCATTGATTCGGAGGGACATGAATTGAAATTTAACGATCAGCCTCTCGATGATCAACAAGTCGACGCTATGCTCGGTGCTCCAGAATTTCGATATAATGTAGCTGATTGGGGCGGTCAGGACAGAACCCGGATATTTACCACCATTTCCGACAATAAAATAGCATCAATTTTCAATAGTGTGGGAATTGGGCAAATCAAAACTCTACATAAGGCCCTTGATGGACCAACAACAATGGATGCGTTAACTTCACTGGCTCATTTATTCGGTTTGGGGCATGGTGCTTTTGATTTTGCGGATGAAATGGTTAGTGCTTCCCGTAAAGCAGGCAATGCAACAGGAGACAATGGTGCTTTTCCAGAGGAGGGGCAAGGCGGATTTATTAAATTTGACAGAGATAATGGATTATACAATCTTTCTGATGCCGGCAACTTTCTAACGGGCAAAGCTTTTAATTTGATTGGTGTCCCACTTGATGATTTGAAAACAGGCGCCAATCTAAGTAGTATAATAACCTTCAATGGGATGGATACTAATGCTGACCAGCGGGCCATAACCAGAGGATACATTTATACAGGTGTACAATTTGTTAAAACAAAGAAATAAACTCTATGGGCTTAAAAAAACAAGCTACATTTTCATTTTGTGTTTTTGGAATAATTGTACTAAAGTATCTACTAGTGAATCTATTGGGGATCATTAACCCCAACAGCAGTTGGCATAGAATACTTAGCAGCTTTTTCATAATGCCCCTATTGTTAGCTGGAGTCTATTATTCACTAGAAATAATAATCGATAATTACCGAGAAAAGAGGCAGTTGCGAAAACTTTTAATTAATTGGAATGTAATCATTTCGTTGCCAACATTGCTCGTTTTTCTCTTTTTATTGGGGCAGATAATTTCACTGTTTGTGACAATTCCTTAAGTGAGAAACTGACAATGGAGAACTTATTTTGAGGCTGACCGGAAAGTCTAAAGTGTCCGGTTATCCGCCCCTGGCAATTGCCAGGGGCATTCTTTTTCAAACGTTAACGTCCTGCAAACTTCTTGTTAGATCATTAAATTACTTGATGCCCTATGGAAAAAACTAAATAGTTCGACTATAATAGAAAATAAAAATTTATGAATATCAACTCGATTTGGGTATTTCATGGCATAAACGGGCGGTTTGCTAGCGGTGTTTTTACTGAAAAGGAACTTGCCGAAGAATGGATTTTTTTGCATAAACTAACAGGTGTTCTAACAGAATATCCCCTTAATGTCGGGGTTTACGACTGGGCCATTAATTCGGGAACTTTTAAGCAAAAAAAGGAAGAACACTCCACCTCAGAGTTTATTGGTAAGTTTACTACGGCCGGTCAGGAACATATTCACTATGAAAATGGTATTCGTGGGTAAAATTTATCGTATCTCATCTTATTCCAATTTCCAATGTATTACACATGAATAGAACTTATTGATCGTCTTTTGTTCCTCTTGCGACAGATCAGCAAATCTCGGAAAGAAGTATGTTCAGGACTACACAGGAGCTCAAGGGATACTTAGCCTAATGCAATTATTAAGGTCAATAAAGAAAAAATGCGCTATTTAAGTTTTTTGATACTGTTATTGTTCTTAAATAAAAATATTAAAGCTCAAATCAATTGGGAATGCGAATGCACTTACTCTTCTTCATTTGATATGAAATCTTACATTTCAACTTTAGATAGTATAGTTAACAAAGTAAGAACAAATAAAAAAGAAACTGTTCAGGTGATTGGCAGCCGGGGCTTAGCAGCTGCAATGGTTACCGTTATTGTCATTAAAAACAACTCAGAAAAAGTTTATTGTTATAACCTCAGAACAAAAAAATATAAGATCATTACTGATAATAATACAAGCACGTGGTTACAATGTTTGGTCAGGGATAGTTCGTTTATACATACAGCAAAAAACAATCCTTCGCGAATGCCTAGCCACGATTATAGCTATTTTATTTCATTTGACTATCCATCTGTGCAGCTGAAAGAAATATGCAACTCTGTCTTGCTTAATAATTTTGATCGTCCCTTTACAAAGTGCCTGAAATTATACATATTCTTTTTAGAAGAACAGACCAAGTGATTCATTTTTAAAGGCAATAAGCAAAAGCCGCCGCGCACATGGGAACGTTAAAATCTATAAAGATACTAAACATTATAAATACGCGACTATTGTGAGTCTGCTTACGGAAGAGTAATTTCGGTAAAAAAATACAATAGGCAAATCCGGCATCTACATACTTGCGTGATCCGTTCAAATTTAGTAGTGATAAAAGGCTTGAAGATAAAATTGAAATTGAAGTTCAAAAACAAAGATTGAAGGATTAATACAGGCTCTTTCGTCAAAAGTGCTGGTAGTATTCTAAAGGTCTATCAAAATATGAGACAATTTTCATTCATAGTTAAATATTTCTAGATAAGTAGTATGATATTTACATTTTGTTTATTAGCACTCTTCAAGTTCAACTATACCTATTCCCAAAATCTATCTGAGTGCAAATGCTCCTACAATTCCCATTATCGCTTAGATCGGTATTTGTCCGAAGCTGATAGCATTGGCAATACACTGTCAAAAAAATATACGAATATAAAAATCATTGGGGTCCGGGCGTTTGCCCAAGCCAGTTTGATGTTTGTGGTTAACGACAAAGGAAAAAATAAAGGGATGTGCTATGATTTGATGAATAAAAGTCATAAAATTCTCTCCGGTCAAAAGTTAGATAGGTTTCTTAGAACAATTATTTCGGATAGTATTTTCTTGCAGAAGACTAAACCTCTGCCTACTGAAAGCCTCAGTAAGAATTTCAGCTATTTTATATCATACGATTATCCTAAGAGTAAAATCTTCGAGGTTTGCTATTCACAACTACTAAGAGATATTAATAGACCATCCTCAGTTGCATTGATGCAGTTCCCGGATGCACTCAGATAATAGTATCGTATTCCTACGACCTTACAATTTGCAAACGAGTATTATGCTAATTTAAAGTCATTACCAATGTAAATCGAAGCACCACTCCCCGCTTCCATGCTCCAACAACCTTTCACCGGTCCTTTAGGCTTCCCCTGAATAATTCTCAATATTGGGAATTTACCTTACATTGTACCCCGAATCTATACCTAATCAAACATACAATTGCAATAACCCTCTTCCATGTATACACTCCTCCCTACTACCATTCAAAAATGGTTGTTGTCTCTGATCTCGTTCTTTTTATCAACGCAGATCTTTGCACAACCTGTAATTCAATCATTTGCACCGGTTTCAGGCCCTGTTGGTACATCAGTTACTATAACAGGTACTGGCTTCAGTGCAGTTCTTAATAATAACATAGTTTTCTTTGGCGCTGTAAAAGCCACAGTAACAGCTGCAGAAGCCAATTCGTTGACAGTTACTGTACCAGCGGGAGCTACCTTTATGCCCATTTCCGTTACTGTCAGTAATCTTACGGCTTATTCGGCCCGACGGTTTATTGTGACTTTTCCGGATGGAAGCCTGGAGGGAGGTGGCGCGTATCCCTATCCGGATACGCTTGTATCCTCCTTATACCCTTATG
Organism: Chitinophaga sp. S165; assembly: GCF_003182155.1. Taxonomy (GTDB): domain Bacteria; phylum Bacteroidota; class Bacteroidia; order Chitinophagales; family Chitinophagaceae; genus Chitinophaga. The sequence goes on from NZ_QGTG01000001.1 coordinate 1,230,866, forward strand.
CCGTTGCCATTACAGACTTGAACAATGATGGCAAACCGGATATAGCGGCTGTCTGCAATGCTAACGTGCCCGCTTCTACCTTATCTGTATTCAGCAATACCGGAACGGATGGGCACTTGTCATTCGCCGCCAAAAAGGATTTTCCCATTGCCGACATGCCCTATGACATTGCCGCAGGAGACCTGGATGGTGATGGCAAACCAGATCTGGCAGCGACTTATGTTTCCGGCGGTGGGAATGTATCGATATATAAGAACAACAGCACGGGAGGAGCGATTTCACTCGCGGCGCCTGTAACCTATCCAACGGGTTCCAGTCCTTACAGAGTATTGATAAGCGATATCGATCTGGACGGAAAGCCCGACCTGGTAACATTAAATTATGTATCCGGCACTATTAGTGTGCTGAGAAATACCAGTACGGGCGGAACGATATCTTTTGCTGCAAAAGCTGATATCCCTACAGGGCTTTTACCCTATAGCATCAGCATTGCTGATTTCGACGGTGATGGCAAGCCCGATATAGTGACCACAACACAGCAGGCAGCCATTGTATCAATACACAGAAATACAAGCAATTCAGGAACTTTTTCATTTGCCACTAAGATAGATGTCGCTGTCAAGGCCGAATCTTCAGGGGTTACAACAGGTGATGTGGATGGCGATGTAAAAACAGATATCGCTGTCAGTCACAGTTCCGGATTTTCAATACTACGCAATATCTCAGGAACGGGTGCTATCTCTTTTGCACCCGAAGTAGATTACCCTATATTCAACACCCTCTATGGTCCGTGGGATATAACAATGGGCGATCTGGACGGCGATGCCAAACCGGATATTGCCATATCAAACCCTAACGGAACACTATTAATATCTCAAAATATCTCTGCTGCGGGGAGTATCTCTTTCGGACCAGTAGCGACATATTACGCTCCGGGTGCTTTCAGGGTTGCTATCGGAGACCTGAACGCAGACGCAAAACCAGAACTGGTGGTACCTGAATTTACCGGCAGCTCCGTTATGGTATTCAGGAACCGGGCGAACGAACCTCTTATCATTTCTTTCGAACCGGTTGAAGGCGAAGAAGGAGACACGATCACAATAACAGGTAAAAATTTTGCCAAAGTAAACACAGTAAGTTTCGGAGGTACGCCAGCATCTTCTTTTACAATTGTGAACGACGCGACCATCAGGGCAGTTGTAGGAAAAGGAGCATCAGGCATGGTGACGGCGACTAATGTATATGGTACGTCAAAACTTGACGGCTTCATCTTTCATGCACCACCTGTTATTACTGCATTTACACCTACCGCCGGCAAAACAGGCGACACTATCACAATTAAGGGAACTGATCTTACCGGCACAACTGCAGTCCGTTTTGGCGGTACGCCTGCTGCCTCATTTACCATAAATTCCGCTACGAGTATTACTGCTGCTATTGCGGATGGATCAGGCGGTAGTGTAAGCGTTACTACGCCATATGGAACATCTTCTTTAACAGGGTTTACCTATTACCCGCCTCCTGTTATTACTTCTTTCACACCTACTGAGGGAGATCAGGGCACTGTTATTACGATTACAGGTACTGGTTTGTCAGGTGCTTCCAGCGTACTGGTAGGCGGTGTGCCAGTGGCATCATTTACAGTACAATCTGCAAATACTATTACGGCAGTGATCAGCGAAGGTGCTACCGGAAGTGTTGTGGTGACCGTACCTGGTGGCACCGATACCTCTTCAGCTATATTTTCATTTCCACCGCCTGTTATTACATCCTTTTCACCGCTTGCCGCTCCGGCCGGATCAACGGTAACTATTACCGGTGCCAACTTCCGGAGTGATGCTGGCGCTAACCAGGTATTCTTTGGCGCTGTGAAAGCAACGGTTACGGCGGCCTCCCGTACTTCACTTAAAGTAACCGTACCAACGGGTGCTACTTATGCACCGCTGACAGTTACCGTGAACAATCATACAGCCTATGCCAACAAACCGTTTAATACGACCTTTATTGGTGGAGATACGGCATTCACCGCGACTTCGTTTGTCTGGAAAGAAGGGCCAGAAGCTATCAATGAATGGTACCACGATGGAGGCCGGACAATTTTCATGGCAGATATGGATGGTGACGGAAGGCCCGACCTTGTGTCCCGCAATATTGATTATAAACTTGTTACAGTGACACGAAATGTCAGCACGAACGGTATCGTATCATTCGCCTATCAAAAATATATTGGCGACTTTAACGATGCAGATCGTCCTGTCCGCGCAGCTGTTGGTGATGTGAATGGCGACGGAAGACCTGATATTGTCATCAACGACAACGGCACACAGATCCAGGTTTACCGTAATACCAGTACGCCGGGCAATCTGTCATTCGCACCCAAATCCACGGTAGCTCAAGGTATTGGCCTGAACGATATTATCATCAACGACTTTGACGGCGATGCGAAAGCGGACATTATCGCTGCCGGGAACAATGGACAAAATGCTGCATTAATAGCCTATAGGAATACGGGTAATGATGGCGTCCTTTCATTTACACATGGAGCGGACATCATGCTGTCTTCTGCTGCAAACCATCTCCGCACTGCGGATTTTGATAATGACGGCAAAACAGATCTTTCTTTCACTACCGGCAATATAACTATCAATGTATTAAAGAACACAAGTACAAAGGGCAGCATTTCCTTTACAAATAGCGCTTCTATCTCACTGTCTAACGATGTTGCCGGAATGGCTTTAGCAGATTTCGACAATGACGATAAAATGGATATGGTGGCCAGCATTTCTAACGCCAAGTCATTTGTTGTTTATAGAAATACAACAGCCGCCGGAAACATCTCTTTCGTACCTGCACTTACTTACAATATTGGTCATGGCCAGGGTTATATTGCAGCAGGACAGCTGGACGGCGACGGCCTGCCTGACATTATGGTAAAAATAGACAGTCTAGATAATAATGGAAATCATAGCAGGTTATTGTTATTCCGCAATACGGGCGCCCCGGGCATTATTTCCTTTGCTATTCCAGGTTATTATGATGCGAAGAAGTACTTCAACAATGACATAGGAGATGGTGAGATCGGAGATATTGATGGAGATGGTAAGGCAGATATTGCGGTAACAACTTATAACGATAATTACATTTCCATCTTCAGAAATCAACAGGATGAAAAGACAGTAACCGTTTGTTCCACAACGGACACTACGCTTACGACAGATATTACCAGTACAAAGTATCAATGGCAGGTGAATACTGGTAGCGGTTTCAAGGAAATTTCAGATAATGCAAACTATAGCGGTGCTGCAACGTCGACACTAAAAATGCATAACGTTCCGGTCTCCTGGAATGGCTATTACTATCGCTGCGTGGGGGATGGCACTGCAGGTAAGGGCATCAATCTGATTGTGTATCCTACGGAGATACAAACAGGCACGATATCAATCGCACCCGAGATCTGTGCTGAGCTTCCGGTAACCGTATCATATATTGGAGCTCATACGTATCCCAATTCAAAGATTGAACTATGGCAAAGTATTAATGGCAGCACTTTTTCCGCAATATCTTCTCAAACCTATTATAGTAGCCAGCTGGATTTTGAATTACCAAAAGACAATATAGCAGGCAATAAAAGATATTTCTTTGCTATTATACCACCGGCAACTCTTCCTTGCGCAGCGGTGACTTATACGGATACATCCTTCTCAATCTCAACACGTATAGAGACCCCGCTGGTTGCAGTTGATGGAGATACGTTAACGGTAACCAATCCTGATACTGTTGTTACCTATGCGTGGTTTGTTCAATATCCAAACTGGGAGTGGGAAGAGGTTGGTAGCGGCCCCATACACCTGGCTGCCAGGACAGGCACATACCACGTACGCGCATCTAGGAGAGTATCCTGTTACGAAGACAAGGATTCAGACCCTCACACTATTGAGACATTGGAAATACCACTTCTTACAGCCGAAGGATTCACCTTAACGGTAACTAATCCTGATACTGCCGTCGTTTATACATGGGAAATGAAGAACACAAGCGGTAACTGGGAAGAGGTAATACCCGCGGCGGCTGATACTGTATACAGAGCACTCAAAAAAGGCACGTATAGAGTTAAAGGCGTCCTGAAAAGCAACGGTTTGAAAATTAAGTATTCTGAAGAACAAACTGTTCTTATAACGGGTATCGATCCTGTAAACGCTGAAAGCGTGGGTATTAAACTGTATCCGAACCCTGTCAGTGTTGCACTCACTATCGGCCCCTTAAAACTAACCAACAGGTGGCAGACGCTGGATATATACAGTGCAGACGGCAGGCTTGTATTGGAAGGGTATAATATCAGTAATCAAACTACCGTTACGCTGAATACAGCGCATCTTGTAAGTGGCGCCTATACAGTCCTGCTGCGGAGAAAGCAAGGACCGCCGGTGTCGATCAAATTTGTAAAGCAATAACAGATAAAATAAAACCGGCAGCCTCAAAAGCAATTGAGGCTGCCTATTTCTTTATTGGGATAGCGCAATTTAAATTTTTAATAAGAATTCGTACTTTAGCGCCCTTAAATCAGAACCTGGCGTGAAACTCCAATCCCTTCACGCCGTTAACGCTAACTTATATATGAAAAGACGTAATCTTGTTTCCCTATTAGTTGTCCTGTCAGGACTCTTTTCTGCTATGTTCGTAACATCCTGTGGTAAAGATGGCGCTCCTGGTCCTGCTGGTCCGGCCGGTCCAAAAGGCGATTCCGGTTCCGGCAATGTGATCTATTCCGAATGGCTGGACCTGCCGTTTAAGCCCGATACCATACACACATCAGGAGGCACTATTGATACGATAGGCTACTATGCTGTTATTGACGCACCTAAACTCACTGTGGAGATGTTGAGCACTGCAGATGTAAAAGCATACATCAACACTGACGAAGCAAGTGATCCTCTTATTTATCCATTGCCTTATGTTGGTAGCAACGGTATTAACATCGAGCTCAGGGCTTATGCGCAGAAGATTGAGTTGTTTTCCAATGTGGACGTAAGTACCTATTCTGCTAATGGTAAGAAGTATCAACAATACCGGTACATGATCGTACCCGGAAATAACGAGGCAAGATCTGCTGCTAAAGTAGACTGGTCCGATTATACCGCGGTTAAAGCATATCTCGGTTTGAATGACTAAAACGAAGAAGCCGCCTCATTTATTTAATGAGACGGCTTTTTTGTTTTTACTCAGGTGACCAATGTTAAAATGGCGGTTATTATAGTTTATTCTTCTCTGGCAGTGATACGAACCGGATAACGTTTTCGCCGCTTAAATACTTCTCAGCGGCTGATTTCAAGGACTTCCCTGTGATCTGCTTCAGTCTTTCTTCCACATCGGGTAATGGCTTCAGCTCCTCCTCTCTCTCTAACTTACCCGCGATGTATTGCAGCCAGAAATCATTGCTTTTAACCTGCAACTCAGCCTGTTTTCTAAATCCGGCTTTAAACTTCTGCAGCTCATCGCTTGTAGCGCCTTTTTTTTGCAGGTTGATGATATCCTGCTCTACTAATCCCACCAGGTGATCCACATGCTCCGGTGCACAACCAAAAGAAACATTAATGGCAAAACGCTGATCAGGCTCTTTCATCATGCTGCCCTGGGCAGATGGCGTATACACTTCCCCTGCTATCTCGCGCAGGCTGGTCAACAGTCTGTATTGAAGCACTTCCGTTAACGCCTGGATCTGCAGGTTGGCTTCCGTACTGTATTCACAGTCGCCGTTATATACCAGCAATACTGTAGCTTTATTGTCTTTACCTTTTTCCACTACCTTCACCAGTTTGCCTTTAGGCACTTGTGAATGCAGGGTGATCCCCTTTTCCTTCAGGTTCAAAGCAGGCAATGCTCCCAGATAACGTTCCAGCAGCGGCTGAATGCTGTCTTTGTTGAAGTTGCCTACGAAAACAAAATTAGCCTGAGAAGCATCTGCAAAACGGTCCTTATAAATAGACAAGGCTTTATTAAGATCGATGCTATCCAATCTTTCCAGCGTAAGAGGACTTGTACGGTAGCTATAACCACTTAGTACAGTGCTGACAGTGTCTCTGAATACGTTGCCAGGATCATCGTACCTGGTCCTGACAGCTTCTTTAGACCTGGCGATCGCATTGTCGAATAACACCTGGTCTTTACGCGGAGCTGTGTAGCACATGTAAATGATCTGCAAAGCAGTTTCCAGATCTTCTGACCTGCAACCACCATTTACCCCCTGGCTACGGCCGCCGATATATGCACCTACGTTCACTGATTTTCCATTCAGCATTTTTGATAATTGAACTGGAGAATAGTCGGCCAGTCCGCTACCGCCGATAATGCCGATAGTACTGGCAGCCGTAGGATACTCTTCGTTCGGGTATTTATTGATCCCACCCGGGGCAAAAGACATAAACTGGATCTGATCATTTGTATAGCTGGTAGGTTTAAGCCAGACTTTGATACCGTTGCTTAATGTCAGTTGCCGGATCCCCAGCGCGTCGACCGTAGCGCTGGAAACAACTTTACCGCCTTCCGGAATGGTCTTCAGTAAAACACCGGTTGTTATTGAATCGCTGTATGGCTGAATAGCGGCAGTGGTCATCTGATTAAACCAGGCATCTACAGTAACTGAATCCGGAAGGGAGCCTTTTTCTTTTTCGGGCGCTACCAGGAAGATGTCCCTGTTGGTGGTTGTAATAAACCAGTCCGCAACCTCTTTGATATCATCTAATGTGATCCCCGGCATTGTTGCTTTTACGAAATCATATTCCCAGTCGAGGCCCGGAGAGGCCGCGCCCTGGAGGAACAGCTGCTTGTATTCCTCAACATAACTGTTAGATGGCGTTTTGCTTTTCTCCTGCCGGGCAGATTCCATATTTGTTGCATAGCTCAGTTTAACCCTGTCGAGCTCCGCCTGGGTAAAACCATAACGTTTTACCTGTTCTATCAGCAGCCAGGTGCCGGCAAATGCTTCCTGCAATTTTCCCGGTTTCGCAGTAATTGAATAGGTAAACTGCTCAAGCCCACCGGAAAAGCCCCCAATACCCGCTTTTACGCCCAAAAACGGAGGATTTGTCTGTTGGCTTAACTCCCCTATCCTGTGGCTCAACATCTGGTTAAACAGGCCCTTTTTAATAGCATTTCTATAATCGGCCGTGGTGATCATTTTAGATCCCGGATGTTTGATCAGCAGTTCCAGTTCCGTTGCTGTAATTTCAGGATCAGTCAGGATCTTGAACTGGTTCTTACCTGTCAGCTCAATTTTATACTCCGGTCGGGGACGTTCATTAACAGGATTCTTCAGGTCGGAAAACTGTTTCCTGATCTGCTTTTCAACCGCATCAACATTAACATCACCAACTACGATCAGCGCCTGAAGGTTAGGCCTGTACCAATCTTTATAGAACCTGTGGATGGCGGCTACCGGGAAGTGCCTGAGGATACTGTCGGTACCGATTGGTTGCCTTACAGCATATCTTGAATTATTCAGCAGCAGCGGAAGGGTCTGTTCCTGGATCCTTGCTCCTACCCCCTCGCGTAACCGTTTCTCTTCGAGGATGACGCCTCTTTCCTTATCAACATCTTCTGCTTCCAGCAAAGCCTCGTGTGCCCAGTCACGCATGATGTTCAGTCCCTTGCCTACCATAGCGGGATTATCTGTCGGGATAGGCAGCTGGTATACTGTTTCATCGAAAGAGGTATAAGCGTTCAGATCTGCACCAAACCTTACGCCTGCTTTCTGCAAATAATCGATCAGGTCATTCTTTTTAAAATGGGTAGTACCGTTGAAGTTCATGTGCTCCATGAAGTGCGCCAGCCCAAGCTGATCTTCATCTTCCAGGATAGAGCCCACTTTATTTACCAGGTAGAATAAAGCCCGCTTTTCCGGCTCTTCATTTCTGCGGATATAATAGGTAAATCCGTTCGGCAGCTTTCCTGTGCGAACAGCTGTATCAAGCGGTATAGGCTGGTCCTGGTGCTGCGCAAATGCCGTCTTTCCGTTTATCAACAGCAGTACTAATCCTGCAGCAGCCCAATGGCGATAATGCATAAAATCTTCTTTTTGTTGTAACATCCTCTTTCGGAGGACTATAAGTTTTGAATTATAACATATCCAATATTCCTTCATTCTCGATAATGATCATACCCTGCCTGTCTGTTGTAATACCTTTCTGCAGCTGATATGTATACTGAGGAACGTTGTTATTCATGATGGTAGGAAGAAACTCAAACCCGATCTGCGTGCCGCCATTATTCAATGCATGTCCGACCTCAAATATGTGCGTGGAGATGATGAAGAAACAATCTGTAAAATCAGTGAAAGCTTCCGTTACAGCCAGCGTGGCATCATAAGCATCTTTAACGTTCGTACCTTTAAAAAGTTCATCGAAGATGACAAATAAGGATCTATCCGCAGCAACTTCTTCTGCCACCTTTTTCACTCTGAGCACTTCTGCATAGAAGTGGCTATATCCTTTATTCAGATCGTCAGGGACATTCACTGAAGAATAAATGCCATCCAGTATAGAGAACTGTACTTCTGTTGCTGCTACCGGGAATCCCATATGTGCAAGGTAAATAAGGATACCTGCAGACTTCATTAACGTTGACTTACCCGCCATGTTCGCACCGGTAAGGAACAATACATTCGTACCTGCGTTAAAGGATAATGAGTTGGCCACACCTTTATCAAGCCCCGGATGTCTTAGTCCTTTGGCTTCCAACATATTCCGCTCTTTGGGCAAGGCCTGCGCATAGGAGAACCCTTTAGCTTTGGCCACTCCTGCAACTGCTATATACAGATCTGTTTCATAGATGAGCTCCAGCAGCGTTTTTAACTGACTACGGAATATGCCTGTCAGTATATGATGTAACCGGACATTATCAAGCAGAGATCTGGAAGGCTTGTAAAAATCCTTAAACCGCACATCTCTAACGATGCAGCGTACGATCTCCGACCATTTATTCCAGGGCTGATCTTTATCCCGTCCTTCCCGCTCCAGTTGTTGCAAAAGCCTTTCGCAGGCTTTCAATATGGATAAGCTGCTGTCTATGCCTGTTAAGACCAGTTCGTAGGTATCATCTTTTACCAACACTGCTGCCGCCTTCTTCCGGCTCAGTTCCCAGAGTGCAAAGACATAACTTCCGTCGCCGCCTTCGTCCATGTAGGATTCCATGCGTTCCAGCTGCCTGCCATCAAAAGGGAAGTCGACAGGATGCTCATTGAAGTAACGGAAAGTAGCACTCCTCTTATTGATCGCTTCTACTTCCGATAACGGATGAAGGAACATAACATCAAGTAATTTCTCTGCACCTCTGGTCTTCACCTGGTTAAAAAGACTAAAAACAGAGCCAGGGTTAAACTTCCCTAACAAGGACAGATCGTCCAGCGTTTGTTTGTCTGCAATAAAGCTCATGCGTTATTCTTTACTGTTTTTTTTCTGGCCAATATATCCAGGATACCCTCATTTCTAATAATTACCATACCGTGCCTGTCGGCCGTAATGCCCGGTTGCAGCCTATGCGTGTATACAGGCTTACTACCTTCCATTAACGTTGGCAGAAACACAAAGTTGATATTTTCACATTGCGTCTTAAGCACTTCACCTGCTTCAATGATATGTGTAGAGACCATAAACATGCAGTTCTTTCTACGGGCAATGGCACTGGTAATGGCAATGGTAGCCTCATGCGCATCTTTTACATTTGTTCCACGGAACAACTCGTCGAAGATGACAAAAAGATATTTATCCCTGCTTAATTCCCTTGCAACATTTTTGATGCGCAATACTTCGGCATAGAAATGGCTGGCGCCCATGCTAAGATTGTCGGGCAGGTTGATCGTTGTAAAGATCCCGTCTCTCACCGAAAACGCCATTTTCGAAGCAGGTACGGGAAACCCCATCTGCCCCAGGTATATACAAATTCCCAGGGCCTTCATGAAGGTAGACTTACCTGCCATATTAGCACCTGTCAGGAAAATTACATTACTGGCAGGAGTAATAACAATTGAATTTGCTACAGGCGTCGTTAACGAAGGATGGTAAAAATCTTCGAGGATAACGGTCTGTTGTTCACGCGGCAAAGCAAGCGGGAAAGAGAAATTCTTTTCCGTAGTGATGCGGGCTACGGAGATATAAACGTCTGTTTGATAAAGCAGATAAAGTAGCCGTTTCATTACGTCCCGTTGCCGGAAGCGGAGTACTTTATCGTACTCCGCAACTTTGGCAAAGGGTAGTTTTAGTCTGGCAGATTCATGTAACAACGGCTGCAGTTCCTCCTCTTTCAGGAGTTGCTCTATAGCCGCAAGCTCTTTACCGTAAGAAATAGCCATTGCCTGTTGTTGTATACTTTCAGCAAACCGGATGGTAGTTTGTAATATATAGATCAGGCTTTCTACGCCTTTCTCGATAGCTTTGTAGGCATTATCCCCGGCTATGAACTGATTCAACTTCCTGCTCAGATTATCCTGCTGATCACTAAGCCGGCTGCGTTCATCAGTATTCTGTAAGTATTGCTCCGCCCCATCGAACCAGGTCGCATCGTAAGGAAAAGTCAGACCGTTGGCTCCGAAGGAACGAATGGCAGTACTGCGTGCATTGATTGCATCCACTTCCGACAAAGGGTTGCGGAACATCTCCTCCAGTAGTTCTGATCCTCCTCTTGTATGCGTGCGGTTGAAAATGGCATAGATACCATTGCTGCCGCCTTTACCGAAGATATTCAGATCATTCAGTGTTTGTTTATCCGTCATCAAGCTCATACCAGCGAATATTTATTTTCTTTTTCTTCTGATCAGCAATATGGTACTACCAATTAATAAGATTCCCGGGATGGCCCACATCAGCGCATACTTCGCCACTTTCACACGCACCTTAGTGAGAGAAGTATCATTATCAGAAGAACGCGGACGGCTTACATCCACCGGTACGGTACCATAAGATAACCAGTGGAACATGCCTGGTATAAACGAGAAGTTAGAAGCACCATAACGCCTTATTGGCGGGTTCATACCACCGTTACTAATACAGTCGGCATCTCCCATGATCATAATACGCTGTTCTTTATTTCCTACCTTTCTTGAAACGGCATAGGCAGTCACAAAACTGTCCACCTTTTCACCGGATGCAACATCTACTGAAGCAGAATCATTAACGAAGTCGATTGTCTGCAGCTCATTCCATGTTTTCATTGTATCTATAGTCTGCAACACGGGAACTGCTTTAAAACCTTTATCAGGGCTAAATTGCAGGCCAGCACTTTTCACCATACCGACATATCTGTGCTGCTCGCGCATTAGTCTGAATATTGGTGCAACATTCTCAGCAGCTTCTGTAGCTATTGCCATGACAACGTTTCCTGCTACATCAATTTTAGGCTGTACCAGCTGACCAGGAATAGTTTTAACACCAAACTGCCCGATAAAAGATTCCATTATAGGCGAACCCGGTTTGAGTGTGATGGCGAGGTTACCGCCATTCGCAATGTAGGCATCCAGTTTCTTCTTAGTAGCAGTATCCATTGCTTCCTTCATATCTGAAATAACAATGATGTCGATTCCTTTCGGGATCTCTTTATCGCCGCTAAGATCAAGTGGTTCTACATCACATCCCTGATTGGTCAGTGCATAACGGAAAGTTTTTACAGAAGAGAAGAGTGTATAGTCTTTCAGTCTATCGCCTTCAATACTTCTTTCTCCATGCCCTTGCAGGAAACCGATCTTTGGCAGTTTCATAACCATTCTCTTGAACATAGCTGAGACTTCTCCTTCATCAGGGAATTTCATCATGTCCTCATAAATCCTCAGCCAGGCCTTCTGTCCATTTCCCCTTTCAACCAAACGAACAAAGGTGTTGCCCTCATCTGTCAGGTTGATCTGTTTTTTGATCTGCTCTGGCGTCAGGAACATATCAATATCCAGATCGCGGATAGCCGCTTCTTTTTGAGCGATTTCGGCGAGCGTCTTATTTTTATACACATAATCCAGGCGCGGATTATTGCTAGGCTTATCGTAGTAATAAACGTACTTAAGCTTAGTTTCCGGTTTAAAGCGGATATATTGTTTTAAACGCTGTTTATCTTCATTCACCTGACTGGGAATACCATTGTAGTACTCTCTGTCAAGCAGGTTCACGTAGGTAGTGATTGTCAGATCACCATCCAGTTTAGCCATAATAGCCTGGCTATTGGGCGTAAGCGTATTGCGCTTCGTTTCTGTAGTATCGTAATATGCCATCAGTATAGGACGGGAGGTAGCATAACCCAGCATCATCGCCAGCACTACCACCACCGAGTACTTGCCCCATACCAGTGCATATGAAGCATGAGTTCTGTTAGCCTGTAATTTCTGAATACTCAGGGTTAAGAACATGGCAACGACTATAATAAAATACAGTACATCTTCACTGCAGATCAATCCACTTATCATTTCGTTACAACGACCTGAAATAGAAAGCCAGTAGGTGATATCACGAATAAAATCTATTTCCTGCCATACCTTATTCATGTAGCTGAGTGCAGCCAGCAGCACAAGTGTTCCCAATGCGGCAACCACCTGGTAAGAAGTGAGGCATGACATAAAAAGACCAATAGCGGCATATGCGCACATCAGGAGGTACAACGACAATAACCCCGAGCATACAGAAGGCAGGTCGAAGTGTGCAACACTGCACATCGCTATCACTACATATATCATCAGTATACCGACAAGCATGAGGCTGTAAAGCATCATAGCGGTGAATTTCCCATAAATGATCTGTGCAGAGGTTACAGGTGAAGAGTACAATAACTTGATAGAACCACTGCTAAGCTCACGGCTCATCAATCCCATGGTCAGCAGAGGCATATACAGATAGAGATATCCCTGAACAGTCTTAAACAGACCGATCTCGCCTGAAAATATGGAAGCTGTGATAAAGGAATTACCAAAACCTATCTCCTTTGCGCGAAGGATCTCCTGCAAATGCTCGACAAAAGCCATTCCTGTCTGGAAGGCAAAAACGACCAATATCATCCAGGCAATAGGCGAATAAAATAAGGTAAACAATTCTGCCTTGGCGATCTTAAAAATGCGTCTCATTTAATATCTTATTATCAGCTTTTATTTATTTGATTTCTTTGACAGTCTGGCAAACACTTCATCCAGCGAACTTTTCTCTATGATCAGTTCCATCAGTCCCCAGTCCTGGTTCACACTGGCAGCAGCAAAACGTTGCGCAGTTTTCTTTTCACCATCATAACCAAGACGGTAACGGTAAGGAGCCAGTTGCTCTACCGATCTGATACCTTCCACACTCATCAATGCATCACTTACAGGAGGTGTATCCAGTGTTACTACGAGTGTATTAGGCTCTATATAATTATCAAACATTTCCAGTGAACCTGAAAATACCATCTGTCCTTCTTCGATCATTTTAATTTCCCTACAGGTGGCCTGCACTTCTGTGAGAATGTGTGTAGAGAGCAATACAGCGCGGTCAAGTGCAATCTGTTTGATCAGGTTACGCACTTCAACTATCTGATTAGGGTCCAGGCCATTGGTCGGCTCATCCAGTACCACAAACTTCGGATTGTGCACGATAGCCTGCGCAATGCCCACACGCTGCTGATATCCACCGGAGAGATTACGAAGCAACCGTTCCCTGAAATGCGCTACACCACATCTTTCGAGTACATCTGTGACCGATTTCTTTATCTGGTCTTTTTCTACCATTCTCAACTCGGCGCAATAGGTTAAGTATTCTTCTACCGTAAAGTCGAGATACAATGGCAGCTTCTGCGGCATAAAACCAATATTACGCTTAGCAGCTACAGGATCATTCTTCAGGTTGATACCATTGATAAATACTTCTCCTTTAGACTGCTTTAACACCCCACAGATGATATTCATTGTGGTAGATTTACCAGCTCCGTTGGAACCCAGTAGTCCTACAACTCCCTGGCTGCTGATCTCAAAATTTATGTCTCTGACCGCCCACTGTGATGCGTACCGGTGAGACAAGTTTTCAACTTTTACGATGGTATTTTCCATTCATTACGGATTATCAAATAATAAAATAGCTGGCGTAAGCCTGTGCTTACACTATTAATGGCATAAATATGAATCTGGGGGAAGTACCGGTCTTCCGATTGCCCGGGGACTTTAACCCCAGGCAATTGGAAGGGATAAATATCAATATGTGGCGTTTGCAATAGCGCGTACGTCAATATTGAACTTGGATCTATAGTAGTTGACCAGTAAGTCAAATTTTTGTTTGATCATCGGATATGCGAGATATGACGCCATCTGAGCATCGGTACGGGTAAGGATAGCATTAAGGTAGGTCGTAATGTCATTACTCTTCGCCTGTGGCCAGGAATAAGTGCCATAGTACCACTCAGATGCAGACCCGTCGGCACCGTAAGAGGACGGTAAAAAACCTCTTTGCCTGAAGGCCTCGACGTTATCCGGATTAGCAGCATTTATCGGAGATGCAGGATAAGTTTCATAATCACTAACATCATAAAAAGAAGTTGGTATATCCATGATCTTGTTCTGGATATAGTAGTTCCAGATAACTCCTATCAATATATTTCTCTTTTCAACCTTCGCTGCGGACGTCATTGTGCGTAAGGACGCGTTCATCCCTGCGAAGGTGATAGATTTGCCTACTACTTTATAGTCGAAATACAGGTATTCCCTACCCGGCGGAAATCCCACACGATATTGCTTGATCGTATCGGCCATCATCACACGATAAGGAATACCCTGATCTTTCTTAAAGTCTTCCGGCAAAAATTTAAGCCAGATGTCATCCAGGAAATTCAGCATATCCATTGTATAGGCCGGGTTACCCAATACAGCTGTATCGATCTTAGAGAACCCTCCACCGGTAGACGGCACCCACAGGAAGTCCTTCTGTGTAAACTTGTACAAGAAGTAGGATCCGTATGTATTGAAAAGGGATTGGATCTTATCATTAGCATCAGCCGGAGCATCTCCCTGAGGCAGGACATAATCTACCGGCACATCAATAGGCGGACCGATAGCTGGTTCTTTTTTGCAGGAGAACAGCGCAAGGCAGCAAAGGCAGTTGATAAAAAATATATACTTCATAGATAATGAATTGCTTGTTAGTATTATTATTGTCCGACTCTGTCAGGCATCTGACCAGATACACTCTGTTTAAGTCCGGCGTTTCTCAGTATCACACTTGTAGGAAAAGGCAGTACATACATAGGATCTCCTTCCTTGAGTTTGTATTGCAGTACGCTTTCTCCCAGATCATGTTGATAACGATGTGAGATCTCAGGCATACCATAGCGGCGCAGATCGAACCAACGGAAGCATTCGTAGCAGAACTCTTTACGGCGCTCGTCTCTCACAGCCTGCAGTAAGGCGGCTTTATCGCTGATCACTTCATCAACATATCCTTCGATACGTTTACGTCTTAAATCGTTCAGGTCTTTCAGTGCAGTACCCAGATCATCCAATTGTACACTTGCCTCTGCCCTGTTAAGCAAAGCTTCTGAAGAGCGAAGCGTTTGTGCCAGATCGAGCCCGGTAGGAAGTTTTGAAGCAAGCGATACACCTGTATTCTGTAAAGAAAAACCAACGCTGAACCTTGCATCCTTCCTGTCGAATGTGGAAAGGAATTTTACAGCAGGTACATAAGTGCTTTGGTTAGGCTGTGTATTGCCGCCAAACAGCCACTCTACTTCGGGATTGTTGTAAGTGAGCCATGTGCCGGAATGTTCATCCAGCGAAGTCATGTCTACCAATTTGCCTCCCTGCTCAAAAACTTTATTAGCTTCAGCAACGCTCTCTTTCCATTTTTCCATATACAGGAATACCCGGGACAACAGAATGTGAATAGCAGGTTGATTGATATGATAGTCTTTACGCATGATCGGCAAAGGGTCCATCAGTGATGACGCTTCCTGTAAGTCATGTACCACCAATTCATATACATCAGCAACTGTAGCCTGTTCCAGCGGAGTAGCGACAATACCTGATGTAAGCTTTAATGGCACACAAAGCGACTGCGGGTTGTGGTTATAGGGCTCTCCGTATAAGTTGGCCAAACGGAAGTAATACATGGCACGTACAGCCAATGCTTCACCCTTTACCCTGTCTTTCTCCTGCTGCGTACCTATCGATTTGTCGATATTTTCCAGTACTGCATTACAACCCATAATCCTGGTATAGTACTGTGCATAGGCTGTAGCGGAAGGATCTTCAGCGATCAACTCGCCCACTCCATTCCTGTCGGCCAGTTTAGGCTGCCAGGTATACCATAAGTAATTGAGCTGCGCTTCATAAGTACCAACAACATTTGAAGGATCGTTGTCATACTCCAGGAAAAAGTCTACATCATCATCCATGAAATACAGGAAGTTCATAGGCTCTGAATTATCCATGTATCCGGACCCTATCAGTAATTCCCTGAAGTCGATAGCTGTTTTAGGGATCACTTCACTCTGCGATTTCTCTTCCAGAAATTTAGAACAACTGCTTAAGGTGAGCAGACCGGCAATACCGGTTATTAAGAATAACTTTAGTTTCATGCGCTTCAATGTTAGAGTGTCATGTTAAATGAAATCGACGCCATACGTCTTGCAGGCCAGCCTGCTGTTTCAGGATCATACCCTCTCCACTTCTCATCGAAGCTGATCAGGAAAGGATTGGTTAAGCTGAGTGAGGTGCTCAAACGCTTAATGTGTATTCTTTCAAGGATTGATTGTCCGAATTCATAGTTAAGGGATAGCTGACGACAACGAATAAAGTCCGCATTTGCCACCATATAATCGGATGAGTTATACATCGTAAATGGCGTCAGGGTAGTAGATCTGTTTAATTGTGGTAAAGTCAACTCATAGTAGCGTGGATTGCCCGGAGGAATAACCGGTACATCAGTATGTAATTCATCTCCGGGATGCTGCCAGCGGTCTTTCAGGATACGCGGAACATTCTGTTCAGGTGTTGGCGCGCCACTGGCATTATAAAATGCGGGTATACGCTTGCTGGCGCCAAATGCCACTGCAAACTGCGCATAGAATGATATGTTCCTGTATCTCACCATCGTGTTCGCGCCACCGGAAAAATCAGGGTCCAGCTTTCCGGATTTCACAAGGAAGTCAAGATCATTTGCTGTAAGCTTAATATCCATATTGTTAAACATAGGGATACCGTTATTGTGGTTAAGTCCTGCATATGAGTAAGAATAGAAAGTAGAGTATGCCTCACCGTTAACAATAGCCTGACCATTCAAATAATCCTCAAGCATATTCACCCGTTCATTCTCTTTCACCTTATTCTTTGCCACGCCCGTGTTTACAGACAACTGCCAGGTGAAGTCCTTCGTTTTAACAGGGACGATACTTACTATCAGATCATATCCACGGTTTTCCATTTGCGAGCCAAAAACTGTTGCTGCAGCCATACCGTTTTCAACAGGCACCTGGTGGGTAGCAAGTACATTACTGATCTTTCCGTAATAGTTGGCAGTGGCATTCAACCGGCCATTCCAAAAAGAGATATCCAGTCCAAAATTCCAGGTCCTTGTTTTTTCCCATCCCAGATCAGGGTATGGCAGGGACTTAATATTGAGCGTATATTGTTTGAACTGACTGTTCAGTCCTCCGTCTGTAGCAATGAGATACGGAGAAACCGCTTCTACCGCGTTCCCCTGGAAGCCATAGGTAGCGGAGAGGTCCAGCGCATTCAACCAACTGCTGGTACTGAGAAATTTCTCGTTGGCCACACGCCATCTTCCGCCTAAAGACCATGTAGGTTGAAAACGTTTGTTCTTATCCTGACCAAAACGGTTAGAGGCATCGAGGCGGGCGTTAAAGTTGAAGATATAACGGGAGTCATAAGCATATACAGCTGAGAAATATTCACTGAGGAAATTGCTTTCCTGGTTTACAATGCGCGAATTAAGACGCATCTCCTCGTGCAGACTAGCGGCACCGTTATTGGTGATCATTGCCGGCATTAAAGGTACCGGGGCAAAGCTTTCACCACGATAACGCAGATAACCGTAACGGGTGTTTAAACTACCTTCTGTAATGGAAGATCTTGCTTCCACCCCGCCTTGCAGGGTCATACTATGGCGTTGGCCAAACAAGCGGTTGTATATAAGGGCGTTCCTGACGGTATACCCTCTGACGGAAGCACCTTCCAGCTGGGTCAGTCCTCCGAAAGGCAGGCGGCTCGCCAGTTCTTCAGGGCTGTTGGACGATACACTGCCAAACTCATACCCTCTGTATTGAGTAGCAAAATAAGAGAGCTCTGTAGCAAAGGATTTCAGGCTGGAGGTGGCTGAAGTGTAAGCCAGGAGGCCCTGGTACTCCAGGCCTTTTGCCAACTCGTAACGCACGTCAATAGTTGACCCCAGCGTGGTGGTAGTGTTCTTATTGCCGGTATTGTTTAATTCATTCTGGATATTGTACAGGTATGAGAATTTACTGGGAATAGAAGTACTGGCGATGGTGCTTACTTTTTCGTGGAAGAAGAACGTTCCGTCATCATTATACATAGGGATTGTTCTGGCTGTTTTGTAAGCGTAATCAAAAGGCGCCACGCCATATCCAAAACCATCGGTTTCACGGATCGTACCATTCAACAGGAAGTTCACAGTCAGCTTTTTACCAAATTTCAGTGTCGTATTAGTAGAAGCGGAAAAAGTGGTCAGATCATTTCCTTTCGCTTCACCTTTCTGCTGTTGCATATTAAATGAAGTTCTGTTCATGATCTTTTCTGTTCCTCCTGAAATGCTGACGCTGTGGGACTGGTTAAATGAATTGCGAAAGAGCAGTTTAAACCAATCTGTATTCTGGTTTTCCATTTTCCTGTACCTGGCTAAATAAGTCGGGTAGTCAATTTCCTTATTCTGCAATTGCTGAATAAGCTCACCATAACCAATTGGGAGAACGGTATTGGTATAACTGTCACGATTGGCATATACCTCTTTGGAGAACTGCATCAGTTCTTGTGAGTTCATCAGATCATACATGCGATAATCCGGGCGCTGGCCAACAGAAAAACTGTTGGAATAAGAAACAGCCAACTGGCCGGGACGTCCTTTCTTGGTAGTGAGAACGATCACGCCATTTGCAGCCTGTGAACCATAAATGGCGGTGGCAGACGCATCTTTCAATACGGTAATGGTTTCTATATCATTAGGATTGAGCCAGGCGATAGCGTTAGAGGCAATCAGCCTGAGCTCGGAAACATCACCAGCAAGAGAACCGTTACCATTAGGGATAGGAAGCGGGTCACGCTGGATGATCCCATCAACAACCCACAGCGGTTCCTGGTTGCCCAGGATAGTAGATGTACCACGGATGCGGATCTTAGGACTGGAACCTACCTGTCCTGTCTGTGTCATTACAGACATACCCGGAACGACACCCTGCAACATCTGGTCGATCGTCGTTTCACCGGCAATTTTGATATCATCGGCCTTTACTGAATATACCGCTCCAACATAGTTGCCCTTGTTAACGTTCATATACCCCGTGATCACCACGTTGCTCATTTCATAGTCCTTTCTGTTCAGGGTAATATTCAACACCAGGTTATTACCTTCTGTAACCAGCAGGGAGCCTGCCTGGGCCTTATTGACCGTATAGGCGGAATAGCCGTTGGCCGATTTCCGTACTGCTATTTCGAGCGATTCAAATCCCAGCATGGAAATCTGGATAACTGCATCTTCGGGCAGGTGGTTGAAATAGAAAGTACCGTTGTTGTTGGTAATAGTACCGTTAACGGTATTTTTAATTCTTACTGACACGCCAGACAGCAGCTCACCGGTAGTGGCATGTATCACACCTGTGATAGTGGTAGGGGCCGGTAGTACATCCATTTTGCGTGACAGTACAATGGTTTTGTTCTTAATAAGATAAGTAACTGGCAGATCTTTCAGCATTTCGTCCAGAAATGCCGTTAAGGGCATATCCCTGGCAGAAAGTGAGGCTGTTGCGGTTTCGCTGATAGTATTAGTATTACTAAAAACAACATATCCGGTTTGCTGCTTTATTGCAGAAAAAATTTGTTTGTAAGGTATAGTTTCCCCCGATATAGAGACTGTTTGCGCGTGGCCGGTGGCAGCGGCCTGCAGGATGAAGGTGACTAGTAGTACAGCGGTAAGTTTCATGGCCAGAAAGATTTTGGTTAGGTTGGCCCTTATGACCCGGCAATCGGGTGGCCAATAGCGATTTTTTTGCATAAATTGCAAGAGATTTGGTTGTTAATAATTGTGAATTGCAAAAGACACTTTGAACTAACCAGGTCGTATAAAACGTCACGGCCGCAATCCGTGACGTTTTTCGTTGATTGGTTAGTTTTTGACAATAAGAATCCTGACCGGAGTAATCCAGTCTTTAGTACGCATCCGGCATAGCCTTGATAATTTTATTTATTAAGTACGATCAGCTTACGTCCTTCCACTCTAAAGTCGACCTGGAATCTTTTTAAAATATCCAGTAAATCCGTTAAGGCAATTTGTCTGGTCATTTCCCCGATAAACTTATCTGAATCAGGAATACCGTTTTCATAAACTACTTCTATATCATACCATCGTTCTAATTCCCGCATTACCTCTTCAAGGTTTGCGCCGTCGAAGTTGAACAAGCCATTTTTCCAGGCTAATACTTTCTCCGGATCCTGGTTGTCTGTTACAGTGATCAGCTTATCTATTACTTTCGCTTGTTGATTGTGTTGCAGTGTTACAGCTTTCTTGAGATCTGTTGATGGCACTCCGACCCTTATACTACCGTTGATAAGTGTGGCGCGGATGGAGCGTTCGTTCTCGTAAGCATTCACATTAAAAGAAGTACCTAAGACTTCTATGTCAATCTTATCTTTGACTACTACTATAAATGGTTGATTTGCATTTTTTACTACATCAAAATATACTTCTCCGGTAACTTCCACCCTTCTTTCATTACCTGCAAAGCTGGTAGGGAACCTGATAGAACTGGCGGCATTCAGCCATACGTTCGAGCCATCAGGCAGTGTTACCTGGAATTGCCTGCCTGCCGGTGTGGTCATCTTATTATACTGAACATCCATGTTTCGCGCGGCCGTCGGGTCGTATACTAACTGCCCTTCAGACAATACGATAGAAGCGCCGCTCTGACTGGCTACTATACCGTTGCGCAAACTATCCAGTACGACTTCCCTGCCATCGGCCAGTGTTAGAATAGCACCTTGTCTGCCGGGCTCGATATTAACCTGTACTGAAGCTATTCCACTATGATCATTACGCAGATGGGATGTCCAATAATACGACCCTCCCATCAACAGCACAGCTATAGCTGCTGCCCAGCCCCATTTTCTCAGGTAAACGGGGCGCATACGAACAGGTACTGCATTAAATTCAGGAATACGCTGGCCGATCTTATGGCTTATTCTATCTGAATCATAGGCATAAAATTGTTGCACCTGGGAGATCAGCCGTTGAGGATCAGTCATCTCTGTAAAGAGATCACGATGGTGCTCTTCAGCATTGATCCAGGTTGTCAACTCGGCCTCTTCAGCTTCATTGAGGCTGTTATCAAGGTATTTGACAATTAATACGGCGATATAATGATCCTTCTCTGTCATGCTATACTACCAAAACAACTAACCCTACATTATATACCGGTCTCTTTTAATATTTTTTTTACCGGTGGAGCATATTTAGGGCTAAAACGAGCATAGGCAAGGATAATAACTTATTTTTAAGGACGGCGGTGCGTAATAATCCCACTCCTTTGGCCTTTTGATTCAGTACTGTCTGATAGGCCATATTTAATTCAGCGGCAATTTCGGGAGCGCTTTTCCCTTCTATAATGGCAAGGTGTACAACTTGCCTGCACTGTGGCGGGAGCTTTTCTATTTCCCCTGAAATGAACTGCAGGACCTCTGTTTTGATATAAGCATTTTCTACATCTATAGAATAACGGTCGGCCCCCCTTTCTATTGAATGATGGATATCATCGTGCCGTTTCTGTGCTTTAATGTAATTGAGGGCCGCATTTTTAGCTGCAGTAAATAAGAAAGACTTCAGTTGACCTAACGAAGGAAAATCCTCTTTTCGTTGAAAAGCGTTGATAAAACATTCTGAAACAATATCCTCTGCTGCCATAGTATTACTTATCAGCTGTTCTGTAAAAAAACAGAGCGATCGCTGGAATAGCGTATATACCTGGTGCAAAGCCTTTCTATCTCCCCGTTGAAAGGCGGAAATCAGCTCAAATTCGTCATATGCTGTTCTGGTTGACAATTCGTTAATTAACTCCAATTGGAATCACAAACTATGTCCAAAAAATTAAAGCTGCAAGTGTAGGGCTTAAATATTTTGGATATAATTAAACGGTGTCTAATATAATATGCCTGTTCGCTTATAAAATTCAGCTTCCTGATTTTTGAAATTACTTCCCTTTCAGCCGTTTACAACGGTACCGATCACCTGACCTACTATCTCTCAGATTATTAAGCTATTTAGCCTAAGTCCCCTGCTTTAGTTACACCTTGACTTTAGCTCTTAACACAACCAAATCGAGATGATCCTTGTAATAATAGGTAAACCAAACCATTCTCGTTATGAAAAATAAACATGTATTTGCCATGACCGCTCTCGCGCTCGCTGGTTTTACCTCTTTCTCATCCTGTAGTAGTGACGACGATGACGGGCCGATACTCGTGTTTGAGATCCCACTCAATGCTAAACTGGAGAACCCGGCACCTGCAGGCAGATCGGAAACGGGTTTACTAACCATGCAACTTTATGCAGACAATACCCTTGATTACAGTTTCAGAGTAGATAACCTTACCACCGGCGACGCACTTACTATGGCTCATTTCCATACAGGCGATCCGGTAACCAACGGGCCAATTATTCTTCCCTTCCCATCCTGGACCGGTAACGCCAGCAGCGGCACGTTCAGTTTACGGCAGTCTTTAGCGGATAGCCTGAAGAACCGGAGTAATGACATCTATTTCAACGTTCACTCCACTCAGCACCCTTCAGGCCTGGTACGCGGTACGGTAAACAGTGACCTGCTGCTGGCAGAAACCATAAATATGTCCGGCGCAAACGAAGTGCCTCCGGTAGTGACCACCGCCACCGGCGTCGCTTTGCTTCGCCTTACAGTGGACGGGAAACTATATTCTAAGGTAACCGTAACGGACCTTCCTCCTGCAGATGCGCTCACCATGGCACACATCCACGCCGGTGCTACCGGCGCTAATGGGGATGTGCTCGTCCCCCTCTGTGCCACAGCAGCTGACTTCGGAGTGTCCAAAATGACTCAGCTAAATGAGGCTACCGCCAATGCGCTGCGTACTCAGGCATTATATGTGAACGCGCACTCCAACAACTGGCCTGACGGCGTGATACGCGGACAGATACGTTAACCGGAACTGATCGGATATATGGTAATACAAACACGATGCTGCTTGCCGTTTACGGTAATGGCAAGCTGTCGTTTTGTACTGGTATACTAATAGACTTAAGTGAATTATTGTAAATCCTTTTCATCTGATCTTTCATATTTTCAGCACTCAATCCCCAATATTCAGGGAGATTGACTAAAGAGTCTCTTCGTTTTTTGTTTAATGTAGGATTGAAAATCACACCATCTGTACTGCTATTATCAATCCAGTATTTAATCTTAGGCACATTTTCAACATAAAATGCTGACATTGGTTGAGGTGGTGTATTCAATATCTGGTCAAAATAGAACTGACAGCTGTCTTTCTCTTTTAAGGCGGCATAACTGTAGCTGATCCAAAAGAGTATTTGTGGATGCCTTCTGACACTCAAAGCTTGCAGCAATTGAGTGTTAGCCTCCTTATACTTTTTCTGTTTGATCAGCTCTAATCCGTTCTTGTAAAACTTCTGAATATCATTAGTAGAAGAGGAAAAAGAAAGTAATCCTAGCAGGACGACGATCATAAATGAACTTTTCCTGAACATGGGTTAGAATTTAAAGTTTAAAGTATCGTTGGGAACTGTCAGATCGGGCGCTTCGTTATGAACGGGTTGTCTTATGAACATTACATCTTTGCGAACAAATAAGCCATAAGCAATTAAGAACACACCAAGAATAAGAAACAACAGACCTGGTGAAGAACTCACTATTCCTCCTTTTAATCCTTTCAAGTCAGATGTGAACTTATATTCGCCCTTTATGCCCTCATACATCATCCTCCAGCTATGCCTTACGATTTGAAAACCGATGATAAGGCAAACTAACTTCAATATAAACAGCATCCAGAGGTTAGTCAGAATCAGGTTATTGTAATCAATTTTGGTATTCATTCAAGCGCAATTAAAAAGGGATTAGTTAACCAGATGATGCCCGAAGCACGCCTTATTCCATACTTTTCCGTCTCAGAGCATGCTTCAGAATCTTTTTAAAGACAAAGTTGGGCAAACTAAAATTTAATAACCATACCAACTAGTTTGTATTTTTAAGTCTCTGGCGGCTTCCCGCAACTAAATCATACAAACAAAAGCCCGGCCTCTAAAGAAGCCGGACTTTTGTCACACCCAATAATTCCAGGGGCAATGGATGAAGACCGGTTATTCAATCGCGAAACTCACCAACAGGGAGAGATATTGATCCTCAACTGGTTTAAAGTAAAAATTCTCTTCCACTGTAGCTTCCTGGGGGGTAAGGTCTGTGACCATCAACACAGGGCCTAGTTTTTTATTGATCGTTTTTGCAATAATGGCAGCTTTATCTCTGCTATTGAGAAACGCGGTCTCGAAGTGTTTTTCATTTTTTACGACAGGTTTGAACTTTACCCGTGTGTTTGTGATGTTAACAACGTTGCCGTTCGCCAGTCTGGCAGCCTTCAACAGTTCATCGCGAGAAGAGGTTGTGAAAGTATATAAACTTCCTTCCCTGAAAAGCTGTAAGGCCTGGTAGCTCATTCTATCTTCTTTAAACTGACTTTCGTTCAGACCAGCATCCTTTGCCTTTTTGAAAAAGTTGTTTTTAAGGTCTTCGAAAGATTTCCTGCTTTCTGCTTCTCCATACTCCACCGCTATGGTAAAATCTATCAGGTAAACTTCTACTTCACGGTTTATTTTGGCGATGCCACTAACCTGGATAGAGTGCATTTGCTGTTCCTGGGCATAGCTCCTTAATACGGACACCAATATGATGGCCGCCAATATCATTTTTTTCATCGTTGAAAGTTGAGTTGTGAAAGAATAATGCTAGGCAATCGTAAAGAGGAAGGACGCAACGATCATCCATGCGCCCACGATGATGCCCAGTATACCCAGTCTACCCTGCTGGGGTGCAACTTGTGCACGAATACGTACTGCCTTTTCCTTTGCCTTTTCGTTGCCGGAAAGGAAGAATTTGTTGATGAGCGGGAACCCCAGTAAAAAACCCAGGCATGCTTCCACCAGGCTACCTGCAGTCAGCGTGATCCACCAGATAGGTGCGGAGGCAAGCCAACCTACATTTAAAACGGCGGTTACAATACCCCATATACCCCAGAAACAGAAAATAATCCCGATCCAACCCTGGTAGGGCTCCACCTTTTCCAACAGCTCCTTTGCATTGGGTTTTCTGGATAAAATCAGAGAGGGAACGGCGATGATGCTCAACAAGATTAATGTTATTCCGTAGATCATAATGTTGCATTTTTAGTTAAGAGATTGTTTGATACGGTATTGTTCCGTTTTGTTATGCAACAAAGGTACTCTGCTACGGAGGGGGCGGCAACATCGTATTCAGTGAAATTCAATACCCTGTTTTCAGGGGGTTAACTGAGGAGGCCTAGTTTGACGGCGTACCTGGTAAGGCCGGCAAGATTACGCACTTTCAGTTTTAGAATGAGGGTTTTACGATAACTTTCAATAGTATGTTTACTCAGGAAGAGTTTGTCAGCGATCTCCTGGGTGGTGTATTCTTCCGCGATCAGCTTAAGTACATCCTTCTCGCGGGAGGTGAGCATTTCAAGGGTTTCTTTTTCTTTGTTGAAAACGCTCTTAAGGTACTCCTGTTTCACAGCCTCTGAAAAATATTTCCCACCTTTGAGGATCATTTTGACAGCTGCCAGTAATTCGTCTGAATCTGCATTTTTAGATAAAAAACCATCGACATTATTTTGGATAAGCGTATCTATCATATTACTGTCGGTGTGCATGCTTACCACCAGCGTGCTGATCTCGGGTCTCTTTTCCTTGATGTAATTATTCAGCGTGATGCCATCCATATCCGGCATGCTGATATCAGTAATAACAAGATCGACCTGCTCACCCTGATGCTGGTCGAGATAGTTCATCACCAATTGGCCATTATGCGCGTAGTAAAGCACATGAAGGTCTTTTTCCTGTACTATCAACCTGATAAGGCCTTCAAGGAATAATTTATGATCGTCTACAAGGATAATATTATGCTTCATAGCATTCCGCATTTAAGGGTATTTCAATGTCAATTACTGTGCCTTTCATCGGAAAGGAATCAATGGAGACTACGCCATCGAATAATTTCAGCCGCTCGTAAATATTCTGAAATCCTATACCGTATTTCACTGTTTCCGGGGAAAATCCCCGGCCATCATCTTCAAACAACAACTTCAGCATACCATCCAGTTGGGTGAGCTGTATTTCTACTTTTGAAGCGTGGCTGTGCTTCAGAGCATTGGTGATCAGTTCCTGAATGATTTTATAGACCTCCACTTTCAGGGAGGTCCGGATCCGGTCAATTTCTTCGTCGGGAAAAGCATGGAAAGTGATAATAGCGTTACCTGGCACGTTGAATTGTCTGATGTAGCCGGCAATAAGTTCGGCAAAGCCGGTGTGACTGAATTTCTGCGGAACAAGATCATGAGAAAGGTCACGTACCTGGTGATAAGTGTCGTCCACCTGCCGTATAAGCGCCTCCAGCCTGTTCTCTCCGGTTTGGTTGGAGAGTTGGAGTTTGATGGCAGCAAGGTTGCCGCCAATGCTATCGTGCAGTTCACCCGCAATCCGTTTTCGCTCCTTTTCCTGACCGCTAACCGAGGCCTTTAGCAATTCGAGTTCCTTGTCTTTTAGCAGTGCTGCGATCTCCTGCCGGTTCATTTCTTCTAATGTAGTATTCAGTTTACTTTGCGCCTGCAGTTTCTGATAATACATATATAGCAAACCTATGATAGGAAGCAGGATAATAAGAAACCCTATCAGCAAACTATATTTAACCGTTTTCTGATAGTTTAGTTCGTTTTCCTTGTTCAATATTTCTTTTTCCTTCCGGGCGGTTTGATATTTTATTTCGAGTTCATTGATCTCCTTTTTATTCTGCATATTCAGTAACTCCCGGGAAATACCCACGTACTGGGTCATGAGTGCATAGGCGTTTTTATAGTCCCCCATTTCCGCGTGTACGTTACGCAGGCTGTTCAATACTTTCAGCTGCGCTTTCAGGTCATTCCATTGAAGGGCGTTAGAGTAAACAAGGGACAACAACATCTTTGCATCATCATACTCCTTCCGGGCAATCAGCAGGTCGCCCATCCTTTGTCCTGCATCACTGTACAGATCGTAAAACTGTTGTTGTTGCGCATTATTCTTCACATCATTGTAAATAGCATACGCTTCATCCGCCTGCTGATTGAATTCGGCGATGATGCCAAGCGTTAGTTTTGCCTGCAGTTCTTTTTTCTGATGATGTTGCTGTTGAAAATACGCCAGTGCTTTCTCCGTATACTGTTTCGCCTGCGGCAGGTCTTTCCGTTCCAGAAAAATAATACCCAGCCGCTCATACACCAAATGTTTCAATTGTTCGTCCGGGCCTGTATTCAGCAGGTCATTGTATGCAGTTACAGCCTTGTCGTGTTCATTACGGGCAGCATATACGTTGGCGATGCCTAGTTTATTGTTATTGACGGCGGTTCTGTTGTTAATGGATTCCGCAATCTTTACCCCCTGAAGATAAAACCGTAGCGCTTCATCATACAGGCCTTCCTCACTGTAAGCATTGGCCAGCGTGAGATAAAGTGAGACCTGGTAAAAAAGTTTATCTGCAGATGGAAGACTACTTTGATTAAGACTATTAATGAGCTCCTGTGCATAATGGATCACGGAGTCTGTAGTGCCATGGGTGGCATGAAAAGATAACAGCGGCTGTACTGCCTGCATCTTTGCTTTGACGTCGGTGGCAAGATGAATTTTCTGAATAAGGGAGTCGGGCGTTTTTACGGGAACTTCTCCGTAACCTGTGAAACTGGTCGCACTTTGAGCCTGGCAGCAGCAGGATACGATCAGCATGCCAACAAAAAAAAGCAGTGTTAACGCGCTGCTTCGTATAGCTTGGGGAGATATGGTAACTTCCGTGATCAAGAATTCTTCTTTTGTTTAGAGCATGGAAGATAATAAATAAATATTGGGTGAGTGTATAGCGGCACGCTTGTCTAACGCTTATTGATCCCTCCATTGGTTGCTGTGCTGGCATTTTTTACAAACAAAAAGCCCGGCTTCTATTCGAAGCCGGGCTTTTGTGATCCCGCTGGGACTCGAACCCAGGACCCATACATTAAAAGTGTATTGCTCTACCAACTGAGCTACGGAATCATTCCCTTTTTTGTGATTGGGATTGCAAAGGTATAAAATATTTTATTCCCTCCAACTTTTTAGCAACTTTTTTTCAAACAATTTCACAAAAGCCGCTACAGACAAAATAAACCATCATATCTCATTTACCCCTATTTTTGCATTTGAAAAAAAATCATAATGCAAGATAAGGTCGTAGTCATCACCGGAGGAACATCCGGAATAGGAAAAGCGCTGGCAATAGCTTCCCTCCACGCAGGAGCAAAGGTAGCCGTTTGCGGCAGAAAGTCCGAAACCCTGCAGGCATTGGAAAAGGAAGTGGCGAGTGACAACCTATATACATATACCGCGGATGTAAGTAAGGAAGATGACTGTAAATACTTTATTGAACAGGTAATTTCCCGGCTGGGAAAGATCGATATACTCATCAACAACGCCGGGATCTCTATGCGGGCGTTGTTCCGTGACGTAGACCTTAGTGTACTCAGGCAGCTGATGGATATCAACTTCTGGGGTACTGTTTATTGTACTAAATATGCATTACCATCTATATTGGCGAACAAAGGGACGGTTGTAGGTGTATCTTCTATAGCAGGTTACAGGGGGTTACCTGCCCGTACCGGATACTCCTCGTCAAAATTCGCTATGCAGGGCTTCCTGGAATCATTACGTACCGAGAATCTGCATACAGGCATCAACGTAATGTGGGTATGCCCTGGCTTCACTTCTTCTAATATACGTAACACCGCATTAAATGAAGAAGGACGCAGCCAGTCAGAAACTCCACTGGATGAAGGAAAATTAATGAGTGCAGAAGCAGTAGCCGATGCGGTCCTGAAAGCGATCAACAAACGGAAACGAACACTGGTACTTACTGGTCAGGGCAAACTGACTGTATTACTCAGCAAACTGTTTCCTGGCCTGCTGGACGGAATAGTATATAATCACTTTAAAAAAGAACCGGGTTCACCGCTTAAATAATTAACTTTAAGCCGTTCGGCGCCAGTAGCTGATTACAAGGCAATTAGCACGAACGGCTTAACTTTAATCTTTTACTTTTTATTCTATTTTTTTTTGCTTATAAGCGCCCCAAACCCCCGACCCCGGCCCTTTTATAGTTATTCACATCTGAACAAGTAATTGGCTGTTTAGTCACAGCTACATGCAGATTTTATATTTCTTTGCATTACAAAACAACGCCAATGCCCCAATGGCATTCTTTTTGGGTAATTGGTATTCATTCATAACATGTCCATAATAACATTAACATCAGACATAGGGTTACAGGACTACCTGGTAGGCGCCATCAAAGGGCAGCTGTGGCAACACTGTCCCGGTGCTCCTGTTATGGACATTACACACCAGATATCTCCGTTTAACCTGCCACAGGCTACTTACATATGTAAGAGCTCCTTTGCTTATTATCCGCCACGTACATTCCATATTGTACTGATTAATCTGTTCGACCGTAAAGCAGATCACGTACTGCTGGCCGAACACAACGGACAATATATAGCCTGTGCTGATAATGGACTGATTACAATGATTGCTGGTGGTACTCCTGCCAAAGTCATTAAACTGCCTTTACATAAAGGACAGGCAAGGGATACATTCTCTATCCTTCAACGCTTCGCAGAAGCTTACAGAGAATTACAGAATGGTAAATCATTAGCTGAACTAGGTGAACCAGCCACCGGATACATCATCAAGAACAATCTGCAACCGATGACCGGTCAGGATTATATCGATGGTCAGATCATTCATATCGATAACTTTGAGAACGTAGTAGTAAATATCACCCGCCAGCAATTTGACGAACACCGCCAGAACAGGCCGTTCTCCATCTACTTCCGCCGTGACGAGGTGATTACACAACTTTGTGAAACCTACGCCGATGTACCGGAAGGGCATAAACTGGCACTGTTCAACGCCGCCGGCTATCTCGAAATAGCTATCAACAAGGGAAATGCTGCCGGTCTCTTTGGTTTACAAGGCTTTACCCGCGATCAGCTGACTTCAGGCTTCCAGAAATTGTCATTCTACCAAACCGTACGTATCATCTTCGGCTAAAATCAGCCGAAGCCCCCCTCCCATTGCCTTATCACCCTTATCCACTGTTAATCAATTACTATCCTCATCCTCCTTTTTCCCGGCCCATCTGGAAAAAAAATTACTTATTAAAGAAAAAGTTAAAACTGTTATCGCTAATTATCATAATTTGCTTCTTTTTCTATTTTTGTCGGACCTAAAACATCCTTATGAATTTTAAAAGGACCAACAACATTGTAGGTTGGGTTATCTGTATCATTGCCTGCACGGTCTACATTATGACTATGGAGGCCACCGGCAGCCTGTGGGACTGCGGCGAATTCATTTCCAGTGCCTACAAGGTACAGGTTCCGCATCCTCCTGGAGCTCCTTTATTTGTGCTGTTAGGTAGATTATTCACTATTCCGCTGGACCCATCACATGCAGCGTTAGGTGTAAACTTAATGTCCGCCCTTGCAAGTGGTTTCACTATCCTGTTCCTCTTCTGGACCATTACACACTTCGCCCGCCGTGTCATCGTTAAGAACGGTACACCCATCACCCGTGAACAAATGATCGCTATCATGGGCGCCGGCGCTGTTGGAGCACTGGCCTACACATTCTCTGACTCTTTCTGGTTCTCTGCTGTTGAAGGTGAGGTATACGCAATGTCCTCTCTCTTCACCGCACTCGTTTTCTGGGCTATCCTGAAATGGGAACATGAATCAGACGAAGCATATGCCGACCGCTGGATCGTATTCATCGCCTTCATGATGGGTCTCTCTATCGGTGTCCACCTTTTGAACCTCCTGACCATCCCGGCTATCGTAATGGTTTACTACTTTAAACGTTACAAAGTAACCCCTATGGGTACTTTCTGGGCGTTTATCGTTGGTTGCGGTCTGACAGGTATGGTACAGAAGTTCGTTATCCAGGATACTATCAAGGCTTCCGGTCTGATGGACGTTTTCTTCGTAAACTCCCTCGGCCTGCCTTTCTATACCGGTTTCGCATTCTACTTCATAGCACTGGCTGCCATCCTGATCTATGGATTGAAAAATCCTAAATTCGGACTGTATGCACCGCTGATCCTGGTTGCTTCCGTTATTGTTATTCCGGCATTTACCGACGCTAATGGTACCGGTATGAGGATTTTGAAGCTGATCGTTGCAGCTGCGATTATATTCATCCCTTACTTTATCAAACAGTTCGGCGCAAACGTAACATCCAGCAACTTCCTGCATTTTACGAAAGTGACCATCTATTCTATACTCTTCCTGTTATTAGGTTACTCCACCTACATCACTACAATGGTACGCTCTACCGCTAACCCATCCGTAGATATGTATAATGTGGACAACCCGATCTCCCTCGTAGGTTACCTGGGCCGTGAACAGTATGGCGACTTCCCGCTGATCTACGGACAGGTATTCACTGCCCGCCCTACTAACTATGAAGATGCAGGTAACATCTACGCCCGTGGCAAAGACAAATACCTCATCGCCGGTAAAAAACAAGTACCTGTTTACGCGGCGGAAGATAAAATGCTGTTCCCTCGTGTATGGGACGCAAGCAATGACCAGGGTCACGCAGATTACTACCGTGATTATCTCGGCCTTGCAGACGGACAAAAGCCTTCCTTCGGAGATAACGTACGCTTCTTCTTACAGTACCAGGTAGGTTTCATGTACCTGCGTTACTTCATGTGGAACTTCTCCGGTAAACAAAACGATACCCAGGGTTACGGGAACGTACGTGACGGTAACTTCATTACAGGTATCTCCTTCCTTGATAACTGGATGTATGGCGATCAGTCAACAATGCCAGACAGCCTGAAAAATAACAAAGGACATAACAAACTGTTCTTATTGCCTTTCCTGCTGGGTTTTGTAGGATTTGTATTCCATTACAATAACCACCGCAGAGACAGTCTCGTTGCTGGTCTGTTATTCTTCTTCACCGGCTTCGCTATCGTTCTGTACCTCAACCAGGCAGGTAACCAGCCACGTGAACGTGACTATGCATATGTAGGATCTTTCTATGCTTACGCAATATGGATCGGTTTAGGCGTACTGGGCATCTACCAGTTCCTGAAAACCAAAACCAAATCTGCTATCGCTGCACCACTGGCAACCATCGTGTGCCTGCTGGCGGTTCCCGTACTGATGGGCTTCCAGGAATGGGATGACCACGACCGTTCTACCAAAACCATCGCCCGCGACGTAGCTTCTGACTATCTGCAGTCCTGCGCTCCTAACGCGATCCTCTTCACCGTAGGTGATAACGATACTTATCCGCTGTGGTATGCACAGGAAGTAGAAGGTGTACGTCCCGATATCCGCGTGATCAACCTGAGCCTCCTGGGCGTAGACTGGTATATTGACCAGCAACGCCATATGGTGAACCAAAGCCCTGCAGTTCCAATGACCTGGTCGGCCGACAAATACCAGGGTGAGAACCGCAATTACATCCAATATTATGACGGCGGTAACTTCCCGCAGGATAAATTCTACAATCTGAAAGAAGTAATGGGCTTTATGGGATCAGATGATCCTCGTGCTAAACTGTCTACTACAGATGGTTCACAGATCAACTACCTCCCTGCTAAAAAGCTCTTTATACCAGTAGATGTTGCTCAAGTGATCAAAAATGGTGTTGTTGATATCCATGACAGCGCCAGGGTTATGCCGCAACTGCCTTTCCAGATCAACAAGACTTACCTGCTGAAGAACGACCTCGCTGTATATGATATCATTGCAGCCAACGACTGGAAACGTCCGATCTACTTCACCAGCCCAACCGATCTCGGTCTGAATGACTACCTCCGTATGGATGGTCTGACTTACCGCCTCGTGCCGCTGAGAAAAGAAGAAAGCAATGATCCTATGGGTGCTGAGAAGAATGTGAACGTTCCTGTAATGTACCAGAACCTGATGACGAAATTCGCATTCGGTGGTGCAAACATTGAAGGTACTTACTTCGATGAGCCTAACCGTAAACTGTTGCAGTACATCAGGAATTCTTACACCAGACTGGGTACCGCCCTTGCACTGAATGGCGACAAAGATTCTGCCCTCGCAGTGCTCAACAAGGCCGATAAAAACCTGTTGGAAAACACCTTCCCATATGCGATGACAACTCCGGGACAGATGCATAACTACAGCTCTATGCAGACTGTATATGCTTACTACCTGGCTGGTGATATGAAGAAAGGTGACGAGATCGCCCAGAAGATCATCAAGGATTGTACTCAACAATTACAGTACTACCGTGGTCTGCCAACTTCCAAATTAGGTAGCTTACAACGTGATGCCCAGATGGCCGAACAATTCATTACGCTGTTACAACGTATGAAAGAGGATTTCACCCATCCGCAAGGCAATCAGCCAGGCCTGGAACAAAATCAACCTATACAGGTTGATACCCAGGGACCAGCTACTGATGCACCGCAAGGCAACTAATCATCAACTTATAAAAAGGAGGGGCTCGTCATTGTGACAAGCCCCTCCTTTTTTTTACCATTGTCTTAATGCGATGTCTGTACCTACCCCTTCGCCCTCTCGGACACCAGCCTGCAATGATCGCATTTCAGATCAAATTTCTCCAGTAACTTATTTTCCAGCTGCCATTCTCCTCCACAAGAAGGGCACCTATGTTCGTTCTTTTTACTATCA
The DNA here is from genome assembly GCF_003182155.1 of Chitinophaga sp. S165. Lineage (GTDB taxonomy): Bacteria > Bacteroidota > Bacteroidia > Chitinophagales > Chitinophagaceae > Chitinophaga. Next base: position 1,265,100 of record NZ_QGTG01000001.1, read on the forward strand.
TAGTTAAACAAATAATAGTAACTGGGCTTGCCCGTCAGCTCCTCCAGTTTGGTACATATACTCCTACCTTGCTTCGTCAATGGGCTCTTTATGTCCGATAAATAATTGTGAAATCGTTTTTCTCCCATAGAACCTCTGAACCAAAGTCCGTCGATCTCTTCGTAACTCCTTGACCAGGAATTAATATCATCATAACTCCTGTAGCGCGTGTTCGTATATGGAAAATTATACAACGGGATCTGATCAAAGTTATCGCCCGACCTGATGGGAGACGCGCCTCCCCAGTACAATATCAGTGAACTTGATGAATCAATTTCGGCTGTTGAAACAGATACCAGGTGCTCCCCCACATACTTATAGGAGATAGTGACATTATACCGTTCCATGAGAATGGATGTCCACTGATTAACATAATCGCTGTTATAACGCTCGTCCAGCGAGTCTTTTTTGAGACATTGTACATGAAGCCATACACTGTCTTCCTGGAAGAGGAACACATCGTTTATCGATACCAGCTGACCATTGGAACGTAGAGATCTGATGAAAAAATCGGCGTCATGCAGGAAAGATTCCATTTCTGACTTAGGCCAATCCGCCTTTTGAAACAGGATTTGATAGATGAACATAGGGATAGAATTATAGGATGATAGTCAATAGAATGGGTAACTGCAAACAGGGATATATTAAATATAATGAAATATTGCAATTATAACAAACCACTACCCCAAACAATGCTACTGATCTTCCGGAATAAAAAAAGCCCCCGCTTTCGCGGGAGCTTCTATCAAACATTACGATGCCTATTATAATTTGCCAACTTCCTGCCACCAGAACTTCACACACTCTTTCACGTCAGGAACACTGTTATCCCAGTTGTATTCATATTCAACGGAGAACATGCCTTTGAATTTCTGTGCCTTCAATTCAGCCAGTACTGCAGGCATGTTACAAACGCCATTGCCCCAGATCACATCATGTGCATCATGAGATTTTTCGTTCAAGTCTTTGAAATGCAGGTGCAGTACGTGCCCTTTTAACTTTTTGATACAGTCTACAGGCTCCATTCCGGAACGGGCCCAGTGACCGATATCCGCACAAGCACCAAACAGCTTACTACGGCCATTTACAGCTGCCAGTACGCTATCCGGATGCCAGTAATAGCTTGGTTTCGGATGGTCGTGAATAGCTACCTTGATCTGGTATTTATCACACAGGCGGGATATTGCGTCCCAATGCTCGCGTTTAGGCTCAGCAGTGATCACCTGGATACCCATTGCCTTTGCAAATTCGAATACTTCATTCCACTCCTGCTCACTACCCGGAGATACCACTCCGTAAGCAACCAGTTTCTTCTTTTTTGATTTCAGCAGCGCTTTTACCTGTGCCTGTTTGGCTGCATCCATTCTCCAGTCGAATTTACCTTCGATGCCGTTGCCGATGGTTTGGCCATTATAGCATTCTACGTACTGTACACCTACGCTATCCATTTTATCCAGCGTCTGGGCCAGGGTAAAACGGTTAAAGGTATATGCCTGTGTTCCTAATTTCCAGCCCAGTTTGTCTGCCTTTCCTTGCGCAAAACTCAACGTGGATGTCATCGTCGCACCAGCCAGGATTCCAGCCAGTAACAGTACGCTGCTCAATTTTTTAATCATCTGCAATAGTTTTAATTTGATAATCAGTAAAGACCTTCGCGAAAAATAACAGCTTTCCCTGAAGAAAGCAAGCTATGCATGGTTAACCGGCGAAGATCCGTTGGTAAAGGGGATATTTTCCCGAATAAATAGCCCTCGCAGAACAAACTTACAATGTTAAAAATTCAATAAACAGTAAACATATTATAATCCGCCACATGCATAATAACCTATAAATTATCGAAACTTTTCGTTACATTCCGTTTAGATTGCCGTCTGTGGACTATGTACACACATCATCCAACTAAATTCGCTAATTTTAGAATTATTATGAGAGGCATACATTTTTCCAAATTTGAACCCGATGAGCAGCAGGGAAAATCGCCCTTTGAGAAGCTACTGGATGTGTTCACCCAACTGCTGACTTACACCAGCGGAGATGTTAGTGAAGCATTACAATGGCTGACCGAACTGGACAAAGAGTACCAACTTACTAATGAGGATTATGGCATCGGAGATTTTATACAAGAGCTTAGGGATAAAGGATACATCCGGGAAAATGAAGAGAACGGAACCATCCAGATAACCGGCAAGACCGAACAAGATATCCGCAAACGCGCACTGGAAGAAATCTTCGGTAAACTTAAAAAATCCAACCAGGTTGGTAATCACAATACCCGCAAATCAGGTCAGGGAGACGAACTAAATGCAGACAGCCGTCCTTACCAATTCGGCGATGCACTGGAGCAGATCGATATGACGGCCTCCATCCGCAACGCACAGATCAATCACGGCATTGATAGTTTTTCCATTCAGCAGGACGACCTTGAGATCCAGGAAACAGACTTCAAAACACAGACGTCTACAGCCCTGATGATCGATATCTCCCACTCCATGGTACTCTATGGTGAAGACCGTATCACACCCGCCAAAAAAGTAGCGATGGCGCTCAGTGAGCTGATCACCACCCGCTATCCGAAAGACACGCTCGATATTATCGTGTTCGGTAACGACGCCTGGCAGATAGAGATCAAAGATCTTCCATATCTCCAGGTAGGCCCTTTCCACACCAATACCGTAGCGGGACTGGAACTGGCAATGGACATCCTTCGCCGCAGGCGCAATCCGAACAAACAGATCTTTATGATCACCGACGGTAAGCCTACCTGCCTTAAGAACGGGAAAGAGTACTATAAGAACAGCTTCGGTCTTGACCGCAAGATACTCAATCGTACGCTGAACCTTGCTGCACAGTGCAAAAAATTAAAGATTCCAATCACCACATTCATGGTAGCTACCGACCCGTGGTTGCAAAAATTCGTAACAGAGTTTACTGAAACCAACAACGGGAAAGCCTTCTTCTCCGGTCTGGATAAACTGGGACAATTCCTGTTCTTCGACTTCGAGAATGGAAAAAGAAAAATGCTTTAATAACAGCATCGCAACATCATATCATCGATAATCCATTAATACAACATGAATATCAACATAAGTACGTTAGGTGAATTAAAGAAGAGTGGATACAAACCTAAATCTGTTAAAGAAGAGATCAGACAAAACCTGATCCGAAAACTTCAGAATAAAGAGAATGCATTTCCCGGTATCATTGGTTATGAAGATACCGTTATTCCAGATACAGAAAGAGCCCTGCTCTCCCGCCATAATATCCTGTTCCTCGGTCTCCGCGGTCAGGCTAAAACACGTATGGCCCGGCAGATGATCTCCCTGCTGGACGAATATATTCCCATCGTAGAAGGCTCCGAAGTGAACGACAGCCCCTTTGAACCACTGTCCCGTTATGCGCGCGACATCGTGGCCGAACTGGGTGATGCTACGCCTATCTCATGGGTTTCCCGTGAACAGCGCTATAGTGAGAAACTGGCTACGCCGGATGTTTCCGTCGCCGACCTGGTAGGTGATATCGATCCTATCAAAGCCGCCAACATGAAACTGAACTATGCAGATGAAAGAGTGATCCACTTCGGCATCATTCCCCGTTCTAACCGCGGCATCTTTGTTATCAATGAATTGCCCGATCTGCAGGCACGTATCCAGGTATCCCTTTTTAACATCCTGCAGGAAGGCGATATCCAGATCCGTGGTTTCAAAGTGCGTATGCCCCTGGATATCCTTTTTGTATTCACCGCTAACCCGGAAGACTATACCAATCGCGGATCCATCGTTACGCCGCTGAAAGACCGTATCGAAAGCCAGATCATCACCCACTATCCTAAAAACGTGGAGAACTCCCTGCTTATTACCGAACAGGAAGCCAATGTACATGACGAACAAAAACATGTACATATCAGTGATATGATCAAACGCCTGATCGAACAGGTTGCTTTTGAAGCGCGTAACAGTGAGTATGTAGACAAGAAAAGCGGTGTTTCCGCCCGTCTTACCATAGCCGCATATGAAAATGCAGTGAGTGCAGGCGAGCGCAGGGCCATCCTCAACAAAGAAAAAAGCACGTATGTACGTATAGCGGACCTCCAGGGTATTATTCCTGCCATCACCGGTAAGATCGAACTGGTATATGAAGGTGAACAGGAAGGACCGTTGCAAGTAGCAGTGAATCTGCTGGATAAATCCATCCGCAGCGTTTTCTCCCAATACTTCCCTAATCCGGATTCCTTCAAAAAGCGTAAACAAACCGCGGCTGCAGAAAATCCTTACAGGGCGGTGATACAATGGTTCGATAAAGGCAATGCGGTGCAGTTATTACAGGACGTAAACGACAAGCAATACGAGACATCCCTCCTGAAGGTTGAGGGCCTTAAAGAGCTTATAAAGGGCAAATTCCCGCATGCTAATGCTAAAGAACAATTACTGCTGATGGAATTTGTGTTACATGGTCTGGCTTCCTACTCCCTGATCAGTAAGAAGGTAGTGGAAAATGAGACCCGCTTCAGTGACCTGCTTGGCACCATGATGAACTTTGGTACCGGCGGAGAAGAAGAGAACGACGAATTCTAGAACATATTCTTCCCGTAAAAAGCGCGGAATACCGGACGATATCTGCTAAGATTGGAGTTGCATCTTACAATTGAAGTATATATCTTTCAGTATTCCGCGTTTTGCATTCCATGCGCCGCGTTCATTGAAAAACACTATATCAACTACAGTTATGAACAACTCAAGAAGACACTTCATCCGCTCTGCCTCTACCCTGGTGGCCGGAGCCGGATTGGTCAGTGCGTTACCCTCTTCTTTACGCGCTATCGCCCCCAGTGATAAGATCAATATTGCAGCCATCGGCATTAACGGTATGGGCTGGGCTGACCTGAATGCCATGCTCAAAAGCCCGTACGCCCAATGCGTAGCTTTATGCGACGTGGACAGCAATGTGCTCCAGAAGAGAGCCGGCGAACTGGCACAGAAAGGTCAGAAGGTGCAGACCTACAACGACTATCGCAAGCTGCTGGAAGATAAGACAATTGACGCGGTGATCATCGGTACGCCCGACCATTGGCATTGCCTCCAGATGACCGATGCCGTATCTGCCGGAAAAGATGTCTATGTAGAAAAGCCTATCGGGAATTCCATTGCGGAGATCAGAGCCATGGTGGCCGCACAGGAACGTACCCAAAGGGTCGTACAGGTCGGCCAGTGGCAGCGCAGCCAGCAGCATTTTAAAGATGCTGTCGCCTTCGTTCACTCCGGCAAACTGGGTCAGGTGCGCCTCGTAAAAGCCTGGGCTTATATGGGCTGGATGCATTCCATTCCTAAACAGCCGGATGGCAATCCACCGGCAGGCGTTGATTACGCAGCCTGGCTAGGCCCTGCGGAAAAGAGACCATTCAATCCGAACCGTTTTCATTTCAACTTCCGATGGTACTGGGACTATGCTGGTGGCCTGATGACCGATTGGGGTGTACATCTGCTGGATTATGCCCTGTTAGGTATGAAAGCCCAGCATCCGGTGTCGGTTATGGCCGCAGGCGGCAAATTCGCCTATCCTGATGATGCAGCCGAAACACCCGATACACTTACCACCGTATACGAGTTTGACGGATTCAATATTCAATGGGAACATGCTACCGGCATTGACGGCGGCCCTTATGGCCGCGATCATGGTATTGCGTTCATCGGTAATAACGGCACACTGGTACTGGACCGTGGCGGTTGGGAAGTGATCCCTGAGAAAGGAAAAATGGAAGCGGTCCCCCGTACCCCGTCCGTAGACAATGGCCTTGACAAACATGCTATCAATTTCCTGGATGTGATCAAATCCCGTAAACTGGCTGATCTGAACACTCCCATTCAGGCAGGTGCACATGTAGCAACAGTTGCACAACTGGGCAACATTGCATATAAAACAGGCCGGAAATTACACTGGAATGGCGAAAAGGAAAGATTCGATAGTGGTGCAGCCAATAAGTTCCTGGCAGCCGACTATCACAACGGATACAAGCTACCAAAGGCATAAGCTATAAAAATACATAAGGGCGTTCAATTGGTGAACGCCCTTTGCTTTATTGCAAAATCCACTCTTTTAATTGTCTGCATCAACAGCGTCCAGCAATTCTACTCCCTCTGCATTCCCCTGCTGCGCCGCCAGGTCTATTGCAGTCAGTCCACGATTTTCCCGCACGTACTTGTCAGCTCCATGATCCAGTAAAAGCTTTACCAGGTTATTACGTCCGAACATGGCAGCAAACATCAGTGCTGTACCGCCATTACCATGCTGTAAATTCAGGTCTGCGTTATGACGTATTAGTAGTGTCGCTATATCCGGATAACCTTTAAAACATACTCCCATCAATGAAGTATTGCCGCCATAATCAGCTGCATTCACATCAGCGCCTGCTTCGAGTAATATCTCAGCTGCTTCCAGCTGACCGTTATAGGTCGCAATGATCAATGGTGTATATCCGCGACTATCGCGAACATTAAGATCTTTCATTTCACCAATATGCTGCCGGAGAAAAGCCAAATCTCCCGTTCGGGCAGCATTAAAGAAATCATCAGTTAAAGTTTGCATGGTTCGTGCTCATTTTGAGATTAACATTACATCGCTTCTACAGAAATAACCTGCTGTTCAATTAAACAGCAGTCTCAAATATTAAGCCCGAAACATACTGCCCCACATAGCAAAAGGAAGCTCTTCCTTTACATGGCAGCAAATCCGCACCCTCTTACACCTGATAGTTGATATACTTTTCAGTAAAATCACCATTGGCAAACAATTCAATCAATCCGTACCCTGGCGCCGTCTCCCTGTTGTTGCCATTCCACCACGCTCCGCTTACCGCACCATTACACAGATAGGTCACATTATTATACACTACTTTATCTTTCAGATGAATATGCCCGCTAAACAAAGCTTCACATTGGGATGCTGATAGAACAACCGAATGATCTTCGCTACGTCTGTATGCATATCACCACTCAGCAGCCTGTGTACCGAAAACAACCCTCATGAGGCTCGATTTCCCATATCCGTTACGGCCCACCAACGCATGAATGTGGCCTCCGACAAGTTTCATATAGCCGCCACTGATAACAGTTTTAACTCCGTAAGAAAGCGTAACGCTGTTTGTTTCCAGTACATCCATTAATAAACGTATGAGGTAATTTTGAAGCAGGCGCAGAACAACAGGAAATCGAGAATAAAAGCTGTACCCACGAGCGCCGCGTAGTTCAATTGCAGGTTGTAATAATAATATAGTTCCTTGCTTTTATAAGCGACATATGCAGCAAATGCAAATGCAATAAATTTTAATGCAAACACAGCATGCCCCATGCCAAAATTATATTTAGCGTTCCTGTAATACAGGTAACAACCACATATAGAGAGGACCAATCCGGGAATGAGGAAAAAGGAACGGTAAAAGAGGAGAAGACCGCGTATTCTTGCCATAAATTACACTTAGGATGGTTGACTCATCCTTCAGCACAATTTATAAATATTTGAGGCCGGCCGTAACCAGCCGTAACACAAAAAAATGTTAAATCGGCAGCGTCAGATCGCTGTACCCGCATTTTCATTTTCCTGTTCCAGCATCATAGACAGGTATACTGCATCGCTGATGGGATTATCGTAGTATGCTGCAATCGGCTGGAAACCTAAACTTGTATATAACTCGATCGCCGGGCGCATATGTGCAAGCGTATCAAGCAACATACGTTTATAAGCTAACTCTCTGCCTGCTTCTATAGCTCTTGTGGCGAGTGCTCTGCCTACCCCATGGCCTTTAAAGCCATCACGTACAAAGAGCCTTTTCATTTCACAGGTGGAGTTCTCAAAATGACGTACTCCTACACAACCTGCCGGTTGTCCGTCTACCAAAGCAAGGAATAACGCACCTTCCGGCGCTACGTAATAAGGATCGGGCAAACTACTCAGCTCTTCTTCAAACCGTTGAAAACTAAGATCAACACTCAACCAGTTGGCATACTCCCGGAATAGTGATTTCACCTGCTCCAGTAATTTCTGATCACCTTTTTTTACTTCTACAATTTCTAACATACCGCATCTTTTTAGTACATAAAACACAAAAGCCTCCTGAGCATCAGAAGGCTTTTGCTGGTTCCGGATGGAAATATATTGTTACTAACATAGTACCATCCCAAACTATTTACTGTAAACGATATAACTATTACATTAACTCATTGTCAGCATTCACAACTTCACTTTTAATCAGCCTTACTGCTCACCTCCCTGATTTTTTAGGGGGGAAACAAATATAACCAATTTTAGTTAAAAATCACAGATGCTGAAAGAAATACTTTATGTCCTATTTACCGGCTGTATGTAGTGCTTTTAATTCCGCGGCCAGGGCCATTACCGTGTTTACACCCCAGTGTTCATGATACTTACCGTCCTTTACAGTTACCATGTCCATTACATGAATTGTTACAGGCTGATGTGTGGCAGGTATGCCCATAAAGTCACCCGTATGTATACCAGCGATCGTCTTCAGCGTAGTTACTCTATCGCCTTCTCCCACCTGTTCATAAATAGTTACTTTCAGATCTGAAAATGCAGGCCGTAATATATGTTCGAACATTTGGATCAGGCCCGCCGGACCACTGTCAAATCCTTTTGCCGCCGTATGATTGATAAAGGTATGGGCCACCAGTTCCTGGAAGCTCTGCGGATTACCTTCTTCAATGATCTCTTTATTGAATCGTTTTACCACCGCCTTGTTCTGTTCAATTGTTGCTGTCATGATCTATAGTTTTTATACAGCAAAATTAGGCTTCGGCGGTACCGCGGTGTTATTCCCCGACGTTCAGAGTTTGTGCCTGGACGTTCATATTTTGTTCCTGGTAAGCCGAGGGCGTAACACCGAAGATCTGGCGGAATGATTTTGAGAAACTTGAATGACTTTCATATCCCACTTTATCATACACATCTCCTGGTTTTGTTTGCCGGTCTTTCAGCAGGCGGGCCGCCACCTGCATCTTTTGCTGCAGTAGCCATCGTTGTGGAGAGGTGCCATAGATCTTCGTAAAACGCCGTTTAAAGGCAGACAGGCTCATACTGCATAAAAAGGCCAGTTCCTCCACTGTTACAGGACGGGTGACGTTACCTTCCACCGCTTTCCTGATCTCAAAATCCTGCATACTCCCATGCTGGTTAACCCTGAATTGCAGTAAGGTCTCAGGAGATGTTTGTAACAGATACAGCAGCAGTTCTTCAAACTTCAGTATACAGATCTCCTGTGGTAAGGGCTGGTCCAGCAGCAACATCAGTCGCAGGGACTCTATGTAGTTACGGAGGAACGTATCTTTCTCAAAAGTAATGAACGATGCTGTGGACTTCACCTGCCGGTGTTGCTGTACCAGACGATCATACTTCATGTAGAAGTCCAGCATGGCGCTATCGCTGAAATAAAGCAGAATGGCCTGGTAGTCGCCTTTATCAGATAATACGCTGGTGGTCAAACAACTGCCCGATGCCAGGAACAGGAAAGCATCATCATTGACAGTAGTTGATTGTCCGCCGTAGATAACCGTCTTACGGCCTTCTATCAGCAGGTGGATCATATTCCTTTGCAGGATCACTTTGTTCTTTTTCGTCTTACAAAGCGAAGTAAAAGGCCTTAGAAGGATATTATCCTCCTCACGGTATTGTGCCGGGTTCAGGTCCTGGGGAAGATTAATGACTTGCATTCCTGCAAAGATCACAAAAAGTTTCAGGGAATAATACCCCGGCTCCGGAAATCATCAAAGATCCGGAAGAACATTTCCTTTGTCTCCACATAATCATGAAAGCCGGCCCTGCGCACTTTAGAACTATCTGCAAATACATCATAGTCCCAGGCGAATACAAAGTCGGCAAAGCGCCAGGAAGACAATTGTTCATAAGGGATATCCGCCAGACCATACTTCTTTTTCATTTTTTCCCATAGAGGTGCTTTATCGGCCATGATCACTTCCAGTGACATTGGCAACGGCGGCGATACCTCCAGATCGAAATAGCGGGCTATTTCCGGCCACATCTCATTCCACCTGAACAAATCCCCATTTACGACGTTAAACGCCTGATTTGCCCCCTTTCCGTCTGTTGCAGCCCATGTGGTAGCTCTGGCCAGCAAACCGGCGTCCGTCATCTCAAGCAATTTATCATACGCGCCAGGCATACCAGGGAAGCGCAATGGCAATCCCAGTTCTTTCGAAATAGCCGCATACAGGGCAATAGCCAGGGCCAGGTTCATGGGGTTGCCCAATGCAAACCCGCCCACTACAGAAGGTCTCAACGCCGACCATGTCCATTTTTTACCAACCTGCTGTTGCTCCAGGAACTCCTGCTGGTCGACATTGAATTCCGGCGGCATGTGTCCGGCGTCAGACTCTCTCGCAGGCGTCTTAAACGGCCCCAGGTGAGCGCCATACACTTTGTATCCCTGCATCAGGCTGATATGCTGCAATTCTTTTGCTACCGGCTCCACGACTTCCACCAGGTTTTTCAGCATAGCAAGATTAGGTGGCACCAGCTCCGCCCAGGTAGGCGCATCGACATATGCTGCATAAAAAATGTGGGTGACTTCCGTGAGATGATGTATCTTGTTGTAGGTGTCCTTCTTATCTTGCAGGTCGACCGCTATATATCGTACGCCCCCTTCCGTTTCTCCTCCCCTTCTTGACAGTCCGATAATATCCCAGTCGCCAAGCGCCGCCAGGTGTGCAGCCAGGTTCCTGCCAATGACGCCATGTGCGCCAGCTATTAGTGCTACTTTACGTTGTCCGTTCATACAGTTCGATTTTATGCCTCAAAATTACCTGGAGTAGTCAGCCTGGCATTTGTACATTGGTAAGGATTATTTGTATTTTGCGTCACATGCAGCGATATGTTCAACATGAGTTCCTGAAAGTCTCTCATTTCACCTGTGCAGAATGGCCACATCCCCTGCATAACCATAACCATTTTGAACTGATCTTCATTCACCAGGGAAGCGGCTCACACTGTTTGTCAGGCATGAAATACCCTTACGAAGCGAAGTCATTGTTCCTGTTGCACCCTGCGGATTATCACAGCTTTGAAATAGACGTTCCTACTACTTTTACGTTTATCAAATTCAATAGTGCTTATATTACGCAGATAGGTCATCTTCCGCCGGACCATCACTGGAACCGGCATATGGACGAACTACTGGTTTGCAGCCGCAGGCAGGAATTGCCGATACTTAAGTCAGCAGCCGATGCGGATAAAATTGATAACCTGCTTCGCCTGCTGGTCTCAGAGTGGAAGGAAACAGCTAATAAAACCAGCGAGACTATTTTCTTCCTCCTGCAGTCTGTGATGTCTATTGTGAGGCGTAACATACACGAACAGGCCGATGCTCCTGTCAAACAACAGGAAAAGATCACGCAGATCGTCCATTACATCCATCAGCATATCTATAATGCAGCCGATACGAGGCAAGAACACCTGGCAGCTTTATTTGGATTTTCACCAAGACATTTAGGCGCTTTTTTCCGGGAACATATGCAGGTGCCTTTGCGGGATTATATCAATCAGTATAAACTTCATATTATCGAGAACAGGCTGAAGTATAGTTCGTTATCACTTAAAGAGATCAGTGAGGAACTGGGCTTTACTGATCTTAGCCATTTCAATAAATTCTTCAAGGCACATCACAAGATAAATCCATCACAATACCGGGAGAAATAAGAGTCTTTGTTTATGCATATAAAAATATTATATTTGTATAACAAGTGTTCGTACCTATGAATGCATGGCGTAACAACGCCGGCTGACTATCCTAAATTCCGATGTATCCTATGAAACGATTTAATCTCTTTGGTAAAAAGCCGGTAGCAGACAATCTGCCCGCAAGTCTAGCCCAGCCAAGCAACGACAGGAACTTTGTGGACGATCTCGTAAATTATTTCAGTTCTAAGCAGGAAATCACCGCTGCCTATTTCGGCTTCGGTTATAACACAATTGATAAGCAGTATCAACTATTCCTTGCCATAGACCATGATATCAAAGCGGATTCTGTTTCACAAATGACCTGGTCACTCAAATCGCTGCACATGAAAGACACGCACATAGAATATGCGTCTCCTGTTCAGAGTAGCGATATGCTGGAATACATCAGTCAGCATAATCCGCCGTTCTATCACAGAGATGCACCGGCTTTATTACATCAGAAAATAATGAAGCAGTGGTTCAATGTAAAAAAATACAAGCAGGAACTGATTGATACGCTGAAGGAGTCTAAAGTATACACGCTGGCAAATCAGCCGGAGAAGCTGAGTGATCGCATTGGCTTCGCAACTTTCGTCAAACCCAATGGTGAATTTGTTCCGTTGTTCAGCAGGCAGGATATGATCTCAAGAAGCGGCATGACTGAAATACCGATGGGAATGGCCGCTGTAGAAATGCCTTTTGAGATCATTTTAAAGATATTAGGTAATGACCAGTTCTTTGTACTGAACCCTGGTACTCCGTTTGAAGTGGAACTGCGTGCCTAAAAATGCTATCTTGCAGCCGCTGCCTACCTTCCTGTTTTAATTTAATAGAGCGGGAAGCACGTAAAAACAGCAGCGACACGACGCATGATAGAAAATCTGGAAGAACTGCTTTCCGAACTAAAACCAAATGACATCTCCAGGTTCAGCCTGGCGAGTGCAGAGACACTGTGGTTAACCTTAAGGAACACATACGCAAAAGAATTCAACGGCAATACAGATATCACTTCGGATATTTTCGACAAAGCCTGGCTGCTGGTAGCTGGTCAGCTCAAGGATACAACTGTCGAACAGCTGGAAACTGCAGCCAAAGATCAGATCCCCGATCTGGACAATTTCATGGACATCTTTGAATCAGCCTGGCGTACAGCCCTTGCATCTTCAGCACAGAATGCAGCTACAGGTGTGTGGCTGGCCATCTGCGGACTAGCCATAGAACCGCTGGGAGCGGCGCTTGACACTGTTGATATCACGGCAAGCACACTTGACATCCTGATCAGCACACAGTATAGCATCCAACATGGTAATGAAGCATTCCCAACTGAGGAGGATATAGAAGGACACCCTTTATATCAGGGTGAAATGCGCAGACAAAGGGATGCTATCTACGCGTTAAAGAATGGTAAGACGGCCGATTTCAGGTCTGAGTTTGTAACACTCCTGAACCTTGAATCACTGGGGCTTCCCGAGGAATAGATCTAAATTGGAATACCCTTTCCCATCGCCGGGAAAAGGTATTCTTCTGTTCACGTCCTACCAGATCCCCATGATTATGCAGGAAAGATCTGTGGCAAAATGCTCACGTTGAAATCAACGATATCTTTAGTGGCCTGATTAATAGCTGCAAATTTTTCTTCCATTGGTCCACCGCCAACGATAGTCCAGATAGGTCTTTCACCTTTAGGTTGCTCAACCAGTTTCAACATCGCATCAGCTACCTGCTGTGGATCACCACTTTCAGGAGTTGGTACAAAATACTGCAGCAACGCACGTTTGAAGTCCAATGTATCTGCACCGTATTTTGCTTCTACTGCTTCATTTTTTCCGATCATGCCTTTGCTGGTCATATCAGTCGTCTGGAAAGCTCCCGGCTGAATAATTGCCACATCAATACCTGAAGATCTCAGTTCATAATGGTACCCTACAGATGCTGCATCAACTGCCGCTTTTGAACCGTTATAGGTACTCAGACTTGGGATATGGTTCCTGGACTGTACACTGGTTACATTGATGATCAATCCTTCTTTCTGCGCGTGCATATATGGCAATACGGCCTTCATGGTACGTTCGGGTCCGAGTGTGTTCACCTGGAACATCTGTTCTGTCTGTTCCATTGACAGTGCTTCACCCAGTCCATAATAAGTAACGCCGGCATTATTGATCAAAACATCAATCCTCCCATTTGATTTCTTAGCTATTTCGGCAACTGCGCTGTTAACAGAAGCTGTGCTGGTTACATCCAGTTCTACTACTTCTATGTTCACCTTCTGTACCTGGGCCCACTCTTTTAGTTCCTTTGCCACTCCAGCGTTAGCTCCATTTACGTTACGCATGGTTGCGTATACGGTATGTCCTTTTAATGCAAGGGTTTTAGCCGCTTTCAATCCGAATCCGCTGGCGCTTCCTGTTAAAATGATCTGTTTCATTGTTTGTTAATTGTGAGTTTTAATATTCGATTTATCTGGCAATTCATTTACCTACATACAGGTAGGAAATATGGATAAAAAAATTTGTATCTGCTAAGTGTCTCCCTAAAGCTACCTACATGCAGATAGGTATTGTCTTCAAAAAAAATCCTCTTACGAAGATTTAACAGTCTGTCTGAGTGATTGTATAGTACGGTCGAAGGCTGGCTTCCCTCCCGTACGGCCTACCAGCAAAGCGCCGGGCATCATTGCCATCCAAACGTTTGCCATATCTTCAGCAGGTTGCTTAAAGGAAAATTCCCCTGATTCCTGGCCCTCCTTTAAAGTAGCAACCAACCAGGATGTTACCAGCTCGGCATATTGAGAGGCTGCCAGCTGCATCCGTTCCGTGATCTCATTATAAGAAGAGCTGAATGTACTGATCACGCAAAGCTTTCTGCCCTCTTTGAAGTAATATTCATAATTGGCTATTAAAGCCTCCAGCTTGTCCATCGCCTTTGCCTTCTTCACCTTTTGGGTCATGTAAATGAAGTCCTGACGGTCCTTTTCTATTACAGCCAGTCCGAGATCTTCTTTGGATGGGTAATAATGGTGAATGGAAGCATTTTTGATGTTCAGCTCCAAAGCGATCTGCTTATAGTTAAAAGAATGGTAACCAATCTTTTGCATATAATCCCTGCCGAGTTCCACTATCCTGTCTTTGGTATTTTGTGCTGTATTCATCCTAAAGTTTGGCTTTGATGAAACAAAGATACCTACTTACAAGTAGGTATCCAAATTTATTTTTTAGTTTTTCCGATACCGAGGTGAATCAAAATTTTGTACTCCAAGCTCCAAACTTTTTCTAAGGGATTAAAAAGCTTGTAATTACTTGGCCTACTATGAAAAAAAACGCACAATGTTGGCAGAGCAATAATTGCATTCCAATCAGCAAAAACCGCCCTATGTTTTTCTCTTCTCCATATAAATATCAACTATTATTCCCAGTGAATAATAAACTCCGGCCAACAAAGAAGGATTATGAAAAAACTGCTCAATATACTACGTATATTACTATTGTTATTGATGATTCCAAATCGATTCACCAAAAGATATTTTAAACCAATGATCATAAAAACATACAATGAAAATGTAGCTTGCTTCTTTATTTGCATTTTTTAATTAAATGCTTTCTCGGTCAAACATTTTCAGCATCAGAGAGGCTATACAGTCTATTGTCTTTCTCAACTTTGATAAAACCGACCTGTCCTTCATCGGAAAAGCGTCACTATTTCTTGTCGCATTACCTGCTTTACTCGAAGCCTCAACCATCCTGCCTACGAAATCAAAGGCACTGTGACTTAAGACAAAGGACTGCACCAAGGAGGTTAATACATCCATTGTCGTTGGTCCGTCAAGAACCTGGTGCAGATTTATACTCCTCTAATCTCCACATCGTTGAAATTAGAAGCAATTTTACTGTCTGAAACTGTTCCAACGGCTCTATCATTCCGAACGCATAACTAAAAGGCCAATGCCTCCAACTTCTCCACAACAAGATCACCTATATGCCATCTTCCTAACTTCTGATCATACATTCCCGCATCATAATCATACAATTTCAACCCCCGAACATCGGCTAATTATTATCCTGCAATTCCTGTTCGCTATACTTTGCTCGATTCACTTACCAGGAACGCCCATCATCAAATCTTTCAATTATGCTCTGGATCATTAGCCACATCTAAAAGCATTATCCGAAAACGGATATGTCGATCCAGATAGCAACGGCACAGGGACAATGATCCAACTCTTACAATCTTTCACTAGAACTAAATATTCGCAGGTAATGATCATCGAGCAGATAGAGGATAAACCCGGATTTTGGGCCGAAAGCTGGAACTACGAGAGAGATAGCATAACTGACAAACAAATCAAATAGTTTGTCTATCAATTATGCTTTTCACTTTGCATTATTTGTGCAGAATCAAATTTTGATTAATTCGAGATACATGCATCTTTTTTCACCTTTATATTAAGCTTAATGAAAATGTTTCCAATTATAAGGCTTTTTACATTTCCGATGTCTTAACCACATTGACCATAAAATAACCAGATTTAATTCTCAAACAAAAGAACCAAACATTTTCAATCCCCTCCACCTTCGTTGGATTTTCAGCCTCAATCTCCGTTTGTAATTCCAACTTTCCTTTCTCCCCTAAAAACTTTATTTCAGCAGGGTTCAGTTCTTTACTCCACAAAACCATCGCTGCACTCACATTAGCCGCTTTTACTTGGCTAATATATGTTCCTCCCCTAAATTCCGCAATAAATGTATATGTCTTCATACGTTGATTTACTAATTACTACCTTTTGCCTTCTTACTATGGTTTTCTCCGGTATTGTCCATCTTCTTCTTTTCATGATCTACGCTCCTCTTTAACTTCTCTAGCGCTGCTTTATCTTCTTTCGTCTTATTGGGTTTGCTTTTTAACGCATCGTATTCTTTTTTCACTTTCTCATATCTTTCTTTTGCCGAATCTCTAGCTTTTTGATTTGCGTGTTGCCCGTTCTTACCACCACCATGTCGCTCTGGTACTGTTATGGATTCTATTTTCCCTAATAGTTCCGCCGCTCCTGGTGCTACTGTAGGTTTAGCTTTCATATCTAAAGCCTTCTCCGGAGCTTTCACTGAAATTGCGGTTTCATCTTTGGCAACCGGTGCACCTGCTTTTTCGTTAGGTCTAGTGACATCACTCGCCGTCACTTTTGATAATAAATTCACCACTGCCACTGTGGTTGCAGCTGCTCGATAAACTCTATAAACTTCATACCCTTCAATAGCAAGCTCCAGTCCGTAAATAATGATAGGTATTACGATAGGAAATTTACCATCTGGATCTCCATATTTCGCAGGATTATTGAATGCAAAATGGTATGGTGTTAAATTTTCCTGATCTGTCTCTATAAGAGGGTCCATTTGGAGAAATCTACCCATCTGTTCATCATAAGTCCTTGCATTAAAATCATATAACTCCAGGCCTGAACCATCATTAAACTCTTTCGATTGTAGTTCATTTCCATTGTATTTCCTCCTATTTGCTGAATAACTTGTCCCCTTTAACGTACTTGAAGATATCCCCGCCATCGTCAACCCAAACGGATAATAATGCGTCTCCTCCAACAACGGTCCACTACTCACTCCCAAAACAACATTATCAAAGAACACATCCTGCTGGCTTTCATTACTAGTATAAACATACAAAAATCCGCTCTTCTCCACCGCCATTTTCTCCATTCCAAGTGTCTGCAACTCATCTGGGCTTTCCTTCACCTGCCTTACACCACTATTATTCTCCACTAATTTAAAATCATCATCGAATAAAACAAAGTTTAAATAAGCTTTCGGACGACCAGATTGACCATTTTCACGGTTCTTCTCCTTCAATCGTTGGTAATCATTATTATAAAAGTCCGCACTAAAAGGCGTATTGTTAGAAACAGCCTGTGAAGCGTGTGAGCCATTTTCGCTTACGTTACCGCCAAAAGCCTGCACCAACCCTGCCACAATATCCTCTACTGGCGCTTTCTGACTATTATCGGTCGGGCCTTGCGATTTATAGAACGCTCTTGCTTTTATCTGCACGGTATCTCCTGCCATTACTCTCAGCACCAGCGAAGGACCGATCTTCTTCCCTCCTGACTTTGCATTCAGCTTCGCCACAGACTTATTTGTTTCTGTAGTCTTATCTTCCGGATAACCGGACGGTTTCTCTGATCGCGTTTCTTCTATATTACTAAATAATGCAACTTCTTTAGCCGCCGTTTCTGTCTCCATAGTAGCCGCATACATCGTAAAATCAGTTTGATCGGTCAGTACTGTTCTGACATTTCCAAGATGATCCTTCTCAAAATAGTCATAAGCATAACGAATAGAATCCCCTGTTTTATAAATAGGACGAATACGTCCTTCCTCATGACCTATCAATTCCAGGCTATCCTGTTTGTATACAAACCCGCCGATATAGTCAGTTACTGTCGTCTTCGGAGTGCTGCCTGTATTGTCCACAACGGTCTTACTCAGCTTATTCCCTACAGCATCATACTGGTAAGTGATCGTGCCTTTACCGGTAATAGTAATCTGAGTGGGCAGATTTAAATGATTATAGCTGATTGATGCAATTTTCTTATTCAGATCTGCGATCATGTTTCCATTCAAGTCGTAAGAATAATCATCTACCGCCGTATTACCATCTATAAAGTCACCCAGCATTGCCGATCTGGTAATGGACGAATCTATATCACGTACACCTCTCAATCTGTTGCTAATATCATTTGATGCATAAGTATATGTGAGGCTGTCTATCGTTTTACTCGTCGTGCCAACCATACCTTTCTGCAACATAGTCTTAATATTCCCATTAGCATCGTAACTGAGATTGCTGACAGAAAAGTTCTTTTTGTCCTGTGCCCAGCTGCCTCCATTTTTCTGTGTAAAGTAAGCCCCTGTCAGACGATTGGCCTTATCATAATTATAACCATATGCCCAGGCACTATCCGCACGCGTCTTCCACCTAACACCGGATATATTACCATTGTATTGACTGGAATCAAACCCATAGTCATAACTCAACTCCTGTCCGAACCAGTTAGACGTACTCGCACCACTGTTTACAAAATTTCTATTTATCCCCTGCATCCAGCCACGAATGTTATATGTGTAGTTCAGGCTGTCGATCACACTTCCTGAACTGCCTACTCCGAGACGCTTCTGCTTTAATTGCCCTAATTCATCATAACTGCTTGCTGCTATCAGTTTCTCTTGGCCGACATTGTCGTTTAGTCGCTTCCTGATCGTAAGCAATCTGCCTCCATTATCGTAGGTCATACTTGTGAGCAGGGTACTTTGTGGTGTAATACTTTTTGGGTTCTGATGACGAAGATAGGATGATAACACAGCGCCTTTAAAGTTATAAAGCGTTGTTACCATATCCTTCCCACCAACATTGTTCTCGCTCACTATCTGTATAGGCCTGCCCTTGTCGTTATAATACGTTGTTGTTGTAAGCCATTTATCGGTACCAAGAACCCTTACCTTACTACCCGTAACAAGGCCTTCCGTCATACCGCTAACTGGCAGCTTCTCTGGATATAGAGTATCAGCTGCTACCAGTTTAGCCGTGTCTGTACCAACAAAAGCCAATTTTCCGGTGTAGTTGTAGTCGTCGTAAAAGGTATATGTAAGTGGCGTTAAGTCCGATGCGGGTATGTTAGGAAGCGGGTTCGTAGCAGTAATAATTGTCGTATCTGCAGCTGCTGGGTCTATCTGCATGTCGGTTTCCGCATTGCTACCAGAATCAAATCCATCCAACACCGCAATACTATTTGTCGCTGTATATAAGGAACTACCATCATGACTATACAGAGCCAGATCTGCCTCCGCTGGAGACGCATATGAAATAGACTGGGACGCCGTCGCTCTGTTCATTCTTGCCTGCAATGTATCTCTTGTTGCCGTTCCTTTATAGAGCGCCGTCATTGTTGGACGATTCATCCCGTCATAAAAGGTAACATGCCATTCCATAGGAGATTTGGCCCTTTGAATCGCATCCTGGGTGAACACCAGCCTATCCCGGACATCGTAAACCATAAAAAATTGTCCGGCGCCTGGTACCTTCTTTACTGCTACACGCCGGCGTTCATCATATTGATACTGAAAACACAAGTCGTCTGCAATAGCCGTGCTTATCGTCCAGGTCCCTTTGATCGCATCGACAGCCAGTGGTGGTATAACGAATCGCAACTCATTCAGATCATCGTATACATAATAGGTGCATAACCAACCAATGTGTCCAGTGCCGGGGCTATTCCCAACTTGTACCTTTCTTAGTAAAATATTCCCGTCTTTATCTTTATACTCGATTGTCTGGTTTCCCTGCTCGTCTATAGTCACATTCTTCTGTAACTGGCCAGCCCCATAGTTACCACTACTGGAAGGTAGTCCTGTACCAATACTCCACAGTCTTACAGAATCGCTCACTGCATTAAACTGATACCGCATCTCAACAGGGCGATTAACCCAACTGTTACCTTGTGAATACGCTTTAAGCGTTCTGTTAAGAGGAGACGCCTCAAATCCCACTTGACTATAAAAAATATTCTCTCCTATAACTCCCGGATTAAGCACACCATTCTGATAAAATGCCTTCTGTGCACTAAATGGATCGGTCTTAAACTTACCATCATTGGAGTTACCGGATTGCGGCACATATGGAAGGTATTTATATTGTTCCCGTCCGAACTGATCGTATATAACCGGTGCAACAAGGTCTCTGCCACCTGCACTTATGCCTTTAGAAACTGTTTGCAATGGTCTTCCCAAACCATCAATATATTGAGTCGTCTGCTTAACTTCTCTTATCTTTCTTGCCGTCGACTTAACAGCTGCCGTATCTGTCATTGCCATGTCAGGCTCCCAGGTCCTGACATAATTGACGGAGGTATTTGTATATGCAAAAGGTAGCGGCACTGCAACTGCAGTTGCCCTTGTTCCTCCTGGTTTATTAGGCCCTTGTGCTGATAATGTTCCAGGAATAAGCCCCAGGAAGCATAATACCAGCAGAGACGTACTGTATTTATTAAAGCTCATCGAATTTTGGTTTTCATTTGATAACACCCGCCTGATACAGATACTCACACCAGTAATCAGGGATTGCTTCTCTATTCTGCTTACGCTACTTTGTGATCGCAGCCTGGTATTCATAACTATATTGTTTCAGGATCTTACCATCCTGGTCTTTAACAATTATCAACCTACCGAAGCCATCATAAGTGAAATAAGAAAACGAATTCTTACCGTCACATATAGACGTGATTCCATACAAAGGCTGATAGGTAAAAGACGACATCGTAGCATCAACTGGATACAAACGAAGATCATCAATAGTGACACTTCCGGATACAGAGACAGACGAATTACCAGCCGGCAGTAAATGTTCAAAATAAGTCCATCCGTTTCTAACAGGCCCTTGCGTCAAAGACGTGCCGTTCACTGTTGCTGCTCCACTTTTGCTCCAATAGGAGATCTTATAAGCTTTACCTGTTGTCAACCCACTTTTGCTAATAGCTCCACCGGAAAGCACATATACTTTCCCTCCGGACATTGCAGTCGTATTTATAGAGGGAGTACCTCCATATGTCCAATTTCCTTTACCGTCTTCCTCGAAGCTCGTGAACGCAACTTCATTTGCGGAGGCATTTGCTACCTCTGCTATTACATTGCTACCATTATATCCATAGATATAAGTACTCTTGGAATCATTCATTTTACTCTGTTCATTGACAAAACCCTTTGCAGTGTATTGGCTAAATGAAAGCAGATCTTTGAAAACAGAAGCATCCCGGTTGAAGTTATTTGCATTAAACGCTCCTAACGAACTCGAAAGAACAGGTGAAACCTTAGTAAATGCTGCAATTCCCGTCTTTCTGATTCCCGACGCAACTGATGCATATTGATTTACATAGCCGTTCACCAGGTATTTATTGCTCCCAATCGTCTTCCACGTCTCTACGCTAATTTCAGGCTCATACATGTTGGCTACTTTCATGGCATTAGCAGTAGAAGTACTATATTCATAGGGATAGTATTTTACTGTCTCAATCTTCTCTCCCCTACTGTTAAACGATACAACCGTCTTTGTATTAAAGGCTGTATCATAAGTATAGCTTGTCTCCGTAGACATCCCTATACCATTCGCATACTCAGTTACAATAGTTTTTGCAAGATCTTTCCGGCCAGCTCCGGGAGTGAAAACTCGTGAGGCGAAATAAATCGGTTTATCTACTTGTGACCATTCCGTTATTCCTGCCCTACCCTGAATGGCCCTAAACGCATATTTAACGGGTGTCAACGCTATTGAAGAAAAATTTATAAGTCTGGATGAATTGTTATAGTAATTATCTAAAGTTGTCTGGTATTGGTTTACCGTTACTTTTACAGAATCATTATCCTTATTATAAATCACTTCCTTCTCTAATTGTCCAAAACTCCAGTCAAAATACTTAGGCGGTGTAAAGGGAAATCCATTATAACCCGCCAATCCACCTGTAGTATAGGAAGTGAAATAGCATTCCTTTTTCCCATTACTCAAACTATCGTTCATATAATTTTCCACTACCCTGCTGTATGTCACGGGACTACCATTAATTGTAGCAAGCGATTGCGTAGGTGAACTGGCTCGCGCAATATAATTGGTGAGACCATATCCATTGTAATTGTTATTTACCGGCAATGATTCGCCACCGGTAATGCCGATACTTTCATAAAACTCATAAAATACCGGATATTCATATACAGGCAGAACACCCAAAGCGCCTGAAGACATTGTGCTCCCCTTTTTAACATACTCATATGTTCTTGTACTAGCCGGGCTGAAACGAATACCATCATAATCTTTTATAGACTTTATTCTCAATCCTCCGATATAAAGATCCTTTTTATAGATCTTGGTCGTATCCGGATTATTATTATGCTTTTCAATCCAGGATAAAGTCAGATAGTCCGAGTAATCCATATTTTGCAGGTATGCATAAAAGGAATAGTTACCTGGCTGCATATTATACATATCAAAGGGATAATCTTCATACTGCGCTGACCCGTTACTTTGAATAGGAACTGTTTTAATAACCTGGTTTGAGCTATTTCTAAGCTCCACTATCAAATAACAAGGATTACCTCCCAGACAGGTTCCAAGCTGAAACATACGTATATTAAATGTGGTAGTAGACCCTGCGTCGCCGTTGAAGCTAAATGGAAGCGTGCCTGGATTGCTCGTACTTACATACAAGCCCTGGCTAAAGCTTTTTTCTTTCGTGATGATGTAAACACTATCTGACAGTCTTGGATCTTCAGATGTATTGGCTTCCATCTCAAAATCTGTATAACCGCCTGTGGGATATTTCATTCGCGTGAGAGAGGCAGATTTTACCCTGTTAGGATCCGTAGAACGTTTCCCTCCTGGCAATGTCACATTTCTTGTCTTATCGAAATATTCGGGAATCATATCCCCGGATGGGTTAGTGTTATAAAATCCCCAGTGGTCCTGCTCATTACTTAGATAAGCAGGAAGCGAGCCCGTATAGCTTAGCTCATATCCTGCAGCTTCGCCGGACGCACTGTAGGGAACTACTCTTTTTAAGGTCAACCTGTTGACAGAATAATCATGATACAAATTATATCCCCTGGTAAATGCGCCGTCGCTAATGCTGATCTGCTTTAAGCGATATAGAGCGGAAGGACTTGTCTGATCAGTCCTGAGGGCAGTATCGTAAATAAAACTTATTGTCACCTGGTTCGGAAAGTTGATCTTCTTAAGTCTCTTTCCATTAGTGATAACACTACTATAAGATGTTTCGGGAGCGCTTTTACTTGGTGGCAGGGCACCTCCTAATGCATATACATCGGTTACAAATTTCCCTGATGTATATGAACTAAACTCGTTTTCGTACTCAAACGTAATACTATCTGTAGAAAACGGAGCGATTATTTTAGTAAGATACCACGCGGAAGCATGAATATGAAAATTGCCCGAAGTACCGTCATCAGAACGCTCGATTGCGTCGAAAATATATCTGGCACCTTTCTCATCTGTGATCGTAAACTTTGTGATTTCATCTGCGCTGATAACATGTTGTACCTTCACCTTGTTAGATGTAAGCATCAGGAAATCACCGTTCTTTCCGTAAACAAATTTCCCCGTTTTATTTCCAAAATTAAAAGTAAATATATCGTTCTGGCCATCATATTCACTACTAGCTACCCTTCCGAAAAAATTAGGATAATACCCTTTATAGCAATCATTTCCTAGTTCTTCATTCAATGTAGACGGCGCATTCATAAATCCATACATACTGGCCTCATCCTGTATACCTCTGCATGTTCTCGTCACAGCACCACCGGCATTCAGCGCCCAGCCAATACCAACGTCAGACGCCATTTCATCCACCCGTACACCTCCCGCATGATAATCCAGCGTTACGTCGAGGTTAAGTGAATTGTCTATATTATGAAAGCTGTATAATGGTACATTAATCTGTGGTATACCTGTCGCTAAACTTACAGGTACATCCCCAAACTTACCCAGTGCCGCCGCATTGGGGGCCGGAGGTGTTATCTTCGTCAGGGAAGGCTGATCGCTTATACTGCTCTGCGCCGATAATTTGGACGCACTACATACGCAAGCAGCAAACAGCAGATAAATCAAATAACTTCTATTTCTCATATTGCCTGTCTTTCAAAGTTTAACTATTTCCGATTTTCTTTAAGCCGGTTTATCTCCTTTTGGAGTTCTATGACATGCAACGTCAACTCCTCTATCTTCTGCAGCAATATCTTATTCATCTCTCCCAGATCAACTCCGTTTTTCACCACCTCTCTCTCAGAAGGCACATCAGGCAAGTGCTTATTCTCCTTTATATAAGCTTCGAGCGTTGCTAACGATGGCAGTTTATACTCGGGTTCAAATACAAAATCAGCCCAGCCGGTCTGCGTAACCTTTATTCTCTTTGAAACAATATCTCCATTCACTGCCAGTTTAGCCTGAGGAGCAGTTGTTCCTATTCCAACGTTACCGGTACTTGTTATTACCAGTCTCGGAGTGCCGGTCGTAAACATCTTTATCCCCCCGTATCCGCTAAGCCAATAGGAGTGACCACCTGAGAACCAACTATCCGTCGTCCATTGAAGACCATAGTGTGGCTGGGTCTTATTGTCATAAGAAAATTTATCTGCCAGCGCTACGCCGAATTTCGAGTCCCCAAGTATTGACACATTATTAAAAAAAGTCTGTGCGCCATAGATATCGCCCACGGGCAATTTTGAAAATGTATTATTATCAAAATCACATTTTATACCGTTCGTAGAGGTAGAGGCAAGGAAACCTGTGGGAGCCGTGGTTGTACGGCCGAAAGGATCTATATTCAGCGGACTATCACTTGTGAAATTACCCTTAATGCGATAATATAAATGTCCTGAATAAAAGTTGGACCGAACCCATAAAGCATTGTTATAGACGTAAAAACTAGCAGCTCCCACATTGCCTGAACTACATTGAATTTCCAAACCGTCGAACCTATCACTCGTCTGTTCATACTTATCTGCACGGATAGTATAAGTACCCTGCATATTGTAATAATTAGGGTCTGCCTGAACACTCAGCTCAATTATAGTGGAGTAACGATGAGCGGCCCCATTCACCTGTAACAGCTTATAATAATTATAAGATGCTCCAGTTTCCGTATAGCCCATATCTATCCAATTGTTGTCTTGCCCACTTGCTGATAGAATACCTGAAGCCAGGCTAAATACTAATGCTAAAAGAAAATAACTTATCTGTTTCATTGGTTAATAGAAAATATTTTATTATAAAAATTGCTACTATTTTTACAAAAGAACCTCCTTACCAGGCAGCCTTAATTTAAACGGCGCCTGCAAAAAAATGACAACCTGCTTATACTATTTAAACAGTCGATTGATCTGCTCCTGCTGGGCAGCAATTTTCTTCTCCTGCTCTATCAAATGCAATGTCAACTCCTCAATTTTCTGCAACAGTATCCTATTCATCTCTCCCACATCCTGCCCATCTTTTTTAACTTCAGCTGCAGATGGCACGTCAGGTAGGTGTTTATTAGCCTTTATATACGCTTCCACTTTTGATAATGATGGCAATTTATACTCCTGTTCAAATACAAAGTCAGGCCAGCTTCCGGCTTGGGTAACTTTAATCCTTCTTGCAGCTATTGTTCCTTCCACGGCTAATTTACTTGTGCCTGTGACAGTCGTACCAATACCGAGACTTCCAGCATAATAGTTAGTGCCAGGCCCATTGAAATATGCTGTATGACCATAACTCATTCCTGCCAGGTTTACGCGATTCTCTACAGCGGTTAAAGGGGCATATGTAAATCCTGTTACAGGCGTATAGGTTTCGCCATTGGCCCCGCCATCATATACGACCAGCGACACCGGATAGTTTGAGTAATACGTATAAGTCGTCTTACCTCGCAACCAGATAATCATATTTGCAGAAGCGTTGCCAAAAGAAGCATCTCTCCATCCCCCAATAAAGGATCCGTATGCTGGTATACGACTATTGGCTTGTCTGATATCAGCATCTAGAAACTCAGATCCACAGCCCCAATTATTTACGTGAAATCTAAATTTTGCGATCACGGTGCCCCTCCATGAGCTGTCACGATGAGGGTCTGATCTGCCTATTTCCAATTCTGTGGTCTGATTGGTAGGCGCTCCGCCATCTTTGAATGTAACTACGTAATACTTATTTATATCTCCGCCTACAGTAATGGTTCCTGAAATCTGGGCGCTTACTGTGTTAAAACTAAAAACGCCCGCAATACTAAAAAGAACACTTAATACTCTTAAAACGCTATTCATATTTTGTCTTGTATTTTTATTTTAGAAACAATAGCCCAGCCTCAACTTAACCGGGCTCGTAGACGGCATATTCCCCCTCGCCATAAAATCATACAACAGCATAATATTCCCCTTCAGCTTCGCACTCACCTTATACTTCTTACTTACCCCCAGCAACGCACTCCCCTGCCAGCCACTCCAACTTTTCAACTCATCAACACGCGATATTGTCGATACATGATTCTGCTCAAAACCACCATTCACGAAAAACGTTCCCTTCAGCTTCCAGTCCACAAAAGAACGTAATCCCACACCTTGATGGCTGATAGCTATATGATCCCAGCCGGTTCCCAATCCCAGCTTATAAGACATACCGATACCCGCTGTTCCGTTCTTATGGAACCTATAACCTATTTGGCCGGCGATATCTGATGTTGTCGGGAAATAACGATTAGACTTTTGGAATTGAATATTCCCCCCGAATTCCAATCGTTGCAGGAAACTCTTCGTCTTCATCGGATTGGGCTTAAAGTCAGGCATCTCCCCCGCATTGTCAAGATCAGGGAACTTACTCTTCAGTTCATTTAATTGAGAACGTGCCTGGTCCATCTGTTGACTAACCACCTGCCGCGCGCCAGGATCATTACCAAGTCTTTGCTGGATCAACTGCTCCACCTGGCTACGGGTTTGAAGCCCCTCAAGACTCTGCGCCGTTGCCGCTCCTGATGATCCAAGATTAAAAAGACTTGCCAATTGAGAATTCCGGCGGATAAAATCATTGTAAACAGGCATCTTCTTCAACAATTCCATTGCTTTCGCCTCTGCCTTCTTTTTATCCTTTAGTAAGGTCTTGTATTCGCTGATCTGCTGACCGTAGTAATAAGCCTCTTTATTAATCTTCTGAAGATCTTTTGTAAAGCCGGCATATTGAGATAACTGTTCTTTCAGCTGTTTCTTATGCTCCCGGATGTAAGCCTTTATCTGGTCAGCTTGTTGCAGTTTTCCCTGTAGGGCCTCAATGTTATTAGTAACATCGGCAAGCTTCCCTTTTGATGCACCTAACAGTTCTCCTCTCCCTTCCAGAAACTTTAACGAACTACCAAGTGTATCAAGATAGCCGCCACCTCCACCCAGAGGCAGTTTGCTTGTCACTTTATTTTTTAGTCCTGCTTTCAGACTCCCAAGACTGTCTATTGATTTCGAGAAAATATTACCTGCAGCCACTGAATCCACCTTCCACAGACGGGCCTTCATTTTCTTCTCCTGTTTAAGCAAACGGCTCAACGCTTTGTCAGTCCGCTTATTTACCTGCTGTTCCGTACGCATTGATTTCTGCTTCACCTGAGACAAATACCTTGCAGGTAACTGTGGTGCATTCTTAAAGCTGCTATCCTGGACTGGCGCCGTGGAATCTTTACGCGGAGCGTCAACAGAACTGTGCAGATTTATCATAAGTAGACTTACAATAATCCAACTAGTCATATGTATAGGCTAAGATCTAAATTGAA
Organism: Chitinophaga sp. S165; assembly: GCF_003182155.1. GTDB lineage: Bacteria > Bacteroidota > Bacteroidia > Chitinophagales > Chitinophagaceae > Chitinophaga. The sequence continues at coordinate 1,293,223 of NZ_QGTG01000001.1, forward strand.
AATGCTGATTTCTTACGAACAAAGTATAGGTAACCACAACGGTTATTGGGCAACATAAAACTTTAACTATAAATCAAAGGTCATAAAACGATATGAAAAAACACATAACATTTTCGTTGTACAGAAGTTATAAACTAAGTATCTTTCGCTGCAAAGGAAACAACTAAGAACGCATTGTATCTGCGTGTAAAAACGAGGTAGTACTCTCTTTACATCATCGTCATCTGTATTGTCTTGATAATAAATAATCATTTCTTTACCTCCTTTATATGTCTGTAACTTAACAATTTTGAAGCTATCAACAACGGCTACCTTATTAATAAATAAATGAGTATAGATAACCCTGTTATCTTTTCGACCCCTAAACTATCTGGAAGACTTACAAACTGAGTCCTTCGCGTAATTTCAAAAGGTAGAGGTTCTACCGGATCAATTATCTCATTTCCATGTTTGCTTTGACTTTTACTGACTGTTTGGCCTAAGCATCCAATACAATAATGAAGAAATTAAGCAAAATATATAAAGCGCTTTATTCATATCACCTTATTAATGGAAAAAATTTTCTAATAACAGGATTAATATCTTGTTCTTTAATTCTTCCATCCTTATTGTATAATACGCCGTTTTTATACTTAACCTTGTCTTTTTGATTTTCCCCATAAGATATCCATATTTCCTGCCCAGTCGGATCATTAAACAGAATAGGACTACTATTGATATAACGATAGGACGAGTAGCCAAAGGTGTCAACTACTGATACTCGCTAATAAATAGCTATCGATTACAACAAATACAAATGCGGCCTTTAAAAAGCCGCATTCATAATCTATAACAAAAAATATAATTTATATCGTACCCACACAACTTCTACCTGTTTATAACATTTGCTCCAAATTCTCTTATTTCGGTCTTTTTATATGTTAAACACCATTATACCATCTGATGAATGCTTCAAAAACGCCTCGAATGCCTTCATCAATCGTGATACGCACCCACTTCTAAAACAATACGCTTCAATTGAATTAGAGCTTCTCCTCTTTAAACTTCCGGCAAAGCTCCATTTTATTCAAAGTCTGGTGAGCATCCAACCAATGGGAAAAATCAGTTAGCTGAATTTTATTAAAAATTTCTTCAATGAGATCCGGATCATTTGGGATATTTTTGTCATTACCACAGGCACCCATTAGGTATGCATAGATCAATACTTTCGATCCCATTTCTTTGTTAAAGTGTCCTTCCCATTCCCTTGCTATTGATGAATAAGGTTTGGGGGAATAAATCCAACCACATCGTGAGGAATCACCTTGAAACACCAATATTTTTTTGAGAATGGTACTGTCTGCATTAAAAAAAGAAGTCACTGCTGTATAGTATACCAGACTATCCTCCTTAAAATCCTCAGGTTTTTTTTTATAAAACTCCAATAGCCGATCTTCGGAGTTTTTTATATTCCTGACATAACAGTATCTCAAACTATCCAACAATCCATTTAACTGCTGATCAACTGTATACCGGGATACCTTCGTCGTATCCAGATTTTGCGTCTGAGGCTTTTGTGATTTCCCATTTATACCATTTTGACAGCTCATGAATATCAAATACAGCAAAGTGCTTAATAATATACGCATTATAATTACTTTATTGGTTTAATAAAATATGTCTGTTTTTTTTCTTGTGTGAGGACCTGTACCCCACTTATAACGGAGCGCGCATTATCTGATACTGGCTTTAATGATCGCTGTGTAATAGGGTCATTGAAGAACGCCTTGGCCTGATCGAATCTAAAATAAACTCTTGCCTCATACGTTTTTCCTTTTACTTCAAAAGTAGGATTAGCTCCCGGTTGATTATATCCCGCCGGAACATCTCTAGGATGATGTTTATATAATCCGTCCTGCCCCCACTTACTCTCAACTTCAATCGTATTACCCTTGGCATCTACCTGAGTCACAACCCCAGAATGAGTTGCCTCCACGTTTCCGTTTTTGTCGACGTTAAAATATATTACTCTATCTCCCGGTTGATTGGGTTCGTCAAACTTTAACGCCTTATAGTTACCTGTATTATTTAACGGGTCGTTATCCCACTTAGGAGCTTCTTCAATGTTCTGTTTATCTTTAGGATCTCCTTTGCTATTATCCCAGGCAAAAGAATGGCAATTGTATGCATTATATGCGTCTTTTGCAAAGCCTGTAATGCTACCATAGCTATCATAAGTATATAAAGGTGTTGCGCTCCCTGTTTGGACAGCTCCCGTATACGTTTTGCTGTTAATCGCACTATCGCCTCTTCCATCCGGATCTACAAATTTGATAGGATTATTCAATACATAATGATACGGCGAATAACTTTCATACTTATCTGCCAATGGATCCTTAACGTGCCATCTTCCTATCTGTCCATCATACATCCTTGCTCCATAATCGTACCATTCCAATCCACGATCATCTGCAAATTCCTTATTTTGAAGCTCTTTACCATTAAATTTCAGACGGTTCTCCGGATAATTTGTTCCTTTCAATGCATTAGTGCTTATTCCAGGCATTGTCAATCCGTAAGGATAATAGTGCGTCTCTTCCAGTAACGGTCCGCTGCTAATTCCTAACATAATATTATCAAAGAATACGTCCTGCTGGCTCTCATTACTGGTATAAATATACAAAAAGCCACTTTTCACCATAATCATCTTTTCCACACCCAACTCCTGCAGCTCATCCGGACTATTCTTTACTTGCCTTACACCACTATTGTCTTCCACTAATTTAAAATCATTGTCGAATAATATAAAGTTCAAATAAGCCTTCGGACGGTTTGACGAGCTATTCTCTTTGTTTTTCTCCTTTAATCGCTGATAGTTATTATTGTAAAAATCTGCATTAAAGGGTGTATTATTAGAACCCGCTGCTGAAGCATGTGATCCACCTCCACTACCATTTCCACCAAACGCTTGCACTAAACCAGCCAACATATCTTCCACTGGAAGTTTCTGACTATTATCCCCTGGTCCTTGCGCCTTATAGAAGGCACGTGCATTAATCTGTACAGTATCTCCTGCCATTACATGCAAAACCAATGACGGACCTACTTTTTTTCCACCCGATTTAGCATTTAATTTTGCCACAAATGCGTTTTTCTCTGTAGTCTTATCTTCAGGATAGCCTGCTGGCTTTTCAGCCCTTGTTTCTTCTACATTGCTGAACAAAGCGGCTTCCTTTGAAGCAGAAACTATTTCCATTGTGGCAGCATACATGTTAAAGTCGGTTTGATCCGTCAGAACAGTACGAACATTACCCAAATGATCCTTTTCGAAATAATCGTATGCAAATCTTATAGAGTCTCCTGTCTTGTAGATTGGCCGAATACGGCCTTCTTCATGAACAATCAGCTCCAGAGAGTCCTGGGCATATACAAAATTGCCTACATAATCAGTCACCGTTGTTTTGGGAGACGCGCCTGTGCTATCGAGTACTGTCTTACTTAACTTACTGCCTGTTGCATCGTACTGATATGTGATGATGCCTTTTCCCTTGAGGGCTATCACCACTGGTAAATTCAAATGGTTATAGGTAATTGACGCGATGTTTTTATTTAGGTCCGTAACCAAATTGCCATTGACATCATAAGCATAATCATTTCCAGTATTCGTGCCGTCTCTAAAGTCTCCCAGCTTAGCTGTAGCAGTAACACTTGACTTTGCATCTGTCACAGATGCAAGCTTATTACTGGTTGCATTAACATAAGAATATGTAAGTTGGTCAATGAAATCATTCGATACTCCAATCATTCCCTTTTGCCACATTGACCTGATGTTACCATTTGCATCGTAGGAAAGGTTGCTGACTGTAAAATCTTTTTTATCCTGTGCCCAGTTGGCACCATTTTTCTGAGTAAAATATGCTCCTGTTAACCGGTTTGCCTTGTCGTAATAATAACCATATGCCCACGCACTGTCGGCTCGTGTTTTCCATTTAACACCAGAAACATTTCCATTATACTGGCTGCTATCGAAGCCATAATCGTAGCTCAATTCCTGGCCAAACCAATTTGAAGTACTGCTTCCACCAGACACGAAGTTTTTATTGATGCCCTGTATCCATCCCCGCACATTATAAGTATAATTCAAAGTATCGAGCAAACTTCCTGAGGTGGTGACTCCCAGACGCTTCAATTTCAGTTGTCCCAACTCATCATAGCTATTAACCGCAATTAGCTTTTCCTCACCGGTGTTTAGACGCTTCCGGACCGTAAGCAGCCTGCCACCATGATCATATGTCATATTCGTCGCCAAAATGGTTTGCTGATTGATGCTTTTAGGATTCTGATGTCGCAAATAAGTGCTTAACACGGCTCCTTTAAAACTATAAAGCGTGGACAGGACATCCTTTCCTCCTACATTATTCTCACTTATTACCTGCACAGGACGTCTTTTGTCATTGTAATAGATAGTAGTCGTCAGCCATTTATCCGAATTTAAAACCCTCACTTTGCGGCCTGTCACCAATCCCTCTGTCATATTGCTATAAGCAGTTGCTAACGCCTCGGGGTAAAGCGTATCGGATGCCTGTGGCTTCGATATATCGCTACTTATCCAACCAAGCTTTCCATTATAATCATAGTTATCATAAAATGTATACGTCAACGGTGTTAATGACGCTGATGAAATACCAGCCAATGAACTTGCTGAAACAATTGTTGTATCTGTAGATGTAGGATTAATTTCCGCCAGAAAATCAGATCCTGTGCCTGAATCAAATTCACCAAGCATTGTTATACTATTACTGGCGGTATATAATGAACTACCATCATAATCGTATAGTGCAAGATCAGTCTTTCCAGGTGACACATTGCTTATAAATTGAGAACTCCCCGCGCCATTCATATTTGCCTGCAAAGCTTCTCTCGTAGAACTCCCTTTATAAATAGCAGTCATTACTGGCCGGCTAAGCCCATCGTAAAAGGTGGCAAACCATTCCATTGGCGACTGTACCCGCTGAATGGAATCCTGCGTAAATACCAGTCTATCCCTCAAATCGTACACCATAAAAGTCCGCCCTGCACCAGGCACTTTCTTTATTACCATACGTCGCTGATCATCGTACTGGTATTGAAAACAAAGATCATCTGCTATCATGGTACTAATGCTCCACGCATTTCTCATTACAGCCTCAACTGCTAATGGAGGGATTACAAATCTAAGGTTTCCCAGATCGTCATTTACGTAGTATGTACATAACCAGCCAATATGCGCAGTCCCCGGCGTACCAGAAAGCTGTACCTTCTTCAGAACCAATTGTCCATTTTTGTCCTTAAATTCGACTACCTGATTTTTCGCTTCGTTTATCACCACATTTTTATATAACTGACCAGCCGCATATGTACCCGCACTGGTCGGGACGCTGGCGGTCACATTCCATATTCTTACAGAATCTCCTACCGTATTAACCTGGTATTGGTTCTGTTGTGGGCGGCTAACCCAGCTACTTCCAGGACCATAGTCTTTCAGTGGACGGTTAAGCGGAGAGGCTTCAAACTCTGTCCTGCTATAAAAAATACTGTCTCCCGCTATGCCAGGATTAAGGATCCCGTTTCGATAGAACACTTTCTGTACGGCAAAAGGGGTACTTTTAAACTTCCCGTCACTCACATTACCAGATTGCTGCACATAAGGCATATATTTATAGCTTTCCCGTCCAAAATCATCATATACTACGGGCACTACCATATCTCCGCCAGCACTACTGACACCCTTTAATACTGTCTGCAGCGGACGCCCAAGCCCATCAAAATATTGTGTGGTTTGCTTTACTTCCCTGGTCTTTTTTGACATCAGCACAGATACCGTAGTGTCTGTCACCGGCATATCTGGTTCCCAAGTTCTGACATAATTGCTCACCGTATTTGTATATGCGGCAGGCGTTTGTACAGGAGTGGCAACCGCACGCGTCCCTCCCGGCCTGTTAGTCTGAGCAGATAAAACACCGGTATGCAAAACACCTACCAGTAATAATCCTGCAATTATCCTATATTGTATAAAATTCATATTGTATAGGTATTATTTGGTGATAGATGCCTGGAACTGATAGTCAAACTGCTTAAATATTTTCCGTTCCTGGTCTCTGATTACTTTTAATCTGCCAAGGCTGTCATAGGAATAATATAATATCTGGTTGTTATCATTACACTCTGTAGTTACTCCAACCAATGGATCATAAGTATAAGTATACATTGCAGCACCAAGAGGTAATAACCTCAACTCATCAATAGAACCCGTTCCTGTTATAGTAATAGAGGTCACACCTTTAATTTTATGCTGAAAGTATGTCCATCCTCTCACGAACTGGCCTTTCAATGGATACCCCGCTATTGTTCCTGCTATGTTGTAAGGAGATGTATTTTTAGTCCAATAAGAAACAACATAAGTTTTAGCAGCAGTAAGCCCTGTTTTAGTAACAGCACCACTTGCTATATTATAGCATTTCATACCAGTTATACCTGCAGTATCAATTACGGTTCCTGCATATGTCCAGTTGCCTTTCCCACCTGCTTCAAAACTACTATATGCAATAGCTGATGCAGCTGCATTCGTCACCTTTGCTATCGGCACCATAGGGGAATAGTCCCACAGATATCCCGTACTGTCACCGCCAGCATTATGACTGTCCAGTAAATTCCCTGTAGCATCATAACTATCGAAATAATTTTCACCCCGGTAAGCTGGATGCAATAATAACTGTCCGGTTGAACTGATATTTGAGACAGTCGTATCGGCTAATGGGCTATCATTCCGCAACTGATAGATTACTTTTGGTTTGTAAGCATCTCCGAATTTACTGTACTCAATAAAAGCACCTTGTACTAATCTTTTGCCAGAAGTTCCTGTAACAAGCGTCTGTTCCTCTATCAATGGAGTGATAATGTGCTGCAACTTCATTTTTTGAACGAATGAATTACTACCAGCACTTGTATAGTCATCAGGATACCGATACTTTTTCGTTACTATTTTCCCGTCACTGGTTAAGGTCTGCATACCTGTCATCTGCTTATGGTTGACATTCCCATAAAAAAAGTTTTTAACAGCAACTAAGGTTTGACTTCCACTATATGTCGTTTTTGTCTCTTTGCTCAGTACCGGCCATACGGAATAGTTATCGTAAAATTTAATCCTGTACTGAGGCTCCATCATTGCAGCGGTCACTCTTGTTATCTCGTCAAAGGCATACAGCTTCAATCCTTTTATAGTTTCACTGTTTGCACCAGAGATGTACTCATTTTCAGTCTTTTCTACTAATACTCCTGCCGAATCATATGACATACTTTTGAGAAGCTTTCCGTTCCACAATCCAGGCATTGATGGCAGAAAAGGTAAGGCTGTATTACTATTCTCATAATTGAAATAGTAATATTCATTCTGCCCCCCTTCTCCATTCTCTCCCAATTTTTCCGTAACCTTGTCATATCCGACCGGATTTGCGCTTGAATTCAATCCTGCAGAGAAGACCGTACTGGATTCCCTTCCCACATAGCCAGCTGTATAAGTGCATGACATAGCATCTCCTGTCCATGGATCGATATTACTTGTATACTGGAATGAATAGTATGTCACCGGTTTGGTGATCAACCTTCCGGAAGAAGTATCACCATTCATTCTATACTCATATTTCTTTACATTGTAGTACTTACCGTCTACCTTGTTTCTTATAGCCTTGATTCTTAAACCGGCGCCCAATTTCCTATTTGTCTTGATCCGCTCATCATATGCAGCCCACATTCTGGTGGAGTATCCCTGAACATACCTGCTCTCTATTACATAGGTACCTGGAAAACAGACTACGTCCTGGTTATCTCCGTTAAAAAAGTTGCTGTATGATGTAAAAAATTGTCCATTCCTGTACACATTTGCATATACGTATTGAAGCTCCGGATTAATCAGATCTGGCGCATTAGGATCCGTTTTTGAGTAGCTAAAACGGAAATTAACTTTCGGTGTATCATTAACAATGATAAACGTATCCAGACTCCTGCTGAAGGTATAATCATCATCCGCTTCAGTATGAAAAGTCACTGGTGTAATATAATATCTATCGTCGCCTACAAGATTTGAATAATCGTTAAGCTCATATTCAAATTCCGTACTTCCACCTGTGGGATATGTCATCGACGATAAAACACCCCTCCTTATATTTGCAATTGTTGTATCAGGCTCCCTGTTCGCTCCTCCAAAATATTGCCCCGCCTGGCGTACAGTAAGAGCAGGTGCTAACGACTGGTTAGGCCTGTTGTTATAATATCCCCAATAATCAACCGATCTTGTCACTTTGGGAGGCAAGTTGGTCTGATCAAAATAGGTAAACTTATAAGGTGACTTCTTGAATGCAGTACTGCTGCCATACTCAACTATTGAGTCTAATTTCAGGCGGGAATAACCTGATCCTGTGAAATAATTGTAATAAAAGGAAAATCCCTTAATCTGTGCCCCAGTTTGATTCTTTATTATGAGATCGGATAGCTTCCCTGGTTTGATACTGTTGATGTACTCCAAGTCTGTTCTATCACTGGTTATAAAATCAATCGTACCTCCCGGGAAGACGATTTGTCTAAGAGACGATTCATGTACAACCTGTTTACTGCTATAATAAGTTTCATATGTGCCTGCGGGGCCAGAAGAACAAAATCCCGTAAGAAACGTCTGATTGTATTTCTTTTCTGACCAATATAATGGGGATACAATATCACCTTTCACATCGTACAAAAATTTAATAATATTCCTGGCCGGCGTGACAATAGAATCCAGATACCACGCAGTAGTAACAGGTATCCCGGCATTAAACGATGTTAGTGGCGTGCCCTCAGGTGCAGGCGCAGAACTGGATGGATAGCTATAATCTACGGAAGACTCTGTCCTGCCAAAATAGTATATATTTCCTACCCCATCCGTAACTTTCCAGTTGCCAAGCGTTTCCTGGAATTCTGCTAACAAAGTATTCTGTTCATCCATCAAAACTTTTGATCCATTTGCTTTCTTATCCAACACAAATTTGCCTGTAAATCCAGCGAAATTGAAACTAAAGAGATCAGGATCGGAATCCGTCCTGCCAACAAAAACATCGTTCAAATATTGTTTTTCCGCAGGCCAGTTCGCGGTTATTGCATAATCATTGCTGGCAGTATTCGGTGGTAATGCGGCTTCCCGAAAATAGCCTCCATTACCGAAATCATCCGCTCCCCGAACTGTCCGGGTTATAACACCACCTGCTGACATGGTCCAGCCCAAGCCCACCCAACCGGCATTTTCATTAACCCTCACTCCGTTAGAACTGTAGGTAAGTGTAATGGGAAGTGAAAAATCATTTATCTCAACATTGTAAAGGGGCACAGATATAGAGGGCATACCAGAATAATAACTTACAGGGGTCTCACCAAAACGCCCGAGGGATGCAGCTGTTGGAGAAGGTGGAATTATCTTACCTGGTTGATATATTAGTTGAGCTTTTATATTCCCCACAAGAAGGATTGCTAGAAAAGCTACCATAAGAAGTCGTCGATACATAAGTATAGATTGTTTGTTATAGGCCACAGTACACCTACTAATAGCCAATAGGAAACCGAATTATTACCGAATTATAGATATCCGTAAGAATATAACCTATTTAGACATTAATTTACTTACAGACTCGTTTAACTTCGTTATCTGATCTTTCTGCTGTTGCATTTGTAATTTCTGCTCTTTGTTAATCTTCTCCTGCTCTATCAAATGCAATGTCAACTCTTCTACCTTCTGCAGCAGGATCCTATTCATCTCACCCAGATCCAGTCCTTCTTTTGCTACCTCTTTTGCAGACGGAACATCAGGCAAATGTTTATTTTCTTTTATATAGGCGTCCAGTTCTGATAGGGAAGGCAATTTATACTCAGGCTCAAATACGAAATCCGGCCATGTAGCAGCCTGCGTAACTTTAACTCTCCTTGCTGCTATTGTTCCTTCTACAGCTAATTTACTTGTACCGACATTCCTGGTCCCGATACCAACGCTGCCACCAAAATAGTTAAGTCCAGCTCCATTGAAATATCCCGTATTCCCATAGGTCATACCATACATGTTCACTGTGTTATCCACCGCCGATTTCGCACCATATATTGTTCCTCCTGTAGCTGGTTGGTAAGTGGAAGGGTTTTGAACACCATCATAAACAGTAGGCATTACCGTATAGTTAGAATAGTATTTATATGTTGTGTTACCGCGCAGCCAGATAACGACACTTGCGGAAGCATTACCAAAAGAGGCATCCACCCAACCTCCAATGAAAGAACTGTAAGATGCCACGTGACTATTGGCCTCCCTGAGATCCGCATCAATAAACTCAGACCCACAACCCCAGTTGTTGACATGGAATCTAAATTTTGCGATAATGGATCCTCTCCATGAGCTGTCCTGATGAGGGTTGGATCTACCGATTTCCAGTTCCGTAGCCAGATGCGATGAATTTGCGCCATCTACGAACGCAACCGGATAATAAACACCAATTTGCCCGTTTACCGTGATAGTCCCAGAAAACTGGGCGCTTGCGGTCTTCACACTTAAAACCCCCGCAACACAAAACAAAACACTTACTAATCTTAAAACTTTGTTCATATTTATTTTTATATTTTAATTCTAAAAATTGTAACCTAATCTCAACTTAACCGGACTACTCGACGGCATATTCCCTCTCGCCATAAAATCGTACAACAGCATAATATTCCCCTTCAGCTTCGCACTCACCTTATACTTCTTACTTACCCCCAGCAACGCACTCCCCTGCCAGCCACTCCAGCTCTTCAACTCATCAACCCGCGAGATCGTCGACACATGATTCTGCTCGAACCCACCATTCACGAAAAACGTTCCCTTCAGCTTCCAGTCCACAAAAGAGCGTAATCCCACACCTTGATGGCTGATTGCTATATGGTCCCAGCCTGTCCCTAAACCCAGCTTATAAGACATACCGATACCCGCTGTTCCATTCTTATGGAACCTATAACCTATTTGGCCCGCGATATCTGATGTTGTCGGGAAATAACGATTAGACTTTTGGAATTGAATATTCCCCCCGAACTCCAATCGTTCCAGGAAACTCTTCGTCTTCATCGGATTGGGCTTAAAGTCAGGCATATCCCCCGCATTATCAAGATCAGGGAACTTACTCTTCAATTCATTTAATTGAGAACGTGCCTGGTCCATCTGCTGACTAACCGCCTGCCGCGCGCCAGGATCATTACCAAGTCTTTGCTGGATCAGCTGCTCCACCTGACTTCGGGTTTGAAGCCCCTCAAGGCTCTGCGCTGTCGCCGCTCCCGATGATCCAAGATTAAAAAGACTGGCCAATTGAGAATTACGGCGGATAAAATCGTTGTACACAGGCATTTTCTTCAGCAATTCCATTGCTTTCGCCTCTGCCTTCTTTTTATCCTTTAGTAAGGTCTTGTATTCGCTGATCTGCTGACCGTAGTAATAAGCCTCTTTATTAATCTTCTGAAGATCCTT
>NZ_QGTG01000001.1:1304838-1546891 GCF_003182155.1 Chitinophaga sp. S165
CTTTCGCCTCTGCCTTCTTTTTATCCTTTAGTAAGGTCTTGTATTCGCTGATCTGCTGACCGTAGTAATAAGCCTCTTTATTAATCTTCTGAAGATCCTTCGTAAAGCCGGTATACTGGGATAACTGTTCTTTCAGCTGTTTCTTATGTTCGCGGATATAGGCCTTTATCTGATCGGCTTGTTGCAGTTTGCCCTGTAGCGATTCAAGATTTTTGGTAGCGTCAGCCAGTTTCCCTTTCGAAGTACCCAACAGTTCCCCTTTCCCTTCCAGAAACTTTAAGGAATTACCAAGTGTATCAAGATAGCCGCCGCCACCGCCTAATGGCAGCTTGCCCGTCACTTTGTTTTTAAGCCCCGCTTTCAGACTACCTAAACTGTCTATAGATTTCGAGAAAATATTACCTGCAGCCACTGAGTCGACCTTCCATAGGCAAGCTTTCATCTTCTTCTCCTGTTTAAGCAAACGGCTCAATGCTTTGTCGGTCCGCTTATTTACCTGCTGTTCCGTACGCATTGATTTCTGCTTCACCTGCGATAAATACTTTGCAGGTAACTGTGGTGCATTCTTAAAGCTGCTATCCTGGACTGGCGCCGTGGAATCTTTACGCTGAGCGTCAACAGAACTGTGCAGATTTATCATAAGTAGACTTACAATAATCCAACTAGTCATATGTATAGGCTAAGATCTAACTTGAAAATGCTGATTTTTTACAAACAAAGTATAGGCAACCACAATGGCTATTGGGCGACATAAAACTTTAACTGAATTCAAATATCACGAAACAATTTGAAGAACACAAAATATATTCGTTGTATTTCAGTTCTGAGATCATCTACCTGCCATTTACAAACAAAGAAAGCAACCGGATACGTATTGTATCTGCGCAGAAAAAATACCTTTATAAACCCACCGTGTAATAAAACCCGACTGTCAGAAGAATCGGCCCTAACATCGCTACTTAATCCTCAGAATAACGACCCGATTTGAAACTAAATAATTCTGCCCATATCTTGCGAAAGATCCATCTAAGGTGCAAACCGGCCGCCTAAAAGATAAAATTGGTACGAATAACACTGTCTCTTTCATTTCGCCCTGCTCTACATTTGTTCACACCAAAAATCAACTGTAAAATACGTCAAAAAAAGGGCCGACCTAAAAGCCTTTTCTGACTTTTTGGTCAACCCTACAATCTTTACAAAACCATAATCGGCTCGACAGTGCAATTAAAGTTAAATTATATCCCAACCCGTATTACTTCCGTTGTTTCCACAATTTGTATGATTCATCAGTAACTATAAATCTACATTTTGAGTCACCTACTTTATATCCAACAAAACCAACCCCTTTTTCAAAATAAAAGGTAGTGTATCGTCCATTGACAATTTGTGACTCAATACAATTTTCCTTGGTCACAGGGTAACAATCTCCGATTAAATAGTATAGATATACATTGTGATTACCTATACGCTCTTCCTTAACGGGAACAAAAGCATTTACCGAGTACGCAAGTCTTAAAAACCGTGACACATCCGCTTCACCTGGCCGTTGAATCGTATCACCAGCATTTATATCACTATAGTAATATCTGAAACTCCGCTTACCAATCTTGAAATCTTCCTCCGTATCGACGATCTTATAGACAGTATTGTGCGATGTAATAAACAATCTCCCGTTGTTGACAATAAATGTGTCTATCAGATTATAACTCCGCTCCACATATATCGAATCGTTAATATACCTACGTGTATAGTCCGTATATACTTTACAACTGTCCGTATAATACTGCCATTTGTAGACTGAGTCGGTTGCTTCAATTCTTCTCTGTGCCGTACATGAGAAGATTGAGAAAAATACCATAGTTATAATAATGTAAATCTTCATTGACCCGATTGTGCGATTAATAAATTATTAGTAACATAATCTTTCATGGCCGAATATGCAGCAGCCAACTTTTTTCCATAACCCTCTTCGTTGCTATTCAACTTTATGCCCAAAAAAGACTCAGCATATTCTGCTGTTATATCTGCGACTGCTTGGATAATGGTTCCATTCCTTTCCTGTATGCCTATACCGATTGCACTTATCGCCTTGGAGATTTCCATACCATATTCTATTAATGGGGTTAATACTCATCTCCGGTAAAGAAGAAATATCTGGTCCGTACATCTAATCAGATCAAACAACTACCCTCTTCTTAAAATACCCCCTATATATCATCCACCCGGTTAAAACAAAAACACAGAACTGAATTAAAGCAACAGGAAGATAAGAACCAGCTTCCATATAGCGATATCCAAAACTTATAAAATTGACAGGGAATGTAAGCAACAAACCAACCCAAACCCATTCTCCGGAAAATTTATCAGCGGGATAAACAGATAAGACTGTCAGCGTCCCTAAACCAACATACAAAAAAGAGATCAGGTATGCGTTTATATAAGCGTCTTTCTTACTCATGTAATTTATTTTTGACTAATTCATAACCGGTTATTTTTGTCAGTGGGAAAAGATTAGGCGGACCAAAATAAATTTTCAACTCTATTTCCTTAACATTATTAATTGAATCCCTGCCTTTGAAAATAGGAATTCTCACCTCCCGTCTGCCCATATCGTCATATTTATCCGTAATTACTACCGGTATCCTATCGAAGCTACTATATGTTAATACATACTTTCTCACATCCTCAAAAACCCAGTGAACCCTTTCTTCGTCCGTCATATAGCGCAAGTCCGGACCAATCATACGGATAAAATCGGCTTCGTTATTTTCCTCAAAAACATCTACCACCTCGTTTGAAGTCTTTAGCATTCTCTGTTCCTGGGATAGTCTTTCACAACTACACAGACACAATACAAGTACGAAAATTCCGATGGATGGTTTTAGATACAGCATCTTTTTAGTTTTGATTGTTTAAAATGCTCCCGGGTTTCCCTTGAACTGCCAGTCTGGTAGCATTAGACTCCCGGACTCATCCCCTGTCGTGACAATCACATGCCGCTCAAATAATGCATTGATAATTCCATTCTCCGTTTCATTCGTTACAGCACCCTTAAATGTATACCAATTGCGCCATCTGCGAAAATATTTTCCGAGAATATATTCTGTTCCCTTTTCAAGTTCCTGGTTGATTTCTTCACATCCATAAAGTATGGCAAAATCATATCTCTTGCGGTCCGCTGCACTAACTGCTATCACGCGATCTTCTTTAATAATCTCCTTTGCAAGGCTTGCATACTGACTTTCATTTAAACCCTGCCGATCGTTGAAATACAGGAATAAATTCCCATTTCTAACAATGCATCGTACTACTGCCGAATCAGTCCTCACCTTTAACGATATAAAATAACTATGCCGCTGATAGTCATTCACACATGCATTTAGCACCTTCTCTTTCCATTTTCCCGACAAACAAGATTGAAAAAGAACAGCGCAAAGAATAACAACGATATACTTCATGTAGGTATTCAACTTATTAATGAATAAACTGCTCATGTCCTCGGAAAACGTTTCCAGCTCATATTGTACAAGCTATACGATATATTAGCTTCCTTCCAAGCTCTTAATAAACTCTTAAGGTCATTCACAGATTCCTCCTTCACCAAAAACCGGTACTCCTTCTTCTCACCTCCATATCGGAATTGTAGAAAATTAGTTGCGCCCTGATTCATAATAAAAGACCTGCCCTGATTAAATTCCCCCTGAACGCCCAGCAAGTTAAACCCGACATTCGTTACAGTTGAAAGTAAAAAAGACAACTGTTCCTGCTCACTATCAACAATAATTTCTTTGTTTGTAAGTTTGATCTTTCCAACAATTTCGTATAACCTCACAATCTGCACGGGTATCGCAGATGCAGCAAACAAAATAAAGAAAATAAGGGTTATTTTACCAGACCAAAATATCAGGCTGAGAAACAGCAGAGGAAAGCTTATAAACACAATCCATGTTAATAGTCGGATAGCGAAGTTTTTTTTAACAGTAAGTAAGGGCAGCTCAATTACGATCTCATGTGTCATTTCTTCTTTTTTGCAATTATAGCATGCTACCCAATGTTCCAGGGACAACAAACTTACAACAACGTATAGGCTAAACACTGAACTTAAGAACACCGATTTCACGAACAAAGAATAGGTAACCCCCAAGATAACAAACGTCCTCTACACATCATGCTTCTCACGGGACTTATATTCCTCAAATTCACCAACTATCTGCCTCAGTGTACCCGCCTCCCAGCCTTTATCATTTGGTGGCACTTCAATGATCTTTTCATTATTTACAAAGATCATAAAAACGTCTTTTCTTGCCAATTTACTCCCCTTCTCATCTCTTTCAAAGATCACCTGCATATCAGCAACCGGATATTCAAGTGCGCCTCCTATGCTAAACCACCTTTCCATTTTAATTTTAACGACACTCTCTTTTTCCAATATTTCAAAAGATGCCAGTTTAGCCTTGTTCATTAAAGTCGAGAGGAGTATAGTGTTAAAGGCTACTATATATAGTGCTTCAGGCCACTTATGCCTGACTGCAACATAAATCAGTATTAAAATCAAGACTACTACATTCATCCAAAATAAATAGGGGATAAAGCGTTGTTTCGTTCTTCTGTATTCAGACATATATACTACGTTTATAGGCGAAGACTACACTAAGAATACTTATTTTCTACGATCTAAGTATAAATAACGATAACAGCTATAAATTTCTATGAAACTCAAAGATCGCGTGACGGCATGAAAACACATAACACATTCGTTGTACGGTAGTTATGAGCGTTCTAAAGCAATACTCACTGGTACATCATTCCATCCTCAAACTCTTCACCGGGTTTACCAACGCCGCCTTAAGTCCCTGGTACCCTACTGTCAGTCCCGCAATAAACACCACAAAGAAAGCCGACAATGCAAACATCCACCATTCAATGTCAATCTTATACGCAAACTCCTGCAACCACTTGTCCATGATGAACCATGCCAGCGGAGACGCGATCACTAACGCAACAATAACAAGCAGAATGAATTCCTTTGATAGCAGTCCAAATAAAGAAGTCATACTTGCACCCAATACCTTGCGGATGCCTATCTCTTTTATACGCTGCTCCGCTGTGAACATCGCCAGACCAAGCAGTCCCATACAGGATACCAATATACTGAAAAAAGAAAAATAAGCGGACAGTTGGCTCACGATCCCCTCACTCTTATATAATTGCTGGTATTCCTCATCAGCAAATGAATATGTAAACGGAACATTTGGATTCAGCTCTTTGCAGATCTTTTCAAGACTTGCCAGCGCCTGTTTTGTTTTACCAGCTTCTGTACGTACAAGGATATTACCCCAGTTTTCCTTCACATCTAACCTTAATATTAACGGTTGAATAGGATCATGCAAAGACGTTATATGGAAATCTTTTAGCAGCCCTACGATGTGCCCTTTCTGTCCCCAGAAGGTCAGCGGTTTCCCGATAGGATTTTTATATCCAATGATCTTCAGCGCCGATTCATTGATAAGATAACCTGTAGAATCAGAAACATAATTCTTCGAATAATCACGGCCATCCAGTAATTTTAAATTCATCGTCTTTACGAAATCATACCCAACAGCTGTATTCGTAAATTGCGGAGCAGTATTAGGCTCTTTCCCACTCCATTCAACAGCAAAGGTGGCGCTTCTTACAGATGTAGGGGCCTCCCCTATCTTTGACACCATTTTCACTCCCGGCGCATTTGACGCCACTTCCTTAAAGGTGCTATACTTGCTGGTGAATGCCCCTTCAATGGGTATATACAACAGGTTCTCCCTGTCATAACCAAGATTGATACGCTGCAGATAATTTACCTGCTTTGAAACGACGATCGTACCTGTTATGATCACAATAGAAAGTACAAACTGGAAAACGACGAGTCCCTTGCGGAACATCGTCGCATTGCCACTGAACTTCAATGTTCCCTTTAAAACACTGATAGGCCTGAACGAAGAAAGGAAGATCGCAGGATAGCTGCCGGCAGCAAAACCCGTAACAAGTGTTAACCCGATCAATGCTGCCCAGAAGTAAAGATTCAAATAAGGAAATACAACCTGTTTACCGGTCAGCAGATTAAAAGAAGGTAATGTAAGCAGAACGATCAATAGTGCCAGCAGGACAGATAC
Organism: Chitinophaga sp. S165; assembly: GCF_003182155.1. Taxonomy (GTDB): domain Bacteria; phylum Bacteroidota; class Bacteroidia; order Chitinophagales; family Chitinophagaceae; genus Chitinophaga. The sequence continues at coordinate 1,310,988 of NZ_QGTG01000001.1, forward strand.
ACCTGCCAATATCATGGCCTCACTTAAGAATTGTTTTATCAGCGCCCCACGCATAGCTCCAGCCACCTTACGGACCCCGATCTCTTTAGCTCTCCTGGAAGAACGGGCTGTGGTGAGGTTCATAAAATTGATGCAGGCTATCACAAGGATAAACACCGCTAACACGATGAATAATCTGACATACTCTATACGCCCGCCCGATAAATAACCGTTCTTAAAATTGCCATGCAGATAACTGTCGCCGAAGCGTTGCATCCCCAGTTCCAGCCGGAAATTCGGAGAGCTGAATTTATCCATCGCCTTTCTGATCTTGGCTTCCGCCAACAAAGGATTGGCATCCTTCCGCAACATAATAAGAGTGTTGGGGCCTGTATTCCCCCATTCTGCCGCCCATTTATTATCATCCAGGAAACTCATCCAGTTGATGAGAAAATCAAATTTAACAGAAGCCGCTCCCGGTAAGTCGTCAAACACACCGGTCACCGTCATGTCCTTCCTGTTATCATATCTGATCGTCTTGCCCAATGCTGCGGTTGCACTTCCAAAAAAGGCTTTCGCCATTTTATCTGAAAGACATATCGATCCGGGTGTATTCAATGCTGTTGCTGCCGATCCTTCTAACAAAGGATAACTCATCATTCTAAAGTAATCTGAATCAGCATAACAACCGTCAAACTTCATGACCTTATCACCAGCCTTGAAAACTAACCGGTCAGGAGTATCGTTGATCCATGCAAAAGCGGAAGCGTACTCAATTTCAGGAATCGTACGCTTTAGTTCACTCGCCAGTACACCCGGCGTGTTATATCCCGCATATACGTTGTTGTCAATATACTGCCTTTCATAAACGGCATATAGCCTGTCTCCGTTCTTGTGAAAATTGTCAATGCTTACCTCATCCCATACCCATAATAATATCATCAGACTACAGGCCAGTCCTATCGTCAGACCAACTACATTGATTGTCGAAAAGGCTTTGTTCCGGACAAAGTTCCGCCAGGCAATTTTCAGATAGTTCCTTAACATAGTATATGCATTTGTTGATGTTGATTCGAAAATAATATGCCGGTTTATAATTATCAAACCGACACACGACTATGCATGAAAAAACTTACAATATGTTCAGTTGCAATATAACAGGCGTTCGTTAACGAACACATGATCATGTCATGCAGGGAGCTCCTTCTCTTTTCGATTGATGCTCACTATCGACCGGCATATATTTACTCAAATATTTAATTAGTTTTACATTCCTATGGTAACACTCCCTACAGGCGCTTTCCAGTTACTTATCCTGCTGATACTTGGCATTATTATGTACATCTGCGTCAGGACCAGAAAATTGACCGTTCCCGCTGCCCTGTTGGCAGGTATGATCGGTTTCATCGTAGCAATGGGATCTGGATATATTGGTCTCTTTTCACTCATCCTCTTTTTTGCGCTTGGCGTATGGGCTACTTCTCACCGGAAAGATCTGAAAGCTAACATAACACCCGATGGTGTACATCCCGAGCGGAGAAAGGCAGGCCAGGTCTTTGCAAATGGCGGCGTGGCAGGTATCATATCATTCATCGCATATTTTGACCGCATGCATGAAGACCTGTACGTACTGATGGTAGCAGGCAGCCTGGCGTCTGCACTGGCCGATACACTCTCTTCAGAGCTGGGTATGGTATATGGCCGCAGCTTTTACAACGTTAAAACCTTCAGGAAAGATACAAAAGGCCTGGATGGCGTGGTAAGCCTGCAAGGTACACTGATAGGCGCTGCAGGCGCGGGGTTAGTAGCATTGCTGTCGGCAGGTTTTAGTAAAATGGCTGTTGCTGTTTTATGTGCAGGCGTGTTAGGCAATCTTGTCGATTCCATTCTTGGCGCAACACTGGAACGCGGTCAACAAATTGGCAATGACACGGTGAACTTCCTCAATACATTGAGCGGCGCTATTTTCGCGGGAATAGGTTATGCCATCGTACACGCTTCGACCGCTACCTATTGAATAATATGCTGTTTGATCACCTTACATTCTACAGCTCTGGTAGTAACAGGTAAATAGGATGGCTGTCTTTTAAAAACTGCACAGGATGCCATAAATAACAAACATGATATCAGGGATAAAAATATTGGTTTCATAAGCAGGGGATCTATCTCCGATTTATCCTTTTTTTTCGTTAAATTCATTATGAGCATACATCATTACACCAAACAGCCATTATCATGTCCACGTTTACTGATCATAAATCCGTATTTGATAAGTTCCCTGCCATACGCACTCCACACCTGGAACTTGTCCAGATCACCGAGCAACATGTAAACGATCTGCTGAAGATCTTCGGTGATAAACACATGAGTGAATACTACAACCTGCTGCCACCTGAAGACGAGCAAGACTGCCAGCGTCTTGTGAACCACTTCCGTAGCCGCTTTGAATCAAAAGCTGCTATCAGATGGGGTATCCGGCGGAATGATAATAATGACATCATCGGTACTGTAGGATTTAACAACTTCACCAAAAAGCACCGCGCTAATATTGGTTACGACCTTCAGAATAACTGCTGGGACCAGGCAGTTATAACGGAAGCCCTTTACGCTGTTATCAGCTTTGGTTTTCACGCCCTGGACATCAACCGTATAGAAGCAGAAATAATGGAAGGCAATGAAAATTACATACAGGTAATGCACAATATGGGCTTCAAACAGGAGGGCGTTCTCAGACATTGGATGTACTGGAACGATAAACACTATGATATGCTGATGTTCTCACTGTTGCGTTCAGATGGTGAGGCTTAAAGGATAATTCCCCTAAAACACTTAAAAATCCCGTAAACCAGGTTGATTGGTTTACGGGATTTTTTTTGATTCAAAAAGACAAATAGTTTATTTATACAATATATATAACAACTATTCCATAATCATATATAAAACTACTATTTTAAACACGCTTTGTAACTGTACTACTATAGCGAGTTTCCTGAGATGTCCCATATATGTCCCATATATGTCCCATATATAACCCATATATATCCCATATTTAAGAGGTATGGGATATATATGGGTTATATATGGCTTGAATATGGTTTATTGATGAGTTATCGATTATTATACTTACTTTAGTAGTATATTTAAGCCCGTTAACTCCGGAGCCCATATCTAATTAATTATTTTAAGTTAATTCCCTTATTATGGCCATTCTTAACAACAAGTCCCTCGAAATCACAGGAAGTTTAGGGATCTTGAGCCTCTACAAACGGAAAGATTCCGACAAGATCATTGCACGTACCAAAGGCGGTCCGTCCAGAAAACAGATCCAGAAATCTCCAAAATTTGCACGAACGCGTCTCAACAATGATGAATTTGGGGATGCTGCGAAAGGAGGTTGTTTTATTCGTGGAGCTATATTTCAGATCCGGCATCTGGCAGACTACAATTTCACGCCAACATTAAATGCTTTATGCAGGAGCATTTTTAAGCTGGACATGGAAAAACCTATTGGTGCCAGGATAATGCATTTTTCGCAATACCGTCATCTCCTGGACGGTTTTAACCTGAACAGAAGGTATCCATTCAACGCCGTCGTAAAACCCCCAGTTTACAGCTCAATAGACAGGGATACTGCGACTGCTACTATTCATATCCCGGAGCTTTTGCCTAATATTAATCTCACATTACCCTGGCAATATCCCATGTACAGGATCATATTGTCAATTGGTATTATAGAAGACGGTTTAGGAGCTGACAGCGGTTACATAGCAAAGACCCCGTTATTGCTCAACCAGCCCGCTACAACAGGCTGGCGACTTGCGACACAGACTTATAAAGAAGAAACGATAGTCGTACAGCCTGACATACCTAAGAAACTCCGTGATGGTCAGACACTCTTAGTATCCATCGGCATTGAAATGGGCACACTGATCTCCGACAGCGTGATAGAGCGGGTAAAACACGCCGGTAGCGGCAAGATCCTGATGGCGGGATAACAAGCCATGTCAGAACCTGAAACCGGCCGTAATATAAGGCAATGCGCCCTCTTCCGAGATACCGACAGCAGCCTGTATCAGGAACAGTTCCACAGGTATGATATAAATACCACCGCCATAACCGTCGTGCCATCTGCCGGACGACTGCCCCGGCAACCATACGCGGCCAATGTCGTTGAACCCGATCATGCCCACGCTACCCGGGAACAGGTATGAAGTGAAATCAAATAACTTCAGGCGTAGTTCAAAGTTATGGTACACGGCTGTCTTCCCGATGAAACGGTTCGTATGGAAACCGCGCAGGATCTGTGTTCCACCGATAGCCATCATCTGGAAATAAGCAGGATCACCGAAGGTGGTGCCTGCAGCAATACGATTGGCCATCACTAACGTGGAATCGCCGATCAACGGAACATAAAAGCTAAAGTCAGAAGTCAGTTTGCCATATCTCTTATGTTCCCTGTTGGTCTGTTGCATGCCCGTCAGCTCCGTATGCCAGTTAATACCTCTGGATGGCAACATGATATTATTACGGGTATCGGCTTCAATAGCAGTTACAAGACCGGCATAAAGACGATCGTCAAACACATGCTCATCGGGGAAAGCAGCATTGTAGGCTCCCAGGAATTTACGGCTGTTATTGGCTTCCCGGCTGGTATAGAACTGCCCTGCAATACCGCCGCTCACAGTCAATCCCCTCCCGATGTTACGATACAATCTTACATCGCCGTTTATCAGGTCATATCGGTTACGGTAATACGTAATTTCCTTATCATCGTCATTCACAAAAACAGATTCATTGCCCAGGCCAAAGAAGTTACTCAGGTTATGCGGACCGCGGGAGAGGATATTTACCCTTAGATCATTCCTGCCGATCGCTTGTTTAAAGTCAGCCAGATATTGTAACAGGAACGCCTGTCTGCCGGTCACATAACTAACTATCAGCTGATGTTGCTGCGCGTAAGGCTTCTTGCGGAAACCCTGCTTTTCCAGCATCGTATTCACGCGAAGCATAAAGCCCTGGTCAGGATTATATTGTACGGAAGGCAAAGGACCGAACCTGTCAAATAAGAAACTGCGTTTATCATAACTGTTCACAGCTGTATCTGCGGATGTTCTGATCTTCGCACTTCCCTTCGGTGGTATGTAATTCGTTTCGTCAGAACGGTCGTACACGTACAGTCTGCCTTTTCGCGGTACATTGTCCGCCACTACAAAGCTATCTGCATCATTACCTCCTATCATACGTATACGGATAGGTGAAGATGCTTCACCGCTCACCCTGAATGCATCATGCCCGCTAAGCCCGAACAGTCTTACTTCTTTGGTTACCGCAGGATCGAACACCCGTTTATACAAAAGGTCCTCCACCGTGCCTTCTTTCTTCGTTTTGTAGATAGATACATCCACTTGTCCGTTTGATTGTCGCCGGATATCGAACAGCTCATGTTTGTCGGAAGCCGGGATGTCTACATAAATAGACAGGAACTTATAATAGCTGATGGCCTCCTTTTCCAGGCCGTTCCTGCGGGCTATAAAGGTGCTGATGATCTTTTCGCCCGATAACTTAAAGATGGTATCCGGCATAAGCATCACTGAACTGCGGATAAGACTATCCGTCAGGATAGCCTGTATGTAATGCACCTGTTTCCTCCAGTCCTCTTCACTCAGGCCATTCAGGAAATACCGGTCAAAGTAGCGGGCATTGAAATTGAAACCCTTGATATCCCTGATATGATCGTGATAGCCCTGGAACTTCGATTTAAGCCACTGGTGAGAGATGATCCAGGGAAATACACCGGTGGTATTATAGTACACCTGGTCCCTGTCGCGCGGCACCGGCGTATAGGTTACCTTCTTATGATCTTTGTCCCTTTGCCAGCGCCACTGGTCCTCATGCCGGTCCCAGTCGCCCAGCAGCATGTCCAGCAGTCTTGCTCTTAACACGATCTGCTGATCAATATGCGTGTCATTATCCTCTTCGAGCTTCCGTTGTGTCTTATCGGTATTGTCGGTATCCTCGGAATCTGCGGGTTCTCTCTCTTCAAATAAGAACACGGCATTGGCGAAATCTTTCCGGTATGCTCCCAGTGCGGGATCATCGGGTACATATACGATCTGTGGATTGGCATGTGGAATGCCCAGCGCTTCCGCCAGCGGCGGAACTGTCACCGATGAATAAGGATGTGCAGTGACCACCTGGTCCTGCAGAATATCTTTGGCGATGGTAGCCCTCAAATTTGCAGGCATGCCCCTCTCGGGATATTTCTGGATGGTACGTAACACCCATTCCCGGCCACTGCCGTCTTTCAGTCGCAGCGACCTGGTTTGCAGTCCGCCGCCCATCTGTTCGATGGTCAGCCCGCCCTTTTCCTTTGCCAGGTAAAATACTTTCATCTTTACAGGGGCGGCCCATAACTTACGGTAACTCTCACCGAACAACATACGGTGTAAGCCACCTACACTATCATATGCAGGAGAAATAGCTACGGTAATACTATCGCCCGCAGGCATCTGTGCCCGCGCCGTGGAAATTGACAGGATAGCCAGGAGTGTAAACAGTCTGTTCAGGCTCATGCAGTTATTTTATCAATGTTTGTGCCGTGCCGCCCATAATGCGCATGACAGAACCGAAAAAATACGAAAACAGGAACAACTCTCATCAAAGAAGGCATAAAAATATCTTTGAAGTGATGATGCATCTAACCGGTAGCATTAAAGACCGCCTTATCCAAAACATGTATAACGGAAACATTGTTGACCCGGAGGGACAAATGACAAGCTATTTTGGTACCCTTGCTGCTCTTACAGCGCTATTCCTGATAAAGATGACAGACATCAGTGCACCAAGTAAGCCCAGTACGCCGGATATGCGCATGATCTTCTGATATGCGGATATAAAGCTGTCGTGATACAAGCGGGTAACCGCTGCTTTCTCTGTTTCGTTCAGTGAAGCGGGCGCTTTGGCGTTACCTAACTCCCCTGCCTGCTGCATAACGGCCTGTTTACCGGCTTCATTCAGCGATAAATGCTGCAGATCACCCTTTAGTGCACCGGAGAAGAACAATACCGCCAGGGCGCCGAAAATAGCATTAGCAAAGACGCCTGCAATACGGGATAAGGCATTATTGATACCGGACGCAGTTCCGGAGAAGTGATCGCTAACGGCACCCATAACCGTTGCCGTCAGTGGTGCTACGGTAAAAGACATCCCCAGGCCGAAAACCAGGATACCGGGAAAGAAAGTTCTGAAATAGGCTGATGGTCCGGGAGTTTGTCCGACGAAAGACAACATTAACAACCCCACACCGGCAATAGCCGGTCCGATAGTGAGTAATAACCTGGGACCATACTTATCAGCCAGTGTGCCTGCAAAGCGGGCCACCAATACCATCAGGACCGTAAAAGGCAGGAAGGTAAGTCCTGATTGTAACTGATCGTATCCCTGCGCCTGTACAAGGTTAAGCGAGAGGAATAACATACCGGCGCCGAGGCCTGCATAGAGGAAGAATGTAAGCAGGTTAGCGCCGGAGAAAGTCATATTTTTAAATAGCGACAGGGGCATCATCGGGTGACTGCTCCTTCGCTCTATGAATATATAGGTAGTCAGCAGTAATATACCTACCACCAATGAGGCTAGCACCTGTCCGTTTAAACCCGTCTCCGGTATACGCAGAAACCCGAATGTGACAGCTATCAATCCCAGGGTGATGGCAGCAGCTCCTTTGAGGTCGAGTGTTTTATCCTTATCATCTGCAATACTTTCCTGCACCTTCGTCCATAAGATGATCACCGCGACGATACCGATAGGCACATTAATGAAAAAGATATAACGCCAGTAGCCGGCATCCGCTAGGGCGCCTCCGAGTATTGGTCCGCCGATAGTCACTACAGTTGTAAAGGCGGACCAGGTACCGATGGCTTTACCTCTTTCATCTTCGTTGATGGAGGAAGAGATGAGTGAGAGACTTCCGGGAATCATTAATGCTCCGCCAATGCCCTGCAGCATTCTGAAGATGATCAGCCACAGTACATCAGCTGCCATCCCACAGGCGGCAGAGCCACCAATGAAGATGAGGATCCCCGTAATAAAGATCTTCTTACGGCCTAACTTATCTCCCAGGGAACCACCGATTAACATCAGGGCGGCCAGCATCAGCAGATAAGCATTCAGGATCCAGAACAGGTCTGTACCGGAGGCGTGCATACTTTTCTGGATGGCCGGCAAGACCACATTCAGGGCTGTGCCGTCAATGAATGCCATGGCAGAAGCCATGATCGTCGAAACCATGATCCACTTTCCTGAAGTGCTCGAGAGCGGTACTGTTGCCATTCAGGAAAGTTAGGATAAAAATAGATACGACTTACTCGGCCTTCAGACTGTTCAGCGGATTGGCGACCGCCGCTCTGATAGCCTGAACACCTACTGTACACAGCGTGATCAGCATAGCCAGCATACCTGCGAGGGCGAACATCCACCAACTAAGCGGAATACGGTACGAAAAAGCCTGTAACCATTCTGACATCGCCCACCAGGCAACAGGAGTAGCAATGACAAACGAAATGCTTACCAGTTTAAAGAAGTCTTTCGACAATAAAGTGGTCAGACCGGCTACACTTGCTCCCAGCACCTTCCGGATACCGATCTCCTTACTTCTTTGCTCAGCATTGAAAGCAGAAAGACCAAACAGGCCGAGGCAGGAAATGAAAATAGCCATCGCTGTGAATGAGTTGATAATACCGGATAGCGTGATCTCCGTTTCATATTGTTTCTGCACCTCGTCATCCAGGAATGCGTATTCAAAAGGTATAGCCGGAAACGCCTGCTGCCATAAAGTATTGATCTTCCCTAACAGTTCCTTATAGTTTCCGGTACTGGCGCTGATGATCACATTATCTGTCGCGTTGGCCGGCCTATACGTCAGCATTAACGGTTTCACATCTTTATGAAGCGAATTATAATTGAAGTCTTTCACAACACCCGCTATCTCTACAAACGTCATGGGCTCTCCGCTTTCTACCTGCGGATACAGTCTTTTTCCTGGCGCATTTTCAGCTGTCAGTCCCAGTACTTTTGCAAATGCCTCATTGATCAATACCCTGCCGGAATCGTTTGCCTTTAACTTCCTTCCACCGGCCAGGCGGATGCCCAGGGCATCTGTATACCATTGATCTGTCCACGTAAATTGTACGTCTGTTCCTAATGTTCCATTACTTCCTTCAAGATAATAAGGCCAGTCATGGCTCACTGGCTGACTAGGGAAATTGTCTGCCTGGCTTACCACATTGATGCCTGCCAGCTGTCGCAGGTCACTGGCAAAAGCCGGTATCTTTCCTTTCATGTTCTCTGAATGAAAACTTAAAACGATCTTCTGTTCTCTATCAAATCCAAGATCTTTGCCTTTCATATAATTCAGCTGACTGTAAATAACAATGATAGCAGTAATGAAAATGACAGACAGCGTAAACTGGAACACTACCAGGAAACGCCGTATACCCACTGAAGATAGATGACTTTTGAAATTCCCTTTCAACACCTTTACCGGTCTGAAAGCTGAAAGATAGAACGCGGGATAACTTCCGGCCAGCAAGCCAGTTAATATACCTGTACCTGCCAACAATAGCCAGAATTTATAATCTGTGAGGAATGACAAACTGATATCCGCCTGTGTAATACGATTAAGGTAAGGCAATGCCAGTACCAATATTGGTAATGCCGCGAGTAAACCCAGCAATGACAATATCATTGACTCCCCTAAAAACTGTTTTACGAGATCGTTTACACGCGCGCCTATTACTTTCCTCACACCAACTTCCTTCGCTCTTCTGGAAGCACGTGCCGTAGACAGGTTCATAAAGTTGATACATGCGATGATCTGTATCAACACTGCGATGAGTAATAACATCTTCAGAAAAGAACGGTCAACCGTTTTGCTCATTTCAGTCGCATAGCCTTTTGTAGTATGTATGGAGGTCACCTCTTGCAAATGCAAACGCTTCACCATGCCCATTTCCTTCAGTTGCTGCGCACCGTGTCTTGCTAAAAAGGCCGGAAACTTCTTTTCAAGTGCTTTCACATCGGCATGATCGTTGAGTTTTACATAGGAAGCGGCATAGTTGTAGGAGGCCCAGTTGGTGTTTTCATAGGTAAAACTTCCCATACCACCGCTATTCATTGACATGAACATATTGGCTTTTATATGTGATCTCCCCATGCTTTCATCTACAACACCGGTTACCCTGAAGGCATGTTTCCCATAGGCGTTATCCATTTCGATAGTCTTCCCGACAGGGTCTGCGTCACCAAATAATTTATCAGCAACAGGCTTCAAAAGTACTACGCAATAAGGCGAGGTCAATGCGTCCAATGCATTTCCATGTACAAAATGATAGTTGAACACGCCGAAAAAAGTAGAGTCTGCAAACACTGCATTCTGCACATAAATACCTTTCTGATTATACTGTAACAAGTGTTGCTTTGCTCCCAGCCCCTTTGTAGGGACCACCCGGGTAAACTGCTCCACTTCTGCAAATTCAGCCTTCATAGCCGGAGCTATCGGCGGAGAAGTCGTAGAATTATTATGCTCAGTACCGTTAATGGTAAACCAGGAATTAACACGGTAAATATCCGATGCCCTGTTATGGTGTTTGTCGTAGCTATATTCGTCCGCAACGTACATTACAATGTAAATGCAACATAGCGTTCCTATTGCCAGACCAACGATATTTATAATACTGAAGGTTTTGTTTTTTGCCAGATTGCGAAGGGCAATTTTGAGGAAGCTTCTGATCATAAGGCTTTGGTTGAGCTATGGGTAAACCCAATGAAATGCCAATTATTAATATATTACTAATGAGTTAGTTAACAAAATTAAAATATCTGCATCCGTTCGTTTTGGGACAAAATTGTTCGATTCTGGACAAGGTCAGTGAAATGTATCAGGCTCTTACCAATGTACGTTATGGTAAGAGCCTGATAGCATATATCAGCTGTTGATAATCGTCAGAAAATATGAAGCCCTGTATTCAGCAACAGCTGATACGATACCATGAAAATAATGAAAAAACTAAACGATAATGAGAAATACCGTACCAGCATCCGGCTCCCTTTTTTAAAGGGTGCAAGAAAAATGATATTGAATAAAATACACAGCAACGCAACCACAAAGTTGATCACTACCAGCACGGTGGTAAATGCAATACCGAATACAGGCGGTTGTATGATAATTCCCGATATGATGCCGTATAAGATACCCATGACTATTGTTATGGCCAATGTCCACAGAGCATACTTAAAACCCTTTTTCAACTGCAGTACGAAGTAACGGCCAACGGAGACATCATTTTTGATCGTTCCATTTTTCTGGTCTTCTTCATAGCGCAGGGTTTCGTCATCTACCTTAGTAAGATGTCTGGCGCCAGCCTTTTTCTGTTTACGCCAGCGCGGGTACCAGATGATAAATCCTGTAATGAATAAGGCCAGTGGAGTAAGTCCTCCGAGACAAGCCAGTATTTTGGTCGGCCAACCTCCAAATGATCCGTAGTGCACCGGTGTAAGCCATGAAAGATAAGCATTGCCAACTTCCGGAAAGTCTTTCCGGCTATCCAGCAGTACCTTACCGGAGTATAGATCAACCATCAGCATCTCTCTCTTGCCATCTTTCGGTAAACCGGGCGACAGCATATCAAACCGGTATACGCCGGTACTGTCCAGCGGTAAGGCTAAACCACCGATCCTGCTTGCAGGCATTTCTTTATGAGCAATAGCAGCTGCCTGTTCAGGGGTAAGCATTACAGCACCCTTTGTATAGGCAGACTTAGTACCGAATATTGAAGCAACGCCTTGTGGCGATTTACCACTTAATATAAAGAGAGAAGGTATGATGATGATCGAAAAGGTGATACATACGCCGGTTAAAGATAAAAAGGCGACAACGGGAGCTGAATAGAAGCCGATCACGTTATGCCAATCGTAGTTCTGCCTTTTAAAACTGGCGCCGAATTTAACGGTCAATACTGATTTCAGCTGCTTCCATTTCTGTGGTATCCAAAGCCGGAGGCCGGTAATGGTCAGTATCAGCAGGATCAGTGAGGCGATACCTGTGATGTATTTACCTGCAGCCGGAATAAGTAGTGCTGTGTGAATATCGGTCACAATATGCACGAAGGAGCTTTCATATATACGTTTGCCGCTTAGCGTGGCGGTATATGGATTGATGAAGAATTCCTGTTCGGTGGTGAAATCATAAAAGCGGTAGGCCATATCAGGTTCGTCCGTCTCATTCATGGCATAGCTGAATTTCAGATCAGGATATTTCTCCTTTACCAGCGGGATGATCTTCCCGATCGGAATTTTCTGTTGCTGCTGTTCGACTGTAAAAAAGCTTTTGTTGAGTGCAACATCTATCTCATCCTCAAAAACTAAAATGCTGCCGGTAAGACCGACAACAGTAACTATTATTCCTGCAATGATGCCGAGGTATACGTGCCATTTCCCAAACCATCTGTCCTGATGCCTGGCCCATTGCAGCTTTGATCTGTTCCGTTTCATTGATCTAAAGGAAGAATATGTTTTTAAAGGAATGCACCGACATATAGCCGGTGCATTCTATTGATATTATGTACGGTTAGTATTTAGAACCTGTATGAAACACTGCCTACGAACTGTCTTAACATTTGCGGATTGTAGGTGGAATAACCCTGCCAGTATTTCTTATTGGTCAGATTGTCTGCTTTTACCGCTACAGTAAATTGTTTGAAGTCGTAACCGGCGGATGCATTCAGCACGGTATATGCAGGCAGGGTAAATGTACCGCTGCTTTTGGAATCGGCTATTTTATTATCGCTGGCGTAGTTACCACCGAAGCCGATACGCAGACCTTTCACCACATCAGTGAAATGATAGCTCAACCACCAGTTAGCCAGCCAGGGAGAACCGGAATACGGGTGACGGCGGCCGTTTACATCATCGCTGATATTCTCATATTTTGAATCGTTGTAAGCTAATCCTGCAAGGATAGTAAAGCCTTTTAACGGATTACTTACTACATCCAGTTCCACACCGCGGCTTACCTGTGTACCATTCTGTACCTGGGCTCTTGCAGGGTCTCTTTCATCTATACGCAGGATGTCGTCCACTTTAATATTATAGTAGCTAACAGTAGCGGTCAGATAGTTTTTAACGAGGTCTGTCTTAACACCAAACTCCCACTGATTAGCATGTTCCGGTTTCGCAAATCTTGCAACAACAGTGTCCTCACTGGCATCATAGGCAATGTAAGAGCCCTGGTTAGTAAAGCTGTTCTGGTAGTTAGCAAATATGGAAACCTGGTTTTTTACAGGCTGGAACACCACACCGAATTTTGGTGAAAGAGTGGTTTGGTCAAATGACGTTGCAGATGTTTTATCCTTGTTACGGTAGTGGTCTACACGCAATGCAGCTATTACAGACAGATTGTCGAGGATATTGAACACATCAGACACGAATGCGCTGTAAATGTTTGTGTTGCTTACCACCGGGTACTGTTGTACCAGGCCGGCACTTGCTGTATCGTAATAATTCTTCAGGAATGCTTCATTAAACTTTGAGTAGTCGAAACCTTTGACATTTGTAGGCACCACATCAATAAAGGACGCCGGGCTGAAAAAGTGCTGGTCAGAATTGATATTGGTATAGTCCAGACCAAACACAACACGGTTTCTATGTCCGCCGATATTGAAATCGCAGTTAAAGTACTGCTGAACCTCGAAGATATTGTTACGGGAATTTGCCGTTGACTGATCAGCACGGGCCAGGTAATGGGATACAGTACCTATATCAGCCGGATCGCCGGTCACTGCGTAATTAGGCAGCTGGAAGAAGTACTGGTTACGGCCATCAGAATAACTGCGGCTGTAAGATATGTTGGTGGATGAAGTGAAGTGATCAGAGATTTTATAATGCACATTGGCAAAATAATTAGCACTACGGGAAGTAGTTCTGATATCATCACCGGCATAAGAATTTTTATAATCGAGGCCTGAATGTTCAGGAGAGTTAAATCCTAAATCAGCCCCGGAGAAGTAAAGGAATATGAACTGCGCCGGAAGGCTTTTCGCATAGGTCAGTTCAGCATCCAGGGAGATGGAGAGTTTGTCGTTCGGCTTGATCAGTAACGAAGGTGCTGCAAAGTAACGGTCGCCGGTCCCGGTATTCTCCTGGAAACTGCCTTGTCTGGTAAATGCGCCATTAAAACGGAACATTACTTTTTTAGCCTTATCAATGGGAGTATTGATATCAGCGCTTGCCCTCATGAAGTCGTAGCTACCACCGGAAACACTTACCTCACCACCAAAGTGTTCATATGGCTTTTTAGTAACACGGTTGATCAATCCACCGTAAGTTGTAAGGGCGCTACCATACAAAGTAGCTGATGGGCCTTTCAATACTTCCACTTTTTCTGCATTGGCAGCGTCGGTAGTAGCGGTAACCATGCTGGCAAGACCGTTACGCATGGTGTTCTGTGTAGCAAAACCACGCAGGGCGTAATAGCCGCCGCCATCACCTGCACGACCGGTAGCATCCCACATTTTCTGCAAGCCGGCAACATTACGCATAGCATCATCTACAGTGAACAGCACCTGGTCTTTGATCAGTTCTTTCGTAACAGTGCTGTAAGACTGGGCGTTTTCCAGGCTGCTTAATGGCATTTTATTGGCATAATCGCTTTCTGTACGTTTGAACCTGTTGCTGGAGGTAATGGTCACAGCCTCCAATTGTTTCTCAGACACGGTGAGCTGAAGACTTATATCGGTTGCTTTTCCTGGTTCTACATTCACCGTTTCTTTTAATGGCTCATAGCCGATCAAAGAAACTTCGATGGTGTAGCTGCCTGCAGGAATATTGTTCAGGACAAATCTGCCGTCATCATCAGATGCTGCTGTTTTCTTTATTTTGGCAAGAAAAACTGAAACTCCGGAAGCTGGTTTATTGTCGTTGGTCTTAATTGTCCCCTTTATTGAGCCGGCATTCTGCTGTGCAGATAAAGATGCAGCAAAAAATAAGAGTAAGAAAAGTGTAGAAAGTCGTTTCATCGGTACTGATAATTTTGTTTCCCCCCTTCCATGATGGAAGATTGACGGCCCAAAGGTATCAGTAGCAAAAACGGCTGGTTTCTTTATTCCGGAATTTTATTTACGCAAAACGGAAATTTATCTGCAGCGGGATAAAATGTATTGTTATTGTGAATTGTATATCTGTCGTAGAACGGCCTTCGCATCTGTCCAGGCCCGTTGGTGGGTATTAGTCCATGTTCTCCATCCATCATTGCCGTACTCCTGCTTTGCTATAGCAATAAATCCTTCTATGAACACACTATCGTTATGATATACTCTTGTCATTTTCTTTATCCTGTTCAGATTTGTTCCTGATTGTTCCCCGAGAAGCGTATCCAGTCTTTTATAATTCTGGTCGTTCGCAATGCCGGTGATCTTCTGCTTTTTATGAAGGTCAACAAGCGGTGCGGGAGTATCTGAGCGGCTTCTTTTTCTGGTCTCTTCCAATTCTTTTTTCAGCGCGGCATTTTCCTTCTTCAGCTTTTCGAATTCGTCCGCTTCCGGGAATTGTGCTTCCAGTTGTTTTTCAGCAATTATCTGCCTGATCATCTTTACGCGGCCAATGTCCTCATCTTCGTGTTCATCTTCCGAAGCCGAGCTGGCATCAGAGCTGGCATCAGCTATATCGTTCCTGAGCCTTAATTTCCTGGATAATGATTTTCTACGTTCAGGTTCACTATCGAGCTGCCCTAATCCACGTTGTTTTATCCGGGTGGCCATTTTCCTTTCTCCACCTTTCTCAAGAGCGAGGGCGCTGCTTGTTTCTCCATGATTAACCCGGAAATGGTTTTCTATCAGGTCTCCTAATGGTTCACCCTTTACGTTGCTTAATCCATTGTTCACAGGCTCAAGGAACTGATGCTTGCTGAAAAAACGTTCGCCATACCATGGATTTTCTTTTATCAGGGCTAGCGTACTCTTATTACTTTTTCCTTGCTGGTTGTAGTGTTTAGACGAGAAAACAAGATTTCCCCGACTGTTATGAAGTTCATACATTGCCCATCGGGTTGCGGTCCATTCCCCCTTCGGGTTTATAAACCAATATCTGAAGGTAAGTCCGGCACTGGTCAGCCATTTCTTTACACTGTTTTCATAGCCCGGTATAGTATTCATTTTGATTGCAATACTAAGCAGATGATCTTTTAATTTCCTTGTAGGTATTACGTGGTCGAGATCAGCCTCTTCGGCCCGTATCCACTCCAGCGTATAGGCGCATTGGATGTGGGGTACCATCACTTCTTCATTTCCTCTCAGTTCCGGGAAGTATTGTATGTGTGAGGCTGTTCCGTCCCAGAGGGCCAGTTTGTCCACCTTAATTCGCGGCACCTTGCTTTCATCACCGCTAGGGTTTGTCAACGGAGTAAACTTATGAGGGAGTTCCTTTTTCTTGAAGTCCTGTCCTTCGTCTACGCTTCTGCCTACCTTGGGGTTCAATGGGGTTGTATGTTTAGGCGGTTGCGGCGGCTTCTGTTTTCCCCCCTTCTTTTTAGGTTTATTTTTCCTTGCGGGCGGAGGTTTCTGCCCGGGGATAGCCTGCCTGAAGCCAGAGAATGGATTGACCGCTTCCAATACTTTTATACGTGCGTCTATTGCAGCCAGACGTTTAGGCTTTTTCAGGTTGCGCAGTCTGAAGTCGTTTAATAGATTTATATCCGTCTCCGTTTTCGTATCTATAGTTGCGTTCAAGGTTGCACTGGTTATCCTCATCAACTGTGTGGGAGCTGCCTTTTGAGCAAAAGGATTGACAGCGGGTAATGAAATACCTCCGCTTTGACTATTGGCGGCAGCTGATCTGCCGGGTACAGGAGTATTGTTGGCTTTCAGGTGGTCCTTTGGCATGCGAACAGGGTATACGTTAGATAATAACGGATATGTGAATCTACGCATTTTTCATATTTCTATGAGCATAGCCGTACCAGCAATATTTTTGAAGTCAGATTGCGAGAGGAAACCCGGTAGGCTGGCTGGAATGACTACATAATTGGGCGAGGAATATACTGTTATACCTGTGCACTTTTATTTAATCATTGCCTGGTAAAGATACCTCCCATTGGAACCAATACCTCCAAGCGGCTGATATCCAGCTTTGATTTTCAGCTCAACTTGTCTTTCGAGGTTGCTTGCCCCTATTTCCTCTATAATTACATAATCTGATGGTTTATTGGTTTGCGCGAATAGTTTATAGACGTATAGACAGCTGGCGAGTAATGCTAAAGCGAAGAAATAATTTCTCATGTTATTGGGGTTTTCCTAAAGTTAAAAAGAAAAGGGAGAATTCACATAGGGATTACGGAAGATGTTAAGCCTGGAAAGGCTAGATAAGGTTACGGAAGGTATTAATCATCGAGGGATAAGATGGGGTTAAAAAGATAGTAAGCCTTAAAGGGCAAATGGTGTTATGGAAGATATTAAGCCTTGAGGGGTATGATGGGGTTAAAAAAAGATAGTAAGCCTTAAAGGGCAAAATAGCGTTACGGAAGATATTAAGCCTTGAGGGGTATGATGGGGGTAAAAAAGATAGTAAGCCTTAAAGGGCAAATGGTGTTACGGAAGATACTAAGCCTTGAGGGGTATGATGGGGGTTAAGAAAGATCGTAGGCCTTAAAGGGCAAAATAGCGTTACGGAAGATACTAAGCCTTAAGGGGTAGATGGGGTTAAGAAAGATCGTAAGCTTAAAGGGCAAATGGTGTTATGGAAGATATTAAGCCTTGAGGGGTATGATGAGATTAAGAAAGAAGGGAAAAAATTTAGGGATTAATCCAAAGGATTAAACTACTCTATTTTACTGGGAACGGGTAGATCTTTCATTCGGATGATCCCCCGTTCCACCAGTTTTGTTACATACCCTTCACGGGATAAGGGACAATTTGCCAGATCAAGGAAATCGTCCTTTCCCAAACGGCACTGGTTTTTCATCATGATAATGAGATAATCATTTATATCCTGGTTATCGTGGCTACAAAAGGTTTGCAGGATATACTTCCCGTTGAACCAAAACTCCAGGAATTGATGACTTCCTTGTGCTTTTACGAACCCTTTACTCAAAAGGTTTTTGATTGTTTTCTTGCTGTTTAATGACGACATCATTTAAATGTTACTTCTTTAACAATAGTATTTAACATCGATTTAATCGCTTTAATTCTCTCTGACATCTGTTGGTCTGAAAGTTCGTTATACCGCTGAAAAATATAATCAAACTCCATCGCAAAAAGCTGCTCGGCTTCATGCTGCGTTCTACCTGTCGCAATAATACCCAGAGATTCATTCTCTATAATCGCGTATTCATCTTCAAAGCGAACTTCAGAAGACAGGGGTGAGTGAAAGGAGTAAATTCTATGACCGGATACGATCATGTCGGGAGCATACGATAACATAGCGGATTGTTTTTTATTAAGTTCATTTAATTGAGCCGATTGCTTTTTACCCTGTTTCTGTGCAACAGCAGTAAGGCTATTAGCAACATGCTGCATTACACCTGTACCCATACTCATTGAAAGATCTTTTGAAACGTTTAACATAATCTGGAATTTATTTTTTTATGGTTATTCTACTTATATAATTTCACACCGGAACTTCCTTCCAAATGAAAAACTATTACGGCAACGAAAATACGATTTGCTTCCTGTTACACATCAATTACAGCTGTTCATTTTCAAATCCTGCTTTTTCCTTGTTCATTTTGGTCACTGCCTTCAAATCCTATTGGTTGCGAAATAGATATGCAGTAATACCAGGGAGCAGCATGTGAGTTTATCTGCAGATGCACTTAATACAAAATGTGATGCTTATGCGTGTGGGACTAAAGAATGCTTTCAGCGTGAATGCAGATGATGAGGGGACGTAAATTTGTGGTAGCAATTTTGTAGTCACTATCTACCGTAATAGACAATAATAACCGGCTAAATGAGAAGCCATCAAAATATCAGAATGCCTATAAACAAAGAAACCCAGCCGTTAGACTGAGTTTCAATTTTCTTTCCGAGGTTTCGAGCGGATTCGAACCGCTGTAGGAGCTTTTGCAGAGCTCAGCCTAGCCACTCGGCCACGAAACCTTATTTTTGTGTTCCCATCCGTTTGATGGGATTGCAAAAGTAGTAAATTTTAGATATTTGCCAAATCTATTTCACAATTTTATCAGATAACCATGAATAAACGTATTGCAGAATCTGAACTGATATTGAATAGCAGGGGTGCTGTATATCATCTGGATGTAAGGCCAGAAGAGCTTGCCCCGACAATTATCACAGTTGGCGACCCTGATCGCGTACCCGAAGTTAGCAAACATTTCGATCGTACAGAAAGCAAACATCAGCATAGGGAATTTGTCACCCATACCGGATACATCGGGCAAAAAAGGCTCACGGTGGTATCAACAGGTATAGGGACCGATAATATCGATATCGTGCTGAACGAACTGGATGCGCTGGTGAATATTGACTTTAATACCCGGACCGTAAAACCGTCCCTCACCCGCCTGCAGATCATCAGATTAGGTACTTCCGGCGCCCTGCAGGAGAATGTACCGGTAGACAGCTTCGTGGTTTCTTCTCATGGCGTAGGGCTTGACAATCTGCTGCCCTGGTATGAATTCGAGAACACTCCGGAAGAAAAAGTGCTACTGGACGCCTTCAGGCAGCAGGTCCGGCTCCGTCCCGGCAGTGCCAGTCCATACTTTTTAAGTGCCGCCACCAGCCTGGCCGGACGTTTTACCGATGGGTATATTAGCGGTATCACTGTTACCTGTCCCGGCTTCTATGCCCCCCAGGGCCGTGCACTGAGAGGCCCTCTCTCCCATCCGCAACTGCTGGAACAACTGACTGCCTTCCGCCAGGACAACCACTATATTTCGAACTTCGAGATGGAAACTGCCGGTATCTATGGCCTGGGCCGTGTATTGGGACATGACTGCCTGTCTATCAGCGCTATTGTGGCAAACCGTATCAGGCAGGAATTCACCAAAGACGGTGCATTGGTAGTCGAAAACCTGATCAAACAATCATTGGCTATTATAGAAAAGATCTGATTGTCAATAGTCCATAAACCTTGACTTCGTCATCTAACGATTATTGACCTTGTCAAGCAACAGGTCCGGGCCTCACAAGCTCCGGACCTGTTGTATCCGGGTTATTGACTGTCACTTAAAAGACTTACTTTTGCGCATTATGTCAGCAGTACATTTCTACAAATATCAGGGTACCGGTAATGACTTCGTGATCATGGACAACCGGAAAGGCGAGTATAACTTTTTGACGGAAGAGCAGGTGAATTTTCTGTGCGACCGCCGTTTCGGTATCGGGGCGGATGGCCTTATGCTGCTGAACACCCAGGAAGGTTATGATTTCGGTATGAAGTATTACAACGCTGACGGCCGTGAAAGCAGCATGTGTGGTAATGGTGGCCGTTGCCTGGTGGCTTTTGCCCGTAAAATGGGCCTTAACGATGAAAAACTCAGTTTCCTGGCCGTAGATGGTCCTCACGAAGCTACCCTCAACGGTGATAGCTGGGTGAACCTGAAAATGCAGGATGTAAACGGGGTGGAAATAGGCTCGCTCTACTCCTATCTCAATACCGGCTCTCCTCACTTCGTTAAATTTGTGGAGGACGTTAAGTCGGTAGATGTATTCTCAGAAGGAAAACAGATCCGCTATAATGACCGTTTTGCCAAAGAAGGTACAAACGTCAATTTCGTTCAATCCCTGGAAAAAGGCATCTTCGTCCGCACCTATGAACGCGGCGTGGAAGATGAGACCTATTCCTGCGGTACCGGTGTTACTGCTGCAGCCCTGATGACAGCAGGACAGGAAGAAAAAGAGTACGTAGTACCCGTGCAAACCCTGGGAGGCAAACTGGAAGTACGTTTCACCAAAACCGGCGAAAGGTCTTACAACAATATCTGGTTATGCGGGCCTGCTACCCTTGTCTTCGAGGGAAATATCACATTACCATAACTTTAATTATTCTACCTTTGCGGCCGGATGATCCAATATTTCAAAAATATAGACGCGCGTACGGTAGAAATATCAACTCCTGAAAACGGGGCCTGGGTAAATATTACCCCTCCCCTGAAGCAGGCCGAGTTTGAACAACTGTCGGAAGAGCTGGATATTCCCCTGGACTTTTTGACCGACTCTCTCGATATCGATGAGAAGTCCCGTTATGAACTGGAGGACAATGTTAAGCTGATCGTAATCAAGACGCCTACGGAGAATAATTCCATCAACGAAAGCGATGCTTATTACATCACCATTCCTATAGTGATCATCCTGACCCATAATCAGATACTCACTGTTAACTCTTTCGATAACGCGGCCATTAACCGCTTTCTGAATACTTTCCATAACCGTCATCCTGAAAAAAGGAATATGATGGTGCTGAAAATCTTCGAAAAGGTGACCATGAACTTCCTGGATTACCTGAAAGAGATCAACCAGCGCAGAAATATCCTGGAACAAAAGCTGTATGACAGTAACCGTAACGAAGAGTTACTCTACATCATGCGGATCCAGAAAAGCCTGGTCTATTTTCTCACCGCCCTTCGCAGTAATGAATTGCTGCTCATGAAAATTGAGCGTACCAACTTCCTGGGACTGAACGAAGATGAGAAAGAATTCCTGCATGACCTGATCGTAGATACTTCCCAGGCCCTGGAAATGGCCAACGTTTATACAAATATCCTCAGCAGCTCAATGGATGCCTTTGCCAGCATCATCTCCAATAACCTGAACCTGGTCATGAAACGCCTCACGTCCATCACCATCGTTCTGACCTTCCCGGTATTGGTAGCCAGCGTATACGGTATGAACGTAGAGATCCCGTTTGCCCACTCGGCACACGCGTTCTATATTCCTGTCGTGCTCTCGATCGTTATTTCCGTGATCATGAGCTGGTATTTCATGAAGAAGAAATGGTTCTAAATAATGTTTAACGTTCGTGTATACGGCATAATGCTCAATGAGCAGAAACAGGTCCTCGTAACTGATGAATACATCCGTGGGGATTATTACACTAAATTTCCCGGCGGCGGACTGGAATTCGGCGAAGGCACTTTACAGTGCGTAGTGCGGGAGTTTCAGGAAGAATTGGGACTTGACGTAGAAGTCATAGAACATATCTATACAACTGATTTCTTTCAGCTGTCTGCGTTTGACGACGGCAAACAGATCATCTCTATTTATTACCTGGTAAGACCATTGTCGGAATTAACCTTTCCTACCAGCGACAAACCTTTTGATTTCGTCATTCCCGAAGACAAAACCGATGTGGAAGCCGCCAGATGGATAAACTGGGAAGAGTTTTCCGCCGAAGCAGTTACCCTTCCCATTGATAAAGTAGTGGCAGATCTTGTAAAACTGCGGTATTAACTTATTCAGCCGTCTTTCCCATAGCCGCATTTTTCATGCGGGTTGCAGTTTCCTTACCCAGGTAATTCTCAATACGTCCTTCTATGAAATAGATCACAGGCGTCAGTATAATAGCTACTGTAAACTTGTAGATGTAATTCACCGTACAAACCGCCAGCACCAGTTGCCAGCTCCAGTTATTACCCAGCTTAAAGGCAATATACAATACGATAAAGCTGTCTACCAGCTGGGACACGACTGTCGATCCTGTAGCCCTTAACCATACATGTTTCTCACCGGTTGCACGTTTAATACGATGGAATACGGCTACGTCTATCAACTGGCTCACCAGGAACGCCGTGATACTGCCAATGATGATCCACATACCCTGACCAAAGATCCCGCCGAAAGCGAGCTGCATATCAGGAATACCTTTGTCGGCGTTAGAGCCGATCCAGAATTCAGCTGGTGGCACAGACAGCGAAACGTAAAACATAATAAACGCGTAGCTGATCAATGCAACAGCGATCCAGGAGATCCGTTTTACGGCCTTAGGCCCGTAATATTCATTCACAATGTCTGTCATTACAAACTCGAGAGGCCATAATAATACGCCACAGGTGAGATTGAACGATAGTCCGCTTTGACCAAATATCGTGAAGGTATGTACGGGTAAACCGAACAGTTTCTCCAGCGAAAAGATCTTCCCGCCGATACATTCTGCTATCAGCGCATTAGCTACGAAAAAGCTGCAAAAGAAGATGAAAAGCTTAGTTGGTCTGTCTTTTAGGATGTTCTGTATCATTAGAAGAGAAAATAAAATTGCACTAGTAAAATTATAACATTCACAATAAATACGTACGGAGGAAGTGCTGACCAGGTTATTTTACGCCTGAACAACATAATAGCGGCAACCAGCAGTGTAAGGACGTTGAGCGGAAAAGCGACCATCATGCCCATTGGCAGTACAAACTTCAGCAACTCCTGAAAATGGCCTTTGTAGTCGATATAATATGACACTTCTGCCAGCAGAAAACAGATGTTACAGATAAATGCCACCTTTAAAAAGAAACGTAAACGTCCCATTATTGAAATTTCGGATAAATTACAGTTATTTTGCTTTCCCTGCGAGGAATTTAAACAAAAAGGAAACGAATTCATGCAAATAGCAATATCAATAGTCATATGTTCATATAACAGAGAAGCCTATATCATTGAGGCAATTGATAGTCTGTATAAACAGGATATTGATAAGCAACGCTATGAAGTGATAGTTGTTGACAATAATAGTAAAGATAATACGGCAGAAAAGGTGAAGGCATACATTGCCGAACACCCTGATATGCAATTGTATTATTACCTGGAAACCCGCCAGGGTGCCTCCTATGCACGTAATACGGGAGCAGAGAGATCAAAAGGTGCATTGATCTGTTGCATGGATGATGATGCAGTGGCTATGCCAGGATATCTGCAAAACATTATCACCTTCTTTGAACAACATCCGGATGCTACCGGCCTGGGAGGCCGTATCATTCCCCGGTATATCCCTTCAGAGCCAAAGTGGATGTCACATTATGTATCCTCACTGGTGGGAAACTTCGATTACAGTCCTGTGGCCAAACCTTTTGAAAACGGGCGTTATCCGCTGGAATCCAACATGATAGTCCGCCGGGATGATTTCTTTGCCGTTAAAGGCTTTAATACCAGTTTGCCGGGCGTAAAAGGCACACTGCGTGTAGGTGGTGAAGGAAAAGAATTCTTTTATAAGCTGATAGCAAGAGGTGGCGTTATCTACTACGATCCTTCGGCGATCGTACATCATGTGGTAGAAGTGAAGAAACTCACATCCGAATATATGTACCGTGTCGCCTCGGGGATAGGCCGTGGAGAGAAGGTTCGCATGGTCAGCAAAGGCAGTACGGCCGTTCATAAAAAAAGTCTGGAATACCTCTTCAAACTGGGCGCCTCCGTACTGATAGGCGCCTACTACCTGCTACAGGGAAAACCAGCCAAATCATGGCCTGTAATACAATTCAGGATTGATGTACTGAAAGGTTATTGGGAACCGGTACACAAACAGGAATCTCATCCGTAAGAAATCAGCCACTGCCTTAACGGGCAATGCCGCATAGCAAACATCTTCGCTATACGGCCGACCCTCATGCTGGACAGTACTATTTAGAAAGATTTTTGTGCCGTAGGACGAACTACCAGTTCGTTCACGTCAACATCAGCCGGTTGCTCAATAGCATACGCTACAGCCCTCGCAATGGCCTCCGCCGACAACAGGTTCACCCTGAAACGTTCTATCGCCACTTTCTTCAGATCAGCATCAGATATGCTTTCTGCAAGTTCCGATTCTGTAGCCCCAGGTGCTACCAGCGTCACGCGGATATTTCCGCTTACTTCCTGACGCAATCCTTCTGAAATAGCCCTTACAGCGAATTTTGTCGCACTGTAAACAGTGGATGTAGGCCCTACCCAGCGGTCGCCAACAGAAGAAATGTTGATGAACTGCCCACTTTCCTGCTGCTCAAAAACCGGCAGCGCCGCCGCAATACCATGTAATACGCCCTTAATGTTTACGTCCACCATCTGATGCCATTCATGCACCTTGTAGCTATTCATCATAGACAATGGCATCAGGCCTGCATTATTGACCATTACATCGAGTCCGCCGAATTGTTCCTGTCCCAGCTGTACCAGCGCTTTTACATCCTCCGGCCTTGTCACGTCCATCTTCAGATAGGCCGCCTTCCCTCCTTCTGCCACGATAGCAGAAACGATCTTTTCCAGTTTGTCCGTACGTCTTGCACCCAGCACCACTGCCGCACCTTTGGCTGCCAGGTGACGCGCGATCGCTTCTCCTATACCACTGCTGGCACCTGTAATAGCAACTACTTTTCCTGCAATTTTTAGTTCTTCCATGATTCTAATTTTGTAGTGAGTTATTTGGTTTGATGAGACAAAATTAGCATGGCGGAGGGCCGTGGTGTTAGAGCTATTCAATGCGATAATTGCATAATTCAAACAATGGAGGGCCGGGGGCTGGGTTAACACGTTTCCGCGGTGCGCCCCGTATACAACACGTTTCCCGGGGGTTGTCACCCCGGGCTACAGACAAGGGACTCCTAACGGAGTCCTATTATGTTTTGTTGATCAGATTTTGTTGATCAGATTTTGTCAGAGGACTTTGTAGAAATGCGGTTTGTTGCTCACGATGGTAGGAGTAAGCGTCCATAGACGGAACACATTTTTTGTAAGCCCCCATACCTGAGGCATGTATCTGAATGGGTTACGTGCTTTGAAAAGATTTTCAAATATGCTGCCTATGAAAAATAGGGGTATGGCGAATGTGTAATTCAACAGAAGAATAAAATACCACATCACACCAAACTGTTTACGTACCCGTACATGATTGGATAACATCAGTTGAAGGCCTTTTCTGTCGTATAGTCCGTAGTAACCTTTTTCATCGGAATCAAAGGCGTCTCCCGTCGTTTCCCCCTGCAGATGTATGATATTGATATCTCCTAAAATGGCGAGAGGCCCCAGTTGACGAAGCCTGCTGCACCATTCAACTTCTTCGGCATACAGAAAGAAATCTTCATCCATATAACCTGCTTTTTCAAGAGAGCTGCGCTTCACCATCAGGAAGGCGCCACTGATCCAGTCTACAAGATGTTCCGTACTAGCCTCCTGTACATTGGGCACCTTGGTTTTCAATTGATAACCGACCCAACGGATCACCTTTCCCCAATAAGGTAAAGGCAGCAGATGATTCAATCCTCCTTTCATAAAGTAGTTCCCGGAGATCTGCAGACTACGGTCTGCATTCAGCTGTTGCACACCACAGGCAACGAGGCCGCTTTTGGAGAACCGTTGCACACATTTGTCCAATGCATGATCAAGGATCAGTGTATCAGGGTTGAGCAGCAACAGATGATCCCCTTTTGCAACACGTAAACCGGCGTTGTTAGCACGGGAGAAACCTGCATTGTAGCCCATCTGCAGAAACTTTACGAAAGGAAAGGCATCTGTGATCTGTTGTTCACTGTTATCACCGGAAGCATTGTCCACTACGATCACTTCATAACTGATAGCAGTAGTTTCCGCTACAATTGTACTGATACAATCCAGTATGAGACGGCTGCTCTTATAATTCACAATGATGATCGATAGGTCCATGCTCGAATAGTATAATTATAATTAACGTGCGTTTACAGATGATGAAAAAATGCTAAACATCACGAGAAATCGCAAATTAATAAATACCTTTAGCTTTCCAAGAACTGTTATAGAATATGAGCTTATTGCGGAAAAAGAGTATCGTCTCGATCGTATGGACATATATTGGTTTTATTTTCGGGGCTATCAATGTATTCTTATCCGCCAGATACCTTTCGCCAGAGTATAACGGTCTTACACGCGTGATCCTGGAAATGGGTGTGTTATTTTCCTCCTTTGCCACCTTTGGCGTGCCTACCCTGCTAGCTAAATTTTATCCTTACTATAACGACCGGCTGGATCGCAAAAACTCTGACCTGCTTACACTTGCGCTCGTTATTACCACGATAGGCTTCATTTTGCTGGCAGCCAGTACTTACTTTCTGAAGCCGCTGATCAGCCGGAAATTCTCCGGGAAGTCGCCGTTACTGGTTGATTACTATTATCTCGCATTACCAATCGCCTTCTTCCTGACTTATCTAAATATACTGGAAGCCCAGGCATGGAATCTCTTTAAAACAGTCATTTCCAACTTCTTCAAAGAAGTGGCTTTTCGCATCGCTAACTTAGTATTGCTTGGGGCTTATATCTTTCAACTGATCTCACTGGATACCTTCATCATACTGTTCAGTTTATTATACGGCGTTTCCTTCCTGGGACTCCTGATCTATATGATCAGTATCGGGGAGATCAACATTACCTTCAAAATTAGCAAGTTAACCAGACGGCTATGGAGGATGATGGTGCCGTATGTACTCCTGATGCTGGCAGGGAACGTTGTGACAATATTCAAAGACAGTTTCGACGGACTCGCTATTTCCAGCTTACACGGACTAGAATATGCGGCTGTATTTGTATTGGTGAATTACCTGGTTACTTCCATAGGTGTGCCACAGCGAAGTGTGGTAAGCATTGCATTTCCAGTTATAGCAAGGGCGTGGAAGGAGAAAAATATGGAGAAGCTGGCAGATGTTTATACTAAAACTTCTATCACGCTGTTGTTGATCTCTACCTTCCTTTTTGGCCTGGTATGGATCAATTTTGAAGATGCATTGACGTTCCTGCAATTACCTGCTATTTATCTGACAGGAAAAACCACGTTGTTATTGCTGGCACTCGCGAAGATCGTAGAACTAGGTACCGGGGCCAGCGGACAGATCATCATTTCCTCCAGGAGATGGAAATTCGAGTCTTATTCGAATATGATCCTGCTGGCGTCATCTGTTCCTGTGAACTATCTCATGATCAAGGAATATGGTATTGAAGGAGCCGGGGCGGCCGTACTGATACTTATTATAGTATTTAATGGTATCCGCTTCTTTTATCTTTGGTACAATTATAAACTACAGCCTTTTAATATTAAAACAGTATATGGCGTTGCAATGCCGGTAATACTGATCCTCATCACAACATTGCTTATCAACACTCCCTGGCCATTACTGAATATCTGTCTGCGTAGTATTATTTACGTAGCAGGCTTCATTACCATCACACTACTGCTCAACATCTCAGAAGATGCCACAGGCGTATTTCAGACGGTAAAGAAGCGTTTAGGAATAACCAAACCTGAGTAAGGCGATTATTTTTCTTTTCCTCCGGAAATAATGTTCTTCAGTAGTGCGATCCCGAATGAAAGCGGGACAACTACAGCACCTTTGATCTTCCTGAAAGTGATATAAGCGAAAGATATAAATGCCTGTGAAGGAGATAAACGATAGAGCTTCTGCAAATAGAACTGCATCTTCGGTCCGTTCTCCTTGAAGACGGCATAGAATACTGCATACTTCCTGTACAACAAGATCTCATCTCTTTTGCTCACATGCTGCACCAGCAATGGCAATTGCTTTTCAACCACGATCTTTTGCAGGTCCTGTACCGCACTTGACATAGTGCCTGTGAGAGAAGCAGCATGCACACGGTAATAATAAACGTTGTATTCAGGCAGATAATAAAACTTACTATGCATGAATGCACGTAAGAAAAAGTCATAGTCTTCAATCATGAACGCAGATACATTATACCCTTTATTCCGTTCATGCACTGCCTTTTTATATAAGAAGCATGCGCCGCAACCTTCCCAGGTTATAATACTCTGGTTGATATCATTGAAACGCATGATGCCGACCTGTTTGTTATCATCATCTATCTGGATATAATCGCAGTATACGAGATCAATTTCAGGTTTCTCCTGTAATACCTTCACCATTCTTTCAATAGCATCGGCTGCGTAATAGTTATCGTCGGATGTCCAGGTGAACAAACTTCCTTTCGCCTCATCAAAACCGACGTTCAAAGAGGCTGGCAAACGTTTATTCACAGCATTGTTGATCAGGCGTACACGCGGGTCACGGTTTACGTATTCCTCCGCAATGGCGGCTGTATTGTCGGTTGAACAGTCATTTACAATGAGCAGCTCAAAGTTGGTATATGTTTGCGCGAGGCAGCTGTCCAGCGACTGTCTCAGGTAACGCGAACCGTTGTAAGTAGGTAAAACAATCGTGACCAGTGGTCCGTTCATATTAAAGCACTTTGTATAAAATATCAATGATCTGTACACTACTGGTGCCGTTCCCGTAAGGGTTCACAGCCTGCGCCATCTGCTGGTACAGGGCCTCATCGTCCAGCAATGCCATACAATTCTCTGCAATGGCTTTTCTGCTGGTACCTACCAGTCGCGCTGTACCGGCAGCAATACCTTCCGTTCTCTCCGTCACTTCCCGCATTACGAGTACAGGCTTGCCCAATGCTGGCGCCTCTTCCTGAATACCGCCGGAGTCTGTCAGCACCAGGTAACTCTGTTGCATCAGCCATACGAGGTACGGATAATCCAGCGGTTCAATAAGATGGACACCGGCTACATCACTTAACAAACGTTGTACCGGTTCCTGTACCTGTGGGTTCAGGTGTACCGGGTATACGATCTGTACCTGACCGGCATATTTCACTGCAATATCCCTTATTGCCATACAGATCTCTTCGAATGGTTGTCCGAAGCTTTCGCGACGGTGCCCGGTAACGAGGATCGTCTTTTTAGCAGGATCAAGAAAGCGGAAGTATTCTTTATAAGCCGGCGCATCTTTGATCAGGTCGAGGGCCATAAGCAACGCATCGATCACTGTATTGCCGGTCACGTACACCTGTTCTCTGATATTCTCGGCATAGAGGTTCTCCTGTGCATTCACTGTCGGCGCAAAATGAAAATCGGCCAGGTTACCCGTCATTTTGCGATTCATTTCTTCGGGAAACGGAGAGTATTTATTTCCACTGCGAAGCCCTGCTTCTATATGCGCGATCTTTATTTTCTTGTAGTAAGCGGCAAGTGCGCCTGTGAATGCGGAAGTAGTATCTCCCTGTACCACAAGCACATCCGGCTGCTCTCTTTCCAGTACTTCATCCAGCCGTTTCAGACCATCAGCAGTAATGTCAAACAGCGTCTGCCCTGGCTTCATCAATGCCAGGTCTTCGTGCGGAGTAACGCCAAAGAAGTCCAGTACCTGTGCCAGCATCTGACGGTGCTGACCGGTCACACATACATATGTCTGCCATTTATCGGGCTGTTGTTCACATGCTTTGATCAACGGGATCATCTTAATGGCTTCTGGTCTGGTACCGAAGAGGAAAAATATTTTCTTCAAGCGTCGCTCTCTTTTTGATTTAAGAATAGTTTCAGTATTGTTCTTCCGGGAGCAGGATTATACAACTTCAATGCATTGGCATTTGCGGCCAATCCCATTTTCTCCCAGTCTGCCCGTTTCTGCCAGGCCCTTTCCATTGCGTCTGCCATGGAGGCCACTGACACACCGGGGCTGATAAAGCCTTCCACACCGTCATTCACCCATTCTGTATGTCCACCAACATCTGTCAGTACGGAAGGACGGCCCGATACCATCGCCTCCACTACAGCAAGCGGCATGCCTTCCTGGTGAGATGGCATCAGCAAGAGGCTGTTTTTTCTCCACACTTCTGTGATGTTGTTTACTTTTCCATGGAATGTGATCCTGTCGTCCAGGTTATAAAAAGTGCTTAAGCGTTTCAGGTATCCTTCATCAAGGCCGGAGCCATAAATGTTCAAATGCCAGTTGCGGGACCGCCATTCTTCCCTGTTCAATACACTCAATACAAGGTCCTGCCCTTTATGATCGGTTACCAGTATTCCCACCATAGCAAAGTGTACCGTATCGCCAGTTGGAAATGGCTGTATGCCGATATTTGAAAGGTTCACAGGGTTCCTCACCACCATGGCATTCTCTATATGTGAACAGGTATGCATGCGGGCCAGTTCCAGGTTATGTTCGGACACGAACAGCACCTTCTTTGCCTGCTTATAAGCGGCTGCAACTCTGTCGTAATCCGTACTGCCAAAGCCTCTTACATTATGATTCAGGTTACAGTTGATATACAGGGCGGCAGGACTGGTCTCCAAAGCCTTCAGCAGTAATACGTCGTCTGCGATGGAGTAAGAGGTCCCAACGTAAAATATAATGTCTGGTTTTACCTTAAACAGTTTGTGAAAAGGGTTTTGCAATTTATTAGCGAGAATGATCAGGCCTTTACGAAGGATCCTTTGCAAGAAAGGAAGACCTGGTTTGACAAATCCACGGCGATAAAACAATTTTGCTCCATTCTCCACCAGTTTCACGGTCTTTGGGTGAGCAGGCCCGCATTTCAACGCAGAAATATAGATCTGATGCCCATCTTTCAACGCTTCTGCGGCCATATCGGCCCACAGCTCTTCGCTACCGCCCCAGGGCTCTTTAATAATGGAAACAATACCTATCTTCATTGGATATTCACCGGAATTTTTCAAACCGTAAAATTAATGTCCGGGCGAAGATATATTTAATTATTCTACCCTGCCTCCTCCTACATAATACTTTTTCCAGTAAGTTTCATTGAGGTCACTGATCATAACGCCGGAGCTGGTAGAAGCATGTACAAATTTATCATTACCAAGATAGACGCCAACATGTGATACAGAACTGCCGTTGGTCTTAAAGAAAACCAGGTCGCCTTCACGCATTGAAGAGTTGCCGATCTTTTTGGATTTGCTATATAACTGGGAAGAGCTGCCTCCTGCCGGTAAACTGAATACCTGCGATAACAGGTTATTCGTGAAGCCGGAACAATCTACGCCGCTCTTGGTCTTACCGCCGTATACATAAGGAGTTCCCCACCAGTCCTCGATGAACCGGAAAAGGTTCATATTCAGGACCGTTTCCACCCTTACGTCCAGTAACTGGGCATATTTAAACTGCCAGAGCGCTGCAAACTCGAGGTTAGCACTACCTGCTGTAAAATTCTTAATCTTTGCGGACCCTGTATTAGCAACATTGCTGGATAGTCCCGCTCTGGAAATAACCATCCCCTCTATGAACTGGGACTCGCTCCCGGAAGCTGACTTTCCTGCCGTTCTCTTAGTAGAAGTACAGGAACCTATTCCCAGCGCACACAATATAACAGTCGCCAACAGGACCTCCTTTCTTTCTTTCATAAGCCTTTCAGATTAAATAGATTTGAGCAAATTTACTAATAATAATTGTTTTTAAAGTGTTTTCAGCTGCTGCTCCGGAACCCTCATCTGTAAAGGGATGAGGAAAAGACGACGTATAGCCTGCCGTTAGTATTCCGTGCTTTTTCTATTTTAAACGCAGGGGTTGTGGATAAATTTTACTGTCAGCTGATTCTTAATATGGGCTAAGAGTCGGATTTTTGCCAAATGATCTTTTCCCACTTACACGTTCATACTCAGTATTCATTGCTGGATGGTGCAGCAGACATCAAATCATTGTACAAGAAAGCTATGGCCAGCAATCAGCCGGCCCTGGCCATCACGGACCATGGTAACATGTTCGGAGTGTTCCAGTTTGTGGCGGAAGCTTATAATAATAGGCTGAACCCTGAAGATCCGAAGGATAAAAGGCTGAAAGTAAAACCCATCGTAGGCTGTGAGTTCTACGTCGTGGAAAATCGTTTCAAACGCGCCTTTACCCGTGAGGAAAAAGACATCCGTAATCACCAGGTACTGCTGGCCAAAAACGACGAAGGCTACCGCAACCTCATCAAATTGTGCTCACTCGGGTACATGGAAGGGCTGTACGGTAAGTATCCACGTATCGATAAAGAACTGATCCTTCAGTATCATAAAGGTCTTATCGCCACTACCTGCTGTCTTGGTGCCTCCGTACCAAGAGCGATCCTTAAAAAAGGAGAAGAAGCTGGTGAAGACGAGTTCAAATGGTGGCTGGACATTTTCGGTGAGGATTATTACGTTGAATTACAACGACATGGTATCCCCGAACAGGAAAAAGTAAATGAATCCCTGCTCAAGTTTGCCGCCAAACATAATGTAAAGATCATTGCGTCCAACGACTCTCACTATGTGGACAAGGAAGACGCCAACGCACATGACATCCTGCTCTGTATTAACACGGGCGAGAAAAAGAGCACTCCTACCATGAAGGATTTCTCTGATGATGACGTGTCCATGAAGAATAAACGTTTCGCTTTTTATAACGACGAGTTCTATTTCAAGACCACGGAAGAGATGACAAAACTCTTCCACGATCTGCCGCAGGCGATTGACAATACGAATGAGATCGTTGACAAGGTAGAACTGCTGGACCTGAAGCGAGACATCCTTTTGCCTAACTTCCCTATCCCACCTCCCTTCCTGACACAGGACCAGTACCTGCGTCATATCACTATGGAAGGCGCGGCTAAAAAATATTCAGAGATCACGGCAGAAGTAGAGGAGCGTCTCAACTTCGAACTCCAGGTAATTGAGAACATGGGATTTGCCGGGTACTTTCTTATTGTATCCGACTTCATCAAGGCCGGACGTGACCTGGGCGTATTCATCGGCCCAGGCCGTGGATCTGCCGCCGGTTCTGCGGTGGCTTACTGTATAGGTATCACCAATATTGACCCGATCAAGTACAACCTGCTTTTTGAGCGTTTCCTTAACCCGGAACGTAAGAGCATGCCCGATATTGATACGGACTTCGATGATGAAGGCCGTCAGAAAGTTATTGACTACGTTGTTCAGAAATACGGTAAGAACCAGGTAGCACAGATCATTACCTATGGTACGATGGCTGCCAAGATGAGCATCAAGGACGTGGCCCGTGTAATGGACCTCCCGCTGGTAGAGTCCAACATGCTGGCCAAAATGGTGCCCGATAAGCCGGGTATTCAGCTGGACCGTATCTTCAACGCTCCCATTGATGAAGGCGAAAAGAGCCTGGCAGAGAAAGAAGGTCTGGGACCGGAAGACCTGGAGAACGTGAAGAGATTACGTGAACTGATCAAAGGACAGGACCTCCAGGGTGAAGTATTGAGAGAGGCCTGCGTACTGGAAGGTTCCGTACGAAATACCGGTATCCATGCGGCGGGTATCATCATTGCGCCGAAAGACCTGTATGACCTGATCCCGGTATCTACTGCTAAAGATTCCGACCTGCTGGTAACCCAGTTTGAAGGTAGTATCATTGAGAGCGCCGGTGTAATCAAGATGGACTTCCTGGGTCTGAAGACCCTCACCATCATCAAGGGCGCCCTGGAACTGATCAAAACGAACCACGGGATTGAGATCAGCATTGACGATATTCCGCTGGACGATGCCAAGACATATGAACTGTACCAGAAAGGGGAAACCAACGCCACGTTCCAGTTCGAGTCTGCCGGTATGCAGAAATACCTCCGCGAACTAAAACCTGACCGTTTTGACGACCTTATTGCGATGAACGCCTTGTACCGTCCGGGACCACTGGAGTACATCCCGTTGTTCATCCGTCGTAAACATGGCCTGGAAGAAACGGTGTACGACCTGGCGGAAATGGAAGAATACCTGAACGATACCTATGGTATTACGGTATACCAGGAGCAGGTAATGCTCCTTAGCCAGAAACTGGCCAACTTCTCCAAAGGTGATGCTGACGTACTCCGTAAAGCCATGGGTAAAAAGCAGAAGGCCGTACTGGACAAAATGAAGAAACAATTCATGGAGGGTTGTGCCGCTAACGGACATGACCTGAAAATCTGTGATAAAGTATGGACGGACTGGGAAGCATTCGCATCCTATGCGTTCAATAAATCCCACTCCACCTGTTACGCCTTCGTGGCATACCAGACCGCTTATCTGAAAGCGCACTATCCTGCGGAGTATATGGCGGCTGTACTGAATAACGCCAGCAACATTGAAAAGATCACCTTCTTCATGGAAGAGGCGAAACGTATGGGAATAGACGTATTGCCACCGGATGTGAACGAGTCATTCAAAGGCTTTGCGGTGAACAAACAAGGTCAGATCCGTTTTGGGCTGGCAGGTCTGAAAGGTGTGGGTGAAGCAGCGGTTGAAAACATCCTGGAAGAAAGGAAAAAAGAAGGCCCATATAAGAATATCTTTGAGATGATCAGACGGGTGAACCAGCGTGCGGTGAATAAGAAATCACTGGAAGCCCTGGCTATGTCCGGTGCCTTTGACTGTTTCCCCGAACTCCACCGTGCCCAGTATTTCCATAAACCAGAGAATGATACTACTACCGGTCTGGATAAGATCGTGAAATTCGGTCAGCAGGTGTCTGCAGGAGCAGCTACAGCAATGGGGAGCCTTTTTGGAGAAGAGTCAATGCCAGACATTGAACCACCCAAGATCCCACCGTGCGATGCATGGCCG
This sequence comes from Chitinophaga sp. S165, assembly GCF_003182155.1. Classification (GTDB taxonomy): domain Bacteria; phylum Bacteroidota; class Bacteroidia; order Chitinophagales; family Chitinophagaceae; genus Chitinophaga. The sequence goes on from NZ_QGTG01000001.1 coordinate 1,346,298, forward strand.
CTCATCCTGAAGTTGAACAATGAACGTGAGGTGACCGGTATTTATATTTCGGGGCATCCGCTGGATGATTACCGTTTTGAAAGCCGGCATTATAACATGAACACGGTTCAGGAACTTGTTGAATATCAGGCAGATCTAAGCACCCCCGGCAATGCCCGTGCAGGCCGTGAACGTAACTTCAGGCTTGCTGTCTATGTGACGGGAGCACAGGAAAGAATATCAAGAAACAACCGCCAGTTTGGCATAATGACGATTGAGGATTACTCCGGTAAATTCGAGTTTGCCTTGTGGAGTGAGGACTTCATCCGTTTCGCACCATACCTCAAAACGGGGTTATGTCTCTTCCTGAATGGCGGTTTCAAAGCCAAACGTTTTAATGATGCCGAGTACGAGTTCAAAGTAAGTGGTATACAGTTGCTACAGGAGGTTAAGAAGACGCATACGAAGAAGGTGACGCTGGTTACAATGCCGAAGTTCATTACCAGAGAGCTGGTTGACTTCCTGGTGGACAACATTGCCAAGTATCCCGGCGCCAGTGAGCTTTTCCTGCAACTTATTGACCGTGATGATCAAATGCAGGTCAAACTGCACACCTTTAATAAACATATTGAGATGAATGATGAACTGGCGCACTTCTTGACGAAACAACCTGATATCGATGTGTATATAGATACAATCAATAAGTAGCGGTCGTAAAATGCTCTAATTTGCATGGTCGTAAGGCGCCTTTTAACAAACAGATACCGGCTGTCAAAAAAGCAGTAATTTGCAGTTGGTTTGAAAATTGAATGTATATATTTGCATTTATAAATTTATTCAGGAACTTTGATTTTACAATAATTTCATAAACTTTAAATATCATGGCATTAGAATTCACAGATTCGAACTTCCAAACGGAAGTATTGAGCTCCGATAAATTGAGTGTGATCGACTTCTGGGCAGAATGGTGTGGTCCTTGTCGCGCTATCGGTCCAGTTATCGAAGAACTCTCTAAAGACTATGCGGGCAAAGTAAACGTAGGTAAAGTGAACGTAGACCAGAACCCTCAGTTGTCTATCAACTACGGTATCACCAGCATTCCTGCTATCCTGTTCATTAAAGATGGTCAGGTAGTTGACAAACAGGTAGGTGCTGCTCCAAGATCTGTTCTGGAGAAGAAGATCCAGTCTAACCTCTAATAGGTTTAAAACATCATAAAAAGAAGCCGGCCCGTCTCAGATGGGCCGGCTTTATTATTTATTATCCTGTTCCCGCCAGTGTATCCCTTTCTCTGCAGTGATAGATCCGCTCTTCCCATTCGAGGTTGCCACTAGTTATAATAAGAAATCGTCACAAAATTCGTTTACTTAATGCATGTCCCTGAAATTGCCGCCAGGTTGAAAAATGGTTGTTCTTTATCAGATAATCAATTTAACCGCAGAATATCCCTTTTTCGTAGATTCATTATCTGCTTCTGACCATAAGGTTGTAACTTTTCCGGAAAAATAACGGGACAAGCCGTATTTTAACATTCAAACTAGAACATTGCGCAATTTTACCCTTTTTATCCTCGCCCTCCTCTATGTTATACCATCCTTTGCCCAACGCAAGTGCGGCACTGAAGAGTCCATGCAACAGTTCATCGCTGCGAATCCCGCTTTTCAGAAGGTACGTGAAAGAAAAGAAGCTCGTTTGCAGGAGATGACCCGGTCTGTGAAACAATTAAGGGCGCAGGCGAAAACGATCTATCCTGTTGTGACGATCCCGGTGGTAGTACATATCGTGATGAGAAATCCCAGCCTGGTTACTGACGAGCAGGTGCAATCACAAATAGATGTGCTTAATCGCGATTACAGTGCCAGCTCTCCTGACATATCAAGTGTACCGGATGCATGGAAACCGCTCATTGGCGATGCAGAGATACAATTCTGCCTGGCACAGCGCACACCAGATGATAATCCAACCAATGGGATCAACAGGGTGACCACTACCGTCAATTCTTTTAATCCTGGTAATTCTGCATCTATGGTAAAACATGCATCCTCAGGTGGGGCAGATGCATGGAACAGTAACAACTACCTCAATATATGGGTTTGTAACCTCTCAGAAGATTACCTGGGAATTGCTACGTTTCCCGACGGTTATCCTGCCGCTGAACAGGGCGTCGTGATCCTCTACTCAGCGTTTGGCTCCACTGGTAGTGCAGTATCTCCATACAATCAAGGACGTACTACCGTCCATGAGGTAGGTCACTATTTTTCCCTCCGCCATATCTGGGGTGATGAATCACGCTGTATGGCAGACGATGGCATTGACGATACGCCGTTACAGGGCGACCATACATATAACTGCCCGGGGTTTCCACTTACAGACGCCTGTACTGTTGATTCTCCCGGTATTATGTTCAATAACTTCATGGATTATTCGGACGATGTCTGCATGTTGCTGTTTACCTCCGATCAGGTGGATAGGATGCGCCTGACATTGAGCCAGGACAGGGCTTCTCTCCTTTCTTCCAATGCCTGCATACCGTTAAACCTACTGGAAAATGACGCACAGGTATTGAGTGTTGTTTCTCCTTTCGGACAGGTTTGTGAAAACAGTATTACGCCTTCTGTGGTACTTAAAAATCAGGGCAGCAATACGCTCACTTCGGTGAAGATCAATTACCTGGTGGATGATGGTACCATCAAAACTTATAATTGGACAGGCAGTCTCACGGCACTAAAAACAGATACCATACAACTGGAGAACAGCGTACCCGGAGAAGGGATGCACGTGCTGAAAGCATTCACGATATCACCTAATGGCGTGGCTGATAACGACATTACAAACGATACAGCCTGGACCACTTTCCAATACTATACAGATGGCAGTCTGCCTTATGCCGAAGGTTTCGAAAGCAATACTTTCCCACCAACAGGCTGGGAGATAAAGAATTACGACGGCAGTTATACCTGGGAGATTACATCTGATGCCGCGAAGTCAGGTACAAAGTCCATCGTAATGCGTAACCTGCTTTATAACACCAATGATGCTATTGATGACATTCTGAGCCCGACCTTCGATCCCGCGGGCCATGACTCCGTATTCCTGTTTTTTGATGTAGCAGCAGGAGCATCTTCAAGTCTCAGCTCTCTGGAGCCCTGGGATAGCCTCCAGGTCTTTACAACTTCTGATTGTGGTCAAACGCTTGATATTGTTTATAACAGAGGCGGAGCAAATTTACTGACCCGCAAACAACCGTCAATCAGCGAGTTTATTCCTACTGCAGCCGAATGGCGCAGGGATTCTGTCAACCTGACACCGATGATCAAAAAGGGGCGGTTCAGGGTTGTATTCAGGAATATCAGCAATGCTGAAAACAATATCTACCTGGATAATATCAATATTGTTACGAAGAATACCCTTCCTTATCTGAAAGAGAAAGGGATCACCATAGGACCTGTACCTGTGGCGAACCAATTATACATCACCTTCCTGGAAACGCCTAATGACCTGGACTACATAGCGATCTATAACACTTTAGGACAACTGGTGGCAAAGCAACCGGGTTCTTCCATCAACAATAGCAACCGTTTTATCTTTGATTTGGTAAATGAGCCAAATGGTATTTATTTTGTAAAATTAATATACAGGAATAACGTCAAGACTATTAAGATAACTAAAGTGAATTAAGCCAGATGACGACCAGAAATGATCATCCTGCCGTAGCAACATTACTGCAAGATACAAGATTGGATAAAGGGTTGAAAACCATTGGAGAGAAGGTGATGTCGGCTGAAAGGCTGACGCCGGAAGATGGCCTGCTGTTATTTGAGAAGGCTGAACTGGGATACCTGGGAGCCCTGGCCAATGCAGTAAGGGTGAGGATGCACGGTGATAAGACCTATTTCAATCGGAATTTCCATATAGAACCTACCAATGTTTGCATTTTTACCTGCAAATTTTGCTCTTACTCCCGTTTGTACAAGAACCGTGAAGAAGGCTGGGAATTAAGCATCGATCAGATGCTGGACATCGTAAAAAAGTATGATGGCCAACCTGTTACAGAAGTACACATTGTAGGCGGCGTGCATCCTAAAATGAACCTTGATTTCTTTGTAGAGCTGCTGCAGAAAATAAGAGCACACAGACCTGATCTTCATCTGAAAGGATTTACGGCTGTGGAGCTGGACTACATGTTCAAAAAAGCAAAGGTTTCCGTAGAAGAAGGCATGCGTATCCTGCACGATGCAGGTTTACAGTCTATGCCAGGCGGTGGCGCTGAAATATTCCATCCTGATGTTCGTGCACAGATCTGTCATGATAAAGTAGATGCAGACGGTTGGTTACATATTCACAAAACAGCACACCTGCTCGGTATGCATACTAATGCTACCATGCTGTATGGCCATGTTGAAGAATTCTGGCACCGTGTTGATCATATGGAACGCCTGCGCAGTCTCCAGGACCAGACAAAAGGTTTTAATACTTTTATTCCACTGAAGTTCCGTAACAAAGACAATGAAATGTCCCATGTAGCAGAGACTTCCGTTGTCGAAGACCTCAGGCTCTATGCCATAGCACGTCTTTATATGGACAACTTCCCCCATCTGAAAGCTTACTGGCCTATGCTGGGTAGAAATACGGCACAACTGACCCTTTCTTTTGGCGTAAACGATCTTGACGGTACTATCGATGATACTACCAAGATCTATTCCATGGCTGGCTCAGAAGAACAGAACCCATCCATGAACACGGCACAGCTGGCAATGCTGATCAAACAGGCTGGTAGAAGGCCTGTGGAGAGGGATACAGTTTACAATGAGATCAAAGACTATACAGACGTCGTATTCTCGGAAGAAGAATTGATGGCCCGTTAAAAACACACGCTTATGTCAATTACCAGATTGTTGTTATTCAATGCAGGACTCTGTCTTTATATTGCCGGATGTCATAACAACAGCGGTAATTCTGTCAGCGGCAATCAATCTGCTACCACTGGTAGTACAATTACTACCACGGCAGATAGCGGTCCGCAATTCAAAAAGGAAGCTGTCCTTTATTTTCTCAGTAAGGTAAATAATGATACCCTCCGCCAGATCGATATCGAACTGGCCACCAACGACGCTGAAAGAGCGCAGGGCCTGATGGACCGAAAGTCCATGTCTGATACACAAGGTATGTTATTTATCTTTCCTCATGCAGAAGAACAATCTTTCTGGATGAAAAATACATACATCTCCCTTGACATCATTTATCTCGATGAGAACAAGGAGATCGTATCAGTCCAGAAATACACCACTCCTCTTTCAGAGGAAAGCCTTCCCTCCTTCAAAAAAGCGCAGTATGTGCTGGAAGTGAATGCGGGATTCTGCGATAAGTATCACATCGCATATGGTGATAAGATCAGTTATAAAGAAATAAAGTAGTATAATGATATTACTATAAAAATAAAGCCCGTTTCGCTCATCGAAACGGGCTTTATTTTTTGCTTGCAAGCATTATTTCGATACCTTTATACCAGCCATAGCATTTGACTCCTCGCAACGCTGTGTATTGGAAATAAAATCATTCCTCTTACAGTGTGATTATAGAATATACCATACTTCATTTCTATTTATTCCCTCCCTGCCAACAGTCATTCGTCCAGTAATAAATGTTCGTGTCATTCGGAGACATATATTGATCACTTTTTAATCTTAACATGTGAAAACTATCCTGATTGTCGACGACGAAATCCATATCTGCACATTGCTAACCACCATCCTTGCCAAAGAGGGTTATGAGGTAGATCATAGCGTATCCGGCGCTGTTGCTATTAAAATGGTAAAAGAAAAAATATACGATGTTATCTTTTGTGATTACCGGCTGAAAGACAAGGAAATAGACGGCAGTGTTTTATCTCTTAAGATCAGGGAATTAAGCCCTGCTACCGGCATCGTTGTAATGACCGGTTATCCGGATGTACGGATAGCTATTCAACTGATCAAACAAGGTATCTACGACTATATTGTCAAACCATTGAGCGCAGCCCAGGTTGTTTTGCTGGTGCAGAAAGTCCTCCTTCATCAGGCTGTTATCTCTAAAGAACAATTGCCACCTGCCAATCCCCCAGCGACAGGTCCTGTTTCCACTTACATATCACACAGAGGACAGCTCAGTCGATTTGTTTATGGTACAGGAAATACCTCAAAGGAATTACATACGCAGATCAAACTGATCGCGCCCACTGACTATAGCGTTGTTATTCTGGGAGAAACCGGTACAGGTAAAGAATCCGTCGCACATCTGATCCATAGTCAGAGTAAACGGAAAGACAAACCGCTTATAGCCATTGATTGCGGAAGTCTTTCCCGCGAGTTGGCATGCAGTGAATTGTTCGGGCATGAGAAAGGCGCATTTACCGGAGCTGTGCAGGCTAAAACTGGCGCCTTCCAGGAAGCTCACGGAGGTACTTTATTCCTTGATGAAATAGCTAACCTGTCTTACGAGGTGCAAACTGCCTTATTAAGGACTATACAGGAAAGAGTTGTACGCCCGGTAGGCAGTACGAAAGAAACACATGTGGACATCCGTATTATTGTGGCCTCTAACGAGGACCTGCAACAGGCCGTTTTAGCCGGCAGATTCAGGGATGATCTATATTACCGGCTCAATGAATTTGCGATAAACGTACCTCCGTTACGTGAACGCCCGGATGATCTTCCGCTGTTCATATCTACATTCAAACAGGCCGTTGAAGACGAACTGGAAAGAGAGTGCGGTCCGTTGTCCGACGAAGTACTGGCTGCATTTTCCAGTTATTCCTGGCCGGGTAATATCCGGGAACTTAAAAACGTAATGCGGCGTATCTGCCTGTTGTCAAAAGATAGAGAACCTATCACGGCCGACCTCCTCCCGGAGGAATTACAACCTGTTTCTAAAGAATCATCCGAATCAATTGCAACCGGCGAGGCTAATTTAAAGAATGTTACGAGACAGGCTGAATACCAGAAGATCCTGGATGTATTGCAAAAGGTACGCTTCAATAAATCGCAGGCGGCCAGGTTGATGAACATTGACCGAAAGACGCTTTACAACAAGCTGCACACCTTGAACATACTGTTATGAGCTTATTTCAGCTCTTCCATAGTGAATGATCTCTGACGTCCTTTATATTGTTTTCTAACATCCTGTATATCCTTCTCCGTTACTTTAGCAGCGTGATTACTCCATGCGCTACGAATGAAACTCAGCACCTCTGCAATATCCTTGTCAGAGAATTCATCATTGCTCCCTATACCGGGCATATCACCACTTATTTCCGGCGCTTTATATTGCTTGCCGGCCACATTAACAGGTCCGGTCAGTCCAAACAAAACAATAGCCGCCAAACGGTGTTTGTCGCCCGTTACAATTTCTGACTGATTTAACGGAGGCGCAAGCGATTGTATACCATCTCCATCTGCCCCATGGCAAGTCTGACACACCGTTTTAAACAAGATGGTCCCACGTGGATAAGTCTTTTGCAGGCTTTCGTCCATGCTCGCCTTCTTATGATTTTCGATATCCTTCATCACCCTCTTCAGGTGTTTGTATAGTACCAGGGTGGTATCATTCTTCCATGCCGTAAGCTGCGCCATTAATGCCGTTTCTTTACCCGCCATTCTGCTGATAACGGCATCTGATACATATGGATCATTAGCGCACATTCTTACGAGTTGCAATTGCAGGGTATCTGTTTCTTTCTCCAGTTGCGGAGGGAACGCCGGCAGTAATAGTGCTACATAAGGCGCCAGGAAAACATTTCGCTCAAGGCCGGTCAGCTCCTTCAATATTTCCCTGCCGTTGGAAGGGGTGATCACAGCCGGAAGTGCTGCGAGCGCCTGCGCCTGGATATATGGATTATGCTGATGAAGCATTACCATTACATCTGACAATTGTAGCGCACCTAAACCTTCCAATGTCCAGAGTGCATGGATCTGTCCGTTCACGCTATCCCCACGTTGCAGGCGTTCTTTCAATGCAGGCGCCAGCGAGGTGTAATGATTATCAACGATCATCTGCTGCGCCTTGTCACGCACCCAGCCATTGGGATTGTCCAGCAATGCCAACAGTTTACCGGGTTCATTCTGTATCTGTACAGGAACTGTTTTCTTACCTGCAGGTACGATACGGTAAATGCGGCCACAGTTCAACGGATTGGTCAGGCTACGACTTTTGATCTCATTTTTAAGATAAGGCGTGAGGTAAGTTTTATGCTGAATGATGCCTCTGTACATATCTACGATGTACAAAGCGCCATCCGGGCCATCATACAAGCTTACCGGTCTGAAACGTTCATCATTGCTCGACAGGAATTCGTAGCCCTTATAGGCCTGGTGTCCCTTTACAATATAACCGCTGTCTTTGATAATATTCCTTTTAATGAGGTTGCCCGAGGGCTCCGCTACGAAAATATTGTTATCATAGGCCTTACCCAGCAATCCACCTCTATAGACCAATGGTCCGCAGGCAGCCGTCATATTACGTAGCCGGAGGCTATCGTCCAGAACGCCTTTCATATACCCTCTGTTCACACCGGTGGTAGCCCTGACTGGATACACCCGATTGTCGGGTACGATCTTTTCATCATAACCGGATACATTTTTCTGCTGCGGATTATGGGCGCCCAGTCCGGCCGGGAAATAATCGCCCAATACGTTTTCAGAATTGTTGTTATAAAAGAGACGGCCGTAATTATCCTGGGAAATTCCCCACTGACCGCGGAAATGTGTTTGTTCTTTTAACCATTTGCCACCTATCTTACGGTAGCGCTTATCTGATTTTGCATTGTAGATCCAGTTATCCATGGCTCTCAGCAAACCGTTCGGCTGGTGCTCCACATTACCACCTTCTGTATATTTATCATCAACCAGTGTTCGTTTTCCGGGTTTGTCATTGTTGATCTCAACAAACCATAACTTCGGAGGTTCAGCTATCAGAATACCGTTCTCCACAAAGCAGATAGCTCTTGGTAATACGAGGGAATCGAGGAATATATTGCGTTTATCTGCCACACCATCGTGGTCCGTATCTTCCAGGATCACTACTTTTCCGTTGGGAATATCTTCCCCGGTACCACTGGTATCGGGCATATAACCTGTCATCTCTACCACCCACATACGTCCCTTTTCATCAAACGTCATAGCAACCGGCACTGTTACGACTGGCTCTGCTGCAACCAGCTGTACTTCCAGACCTTTCTCCACTTCCATATGTGAGATAGCTGTTTTTGCATCCAGAACGGGCGATGCTGCATATTTTTCACGAATAGCCAATGAGTCTGATTCCTTTGAGGACTTCGTGCTCCCACCGTTGTTACATGCTGCCAACAAGAAGCCGATCGCTAAGAGATAAAACCTGTAACGCATTCTTATAAATCGATTGTAAAGCCCAAAATATAAATTAAATTAGGAAATAGGAATTAAGAATGAGGAATGAAATATTGATGCGGTTGACCGGCAGCGGGCTGTTACAACCTGTCATTTTCAATTCCCAATTCCTAATTGTTTATTTATCTTCGTTTCTTTTATACCATTTATCGCGCTTATGGGACGTTTCCAAGGATTGTTAGGGATAATTCTTATCCTGGGACTTGCATACCTGGTTTCCAACAACAAAAAAAAGATCAATTTCCGGCTGGTAATCAGCGGAATAGGCCTGCAGGTATTAATTGCCCTGCTCATCTTTAAAGTAGGGTTTGTTTTCCGCTTTTTCCAGGGTATCGGGAAGGCAATGGGCAAACTGGAACAATTTGCCCGCGAAGGCGCTGCTTTCGTATATGGAGGCATTGCCGTAGAACAGGCGCCGGGTACGATAGGCAACTACCTCACCGGTGGGTTCGTATTTGCATTTAATATTACTGCAGCTATCATACTTGTATGTTGTCTTGTGGCAATTCTATATCACTATGGCATCATGCAGCGCATTGTAGCGGTGATCGCGAAGGCGATGAACGTCATTATGCGCGTGAGCGGCGCGGAAGCGCTGAGTAACGTGGCCAGTGCCTTTGTGGGCCAGATCGAGGCCCAGGTAATGATACGCCCTTATCTGCCTTATATGACCAAAAGTGAGTTACTGGCGTCTATGAGCGGAAGTCTGGCCTGTATTGCCGGGGGGATACTGGTAGTATACTCCAATATGGGCAAGGCCGCCGGCATGGACCTCGCGCCGATGCTGATCACTGCCAGCCTGATGGCGGCCCCTGGTGCACTGGTGATCTCCAAGATCGTTTTTCCCGAAACGGAAGAATCGCAGACAATGGGTAAAGTGAAACTGGAGGTAAAAAGCCAGTATGTAAATGTGATCGACGCTATCACACATGGAGCGGGCGATGGTTTTAAAATAGCCATGAACGTGATCGCGATGATCATTGGTTTCGTGGCGCTTATTGCATTCCTTGACTGGGGATTACTGAAGATAGGTCAGCTGTTTCATCTGGACTTCGTACTGAGCCTGAACTGGATCTTCGGAAAACTCTTCTATCCTATTGCATGGGCTATGGGCGTGCCTACTTCGGACGTAAACAGCGTAGCGACATTGCTCGGACAGAAACTCAGCATCAACGAATTCATTGCCTTCAAGAACCTTACAGATAAGACTGTGCCCGTGTTAACGGAAAAGGGATTACTGATCGTGAGTATCGCGATCTGTGGATTTGCCAATTTCAGTAGTGTGGGTATGCAGATAGGTGGTATTGGCGTACTTGCGCCGGAAAGACGCGCTGATCTCGCCAGTCTTGGTTTAAGAGCGCTCTTCTGCGGAACGCTGGCGTCCTACTTATCAGCTACGATTGCAGGAATACTGATTTAAGTAAGTACACATAAATACTAACAAAATCCGCCTTATCATCTTCCGGTACGCCGGCAAGAGGATAAGGCGGAGCTCTTTATAGTATCAATCAGATTAGCTTAGTCTTTTAACCAGGTCTGCCAGTACAGCATCCCAACCTTCGTACTGTCCTTCGTCAGTTCTTACATCTCTCATTTCAGACGCGGCTCTGATCTTCTCAACAACAGCTACAGCCAGTTTGCGAAGTGCAGGTGTAGCCAGCAGGTCAAGAGAATCCAGGTTGTCGAGCGGATCTTCCGGGAAATCTTCACTTGCTTTTCCAGCCAGTGCGGCAACTACTTCTGCTGCCGCCAAAGCGTCTTCGCATTCGGATGTATCCAGTATGCCATCCTTGTTAAGTGTGAACTGCAATGTGTCGGCAACCATGCCGCCATCTTTGTTGTCCATCATTTCAAATACCCAGTCTTGAGAGCCATCATTTTCGAAGTTTCTGGTACCCCATGTGCCCATGATATGTAGTTTTTTTGGTTTGCTTTATTGATTAACTTAGTTGAGACTTCTGAAATCCACCGGTACCAGCTTACTTACGCCTGGTTCCTGCATGGTAACACCGTAGATCACATCCACTGCCGCCATTGTCTGCTTGTTGTGCGTAACAATGATGAACTGCGAATTGTCTGAGAACTTACGGATCATGTTTGTGAATTTACCAACGTTGGCATCATCCAGCGGCGCATCCACCTCATCGAGGATACAGAATGGTGCTGGTTTGATCAGGTAAATAGCAAACAGTAATGCTGTTGCTGTCAGTGTCTTCTCTCCTCCGCTCAGCTGTGTGATAGCTGCCGGACGCTTACCCTTCGGTTTGGCAATGATCTCGATACCAGTATCTGCCAGGTTTTCAGGATCGTTCAATATCATATCACACTGGTCTTCCTCGGTGAACAATGCCTTAAATACACGTACGAAGTTTTCCTTTACCTGGTTGAAGGTATCCAGGAATTTCTGGTTAGCGGTTGCTTCCACTTCCTGAATAGTGGCCATTAACGACTCCTTCGCAGTTACCAGGTCATTCTTCTGCTCCAGTATAAACTCATAACGCTTTTTCATTTCCTGGTAGGCCTCGATCGCGGTAGGGTTGATCTCTCCCATATTCTCAAGGCGCTTCTTCAATCGTTCGGCGCTTCCCTGCAATTCATCTACCGGCAATGTGGAACTACGCTGTTCGTCAATGATCTCGTCGAGGTTCACTTTAAACTCTACGCTAAGCCTTTCCTTCATAGATGCCAGCTGTAATTTCAGTTCATTCACCTTGTCCTTGATCACTGTCAGCGCCTGCTCGAGCTGTTCTTTGGCACGCTGGCGTGCACGAAGGCCGCTTTCCTTTTCCTGCAGCTGGTTACGGAAGTTATAGTATTCCTGGTCCTTTTCGTTCAGTTCCTTCTCTTCTTCTTCTTTCCGGCGGAACAGATCGATCAGTCCATCTTCTGCTGTTCCCAGCTTGTCCTCCGCAGCCGCAATATTTGCTACTGCATCTTCCAGCTGTGATTTATTACTGGTGATCTGCGTATGCAGATCAGATAACTGTTTGCGTTTAAAGTCGAGTTCCTGTCTCAGGGCCTGCACCTTACTTTGCTGGCGTGTATGCTGCAGGTTCTGGTTATTGAACTGCACATTGGCCTGGTTGAACTGTTGTTCAGCATCTGCCGACGCTCTCTCTGCCGCTACAATGCTGTCATGCAAGGTATGTACCTTTTCATTCAGGTCTTCCAGTTCTTCCTTTACACCTGAAATGCTTTCCTGGTTAGCTGCCAGGGAATCCTGCATTTCCAGCAGGCGTTTTTCGCCAGACTCGATCAGGTGACGGAAGTTCTCAATACGGTTCTGCAATCCGAACACCTGGTTATTCAACTGGTTGATCTTCTCGCGGGCTGTATTGATATTATTTTCGTTCAGCTGACTGTTATATCCTAATACCTGGTTGTGTTTGTCCTGGATCTGCTGACGCAGTGACGCTACTATTTCTTCCAGCGCTTTGATCTCTTCATCCAGTTTTTCCAGGTTCTTGGCACGACCCAGTTTCTTTCCTTCAAATAATCCTACGGAACCACCACTAAAACTGTACCTGCCGCGGTTCATCCTGCCGCTTTTCTCTATCACAAGTACGTCCTGGTCGGCCAACTGACTGAATTCCAGGTTGCTGATATCTTCCGAGATAAATACTTTACCCAGCAAATAATTACCCAGCCCCTTGTAACGCTCTTCGAGTTCAACCACTTCCAGTGCCGGAATGGAACCTGATGGTGTGAACAAGCTTCCACCCTGGTGGTGGAACTGGTCCAAAATAAAGAAGTTAGCTTTCCCCTTTTTATTGTCATCCAGCAAGCGGATAGCCTGAACTGCTTCTGCTGCATTATTTACAACATAGTAGTTCAGATAAGGTTCAAGCAGATTCTCTACGCAGGTACGGTATTCTTCCTTACAGAAGAAAATATCACTCAGGATAGGCGCGTTATTATTCCAGTCTGTATTCTTCTTGAGGAACTTGATACTTTCAGGATAACCCTCCAGGCTGTCCACAAGGGATTTTAACAGGTCGTATTCATTCTTCTTCTGGTCCAGCGCACGATTCTCGTCCACCAATTTATCGCGGAGGCCTTCTATTTCACCTTGAGTAGCCAGGATCTTACCTTTGGTCTCTTCCTGGAAAGCTATCATATCTTCCAGGTCTGCTTTCTGGTCCTGCAGTGTTTCCTGAAGCGATACTTTCTCTTCTTCCAGTTGTGTGATCTGCAGCTGACGTCCTGTCTTTTCTTCCTGTAACTGGTGTATGCTTCGTTGCAGGTTCTGAACGGAAGTATCGGCTACCGCCACTTTCTTTTCTGCCTCAAATTGCTGCCGTTGCCATTGTTGCTGATCGCGGCGTAGGTTTTCGAGAGATAGTTTCTTTTGATTAAAGGCTTCTTTCTTCTCGTCCACCATGTCCTGCAAGCCTTCCAACTGGTCCTGCAGTGATTCGAATGCGTCCTGCTCTTCTTCTACCTGTGTTTCAGTAAACGCGATAGAATCTGTCAATCCCTGCAACTGTCCTTCTGCATTACTCAGGAACTGACTGATATTGCGTTCCCGTTCTTTCAGATAGGTGAGCTGCTGGCTGGCCAGGTTCTTATCGTTTTCCTTCGTACGGATGGTAGATACCAGTTCGTTAAAGGACTTCTGCAGCACCTGCAGTTCCCTTTCCTTGGCGACGAAGTGCAGTTTATCTTCTTCCACACTGGCTTCTGAAGATGCGATCTCCGCTTCCAGCGCCAATTTCTTATCACTCTCCGCCTGTTGTTCGTCTGTCAGATCTTTAAAGGTGACGTTGAAACCTTCCAGTGCGGCTTTTGCAAGCTCAATACTGATCTCGCGATATTCCTTCTTTACCTCGTAGAAGCGCTCGGCTTTACGGGCCTGGCTTTCGAGGGTCTTTAAGTTATTATTGATCTCAAACAGCAGGTCCTCAATACGGTTCAGGTCACCTTCTGTAGCATCCAGCTTGGATTTGGCTTCCTTTTTACGCGTTTTATAGATGGAAATACCGGCAGCTTGTTCCAGCATACGGCGGCGGCTGTTCTCTTTGTCTTTGATGATGTCGTCCACCATCCCCAGCTCAATGATGGCGTATGAGTCGGTACTAACACCAGTATCCATAAATAAGTTATGGATATCTTTCAGGCGGCAGGCTACATCATTCAGGCGGTATTCACTATCCCCGTTCTTGTAGAATTTACGGGTGATAGTAACAGTAGTGAACTCAGTTGGCAATACATTGCGGGTGTTCTCAAACGTCAGGCTCACTTCGGCCATACCACTGGCAGAGCGTGTCTTGGAGCCATTGAACACCAGCCCTGACTGATTCTCTGAACGCAGGTTACTGATCTTATGCTCGCCTATCACCCAGCGGATGGAGTCGATAATATTACTTTTGCCGCATCCGTTGGGGCCAATTACCCCCGTTACGCCTTCATCGAAGTGTAACACCGTTTTGTCAGCAAAACTTTTGAAGCCTTTGATTTCTAATGTTTTTAAACGCACAATTGCTTCGCTTTGTTTTTTTAAGCCGTCAAAGATAACTATGATTTCTCTGATTTATGACCAGGATTTGCCTAATCATACTATAATAATCCATTTTTACCAGACTATTTATCTCCTTTTTTTGATAATCAGTATCTTAATCCTAGCCGGTCGCCTTTATTTTTCCAAAGAAAACAGTAATTTATCAGACAACCATGTCCCGATTAGAATTTAATTATACACAGTTGTGTATAAATTACAGGTCAATGGTTGACCGGTAGTCGGGATGGATGATATTTGCGACTGTAGTATTATATTTAAACAGTATACCGTGAACAGAAGATAGCCGTGCGTGCGGATCAAGCATTCTTTTTGCTTATCAGCGATTTAAATAACTTTGTATATATTAAAATTTCCAGATGCGGCATTGGGTTCAGGAAGTCAGGAATTTCGTTTATAGCTATCATTTCAGTACGGGATTACGTACTACCATTAGTGTGGTGGTACCTTCCATCGCATTTTCCATGATGGGCGACCTGCCTATGGGGATTGTGGTTTCCCTCGGCGCGCTGGCCACGGCGTTATCGGATGTAGCCGGTACAGCACTTCACAAGCGTAATGGTATTCTGACCGCCATTGCATTTATATTCTTCACGGCCGTTGGCACAAGCCTTGTTGCCCCCTATCCCATTCTTATGACCGGCTGGATACTGGTTTGCTGTTTTGCCAACAGCATGTTGCTGGTATATGGCAACCGTGGAGGTAATATTGGCATTGCCTGTTTGCTGGTGATGGTGTCCATTCTCGGAGAGACGCCAAGTAGCCCTGCCAGCGCCATGATCGACTGCCTGTTAATACTGGGGGGCAGCGTCTGGTACGGTTTCCTGGCCCTCCTGCTCTGGCAGATCCGGCCTTATTTAAGCGTACAGCAGATGTTGTCAGAGTGTATCATAGAAACGGCCCACTACCTCGAAGAACGGGCGGGATTTTATGAGAAGGGCGCTGATAAAGACTTTGATGAGATCTTCAGATCTGTGCTCGCCCAGCAGGTGATCGTGAGTGAAAAACAGGAAGCTGTCCGTGAGCTGCTCCTCAAACGCAGGTCCGCACAGCAGGGTTCTACAAGTATCAATAAGAGCATGGTGCTTATTTTCCTTGATATTGTAGACCTGCAGGAACAGATCATGGCTTCACAGACGGATTACCTGGCACTGCACAAGGACTTCGAAGAAACGGATATCCTGGAAAAGTTCCATACCCTTATCATGCAATTTGCTTCCGAACTGGAGCTGATCGGGACTGCGGTGGCCGCCGGACAACGTTCCCTGCCAAAAGCTAACCTACGGTATGAGATAGAGAAAGTGCAGCATGCTATTGCAGAAATCCGTAGAAAATTGCCGACGCTGAAAGAACGTGCCCGGATCATCACCCTTACCAGTATCCTGCATAATCTCCAGGATATGACACACCGTATTTATAACCTGCACCGTCTTACAAGACTAGAGAGGGTAAAAGATCAAACAATAGACCCACGTATACAACTGGCAAGTTTCACTACGCGTAATCGCTACGACCTGGAAACATTGCTGAACAACCTGACATTTCAATCACATATCTTCCGGCATGCCCTGCGTGTAAGCATTGCGGCCGTTACAGGTTATTTGCTGGGACAGGTGCTACATCTGGACAGGGTGTACTGGGTGCTGCTGACGATAGTCGTCATTCTAAAGCCCGGCTTTGGCATCAGTAAGACCAGGAGCTATCAGCGTATCATCGGGACTATTACAGGCGCCTTATTCGCCGCAGGCGTATTATTCACGACAGATAACACGACGATCATCTTCACTCTGATGCTGATCTGTATCCTGGGGGCGTACAGTTTTATGACGCAACAGTATACCATTAGTGTATTCTTCACGACGCCTTTCGTTATATTCCTCTTACACTTCCTGCATCCCGCTCACCTGCAAAATGCGGAACTGCGTGTGCTGGACACCTTTATAGGCGTGGGCATAGCATTCCTTTCCAGCCTTTTACTGTGGCCAAGCTGGGAACACAACTACCTGCCCAGTTATATGACCAAGATGATGCAGGACAATGCACGTTACTTTGAACAGGTCATACGCCTCTATACCAAACAGGAGTTTGCGATAAATGATTTTAAACTTGCAAGAAAGGATACAAATGTGAGTGCGGCTAACCTGATGTCTGCCTTCCAGCGGATGTTATCCGAGCCTAAAAGCAAGCAGATACATGGTTCTGAGATCTATCACTTTGTGGTATTGAGCCATTCCATGATGTCTAACATTGCATCACTGGCCAATTATGGATTGGTGCATGGCGTCAGTTTTCCTAAACCGGAGTATAAGCTGATCCATCAGTACATGCAGCAGCATTTTGACTGCATCATAAAATTACTGGAAGATCCTACCTATAAACCAGCCCAGCTGCCTGCCAGCATTGAAGCTTTTGAAACACTCGACGTAGAACTGGAAAGTATCTTCCAGCGCAGGCAGGAGGAGATCAACCAGGGTAAGGGAGATACTCCTCTCAGGGATGAGCTGCGGGAAACGAAGATCATCCGCGATCAGCTGCACGCCATGCTTTCATTACTGAAAGACATGAAGAAAACGATCGATAAGACTATTGCTGATTGATAATGCCAAACTGGTCGGACAAAGGATCCAGGTTTTCCAGTAACATATCAAAAAATGCCGGTCCCTGTTGCACATACCAGGGCATAAAGTTCTCCTTTCTTTCCTGTAACGAGTTTGCCGGGAACAATCTTATTTTAAGGTTGCGGATCTGCTCCGTTTGCCAGCCAAACTTTTTCTTCTCTGCCTTCAGAAACTTATGTTCCAGCTTTCCGATAGATTTTACGGCCCTGGTGCGTTCGGCCGCCACGGAGGCCTCCAGTGTTACGTCTATCTCTCTCGCCTTCAGCACCAGGTCATCGAACAGTTTCTCCACCGCGGCATACTCATCTTTCAATACCAGCGCGGCATTCGTATGTTCCTGCACAAACCTGTTCACCAACTCCTCCGTATCTTCAAAAAGATCTGTCACTGACAGTCCGAGTTTCTGCAGGCGTTCCCGGGAATTAGCATCTGTAAGCAGGAAAGAGTTACGCAATATCAACACAGGGAACGGTACCCTGTAATGGTCAAATAACGATTGCAGCTCCAGCCAGTAGGCAATCTCACCACCACCACCAATGAATGCGATGTTAGGCAGGATAGTTTCCTGCAACATACCACGCAATATTACATTGGGGCTGAACTTTTCGGGATGTTCCTCCAGCTCTTTTTCAAGGTCATCAGCAGTAAATTCCACCGGCAGGTGCAACACTTTCCAGATGTCCCCTACCTGCACAATACGTTCACGGGAGGTTTCTGTCAGGTAAAACAGGTTGATTTCCCTGGGATTAGCCTGAACTTTATGATGCTTTGAAAGGGCTTCTATTGTTTCATTGACAATCCGGTACGACTGCTGCTTAAACAGTTCATCCTTCATGACGGGTATAAATAGCTTTTTCAGCTTCGGATTATCAGGTACCAGTACAACCAGTCCGTAACGGCCAAATAGTTCATTGACCAGGTAAAGGGTGGCTTCCTGAATATTCTTATGCCCGAGGTAGGCACGCTTTAACAGTTCGATCAGTTCTTCGGCATATGGTCCGTAGCCCAAAGCGTCTTTCACCTTTCCGATCAGCTCTTCAAATCCTTCGGGCTGCATACGTCCTACAGCTCCCTCCTGGTCAGTCGGCCAGGTGATCGTCTTACCATCAATGTAGACGTGGCCCAATTCATCCAGGTCGGCGTCTTCGCTTCCCATGTAGTAAACGGGCACAAAATTATACTGCGGATATTGCGTCTTGAGCTTGCCAGCTAACTTAATGGTTTGCAATATCTTGTAAACGAAGTATAAATAACCGGTGAAGATGTTCGGCTGATGTGCCGTGGTGATGGTAAAGGTCTGCTGATCCAGCAGGCTGTTAATATTATTACGAACGTTGTCGGTAATGTCCAGGTGCTTATACTGTTCCTGCAAGGCAGCTACCAGGACGTCCCGCTGTTGTGGGAAGGCCTTCTTGGCGTTTATAACTGCCTCAAAATCAGGCTGTACCGGAGAGTACTTATAAAAAGGTCGGAGATTCGGATGCTCGGCCAGAAAATCTATTACCAATTGATTGAAATACCCGGTTTTACCATACGGGATATGACTTACAGGTTGCTCCATACGCTACACGCTGATTCTTTTAGATGCACGAAGGTATGGAATGAATCGAGAATCATCAATTACGAATTACGAATGGTTAAAATATGGAAGGAGCGGAAGAAAACGGTATACCTCATCCTTTCTACAGTGTTCATTACGCCTTTCTGTCGGCTTAATATAAGGTTACTAAAAGATCACCAAAAGGGCATTAAAAGGGCATCTATATATCCAATCGATATTGAAGTGACCTTTAAATGACCTTTTAACAGCGTTTTGGTAACCTTATATATACCTTAGTGAAACGGGATAGTAAACCTGTAACTATGAACTCAGAAGCCTTTTTAGGGCAATTATTAAAGACAATATCCTCATACAACTTGTAGGGCTGCAATTGGCAAACGGATCACGATTCACACGGATCCCCCGAGTATTCAACTTAATCTGCGAAGAACGGACACGGAAATAAAAAAGGCCGCGGGAATTTCCGCAGCCTTTTACTTGTTATTTGAGCTAAGAGGAAAATAATATCTTCCCTCTCATTTATACTTCATATGTGTTATATACCTGACGTTTACATGCCTCATTGGTGGACCTGAACTGATCCGGGAGTTTCACGCTGCCGATCTATATCACAAACCCATCCGGTAAGACCATCCCGTTCTTGATCACGACAATGCCATCTTTGACAGCGTATAGTTCATGATCGCCGTCAGGCAGTACTGTTCCGCTGACATTGATCATCACGTTATTTCCTATACTACAGTTCTTATCTATGATAGCGTTGTTGATCTGGCAGTTATCGCCTATACCCATTGGAGGATGGCCTTTTGCCTGGGCCTTGGCCAGGTCTTCCAACGTCTGGTAATGGTCGCTACCCATTACGTAGCTGTTGGTAATAACAGAGTTCCGTCCGATACGGGTCCTGATACCCACTACACAGCGCTCCAGGTGACTGTCCAGTATGATGCTACCGTCTGAGATAACGGTATTTTTCAAGGTACCGGAGATCTTTGCCGGTGGCAGCATACGTGCACGGGAATAGATGATCTGGGACTCATCGAAGAGGTTAAACTTAGGTATCTCGTCTGTGAGTCCGAGGTTAGCTTCCCAGAAGGAGCTGATGTTTCCGATATCAGTCCAATAGCCTGTATATTGATAGCTTACCACTTTCATGTCGGCGTTGATCGCGTAGGGAATCAATTCCTTCCCAAAGTCGGTAGAGGACTGCTGACCATTCAGGAGGTCATACAGCGTCTGACGGCTGAAGATATAGATACCCATGCTGGCGAGGTAGACCCTGCCTTCCTGCTGCATCTCTTCACTTACCGGAGAGGCCCAGGGCGCGAGAACGTCCTGTTTAGGCTTTTCGGTGAAGGAGGTGATCAGGGCTTTGTCGTCCGTTTTAAGGATCCCAAAATCGGAAGCGTCTTTAGCATTCACCGGGATGGTGGCTATTGAAACATCCGCCTGACTTTCTATGTGATGCTGTAGCATTTCACGGAAATCCATCTGGTAGAGCTGGTCGCCGGAAAGGATGAGCACATATTCAAACTCGTAGCTATCTATATGATGAAGACATTGACGCACGGCATCTGCGGTACCCTGATACCAGGTTGGGTTGTCGGGCGTTTGTTCAGCTGCGAGAATATCTACAAAAGCTTTACTGAAATGGCTAAAGTGATAGGTATTCTTGATATGCTTATTCAGTGACGCGGAATTGAACTGAGTGAGCACGAAAATGCGGTTCATGTCGGCATTCAGGCAATTCGAAATTGGAATATCCACCAGGCGGTATTTACCAGCTACCGGTACGGCAGGTTTGGATCTCTTGCGCGTAAGGGGGTACAGGCGGGTTCCGGATCCGCCACCTAAGATAAGGGAGATAACTGCGTTAGACATATATTACGATTCTTTGTTTCAGTTTTTGGGTTAGGATCAGTGTACTACAATTGAGCTGTATAATTGCAGATATTCTGCAGCTGCACTGTCCCATGAATGATCAAGCTGCATTATTGTTTCGCGGATATCATGCAATTTTGCAGTATCTCTGTAAAGCTCTACGGCACGGCCTACGGCAAGACACGCATCCCATGCTGCAGCATGAATAAACCGGATGCCAAATCCACCGGGATCGCCGAAGTCTGTAACGGTATCTTTTAATCCGCCTACGCTGCGAACAATGGGGATTGTTCCATAACGCAATGCATACATCTGGTTCAATCCGCAGGGTTCCACCCGGCTTGGCATCAGCAAAAAGTCACTTCCCGCATAAATTCTGTGAGACAAAGCCTCATCATATCCAAACTGCACATTGAAATTTGCTTCGGTATATATTCTTGTTTGTTGCAATGACCATTCCACATGTGGATCTCCACTGCCCAACAACAGAAAATTCAATTGTTGTTTCTGCTCATATATAGACCTGCCAATGATCTCGGGCAACAGATCTGCTCCTTTCTCTCCCACTAAACGACCTATAAAGGATATCAGCGGGAGTTCCGGATTGAGGTTAAACTGCTCACACAGCTGTTGCTTTATGTCACGTTTTGCTTGTACAAATGTCTGTTCATCATAATTGACTGGTAGCATAGGGTCCGTGGCAGGGTCCCAGACTTTTGTATCAATACCGTTCAATATACCAACAGCTTTCCCCCTTTCATAGTTCAGTAAATCTTCTAAACCGTTGGCACCGGTAAATAATTCTTCCATGTAACTGGGGGATACTGTTGTGAACCGCCAGGCGCATTTAATAGCTGCGGCCAGTGGATTGATGGCGCCGTCCCAGCCTAGAAGGCCGGCTTTCCAGAGATCGAAACCGGGTAACTGGTATAACCTTTCCCAGCCAAACTGACCCTGGTATTGGGCATTATGTATTGTTAAAACAGTAGCAATATTTCTCAGACGCTCATACTTGTATGCATGCGTCATCATGAACGGGATCAATCCGGTGTGATAGTCATGCACATGCACAACATCCGGTTGATGCTGCCATTCGTTCAGCCAGTCCAGTACTGCTACCTGGAACGCCAGGAAGCGTTCCGTATCATTGTAGTAGCCGTACACTTTTTCGGTATCCAGCAGCCGGGGAATATCGACCAGGTAAAGGTCAAACCCCAGGAAGTTAGTTACTTCCCTCCATACGTTGAAGTGATACCAGCTGTGTCCTAACCAGCATCCTCCCTGGTGTACCAGTTCAAATTCGTGTGTGTGAAAAAAACGGGTATTATATGCAGGCATCACTACCTTGGCTATATGCCCTGCCTGGAACTGGTACTTGGGCAATGCTCCCACTACATCCGCCAGACCTCCTACTTTGGCTACAGGGTAACACTCCGCGCTAACGTGTAATATCTCCATGCTTAACGATTAATACTGTTCTTTTAAATTACCTTGTAAAAAGCATATTACAAAGGATTGTCCAAACTTTATTTGGGGGTCTTTATCCTGCAATACACTGCTGATCTAAATCCTGACGTGCGGTCTAAGTTAAATCAATCTCCTTATATAACAGCTGATTTAAACAAGCGTTTTTTTTTAACTCTCCCGTAACTGTTAGCCCTTGTTGATTGTCCCATAAATCCCTCAGTTGGGCAGGCAACGCCCCGGAATGCGGAATACTGCATGTAAAAGCATAATGTATTACCTTCGGAGAAAGATTGACTTTACTATGGATTTTGGTCGTGTTGATCCGGCACTGCTGGACGAAATAGATTTCAAACTGCCGGCTGAACCGGCTTTTAATAAAACAGCATTAAAGGGTAAGCCCGTTAAGAAGCCAAAGATCTACCTCGGCTGCGCTAAATGGGGCCGTAAGGAATGGATAGGAAAGATCTATCCGAAAGGTACCAAAGAGGCCAATTTCCTGGATGAATATGTGCATCATTACAACAGCATCGAGCTGAATGCCACGCATTACAAGATCTATGGACCCGAGGCGATCGAGAAATGGGATGTCCGTGCCCAGGGTAAGGATTTTAAATTCTGTCCCAAAGTGCCACAGTCCATCAGCCATTACAGCAACCTCATAGACGCTTCTTTGCAAACCACTTCTTTCCTGGAAGGTATATTGGCCTTTGGCGACCATCTGGGGCCGATATTTCTGCAGGTGAGCGATAAATATTCTCCTAAAAGGAAAGACAACCTGTATCGGTATCTCGAAAGTTTGCCGAAAGACCTGCAATTCTTCCTTGAAGTACGCCATCCTGACTGGTTCAGTGACGCCAAGACGAGTGAAGAGCTATTCAGCACCCTGCATAAACTTAATGTTGGCGCTGTTATTACCGACACGGCGGGCAGGCGGGATTGTGCACACATGCATATGCCTATTGCGAAGGCCTTTATCCGCTATGTGGGCAACAGCCTGCACCCGACCGACTATGTCCGCATCGACGATTGGGTGAACAGGATGCATTACTGGCTGCAACATGGGCTGCAGGAACTGTATTTTTTCATGCACATGCACGATGAGGCTTACTCTCCCGAACTGACTGTTTACCTGGTAGATATGATGAAGGAAGTTTGCGGAATTGAGTTGCAGAAACCACAGTTTGTATCACAGCAGAATACCTTATTCTGATTGTGTTTGTGTTCCAACTTTCTAAATATTATTTTTACTGCCTGAAAAGGGAAGTTTAATAATATGCGAGATAAGCTTAGGGGATTGGCCCGTGATCTGACGGGTACATTATATGACGATGACACCATGCGTACCCTATACGCGACCGATGCATCTGCGTACCGGGAGATGCCGCTGGCAGTGGCTATTCCGGCAAATGAACAGGATATCAAGACATTGATCTCCTTCGCCCGTGCCAATAAGACATCACTTATTCCACGTACAGCCGGTACCTCCCTTGCAGGACAGGTAGTTGGAAACGGAATTATAGTAGATGTTTCAAGAACCTTTACTAAGATACTGGAAATCAATACGGAAGAACACTGGGTAAGAGTACAGCCAGGCGTCATCAGGGACGAGCTGAACATGTTCCTCAAACCTTACGGCTTCTACTTCGGACCGGAAACCTCGACGGCCAACAGGGCGATGATCGGGGGAATGGTCGGTAATAACTCCTGCGGCTCCAACTCCGTAGTTTATGGAAGTACCCGCGAGCACCTGCTTGAAGTTAAGGCCATCCTCAGTGACGGATCGGATGTGGTGTTCAATGACATCTCTATTGACGAGTTCCATGCCCGTTGTGAAAAAAATGACGGCAGCCTGGAAACGGCGGTATATCGTCAGATCCGTACCATGCTGGGCAACCATAATAACCAGGAAGAGATCCGCAGGGAATTTCCTAAACCCAGCATTACCCGTCGTAATACCGGGTATGCGGTCGACCTCCTCTTGGAGACCGCTCCATTCACTGCCGGTAAAGAAGATTTTAACTTCTGTAAACTAATAGCGGGTTCCGAAGGCACCCTTGCTTTCCTGACGGAGATCAAACTGAATGTATCTCCGCTGCCACCCAAAGAAACCGGGTTGTTATGCGTTCACTTCAACACCATCGATGAATCCCTGCGCGCCAATATTATTGCCATGCAATATAAGCCCAGCGCCAGCGAACTGATAGACCATTTCATACTGGAATGTACCAAAGATAATATTGAGCAAAGCAAGAACCGTTTCTTTGTACAGGGCGATCCCGGCGCCATCCTCGTGGTAGAATTCTGCCGGGATACCCGGGAGGCCGTTACGGAAATAGCAAACCGTCTTATAACTGAATTACAGGCAGCCGGACTGGGTTATCATTTTCCCCTGCTGTTCGGCGACGATACCAAGAAGATCTGGACCTTGCGTAAGGCGGGCCTGGGATTGCTGAGTAATCTGCCCGGCGATGAAAAGGCGGTTCCTGTAATTGAGGACACTGCGATCGCTATTGAAGATCTTCCGGATTATATCCGCGACTTCAACGACATCCTGAAAGGATATGGGCTCCATGCCGTTCACTATGCACATGCCGGTAGTGGTGAGATCCACCTGCGCCCTATCATCAACCTGAAAACTGAGGAGGGTAACCTGCTGTTCAGGAAGATCGCAGAAGAGATAGCCACCCTCGTAAAGAAATACAATGGCTCCCTCAGTGGAGAACATGGCGATGGCCGTCTGCGCGGTGAGTTCATCCGTCAGATGATCGGGGAGAAAAACTATACGTTACTACGTGACCTGAAATATACCTGGGACCCGGAAAATATCTTCAATCCTAATAAGATCGTCGATACGCCAAGCATGAACAGTATGCTGCGTTATGAACCCGGTCAGAAGGCGCCGCAGTTGAAAACGGTGTTCCACTTCCCGGAGCAGACCTACCTGCAGCATGCGGAGCAGTGTAATGGTTCGGGCGACTGCCGTAAGACAGAAAAGAGCGGCGGTACAATGTGCCCGAGCTACATGGCTACCCGCAATGAAAAGGATACTACCCGTGCCAGGGCCAACATCCTGCGTGAATTCCTGACACATTCCAATAAAGAGAACCGTTTCGATCATAAAGAGATCTATGAAGTATTAGACCTCTGCCTGGCGTGTAAAGGCTGTAAATCAGAATGCCCATCTAACGTGGACATGGCCAAACTCAAAATGGAATTCCTTCAGCATTATCATGATGCCAATGGTGTTCCCTTCAGGGCTAAACTGATCAGCAACTTCACCCGTCTCAATGGTCTCGCAACCATCGCACCAGGTATCTATAACTGGATGGTGAATACACCTGCAACCAGTAACCTGATCAAAAAGACTTCCGGTTTTGCGCTGAAACGGTCTTTGCCAGAATTGCAGTCAACTACACTCAGAAGCTGGTTTAATAAGCAGTGGCCGCGTGAAAGGACAGCACCATCTACCGTAAAGAGAAAAGTATACCTGTTCTGCGACGAGTTTACCAACTTCAATGACACGCACGTCGGTATCAAGGCGGTAAAACTGTTACACCGTCTCGGATATGATGTACAGATGATCGCACATCCGGAAAGTGCCCGTGCCTGGATGTCGAAGGGACTGCTACGTAAGGCCCGTAACTTCGCCGAAGAGAATGTACGCATCTTCAGTGAGGTGATCAGTAATGATGTGCCTTTACTTGGTGTAGAACCTTCTGCTATTCTTAGTTTCCGGGATGAATATCCTGATCTGGTTAGGGAAGAGTTTAGAGAAAAAGCGAGGAAGCTGGCTCCGAATGTATTGCTGATAGATGAATTCCTGAGTAAAGAGGCAGCGGCTGGCAACATTCCTGCAACGCTCTTTACCAGTGAAAAAAGGCAGATCAAACTGCATGGGCATTGTCAGCAGAAGGCGCTGTCCACGCCACAGCACAGCAAAAATATCCTGTCCTTACCAGCCAATTATTCTGTAGACATTATTCCTTCCGGCTGTTGCGGTATGGCCGGTTCTTTCGGGTATGAAAAGGAACACTATGATATCTCGATGCAGATCGGTGAGCTGGTGTTGTTCCCTGCAGTACGTAATGCAACGGAAGAAACGATCATTGCAGCACCTGGTACAAGTTGCAGGCATCAGGTGAAAGATGGTACTGGCCGTAAGTCAAAACATCCGGTAGAGATACTGTTCGAAGCATTGATATAAAGATCCTTCTTACAAAAAATAAAAGGCAGACCCATAACAGGTCTGCCTTTACGTTTTTAAACACAATCGGCAACTTACAACCTGATCGTATCAGGTAAATATTTTGCTATAAGGTTCTCGTAGTATGGCTTTAATTCGCTTATTACCGGAGGTTTCGGGCTCTTCGAATAGAGGTCATACGGATTGAATTTCTTTACCCATTCAAACATTTCATAGTCATGCTCATTCATCAGATGCGCGTAAGCATCTTCACGATGCTGTGCATAGAAAGAGTGATAGCGGATCATGTATAATGCCGGTTCCGGCAGGTAATCCTTCATCATCTGATAAAGATATTCGTCGTGCCCCCATGAGAGGTCGACTTCATTCAATCCGCAGTTAGGTTTATAAATTCCGTATTTGGTATTATAGCGTTCATCCTTTGCATCCGGGTTGTCTGCAAAGAATTCAGGATAAACAATTTTGTCGGAGAACTGGCAGCCTACAGGGAAGGTATCTCCTACTACCGCCCATTGTGGTTCACCGAACAGGCAAAGTACCTTGCCCATATCATGAATAAAGCCGGTCAGTACGAACCAGTCAGGATGTCCGTCCGCCCTGATGGCTTCTGCTGTTTGTAATAAGTGTTGCAACTGGTCCAGTTCGATATCCGGATCGGAGTCGTCCACGAGTGTATTGAGGAATTCCATTGCACCCCAAACAGGCGTTTCCTTTCTGTTGAAAGCCAGGAACTCTTTCTTCTTTTGTTGCACGAAATCGTACGTCTGATACTTATGATTCAAGCGGTAGAACTCACGCACGGTGTCTCTTTCCGGATTATCATAATTTCTGTATTCCTCTTTGGATTTGGCCGTTTCAGCAACTGCTGGCTCAGGATAGCGCAACAGCACATCATCTTCCCATTGTTCAATGCTTTGCAATGGATTTAATTCTTCACCAGAAAAGTTGTTTGAGTTCATAATTCGTGGATATTGAAAATGTTGGAGAAATAGATCGTCTGCAAGTCTAATTTACAAATTTCAATCGATTTCTACAAATTATTTAATACTACAACTTTATATTGATAACAAGTTAATTTATAAAGACATAGCTCGTCAATACCTACTTGATTCAGTAGTCTATAACCTACTATTTACTTTCGGCTGACATATTTCAGGCCATTGATAAAAAGGGGCGTTTTAATGCTCATTGCATTAAAACGCCCCTTAATTTGATAATCGCTCACTTAGCGCATAATAGCCTTCTATTTACCTTCTTCAGTGGTCCGGATAGCCATCGAAAAGGGTCATTCTATATATGTTAAGGCCTTCTAACCCGGTATACAGCCATTGAAGCGCTTTCCGGGTATTTAGCCAACGACTACCAGAACACGGTATACAGTGCCACCAATATTCCCGTAATGATCACACTTCCAACGATGAACCCTGGTGAACTGCGGAACATGGATTTATCGATCTCGATCACCCGCTGCTGATCTTTACTTCGTTTATCCAGAAGTGTCATCACGATCATCAATACTATCAGGAAGACAAATACGATAGTCATACGGTCCAGGAACGGATAATCAGGGAATGCACCGTTGGTCCATACAGGGAGGAACTTCAGCACTGTAGACAATGGAATGGTCAGCAATGCCGCCGCCAGAGCAGCTTTGGAGGTAGTACGTTTCCAGAAGAAGCCCATGAGGAATATAGCCAGCACGCCTGGAGAAATGAAGCCTACATAATCCTGGATAAACTGGTACGCCTGATCCAATGTTGTCAGTGCCGGTGCTACCAGACTGGCTATCACCATTGCAACGATCACCGTAATACGGCCCACTTTCACCAACTGTTTTTCAGTTGCTTCCTTATTGAAATAGCGATGGTAGATATCGAGTGAAAAGATGGTAGAGATACTGTTTGCCTTGCCTGCCAGAGAAGCTACAATAGCAGCTGTCAGTGCAGCGAAGGCCAGTCCTTTGAGGCCTTGCGGCAGAAGGTTCATCAGCGTCGGGTAAGCCCTGTCCGGTTTTACTATGCCGGCTGCGTCCTGAAGCTCTGTAGTAAAGACGCCTTCCTTAAACAATACGTAGGCGCAAATACCTGGTAATACGGCAATTACAGGAATGAGCAACTTGAGGAAGGCAGCGAACAGGATACCGCTGCGGGCTGTCTTAAGATCGGCGCCTAATGCCCGCTGGATGATGTACTGGTTACATCCCCAGTAATTCAGGTTGTTGATCCACATCCCGCCGATCAGTACTGACAGGCCGGGCAGATCTTTATAATAAGGATGATCTGACGAGAAGATCATATGAAAATGCGAGTCAGCCTTTTCACGTACGAGCGTCAACCCTTTCAGAATATTTTCACCATACCCGAAGTGTGTCGACACCATACGTAAAGCCAGGTAAGTCGTGGCAAGTCCGCCTATGATCAGTACAAAGACCTGTATCACATCCGTATAGCCGATCACCTTCATCCCTCCCAGCGTTACGATCACTGCAAAGACTGACAACCCGACAATACACCAGAGGAATGGTATCCCGGAAATAGCCGTTATAGCCAGCGCTCCCAGATAAATAATAGAGGTAAGGTTCACAAATACATACACCAGCAGCCAGAATACAGCCATCACCGTACTTACGGTAGAGTTATAACGTTCCAGGAGGAACTGCGGCATGGTGTAGATCTTGTTTTTAAGATACACCGGTATAAAAAATACGGCCACAATAATAAGTGTAGCGGCAGCCATCCACTCATAGGTGGAGATGGCCAGTCCAAGTGCAAAGCCGGAACCCGACTGCCCGATGAAGTGCTCCGCCGAAATATTAGATGCGATCAGCGAGGCCCCGATGGCCCACCACGTAAGCGAACCTTCTGCCAGGAAGAAGTCTTTTGTATTGGCCGTTTTCGACCTCTTACGTTGATAGATATAGTACCCGTACCCGGTCACTATAATAAAGTAGATGAAGAATACCAGGTAGTCCCAGTATTTTAAGTGGTGTGTATCAGTCAATTGGCCCATATTTGGAATTTGAAGTCCGCAGATAACCATTTGCAGACCGTAGCATTATGTTTGATAATATAAAAAGCGGGTTAAGATACTTAAATAAACATTATTACAATAGCCCCCTAATGTAAATGATAGCACTACCGGGAACAGGTGGATGATTTTTACATATATTTACTCATATGTTAGAAGTAGACAAAAAAGAAGCGTACCTCTTACAAAAGGCTGTCCGTCAATGGGAATCCGACTCTCTGATCACACCAGAGCAGGCAAACCGGCTAAAAGAGACCTGGCAGGTAAGGCAGGGCGACTGGCAGGTAGTGACGCTGTACATTTTCATAGCGGCTGTCTCCTGTGCCCTGATGGCCTTCGGCTCCCTAGTGCTGGATGAGAAATGGATAGAGGTATTACGTCTCAAATTTTCTCTCACTGATGGCATTATTTCCACACTTTTTGCGGGGCTGACGGTATTCCTTTGCTTTCAGGGCTATCGCCGGCAGCAAAAACAGGCTGAATATACTCTGAGCGGGGAGTTATTCTGGCTGTTGCCTGTGCTAAGTGTTGGTGTAAGCGTAGTCTATCTTGGTAAAACGTTGCAATATCTGCATGGTAACTACGGCGTATTCTGGCTGCTGGCCACTGCTACCTATGGTATACTGGCGCTCTTGTTGTCTTCCAGGCTGCTGTGGACTTCCACGCTGATCTGCCTGATCCCTGCTTACGTAAAACTGACTTATTATTTAGCCGACGATAAGGCATTCTTTCTGGGTATGAACCTCCCCTGCCGGATGATCCTGCTGGCATTTATCATGGTAGGCCTTCACCAGCTGTTTCGTAATAATCGTTTATACAAGCAGGTAAAAGATATTACCTGGATAGGCAGTTGGCTGTTATTGCTGTTGTCGGGCTGGATGATCTCTATTTTCGGTAATTCTGCCTCCTGGGAAGAATGGCAGCATGTAAGGCAGGTACAGTTACTTTGGTGGGTGGCCGCATTTACCATGTTATGTGTATTGGTGCTGGTATGGGGTATTAAAATGCATGATCCGATGGTCAGGGACATGGCAGTGTTATTTTTGCTGCTTGACCTCTATACCCGTTATTTTGAATATCTCTGGGACCGCACCCATAAAGGACTTTTCTTCACGATACTGGCGGTTTCTTTTGCATTGATAGGTAAACTGCTGGAGAGACGGTTGAAAAAAGCCAGGAATTAGGAACAACACAAAGATCTCTGGCTACACTTTCAATTCCTAATTCCTGATTTGAGCTTATTTCGCTATCAGCACTTCTACTTCCTTCACCTGGTACCTGCCGGTATCATGGAAACTCCAGTCATAATTTGCTGTGATCCAGGAGCGTAGTACGGACAGGAACCTTTCCAGTTCCTGATCCAGTTCTTCGCCAAATGAAGGCAGCAATTTCTCCAGTGCGGTAAACAATTTCACTTCTTCATTATGCATTCGCACCGTTTCATTTACAGCATCCTGTAAGGAGATATTGCGTTCATGTTCGAGTACTAATACAAGGTTATGTACATCTCCCTGTCTGGCTTCTTTAGCGCAGGAGAAGATGTCGTTGGCCCAGCATACAATGTTATTGCAGGCCAATACGAGACGTTGTACGATAAAATGTTGCAGGATGTGAGCGGGGAGATAGACTTTTTCGATGATCTCAATAGCTTCCACATCGGCGAACAATGCTCCGGTATAAGGGCGCATGGTGACGTATTCCGCTACAGTCGGCGTAACGCTGGCCGCCCTGTTGCCTGCTTCCCAATGGCAGGAAGTAAAATACTCTTCCATACTACGGATAAATCGCGTCTGCCATGCAGTGTCTCCGATAGCCTGCATACGGTCCCATATGTCGGTAAAACTCCTGCCTAGAATGGTGTCAATAGGTGTATTATGTTTCAGAATGTCCATGAAGCCGTCCGTAACGTGTTCCAGGGAGACTGCTTTTTTGCCCAGTTGTGCTTCGTCGCACTGATCGTCCAGCATGAACAACCATGTATTGAAGTTGGCAATGATACACAGTTCGTGAAAATCTGCATGTGGAAATGCGCGGGCGGCCAGCCAGGCGAAGCGTGACCTGTCAAAACGGGCTAAAGCTTCAGGTGTCGTAATAAATCCGAAGGATTGTACCCACTGGCGGTTTTGTTCGTGAGCAGCTGTTACAAATTGGTTAATAGAAGAGGGGAACGGATAGACTATCCGTGGCAAGGTGATCGTTGGCATAGTAAAAAATGGTTAGGAGGTGAATGGGCCTTTTCAGACCCGTAATTGGTCAATTACTCTTTGAAAAGCCAGTCGGAACCAGCTGGTAAATTGCTCCGGTACCTCTGCCATTAGCCGGATGATCTCGTTTACGGGTAAATAATGATATGCATGCACTTCCCGGGGATCCGGGTTGATCGCTCCGTTATAGGTGCCCACCCATACATGGTCGTATTCATGTTCTATAAGACCATTGTCAAATTCTGTGCGATAAGTAAATTGGAATAGTGCGCGTAAGGGACAGTCAAATCCCATTTCTTCCGAAAGGCGCCGGTGAGCTGCCGCTTCTACAGTTTCACCCGGCAACGGGTGACTACAGCAGGCATTTGTCCATAAGCCCCCGGAATGATATTTATCGAGTGCACGCTGATGTAACAGCATTTCACCCTGATCATTAAAAATAAACACTGAAAAAGCTCTGTGAAGTAATCCCTTTTCGTGTGCTTCCATTTTTTCCATTAATCCTGTCTCCTCATCCAGCTCATTCACCAATATAACCTGTGCTTTCATAAAATGACAAATATATGGTTCAAAATTTATGTAAACGAATTCCGGCTGGCATAAGTACCCTTATAGCAGCAACATACCGTTGCCCGGTGGGGAGTGGATGCTCATCATAACAGGTGTCTTTTAAAGGTGACGCTTAAATTTTGGTTGCTGGATTTTCAATAGGGATATTGCTGACGACAGCGGCGGGTTAAAACTTATTGCTTCAAATTACGCATTTATTTGTTCATTTTATCCTTTGCGTTTGTTCATTTTATCTGTCCGGTGCTGCCCTTTTGCCTTCCTCCCTGCAAGTTTCATTATATTTGCATCTATGGCAGAAGATCTGAGCATAGTTAAAGGAGATAAGACAGCAGAATATCAGTCTATTATTCCGCAGATAAACGCGCTGGTAACCGGCGAACCCGACCTGGTAGCCAATCTGGCCAACACAGTAGCTGCATTGAAAGAACAATTCGGTTGGTTCTGGGTAGGATTTTATCTTGTAAAAAGTGATGAACTGGTTCTCGGTCCCTTTCAGGGCCCTGTAGCCTGCACCCGTATTAAAAAGGGCCGCGGTGTATGTGGCACCAGCTGGGCAGAAGCAAAAACCCTTATTGTACCCGACGTGGAAGCATTCCCCGGGCATATTGCCTGCAGCAGCCTGTCGAAATCTGAGATCGTAGTTCCTGTCATCCGCAATGGCCAGGTAATAGGTGTATTAGATGTAGACAGTGACAGGCTTGATCAATTTGATGAAACCGATAAACTCTTCCTGGAAGAGATCGTTGCATCCCTCGATTTCCAAGTGTAACATTTTAGAACAGATCATAACGCTATGTTCTTTTTCCGTAAAAAATCCGATAACACCAGTGCTCATATTCCATTCCTCGCAGGAATAGAAACTGATATCCATTCACATCTGGTACCGGCTGTGGATGATGGCGTCCAGGACGTAGAAACGTCTGTCCACTTCATTGAAACATTGCATGAACTGGGTATTAAAAAGGTCATTACCACACCACATATCATTGTAGACCGTTATCCAAATTCAGCTGAAACCATCAGCGCTCCTTTCCGGCAGGTAAAGGAAGCTTTGAAAGCGAAAGGAAGTCCTGTAAGCTTTCATCATGCAGCAGAATATTACATGGATGAATATTTTGAAGAGCTGATGAAATCCTCCCGCCTGCTTACTCTTAATGAAGAGTTGCTGCTTGTGGAGATCTCATTTATGTGTGCGCCGCCTCAATTGCACCAGTGGTTGTTTGAATTATCAGCACAAGGATACAGGCCTATACTTGCCCATCCTGAACGTTATAATTATTACCATCAGCAAACGGATGAATACATGACCTTCAAACAGCGGGGCTGCTATCTGCAGATAAATCTGCTGTCGCTGACAGGTTATTACGGCAAACATATCCAGAAAGCTGCCGAGTGGCTGATAGACCAGCAAATGGTAGACTTTATCGGCACTGATCTGCACCATGAGAAGCACCTTCAGGCTATCAAAGGCATTGCAAAAGATAAAAAACTGGTGAAACTACTGGAAACCTATCCATTTAAAAATAAGACACTCACGACTACCTCCCAGGCTATAAAATAATTTACTCAACATGATAGCAGTGATCGGTTTGGGCTACGTTGGCCTTCCTTTGGCCATCGAGTTTGCCAAACAATACGATGTGCTGGGATTTGATATTAATGAAGCCCGTGTACACGAACTCGCAAATGGCCAGGATAAAACCCGTGAAGCGAATATAGAAGACCTAAAGGCCGTAATTGAACAAGGGAAACAATCACATGCTACAACCGGCTTGCGGTTCTCCTCTGATAAGGATGAGTTGAAAGCACATCAGATATTCATCGTTACCGTTCCTACTCCCATAGACGAGTTTAAATCGCCCGACCTGACCTTTCTGCTGGCTGCTTCAACAATGCTGGGCAGCATCCTGAAAGCAGGCGATATCGTAATATACGAGTCCACTGTCTATCCCGGCTGTACCGAAGAAGATTGTGTTCCTGTGCTGGAAAAGTCGTCCGGTTTGCGTTATAACGAAGATTTCTTCGTGGGCTATTCTCCCGAACGTATCAATCCAGGAGATAAAGTCAATACATTGACCAAGATCAAAAAAGTAACAAGCGGTTCTACACCGGCAATAGCCACAAGTATTGATAAGTTGTATGCATCCATCATTACTGCAGGTACACATAAAGCACCCAGCATCAAGGTGGCGGAAGCCTCTAAAGCAATTGAGAACGCCCAGCGTGATATCAACATATCTTTCGTGAACGAGTTGGCGCTGATCTTCGACCGCATTGGTATTGATACCAATGACGTAATAGAAGCAGCCGCCACCAAATGGAATTTCCTGCGATATAAACCCGGCCTGGTAGGCGGGCACTGTATAGGTGTGGACCCTTATTATCTGGCGCATAAGGCAGAAGCCCTGGGGTACCATCCACAGGTGATCTTGTCCGGTAGAAGGGTCAATGACCAGATGGGGTATTTCGTGGCGAATAAGATCGTCAAACTGATGATTGAAAAAGACCACAAGATCAAAGGCGCCAAAGCCCTTATTATGGGTATTACGTTCAAGGAAAACTGTCCTGACGTACGTAATACAAGGGTAGTCGATATCTACCACGAGCTGAAGCAATATGGCCTCGATATTACTATATACGACCCCTGGGCCGATGCGGAGGAAGTGAAGCAGGAATATGGGCTGCATATCATTAACAGCCTGAATGGCAACGAGGTATATGACGGTATTGTTATCGCTGTTGCACACCGCGAATTTCTCGGCTTTAATTTTAATAAACATGCGCGGAACAACGCAGTCATTTTCGATACCAAAGCGTGTATAGACCGGGATCTGGTAGATGGCCGGTTGTAATACTGCCGCAGTCCATGTACAATAAAAAAAGGCGATATTATTAAATATTGCCTTTTTTTATGTACTGAATCAATTAGTTATAAAAAGATTCCTTAACTTTACTTACGTCAGTTTGCTTTTATATAAAAGTCCAAAAATCCCATATCTTTCTTCCAAAGCCACACACAGATTGTTATTATTACTATCGACCTTATCATGCAAGGCTTAAAAAGCAAGCCAATTTTTAACCATTAGAAGACGAGTCATTAACCTAATAAAGATTCCCGAGGCCAGCCTGAACGCTGATCTTAGGGGATAAACCATGTACCATGAATACACCTTATCCAGTAGCCTCTGGTACACATGAGGCCCCCCTGTCGAAAATCCTGTTGGTAACAGGAGATGCAGCGATTTTACGCAAGTTCCGTCAGCAGTTAATGCCAATGTATGAAGTAATTACGGCCAACACCATTGCAGAAGGTGTCCAGTTAGCTCACAGGCAGCAACCAGATCTGATCATGTGCGATGTATTAGTGGCCGATACCTCCGGCTATCAGTTCCTGATCACCCTTCGAGATGATCCTTCTTTAAAACATCTTCCTTTTATCCTTTTCAACCGGTTAAGTGTTACACCTAATGTCAGAAAAGGCATGAACCTGGGTGCGGACGATTACCTCGTCTATCCGTTCAGCGGTGAAGAATTACTGAAAAGCATTCAGTCCCGCCTGAACAGGTATCATCACATCCGGGAAACTTTAGCTGCCAATAAAACGGCTATCATACATCCTATCCATGCGGACGGACGGGGTACCGTTATCAATGAGCGGTTGAGTAAGACAGAAGCAAAGATCCTGGATATGATCGCCAGGGGGATGAGCAGCAGGGACATTGCTTCTTTCAAATGCATTAGTGTACGCACGGTCGATAATCACCGGCATAACATCACCAAGAAACTACAACTCTCAGGCCCGAATGCCCTTGTAAAATTTGCTATTGGGTATGGCGGTACGATGAGCAGGTAAACGACCGTATTTCGGGCTAAAACAGCTGGGATACACCGGAAACATTACCGGAGGCCTTCTTATGCCTGCCACACAGCATATTACATAACAGAAAAATAAAAGAGCGTTCATGTGAACGCTCTTTTTATGCAGAGGAAAATTAAGTTCAAAAAAAAACGGCCAACCATGAATGGAAAGCCGGTCTTTCATCCATTGTTTGTTAACCCCAGTTACCGAATCCGATTTGGTAACTGGGGCTACCCTTACAAGGATTGTTAATGCAATATTAAGACTTTGTTAATTAGAAAGTTGTTAATCCTTGGTTAACGAAAATTTATTCTTGCATCATCTTTGTAATACGAGGTGACACGTTTGTTGGATAGTATAAACACGAAGTAACCGGTTGCATATTTACGCATGATGTTTTTTTGCCAGATTCACAGCATATTTTGCCTTTATCCGATTTAGCGAGCCAGTAGTCCGAACAACAGTCAATACATTTTTAGTTTGATTTTTCAGACTTTGAAAATGATCGCTTTTACGTAAACAATGTCCGGAAAAACGTAAAAACTTACAATATCCTGACACAAGACAGCGCCAATCTGTAGTTATGAAGTGTTACATATCGGCCAAACTGCGGTATGGTTGCTTCTTCCGGCTATTTCTATTTCTTGCAGATGATCTTATCCTTAACCGTCCTACGGCTTTCCTACAGCCCAGAAAATTGCATTGCGAAACAAAGTCAGATATGCCGTGTTCTCAAACAGGTCCGGAGAATGGCCCATGAAAATATAGATATTGCGAGCCTTATAGGCAGGATTGGTCCAGATTACAGGATGATCTCCCATTTTCTTGTCAGACGCAGGTTTATAGGAATTCTCATCAACGTTCGCCAGTACATGTACGGCGGGTCGGGGGCTCCTGTCATACGTATACCACTCTTCCGTTTTTATATTAAAAACAGCAGGCACGCCCTTGAATACAGGATGTTTAGTGTCTTCCACATGTACGTCGCCTGCTGCAAATTTGGCGATGTAGTCCTTGAAACGGATCTTCCCCATAAAGTCGTAGAACCAGGGCCACAAACCATATCCGTCAA
Source organism: Chitinophaga sp. S165 (assembly GCF_003182155.1). GTDB lineage: Bacteria > Bacteroidota > Bacteroidia > Chitinophagales > Chitinophagaceae > Chitinophaga. The sequence goes on from NZ_QGTG01000001.1 coordinate 1,383,650, forward strand.
ACTCACCTAACAAAGTGGCATGATGGAATCCGATCCAGCCTCCTCTCCCTTCGGATACATACTGCTCAAATGCCTTTACGGCATTCTCTTTCCAGGCATACGGCGGATAATCCAACTGAATGAATAACTGGTATTGGGCCAGAAAAGTACTGTCTATTTTGTCTGTGTTATCGATGTAGTCAATAACAAATCCACTGTCGGCCGCCAGTTTGTCCAGCCATACTTTTGCCGTCTTCGAATAAGCGATGTGATGTCCTCCGTTCTCTGCCAGCGCCAGTACGCGGAAACGAGGCTTAACGGGTTGCATAGCCAGTAAGGAACAAAGGCCTGCCATAACGGGAATGAAGAAAACGATCTTCCTGAAAATAAGTTGCAACATGATTATTATGATGATAAGTGATCCTTACAAAATAACACATCCCTGCAATAATACTATAGCCTGGCCTGGCTTTCTGCATGTTTACAATTACATTTTCCGGGTAATGAATTCCCTGGTTGTGCCAGCACCTGTAACCGCCGTATGATCCTCCTTTTAAAATTAATCTATCACTTTCTATATCAAAAACTTAGATCTGCTAAACGGGGCATAGTATTTGGGGTGCCTTGCTTATTATAATCATCAAAAAGGTCTACAATGCCTAATTCAAAACAAACAACAGCAAAAGAAGCAACTAAAAGTACTACTAAAACAGCTCCGGCTAAAGAATCTGCGGCTAAGAAACCAGCCAAAGAAACTGGCGGTAAGGGCCTGAAAGCCCCATTGACCCCAAGTCCGGAATTAGCAGCTGTTATTGGTAGCGATCCGTTGCCAAGAACCGAGATCACTAAAAAGATCTGGGATTATATTAAAGAGCATAATTTGCAGGATAGCCAGAACAAACGCATGATCAATGCTGATGACAAACTGAAAAAGGTTTTCAACGGCAAGTCTCAGATCTCAATGTTTGAACTGGCCAAAGAAATGAATCAACACGTGAAATAATTGTCAACCCCTTATCTTACTAATACGAGGGTACCTTGTTGTATTATGGGTTGTTGCTTACTATCAATGTAGGCGACAACCCATAACTACCCTTTTATGGTTATTGTTATTCGATCTCTTTCAGAATTCTACCAGGATTTCCTACTATCACTACATTATCAGGTACGTCTCCCGTTACCACAGTTCCCGCTCCTATCACCGACCAGCTCCCGATTTTTACGCCCTGTTTTATGGAAGATCCTATCCCGATGTGCGTTCCCTCTCCCACAGTAACATTACCAGCTAAGGCTGCATTAGGAGAAATATGAACATAGTTTGCCAGTTTGCAGTCATGATCAACCGAGGCATTCGTATTGATGATGGCATGCCGGCCAATGCTTACACAACTATTAACACTCACTCCGGCCATTACAACGGTCCCCATGTCAATGGAACACCGCGTTGAAATATTTGCTGAAGGATGAATGGCATTCCCCCATTGGCAGTTCATTGTTTCTGCCAGCTTTTTGCGTACCGCGTTATTACCAATAGCCAGGATAATTTTTGCTGCATCAGTTACCCGTGCAGGGTCCCACCTGCCCAACACCGGATATCCCAATAACTCTTTCAGATCCGGATTATCGTCAAATATGCCTGCACAGTTATACTTAAGCACCTCCAGTATTTCGAGGACCACTTTTGCATGACCGCCGGCGCCACAAATAAATATTTTTGGGTTATCCATGCCAATCGCTGTTTTTATGGACCTGCCCTTCATAAAAAAAGGCAGACTGTTTAAATATATTGAATAATATTTAAACAGTCTGTCTTAGCAATTAAAGTGCCATCTCAGATAACCTGGTTCCGCAGATGTACTTTATCAGCAGTATTTAAACGCTCTTTCACAAAATCCACATCCCTGATATAGATTGTATTGCTCCGGCCCAACGCCTCGCATTTGATCAGTTCTTTATTCAAAGGATTATAAGAATACGGCATGAAACCATATTCCAAAAGCGCGTCATGATTTTTTCTGTTCTCAATACCATACCGTTCACTCAAACCATTCAATTCGATAATAATCGCCTTCAGGTTTTGATTCTGAAGTGTTTTTTTTGCTCCCTTTAATACCTCTGTTTCAAAGCCCTCCACGTCAATTTTCAGCAATATCGGCGACTGCTTTTCCAGTATATTGTCAAGTGTGTCCATATTGACCTTGACCGTATCCGTAGCTTCATTTTCAACTACCACGTGATTAGTAGTATCCAGAGAGATCGTAAAATCAACCACTCCCGTAGTGGCCCCTAAAGCAATATTTAACGCATGTACTCTGCTGCCGATATCGTTGATGCGGACATTTGTCATCAGGTTCGTATAGGCAGAAGAACCGGGTTCAATAGCAATGGTGTTTGCTTCTTTGTCTGCCGACGCCAATATAGTATACCCTCCGATATTAGCGCCTGCATCCACAAAAAGATCGCCTGCCCGTAGTAAATGAAGTAAGAAGCCCATATCATGGAACTCGTGCAGCCCACAATATAAATTTCCGGTAGCACCATACATTCCTTTCTGTACGATGAGTTTCGATTTTGCCGTAAACTGATAAATAACCGGATAAGGCATGATCCGCGTAGTGATCTGCCAGCCTATGAAACGTAACAGGGTCCGGAGTTTATGATCAGTACATAACGGATGATTCGTCAGATATTTTAACGTAGTCAGAATGCTCATGTTTGGCATAATTCCGCAATTAAGTTCACATGAATATTTGGTGTACCTGTTTTTCTACGATCGTGCTAAACTCCTCCTGCCCGTCCTAAAAACTACTTCCTGTTTAATTAATCTACAACATATTTTCCGACAGAAAGTTCTTTTATCCCGTATAAACATTACTGATAATTTTTTATCGCACCAACACAAGTGTTCCCTGTTGTTTTACCGGCTGCCCTTTACTATTATTGTACGTTAGCAGCCAGAGATAACTGCCTGCAGGCAGATCAATCCCTTTCTGCGTGCCATTCCATCCTTCATCCGGATTGTTCGTCTCAAAAAACAGATTCCCCCATCTTCCATAAACAGCTAATCTGAAAGCAGTCACAGCATCATTTACCCTCACCCGGAACACATCATTGACACCATCCCTGTTCGGACTAAAAGCAGTGGGAATATATACTGCACAATCACGTAACTCCATATCAATATCTGCAAGCCCTTCCACAATACACCCGTGACTGTCAGATACGCTGTAATCATACCGGCCTTCATCAAGCCGCTTAAATATACTGTCCGATTGTACGATATGTTTTGTAGGAAGACTATATTGGTAAGGAGGCGTCCCTCCCACTGGCGTCAGAATTATCTGCCCGTCATGCACACTGCTACAGCTTGTATTTTTTGTTACAACACTTTGCAGTTCCAACCTGGGCGGATCACTAACGGTGATGTCATCGAGCATGTTATAACAACCACTTTCGTCCTCGACTTTCACATAATAATTACCGGAAGGCAGATGAACAAACTCAGGCGAACTAACGCTATTATCGGATCCGTTGAAGAAATAACGGTAAGGTGGCTGCCCCCCGGTTGTATTTATTCGCACACTATTCTCATCTTCACCATTGCACAGTCCGCCTGTTACGAAGTAAGAACTTGACAGATCGGATTCCTGTATGTCAATTTTTCCGGAGATCTTCAAGCCATTTTTTGCTGTTACCTGAACTTTATATTCACCCGCAGGCAGATCAGACAAATGGCTGGTTGTTTCACCGCCGGGAAACCACTCATATGTAAAAGGGCCTGTTCCGGACAGCACCTTGACCGTAATATTTCCGGTATTTCTTCCCTTGCAGGTGCTTGTAGCAGCAATACTGATCTGTGGCACCTGCTTCAGCTCGGGCGACAAATTATCGATCAATGCCACCGACCCATATGCACTGTTACACTGCATCGGTAGTACCGTCGTATAAACGGACAGGTATTTATAGTTTCCCGACGGATTAATATTAGCGGAATAACGTTGCCAGTCGGTATGATAGAACGCACCTGAGTTCCATAACAGTTCAGCCGTATCTCCGGGACTGTTACCTCCATAAATGGAAACGTGCCCGTAACAGCCTCTATACACGTAGTCAGCATAATAGGCAAGATCAAATGAAAGCATATAAGATCTCCCTTCCCGCATTTCGCTGGTCAGTTCCTGCGCGATGCCCTCCAGGTATCCCGCTCCACTATGTAGTCCTACGTAAGATCTTCCATTAGTAGGCGGTACGTTCACCTTATACATACCGGGTTGAACATCGGGCGTCTCGCCGGCAATGACCCAGCCTGCAGGCGCTTTGTTATCCTTTGGCTCATCTTCCAGTGAAGGATTGACAAGCGGAATATCCTGGCCGGCAGCATTAACTGCCAACATACCAGATACCAATAAACAATAGAAAAACTTCAGACCGGTACAGGTTAATGGTTTTTCTCCAACAAAGAATGGTCGGCGGCTTGCGCGCACGGTATTCCATTGCCGGGATAGACGGACAATGATTTTCATAGGATCATAGGATAGGTTACCAACTACTTACAACCTGGGTTGTAAGGGTCATTCATCAGGAATAGTAAATTCGATTTTCGCAATCAAATATACAAAAACCACTATATAAATAGTGGTTTGAGACAAGAAATATCTAAAAAATAAACATACGTGAATATAGCAGCTTCAATATATTAGCGGACTCACCAGTCCTTACCTGCCACAGTGGCCCGGCTAAGTATTGCATTTGCGGGTAGTGAATAAATGAGGTCGGTCTTCAGTGATTGCAGTAATTTCAATCTTTCTCTTCCTTCCGGAGAGTTCCTGCCACCTTTCTGGTATTTTTTATATGATACCACTGATGTTTTATATACTGTCCACATCTGGGTTAACTTGGACACCAGTGCTTTTTGTTGTTCAGTTTCCGCCAACTTGTAAGCATCACCGATCAGTTTATCGGACTGCGTCAGATAATCATCCGGTACAGATGCCAGATAAGACGGATTAAAAAATGTGACCCTGCTGCGTGTATCAGAATTGCCATTATTGGCAAATATGTCCTGCGACCAGAACTTCTCCCATATCGCATAAAAAGCCTTCAACTTTGCTCCTCCCTGTTTACCAGCGGCATTGGTATACCAATCATTCAGCAAGGCGTCCACATCCTGGTTAGGGTTCCATAACAATTTTGCCAATACCCAGGCTTTAGGCCCTTCCCCCCAGTTAGGATACAGCTCACCATAATAATATTTCACTTTATGGTCATTGCCCCAGCTTAAGTATTCTTTCATGGAATGGAACCAAACCCGTGGCACCAGATAAGTATTGCCATAGACATAATCATACCATCCCAGTGTCTGTGCAGCCTGTTCCCAACGCTGCGTTAACCCCTGATCAGTTTTCTTCAATCCGTCATTCCCCCAACGCATTCTTTCAAAGGCGATAAACGGAATAATATCTTTATCTACCTTTTTGTCTGACGGAGGTTCCGCTACAGAAGTATACGCGAGCACTGTATATTTCTTGCCGGGATATACCTTTCTTACTTTACTGATCACATTATTGGCCCAGGAATAATACTGGTCAGACGCGTTGGCAAATCCCATTACGTTCTTCTGCGCCATACTCCTGGCATTGGTAGTGTTGGCAGCCGGTTCATTGAAGTTGCCGGAATCATTGATGCCCAAAGAAAAATTCGTTACACTCTTATTCCTGTCAAACCAGTTCACGATTTCCTTTGATGCCGCATCTGCAATACCAGCTGCACCGAAATCAGGCTGCCAGGCCTGATCATTATTATCTTTAGGCAAAAGCTTTTTTCCTTTTACCATCGGATAGAATTCAGGATTTGACCGGGTATATTTGGCAGGCGGGAACAGGTTCTTAAGATTGTGAGACACCTCCACACGGCCTCTCAGCCTGTTCACCCTTCCCCATTGATTTAAAGGGGTCGTATTCTTCTCTATAACGATAGGAGATAATGTGCGTGATAGAAAGACAGGGTTTTCGACAATCTTAACAGAAGGTATTTCCAGCGTGCTCAGTTTCGGTATTACTGTTCCCAGGTCTGTAGGCAGTAACCACCTCACCCCTACAAATCTTTCCAGGAAATCATAGACCCCGAATTCCGTTCCCCAGTCGCTTCCCCCGAGGATCACGAAATTATTGGCATCAATTGTCTGTAAGAGAAATCCATCTTCATCCAGCGAAACATTTCCGATGCCGCTGTATGCACCTTTACCAACATACAGGTTCGATGTTCCCTGTTTTTGATTACTGACAGGTACGGTAACACCGGTGCTTTTCTGCAGATATAACTGCAATGTCTTTACCGCTGCCTGTACCTGCGCACTTGCATCCTTTGCTATAACGATCCCGGATACCGCGACCTTGTTTTTGATGATCACAATAGCCTGTACCTTGCTGATAAAAACGCCCGATAATACTGCCAGTAATAAAAATGTCTTTCTCATAACCTTCAGTGATTTTTGTACAACCACATTTTTACTTATTGCGGCACCTTCCTGTTACACCTTCTGTGGCTGCATTATTTCATTGAATACATTTACTACCCTGTCCAGATCATGTTTTGTCAGGTTCGATCCGCTTGGTAAACAAAGTCCTTCGTCAAATAATTTCTCTGACACGCCATTTGTATACGAAGGGGTTCCTTCAAAAACCGGTTGCATATGCATAGGCTTCCACAATGGTCTTGACTCTATATTCTCTTTTTCTAACGCTATTCTTATTTCTTCTCTTGTAACGCCGTTACTTTCCGCTGGATTGATCAATATAGTGGTCAACCACCTGTTGGAATAATATCCTTCCGGTTCTTTGACAAAAGAAATGCCCGGAAGTTCATTCAGCTGATTAAAATAATATTCATAGTTATTTCTCCTCTGCTGCACACGCTCATTCAGCACTTCCATCTGTCCCCGTCCTATACCTGCACATACATTACTCATCCGGTAATTATACCCTACGTGACTATGCTGATAATGCGGCGCTGCATCTCTGGCTTGTGTCGCCAGAAAACGCGCCTTCTTTATGAGGCTTTCATCATTGCCAACAAGCGCACCGCCGCCGCTCGTTGTGATGATCTTATTGCCGTTAAAACTGAGTATACCCAATTGTCCGAACGTACCACATGCCTTATCCTTGTAAAAAGAGCCCAATGCTTCCGCTGCGTCTTCAACAACGGGAATGTCATATGTCGCTGCAATGGCTAGTATTTCATCCATCTTTGCCGGCATACCGTATAAATGTACCGGAATGATCGCTTTCGGCTTTTTTCCCTTAGCCAACCTGTCTTTAATAGCTTCTTCCAGCAGTGCAGGGTCCATATTCCAGGTATCTTCCTCACTATCCACAAATACTGGTACAGCCCCCTGGTACGCAATAGGATTGGCTGACGCTGAAAATGTCATACTCTGGCAGATCACCTCGTCGCCTCTTTCAACACCCAATAAAATAAGCGCCAGGTGTAATGCCGCTGTTCCAGACGATAGAGCGGCCACATGCCCTGCACCTGTATAAAGTGCCAGGTCACGCTCGAAACCGTCCACATGAGGCCCTAAAGGGGCAATCCAATTCGTTTCAAAAGCTTCCTGCACGTACGTCAGTTCCTTACTGCCCATATGAGGAGACGACAACCATATTTTTGTATTCACACTTTTACTATTTAAAGTTTTAATATCGTTAGCCATAACTTAATACGCATCGTTTCCTGTAAACCTTTCCATCGTCGCTGAAGATGCCGAATTTACCCCTTCGGATTGTATCACCTTCAATACCGTCATCCACAATATTTTCAGGTCCAGGAGAAAACTGATATTATCTACATACCATACGTCATACGCAAACTTCTGTCCCCAGCTGATGGCATTCCTGCCATTTACCTGCGCCCAACCAGTAATACCCGGCCGTACATCATGACGTTTCCGCTGCTCCTCGTTATACAATGGCAAATACTCTACCAATAAAGGACGGGGCCCCACCAGGCTCATATCGCCCTTTAACACGTTCAATAACTGGGGAATCTCATCCAGGGAGGTCTTCCTCACAAACTTCCCTACCGGGGTCAGCCTGGCTTCGTCCGGTAATAATTGTCCGTCGCTACCCCGCTTATCATTCATCGTCTTAAACTTGATCACCCGGAATACACGTCCGTTCTTTCCCGGCCTGGGCTGACGAAAGAATGGTTTTCCGTCATTGGCCCAATACAGGAATATGATTAAGAATATAAATATTGGCGATAACAGCAGCAACGCGACCAGCGCCACTAAACTGTCCAGTAAAGGCTTGATGATATTACTGTACAACTGCATTTTTCAGACTACCGTTTTTTAATACTTTCTGTTGTATAAAATCAACGTACCGCAATGCCAGCACCTGCCTGTCAAAGTTCTGCTTTGCGTAGGCAAACCCGCTCTCCCCTTCTTTCACCAATCTTTCAGGCGCTACCAGGTATTCCCGTATGATACGATTGTATTCGGCAGTATTTTCCGGCTCAACATAACAGCCCGCCCCCGCAGTTTCCACCAGCTCACGGGACACGCCGTCGATCGCCATCAGGATCGGCTTTTTACAAGCCATATAATCAAACGTTTTGTTGGAGTAAACTGTTTTGAAGGTATCTACCCTTTTAAGCACGGATGCGCCCATTTCTGATGCCAGTATGTATTTGAATACTTCCTGTTTAGGTACAGAGTCAAGGAAACGTACGTTTGTCACTTTCATATCCAGGGCCAGCTGCTGCAGGCGTTTCTTTTCCATTCCCTGACCTATCAGCAGGAACAACACCGGCGTATCCTCCAGCTGTTTGCCTGCATTTAGTATCTGCTCCAGATGATTCGCTACGCCATGAGCGCCTACATATGTAATGACAAAGTGCCCGTTCAAACTGTGCTCCCTACGGAACGCATCCCTGTCAAATGTTTCCAGCAGATTATCTGACAAGGAAAAATCTGCCGCATTGGGAATGAAGATCAGTTTGTCTTCCGGAATATTTTTCTTGTCCCTTAAAGTATTATAGAATGCCGGTGTCAGTACATTGATTAGCGACGCTTTCCTGTAAATGAAATTTTCAAACCAGTAAGCCAGCTTAATGATCATCTTATTTTTAAGTACGCCTGTATCAATAGCAGATTCCGGCCACAGGTCCCTTACCTCAAACAGGAAAGGCGACCGTTTTACTCTTGACAATACATATCCTGAAAACCCGACAAACAGTGGCGGTGATGTAACAATCACCACGTCGAATTTACCTTTTACTTTCATCAGCCCTGCCCACAAAGACGAAAACATAAAAGAGAAATAACCCCATAAACGCCCCAGGAAGTTAAGGTTGTACGACTCCGAAACATGACATCTCCACACCGTTACATTTCCCTGCTGTTTCTTCACAAAATATTTCTTCTTGTATTCCGCACGTTTCTCCGATCCATTGGCATGGATCATTCCAGCCAGCACCGTAACACTGTGTCCCTGATCTGTCCAGCTCTTCGTTATCTCATTCCACCTGGAGCCTCCCGGATCATCTTCCTCCAAAAAATACTGATGAATCAATAAGATCTTCATAATTCTATATTAAACTTATCTCTGTGATGATTGCATGCTGGTCTGTAGTAAATACGATTTCACGGCTCTCTTCCTTCAAACCATACAATGAAGAATAAACACCTGGCCGCTCTTCCTCCCTGATGATTTTCTTATCCGCATCCACTGCCCGCCAGTTGATCGCTTCCGGTAATGTAGTATGCCATAACTGATGCATTCTCATCTGCACCGGTTTATTCATGATGTAGTCTTCTACCTTCCACAACGGCTGTCCCTTTTTCTTTTTCACCACACGCCGGTGAATAATATCGGTCCCTGCATGCTGAAATGCCGATATGGTTCCCTCCCATATATACTCGTCTTTCTTTTCATACAACACCGCATTCCTGCATTGCGTCCAATTGTACCAGATAAAACGCGGACCTTTTTCCATCTGGTCAAAGTCTTCCAGCATCACGGTATTATGGGAGGCGGTTCCCATGAAATATCTCAGCGTCTGCTCGTTCGTATTGTATTTGTAGCTACCCGCATCTATCAGGACATTCTCACCTTTATACCATATATCAAGATGAAGATTATCTGCCTGTGAAGGCCTGTCGCGATGATTACCGCAACGCATGAACGTGAGCGTCTCTTCTTCCCTGCAGATGTAATAGCCGCCGTCAGGGTATATAAACAAGCCGTTCTGCCCTTCAGCAGCCAATTGCCTGTTCTCTCCCGGTATCTGTCCATACCAGTACACGTCCTCGTACGTTTCAGGAAATCCAGGATCTACATCAAGTAAAGTGGCCAGTGCCTGTAACTGCGGCCGGTAATCACGATATTGCTGATTGTTGAGCGGAAAAAAAAGCGCGCCGTCATTGGCGCCATAATTAGGCAACCAGCCATCGCTGTCGTTCATGCAGGATCGCAGGAACCCTAGTGATTTCCGCGCCCTGTCTTTAACAGCCGAAGGGAACTCTTCTCCGTTCAACTTCGCCAGCCGGAACGCCCATGTTAAAAGCTGTATCACCACCCGGTGATAGTTCATTGAAAATTGCAGATAGGTCCCATCAGGATAGATCTGGTAAAGGATCTCCTGGATGAACCACTTTCTGCCGTTCTCCTTCCAGGTCTTTGCACCCGGAAAATCCGGGTATAAAAGTCCTCCGAGGTAAAGCGCCAGCGTTTCTGTAATTGCATGATTATTCCTGACAGCGATCCTTGAAAAGTTGATGTTCTCATAAACATGGTGCAGTTGCCAGTAAATGGCGTGTTGTATCTGTTCAAATACAGCCTCGGTCAGGTGCTCCGAATTACGGTAGTAATGTAATGCGAATGTCCAGTTCAAGATCCGCAGACTGATCTCCTGACTGCATTTATAATGAGGACCACAATTCACTTTATTGGCCTTTATCCAGGAAAGGATATCATTCAGCACAAATGGTGAACAGTCTACATTAAAATGATAGTCATACCGAATGATATCATACAGGTAAGCGAACCTAGCCTTTTCCCATACAAATTTGATGTCCCCTGCCTCTCTTGAATAATCATTTATTTCCGTCCAGTGTTTATCTGCCTCATAAACGAAACCACTATCCGGATTTTTCATCCAGTTATAATCCAAGCCGAGGTTAGCTACCTTTCCGTTAAAAAGGGACAGTTTACCTTCTCTTATCATTTCGTAACGGGCAGCGATGACGGCATCAGGATGCCTGGGTACTTTCAGTTCATCCTTACTGCTGAAGAAAAACTTCGCATCCTGGTTCTTCCAACGCTCCAGCGACAGATATTTTGTTATAGCCGGGGCTTCCGGGAAACGTTTTTTAAGACGTCCTGTTCTTCTGTTCAGTTCATAGACCGAGCGAAAAGCAATATACTTCCACCCCATGTTATGCGCCACTTTCACGCTTTTCTGCAAGATTCTCCAGGTGCTCATATCACAGCGCTGTGTTTTTGTGTAACAGCGAACAATTCAATTAATTTCTTAATAATACGTTCTGCTGCATGTCCATCCCATAAAGGCGGAATGCTTCCCTTTTTCCATTCACCATTGAACAATTTCTCCATTGCAGGTTGTAATGCTCTGGGATCTGTACCTAACAGTTCATTGGTACCCAATGTGCATGTTTCCGGCCTTTCGGTGGAATCTCTCAATGTCATACAGGGTACTCCCATTACAGTAGTTTCTTCTGTAATACCGCCCGAATCAGTAATCACCGCTTTTGCATTTTCCACGAGATAATTAAACTCAAGATATCCCAGTGGTTCTACCAGGTGAAGGTTCGGATATGATACTCCTATATTCTCCAGATTTTTCGCGGTGCGTGGATGTACGGGGAAGATCACAGGCAGTCCGTGACTATTGTTCATAATCTCCCTTATCAGCAATGCCAGGTTCTTTTCCCCGTCCACATTCGCAGGCCTGTGCAAGGTCATTACGAGATACTGCTGCGGCTTCAGCCCTGCGCTTTCAAAGATCGCGGGAGCTACAAAGCGGCTCCGCTGCTTCAGCAGGGTATCGATCATGGTATTGCCGACAAAGATGATCTGTTCATCTGTTTTTCCCTCCCGTTGCAGGTTAGTATTGGCGATATCGGATGTTGTAAAGAAATAGTCAGTGATCGCATCTGTCACCATCCTGTTGATCTCTTCCGGCATCGTGATGTCGCCGGAACGGATGCCAGCTTCCACATGCGCCACTTTCACCATCAGTTTCTTGGCCACGATGGAACAGGCAAGCGTGGATGTCACGTCGCCTACTACCAATACCAGATCAGAACGATGTTCTGTAAGCTCCTTTTCGAAACGTACCATGATGTTCGCTGTCTGCTCCGCCTGGGAACCTCCTCCTGCTTCCAGGTTAGCATGTGGTTCAGGTATACCCAGCTGCTCGAAGAAAGACTGACTCATATTCTTATCATAATGCTGACCTGTATGTACCAGCCGGTAATTTATTTCATACCCTTGTTGCTGCTTCTCCTGGATCGCGGCAATAATGGGCGCTATCTTCATAAAATTGGGCCTGGCTCCGGCTATTAATGTAATTTTCATTCCCTGATGTTTAGCTCAATTAAAAGTTATGCAACGTAAACACACTTACTGTTTATTGAAGTACAGCCACGGGCTCAGCTACGGATGGTTCTGCGGCCTTTACACGGTCCAGTCTTACCCATCCGCCCTGCTGCAGGCTTTTTATAGCAGCAAAGCTGGCGTATGTTGTATTCACAATTTCATCAAACGGTATCAAAGGCGCACCTCCATCCCTTACACTATTTATCAGCGCCTGGAATTGCCCTTTGTGGCCCTTGTCCATTGTGGTCTTCAGTTTTGAAAACCCTTTGAAACCATAACCGGTGGTCTGTTTGTAATTATCGATAATAGCGGTCCTATCCTGTGAGTACACTTCTATCCGCTCTTTGGAATAAGCCTTTGAGCCATTCGAGAAGTAGTTGATCACACCGGTCGACCCGTTTTCATATTGCAGTAATATCGAAGCGTTATCCGTATTCTCTGCAGGATTGATGCCCATCGCGTTCATACAAACACCGATCACCTTACTACCTGTCAGGTAAGTGATAAGGTCAATGAAATGACAGGCTTCTCCCACAATACGGCCACCACCTACTTTCATATCATGTACCCATACATTCGGCGGAATAGCCCCGGCGTTCATGGTAGCAATAACGTTCATCTGCGTATCACCGACGAGCTGTTTTACCTTCTGTACATGAGGTGAAAACCTTCTGTTGAAACCTACTGTCAATGATACGGAACCATCATATGCAGCAATAATCTGTTCAAGTTCATCTTCATTCAACGCCAGCGGCTTCTCTACAAACACGTGTTTCCCAGCAGCCAATGCTTTCAGCACCATCGCGGCGTGCGTATTATGACGTGTCGTGATCATTACCCCATCTGTCTCTTTATCTTTTAATATCTCCTGATAATCTGTCGTACTAAGCGCAATCTTATGCTTCTTCGCGAGCGCAGTTCCGGTCAGACCGCCTGCACTGGCAATATATTTTATGTCCGCTTTGGCCTTTTCCAACGCAGGTAACATCGTCATCTTGGTAAAATTACCGGCGCCGATAATGCCCCATACACCTCTCTTTCCTGCAAATGAAGCAGCGGACGCCACACGGATCACCTTCTGTTCATCAGGGTTCTCCCTGTACAAAAGAATAGAGGCAATAGAACGGCTCTGTCCAATACTGCCATATACTTTATCATATTCATCCAACGGTACTCTTTCGGATATCAGGGATGCTACATCCAGTTTTCCGGAAGAGATGGACTGCAGGATGGCTTCGAAATTCCTTTTTTCCGTCCATCTCACATAAGGCAGCGGATAATCAATACCGCGCTGTTCATAGTCTTCATCATATCTTCCCGGTCCATAAGAACAGGAGACCTGGAACGTCAGTTCTTTTTCGTAGAACTCTGCCCTGCTGATGTTTAGTCCTATTACACCTACCAGGATGATCCTTCCCCGTTTCCGGCTCATTCTGGCCGCTTGTGATATGATCTCATCTGTTTTGGCGGATGCAGTGATGATCACGCCATCAGCACCTTTTCCATGCGTTTCATCCAGTACGGATTTAACCACGTCAGCGCCTTCTCTGGGATTAATACCTATAATACCTTTCTTTCTCGCCAATGCGATCTTTTCGACGTCCAGGTCAATCCCGATCACTTTACAACCATTCGCTAACAATAGCTCGGCAGTGATCATACCGATCAGTCCCAATCCTATTACAACAATGGTCTCTCCCAATGTAGGATTACAAAGACGGATACCCTGCAGTCCTATAGAACCGATCACTGTAAATGCCGCTTCATCGTCAGAGACATTTGCAGGAATAGCTGCCACCAGGTTCTGTGGCACACACACAATTTCAGCGTGCGGCCCGTTAGACGCAACCCTGTCTCCGGTTTTAAATTCACTGACACCTTCTCCCACACCTATCACTCTTCCCACATTACAATAACCCAATGGAAGCGGTTGCGCCAGTTTATTGAATACAGCGTCTAAAGTAGGCATCAGTCCTTCAGTTCTGATCTTGTCCAATACTTCTTTCACTCTCTCGGGTTGTTGTCTGGCCTTTTGTACAAGGTTGGCTTTACCAAATTCCACTAACATTCTTTCAGTACCCAATGAGACAAGACTTCTCGTTGTTCTGATCAGCACTTGTCCCCTCGCTATCTGGGGAGCAGGTACTTCTTCAAGTATTGTCTCACCTGTCTTGAATGATTGAATTAGTTGTTTCATATTCTATTTTAAAAAATCTACAATTTCCCTGATCTTATTTTCAACTACGAGCGTTGTAGCCCGCAGATCATCTCCTGTCAGCACCTTCGCTATCGCATCGGCTATTGAATGCGGATCCAGCGGATCGAATACAAGTGTCGGATTAACCACTTCGAAAACATAAGGCAAATCAGATGCCACAACATCACATCCGCATTTCACTGCTTCGATCAGTCCTAATCCGAAACTTTCACATAAAGAAGGATACACGAGGTACTTATGTTGGCTATACAGATCATAGGCATTTACGAACCCGTGATTAACTATTTTCAGACCTTTGCTTTTATATGTATCGATCGTGTTGATCATCTCACCATAGTTATCCGTAACTGTCAGATGCAGTTCGGGGAACATATTTCTTTCTGCCAGAATATTCCATGCCTCCAACAGGTTCTTATGGTTCTTATGTGTATTACCATTGCTGATGAATACAAAAGACTCTTTTCTACTTTCATATACATCGCATTCCTCCACATAGTAGAATGGTGCTACCAGTACCTTTCCCGCCTTTATGCCTTGCTGTTGCAGTAATGTTTTCACTTCATCTGTCTGCACAATAAAGCTATCTGTGTTCCTGCTCAGGAAAGTGATCAGTTTCCCTTTGATCCTTTTCATTGTCTTCTCTTTAAACCCATAGTTGGCCGGATAACTGAAAAGAGAGACATTATGAAAATAAGTAAAGACCTTTGCGTCCAGTCGTATCGTTGGCGGCAGATTACCAAAGCAGAGCACCTTTTTAAACTTTTTGCTGTGTTGTCTGTAAAAACGGTGCCGCTCTATCAGCGATCCCTTAATAAAGTGTTTACGATCTTTTGCAATAAATTCAAACTGTCCACTGCACCTGTCATCGAATAAATAAAAACAGTCCAGTCCTTCCTTACTGATCTCTGATACGAGATAATCCAGCAGGACCTTACCTCCGCTATTATTAATAAAAACTGCGTCTAATAATATCATTTGTGTCTCTATTTGATGCCTCGGGAAACTATGCTTCCATCTTCTTTCTCCATGGCGCCCGTGGCACAGTTCCTCCTTGATATACGCTCTTCACTATGTCCAGGAAATAGTCCGCCGCATGTTCGCCTGAAAGACATTCAGACCATGAGCGGATCTTTGTCCGGATACTTTCCACTGTTTTCCCTGCCCTGATGCGCCCGTCTATCTCATCTGCAAGCCTGTCCACATCTCCTGCCTTTATTACTGTACTGTAATTGTGCTCTCCTAGCAACACCGACGCCCCGCAATGGTCTGTACAGATCACAGGCGTACCTTGTATGAGCGCCTCGTTTACAACGGCGCCCCAGCCTTCTTTCAATATGCTCGGCAATACAAACAGATCATGTTCTCCTATCAGTGCCCTGATCTTCTCATTACCTTCAAACCCGGAAAATCTTACATTACGTGCAGCCAGTTCTTCCGCCAGCCCTTTTAGTGTAGGATATTCCGGCCCCTCACCTACGATGTTCAGTTCAATATCTTCCCGCTTTAACCTGGACCACGCCTGAACCAGCGTATGCAGGCCTTTTGCCGGCAGCAGTGAGCCTGCGTACATCACTTTGAAAGGACCGTACTTATCGGCGGTAACAGGCGGCATATCCTGAACGAAGTAGCCCCATTCAAAGAGCTTTTCCCTCTTATATCCGGCCTTGCTGTATACTTCCATTCCCTTATTGCCGATGGCCAGGATAAAGTCTATTTTTTTACCATATTGCTGCCGCTGATAAATACTGCGAACATATCTGAGCTTGCCCTTTAGTCCCAGCCAGTCATATGGTTCGGCCATAATTCCCAGATGAAGACCATGTTTTATCACATACGAAAAAGCATTTTTAAAATGCGGTTCCCTGTCAAATCCACTGAAAATATGCACCGTATCTCTGTCTGAAGCTTCCAATATCTCATTGATCGTCGCCTCGTCCGGCGCTACCACAAGCCTCGTACGTCCCATATCGGGTACCTTCCAGCCCATCTTCTGCCTCTTCTCGTCCATTGCAGTAACTGCCACCAATGTAACTTCCACCTGCGCTCTCAGAGAAAGGCAATGCAAGAAGCAGGACTGGTGAAAGCTGACCATATTCTGCCAGAAAACGAACTTTTTACTGGTTGACATGAGCGAAACTTTTTTGCGCCTGATGCAGTTCGACACGCGACTTTATATAATACTCAAACTGAATATTCGCGAGGCAACACCAAAACAGACTGGTCATCAATTCATTGATCCCAACCAGGTACGACTCTACAAAAGCCGCAATCAGAATACTTGTAACAATGAAGAAATAAGTACGCATTTCTTCCTTTTTATGTTTGAAAAAGTCAATCAGATAAATGGCATAGTTCCAGAACATCATCAAAACGAAAATACCAGCAAACAGTATCCCCATCATAATGCCCAGTCCCAGGTAACCATTATGCGGATTACTCACGATATTTGCACTGCTGAACTTAGGATCGGTCCATCCGTACCTCGCCAGTCCATGTCCTCCCATCAGTTCATCCAGGAATGTTTTTATACCCCAGGTATAAGCGTGGTCCCTGTTAGAGAACATACTCTCCTTTCCGCTAATGCTAGACACCATCCTGGCAATAGCGTTAGAAGAGTTCATATCGCTGAAATAAGGGATGATATAAGGCAAGAGCAACAGCACAGGTAACAACAGCAACAAATACTTGTATACCGGCATTTTCCTGAGATCTGAAAAGAATAACGCTATCACAAATACAACAAGAGCGGCTCTCGATCCCGTCATAAAAATCACGTAGCCCAGATAGATCATCATCGGTAAAGAAATGTACCGCTTGAAAAACTTATTCTGCAGAATGATCCCGAACGCAATAGCGGCGAGTGTTCCCGCACTGTTTGCGTTCTTAAAACCAAAGCTCAGCCTGAACGTTTCCGAATCGATCGTTTGTGAAAATGTACCGTACACACATGAAAGGAAAATTACTACTGCGGTCCACTTTAAGCACTGTTGTTTATACTCATCCGTATTGAGGGCCATAAACAAAGCGAACAGCAGGAATAACAGCACCTTTGATATCAGGTAGACCAATGATTCATCCTTTACAGGATCGAGAAAAATAAAGTAAACCGTAAAGCATAATGTCAATGCCGTAAAAAGCCGGAATTGCACAAACAATGAGAAGACCTTCTCCCTTTTCAAAAAGAAAAGAAAGAACACCAGCCCCACCATTACCGGTATGAGCAAAACATCTCCATTAATAAAGCTAAGATGAGCATACTTCAATGCGAAGTTCAGGAGCATGAACAGGATAAAGATCACATTCACTCCATTTTTAACAAAACTCCGTATACTCAGGCTTTTTCCCATATCTTCAGTACGTTATCGTATTTCTTAATAATCTTCGCCGGATTCCCTGCTACTACGCTATAGTCCGGAACATCCCTTGTTACAACAGATCCTGCGCCGATAATAGCCCGGTTGCCTATTGTAACGCCGCCCAGTATTGTAGCGCCTATACCTACCCATACACCGTTACCTATAACGATGTCCTTGCCAAATCCTTCTCCTGCCATTTTCTCCCCGTCCGGATCAAGTTCATGCGTACCTGTAACAAGCGTAACCTTTGAAGAAATGTCACAGTCTTTCCCAATCCTGATCGTGCTGTCAATAGCACCTACCAGGAACGTATCTTCACCGATAAATGTATTATCGCCTACATGCAGGTCAAATGGTCCCAATATCTTTAGTCCCATCATTCTGACATTTGTTCCGAGATCAGCTCCTGCAAACGCCAGCAATTTTCTCTTCAGATCAAACATGCGCGTTGGCGGCAAAGAGCGGATCATCTTATTGATTATATATAGTCTACCTGGTTTCAGGCTCATCTTACAATATTTTTGATAATGGAATCCAGATCAACACTGTTATAGAATGTTTCTGCATTCGCGGAATATTCAGGATAGTCGGTAAAGATCTTTCCCAGCGTATCCTTCACTGAATCGACACAATTGAAATCGGTACAAAGCCCGGCCTTGTAATGTTCAACCGTATATTTCAACCCAGGTATATCATTACATAACATTGGCTTCGAGAACATTGCGTACTCCCATATCTTATTAGGCGCACAATAAATATTGTTCAGATCAATAAAATCATACACCACAATGCCTATATCCGCCAGCTTGGTAATTTCCAGATGCAGCGGTGCATCAATGAAAGGAATGTGGATGATGTTCGGGTTGATGCCCTTTAAAGTCTCTATATAATCGTAGTCCTTTCCTACTATCAGGAATACAAACTTAGAATCATCCTCCAGGGTTGCCTTCGCTACTGTGTCCAACCGGCGCCAACTGGTAATAATCCCCTGGTAAAGAATGACCTTTTTACCTTTACTGATCTCATCCTTTACTTTCTGGACGAGCGGGCCATTCACCGCATTATGGTTCCCGTTTTCCGTACCCGGTTTGAAATACGGCTTATTAGGCAGGACATAAGGCGTCTGTTTCAGATTCCATCTTACCCTCAGGATCGCCGACCTGTTATATTCCGCTGTCACAATTTTATGTGCATACCGGGAGAGACGTTTCAGTAAAAAATTATAAAGCGGCACAGTATCATACAACTCCAGTAAACACATTACAAACCGATAGGATCTCAGCTTATTGCCCATGCTGACTGCCGTATCTCCGGTAGCGATCCACAAAAGATCATGCTGTGTATTATCGATAATCTGAAATACTTTCTTCCTGAAATGATAAACTGATAATATCTTGGATCCTCCTTTACTTTGCAGCTGCAAATTTTCAATTGTCAGATTTTTACATTCTCCCAAAAGAAAAGCTTCACTGTCTTTACTGATATCTCCGCAAATGAACTTTACACTATCATAAAGCTTTGAAAGCCCCAGTACGACATTTAAAACAGGCATAATAAATGAGGGATTACCCTTGCATACTATAAGAGCAGAATTGTATGACGTCTCAACTTTCATTTATATTATAACTTTGATCATTGTAGTCTATTTCAGGTTTCCTCACTGTTCTATCGTAGCTCACGTAAATATTTGCCCAGCGAATCAAACATGGCGTCTGCCTTTTTTCTTAATGAGGTCACCGAATCCGAACAATCGAAGCTGTCGTTATCGAATACCTTCATTGCCTGTTTCAGATCATCTTCACTATATGGCTTATCCCACAGTCTGAAGCCTTTTATCTGTTCTACCAGTATATTCAGTTTAGGATCAATGCCAATGCATACTGCCGGCTTATTCAATACAGATGCAAACACTCCTCCATGATATCTTGCTGTGATAAAACCGTCAAATCCGTCCAACGTATCCATGAACTCCGTTATCTGGCCGCTGGATGGGTCCCACTCCAGGTAGGGATACATTCCTTCTGTAAGCAGTTTCTTCCAGTTGATATCGCCCAATGAGAAAATAATAAACGTGAATTCATAGTCTGAGTTCTGATGTTCATCTATCATCTTCAACAATGCTTTCTGATAGCCATTACCACCGTTCTCATATTTCCAGTCCCTTACTATAACACCTATCTTCTTGCGTTTCACTCTGGCATGAATACTCGTTCCATTTGTGCGGACCGGTCTCTCGTAATTCATGAACCTTGAGTAACAGATATCGGCTCCTTCATCTGCATCATACCCCCAGTCTTTGCAATATGACAGGGAGGTTGAATCCCTTACGAACAGCAGGTCCATTTGCCGAACGAGGGACTTTATATATTCTATCCGGTCGTTTTCCGGATTAAACGGACCAAGACCGAGGCCGAGGCCTATATACTTTTCTGCCGGTACCATTCTTTTTCCTGAGAGCTTCGTTTTCATTTTCAACAACAGCAGTTTCGGATCGCTCTTTAACAGTCTCAAAAAAAACTTTAAATAAAAGCTTCCCTTATTGGAATCAAATAAAAAGAACTGCGTTCCACCTCCATAAATCAACACATCCGCCGTTGGCATTTTATTCTTGGAGATATCAACATAGCCAGACTTCTGTAATAATCTTCCGCAATAGTCGCTGGTCGTTCCACAAAAAACTGTGTTTACTCCAAGTTTCTCCGATACAAAAAAATTCTCTATAGTACACATCAATGCGTCATCTCCAAAATTGGCATCTCCGTACGCACCTTTGATCACAACTCTTTTTTCCATTTCTCTAAATTGACAGGCTTTCAATAAATATTCTCTTCAAGTCACCCGGTTCCTTTCCAGGTTTCCTTCTTTCTTAAGTTTAAAGTAGACCAGGTCTTTGGCTTTCAGTTCCTGGTAATGTTCTTCGTCTCTTGTTGATATGACTTTTGCAGGATTACCCGCAATAATTGAATAAGGCGGTATCTTCCCGGAGACTACACTTCCAGCGCCTACAATAACCCCTTCTCCGATAATGGCGCCAGGCACTATAATAACATCCCCCCCGATCCAGACATTCTCATGGATCTCTACCGGTCTTTCATCCAGTGTTTCGTCATATGGGATAGCCCTTGCATTTCTGAAAACATGGTTAGCAGAATAAATCTTCACACGTGGCCCGATAATGACGCCACGGAAGATCTTAATACCGCCCAAACCGCTGATGAAAGCATGAGGGCCTATATATACATAGTCTTCAATAAAGATATTTTCCGGCTTCTGGAAGCTGTAGTGCGGCTGAATTTCCACACCTGTACCCAGCTTACCAAAGCGTACTTTGGATAACTGGTATTTACGGATAGCTCTCTTAATTTGACCTAATACCATGGCGTTTGAATATTTTAATCAATAAAAAAGCAATGACCGCCATCACACAGGGCAGCATTAAGATCCGGACTACAAAGGGAATATTCACGAAGGCCAGCAACCCTATTGAACCAAGTATCAGCAGCCAGACAATATTGCTTTCCAGCGATAACACAAACTCCTTTTCACACAATTTCCTTGACAGATAAAAGGGAATAAACACGATCGTATTTAACAGATAAGCGATAGCGTATGCTGCGGAACGTCCAACTGCTCCATATTCCTTTAAAAAATACATACAGACCAATGCCACCACTCCCCAAAAACCGTTACTTAAAAAGCTCCACCACATATATCCTTTCGCCGTGAAGTTCCTCGAGATCCCTTGCCTGTGCGCTACGACGATCGTAGTGAACATTACGAGCACAATGGACGTCTTTAAGGTCTCCCCTGCATAGTCACGACCGAAAAGCAGGTTGCCCAACTCAGGAACATACATGAAAGGCAGTGAGATAAAGATCCCTACCGTCCACGGCAAATAGTTATTTACCATTTCAAACTTCCTGTTCGCGCTATTTAGGTTCTGGACTACATAAGGCAAAAATGCCTGTCCGATCATCCCGTTAATAACAGTCACAACAAGCATAATATTCAGTGCTGCATTATAAATACCCAGCTGCTGATATCCACTCGGAATTTCTACCAGGAATGCATTACAGAACCAGTTTACCGGCAATACCAAACCTCCGCTTAAAACAGCCGGCAGACTATAAGAATATAAAAGCCCGAATTCTTTGAAGAACCCGCTCTCTCCCACATTAATACCTTTCGCTGCCGCGGCTCTTCTCACTTCATAAAAGCCAAAGCAGCATATGATAAACGCGTTACATGCCAGCGAGATCACCGCTCCTGAAACACCAAAAAAGTAAGCAAGAGCGACCGCTATCGGAATGTTAAGTATGCCTGCCGTAAGATTGATCTTCGAAATGCTTTTAAACTCTTCCATTCCAAGTAGTATGCCGTTTTGCATCCCACCTACCGAATAAAAGAGAATAGCGATACCGCCTATTTTCAGGTCATTCACCAGTTCTGTCGACTTTAACGAAACAGCAGCCAGTGGTTCTGCATAAATGAAAATACTCGCCGCTACAATGATCCCTGTGATCCACGACACCAGATAAGACATCCGTATGATACGGCCTACCTTGACCTTATCTGTGGCGCCATACTCTGAAATAAACTTTGTGGCGGTGATACCAAGTCCTAATCCGGCAAAAGTCACGAACATATCTACTGTAGACCTCACCATACCCAGTTCACCAAAGCCCTGCGTCTTAAGTATCCTCGCTATTGCCACATAAGTCAGGAAGATGAGCATCCTCGAACCAATAGTACCAATGAATGTCCACACCATACCAGAAGACACCTTCCGGGCAAGATCAGACTTGAGATTTCCTCTGATCAACCCGGTAGCCCTTTCGGGCAGAATATCCATTACCCTGGATACTAATATGCTGCGGCTCATAATACCTGTAATTCATTAATGTGGTTCACTATCCTGTCACATGACTTACCGTCTCCGTAAGGGTTCACTGCATTAGACATATTTTCGTAAGCCGTCTTATCTGTAAGAAGGCTATTTACATACTGATAGATCTTTTCCTTGTCCGTACCTACCAAAGACACGGTGCCTGCCGCTACAGCTTCAGGACGTTCTGTGGTATGCCTCATCACCAGTACCGGTTTTCCCAGTCCGGGCGCTTCTTCCTGTATCCCTCCGCTATCTGTCAGAATAAGATAGCTGCGGTTCATCAGGTAAATAAAAGGCAAGTACTCCAACGGTTCTATAATGAACACGTTTGGCAATTGTTCATTCAGCAGCACATCGGCCACAGGCTTTCTTACATTCGGATTAAGATGCACCGGGTAAATAAAGTCAACGTCCTTATGATCTTGCGCGAGCTCTTTAATAGCATTACAGATATTCAGGAACCCATCTCCGAAATTCTCACGGCGATGACCCGTTATCAGGATCATTTTCCTGAGTGCCGGAGTGCCATTGTCCTTCCATTGATTGATCAGCTCTATGGAAATTCCCATCTTCGCCAGTTCACCCTCTGTCTCCAGTTTCAGCTGATCGTCTGTCAATACCCTATCCAACACCTGGTACAGCGCATCGATCACAGTGTTGCCCGTTACGTATATTCTATCGTCCGGTATACCTTCTTTCAAGAGGTTTTGCCTGGCCGTTTCTGTAGGTGCAAAATGGCAGGTGGCCAAACGACCTGTTATGTTCCGGTTCATCTCTTCAGGCCACGGGCTGTAAATATTATGTGTTCTCAGGCCCGCTTCTACGTGTGCAACAGGGATCTGTTTGTAGAAGGCAGCGAGTGCAGCAGCAGTTGAGGTGGTAGTATCTCCATGCACCAGAACAATGTCCGGAGTTACTTCATTGAGAACGTTCCTCATGCCTTCCAGTACCCTGACAGTAACATCCGTCAGGTCCTGTCCCTGCTTCATAATATTCAGATCATAATCCGGCGTGATATCAAAGATCCTGAGTACCTGGTCCAGCATCTCCCGATGCTGTCCTGTAACGCAGACAATTGCTTCAAACTTTTCCGGATTGCTCATCAGTCTTTTCACCAGTGGAGCCATTTTAATGGCTTCGGGTCTCGTACCAAAAACAACCAATACTTTTTTCTTCATTATATATGCTTTACAACCGTGCGTCTACCAAATCCCTGTTAAGACAAGCTTTGGTATCAAAAATGACCCCGTTATTTCTGATGATTTTCTTATAATCCAGTTCCAGGAACTCCTGGTGAGCAACCGCTACAATGATCGCGTCATAAACAACTGAACTGCTCAGTTGCTTGATGATATCTACACCGTATTCATGATAAACTGCTTCTTCGTTCGCCCATGGATCGTATATATCTACATCCAGTCCGAACTGCTCCAGCTCATGATAGATATCCACTACTCTTGTATTTCTTACATCCGGGCAATTCTCTTTAAATGTGATGCCCAGGATCAGTGCTTTGGAGCCTTTTATTTTATGATCTTTTTCGATCATCAGTTTCACCACCTTATTGGCGACGAACTGTCCCATCATGTCATTCACCCTTCTTCCGGACAGGATAACCTGTGGGTGATAACCCAATGATTCCGCCTTATGTGCCAGATAATAAGGATCTACCCCTATACAATGACCTCCTACCAATCCCGGTTTATACTTCAGGAAATTCCACTTCGTACCTGCTGCTTCAATAACATCATGCGTGTCTATCCCGATCCTGTCAAAGATCAGGGCCAGCTCATTTACAAATGAGATATTCACGTCACGTTGTGCATTTTCGATAGCCTTAGACGCCTCCGCCACTTTTATGCTGGGCGCCTTATGCGTACCCGCCTTGATGATGGAACTATACAGGTTATCTACTATAGTCGCAATCTCCGGCGTAGAGCCGCTGGTTACCTTTTTTATCTTAGTGAGGGTATTTACTTTGTCGCCCGGATTGATCCTTTCCGGAGAATATCCAACGAAGAAATCCTTGTTAAACTTAAGTCCGGACACCCTTTCCAATACCGGTACACAATCTTCCTCTGTACAACCCGGATATACTGTTGATTCGTAGATAACAATATCGCCCGGTTTCAGCACTGCTCCGATCATTTCTGAGGCACGTAACAACGGCCGCAGGTCAGGCGCCTTAAACTGGTCAATAGGCGTAGGAACAGTCACGATAAACGTGTTGTATTGCCTGAGCGCTTCCCTGTCGAAGGAGAAACTCAACCCTTTGCGGGACTTTCCATTTTTTCCCTTCAGGCGGATGGCTTCCAGCAGTTCATCCATATCTGCTTCCTTCGTGCGGTCCTGTCCTTCACTCAGTTCCGATATACGTTCCTGGTTGATGTCAAAACCTATTACGTTATAATGCTTCCCAAATTCAATTGCCAGTGGCAAGCCCACATATCCTAACCCAATAATGGCAATGCTGCGTTGATCATTTACTGCTTCAACCTCCGCAGGTATATGAAGCTGATTAATTTCTTCGACCACGTTATTCATATAAAACAGATTAAAAAAATTAGAAAGTTGACATATATGCGTTACTTCTTCGCGAGCGAACGTTTCACTTTAGATATTATTCCATTCGTTGACTGTGGCGTTTCGGAATAACCGTAACCGTAACCATAGCCGTATCCATAACCATATCCGTAGCCACTGCCTATCTTAACATCGTTCACGATGATATTGATCTTAGGCAGTTTCTTGTTGAGATGCAGATCTCTTGAGAGCAGCAATTGCTGTTTGAAAGTGTACCCCTGCCTTACCAGGTAAAGGGTCGTATCAGCAAAGCGGCCCAGCAGCTGTGCATCGGTAACAAGACCTACAGGCGCTGTATCTATGATGATATAATCAAAGCGTGTTTTCAGCTCACGGAATAATTTCTCCGTTGCATCCAGCAGTAACAATTCTGCAGGGTTTGGAGGAATAGGTCCGGAAGAGATGATGTAACAATTCTCATGGAACCCGGAAGGCCGTATCAGATCGTCAATACTGGTCTTTCCGATCACATACGTACTAAACCCGAACTGGTTCACCAGTCCCAGTTGTTCTGAGATCTTTGGTTTACGAAGGTCCATTTCCATCAATACGACCGACTTTCCGGAAAGTGCCAGTACAGAGGCAATATTGGTAGCAACAAAGGACTTTCCTTCACCACTCATACTTGAGGTCAGCAGGATCACCTGCCCTTTATCGCCCAGTATGAACTGAAGGTTCGTTCTGATAGCGCGGAACTGTTCAACTACCGGAGCAACAGAACCTTTCCGTACAACAACGAGCTCTTTATGATCAGAATGCCCCACCTCTGCAAGGATCGGAACAGGCGTATTGTTGGTGATATCTTCACGGCTGCCTACCCTGCGGTTAAAGAGGTCTTTCAGATATAAAGCCAGGGATGGAATAGCAACACCTGCCAGCAATGCAAACAAATAGAACAAGGTCCGTTTAGGTGCAAATGGAGCGGCATCACTTTTAGCAGGATCAATGATCCTCGCTATTGCCAGGTTCGACGATTTGGAAATGGCTGACTCTTCACGTTTCTTCAGCAGGAAGAGATACAGTTCCTGTTTTACAGCCTGTTGTCTTGAAAAGTCGAGGAACACCCTCTCTTTACCAGGCACCTGTTTGATCTGGCTGCTAATGCCTCCCATGCGTGTTTTCAGCTGATTAATGCCGATCTCCACGTTATTCTTCATGGATGTTATATTGGAGATCATATCCTCTCGCAGGGAAGCCAGTTGCTGATCTATATTCTTTACAAAAGGATTTGACTCTGTTGTGGTCATCAGGCTGCGCTGTCTTTCCAGCTGCAATGCGTTATATCTTTCCACAATTCCCAGGAAGGTAGGGTCCTGCACAACGAGGGAAGATGGTACGATACGTTTGCTGTTGTTCTGGTCTTTCAGGTACTGCTCGATGGACTCTACTATACTCAGTCTCACTTCCTGTTCTGTGAGCTGTTTGGTAAGGTCTTCTGTACCGGATACCAACACTTTGGATTGAGCATCCAGGTCGGCCAGATCATTAGCCTGTTTGAACTGCTGGATCTGTCTTTCAACGCCGGTCAGTTCACTGCTTACCAGCACCAGCCTGTTATCTACGAACGCGATCGTGCTGTCCACTATCCTGTTCTTATCTTCCACGCTGGCCTGAAGATATTTATCAATTAACTTGTTAAGAATGATCTCTCCTTTTCTGGGTATGGTCGATTCAATACCAAGATTGATCACGCTCACCTGTTTATTCGGTACCTCTATTTTGATCCTTTTCTGATAAGCGGCTACGGCATTATCAAATGAGGTCACGTTTATGAGATATTCCACATCCACCAATTCAAACCTCGTATTTCTGTTGATGCACAGCACACCTTCTTCCAGCGTGATGGTATCACCCCAGTTCAGTTCCTTCTGGTTATTCCTGTCTTTGAACAGGAATTTCTTTTCGTTAAGCGGTTTTAAAACGTACTGCACATTTCTGAGGGTATCTTTCAGGTACACCCAGTTGGCGGTGAACGGCACGTCAAGCACTTCAGATTTCTTCAGGTTGCCTTCCACTACATAATTAACATTCAGCTTCAGGTCTCTTACCACTTTTTCAATGATAGACCTTGACTTCAGGATCTCAACTTCGTTGTCGACATTGCTCTTTGTACTGAAGAGCCCCATCTGGTCTAATATTTCCTGCCCTTGTATATCGCCGCCTTTCTTGTCGTCTTTCACAAGGATCTTTGCATTGATATTATATCTGGGAGTAGCATATCTCAAATAAGCCCATGCCAGTGAACCGGTCACCAGCAGGCAGATGACAAACCAATACCATCTGTTACGCAGCTTCTCGATCACATTTTGTATATCCAACGTGCTGTCAGGTAAAAGCTCCATTTCCAGCTTGTCATTTAAAGCGCCATTTACGTGTTTTCTACCGTTCATTTAATTAAAGTTTAATCCTAGTTGCAAGCACAACTATAAGTGACAATAAGGATACCGCTATTGTGAAATTCCTCGTCCTTGCAACGTCGGTAGACGCTACTTTCGCTTTATTAGGCTCCACGTACACAACATCGCCCTGGCGTAAATAGAAATAGGGTGATGAGAACATTCTGCTATCATTTATATTAAAACGGATAAACTCCTTTTTCGCGCCGGAATCTCTTATCAACAGGATATTCTCCCGTTTACCGTAAATGGTAAGATCGCCGGCCATGCCCAATGCATCCAGCAAACTCACTTTTTCATTCGGCATGATATAAGAGGCAGGTTTAGCAACTTCCCCAAGAACGGTGATCTTGAAGTTTACAAACCTGACGTTTACAACGGGATCTTTATAGAACTCGGCAGCTTTTGTTCTGACCTCATCGCGCACCACGTCTGTCGATTTTCCTTTCACAAACATCTTCCCGATGAGAGGCAGCACTACATATCCGTCTTTATCGACCAGGTAGCCGCTTACAGACGAAGATGACGAAGTAGGCGCCGGACCACCCTGCCCCGTACTGTTGGCGGTTACCTGCCAGGTAGCAGTGTTTTGCTGGTTCAGCAATGCCGTGGAAGAAGGATCGAGTGTTTGTATCGTTACCTGCAAAATATCATCCGGCTGGATCTGAGGGGTATAGAAAGTCGTTTGGTCAATGACTGTCTTTTTCGCCGAATCAGGGATATCTCTGAAGTACGTAATGTTTTTGGGCGTTGAACAAGATGCAAAATATAGAGACATACTACCTGCCAACAACAACAGCAGGTACAATCTGGGTTTTGTAGTGCGACTCCCGTAATTAATAATCCTCATTATTTATTTAGCTGTTTAAAAAATATAAATTGTCAGCATACCAGGGTGATATGCTGATGATCATTCATTGATTCTAACTATAGCTTTATCTTATCTTTGTCCAGATGCTCGTACGCTGAATTCTTGCTGATAAATTCTGGTACCAGTTGTTTCATCAGAGCCACTGTTGGAGTGATATAATGCTTTTGTGCGGATGCTAGCAGTTGCTCAATATGCTCATTCACTTCGACGAAATCATATTCACGAACACGGGCTATCATAATTTTCTCATGATAAGTACTGAGTGTATTCTCTGCATTGTTCAATAGTTCTTCATATAGCTTTTCTCCCGGCCGTAATCCTGTGAACACTACCTGTACATCTTTACCAGGTTCTCTGCCACTCATGCGGATCATCTTACTGGCCAGTTCAGCGATTTTCACGGGCTGTCCCATATCGAATACAAAGATCTCACCGCCTTGTCCCATAGCGCCGGCTTCCAGCACCAGCTGACACGCTTCAGGGATGGTCATGAAATAACGGGTGATGTCAGGATGAGTTACTGTCAGCGGCCCGCCTTTTTCAAGTTGCTGTTTAAAGCGAGGTATAACAGAACCGTTAGAACCTAATACATTACCAAACCTTGTTGTGATAAACCTTGTAGGCGGAATACCATATACAGGGCCAGATTTTTTATACTGGCGATTAACATGATTATTATAAGATTGTATAAAGATCTCAGCTACTCTTTTTGAAGCGCCCATTACATTTGTAGGGTTCACTGCTTTATCGGTGGATACCATTACGAATTTTTCAACACCGAATTCCACCGACATCTCCGCAAGGATCTTCGTGCCTAGTACATTGTTCAGTACGGCCACTGATGGGTTCTTTTCCATCATGGGCACATGTTTGTAAGCGGCTGCGTGGTATACTACAGAAGGCTCATATACTTCAAATAACTGCTGCATACGTACGCGATCGCATATATTGGATATATAAGAAACTATGGGAGTACCGGGCGCGAGTTCTGCAATCTCCAACTCCAGTTCATGCAGAGGAGATTCGGCCTTATCGCACATCACAACAACTGAAGGCTGCAGCTTAACGAGCTGTCTTACCAGTTCACTGCCTATAGAACCGGCAGCACCTGTAACGAGGATGGCTTTCCCTTTTGCCTCACGGCTAACCTGTTCATTATTGATGCTGATAACGGATCTTTCCAGCAGGTCTTCGATTTTGATGTCCTGCAATTTGGCAGGGCTCCAGCCTGCATTGATCCATTTTTTCACTGGAAGAACTTTTTGAACTTTAATGTTCAGCGCGATACAATTATCTACAAGATCGTTCAGTACTTGCGCATCGGGTGCCTCTTCTGCAACGATGAGCAATTTCACCTTTTCCTGTTTCACCAATCTTTCAAGCGAGTTCCTGGACGAGCCATAGATAGGCAATCCATCGAGGCGTTTACCCGAGCGTGTGAATTTTTCATCAATGAAACCAGCGATGCGTATATTACCTGTCTGATCTTCGCTAATAGCTTTACGTACCATCAAACCGGAATGACCGGCGTTATATATAACAGCTCTCGTTTTATTAATGGTGCCGTATCTGCTGTAATAATTAAATGCCCATTTTACAAAGAGCCTGTAGGATAAGAGGAAGAATGTATTGATGAAGAAGTTGATAGCAATAACAGACAGCGGGAACATATTTTCTGCTGTATAGTTAAATGCCGCAACATTGATGTAGTAGTAAATAACAGCACTGACAAGGCTTACGCAGGAAATGCGGCCTATATCAGCCATGCTCGTATACCTCACAATGCCCGTGTAAGTACGAAACAATAACGACAATAATAAATTCACACTCACTACAACCAAAACAATATCCTGCATGGGGTATCGACCAAAGTCTTCGAGGTTAAAGTTAAGCCTGAGTAAAAAAGACAAGCTCATTGCAACAATCGAACACCCGAGGTCTAATAACAAAATCAGCCAGGATGGGGTAATCCATGATCTCTTAGTCATCGGTTTAATTAGATAAGGTTAAAACTGTATCATTATTTCATTAACTCGGAATCTCTTTCAAACAGTGTGTTTTACAGCATTTTAAGTTCTAACCTGCGTGCAAAATAAATACATAATGTTAAATTTTGTCCAGTTTACAGATGAGTTTAGCCACATGTTTTTAACACTAATATTTATAACTCTTAATATTAAAAACACATTGATTCCTACAATTTATCTATACTCCCTACACTCGCGCTTATATCGTCAGAATATTATTTTCGATCTCTATTATTTAACAAACACACAGAATTTAATATTGCGTATTTCTACGCAGCATTAAATCACCAACCTCAATGAAACACATATATCAAACACGCCAAAGATTTGGACGGAGCCTGCCTTTCCATCATGGGTCTTTCTTTTAAGAATATGGTATTAGCATGAAGCAACGAGTTTCTCATGGCATGTGAGTTAAGTTGACTTACCTGGTTATACTTTATACTCTAAAGGTGTTTTTAGCATACTTTAAAGCGAATGCTTGTTATTCAAGTTGTTTGGTGAGACAGTTGAAACAAACACTATACCAAAAAGAAGACTTGCCAATCTTTCGACATACCACACTTGATAACAATTATTGACATGAGTTTGTTTTGGAGATTTAAAAAACGGGAGCTCATCCGTTGTCTTTAAACAAAAAGGAGTAACAAATAAAAAATAAAACAAATTCAAATTAATGATTGTATGAGCATCTCGGGTTATCTTAAAAAAAAATACCCGGTGCTTTTTCAAGCACCGGGTAAAGTTTACTACAAAAAAATATATGTCTTTACGTTATTCCACAGTTAGTGTGCCGGTATGGCCACAGGTTTGTTCCTGATTACCGGCATTGGTGTTTCCACATGCATTTGTTTGGCCTGTGGCTTATGCCATACATAACTTTTCTTTAGGCAGGAATAACAGATATACCTGCGGATAGGAAAAGCGCCTAATATATATTTTACAAAAAAACCACGCGGTACCCTGTCTTCAAGAACACCGTGTTTACATTTAGGGCAATCATGCAATTCAATACGTTCCACTTTGGAAGATGAGCCCTGCAGCAATACGTAACTCATAGGTAATTAATTAGAATGATAAGGGATAGTAGTTTGTCCACGAACTACTATGCAAAAATACAGATAATATTATTATTGCATTAAATTATTTTATATTTTGACAATTAGTTAATATGAATAAACTTTAGAATTGGTTGATATTGTCAAGTGTTCTTATTGAAAATAGTCTCCTTTATTGCTACAGCCCCCTAAGTCACTGGTAGCTAATACCATATATCCGTTCCCTCTCGCATTGCAGTTCCGAACCGGATGGTTTTGACAATTCGGAAATTCCTCGATGATAGCCTCTGCCCTTATAGTTAATCCTTCTGAAGTTCTCGGATAAGCTTTCTATCGGCTTCATATAAGCTTACCAAAAGATCACCAAAAGGGTATTTAAAGGGCATTTATATATCAAATCGATATTGAAGTGACCTTTAGATGACCTTTTAATGACGTTTTAGATTGGTTATATGTACCTTAGAGAAACGATACAGTAAACTTGTATTTATAACCTCAAAACGACCTTTTTATGGCCATTGTTAAAGACAATATCCTCATGCAGCTTGTACGGGGCACCCTCGGCAAACAGATCACGATCTACGAAAGGAATGGGCAGATCATTATGGCGAAGAAACGCGGCCATTCAAAGAAAAAGCCTACACAAAAGCAGCTGGAGGCAAGGCATAAGATGACCATTGCTTCGATGCGTGCGCAGATAATGCTGGAAGATCCTCAAATAAAGGCTTATTATCAGTCGCTGGCAGGACCGGGGCAAAATGCTTATAATATAGCAGTGAAGGATGCTTATCGCAGCCCTGAGGTCCAAAATATCAGATTGGAAGGTGATGAGGTTGTAGTGACTGCCCAAAACGAGTTTAGGGTAGCAGAAGTGGAGATAAATGTAATAGACGCTGACGGTGTTGTTACCTGCAATGGACGAGCATTTTTGGGCCGGAATGGAGTAGATTGGTATTATAAAGCAGCGGCATTGCCTGCAGGCGGTAAAGTCATCGTGGTAGCGAAAAGTCTGCCGGGGAATCGAACCGTAAGGGAATTGCTGCTTACATAAAAAACGGTTTCACAGTTTATGAATGGCTTCTTTCTGGTAAAGAACATTCTCAAATACGCCTTAATTTACCAGCTGACTTGGATTATTTTGATATATGTTTTATTCCGCGCTAAAAGTGGATAGGCATAGCCGTGACTTAATCACACGAATCCCCGGGTTTTCAACTTCATCCCATACAAGCTTCTTTGTGACGGCTCTATAAATACGTTTAAAGTATAGCACTTGCATCTTCAAATTCTTCACGTTGGTGAACTGGTTTCCAGTCGGCGGTAGGAAGTTTTCTTTTGTTTTTTCCGGCAATTGTTTTGCGTAATCACTGATGCAAGACGATTCGTTTGCAATTACGCTTGATATTCTTCGTTTCTGCCACGTTACAGATACAGCTAAGTATAGGAATGGCCGGCGATGCAATAATTCCAATTTCTTTACTATTTTACCATAATGAAAGGCTTGCATATAGATACCAGCAGCAAAATTCCCGTTTACATGCAAATTGCAGATTCCATCATGGCTGCAGTTCGCGATGGTGTTCTTACCCGTGATCAACAGATACCATCTATCAATGAGCTAAGTGAGCAATATTTACTTTCACGCGGCACAGTAGAAAAAGCATATAAAGAACTAAGGGATAAAAAGGTGATCATATCGGTGAAAGGAAAAGGGTATTTTATTAACAGGACAGATGTGGTTATCCCGCTGCGTATCTTATTACTTTTCAATAAGATCAGCAACTACAAGAAGCAGGTTTATAACGCTTTTGTAAAAGCGTTAGGAGACAACGTATTTGTAGATCTTCATATCCATCACCATAGTGTTCCGTTGTTTGAAAACCTGATCAATAATCACCTGGGGGACTATGATTATTATGTGATCATGCCGCACTTCTATGAGCAACCAGGTAAAGTGTTGGAAATATTACAAAAGATACCGGCAGAACAATTGATCCTTTTAGATAAAGACCTCCAGGAGCTCCACGGGAATTATGGCACAGTATATCAAAACTTTGAAAAAGATATTTACGAGGCGTTACACGAAGGGCTATCTGCACTAAAAAAATACGACAACCTCGTATTTGTCAATCCAGGCATAACCCCCTACCCTATGGAGATTGAAAAAGGCTTCCGGTATTTCTGCAGGATGCAGGATTTTAATTTCTCCGTTATAGAAGGCATAGAAATGCAAACTCCTGTTACCAAAGGACAAGCGTATATTATTATTGAGGAAACAGATCTTGTCAACCTTGTAAAAATATGCAGGAACGAGCACCTTGTTATCGGGAAAGATGTAGGTATCGTGTCCTACAATGAAACATTACTAAAGGAAATTCTCCTGGACGGTATAACAGTGATCTCTACAGATCACGAGCAGATGGGCAGCGCCGCTGCGCGAATGATCGTGGAGAAGAAACAGGAGCGGATTAAAAATCCTTTTAAACTGATCCTTAGAAATTCCTTATAGCGAAGTTCTCAATGGGTTTCTGAATAATGCTTAATAATGGAATGATAAACGTTCTTACACCCTAATCAATTAACAGCGTATCAAACAGATACGTCTCTTCCACTATATTTCAAACTTTTCAAGCTTCGAAAAAATCTGCTGACTTCACCATTCGCAACCGATTATTTGCATATATTTGCAACCGAATGGTTTCGGGATTAATAATCTGAAAAATGAGAAGAGATATTTTCCAGGCCATTGCCGATCCGACAAGGAGGGCTATCATATTGCTGATCGCTTCACAGGCAATGACCCCAAATGCTATAGCCGAGCATTTCAACACAACCCGGCAGGCGGTATCAAAACACCTGCGCATACTTGCGGAATGTCAGCTGGTCACACAGGAACAATCCGGCAGGGAGATCTATTATCAGTTAAACGGAAATAAAATGAATGAGATCGACCAGTGGCTCGAACAATTCAAAAAAATATGGGAGAGCCGCTTTAACGAACTTGATAAGGTATTATTAACGCTTAAAAACAACAAAAAATGAACGCCAATTTAGCCTTTGACTTTTCTGTTGATAAAGAAAACAAAACCATCACGGTAAAACGGGAGTTTGACGCAGAAGTTGCACTGGTATGGGAAGCTTATACCAAAAGTGAACTCCTGGACCAATGGTGGGCGCCAAAACCCTGGAAGGCCAGGACCAAGAGCATGGACTTCAGGGAGGGCGGATCCTGGCACTATGCCATGGTAGGACCAGAAGGCGAAGAACATTGGGCACTGGCCAATTATCAGAAGATCGAGCCCCGGAAAACATTTACCGGCCTTGACGCCTTTGCCGATGCAGAAGGAAAGGTGAACAAAGACATGCCACAATCCAAATGGGAAGTCACTTTTATCGATAAAGGACAGAAAACACTTGTGCAGATCCATATTTCCTATGACGACCTCGCTCAACTCGAAACAACTATCCAGATGGGCTTCAAGGAAGGATTGGCAATGGCAATGGAAGGATTGGACGAATTGTTGCCATCATTAAAAAAATAGGCTAAATTAGACTACTCTCAGACCAATGCCAGGCCTGCCTGGGCAACACGTTACGAAAACAGAAAAACTATGAAGAAAAAAATTCTATTTGTAGTCAGTCTACTATTCGGACTGATGTTCATTCATTCAGGATTAAACAAATTTTTCAACTACATGCCGCCCCCAAAAGACATACCTGAAAACATGGTAAAGGTAATGGAGGCGTTTATGACAATCGTCTGGCTGATGCCGCTGATCGCAGTTGCTGAAATTGTTGGCGGTATACTTTTTATCACTAACAAATACAGGGCCCTGGGTGCAATCATTATCTTCCCGGTTATGGTCGGGATCGTTTTGACACACATCATCCTCGCTCCTTCCGGATTACCTATTGCGCTTGTATTATTTGCAATAAACATCTGGGTGATCATCGAGAATCGTGAGAAATATCTTCCAATGGTAAGATAACAGGTTATTATACTGTCTTACAACTTCCTTTTGAATCAGGAAGTTGTAAGACGGTATTTATATAGTCATTGTTTTCCAGCTGGGATCTTTTCGTAAAGTTCCCTTCCCGCTCTTTTAACAACCAGCGTAATAACATTGGTATACTCGGGGTCCTGAAATTTAACCTCTACATCCTCTCCTTCCATCTGAGCGTCTATATACTCCGTATAATACGGCAACTTCCGAACAGGCGCTGTTCCCCTATTCCATGAAATAGAAACAGGCCTGAACTGCCTAACGGACAAGAGGCAATGAAAAAATATTTCATTAACATGGAATTAACGCTTTGGCAAAAAAAGATTTTATTACTTCGTGACCTCTTACAATTCGTGCAGCAAATACCTATACTTTCGTCTGCATGGATATTGTTAGCCGACCATAATACTTAGTTCTTACCGACCATTTTAAATAATTATCTCGTTAATACCGGTTAACCATGAGATGATTAGAGAACGCATTTATTGTGGTAACTGATCTTTTAAATTTGTTCACCTAACTATCCGCTATCAAGAAAATGACTCATCGAATCAGAAAGTTTATTACTTATTTTCTGGCACCATTGATTACAATGCTGCTAACAGCTATGAGGATGCCCGATTTCTGTGAAAAGTTGAAATCAATACATCCCAATTTAGGAATATGGCTCGACTATTTTGTTATTCTCGCTACCGTTTTTATATACTATTATTCATTTTGGTCGCCACTGAAATTATATGAGAGTCAGGCACGAAAAAAATGGGAATTCATCAATTTTATGGCTGCCAAAATAAATGAGGATTATGACGGGAAATTCGATTTGAATTTCAATATAATGTTAGCCGAAACCAGATTTTGTTATTACATAGAGCCTGTAAAAGAAAATTCTGCATTTTCATGGTTATCCCGCAATGGACGAAAATTTTCGCTGTACGGGAAAATACTAAAAGTTATCTGGGACCATGGCAGTTATTGCAAACCGCCCAATTTTAGAATGACCATTAACCAGGGCTTATCTGGCCTGGCCTTCCGGGAAGGAAACGAAACTAGCTGGGGAAACATTAAGGGTGGATTTTCACTTCAAGAGACAACCGAAGCAGATAGCACCGGACTAAATGATGAACAAAAAAAAGTCACTAAAGATATCGTCATTGCGGCTTCCTGTCCGTTAGTATTGACAGATAAAGATGTTAATGGAATTAAAAAAAGAGTAATAGGCGTATTGAATGTAGAAAGCAAATCAATTGCATCAGAAGAACTACTCTTAGACGCATCAAAAAAACATACGTTTTATGAGGAAGTGGTCTCTCTTTCCAGAATATATCTTAATTTACATTTATAGTATACACATCCACGTTATATAAAGAAACCAAATTCATTACCAGCCTTAAAAACAAAATTTATGACAAGACAAGAACTTATTGAATTGATAAAACAGAACATGGATGCCGAGGGAATTTATCACGTACCGGCTATCGTATCTGAACACGATCCCAATCCAGAACTCATTATGCCTAAAGGCCTGAACTGGGAACAGAAAAAGAAATGGGCTCTCGATACTTTTGACAGCGAACTTAAAAGGATAAGGAAAAAATATAAGCAATCATAAACGATCGCTTTTTCATACATAGTAAAATCAATTTAACAAGAAGGTTCTCAAAATTGAGAACCTTCCTGTTAAATTGATAAAAGCTTAGATGATACTTAGAATATCCAGGACCTACGGACCGGTACTTGCCAATAAATAACACAATAGGACAATAGGACCATATCACCTTAACAAAAACCTACTTCGGCAGCGCTGTGTTAATATCGATCTTCTTTTTCATTACCTTCTGAAGGTTCCTCGCAGAATCCAGGTGAGTATATAATAAAGCTAAACTACCGGCTGCGAAAGATTTCACCTCCGGATCTGTTGCAAATTTTGCTGCTCTTCCATAATCCCTGATGTCTTTGTTGTAATCATTCACCGTTATATCTACATAGGACCGGTCAAATTCAATTCCCTTCTTTTTCATCAGATCCTCTCTTCGCTTTTGTTCCTTATTCGATACATCAGTTGGCAGTATCACATTCTTTTTAGCTGCCAGCTCCTTTAGTTTTTCTTCACTTTCACCCAGATCCTTCACGATCATTGCACCCAGGTCTTTTACCTTTTGATTGTCTGATCTGTCAACAGCCATCTGGCCTAGTTGTTTTCCCAATATCCTGTCACTGGCCGCGTTCACAAGAAAATCAGCATCGTCTTTTGACAATGGAACAGCCATCGAGTCTCCGGGAGGAGCCTCCGTATCTATTCTTTTAGCATTTACTTCTTTTGCACTTTTGACGCTGTCAGGAGTGCTACTGTTACAGCAGAGAAGAAGGGAGAGAAGTATAAGACCCGAATACAATCTGAGAATTTTTTTCATGGTCTTTTTTATAAAAACGCTCAAACTTTATGCCACGGAAACTATTATAATACCGTCTACTATATACAATACATATATTCAAATCCAGATATCTAAAAGAATGGCTGTATATAACCGGATTAGGGGATTGTCACTCACTGAACGAAAAGCTACTTTTGAATACGACGCTTAACCATTAAGACAATGAACCATTAAATTGCCCATGCCCGTCCGTTCCCCCGCACATAACGGCATGGTCATCGGATCTGCTAAAAGAATATCATATGACATCCCAGGAAAAACAAGAAATCCTTGCGAGGCTGGCTGCTACCGAAGCTGCGTCGTTAATAGCGCGTGAGATCGGTCATAGTTCCACCAGCGATGAAGCATTGGCCTGCTTTCGTATTATGGAAACACTTAACATACCGGCACCACAGGTAACAACGGTATACAGAAGTATGGTTAATCATCTGCAGAATGCAGACCTCGCTATTAATTTCAGAATTAAAGATTTCTTCTCCAAACCGGTTGAAGGCACCAGGTTTCTCAATACCTGGGACAGAGACAAGGATTCCGACGATTACCTTGCTACCAGGAACAATGTAGAAGAAAGGCTGTTCAATTATTCGAATATTCGCCGTGGCTCTGGCGGCAATATAACGCCTCCAATTGGAACAACGACCAGGATGAGGCTCTTTGGCAGCAGAAACAATAATCCGTTCTTTAAACCCGGTATACGGCCCAAATATGGAGCGCTTAACTTCGCCAACTTGGCCGATGGCCCTGCACCGGGTTATGGGGAATCATTCTTTGTACTGAAAGACTATATAAAACATAATAGTACATTTTTCCCCGGAGACTCTTTTAAGGCCAATGAGGCGAATAATTCTGCCGATATGGTAGCTAATTATTTCGACATGCACAGAATTATATTGTACATGGAGGAAAGAATGTTACGGGCGCTTCACACCGCCGCAACCGGTGCAGCAGTAACAGGCCTGCCGCGTAAAGATTATATCGAGGCACAGCTGCATACAGATGTTGTATTCAGCAGGGATATAAAAAGGATCTGTATCTCTAACTTTGATATCTCAGTACTGGGCACTGATACGAACCATGTAAAGTCTTCACTTGAACATTTTTCAAATACACACAACATCCGGCTAATATATCATTAATATAATCAATGGTCTGCCGGATATTCAAACCAGCAGACCATTGATCTATTATGTCGTTTGTGTACTGCAACCATCTCCGGGATAATATTTCCTGATCGCCTTCGACATATGGCTGGCATCTGTAAAGCCCAGCTCATAGGCGATCTCTTTCGCACTCTGATCCGAATTCTCCAAACGGCTTTGTGCTACGTTCACCCTGGATTTAAGAATGTATTCCTTCAGGCTTTCCCCTGTCTTCTTCTTAAAATATTCGCTCACATAGGTTGTAGACAGGTGAAATTCACTGGCTATCGATTCGACCCTCAATTTGTCATTGTTGAACAGATTAAACTGGATATATTGCAGCATATCACTTACCTGCTTATCTCCCACCGGATGATCATTCCTGAAGGTCTGCTCAAAATTACGCCGCAGGATATTGAGCAGGGCAAACATATGTCCCCGGATAATAGAATCTGACTGCTCCCGCTTATTCGTATACTCATCATAAATACCTTTTATGAGGTGAACGAGCATGTTCTTGTCGGAACTACTATGTATGATATCCCCCGGCTGCCTGTTATAGCTGCTCAGTATATAGTGCAGGTTCTGGAACCATTCCGTATAGTCCATCATCTGCATGCTATCTTTTCTGAAGAACAAACCATTGAACCGGATAAAAATGAATGTGGTGGGTTCTGCGATCTCGAACGAGTGACAATCATAAGGCGGCAGTAAGTAAATATTGTCCTGCTGATAAGGGATCAGGCTATGATTGATACACTGCTTGCCCCTGCCGGACTCTATATAAACCAGCTCAAAAAAATTGTGCTTGTGCGGACGCAGCGTCCACTCCTGCAACTCTTCCCGGCTAATGAAAAATGGCTGAACCGAATTCTCTACCTGCATTGGCAATTCCTGATTATGTTAAAAACCTTCGGATACCAGATCCTGAATCAGCGATCAAATTAATACAAAAACGGCTATTACTGAACCTCTTTCTTAGGGAAGTGTCAATACAATACGTCCCCTGGTACTACCTGTCTCCTGCTGTTGGTGGGCAAGGTCCATCTGGGAAAAATCGAAATGGTTGACATATGGCCTGATAATCCCTCTTTCCAACAGGTCGGCCAGCGCTGCCATATCAGTCCCATTTGATTGTACCAGGAAGAAAAAGGCATTAACCCCGTTTTCTTTTGCTGCGTCAACAACCTCTGCCGGAACACCGGTCGGAATACTAATGATCTTACCTCCCGGTTTCACGACCTGGATAGATCGTCTCACCATATCTCCCCCCACTCCGTCAAATACCAGGTCAACATCTTTTACTACTTCTTCAAATAACTGGTTCTTGTAATCAACATGTTCGTCCGCACCCAGTTCCATCACAAAGTCCCTGTTACCGGCGGAAGATGTACCTATTACATGTGCTCCTATATGTTTTGCCAGCTGCACCACAAAATGACCTACACCTCCTGCCGCGGCATGTACCAGTACCCGCTGCCCCTTTTGCAATGCTGCCTGTTGAAATAAAGCCTGGTAGGCCGTCAATGCTGCCAATGTTGTTGCTGCCGCCTGTTGATGTGTCACGTTAGCCGGCTTTTTAGCCAGATGTGATGCAGGCGCCGCCACATACTCCGCATAAGCCTTGCCATGACCAGGAAAGTTAACCATTCCGAACACCTCATCTCCTACCGAAAACTCCTTCACATCACTACCTGTCGCCGTCACAACACCAGAGATATCCCAACCTAATATGATCGGCATTTCATTCTTAATACGCCCCGCAACGCCTTTTCCCGCTCTCGTCTTAACATCTACCGGATTAATGGCAATCGCATTCACCTTTACCAGCACTTCATTTTCCTTTATTGCCGGTTCTGGAAGCTCTGTGTATTGTAGTTTGTCTGTTCCTCCGAAATCGTTGATGATAATCGCTTTCATGTGTAATAAGTTTCAATTTATGAATGACTTAATATTTTCAGATCTTCAGTCTGTATATGTAATAAGGATATTTTGTCAGGTTCTGGTTATTGTTAAACCAGGGCATCTGCTGGATCTGAGAGGTGGATATGTACAAATAGCCATCATCCGAAATACTATAGCTATCCGGCCATACCAGCCTGTTAGTATCTGTTACCAGCGTCTGCATCTTTAGGTCTGGTGTTATTTTTACAATGCTGTAATGTTCGAGATCTCCCAGGTAAAGGTTACCGGCTTTATCGAACTCCATACCATCTGTAGTAATGAAATGCCCCAGATCCTGCACGCTGTCTGCAATTACCTTTTCAGCTGTTTTAAAATCCTGTAGCAAACGCGTACTGATACGGTACAACTTATCATCTGTCAGCGGTTTATAGTACAACCATGCCTTATCGGGTGATAATGCAATCCCATCGGAATTCACCTTTACCGCATGACCGTCAGCGCCTGCCAGTTCCTTTCCGTTCTGGGTAAAGTGATACGCAGTATCTGACAGCACAGAAGGTGTACCATGAAGCACCATACGGGAATCGCCAGTATTGATATTCACTACAACAATCCCGCCATTAGAGGAACTGGTCATATATGCATAACCAGTGGTATTGTCAATGCGGATATCATTGATATAACTATCCTCTCCTGCTACGGATTCAGGGAATCTGTAAATACGCTCGATCTTATTGGCAGCCAGTTTGATTTTCACCAGCTTGTTACTTTTACCGTAGACCTTTCCAAGACCGATACCAGCGGCATCCACTATCCATAGGAAACCTTTATCATCGGCTACAACCGCCTGCACACAGACGAACTTATTCTGCCCATCTTCTCCCTTTTTAAAGCTGTTCCATGTTTCATCAGGATAAGGAACAGGCTTGCCGTTTTTAACTTCTACAACAGAATATGAATGTTTGTCCAGCCAATAAGGATAATTGGCGAACACTCTTCCATCTGCTGTTACGGCTACCCCTGTAAGCTGGTAAGTGCTATCGGCAAATACCACCTCAAGCCCTGAAGAATCTACCCTGGAAACTTCGGCCGTTGTATCATTATTTGTAGCTTTCTCTTGCTTACTATTGTTCGCGCAGGCCGCGAAGAAAAGACCCGCAGCGATCATTATTGTAATAGTCTGTTTACGCATAATATCTTTTTTTAGAGTGGCAATGACTGATCATTCAACATACAACCGGCCATCTGGTTGTATTGACAGGTCAAAATTCCTATAAATTATTCCCGGGGAAGAGTATTTATGCGGGTAAGAAATGTAAATTTCAAGGATAGTGGTAGGTTGAGGCACTACCTAATAATCAATATACATGCAATCGCAGCATTCACGAAAGAATACCTCAAATCAGGATAGAAGAGTAAATTACTTTCGATTAGTTGATACGCTTATCAAACCCTAAAGCTATAAGCTCATTACAGGCATCCCATACATCCTCCGGAATTTCCTGGGGGATCTGAAATCCTTTGCTGCTATATGTCTTTATCCTGTATAAGTCACCCACCAGTGTACTGAGAAAGGTCTCGTAGGATATATCTACACTGGAGAAATAATCGGTCATTGATATTTGCGGAGATGTAACCGATATAGGCACTTCTTTATGATAATTCCTGAAAGTAGCAAACGTGCGCCGTTCCATATACGGCTTGTGGACCAGTATGAAACTTGACGGGGTTATATTACGTTCTTTCAGTAACTGCATGCTGAACACGACGTTTTCGCCTGTGTTGGTCGACTTATTCTCTATCAGGATGGCCGATTCCGGTACGCCTCTTTTGATAGCTATTTCCGCAAATGTTTCGGCTTCACTTACGTTCCAGAGGTCCTGCGTCAGGTACCCGAAACCGCCTGAGAAGACAATCAGGGGCGTTAGCCCTTCCAGGTAGATATCCGCAGCCCTTTCGGCCACACTCACATCATGACTGCCTAATACGAGCATACAGTCCGCCTGCTTCACCTCGTCATTCAGACAAAGGTAATTCCATATTTTCTGGGCGAGTTGAAAATTCCTGTCTTCTGATTGCATAGTGTAATAATACCAATTCTACTTTTAATATCCAACCACTTAGTGTCTGAATAAACCCAGGCTCAGCTTATCGCCTGCAGAACGGTTCACCCTTAGACAGGCATCCAGCTGCGCTTTCATGCTCTCCAGCTGAAACCGGGTGCTGAATAGGGAATCCTG
Source organism: Chitinophaga sp. S165 (assembly GCF_003182155.1). Lineage (GTDB taxonomy): Bacteria > Bacteroidota > Bacteroidia > Chitinophagales > Chitinophagaceae > Chitinophaga. The sequence goes on from NZ_QGTG01000001.1 coordinate 1,427,363, forward strand.
TATACCTGCCATTTGCGACACATCATCTGACATCTTCTGATAAAGCTGAAAACTCGGTGTATGCAGCTGCTGTTGTTTCAGTATTTCATTTACTTTAAAAACTGCATCCTGAACATTCTGCAGCATGATCGCCTGGTTATCCATTTCTTCCGGATTGATCTGTGTAAAACGGGACAGGTCATTGAGTTTTGATATGATCAGATCGAACTGCGTATTGATATCCCTTCTTTTTGCAAGCACCTGGTCGGCCAGGTCAGCACGCTCCTGCAGCAACTGCCGCTCATATCTTTGCGTGCCGAAAAAAAACGACAGGCACATAATAGAAAAGGCTGCCAGCACAATGAAGCTCACGCCAAAAACGATATATGATCTTTTTAATTCTTTTTCGTTTACAGGTTTCATGTCAATCAGATTTAATTATCAGAAATCAGCGGTGTAGGATGCATTGTGTACCAGAATGCCATCCGTAGTAACAAAATAGTTCTCATTGTCACATACAGAGAAGTTGTAAACCACAGCACTTCGTGTGATCAGGCCGATCTCTTTTATTACTTCCCGGCCGCCGGTAATGTTCTCAAGTTCATCCCAGGGTTGCAGGTCTTTGGCTTCCACCCAATTCCCTTCTACCATAAAGCGATGGTCGGGTGTTACTTCAAATATTGTCCCGTTGTCCAGTTCAATGACCATCATGGTCAACGTGGTACGCCGGTGCAGCTCTTTGATCGGTTTCAGCTGCCGTTCTCCGCTTGCTTCATCAACCGTCCACAGTAACACGTCTTTTGTGACCGTTTCAATGGGCAATAACCCATTATTGGTATGTACAGGGGTACCAGCCGGGAAACAGGTTAGCGTGGCTCCTTTGGCCGCAAAAATAGCAAGGGTCATCTCTGTACCGCTGGCCTGCAGCCTTTCGCTGTTCTTCTTTTCAACACTGTTCCAGGTTGCATCTGCAGGACCAGAGAAGACAGATGAACCATTTACGCTGCGGCTCATCACACTCATACTACCATACAACGAGGACGGATCAAACATAACTGGCGCGCCCTTGCGGCCACTGCTCATTGTACCCAGACCACGCCCCGCCAGCATGTTGAAGGCAAAACCGGCAATATTCCCCAGGTTATTGTAACTGGTAGCAGTCATCGCCTGCCAGAAGGTTTCTTTGGCTTCGATAATAGCCGCTTCCGGCGGACAAAGCATCGTACTTTCTCCTACCACCAATGCAGGCTTACCTCCTATGAGCAGATTAGTAGACGCTCCTACCCACAACCTGGCCGCAGCACTCAGGTTACATTTCGCCAAACCTACACCACTGGCAAAAAGAAGCAGACCAGGAGATATTCCCATGCGGGGTAAACCCACTCCCGGAGAAGCCATTACCGCCACTGCTTTAGACTGTATTTCAGACACGGGAGGGGCAGTAACTGCCAGGTTGCCCATACACATAAAGGCATTGCCTATCATCGTATCGGCTGCTGTTGCTGCCAGATGCCCGCTGAAAGATACCCGTTGTTGGCTGATCACCTTCATCTGTTTGAACATAGCCCCTTTAGGACATACGAGGTAATGTTTTTCTGTCAACCACTGTTGTTCCATCTATGAAATGCTTTCAAGGTGTAAATAGAGATCTGACCGGCAATCGTTCGTTAGTTGCTCGAATACCGTCATATCCGCTGATAACAGCACGCCATTGCCATCATGCTGGAAACTGGCCCGTGTATAATGTTTAATGTCCAGTTCCTGCTGTCCGGTCACCAATGTGATCATACCTTTATCGATACGGCCGCCGCCGTCCAGTATCGCCTCCACTTGCACGCTATATCCATCCGGCTGTTGCGTGGTGCCGAAGGTTTGTACAACCGGCACGAAGAACCCTATTCCCATACGGTCCCTGACTATCTGCCGCCGCGTTGTTTCCGTTCCACCCGGCCTGATGCCCCAGTCATACAGGAACAACTGCATGAAGTGGGTATTCGCGAGATTTTCGATCACTTCTACCGGCGCGTCCAGCTCACGGTCCTTATGCCGGATGATCTCAAATGCGGCAATCGGATTTACCTGCATCAGCTCTTTTTTAACGGCATCCCATTTGCCTTTTATTTCCGGTAGATTGAGCAGGCCTTTTATCTGCCCATCTTTATTGATGCAGATGTGCTGCCTGTTATAGATCCTTGCCAGTTTATTCACGTATTCTATGAGCTGGTAAGTGTTCGGATCGAAATATTCGGTTAGCCTTACTTCCTTTTCTTCCAGTACGTATTCCTGCAATTCCGGGCGACTGGCGTTCTGTCCGTTCCACTGCAGTTCATAAATGCCGACGGTGGCAAAGCTGTCCATCATCGTCAGCATTTTTACATTCCCTTTAACGGTAAGTTGATACTTCCTTTCTTTCTGCTCCATCTCTTATGAATTTATTTTTACGGGACTTCCTTCTATGATCGTACTGCTGCCTGCTATCGAAACTGTCTTTCCGTTTAATCCTGCAGTAGTTTCACCTACGAGCGACAAGTCATTCTTAGAAGAGATCTGTAGCTTTGTTCCAAACTCCATACTGCCGTGAGTAGTGGGAGCGCCATTGCCCGTCAGCTTGAAATCGTCTGCCGCACGGATCTCTATATTCTTTGCCTGTATGATGATCTTATCCTGCTCCTTGTCCATGATGATCATAACATTGCCTGTCTGCAGCGTTATCTTATTATCCGTATTTACTGTAACAGCATTTCTGCCGTCTATGGCTATAAAGTTCAGATCAGTTTTATCTTTCAGCAGAATGCCTCCGCTATCGTCCATACTAATTGTATGACCGCTTTTAGTGGTCAGACTTTTCTGATCGTTGTTAGTGCTTCCACCAATGCCATTTTTTCCGTGGAAGACACTGCCCATGACGATAGGCCGGGCAATGTTTCCGTCTTCAAACCCAATCACTACCTGGTCTCCTTTCTCCGGTATAAAAACAAATCCCCTGTTCTTTAAAACCTTTGTACTGCTGCCTGCATCAGGAGTTACCACGCGCAGCCACTCGGTAGGATCGTTGGTCTCGCAGAGCCATTTGAATTTCACCCTTACCCTTCCCTGCCCCAGCGGATCAGCATTATCAAATACTGTTGCCAGTAACATATCAGGACCAGGGCGCCTGTAATTGCGGAAAGGGATACGCTCTGTTGTTGACACAATGCCTTCGAATCTATTCACATAAGCACCATCACTATCTATGGAATGAAACACGGAAGTAATTAAAAACTTACCCAGGCTTTTGGTAACAAAACTATTTCCCTGTTTTACACTCATGGATACGTTGATGACCTTACCAATACCAACTTCCGGATTATCGCTCGTGCCGCTTATTTTTAAAAGCTGTCCCGCGTCTGCCTTGCCTTCATTGTCGGTCAGTACCTTCAGCTCCGCACTGTTTTCCACTCTTACCAGCGAGGGTTGATTAAACACCTTGCTATAGGTAGCACCAGATGCTTTCGACGCATGCGCAAGGTCTGGCCGGCCGGAGGCACTATTACTTCCTTTGCTCTGTATCATCTCGTCGAGCTGCGGGTTGTAAGCAAACCTGTTACTGTTTACCGGCGCTACTTCAATACCATACTGCAGACTTTGAATATCCCTGCCATACACTACAGTAACTTCTGTTTGTGTGTCGGGCTTACCAAAATTGAGACGTTCCCCATCATAGAAGAACCATTCGTAATATTCGGCACTCAGGCGGTTCAGGAACTCAAAATCACTTTCCTGGTATTGCATGATATAGTCGACGGGCTTCTTACGGTCGGGCTTAATAACCATGCGCAGATCGTTCGCGGGCGTATCATTCGTAGCCAGCGTTGCAATAGCGCTAAGGGTCTTATTATAATAAGAACCCAGGTCAGGCCCCCGCTCAATCAATATTGTAGGACTATATCCGCTGGCAGTGATGACGCCATGATAACCGTGACTTTGTTCCAGGTCGATCTTCGTTACCACACCGGCAAACTTCTGGAGCTTACCATCCGGACGGCCAAATGAAGCTGTAAGTGTTTTCCCTACAAAGTCCCTGCTATCGTCGAGTGATATCAAACCCGGCGTTCCCAGTACATCATGATTGAACTTCAGTTCGAAATAATGATGGGCGTTAAATTGCTGCTGCAACTCAAACGAGATGATATATGCTATCTTTTTTCCGCTTATATTGATATCGCGGAGTAACTGGATATCCATAATTGTTTCAGCTTATTGCGTTTTCTTCTTTCCACTGTCTGATTTGCTGTTTTGTGCGCTCGTCCAGCCTATGCCGGAAACAACATAGCCGCCATGTGATCTTACGGGCTGAAAGCAGATCATTAAAGACTGTCCCGGCTGCGCCTTTGTAGTGCCCCGTCCTGCCAAGACCAATGCTTAGCGCACCGTCTTCCGGCTTAAGTTCATTGAACCTCCACCTGTTTCCCTGCAAACGTTTCGTTTCTTCGTGGATCAGTTTCACAAATTTATCTCCGTCCATTCCCACCGAAAATTCCACCAGATGCGTATTAGGACCGTTATTAGTCAGATAGCCGTCTTTACTATATGTATAGTTGGATGCAATACCTCCATAGAACTGACAATCCAGCTGATTATGCAGCTTCAGATAATTATATTCATTTGTAGGCATCGCCCTGTACCAATGTCTCGTGTTTTCATATGAAGAAGCCCCTACGGAATGAGCATATTCAAAAAAGAAAACAACATCATTCGTAAACCTTTCTGTCGTAAAAGCACGGCTATCTACCAGCTTTCTCTCATCTCTTCCAATTGAGTCCCTTATAATTCTCATATATTCACTATACCTCCGTTTATCATCAAGTCTACCTTGTGGCGTATTTCCATATTGTGCCATAGTCGCTTTTTTAGTTGTATTTCGTTTATCTGTTTACCAGCTATACGCCAGAAAGTGTTCATTCAAATATTTACTAATCCAGTAATGTCCATGTCCTTTTAGCCTGTACCTGCTGTACGATCTGCTGTTCCGCGACTACAATGTTCTCTTTCCGTTGACCGATGTATTCCAGTGTAGCCAGCTTCTTCCACAATGCGGTGATCACTTTCAGGAATTCATCGATAAGCGACATTGCAGCATAAATGTCCTGGTGATCATATATCAGTTCGATCGTACGGGCCAGCAGCTCTTCGAAGTTGCCCGGTGTAACGTCCCGCCATTCATAGAAATACTTCAGCATTTCCTCCCGTTCCTTTGCCTCTATATGTTTGATGCCTGTGAAGAATACATGCGCCAGATTTGAAAAACAGCCTGCCAGATAAATGGGCGATTGCTGATACCCCAGGTTACGGTAACTGAAGAATACCTGTGCCAGATAATCCAGCATCTTTTCCGAGATCAGACGGATATTCTTTCCCAATATGGTAATGGCCTCTTTCCCCATCGTCTTATCGATGATAGTAAAAGCTGCCAGCTGCAGATCGTTCATCTGTACACTGAATTGCTCATAATATCGTATAAGTGAAGAATGACTGATAATGCTGCTGCTTGGCGGAATATAGCTGTTATTAACAACGATCTTACCATTAGTCAGTAACAACTGTCCTATTACCAGGCTGTAGCCCTCGGTAGTCTTAGGCGCCATACCAGCTGCAGGCAACAGGAAAATGCGGTAGCCTTTTGACACATCAGGATATCGCGGCGGATTATCTTCCGGATCCAGTTGTCCTGATGGCACTCTTTCAAAAGGATTGACAGCAAGAATGATATTGTAAACAATACTTCTTCCGTCGCTGTTCTCATTGAAATAATGGCTGAAAGAAAGCTGGCTGGCATAATCGGCCGATCCGTCAATATCGATCCGGCAGCCTTCTGCTGTTATGGCGTTGCAAAGCCGCACTTTTATTTCCACATGGTTAGTAGCCTTTTCAATCACTTCTATATCATGCGATGTACGCTGTCCTGCAAAAGGAGGTAGTAATCCGTAGTTGTAATTCGTCAGTAACAAAGACCTGGCATCTCTCACAAGGTCCTGGCTATACTGGTCGGTAGCAACGAAATGAGCGCTGGACAGTTTCATGCCGTCCGTCCAGTTCACTGGTGTATATTTAAGCGGTGCGATCATTGGTAATAGTATTTACGTTTAAATAAAAATGGATTCGTCCCCTGCCGGTACCGGCTTTGTTATATTTTCAGATACTCTTTTGGCGTAGATGGTCACTTTTTCGGATATGCCGTTCTTCAGAATAGTGAGATCAGGATCAATGAAAGTATTCTTTCTGAAAAAAGAGGTCTTAATGAAAAAGATCCACTTGAAGGGTATAGTGTCTGTCGCCATATATGATACCGGGCTTTTAGGGAACTTGATGTTATAATCTTCAATGAATTTGTAGAACCAGTTACCGAACAGCATATTTGCAGGCGCCTTTACCTTTACTTTAATGGGCTCCTGGTCATTGGTATTTTTATACACTTCCAGTTCAAGTACAAGCATCCTGTTAAAATCCAGGTGTTCCATATCCAGCTCCAGGGCTACTACCGGATGTTGCCAGATCTTATATATTTCCGACGGAATGCTTAACAACGCAACATACGCCCACCAGAAGAGTAATGGAACGAGGAAGCTGAAAGAACTGGTGGCGGCCCATCCGCCTATGCGAATAGAACTGAGTGCATTAAAGATGGTTTGATATAAGTAAAAGCCCAGCAGACCGGCAATGAGCATGGCAGCCGACACAAACACTTTTCTGTTCAATAATTCGTTAGCATAGTATTTCGTTAACAGGTAAACCAACGCACTGCCTACAGATAAGAAATAGATCTGACTAATGATATATCCCCAGGGCATATAGTCAAGACCGAGGAAGCCCATTAGCCCAGGTATAGCCAATACAAGCGCCAGGACCAGTACTATGATGATCAGCCTTTTGTTACTGACGAATTTATTCTTCTTATTAACTACTGCCATCACTGTTGCCGATATCACTGCGATGACCGGCAGCAGGAGGTATCTTAGAAAAAATTGTTGTACATCCATTGATATAAATTTTAAGCAATGCCCATCTGTTATAGGTAAACCGTAAATCCGAGAACAGCGTTAGCGCTGCCTGCGCCTAATGCCCCGATCCTGTTCTCTTCGCTGGTGATCAGTTCTACCCTGACATTCGTTTCTACCGGCACCAGGTAGGCTGTAACCGTTTCAATAAGTTGTGCCTGATGACTACCAGGTAGAAAAGCCAGTAACCTATCAGCATCAGCGGGACCGATCTTTATATTGATCTCCTCCCCTTCAGTTGTAAAGCTGTTCCCAATTACAGCATCTGACCCTAATGCACCATTCCCCATTTTACAACGCATGCTTTCATCGACACAGACCTGCACAACAGCAGCAGGATTAAGTGTAACGTTCACCGGAATGTTGAAAAGAACGGAAAGCAGTTTACCCATGAAGTCTGTGTCGTTCCGTTTTTGTTGTATTACCGGCAGCAGGTGCATCCAGATGATACGCTGATCATTGTCCAGCATATCAAACTCTTTCCACTCTGCGCCAAATATCATTGACAGGTCGTTGTAGGTAGTCTTCTTATCCAGCCTGTTTTCGTACCAGGCCAGCAGTGTCCGCATATGATTCAGTTCCGCCTCAAAAGGCATAAAGAACCTTCTGGCGTCCCTTTCTTCCGTGCGTCGGAGTTGCACGTCGGCTATCATCTCCAGTTCGGATAAGCCAGCGCTTCTGGCCGGAGCACCATGAAACAATCCTTCGGGTAACATGTCATACAAACCTTCCCTGTTCACTTCAATGATCAGGCGATCTTTCAGCAGGTTTTCTGAATAGTAAGCCGAATATCCGCTGATATCTTTTGCATAGGCGCTCCGTGCAGGTCCTGCCGGAATGATAGCGACACTTTCTTTACTGATATCTCCGTTCTCCAGCAACTCTGCCACTTTAGTAGTCGCCTTGAAATCTGCATGAAGATCATTCTGTAGATTTAGTTCCGTCCCTTTCATATAACACTGTTATTTCCTGATGTCAGCAATAACCTGTAATGCAGGTTCATGATACTACGCGAGCTGAGTTTAGAATGTGCCAGTTCCAATAAAGACTGCCACTCTTCCGGTTTCAATCCATTACCCGGCGCAGGTGTCAGCATCACGTCCACTGTTCTGACAAATCCTTCTTTAGGATGCATCGAATTCATCAGCCCCTTTTTGATCTTTACATCCGTGATATTGCTACCGAACTCCCAGTAACAGAAGTTGACAATATCCATATGTGTAACTACCCTGTCGCCGGTTGTAAGTCCGTATTTATATGCCCTTACCCTGTTCACCGCATTTAGCCTGGAGCGGCCGCCTTGCGTAGAGCTAAGCAGGAACAAGCTATCCGCGGCTATGCGGGTACTTTCAAAGGGTAGCAGGCGGCTACCGGTTCTGATATTATTTCCCAGTTCTGCATTCGTAGTCCAGAACTCGAGAAACATGATATCAGCATCCTCAAGAGGTTTGAATACTATGTAGCTGAGTAGTTCCCTTATGCTATTCAGCTGCCTCGTTGTTTTCTGTGCTATCATGGAAATGTTCTGCTCCAATTCCTTCAGTGCCGTATTCAGAAAATCAGATCCATATGCTGCGAATGCGGCCTTTTCATCACGCAATAGCTCAAACAGATAATCCAGTATCTCTCTTGCATTCCGTTTATCAAAACGTTCGGCACCGCCGTAACGCACGGAGAACAAACCAGCGCTTCTATCTTCCTCATAACCCTGTGGGATCTCTGTATAATGATTACCGGCATTGTCCTTTAACGTTTGCACACACAGGAACTGGTCCTGATCTGACAGTCGCAAGGGGATGATGTCGTTCATCATTTTCAGGCGGTGTTTGAGGTCATGCCTTCTTTTATTCACAATGGGAAAAGCATTTATTACAACAGACAGTTCATTCAGGATAGATTGGGTAATAGTGACCGGCACTACTATCTTGATCCACAGTAAAGGTCCCTTCAGGCCTTCCAGGTTACTGGCAGGAAAGACTGTTTCAAATACCGGAGGATACAATTGCAGATGAGCAGCCGGAAGCAGGTTATTCGTTTGCAGGGTAAAAAGCCTGTTCCTGTAAAAGGCATATACATCACGGGTTACCAGGTTAAGTATATTATGCTCATAAAAAGGCGATACTGACTGTTGCCCTGGTACGTCGTAGACGCTATCCTGCGATACATCCAGGTGTATGTCGTCGATGGACCATTCTGCGAAAGAAAGCAGATCATACGTCTGTTTGTCAACCTTATAACTCTTCCAATCGAAATAGACGTTTAGTCCATCAAGTGAAGTGATGTCAGAAGAAATACTAAGACCAAGATAAACGGCATTCCTCTCCAGTTGCTGACTGTTTTTAGATTGAGCTACCAGTAGCTTATGCTGCTGATCATCTATCTGGAACAGGTTCCCGCCTGTCGCCATATGTGTAACAGCCGCATCGAAGATCTTTACCGGTTGTAACGGACTAAAGAAGATATCTGCTGTCGCTTCTCTACTATCTCCTTCTTTTCCGGTCAACCGTTTACCATAAAAGAACTGTTCCTTTTCATCAATTATTTCTGTTGCTTCTATAGGGCGGGCATGCAGCACCGCATGAGCAGGAACGGCGGAGATCAGCGTATCGGGAGCTAGTATACCGGATAGTTTATCTACCATACGGTTCTGCAGATTGTCCACTTCATTGGAGATATTGAACAATTCTGTACTCAGCGCCTCTATCAGCAATTTTACCAATGGGTCAAAGTCGGCGGTATTCTTTATGCCCCAGTAGTCCTGTGCATTTTTCAATACCCTGTTCCTGATCTCGTCTTTCGAAGAATAAAATATATCGTTCATGTTCTTTACTGCGGGTTACGTTCCTAACTACAAAGCGGGCTTAGAAAAAGCGACGTATTAAAAGCATAATGTTCTCCTGTAGCCTGTATAATACCAGTCACACTGATCTCTACTTTCTTTTTGATCTCCGATACATTTCTACCGAAGAACAGCTGCTCTACCTCACTCATGTTCACATCTACTTCCACCTGGTACAAACGCGGCTCATATGTGGTCACTGAACGGAGCAGCGATTGCCTGAACTTTTCTTCCCATATGCGTTCACTCACTATCAGTTCAAAATCGAGATCCCATATTTCACAACCGAAACTGCTGTTATGCCGGTGCTCTCCATACCGGGTGAAAATGATCAGTTCAATGTGCTGGGAAATAGACCTTCCGGAGCCTGTTACTTCCAGTTCTTTATCTGCCAGGATGTTCTTCAGCCTGAAAGGTTTGTTATATAACTGACCGGACATGTTCAACGATTAAAAGTTTGCAAAGAGTGCCTGCGTACCGTCTTGTGCCGCAGGCACTTTTGTTTCCATGACAAAAGGAGTGTGCTTTCTATTTAGGCCAATCGTTCTCGTGATCGGCGTTACCCATTTTTATCTGACGGGCCGAGATCTGAAAATTAACGGTCATCGGACTGTCGCTATAAGCGTTCATGCCTTCTGAAAAACTCACGATATAAGCATCTGAGAAAGTGATCTCTTTCATTTTTGCATCCTCATCCTGCTTTTTGATGGTCAGGCTTCCGTTAACCGCCTTGAACTGGTTGTTCACCATACTTTCAATGATGGAAGTGTCCTGATTGGATTCCACTTCAATATCGATCTTACCACCGTACACACCGGAAGTTGGTCTGCCTTTCATGTCCACATCGCGATACATGGAATAAGAGCATTGTAATACGTCATACTGTTTTCCTGAGAATGTTAAGGTTGCTTTGAATGCCATAACTCTATATTTTTAAATGATTGAATAAATAATTGATTAACTATTGCTGTGCGTACTCAGAGCTCCAGGTGGTTGCTTCGTCTTCGCCTTTGTAGCCGTCCAGTTTTACCACGAAGCTTTTAGCAGGGAAGTAAGGAGTAATATGAATGTCGAGGTGGATCATATCTTTCTGCACTTCATCCCTTTCAAAACGCATGATCTTGAAATGTTCGATCAGGCGGTCTGGTCCCTGTATCTTGTCGAGGAACTTCACTATCTGACCGCGCAGGTCCTTTTCTGTCTTCGTGTTCCAGTTTTCGAATGCGCGGCGGTTGAGGAAATCGAATAATACTTTGGTCACATAGTCAAACACACGCACTACTGAATAAGTCTGTAAGCCTATATTATCGCCGTTGAATAATGTCTTTGCGGAGAAGGCCATTACCTTACCATATTCGTTCACCATCGGTACAAGCCCCAGGCGTTCCAGGTGTGAGATCTCGCTCTTCTTCAGTTCGAACTTAACGCCATCTACATCGTTCATGGAACCGTGTTTCTTACCGGCGGTCACCTGCGACATAAGAGTGCTATACATCTTTCCTGCCAGCGCTGCGGAACCCGGTACGGTAAGATCGTCCTGCTCTCCCACTTCCTGTACCTTTCCACGGCCTATAAGCCAGTTGCAGGTCATGATCACGTTAGAGCGATAAGCATCACCACCGGTCAGGTTAGCTTCCGTGAACAGATCGATCACATCGTCCGGATGGTCCAGATCAGCAAAGTCTGTGATCAGCATTGCCTTATTCCTGTGGGCGATAGCAGACCATTTCTCTACTACCTTATTTGATCCCATATATCCCGGGATGACCAGCAGGGAATAGTTCTCTCGGAGGTCAAGCCTGTCGTACTTCTGTTTCAGTTCATCGGCTACATATTCAATGAACCTGGGATTGTCGAGGTCCTGGATCTGTTCAGGCGCAGCATTCAGCAGCACGACGTTCTTCAGTTTATCAGCTTCCGTATTCTGATAGAACAGGTTCACGGAACGGTAAGACTGTTCCAGCTGCCGGGTCGCTTTTAATGCGAGGCCAATGTTCTTATTCAGATTATCTTCAGCTGCAATGAGTTTAGCCGAACTCTTATCGATCATCGCAGCAACGGAGTCGGTGTCTTCCAGAATGTCCAGCCACAGCTGGATCTTCTTCTTCAGTTCTTCTCTTTCCTTCCGTTTCTCATCGCCGGTCAGGAAGATCTGTTTCCTGGCTTTTCTTTCGGGATTGAGGTTCTGTAGTCCGTCGATAGCTGTTTCCAGCAGATCAATACCACCTACACGGGCCAGCTTTCCGATACTATCCGCAAGGGAAAGCTGTTCATTCATTTCTTTTTCAGCAGGTTTAAACCCGGTAGTACCGGCCGCCTGTTCTTTTTCCTGAGTTGCCATAATGTTTAGTTTAATGATGAAGCACGCAGGTGCCGGTTATCTCTTTTCTTCCAGTTCCGCAACGAACCCTTTCAACGCATTGATAAATGCGTTCCTGGTCTCCGCATTGTCGAGTGTGGTCTTTAATGTCTTATTTGATTTTAACTGTTTGATCACACTCATTGACATGTCTCTCTCTATGCTGACATTATGCAGATACTGACTTTGAGCCGTCATGTTCTTTACAGAGAAGTCGCCCAGGTTATTGAACTGCAACGTTTCATTAATATTGGAGCCATCGTACCTTTCAAATTCCACCTCCACGTTTGGCTTGTAGTGATTAAATACTTCCTGTACTGTTTTCAGACCTTCTACTTTTTCAGGTCTCAGTGGTTCATTGTCTGTCAGCTTCTGAACGAAGAGTGTCTTATTGTGGGCAATGTCAGCGAAAGCTTCTGAGGTATCTATCTTTCTTTCGTTACCGCCTATTTCGTAGTTGAACATAGTATGCTGGTTTAGTGGTTATAAAAACTTGATTTAATCGATGACCCAGTGCAGGCGTTCCTCGTCTGCATGTTTACAGACCCATATCAGCTGTCCCTTTTTTACTTCACCGGAGATGATGTACCGGGAGATAGGTCTTCTTAATTCATTACGGATCACACCAGAAAGCTGGCGGGCGCCATACTTGGGATTGAAACCACCCAGGGCCAGCATACGTGCTGCATCTTCATGCACCTGCAAACGGATGCCCTGTTTGCTGAGTGCATCTACCAGACTTCTCAGCTGGATCTCAAATATGCGCACGACGTTCTGCTCAGTGATGGGTGCAAAAGGAATGATCTCCGACAGGCGGGCTAAGAACTCAGGCCTGAAGTGAGGGGACATAATTTCCAGCAGTTCCTGTGATGTCGGTGCTTCACCTTTGTTCACGCGTTGAGCAATATGCTCACTGCCGATGTTGGACGTGAAGAGGATCAGGCAATTGGAGAAGTCGCCTTCTTTACCTAACCTGTCGTGCATGTGCCCTTCATCGAGAATCTGGAGGAACGTATCGAATACCGAAGGGTGTGCTTTTTCGATCTCGTCAAACAGCAGAACGGAGTATGGCTGCTGCCTGATCTTGTTGACGAGCAAACCGCCTTCTTCGTAACCGACGTATCCCGGAGGAGCGCCATACAACAGAGCAGCAGAATGCTCTTCTTTAAATTCTGACATATCAAAGCGGATCATGGCCTTTTCGTCGTTGAAGAGGAATTCGGCGATGGATTTGGCCAGTTCTGTCTTCCCGGTACCCGTAGGACCGAGTAAAAAGAATGATCCCATTGGCTGTCCTTTTTTGTTTAACCCGCTCCTCGATTCCAGGATGGCATCTGCTACCACTTTTAAGGCGTGATCCTGGCCTATCACCCTCCTTTTAAGGTATTCCTCCATATGGAGCAATTTCTCCTTCTCACCGGCCTGTATTTTGCCTAAAGGGATACCTGTCTTGTAGGAGACCACCGCCGCTATCTCGTGCGTGCTCACTTCTCCTTTCTTTTCCAGTGCCAGCAGGTGTAAGTTGCCCAGCGTCCTTGCCAGATACTCCTGGAACTCTTCCGTTGTTTCAAGAGCAGTACCCTGTGTTTCATCCTGTAACTGTCCGAGCAGTACAGGACTTACTTTATCATGCAGTTGGCTGTACAGCCATTTATAATCGTCAGTGATCGTTCCGGGTTCCGCCTGTAAGGCATTGAACGCAGCACTCAGTTCGTCGAGCACCCTGGCAGAGGTATCGTTCATCAACCTGATGGCTGCAAGTGTACGGTCCAGCAGGTCGAAAGCGGAGTCGGGCAACCGACGGTCTTTCATGTATCTTTTAGCCAGCCTTACGCAATCGGTGATCACGCCCGGCTGAATGTTCAGCTGATGATGAGACTCATAGTGAGCGCTCAGGCGTTCCAGCATTTTAATAGCGGCGGCTTCTCCCGGTTCACCGATCGGTAATACTTCGAACCTTCTGCTGAAAGCCTGTTCCGGTTCTATCAGCTTACGGTATTCGTCTAGTGTCGTTGCTCCTATCACGGTGATCTCTCCTCTTGCCAATTCAGGCTTCAGCAGGTTGCCCACACCACCTCCTACAGGTCCCTTGCTATCAATAAGCGTATGGATCTCATCGATAAACAGGATGGCCTTACCGTATTGTTTTATTTCCCGGAGGATGTTCTTCAGCCGGTCTTCTATCTCACCTTTGTACGAGGCTCCTGCAATCAGTGCGCCCAGGTCCAGTTCGAATAACTGCGTTCCTTTCAGCAGTTCGGGTACGTTACCGGACAGGATATCCTGCGCAAAACCATCTACAAGAGCGGTCTTACCTACTCCGGCCTCGCCGGTGATGATCACATTGGGCTTGGTCCTTCTGCAAAGGATCTCCATCATCATCCTGCTTTCCCTGTCACGGCCAATGATAGGATCTGTTTTTCCGTCGCGGGCCAGTGCAATCCTGTCCGTGCAATATTTGAAGAGCGCTGCGCCAGTACCGGGCGTTTGTGCATCCGCCGATGCTACCACTTTCTGAACATCCCGGTCACTGACATACAGCGTTAATATTTCCTCTTCCTTCAGCGGAAATGATCTTAGCTGCTCTGCACTGAAAGCCGTTCCCGGCCTGGAAAGTACTGCCAGTACACATACCGGCATAATCAGATCAAGTCCCAGTTTTATTCTGATGTTATCAGCTTCTTCAAACACACGGACCACTGCGCGGTCACCTTTGATCTCTTCGCTGATAGCTCCCTGCTTTTCCAGTTCTTCTATCCTTACTTCCGCCCATTCTGCAATGTATTCTGCATCTTTATTGATAGCTGCAAGGAAACCAGCTACGCCTGTTTCTTTATGCATCAATCCTTTTAAAAGATGTGCAGGTCCAAACTCCGCATTGTGGTATTCTCTTGCCAGCGACTGAGCGATCCTGACAGCCAGTTTTACCGGTTCACTGATATTTGAAACGTTCATATCCATCCCATTTTATTTTTCATTGTCAGCACTGAAGTTGTCTTTCGTGATATAGTAATAAATTTTACCGTTAGATATGAACTGTTGTCCTACCTGGGTAGCCGCCTTGATATTGTCGCCGGAACTGATCAGGAACCTGATATAATTTTCGAATGCAGTTTCAGGCATACGGCTGTTCTTCTTCAGATCTCCTACTGTATAGCGGCCGAACGCTCCCTGTTGCAGCGGAAAGCCTGTTACAGTTTTGAAGTAATCGGTCAGCGTCATCGACCTGATACTACTTTTAGACATGCGGAGGTCTAACAGTTGTCGCGGAATATTCACGTAGTTGGTCACCAGTTTCCTTCTGAATGAAGATTGATCAGGCGCCAGGTTCTGTCCCGCCATGAACGCGATGATATCGTTCATCTGTTTGTACTCTGCGCTGTTCAGCACAAGGGTATATTGCAACAGGCTGTCGCGTCCTGCCATCACATCGGCAGGTACCGTTGACGTCATGAAGTATTTAAAACCGTTATGCGGCATTCTGTCTGCTACTTCTTCACTTACAGGAGCAGGCAGCTGCGCCTTCACTGTTGCGGACAGATTAGCGTTTGCAATACCACGCAAGCGGAAAGCACTGTCCAGGGAAGTGATCTGATTGTTTATATCAAGATCTGTTTCTCTCAGGAAACGACGTGCCGCCCCGGTGATATACTTGTTGGAGTTCACCGCTCCTTTGGTCGGGAACACCACGCCTCCCTGTATCAGGCTGTTTTCCGGGTAATCGAGGAAGAAGGAAACAGAATCGAGCTGACTGGTATTGTAAGCCTGCCTGTTGTCTAAGCCTTCGCCATTAATGAGTTGTCCTTTTTTGATCTCCGAAGAATAAACAGCGGATTCAGATACCAGCTTCTTTGCATTCAGCACGAAGTTGTTATACCACTCGTTATAATCGCTGTACATCTGGATAGTGAGCAGTCTGGCATTGGCGCGTCCGAATTGTTCGCTCAGTCCCCGGAAATGTTCTGTAGAATCTCCTACACTACCGATCAGTACCACCAGGTTCGTTTCATTATGATGTGTACTGAACATGTTCAGCGCGGTACGAACGCCATCATATAAAGGAGCCGCTGCTACATTATCATTACACTGTACTGTTTTTGTCGCCTCATCGCCGAGGAAACTCATCAACTTCCGGTAATCAGGATAAATACCGTCCGTACTATCAATACCTTTTGCAACACAATTCTGGTTATCGCGGTACACCACGGCGCCATAGCTCAGTGTGTGTTTCTTATCGTATTCCCTGAATACATTTTCGAGCGACTGTATCGTATTGGTCAATCCCGGGAAATACTTCTTCATAGCGCTACCGGCATCGATCACAAAAACTATGTTCACATTATGTATATGTTTTCTGATATCCAGGTAATCGGTGTACTTCAATGTAGAACCGTTGATCGTAATGAGCGTATTCCGGGATTTATCATAGACATCTACTGCGTTGCCCACCACATAACCGGAAGCAGTACTACCCTTTAATATGGGAGCGCTCCGGAGTATAACATCGTTCTCTGTCAGCAAAGGATCGGCATGTGATTGATCTAATATCGCGGATACTGAATCTGCCAGGGCGCCATCGCCGGGTACAGCCGGAGAGATATACAGGCGGCTTCCCCAGTTATGCATGGCATCAGCAGCTATCCATCCGCATATCGCTTTCCCTGCACTATCGGCTACCAGCTGGTCTTCATTACCAATGAGGAATTTCCTTCCGTCTTCAGATCTTTTATAGATGTAGCTGATCTGATGCAGTCTTACTTTACCTACGATCCTTTTCAATTCGGGAGAACTGTATACATATGCGGAATCGGTGTTATCGTAATAGAACTGTGATACCGTCATGGGCAGTTTACCATTGATAATGGAGATCGCCTTTTCAGGATACCCGGTTTGCTGATCGGTATAAGAACGGTTCCACATCAGCAGTTTCCAGCGGGAGATCCAGCCCAGGCTTTCTGCGCCCTTCTTGTTATTGAGCTTCCTGCCTGTTAGTAATCCCTTGTTATAGCGAATCAATTTCACGTATCCATTCTTTTCGGCACTCACATAAAACGGCTCCATGAAGTTGAGCTTCTTCATAAAGAGGCTACCGCCCGGAGTGGTGGTCGTGTAGTTGTCGTCACGATCGGAGAACACCACCCAGGGAGCGGCCGTTTTGGGCCGCAGGTCATTCACATTCGTTTTTTCTGATGGTCTTACAAATGTTTCCGGCATGGACTTAACTTTTTGCTGAAAGGGTAAAGTCAATTGCGCACATACCCAGCCCGCCTGTATCAGCAGGATAAAACTTGATAATAATTTCTTCATTCGGAGTCTATTTGTTCACTATCCTGGCGGAGTGTTGTTTAATGTTCAATAATGTAGCACAGGAGGCATTCGGACTAATTGTAAGCTGTGCCTGATCAACTGATATTTCACCACCGAAAGTAAGTCCCATGCAATACGTGTAAAAGTCGTTCGTCTTTTTCACACTGTCCTGTTCAACTGCCACAGTTACCTTTTCATTGTTGCAGAGATACTTGCTGGTGAGGTAATAATAATTTGAGTTAAAGTCATCGCCATCAGCGATAGCCTGCAGGCGTGCACGTATATCATCTATGATCTTACGCTCGCCTTCTCCGGGCACGACCAGTACTGTGTCCAGACTTGGATCAGTGATATACATAATGTGTGTAACCGGATGGCTTTTGTCGCTGGTAAGCCGTACAAGATATTTACCCGGAGAGCGGAAGGTGTATAAAGCCGTCCTGCCGTTAACATCCACACGGCCTGTTTCACCGAAAGACCACTGGAACTGTGCACCTTTGCCTTCAGCTTCGAGCCGCACTTCTTCATTTACGACGCCGGACGTTGGTCCGTTAATAGTTAATGCCGTATCGGTATCCTGTACGGTTACGGTGTCTTTGACAGTTACAGGAAACTGTACACGCAGCTCACCGTCTATGGTCAGTCTTATAATATAAGAACCAGCTTTTGCATAGTGATAGGTACCGCTTTGCAGGCTGGATCCGGCTCCATCACCGAATTCCCAGGCCCAGCGCTTTGCACCTGTGGTATTGTCGATAAAAACAAGATCTTCATTCAGGTACAGTTCATTTTTCAGTATCCCGGCATCGCTGGTACGTTTATCAGCGAATACGTCTTTGAAGAAAAAAATTAAAACAGAGAGGGCCAGGATTGCAATAAAGATGTAGATGAATATTGAACGCTGTGAACTATTGCGCACTGATCTCTCATTCTCGATGATCGGGTCGAACATGACAATATTAATTGTATGGTTATGGTTTAGTATGTAGTGGTTACTGCTGTGTCTTTAGCGGCTATTCTGACTCCCAATGCTTTCCTTAAGTTGGCGGGTAGACAATTTACAGTCTTCGAGCGACTTCTTTAAATTCTCCATATCGCTGATATTTCCCCTGAGCTCACGTCTGTTAAAAAACAGCGTGTTGTATAACAGAGATATCTGCAGAAAAGATTTATACCGCGGGTCGAACGCCTTTCTGTCATAGTTGGACTTAATAGAACCTATCGAATAACGAATGTCATTTTCAAGAAACACTGCTTTAACTGCAGGATCAAAATTGCTGATTTGTTTATAGGCAGTATCAATAGTTGCACGTTGTACCTCCACTACATTTTCAAACGCCGCATCTTGTGATAGTTTGTCTGTCAGGTCAGCCTTTGAAACCTCTTTACGGCTACCGGAAGGATCATAAAAAAGACCAAAACCCAGCAGGCAAACTGTAAGTAAGAATAATGCCAACAGGAATAAGAACTGTTCTCTTCTTTCTTTTACGCTAAGCTTTATCATCATAATTGCACTTTCTGTTTCTCATTATCTGATGAGGCAAAATTGAGTATAAAATAAGTTTTGGCATATCCCCACATGTGGGAGTATGCGTCCCCTATAACAGTGTAAATCATATATTTAATTAATATGTTAAGGATTTGAAAAGATGAGTACTTATGAAGATTTTATGCGACGGTAGAGATGATCTTCTATCTGTTTTATGCCAGCTAACGACACCGGAAACAGTGTTGAATAATTTAATAATAGTTTATAAGGTTATTCAAACATTAAGGCCCTTACAGGTGTTATGAGATATATTAAGTGCCGTGGACCGGGTCATATACCAGCTACTACTTTTGTGTGATGATGGAGTCATCAGTTGTCGGGACAGTATTATTAGCCACGGGTAGACGCAGCTAACTTTAGAAAAATAACGCTCTATGCTATCACTGTTCTACAGGTTTGCAGTAGTTATGTTTATTTCCTGTTTAACATATACCTGTACTCCGGCCACCCGGGAGGATGATCGTGCGCCATTGGGGGATAGTTTGCCCCTGATGTCGGCCGAGTCGTCAACCGTCTTTGCAGCCGACGTGAAAGATGGCTCACGCTATCAACGGTTGCTTCTTCATCTCGTGCATAACAACCCTTCGGAAAAATGGCCTGTATATGGAGCAGTCCCACTGGAGGGGGCACTGCTTCCATATAACAGGATCGTCGCCTATTATGGCACCCTCTATACGCCTGAAACAGGTATACTGGGCATCCCTGAAAAGGAAATGATGGCAAAGCTGCGGGAAGAAGCCGGCAGATGGCAACAGGCAGACACGACGATCCCCGTAAGGCCTGCCATTCATTTTGTTGCTGTTACTGCACAGCAAGAGCCCGGGCCTTCCGGAAAATACCGCCTCCGCATGCCGACCGAAGAACTTGACAAAGCTGTTACACTTGCCTACCTGCACAAAACACTGTTATTCCTGGATGTACAGGTAGGATTAAGCACCCTCCAGGACGAACTGCCACCGTTAGAGAAATACCTGCGCTTACCGGAAGCGCATCTTGGAATAGATCCTGAATATCCAACGAAACATCTGCAGATCCCCAGTTCCCGCATCGGCACTTTTGACGCTGCAGATATCAACTATGCGATCAATTTCCTGGCGGGGATCGTGAAAAAGTATAACCTCCCCCCTAAAGTATTAGTGGTTCACCGCTTTACACAGACGATGCTGACCAATTACCAAAACATTAAAAAGGTACCAGAGGTGCAGGTAGTGATCAATATGGACGATTCCGGCTCTCCCGCCAAAAAGATGGATATGTATGAGGGATTCATTGCCGGGGAGCCTGTTCAGTATACCGGCTTCAAACTATTTTATCAGGCAGACCCGAAAGCGGGTAAACGGATGATGAAACCGGAGGAAGTGCTGGCACTGTATCCAAGCCCCGTATATATTCAATATCAATAATTCAAATCGTTAGCTTTGCACAGCTGACCTCTCTTCGTATAAACAAGTCTCAGCCTCTTCACTTATCATTGTTCTGATATTATATCAGCATCCGATAGCTCCGGTATATAGTTCCCATTTTACCTGCATTATACAAGGTTCATACAAGGATTAACTTACGTTCATCCTACGTCTTTGAACGTAAGATGAACGTAAGTTAATCCTTGTATGAACCTTGTATAATGGGAACTAAATCCCGGAAAAAAGCCTGATCGGTCACATTAGCGACGAATACGCCTAAAACACTGTTATTCTGCTTGTTATACCACTTTTTAACGAGTAAAAATCAGTATTTCCCGCATCTCTTTTCTGCTTAAATTTGTGATGTGATCAGAAAGTTAAATGGTAAGCAATCTTACTCCCTTTGAATTTCATTCACTTCTCTTTGAATAATCCGCGTTGACAACGCGTCCTAATAAAATAAACCTGAAGTCACCGACAGCCGCATGCCTGAACAAGAAAATGTAGATGAACTGTCAGTTATCCTGCTGCCGCCGGTGCTTTAGCAACCAGCTGATCCCCTGATAATAGGCGATCGCTTCTTTGGCCAGTCTGCCTTCCACCTGAACAGTAGCGGCATTACCATTTCTGAAATCAGGCAGGTATTCATGGATGTTCTTTACCGGCGATTGTACCACCAGTTTGCCATCGCGCAGATAACCCAGTCCCTGGTAAGTACTGATAAAGGCACGTTGCTTATCAGCTGGCGTATTCAACACGTCCTGTCCGAAGAATTTGGAATGGTAGTGCAGGCGTAATAAGCCAAGTACTGTAGGCGCCACATCGATCTGTGCTGTCAACGTGTTTACTTCCCGCGGTTGCAAGACCTTTGGTGCATAGATCAGCATGGGAATGTGATATCCCGTAACAGGCAGTTCAACACTACCGGCGCTGCCCGCACAATGGTCTGCAACGATCACGAAGATGGTACTATCAAACCAGGGCTTGGTACTGGCATCCGTCAGGAATTTATTGATTGCGTAGTCAGTGTACTTGACAGCCCCTTCTCTTATCTGCAGTGACGCAGGAATATCTATCCTTCCGTCAGGATAAGTATACGGCCGGTGGTTGCTGACCGTCATAATATGGGCGAAGAACGGTTTCCCGGCTTTGTTGTCGTTGTCGAGGACACGCATAGACAAAGAAAAAAGATCTTCATCGGCCACGCCCCAGATATTCTGATAATGTACCTGCGCTGCTGGTATGGCCGAACGGTCAATCACTTCATAACCGTTGTTGCTAAAGAATTCCTTCATGTTATCGAAGTAGCTGTAGCCACCATAGATGTACTGCGTTCTATAGCCATGCCCGCGTAATACACTGCCTAAGGAAAACATATGTGCATTATCGGGTCGCTTGACAATACTCTGACCGGGCGTTGGCGGGATGGAAAGGGACAGTGCCTCCAGGCCACGTACCGTACGGGTACCGGACGAATAGAGATTGGTAAATAACAGGCTATGACGTGCCAGGGAATCGAGGTAAGGGGTGATATTTTCGTTGCCGCCAAAGGCCTTCATAAAACCGGCACTCAGGCTCTCCACACTGATGAGCACAACGTTCAGCTTTCTCTCCGGCTCCGCATAGGTAACATCTCTTTCTATGTTATAAGGATCGGTGCTTACAAAACGGCTGTTAGGTGTTTCCAGTTGTTTTCTTAACAGTGTGAACGCTGTTGAATCGGGGATAGTCTGATAGAATTTATAGAAGTCAAGCTCATTCTGAGTAAAGGCGGCGGCAAACTCATACAGCCCGTTTCCTGCCAGCGAATTGGCATATTCATTCCTGCTGAAATGCCGCCATTTTTCCTGTACGGAATAATATACCAATAATGGCATCAGCAAAAGTATGATCGCTATTGCAGATCGTTTCAGGAACGGAAATGATGATCTGACACCGGACCGGACCACCCTTCGTAACAGGACCACAATGACGATAGCCAGTATCGCTACTATGGTTATTATCGGCACCAGTGGATATGATTCGGTGATATTTCCGAGCACTTCTGTAGTATATACCAGGTAATCCACCGCAATAAAATTATATCGCGTAGAAAACTCCTGCCAGAAGAACCATTCGCTTACTGCGTTAAACAACAACAGGAAAACGATCAATACACTGCTTATATACAGGATCCCGGTCCGCCATCGTAAGCGGAAGGAATAAGGCATAAAAAACAGGAAGATATAAATAGCAAAACGGATCGTGACATAGTATATAAGCGCGTTGAAGAGCCCGCGGTTATAGTCTTTAGGCACAAGGTCCGTGAACAGCAGCAATACGAGGATCCCTGCAAAGAACAGGCAGACGAAAGGCAGTACGCTCTTCCGGTATATGAAATCATTCTGCAGCCACAAGTGCAGCACAAATGGTATGATAACAAAAGACGCTACCGACAGGTCATATAATAATCCAATGAACAATGAACCGGCGAACTGTGTTATGGAAACTCCCGATGAGTGCGTGCCTGCGAGCAACATTATACGGGTTAAGGCAGACAATGCTAAAAGTAATGCAACGATCAATATTATAAGTGAGAACCTTCCGTTCCTTTCGTCCCTGGCCATACGCGCTGTTTTAATCTGCCGCAAACTTAATCGCCAATTCTGTCGTAACTTGAAAGGAATTCTGTCGCAAATTGGAAGAGGTCTTCTCTTCAGAATCTATTCAGAATGCATCAATACCTTCACAGATGAAAATTTTAATAATAGAAGATGAAACGGCGCTGGCGAAGAGTATAGGTACCTACCTGTCGGATGAGAACTATCTCTGCGAATATGCCACTACCTTTTCGCAGGCTGTGGATAAGATCGACGTTCACGACTATGATTGCATCTTACTGGACCTCATGCTGCCTGGTGGCGATGGATTGAAGATCCTGGAAGAGATTAAGGAACAGAACAAACAGGATGGCGTTATTATCATCTCTGCAAAAAACTCACTGGAAGATAAAATTAAAGGATTGCAGATCGGTGCGGACGACTATCTGACCAAACCTTTCCACCTACCGGAGCTCGCGGCACGCATCTATTCTATCATCCGCCGCAAGCATTTCGGCAATGTCAATGTCATTGAACAAAATGAACTCAGGATCAACCTGCTTGCCAAGACAGTTACCGTCAATGAGAAGAACGTTACATTAACCAGGAAAGAATTTGACCTGTTGCTTTACTTCATCAGCAATAAAAATAAAGTAATTTCCAAAAGCGCTTTGGCGGAACATCTTTCCGGCGATGTAGCCGACATGTTCGACAACTATGACTTTATTTATGTACATATCAAAAATCTGAAGAAGAAGTTAACTGAAGCAGGTTGTGACAACTACCTGAAAACATTGTACGGCACAGGTTATAAATGGGAAATATGAGCAAACTGCTGAACCTCTCTTTAAAAAGATTCATGATCTATGCCGGTCTGGTACTGGTATTCAGTATACCCGTCTATTACATCATCATCAATTTGTTATGGCGTCATGAGTTGAATGAACATCATATTGAACTGACCGCAGCGGCAGGTCGTGAGGACCGTTACCTGATCATCGGGATAGTGACTACACTCACCATGATGTTCTTCCTGCTGCTCATCATAGGCTTTGTGCTCATCAACCGCAGGATCTCCAAACGTTTGTGGCAGCCTTTCTATAACAGTCTGGCAAAGATCAAAAGTTTCAACCTGGACAAACAGCAAACTGTTGTTTTTGATGATACGGATATTGATGAATTTTCAGAACTGAATCAAAGTCTGAATAAACTCATTGCGGGTAATATTGCTGTATATGCCCAGCAGAAAGAATTTGCGGACAATGCCTCCCACGAATTACAGACGCCGTTGGCCATTATACAGTCTAAACTTGATTTATTGCTGCAAAGCAAACTGTTGACAGATGAACAATATGAACTGATCGAAGATGCTAATAAGGCCTTGTCAAGGGTGGCCCGAATTAACAAAAACCTGCTGCTGCTCACTAAAATAGAGAACAGTCAGTTTATGGACAGGGAAGTGATAGACCTTTCCGGGTTGCTGGAAAGTACCCTCAATATCTTCTCCAATTTTTCGGATAGTAAAAACCTTACATTAGAAACGGGGATCCCTTACGGTATCACAATAGAAGGCAATAAGATCCTTATCGAGATCCTGCTCAATAACCTTATCACGAACGCTATCAGGTACACTCCCAACAACGGCACAATAACCATCACACTTTCAGAAAAACATTTGTCCGTTGCTAATTCAGGTACAATAGCTTTGCAACACGATCAGTTGTTCAAGCGCTTTGGTACTACAACGTCTTCCATTACACGGGGTACAGGACTTGGCTTATCGCTGGTGAAACAGATCTGTAGCAGGTATGGATGGAAGGTCAGCTACGACTTTTATAATATGCATCATATCTTCTCTTTACATTTCTGACTTTAGATTTCCTTTCGATTCACGTAGTAACTATGCGGAAACAAAACCTACATGAAAGGAAAACTGTTCATTCATTTTTTTCTATTGTTCATAATAGCTGTAGCAAAAGGGCAATCTCCTAAAGTAAACGTAACAGGAGTTGTAAAAGATGCTACAGATAAAAATCCACTGTCGTTCGTCAGCGTTACGCTTAAAACGCCGGACAGTAATTTTGTAGCAGGTACAATTACAGGTGACGACGGCCGTTTTTCCTTACCGGACATCAGGAGTGGCAATTACCTGCTTATCTTCTCCTACGTAGGTTATAAACCTGATATACAGCCCTTCAATGTGGGACAATTAAGTGCTTTCCTCGATCTTGGAAATATTCTGCTAACGCAGAACGCCAGATCGCTTAACGCCGTTACGGTAAGCGGCAAGCAGGAAGATATCAGGATGGACAAAAAGACCTTTAATGTAGCTGATAATATCAGTCAGGCGGGAGGATCGGTACTGGAGGCAATGAAAAACCTGCCAGGTGTAACAACAACAGATGGGAAGATCCAACTGAGGGGTAGTGACAAGGTGATGGTGCTGATAGATGGAAGACAAACAGCACTGACAGGTTTCGGAAGTCAGACAAGCCTGGATAATATTCCTGCTTCCGCAATTGAAAGGATAGAGATCATTAATAACCCTTCTTCAAAATATGATGCCAATGGCAATGCCGGCATTATCAATATCATCTATAAAAAAGAAAAACACGATGGCTTTAATGGTAAGATCGGCTTCAGCGGCGGACTAGGCGCCTTATGGATAAAGCGGGAGAACTATCCTGCCATCCGGCCTCAATATCATGCCACGCCGAAGATCAATCCATCCTTGTCGCTGAATTACCGGAAGAACAGGGTTAACCTCTTTTTGCAGGCAGATGATCTGTATACAAAAACACTGAATAAGAATGAATTTGTGGACAGGTTTTATGACAACGGCGACACCGTGAAACAGCAAACCAAGAGGAACAGGACCACCAATTTTTCGACTGTGAAAGCAGGTATGGACTGGTCTGTAAGCAACAGCGACATCATTACTGTATCAGGCCTGTTTGGCACAGAAAAGATCCTGGACCGGGGAGATGAACCGTTCTTCAATGGCAGTCTTTCGGAAAGACAGCGGTTATGGCAGTTCCTGGAAGATGAGTTGAAAACAACTGCTACCTTTTCTGCCAGCTGGCAACATCGCTTCAGTCAACCGGGAAGGACACTGAATGTTGGTTTGAACGCTACCTTCCACCGGGAAAATGAAAAATACTTTTTCACGAACATTATGCCGGAATACACTGGTCTGGACTCCTTTAAAGTACTTTCAGATGAGCATGTGACCGACCTGACCGTCGACTATGTACATCCTTTAAAACATGGACGTTTTGAAGGTGGGATGAAATTCCGGTACCGGTATATACCTGTGAACATGGATTTCAAACCGGGTATTCATTCCGTGCTGGATGCCAGCGCAGGTGGTTGGGCAAAGTATAAAGAAATCATCCCGGCTCTTTATGGCAACTATGTGTATGAAAGCAACAAGGTTGAAATAGAGGCCGGTCTGCGGATAGAATACGTAAACCTCGTATATGATGTCAACCCCACTCACCCTACTTACAAAAGCGACGGTTACAATTATACACAACCATTTCCTAACCTGCGACTGGCCTACAAGCTGTCGGCCAACAACAAATTATCTGTTTACTACAATCGCCGGGTAGACAGGCCTAATGAAGGTGATATCCGCATATTCCCGAAGTATGATGATGCGGAGATCATTAAGGTAGGAAATCCGGCGCTTCGTCCGCAATACACCAATACTTTCGAATTGGGCGACAAGACCAGCTGGAATAACGGGTCCCTGTTCTCTTCCCTTTATCACAAACGCATGGATGCAACGATTACAAGGATTGCCAGTAGCATTCCGGGCAGTACGCTGATCTATAATGTATTTCAGAATGCCGGAAAGAGTTACAATACCGGTATTGAACTGATCATCTCACAGAAGGTGTCAGAAATGGCGACATTCAACCTTAACCTGAATGGCTATCAGAATATTGTTGATTCTTTCAGTGTGGTAAATAAATATCCCGTTGAGAATGTGTTCAGCGCCGCCAGGGAAGATCTCTTTTCGGGCAATATTAAACTGAATGGGCAGTTCCATTTCCCTCGGCAGATTGAAGCACAGCTGACCGCTATTTACCAGGCGCCAGACCTGGTACCGCAGGGAAAGACCTTTTCCCGTTTTTCAGTGGATGCCGGCATTAAAAAAGCCATTCAACATGGCAAAGGAGAAGTGTTCGTGAATGCCGCAGATATAGCTAATACATTGCGGATAAAGAAGGAGGTCAACGGAAACGGGTTCAGGTACACCAGTACTGATTATAATGAGACACAGGTGATCCGGTTGGGATATAGTTATAAGTTTTAGCTGATAGTTTTCATTTGTAATGTCTGGGAGATCATGCTGCCTGCTTTCTTCAGCGCCTTATCGATCCTGGCACTCCAGGGAGCACCGTAATTGATCCGGACATAATTGTTGTATATCTGCGAAGCAGCGAAAATATGTCCCGGACAGATGCCGATGCCCTGTTCCAGTACTTTCCGTTGCAGCTGCAGCGTGTCGACGTCTGCAGGAAGTCCGATCCATAAGCTAAGGCCGCCCGCAGGCATATGGATCCTCACAGGCTGGGGGAAGTAGCGATTGACAGCGGAAAGGTATCTGGAAACATTTTCCTGCAGGTCGAGACGCAGCTTGTTCAAATGTGCAGGATACCGCCCACTTTCCAGAAAGCGTCCCAGGGCTTCCTGTAAGATGCCGGTGGTAGAAATATTAGAAGCCCATTTCAGCTTTTGAGCAGCGGCCTGGTATTTTCCTGCTGATAGCCAGCCTATCCTGAAGCCGGGCGCCAAAGTCTTTGAGAATGAGGAACAGTACAGGACATTATCGTACCCGTCATAAGCTTTGGCCGGTAATGACCTGTTCTTTTCAAAGTGCAGTTCACCCAGTGCATCGTCTTCTATCAGCGGGATATTCCGCTCACCGAGCATCCTCACCAGCTGTTTTTTGTTCTCTTCCGGCATAGAACATCCAAGCGGATGGTGACAGGAAGGCATAAAGATACAAGCGGTGATCTTATAGGTAGCTAATACGACAGACAGGTCGTCCAGACGTAATCCTGTAGTATTATCCACTCTTATTTCAACTGCCTTCAGACCTCTTATTTCCAGGCTTTCAAGAATACCGTGATAGGTGGGGCTTTCAACGGCAATGATATCGCCTGGTTTGGCTAGTATATCGAGGCATAAGTTAACAGCTTCCATACAGCCATTCGTAATGAGGATCTTATCTACCGGAAGTCCGTTAGGCCATTCCAGGGTATGACGGGCTATCTGTTTCAACAGGCAGGGATGTCCTGTTACCATCGGGTATTGGTAGTTATCCACTCCCATACCTGCCAGAGCGGTATTGAGCGCTTTATTCAAACGGCTGACAGGCAATAGTTCGTTGGCGGGAGCCAGCATTGAGAAATTGATCACTCCTTTTACTCTTGCATTCTTCATCATAGTGGTAGCCATCGTATTTAGCTCCACCACTGCCGGCAAAGGAATGATCGCATTATCCTGACTCATGGTAGTGCCTGTGGAAACGGTATCGATGAAATATCCGGATCGTGGACGGGAAACGATCAATCCTTTAGCTTCGAGTAAAGCATAGGCTTGCAACACTGTCTTATGGCTTACTTTTAGTTCTTCACTCACCTTACGTACGGAGGGCAGTTTATCACCCGGCTTTAAAGCAAGTCCGTTAATGACCTCCTCTACCCTTTTCATCACCTCTTCATAGCGGAATATTTTACTCATGGTTATCAATATCTGGCCTAAAGGTAAGTTATTAGGGAAAAGGCGGAGCCTGCAGATACACTGGTGTACATTTTTAGCTAAGATCTGTATTCCTTTTGGTAGTAGGTTTCTCCCGAACTTTGTATCATAATAACGATGAACAATGAAAACAGGAAAAGAACTCGTATTACATTTCTGGAATAACGTATGGAGCCATCCATACGATCTGGACCTGATAGATGAACTAATGACGGAAGATTTTATCATCACCAATGCAGGTCAGCACGTACATGGCAGGAAGCAGTTCAAGGAATGGGTAAAAGGATTTCAGCAAAAGATGAAGCAGGGCCACCTGGAAAATGTTGAGATCTTCGAAAGTGCAGATGGCACAAGGGTGGTGTCCCGTTGGATCTACCGGGGATATAATCATGGCATATTTGATCTGCCTGCCGACGGCAAACATGTTGCCTTCACAGGTACAGCCGTATGGGAGATCAGGGATAACAAGTTGGCTCATAACTGGGTTGAGCGGAGCGCTTATGAACTAAGTAAATCTCATCCCAGGTAAAAAGCCTTTATAAAGTACGATTGCCTATTTTTGTAAGGATGACAGCGGCCTGCCTGTGCGCAGGCCATTTAATTTTTGTCATGTTTTATCTTTGCAAAAAATATCTGATGAAAATATTGCATACTGCGGACTGGCATATCGGGCAAACCTTTTATCAGTATGACAGAACGTATGAGCACCAGCAATTTCTGAACTGGCTGGTGGATACCATTAAGGAAAAAGACATTGAGTTGTTGATTATCAGCGGTGACGTATTTGACGTCGCAAATCCCGCTGCAAGCTCCATTAAGCTATTTTATTCTTTTCTCAATAACGCCATCAAGGCGCAACCTGACCTGCAGATCATTGTAACGGCAGGCAACCATGACTCCGCTGCCCGTCTTGAGGCGCCGAAACCACTGCTTGAATCGTCCAGCATTCACATTATTGGTATGATAGAGCGCAAGGAAGACGGTAGCATCGACTATGAAAAAATGATTGTTCCTGTTAAAGACAGACAGGGTAACACCGCACTGTGGTGCCTCGCTATTCCGTTCCTGCGTATGGGCGACTATCCATCGGTAGCCGAGAGCGCTCAACTGTATGCGGATGGGGTGTCGGCCTTGTACAAGGAGGCGTATGAATATGCGCTGACTAAAAAACAGGAAGGCCAGGGCATCATTGCAATGGCGCACTTGCATACGCTGGACGCAGAACTGTCGGACCACGATAAAACAGAACGGGTGATCATGGGTGGGATAGAATTCGTACCTGCAAAAGCATTTCATGAAGACATCCTGTATACCGCATTAGGGCACATCCATAAAGCCCAGAAGATCGGCGGAAAGGAAAATGTCCGCTATAGCGGCAGTCCGCTACCGATGTCCTTTTCCGAAATGAACTACAAACACCAGGTGGTTACTTTCGATATTACGGAAGGCAAGATCAGTGAGATAGGCTTGTGTGAAATACCTGTGACGACGGAACTACTGCGTGTACCAGCCAAGCCCTTACCATTGGCGGAAGTGCAGGAGCAGCTGTTACAATTGCCGGAGGCAGGAGAAGATCTCAGTACGGCCCCTTACCTGGAGGTGCGGGTACTGTTGGAAGGACCGGAACCAGCACTGCGTCATAAGGTAGAGACGGCACTGGCAGGCAAACATGTACGGCTGGCGAAGATAGATGTGCGGTACCCTTCCGGAGAGACGGAAGAGAACGGAGAGACGACCGTGAGCGCCGGCCAGTTACAGGAGCTCAACCCACTGGATATTTTCAAACAGATATACAGGGCGGATTATAACAGCGACACCCCGGAAGAACTGGTTGCCCTATTCAACCAGGTATTACAGGAAATCAATACAAAAGAGCAGTAAGCGCATGAGAATATTAGCCATTCGTTTTAAGAACCTGGCATCGTTGGAAGATACCAACGAGATAGATTTCACGAAAGAACCGCTTAGTCAGGCGGGTATTTTTGCCATTACAGGACCTACCGGTGCAGGTAAATCCACACTGCTGGATGCCCTTTGCCTGGCCTTATATGCTAAAACCCCACGTTACCAGCAGGCAAAAGAAACCGGTATTGAGATCCAGGACCTGGCTGGCAATAAACTCAACCAGGGCGATATCAGGGGGATCCTACGCGACGGTACTGCCGATGGTTTTGCAGAAGTGGAATTTGCCGGTACTGATGGCAACAACTATAAAGCTACCTGGTCTGTTAAACGTGCCCGTAATAAGATTGACGGGAATCTGCAGACAGATACAGTCGAATTATTTAACCTCTCCGCCAATATCGCTGTACCCGGTAAAAAGACCGAAACGCTGAAAGAAATAGAACGTCTCGTAGGGTTGAACTTCGAACAGTTCACGCGTTCCGTTTTGCTGGCAC
Organism: Chitinophaga sp. S165; assembly: GCF_003182155.1. Lineage (GTDB taxonomy): Bacteria > Bacteroidota > Bacteroidia > Chitinophagales > Chitinophagaceae > Chitinophaga. The sequence goes on from NZ_QGTG01000001.1 coordinate 1,458,583, forward strand.
AGGGAGACTTCACTGCTTTCCTGAAGGCCGACAAAGATGCGAAAGCATCGTTACTGGAGAAACTTACCGGTACCGATATTTACTCTGACATATCAAGAACGGTATTTGAAAAATATAAACTGGCAGACCAGGACCTGAAGAACCTGAAAGCGCAGGTGGCGGGTATTGTAAGTCTGACAGAAGAACAGCACGAAAGGCTGACCGCCCAAAAAGAGGAACTGCTGAAGAAGACAGAGGAACAGGAAAAGGCCCTCACCGGCCTGACTGCTGAAGTCAACTGGCATCACTCACTGGCGGGGCTTAATGCCAGTATGGAGCAGGCGGCACAGCATCACCAGCAGGCGCTGACGGAAATGGAAAGTGCCGGTGAGCGGATCCGCACGTTTACATTGGTAGAAAATGTGCAACCGGCAAGAGGATTGATAGACGCGAAAAGAACAACGGAGGCGCAGCTGGCAGATAAATCATCCACATTGCAGGACTTGTCATCCCGTATACAACATACAACAGAAAGTCACCAGGCGGCGGTTAAACAACTGGATACAGCCAGCCAGGAAGTATCGTTGAAGCAGCAGGATATTACCCGCTATCAGCCCGACATAGACAGGGCCAAAGCATTGGACACGCTGATCGTTGAAAAGACCACGCAGGTAAAAACGGCGGAAGCAGAATCCACCATTGCGCAGCAGAAACATAATGCGCACATGGATGCGCTGGTCGAGAAAGAAAAAGAGATCGGTCATATAAACACCGGCATCACCAAACTGGAAGACTGGCAGAGAGAGCATCTCAGCAGGAAGGATATTGCCGAAAACATCATTGAGATCACCACACAGTTGGGACATGCTTCCAAGTGGCTGCCATTACAGCAAAAGCTCACGAACAACAGGCAGGACACGCTGGCATTCATTGCCGATACGGAGAAGAATGTTACAGCCCTGCAAACACAGGTAACACAATATCAGCAACAGCGATCAGCCTTAAATACAACGTATGAACAGCTGAACAACGCTCTGACTGCTATACCTGTCAATGAGATAAAGGTCAAAGAAAGCTATCTGGCTGCCAGTATCAGGGAAGCTGATACCGCGAAGGCTCATTGGGCATTACTGTTCTCTAACCTGAAGGAGAAGGAAAACACCACTCGTCAGTATGATACCTGCCGGCAAGAACTTACTGCCAGAACAGGAACGTTGCAGGAGAAACAGCAGCAACTGAAAGAAGCGCAAACGAAAAAGGAACTGGCAGACAAACTACTGCATCAGGCGAGGCTGCAGGTAGCTGAAAATGTAGAATCATTACGGGCGCAATTAATACCTGACGAACCTTGTCCGGTTTGCGGCAGCAAGGAACATCCATTCTCTGAAGAAAATCCGCTTGCACATGCATTGCTGAAAGGACTGGAGGATGAGAGCCTGGCAGCTAACCGTGTCTATAACACCCTGTCCGGAGAGATCAGCAGTCTGACGCAACTTACCGGCAGGTTGCAACAGGAAATAACAGCACATGAAAATGCACTGGCAGAAAGGAATAAACAGATAGCGTCCCTCGAAAAACAATGGCAATCATTCCAACTGGCCGATAGCAGTGTTACGGTAAGTGTAGAAGAGCGGGCTACATGGCTGGAGAATCATCTGCAACAGCTATTAGGATCCCAACAGGAGAACAACGCGCAGATCGCGCTTTATGAAGATAAAAAGCGCGAGGCGGATAAGCTGAAAGGACAACTGGAAGCGCTTGATAACAATCTGTTTACCACCAACGAACAATTAAAAGATAAACAACGGGAAAAGACCAGCAAACAGGAAACTGTGGTGCAGCTGGATGAACAGCTGGAAAACATTATAAACGATCTGCAGGTAATGACCGACCAGCTCGCGCCTTACTTCAATAATCCAAACTGGATCGACAACTGGAAGAAAGAGCCGCAGGTATTCGATGAGCGCATCCGTTCGTTTGCAAAACAGTGGAAAGAGAATGTACAACAGATAGCAGATAATACGCAGCAGCTGAAAGTTCTCAGTTCCGCCTTAGAGCAAATGCGCAGGCAGGCGCCATCTATAGCGGCGGACGTAGATAGTAAAGTGAATACCTTGAATGGGCTTAAAGGCCAGCTACAGGCATTGAACAATGAAAGAAAGGCACTGCTGAACGGTGAGGACGTCATTATCTTCGAAACCAGGCTGAAACAAGCATACGATGCCGCCATGACCGTAAAGCAAACCGCTCATGACGCGGTAACTGGTCTTAAGGAAGAATTACTTACTTATAACACCCGCAAGACACAGACAGAAAAAGATACCACCGCTCTTAAAAACAATATCGAAAAACAACATCTGGAAATTGCGACATGGATAACTGCGTATAGTGGTGAACATGGTATGCAGCTTTCCGAAGAAGAACTGATACAACTGCTCTCCTACTCCACCTCCTGGATAGATAAAGAGAGAAGGGCCATCCAGGTTATCAAACAGGCGGTTACTACCAGCGAGGCTACCCTGAAGGAAAGGACATTACAGGTAAGCAATCATACCGCTAAACGTATTACGGACCGCACCCTGGAAGAGGTGACCGCATTACTGGACGATACACGTAAAACATTAAGGGACATTACCAACGAAAGGACCAATATTGAATACCAGCTGCGGCAGGACGCTGAGAACAAATCGAAGATCGGTAACCTCCAGGCAGAGATCACGGCTAAAACTGCTATCCATGAGAACTGGAGTAAACTGAACGAGCTGATAGGATCAGCAGACGGCAAGAAGTTCAGGCAGATAGCACAGGAATATACGCTGGACATCCTGCTGGGATATGCCAATATGCATCTTCAGATGCTGACCAGCCGTTATAAGTTATTAAGGATCCCGGGCAATCTTGGTCTACAGGTACTGGATAAAGATATGGGGAATGAACTGAGGACCGTCTTCTCTCTCTCGGGTGGAGAATCTTTCCTCGTATCGCTTGCACTGGCTTTAGGATTGGCCTCTTTATCATCCAGCAAGATGAAAGTAGAATCCCTCTTTATTGATGAAGGTTTCGGCGCGCTGGACCCCGATACGCTGAACGTAGCAGTAGACGCATTGGAACGCCTGCACAACCAGGGACGTAAAGTAGGTGTGATCTCTCACGTGCAGGAAATGACAGAGCGTATACCGACGCAAATAAAGGTGATAAGACTAGCCAATGGCAAGAGCAAGGTGGAAGTGGTGGGCGGTTAACGTTCTCTCCGCTCCCACTGCTTATGCGTCCATAACCAGTATTGAGGCGATTGCATGATATCATGTTCCAGGTACCAGGCGAAGGTCTTCGTGATCTCATAAGACTCTACATCTACCGGTTCTTCTGTGAGCAGGGAAAAGTAAACGTTCCAGCCCTCGCCTATCGTCCGTTTATTTACAGAAGCGTAGATAACAACAGCATCCAGCGACTTGGCCAGTTGCTCTGCTCCGGTAAATAATCCTGTAGGCTGATGGAGGAAATCTGTCTTATATTTTGCCCTTACTGAAGGTGACTGATCGGCAATGAAGATATAAGTGTTCGGATGGTCCCGGTGCGATAGCATGAAGCGAGCCGTTTCATTGATAGCCAGCAATTTAATACCGAACCTTGTCCGTATGCGGTATAACAGCTTGTTGATGAACTGACTGGGTTCCGGTTTGTATACTGCGTAGACATCGCCCGATACATACCTGGGTAAGATATTCAGGCATTCCCAGTTGCCATAGTGTCCCAGTACCACGATCACATTCCTTCCTTCCCGATGACAATGGTCCAGGATCTCCGGGTTGTGGATCTGTATATACCTGCGGTGCTGATCTTCGGACATAGACCCTAACTTCAACGTTTCTACTGCCAGCCCGCTTAAGTGCCTGTAAAAGAGCCTTGTGATGGCCTGTATCTGTTTGTAACTCCGCTGCGGGAAAGAGCGGGAAAGGTTCTGTACAACAACATCATAACGGTACCTGACCACCTTATACAGCGACCAATAAAGTAATTTCTGTAACACCTTTAAAATACCTGCGGGCAGCAGGCTAACCAAATACACCAAAACAAACAACAGCTCATGGAGCAGGTTGCGGCGCCTCAACACAGTGGCTTCTTTTATATCGTGGCGGGCATATCCTGCGGGTCTCCTCATAGAATTAGCAGCATCATACATAGGCATTTACTTTGACCTTTAGGGCTATTTACGGGCATTCTTCCTCAATGCAAAATCCTGAATTTATCCCTATACCCGATAGTGTTTTAACGCAAATTTAGAACCGATTTATATGAAATATTAAATCTTAACTTTTCTTTGCAGGAAGGATGTTTATGCTAAATTGTTATCGTATTGAACATCAGCAACAAGGAGAATAAATACACAAGTTTACTATGTTTAAAATGAGTAAAGAGGGATGCTGATGATGTACACAGTTTGTATACTCATAAAAGTATCACGTCAGGCTGTTTCTTAAAGCTGATAGCAGTCGTGCATTTCATCTGCCGATTGATTAATTTGCACAAAATCCTATACTAAAATCCTGATACTATATGAGCGTATGGCGGCGAAAAGCTATTGAATGCATGCCGGCTGCTATGCCTCGATGGGTAAAAAGATCAAGATACTATCACATAAGGAGATTGTTACAGGAACGGCTTACAGCCGACCAAATGCTGGAGCCTGACAAGTTGTATAAATGATATTAGGAATTCGGATGTTTACATTCCTTCCAGTAATCCAGTATCTGTTTGATCTGTTTTTCGATATCACTTAAAAGATACTGTTTCACAAAGTATCCCTGTGCCGTCATTTCATATACTTCCTCTACCACTTCTTTTGATTCAATCGTGGTCAGAAATATAAAAGGAATACTCTTCTTTTTCAGGAAGGGATCCGCATCGATTATCCGTCGTAACTCGATACCGCTCATTCGGGGCAGGTTTATATCAGAGAAGATAATAAACGGTTGTTCTAAAGTTACCTGTAAGTAACGGAGCAAGTCATCTCCTCCTTCAAAGAATCTGACCTCATTTTTAACTCCAAGTGAAGCGAAGATCTTCTCATATATTTCCCGGTCGTCGTGATCGTCTTCAAGAATAAGAATCGGTCCGGTCTTAGCCATAAGATGCAGGTTTTAGCGTGATGAAATACTGAGACTCAAATACCTGCATTAGTCATGCCAGTTTTGCATAACTGAATAACGTCATTCCACATGATAAAAGGCGATATTTAGTGGCGCCCGAATGAACCATCCGCTTAAAATAGTTGTTTATCAAATACTTATAACCCGGCACAACGATTGTTTACCGGAACTGAAAAACCGGACCGTGTGCGCCAACTTCAGGTACCCGGTCATTTGCCATTTACAGACGGACAAGCCAGACATTTAACGCAATACATATGATTTCTAATGAAACCGGAAAAAAAGTTATTGTTATCGGTGGAGGATTTGCAGGACTTAATTTCGTCCAGCGTTTCTACAACAGCAAACACTACCAGGTTACGCTGGTAGACAAGAATAACTACAATTATTTCACGCCGCTGTTGTACCAGGTAGCGACCAGTTTTCTGGAGCCTTCCAGTATCAGTTATCCGTTCAGAAAATTATTCCGGGACAGGGACATCGCCTTTCGTATGGCCGGGATCTTAAGAGTAGACCCCGACGCCCAAAAAGTTTATTTAAGTGATGAGAGTATCTTGCCTTATGACTACCTGGTATTTGCGGCAGGATCGCAAACAAATTTCTATGGCATTGAAAGCATTAAAAAGAACGCCATCTCATTGAAGGGTGTTGATGATGCGCTGATCATGCGGAATACGATGCTCAAGACAATGGAGCGGGCTGCTGCGACAACCGATCCGGAGGAACGTACAAGACTACTGACCATCGTAATAGCTGGCGGCGGTCCTACTGGTGTAGAAGTTGCTGGTATGCTGGCTGAGATGCGCAAGTTCATCCTGACGAAGGATTACCCGGAACTGAAGCATGCCAAAGGCGCCATTCATATAGTGGATGGTGGAGCTAACCTGTTGGCCCCTATGAGTGAGAAGACACACAAAGGAACGTATAAAGCACTGACAGAGCTGGGTGTAAAGGTGAAGTTACACGCACATGTGACGGACTATTCAGATCAGAAGGTCAGCTTCAATGACGGAGAAATAATTGAAGCAGGAACATTGATATGGGCGGCCGGTGTGATCGCGAATACATTTGAGGGGATCCCTGCCTCCAGTCTTGGCCCTGGCAAGAGAATGAAGACGGACCACTTTAATAAGGTGGAAGGCGTGGAGAATATCTTTGCTATCGGGGATATAAGTATTCAGTTCACTGACCCGGTTTATCCGAAAGGACATCCGCAGGTAGCACAGGTAGCAATACAACAAGGCACGACGTTGGCGAAGAACTTCCTGTTACTGACAAAAGGCAAGCCTTCCAAACCGTTTAAATATTTTGACCGCGGAGACATGGCCATTGTTGGCAGACATAATGCGGTGGTAGATCTTTTTAAGCACAAAGTACATCTCAACGGCTTTATGGCATTAATCGCCTGGTTGTTCATTCACGTCATATCGCTCGTGAATTACAATAACAAGGTACGAACGCTCTACAGCTGGATCTATGCCTATCTTACGAGAGATCAGGTATTGAGAATGATCTTCCGAACATAATATTCCAGCCTGCTTATTTTATAGCCCCATTGTTGTTACCGCCCAGGTTCATGGTCGGTATTGGCAGTCTGAAGCCGATAAATACATAATTGGCGCCCTGAAAGAGATTGTAGGCCCAACCAACCTGCAGGTAATCTTTCAGGGTAGACGCCACAACGCCTATTCCCAGTTCCGGCACATCATCTTTATCAAAATCGGGCGACGATACATGCAGCCCGAAGTTCATGTCCAGCAGGTTGTTAGGTAAAGCGGAATTCCGTTTCCATTTCTGACTCATGCCTAGAATGCCTTTGAACAGTACGTTATAATAAGGCGCCATCTGCACGTCCTTCTCTATCCTGGTAGCCGTTAACGGATGTGCAAAAATAACCCCAACTGTAGCTTCCAGGTGAGGCAGGATGCGATATAAGGTCACACTGTGCGTTTCTTCCAACAGATTCTTCCTGGCATTGGTATTGGTCACCACCATCTTGATCACTACCCTGTCGCCCGACTGACGGTAGCCTGCATATAACAGGTCGGTCGTTGCTTCGGCAGGTATATCTCCCAGCGCCAATGAGTAAACTTTATCGGAAAAGCTAAGCGCCAGTTGTGCAAGGCGCTTTTCCTGCTGACCGAAATGCAGCAGATCATCCGGGATGAGCATACCGGCCAGTTCTGATATTTTGCCACTGGCAATAGCGAGGAGATTAGCGCATTGTGCCTTCACTTCGGCACTTGCTGAAGGGACATGAGACTGGAAATCGGTCAGCAGTCCTTTCATTTTATTGAACTCTTTGTTGATCGTTGTTACGTCGGACTGCAGCCTTGATATAACAGCAGTAGCATCGGCCGGTGTGTTATTTACCATAGCCTGGTAATATTGCACCCTGTCTGTCAGCAGCGCCTTTACCCGCTCGCCCTGAGCAAGGATCTGTTTTACATCTGTAACGATCTGCTGGTCTTGTAAAGTAGCCAGTACTTTCTCTCCTTCTTTCTTAAAGTCTTCAAAGTCGGTCTTCAGCTTCTGTTGCAGTATGTCTGTAAACTGACGCACGTATTCGCCGCGTAATATTTCACTGACGTTCAGTTCCCGCTGCTGGCTGCTTTTCACCCATTGCTGAATGTCTTCCAGCTGTGATAACTGTGCGTCAGTCAGTGTGAACTTCCATCGCTCCACTTCATAATATTCGCCCAGCGGATTAGCATCAAGACCGTTAAAATGCAGTGGAGACGGCAGGTTGTTATGCATCAGCCATCCTCCGATCTGGATGCGGACATCGCTATATGCGGGACTGTTAGACAATTGTTCTTCAAGATCTGCGATCCTTTTATTCAGGGCGTACAGGATACCGCCCCATATGTCGGTCACGTCTTCATAAGATTCGAAATAATCCCGCGTTTGCTGATCGCGGTCGAAGACCATAACGATTTCCTGTGCGATGGACGAGGTACGTTCAATGAAGGTGGTCAGGCTGGCTTTATCACCTCTTACGTAGTTCCTGATGGCAGCTTCCATTCCTTTTGACCATCCTTCTACTTTTTGGGTCCCCTCGTACAAGACGTTCAGCAGGTTTACAGCGTCTTGCGGCAATGGCGTACCAATACCGGCAGTATTTACCTTCCTGATAAAAGCAGAACGATCAAAGCGCACCATCAGCTGACTGTTGATATCGGCATTGTTCTTATTATCGTATGGCTTGTTATTCTGGTCTATTTCCCGGACGGTTATGACAGATTGAGAGAACGCGTGATGCGCGCTGCATAAGAAGAACAGGATAGCACATGGCAATATAAAAAGTCGCATATAATATTCTCATTAAGGTAAAACAGGGAGGATCATCCGTTCGCGTAGGCAGTCATGACAGCAGTGTTCATACTGCCCCGGCCTTTCATAAAACGGGCTCTGGTCACTCCTTCTGAAATAATATTCCTGAAAGGGGAAATTGAAAGGAGCACGAAGTCATTATAGTCAGCCAGGTTTACACGTTCATGGCTTTTCAGTTTGTTGAGCAGCGGGAGGATAGTCATTGGGGCAGTTACTTTTACAAATACAACCATTTCGTACATACTGATGCCGTTCTTTCCGATGCGTGAACGTATAAAATTGGCCGTATCTGTGGCTTCATCTGCTACATCATCGTCTCCCAGTATGAGTAAAAGCAGCTGGTCCGGTTGATCCAGCAGATCCTGGAGCGCCTTTTGTGCCTCAGCTTCTTCTGTTGGAAGTGCTACGAAGTTTTGCATTTGCAATAATTAAAGTGTGTCAGAAGTAGGCAGAAAAAGCATGAAAATACTCAATAAAAACTGAAATCCAATATTATAACTTAATTTTATTAATATATAATACTTAATATGAGCAAAGTGTACAGACAGGGCGCAAAGGGCGCACTGCTCGATGAATACGAGAAAGTTATCACCGAGTTACAGGCTGTCATTTCGGACATTCCGGATAAGGACCTTGTCACTGTTGTGGACAATGAGACGGCCGATGAAAATTGCCGTTCGGTGCAGACGGTACTCTCACACGTTGTTAATTCCGCCTACAGCTATGCCATATATATTATGCACTATTATGGTTACCAGCTGGTGCGGCCGGAGAAGACCTATCATACTTCGGCAAAGGAATATATCAGGGACCTGACGGAGGCATTTCAGTTTACGGAAACGGTGTTCCGGGATATTAAGGACAGTGAACTGGAGGAGTTTGAGGAAACAAAAAAAATTGCCGCCCGATGGGGACAGGTGTATGACATAGAGCAGATGATGGAGCATGCAATTGTACACATCCTGCGCCACAGGCGGCAGATAGAGAAGTTTAAGATCAATAACTATCTAAGCGCGCGATGATACCCCAGCCGAAGAAGCTGTTGGCAACACCTATAAGCAGTTCGTTATCGCCTTGTTGTAAGGGAACATTGAAGCTCGTATTCTCAATGGAGCAACGGCCATCAGGAAACTTTGACAGCGGCATACCATAAAGGTTCTTATCTACATAGAGATATTTTCCATTGATAAAGACCCATACTTCGTCACTGAAGCCCAGATTTAGTTTACGGGATTCGTTGCCGGCAGCATGAATGTTCGTTTTCAGCCATACGATACGGCGTTCTTTACTCGGACCGAACTTCCTTGTCAAGTTCACGAGCCCTCTCCTTTCAGCCCACATAGGCTCCCAGGCAGCTTCTTTAGCAGGCATGAACGAGTTGCTGAAATCAACGTCTTTAGTAGCCAGCGGTGCGCTCACTTTCCAGTCCCTGATATAACGGGGATCATTATCCGTAGGGTCAGGACCTTCCAGTGGAGAAAGGTTTTCCGTCTGCCCTGGTTTAATAACGAGGTTAGAGATAAATGCCTGTCCTTCGAAAGCGATGCTGCCATGTGTTGTGCTACCTTCCAGCCGTGGTATTTTCAGGGCAGGACGGGAAGTATCGTTCACATACACCCACATTTGTTTACCTGAGATGACCAGTTTGATATGGTTCCATTTGTCGCGCTGGAAGCTGGCATTCCCCTGGTAATGAGGCATCATATCCCACATATTGACGCCGCCAAGATAAGGGGTATACTGAATAGCGTCTATGGCTTCGCTATTGCCGGCTACATAGGTACGGAAGTAAAAGCATTCCCTTTCATCGAGGGAGCCCTGTCTGAAAAAGGCCATGACCATGGCATTATTAAGGGGTTCCATATCATACTCTATGGTTCCGTCTGAGAAGTCGACGTCTTTCAATATTGCAGTACCCCTCATTACCTTCATGGCTGATACGGAACGGTGGTTAAGGAATTCGACTGAATCCCGCTGGGTGATCCAGTTATCAGCTTTCAGGGCTACCGATATACGGCTTGAGGAGGATGAGGACCTACCGGGACGTTTTCCATCCTTCTGCGCCATGATATGTGTAGAAAGCAGGAGCAGGAAAAAGAAGCTGAATGTCTTGTACATGGTCTGTTGTTTTAAGTTTTCAAATGATAATGGGGCAAAGCTGAATAATAAGTAACTTGATGCCAATTCAGCAAGGATACAAGTTTGTGCGAGTCTGTTCAAGTAGATAACAAATTAATTATCAGATGGAAAACAATTTAGAAACAGATTACATACAGCGATGCCTGGCGCTGGCAGAAATACGATTTGACAGGGGTGATAACAGTGACTGGAACAGCTACGACTTCGAAAAGCTGAGTGAGTCCATCCAGGAGGCGACCGGTGTCATATTAAGTATTACGACCCTGAAGAGACTTTGGGGAAAATTATCCTATACCAATTCTCCAGCGATCACCACCTTAAATACATTGGCACAATACGCGGGGTATCCTGACTGGGGAACATTTAAACGAAAGACCCTGACCGGCAATGCACAGCAACAGGTAGGGAAACAAAAAGCCACCGTTCCCGATAGCAGCATCGATAGCATTTCCGGGCAGCTGGCTACCGATTCACCGGCTGAAGCTATAATAGCGCTTAACCGGTCAGAAACGGACAATGGGATATCAGCTGGAACACCTGGAGCCGTTACCGGACCATCTACCGGTAACAGTGGACCTACCAAAGTATCGGGAGGTGTTCATCAACGTACCCGTAGGTGGCCTTACTGGGCATTAGGCTTACTTTCAGTGGCAATCATCCTTTACGTGGCGTTGTTGTCCAATGGCAGGTCAAAGCCGGCCGCAGACCCAACGGCTTATAAATTCAGCAGTAACAAGACAGTGCTGACAGGCGTGCCCAATTCTGTCATCTTTAGATATGACGCCAGCGCTGCCAAAGACGGTGATACGGTGTTTATATCTCAATCGTGGGACGTACGCAGGAAATTTGCTGTTCCGAAAGATAAAAGGGAGTACTCCTCTATCTATTACCGGCCCGGGTACTTTAGGGCTAAACTGATGGTAGGTAAACAGATCATGAAGGAACATGACCTGATGATCAGTTCTAACGGCTGGCTGGCTATGGTTGATCCTGAGAAGGATGTACCGGTATATTTTAACAGGAAGGAGTTCCTGAAGGGCAATATCATTGAAGTAGATAAAAGTACACTGGAAGCTTATAATATTACATTGCAACCTGATAATCCACCGCTGCGTTTTTATAATGTACAGGACATGGGCGGCCTGCGGACAGATGATTTCAGTTTTGAGACTACGGTAAAAAGCAACTTTAGCGAGGGTTCTGCTGTTTGCCAGCGGATAGGGATATTGATCCTCTGTAAAAACGATATGTTCCATATTCCGCTATGTGCGAAGGGTTGTGTAGGAAATATCGGCCTCTACGCGGGCGGCAAATCACTGCAAAGCATGGACACGGACCTCTCAAAATTTGGCCGGGACCTGAACCAGTGGGTACAGTTAAAAGTAGAAGCGAAAGATAAGCATATCCGGATACTGGTGGATGGTGAAGTAGCCTGTTCTTACCCTGCCCAATATGAAGCGACCGATATCGTGGGAGTACAATACCGCTTTGAGGGGCCGGGAGCTATAAAAGATACCCGGTTCATAAAAGGAGATAAAGTTATCCAATTATAGTTTCTGGAACACTTTATGCAGTCTCTTCTGCGAGAGCAAACTTCACACATCTATGAAGGCTACTTTCAGCGAGTTGTACTATATTTAAATAATTTCTTTTCAGTAATACAGGCTACCCCAAAATATCAGGGCCTGATGTATTCACGTTTAAACCCTTGACATTCCATGATGACGACTGATGAGATTATCGACGCACTTTCCTCTTTTGCGCCGGCGCAGCGCTCCGATGATGACAACATCTCCTATTTCTACGATCTGATGGAAGGACTGAAACATAATGCTGACAGGGAAAGGGCGATAGAACCTATTTTCCGGCTTATTGAAAAGCATCCTCATTTAGATTATGGCTCACCCGGACCGCTGGCTCATACACTGGAGTCCTTTCATGATATTTACCAGCCTTACCTGTTTGCCTCGCTGGATAGGAAGCCTACGCCGCTAACAGTCTGGATGCTGAACCGCCTGACCAATGCAGATCAGAATTACCTTGAGCATAAGGCATTGACGGAGAAGATGCATGCCTTGCTGAATCATCCTGAACTGGATGAAGAGACCAGGAGTGCAGTAGAGGACTTTATAGACTTCCAGGACCATCCGGGAGAGGAATAAAGTAACAAGGCAGCAGATCAGGAGTATCTATAAGGAAACTGGTCTCTTTTCCGTTTTAACGCCTAACCTCGTCAGATGGAGAATAAATTCATCGACCTCCTCCGGTATAAAAGCATTTTTCACGTTCTTACCATTGATCTTAAAGATCATATTTACTCTGTTGTTTCTATGGGTAAACGCAAACACGACCTCATCTAAGTTCGCAAGGAGGAAAACCTCGTCTGTTTTCGAAGTGAAGCCAAGCGGATACTTAATAACTATCCTATCCTGGTACAGGTCAATATTGCGATACGAAAATGGTATCATCAAAACAAAAATCAGAGAAATAACTATCATCACGATCCTCAATGTAGTTCCTTCATTTTTAAGGAAAGCGTCTATTGTTCCATTTATCATGACACCAGCCGCTATGATGCTGACGACCGGTTGCCACAACGGATCTTTTGCATGGCAGCGTGGTAAATTGGCAACGTTGCTCTGCCCTGGCATGTTATGTAAAGGGTTGGACATAGGTATAATCTTAATTGGCATTAAAAGTAATCAAAATATCTATGCCGCAAGGCAGCATATGACGGTTCCACCGAGGGCCTTAACCAGTTCTTCAAACTTTATTTGGAACATTCGTTCCACATACTTACCTTTGCATTGGAATGAACGTTCCAAACACACACAAACACTATTAACGAAAACAGTAAATTACATTTTATGAACAGGTTAGAAAACAAGGTAGCAGTCATTACAGGTGGTAATAGCGGTATTGGATTTGCCACTGCAAAGTTATTCATAGAAGAAGGCGCTAAAGTAATCATTACAGGACGCAGGCAGGAATCGGTTGACAAAGCAGTAGAAGAACTGGGAGATCAGGCAATGGGGATTGTATCGGACACTGGTAATATGAAAGACATTAATAACCTGCGGGCGCAGGTGGCTGCCGTACATCCTTCTATTGATATTCTGTTTCTGAATGCAGGTATTGCAAAGTTTACGTCCATTGAATCGGCAGATGAAACATTCTTTGACGAGCAGTTCGACATCAATGTAAAAGGGTCTTACTTCACAATACAGCAGTTATTACCGTTGCTGAAAGATGGTTCTTCCATTGTGTTGAATACTTCCATCAACGCCCATATCGGCATGGCCAATGCGGCTATTTATGCGGCGAGTAAGGCCGCACAGCTGACCCTAATCCGTAACCTCTCTGCTGAATTCCTTAACAGGAAGATCAGGGTGAATGCCGTAAGTCCCGGACCAATTAGCACTCCGCTTTATAATAAATTAGGATTATCAGAAGAACACCTTTCTGCTACTGCAAGCGGTATTCTGTCACAAATACCTGTTGGCCGCTTTGGTACTCCGGAAGAAATAGCAAAGGTAGTACTGTTCCTGGCGTCAGAAGATTCCTCCTTCCTGCTGGGTGCAGAACTGGTAGCTGACGGTGGTATGAGTACGTTATAATTTTTTTACCTATATTTGGAACGATTATTCCAAACAATAAAACTCAGATCCGATGCCAAAAGAAGTATTATTCGACGAAGAAACGGTATTAAAAAAAGCTACTGCATTGTTCCTTAACAAAGGGTATAACGGTACTTCTATGGATGATCTTACAAAGGCAACGGGGCTGAGCCGTTCCAGTCTGTACAACTCCTTTGGAGATAAGCATAGCCTGTTTATGCGTTGTCTTACGTACTACCAGGCAGGTGAGCATGGCGCACTAAGTGACGCGGTCAGCAACATTGCATCTCCGGTGAAGAGAATAAAAGCCGCTTTTCGTTACCTGGTAGATGTTATTCTGAAGAGCGGCACGGGGAATGGGTGCCTGATCGTAAACACTACAGCGGAACTGGCAACTGTTGACAAGGAGGTATGCGAGTTCGTATTCCGGAACACGGATATTATCGAGCACCTCTTTACGCAATGGGTGAAAGAGGCGCAACAGCAGGGAGAGATCAGTAAGACCTTCACGCCGACGGCTATTGCCAGGCATCTTTTCAATACGTACGTCGGTTTACGCATCAGTGAGCAGTCGAATCCGGATAAGAAGTTCCTGGATGATATAGTGAAAGTTGCTTTATCCGTACTGGTATAATAGTTATTGATACCTATTTACTATATATTACCGAATTTAAGGGACAATAAAAAGACATTTATTTTCCCTTAAATTTTTATTTTCCCCTAACGCTTCCTACATTTAGGAATAGAGTCATGCAGTACATATCCACTTGCTGAATAAACAGAATGTTCCCCTTAAAATAACGCCAGATTCATGAAAGACTATTTATACCACTCCTCTTTCTTTTTTTACATTTTCATTTTACAATCCTAATTATTTCACCCAAAACTCACATTTATGGCAGATGGTTATATCGGCGAAATCAGAGCCTTTGGTTTCAATTTTACCCCACGTGGATGGCTACCCTGTAATGGGAACCTGTATCCCATCCAGAGTAATTCCGCTTTATTTGCTATCGTGGGCGTCCAGTATGGCGGCAACGGTACGACTAACTTTGCAGTGCCTGACCTTCGGGGCGTAGCGGCAATGGGCGTCAATCTTACACAGCCGGGCTTCAATACGCCTGGTATTACCGGTGGTTCGGAAACAGTCACGTTGACGACCAACACGATGCCCGCTCACATTCACAACATAGAGGCGGTAGTCCGTACCAGTCAGCCGCAGACAGCTGCTGCTATTTCAACACCCGGCGTTAATGCATACCTGACAAACGGCTATTCTGTTACGGCCAATAAGGGTATTGTCGTCTATTCCAACGCCAAGTCAGGAAACGTGTTAAATCCGCAGACGATAGGGATTGCCGGAGGCACTACGCCCCATCCTAACATGGACCCTTACCTGGCAATGACCTATTGCATTTGCGCAGAAGGCGTCTTCCCTCAAAGGCCCTGATCAGTAACCTCATTTTTTCACCTTATCTTATCAAAAATCGTTATGGAAAATTATCTCGGAGAGATCCGGTTATTCCCTTATACGCAGATACCCAGGGGATGGGTGATCTGCAGCGGGCAAACATTGCCTATAGCCCAGAACCAGGCGTTGTTCGCCCTCTTAGGCGTCTATTATGGAGGTAATGGTACGACCACTTTCATGCTGCCTAATCTGAACGGCAGAACGATCGTTGGTACGGGCACCAGCAAAAGCGGTACCAGCTACATGATCGGTGAGGCTGCAGGTACAGAGACCGTTACATTAGTGCAATCCAATCTACCGGCGCATACACACCTTGTAAGCGCCAATACATCATATGATACCGGTAGTCCGAATACCAACTTCTTTGCGAATCCGAATACGCCTACCAGTCCTTCACAACCGGGGCAAAACACGGGTACAGTGAACCTCTTTGCCCCGGCGGGAGGACCGTTGGTGAGTATGGCGCCTTCCATTACTCCTACTGGCGGCAATCAGCCTCACACGAACAGGATGCCGTACATAGCAATGAATTACTGTATTGCTACACAAGGTATCTTCCCATCAAGGTCATAAACATCATTCGAAAACATCTAACTGATTTTATATGGATAATTACTTAGGCGAGATCAGGCTATTTGCCGGCAATTTCGCCCCTGTAGGATGGGCGCTCTGCAATGGCGCACTCCTGCCGATCAGCCAGTATGAGGCTTTGTTCACACTACTTGGTACGCAATACGGCGGCGACGGGCAAACCACATTTGCATTGCCCGACCTGCGGCAGCGGATCGCAGTAAGTACAGGGTTGATATCTCCTTCGGGAGGCAGCCAGACCTATACACTGGGACAGATGGCCGGCACTCCGAATGTAACGCTGCTGCAATCCAACATCCCGTCGCACACACATGCGCTTGTGGCTACTAACACAACCGCTACCACCGGTGATCCGACGAACAACCTGCTGGCTGTTACCAACGGTAATAACAATACCGGGCCTACGGCTTATCCTGACGTCAACCTTTACACTACGCTGCCTTTACCATCGGGCGGTACGTCCACACCAAATGCGTTGCTGGACCCAGCCTCCATGAACCCGACCGGGCAAACGCAGCCACACGATAACTCGATGCCATATGTAGTGATGTACTATATCATTGCCACTGAAGGCATCTATCCTTCTTCTTTTTGAGTAAACAAACTATGCGCATAGGTATTATCTCCAACTGCGATCTGTTTATTCCGATGGCATACACACTTGCAAACCAGGGTTTGCAGGTGTGTATCTTTTATGCTCCGTCGGAAGACCCGATCGTTCATCAGAAAGTGAACGGCTTTATACAAGCGTCCAAACTGCCTTCCAGGTATGAAACAAACCCGGCGGACGATGTATATGACTGGCTGAAAGATACACAGCCGGAAACGGTGTTTGTGTGTGGCTACCGGCACCTGCTGGATGTAACACGCTTCAGCGGTGTGCCAGCCTATAATATACATCCCGGTCCGCTTCCCTCCTTCCGCGGTCCGTCGCCTGCATTCTGGCAACTGAAAACAGGACAGCCTACGCTGGGGTTTACCATTCATGAACTGTCTTCCCGTTTTGATGCGGGCAAGGTGGTATGGACAAGGAGCATTGCTAATTTGCCGCAATACCATTATGGCATGGTACAACAGTTATGCAGCCAGTTATGTGTGGAGGGTGTGGCTATTATTTTAAATGCGTTACGGCAGCTGGCGCCATTTCCCGAAATAGCAGCAACAGAGGGGACGACAGGCGCTTATCATAAACGGCCGCAATTGAAAGATGTATTGATTGACTGGGGCAAGATGGATGCATTAGAGATCTGCAACCTTATCAGGGCTTGTAATCCCTGGAACAAAGGGGCGCTAACTGTCTTTCAGGGACAGGAAGTCAAACTCATGGATGGCATGGTAACTGAATTGCAGACAGCCCATCCACCAGGCACCATAATGGTCCGGGGAGATGGGTTGTACATTGCTTGTGCCGGTGGCAAGAGTATTAAGTCCAATATGCTTTATATGCATGATGGTTATTTGCCTTCATATCATACAAGCATATACGGACTTAATCATGGTGTGAGATTAGGTTCCTGATCAAGGAGCACTTATCTCAGAACCGAAGTCTGTACCAGCAGCGCCGCCGCCGAGTGTAATTTCATTAACAGCAAGAATTGTCATACCTGGAGTCTCCCATTGGGGCTTGTTTTGCATTTGCTCGTTTTTCATATTTGGATATTTGAGTTACTAAAAAAAATATGGGTATCTGAGTTACAGCAAGTTAAGAAAATTTATCATCAAAAACATATCCCTTTTTTTGCAGAGCGGCCACGACCATACTACTGATAACGCCCTGCGTTATTCTGATCATAGCCAATTCATCTTTGCTGGCGCAGGTTTGCAGGCTATCTCTTGACAGATAATATCTGAACCCTGCGTGATCGTTGTCCGATTCGAGGATACGTGTTATGTTATGTTTACTGCTTGTTATACGTGTAAAGAAATCGGGCGAATACATCCCCTTATCTGTTCTCCATTGTATTTCAGGAGGCAGGACACCCTGCATGGCGTGCCGCAACAGGCTTCGTTTATAGCCTCCATATATGAACAGTTCCGGGGGAACGTCCATCATAAATTCCATTACATTTTTACTTAGTAAAGGAACTGCGGAACGCATGCCATATGTTTCATTCCTGTTAGCGAGCATGGCCGGGAATAAGCCTGTACGGCCGCTACTGATGTTTTCCAGCATCGCTTCCCTGATATTTCGTATGGAGCCGAATGTAAGCGTGTCACGATAACTGTTATAAAAATTGTCCTGCAGACCAAGTCCGATATGACTGACTTTCGGCTTGTTCATTTTCTTGTACCAAGATGTGTGCCGGATATATTCTCTTTTCACAATTGGCCAGAGCGGCTTCCTTTCTGTTCTTGAAAATGTTTTCAAGAGCTTCCAGGCACTACCGAACGCGCCTCTGTTAATCATATTATAAATGACGGGATTGCCTTTCCAGGACACCCAATGATCGCCGCCGTAGCCGGTGAAGAGCACGCCAATTCCATTATTCTGCGCTGCTTCCAGGATAGCATGGTCCATATAGTAAAAGACGTTGGGGAACACTTCGTCTTTTTCAAATGCATGTAATGTATCCTGAAAAGGGCCGGTACCTTCTGCGTGTACGTAATGCTGTATGATATTAGGGCAAGCGCGTCCGACGATATCAATATACTTCCGCTCGTCTTCTCCTTCTGATCCTTCATGCAGTACGGATGAGAAAGCGTACAGTGGCCTGTTCATCTCTGCCAGCATCGGCGCCAGGATACACGCTACGGAAGATGAGTCCAGTCCTCCGCTCAAGGTGATACCGACAGGCTTATCTCCGCAGATCCTGTTCCTTACGGCCGTCTTCAACAGGTCCTGCAAACACGCTGTCCATTCATTGAATTTCTTAAAATGGTATTTACCCGGAGCAGGCGTCCAATATTTTTTTATGCGGACCGTATTGTCCTGCAGTGTAAGCATATTTCCTGCGCACAGTGCATAAACATCTTTTGTATAAGTACCGGCGGGATCTGTTTGCCGGAAATAATATTCGATCAGACTAACCTCATTGAATATATGCGGGCCGGGCTTTACTGCAAGGATGCCCTTCTGTTCGGTGCAGAAGATAAACATCTCAGGCGAGTCGTAGTAATATAGGGCCCTGCACCCCATGTGATCTGTAGCAAGCAGCAGCCGTTGTTCATTCTTATGCCAGATGCCAAATGCAAATTCCCCTTCGAGGTGTTGTACGCAATCATTCCCCCATTTGCGATAGGCATAATATAATAAGATCTCATCAGACACTTCAGCCGGGAGGTCCGTCTGTTGCAGCAGGTAAGGCCTATTATCGAGTAGCAGGTCTGCTGCGATAATAACATCCTCCGGAAAAAAAGGCATAACAGGGGCCGTTTCTGTTGTTAAGAACCGAAGGGTACATTGACCGATCAGCACATTGTCATGGTTGCAGGTATACTGGCCGTTGACGGCCCTGTGCTGCATTGCGCCGACCATCAGATCCACGGTATTTTTTGTTACCGGCTTTCCATTCTTATTGATTATCCCGAATATGGCGCTCATCAGCTCAGCTTTTAAAACGTGCGATAACAATAAATTGAGCGGCTTCTTTGCCACCGGTGACGATCACTCCTTCACTTTCCAGCCAGGCGTGCGCCTGCAATTCATCACCCACTTTATTGATACCAAAGAAGACGATGCCGGACATATTCCTGCAGGAGAGCATGATCTTTCCGGCAAGCGCCTGTTCAAAACATTTTGCTCTCCAGGGCGACCAGGCGGCCGCCCTTTTAATGGCAGTACGTATCCTTTTTGGGCGGAGTGATGTAGGGGTACCGGACGTATTATCATCATCAACACTCTTACCCAGCAGGGGCGCTATTTTTCTGAATGGCATGAAGACAAGCATACAGCGGGCTATGGCAATACAGATCCATGCCTGTACGAAGAGCAGTATTGCGGAGACATTTCTTTTCATCACATAATTGAAGTTACTACGTCCAATAATGCATCGGGCTCACATATGAAAGGGCGTGACACCTGATGTACTTCCGAGCCATTCACTAATTTACTGATAACATCGAAACAGAGCGCACGCATAGTGGGTTGTCTGAAAAAAGATGCTTTATAAATATGTTGCACAACTGCCGCGAACGCTTCACTTCCGTATAACTGCTTATGATGAATACCCTCCATTTCGTCCTGCGCATCCAGCAGGATGATCCTTTCAACGGGATAATGCTGTGTATCGAAAGCGCCGTGAAAGAAAAAACCGTACTTCTCAAAGCCGGGTACAATGGGGAATGAGCGATCGTCCAGCTGTAATGTCTTCATAGAATTTTCCCATAGCTTGATCATGGGATAAGACGCGATGCCACTGATACGGTCATCGTCGGGCAACTCTTCGAGTACAGTGATATCATCACTAAAGATCTTGTATTGCCGTTTTCTCAGTCCGGCGAGCGTCGTGGACTTACCGGCGCCTGACTGTCCGGCGATAAGCGTCAGCCGGCCATTTACAATAACGGCGGCAGTATGCAAAGGGATCTGTCTTCTCTGTTGCAGAATGCCTGCCATGGCAGCACCGAGTACAAAGAGGCGGACGACGCGTTCCTGCACATCGCTAGGGTAAGGCTGGATAACGATACTGTTACCGCCAGTGACATAATAACTGGTAAGACCGTCTACCGAGAAGACCAGTTCCCGGTCGTTCATCTTGTAGGTAATGCGGCCCATTGAGAAGAGCGTGATGGCATCAACAGCAGGTATTTCCCCCAGGGTAATATTTACGTCAGCGTGCTTAAAATCGAACGGCAGCAACTCAGGGAATTCAATTTCGGATGTAATATGCAGGCCAAAGCCCCAATATTTATACATGGACAGCGAACTATTTCTGGTTAAATAATGTTACAATAGTTATACACATAAGTAACCACTAATGTTTAAACATATGTCAGAAACTGTACAGACTTCCCTATGCAAAGAGACAATCGTTCGGAGGAACGAACGAAATTTCCTGATCAGCCGCATCGGGGAAGAGGTTGTGTTAATGGATGTTCATAACGGACAGTATATAGGTCTTAATGCCATAGGCAGCGCCATCTGGGAAAAGCTGGAGCAGCCTGTGCCTATCCACCAGGTAGTGCATGCGCTGATGGAAGAATATGCAGTCAGCATGCAATTGTGCGAACAGGAAACCCTTCTTTTTCTCGAAAAAATGATGCAGCACCAAATGCTTATCGTTGATTGATATTATGCGCCAACCTGAGGTTACTATTCTATTATTATGCTGCAGGGTATACCTGCAAACCAGTTCAGCTTCTACGCTTTGTACTTATATATCCGGTCAGCCTGTTGACTGGCAGCGGGTGTATAAATTATCAGCACGGCACCGGATAAGGCCGGTGGTCTTTCATGTATTAAACAAGTTGCATGGAGTTGTTCCTGCGGAGGCTTTGCAATTGTTCAAAGCGTACTGCAGGGAGTTCTCTGTATTTGCTTTTGACAGGAAGATGGTGACCGATGATATTATTGCCCGGTTGCAACAGCATGGGGTAACTGCGCGGTTCTATAAGGGCATGGACTTTTCCCAGATGGTATATCATGATATCGGGATGCGGGAGTTTACTGACATGGATATTATTATCCGGGAAGACCAGGTAGCAACTGTGGTATCCATAATGCAGGCGAATGGTTATGAAATGCACCTGGAACAATATTTCAGCAGTTATCCGGACCATTTTAAGGACCATACCAAAGAGGTAGTATTTGGTAAACGTTGCTCCCGGGGCAAGTG
Organism: Chitinophaga sp. S165; assembly: GCF_003182155.1. GTDB lineage: Bacteria > Bacteroidota > Bacteroidia > Chitinophagales > Chitinophagaceae > Chitinophaga. The sequence goes on from NZ_QGTG01000001.1 coordinate 1,480,637, forward strand.
GCTGAGTTTTGAATTCCACTACCGGCCACCGGAAACACTGATGACAATGCAGTACCAGTTTGAGGAGCTGTTGGGCAGTGATTATATCTCCGGCCGGGACTATACGTATGAGGAATATTATAAGTTAATGCTGGTCAACAACGGGGCCAGCGACTTTTATCCCCATCTTCGTTCCCTGCTGGATATGGCTTTACTGTACCGTCACGGGCCGTATAATATCTCCACGGAGCTGCAGGGTTTTGAAGACCTGTGGAAGCAACTGGCCTCCAACCTGCTGGGCTTTCCGGCCGCTGCAACGGGCCCTGTACCGGAGAAGACCTATCATTTGCTGATGAAGCGATTGTTAGATGAGCCTTCGCGGAAGGAAAACAAGTTCCTGCAACTGGCGTTTATCAGGTTTACTTTCATGACCAGTCTGAAAGCAAAGTATATTGTTCTGATGCAGTATCTGCGGTTCCTGCTGAGACCTAATGGCGAAGATGTTATGACAATGAGGATGCCTTATTTCTTCCTATATTATTTTACCAAACCTTTCCGGCTGTTGAAGAAGTTAAGAAACCCTGCGTAACTGGTTACGCAGGGTTTACATCATTATTGTTTGATCACTTTTTCATTGATCACTCCCTGTTTGCTGAAGATCTGGATGATATACAAACCACTCCTCAGTTGTGTGAGATTAATAACGCCGTTCACTACCTGTGTTCTCAGTGCAGGTGAGCCGTCGAGATTCAGCACGTTCACCCTGGCGCGGTCTTCTACTCCTTCCACGTGATAGTTATTGATCACAGGATTGGGATAACCCCTGAACTTAATTTCTGCGATCTTCTCGTCCGCGGGTTTAGTTGCAGCCAGTGTACTTAATGGAGCGGCTGCGCTACCGTAAACTTCTGCAGAGAAGATAGAATATCCCCACTGGGTAGCTCTGGCCGTTCCATAGATACGAACATAGCGACCGGCGCCACTGAGGTTTGTCCAGTCGTTGACCGTCGTTGTATTAGCTGTTACGGTCTTGAGCAGGTGCCAGGTATTGAGGTCGGGCGAGATCTGTACCAGATAGTCCTTGCCGAGGGCAGTTTCCCAGGTGATCTTCACACGGTTCACGTTATAGTTGCCGCCCAGGTCAACATAGATCCATTGAGGATCGGAATAGGCACTCTCCCATCTTGAACCGGCGTTAGCATCGAAGGCGTTATTCGCATTGAACACACCTACCACGCTTGATGCCGTTCCTGTCTTATTTAAGGCGATATTAGACGATGTTTGGGTACCGCCGCCATACACCTCCATACCGAAGATAGAATAGCCGTATTGGGTCCCTCTGGCCGTTCCATACACCCGCACGTACCGTCCGGAGCCACTCAGGTTAGTCCAGTCGTTCACGGTAGCGGTATTGGCGGTTACATTCTGCAACAGCTGCCAGTTGTTGAGATCATTAGAGACCTCAATACGATAATCCCTGCCCAGGGCTGTTTCCCAGGTGATCTTCACACGGTTGATATTGTACGTATTTCCCAGGTCTACATAGATCCATTGGGGATCGGTATAGGCGCTTTCCCAGCGGGTGGTGGCGCTGGCGTCAAATGCATTGGAAGCTGCAAAACTGCCGGTAACGCTGGAGGCTGTGCCTGGCCTGTTCAATGCCAGGTTGGAGTTCACGCCATTCACGGCGATGGTCACCTCGTTAGAACTGGAAGTAGCGCCGCCGTTGTCGGTTGCTTTGGCATGTACGGTATAGTTGCCTGCTGCCACGTTAGACCACTGTACGCTATACGGTGCAGTGTTATCAGTACCGATAAGCGTCGTACCGTTATAGAAGCTGACAGACGAAATGGTGCCGCCGTCACGATCGCTGGCATTGGCTGTGAGTGTGACAGTACCCGGAGCTGAATAGGTTTCTGTACCGGTCGGGCTGGTAAGTGTAACGGCTGGCGGAGGATTGTAAGCAGTGCCATTGGAATATACCCTTACCCAGTCGATATATACATCTGCAGGGAAGATTGCCTGGTCGACGATAGGACCACCATAGGTTTGTCCGCCGCCACCAACACCGGCGCTCAAAATAGCATATAATTTATGCTCGAACGGATGCCATTCGGGGTACAGGTTGGAGAATTCCGATTTACGTACCCTTCTGCCGTTGATCAGTTGCACCTGTGCCTCATTCTCTCCATCGGTTGCAAAGGCAGCGCCATCTTCAAAATAATGGATATGATAAACGTTGCCATCTACAAAGAATTCCATTCTGTCGGCAAACCAGTCAATGCCATACTCGTGCCAGCCGTTCGCGCCAACAGCAGGATCTGTAGCGGATGACTGGGCACAGCACTGATAGTCCGGATTGCGCAGGGAGCTGCCCCACCTGGTGCTGGCGCTGCCATCAAATGCCAATCCGGCGGCAACATCGGCGCCCTGTGTGCTGGAAGCAACGGCAGGTTTGTTCAACGCCAGGTTAGTACTGGTGCTTCCGAATACCTGGAACTCAAACAATGAATAGCCCCAGTCGTTGGAACGCTGTGTACCGTACATTCTCACGAAGCGGGCATTCCTGGCGGAGAAGCTGATGACATCGAGGCCACCGTCGCCCGCAGTAGTGGAATAGGCGTCAGCCCAGTTGGTACCGTCTGTAGAGGTTTGGACCTTAAATGACCTGCCGGTATTTTCCCAGGTCAGTTCTACCCTGCTGACAGACATTACGCTGCCCAGGTCCACGCGGATAAATTCGGGATTGTCGGGCGCCTGTGTTTCTGCGAAACTGTAATAGCCGCCCTGGTGGCCGTGATTCCAATCGGCCCATTGGTTATTGTTCCATGCCCAGGCATAGTGTGTAGACCCGAGGTTAAAGGTGGGGATAGAACCGACGTATTCCATGATATCTATCTCTCCACCCTGCGGCCAGCTGAGTGTACTTTGGCCCTGGGGCAGTTCATCGGGCATCATCCAGAAAGCGAAGCCTTGTCCCATGGTGCGTACGCCTTTGGGCCATACCCTGGCAACGATCCTGTGTTGCGGGCCCCAGCTGGCTTTCCCTTTTGTAAATATTCTGCCGCTGGTATAGTTCCTGTCTATATAAAATTCTTTCCGTGTAGAAATTCTCAATACGTTCCCGTTGGCGCCGGCGATGCCTGATTCGATACCAACATTTTCAATGCGATCGGTGGCGCGGTCTAACTGACCGGTGCCCCAGTCGCCGTTTACACCGGTACCGGTTTCGTACGACCATTTTGTAAGATCGAGGGAGGAGCCATTGAATTCGTCGCTCCAGATGAGGGTCCATGTCTGGCTCTTTGCTGCAATGGATAGGGTGAGTGCAGCACAGAGTAATAGTATTTTCTGCATAAGGTTTAACTTGGGTTACTTTGAGATAATTTTTTACGTGAACTATTTGGCGCAGGCGCACAGGTGGCCCGTGAGCGGCCATAAATCGTGGAATAGTCATTATTTATTGTTTGAGTTCCCGTTGTGCGGGAGGGTTTTCTTTGCTCAGTACTATAGGGAGAAGGGTTTTCTTAAATCTAGTGAAAATAGTATAGAAATCCAAATGAGATGAGGCATGAATTCACCAGAGAATTAATATATTCGTGCACTCACATTTTCCACTACAACAATATATCCCTATTATGCAAGTTTTTAAACTTTCCCCTGAAGGAGTTGATCAGGTTATCAGCAAAAACCGTTTCCGATCAATTGCAATAATGCTTATATCTACTGTTATAGCGCTGATCATCTTTCTGAAATATACCGAGGGCAAGGACAATACACCGACCGATCTGCTACTGCCTCTCGCTTTCATGTTAGTGGTAGCGGTTTGGAGTTATATGCGCGCCATCAAAAGACAAAAAAAGCTATTGGCTACTTTCATCATCACAGTTAATGAAAACAATGTTACACGGCAGCAGATCAATACCCCTGTGGTGTCAATAGCTATCGCTGACATAAAAGAAATTTTAAGAGATAAAAAAGGGAATCTGGTTATCAAGGCTAACGAAAACAGAGACATTATTTATGTTCCAGCCCAGATAGATGATTTTCCCGAACTGGAAGCATTACTTCACCAGATAAAGCCTATAGGCGAACGAAATCCCTATCCTATAATGGAACGCTATCCGATTGCTGTGGGGCTGCTCACTGCCCCTCTTATGCTAGGTGTATACCTTTCGACCAATAAGATCATTGTTGGCGTGACAGGGACTTTACTGCTGGTATTATTGATCTGGAGTTTTTATCAGACCCAACGTACCAAACATGTTGACGATAGAACAAAGAGGCGGGGGTATTTTTTGCTCCTGGTGATGGTAGCTATAGTTGTCTTTATGATAAAAAAGCTTACTGGAATTATGCCATACTAAAAACTGTATAAGCAATCGATAACAAAGACGTTCATCACTGAGCGTCTTTTTTTTTGCACGGAGATGTAATTGTCATGTAGCTATTTGTGTTAACATCTAATTAAGACTTTTATTGAACACGTCCCTCTATCTTGCGTGCGGGACATGTTTTCACACAAAGTTCATGTCTCTTTATAACGTGAAAAACGACAACCGGACATTCCTGTCCGGTTCTTTTCCGCTTAACATTTAACACGTTTGTGACCGGGCCGGGTCTGTGCTATTTGTTCCTTTACTTTTTTTTACTATCGGATGTAGTTTATAGATCCAAATGGCGCCGATGGTGCTGATCAGATAGCAGGTCCAAACCCGGTCCATTCTGAGGTCGAAGATGTGACAGAGATTATCGAATAAATAAACGGCCAGTGTTGTCACTAAGATACCAGGCACAAGAAGTATACATTTCTTCACGACCATGGACCGCTTTAATTTATTGACCAACTTTACGATACCATAGGATAAAACAAAACTGGGGCAAGAGTAGAGTAGTCCGACAAAAAACATGTAATAGAACTCCGTTATAAGCACTTCAAAATCAGGAAAACTATACTCCGACAATAAAGCGATCCTGTATACAATAGGGCCTAGTGCAACAATTGTCAGCCAGGTCTTTAGCGAATAGGTGAATTCATTAGATTTCACCTCAGGAGTGAGGGTATGCATAGGGATGATTTATCCGTCAAATATATGTAATTGTTATTGCTCTTTGGGGAGTGGCTATTGGAGTTCTCTTATGGTTCAATATGCAATATTGGGTTGTTGCGCCTGGGTCTTTTATCGGAGTTCGCTTAGGTTTCACATAGTATTGCGGTCGGCGCCCGCTTATAACGCTACTATGGATTGGTATTAGGGCTGAGCATTGGTACTTTGGTTGGCTTCACCAACAATGCAGGGAACCGGCCGAAGGCCCGCAATTGCTATATGAAACCTTTGTTACCTCTTGAGCTCCGCTAAGTAGCTGAAGGGCTGTTTTCCCGGCTATTTATTCTTCTATAAGCTTGTTAACCGCCGGATGCAACTTGTAAAATATTATTGCGGTCATAGTACTAAACAGATAACAATATATCATGCCGTTATCTATAAACTTGAAGTACTCCTGTTGCGGGTAGTATGAGTAAAATGGTACTAGTGTCAGTACAATGCCTGCTAATACCAGTATACCCTTTTTTATTCCCAGGGAATACTTCAATCTGTTGGTTAGTTTTACCGCCAGACACAGTAAGGCAAAACAGGGTGCGGAAAAGAGCAACCCGTATAGTAACATGAAGAATAACATGAACAAAAATGCCATGACACTGACCATGCCCAGGTCGAATAGAACAAATATAACAGGGCTGAGTGATGCACTTGTTAACCAGATCTTTAACGAATAAGAAAACTCATTGGGTTTCAATTCCTCTGCAAAGAGCTTTTCTGTATCTGTAGACATAGCTGATAGGGTTGTTTTGGGTTATATTCAAATATATGTCATTCCCGTTATACTCCCTATTCCATAGTAGCTGAGATGGCGAAGCACAGAAGCTTTCGTGGTCGTGAGGTGGACCTGAAATTTTGCGGGGTAAATCCTGTGAACTTTCCTTGTCCGGGGTGACGGAGAGGGCGTTTAAACAGGTTTATGCCGGTTGAGGAGTCAGTTGTGGTTCGTTGACCAGGTTTGTATAGGGAGCAAAACAGCTAAATGGAGTAATTTCCAGGGGGATGGATATAGACAGGCAGCGGGAAGATCCTTCCAGTTAATTTTTCCAGGCTACATGATCTGTGAGAGGTACGTTATTCCTGTAGGAGCAAACGGGGTGCAGTCCGTACAACTTTTTTACGTTTCGGGACTATTTGGATAGCAGGTGTACTCCAGAAGACGGGAAGTTTATTCTTTAATTTCTTTACTTTCTTTTTCGCGGATATTACTGGCGGTATTACACTGATAAGATCCATTGCTGATGCCGACTTATTCTGAGACAGATGCAACTGGCCGTTCACTTCATAATAAGACTGTACCTGCAGCAAGATACAGGTGATCTCTTTGTTATTGGTGTTTAATGTGAACGTGACCTGGCGTTTGTCGTTACGCCTGATCAATACGGCCTCGCTGGCGATATGCGTGGTTGTCTGGGTTGCAAAATTCACCGATAAGGCAATTGCTTTTATACTCAGGTGGGTGACACCGCTGAGTGCTTTATTTCTGCTGAAGGATATTTCAGGCAGGGAAACGGTGATCTGGCCATCGCTTGTTTCAATGAACGGTGTTTCATTTAACAGTCTGTCGATAGCTGTTTGATGATTAAAACGGAAGCCTTGCAGCAGGTGCATGTTTTTACCTGTCGCCTGCCGATGGCCGGGCTTATGGACGGCATCTGCACGCACCACCTCTCCCATTGCCTTGTTCAGGCTATTGATCAGGGCACCATTGTCATAATGCTGTGTATATTCTTTCAGTGCATCACGCATTAATTTCGCGCAGTGGCTTGCGGTCCCGAAGTCAGCGGCTGCATTTTGGGTGGCTGCAGTTTGTCTGACCTCGTCAGGTGCATTGCGGACGAAATAGTGTGTTTTGCCATGTTTGTCTTTCCGGGCGTAATAGATCTTATCGCCTATTTTGCCGGATATGGGAAGGATCCCGGTTTGTTTACCCATTCGGTTATTTTTGAGGGTATAAAGGTACGGAAAAAAGAAACACTGTATTTTCTAAACAGGATTATCATCTCAAGAAAAATCATCCATTTTTTTCGCATGTATCATATTTTCATATAACTTCGGGACCGTTGCGGTATGCAGACAATATATCCATTGACTTTTTACTGTTTGTTCTCCGTAGATTATAGCATAATAATTTTCAAAACCATAGATAAATAGGTCTTAAGCTAAATCTCTTGTATTAATATACAATATCGCATTTTAAAACCATCAATATTAAAGTAAAGTGCCATTGTTCTTTATCAGTTGCATCTGCGCCGCAGGCGCGTACCAAAACAATTTAGAAATCAAGTAAATACCTACACTATGACAAATCAATTTGGGGGGTCCTGGACCGACCAAAAAATGGCCATTGTTGTTGCATACGCCAAAGCCTACCTTACCATTATGAAAGAGCAACGCTGGGCCAAAACGATCTATTTTGACGGCTTTGCGGGTTCTGGCAGCATAAAGGACAATTCATCGTTAAGGAATAATAACTGCTTATTAGATTCCAATGCAGAAATGTCCACTGCCGAAGACATTAAGAAAGGAACTGCACTGAGGATATTGGATATCTCTGAGCCGAAACCTTTTGATCTTTATTATTTCGTTGAAAAAAACGAATCATATCAACAACAGTTATTACATCAGATCGGCCGTCGTTATGTTGATAGGAAATGCCATGTTGTAAAAGGAGATTGTAATAAAAAGTTAAACGATCTCGCTGGATTTCTAAAGCAGAACAATGAATTTAGGGCTTTATGTTTTATCGATCCATATGGTATGTCAGTAAAGTGGTCATCCATAGAAGCATTGAGAGGGCTAGGAGTTGATCTATGGATTCTCGTTCCTACCGGAGTTAGCGCTAACCGGGTTTTGGTCAACGATGGAAATATTCCAGACGTTTGGCTCAATTCATTGGAAATATTCCTCGGGCTGAAAAGAGATGACATTAAACGAAAATTCTATAAGGAGGTTATCCAACATAATTTATTTGGAGACGACCTAACTTTAGTTGAAAAAGAGAGAGACACTGTAAATAAGCTGGGAAAATTATATGCCGAAAGATTACAAACTGTCTTTAATTTTGTATCGGAATCCTTCGTACTGAGAAATAGTATGAATTCGATTATGTATCATTTCATGATGGGCACAAATAATCCGGTTGCTTTAAAAATTGCTAACGACGTCATAAAACCTAAATACAAATTGTAATGGCTCAATCCAATATTGAATGGACGGAAATGACATGGAACCCTGTTACTGGCTGTACTAAGATTTCAGCTGGCTGCAAATTTTGTTATGCGGAAGTAATGGCAAAACGACTGCATGCAATGGGAGTGGAAAAATACAAAGACGAATTTAAGGTTAGGATACATCCTGATGCACTTAATATACCTTACACATGGAAAAGACAAAAGGTCGTTTTTGTTAACTCCATGAGCGACCTGTTTCATGCCCAGGTACCTCCTGATTTTATCAAAGAGGTATTCAGAGTTATGAATGAAAATCCGCAGCATATTTTCCAGGTCTTAACTAAAAGAGCAGATAGATTACTGGAGATACATCAGGAGGTGAAATGGACACACAATATATGGATGGGCGTTTCTATAGAGGATGAAAGGGTTATTGAACGTCTTGAACTACTTAAACAAACAAATGCCAGAACAAAGTTCCTCTCTTGTGAACCCTTAATAGGGCCACTTCCCGATCTGGATCTCACCAACATTGACTGGGTAATTGTCGGCGGTGAAAGTGGTTGGAAGGCAAGGCCCATGGATGCCGGCTGGGCACTTGACATAATGGATCAATGTAAACAGGCAGGGGTTGCTTTTTTCTTTAAACAATGGGGAGGAACTAATAAAAAGAAAACGGGCAGACTATTAAATGGAAAAATATATGATGAAATGCCCGAATTCCGTATTGAAGAATTATAGTTCAAAACCCGGTTTATTTCCAAAATATCCTACCTTCACGTTTGAATAGCTATTAACACCCCGTAATTAACCATTTTATTTCTCTGTTTGAATTTGCTACCATTATAATCCGCAAGGACGGATACACCTTTATCACCAAACAACTGATCTGTTACTATGTAGTAGAAGTAACTTTTATTGCCATATTCTATGTCCATGAATAATTGTCATGCGCAAAGAGAGTTATGCCCTGTATGTATCGCCAGGCAACTACAGGATTCCCCAGTATTCATTTCAAAATAGCCAATAACCAATAGTACGGCCATTATTTAGAAGAGATTACACCAAACATTTCACCTAACAACTTCATCTTATCATCTTGTCCCTATCCCGGACAACAACCTTCCCCTTATGATAAAAACTACCTGCCTTTTACTGCTGTTCCTGACAGGATTGTCAGCATGTAAAAAAGATGTTGCGCTCCTTCCCAGAGACGAAACTATTGCAGATGCACCATCTGCCGCAAAAGACATATTTGAGTTCAGATTTGAGTCAAAAAATAATGCGGCACAATTACTGAAAGATGTTGAATGCCAGATCTATACAGACCGTATTGTCGGCTTTGTTCCTTATCTGAGCTCCAGTAAAGCACTGGTTGCGACGTTTAATTCGAGCGGTGTGAAAGTGGCCGTAAATGGGACCGTACAGCAAAGCGGCATCACACTGAACGACTTTAATAAGCCGATCACCTTTACTGTGACGGCAGCTAACGGTACTACAAAAACCTACCAGGTAGAGATCTATACATTCACGGGTTTACCTATCCTTTATCTGGAAACGGAGGCACCGGTAGTCTCAAAAGATGATTATGTGAAGGGGAAGATGACGGTCGATGCCAATTCAAAATATCCGCAGCCTGTTACTACTATGCAGATGGAAATGAGGGGCCGTGGCAACAGTACCTGGACCATGCCTAAAAAGCCTTTCAGGATCAAACTGGATACTAAGGCAGAACTGTTGGGGATGCCTGCTGCAAAGAAATGGGTATTGCTGGCAAATTTTGCGGACAAGACGCTTATGAGGAATTACCTGGCGCTGGAGATCTCAAAAAGGTTTGAAGCCGTCTTTACTCCACGGGCCAGGTTTGTAGAGGTGATACTGAACGGGGAATATCTTGGTAACTATCTGCTGACCGACCAGGTGGAAGTCGGACCGACGAGGATCAATATTCCGGAGTTAAAAAAGACATCACCGGATAGTGACATCAGTGGCGGTTATTTATTGGAGGTAGATGAACGTCTGGATGAAACGGTGTGGTTCAGATCATTATTACAGGTGGCTTTCACGGTAAAATCGCCCGAGGAGATCACAGCTAAACAACTCGACTATATTAAAAATTATGTACAACAGGTGGAGAATGCATTGTATAGTCCGGACTTCGCTCATCCTACAGCGGGGTATAGTAAATACCTCAATGTAGAGACGTTTATCAACTGGTACCTGGTGAATGAACTGCTCAAAAATAATGATGCTGTTTTCTATAGTAGTGTGTTCCTGTATAAGGACCGTAATGCTAAACTGTCGATAGGCCCTGTGTGGGACTTTGATCTTGCGGTAGGTAACGTTACCTATAACGGGAACAACCTGCCGGAGGGCTGGTGGGTAAAGAATGCCGTATGGATGAACCGGCTGTTCGACGATCCTGCATTTGTACAGAAAGTGAAGGCCAGATGGAATTTGCTGAAAGGCGCACAGGTTGCCACCTTGTACGACTTCATCAATAAGACGGCGGAAGAATTAAAAAATTCACAGCGGGAAAACTTTAATAAGTGGGAATTGTTATATAACTATACGTGGCCCAATACTGTGTCGTTAGGGTCTTATGATTCTGAGGTACAGTATATGAAAGATTGGCTCTCAAAAAGAATTAAATGGATGGATACTGAAATAAATAAGTTGTAATTTCGGTTTCGAACATATCCTACGGGAATCTCTCCCTGTCTATAAGAATGCAATAAGTACCCTGCGCCGGGAATCGCAGGTCATTAATTTTCAACCTCACTCACTGCTCAGACCGTATTCAGGTCTGCAACGACTCTTTTACCCTAACATCAAAATAAAGAAAGAATGAAAAGAATACCCATGCTTTTCGTTGCCACGTTAACATTGGCATCTTTGGCAACGACTGTCCGCGGACAGGAAACCGCATCGGCGACAGCAACTGCGACCATTGTAACTCCTATCAGTATCGTGAAGGACGTTGATATGGACTTTGGTAATGTGGCCGTACAATCTACTACTGCCGGTACCGTAGTGCTTGCTCCGGGCGGTACCCGTACTGCTACCGGTGGTGTAACGCTGCCTACTACGGCGGGAACGGTTACGGCTGCATCTTTTACTGTGAGCGGTACTTCAGGGTACACGTACACTATTACGCTGCCGACCACTCCGTTAACTATTACAAGTGGAGCAAACACTATGACTGTTACTGCTTTCACCAGCGATCCTTCAGGTACGGGTACGCTCACAGGTGGATCTGAAGTAGTTAATGTAGGTGCAACGCTGAATGTTAGTGCTGCACAACCCGCAGGGGTCTACGTTTCAGCTACTCCCTTCGATGTGACTGTTAACTACAATTAGTTGCCCTTTTTTTCCCAAAGGCCCTCCCCGGTATTGTCATAGTAGCCGGGCAGGGGCTTATTGGGCCTTATTCTCAACAATATTTATGCGCCATATCCATTATCTGATAATTATTACTTTGTTATCTCCCCTCCTATCATCTGCACAAGGCAATCTTCTGATCACGCCTATGAGGGTTGTTTTCGAGGGACAGAAGAAAATACAGGAGCTTAATCTTGCCAATACCGGCCGGGATACGGCGCGGTACCTGATCTCTCTTATTGAAATACGCATGAACAGCAATGGTACTTTTGAAAAGATCAGTGAGCCCGATTCAGGACAACTGTTTGCCAGCAAGTTCCTGCGCCTCTTCCCCAGAAGTGTGACCCTTGCTCCCGGCGAGGCGCAACTGGTGAAGGTGCAACTTACCAGGACAGGGCAATTACAGGAAGGTGAATACCGCTCGCATATCTATTTCAGATCGGTGCCTGATACGAGGGTACAGGGAGAACCAGCCAGGGCAAAAGATTCGACGCGTATTTCCGTTACGCTGACACCGGTTTTCGGCATCAGTATCCCTGTGATCATCAGGACAGGTCCGCCTGCCATGCAGGTAAGCCTGACAGATATTTCTCTTAAAACACCGGAGAATATTCCCCCCCGCCTGGACCTGGTATTGCGCCGCAGCGGGAACCATTCTGCATATGGGGACCTCAGTATCGACCATGTTTCAGAAAGAGGCAAAATAACGACGGTGGGTACTGTAAAAGGCATTGCTGTATATACGCCGAACCCGCTCAGGCTATTTCATATGGAGCTTGATAAAAAACCGGGTGTCAATTATCACCACGGAAAGTTAAGGATCACATATACCGCTCCATCGAAAGGAGCTGCACCTGACCGGCTGGCACAGGCTGAGTTGCAACTGCAATGATCTGAGGCTGGTATTTATCCGGCATACGCTACCACGTATGCCGGTAGATAATATTGAAACACATGCATACCGAAAGAAAATTTATACTTGTTTGTTTCACACTCCTTCTCCTGTTATGCGGCCTGCCTGGTCCCCTGTGGGGACAGACAAGCTGGAAGGGGACTGTCAGTACGGCCTGGAGCACGGCGTCCAACTGGACGAACGGCGTTCCTACTGCTACTGTAGACGCAATAATAGGCGATGCTGCATTCACCGGTCCCTTTCAACCTACGGTGAGCGCTACGGCGAGCTGCAGGGCGCTGACGCTTTTAACAAGCGCCAAAAACCCTGTTTTGACATTATCTAGAAGCCTGACCGTAGCGGGTACGCTTACCCTTAATTCCGGCTGTACCATCTCCCACCGGGGCGTTACGCTTACTGTAAAGGGCGACTGGGTTAACAATGGTACGTATACAACAACCAGTACATCATCCAAAGTAACTTTCGGAGGCACCACCCAGTCTATTGGCGGAGCGGTAGCTACTGCCTTCAGGCGTCTGACTATCTCAGCCAGCGCTACTGTTACGCTGAATATTGCAACTTCCGTATCCGTTGCCTTTGCCGTAAACGGCACTTTCATACCTGCAGAAAACGCCAGTCCTTTCCTTGTGTCAGGAGCAGGCACTTTAGCGGTGAGCGCAACAGGCGTGTTACATGTAAAAGCATCTACATTTGCCGCTAACTATGCCGCGACCACTATTACCCTTAGTGCCGGAAGTACGGTGGACTATAGTGCTACCACCAGCAATCAGACGGTACGTAATAACCTTACTTATTCCACACTCAGGATCAGCGGGGCGCTTGTAAAAACATTAGGCGGCAATTTAAACTCGCTTGTATCAAGTACGGCGACAGCAGGCAGAATAGAAGTAACGGCAGCTACACTTGACCTGTCCACGTTTACGGCCAACAGGGGCACAACAGTAGCGGGGGGCGCAATAACCGTTGCGAATGGCGCTGTGCTGAAGATCGGGGGAACAGGAACTTTCCCTGCCAATTTCGCAACTCGCTCGCTTTCCCTGACCAGCACCGTAGAGTATAACGGACTGGCACAAACGGTTACGGGTGAAACGTATGGTAACCTGACCTTGTCCAGTTCCAGCGGGGCTGTTATAAAAACCATGCCTTCCACTGCATTTACCGTTGCAGGATTATTGACAAGTGCTGTTGGAGCCGGAACGGGCGTCACTTATACTGCGGCGTCTAACATTGTGATCAGTGGGGGCGTCAACATCGGTGCATCCACTACATTTAACGGCGGCAGTTTCACCATTGACGTGAATAGTAACTGGGTAAACAACGGTACGTTTTCCGGCGGTACCGGCACGGTCAATTTTGGCGGGCCCGGTTCATCGCTGAGTGGTACCGGTACGCACGGGTTCAATAACATGGGATTCCTCGTGACCAATATTACCGCAGCCGCAACCAGCGCTATCAGTGTGTCGGGTAATCTTGCCACTTCCGGCCCCGGTACATTCACGCACCTTACCGGTGGTACACTTACGATGACGGGTGCATCCAAGACCATTACAGGGACAAACATTATTTTTGATAACCTGACTATTTCGGGTAGTGTCAGCGCTGCGACGAGCATCACTGTAACAGGGAATCTTGCTGTCAGCGGCACCTTCAATGGTGTAGGAGGTACGACGGTGATGCAGGGAACCTCCAAGACAATTTCGGGTGCGGGTACTATCAGTTTCGGTACGCTTGTCATTTCCGGTACGGTAACAACCGCCGTATCCTTTTCTGCTATTAATACTTCGCTGGACGTTAGCGGTTCTCTTACTGCTACTGCGGGCACTGTAACCTTTACGGGCACCAGCACATTAAACGGAACAGCTAACCTGTTCAATGTAACGTTGAATGGCACTTCGTTACAACTATCAGCCAATTCCGTATTGGGCATAGCCGGTACATTTACTGTAACTGCGGGAACGCTCAATGTTACTTCCACTCCACCGAATACTGTCAATTTTAATGGTACTGGTGCACAAACCGTCAACGCACTGACATACGACAGATTATTACTATCAGGCGGTGGTACCAAGACCGCCGCTGGTGCTATCACTACTAATTATTTCACGCTTGCCAGCGGTACTACCTTTACGGCGGGTGCCTTTACGCACCAGGTTCTTGCCGATTTCGTCAACAACGGTACCTTTACCGCCGGTTCCGGTACGGTCTCCTTTACCGGCGCTAATCCATCCACCATTACCGGCGCTACTACATTCAATGTGCTCACGCTGAATAAAAGCGCTATGACGACACGTGTCGACATCAACAATGATGTGCAGGTGGCTACCATTAACATGACCAGTGGTGCAATGAATACAGGTAGTAATATCCTGACGATGACTGTGGACAGGTCAGGCCCGGGCATTATATTGGGAACAGTACGCAGGACACATGCTTTCGGTTCTGGAAACACCTACGCATTTGAAAGTCCGAATACCTCTCTGACCATTTCAGGATTGCTGCTGACCGGTTCTATCACTATTTCGACGGTGGTAGCCCCTGTCGGCGATTTTCCGCAGGGTGCTGCTATTAATCGTGTCTATACTATCTCCACTACCGGTTTGGCGGTGGCGCTTACCACTGTGCGACTGCACTATGAAGATGCGGAGCTGAATGGTAATAACGAGTCGAGCATGGGAATGTGGTACAATAGTGGTCTTGGCTGGGTTTCGTCCGGCAAAACAACCAACAGCACGACATCCAATTATGTAGAGTTAGCCGGGCAGCTTGCTGTTGTGGGGCGCTGGACCATGTCAGACAATGCCAACGTTGTGCGTTGGAACGGCTCTGTAAGCAGTGACTGGTTTACTGCTAATAACTGGACTGTTGTTCAGGGTAGTCCTTCGCGCCCACCCGGCGTCAATGATATTGTGGAGATAGGTACGGCGGCATTTACCAATCAGCCGTCGATCAATAATACGGCGTCTGTAAAAGCGATCCGTTTCGGCAGTACGCAGGCGGCCAACCTGACACTGGCCACTGGCGGAAGCCTGACAACGGCAGGGAATATCAGCGGTACCTGGTCGGCCAATGCCATACACACCATTAACGCAGGTGCGCAGACATTAACGGTGAATGGTGACCTGGCCTTAAGTGAGGGTACGGCAAGCCGTGCTATCAATCTGAATGTTGGCACGGGAACCGTTACGGTAACAGGAGCCCTGACACAATCCGGCGGAGCGAATGTCGTTTTCAGCGGGGCAGGTACATTAAATGTTGGAAGTAATTATAACTATACCAATGGCACCTTTACTGCCAGCAACAGTACTGTCAATTACAATGGCAGTACTGCACAGGCGGTAGCCGGGCTGGCATATAATCATCTGCAGATAAATAAAACAGGCGGTATTGCTACATTGGGCAGCGCAGCCACAGTAGCAGGTAACCTGAGTGTTACCGCAGGTAGTTTATCGTTAAATGCGACGACAACAGTGACAGGTAACGTCAGCATCTCTTCCGGCGCAACTTTAACGAGCGGCGTTGTTACATTGACCGCAGGCGGCAACTGGAACAACAGTGGCACATATAGCGCGGGCGGTGGCACGGTAATACTAAACGGTGCAGGCAATCAAAGTATCAGCGCGACCAGTTTTAATAATCTGACCATCAACAAATCCGGCAGTACTGCAACACTCAGTGGCAACTGCCCGATAAATGGCAATCTGACACTGACGGCAGGAACATTAAATCTTTCCACTTTCACTGCCAACAGATCATCTGCGGGTGGCACGTTAACTATTTCAGATGGCGCCACTTTACTTGTGGGCGGCGCTACATTCCCAACCGGATATTCCATTTACACTGTCAGTAACACCAGTACTGTTCACTATAATGGAAGTGTTGCGCAAACAGTGGCAGGTATACCTTACGGGCATCTTATTTTCAGCAACGGCGGCACAAAAACACTTGCGGCCACAAGTACCGTGAATGGCGACTTGACCATCAACAGCGGTGCTACTTTTAACGGCGCTACCTTCACGATCAATCTTTATGGCAACTGGAACAACAGTGGCACCTTTGCCCCTGCCAGCAGTACCATCACGCTGAATGGCGCCGGTAAAACCATTACCGGCAACACTATATTCAACCGGATGACCGTATATGGCAGTTATGTTGTGAGCGGCAGTGACATTACTTATAACGGACTGCTCACCATTGCTACCGGCGGCTCTTATAATGGCGGCGCCGGTAATGCCACTGTGAATGGGGATCTCACCAATAACGGCTCACTCACCAGCAACGGGGTGACTACATTTACCGGAACTGCCGTGCAGACTATCCGCTTCGTGAATGCACTTGTTTCTAATTCCAGCGGTGTCATTAATTTCAACGGCACTGTGCCTCCGGTACTCAATTCTACCAGTACACCTACCTACGCCACGCTTAACGTGAATAACACAGGCGGTGTTAATGCCAGCGTCGGGTGGATCGTAGTTATTGCGTTTAACATCGGTAGCGGGGCTACTTTTAACGGTGGTGTCTCTACGCACACCATATCGGGATCATTTACCAATAACGGTACTGTAACCAGCAGCGGTGTAATGAACTTCATACCCACCACTGCACAGACCATTCAATTGACTGGCACAGGATTTACCAGTACGGGTACTGTTACCTTCGGCGGCAGTGGCGCCATTGCGGTAACCGGCACTCCTACCGCATTAAATCATGTTATGATCAGTAATACTGCCGGTGTCACACCATCTTCCAACTGGAGCATGAGCGGTGATTTTGTTATCGCCAACGGGGCTTTATTCAATGCCGGAACATATAGTTATACTGTAGGTGCAGACCTTGAAAGCAATGGTACATTAAACGGCGGCACTTCTACTTTTACCATGACATCGGCCACCGGTGAATTATATGGAAGCCCAGCCACTACTTTTTATGATTTTGTTATTACCAATGATGTTACAGCATTATCAGATTATAATGTCAGCCACAATTTCACCAACAACGGCATCTATGATGGCACTATCGGCACACTGATCATGACGGGGTCCCTCCCATCTGTAATAACGGGATCGGCCAGTTCATTTGCGCTTTCGCAGGTAACGAATCAAAAGGCTTCCGGTATCACTACTACGCTTGGTAAAGCTATTACGAGCGTGGATGATATTACTATCATTTCAGGTGTGTTCGATAACGGGGGATTTGCCATAGGACCAACAGCAGGAACAGCTTCGCTGGCCATTGAGGATAATGCCAGGCTGGTGCTCAAAGGAACAGAGACATTGCCGGCATTTACTACTTATGCGTTGGATACGTTCAGCACTGTTGAATATGCCGGAGGCGTGCAAGCCATATCATCAGCTACGCCATATGGCAACCTTGTAATATCAGCCGCGGGCAATAAAACAGCTTCCGCCGTACTAAGTATACTGAATAACTTCACGCTGTCTAACGGTACTTTTATACAAGGCAGCTTTACGGATACAGTTGGCGGTAACTGGACCATGACAAGCGGCACGTATACCAATACAGGCTCCACTGTTTATTTCAATGGTCTGGGTACTCAAACCATCTCCTCGACCGGCGCCTTTAATAACCTGACAGTGAATAAGACCGCTGGCATTGTTTCACTTGGCTCTAATATTACGGTGAATGGCGTATTGAATTTCATATTGAATAAGATCAGCACCGGCGCTACGTTTGCCGTGATACAACCTTCTGCGGGAACTGTTACAGGTGCTTCACAAAGTACAGGCTGGGTGATCGGCAGACTGCAGAAAGCCTTGCCTACCGGCAATGTTACGAGGACCTTTGAAATAGGCGATAACCTGTATTACACCCCTGCTACTGTTACGATGCCCAGTGTGACCACAGCGGGTACCCTGCTGGCAACCGTAACAGCGACAGAACATCCGAACATCGGTACGTCGGCTATTAACGCTACAAGAAACGTAAACCGATACTGGTCATTCACCAATACCGGTACAGTATTCACTACCGCTTCCGCAACACTTAACTGGAATGCGGCGGATGTTGATGCAGGAGCCAATACAACCAATTTCAGGGTAGCTGCTTATAATGGCAGCAGCTGGACGACACAAACCGTTGCCAGTCCGCTGACCACTTCAATTCAGGCAACGGGCCTGACCAATATGAGCGTTGCTTTAGCGGTGGGAGAACTGGTGGCTAACAATACCTGGACGGGCGCTGTGAATACGAACTGGTATGTAACAGGTAACTGGTCGAATACTGCTGTGCCGACCAACACTACCAATGCGATCATCCCGACAGGTCTTACCAATTATCCGCTTATTAATACGAGTGTTGCAACCACCGCCAATATCACTATACAGACAGGGGCATCTGTTACCGTAAGCGCCGCTACTTTACAGATCTATGGTGTTATTTCCAACAGCGGCACCTTTACCGCTACAAATGGTACAATAGAAATGGCAGGCAGCACTGCGCAGACAATACCTGCCGGTACATTTGCCGGTAACACGCTGTTGAACCTGACCACGAATAATGCCGCAGGCGTAACACTGGCAGGTACCTTAAACGTCTCGGGCGTACTCAGGGCAACAACAGGGACATTCGCAACAGGCAATAATCTGACCCTGCTGTCTACCGCTACACGCACGGCCCTCATCGATGGCAGCGGCAGTGGCAGTGTGACAGGGAATGTGACCGTTCAGCGCTATCGTCCTACGGGCTTTGGTTATACTTATTTCAGTTCTCCTTTTCAGTCGGCAACGGTCAATGAGTTTTCTGATGATATTAATCTGAGCGCCACCTTCCCTACTTTCTACCGGTATGTAGAGAACCGTGCGTCTTCCGGATGGACGGCCTATACGGCTACATCGGGAGCGCTTACGCCGATGGTGGGATATGCGGGGAACCTGGGTACCTCCACATCGCCGGTAACCATCGATATGACTGGTGTGGTAAATAACGGAACAATTGTATCTCCTGCCCTGAGTAATAACAACCAGCCATACACGCTTGGCTTCAATCTGCTGGGCAATCCATATCCATCTCCGGTAGACTGGGACGCTACCAGCGGATGGATCCGTAACAACGTCGACATCGCTATTTACTACTTCAATGCAGGTACCACCGATCAGTACACCGGTACTTACAGTTCCTACATTAACGGCGTATCCAGCGATGGCATTGCCAATAACATCATTCCTGCCATGCAGGGTTTCTTTGTGCATGTTAACAATGGCAGCTTCCCTGTATCGGGCTCGCTGACAGTCAATAATACGGCGAGGGTCAATAACCTGGCGCCTAACTTCCACAGGGAAAGACCGCTGACAGAGCCCTTACTGCGCCTGAGCGCCGGCTTCACGGATGATGGTCAGCCGTCAGACCCATTAGTAGTGTATTTCGGTAATTATGCCAGCCGTGATTTTGAGCAGGAAACAGATGCGCTGAAGCTTATGAATACAGATCCCGATGTGCCGAGCCTGTATTCGCTGGCCGGCAATCAGCGGTTGTCCATAGCAGCGTGGCCGGACCAGATAGACAGTACGGAAACAATTCCGTTAGGGCTGACGACAGAGCGTGAAGGATATGTAAACTTCACCATGCCGGTGATGGAACGGATGCCTGCGGGATGGCATTTCTATCTCTACGACAAGGATGCTGACATCACGCATGATCTGCATAAGACGACACCTTACCGCTTGTTGTTGAAGAAAGGGACCTATGAGAACAGGTTCTTCCTGGTATTTAAACCTGGAGGTGATGTTGCTCCAGGTAATACAGCGGTTTATCATGCATTCAGTGCCGGTAATAACCTGTACGGGCAATTTGATAAAGTTCCGGGTGAGAAATGTACCATCACCGTCAGCAATGTAGCAGGACAGGTCCTCCTCCGGAAAGATTTTACGGGTAACGGGCGTTACCTGCTGGGATCACAATACAGTGGCGGGATATATATCGTTACGTTCAGCGCGAACAAGCAACAGGTATCGAAGAAAGTGTTCATCAGTAATCAATGATCCATTACATGCGACAGGGTTTAAGTAAATATCATCTCTTTTGTGCGGGCCTTCTGGCCCTGCTGCTGCTGCATGTAACACAATCAGTGAAGGCGCAGGAGCCGCCGCCACGTCCGATATCAGTATATGTGAACCCGGCGCAGGGGCTCATATTCGGGGCCTTCTTCCAGGGGCCTACGGGTGGTACTGTGATCATTTTCCCTGATGGGTCACGCTCCGTAACAGGCAGCATTGTACAGGCTAATCTGGGCTTTCCTTTTTCCCCTGCTATTTTCGAGGTAGATGCTAATCCCGGTACACTTATCCAGATCCTGAACGGGCCTGATGTTGTGCTGACCGGCAGCAACGGTGGTACGTTATCGTTACATATAGGGCCATCCAGTACAGGATCGCCGTTCATAGCCACCGCCACGTCTCCTGCAAGAACATTGGTACGCATAGGAGGCACATTGACAGTAGGGTCTCCGCCGGCGAATCCTGCAGGGAATTACAGTGGATTATTCTCCGTCACATTCATACAGGAATAACAATTAATGACAGGCTGCATTATACATATCGCTTCAATTTCCCGCTACTGCCGCAAGGCGGTATGGATGCTGCTACTGATATGTTGTACCAGTTCTGTATTTGCGAAGGAGGGGGACAATGACGAAGACCCGAAATTTGACGAGACGTCTATCATGGTCATCTTACAAGGCCTGGGCGGCACGGAGATCCCTGCAGTAGTGAAGGATGAAACGGCTTATCTGTCTATTACGGATGTATTTAATTTCCTGAAGATCCGGAATCAGTTATCGGAGAATATGGATTCTGTCACCGGTTTCTTCATCAACCAGGAGGCCGTTTTCCTGATAGATAAAAAGCATAACCGGATCCGCTTCCGTGATAAAGTATTTAACCTGGGGCCTGAAGACCTTGTTAAAATGGAAACAGGGTTATACCTGCGGACAGATTATTTCAATAAAGTATTTGATCTCAATTGTCAGTTCAACTTCCGGAGTCTCTCGGTCAATCTTGTATCTAAAGCTGAATTACCTGCTATCAGGGAAATACGGCAACAGGTGATGTACCGCAACCTGAATAAACTGAAAGGGAATATAGAAGCGGATACCGTTATCGGCAGAAGCAGGAAGCTGTTTAAATTCGGTATGGCCAACTGGTCGGTGGTATCAACACAGCGCCTGCGGAATGTCAATGACACCTGGTTCAACCTGACCATGGGAGGAACGCTTGCCGGAGGGGAAGCAACTGTATCTCTGAACTATAATAACTTCGCAAGGCAACAACTATTACCAACGCATCCGGATAGTAATATTGTTCGTCCGTTTGACCAGCGACAACAATATTACCGTTTACGGTTTGTAAATAATGACAGGCCCTGGTTACGACAGATCATCGCAGGAAAGATCTTTACACCGACCATCGCTACTTTGTTTGCTCCTGTTGTTGGCGTGCAGGTCACGAATACACCTACCATCCACCGTCGTGCTTATGGCACATACACGCTGAGTAATTTCACCGACCCGGGATGGACGGTGGAACTCTATATCAACAATGCGCTGGTGGATTATACGGTGGCAGATGCTGCCGGTTTCTATACTTTCCAGGTGCCATTAGTATATGGCAATTCCCAGCTCAGACTCCGGTTCTATGGCCCGTGGGGAGAGGAACGTTTTCAGGAAGAGAACATCAGCATCCCTTTCAACTTCGTGCCTTCCGGTGAACTGGAATATACGGCCAGTGCAGGCGTAGCGGAAGATACCATGCATAGCAAACTGGGAAGGGTGCAGGCCAATTATGGTGTTACCAATACCATCACTGTTGGAGCAGGTGTAGAATACCTGTCTTCTATCCGCGGCGCGAATACCTTACCATTTGTTACTACTTCCATGCGCATTGTATCTAATTTGTTATTCTCCGGAGAGTATACGCATGGCGTAAGGGCGAGAGGTATTTTAAGTTACCGCTCGCAGAACAATTTGCAGGCTGAGTTAAATTATACGCGATACAGGAGAGATCAGAAGGCTATTATTTACAACTGGCTGGAGGAACGCAAGGCTGTTATATCAAAGCCCTTCAATGCGAAGAATTTCTCTCTCTTTACCAGGCTTACCGTAGACCAGATCATATTGCCCCGTTCCTATTATACCACTACTGAATGGCTGATGTCGGGCGCACTGTATAACATAGGCACCAGTTTATCTACTTATGCGATCTTCATAAAGGATGAAGATCCTTTTGTTTATAGTAACCTCGCACTGACCTTTCGAATACCTGGCAGGATTATGCTGACGCCACAGGCGCAATATGAATACAACAGCCATCGCTTTATGGCAGTGCGTTGTGAGGCCGGCAAGTATCTATTCAGGAATGGTTATCTGAACGTTTCTTATGAAAAGAATTACCGGAATGGCATTACGAATTATGGGATCGGTCTGCGATATGATTTCTCATTTGCGCAGATAGGGTTCTCTGTATGGCGGAACAACAATCTTACTACGTTTGTAGAATCAGCCCGCGGCAGCTTTATTTACGACGGAGAAGCCGGATATGCGGGTACCAATAACCGCAGCAGCGTAGGTTCGGGAGGTGTAGTGTTTGTACCGTTCCTGGACATCAACAATAATGAAAAATTCGATAAAGGCGAACCCAGGGTGGCAGGTTTGCAGTTAAAGTATAACGGCGGACGGAGGATCAGCAATCTGCGTGATACCAGCATTGCTATCCTTGACATGGAGCCATATGCAAACTACCTGTTTGAACTGGAAACCGGCGGCTTTGAAAGTGTTTCCTGGCAGATCAGGAAACCGGCTGTACGCGTGGCTATTGAGCCCAATCAGCTGAGAAGGATCGATGTACCGGTTTCTGTGCTGGGCGAAGTATCGGGCATGGTATATCTGAAAGAAGATTCCCTGTTGAAGGAACAAGGCGGTATCAAAATATGTATCTATAAGTCGGATAGTACGCTGGTGAAATGTATCGTAACAGAATCTGACGGCTATTTTAATTACATGGGATTAGGACCGGGCGACTATGTCATACAACCCGATCCTGCCCAGCTGAAGAAGTTAAAACTAAGGACTAAACAGCCTGCATATGATCTTCACATCAGTTCACAGCGGGAAGGTGATGTGATCGATGATATCCAGTTTATACTTGAGAAGAAGTGATAATTATTTATTGGCCAGCAGGATGGATACTTCTGTTTGCCAGTCCTTCGGATCGGGCACTTCTCTCGGATCGGTGATATAGTGTTCCGTACGTGCGCCGTATTCCTCACCGTCTATCTCCTGCCGTCCTTCTTCCAGTTCATTCTCTTTCATCCAGGATTCGAGTCCCATATGCACATTTTTGAGGCCCTGGTAATCGCCCGTATATATTACAGTCAGATATTCGGCAGCAGGAAAAGATGCTGATATGATCTTTTCATCTCCTTCAACCTGTGTTTCCGTCGGCACGCCCACATCCACGAGCAGCTCTTCCACACTATCAAATGCCAGGTACCGGAAGAAACAGGGGCCTGTCTGGGTAATGTTATTCTTTTCCACCCATTGGATCACTTCGGGAATAAGCTGGGGCAATTCAAAGGGAATATCAGACATCTTCACTTTTTTACGGATAGCCAGGTAATGTTGTTCATTACGAAACTCAACGTGGGGATTCTTCAACATATGATCTAGTATTTGATAATAGTAAATGTACGGATGCTGTTAAACACCCCGACGGTGCAAACAGGACATTTATGAGGGATAACTATGACAATCCGGAAGATTTAGTCCATATGGAAGACCTGGACCAGCGGGGTTGTTACGGGGGAGTGATCTTCGTTCGTTTCCATGATATCGGCCATATAGGCCCACCAGCGTTGCACAACCGGCAAGGTCCCCAGGTCCTGGGAGGATTGCTCACCTGCCTGCTGCTGCACGCCGAACAGCGTATTTGTTCCTTCGTCGAGGAAGATGGTATAATCGCTTACACCACTTTCCTTCAACAACTGTTTCAATTCCGGCCAGATCTCATCATGCCGCTTCTTATATTCCTCTTTAAAGCCCGGTTTCAGGCGCATTTTAAACGCGACCTTCATATGTTAAGGTTTGGGAGTGTAAAGAAAAACTGTCAGGCTTTTAGCCCCGTGAGCGCCTAATACCAGCGACTGTTCAATATCAGCTGTTTTGGATGGTCCGGCAATAAATACGCCGAACCCTGATTCAGGACGGACAATACGCTCTTCATAGGCGTCGTGCATCGTAGCGAGGATGTCTTTCGCAGCAACAACAACTGCCAGGTGTTGCGTAATGAATGGCAGCACTCTGACCTTTACTTCGTTCTCCGTGATCCATATGGCGCCGTTCTCGGCCACACCGAACTGTCCGGGGATAATAGCCAGGTCTACATCTTCCAGCTGGCGGCCATCGCCGGTTTCCCATTGTGTAGCAGCACCAGGGAGGTAGCTGTCCTGAATGGCAACCACTTTGTTAAGGTCGGTATAGTGTTCCGCAATGAGCGGTTGTATCTCTGTATATGAACCGATCTCGAAGACCTGTCCGCCGAGGGTTTCCACTACTTTTTTGAATGCAGCGGGATCGCCGGTGTTAGGACGGCGGAAGGTGTGCAGGTCAGGCAAAGCCTGATGATCTGGCTGATTGTTCTTTATAGCGGCGAGGATTGATTCGCGGGACATGTTATGTGGTTGTTTGTTTCGTTCTGTTGTTTGTCATTCCGGGCGGTTCTTTTTGTACCAGTCGGCGAATGATTGTTTCGGAGGGGCAGGCATTTCGCGTTGTTTGAACCAGGGGTTCATTCCGTTGTTTACAACGGCGGGGAATGTACGCATTACCCAGCGGCCAACGCCTCCGGCGGTTTTATACAGACCAGGTTTAGACAACACGATGTTCATGGCGTGCATGCCGGCGGCTTTTGTTTTTTTAGCGTGTCCTTCCTGTGTGATGACCTGTCTCCATTTATACAATTGCTGATGGATATCGATCTTCACCGGACATACGTTAGAGCAGGAACCGCATAAGGTCGATGCGAACGGCAGGTCAGCATATTCCTTCATGTCCAGATTGGGCGCCAGGATAGCGCCTATCGGGCCGGCAATAGCGTTATGATAGCTATGACCGCCGCTACGGCGATATACAGGACAGGTGTTCATACATGCGCCACAACGGATGCACTTCAGCGAGTTGCGGAAATCTTCGCGTCCCAGCTGACGGCTACGGCCATTGTCGACCAGTACGATGTGCAGTTGCTGTCCCGCTTTCGGAGAACGGAAATGGCTGCTGTATGTAGTGATAGGCTGACCAGTTGCGCTTCTTGCCAGCAGGCGCAGGAACACACCCAGATGTTTTCTTTGCGGGATGATCTTTTCGATACCCATACAGGCGATATGTACATCTGCAAGGTGAGCGCCCATATCGGCGTTGCCTTCGTTTGTGCAGACCACCATCTCCCCTGTTTCCGCCACGGCGAAGTTAACACCGGTAATGGCCACACGGGACTGAATGAATTCTTTTCTGAGATGCTGGCGGGCAGCTGCAGTGAGGAACTTGGGATCTGCATTACCTGCAGGCGTGCCCAGGTGCTCATGGAACAGCTCTCCTATCTCTTCTTTCTTTTTATGGATACAAGGCAATACGATATGACTTGGCGGTTCTTTCGCAAGTTGTACGATACGTTCGCCAAGATCTGTATCGACTACTTCTATCCCGTGTTCAGCGAGGTATGGGTTCAGATGGCACTCTTCGGTAAGCATGGACTTACTCTTCACCATCCTTTTTACGCCTTGCTCCTGCAACAGTTGTAACACTATCTTATTATGCTCGTCAGCGTTGGCCGCCCAATGTACGATAGCCCCATTCTCCTGTGCCTTACGTTCAAATTCCAGCAGATAGTCGTGCAGGTTACCCAGTACGTTATGTTTGATACGGGAAGCCGTTTCTCTCAGTTCTTCCCACTCCGGAATGCTCCAGGCTATTTTATCTCTCTTCTGACGGATCCACCACAGTGTCTCATCGTGCCAGTTCACACGAGGTTCATTGGCATTAAAATCTTCCGCCAGCAGCGCGTGTTCTTTATGTTGATGTTCCATGCCTTCCTAAAGTTAGATTGAATTCAATATTTCCGCGATGTGCAGCACTTTCACATTACTGTTCTGGCGGCGTAAAATGCCTTCCAGGTGCATGAGACAGCTAACGTCATTGCCGGTAATATATTCTGCACCATTATTGACATGATCAGCTATACGGTCTTTACCCATTTTCACGGAGACCGCTTCTTCGAACACGCAGAAAGTCCCGCCGAAACCACAACATTCATCGCTACGTTTCAGTTCTATCAGTTCCAGTCCTTCCACCATATTCAACAGCTGTTGTGGTTTGGAAAACGGAGCGGCCACAAGCTCACTCATCTGGGCGAGGCCTAATCCGCGCTGCCCATGACAAGCCTGGTGTATACCTACTTTATGCGGGAATTTTGCTTTCAGATTATCAACTTTCAGTACATCCGTCAGGAACTCTGCCAGTTCGTATATACGCTGACGGATGTGCGTGGCTGCCTGTTCTTTCCCATCTACATGCAGATGGTCTTTGATGTGCAGCACACAGCTACCCGAAGGTGCTACGATGTAGTCAAAGTTCTCGAAATGGTTTACGAAAAGTTCATTGCAACCGTGGGTCAGGTGTTCAAATCCGGAGTTGGCCATGGGTTGTCCGCAACAGGTTTGTCCCTGGGGATATACCACATCACAACCCAGTTTTTCCAGCAATGATAACGTGGCGATACCTACCTGCGGATAAAACTGGTCTATGTAACAGGGTATGAAGAGTCCTACTTTCATCTTGTTCAAATATAAATCGAGCCGTGGCTATAATGTCTCATCTCTACAAGGTCGGCCGGCAAAGGTTGTGTATTCCAGTGGCGATGAATAGCGAGGGCTGCGCCTATTGCCGTAGCCTGGGCTACAGAGGCGGCGTAGATCTCCATCTGCGGGAAAGCAGCTGCCAGCAGGTGCATGTATACGGTGTTCCTGCTGAACCCACCATCCACGAAAATACGTTTTACCGGTGTACCGTCTATTACCAGCGATGAAGAGAACTGTTGCTGTTCCATGATGTCCATCAGCAAACGGTGATAGGCAATTTCATAGCTGGTAAAGTCGTTCAATGACCTGGTTGCAAAGCGGGAGGCCTGTAACAGGGCCGTACCGGAGGCCGGGCGTTCCTGTTGCGGAGATGCCGCGAGCAACCTGGCAAATATAGCAGGGTCGAAGGCTACTTGCTGGTAGTAATTTACCGGTGTTTGATAATATTCTGCCAGCCTTTTCACCTGCTGCTCATGCTCGTTGCCCGCAAAGAGCCTTGCGGCCTTTACAGGGCGGTTTTCATAGGTCAGATAGCATAGACAGTCAGATGCCAGTTCTTCCGCCGTTAAAGGGCTGTTATTAAACGGATTAAGGGTGATACACCAGGTACCGGTCGATATAAGGGCAAAGGGCTCCGAAAAACTTGCCAGGTAAGGGATCAGGGCAGCGGAGCTATCATGCAGCCCCACGCCGGCAATACAGGTATGCCCGTCAATGGTAGCCGGCAGTGTGTGGTTACCAGGAAAAACAGGCGGCAGTTTATCTGCCAGTCCTTCCTTTAACACCCATTCATGATAACGCTGTTTGGTAAAATCCCAGAGCATCGTATGACAACCAATACTGGTAATATCAGACAATGGCTGGCCCGTAACCAGGAAGCTTATGTATTGCGGTAAATGGAGTGCGTATTTCACCTTCTCATAAACAGCGGGCTGCAACTGCTTTAACCGGTAGAACTGCAGACCGGCGTTAAGGCTGCCCAATGCAGGAGAAGCAGTGTCTCCGCATAACTGATCAGCACCGCCGGCCGCTTCATAAAATGCGGCTTCCATACCGGCGGAGTAAGGTTTCAGATAGTTGTACAAAGGCGCCAGTACCTGGCCCTGTTCATCCAGGTATACCAGGCTGGCGCCATAGGTACTAAAATTAAATGCCACAATACTATAACCGGGCAATTGCAACAGTTCGCGAAGACTGTCTTTCACCCAGTTTGTGAGCAGTTCTATGTTTTCACATGCATCCCCGTCTTCATCCACGGTTTCTTCGAAACAAGCACCTCTTTCCCACACGATGCGGTAGTGCTCGTCTATCAGGAATATCTTCTTGTTGGTCTTACCTATGTCCAGTATTGCAATACAGCGCATGCCGTTGATGATTAGAATTACAATCCCGTTGCTACGGTTTTCAGACCTCTTTCTTTGATCAGTTGTTCTCTTACCTTGAACTGCCTGTAGAAGGATACCGGCTGTAAAACACCTCCTGCCAGCAGGCGTGCCTGGGCAACCAGCGGACGGACGTCAGTGCGGTAAGCGTATTGCAATATTTCCTGTGCGGCCACAGCGTCGTTGTTCTGCTGGGCGGCCTGGAGGGCTTTGGTATCTACCAGTAAAGCCTGCGCATAAGCGATCATGATGGCTTCCACTGACTGTAACAGGTCTTCCAACGGATCTTTTACATTGTGCGAAGCGTCGATCATCCATCCCAGATCATTGGCGTGGTTCATACCACGGGCGTCCATACCTTCCACCAGCTCATTGAAGATGAGGAACAGCTGATAAGGATTGATACTGCCTACTGTCAGATCATCATCACCATATTTGGAATCATTGAAATGGAAACCTGCCAGTTTGCCTTCCATCAACAGCAATGACACGATCTGTTCGATATTGGCATTTGGCAGATGATGGCCCAGGTCCACAAGCGTATATGCCTTTGGCCCGAGTTTATTGGCGAAGAGTAATGACTGGCCCCAGTCGCCGATAGTCGTAGAATAGAAATTCGGCTCATAAGCCTTGTATTCTATGTACAGTTTCCAGGCATCCGGCAGTGCGGCATATACTTCCTGGAGACTGTCCAGCGTGCGTTTAAAAGCACCTCTGAAATTCAGCTGTCCGGGGAAGCAGGAACCATCTGCCAGCCACAGGCTCAGTGCATTGGAACCAAGTTCCACTCCGTATTTTATTACTTCAATGTTATGTTCTACCGCCAGTTTCCTGACGCCTTTATCAGTATGATGCAGGGAACCGAATTTGTAACTCAGTTCCTGGCCAGGCTGGTCCTGGAAGGTATTAGAGTTCACGGCATCAAAGCGGATATCATGTTGTGCTGCCAGTGCTTTTATGCTGGCTGCATTTTCAGGAATATCCCAGGGGATGTGCAGGGAAATGGCACCACTGCTCCTGTTCAATGCGTGCAGCAAACCGATATCGGTGATCTTTTCTTCCAGGTTACGAGGCTCCCCTCCTCCTGAGAAACGGCCGAAACGGGTACCACCGGTTCCCAGCGCCCAGCTGGGGATAGCTACCTGGAAGTCCTGCAATTTCTGAAGGACCTCATCTACATGCTGGATATTTCCGGCGATATATTCGAAGCTGCGCTCGTGCGCCTGCCTGTGGGAATCGTTGAATTCAGCTATCTGAAATTTCTCAATATTCATAACGGGAGTTTGGGTCTTTGGTAAATTAGGAAAAGTTTTTCGTTAACAGACATTATCAACACATGCCGGCCTGGCTTTCGCCCGGAGCATGTGTTGACTCAATGTACTGGTATTTAACTGATGAAAGGCCTTGTTTATCTTACAAAAGCAGCTGCAACACCACCATCCACGTTGATCACGTTACCGGTGGATTTGTTAAGCAGTCCTCCGGTGATAACGAAACATGCATTTGCAATGTCTTCCGGCAGGATCACCTGGTTCAGCAAGGTACGTTTGGCGTAATATCCGGGCAGTTCTTCTACCGTAACACCGTACGCTTTCGCACGGCCTGCCGCCCAGTCACCTTCCCAGATCTTGCTGTCGGCAATCACCGCATCAGGATTTACGACATTGACACGGATACCATCCTTGCCCAGTTCTGCTGCATTCAACCTGCTCAGATGGAGCTGTGCCGCCTTGGCGGAACCATAACCGGCGTTGTTAGGGCCACTCATCAGCGCATTCTTACTAACGATATTGATGACATCACCACCGAGGTCCTGCTTGCGCATCACTTCGACGCCCTGTTGGGTAACGAGGAACTGGCCTTTTACCAGTACATCGTACAGCAGGTCCCAGTCTTTTTCTGTATGTGCTTCCAATGGTTTGGAAATAGAAAGACCTGCACAGTTCACCACCAGGTCCACACCTCCGAAAGCCAGGCTGGCTACGTCGTATGCAGCCTTTATATCACTGCCTTTTGTTACATCGAGGATAGCAGTTGCAAAAACGTCCTTGCCATATTGTTTGGAGAATTCTTCTCTCGCGGCCTGCAGACGGCCTTCGTCGTTATCGTTGATCACCACGCAAGCGCCTTCGTCTGCAAATTTCTTAGCAACAGCTTTACCGATACCACCGGCGCTACCTGTGATCAGGGCAATACGGCCTGACAATGCTTTTGGTTTAGGCATACGTTGCAATTTCGCTTCTTCCAGCAACCAATATTCTATGTCAAATGCTTCCTGGCGCGGTAATGCGGTATATTCAGAAATAGCTTCCGCACCTTTCATTACATTGATCGCATTCGTATAAAACTCTGCAGCCACTCTTGCGGTCTGTTTGTCTTTCGAGAATGTGAACATGCCAACACCAGGATACAGGATCACAACCGGGTTAGGATCACGTAAAGCAGGGCTGTTCGGATGACGACAGGTGTTGTAATAATCAGTGTACATCTGCCTGTAAGCAGCAAATAAAGGCTCCAGTTGTTGCTTTACTGCTGCTGCATCATCCAGTGAAGCCTGGGGATCGAGCGGCAACACCAACGGGCTGATCTTCGTACGCAGGAAGTGGTCCGGACAACTGGTACCCAATGGCGCCAGCCTGTCAAGATCATTGGAGTTGATGAACTCCAATACACGCGGATCATCTGTAAAGTGACCTACCATACGGGTGTGAGCTGAACACAGGCCACGTAAAACAGGCGCCAGCGCTGCAGCCTGTTTCTTACGTACTTCAGCGGGTGGGGAAGTAATACGGCTACCGCCGAATACAGGTCCTTTCTTGCCATAATGCTCTTCGAGGTATGCAGCACAACGCTCGATCACTTCCAGCGTGTTCACATAGCTTTCGTAAGCGGTATCACCCCAGGTGAACAGACCGTGAGAGCCCAGCATAATACCTCTGATGCCTGGATTTTCGCGCAGACATTGTCTTAATTGTAAACCCAGGTCAAAACCGGGGCGCTGCCAGGGCACCCAGCCTATTGTACCACCAAAGAGCTCCTGTGTGATACGTTTACCATCCTTCGCTGCTGCAATAGCAATGGCCGCATCAGGATGCAGGTGGTCTATATGTTTGAACGGCAGAAAACCGTGCAGCGGCGTATCGATGGAAGGAGCTTTGGAACTGAGATCGAAGATACAGTGATTGAAAAGCTCTACCATTTCGTCTTCCTGATCAATACCTTTGTAGATATTCTCCAGGCTATGCAGCCGCTCCACATACAAAGCTGCCAGACCACTACGTTTCAAGGTACCCAGATCGCCACCGGAACCTTTTACCCACATTACTTCCGTTTGTTTGCCCGTCAGCGGATCTGTAGACATCACTTTGCAGGAAGTATTGCCACCACCATAGTTTGTGAGGCGGAGATCAGCACCCAGCAGATTAGAACGGTAGATCAGTAATGCTACTTCGTCTCCTGCCAGTGCAGCGGCTTTCTGCTCATCCCAGAGATAACTTACGTGTTTGAAATTTGTTAAGGAAGAAACCGACATATGTTGTTTTTTATATTTTTTAGATTGGTTTATGATAGTTAAAAGTCTACGAACACTTGCCCCATGCCGGGTGTAGTTCCTGCCTTCAGATCATGTTTATGAACATCACAATGAATTGCCGTAGCCTACGAGCATCACAGATGCCATGATCGTTGCAACGCCCAGTATGATCGTTCCAAAGGTCTTTGCGCTTACGCCTTTCCATTCACGCAGTGTAATACCCCACAGGCTGGAGATCATAATGATAAACGCCATGTGCAGGATCCAGGAACTTGCGCCGTTACCGAGTTTACTTTCACCCATGCCGTAGAAGAAGAACTGGAAGAACCAGGTGGTACCGGCAAGTGCTGCAAAGAAGTAATTGCCAGCCAGCGGCGTTTGCTTGTTGACATAATCACCAAAGGTCTTATTGCGGAAATTCAGCAACAGGCACCAGAACAGGTTAGTAGTAAGACCTCCCCACAGCAGCACAACGAATATCACGTTGTTCTGGAATAAGGGGTTGCTGCCTTGTTCAATAGCGATAGCCGCCATTGGTTTACCCGCCTCTATACCGAAATTGAAACAGGCGCTCAGGATGCCTGAAACAGTTGCTACGATCAGTCCTTTTTTCAGATCGAACTCCTGAATACTTTCCTTTTTCTGATCTTCGGATAATTCACGTTCCTTCATCACTCCTGCGGCACCGCAAATAGCGATACCTGCAAGGCAGACCAGTACGCCACCGAGCACCATCAAACCGCCCGGGCTTTTTAACATTGCTGAAAATGTGTTTGCACTATCGGAGGAGAAGAGGTCCCTGTATATTGGTGGAATGAGGGAACCGAAAGCAGAGGTATATCCCAGCGCTACGGACATACCGAGCGACATGCCCAGGTAGCGCATAGCCAGGCCGAACGTGAGACCGCCGATGCCCCATAATACGCCCATAAAATAGGTCCAGAAGAGTGTAGAACTGTCTGTTCTGCTAATGATGCTCAGGAAGTCAGGTACAGTGATCCAGGCTGCCAGAAAGGGTACAATTAACCAGGAGAAAAAGCCACCCACTATCCAATAACTTTCCCAGGCCCAACTCTTTACTTTCTTGAAAGGGATATAAAAACTGCCGGACGCGAAGCCTCCGATAAAATGAAAAAATACGCCTAAAATAGCTTGCATAATAGTGGAATTGTTTTTTTTAATCGCGGAACCTTTCAAATTTAAATAAAGGCAGCGGGGCAACTGTCCTACACATTCCTATTAGGGCTAAATTAACCGGGGGCATTGGCATAAAATGACTAAAGGCCGCCCACTTGCGCGGACAGCCCTTATTCTCTCTGCATAAATTTCTTAATATCAGTAAGTTACTTTTACATCAGCAACTATATAATCACCAGTTATTGCTGTTACTTTGATAATACCCTTCTTTCCAAAACCATTCTGGAAGAACACTACCAATGGCATATCGGCTGAAGCAAAAGTCTCATCATCAGTAGTGATGGTCAGTTGTCTCAGTGTGGATGCATGTGTAATAGTATCAAAGGAATTGACATTGAAAGTATCCGAAGGCACCAGGTTACGCACAAGCGTGGTCAGTGAGCCAGGAATGTTCAGATCGAACGTTTCATCGTTCGGGCTGGTAAAGAACATAGAGAAGGAGCCAAAATTATTGAAAGCCAGATCTATGTATTTTCCAAGTGTATCAGGAATATCATTATCCAGGTAAACGTTTCCTTTAAAAGAGGAGAAAACGCGGCCATAACTTTCACTTGCAGGTGTCAAGGCAAACTTCAGATCTGTGAATGTAACAACGCTGTCTTTATTTCCGGATCCGGATCCAGGCAGACCAGTAGTGTCACCGGGATTTTGTGTTCCACCGCCAACACCTGCTTCTTTGGTACAGGCAGCGACAACCAGTGCTATGACTGCTATCAGCAGGAAGTATTTTCTCATAGGATAGGATCAGTTATTTCCAGCAAAAATATGAAAAAATATAATCAAGTGTATGCCGGTAAAATAACTGTGAAGGCAGCACCTTGTTTTTCTTCTGATTCTGCGTAGATAACACCATGATGAGCAGTCACTATTTTCTGACATAAGGCCAGTCCGATACCGCTTCCCTCATATTCTCCCCTTCCGTGCAGGCGCTGAAAGATCACAAAGATCTTGCGTGCGTACGTTGGGTCGAAACCGATACCATTATCCTGTACTTTGATCTCGCAATAGGTAGTACCGTTCTGTAACTGCGGATTAGCCCCGACTTCTTCCGGCTCCATCATACGGGAAGTTATCCTGATAACAGGGGCTACGTCTGCTTTGCTGAATTTCAGTGCGTTACTTAAGAGGTTCTGGAAAAGCTGTGTCATATGCAGGGGGATACCCTTTATGCAACAAAGTGAGTCGTAATTAATTGTGGCGTTCTTTTGCTGAATGAGCACTTCCAGGTCGGTCAGTACCTGTTCCATGACCTGAACGAGGTCTATCCTTTCAAACAGGTGATCCTGGCGGGACACTCTTGAAAAGGCTAGCAGGTCCTGTATCAGGGTGGTCATACGGGTTGCGGCATTTCGGATGATGCCGAGATTACGTACGCCCGTCTCGTTCAGCTCATTTGCATATTTATCCTGCATCAGTGCTGAGAACATATTGATCTTGCGAAGCGGTTCCTGGAGGTCATGACTGGCCACGTAAGCGAACTGTTCGAGGTTCTGGTTCACGATGTTAAGATCAATATTCGCCTTTTTCAGTTCATCTGTCCTGAGTTCCACGAGGCGTTCCAGTTCCTGCTCATTATCGATCATCCGTTGCCTTAACGCCTTTTCTTCACGCAGGTCGCGGGCAATGCTCGCCCTTCCCTGGGAGACGCCTGTAAGCGGATCGTATACCAGCATGGTTGTGCCGAATACGGGGATGGCCTCTCCTGTTTTGAAGTGCCGGTATTGTATTTCGCCGGACCATTGTCCGCGGTTGAAGAGTTCTACATTTATCTCATTTTTCAGCCGGTCTATTTCCCCTGGCATAAGGTATTCACTGTTATGCCTCCGGGCGTCCATCAGGCTATCAAGGCCCAGTAATTTTTGTCCGGCGGCATTGACGTAGGATACATTTCCGGCTTCATCAGATAAGCTGACGAAGTCCCGGCTGTTTTCCAGCAGGGCCAGTAGTTTCTGTTGTTCTTTTTTTGCTTCCAGCTCGGGCCTTAGATCGCGCAGCGCTGCGCCATGGCCGATGAAGCTATTATTCCTGGGATCTTTGATGATGGAGAAATCGGCATGAAAAGGGATGATCTCTTTTGAATCATAGTGCCGCAGATAGACGGTACCTGTCCATTTGTGTCCTGTTCTTAACTGTGGTAGTACTTCTTTGGCAATGAAATCGTGGTAATCGGGATTATACAGATCGACCTCTCCCAACAATGTTATATCCAGGTCCTGTGGGATCCCTAACAATTTCCGTCCTGAAGAATTCATATAAAAAATGCGCCCTTCATAATCTGCCGCCGCTATAAAATCTGAGCTGCTCTCCACCAGGGAGAACAGCATTACTTTCTTTTCCCTGCTCTTTGATTGTCGGCTCACGTCCTGTATAGTACCGGCAAAGCGGTATGCCACTCCTGCTTCATTAAAGTAAGCCTGACCAATACATCTGAGCCAGCGCAGCCTGTTATCGGCGGCGGTTACACGGAACTCAAAATCGTAACGCCCGCCGTTCTCATTTGCGAGGGCGCGTTCCATTGCCGTAGCTACCATTGGTTTGTCTTCCGGGTGAGCGTATGTCAGTAAACTTTCGTAAGACATGACGTCACCTTCGGGAAAGCCATACAGCTCCCTGCAGCGGTCATCGTATACAATACACCGGTTGATGGGATCCATATCCCAGGTACCCAATCCTGCGGAGCGTAATGCAAAGCGCATCCATTCCTGATCATCTTCTCTATAGCGTTCTACCGGTCTGGCCTCGTTATTATGCTTTTGTTCCATTGTAGTAATACAGACGAATTTAGTTGTCCCTTTTCTCGAAAGAAGGCAATAATCACAATATCTGCAATACTACGTAAATGTCAATCAATTGCGAGGTTCCAGCTGAAAGATTTCTGCGAGCAGTTCATATGAGCGGAAGCGGTCTTCTATCTTTTCGGTGATGGTGGCAGCTACGATCTCGTCTACTCCATAATCGTCCGCCATTTTCAGCAAACGTTGTTTCACCTGTTCGGGCGTACCTGCAACGATACGGCCCCTGTTGGCCATCACGCGCTGCCACTCCTGATCTGAGTACTCATAATCGCGTACTTCTTCCCAGGAAGGAGTTTCGTCATACCTGCCTTTCTCAAAACTTAACAGGCGATAATCCATCACAGCTTGTAGTTCATCTGCCTTCTCCTGGGTGTCGGCGCAGAAAAGGAAGATCCCTACACTGGCAGCAGGTTCTTTCAGGAATTGTGAAGGTTTGAATTTTTCACGATAGGTCCTGACTGCCTGCGGGCCGCCAATTGGATATATAAAATGTGCGAATGATAATGCCCAGCCCTGTCTTGCCGCCAGCAGCCCACTTTCGCCGCTGGACGTCAGCATCCAGAGCTCGGGGACCGTATCTATCCGTGGGATGGCTTTTACTTTCTCATGTACCGTACCGGTTTCGGAGGAATCAGTTAAATAACCTTCCAGATCATGGACCTGCTGCACGAAATCTCTGGGCTCAAAATTATTGGAGGGGTTCAGTATATGACTTGTCAGCCTGTCGCCACCCGGTGCACGGCCTATGCCCAGGTCAATACGTCCTGGATTGAGTGCTTCGAGCAAGCGGAAGTTCTCCGCCACTTTCAGGGTACTGTGGTTCGGTAACATGACGCCACCTGAACCCAGGCGGATATGTTTCGTAACAGCTGCCAGCCGGGAGATCAATACTTCCGGGGCTGCGCCTGCCAGTGTACGGCTATTATGATGTTCTGACACCCAGTAACGGGTAAAGCCGAGCCGGTCGGCCAGCTGCGCCAGCTTAATACTTTCTTCCAGTGCTTCTACGGCGTTGCTGCCTTTGCGAATAGGGGTCTGATCCAGTACGCTGATCTTTAATTTCCTGTCGGCCATTGGCTGTGCTTTTTAGAATGTTCATTCCAAAATTACAAAAGAAATGGGAAATAATGTTAGCCAGGGGGAAAATGCATTGATATTATTCGATGGACGGTATGGGGATGATGGTGGCCGGGGGATGATAATTAATTGCCGTTGGGATTTCCGTGGTATCCCGGTTCGTGTTCCGTTTGCATTCCGGTGGCGTTTCCGTTCCGGTCCCCGGGGTTGCCCCCCCGGGCGCACAACAGGGGACCCCTACCGGGGTCCTATTGTGTTTTGTTAATTGTGTTTTGCTAATTATGTTTTGTTGGATAATGCCCAGTGTTACTCCATTGTGCGGCGGTAATAGGCCTGTACAGCCCTGATCTCTGCCCAGGTGGCTGTTTCTCCTAATCTGGCCTTGATGGGCGCAGACGCCGTAGCGCCCAGTTCTTTTACGAGCGGTAATATGAGGGCGATCTTTTTGTCGTCCATGAAGCGGTTGAGCTGGAGCTCATCGTTGGCTACGCAGTCTGCGAGATGGCTTTCCACGGTGCTCATGGCAAGGTCACGCTCGGCAGAGATTTCTTGGAGCGTTTTACCGGACAGGAAGAGTTCGAGCGTACCTCGTCTGCTGCCGCCAGCTTCCCGGGGCTTCTTTGCCGGCTTTTCCTTTGTGGCTTTCGTGCCCTTCGTTTCTTTAGTATCCTTTGTGTCGTTGCTTTCTTTAGCCTCCTTCGCTTTTTCTGCCGGAGGCCTGCGCAACGATTCATAGTCCGGCAGCCCTTCATTGAACTTTACATTGCCGTAACTGGCGTCTGCGAAGATCTCTAACCTGCTCCAGAGAAAATGTTCCAGCCCGGACAACTGCAGGACGTACTTCTTTATTTTCGGAATATCCTTTACAATGTCCCTTTCACGGCGCACCGGCTGTATAAAGGATTCATATATTTCATTGGTGAAATAGGCTACGGCCTTGCCGACACGTTCACTCAGCGTAGTCGTATTACCGGATTGCAGCACTTCTTTCAGCAGCGGATCCAGTTGCTGTCTGAACTTCAACCCTACCTCATGTAATGCAGCCGCCCGTTGCTGCAGATTGCGGCTTAATGTTAAGGCACTTTCCATGCCTGTCATCTTTTTATCGCGCAGCCAGGCGGCATGTACCTGCAACTCTGCCAGGATCTTTTCTGCGCTGAATAGCTTCAGCAGCTGCTCTGCCCAGAAGACTAACTTCTCTCCTTCCAGCAGCATTTCCAGTTCTTCCTCTTTGTGAAAGCGGGAGGAGAATGCCAGCACCTGTTCATCCGTACGGATAGCGCCGGGATGGATCCTTGAATGCAGTACCAATCCTTCCAGCGAGGTACAGCGGCTCAATGCTACGTACACCTGTCCGGGAGCAAAGGCATTGCCTGCATCAATGATCGCTTTTTCAAAGGTGAGGCCCTGGCTCTTATGGATGGTAATGGCCCAGGCAAGACGGATAGGATATTGTGTGAAGCTGCCCATTTCCTCCTCGTCCACAGTGCCTTCGGTTTTGTTCCAGGAATAGCGGATATTACGCCAGGTCTCCTTTTCCAGCACCAGCGTCTCTTCACTTTCCGCCAGCGTCACCACAATTTTATCGTCAGGCATGATCTCTTTAACGGTGGCCAGTTTACCATTGAAGTAACGGCGTGGCTCCGCCACATCATTTTTGATGAACATCACCTGTGCACCACGCTTGATGCGTAGGTCCATATCCGTCGGGAGGGCTTTATCACTGAAGTCGCCCTTGATCTCTCCTGTGAATGTATGGATCCCGCCCGGCATAGCCGCCAGGCGCGCATTATTGATCTCGTCTGCACGCCGGTTGTGGGTAGTCAGTACAATGTACTGATCGCCATCGCCTGTAAAATGCGGCAGGTAGCGCTGATTGAGTGTTTCGAGATCATCCCAGTCCAGTGAACTGTTACGTACACCGTTCAGCAGACTGATAAAGGTGGCCTCATTCTGCCGGTAGATCTTATTCAGTTCTATGAACAGCGGCGGGGCCTGTTGCATTACCCGCGCATCAAAGAAGAAGACACTGTCATAAACGTCCTTCAATAACTTCCACTGTTCTTCCGGCATTACAGGCGGAAGCTGGAAAAGGTCTCCGATATATAGCACCTGTACACCTCCGAAAGGTACTAAGGGCTGGCCACGGAAGTGACGGAGAATGGCGTCAATCGCATCTAAAGTATCTGCACGCACCATACTCACTTCATCAATGACGAGCAGCTCCATTTCCTGCAACAGTTGCTTTTTGTCGTGGTTGAAGCGGATATTCCGGAACAGTGCGTGAGCGTCTGTCACGCCGTTATCTACACCAAAAAGGTGTGCGCCTGTTGGCACATAAGGACCAAAAGGCAGTTGGAAAAAAGAGTGCATGGTCACACCGCCCGCGTTAATGGCAGCTACACCTGTAGGCGCTATTACGACGGTATTCTTGGTGGTATGTTGCCGTATATATTTCAGGAAGGTCGTCTTCCCTGTACCGGCTTTCCCGGTCAGGAAAATATGGCGGTTAGTATTATTAATATAGTCTGCCGCCAGATGGAACATCCTATTTGCAGTATCCGGTTGTGGCATCTGTAAATTGTAAGATTTAAAAAAACGAACGGCGAATTTAGGTAAAAACCGGCATTATCTGCTGATCACTACACTCCATTCAGGCCCACTTTTCACATGATGTGTGGTGGCGAAATCGCCCATATTGAGGGCAAACGATACATTCAGCAGACTATTCAGATAAACAAGTTCTTTTCCTTCGGGTACGGCAGAAAAAGTATTGGCAAATGGCATCGTACCGCTATACACCTGTTCAGCGCCTTTATAGATGGTCACTTTCAGGAGATCGCCCGGCTGCACCTTCAATTTGCTGAAGGTTTGCTGATCGATATTCGTCCAGATATTTCCATATTGCACATCCAGCACCGGAATGTTCCCCTTTACAGTGTTACCGGAAAATACAGGCATCTGAAAACCGATACTCACGACTGAATCGGCCAGCTTCGGTCCTACCTGCTGAAAAGTGATCTTACCCGCCGCCAGTTTGCCTGCTGTATAGGCATAAACATCCCTGCCATGAAAAGTATAGGATGCCCCGGAATTCTTTCTGCGGTTCACTGCTTCATCGATCTCCCTGACTTCAGAGATGCCCATCTGCCTGGCTACCAGCGTAAGCGTACCGTTGTCGGGCGTCACGAAGTAATGCCCTGTTTTTGTTTTCAGTACTACTGATTTGCGTTCAGAACCAACACCGGGATCTACTACAGATACAAATACAGTACCCGCCGGCCAGTAAGGTGCGGTTTGCTGCAGCCGGTAAGCTGCTTCCCAGATATTGTAGGCTGGTATCTCATGCGTCAGATCGAACATTTCTATGTCGGGAGACAGGGTGTATACTACGCCTTTCATTTCGGCGACAGCCCCGTCCTTTAATCCGAAGTCCGTCTGAAAGACCAGTGCATGCCGCTGTGCAAAAGCGGAAAAGCA
Source organism: Chitinophaga sp. S165 (assembly GCF_003182155.1). Lineage (GTDB taxonomy): Bacteria > Bacteroidota > Bacteroidia > Chitinophagales > Chitinophagaceae > Chitinophaga. The sequence goes on from NZ_QGTG01000001.1 coordinate 1,521,504, forward strand.
CATAAAGATCAAACAATGGAAAAGGAATGTGTGTTTCATTCCTGCAAATTAGCAAATTCCTTTTCAATATCGGCAGAGTATGCTTGTTCAAATTTGTACGGTATTTGGGGTAAATGCTTTTGGGAACAATTTATTATTAAACCACCAATACTTAACACATGACCACCGGTTATCATTTCTACAAAGATTGTATTGACGCTTGTTTACGCTGTGCAGCTGTTTGTAATCATTGTGCTTCTTCCTGTACGCAGGAAAAGGATGTAACGATGATGGCCCGCTGCATCCGGCTGGATATGGAGTGTGCGGCTGCCTGTTATGCGGCTGTACAGTTGATGAGCATGGGAAGCAGTTACGCTGTCCAGCTTTGTTCTGTTTGTGCAGATATCTGTGAAGCCTGCGCCGCCGAATGTGGTAAACATAACAACGAACATTGCCAGGAATGTGCGGAGATCTGTAAACAATGTGCTGAAGCTTGTAGAAAAATGCTTGTATCCTGATGGACATATTAGCCAATATAGAGGAATTTGCCAGACAGGCGCATGGGGATCAGCAAAGGAAGTTTGCAGATGAACCTTATATCATGCATCCCATCAGAGTGATGCAGCTTTGTCAGGATTATACGTCAGATCTTCCGGTACTATCGGCGGCTTTACTACACGATGTACTGGAAGATACTGCCGTTACAAAAGATGATCTTTCTTCCTGGTTATGGGGCGTAATGCCAACAGATGAAGCCTTCAGGACTTTGTCGCTCGTTGTGGAACTGACCGATGTGTACATTAAAAAAGATTATCCGAAGTGGAACAGGCGAAAGCGCAAACAAGCTGAAGCTGAACGGATGAGCAGGACAAGCGCCGCTGCACAAACGATCAAATACGCTGATATTATTGATAACTGCCTGGATATTGCCAATTCATCTTCCGACTTCATGCCCAAGTTCCTGCACGAATGCCGGGTATTGTTAAAGGTGATGGACAGGGGCAACCCCGAACTTCGTGAGAAGGCAACGGCTACTGTCAGCAAATTCCTTCAACAGGTGAAGTAAGGCAAGATCACTCGTATCGTAAAGCTTCTATAGGATCGAGTCGGGAGGCCTTCTGCGCCGGATAATATCCGAAGAAAACACCTGTCAGCGCACATACCATAAAAGACAAAATAATAGAGGATTCCGACACCAGCGTCGGCCAGTTGAGGAAGTAAGTGATCAGCTTTGCAGATGTAACGCCCAGCACCACTCCTATCAATCCTCCGGTAATACTGATCATGATCGCTTCTATGAGGAACTGCATGAGGATGTCAATGCCTCTCGCACCGATGGACATACGCAGCCCTATTTCGCGTGTACGCTCTGTAACAGATACGTACATGATATTCATGATCCCGATCCCGCCGATAACGAGAGAGATGCCGGCAATAGCGGTCAACAGTATGGTAAGCAGATTACTGGTAGAGCTCAATGTGCTGATCAGTTCCGCCATTGTCCTTACCTGGAAATCATCTTCGTCTGCATCGCGCAGCCTGTGAGATTTACGCAGAATGGTAGTGATCTCTTTTGTGGCTGCATCTGTAGCGGCTTCACTTACCGCAGAAACATACAACGTACGGAAGTATATCGTAGCCAGAATACGTTTCTGGACGGTAGTATAAGGCGCCAGGATGACATCATCCTGGTCCTGTCCGAAAGAGCTCTGTCCCTTCGCCGCCAGTACACCGATCACCTGGAAAGGTATGTTATTGAAACGGATGATCTTTCCTACCGGATTCTCTCCGTTCGGGAAAAGGCTGCTTACAACGGTTTGTCCAAGCAAACAGACTTTAGCGGAAGCTCTTACATCTTCATCTGTAAATACCACGCCATCCTGCAAAGTCCACTTGCGGATATCGAGATACGCAGGACTTACGCCCTGTATGCTCGTAGGCCAGTTTAATGCGCCGTTGATGGATTGTCCGCTGGATGTAGCCGCAGGTGAAATAGCGCTGATATTAAGCGCCTGTTTCTGCAAGGCCTTTACATCTTCGATAGTGAGCGTCTGCACACTGGCGCCTCCCAACCTTGCGCCACCGGTCACATTACTGGCGGGCAGAATGGTGATCATGTTAGACCCCATGCTGGAAAGCTGTGACTGGATACTTTCTTTGGAGCCTTGTCCGATTGCCACCATTGCAATAACAGCTGCCACACCGATGATGATGCCCAGCATGGTAAGGAACGCCCTCAGTTTATTACGCTGTAAGGCTTTTAATGCGATCCGTATGAGGTTAAGAATATTCATAATCAATAGTCATCTGCCGGAGGCAGGGCCGCCAGCGCTTCTTTAGCCGAACGTATATTTTCATTGACAGTATCCTTTACCACCTTTCCATCGCGCAGCATCACGGTACGACTGCTGAAGGCTGCGATATCCGGTTCGTGAGTAACGAATACGATCGTCTTGCCTTGTTCCTGGTTCAACTCCTGCATGAGGGCCATGATCTCGTAAGATGTGCGTGTATCGAGGTTACCGGTCGCTTCATCCGCCAGTATCATCACGGGTTCGTTGACCAGTGCACGGGCAATGGCCACACGTTGTTGCTGACCGCCGGATAACTGATTAGGCGTATGTCCAAGCCGCTCGCCCAGCTTCACTGCTTCGAGTGAATGTACTGCCCGTTGCCTGCGTTGTTCATGGCTGATCTCCATGTTATACAGTAAAGGCAGTTCTACATTCTCAAGTGCTGATGTACGTGGCAGCAGATTGTATGCCTGAAATACAAACCCGATCTTCCTGTTACGTAAACGCGCCAGTTCATTGCGGGACTGTTGCCCGATGTTCACGCCATCCAGCAGATAATTGCCTTCTGTGGGTTTATCCAGGCATCCCAGTATATTCAGCAGGGTTGTTTTTCCAGAGCCGCTGCTGCCCATAATGGTCACAAACTCGCCCGCGAATACATCGAAGGAAACACCTTTCAGTGCGCGCACAATTTCCGTTCCCATGCGGAACTCCCTTTTGATGTTCTGTATTTCGAGGATCTTCTTGCTCATCGTCTCCTTCTTTGCGGCATGAAAGGACTGGCTTGTCCGCCACTACCTGCAGCCTTCTTATCAGTTACTTCCTGCATGCCGGTTATTACATCTTCATCGGGTGATAATCCTGACAATACTTCCGCTCTTGTATTATCATTCAGGCCGATCTCCACTTTCTTTTGTAACAACGTATCTCCTCTTTGCACCCATACATAGTTCGTTGCTTCAGCATTCTTCCCTTTATCATGCGTTAAACGTCTTGTGGTATCGCGATCGCCTCCGGTCACGGGCACTGCACGTTTGTGACGTTCGGCTGCCGGAGGAGCAATAGAAATAAGTTTAAACTTCTTCGACAACGCCGAATCAGGTTTAAACATCAGTGCTTTGGAAGGGATTAACAGCGCATGGTCCCTTTCTGCGGTATAGATAGTGACGGTGGCCGTCATACCGGGTTTCAGTTTCATGTCATCATTATTAGCACTGATAATCGTCGTATACGTCACCACGTTAGCTGAAACAGAAGGCCGCAGGCGGATCTCCTGTACCTTTCCCGCAAACTCATCATTCAGGTAAGCATCAACGGTAAATGACACCCGCTGACTGTCCCGCACATTTCCTATATCAGCTTCATCTACACTGGCCTGCACCTGCATTTTGGTAATATCTTTAGCGATCACGAACAAGGTCGGCGTATTGAAGCTGGCAGCAACTGTTTGTCCGACGCTCACACTTCTGTTCAGCACCACTCCATCTATCGGAGAATAAATTTCTGTAAAGAACAGGTTCCTTTCAGCAGTTCTGAGAGAGGCCCGGGCACTCTCCACACTGGCTATAGCGGCCTTATACAGGAAATTCGCATTATCATAATCAGCCCTGCTGATAGCGCCAACTTTATACAGCTGTTCCTGCCGTTTGAACTGGGCTTCCTGGTATACCTGCTGACTTTGTGCATTTGCCACCTGGCCCCTGTTACGGTCTACTTCAGCCTGAAGTAATACCTTATCCAGTTCTGCCAGCAGTTGCCCTTTTTTCACCTCCGAGTTGAAGTCAGCGTAAATGTATTTCAAGATCCCTGATACCTGTGTGCCGACTGCCACGGTATCTACAGGTTGTACTGCACCCGTAGCCGTTACACTGGTGGAGATATGGCCATAAAAAGGCTTCTGCGTGGTGATCACAACGGGATTCTCCTTCTTCCTGAAAAAGAAATACCAGACGGCCGACAGGGCCACCAGCACCAATATTATCGTTATAATCTTCTTCCTGTTCATCCGTTATTTTTTTATGCTATAACTTAACGGGTACGCCCCTGTAGAAATCATATATCCTGACATATAAAGCAGCGCTGTATTTCGCCTGGATGTATGCCTGCATGGCCTGTACATAGAGGTTCTTTTGTTGTAATACTTCAACGGTATTGGCTGCGCCTATTTTCAGCTGTTCATTTGCTATACGGTAACTCTCCTGCGTAAAACGCAGCTGTTCCACGGCCGCATCATATTGCCCCTGTGCGTTCAACACATCGATATACGCCCGTTCTATTGCCTGCGTGAGGTTTAGCCGTGTGTTCTGCAAGGTGAGTTCCGCCTGTTCTACCCCTATCTTTGCTTTCTCTTCATTTACTCTATTCACCCGGCGACTAAAGATCGGGACTGATAAAGTCAACCCTACCTGCTGATAGAAGTTATTGTCTGCCTGCTTTAGAAAAGTATTATTGTCAACGCCAGTATAGTTAGTACCCAAACCCGCTCCTGCAGTCAACGCGGGCAGATAACCCGCCCTTGCTTTCCTTACGTCCAGTTCCGCTACCTGTACGCCCAGCTCACTGCTTTTTACTTCCGGCCTTACTGACAATGCTGTTTTCTGCGCATCCAATAATGGCGTGAGCAAGGCATACCCCATCAGCGTATCCGGCTCCACAATTGCGAAAGACGTTTCTGTAGGAAGTTGTAGTAATTGTTTCAATACCAGCACAAAATTGCGGTGTTGGTTCTGTGCAGTGACAAGTGTGTATTTATCGTTTGCTAACTGGGCCTGCAGTTGTATGAGATCTTTCAGCGCTACTGAGCCTACATCATAAAACTCTTGCTGTTGCTGTACCTGGGCCTGCGATGTAGCGACTACATCCTGTACATATACGATATTCTCTTTAGCCAGCAGAATATTCAGATATGCTTCTGTGATCTGTAGGGTGATATCATTTTCCGCTGCAGCGAGGTCCAGGCCTGCCACCTTCACCAGGAGATCTTTTTGCAGGATATCATTCCTTAGAAAACCTCCGTTATATAAAGTAACGGCAGAATTAACGGAAGTGCTTCCAGATAGGCGGGTGCCTGATCTCAGGTTACCAGTATTATTATCTGTTGCATTACTGTGTGTTAAAGTGGGCGAAACACTTGCTGAGAGATTAGGCAATACGGCCGATCTTGAAAGTACGAGGTCTTGTTCTGTGCTTAGCCGGTTTAGCCGGAAGCTGTTCAGGGTAATATTGTTTGCCTTTGCATAATCGAGACAGGCCTGTAAGTCCCACTTCGCAGGTAATTGCCCGGGCAGGGCGGTACTATCCTGTGCGTATAAAGGAATAATCCTGAAGATGAAGATCAAAAAGAGTATGTATCTGCTGAACATATACTTGCTTTTCCGGAGAACCGGTCCCAGATAAAGACTAAAAAGCGTGCCACAGCGGGCATAGCAGCATTAAAGATGCCTTAAAATCTATTGAAGCCCGGTTAAGCCTGATGGTCAGGCATAATAACAGCAGAATCGTATAAATAGTTGGGTATATGTCTTTTCTACAATAAAAAACGTATGCATTTCGTGCATACGTTTTTAATATTTTCTTAAGGTCTGTTTATTTGTAGGGTATCGTGATCACGTTCAGGGAATTTGCCGCCAGCGAAACGTCGACATTATTCTTTCCTGCCTTCAGTGGTTGTTCGACGGGCTTCACAACACCGGGATTATCCAGCGAATTAAAATCTCCTTTACTCTTTGCTGTCAATACCTGCTGCGTAGCTGCATTACCTGCAGTAACGGCCCCTGTCAATGCGAGTTTATAGTTCGTTGCTTTATCAGTGGTGTTAACGATCTTCAATAGTATCTTCCGGTCCTGCTGATCGATCGTGGCACTGGCATATACTCCCTCCTGCCCTGTTAACGGCAGATTATTCACTGTGACAGGAATGGTGTGTGTGCCTTTATTATTTGCAAAGAGTTGCTGCACGTAATAGTTAGGCGTACCTACTGAACGCAGGTTGTCGAACCAGATCAGGTCAGGCCGCCATTGCCATGCTTCCACGTGCGCTAAGAGCGGTGCATAAGATGACATCTGCACTACATCAGCATTCCTTTCAAGACCTGTCATAAACGCGGCTTCTGCCAATGCACTTTCCCAGGTGTTACGTGTTTCTCCCTGTTCCTTGTCATTTTCTTTCGACACTTTGATATGTGCCGCATATTCGCCGGCAAAGATCTTCGGTCCTTTGCGATCGTATTTGTCGTAACGGTTACTGTTTTTCAGGAACCATTCCGGCGGCATATAATAATGTTCATCTACAAAATCGGCTTTTGACGGCCGCAGCTTTGACCATAAATATTCAAAGCGCTCACCGCTTGAGAAAGGTCCTACGCTTGACACCAGTTTTATCTCCGGATGTTTTGTTTTCAGTTCCTGTTCAAAACGCTGGTACCTGGCTATATACTGACTGTCCCATTGTTCGTTACCAACACCGATCATTTTAAGATCAAAAGGTTTTGGATGTCCCATTTCGGCTCTTAATTTACCCCACTTCGTATCGGTACTGCCATTCGCAAATTCGATGAGGTCTATTGCGTCCTGGATGTATTGAGATACATCATCATCTGCAGCCACCTCGCCGGTATTGAACTGGCAGGCCATGCCGCAGTTGAGTATGGGCAATGGTGCTGCACCTATATCTTCCGACAACTGAAAATATTCATAGAAGCCGAGACCATAACTCTGAAAGTAATCGCCCGGCGCACGGTGTGCAAATTCTGTATTCCAACGGTTAACGATGAGTGTGCGGTCCTCTATTTTCCCTACTGTCTTTTTCCATTGATAACGGTTAGCCAGGTCCCGGCCTTCCACGATACATCCGCCAGGGAAACGAACGAACCCTGGATGGAGATCTGCGAGTAACTGTACCAGATCTTTCCGGAGACCGCCGGGACGCTGTTTCCAGGTATCTTCCGGGAATAAGGATACCATATCAATATCCAGGCTGCCATTACCGGAGAACAGCAACTTTAATCCTCCTTTGGCAACTGTACGGGAAGCGGTCACAGAGGCCGCATATTGCTTCCATTCCTTCCCGGCTGGTGCGATATTCGCCTCTCCGATATTCGCCCCGTTTTCGTCCACTAAAATGAGTTTTCCGGTGGGATTGCCTTCCGTAGTCCTGGCCCGGAAGGAAAAATTGTAGCGTCCGTCCTTTTTGAAGCCCATTCCCCTGAACCCTTCATTGAACAAACCGTAGGAGCTGTCGCCGGCCAGCACTGTTAAGTGTGCGAACCTCGGATTAGCGGGATTCTCATTACCTCTGTTAACGATCAGGATATTGCCTGCCCCTTTTTTGCCGGCCTCCTTCCAGCCCATCAGTGGCTGTGAAAACTCGAAGGACCGGTTCTTTACGAGCTCTGCGTAGATACCTCCATCAGCTGAGAAGTTAATGTCTTCAAAGAAGATCCCCCACATGGTGGGCTGTACGGCTGCCTGTGGTTTGTTCACGCTTAATGTGATGGTTTGCGCAAAAGATGTGCTGCCTGACAGCGACAGCAATCCTGCCGCTATAAGATTAAGAATTGTTTTCATAAAGGGAATTGTTACAACAATATACATCCAAAAATCAATATCCCAAACATTTACAACTACTTTTTGTGTTAGAATGACATTTAATTAGACAGATACCTGAAATGGACAAAAGAACACCTATGTATATACATGTGATGGTAGAAAACTGTGAAAGCGTGTACCCGGAATTGTTACTACCTGTCTACAAAGTGGCTTTGTTCCCTTCTTACTTTTTCCAGTAAGATCCGGGCAGATCATCAAAACTACTCAAATAAGAAAAAGTTCATAATGTTATGTAAATCAATAAATTAAAAAGAATTAAAATCGTTTTAACATTTCCTTAGAGTATTCTCGCAAGATTTTGGTTGAAATGGTACTCAACCATCTTTTATTGATCTTTTATTTTTTAACCAGTTAAATTGAAAAACCATGAAAAAGCAATTATTGAGATTTGGCCTCATGGCTGGCCTGGGAGCATTCGTATTGACTCAGACTAACGCAGTAAATGCAATGACGACAAATGCGGACACCGCAAACATTGCATTGGATACTGCCAGCTTTGTAAGAGATACGGCAAACTTTGCACCAGACACGGCTAACTTTGCAATGGACACAGCTAACTTCTCACTGGACACGGCTAACTTCAAAGCAGACACGGCTAATTTCTCACTGGACACAGCCAACTTCGTAAGAGACACTGCTAACTTTAAGTTAGATACAGCTGCCTTCGTAAGTGATACGGCTGCCTTCGGCAAAGACACTGCCAGCTTCCATTTCGCAAAAGACACTGCGTTTTTCAAAGACACCGCCAGCTTTGCTTTCAAAGCAGATACTGCAGCGGCGTTTAAATCTGCAGATACAGCGACCATGAAGGCTGACACAGCGACTGCCAGGGACACAGCCAGTTTCGCAGCGAAACTGGATACTGCAACCGCTACAGCTGATACAGCTGCAACAAAACGCGACACAGCAGTGGTTAAAGACACTACTGTAAAAAGCCCGGCTGATACTTCCAAAGCGAAGAAGCCATCTAAGCGGTAGAAAAGTGAACAACAACGTTATTACAGGTCGAAAAAATCAAAGGGGCCGCCTCATGTATGAGGCGGCTTTTTTTGCTCATTAAATTCCCATCATACAAGGTTTATACAAGGCTTAACTTACGTTCATCCTACGTCTTTGAACGTAAGATGAACGTAAGTTAAGCCTTGTATGACCCTTGTATAATGGGTATCAAAACCAGAAAGAAAGCTCGGACGATAAAAAATATCGAAACCCTCACCAGCAATGCAACTTTAAAATTTGATCCCCACATTTCTGCGTCCTGTATACACGTTTCTGCGTCCTGCATACATGATTTTGCGTCCTGCATACATCGTCCAAAACCGCTTTAGAATCTTCCCTAATATTGCATAATAAATCGAGGAAACGTACCAGCAACCGGGGCTTGGGCGTTTCCAAGACAGTTCTTTGACTTATTGATCTATACATAAAAAAAGCCGTCTCATTTTCCATGAGACGGCTTTAAATAAAATATGGGATCTCTTAGAAGTTATAACCGGCTTTCAGACCGAAGAAACCGCGAGTACTGTTCTTAAACCAGGCTTCGTATTTGGCTTCTACGTCCAGTCCGAGGAAACGGATACCCAGACCTGGCGCCAGGATAGCTGCAGTACCTTTGAAATGGTCGCCTTCGCCGCCTACAAATGTAGCGGTACCGCCTTCAACTTTCACGTATAACAGCGGGAAGCCGAATTTGTACTTCAAACCCACTCTTACCGGCAGTGCTTTCAGGGATTCTCCCTTTATACTGATGGTTTGATTGTTTTCGTTCAGTGTCTGGTATGTCTTGCCCGGGAAATACATAAAACCTGCGGAACCCGTCACACCAAATCCTGCGATCAGTTTGATGTCGGCGTTCAGGCCTCCACCAAAACCAGTGTTATTGGTTTCCTTAAAGTCCCCAACCGGGGTGCCGGTTTCAACATATGGGCCAATGCTGAATCCTTTCAATTGAGCTTTGGCCGTATTGCCGAACATGCAGGTGGCGGCAATGAAAAGGCCAGCGGTGTACAAGGTCTTTAACATAGAGGATATTTTAAAATTTCCACAAATGTAATTAATTCACATTAAATCGAACAAACGGGTAAAAAGGGTTATTGTGGACGGACTTTATAGACGGAATCCATACGTAAACTATCAGTGGGCTTTACCGTTTTTGTATCAGGTTTCGGAGCGGTCGCGGCGGCCTTGCTTTCTCGTGTTTCCTCGGCAGCTGCATTGGACTCTCCCGTTGGATATCCCATTTTTGCCATTTCTTTACGGGTCTTTTTATCGAAAAGATGCTGGGGTTTCTTTTCCTTCCTCAAACCTTCTTCAAACCGGTATTCCGCCCCTGCTCTTGGAGCGGGGTTATAGCCACGGTCGGCGGTTATACAACTGCTGCTGATTAAAATGCCTGCCAGGATACCGAGACCTGATATCTTGCTGGCAGGCTGTTTAAATACTTTCCAGGTGGAGTTTAACATATGCCTGGGTTTACTGTCCGGTTAAATAACGTTTTTGTATAGCAATTATTATACCGCTCATCAGTAGCAATTCCAGCTGCCCTTATAAAAAAACCGGGCTGGTAAGTGCCAGCCCGGTAAAACACTAAAAAACTATTCTCCGATTATAATTTCTCTGCCTTATAACCCGCCTTTTCCACTGCCCTGATAATCGCTTCCGCAGGTATCTTGTCTGCCGAAATGGTCAGCACCTTATCCGGCGCGGCTGTATCCACTTTCCATGCATTCTCGCCGGCAGCTTCATTCAGAAAAGGGGTTACCGTAGCGATACAACCGCCACATTTGATATTCGTCTTAAATTGTTGCGTTTCCATGCTTATATGTTATTTAGATTTTTGACCATTTTAATCTGAGGCTATTGCTGACTACCGATACTGAACTTAACGCCATCGCAGCTCCTGCTATCATAGGGTTGAGCAGGAAACCGTTTACCGGGAACAATACGCCTGCCGCCAGAGGAATGCCGATCACATTATAGACGAACGCCCAGAAGAGGTTCTGCCTGATGGTATAGACCGTTTTACGGGACAAGCGCAGCGCTTTGGGTATCACATTCAGATCGGAAGTGATCAGCGTCATTTTGGCCACATCCATAGCGATATCCGATCCTTTGCCCATCGCGATGCTGACATCCGCCTGCGCCAGTGCATGGCTGTCGTTGATCCCATCCCCTACCATGGCAACTACCCTGCCCTGCTGCTGCAGTTCTTTCACAAATGCAGCTTTATCTGAAGGCAATACACTTGCCCTGTAGTTAATTATTCCTACTTGTTTTGCCACGGCCTCCGCAGTACGCTCATTATCGCCCGTCAGCATGTAAACAGCTATTCCGCTATCCTGCAGGGCGGCAATGGCTGCTGCTGATGTGGACTTGATCTTGTCTTCAATCGCCACAATACCTACCAGGCGGTCTTCAGCCGCAAAACAGATAACGGTCTTCGCGGCATCCTGCCATTCGGTGATCTTGCCGGCGATCTCTCTTTCAGATTGGATTCCCTTTTCCGTCATCATGGCCATGTTACCGGCCAGATAACGCTTCCCGTTGTAATAAGCCTGTATGCCCTTACCGGTGATGCTTTCCACCTTTTCCAGCTGTTCCGCCGGAAGCGGTGTTATTCCTTTATCCTGCAACTCTTTTACAATGGCTGTCGCCAACGGATGTTCCGACTGCATTTCCATTGTAAGTAATATACGCTGGAGTTCGGCCAATTCATTACCAGTCTGTAGGAAATAGCTGCTGCTGACAAGTGGCTTACCTTCTGTAACAGTGCCTGTTTTATCCAAAATAACAGCATCTACTTTATGCGCCAGTTCAAGGCTTTCCGCGTCTCTTATCAGGATGTTGTTCTCTGCTCCTTTTCCAACGCCCACCATGATGGCAGTAGGCGTAGCTAAACCCAGGGCACAGGGACAGGCAATTACCAATACTGTTACTGCAGACAGTAGCCCATGTGTAAAGGCGTTCTCTCCACCTGCCAGCATCCATATGGCAAAGGTGAGCAGTGAGATGCCTATTACGACAGGAACGAAGATACCTGCGATCTTGTCTACCAGTTGCTGAACAGGCGCTTTACTGCCTTGCGCTTCTTTTACCATGCGGATGATCTGGGCCAGCACGGTATCTCCGCCTACCTTTTCCGCCCGGGAACGGAAACTGCCTTTCTGGTTGATCGTACCTGCAAATACAGCTGTTCCCGCATCTTTCAGCACGGGCACAGGCTCGCCTGTGATCATACTTTCGTCTACCCAGGAAGAGCCGTCTACGACGTGCCCGTCCACCGGAATACGGGCGCCTGGTTTTATTACGAGCATATCACCTACCTGTACTTCGCTAAGCGGCACCTCTTTGGTATTTATACCATCAGCAGCTACTACGAACGCAGTAGCGGGCTGTAAACCCATTAACTTCTTCAAGGCTGCGGATGTATTTGATTTTGCTTTTTCTTCCAGCAAACGGCCTAATAATATAAACCCTACAACTACTGCCGCTGCTTCGAAATATACATGCGCATGTAAACCACGTGCATGCCAGTAATGAGGAAACAGTGTATTGAATACACTGAAGATCCAGGCAATGCCCGTACTCAACGCTACCAGCGTATCCATATTGGCTTTACTATGTCTGGCCTGTTTCCAGGCATTGATGAAGAATTGTCTGCCGAGATAAAAAATAACCGGAGTGGATAGTACCAGCATAATCCAGTTTGCATATGGTATCTCCATGAAGAACATACCGATCGCTACGACCGGTGCTGATAATATTAAAGCGGCAATTGTCTTTTTCTTCAGGCTCCTGTAGTGGTCAAGCTGGGCCTGTTCCTGCACCTGTTCACGGTTATGCTCTTCTATGACGAGATCATAACCAATGCTACGGATCACATTGCGTAATGATACGGGGGTTACGCTATCGCCATCGTATACCACGCGGGCCGTCTGATCAGCATAATTGACGGAAGCCTCCTGTACACCGGGTGTAGACTGCAGCATGGTGGCCACGCTGACTGCGCAGGACGCGCAACTCATTTCCAGTACAGGGAATGTTTCTTTTATTATATGTCCGGTTGTTGTAGCCATGTCCGATCTTTTCACAAAGCTACCACCGTCTCAAACAAGGATTGTTATAGAATGATGGGGAATATGTATATAATTATGGGCGCATGTAATGTTATACTTTATCGAGCGGCTTCCTGTTGTTCTCTTTCAGCTGCCTGTACCCTGTTGGCGTCAAACCTGTTATCTTCTTGAACTGCTGGGACAAATGCTGCACACTGCTATAACCAAGACTATCGGCTATTTCACTCAGGTTCATCTCATCGTATTGTAACAACTCCTTCACACGTTCGATACGTTGCAGGATCACGTATTTCTCGATGGTAAGGCCTTCTGTAGTAGAGAACAGTGTAGAAAGATAATGATAATCAACCTGTAGTGCATCCTGCAAGTAGACAGACAATTTCGTATTGAGCGTTTCATTCTCATTGCCATGGATCAGGCGGATAATAGCCGTTTTCAGTTTCTCAACCAGGGTCGTTTTCTTATCGTCCAGTAATTCAAAACCCAGGCTATGCAATTGCGTTCCAAGTGCTTCCAGCTTTTCCGGAGCAGGTGTTTCCTCCAGCTGAACATCACCCAGATCTACTTTGGAGTAAGGGATCTCCAGTTTATCCAGTTCCTGTTGTACTACCATGATACAACGGTTACAAACCATATTTTTTATAAAGAGATGCATTGATCGGAATTAAAGGGACAAAGTTAGGCGATAAAATGAACTTATCTATATTTCGTCTATCTTGGGGCATAGTTGATTCAATATTTTAATCCTTATACCTTTGAAAAAGTTAGCATTGCTGCTGCTCCTGCTGTCATCCTTTACGGCAAGCGCTCAGCATCCATTATCCCAGGGACGCCGTACCAGTGTGTATGAATATCTTTATGAACTCAGTAATGAAGAGGCGTTGGAGATCAGCTCCCATGGTGCGGGCAAGATCAATACTTCACTGCTGCATACCCTGAAAGATTCCTTTCCTCATGATAAAGGAGTGCCTGCCAACATTCCACCGGGCAATTACCTGAGAGTATATGCGCAAAACGATCAGCTGCAAACTGTTTTTCTACAGGTACCTAATGTATACGTGAAACTCGCTGACAATAACCATGATCTTGTGGTCATTCTGCATGATCAAAAAGGGAATCTGATAAAAGACGCGAAGATAAAGATCGGACGACATACGCTGGGTTTTGATGCATCGTCGTCGGCATGGCTGCTTAGTAAATATGAACGTCCGGGCCTGCTGCAGGTATACTACAAAGGCATGTTGAACTGTATCCCTTTAACAAGGGACGGCTACTACTATAAAGTAAATCCACTCAGACGGATAAAGCGGAAGATAATTATTGCAGGCAGCAAACTATGGGGAAGCAGGAGAGATTATTATAACAACTGGTACAATCCAAGCCCATATGAGCGGGAATACAGGGGATATATGGTATTCAGCAAACCCATTTACAAACCTGGAGATACTTTAAAAGTAAAGGCCTATGTAACGGATAGAAAAGGAAAACCGGTGGACAAGCCATTGTTGTTACGTATATCTGACAGAGATTATTCCACCGATACCATTCTTACTACGCTAAGTCCTTACAGTCCCGGAGGGTATAGCTATGAGGTAGTATTAACCCCTGACCTGGGTCTGCTGCTGGATGACGACTATATGATAACGCTTGAGACAACTGATAGTCGCAAGTACGACCTTTCAACTTACGAAGGTGATCTTGATGAGGATGAATATGTGGCTAAGCGCAAGATCCTGGTACGTGGTAAATTTGAACTGGAAGAATACGAGCTACATACCCTCACCTTCAATGCGCGATCCGATAAAGCTTTGCATACAAGCCGGGAAACAGCAGCTGTTTATTTACAGGCAAAAGACGAAAATGACCTGCCTGTTATGGACGGCCAGATACAATTATATCTTACAAAACCAGTAGTAAAAAAAAGCTATTCGGAAGACCTGCTTGTTCCCGATACCCTCTGGCGATATAGCGGTCCGGTTGACGTTATCGGAGAAACGAAGGTAACAATACCTGACAGCATCTTTCCGAAAGCAGATCTGTTCTATCAAATTGAGTGTATCCTTACGACCAGTAATAACGAACGAAAGACAGACAGGCTGTCACAGGAATATCGATACGATAGGGGCAGATTTACTTTTAATATGCAGGCAGATAGTCTGTATATTGCTTCAGGCGGTGGCGGAACGAATGACAAGGTACGTATATATGCCCTGAATGAGGGACATGATACGATTGATACTTATGTAAAAGTTTTGCCCGCTGCTATTAAGATAAACCCACTTGTATCATCATATGAAGTACAAGGCAAAAATGAAAAAGACAGTTATACACTGACCAGTGACCCCGATTTCATCAGCTGTAAAACAGACTGGCGTAATGACACTGTTACTGTACATGTAGACAATCCGCATAAACAATTCTTCTGGTATACTATTTCCGGGCAGGGAAAGATCATGCTTCGCGGTTACGGCGACACCTTAACCTGGCAGGCATCCACGCTGCATAACAAACAATACAAATTACATGTGAGTTATATCTGGAAGGGCACTATGCATAATGTGCCGCTGGCATTTAAAGACCCGGGCGGCAAACTGAACATCACCGTAGATGCTCCCAGAACTGTTTATCCGGGGCAGACCACACAAATTACAGTGAATGTCAGGGATAAATATCAACAGCCGGTAGAACATGCTGATGTGACCTCATATGCCTATACAAGCAAATTTACGGATGATCATGTTCCTGCAATTCCATTTTTCACGACGCCTTACAAAAGAGAAAAGTTCTATCAATTATTAAAAACACTTCCTACTCCGAACGGGGCCCGGCCAATGCCGATCGAATGGGAACGATATGGCAGAAGAATGGGCCTTGACAGCCTGCTGTTCTTCCGATTTACGCACCCATCTCCTGTATTCACCTATACAGAGCCTACAGAAGATCTTTCAGCGCAGATAGCGCCATTTGTGATCGCACGTGGCAGCATACAACCTGTGCATATTTTATATGTGGATGAAGTACCTGTCTATTACAGCATGACCAGCCCGGTACAGCCGTACAGTATCAGGGTGTCTCCGGGCAAACACAAAATAAGCCTGCGTACGGCGTATCAGCAGATCACCATGGAGCAGGTCATAGCTGACCGCGTAAAGACCTTCATTAGTATTGACAGTGCCATTCACCAGGTGAATGTGTCTGTGCAAGCCATGCCGCAACAGCTTACGCCGTTGGAGACGAGTCGTGCGGACAGGTACATGTTGCGCCTGATCAATACTTTCGGTGGCCACTCTGCTTATATACGCCACCAGAACCGCCTCTATGACCTGGATGCTGATGGTCTCCGCAAGAGCAGCTATTACTATTATACAGTTGGCCCGCTAACTGGTATCAATGCAACTTTAGTGGCAAAGGATTATTTCTCGCAGGATTTCACACCTGAAGCAGGTTATTCTTTTGAGATCAACCACGGATTGATAAAACAGAAAGAAATAAAGCCCTGGCCATATTACAACCTTGATCACTACAGACCGGATACCAGCCTTTCTGCTTTGGCGTTAACGGAAAAATCTATCGACAGTACACTAAGAGCGCAACAGGACGATAAACTCAGGAATGAAAATGTCATCCCCCTTACCAGGGATCAAAAAACTTACCGCAGCCGCCTCTCCATCCGCATTGACAATCCGGACATTAATCCGGCTACGGACGTACTGGGATTTTTGTTCTTCAGGTATGATGAACCCGCATACGTAAAGTCTTTCAAAGGGCTGACAACGGACTTTCAATATTTAGAAAGCGGTTATTATAAATTGCTGGTATTACTGACTCACAGCCGGTATTTCACTAAAGACAGCATTCTGCTGAAAGACGATCATCAGCATTATTATACATTTGATACAGTCAGTATCCAAAAACAGGACACCCCGGTTATACGTCTGGAGCGGCAACTGCGCGAAACAGCCAGCTACGGATATATCAACTGGAATATATATGCACGAAAGCGGGAAATAGCGGAAGGCTTCAATACTGATCTTATACATCCGTCTCAGCTAACGAGGGTTGTAAGCGGCAAAGTAGTTGATGCGAACGGCGATCCCCTTCCTGGTGTCAGCATTCTGTTACGCGGCAGTAAATCGGGGACATCTACAGATGCTGCAGGAAACTTTACGCTCCATGTTACGCCTAAAGGCACGCTATCTATAAGGTACATTGGTTTCGAATCATTAGACCAGCCGCTGACAAACGATGATTTTTACACGATTACGCTGACAGAAAATACCAAGGCTTTGCAGGAAGTAGTTGTAACTGCGCTGGGAGTGCGAAGAGAGCAGAAATCACTTGGATATGCGGTGAGCACCATCACATCAGAGCAGATCGCTGCCGCTGGCGCCACTAACTTTGCATCAGCCTTATACGGTAAGGCAGCAGGTGTGAAAATAACTACAGCGCCAGGCGCCATGGGCTATACACCTGCGACCTTCGATGGAAATGATCTGGCGACAGAAGGCGCCGCAGATACTGATCAATTACCGACACCTCCGGCAAACAGTCTTCGTACCAACTTCCGGGACGATGCCTTCTGGCAACCAAGATTAAGGACCGATGCGCATGGTAATGCTTCATTTAATGTCACTTTCCCGGACGACATCACCAACTGGAAAACCTATACTATCGCCATGAATGGCAAACAGCAATCCGGGGTCAACCGGATGTTCATACGCTCTTATAAAGCGCTGAGCGGTAACCTTGCATTGCCATTGTTTGCAGTAGAAGGAGACTCTCTTCTTGCGATCAGCAAAGCGCTGAACTATACACAGGATACTATTGCTGCCACCCACTCCTTCTATGTGAATGACAGCCTGTATAAAACAGCGAACATCAGCTTTAAAAATGCCTTTATTGATAGTGTACCTGTAATGATAAGTGCCGGCGACAGTGTGAGCTTTAGATATACAGTGAACAAAGCGGGTTACATGGATGGAGAACAACGTAAAATTCCTGTAGTAAGAAGAGGCACTGAGGAAACCAGCGGTATGTTTGCTGCGCTGTACAACGATACCTCTTTTACATACATGCCACAGCATCCGGAGCCGCTGCAGCTACATGCGGAATCAGCGATCCTACCTGTATTAATGGATGAGATAGCACAGGTGCAACGCTATAAGTACCTCTGTAATGAACAACTGGCATCCAAACTAAAAGCCTTTCTGCTGGAGAAGAAACTATCTGCTTATCTGAAAAAGGATTTCAAAAAAGAGGATGATATTAAGACCATACTGCTCAAACTGGACCGCCAGAAGAAAAGTGGTCTCTGGGGATGGTGGGAGAACTCACCTGTATCTGTCTGGATATCCCGGCATGTCATTGAAGCCTTACTGATGGCGGAAGATCAGGGATATAAGACGGGTTTCAATAAACAGGTAGCCATTGACTATTTTGTTGATGGATTGAACAGCGGCAAAGAACATGACAGCATTCGCTGTATGGAATTACTGATCGATCTTGAAGCGAAGATAGACTATCACGCATTCATAGATAGCATTATAGCCCGTTCGGGCAGGTCAGGGTATGACACCATCAGGCTCGCAATTCTTCAAAGGCGTGTTGGCATACCAGTTAACCTCTCTCCTATCCTTGCCGGTGAAAAGAGCACAGTATTCGGTAATGCTTACTGGGGCAGCGAAAGTTATCATCTGTTCGATAACAGCATCCAAAAGACGCTGCAGGTATACAAGCTGCTTCGCAAAGCTGGAGGATACGAACAATTACTACAGAAAATAAGAGGTTACTTCCTGGAACAGCGAAAAGACGGTCATTGGAGAAATACGTATGAATCGGCGCTTATCCTGGAAACCATCCTGCCCGATGTACTGGAAGACGAATCTCATGGGCCGGCAGCAATTGATATCAATGGCCGTCATATCACCCGGTTCCCTTATACCGATACACTGACACATACAGAGAAGATAAATATCAGCAAACAGGGGAAAAGACCGGTTTATTTCACTGCGTATCAGCAGTTCTTTAATACGCAGCCGGAGAAGGTTTCCGGGCTGTTTAACGTATCGAGCGTTTTCAGTGTCAATGGCACTACGCAAACAGATCTTAAAGCCGGGGTCCCTGTTACGTTGAAAGTCGAGGTGAAGGTGCAGAAGACGGCAGACTATGTGCTGATCGAAATTCCTATTCCTGCAGGTTGTTCTTACAACGATAAATCACAGGCATGGGCAAATAATGAAGTGCACAGGGAACATTTTAAAGACAGGGTCAGTATTTTCTGCAGCCAGTTAAGCCCTGGTACACATACCTTTAATGTTTCTTTATTGCCGCGGTATTCAGGGAGTTATCATCTGAATCCGGCTAAAGCGGAAATGCAATACTTTCCGGTATTTATGGGGAGGGAGGCTTTGAAGAAAGTGAATATTCACTAATCACAATGATCGTGACAGTTGCTCTTACATCTGACTGGCAATTATCACGAACGGCCGCAGGGAGGACAAACCGAAGATAGTACTATCAAACGAACCCAATACTGGCATTGGGTTCGTTTGTGCAGGCACCGGTATTGAAAAGAATTTAAGATGCGATAAAATGAACCTATTCATATTTCCCCTATCTTCGGGATAGGGACAACGTTTTGCAATTCTTATATTTTAAGCACTTTACGTTTGAAAAAATTGCCATTGTTATTGTGCCTGCTGGTATATTTTACAGCAGGTGCACAACACAATTTATCCCAAAGCCGCCGTTCCAGTGTATATGAATATTTATATGAACTGAGCAACGATGAAACATTGCAGATCTATACTTATGGGATACACAAAGTCAATGCGTCGTTCCTGCATACGCTGAGAGACTCATTTCCCCACGACAATCAGCCCCCTGGGCATTTTCCACCCGGCAACTATCTTCGGGTATATGCAGAAAATGATAAGCTCCAGACGGTATTCACTCCCGTTCCCAATGTATGCATGAAACAACTGCATAATGCGAGAGACCTCATCATAATCCTGCATAACGAAAAAGGGGAACCGGTAAAAACAGCAGACATGCGGATGGGAAAGTATCCATTGCAATATGATGCAAAGGCAAACTCCTACAGATTGGAAAAATATGAGAAAGGCGGGATACTGCAAGTATATCATCAGGGAGTATTAAACTGCTTCACGCTGGCGCAGACCAAAAGCGAAAGAAAACGAACTATCCGTCAACGGGCCAGTTACCCGTTTCGTTTCATGATCTGGTATCTGAAATACCGTCCGAAACAACGTAAATATTACAAAAAACATTATAGCAACTCTGTCGCTGCTCAATATCAAAAAAAACATCCGGGATACATCGTGTTTAACAAGCCCAAATTCAAGCCGGGCGATACGGTTAAATTAAAGGCTTTTATTACTGACGAAAAAGGAACACCTGTCAATAAGCCGCTATTACTTAGATTGTCTGACCAGGACTTTGATGTTGACACAATTCTTACAAACCTTGCGCCATACTCACCCGGCGCTTATACCTACGAATTTGTATGTTCCCCAGACCTGGACCTCGCGCTGGATAAAGACTATCAGGTAACATTAGAGACCACTGACAGCCGAAAATATAACAAGGCAAATTTTGATGGCAAGGTTGACATCGACGAGTATGCAGCGAAAAGACCAGTATTAAAAAAAGGGGCATTCAGGTCAGAAGAGTACGAACTGCATTCGCTGACATTTCAGGCGAGAACGGACAGAAAATCCCATGGTAGTAAGCAACAGATGGCTGTATACTGTCAGGCGAAAGACGAAAACAACCTTCCTGTGATGGATGGAAGTATAACGATGTTTGTTATCCGTGAAAAGGTTATAGAATATTACGAAAAGCGCATGTCCATTCCTGATACCCTCTGGCAATATTCCGGGCAAATGGATCAGGTAGGAGAAACAAAGATTCTGATACCCGATAGTATATTCCCTAAGGCAGATCTAAAATATAGTATCAACTGTATATTTACGAACAGCAATAACGAAACGCGCACCTTTACGCTTCATCGGGAATACACTTACAAAAATAAAAATCCATTTATTTTCAGTCAAGATGCTGATAGTCTATATATTACAACTGATGGCGCATCGCAAACTGCGCAACGCGCGTATATTTGCGGTTTGAATGATAATAAAGATACAATTGAGACAGCATCCATTACTTTGCCCGGCGCTGTAAAAATAAACCCCTTTGCTTCTGTGTACATATGTAAAAACGAGTATGCTGAAGACAAGTATTTCCCTGATGAAGATGATGGTCAGCTTGAATATGATATATCCTGGGCAAATGATACAGTTATTGCAGATATAAAGAATCCTCAAAAATTATTCTTCTGGTATTGGATCTTTGAACGCAACAAAGTACTCGAACGGGGATATACAAACAGGCTAACATGGAAAGCCGTAACACAACATAAAGAACAATATGAACTCCGCACCAACTATATATGGAACGGGGTACTAAAGAAAGATTCGGTGTATTTTACGGACCCGGGCAATCAACTGGACATCTCAGTGAGCGCACCGAAGGAGATCTATCCCGGACAAACCACCAAGGTCAGCCTGAATGTAAAAGATAAGTACCTCAAACCGGTGGCTAATGCGGACCTGACGATGTATGCCCATACCAGCAAGTTTAATGCTGATGAGCCATTAATACCTGATTTTCTGCCGCGTTTCCAAAAAAGGAAATGGTATCAGTCGCCTCGTTACACTGACCTGGAGGAACTGGAAGAAGAGGAAGACCTCAGAAAGGCGTTAGCCATAGACTGGGAAAAATATAGAGGGAAAATGGGGCTGGACAGCCTGTTGTTCTTTCAGTTTACGCACCCATCCCCTTTCTTCATCTACAGAGAACCCGCTTTAGATACGGTCACTCAAATAGCGCCTTTTGTTTTTTCAGGAGGAAGTCTGCAGCCGGTTCATATCGTTTATGTTGATGAAATACCCAGGTATTGTAGTTTTGCAGATCCACTACAGGGATACAGTATCCGTGTAAGTCCGGGCGACCATAATATAACCCTGAGAACAGCACACCAACGTCTGTCTTTTAACATGACAATCCCTGCTGGTCTGAAAACCTTTATCAGCATAGACAGCGCCATCAATAAAAAATATGTACTTGTGGAGGCAATGCCTACTAAACTGACGCCGTCCGAGCTGACCAGGATAAACAAGTATATGTTACGCGTGCTAAATACTTTCCGCGACTATGGGGCGTATATCAGGCAGGATGAAAAACTGCTCTGGCTGAATATAGGGAAACGGAATCACTATGCTTATCAAGCTGAATACATTGCAGGTCCACTTACCGGCAATAAGGCGTCTTTGATTGTTAAAGATAGTGTTGTCCAGGATTTCACACCCGAGCCAGGATATTCTTTTGAAATCAACAAGGGGTTGATCAAACAAAAACAGCTCCAGGAAACATTTCCGGACTATAAAGACCTCAGGCGTTATAACACAGACACCTCTCTCTCTGCAATGGCATGGTCTGATAAAATGGCGGACAGTTTAATACATTTACTCCAACTCAATAACGTAAAAGAAAATGACCTGGTTAAACTAAAAGAGCCTTTACCTGTAAATACTAAACTGGTAGTTGACCTGGCGCAGTCTGATCTTATGTTAACCAGCGAAATCCTTCAATTACTCTTCTTTCGTTATGACAACCCCTCTTATGTAAAATCATATAATGGCGCAAAGCAGGATTTCAGCGATCTCGATACCGGCTACTACAGACTTGTGGTATTACTCACCGATCGTAGGTATTTTATCACCGACAGCCTCTTTCTCAAAAAAGACCATTTGCATTATTATGCGCCTGATAGCATACATATCTTACCGGAAGACAGCATGAGTATTGAGCTTGACAAGCAGCTCAAGGATATAGCTGACGCCAAATATATGATCTCGGATTATCAACGGAACCGGATAGCGGAGAGCTTCAACAAAAGAAAACTTACCAGGGCAAGTTTAAAAAGACTGGTCAGTGGAATCGTATTGGATAGTAAGGGAGATCCACTCCCCGGTGTAGCCGTCACCTTACGCGGCACCATTTACGGATGTACTACTGATGCAAATGGCAGATTTCAGTTATCTACGACGGATAAAGGATATCTGGAAGCGAGACTCATTGGTTTTAGTCCTACGGAGCAGCCACTGGATGAAAACAAATTTTATAAAATTACCATGACAGATGTTGTCATGCAACTAAAAGAAACCGTAATCATTGCTTACGGCTTTACTACGAAAAGATATAATACCGGTAATGCCACTCGTCTGAGAACAGAAGTGCTTCCCCATCTCCGTGCACCTCAGATAGCGAGCAGGAACAGCCTGCCACCTGTCACCGGACCTTTGATCATTATAGATGGTGTGCCTTTCGAAGGAACACTTAATGACCTTGCCGAAGGAAGTGTCAAAAGTATTACGAAACTGACAGATGCTGATGCCAATGCGATCTATGGGTCCAGAGCCGCCTTTGGAGTTTTTATTGTTACAACCAGACAGTCCGGTGACCGGGGCAAGGATGAATTGCGGGAATTATCTTCCAGAAGTGGTCTCCGCGCAAATTTCCGGGACGATGCTTTCTGGCAGCCCAGGCTGAAAACTGATGAAAATGGAAACGCTTCTTTTAAGGTCACTTTTCCGGATGACATTACCAGCTGGGACGCTTACGCCATAGCGATGACAGACAAGAAACAGGTGGGTATGAGAAAGATACAGATCCGCTCTTTCAAAACACTTAGCGGCAATCTTGGCCTACCTGCATTTGCCGTAGCGGGAGACACCATTCATATCATTAGTAAAGCATTGAACTACACACCTGATAGTATCAGGGGGGTGCATACTTTCAGTGTGAATGACAGTACATATTTTAGCCATCCCATCATTTTTAAAAATGCACTTATTGATACTACGCCTGTGTACATTAGGGGAACTGATAGTGTAGGCTTCAAGTATGTAGTCAATAAGGAAGGATATATGGATGGAGAACAACGTAAAATTCCACTGATACGAAGAGGTACTTCCGAAACGACGGGCATGTTCGTTGCGCTCCACAATGATACGTCATTCTCTTATCAGTACAAACGCCCCGATCCGGTAATGATACGTGTAGAATCGGCCATAATGCCTGTATTAATGAACGAAATTGAACAGGTACAACAATACAGATACCTATGTAATGAACAACTTGCGTCTAAATTAAAGACCTATCTCCTGGAAAAGAAGGTAGCTGCATATCTGAAAAAAGATTTCAAAAAAGATAATGATATTAAAGAAATTCTAAAACGACTTGATCAGCAGAAGAAAAACGGCCTCTGGGGATGGTGGGAGAACTCACCCGTATCTGTCTGGATATCCCGGCATGTCATTGAATCCTTACTGATGGCGGAAGATCAGGGATATAAGACGGGTTTCAATAAACAGGTAGCCATTGATTATTTTGTTGATGAGTTAAACAGCGGCAAAAAAGAAGACCGCATCGGGTGCATGTTGCTGCTTGCCAAGCTTGGTGCGAATATCAGTTATAAAGAAGGTGTTGACAGCATTATATCACGGTCAGGCAAGTCCGGGTATGACACTATTAGGCTGGCAATGCTCCAACAGCAGGCCGGCATACCTGTGAACTTCTCTGCTATCCTTGCCGGTGAAAAGAACACGGTATTCGGTAATGCTTACTGGGGCAGCGAAAGTTATCATCTGTTCGATAACAGCATCCAAAAGACGCTGCAGGTATACAAGCTGCTTCGCAAAGCTGGAGGATACGAACCATTACTACAGAAAATAAGAGGTTACTTCCTGGAACAGCGAAAAGACGGTCATTGGAGAAATACGTATGAATCGGCGCTTATCCTGGAAACCATCCTGCCCGATGTACTGGAAGACGAATCTCATGGGCCGGCAGCAATTGATATCAATGGCCGTCATATCACCCAATTCCCTTATACCGATACACTGACGTATACAGAGAAGATCAACATCAGCAAACAGGGGAAAAGACCAGTTTATTTCACTGCGTATCAGCAGTTCTTTAATACGCAGCCGGAGAAGGTGTCCGGGCTGTTTAACGTATCGAGTGTTTTCAGTGTCAATGGCACTACGCAAACAGATCTTAAAGCCGGTGTTCCTGTTACGTTGAAAGTTGAGGTGAAGGTGCAGAAGACGGCAGACTATGTGCTGATCGAAATTCCTATTCCTGCAGGTTGTTCTTACAACGATAAATCACAGGCATGGGCAAATAATGAAGTGCACAGGGAACATTTTAAAGACAGGGTCAGTATTTTCTGCAGCCAGTTAAGCCCTGGTACACATACCTTTAATGTTTCTTTATTGCCGCGGTATTCAGGGAGTTATCATCTGAATCCGGCTAAAGCGGAAATGCAATACTTTCCGGTATTTATGGG
>NZ_QGTG01000001.1:1546990-2192680 GCF_003182155.1 Chitinophaga sp. S165
ACATACCTTTAATGTTTCTTTATTGCCGCGGTATTCAGGGAGTTATCATCTGAATCCGGCTAAAGCGGAAATGCAATACTTTCCGGTATTTATGGGCAGGGAGGCTTTGAAGAAAGTGAATATTCACTAATTTTAACGATCATGAAAAATTACTCATATTTCTTACTCGCACTGATCCTTGCAGGTTGCGTGGAAAATAAAACAAAGGAACAACAGGCAGACAGCACGGTTCAACAGGTAGAAAACAACACCGCTCTTTCTGAGGTACCGGAAACAGCAACACCGGTTGCACCGCCTGCTGCGCCTGAAAAGATCATCAGGGAAAGGGCGCAGGGCAATGTAACGTTGCTGGACTCGGTGAATGGTCATCCTATTGTACAGCTCAATGATAACGTGCAACTGGAAGCCGGTATTCCGGCGAAAGGCTGGGCTTCTACACTGGTCACTACAGAGCTGAGTGAAACACAGACGGAAGGCCAGTTATTGAAGAAGGGCTCGCCCATTATTGCAAATGGTAAAACAGTGGGAAAAGTGCTGGAAGATGTTGTGATAGAAATGACATTTAAGAACGATAAGGGAGTTAATACAGGTGTATTCCATGCAGCGGTACAGCAAAGCAAGATAAAGACCGGTACGATCATAGAAAACGTGCTTGCCGCTTATCTGAAGGAGCATAGCGGCCGTACATTATCTGACATGCAGTCTTTTATCAAACAGTTCCAGCTGGAAGCGCTTGATATCAATAAACCTTATATCGAGTATTATAACTATGAAAGCGCAGCGGATGATCCGTCTCCGGGCTATCGTACCGTATTGGTATTCCACCAGGATAAACTGATCGGCGTGGTTGACTCCAGAACCTTACAGCTGGAAGGGGCAAAACACTATCAGCTTGACAGGGAGTATCATGGTTATTTCTTTACAGATACAGATGAGAAGATCAGGAAGGCCTATATTATGAAGTTTAACCAGTTTGTGAATTCGGCCGACTAAAGTTTAGCCATCTGTTCTTTCATGAGCCGGATCACTAGCGTAGATTCCTCTTGCATGGATTCTATGAGGAAACCGAATTCCGGCTCGCGCTTGACGGTTAGCGTATCTAACTGGTCTGCAATGCGGGCCAGTTTGCCCAGACCGATGATCTGTGAAGTGCCGCGTATTTTATGACCGATGCGGTTGATCTTACGGATGTCGACAGCAGCTGCGGCAGATCGTAATTCTGCAACGGAAGATTGCAGTTCTTCGATGGTCAGTTTTAACAGTTGTTTCAATACAGATCTGTCCTCACCCACCAGATAGGCTTCGAGGGTACCCATATCAAAATGGGCTTCTTTCGCTTCCTGTTCGGTGGTGAGGATCGCAGGTCCCTCTTCGATAACGATGGTCAGCCATTTACGGAACAGTTGTAATAGCTTTTCCTGGACCAACGGCTTGCCGATGAAATCGTTCATACCGGCCTCTATACACTTTTCTCTTTCCCCTTTCAGGTTACCGGCAGTTAATGCAATAATGGGTATACGTTGTCCGCCTGTTATTTCACGGATCTTCTTCGTAGCCTCATAACCGTTCATTACCGGCATTTGTACATCCATGAGGATCAGATCGGGCGTTGTGCCGCGACATACCCGTACGGCCTCAATACCGTCCTGTGCTTCATAGATACGTGCATCATGTGCGATCCTTCTGACTACGGTAGTGGCCAGCAGCATATTGACTGGATTATCCTCTACAATGAGGATATTCAGCCTGCCCCCGATCCATTGTTCTTCTTTTTCTTCTTTCTGATACCTGGTCTTTTTTTCTTTTCGGATCAGCATAGAAAGGCTGTTATAGAGTTCATTTATTTTGATCGGCTTCACCATACGTAATCCTATTTCCAGCTGATCGCAGACCCTGATGATCCTTTCATCGTCGGAAGAGCTGTGCAACAGCACAACCCCATGTTCTCCAGGTAATCTGCCGAATTGATGCCTGATCTTTTTCACTGTTTCCAGACCGTCCATGTATGGCATATGGTAATCCATGAGGATGACGTCATAGTTATCGCCCTTCGACAGGAACTCCAGCGCATCAAATCCGCTACGGGCTTCTGTACAGGCAATGCCTTTCATCGACAACATCTCTTTCAGGATGATACGGTTGTTATCGTTATCGTCCACGATCAATACCTGCCGGATCTTCTCAAGGCTTTCCCATTTATCGGCCGGTGCTTCAGCAGTAGCCAATTCTATATCAAAGAAGAAAGTGCTCCCTTCGTTTATAGTGCTTTTTATCTGTAAATGGCTGCCCATCAGGGCGAGTAGTTTATTGGAAATGGTCAGTCCTAATCCGGTACCACCGTATTTCTTGGTAGTGGAAGCATCTTCCTGACGAAAGGCTTCAAAGATCTTGTATTGCTTTTCCGGTTTAATACCGATGCCTGTATCCCTTACTTCAAAGCGGATGCTCGCCCTTCCATCTTTCTTTATTTCGAGCGGCACTACTTTTAATTCGATCTCGCCACTGCTGGTAAATTTAACTGCGTTTCCCAGCATATTGATCAGGATCTGTTTCAGGCGGACCTCATCGAACCAGGCGAAGCGGGGCAGATTGGTAGACACGTTGAGCAGCATTTCAAGTCCTTTGTGCTGGGCCTGATAGCAGACGATATCACTTACCTGACTGCTGAACTCATAGAGGTCATATTTATCAATATCAAGCTCTAATTTACCTGATTCTATCTTGGAGAAATCGAGGATGTCGTTAATGATACTTAAGAGCGCATTGGCAGACTGGTTTACGATAGATAGGTATTGATGCTGGGTCTCGTTCAGGTCTGTTTTTAATACGAGTTCTGTAAACCCTATCACGCCGTTTAGTGGAGTGCGGATCTCGTGGCTCATGTTAGCCAGAAATTCTGACTTCGCCTTATTGGCTTGCTCCGCCTGTTGTTTAGCGGCTGCGAGGCTCGCCTTTTGGGAGATCAGTTCCTGTTCGGTCTCTTTTGAAACGGAGATATCCTGGAAGGTACCATACAGTCTTTTACATTTACCGTTCTCAAATTCCGCATTGCCGATAGCACGTACCCAACGTTCGTTCCCTTTTGCAGTAACGATCTGTAGTTCGAGGTCCCAGGGCTGTCCTGTTTCGATAATGTCTTTAAGGGCGGCGGTGATCATCTTCCGGCTGTTCCCTTCTTTATAAAAACCGACAGCGGCAGATAAAGTAGGTTTAAAGCCCGGCGGCACTTCGTGAATGGTTTTTGTAATATCCGACCAAAACATTTCTTTGTGCACGAGATCAGCCTCCCATCCGCCTATGCGCGATAACTGGCTGGTACGCTGGAGGATCTCCCGGGTACGTTTCAGGTCTTTCTCTAATTCGAAGAATGCGGGAAAGTCACGTTCACTGATCTTCAATGCTTCTCTACGTCTATGATTAATGATTTCGGTAGTGATATCGGCAATGATCACGTCAATGGCTCTCCGCTGCCGGGCATCAAGTTGCCTCGGCGACTTATCCATGAGGGTTAAAGTGCCAAGCAGCGCTCCGTCTGCAGATGTCAGATCGTATGAAATGTAGAAGGCAGCGTCTTTTTGAGCTATGGCAATGCCATATGCAATGACAACGGATTGCTGTTGATCATTCATGATAGAGATCGTTGCTACCTGTACATTGCAAACCAGAGAGGCTAATTCAGTTTGTCTATTTAATTTCTCCTGTAAGATTTGCATTCAACCACTAAAATCTTTTTCAGTGTAACGAATTCGATGCTGATAATTATTACTGTTCTTATTGCAAAAGCCGTTTATGTAGAGTTGTGAAGATACGTAAATAAATGTATGCTACAACAGCGTGAAAAACAGATAGTTGATACGTTAAAGTTGTTCCGGCCGATATCCGGCGAAATCAGGCACTGATAAGGGTTTAAGAGAACAAGTGTATAAGTTACGTTTGCGGATGTGCTATTTATCGGGGGATATTTATGGACGCTGAACACCAGGCTGGACCATTGCAAAACGGCATAAAATCTAAAGGAAATCTGAATCAGTATTGTTCCTGGAGGGATATGAAATAACGATGCGGATACACAATGGTATGATACCATCGTGCATCCGCAAAGGTATATGCCTTGTTCTTATGCCTTCTCTACAAACTTCTTTAATGAAGTTCCGATCAGCTCTGTCCAACCCATTACAAAGTTCTCCTTTGCGAAAGCCTGTACTGCTGGGAAAGTTTCCAGGCCGGCATGTGTCAGTTTTAAGCGTGTTTTATTGCCCTCCGGGAAGAGTTCGAACGTAACGAAGGAATTTCCTTCGTATCCCTTATACCTCCAGCTGTAGGTCAGTTTCCGGTCTGTTTCGACCTCCGTCACCTTACAAAGATGGTTGTACTCATGTCCTTCGGTACCGATACCGGTAAATTCGAATTCTGTCCCTATTTCGGGCTTAAATGCAGGAACATCGAAATACCACTGTTTCATCTGGTCCTTATTGGTAATGGCGTCCCAGACTTTTTTCACCGGCGCATCATAAGTTCGTTCGATA
Organism: Chitinophaga sp. S165; assembly: GCF_003182155.1. GTDB lineage: Bacteria > Bacteroidota > Bacteroidia > Chitinophagales > Chitinophagaceae > Chitinophaga. Next base: position 1,551,517 of record NZ_QGTG01000001.1, read on the forward strand.
ACAAATGGTTCGCTTTTCATGATCTGTATCATTTTAACATGTTTAGATGAGCAGATAATATATATAACCGATCGGTTACAAATATAAAGGAAACCTTTCGGTTACAGAAATTATTTTCTCAACTACAGCCGGTCTGGGGGATCATATCTTCCTCCGGATGGGTTTCAGTTTACAGTTCTTTGATCATTTTAAAGTGTGGGATCCCTACTTCAGTAAACTGGTCGCCAACAATGGTATATTCGTTTTTAAGGTAGAAATTAACGGCTTCCTGGCGGGCATTCAGCTCAATGCGGGAATACCCCCTTTCACGGGCCACTTCTTCGCTGAACTTTACCATCCGGGTACCGGCATTAATGCCCCGGGCTGTTTCAGCAACCGCTACCTGCCTCATTTTGACATATCCCTGCCCAGGGGTCAGGATAAGCGTACCGATCAGCTCCGTATTATGGAACAGGCCAATATGGATATCGTTTACTTCTTTACTCAGGTCTTCGGTGAGCAGGTCCATGCCAAGCGGCTTACGGAGTATCTCATTCCTGAGTTTCACTTCCTGATCGTAATCGGGTCCCGGACAGGCTATTATTTTTGCGACGAGCTTTTCTGTGTTCATATCTTTCGTTTATTTCTAATCTCCGCAAAATTAGGCCTATCAGCGGAAGAAAAAGAAACAGGACATAAAACAAGTTCCTTTACAAAAAAACTGACAACTCTTTTTCAGTCAGTATTTTGTTTACCGCTAATCTGAGTTCTTCCTCGGAACTGGCAGTGACGTTCACGAGAGAGTAAGCATGCGCTCCCAATAACATGTCCATGCGCCACTCCAGTTGCCTGTTTGTTGTTGCTACACCGTTATCATACCACCATGCTGTATACAGCTGATCTTTGTCCTGCTGCAATAAGGCCGTGTATATTGTATGTCCGGCCACCAATGTCTCCTTCACTTTATACAAGTTATATCCGCTGCCTTTCCAACAGATCATGGGATTGTGCTCGGTATAATAACTGGCCGGGATATGTTTAATGTAAACAAGTAAGGTGTCGTTCTGTATCCTGATAATATTTCCAGGTAAAGGTTGTACAGCGAAGCCCTTCATTGCCGGCAAACCGGATAAGAGTTGATTGCCTGTCTCCCTGGGCTTGTTGACGAGGAATGCTGTTATCAGGCCTACGGGCAATAGTGCGTTCAGCAGGAACAACTTTACTGCAGAACGGAGTATGTAATATTTCCTGTGCAGCACTACCGGTTTGCCGTACCTGCGTACAAGCCAGGGTATGAGGAACAGCAGCGGAACGATCACGTACAACACAAGGCACATCATGCCTGCCACATCGTGCATGATTGTTCCTGGCATAATATTCAGCCACACAATGAAGATGATACGTAAAAGATTAGATACGACGTTCATCAATATCATAGCAGCCAGCAAGGCTAATACCAGCCATAGGTTTAACTCTTTTTTATACTGCTTCTGATAAAAGCCGATAAGTATGATGCCACACAACAATGCAGTTACCATCATTTGTAATCCCATGCAGGTAGGATCTACAGAAAACTCATTGCCATTGCAGATGATCATGTTACCCTGTACGCTGACCTGCTGACCTGCTACCCGGATGGCACTGCCGGCCCATGCGGTCAGTGCCAGGCGTATCGGGAAACTGAACACGTTCATGGCATATTCAAAGATCGGGGACATCATCACCAATACCAGGACGGGCAGGGAATTGATCCGTCCGTAAAAGGTTTCTGCCAGCAACAGGCATCCGCACAAACAGGAAACACAGAGGAATGTTTTGGCAGGTACCAGTAAATACAGGAACAGGGCTGTTACAGCAAGATAAAAATAGCGTGTATTACCTCTTTCGCTTTTGTTGAATGATGTAGTGAAAAGTAATGCGATCACTCCCAGCACAAGTCCGGCATCTAATACCAGATAACGGTGCAGCCCCACCAGCAGCACAAAGCCGTAACATGCAAGCACCGCCAGCGGCCAGCACCGGCCAGCCCGCAGGATGCCTGTTGTTAATGCAAAAAGTCCCTTGCTCATATATTGTCAGTACGTTTGAATAATGCAGGTCTGTATTTCAGGTATGCGATGAGCAGCAGACCGAGTACGATCAATAACCATTCATGCGGTTCCGGCACGGCGCCTTTATTCTTCAGCCCTGCATTTTTCAGACTGTTGTTGCTGTCTTCGATATTAAAGCGGTCATAGTCTGCCTGTGTTTCCAATACCACCAGGCTGGATAAGGGCGTTACTACGTATGCTTCCGCCGCCTCTGCTACAAGCGTATCACTTTCCTGTCCACCGGTCAGCAGACGAGGTCCCATGGCATGCATGATATGATTGTAGGCAAACAAGCGCTTCAGATGGTCCGGTGCTGTAGAGACTTCCGTGCCCGGTGTGCGTGTAATGGTCATACCGGCAGTTTCTATCACAACACGGTTGTCATTTTCAATACTGGATGGGAAACGGTGGTCGTCCAATAACGTTTGCAGACCGGCGATATCTCCCTGGTCATAACGGAAGGTCCTGCATTCCTTGAGCGTTCTGAGGTAAGGCGATAGTTCTCCTCCGAGATTGTACAACATTACATGCTGGTTGCCGCCCAGCCATTTTTTCAGGACCTGTATGAAAGATGTCCGCTCTATATTCTCCTGATCCTGCATAAAAGATACTTCTTCCAGATCATTTATTGCCGGTGAATTAGTAACACTTTTGGTAATGACAAGCGCGGTAGCCGGTTGAGAGATCTGGAAAAACGGGAACAGGCTGAAACGGTCCTCAGCAGCCTGCTCAAACAGTCCGTCAGTATTCGCCGGGGTTACCTGCTCCATCTTATCATTAACGTATACCCAGACACGCTTGTTATTCAGCAAAGCGAGTACGCTGCGGTACTCCTGTTTGCTCCAGGCATTATTGACATCCAGGTATACATCAGCGATATCCGCAGCGGCCAGTTCTTTTCTATAAGGAGACACGGTAAATGTCTGATTATTGTGGCTGAACAACTTGTGCACCAGCCCTTCATCCTTAAAGGAAACTTCCCAGTCTGCCAGGTAAGGGCCACCCGCAGTCAGGCGGTCATCATTTCCTTTACTGAAGATGCCTGACTGGTTGAGATCTGACGGTGGTGTTTCGAAGGAAATGTCAACGTGTTCGCCCGTGCCGGCTATAGATGGACCATCGAAATAAATATTGCGGTACATCAGTTTACCATGTTCCAATGACAATGGCGCGGTGATACCAATTTTAAACTGACGTTCTTCATTATCCAGTACGGGGAATACTCTCACAGTAACGGTATTTCCTTCCTGCCAGTGCACGACCGAAGGATCGCGTTGTTCAACGCCTACAATAGTTTTGTAGGCACTATCGGCTTTTGCTTTAGTAGTGAGAATGCCTTTTTCTTCCTTGTTATTGATCCAGAGGGACAGCGAAGAAACGACCGCTCCTTCAGGAAGATGAAAAATGTAGATGGCCTCTTCACTGTCTCTCCATCGCCCGCGACCGGCATTTCTCATATTCCTTACGCTAACCGTTTTTTCTGTGTATGCCATTCTTAACCGGGGCCATATGCGGGCAGCAGTCTGCACATGGGTAGTTTGCAGATCATCACCCGACCACAAACGCTCTTCTGCCTGGTAACGGGAATCGTACGTAGCCTTCAGCACTTTTATACGATCTTCCTCATACATTGACGAGTTACCGCCTAATGCGGCAGCGATCATTACAAGCGGGTCATGTTTTTTCCCTTCATTCCATCTGGATGGACCGATGCCAAAAAAGGAGTCGCTAGCCCCCCAGGTATCGGGAGTTGTATATACCATATCGGCCTTTAGTATCCTCTCGGTAATGAAATCAGGGGTAATATGCTGGGCGACGTTTAGCCAGCCGGGTAAGTAAGTATCACCTGTAACCGGTCTATAACGAGCCTTATCCATCTCCAGTACTTTAACCCTCCATATCAGTGAGTATACCATTACGATCAGCAGCGTAGTGCCGATACCAGACAAGAATGCCAGTTTATAAGTCCGCTTCTTCGCGTAACTGCGAAGGAACAAACGGATAGTATATAAACAGAATAAAAGCGGAACGAGGGCGTGCAGCGAAATACCAAAGAAAAAACTGGCTATGATACCCAATATAGCATAGGGACCTATATAGATGATCATATACAGGAAACAACAGAAAGACAATCCTAACAGGAAGAACATCGTCACGCGTACGGGAACCGGCATCACGCGCAGAAAGGCAAAGGCCGCATAGTTAACGGTACAGAGCACTATTGTTATGGCAAACCATGTCGTCGATACTTCAAAGATGGTGAAATAGCGGTTGAGGGAGTATGCACTAACCAGGAACATCAACAGGAAAAGAAAAAAAGGATGCAGCCCTTCCCTACCCTTGCGCAATCGTCGGCTGAATAATAAAATACAGAAATAAAGTACGGTAATAGCGTGGTTCATACAGAACCAGATGAATCCTTCTTCTACCGGTATGAGGACCGGCATCAGGTCGGGAATAATGAAAACGATCAGGGTAACAGCGAGGAGTATCAATCCTGCGCAATAGATCGGATCACTAAAATGTTTTCTTATAATTTTCAAAGGTATAGTTTGTCTGTTCATAATTAAATCACTTTGAATCACAAAGCACGTAGGGCTAAAAAAACAGGCTGTAGCCCGTTTAGATGTTTAATATTTACTTTGAGATACAAAGTAAGTAAAAGAAAATGATCTATGCAAATTCCATGTCAAAAAAAAGTGCTATCTTCTGACATCGCGACCTACCTCCGCAGGTATAATATTTGGTCCTGTAATTATAACACATTAAACGACAACACGATGAAAGCAATCTGGCAGAATGAGGTCATAGCGGAAAGCGATAATACTGTGGTAGTCGAGAACAATCATTACTTTCCTCCATCATCAGTAAAGACGACCTTACTGAGTCCTTCTAAAACGCATACGCACTGCCCGTGGAAGGGAGACGCCTCTTACTACGACGTTAACATTCACGGTAAAACAAACAGGGATGCCGCCTGGTATTATCCTGAGCCCATGAAAGCGGCGGAGAACATTAAAGGCTACATTGCCTTTTGGAAAGGAGTAGAAGTTGTACAATAAGAAACCTCTAAACACAAAGCTGAGTCATGAGAAAATTTGATGCAATTATCGTTGGCTCCGGCCAGGGCGGTATTCCGTTGGCTAAAAAGCTTGCGAAAGCCGGCTGGCAAACAGCCATCATTGAGAAAAGATGGATCGGTGGCACCTGTATCAACGATGGGTGTACGCCTACCAAATCGATGATCGCCTGTGGTGCGGCTGCGCACATCATTGCTAATAGCGAGGAATGGGGTATTACCGTGAGTGATTTTAAAGTAGACCTTGAGAAGATCGTTGCAAGAAAGAATAAAGTCGTGCAATCTTTCCGGCAAGGCAATATCAAAGGGTTGGAGAAAACAGAAGGGCTGACCATCATGTATGGAGAAGCTGTTTTTAGTGGTGATAAAACACTGACGGTAACTTTAAAGGACGGCGGGCAGGAAGAGATCGCTGCGGATCATATTTTCCTCAACACCGGCACGCTACCGACGATACCACCGATACCCGGTCTTGACAGTGTCAACTATCTCACTAACACGACCATCATGGAGCTTACCAAACTACCATCTCATCTGATAGTATTGGGAAGCGGTTATGTGGGACTGGAATTTGGTCAGCTGTTCCGCAGGCTCGGCTGTCAGGTGACGATCATTGACAAGAACAAGCAATTGCTGAATCATGAAGATGAGGATGTTGCTGTAGCTGTTAGAAAGGTCATGGAAGCTTCAGGCGTTACGATGGTTAGCAGTGCTAATGTTCAGAAGGTAGAACAAACCGGTGATGTGATCAGGTTACAACTGACAGCTAACGGGGAGACGCACGCTATCACGGGTTCTCATCTGCTGGTTGCGGTGGGCCGTACGCCACAGTCCAAATCTTTGCTGCCGGAGAAAACAGGGCTTAAACTTGACGAAAAAGGATACATCCCAGTTAATGATAAACTGGAAACGAACGTACCGGGTATTTATGTGATAGGTGATGTGAAGGGCGGACCGGCGTTCACACATATTTCTTACAATGACTATCTTGTTATTTATAAAAATATCATCAACAAGGAAAATATTTCTATCAAAGACAGACCTATCCCCTACTGCATGTTCACAGATCCACAACTGGGTCGTGTGGGTATGACAGAAAAGGAGGCAAAACAAGCCGGTTATAAAATAAAGATCGCCTGCCTTGACATGACAAGAGTAGCGCGGGCCATTGAAACCGGCAATACCCAGGGCTTTATGAAAGCCGTTATAGATTCTAACACGGATAAATTACTAGGAGTTGCTATCTTGGGGCCGGAAGGCGGAGAAGTGATGTCAGTTTTGCAGATGGCAATTATTGGTGGAATAACAGTGACACAATTAAAAGAAATGATCTTCGCACACCCATTATACTCAGAGTCTATCAACAATTTATTTATGACGCTGGACAGGTAGCCGGCAACAAAGTGCGGATTAAAATCCTCAATGGATCCCAACCATGATAAAACTTGAACATGTCAACAAATCTTTCCATAACAGCAAGCTGGCTGTCAGGGATGTATCCTTCGAAGTGAACACGGGGGAAACACTGATATTGCTTGGTACAAGCGGCAGCGGAAAGACGACAACCCTACGCATGATCAACCGGCTGATTGCTCCGGATAGCGGAGAAATACATGTGAATGGCGAGCAGGTAAATGCACAGCAAATTGAATCGTTAAGACGGAATATCGGGTATGTATTGCAGGATAATGGTCTCTTTCCTCATTATACGGTTGCCGAAAACATTGGCATTGTACCCACATTGCTCAAATGGGATAAAAAACGCATAGAAGAACGGACACGTTCTTTGATGGAGAAGCTGCATTTGTCTGCAGCGGACCATTACCATGCGTATCCGCAGCAACTTAGCGGCGGACAGCAGCAAAGGGTCGGACTGGCGAGGGCACTCGCTGCTGACCCTCCGGTATTACTGATGGACGAACCTTTCGGAGCACTTGATCCGGTAACACGGGCCAGTGTGAGGAAAGAATTCAGAACACTGGATGAGATCAGCAATAAAACTGTGATTATTGTCACACACGATGTGCAGGAAGCTTTCGAACTTGGCGACAGGATCTGCCTGATGGACGATGGTGCTATACAGCAATTGGGAACACCGGCAGAACTGTTATTTCAGCCTGCCAATGATTTCGTTAGCAGTTTCTTCCATGAACAACGTTTCTTACTGGAATTAAATGCATTGCGGCTGGCGGATATCAGGCCCTGGCTGGATATGTCTGTGCCTGCTGAAAGCAACGGTCCGGTCCTGCATGGAGATGATTCCTGCTGGGACGCGCTGGAGCAGCTGACTACGCTGTCTGCTCCCGTCACTATTTCATTTGAAGATGCGCTCATTCGCCTTGACACAAGCGAATTGATGCATGCCTTTACTCAGTATAAGCAAACTGTCAGCGGACATGGAAGAACAACCGGGCTTTCCTGAATTTGTGCAACAGCAAGCCGGCAAATTGCTGGAACAGACGTTGCAACATATCGGGCTTACATTTATTTCTTTGTTGATTGCCGTGATAATAGGCGTGCCGCTGGGCATCCTGATCACGCGCAGAAAAAAACTGGCAGGCATTGTACTGGGAATTGCAGGCGTATTGCAAACCATTCCCAGCATTGCGTTGTTAGGGTTTATGATACCATTGTTAGGCATCGGCGCTAAACCGGCTATCGTGGCATTGTTCCTTTATGCGTTGCTGCCTATCATCAGGAATACTTACACTGGTATCCTGCAGGTTGACCCGACGGTCATTGACGCGGCAACAGGCATGGGTATGAGTAAAAAGCAATTACTTTATCAGGTGCAACTGCCACTGGCAATGCCGGTATTATTGGCAGGAATACGGACCGCTACTGTCATCAATGTAGGCGTGGCTACCCTTGCTGCATATATTGCAGCCGGCGGATTAGGAGAATTCATTTTCGGCGGCATTGCCCTGAATAATTCGAATATGATACTGGCAGGCGCCATTCCGTCAGCATTATTAGCCATCCTCTTTGACTGGGGCATCGCCCGATTACAAAAGGTAAGAATGCAGAAGGTCAAAACGGCACTTTATCTGTTACCTTTCCTGTTAGTCATATTGTCATCTTTCTATCTTCTGCCGGCGGCTTATGGAACAAGTCTTGTGGCAGGGTTCACGCCTGAATTCATGGGCAGAAAAGATGGCAGTCTGGGGTTAAAACAGGTATATGGGCTTGACATGCGGACTGTCGTGATCAGTGACATGATCATGTACAAAGCGGCTTATGAAAAGACGCTGGATGTGATCAGCGGCAGTACTACAGACGGCAGGGTAAAGGCTTTTGACTTACAGGCGCTTGAAGACGATAAACATATTTTTCCGCCTTATTATGCGGCCCCGATAGCACGTCAGGAGACACTTGATAAGTATCCGGAGCTGGAACCTGTGCTGAATAAACTATCTGGTATAATTAATGATAGTATAATGACTGAGCTGAACTACAGGGTCGATTATCAGAAACAGGACCCGGCGGCTGTAGCCAGCGATTTTTTAAAAGCTAAAGGATTATTGCAGACTGCGAGACATGGTACTAAGGGAACCATTGTAATAGGCGCCAAGATGTTTGGCGATGGTTATGTCCTGGCCAATATCTATAAATTATTGGTGAACGGATATACGGACCTGGAAGCTGTGACAAAAACAGGTTTGGGGGGCACCAAGATAGCATTTGAGGCACTTACCAATGGTCAGATAGATCTTTACCCGGAATATTCTGGCACCGGATTACTGGTGATCCTGCAGACCAATAAAGCTGTTGTTGACACATTGATCAGCGATAAGCAGAAAGTATATGACTATGTTTCGAGAGAATTTATGCAACGGTACCGGATCAAATGGTTACCTCCTGTCGGCTTCAATAACACATATGCATTAATGATGCGCAGGCAACAGGCCGCGGATTTGCATATCACCACTATAACAGACTTAAAGGAATATTTACTGCATCACTAACACCAGCATATGCAATTGAAAAATGATTTTAATACCGTGCGAAAAAGGTCCATGCATATCTGCGCACCCTTGAAAACGGAAGACTATGTGGTCCAGCCAGTCGTGGATGTTAGTCCGCCGAAATGGCACCTGGGCCATACCACCTGGTTCTTTGAAACATTTCTTTTAAAACCACATGTTCCCGGTTACAAAGAATTTGATCCGAACTACAATTTTGTATTCAATAGTTATTACGAAACTGTAGGCGCCAGGGTGATACGTACGGACAGAGGTAATTTAAGTCGCCCGGCAGTAGAAGACGTTATGCGCTACCGTGAGCATGTTGACAAAGCGATGTCATCGTTCCTGGAAACGGAACTGACGGACGAATTACGTACCCTGGTCGTATTAGGCCTGAACCATGAAGAGCAGCACCAGGAGTTGTTGTATACCGACATCAAATACATATTGGGACATAATCCGCTGATGCCGGCATATTCTGAAACGGCAGCGCCTAATTATACTGCGCCCGCGTCGGGCACTCCTTTCCTGCAAATGGCAGCGGGTTTGTACGAAATCGGTTACGATGGAGACGGCTTCTGTTTCGATAATGAGCTGGGCAGACATAAGGTTTACCTGCAGGATTATCAGATCAGCACACAGCTGGTGACCAACGGGGAATACCTTGCGTTCATGGAAGCGGGTGGTTACGGAGATTTCCGTCACTGGCATGCGGAAGGTTGGGACTGGGTAAAAAGAGAGCAGGCAAAAGCGCCGTTATACTGGCATTTTGTAGATGGCAAGTGGCAGCATTATACATGGCAGGGATTACAGCCCGTAGCGATGGACGATCCGCTTTGTCATATCAGTTATTATGAAGCAACAGCCTACGCGGCGTGGAAAGGAATGCGTCTTCCTACTGAGTTTGAATGGGAGGCAGCTTCTCCACAACTGGCCTGGGGCCAGCGCTGGGAATGGACAGAAAGCGCTTATCTGCCTTATCCGGGCTTCACGAAAGCACCCGGAGCTATCGGTGAATACAATGGTAAATTTATGGTCAGCCAGATGGTGCTGCGGGGAGGATCGGAAGTAACACCTCCCAATCACAGCCGTCCTACGTACCGCAATTTCTTCCATCCTTCATTGAGATGGCAGTTCACCGGTATCAGGCTGGCGAAATAATAATTCTCTTTACACTTAACAATTACATTATGGCCACCACTTCTGTAATGCATACGGTATTAGTTCCTGTAAAACAGGACAGGCTGGAGATATTTTCACAGGATGTGACCCGCGGTCTCAGCGCAAAGAACAAATACCTGAACTCCAAATATTTCTATGACGCGGAAGGCGACCGCCTATTCCAGGAGATCATGCGTTGCCATGAGTACTATCTGACGGATTGTGAGATGGAAATATTACAGGAGCAGTCAGCTTTGATCAGTAAGACGATCCTCTCTCATGCCAAACAATTTGACGTAGTGGAACTTGGTGCGGGAGATGCTACTAAATCCATTCACCTGCTGAAGGAACTGTTAAAGACGGGACAGGATTTCACTTATTATCCGGTGGATATTTCAGGTAATGTAATTACGCAGCTGGAGCAATCATTGCCCAAACAATTACCTGCGCTGAAAATGCACGGCCTTAATGGTGAGTATTTCGAAATGCTGCAGCAGGCCGGCGTATTATCGCATAAGAATAAGGTTGTGTTGTGCATGGGCGGTAATATCGGCAACTTCTCTCCTTCAGAAGCGAGGAAGTTCTGTCGTCAGTTGCGCAGCTACCTGCAACCCGGCGACCTCGTGATCATCGGGATTGATCTAAAGAAGCATCCGAGGATCATCCTCGATGCATATAACGATACGGGCGGCTTCACAAGGGACTTCAACCTTAATTTGCTGAAGCGCATTAACCGGGAACTGGAAGGTAATTTTGATATCACGAAGTTTGATCATTATGCTACTTATGATCCGGGAACAGGGGCTTGTAAGAGCTATCTTGTGAGCCTGGAAGAACAGGATGTGAAGATCGGTGATCAGACGTTCCACTTCTCACTTGATGAGCCGATCTATATGGAGATCTCGCAGAAATATGATCTGGAATCGATCGAGCAGATGGCTACGCAATCGGGCTTTGAAACGGTAACGGATTTCTTTGACAGTCGCAGATGGTTTGCCGACTGTATGTGGTTGTGCGTATAATGTCGGAGAAAAATATATTGTGCCGGGGTGTAACATCTAAAATGTTATACCCCGGCCTATTTTTTCTGAGGTGTCATTTATCCGACGTTGATACCGGTATATTATTCCCCGGCATTACGTTCCCGGGGTTTACACCCCGCGTTACAAACAAGGGATTCCTACGGAGTCCTATTGTGTTTTGTTAGTATTGTGTTTTGTTAGTTTACATATGTCTATCTATGATTTCCAGGCTCCTAATAATCTTCTTAATACGATGATCTCTCCGGTGTGATAGCTGGTATGGTCGGCTATTAGTAATGCTTCACGCAGCAGATGCTGGCCGTCGCCATGTGGAAAGGGTGCGTACAGATCGGCTTTAGGGTCTTTTAACAGACCAATAAATTCTTTCAGGTCGCTTTTGATCTCTGCAAGACATTTCTTCCAGGCGGATTCGCTGGCAGGCACAGCTTCTTTGGGCCAGTATCCTTCGGGCCATGAGGGAGATTCATGTTCAGGGTTGCGGGAAAATTCCAGTATATCCCACTGCGTTATGCGTATGTGCTCTACTAACTGCCAGATGCTATAAGGCATTCCTTCAGGTACCACTCCCCGCAGTTCAGCAGGCAGCTGTTTTACAGCGTCATCGAAGGTAGCATGTGCATGCCCTCCTATTAGGAATTGTTCCAGCGTTTTTATGAGCTCTTTATTGTTTGTTGCCGTCATTGTTTAAAGATTATTGATGTGTTAAATGATTATTGATGTGTTGATTCGATGCGTTGAATCGATGCGTTGAAGATATCGATGTGCTGAAGATAATTGAGTTCCGGTTCTTCCTTCAATAAAAGTGCCAGCCGAAATAATTTGCTTACTTACTTACAAGTAAGTAATTTTGTAGTCTATGCAGGATACAAAAGAGAGAATTATTTCATTGGCGGACCAGCTGATAAAGACCAGGGGATATAATGCCTTTAGCTATAAGGATATATCTGATCCTCTGGAGATAAAGAATGCCGCAATACATTATCATTTCCCCACCAAAACAGACCTCGGAATAGCGGTAGTAGATATTGAGGTTGAACGCTTTACGACACAAACGGCCAAGTTGGCGGCACAACCGGAAGATAAACAGCTGAAGTTCTTATTTGACACGTTCAATAAGAAGAATAAAGAAGGGATGGTGTGCCTGATGGGCTCATTATCACCGGATTATGAAACATTTCCGACTGTCTTGCAGGAAAAGGTGACGAGTATGTCCTCCGCATTCCTGGACTGGACGGCAGGCTGCCTGGAGAGGGGCAGGGAAAAGGGGCTGTTCCGGTTCGACGGGGATGCATATGACAGGGCTTTACTGGTGATGAGTAATTTGCTGGCATCGTTGCTGCTGAGTAGGGTGATGGGCAATAAGATATTCGGCAGGATTACGAACCAGTTACTAAAAGACCTGAACGCAAAAAAATAACAGGAACGTAGTAACAGCGACAAGCATCGCACGGGAAAGAGAAAACAAATTGTGATCAATTAGTAAATCAAAAATATCTGAATGCAGGAAAATAATCGGGAGTGTAGTAACAGCTGCAAACATCTCCCGGGGAAAGAAAAACAAATTTTAATCAATTAGCAAATCAACAATACATGCAAACATTAAAAAGAGCAGTAATTACCGGTTTAGGCGCACTGACACCTATTGGTAATAACGTAACTGATTTCTGGAATAATCTGGTAGCAGGTAAAAGCGGAGCTGCGCGTATAACGAAGTTCAATCCGGACCCTTTCAGAACACAGTTTGCCGGTGAACTAAAAGACTATGATCCGGCGAAACTGCTGGACCGCAATGATATACGTAAGACCGATCCATTCACACAATATGCACTGGTTGCTGCGCAACAGGCAGTGACAGATTCAGGGCTGGATTTCTCCAAAATGGACCCGTTCGACAGTGGAGTGATCTGGGGATCTGGTCAGGGCGGTATGCAGACATTTGAAGAGCAGGTAAAAGAATATACTGTTGGTAATTATGTACCACGTTTCAATCCTTTTTTTGTACCTAAACTGATCGCCAATATGGCATCGGGCATGATCTCTATCAGGTTTGGACTAATGGGTATCAACTATACGACAGTTTCCGCCTGCTCCACTTCCAATACAGCCATTATGGATGCATTAAACTACATCAGGCTGGGCAAAGCGAAAGTGATCATTACCGGTGGATCTGAAGCACCGATCACGGAAGCCTCTGTAGGTGGCTTCTGCGCTATGAAGGCGATGTCTACCCGTAATGATGATCCGGCAACAGCGTCAAGGCCATTTGATACGGAAAGGGATGGTTTTGTGATGGGAGAAGGTGCGGGCGCCCTGGTAGTAGAAGAGTATGAACATGCGGTAGCCAGAGGCGCGCATATCTATGCAGAACTGGTAGGTGCATCCATGACGGCAGATGCGTATCATATGACGGCGACACATCCAGAAGGATTGGGCGCATTAACGGCTATGAGGAAGGCATTGGAAGATGCGGAGCTTACTCCGGCTGATGTGGATTATTTAAATGTGCATGCTACCTCTACTCCGGTAGGCGATTTAAGTGAGCTGGCAGCTATAAGGGCACTGTTCGGAGATGCACCGGAACATCTGTCAATCAGCGCTACCAAGTCCATGACAGGCCACTTATTGGGAGCCGCAGGCGCTATAGAAGCGATTGCCGCTATCAAGAGCATCAACAACGGCATTATTCCTCCAACTATCAATACGACGAACCTGGACCCAGCTATTCCGGCCGGCTTACAGATCGTACTCGGCAAAGCCATAGAGAAGAAGGTACGTGTGGCGATGAGTAATACCTTTGGGTTCGGCGGACATAACGGTATTGTGGTGTTCAGGGAAATGAAATAATTATGTCCCTAACTATCTCCCTTTAAGGGGAGTGAGCAGCCCCGTAAGGCCGTTCAGTTTTATTTCATACAGCGTAGCCAGCAGCATCCCCAGCTTGCCTTCCGGAAACCCCTTACGCTGAAACCATTCCAGGTACGAAACCGGCAGATCACACAGCAATGTATCCTTGTATTTGCCGTACGGCATCTTCATCGTTACCAGCTGGTTAAATATTTCCCTGTCAGGTTGAGCAAATTCCATTAGTGATTGATTTTAAATCGGATTCGTCACAAATATAGGACGACAAGTGCCGTGTTGCGAAAAAAAACTACATTTTTTTCGTTCTCTAAATCCATACGTCAAATTCATACGTAAGTACCATCATTATTAGAATTATTCTATATCTGTGCACGTAGAGCAGCATTCGTTTTAGGGACAATATTAAGAGAACAAACATTTATGGACGACTTTAGACTTCTTTAGCGTGAGGTCAACTTTATTATGCTTTCACCTATACTATAATAATGAGTTTTTTCATTTTGCAGTGTTGTAAACTTTTTGATTAAACATCCCCCCAGAAGAGTGGTTATTTTAGAACTCTCGGTTACAGCCCTTAGTGGCTGTAACTTTTTTTATGTCTGTCAGGTACTATAACCAACCCCGTTCTTTCCACGATGTAATCGTCTTTCCGGGAACACCGCATTCTTTCAGCACGTCTTCAAAGTCTTCCATTTCCACTCCCCAGTCAACTGCATACGCTGCAAATTCCTCTCCTACAGGAAGCCTCCCGAATAGCTTTTCTGATGTAAGTATATGCGCTACTTTACGCAATAGCAGGCTGCCCATTTCCCATTTCTCTTCTTTGCTGATGATCTTCATCAGTTGGATAAAAGGACGTTCAAACTTCTCACGTCTGATATCGAGATAGGCATGATCCAGCTCGGTTGCCAGGAAGATCAGATCAAAGATATCTTCGTCAGGATGTTGTTTAGAGATCTTCTTTGTGAATGCGACTGAACGGGGGGATAATGAAGGGATGTAAACATCTGCATAGTGGTAACTCAACTCAAGTAATGATACAGGCGTTTCTACCTCCTGTTCTTCCAGTGCATCAGCAACAGCGACGGCCATATTCTCTGCAACAGTGGCCATCAGGGTTTGTATATTCAGTTTTTCGTCAGGTCTTGCATAAGCCAGCTCGCTTTCACCTGATTCATGAACCGTCCTGATCTCGTCCAGGATGCCATCATTCGTGTATGTATAGACGTTCTCGTATTTGAATTCACCTTCACCGGGTGCTATACCGAGACAATAGGCTTTTTCAATACGGCCTTCGGTAAACTCATATTTTTCTATGTTACAGAAGAGTGAATGTTCGTAGCTCATGATGCTTTCAATCATCTCATCTGTGCTCATCTCAATGTAGTCTTCTCCCACTCCTCTCCCATTGACTGTTAGCGACTGATAGGCCACTTTCCGTCCGTTCGTATCAAACTGGACCCTTTTGATGCCTGAGGGGATTTTTGTAACCGTATTATATTCCACATATTCGACCCATTCTTTATCATAGGAGTAATATCCTTCCCAGAACACGTTGTTAATGGCATGACCATAAGAAGTGAAACAAGGTAATCCGTCGGCGGCAAAACCATAAAAGTGATAGTCGCCGATTTCCCTGACCGCGGCTACAGGAAACAGTTTTTCTTCGGGTTGCATAAAAGCGGGTGTGCCATAGTCTTCGAGGTCATAGCGGAAGCCTGGGATGTATTTTTCGGAGGTGACGTTGGTTTTATATTCCTGTAAGCGATCAAACTCGTGAAATGCCTGTTTCCATCGGGATAGTAGGTTCTGCTTCAGTATTTCCAGGTACATTCTTCTACATTTTGATTAAAAATAATATTTTAAACTAAAAGATGCTACTTGATTTGTTCAATTGGTTTACAGGATATTATAAAGCCCGCCAAAAAGCGAAGGCGCTTCCGGCGGGCTTTACAGGAGTAATTATGAGTCCTATCTATTCAATCTTAATTGGTTGTGTGTAGATCCGCTCTGCCACACCTGCTGTTTTAACGCCTATACGGACGTAAAAAAATGATTGTCCTGTCAAGGCAGCAGGAATGGTCACATTGATCGTAACAGGACCTGTAATGTCTCCTATTGCATCAGCACTGAGGGTTGTGGAGCCGAGGTTATTCACGGCATCTACGATATTCGTTTTTGCCAGGTAGAGCGATGCAGATTCCAGGGGCTGGGAGGCATTCACTCTTTCTATAGAAAACGTAGCTGTCACTCCAGTTCCTGCTTTAGCTGCAGTAGCGTTCTTTATGATGAAATAGGGTTGTACAGGAACCTCTACTACCGTGTTGCCGTTCACAGTGATATCGATAGAGTCGGTGTTGTTGATCCAGGGACCATTTCCCGGCAGCCGTACCAATTTATAATTGCCGTCGAACAATGAGGCGGAGAAACTTCCATCCTGCCCTACGTGCACCGGAATTTTAGTGAACAACTGAAAGCCACGTTGCCAGAGCTCCAGTTGTACACCGTTGGAGCGGACGCCCACTGCTTCTTTGTTATAGACCACCGTACCGGAAAGTGTAGACGATGGTTTTTCGAAGTTATCCTTTTTACATCCGGTCACGAGCATGCATAATAACATGGCGATGAAAGCGGATGATAGTATCTTATTCATATCGTGTGTATTAACGGGTTAATGAAAAGGATTTCTGATGATCTTCGGGTTGTTGTTCAACACTGCCTGGTTAATAGCCGTGTAGTAATTACCCAGCTGGAAAAAACGTGGTGCTCTGAAGCGCGGCGCGATCATCTTTACAAAAACATATTTGCCATCGCGATTAACATCTCCGGGGCGTATTACACGATAAGGATACAATGCGTAGATCATTGCATCGGGGCTTGATGCATTTCCATTCCAGACCTTATCGGCGATTCGCCAGCGTTTCAGGTCCCATAAGCGATGATCTTCAAACGCCAGTTCTACCCTGCGTTCATTCCTGATCCGGTCTATGGTTAATGTGGTAAGGCTATTAGCACCGAAGCCGGCTCTTTCACGCAGTGCGTTGATATAAAGCAGCGCATCACCTGTCTGTCCGAGCTCGAAAGCTGCTTCTCCTGCATTCAGGTATATTTCTCCCAAACGGAACCATACCCACCAGATATCACTTTGTATACCGCGGGTACTTGTTTTATCGTTCGGGTCGATGAATTTTCTTATATAAAATCCGGTGTTCGATACTTCCATTATGGACCGGTGGGGACCTGAAGAAGCAGTCAGTAATCTACCGTCGCTATACGTCGTACCGAGATCGCTGCCTTCTATCACATCGTATGCATTGCGCCCGCCGTTCCATACCATGACGCCTGCCTGTATTGACACTGTCAGCCCTTTGAAGGAAGCGCCGGGATAGATGATCGTGCCATACAAACGTGCGTCTTTATTAGCGAAGATAGCAGCAGGATTATCGTAGTAGATATAATCGGTGTTGTCGGGCGTACGTGTTTTCAGGGCGCCGTTTGATCCGTCGAGGTATTCAAAACTTTCCACCAGGTTTAGCGAAGGGACAACGGAAGAGGAACCGAGGTTATCTTCCCTGATGCCACGCGCGATATTATCGTAAGAGAACCAGTGCCTGCGTGTAGGGTACAGGAAGTCTTTTACGAAGATCACTTCACGGTTTGTCGCTTTTTTGGTAACTGCTTCGTAGAAGTTCTCACCCGGGTCAGGATTGTTCCTGTACAAGGCGTATGGACCACTGTTGATGATCTCTTTCGAAGCATCGAGTGCTTTCTGGTAATAAGCATTCGCCATATCAGCAGGTATACCTACTTCACCTCCGGGTGTTGTAATAGGCACCGGCATCAGATTGTTATATTTTGCAATGGAGCCTGCATATAACATTGCACGGCTTTTCAGTGCCAATGCGGTATACTTATTTGCCCGGCTATTGCTACCCGCATTACCCAGCTGGTCTTTGATGGCATCTACTTCCGACCCGATGAAGTCATAGATCTCCGATTCCTTTGCACGTGGTTGTTGCAGATCGGCCACGTTACCTGAATAGTCATAGATGAGTTGTTTCGTTACCAATGGTACCCCTCCCATTCTCTTCACCAGGTTGAAGTAGTTGAGGGCACGCAGGAAACGCAGCTCGGCGGAATACTGTTTCTTTGCTTCGTCCGGCAGGCTGATGCCGTACTTCTCAATATTCTCCAGGGCCAGATTTATATCGCGGATGTAGGTATAGTTCCACAGATACCAGCTACCGAAACCATAGGAAGTAATATTGTTACGTCCATCTTCATTAGATTGTCCGCTCCACATGGCTTCATCATAATTGGCCATATTTCGCCACTGGAATAATCTGCCATCAGCGCCGTCGTTGTTCACATCGGTCAGTCCTGATTCGGCAGGGATCCTGTCGTAGAAATTGGCAAGTAAAGCGGTGATCTGTTTAGGGTCATTCCATACCTGTTCGTCAGATAAGATAGTACGTGGTTCCCTGTCCAGCCAGTCTTTCATACAGCCTGTCAGTAACAGGAAGCTGCCGGTGATGAGGGAAAGTATATATAGTCGTTTCATAAAATAACATTAAGGAGCGTTAGAAGGATACGTTAAAACCAAAGTTGTACAGGCGTTGCTGCGGGTATACCAATCCGTTGGTGGAACTGATCTCGGGGTCTATTTCGTATTCTTTCACATTGTCCAGCGAGAAGAGGTTCGTCCCATTTACATACACACGCAGTCCGGCGAGACCGGCACGTTTAACGAGATCGCGGGAGAAGTTGTAGCCTAATTCCAAGTTCTTCAACCGGATATAGCGTACGTTCGTGATCCAGAAATCGTTTACAGCGTAGTTCACGTGTGTGGTGTTATCTTTTCTGATAGCAGGGTACTTGCCGCTGATCCAACGGCTGGAAGGATTGTAAGGGTCCTCTCTATGCCAGCGGTCGGTCAGCATGTATGCGGGCGACGAACCATTGTTCTGAAATGGATAACGCAGTTCCCAGTCGCGCAGGAAGGATTGCATGGTAGCACCTGCAAAGTCGAAACGCAGCGTGATACCTTTCCAGGCGACACTGCCATTGATGCCGAAGCTCACGTAAGGTTGTGCGCCTTGTGCGTAACCGATAGGGCGCTGGTCAAGGCCGTTGATGATCTTATCTCCGTTAACGTCTTCATATTGAAAGTCGCCAGGCAGTTCTGTACGGTTACCCTGCCCATCATTATCGACGCCGTAGGTTTTGATCTGTTCTTCAGATTCAAAGCGGCCAATTACATGATAACCCCAGGTTACGTTTGACCAGCGGTCTTCGATCGAGTTACGGTATTGGTCCCAGGCATTTCCGAAGCGGGGTTTGTAAGTACTAACAGACCTGAGGCGAGCATAGGTAGCATTCACTGCTAAAGAGTAATTTACTTTACCAGTTTGCCCCGTATACGCGACCATACCTTCAATACCACGTGTAGCATCGGCATTCAGGTTAGCGTTGGGTAAAGAATATCCTACTTCGCTGGGCAGTAATACATCATAGCGTGCAGCAGGCAGTCCGGAGCGGCGGCGTTCGAACACGTCGACCTGTCCGGTGATGCGATTATTCCATACGGTGAAATCAATACCGGCATTGATGGTCTTGTTTTTCACCCAGGACAATTCTGTTACTGGCAATCCGCGGGGACGGAGACCGATGGCATAACTACCGTTCAATACAGCACCTCCCTGGTTGAAATTATATCCCGAGAGGTAATCAAACGCATTAGGGGGATTTCCGTTCGAGAAACCGATCTCACTACCGGTCTCGCCATAGGAAGCTCTTAGTTTCAGGTCGTTCAGCGCATTGCCGAAACGGCCTTTCAGCCAGGGTTCTTCTGACAGTCTCCAACCCAATGATACACCGGGGAAGATGCCCCAGCGTTTACCACGGGCGTACAGATAGGAACCATCATACCGGCCGAGTACTTCCAGCAGATATTTTGACTTATAATCGTAGTTAATCCTTCCGATATAACCTGCACGTGCTTCCAGTGACCATTCGTCAGACAGATAGTCCTGTTCTACGAGGTACTGCGTTGGTACGTAGTTGTTCGAAGGAATGGTATGTACGACATAGTAAGAGTTATCGTAGTCGGACAGCTCATACGCGGCAACGGCGGATATGTTGTGCGAACCGAATTTCCGGTTGAAGTTTAGCTGGAATTGTGCATAGCGGGAGATCACATTTCTTTTGTGCCGTTCCCTCCACGGGTTCTGATTACCGAAACCGGGTTCGGTGTAGTAGTTATCGTTTACGGGATCATAGCGGTATGCGTTCCAGGTGTATTCGAAACCGTCAAATTCTTCGTTGAGGAAGTTATAGGAGTATACACCTTTCATACTGAGGCCAAAGCCAAAGTCGTACTGTGCGTTGAGGTTGACGTTCATACCTCTCCACCATTCGTCAACATAGCCTGTGACGTCGTCTCTGTAGGTGACAGGATTTACGTTAACGTTGTGCGTCTGATGAATGTAGTTTGGATTATCGTTCGCGTATGGGCTTTCTGTGGGCCACATACTGAAGATACTGAGGAACGGGTTGAAGTAATCGTCCAGACCCGGTACACCTACCTGATGTCTTTTTTCCAGTCTGCCGCTGATCTGTGTTCCTACCTTTAATCCTTTTGCCAGGCTGGTTTCCAGGTTTGCCTGCAAGTTGGTACGTTCGAAGCTGAAGTCTTTGACCACGGCGTCCTGTTTCAGGCGGCTGACAGACATGTAATAGCTGGAGCGTTGCGAACCACCAGAAGCGTTGGCGCTAATGTAGTACTGCGGTACATTTGGGCGGAGTACTTCTTTATAGTAGTCGTAACTTTTGTATCCTTTTTCTGTGCCGGCTTCCCATTTAGATAGTTCTGTGGGGCTATAGAGCAGAGATGGGTCGCGTCCCAGGTTTTGTTCTGATTCGAGTAAAGCGCGGACGTATTGTCCGGCATTAGCGGGATAAGGATAGCGGGTGAAGTTCTGGAAACCGTAATACCCGGAAAGGTTGATACTGGGTTGTTCATTCTTACGGCCTTTCTTGGTGGTAACAAGTACTACGCCGTTACTGGCTCTTAGTCCGTAGATAGAGGCGGAGGCATCTTTCAGGATGGTGATATTTTCGATATCGTCCAGTCCGAGGTTATTGAAGATGTCTTGTCCGGAGCCGGTAGTGAAACCGAAGGCGGTCGGAGTGGTACTACCGGTATAGGGCACACCATCGATGACGAAAAGCGGGTTACCGAGGTTACGGATCTGGATATTGGTACCGTTACCTGGCCGGGAGTCGGTAGCGCGGGCCGTAATACCGGGCATTTTTCCCACCAAAGCAGCCGATGTGGTAGTTGATGGCGTTCGCACCAGATCATCCGATTTAAGGGTGCTTACGGCCCCTGTAACGGACGCCTTTCTCTGGACACCATATCCTACTACGACGATGTCGGTAAGGTTGCTGGCTTGTGATGTGACTGTCACCTGTAACCTGGTTTGAGTTCCAAGTAGTACTTCTTTGGTCTGGAAGCCTACGATGCTGACAAAAATTGTTGTGCCGGGCGTGGCTTGAATGGTAAATGAGCCGTCATTCTTTGTTACAACTCCTTTGTTACTGTTCCTTACTGCTACTGTTGCTCCCGGAATGGGGATGCCTGTTGAATCTGTTACGGTACCTGAATAAGTCGTTGGGTTAGCTTGCTGCGAGAAACCCTGGGCATAGGTTAATAGCAGCATCGCTAAAAATGCGTAGAGCGTTTTCATAACGATGGGTTTTAGGTTGTGTTCTGGGTTTTATAAATACACTAGAGGTCCGGACCGGTCAGTACTCCCGGCGTTTTTCATGCTAACGGTGAAATTCATAGTGAATATAATATAATTGTCATTATTACAGTTATTTATTTTTATTTCAGGCTGCGATGTTTCGGGATTGGAATTCTATGGGGAATATTCTCTTTCAGTTATGTTGAAGGGCGGAGATATGGGGGAATATTTTTTCACTTGTGCTTTTCAGGAAGCACAAAATTGGCAGTGTTTCTTTGGTTGGATTTCTATCAGGCTTTTTCAAGCGGATGGGCTTTGGAAGCTTTTATTGAGCGGCATCAATCGTGTGTCAAAGAAACGAAGGCCCATTTTTTTGCTTCCTGAACCGCTGGCCTTAAAAATAATCCGGGGGGAGAATTGCGATGGCTTCCACTTGGTATCATTGCCGGGCTATTTTTAGCGTTCCCTTTTTTTAATTGTGATCTTCCTGTTGCATTTCCACTGCGGCAAAATCGGCATAATCGGCAAATCCGGCATAAAGTACGCTTTAAACCAGCCTTTGATACGACGTTAACACGACGCATCCATGAGAGTAGGTATATTCGCGACGGATGCTAATTCAGCATCTGAGTCTTTAAAATTATGATGGCTTATGGCTAAGTTTGTTGGAGGCTTACCTCCTTTTGTTGGTACCAGAGATAATCTCACCATTTATTTTATGAAGGGTGAGTATATCGTCCGTACTAAAAGTTCGCTTACAGGGAAACGTGTGAAGCGTGATCCGGCTTTTGCAAGGACTATGGAGAATGCTGGACGGTTAAAAAAAGCGGCAGGCATTGCTTCACTTGTCTATAGGCAAATGCCGGTAGATGCAAGGGTGTATAAACAATACCGGGAGTTGGTGGGGAAAGCGATGGGATTATTGAAAGATGGCTTTGATGTTGATCATGTAGTGATCGTTTTAGAGGCGCTCTATTTGTCTGATCATCTACATCAGGAAGAGCGGAAGAACATGGAGTGTCCAGCACAAAATAAAACGTATGAACAAAGGCTGGTCCGTAAGCCGGGATGCGTCACTTTATATAAAACCTTCGTACAGGGATATTACTGTAACAGGGGAAGGAACATGGACGGTAGGCGATTTCGTTTAAAAGACATCTATAATGCCAGCTTGTCAGGGGCCTCACTTTCATAGTTTAAAATAGATATCTATAACGGAGTTGGGCTAACTTCTACATCTTTATCCGTTAAATCTTTGAAAGCCAAGATCACTTCCTTAAACTGATCTTCAGTAAAACCATGGTTGGCATATACCTGATAAATGCATTTTGGGCCTTCAAAAACATTTAATATGGCGTCTTGCGGCTTACCGCTAGACCCGGAGTAGATGATTTCGAGGGAAATATTCTCTATTGGACGCCAGATGGTTTGTTCGACAAAGAAACGGCTCCAAACCACTGTTATTCCGGTTATGTCCAATTCAATGGAACATGTCGTCAGTCTTGCTGCGTTCAGGATAACACCGACAATCGCGAAAAACAGTGAACCTTCGGATACATATCCCAAAAGAATCAGTAACAACAGGACAATGCAACTTGCAGATGCGAAAAGAAAAAATTGACCTTTCGAAATTGATGTTTTAATCTTCATAATAAACCTGGATGGACACAATACACATCAGCGGCTGCAAAAGTAATATTTATGTCCATGAAAAGATATGTTAGCTTTTATACCTGCCGGCCTTCAAATCATCGAAGGCGAGGATAAGTTCCTTAAACTGCTCTACAGTAAAACCTTCATTAGCATATACCTGGTGAAAAGATGTTGTTCCCTCAAATATAGTTAACACGGCATCCCTTTGTTTGCCTGTAGCGCCCAGGTAGTCCATTTTCAGGGAGATATTTTCTAAGGGCCGATGGAGTGTTTGTTTAGCGAAATAGCTATACCGGATAATTTCTATTTCTTCTCTGTTCAGTATGACACCGTTTGAACTTTGTTGCTCCTCATGACATACATTGAGTAAAATCCCCTCTTTTTAGCTGTAGGGAGTGTGTAAAAAAGTTGTAGCTCGATCTCTCTAATATTGAAGCGTGTCGTTTTTTGCTCGAAACATTTTGTGGTCTGCAACACCAAATGGTCATCAACAACATCCATAGACAGCACAATATCAGAAGACCAATAAGATAGCAGAACAAACGCCGCAATGGCGAGCATGACCATCCAGTAGATCACTCCCATTTGGATACCGACAAGAAATCCGATCATGCCCCGCCTCAAAATGCCCTATATCAATCAAGATAATCATATATCCGCAGGATATTCATTTTTAGATATTTACAGTTATAGCAGGCATCACCAGGGGCTGTATTTTCTATATTTTCTCCGTACTACTTGCCCATTTCAGTCTACTTTGTTTCCTTTGGTATTACCACGGATGAAAAAATTATTACCACGTTGTTGACTCTGAGAGATCCTGGGAAATACTCCTGTCTCTAAATACCTACTATAATGAGAAAACCCTTTTCTTTTCCCTCGAAAGCGCGCTATGCTGCGTCCATTATGCAGGCTGGTCCTGCACGGCTCAAACACCTCAGAAAAGTACCTGGCTGGCGCAGGTCTTCACTTCTTATGTTGTTACTGACATTCAGTACGGCCTTGTTTGCACAGAGCGACGGATTGCCCCGTGGTGCATATCAATTGCCTTACACCCGTTATGAATCAGAGAATGCTACACTAGATGGCGGTGCTGCATTACAGCAATCGCCGCAGTTCATTCAGACGGATATTGCATCAGAGGCTTCAGATCAGAAGTATGTGAGCCTCAGTAGCAATAATGCCAGCATTGAATGGACACTGGCGCAGGCAGCGCAAGGCGTTACACTTCGTTTTACCATGCCCGATGATAATACCGGCGCAGGAAGGACTGGTTCACTTGGTGTATATGTGAACGGCACCAAGGTGAGGAACATCAACCTGTCTTCCTATTGGGCTTATCAGTATTTCCCGGCGGCTGATCCTGTACAGACGCCTGGCGGTAAAACCTTCATGCGTTTTGATGAGGTGCATTTCCGGCTGGACAATCCACTGAATGCGGGCGACAAACTCAGTATCCGGAAAGACAATGGCGATGCTATTACTTATGGCGTCGACTTTGTTGAACTGGAGCCTGTGCCAGCTGCGCTTACTCAGCCGGCAAATTATCTTTCGGTAACAGATTATGGCGCCGTAGCGAATGACCAGAATGACGACTTCGCGGCCTTTAATGCCTGTATTGCTGCAGCTTCGGCGCAGGGTAAACATGTGTATATTCCGGCAGGCCGTTTCATGTTGAGTGATAAGGTGGCGCTGAATGTCAGCAACCTCAAAATACAGGGCGCAGGTATCTGGTATACAGAAGTGTACTTCTCTACCGACAAACAATTCTGGGGCGGTTTTATGGGCCGTGCCAGTAATGTAGAGATATCTCATTTCACGCTTAGTACCATCAACAATGACCGTCTGAAATACGACGAACCTAATCCGAGGTTGCCGGGTGAGATGTATAAAACCTATAAGGGTTTTATGGGTACGTATGGTACCGGATCACGTATACATGACATCTGGGTGGAGCACTTTGAGTGCGGCTTCTGGATCGCTGGTTATGATGCGCCTTATCCTATTGACATAACAAGGGACCTTGTTATTTCCAGGTGTCGTATCAGGAATAACTATGCAGATGGTGTGAACTTCTGTCAGGGTACTTCGAACTCCGTAGTTGAACAATCCAGTGTGAGAAATAATGGTGATGATGGTTTGGCGGTGTGGCCTGCGAATGTAGCTGGTAATAATGAGACCTGCCGCAATAATATTTTCAGGTATAATACGATTGAAAATAACTGGCGGGCGGGTAGCATTGCATTGTTTGGCGGTACCGGTCATGAGATCCATCATAACCTGATCAAAGACGGTGTGGGCGGTTCTGCAATCCGCTTTACCAATGACTTCCCGGGATTTACGTTTGAATATCCCGGGGATGTGATCAAGGTGTATGAAAACACGATGACAGGCTGCGGTACCAGTTATGATCTGTGGAACCAGAAGAGGGGTTCTATTGAGTTCTATGCTGGTGGTAGTGGTATATTCAACATGCAGTTTGACAATAATACTATTCTACGTTCTCAACGCGATGGTATACAGATATATGGTAATAACCTGCATCATCTGGTGTTTAATAATACTGTTATTGATGGTACAGGATTGGACCCTGTTGTACGTGACGTGCCTTCAGATGTATATGGCGGTTTTGGCTTGTATGTGCAGGCTGGCTCACAGACTGCTACGTTCAACAATCTTACTGTTACTAATGCGGAATCTGGTGCTTACTTAAATCGCAATACAGGATTTCAGCTGATCATACAGAATATTAATATTCCTGTATCGGGAGTGAGTATCAAACCGGCGAATGATACTACGCTTACGGAAGGGCAGATATTGCAGTTGTCAGCCGATATCATACCTGTAGATGCTACCAATAAGAACGTTACCTGGAGCAGTTCTAATCCGTCTGTAGCATCGGTGGATGCTACGGGTAAAGTGACTGCGTTAGGAATTGGAGTAGCCAATATTACCGTGACTACAGCCAGTGGTAATTTTACTGCTGTGAGAAAGGTATCTATTTTGCCGGGTGTCAATGTATTAGCGACGATAGCGAATGCATCTGAGAATGGTACGGCTGGCAGATTTACTGTTAGTACTTCTTCATTGTCGCAAAGTATTAATGTTAAGTATACAGTAGCAGGTACTGCCAGTGCGGGCGACTATACTGCCAGTCCGGCGTTAAGTGGTACCATTACTTTGACACCGGCTCAACCATCCGCAGTAATCAATATCACGCCGGTGAATGATGCTGCGTTTGAAGGACCGGAGACATTACGACTGACCTTGCAGAAAGATCCATCCTATAACCTGGGAGGAGATACGGTAGCGGTGATCACTATTGCGGATAATGACAATCCACCTTGTGTATCGCCGGTGATAGCACAGGTATCGGGAACAGCGCCTGTTATCGATAATACGATTGATGCGGCGTGGGCTATTGCACCGGTGAGGAACATCAGCAATGTGATATTAGGTAGTTTACCATCTGATTATGCGGGTAAGTGGAGAGCGATGTATGATAATACAAATCTTTATCTGCTGGTGGAAGTGAATGATGCTACGAGAATCTCTGACTCCGGCGCCAGCTGGTGGGAAGATGATGTGGTGGAAATATTCATCGACGGCGATAACAGCAAGGGCGCTACGTATGACGGATTGAATGATTTTCAGCTGGGCTTCCGCTGGAATGATAATGTGGTACATACGGGAGGTAATTCTGCTACAAGGACTACGGGTATTAATTTCAGGCAATATGCTACGGCAACGGGGTATAATCTGGAGGTAGCTATTCCGTGGTCGACTATTGGTACGACAGCATCTGTGGGTAAACCACTTGGACTGGATGTTCAGATAGATGACGATGATAATAATGGTACACGTGATGCACAGATCGCATCATTTGCGACTAATTCTACGGCGTTCTCCAATCCCTCTGTATTTGGCACGGTTTACCTGACAACCTGCAGTGGCACTCCGAATCAGCCACCGGTGGCAAATGCGGGCACTGACCGCACACTGGCGGCCAATACGACTACAGTGACATTACAGGGTACAGGATCTGATCCTGAAGGTAATGCCGTGACTTACAGCTGGACGAAGGTGAGCGGCCCTAATGTGACGTTTAGCAGTACTACGATTGCTGCTCCGGTGGTATCGGGGTTGACGAATGGAAGTACCTATGTGTTCCAGTTAACTGTGAGTGACGGCAGTCTGACGAGCAGTGATCAGGTGCAGGTGGTAGTGGGCACTATCACAGATCCTAATCAGCCGGGAACTATACTTGCGCGTCCGGCATCGGGTACTATTACAGTGAACGGCAGTTTGAGTGAGAGCAGCTGGAACCTGTCGCAGAGCATCAGTAAAGTAACTACAGGATCGCCTAATAATACCGCTACTTTTGGTGTGCTGTGGGATGCCAATAATCTTTACATTGGTGTGAGGGTACTAGATGGTGCGCTACATTCAGATTCACAAGATCCGTGGGATAATGATGCGGTAGAAATATTCATTGATGCGAATAATAATAAGCTGAGTGTATTTGATGGAAGAGATAATCAGTTCATCAAACAATACAACAGCAGTTCACTCTTCACTAAAGTAGCTGTTACGGGAGTGCAACATGCGTATGCTGCTATTACAGGCGGTTATACCGTGGAGATCAGCATTCCATGGTCGCAGCTGAATATTACACCGGCAGCAGGTATCTCATTTGGTTTTGACGCCGGTTATGATGATGATGATAATGGTGGTGCACGTGATGGTCAGGCGGTATGGTGGGGTACCTTGTTTAATTATGAGAATACATCAGGTTATGGAACGGTAACATTGGCGAATGCATCTGCGGGAGCAGCAACTACGGCGGTGAGACATGAGGAGACCGTTGCGGAGAGAACGCCTGAGATCCGTATCCTGCCTAATCCGGCGACAGATGGACAGGCGAAGATCATGATATCTAACCATAGCGGTACAGGTAATGTGTTTGTGTACGACCTCAATGGTAAACAGGTGTATTCAGCGAAAGCACAGGCTGAAGTACGGTTGAATCTTCCGCAGTTACCGAAAGGCGTATATGTTGTTAAGTATGTATCGGGAGATAAAGTGATCACGAAGAAATTGTTGATACAGTAAGATCGTCATTACTAAAAAAGAAGAATGCCTGTTCCGTGAGCGGAGCAGGCGTTTCTGTGTATGTATGGAAACGCTAAAGATGCCAGGGCAATTGCCATAGCATCTGAAGCCTGAGGTTAGCAAAACAGTGAAGGCCGGGTATAGGGATAATGACAGACCGCGGTTTATCCTTCAACTTTGGGAAGAGGCGCAAGAGCCAGTGATTTTGCTTTTGCGATCCTTCTGCCTCTGAAGAACAGGTAAAGGTTGAAGAACAGCATGATGCCCAGGTAGATACAGAAACCACCGATCTTGGCGCTCAGCACTTCCAGCATACTACGGTTACTGCCGATGCCATATGATATTTCCATGATCCAGAAAGCAAAGCCCAGGTTGAGCAGATAGAAGCCAGTCTCGAATAGTTTATTAGTAGCTGTAGCGATATCCGTTTTGCCATGAAAGATATCCAGCATAAACACCTTGCTGTTTTTAAACAATGTGTGTGCTACATACCATGTCAGGATGATCACTACAGGCAGATAGATGAGGTAAGCAATGAAGTTAAGAGTCGGTTCCATACAACAGTGTTTTAAGGGTGAAAAATTGATTTATTACGTTTACTGATAAGATAGATCACAAGCATGTTGCAGTAGTGCATCACGGCCAGTGTCAGTAGGATCTTACTGGTCATGAATACCACTGAAAACAACAGTCCTGTCCAGCTGATGATCTCATCCCAGGTACTGATCATCAGTGCGGCGTAGCCCAGGTTTACGAGGTAATATCCGACGAGTAAGATGCGGTTAATTGCATCGGTCAGGGAGACATCGTTTTTCAGCAGATCAAGGATAAAGATCCGTCCGTTACGATAAAAGACGAAGCCCACGCGCACTGTTATCAGGTAAGTGATCAGGAGATAAATGATGTAAGCGAGTGTGTTCATACCGGGTACATTTCTGGTGACTGGCAGAAGGTTGCTTTTGTGATACAAAGCTATGTACTTATATCCGAACTTTCAAAATATTCTGAAAGTTTCGTTTTACCAAAATACTAAGTGATTGATATTGTGATGGATAATTTTTCCATGAGGATAGTTAGCTATTTTGAATACCTTGTTGTAAATACAAGGTTATGTTATCGACCCGGCATCTGGTATTTATGGAAGTGGCCCGTGAGAAGAGTTTTTCAAGGGCAAGTGAGGTATTGTTTATTTCCCAGCCTGCTGTGAGCGGGCATATTAAGAGCCTGGAAGAGCAGTATCAGACGAAATTGTTTGAGCGGAAGGGGCTGCATATTGAACTGACTGAGGCAGGGCAGCTGCTATATAAAAGGCTGTTAACTGTAAAGATGATCCAGCAGGAGACGGAGTTCGACATCTCCGTTATGCAGGACAAATTACAGGCAAGCGGTGTGCTTAACCTGGGCGCCAGTACGACGGCTGCATTGTATATTCTTCCCCGTGTGATGTCGGCCTTCAACCAGGAGTATCCGCGGGTGGAGATATCACTGTTAAACAGGAACAGCGAGATCGTTCTGGACGCACTGCTAAATAAAGAGATCAATATTGGCGTTACGGAAGAAAAAGGCAAACTGAGCAATGTGACCTATCAGCCGTTCCTAAAAGATCAGATTGTGGCTGTATGCAGCCATAATAACCCTCTCGTGAAGAAAAAGGAATATGCGGTGAAGGATATTCTCAATATGCCCATCGCTATCCGTGAACGCGGTAGTGGTACCCTTGAAGCTATCAAGCAAGGATTAAAGAAAAGTAAGATAGGTCTGGACGATCTCAAGATCAGTGTTCGCCTGGGAGGAACGGAGGCGCTGAAGAACTTCCTGGTAGAATCCGGTTGTGTCGGTTTTCTTTCTACCAGGTCTATCGTCAAGGAACTGCAACTTGGGGAACTAGCCGTTCTCAACTTTGAAGGTCTGCGTATTGAGCGTAGTTTTTATTTTATACAACGAAAGGGGGAAACCAGTGAGTTGAATAAGCGGTTCATCAAATTAGCAAAATCTATCTATAACTAAATCTTATGGATCATAAGATTTCAATATAGCTTTGATTATAGCGTAAGGCATACATTTGTCTTTCAAATGAGTGCTTTTATGAACATCCTTTTTTATTACGAAGAATTGTATAATACGACTTCTGAAAGATTGAAAGAACTTGCCGGAATCTCTATACAACACAAAAATAACCTGCTGAAACAGATGAGGGAACATACACCTTCCTTCCTCACTACCAGTACTGCAGATATAGACGTACTAGCTAAAAAAGTTGTGGCTTCTTTGGGGGCGGTTTTATGTCCGGAAGCAGCCGCCGAATATGCCGGGGTTAGTAAACTCCTGGAACTGGATATGGCTGAAGGGGCTGAATAACACTACAGCCTCTCCAGCTGCTTTTTATAGTCATGCTGGAGATCTTCATGCTGCAATGAAATAGACTTCTCGATCTTTTTCACCTGCGTTATATAGAGTTTGGTCAACGCCACACTCTCCCCTACCTTTATGCCTGACTTCTTCACTTTTGTGCAGAAGTACAGGAGCAGTTCAACTTCCGCTTGTTTGGAGCCGGTATATTTGATGTGTTTATTTACTGCTCTTAGCACCTTCCTCAGATGCTTCTTGACAAAATAAATATGCTGCTTTGTCGTTTCTGCAAAAGCCTCGTCCATTTCTTCCTTCACGGCTTCTATATACGCCTGGAGGTCGTGCGATTCGAATAACAAATAGTTAAGCAACTCCTTGTTCTCCTTCTTGAACTTTGCCAGACGCAGGCATAATTCCACCAGCTGCGCCGGTGGAACTTCCTGTAATTCCTTTTTTAATTCACTGACACTCGCCGCTTTCATGCTATTCTGTGTAAAAGTCAATCAACGCGCCGAAGTAAGAATCGTTCCAACCTTCTACGATGTCTTCATACGCTTCGTCAGGGATGTTTGTATGCCTTAATTCCACGTCGGTGCCTTTTTTATTCGGGTGGAGAATGATCGTTACTATAGATGCGTCATCCTGCTCTCCGAAGTACCACTCCTGGACGATCTTCTTGTCTTCTTCAAATTCCAGGTTCATGCCGACAATGCTTTCACTCCACAAAGCGAATTCACTACCGGGCTCTGTGGACATTTCGGCGGGTTCGCCGGTCCAGAGCTGGATGGTGGTAGGATTGGTGAGCGCTTTATAGAGATCTTCCGGCGGCGCCGGGATGATGAAATGCTTTTTGTAATCTTTCATGAGAGTGTTTGTAGAGGGCAAAGCTAGGGAAATTATTATTTTTAATAACTTCCGGGGGAATTATAAACGCGTTTTAATATAAATAGCTATTGTGCTTTTCCACTTCAAGTCGTAAATAGTTTGTATTTCCTAAGATAGGTTTGTGTTCTGAAAACGTGTTAGTAGTGTCTATAAAAAAGAAAACTTCCAGCTATCGAAGCTGTAGTCTTCGCCTTCTAAGAAGTCAATGAATATAGTTTCCTCATCTTCCATCCAAACAGTACAACCAGCGCCGTGTAATGAATATTGAATTTTGTTATTTTTATCTAAGAAACCGGTTCTTGCTATCAAGCCATCCCGCCATTTACTTGTGGGATTTCTTACACCAAATTTTTGATAGAACAGGTCCATTGCTATATTTGTTCTATTGTTGTATAGCGATAAATATTGTTCTAACAATGATTGCTTTGTCATCTTGGTTAATTTGGAGATTTAAGCCACTATGTATGGTAATCCATTTATTACGTCCATTCCCGCTGTTTTGCAAATTCAATAAATTCAAGTGAATTATCAGGTGGAGGCTCTTCAAGCGTCATACAAGCTGATTCGGAATTAGTAAAGGCTTTTATATCATTGAAGATCTTAAGGTTCTCTCTCACATCATCTACATCGTTAAAAGTGCCTATTACAGAAACGCCTAAAACCATTTTGCCATCATCCGTATAAGTAAGAATAGCAAAAGCAATTAACGATTCCTCATCGACGTTCTTCAGGTATATAGTATAGGGAGTAGTAACATTATACTCATAGTACACGAAATAAAATCTATGTCTTCTGCCTCAATTTCATCTTCACCGTTTTCTGTCGTAATTATGTAACTTTCCCAAACCGGCGCTCTTTTAGGGAGGTATTTATCAAGGAACTGGGCTACGAATTTTGAATCTCTTGTGTTGATTAAGAAATATTGGTCTATTAGTTCTGGCATTGGGTTTACTTTACTACTTTGCAAGGATAACTTCAATCAAGCAAAGCGAATTTAATAAATAGTATATCATTGGGTTTATCCATTTATTCTCCGCTCTTGAATGTTTTTTCATAGCAAATCTAAACTGCAAGCAATACTTAAATAAATAAAGAAAAAAGCCGTCCCAAAAATGAGACGGCTTGTATTAGTACAACTTTTTTACATACGTCAAGATGTTAGCACAAGGTAATTGCTCAATTATTAATTCAATCACTTATTCCGCTCTCCATCTCTTTTAACTAAATCTAATGCAACAGCAAGTTGTATTTGGCGTTGTTTTTTAAGTCCATTCAAGTATTGAGTGATCGTCTCTACCTCAATAACAGGCTCTTGATTATTATCATGCCTCAACTCAATTTTTACAACTTTATCATCATTAACTAATATCACATACCAGTCCGAGTCCTGGTCAGGTATATGCCGAAGGATATAAGCTGTTTTCATTCCAGCACATACCTCTCTAAGTATATTCAATAAATCCTTGCATTCTTCAGCATTAAATAATGCTTCGTTAGAGCGTACTAAGCGATCTCTAAATTCTGACTCTATTTCAGTTCCTCTAAGTTCCATATATACCTTATTTAACTACTCCAGGAGTTGCCGTCTGCAAGTTACCCAATTCATCTGTCATGATGGTCATTACATTTGTTGGCTGATAATTATTAAATTTATCCGTACCTATCGGAGTCTTAAAAACCACCTCTCTTACATATTTAGGCCCATCTTTACTAGGTAAAATCTTCGTAATAGGCCATTTCATAACCTCGTTGCTGCTGAGTACACTGCGTAACTGCTTGAGCGATATTGAAAATTTTGAAGCATTCGGGTTTTTATTGTAGTGACGATCTATTATATGTTTCCACCCTTCATTTGTTATATTGATCCTACTTTGAGCTCTTGCTGGGCTATTCTCTCCACTGGCTGGTTTGTCACTTGCCGATTGCTTGGGTGTTCCATATTCATAACTACTTGTATTGGCAAGTACAACATTAGTTGACATCAGCTCGAAATTTGCACCATTTGCCACAACTGGCGCTTCTCCAGCAAAAGAAAGCCTCGGTGAAGAACCCGCACCTGGCCCTACAGCCCCCTCGGGAAGTGGCTGAGATTTGCCTACCTTAGTTGCCCATTCATACCAACCTCTATATTCCTCTGGTAAGCCAAGTTCTTCAAAACTTTTATTAATTAAACCAAAGCTAAGCAGGTTGTTTGTTCCATTCATCAACCCTAAACTTGAAACATATACCTGTGCTGTAGTTTTACCAACAGCTTTACCAATATTTGTCTTAGCAATCTTCCCAACCAAAATCTCAGTTCCAGCCTTGGGGGCTTCATGCAACATCTTTAGTAAAAGCTCCAAAGCATCTCCAGGCCCTTCTCCATATACGTCAATATATCTAATAGGACTATTTCCTGCATATAAGTATGGCGAATAAAAGGGGTAAGTTTTCGTCAACGGATCCATACTCAAGAACTTTCCTAACCTCCCATCATACACCCTTGCACCAAAGTCCTGCTGGTTCCCCTCGCCCTTCACCTCATTATCATTCTCCTTCCCATTAAACCCATAACGATAACTCCCTAAACTCCACTGCCTATCAGGCTGCAACATACCAAAAGGATAATAATCCTGTGCGCTCAATATTTCCGCCTCATAATGATCTACCACACCACCAATCACTGAATCAACAGCCTTATCAGAGATCGTTGCCAGTACGTTACCCAGATGATTCGTCAGTTCATAGCGCTTATTGCCTTTCTTCAACCAATTTACATCACTTCGAACTGTTGAAGGCTCGGTCACATCTGTATCAGTATTCCAGATACCTAAACGGCTGCTACCGTACAAATGCTGTTCTTTCCAATATATCCGGCTATCATTGTCCTTATTTCCATATACTGCCAGCACATTCCCCTGCGCATCACGCACATACCAGGTGCTCTCTTTGATGGTACCGTTAGTATATAATTTGTACACCCGATTACCGGCAGCATCATAACGATATTCCAAAGAACTTCCGTCGGACTTGGTGATCTTTTCAATTTTTCCGTATAAGTTCCACTTAATTACATCTACATCACCTTTTTTATCAAAGATCAGATTACCGATGTTATCATAAAGATAATTATTTGCTGTCTGAGTTTTCAAATCTTCTGTATACGCAGCATCATTGGCAGCATCAACTACGTGTGACAACCTGTTATTCAACAGGTTACCGGCTGCGTCACGGGAGTAATTGTAAGTCAGCTGGTCCATAGCTATACTTCTGCTGCTACCATTGCGGATGTAGCTCAGAATGTTACCATTACCATCATAAGTAATATCCTCTTTGAATTCATCCCTTAATGAAGGACTCCAGTCAGTAGCTCCGTCTGCCAACAGATGCTGACGCATCCCTTTCAGGCGGTTTAACTGGTCGTAACGGTAGCTGTAGCCTACTGTTGGCTGTACAGCAACCCTTTTCTGTGCCAGGGTACTACGAGCTATATTTCCGTTGAAGAGGTCACGCCCTGCGTCAGTAGACTGACCATCAGTCCATTTCAGTGAGAAGGCGTTCGCACCACTGCCAATTGCCTTATAGTCTCCTTTAAAGTAGTCTAATGAATATGCATATGCGTCACGTGCTACGGGATTCTGCGCACCGTCTCCACCTATTTCACTTTGTGGGGACAAATAGTTCCCATTTACACCCTTCAACCAACCCTGTAAGGTGTAAGCATAATCAAGACCTTGTACAAGCTGCTCGTTTCCAAGCTCTGTCCTGGCAAGAGGACCATGTAAGAAGTAACGGTAAGCGGCATCCGCATGGGGCACTTCAATTTCCCAGCCATCTTTGGATACACTATTAATGCCAGTAACTGCTTTAGTCAGGCGATTCTCCGCGTCATACTCATAGCCATACAGGAACTGATCCGATTGTCCCTTCTGGTACCGTACCTTGTTTACCTTCCCGCTTACAAGGTCATATTGGTAATCAAATTGCTTTGTTCCCAGATCTCCTATCTGCTGCCACAACGTTTTTACATTTCCAATCTGGTCATAACTATAATAGGTGGCCTGTTGAGGAGTTCCATTACCATCTTCTCCATAAGTAACTGCGCTTACTCTTTTGCGCAGGTTAACCTGCGCATCAGCGATGTTTGAAACAGTGCCACTTTTAGGAACATCATAATAAGTTCTTGTAACCTGTTGTCCCGCGGCCCCATAAATACTACCGATACCATCGCCAGATAAAAAGGGTTGCGCACCTGGTTTCTCTGCAATATTCGTCTTCTCACCTACTTCTGTAATCCTGCCCTGCTTGTCATACATCGTATAGCTAAACCGGTTACTTGTTCCACGTCCCTGGGCATTCAGTTGTTCTGCATTTTGAGATGTAACCATTCTTCCCAACATGTCATACCAGAAACGGCTGTCACCACCGTCCGGAGTATGTTGCGCCTGTATGCCGTTCAGCGCCTGGTAACTATAAGATGTAGTCGATGTATGCTGCGGATAAATGCCAGCAAATTGGCTTTCAGTAGTAGAACCATTGCCAATTGTACCGTCCGCGCCAGGCGCCGGTGTATTAAAGCGGCTCCAGTTAAGTAGATTGACAGTTAAGGCATCTTTATATTCGGGACTAAGACCAAGACAAGGTTCGGCTGCATTAGCTGCAATTTCCTCACTTTTTAATAACCGGCTATAGAAGCGCAGCTGCTTCAAGGAAGCAAAGTTCTTTGGATATGTAAATGTAGAACCAGATCTTATTTCCCATCCGCAAGCGCCTGTAGGATCGATGGTAGCAAGCGGACAAAGTACACCGTTTACATATACCGTCAGATCATTCCTGTTCAACCCTGCTCCCTGGATCACAATATGCGTCCACTGGCTTAATGGTAATATGTCGGCTAAGCTTACTGTCGTATGAGCCGACAATACAATTTCAGACTCGTTTGTGGGAAGTGGTGTAACTGTATAAACGTCTATGTTCAGATAACTGCCATTCACACAAGTACTCAATACGTATTTATTGCCGCTGCCGGTCATTAACACCTGACTACCACCCGCATTCTTGTTATAGAGCCACATCTCCAGCGCCTCGTTAGTTGTACGGTCGAGAGCATTGGTTACCTGTTGCAATGCAACCGCCTCGTTGGTGTTTGAAGTAGCGCCATCATAGTTACAGGTCGCCTGCATATGTGCACGAGCAGAATCAACCAGCGGTACCAGCACCTCGTCCAGCGGATGAACGCCTTCAGGAGGAACTGTACGCACCAGGTTACCTGCCTGGTCATAGTAATACAATGTATAATGGTATGTCTGCCGTGGAGCATTTAAAGAAACTATTGGTTTGTTTGCGCCGCAATAAGCGATATAGCTCTTGCGGAACAGGCGTTTCTCTTCTTCGATATATTCTTTGTATAATACCTTCCCTGTTACTACTGCATCATCAATTATCTGCATCATGCATTCGTAATTATCCTGCTTTACACCTTTAAATACAGGACGATTGCATAACATTACTGTAGTGGAGGACGGATTTTCTGCTATCAATCCGGCGAAATCAGCATAATCTGCATAAGACAATGTAAATCCAAAACTGCTGTTAAAATAGTTGGCAACAATAGTCTCATAATTGATGTGCGCTACATCGAGACCACCTGATATCGCACCAGTTAAGATCGACATTGCCTGGGTATATTCCTGCGCAGTAATACAGCCTTTCGCCCCCTTTTCCATAAAAACAGGAAGCTTCACAGGCTTTTCCAGCAGGTAGCGGCAGTTATTACATCCTTTCTGTAACAGCTGTAATTCGGCGGCGGTGATGTCCATTGCTGCTCCATATTTCTGCTGCAGATATGCGTAGAAAGTGCCGCCGCCACCACCGGCTGTATACTGTGAAGATAATGCTGCCAGTGTGCTACATACTGAAGGATTAGTTGCATTCAGCACATGGTCAACGGCCTGCAATTTCACTTCATAAGGGTACGGTGCTTCGATCAAATAAGGATTACAGGTCATACTCATAGAACCACCAAGCACGCCTGTGATTACATCCTTAAATGATTTGTATCCCTCCGGAGTGGTGGCTCTTCCTGACGGGAGCGTGCTGGCGCCATTCAGATGTTCCGCATCCCCTCCTAACCTACAAACTTCAAGCAATTTATTTCTCAGTAAGTTAATAGTCGCAGAAGATTTCCCTACTAAGCAGTCATCCAGTTGGGACATCCAGGTATCTACCTGCGCTTCACAATTC
This sequence comes from Chitinophaga sp. S165, assembly GCF_003182155.1. GTDB lineage: Bacteria > Bacteroidota > Bacteroidia > Chitinophagales > Chitinophagaceae > Chitinophaga. Next base: position 1,589,665 of record NZ_QGTG01000001.1, read on the forward strand.
TGTTTGATCATGAGTGCAAGCGCTTCATCAACCATTCCCTTCAATGCCAGGGTATCAGTTGTTATATCCGGCGTAGCGTATGAAATTTTACCAACACGGGAAACTTTATTGGCATATGCCGGATTACACGTTGGTGCTGGTGGCGCTTCTCCATCCACACATGATACTTTCGATATCTCCCAAGTCGTGATATTTCCCCTTTCTGTAAAAGGAAAACTATCAAGTGTCGAGTTGGTCAAATAGATAGGGAAAAACCTATCGGGATCATCCAGTAACCAGGTCACTTTCATACTAAGAGAGGCTCCATTAGGAAGAGCAGGGCCGGTGTATTCATAGACAACGGTAGTGTAACCTTCAATATCATGTCGTACTAATTTGGTAAAATCTTCGGGGCCGGCTTCTGCACAACTAAAAACGGGAGCCGCTCTCAGAGCCGAACCGCAATTAACACCTGAGATCCGCAATGAACTGATAGGAATGCCTTTCTTTACAGGAAAGTCAACGTAATATTTTCCTGCGCTTATACCAACACTTCTGGTTAATGTCAGGTCCTTATACTCTTCCGGATAGTAGATACTAATTGTTACCGGCTGAGTGAAAGGAACTCCTATATAAGATACCCTTACAGTATCACTGTCAGCGGCAGCATTGGCTACGCCGACCTGCTCCAGTGAAAATTGTGATGGGTCCGGACAGCTTGTTGTCGGATATTCGATCGGTTTACCTATAGGGCATGCACTACCGCAATAAATGGATGAATCTCTCAATCGCTGATAGTATCTCTCTTTCAGTTCCAGGTACTTATCCCTGTACATGGTCCATTCCCTGTCATAGATCCGGCAAGCTTCTACCGGAGAACAGTTCGTCCAGTTATCAGCTTCCCTCGTTGGTACGTTGTTGATATTAATATTGCCTGTATAATCTGCACAATAGAGCATATAGTCAACAAACTTCACAAGATTTCTGACGGGTGCTACTCCAATTACCCCAGCTATATTTCTTGAGTAATTCTCCAGGTCATTGATAAATAACGGTGCGTACGCGGCACCTTTACCCATAAAGAATGTATCATGATCAACAAGCCAACGAATATTATCTTTATTATAAACTGCACCGGTGACAACACCAGGTATATCTGCTATTGTATTAGCAAATGTGCGCAGTCTCAGATCCCAGTCCAGCAATTCTGAATTGTCACGACAAAACTGCAGTGCGCAGAATTCGGGATGAAATTCAACAAACCTGCCTGCCCATTCCGGCCGCCAGTATCTTACCAGTAATTGTAGTGTGAATGCACTGTCATGAGGAGACGAGATGGTGCCATCTTCCAGTTCGAACTGTTCATCAATATAATCCTGAGAGGTCTCCGGCGTTGGATTAAATACTTGCCTCCAGTAGAGGTTCAGTATATTAATAGAAGCTTCGACAGGAGCATAATTAGCATCAAAGAGAGCATATTGTCCTCCGGGGCTAACATCCAGCCTCATTTTATCCTCAAGGTCTTTACAGGGGGAATTGTTGCCACATGATGCCTTTAATGCCGCACATTGAGTGGATAAAGAATCATACAAATGATTGATCCACGGATTGATAGTCGCGTCATCTATAACAACACTATCAGACAACAATTGTTCTTTTATTCGCCTGCTGAACTCACTCAAATCACCCAGAGATTCCTTACAGGTCGTACAATCATTGAAACAAGATGTGAAATCTTTACCATGCAGTGCATTCTCGATAAATGACCACTGCGATTTCAGGTTTGTATTTTTTGTGATATATTCCCGTGTAAATGCGGCCACAGACTCTTCGGGAATAGTCAGGTCAAACGTCATATAATACTCCCCAATCTCAAAAGTGGCGTCCAATTCACCATGATCAAGGTACTCAACACCACATGAGCCACTTTGGAATCCTATGTGAAAAGGCAAAGTGTTTCTGAGTATTTCCTTACCGCAATTGTCAGTAATACGAACATATAACTGATAATAACAGTTACTGCAAATCTGAACGCCATTCTCCTCATATTTCCTGATCAGTCTCATTACGTCATAATTCAACTTTACAGGTCCACGAACTGTACTTGTGTAAGTAGCGGTACCAGTAACCATCATTTTAGACGCATCAAATGAGAACTCACGATTTAATACTACTTCTGTTTTTTGTACCACTTCAGGTTTTGATGGCAGTCCATCAAGATTTTCAGGAGTGTCTCCAGTTAATGCTGTAGCAATAGTCCGCCCCGCTGCATCCTGGTAACTGATGCTCACCTGGTTATTACCATCAACTGTCACGTTCTTCAGATAATGACTGGCGTAACCTACATCATTTCCAAAGAGCCTGTCAAGCTCGAACTGCTCCGGCTTACCGTAAAAAAGACGGGTGGCCTTACTTACGCCATTGTTAGAGCCTGGCTGAAATAACTCACCAACTCCGCCTTGCACGCTCACACGACCAGTATTATCACTTGTATAACGTGTAACCGCAAATGGATATCCTGCTGCATCGGGTATATATTTATTTTCAGATCTCACATTGTCTCCCTGCAAAAATTCATTCAGCGGAGAATAATATTTCGCCGCGCCAACCGACGTTTTTAATGGCTGCGGTCTGTCAATACAGAAAGCTGTGTTACCATATACGTGGTTGAAATTATAAGGCGTATTATCGCTCGCCTTGTGAAGTCCGGGATAATATTTAAACGCAGATTCCTTTAATGGCACAGGAAGAATGCTAACAAGCGGACGTCCGAATTCATCATAAATTGATTCCTGAACTACAGCACTTTTATCTGAGTTGTTTACTGTAACAGTCTGCCGACTGCGCAGCGTTCCATCAAAATAGCTGACTACTTCTTTCTTCTTGCCATCTTCCGCATATACGGCATTGTACTGCCAGTTCTTATTTTCCTCATGCCATTCATAGCCTGTCAGTTCCACTACACCAAGTTTCACCTCGTCTGCCGCTCCCTGTTTAGTCTCATATTGCCAGGGATGTTCAAGCCGGGAGCCATCGTCCTGATATTGTACAGGACGCATGCGTACCAGGAGATACTTCGAATTATTCACCAGGGAAATGTCAAACAGCTCCTTCTGTACGGTCACCCTTGTAGCATTATTCCGGAACATCGCCTTCAGGTCGGCTTCTTTAACACCTTCCGGTTTACCGAGCATACTACCATGATAAGAGTCTTCGTCAATAAACGTCCATTCCACGTCGTACTCTTCAGCACCGGTGATCTTATTCCATATAAGAGACACATCATTTGCTTCACCGGCATTCGGCATTATTATCTTGGGGAGTAGTTTGGCGGTATTATCAAGATCATAAGACCTTTCTACCACTATCTGGCTGCTTAAGCGGAATGTTGCAGGAAGGGGCGCTTCCAGTTCCGCACTGGTAATATCATTGATGGTGATCCTTACCTGATGTGCATTCATATAACGGTGCACAGCAGCATCCTGGTAGGCCACTCCAGCAACCGGATCATAATTTATGTTCAGTTTTACATGGTCCGTAATATCCGGTCCTGGCTGACCAGGTTCATACCAGGATTCAATTTTCAGATCTATTTCACATTTAAAAGCTTTGGATAACACCACACCCGATTCCCTGTAAAGACTAAAGGTGATGATATTGTTAACGGTTTGGTTATGTATCTTCCCCCAATCGGCACTCTCAAATTTCTCGTCTTTCAGAAAGAGAACATCCCCTTTCTTCAGCTCGCCCTGTATCTGATTCTGATATTTCTCAATGGCATTGAACGCTCTGGCCTGCAGTACTCCACATAACATGCAGACTACGGCGATCAGCCTTACCATTGACTTTCCAGCGTAAATGAAACGCATATATATTTTCACCATTAAGAGGTTAACACTATTGTTTTATCAATTCATACCCTTTCAGCCTTGCTGCAGGAAGAAGCCGGCCGTAGTCCTGCGTCAGGTACCTTTCCATCCGCAAAAGATCCTTTCTCACTACTCCCAACTCCCAGCTATTGACGGTTATTTTCAGGACCTTGTCTTTAGACACGTCTTCTAATTCCATAGGATCAGGCATACGCATTACGGCGCTGCGAATAATAGCCGCACTATCAAAAGAGATGCGATATTCGCGGCAGCTGGCATGTTTGCTGTTTACAAGAGCTATCTGTGTAAGCCTGTTATTTTCGGCACGGGACACTTTGTACATTTCTCTCGACAGGAAAGCAGCTTCCGTTGAAGCCGGTAATCTAACAGGATTAATGACTTCTTTCGGAGCAGACACGAAGATCTTTTTCAGGTCATGCGCTACAACAATATAAGCTTCCCGTAAAGAGACCATTTCATTTTGTCCCACACGGTAATATCCCTGATCGCCATTCCTGGTATAACAAAAATCCGTCTGCAGGGTATTGGTGCTGTCAGCAAAGTCTTGTGCGTCCATCATACCGGTGGCGGTCAGAATTGTAACAGTATCCATTGCGTGCAGGACTTTCGTCAACTCATCAAGAATAGCTTTGTCCTGCTTATTGTTTTCCGTGATCACTATATGCTTGCCTTCTTTTGGCCGTTTGCCGGTAAGCCGTTCCCTGAGGGAAGGAATAGCAGCGAAAGTCCCCACTGCTATAAGGATCACTCCTGTTACTATAAGCCCCTTTATATATTTAGTATTCAATTTCATGGTATAGTAATAACTTTGTTACTGAGCTTTTTTTCTGTAAGACGAACGCGTCTCTTTAATGGTCATAATACCTCTCTCCGTTTCTTTCTTCACACGGATCAGCGAGCCTTCATCATCATACTCATAGAACGTAGCATAGTTGTTCTCATCCATTTCCGCCATTACCCGCAAGGTCTTGTCATCATATGTGAATGTTTTCAATTGACCGTCATAAGGGAAGACCCTGATATCATCTATGTTCACATTACCTTTCAGTGCAACCCGTAACGGCTCCATATAATTCCCCTGGGTCCAGGCAGGAACATCCATTACACCCTCGACTAACATCCAACCTTCTACAACTGCTTTTTTCACAAGCGTCACGTCATAGACATTATTCACAGTTACAGTTATAGCAGGTCCTGAAGATCCGGATGTTCCACTTTTCACCCAGGCAGAGAAAATGTATTTGTTGCCCATTACGGGGTTGAATCCTCTTAAACCAAGCCAACCATCACCTTTTGTGGAATATTCACCATTTTTATTGTTAATGAGGTAAATACCCGGTAAGTGTTCATTTTTGAAAACGTATGCCGTCAACACGACCGAATCCTTCAACTTCAGGCTATAGTTACCACTATGCGCATCCTGATCATCCAGTTTGTCCGCATAGTTGTCGCCGAGCGCATTTCTGATATTAAACTCGTCCGGCTCACATGGCTTCACCGCTACGCATTGGCTATTGAACTTATAATCGTCAAATCCATCATAGAATATTTCACGCTGACGCATATTGGCACCTACCGCTACCGGCAGACTGGATTTATATCCATAACGTGCCGCACTATAACGATTCAACGCATCTTTATTCTCAAGGTCCTGGGAATATCTATCGTATAGGGTCATCGTGTTAGACGTCACCCATTCTATATTGGTAGCGATGTTCCAGCCGTTATTATATATCCAGAACGCCTGGAATTTCTCATAATATCCATTCTTACGAACGCCAACACCACCTGTTGTCTTAGAGATCACCTCCTGGCCAGAACGGCTGGAGAGCCACGCCATTTGCTTATAGGCCAGCCAATTTCCCAGGTAACCGTGGAGATAGGGATTTATTGCAGTGCTGTCACTAATACCGGGACATCCAAAGTTACCGGAACAGATATCAGCAGTACCGTAAGGACAGGAGTAACGGCGCTTTACAATATTTCCGAGGGTATCCTTCACATAAGTATCTCTGGGTTTTCCATCGAGCAAGTCTGCTGTTGTAAAAATCTTTCTGACATTTGATTCACTGGTTGCATTGACCAGTTGACTAAGTGTATTATTATACACTTCTACGGCTACAGCATGTTCCAATCCCTGATTCATCGCCTCTACAGTTAGTATATGTTGTCCAGCGGTTAAATAAACAGGATAGACCCTCCAGTCCAGATACGGATCATTGTCCGAACTATTTTTCATCAGTACCTGCCTTACGAGCACTCCATCGATCAATACTTTTACCTGGTTATCAGCGCCCATACCGAGATAATATGTTTTGCTTTCAGGAACACTAAGACAGTTGTTAACGCCAATCCATTTGAAGTCATAGGGTGATTGAAACCAGATACCAGCCCTGTTCAAACGGCCGCAAAGCCCGAAACCAGCAGCAGCAACACTTAACTTCGAACTGGTCCTTCCGGTATCTACTACGACCATTGAAGCATCAGTCTTTCTTATAGCCGGTGATCTACCAGCGAGACTTAAAACTGACGTATAACAACTTGAATCGGTTCCCCAGAAGCCATTCTTAACCCTCTGACCTTCCTTTCCGTTTGCATCATGAAATAGCACTCCCTGCTTTGTGTATACATTTAATTCATCTCCCTTTGCTATTTTAAGACCTTCATCACTATCTTCAGTTACAGCGATCGGTATGCAAGATTGTCCATCCGGACTTCTTTTGTATCCGTCAGGGCATGCATATTTATCTGCATAACCACAGTTTGGCGTTCCGTCGCAAAGATTCAGCGCCTTTCCGGCTGCACAGGTATAATTGGCCCAAACTCTTTGACCATTCTCGACTTTATATAAAAGAACATTCGGATCATTTGCCAAATCTTCTGCAGCCATTATCCTGCTGGCCAATATGTCGGCTCTTGGTTCACCTGACACCAACATTTCCAGATTATTCGTAGCATATATCTCGAACCCAATGGATTTGTCACCCGATATATTATATCCCTCCACGCGAATGGTATGTTTTCCCGCGGTCAATATTTTATGTCTCAAATTCCATATGTCCGAATTCGAGGCTGCAGTCCCACTGAATTTGAAGAAGAGAACTTCATCAATATAAATTTCCATGTATTCATCGGCGGAATGTCCGATGTAAACATCCGTATCAGTGTCTAAGTTGATACACTTCGCAAATCCCCAACGCTGACCGTCTTCTACTCCTCCCAGCCATATACCGGACAGTGTCAGCCTGTTCATCCACATCCACGCGAAACTTTCCCTTATTACCGCTGTACCATCACCTTCATAAAACTTACCTCCTCCTTCTCCATAATGTTTGTTAGTCCTACTACCGTCTATTATACTCAGGCTGTCACTATATTCAGCTGCTGCAAAACATCTTCCATCTGGCCCTTCCTGATAGCCCTCGGGACAGCTTTTCAGATTACAGTTGGTTGGTTGTCCCCAGGCCTCATCATATAATATAGCATTGGCATTTATTATCTTATATCCGGATAGATCATCTGCACTAATGAATTTCAGACTGTTACCAACAATCGGATTGTCCAGACTCGTAATTACCGTTGCCGGTGCAGACAGCAGGTTACGATAACCAGAACGACATACTTTCACCAATCCTCTCTGTCCACTGGCCAATCTTCCTCCAACGTCTATGAGCCTCATTTTTTTTCCGGTAATGCCTCCCTCGGTAGAGTTAACTACCCAGGTCCTGTAACCAGTCTGAATATTGATCAATTCATCTCCTGCCGTCAGATATGACTGGAATCTAGGATCCGGAATTCCATTTTTGTCTGTATAAAAATTAGTAAATACAGTCCCCAGTGTTTTATAAGCCATGCCCATCTGGCTGTACATCCAGTATGCGGGGATGCTCATTGAATAAACAGGTTCCTCAAATTCGTTCTCCGATTGCGTCACCACGGGTTCGCCTGTATATTTATCGTGCAATAAATAGGATGCGGTAACGGAAGAACCATTGATCCTTTTTACTACACTGTCGATCACACCGTAGTACTGGACCGTCTTCATTACGGATGAAGAGCGGAACAGGCGATAATCATCATTTTTGCCCCAGGGGAAATGCGGTAGTGGCAGCGGGAATCCATAGAACGGAATTACATCAACCCCGATATTGATACTCTTCCCTGTATTCTTCATTTCCGATTCACGCATGTCGGTGAACATTTCAATGTCCCTTCCAATCACCTGATCTTTCGTAATGGTACCAGTATTATCGACAACATCCACCACATTCTTTAACCGCATCGTTCCTCCCGATTCTTCCGCATTATAATAGTATTCAACGGCAGAGATCTCCTGACCCGTCTGGTTATAGACGCGTTCCGCCTTACTCTTTCCATGCATATCGTTCAGGAATACGGAATATCCCTGAGACATCGTCAGTTCATAGATGGAGTTACCACCAAAGAATGTTGACCATGCCGAAGGTTTATGAATATTCTTCTGCAACTCCGTTTGCTGCATGTATACCGGAAACTCTTTCGCCGTAAAAAATTCATAAGCCAGCCATCCCGTCTTGTTGGCTGGATCGACTTCACCTCCGGCACCCAGATTACGGACTTTCACCTCCCTGTAACCTACCACAGGACCAGGATACAATGACTCGGCAAAAGGCTGCTCCAGGTAAAAGTAGTTGCTAAGTGCCCACTTTGCCTTTTCAGTGTATCCGACCGGCTGACGCAGCGGGTTCTCATCTCCCCCAAACGTTGGCTCATAAGCAGCTACACCACTGCTGATCGTTTCCTGCCCTCTTTTTATGGTATAATCGTACTCCTGTCCGTAGATCGCATTGTCTACCTGTGTGTCCATGCCGGCCCAGTTATCAGACATCATTATCTTCTTCACACGGGCACCTCCTCCTAATTTCCGGCCCTTCATATTTACAACACGGGCAAAGCTTTTATTCAATTTCACATGACTGGCAAATTTCCTCCGCTTTGCTCTCAGGTTAAAATTCCCCTGTAGTTCTGACAGGGTTCCTGTAGCATTCGCTATCGCCGATACGATCGCAATTACCGGTTTGTCGTTACTGATCTTGTTCTTATATCCCGGATAGGCATAACGCTGATATTCCAGCCTCATTCTCTGCCATGCAGCGCTTGCGAATGGATTAACACTCACACCGCCATCGTTATCATCTTCAAATGTTACCCTCGCTACCCCATTACTTACTCTTGCGTCGCTTATCTTTCCATAACAGGCCACATAATCATATTTGTCGTCCAATTCTGAAGAAACTTCATCCGATAGGTTCACGAACAGTTTAAAGTACATGTAGTCTTCTCCATTGAGACATCTGTCCTTAAATGCCTGCGCATCATTTATAACAGCTGTATCGTCATCGATCTTAATATCGAAAGATTTTGCGTTCAACAGATTGGGTGTAGGATCGCCATCATCATCGAACATGCCTGTTATTCCCATCATGTTCATTGACTTTTTGTCCTGCACGTAACCATAATCATCAGACTCATATTTGACGTCGATAATTCCTCCTGTAGGTAATGCTATCTCACTGAGATGCCACATACCGGCATTAGCAGCCGCCGCAGCGGCATCGTGGCCTATATAAGGGAATTCATCATTCTTCAGATCGCCAAACCCTTCGCCATCGTTTACGGACAAAGGTTTTAACGTTCCCCACCGGTCTGTCAACATATAGTCATAAGCCTGACCATAGTTATAGTTAAAATCATAAGGATGATTCTCTCCCTTTTTAGAGCTTGCATATTTAAAATAGACCTTCTTCAGAGTCAGTTTTCCCCCACCATTTACACTGTTAGGAATACCGGGACATAACGAGTAATCATATTCAAATACGACTGTCTTAACAGGCGTTACCAAGTCGTTCTTTGAGTACAACCTGATCTCTTTCAGGCGCTGCTGCCTGACATTGCTTTCCTTTTCCCCCAGCCAGTTACAGCCAAGCGCATCCTCTCTGTCTTCCGTAATAAAATAGGCGATCATCGTCTTGGATTCTATGGAATGCAGATACCATAGTTCCTTTTCTCCGTAGATGAAGGATGCTTTATCATCCTGCGGATCTGCGTTTAATCCCCTGTTGAATTGCGCCTGCATTGGTGTCTTTCCATAAGGCGTACGCCAGTGAAAATCGTCCTTCAGTTTTGAATAGTTGAATTTGAATGCTGTTCCCCTGTCATCTTCGGTGATACCATCACCTGTCATGTCTACGTAGTCCGGAGATAGTATACCGCTAAGCAGATAAGAAGTTGCGTAAGCGGGTTGTGATTCTTTATGATAATATTCATCCAGGGAACCACCTTCGCCTTCCGGCTGATTATCTATCTGCCCGTTCTTCAGCTTAAAGGTGGCCAGGTTGTTAGTCTTATCGCGAAGCTTTTCGTGTGAGGCAAAAGAATATTCATCCTGTTTTTTATTATAGACCGGGATACCATATACCGTTCTCTTACCATCATCTCCTACTATGGTCATTTCGGAAATATGGTGTCTTTTCCGGATGCCATCTATCCTCGACAGCGTATCGAAAGGCATAGCGTTACAAGGTAATGGTGTGAATTTTTTGGATGGAATGTCCCTATTTAGATCATAGGTTCTGATCACTTTATCAAGGCCACCCATCCGTGCTTCTCCAGCGGTCAGATACATCACTGCAGCACGGCGTAATTGTCTTCCATCTTTTTTATAAGAGCCCTCCGGAGTAACAGGTCCCTGTGACCTAGAGGTTAATTTACCTTCGGCCGATTTACCGGATATAGGGACACTGACAGGTTCCTCGCCCAATATTTTGTTTACAAAAGCTGCATTATCTACATGTTTTTCACCTACCTGTTGGAAGTAGGCATCTTCTTCTTCAAGACTGTTTTTCTTTGCGAAGTCACCATTAGCTATAAATCCATTATCATCCTTCCATTTGCCATTTGTGCTTGTTACATCCTGCTGGTATACAGACCCTCCTCCGTGGAAATAGGCGCCCCCCGCATACTCAAGGCTCAGTGATTTATTATCACTGATATCCTTTGTTTCATTATCAAAGAAAATACCACTACTATGTCTGAACAAACGCACCTGTCCTCCACCTAACTGGCTTGTATAAGAGAATATATCCGGTGTTGCTATAGGCAATGCCAGATTATTCATATCGGGAACTACCTGGTTATCCTTTTCACGCATGAAGTCCATCAGCGCCTCAGAAACATTTGCTCCTTTCTCCGCATACAATAAGCCAAATGCCCTGTTCTCCTGTTCTCTGTTCAGTACCTCCCGTTTGGTTTTGTAGCCGGTAACACCTGCTCCGGCAAAAATGCCGACGGCAACACCACCGAGGTCGCCGCTGTATGTTGAGTTGGCAGATTTAAATGTAACGTTAGACTTAGGATAGAACGATGGCGTATTAAAGCTAATGCTCGAACCGGAGATATTACCCTCTGCCTTTCCATCCTTTACCTCTGCATTTTCAGCATCTCTCGCGTCCTTGGTAGTTCCTTCAGCCTTATACGAATTTGAAAGCGTCAATTCTTTCAAACCTTGCCGAGTATTAAATCCCAGGCTCAGCGAACTGCTACCCGACGCTATATTATCTTCGGATACTTTCTTATTTACAGAAAGTGAAACACTTGGCGTCACGGTAACTCCGTCCGCCGTACTGGAGGTTAGACCGATCCCCACTCCTGGAGTAAGCACATTGCTATTAGGTTTCGTTAAAGATGCGCCGGCATTCACTCCCACTTCAGCGCCGTAGCCGGTGTAGCTATCACAAAACACACCCAGGGACAATGAGCCCTGAATACCCTTCCCGAAAATCTCACCTCTCAGGGTAAGTTTTCCGCCACCGGTGATCTTTGGCTTCATGTAGTTTTCGCTTCTCACGGTATCGCCATTTGCATCGTCAGCAATACCCCTTATCTGACGGTTCATTGCTCCGGCGTTAAGGTTCCATCCAAGTCCTACCCAGCTGGCTTCATCATCCATTCCTACGCCTGATGCATAATTCAGGTTCACAGGATATCCGCCTACGTCGAGCAGCGGAATGTTATATTTGAAGTCGCCTGTAAACAGGTCTACCATGTCATTCGTTCCAGCAGCCTGAAACTGTTTACTCTCGGGTTGTACAGGTCCTGAGGTCAATGCCCAGGCGACAGTGGGCGTCAGCCCCTGTACTAGTAACAAAACAAGAAAAAAACAAGCGATCCGTACACGGGTACGCGCATTCCTGATCATCATATCTTCAGTCTTAAAGAATCAATTTGGGCTATTACACTTCCCGCAATTATTTATTTCCACGCTTCGCTTCCAGTGCTGCTAAACGTTTTTCTCTATCTGCAAGCACCTGCTCCCTATCATTTATAAGCTCGTCACGTTGCTTCAACTTTTTATCCTGTGCAATAAGGTATAAGGTCATTTCCTCTATCTTTTGCAGTAAACTCACCTGGCTTCCGCCGAGATTCAGATCATCTTTGCTAACCTCTTTTGCTGAAGGAATGTCCGGCAGATGTTTATGGTGAATTATAAATTTCTCCAATTGCTGTAGGGTCGGAAGGTCATACGAAGGCTCAAATACATAATCTGCCCAGTTAATTGGGGTGATCCTGACTTTCTTTGCCAGCACGACACCGTTCACTGCCAATCTTGCTTTCGGCTCCGCAGTTCCGATTCCAACCGTACCAGGGTTTTGCCTTATATACAGCAGCGACTTATTTGTATTCGAATTATAAAATTCCCATCCGGACCGTACGTCCATCGAACCACAATCAAAACGCATTACACCAGGATCAACCGGCGAAGCTCTTAACCAATGAGTTATGAGGGTTAAGTTACCAGGATCCGTTACTATACTTAATCCGGACTGATTAAAAATGGATATACTTTGGGTTGTCGTTCCTCCCTGGGTGGTAACAGCTAGTAAGTTGGGAGTTGTTTGTGACTGTGCCTTTAGGGCCGACCCACAGAAAATAAAAACGAAAAAAAATAACTTATTACTCATAGGTATTCTCTGTTGGGCTTATTTGTTATCAACTCTTTCCAATTCCGTCAAGCGCGCTTCCTGGGCTGCAAACTTCTTATCCTGCGCTTTCATTATTTCATCCTGGCTCGCTATTTTCTTATTCTGCTCTATCAGGTATAAGGTCATCTCTTCTATCTTCTGCAGCAATCTTGCTTCGTTCTGACCAAGGTCCAATCCCTGTTCACTCACTTCTTTTGCAGACGGGATACCAGGAAGATGTCTGTGTAATGTGATGAACTGCTCCAATTCCTGTAATGACGGCAGTTCATAAGATGATTCAAATACGAAATCCGGCCAGTTATCCGGCGTCACCTTTACGGCTCTCGCATAGATATCACCGTTGACTGCCAGCCTTGCCTTAGGATCAGTAGTACCGATGCCAACGAAACCAGTACTTTGTTTGATGAACATTACGGATCTACCTAACTGTGAATTATAGAATTCCCAGCCACCTGTAGTGGTAGGCGAAGTACAATCAAAACGTAATGTCCTGCCCTCTGTCGGCGAAGGTCTCAGGTAATGGGTAGTTACATTGTAGCCTGAACTTGCATCAACACCGATGTTTAATCCATTTGGATTCCAGATGGATATACTTTTGGTTGTCGTGCTGCCTTGTTCTGTAACTTGCTGGAGTGTAGGTATCGTTTGAGCTTGCGTGGTTAAAGCAAACATTCCCACTATAAAAAAAGCAAAAGCAGTTCTGAGTCTCATAAAATATAAAATGTTATTCAATTCAAATTATCGATCTATCAAAACATAGCTTTCCCTTCACCGACTACATATTTTGAAGCAGTGCGTTGATCACACTGTGACAACAGTGCTCATTGGGCAAACTATGTAAAGAGTGTATTACTAATCGAAGGAACGTACATAGGTATACGGGAAGGTATTTTCTTCCGAAATAGATATAGAGTCCCCTAAATAAATAATATAAATCAGTTCATAAGGTTGGTTTTCAGGACCTTTAATCCCGTTTCATTGGAAGTACGAAAATCATCAAGCACACACACATACAGGTACGGGGCAGTTAACAACGCCTGACAAATACGAACATTTATGACTTAACCATAGGTATACTGACTAACTTATGTACAAAGAAATGTATTATTCTGAATATTAGAAAATTTCAAGTGAAATTATCAAGATTATTTTTTGAATAATTGTTTGAGTTACAACGGTAACGGGTATTGTGAGATGTGAAGGTAAGGGGAGGGTGCGCAGGGGATGTGCGTAGTGGAGAAAAAAGTACCTAGTAAGCATTATTAAATTGTAGGTAGCGCCTGAATAGCCACATAAAAATAAGAGCCAGCTATTAATAGTTGGCTCTTATTTTTATGTGAATAGTCTTCTAGTATTACATATAACCAGTGCTTCAAAAACACCAGTTGATGTGTCCTACTTTGAATGCATTCTGTCATAAAGAAATCCGTCTATGGCACTCATCCCAAAACCGTTAGCTATACTTTGTTTCTTGATAAAAATATCTCCATTATCGCCAACCACAAAATCCATATGCTGTTCCTTAAGTATAATCTTTAATGTATCTCTTTCTTCAGCGCCAAGTTTAGCTTCAACATATTTATAGCCCAAAAACTTTTCGGCATCAGCAGAGTCATAAATTTCCTCCACATGGACAAATTTATAATAACATAGACTATCAGGCAGCGGAGATTTTATAGCCTCTCCACACCCCAACATTAGAAATACCATTAAAAAGCATATAAATTTCATAAACGGTATTTAATAATTATTCACCTCTATAATCGGATACCTTTTTTGCATCATTCGGAAGAGCATATCCATTTCCTGCGCGTGGTTCCATATTGGGTCTTGGCAAACCATATATATCGTACCTTGTGTCTTGCATGTCGGTTACTTGTTCAAGCCCTTTTTCGTTCCCTCTATATGATGCTTGGAAATAAGCTCTTAAATAAAATGGTTTTGCACCAATTTTCTCCAACTCAAGCATTGTATCGTGGTCCACCTCTTCATAAATATTTTTACCACGGCCGGGTTTCCATTGATATTTGTCCGCGAAAGTATAATAAATATCTCCAAAAACCTCTTTTTTCCCATTCTTATCCACATTAATTATGAAATTTCCTACTGCATAAATATTATATGAACCCATTGCCGTTCCCATGTCAGATAATATCGCTCCTCCTTGTTGGTAATTCACAAAGCTGTAATATGATTTCTCATATGATCCCGGTTGTGTAAGCTTTTTAGCGTAGTCCAAAATTGAACTCTTCACTGATTTTTCCACGGAATAAATATTATGCTTAAAGACACCGAATGAAAATGTAGAGGATAGATATTTATAGCTTAATATATCATATCCTCCTTTTCCTTCCATCCATCTTCCTAACAATCGCGCAGACATAGCTCTGCCACTATAAGAAAACATATAGAAGCGATTTACAGCAGTTGACAACGAGCTTGAAAAAGACCCACGTTGATTTTCAGGCATATTGTTAATTTTTTGAATATACGCTTTCCTAATTTTAGGTAATGCTTTGTCAAACCCTGTATCGGGATCAGACTCTTCCTCGCCATCTCTATCCACATATTTTATTGGCTTGTTGCCTGCGAACTGATATGGAGTATACCATGGATATTCCTGTGTCAATGGATCCACACTCAAAAACTTCCCTAATCTCGGATCATACACCCGCATCCCATAATCCTGCTGATTGCCCTCTCCCTTCACCTCATTATCATTCTCCTTCCCATTAAACCCATAACGATAAGACTGATTCGGCAACCGCCACTGCCTATCCGGTTGCAACATACCAAAAGGATAATAATCCTGTGCACTTAACACCTCCGCTTCATAATGATCTACAGCACCGCTAACAACTGATTCCACACGTTTGTCTGAAATAGTTGCCAATACGTTACCTAAGTGATTTGTTAATTCATAGCTTCTATTACCTTTCATTGACCAGTTTGGATCACTATTCGCTCCAGCCACCATTAGCATTTCCGGATTCCATGCACCCAACCTACTGCTGCCGTACAAATATTGTTCTTTCCAGCGTATAACTCCATTTGCATCACTATCATATGTTGCGAGGACATTCCCTTGAGCATCGCGTACATAAAAAGTCGGTTTAGCGTAAAAGCCGGGACCTACCCCAGCCTTGAAGGATTTCACCGCTCTATTCCCATTGGCATCATAGAAGTAGTTCAATGTATATGGATTTGCCGGATCACTACTCTCTACGCTTTCAATTTTACCTGAATAATTCCAGGCGATTTTGCTAATCTGCTCCTGATCATCACTGAGGAGATTTCCTATATTATCGTATTTATAGTTACCCGCCGATTGACCATTTTTCAGATCCGCAGCGTATGGTGAAGTTGTCACCTTATCATCAACCTGTTGTAAACGATTATTCAATAAGTTACCAGCGGCATCACGGCTATAAACATATGAAAGGTCATCCATGTCTCTAACCGTACTGTTGGTAGTGGTCTTACTACCATTACGTCCGTAAGTTAAAATATTACCGTTTCCATCATATGTAACATCTTCCATGAAAGCTTTCTGAGCCGTTCCCGCACGCCAGGTGAAAGCGGCTATGTTTATCGGATGCTGACGCATTGCCTTTAAGCGATTTAACTGATCATAACGATAGCTATAACCAACAGGGCTAGGTTCATTAACATTTTTCAAGGCGATCGTTGTTCGACTAATATTTCCATTGAACAAATCACTTCCTACCTCTGTTTTCTGACCAGCCAACCAGCTAAGTCTGAAAGAAATGGCATCTGTACCTCCGATAGACTTATAATCGCCGTTATAATAATCCAGTGAATAAGCGTATGCATCGCGGCCAACCCCAAAACGCTCACTTCCAGTAACACCGTCCAGCCCCATGTCCCTGTCCGCCTGAAGGAAATTACCATTTACCCCTTTCAACCATCCCTGCAAAGTATAGGAATAATCTATTCCCTGTACCAATTGCTTGTCTCCAAGTTCTGTCCTTGCCAACGGGCCATGCAAATAATACCTATAAACAGCATCTGTATGAGGATCTAATATTTCCCATCCTCCAGGCACTGTAGTTTTCGTACCACTGGACGCTTTTGTAACACGATTCTCTGAATCATACTCATAAGCATACAGGAACTGATCAGCCTCTCCCACCTGGTAACGCAGTTTATCTACTTTTCCACTCACCAGATCATATTTGTAATCAATTCGTTTAGCAGCAGTAAACCCCGGGTATGGTATATATTGCCAGAGTGACTTTACATTTCCAATCTGATCATAACTATAGTATGTCTTTACACCAGCAGCAGCCGGCCCTCCTCCGATTCTTGAGCTACTTTCTACCCAGGAAATCCGATTACGCAGATTCGTCTGCAAAAGTCCGATTGGACCACTCAAAGGTACATCATAATGGGTGTAGCCTCGCTTGTACCTGCCACCTACTGATATAAAATCTGTCACTTCAGCCGCACTTAAGAAAGGCACAATTGAAAGATCAGCTGTCCCTTTAGCTTTTTCTCCTGTTTCAATAATACGGTTCTGATCGTCGTAAATACTATAACTATACCGACCAACAATTCCGCCGTCAGCGATCGGCTCTTTCTGTTCCGCATTCTGGGATGCCACTATGCGTCCTAAACGATCATACCAGAAACGGTTCATACCACCATCAGGTGTATTCTGCGCCTCTACCTTATTCAAAGACTGATAAGCATAAGACGTAGTCAGCGTATGCTCCGGATATACAGGAGTATAACGCGTCTCGTTTGTCGTGCCGCCTATTGTTCCAGGCGCCCCTGCTTCCGGAATATTAAATCTGCCCCAATACGTCCTCACAGGAGGCGCAAGCGTTGTGGCGTATGCAGGACTGATATCCATACAAGTCTCCGCCGCATTAGCCGCTATCTCACTGGCCGTCAATAAACGGTTGTAAAGACGTAGATGCTTCAGCGCTGTCAGATTTTCTGGTACATTAACACCCGCTGATGCGGTACTCATCTCCCATAAACAAGGAGTGATCTCTGACAACGGACCCACAGGACAACGCTTTCCATTCACATACACAGTAAGACCGCCCTGGTTCAAACCTGCACCCTGGATCACTACGTGTGTCCACTGTGGTAACGGTAACATCTGCCTCATATCGGCAACGGTATGACCCGTTAATACGATGTCTGCGTCTTTACCATCTGATGATGGTATGATATTGTATACATCAAAGTTCAGGAACGGACCTGCAAGGCACGCATTAAACATAATGTTCTTGCCTGGCAAGGTTGCTGTTACCTGGCCACCGTTGGCAGCCGACAACCACATCTCCATCGACTGAGAACTTGTTGTCGTAAACAATGGGCTCAGTTTCTGATATGCCTCATTTTTATCAGCGCTTACTGTCACGCCATTATAGGTACAGGTAGAAGGAGTAGTTTTACGCATCAGATCTGCCTGACCACTCAGACCATCGTCTAACAGGTGTACACCCTCTGGTGGTACCGTACGCACCAGATTACCCGCCTGATCATAATAGTATAATGTATAATGATAGATCTGTTGAAGTGTCGTTAACAGCACCTTTGGTCTGTTTGCTCCGCAATAAGCTATATAGTCCTTGCGGAACTGACGTTTGATCTCCTCTATGTACTCCAGATATGATGTCCGGCCTGCGATCACCGCATCTTCCAGTACATCCATCATACACTGGTACTGATCCGGCTGTTGACT
Organism: Chitinophaga sp. S165; assembly: GCF_003182155.1. Lineage (GTDB taxonomy): Bacteria > Bacteroidota > Bacteroidia > Chitinophagales > Chitinophagaceae > Chitinophaga. The sequence continues at coordinate 1,608,273 of NZ_QGTG01000001.1, forward strand.
GCTGTAAACAGGACGATTACATAATAACGCATCAGGATGTACCACCAGCTCCTTCTCATAAGCAAGATATCCGCCGTACGATAAGGTAAAGCCGAAACGGCTATTCATATAATTAACGAAAATGGTCTCGTAGTTCTGGACGCCAGGAATAAACGCTACGCCCATTCTTGTGGTCAGTGCCGTTTTACCTGCTGCATACTCATTTTCCGTGATACAGCCTTTTGCCGGAGGATCCAAAAATACAGGCAGTTTTACAGGCTTAGCCAACAGATAGCGGCAATTGGTACAACCCATCTGTAACATCTGAAGCTCGGCACTGCTAATATCCATTGCAGCTCCATATCTTGTTTTCAGATAGTCATAGAACTGGCCCTGGCCGCCGGCTGCTGTAAACTCATTCTGTAACGTTGTCAGCTTCGCACAAACAGCGGCGTTGGTGCTGCTGATGATCACAGACGTCAGTTGTTGTTTAGTCTCATAAGGTGCCGGTGCATCCAACAGGTAACTGTTACATTTCAGATCTGTAACTGATACGCCTAACACGCCTGTGATCACGTCATCAAATGATTTGTAGCCTTCTGCGGTAGCCTTGCCTGATGGCAACGTACTAGCCCCCATTGGATGACTTACATCACCGCCTAATTTACATACTTCTATCAGCTTTGCACGAAGCTGGTTTCTCTTGGCACAATGCTCCAGGTCATCAGGGTTACTGCAATGTATAGCCTGCACCAGACACTCTTCCATCTGCTGCATCCAGTTATCCGCCTGCGCCTCACAATTAGCATTTACCTGTATGGCCAGCTGCGCTGCCGATAAGGTATTCAGCGTTGCTGGATCTGTGCTGACATCTGGCATTTCATATGCAAGATTGCCCGCACGTGATATTTTCGTTACATACGCTGGATTACATGCCGGCGTTGGAGGGGTATTCGGTATATCATCACAGCTTAGTACCTCAAATTTCACACCACTTACCGGACCACTTATATCATTGAATGTCCAACGGTTTTCCGTAGAAGATGCTGTAATTGTCTGTGTTGACACGTACACCCCATCTACCATACGATACAACATTGCCGTGATAAACATCCCTGGCAGTAACGGAGTACCGTTGTAATTAACAAAAATGCTTGCCTTTTGTGTTAAATCGTCATTAAACCAGCTGCCTGAGAAATCATCTTTGAGTACATCAAAGGGCTTGCATACGAAAACTGGATCACCTGATGGAGGTAACGCACAATCAGTACTTCTTACTACTATCATCGATGCAGGAACGTTCTTCCATACATAAAACACCGCCGATGTCTGACCGGCCGGTATCTGTACTGTAGGCGCTGGAGATACACTGCTATACTCCGCAGGATAATAGACCCCAACAGTTATAGCCCTGTCTAACGCCAGGCCCTGGTAAGACACTTTGTACTGAAGGGTTTCATTTGGCAATCCTCCTTCCCCACGTTCTATCACAAATTTCGACTTATCTATACAGTTGCCATTCGGAAACCTTACCGGTGTTCCTACCTGACAGATCGATCCACAATACTGGCTTGTATTCCGTAGTGCGGTATAGTACTTCTCCTTTAACTCAAAATACCTGTCACGGAACATCGCCCACTCAAGCTCCCGCTCACGACAGCTTTCAACACGTGCACAATTGTTCCACGTATCTTCTGATGGCGTCTGATTGGTATTACCATCTTTATTACTACAGTATAACATGAAGCTAACGAACTGCGGCAAGGTCTTTGCCGTAAAGTTCTTCGCCTTAAGATAAGGTTGCGTACGGGTGTAATCATTCAGGTCTGCTACTACCTCATTATAATAGCCATGACCCTTACCACCACTGAGGAAGAAGGGATCCTTATTGACCAGCCACAAAGGATCACTCTCACTATAAACACCTCCTGGCACTGCCTGCGGAATGTCAGCTATCGTTTCTCCTATTGTTCTTACCTGCTCGTCCCATTTCAGATAATTGCTGTTATCATTACAGAATTGCAACGCACAATACTCCGGATGATCTGGTAAAAATCTCGTCGCCCATTCTGGTTTCCAATACTGGACAAGCATCGCAAGCGTAAAGTTCACATCATATGGAGACGTGAACTTACCATCCGGCAGTTCTATCCGCTCCTCGATATACAACGCATTATCAGATGCCAGCACCGGGAAACGACCTGTTTTACGCCAGTTCAAGTATAGTACATTGATATCTTTCTCCAATGCATTACCTGCTGCATCAAACAAAGCATACTGCCCCCCTGGACTTACGTCCTGCTTCATTAAATTCGACAGCTCTTCACAAGGTGACGTCACACAGGATGCTCGAAGTGCGGCACACTGGCTAGCCAATGACGCATACAAACCATTGATCCAATCGGTTATCGTCTGATCATTAGTTGAAACATCTACTCCATTTGCCGTTAACTGCGCTTTGATCCGCGAGGTGAAAGTTGTCAGGTCGCCCAGAGACGCTTTACAAGTTGCACAATCATTAAAACAGGATAGAAAATCCTTGCCCAACAGCGCATCATTTATAAATGACCACTCTGATTTTAGATTCGTGTTCTTCCTGATATAATCTTCCGTATATGAAAGTAGTGCTGCTTCTGTTAGTCTTAATTCGAAATTAACATAGTAAACACCTACCAGGTCGAAGTTCGCGTTGATCTCTCCTGTAGCTGCGCCACCATTATTACAGTTGCTGATAGCGCTACCAACAGGTAACGGTTCAGTCGTCTTATATAAAACACGGTTACAATCGTCTGTTATCAGCACATCCATTTCGTAATAACAGTTACTGCAAATGGTCACACCATTTTCCGCGTAAGTTTTTATCAGCCTGTCGATATTATAGTGAATACGCACCGGACCAGGAACCGTCTGCATATGTGTTCCGGTAGCATAAATCTTTAATTTAGACTCATCAAAACGGAACTGCGCTGGCTCCAGTACTACTTCCGTTATCTCTTTTGCCACCGGTTTAGACGGCAAGGGGTCAACATTGTCCGGTGACTCTCCAGCCAGTGCTGTAGCGATCGTTCTGCCTGAGGCATCCAGATAAGTGATACTCATCTGACCATTACCATCAATGACCATATTTTTCAGATAATGATCTGCAAAACCAACATCATTACCGAACATGCGGTTCAACTCCCAGGACTGCGGTTCAGAATAATAATAGCGACTCGCTTTACTTACGCTCTGGTCCACGCCTGGCTGGAACAGCTTGCCCACTCCTCCCTGCACACTCACGCGATTGGTGTTATCTGGTGTATACCGCGTCACTGCGAATGGATAACCCTCTGCATCCGGTATATACTTATTTTCTGTGGCCAGCGACTTGAACTGGTTATTAGGTGAATAATATCTACCTGCACCTGCTATGGATGCCAGCGGTTTGGGGCTACCGATACATGCACCGGCATCACCATATACATCACGGAATGTATAATCCGTCGTCGCATCCTTCTTATGCAGGCTACCGTAATATTTCAGGATGGACTCATTCTCAGGAGACGGTAATATTTTCGCTAACGGACGTCCAAACTCATCATAGATCGTTTCCTGTACAACCGCCTTTTTATCCGCGTTATTTACGCTCACCGTCTGACGATTACGAAGTGTACCGTCAAAATAATTCACCACCTCTTTCTTCTTCCCATCTTCCGAATATACAGCGTCATACTGCCAATTCAGATTATTCTGATGCCATTCGTTCGCAAGGGTGATCACCGCACGGACGGGAACATTATCACCCGGGTTCTTCTGGTCATATTGCCACGGTTCTTCAAGCCTGATACCTTTATCATCATATCTCACCGACCGCATTCGAAGGATCAGGTATTTCGAATAATGTACAAGCGATATCTTGAACTCCTCCCGCTGTACTGTCACACGCGTTGCATTATTTCTAAACATCTGCTTCAGCACATTAACATCAGTCGATGTTCCTGTTGCATCCAATTTCTTCCCATTTTCAGACAGTTCATCGATAAATGTCCATTCCAGGTCATACTCTTCCGCGCCTGTTATCTTATTCCAGATGAGGGAAACCTCCGGCGACGTCGTCGTTTGCGGTTCTGGCCAGATAACAGTTGCCGCCAGTTTTTCGCTGGCATCCAGATCATAAGAACGCTCTACAATCACCTGACTGTTGATCTGGAAAGTGGCAGGAAGATCGGTGCCCAATTCAGCACTCGTTATATCATTAACAGTTATCCTAACCCTGTAGCCGCTCATAAAACTGTACGTCGCAGCGTCCTGGTAGGGTGTCCCCGGCGTCAGATTATAGTCAATCTTTAATTTTAAATGTTCGTTTAATACAAGAGGGTCCTGATTAGGCTGTGGCCAGTACTCTACTTTCAGATCAACCTCACAGCTAAAAGCCTTGTCCAACACTACTCCTGACTCGCGGTATAAACTAAATTTGATCAGATTATTTACTGACGCGTTGTGTATCTTACTCCAATCGTAGCTACTTTCGAACTTTTCATCCTTCACTGTCAGCACATCACCCTTCTTAATAGCCCCCTGCAGCTGGTTCTGATACCGCTCTATTGTATTAAAGGCCTTCAACTGCAGTGATGCCAGAAGCCCAACCGACAGTACTACGACCTTCATTATTGACACTTTCGCGTAAATGGAACGCATATTCATTTTTAACATTATGAGGTTAACATTAGAGATCATTGATTACATCATAGCCGCTAAATAAGCCGGATGGTACAGCGACCCCATTCTTAATAGTGACGTATCTGTCCATCTTGATCAAATCCTTGCGGGATGTTGTAGACGACCAGCTGGTTACTGTTACGTTTATCAGCTTGTCCTTCTGCAGGTCCACCATATCTGAAGGTTCAGATAAACGCATATTCACCTGGTAGATCCTTCCTGTGCTATCATATGAAAGACGGTATTCTCTGCAGCTAATGTGTTTATTGTTCAGCAGGGCGATTTCAGTTAATCCATCTGAAGTTTTACGGGAAATAGTATACCCCTCATTCCCTAACAGACCAACTTCATCCGTCGCCGGCAGTTTTACCGGGTTAGGCAAAGACTTAACAGGTGAGATGAAGATCTTCTTTACATCATTGGCAACAACGATATATGCATCATTTAATGCTGCCACTTCATTATCACCGATACGATAATATCCTTCCTTTCCCTGCCTTGTGTATGTAAACATGGTAGACATACTGCTTGTACTGTCTGCCTGATCGTTCACATTCACGGTTCCGGTAATAGTAAGTGCAGTCAGGGTATCCATGCTGTGCAACATATCAGTCAATTCTTTCAGAATAGCTTTATCCTGCTTGGAAATATCCTTTTTCACAAATGCTTCCGTTGTAAGCGTCTCCTGTTTTACTGGCGAAGTAACAAAACGTTCACGCAATGCAGGGATGCCGGCAAAAGCACCTGCAGTAGCCAGAATGGCCACTACAGGTACAACGATCTTTATATATCTGGTATTCATTTTCATGGTACAGGATAATTACTAATTAGTTTTTTTAAGGTAAGCGGATCGGCTTTCCTTAATGGTCATTATACCTCGCTCTGTTTCTTTTTTAACGCGTACGAGCGAGCCTTCATCGTCATACTCATAGAAAGTGGCGTAGTTGTTCTCGTCCATTTCGGCCATTACTCTCATCGTGTGATCGTCATAAGTATATGTCTTAAGCTGACCATCAAACGGGAATATCCGGATATCATCTATCAGTATGCCCGAACCGGTTCCCTCCAGTACAACAGGTACCTGAACGACGTCGCCGGCAGGCGCATTAGTTGAGAAATTTATCTCGCCTTCTATCAGCTTCCAGCCTTCCACTATCGCCTTATTTACCAGCTCTACATTTTGGCCGTTCACCTTCAGCGTTATATTCACTGATGAAGTTGTCGGACTGCCGTCTTTTACCCAAACAGAGAACACATACTTACGGTCATTGACAGGACAGAATCCTCTCAAGCCCAGCCATTCCTGTGTATTGCGATAGTATTCACCAAGTTTGTTGATATTCAGATAAATACCAGGAGCATGCTCATACCTGAAAAGGTAGGTCTTCAGGTCAAGCTTCTCCGATAGTCTGTAGCTATGATTACCACTATGGGCATCATCCGCACTTAGCTTAGCTTCGTAATTGGTGCCTACTATCTTTTGAATACTGAATTCATCCGGCTCGCAAGGTCTATCATCGCACTTATTATTGTTAAACTGATAGTCGTCAAAACCATCATAGAAGATCTCACGTTGGCGAGCGTTCACACCTACAGCAACCGGCAATGCAGACCTGAATCCATATTTGGCTGAGCTATAATGATTTAGGGCGTCTTTATTCTCCAGCTCCTGTGAATACTTGTCATAGAGCGTGCTTGTAGTAGCTGTCACCCAATCATTGTCTCCTGACATACTCCAGCCATTGTTATATATCCAGAAGGCTTTAAAGTTCTTAAAGTAACCTCCCTGGCGGACATTGGTGCTTCCTTTAGATGTTGTAAGCAATTCCTGCCCTGAACGGCTGGATAACCATGCCATCTGTTTATATGGTAACCAGTTTCCAAGGAACCCTGTCAGATATGGGTTAATTGATGACGTGATAGCTATCGGAGTACATCCCAGATTGTCTCCACAGAGATCCATCAAGGTAGGCGGACATGGATAACGGCGTATCTCAATCACTCCGGCAGCATTCTTTACATAGGTATCCTTCGGTTTTCCATTCACTAAGTTGCCCGTGCTGTAAATAATATTTACATTACCATTTCTCAACTCCGCCAGGGTATTGTTATACACCTCAAGCCCGACTGACCATGAAACACCGTGTGTTCCTATTTCCATTGCTTCAATAGTAATAATATGATTACCCGCCGGCAAATAACAAGGAAATACTTTCCATTTTACAAATGACTCTGTGTTGGTTCCATCTGACAGTATTTCTTTCCATAGCTTACCATCAATATACACGCGCATCTGGTTGTCCACTCCCATTCCTATATAGTACGTCTTACTCTCCGGCGCCGACAAACAGCTATTGAATCCAATCCATTTGTTTGTATAATCCCTACTTAACCATACTCCCGATGCATTCAATCTTCCACAACCTCCGGATGACGAAGCTAAAGCCGTTACAGACTTTGATGTCGAAGTGGATGATGTATACTTAACGACATCTCCCGTATCGGTATGCATTATTGTAGTACCGGGCAAGCCCAGATTACTGAAGGAAGAAGTAGTCCTGCTGCCACCGGAACCGGTACAATTATTGGTTCCCCAGAATGGAGATTTCTCCACTGCAACCACATTATTATTTTCATCATAAAATGTTGCTCCCTCCTGAGAATATTCAGGCAAATCTGTTGCGTCTTTAAGTACTAACCCGGCATCAGTGTTCTCTGTGCCGATAGGTATACACATTTGTCCATCTGCACTTTTTTCATAGCCCGGAGGACATGATCCTTTCTCACGAGAACCACAATCCGGATACCCGTTCATTACACTGATCCTTTCACCGTCCGGACAGACATAATTACCAATTGCCGGATTACCACTTTCATCCAGTTCATACAGGTATACGTATGGATCGCCTTTAAGGTCGGCTGTTGAAAAGATAGTGGCAGGTTTAATCGCCGTCTCTGACCCAACTGCTAACGTATTCATGTCGGTGGTATATATTTCCGCGCCAACAGTCATACCGTCGTTATCTGCCCAGGCTTCAACACGAATCCGGTGTTTGCCCGCTGTCATACGGTACTTTACCAGGTGCCATATTTCGTAAATTTGTACATCAAATTCCGGTGCGTATTCAACGAACTTCAGATCATCGATCCAGATTCTTACTCTCTTTGTACCGGCATGACCTATAAATACGTCCTGGTCTGTCGTCAGGTTCACCATTTTTTCTGCGCCCCACCAACGGTTACCAGGCAATCCATCCAACCAGATCCCAATGTTGTCCAGCCTTTTTTTCCAATATTCAGCGCTACTTTCACCAATTCTATTGGGGTCGCCGAAGTTATAGAAATGTGCGCCTTGCTTGCCATAGGCTGGTGATATACCAGGAAAACGGATGCTATATTTAAAGTTTGGATTTACCGGTGCAGTTTTATAACACAACCCATCTAAACGCTCTTCGAAGCCCTCAGGACATGTTTTGTAGTTACAATCTGCTGCCTGGCCCCAAGCTTCATCAAATAATACTGCTGTCGCATTAATGATCTTATCGCCCGACAGATCTACATTGCTGATAAATTTCAACTTATTATCTACAACAGGGTTTGTAAGACTAGTGATCGTCGTCGCAGCAGCTCCGAGTTGGTTACGATATCCCGACCGGTAAACTCTCATAGTACCGCTTAGCGATTTCTTCAGCCTACCATCCTCATCGATCACGCGCAATGCCTTCTCTCCTGTTCCATTCAGTGCTGTAGATACAACCCAGGCACGAGTAGTATGGTCAGCAACATCGATTAACTCATCCCCTGCCGTCAGATAGGGTTTAAATTGCTCCAATGGTACAGCATTATCATCCACATCGAAGTTCTCAAGGATCATACCCAGATTCTGATAAGAAAGCCCCATCTTATTATAGATCCAGTATGCCGGAACCGTTAATGTATAAACAGGGTCCTTAAATTCATTCTCTCCCTGAACCAACACCGGCTGGCCAGTATACTTGTCAAACAACACATTACTTGCGGTTGTCGACGCACCGTTCACCTTCTTAATGACGCCTTTTACCACTCCATAATACTGAACAACTTTCGTCAGACAGGATGAACGGAATAATCTATAATCCTCATTTTTCACTATAGGTCCATGCAATAGCGGTATGGTGAAGATGCCGATTGCGAATACGTCAATACCTGGATTAATGTTCTTACCGATGTTCCTGGTTTCAGATTCCCGCATGTCTGCGAACATCTCGATCTCACGGCCGATTACCTGATCTTTGGTAATAACACCAGCAGCATCAACTACATCCACCTTATTATTCAGGCGCAGGTGTTGACCTTCTTCCGTGGCCGCATATTGATACTCCGTAGAAGAGATCTCCTGTCCGGACTGATTAAAGATCCTTTCTGCTTTGGGCTTACCATGCATGTCGTTCACAACAATGGAATAGCCTTGCGACATCGTAAGTTCAGATACAGACCTACCGCCAAAAAATAAAAGCCAGGGGAATGGTTGATGTTTGTTCTTTTCAAGTTCAGTTCTATCAACTATTACCGGGAATTCTTTTGCCGTATAAAACTCATATGACAGCCATCCCGTTTTATTATTAGGATCAGCAACGCCATTTTCATTCAGGTTACGCACTTTCACTTCGCGGTAAACAACGGATGGAGCAGGATAGAATGACTCTCCCGCAGGCTCTTCCTGATAAAAGACGTTGTTAAGCCCAACCCCTGCACGTTGCTCATATATCACAGGCTGTCTCATCATATTTTCATCACCACCTACTGAAGGTTCATATGCCGCAACACCACTACTGATCGTCTGTTTACCATCAGTGATGGTATAGTCATACTCCTGTCCATAGCTGGCGCCTGCTTCGCCACCCGTCATTGTATTCCATTCATCAGACAGTTTTATTCTTTTAACACGTGCACCGCCGCCTCTTTTATGTCCGTTAGCTTTTCCCAAGCGGGCAAAGCTCTTATCCAATTTCACCTTAAAAGCAAAATTCTTACGGAAAGCCCGTTCATTAAAGTTTTCCAAGATCTCTGACAGGTTCTTAACGGAATTAGCCAGCGCGCCAATGGCGGCAGCTATCGGCCTGTCAGGTCCGATCCTGTTCTTATAACCAGGATATGCATATATCGGGTAGTCAACCCTCATGCGCTGCCATGCAGCGCTTGCAATCGGATTTACTTTTATCTGGTCGTCCACATCATCTTCAAATTCAACCAACACACGTCTATTGGTATTATCAACACGCAAAGCTTTTTTGAACTTCACATAACACGGTACGAAATCATAGGAAGCATCGAGATCGGAGTCAACAATGTCTGACATACAAACAAACATTTTGACATACATATACTGACTTCCTCCCAGAAACCTGTTGATAAAATCTGCGTCATTCTTAGGAAGATCGGCCTTCAGGTCAGTCCCTTCAGCTTTAGGCAGTTGTATCTCAAAATACTTCGCTTCAAGCAGGTTGGAGGTTTGTACATAGGGATCCTGGTCCCTGAATTTCTCTTTATACATGGCATAGATGCCTTGCATCGTAGCTGCACGCTTATCCTGCACAAAGGCGTAATCATCTGATTCATATTGCACGTTTATCTTTCCTCCTGTCGGCAAGCCTATTTCTGACAATTGCCACGCTCCAGCGTTTGCATCCGCTTTTGTTTTATCCTGCAACGAATATGGATACAGATCATTTTTTAAATTCCCCATGCCATCCACAGCATTGTCTCCCCTGCCTTTATACGTGCCCCACCTGTCAGTTGACCTCTCGGCGTAGTCAGGATTTACTGCATTATAACCGAATGTATATTTATGACTTTCTCCCTTAGTTGAAGTACCATACGTGAAGTATAATGATTTCAGCGTAAGTTTCCCCTGCCCTTCGTCTTTCGTATTAAGAACATTCTTACATAGGGATGTATAGTCATGTTCCAGCTTCACCGTCTTGATCGGTCTGGTCAGATCGCTCTTCGAGTACAGTCTTATCTCTTTTAAAACCCGCTGTTTTATTCTCGTTTCTTTGTTCCCCATAGAATCCAGCCCCAGTGCATCATCCCTCACATCGGTAATGAAATACGCAACTTTTGTTTTGGATTCTATTGAATGTAAATACCACAGCTCCTTCTCACCGAATACAAAGGAGGCTTTATCATCTGCAGGATCAGCCGCTAGTCCGGGATTGAACTGCGCCATGTCTTTCCTCGCGGGCGTACGCCACCTGTAGTCATATTTATCTGCATTATCCGTTCCGTCGTCTATTTTGGAATATTTAAACCTGATTGCGGTACCACGATCATCATCAGTGATACCATCACCTTTTACGTCAATGTAGTCCGGAGACAAAATGCCTGTCAGCAGATAAGATGTTGCGTAACCTGGCTGCTTCTCCCTGTGAAAATACTGATCAGTGAATTCCACACCACGGGTAGTAGGTTTATAATTAATCTTATCGCCGGTTTTTTTAATGGGAATAAGACCTTGTTCCTTCTGCTCTGCGCTAGCCTCGGAAGCGTCGGCTGAATAAGTATACTCCGTCTGACTTTTATTATATACAGGTATACCATAAACCAGTCTTTTACCATCTGTCTCATTCACTGTTATCTCCGATATATGCTTCGGTTTCCTGTGCCCATTCGACCGGGATTCAAACGTCACAGTTCCTCCCTCGGCACACCCTGCCGGCGAAAATGTATGCACATCATTTACTTTATAAGAACGGATCCTCTTCTCAAGGCCTATCTCTGCTGCCTGTTCGGCTGTGAGGTAAGTTATCGGGGACTGTCTCAGTTGACGGCCATTCTTTTTAAGTAATTCAGTATTTCCAACGGCAGACTTACCATCTGCTTTTAACTGAGGCATAGCTGTTTTTCCGTTCAGGGGAACTCTCACGGCCTCTTCGCCCTGGATCCTGTTTACAAAGGTGGGGTCTTCCATTCCCTTTTCTCCAGTCTGTTTGAAATAAACCTGTTCCTCGCCTAAACTTTCTGTTTTGGAGAAATCGCCATTGGGCAGAAAGAAATTGTCTGTATGCCATCTACCGCTTGCGGTAGTAATATCCTGCAGATATACAGAGATCCCTGTGTGAAAGATCCCACCGGAACCATATTCGTAACTTATGGAAGCGTTATCTGAATAGTCAGTGGTTTTACTGTCATAGAAAGCGCCTGTACTATGGCGAACAGCTTTGAACTGACCGCTCCCTGTCTGGCTGGTGTAGGAAAATATATCCGGCGTAGCTACAGGCAACGGCAGCATTTGCATTTTGGGTACAACAGCTGCCTCTTTTTCCCTCATAAAATCTGTCAGCACATCATCCCTGAACTTACCATTCTCAGCGTACATAAATCCATATGCCCTATTTGCTTGCAGCGCATTGTTAACCGTCCGCTTTGACATATATCCCTTTATACCGTAACCAAGATAGCCACCGAATGCCCCAGGCCCGAAATCGGCGCTGAAAGTAGTATTCGAGGACTTAAAGGTCATAGCCGGCTTCGGATAGAATGTAGGCGTATTAAAACTGAAACTACTTGTTATATCAAGCGCATTGAAACTTGCCCCCAGTGTCAGGCCCTTCAGTCCCTCCCTGGAGTTGTAAGAAGCATTGATTGACAGTCCGCCTCCGGCACCCTGCCTGTCGCTCATCTGGCCACTTAAGGAAAGTGACGGAGAGAACGTAACGCCCTCTGATGTATTAGAGTTAATACCTAATCCCAGTGTCAACGAACTACTGTTACCGTCAGTCAGCTTCTGTCCGATATTCAATCCCACTTCAGCACCGATACCCGTGTAATTATCGCTAAAAATACCAACGGATACCGTACCACCGAGACCGTTACCAAAGATCTCCCCTCTTACATTTACGGTACCTCCCACGGTTACTTTCCGTTTCATATCATTCTCGGTCAAAACAGTATCACCGTAGCTATCGTCCGCTACCCCGCGGATCTGACGGTTAATAGCACCTGTATTCAGGCTCCAGCCAAGTCCCACCCAGCTGGCTTCATCATCCATGCCCGCGCCTGACTGGTAGTTAAGGTTAACAGGATAACCATCAATATCCAATAACGGTATATTGTATTTAAAATCTCCTGTAGACAAATCAACCATATCACTGGTACCTGCCTGCATGAATTTCTTTGTTTCCGGTTGCGCTGGACCCGAAGTCAATGCCCAGGAAACAGATGGTATCAACCCTTGGATAATTAACAAAGCAAGAAAAAAACAAGCGATCCGTACACGGGTACGCGCATTTCTGATCATCATATATTCAGACTTAAAGAATCAATGTGGGCAATAGCCTTCCCTGACATGGGAAAGGAAATTAATTGCTGGGTGAACAACCAGTCCTTAAACAACAACCTGCACTGTGGCTGTGCGTACAACGTCTGCTTATCAAATACAAGCATGTATTCCGCTCCGTTTATAGTGCCATTAGCGATACGGTTTATATCCAGCGGAGTAATAGTATCAGTACCATTCACAACGGCGAAAAGCGTATCAAGTCCATAGCAGAAAGCTTTATCGTCAGATCCTTTTAATGGTACTCCTGTCGTATTGGATATATTCAGGCGGAAATATGACAATGCGGTATCTTCCGAGATCTTCTGATGCGGCATATACTGCAACAGGAACACATAGTCATTCACCGTTTTCTCCTGTAACAATTCATTATCTTTTACAGACTGCATGACTTCCTTTTTTCCAGCACCGCATGCACATAGTACAAGCGCCATCAATCCGTATATAACTCGCTTCATCACTCTTCAGGTTGTTTGTAAATAAATCGCAATTGTTTCTGTTCCCCTGACGGCAGTTTTACATCCATAATGTAGAAATAACCGTCTACAAAACCGCTCTTGCCGGACAGGTCGATCACTACCTGGTTCTGTCCTCTGGCAACTTTAACCTTCGGCAATTTCTTCAACTGCTGGTCAGGTTTTGTCAGACACTGAATACTATATTTCAGGTCTGCTTCCGCATAGGTATTATTAAAGGCAAACAGTACTTGTCCGCGGGCGATGTAGAAGTTTCCTTTTGTCAGATCTTCCAGGTTCCTGAAAGCCTCCGGTGTCGGATCTACAGGCGCTTTCTCACACTCTACAGTGAAATCCCACATTTCTGATTCTGCCAGCAGCAGATCGTTTTTGTAAGCAGATACCTGCCACGCATATTTCTTACCTTCCACCAGCTCATTAGCCAGTGAAGGATATAATAACATCGGCATCGGGATCTGGCGCTGGTTGATAATCGCCAGATTCATTCTCAATGCTTCCGCACGTTGCTGATCTCCTTTCACTTCTACCAGCAGCAAACGGTACATCACACCGTTGACAGCGGGGATCAATGGTTGCCAGGAGAAGGTCGGGCGTTTATCGCACAACTTCTCAGCATCGTAAGGCTGGATCAATTGCATAGCGCTGAACGGCTGCAGATTATAGCTGAAACATTGCTCATCAAGCAGTGTGCTGTTATGGTTGTTGCCCTCGTATAACTGGAAACAGTAGTCATAGTCTCCCTCCGGGAAAAATCCGCTCTGCTTCACTACCGTGGCTATTTTGCTTGCGCCAAACGATACGCCGGAATTATATACAGCACCAGGAGGCACAGTATTCATACCAGGCATCAATTCAAATGCATTCGTACGGATCGTTACTACTGCACCGGATTTCGCTTCCGTAACATTGATAACAAGGTTAACTGTTTGCCGGCCGGCGGGATTTCCCATCCTCACTTTATAAATATTCTCCAGTGTACGCCCTTGGATCTCCGGCATAAAGGCAAATGTGATCTGCGCTTTCAGGGGCATCAACGCACATAGTAACAGCCCTGTCAATAATATTCTATATCCTTTCATATTGCTGTTAGTTTATCTGGTAATTCAAAGACATTGCTGTATTGAACTTTCCATAGTAATAGTTGGCACTTGTATTTCTCAGGTTATGACGCCCGTCGGCTGAAATGCTCAGGCTCCAGTGTTTCAACAGTTGCGCAGCAACTTGCTGACGCAGACCGATCTGTGTAACCACATCTTTGCTGTCCATGTAGATCAGTGAACTGCCACAGGACAATTTCCACAGCGTGTACTGATAACCGCCTTCGGTATTCAACAGGTTATTATAAACTGCGGCGTTTTTCACATCACGGCTGTACATGGCGCTCACCATTACCATACCTGGTCCGGCCATCCATGTTTGCATAGACGCTGCATTCACGAAAAGGCTTTTCAGTGGAGCATCCGGCTGCATGTAATTCAGCTGCTGCAATCCGAGGCTACTGTTATTACTGAAAGGCTTACCTCCTATTTTACCATTTGCCTGGCTGGTGAAAGATATCTTCCGGTTAAGGAATGCAGTATGCTTCTCACCTTCTGTGGTTTCCTTCAGCGTATTCTGCAGCAAGTTCATACCAAGTGTAAAGCGGCGGGTAAAGCGGTAGCGCGCATCAAAAGCATACTGCTGGCTTTTACGTTTATTGTCGGTAAGCGGAGAAACCGGCAGATTACGCATATCCGTACGCAGGCTTACGGTAGCCTTGTTACGCAACCATGTGCGTTTCACATTAAAACCATACTGTAATGTACCCCTGCTGGCAAATGGAGCACCAGGGTTCACATATCCCAGACCAGCATAGTTGACGTATACTTTATGGGTAAGTCCAATCTTTTTTACATCACCGTTATAAGCCATGCCGATAGAAGCAGTAGCCCATATATCGTCCAGGAACTGTCCGGCGGCAGATTTAGAAACCGCAGCGGCATCCTGGCTATTATTACCAAACTGACTTGATGATTTAGACAATTCAAAATCCAGCGTTCCTAATTCACCCAGACCTATCTGTTGTGAAACGGAGCCTACAAATACATTCCGGCTGATTGCAGATGTATTGAAACCATACTGTTGCTGTGGTTTTGAATTCGCATTCAGTACAGACACATGGCTTTGTTTACTGCCAATATCTCCACGGCCCAGGCGTATGAACTGCATACTATAGTTTCCACGGCCGGTTGCTGATTGCAAACCTGCATCCTGTACACCTAATTCATTACTCTTACCTGCGGCGAGCATAATGAACTTGTTACTTTTCAGGAAGGAACCTGCAGCACCGGTCATAAAGAGGTCTGACATCGTTCCCTTGCTGGCATTAGCGCCGATACTGCCGACCTTCAGGTCTTTCATATTCATCATCAATCGCTGTAAAGGACTGAGATGCAGTAAATCACCCGCTACACGGGAAGTATTCTGCGGCTGTTGCAGCCATCCTTCAATATTTCCCTTTACACGTTTCTCGCTGCCCAGCATCTGGTTCATCTCTTTCACACCACCCAGTTGCTTTTTCAATGCCATGATCTTATTATAATAACCGCCGGATGTATCGCCCTGGTTGATCAGGACATTACTTAACTGGGTGCTGTCCAGGTACATGATCTGGTCCGGAGATAATTTCCCACGCGTACTATCGCCGTTGCCTTTGATAGCTGACAGCTGATCTCCCGCGTACTTTTTCATGCTGCTTTTCACATCCAGGTCTTCCAGGAAATATTTCTTCAGGTCATATTTCTTCTGCAACTGCTGGTTGATCTTGTTCATGTATTCCTCACGATTGAAGGAAATCTTCATGAAGTGGGCATCCTGTAAAGCGGCATTGCTGTAGTCGTATCCTGATAAAGTGGAGTAATTCAATTGGAAAGGAATACTACCAACAGAAAAAACATCCTGCACAACTCCTTCATTCCACCAACCGGACATCATTGCAGTTGAATCACTGTAAGTTGATGTCCAGGAAGCGCCTTTCAATTTGTTCTCCGGTTTTCCGGGCAATGATAAATTGCCGGGGAGCTGTTGTCCCTTCAGTGCATAGAATCCACGTAACTTATTATCTATATAACGGGCTTGCTTGCTACTGTCCTTCATACCATCAAAGAACCCCTGCATTTTGGTAATGCCTGTCGCAGTATTACCTGCGTTCATGTATTGTACGAATTGCATCCTGGCTCCCGGGTTAAGACCACTCAGTCCGAACTTGTTAAAAGGAAGCGCAGGCGATACCGTATCCTGCGGATGCAGACCAGGCGTCCGGTTATTAATGGCATTTACCACCGCCGACTTTAATGCAGGCTGACCTGACAAACTTCTCGTCGCCAGATCATTAGGCAAACTATCCTGAAAAACGCGGGGTATTAATGGGTCAGCAAAAGCAGCAGGCATCAGCCATACCATCAGACAAGCCATTGCAGGCAATGCCCTTTTGTACATTCTATACATAATGATGCAATTATTTATTTCCAACCATTGCCTCCAGTTCTGACAGGAGCTTCTCACGGTCGGCAAGCATTTGTTTTCTATCGTTTATGCGTTGTTCGTACGCATTCAGTTTTTTGTCCTGTGCTATCAGGTATAGGGTCATTTCCTCCACTTTCTTCAACAGCACCGTCAGGTTCTGGCCCAGGTACAGATCATCACTGATCACTTCTTTTGCAGAAGGAACATCAGGGAGATGTTTATGTTTTGCTATAAAGTGTTCGACTTCCTGCAATGATGGCAGCTGGTAGGAGGATTCAAATACGTAGTCAGCCCAGTCTTTACCTGTCACCCTTACCTTCTTTGCCAGCATCTCACCGTTTACCGCCAGTCGCGTTTTCGGATTGGGAGTGCCGATTCCGATAGCGCCGGTGTTTTGCCGTATATACATCAATGACTTATTTGTTAGTGAGTTATAAAACTCCCATCCCGACAAAACAGTATTCGAGCCACAATCAAAACGCATTACACCGGGATCAACCGGGGAAGGTCTTAAAGTATGTGTACCGACGGTCATATTGAGCGGATCTGTCACTATTCTTATACCCTCAAGGTTCCTGACTGTAATACTGTTTGTGGTACTATTACCCTGGGTGGTCACAGCCTCTAAGTCTGGCGTTGTTTGGGCCTGAACGCTCAAAGCCGCCCCTCCGAAAATGAATATGGAAAAAAGCAATTTGCAATTCATAGGTACTCCTCCGATCGGCTATTTGTGTTCAATTTTTGTCCTCAACTCCTTTAAACGCTGCTCCTGGTCCGCAAACATTTTATCCTGCGCTTTCATGGTTTCATCCAGGCCTGCGAATTTTTTATTCTGTTCGATCAGGTATAAGGTCATCTCTTCTATCTTTTGCAACAATTTCGCCTGGTTCTCACCGAGATCAATACCCTGTTCATTTACTTCCTTCGCAGAAGGAATTCCCGGGAGATGTTTATGTGATGCAATAAAACTTTCCAGCTCCTGCAATGACGGCAGTTCATAAGCAGGTTCAAATACGAAATCCGGCCAGTCATCAGGTGTTACTCTTACTCTCTTCGCATAGATATCACCGTTAACTGACAATCTAGCCTTAGGGTCTGTAGTACCGATACCAACGAAACCGGAAGCCTGTTTAATGAACATTACGGACCTGCCTAACTGTGAATTATAAAATTCCCAGCCGCCGGTGGTTGTATTTGAAGTACAGTCAAAACGCAATGTTCTGGACTCTGCCGGTGATGGTCTGAGAAAATGGGTTTTGGTGGTGTATCCTGTACTTGCATCAACACCGATATTTAATCCGTCCGGATTGAAGATGAGGATATTTTTTGTGGTGGTGCTTCCCTGATCAGTAACCAACTGGAGGTTAGGTATCGTTTGAGCCCGTACTGCCACAGCAGACATCCCCAATATTAAAAAAGCCAAAGCAGTTTTGATATGCATAAAATATTAAGCGTTATTCAGTTCAAATTATTGATCGGTAAAAACATAGCAATGCCATTCGCAACGACTTTATTAAAAAAGCGGCGTTGATCTATACGCTCAGACATCCCTGACCGGTAGTATCTATCGGTATAAATTATGTTAACAATGCATTATAATTCAAAGGAACATGCATAGGTATACAGGAAGATATTGTCCTTCCGTAATAGATATAGAGTCCCCTAACAAAATATTATGAATTAGCTCATAAGGTTGATTTCCAGGACCTTTAGTCCCGTCTCATTTGAAGCACAAAAAACCAAGCACACAGTACAGGTACGGGACGGTTAACAACGCCTGGTAAATACGAACATTTCCAACTTAACCATAGGTATACTGACTAACTGACTGCAAAGAAATACATTATTCCGAATATTTGAAAATTTCCCGCAAAATTGTCAAGATTATTTTTCAACAATTATTTGCGTTTCAATACATACGGTTATTGTGAGGCATAAAAGTAAAGCGGAGATACGCAAGGAATATGCGTAGCGGATCGGCGTCACATAACCAGGTGAAAAACTGACGCTTTACTCCTCGGTACCTTACCGGGTTACAGCTCTCTTTATCTGCTTCATACAAGGCTTATACAAGGATTATCTTACGTTCATCTTACGTTCAAAGACGTAAGATGAACGTAAGATAATCCTTGTATAAGCCTTGTATAAGCCTTGTATAATGAGAGCACAATGGCAGATTATTCCTGTTATCAGTTGACATCCGTGGTTGTTATTCCTAACGGGGTTAACGCGGGTCAACGAGATGATAAATGCATTTCATCCCCTCATTTTTGCGTCCTGTATACATGATTTTGCGCCCTGTATACATTGTCCAAAACTGCTTTTAAATCTTCCCTAATATTGCATAATAAATCGCGGAAACGTACCAGCAACCGGGGCTTGGGCGTTTCCAAGACAGTTCTTTGACTTATTGATCTATACATAAAAAAAACCGTCTCATTTCGTAATGAGACGGCTTATCTTTTGCTATAAAAGTATGCTTATTTTCTCTGGAACCAGGAATCTGGCACTGACTGTATCTTGCCTCCGTTCACCCTGTATTCCAGCTTTAGCGTATAACCGCCGCCGCCTTCAACAAACTTCAGTTCAAACGGATGCAGACCTTTCTGCAATGCTACCTGACCACTCTTCTGAACCGGTGCATGCCAGCCATCGTTATCTACTACCTTATCGCCCTCTATGTAGAGGTTAGCACCGTCGTCAGCTGTCAGGAAGAAGCTGTAAATAGCCGTTTCCGGAACATTGATATAGCCGGTCAGTTTAGCACCGAAGGCTTTACCGCCTTTACCCATTCCTTCAGGAATGATGGCGTTATTTACATTTACCAGGCTGTCTTCCTTTGCAGGTAATTTACCTACGCCTTTATAGGACCCGTTGAAATACTGCAATTGCAGACCGTTCTGTAAACCACTTACGTTTGCAGGCGGGAAGAATGATTGCTGACGATAGTTCAGGGTGTAAATATCACTCATGCTGCCGGAAGGGCTGAATGAAGCCAGTTTAATAGTACCAGGACCAGGAACGATATACGCGTCCGGTAAGGCCGGCGACTTCACATTCGGAGCCGTACCATCGGTAGTGTAGCGGATGGTGATACCAGGCGCTGGTTTTTCCAGTTTCAGGACGGTCTTACCTACCAGGACATTGTCGTCAGTGAAACCATCCAGGTCAGGCATGCGGTAATGTACTTTCAGCTGGTCCAGTCTTTTATACTGGCCGTTGAGCCTTTTCAGATAGTTATCATAATCCTGACGATTCGTCCACAGTACCTCCGCCAATGCCGTCATACGAGGCATGAACATAAAGTCTGCACGTTTTTCGGAAGGGATCCATTCTGTCCACATATTAGCCTGTGCACCGATGATGGTCTTCGCTTCTTCAGCTGTCAACCCTTTTGGAATAGGATTGAAATGATACACATTAGAAACAGAATTGCGGTCAGGAATGCCATCGAAGTAAAGCGGATTACCAGGCGTCATGATCACGGTATTGCCATTCTTTGCCGCCTTTACAGGCGCATCAGGCACCCAGCTGCGCCAGTACATCAGGATAGCAGTAGGGCTGATACCGCCTTCCAGGATCTCATCCCAGCCGATCAGCTTTTTACCTTTGGAATTGAAGAACTTCTCCATTCTCTTCACAAAGTAGCTTTGCAGCTCTTCTACTGTCTTCAGGTTATTGGCCTTCATCACAGGTTCGCACAACGGTGATTTTGCCCAGCTGCTCTTCTCTACTTCATCTGCGCCCAGGTGAACATATTCGGAAGGGAACAGCGCGAAGATCTCTGCATACACATTCTCTGCAAATTCAAAGGTCTTTTCATTACATGGGCAGATCGGTGTGGTGAACAATGGTCCCCAGGTAGAACCTCCCTCACAGCTCAGATAAGGATAGGCTTTGATAGCCGCCATCATGTGGCCTGGCATATCAATTTCAGGGATGATGTCTATATGACGCGCCGCCGCATAGGCAATCACGTCTTTCATCTGCGCCTGCGTATAGAAACCGCCGTAAAGCGTCTTACCGTTTTTCTGGATGATATGGGATTTGTCGATCTCCATATCAGGGTTCGTTTTCGCTTTCTGCATACATACGGAATCCTGGTTGTTAAATTCCCTCCAGGCTCCCTGTTCTGTCAGCAGCGGATATTTTTTGATCTCAATACGCCAGCCCTGATCGTCGGTCAGATGCAGGTGGAATTTGTTCATTTTGTACAATGCCAGCAGGTCGATGTACTTCTTCAGATAATCGACGGAGAAGAAGTGCCTGGATACGTCCAGGTGCATACCACGCCATTTATACGTCGGATGATCCGTGATCTGTACAGCCGGTACAGTGATCTTTACGAGTTTTCCAATCTTTACGCCTTCGATAATAGCCGGCATCAGCTGGCGGACTGTCTGCAAAGCGCGGAACATACCTGTAGGTGTTTTCGCGGAGATCACCAGTTGCTGTGAAGTTATATCCAGCGTATAGTCCTCCTCTCCTGTCAGCTGATCGTTCTGCTTTAATACGATAGCACCTGTACCAGCGGTTGCGGAAACAGGCAGCGTTTTGCCCAATCCCTGTTTTACCAGCGACTGCAATTGCGCCACTTCATTGCTGAAAAATGTCTTGTTTGCAGGTAATACCAGTTTGGTCTTCGCAGTGATCACAAATTCTCCCTGACGGGCTACCAGTTCCTGCGGATAAGGAACTAAAGCATAACGTACAGGATCTGCCTCCTGCGCCCGGGCAACAGAAATGCCCAGTAATACGCTGAAGACCACTGCGCCTGTAAGCCTGAATGGTTTGAACATAATAGATTCTTTAAGTATGATAATGGAAGCAGGCAAAATAACAAGAATATCAACAGTAAACTGATGCCATATTGCTCATTCCTGCGGCAATATTGACGCTTCAGACTGCCAGTTTTCGATCTTCAGCAGGCGGAAAAACTCAGTTTCTTCCATCTCCTTTACACCTCCCGGTTGCAGATCGCCCAGCTCCAGATCTTCGATCGAAATACGTATCAGGCGGTCGCAATGATGCCTGATGGCGGAAGTCATCTTACGCACCTGGTGGTATTTCCCTTCTGTCAGGGTGATCGTCAGCCAGGAATGCGGCAGGAACTCTTTCACCGGATGATGTTCCCGGGGTTTGATATAGGCCGGTTTTTCGACGATCTCCGCCTTGCAAGGGGTCGTTACCCAGTCAACGCCACCTTTTATACGGATGGTCACACCCTTTTCCAGTTGTTCTACTGTTTCCTGACTTACGACGTTCTTCACCATCACCAGGTAAGTCCGTTTATGCGGCTGCTCACTTTCAAATAACAGGCGGGTTACTCTTTTGTTGGTAGTAAGGATGAGCAATCCTTCAGAATTGTTGTCCAGTCTTCCCACGGCATGCGTACCTTCCGGGAAGTCAAAATCAAGGTCTCCCAGCAGCCTGACCTTATCAGGGCTGATAAACTGTGAAACCATGTTGTATGGTTTGTTGATGATAAAATAACGGTGACCGCTCTCGCTCATTTTTGATAAAATCTGACCAATTCTGATTAATATAGTTTCATCACAGTCACACAACTATCGATAATTTTAGTCATTGCCAAAATCGTCTTCGTTGTATGAAATTATCTGCTATCATTTTCATTCCGCTGGCCGGCGTCAGCATATTGACACAGGCACAGCTAAAAAAGGATTACCCCATTCAGCCTGTCGCCTTTACCCAGGTACAGGTAACGGATAGCTTTTGGGCGCCAAAAATACGAGTTAATGCGGATGTTACAATTCCCTATACGTTGGAACAATGCCGGCGTACCGGCAGGATCGATAATTTCAAACGGGCGGCACATGTATTACCAGCCGATACAATGACTGAATATACCTTCGACGATACTGACCTCTACAAGGTCATAGAAGGTGCCTCCTACAGCCTGCAAATGAAGAAAAATCCGGAACTGGAACAATACCTGGACACCCTCATCGCCATTATCGGCGCTGCCCAGGAAAAAGACGGTTACCTGTATACCTTCCGTACGATGAACGCCCCCAAGCCTCATCGCTGGATCGGTACAAAGAGATGGGAAGAAGAGGAAGACCTCAGTCATGAGCTATACAATTCCGGTCACCTGTTCGAAGCGGCAGTGGCGCACTACCAGGCTACGGGTAAAAAGAATCTCCTGAACATCGCCATAAAAAATGCCGACCTGCTGGTGCAGACATTCGGTTTTGGAAAAGAGGAACGTTTTCCCGGTCATCAGATCGTTGAAACAGGGCTTACAAAAATGTACCGTGTAACCGGTAACAGGTCCTATCTTGACCTGGCGAAGTTCTTCCTTGACGTACGCGGCCCCGGCAAACCACACAGCGGCGAATATAACCAGTCGTACAAAAAAGTGGTGGACCAGCATGAAGCTGTAGGACATGCGGTACGTGCCACCTACATGTATACGGGTATGGCGGATGTTGCTGCGCTGACCGGCGATCAGCAGTACCTGCATGCCATAGACGATATCTGGCATGACGTAGTGGAAAAGAAACTATACATCACTGGTGGCATCGGCGCTACCGGCAATGGTGAGGCTTTTGGCAAACCTTATGAACTGCCGAATATGTCGGCCTACGCAGAAACCTGTGCTGCCATTGCCAATGTTTACTGGAACAGCAGGATGTTCCTGCTTCATGGCGATGCAAAGTATGTGGACATCCTCGAACGTACGCTATATAACGGGCTGCTGTCCGGCGTTTCGCTGAGTGGCGATCGTTTCTTCTATCCTAATCCGCTGGCCTCAATGGGACAGCATCAAAGAAGCGCCTGGTTCGGGTGCGCCTGCTGCATTTCCAATATGACCCGCTTCCTGCCTTCCATGCCCGGTTATATCTACGCACAAAATAAGAACAACCTGTATGTGAATCTCTTTGCGGGAAACACTGCAAATATTCAGCTACCGGCAGGAAAGATCTCTGTTACCCAGGAAACGAACTATCCCTGGGATGGCACGGTAGACATTACTATTAAACCTGCCCGTGCTACGGCTTTCGCATTACACGTCCGTATTCCGGAATGGGCAAAAGGAAAACCTGTTCCCGGCAATCTTTATTTTGACGCGGATAGCGCAGCTAAAAGATCCTTCGAAATATTATTGAATGATCAGCCGGTAAAATATAACATGATAAAGGGTTATGCGGTCATTCAACGTACCTGGAAAGCGGGCGATAAGATCAAACTGGCATTCCCCATGCAGGTACAGAAGATCCTGGCCAATGCTGCGGTAAAAAGTGATACCAGCCGCTTTGCACTGGAACGCGGACCATTGATGTATTGCCTGGAAGGACCTGACAATAAAGATGCCGCTGTGCAGAATATTGTAGTCGACAAAAATGCGGTTATTAATGCTGTATACAAGCCAGATCTCCTCAACGGCGTAACAGTATTGGAAATGCCTGGTACAGCAACTTCCAGGCAACTGAACTCGGATCAGCTGGTGAGCACTACACAGACAGTGACTGCCATCCCCTACTACTCGTGGGCTAACCGGGGTCCTTCGGAAATGACCGTCTGGATCCCCTACGAAGCAGCAGCCGCACGGCCTAAACCGGCGCCTACTATCGCTTCCAAAAGCAAGATCAGCGCCTCCACATCGAATAAGCGGATGTACATAGCGCTGAACGATCAATACGAACCATCAAATTCTCATGATAATAACTCGATGTATCTCCACTGGTGGCCAAAACATAATACGCTGGAATGGGTACAGTATGATTTTGACCAGGAATACACGGTATCGGGCTCCCAGGTATACTGGTATGATGACAGCCCGTTCGGAGATTGCCGCATCCCTGCTTCATGGCGCATACTGTACAAACAAGGCGATCAATGGATACCGGTGAAAAACGTTGCCCCATACACGGTCACAAAGGATAAATACGATAGCGTGCAGTTTGAACCCGTGAAAACAAGCGCCCTAAAGCTCGAAATACAGTTACCGGCAGAAAATGCTTCCGGTATTCATGAATGGATTGTTAAATGACTAAAATTTTTAGCTAATATTGCAGTGCTATGTCACTGCAAATTACGTCACTCAATTCGGGCAGCAACGGGAACTGTTATTATATCGGGAATGCAACAGAAGCGGTCCTGGTAGATGCGGGTATCTCCTGCCGTGAAACGGAAAGACGGATGAAGCGCCTGGGATTGCGGATGGACAGTGTCAAAGCTATTTTCATCTCTCATGAACATTCCGACCACATCCGGGGATTGGAAGTGTTGTCAAAGAAATACAGCCTGCCGGTTTATATTACGGAAAATACCATGCAACATGGTAACCTCAACCTCGATGCACTTTATGTACGAACGTTCGATGAATATGCACCGGTGGCAATAGGAGAACTTAGCATCACAGCATTTCCGAAATTTCATGACGCCATAGAGCCCCGCAGCTTTATGATCAGCAGTAAGGAGATCCGGATAGGCGTATTTACAGATATCGGCGCCCCCTGCGATCACCTGATCCGGCATTTCAACCAATGTCATGCCGCCTTCCTGGAAGCTAATTATGATGAGCAGATGCTGGAGAAAGGCAGATATCCTTTTTACCTGAAGAAACGTATTCGTGGAGGGAAAGGCCATCTTTCAAATAAACAGGCGCTGGAGCTGTTCAAAGCGCATAAGCCGCCTTATATGAGCCACCTGCTGTTATCCCACCTTTCCAGGGATAATAACAATCCGGAACTGGTGCTCGAACTCTTCCGCCAGCATGCAGGACAGACCGAGATCATTGTGGCCTCCCGTGATGTGGAAACAGCGGTCTATCATATCAGTACCAACTATCAGCCCGCAGTTCCCAAAGTACAATACGTGCAGGGGCAACTCGCTTTCTAACATATATCATCTTTTCTGCTAACCAATGTCATATTTCAGGTGCTGATCCCGATATACTTTTGTAGTATTAATTAAACAATATACTATGCTTAGTATACCATATATAACAGCGGCGGAAGCCGTGAAATGTGTAGAATCAGGGAACAGGGTATTTATTCATGGCAGTGCCGCTACTCCTGCACACCTGCTCAAGGCCTTGCAGAACAGGCATTCCGATCTGAAGAACGTAGAACTGGTCAGTATTACAACCCTCGGAGACGTTGATTTTGATAATCCATCATACCGGGAAAGTTTCTATGTCAATTCACTGTTTGTTTCTGCCGCCAACCGGGCTGTGGTGAATAGTGACGACGGTGACTATGTTCCCATTTTCCTCAGTCAGATACCACAGTTGTTCAGGAAGAACATCCTCCCGCTTGACGTGGCTATCATACAGGTTTCTCCTCCTGATGATCATGGTTATTGTTCACTCGGTACATCTGTTGACATTGCCCGTGCAGCAGTAGATGTGGCTAAATACGTGATCGCACAGGTGAACCCCTTGATGCCCCGTACACATGGAGAAGGTTTCATTCATATGTCGAAGTTTCATGCTGCCGTGTGGCAAAAGGCTACCTTGCCTGAATTGGACTATTCCGCACAATCCAGTGCTATTACAGAAAAGATAGCCCATAACATTGCACAGCTGGTGGAAGATGGCGCTACCCTGCAACTGGGTATTGGCAGTATTCCTGACCAGGTGCTTAAAAATCTGACCAATCATAAGAACCTCGGCCTGCATACAGAAATGCTGTCAGATGGTGTGATCCCTTTAATTGAAAGTGGCGTGATCAATAACAGCCAGAAAAAGCTGAATAACGGCCGCTCAGTAACGGCCTTCATGGCGGGTACCCGTAAGTTGTATGATTTTGTGCATGATAATCCCGCGCTACGTGTAATGGACATCAGTTATGTGAATGATACGTCTATCATCAGGCAAAACCAGAAGGTGGTAGCTATTAACAGTGCTATTGAGATTGACCTGACAGGGCAGGTTTGTGCGGATTCTATCGGGACTTATCAGTATTCCGGTATCGGCGGACAAATGGACTTCATGAGAGGCGCATCCCTGTCAGAAGGCGGTAAACCGATTATCGCTCTTCCTTCTGTTACCAACAAAGGTATTTCCCGTATCGTACCCTTCCTGAAAGAAGGCGCTGGTGTGGTTACGACCAGGGGACATGTGCATTGGGTGATCACCGAATACGGTATGACCAACCTGTTTGGAAAGAGCCTGAAACAACGTGCAAAAGCGTTGATCGAGATCGCTCATCCTGATCACAGGGAAGAACTGGAAAAGGCTTACTTCTCCCGTTTTGTAAAAAATGTTGTTCTGCAATAATTAGTGTTAAAGATGGCTGAATGCATCCTGCATGTCTAACTGATTTGTGGGATGCATGATCCTTTTACGATGGATCTGTCCCCATTTAGCCATTTCGTCGATAATACTCTCCAATGTTTTGCCATAAGGAGTCAACTCATATTCTACCGTTACCGGTTTGGTATCGTAAACGGTCCTTTTTACCAGTTCGTTCAGTTCCAGCTCACGCAGTTCTTTGGAAAGCATTTTGGAACCAACCCCTTCTACTTCCCGCTGCAGTTCCATAAAACGCCTTTTACCAAAGCGCAGGGAACCGATAATGGCAATCTTCCATTTGCCGTTCAGCACATCCATAGTGTCATGGATAGCACGGAGATGCTCCGTACAGTTTTCAGATTTCTCAGGTCCTTCTTGTTTTTTGCTCATAAAGTTAACTTAGTTAGTTTCTTCGAAGAAAGTACTTTCCTCGGGGATACCACTTTCGAAAGTAAACCATCTTTCGGAACTTTACAAAAGAAATGAAGACTATTATGAGTAATACTAATAAGATGAAAGTTGAGATCTGGTCGGATATTATGTGTCCCTGGTGTTATATCGGTAAACGGAGATTTGAAGCTGCAATGGAGCAATTCCCGGATGCCGGCACCGTGGAAATAGAATGGCATAGCTTCCAGTTGGATCCTACGATACAGTCCGGTCATGGCGACAACCTGTATGCGTATCTGTCGAAAAGGAAAGGCATTCCATATGAACAGGCAGAACAAATGAATAACCAGGTCACTGCCCTTGCCAGTACCCTGGGATTAACATACAACATGGATGAAGCGGTAGTAGCCAATTCATTTGACGCCCACCGTCTTATCCAGCTGGCTAAAAAGCACCAGCTGGGCGATGCTGCGGAAGAACGTCTTTTCAGGGCTTATTTTACAGAGGGAAAGGATTTCAGCGATCCTGCCACACTGGTTGCCCTGGGTAAAGAAATAGGCCTGGAAGAAGGTGTTTTGCAGGACCTTGTAAACAGTCAGGCTTTTGGACAGGAAGTGCGCCAGGATATTGCTGAAGCGGAAGCTCTCGGTGTAAGAGGCGTTCCATTCTTTGTTTTTGACCGTAAGTACGGTGTATCCGGCGCCCAGGCTTCGGAGACCTTCCTGGAAGTCCTGAACAAGTCTGTCGGCGAATGGAAAAAAGCACAACCTTCTGGTCTGGAAATAGTCGAAGGACAAACTTGTGGTCCTGACGGGGACTGCTGACATACTGTTGTCATCGTCGTATCTTTCCTTTGTACTGGAAAATCAACAATACTACCCGATGACAGCAAAAAACCTTCTGCAACAACGACTTACAAATCAGCAACTGATAAGCCCTGTTTTCAACTCCGCACCGGAACTCGTACACTGGTGCGGAGCTGTACAGGCGCAGGATTATGAAATGTCCAAATGGGCAGTCGGGATGCGATTGCCTGCTGCCACTGCTCAACAGATGGAAGCCTCCATCAGCGGCGGGGAACTTGTCCGTACCCACATTCTCCGACCTACCTGGCACCTTGTTCACCCTAAGGACGTACGCTGGATGATGACCCTCACCGCTCCTTATATAGCTCAGTCAATGGGTACCTACAACCGGAAACTCGAGCTGGATGATGCCGTGTTCCGGAAAAGCAATAAAGTATTCGAAAAGGCCTTAA
This sequence comes from Chitinophaga sp. S165, assembly GCF_003182155.1. Taxonomy (GTDB): domain Bacteria; phylum Bacteroidota; class Bacteroidia; order Chitinophagales; family Chitinophagaceae; genus Chitinophaga. The sequence continues at coordinate 1,637,156 of NZ_QGTG01000001.1, forward strand.
AAGACGGCAATCAGTTGACCCGGCCCGAACTGACGGCTATATTGAATAAAGCGAAGATCCCGACGAATGATCTCAGGATGAATTTCCTGCTGATAAAAGCGGAACTTGATATGGTGATCTGTAACGGCGCAAAGCGGGATAAACAGATCACGTATGCCCTGTTTGACGAACGTGTTCCTCCCGCAAAATCCCTGACAAAGGAAGAAGCGCTGGGTACACTTGCTCTCCGCTACTTTAACAGCCACGGCCCCGCCACACTTAAAGACTTCATTGGCTGGAGCGGCTTACCCATAACGATGGCAAGACAAGGCCTCAACCTCGTAAAAGATCAGCTAAAGAGTGATACCGTTTATGATCTTGAATACTGGGGCCCCTCCGATGCGCCTGCTATCAAAAGCCCGGATAACAACATACTGCTCGTGCCTAACTATGACGAATATCTCGTCGCATATAAAGACAGGGATGTGATCTACGACGGACTACATGATGATCATCTGAGTCGTGAAGGCAATCCTCTTTTCAATAATGTCATCCTCATCAGGGGACAAATAGCCGGTGTCTGGAAACGCACCATAAAAAAGAAAGAGATCGTGATGGACCTGCAGATGTTCACTCCTCTCAATAAAACAGACCAGGCCAGACTGGATAAGGCAGTAGCGAAGTACAAAGAGTTCATCCACTTACAATAAATATGCGTTAAATTGGGTACATGTTCACCCGTCTAACCAGATTATTGTCCGCCGCCATTTTCGTTTGCTGTTCACATGTTGTATCGGCACAACGTGGAGACTCACTTAAAGCTGATATCCGATATCTGAAAACAACACTGGAGGCTGTCCATCCCGATCTTTATGCTTATACTCCCCAGGCCAGAATAGAGCAGTTGTTTGACAGTTGTTATCAGCAGTTGCACGATGATACGGACGACAGGCAATTCTACGGTATTATCAAGAACCTGTTAAGTGCTGTTAAAGACGGTCATTTATCATCCGGGGCTTCGCCACGGTTCGCACAAGCTATTCATTCGGTAAACACCTATCTCCCATTGATCATTTACTTCAAAGGAGACAGCATATTTATCATCAACAGCGTTGACAGCAAGATCCCTGCAGGCAGCCGCCTTATCAGTATCAACTCTCACCCCGCTGATGCCGTACGGGAAAAGCTGTTAGATTATCTGATGTCAGATGGCTACGGTACCAGTAAACAACAGCTGACGCTTAATCAGAATTTCTATTTCTATTATTATCTGGCTTATGGCCATTCGGCGGGATTTACTGTTGAATATGTTACTCCTTCCGGAGATCATAAAACGGTTGCAATGCCTGCCGCCGAAGAAAAAGTCATCAATACACTGAAGGTTCCCGCGGCAGAAAAGCCTTTGTTATCCGCCACTTTTACGGACGATAAGATATGCATTCTTAGTATCGGTTCTTTCGATGAAAAAGATTTCCAGAAAGCGCAGCTGAATTACCCCTCTTTCCTTGAAAAGACCTTCAGGAAAATAAAACAGGAACGCGTACAAAAACTCATCATCGATCTGCGGGATAATGGTGGTGGTATGGACGAATATGGCGCCATGTTATATTCCTACCTCACCAGGCAACCGTTCCGGTATTACCTCTACCTGGAAAAAGATAAAAAGAAACTATCGGGAAGGCCAGGCCTGGGCCGGCAACAAGCTGCTGCTATCCCTTATAGCGGGCCGCTTTGGGTATTAACGGACGGACTGACATATTCTGCAGCGGCAGAATTCTGCTCCGTTGTATATAGTAATCACAGAGGCACTTTTATTGGTCAGGAAACCGGAGGAACATATGAAGGGAATCACTCCGGACAAATGATCACTATCGAGCTTCCCGCCAGTAAAGTAACTGTCTGGATCCCGACAACCAAATATGTCATGGATGTGACTCCCCCAAAGTATCCCGGTCGTGGCATTATTCCCCACCTGCAGGTGCAGGCTACGCCGGAAGAGTATATGCGTCATGAAGACAGGGTACTACAGGAAGGTCTGCGGCAGGCCCGTTCCCGTTAGTAGCTATTAATGTCCGTGCTCATCTTCTTCTTCGGTGTTCCTGAGCTTAGCAAATAATGCATAAGCGCCCTTTACAACAATGTCTGCGCCTTTGATATCAAAGCCCGGTGGCATGATCACTTCCGTATAGCCTAATTCGCTATTGCCCTTTTCAATGGGTAACATCTCATAGAGATAATTACCTTCTGCACCGGCCTCACGTCCCTTCGCAACAAAAACACAGGGCTTGCCTTCAAACTGGATGATCGCTTCATCCGGCAGGGCATTCACCATGGCATTACCGATCTCGATCCACGCGGTGAGGTACATACCGGGCAACAGTTCCCGGTCTTCATTATCCAGATGGCAGTGCACCTGCACCGTACGTTCATTACTGATCTCACGGCCGATGAGGTGTACCCTGGCAGTACGCTGTGTTGTTTCATTAGCGAGCGTAAAACGGACCCGTTGTTCCAGCTTCAATTTGGGAATATCTTTTTCAAAAACGGTGAGTTCTGCATGCAGGTGCTCTGTATTGACGATCTCAAATAATTTATCAGTCGGGTTCACATAAGCGCCAATGTTGGTATTCACGGCCGTTACGTAACCTGTAATAGGGCTGTACAGCTGGATCACACTCTGGATAGTTCCACCATTCAGTGCTGCCATGTCAATGTTGAGCAACTTCAGTTTTTCCTGTAACCCTTTAATACGGGCAGCGTTGGAAAGATAGTTTGCTTTGGCCTGCTGGAATACTTTCTGTGCGTTGACGTTCTCTTTAGCCAGGGCTTCCTGGCGCTCATATTCCGCCAGCAGGTATTCCTGCTGACTTTTATTCTCCAGGTAGTCCTGTTGTAGCTGAATGAGATCAGGATGCTGCAGGGAAACAACCAGCTGTCCCTTACGGATCAGCGTACCTTGCAACAATTCCGTGTTCTTTACGAAAGCCCCGAATGGTGCGGAAATAGTGATCATACTTTGCGGCGGCACATCCAGCTTGCCATTGGCACGGATATTACTGCTGATCTGTTTAGGTGTTATTTTCCCCGTCTGCACGCCTGCAGTGGCATACTGCGCGGGTGTCAATTCGGCTATCACACCATCTGCCGCAGCATGTTGTTCTTCCGGTGCTTCTTTCTCCGTCTTATTACCGCAACCGGCTAAAACAACAGCCAGGGCGCTATATATAAGATACTTCATAGTTCTATTGATTATTGCTGTACGTTCAGCATTTGTAATGACAATACCGCGTTGTTATAGTCACGGATAGTTTGCAGATAGGCCTCCCGGATGTTGAACACTTCCTGAAGACTTAACAGGTAAGTAGTATAACCTACATCCCCCTTTTCATAGCCCAGCAATGCCTGTTTCTCTATCAGCATGGCATTGGGCATGGCAGTTTCCCGGTAATAATCCAGGCTGCTCTTATAGCGCGAGAATTGTGCGATGGCCTGCTGCCACCTGCTTTTTAATTCAACATTTGACTGTTGATAATTGAAGTCAGCCTGTATCCTGCGTTGTTCAGCAGCCCGCACCTTTGCACGGAAAGGGCCTAACCATAAAGGGATGGAAACACCTGCATGCCATCCCTGAAAACGGTCGCCGCCTTTGGCAATAGCAGTACCGGCACTATTCAGCGGAGTAGCTATAAGCGACTGGTTAAAATAACCCAGTGACAGGTCAGGCAGTAGCGCGTTAGCTTCCAGCTTCTTTTCCTTTTCCTGTATAACCACTTGTTGCTGTTGCCACTGCAAGGCAGGATATTGCAGCAGTTGCGTAGTATCTCCCATTGTACCTGCGGGCAATGGCTCAAGGACTTGTTTGGTAATGGTTAAAGGAATTGCACTGCCGGAAAGCCCTTGCAGATCGGCCAGTAATACCTGTTCCTCTGCAAAGCTCTGTCTGTTCAGATGTTGCATTTCGGCCAGTCTTGTAGTAGCGGCTGTTTTCTCCAGTAAACCGGTTTCACCGGTCCTGAACCTAAGATCGGCGGCTTTTACAAATCGCTGGTAGATGCTATCCTGCTGTTCCAGCAGTTGCCTGTACGCATAGAGGTATTGCAGCTGATACCAGCGTTGTTTCACCTGGAATATCAGCTCATGTTTAGTCGCTGCCTGTTGCAGTTTGCTTCCCTGTAGTTGCGCATCGTACAAGGATGCACGTGCACCGAATACAGAAGGGAAAGGAAGCCGTTGTGTGACGGTAATGTTGTTATCATTTTTTACATAACTGTTGTACTGACCGTACATTAATCCCACATCCGTTTTGGGCAACTCACCGGCGGTCCGTTTTAACTGCTTGTAATATCCTACCCCGGCCTCCGCAGCCTGCAGACCTTTGTTTTGCTGTAATGTAAGCTGTAGCAGCCCATCCAGCGTAAGCGGCTGCTGTGCACGGGAGAGCATGGGAAGGCCTGTCAGCAGTAACAGGATGATCACTGTTTTAGACATGTTTCCGGAACCTTTTATTTTTTCAGATAAGATGTATAAACAAGGCAATACGAACAAGGTGAGCAAGGTGGCTGTTATCAATCCACCTATGACTACCGTGGCTAATGGCTTTTGTACTTCAGCGCCGCTACCCTGCGATAAAGCCATAGGCAGGAAGCCCAGAGATGCTACCGTAGCGGTCATGATCACGGGACGCAAACGGGTACCTGTGCCTTGCATCACGATGTCGCGCAGGTCAGTTAGTCCTTCTTTGCGCAGACGGTTGAATTCAGCAATGAGCACTATTCCATTCAGTACGGCTACACCGAAGAGGGCTATAAAACCAACAGCGGCTGAAATGCTGAAAGACATCCCCCGTAACCATAAAGCAACAATACCACCAACTGCCGATAAAGGGATGGCGGTGTAAATAAGCAAGCCCTGTTTTACAGAACCAAAAGAGAAATAGAGGAGCACGAATATCAGAAGTAAGGCTACCGGTACGGCGACCTTGAGGCGGGACCTTGCTTGCTGCAGATTCTCAAATGCACCTCCATAGGTTACATGGTAACCGGGAGACATTTTTACCTTCTGACCGACCTTCTGCTGCAACTCATCCACAATGCTCTCCACGTCCCTGCCACGTACATTGAACCCAACAACAATACGCCGTTTGGCGTCATCCCGCTGGATCTGGTTCGGGCCGACTTTCAGACTGATCTCCGCCACCTGGTTCAGTGGCACCTGGTTGCCATTGGGTGCTGTAACGTAAAGTGCAGATACGTCTTCCAGGCCTGCACGGTTTTGTTTGTCCAGTCTGACCACCAGGTCATACCGTTTCTCGCCCTCATAAACGGTCCCTGCACGCTGACCGGCGAAAGCAGTATTGATCACGGTATTGATATCTTCTATATTCAGACCGAAGCGCGCTATCTGGTCACGATGGTATTGCACCACGATCTGCGGCAGGCCGGAAGCCTGTTCTACATACAGGTCTGTCGCACCGCGTATACCGCTTACCACGTTGCCTACCTTACGGGCATAAGCAGCCAGTCTGTCCAGATCTTCCCCATAGATCTTTACGACCACATCCTGACGGGCGCCGGTCATGAGCTCATTGAAACGCATTTGTATGGGTTGCTGGAAACCGAAGTTCACACCGGGGATAGCGGCTAATGCCTCCGTCATTTTTTCTGCTAGTTCATCTTTGTTGCCGGCCTTCGTCCATTGCGAGCGTTCTTTCAGGGAGATGATCAGGTCACAGGATTCAACGGGCATCGGGTCTGTCGGGATCTCGGAGCTGCCTATCTTCCCAACCACTTCTTTCACTTCATCGGGGAACTGCTTCAGGAGGATCTCTGCTGCTTTACCTGCCACGTCTATTGTTTCATAAAGGCTGCTGCCTGTAAGCAATCTTGTTTCCACGGCGAAATCTCCTTCATCAAGAGAAGGTATGAACTCCGCACCCAGTCGTGTGAACAATAACAGGCTGGCGCCAAATAAAAGCACGGCGCCAACGATGACAGTCCGTTTGAAGTGCAACACAAATACCAGCGCTTTGCTATAAATGCGATGGAAAAAATCCATGATCCTGTCAGATATGGTGCGTTTATGCATGACTTCTTTACTCAGGAATAATGCACTGGCCATCGGCACATAGGTCAATGAAAGGATAAAGGCACCTAAAATGGCAAATGAGACCGTTTGAGCCATTGGGCGGAACATCTTCCCTTCAACCCCTGAAAGCGCCAGAATGGGCAGATAAACGATCAATATGATGATCTCTCCGAAAGCTGCCGATGTTCTGATACGGCTTGCCGCCGTATAGACTTCATCATCCATCTCGGTTTGTGTGAGCTGTGTGCCTGTTTTACGTAATCCCAGGTGATGCATGGTAGCTTCCACAATGATCACGGCGCCGTCTACGATCAGACCGAAGTCAATAGCACCGAGGCTCATCAGGTTACCGGATACATTGAAGAGTGTCATCATACACACGGCGAACAACATGGCCAGCGGAATAACGGAAGCTACGATCAGGCCTGCCCGGAGGTTGCCAAGCAGTAACACCAATACAAAAATGACGATCAGTGCACCTTCCGCGAGGTTACGTACAACCGTATCAACGGCCTTGTTCACCAGTTTGGTCCTGTCCAGGAAAGGCTCTATCAATACGCCTTCCGGTAAGGTCTTTTCTATCTGTTTTATCCTTTCCTTTACATCCCTGATCACGGCCGACGAGTTGGCCCCTTTCAGCATCAAAACAATGGCCCCTACCCTTTCTCCTTCTGCATTACGGGTCATAGCACCGTAACGGATGGCATGGCCGTAGCCTACCTTACCTACATTATCGATCAATACGGGTATACCGCTGCTATGTGTTTTTACTACTACGTTACCGATATCTTCCAGGCTGCCTATCAGTCCTTCACTACGGATAAACCAGGCGTTAGGGCGTTTGTCGATATAAGCGCCTCCTGTGTTCTGGTTATTCTTTTTAAGCGCATTGAACACATCGGTGATACTGAGGTCCATGCTGCGCAGTTTCTCCGGATCCAGGGCTATTTCATATTGTTTGAGATAGCCGCCAAAGCTGCTCACATCCGCCACTCCCGGAACACCCAGTAATTGCCTGCGGATGATCCAGTCCTGAATACTACGCAGTTCCATGGCGTTATATTTCTTTTCAAAACCAGGCTTCGTATGCACTACATATTGGTATATCTCTCCTAATCCTGTGGTGACAGGCGCCAGTTCAGGATTACCTACCCCTTCGGGGATCTGGTCTTTGACGGTCGTCAGTCGTTCGCTGACCTGTTGCCGGGCCCAGTAAACGTCGACACTTTCCTTAAAAACCACTGTCACCACACTTAATCCGAAACGGGAAAAGGAGCGTACTTCAGTGATACCCGGGATGGATGCAACAGATTGCTCCACCGGGAATGTAACAAGCCGTTCTATGTCCTGTGCCGCCTGTGAAGGTGCTGTAGTAATAATTTGTACCTGGTTATTTGTGATGTCGGGCAAAGCGTCAATAGGCAGTCTCGTGAGGGAGTAAATACCCCACGCGATCAGCCCGACGACAAAGAGTATTACGATCAGTTTATTCCGTACGGAAAAACTGATGATCTTATCGAGCATGGATTTAATTTAAAGATGAATAAAGCAATAATATGGACGTATTATGCTTTGGGAGGGTTCCAGCAGTTCGCTGTGTAACCGGGAAGAGAGATGGCCCGGAACTCAGTATACGGGGTGTGAATGATATTCGTGATGAGCTCTATCTGTACCGCCTTTTCTATGACGACAGGTACTGAGCAGTTATGGCAACTGAAGAAGGGAGAACAAATTCCCTGCGGCTCATCATGCCTGTCCCCTTCGCAATTATCAAAATTGCAACAGGGGATGACTGCCATCAGCAGTACATAGATCGATATGATCAATGTAAGTACTTTCATAATGCCGGGTCAAATATAGGTCAATCATCAGATTTAATTGTAATGAAAGATTGCAACACTGTTGTCAGTAAGAAAGATCCGTTATTTCACCAGCTGCATTACCGCCCATAAGGCTGCGCCTGAAATGATCGCCCATAAAAGTATGCCCTGTATCAGCGGCCTGACGCCTACGCCGCGGAGCACTGCACCGGATAGCCCGGCACCTATCAGGAACAATGTAACGGTTAGTCCTGTTTTAGACACCTGTACGATCACATCACTTACCGGCTGCATAGGTATATAAGTGTGAATGATCATTGCGAGGATGAACAGGCCTATAAAGTAGGGCACCTTCATTTGCTGTTTACCTGTCTTAAAACAGAACGCCGTTAACAACACGACAGGGATGATCCAGAGCGCCCTGGCCAGTTTTACGGTGGTGGCGATCTCCAGTGCTTCGGGACCATATTTGCTGGCCGCACCAACTACAGAACTGGTATCATGAATGGCAATAGCGCTCCATATGCCGAATTGCGTCTGACTAAGGTGCAACAGATGGCCGACGAAGGGAAAGAGGAACAGCGCTGCAGAATTCAGAATAAAAACCGTACCCAGGGCTACAGACAGTTGCTTCTCTTCAGCCTTAATAACGGGAGAGATAGCAGCGATAGCACTACCTCCGCAAATAGCGGTACCACAGGAAATAAGGTGTGCCGTCTTACTTTCGATCTTCAATAGCTTTCCTGCGATGTAGCCTATCAGCAGGGTGCCTGTAATAGATGCTACAGTAAACAGGAAACCCTGACTTCCTGCCTTTACCGCACTATGGATATTCATACCAAAACCGAGGCCGACGACAGAGACCTGCAATAATATATGTGTCGCTTTATGATTCAGGTGAAGGAAGGGATGGCCGATGAACTGTGCAATGACCAAACCTATCATTAATGCAACCGGAGGAGATACCCAGGGCGTGAGGCAGGCTGTAAGCGCTATAATAAATATTACTTCGCGGGTGGTGATGCTGCGGTCCAGGAATTTCTTCTTAGGAATGTTCACTATACCTTTAGGAACTGTTTCTTCACGATGTGCTATTGTGTTCATCTGTTGTTCTTTGAGGGTACAAAGTTGCAGCAGATCTGTTACTAAAGAAAATCACCATTCGTAATATCCGATAACCAGAAGTTATGATTTCCGACTTATAATAGTTATCGGTCCCCTGCCCGTTAGGGGTGATAATACCCATTATCCTAACAGTGTTTAAAATTTATTTGGAGGATAATACCAATTGGTATAATTTTACACTGTCTTAATGATAATAACATGAGTAAGGCAGAAAGAACAAAAGAATTCATAGTTGAGAAAACGGCTCCCATCTTCAATACGAAGGGATATGCCGGTACTTCTCTCTCTGATATGACGGAGGCGACTGGTCTTACGAAAGGTAGCATTTATGGCAATTTCGCCAACAAAGATGAAGTGGCCCTGGCCTCATTTGACTATAATATCCGTAAACTGCGGGCTTACGTCCATGCGGAAGAGGAAAAAGCACAAACCATCAAGGAAAAGCTAATGGTACGCACCCGGCTTTTCGGGGACACACGTCCTATCGCTTATCCGGTTGGCGGCTGCCCAATGGTCAATACAGGTCCTGAAGCGGATGATACGCACCCGGCGCTGAAAGCAAGGGTAGCGGAAGCGCTTGAAAGCTGGAAGGCAAGAACAATTGGCTTTATTGAAGAGGGGATCAGGAACGGTGAAATCTCTGCTAACACTAACGCAGAACAGGCAGCATTAACACTGATGGCAATGATCCAGGGGGCAATACTCGTCGCCAGGTCAACAGGCAAGGTTGAATATGGCAGACATGTCATGGACTCGGCCAGAAAGTATATAGAAGCACTCTAACTATTTTTTTAACTACAAATATACCAATCGGTATAATTATTCACTAAAGCGTAAACAGAAGCATCATGAAAACAAGTAACAATACCGTCTTAATAACAGGCGGTGGAGCAGGTATTGGCTTTCAAATAGCCAAATTATTATCTGAAAAAGGAAACCACGTTATTATAACGGGCAGAAATGCAGGTACTTTGACTAAAGCTGCTGCTCAACTTCAAAATGTAACTCCTATCGTATCAGATGTGTCGAAAGAAGAAGATGTACATACACTGGTAAATAAACTGAAAACGGATTTTCCTGACCTGAACATTGTGATCAATAACGCTGCTGCTGCAGAAGTATACAGACTGGAGCCAGGTGTAAATGCTTACGATAAAGCTTCTCATGAAATTCACACTAACTTTCTCTCTGTAATAAGGCTGAATGAATTGTTGTTGCCTGTACTGGAAAAACAAGCTGAAGCAGCCATCGTAAATGTATCTTCTATCGTAGCCATCTCTCCAGGCGCCAGACTCCCGGGTTATGCCGCCAGTAAAGCTGCGTTACACTCCTACACACAGGTATTAAGACATACATTAGCTGATGGTAATGTGAAGGTGTTTGAATTAATGCCGCCACTGGTTAATACAGAATTCTCCAAAGAGATCGGTGGTGAAAATGGTATGCCGCCTGCTGCAGTTGCAGAAGCATTCGTTGAAGCATTAGCTACCGACCATTATGAAATTCACGTAGGCAATACTGCTGATTTCTATAAATTGTTCCTCTCCTCTCCCACAGAGGCTTTCACAGTGATGAACAACAGAGGATGATCTGCTTTTTTTTGACAGTTATTATACCACTTGGTATAATAACTGTCGTATTTAATACAATTACATGAAAAGGACTATACTGCTGATCACCGTTATTGCTGCGGCTGTAATGGAGCTGATAGACATATCCATCGTTAACGTTGCGTTGTCGCACATGAGCGGAAACCTGGGTGCTACGCTCGAAGATACTTCCTGGGTGATCACGGCGTATGCTATTGCCAATGTGATCATCATTCCCATCACCAGTTTCCTTTCTAATAAACTTGGCCGCCGTAACTATTATATTGGTTCTATTATCGCTTTTACCTTCTTTTCATTTATGTGCGGGCAAGCTTCGAATATCTGGGTACTGGTGATATTCCGCTTTTTGCAGGGTATGGGAGGAGGTGCCTTGTTATCTGTTTCACAGGTCATTGTGTTTGAATTGTTCCCTAAAGAGAAACAGAACGTTGCCAGTGCATTGTTTGGCATCGGTGTATTTGTTGGTCCTACTATCGGTCCTACCCTGGGTGGTTATATTACAGAGTTTTATGACTGGCCCTGGATATTCTTCATCAACGTACCTATCGGTATTGTGGTAGCCCTTGTATGCTATGCCCTACTGAAAGAACCAGAGGTGAAAGTCTCAGCAGGAAAAATTGATTGGACAGGTATCATTCTGCTGGCCATTGGTATCGGTTCTCTGCAAACAGTATTGGAACGGGGAGAAACGGATGACTGGTTCGAAGCCGGATACATTATTTTTCTCAGCATCACTGCTTTCTTTGGATTACTGCTTTTCATATGGTGGGAGCTTACTACTGCTACACCGGTGGTGAACCTCCGGGTGCTAAAAAGCAGGAACCTTAGTCTCGCTGCGATACTTACTTTCGTATCGGGTGTCGGGCTCTTTAGTTCCGTCTTCCTTACACCGGTGTTTGCACAAAGACTGTTGAATTTTACGCCGACGCAAACAGGATTATTACTATTACCGGGTGCGATACTTGCTATCGGAGGACTGATCATTTCGGCCAGACTGTTACAGCGTGGCGTCTCACCTATTGTGCTGATCACTATGGGGATGTTTATGTTTGTCATCTTTAGCTGGCAGATGTCCGGTTATAACCTGGATGCGAGTGCCGGCAGCATCACAGCAACGCTTATCTGGAGGGGCGTAGGACTGGCTATCATCACCGTGCCATTATCTGTATTGGCAGTGTCGTCTCTTGCCCCTGCGGACTTTGCACAGGGGGCGGCGTTGAATAACATGATGCGTCAGTTGGGAGGTTCTTTTGGTCTCGCGATGGTCAACACATACCTGGCCAATCGCAATGCCGTACACAGATCAGACCTGGTATCCAATATTACTGCGGATAATCCAATAGCAGTCAAACGCCTGGCCGATTACACACAGTTCTTCATATCGAAAGGTGCAGGCGTTGCTGAAGCACATGCCAAAGCACTAAGGCTAATGGATAATGGTATTGTGAGACAGACTTCGGTACTAAGTTTCAATGATGCGTATCTGTTAGTAGGTTTAGTGTTCCTGTGCTCACTCCCACTATTATTCTTAGCATCAAAAAGGAAAAAGGGCGCCAAAGTGCAGGTTGCATTGGCCGATCACTAAAAGAAGTTTTCGCTTTGTGAGTGTACGGAGGGTTGGGGACCATTTGGCTCCCTGGCCCTTTTCGGTTAATTTACAGTCCCACACTCACCAGTAAATGAGAAACAACTACGATAACGTTGCGAGGTATTATGACTTTCTGAGCCGTTTGGTATTCCGTTCGGCACAACGGGATGCGCAGACGATATTACTTCCCTTTATCAGGGAGAACAGCGCCGTGCTGATAGCTGGCGGAGGAACTGGCTGGATACTGGAAGAGATGGCAAAAGTATGTCTGCCGGGACTACGCATCCACTATGTAGAGATCTCTGCGAACATGATCGCAATTGCCAAAGAGAAGAACTACCAGCCGCATGAAGTAACGTTCGTTAATATGGCGGTGGAGGAATTCGGCCATGAACTTACGGCGACTTTTGATGTGATCATGACGCCCTTTCTTTTTGACAATTTTTCACAGGAACGCATAAAGCCTGTTTTCCTTCATCTTGATAGGCTGCTCAAGCCGGGGGGCCGATGGTTGTTTACTGATTTCCATTATCAGCAACAGGCGCCGTTATGGCAAAGGGCATTATTAAATTCCATGTATCTGTTCTTCAAAATACTCTGCCATGTGGAAGCGAGTGCGCTGGCGGATATAGAACCGTTATTCAGTGATCATCAATATAACCGTCATTACGAAGCTTATTATTTCGGCAAGTTTATCCGGACAGCTGTTTATGATAAGAAGGGTTGTTAACAATTGTTAAATTATCCGCACTGCGAAATCGTTTCATGGATGATTCGTGAGATTTATTAAAATTTCATGCATTCTATCCTGAACAACCACTAATAAAAAGAGGGATAGGCTTACCGCCTATCTCTCTTTCAAATCTCCAGACTCCTGGCCTATAGATTCCCGCTCTTTACGGGAAGCGTCATGGTCGGAAGCCGTCCTTCCTTCTTCTTTCTCCGACGGTTCCATCAATTTACGCATGTTAACGGCGTTTGCTTCATCACTCAACAAATTTGCCATGTAGACATGCATTTTAGTTTTACCGCCTGATATAACACGACTTTCACCGCTCATCAGTGCTTCGTAACCATCCTGTGCAACTTCTTCAGGTGTTTGCAGAGACTCTTCACGGTATGTTTTTGTGTGTTCCATATTAGCTTTATGGAAGAAGTCCGTGTCTGCCGCACCAGGCAGTAAAACGGTTACATTTACGCCTGTATCCTGAAGTTCGTTACTGATAGCGGCGCTGAACGATATCACAAAGGCTTTTGTCGCGGCGTAGATTGACAGTAATGGCATGGGTGCCTTACCTGCTTCAGAGCCCAGTTGCAGAATATGACCTTCTCCTCTGGCTGCCATATCGGTACCAAAGTATTTGGTCAATGCAACCAGAGAACTGATGTTCAGCTGGATAATGTCCAGGCTGCGTTGCAGATCAATATCAATGAACCGGCCCCATTCGCCCTGTCCGGCATCATTTACCAGATAGTTGACTACAATGCCTCTTGCCTGCACCTCGTCATATATTTCCTTTGCAGCATTGGGCACAAACAGATCACTTGATATTGGCGTTACTTCAACATTGTATTGCTGCTTCAACTCATCCGTCACTTCCTGTAGCCTTTCTTCCGATCTTGCTACGAGTACCAGGTTAAAGCCATCTTTCGCAAATAGTTTGGCCAGTTCATAGCCAAAGCCGCTTGTGGCTCCGGTGATCAGTGCATATTGATTACGGTTGTTTACGTTAATTACCGGCATATACTTAGTTTAATTATTAACGGGATTTCTTAAGGCTTTCAGGTGCCTCTTTCAGTTCATCTACATCTTTCTCTGCTTCCGGTGTTACATCTTTTGCACCTTTATTATGACTTTCCCGTTCGGTTTGTTCAATAGAAGATTCAGCAGTATTCGACTGTTCAGCTGCTTCAGATTGTTCCGCTTTACCGGTAAGATCTTCTTTTGTCATCTTCGTTTTATCCTGTCCCATAACATAAAGTTTAAGCGTGAAGAATAAACTAAGAGGATCAAACAACAAGCCATATATGCCATAGTATAAGATCAGGCGTAGTCAACCGGCACGTTTGTATACATGCTGGTACAATAGTGTGGAATTAATTACAGGGTACAAACATTAGTAGTGCTCTTCAGTCTGCCGATTGCACAGGCGCTTCGTGCTCTGTTCCGGTAAGGCTTTCCCTTGCCATTAAATGCTGTTCTGCAAGCGTCAGTTCATCTGTTTGTGTAGTTTGCAGCCAGCCGGTCCTGAAGCGTCTGAATATCTGAATAGCCAGGCCCATGTCATGATAGAAGTCTCTTTCAACCTGTGCTACTGTACGATGTTCGCTGATATCGACCCAGCCAAAGCTATGGATCAGGCGGATATCTTCAATGGGTGTATCCGCAGAGACTTTTTTACTCCCGGCGGAACCTTCGCCACGTTCATGTGGAGAGAGATAACATTCCAGTTTCAGGTAAGGATATACCTCATGAAACTTATCCTGAATATTACCCCAAATGTCTTCTTCACTGATATACATTTCCATCTTACTGTGTTTTAATGAGTTAAAAATATCCTGTCAATCGTGTAAAGACATTCCTTTTTTGTAAAACAAACAGGTGAATTATTAGTTGCAGGAATGACCAGATGTTTCCAAAGGTAGCCCACCGTTAAAGGCCTCACAATGATGGTAGTTATGGATAAGCATGTTTATGATCAGGGCAGTATCTGCCTGGCAGTACACCATTTTCTTAAGCTAGGTTAATGGATTACTGTCCTTTCCGGCGTATATTTGTTGCAACATATAAATACCCACAAGATCATGGCAAAAACAATATTACATAAGGCAGCAACCCGCGGACATGCAGATCA
Source organism: Chitinophaga sp. S165 (assembly GCF_003182155.1). Taxonomy (GTDB): domain Bacteria; phylum Bacteroidota; class Bacteroidia; order Chitinophagales; family Chitinophagaceae; genus Chitinophaga. The sequence goes on from NZ_QGTG01000001.1 coordinate 1,652,217, forward strand.
TGGTTGGCTAAACAGCCATCATACCTTCAGCTTCGCCAATTATTATCATTCTGAAAGGATGCAGTTTGGCGCCCTGCGGGTACTGAACGACGATATTGTTGCAGGCGGAAGAGGGTTTGACGCCCATCCTCATGATAATATGGAGATCATCAGTATTCCACTGGAAGGTGCTTTGGAACACAAGGATAACCTCGGCAATACTGTTATTACAAAAGCTGGTGAAATACAGGTGATGAGCACCGGTACTGGTGTTTTTCATAGTGAATACAACGCCAATTCAGATATACCTGCTCATTTCCTGCAGATCTGGCTGTTCCCGAACAAGCTGAATGTTGCTCCGCGCTACGATCAGGTGACAATAGAAACCGGCAGGCCAAATACGCTGCAACAACTGATCTCTCCTGACCAAAATGGCGAAGGCACATGGCTCTACCAGGACGCCTGGTTCCATATGGGTAGTTTTGACAAAGGTGGTGCAGCTACCTATGACGTCAAAAAACAGGGCAACGGCGTGTACTTCTTCGTCATTAAGGGGAAATTCACTATCAACGGACAGGAACTGGATAGCAGGGATGGCTACGGCGTTGAAGACGTTTCCAGTTTTAACATCACTTCCCTGGAAGACGGCGCCCGCTTACTGATGATGGAAGTACCACTAATCCGTTGATATTGACAAGTTATTTTGTCAAAAAGCGTCCTCTTCAACATATACCTTTGCTTAACGTAAACATTGAATATAAACCGAACAACATGTCTCCCATTAAGATTGCCAACACGAAGAATGAAGTAATAGACCTGATTAAGAACAGATGGAGCCCTCGCTCCTTTTCCGGAAAAGACCTGAGTCTCACAACACTGGAAACTATCCTTGAAGCAGGTTCCTGGGCGCCTAGTGCGAACAATACGCAACCCTGGCGTTTTATATATGCACTAAGGGGCACACCTGGTTTTGAGAAATTGCTTTCGACATTGTCTCCCGGTAATATTCCCTGGGCAAAAAATGCGGCGGCACTAGTTGCTACGATTGGCATCCGTGAGCTGCCCGATACTCAGCAAAAGAATCACTATTACATGCATGACGTGGGTATGGCATCTTCCTTTATGCTGTTACAGGCGCTTGAAATGGGGGTATATGGACACGTGATGGCGGGATATAGCAAACAACACGTGGCAGAACTTACAGGACTTCCTGCCAATGAGGAATCAGTATCTATGATCGCATTGGGATATATTGACAGTCCAGAGAAACTGGACGAACCTTATAAAACAAGGGAATTAACAGCCAGAAGCCGTAATCCGCTGTCAGCGATTGCTGCTCACCTGGACTAAACATGATGTATGGAACCTAAACAACTAAACATACTGGCAGTAGGAAGAAATGAGGAGATCATGACGGTGATGCAAAGACTGCTGAATGCGCCCGAGAACTGGAAAGGTCTCACCGTTACGACAGACGAAGCTGCCATCACAGCATTTGAGAAAGAGACGTTTGACATTGTGCTGATCTGTGCAGGCGTGACGCCTGATGAAGAAGCCGTATTAACTGCTTACTTCAAAAAACATTCTCCGGATATTATCGTCAAAAGACATTATGGCGGCGGTAGCGGTTTATTAAAGAATGAAATATTGTACGCCCTGGAGCACAGATAACATTCAGGCATTATAAAACATCGGCTATGAAAAAGAATATTGCACACATCCTTGCAGGAAGAGAAAAGAACATCACCCCGACCCAGAAGGTATTGCAACCACTGCCTCATGCAGATTTCCGTTTTGCCAATCCGTTCATAGTACTGCATCACGGAGGTCCGGACCACATACCCGCAGGATCAGATGACAGGATACATCCTCACCCTCACAGGGGGTTTGCACCTGTTACGTTCCAGTTACAGGGACAGGCACATCACAAGGATACTGCCGGCAACGACCAGATACTGAATGCAGGTGATGCACAATGGATGTTTGCAGGAAAGGCCATTCTCCATAGCGAGGGACCTTCAGCCCAGATGCATAAAGACGGCGGCACAAGCGAAATATTACAATTGTGGGTCAATGTTCCTGCAGCGCACAAATGGGAAGATCCGCGCTACCAGTATGTAGCGAAAAAGGATATGCCTAAAATCCTTGAACAGGACGGCGTCAACCTTCGCCTCGTAAGCGGGCAGTTCGACGGTAAAACAGGACCGGTGAACATTTCATTTACGCCCGTTATATCCGCAGTGGGAGAAATAGCAAACGGTAAGGAAGTAGAATTCCAGGTAACGGAAGACTACTGGACCTTGCTGTATGTCGCCCACGGACGGGTCACCATAGACGATATCACTCCCGTTCCCGAACATAGCCTGATCGTTTTCAAAAGAGAGGGTACGATGTTCTCTGTAGCGGCCAATGAAGACAGCCAGATATTGTTCCTCTCCGCCGAAGTGATAGATGAACCGGTAGCAGCCAAAGACAATTTCGTAATGAGCACGAAAGAAGAAGTGGACCAGGCAATAGAAGATTATAAGAACGGGCGCTTTGGCACATTGGAGTATTAAACACAAAAAATTATTTTATGGAAGATAGAATACTAGGCCTGCATCACATTACGGCCATTGCTGACAATGCTAAGAGAAATCTGCAGTTTTATACAGATACCCTCGGTGTTCGCTTCGTGAAGAAGACCGTGAACTTTGACGATCCCGGCACTTATCACTTCTATTTCGGAGATGAACAGGGTACACCGGGCACCATTCTGACTTTCTTCCCCTGGGAAGGTATCGGTCGTGGGCAAACGGGAACAGGTATGGCGACTGAGATCGGCTATTCTGTGCCCGCTGGCAGCCTTGATTTCTGGACCGACCGTTTTAAAGCGAAGAATGTTGTTCATGGCCCCGTGGCTGAAAGATTCGGCGAACTGTATCTGCCTTTTGAAGACCCCGACGGCCTGAAACTGAACCTCATCGTTCCTAAAACTGCCGATAGCCGCAAGGCGTGGGAAACCACAGAAGTGAAAGCCGGCCAAGCCACCAAAGGATTCCACAGCGTTGTGCTGAACCTGAGAAGTATAGGTCCGACGGCCAACATCCTGACAGACGTACTTGGTTATAAGTTCCAGGAACAGGAAGGCAACCGCCACCGTTTTGTTACGGACGCAATTCCGGAAGCTTCTATCATCGACTTGATAGAATCTCCAAAGGAACCCAGTGGTAAAGGCGCCGCCGGTACCAATCACCACGTTGCTTTCCGTGTGGAAAATGATGAAGTCCTGATGAAGTTCAGGGAAAAGGTTGCGAAGAAAGGATTGAACATCACACCGAAGATCAACCGCGACTACTTCTTCTCCCTTTATTTCAGGGAACCGGGCGGCGTACTGTTTGAACTGGCTACCGACAATCCCGGCTTCACTGTAGACGAACCGCTGGACCAGCTGGGACAACACCTTAAATTACCGGTACAGTATGAGTCAATGCGTGCCGAGATCGAAAAAGTATTACCTGCACTTAAATAAGCAATTAACCAAATGGATGAAGTAGTACTCAGGCTCAATGCCAAAAATCACGGTGCTTTCTACCTGATGCACGAGGGAGAACAGGATGGCGAAATGGTCATCAGTATTGAAAACGGTATACTGACAGCCTATCACACGGAGATAGATCCCAAGTTTGAAGGTAAAGGCCTTGCAAAAATACTCATGACCGGCATGGTGGATTACGCCCGTGCGCATCAGCTGAAAGTTAAACCACTGTGCGCTTATGTTCATGCTCAGTTTAAGCGGCATCCGGAAGAATTTGCCGATATCTGGCTGAAAAAGGAAGGTGAGGAATGATCACACAAACAGTACTTATGCATAGCAAAAAGATAATAAGAGCAGGGAAAAAGACGACAGAAGCAAAGAAGGCGCTGATTATGGTGCATGGTCGCGGAGGAAGTGCGGAAGACATCCTAACTCTCGCTAATTACCTGGATGTCAGGGAGTATGCATTGCTGGCCCCACAGGCCACCGGCAACACCTGGTACCCTTATTCGTTCCTGATGCCGCCTGCACAAAATGAGCCCTGGCTGTCCTCTGCACTGTCCGTGCTGAAAGAAGTTATGGCAGATGTAGAAGCAGATGGTATCTCCCGGGAAAACATCTATTTCCTGGGATTTTCCCAGGGTGCATGTCTTACACTGGAATTCGTAACCCGCAACGCCGGTAAGTACGGCGGAGTCGTAGCTTTCACCGGTGGGCTGATCGGCGATAAGATATACCCGGAAAACTATACCGGCAATTTTGAAGGCACTCCTGTATTCATCGGCACCAGCAACCCTGATCCGCATGTACCGGTAGACCGTGTAAAGAAAAGTGAGAATATCCTGAAAGGAATGGGTGCCGACATTACCGTCAACATTTATAATAATATGGGACATACCATCAGCCAGGATGAGATCAATCTGGCTAACACACTGGTGTTCCGCAAGTAAGATATTCTCTCCGGAGAAAGAGTTGTGTGTATATTGAACAAAGAAGAAAGGACGAGCTGTTATTAGCCTCGTCCTTCTTCATTTTTAGTATGATGTAAGTATCGCAGAGAGGTCAATTTATCAGCCGGCAATAAACTACATCAACCTGATAAACAACCACTTACTGCATCTGCTTAATGTTTTCTATACATCGTGCTCCTCACCTTACTCAGAAATTCCGGAGACACTCCTATATACCTGGCGATATGATGTTGCGGCACACGTTGTACGATTGACGGGTATTTGTCAATAAAAGCCAGGTACCGCTCTTCGGCAGTCTGTGAAATAGAGGCATAGATCCTTTGCTGGAGTACCCCCGCGGTACGCTGAATCAGGATACGGAAAAGCTTTTCGAACTTCGGCACCCGCTCGTACAAGGTGTTTTTATCCTCGTAGGTGATGGTCAGCAGTTCAGCATCTTCCAACGTTTCAATATTCTGCCTGGAAGGCTGCCGCTCGGAAAAGCTGGAGAAGTCCCCCACCCACCAGTCTTCTATGGCAAACGTCAGGTTTGTTTCCACCCCTTGCTTGTCGACATAGAAAGTACGCACGCATCCTTTCAGTATATATGCCTCATAATCACAGATTTCTCCCTCTTTCAGGAGAAAACTCTTTTTCTTTACCTTCCTGAACTGCAGCAGTGAATGAAAGATCTCCTGCTCTTCAGGGGTAAGCTGTATATACCTTGCAACAAATTGGTCAATTGGGCCGAACATAGTAAATTGATGGGCGGTTGTCTTAAATTTTGCTTAAAAGCTTACTTTCAACCGCAATAATAAGCAAAGCACATATTTTTTGATAGTAAATTAGATAAGTATATATCAATAAATCGTCCCGCATGGAATTTTCATCTCTTAGAAAGTACTCCCGGCTGAAATGGCTCATCCCTATCTGTTCGGCAGGCGTACTTACAGCATTCTCCCTGGTGCCGGCCGACGACTGGCAGGATAAGGTTACAAACGCTCTGGCTATCTTCGGCAAACGCTTCCCGCAGGAAAAGGTTTACCTGCACCTCGACAAAGATTTTTATGCCTCCGGAGAAACGATCTGGTTCAAGGCATATATCATGATACAGAATCAACCTTCACTTACTGCGTCAAACCTGTACGTGGAACTGCTTGATAAAGAGGGCAATGTGGTGATGAAGAAACACCTGCCTGCAGCCGGTGCCGCCGCAGCAGGCGATTTTGAGCTTCCTGAAACATTGAAAACCGGTCAATACCAGATAAGAGCTTACACTGCCTGGATGCTCAACTACGACCAGGAATTCCTGTTCTATAAAAACATCGAGATCTTCGACCCGTCCAAAAAGAATACACTTCCTTCAAGAGATACCGCCGTGGCACGTGACTTTGCCGTGCAGTTCTTCCCGGAAGGCGGTAATCTCTTGCAGAATGCTCCCGGACTGGTGGCCTTCAAAGCGATAGACCAGAATGGTTATCCAATTGCCATTGCCGGTATTGTGCAGAACAGTAAGAAGGAAAAGGTAGCCGAGATCAAAACCGTACATGACGGTATGGGTAGCTTCGAACTGACGCCTGCAGCGGGAGAGACCTATCGCGCAGTTGTTAAAGTAGGTAGCGGACAACAGAAAGAGATCGAACTGCCGGCCGTACAGACGACGGGAGTTGCCCTTAAGCTCTATAACCGCGGCAGCCGTATCTTCTATCAGGCGACCGTGGCTAATCCTGACGACACTGCCTACTATCATATGATGGTGATCGCCCAGGTACAGCAGCAGCTGGCCTATAAAGCCGTACTGGATGTCGGCGAAGGCAGGATCAGTGGTTTTATTCCTACACAGTCACTCCCATCCGGTATCGTACAGGTAACCCTGTTCAGCGATAAAGGACAGCCCCTGTCCGAAAGGCTGGCGTTTGTCAGGAAGAATGACCAGATAGACCTCAGTTTCATGAATGCCGAGATCAGTACTGCTCCAAGAGGCAAAAGCTCCATCGAGCTGTTTGCACCGGACAGCATGCCTACCAGCATGTCTATCTCCATTACAGATGCCGACCAGGTGCTGAAAGATCCCGATGAGCACAATATCATCTCAAATCTGCTGCTAACCTCCGACCTGAAAGGCTATATCTATAATCCAGCCTGGTATTTCAGAGATACCACCAAAGAGACGGCCCAGGCACTTGACCTTGTGATGATGACAAACGGCTGGAGACGGTTCAGCTGGCAGAAGATCCTCAATAATGAACTGCCACAGATCAAGTTCCCGTACGAGCAGGGCATGTCTCTGAAAGGAACTGCCGTGACCAATACCGGCCGTTATCCATTGGTCGGCGGCAAGGTGGATTTCATTTTCAAACAACCGCTGGACAGCACGACTTCCTTTGCGTCAGCACCTACTAATGATAAAGGTGAATTTGAAGTACCTAATCTTCAGTTCATGGACACGGTGTTAGTCTACTTTCAGGGAAATGACAAACAGAAAAGATGGAAGGACGTACAGGTAACATTCGAGTCACACTTCTTTGACAGATCGCCGCAGGTAAAATTACCCTACCCGATGCGGGTACCGGAAGGTCTGGACATTGCAGCTATGAGCCGGTTCCTGAATACCGCCAGTGAAAGCAATAAGGTCAACCGTTCTATCAGCAACAAAACAGTTTACCTGAAAGAGGTGAACATCCGCGACAAAAAGATCACGCCACAGCAAACGATCGAACAACGATATACTTCGGGTATGTTCTCTTCAGGCGATGGATATACTTTTGACCTGACAAAGGAAACACCGTTCCAGACGAACGTATTCCAATACCTGCAGTCTAAAGTAGCTGGGTTGAACATTACCGGCGATATTAATAATCCGGGATTATCATGGCGCGGGGCCAAACCGTCCCTGTACCTGAATGAGATGCCTGCAGACGTAGGCCTGCTGGCCAACGTCAACGTTAACGACATTGCGCTGGTGAAAGTATTCCGTCCTCCGTTCATGGGCGGTTTCGGCGGAGGCGCCGGTGGTGCTATCGCTGTATACACCAAGAAAGGCGGCGATAATACCGGTAGTGATCCGACCATCCGTGGCTTTGAACGTATGAAAAAAGCCGGATACAGCCTGGTGAAGGAGTTCTATTCTCCGGATTATGCTGTTAAGAAAGAAGTGCATGCGTTGCCTGACAAGCGCCTTACGCTCTTCTGGAGCCCTTATATTACGGTAGATTCTATTACCCATGCATCTACAATCCACTTCTATAACAATGACTTCTCCAAACGCTTCCGTATCGTGGTGGAAGGTATTGCGGCGGATGGACGTGTAGGACGTGCGGAACAGGTATATTAATTAACCGTTCAGTTTAATTATCAGGAATTGAGGAATAAGCATTAAATTCTTATCCCTTAATTCCTGATTCTTTTTAGCTTTGAGCTCTTATGAGCACACCGAGATCTGCGCGTATTGCAACAGCTGTCTACTTCTTTATTTCAGGCTTTAGCTTTGCCAGCTGGGCGTCCAGGATTCCGGACATCCAGCGCAAATTATCCCTGAATAAAGCCGAATTAGGCCTTGCTCTCCTTGCTTTACCTGCTGGTCTTATGCTGACCCTTCCAGTTACCGGTTACCTGTTACAGCGACATAGCAGCCGGAATATCATGATGATAGGTGTATTGACATTTAACCTGATGCTGGCGCTGATCGGTGTGGTAACCCATCCCTGGCAACTGGCCCTGGTTCTTTTTGGCTTCGGTTGTTCTCGGAACCTGATGAATATTTCGGTAAATGCACAATCTGTCGCTGTTCAGGCATTGTATACCCGGTCAATAATTACTACTTTTCATGGCGTATGGAGCCTGGCAGGTTTTGCGGCGGCGGCAATCGGGGTAATCATGGTGAATGCCGGCATCATACCCTTCTGGCATTTCTTTGTGGCCGCAATAGTGATGACTATTATGGCGCTCCTTGCTTTCCGCGCCAGTCCTCATCTGCCGCCGGCCCGGCAGGCAAACACGAAACGGTTTATATGGCCTGATAAGCCTTTACTGAAATATGGATGGATATCATTTGCAGTAATGGCCTGTGAAGGAACAATGTACGATTGGAGTAATGTTTATTTCAAAGAAGCAGTACATCCGCCGGAAAGCCTCATCGCAGCAGGATATGTCATTTATATGCTTGCCATGAGCACCGGACGGTTTACGGGGGATAGTCTTGTTAACAGGATAGGCATCCCAACAATGATCAAACACAGCGGTATACTGGTCTTTTCCGGATTTATGGTGGCTGCTCTGCTGCCACATACTATTTCCGCCAGTCTCGGTTTCCTAATGATCGGATTTGGCGTATCCTGCGTAGTGCCCCTGGTATTGCGCATGGCCACTCAGACTACCACTATGGCAAGTGGTCCTGCGATAGCCGCCGTATCTACCGTGGGATATATGGGCTTCCTTGTGGTCCCTCCGTTAATAGGCATAGTAGCCCAGGTTGCAGGATTACGGTGGGTATTTGCAATGATGGCAATGTTCGGCATGCTGATCACTATTTTGATATCGCAGATAAAAGAAACAACAACAGTAAAAGAAAGTATAAAAGCATAAATATGAAAAAGCCAGGATGTATCATATTTGATTGTGACGGTGTATTGGTTGATAGTGAAGTGATCGGTGTTAAAGTGTTACTGGATATGGCATCCCAATACGGCGTTACCATGGACCTCCAGGAAGCAGTAGAAGAATTCAGCGGTATTCGCTTAAAAGAGGGTATCAAAATGCTGCAGCAAAAAGCCACAAGCCCTTTCCCTGAAGACTTTGAACAGGCATTCCGCGCCCGTTCCTATGAGATCTTTAAAACCGAGATGCGGCCAGTCAGGGGCGTTAAAGAAATCCTTGATAGTCTGACTATCCCTTTTTGTGTTGCCTCCAGCGGGCCAGTAGAAAAAATGAAACTGAATCTGAGCATTACCGGATTACTACCTTACTTTGAAGAAGGTAACAGGATCTTCAGCGGATACGAGATCAACAGCTGGAAACCAGATCCGGGCATTTTCCTGCATGCTGCTAAAGTAATGGGATTCGCGCCTGATGATTGCGTAGTGATCGAAGATAGTAAAGCGGGAGTTATTGCCGCACATAGAGGCGGGTTTCGGGTATTTGGATATGCAAAACCATTTAATGGTAACGAGCTCAGAAAAGAAGGCGCTAATGTCTTTTATGATATGAAGGAACTGCCTTCATTGTTATCCCTCAACAGTACTGAACATGCGTAAGTATTACACTTTCAAAATACACTAAAGATAAGTCGTTATCTGGCCCGGGTATGCAAGGAAACACTTCTATGTAAATACTTCGCGCGTTATAAAAGAGAAATGTCTGAATACCAGGATATGTTCCCTGTATTCAGACATTTTCTTTTTCAGATTCCTTAGTCATGCCCTTCCACCTTAACAATTTTGTTGTAGATACCCATCAGCAGGAAGGGGGCGGCCCATTGGCCAATAAACAAACTGATATGTTTCTGCCTCAGGCACTGTAAAGCCAGGGAAACGCCCATAGCGCCTACAGCAGCCCATAAATAAGTATCTGAAGGCAATTTGGCTGTTTGTTTTTCAATGGCCCTTGCAACTGGTCCTTCTTCATGACCCTGGTTAAGTACGGAGTTCATAATTACATGTTTTTAAGTGAAACAATACTGTTCATTGTTGTAATAAGGCTATAAAACTATGCCAGCATGTGTGGTATTTTTTTTGTCGCTCATTATCATAAAGCACATTGTATGAAAAGGATGCCCTTAGTTTTGATAACAGCCGCCATGCTCATGTATGGTTGTGGCAACGATAGCTCCAAAAGCCGTCAGGAAGCCAGCAGTGACAGCACCGCTGCCATGGCAGAAAGTATGGACCATATCAGTAATGCTTCTGTCGATTTTGCCACTGACCTGGCCAGCAGCAATATGAAAGAAGTCGAACTGGGTAAAGTTGCGCTCAAAAATGCAAATTACGGCCGGTTAAAGGAGTTCGCGCAGAAAATGATAGATGCGCATACACAGTCTAACAGTGAGCTCCAGAAGGCATGTTATACAGCAGGTGTAACGCTTCCTGCAGGATTGGAAAAATCTGATCAGGAAGAAGTAGATAAATTAGCTGGTAAAACCGGGAAAGACTTTGACAGGGACTACATTAAAAAGATGGTGAGTGAACATCAGAAAGCAATGGAAAGATTGGATGCCGCTGCTACCAATATGAAAGATGTTTCGTTACGCAATTATGCGGAGAAGACACTGCCTGTCGTAAAGGCACATCTTGCAGAAGCAAGGACCATCCTGGAGGATGTACGCAAGCAATATGATCCGACACAGTTTGATGATGTTGAATCTTATCAATAACATTTAAGCATACAAGCAATGGGTCTCATCAGCACTAAAACACATGCAATCCTGGATTACACAGTAAGCATACTTCTTATCGCAACTCCGTGGATGTTCAGCTTTCATGACGGAAGCGCCGCACACTGGATTCCGGTTATTAACGGCATAGCTGCGCTGATCGTATCTTTTTTCACAAATTATGAGGGAGGGTTCTTCAAAATAATATCCATGAAAGGACATCTTACAATAGACGTCTTAGCTGGTGTCATTCTTGCGCTTTCCCCATGGTTATTTGGCTTTGCAGATCAGATATTCCTCCCTCATCTGTTGATCGGTATATTTGAAATAGCGGCCGGTTTGATGACAAACCGGGCGCCATTCCAACTGGGAAAGGAAATGTCGGTAAGAACTGCCCATCATTCCTGATGTTAACTTTCAGGATACTTTTCTTTCCATTCTGCCAGCAATTGTTCTGCATTCTCGGGGTCCAGCCGGCGGATGATGAAATCCAGTTTCTCCTCCTTCCGGTCATCTCCCTCTTTTGATTGTGATGATCCGCAATACCAGAGAAATGCAAGACCAGCTACCTGCCATATCAGTTGCAGGAACTCAGACTGCCAATTCTCCATGGTGTCCCTCATCATCTCGGTGATATAATCGCTGGTATTGACTACCTGTCCGTGTTGCAGTTGTTCGCTTACAAATACTTTCCAGCCGAAATACCAGTGTAGTACAACGGAGATAAGGAAGAATGCCAGGGTATACCATAAATAGCCTTTTCTTTTGAAGATAGAATACCTCTTAGTACCTGTAGTCATATTTAATCCTTTAGGGTTATTGAATATATGGCAGCACTTTCTCTTTGAAGCTTTTGATAAAAAATTCCTGCTGCCTGTACACGTTATGAAGAATAATGCGGTCGAATCCCATTTGAACGTATTTCCGGATCATGGTGATGCATCGTTCAGGATCAGCTGTGATAAGCATTTTTGCTGCAATATCTTCCAGTTTTACGTGAGAAGCGATGCTATCAAACTGTGTAGGCCTGCTCAGGTCATTCAACACATCCGGTGTAAAAAAATTTGTACGCCATTGATCGTAAGCTGCTTCCTCTGCTTCTTTTTCCGAGCCGGCGTATGAAAATGCGATCTGTATATAGACAGGTTTTCCCGCACCGCCGTTGTTCCGGAAAGCGTTTACGATGCGCTGCAACTGTTCATCTTCCAGCGCTACAGTGATCAATCCATCAGCCCATTTACCCGCCCATGCAGCAGTTTTCTCAGACAACGCTGTTGCCATTAATGGCGGCGGCGTAACAGGCAGCGTGTATAACCTGGCTTCTTTCACCCTGACCAGTCCATTGTGAGTAACAGTCTGGCCTTGTAAGAGATCCCGTATTATCTGCACACATTCAAGCAAACGTGCATTCCTCTCCTCCTTCTGTGGCCAGACATCACCGGTGATACTTTCATTAAGCGCCTCGCCACTGCCCAGCTCTACCGAGAACCTGTCCGGAAACATCTCACTCAAGGTTGCAATGGCCTGCGCAACAATAGCGGGATGATAACGTTGTCCCGGAGCACATACCATACTGAACGGCAAACTGGTTGCCTGCATGGCTGCACCGATCCAGGAAAAGGAAAAGCCGCTCTGTCCCTGCCGTTCGCTCCATGGATGAAAGTGGTCAGAGGAATGGATAGCCTGAAATCCACCCTGCTCTGCAGCTACTGCATAACGCAGCAATGCAGATGGCGGATGTTGTTCGTGCGATGCGTGATAAGCGATAACTGCCATACCGATATCATTACCATCTCCGTACCAAACTCACCATATACTTCAAGTAGCTTTACCTTTCAGTTCCCAGTGGTCTTTAATACGATTACCTTCACGGTCGTATTTCAAGGTACGCGCATAACGTTCTCCACGTACATTTCCATCATTTGTTCTTTTTCCGATAAACAGGAGTATAGGATTTCCTGCCTCGTCCGTTTTAAAAGAGAGATCATATCCTTTGAATTCCATGTCTACCATACTGGATGGGGCATACTGCTGCGACAGTTTTTTCACAAGTGTTTCACTGAGCTTCATGTAATGTCTTTTAACATTACTCACTCAAAAAATTACACCCCTGGAAATAGATTGTTTCGTACGAGCCCTACATAGTCACCATGATGACTGATGGAAACAGGTATAGTAGAATAAGTGCCGCAGTTCATGAGATAAGGAACACCATCCTGGTTTTTCACCAGTGCATTACCTGTAGTAAAAAGATGTGATGGCAGACTATTGCCTGTATAGATATCTATGCGATTGAGGAAAACATCGTGAGAGACTGCTACTGTGTGAATATAACTATTGTTGCGATAACTGATAAAAGGATAATTACAGGCTTCAAACAACACCGTTCCGGTAATTGTGTCCTCCTGTTCATCCGACAAAGTACAGTTGAATTTTACGGGGTTATATACTCTGTTGTTCGTAATACGGTTAATGATCTTATAAGCAGCTTCTTTACAGCTCCAGAGCAGCCATACCATATCCGACGGTATGGTAGCCTGACAGATCATTTGTTGCTCCGCAGCTGTAAAGATCTTGCTGAGAAATCCTTTTCTTTGCCAGTTACTTTCCCGGCGTGCAAGGTGGAGGTCTATGATATCATTACCGATCATTTTGCAGCCAGTTTGGCTTCTATGATCTCCATAGCGGACTTTACGTCCAGCATGCGCTCCATTGATTCATTATCGATCACAATATTGAATTGTTCTTCCACATCCAGGATCACGTCCACCAGGTTGGCGGAATTGATCTTCAGATCATTGACAAAATCTGTGTTTTCATTAATGTTCAGCAGGGCTTCCTGGTTTTTCGCATACGGTTTTACGATCTCTTTTAATTGTGCTATCAGCGTTTCTTTGTCCATTGGTTTTATTTATACTTCTTTAAAATCACGCAGGCATTTACATCACCAAAGCCAAAGCTGGCTTTCGCTATCAAATTTAAATCTTTATAAAGCAACTGTTGAGGTATTTTTTCAGGATCTATGATAGCCGTGATATCGGGGTGCAGGTCTTCGCAATTGATATTGGGGAATAAGAACCCTTCGTGGAGTTGTAATACGGCAGCAACTAATTCAATACTGCCCGAACCGCTCAGACAGTGCCCTATCATACATTTGAGGGCATTGATATAAGGAAAGTCCTTTCCCTTTCTGCCTAGTGCAATGCTCCAGTTTTCAATTTCCAGTGCATCCTTTCCCGTTGCTGTCAGATGTCCGTTGATCGCATCTATTTCTTCCGGTGTTACACCTGCCGCTTTTATAGCTTCACGGATACAACGCTGAACAGCTGTACTGTTTGGCGCTGTCATGGACCCATCGCCTCTCTGCGCACCGGAGTTCATATGCCCGCCCAGCACTTCTGCATAAATAGCAGCCCCACGCTCCAATGCACTGTCAAGTGATTCAAGCACCAGCGCCCCTGCGCCACTACCGGGTACAAAACCACTGGCAGAAGCGCTCATAGGACGGGAACCCGCCGCCGGGTTATCATTATGCTTAAACGTGCAGACTTTAAGCCCATCGAAACCGCCCCATATGTAAGGACCTGCATCGCTGGTACTACCGGCCAGCATACGTTTAGCATGACCATAGCGGATACGGTCATAAGCCATCAGCACACTTTCCGCACCTGTAGCACAGGCAGACGAATTGGTCGTCACCTGGTTAGCCAGGGCCAGCTTTCCTCCCAGCCATGCACTGATGCCGCTGGCCATGGTTTGCGGCACTACGGTACTGCCCAGGCGGCGTACCTGCATGTCGTCCACTTTATAGATCGCTTCCCGTAATTTATCTACTCCGGCAGATCCTGCACCGAAAATAGTACCGCTGTCCCAATCGGGCGGCACACCGGCGCCTGCCGGTAACTGCGCATCTTTCCAGGCGTCCATACCGGCAATGAGGCCATACAGGATACCGTTACTATTGAAGTTCCTTAGTTCAAGAGGGTCGAGGTATTGCAGTTGCAAACTCTCCGGCACTTCCGGTTTTCCTGCTATCTGGCAGGAGAACTGTAATGCCGCCAGCCCGGCATCATGGCGGATACCGGAAGTACCTGTTTTGATCGCTTCTGTAAAAGCGGGGATACCAACACCGTTAGGAGCCGCAACTCCCAGTCCGGTCACTACAACTCTTTTATTCATGTGGTTTCGTAATGATCATTCCGGCAATAGTGCCACTACACACATCCTCTCCTGCTTCATTTTTCAATATAACCCTGCACTTTAGTTTACCAAAGCGGAAATATACTTTCTCAGCATATACTGTCACTTTCTCGCCAGGGAACACTGGTCGCAGGAATTCTATTTCTGTGGATGTCAGACCGAAGGTCATGTTTCCCCCCAATACTTCATCGCCCAAAAGATAAATGCCCAGGCAAACCAGCCCGGTTTGCGCCATCACTTCGGTGAGCAATACGCCCGGGGTAATGGGGTTGCCTTTGAAATGCCCTCTGTAACAATCCATGTCTTTCCTGAAAGTAAAGTGTCCCTGCACTTTCTCACTATTGATATGGTCCAGTCCATCCACAAAAAGGAACGGCGGGGCAAAGGGCAATTTTTGCAGAACTTCTTGTATTGTCATGCCTGACTGATATGTTCACCACCATTCACCGGAATCACTGCCCCGTTGATCCATGCCGCTTCATCTTTGCATAGAAGGTAAACGGCATTGGCTATATCTTCCGGGGTGGTGAGACGTTGAAAGGGGTTGCGTTGTTTAGTATATGTAATGATATCTTCACTACCGGGGATCATTTGCATGGAACGGGTCACTGTTACTCCCGCCTGTATGCAGTTAGCCCTGAGGCCCAGGGGCGCAAATTCAAGCGCTATATTACGGCTGATAGCCTCCAGCGCCGCCTTCGCAGCTGCTACTGCGGCATAATGCTTCCATGCCTTACTGCTGCCTTCACTCGTGAAAGAAAGTACCCTGGCATCCGGTGCAAACAATTGCAGTCGTACCATGGCCTGTGTCCAGTCGTACAGGCTAATGGCCATACTGTCGATCGTAATGTGAAAGTCCTCATTACTCAGCGTTGCATCGTCATTACTGTGCATGGCTTTCAGATTACCTTTAGCGATACTATGCACAAGCGTCCTGACGCGGCCATTTGCACCCATAGCAGTCTTCAATGCCATGAGCACTGAATCACGCTTCTCAGCGCTCATAGCATCGGTATTAAATGCAATTGCCTGAACACCGTTAGACCTGATTGCGTCCAGATCCTTATCGATGCGCTCCATTTCCACTCGCGGATCTCTGTGTACTATACAGATGTTCATGCCATGCAACGCCAGTTTACGGGCGGCGGCCAGCCCTAATCCGCTACTGCCTCCCAGTATCAATGCCCAGTAATGATGTGTTGCAAATTCTTTTACCATTGTAATAATATTCGCTGTGCGGAAAAGCCGGGGCCAAAACTCAGCATCAGTCCTTTTTCCCCTGCCGGCACGCCTCTGTCCATAAAACGCTCCAGCACATATAACACGGTGGCGCTGGACATATTTCCGTATAAACGTAAAACTTCTTTCGTATCGTCAATATTCTTTCCCATCTCACTGAAGAGCTGTTCTACGGTCTGAATGATCTTTTTTCCTCCGGGATGGAAGATCAGGTGATCAACGTCTTCTATGCGGTAGCCATATTTATCGAGGAAAGGGTGTATAATAGCCGGGAAATGGGCGGCAATGGTATCAGGTACCTCAACGTCCAGCACCATCTGCAAACCGGTATTAGTGAGCTTAAAGCCCATCATGTGCTCGGCCTCATAGAAATGATACATTCCTTCTGCCAGGATCTCAGGACCATTGTCGTCTTCATGCGAGGAAAGGATGGCACAGGCAGCGCCATCACCGAAAATAGCTGCACTTACAATATTCGGCATCGAATAGTCTTCCAGCTGAAAGGTAGCAGTGGGCGATTCAATTGCGATCACAGCGGCCCTTTTACCCGGATTCACTTCCAGGAACTTCTTCGCGTAGATCATACCGGAAATACCTGCTGCACATCCCATTTCAGTTACCGGTAAGCGAATGATATCCTGGCGTAACTGCAGGCGATTGATCAGGTATGCGTCCATCGAAGGGATCATGATACCCGTACAGCTGACTGTGATAATGTAATCAAGGCTTTCTGCTTCCAGACCAGCCTTTTCAAGTGCGCTCACCAGGCATTGTTCTCCCAGTTTAACCACTTCCCTTACATAAATGTCGTTCTTTTCTTCAAAGGATGTATTCGTAAAAACCTCTTCAGGGCTCATGATAGAATAACGCCTGTCAACGGCCGCATTCTCAAAGATCTTTTTAACTTTTCTTGCAAAACGGTCTTCCTGGCCGGACAACCAGATATCAAGAAAGGGCATGATCTCTTCCGTGCTTCTGGTATAAGGAGGTAAGGCTTTCGATACTGCTGTTATTTTAACGCTCATACATTAGTAATTATCCACTGATAACGGAAAGCCCATTTCCATTTGAGTGTATATTGATTGAAATTTAATTTTTGTGACAGTTCTTCTATTTCTTTTCTTTTGAAACCCCGCAGGATGGACACCAGTCCATCTTCTTTCGCCATCTTTCCCATACCCGTTAACCGGCTGAAGACCTGAAATAAGCGGTAGGCAAGTGCGCATCTGTGCAGATCATTGATAACAATTCCGATAGTGGAATTCCTGCGAAAAAGCGACATCAGCTTCGTGATCTGCCGGTCTTCAAAATGGTGCAGTGTGAGTGTGCATAATACGATATCATAGTGCATTTCCCGAAACTTTCCATCCAGAATATCCATACAATAGTAAGTGATTTCCGGGTATTGTACGGATAAAAGGGCCGCGTAATTGGCGGTATATCCATTCGCATCAATACCTGTGAGTTTCACTCTCCAGCCTTTCTTCCTGGCCTTTCTTGCCAATGTTCGCAGCATATCGCCATTACCACAGCCCACATCAACGATCGTCACCTCCTTCCCGGATGGCACATTTTCCATCAGCATACTAACTGCCTCAAGCGTGATGCTATTTCCACCCAGCAGCTGGTTAACCTGTGCTATCTGGTCCAACGTACTTCTGAGCGTTTCTCCCTCCATCCGGAGGTCATCCATGATCTCGGGAGCAAGGGTCCTCTGACTGGTCTTGACAAACATACTGGTTTATAATTTAAAAGGTTTTCCATGTGTTTGCCGGACTATCACCGGCAATAGTGCAGGGAAAAGCACAAGACCACTCATAATACCGGCTGCCAGCTCCTGTTTCCTGAAAACGGCTGACAGCACTTTTCCCGCCTGCATCCGTTTACTGAACTCCCTTTTCCAGGCCCTGATGTAGTTCCTTTCCATTTCCTGCCTGGAAGACAGATGGCCCGAAACGAGAGACAATAACTGCTCTGCAGCGATCTTTGCACTATGAATAGCCATTGCCATGCCGTTTCCGCAAAGCGGATGAATAAGACCGGCCGTATCGCCGGTCATGAGGATATGGTTATCTACTTTTTGCTTTTCTGCGAACGACACCTGGCTGATCGTCAGCGGCCGCTCAAACAGTGGCCTGCTATGTTCCAGCACTTCCTTCAGATGCGGGTTCCGGCACAGCACTTCCTGCTGATGAGCAGTTATATTCTTAAACTGCCGGAATGTATCGTAACTGACGAGGTAACAGATATTGATGATATTATTCTCCACTTTGGACACCCCACAGTACCCACCCATAAAATTATGGAGCGCCACCAGCCCGTCCGGGAAATCGCCTTCATAATGGCTCTTAACTGCCAGCCAGGGCGATCTTTGGGTTGAGAAATCACGGATCAGCTGCTGGTCCAGTGCCGACCGCTTCCCATAGGCTCCGATCACGAAACGGGCCGTCAGTTGCCGCATGCCGGTTGTCATAACCCCGAACCTATCATTCTGAAAAGAGATATCATCTACAGTATCCTCCAGTACAATGCCTCCTGCCGCTACTACCTGCTGCATCAGGAACTGGTCCAACGCATAACGGCTGATACCAAATCCGCCCAGTGGCAGCTGTGCTTCCACACTCTTACCCGAAACCGCCGATACCCTGACCCTGCTGATCCTGGCAGGGCCCAGAACGGCCGGATCAGCCCCTAGCCACTGCAGGTATGGCAATACCTCGTTCGAGATGTACTCACCGCACACCTTATGCCTCGGGAAAGGGTATTTTTCTATGACTGTAACGCGCAGCCCTGCACGTAAAAGGTGCAATGCCCCGGTTAGGCCGGCCAGTCCCCCTCCTACAATTATGACATCCGCATCAGGCATTTGTAACTAATTGATTTTCCGCATTTGAACATTCAAGATCAAACTATATGTTGCAACAAGTGTACGTTTTTTTCCTGAAATGAGAAACGACGCTATATATGAATACGTGATTTTTTCCTCTCGGGCGCGTTCAGCCTACTATTTTTTTCAGTAGTGGGTCAGGGCTAACAAAAGAGATGTCCGAAGTTATAGGGAATTACATACCGGCATTAAACAGAAGAGGGGCCGGCTCCCGCCGACCCCACTCCACCCTTATCTGATAAAACCATTGCCACTTTCATTGTAAGTACTCCATTGCGCCTCGCCGGGTGCAGCGGTGGCGTTGATCTCTGTACTTCTTAATTCGCTCATACTCTGATCAAGCTCCTTTACTCCCTCCAGCGTCCTGTCCGTGCCTTCGGGCTCAATGCCCGAGAGGCCCTGTGTTTCATGCACATACTGCAGTGGATCTTCAATGTACTGCCACTCTTCCCCAAGCTGTGTACTCGTTCCCTTGTTCCACGGTCCCCGCACTTTATTCGTATCTGACATGTTGAAATACTTATTGCTGTACCTCGGATCGCCCTGCAATACGGCCGGCGGGAAGTTAGGTTTAATGGTATCCAATGCCGCTTCAAACATCTGGAAGTGTGCTATCTCCCTCGTCATAAGGAAAGTCAGTGTTTCCTTCACATAAGGATCGTCTGTAAACTTCATCAGGTATTCGTAAGTGATCTTGGCGCGGGATTCAGCCGCCATATCAGAACGCAGGTCAACCGTCAGATCATTATTCGCGTTTACGTATGCGCCTGTCCATGGCACTCCCTGACTATTGGTCAGCATAGGGCCTCCTCCGCTATGTACAAGAAATTCAGGATGCATCATCGCGTGATGAATATATTCTTCTTTCCTTGTCGTACCCTGCATCGTTTCCATGATCTCCGAATTGTCGGCCGCATTCTTCAGTTCACCATTAATGCCCTGTAGCAATAATTGTATTGTAGCGCCCACTATTTCAAGATGACTGAACTCTTCCGTCGCAATATCCATCAGCAGATCATACTTGTCAGGATATGGTTTCCTGGCGCCGAAGGCCTGAACGAAATATTGCATTGCCGCTTTCAGTTCACCATTGGCACCACCAAACTGTTCCAGTAAAAGAGCAGCAAAGCGAGGGTCAGGTGCAGATACACGTACGTTAAATTGTAGATCTTTTACGTGATGAAACATAGTTAATCCTTTAAATGGTAAACAATTGTACAGAATGATCATCTGCCTATGTACGACTATAAACATGCCATACAGCACTTACAGTAAGTGCTTCTCATTAACTGTTTCTCATTTTACATACGTGTGTAGATAAGCTTTCCCTTTTGTCTGTACAATAAATCTATTCTCAGTGCACAGATACAGTGGCGTAATCTTTGGACACGTTCCCTGTACCATCGTTCATAATTTATCACTTCACAAAATTGATTCACATGCAAAAGCAAAACTCCAAACAGCAGCCGTCTGATGAACAAGATCCACTGAATGCAAGGCTGGCTGAAGACCAGGAAAATAATGATGAAATAAATGATGTAGATAATGACGCCGATCTTGAGGGAGATGAAGAAGAAGAATTAGACGATACTCCTGAACTCGACGAAGAAGATCTTGAAGAAAACAACCTGTCAGAAGATCAAGCAGACGACGTTCAGTGGGACCCTTCCAAAGAAAACTCATAAGTAGTGGTTTTTACTAGCACTGCGACAAACAGGGCAATAAACGAATGGTTCGTTTGTTGCCCTTCTTACTGATCTCACCTTCATATTGATAAACCCGTTCTATTATGTATACACTCGGTATTAACGCTGCTTTTCATGACTCAGCAGCATGTCTTATAAAAGACGGCCAACTTATTGCAGCAGCGGAAGATGAACGCTTCACGCATGTTAAACACGGGAAAAGACCCATTCCTTTTTCTGCTTACGAACTGCCATATCATGCAATTGATTACTGCCTTAAAACCGCGAATATTCATCTCGGCGATATTGATCATATTTCTTACTCCTTCGATCCGTTTATTCTCTTACCTGAAGAAGATGCTGAAAAGAGCCTCATTGATATTCCATTACGGCAGCCCTCGCAATTTGTGCCTGAGAAGTGGGTGTCGCCCTGGGACCCCTTGTTCCTTTCTGCTATCATTAATGCTCCGGGACAGCTAACTGACGGCTATCCTCATCATCTGCAAAAGCGCTTCAGCGGCGCACGCTTTAACAACGACCAATGGCATTTTGTAGAACATCATCTGTGTCATGCGGCAAGCGCATTCCTGCCTTCTCCTTTTCACGAAGCGGCCGTGATGACGATGGATGGACGCGGTGAGAAAGCGACCACTACATTCAGCATAGGCAGAGGTAATAACCTGGACCGTATCAGTCAGGTGAACATGCCACATTCCCTGGGATTACTGTACGAAAAAGTAACAACACATCTTGGTTTCCTTCATTCCTCCGATGAGTATAAAGTAATGGCGCTGGCCTCTTATGGCAAACCTGAATTTGTAAATGCTTTCAGGTTCATGATCAGCTTGTCCGACAATGGTGAGTACTGCATTAACGATGAGCAGATGACCGAGTTGTTAGGCCCTGCCAGAAAGAAAGGGGATGAATTTACAGCACATCATTTCAATATCGCGCATTCTTTACAAGCGGTATTACAGGAGTCTGTTCTGCAGATCAGCGAGTGGTTGCAGAAAAGGACGGGCGCCGACAACCTTTGCTTTGCCGGAGGTGTTGCTTTAAACTGCGTACTGAACGCCCGTATCAGGGATGCAGGCATCTTCAGGAACATATGGGTACAACCTGCTTCAGGTGACGCGGGCACTGCATTAGGCGCGGCATTATGGACGGATGCCACCCTTCGTAACAGCCAAGAAAAGACCTTTCAAATGGACCATGCTTACTGGGGACCAGAGTACAATGATGAAGAGATCAAATCCTTCCTCGACTGGACTAAAACACCTTATCGCCGACTGGAGAACGTAGCGGAAGAAACAGCTGAACTGTTGGCACAGGACAAGATCATCGGCTGGTACCAGGGAAGGATGGAATTTGGTCCGCGCGCCTTAGGCAGCCGTTCTATCCTTGCTTCACCTATCTCTGCCGATATGCAGGCACGTCTCAACGAGGTGAAGGACAGAGAAGATTTCCGTCCCGTAGCACCGGTAGTATTAGAAGAAGTAGCGGCCGAATGGTTTGAGGGTGCGCATTTTTCTCCCTTCATGCTTTTTGTATACGATGTTAAGCCTGATAAGAAAGACAGGATCCCGGCAGTGACGCACGTCGATGGCACCGCGCGCATACAAACTATCAACAGGAGCCAGCATAGCAGGTATTATGATCTCCTGCAATCATTCTATAAAAAAACAGGCGTACCGGTGCTGATCAATACATCATTCAATACACTCGGCAAACCCATTGTTTGTACACCGCGCGATGCTGTTGAATGTTTCTGGTCATCACCTTTTGATGCTTTGGTAATAGGTTCTTTCCTCATTCAAAAATAACCCGCTAATGGAGAAAAAAATCACAGTCGTTATCCCCTCTTATCAGCGCCCGGAACTGCTGTCCCGTTGCCTGAGGGCATTGGAAGACCAGGAGTTTGACAAGAGCGCATTTGAAGTGATCGTAGTCAGTGACGGACCGGACAAGTATACACGTCAACTGGCCTGCAGCTGGAAATATGCAGGGCTGATAGATGTCAGATACCTGGCCCTGCCAGTCAAGAAAGGCCCGGCTGCTGCCAGGAATGCCGGTTGGCGTGCTTCCGACGCACCTATGATCGCATTTACAGATGATGATACCATACCGGACCCTTACTGGCTGCAAACTGTATGGCACGCCTGGAAAGGTGAACCTGCCATCGTTTATACAGGACAGGTGATCGTTCCTTTAAAAGGACGTCCGACCGATTATGAGTGGAATACCGCACAGCTGGAAAAAGCGGAATTCGTGACTGCAAACTGCGCCTGTACAAGAGAAGCGCTGGAGCTGGTAAATGGCTTCGATGAATCTTTTGAGGCTGCATGGCGGGAAGACAGTGATCTTGAGTTCAGATTGTTACAGCAACAAGTGCCGATCTATCATCTCAAGAATGCTATCGTTCTGCATCCTGTGCGAAAGGCCGGCTGGGGTGTGAGTATCCGGGAACAACGGAAGAACGTTTTCAATGCACTACTGTATAAGAAGTTCCCCAGGCTCTACAGGGAAAAGATCCAGCGCAGCCCTACCTGGAATTATTATTTAATGATCTTTCTATTTATACTGGGCGTTGTTTTCGCACTAAATGAGGCATACACGGGATCTGCCGTTTTATTTGGCGCATGGTTATTGATGATCGGTTTGTTTGCCGGAAGGCGGTTAAAACATACATCTCATGCCACTTCACATGTGCTTGAAATGATCGTTACATCAGCGGCCATACCTTTTGCAGCTACTTACTGGAGTTTGTATGGGGCATGGCGATATAAAGTACTTTACCTGTAAATGATGCCAGAATCAATTAGTAAAATTGCGGTCTTCCGCGCGTTGCAATTAGGAGATATGTTATGTACGGTCCCGGCGTTGCGGGCACTACGTACTGCATTTCCGGAAGCGCATATCACGTTGCTGGGACTGCCCTGGGCAGCATCTTTTGTGGAACGCTTTTCCAAATACCTGGATGCGTTCGTACATTTTCCCGGTTATCCCGGCCTGCCTGAACAACAGGTGGTACCTTCACAGTTCCCGTCATTTATGGCGGCCATGCAGAAACAACGGTTCGACCTGGTATTGCAGATGCAGGGAAATGGTTCCATCGTGAATCCAATGATCGCGTTAATGGGTGGACGATATACGGCCGGTTACTGGCGCCAGGAAGATGGTTGCCCGGATGCCGGCCTTTTTCTCGAATACCCGGAGGATGTATCGGAAATAGAACGACATCTCCTGTTGATGGAATACCTGAATATTCCTGAACAAGGCTCACACCTCGAATTTCCTATTACAGCAAAAGACATGGACGACTTCAATAAGCTGGACCTGCCACTGGAAGCACAGGAGTACCTGTGTGTACATCCGGGATCGAGGGGCAGCTGGCGCCAATGGCCGCCACACATGTTTGCTGCTATGGCAGACGAATTTGCGGAGAAAGGTTGGAAAATAGTACTGACAGGTACTAAAGAAGAACGCCCGCTTACAGAAACAGTTGCAGGCCTGATGAAACATACGTCGATCAATACAGCAGGTCTTACCACATTAGGCAGTCTGGGAGTACTGATCAAAAATGCACGGGCGCTTTTATCAAATTGTACCGGCGTCTCGCATATGGCCGCAGCATTTGAAACCCCCAGTGTGATCATCAGTATGGATGGAGAACCTGTGCGTTGGGCGCCACTGAATAAACAATTACATTATACGATTGACTGGACGACCGAACCGGATTATGAGATCGTATTAAGACAGGGCATGCGGCTCCTCGAAGCTACCTGAAGATGCCGCTGTCAATTCGAGCAATGCCTTAGTCACTTCCATTATGTTATCAGGAGTAGCAAGTGGTAAATCCTCTGCAGAAAAAGATCTGTATACATATTTCACTACCTCGTTCCTGCTTTGTAAAGCGGCAGGAACATCGAAGTATAACACCATGCTGGCAACACGCCAGGGCGTATGCTGCGGATTAGTCAACGCGTACAATACCACTACAGGCGTATGCACTGCCGATGCAATGTGAATAGTGCCGGTGTTTACAGATAATAACAGCGGCGTATGTTTTATCAGGACGGTCAGTTCTTCCAGGTTAAACAATCCTGCAGCAGAAAACGCGCAGCCGCCTATTCCCTTTGCGATCTCCTGCGCTTCAGTTATATTGTTCTTCCCTGTTATAAGCAGCTGACAACCTGTTGCTGCAACTATCTTCCTTCCTGCATTGATCCAATCTCGTACAGGGTACTTCCGCTTTTGTTCGGAGACTTCCGGATGTAATATGATCCATGGTTTCTGCGGGTCCATTCCCAGCTCCTCCAGTTTTCTTTCTACCTCCGGCCACAATATTCCATTTCCCTGAATGCTCAGACGAAGGTCCTTCGTGACGGCGCCTACCTGTGCTACCAGTTCAAGATCGCGTATTACCTGGTGCCTGATGAACGTATAAGGTTCTTCGTCGGGCACCCAATGTGTCAGTAACTGATAAGGGTTTTCCCTGCAATAAGCCAGTCTGAGCGGTATTTCGGCCAGGTATGCCAGCATAATAGAAGGCATGGGGTTCTGACTATATACAGTGAAGATAACAGCTGCATCGAAGTTATATGCTTTCAGCTGTTTTACCATTTGGTTGAACTGGCGTGCATCCGGAGTTCCGTTTACCTGTACCCAGGGTACGTCAAATACGATAGCGTCGTCTATTTCGGGTATCTGCGGCACCACTGCCGCGCCCATAGAAGAAACGAGTACCGTAATATGACAGTTAAATGTTTGCTTTAAGGCCCTGATCGCAGGTGTGCTCATTAACAGATCGCCTATGTTATCCGGCCGTATACACAAGATACGGCGGCATTTCTTCCATTCGTTTTCCATTATGCCTCCGCTACTTTTAAAGCAGGTGTTGTATAAATACGTTTAATGATCAGCGTAGTTGAACGATCAGGTACGAGTGGCAGCAATACCACTTCTCCTCCAAATTCTTCTACCGCTGCTGCTTCCGGCAGGGACTCCCTGCTATAGTCGCCGCCTTTCGCGAAAATGGAGGGCCTGATGATGCGGATCAGCGATTCCGGTGTATCATCTGTCTCATTGCCGAATGAAATAACATGCGCGACAGCCCCGAGGCCTGCCAGTACCTGCACACGGTCATTCAGGCTGTTTATAGGCCTCTCCTCTCCTTTTAAACGTTTGATACTCTCGTCTGTATTGACACCCACAATAAGGATGTCTCCCAGGGACGCCGCCCTTTCCAGGTAACTGACATGCCCGCTGTGCAGGATATCAAAGCAGCCATTTGTGAACACGATCTTTTTACCCTGCGCTTTATACATTTCGCAAAGTGCATCCAGCTCTTCCTGGTCACGAATGTATTTATCCTTCATAGAGAAGTAAGCGATCAGCTCTGACTGTTTACAGTAAGCGGTATTGCTTTTGCCGATCGCAACTGATGCTGCGACACCTGCTATTTCAGCGGCAGCCGATGCACTTGCACCCGCCAAAGCAGCCAGCGTGAAGGCGCTGATGTAAGTATCTCCGGCACCAGATACGTTCGGATTATTCACAGGACGTGCTGCAACATGGCAAAGCAATTTATCTTCACGGAAGATAAGCGCCCCTTCGTCATCCAATGTTAATGCTGTGATACCAGCTCCTGTAACTGCGAACACTGCATGCCCCATTTCTTCCAGCTGTTGCGCTTTGGAAAATGGCTGTTCCGGCAGTTCCAGCATGGCCATCATCTCCTTATAATTAGGTTTCGCAAGCGCGGGCTGTAAACATTTATACTGTTGCAGCTTTTTGGCATCCGCTGCAATGAATTTCCCGTGCTGCTCATTTAACCGTTGCAAAGCGGCAATGATACGCGGCGTCATCACGCCCTTATTATAGTCAGCGATCACGATCGCATCATGTAATGGAAACTCTCTTTCCAGTACCGCTATGAACTGTGCTTCACAGTTTTCATCAAGTGGTACCTCCGTACCTTCATCGTACCTGGTGAGCAGTTGCTGCCCGGCAATGACACGTGTCTTTATCATCGTGGTGCGGCTTTCACAACGAACCACTTCATCCCTGATACCTTCTTTCTTTAACAGGTCGCCAGCCAGTTCTGCACCGAAATCATCCCCTATCAGGCTGACAAAGGTGACTGTTGCCCCCAGTTGGCGCAGGTTAACAGCGGTATTGGCGCCTCCTCCCAATACGGAGGTATGTGAACTGATATCCACCACGGGCACCGGTGCTTCCGGCGACAAACGTGTACTGGCGCCCCGCAGGTAAGTGTCGATCATCAGATCGCCCAATACCAATACAGCAGGCTGCATAAAAGTTTTAATCAACGTTTGATATATAAGTTCCATGTTTCAGATTTTCCGTAGTATGATTCACAATAAGCCGGGCAGCCTCCAGCAGGTTTTCCGCTATATATAAAGGTTTATTCAACGTATTCATTTCCCAGACAGTTTCATTCCCGTTATTCAGTAGTACCGACTGACAGCCAGCGCGGTTTCCCGCTTCAACATCATTCAGAATGTCACCTATCATCCACGACCCGGGAAGGTCCAGATCCAGCTCTTCAGCAGCCTGCACCAGCATACCAGGCAATGGTTTCCGGCATTCACAGGTGACTGCGTACTGTACTATTTTTCCGGCAGGATGATGCGGACAGTAATAAAACCCTTCTAATACGATCTCGTGTTCATACAATAATCTCTCTAACCTCGCAATAACCGGCAGCATTTCTATTTCCCTGAAATAACCATGAGCGATCCCTGCCTGGTTTGACACAACGATCAATACATATCCTTCATCCTGCAGCAGGCGTAACCCTTCAATGGCGCCGGAGGCCAGTACGATCTTGTTGGGATCCGCATTGTAAGGCACATTGTCGATCAATGTTCCATCCTTGTCTATGAATATTGCTTTTCTCATAAGGAAATGCTTTGTGCGGTTTCGAAGTCTGTAGGACGGGCAATGACATCACTCCCGATGATACGTTCGTACGCGGCTTGCATATCTGTCGCAACCAGCTCCCAGGTGAACAGCTTATTCACCCTTCTTATCGCGTTGTTACTCATTTCGCGTAACAATGCAGGCGAGCGAAGTAATGCATTGATCGTACTGGCTAGTGCATCCGGATCTTTAGGAGGTACCAATGCTCCTGTTTGTCCGTTTGCCACACTGAACTTGATTCCTCCCACATTACTGCCTATCACCGGTGTGCCGCATGCCATCGCTTCCAACGGCGTAATACCGAAGGGTTCATACCAGGGTGTGGTAATGAAGAGATCAGCCGCAGCATAATAATATTTCAATTCCTGCCTTGACTTTTGTCCGGCGAAATACACCTTGTCCCCTACTCCTAACTCGCGGGCCAACTGTTGCAACCGCGTCAGTTCTGCTGCAGTATCTGCATCTCCCCCCACGATGAGCAGCCTTACTTTTGTTCCTCCACACTTCACTTTAGCTAATGCAGCTATCACATTATCAACGCCTTTCCTGGGTACCATCCGCCCCAGCTGCAACAGGACCCTTTCATCATATGGCAGCCCCAGTAATGACCGGGCCATTGACTTGTTCACCGGATACAGCTCTTCGGTATTAACACCACACGGAATGATGACGATCTTTTCCGCAGGTGCATTATAGTAGTTCATAAGATCTTCTCTGTCCTGCGGGCATTCGGCAATGATCAGGCTTGCTTCCTTCACCGCCTGCTCTTCAATAGCGATGCGTTCTTCCGGGAAGCGGTCATTGCTGCCCTGATGGATGCGACGGATATGACCTAAGGCATGAAAGGTAACTACGAAAGGTGTTCCCAGTATTGCTTTCAGTTCCATTGCCACCAGTGCTGACATAAAAAAATTAGCGTGTATCAGGTCATAAGACAGCTGTTCCTGCACCATGAACCGGATCATATCTGCTTTGAAAGCAGGCATGTATTGCAGCAGTGTTTCCTTCGGTATATCTTCCGGTGGTCCTGCATTCACGTGAATGATCCTGATACTGTTGCTGAAGGATACTACTTCAGGCAGCTCTTTCTCTTCCCTTCTTGTAAAGATGTCGATCTGGAATCCTTTCGCGGCCAGTTGCCTGGCTACTTCACCCACATAGACATTCTGTCCGCCCGCATCTGCACCTCCCAGGGCTGCCAACGGCGAGGCATGTTCACTGATGAAAGCAATCCTTCTTCCCATATATTTATTTTTAGATCAGATATCACTGGCAATAGCGTTATCGGACTCGATTGCCTGCTTTCCAAATAGTTGGTCATTATAAATTATCTCATTTATGTTCCCGTTGCATACAGTATTAAAAAGTCTTTCCCAGTCGGCCGTAAAGCGATGTATATTGAACCGTTTCATTGCGGTAGCCTTCGCTGCTTCTCCCATCTGTGCAGCCAGTTCAGGTTCATTCAGCAAAAGCTTCATCTTCTTAATAAGGTAGTTGACATCAGTGTGTATGAATCCGCTCTTGCCGTTTTCAATGACCGTTACCAGTTCGGTAGTAGCTAATCCGATAACGGGCATGCCCTGCATCATCGCTTCACATACAGCAAGCGCGAGGCTCGTATGCCGTACAGGATGGAAATAAAATCTGTACCTGCTTCTGAAGGAAGGCAACTGCGGATGTAATACTTCTCCCAGTCCTTCTTCACCGTTACCCATTCCTACGAGATCGACCGGCAGTATATTACGCACCTGCTGATAGATGTCCCAGCCAAGTCCCCTGCCGCGCTGCGGCAAATGATTGATCGTAACAAGTCCTTTAGCTAATTCTCCGGTGTAAGGAATATCAGGCGTATTTACACCATGTTCAATAACAGTAGCTGGTGTACGGTTATTATCCCACATCAGCCGGTTATAGTGGGTTACATGCACAAGGCAAATACGGCGGTCGTTTACAACATGTCTTGTCGTAACCGGGTTCTTTGCCGGCGTGTTATGCTCCAGATAAATTCGCGGTAACCTGCGTTGCGCGGGTGAGAGCACTTCATACTGATCTACCAGGTAGTCTTTGGTAGACTGATAAAGGATCACATCGAAGTCAAAATCCTTTACCATCTTCACCGGGATCTCATGCACGTTATCGCCGAACGGGAATGTTTTTCCTTTCCCATAATAACCGGGTGTCCGTTGCTCGTTGACAGGAATATAGATGTCATAATTTCCCTGAGACAGGTAATACAGGTAGCTTCCATGGATATGCCAGGTAAATATCTTAAGCCGTGGCTTTTGCTGCGTAGTCGTCATTATATTTAATTAATAGGATTGACAGTGGTAACAGAATTTGCTTATTGACCCCACAATGTGTCTTTTGCTATTCCTCGACATTCTCTTCTAACTCCAAGATGGTTCAAAAGCAAGATCAATAAGCAAACCAAACATGGGCTGCCGGAAATAATTGATTTTTAGACAATTATTTCTACTATTGAATATTGGATGTAAGTACTGCACAGAAGCGCTTACACGGCGGGCGCTGCCGGATTGCAAAGAAAAACTGTTATTATAAACTGGTGCAACAGACGCTGCACCCCAATTGCCCCAAGAGTTCTACACTTAATGTAACCTGTTCACGTTTCAAAGAATGTATATATATCCGATGTTTGAGGATAGCCATGGCACGATTTTCCACGCTCCTATATGTTATCTGCAACTTTTTCTTACCAGTAAATTATCATCTTATGAAGGCAGCCGTATTTCATAAAATCGGGGACATTAGTGTTGACAATGTACAAGACCCTCGCATTGAACATCCGGAAGATATTATCGTGAAAGTCACGTCCACCGCTATTTGCGGCTCAGACCTCCATATTTACGATGGCTTCTTTCCACAGTTGAAAGACCAGGTAATGGGACATGAGTTCATGGGCATTGTAGAAGAAACAGGCCCGGGTGTTTCAAAGATCAAAAGAGGCGACCGCGTAGTAGTACCTTTCCCTATTGCCTGTGGTCATTGCTTTTTTTGCAATCATGAATTGCCTACTCATTGTGAGAATAGTAATGTAGAACATTATGGTCCGCAGGGAGACATGACTTCAGGTAAAGGTGGTGGTCTGTTCGGATACACTGATCTCTACGGCGCTTATGCCGGTGGTCAGGCGGAATATGCACGGGTGCCATTTGCGAATTTTGGTCCGCGGGTAGTGCCGGATAACCTGACTGACGAGCAGGTGTTATTCCTTACTGACATCTTCCCTACAGGCTGGTCTTCTATTGACTGGGCGCAGCCAAAAGGTGGTGAGACTGTTGTTATCTTCGGTTCCGGCCCTGTAGGATTAATGGCACAGAAGTCTGCCTGGTTGCAGGGCGCTGGTCGCGTAATTGCTGTAGATCCGCTACCTTATCGTCTTGATATGGCGAGGAATGTTAACCGTGTAGAAACGATCAACTCTTCCGAAGTAGATGCTGTGCAAACGATCTACGATCTTACACAGGGTCGTGGCGCAGACATCTGTGTGGATGCTGTGGGTATGGAAGCGGACAGGAGTTTCTTCGAAAAAGTGAAAGCGGTTGTCAACTTTGAGAAGGGCACACCGAAGGTAATAGAAGATTGCTTTAAGGCTGTTCGCAGGGGAGGTACTGTAACGATCGTTGGTGTTTACGGTAGCCCTTATGATAACTTCCCTGTGCAGCGGATCTTTGATAAAGGTATTACTATTAAGACCGGTCAGGCGCCGGTGCAGAAGTACATTGACCATCTTATATCTTTAGTGTCTTCCGGGAAGGTCACGTTAGATGATATTATCACACATAAACTGCCACTCTCGGCGGCCAGTGACGCATATGATATTTTTAAGAAGAAAGAGGACAATTGTGTGAAGGTGATATTACAACCCTGATCTCTTTCAGGGAACGGCTTTAAAGAACAGCGGGTTCAGGATGGATGTCCATCTGAACCCGCTGTTCTTTAAAGCATCAGGTTGAGCTATAACCTTTCGGTCTTTAAGACTATATTTTTGCTAACAGATCTCCCAGGTACTGCCTACCTCTTTTTCCAAATGATTTATGACACGAATGATCTCTCCCTGAACAGGCATGCTAATTGATTCATTTACAGCGAACCAAACTGCAATAACATGATACAGAGAGATGGCGCACTCACCAGTTTATGGCAAGGGAATACAGCTCCTTATATAGTTTCGAACAGACCCGATAAAAACATAGTTTATGATGTGATCATTGTTGGAGGTGGTATTACAGGTATCAGCACAGCTTTACTGTTACAGGAGGCAGGCAAACAGTGCCTCGTGCTTGAAGCCGTTGAGATCGGCTATGGTACCACGGGTGGTACAACTGCACATCTGAACACGTTACTGGACGTTCCTTATTATGTTATTGCAAAGAATTTTGGAGAAGAAAACGCTGCACATGTAGCGGAGGCGACTGCTGCTGCCATCAGCCTGATAAAAAATAACGTGCAGCGTTTCAACATAGATTGTGGATTTAAAGAGGCAGATGCATATCTTTTTGCACAAGATGAAGAACAGGAAAAAGAACTTGAGAAGATCCGTGATACATCGGCAAAGGCTGGGCTGGATATCACCTATATAGACGGGACACCAGTTCCCGTTCCTTATACAAAGGCTGTGCGCGTTAAAGGACAAGCTAAATTCAGTCCGCTGGAATATGTACATGGTATTGCAAAGGCATTTGAAGATGCCGGCGGCGTCATTCTGCAAAACTGTAAAGTTATTAATACAAGCAGGGAAAGTACACTGAAGGTAGAGACAAATGCCGGTATTTTCTCTGCTGTTGATCTTATTTATGCTACTCATATTCCTCCCGGTATTAATCTGCTACATTTACGTTGTGCTCCTTACAGAAGTTACGCAATGGCTGTTACACTGAAAGACGGCACTTACCCCGAAGAACTGAGTTATGACATGCATGATCCTTACCATTACTATCGCAGCCAGGTAGTGAAAGGTGAAACATATCTTATCGTCGGCGGTGAGG
The DNA here is from genome assembly GCF_003182155.1 of Chitinophaga sp. S165. GTDB lineage: Bacteria > Bacteroidota > Bacteroidia > Chitinophagales > Chitinophagaceae > Chitinophaga. The sequence goes on from NZ_QGTG01000001.1 coordinate 1,684,992, forward strand.
ATCATAAAACCGGGATGGAAGAGAATACTGAAAAGTGTTTTCAGCGACTGGAAAGCCATATCAGGAAATACTTTCCGGTGAAGGAAGTCGCCTATAAATGGTCTTCCCAGTATTTTGAACCCGCAGATGGCTTGCCATACATCGGATATCTTCCTGGTGCAGAAGATCATATCTATGTGGCTTCCGGTTATGGCGGTAATGGCATGACCTATAGCTCTGTTGCAGCTTTGCTGCTTAAGCAGATCATCCTACAGGAAAAACCTGCTCTTGAAAAACTTTTTGATCCTAACAGGATAAAACCCATCGCAGGATTCACCAACTTCGTCACACACAATACAGATGTTGTTAAAGAGTTTTTCGGTAAACTGTTCTCTGGTGAAGAGATCACCCAGCTGGCGGAACTAGCCCCTGGTGAAGGAAGACTGGTAGAGTACCACGACCGGAAAATTGCGCTTTATAAAAATGAAGAAGGACGCCTGTATGCGCTCAACCCAAACTGTGCGCATATGAAGTGTGATGTAAAATGGAACCAGGCTGAAAGATCATGGGATTGTCCCTGCCATGGCGCCCGGTACAATTATGACGGCAAAGTAATGACAGGTCCGGCGGATAGCGACCTGGAAGGGCTTGCACTGACTTAAGGAATGTTCGAGATCATCAGATTGGAGAGTAAAAGTATGACAAGATCATCTGAAAAATAAACGAGACGAGTGAAGAAAAAAGAAGTGATATATGATTGACTACGGTTATGATATCGATACGATAAACAGTATTTCCGACATACTTAAGCACAAATACGAAACACTGGCTGTAGCAGAAAGTGTAACAGCCGGTCAGCTACAAGTCGCATTTTCTCTTGCAGAAGGCGCCACACAGATCTTCCAGGGCGGCATCACCGCCTATAACATCGGGCAAAAATCAAGACATCTGCTGATCGATCCTATTCATGCAGGAAATTGTAACTGCGTATCGGAGAAGGTGGCAGATCAGATGGCCGCACAGGTGATATCGCTCTTTGCGGCAGACTGGGGCATTGCTATTACAGGATATGCATCTCCTGTTCCCGAACAGAATATCCATGACTTATTTGCTCACTATGCTATTTATTATAGGGGCAAGTGCGTAAAACATGAACGTATTACATCGCCCAATAATGATGTATTGACTGTAAGGCTGCATTTTACCAATACGGTATTAAAGAAGTTCTACGAGACCTGCCGACAGATCGGCATCTGATGCAGTACGTGGAATAATCTTTGCGGCCTTTCTAAAAAACGTGTCTTATGGAAAGAATGTCACTTGAAAAAGAAACCGTACATATTGATTACACCGCAGAAGGTGTTCCTGAATCGGTAAAAAACTTTCGTCCGACGGTATTCAGAGATGGGGACAATTACTGCGTAATCCTGGGAACTGACAAAGAAACGGGGGTATTCAGTTGTGGTGGATCCATAGAAGAAGCGCTTCAGGAATGGGACCGTGCCTACCAGGATAAAAAGAGGAAATAAATCATCATAACAAAATAATTGAGGCAGCTTATAGTAGTTGCTGTTAATCAGATTTTTTTGCATTACCTATCATAGTCACATCTACGAGCTCAAGTTTTTGCACCATGTTTTGCACGGTTGTTTTGTACTTCGTGAAATGTGGTGTAGTGATATGATAACGATAGGCTACTGAGTCTGCGTAGATTTCCAGGATAGTAATATGTGATGGATCTTTTTTGTCGGCAACCGCAACATAACTCAACACACCGGCCTCCAGACGTACCGCTGTTTGCATTTGCTCTTTTAATGCTGTATTATATGCGTCCAGTTGGGCTGGGTCAACCTGTATTTTGGCGATCCGGACCATTCTATTGTCTGTCTGGGCGTTAGCGGATGGGCAAACCATCAGGCTAAATATGAAGGCCCACATTAATAACAGGAGGCTGTATCCTTTTTTGTATTTTTTCATTCTGATAAATTTGTCAGATCCTGCTCCCTTGCGGCAAAGCCAGCATCAGGTAAAGTTGTTATTCTCTGAAACGGCAATATACTGTTTAGTTCAATTTTTTGAAAGTAAAAAGCGAAAGCGCCTCATTTTCAAGATGAGATGCTTCCGCTTATTCATTGAAATTATTGAGATTTATCAGGGTGTGCCTTCAGTCATGTTGTCGTTATCGACGCCGCCCCTGCTGTATGTATTATTCTCTTCGTCTTCCGCTCCGATGTCTTCATTATCGTCGTCCAATTCTGTGCCTGGCACATCGAGATCCGCTCCGGAAGTTTCTTCTCCGAAGCTTCCTTCATTCAGTGGATCACCATCTTCATCGGTGCTATCCAAAGACGCTCTTCTTAGTGCATCTGCGTCTTCTTCTCCCGGTGTTACATTGGCGCTTGTTTCCAGGTCCTGTATTTCCTCATCGGTGACATCCGCATCATCATAGTCATCATCTTCATCGTCATCGTCTATATCATCTTCATCATCCTCATCGTCCAGTATTCCTTTTCCTTCTTCATCGTCTGATGAGATGGTTGTATCTGCCAATTCGCCGAGTGGTGGTACGATCACATGTTCCTGCCCCGGGATATCAGATACGTCGGGCAGTGACATTTCTATTTCTTCTTGCTGCATTTTCTGTTCATCCTGCGGACTGTCCTGTAGATCCAGGTTTTCGGCACTGCTTTTAACACGTGTGAATGCTTTTTCCATATAAAAGATTTTTAGTTTTTATTTCCCTGATCTTTCGTTTTGCTTCCTGCCTGGAATATCAGGTAGGTAACAACGATGATCACTACAAACAATAGCGCAATTGCTGGAACTAACATAAGCTATCGGTTTAGAGGATGTATCACAAATAATCTGCCATGCAGGGAATGAAGCCTGCTAATGGCATAGCGATGCACTTTCATATGGTAATTAGCCGAAAGGCTGCAAGCGCGGCAAGGAGCCGTGGATGAAATACCCTTTTATGTAATAAATGCGGGGATGTTTATGCACAGGTAGTTACTGACGTGAACTTTCGGGTAAGGTTCAGTCTGACATTCATGGAATGACTAATGTATAGCTCATTCCTGGGCTGTTAAGATAAGCGCAGTATTAACATGTTGGAATAACGGGGTTTTATACTTCGGCAAAAAGATACTTTAATTCTTTCACGAGGTCATACACTGAAGCTGGCTTTTGTATGCAGCGAAAGGCGCCTTTGATCATCGCTTCCCGTTGCATATCAAAATTAATGCAGGTGGAATACATGATCACAGGAATGTGCTGCAGTTCTTTCTTCTTTTTGATCTCTGTGAGGCACATCAGTCCATCAGCACCAGGCATATTGTAATCCAGCAAAATGAGATCAGGTTTTGTAATTCTTAAAACGCCATAGGCCTTTTCGGCTCCTTCCGCCCAGTCACATGTGCTGTCACTACCGGCCATTTCTACTGCCTCATTAAGAATACTAATTTCATCGGCGTCGTCATCGATCAGAAGTATGGACTTTATCATAGCAGAAAAGTTAACGCATTCAGACAATCAAAGTTCCGGGATAGTGGCTATCCGTTGTTATGTTATGCAATCAGGTGTGTTTCTCGTATAAGGGGTACAATCATTCCAGGGATGAAAAGAAAGAAGAATGCAGAGCATTCAATTATAAGACCCGAACAAAGCAAAAACGGCTAATGGTTAAAACCGTTATAGAATTAAATTTAAGGTATTTTAATGAAAGGCCAAAAGAAACCGGATGAACGTCAATATCTTTGTTTTATGATGTTGATCCACAGAGGCAAATTCACGTTACAACGCGAAAACAGTACACATTACGCCGGATTCTGTATTCTGCATGCCGCCCCCGGGCATCTTGCACAGCAACTATCACTGTTGCATCCGGAAGAACGTTCCTACTACGATACACTCCAATTTGATAAACGCCGGGAAAGCTATCTTTTAGGCCGTATTTCCGCCAAAAAAGCGATCGGGGCACTCTCGGCCTTCGAAGACCTTCAAAAGATCGCTATTGAGGCCGGGATCTTCCAATTTCCGGTAGTTAAGTACAGCGTTACACGCAACCTCCAGGTCAGCATTACTCATTGCGACGGATTAGGTATCGCCCTCTCCCACCCGGAGGTCCATCCGCTGGGTGTGGATGTGGAACGTACGGATAAAGCGAATACGGAGGCCATTAAGGAACAATTGACGGCTAATGAGCTGGCCTTGACGCTGACGGTCCCCTTACCACAGCCCATTGCCTGTACGATGATCTGGACAATGAAAGAAGCCCTGTCCAAAGTACTCCGGACCGGCTTAACTATGGACTTAAAACTACTTGAAATACAATCTCTTGTAAAAGAAGGAGAACTTTATACCAGCCAGTTCAAACACCTTATCCAGTACAAAGCGATCTCCTGCCAGGCAGGCGCCTATGTGTGCTCGCTGGTCGTTCCCGGTAAAACGACCCCCGACCTTGAGCAATTCTGGCAGTTTTTCAGGGAAACGGTCTCTGACTGACCGGGGCGAGTACGCTTTATACATGCCTTTGACATGCCTTTGACATGCCTTTGAGGTGGAACTGAACCAGCCGAAGTACGCTTTATACCCGACGCATACAGGGCGTATACATGACGCATCCCCGACGCATCGTTTGGATACGTTATAACTATACTAAAGTGTCATTAAAAGGTCATCTAAAGGTCACTTCAATATCGATTCGATATATAAATGACCTTTAAATATCCTTTTGGTGATCTAATTACAGCAGTAAAGTATCGATACGGTGAGCTTGTACCAGCTGCACCTGTTCTGACCAGGAGAACACAGTAAAGTAGCCGTCCATAGAAGCGACCAATGCAATTGCATCCCGTTGATCATAAACGAATTGCGCGGCAGAAAGGTGCCGGGTGCCTCCTATTGCGGAGGGATGCATGAGTTCGGGCGTACCACCTATGACAGGCTCTATCATCACCACCCGGTCCACTCCCCTGGTTGACCAGGTAGCCCGGGTGATCTTCGCGCCGAAGGTCAGCAGTTCATGTTTATCGTTGATAAGGGTAGCTCCATCCACAGCCGTGAGGCCGGTGATATTGTCCACTTCCCGGCGCATGGCGTTCTGCCAGTATATTTCGGTCACCTTACCTCCATCCTGGCGGATGAGGTCAGAAACGCCCGTAAAAGCAGGGGAAATCGGGTATTGTAAAGGGTGAATAATCGATTCTTTCCATTTCTCGCTACCGGAGGGTACCACGAGCAGCGCGCCACCTCTTTTATGTGCCCGCATGGATACGGCTATCTGGATAAGGACGTTCACCGGGTCGTTCCACATCGCGGAAGAGGTCAGTCCTAAGAGGGAGGTCACGATTTCGGGACTATCAGGCAGCAGACCGCAGGATTCGTCCACGATCTTTACCTGGTCGCCCTTCAGGACGGCAACGTTGGCAAATTTGCCTAATCCTATACTCCGCCGGTGTTTTACTACCAGCAGTCCGGGCTCGGATACGTCCAGTACAAAACAGAAATTAGGCAGTTTAAGGGTGGTTCCCCATATGTAAAGCTGCTCTCCTTCGTACCAGATGCCTACATGGACACCAGCTCTTTCCACACCGGGAGCGAGTTTGGTGAGTACGCGAACATCAAAAGGGAGTTTTTGTGCAAACTTAAGCGGCTTTCCTGCCTGGCAGGGATTCAGGAAGGCCAGGGAGATACGTGTAGGAATGCCCTCTTCCCGGCGCAGGCTGGCCCAGAAGGCCACATCGAGCATTTTCTCGATGAATTTGGCCTGGGGGACCGTAGCAAGGTCTTCTTCCCCACTCACAGCGGCAATGGCCAGGTGTTTGGAAAAATGAGTTTCTATCTGGTCGGCTACCTTAACGGCAGCCTGATAAGTTGAGTCAAGAGTCAAATCCATAGCTATACAATTAGCGCCAATATCAAAATTAACTTTTTATTCCGTCGGTCGCCACCCGGTAATGTGGATCTTCCATTACGTTTACATCAATCACGGCTGCTGCATTCTGTAACAAAAGCCTGCTATCTTCACTCAGATGCCTGAGATGCAATGTTTTACCCGCCTCTTTATACCTGGTGGTCAACCGGTTCAATGCTTCTATGCCCGACATGTCCGCCACGCGGCTTTCTTTAAAATCGATGATCACTACTTCCGGATCGTCCTTTACGTCAAACTTTTCACTGAAGGCAGCTACCGAACCAAAGAACAAGGGACCGTAGATTTCGTAATGCTTTACACCCTGTTCGTCCACATACTTCCTGGCCCGGATACGTTTGGCACTTTCCCAGGCAAACACCAGGGCTGAAAGGATCACACCGATCAATACCGCCAGCGCCAGGTTATGCAGCCAGATGGTGATCAATGCCACCAGGATGCCGACTATTACGTCAGGCCGTGGCATTTTATTGATGATCCGGAAACTGCTCCATTCAAAAGTTCCTATGGACACCATCATCATGACACCGACAAGGGCCGCCATCGGTACCCGCTCAATAACAGGCGCTCCGAACAGGATCACGAGCAGGATGGTCATAGCAGCAATGATACCAGACAGCCGCGCACGGGCCCCGGCAGACAAATTGACAAAGGTTTGCGCAATCATGGCGCATCCTCCCATACCTGAGAAGAAGCCATTGAGCATATTGGCACTTCCCTGGGCAATACATTCCCGGTTGCTGTTGCCCTTATTACCTGTGATCTCGTCGACCAGGTTCAGGGTCAGTAGACTTTCAGTAAGCCCTACTCCTGCCATAATCAACGCATAAGGGAATACGATGGCAAGCGTATCAAGGTTAAAGGGAACTCCCGGGAGGTGAAAAGGAGGAAATCCGCCGCTCACAGAGGCAATATCCTTTACCGTACGGGTATCTATGCCGAAGCCCAGTACCAGCAGGAAAACGACGATAATTGCTACCAGGGACGCCGGAACGGCTTTCGTAAACCGGGGCAGAACCACAACGATCGCGATGGTCAGCGCCACCAGTCCCAACATGATATACAAGGCATTCCCTGTCATCCAGGTATGTTCAGCGCCGGTTTTAAACTGTTCTAATTGTGAGGTAAAGATGATCACGGCCAATCCGTTCACAAATCCGTACATCACCGGCTGTGGTACCAGGCGAATGAATTTGCCCAGTTTAAAGATGCCGACGGTTATCTGCATCAGGCCGGCCAGGACGATTGCTGCGAAGACGTAATCTATGCCGTGCGACTGCATCAGGGCGATGAGCACTACTACGGTAGCACCTGCGCCACCGGATACCATTCCGGGCCGGCCACCGGCGATAGCCGTTACCAGTCCCATAATGAACGCGGCATATAATCCCACAAGCGGAGGAAATCCGCCAAGAATAGCGAAAGACAGGGACTCGGGCATCATGGTCATGGCCACGGTCAGCCCGGCCAGTATTTCACTTTTGTAATTGATCTTTTGTTTGAAGTCGAAAAGGTTAAGGAATCCACTCATAAAGCTACAATGAGGCGCAAAGCTATTCATTTTATGCCCCAAATCATACCGCTTATTCCTTTCATATGTCTTCTTATGGCATTTCAAAGAAAGTGGAAAGGGATTATGTTGATCTTCGTATTCCTCTTTTAAGACAAGAATATGGATATGGTCGTGAGAAGGAATGCCATCCCCAGGCGTTCCTTTCTCGTTTATTTAAAGATCTTAAAAGCCTGCATGAATTCATCGATATACCGCCGGCTGAAGAAGAGGGATTCCCCGTCTTTAAAAAAGATCTCATTATTGAACACGTTGATCTTGGTGACCTCTTTTACGTTGACGATGTAGTTCCGGTGGACCCGGCAGAATTGTACTGCAGGCAGCTGGACCTGCAGGTCCTTGAGTGACTGCTGGATAACGAATTTCTCGGTATGGCAGACCACTTTGCTGTACTTCCCGTCCACTTCGATGTACCTGATATCATCAAACGCGATCCTTTGCAGCAGGTTCCCTTTTTTAATGAACATGGTATCGGTAGGCTGAGGCAATGCCTGTGCTGGCGGCGTTACTGATTCCTGTTTGAACTTTGAGAGGGCCAGTTCTATCGCGTATTGCAACTCCAGCGGATTGTAAGGTTTCAGCAGGTAGTTGTATGGTGAGGTAAATTTTGCCAGCCTGAAGGTGGTATTGTCATTTGCACTGGTCAGGAAAATGAAAGGGCGTTTATGTTCCCTATGCTCATTGATCGTTTCGGCAAACAAGATCCCGTCTGGCTTATCACCCAGGTAAATGTCAATCAGGCAGATGTCCGGAAGCTCGGCGTCATAAGCGGCGACTGCATCATTTAGAGCAGTCGTGAGTCTGATATCGGTGCAGCCAAGCTTACGTAAAAAACTCTCCAGGAAGTCCGCTTCTGTCGGGCTATCTTCCAGGATGAGCACTTTTAATTCCTTCATAATGTTCATTTGCAGGCAGGCATACTACAATAGTGGTACCGGCGCCAATGCTGCCGGTGATCCTTAATGTACCGCCGTTCTTTTCCGTCATGGCCTTTACCAGCCATAATCCCAGTCCAGTGCTTTTACTGCCTGCCGTGTCCTGTTGTATACGTTTTGTATCCCGTTTGTAGATAGCCTGTATGATCTTTTCATCCATACCAATACCGGTATCCTGTACGGTTATTTCGCAGCTGTTATCGATAGTGCGCGCAGTAATGGTGATGGTCCCGTTTGCGTGCGTGTATTTGATCGCGTTATCTATAAGATTTCTGAAGATGATCTTGACAGTGTTCAGGTCTGCATAAAAAGGCATCCCTTCCGGCACTTCATTGATTATGCTGACCCTTTTCAGGGCGGCGCCTGCATTAAAATCGTAAGCTACCTGGGAGATGATCCGCTGTGCATCATGTTGTTCCGCCTGCAGGCTTAACTGGCCGGTCTGGCCCAATGACCAGTATAACAGATTGTTGAGCAGTGCATAGGTATTGTCGGAGATCTTTTCAATATTCTCCGACAATGCCGTGGCCTCTCTGATCTTGTTACGGGCAAGCGTATCCTTCAGATAGGACAGATTTATCTTAAGGTGATTTACAGGGGAACGCAGGTCGTGCGCAACGATAGAGAACAACTGGTCTTTCGTTTCATTCAGCAGTTCCAGTTTATCATTCTGCTCGGCGATGATGCGGTTACGTTTATTCGTTTGCCGGTAGGCGTAGTAGATCAATCCTGCACCGGACAGCAGGAACAGTGAAAGGATAAAAAGAGAGTTCCGCTGCCATCTTCTTCTTTTCAGTTCAGCAGTACGTAGTTTATTATCTTGCCGCAACAGCTGCAGTTTGTATTCCTGTTGTTGTACGGCGATCTTTTTTTCTTGTTCCGCCAGTTCCCATATCTTATCCCTGTTGGCGATCTGCGCTTCCAGCTGTTCATATTCTTTTCTGTATTCTAAAGCCGCCTGCGGATGCCCTTCGCGCTCTTCAACAATGGCGAAGTTCAGGTAGACCTTACTGCGGATCTTCAGATCACTGGCTTTTTTAGCCAGTGTAAGTGCCCGCTGGAGATAACGCCATGCTTCTTTCTGACGAACGTTCAGATCGTATAGCAGGGCGGTGTTCAGGAAAGTGTTCACCAGTGCTGTAGTGTCTTTCAGTTCGGCGGCAATCGCAATACTCTTTTCAAACTTCTCTTCAGCTTCAGCAAAGCGTCTCAGATGAAGCAGGCTTACGCCTGTATTGTTCAGGATCTTCCTGGCCACTACAGGTTCGTAAAGATGGAAAAAGCGTTGCTGTATAAGCGTGAAATATTCCAGCGACTTATTGAACTGTCTCTGTTCCAGGTAGATCTCCCCGATGTTGGGATATATGTTTGACTGGATATTGATATCGAGAGAAGGGATCTCCGCCAGTTTCAGGTATTCTGACAGTGCTTCCTTATAAAAGTCTTTATAATAAAGGATCTTGGCCTTCAGGAACCTTACGGTAAGTATTCTTGGGGCTATAGAATTGCTGTCGGTAATTGCTGCTACTGTGGCTGCGTATTTAAATCCGTCGTCCAGGTTGCCGCTATCGACGGCGGCGTGACACTGATGAAAATATCGGGCAACCATGCTGTCCTGCCGGGCCGGCCGCTGACTGCACACATTACATTGTTGTGAGATCAGCTGCCGGATGGCAGGAGGCAAATTAATTTTCTGTGCAGCCACCTTATTGAAGGTAGTGCAACATAAGAATACAATAAGCAGCAGGTAACACAGGTTTCTTATCATGCGGATCAGGTCTTCTCAACGCTGGTAACAGTACCATTTGTAGTTTCAGGATCGCCAATTACGTAACGTACACGGATAGCCGGCATTTCACGGCCTTCCACACAGTAGCGGAATTTGATCTCCCACAGGGAGTAGGCATAAATTTCCGGATGACCGGCAGGATTGTCATAGATAATATCTATCTCTCTCACTTCTATAGGGCCATTCCAGATCTCGATAATGCCACAGTTGGAGATATTTTCACTCAGATGTAAGTTCCTGGCATGATCTGGCAAGTACATGTGAATGAGCACATCGTAACAGTCCTGGAAGTCGCCGGACTTGTGTAATGACACCAATGGTTCTTTGGATGCCATCTGTCCCATTAATCCTGATGCGATTAATCTGAGGCTTTGTTTTTTAATTGTTGCTTTCGATGACTCTGTAGCAGTAAAGGTGCCGGAGGCACTGCTGGCAATCGGTTGTTGTGTGTCCAAGGGATAAGGGTTTAAGAACCAAATATAAATAAATTATTATAATGAGAGATGGCAAAGATTTTGTGCAGCAATGGTATATACACTATACATATGGCTTTTATCGATTATTACAAGGTACTTGGAGTAAGTAAAGAGGCCTCCCAGGAAGACATTAAGAAAGCATACAGGAAACTTGCCAGGAAACACCATCCTGACATGAACCCTGATGATAAGGAGGCACACATTAAGTTTCAACAGATCAATGAAGCGAATGAGGTATTAAGCGATCCGGAGAAACGTAAGAAATACGATGCATATGGGGAGCACTGGCAACATGCGGAACAGTATGAACAGGCCAGGCAGCAGCAACAGAGCGGCGCCGGTTACGGAGGGCAGCAGGGATATGGCGGCTTTGGCGGACAAGGTTTCGGCGGACAGGATTTCGGCGAATTCTCAGAAGGCCAGTTCTCGGACTTTTTCGAGTCCCTCTTCGGCAACCGCACGGGAGGCAGCAAGCGCAAATTCCGCGGTCAGGATTATAATGCGGAACTGCATATCAGTCTGCGTGACGCCTACACTACCCATCAGCACACACTTAACGTAAACGGCAAACAACTCAGGATCACCATACCCGCCGGTATTGCCAACGGACAGGTCATCAAGCTGAAAGCCCATGGCGCACCCGGAGGCAATGGAGGCCCGAACGGCGACCTTTATATCACCTTTGTCATAGCGGAAGATCCCATCTTCAAAAGAGTGGATAATGACCTGTACATGAACGTAGACCTCGACCTGTACACTGCGGTGCTGGGAGGAGAAGTCACTATCGACACATTAAGCGGAAAGGTAAAACTGAAAGTAAAACCGGAAACACAGAACAACACAAAGACAAAGCTGAAGGGCAAAGGCTTTCCTGTATATAAACAGGAAAATGTTTTCGGAGACCTGATCGTTACCTATTCCATACAACTCCCGACCAATCTGACCGAAGCACAGAAAGAACTGTTCAGACAACTGGCCGCATCATCACATTAAACTATCCGTTATGCAAACAGCAATGATAACCATCACACAATATTGCACCATACATGAGATCGAGGCTGACTTTGTAAACTCACTGGCCGACGAAGGACTTATAGCCATTACCGTTGTAGAAGGCGACAGCTTTATTCCGGAAGAACAGTTGCAGGACCTCGAGCTGTACACCCGCTGGTATTGTGAGATGGGCGTCAATACAGCAGGTATTGAAGTGATAAAACATCTGCTGGACAAAATCAAGTACATGCAATCGGAGATCACGGCATTACGGGAGCGATTGCAGTTGTATGAAGGATTCTGATCGGGCCTGATTATTGTTTTATTTCTGTTAAATTATCAACCATGAACAAATTCTTCAGAGCCATTATTGCCTTTTGGGGTGCTAAAAAATTTGGAGGCGGATGCCTCGGGACCATCGTGTTATTTATTATTATTTATTGGGCTTTGGGGCATTGCAATTGATTGGTGGTTTGGGAATAAATACAAACGCCATCATCCCGGTTTACGGCGGGATGATTATTACGTCCGATTCCCCGGGGTTGACACCCCGCGCTACAAACAGGGTACTCCTGACGGAGTCCTATTGTGTTTTGTTGATTACAGTTTGTTTAGCCACCGGTTCAGATTTTGATGCACCGTAGCTGATCCTCCAGACGCGATTTGTTTTGTCGTCGGTAATGAACATGGCGCCTGTATTTGATACAATGATACCTACCGGTCTTCCGCGTACTTCTCCGGATACACTGTCCTTAACGAAACCGGTCAGAAAATCTTCCTGCTCACCGGCAGGTTTACCATCCTTGAAAGGAACAAATATTACTTTATAACCTGAGAGAGGTTTGCGGTTCCATGATCCATGCTGGGTAATAAACGCCCCATTCTTATATTTATCCGGGAAACTGTTCTTTGTGTAAAAGGCCAATCCTAAGGATGCGGTATGTGCTTTCAGCGCATAATCAGGCACTATTGCTTTTTCTACCAGTCCGTCCGGTGCAATGGGTACTCTGGGGTCTTTATGCTGTCCATAATAACTGTAAGGCCATCCGTAGAAAGCGCCTTCTTTAACGCTTGTCAGATAATCCGGTACAAGATCATTCCCCAGCTCATCACGTTCGTTCACCACTGTCCAGAGGGTATTGGTCCCTGGCGCCCAGCCCATGCCTACGGGGTTCCTCAATCCGGATGCATAAACACGCAAACCGCTGCCGTCGGGGTTCATTTCGAGGATATTAGCTTTTAATACTTCATGCTCCATGCCTTTTTCGCCATGATCATCACCACAGCCTACAGCTACATAGAATTTAGTATTGTCCTTATTGGCGATGATATTACGCGTCCAGTGCCGGTTTACTTTACCTGCGTTAAGAGCGACTATTTTCTCCCCTGTTGCATTGATAGTCGTAGCCCCTTCCGTGTATGGGAAACGAAGTAAACCGTCTGTATTAGCCACATATAAATAGTTCCCCACCAGCAGCATTCCAAGAGGTTGATTCAAGCCCTTCAGGAATATTGTCCTGGTTTCGGGGGTACCGTCATGGTCCGCATCTCTTAGCAGGGTGATACGGTTTGCGCTTTTTTTCACATTGTTAGACTTCGTAGCGCCGATAAGGGCAGCGCCTATCTTTTTAAAGAAGCCATAGTGGGAATTGGATTCCGCAACTAACAGGTCGCCGTTAGGCAGTTCGTATAGCCAGCGGGGATTCTGAAACCCATCAGCGTAAAGGTTTACCATAAAGCCATCGGGAGCAATGGGCTTCGTTCCGTCATCCCAGCCTTTTACTTTGCTGTAGTTAGTGTAAGATTTCGTTGCATGCGGCGGGGGTAATTCTGGCTGCTGTGCGTAAAACGGAAGCGAGTAGCACAACAATAGAAGCGATGGAAAAAGCTTGTTCATAACAGCAGGTTTATAAGATAGATAATACAAAAGATGTGCCCCTGCTGCAAAACGGCATATATGCGCTTTTCTATAAATTGACGCCAGCGTTAATATGAACGAAGTTCGTCAGTTATAAAAACAGAACGCTGCAACATTTTGTTACAGCGTTCTGACTTACGTATAGTCTTTTATGTGAAGGTCGTTACTTCTGGATCAGATGTGGCCTGACAGCTTTCTGCCAGATGGCATATCCATCTGGATTCATGTGCAGCATATCTTCCACAAACAGTTCTTTTCTCGGGTTACCGTTCCTGTCAAGCATGAGATTAAATATATCTACATAGGCGATCTTCCGCTGCTTTGCAATGAAGTCTTTGATCATGCTATTGGCCTGCCTGGCTGTTGATAAGAACTGGATCCTGCTTGGGCTCGGTTTTATTGAAATGTATACAATTGAGATATCAGGCAGCTTATTCCTGATGGTTTTGTAGAGGTTCTTGAACCTGTTAAAGACAGTATCTGCAGTTACGCCTTTCTCTACCAGGTCGTTCTCACCAACGTAGAGCACGATCTGGCGCGGGTGATATGGGAAGATGATCTTATCTGCGTAGTAGATGATATCATTCGTTACAGTCCCTCCTACTCCCCTGTTCATCACTACATAACTGCTGAACGTGCGTTCAAGATCATCCCATTTACGGATAGAAGAGCTTCCGGTAAACAGGATAGGATTCGCCGGAGGCGCATACATTTTGTCCCACTTCAGGATGGTACTGACATCTTCCTGGTATCTCTGGGCGCGGACAGCTGTAATGCAAACGATCAATGACAATGTAAAAAGACAAAATAGTTTTTTCATAAACGTGTTATCTGATTAGTTATTTGTTTGATAGCGCGAAAGGTCAGGCTCATTCTTCCGTTGTCTGTTTCTGACGCAGGAATAGCATGCAGCCATTCCTCCTGTACATCCTGTGTCATATAGATCAGGGAACCGGCTGGTAGCTGGAAATCGACCTTTTCCGATGAATCCCCGAAACTGGCCGTTTTACGGGCATGTATTCTTTCATCCCATAAGACGTTATTTCTCAGTGTACTAAATAACCCTTCAGGATCTGGTATAAAAGCTAATAAAAAGTTAACGCCATTCATGTGCGGCAAAAATAGAAAATCTCTTTAATTGAACGCTATATCAATAGTTCATAGATTAATCCAGATTAACTTTCTTGTAATGCGGATTGACTATCTTTACATACCAGATTTACAACACCAGGAAATAAGTTTACAATGGAAAGCTCAGAAACAAAAGCACAAGCAATTAAGGTAGTGATCATTGGCGGTGGATTTGCAGGCATTAATCTGGCCCAGCGGCTACAGCACGACAAGCGTTATCACATCACACTGGTAGACAAGAACAACTATAATTTCTTCCCGCCACTCATTTATCAGCTGGCAACGGGATTTCTGGAAACCTCCAGCATCTGTTATCCATTCCGCAAATTATTCAGGGACAGGCCAAACCTCCGCTTTCATATGGGCGAATTCCAGCGGGTTGATGCGGCAACACATACCGTTTACCTGCACAATGGCGAATTACAGTATGATTACCTTGTCTTTGCCACAGGTACTGAAACAAACTATTTCGGCAACGAAAACATAAAGCGCAATGCCATTCCGATGAAGAATGTGAATGATGCGCTGGAGATGCGGAATACCCTCTTAAAAAGGCTGGAAATTGCCTGTATTACGGAAGACCCCGTTGAGCGGAAGAAGCTGACCACTATTGTAATAGCAGGTGGTGGTCCGACGGGGGTTGAAGTATCCGGAATGCTGGCCGAGCTGCGCCAGTTTGTAGTCAGAAAGGATTATCCCGAACTGCATGGACACGGTGGCGAGATCTACCTGGTAAACGGAGGCGAGTCCCTGCTTGAACCGATGAGCAAGAAATCGCAACGGCATACTTACAACGCCTTACGTAAGCTGGGCGTGAAGATCAAGCTGAAAACGAGGGTGAAGGATTTTGTGGATGACCAGGTAATTCTGAACAATGGCGACACTATTCAGACCAAAACATTGATCTGGGCCGCAGGGGTTACTGCGCAGATCATGGAGGGTATCCCGGTGGCCAGCACCGGGGCCGGCCGTAGGATGATGACGGATGCCTATAACAGGGTGATCGGAGTAGATGACATTTATGCCATCGGCGATACCTGTATCCAGACGACAGACAAAAACTTCCCGAACGGACATCCCCAGCTGGCACAGGTAGCCCTGCAACAGGGTAAACACCTGGCGAAGAACTTCTCTGCCATGGCAGACAATAAACCGCTGAAACCGTTCAGTTATGTAGATAAGGGCAGTATGGCAATCATCGGCCGTAATAATGCTGTAGCCGACATCCCCAAGCCAAACCTGCATGTAAACGGGTTTATGGCCTGGGCAATGTGGCTGTTCATCCATGTCATGGCGCTTATCAACTACCGCAACAAGCTGAAAACCATGTACAACTGGACCGTGGCTTACTTTACAAGAGATCAGGCACTGCGCATGATCATCAAACCGCTGCCAAAGCAGTCTGAGACGTCTAAACCGGTCGAAATGCCGGCAATGGCTAAATCTTCAGTCTGATCCTTTTCTTCTCCATCCAACCTACCAGCAGGATTACCAGGAAGGAGATAGCAATTGAGCGGAGTAACCCTCCTGCGCCCTCACTGAGCGCAGCGGGATATTTCACCCCTGCCAGCATCATTAAGGAGTACAGCAGGTAGGGGATCAGGTAACAGGTCAACGTACTGGTGCCTGCCGGACGGATCAGCTTAAACCAGTTCATCTTTCCCTTCACATCTACCAGCCAGATCATAGCTGTAAATACCAATATGCTGATGCCCGTACAGATCAGCACCCATGCCGGTGTAGCCCTGATCTTTGAGATACCGGCAGTATGAGGTCGTAATATAAAAGCGGCGACTATCGCCAGCACTCCCAGACCAATAAATATGACCCAGAGGGACCCCAGTTTCCTTTTTTTATCCAGTAACGTGTACAATGATGAGACAACCGCACCTGCCATGATGAGGGAGGCGGAAGAGGCGTCATTTATAACCGGAATACTGAAGTGTAATAAGCCGGCGTGGGTCAAAATGTTAATCAGCAGAAAAAGGCCTAAAATGGCCGTTATAGCCCCAAAATTGCCTTTCACTATTAAGTACAGCATAGCACATACCAGGTACGCCCAGCCAATAATACCCAGGATCCCCCACCAGGAAGGTTCCATCCAGTGAGGCGCATCTGCCGGACCACCTTTGTACAAAGCGGCCATAGCGGCCAGGAGGAGAATACCTGCACCTGTCAGTCCGTAACGTTTCCGTTTGTCCATATCGGCAGGATAGTCCAGCCATACCAGGAAAAAGCCGATAGTGATCAGCAACTCCCATAGCGGGTAAGGCAGTATTGCCGCCTGACTGTAATTTTCCAGGTTGACGTGAAAAAAGCCCATGACGATCAGGGCCAGTGAGCGGACCAGGATGTGCATGGCGGTACTGAGGAAAGACTTCTGTTGGCTGATACGTTTTCCGATGGCAAAAGGGATGGACAGGCCGACTATAAAGAGGAAGGCCGGAAAGACCGTGTCGGCAAAACCCAGGCCGTCTTCCTGGGCCTGTACGTGCCCGATCCAGGCAGGGATATTTTTCACACCGCTGACGTCATTAACAAAGATCATGGTCAGCATGGTAAGGGCGCGGAAGGCATCTATCGATAAAAGGCGTTGTGATGGTTTAAGCATGTTATAAGGTATCAATATTTTTTGCATTATTCAATATGCCTTCCTGTTGCATGTGCAATATTTTCAACAGGACGCCATTCGTCCATCCGAACCCGTCCTGGTTAGGATATTCGCCTCCTCCACCCGGCAGCGAGGTGTCTTTCACGTTATACTTCTCCAGCAGTTTGCCGGTTTGTTTAAATACGCGGATATTCTGATGTGCCCAGCGCCCGGCAATGTCCGACGCAAGGGAATCATTATCATAGGTCAGTAAGCCTGATATGGCCATCCAGTGAAGCGGCGCCCAACCATTAGGCGCATCCCATTGCTCCCCGGTTTCGATAGGCGTGGAAACCAGTCCGCCGGGATAGAGGAACTGTTGTTTTAATACTCTCGCCACACTATCAGCCTGTCCTTTGCGTGCCATTCCAAAAAATAAGGGGTATGTACCTCCCAGGCTCAATACAGGCGTGCGGGCACCTTTTTTAAAGTCATAGTCCCGGAAAAAGCCTGTCTTCGCATCCCAGCAATAGCGTTGAATGGCATCTCTGCGAAGGGCCGCGGCAGCTTCATATTGCAGTACTTTTGGGGTATTGCCTTTCATACGATAGGCGTCGCTCAATGTCATTTCCAGGTTATATAACAGGCAGTTGAGATCTACAGGGACGATGTCTGTAATGTGGATAGAGCCCAGTGTCTTCTCATCGGCCAGCCAGCGGGCGCTGAAGTCCCAGCCTGATTCAGCGCAGGTACGCAGTTCCTGGTAAACCTGCTCGACCGGCTGACGGCCGGATGTTTTAGCGGTATTGATATCTTCCGTCCATGCCTCTTCCCTGGGCCAGTTCCCCCTGTCGTAATAACGATTGAGGGTGGCGCCATCGGGCAGGATGACCAGGTGTTCACCGGTCTTACCATCCGCAGTTTTCTTCATCCAGAAATGGTATTCCTTTTCCAGGGCATCAAGGTAGGTGGTCAGCAGCTCCTGCTTACGATCTTCTTTAGCGGAGATCAGCAACTGAAGCATCAGGGCGAAATAAGGCGGTTGCGAACGTGTGAGGTAATAGGTGCGGTTGCCGTTAGGGATAAATCCATAGGTACGGATCAGGAAGGCGAAGTTCTTTATCATGCTTTCTACAAGGTCGGTACGGCCGCTTTCTTTCAGTCCCAACATCGTGAAATAGCTGTCCCAGTAATATACCTCACGGAAACGCCCCCCCGGTACAACATAAGCGCCCGGCAAACTGATAAGGGAGCCCCATGTACTGGTGCTGTCAGGCTCCCGTTTAAGGACAGTCCACAGCGATTCAATGTGCGCGATAACGTCCTGCATCGTATCAGTATGATATTGCAGTGTAGTACCGGCAGGCACGTTAAAATACTTCTGTACAAACGATACCAGACTAAATCCTTCATCGCCCTGCTCTTTTGCATAATAGCGGAGCACCTTTTCGGGCGCGTCCTTTGGAGAACAGTCCGCAAATGTTTTGCTGTCCGGGAATACGTGGGCAGATTGTACGGCTTCAAATAAACCGGGGAATTCCTGCCGGGGAGAACGTTCTTTGATTTGGGGTGGCTGCTGTTGTTTACAGGCAATACCACATGCCATTGCACTGGCAATGAACAAGAGTTTTCCATTCATACGTTACGTGGTTTCTATAATTATACGCGCTCTCTGCTTACCGGTTAATACGGTTCAGCAGGATGGCGAAAGATCGCATATGTACGCGGGTTGCGTTGACATCACTTTCCGATCCCTCCAACAATTGCCTGGTGTCTTCCATCTGGCTTAGCAACACAGGTGATATAAAAGTATATTTTTTCACGATGTTAATGGCTTCATCTACCTGAGGCATTGCATAGCTGTTTATCCTAAAGGTGTAAGGCGGGTCAAGGAAATAGGATTTGATCTCTGCAAGACGAATGATATCCTGATTACTTATTTTCATAATTACCCCTTTTCTGACAAAACAAAATGCAAAGTTACGCTATTACCGGGGGATACGGATAAATTAATCTCTATACAACCTTAACCGCGACAATCCTTACTTTTGCAACTCCTGTAAAATACCTTACTATGAGCAGTTTGCTGAAAGACATTTACTCCCCGGCCTTTTACAATAGTTTGTCCGATGTGCTTACCCAGACAGTACCGGCCTTCAATAAACAAAAGTTTATCAAAAAGATTTACCAGGAAGGGTTTGAAGACAAAGAACTGAAGGAGCGGATGAAGCATACTACAGAGGTATTACACGCATTTCTGCCTGCCGATTATGAGCAGGCCATTCCACTGATCGAAAAGACCATTAACGCCCTCAGAAAGGCCGGATACGGGGAAGCGCTGGAGTTCATCTTCTTTCCAGACTACCTGGCTACTTATGGACTGGAACACTATGAAACGTCGGTAAAGGCGCTGGAGTTCGTAACACAGTTCATTACCTGCGAATTTGCCATACGTCCCTTTATCCTGAAATATGGCGACAGGATGTTGCACCAGATGCTGGCCTGGTCTTTACATAAAAGTGAAAAAGTAAGGCGGCTTGCCAGTGAAGGCAGCCGGCCCCGTCTTCCGTGGGCTATGGCCATCCCTTTTCTGAAAAAAGACCCCTCTCCCATACTTCCCATCCTGGAAAATCTGAAACAGGACCCTTCCGAATCGGTAAGACGCAGTGTGGCGAACAGCCTGAACGACATTGCCAAAGACAATCCGGCTGTTGTTAAAGCCATTGCAGCAAAATGGAAAGGGATCAGTAAAGAAACCGATGCGATCATCAAACATGGTTCCCGCACTTTGCTGAAACAAGGTGATAAAGACATCCTGCAACATTATGGACTGGATAGCACCCATGTGGCCTTCAGCGACTTCAGGATACTGACGCCCAAAGTAAAGACGGGCGACAGCCTGGAGTTCTCATTTGTTATCAGGAATAAAGATGCGCAGCCGCAGACTATCAGGCTGGAATATGGGGTGCACTACCTGAAGCAGAACGGGACCTTATCCAAAAAAGTATTTAAGATCAGCGAGAAGATATATGCCCCTGGCGAGCGGGCAGAGATCCTCCGGAAACAATCCTTCCGGCTTATTACTACCCGTGTATTTTACACCGGCAAGCACCAGTTATCGATCATCATCAATGGTGAGGAATATCCTGCCAAAGCCTTTGAATTGGTATAGGGCTATTCAGACATCCATTTGTCTCAATTCCCCCCCTAAATTGGCAATAATGCCCAGCGGTTTATTGTACGCATAATTGGACATTTGTAGTACACTAAACCTCAAAGACATGAAAGAACATATCGCTGATCAAACCGCTACTGCTGATCATACCGTAGTGTCTCAAAAAGAATGGATAGAAGCCCGCAAGCAACTGATGCTGAAGGAAAAGGAGCTCACCCACCTGAAAGACGAACTGACCAAACAGCGTATGCAGCTCCCCTGGGTAAAGGTTGAAAAGAACTACGTATTCCAGGGACCAGATCGTGAATACTCCCTGTCAGACCTTTTTGACGGCCGCAGTCAGCTGATCGTGCAACATTTCATGTTGGGGCCTGGCTGGAAAGAGGGTTGTCCGGGCTGTTCCTTCCTGGCCGACCATGTGGATGGCACATTACCTCACCTGATGAACCATGATGTATCGTACGTAGCTGTTTCAAGGGGTACCATGAGTGATATTGAACCTTTCCAGAAACGGATGGGCTGGGGTTTCAAATGGGTATCTTCCAACAAAAGCGATTTCAATTATGATTTCCATGTATCTGCTACGGAAGAGGAAATTGCTAAAAATGAGATGATCTACAATTATGAAACAATTCCTGTATCGGAGGAAGAACTGCCTGGTTACAGTGTATTTTACAAAGATGAGAATGGAGACATCTTTCATACCTATTCCACTTACGCCAGAGGAGCAGACATTCTGCTCAACACATACAATTTCCTGGAAATGACGCCGAAGGGACGTAATGAAGAAAGTACTATGGATTGGGTAAAACACCATGATAAATATCAAACCCAGGCTCCGGAACACAGTTGCTGCAGCCACAATTAACGGATATCATGAGTACATTCAATTGTTGCAGGGGGCGTGCCGCAAGGATCGCCGCCTGCAATACTCCTTCATCAACAGCAGCTCCGGTTGAAACAGCTGTTCCGGTTTCTATGATTAAACCGGATAGTTTTTTCAGACGGGCGGGCCGTTCCATTAAACCCTTACTACCGGCCTTTCTCCTGGCTATTGTTCCCAAGTGTCCTTTCTGCCTTGCGGCGTATGTTGCTTTAGGTACAGGGATCGGCCTGTCGGTCACAAGTGCTCGATTACTTCATATTTCCTTATTATGTGCGGGGCTGATACCCTTATCATTGTTTGCTGCGAAGCATATCAGGGACCACTTCTTCCCTGTTCCATTTGCAGGATGGCACCCGCAGGTATTTACAGGCATGGCCGGCATCCTGATAGGGAGCAGTATTTTATGGCTGTTTTGAATTGAATACCAGCAAACACCAGTCTATCAGTTCCTTCTGATCAACGATACTCCATGCATTCGGAAGCCTGTCTTCACCATCGTATCCCTTATTTTCTGTAGTGATAAGTTCTGCATTAGTATTACCGTTCACCTTTAGCTGGTTGATCATTCCGGCAGCATCCAGGGCATTCATACCGTAGTAATCTTTCTGTCTGTTCTCAATCCACCAATTAATGTCTGGCTCAGTATACAGCCTTACATGCATGTTGTTCAACAGGCCTGCATTGCCACCTTTGGCGGCGGTATAGGAATAAGGCGATAGTTGCTGATATGCGGACTGGTTTCGCCCCGGAATATCTTTTATCTCACGAAAAAACATGTCGTTCAAAGCCAGCGCTTCTATTACGGCGCCAACATTATCTTTTCGTTCAATAGAATGAGCAGCATCATACCACATGCGTTCATAATCGAGCGGCGGATCTGCAGCAAAGACACCGGTTGTTTTAATGTGGTAAACCGATTTTCCCGCAGCGCAATACTGGGCATAACGTATAGCGCCTGTACCTCCGTCTGACATTCCACCTATAATAATTTTATCTGCAGGCACCTTATGTGCAGTTACTATTTCATGGATCAGTGTATCGATACAACGTAATACGACCTTCCCGACCATATTTTGGTTGAAGCGGTCTGAATACCCCGGAGTAATACAGGCTACCAGAATGCCCTTCTCCATAGCGTATTCATTGCCGGTAGCAGAGAGCTCCTGGTTGTTTAATACCAATATTCCCTTTACAGGAACTGAGGGGATCAGCTTTACGTAGAAGTTATGTGTGGTGTCGTGGGCATCCCGGTATACATACTTCATTTTCTGGGCGCTTACCTTCAAATAGGAGAAACAGAAAAAAAGGAAGAAATAATAACTTTTCACAGGCATATTATTGAGTAGTTAAATATAATCATTTGCCGCTGGGGAATAAATGATATCTTCGTATCCGTCAAAGCAACCTATGAGATTTCCCGGGAACAAAGTCCCGCAATATACCTATATGCAAACCACCCAACCCTTAACGCAAGAGGAACTTGCTTTTCTTAAAAAATTTCAGGGCGATAGTAAATCTTCAGTGATCATGGCCTTTATAGTAGGCGCTATAATAGCCCTGATCGGCACGATACTGCTCATATTTGTATGGGACCAGGTAGCGCTCTTTGCCAGATTTGCGATAGCGGGCTTTCTGATAATCGGTTCTCTTGCAGTACGCGCCGCCATTAAAAAATACTTCAAAAACAAAACCGAAGAGGAACATCCTTCACATGGGCAGATGAAACAGGTTTACTCCGGAGTGCTTAGTCATACGGAAGTGATCAAACAAGAATACGTACGCTACCATTTCAATGGATTCACTGTTGACGCCTGGATTGCAGCACCGAATACAGGTCATCCCAAACCTCACTTCAGCTATGTACCAATAACTGAGCAATTTGCAACAATGACGAATGTTCACGTTACGCTCTCAGTAACACAACTGGAGCCCGGTATTAATGTTGTAATTGGCATCCACTATGATCAGCAATATTATACAGAATCCCAACAGCCAATGGATGTAGAAGACAAAAAGAAGCTGTTAAAAAGCGGAAGGAATAGTGCGGGCTGTTTCATATATGGAGCAGCATTCTGCTTTATTCTTTTTAATGTCGTTTCAAAGTTTAACTTCAATACGTTTCTTGTAACGTTAGTACTCTTTGTAATACCCGCCCTATTCTGCATCCGTCATCTATATCGTACGGCGGGTAAAAATGTGCAGGCAGACGGATATAAGTTCATCATCAAAACGATCATTACTGAGAAATTAAACCAGCGTATCCCGTCAAGTGATAACGATCGTCACTACCATTATTTAAGGCTTGGAAGCGGCTGGCTGACAGAGGTTACCGGTGCAAAGAGTTATAAGAGCAAATGCAATCCGGGAGATGAGATCGTACTGGAATATGAAGTGCGTAAAAGCGGAGGAAAGGGCACCCTACTGGAGATCAGGAATGCGTAGTATATTATTATTGCTGCCTTAAAAACAAAACAGCATGTATTACCCTATTGTGACCAATTCTAAGAGCAAAAAAAAGCGTCTCATACTTCATGTGGTATGAGACGCCTTTTACTATTAATGTTCTTATATTTCGCCTTTCTTCAGCTGAGACACCGCATAGTCTACCGCCCTGGCAGTTAACGCCATATAGGTCAATGACGGGTTCTGTGTTGAAGTTGAAGTCATGCTGGCGCCATCTGTTACAAATACGTTACTCACCGCATGCATCTGGTTCCATTTATTCAGCATGGACGTTTTAGGGTCTTTACCCATACGCACACCGCCCATTTCATGGATATCCAATCCAGGCGCCTGTTTTGAGTCTTCCGTTCTGATATTGGTGAAGCCTGCTTTGGTATACATTTCAGTCATCTGTTCGAAGAAGTCTTTCAACATCTTCTCGTCATTATCATCGTAACCGAGATTCACGTGAAGTACAGGCATGTCCCATTCGTCTTTCTTCGTTTTATCGAGCGTTATCTGACTTTCTTCTTTAGGGATGGTTTCTCCCATCATATGAGAGCCTACATACCAGTTACCCATTTCCTGGTTGAACAGCTGATCTTTCAGCTGCTGACCAAAACCATCATGACTGTTCCAGGTACGTCTGCCGGTACTGAAACCTGCTGCATAACCACGAAGGAAATCTGTTTCCTGTTTCACAACGTTGCGGAACCTCGGGATGTAGGCACTCGTAGGACTACGGCCTTCTGTGGTAAAGTCCAGCAGACCGTCATAGTCGGCGGAGATACGACCGCGATAGTTATGGAACGCAAAATATTTACCCAGTACGCCGCTGTCATTTCCTAAACCATTCGGGAAACGGTTGGAAGTAGAGTTCAGCAGGATCAGGTTTGTATTAACGGCGGCAGCATTCACAAAAATGACCTTTGCATAGTACTCGGTCGTTTCTTTGGTCAGCGCGTCCACTACACGTACACCGGTTGCTTTTCCTTTCTGGTCATCGTAAATAACAGAGTGAACAACTGCGTGCGGATGCAGGGTCAGGTTACCCGTCTTTTCCGCCCAGGGCAGTGTAGACGAGTTACTGCTGAAGTAACCACCAAACGGACATCCACGTTGACAGAGCGTTCTTTTCTGACACTTCACCCTACCTTGCTGAAGGTGGATAGGCTGCGGCTCAGTAAGATGCGCACAACGGCCATATATGACGTGGCGGTCATTATAATTTTTTGATACAAAACCTTTGAAGTAGTTCTCTACGGCGGTCATTTCCAGTGGTGGCAGGAACTCGCCATCCGGCAGGTTAGCGATGCCGTCTTTATTACCGGAGATCCCTACGAATTTCTCTACGTAGCTGTACCACGGAGCGATATCCGCATAACGGATAGGCCAGTCTACAGCGAAACCGTCCCTGGCAGGGCCTTCAAAATCGAAGTCGCTCCAGCGTTGTGTTTGTCTTGCCCAGAGGAGTGATTTACCGCCTACCTGGTATCCGCGGATCCAGTCGAAAGGTTTGTCCTGTTCGTAAGGATGTTCCTTATCCTTTACAAAGAAGTGCATAGCATCTTCTTTAAAGGCATAACAACGGCTTACAACAGGTGCTTCGTCCTGTATTGCCTGTGGGACCTGTCCTCTGTGAGGGAATTCCCAGGGCATCTTATTTGTTGTCGGATAATCTTTGAGATGTTTTACGTCGCGGCCCCTTTCCAGTACCAGTGTTTTTAATCCTTTCTCCGTGAACTCCTTTGCAGCCCATCCTCCACTGATACCTGACCCAATTACAATCGCATCGAATGTGCGGTCCTGAGCGCCTGT
The DNA here is from genome assembly GCF_003182155.1 of Chitinophaga sp. S165. Classification (GTDB taxonomy): domain Bacteria; phylum Bacteroidota; class Bacteroidia; order Chitinophagales; family Chitinophagaceae; genus Chitinophaga. The sequence continues at coordinate 1,710,626 of NZ_QGTG01000001.1, forward strand.
ATTAATATTCGCCATACTGATATATAAAATTAAGCTGTCCTTTTAGGGATCGGTTTAACAGGTACGCTTCCGTGGTAACGTGCAGGTACCAGCTCGTATACCTGTACCTTAGTGAGATAATATTCGGAATTGGTATATCCTGTAATGATGAAATGTTTTGCGCTGCGGTAAAATGAGGCAGCGGCATCCTTGCCGGCATCAGCAGCTTCCAGTTCTTTCAGTAGAGATTCTCTTTCAGCCGGACTGCTTTTTACAAAAGAGTGCCCGTTCTTTTTCTCACACAGGTCTGAAAATGCTTTCATGCCTGCCATGAATTTCTCCTGGTCCTCTTTTCTCAGGCAATCATCTACCATTGTAAGGGTAAATAAATGCGTATTCAGATCCTTTGCCCCCGGTGTAGCGGTGGTTGGGATCAATGTATCTGCCAGCGCTGCCAGCATACTCTCCCCTTCAGCATCTACGGCTATATTCTTCAGTGAGATGGAGGCGGGAGACGGTTTCCGCAAACAGGAAGGCAACAAAGCCAAACCTGCGGATACTACTAAGACCTGTTTTAACGCGGTTCGTCTATTTACTAGCATGAATAGATTTTGTTTACATACAAGCCGATAAGGTATAAGTTATAATTAATATTTCCAAGCCAATTGTTTGCTAATTTCCGATGTAGTAACTTCAGTGCCATCTCCACATTAATATACATGTTATGAAATTATATTGTTTATCGCTCCTCCTGTTGGGCCAGCTGGGCTGGCTACCGGGTATGTCCCAATCCCGGAACGGTGTATCTCTCCAAGTTGTCAAGACCGAAAACGGCCGTATTCAGGGCACCAGGACTAATCCTGCCGGTATCAACATGTACAAGGGCATCCCCTATGCGCAGCCGCCTGTAGGTCCGCTTCGCTGGAAGGCCCCGCAGCCTGTAAATGCCTGGGATACCATCCTGAAAGCCGATCATTTCGGTCCGAGGGCAATGCAGGGGAATATCTTCGGAGATATGGGTTTCCGTTCCAATGGCATGAGTGAAGACTGCTTATACCTGAATATCTGGGCGCCTGCACAGCCTTCTAAACAGAAGCGGCCGGTACTGGTCTATTTCTATGGCGGCGGGATGGTGGCAGGAGACGGTTCAGAAGCCCGTTATGATGGTGAAAGTATGGCCAGGAAGGGTATTGTGGCGCTGACCGTGAATTACAGGCTAGGCATATTCGGATTGCTGGCCCATCCTGATCTGTCGAAAGAAGCACCTTATCATACTTCGGGCAATTATACCCTGCTGGACCAGCAAGCCGCCCTGGCCTGGGTTAAAAAGAATATTGCCGCCTTTGGCGGAGATCCTGACAGGGTAACTATTGCAGGAGAATCAGCCGGTTCTATTTCCGTATCCGCCCTGATGGCCTCTCCCCTATCCAAAGACATGATTAACGGCGCTATCGGTGAAAGCGGCGCTATGATCTTCCCGACCATGCCACCTGCCAGTAAGGAAGACGCTGAAAAGAACGGTGTAGCCTTTGCCAATGCCATTGGCGCCACTTCTCTTGAGGCGTTACGTGCCATTCCCGCGGAAGAGCTGTTAAGAAGAGCTTCCGGGCCGGATATGCCGCATTTCTCGACCAATGTGGATGGTTATGTGCTGCCTAAAAAACCGGTGGAGATCTTTGCCGCAGGAGAACAGGCACATGTACCGCTCCTGGTAGGCTGGAATTCGGCAGAAGTACCTTACCGTGCATTACTCTGGAAAGATGATCCTACACCGGAGAACTATGAAAAAAAGATCAGGGAATTATATCCTGCAGATGCTACGGAAGTACTCCGGTTATACCCCGGCAATACAACAGAAGAAGTGATCTCTTCTGCCACTGACCTGGCCAGCGACCGGTTCATTGTATACAGCACCTGGAAATGGGCCGCGCTTCATACCGCTACGAGTCAGCAACCGGTATACCGTTATATCTTTTCACGCAGCCGTCCGCCGATGGCACCTAAGATGGGGAATGCTAAACCTGGCCTCGCAGGTGGTGTGATCAAGGCCAGTTCTCCGCAACCGGCGGCTAAACCGGCGGAAGTATTTAAAGGCGCTCCGCATGCGGCGGAGATCGAGTATGCTATGGGGAACCTCCGGCATAATAAAGTGTATGCCTGGACGAAAGAAGATTACATGGTGTCGGCTACTATGCTGAACTACTTCGCTAACTTTGTTAAGACAGGTAATCCGAATGGGGTTGCTATGGCTAAATGGGAGGCAGATGCTGTTACAGGTTCCAGGTATATGAATATTGATGTAAAGCCTTCGCTTCAGAAAGAGAATAACCGCGAGCGGTATCTCTTCCTTGATAAAGCGTATAAGTAATAAGTTATCGGTCTTGTTTTGGGCAGTATGCAGATTGCGTACTGCCTTTTTTTTGGGCTTACGGTTATTCTAGCGTTGACCTTCTAGCTCGCAGTTTGGATGGAATCACAGGCTGCAGTTCTTTGAAGTTCCTATGCATTTAGCTTTTTTTGGCGGTTAGGCTTTAGTAGCTCTGTTAAACTCCCGGTATGTCGCTTCGGCATACTTCAAATAACTGAGGCCAGTGATTTCCATCCAAATGCTCGCTGCGGCCGGTCTCCAAAATAATTGCAGGACAGCATTATCATTGTTCTCATAACGGTTAGTTTTGGTAACTATTCTTATTGGGATGCGCAGATATCTGTGCTACATTACTCAATCCCGTTTTACGTATTTACATAGACATATTCACTCGTATAACCTCGTATAACCTCGTATAACCTCGTATAACCTCGTATAACCTCGTATAACCTCGTATAACGGACTAGGGTATCCGTAAAATTTGAGTCTCACTATTCAAAAGCATGGCATAACATAAGATGGTATAGCATCCCTTATTGTTAGTGACCAAACTATTTAAATTGGAAGTATGGGCTTAACCAGCATAACATCCTATGTCAGAATACTTAAGATCATCCTCTATCATCAATGCGATATCAGAACACTCATCTTCCTTTTGTTTTGTCAATAGTTGCGTAAACGTTGATCCAGCTGTAGTTACAGCGCACACAGGGATCGACGGAAGCAACTTCTTAGCTTCTTCATAAGAATGAAGACGTTAGTCAATTGGGCAACGCGTAATAAAAAAAGGAAAAAGATTTTTATAACCTCCAGGCAACCTTTCGAATTTACCTCTCGTATTAAGGAGATGACACAAGTGCTCACAATTTGCTTATTTAAAAATTAACACCATGCATTTATTAAAAAGATCTGCACTGGCAATGCTATTGCTTGCCACAGTGATGACTTCATGTTCCGACGATGATGATAACAATGGCCCTCAGTACCCGCCGACAAATCCTCCGGGAGCACAAACAACAATCAAATTAGCTAACAATAGTAAGTTTGGCGCTATATTAACAGATAGTACAGGCAGGTCACTGTACTTCTTTTCTAACGATGCACAAGGTACTCCTACGTGTTCAGGCGGTTGTTCAGCTATATGGCCTACATTCTATGTAGATCCTAATAATCTGACAATAGACAGCACACTGAACAAGGCTGACTTTACCACTGTTACCCGTGCCGACGGCAGTAAACAAACTGTATATAAAGGATGGCCTTTGTATTACTATGCAGATGATGAGAAAGCTGGCGATACTAACGGTGATAACGTTCTTAGCACCTGGTTCGTAGCTAAACCTGACTACAGCGTAATGGTTGCTAACTTCCAGTTAACTGGCAATGACGGTCAGAAGTATGTGCTTGATAATACTGGCAAAATCGTAACAGGAACCGGCCTTTCAAAATACCTTGTTGATGACCGCGGTCATACCCTTTACAAATTCGCAAACGATAAAGCTGGTACAAATACATTCACTAACAACGATGAAACACACAATGCTATCTGGCCTATTTACGAGATCGCAGATGTGAAGAATGTTCCTACCGGTTTTGCTAAAACTGACTTTGCGATTATTACGGTGTTAGGTAAGAAACAAATTACCTACAAAGGCTGGCCAATGTACTACTTCGGTCAGGATGCCAAGGTAATGGGCGCCAACAAAGGTGTGAGCGTACCTTCACCAAATGTATGGCCTGTACTTTATACAACTACAGCTGCTGCACCGTTACCGTAAATCAGCTTATCCATGTAATACTGCCGCACTTGTGTTAAGGCCCGGCAGCATTATATAAGCAGATTGCCCGACCTGGTTGTACCGGGTTGGGCAATCTGTTTTTTATTTGCTTAAGCAACCTGGAAAAGTTCCTGGAGAAAAATCCTAACATCGCAAAGAAGAAAAAGAAATCCTGATGTGGATCACTATGCAACACCGTATGTCGGCATCAGTTTCTCTGCTGCTTTTCTCTCCCTGTCTTTCACATATAGCACCGCTACCGCTGCTATGATCATGAATATGCCGCCCATTACAAGAGCGAAGATCGCTTCATTGTGAAACAGATGTTTTACGATCAGGCCTCCGAAGATGCCGTTCACTATTTGCGGGAAGGTGATGAAGAAATTGAATATTCCCATATAGACGCCTGTTTTATGGGATGGTATGACGCCAGACAGGATCGCGTATGGTGTGGACAGGATACTCCCCCATGCCATACCGATCCCTATCATGGGCCATATAAGCAGGTCTGGATTTTGTATAAAATAAAAAGAGATCAGCGATAGACCTCCGGCTGTTAATGAGATAGCATGTGCCGCCCTGCGCGATGTTTTACGCGCTATATAAGGCAGTATTAATGCATAAATGGCGGATACCGCACTGTAGATACTGAAAAGGAATCCCACTTTATTACCCGCATCTGCAAAGAGCGCGGAGGACGTATCGCCCGGCGGTACTTTATAAATATGCTGGGCTACTGCCGGCGTCGTGAATACCCACATAGAGAACAATGCAAACCAGGAACAGAATTGTACTACGCCCAGTTGCTTCATGGCAGACGGCATGTTAGAGAAATCTTTCAGGATAGTCCTGATGCCTCCTGTATGTGTTTCTGCCGTATGCTCCGGATTGAATTGCGCGAATTCTTCAGGAGAATATTCCCTGGAAGTAAATATGGACCAGAGGATTGTTGCGAGCAGCACCAGTGCGCCTACATAAAAGGAATAGATCACATTATCCGGCACAACACCCGGAGCAGCAGTCTTTGATACTCCGCCATACTCTGCCAGCAGATACGGCAGCGACGAGCCTAAAACAGCCCCTGCGCCTATTAAGAACGTTTGTGCAGAGAACCCCTGACTACGTTGTTCGTCTGGAAGATTATCTGCCACCAATGCACGGAAAGGTTCCATCGCCACATTGATAGATGCGTCCATCAATGTCAGCATACCCGCCCCTATCAATACAGGCGGTAGCAAATAAGCCAATAGTGAGGAATTGGGCAGCAGGATCAACGCCAGTGCCGTAGCGATTGCGCCCACCAGGAAATAAGGACGGCGTCTGCCCAGCCTGTTCCAGGTACGGTCACTGTAATGCCCGATAATGGGCTGTACGATCATACCTGTAAGTGGCGCCGCCAGCCAGAACAATGACAGATGCTCTACTTCTGCTCCATAGGTTTGAAGGATACGGGACGCATTGCCGTTCTGCAATGCAAACCCGAACTGAATACCGAAAAAGCCCATGCTCATATTCCAGATACGTGCAGCAGACAACCGCGGCTTAATCATTCCTTTCATGGGATAAATATTTTAATTGACTAAGTTTCCTTGTTTTGTCGTCACCGTTTTTCCCGCCGGTACCTGTACCGGTTCTCCATAAACGAGTACTGTAATATCCTCCGCAGATCCATTCTCAATATTCACTCCCTGCTGACCCACTTTTATTTTCAGCACTTTTCCTCTGAAACGGATATTGAAGGCAAAAGACTGCCATTTACCAGGCAGGAATGGCGTAAACTGTAATTGGCCCTCTCTCACACGCATACCGGCAAATCCCTCCACTACGCTCATCCAGGTGCCCGCCATTGATGTAATGTGCAAACCGTCTTCCGTATCGTTGTTATAATCATCCAGGTCAAGACGGGAAGTGCGCAGATAGAACTCATGCGCGCGTTGTTCATCTCCCAGCTTCGCCGCTAGTATTGCATGTACGCAGGGCGACAAAGAACTTTCATGTACGGTGCGCGGTTCATAAAAATCAAAGTTACGGCGCAGCGTGTCTATGTCGTAACGGTCTTCGAGGAAGTACAGTCCCTGCAATACGTCGGCCTGTTTGATATAACATGAGCGCAGGATCCGGTCCCAGCTCCATTTCTGGTTCAATGGTCTTTGAGCAGGGTCCAGATCTTTCACAAGGATCTGTTCCTTGTCCATATAACCATCCTGCTGAAGGAAGATGCCCAGTTGTTTATCTTCCGCATAATACATGTTATCGATGATATGCTGCCATTTCTCTGTTTCCCTGCCGGTGTCAAAAGATGTCCGTTTCAGGATAGCTGCATACCTCTCAGGAGCAGTGTCCTTTACCTGTTGTGCTGCCTCTATTGCATATTGCAGGCACCACGTTGCCATTGTGCTGGTGTACCAATTATTGTTTACGTTATTCTCATATTCATTCGGACCGGTTACACCCAGCATCACATACTGGTTACGCGCGTCACTCCAGTTCACCCGTTGCGACCAGAAACGGGCTATACCGATCAGTACTTCCAGTCCATATTCCGCCAGGTAACCTTCATCTCCTGTATAACGAATGTAGTTGAAAATGGCAAAAGCGATAGCTGCATTACGATGAATTTCTTCGAATGTGATCTCCCATTCATTGTGGCATTCTTCGCCGTTCATTGTCACCATCGGGTAGAGTGCCGCACCATTGTTAAAGCCGAGTTTAGCAGCATTTTCAATGGCCTTACCCAGTTGCTTGTAACGATAGATGAGCAGATTCCTTGCTACCTGCTGATCGGCAGTGGCGAGGTAAAAAGGAATACAGTAAGCTTCCGTATCCCAGTAGGTGGAACCACCATATTTCTCACCGGTAAATCCTTTAGGTCCGATGTTGAGACGGGCGTCCTCACCTGTATAGGTCTGGTTCAGCTGGAAGATATTGAAGCGGATACCTTGCTGTGCAGCAGGATCGCCTTCTATGATGATATCACTTTCTTTCCATTTCAACGCCCAGGCAGCAGCCTGTTCGGCCAGCATCATATCAAAACCTTTCGCGGCCGCTTTGCTTACAGCTGTCTCACAGTTGTTATCCAGCGCAGCTGCTGCATGATTTTCTGAAGAAAGATTAGCTGCGTATTTATAGATAATTGTTTCCTGGTTACGGGTCATAAAGACAGCAGTACAACCGCCTACATACTTTTCCCTTCCTTCCGGAGTAACGGTCAGTTGTATTGGTTTGCCATCCTGATGTATACTGAACTGCATACCGGTACATACCAGGAAACCTGTCTTTTTTGTTTTCAATGTCAGGTAAGCACTATTGCCTTCTACATGGGCGTTCATCTCATCCCAGAACTTCTCGTCATAATTGGCGTCCTGGTTCTTTATATCCCCATCGATGTAAGACGTGACCTGTAATGTACCGTCAAAGTTCAATGGCGTGACGCTATAACGGATCGCACCTGTTTCATCATCAACGATACTGCAGAAGCGGGTGGCCACCACACGTACCTGTTTACCACCGGATAAAGTTGCTGTAAATGAGCGCTGCAAATATCCTTCCTGCATGTTCAGTACACGGCGGAAATCACTGACCTGCGCGGTGTGCAGGTCCAGCACTTCATTGTCAATACGTATATCAATACCGATCCAGTTGGCGGCATTCAATACTTTAGCAAAATATTCCGGGTAACCATTCTTCCACCAGCCAACACGGGTCTTATCGGGATAGTACACACCGGCCACATAGTTGCCCTGCAGTGTTTCTCCCGAATAAAACTCTTCAAAGTTGGCCCGCTGCCCCATACGGCCATTGCCCAGGCTGAATATGCTCTCGGAAATCTTATTGTAATGTGGCACAAAACCTTCTTCAATGATGTTCCACCCGTCTATTTTAATGTATTGCTTCATGACTCTTACTAATGGCACCGTTTTGCAAATGCAAAGGCATTTTTTATTTTGAGTTGTATAAATTGGTCAGTATTTGAATATCGATCTCCCGCAGGCTTTCGACAACCAGGTCAGCCTCGTGCAGCAACTCCTTCTCCCCTATACCCACGACTTTCATTCCTCCTGATTTGGCGGCCTCTATACCAGCAATGGCGTCTTCAAACACGATACACCTTTCAGGAGATACACCCAAAGCCTCCGCTCCTTTCAGAAATACTTCCGGATCTGGTTTCGAGGCGGATACCATATTACCGTCCACTACCACATCAAACAGGGGCAGAATACCCACCTTTTCCAGTATAATACCTGCATTCTTGCTGGCCGATCCAAGCGCAGTTTTTATACCTGCCGCCCGCAGACTTTCCAGTAATTCTTTTGCACCCGGCAGTATTTCGTCCGGCGTCATCTGATGCACCATGTCCACATACCAGTCGTTCTTCCGGGTAGCCAGTTCGTGCTGCTCTTCCGGAGATTTTTCCATACCGCCCCATCCCAGGATGAGCTCCAGGGATTGTACACGGCTGATACCTTTCAGCTTTTCATTCTGTGCTTCTGTAAAACTGAATCCCAGTTCGTTGGCTAGTCTCTTCCAGGCCTTGAAATGATAGACTGCTGTATCTACTATTACGCCATCGAGATCAAAAATGCATGCTGCTATTCCTTGCATATATTCAGGTAAATCTTTTATTAATATTATCGCTGCAACTCCATCACAACTGTGCTCTCTGCAGGAATACGGAGGCTGTCTGACAGGCTGAAACTATCCCCCGAAATGATATCCTTTGCACTGGAGAAACCACTGGTCCTTTCCATAAACCTGCTCGTAGATAATGCGATCTCTTTTGCATTCGGGTTCAGTACGATCATCACCGTCTTTTCCGCATTGTAACGGAAATAGGTATAGACATTATCCTGCGGGATGTATTGCATCAGTTTTCCTGTTTGTAGTACCGGGTTATTCTTCCTGTAATTAGCCAGTTTGCTGACATAATCATGTAACTCGTTCTCTTCTGCATTGCGACCGGCAGTTGTGAATTTATTCTGCGTATCACCAGCCCATCCACCTTTGAAGTCTTCCCTCACCAGTCCGTCCGGATTGCTGAAGTTCTTCATGCCTATCTCGGCGCCATAATACAACTGCGGGATACCACGGGTAGTCATTAACCAGGCCAGGGCAGCTTTATATTTGTTCTTATTGCCGTTTACGACAGAGTAAAAACGGCTCAGATCATGATTGTCCAGGAATACCACATTACGCATAGGGTCCTGGTACTGATAATCCTGCACCAGTGTAGCATACAGCTTCACAACACCATCATCCCAACCCGGTTTCTCATTCAGCGCTGCACCAATAGCCCAGAGGCTCTGGAAATCGGTAGTGCCAGGCAGCTGTGTATCGAATGCCCTGTTAACTGTATTTCCCTGGGTAAAAAAGACCTGTTCGGGGCCGCTGTGTACCCACACCTCGCCAAAGAAGGTAAAGCCCGGATATGCGGCTTTAATGGCCTTTCCCCATTCTGCCATAAAATCGGCATCGTTATACGGGTAGGTATCCAGTCGGAAAGCGTCCACACCGGCATACTCTATCCACCAGATATGACTTTGCGTAAAGTACCTGCGTACATATGGGTTAGACTGGTCCATGTCGGGCATATGTAAGTCAAACCAGCCCTCGGTCATCTGTTTTCTGTCGGCAGCTGCACTGTATGGGTCCATCAAAGGAGCAGCCCTGAAATTAGACCTGGTGAATGCCGGCCATTGATGTACCCAATTCTTCATTGGCAGATCTTTCATGGTCCAGTGCTGACTGCCAATGTGATTATGCACAAGGTCCTGCACCAGTTTCATCCCCCGCTTATGCAGACTGTCGGCCAGTACTTTATACAGTTCATTGGATCCGAAACGCGGATCAATGCGATAGTTTTCCGTAGCCGCATAACCATGATAGGAAGCCGCAGGCTGATCGTTTGTAACGAGTGGCGTCATCCACAATGCGGTCACTCCCAGCGACTGCAGGTATCCCAGATGATCAATGATACCTTGTATATCGCCGCCATGACGTTTATACATGGAATCTCTGCTCAACGATGTTTCCTGCATTCCTTTGACGATATCATTGCTTTTATCGCCATTAGCAAAACGGTCAGGCATGATCAGGTATACCAGGTCACTGCTGTTCACGCCCTGCGCTTTAATACCTTCTTCCCGTTTCTTCAGCTCATACTGATAAACAAGATCCTTCTGCCCCTTCTGTCTGAATACAATGGGGAACGTTCCCGGAACAGTTGAAGAAGAGATAGTAATATCAACGAACAAATAATTCTGATTCTCTACCTTATGCACTTCTCCCAGTGTTACGCCAGGATAGCTGATCGATACTTCACGTGTGGCAATCTTATCTCCATGCACGATCAGCTGCACCATTGGGTCCTGCATACCTGTCCACCAGAAAGCGGGTTCTATCCTTTCCAGTTTGGGCACCTGTGCTATGGATGTACAAACAGTGGTCAGCATCAGGATAATGGTCAATAAAATTCTTCTCGTCTGTAACATGCGTGTTGAGTCTTCTGTTGTTTAAGATAATGCAGCCCGGCAGATTGGGACCGGGCTGCATTTTTCATGCAATCATTCTATCCTATAAAGCAAGTGTGTAAATGTAGTTGCCGGGATTGTTCAGGTCCATTGTGATGGTATATGTTCCGGCAGTTTCAATATTAATGGCGCCGGTACTCCCGGCGGTCAGCACCCCGTTATTGTCATCATCGCTCAGTGCAATGGTGTTGGCGTTATTAGCTCTGAAGTAGAAGTTGCCGGCCTGCAGCGCAGTTGTCACACTCCATTTTTTTGTGGCCGCATCGAAGGTCATTGTTTTGTCCGCCCCGCCTGTAGCACTACCGGTAATACTCCAGGTAGTGTTCGTGAGCGACCATGTCAATGTATTCAGGTTAGCCGTCAACCGGTAATAACCTGCTTCTGCGGCTTTCATATTATTACTTCCATTTGACACCATAGCGCCACCGCCACCATCACCATAATTAACATCCCAGCTCTTGGCAGCGGCTACTTTAAACTCGGTATTGGCATCTGGAAAATGGAGATAGCCTTCATATACTTTATCGTTATTTACAGAAGCCAATGCACCCAGACGCGGATCGTCGAAAGACCATCCTTCATATGCGCCGGGCACATAAACGGAAGGATATACCTTCGGTACATAGTATGGTGTAACGGTCAGCAGTACACTGTCAGAATATACTTCATCGCCAATAGTATCCACGGCAGCTTTTACACGGATCACCAACTCATGTTGGCGGCCAGCGGCCAGTCCCATATTATTGATAACCTGGTTCAGCGCAGCAACTGTAAATGTTTTGTTCAGACTATTGTTTGCACTGAAAGCTTCAGCAGGCTGTCTGAAGCCATTGCCTTTCTCATCGATCTGTAAGGTATAGTTTACTACGGCCCTGTATCCCCAGTCGGCGGAGGCCGTCCAGGAATAAGTCACGGCATCTTCTCCGGCGGTTGCTTCTGAAAAAGTAAACTCAGTGGCCGTAGCGGAAAATGTAGGTGCAGTACCCGTCTTCACCTGTGTGAAGCTGTCTTGTTTTTCGCAGGAGAGTAAACCTATCACACAAAAGCTTCCTGCTATTATTTTATTCAACCAGGCATTCATGATGCGAGTATTTTGATATTGTGGTTAAATGCTGTTTTGCGATCAATAATCCTTGTTCTGGATCAGATTAGGATTAGCCACCAGTGCACTGGTAGGTATCGGGTATACGTTACGGAAATCTGCTACAGAAGTACCTGCTGCTACTCCGCCCTTGAACGGCCATACATAAGTGCTTCCGGTGAACAGTCCATAACGGATCAGGTCTGTTCTGCGATGCCCTTCCCAGTATAGTTCACGTCCTCTTTCTTCCAGGATGAATTTCAGATTCAGTTCACCGGCGGTGATGTTACCTGAAGTGTTACCGTATGCCCTTTCCCGCAGCTCATTGATATAACCAAGTGCAGTTGTTGTGCTGCCTCCGGTACCGCCACGTAATACTGCTTCTGCATAGGTCAGGTACATTTCTGCAAGACGCATCAGTGGGAAGTCCGTATCTACGAATGTAGAATTGGAACCATCTGCACCTTTAGATGTTTTATTGGACCATTTGGTAATAGCATAACCATCAGTGAATGTTCCCAGGTCGGCAATAGTTTTGTTCTGACCATCGGTATGGAACATCGCACGTTTATCAGTAGCACCGGTGAGATCAGTAAACAGGTTCACAAAAGCACTGGTAGTACGTAAACCACCCCAGCCACTGTTCACACCGAAATCTGCCGCATTCATATTACCACCTACAGCCGCATGTACCAGGTAAGTAGTACCGCCGTAAGTCTGTGTACGCGTACCGTCGAAGTTAGCGGTAAGCAGGAACTCAGACTGAGAAGTGGCATTATTATCGGCCTTGAACATATTTGCATAACTGGCTGCCAGTGTATAACCGGAGGTGATCACTTTGCTGCTGTAATCAACCGCTTCTGTATAACGGTCAGTACCTGTATATACGGCTGCATTGAGATATAACTTCGCCAGCAGCGCCCATACACAGGCTTTGTCGGCACGGCCATATTCATTGGTATGCGCGTCCACCATCTCCCCTTCTATATCTTTCAGTTCACGTTCTATGTAAGCGAAGAGGTCTGCACGGGAGATCTGGTTAGGATAATAGTACGCCACTTCATTACTATCTGTTACAAATGGTACACTGCCAAACAGGTCCATCGCATGATAGTATGTCAATGCACGCAGGAAGCGGGCCTCTGCACGGAAGGTCTTTGCAGTCGCCTGGTCTTTATCGGCAATGCCGTTACTACCCAGATTAGCGTCAGACGTTTGCCTGATGAACTCATTACACTGTGCTATCTGGTAGAACAAGCGGGAGAACATGGCATTAATAAAGTTATCGTCCGCAGTCCAGTCCATCTGGTGGAAGTCCTGCAGGGTACCATCATTCCAGCCGATCACCGCTTCATCTGTAGGTAATTCCTGCATCTGGAAATAACCGCGGATATAACTTGATGTACCTTCATCGATACCGGTGATATCAGGGCTACCGGTAGGACCTACCTGTCCGGTCACTGAAAAGCCTCCATACAATTTGGCGAGGATAGGCTTGTAATTGTTAAAGTCTTTATATACGCTGGCAGATGTAGCTTCTGTGATTGGCGTACGATCCAGGTCTTTGGTACAGGAAGCCAGTCCCCATGCCATTGCTCCGGCCAGTACTATCTGATATATGAATTTCTTGGTCATAACGTTTCCTGTTTGTTAATTAAAAATCGAGGTTAACACCTAGAGAATACACACGTGGACGAGGATAGAACTTATCATCTATACCACTGAACACTTCCGGGTCCTGGCCGCTGTACTTCGTGATCACAAATACGTTCTGTACGTTGAAGTTCAGGCGTAATCCCAGTTTGTCGTGCATCAGGCGGCCGAAGTCATAACCGAGGTTGAGGTAATCCATACGGAGGAAGGAACCGTTTTCCACGTAGTAATCAGACCAGTATTGCGTGGTGGCGAACTTTGTGGACATTACATTCCTAGACAGATTAGCCAGGTAGTTACTGTTCTGGAAGGTTTTGTAAGATCCGTTGTTCGATGCCTGGTTGTTGTAGATGTAGTTGCCCAGATTACTGCGTACGCTAAAACCGAGGCTCCATTGTTTGTAATTGAACTGGGAATTGAAGTTCAGGTATACGAGCGGATTGGAAGATTTGTAACGGTATTTATCATCCGAAGTAATGGCGCCATCACCATTTGTATCTTCATACACACCTTCTATCGGATTGCCACTCTTGTCATATACCTGTTTGTATACGTAGAAAGAATTGATCTGGTGTCCTACAGAGTTGATCTGTATATTATTTCCCGTACCACCGCTGATATTACCTGTAGCAATACCTACAGAAGTATCTGACTTGGCTTTGGAAAGAGAAAGTATCTGGTTCTTGTTATAAGTGACATTGAAACCTGCGTCCCAGCGGAAGTCTTTGGTTTCAATCGGTGTAGCATTGATAATGAATTCCACACCTCTGTTCTCCAGGCTACCGATGTTGGTATAGAGTGTATTGGTCAGGTTCGTACCGGCAGGTGTAGTTACATCGGCCAGCAGGTCGGTGGTTTTCTTGTAGTAGAAGTCAATACTACCGGAGATCCTGTTGTTCAGGAAACCATAGTCTAATGCTACGTTGTAAGTAGCAGTCTGTTCCCATTTGATATTCTGATCGTATCCGGCAGCACGTAGTGTTTTATAAAAAGCATCACCTAACTGGTAAGAGGAGTTTGCATCACCATAAGTATAGCGGGATAACGCAGCGTATTCTTTACCGACACCGATGTTTTCCTGGCCCGTCACACCATATCCCAGTCTCAGTTTCAAGTCGGAAAATGTCTTTGAATCTTTCAGGAAAGACTCGTCTTTCAGCTTCCATGCAAATGCTACAGAAGGGAAATTGCCCCAATGCTGTTTGAAACGGGAGGTACCATCACGACGCATCGTGAAGGTCAGCAGATATTTTTCGTTGAATGTATAGTTCAAACGACCGAAGAAAGATACGAGTGTATGTTGCGCTTCACTGTAGTTACCGGCAGCAGTAGTAGTATCGCCGCTTTCATCAAGTGTCGGATAACCAGGAGTGGCAATGATGAAATCCTGGTAGGAATAACCGCCCATTACATCGATGCGGCTTTTGATACCTTTCAGGTCTTTTGCATAGTTCAGGTAGAAGTCAAATAACTTGTTCTTCATCTCCTGAGAGTAATGTTTGTAAGAACCGCCGGTACCGTTATAGTAAGCCAATGCAGCATACTTGGGAATGTTGGTATTACCTTCTCCTTTCTGATAGTCATACCCCATATTCAGGTTAGCATGCAGTTCTGGCAGGAAGTGAAATTTATAGTCAAACTGGATATTACCGATACTTCTTTTCACTTCGGATCTATCTACTTTCTGTTCCAGCATCGCTACAGGATTTTTGGTAGCAAGGTCATACAGTTTACCGTTATACAACCATTCGTAGTAGCCTCCAAATGTTGCACTATCCGTGCGTACAGGCTTGGTAGGATCGTAGGCGATAGCGGCATTGATAGCTCCCTGGTCGGCAAAGCGGTTATCGGCCATAGAGCCTTTTACGTTCACATTTATCTTCAGATGATCATTGAATAAACTAGGAGAAAGGTTGATGGAAGCCGACTTTCTTTCCAGATTGGATGTTTTCAGGATACCATCCTGATTCAGGTAACCCACTGAAATGCGGTAAGGTAATTTCTTCCAGGAACCGCTAAGAGCAAGATTGTTATCACTGCTAAGCGCAGACTGGTATATTTCCTTCTGCCAGTTAGTATTAGCAGTACCCAGCAGCGCAATCTGTGCAGGAGTGCCATTCGCTTTTACCACATCAGTAAACTCACTTGCATTTAATACTGGTGAATAGCCGGTTACTTTTGCAACTGCATTGGTAGAGCTGAAAGAAACGCGGAACTTATCGCCCAGACGGCCTTTTTTGGTAGTGATGATGATAACGCCATTGGATGCGCGGGAACCGTAGATCGCGGTAGCAGAGGCGTCTTTCAGTACGTTGAAAGATTCAATATCATTCGGGTTGATAAGACTTAATCCGTTGGACTGTCCGCTTACGTTGTTATTATCCAGCGGCACTCCGTCAACGATGATAAGAGGATCATTTGTAGCATTCAGAGATGCACCTCCACGTACGCGGATAGTACTACCAGCTCCGGGAGCACCACCATTGGAGGTGATCTGTACACCGGGAACTTTACCGGTGATCAGCTGTTCCGGAGAGGCTAAAGGTCCTTTGTTAAAGTCTTTGGTAGAAACAACAGCTATAGCGCCTGTGAGGTCGCTCTTTTTCTGTGTACCGTAACCAACTACTACAATCTCGTTCAGACCTTTGGTATCTGCTTTCAACTGCAAGGTAAGCGGTGCTGCATGATTGCCTGCATTTACAGGCAGCTCAAACGTTTCATACCCCATAATACGCGCCACCACAACGATATTGCCTGGTGCCACACCATTGATGGTGAAGTTACCCCCGGCATCAGCAGTAGCGTTCTTGCTGGTGCCTTTGATGAAGACGGTGGCGCCGGGAATCGGCTGCCCTGTTTCGTCCGTCACTTTTCCGCTGATACTGCCCGATTGTGCATAGGTTAAAAGGGACATCAACACGAAACACAGCAGAAATGCAAAACTGGCAAAGCGTGTTCTTTTCATTGATCGATTAATTAGTTGATAAGAAATTTGTTTCACAATAGTTCACTGCCGGACTTTTTAAGCAAAGTCCCCCCCTGTCGAATTTTTTTAAATTCAACAACTATGGATTCTTCTTGTCGTGATTAAACCGGTTACTGACCGTTACCTGTTTTCCCAGAGGTCCGGAGTTATTCCGGAAGTTCAATAGTTACGTGCCGATGATCTGTCATTTTTCCCGGGATGATCCGGGTAGCATAACCTTTTCCCGGCCGTCCCGGATGCTGCCATCCGGCCTTGTCTGAATGCTGTAATTGCTTTAAGTAGGATTCATTTTGGCTTATTTTTCATTTCCGGGAACGTTCCCGGAGCGTGGAACACTTTTGCTAAAGTAGAGTATTTCCTGAATAGTGTAACATTCTGAAACACTTTTTTTTAAAAAAAAGTTAAAAAGTGACAGAGAAATAGAGGGACAAGACAAGTTAAATCAAATTCAATTAATTGATAAACAATTAATTGAATTCAAAAGCACATATAACAAGTGAAATGTAGTTGCTTTCACTTTCTTTCTTTTTGCTTACTCCCTTCCGGCAGCCCCTGCTTTTACACCGGTAGAGGATGTTCTTGGGATCAATTTAGAGCTAAGTACGACCTGATCATTAATCGGAGTGTCACTTTCCAGGGCTTTGAAGAGTAGCTGGGCGGCATTCGTACCCAGGTCATAAGCCGGTTGTGTAATGGTAGATAATGCAGGGTTGAGCAGTGATGCAATTTCCAGACTGGAGAAACTAACGATCTTAATATCTTCCGGTATCCGGATCCCCAGGTCGTGACAAACGTAGTAACTGGAGATAGCCAGACGTTCTACGGAAGCTAGCAGACCATCTGGACGCTGTTCTTTCAATACCTTCGACAGTATTTCAAAGTTCTGGTCATAGTCATTCGAACAGTCTATTACCAGGTGTGTGTTGTACTCAATGCCGGCGTCTTTCAATGCATCCTGGTACCCCTGCATACGGACATTACCAATTGACAAGCTTTTGTTGATCACCAGGAAAGCGATCTCCTTACAGCCCATTTCTATCAGGTGACGCGTAGCGGCAAAGCTGCTGTCATAGTCATCCGTAGTCACTTTAGGTACATCGATATCATCGTATACCCTATCGAAGAATACAAGTGGGATATGCTTATTATCAAGCCTGTTCAGGTATTTGTGATCATTCGCCTCACCGGAAGCCGACATGATGATGCCATCCACACGGCCATTATAGAGCTTATCGATGAACGTTACCTCTTTCTGATACTCATCATCTGTCACATAGATCAGTGTATGATAGCCCTTTTCCCGCGCTACGCGTTCTATACCGTGGATGGCTTGTGAGAAGAAGTTATTGGCTAGTTCTGGCACTATGATAGCTATCGTTTTGCTCTTTTTCTCTCTCAGGTTGCTGGCATGATGGTTCGGCTGGTAATTGAACTCTTTAGCCATAGCAAGTATCCTTGCCTTCGTTTCAGGATTGATGTCACTGTTACCTCTGAATGCTCTTGAAACCGTGGAAGTAGACAAGTTCAGTTTTTCCGCTAACCTTTTAATATCAACGCGATCCATTGCTAAAGTCGTTTAAATAGGCTCAACGGCCAAATTAATCAAATTAGCTGAAAGCTTGGGGAGTTATTACAGATATCCCATCCTTTGTTCCAGATCGCTGGAAAGGTGCAGGGTCGCTGTGATTATTGCCCCTCTTGCACGGATTATCCTGTATTCCTGATCGCTGGAAGGTGCAGGGTCGCTGTGATTATTGCCCCTCTTGCATGGATTATCCTGTATTCCTGATCGCTGGAAAGGTGCAGGTGGGATCGCTGGCTGTAGTTCTTTGAAGTTCCTTCCTATCGGGCGTTTAGGGGCGTATTGGACTTTTTAATACCCTATTGAACCCCTTGTACGTCGCATCAGCCCACTTCAAATAACTAAGGCCAGGATCTCCACCTGCACACTTTCCTTGCTACCAATTAGTATAATTCCTCTTTTTTTAAGGGGCAAGCAATTATCAGGTCTTAAGCCGGTTTTATGAAACTTCAGTCCCTCCGATTCCCAAAACGACATATTCAATTCATTTACAGCTAATTATAAACAGCTATTCTCATACAAAACGCTTCAAAGTGTCTCTGAGCAGGCTTTGATCTCTATATCTCCATATCGTGAAACCGCCATCTGGCCGTCACTTTACCGTCATATGTATATCCTTTCGATATAGAGATGCCCCTAAAATGATATGGAAGTGACGGTGAAGCGATATGGACGAAGCGAGAAAAGGCCCTGTAGACAAGGATATAAGGCCGATAAAACGATGAAAACGCAATACAGTAGGTTATTAAGGAGAAACCGACAAGAAGAAACGGAGCGAGGAACAAGTGGCGGCAGCTCACTCCTGCCATAGTTTGGGAGACCGGCCGCAGTGAGCATTCGGTTGGAAATCACTGGCCTCAGTTGTTTGAAGTATGCTGATGCGACGTACAAGGGGTTTAATGGTTATTCAAAAGCTAAACACGCCCCGAAACGTCCAATAGCACGTAACTTCAAAGAACTGCAGCCTGTGATTCCAACCGAACTGCGAGCTAGAAGGTCAGCGCTGGAATCACTGTAAGCCTCATCCGCGTAAATCCATTCGCGTAAGCCCCTATCCGCAAAAAAGCTATTTCCAGCCCCCTCCCACTGAACGGTAAAGATCCACAGTAGCATCCAGCTGTGCTCTCTTGATAGACGCTATCTCCAATTCACTCTGCAACACATTACTCTGTGCCGTTATTACTTCGAGGTAGTTCGCAAGGCCATTCCGGAACAACAGCTGTGCATTCTGTATGGCTTCCTGCAAAGTATTTACACGATCAGTAGCCAGCTGTTGCTGCTGCTGTAACTTCTCAAGTTTTACCAGTTGGTCTGAGACTTCGCCTACAGCAGTGAGTACGGACTGCCGGAAACGGATCACCGTTTGCACACGATTGATCTTCGCCGTTTCATATTCTGTTCTTAGTTTCTTTTGCTGGAACAGCGGTTGTGTAATGCCGCCCATTACAGCACCAAACAGTGAGGCAGGAATCGTGAACCAGTCGCTCGCCTTGATGGCATCCAGCCCGCCTTGTGCAGTAACCGTTAATGATGGGTACATACTTGCTTTAGAGAAGCCCACCTCCGCATTTGCTCTCCTGAGTGCCAGCTCGGACATCTTCACATCGGGTCTGTGGCTTAACAGATCTGATGGTACACCAGCGCCCAGTTTGTTGCTAAGCGGAATGGCGTCCAGCCTTTTGCTGCGCTGTACTGCTGCCGGTAGCTCTCCACTTATCAGGCGTAGCGCATTTTCCTGTATGGCGATCTGCTGCTCGAACTGAGGTACCAGACCTGCGGCCACCAATCGTTGCGCTTGCGCCTGTTGTAATGCCAGCTGAGTAACCTGCCCTGCCTGTCGTTGCAGACGGATGATCTCAAGTGTGCTGTCATTCAGTGATACGTTCCGTTTGGCAATGGCCAGTTGTGCATCCAGCATTAACAGATTATAGTACCCTTTTGCTATGTCGCTGATCACCTGTGTTTGTACTACCTTGCGGGCCTCTTCTGTGCGCAGGTATTCTGCCAGTGCAGCACTTTTATAACTGCGGATCTTCCCCCATATGTCGGCCTCCCAGGAAAGAGAGGAGGCCACGGTATAATCTTCAATGTGTGATTTCTGGAGGAACGCGTTGAGCGTAAAACCTGTCAGACTATTATCTGACGGCCTGCTGGTGGAAGCGCCCACCTGTAGTCCGACAGATGGAAAGAAGGCCGCCTTCACCTGTCCCAATATAAGGCGGGAAGCTTCTATGTTCTTAATAGCGATCTGCAGATCGAAGTTGTTCTTCAGTGCATTATCGATCAGTGTTCTTAATTCCGGATCAGTAAAAAATTCCTGCCAGGGCAGATCAGCGATCCGTGATGTTGTATCTGTTGCTATGTCTCTGTATGTTGCAGTAGTTAATCCGTTGTCCGGAGGAGGAATGTCTTTTGATACCCTGCAACTTCCCAGCAGATCCAATAAGAGCAGACCTGCCGCTATCTGATATATTGACTGATGCTTCAATTTATGTTTCAATTTATATTTCGATTGATGCTTCGACTGATTACTCATGATTCGACAAGATTTAGAGATTCTTTGTGAACAGCTGCATGCGGAGCGATCGGCTTACGGCTGATCTTTTCATGCAAGGCCTGGAAGATGACGAACAGTACGGGAATGATGAATAATCCCATCACTACGCCGCTCAGCATACCTCCGGCAGCGCCAATGCTGATAGAGTGGTTACCGTTTGCAGAAGGCCCCTGTGCCCGCATCATAGGAATGATACCTACTACGAAGGCAAAGGAAGTCATGATGATAGGGCGTATGCGCAGGCTTGCAGCTTCCAGTGCAGAGGCAACCAATGGATGTCCGTCGCGCCTGCGTTGTACGGCAAATTCCACGATCAGGATAGCGTTCTTGGCGAGGAGGCCTATTAGCATGATCAGCGCTACCTGTATGTAGATGTTATTCTCGATACCGGCTAATCCGATAGCGATGAATACCCCGAAAATACCTGTTGGAATAGACAGCAATACGGCAAATGGAAGAATATAACTTTCATATTGTGCCGCCAGCAGGAAGAATACAAAGAGGAGACACAAACTGAAGATGATGACTGATTGTCCGCCGGAAGAGATCTGTTCTTTGGTCAGACCAGAGTATTCAAAAGTGTAACCTTCCGGCAGCGCTATTTTGGAGACTTCATCCACTGCGCGGATGGCATCGCCGGAACTGAAACCGGGTTTAGGCATTACTGTTACAGCAATTGAATTAAAGAGATTATAACGGGTGGCGGTTTCCGGACCGTACACTCTCTTAAAACTGACCAATGTATTGATGGGGACCATCTCACCACCTGCATTCTTCACATAGATACCATCAATTTTTGTAGGATCATTACGGTACTGCACGTCCGCCTGTGCCACTACTCTGTAGTATTTCCCAAAACGATTGAAGTCAGATGCCTGTATGCTGCCAAAGTAGGTCTGCATAGTTTGCAGAATATCCCGCACACTAACACCTAATTGTTTAGCTTTGAATTTATCTACTTCAATGTTGTATTGAGGATAATCTGATCTGAAAGTGGTGAAGGCGACCGCTACTTCTTTACGTTGCATCAACGCACCCATAAATTTGTTAGCGATGCCGCTGAATTTATTGAACTCACTATTACCAGTACGGTCCTGCAATACAACGTCCAGGCCTTCCACATTACTGAACCCGGGAATAGATGGGAACTCAAATACAAAACTGGAAGCACCTTTTATCGCTGCCAGTTTACCATATGTAGCGCCGATTATTTCGGGGATTGTTTTAGCCGGTCCCCGCTCTCCTACTGGTTTCAGCAGAATAAATATGATTGCAGCATTAGGTGTATTTGAATATGTCAGGAAGTTGAATCCTGATGCAACATTCACGGAGCTTACCTGCGGCAGGGAACTTACGGCTCTCTGTATTTCGTCCGTTACTTCATCCATCCTGGATGCGGAAGAACCTGCAGGTATAGTGGAAGCGATGGCCAGGAACCCGACATCTTCAGTAGGAATAAATCCTGTAGGCGTTTTTCTGACCATGTAAATGGCGACAGCTGCTACTAACGCCAGACCACCTATAGCCAGCCATTTTCTTTTTATCAGAAAACGAAGACTGCCTACATACTTGTTCGTGAGATTATGAAAGCCGGTATTAAAGGCCACAAAGAAGCGCTCCTTAAAGTTTTTAGGAGCTATTGAATGTTCGTGCTCATCATGCTTCAGATCTCTCAGCAACAGGGCGCATAACGCAGGACTTAGTGTCAACGCATTTACTGCCGAGATAACGATAGCGATGGCCAATGTAAAGGCAAACTGCCGGTAAAAGAGGCCGGTTGCGCCTTTCATCAGACCGATAGGCAGGAACACGGCGGACATGATCAGCGTGATGGAAATAATAGCGCCTGTGATCTCATGCATAGCAGATAAAGTCGCTTCTTCAACAGGCAATCGTTCACGCTCCATCTTCGAATGGACGGCTTCCACAACAACGATCGCATCATCGACCACGATCCCTATCGCCAGTACCAGCGCGAATAAGGTCAGCAGATTTATCGTGAACCCTAACAGGTCCATAAAGAAGAAAGTTCCCACAATAGCAACAGGTACTGCAATGGCAGGAATGAGTGTAGAACGGAAATCCTGCAGGAAGAGGAACACCACGATGAATACCAGCACGAATGCTTCTATCAGCGTATGCAGCACCTGTTCTATAGAAGCATCCAGCGCTCTCTTGGTATTATAGATTGGCATGTTCTTAATGCCTTTGGGGAATTTCTTTTCTGCCTTCGCCAGCAGTTTGTTCACCTGGATCTGTATTTCGTTGGCATTGGAACCAGACAGCTGTGAAATAACAAGTGTTGCGGCAGGCTTGCCGTCCAGCTTACTATGACTTGTATATGTGTAAGCCCCGAACTCTACTCTGGCAACGTCTTTCAGCTTCAGCATGGAACCGTCGGGATTAGCGCGGATGATCATATCCTCATATCCCTCTGGTCTGTTCAGTTTACCGTCATACTTGATCACGTATTCAAAAGCTTCGTCACTGGCTTCACCAAACTTTCCCGGAGCGGCTTCCAGGTTCTGATCGTCAATAGCTCTCAGCACTTCCTGGGTAGAGAGATTATATGCCGCCATCTGCGCTGGCTTCAGCCAGATACGCATGGAATAATCTTTATTGCCCCCAAAGAGGAATGCTCTTCCGACGCCCTGTATCCTTTTGATATCGGGCAGAATATTAATGTTAACGTAATTGGTGAGGAAGGTCTCATCATAACGTTTTGCATCTTCACTATAGATAGTGTTCACCTGCATCAGGCTGTTCACCTGTTTAGACGTAACGATACCCCGCTGTACTACTTCCGGCGGCAGCTGACTGGTAGCCTGTGATACCCTGTTCTGTACATTCACGGATGCCTGATCCGGATCAGTACCAGACTTAAAAAAGATAGAGATCACAAGAGAGCCGTCATTACTTGCTGTGGAGCTCATATAGCTCATATCTTCCACGCCGTTAATGGCTTCTTCAAGAGATGGGGCAACAGCGCGCAGGATGGTTTCAGCATTAGCGCCGGGGTAATAGGCGGTTACCTGCACTGCAGGCGGGGCTATATCGGGGAAACGCTCTAATGGCAGCGAGAGCATTCCCATAATACCCAGAATAACGAGTATGGAGGAAACGACCGTCGCCAGTACGGGCCTTTCAATAAATTTCTTCAACATGGTTAATTGGATTAATTGTGTACAACTTGATTAACAGAATCAGGAGCAAGGGGCTGCGGCTGAATGATCTCTCCTTCATGTACATGGTCCAGGCCATCAAACACGATATGGTCGCCAGCTTTCAGGCCTTCTTTTACCAGGTAGTTGGTACCGCTTCTGCCGGCAATGAGAATAGGCTGTTTAACAATTCTGTTGCTATCGCCTACCAGGTATACAAAGATCTTATCCTGCATTTCCATGGTGGCCGCCTGTGGTACGGTAACTGTATTATCGATCTTCAGCGCGAGCCTTAACTTACCGGTATTACCGGAACGCAGGAGACCATCTTCATTTTTGAAAGTGGCGCGCACAGTAATAGCTCCTGTAGTGCGATCAAACTGGCCATCTATCATATCGATCCTTCCCTTAAGGCTGTAAGAGCTGTCGTCGGGCATTATCAGTTCTACGTCAGGTACCTGTTTCAGTTTTTCCGCCAATGTCTTACCGGCATATTTTGTTTTGAAAAGGATGAAGTCCGTTTCACCTAAAGCAAAATAAACATGGACATTATGTACATCAGACAGGTTAGTCAGTGAAGTAGGATCTTCGGGCGATACCAGGCTACCCTGTTTTCTCAATATGCGTCCGATAAAACCGCTGACAGGCGCTTTGATCAATGTGTAACCGAGGTTGATCTCTGCGGCGGCAATATCTGCTTTCGCCTGTTCTACATTACCCTGTGCTATCTGCTTTGCAGATTGCGCGGTCTTCAGCTGATAGTCTGCTACGACCTGGTGCTCTACCAGTGGCGTCAGCTTCTCGATTTCGATCTGAGCGTTGGACAATGCACCTTCTGCAGCATGTAGTCTGGCTTTGGCATTATTGAGCCTTTCGCGGTACGGCGCATCATTGATCTTAAACAATGTCTGGCCGGCCTTCACGTAAGCGCCTTCATCTACAAAGACATGGTCAAGCGTTCCGCTCACCTGTGGGCGGATCTCGATATTAATGGCCCCTTCAATAGAAGCCGGATATTCCTGGTAAGTAGTTGCTTCTCCGGAACTGACCTGTATAACAGGTAATGACTGTATCTGCGCAGTCGGTTGTGGTGTTTTTGGGGCACAGGCAGACAATACCACAAGGGCAATTAAATTGTTCACTTTCATAATTCGTATTTGACGGTGTTAGATTCTATAATGATGTTAGAGGGTTAATCAAAAAAAAATCAATCAGCAACAGAAGCCGTCACGTTTCTGATAGCGTTTAATAACACCTGTTGGTTGAAATCGCTGCTATTGCCTTTATACACCAGATTGAGTGATATAAGGCCATGTACGACCGACCACATAAAAAAGTACATTTCGGATATCTGTTCTTCCGAACGTTGATGTTCCGCCATGATCTGCCTGATCACTTTACGGACCAATGTAGCAGGACCTTCTATTTCGGGCATGGTGTTGTTATCGCAGCATCCGTGTGTGCCGATGCCGAACATCAGCTGATAGAATTCCTTTTCTGCGAATGCGAAATTCCAGTAGGCCATCCACATGTTCTCCAATTGCTTTTCGGGCAGATCATCTTCCAATTGTGCCCTGTACATGTTTCCGGCCAGCTGCACAAATCCTATCTTCGCCAGTTCCATTAATATGGCTTCTTTGTTGAGGAAGTAATCATATATCACCGGCGGTGTATGCTCTATCATGTCAGCTATTTTCCGCATGCTGACTGCCTGCCATCCATGTTCTTTGGCAATGCTCAAAGCGGCTTCCAGAATGTTGGTGCGGCTCTCTTCTTTAAGACGTAGTCTTCTTTCTTTAACTCCCATAACTGATTTGTTATTATTATTTATTCACCGGCTATCCGGTCAATGCTGTCGTAAAATGGCATAGGCGATCCTGGTGGTTTCCTGCATTCTTCGCAGTACCATTCACATGACTATGCATAACATTCACTTGGGAACAGACTATTTAGTCTCTTGTATAAAGAAAAAAACAGCCCCTTTCACAAGGCTGTTTACGTTAATATCGATTTGTTCGTTTTAAACCAGGCTATATGCTGCCAGTTCTTTTTTCATTGCTTTCACTACTGTCTTCATTGGCAGCGGGCTACCGTCACGCGTGACATCAAGGTAGCTCCTTCTATTGTTGCGAACATCTTCAAGGTCATCTCTTCTGGATTGATGTCTGGTACAAACTCGCCCGCCGTAGTCAAAATTAGACTAAGTAGTCTTACCCGGCAAATTTAATTTCCATAAGTCCATCCCCAGTTTTGGGGATGGACTTATTCTTTTCACCACATTGCTTGATATTTATATCATGACTATCTTGGCGTATGCTCTACCGACATACTTGTTTCCAGTGCGGATTTCAGCCTGTTGTTGGAATCGAGGTTCGCGTCGATCTTCAGCACAAGTTTTCCGCCAACAAAGGTGCCGGTGAAATCTCCTATCTGTAGTTTGGTCATCACTAAATTCAGATCGAGTTTCAGTTTGCCGTCGAATGTGATGCCGTCGTTCCCGATCGTCACATCCTTGCCTTCTGCGGTCAGTTCAAGCTTTCCGGCTATCATTACTATTACAGGAATATCTGATCCGCGGAAGGTGATCCTGCCGTTCATTAACACAGCTGGTTTAACAGTATCTCCTTCTACACGTACATATACTTTTACCTTCTCGAAATTCCCCAATGGAACGAAGATATTCCCCAGTTCAGTGCTGTCGAGGATATCAATCCAACGGTCTGTTTTGATACTGAGATTAATTTCGTCAGGGCCGTTCTTAGCAGCGAATTTCAACTCCCTGAACCTAACCTGGATACTGTCCCAGGTGAAGTCAAATCTTAAAGACGGGAAGGCCGCTAAAGAAGGATCATTGATGATCCTGCCAAGACGTTCTGCTCCCGCATTATCTCCCTCAATACTCCCGGAAGGATTCACAGCCTGGAGTTGATAATTGACAGTGGCTTTACCCTCTGCTTGCGGAGGAGCGACAGTTTCTTCGGAACTTTGTTTGGAGCAGGCAGCGAACATTACGGCAACCAGGGTCACAGTTGCACTTAACTGAAAAAATGATTTTTTCATGAGTGAAATTGGTTTAAGTGTTTCCAATAAAATAGAGGTAGATGGCTTTTACAACGATATGTTAGACTTCCGGAAATAACAGTCAAGTGCTACTGACGCTCTTAAATGACATATGGTTTTAATATGGGTCTCAGCTGGTATTTCAGGTTGCTTACATTCTCACAATTTTCGTACCGCAAGTTTCATAACGATGTTAATATTAAGCAGATATAGGCCTATTCTTCGTTTCCGAAGTGAGCAATAAAACTGCAGGGCCGCCTGCTGTCTCCTTTTCAATACACAGTGGGGAAATATTACGATACTGATCCCAGTATCACTATTCACATTAAAAGAAGGGATCGCTATTAAGGTCTGATTCTTGTGGCAAATCGGGAAAAGGATAACTATGAAGAAATTATCATTTAACTTATTAGTTGACGGTGTTCCATACATGGTGAAAGCGGAACCTTTTTCATTTAATGACGAGCAGCGTTATAATGTAAGTTTTAATGGCAGCGAGACCTATGTCTTTGCCTGGGATGAAGAAACATTGCGATATGCGCCAGTTGGAGAAGTAGCGGTAGAACTTTCAATGGCGTTGGAACAGGAAATTGCCAACAGGCTTTATGAGGTCACGCCCAGCAGGGAGTAAATACATTTCCCTATACCTATTTTTTTTAAAAATTACTCCCACCTACGAACAAAACCAAAACATGTACTGTTATCTAACAGTGTAAAAACTTACTAACTCAAGTAACCGAATAGATTCACCACATCTAACCTCAAGTACCAGACAACTATGAAGAACATCAAACACCACCTGACCGGATATATTTTGTATCAATAAACAACCATACAATACCTCCGCAACTTCTATTATACAGGTCACTATCAATCTCTGCCGGGAGGTATTCATTTGCATGTCTGCAATAGCTGACTTCTCTTAAGAGATGATCAGTATCTCTTTATCTGATATGTATCGCTCATACATAAACGAATTTCTATGGCGAATACCGAAAAGCCTTAACAGAGTAGGTAAAACTTTAAACCACATTTTATGTCAAACACAGCGCAAGCTCCCAGCCGTGCAACAGGATCTCAAAAGTCCGTATTTAACACTGTTAACGTAATAACCATCGTCGACACTGATGCTATTAAGAATGCCTATCCACGTAATGCCGGCCCAGGTGAAGCCCAGGGGCTTAACCATCATGAAGGCATCACCATGTTATGCGCTGGAAAAAACTTTCTGGGAGACATTGGCAATGA
Organism: Chitinophaga sp. S165; assembly: GCF_003182155.1. Taxonomy (GTDB): domain Bacteria; phylum Bacteroidota; class Bacteroidia; order Chitinophagales; family Chitinophagaceae; genus Chitinophaga. The sequence continues at coordinate 1,738,606 of NZ_QGTG01000001.1, forward strand.
CCCGGCTAATCTGAAGTTTTCTGCAAACGTAGGAGACTTTGTTTCGTTCTGGGCTACCACTATTTCAAATGATGCTGACGACTCCGTTATCATCTACGATATATCGTCCTCCAGTCAGACCAACGTATTCAATAACTTTCAGGCAAACGAAGAGACCAGGAGCGGCGCCGCAATACCTGATACTTCAAAACAGAATGGCCTGCCCGCTTTACAGGTAGCCCGGTCGTTTTATTCATATGATTCCAAAGTAAAAAACAGCGGCACTGAAGCTTTCGTTGTAAGTTTTGCGCTGTATGAGCTGGATGCCGCCAGGGAAACCCAGACCCTCTATGGTTGTTTCTTCTGGGACCCAACTATTGTTGTGCAATAATCGCATTTAGCATCACACCACATATCGGACGTTTATGTACAGCAGTTCTGCTTATGCGGAACTGCTTTTTTATATCTGTTCCTGACGGATTTGTTCTATTTTCCCTTTCGCCGGCCGCCTAATTTTGTTAAAAAAAGATGAGACGGACCATGCGAATTATTTTAATCCCCTTATTCCTCCTGCTGTTTGCCACAGGCTTTAGCACCGGCCAGCCCGGAGAGGGAAAAACCCTATATGAACATCATTGCTCCCGCTGTCATGGCACTGATGGCGCCAGGGGGTTATTCGGGGCCAAAAACCTGCAGAAAAGCCTGCTTCCTGACACCGCTATCGCCCTGCAGATCAGGAACGGAAAACGGATCATGCCATCCTTTAAAAAGAAGTTTACGCCAGACCAGATCAACGAAGTTTCAGCTTACATTAAAACCCTTAGAATACCTGCAATATGACACCTGTAAAAACGACTAACATGTTTACAATTGCCCACATCGTATTAATTGTTACCGCTACTATGACGGCGCTGATCAGCGGATTATTTTATGCATGGTCCTGCTCTGTAGTGCCCGGCCTCGCCAGGGTATCTGACAGTACTTATCTTGAAGCGATGCAACAGATCAACAGAGCTATCCTGAACCCTGTATTCTTTATGAGCTTTATAGGTACTGCCCTGCTTCTGCCCTTAAGCACGTGGCTGCATTACGGGCCTGACCTTAACGCCCGTTTCTGGTTATTGTTACTGGCTTCCGTTGTTTATCTGGCGGGTACTTTCGGTGTGACCATGTTTGGCAATGTACCGCTGAATGAGGCACTGGATGCTTTCAACTTATCATCTGCCACTGCACAGGAACTCGCAGCACAAAGAGCCCGTTTTGAAGGTCCCTGGAACAATCTGAATATCATCCGTACTATTGCAGGCATTGTGGCATTAATACTGATCATTCTGGCCTGCCTGAATCCGGCTGCTGTTACGGCCCGTACAGCGGCTGTTTATAGATAACGTTATTAACGCAAAAGGCGCCTCAGTTATCTGGGACGCCTTTGCTATTTAAATGAATGGGTTAGTTATTGTCGTAATGCCTCGATCCCGGCTATTGTTTTCGGCAGATCTTTACCCAGCTTTTTACTACCCTCTGCTGTGATCAGGTAGTTATCTTCAATACGGATACCTCCGAAGTCGCGGTAAGACGCTACCGTCTTATAGTCAATAAAATTACTCAGTTTATCTTCCGCCAACCAGCGGTCGATCAGTTCAGGAATAACATATACACCAGGTTCTACCGTCAGTACGAATCCGGGCTTTAACTCCCGTCCTAAACGCAGCGATTTCCAGCCAAATTCAGTACCCTTTTTCAGCGTATCTGTATATCCTACATATTGCTCACCAAGATCTTCCATATCGTGCACATCAAGTCCCATCATGTGTCCCAGGCCGCACTGGAAGAACAGGGTATGTGCACCGGCAGCTACTGCTTCTGCGGGATCGCCTTTCATCAGGCCCACTGCCTTCAGCCCTTCTACCAGTTTAATACTGGCCTGGGTATGTACTTCTTTATATTGTATACCGGGTCTTAAAAGGCTTACCGCATGATCGAGCGCATCCAGCACCACCTGGTAAACTTCCCGCTGTCTTGTAGTAAACTGTTTACCTACGGGAAAGGTCCTTGTAAGGTCACCGGCATAACGCATTACGTTTTCCGCACCGGCGTCACAGAGTACCATCTGGCCTTCTGCTACCTTGTTGCCATGAAAGTGATTATGCAGGATTTGTCCGTTGATGGTCAGGATGGTCGGATATGATAAGCGTCCTCCGGCAGCAAGTGCGGCTTCTTCTACTTTCGCAGCTATCTCATATTCCATCATACCGGGCTTCGTGAACTGAATAGCTGCAAGGTGCATATCTGCGCTTACAGACACTGCTTTTTCCAGCTCCGCCACTTCATGCTCATCTTTGATCTCACGTTGAGATATAACGGCCTTAATAAGCTCCAGAGAGGCATATTCCTGTAGCTGCCCTACCGGTTGCTGCAACCATTCGGACAACCTGATCTTGTTCTCTGGCCGGTAAGGAGGCAGAATATGTATACGGCGGCCGGAAGCCTTTGCCTTCGTTAGCACTTCCGCCAGCTGTGCATAAGGACGTGTCTTAGCTATGTTTACTGCTGCTGCCAGATCTTGTAAGGAAGGTAATGCACCTGTCCAGATGATATCATCTATACCCGCCTCTCTTCCAAACAGTGTCTCCTCTCCTGTTTCCGGGTCCAATATCACTGCCAGTCCGGGTATATCTATACCGGCATAATAGATGAATGTACTGTCCTGACGAAAAGGATAAGTATTGTCAGCATAGTTCATACTGCTGTCCTCATTACCCATCAGCAGGATAAGCCCTTTGCCAACCTGTGCCGCCAGCTTTTGTCTGCGGTTAACATAAACTGATCTATCAAACAGATGTAAATGCATAGTTGTTATAAATGAGCCACGAATTTAGTACTTCATGTGCAATAATACACATCACTACTGCGCTGCTTTCACAATATTCAGGATCTGATCATGATAATAAAAGCTTTGCTTAAGATCAGTCATGTTCCTTGCTATATTCTCCAGTACGATCACACTTGTTTTTGTTTCAGGAAAATAGAGGTCCATAGAAATAAATCCCGGTACTACGCCTGTTACTGCCAGTTCAGGCTTGACCGTTTGCCGTGGTATAGTGATACCATAACCATAATCGACCGTTCCCAGTGTCTGGTGTTCCCTGTATGCATTCTCTTTTGGGCTGATCATTAAACGATAACTCTTATCCGACAGCAGTTTACCACCGTGTAAACAGTTGTTCCATTTTACAAGATCATCCGCAGAAGAGATCAGTCCACCGGCTGCCGTCGCCACATTTGAATACATTTCCAGCACGCCGTCTTCTCTCTTCAACCGACCATCCTGACCGGCAGTATATCCTGGTACCAGATGTATATATTCCTTCTTCCGGGGATCAAAGCTATACTGCATACCACATTGTTTGAACAGTGCAGCGCAAAGGTCAGGGAATGACTGTCCGGATGTTTTCTCCACTATCTGAGACAGCAGATCAAAGCTGATGAACCCATAGGCAAAATGCGAACCGGGCCTGAAAGCAAGCGGCTTATCAAGTGCGGTAATACCATGCGTATGTGACAGCAGGTGATGGATGGTAACTGTATCTGCCCATTTCTCAGACAAAGCAGGCAAGTATTTGTGAATAGGATCATTTAAATGCAGATGCCCTTTCTCCATCTCCTGCAATACGATAACGGATGTGATCTGTTTGCTGATAGACCCGATCATAAATTCACTTTCAATGGTAAAAGGCTGTTGCTGTTCGACGTTGGAAAAACCGCCAAACCTCCTGTAAAAGCTCCGGCTTTCATTGCCGATCACAACGACGCCGTTAAAGGGAACGGTAGCCGTATCCGTTAGCAGGGAATCAAGTTTCCGGGTAAGATTCCTCTGTTGTTGTTGTTGTTGAGCAAATACATTGAAAAAAGAACATAAGATGGCAATGAGGACAAGGATACGTTGGGTCATTGAACGGGAGTTTAATAGAGTCAGATTAATTATTCACAAGTTCAGACAAATTAAGCTGAAATCATGGCTATGGCGGTAAAATATTTTCTGCGGAGGGATATAGCTGGATATTTACAAAACAAATGGAGACGGACGATCTGTTGTTAATCAGGAAAGAATATATCCAGAAAGGGGCGAAGACCGGAACAGGTTTTGCTGTTGTTGCCCGAAAGCAATTAAATAATGATTAATTTTAGGCTGGTAAGATACTAAAAAATATGAACGGGCATTCCTTTCCAGACAGTCCATTTCAGATTGAGCTAAGTTTTTTCCATGTTATCGGAGAATTGGAAAAACAGGCTGCAGGGCCAGAGAGCGAAACATCCATCCGGGCAAAAGCTTTACTTGCCGAGGTAGAGAACTGCCCTGAACTGATCGAAGGACTTACGACTGCCGGGCAGATAGAAAAGAACCGGGACCTGATCCGCCGGCTACTGGCAGACTACTTCCCCGAAGCCCTGACCACAAATGAAATTAAAGCGGTCAACCTCCCCTATGCAGATCTCATTTTCAATCATACAGCCCGTTTTAAGAAAATACTGGAAGCAGCCGGACCTGAGTTCTCATTCAATATCAGGGACTTCGATGAGCATCAGTTCTATGTACTGAGCTGCTGTATTATCCTCAATGAGTTTTACGGCACATCGTTGGATTTCGCCAGGCCGTTGTTTTATGATATTCCTACAGCAGATGGTGTTATCAAACATTACAGGATCTTATACAATGCAGATTTCCTTGATATATTGCCAACGCCACGGTCTCTTACGCTGACGCCTGAAGATATAGACCTCCTGCTGAACAATTATGATGACCTGGACCTTTGGAAATCAAAATTTCCGAAAGAAAGCTGGATACTGAGAGGGTTTGCCATCATGACCCTGTACGACGCCACCGTGGAGAATGCAGTATCTATCCTGAAGGAGCAACTGCTTGGTTTGAATGCGGGTTTTGAAGACAAGATACAATCCATCTTCCGGTCAATATACCGTATTCCCGACATCAAGGTGGGGTTCACGTTGTATAATCCGGAAGAGGACCATTTCAGTATCGATACATTAGGAAAACACCTGGAAAGTTACATCGTACAGGGAAATGGCGAACATGAGGCCCACTCGTTACTTTGTACCAGTTCGTATAATTGCCTGATAAAGAAGAAACAATATTATGCGATATCTGATGTGAATGAATTACTTGCCATTGATCCGGAACACCGGTTAGGCAATTACTTCCATCAACAGGGTATCAATAGTTTCATACTGGCGCCTGTTGTCAAACACGGTAAGCTGTTGGGAGTACTGGAAATTGTCTCCTTACGTAGCAAAGAACTGAACAGCATCAATGCCAATAAGCTGCAGGTGGTGATGCCTTTCATGACAGATAACATCGAAAGAGTGATCGTTGAAATGCAGAACCAGGTGCAGGCTGTCATACAGGAGAAATACACCGCCATTCACGGCAGCGTATACTGGAAGTTCAGGGAGGAGGCCAAACAACTGATCCTTCAGCAGCAGGACGGGAAGGATTACGGTTTACAGGAAATCGTATTTCCGGATGTGTACCCGCTATATGGACAGATCGATATCAAGGGCTCGTCCGATATACGTAATACCAGCGTGCAACAGGACCTGCAACTGCAGGTAAAGACACTGGCCACCCTTCTGAAACAATTAAGTAATCTGTCATATGCGGAAGTGCTGGAAGAGCTATGGAACGGCAATCCATCTGAAGGAGAAGATCAACCGCAGTACCAGCATGATTTTCAGGCGGTACTGGAACAACTGCGAGAATACCTGGTGGAGCTTTCTTTCCCACTAAGAGCGGGAACAGAACAATACATCACAGCTTACCTGGTGAATGAGGTGCATCCGCTATTACAACCTTTGGCAACCGATCCGCGGGTACAGGCATACTTTAAAGAGAATGATAAAGAAAAGGGTCAGTTTCATTTGCAAAGGCGGAAATATGAGAAGACGATCTCTACCATCAATAATAAACTTTCGGACATTATAGACCGGAACCAGTCTATAGCCCAGGTGTTATTCCCTCATTATTATGAGCGATTTAAAACTGATGGAATAGAGCATAACCTGTATATCGGTGCTTCCATCTCACCGAAACTGCAATTCAGTCTGCAACGGCTGTACGACCTTCGTTTATGGCAGTTACAGACGCTTTGTGAAATGGAAATAGCGCATCATCAGTTGAAGGAGGAATTACCTTATCCCCTGGATGTGACCTCACTGATACTCGTTTACAATGCCACTATCGCCATCCGCTTCCGGATGGACGAGAAACGGTTTGATGTGGATGGCAGCTATAATGCCCGCTTTGAGATCGTGAAAAAGCGGATCGACAAAGCCTTTATTAAAGACACGACCGAGCGTATCACCCAGTCGGGCAAGATCACCATTGTTTATTCCAACTATACCGAAGAAGAGGAATATCTGCGATACATCAGGACCTTACAGTCGCAGATGATACTGGACAATGATATTGAGCAATTTGATATTGAGGACCTGCAGGGCGTATCCGGGTTAAAAGCGATCAGGGTAAAGATCATTCACTTAGTCTGATCATAAACTGACAGGCCCATTATGCTATTGGACTAGCATAATGGGCCTGCTCTATACAATTGAAACCCTATCAGACAAATATTAGCGGGTGAATTTCTCCCAACCCTGAATAGTAGGGCGGTTACATGTCATAGGCTGAAGACCGTCTTCAGAAGACACATATGCGCCGTTGTTACCGCGCAGAGAGAAAGTACCATCACCGTTATCGATCCAGTCGAATTTCTCCCAGTCCTGGATAGTTGGACGGTTACAGGTCATAGCCTGTACGCCATTTTCAGAAGACAGGTATTTACCCATGCTCTGCAGGGCAACTTTACCACCATCAGCATCAACAACTGTGAACTGTTCCCATGCCTGAACGGTAGGACGGTTACAAATAACTGGCTGTACGCCATTCTCACCACTTACGAAGGAACCATTGTTACCTCTGAGAGAGATAGTAGAGCCGATAGGAGCAGTACCGTTACCACCGTCAGGAGAGTCGGTGATGCTGTACACTCTTACGTAGTCTACCAGCATGGTAGCAGGCAATGCGGCGTCGTTGATGTTGTTACCAGGCAGGTTACCACCTACTGCGATGTTCAGCAGGATGAAGAAAGGTGCATGGAACTCTTCAGTACCGTTGATGTTGTTCAGGATATTCGCTTCATGGAATTGAACGCCATCCACAAACCAGCGGATAGAAGAAGCATCCCAGTCAACCGCGTAAACGTGGTAGTTGGTAGGCGTAGTCTGGGTGTTACCGCCATAATAAGAATACACGGTATTAAACCAGTGGATAGTACCCAGCACAGTGTTGCCGGTGTTTACGTGCTCCATGATGTCGATCTCACCGCAAGCAGGCCAGCCAGCGCCGGTGCTGATGCTGTTACCTAACATCCAGAAAGCAGGCCATAAGCCCTGTACACCCGGAAGTTTAATACGGGCTTCGATACGGCCGTATTTTGTAGAGAATTTACCATTACTGTTGATACGACCGGAAGTATACGGTTGTCCCTGAACAGTTTGTTTACGTGCAGTGATCACCAGGTTGCCACCGGTAACAGCTACGTTTTCAGTTTGGTAGAACTGCTTTTCATTGTTTACGCCCAGGTTACCATTTTCATACCCCCATTTAGAAGTATTAAGGCTGGTACCATCAAATTCGTCGGACCAAACCAGGTTGTAAGCTTTAGCAGCTACAGCGCCCTGGGTTTTGTCGTTGGCAGAGAGTTTAGGCGCTTTCTCGGCCTGGTTGTCTTTTGTACAGGATGTGATTGCTGCTGCGAGCAGCAGTAGGCTCAGTAGCCCGGAGAAGGTCTGTTTTTTCATAGTTTTAATAATTCCGGTTTTCATTGTTCCCGCATAGTGCATTCATCGCTCCGGAAATTGGGTGACACGCCCTTTATCCGAAGACGGGAAAATGTTAACGCGGAAACTGGTTATTTTGATCAGGGCAAAGATGGTGTTAATTTTTATGTTCCCTCATTTTAGGGGTACGTCTAATCTACTACAAGCTAAACACAGTCTATTGATTATCAATAAACATTATTTACGTCACCGCTACTTCAAGCGATAATATTCATATTTTTATTAAAACGTTATGAAATGAACAAGCTTCTTTTGCTTGTCTTGTCTATCCTATGGACTGGCGATAACCTGGCGCAACAGATCATCGGTTTACCGCCAATTGTTAACTACACCCGACAGCAATACCCGGGAGGTGGTCAGACCTGGGACCTGGATATGGACCGGAATGGCATCCTTTATTTTGCCAACAATGAGGGGTTGATGACCTTTAATGGTCACTCCTGGAAATTAGTGCCGGTTCCCAATCATACACGGCTACGGTCGGTGAAGGCCGATAAGGACGGGCGTATCTATGTCGGCGCCCAGGATGATTTCGGCTATTACCTGGCCGATGGGGATGGCGTATTGCGGTATACGTCCCTCAAACCGGCGGTAAGGGACCGGAAAGACCAGTTTGCAGATGTGTGGGACATCGTGCTGTACGATGGCGGGGTCTATTTCAGAGGTACTACCAAGATATTTTATTACGACAAACATCGTATACATGTTTATCCCGCGGCCTCACAATGGCATGTGATACGCAGCACCGGCAACGGACTATACGCCCAGGATGCCGAAAAAGGACTGATGCAGTTTAAGGCGGGCAGCTGGCAACCTGTTTGTAAGGAAGTGGCCGACAAGGGACTGCTGATCAGGGAGATCATAGGCGCAGCGGATAAGGGAGATACCAGCGGAGAACATCATAACATAGATGCAGCTAGCGACACCCTCCTGATCTGCACCTTAAAACATGGCCTTTTTAAGTTGTATCAGGGACACCTCTACCCTTTCGAGACGGCTGCTTCTTCCATTTTCATCCAAAACCAGATCTACTGCGCACGCCCTTGGGGAGATAAGCAGTTGCTGGTCGGCACCTCTTACGGAGGCTGTTATATCATGCACAGGGAAACGGGGGCGCTCATCCAGCAGTTTACCGTCAGCGAAGGACTACAACATAACAGCGTGCTGAAGATCTTCACTGACAGGGGAAAGAATATCTGGCTGACGCTGGACAATGGCATTGACATGGTGCGGTATAACACGGCGGTAAAACAGATCCTGCCGGACAATAAACGTTACCTGACCACTTATACAGCGACGGTCTTTGACAAGCAATTATATATCGGCACTTCAGACGGTGTATTCAGTACCCCTCTCGGCGGGCAGTCCGACTTCAGTTTTCTTGAGAGCCGTTTCCGGCAGATCGGTAATACGGCCGGCCAGGTATGGAGCATTGCCAATGTAGGATCACATCTGCTGATGGGGCACCATGAGGGTGCGTTTGAGATCAGGGAACAACGTGCGGTACCCTTATCGAAGCTTACGGGATGCTGGTTGTTTCAGCCACTGTCTTCCTATATGCTGGCAGGATGTTATACAGGATTGCAGCTGATGGACAAGAGAGGAAATATATTATCGGCCGCCAGAAAACTAAAAGGCTTATCCGAGTCGCTCCGGTTCCTGACGGTGGAGAACGATAGTACAGTATGGGCATCCCACCCCTACCGGGGCGTATTCAAAATGCATTTGGGCAAGGATACCATTCTGCGATATACGTTATATACACAAAAGAACGGGCTACCGGCCGACTACAATAATTTTGTATTCCGGATAAGGGGTAAAATGATGGTGGCCACACAGGCCGGCGCCTATGAATATGATGCAGCACTGGACCGTTTTGTGCCATCACACTGGCTCCATCCTATTCTCAGGAATGCCAGTTTGCAGTACCTGTCGGAAGATGCTGTAGGGAACGTCTGGTTTATCTCTAATAAGATGCCCGGCGTGATCGACTTTCATAAACCGGTACCCGAACATGCTTATAGTATTGTTTATTTTCCGGAATTAAAAGGACAGATCGTCAGTGGTTTCGAATTCCTGTTTCCTTATAATGACGAGAACATTTTCGTAGGGGCGGAAAAGGGAATGTATCATATCAATTACCGGCATTACCGGCAGGCAAAAGAGCAGCCGCTGGTGCTCATCAGCCAGGTGAGCGCACATGGAGCGGTGGACAGCCTGTTATTCGGCGGGTATCATCCCCTGGGAAAGCATTCTTTCAAGGCGATGCCCAATGCCTTTTCCAGCTTTCATTTTGAGTATGCCTCACCGGTATACGGTCAGGGTAATACCATTGAATACAGTTATAAGCTGACGGGCTTTGATCAGCAATGGAGCGAGTGGTCGGTTAAAACAGAGAAAGACTATACGAATCTTCCTAACGGCCGCTACAGTTTTTTGGTGAAGGCGAAAGACAATCTGGGTAACGTGTCTACAGCTGCCGTATACTCGTTCCGGATACTACCGGCCTGGTATCAGACTACTTTGGCCAGAAGCGGGTATGTGCTCCTGGGATTGACATTGCTGCTGTGGTTCTATATTTCCCAGACAAGGAAATTTGCCCGGCAGCAGCGGCGGTATCAGCAGAAACAGGAGCAACTCATCCTGCGGCATAAATTTGAAAAAGAACAACGTGAAAAGGAACTGATAAGTCTTCAGAATGAGAAACTGACCACTGAAGTACGCTTTAAGAACAAAGAGCTGGCAACGGCTACCATGTACCTTCTTCACAGGGGGAAAGTGTTGTCTAATATCAAGGAGGAATTGCAGGTGGCGATAAAAAAAATAACACCTGCGCCTGACAGTGCGTTTAAAAAAGTGCTGCGCCTGTTTGAAGAAGCGGAAAACAATGATGAGGATTGGGAGCAGTTCTCCCGGCACTTTGACGAAGTGCATAACAACTTTCTGTTCACACTGAAACGAAAATATCCTGACTTAAGTACTACCGACCTCAAGTTGTGCGCCTATCTGCGTATTAACCTGACTACAAAGGAAATAGCGCAGTCGCTGGGCATTTCGGTAAGGGGTGTGGAAACGAGCAGGTACCGGTTGAGAAAGAAGCTGGAACTACCGGCGGATACGAGTTTATATGATTTCCTGATAGCGATCACCGACACGCCGGAGAAACCGGCGTAATCATGATGAAAACCAACGGGAAACGGTTATATTTGTAGTTCATTACGCCTTTACCACAAATTGTCATTGCCAGAATCTATTATTCATACACGCATAGCGGAAGAAGAGGAAAGAAATTTACTTCACAATGTTGCAGCAGGTGACTGGCAGGCCTTTACGCGCCTTTATGAGGCATATTCTCCACTGATCATACATTATTTGCAGGTATACCTACAGGACAAGCATGACGTAGAGGAGATCGGTCAGGAGGTCTTCCTGAAAGTCTGGAAAAAAAGAGAACTACTTGTAACAGTACGTTCTTTTAAGAATTATGTATTCATCATGGCCAGAAATGCCCTGAATGACTTTTTAAGGGCTCAACAGTCGCAGCAACAGAAGCAGGCGGGATATTCCAAAGATTATGTACAGCCGCATTACAGTGCCGACGACAAACTGATCACCGATCAATATGAATCCATTGCCAGGGCGGCGCTGGAAATGCTTCCGGAAAAGCAGCGCCGTATTTTCCTTTTACGAACGCGGGACGAAATGACCATACAGGAAATTGCCGATGCTGTAGGCATGTCTGTAGGAGGTGTTCACAAATCACTACAGCAGGCAACTAACCACCTCAAAGACTATCTCGCCAAAAACGGCATTAGTTTTACACTCCTTCTTCTGATACTGTTCTTTCAGCCCTAAAATTATTTTTTAGCTTTTTTTACTGTCCTGGTGAAAATTCGGATTTAGTCACCGTCTTTATACGTATATGTCATATATGAATATATCCGAAGCCATCGCACATATTACAAAACTTGCGGAGGGACAAGCTGTTAGCACGGAGCAGACAGCGCGTTTCCGGCAATGGTTCCTTGAGGAAGCGACCGAAGAGGAACTGGAGCAGCTGGCAGTTGCCCATGAATCTGTTTTGATGAGCGTTCAGGAGCCGGCATATAATAACAAAGAGATTGTCAGTAACATATATAGCCGGCTGACGGCCTACTACGAGGCTGAAACGACCGCCATGGAAGAGAGCAACAGACAGGAGACCCTTATCAGGAAGGCAACGATACGTAATTACTGGTGGGCCGCAGCGGCTTCTTTGCTTTTAATTGGCGGTGGCGCGGTATGGTTACTGCGTCCGGCACAAAATTCAGGGGCCATCGTGCAAAATACGGATACCACACTGGCGCCGGGGGGGAACAAGGCTATCCTGACACTGGCGAACGGCCAGCAAATCATATTGGACAACCAGGCTAACGGCAAGATTGCCGTTCCGGGTGGTGTGGATATTATAAAAGCAGATAGCGGTGCTATCGCTTACATAGGAACAGGGAACAATGTACAATACCACACACTGTCCACTCCCCGGGGTGGACAGTTCCAACTCACATTACCTGATGGTTCACAGGTTTGGTTGAACTCGGCCTCATCCATACGTTATCCGACGGCATTCACCGGAACCGAAAGAAAGGTGGAGATGACCGGAGAAGGATATTTTGAAATTGCCCCCGACGCCGCCAAGCCCTTTACCGTGAAAGCTGACAGACTTGATGTGCACGTATTGGGCACAGGATTTAACATCATGGCTTATGCCGACGAAAATGCCATCCGTACGACGTTGCTGAGCGGATCGGTAAAGGTGGAGGCAGGCGATGCAACAACGGTACTGACACCGGGCGTACAGGCAAGTCTGAGCCCAGAAGGAAAGACATTCAAAACCAGCAGACCGGACCTTGCGGAAGTGCTGGCCTGGAAGAACGGACAGTTCCGCTTCAACCGGACGGGTATTAAAAACATTATGCGGCAGGTGTCCCGCTGGTACAATGTAGAAGTAAGTTATGAGGGCAATGTGGACAATATTGAATTCCAGGGCATCTTATCCCGCAAGGTGACGGCGAAAGCCTTGCTGGAGACCCTGGAGGCCACAGGAGATGTACATTTTGAAATACAGGGAGATCATATAAGCGTCATACCAGGCGCCAGAAAATAATATGGGATAATACGATCAGGTATAGGGTACAAATCAGCATTCAAACAAATGTTCTGACAGATCAATCAAACATCTAATTAACATCAACAACCAACCAACAGAGTATGTAGTAGAACAGTAACCAAAGAATCAGCAACAGCTTCGAGAGCGTCCTGAAAAAAGCGGGACCCCAACTGGAACTTGGGGTCCTGCTATAAGGACTACTTCATTAATGTCTCTTACGTCATTTAATCAGTAAATCCCTAAATGTACAAGTATGAAGAATATTGTACCTGGCAAAGGTATGCCAATTCCTTTTTCTAAATTATTAATGATTATGAAATTAATCATTCCGCTTATCCTTGTTGCAGTACTCCATGTAAGTGGAGCTACCTACGGGCAGAAGGTGACGATAAGCAAAAAAAAGGCGGCACTGGTAGAGATCTTTAAAGCCATCAGTGAACAGACAGGACGCGAATTCCTGGCCAATCCGGCTCTGTTGGAAAAGACCCAGCCGGTGGATATTAACGTAAAAGATAAAGAGATCAGCGAATTCCTGCCGGCATTACTGGCAAAACAGGGGCTGACCTACTCTCTCCTTAACAATGTCATTGTCGTTACGAGGGACACTAAGTCCTTTTTTCCCGTGGCCCCGGTGGCTGTTACACCCCCTGACCCTCCAAAGATCGTGAAGGGGTGGGTAATGGACCCTACAGGAATTACACTACCTGGAGCAACAGTAATGATAAAAGGCACCCACAAAGGGGTGAGCACTGATGCCAAAGGCTATTTCGAACTGAAAGTAGATGATGGTGTAGAGAATGTGGAACTGACGATCAGCTATACAGGTTATGCTGTAAAAACAACCACTGTAAATCTTAGCCGTCCTGTAGTGATCTATATGAGACCATCCACCAGTGAACTGGACCAGGTACAGGTGATCGCATATGGTACTACTACCAAACGTTTCAATACAGGTAACGTATCGACAGTCACTGCGGCTGATATTGCTAAAAATCCCGTGAGTAACCCACTGCTGGCATTGTCAGGAAGGGTATCCGGGCTGGTGATCAATCAAACGACAGGTATGCCGGGAGGTGCTGTAAGTGTGCAATTGCGCGGACGTAATTCTATTGCAGCCGGTAATGACATTCTTTATATTATTGACGGGGTGCCATTCAAAGGAGGCACATCAGGGACCATCAGCAGTGGACTTGTACAGGGCAATCTGCTTGACCTGGTAAACCCTGCGGATATTGAAAGTATAGATGTTCTGAAAGATGCTGATGCAACATCTATCTATGGTTCCCGTGGTGCGAATGGCGTAATCCTGATCACTACCAAAAAAGGAAAGCCCGGACGTACACAAGTAAATTTGACCGCCTACACAGGATTCAGTAAGATCACCCGTATGCCGGAATATATGAACCTGCAACAATACCTTCAGATGCGCCATGAGGCGTTCAGCAATGACAATGCGAAACCAGGTTTTCTTGATTACGATCTGAACGGTAAATGGGATACCACCAAATATACCAACTGGCAGAAGCTGATAATGGGCGGGACTGCGCATACTTCCGATGTGCAGGGAAGCATAACAGGTGGTTCTGACAATATTCAATATCTCGTAGGCGGTGGCTATCACCGGGAAGATCCCGTAATGCCGACAGATGGCGCTTTGAAGAAAGGATCAGCACATTTCAGCATTACCGGTACAAGTAACGATAGAAAATTGAGTGTGAGTGCTGGTGGTATTTATGTATCGAACACGAACAACATTACGCCACTTGATCCAACATCTACGATCAGAGGCCTTGCGCCCAATGCACCGGATCCGTATAATCCGGACGGAACACTTAACTGGGATAACGGATCATGGGACAATCCATTTGCTGCGCTGGCACAACCTTACAAGGGTCGCTCCAACCACCTGAATGGCAATGTTACCGTAGGTTACAAGGTTGTTAAAGGCATGGAAGTAAAAGTGGCAGCCGGCTATGAGAATGTAACGCAGAATGAATATGTAGGCAGCCCGGTTGCCCTGATCAATCCTTTCTCAGTATTCGCGAAGGTGTCTTCCGCCAGATATAGGACTGCTACCTACGGAGGCTGGAACATAGAACCTCAGATCACTTATAATTTCGGTCTTGGCAAAGGTCATTTTGAAACATTGCTGGGAGCAACGTACAGACGTCAGCAGAATGAGAATCTGACACAAAGAGGCGTGGGGTATGCCAGTGATGCGCTACTTAGAAACCCACAGGCAGCTGCTACTATTACTGTTGAGGATTTTAGCGACAACATAAACAAATACACTGCAACCTTCGGCAGGATCAAATATAACTGGGACAATAAGTATATCCTCACACTGAACGGACGTCATGACGGTTCCAGCCGCTTTGGTCCTGACAGCAGGTTCCACTTCTTCTGGTCTGCGGGTGGTGCATGGATCTTTACCGAAGAAAAAGCTGTAAAAGACCTGGTGCCTTTCATGAGCTTTGGTAAACTAAGAGGCAGTTATGGTACAACCGGTAATGATAATGTAGGAGACTACGCCTTCCTTGATCTATATAAATCTCTAGGTTACAGCTATCAGGGCGACAAAGGTTTGCAACCAACGGCATTATTTAATGCAGACCTGGCCTGGGAAGCTACCCGTAAAATAGAAGGCGCCATTGACCTCGGTTTCCTTGATGACAGGATACTTGTTACGGCATCATACTATACAAATCGCAGTAACAACCAATTGCTGTCCTATCAGCTGTCGGCAGTAACTGGCTTTGGATCTATTCAACGTAACCTGCCAGCGGTGGTACAAAACACAGGATGGGAATTTGAATTACATACTACTAATATAAAACGTAAAAACTTTGAATGGACCAGTTTCCTGAACATATCATTACCGCGTAATAAACTGCTGGAGTTTCCCGGACTTGATCCGAATGATCCGAATTTCATTATCGGCCAGCCTCTTGGTATTACAAGAGTGTACCAGTATGCAGGTGTAGACCCACAGCTGGGAACTTACCAGTTCATCAATAGTGAAGGTAAGAGTGTAGGAGCGCCTGACCAGAAAACAGCTTTTATCAGTCCTACGGTAAAGTATTACGGAGGCTTCCAGAACTCATTGAGTTATAAGGGTTGGTCACTCGACCTGCTGTTCCAGTTTGAGCAGCATGTTGTTAAAAATCCGCTGCTAAATGGCAACTTCGCACCTGGTTTCATAGGCAATCAGCTAATAAGTGTAGCGTTAGACCGCTGGCAGCAACCAGGCGATGTGAAAGATATTCCCAAATACAGCCAAAACATTTTTGGCTACCTGCCATGGGCTTTATATGCAAGATCCAGCACGCTGGCTTATTCAGATGTTTCTTTCTTACGGCTGAAGAATACTTCTATCTCGTATCAATTGCCATCAAAATGGCTGCAAAAGATGCATCTGCAGCAGGTAGCGTTATTTGCACAGGGACAGAACCTACTGACCTTCAGCAAAAAAGCATTCCGGGATTTTGATCCGGAGTCTGGTGGTCTTAACCTGAGCCCGATGAAGACGTTTACAGGTGGTATTAAAGTAACCTTATAAAAGAGAAACAATGACCTTACAATATAAATCATTACGTTACCTATATACTGGTTTTATGCTAATTGCATTCAGTACGGGCTGTGACAAGGCAGTGGAGATAGACCCGCCGGCATCAAAGATCGTGAGCGAGGAAGCATTTGCCGGAAACTCATCTGCAACTTCTGTCATGACAGGACTATACAGTGGTATGGTCAAAGATGCAGGATTTGTAAGTGGCATCAACAGCATTAGTATGCTGGAAGGGATGGCTGCAGATGAGATCAAGAACTATCTACCCGCCGTGTTGGGCTCTTCCCTAGCTGAATTTTATACCAATACTTACAATGTAGGCAGTGGATACTTCTGGAACGAATTCTACCAACGTCTATATACCTGTAATGTCACCATAGAAGGCGTTACTGCCTCTAAAGGACTGTCAGAACCTATCAGGCAGCAATTGCTTGGAGAAGCCAAATTTGTACGTGCGCTTATATATTTCTACGCGGTGAATACTTACGGTGATGTACCGCTGGCGCTGACAAGCGATTACAGGATCAACAATACATTATCACGCGCACCCAAAGAACAAGTGTATGCGCAGATCGTTGCTGACTTGAAAGATGCTCAATCAATGATGGGAGAAGCCTATTTTGCAGGTATTTCTCCTGGCTCTGCACAAAGAGCACGTCCGAATAAGCTGGCCGCAACCGCGCTGCTTGCACGCGTCTATCTATACCTGAAAGATTGGTCCAACGCAGAAGCACAAGCCACCGCTGTGATCAGTAATGCAGCTTACCAGCTGGAACAAGATCTTAACAAAGCTTTCACTACAACTACTAAAGAAGCGATCTGGTATATGCTGACAGTTGATCCTATCAACTATGCGACCAATGACGCACAGGCATTCATCCCGTCTACCAATCCGCCCGGCGTTACACCCAACACTCCGGGTGCACTCAGCGAATCCCTGGTAAATAGTTTCGAGCAGGGAGATAGCCGCCGGGAAAAATGGGTTGGCACGTATCTCGCCAATAATGGTACGACATATTATTATCCTTTTAAGTACCAAAAAAATCCGAGCGGTACACCCGAAGCACTGATGGTTTTACGTCTTTCAGAGCAATACCTGATACGTGCGGAGGCTAGAGCACAGCAAGACAATATTACTGGCCCCGGCAGCGCACAGGAAGATGTGGATGCCATCCGGGCAAAGGCACTGCTGACCGGCACAACAGCCACAGGTAAAGATGCTATGCTGGCAGCCATTGCGCAAGAACGAAAAATAGAATTGTTTAGTGAATGGGGACACCGTTGGTTTGATCTTGTCCGTACAGGTAAGGTGGATGAGGTAATGAGCGTACTCACACCCCAGAAAGGCGGTGTGTGGGACCCAAATCACAAAATACTGCCCATACCGTTTAGTGAAACACAGCTCAATCATAACATCAAACAAAATCCGGGTTATAGCAATTGATGAAGACAACCTTTGCCATATCCATAGAGGTAACCATGCCATCATTTTAAATACTAAAGCTAACAATGAAATCAGCAACGACAAACGTTTTGCTTGGAACCTTATGTGCTGCGGCGATGGCTTTACCAGCTACCGCACAGAAACAACAAAAGGGAAAAGACACGACCGCTATAAAAAAAGATAGTCTCGCCGCAGCACTAGCTTTAACTAAATTTGGCCTTCCTGCGAAACAGGAAGCACTGAAGCCATATAAAGAGATCATTCCGCCAGGTACAATTACGACCAACGGTCTGTTTAAAGTGCATAAGTCTAATGACAAGTATTTCTTTGAAATACCTGATTCATTGCTCGGGAGAGATATGCTGGTAGTAGGCAGAATATCGAAAGGGTCTTCGGAATTCCGTTTTTTTATGGGCTCTTACAGCGGTGATCAGATCGGCGAAAAAGTGATCCGCTTTGAAAAAGGCAGTGGTAATAAGATCTTCCTGAAGACGATTTCATACAAAGAACGATCTGCAGATAGTTCTGCAAACGGTTTGTACCGCTCCCTGCTGAACAACAATCTGCAATCCATACAGGCTGTATTTGGCATCAAAGCGATCAACGACAGCACTAAAGGAAATGTGATAGAGATCACTGATTATGTGAACAATGATAACTCTATCCTGTTCTTCGACCCGTCACTCAAAAACCTGATGGGTTTAGCGATGATGGCTCCTGACAGGTCTTACATTGAGGATATCCGTTCTTATCCGATGAATGTGGAAATAAAAACGGTACGCACCTACAATTCCAGACCAGCTCCTAATAGCGAGTCAAAGACCTACAGCTTTGAGCTGAACAGCTCTATTGTGCTGTTGCCCGCCGAACCAATGCAACCGCGTTTCTTTGACCCGCGGGTAGGATTCTTTGCTGATGAGTACATCAACTTTGATGCTAATTCACAGGGTGTAAAGAGTGAGAGCATGATCTGGAAATGGCGTATGGAACCCAGAGAAGAAGATCTGGAAAAATATAAACGCGGAGAACTGGTGACGCCTAAAAAGCCGATCGTCATTTATATAGATCCGCTGACGCCGAAGAAGTGGGTACCATACCTGATAGCTGGTATTAACGACTGGCAGGGCGCTTTTGAGACTGCAGGATTTAAAAATGCGATCATGGCGAAAGAAGCGCCGGCAGACGACAGTACCTGGAGCATTGAAGATGCCCGTCATTCTGTATTGGTATACAAGCCATCCAATATCTCCAACGCAATGGGACCAAGTATCAAGGACCCGCGCAGCGGCGAGATACTGGAAACGCATATCAGCTGGTACCATAATGTGATGGACGTGTTATACAAATGGTATTTCATACAGGCAGGCGCGATAGACAAACGTGCACAGGCACCGCAGCTACCGGATTCATTGATGGGAGAACTGATCCGTTTTGTTTCTTCTCACGAAGTAGGTCATACGCTGGGATTACGTCATAACTGGGGAGCATCTTCTACCGTTCCGGTAGATAGCCTTCGCAGCAAACGCTGGGTAGAAGCACATGGCCATACGCCATCTATTATGGACTATGCACGTTTCAATTACGTTGCACAGCCGGAAGATAATATTGGTCCAAAAGGTATCTTCCCACGTATCGGTGATTATGACAAATGGGCTATTGAATGGGGGTACAAACTTGTACCATCTGCTAACAGTGCAGCTGCAGAAACGCCGGTGCTGAACAAAAGGGTTATCGATAAACTGGCATCCGGTAAACAATACTTTTTCGGTATTGAAAAAGTACCTAACGATGCAAAGACATATTATGATCCGAGGAATCAGCGTGAAGACTTAGGTGATGATGCGATGAAGGCCAGTATGTACGGTATTGCCAATCTGAAACGGATTGAGAAACACCTGATCGATTGGACACGTCAGCCGGATGAAGACTATACCAGGGCCGGTGAGATGTACATGGAGATCGTGAAGCAGTTTGATCTTTATGTAGGACATGTTGCATCGCAGGTAGGCGGTATACTGACCACACCAAAAACTGTGGAGCAACAGGGACCTATATATGAATTCCCTACTAAGAGCAAACAACAAAGGGCTGTAGCATTCCTGAACGAGCAACTGTTTACGACACCGGCGTGGTTAGATGATAAACAATTATCGACGCTCACACCGACAGGTTTCTCAGCAGTAACGGCTGTCCAGAAGAAAGTGTTGTCTCAGTTGTTGTCGCCCGACTTGTTAGACAGGTTGTATGCACAGGAAGCGTTTGATGCATCCAAAGCTTATACTGCGTCACAGCTATTGCAGGACCTGAAGCTTGGCGTTTTCTCTGAATTAAGTACGCACAAAACAATTGATCCTTATCGCCGTATGCTGCAGCGTGTATATGCGGAGAGACTGAATTTCATGCTGACGCCAGCACCTGCCGGAACAATATCATTCACTCCGACAACTAACAGGGATAGTGATGTTATGGCGCTGATCAGGGCACACGCGAAGGAATTGATGAACATAATTAAGGTAACTACACCACAGATGTCAGACGCCACATCCCGTAATCATCTGCAGGATCTTTACGAAAGATTGGATAATGGGCTGCATCCTAAGAAGTAGTTATCTAAAAGTAATCTTATGTGGTAAAGAGCACATGAGCTCTATTAGGTGTAAACAACAAACGTGCGATATCTATCGCACGTTTTTCTGTAAGTTGAAAAGGTTTAACAACCGGCACCGGTCGTGGTGCCGGTTAATTATTTTCAGAACTTCTTGATGATCGCAATGATATCCTCCTCTCCCAACGTTCCTTCAGCCTCATGGAAAGTATCAGCAGCAACTGTCGCCAGCGGCGAAGACAGGCCTTCTGCTTTTGCAAGACGCAGATCTTTCGCAATATGCTTCAATGCGAAGGCGGCTTTATAGTTATCGTTCATGATGGCATCACCTTTTATTTTACCGAACACATTTCCCAGGGCGCTATTGTTGATGACAGCCATCAGGTCTTCTGTACGAATATGTTGCTGATTGGCAAACGTAACTGTTTCTGCCAGCCCCTGTGCAAAGATGGCCAATAGGGTATTTACAGCAAGTTTGGTATTATTACCGGCACCGGTGTCGCCTGTCAATAGCACTAATTTGCCCATTTTCTCCAATATAGGTTTTACCTGCTGGAACGCGGTATTATCACCTCCGACCATGATGACCAGCAATGCATCTTCCGCCTGTTTTACGCTACCGGATACAGGTGCATCCAGGTAAGTATTTCCCTGTGCAGCACACAAGGCAGCCATGTCTTTACTCACTGCAGGAGAGACTGTACTCATATTAATGATGATCTTCCCGGATGTTTGCACAGATAATAATCCGTTGTTGCCAGTAAATACATCCCTGGTAGCATTGTCGTCAGATACCATCAGAAAAACGATATCAGATTGCAGTATCACTGCTGCGGGCGTAACTGCTGAAGAAGCGCCCATTGCCTGTATGGCTGCTTCCCTGTCTTTATTGCGGTTATACGCTGTTACACCATAACCGGCCTTTATCAACTGCTGAGACATTGGACCGCCCATTTTACCTAGTCCGATCCATCCTATTTTTGCTGTAGTCATGTTATGTGGTTTATGTTGATTGTTATAAAGTTCCGGAAAAAATGGAGGTACAGATGAACAAATGGCAAAGATCAAAATTACGCGATACCATTGTGATAGTGGCCAACATTGTGATAAAAGGAGTATGCCGGTGCCGGTTTAAGCGCATCCGGTTTGTGAACAAAAGATTCCTGATCGGACTACCGGTTATGCGCTGCAATCCTTACATTTGTATGAAGCGAAAATCCAGAAAACACTATGAAGAGAGCCACCCTCAAGCCTATGTAGTGTGATCCTGTACTGATGTTGTTTGCCACGTTCACGTTACCTTAAATATTCCCATATGAAGAACCCGGTTTACCCAACAATCAAGTTGAAAAAGAGCCCATGGATAACTGCCGCGCTCTGTCTTTCACTGTTACCTTTTGCGACCTATGCCCAGCGACAACTAGTCTGGGAGGAAAACTTTACCACCACCACCCTCAACCCACAGACATGGACCTATGAAACAGGCGATGGCTGTAACAAAGGCAATTGCGGATGGGGTAATGCCGAGTTGGAGTACTATACCAACCGCACGGAAAATGTGAGAATTGAAAATGGAACCCTCATCATTGAAGCCCGCCGGGAAACGATGGGCGGCAAGCCATTTAGCTCCGGACGTATCAAGACCGCAGGGCGGATGTCATTCAAGTACGGTTCCCTGGAGGCCAGGATTAAAGTACCCAACGTGACGAATGGCCTGTGGCCTGCGTTCTGGTTGCTGGGTGCAACCGGCGGTACCTGGCCCCGCAACGGAGAGGTTGATATCCTCGAAATGGGCTTTGCCGGCGCGCTTGCCGAAGGCAGGGCCAACAGAACTGTCAGTGCCGCCACACACTGGTGGACAGAAAACCCCGGAGGTTATACCGGGCATGCTACCTACGCAAAAGATACTATCCTGCAGAACACACAGTTAAACGATGGTTATCATCTGTATAAACTGGAATGGGACCCGCAGTTCCTGACCATTTACCTGGACAACAGCCCATATTACAGGATCGGTATCAATGGCGGAAATGGGTTTGAAGCTTTTCATCATCCCTTTTACGTT
Source organism: Chitinophaga sp. S165 (assembly GCF_003182155.1). GTDB lineage: Bacteria > Bacteroidota > Bacteroidia > Chitinophagales > Chitinophagaceae > Chitinophaga. The sequence goes on from NZ_QGTG01000001.1 coordinate 1,761,330, forward strand.
ATCCTGAACCTGGCGGTGGGAGGCAACTATCCGGGCATTCATTCCGCAGCGGGAGTGACTGCTCCCCTACCCGGCCGTATGGAAGTTGATTACATTAAACTGTACCAGGACATCACACAAGGAGAAGAGCTCGTACTTGGTTCCAACAATGCGCCTGAAGGCAACTACGGTATCTTTACCGACAATACTACGGTCAACGACAAGGTTGTTTTCGGACAGGGTGCTAATCTCTTTCTCTGGAACAATATCACAAACATCACGACGCCAACACCCGCGCCATTTGAAGGTAGCAATGTATGGGCATTCCGCGCCAATGCAGGCAGCTGGTTCGGGCTCGGTGTAGCCAATGATAGCAAGAATATGAGCAACTACGCAGGCGGTAGTCTGAAGTTCCATATGAAAACCACCTCCACTGCTACTTTCAAAGTAGGTATTGTGGCGGATGGTGTGGAAGGCTGGGTGAACTTCAACGGTAGTAACGAGCATGGACTGGTAAGGGACGGTCAATGGCACCAGGTGACCATTCCTGTCAGCGAGTTCGGTACGCTGGATCTCAACCAGGTGGGACAGCTGTTCATGTTCTCCGGCGACGCTCCGGCAGCTACAGCAGATTTCTACTTTGATAATGTCTATTATACCGGCGGTGTATCGGACAATCCGGCACCAAGTGTAGCCATTACGAACATCGCCAATGAAGCAGTATATACAACTCCTGCATCCATTTCTATTCAGACAAATGCAAGTGATCCTAATGGCACTATCAGCAAAGTGGATTTCTTCAATGGTGCGAACTACCTGGGAACAGTGACATCTGCTCCGTTCAACTATACCTGGCAAACATCTACCCAGGCTATTGCTAAACTGATTGCAAAAGCAACAGATAACCAGAACAAGACCACCACTTCGAAACCTGTAACAGTATTGGTAGCGGCACCGGGCAATACAGCCCCCCAGGTGAGCATCACCTCTCCTACAGCCAGCACGCCATACAGGAAACCGGCTAAAGTGGTGATCAATACCAACATCACTGACAATGGTCTGATCTACAAGGTTGAATTCTTTAACGGTAGCACATTACTGGGTACACTCAGTCAGCCGCCTTATAACTTTACCTGGGAGAATGTACAACCCGGAACTTATACCATTACGGCCAAAGCAACGGATAATGGAAAACTGAGTACCACGTCTGCTCCTGTGACGATCACTGTGCAGGATAATAAGATCCTTTCCAACAGGTATGGCATCTATAGTGAGAATGCATCCATTACAGATAAGCTGACCTATGGGCTGGACGCTAACCTGTATGTATGGAATAACCTGGCGACCATCAGCGGAGCAGCACCATATGAAGGATCGCAGGTAATGGGCTTTACCGCTGCTGCCAATAACTGGTTCGGTCTGGGCGTAGCAAATGACGTGCGCGACCTGAGTAATTTCAGTAATGGTTTCCTGAAGTTCCACTTTAAAACCAGCTATCAGGGTTCTTTCCGTTTCAGCGTAATTTCCCAGAACGGAGATCAGGCCATTCAGTTTGCGGCAGGAGAACAAAAGTTAGGATTGATCAGGGACGGACAATGGCACGAAGTGACCATTCCTGTCAACACGCTGACCAATGTTGACCTGACCACCATAACACAAGCCTTCACATTCTCCGGAGATGCACCGGCAGCTGCCGCGAGTTTCTACATTGATAATGTGTATTATATAAAGACAGATACAGCGGTAACACAAACTAACCTAGCGCTTAATAAACCTGCTGTTGTCTCTTCCTATGAGAACATCGTCTTTACCAGCCAGAATGCGGTAGATGGCAATATCAATACCCGCTGGTCAAGTGCCTTTAGCGATCCACAGTGGATACGTGTGGACCTCGGAGCAGACTATAACGTCAACCGGGTGAAGCTCACTTGGGAAACTGCGGCAGGGAAAGACTATATCGTGCAGATTTCCAACGATACCATTAACTGGTCGCCGTTGAGGACCGTTACGAATAACAATGTCCTGGTGAACGATTATACCGGGCTTACAGGACATGGACGTTACCTCCGCATATACGGAACAGCGAGGACCACTCCATATGGCTATTCTATTTTTGAACTGGAAGCATATGGTACTTTACGTACCGGCGGCTCTTTGTTAAGCAGTTCAAATCCGGTAAGATCAGCAGGAACATGGAAGGCAAGTCTGTATCCCAATCCGGTTGTAAACGACAGGATACAATTGTTAAGTAACGAAGGACTGAAACAGGTAAGAGTTGTAGACATGAACGGACGTACATGGTCTACACAATTATCACAGGAAGGTAAAATCTCCGGTACTTACGGTATTACGGTAAGTCACTTACCGGCAGGTGTTTACTTCATTCAGCTGACGAACAAGGAGCAGAAAACACTCCTGTTGAAATTCATTAAGCAATAATCTACAATCACTTAAATGGACGATGCGTTTGCCTATCACCGTTAGGTAAACGCATTGTTCATTTTCGGGATGCGCAATAAAATCTTCTACTTGTATTAGTATAACATCAAAAGTTCATTAATAGATAATAGTAGTATCAAACTAATGTTGTAAATTTCGCCGTCAAAAAAATTAAAAACCTTATCCTGTATTTTATTCACTCAGTCCCTTAAAACCTTTTTCTTAATATCCTTTATTGGTCTAAATCGATTTCTCACAAGAAAACACAAATACAATCTAGTATTCAACAAAAAACCATTACTCACAATGAAGAAAAACCTGCTGCTTAAATTTCACAAGCACATGTTGACTGCGTGCTGTGGAGTAGCCATGTTCCTGGCTAGTACGAGCATTGCGTACAGCCAGTTGCCAACTGGTTTCACTCAGAAAAAGTTAACCAACGGTGGTATCGCCGAAGCGACTGCCCTTGCCCATGCGCCGGATGGCAGAATTTTTATCGCAGAACGCGGAGGTAACGTTAAGGTATTCCAGAATGGAGCTGTCACTACTGTGCACACTGCACAAACTGTGACCGATGCTGAACAGGGATTACTGGGTATTACCCTCCATCCGAATTTTGCAACAAATGGTAAGATCTACATCTTCTACACCAACACGCAGATGACGTACCATTACATTGATGCGCTGACCATCACTGCTAACAACCAGGTAACTTCGGTTAACCGCGTTATGCAGCTCGATTCGATCATCAACGGAGCTCATAATGGGGGTGCACTACTCTTTCGTCAGGGCTATCTGTATGTAGCTGTAGGAGAAAGTAATTCTGCTTCCTGGTCACCCCGCCTGGATACTTACCGCGGTAAGATCCTGCGTTTAACAGAAGATGGTCAACCAGCACCTGGCAACCCATACTACGATACTCCTGGCGCAAACCGTCAGCAGAGGAGTATCTGGGCGCGTGGCTTGAGAAACCCATGGAAAATGGCACTTGACCCGGTATCCCAGAAGATCTTTGTAGTAGACGTAGGCGGCGATTACGAAGAGATCAACGATGTAACAAACCCTGATGCCAGCAAAGGTTACAACTATGGCTGGAGCCAGGATGGTAAATCAGGATCCAGTCAGCCTGCAGGTACCATCACCGGTGTTTACTACTATGACCATAGTAATGACAAGGGAGGCTGTGCCATTACATCTGGTGTATTTTTTAACCCGCCTGCCACCAACTATCCGGCAGAATATCGTAACAAATTCTTCTTCACCGACTGGTGCAGGGATTGGTACAGATTTGTGGACGTGAACAATTTGACACCTCAGTCTCAGTATACTGAGTTTGCAGCAAAAGGTTTCGGACGTATATTAGGTACAAGTGTTGGCAATGACGGCAACATTTATTATATAGAATATGCTAACAATGGTAACTTATGGAGAATTGAATACAATAATAATCAGGCACCTATTGTCGTAAACCAACCTACTCCGCTGACAGTAACTGCAGGTGATCCTGCACAGTTTTCTGTTACAGCTTCAGGTGGTGTACCTATGTCATTCCAATGGCAGAAGAATGGCGTAAATATTCAGGGTGCTACAGCTGCTACTTATTCTATCGCACAAACAACACGTGCAGATTCTGGTCTGTACCGTTGTGTAGTGATCAATCATATTGACACTGCAATCAGTAATCCGGCAAAACTGACGGTTCTTCCTTTCAATGCAAGACCAGTTCCACACATCCTTACACCGGCAAACACGCTGAAATGGAGTGTAGGAACAGTAGTAAGCTACTCTGGTAGCGCGACTGATACTGAAGACGGCACACTGCCAGCTTCTGCATATAAATGGGAGGCGCGTTTCTTCCACAAAGACACAGAGACCAGCGAACACTGGCACCCTGGTCCCACCCTGCCAGCAGGTGCTAAATCAGGTACCTTCACTGCAGACAACCTCGGTGAATCTTCACCAAATATCTGGTTCAGACTGATGCTGACCGTTACAGATTCCAATGGCCGTACCGGTATTGATTCTGTTGACATCTATCCTAACAAGGTACAGGTTACTGCAGCGACTAACATTCCTGGTATCCAACTGGTATTAGGTAAAGAAGCTGCTACACCATTTACAAAACCAATGGTAGTAAATTCTCAGACCACACTGCAGGCTATCACTCCTCAGATCCTGGGCGACACTACCTACGAATTCGTATCCTGGAGACATGGTGGCGATACTTTACAGGCTATCCGTGTTCCTTCAGTTGACACTACCTTCTTCGCTACTTACAGATCAATTGGTTCACGTCAGAATCCGTTCCCGCTCGGTAGCGCTCCATCTACCATCCCTGGTAAGATCGAGATCGAAAACTTCGATACAGGCGGTGAGGGTATCGCTTACCACGACAACAGCACAGCTAACCAGGGCAACCAATATCGTACTAACGAGGGTGTAGACCTGGAGAACTGTAACGAAGGCGGCTTTAACATCGGTTATGTAAATGGTGGCGAATGGCTCGAGTATTCTGTCAATGTCACTGTTACTGGCAAATACACCTTCTCTGCACGTGTTGCAAACCCTGGTAATGCTAAGTCCCTGAACCTCCTAATGGATGGTCAGGATATCATTGGCAGTGCTGTTACCGTTCCAACTACAGGTGGATTCCAGGCATGGCAGACAGTTAATGCGACTACAACTACATTGACTGCCGGTACGCACGTGATCCGCATTCAGCTGAATGATAATGACTTCAACGTAAACTACTTCTCCTTCGCGCTGGCGATCGGTAATGCTCCTACAGTGAACATCACTGCTCCTGCCAATGGTGAAGCGTTCTTAAGCAATGCTGATATCCTGCTCAAAGCTGATGCAGCTGATTCAGATGGTACTGTTAAGAAAGTTGAATTCTTCCAGGGTGCTACCAAGATCGGTGAAGACACTACAAGTCCATATCAATTCCTGTGGACAGGCGTTCCTGTTGGTGCTTACAGTCTGACTGCAAAAGCTACCGACAACACACAAATGACCACTACTTCCGCTCCTGTTGCTATCAATGTAACTAAAGCCGTTACTGAGAAGAGCGTACCAGGCCGTATCGAGGCTGAAGAATTCGATGCTATGAACGGTATCGGTACTGAAGGTTGCGCTGACATCGGCGGTGGTGAGAACATCGGCTGGGTTGGTACCGGCGACTGGATGGATTACAATGTGAATGTTACTGCTGCCGGCACATATAATGTTGCCTTCCGTGTTGCCAGCGCTCCTGGTGGCGGTCAGCTGCAACTGATGTCTGGTACTAACGTACTGACTACCGTTGACGTAGCAGCTACCGGTGGATGGCAGTCATGGGTTACTGTAAACACTACAGCTACCCTGGCAGCAGGCAGACAAACCCTCCGCGTTTACGCTTCAAAAGCTGACTTTAACCTGAACTGGTTCGAATTCAGCGCTCCTACTCAATTCGGTGGTAAACTGGCTGTAGTTAATCCAGAACCAGTAGTGAAAGTTTATCCTAACCCGGTAACTGAACTGCTGACCGTAGGTAATGTGAAAAACGACGGTGTGTTCACTGTAACTAACGTTGCGACTTCTCAGACCACTACTATCAAAGCTGTTAATGGTATCCTGAATGTAGCTAACCTGACTCCAGGCGTTTATATTCTGAAATTTACCAACGCAGGTAAACCAGTAGTGAAGAAGTTTGTGAAGATGTAATTTTTATAAGGATCTCTATTGAAAGCCGTCTCATTTTTTATGAGGCGGCTTTTTTTATTTGGAGGTTATAAATAATTGATGTAATCTTGCAGCCCGTTAGATGATTCCGTAGCTCAGTTGGTAGAGCAATACACTTTTAATGTATGGGTCCTGGGTTCGAGTCCCAGCGGGATCACAGAAAAATTAAGCGCTTCAAGTTCAAGGACTTGAAGCTTTTTTGTTTTAGGATTATCATTGTAACTATTGCATTATCAATTAATAAGGCGTTCGAGGGATCAAGTTAAAAACGGATCAAGTTGAATTCTTGGGGGAAGGTTAAAAGTTGTTGTCTACCGGCACCCTTACTTATAACTAACTTATAACAAAACGCTTTTGAGCTTAATAATGATTCGGATTGATTTCTTTCCTTTGAATAAAGCTCCATTATTTAATTTCCACTTACCACCTTTTAGCACATCAAATGCATTAAGACTATCCAGTAATTTAGCTTCATTCTGTATCTGTGCAGCAATTGTAAAAGAGAACTCAATATTGGCAATATCATCATTTACTGGGAATCCATGTTCATTCACTTTAAACTTGGTTAAATCTACTTCGTATGTTTCAATGTCTATTTCACGGATAATCAAATCATCACCGATAAAGACTTTAGTTGCATTTAATATAGAAATATCTTCTTGGGCAATACAGAAAGCACTTGCATTCATTAAGCACCACTCTATATATTCCGGGTCACATTTGTATACAGCTGCTACCGTATTGCCTCTATGTTTACCAAATGGTAGGATTGAAGTTAGTCTATATCTATAGCTACCATTGAATGCTTCTACCCTAAAGTCCTCTACTAACATTCGATGAAATCCTTTCTTTCTTTCTTCCAAAATAAACCTACTCAGCTCATGATTTGAAATTGACCATTGAATACTTTTTTCGCCACGTGCTTTTAGCTCAAGATACTCTTCAATTGTATTTACAAATGCCATATCGGGATAATTTTATGTTGTATAAAGCATTATTGAACTAGCGTTGGTTATATTTAGTCTTTATCCAATCGGTCATTAAAGTCGGAATTGTTGAGTTATCTATTTCAAACTTTCTCGGAAATATGACTCTTTTCTATTGTAAAATAGGAAAATCAAAGCGAAAATTTCTTATTTATTAATACTCTCGACGATACTTCAAAAAAAAATAATCTACATTTATTAGTGAAAAGAAGAACACCATAGTATGAATAAGCGAGCCTCATATTGGAAATTTGTTTATGTGCGTACTTAACAACTGTGAAAAAATCAAACACGCACGGTTATCCAGCGGAAATCAGATCTTTTATTAGCCTCTCATTGCATTTCCTTCCTTATTAAGCAGGATTATCAGATCTTTAAAATTATCGGCCACCTGTTTTATTCGTCCCGATCATCATGATCCCATAAGACAATTGGGTAATCTTTGTCGTCAAAATCGCCGTTTGTATTAAAGCAAAGTAAACCTCAAATCACTCCAATCCGCAAATGGAATGAGTCCCTTTTCAATAAGTTCATCTGCAGGCCATCCATCGAAAATCATCTTATGTTGATGTTTTAGCCATGTATTTACTGGATGACTGCAAAAAGATGCCGAGATATGTAGTTCATAAAAGTGTTTATACCTTAAAAACGTCCTATAATCATCTGGCAACTTATATCCGAGCTGCTTTTCAAAAGACTCTATATCGCCATCTGTAACTGTGCTATCGATCGGGAACCATCTTCCCCAGTCTTCCTCAGATACAAGAGTGTGATCAGTCATCTCAGACTCTATCTCACCAGGGTATTGATTGAACTCGTTTTCTACACATATTTTTAAATGAGCATCGATGATGTTTTTTAAAGTTTCTCGATTTGTCATAGGATGAATTTTATTAGTTACTGTCAAAAGAGGATAATATCATAACCTCGTAGATTTAATACCGATTTCGAAAATTAACCACAGTATATTATTATTCCAAACGAACCTCAGGGATTTATGTATATAAAATGCACCAATGTAAATAATGAATATAATGGCATCAATAGAGTCTATTCCTAATCTTTCAAAAACATTAGATTTACAGAAGGAATTAAATGGAACAATAAATTAGTTAAGGGATACTCATGCCTAAATAGAGGCTGATTATTCTCAAAAAAGGTAAATTTTAAACCTATTTGATGACTTACATTGTCCAGTAATTAGTATAAAATAAGAATCTTGTCATGCTACAGAAGAAGTTCGCCGATATAGTACAACTTATAAAACAAGCACGCACAAATGCTATTAAATCCGTAAATACTGAACTAATAAATCTTTACTGGAATATAGGTGAATATATTAGTAAGAGAGTTGAAAGTGCAGAATGGGGAGAATCCGTTGTAAAAGAATTAGCGCAATATTTGCAACATAATGAACCAGACTTAAAAGGCTTTTCGGATAAAAATCTCTGGCGAATGAAGCAGTTCTATGAAACATACCAAGCTTTTCCAAAACTCTCAGCACTGCTGAGAGAAATTAGCTGGACAAACAACCTTACTATTTTGAGTAGAGCTAAATCGATCGAAGAGCAAGAGTTTTATTTAAAACTTTGCAGCCAAGAAAAGTACAGTAGCAGAGAACTAGAGCGACAGATTAATAGTGGCATTTTTGAAAGAACCATGATCGGAAATTCGAAACTCTCACCAGCGATTAGAAAAGTCCATCCTGAAATTACGGATACATTTAAGGATAGTTATGTATTTGACTTTTTAAATCTTTCAGAGCCCCACAAGGAAAGTGATCTACAAAGAGGCTTAATCAGTCAAATGAAGAATTTTATTCTTGAATTAGGTAGAGATTTTTTGTTTATGGGCGAAGAATACAAGGTTCAGGTAGGCAATAGCGATTTCTACATTGATCTCTTATTTTATCACAGGGGGTTACAATGTTTAGTTGCATTTGAGCTAAAATCTGATAGATTTAGACCAGAGCATCTGGGCCAAATTAATTTCTATCTGGAAGCGTTGGACAGAGATACGAAAAAAGATAATGAAAATCCTAGTATTGGAGTTTTACTTTGTAAAGATAAAGACAACGAAGTTGTTGAATATGCATTAAGCCGTAGCCTTTCTGCCACTATGGTTGCCGAATATAAAACTCAACTTCCCGATAAAAGGATATTGCAAAAGAAGCTTCATGAATTATTTGAAGGAGGAAATGATAACAATTAATTTTCACAATTCATTATCAGCCTTCAATATTTCAACATAGCGACTTCATGTAAATTGTCCAGAACGCATCTGGGCAATTGGATATCCTATTTCAAACTAAACAATACGGAGGTATGCTGTTATTTGTTTTTTCTTATATGTCCGGTGTTCCAGATACCTAGTTATATTGTACAATTGTATTGAAATAATGACAGGTAACCTAACAGATACCTCGAACTTTTCTGATGTTAGATTAACCGATTTTTGAGATTATCATTGATAGTTTTAATAATTCCTGCACAATCTGGTTCGAGTTTCCGATACCTGGGATCACAGAAATTCAAAGGCTTTCAATCTGAAAGCCTTTTTTCGTTTAAACCCTTAATGGTAGCGAGTTCCCAAATACAAACGAGTAGAACCACTAACCTACTTTGATATCGTGATCAGCTCCTCTTTAATTCCAGGGGTAGTGTTTTTACAATATTTACATATTTATTTACAATTGTCATTCGTTCATCTTAAAGCATCGATGTAGGTTCACTGTAGCTAAACATAGACATCATGAAATTCGCATTTATTTCCTTTTTGACCTTGATATCTTTGGTGATTACCTCCTGTGGTCAACCACATACAGACAGGACTATTGAAAAGGTCAAGTCAGCAAGCAAAGATAACGCAACCTCCATTAGATCTTATACAGGGTATCACACGATGTACGAGTACACAGATTCCAGCGGTAATAGCCTGGTCATTAAAAATAGCTTCCCAAAGGGTGAATTGTATACTGGCCCTAATGGGGAGAAATATGTCAAAGCCATATTTTGGACGCAAGTAACTAATAATGCGGATGTCCCTCTTGAATTGTCAATCAATTTTTCTGGGAATACATATGACTTCTTAGATTCTACCGGATCTTCCGTTGTTAGGTCTTATAAACTATTAGTACCACCCGACACCATGACTCTTGGCAAGGAGAGTTTACTGAATTTTGGCCTAACGAATATTGACGATTTCGTGAGAAAAAGTATTGATAAGCCGACTTCGTTAAGGAGGACAATTAATCCCAAAGAATCTAGCGGTGTGTATTTGATAAGGCTTGCTATCATGCAAAAAGCAGATAGTCTACAGGTTAAGACGAAGGCCAGAGGAGGCGGTGTGACACGTGCAGGATTCAGTCTGAAAGGGCAAAATCTCATTTATACGCTCAACGGCAAGGAATTTCCTGGTGGGAATATTAATTTAAAGTATTTGACTTTGAAGGATCACCGTAAAGTGGGTATATAGCAATGCCGTAATATGATTATAGAGCCTGAAGGGCTTCAGCTTTCAGTTTTATCCTCGCACTTTTATTGTATTTTTTTACCTGATTTATGTCAAATCTTATTTAGTGATGCAAAATCATCAATAATCTGGTTCGAGTTTCCCATACCTGGGATCACAGAAAATGAAACGCTTCAAGTTGAAAAACTTGGAGCGTTTTTGTTTTTACCTGCTTTGTATAAAATGTTATTTATCAATCAATAAGCAATTCGAGTCGTTCTTGGATGTTTTGATAATTCCATGATTACCTAACAAAAGGATTCAAATCTTAACTGAACATTTTTCCTCGCACCGTGGAATCGTTGGATGATAGCATACGGGGTATAGTTATCATTCATCAGTGTTCAAATAAACTTTCTATTGGCTTTATATAAGCTTACTAAACGATGACCAAAAGGATATTTAAAGGGCATTTATATATCAAATCGATATTGAAGTGACCTTTAGATGATATTTTGATGTCAATTTAGTATCCTTATACGTACCTTAGAGAAACGATACAGTAAACTTGTATTACTAACCTCAAAACGACCTTTTTATGGCCATTGTTAAAGACAATATCCTCATGCAACTGGTGCGGGGCACCCTCGGCAAACAGATCACGATCTACGAAAGGAACGGGCAGATCATTATGGCGAAGAAACGCGGCCCATCAAAGAAAAAGCCTACCCAAAAGCAGCTGGAGGCAAGGCATAAGATGACCATTGCTTCGATGCTCGCGCAGCAAATGCTGGAAGATCCGCAGATCAAGGCTTATTATCAGTCGCTGGCAGGGCCGGGGCAAAATGCTTATAATATAGCGGTGAAGGATGCATACCGCAGCCCAGAAGTCCAAAATATCAGATTGGAAGGTGATGAAGTTACAGTGACTGCCCAAAATGAGTTTCGAGTAGCAGAAGTGGAGGTACGGGTAATAGACGCTGACGGTGTTATTACCGAAAGCGGGCGTGCATTTTCGGGCTGGAACGGGATTGATTGGCATTATAAGATCACCGCGCGGCCCGCAGGCGGTAAAGTCATTGTGATAGTAAGAAGTTTGCCGGGGAACCCAACCATAAAGGAATTGCCGCTTACATAAAAACGGCCTCACTGTTTACGAATGGCTTCAAAATGCTAAAAGGCAGCTCATCAAAAGGTAAGAAAGGGCAATGAATCGGTTGGGTACTCCTTAATCGTCCCTCAGACTTTTTACCGGATTTGCAATTGCCGCTCCGATTGTCTGAAAACTTATCGTAACCAATGTAATGATAATTACAGAAGTTGTGGTAATTAAGAAAATTGAAAAACCAATATCGATCCGAAAAGCAAAGTTCTGAAGCCAATTATTTGCGGTCCACCATGATACCGGTATGCCGATTAAAAGTGCCAAAAAGATCAGCTTTATAAAATCGGCCGACAGCATCAACACTACTCTGCTTACAGAAGCGCCTACAACTTTTCGTATACCGATTTCTTTTCGCCTGCTTTGGATGGTAAATGTTGTCAATCCAAATAGCCCCAGGCATGAAATAGTTATTGCGATGCCAGCAAAAAATTTTGATAAAAGAGCCAGCCGTTGCTCGGGGCTGTAAATTTTCTGGTAGTCGTCATTTAGGAATGTATATTCAAATGGGATCCCGGGACTGAATATTTCATAAAGCTTTTCTATGTCGGCAAGGATTTTTTGTTTTGGCCCTTCTTTTATTCTCACCAGGATGTTATTCCCATTAGGATAGCATTGCAGAACACATGGCCTTACCTTTTCATGCAACGATTCAAAATTAAAATCTTTTACTACGCCTATTATCTGTTTTCGCTTGCCAAATATCGTAACAGTTTTGCCTACCGGATCTTCCAGCCCCATCGCCCTGATAGCTGCTTCATTAAAAATGACCTTTGAAGTATCAGAACGATACGTCTTTGAAAACATACGCCCCTGCTCCATTTTAAATCCTAGCAATTCCATCAGCCCATAATCTAATTCCAGATTCCCGAATTCGACAGCTTGTCCGGATCTTCTACCTTCCCAGTCAAGAGAGAGTCCGCCATGATCGCCGGTCAAATTGTGCTGAAATCCGGAAGCACCGGCAACACCGGGTATGTTTTTCAATTCATCTATAAAAGTTTGGAAATTCACATCAAGCCTTCCTTCATTTTTGAAGGAAATAACGTTGTTTTTATTGTATCCCAGGTCTTTCGTTTGTATAAACTCCGTCTGCTTATAAATAACGATGACGGACACTATAAAAATAGCTGATAACGCAAACTGGAATACTACCAATCCTTTACGTATAAAAACTGCTCCAATAGAAGTCTTCAATTTGCCCTTTAGGAGCGCTATGGGTTTAAACCCGGAAAGATAAAAGGCAGGATAGCTCCCGGCAATAATGGCCGTGAAAAAACCGATCCCTAAAATCGATAGGATAACAGTCGTATCAGGGTGCAGCGAAATGACTTTCCCTGTAATGGTATTGAACCAGGGAAGGACTAACCACACTATTATCAATGCTACTACCAGAGATGAAAAAGTGAGCAGAGCAGACTCACCCAGGTATTGAAGAACCAGGGTGGTCCGGTTGGCGCCAATACATTTTCTTATACCAATTTCTTTAAATCTGCGTGAAGCTCTCGCCGTAGAAAGATTCATAAAATTGATACAAGCGATAACCAGGATAAGTAACGCAATCCACGAAAATAGTTTGACATACTCTATTCTCCCACCGTTCTGGACACCGTTCTCGTACTTGTCATATAAATATCTATCTGAATACCGCTGGATCTGCAGTGTTCCTATCCATTTTGCATCGTTTCCAGATAGTGCTTTATTAGCATCCTTGTTGAAATTGACGATCTTTTTATTAAATGCCTTGACATCTGTACCCTCCTTCAGGATTATGTAGGTGCTGGGATCACTGTTCCTCCAGTTTAGAGAATTAGGTCGCTTATCGATAAATGCCTGGTAGGGCAATAAAAGGTCAAATTGGGCTGTGGAGTTAGGCATTTTTCTGAAGATCCCCGAAATAGTAAATAATCCTTTAAAGTCGGTGCCTGAATCTTCATGATCCCATTTAATCGTCTTACCAACAATACTTTCAGTGGTATGGAATAATTTGAGGGCTAGTTCCTCCGATATTACAACTGAAGATTTATTGGCAAGTACATTTTCTCTATTGCCATATAACAGATCATATGAAAATATACTGAAGAAATTAGCTGTTGCATACTGCTCATTTGCTTTGATTTGATTGTCACCATATGAAATAACCCCTTTACTTGCAAACCAGGAGACTGGTATAACCGAGGCAGCGTCTTCAACCTCCGGCATTTTTTCTATCAATGCCTTTGACAAAAGGGCGGGAGTTGCGTCAATAGTAGTTATTTTATTATCGCCTAACGGAATATTTTGCAAAACCTGAAAAAGCCGGCTATCATCTTTATTAAATTTGTCGATATGAAATTCGTCATGAACCCATAAAAAGATAAGCATTGTGCATGCTAAACCGATCGCCAGCCCAATTAAATTCAAGGTTGTGAATTGCCGGTCTCTTACCAGATTACGGTATGCGATTTTGAAATAGTTCTTCAGCATAGCAGCAAAAATTATAGCAATCGAAGCTAATTCTATACCGCTTTTACAAAAAGCTGCCTATTAAAATATTATGATAGTATAAAATACTATAACTGTTCATATTCGTACAGTAGACGTTCATTTGTGAGCGCAATTGAATATACTTGTCATAGGACAAGTAATGAATTATAGTTATTCCTTAAATTGCCGCTCCATCTGTCACCTCACGTACGACAGGTAAGTAAAGTTAGTCATGACAATTAAACCTCTAAAATTGAGCCGGAAGATATAATAGGCAGGGCCTTTTACTACGGATGTTCGATGTAATAAAATCAGTGAATAATGTTAATACAAATAAAATGGACAAACAGGGATTAAAAAACTACATCATAAAAAATTTGGCATTTCCTGATCGTACTTTAGATAATGTCGTTGAATACTTTGAAGAAATTACCATTTTAAAAAACGATTTCTTTCTTAAAGAAGGAAAAGTAAATGATCGCTATTTCTTTTTGCAAAGTGGTTTTATGAGAGCCTTTACACATGATGCCGATGGCAAAGAAATAACTACTGCTTTTTACCAAAAGGACAGTGTCGTATTTGAGGTGTCATCGTTCTATTTGAAAACCCCATCCACAGAGAATATACAAGCGCTAGCGCATTGCAGAGGCTATGCAATCAGCTATGAGCAGTTGAATTTATTGATGCATACTATTCCGGAATTCAGGGAATATGGAGTGAAGATGTTGGCTAAAGAATATGTAATGTATAAGAAAAGAGCTTTGGAGTTAATAAATCTTAGCGGTGAAGCCCGGTATGAAAATCTCATCGCCAACAACAAAGAGGTGTTTAAACATGCCCAACTCAAACAGATAGCGTCTTACCTCAATATAACAGATACCTCTTTAAGCAGGATCAGACGTAAATTATCGATGAATAAATAGATCTTATGAAAAGATACTGTATTCTACTGCCATATTGCATGGGGTTTGACGCTTAAGCGCAACAAACAAAAAATCAGGTCAACGGCATAAAAGGAAAGTTCATGTCTGATACAGCGATTTAGATCAGTTGTTGAGATGAACGATAATGCTGCGAATTGCCGGGTAAGAAAAAAGCAGGCATGTGCACCTGGGCTGTGAGAAACAAATGCTAAACCAACCATGAGCAATCAATCAACAACCAGAAGCATCGACAATTATCAAAATCTGATACTTTCGATTACCCGTGATATCGCAACTGTACAAAACCGTGAAGATTTAAATAAACTCATAAAAGGCACTTTAAGCCCTGTACTTGGATTCACGCACTCAACGGTATTTATCCTGAATAACGAAGGAAGTGAAATAATAAATTTCCTGGACAACTACAGTAATATCAGAGACGGATACCAGGAGCCAGTCTTCATCGGCAAAATACCTTTTAGCCATAAGGCAAACGCTGGTTCTGCCATCAGACATTTTTTTGATCTTGATGATCTGGTTCAAAAAGGAAACATCGCCCCTTTCTTAACTAGTAGTGATGCCCCTGAATATGGCTCCTTTCTCACCTTTGAGCTGGTAAAGGGTGGAGAAGGTATTGGACTATGGCTACTATTATTCGAAGAAGAATATAAAGGAAAAGCAATTTCAACAGTATTATGTGAACTAATTGCAAGTAATCTCACGCTCGCCATCCTGAATATTAAAGCACAGGAAACGATTGAAAAAAACAAGAAGGAGCAAGAGATCGTCCAGGCATTAAATGTAGATTTTGTCACAATACGGGAAAAACAAGATCTGCTCAAAATCATCCATTTCAAGCTCGGAAGTATTTTCAATTTCCGTCACCATTGGGTGGCAACGGTAAACGAGGACCAACTTACCATGAGTACTTTTATGCAGGACACTGAATCAAAAACAAAGTCCCACCCAAAGTACAAACATTTGACCTACGCTAAATACACAATCGCCGATAAGATCTTTAACAGGGTTATCTTGGCCGGAGAGCCGCAGGTTTTTGATCTGGAAAAAATACTCGCTACAGGAACACTTCCTGAATATCTGCAAATAAATTACGAAAGCGGGATCAGAAAGGTCGTGATGCAAAGCCTGGAATTAGCGGGTAAGTTTATTGGAGTTTGGGCCTTATGTCTTGGAGAGCATGATGAAATTGATCATAATTACATCAACCTGGTTAAAGATATCGCAAACCAGTTTTCGATAGCAGTAGGTAACATTATAGCCAATGAAACAATTCAGTCCAGACAGGCGGAACAAGAATTGCTGTTGAAATTGAGTTGTGACATAACTTCTGTAAAAAGCAGAGAGAGCCTTCTTAAGGCATTAAAGCTCAATCTTAAAAAGATGTTCAATTTCAGGCGTCTCACGATCCTGACAATGAATGACGGAAGTCATACCCCGCAGATATTTCTTTCGACGGACCCAACGGCTGAAAATCTCAGTTTAGCCAGTTATACAAGGTGGCCGATACAAGATGATATTTTCGACAAATGCATTTTAACAGCTGAACCATTGATATTTGATCTTGAAGCACTCACCGATTCAAGGAATGGCGACTTACCACTCTATTTAAAAGTCAACTATGAGTCAGGATTAAAAAAGGCTGTTATTATACGTTTTTCAAAGAGCGAAGATGTCTTTGGTTTCTGGATCCTCTTCTTTGACCATGATCTGGTTTGGGATAAGGGAAAACAAAACCTGATCAAAGGCATATCGCATCAAATTTCAATTGCCGTATCTAACATTGTCGCAAATGAGGAAATCACAAAAAGAGAAGAAGAAAAAACCAGGTTGCTCGCTTTCAGTAATGCCATTGCTTCAGTGAAATCAATCAGAGAAATTTCCTCCGTCATCAATGCGCAGCTAACAGCATGGGGCATCATAGGCGATCACTGTATGCATATCGTGAATGATGATAAAGTCACGCATTCTCTTTACTTATATGATCAGGAAGCGTTGTGGACGAAACTTCCTCAATTTAAGGAAATAAAGGCGGGTAAGTACCCGATCGCGGACGGTATAATGGACGGGATGATTAGCGGGAACCGCCTCATGGCGCACAACATACAGAAATATGATAACAGAAATGAGCTCCCCAGGTATGTCGAATATTGGAAACTAGCCGGCATGAGCGAAATTGCAAGCATCCCTGTTAATATGGGCAACAAACTAATTGGGATCCTAATACTAAAACTTTCGGCTCCATTCGCCCAACTTACTAATCAGCAAAGCTTACTTATAAGTATCTGCTCTCAAATAGCCATTGCGGTATCTAATCTTACAGCAAATGAGAAAATAAATAAACAGCTGGCTGAGATCGAACAATATAAAGGACAACTGGAAGACCAAACCAGTTACCTCAAAGAGGAAATTGAGATTACTCAAAATTATGGGGATATCATCGGAGAGAGTTGGGCAATCAGGAAGACATTCAAATTGGTTTCCCAGGTTGCCATGTCTGACAGCACGGTACTGATACAGGGAGAGACGGGTACAGGTAAGGAACTTATTGCCAGAGCTATCCATAATAGCTCTCCCAGAAAAGATAAGCTTATGGTTAAGGTGAACTGTGCAGCGCTCCCTCCCAATTTAATCGAGAGTGAGCTCTTTGGTCATGAACGTGGAAGCTTTACCGGTGCAACCGAACAACGGATCGGAAAAATTGAATTGGCAAAAAACAGTACGCTTTTTCTGGACGAAATAGGAGAAATGTCGCTTGATCTGCAAGTGAAGCTTCTTCGTGCACTGCAGGAAAAAGAAATTGAGCGAGTAGGCGGAAACAAGACCATAAAGGTTGATATCAGGATTGTAGCCGCAACGAACCGCGATCTGGAAAAAGAGGTTGCTAAAGGCAGGTTTAGAAGCGATCTTTATTATCGCCTGAATATATTTCCAATATCACTACCACCCCTTAGAGATCGAAAGGAAGATATTCCTCTTCTCGCCGCGTACTTTGTCCGACGGTTTGCCCAAAAAGCCGGACGTCAGATCACCACTTTCAGCGACATTGCTATGCAGCATATGATGCGATACAGCTGGCCAGGAAATATAAGGGAGCTTGAACACGTTATAGAACGCTGTGTCCTGCTTTCTTCTGGAGATGCTATCAAATTTGCCGATCTGCTGCCATTAAGCAAGCCGGCATCACCCGATCCTACAGCTATCGAAACGACTTTAAAGACCATCGATGAGAATGAACGCGATCATATCCTGCGGATACTAAAATACTGCGGTGGCAAAATTGCCGGTGATAGCGGCGCTGCTCAAATACTAGGAGTGCCGGCCGGTACCCTCTATTCGAAAATGAAAAAGCTCGGTATCAAACGTGAACATTCAATATAATTTCATCTTAACACATTCCCTCTTTCCTTAAGTTGCTGTAAGATGTGATTTAAGAATTTAAGGAAGACAGCGGTTTATAGAAATAATCCACTGCCTTCCTGATTCAAACACCTACCTGACTTTAATTGCTTCCTAGAAAGAATTCGGCTTCTCTGTTAAAATCCTCATGATATTGAAACAACCCTCCATGACCTGCATCACTCCAGACGATCAATTTCGAATTCTGGAGGTGCTTGGCCAACGTGAAAGAATTAAGTGTCGGCACAATAAGATCAGAAGTTCCATTCACAATTAAAACAGGATGCTTAATCCCTGCCAGTTGCTGATGGCCATTATCTTGCTGATAACCATAGGTGATAATTGCTTTCGCCTGCGCTCCGATAGTTGCGCCGCTATTGGGAACATCTCTGTTAACAGTTCTTGAGCCAAGCCTCTTCATGAAAGCCCTGCCGGCGCTGATGCCTTCCTCTGATTTTGTAAAAAACAGATTAATCAATGCATTTTCAGGTCCATCTTTCATTCCTTCACCGATGACTGCTTCCAGTTGCGTGATGCCAGCCGAACCTATTGGGCCGGTTCCTGCGAGTATAAGTTTTCTCACCAGTGATGGACGATTTGCAACGATCTCCTGTGCTATAAATCCTCCGAGTGAAAAACCTAATAGATCAACCTGCTCATAACCCAGGGCATCAATAAAATCTATCGCATCTTTAGCCATCTCAGCAACGCTGTCGGGCGCACTTCCCTCTGAGCTGGCAACGCCTTTATTGTTAAAAAGTATGACGTACCTGTTTTGAGCAAAGGCATTTGTAACTGCCGGATCCCAATTGTCCATCGTTCCTGTAAAATGTTGCAGGAATATTAATGGTACTCCTACTTTTTTCCCGAAGGCACGATAAGCAAATTTTACATTCTTTACATCCACATAACTTGTGGGAACAGTTTCGTGAGTGAACACCTCTGCGTTTGTTTCTTCAATTGTTTTCATTTTCATTGTTTTTATCTGTACTGTATATTAAAATTCATCTCAGTCTGTTAACAAACGGTCCTCTCCTGCTTATTGGCCGATCTTTTTCAAGAGTATGGCTAACGAATCAGCCTTTGTTATTGATGCGCAATGACCCGCATTCAGCTGATAAACTTCTTTAACAGCTGCAGTATTGATCATTTCGTTTTGTAAATCGGGAGAAATTGTATGGTCTTGTAAAGTCTTGATGTAAGCTTTTGCAACAGATCCGAAGTTTGCCGAAGTTAGCGCCACAGTATCTATCAGTGGTTGAGCGGGTTCAGTTTTGTAGTGATTTAACACCAGGTTTTGAGCCTGAGTTGATCCGTCCTGGATAAATACATCTACTATGTGCGTGCCTTCTATGTCGACGGTTGAATGATCTGCTGAGAACTTTAAGATGTCCAATGTAAGGTGTGATCCTGCATCTGTAGTTGCGATCCCAAATAAAGACTGCCCTGAGGTTGGAAGATACGCTGCGAGGTAAACAAGCTTCTCAACCTTAGTGGGTACCTGCTCAGCCACAGCAGAAATGATCATACCTCCCAGGCTATGGCCTACCAGAATTACTTTGCCATTCATACTTGTCATGGCATCAATAACTTTATCTCTATAAAGATTTAAAGTTATCCTTGAAGCATCGGTCGCATCGCTACCATGACCAGGAAGTTGAACAACTGTAACATTATTTCCATCTTTAATCAAACTTGCTTTCACAGAATCAAATACATAAGGGGCTTCCCAGGCTCCGTGAACAAGTAGATAATTTTTAACCGAAGGATTTGTTTCATCATTCTTTTTTGAACAAGATGAAAACATCAAGGCAGCAGTGGCTGCGAAAAACAGCATTAAAATAAGTTTCTTCATGACTATAAGCGGCTAGTTTTTTAGCACACCACAAACTTAGAATTAACCTACCCCGAAAATCTTAACCGATGTTAAAATCAGAAAGTGACAGGAATTATTTTTTTCAACCAGCCTCTTTATTTCAAGACTAAATATCCGTCATCGATATATCAAGACCTGATCAGTCAGACCCAAACCTATAACGATAACCTTAAAGTTATTTGGAGGGCAAAAGCTTGTTTTGGGTATTTATTTAGCGAAGAACCGGTACTATCGGAATATCAATAGCAGGGAAGGAATTGTTGAAATATCAATATCTGCCTTCAGCCATATAACCATGCAACAATATGGCATACAATTATTTACAAATCTGGCATGTATTTTACATATGCAGAGGCACATGGGCTGTAACCATAGGCTTGGAAAGAATACACTTTAATCTGAACTGCAATGAAATACACTGATCTTACATCTGCACTATCCCTACTCAACACTATTGGCAAACTGACAGGACTGAACGGCACAACTATCGAATTAATGCTGAATAACAGTAAAGAATTGGAAATCCCCAAAGGGGATACGATAAATAATGATGGAACACTATGCAGGTATCTCTATTTTATCATGTCAGGTAAAGCAAGATTATACTATGTAGATTATGCGGGAAAAATCATCACCTGGTCCTTCCATTTTAATGATATACAAAGTACACTTAAGAACCTTTACATTGTTGACTATAAGAGCGTATTAGTGAACGCTTCAGGGAATATGCTCATTGAAGCCCTTACGGATACCAGATTACTAAGGATCGGAAGCAGAGAACTCTGGGATAAATTCGATAGTGAACCGGCAATGGAGAAATGTTTGCATAAACTGCGCGAGCACTCCTTTATTGCGGCATATGGACGGATCCTGAATATGCTTACGCAATCTGCCAGTGAAAGGTATAATCACCTATTATATCATGAACCACACTTGTTGCAGATGTTCGCCGACAAACACCTTGCATCATATCTGGGAATTGAACCTCAATCTTTAAGCCGTATCAGAAGAAATTTAAAATCGTCTTCTTCACAGCGCAGATCAGTAGAATTTTCCAGTGATATCAGGTCATGATATTAGATCAAAATGATCAGGCAATTAAATACGTCATGTACGATTGCCATCAAAAAAAACATGGTCCCTTTCAACAATTTGAAAGGGACCATTAGCACACATGTTCGTTTTCAGGTTACCATCTATTTACTTTCGGAGATGATAATATCTGCCAGCTTATCAGGCATTGAGATAAATGGAGTATGGCTGCTGGATAAGGTATACACTTTATCTACTTTACCCGCTTTTACCATATGCTGTTGTGCTCCATAGCTGATTGCATTATCATTAACAGTATGGATAAATACTTTTCTGATGCTGCCAAAGTTCTGCTCTGTCAGCTGAACCGGAGTAGCCAGGGGAGCAAGCGGTTCAGGCTTGATATGGCTCGCAAGATATTGCTGAACCGGAGGTGGTGCATCTGCTGCGAAAATATCTGCTACGGCATCCTTTGCAATGATCGCCTGACCGTGCTCTTTATCAACTGTAAGTGATTTACCGATGTGTGATCCCGGGTCCTGTTGCGCCAGTGACAAAAGACTTTCGCCATTATGAGGCAATGCGGCAGCAAGGTAAATCAGTTCGCCTATCTGACCAGGAATATCTTCGGCGACCTGGCTTATCACCAGACCAGCGAAACTATGCCCCACCAGTACCACTTCTTTACGGGAACCGATGGCTGATTTTACCTGGTCAACATACGTTTTAAAAGTGATTTCCGCAAAGGAGGTGTTATCTGCGCCGTGGCCTGTAAGATTAACCGTGATCACTTCGTTGCCCTGCTTTTTAAGCTGTGGGACAACTGCATCCCATGAAGAGGCATCAGACCAGGCACCATGGATCAAGACAATTGTTTTTGGACTCTTGTCATTTTTTTTCTGGGCTTGAGTAGAGATTCCGAATAGACTCATAACCATAATAATTATTGCTGTTTTCATGTTGTTTAATGCCTAATTGTTTAGGACAGTACAAACCTCCGACAAATCAACAGCAATAATTTTAACCGATGTTAAAATCCAAAATCAGCTAGAAAAATCTTTGAGATCAATCTGAACTTATCGTTCAATCATTCTCTTTCGGATCCGGCTAAGAGAAGGTCCCTGGATACCCAAATAAGAGGCGATATGATAAAGGGGGACATTATTGAAGATGTTTGGGTGCTTCTCTAACATTTCACGGTAACGGTCTTCAGCGGATTTAAACAAAAATCCTTCGGTATTGGACATTACTTCATGGAAAGCCATTTCAGCGACGATCCTACCGAATCTTTCCCACTGATGAGATTGACCGTATAGCAGATTGAGGTCATCGATATGAATATATAATATCAGGGAATCAACCATGGCTTCTGTATAATAATCGCATGATGTCTGACTTAAAAAACTCTTATAGGATGTAACAAACTGCTGGTCGGTAAAAAACAACATGTTCTTTTCCTCGCCCGTTTCAGTATTTACACGGTAGATCCGAAATACTCCATTTATGATAAATCCCAGGTGCTTACAAACGTTCTTGTATTCGTTGTAAAATTCGCCTTTCTTATATTGCTGAACTTTCCAGTAAGGCAAGGACAAATCGAATTCATCCGGTTTCATCCCAAAGGAGCCTAATTTCTCCTTTAATAAGGCTGTTTCTGTTGCACTCTTTATCATTTCGTGAAAGTATCACATTTAAGGATAATCCACAATGGTAGTTGCTACCGGCCATCCCAATTTTACATCAAAAATCAAATTTCTGCCTGGTTACAGTAGTGTAATAAAGCAATAGAGAGTAGAACCCAATGTTCCTACTCTCTATATTCATTTGTGACGTTACCACAATAAAGCTGTTCTAACCGACACTGCCGACACATACTATTTTTCCAAGATGTAAATCTTCTTTTCCGCGTAATCCCATACTGTCTTATACTGATCCAGAAACCTATAGCCGAAACACATAAAGCTGGGTTCCTCAACCTGAAGTGCTTTTCGAAACACATCAGTACCTTTCCGGCTCATAGGAGGAGTACCGATCACATTAGTTTTAAAAGTCCCGTCAATTACAACGTCATTGACATTGAACAGCTCTTCACCATATCCATCAATTCCGCCCGACACCAAAAGTCCCTTTGCTTTAAGTTCTTTTTCTACGTTTTCTTCAAACTGAATAATTCCGAATTGTCCTGTATCAAATGCTCCCAAAACATCGGTATCCCCTATTTTGACATGCACCAACGGTATATTAGGCCGGCTTCTGAGCTCAAAATTGATAATCGCTATTACCCGCTCTCCGTTTAGAAAATCTTTGGAAGAGCTTCGCTGTTCTGTATTTTTATATAATGTAATCTTCCTTCTTAAATAATCCAGCTTAAGAATATATCCTTTAAAAAAATTGTATCCGATAAATCCCATTAGATCGGGCGTGATACTCCTCTGCAGGAAATCCAGTTTCGCACTCTTGATATTGAGCAAATTCCGGTAAGTTAAGCCATTGGTGAATTTAAGCTCGGCAATGGTATCGCTAATGTTTTCATCAAATGATTGCCCGCTGCCGAAGTTACCTTTACCTTTTTTCTTTGTTTTCAAATTAACAAGGTTATCATTGAGATTTAAGGCGGCCTCCGTTCCATTATCAAACATCAACTTCCCCTTTATACCATTGACTTCGACCGAAACAAAAGGATAGGCATTTACCATTGTTATAGGGAAAACAATGCTGTCACCATGGAAAATTGGAATGTGTTCATAAACCTGTTCCGTTGACAGTTGCCCCAGGGCGCCAAGCTGTATACTACATAGCAAAACAGCTATCATCATCTTTTTCATAAATTGTTTCTTAATAAGGATTTATTCTTTTGGCTAATCAATATGGCTTAAGAAAGCCCAATAGTGCGATCGCCTATTGTTAGATCTTTCATGCTCTCGAATGCCTACGTATTTAACACGCCACAAACATCGTTCTATCTTTTATCAATAAAATTAACATGGGTTAACATTATCCCCGCTGAATAACCCGAGGTTTGTCGTGTACTAAACAGTTAGTTGCCAAACAAATTACCTGAAGGCACGGGCTGGCCATTCCTATAATTAAACCTAAAACAGATGAAAAATAATCTTCTCATAGCAGCGGCATTTTTATTGTTGCCGGCTACGCTCATCGCACAAAAAGATAGTCTTAAGGCCGTGATTGAAAAACAGCCTGCCAATGTCGAGGCACACAAAGAATATGTATCGCTGATGGAGGGCGATAGCGCCGGCCTTGTAAAACAATATCAGCTGTGGCTCAAAAAGTTTCCAAAAACAGCGGCAGTGCCGTATGGTCTTGGTTCCTATTATGCCAGCAGGGAAGATCCTGCCGCCAAACCTTACCTGCTGAAAGCAGTAACACTGGATCCTAAACTGGCGGATGCCTGGTTTAGGCTATCTTTCGATGCACAGTGCTGGGGAGAGTTCAAAAAATCGGAGGAATACATGGGCAATGCGGTGAAAGCAGCCCCCGATAATCCTGACTACCTATTTCAATATGCCTACAGTTTGCTGGAAACAAACCCTGTCAAAGCAGACGAGCAGATAAAAATTTTATATTCGAAGTTTCCTCAGAGCCAACGTTGGGCGCAGATGTTATATTGGAGAGCAATTCTCAGCACTGACCAGCAACAACGGATAGACCTGTATGAACAATTACGCGAAAGCTTTCCTATGGCTAGCACTAAATGGGCTGCCTGGGGCATGCGGGATTACATAGATCTCCTGCTGGGCATCAATGCTGATACTGCCGCTAAAATGGCCTCTCTCCTGCTTCAACAGCCGGGGTTAGACAGCTCGCAAACGGCAGACCTGGAAACAGGAAAACAATTGTCGCTTGCCTTTGTGCAGGCACAGACACTGTTGGCGGCACATCAGCCAGCAGCAGCGAGTGACGCACTTAAGGGTTTGACTGTGAATATGTGGGAAGAGCAAAGCTTCTTCCTGCTGAAAGGGCGGATAGCACTTGAAGCAGGCGGTCCGAAGCAGGCATATGATACGCTGATGGCCTGTTATATTAAAGCTCCTGCCAGGCGCCTGAAAGATACTTTGTTATATTATGGTGGTAAAGTAGGTAAAACTGAAAACACTGTTTACAAGGAGATCAAACAACAACTGCTGGCCGGGGCGAAGCAGGCTGATTTTAAACTGACGTCTTATTTGTCTTCCGGCCAGGCGTCAATGAGTGATTATAAAGGGAAAGTGGTGCTGTTTACTTTCTGGTTTCCGGGATGTGGCCCCTGTCGGGATGAATTTCCTCACTTTGAAAGAGTGCTGAAACGGTTTCGTGAATACCCGGTTTCCTATATAGGCGTGAATATAGCGCGGCAACAGGATAGTTATGTGATCCCGTTCATGAAAAGCAGCGGTTACAGCTTTATGCCCCTGAAAGATATGGGAGCCAACCGGCATAATCTGCCTGTCTGGGGTGCTCCTACAAATTACCTGATAGACCAGGAAGGGCGTATTATTTTTAAGGGTTTCAGGGTTCACGATGAGGAATCGGAAAAGATGTTACAGGATATGATCCAGTTGCTGTTGCATAAAACAGTCTGACCTTTTGCGATAGTTCTGCTATATAATGGGACTGAATGAGCCTTAAAATATCTCTTGTCGCCGAAGCATAAAATAATAAGTTCATTCATTATTTTTGCTCCATAAAAGGCAAGTTATGCATTCCCCAAATATGGCAGATATCCGTAGGATATCCCTGATTAATAATCCTGTACTGCGCAATGTACTTATCACACAATCTTATTACGAGCTTTCGCAGATCATCATGTCCCGTACAGGGTCGGTGGCGAATTGGTGTACCTTCGCTACATGGGCTTCCAAGCAGGCCGGTCAAAGTATCCGGAAAGAGGATCTTCAACGGACACTCGAGGCACGGGTGGACATTGAGCTGTTGAAGGAATTTCAGACACTTATTACAATTGCTGCGGAAATGGGTATTGGCTCTTCTATTAAAATCAAGCTCCACGCCCTCGTAAAAAATAGTATGATCATCAGAGTAGTTGATCAGATAGGCGAAGCGGTTGCAAAAGGAAATAAAAAGGTATTTGAAGAAATAGGTTTTCAATTTGCCAGATTTATTGCCAATTGTTTCAACAATGCTGAACCTGACTTACAAAGCTGTGAATTATTTTGCCGGGAAATGCTTGACGGTGACCCGCCTGACGGGCAGCAATATTTAAAAAGAGCCTTCACAAATTACTATATGGCTTTTTTTGAGCACGACGAGCAATTGCGCGTGGAAAAATTGTTGCTGGCTAACCTTGAGATCGGATTCCATGAGCAAACAAGATTACAGCCTGAAATTCTGGCATCCCTCAATGCTGCTTTTACAGGAAAAGATACTTTTCGCAAAGAGGTCATTGACTTCTTATTTCCTCCCGGAAGCTGGCTTTCCCAGGTACGTTTTCTCTATCTGAAAGCTACCGGAAAAACATCACGCCTGGAAGCAGCAATTGATCGACTGATAATGGAGCTGCAGCATCTCGTAAGGAAGCAGATCACCGCCTATCTGATGACATTAAACCTGCCGCATGAAAGTCTGCTGTTATCCAGAGATCTACAGCGAACATACCCTTTGGTGTTAAGCAGCCTTTCGTGTAAGGACCTGGTTGAATTAATGGCAAAAATTGATACGACTCCTGATAGCTTAAAAGAAAGCGGGGCGGAAGATTGGGCTGATCTCACCGATCGCATGCATTTTATTACGGAACTTTTCCGCTGTTACCAGTTCGATGAACAGTTGTATCAGCCAGCTTTCAAACCGGATCAAGTAGAGGCAATGAAAAGAGGAGAGATACCAATGGGACGGTTATAGGATTAAGAGATCAAGGATAAAGCTCATTTAGAGGTTAAAATCGACCTAAACCAGGGAAATAAAAAGCAGTTGCCATGCCTGCACCCGAAAGTTTGAACACTTCCCGGGTGCAGGCATGGCAGCTGTTTTTATTTTATCGCCTGCGACGGTATAATAAGAGTACGGCGGAGAAGATCAACAGGCCGCCTGGTATTACGCCAAAGAAAATAATACGCATCATTAAAATACCCTGATCATCGCTGTCGATCGCATCTTTGGAGCGGATGGCACCGGTGTTGACCGGGAACGTACCGTAGGTGAACCAGCGGAACATTTCTGTAATGAGCGGCTGGTTCCAGTTATAAGGCTTACGGCGTCCCAGTTCTGCGGAACTCATGAAATCGGCGTCGCCGGTTACCACGATCCGTTGTTCCTTACCGTTTACCTTGCGTTGCGCCGCTATGGCCAGCGCTTCATTGTTTTTCGCTACTAACAAAGGAACAATGTGAAAGCCTGCAGTATCGTGGTACCCGATGCCAGCAGTGCCCGACATAGATACCACGCCGTTGTCGGCTTTGTATCCGCTCAGTTTAGGCGCTATCGTGCCTGCACTATCCGCAAAGTGGGCGAGTATAAAATCGGGAGCGTAATCGCGGCTTTCTTCCTGTATCGCTGTAGGACCGGGATGTATGCCAAGCGGTTGCAACAGCGGTGTTACAACGTTCTGAGAACCGGGTTCGGTGATCACAAAAAGGTTTCTTCCACTGGCTACATACTGCGCCAGTTTTTGCTGTACTTCGGGAGAGAACGCAGTTTTGGGATCGGCGATCACCAGTACCGAAGTGGAACCCGGAATGTCCTGCTGTGCAAGGTTTACTGTATCTACGTTAAAACCCTGGTTGATGAGTGCACCCCTGAACGTAAGTTCGTTTACAAACGTCCTGAACTCCGCATCGCCGGCTTTGATAATACTGCGTTCCCCGTTTCCACGCAGGAAGGTAATAACGGGAATGTCTGCAGGCGTGACTAACCTTTTCAGTGCTGCGGTAAATTCCTGTTCACCGGGATATATGCGGATGTCGTTGTAATAGCGTAAGAAGGTTTTCTTATCACCATATTCCAACAGTCTTACCAGACGATTCTCTTCCGGATTCAGATCTACGATCTTCTTTACGGCCTCAGGTTTCAGCACTTTCCTGAAGTCGAGGTCCTGGATATCAGATACTTTTTTTGCAATGGCCGCATCGCTTTCCCCGGGATAGTTTTTATAGAGCCCTTCGTTGTTGGAGAAGTCGTAGTAATACACGTATTCCATCTTCATATCGGGCATAAACCTGCGATATGGCGTGAGGATGCGTTCGTCCTCGCTTTTCTTTTCCGGGGCGCCGAGGTAGTAGTTATTGTCCAGGATGTTTACGTAGGTAGTTACTTTCAACGGATGCTCCATTTTTGAGACCAGCTCACGGCTTTGATTACCCAGTGTATGCGTCTGCGTGGCAGTCATATCGATATATCCGGTTAAAGCCGGAATGGTGCTCAGATAGCCCACCAGGAAGCACAACCCAACCAATCCGAAGTACCGGGCCGTACGTGATGTCCTGGAACGGGCCTCTCGCTGGTCTTGCAGCCGCATCCCGGTAATGGCTAAGAAGAAGCCGATCACGATCAGGAAATAAATGATGTCCTGGGTACTGATCAGACCGAAAATAAATTGTTCGGTCCTGCCTGCAATTGACATAAAATAGGTGATATGCCGTACGGTATCGTTCCCCTGGAACAATCCGCCCACGAAGTTAAGGCCAGCTAATACCGCCAGTGTGCTGATCGCTGCTACAACCTGGTAGGTAGTGAGTGACGACATAAACAGTCCGATGGCGGAATACGCGCAGATCAGCAGGTACAGTCCCATAGCACCGGAAGCTAAAAGCATCCAATCGATATCGGTGATGAAAAACGAACCTGCCACGCCGTATAAACAAATGATAACGAGTAGAAGTGCGCCGTAGCCCATCATGGCTACGTATTTACCGAGTACGATATCTTTTACCTTAATGGGAGATGATAACAACAGTTTGATGGAGCCACTGTGAGTTTCGCGGCTGATCAGGCCCATAGTAAGCAATGGAATGTAGAAGTATAGAGTACCTTTTACACCGGGATAAAATCCTTCCTGCAGCCCCGCGAACACGATAGAAGTAACATCGTTAAAATGATTACCCATCCGCTGTGCGCGGCCGAGCATCTGTATGTAATAAAGAAAATTAATGCCTATCTGTACGGGAAATACGATCAGGATGAGCCAGGCCACCGGCGAATGAAACAGGAGGCTCAGTTCCTGGCGGGCTATTCTGATAATTACTTTCATGATTGAACGGATGGTTTAGATGTTTTGTTGGATAACTGTGCGAAAATGGCGTCGAGCGAACTTTTCTCCAGTGTGATTTCTTTCAGGCGCCATTTGCGGTGAACGCTCGTTTCCACCAGTCCTTCTGCAATGTCGGCAGCAGGATCGAACCGCATACGAACGGTTTTGTCCGTGAGGAACACTACTTCCTTCACTCCCCCTATCGCCCGCAATTCTTCGGCTGAAGGTGGATTTTCCATGGTGGCCACCAAACTATCCGGTTCAATGTAATTGTTGAAAGTATCCATCGTGTCTTTAAACACGATCTTACCACCTTCGATCATGATGATATCCTGGCAGGTGGCCTGTATCTCCGAAAGGATATGCGAAGAAAAGATCACTGCGCGGTCGCTCGCTATTTCCTTGATCAGTTGCCGTACTTCCAAAATCTGGTTGGGATCGAGGCCGTTGGTGGGTTCATCCAGCACAACAAGCAGTGGCCGGTGAATGATCGCCTGGGCAATACCCACGCGTTGCCGGTAACCGCCGGATAAATTGCCGATCAGCCTTTTGCTGAAATGCGCTACACCACATCTTTCCTTGACCCTGTCCACCGATTCACGGATCTTCCGTTTTTCGATCAACCGCAGGTGTGCGCAATAGGTGAGGTATTCGTCTACGGTCTGCTCCAGGTACAGCGGTGCGTTCTGCGGCAGGAAGCCGATGCGTTTCTTGGCCTCTTCCGGGTCAGTACGCATGTCTATACCTTCAATCAGAACCTGTCCCCGGGTTTGGCTCAACACGCCGCAAAGGATGTTCATGGTTGTAGATTTGCCGGCGCCATTGGAGCCTAGCAGTCCTACAATACCGTTCCTGTTGATCTCGAAGTTAATGTCCTGCACCGCCCAGTCTTTGCTGTAGCGGTGAAACAGTCCTTCGATCTTTACGATATTATCTTGCATATTCAATTTATTACGCAATGAGAGATAAATGGCGCCGGAGGTCTCCGGCGCCGGGTAGGTATGGTTGGTTGTGCGATGGCTTATGGATTCAGTGGCCAATCCGGATTAAATATGGTGGCGTTGGGCCACAGCTGCCGCAGGTATTTGTCGCTGCCGGGCTGCAATTCATACTCTTTTCCTTCGGCGGTATGTTTAATTGTTTTACTGAAACGGGCTTCCTTGTTGAGGCGTTTCAAATCTATCACCCGCATGCCTGTAAATGCCAGCTCACGGCGTCTTTCTTCCAGTACAAAACGCAATATCCGCTCGTCGTCGTTACCGAAATCGGCCGGCGTAAATACTTTATAGGCAGCCGGTGTGATCCGGTTCAAACGTAGCTTGTTGATATCGTCCAGGGCTTCCTGTTTTTTACTCTCGCGGGCAAAACATTCAGCGCGTACAAGGTACATTTCGGGTACGTTGAGGTAGTTGCTAAAGAAGTCTCCACGGAGGAAAATTTTTACCTGGTACCTTGACATATAGTTGAACGGTGGTGCAGGTGGCCAGCCATCTGCATAATACAGGGTCCAGCGTTTGTCGTCGTTGGTAAACAAGGCACTCAGTTCCGGCGATGCACAAACGTCCATGCCCAGCCCAAATGGCCGCAGGAAGTGGCGTGCCACGATAGTTTCGGGATTCAGCTGTGCATCCGGGATGTTTGTCCAGCCCAGTGGTGCACCTGGCACATTCGGGAACGGACCGGGAATGATGATGCTGTAATCATTCATGTTTTTAAGTTCTCCCTGTAGTGAAATGGCCAGATCAGCATTTTTACGGGCGTTCTCATAATCGCCCATAAACAGGTAGGTCCTGGCCAGCAGTGCGTATCCACCAGCTTTGGAGGCCCTGAATTTCGTGAGTTTATTTTTCTCAGGCAGATCGGCTACTGCGGCTTCTCCGTCGCGCAATATCTGGTCGTACACTTCTTTTACCGTGTTCCTGATAAATTTTGCATTGATGTCGGCAATCAGCGCAAGGGGAATACCAGTCGTAGTAGCGGCGGATGCGGCATCGTAATGCTGTGCGTACACGTTTACCATTTGCAGATGCTCCATGGCACGCCCCAGGTAAGCTTCAGCACGAACGCTCCTCTTGGTTGCTTCCGTTCCTTCAGTAGCATCCATAATATTGTTGATGATACTGTTGTAGTAGAAGATCCTTTTATACCCTTCACTCCAAAGAAAATCGTTGGCGCCCTGGTCGTAGGGATTGTTGTTAAAGGTGTAGATACGACGGCCATGCAATTGCTGCTTTGTAAACAGGTTGCCTGGTTCTCCCTCGGGCAAAAATGCATCATCGGACTGAAGATCCCAGAAGTAATCGCCAAAGTTGACGATGATACCGGAATTGAGCATGTTCTCGTAATCCGTAGTGGTTATGGGAATGAACTTGTCTTTCGGTTTGATATCTAAAAACTTATCGCAACCGGATAAAACAACGAAGCTGAATATATAGAGAGATAATTTTTTCATGATTCCGCTTTTTTAGAAGGTGATATCAATGCCTGTTGAATAAACCGGCATCACCGGCAATAGCCTGTTGGCGTATTGTATGGTGTGCTCGTACGCTTCCGGATCTATACCGGCATCGTTGCGGAACCACGCAAAAGGATTCTGCACCTGGAAGGTTAGTTTGGCAGAAGTCAGTTTTCTGATCCGCGACAACAACTGTTCAAAGTGGTAGGTCAGGGCGATGTCGCGCACTTTTACATAATCACCTTTGAGTACGTTGCGGTCAGACGCATAAGAGAGCAGTATATAATAGCTGCCGCCATCGCCTTTAAGATCGGGCGCCGGCATCATGCCTGGTATTTTCTCATCGCCTGGTTTACGCCAGAAATTCATTACGCGCTGATCAGCGTTCCTGAGCGGGAAACCGGTCTGGATGGTAGGTACCACATCCCGGATCACGTTGCCACCATTAGCAATGATCATCACACTAAGTGAAAGTTGTTTGTATGTAAAGCTGTTGGTAAGCCCTGTAGTGTAGGTTGGACGAAGGGTACCGCTGTACACCAATCCTTTTACATCGGTCATGT
The DNA here is from genome assembly GCF_003182155.1 of Chitinophaga sp. S165. Taxonomy (GTDB): domain Bacteria; phylum Bacteroidota; class Bacteroidia; order Chitinophagales; family Chitinophagaceae; genus Chitinophaga. The sequence continues at coordinate 1,793,995 of NZ_QGTG01000001.1, forward strand.
TGGCCACGATCGTGCCGCTCTGATCGTAGTTCTGTACTATTTTTCCTCCCGCGTCGTATACCAGCATGGAACCGTTGGTAGGATCGAGTCCTGCGGAACGGAAGCTGAACACGGCATCCATCGGGTAACCGATCCTGTTTACGCCGTAGCCGCCGGTAAAGGTATACACCGTTTCCTCTCTGGTATTGATGTTGGTCATCCTGTTTTTATTAAAACTTAATGCCAGCGTGGTGTTCCAGGAAAAAGTTTTGCTGGCGATGTTGCGGGTGTTCAATGCCAGCTCAAAACCTTTGTTGTTCAGACTACCGTAGTTGATCAATGCGTTGGGAAAGGCGTTAGTGGGATCGATAGTCTTTTCGCCGAGTAGGTCGGTTGTTTTACGGATGTAATAATCCATAGATCCGGAAATTCGGTTGTTCAGCACAGCGAAGTCGACCCCCAGGTTAGTAGTGGCTGTTTTTTCCCAGCGCAAAGATTTATTGGGCGGATACACGATATCAGTAGCTGTGGCATTGGCTTCAGCAAAATACGTAGAACGTGCCTGCAGGAATGGTCCCACAGTACGGGCTACGTTGCCGCCTAAACCGTAAGTAGAACGAATCGTAAGGTTGTTCAGCCAGCTGATATCTTTCATGAAATCTTCTTCGGCCATGCGCCAGCTCGCGCCCACTGACCATAACGGCAGGTAGCGGTAGCGGGGATCGGTTCCGAAGAGATTAGAGTTATCTACGCGTACGCTGCCTGTCAGGTTGTAACGGCCGTTATAGGTGTAACCGGCATTACCATACACTGAAATATATCTTTCCTCTCCGTAGTAGAAACCGTTGCCATCGTTAAAGGGCAGTGCAAAGGTGCTGGTCAGGGACTGCGTTCCCTTAAGGTTGCCCAGGAGGAGTTCATTTACGGGTTGAAACTGCAGATTGTTATCGCTGTAGCCCATTTTAAATACCGAGGTACTGGCATTCGAAATAGCCCTACGTTCGGTGCCGGCCAGGGCAGAGACGTGATGTTTCGAAGCGAAAGTCCGGTCGAAGTTTAGTTGCGCACGTGCAGTGTACGATTGGGAGTTACCGCGTGTTTCGTACAGTTGTCCACCGTCCGGAACATTTTTTATCAGCTCATTATTGATGACCTGCGCGGCATCGTTGATCATCCGTTTTGCATAGTAAGAGGCGGAGTTGTAATACTGCTTATTATAGCTGGTACCGCGTTCTGTCTGGTATTTCAGATCGAGAGTGAGCCCTTCGATAATCTTTGCTGTAAAGCCTCCCTGTACACGGAAGTAGTTCGACCAGTACGACAACTCGGCACGATCCATTTCTTCGAGCGGACGGTAGGTTTCATCATGCAGGCCCAGGTCAATGAGACGCTGGATCTCGTAAGCTGATTTTAGTTTCGTGAAATCGGCTGCACTACCATCGGGATTGCGGATGATTTCGTAGGGCATATTCCAGTAAAACGATTCCGGGCTTTCGCGTTGATATTTTCCTTTACGGATGTTGGTGTTGGCGCCGATCTCGGCATCCAGCCAGCGGAACACTTTCAGGCGGTCTTTCAGCCCCACGTTGATGTCGTCGCTGTTCGTCCGCAAACCATACCCGCTATTGCCGGTATAGTTCATCATCAGATTGTATTGGTGTATATCGTTGCCGCCACTGGCCGAAAAGGCGTGGCGTTGTTTTACATTGTTGCGCATGAAGAGGTCTTCGAGTTGACTTTGCCCATCCTGTGTTTTGAGCCTTTTCAGGGTCGCATCCAGTTCAGCCTGTGTAATGTAGCCTTGCTCCTGCTCATAAAGGGCCTGCAGCACTTTAGAGTTGCCGGTACGCCGGATCTCGTCGGTGAAGCCGCGATGCCATTTATTAAAGAGTTCCTGCTGCAAATCCACCATCTGGGAGGAATTGAGCAGGTTCAGATAACCGGCGTCGGGTTTGGCGGTGAAAAATACGCCGCTGCTAAAGGTAACCACCGGCTTCCTGCTGCTGCCGTGACGGGTGGTGATAGAGATCACACCATTGGCCGCACGGGTACCGTAAATAGAAGATGCGGCAGCATCTTTCATCACAGTCACGTTTACTACGTCGGCGGGGTTGATGTAGTTAAGGTCTCCTTCATAAGGAAATCCATCTACCACATATAAAGGTTGCTGGTTACCATATAACGTAGACAGGCCACGGATCGTAGGGATCCCGTTTTGCATGAAAAGCCCTGGCACGGTGCCTTCTAAACGGTCCATAATGCTGGTTTCCATCCTGGCGCTCAGTGTGGCTTCGGTAACAACACCAAACGAGCCGGTAGCGCGTTCTTTTGGGATAGACTGATAACCAGTGTTGGCAGTTACGTTCAATTCAGTCAGGGTGGAAGAAATGTGAGGCAATATGATGGTACCGGCGTTACCGCTTTGCAGCATGGCGGCAGTAACGGCAATCTCTTTAGTTTGATAACCGATAAAGCTGATGCGCAGTACATTACCCGCATCTACCAGGAGGGAAAAACTGCCGTTCATATCGGTGATGGCCGACCGGCCGCCGCCTCTTACCACTACGGTAGCACCGATCAATGGTACGCCCAGGCTATCTGTTACCCGTCCCGCCACCGGCGCGGCTTTCGCGTTAGTGGCATCGTCGGGTACAGGACCGCTTTTACTATAAAGGAAAATCGTATTGTCGGTTACTTTATAATTGAAAGGCTGGTTTTTAACAATGAGGTCGAGGAAACTCAGTAGCGGCATGTTTTGTACAGAAACAGATACTGCGTTCGCTTGTTGCAGCAGGTCTGACTTTCCCCATACTACATACCCTGTTTGTTTTTTTATAACCGCGAATACCTGCTTCATGGGTATGTCCCTTCCCGAAAAAGTGATGGACTGGGAAAAGGTGTTGGCTGACACATGTAGACAGAAAAAAAGTAGGAAGGCACTGGTTAGTTTCATCATCCGAAGCATTTTGGTTGGAAGCCGGCATGGCACACCCCCACGGCTCCAGTAAGCAGTTTTTTGCATAGATTTGCAACGTTTGGTTGTTAAAAATGAAGGTCTCGAAACCCGTTTTATAGCTACCAACGATCTTCCGGGAGTGTTTGCCGCACTTCCGGTTTCTTTTTGCCTGGCAGCCCGATCTTAGTTGATAAATTTCACTTCATGTTTACGATTTCAGTTGATATTAAGGCACAGGGAAAATATATTATGGCATCACAATCAGCTTACGGCCTTCCTCCAGCCGGAAGTGCACATCGGATCGCTCCAGTCCGTTCAATACGTCAGATAATTTCAGTTTGCGGCTCATCTCACCAAAAAAAACAATATCGGGCACATTGCCTTCGTACACCACTTCCAGATCGTACCACCGTTCCAGTTGGCGCATCATATCTTTTAAACCCACGCCGTCGAAATTAAACAAGCCGTTTTTCCAGGCGATGGCTTTTTCCACGTTTGCATTGCTTTTTACATTGAAACTGCTGCCTGAGGCCTGCAATTGCTCACCCGGCTTTAACACCACAGCACCATTGGTTCTGCCTGTCTGCGATATTTTTACCCCGCCATTCACCAGCGTGGTATAACTGTTTCTGTCGTTGGTATAGGCGTTGATGTTGAAGGCGGTACCTAATACTTCCAGGTTGATCCTGTCCGGCACATTCACGCGGAATGGCTGTTGGGCATTGGCGGCTACCTCAAAGTACGCTTCGCCTGTAAATTCCACCGTTCTGCCGGCGCCTTTGAACGCCACCGGAAACCGTAGCGAGCTGCTGGCATTGAGCCATACTTTGGTACCGTCTGGCAGGGTAATGGTAAACTGCCTTCCTTTGGCCGTAGTAACGGTATTGTATTGCACGGCCCCCGCTCCTGCCTGTTCCGGCGTGTATTGCAGATCGCCGTTGTGCAGTACCACGGTGGCGCCGTTCTGCCGGGTAATGACGCCATTACCGGCGCTGTCCAGTACCAGCTGCGAACCATCGGCTAGTGTAAGTATTGCGCCGGTTTGTCCGGGCGCCACGTCCAGCGAAGCGTTACGCACCATTTGGCGTACGGGCTGTGGGGTGTTCCGGTTAAGATACCAGGTCCCTGCCGCGATCACGACCACGGCTGCTACTGCCCACCACCACTTATGGAGGTAGTGCACGCGTGTTTCCTGTGGTGCAATAGGATCGGCGGGTAGTTTGTCCGACCGCAGGATCTGATCGGCCACCTGGCGCCACTGTTGGGAATTGTAGGCAGGAGGCTCCTGACTGCCATGAACTTCCAACCAGCTTTCCGCATCGTCGATCAAGACGCCGGAGTCGTCGCTGTCCACCAGGCCGGTAAGCTCGTCCAGTTCCTCCGGCGTAGCAGTGCGGCTGGCCAGGCGTTCCAGTAAATATGTTAATCGGGCGTTTGGTTCCATTATAATGGGGAGTAAATGATCGAGTGATGACTCCCTATCTATACCAGACAATCGGGAAGACGATTGGTACCGAAAAAAAGCAAAGTTTTTTTCGACGCGGGTATATTTAGTAGAGGAAGTCTAATAAAAGCAGGACAAACAGCGGGTAGCCGCTCTTTTTCAATGAGGTGCGGATGTTCCTGAGTGCCATGACCATCAGATTTTTGACGGTGCTGACAGCCAGGTCCATATGCCCGGCAATCTCGCTGATGCTAAGCGCCTGTTCGCGGCTCAGACGGTACACCTGCCGCTGTTTTTCGGGGAGTTGCTGCACGGCGGCATTCACCATAGCCAGCAGCTGGCGAAACTCCACGATATCCGCCGTTTTCCCGGTACTTTCTTTTTGCAGCCCCACGGCGTCTATTACCTTGTCGTGAATAGACTGCCTGCGCACATGGTTTACGGCGCGGTAAAAGCATATCTTTTTGATCCAGGCGGCCGGTTGGGCAACGTCGCTCAACTGGTCACGCGAGAGCCATACTTTCAGGAAGGTGTCCTGCACCAGGTCGTCGGCCACAGCTACAGAGCCAGTAATACGTGCTGCCATGGCCTGAAGGCGGGGTGCGTACAGTTCCACCAGCTGGCTAAACGCGGCTTCGTCTCCGGCGGCAATACGCCGGTAAAGTTCAGGAGCATCAATAAGTTGTCCGTCGTTCAATAAACCAATATTAAAATGGAAGATGTTGCATTACCCGTGGGAGAAAACGAATGGTATGAAAAGATTTTGATTGAAACAGGAGCGAATTTCTATAAAATCTATGGGAAATGCAAGGTTGGGTTGTAAGCACAGGAAATGAGCAGTGTTACCGGCGGCGCCAGCTGTTAATGTTAACCCTATGCTCAAAATACAAACTACTTGGTATTGTTGCGTGATTTTTAAACGGATAAATTTGATCCATTAAACACCCCATGTATGTTCAATTCAGTTGTTCTAGAAGTAGCAGTCGGAATAGTCTTCGTATATATTTGGGTCAGCATGATCTGTACTGCTCTACGTGAAGCCATTGAGACGTTCACCAAGACCCGTGCGGCGTACCTGGAAAGAGGCATACGCGAATTACTCCACGACACGAAAGCAGAGAATATAGTCAAGAGCTTTTTTGAGCATCCGATGATCAATTGCCTGTATTCATCTGGTTATAAGCCTGGAAAAAAAAATAACGAGCCAAGATTACTGGAAAATGGGAAGAACCTTCCCTCCTATATTCCTTCTAAAAATTTTGCGTTGGCCTTAATGGATATTGCCGCGCGGGGCACTAAAAATAGTGTCGTTAGCAGCGATCCAAATTCCGCAGAAATGTCAATAGCATCTATCCGGGCGAACATCTTAAATATTCAGAACGTACCCGTACAAAGGGCCGTGCTGACCGCGTTAGATAGTGCGCAGGGAGATCTGGACCGTTTGCAGCAAAATCTTGAGAAGTGGTTTGATAGCAGTATGGACAGAGTATCCGGCTGGTACAAACGCTCGACCCAGTGGATCCTGTTCTTTATTGGCTTAACCGTGGCCGTTGGATTAAATATAAACACAATAAAGATCGCAGATTATCTATTTCAAAATGATGATGTAAGAAAATTAATTGTGATGCAGGCAGAAAATGCCACAAAGGATTCAACATTCACGAAACAAAATTTCGAGCAGGCTAAAGCAGGACTGACGGCACTTAAATTGCCTATAGGATGGGGAAATGGGATCAATCCGGACGGAGGCAATGATAACGTTGGTTCGCAGGATTGGTGGAAAAAACTGCCCATATATATTTTGGGCTGGCTGCTGACAGCCCTGGCAGCAACACTTGGCGCTCCTTTCTGGTTCGATATGCTCAACAAAATAATGGTGATCAGAGGTACGGTTAAACCTGCTGAGAAGAGCGGCGAAGAAGGATCTGAAGACCGAAAAACCGATAAGCCAAATATTGTTACCATTCAAATGCCTGGAGGAAATGGCGCTACTAACGGCAACGTTGCTAAGTCGATCGCCGGCAATGCAAATAGACCTGATCTGGAAGGAGGCGCTGTGTTAGATATGGAAAGTGATATTGATAACTGTCTGTTGGAAACGAGCACCGTTACATCAGATGAAGACTTACCAAAAGCAGAAGGAGGAATTTCAAAATGATACGTGAACTAATATGGTTACCGGCCGTCCTTAAAAATGCCGGACTTAAAATCGCCCTCGTTGATGGATGGGAAGAAAGAGGAGCAGCAATGGGTACTGTACTCGGCGTCCTTTGTCATCATACGGCAGGCCCCCGAACAGGTAATATGCCTAGCCTGAATACGCTTCTCAAAGGCAACGGAAAGACTCCAGGCCCCCTGGCCCAACTGGGCCTGGGAAGAGATGGGACTTTCTATGTAGTAGCTGCAGGAAAGTGTAATCATGCCGGAGCAGGTATATGGCAAGGCATTAGCAATGGCAACACCCACTTCATTGGTATCGAAGCTGAAAATACCGGGCTGGCGAACGATTTCCCCTGGCCGGAAGTACAACTGGACGCATATCAACGTGGAGTCGCGGCCATCTTGAAACATATTGGCAAGGGCGCTAATTTCTGCGCCGGCCACAAGGAGTATGCACTTCCTAAAGGACGTAAGCCAGATCCCGACATTAACATGAATGAATTCCGTCAAAGGGTCTCTGATATTCTTAACAGCACTACCCCACCGGTCTTAATTCCCGTTGAAGAGCCAGCCGCGCCTGACGGTACTCCCGGAAGAAAAACTATCCGGCGCGGAGACCGTGGCGAGTTAGTCAAAGTTATTCAGTCAAGACTTGGTCTTGTACAGGATGGAGATTTCGGGCCTAAAACCGAAGCGGCTGTACGCCAGTTCCAAAGGGAACATCAACTTGTCCCTGACGGAATTGTAGGCCCAAAATCATGGCAGGTATTGGATACGGTTCCAGCACTTGTGTAAACAGGTCGGGGCGTTCATATTGAACGCCTTTTCTTCTATTTAGAGAGGCCACTAGTGCGATTTTTACAATATTGTCTTCTATTTAACTATTTCACTCACCAAAATAATAGGGCTGACATTGGTATAGTTTACAAAATCTGCACGAAGCGCATCCCTATGTGGAGCGACAGCCGCTTGATATTCATCTAAGCTTTTTACATAAAATGTACCAATAGCCATAAAAGGTAAAGGTTGATTTGGGATACCGCTTGATAGCCCCTTTTCAATAGTATACTTAACCAGATTCGATCCTAAATAACCCGCCACCATAGGCATGTGCTTAGTTTCATAGTACTCCATATTGAAGGTTTTGCCTTCGGCATAAGGGTACATGACGGAGATCTTAATTATCCCTTTTTCAGTAACAGTAATGTTCTGTTTTTCAGATTTTTCAGATTGCTTTTCCTGACTAAATGCAACAACACAATTAGTAAAAAGCAAAAACGATAACATTAGCTTAAGCTTCATGTCAGTTAACTTTAGGTGAAGAAGTGGGGGTAAAATGTCACTAATAAAGTTAATGAAAAACAAGGTATACTTATAAAGTTGGCCGAAGAATCAGGCCGTATCTCCCATTCCTGCAACATATTAATTATAACAAGATAAAAAAAGAAGGTGTCTTTTGACACCCTCTTACTTCGATCAGATAGTCCTTAGTTCTTCATTATTCTAAAGATCTCGTTTTTATTATTATCGCCTACCTGGATAAAATACAAACCGGAAGGAAGGCCATCGAGTGACAGTGTTTTCCTGCTGTTGTCAGTGATCTCAATAGTCTTCAGCAAGCGCATATCAGGACCAAATACTTTCGCCATCACTTTAGACGTGATAGGTTTACTGTATTCGATAAAGACGTAGTTGCTGGCTGGGTTAGGATAAATGCTCACGGTTTCCGGTTTAGCTACCGGCGCCACTTTGTTGAGTGCCGTAGTCGGTGCGGCTATCCGTTGTTCTATCACACCACTCTTTAGTGCATCGTATGCGTTGATGTTGAACTGACCACAGAGCAGTTTTGGATATACTTTCTGGAACAGGATATATTTCTCTGCGTAAGGTTTAAAAGAGAGCGCTATCGGTGATACCCCAAGTTGTTTAGGACTGAAATTGATGATGCTTACCGGCGGCTGGTGCAATTTGATACACTGCTGGCTGGTGGTGCTGAGATCACGGAGAAGCACGTTGGTAAACGTACTGGCGTTGCTGGGATTACTGATAATGTAATTGGCGTTGGCCAGTATCGCGAACTTGTCTTTGCCTGCTGCTTTTATTTCGAGCCCATACCTTTCGGTGTAGCTGGCCGTTTGCGGGAAGGTACTGAACTCCACGAGCCCCAGAGAACCAGGCACGTAGCGCAGCTGCAGGAAGAATACCTCTTTGCTTACGGCAGTGTAGTAGCTGGTGGTGAAACCTGTCAGATACAGGAAGTAGCTTTCGTTGCCCAGGTTGCGGATTACGAGATCATTGGATTCTTCTGTGCCGGCATCTCCAACATGGAAGGAACCTATGATGCCGCCGTTTTCTCTTACGTCCAGTATCAGTACCTGTCTGTTAGGCGCGCCGGTGGGGGCTGTAACATCGGTGAAGCCGGAGATGAAGAAGGCATCGTTACCGGCAATGTTGGTACGTTTCACGATCTTGGTACCAGCAGATTCTGTGGTGGCCCCGAGATAAGCGAAACCATTAACAGGGATGCCGGTTGGCTGGAGGCGAAGGAAGAGCACCTGGCGTGGACCACCAAAGCCGCTTGTACACAGCTCTACATAGCCCGTCAGGATGATGTTGTTATCGGTGGCTTCTGTCAGGGCCAGGGCGTTGGCGTTGCAGGTGAAGCTGGTGGAGTACTGGTAGTTCCAAACGATGGTACCGGCATTGGTGAGACGGGTTGCCAGTATATTGATCTGCTGACCTGCCGGTGCGGGGCTGTAACGGCCAGCAATAATCACGTCTCCGTTAGCAGCTTCAATAAGATCATTGTACTCAATAAGCGCGTTCGCATTGGCAGTAGTAACCGCAGAGAAGTGCAGCTTCTGCACCCAGATAGGGTTCAGCAGCTGATCCAGGCGGATGAGTACCGGTGTAGAGTACACGGGGATGCCATTGATCAGGTTAAGGGACTGGATCACGTGGCCTAAAAGATAGTAACCTTTACCGCTTTTCATGCGGAAGATCTTCTTTGGAAGCAAGGACGGCAACAGCTTACCGGGTTGTGGAACCACATGTTCAGAGATGAAGTTCCCATTGGCATCAAACTGATCGAGCGATAAAGAACTTTTCGTGGAATCCTGATAGACGTTAGCACTCCATAACAGAAAGGCTTGTGGCGCTGAAGCCAGCAATGGCGTGTCTACGACGAAACTTGCTGCTTTGTAGTGGAATTTCAATGCGAAGGTGTTGTAATACTGCTGATCCGCATTTTGTGCCTGTGTGGTGCTTAAACCAATAAGCCAGGCGATGATAGCCAGGTATAAATGTTTGCTCATGTGGGATAGTTTAAAGTTAACAAAAGGGTTATCGTAAAAGGGGTGACAAAATATCAGTGAAAAGATAAGCAGACAAGCCTGTAACGGACATGCAGTCGCCCGTTAAATAGCCTGTATGATAGATGCCGCCGAAAGCAACACAAAGGATTGCATAATTTGAGCAGGATCGTTAACTTGTCCTAAAATATGCATATGGGCAGAACCCGCCACTCCACGTTAATTGGTTTATTCCTTATAGCCACGGCCAGTACAGCCGTTGCTCAGCAACCGCAAGCGCTGAAGGTAGTTGCTGCCGGTGCTGAATTAAAACAGGTTTCCAAACAATTCGCCTTTTCGGAGGGACCTGCTGTCAATAAAAAAGGGGACATTTACTTTACAGATCAGCCCAATGATAAGATATGGAAGTATGATACGAAGGGCAAGCTGTCTTTGTTTATGGATAAAACCGGCCGTTCCAATGGCCTGTACTTCGATGCAAAAGGGAACCTGCTATCCTGTGCGGATGAGAAGGATGAGTTATGGTCCATCAGCCCTGATAAAAAGGTAACGGTACTACTCAATAGTTTTGAAGGCAAACGCCTGAACGGTCCCAATGACCTGTGGATCGATCATAAAGGCGGTATTTACTTCACAGATCCATATTACCAGCGCGACTACTGGGACCGTAAACAACCGGACATCCCTGGCCAGAACGTATACTATCTGCCTGAGGGGTCAAAGCAAGCTGTGATCGTGGAAGACAGCATTGTAAAACCTAACGGTATCGTTGGTACGCCGGATGGCAAATACCTGTACGTGGCGGATCTACAGGCTGGCAAAACTTATCGCTATAAGATAAATTCAAACGGCTCACTGACAGACCGGGAGTTATTTGCACCACAAGGCTCGGACGGTATGACGCTGGACAATGAGGGTAACCTGTACATCACCGGTAACGGCGTCACGGTATATGACAAGCATGGAAAAAAGCTGGGTAATATACCTGTACCATCTAACTGGACCGGTAATGTCTGTTTTGGTGGGAAAGCGCGGAAGATCTTGTTCATTACCGCCTCTGAATCAATCTATACTCTACAGATGAAGGTAAGAGGCGTAGAGTGATATTGGGGAATGAGGGGCTGATAATCCGTTTAATGGCAAATCCGTAAATAAAATAAAGCCTGCTGCAAAACATGCAGCAGGCTTTATTTTTTGATACTAATACTTTATTTTTTGATAGCGGAGAGTTGATTATCTACCACCTTCAACGATAATGTGGTAATTGAATCGTTCACCGTCGCATACTTCTCTTTCAGGAATTGCCTTCTTTTATGATCTACATTTGCCATAGTCAATGAATCAGCGATGGTAGAGAGTGAGTTCTTATAACGGTTAAACCTCTCCCGCTGTGTCGGATTGTGCTGGTTCTCAATGAACATCTGCAATGTGTCAAGATAGCTGTTCTGCCTGGACTGCACTTCAGCGATGGTCTGACTGTCAACAGCCTTCGAAACACTATCAGCAAGCAGTTTATTTTTCTGGGATGTAGCCAGGATATTCAATACGGTATCCTTGCTTTTGATCACAGCTTCCTGGTTGGAGATCACATCATTTTTGTATGAGGTAGACATAAAAGTAAATACGCCTACTGTTACGGTCATGATAAAACACACCACCATATAGCGGTTGATCATTTTAAGAATAGCAGGGTTTACTTTTGGCAGGGTAACCAGGCTGGCTATCAGTTTATACGCGAGGTACATCAGCAGGAAACCAAATCCGGCTATACCTGTACCTAAAATCTTCACGATGTCTAAAGTGTCCATAGGAGTTTGAAATGAGCCTCAAATATATATTATTTGGAATATATAATCCTTACCGGCTTTTCAATACTCAATTTTGGGACAACTTTACAATGATTCTATTTTAATGTCATCTATCGAGGCGAGGCAGTCAAAAGCCCTGACACCAATGGCGCCTGAACGAAATTCGCCATCGGTTACAGTAATGACCGGTGAGTCACTATTATTGAAATAGACCATAATCTGATCGTCTTTAGCGATTATTTTTATAGTATACGCTTTGTTCATTTCCAGTTGCTGCGGATACTCTTTCAAAAGCTTCCATTGTTTTTCTGAAGATTTACCCAGCTGTATCCTGTCATTTTCCGCGTCCAGGCCTACATAGTATCCGTTATAACTATCTGCCCCAAGATTCTGGGATGTAACCCTGAATATGATACCGGCATTGCCCTTAGAGGCCAGCTTCACGGTAGCTTCGTAACTAAGGTTACTAAAATGTGAATGGGGAATAGACTTGACGCCATGGATACCATAACCCCAGGAACCTTTGTTCGAAGCGGAGTGAATGGCGCCATCTTTAATGAACCACTGACCGTAGTTCGTCCAGCGGTCCAGGCCCCAATTTGTAAAATCTTCATGGAAACCTACCACACTATCCGGAACGGCCGCCCCGGTTTCTATCACGGGGAAAATACTGATCCTGATGTTCTCTGAACCGTATGGCGCCAGTGTAACGTCTTCCAGTGGTTCGTTTGATCTGACCGGAGCGTATGGTACTTCTTCCGCATGCATTTGATTGTCAGATATCTTCCAGAAAGGTAATTTCCGCGCTTTTGCTTTAAGCGTAACCGGCGTTACTGACTGCTCAAAAGGATTTTCCGGCATCGGTCCCTTTACTACCTTTATGTCGTATTCCGGGAACATACTGTTTAGCTCTAATCCATAGTTCCAGGCAGATGCGGGCTTAACTTCGTAGTCAAAGAACCCTTTTACCGGATGCTCTTTACGGACCGAATAAGCGGCATCCATTTTCAGACTGTATACCAGCGGGCCACGCTCTATCACCATTTCATGAGCTCCCTGGTCTCTGCATTTGACCTTCATGGGAAAATTCAGTACTATCTCATCCCCTTTTTTCCATGTACGGTTCAGTGTAAAAATAGAACCTGGTATTTTCCTGTCTAATTTTTTGCCATTTACAAGTATTTCAGCCTGACCGCACCAAACAGGCATTCTTAATTTCAAGGGAAAGGCCGCCTTCTTTCGCGGTTTGACCTTGATCCTGATCTGTTCGTCAAAAGGATAATTGGTCTCTACTGTGAGTTTTACCGGAACACCGTCTGCCACGATCGCATTCACTTCCACCGGAGCATAGGCAATGACGGCAAGCCCTTTGTCGGGCGTGGCAACCCAGCTATTCTTTACAAAATACGGCCACCCCATGTGCATGTTATAGCGACAGCAACCCATACCAGAATATGGGCTCAATAGAATACCTCCTTCATAATCCTCATCGAAACCACTATGCCCGTGTTTGCAGAACAACTGGTTAGGTTGCGTATAGTACAGGTGCGATTTGAGATCCCGGCTAAACTGAGCCGGCAAAACGTTGAAAGCGATCTTTTCCAGCTGATCCCCAAGCTGTGGGTCATGCACGATCCTTGAGGCTGTTTCGAGGCTTTGCATCCATTCCACAACAGTACAGGTTTCCACTCCCTGAAAGGAACTTCTCCCGGACAGGAATTCTGTTCCTGATGCAATGATGCCTGCCAGCCCATGATCGTTAAGCAGGTTTTTTATTCCTTTCTGCGTGGCCTGCTGATATAACGGATTATGGTTGAGCTGTCCGCAAAGCACGGGGAACTTTAGTGCCTGGCCTACACTAACGCTATGTTTTGTATGAAAGTCATCTCCAAAATAATAGAATGTATTGTTAGTATAAATATCTGCCCAGGGATAAGCCTGCTGATCAAGCTTTCGGGCCAGATCAAGGAGGAACTGGTCGCCGGTTTTATTATATAGCCAGAGTACTATTTCGATATTGTCGCCAGTCCTGGATTTACTCCATTCGTATAGCGGCATTGTATCCAGGCTTGCCAGCTGATATTTGAAATAACGGGTAAAAAAAGGGATCACCTTTTTATCGCCGGTGGCTTCGTAATAACTCTGAAGCGCATACATCATGGGCATCCGTGGCCACCAGTCTTTCATTTTTGCAGGGCCAAAGGAGCCGTCGGCATGTTGATTGTCCAGCGTCCACCTGATCCATTTGAGGGCGCGTTCTTTCAGTGCAGGATCATCAAGGGTATAGGCCAGGGCGATCAACCCTTTTACATAGTATGGCACACGTTCCCAGCCGGAGCCGGTACCACCCAGCCAGTCTGAGTCCGGGCCCAGGTTCTCTGCTTCAGGATAAAGCTCCTCTGCATGACCTGTTGCGCCGTCACGTTGCAGCTCCAGTTGTTTCAACAACCATCCTTTAGCTTTGATGCTTCCCAATGGCAGCTGTACATAACTTTCTGTTGACAGTGGCGCCCTGTTGAAGTCATAGGTCTTATTCCGGGTCTGTGCGGTAGAAAACAAGGAAAGCCATAACAGCAGACTAGTTGATAAAATGGTTCTCAGCATGGAATATATCGTGTGATTGAAATTACTCAGCTCAAATATAATAGAACTCTTCGCTTTTTTTTAGCTCTTCCACAAATCCATGTGATAAATGGCATGACAAATATTGCCATTCAGAAAAAGCTCAACGGGAAGGTAGTAGACTGGATGGAAAAGGTAACAGATGTATTTGCAGGCAGATCGTAGTATTATAGCCGTAGCATCACTGGAGGGAAGGTGGACTTGATGCGGATCTCATTTTCCGGAGATATACTGCTGTAGAAATCAATAATAAAGTGTGAGAAGGTCTGTTAAGACAATGGCTATACTGTCCGCAAGCCGGGTTGCAGGTAGATGGACAAAAGTGTCCGATGTTCAAAGGTATTTGCGGGTTGTAACATTCAATGGATATCTATCACCAAAATACATTTCTCAGGCGGCTACAGGGCTTTATTCGCGTTGAATAAGAGGTTGAGCAGGATAATTGTCTGCAGGCCCTGATAAGGCCCTTTGATATGGCAGGGACATAGGCTGCCGGGGATATACAGGCTTGTGAATAAGCTGCGGTATCTGAGGCACTGATACGGCGATAATATCAGCAGCCAGGTATTTCGCGTTAGCCGAGGGGTATTCATGGTACAATCCTCTTACCTGTAAAGTTACGATGAGCGTACCTTTGCCCGGAGCATCCACAGGGATTGCCGCACCGGTAAAAGGTTCCTGAGGGTCGATAGTGATCACTACAGCATCTGTATCAACGATCCGATGTTCTGCGAAATTGATACGTACAGCGATCACTTTTACTTCCAGTGCAGTAACGCCTTTGACCTGCGGCAGTATTTGTGCCGGAATGTGCAATATTCCATCCCTGGACAATTTGGGTGCTATTTGGAAAAACTTGTCTATGCCGGTATGCTGATTAAAGCGGAAACCTGTTATCGCCTCTGTGTTATTTCTGCCCGCCTGGATCAATGTTTTATTTAACCGGTTGATATGACTGCTATCGCAATGTACATCCAGTTCCTCCATGAAGGCGCTACGGATAAGCGCACCTTTTCGGCTGGCTATGCCGAATCGCCGTGCGGCACGGCAGGTGGCGTGCGTTTGCCGTACCGTTTCGGGTGCGCTGCGCAGAAAGTATTTGCCGTTACGGCGATAACCTATCATATTACCGAGCTTGCCGGTAAAGGTTATTAAAGAAGTCTGTCTTGCCATTGAAGATGTTTTGGTTAGATACAAAGTTAACATAAGCTTAGAAGAGCTTTTTACGACACGATTGAAGATTGTCTAAGCCGTTCATATGAAACATTTTCAAATATTCAAGTATGATCAATCAAATATGTGCAAACGTTCAACCTCACCCGAATGCCATTTCGAGAATTTCGAAATCGCAGCTTAAAATAAGAACGGCTACCCTTGTTATAAAAGGGCAGCCGTTCTTGTTTAAGCTGTATAAACCATTTAGTGCGTCACTACTAATTTCTGGGTTACACTTCTCCCCTGCTGCTCGACACGTAAAAAATACATCCCTGACCGCAGCTCGCTTACCGGCAAGCTTGCCTGCCCTCCTTCGATGTTGATGACCCGCTGACCGGCTGCGATCCCGTTCACATTGAGGATCGTCACCACGCCATTTCCTTTCCATCCATTCCGGAATTTGAGGATGGCCGTATTAGTGGCGGGCTGGGGATACACCTGAAGCAATCCGGAGAAACTGCTTTCGTCTATGGCTGCCTGGGCTGTGGCCTCAGTCATATCGGCCACTCTAAGCGGGCTATTTACAGTGATCGTATCGCTGATGATGATATCTTCTATATAGGTCTTGAAATTGCCTGTTTCTCCTCCATGATCATAAGCGATCATGATGCGGTCTATGGTCTTTCCATTCAACCAGTTACCGATGTTACTGAAGATTCGGCGCCAGTTATTGACTACGCCATGACCGGCTCCGGGATGCATGGATGTTCCATTCTGGTCGGTAGCGCCAATATCACGCAGGGTCGTCCCATCTGTCATTACCAGGTCCACCGTTACATAACGGGACAAGTTGTTGGTCGGATAGGTCCAGAAACTCAGTTTGGTAGCTGCATTTACAGGTATGTTCACATCGAATGCCCGGAAATAATAGTAAGATGTGCCAGCTGAATTATCCGTTCCACTTACACGAATAGATGAGGGGCCTGTATGACTGGTTTCGCCGGTTACGACGCCACACAAAGGAGCGCTCACATTTTGCGGTACAGAACTGGGGTCGGCGCTATTCGTCCAGCTTAACATGGCGTCATACCCGGCTTCCATGCTGGTACGGAACCACAGGGGCGCCGTGGAATAAGGTATGGGCACATTAGTGGTCAGGGGCTGATTTCCCTTCAGCACCTGGGTTGCGCGGCCGGTCAGGCGCAGGTAAAAGTCGGAACCGATATAAGTCCCGTCTGCGCTGCTGGTCAGAAAATATTGATTATTAGGCACGGCGAAATAGCTGTCTGCCATTTTCATAATGTTGGTGCCTTCATCATATTCATCAAACATGGCGATATAGGCCGTACTCAATCCCACGTTCTTAATGTTGTACAGCTGCCGCCAAAAGAACTCGCCTTTGTTACGGGGAATATCGTTCACCGGTCCGCCGTTCCAGTTACTCCATGCAAAACCTGAGAAGATAACCGGTTGATAATCGATGTTATGTGCGTTACAATAAGCGACATCAGGCACGATGAGATTGTTCTTAAAATTATCTGCCCCTGTATTGTCCTTGAAACGGCCTACGCTCCAGGGAGAGAGCATATCGAATGCGTCAAATACTGCACTATAACCCGGGTGCGTATCATTCACCCCTGTGCGCCAGTAAGTAGGCACCCCTCCTATCACATAGTAACCTTTAGCCTTCAGCCAGTTGATGATAGCGAGGCTGTTGGCCGGGGCGCTCACACGGCCCACAAGGCCGAAACCCCATATGCATACTACCGGTTTGCCATCCTGATGTGCGTAATAAGGCGAGTTTACTACATTCAGGTCATTTTCTATGTGCAGCCAGTCGTTCTTAAAGTAGGTGGTATCGTCGGCGCTCATGTCATACATGATGTAAAAAGAGCGCTGGTATTTTTCTGCAGCACGACGCAGCCGCTGCGTAACGCTATCGCGGTTGGTACGGAATACGCCGTCACGGGTTTCGCCGAGGAAGCGTTGCAATGCCGCTCCGTCGATGCCGTTGTCCTGCATCCATTTGAAGTGCAGATCAATCACATTGTAATACCAGGAAGAAAAGAGTTTGGATGGCTGACCATTATTCAGGTTGCCGAGAGAAGTCTGGAACAGGTTACCGGAGGCATACTCTGTGACATCAGGATAAGCTTCAAAAGTAATAGCTCCGGGAGCAGGTACGCCGTTGTTGGATTGATACTGACCGGCCGACCAATGCCGCCAACGGGCTACCGGCGAGCCATCACCAAAAGTGTTAAACCAGGCCTGGTAACCGCAGATGACCCTTCCGGTAACAGACTGGGCGATAGGGGCCACCTGGGCTAAAGAAATTAAAGGGTTGCAAAACAGGGTTGCAATCAACAGGAATTGTAACATTTTTCTCCGCATATACGTGGATTTGGTTTACTACAAAGTAATAAGTGACGGCTTAATAAAAGGATTAATAATTCGCTTAATTAGTGATTAACTTTTATAAATACGATGTCCTGCTATAGAAGACGTAGTTACATGGCCATTTTGAATGATAAAAAGTTGCCAAAAACAATTTTCAGGGTGAGGTGTTTGTTAAGGTACGTTTATGATAACGTCGTAAATGTCCGAGCCAATCTAATAGAGCACCATGGGCACGTATGTCCTATCAAACCTCCGTCTCAGGATTGCCTCCAAAAATTCAGGTGAAATAACACATCAATCTAAAAACCAGAAATTATGAAAATTGAGAAAGTTCTGTTCGTTGTCACCTCTCATGATGAGTTGGGTAATACCGGCAAAAAGACCGGTCTCTGGATTGAGGAGTTCGCCGCTCCTTATTATAAGTTTCATGATCTTGGAAAGGAAATTGTTATTGCATCGCCTAAAGGCGGGCAGGCCCCTATCGACCCTAAGAGCGATCTACCGGAAAATCAGACAGAAGCAACGAAACGATATTACAGTGATAAGGAAACACAAGGCAAGTTAAGCAATACTGTTCTGTTGAGCAGTGTTTCCGAAAGTGATTTTGATACCGTATTTTATCCTGGCGGACATGGCCCGATGTGGGACCTTCCTGACAATAAGGATTCTATAAAACTGATCGAATCATTTTATAATAACGGAAAGCCTGTCGCACTGGTCTGCCATGCCCCGGTTGCATTAAAGAATGTAAAAACCCCTGATGGCGAATGGCTTGTCAAGGGAAAAAAAGTAGCCGCATTTACCAATTCAGAAGAAGAAGCGGTAGAACTAACAACAGTAGTACCTTTCCTTTTGGAAGACATGCTGATAGAAAGAGGCGCGAATTTCCAGAAAGGCGAAAACTGGAAACCTTTTGTAACGCAGGAAGGGTTATTGATCACAGGACAAAATCCGGCATCCTCCGTTCTGGCTGCCGACACGCTGCTTAAATATGCAGAAGAACTGGTTGAAAAAGAAGTGTAAGAATCACTTACAGGAATAGAAAAGAGCCCTGCAAAATTGCCGGCTCTTTTCTATCAAAAGTGAATGACAGCCGGCTAGCGGCACTGATAGGATATGGCTATATTACTGAATGCAATATTTGCAAACTGGCCTTCTCTTTTTTCTCCCTGATCAAATGCAGTCGGTAATCCATAGGCATTGTAAGACAATGCGACATTCACATTATTACGACTATAGTCCCCACTCAGAAACTGCCATATCGGATGCAGGCTATTAATGTTCACTTTATTGTCGTATTTGAAATCGGATAAAGTAACTACACCTCCAGCGTCTGTTACTTTTTCAAGATTTCCCTGCTGGTTATAATGATAGTTGTATGCAAAGCGTACATCCGGATTGGATATGCCTTTATGTCTGACCTGGATCAACCGGTCCTTATTGTCGTATGTGTATTCACGGAGATAGTCGGGCCGGTTTGGAACATCCGTAAAGCCGAGTGTATAGACGGTATCGCTGGAGATGCGGCCTTTATAGTCATATGCGTATCGGAACCTGATCTCATAGTTGGTGGGATGGCGGTATAAGCCTATCAAATCTATTAAACGGTCACGTTTGTCATATTTAAATACGAACCGCGGCCTTCCGGTAGAAACAAATGTCCTGTTCATTTCTACGGGGTTTCCTTTATTATTATATTTTATGGTGATGGTGTCCTGGTCGTAACCGATACGACCGATCAGCTGATGTACACGACAGTATTGACCGCCGGGAGGATAGTGATCATCTTTACTACAGGCTGTCAATAAGAAGCTCATAACAAAAACAGCAGCACACGAAAGTGTAGTTGAGAATGCTTTCATAAGTAGAATTTAAACAATGAAAAATTAGAGTAATGCATACAGGTTATATTCTGCAAGTGAGAACAGAAAATAGAAACGGGTGTAACGGGTTATAGGAGATGTAGTTATTTTGGTGTCACAACATTAATAAAAAGAAAAGTGCGGGATGATTTTAGTTAGTGAAATGGGCATTCCGGTTCGTAACCGGCCTAAAATGATGATTATCATTTCTGATTAACTTTATTTACACTTTAACCTTATCGGTAAAGTGAATGTGGGCTAACTGATATTGAGGTGCTCGAATACTTTCTTTACAATGCGGTCGCATTTTATAAGATGGAAACTATACACCTGGTCTTTCATGTAACCATTTAAATTCTCTCTCACAATACCATCGCAAACGTACATCGTGAAATATAAATTTTGTCTATCTTACAGCCAACTAGTCCCTATACATACACAATGGCAAATAAATCAATAAGCAGTAGGAATCTTGCAGGCCTAACATTTTTCTCTGGCATCATCTTTCTGTTGCTCAATTTAACTAGTATCCATTCAGAATACTATCTTGGTGAAGATCTGGTTGAAATAACCGTAAAGATGACAGAAAGTCCGGCGGACATTCATACAAGATCAACTGCAACCACCCGCTATTCCTTAAAAACAGCTGAATACCCCTGCGAATTCTGGCTATCATTCAGTGCCTATAAGCTTATAAAGGATGATAAGGCTGCAAAAAAACAACTTGATCAAATTATTGCCGGTGATCTAGTTACGGTTGAAATAAGAGCCAATAAAAAAATCTACCTGGAACAATCGTCTGCCGCAATGCCGGTTATGGGATTGAAAACCCAAACAAGCCAGATACTAGACTCCAAAAAGCTCGAGCAGGCGGATAAAAAAAGGCTTATGATCAATATTGGTCTGTCAATACTAGCAATCATAGGGGGAATACTGATCTTCTTCTTCTCCAAAGAAAGTAACCCACTCAATTCGGTGGCTGAAAATTTCTCTTAGCTGTCTTATGCTTATCTCTTATAGACAATAATTCATCTTCCTTTAGATCCAACTGTTGCAAGATGACATCACATTCTGCTATCTTTTCTTTATCATTCATTACATCCGCCAGTTCTATACGCATTACCGCTACTTCTGCTACTTCAAACCGGTTTTCACCATCGCGGTGTTTCAAGGCCACATCAAGGGTTTGGGCCGCCATATTATCGTCGTTCTTATAATCACGAAAGCGCTTTGCAACTGCTAAAGCCTTCTTCATCCTACTTTGGTCGCGATTATCAGCATCTTCCCAATTCTGCTGATCTTGCTCACCGTAACTCACAAAGATCACTGAATTACCTGATGCATCCGTGAGTGTGAAACGTGTAGCCCCCGGCTTCATTCGTGATATTCTTGGAATACCTGCATGCGGTACCTTACCTGTATGTTGTTTAAACCTATCCGTAAATTCCTTGTATACAGCAGCTGCATCCTGTACTGTAACCAGGCAACCGGTATAGCCATTGGCATGTTTGTCCATTCCTTTTATATAGCCAAAATGAAGGGCATATCCGCCCCGTTCTACCACACCATATTGATAAGGCCGCGTTTGTTTATAGGTGATACTATATCCTAACATCTCCCAGAAATCAAGGGTCTCAACAACGGACACACATGGTAAAATGGGAATCGTACACCATTCCCTGTTAGTAGTTCTTTCTAGCATGTTGAAATATTTTCCGCAAGTTAAGCCACCGTTCAATAAACCTGCCTTTACATACTTATTTGTAGATAAAGCAAACGCAATAACCTGCAAATTGTATTTTTGAGTTATGACGAATTTGACCTACGAAGGCAGACTATACTACAGCCCTATCGAACTGACAATGGCATTTATCGGTGGTACCTGGAAAATGCCCATCCTGCTTGCATTGCGTAAAGGACCAGTAAGGTATGGCGACTTAAGGAACACCATCTCGCATATCACTGATAAGATGTTATACAGTCAGTTGCGTGACCTGGAGAAAAAAGGCATGGTCACAAGAAAGGTTTACAAATCAAAGCCGCCGCGGGTAGATTACATGCTGACTGATCTGGGTAAAAAATCGATTAAACTTATCGACAAAATAAATGATTTCGGCTGCTATCTAATGGAAGTTGAAGGCATTAAACGGACATGACTTCCGGTAGCAGTAATACCGGTTAATTTAGCAACGCATACCACTGAAGGCACCGTGTTCCGATAACCCTATGTTGTTACCCATCTATCCCACGAGGAATGGATGGAAGAAAGCGGTTCAGATCCTGAACCGCTTTTTTATTATAATAATGTATTACTTTTATTGACAGACAATTATCTAGACTCCAATCATCTGCTACTATAACAAACAGACCATTCCCATATGTGCCCTGAAAAATCAATGATAACATGCAACATTTGCCAGGGAGCGGCAAGCCGTTATCCGCTCAAGATGCAATCAGCAGAGATCTTCTATTGCAGGACCTGCGATACTTTTATAAAGCAGGCCAGTCAACAGGACATCGAACTACATCTTGCCGGTCGTGGATATACCGATCTCAATAATGAACAATTTTTAAAACAGAAACGAAGCCCGTTTTTCAATAGCATCATAGATCAATCCCGCAAGTATATTACACCATCAACATGGCTTGACTTCGGCTGCGCTTATGGACATCTGCCGGAAATACTGAACAGTAAAGGATATCAGGGCTACGGTGTAGAGATCAACGCAGCGCTATTTGATCACTGCAAACGAAAGGGATTGCCGGTCTTTACTTCTATGGAAATGATACCTGCTTCCCAACGTTTTAATGTTATAAGCGCTATTGACTCTCTTTATTACGATCCGTCTCCCACAAACACTATTAAAGCTTTTCATCAGCACCTTAAAGAAGATGGCATACTGATCATAAGAAATACTAACCGTAACTGGCTGATAAAATGCTATAAGCTGCTCGGGATCAGATCACGCGAAGGCGGGATGGGCGATGCTTTTATAGGGTACAGCAAAAAGTCCATCCAAAAACTATTGGAATCAGCGGGTTTTCAGATACTGAAGTATCAATATAGCGAACAGGGTAAAAGACATTCTCTGTTTCACAGTATCTTTTACAATCTGACAAGTATATTCTCGATGCTGAGTTTTTACAGATATCCTGTTACTCCCGGTATTATCATTATCGCCAGGAAAAAGCCTCTTATAGACTAGTCTATGCTATACAGGTCGTACTCTCGTTTTCCTTTTTTAATGTTTGACCAGGCCTGCCGGATGTCTTTAACGGAGTAGTACATAGATTGCATAAAATTGTTCCTCCATCTGTGAGAGTGAAGCAGGATATGTAAGCCCTGATCAAGGGATGTCTGATCTATCTGGTTATACAGACTAAAGATGCGGACAAAGGTATCCCGCGCATGGATCATTTTGAATTTCCGTACAAGAAAATAAGCTTCTCCCAACAGGTCCGCTTCTTTTATCAGCTCCGGATATTCCATGATGAGCTCATTGTTTAACAGATAGCCGTTTTTAGGAAGAAAAAGCTCAGAGTGACTACAAACAGTTTTAATGTCAATGCCTACTTTTCTGAACTGTGACACTTCTTTAAGGAAAAGCTTCCTTGCTGCGGAGAAATCGCCCTGGCAACGGTCAAGGCATTCATAATGAAAACCCACTTCGTGATTCAGGGATTGGATCTCTAACATAATGTCGGGAATAAAAACATTCCGTCTCGTGTGAAAATAAAAAGTAGCAGGAAAGTCAATTTCATGCAGCTTCTTTGCAAATTTAAGCGCTACCTCGGGGGAATTCTCTACATCGAATCTCAGGATGAGCAGGTTTTCCCTGGTATCAAGATCATGAAGCTCCGAAATTTTGTACACTTTTCTTTGGGATCGCTGAAGCGTAAGGGTACTGATAATATCAGAGAAGATATAAGGTTTGAGGTGCATAACAATCAGGTATTATTATTTAAGGATGTCTTTGGTGTACTTATTTGCGTATTTATAGTTGTCCATAACAGTTGTATCATATACAAGGGGGCAGCCATGACAAAAAGATTGCTGGCCGCAACTATGAGCGCTCCGGGAATCAGAGACGACTTTTCTTATTTCCTGGTAAGGCGCGCCATTCCATACTTCAGACAAACTGGAGTTAAATATATTACCGAGAGAAGGCGTGGTCAGCTTCTTTTCTTTATGATACTGCTCACCGAGCCTGTATGTACAACAAGGTATAACGTCTCCGTTATACTTTATCACAGTGCCAAGATAAGGCCAGTGACAATGGGGAATAAGCTTGCCTTTTCTGGCAGATTTAATACTATAGGTACCCGGATCATAATCGGTATAATTATGCAGGCTACCCCAGAAGGTTGTAAACTGGTCTACTCCCATTCCGTAGAACAACTCCTGTGCGGCGGGAATATCATGAACGTTGTGCTGATACTTTATATACTGCACTTCCACTCTGGGATACTCCATGTTCAGCTCTTTCCTCAACTGGCAGATACGACGAAGGTTGTCGATCACAACATTGATCCTTCCTCCTATTCTTGTGATCTGATAGTCTTCCTGTTTTAATCCATCAACGCAGACGGTCAAATGTGTTAACCCGCTTTGCACCAATTCTTTCAATTTCTCATCACTGAGGTTAAATGAAAAATTAGAGCTTATATGGGTATTTAATTTTGCATCACTTGCAATCCTGCACATTTTGGCAAGATCAGGATGAATTAAAGGATCACCCAGATAATATAATGACACTAGTGTTGTCCTACCTTTTATCTCATCGATGATGCGTGTGAACTGACCGATATTCATTTTCTGATCGGCAGAGAAGCCCTGCTTCTGTATGTCCTCATTCGTGGAGGATTTGGCATGTACGCATACTGTACATGATAAGTTGCAAACAGGGGAGATATCAATCTTTACGATAACGGGACTGGCCTTTACTTTGTGTTGCCTGGTAAGGAATGCTGTAATGGCTACCAGACTATTAAAGGCTTTAGAGACGGACATGTTGTCGACGAACCGACCAAGCCGTCTTCTGATTAACTTTTTATAGTTAACTTTTCGAAGCGTGGAATTCATCCTTTGGGGGTTATGGTTATTTTAATGCTAACTAATGTAACATTTTATACCGAGAAGGCAAAAAAATATAACCATATACCTGATTATTTCTATATGCTGCGCATTTCTTTTAAGCGTCCGTTTACATCGAATGTTATACGATAATTACGTCTTGCGCCACGTATCATAACATACCATCCTTTTACATGTACAGCCTTGATCTGCGTAAAATAAAATGAGCATGCCAGGGGACGAAATAATGGCGGAGTTGTTTAGCTTTTTATTCCTCACCCGGCATAATAATATGACTTCCTTCGGAAACAGTCTCATATCTTTCACTCCAGGTAAGCCAATGGTCCAGTTCCGGTTCAAGAGGAGCTGCATCAGGTTCTCCCCTGTCAAAGTAAGCCATGCCTGCCATGTTTTCCAGTCCTGATTTCAGTTTCTCCATCCATTTCTGCCAGTAGAAAATATCTCCGCGTTCATGATAGGCATAGTTCCATATAGATTGCTGGTATTGACGATACAGCTTCAACCGTGATGCATCTTTTTCCTTTGCAGTAGTAAGTATTGCTTCTGCTATTATCTTTAATTCATCTTCTTCATCCTTACTTACTGCAGTGAAGTGTTTTGGATAAATACCCAGTGGATACATCAGCTGATGGAGAATTTCCAGATCATCTACATGCATACCCGCTATCACGAACGAGCCGATCCCAGCATCGAGTCGCAGCAACGCACCTCCCCTGTCACTGATAGCTGCATTCACTTCTGTCATGAAGTCGCGGTCAATAGGTTGATGATGATATGGATCAGGAATTTGAAAAGCAACTCCCCAATTGTAATTGGTCACGATATCCAGTTTCTCTCCATTTTCAGCAAGAGGTTTCTTCCTGGTTATTTCCTGCGCCAGCTCCCACTGTATCAGTCCGTCCAGCAATGCAGCTGAAGGCGCCCAGTCCGGATAGCTGGCAAGACCACGATGCTCACTGTCTTCCGTATATCTTGCAAAGATGTAAGCAAACGGGAATGCTGCGGCGTAGAGTACCCTTTTGCAGATCACTATTGCTATTGTTTGATACGCCGCCTCTTCCTGACCGTTCCTGAACATCCAGACTAATTTCCACAGCTGTTCCTGGTCAATGGTCTTCACGTATTTGTTGTTCCAGCGGACCTTCCGGTCGATGATCCTTTTAACCAGTCCGAAGTGCTTCAGTATGTCGTCCTTTGCCGCTGCCGGCGCCAGCACCCAGTCTTCGCCATGCTTTGTTAGTGTAGCGACGTTGCCGTCCTCTCCCATATACCAGGAATAGTATTTCTGTTTATCAAGATTGATAGCCACTACCGAAGAAGGATTTGCTTCGCCATTTGCGTCTATTTCCGCCCCTCCTTTGATCAATGTGATATGCCAGTCATCTTCAGTAAAAGAAGCTTTATAGTTGTCAGGCCCTAAAAGCGTCATACTTATCACCCCAGCCAGATCATCGGCAGAGGTCTCTGTGTATTCGATCTGTGGCTTCAGCAATGGAATCCCTTCCTGGATGGTACTGTAAAGCAGGAACCCTTCCTCTTCGTCAAAAAGCGCATCGATCAGCTTCTCCCTGATCACATCATTATCATTCTTATCATACAATTCCAGCACCTTCACCCTGGCGAATTCTTCGAAATAAAAATGATAATCGTCCGAGATCACGACCGGGCACCACACATAGGATGTTCCATATAACTCACCATGATTGTAAATACCCATCAGCATTTCTTCAACGGCAATATATCCTTTGATGTAGATGATCTGTCCGCCGACACATACATTCTTTGCTTTCAGGTTCCCCAGCACGATCAGCGAGCAGGCGCCGTCCGTGTTCTGGTTGATGATACTACCCTTCACGTGGAGATCGCCTACAACTATTATGCTCATATAGTCCTCCATATCCAGGTCCAGTTCATCCAGCACAGTAGTCCCATTATAGAGCAGGAACTTATCATCCGGCAGGCCCGGAGACCTCTCTTCTACAATGGCAAAAGGATATGCTTCGTATTTAGCTTTCAGATTTTGCACCAGCGGTTTAGCTCTCTCCCACGATATAATTTCCGGTTCGGAATTATTGGCAGCAGATATATTACCCAGGTTATCCCTGAATATTTTACGCTCTTCTTTTAACATATGCAGCAGCCGGTCGTCGCCACCAAAGAGATATTCATCTTCGTCCAGCAATTCATCCGCCACTTCCGGCAACAGGATATGCCGCCAGTTCGTATAATCAGCTGCTTCTATCTGCCATCCACGGCAATATGTTGCTGCATTGATCTTTCCTTTAATGGTTGCTCCATGATCGTCAATGATCAGGATCTTGCCATTCAGATCACCTTCAATCTCTAGTCTCCCGTGGTTATAATATGCCAGCATCGCATCTGCAACCGTCACATTACCTTTGACAATGATCTCTGCAC
Source organism: Chitinophaga sp. S165 (assembly GCF_003182155.1). GTDB lineage: Bacteria > Bacteroidota > Bacteroidia > Chitinophagales > Chitinophagaceae > Chitinophaga. Next base: position 1,821,202 of record NZ_QGTG01000001.1, read on the forward strand.
ATCCGGCAGCCAGGTCCTTACAGGTGAGTGATCCGTTTACGATGAGGAAAGCCGAATAGGTATCCAGTTCGAAGTCAATAACAGGTGCATTGACGGTAAGGTTACCGTTTACAATAATACCAGCTACATTTTGTTCGCTGTAAAGATCAAACAGGTCCAGATATTCATTAATGATCGTGTCTCCTTCATATACTCTGACTACGAGTGGATCATTGTCTGCTTCCAGCATTTCAAGATCAGTAGCAATTGAGGTCACCAATTCCTGGTTTATTGCATCTCTTAAGGATAGCGTAGTTAATTTCACGGTACGAACTATTAATCAGGCCATGAAGATAATCAGAAAAGATATAGCCTGTACCTTTAATAGCAAAGATTATCGCAGTGGTAACGTGAACGCCTGATGTCACTTTTGCTTTAGTAAAAGATGATGTCGTTCCGGTCAGATATTAATTGCTGATATGGATTATTCAGAAACCGGACAAGGTAGGGCTGTACGTCTCTGCCAATCACGCCATGATACTTATTAATGAATAGTAAACGCTGACTATTAGGCATGTAGTGATGAATCATATCGATATACAAAGGCCTGCATGCATTATCCATTTCTCCATCGGCCAGAAATGCCGGCTTGGCTGAATAAAAGGGTTGTTTAGTTCCTGCTTTGACAGGTGTATAGTTCCAGCAATCACACATAGCGTTGTAGACGTCATTAATATGATATCCTTCCATATATGGGTAAGCGTTATTTATCTGCCTGAGTATATGCTCATCGTGATAAATAGCCTGATCGGCACAGTATACGGTGATCCGCATACCGGATGGACCTCGGTGGCCGCTAAATGTGTAGTCCAGTAGTTTCGTTACATATTCGCGATGGTTTCCTTTGATCAGTTCCGTGATAACATAGGGCGCTTCCTTTCCAAAATAATTTTGGATAATATCGAACAGGTCATTGCGGTTATATGCTACGCGGATAGAATCCGTCGCACCTTTTTCCAGGTAAGAGATATAAAACGGTTTCTGACCGATGGCTGTAAAGTATGCTGTGAATTTCTCTTTGAGGTCGCCGTATAATGCCTGATCTGCGGAATCCTTTTTACAGTGCTCAAACAGTATGTTCAGTGCTTCGTTGAAATTGGCGGGTTCATCTTCATCGATCGGTACAAACGTAGGTAATGGAGAATCCAGTATCAGGGACCTGATGCGGGAAGGGTCACGCTGTAGCACTGCCTGCATCAGCCCACCACTGTAAGAAATACCAAACAGATTGACAGAATCAATGCGCAGTACGGACAGCAGGTCGTGAATATCGGATACTGTCTCGTCAGTATTATATCCTGCAAGATCGATGCCGCGTGCCTCCAGCCCTTTCCGGAGCCGCTTTACACCTTCGACTACCATACTATCTTTGTTCAGGTTATACTTGTAAGATTCTTTAACAGCAGCGCCCAGTTCCGGTCCTGAAAGGCTGGGAATGGAGTATCCTGCCCCACGTTGTTCAAATGCAATACAGTCCCTGTCATTGATGATCATACTATTGGCGGCGCCTCTTGCCCAACCCAGGGAACCACTGCCGGGTCCTCCGCCAGTGAAAAGGACCGGGTCTTTCCGTTTATCAGGATTCTTACTTTCAACGATAATAAATGGCAGCTTAACGGTCTTTCCGTTTTGCTTTTTTCTATTCTCCGGCACAACCAGGTAAGCACAGGTCGTCTTAAAAGAACTGTCTATTTTAACGGGACATGCGCAGGGCTCTATAACAGGCTGATAAGCCTTTTTCTGTTGTGACCGCGCGGCTGCAAACAGGAAAATATTTATAATTAAGCTGAGTAATATTGCCTTCTTCATCAATATTTTTTTTTCAAAAGTAGATTAGCAGCAGTTGCCAGTCCAGGTAAAAAACGGACATTTTTAGCGTTGAGCGGCGAGTCCCTGTCCGGTGAACCTGATTACTTCTTTATAAAAATGGCTCATATCATGATAGCCATGATCGCAGGGTGAGAAGGCCTCCTTACCGGCAACGTAAGCTGTTAAAGCGGCTCTTGCACGCAGGATCGAGAAATACTTTTTGGGACTGGCGCCGACAATATTATTGAAATAGCGGTTAATGGTCTTCGAGGTAATGAACATTCGCTCTGCAACCTGGCCGGTGTTATACTGCATACGGTTTGCCGTATACAGATCGATACTATCTTTTACAATATGAATATAATGGTCCTGCTTCCGTCGCCTGGAATACTGCAGCAAGAAGAAATCCTGCAGCAACGCCATCCGTTGTTCGAAAGAAGCAGCTGTTTTAACCTGAAGAATAAGTGCCGCAGGCAACACCTCATTTAATGCTACTATCTTGCTGATGAATTTCGTCTGGTCAATGCCCAGCACTGCTTCAAGTCCACCGGGGAAGAATTTGACGGAGAAGATATGATCTGACGGCAGGTTAACACGCTCTACGATCGAGTCTCTTAAGAGCAGCACATCATTTGATGCGCCGATCGCGTAACAACTGTCACCGGCTACCAGTTGATACGGCGTTCCCAGGTTGATCCACATCGTAGGTGTCCAACTTGGGAACATTTTTACCGTAAAACATTTATTGTTAGCAAATGAAGCCGTTTCTTCGGAAGATGATTCGGAGAAAAATTCAATATAGTCTTCCAGTTCAGGACGAGGTGCACTGAAGCCGTAGATCTTTCTTATATCGTCGAAGATTTCAACCATTACAAGGCTAAGTTAACGATTAACATCCGCCCCGGCAAGCAGCTACAACTGCTTACTTTGACTGAATTTATGTTGCTGGTATTCGGCCAGTCGTTTGTCAATTAATGACTTTACTTTTCCGTAGTTTTCCTCGTTATAAGCTATTGCGTTCAGCTGTTTCCTCGCTGCTTCACTGAAATAATTCTCTCTCAGCTCTGCCGTTTCTAAAAACAAGTGAGCAAAGTCGCGGGTATAAAGGATGTCATGCCCACTCAGGTTCTTCACATATGCCCTGATAAAGCGTTGTTCAGCTGTAAAATCATCGTCCAGGATATATCCTCTATTTAGAACGCGTACCCATTCAATAACAGGCGATGTTCCTTCTTTAACGGCCGTTGTTACCGCGGCGGTTACATCATTCGTTTTTACCAGTTCTCTTTCTATAGCCCATTGCAGGAACATTAAAGAAGTTGTTTTATAATTATCCTGCGATGCCTGAAACGTTTCAAATTTCCCATAGAGCATGGCATAGTATAATTCAAACACCGGGCTTTCATATTTCAGTCCGAGCATAAAATCACGGATAGTCTGATCGTCGTCAAACTGCAGGCCCCAGACAATATCTTTCTCATTGTCTAACACGATCCTCCACCTGTAAAAGCTTTCACTTCCATCGTCGTTCAGCCACACGGGGGAAATGTCACTGCTTTTTAATGTTGGTTCTCCCAGCTTTTCTTTCAGCGCTTCAAATTTGTGATTAAAATCCAGGGATAAGGGAAACTCCGTACCTGATTTATTGTTATACCATCTTATGTTGGTCAGCATGGGTATAAAGACGCCTTTTTTCTCTCCCTGGACCAGCGGATAATTTTCAAGATAGGGCTGAGCTGAAAACAACAGATCGATCCCCAGTTTTTTATTTTCCACCCAATAGGTAGTATCAGTTGAGCGATTGGAAATAAAGGGCTTCTTGGGGTATTTGTATCCGTTCTTCTCCATAAATTCAATCATCCTGGAATCATCGATCCTTAATCCTGTGAGGTTTGCAAGTGTTTCGAACATCTTATTTTTTTTATTTCATATAGGGTAATGCGGCGCACAAAATAGAAAATAATTTGCAAGTGTCAGCCAGTTTTACGGGCGGTATCATAACGAGGCGATTTTTACTTAACTTCCGCTTATATTTCATCTATAAAAATTACCACAGATTCCGATCGCTGGTTAACCTTATGAACATCAGTCAGCAAATACTATTCATTTTCAGCGTAATGGGCGCCTTAAACGGCATCATGTTAAGCCTCTATCTGTTTATCCTGAAAAAGGCTAAACCTGTAGCCACCTTGTTCCTGGGTTTACTGCTGATGGCGGTGAGTATCAGGGTGGTAAAAACAACCTTTGCACATTTCAATCCTCAACTGCCTAAGATCTATCTGCAAATCGGGTTGTCCGCCTGCTTTCTTATCGGTCCTTCTTTATACTACTATTTCAAGGCAATACTGATAAAGGCCGAGCGGATACCGGCGTCCTGGAGAAGGGACTGGGGGATACTGCTGGGCATATTGTTAGTTGGAGGTACTATCGCACCCTACCAGACTTACCCCTGGTTTTGGAACAACGTGGTGGTTTATATTATTTACGCTCAATGGCTGTTCTACGTTATAGCTTCCGGCTTCCTGCTGAAAGATGTCCTGAAAGCAGGTCTAACTGATTTTTCGGGGTTAAGCCCCAACGAGCGGTCATGTATGATACTGTACCTGGGCAATGCCGTTATTCACCTGGCCTATGTCATGGCCTTGCTAAGACTGATACCAGGATGGTGTCTCAGCGGCGCTGTTTGCTTTACACTTGTCTTGTACGTCACCATTTTCTTTTATTCTTATGGCCGCGGATATGATCCTACCTCGACAGCCATCAGGCAGGAAAGGAAGAAGATCGCCGAGGAAGATGCACAGACGTGGGTTGCCAGGCTTGAAAAAGTTATTGAGGACAAAGCGCTCTATAAAGACCCTAACCTTAAACTGAACGACCTGGCCAAGACGATCAATATTTCAGGACATCAGTTATCCCAGTTGTTGAATGACAACCTCGGTAAAAGTTATTCTACTTATATCAATGAGTACAGGATCAATGAGGCGTGTAAACTGATCGCTACGAATAGTCACCTTACGTTTGAGGCCATCGCCTACGAGGTCGGGTACAATTCCAAGTCAACTTTCTATACCGCTTTTAAGAAAATAAAAGATACTACTCCGGCACTTTACAAGGACGGCCTTCAAAATAGCGCTCAAACACTTTATTGATAATCAATCATTTAACTTTTCGCATAGTACGGTTTTATAAATCCGTACACCTGATTTCCTGAACCGGGACGGCACCTGTCGCCCCTGCCTGTAGGTTTGCGGAAAACTACGATAATGACAAGGGCCCTATTGATCCTTCTTCTGATTATTTTTTCTTTTCCTGCCCTGGCGCAGATGAATGACACAAGCAAAATTGCACTCCGGGAAGTAGTAGTGGCCGGTGAAAAACTGGCTATGCAGCGACGGGGAGATAAAATGGTGGTCAACATTTCCGGCAACCGGCTGCTGGCCACAGCTGCCAACGCCATTGACATCCTGAGAAAATTGCCAGGCATAGAAGTAAATGGCGATGGTACGATTCAGATGTCAGGCAGGATCACACCCAGTATATTCATTGACGGGAAACCTGTTCCTATGAGTGCAGAAGAGTTACAAAATTATCTTGCCAGCCTTCCGCCTAATACGATCGAATCTATTGAGCTGATCAACAACCCTTCTTCCCGGTATGATGGCGAGCACAAAGGCATTATTGATATCAGGCTGAAAAAGGACCAGACCCTGGGATGGCAGGGTAATGCCGCCATAAATATGCAACAGCATGCTTACAATCAAACAGAAAGCAGTCTTTCCCTGTCATACAAAACAAAAAAGGTGGCCTACAGTACCCGGTTAGGTTATGTCAGAGGGAAAACCATCCGTACTTATGAGGCACTACAACATCTTGCCAACACCAATATCCAGGCTACGAATACCCGTACGGTCACCGGCAATAACAATATCAATCTTCAGTTCGGAGTGGAATATAATCTGAAAAAAGACCAGCTATTGGGACTAACGGTGAGGACTTATCAGCAGGACCAGGACATCTATTCATTCAATACGTTGCACACCAGGGATAAGACGGCCGAAAATCTGCTTTCCGAGATTCACAGTCATAATAACTTTGGGCCGAAGCAACATACCTATGCATTTAATCTGAACTATACGCTCAAGGTAAGGAAAACCCTGCTGGAGGTATTCGGCTCGGTTGTTAAGATCAATAACCGGCAGCATGAAGATATCAGGAACATACATGCTTTTACGGACGAGCTATGGCAACACTGGAACACGGCACTGAAGAATGATATCCTGATCCGCATGGCGCAGGCTGACTTTACCCGCAACATCAGCAAAGGTAAATTAGGTGCGGGCGCTAAATTCGCTTTTACCAGTACCAGGAATGACCTACGGTATGACACACTGACCACGGAAAAGGGCTTCGTCCTGGATAGCAGCCGGACCAATAATTTTCAATATGACGAATATATCTCAGCCGCTTATATCTCGTATGAAAATACCCTCAATAAGATAAGTTATAATATCAGTCTGCGGACAGAACATACACATAGTAAAGCCAATGCTGTTACGCAAAGCCAGGTGACAAAAAGAGATTATCTGAAGTGGTTACCCTCCTTCAGTCTAACGTATGCTATCAATACCGGTCAGCAAGTGCTTCTGTCTTACAGCCGCCGTATGACACGGCCCAACTTCTCGCAGCTGAACCCATTCCGGTTCTATTTCAGTCCGCTGAATTACTGGGTCGGCAATCCTTACCTGCTTCCTTCCACAACGGATATGCTCAGTCTTGCCTATACCAGGGGACCGTTTAATGTGAACCTTTTTGCCGGCAGGGAGTCAGACCCTATGACGCGCTATCCGGAGTATGACAGCGTTACCAACATCCTGCAATACCTGGGTAAGAACCTTCCTCATAACGACTTCGCCGGTATTGAGATCAGCTTCCCGTTAACCGTCACTCCCTGGTGGAAAATGAACCATAATATCAGGGGCGCCTACAAAAAGGAACTAATGCCCTATCATGAGGTAAACTATGAGATCCCTATATATGATTACACTGTTTCCGGCAGCCAGGTGTTCACGCTTCCCCGTGAAATTACTTTTGATATTTCTTATTACTACCGTTCGCTGAGTGGTAATGGCCTGTACGTTTGGAGGCCGGTAGGTAACGTTGATCTCAGTTTGCGCAAGAACTGGCTCAATGGGAAACTCAACACGAGGATCAACTATTATGATATATTCAACACCTACCGTATTAAATTTATCTTCCGGGAAAAACAGATCATAGACAATGAACTGCAGCATTGGTTCGGCATTCAGCGGGTGGCTTTTTCCGTCAATTACAGCTTTGGCAGATCAACACATAAGGGCAAGCAACAACGGAAGAATGAAGAAGAAAACAGGGCCGGGATGTAGCGTTTTAAGGCGCCAGATATGTGGTTTACTTACTATATTCCTCATTATTAAATATTTGTACGTTTTTTGCATATATTCACGACAATGAAATAATGAATTATATGAAACTGTACACAATATTTGCATTCTTACTATTTACGGTAACAGCCTATTCACAGACTACGATCAATAACTACAAGTATGTACTCGTTCCGGAAAGGTTCGATTTCTTCAAGGCCGATAACCAGTATGGACTGAATACTTTGACCAAACTGCTGTTGAATGAAAAAGGATTTACCGCCTTTGTAGGTAATGAGGAGATGCCCACGGAATTAGCAACCAATAAGTGTAATGCGCTTAGGGCTGAAGTAGTGCAGAAAAAAGGGTTGTTCGTGACAAATCTTACGTTGTTGTTGAAGGACTGCCAGGGTAATATCATTTTTAAAAGTAAAGAAGGTAAAAGCCGGGAGAAAGAATTTCAGGCGGCATATGACCTCGCCCTGAGAGATGCATTCACTTCGCTGAATGATGTGGATTATAAATATGACAGCACTAAGGCAACAACACAGGCGTTGCCTCAACCACAACAGCCAGCTGTAGCGCCTGCAGCTGCTACGCCGCCATCAGCACCAGTTCCGGCTCCTGCACAGGTACCCGCAGCACCGGCAGTTACTGAAACAACCGGCACCTTATATGCACAGCCAACTCCTATCGGATATCAGCTGATCGACACTACTCCTCAAAAAGTATTGACACTGTTCAAGACTTCTGTGCAGGATCATTTTATAGCTGAGAGCGGGGCTACCAATGGTATTGTATTCAAGAAGGACGGAGAGTGGTTTTTCGAGTATTACAAAGACAACAAACTTACTTCTCAGAAATTACAGATCAAGTTCTGATCATGGTACGTTTCTGCATAGCGATTGAAAATACTTTACAAATTACAAAAGGCTGCTTAATGCAGCCTTTTGTGTTAATTAAATTTAATAGGTTTTGCAGGTATGCCGACGGCAGTACATTTTGCAGGTAAACTCTTTGACACGACTGCTCCCATGCCGACAATCGTCTCTTCTCCTATATCGGCCCTGTTAATGATCTGCGCTCCAGTGCCAACATATACACACTGTGATAGTCTGACCTCTCCGGAAATGTTCACTGAAGGCATAAAAGAGCAATAGTCGTTAATGACAGTATCATGTCCGACGGTGCAGCTTAAGTTCAATATAACATGTTTGCCGATCTTTATATTTACGGTAATGATGCAACCGGCACAAATAATAGAACCATCTCCAACGGAGACATCGTCTTTTCCGATCAGCACGTTAGGGTGGATCAAAACGGGGTAATGAACACGCTGGTTGTTTATCTTTCCGATGATGTTCTTTTTGGTTATCGGATTGCCCACAGCAATCACAATATCTGTGTCCTCCTGGATTTCATTAAGATCGTGTACACCTCCCAATACAGGAAAACCGTTTACTATCAAGCCTTTTTCCAGGCCGTCGTCATAAAATCCTGCAAACTCCCATTTTGAATGCTGGGTACCCAATTCATTGATTTGGTCGATTAACATTTTGACTTCACGTCCGAAGCCGCCAGCCCCGTAGACTGCGATCTTTTTCATAAATGGTATTTTGGTATTATGAGGTTATCTGCTGGAATTAAACACGGGTAAATTACTATTTTCGGGCCTGCTCAATGTTAACGCGTTGTTAATGAATAAAATTCGAACCACTAATCATAGATGACATAGTAAAAAGCCTTATTGTATGAGGCTCTCTCATACAATAAGGCTTTACAAATTACCTGCAGGAATCGGTCTGATTCGTTCCAACGGGGGTAACAGACGCTGGATCTATTTCGTCCACACGCGCCCAGAGGAATTCGTACCCTATAATATAAAAACAGGCCGAATTGCCTCCTGAAATGCAGCAGGTTGGATCATAGGGAGCACCACCATGTGCGCGGATGAACCATTCACCGGTATCATCCTTTTCATAATAGAAGACATCCTTTTTTTCTTTAGCGGTGACTGCAGCTATACCCAGCAGCGAAGTGATAATCAGAAATACATTTGACAGTTTGATTTTCATAGATTTTCTTTTTAATGATGATTTGAATGATAAAAAACCGGTTATGCTATTGGCGTGCGCATTTTCCGCCATATGAAAGCGGTACTTAATATTCCGGGAATAAGTACGACGAGGTTAAGTGCCAATTGCTGTTGCCAGGTAATTGTTTTAAAAACACCTGCACAGGCACAGGGTACTTTGCTAAATACGGCCGACATCACCAGTACAATGTAAACGGTAAACGAGAGCATCAGGAACGTACCGGCTACAATGCCGGCGGCATTCAGACGGGGGATCAGCAACAGTATCACTATAAGCAGCTCAACTAATGGTATTCCCCATTTCAATGCAGGGATCATTGCACTATGGAATACCTGGGCTTTAAGACCGTATTCAAATATGGTCATATCTGAAAGCTTGTCCAGTCCTGTATAGGTAAACAAGAGGACCAGCATCACGGACGTAATGTAAGGGGCGGATTTTTTCCAATTCATAGGGGTGATTATTTATGCGTAAAAAATGATCTGTTTTTCGGTTTGTACGATGGCTGTGTTCAGGGAAGGTCTTTCTGACGGGTTAATATTCGTCATTCCTATTATCAGATCTGCCAGCAGAGGCTCAAGTACATACTCCGCTAATTTCTCTCTAACGGTGTACAGCTCTCCAAAAAAGATCCGCTGTGGTAATTCTCCCGTCAGGAAATGAGCGAGCAGGGCGCCGAGTGAATAAACATCGTCACCAACATGAGGCTTCATATAGTTCATTTGCTCCGGAGACATGTAACCAACGGTACCTAATGTAAAAGGCGGATCTGGAAGTCCGTCATTCAGGCTGCAGGACATTTCAAAATCAATAATGTATGTCCTGTTCGCGCTGTCAATGATGAAATTCTTTTCATTAATATCCCGGTGTACGTATCCGGCGGCATGCATATCCTGTACAATTGATAATATAGATAAGTAAGTCTCCAGTATTATCTTCTTCGTGCCGGCCGTGAGGTCCCTCCAGGACCTTCCCTGTCTGAGCTGTTCAATCCTTTGCCCCGCATGCGGCCCTTCCACGTATTCAAGAACGAGAAAGGAGAATGCCTCATACTCGACGAGATCGATGAATTTTGGGGTCCTTACATGCCTTTCCAGGGCATTTATCACTTTCTTCTGCCATGATAGCTTGTCCCGTATATCTCTGCCAAAATGATCGTCGGCAGTATGGCTGTTACCTTGTTTGATCAGGCACCACCTGAAAGGATTTTTTAAATTAAATGCCTTGTAAATAGTTGTCTTCGGATTATAGCTAAGTTCTTCCACAGGCATATAGAAGTGACCTACGAATTTCCGCGTTACCGGCTTCAGGTATCTTTTCTCTACCGCGAATGGAAAAGGTTCTTTCTCCGGCTTCTTATTACCCAGGCGCTGTACGTAAATAATATTCGAAATACGCATAGCATCCTGAATAACACGTCCTGTATAATGTCCCGTAAGGGGCAGCAACCTGTCTATTAAATGCCGTGCATCGTCTTCCGATCGGGCAATAAACTGTATGCCTTTACCGATCAGGTGTGGTCCGTATAAGCCCGCATGTAGCCGGTAGGCCTCATGTTCATTCCTGATGATCCTGAATATCGTACGATCGTCTTTCAAAACTGGTAGTATGTCACTGAGCAGGGCCTGCAAACTTAACGTCCTTACCGACAGGCAGATCAACCAGCCGCGTGAGGCACTGAAATCGAGGGATGTAAGCCAGATATGATCGTTTGTGAATTTTACTCCTGCGTGTTCCAGCAATATGTCATTTTCATTTAACTGCAACTCGAATGCCTTCTCCAGGCCGGGATATTGAAGCATCACTTTGAGGTTTTGATTTTTCAATAGGGTTGACGCCAATGGTACCAGTAGGTTAACTTATCACTAAGTTACTATTATCTGCTGAAAGTTGTCCGCACTACTTTTTCGTAAGTTATGGCATCGGCACCGCCATCTTTTTTATCGTCCAATACCGTCTCTCAGGTAAATAGCTGTAAGGGAAGTAAATAAAAAAGGAGCGCGATCTGCGCCCCTTTCATTCAATGTTCACTGTTATTTCAAATTAAGATCTTTTACTCCCGTGACCTCAGTAGAGATCTCACCCAGCCATCCGGCTTCAGCCCGCATACCTGTATAGACCTTAATAAAATCTATACCTGGCAAACGCACAGGAACACCATTTTTATCAACTGCCCAGCTAATCTTTATGGCTGCTTTTTCAGCCGTATTCTCCCAGTTATCGGCATAACCGAATTCAAATGCCGGGCTTATATAATTGGTACCCTCCCCTGAAAGGTCTTCAATATTCTCACTTGTTAATCTTGTACCAGTGAAAGTAATACTGTCCCCTTTCCATTGCGGATAATAAGAAGTTGTATTAAAAACGTTTTTAGAAATATAACCTGACTTACCCTGGTTATCTTTCCATCTGATATATGTTGTATCACTCTGATACATGCCATCCGGTGTAGGTTCCTTATTCTCATCAGGCTTATAATAAGTGATCTGATAGTTATGGATAGTTCCCGGGCTTTTGTATTCAGACCCTGCTATTTCATACCATTCGTCGTCAGGCAGACCATTACCGTTTGCATCGGCAGATACCATAACAATGCCAGGTTCCGCCCAGTTAGCAAAGCCATTGCCTTCAACGAGGAAGCTATATTCATCGGGTTTATTAATAACAGTATGACCAAATCCAACTACCACATGACCACCGAATCCGCCTAATGAGATCATACCGTTTGTCTTCAGCTGCTCTTCAGCTTTGCTGATGATCTGCTCATCTTTATCACCGGCATCCCAGGTAGGCAGGCTATTCACAAACTGTCCCGGTGCAGGGAAGTATTCGTACACTTTGGCAATACCGTTCTCATATGTCTTTTCAGCTACTTTCACGGTAATCTGTTGTTGTGAAGTGCCTATACTATTCTTTGCGGAGAAGGTGAGCGTATATGTACCTGCTTCCGCAAATACATACATCAGGTTCTTATTCATACTGAGCGTATCACCGCCTGTGGTCCAGAGATAGGTTGTTGTAGCGGAATCGCTTTTTACAACCGGGTTTACCCTTAACCACTTCATATTATCGACAGCAAAACCTCCTTCAGGTGTTGTAATGGTAATTTCAGGCGCTACCTGCGGCGCTTGTGTTTCATCGTCTTTCTTACAGCTGCTGATCACAAATAATATCGCTGTTGCAGCGATTAGAATTCTTCGCATGAAAATCTTTTTATTTTAATGGTAGATGAAGATCCTTCCCATCTTTATGCCGATGGGAAGGACCATTATATAAACACAACGGTTAATGGAATACAGGCATAGCCGGGAAATACCAGCCGTTGTAAACAACTGAATTGATCAATGCACCGGTCGATGCATTATAACGCAGCACAGTATTTACATTACCGGTCATTGCACCGTTCAGGGTGGTCACTACCAGTGTGTTGTTGCTCTTATCATACGCAGCGCCTGCGCCATAAAAATACTGGCCGGTTGGAAGCGCAATGAATGGCGTAGTTAAAGATGCGGTATTACCGATCACATAACGGTACAAGGTGGTACCACCTGCGAATCCATTATTCTTAACAATGAAGATCGCACTATCGGTAGTAGATGCTGCGATAGCAGAATGACGCCATGCACCCCATGGTGATGGTGTTGTGAATGGCAGCTTAATAGCAGTGCGTGCCAGCGTAGCCGGATTGATGCGTATCAGGGAATCGGTTTTGGCTGCATAGACAGCACCGTCTTTACCTAATGCAAAACAGAGATTAGCCGTTCCGAACGAGCCTGCAAAAGCCATTGTAGTTGCATTGTACGCAACTATGCCTTCTGTTTGCGCATGTACAAAGATGTAGTTTCCCGCTTTGATCATATCGCCGGTATAGCTGTTTACACCGGATAGTTTAGTACCGGTAGCAAGTCCCGGAAGACTGATCGGAAAAACACCTGTACCTGTGCTTAACAGACCATGCGTAGCATCCAGTCCGAGGAAGGCGTGTCCGTCGTTGCCAGGCAAAGTAGCGAGACGCGCGGTCTCAACAAGTGTAGTGGCATCAGTTACTACCAACGGGCCACCTACCTTCACCACGGCATACAGTTTTCCCTGGAATACCGTAGCAAACTGCAAAGTACTTGTAGAACCTCCTAAGGTCTTACCAGGATTTGCCGCTGCAAAGATGTTCAGCGTAAGTGTATTGGTGCTATAATCATAGAAATGCAGGTCGCCGGAGCCATGTCCGTACCAGCCTTCGTTCGCTACGAAAAAGCCGTTTGAATAGTTAGCCACTGCTGCAGCCTTTGCAACAGCTACTTCGGAATCAAGGGTCAGACTTTCGCTGACGTTTTCTTTTTTACATGCATTAAGCAATGGGATCGCTGCTGCCAGTACGAGCAGGTAAAGTTTGATTTTCATATGAAAGGTTTAAGTGTTATTCACTTTGATAACCTTTCATTCAAGCACGATTATGCACATAGCTCCGCCAGTCTTAACTTTTAATGCTGCGTTATTACAGATCAAAAGTATAGACAAATAAAATCCGCATACAACCACAAGAGCCGGCATGCGCAAGGGGGTATTTTACACCAACAAAAGAATATAGAACCTTATAGGCCGACATCCTCCGCCTTTCACCCGAAAGCGCCTGAATGAAGTTGCAAAGGGCAGGTCTTCTGGCTCCCTGATCTTCCGGCAGCCTTCCCATCCGCCTCAGGCGGACAGTGGCAAGAGAGATACCGAAATCGTACTCAGGTTACAGCTACGGGGATAGCTCCGGTATTGCACCGGATTCCCTTTTAATGCCCGGCGTTATGCACAGGCAACCAATTGCAGGCACGAACTTACACCAAATTTATATAACACACAACTTAATGGATGAACAGCACCACTACGAGCTATGAAACACTGCTCTCCTTTTAACGAAAAAAATATACCTTCGCCACGTCTTTGGTTCCGTTCTCTGCCCGGGAGAACAGGATTAATAGGGAATCAGGTGTAAATCCTGAACAGACGCGCTGCTGTAAGCTCAATCAAAACGTCTGGAACAAAAATATCCACTGTAAGCCATAGGCGGATGGGAAGGATGTTCCAGCACGGGAGTAAGTCAGAAGACCTGCCAGAAACATGAATACGAGGCTTTCGCGAAATGAAGCCAGGGTATAACGATCTGCTTGTGTTTACACAATCTGTTTTGTTTTACTGTACCATCCTTTTGCGATAGCCGTACAAACGGTTATTATGAGGTTTTTAAAAGCTGTTTCCTGTTTACTTGTATCGCTCGCGCCAGCGAGGTCTCTTATTGCGCAGCAGGCTGATACCAGCAAGATCAAACAACTTGGTGAAGCAGTCATATATGCAGATAAGATATCGAAACAACTTATCCCTGTCCAAACTTTATCAGGCACTGCTTTAAAGCAACTCAGCGTCTATTCTGTAGCTGACGCCATCCGCTATTTCTCCGGCGTACAGGTAAAAGACTATGGCGGTATTGGTGGTTTAAAGACCGTAAACATCCGCAGCCTGGGCACGCAACATACAGGAGTGTTTTATGATGGTATCGAATTAGGAAATGCACAAAACGGCACTGTGGACCTCGGCAGGTTCTCTCTTGACAACGTGGAAGCTGTATCGCTTTATAATGGTCAGAAAAGTAACATATTCCAATCGGCGAAAGACTATGCCTCTGCAGGTGCAGTGTATATGGTATCGCGCGTGCCGGCCTTTGATAACGTGAAACGTGATAATTACAAGGCTACTTTCAAGACAGGCTCCTTTTCATTGATCAATCCTTCCATTCTTTGGGAACATAAACTGAGCAGGAATGTCAGTACGTCCGTCAATGCTGAATACCTGTATACTGATGGCCGCTATAAATTTAGCTACAGTAAAAAAGACGGCTATGATACAACAGAGTACCGCAAGAATGGTGATGTGACCACTCTGCGCCTGGAAGCAGGGCTTTTCGGGAAGATCAAAGATGGTGAATGGAAAGCCAAAGCATACTTCTATAGTTCTGAAAGAGGATATCCAGGGGCTGCTGTACGGGAAGATCCGGGAAAGTTCAGACACCAGG
Source organism: Chitinophaga sp. S165 (assembly GCF_003182155.1). Classification (GTDB taxonomy): domain Bacteria; phylum Bacteroidota; class Bacteroidia; order Chitinophagales; family Chitinophagaceae; genus Chitinophaga. Next base: position 1,836,600 of record NZ_QGTG01000001.1, read on the forward strand.
ACAGGCAATGGGACCAGAACTTCTTCGCACAGGGCAGTTACCGCAAAAGCTTCAGTAAGTTATACAGCCTGCAGCTGAGTGGTAAATATGCTTATGACTACCTGCACTATCTCTCAGACCCACGACAGGATGTTACTACCATGTATGTTGACAACCACTACCATCAACAGGAAGCCTATTTTTCATCGGCTAATTTATTTTCTATACTACCATCCTGGAGCATCAACGTTTCTACAGATATATTGTACAATACCCTCCGTGCTGATCTCGTGGACTTCGTTTACCCCAGCCGTTATACGGAATTGGCTGCTATAGCCACATCCCTGCAGCTCGGCAGACTGAAGATGCAGGCCTCCCTGCTGGGCACCTTCGTACATGAGCGTACAAGAACAGCCGCAGACGCTGCGAGCGACAAAAATGAATATACGCCTTCATTTATCCTGGCCTTTCAGCCGTTCAAAAATCCTGACTTAAGCTTACGAGCTTTCTATAAACGCATCTTCCGGATGCCCACCCTCAACGACCTGTACTATACATTCATCGGCAATAAACTGCTGGACCCGGAGTATACAACCCAATACAATACAGGCGCTACTTACATCCATCAATGGGAAAATGGTACTCTGCAAAAACTCGAAGTACAGACAGATGCTTATTTCAACCAGGTAAAAAATAAGATCGTAGCAATGCCTACTTCTAATCAGTTCCGGTGGACAATGGTCAATCTCGGGTATACAGAGATACGTGGACTGGATGTAGCCGTACAAACGGATCTCAGGCTGGGACAGGCAGGGTTACTAGCTTCCCGGTTAAGCTATACTTACCAGCGTGCGCAGGACTTCACAGACCATACAAGTCCTTACTACGGGGGACAGATCCCTTACATACCGTGGCATAGCGGCTCTGTGGTGATAAGCCCTGCGTATGCCGGATGGGGTATTCATTACAGCTTTATCTATACAGGAGAACGTTATGAATCTGAGGCCAACATTCCGGAAAATTATTCGAGGCCATGGTATACACATGATATATCATTATCAAAAAACCTCCGTCTCAAACAGGGCGAATTAAGGCTGGCGGCAGAAGTGAATAATCTACTTAACCAGCAATATGAGGTTGTGCAATGGTATCCTATGCCGGGAATTAACTTCAAAATAACGGCAGGCATAACACTATAGTACATTACAATACAATAACCATAAGCATGAAACATACATATAACATTTCCTTTCTGCTCCTAATGTGCGCATTGATGCTTCATGCATGCCGCAAAGACGAAAAAGCTGTACCTCCTACCGTTACTCCTGTTGCACCAGGCATAACAGGACAGGTAAAAGGGTTTTATCTGCTTAATGAGGCCAATATGGGCAGCAACAAATCAACGCTTGATTATTTCGACTATGAGACCGGTATCTACCATAAGAACATCTTCCCTACCGTCAATCCCGGCGTAGTAAAAGAATTGGGAGACGTGGGCAATGATATCGAGATCTATGGTAGCAAACTGTATGCAGTTATCAATGTGTCCCACCTTGTAGAAGTGATGGACCTTACAACAGCCAGACACATCGCGACAATTTCCATTCCCAACTGCCGGTATATCACCTTTGATAAAGGATATGCCTACGTCAGTTCTTATGCAGGTCCTGTGCTGATCGATCCTAATGCGCGTCTCGGTTATGTGGCACGGGTGGATACAACTACGCTGACCGTAAAAGATACCTGCGTGGTGGGCTATCAGCCGGAAGAAATGGTGATACGGGATAACAAACTGTATGTCGCCAACTCCGGTGGTTACCGTGTTCCCAAATATGATAATACTGTTTCTGTGGTCGACCTTAACTCTTTTAAAGAAACGAAGAAGATCACCGTAGGTATTAATTTACATCGCATGGAAAAAGATCATTACGGCAATATTTACGTCACATCGCGTGGCGATTACAAAAACACCCGTTCCAATACCTATATCATTAATGCAGCAGATGAAGTATCAGATGTACTGGACCTTCCTGCCAGCAACATGACACTTAGCGGTGATTCAATTTATATGTACAGCACAGAATGGAGTTATGTTACAAACAGCAATACTATCAGTTACGCGATAGTCAACACCAAAACTAAAAGCATTGTGACAAGGAACTTCATCACGGATGGTACCGATAAAAAGATCAAAATACCTTACGGACTCGCCATCAATCCGGAAACGAAAGAAATATATGTAACTGATGCTAAGAATTATGTTACGCCTGGCAGGCTGTATTGTTTCACTCCTGATGGAAAATATAAATGGGACGTAGCGACAGGCGATATTCCCGCGCATTTTGTATTTACGACAAGGAAAGTGACAGGCCTGTAGGCCTGTCTGTATTTCATCTTCCTTCAAAAGCCGCTTCCAGCCTTTCAAGATCAAACTTTTTCATCTGCATAAAAGCTTTCATCACACGTTCCGTTTTCTCCTTATCCGGGCTTTTCAGCATATCGATCAGCTGTACCGGCTCTACCTGCCAGGATACACCAAACTTATCTTTCAGCCAACCGCATTCGCTTTCCTGGCCTCCACCTGCTGTCAGCCGATCCCAATAATAATCTATCTCCTCCTGGTTTTTGCAATGTATTACGAATGATATCGCCTCATTGAAAGAAAAATTATGTGCTGCGGTGCTATCCATTATCATAAACTCCTCTCCTGCCAGGTTAAACTGTGCGTGTTTCACCATGCCTTCCGGATTCTCTTCTCCCGGCCCGTTCCTCAATATGCCACGCGTAACGGAATCTCTGAAGACAGCAGAGTAGAACCGGATAGCTTCTTCCGCTCTGCCTGCCTGCTCTTTGACGAACATCAACGAAGGCGTGATAATCTGTCCGTTAGTGTCAGATAATTTCCCCAGGGAGACCTGCCAGGAAAATCCATACCGGTCCTGTACCCAGCCATACTTTTCACTCCAGGGATATTTATCTATCTCCATCAGCACCATCCCTCCTTCCGCCAGCTTTTTCCAGAGTGCCTCTGTCTCAGCCTCCGTTTCACAAACAACGAAGTAAGAGATCGAAGGATTGGGCGTGAATACCGGACCACCATTTAACCCAAGAAAGGGCGTACCACCCAAACTGAACTCAACGGTCATTACAGTGCCTTCTGGTCTTTTGTGAATTTCATACCCTTCCTTGCCATACTTTGTAATATCACCTATACCTGATTGCGGAAAGATGGAGGTATAGAATTTCGCTGCTTCTTCAGCCTGGTTATCAAACCAGAAACAATTAGTGAATAATTGGTGGTTAGTCATAACGGACGATTTAAGTGATAAATTTAGTATTATAAATTTAAGCTTGTTATAGATAACAACGAGCATCCTTTGCACTTTACCTTTAAACTAAGGTGACAGAAAAGATGTATATTCAGGTATGGAACAAAAAGCCCCTGATAATGATGAGCTGCGCCCCTGGCAATCCAGGCTGCATGAGGTTATTTATGAATCTCATACCACTGCGGGAAAAGCATTCGATATCACGTTGCTTGCTTTTATTCTTTTAAGCATTGTTGTTGTAATGCTCGACAGTGTAGCATCGTTACATGCACGGTATGGCATGATCTTTTTCATACTGGAATGGTTTTTCACGCTGACCTTTACGGTGGAATACATCCTGAGACTGATCTGTATCCGAAAGCCTTTAAAATACATGTTCAGCGTATTGGGCATCATAGACCTGCTGGCCATTATTCCCAGCTATCTCAGCTTTGTTTATATTGGTTCTCAGTCATTGCTGGTATTCCGCGCGCTGCGCTTACTACGTGTATTCCGGATCTTCAAGCTGGTTCATTTCCTATCGGAAATGCGCTTTTTATATATTGCCATTCTTAACAGTATCCGTAAGATCAGCATTTTCATTTTGTTTGTAGTAAGCACAGTTGTTATTCTGGGCTCCATCATTTACCTGGTAGAAGGCCCTCACAATGGCTTTACAAGCATTCCACAATCTGTTTACTGGGCGATTGTCACCATTACCACAGTAGGTTATGGCGATATAGCGCCGGTTACTCCTTTGGGCAAGTTTATCGCCAGTTTTATCATGCTATTGGGATATGGCATTATTGCTGTTCCAACAGGCATTGTTACGACCGAAATGGCGCTTGCCGCCAAAAGTCAGAAACAGGATAGTCAGGCATGTCCGTCTTGCGGAAGAGAAGGGCATGATCATGATGCCCGTTATTGTAAATATTGCGGCACTGCACTTTAATAAACAGATAAATCACTTTAAATCACTGGCATATAAAACACCAGATAATAAGTCCTGACCTATAATTCAGGCTATCGCGAAAATATTGCCGGTTCTTCACGTGGAGGGTGCAACAGGTATAAATAAAATACATTATCTTGTCTTGATAGCAACCTATAAACTGTAAACATTTCCTTATACCCTCAAATACTATGTAAATATTCTATAACCCAAAATCCCTTTTGTTTATGAAAAAACGCTACATGAAAACACTACTTTTCTTTGCTTCCCTATTTCCCTCATACCTGTCGGTAGCCAAAACTACAGATCCCGTTATTGAAAAGGCAAAGCTGGAAAGCATTAAAAAAGTTATTACACGAAGTGAATACTTCATTCGCTGGCAAAATACAGCCGCCGCCTACCAGAGCCCTAACCGCAACAACAATTTAGATGCTACTTACACCGGACAGCAAATGAGTGTCGTACCCGCCGGAAGCAACACTGACTGGTCTTTCGGACTCACCGTACAAAATATCACCGCTGATGGAAAGCAGATCGGCAGTCTGGTAAAAGACCCATTGATATCTTTGAATGATAATACTATCCGGTTCAACCACAACGGAAAGTTTACGGTTGAATATTCGAACAGCGAACAGGGTATACGGCAGAATTTCATCATACAACAGCCTTCATCTGCAACCAGGAAGATAAGTGTCCAACTGGATGTTTCCGAAGGATGGATTGCAGAAAAACATAGCAACACCAGTTTGTTGTTTAAAAACGGAAAACAACAGCTTTCTTACAGCGGTCTTGCTGTCTGGGATGCAAAAGGGAATTGCCTGCCTGCTTATTTTTCTCTGGTAGATGATCGTATCCGGATAGAGGTCGATGTACAGCATGCGACCTATCCTGTTACCATCGATCCCTTACTGGCTAATTCCACTCCACAAAATGCCAATTCCTTTTTGCAGAGTAACCGTCCGGAAGCACTGCTTGGCTGGAGTGTATCTGGTGCCGGTGATCTGAATAATGATGGCTACGATGACGTTATTGTGGGCGTACCACGTTATAAAAACGGGCAGGAAGAAGAAGGTGCCGCATTCATTTATTACAGCAGTTCAAATGGCATCAATCCAAACGTTTATACCATACTGGAATCCAATATTGAACACGCCCAATTCGGGTATACTGTAGTAGCGGCCGGCGATATCAATGGAGATGGATCTCCTGATATTGTGATCGGTGCTCCTCAATATGATCAGGCGCCTTTGTCAGGCTTCAGAGGACGGTTTTATGTTTACAAGGGAACACCGGTTGGGTTGACGACAACACCTTCCGAGATCATTGATGGTTCTACCGACAATGCCTTCCTCGGTGAAGTTTTGTCGGCCGCAGGAGATGTAAATGGTGACGGTTATGATGACATCATCGCCGGTGAATATTATGCCATAAACCAATATGGCGATCCGGGTATCGTCTGGATCTATTATGGAAGTCCTTTCGGACTAAATGGAATGGCCCCTACAATGCTTGAGGGATCTGTACACAACGGTACATTCGGCAGAAGTGCATCGGGTGCTGGTGACGTAAATGGCGATGGTTATGATGATATTATACTTGGATCAATTCATGCTTTAGGGCCGCTGCCATTCCAGGGAAACGTCCAGATCTACTATGGCAGCATTTACGGGATAGATATGAATCCAAATGTTGTACTGAACGGACATACAGAAAACTTTGGCTATAAAGTAGCTTCTGCCGGTGATATCAATCATGATGGTTTTGATGATGTATTGGTTAGCGCTCCCAGATTTTTTCTTCCGTTCGGAGATACTGTCTTTGTTTATCATGGCAGCGGCAACGGCGTTGATGCTATTCCTGAAGCTGCACTCCCTAGTCCCCAGGACAATGTTGGCTATGGCGCAAGCATTGCCGGTGCAGGAGACCTGAACGCTGACGGCTTTGCTGATATTGTTATTGGTTCCTGGCTCGAGTCAAACGGACAAAGTATGGAAGGAACGGCTTATGTTCACTATGGCCGCGCAATAGGCCTTAATCCAATACCAGGAGCCACCATCCAGAGTAATCAGGTGAATGCGAACCTCGGTACAGGTGTTGCGTGCGCTGGTGATGTTAATCATGATGGCTTTGATGATCTCATTGTTGGCGCTCCCAATTATGCCGTACCTGCAGCCCAGGTCCGCGAGGGAGGCGCCTTTATTTATCATGGCATTTCGGTCAATCCAGGTCTGACAGCCGGCAATCTTGCTGCTGAAAGCCTCCTGCCGTCAACTGCTTCGGCTATCGCTACAGTCAAAGCGTTTCCAAACCCTGTCGTTGATAACCTTTCCATTCAGTTCGATGGATTAGACACTAAACATAACACCACCATACAGCTATTAAATACACAGGGAGCTACTGTTAAAAATATCTCTGTTGGAAAAATAAAAGGTGGCAGTGAGCAGATAAATATTGATGAACTTACGCCGGGATTATATTTAATGATCGTACAGAATGGTACTAACACATTCCGCGAAAAGATAATCAAGCAATAAACTTATATACATACTTCAACAGAAAAGGCGCTATCGATCGCGCCTTTTCTGTTGGCATAAGCCCCTACGACATTTACCCATATTCCATTTTCAAATGCTGGTGTCGTTTAAAATTGTACATTTAAAGAAACAGCCCCGGCAATGATGGACCAATTTGAGACTATCCTAAGTCATTTCAGACAATATATCAAAGTAAGTGAGGAACTAGAACAGGACCTGCGAAGCAAGCTTGTTTATAAAGCGTCCCACAAGGGCGACATTATCCAATATGCAGAGAAGGTTTGCACCAAAAGCTACTTTATTATAAAAGGCCTGACAAGGACATACTATCTCAAAGACGGCGTGGAAATCAGTGAATACTTCTCCTGCGAATCAGAATGGGTCAATTCTCCGAAGAGTTTTATTGAGAGAACAACAGACATTTATAGTATCGATTGCCTGGAGAACACTGAGGCATTCTGTATCGATGTTAACGACCTTGTGTATCTTTTCAACGACTACCCTGAGATGGAACGGTATGCACGTCTATCAATGGGAAGTGTATTCGGACATCTGATGGAAAGGATCACCTCATTGCGGTTCACCTCTGCAAAAGAAAAATACGACCACTTCATAAAGGTATACCACGACATTCACCACAGAATACCATTGGGAATGGTTGCTTCCTATTTAGGGATTACACAATCCACATTGAGCAGATTAAGGGCCGGGAAGTAAGTTTTTGATCCAGGACAAAATTTCCCTCTACCCCTTTCCGGAAATTTGTCATAAATTAAATGAGATATGAAACCGTTCTGTAAAATCCTGTACATCCTTTTATTCATTGGCAATAATGTTTACGGGCAGGATACCTTGAAACTGAAAAACATAGATGCTATTCTATATACCGGAGGGAACAGTCGGCAGCCGCTGGTCGTGGGGCTGGGAGGATCTGAAGGAGGTAACGCATGGGCAAGCAGGCACTGGAAAAACACCAGGGATTCCTTCATTGAAAAAGGCTATGCCTTTCTGGCTATCGGATATTTCAAAACAAAAAACTCTCCACCGCTATTAGAGAAGATCGCTATTGAGGATGTTTACAATGCTATCTCAACAGCAAAAAAGAACAAAAAAGTAAACCTGGGAAAAATTGCCATCATCGGCGGGTCCAGGGGTGCTGACCTGGCATTGCTTGTTGCCAGTTGTTATAAGGACATTTCCTGTGTTATCGGGCTCTCGGCAAGTCATGCTGTTTTTCCGGGAAATACCTCCCATTTGAGCACTTCCAGCTGGACATATAACAATAAAGAGTTGCCCTTTGTACCGGTAAATGAAGACGCGGTCCCCTATATGATGAATGGCAAGCTAAGAGGCGCTTTCGAAGCCATGCTGAAAGATACTGTTGCTGAACAACTTGCGCTGATCAGGGTCGAAAACATTAAAGGGTCCATCCTGCTCATTTCAGGAACAAAAGACGAAATATGTCCTTCGAGTGAGATGTGCGACCGGATGGTACGGCGGCTAAGAGATAAGCATTTCCCGTATCGTTTCGAGCATCTGAAGTTTGAAGGAGGCCATGGCGAGCCGTTAAAACATTTTGATAAAGTATATGAGTTCCTTGAAACAAACATGAAGAACTAAATGCGTCGACTAACTAAAATGATTCGGCCCGGAATTAAAATCTGTATCAGACAATGTAAAAAATATCGGTCAAATTCATTAAACTGCAGATGTTATCCTTACCTGATCTAAGATGAAAACATTTGCCGGCATCATTTTATTCATTTGTTGCAGCACTGTATGTATGGCTGCATATAACGTCCAGTCCTGCTATAAATTCTGGGATATAACAGAGATGCTAAGAAAGGGTACACTACCCTCTGATGCGGATTGGTCGGCACTGAAACAATCAGAAGGTTATAAAAGAAAAAATATTCCAGACGCCAGGTGGAAGGAGTTTGTTGATAATGTAATCCTGGTGTATTCAGCCGGCAATGAAGAAAAGATCCGGGAGAAAATGGGCAATGACATTTCTCTCCGATGGATCGTGAGGTTTGCAACAGAAGAGGACAAGCTGAAGCGATACATAGCTGATATTGCAAAGACAGATCTGATGGATATCGCACTGGTGCACACCAGGAGAATGCTCCCTCAAAGCTATAAAAACTGTTTTCCGGAGCCCACTGTTTATTTCATACTCTTCGACTATGATGCGAATGGAAACAGTAATGGGGTTGTCATGGACCTGCTGGTATCCTTCGACATGGACACATACAAACCCGGCATATTTCTCGGGCATGAAGTTTTCCATTATGCGCTTGCGTACTGCAGAATTAAACTGAAGAGATTCAAGTACATACCCGAACAATACGCCGCAGTCTTTACTTCCATAAACGCCATCAGCGAAGAAGGAACTGCTGATCTGATCGACAAAGCGTCTTTGCTCTTTGAACAGCACTCGCCCTATCTGTTAAAAGATACTTTCTTTAATATCTACACTTCACAGTCCACGGCATGCATCTTAAAAATAAATGAGACGTTAGAGCATTTATCTGATAAGCAAATTGAACCTTATACCCAGTATAATTACTGGCGGCAATTTATGCCCGTATCCGGGCATATCCCTGGTTTGTTTATGAGTAACGTCATCAGGCAACGAAATCTGGAGAATGAATTACAGGCCAACCTCAGTAATCCTTTTTCTTTCTTTTACCTATACAATGAGGCAGCTAAAAAGGACACCACCGGTTTGCCCATGTTTTCAAAAAAATCAATCAGGTTCCTACGCTCACTGGAACATCGTTACCTGAAATAACTATTCACTCTTTAACGATTGCACAGGGTTCGCCAGTGCAGCCTTTATAGCGTGGAAACCAACGGTAGCCATGGCTATGAATATTGCTATAGCACCCGCCAGCAGGAAGATCCACCAGCTTATATCAATACGGTATGCAAAATTATCGAGCCATCTGTTCATCAGGAAAAAGCTAAGCGGCGATGCTATCAGTAATGCAATAACCACCAGTTTCAGAAACTCTTTTGATAACAAACCTGCTATACCAGCAACACCTGCACCTAATACTTTACGTATGCCTATTTCACGCGTACGCTGGCGGGCCGCTAAATAAGACAGCCCAAATAGCCCCAGGCAGCAAATAAAGACAGACAATACTGTAACGTAGCCGACAATCTGTTGCCAGCGCTTTTCTTCGCCATACTGCCTGGTTATATCATCATCCATAAAGCTGAACTGGAAAGGACTGTCAGGCAAATGATCTTTGTAGATCCTTTCAATTGCCACTAATGCCTCTGGCAATTTGCCTTGTTGGGCCTTTACGAGGATCTTTTCATAATGCCTCATCACTAACACCTGTGGTCCGATCTCTTGCTTCAACGAATTATAATGGTAATCTTTCACTACTCCTGTCACCGTCATATGCAGATCTCCTTCCCATTCGCCCATCAGTTGTACCCGCTGCCCGATAGGGTCCGTCCATCCGGCTTGTTGTACGAATGCCTCGTTTACAATAACAGACAGCGAATCTGATCCGAAGTCGGCCGAGAAATTCCTTCCCTGTTTCAAAGGAATTTCCAGTCCGGGAATATAAAACTCGTCTACCCTGAATTTCAGACTGGGTATCGTCTTATCGCCCACTTTCATCATGTTATTATCACCCCAGGAATTAAAACCGGACACCTGTGCAACAGCAGTTGATGTTGCCAGTTCGGAGCGGAAAAGCCGTACTAACTGATCAGGATTCCGCTGCGGAGGCAGCTTGATACTGATCATATCAGAAGGGTTATAACCCAGTTCTTTATTCATGATAAAATTCATCTGGAGATAATACACCAGCGAAGCGGTTACAAAACCAATAGCCAGCGTAAACTGGAAAACCACCAGGCTTTTACCCAGCCAGCCCTTTCCTGTACCTGTTTGCTGTTTGCCATACAAAACGGCTACGGAATTAAAACGGGAAAGTACAAATGCAGGGTACAATCCTGTCAGTATTATGCTTAAGGCGATAACCGCTATTCCCGTAGCCCATATCATCGCATCTTTTATGATATCCAATTCTATGTGCCTGCCGGTCAAAGAATTAAATACAGGCAATAACAACCAGCTAAGAAGAGCTGCCAGCAGGAAGGCGGCTGCACACAACACAGTCGCCTCAACCAGGAACTGTGCAATGATCTGCCACCTGTTACTGCCATTCACTTTTCTGACGCCGATCTCTTTCGCTCTTTGTAAGGAATGTGCAATGCTGAGGTTCACAAAGTTAATGCAGGCCATAAGCAATATAAATGCTGCTATACCTGACAAAATATATAGTGTGGTATTCAGGCTGCCATCGAATATGCCTGTTTCACTTTGTACGCTTCCGCTATGGAGATGTACATCGGCTAATGGCTGCAGGCCGAACGACAGCTGTGTTGGAATATCATCCTTACCCTTTGCATCGCGGATCTGTTCCCTTGCGCCTGCCTGAAAAACAGTGGCAAACTTTTGCTCTACCTTTTTCGCGTCCGATAACGGATGCAGCAATACAAATGTGCTCAGATATTGATTGAGCCAGCTACCATCTTTAAAGAATGTTTCGACAAACCGGAACGGCAGCACCACATCAAAGCGAATGGAAGAATTCGCCGGTATCGCTTTTGCCACTGCTGTTACGGTAAGCGTTTGAATACCTTGTTCTTCTATTTTCAATGTTCTTCCTACTACGTCTGTTTTCCCGAAGTATTTCATCGCAGTTTGCTCTGATAAAACTATGGAATGTGGGTCGGCTAATGCTGATGACGCATTACCATGCAGTAGCGGAAAAGAGAAGAGGTTGAAAAAACCGCTATCGGCAAATAGCCCTTGTACATTAAGCGCCTTTTCATCACCGATGATATTAAAGCCCCCTACATTCCAGAAACGTACATAATCTACTATTTCAGGGATAGCGGCTTTAAAAGCAGGCCCTTGTACCTGTCCGGAGGCGTTTATGGTTTGCCTTTCTCCCCGGTTATCCTTGATCGTGGTAGTAATACTATATAATTGCGCCCCCTTTTCATGGAAGCGATCAAAGCTCAGCTCATTTTTCACAAAGAGCACGACAAGCAGCACACAGGTTAGCCCTATGGCCAGTCCGGCTACATTAATAAACGAAAACAGGGGATTCTTGCGGAAATTCCTCCAGGCCAACTTGAGGTAGTTGCTTATCATGATATAAGGTTGATACTGTTAATATAACGAAATCCCTCAGAACATCCGGCTCCATTTATTTATTCGGTTTAATTAACCAATAACAGGCAAGCATTCAATTAGTCCGGCGTTCAACGTCTTCACTTGATAACGACGCCCGGAAAATATCTCAATGATATTAACTGATGAAATACCTTTGCACTTCAACTTATATCAAATAATGAACAGCTTATTGAAAAACACCTTCCTCGCCGCTGTTTTGTCGGCATCCACGGTGCTGGCCCATGCGCAACACGTACACGAGCCCAACTTGAACAAACCCGAATGGTCCGCAGCGTACCAGCCTTTCAGGATCGCCGGTAACCTCTATTACGTAGGAACATATGACCTTGCCAGTTATCTTATTACGACCAGCAAGGGCAATATTCTTATCAATACCGGTCTGGCGGCTTCAGCACCTATGATCAAGGCTAATATAGAAGCACTTGGATTCAAATTGGCGGATACTAAGATCCTTCTCACCACCCAGGCCCACTTTGACCACATGGGTGCAATGGCAGCTGTCAAGAAGATGACCGGCGCTAAAATGATGGTGGATGCGGGCGATTCTGTCGTATTAACTGATGGGGGAAAATCAGACTATGCAATGGGGAATGACACAATGCTTTACCAGCCGGTAAAAATTGACCGTATCCTACATGATAAGGATGTGATAAAACTGGGAGATATGCAGCTCACGATGCTGCATCATCCTGGTCATACAAAAGGCTCCTGCAGTTTTATCTTTTATGTAAAGGATGATCAGCGTTCGTACAAGGTCCTGATCGCCAATATGCCGACCATCGTTACAGAAAAAAGCTTTTCAGCTATACCGGCGTATCCGCAGATCACAAGCGATTATGCCTACACGCTGAAGTCAATGAAAAGTCTTCAGTTCGACCTGTGGGTGGCTTCACATGCCAGTCAGTTTGACCTTCATAAAAAGCACAAACCAGGCGATGCCTACAATCCGGCTGTTTTCATGAACAGAAAGGAATACGACGAACAACTGGATTATCTGCAAAAGGAATTCGACAAGAAAATAGCTTCAGGAAAGTAATTACATGAGGGGCACAATTACGATTGTGCCCCGTCCTTAAAAACTCACAACTTCCTTAAAGGCCTTTTTAGGCTGAAAATCCCTGTCAAACAGCAGCGGATAATCCTTCCTGCCCCGCACGGGGAAATCGTCCAGCCAGCTATGCCTGTCTGATACATTCCAGAAAGTCACGCCAGTCAGTGATGCTTTATACTTACGAAATATTTCAAAGACGGCCCTGTATTGAGCTGCCTGGGCATTTTCCCGTTCGCTGGTAAAACTGGTGTCATTATCACCAGCGCTCCGCGTCCTGGCCTCATGTTCTTTTGGATAAACAGAAATATCCAGCTCTGTGATCTGTAATGGAAGTTTCAATGCAGCAAAATCGGCGAAGGTATTTTCCAGCTGTTCCGTCGTAGGCTCGTTGATAGCCCAGTGCCCCTGTAACCCAACCGCTTGTACCGGCACTCCTTTACCTCTCAGTTCTTTTATCATCCGGATGATCTTTCCTCTTTTGACAGGATTTATCTCATTATAATCGTTGTAAAAAAGCACTGCCTCCGGGTCTGCGGCATGCGCCCATTGAAAAGCCTTTTCTATAAACCCGGGGCCGCATATACGCAACCATGCCGAGTTACGGTAAAACTCATCCTTCTTGTCGCTGATCGCCTCATTGACCACATCCCAGGCATATATCTTTCCCTTGTACCTTGTAACAACTGTGGTAATATGCTCTTTCAGCCGCTGTAACAGTATTTCTTTGGATACCGTATCGCCCTTCTTATCTGTAAACATCCAACCCGCCACCTGGTTATGCCAGCAAAGCGTATGACCTCTCATCTTCATCCTGTTCCGCACCGCGAAATCGACAATAGCATCCGCCTTCCTGAAGTCATATTCATCCTCTTTAGGGTGAATTACGCCCATTTTCATATCGTTCTCCGGCGTCAGGCTATTGAATTGCGTAACTATAAATTGTCCTTCATTTCCCTGTAGTGCACGGGGGGAAACAGCTACGCCGATGGGAAACAGAGAACGGTAGTAATCCTTTAAGCCTTTCCCCGGTTGATCCTGACCTATACAGGACCCGGCAAAAAAAACGCCTGTAACAGCTGGTAACAGTAGCTTCGTTATCTTTTGGAAATTCATTTGTTTAAGTTTTAAAGCATTATGCAGCCGACCAGCACCGCCCGGAAAAGGACAATGTCGGTGCAGTTAAAATATTAATAGCTTCGTCTTTGTGGTTGCGATTATACAGGCGAACTTTCAGGACAATCAAACAACGTGGACTAGATACATGGCGGGTCAATCCATAATAAAAATGGCACATAATTTCTTAATTGTCAAATTTTCCGGTGATTATTTTAGCAGTATTTACTACCAGTCAAACCCATCTTGTTTATTACGCAGAACCACTGCGTGGTGATGCCCTATTTTTGTATCATTCATTGATTTTTTAACAGTGTATTTGCATCATGGCAATTATTGATTTAACCATTAGCGCTCTCAAAAAGCTCAACCCTCCATCTTTAAACAACACTTATTATGTAACAGACAACGGCCGGGAAAGCGAGTGGAAATGTACGTCGCTGACCGGCAATCCCCCCGGCGAGAATACTACAGATAATATACTTATCGGCGATCACGGCGCAAAATTCGTCCGCATCTATTCAGGCGGCGTAAACATCTTATGGTTCAAAACCACCAGAAATACGTGGACAGATGCGATCCAAAAGGCCGTTAATGTATCGGACGAGATATACTTTCCTTATGGCACCTACCAGGTATCCCGTACCATCACCATTTCGGGCAATAAAAGACTGTTTGGAAGCGGCACCATTACCAGGGAGAAAACCGCTAACGGCTTCTTTGAGTTCCTTAAAATTACAGGATCAGATACCAATGTAAAGATCGAAGGATTGACGTTCTACGAAGATATCAATCCCGATATTGCTGAAGATGACTTTTTTACGGTTAACTTTGGTTCCGATTCGATAACATATGAAACTACGAGATGAACTCCTAAAAGAACATAGCAAAGCAAACTGTATGCGCATCGTAGCATGGATCGGCAGTTCAGAAAAAAGGTTTGCCCAGCTGGTCCATATATTCATTCACGATGAATACCGCGTTGTACAAATGGCTGCATGGCCCTTAAGTTATGTATTGGAGACACATCCTGAACTGGCTGAAAAACATCTGCCGGTATTGCTGGACAACCTGGAAAAGCCAGATCTGATATCAGCAGTGAAAAGAAATACCATTCGTGCTTTACAATCGGTGCCTATACCGGAAAAGTATCATGGCATGGTGATGAACCACTGCTTTAACTATATCAGCGATCCGACAGAGAAAGCAGCAGTGAAAGCGTTCTCGCTGACCGTCCTGGAAAATCTTTCAAAGATCTATCCGGATATTAAAGGAGAGCTCAAACTGATCATTGAGAGTAATATAGAGAACGAAACGCCGGCGTTCATTTCAAGAGCCAAAAAGATCCTGACCAGAATGGCCCGCGGCCGATGGTAAAAAAATATCTTGTTATAAAAGTAAAGGTCCGCCGAGGCGGACCTTTACTTTTATAACATTCAGTATTATCAGTATTTATCATTCTGCGTGAACGCATCTGATGCATCCATTGCAGACTGCGGGATCGGGAATACCCTGCGGAAAGGCTGGGATACAGGTTTAGCTGTACATGCAGCCTCAAATTTTCCAAAGCGGATCATTTGTTTCCTCCTGTACATCTCCCAATACATCTCGAAACCTATTTCATTATAAAGTACCTGCTCGTTAATGGCAGTCAGCGCCTTACCTGGCACTTCATTGTAAAGCTTCTCACGGGTCCTGCTGGTACGCAGTTTATTCATGTCTCCCAGTGCCAGATCGGTCTGACCTTTGCGGAAGTAAGCTTCTGCACGCATACAATAAATACCCCCTAAACGGTAAAGCGGAATATCTACGCTGCTGAAACTATTTCCTCTTCCGGGATCATATTCATACTTGAACACGCGTACGCCCTGATTGATCTGTGCCTGTGTAAAAATAGCCTGTGCCGGGTTGTCGAAATGAATTTCCGGTGTGTAATCTACTGGCTGTGCAGCATACTTGTCGCAGAACAGTTTGAATACTTTGATACGGCCGTCCGGCGTTCTTTCGAAATCAGTTGTACCGATTTTCTTAGGTCCGTATTGTTGGCCTTCCTGGAAACCGCGGTTAAAGTGGAACCACAGCAACGCCGGACTAATGTTTGGCACAAAACTGGTTGCAGGTACGCTGACATCGCTACCGTCATTCATGAACCAGGTACCATCTTCATACTGATATTTTCTGGAATAACGCGGGTCATCATGATTACCATCCCAGGTATGATAATACTCTGGTGTTATACAGGAAGCGTTAGTTCCCCTCGTTGCCGGAGAAGGCGTCTGGCTTCTTTCCATTGACATATAAGCGAAGTCGTTATCGCTGTTACGTCCGATGTTGACATCCTGGCTTACCACGAAGATCAGTTCCGGTCTACCGTTATTTTTTATACTAAAGTTCTCGAAGTAGTTGCTTTCCAGGTGGAACCTCGAATCGTCAATGATCTTGGATGTATAGGAGATCACCTTGTCCATATCGGTACCCTGATTGTCTACCGCTGTCTCCAGGAAGTTGAAGGTAGCAGCATAACGGTTTTTCAATACCGCACGGTTCAGGTACATATCGGCCAGCATCGCATAAGCAGCCTGCTTGGTGAAACGTCCGTTGTGGGTATTTTGCTCTTTCAGATCAGCCAGATCAGGCAGGATCGTTTCCACTTCTTTGATCAGCTCATCGATAGCAACATCCGCTTTCTTTACTTCCAGCTCTGCATTTGGATTATAAGGGTCCTTATATGGCGCCTGTCCGAAGAGGTCCAGCGTATGATAGGTATAAAAAGCCAGCATAGCTCTTGCCTCGGCAAGGAAGAGTTTCTTGTTGGTAAAATCAGGCTTATTGTTAACAGTACTGATAGCAGTCAGCGACTTAATAATACCTGCGTTCAGTGCATTCCAGGCCTCGTTCACCCTGCCGTTGTCCGGTCCCCAGGTAAACTCATGGAGCGCACGCCAAACACCACCATCTCCCCAGTCACTACCACGGGTCGGGAGGAATGCTTCATCTGTCGAATATTCCTGTAATGCGAACACGTTACCATGATCAACAAAAGTAGCGTCGCCCATTTGGCCATATGCCGCAGCCAGGGCATTTTCAGGGCTGGCGTTGTTAGAACCCAGCACCTCGTCGATCACCTGTTCTTTCAGGTCTGTACAGCTTACCATCGCTACCGTGAGCGCGACGCAAGCTAATTTATGTAGTTGTAATGATTTCTTTCTCATGGTCTTCACTAGAATTTAATTGTAGCACCTAACAGGAATGTTTTTGCAGCCGGATAAGTGGTATAGTCAACCCCCAGGGACTGGTTTCCACCCACCGCTTTAGCAGTATTCACCAGCGGATCAAAACCGGAATAGCCAGTGATGGTCATCAGGTTCTGAGCGCTTACATAAATGTTAAATGATCTTACCCATGCCTGCTGGCCAAACCCGAAGGTATATCCCAGACGCAGGTTGTTTAAACGGATGAAGTCTGACTTCTCCAGGTATAAAGATGACAGCACCACCTGGTTGTCAGGGCTGGAACCATCTTTATAATATTTCGCCAGTACATTACGGTCAGATTTCAGGCTGTTGATATTCAGGTCCAGCGCTGTATTATTAACCAGGTAACCGCCCGTTTGTCCGATGAAGGAGAACGCGAGGTCGAATTTCCTGTAACGCAGCTGGCTGTTCAGACCAAAGTTGAAGTTAGGGATAGCACCTTCGAAGATCTGCCTGTCGTCCGGATTGATTGAACCGTCGTCGGTTTTGTCTTCAAAAATATCTTTACCATCCTTGTCATAACCCAGGTGTTTATACATATAGAAGGAACCGGCTTCGTAGCCGTTCTTATAGATGTTAGCATTCACACCGGAAAGACCAGGACCGGAGATGCTTCCTGAGAAAAGCTCAGACACCGGAAGGTCTTTAATAGTGTTTGACAGTGTTGATCCGTTCACATCGAGCGACCAGCTGAAATCCTTCGTGCGAACCAGCTGTGTACCCAGCATGAACTCAAAACCTTTGTTCACGAGCTGCGCATCTACGTTCTTCCATATGGTGGTGGTAGGGCTGAGCGGACCTGAAGGAAGGTTCAGGATGGGGTTTTTAGTGGTCTTGTTATAATATTCCAATGAACCATACAACTTTCCTTTCCAAAGCTCAAAGTCCACACCGATGTTATACTGCTCTACCAGCTCCCATTTCAGTTCCGGGTTAGCGGTACGGTTTACAGTAACACCGTTTATCAGCGTCAGGTCATCGTACAGGTAATAACCGGAACCTTGCGCCAGGGTGTAGCTGGCCTGTGTAATTTTGTTCGGCACTTCCTGGTTACCGGTCTGCCCCCAGCTGGCACGAACTTTCAGATCGTGAACAACGGAGATATCTTTCATGAAGCTTTCATTGGACATGTTCCAGCCCAATGCGAATGACGGGAAATATCCGTATTTATTGTTTTCACCGAAACGAGTTGAACCGTCAGCACGTAAAGAGGCTGTAACGAGGTACTTGTTATCGTAGTTATAGTTCACACGTCCGAAGTAGGATTGCAGCTCGTTTTCCTGCGCAAAACCACTTGGCGCTACCGGCTTTCCGGAATAGCCTGGATTGTATTCAGGATCTACACCGGAACCTTGTTGTGCAAGGTCCTGTGTACCAAAAGAAGTTCCTGCAAATTGGAATTTCTGATAGGAGAAACCACCTAATAATTCAACCTGATGCTTGTTGAAGGACTTATTGTATGTCAGATAATGCTCCAGCAAAGTGGTAAGTGAAGACAGGTTATTCTGTACATAAGCACCAGTCGCTGAGTTGTCTGTTTTATTCGGATATATGGTTGTATTACGTTCGGAGGTAGATTTGTCAATACCGTAGTTTACACGGTAGTTCAAACCTGGCAGCAGTCTCAGTGAGGCTTCTACGTTACCCAGTACGCGGAAGGTACCTGTTTTATCGTTATAGATGTGCAACAGATATGCCGGGTTATAGTGTGCAGGTATCCCGAAGTCGAGATAGTCACCGGTTGAATCGAATACAGAACGTGTCGGATTCGCCATCAACGCATGTATAATAACCTGGCCATTCGCGCCGGCGGTGTTACCATTGGGAATACCGGTTTCGTCGATATTGCTGGCAGTCAGGTTCATTTTAACGGTCAGGCGTTTATCGTCGAGGAATGACTCTTCCGCATTCAGCCTGGCAGTTGTTCTTTTGAAACTGCTGTTCTCAACGATACCGTCCTGGTCCATGTGTGACACAGATGCCAGAAAGCTACCGGTATTGGAAGTTTTGGCAAAAGACAGGTTATGGTTCTGAACTGTTGCATTGCGGAAGATCACATCCTGCCAGTCGGTGCTTGCGCCACGATCGAAGATCGGATCTTTTATCGCCTTACGGTATTCATCAGCAGAAAGTACGTCCAGTTTCTTGATGACAGAAGAAGTACCGATATAGGTATCGTATGTCAGTGTAGGACTTCCTTTGCTACCACGTTTAGTTGTGATCAGGATAACGCCGTTGGAACCTCTCGCACCATAAATAGCGGCAGCAGAGGCATCTTTCAGTACGGTAACAGTTTCAATATCACTGGTGTTCAGGAAGTTCAGCGGGTTTTTAGCCTCAGAACTACCCTGACCGAGGTTAGGAGCACCGGCACTCACGTTATCATTACTTAACGGAATACCATCCACTACGAAGAGCGGGGTACTACCGCTACGGATAGAGCCGACACCACGGATGAATACATCCACGCCTGCACCTGGCTCACCGCTGGATTGCGCGATACGTACACCGGATACCCTACCCTGCAGCAGGTTATCTACGGAGATAGTTGCGCCCTGCTTAATATTGTCAGCTTTCAGTTGCGTCAGCGCACCTGTTACGTCGGCTTTGGTCTGGCTACCGTAACCTACTACGACAACTTCACCCAGCTGACTGTTGCTTCCCTGCAACGTTATGCGCATTAATGAGCTGGAAGCAGTTACTTCCTGTTGCGTGAAACCGATGGAAGAAATGACTAACTTCTCGCCGGCGGCTGCCTCCAGGGTGAATTCACCCCGCTCGTTCGTTACCGTCACCCGTTTGGTAGAAAGCGATTTTACAGAGGCGCCGGGTATAGGGCTGCCGTCTGCTCCGATCACCACACCTTTGATAGGTTCCTGACGGATTAACCGGTCATAGTTAAGATGGCTCGCCGTACTGGCCATAGAAGGGCTCATGGCGGACAGCCATACTGCTACAATTAAAAGAAACTGCTTGTTCATTGGCAATCTTACTATTATGCTTGATGTAAAAAGAAGTACAGAATTATGACCTGCCGGCCATCCACTCTCGATGGTTGTATTGTCCTGTCTTATGGCTCACGTAACGTGGTTTCGTCGGGATACTGTCTGTATGCTACTAATGTAATATATGGGTTTTATTACAAATTCCTCAAAAATAACATAGACAGCACGAAACTGGCTTGGTTGTACGTAAAAGTCCCCCATAGGCTGGCATTCTTTGAAATTGGGTGCAATGATAGCCCCCTTTTTGGAATTTGTTGTTAATTCAAGGTTATGTTTGTTTTAACAGATAAGTTAACGGGGATAGTTTTTCCTTTTGTTACCCCATCTGTTATACTACCGGTCAATTATCTTGATAAGTATATTATATTTAATTTATATACTTTTGCCCCGGGGACCTATCAAATAAAAACCCGTTATTCAATGAAGAACCTGTACCTGTACACTTTAGCAGCGATGGCAATATTTGCGTCCTGCCGTAAAAACGATGATGATACTGGCAATCCACCACCAACGCCGCCGGGAACACAAGACAGTATCCAAGTAATCTTTTCCGGCGGTAAGATCAGCCTTTCAGCACTGTATGAAAGCTTTGAGCAAAAAACGCCAACTTTCGTAGTTAGGAAAGGAAAACCCAATAAACCATTTAATTATCAGCTAACCGGCAGTAATGGGTTGAAACGAACAATTGATACCATTGCAAAAGGTACCGGCACACTCGACGCCAATGGCAATGCGGCACTCTTTGTTCCTGCCCTGAACAATTATAAAGATGGTGAGATCACGGTAACGGTCACACTGGCCAATCCCGATACAGTGATCACAGCCAAAGCCCAGAAGGCTGAGTACGAGATCTCAAGCTATCTGGACTTTATGCGCATTGGCTTCTATATTCATGGCGATACGGCTGCCCATTATATTCAGACACAGGACTTCGCATTTCCTGATACCGTATTTACAAGCTCTCCGATGTCAGGTTACCTGTATGGCAGTTACGACGGACAGGGACACAAGATCACCAATCTGACCATCAGATCTGCTGGTACGCCTCCCGGCACAACGTCGGATGTAGGTTTATTCATAGCAAGCTATGAAGGCAGTGTGCTGAAAAACCTGAGAGTTGAATTATCTGAAGCAGGCGTTACTTCAACCGGACCAGGAAATTTTGGTGGTCTGATAGGACGGCTGTATGAAAACAGCACCGTCATTAACTGCTCTGTGAAAGGTAAGGTCCAGGTAGCCCTGAATGCTGCAAATGCTTATGCTGGCGGCATAACCGGCTTTGCTGAAAAAGCGAAGATCATTGGCTGTTCTTACAGAGGAGATGTATCCGGTCCTGTTGCCGGTGGTATTGCCGGATTATTGGGTAATGGATCAGTGATCAATATGTGTTATGCCTATAGCGCATTTGGCGGCACTAATGTTGGAGGGATCATTGCTGTACGCGCGGGTAATGTAAATATCTCCAACTGCTATGTAGTGCCCACTGCCCACACCATGCCATTCCAGGCAATTGCACCTGTGGCTACCCAGGTAGTCGTGGCCAATTGTTTCGCCAATATGGGTACCGAACGTCCCGGACTTACCATAGCGGATCTGGGCACTATTAATACCAGCCTTGCGGCAATGGTAATTAATAACTGGCCGGTTGGCGTTCCACAGCCAGCTAATAACAAGCCTTATAAGAGTGATACTGATCTGAACTCTCCAATGAAGTTATGGTGGGAGTAAAAGATTATTTCATATAGCAGACAATGAAGGGGGTTGTATCATAAGTAACTCGATGGCTCTGAGAATTTCTTATACGGAAATCCTTTCCATCAGGTACCCGAACAAATTTGGGTAAAAGTTATTTATGAGACAGCCCTTTTTTATTCTGAATAATTCTGAAAGGGACTGCTGTATATTGTAGGACACGTCTTCAACAGTATATTAATTAGAGTTTAAACTACGGCTATACACTTTTCAAATCAAAAGTTAGCAACGAGTTCGGAAGAACACTAGCCAGATATATTTATTTGCCATATCTTGCACGGCTTTTCAAAACAAGCAATCAAATATGAAGATCCCTTACATTGCATTGTTCGCACTAACATTGGTAATTTCCTGTAAAAAGGAAGATAAGCCCGAAGAAGAAATATCCAATGCCCGTTATATAAGCAGCGTTGTCACTACAAATGATAGTACTGTATACGACTATAATGCAGATCATACGTTAAGGCGCAGCGCTCAGTTTTCAGATGGCAAGACAGATTCCGCTAATTCTTACATCTATTTCCTTCAGTATACAGGAGGAATGGTAACTGGCGTCAACTTTACACATAACATCAATAGCGCCAACGGCACTCCGGAGTATTCCATCTTGTATAATGCAGCTAACCAGATAGGAACGATTATTCCTCAGAATGGCTTGGGTTATGATTCGATTGTATATAATGCTCAAGGACATGTATCTGATTATTACTATATCCAGATTCCCCGCTCTATAAAGCACCATATGGAACTGACCTGGAAAGACGACAATCTGGTGAAGATGGTACGGAACCTGGTGCAGTTCGACAGCTATGATATCCTGACCTATGCTTATGATAATAGCCCCAATATGTATGTTCATTCAGCCGCTTTAAGCCTGACAAACATTAATGACTTCCATTATTTATCCAAAAATAATGTCACCAGGATAGACTACGATCTTGCAGGTGATCGTGACCGCGGGCTGATACATTCAATAATGTTTACTTATACATATGACACGCTCCATTATCCCGTAAAAATGTTATCTGCGAGTGAGTTCATAGAGCACGGGGATACAACGGATTATTATTTAGAGGACAGTGCAAGAATCACCTACCTCCCGTAAGCTGTGAATTTCCCAGTTTAGTCCTTTATCAGGGGATTCCCTTCAACTTCTCTCGAAACAGCCGGTCTATACCAGACCGGCTATTTTGTTTAAATGTAAGCGTGACTTTGTGTGACGCCTGCGAATACATTAAACTATATCTATATATTTGCGCCGGGCAAAACAATCAATAGCCCTGTTAAACTATGAAATACCTGTTTATGTACACCTTTGCAGCGATGGCTCTATTTACATCCTGTAGTAAAGACAATGGTAACCCTCTGTCTAACGACAGCACCATTGTAAGTTTTCCTAATGACAGAATCGGGCTTGCGGAACTTTACGAATTTAGCTTCGACCGTTTACCTGCTTTCACAATCACCAAAGCAACCCCTAACCGGGCATTTAGTTATTCTGTAACCGGCAGTAACGGGATGAAAAATCCAACCGATACCTTGTTACAAGGTCATGGATCGATTGATGCCGACGGGGCCGCGGCGGTATTTCTTAAGGGGCTCATTAATTGCAAGGATGGCGAGATCACGGTAGTGATCAAAATGGAAAACCCCGCCACCACGATCACAGCAAAAGTTCAGAAAGCGGAGCTCGAGATCAGGAGTTATAAAGACTTTATGCACATGGCTTCCTATAATGGTAATGATACCACGTATCATTATGTTCAGTTAAACGATTTCGCTTTCCCTGACACAGTATTTTCATACTCTCCCGCACCATTCATTATGCGGACCCATTATGACGGCCAGGGACACAGGATCACAAATCTTACCATTAAAGCCAAACCATTAACGCCTACTTCCGAAACAGCAACTGCGGCTTTATTCTCATCACTCCTTGATGGCGTTTCAATCAGAAACGTAAAACTGGAGTTATCTGAAGAAGGTATATCATCCGATACAGACGGTTTCTTAGGTGGATTAGTAGGAGGCTTAAATGAGACCAGTTCAATCATCAATTGCTCCGTTAAAGGAAATGTGCTCGCCTCCAAAGATAAGGAGTTCGCACATGCAGGAGGTATAGCTGGTTACGCCCACGGAGCGAGAATTATTGGCTGCTCCTTTAGAGGAAAGCTCTCCGGCCGTATTCTTGGCGGTATCGTAGCGGCATCGTCAAGTGAAGCAAGTCAGGAAAGTAAAGCTGATGAAACAGTGATTGACATGTGTTATGCCTATGCCGAATTTGATGGAGCCTCTGGCGGAGGTATCGCCGGCGATGTAGGAGACGTACGTGAAAACTATCCGGCGCATGTAACTATTACCAATAGTTATTTATACGCAACAACCTTTCCTGCAACATTTGAGGCAATCGCACCTGTAGATCCGATCCGGGTAGCCGTGAGCAACTGCTTTGCCAATACCGGCGGAACACAAAATGGTGTTACAATAGCACTATTGGCTAATATGAATACCCTTCTTGCTGCTATGGAAATAAGCAACTGGCCGCAGGGTGTATCCCGTCCGGCTAACAACAAGCCTTACAAAAATGATACAGATCCTGCCGCTCCAATGAAGTTGTGGTGGGAGTAAACAATGTTGCATAAACTAAGGGAGCCGGCCTGTTATGAAAGACCGGCTCCTTTAGTTTATATGAGAGATAGCCCAGGCCCCGCTATAGCATACTATATTATCATCTATTATATTTGCACCGGGCAATAAAAAAGTAAAGGCCCTCCAATTAGCTATGAAATATCTGTATCTGTGCATTTTAACAGCGGCAGCATTGTTTGTATCCTGCAGAAAAGACAATGATAGTAGTACCCCGCCGTTAACAATTCCGCGTGACAGTATCCAGGTAAGGTTTTCCGCCGATAAGATCGGTCTTACTGAACTGTATGAAAGTTTTAATCAAAAAACACCTACGTTTACGGTCACGAAAGGCAAACCAAATAAAACTTTCACCTACGAACTTACTGGCAGCAACGGACTCAAAAGAACGGTCGATACGATCACAAAAGGGATTGATACACTCGATGCAAACGGCAACGCTGCACTTTTCCTTCCAGGCCTCAACCGCTACAAGGATGGAGAGATCACTGTAAAAATTACGCTGGATGGTCCTGATACCATCATCACTGCCAAAACGCAGAAGGTTGAAAATCAGATCAGAGACTACAGAGACTTTATACATATGGGCTTCTATATCAGCAGCGATACTTCTGCTCATTATGTTCAGCTGAATGATTTTGCTTTCCCTGATACGGTATTTACCGCTGCTCCTGGCTTTGCGGCACTATATGGCAGCTATGACGGACAGGGACACAAGATCACTAATCTTACCATTAAGTCTGAAGGTGCACCACTCGGCGCAAGGGTGGATGTAGGATTGTTCAGGAGCGGCGCCGCCGGCAGTAAGTTGCAGAACATCAGACTGGAATTATCTGAAGAAGGAATCACATGTAAAAGTTTTGCAAACATTGGCGGCATAATAGGGAGTATATCAGGGAATAAATCCTCAAATACCTCGATCATAAATTGTTCAGTTAAAGGAAACATCCTCGTAACTGCTGATGCTAAAGGTACAACTACAGGTGGAATCGTGGGTTATACCGGCAGAATGAAGATCATTGGCTGTTCCTTCAGAGGGAATACATCCGGCTCCGTTACTGGTGGCATCGCGGCAATTCTGGGAAGCGACTCAAAGATCGATATGTGTTATGCTTACGGCAAATTTGATGGTGACCTCGCCGGAGGTATCATTGGCGAAACTTCCTTTAACCTGAATATTTCCAACAGCTATGCATTTGCGATTGCCTCTTCCGGTCAATTCTATGCAATTGCGCCTGCATTCCCCGAATATGTGACGGTCACCAATTCTTTTGCCAATGCCGGTATACCAAGTGATGGCGTCACCATGGCAACGCTGCCCGATATGAATACGCATCTTGCGGAAATGGAAATAACTAACTGGCCACAGGAAGTTACGCCTCCGGCTAACAACAAGCCTTACAAAAATGATACAGATCCTGCCGCTCCAATGAGATTGTGGTGGGAATAAAATGAAATGATATAAAGACAACGAAGCCGGTCAATAGACCGGCTTCGTTGATTTAGATTGTGGTGTAAGCTTCTCTTATTTCCATCCACCGCCAAGATCTCTGTAGATATTCACGACGGCATTCAACTGATTCTTCTGCGTTTCCACCATCTCCAGTTTCGCATCTAATGCGTCCCTTTGCGTCAGCAGTACCTCGAGATAATCGGCCCTTGCTGATTTGAACAGGTCATTAGAGATCTCGATCGACTTCGTCAGCGCATCCACCTGTTTAGATTTCAGCTCATAACTTTTCTTCAGATTATCGATATTGGAAAGCTGTGTAGATACTTCCAGAAACGCATTTAAGATAGTACGTTCATAATTATATAACACCTGTAACTGACGGGCATTCGCTGTATTGAATTCAGCACGGATCGCATTACGATTGATAAGCGGTGCAGCAAGATCGCCTGCTATAGAATACAATAACGACTCCGGAAGTCTGAACAGGTAAGATGGCTTGAACGCCTGGAACCCTACTCCAGCTGAAATACCCAGTGAAGGATAAAACTCGGCACGCGCTACTTTAACATCCAGTTTCGCAGCTGTCAGTTCCAGTTCCGCCTGTTTAATGTCCGGGCGATTAGCCAGTAACTGTGAAGGAATACCACTGCTCACCATCGCCGGCATAATGTCCACAAAGTTACCTTTATCCCTCGGTACATCCTGCGGATAACGGCCTAAAAGGAAGTTGATCCTGTTCTCTGTTTCTTTGATGTTCTGCAACAGATCATATTCCATGCTCTGTGACTTCGCTACTTCCGCTTCGAATTTCTTCACAGCCAGCTCGGTCACTCTGGTCGCTTCCTTCTGAATTTTTACTACCTCCAGTGCGTTCTTCTGCAGATCAATGTTCTGCCTTACGATTGCGAGTTGGTTATCCAACGCTAACAATTCGTAATAAGACCTGGCTATTTCTGCGATCAGGTTAGTCACTACGAAGTTCCTGCCTTCTACAGTTGCCAGGTACCTGGTAACGGCTGCTTTCTTTGAGTTGTGCAGTTTATTCCAGATGTCTACTTCCCAGTTTGCATATGCACCGATGGTGAAATCTGCCAGCGGGTCCGGTACTTCTTCTCCAGGAGTGATCTCTGTAGAAGCATCACCTGCACCCTGGCTTGTATACCGTCCTACTTTTTCGAGACCGGCACCGGCTCTTACACCAACGCCTGGCAGTAACAGCGCCTGCCTGGACCTGATATCATTTCTTGCTATCTCAATTTCCTGTAACGTGATCATCAGCTCCTGGTTGTTTTTCAGCGCCGTATCGATCAGGTTTACAAGGTCTTTATCTTTAAAGAATTCACGCCATTGTACTGCCGATGTATTCGTTGTATCCTGGCTGTTGCCATAGGCTTCCGGAACCGGCTTAGCCGCAGGTGGCGCAACGATCTTCGGGACCTTACATCCCGCTATCACCAGGCAAGCGCCCAGTGCTCCAACCCATCTGTTCTTCCTGAATTTATACATATACATTGTGATCAATTTCTTCGGTTAAAGGATTCTCTTCTTCTTCTTTAACAAGCATGCGCCTTTCGGCGATCTTGCCAAATATGTAATACAATCCGGGTATGATCAGTACCCCGAAGATGGTACCGAACAACATACCTCCACAAGCAGCTGTACCGATCGTGCGGTTTCCTATCTTACCTGGTCCTGTAGCCAGCACCAGTGGTATCAGACCTGCAACGAAAGCGAAGGATGTCATCAGGATCGGACGGAACCTCACCTTCGATCCTTCCATGGCAGCTGCCAGTACGGTCGCCCCTGAACGATGTCGCTGCACCGCAAATTCAACGATCAATACGGCGTTCTTACCCAGCAAACCGATCAACATTACCATTGCTACCTGTGCATAGATGTTATTTTCCAGGCCCAGTAACTTCAGCAGGAAGAACGCCCCGCAAATACCGGCAGGCAGGGACAGGATCACCGCCAGTGGCAGAATGAAGCTTTCATATTGTGCTGCCAGGATCAGGTAAACGAAACCAAAACAGATCATAAAGATGTAAATGGCCTGGTTACCCTGCGCCACCTCATCTTTAGAGATACCTGCCCAGTCAATACCAAATCCTCTCGGCAGGGTCTTTTTCGCTACTTCATTAATAACCTCGATAGCCTGACCACTACTATATCCAGGAGCCGCGGAACCACTGATCTCTGATGCGTTGAACATATTATGCCTGGTGATCTCAGATAAGCCATATACCTTTTCCATTTTCATGAAAGCAGAAAAAGGTACCATCTCATCACGGTCATTCTTTACATACAACTTCAGGATATCTTCCGGCAATGCCCTGTACTCAGGTGCTGCCTGGATGATCACCTTATACGGACGGTCAAATTTGATAAAGCTGATCTCATAGTTACTACCTATCAACGTAGAAAGCGTATTCATGGCATTATCAATGCTCACGCCTTTCTGCTGGGCGATGTCGTTATCGATCTTCATCATATATTGCGGGAAGCTGGCACTGTAGAAACTGAATACGGATGACAGCTCCTTACGTTTAGTCAGCTCCTTCACAAATTCATTGCTCACTGTTTCCATCTTCTTGTAATCACCGGAACCGCCTTTATCCAGCAAGCGTAACTCGAAACCACCCGCAGCACCATAACCAGGTACGGCCGGCGGCTGGAAGAACTCAATGTTAGCGCCCGCGATGTCTTTCGTCTTCTTCTCAAGCTCTTCGATAATTTCAAGTACAGAATGTTTACGCTCTTCCCAGCTCTTCAGGTTGATGAGACAGGTACCGGAGTTAGCGCCCGTACCTTCAGTCAGGATCTCATAACCTGCCAGCGCAGAAACGGATTGTACACCATCGATCTCTTCACAGATCTTCTGTAGTTTTTCCGCTACTTCATTCGTCCTTTCGAGAGAAGAACCCGGAGGCGTTTGGATAATAGCATAGAGCATACCCTGGTCCTCATTCGGAATAAAGCCCGCAGGTACAGTGCCATTCAGATACCATATACCGGCACAGAAAGCGGCTAATAATCCGAAGGTGACAAGTCTTCTGTTAACAATCGCCCTGAGTATTTTCATGTACCAGTTGGACATGTTTTCAAATCCACGGTTGAAGCTATCCAGGAATTTATCTACCGGTGATTTCTTCTTATGTTTTCCGTGATTATTCTTCAGGATCATGGCACAAAGTGCAGGTGTGAGCGTCAGCGCCACTATACCCGAGAGCACAATAGCTGTCGCCATCGTAATGGAGAACTGGCG
Source organism: Chitinophaga sp. S165 (assembly GCF_003182155.1). Taxonomy (GTDB): domain Bacteria; phylum Bacteroidota; class Bacteroidia; order Chitinophagales; family Chitinophagaceae; genus Chitinophaga. The sequence continues at coordinate 1,866,142 of NZ_QGTG01000001.1, forward strand.
ATAGAAGATACCTACAGGTCCGGACATGAAAGCCACAGGCACGAATACTGCAGACATCAGGAAAGTGATCGCAATGATCGCTCCCGCTATTTCATGCATGGCTTTTTTCGTAGCCTTGATCGGCGATAGATGTTCTTCTTCCATTTTAGCATGCACCGCCTCAATTACCACGATAGCATCATCCACTACGACACCAATTGCCAATACAAGGGCAAATAAGGTGATCAGGTTGAGCGTAATACCAAAGAACTGCATGAATACGAATGTACCGATCAGGGATACTGGTACCGCCATTGCCGGGATCAGCGTAGAACGCCAGTCGCCCAGGAACAGGAACACTACGATACCTACCAGGATAAAGGCTTCAACCAAAGTATGCAGCACCTTTTCAATAGAGGCGTCCAGGAATTTGGATACATCGTAGCTGATCTCATAATTCATTCCTTTAGGGAAGGAATTGGCTTTGATCTCCTTCAGTTTTTCTTTTACGTCTTTGATAACCTGGCTGGCATTACTGCCGTACGACTGCTTCAATACGAGCGCCGCAGACGGCTTACCATTCAGGTTAGAGTAGATGTCATACATAGAGCTTCCGAACTCCACATTGGCTACGTCTTTCAGACGAAGGATCTCACCATTTGGACTGGACCTCAGAATGACATTTTCATATTGTGACTTGTTACTGAACCTTCCTGAATATTTCAATACATATTCGAAAGACTGAGACCTTTTACCGGAGCTTTCACCGGTCTTACCGGGAGAAGCCTCAAGACTCTGTTCTGCCAAAGACTTCATCACTTCTTCGGCAGAGATCTTATAGGCCAGCATACGGTCAGGTTTCAGCCAGATCCTCATGGCGTATTCCCTGTTACCAAGGATATCCGCGTATCCGACACCATCCACCCTTCTCAGTTCCGGCAGGATATTAATATCCGCGAAGTTGAAAAGGAATTTCTGATCGGCATTAGGGTCCTCACTGTAAAGGTTTACGTACATCAGCATGCTGGATTCCACGCGGCTTACCTTCACACCTTCACGCACTACCAGCGGAGGGAGTTTGTTCACCACAGAAGCCACACGGTTCTGTACGTTCAGTGATGCCTGGTTAGGATCGGTTCCCAGGTTGAATACTACCTGCAGGGTAGCTTCACCATCGTTACCGGCATCGGAGGTCATGTACTTCATTCCCGGCACACCATTGATGGCCCTTTCAAGGGGAATGAGCACTGATTTTACCATCAGCTCACCGTTTGCACCGGGATATTCCGCGGTAACGTTCACCTTAGGCGGTGATATGGACGGGAACTGCGTCACCGGTAACTGGGTGATCGCGATCGCACCCAGAAATACGATGATGAGTGATATTACTATTGAGAGAACGGGTCTCTGTATAAACTTATTAAACATGGAGCTTCACTATTAGTGTTTAAACTGCTATTCCGCTTTTAACCGCAGGTGGCTGATCACCTCTTGCGGCGCCAGATATTCATAGCTGATCTTATCGTCATCTTTTACCTTCTGAATACCTTCCAGCAGTATACGGTCACTTTCAGACACACCACTTTCAATCACATACAGGTCGGGTATTTCACCCTTGATCGTGATATTTTTTGATTTCAGTACATTGTTCTTGTCAACCACAAAGACATACTTCTTATCCTGAATTTCGTAAGTAGCTTTCTGCGGAATAACCAATGCGCCTTTCAGCGGCATGCTCATCATCACCTTACCGGTTTCACCGTGTTTTAACAGTTTGTCCGGGTTCGGGAATTTCGCCCTGAAGGCAATATTCCCTGTTTCATTATCAAACTCACTTTCAATAACCTGTACCTCGCCTTTGTAAGCCAGCGGGCGGTTATTGGCCAGCAACAGGTTGACATGGTTATCACCACGGCTTTTGGTATTGGTCTGATATTCCAGGTATTCCGGCTCTGATACGTTGAAGTAGGCGAACATCTCGCTGTTGTCGGAAAGACTGGTCAGCAATTCTCCTTCATCGATCAGGCTTCCCAGCTTTTTGGGAATGCGGTCGATAGTACCGGCAAACGGTGCTTTAATCTCAGTAAATGACAAGTGAAGTTTGGCAAGTGCTATTTCGGCATTTGCCTGATCAAGCTTGGCCTGGGCCATTGCCTGCTCATTCTTGGAAACGATATTTTTGTCTGCCAGGGTTTTGGCATTCTGCAGTTCTATCTCTGCAGCTTTCGCTTCGGCCTGTGCTTTCAGCAACTCGGCTTCATACAGTTTAGGCATGATCCTGAACAACACCTGACCGGCTTTTACGAACTGGCCTTCGTCTACATAGATGTTTTCCAGGTAGCCTTTTTCCTGCGCGCGAAGCTCAATGTTCCTGACAGAACGGATCTGCGAAACATATTCCTTCGTGAAAGAAGTATCCATTACTATCGGACTGGTAACGGTATACTTATTCACTTCTTCTTTTTCTTCTTTGTGTGGTTTGCAGCTGGTGTGCCATAATACTGCACACAAGCCCATAAGCATGACGATTCTCTTCATGATATTAGATAATAAACGATAGGATGCCCGGAAGCAAAAGGTTGAAGAATTAAAAAACATCAGCTGTGGAGCTGGCGCAGAACTGCTACGTGCGGGTTAGTACAGATATACATATCCGGCTGGCATGCAGGAACACACCTTCATGAACTGATGTATATCATTGATCAGATCCGTAATACCCCTTGTAAGAGATATCTGTAAGATGCCTGATCTGAAAAAAGTGCGGAAGATATTAGATATCCACGAAGATATTTTGAAACAGATATAGCGGATAATCCCGGCCAACCTCTGGCCAGTAATCTGTATTTATAGGCAAAACTACTATTCGGGTCCTCGTCCTCTACATCCTCTCCGAGGATATACTGTTCTTCTGAAACCGGACGGGTATCCCTGAAAACGGAACAATCCCAATGAGCACCGGTAATACTTTCCCGGTGTTTTTCTTCCTCATGCGCGGTAAGCGCGTAGCCGACACCACTATAATAAGTACGTCCCAGGGGATTATCAATCCCCTTCAGCAGCATTAAGCACAGACATACAAAAAATACAATGAGTCTCATTTGGGCACCAAAGCTAGGAAAACTTTAAAATGAGTAAAGCCTGATGGCAAATTTTAAGGATTTTTTAAAGTACGATGCAGTCCCATAGCCACATGCAGGAAATATCACATATTAAAAAGAGCTTAAAATCAGCCTACTTAAAGTAGTACGAACAACCGTTCGCCATAAAAGGAAAAGCCTGGCACACCGGCCAGGCTCCCTCCGAATCTTTAGAATATTCTTAGTAACCAGGATTCTGATAATAACTTCCTCCTGCCTCCAGTGTGTTCAGGAAAACAGATGGAATAGGCCGCACTGCGTGCTGATTATCGTTAAAGAATTGTCCGACGTCAGGATTGGTATTCATGAGATAGGATTTATTCAGTTTCTTCGTCCGTTTCAGGTCATAGAACCTTACGTATTCGCCACACAGTTCCCGCGCCCGTTCGTCAAGTACGGCTTCAACCGTTGCTGCTCCCGCCAAAGGGGTCGCCCCTGCCCTCGCTCTGATCTTATTAAGATATTGGGCTGCGTTTCCTCCTCCGTTGGCATAAATGTCAGCTTCCGCAGCAATGAGATATACTTCTGACATCCGCATCATAAAGGTGGCGTTTAAATTACCGTAGCGATTATTAGACGGATTGTTTGTGTAATAATTGCTGCTGTTATGTTTTGTCAATGAAGGATAGAAACTGAAAAAAGGATTGGTGGTCTGCGTGCCACCGCCATCCAATGGCCTGTTTACACGGTTGTACTGCATTTTAACAGATTTCTTAGCCGCATCGTAAACATCCGCATAATCCACTACCAGGTAAGGTTGTGAAAGTTTACCTGCCACTTTCGCCGCATAGTCCGGATCATTGGGATGAATAAAATCAATTGCCAGATTATCCGTAGATAATGTAGTACCTGTTGTTACGTCCTGTGTACGGTCAAATATTTTCAGTGCTGCGTCTGTCCACGTATAGGAAGGTTTGTTGACAGTCCATGACGTCTGGAAGGACTTATGATACCGGGGGTCCAGTGTACCGTCCTGCTGTACAAATAAACTCAGTAAATGCGCACTTGGCATGAACTGTCCGCCGGAACGGCGTCCCCAGGTCGTATAATCAGCGCCCATCTGCTGCATAGCGCCGAAGTCGGTCACAACACAGTAGAACAGTTCATTGTTCATATTCATAAACCATGCATTGTTACTTACACCTCCCACGACAAAGCGATGTGACCATAACGATTCTTTATTCGTGTAGTTATTCGCTTCCAGGAATACATCATCAAAAGCAGGATACATAAAAGTGTTGTATTTGCCGCCACCGCTCTCACAATCGTCAATAAGCAGCTTCGCTGTTTCAAGTGCTTTCGCGGCAAACTGTTTTGACTCATCATATTCAACTGTTTGCAGGTAAGCCCTTGCAAGGAAACCCAGGGCAGATTTCTGAGATGGCTTGGTTGTACCGTTATTTGCCGGTAACCATTTCACCGCAAATTCCAGGTCAGGGATAATGACATTCTTATAAACATCCAGCGGCGCAGCTCTTTCGGGATGCAGGTCCACCGTAGCAACAGGCGCTGTAGTAATGGTCATAGCGCCAAATTGTTCTACAAGGTTATAGTAATACATGGCCCGCAGGAAATAGGCTTCCGCTACCACCTCATTCCTTTTCTCCGGTGTTGCGAAAGGAGCAACGTCAGCGTATTTTATAGCAGTATTGCATGAGCCGATCCCATCCCAACAGGCAGACCATACGCCATTCCCCATGGTAAGAGGCAGTGCCGCCCCTGCGCTGTACTTAAAGAACTGGGAAAAGCTAGGGCCGTTCTTTTGATACGTCCAGAGGTCTGTACCACCTTCACACAGCATCATCCATTGATTGTAGCCGTATAACTGGCGCTCCATACCAAAGTAACAATTGTTTACCAGGTTCCTGTACCCTTCAACAGAGGAAGCGGCTACCGATTCGATCACAAACCCGGAAGGATTCACTTCTTCCAGCGAGCAGGAAAAAAGCGCGGTACATATTGAAAACAGTAATGGTAATATCTTATGTTTCATCTTTTCAATTTTAGAATGTGAGGTTCATACCAAATACAAAGGTGGCAAACAGCGGGAAGGTATCAGAGCCGTCTGTTTCAGGGTCAGTACCTCTGAGATCCTTATTCCTTGTATAGATCAGCGGATTATATGCAGTAGCATAGATACGTCCTTTCGACATGTGTGTATGTTTCATCACACTTGCCGGTAAGGTATAACCTGCTGTAATGGTCTTCAGTTTAATGAAAGAACCGTCTACATATCTGAGTGAAGCGATACCTGTTGTGGTGGCGATGCCGGGACGCGGATAACGGGCGGACTGGTTTTCGGGCGTCCAGTAATTGATACCGGCAGGTTGTCCGTCGTCCGTAGTGGAATACCAGCCTAACAGACTGCTGTTGATCATCTGCCCCCAGCGTATCATCGTGAATAAACCCACATCAAAGTTCCTGTAAGTGAAATTATTATTAATACCCAAAAGCCATTTAGGAACAGAAGAACCCAGTATCCTTCGATCATTATCAGAATAAGGATGCACTCCCTTATCTCCTACCCCATTGGCATCAAACTTTTCATTAGTGGCAACTTTTACAAAGCCAGGTTTAGCGCCATATAATGCAGCAGTTGCCTCATCTGCGGTAGACCAAATGCCTTCATATTTATAGTCATAGTGTGCATTAATTGGCTGGCCAATAAACAGCTTTTCCAGTATGACGTCGCCATCCGGCAGACTAACGATCTTCTCTTTATTCTTTGTGAAGGAGAATGAAGAGCTCCATTCGAAATTACGTTTAACGATGTTGCGGGTGCGAAGATTGATCTCCAGCCCCTTGTTATTCGTCTCCCCTATGTTCTGCCACATTGCCAAAGCAGAAGCCCAGGAGGTAAGCCCGGAGGTAATGGGCAAAGTGCGCTTGAACAGTAATCCTTTCGTAGTAGTATTGTACATATCTACTGCAAGGTCCACACGTCCCTTCCATAATGATATGTCTACACCCAGGTTCAGATTATAACTTCTTTCCCAGCTGATGAGCGGGTTCGCATAAGTACCAGCATACTGTACGTTGGGCACCAGTATACCATCGAGAGAAACCACCTGGAACATATAGGCCTGCGTTTTGGATGAATATGCAGCCATGCCGCCGGAGTTACCTGTTACGCCATACCCTGCGCGCAGCTTCAGATCATTCAGCCAGTTGGTTGTTTTACTCATGAAAGGCTCATCTGAAATACGCCATGCCACAGCAGCAGCAGGGAACGCGCTCCACTTATGTCCTTCAGCGAGGTGAGAAACGCCATCCCAGCGATTCGTAAGGGTTAACAGGTACTTCCCGCGATAGCTATAATTAATCCTGCCTGCAAAAGACATTCTTTGCTTTTGCTCAAAGGAAGAAGCATTGCCCATCTTCTGTGTGCCGTTCGCGATGTTGTAAAACAGGTAAGAATCCAGCTCCTGGCCCTGGCCAAGCGTATTGTTATAGTCAGCGCTGTTCTTAGCCCAGGAAGTGATACCTGTAAGAGTGAGTTGGTGATCTCTAGCGATTGTTTTATTGTAAGTGGCGATGTTTTCCCAAATATATCCGTAGGCGAATCCGTTATAGATACCAGCAAGCGGCGCGGCATATCCTGATACTACATTTGACACAGCCTGCTTACCAAAGTATTTACCGTTCCGATAGTTATTCAATGTAACACCGATTGCCGAACGGAAAGACAGATCTTTCAGGGGCTTCAACTCCAGGTAACCGTTCAGATTTGCAAAGGTAGTACGTGTATTGTCAGCGTACTGGTTAGGAAGCTGATCTCCCAATGGCGTTGTTTCACCATCCACAAATACGGTCTTGATATTCCCGTGTTCGTCATATGCATCTCCCAATGGCAGCGCAGACAGGGACTTTGTAAAGATATTTTTTCCACGGGCGTTCTGGATGGTATAGTTCACGTTGATGTTGGTCCCTATTTTCGCCCATTTGGTAGCATCATGGTCCAGGTTCATACGAACACCGTACCGTTTCTGATTTTCGTTGCTCAATAACCCTTCTTCTTTCGTATAGGTGAACGAAGTGTAAATCTTAGTCTTTGCACCACCATCTGTAAATGAAAGATTATACTTCTGCTGGGTAGCTGCATCGTTTGTGATAAGCCCTACCCAATCAATCCATTTATTGTTATTGTAAGCATCGAGTACTGCTTCCGTGGTAAAGATCTGGGACATATCCTGCGGATATTCTCCGTTTACCGTACGATACAATTCCCTGCGGTATTTCACATATTCGTCGCCCGTCATACCATGAAAGAAATGGGGGTTTCCACTCAGACCATAAAACACATCCAGGTTCATGCTTGATTTATTGGTCTTGCCTTTTTTTGTGGTAATGATCACCACACCGTTCGAACCGGCGGAACCGTAGATAGCGGTGGAAGACGCATCTTTCAGAATGTCTATTGAAGCGATGTCGGAGGGATTGATCTGATCGTAAGTACTTTGAATACCGTCTACGATAAACAGCGGTGAGTTATCGCCATAAATAGAACGGCTGCCCCGCAATAAGATATCAGGATTCGTACCAACGGCGCCTGAGCTTCTCATGATATCCATACCTGACACTTTTCCCTGTAAGGCCTCCATGACATTATTTACCGGAGTAGCAGTGATATCTGCCTCCTTGATAGACACCACGGATCCCGTCAGATCCCGCTTTTTAACAGTACCATAGGCGATGACCACATTCTCATTCAACTCTTTTACCGACGAGCTTAAGGTGATGCTCAGATAAAGCTGTTCACCTCCGGAAGCCTGTAAGTTACTGCCGTCTACGTCTTTTACAGTGGCCGCAGAATATCCTTTTTCAGAATGGCGCACAATGATCTCCAACACATTATATCCTACACTGGACACGACCAGTAAAGTATTTTCAGCAATAGAAGGAAGCGTGAAAGTGCCATCTGTACCGGTCAGCACGCCGGTATTGGAACCCTTTACACGGACAGAAACGGCAATAAGCGGGTTACCGTCTTTGTCAATGATCTTACCCTTAACAGTTACAGGAGGATCTGATTGATTTTTAAAGAGTGGTTGACCGGCATAAGTGCTCAGAAAGCAAAGTGCCGTAACAAGCAGCATTGTTAGTTTTTTCATAAACGTTATTTTATTACTAGCATGATTTATTCAGCATGGACAAACGTATACATATAGTATAGCAGGTTGGGCTATTCCGTGGAATGATAGCAATAGGTTTTCTAACCCTTAGTACAGGCAAAGCTTGGAGAACATGGAATTTCTAAGTGGCTTAATCTGTCAAATGGTTGTTCTGGCAATAAAAGTAATAAATTAGGTGTAAAAGTGACACTCTTCTAAAATAATTTTCCGCAGGTATAATGTTTCTTCCCAAGATACAATGAGCAGCGGATATCACCTTGCAAAAATTATCAAGTCAATATATGTTGCAGCTATGCGGAAAATGGAACTACCCGGAAAAAGATTGGCGATTAATACTTGATGATCAATCAATTATAAACTTGTCCAAATTAACTTGAGAATAAATCCGGATATTTCTTAAATTTCTGCTGTAATTCTCTTCTGAGATAATCCAAACGCTATGTCACAATCCTTTCATACCCTTCAAAGAGAACAGGCTTCCCGCCGTTCTGCTGCAGAAAACACCTCCCAAAATGGTATACAGCTTAAGGCTGTAACATCACCCCTTCAAAAGAAAAGCAGTGATGCGCCCGTACAGGCCCAGGAAGATGAGCTGTTGCAGGGACGTTTTGTAACGCAGCTGGAGACTGGTATGGAAGAAGAAGAGCCCAAACAGTTCGTATTGCAGAAAGCGACATCACCGGAAGAGGAACAACCGGTAATGGGCAAATTTGTAGCACAGCGAAAGGACAATAATACCGGCATGCCAGACCAGTTAAAATCGGGCGTAGAGCAGCTCTCCGGCCATAGTATGTCTGATGTAAAGGTACACTATAACTCTTCTCAGCCTGCACAGTTGAATGCGCTGGCATATGCACAGGGAACAGATATTCATGTAGCACCGGGCCAGGAACAGCATCTGGCTCATGAAGCATGGCATGTAGCTCAACAAAAGCAGGGCCGCGTACAGGCTACTACACAAATGAAAACCGGTACTCCTGTAAATGACGATCCGGGACTGGAAAGAGAAGCGGATGTGATGGGTGCAAGAGCTATGCAGGTAGGCGCGCAGAGTATGCAGAGTATAGCGGAATAATCAATTCCGGAAAGATAAAAGAAAAGGCCATCTCCTGATCCGGGATGGCCTTTCTGTTTATAAGTTGGCTTTGATCTCGTCCAGTGTATCAATAAAAGCCTGTTGCCTCCGCACATCCTTTTGCCAGGCCAATCCTCTTTCCAGCAAGTCTATTTCCTGTTTAATCGTAGCACCTTCCTTTCCTTCTTCTTTTCCGAGAATGAACACAGTATCGGAAATAGCTACACTTGTTTCGATATCATGAGAGACGATCACCAATGTTTTCAACTCATCAGATACAGATACCTGCAGTAACATGTCCACTACCTTATCAAGTACGCAGACGTCCAATCCAGAGAACGGTTCATCAAACAAGAGGAAATCCGATCCTTTCAGCAGTTGCTGCAGAATGCTGGCACGTTGCCGTTGACCGCCCGACAAATGATGGGGATATTTATGGAGTGAATCCGTGATCTCAAATGCGTTGGCCCATTTTTCAATCGCCTCCTTTTCATTCCCTTTTAAAGCAGAATTCTGCCGGGTAGCCATTAGTAATGACTGGTGAATGGTTTTCCATTCAAAGAGGTAATAGTGCTGGAATACCACTCCCATATCACCGGCTTCTACCTCTTTGTTACCATATATGGTTATCTTCCCTGAATTTTGTTTCTGTAAACCGGCCATCAGGCGGAACAACTGTGTTTTACCAATACCACTTCTACCAAGCAGGGAAATCACTTGTCCCTGACTAATACCTGGTCGTACGATGTTCTTTATGGTAAAATTAACGTCCCTTAAAACCGACTTATCACCATAGTTAAGGCACACGTTTTCCGCCTGCAAAAGCACCTGTTCTTTTGTATAGGGTGTCATACTGTTTTATTTGATCTTGTGTAAGGAAATAACCAGCTGCGGATTACCGCCAGCAGGTAGTCAAAGAATAACCCTAACAGGAAAATAAGCAGCTGTAATGCCAGCACGTTTGTTAAGTCGTTATACTTATTATATTTGATAAGCAATGCGCCAATCCCTCCTTCACTCATATTAAGACCCTCTACCATTGTGATCATCAACCATGCTATTGCAAAGTTATGTTGCAGTATTTCCAGGACTTTGTCGGCCTTACCAATGATGATCACCTCGTACAGGGTACGCCACTTATTATAACCAAGCACCTTACACAGGTCATACTCCTGGCGGGGAATATGTACGATCACGGAAAGGAAAGATGTAACGAAGAACGGTACGATACCGAAAATCAGCAGCCATAATTTGAGCGCACTACCGTTTTGTGTAAGCAGGGTAAATACGAAAATAAGCCCCGCCAACGTAAGGTAACGGCATTTTACAATGAACAATGCGATACCTTTAAAAAACGGCAGTACAGATAAATAAGCTATCACCAGGGTAATAACAATAGCGTATAACATCGCTTTTACAGTAAGTGCAAGGCTCACCAGCACGTTATCTATCAGTGTTTTTGTTGCAGACAAGCTTGCCAGTGCAGCAAGTACTTTACCTGGCTGCGGCATCAATCCATCAGATGCAATATGCCACAACCCAAGCGCCAGCACCACCTGCAACAGCACCATGATCAGGAAGGTTTGTTTGTTGATGATGGCGAACGGCTGGAATATTTTTTTCATACGAACAATATTTTAGGACTAGGGAAAAGGATAGCCCCTGTTTTTACAGCGGCTATCCTGATAGTTATTACTGACCTAACACTATTTCAACCCTTCTATTCTGGCTTCTTCCAGTTTCTGTGTTGTTGTTAGCTATAGGCTTGGTGGCACCATAACCTTTCGCTTCCACGCGGTTTGCGGAAAGCCCTTTCTTCATCAGATACTCCTGTACAGCTGTTGCACGTTTTTCGGATAAAGGGATGTTTGTTGCATCCGAACCAACATTGTCAGTGTGTCCATATACTCCTACTTTCAAACCTTCCGCTACTACAGCAGATTCGAAGATCTCATCCAGCAGTTTGAAAGAAGAAGACTTGATAACAGCAGAACCGGTCTCAAACTCTATGCTATAAGACTTTGATGACACTTCTGAAGTGATCTCACTGGCATATTTCGTTTCAATAGCCTTTCCTTCCAGCAATTCCGGGTGGTTTGACAGTACGGAGAACAGGAATGACTTGTCTACCGCTTTCTCATAAGGCATGAATGATGGCATCAGCGTCGGGTACATTTTCACCATCAGGCCACCAAATGTGTTGTACACCGCTTTATACCTGTCAATTTTGTCATCGCCTAATCCGAACGTATTAGCCATATCCTTCAGGTTAAATACCGCGGATCCACCTAATAACACCTTCATACCCTGAACATCTTTCTCTTCCACGCCATTGAAATACTTCAGCCAATAAGCAGCATCCTGCTCATTATAAACTTCAGCACTTACTTTAGCGGCGAAAGCCTTTGCTTCATTGAATGAGCGTACCTGATCGCCAGCCTGGGCAAGCGCAATGATCATATTCTCCACATCGGTCCTGTGATCATTTGCCCACTTTTTGATCGCGACAGTCTGGTTAGGCATTTGCGATGCATACTGTTTGGTGTTGGCGATAGTCACCAGGCCACCTTTTTTTACAGCAATGTTCACGTCGCCGGGAGTCCAGGTAGCAACCGCATCCACTCCTACAGTAGTGTCCTTACCGGTAGTCTTACCGTTTACTACTACTTTACGGCTTTCGGTATAACCGGCTATATACTTATTAGGCGCATCCAGGAAGTCGTTGGCCGCAATAATATTGATAGCGGTAGCATCATAGGTGGTTTCATCAGGGTTTACCTTTAAACCATTATCGCCTGCCCATTTCAGCAGGATGTTGATGTCACCATCGCGCAGTACGCCGGCCACACATTTACCGATAGCATTCTTAGGGTCTGCTTTCCACTGCTGAGGCCCCATTACCTGGTCTTCACCGTATGATTTACCGTGTGTTACCGGGATGATCACAGGCTGATATTCATTACCGAGGGCTTCCAGTTCTTTTGACAGGGAAGTCATGAATGCGGGCATACCATCTCCCATGAACGTGATCAGTACACCAGGTGTATTGGGATCCTTCTTATAGTCCTGCGCGAACTTCACCAGGTCAGCCATCTGCTTGTTACAGTCATCCTGGCGTACATAAGTAATGTCAAGTTTTGCATTGTCAAACAATGAACCTTTGGTAGTTCTTACACCACCGTTCGCATACATACCCGAAAACTGGCTGTTCCATGCCATACGTAACCAGGTGATCTGCGTACCGCCATTTCCTGCCGGCTCGTTGCCTGGTAAAGGCAATTGCTTGCCGGCACCACTAAAAGACGCTTCAGGTGCGTCCGGTAATACTACCTTTCCTACTTCCAGTGACTCGCTCACTTGCTTTGGACGTCCCTGGTACCATCTTACGCCTAAGATTCCGGCTGCTACCACTGCAGCAATAATGAACAGTTTTCCTGCGGGTTTTAATTTGATTGCCATCTAATGTTGTGTTTAGTATATTTTAAAATTTCGTTTATAAAGTATTAATCCAGTAATCCTCTGTACCTATCAGTTGGCTGCACACCTTTCAGTCTTCCGCTATCACCATCCCTGTTCAGGGCAGACTGCGTATAGTTAAAATCGGACCTATCGAAACTGTTGATCAGTTCCACCGCCTGTGCTGACTTGGCTTTATCTTCCAATACCTTGTCGTCCATAAAGCGTGATGTAACATCTATGGCCGATTTGATATGTCCGATCTTCTCACCGATGCGCACCTTCAGTATTGCCAGTGCCTTTTCAGCATCCTGGTTCAAAGCATCGTCTCCCTTGAACGCCTTCATAGCACTACTCACTGCAGACAGACCTGTGGTAACGGAGTAGTACAGGTCCTTTTTAGCTTCCAGGTCAAGTTTTGCGTCTTCCAGCATAAGGCCACTTTCTTCATAAGCTGCATCTGCGAAAGACACCAGTTTGTTCAGATCTCCGACTATAGGTGTTACATTGTCTATGTACTCTTTGCAACGGATCACATTGTTGGCGTACAGGTCTATCTGCCTGCTGTTCTTATTTTCACTCTGCAGGATCTTCACTTTCTGAATATTCAGCTGCAGTTCCTTTTCCTTTTCGGAGAGTTTATCCATCAATTCACTCTGCTTTCCTTTCAACCTGCCAGTCTGTTTGAACAGTGTATTCCTGTCCTCATAACCCTGATCGATCTTCGCCTGCAAAATGGCAAAGGGGTTCAGTTCGATAGCCAATCCGATAGTGTAGTTGGCGATGAACTCCGAAAAATATTTCAGTGCCCGCCAAAACTTTTTGTTGGTGAACAGCAACAGCAGAAAACCGAGTATTACACCGCCGATAATCAGGTTAATCAGGTTCCAGGTAACAGTTACCAGCCATGGTAAGATGTAGGTAGCAAATGCATATCCCAGTCCAGCGAAGAGGGAGATACCCACTATTGCGGTAGCGAGATTTTTAGGCTCAGAAAACCAGTTGGTTTTTACGGCCTTATTCATGAGTTCATTCATTTTTAGTTATTTTAAAGTATGTATTGCTTGATCTTTTCTATATCCTGCAGCAGTTTATTTCTGCTAGCTGCCAGGGCAGCTTCGTAACCGGAACTGTTACTTTCGATCTTCGCCTCATTCTCTGCTACTTCTTTCGTAAGCACACCTATCTGTTGCTGCAGGCTGACTATTTCCTGCGACAGCTTCTGTATGCGCTGTTGTACTTCCTCCATCTCCTTCTTCTTATTCTGCACTTTATCAAGCAAAGCCTGATCTACAGTATTGTGAAAAGCCGCGGCATCAGCATCAAGAATTTTTACGTACTCCTGGGCTGAAGACAGGAGTTTTTGTTTGTCCAGGCCCTGAGCCTGTAAACCTGCAAAGGCAGCACTAAAGCGGGCGCCTTCGTCTTTGATGACATGCATTGCGTCCGTCATCTTAAAAAACTCATAATAGTCAGGACCAGGCAGGTTGGCGTCGGCAAACAGCCTGTTAAAGTGGTCGCTGAACTTAGCATCAATGCTTGTTGCAGCTCGTCCTTCCTGGCTGCCGGCAGGCACGTGGGATGCCGGCAGCGATGGTGCTGCTGCATCCTCATTTTTTGTTGTCTTATCCTCCATCTCTATGAAAGCGGATAAGATCTTTTTACCCAAAGAGGCCATAGTGTGTGTGATTTATAAGGGTGAATAAAATAATCTGTGCAAAGGGCATAGCTCGGTCGACTATTCGTCGCGTTTTTTCTTAAGTCTTATCAGGGAACCCCGGCAGGCCTTGCCGGAAATACGTTGTATAGGGCTATTTAATCAGCCTTTAACTGACACTTAGCTTGCTGTTTAATTTGACATAAGAGCGCCTGAATGAGGTGCAATATTGCCAACAATTCATTTCTGTTACATTCTGAAAGGAAAATTAGTACGAGTGAATAAAACCCAGGCCCAATGCCTGCTGAGCCGCAATCGCAACTCCGTTAAATTCTTGTACTGTATGTGTTTTACAGGGTAGGAATTTCCGGTAGTCATAGCTCTTCAATGAAGGCGAGCTATCAGGTGATCCAGAAACAGTTTCATATAGTATAGAGATTAACTCTTGTTTAGTTTGATAGAGTAAAGGTATGAAGCCGTTAACACTTCCTTTACATAATCCAATATGAGCGGTGAATTTTGTTGTAGAATGGATGAAAACTATTATGAACGGCAATATTTAAGGATGAAGGCAAATATAAGCGGTTGAAAGGAAAAAAAGCATGATCAACGGTACATATAACAATAATATCTTTAAAATCAAACAATTAGAAAGGAAAATCGACGACTTGACCTGCAATTTGTCCAGATTTTCAATGAGTTTCATACCTTTAAAAAATGAATGCAAGGGAATTACTAAAACAGCATGTTTTCAAATCAGCGTCGCTAACCGACGAACAGTTTGATTATTTTTTCTCCCATTTCAGCCAACAATCCTTTAAAAAAGGTCAAACCATCATTAGTGAAGGTGATGAAGTAGAATGCGAATACTTTGTGCTTTCCGGTTGTCTGAAAGCATTTTTTATTAACGACGACATTAAGATGTACATCCTGCAATTTGCAATGCCTACCTGGTGGACATCTGACTACAATGCACTTTACAGCCATTCCCGGGCAACCATCAATGTCGATTGTATCACTGATGCGGAAGTGCTTTGCCTTAGTAATGCCGACCGTGAAAAACTCTGTTCCGAAATACACCAGGTGGAACATTTCTTTCGCTGGCGAACAAACAGGGGGTATGTAGCTTCACAGAAAAGGCTCCTGTCTTTTATGAACAATGATGCCAAGAAACGTTATGAAGAGCTGTTAACCCTTTACCCCGAACTATACAACCTGGTCCCGAAACACCTGATAGCCGCTTACCTGGGCATTACCAGAGAGACATTAAGCCGGCTCTATAACGGCCGTTAACCCCCTCGATGTGATGTAGGTCACATAATTATTGAATGTGATATACGTCACGTAACCACCTTGAAATTCCTTACGTCCTTTGTGTTGTAAATGAAACGTAAACAATTAAACATACACAAAATGGAAACGAAAAAATTTCAGATCGTAAACGCACAAAGTAATATTGATTGGACCGGTCGTAAAGTAACTGGTGCACATAATGGTACCATTGGCATTAAAGAAGGTACATTAGTGGTTACTGACGGTAAATTAGCAAGTGGTAAGGTCATCATAGACACTACTTCCATTAAGATCCTGGACGTAACAGATCCGGCAACGAACGCTCAGTTTGCAGGTCACCTGGCTTCTGACGACTTCTTCTCTATCGACAAATTCCCTGAAGCTACGCTGGATATTACATCCGTATCAGGTAATCGTGTTGAAGGTAATCTGACCATCAAAGGTATTACGCATCCTGTCTCTTTTGACGCTGCTATCAATACCAATGGCGAGACCCTGACTGCCTCCGGAAAGATCGTTATTGATCGTACCAAATACGATATTAAGTTCCGTTCCGGTAATTTCTTCAAAGATCTGGGCGACACGCTCATCTACAATGATTTTGATCTTGAGGTAACTATCACAGCGAAAGCTGCCTGATAATCCAATTCACCCTCTAAAAAACAAAAAAAATGCCTTACGTAAAGATTGAACTCACCCGTGAGGGAGTCACCCGTGAGCAAAAACAACAACTGATCAAAGGCGTAACAGACCTGATCACCGATGTGCTGAATAAAGATCCCCATCTGACGCACGTTGTTATACAGGAAGTAAACCTGGACGATTGGGGGTATGCGGGCGAACAGGTATCTGTTCTCCGTGAAAAAGGAATCACAGCAGATAAAAAATAAAACAATGAAAAAGCAAACAATTATAATAACCGGTGCATCATCCGGTATAGGTAAAGAAGTAGCAAAATACTTCCTCGAAAAAGGAGATAATGTAGTTATTAACTCCACAACACCAGAAAAACTGGAGCAAGCTTTTCAGGAACTTGGAGCAGGCAGTAACCTGGCCATGGTAGCCGGTAATATCAGCGACAAAAAAACAGGTGAAAAACTGGTTGCTACCGCAGTTGAAAAGTTTGGTTCTGCAGATGTGCTGGTAAACAATGCCGGTATATTCGAAAC
This sequence comes from Chitinophaga sp. S165, assembly GCF_003182155.1. GTDB lineage: Bacteria > Bacteroidota > Bacteroidia > Chitinophagales > Chitinophagaceae > Chitinophaga. The sequence goes on from NZ_QGTG01000001.1 coordinate 1,883,040, forward strand.
CAAGCCATTCCTGGAAGTAGACGAAGCTTATCTGGACCGCTTCCTGAACACCAACCTGAAAGGTACCTACTTCACTACACAGGCAGTTATCCCTCAGATGCTAAAACAACATGGCGGTGTGGTGATCAACATAGGTACTCCGCTGGTACATCATGCCCTGGGTGGTGTTCCTATTACTGCACCAATGTCCAGTAAGGCCGCGATACATTCCCTGACACTTCAGCTGGCCGCTGAATTCGGCAAGGATAACATCCGCGTTAATACCATAGCGCCAGGTACCATCCGTACACCGATGCACGGTGAAAAGGCTGACGAAACTGCGGGACTGCACTTGCTGAACCGCGTAGGTGAAGTAGAAGATGTAGCTGAAATGGTTTACACAGTTGCGAAGAGCAATTTCATCTCCGGTGCCATCATCAACGTTGACGGTGGAGCAGGCGCCGGGCATCATCTGAGCTAATATGAAACTATTATTAATACTCGCTTTTATGGCCGGCGTTCCGCTGGCCATAAAAGCTCAAAAGGCAAATAAGATGGACACGCAAAAAGCTGATATAGCCGCTATTTCCGATGTACTGGAAAACTATTATTTTAAAGGCATCAACGAAGGCGATACCGCCCTCCTGAAACAGATATATCATCCGGGCACACTCCTGTTCGGAGATGTGAAAGGACAGCCTTATGCTAAAACACTCGAGCAATATCTTGACGGCGTAGCAAATCGCCAGAGCCCGAAAGATTCGGGTAAACCACTTAAAGGGGAGATCGTATCAGTAAGAGCGGTCAACTCTATTGGGGTAGCCGAAGTAAAGGTAAAAATGTACGATTTTAATTATCATGAGTTTTTATCTTTCCATAAGATTGATGGTAAATGGTTGCTCGTCAATAAAATGTTGACGGACGTCCAACAATAACTAATCACCATGTGGCACAACACAAAAGTAACGGAGATACTGGGTATAGAATATCCGATCATGCAAGGCCCGTTTGGAGGCCGTCTTTCATCGGTAGAACTGGTGGCGGCAGTATCCAATGCAGGAGGTCTCGGCGGCTATGGAGCCTACACGCTTACCCCACAAGAGATTATCGATATAGATCAACAAATAAAAGCGGCTACAGGCAAACCTTATAATATCAATTTGTGGGTTTCAGACAGTGATGCGATCGGCGGTACAGTTAGCGATACTGTATACGAACAGGCAATACAACAGTTCAGGCCTTACTTTGAGGAACTCGGTGTTCCACTGCCACATAAACCAGCACCATTCAATACCAGGTTTGAAAACCAGGTCCAGGTGTTACTTGATATACGTCCAAAGGTATTCAGTTTTGTGTTTGGCGTACCATCGGCAGATATATTGGAACAATGTCGCAGACAAGGTATCATTACCGCCGGTGCTGCTACCACGCTGGACGAGGCAATAGCATTGGAAAACGCGGGTGTAGACCTGATCATTGCTTCTGGTTTTGAAGCCGGCGGACACCGGCCCTCTTTCCTGGCATCCGCAGAAACATCAATGACCGGTACTTTTGTGTTGCTTCAACTGATCAGGGAAAAAGTAAAAATACCTGTTATTGCTGCCGGTGGCATTGCAGACGGCAAAGGCATTGCGGCGGCTATGATGCTCGGCGCCAGCGCAGCGCAGGTCGGCACGGCTTTCCTCGCCTGTGACGAATCGAATGCTTCGCCCGCTCACCGGCAGATGTTATTCTCTGATGCAACAAAGTATTCTACGCTTTCCAGAGCTTATACCGGCAGGCTTGGCCGGGGAATAGCCAACAGAATAACGAAAGAAACATCCGGAACTGATCTCCATTTTCTTCCTTTCCCTTTACAAACGACATTTATATCATCATTGAGAGCTGCCGCCGTTGAACAGCAAAAGTGGGATATGGTATATTTCTGGGGTGGACAAATAGCACCGATAATTAAACATAGACAGGCTTCAGCGCTGATGCAATCGCTGATCGAAGAAACAAACGCATGTTTCAACAGTTCGAGCACCAGATGATGTAAACAGAAAAAAGGCTACGTGTGTAGCCTTTTTGTCGTTTTATTACAGACTGCATGCAACTTTCTCATTCCACCTGCAACCTTATTATAAAGCTGTTCTGTATTTTATGGTCTCAATCACTATCCTGCATGGTTAAAAACGAAGAACGTGACAAATGGGTGGATTACCTGCGAGCTACGATCACCGTACTGGTTGTTGCTCACCATTCATCACTTGCCTATACTACATTCGCAAACTTTAATAAGGAGGCATACATCACCTCCACACATCCGCTCGTAGATAGTAAAAGATGGATAGGACTGGATATTTTCGAGAACTTCAACGACATATTCTTTATGTCGCTTATGTTCTTTATCGGAGGACTGTTCCTTACCAAAAGCATTGCTAAAAAGGGAGCTATGATTTTTATTAAGGATAGATTTTTACGCTTGTTCCTCCCCTTTCTGTTAATCGGCACTTTGTCAAATCTTATAGCCCATTTCCCCGCATTTTGTGTAGCCCATAATACACTCGATATCAAAGCATATATCATCGACTTTTTTACTACCGAAAAATGGCCTGTAGGCCCACCGTGGTTTATATGGGTACTTTTCCTCTTTAACATGTTGTTTGCGTTGACATATGCGTTCATGAAAAGGACCTATAAAAATACAGGGGACCAGCTGCACGGTTTAGGTAACCAGCCTATGCTGGTATTCCTATCATTGGCTGTGCTGACATGGGTATTATATGTACCGGTAGCCTATAATACCGGCGCGGGCAAATGGACGGGATGGGGACCGTTCGACTTCCAGCTAAGCCGCATCCTGTTATACTTTGGTTACTTTATGCTGGGTGCCTTCATTGGAAGTTCCGATTTTCACAATGGCATTTTTGCAAAGGATTCCCGGCTGGTCAGCAACTGGAAGCTATGGGGTTTGCTGGCATTGGCTGTCTATCTGATACTAACGGTCTCCGGAGAAAAAGCGGTATTGAAGAATATGGTCATACAAGGCATTATCCCCGAGTTTTCGGCATGGATGATCTATTATACCGTGTATGTTTTATCGTGCACCCTAACCTGTATTGCATTCGTTACAACCTTCAGGGCCACGGTAAACACGCCGAAACCCTGGCTGGACTCATTATCCGCCAATGCATACCTCATGTACCTGATCCACTACATCTTTGTTATATGGACACAGTTTTTCCTATTGGATATTGATACACCGGCGATTGTCAAATTCACCATTGTATTTTTGAATGCGTTGATCGTCAGTTGGATGATCAGCATTTTACTCAGAAAATCCTCTTTCGCAAAGAGATACCTATAATGCAACGAGGCCGTCCCAGATTTGAGACGGCCTCGTTCAATAAGGATTCGTTGATTCGGTATTACTACTATTCTACAACTACTTTCTTACGGCTATCGCCGATTGAAATGATATAGATACCTTTAGGCCATGAAGAAATATCTACCTGCAGCTGGTTAACATTACCGTTAACTTTAGCCTGATATACTCTCTTACCAGCGATGCTGTAAACTTCTAAAACAGCAGCTTTAGCAGCACCTTTCAGTTGAATGTTCATCAGGTTTGTAGCCGGGTTTGGCGATACATTCACAGAGAATGCATTTTCAGTTCCTTTTACAGAAGTAGCCATTGTAAGTGTTCTTCCAGCTACAGGTGCAGCAGGATACACTTCAAATTCCCAGATGGAGAATCCATATGGAGTAGCTCTCTGCAGACCATGAACCCTTACATAACGGGCATTCACTGTTGCGAAGCTCAGATCAGCAGTACCACCGGTGCCGTTAGTTACAGATTTCTGTACGGTCCAGTTGATAGTATCATTAGAAGTTTCGATAGTATAAGATGTTGCGTAAGCATTTTCCCATTTCACTACAACTCTTGAGATATCTTTTGCTGTGCCCAGATCAACCGCTAACCATTCGTTATCAGTATAAGCGGAAGACCAGCGTGTTGTTGTAGCGTTGCCATCAACAGCAGCAGTAGCGGGGAAATCTGGTGTTTCGATAGAAGACGCCCAAACGGTTTTGTTAGCCGCTGCGTTATCAGATTGAGATTGCAGGGCAAAAGTAAACGAAGTGAAGTTGAACTCGTTAGCATCAAACACTACACGCAGTACTTTCTGACCTGCAGTTAATGCTGATGTAGTTACATTTACATTAGCCCAGGTCTGCCAGCCACCTGTATTTGGTACTGTAATAGTACCGGAGATGTTCTGACCGTTCAGTTCCACATGGAATGTTTTTCCTGCAGCTATTGCAGCTACTCTTGCCTGTAAAGTATAAATACCGGCCTGACCGATGTTCACTGTGTATTCCAGCCATTCGCCAGTCTGGATAGTACCTACATTGTATCCGCCTTCAGTAGCAGCTTCAATATCTACTCCTTCAGTAGTGCGGTACTGTCCCTGTGTATTGGTAGCTGTCAGATCATGATAAGCTACACCTTCACCGCCATTGTCGAAGTCTTCCGCTTCAATTTTGCCAGGAATAGCCCATGCAGTTCCACCGTGAGGAGCCTGTGGTGCTGCACCATATACTTCCAGTTCAAATATAGAGAAACCATATGTAGTTGCTCTTGTAGCACAATTGATCCTTACATAACGGCCATTACCTGATAATCCTGTCAGATCATTAACCAGTGTAGTATTACCTGTAACAGATTTTACCGGTGTCCAGTCGTTAGTATTTGAAGATACCTCTACCTGATAAGCAGTTGCATAAGCAGCTTCCCAGGTAATCTTCACCCTGTTGATATCGTAGTTAGCGCCCAGGTCAACGTAGATCCACTGCTGATCAGCAAAAGTGGAAGCCCAGCGGGTTCCGTAGTTACCGTCAGTAGCATTCGCCGCTGATACATTCACAGGTGCATTTGCTTCAGTTGAAGATACGCTCACTGGCTTGTTGGATGCCAGGTTCTGCGGAACCGGATTACCAACACCACCTTTACAAACGTTACCCAGTGTGTTGTAGATAGCGTTGATATCACCATATTCTGTAGCAATATCCCAGATCATGATACCAGCTGAAGTAGATTTTGCAAGATTGGCCTTTCTGATATGCTCTGCAGTATTGTTATGTTCCTCATAGAATGGAACACCCAGCATTCTTTTATTCTGTGGCACACCACGTGATGTCCAGTAAGCGATAGAACTGCTCGCAAGGGCATCGCCACCATAACACATAATGTTCACCAGGTCTAACATGGAAACGTTATCATAATGGTCACCGTTATTGCTGGCGCTTTCAGAAACCGCCGCAGTGAACAGCTTACCCATGCTATGGAACCTGTTACCGAGTACAGTAGCAACGCTATTCCATCTGGCTTTTGTAGTAGGATATTCCCAGTCCAGGTCAATACCATCCAGGTTGTACTTCGTGATCAGATTAGCACAGGCATTTGCCAGGTTGTTGATCGCAGTAGGATTAGTTGAAATGGCTTCAAAAGGTGTGTTGCTTGGTGAAGACGTCAGCCAGCCACCAATTGACAACAGTACTTTTACATTCGCGGCGTGAGCCCTGTTTACGAGGTCAGTCAGCGTAGCACCACCGTCTACACTGCCTATGTTACCGTCGCTGCCTGGAATTGCAAACGCATAACAAATATGGGTGTACTTACTGTAATCAACTTTTGAAGGACTGTCGATGTAAGCACTACCACCGGCTACCCATGAGGGATAATAACCCACGATATTGTAACATGATACCTGGGCAAAACCGGCCCCTGATAACGCCAGGAGCGCAACGAGAAATAGTAGTTTAATTCTCTGCATAATTAGAGTTTTAATGATTATATGAAGGATATATCTAAAAAAAGAGGGAAGGATCCCGGAGGCAGGATACTTGTAGTCATAAGTATATTACATATCCCTGGCTACACCTTGAAGGATCAGGTATAGTCACAGCGTGATATGAATGATTTGCATCAATGTAATTGTCCTGTGCTGAAAGCTACAGGCTCATTGTAATGGTCAAGAATTTCTTCAAATTGTAATGGAAGTTTAATTGGTTATTCTGATAGGTTTTCCGGATGACTGATATCGTCTTTTAATAATATAAAGATATATCTAATTAGTATCCCCACCAATAGGATATTGATCCTATTGTCATTTTTTTCAACGATGCAGACACACCGGATTGATAATTAACGTAATAAAAAAAGGAACTTTTTCAATTTACCGGTTATTATACCGGAATCAATGTAATGAGGCTGGGAATGGGGAACAAAAGGAAAAGTGATTATAACGCAGAAGCAGCATACGAAAGCTGCTTCTGCGTTAAATAAATTAAAAGTCAGGGTCGAAATTGAAGAAAATTGGATTAGACAAACCAACCATATTCCCGCTCAGTTTCATTGATTCCGGTACCTGTGGATATGGTGTAGGCGGTCCTTCTACAGTCACCCTGTAATAGGTCCTTCCTGTAGTTCCCGGAGTATCGGTAAACTCGGCAACAGGTGTTTTACCCGTTACCTTTAAGGTATCAAACTTATTTCCGTTCTTCACGACATAGATCGTATAGGTTTCTTCCGGTACAGTTTTTCCGCTTAGTTGTATACTGAACTTCACCGGCTTACCTGTCGGTCTGGTATTATCTCCCATCATCATATCCATCTTACCGTCCTGGTCCAGATCTGCATAGAATTCAACACGCGGCGCATAAGGATTTGCACTGACTGATACACGGCCATTCGTAAGCGCATCCACTACTGCCTGTGAAGTCCGCGAGGTAGCATAAACCCACGTTGTTGGTGTACCTACGTAATTTGCTGTAGCCTGTACACTATTCTTTGTTGCTTTATCGGGCGTGTCGGGTGTACCATGATGCGCATCACTTCCTCCCCTGCCGGTCAACTTACGACCAGACGAAAGCATATCGTCCCATATCATGATCGCATTTTCATTCTTAGACCAGATAGCGGAGTTCCATACTTCGATAGATTCTATCATGTCATAGGAGTATCCGAAATGATCTTTGCCACTGGGATGATTGGCAGACAGGTGAACACCTAATTGTTTCTTCACAGCGCCAATTACAATATCACGCTGATCGCGCACATCATACAACCGCTGGTGATCGTATGGTTTCGCGGAAAAAACATTGCCATGCCCGCGGGTAGTCGTCCATTCAGCACCATACAACAACAATACTGAATCTGATTTAAATTCAGGGTCCGCCCAGGTATTATGGGCTACATCTCCCTCTACATGGTTATCATGATCTGTTATAGCGACATAATCAATGCCCGCGGCTTTGGAAAAGGCGATGATCTTTGAAATGGGATTATTGGAAGACTCCTTGCTATGCCTGGAGTGCAGATGCAGGTCACCCTTTAGCCACACACCACCTTTGAGGTTTGCCACTGGCGGCAACGTATTGAGTTCAGCCGGCGCCCATGGGTTACTGTGAGTTGCCTGCGCCATCACAGCATAGTTAATAAAGCTGGTCATACCTATTACCAATCCGGTACAGGCTACGCCTTTCAACAGCGTTTTTTTTCCATTGTTCTTGAACATCATATTAAAGTTATTATGGTGGCAATTAAGCAGCGTATCAAACAGCGGTAATTGGTGTATGCGCCCGCAAAGGTATATATCGGCAAAAGCTGACGATGTTAAATTTAGATCAAGAGATCATTAAATGTGATGACTGGTTTGGCTATTTAAGCCTCATTACGGGCGTTAACAATAAATAACAGTCTCGGATAGGGTCTGGCACAGTTTTGTCATTATTCAAGCTGAAAAGAAGTTTAAACGGACTGCAGAACGCTTAACTAAATATTCATCACGCTAAATTAAACTTCACAACATGAAAGCTTTAAAGTATTTTATCATAATAGCAGTAGTTGTTTCCGGATTAAGCAGTTGCCTGGTTGTTCGTGACAGGCCGGGTTATCATCATCCACGCCCTCACCATCATTATCATGGGCATGGACATCACAGATATTAATAGAAAAAGCCCCTCTGAAATGAGGGGCCTTCTGTTTACGTATTACCCAACCGGCATCAGGTAATCGAAAGCCCGCCGTCAACAGGCAATATAGTACCCGTTACCCATGTAGAGTCGGCAGTAACAAGCATTGCAACATGCGCTACTATGTCTGATACATTGCCTCTTCTCTGTAAAGGAATGGATGTTCTTTCGCTTTCATGAATGGCCTGGATGATCTCCACCGGCAGTCCTGCGTTATCCAGGACCGGCGTGTTGGTAGGACCCGGCGCTATTGCATTTACGCGGATACCATGCAGCGCCAGCTCCAGCGCCCATACCTTCGTCAGCATATTAATACCGGCTTTTGCAGCGGCATAAGCGCTGAGCTCCGGATAGACCTTTATTCCATGACTACTACTGATGTTGATGATATGTCCTTTAGTTGCTGTAAGGAATTCAATACAGCCGGAGCTAAGCAGTGAAGGAGCTATAACATGCGTGCGGTACATATCCGCCATTGACTTACTTTTGATCTGTTTCAACGGCGTCAGTTCCACATGACCAGCATTGTTAACAAGTACATCCAGTTTACCATCCCAGGTTGAACGGATGAACTGAAATATTTTTAATTCATCACCTTCTATAAGTGTGTCATACTCTAATGCATGCAGCCCGGGCATAGCGTTTGACAAAGCAGCAAGTTTCTCTTTATTTCTGCCTGTTATCAAAACCTGCCATCCTTCTGCATAAAAATATCGTGCAATTCCCTCTCCTATACCGGAAGTTCCTCCTGTGATCAAAATGCTCTTTTTCATAAAACTCACTGATTTTGATGCAAAGGAAGGCAGCAATGAGGGACTTTTCAAGAGCTTACCGCAGGGTAAGTGAATATAGTCAGGGTTGGTTTTAGCTATTTTGAAGCTTTTTCAAAAACGGATCCTGGGGCTTATAACAGAAAAATGACATTAGCCTTTTGACAATTATTCCAACTGGAGTTGACACCGGAGATTATTTATGATATCGCTGCTGCAATTGTTTGAACAAGGCATCCATTTTTTCATTGCTTTCAGCGCTGGCTGGATGTGCTTTAATATCCTGCTGTACGTAGCGGATGCGGTTATCGGTCAACGGATGGGTGCTGATAAACTCAGGGACCTTTATCTTCTGGTCCAGCTTCTTCAATTCCTGCATTAACCGCAGCATGCCCTGTTGGTCCAGGTGATTGCTGCGCATGGTTTTCAGGCCGGTGATATCTGCCTGTTCCTCATACTTGCGGGAATACGTAAGGCTATATATAGAGCTGGCATTAGCATACAGGATACTTGTAGCGTCTCCGACATTACTAAGCACTACAGACAACAACATTGTTGTACTCATGTCACGGCATAATTTTCTGACAGAGTGACGATGAGCGACATGGGCCACTTCATGAGATAACAGCGCGGCCAGTTCTTCTTTGGTTTTTAATTTCTCCAGCAATCCCGTATATACCATTACATAACCACCAGGAAGCGCATATGCATTCTCTATATTGCTGGGCACTACAGTAAAGACAAGTGAGTCAGGAGTATCCCATTTCATCTCTGCAGCAAATTTCGTCAGCAGTTGGCTGCCTGCTGTATCAATCTCTTCCAGCATACTCTGACGGGCCGTTTCACCGATCTTTTTATCAAAAGATCTTGGCAGCTGATCAACAATCCTGTCGGCACACCAGGGCAGTATAAAGAAATGTCCTGCAAGCAGGATACCGATCACTATGATCAATGAAATCAGACCGACCTTATAGCCACCACGCAATGCCAGTTCATGTAAACTGGCACCGCGTGTGTGTCTGTAAATCTGAAGGAATGTTTCTACAAAAACAGGGTCATGCACTTCCAGCGTACCCGCATCGTCTCCCGTAGAAGTGATACGGATAAAATTGCGGTCGCTTACCTGAACAGTGATCTCTGTAAAGAGCCATTGCAGCTTTTTAGCAGGCATACCTTCGCGGGCATGATCCAGCAACAGGCTCTCTGTGAAAATCTGAACAGTGACAGGAATTGCTTTTGCTACCTTGTGATCGTAAAAATCTCCTTTATACATGTCTTATTAAATAATGCTCAGGTCTAACATATCAGCCATATCCTCGCCGGTTGCGTTTCTATATTCTTCTTCAGTCTGAGCAAGTTCTGACAGGTCAACGTCTCCTTCTATTTCTACGTGTGACAGCAGGAATTGTACTGTACGCGTTTGAATCCATGCGTAACCAATACCCAATGTAAAGATAAAGATCAGTGCATTTACGATCAGCAGTCCGGCAAAATTGCTGCCAGTAGCCGTAGAACGTAATCTGAAGGTCTTTTCGCCCTGTACGAGACGCAGGTTATCGATGTAATAACTGAAAATTTCAGCCTGCCACCAGAACGAATAGATACCCAATGTCAGGACCGATAGGAAATAACCTTTCAGATTGATGAAGAAATAGTCAGTACCATTACCCTGGTAACGGAATTCGCCACTGCCGAAGCGGATATTTCCCAGCAGATAGTTACGGATGTTGATGGCTGCCCAGGAACTGTAAATGCCGATCGTAATAAGGGTCAGGAACATCTCTTTGATGAACAGTTTCACAAATTCATTCCTGTCGCCACGGTAACCGAAACGGATACCTCTCCAGGAGGTCCTTGACCAATGATAACGGCTCGCGCCATGAATAGCTACCGGCACTACCAGTAACAAAAAGGCGAGATAAAGCAGTCCTCCGATCAAAGGCAGTTTAAAGTAGGCAAGAACTTGCACTGCAATGATCAAAGCAAGGAAAATACCCATTGCTTTCAGGAACCCTTTGAACATCTCTTTACCAGTTCCGCTCCATGCAAAGCGGGAACCCTCCATTTCAGTAGAGGAATAGAGATATTGCAATTTCTTTGCTTTTGCCCAGGGGTAATACAAGCCCAACGTGATCATCGTTAACAGCCCGTTTAAAAAAAGAATGCCGAAATAAGTACCACCATCGCCGTGAAATGTTAATACGGGACGGCTGGTTACAGTGCCCGAAGGGCTGTACTGTTGTTCCATGTGTAGGGGATTAAGGTATAGGTTAATAATTAATATCATCAAATATATTAAATAATTTTATACTTCTCTTAACATCTGCGTGTAACAACAAAAATTGCCTTTCCTTTGTTCTTCAATCCATTACAGTAAAAAATCCATTAAATTCAGCGTATGAAACCATCCTTGTTAATACTCCATGGCGCCATAGGCGCATCACGCCAGTTAAAAGCTATAGCAGCCTCCTTATCCGAAAAGTATGATGTACATCTTTTTGATTTTCCCGGTCACGGGGGAAAGAAACTCCCCGAAGGACCGTTCTCTATTAAACTGTTTGCAACAGCTACACTGGAATATATCCAGGCAAATGACCTTCGCGAGCTGACCATTTTTGGCTATAGCATGGGAGGTTACGTCGCCATGTATCTGGCGAAACATCATCCGGGACTGATTAACAGGATTATTACCCTGGGCACTAAATTCCACTGGGACGAGACCACCGCCGCCAGGGAGATCAAAATGCTGGATACTGCTGTCATTACCGAAAAGGTGCCTGATTTTGCTGCTGTTCTGGCCGATCTGCATGCCCCCAACGACTGGAAGGAGGTTGTTCAGCGCACAGCCGATATGCTGACCGGAATGGGTAAAGACAATCCTCTGAAACCTGATGACTATAAGGACATTAAAACAGCGTCATTGATTATGCTGGGCGATAGAGATAAAATGGTGACATTTGAAGAGACGATCGCCACTTACAAAGCGCTGCCTGATGCAAAAATGGCTGTGCTTCCCGGCACTCCTCATCCGGTGGAAAAAGTAACGCCTTCATTGCTGGCATTCTTCCTTAGCTGAGTAACAAACAATTCCCCGTTTTCGGTGATCCCTTCATCAGATATTTTGTAGCACCTTTGTTCTCCAAACAAAACGAAGAAAATGCACCGTTACATTTTAACCCTCCTGCTGCTGACCGCATCAGGCCTTTACGCTTCAGCACAGGTGCTGAAAGCCGGAAAAACAACTACCAGCTACGGACATAATCCTTCTGCCGGCAAATATTATAACATCCGCAACTTCCGCATGTATTGTGAAGAATATGGAAGTGGCACTCCTATATTGCTGATCCACGGTAACGGCAGATCTATTGAAGATTTCAGGTACCAGATCCCCTTCTTTGCCAAAACCAATCGGGTAATCGTGGCCGACAGCCGTGCGCAGGGGCGTTCCACAGATCCTTCGGATAGTCTGACCTACGATATGATGGCGGAAGATTTCAATGCGCTGCTGGAGGCTAAACACCTGGACTCTGTTCAGGTGATCGGTTGGAGCGACGGAGGTATTATCGGTTTACTGCTGGCTATAAAACACCCCGATAAGGTCAAGAAACTGGCCATTAGCGGCGCAAACATAGCGCCCGATACCTTTGCAATAAATCCGGCACTGTTAAGCCTTGTAAAAGCAGATTATAATGATCTGCTGAACAAGCAGAATAAGACAGCTGAAGACAGGAATGATCTGAAATTAATGAGGATACTGGTAGAGGAACCGAATATTCCTGTATCAGCACTGGAAACTATAAAATGTCCCACATTGGTGATAGGCGGAGACCAGGATCTTATCAACCTGCAGCATACAGTGCTCATCAGCCGGCACATTCCGAAGTCATATCTATGGATCATTCCGGGTACAGGTCATAGCGGAGCTATTTCCCGTAAAGATGCTTTTAACAGCACCATTAAAGACTTTTTTATAAAGCCTTACCGCAGGTTGTCTACTACTGAAAGTATTTTCAACTAATACCACCTGCGTCTTTAATATAAGCAGGGACTACCGGCGAAAGGCTGATAGTCCCTGCATTTTTTAGTTATATTTCTATTGTAAAGGTATCTTCCAGTGTGGCTGTTACATCACTTCCCGGCGTACCGGGGTGGGGTATCGCATAATAATTACCGGTTAATGTCAGTCCTTTATCCCTTCTCTCCAGTGTGACCTTTAAAAAACCATGTTTATCATCACAGTAACTTTCAAGGTCAACGTTTTTTAATAAAGGATCTTCGTTGGTAAAACGGTTATCTTCAACAGATGCCACGGCATGTAATTCATCATAACCTCCTCCTCCGGCAACTATAAAACATATAGGTTTACCTTCAGGATAATTCCTTTTGAGGCGCTGGTAGTTGTGTACATGACCACTAAAGACTATGTCCGGCCGGATACCCGTTTCAGCAAAAACTGACTCCAGCAGTGTGATCATAGGAATGCTGGCCCCATGATTCACATCAGCAGAATAAGGCGCATGATGTATACATAAGATCACTGCTTTCCCCGGCCTTTCCCTATCTGCAGTCCTCAACTCTTCTTTCAGCCATTCCTTTTGCTCGTCCGTCACTATCCCGAATTTAGGCACATTACTGTGCATACCGATGATATTGGCAAGCGGCGTTGTCAGCGTCCAGTATACATTGGGTTGGACCATACTTTTCCTCTCAGAACCGCCACTAAAAGCCACCTGATGCGGGGCCGTATCACAAAATACGGTCATGAAGGCATCCAGGCTGTTGTAGGGCGCTACGTCAGGATTGACGTCACTGTCATGATTACCAGCTATAGCGAAGACTGGTCCCGGATATAGTTTATAAGGATCAAAGAACTGCCGCTGATACTGTGATGCCTCTCCATGATTATACACGACATCTCCGAGATGAAAAAGGAACTGTGGCTGATCATGCTTTGAAGAGTTCTGATACTGCCTGACCATTTGCCCTACTACCTTTTCCTGAAAATCGGGGCTGCGCATACTTCCCGTATCTCCCACCATATGAAATATCATTTTGTCATGGTTAATATCAGGTATAACATCCCGTATAGATAAATGATAAGGATAAGCACCACTTGGTTTAGGCAATGCTCTGAACTTGTAGGAGTCGTCTGGCTGATCTTTCTTTAGCACAGGTGTTTTATATCTCATGACAATAGCAATAGTACAGGATAAAGATAAGCGCAAAAACGACTACTAGGTAGTAGCATGACGTTAATGTCCGGAACAGATAGGTGCAATAGTTCCCGGAAATACTCTTCTGTCTGTTTATTACGCGCTACATACCATACCGGCTTTCTGATCCGGTCATTTAACTAAGGGGACCCTCCTGCATGGTACAGTACTTGTTGATACATAATTATCACCCTAAAACAGCAACAATCTCATGCTGAAACAGATCAAGTAAATGCATATACAATGGCAGGAGTAACACTATGGGCAGCAACTGCTATGAAGCAGCTTACCGGACATAACAGCGCTGTATTTTCAAGACAGCTGGGGCAGTACGAACTTTGTGGGTCCTCCGGTGAAGATTCATTCTGGATCACCGTCTCACTCAATACAAACATTAAAATCGCTTTCCGCACAGTATACTCTCCTGATGGCCCTGTCATTAGCAACATTGCTGAAAACGATGATAGTATCGTTTGCATGCTGACTTCATTAACGGGCACCTTTGAAGTTGAGATCAAGTTACCGGCGAAAGAGAAGCCGGTACTACACTATACAGTCCGCTTCCAGGCTGCTGTTCCCACAGCGATCCCCTTCTGGCCGAAAGACCTCCTTATCATTGAAGAAAGCTCCAGCCCACACGATAGCGAAGGCGAAGTTTATATCAGTCAAACAGGGATACGCAGCGGTTTAATATATGCAGGCATAAAAAAGCCTGAGAGCGGTTCGTTTCTATACCTGCAAAACTTTTCCGCCCTGGACGATTACTTCCAGACTACAACTACATCTGTCGGTGATACAGTCGGTGGAATGTGGCCTGAAATTGGTTTTTCCCTTCCACCTACAAAAGATAAACTATTACCGCCTGACAGGATGTTCACCATTGCGGATACATTTGTTGTATTCGACCCTGTTCGTCCGAACGACCAGTTTGCCATTGCCAGGCAGTTTATAGACCGGTTGGCGGATCTGTATATTCATCTTCCCGTTCCTGATACCACTTACCATGACTATCCTGATATTCTTAACAGATCGTTGAAAGATCTTGAAGATAATAAAGGCTGCTGGAGCTATCATAACGGCAAATCTTTTCTCAATGCTTACGTAAGCGATTATGCCAATCCTCCTGAGGTGATGGTACAGCTTGCAGTATTACTACCGCTCTTGGACTACTCGTCGTGGCAGGGGAAACATGTGCCGTTAATTGATATATTAAAAGAAGTCCTTCCGGATTTTCTTGACGAAGAGACTGGCATATTACACCGGTGGCTACCAGCCAGGGCGGATATGCTTGATGGTTCCGAACCTCATAAGCAGGCCAATGTAATGGACTCCTGGTATCTCTATCATCCTTTACTTAACCTCTCCAGAATGGCGTTGAGAGGTGACAAAGATGCAAAGACGTTATTCCTTAAATCGTTGGAATTCCCGATAAAAGTAGCCCGTCATTTTAACTACCGCTGGCCTGTTTTTTTTGACCTTAATACATTGGAAGTCATTAAAGAGGAAACTGCTCCCGGTCAGGGCGGAGAAAAAGATGTAGCAGGGATGTATGCGCATGTTATGCTGCAGGCCTGGGAACTGACTGGCGACAAACGCTATCTTTCCGAAGCGGAACAAGCTGCTCAGAGCCTTACTGCCTATGGCTTCAACATTATGTATCAGGCAAATAATACCGCGTTCTCGGCAGGCGCTATGTTAAGATTATACAATATAACAAAGAATGAATTGTATCTCGATCTTGCCTTTGTCTTTCTTGCGAATTTATTTGCAAATGTGGCCTTATGGCAATGCAGCTATGGATACCTGAAACATTTTCCACTATTCTTTGCACTCTTTCCGTTAACAAACGCTCCATACACTGCCGTTTATGAGGAACAGGAATGTTTCGCCGCATTTCATGATTTTCTACAGCATGCCAACGACGCGCCACTGGCACGCTCAGCTGCAATGCTAATGGCGGAATTTATCAGGCATTTCATTTACCGCGCTGTATATTATTATCCTCCATTATTGCCCGAGGCAATGCTTTCAGAAGAAGTTAAAACAGGAGAGGTGGACCCCAAGTTATGGGTGGCACTGGAAGACATTCATGATGGTTGGGAGAAATCCGGTCTTGTAGGCCAGGAAGTATATGGCGCCGGGCTTGCCTTTGGCATTTTACCCCGCCACTATCTTAAAGTGCCTGACGGCGATTTCCTGGTCTTTATAGACTACCCGACAGCAGAACATTGCATGGGAAACCGATTTCGGTTCAAAGTGCTTGGAGTGAAGGCACTTAGTTGCCGCCTCCGCATATTAAGTCTGAGCGGAAAACCTCTTTCCGGACTTACAGTCATAGCAGGAGAAGATAAACAGACCATTGAGGGTAAAATGACTACTGAAGGACATCTGGAATATACTATTCATGGAGATCAGATCATCGAAATAAATAAACAGCAATGACAACTAATATCACACACCAAGCATATACTGACTATCTATCGCAGAACATAAGCGGTAAGTCTATCCTGGTTACCGGCGGCACCACCGGCATAGGACGTGCTATCAGCCTGTTACTGGCTTCTATGGGAGCAAATATTTTACTTACCGGACTGGATCAGGCGCACCTCGAAGACACGCTCAAAGATGCAGGAAAGATTGACGTTGGTGACAAGATCCGTGGGATCATCGCAGACATGTCCACTTCCGAAGGCATTGAGAATATCTTTAATGAAGTGGACAAACGCTTCAAGGGACTCGATATACTGATCAATAACGCAGCATTGGCTTATCAAAGCATAGTTGATGGAAATTATAAAGAGTGGGAGTATATCATCAAAACAAACTTACTGGGCTATCTGGCCTGTAGCAATCGCGCTATTGAAAAGATGAAAGCACGTCAGGCTGGTCACATCATCAACATAGGATCTATGAGTGCTGATGTAAGAGAGAAAGGCAGTTCTGTGTATGTTGCCACGAAATCAGGAATCCAGGGCTTTTCTGAAAGCCTGCGAAAAGAGGTCAATGAATACGGCATCAAGGTAACCCTTATAGAACCCGGTGCAGTCGGGACAGATATGCAGCCCTCTTCACCGGAAGAACAACGGGAAAAAATAAAGAATCTTGAGATGCTAAAGGCAGAAGACATTGCATATGCCGTGGTATATTGTCTGGCTCAACCTTCGCGTTGCGATGTTGTGGAGCTGAAGATACGCCCGCACCTGCAAATGATCTGAGCTTATTGTCACAGCTACGCCTATCCACTTTTAACGTGGAACATCACATATCAAAATAATCCAAACCGGCTGGTAAATTAAGCGCATTTGAGAATGTTCCTTCACCAAAAGAAGCCATTCGTAAACGGTGAAGACCTTTATGTAAGCAACAATTCCTTTATTGTGCGATTGCCCGGCAAACTTTTCGCTACCACAATGACCTTACCACCCTCAGGCAATGTGGCTGCTTTATAATGCCAGTCTACTCCGTTCCGGCCCAAAAATGCCCGGCCGCTTTCTGTGATAACACCTTCTGCGTCTGTCACCCTTACCTCCACTTCTGCTACACGGAACTCATTTTGGGCAGTCACTACCACCTCATCACCTTCCAATCTGATATTCTGGACTTCGGGACTGCGGTAAGCATCCTTCACCGCTATGTTATAGGCATTTTGCCCCGGCCCTGCCAGCGACTGATAATAAGCCTTGATCTGAGGATCTTCCAGCATTATCTGCGCACGCATCGAAGCAATAGTCATCTTATGCCTTGCTTCCAACTGTTTTTGTGTAGGCTTTTTCTTTGATGGGCCGCGTTTCTTCGCCATAATGATCTGCCCATTCCTTTCGTAGATCGTGATCTGTTTGCCGAGGGTGCCCCGCACCAATTGCATGAGGATATTGTCTTTAACAATGGCCATAAAAAGGTCGTTTTGAGGTTATAATTACAAGGTTACTATATCTGTTTTCTAAGGTACGTAAAAGCTTACTAAAATGTTATTAAAATATCACCTAAACGTCACTTCAATATCGATTTGATATATAAATGACCTTTAAATACCCTTTTGGTGACCTTATGGTATGCTTGTATCAAGCAGATAGGAAGCCTATCAGAACACTTCAGAAGGATTAATTCTACTGGCGGAGGCTATTATCGAGGAATTTCCGGATCGTCAAACCCTCCGGTTCCGGACTACGATGCGTGGAGTAACGGATATGATCCAAAATAAGCCACGCCCATGATTTACCGGCGTGGCTTACTCTTTTATTAATAATGTCCCCTTATCTTACTATGGATCTGTTCATTGTATAACTTTCTCAGTTGCTCATGAACTGATGATGGTAACGGCTGTAAACCGGACGCTGCCACATTACTGTTCACCTGGCTGATCTTAGAAGCTCCAGGAATAACTGTAGTTACCTCCGGATGATCCAGTATCCAGCGGATCGCCCATTCTGCCATACGCTCATCCGGTAATAAGGTTTTGATATTACCAGCCAGTTTTACGCCTTCGCCAAACTCGATACCTGAAAAGGTCTCCCCCGCGTTAAATGACTCCCCGTTGGCATTATAATGACGGTGATCCTTATCCGCAAAAACAGTATCTTCTCTAAACTTCCCGCTTAGTAAGCCACTTGCCAGCGGTACACGTATGATAAGGGCCACACCTTTCTCTTTCGCTCTTGCAAAAACCTCGTCCGCCACATGTTGCCTGAAGAGGTTAAAAATGATCTGTAACGAAGCAAGCCCTTCCTGCTCAAGGCAGATCAACGCTTCTTCCGAAGTCTCAACGCTGGCGCCAAAATAACGGATCAATCCTTCCTGCTGCAATTTCCTTAAATTATCAAACACCTTTCCCGAACGCATTTCTTCTGTAGGAATACAGTGTAACTGTTCCAGGAACAATTGTGAAACGCCCAGGTGACGTAAAGATTCCTCCGCGTGACGTTTCATTGCGTCGTAAGTGAAGTTTTGAGGCCAGCCATTTCCCGCATCGCCTCTGCGCCCCAGCTTTGTCGCAACAAAGATCTCCTTATTCACCGACTGAAGGAATTTACCAATAATAGCCTCACTGACACCCATCCCATAGACGTCGGCAGTGTCTATAAAATTGCCTCCGGCGTCTGTATAGGCCTGCAGTATTTTTAATGCCTCATCTTCATTAATATTTCCCCAATCTGCACTTCCGAGTTGCCAGGTGCCAAGTCCTACTTCGGCAACCTGTACGTCTTTAAATGGTCTGTAATTCATAACTTATAACGATTTGTGAATGTTATGTGCGTTAATCTATGTAACCTTCCTGGTGTAATTTATTCAGTATTGCTATAACTCCGGGAGCCTGCGTCTCCTGCATTAAATAATCCGCTACAGAGAAGGACCGCACCTCCCCTATTTCCGCAGCCGGTTCAGGTACGATATCACGATGAAGCCAGTAACAGTCCTGTTCCATGATAATACCTTCCTTCTCACCAAACGCAGGAGCTGTTATATGCGTATAATAGACCAGCTCCTGCTCTGTCATGCTCACATTCAGTTCTTCCGCTATTTCCCTGCATAATGCCTGGGTTTCTGACTCTCCCTCGTCTACTTTTCCACCAGGCAAATAAAAACATTTCTTATTCTTACTGTAAGCCAGTAAAAGTTTCCGTTGCTGAACTGATAAAAGCCCAACTGTTTTAAGTGCCTTCATTTCAATTAATTATTGTATCATGTTCCCTGACCGTTCACCAGTTCCTTCACTACATGTTTGTAATTTTTCCCCAGAGGCAATTGCGCCCCATTCTTCAGGTTAATGGTATTTCCCTCAATATAGCGTACAAATTTTTTATTGAGGATATAAGATTTATGAATACGGACAAAGGTATCGGCTGGTAACTGACTTTCAAAGCTGCTCAATGTCCTCGGCGTCAGCAGGAACCGTTGTTCCTCCCATACCTTAACATAGTTACCCAGGCTTTCCAGGTAGTATACATCTTCCAGATTGAGGAGGACCTGTTTTTTGTCTGATTTAATATAGATCTGAGATGGGCTGGGCGTTGTAACTGTTGGTGCAGCAGGCACCACACCCGCCGCCTGCTGTTTCAATGTATAGTTCGACAATGCCTTATTGGCGGCTTTCAGAAAGCGGTCAAAACGGAAAGGTTTCAACAGGTAGTCGCACACATCCAGTTCGAAACTTTCCAGCGCATGTTCTTCGTAGGCAGAAGTAATAATGACGAGTGGCCGCTGTTGTAATGTTCTTAAGAAATCCAGACCGTTCAGTTTAGGCATACGGATATCGAGGAAGATAAGATCTATCGTATGCCTGCTGAGAAAATCGAGCGCTTCCATAGCCCTGTAACATTGTCCGCAATTCTCCAGGAACGGTACATCTTCCATATATCGCAGGATGACATCATGTGCCAGCGGCTCATCATCTACTATTAAACATCGTAAACTCATGAGAGGTCCAGTTGCATTTCAGCCTTAAATGTATGATTTTTTACAGCAGTTTTCAGGACATGCCTCCCGGGAAACAGTAATGCCAGGCGCTTTCTGAGGTTGTCCAGTCCTATTCCGGTATTTCCGCCAGCGCCAGGTTCAAAGGAGTTCTCACAGCTGAAATATAACTCCTTGTCGTTACATGTCAGGTGCAGGTGGAGAAAAGCAGGACTGTCTGCCGGTTCTATTCCATGTTTAAACGCATTCTCAATAAAGACGATCAGCAGCATAGGTGGTACCGGCTGCATCTCATTACCTATATCCCGGTTAAACCGGAGGTCCAGTGGCATCCTCAAACGTATCTGCTGCAACTGCAAATAATCTTCAATGTATCTGATCTCTTCCTGCACAGGAACCGTCACTTCATTCCCTTTATAGATCACATAACGCATCAGCTCCGACAATTGCAGAATGCTTTCCGGTGTCTGCTTTGACTGCTGCAGGCTTAAGGCATATAAATTATTTAATGTATTGAAGAAGAAATGAGGGTTTAATTGTTGCTTCAATAAGTCCAGCTCTGTGCGGTTCTTTTCCTTCTCCAGCGAAACAATGCGATTGTTCTGCTTCGCCCATTGCATCGCCAGTACAACAGGCAGCGTTGAAAAGACAATCAGCAATCCTCCGAAAGCATTCTCCAGTATAAAGGGATTATCTGAAAATATTCCTCCAAGCAAATTATTAACAGGCAGGAATAACAAAAGCTGTCCCATAACAGGATAAAGAATAGCGATTGCGGCAAATACACTCATTAGATAGATCACTATACCTTTTTCCTTCAGCACCTTGCCCACCAGCAACTTACTATTGATATAATATAACAGATAACCGCACAGATACATAAACATGAATTGCGCAATGAAACTAAAAAAAACGCCGGCCCTTGTAATGATCTTGTGCAGATCAAACTCAAAGCCGATCAGCAATTGATCTTTCTTATGATATAACGGATTATCAAGGCTGGACACAGCCATTGCAGAAAGTGTAATGGCTATAAGCAACAGACTTACCAATACAGCTTTATTAAGACTGATCTTTTTAAACCATTCTGAATGACTGGCCCGTCGCTGCAGGAAGCCAAGCGCAGACAATAACAACTCCAGCGAAATACAGTACAGCGCACTGGTCACAAACAAACTTTCCGGCCGTGCACCTGGTTTAAAAACAACACACAAAACGGTAGCCACAGGTACACAAATCCCAAAGCAAAGCAGCCAGTAAAGCAAATACTGCCTGCGCGGCAGTACCTGCTGCCAATGGTTCTTGTACCAATAGAATATAAAGGCTGGTAATTGTGCAAGCGCTAACACACAAAAGTTTATAAAGTATTCTTCCCAGGTAACAGGACGTTCCCCAAGGATACCGATCCATATCAGCAACCCGCTTAGTAGCCAGACTTCCAGCCGGCCCACCACGAATCCCGGTCTTTCATTTACTGCATTCATATCATCAAACAGGTAAAAAAAAGCTTATTCACGCACCTGCACAAATATTAATGACGAACGTCCTGCTTTTCATGACGTACGTCTTTAATAGCGAAAATACTCAGATACCGGTCGATCATCATCTTCTTCTGTTCCTTCCTCATTTATAGTTGAGCACTTTATTGCGGAACGCTAGTTTGCGGCCATATTCAAAATACACCTATGTACAGACTAGAGATAAGACATCTGACTAAAAGCTACAATAACAATGTCAAAGCGCTGGATGATATCTCGCTGAATATTTCCAATGGCATGTTCGGACTACTGGGACCTAACGGTGCAGGCAAATCGTCTTTAATGCGCACGTTGGCTACTTTGCAGTTACCTGACAGCGGACAAATATTATTTGATGGCATGGACATCTGTAAACACCCACAGAAGCTGCGTAATCAACTTGGTTATCTGCCGCAGGACTTTGGCGTTTATCCTAAAATGTCGGCATTGTCCCTCCTGGAGCATTTTGCAGTGCTGAAAGGATTGCTCAACAAAGCCGAAAGAAAAGAGCAGATACTTGCCCTGTTACAACAGACCAATCTCTACGCCGTAAGAAAACAGGCTGTCAGCACTTTCTCCGGAGGGATGCGGCAAAGGTTTGGTATCGCGCAGGCATTACTGGGCAATCCACAGCTGATCATTGTAGATGAACCGACAGCAGGTCTGGACCCTCAGGAACGTAACCGTTTCCATGACCTGCTCAGCGAGATCGGAGAACAGGTAGTCGTTCTGCTCTCCACACACATTGTGGAGGACGTACATGATCTATGTCCTGAAATGGCAGTATTAGCCCATGGGAAAGTCATAATGCAAGGGAAGCCCGTTTCTTTGACAGATAGCCTGACCGGAAGGATCTGGCGAAAAACGGTCTCTAAAGATGCTCTTTCGCATTACCAGTCGTCTTTCAATATTATTTCTACACGGAGGATAGCTGGCAGCATACAATTACACCTGCTGTCCGACGAATGTCCTGACCGCGGGTTTGAACCTGTCCGCCCTGATCTCGAAGATGTCTATTTTTCGGCATTACTGGGAGCACAATGTTCCGGAAAGGAGGGTGTTGTATGTTAAGCGCCATCCTTAAATTTGAAGTTTTATATCATTTCCGGCAGATCACCTTTAAGATAGCGCTCCTATTGTTCCTGGGTCTTGGATTGCTGATTATACATGGTAATTTCGGTGGCAGCGAGATACATGCCAATGCCCCGTATGTCATCACTACTATCGTTGGTTTCCTTTCTCTTTTCTCAATCTTCGTATGCACGGTATTCTGTGCTAACGTTGTTTTAAGGGACACCACCTACAAGATGGACGCAGTATTATTTACAACTGCCATCAAGCGACTTCCTTATTTCTCTGTCAGGTTTCTTGGGCTGCTGCTCGCTGTTCTGCTTGTGCTCTGCGCCGCCATTGCCGGTATCTTAACAGGTTCCTTGCTGATGGATGCGACCCGGCAAGGAACATTTGATCCGCTGTACTTCGTTCAGCCGCTATTGGTTTTCGGACTTCCTAATATCCTGTTCGTTTGTAGTATTATTTTCTGCACCGCTATGCTGACACGGAATATCCGGGCTATTTATGCGGCTGGATTACTGCTATATATCCTGTATAATGTTGGCGCTATACTCGGCAACTCACCAATATATGCCAGTTCTGCATTGAGAACCGGAGGACCGGATCTCCTCACCTTATTGACCGATCCCTTCGGATTGGCTATTTTCTTTACAGATACTCATTCCTGGTCAGTATTGCAACGTAATGAACAGCTATTACCTATTCGCGGGTTATTACTGCAGAATCGCCTGTTGTGGGCGGCATTTTCGTTTGTGCTGCTACTTATCACCTACAGATCTTTTGCATTTCGCATACAACTGCCTGCGAAGACAAAGTCACCCGGAACAGGTAATAAAATAATAGCCGCAATCCCCTACAACAGTCAACAGGTGCATCCAGCCGGATTTATCTATACCTTAAAAAGCTTTTGCTCCCAGTTCCGACTGGAGGCTATATCTGTATTTAAACACATCCCTTTCCTGGTGATGATAGCCCTATGGATCTTTATCTTCACTATCGAGTTAAAGGACAATTTATTCAGCGGCGCCTATGGCATTCACTTCTACCCGGCAACCAGTATCATCGTGGAATCCTTGTTATCCATAAAACCTGCTATGTTGTTAATCATCTTCTATACCGCCGAACTTTCTGCCCGTGAGCGTACAACAAACTCACAGCTATTGCTTTACGCCACACCTGTACACAATGCTGTCATATGGGCCGCCAAATGTTGTACACTAGGCCTGCTGATTGCAACGATCATCTCTGCCAATATTATTGTAGGAGTAGTGATGCAGTTCAGTAACGGGTATCTGCATCCGGACCTTCCGCGGTATATTTCACTATTTTATTACAGCGGCTTTCCATTGTTCCTTTTTGCGGTCCTGGCGCTCTTTATCCAGACTTTAGTTCCTAATAAGTACCTGGGGATGCTACTGAACCTTTTAATTGCTGCTGTCATCATATTCAGTCGCCGGCTGGGAATAGAACATTACCTGCTACGTTACGCCAGTGTACCTGATATGCAAAACTCGGGCATGAACAGCTTTGGCCATTATGCTTCAGCATTCAACTGGTATATGTTATACTGGTCAGCTTTTGCTGCATTATTAGCATTACTGTCCGTCAGCCTCTGGCAAAGAAGTCAGTATATCAACAACAGTTGGCGATTACTCAGGTTCAGATTAATATGGTTGTTTCCCATTCTCGCCTTTCTGATCGCAGGTGCCTTTATCTTCTATAAAACCAATATTCAGGGCGGATATAAAAGCAGCAGGGAAAAACAGGACTGGCAGGCCAGCTATGAACACCGGTACAGGACATTGGCAAATCTTCCACAACCATTTATCACTTCCGTAAAAACAACCGTAGACCTCTATTCTGATGAGGCGAAATATATCGTGAAAGGCACCTATAAACTCATCAATACATCCGGCGTTCCCCTCTCTCGGATCTGGGTGAGCGTACATCCAGAAGTAACATACTGTAACATTCACCTTCCAGGCGCCAGCCGTGAAGTATATGACAAAACATTCAACCAGCATTTATATGATCTTAAAACACCCCTGCTACCTGGAGCAGAAACAACCTTACAATTCTCAATGGAAGTTGTGCGTTCCGGCTTCACTTCTTTTAACACAGAACATGCTGTTGCAGACAATGGCACTTATATTGAGCTGGAAAAATATGTCCCTTCTCTAGGATACAACAGCAGCTTTGAACTTAGCGATACGTCCCTCAGAAAGGAGAAAGGACTGATGGCGAAAGTTCCTGATCTACCGGCAGATAGTGCCTACCATCTTATTGATATCGAAACTACCATATCTACTTCTCCGGATCAATATGTTGTAACAACAGGCACTTTAAAAAGAACATGGTCAGCCAACAACCGTAATTACTTCCAGTATAAAACAGAAGTACCTGTTAACTTTATGTTTGCTCTCAGCAGCGCAAGGTATGACGTTAAAAAAGAGACCTACAGAGGTGTGGAATACCGTATTCTCTTCCATCCTGGACAAACAGTCAACCTGACTGTTATGATGCGGGCAATGAAAGACGCAATAGATTATTGTACGCAGCATTTCGGACCTTATCCGTATAAACATCTGACACTGGCAGAAATTCCACAATACAAAGGTGCGGCAACGGCCTACCCCGGCGTAGTATTCAGTGCTGAGAATATCAACTTCCAGGGCAACTTCAACGACAGTAACAAGATCAACTATGGATACGGTATCCTTGTTCACGAAATAGCACATCAGTGGTGGGCAAACAAACTAGCCCCGGTTTATCAGCCAGGCTCCCCACTACTCACGGAAACGCTTGCACAATACACGGAAGCTATGTTGGTAGAACAATCTTTTGGAAGGCAGTTCATGAGAAGATACCTCCAGACGGAAAATCAATTGTACTTCTCCCAACGTTATCCTGATGAAAAAGAATTACCATTGGCAAAGACATACGGGCAAGCGTTCGTACATTATCAAAAAGGTAGTTTAGCCATGTATGCACTGAAAGAGGCATTAGGCACACAACGGATAAATGAGGCGCTTCGCCGCTTGTTGGATAAACATGCTTCTCCGGGAACAAGAGCCACTGCTGATGACCTGATAAACGCATTAAGTCAGGGAGCATCACAGACTGAAGTAAAGCTTATTAAGGACTGGCTGGAACGGGTGATCACCTATTCGCTGAAAGTGGAAGTAATGTCGTCTAAACGGCTGTCCAACGGACAATACGATCTGCAGTTAAAAGTTCAGATAGCCAAAACAGACGATGAGCACAACCGCCCAATTCCCGTAGATGATGAAATAGACATCGCTGTCTCCGACCGGAATACTGAAGATGGTAACTGGCTCAACAAGCCATTATATCTGCATAAACATCATTTCACACAGGCAACGACCATTTTAAATATCACCTTAAACAAGCCGCCAAAGATGGTCGCTGTCGACCCGTATGCTTACTTGCCGGATGCAGACCAATCGGATAATCTGGCTGCGCTGA
Organism: Chitinophaga sp. S165; assembly: GCF_003182155.1. Taxonomy (GTDB): domain Bacteria; phylum Bacteroidota; class Bacteroidia; order Chitinophagales; family Chitinophagaceae; genus Chitinophaga. Next base: position 1,909,506 of record NZ_QGTG01000001.1, read on the forward strand.
AATAAATACTGCCATCGTTTCCAATTTAGAAAATGTCCATACATTTACAGTAGTATAAACCATGCGACTTATGCAAAAGGATTATATCCTGGAAATGATCGAAGAATTAGGAAGGGTTTTGAGGGCCGTTATAAGCGCGAAGAAAAGCGAGCCGGCAAGAGCATTGCAGAGTATCAAGACCGTATTTACCGCTACTAAATTTGAGACAAAAGACTTCTTCGATAGCCTGAACGCAGGTGAGTTGGAAGCATTTATCAGGGAAAAGAACATTCATTACTCCACCCTCGATACTTTGACAGACCTCCTGTTTGAGGAAGCGGATATCAGGCTGGACATGGGAGAATATACAACTGTACAACGACTTATCAATAAAATTGATTTCCTGGTCACCTACATTGCTGAAAAAGAAGCTGAAGCAAAGGTGCTTTCGTTGAAACGCGGCCCGCAAAAGGAAAGATTACAATTTCTACGAACAAGTCTTAAATAAATAAAGGCGTATGTGTCAGATACATACGCCTTTATTATTCTATTTCAGTTTATCTGATGCCGGTACCAGCTTGGCCGACAGATCAGGTTCTTTCATCTCTTTGTCCAGCGGAAACATAGGGCGTTCTATCCTTTTATACGGCAACCGCTCCAGGTCCTGGTCCACCCCACCCGGTGTAAGGGCGAGTATCCAGTCCGCCCGCATATTATATAATTCAGGTTCCAGGTAACCGATCTTCACCACAACGATATCGGATTTTCTCGGGTTCAGCCCCAGCCTGGTGAAGTCCTTTTCCTTATGATAAGGTTTACGTTTCTGTGTTACGATCACATGCACACTACCTACTTTTACTACCACTTCCACTTCAGCATCCCTATCCCCTTTTTCTATCGACTCTACGGTCCCTGACAGCCGTACAGGCGGCGCATAACGGGCATCTACAGCAGCACCAGCCAGACCATCTACCTGACCTCCTACACCAACGGCCATCGCTTTTTTAATCAGCTCAGGACCAGGAATAGAGGCATATATCAATGAGGGGCCGTTCTCTGACTTAAACTCTTTACGTTTCAGGATCTCAGTTAAAGTCCAGGTTACGTCACCAGCGCCGCCCGCTGTAGGATTATCACCTGAATCACTAATAAAGAAAGGATGTTTGGAACTGGCGATAGCCTTATTCAGGCTTCCCTCCAGATTATCGGTAGGCGCTACGAAAGCATAGCCCGAACGCGCATCCCAGAAGCTTTTAGCCAGCTGTTCGGCTGTACGCGATACTTTTTCCTTATCATCACCGGTTACCATTACTACAGCGTGATTACGCGGCTCGTCTGCCCAGGCATAACCGACCCAGATAGCAGCGTCAATAATGCCTGGTTGTGCAGCAGCCGGCGCTACCGCTTTATATACTGTTTTTGCAGGTTCTATACGGGTACTGGTCTTTTCTCCCGGCAGTAATATCGGGATCGGTATCCAGGCTTTAAATGCCGGTTTCCCCTTACCGCTTTCTATCCTGTCCAGCAGGTTTTGTACTGCCCTCCTTTTAGTTTCCATGGCATCTTCATGCGGCGCCATCCGGTAACAGGTGATCAGGTCCGTATTTTCAGCCAGCCGCCAGGAAACATTACCATGCAGGTCCATAGACGTGGATATGATCGTTTTAGTACCGATCACCTTGCGGATCCGCGTGATGAAATCTCCTTCCGGATCGTCCAGTCCAACTACACTCATAGCGCCATGTATATCGAAGAACAGGCCGTCGTAAGGTGCATTCTTCTGCAGAGAGTCCAGTATTTGTTTCACCAGCGACTCGTATGCTTCGCGGGTTACAGCGCCTCCCGGCAAAGATTTACCTATCAGCGCCGGTACCCACACCGCGCGTTGGCGCAAAGGAGAATCGACCCCGAAAAAGGGATAGGTTGTGAATACCTGCGTTCCATATTTAGCATGGAACGCTTCTTCCTTCGTCAATGCAGGAGAAAATGTACTGGACTCTATCGCCAGACCGGCAATAGCAATTCGGGGAAGTGACTTCGTTTGTGCATGTACTGAAATACATACCAAAGAATAACACGACGTCATTAGCAGGAAGACACGCTTCATATATAAGATTTTAACAGATAAATCCGGGAATCCAGGAGCAGTCAAAATAGTTAAAAACCCCCTTATTTTGTAATAAAGGTTTGACTGACCCTAATGCTATTTAAGCATAACCGGCCTGTTAATGGTCCTTACTTGTATATCTTGCCTTCCTTATTAAATTCCCTGATCAGGCCTTCTTCCAGGTCATTTGCAGATACTGGCGAGATCTGACCGTCTTTCTGCATATTCTTCAGAAAACAATACTGTGCAACGTTGATAATAGAAGCCCCGGAAATTTCATGCATGGCAGATACTTTATCCAGTATCCCCTCTCTTTCCATCATATGGTCGGGCAGGATCATTTTCCAGAGTTGCAGGCGCTCTGCCTGGTTAGGCATAGGGAATTGTATGATAGACTGAAAACGCCTGGAAAAAGCGGGATCAATATTATTTTTAAAGTTGGAAGCCAGTATCACCAGACCATTATAGTTTTCAATGCGCTGTAACAGGTAGGCGATCTCCTGATTGGCGTATTTATCATGTGCATCCCTGATATTTGTACGCTTGCCGAATAATGCATCGGCTTCATCAAAGAACAGTATCCAGTTCTTATGTTCTGCTTTGTCAAATAAGTGAGACAGGTTCTTTTCTGTTTCTCCAATGAACTTGGATACCACCAGCGACAGATCAATACGGAATACATCGAAGTCCTCCTGTGTATTGTCCGGATCTTCCGCTGGATCACGTTTTCCAAGCAGACACGCGGAGAGTGTCTTACCTGTTCCCGGAGGACCATAAAATAACGCACGATAACCTGGCTTCAGACGCTTATTGGTGGCTCTTAGCTTATCTTTCAGGCGTAACCATTTCTTCAGTTCCTGCAACTGCTCCATTGTCTGTGCGTTCAACACAAGGTCCTGCCAATCCAACGGCGTCGTAATACTTTCAGCGGGAAAATCGTTCCCAAAACGTGGCTTCGCATAGGAACCCGTCAGGAACAGATCAATGTACTCCTGCGACATCACTATCTTTCCGCTCATGGCCGGTTCTCCTTCTTCCGGCTTTTCCAGCCATAATACCTGCCGTTTTGCAAAGAGATGTGATTCGCCCAGCAGTTGCATCTTACTGATGCGGACAGACAGGTCCATCCCTGCCAGCAGGAATAAAAAGGTATCTCCGGTTGGCAATAATCCCCGGAACTGCGTGCCTTTCACACAACCGATCAGTGGAAAATCACCCTTATCTACCAGATATTCGTGAATAAGGTCTTCAAAGAATACTGCATTGATATGCGGAGCCAGTGCCATAATAAGCAGTAGCTGCGCGTCTTTATCCAGTTCATTCTCCTGGATGAATTTTGTTAGTGGGGCATCGGGCCAGGCAGTGCCTGGCTGAATATTTTCATCTGGTATTGTGGGGACTGTTCCGGTTTCGGCGCCAAAATACTGGGACAGCCGCTTCCGCATTTCGGTTTGCAGCCATGTGAGGTACTCCTGCAAGGCTGCTGCATTCATGGTATTATCAATCATAACTCTGAGGCTAATTCAAACTATTTTATTCTGTACGGGTTTCAACTAATACGGTACGATCATCAGGTCAGAAATTCTGTGATATCAGTAATAACAACTCTTCCATCCATCCCTCCTGAAATCAGCTGTTTTCCATCGGCACTGAATTGGAGCGCCTTTACTGCGTCCTCATGTATATCTTTTTCCATCAGGAACTCACCAGTCGATATACTTCTGAGAAACACTTTCCCTCCTAACCCACCAATAGCAAAAAAGCGGGAAGACGGATGAAAAGTAAAGCCGGATGAACCTTCAAAATCTTCATTCAGATATTGCGGCAACAATCTTTCCATTTCCGGCAGTTCCCAAAGCAGATCAGCATATGGCAAACGTGCTGTCACGTAAAGATACTTTTCCGATTTATCTATCTCTATATGACCTGCCTGCAAAACTCCTCCGGGATATTGCTCTTTGCGCTTTCCGGAGCTGATATCATAGACAGAAAACTTATTGTCGTTGTTCCCGGTTATAATGACGGCGCTGTCCTGTTTAAAAAACGCTGCTCCTGCAGGCAGATTACCATAAGAAGCTGTCTGTACCCAATCCGGCATCTTATAATAATCCTTAACGACTTCCGCAGACAGGCCTTTCGTAGTGTCAAAGGCTTTATACTTGTTATAGCTCCACAACTCGTCATCATTACTATCCAGCACAGATACTTCCCTGCCTACGACCAGCAACAGGTCCTTATGGGCGGCATAACGCACTTTCTGAGGACTGTCGAAAGGGATCTCCTTCTGCAGGTACATATCCTTCATGTTAAAAAACCTGATATAGTCTATCGCGATCAGATAGGCCAGTGTATCACTATGTCTGTTAAAGGAAAGGCTCAATATACTGGATACGTTTCCGGCCTCCTCTTCTACTACACATTCCCAGGTGTCTGTATTCCAGATCGTCAGACTGGGATTACGGTCTTTGTCAACGAGTTTGCCAACTGCCAGCCATTTTCCATCAGGGCTGACTGCCATGCTTAATACCGGTCCTTTGTTCTTGAATTTTAGTTCCATCGTTACTATTTATTTTCTAGCGGAATGCTTCGTATACACCACCTTTTCCTCGTATCGTCTTCGCATTTTTTATATCATTGTCTGCTATTTTACTCTGAAATCCGGGTCCTACAGACAGCTCATATGTTTCTCCGCTCTTCTTGCTGTTATGCTGTTTGGTTATTAAACGCAGATTATTATCTCCTATTACCTGTTGCTCTCTTTCACCGTCATGGGTATCACGTCCTCTGGCTGTCCATAACATGCCAAGATCATCGATATGGTCCACTTCATATTTAGCTTTCGTTGGATCATATGTCTTATAATCCGCATTTTCATCGACAATCATAACTCCTTCCTGGCGATTGCCTGACTTAGTAGGATAGTGTATTGACAACTGCTTCCATTCAGTATCGTTACCTTTCTTTGCCTTATCTTTTGCATCCAGCGCTTTGGCGACCATAAAGTTTCTGCCTCTTGTTGGATGATTGTAGATCTCATCCCTTTTCTTCTTCCAGCCGTGCATATTCTCATACAACCATGGACGTATGCTCTTACTACCCGGACTCCAACTTTTCGGCAACTCCCTCAGGGCAGGAATAGGATCATTATATTCAACCAGTTGTCCTGCTGCAACAGCCTTACTAATTATAAATATCATCTCACCAGGCCATCTGTTACCACTTTCTTTCTTGAAGGTCTTATTAGACAGGATCTTTCTCACGTCTATCATATGCACTTTATCCTGGTCCTTATATATTTCACTGATCCTGTATATATCTCCTTTATATTTAAAGTGGGCTCCCACCTTAAATCCCGGAGGAATTGTAGCTGTAGTAGCGACACCGCTTCCCGGCACCTCATCCTTCTTCTTCATTCTCTGCACATAAAGATAATTCCAATGATCCTTTTTATCAATAACCGTAATTGACTTGAAAGTTTTTCCGTGTGATTTTTCAACATCGGCAGCTACCTTCTCCGCTTCTGGCCTTGTAAGCTTTTTATCACCTTCTGCGGCCTTCTCATCTTTGGCTTTCAACGCCTTAACTCCTTCTGTAAGTTGCTTTTCGGACTCTTTACTTTGTCCTGTCTCTTCTTTCTCATCTCCAGGTTTCATACTTGCTTTCACCTTAACAGACTGCTTATTCGGCATGCCGGCCATAACACCTGTTACAATCCAGAGATCAGCACCTTGCGCTTTGAAGGTGATCCCCGTTATATTAAACTGCTTTTTGATTCCATCTAAAACTGCGCTTAGTTCGGTTCGGGTCATTGGTTTATGACCTTCCAATTCCTTTACCTTCTTCATGGCAGCGGCAAAGTTCTTCATTGCTTCAGGGTCTGCTTTGCCTTTGTCCTTTTCCTTACCTTTTCCGCCTGCTCCTGGTGCGCCGCCTTTACCCGGAGCACCTCCTGCTGCCGGTTTACCAGGTGCTGCAGGCGGTGGTGCTGCTCCTGCCGGTGGAGTGGCGCCAGCTGCACCTCCATCAACGAATTTACCCTGCTTATCTTTATCTCCCGCACCGCTCTTCGATGGTACATGATCATCCACAAGATCGGTCATGAACTTCGCTCCATCGAATTTCGCCTCACTGAATGTAACTTCCGGTACCTTACCAGAGCCTAACACGTATTCCATATCTGCTCCTATGCCGAATTCACCCGGCAACGGATATTCAAGCGCCCCAATTGGCCACGTCCATTTCTTATCCGGTAATGGTGACCACCACGGACTATCCAGTTCTACAAACAGATCGCCACTCAAACCTAAGAACGGTTGGGCTGCTATTTCCATATGCCCCTTGAAGAAGAACTCTCCGGGATCGCGGTAACCGATCGTTGGCCGCGCATCTACATAACCTTTCACACCCGCATCTGCGTTAATGCCTACTCCCACTTTCAGATCATGTCCCGCCAGTTCAATACCGGCACCTCCTTCGGCTCGTAAACGAAGACCCGCATAAGCTGACATATTCAATGACCCCGACAGGGATATATTCTTCGCTATATCAGGATCATTGGAATAAGTACCAGCTACCTCTATGTTATAGATCTTCGCAGGACCTACTTTCGCTAATGCGATCAACGCCATATTCGCAAACACAAATACATTTCCTATCACAGGCAAGCCGTAAGCAGCACGTGCTTCCAGCTTGAATAATTCTTTGTTGTAGTCTTTCTGCTGGAACAGAATGATCTCTTTGGGTGGCGCGATCTTACCGATCACCGTCACAAAACCTTTACCATCTACGATCACATTCACACTACCCGCAAACCACTCCGTCATATTGAAGGTCAACGTACCCATTCCGGCCATCCCGCGAGGGCCTTTGCCTTCAGCGGCCGGTATTTCTGCAGGTGGCACCGCTTCTTCTGCAGGTGCGCCTCCCAGTTGCGTCTTCGCAAAATTGTCCGCTGTCTTCTTATCCGTCATCACCAACATCAAAGAACCACTCAACCTGTCACCGGAGTAACCCACCATGCCTTTCACATCCAGCACTCCTTCCTGGAACTTCGCCGCTATCTCTCCCGAGAAGCCCTTGAAGCTAACGCCAAATGCGCCCTCTCCTGACATCTTATCTTCCACCAAAGTGATCTCAAGATTACCTTTGGCAACACCATTGATATCCAGTTCTGCTGACACCTGTGCTGAAGGCTTCATATTTACAAAGCCCAGGTCCATGTTCGCTTCCGCAAAGCTGCCTACCTTCACTTTAACACCATTCAGGGTAAAAGTAAAGGTCCCGTTCTCAAACGTATTCGTCGCTTTGGATAGTACGTTCTCTACATCTATACCTGTTAACCAACCTAATGCTTTGCCATTCTTGCGCAGCCATTGAGGTATGGCTTCCGGTGCATTACTTTGCCCGATAGTAGCAAAGCCGCTTACTTCTCCATTGGCAAGTCTTACCGCAAGCATCGGGTTAGCGGCACTGAACATCGGCATGTTCAATGGCAGATAAGCATTCTTCAGACTTTCCATCACACCGTCCTTCTCTCTCACTTTAATTACGCCGGCACCAGCTATCTTACCCGCGTTAATATTTACGTCCAGTCCTTTACGGCCAGCTGCTTTGATCGCTTCCGCCAGGTTTGCAGAAGGATTAAAGCTGCCAGATGAAATATTCACGACTTCTCCCGGTGCAGCTGACGGCGCTGCCGCCGGTTTAGTTGCCGGCGCACGTTGTACCGCATCACTCAATGTAGGATCTGCCTTCTTTTGTACAGCAGCTCCCTGTTGTACGGTATGCGTCAGTTCATGTGCCAGCAGATGCCTGCCTGTGCTGCTGGTCGCATCAAATTTATTGTCGTTGAAATAAATATCATTACCATGAGTGAACGCCTGCGCCTGCAGGTCGTTGCTCAGTTCCGCAGCCTCTGTACCCGTATGTACACGGACATTACTGAAGTCTGCACCTATGGATGATTCCATAGCCGTCCTGGTATCAGAAGGCAATGGCGTACCTGATCCTTTCGTCTTCTGCAAACGTGCTTCCAGTCCGCTGTTGGCAGCATCTTTTGCTCCGCTGTCAGGAGCTGCGCCAGTCTCTTTCTTCTGAATATTGTCTGGTGGGTCGCCCATACTATCGAAGATCGGCTTACGTTGCACCTTTTTCTCTTCAGCCGATATGTCTTCTTCCTTCCCTTCCTGCTCCTTCATCTGCAATGCACCTTGTTGCGCTGCCGCTGCCGGCACATGCCCGGAAGGCACTGTACTGACAGCCGCCGGTGCTGCAACCTTCGTCTCTGTCGCTGCCGGTTGACTCATCCGCTGAACCACCTTATCAGCTACCTGGTCTGCCTGCTTTTCATAATGATCGTCAGGCTTTCCGATAGTAAGTTTCCGTTGAACGAAAAAGGGTTCTTTCGCTGTTTCTTTCTCTCCGAAAAAAGCATTGCTTCCTTCGTCCTTTCCGAAAAAAGAATTACCTGCAGGCTGTTGCTGCTGAGCCTTCGTGGAAGAACTTTTATTATCAGTTGCTTTTATCATTTCTCAGAGATAGAAAATATTCATTAGTCGTGGTATAATAAAAAATATACGATACCATAGCCTATGGGTAACAATGTATTAACTCACATATCAGGGTACCGCAGGAACAGGGGGATCGGTTACATCATCAGTTGCAGTCTTGCTGGTACTATGCATGTCGTCAACATAAGTCTTAAATTCCTCCTTCCAGGCCTTTTTCAGTTCTTTAAATTCCTTCATGGTAACAGGTGTCTCTATTACGATCTCTGGAAAAGGATGAGACTTTACATATTCCATAAAATCGGTACCGTGACTTCCTTCGTGGAAACCAAGCGTACCATGCCCGGCGTCCTTGTCAGCCTTAATATGACCTCTTCCATAAGCTGAATCAGAAGACGAAGTAACTTTTTTTCCATAGATGGTCTGAATAGTCAGTTTCTTGGAAATAGTGACACTCTCAATCTTTTTCTGCTTATTATATTTCAGCGAAAAACTAACGCTGATACCACCGTTTGTTTTCGCGTTATTCGCCGGCACCTTATCTGCCTTTGTTGCCTTTCTGTCTGGTTTTACCACTACGGTAAAATCACCGATAGGAAACTTTGCGATCTTCGATTTTTTATCCGGCACCACGCCTTCAGGCAAAGGAGTTGAGATCTCCCGTTGTACTCCTGGAGTGCTATGAGCGGCCGAAGCAGAGGACGGTTTGCCTTCAATGGCAGGTGCTGCTCCCTGTTGTACAACATGCGTCAGTTCGTGTGCCAGAAGATGTTTACCGGCTGATGAATCCGTATCATATTTACCACTATTGAAATAAACGTCGTTGCCATGTGTAAAAGCTTGCGCACCCAACTCGTTACTCAGCGCTGTAGCTTTCTCTCCTGTATGAATACGCACGTTACCAAAATCAGCTCCTATAGAATTGCTCATTTCATTTCGTACGTCACGTGGAAGCGGTGTTCCATCACCCCGCTGGTCTTTCAGTTGCTGCGCCAACTGAGCACTACCTTCCTGCGCACCGCCTGAATTATTTCCCTTTGCCATTATCGCAGGTGCTCCACCTTTCTTTTCTTCTTTTTCTTCCTTCAGCACTTCGTCAGCCGCTGGTTTCTTTTCCTGTTCTTCTTTCTTCTGCACAGCAGTATCCTCTTCCTTATCAGGCTCAGATTTCTTTTGCAGTTTCTCTTCCTCTTTACCTTTATCTTCCTTTTTCTGTACTGTCTTCTCTTCCTCCTTTTTATCAGGTTCTGACTTCTTCTGCACAGGTTTCTCCTCTTCCTTATTATCGGGGTCAGACTTTTTCTGCACCGTTTTCTCCTCTTCCTTATCTCCCGCACCTTTTTTCTGCACATTCTTTTCCTCCTCCTTCTTTTCAGGCATAGCCTGTACCGCAGAAATTTCCTTCCGCTGTACTGCCGTTCCTTCTGCTGCCGCCGGACGGTTCACAACTTTGTCGGCAACGCTGTCAGCCTCCTTTTCATACTGGTCTCCCGGAGCACCAATGCTCAGTTTCGGTTGAAAAAAAGCATTCTCTTTTGCTTGTATAGGTTTTGAAGGACTGAAAAAAGGGCCCTCTTTTCTATCTGTTTTCTCGGGGTTACGATGTCTCCGATAGCGACGACTATTACTCGTTTTCATATCTATCGATTTTATTGAAGCGGGCTATTGTTCAGCCACTGTTAAAAGGCGTTCTTTTATTTCCGTTGCCAGGGCGTAATAATCTTTTGCGCCATTGGCATTAACATCAAATGTGAAGATATCTTTGGATTGCTCCTGTGCCTTTGCCAGGGAGATATTACTGCGAATACCTGCCTCCAGCACCCATCCGGGGTACAGGTCCTGTAGCTGTGACCTGATCTGACGATGCATGCTTTTATGTTCGTCAAATTTTGTCAATACAATACCGAGTATTTCCAGCCTTTTGTTTAACTGCTTTTTGATCAGCTGTACATTCTTTACAAAACGTTGTACACCTTTAAAAGGCAGAAATTCCGCCTGCAGGGGCATTAATACATAATTGCTGGCAGTAAGGGCATTGACTGTCAGCATACCTACTGCCGGTGGACAATCGATCACTACCATATCGTAGGTATCATCCAGCTGACCAAGTATCTGGTTTAACAGCTGCTCTCTGCCATACATGCTTACCAGCTCCAGTTCAGCGCTGGCCAGTTCGAGATTGGCCGGAATAAGGGGCAATACGCCCGTTTCCACAATTGCCTTGCTGACATCCGTCAGCTCTCCGGAGGCAGCCTGTTTTAGCAGTTCGTATATACTCAGGTCCGAATCGTCCGCGATACCAAGTGATTGGGTAAGATTGGCTTGTGGGTCAAGGTCAATGAGCAGCACGTTCTTTCCCATCCGCTGGAAGGCAGCAGCAAGATTCAGAGCCGTCGTTGTTTTGCCTGAACCGCCTTTTTGTATTGCAATGGACAGAACGATCATGGGGGTGAATTAAACTGAATGATTAAAATTGGATTCTATTTACATCGTTTTTGGCGTAGGGCCTCAACCGGTAATACCGAAATCATCCCTTAGGTCCACACAGTCTTTATCAACCATGGCATCCACGATAATCCTACCACACTAAATCCCCATGGTAATCTGTTCAATAACATATCATATGCCTGCTGCGTTACATACAGCTGCCACTCTTCCTCTTTCCATTCCAGCTTTCCTTCCCGCAACAGGAAGTTACCACGCAAACCATCCGGAGACGTATTACCCAATGCATTCCAGTGAGAGATCACAGATGTAAGCAATTCATTCGCTTCCGTTTTCTCCAGATCTGTTAATGGTACAAAGCGTTTCACCGGCTCTGCAGGCAGGATACCGCACAATAATTTAGGTAATACGAGATCATACTCAGGAATTTCCTCCTCTCCATAAGCCAGATATCCCAGTAACTGTACCGCCCTATGCTTTGCAGCTTCATCTTTGAACTGCTTTCCATCCCTCAATTCCAGCGCATCAAAGAAGAAAGACAGGTAAGGATGCAACAATATCAGACCTGCGTTATTAATGTAATACACAGTGCCCTCTGATGGCGGTTCCGGTGTGGTCCCTGCCTCATCGGACAATGCTACTGCCCGTTCAGATGAAGAACTGTTTATTCCATCTTCAGCGTGCTTCGCAGTGGTCCCTGCCAATTCATCTTCCTCTTGTTCCTTTTTTTGTCTTTGTTGCTGGCTTTGTTGTTCTTCTTTTACTGATGATGTTTTATCCGTCCGCACCTCTTCCGGTTTCTTTCCTGTAGAAGCTTCAGATGAAGTACCTTGTTCATGGTCTTTCCGCTGTGATGCCTGCTGTTGCTCCGGGCGGTCCTTCACATCAGTCTTCTCAGGCGAAACTTTATCCTGTGTGGCTACCGGCCGATTATCTGCGATGTTTTTCTGTAGTACAATGATCTCTGCTGCATATTGCGTGGAAAGTGCAGTTGCTGTCTCCTGCAATAAAACGGCCGCTTTTACCGGCGCTGTAGTTGTTTTTTGCAGGATGTATAGCCAGCTTGCTACCAGTTCCTCTTCTACGCGACCCGTCAATCGCTGCATCAGCTGTTGTAGTAATGCCGCATTACTTATTGTGCGACCCGGTACTATTATTTCCCTGATCAGCCAGATGATAATTCCCTCTTGATACGTTGCCCTATCGGGCAATACAGGCATTGTCATTTGCTGCAAAGCCGTTGATGTTTTCATCACGTCTTTCAGTCGCGGGTGATAGGCAAACACCTCCCACTCCGTCATTAACTGTAATACCTGCCGGTAGGCATCTGCGCTATATGCTTGTATCCAACTATGAACAAACGCTGGAGAGAACTGTAACACCAAACGCCTGATAGCATATGGATATTCCAAGAGTAATACTTTACATTGCTGCAAAGCATACGTTTCTGAAGACAATGCGGCCAGGATACCAGCCTCCCACTCCTCCTGCCTCCATTTCACGGCTGAAGATGGCAGGATACCCCGCTCCAGGAAGTACAACCAGCTTTCATAATATCCTTGTGTCAGCGGTATCCTTTGCATACCAGCTTCTAATGATAACTGTGTCTGTATGCCCTGGTAATTTTTTCGCAGGTAGTCTATCACCATCCCCGGTAGTTCCTTGCGTAATGTTTCCATATCGCAGGATCCCAGGTCTATTTCGAGCTTGTCGATCTGTAATAAAGTATCAGGATCTGCCCAGCTATCCAGCAGTTCCGCCAGCATCGGCTCCAGCTCTGTAGTACATCGCGTGCTCAATGCACCTTGCAATGCAAAGGCGTCCTCCCTGGAAGGCAATTGCACTTCCAGCAAAAGTTTCCCGATGGCATGCTGCTGTTCCATTAAGCGATCAGTCCTTTATAAGTGTTTACTGTTTTTTCATTTTCTGCTGTAACAATACCGGTAGTGTTCCATACCTGGTGCCACTGCGCCACACCGTCCTTCTGTGCAGAGATGGATTCAGCTGCTGCCTTTACCAGTTTCCTGGCTATTGCCGGCACTTTATCAGGAGACGCCACTATCAGTCTGTCAATATAATAGGCGGTAGCATAAGCGAGCATTTTGATGACCTGTGCCTTCTGCGCCACTTTCAACTTAGAAAACCCTGTCTGCAGGTTTGCCTGTAACTTTTCATAACCGGCATGTAATGTCTCCGGTGTTCCGCTTGCCAGCAGGAAGGCTTTGGTATCTGTCCAGCGATTGTCCTCTAACAGAGTCTCATCTTCCTTCGCCATCTTATTGACGTCTCCACGGTAACCGAGGATCCGCTTGTTCAACACAGCATCGTTATTGGCGACTGCCTTGTTACTTTCATCAGGAGCCAAACCTTTATTAACAACAGGCTCTTTTCCTGTCGGTGTAACAGCATTGATCTCAAGTCTTCCACCGGCGCCTTCACACCCTTTTACATTAAATACATATTCCAGGGTATAAATTCCAGGCTGTGGTTCATATATTGTCAGGACTGCTTTTGTTTTATCTTCTTTCCAGTCTATGTCAAATCCCGAAGGGTCAATATCCTCCTGATTGTCGTTCTGCTGCAAAACAAGGGTGAACCGGCCGCCAAATGGAGTAACTTCTATTTCCACTTCATTTGAATCCGTAATATCCAGGTTTACGCTATCCTTACCATTGCTGGTAACCTTCACTTCTCCCTTCGGACATATCACGATCTCCGTTGAATACTTACTGTCCATACCATCGCGGGAAGCTGTCAGCAGTACGGCAAACACTACACCTCTTTCTCTCTTCAGATCAAACTTCACCACTTCATTAATATCGTTAGTGTGTTTGTCTGTTATAAACTCACCTTTGAAATCATATAATTCCCAATGATACGTATCAGCTCTCAGCGACTGATTCTTAAGTGACACATTTACGCCTTCACCTTCCGGCAATTCGTTCTGTTCTGCAATATCGAAGCGTGCCACCGGTGGCGCATCCTGGAGTACAAGGTTGATAGATGGCTTGCCGGAGCAACAGATATAAGGCAGACTGAAATCCGCAACAATATTATATCCTTCCAGTTCTTTCGCCAGACTGATAGCCGCCGCTTTTTCTTCTTCCTTGCTGCTAAGCAGTAAATTCACCAGGTTTGATCTCTTTTCTTCCGAAAGGGAAGCCACATCGTTTTTAGTACACAACAATATCAGTGTGCCACCTTTAGGGACACCGCCATTGTGCTCCAGACCCGGATGTTTTTCCGCAAAACGACTGAATAAGAGGCCATCCAACAGTTCCTTTTTGCGGCCTATATATTCTTTATAAACTGCATAAAGAGATGTTAAATGCGCCCTGCAGCATGTTTTATTTTCATCGTTACAAACCCCGTCCTCGTTGCATATCTGATCAAGCTTTTCTTCAAGATCAGCAGGTGGCTTATCAAAGAAACTCACCAGTGCTTCAAACATATTACCGATCTGATCGCGGTCAAACCCATCTCTGAATATTATCCTTTCGAAATCATCAGAACAGGTACGTGCACAACGGATATCGTTCACGATCTTTTCCAGCAGAATAGTCAGATCGCTGAAAGCTGCCGATCGCTGGCGCACTAAAGGGTCCATGTCTGCATCCGTACCCAGGTAAACAAACTTAATATCAAAAGGCAGGTGCAGGTCTCTCCGCTGATTCTCTATAGCCGTCTGCGTCACCTCAACGTCGCCGCCGGTATGCCCTTTAATACGGAAGAAATTATAGTTCTCCATGTTCGTCGTCAGGAACTTCCTGTCCCGTACGTCATCTATGCCAGGGATGTCGAATGTCCTGCGACTACGTGTTAATGCGGCGCTCCAGGACTGCGATAATGCAGATGGATCTTTATAATAAAATGGGATCGCCCTCTCGGACAGCTGCTTGTTAAGACCAGCGTCTGGCGTAAAAAGTACTCCCGAAGGTGGAAATCCTGTTTCATTAAAACGTGTATGTTCCACATCCGCCAGGTATTTCATACGTTCCATCAGCAACTTCGGCTTTTCCAGCGCATTAAGGCTCAGATCAGCAAAAGGAGGCCTGTACAGGCCCATACGGTAGGCCAGTTTGTTGTCGCCTGTACGAACACTGCCCAGGGAAATATAACCGGGAAATCTATCTTTCTTTGGTATATAGGACAGATAACTGAACATGTCTGTCGAAACAAACTCCTGGTAAGCTGCCACCAGGTCCCTGTAGTAATCGTACAACCAGGGGTAATTCCTTCCGCCTCCACTCTTCACACTCTTGTTCAAATCTGCCAGGTCACCCGTCAGTTCTTCAAACGGATTGACAGTGTCCAATCCAAGCTTACTTTTCACCAGCTCGTACACCGCTTTGTAAGCTTCTCCTATCAATGGCTCGGCTGCTTTACAAACTTCCTCAAATCCTAAACTGAATGGCGCCCAGCTGGTAAAGCGACTGAAAGAGATATGCGGGCCGCCCTGCTCTTTATCCGTATAACCAAAACGATTAACGAACGGATCTTTATCTCCCGCATCTGCCACACTGCCAATAAACCACTGTTCCAGCTCTCCCGGCTTAAAAAAGCCTTTAGGGATCAATGCAGGATAAATATTCTTGTTCTTCTTACTTTCATTATTTTCATACCCATACAAACAGCTGGGTACCGTAGTTTCATCGTCGAGCACAATGAGAACGATCAGATAAGGGGTGGTATCATCCGGTAACTTTGTTGGTGGCTCAGCAGGGTCTACACCGGAAAGGCGGTGAATAAGCTCACGATTATTATCGTTTCTGTTGTTGAGCACCTTGACCGTAACCGGCCGCTCAAACAACTCTATTTCAAAGTCTTTCCCTTCTTTCTTGCTAATACCATCATAAGTGATCTCCTTTTCCAATGCAAAGAGGTAACCATCTGAAGTCACTGCCGTACCAGGCAATAGCTTCACTGTACCCGCTCCCGGATTAACTTCGATATTAAGACCATAAAAGATACCCGATCCTTCCAGATACATACGGGTGGCCCAGTCCTCTCCCTCCGCAAATTCAACAATACCTGTCAGGCTGCCACTCTTCAGCTGCTGCCCCTTTTTAAAAAGTGGGTAAGGATTATTTTCATTAATTATCATTTCTGAAGAATTTATTTATTTTAATATTACCCAAGCATTACCTCATCAAGTATGATCAGTGGTTTGTCGTCACCGCCTTCATCATCATACAGGTATGCAGCCGGATATACATTTTTAAGTCCCTTTAATACATTGTTTAAGGCCTGCAGGCTCTCATCGTAGTTACAGCTTTCTTCTCTTGACAGCGCACCCAGCCATTGCCGCCATGCTTTTTCGAACTGCAGCATCTGTTGTGGGCTTATCCAGACAATATTCAGTCTTACATGTGATGGTGCTTCTCTCCGTAATGTGTCTTCGAAGAACTGCCTGAAGCGCGCCAGGCGGAAGCGTTGTGGCCATGCCGGCAATACTACCGTCGCCCAGAAAGAGTAAGGGTCTGCAAAGAAAGTGCGGTCACAGAACGCCGCGTTTTCCTCGTCAATCTCTTCTTCATCATCACAACACAGACAAACGTCACTACATACAGGCAGGATGGCATCTTCTGATTTGCAGACAATAGGAATGACCAGGGTGGTAACACTTCTCACAGATGCGCTCTCCAGCAGTCTGGTCATCTCACTACGTACAAATGTGAGATCACTCAACAGGTTGATCACCTGTTCCGTTGCCTCTAATGTAGCTACAGCCAGTTTTTCACCCTTTTTATACCAGGAAATGGTCATGGTAGCGCCCTGCCTTTCAACAAATACGTCATCCTTTTTGGAAGCTGCCTTTAACGCCTCTATGAAAGCCGTCGCATCTGCAAATGCTGAGTCACTCACTATATTCAGTGCGATTGAAAACTTAAGCTTTTCTTCTTCCGCCCAGTTCAGTTGTAACTGCAGTGCTTCGTAAGACTGTTGCTGTCCGCGGGGGCGCATCAGGATATGTTCCAGCAGATGTAAACCTTCAGCACTGATAGTTGTCTGGACATGTTCCATCGCTTCGTTACGAGCAGCCATACTGGTATAAGAAAGTGGATGCTCTGCAAGGATACCGGCAGGGTTGACAAGTGTAACTCCGAACGGGCCACAACTGTCTTCATCTCCACGCTGGTAATTACGCAGGTCTAACAGCAGGTCTTTTGCAGTTGTTAATGCATCTTTCGCTTCCTGGGGCGTATCGTACACGTGTATGGATTCCCAGATAGGCGTGTATTCATAACTGATCTTATCACCAGCCACCACCTGCTCTATATTATTGATCTCAAATGAATATCCTTTCCCATTTTCTACTATAGGGAACATCATGGCGTTAAAGATGCGGGTGCCACGGTCGTTCTCTATGTCTTCACCACATATCACTTCCGTAGCGACAGCAATGATCTTACCGTCCATATCTTTCAGATAAAGGGTATAGGCATTCTCACAACCCGGCATCTGCTCATAATAATATGATGTCTCAGATCTCGCCATTTCCAGCAGATAAACAAAGAAATACTGTTCCGACTTCTCTGCCAGTTCAGGCGTATTATAACGGGTCACCGTCTGCCACATCACTTTACCACCTTTATCGAACAATTGATAATAGTACAGGCTTGGAACATCTTCAGGCAACTCATCCCCTTCGGGTTCTCTTAATGGGTCCGCAGCTGATTTCCATATCGCCGTAAGAGAAGGAATAGCTTTGTAGGTCATCCACAGCTGAGAATAGTTGATCCTTTCAGGTTTATCAAAATAGGCCACCAGGATACGGCTGTCCATTTTATCGTCCGTATCAGGGTTTACAAACCAACCATAGAGCCGCTTCTTGCAGTAGATATCTGCCTGCAATTTCATCCTTGCTTCCTCTCTTCTTTCCATACCCTGATACCAGCCTGTATGCTGCGCTACACGGTATACACTATCATCCACCATACGGAACGAATACCGGCAACCAGCAGCATAATTCGTGTAAGGGAAGAAATTCCTGTCATCAGGATCGAGATTGTCAAGAAAGAATTGTAACGCATCCCATGCTGCTTGTTCAACACCCACTTCTTCTTCCTCTTCCTCATTCCCGCCTTCGCCTTCATCATCTTTCTTTTCACATATTTCAGTCACATGTTGAATGTCAAGCAACACTTTGCCCAGGTTGATGGAATAGTAACATCCCACTGTTTCGTTGTCCAGGCAATAGTTCCCCCTGAACAACAGCAGTTGCAGGAACTCCAGCAGGTCTGCCATGGCAGCATCCGCATCAGGGTACGTATGGGTACTCTCCCATTCGTATCTATTCGTCTTGGTATTGTAAATATGGAAAGCAAACGTCCCATCTGCTTTACGATATATACCATGTTTGCGGGCGAATTGTTGCCTTGCCTTTACAGCGGCAGTATAAGCATCATAACTACCCGGTGTGATCTTAGCTACTGCGAGCGCTTGTCCCTTCTCGTCATTCAGGTAAAGATCTTCTGTAACAGGCGTCCAGGCACTGTAATTTTCGACATACAGAGAACGTTGTAACAGCTCCCAGCTTTCAACCTGGAATGCTGCTGCTGCATCTGCTGCTGTAGCATAAGCCTTCACGCTCTGCCATAGCAGCAGATCATTCCGGCGCAGCTGATAATAATAAATACCTTTCTCCCCGGTTACCACAGATGCTCCCTTTTCCAACACAGTATAACCCGGTTGCTTACGATGATAACGTTCCAGCAATGTTGTTATCACCTGCTCCCGTTCTTCCGCTGTATCGAACTGCTCACAATACCGGGCCATCCTGAAATCACGGTCCCATAGACGGTAGCCGATCGCTGCTTCTTCATCATCGCCCTTATAGAGGTCTGTGCGTACATCTTTCTCTATCGAATAGCTTTTAGCATCTATTTCATCTAACTTAAATTTCGCCCAGACAATCAGTCTGTCACGCGCTACTTCTCCTTCACGTTCTGAGTCATACCAGTGAGGATGCACCGCCACACGCTCTTCTCCTTCCAGCAGATATACCCGGTAACCGCCCTCTTCTTTCTCTACCTTGTAATTGCTCTCTACGGTCGCGAGTGTATTCAGTATATATTTCAGCGCATTCTTTGCATCTTCTTTTTCAGGTTTCTCGTCCAGCCCTTCCAGTGCAGTTTCAGGATACCAGTAACAGCATGACAGCCATTGCCAGCTATAACGCCAGGCGCCTGTCAGTTTCACTTCGGTTACCGTCTGGCCATATTCCTGCAGGAAGCGGAGCGTACGGTCAACAGCCGCGTCCCTGGCAGCCGTAGTAGTATATTCAAACGGATGTATTGCCAGTACGTTTTTGTTACTATCGATGATCTTGAAACCGTAAGTACAGTTATCATGAATCGTCAGCAGGTAATATTGCCGTTGTTTCCCAAACTTAACTGTGTTATAAAAAGCTGTACGCACTTCATCATAACTGGTATAAAAATGCGGTTCCTGCAACAATAGGCCTTCCTTGTCACTGATCTTAAAGTAATAATGATACAGTGTAACGGCAGACCATCCGGTGCTTGTCTGCAAAGCAGTCACTTGCTGATTAACCGATAACAATACAACATCTCTTTCTTCTGCGGAAACATACCATTTACCTTGTTTTGCGAATGGCGCACCGTCTTTTGCATAAGCGATGTAACCATATCCGCTGCCAGGTTGCTGATCTGCCTGGATATCTGCTGCTGTTGCAGTCAGTACCCATCCCAGGAAAGATGCGACTGCCGCCTGCTGGTCGTCCCATACGGCAATGCTCTGTAATAGTGGAGTATGCGTAGCTTCGTCTTCCCAGAGGAACCCATACGCATTCACCGCATCTCCTTTCTCTACCCAAAGCGTATCCTGCCCGGCTTTCAACAGTATCCTTTCCAGTAAATTAGTAGCTGCGATATGATCGTTTGTTTCAGGGCTCTCAGCCAGCAATTGTCCGGCATCATCGCGCACCTGCACCACATACCGGCAGTCATCTGCTGAATACAATGAAACTCTTTGTGGATTACCTGCGTGACGGATAACATTGCGCGTTACCTGTGCTACCGCAGCTCCATCCGGAACGGGACGAACAGTTGTTAAAAGAACCGCAGGCTGTCCTGCCTGTGCTTCCAGGTCTTTAAAATGATATATAGCTGCCGGCACGGTCGTCACTAAGCTGCTTACTGTCAGCCATAAACGGTTGAATAACACCACATAGTTATTCAATGATTGTTGCGCCGCATCCGCCGTAGGAAAATCAGACTGGTGTACAGACATTACGGTATTGACAGATGTACCTTCCTCATCGACAGTTTCCTTACGGATCACCTGCAAACGGAATTGCCCGTCACCGGTCTGCACAACCTCATAGTTCTCCGCTTTTGCAGCCAGTTCAATAAACTGAGCAAAGGCCCGGGGTAACTGCGTTTCATCCTTAAATGGAATAACGCCCTGCCATGCCGGCTTCCCCTCATGGGTCATCAGCCAGTTATATAATTCAGATGTTTCACGTTGGTATACGAGATAATGTTTGCGGAAGTATTCCTGCAATTCTTTCATCTTCTGCTCCGCAGCTTCTTTCGTACCATATGTCTGCGGATGATATGCGATCTGGATATTATTGTGATTAACAATGATCCTGTAACTTCCCGTAGCCATATCAGGCTCCACTTCCCACGCGTTGCTATCCTGTAATATCTCCAGGCAATCATACCCGTGAGATAATGCTATCTCCGGCGTTTCAAAGCCTTGTTTGCTTTTCAGTAATGTCTTGCCATAATCATCAGGTAACAGGAAATAATATCCCTCCTGTGTCTGTGGATAGAGCTTGTATTGGCCATTGCAACGGAAGAATTTTACGAACCACTCTATCACCTCATCCCTTTCCTCTTCGGTCGTGTACTCAAAAGAATACTTTGCAGCAATCCATTCACTCGCCGTTAGCGGAGATTGTATATAGAAACCAAATACGCCTTCTCCCGGACATCCATAAGGTTTATAGTTAACCTTCTCTTTTCCGAGTTCCAGGAATTTCCCAAAGACGTCACTAATATTTTCTTTACTATGTAAGCTTTCGCTAACAAACAATGGAGTGTTCTGACCGGTTATGGCGCAAACGAAACCTGTCTGCTTTTCAGCAGTAACAAGATCAAAATTATTTAACGAGGCAGAAGGAGACTGCCGTATGCCCATTAGTCCTGCCACTCTTTTCTCCAGGCCACATACGGGGAAACCGGTAGCCGGATTTTTATAATCGAACGCCAGTGCACGGTTAGCACTGGTTTCTGGATAAGCGGACAGGAACGCCGCCTTGTCTGCTATATTACGTGCGGGATCATTCTTCTTGCCGCTGAGATTGTACATCATCAGGGCATAGTCTGTAAAGTCTTCTGAGAACCTTGCCAACAAATGATTCTGAAAGCGTTCTTTTCTCTCCTGGTATTGCTCTGCGGTCTCATACAATGCAGTCAGCATCTCAGTATCGCCAGCATCATTGTACACCAGGTCGAAGCTATAAATATCGTCCTGCCGGTTGTTATTACGGCTGTAACTGCCGGATAATGTAGCGAGGAAAACAACATCCAGTGCTGCCTGTTCAGCAGCAATTTCTGTGCTGAAGAAAACAGTACTTTCCAGCAGTACGTTCCCGGCAGCATCTCTCAGCTGAAAATACCAGTTACCGGCATCTTCCTGCTGTTGTATGATACGTGTTACGTTATTGTTTGTACACTCGCTGATAATACGGCGGATCATCTCATCACGGAGGTACATGGAGTTATACACCTTCCGGCTGGCGCCGCTGGCATCCGGTTCATACGCCAGCTGCATACCGTTGTAAGATGTGCCTTGCGTATTCTGTGGTAATTGCTTCTTATACCGCAAGAGGGAAGGCAGCTGCGGGATGCCGTTAAGATCAGCAGAAAAGTAAGTATGTTCGGATCCGTCCTGTGAAGGATGCAGCGAGAATAATTTTCTGACACCCGATAACTGGGCGAAATAATCCGCCAGTAACCTATCGAAGAACAACAGGTAGGCCTGCAATTGCAATGCCTGCGCTTTTCTCGCTGCTGTCGAATCGCCCGGTACATCATTCTTACCGATCATATACACCTTCGGGAACTCATACTGTACGGAAGTATATTGCGCCAGGTCAAGCTGTCGGCCCTGCGGCACAACGGTGTCCAGTGCATCCTTTTGCTTCGGAAATTTATTGTAATCGGAGATGCCTTTTTTATATCGCTGGTTTACAACTTCCCTATTTGCACTAAACGGCATTTTGTTGCGGAAGAAGATCACATTGGAAGTCTCAGGTGACAGTACAGGACGATGGTCCTTCTTCAGACGGAGGCACCACTCTTCTCCTTCTTCAATGATTGGATTGCCATCCGCATCTGTTTTGGCATATCCCTCTTCATCAAAGCTGCTCATCTGCAAACGGGTCACACCAGCCACACCAGGCACCTTCATAATGATGCGGTAAAGATCTGAAGCATGCAGCTCTGTCAATCTTTCCAGACTTTCCAGCTCCTGCACGTCAATAAAACCGTTCTGTTGCAAAGGCACATCGTTGATAAAATCGTAGGGACGTCCTTCAAAAATCTCCTCCATACCTCTGCCTTTTTCCAGCAATTGTTGCAGGCTATAAAAGACAGGGGCTGGCGACAGGAAATCCTGTATATCGCTGTAAATTTTCAGCAACACATCGTCAGGATCAAAGTTTGCTGCCAGTTCAATATGCAGACAAAGGCTGATCGGCTCTTTCTCCAGCACCACGATATCAGGGAAGTCTTCACAAAGATTACGATGCCCATGCAGGCGCGTATCAATTTCTGTCAATACCGTATCCATCGGGAACACGTCATTGCCACAGGCATCCTTTTCATAAGCGGCCGCATACACATCATCAGGCTCTATATACACACGGTATAATCCCTTCAGTGGAACTACCGATTGTTCTTCCGTAAACCTTGTGTTATCAAGGTTACCGGTATTACAATCATATACGAGTGAATATGCCTCTTCTGTTTCCGTTTCATTGATCGGCGCCAGCCAGGCATTACGTACACCTTTAATATCGATGAGCATACGGCGGATGTCTGCAATGGTCAACGGATTGTTTCCCAGTATCTGTGCAGCCGTATAAAAGTTATCTTCCTTAGAGCCAGTACGGAGTGCGACAAGGTCTTTGAAATCCAGTTTGGTACGATAGTCCAGATCGGTCAGCACATAGCAAAGCGCCTCCAGCATCGTGATGCCCGGGTCATGCAGGTTGTGGTCCGTCCATATCTTGCCTGAAAGCTCCGCAACGTGCTGAATGCCCAGTTTGCGCAGCATGGCAAAGTCCAGGTATTCCGGGAACCCGCTGTTCTTATCTGTAGTTATATATTTAAGATCAGGCA
The DNA here is from genome assembly GCF_003182155.1 of Chitinophaga sp. S165. GTDB lineage: Bacteria > Bacteroidota > Bacteroidia > Chitinophagales > Chitinophagaceae > Chitinophaga. Next base: position 1,932,920 of record NZ_QGTG01000001.1, read on the forward strand.
TTTTAAGATAGTGCTTGGTATAATATATCGGTGATCGGTACCTGGTTATTTACCCTCCAGGGCATCCAGGCGTTTCTGCAACGCAGCGATCGTTTCCTGCTGTTCTTGTATGGCTTTGGTCAGCACTGCCACCATATTCGCATATGCCAGCGTCTGCGTGCCATCGGTGTCTGTATTTACCAGTTCAGGGAAGAACTCTTCCACCTGGTGCGGCAGGAAACCTATCTGCGCTTCTCCTCCGGGGCAATTGGCCTTCTGCTGATTAAAGGTGAACGTAACAGGGTTCAGCTTCTTCACCTTATCGATCACGTTACCCAGTTTCGTAGGATTGTTCACCTTACGGACATCCGTATCGAGATACAAACCAAAGGCGCGTGCCTTACCTTTTACATTCAGGTCAAAGCCTGCCGGTGTAATGCCACCGATGATAGTTTTGCCTTCAGCGGAGATCGTTACGAGATCCTCTCCCTGGTTTATTTCCAGTTCGTTGCCGTTACCATATTCACGGCCCTTTTTAAACACAAAACCTTTCGATGCATCTGTGAGGAACGCGCCCCAGTCATTGTCTGCACCCAGCAGCAAGTAATTGCGTTTTTCATTATTAGGGCGGTTATTGATGATACTGAATGCGGGATTGGTATTATCAAGGCACATCAGGAAAGCACCTGCGCTATTGGCTTTGGTGATCTCCACATTGGTAACAGGTGTCTCCGTACCAATACCTACACGGCCATCCTGTTTAATAGCTACCAGTGTTTCCGATGAAGGTTGTGATATATTCTTCAGATAGTTCCTGGTTTCATCCAGCCCCCTGCGGAAATAAAAACCATCAGGTGCATTGGTCGTGAAACTGGATACATGATCGTCCAGAGTAACACTCAGGTGGCTCTGCTGACTGAATTCCGCTTTATGGACCCATACAGCCTGTGGCACCACTGCCTGCACCGGATTCAGTAACAGGCGTGCAGAAGACTGGTTCTGGATGTCCACACCTGCTTCGGGAGCAATAGTACCGATACCAACGGCTGCACCGGCGTCCGGTGTCATAATGAACACTGGTTTTACGGGTACTGCTTCTTTGGGCGTATTCTCTTCGCCATCTGAAGGCACCGGCGGTACGGTAGTGGTGAAGAGGAACCCTTCTGTATTGGTGGTAAATACAGCTTTATTATCGGCCAGCTTTTCTGATAATGACTTTGTACCATCACCTGTGTGCTGTATTACGAACTCGGGCGATTGCGCATTATCAGGGCTGAAAAGGAAATCACTGCTCAGTTCTTCTACATGGATGTGCACCCGTGCTTTAGGGTCTTCCGTACCCATACCGATCTTGCCAAATACTTTGGCATACATGATAATGGGAACTTTATCTTCATTGCGGATGATCTCCCAATCTTCATCGGAAGCATCAATGTCCAGCATTTTCCAGTTGGTGCAATCTATTTCAGGATTATCCACGGAGCAATGTCCTTTGCTTTTATCGGCTTTCACATCGCCGTCCTTACCGTCGCAACCGCATGGCTTATCGCCAGCCGGCACACAGGTATACAGCGCATTATTATAGATCACTACATCGCCTTCGTAATAGCAGATCCCAGCCGCCCATTTGCCGAAAAAAGCATCATCCCTCCTTACCAGCGTAGAGTCTATCAGGTTAAAGAAATCCTGCGAGGTCGGTATAGCGCCGGTCTTAAATTGTGCTTTCAGCGCTGCTCTGGTTGTTATAGACATGGGAGTATCTTTTAGTTTTTTTGTGAATGATTTATTGGACCCTGAATACCGGTTGCTGACTCGCGCCCGTACAGGTATCTTTAGTGATGATTGTATAAGTTTGTTCGCCGCCGATCAGTACAGACCACGGAGTATCAGCTGTTACCGCTTTTACTGGTGGTCCTTCTACTCCGCCCGTGTTCACGAACATGGTGAAGTCGGTGACATAATCCACGTAATCACGGTTCTCAATAAACTGTAATACGGAGGACATCATCATGGTGCCGCCGAATACGATATCCTGCGAACCGCTGTTGATCCATGGCGACAGATATGCCTGTACTTCGCCGACCAGTTTCTTCTGGTAGAAATTGGCATCCTTTCCCGGCCGCAACCGGATGCTGCCTCTGAAGCTCACAGGCTGGTATACCGGATTAATGACCTGTACCTTTGCAAATACAGATGTGCGGGAACGCAGGTATTCGCTAACCCGCTCAAGAATGATACGGCTCACTTTAGGACTGAATCTTTCATCTGCAGGATAATCATCTATCCGCGGTATCACCGCCAGCGTTACCCATCCGGGAGATTGCAGCTGCGTAATGTTTCCCTGCGCGTCACGGCACATTTTACTGTGCGGGATACATTTGATCTTGAAGATCTCAGGGAATGCATCCAATATGATACGCTCGTAGTCGAAAACATTAATAGCTCTTCCTTTGTGGCGTAAACGCTCGCTGACGCGGATATAGAACTCGTCCGCCGTTTCTTCTTTCCTGCCTCCGAATGATGGATAAGGTTGAGAGATCTTTGTGATCATCGCATCCGGCACTACTAAACTGCTGATAGTCTGAGCTGGCAGTGCAGCTCCCACACGCGCGGGATCATTCTCCTGGTTGCGGAATACCGCCAGTGATGCCTGTGCTATAACAGCTACAGCTTCACATACCGCTGCCGAATACTGATGCGTTGTAATACGCAGCCAGTGGAAACCGGATGGCAATACAGTATGCCCCGTGTCAGCATCCCACGGCAATGCGATCGTTACAATACCCGATACCAGCATTTCCCGGGTAGTATCACTGATGATCTGTGTATTCTTCTCCAAAGGCTTCCATTCATTACCTGACATGTAATGCCATTGTATGTCGGCCCTGCGGATATCAGGATTAGCTGTAAATTCTGACAACTGGAACAGCAATGCCACATTAGTACCAGGTATGGCTTGTTCCAGCCCGATATAAAGTGTACCCTCGTCTTCATACACCGGCATGAAGTGAGCAGTAGCACCGGAAGACAAGGTCTTATAGTTACCTTCCTCATAAGGATACTTATGCAACAGGGTCACATCAGCACCTGTAGCGGTCGCATCATATTCCAGGGAGAATGCTTTAATAGTAGGAGTATATGGCGGCGCAGGGAATCCGATTATCTCACCCGGATTGTTACCTACAAACCAATTCATCCACCATGCCTCACTATACGTGCTTTCCGCACTTGTATCTGCGTCAACGACTGCTTTTCTCATCAGCTCGAACACCGTATCCGGATCGTCCTTTGTTATCGCATTCGCTTTTTTCTTCGCCTCCTCTGTCAGTCCCTGCGTATCATCCGCCTTACCTAACAAAGTACCTGCCCGTGACTGTATGTCGGTCAGCTTCAGGTTGCCCACCTTCATCATCTGGGAAGCAAGGATCCCCGGATATTCATCGTGTTTAAAACTATTAACAAGCCTTAACCGTAAGAAACCATACAATGCTGCATTGTTGTAAGGAAGCAATGGAGCCGTTTGTGTTACTAAGGGAATCTTATCTGTTTCCGGTATAGTAATATTGCTCTCCGGCGAAAGATCACTACCGTTCTGAGCGAACAGCTGTGTACCGGAACCGCCCCCGATGTCATCCCACTTTCCGTTATTCAGGCGCTGTAAGTTTGCCGTGAAATAGGTATTGGAGATGCCCGGGATATTATATGCCGCATAATGCGCTGTAAAATTCTTTGGTAGTCCTTCCCATTCCATTTTGAGTTTCAGAGAAGTCAATCGCTTCCTGAACACCTCATCACTCCCTATATAGAAGTTGCTGCCAGCCTTCGGTATGCTGGTGAAGGGAAGGAACTTATTGTTAGCATCCAGTGGTCCTTCGTCATTACCGATCAGCAGATTTTTAATATTGGTCACATGTACATTGACCGTTGTATTCTGAATAACAAGGTTGCTGAGCGTATCATACCAGGGCGTTGAGCTTTCTGCCAGGTAATAATGCAGGCTATGATTGAACAGGATGCGCAGTAAAGGATCTTCTACCGGGTATGTAGCCTTTATCACATCCGGCAGTGGCGCAGTCAGTGCCGGCGCATCTGCAGGAAGTTCAAAGTTTACCGTCAGCTTATTGCCATCTACCAGTGCCAGGGTCAATGTCTTCGCGGGTGCAGGATACCATCCGTCTGCGGTAGTACAATCCACCTGCAACAATCCTCTGCGTGCAATCTCTTTTGCTGCAGGCAATTGCTGTGCGCCAACGTTCGTGTACGTTGCAAAATCATTATCACCTGCGCCGTCTTCCAGCCACTTTTCTGTAACACCGGCAATCTTCATTTTATTTTTGATAGCCGTTACACTGCCCTTATCAATACCACCTTTCTCGAAGGCTTTCAGTACATCTTCATTCAGCAGATAAAAGGACTTGCCCAGCAAGGCCGCCAGCTGCGCCGCTTTGTCGGCCAATGGCGTCACTTCAATAATAACCGTTACATTGCGGGTACCTTCTTTCAGCAACAATACAGGGGAAGCAAGTAACAATCCTGTAGAAGCGAAAGGGAAATGGGTGGTACCTGCCTGCGGATTATTCTTGCTTACGTACTGCGCTGCTCCCAGCAGAGGCCAGCTGTTATAAGCAGGGTTACGGAATCCTTCACCCAGGCCATCAGCACTGGCAGCTACGGGAGCAACATATACATTCGCCTTATCATCTTTGAAAAGCGTACGCAGCTCGCTCACCTTTGCCTTGTTCAGTACAACATCTTCCTCCGTATAGAAACTAACTTCTTTGCCGGTAGCATCTTTGCCGGCTTTTACGGCAATATCTTTTTTCAGCAGGTAATCGGGTAACTGTTTGGCCAGTTCTGCTACCAGGTGTACATGATCGGGTGTGAGCGGTTTCTTTTTCAGCTGCAATACCTCTTCGTAGAAGAAGTTCAGGTGCTGGCGGCCGATGGTGTTCATCTGCGTCTTCACCTGTGAAAAGAGTTGCAGGAAGGCGTACAGCAGGCCTACATGGGGCTGATGTTTCTGCTGGCCATGCAGCACAGCGTCGAAATCCTTCACAGCAAAATCCTGTACCTGCAAAATGCCTTTATAGAAGATGACAAACAGTTCGTCCAGCTGCGTTAGTACTTTCTCACGCTTGCGGCGGGGATAACTGCCCAGTCTTACCAGGTAAGCATCTTTGGCGATCAGTTTATCCATCGTCAGGTTCCAGTCCGGATTCCCGCGCAGAACAGCAATATTGTTCACTGCTTCTTCCGGCAGCGGATTATCACTGTCCACCATCGTATTAGCGATAGCAATGAGGCGATACAACGCCTTGCTGAAATCTGACGATACGAGTGCACCCAGCATGCCGCTAAGTCCTGTAGTATCGTCCAGTTGGGAATGCCAGCTGTTTATCTGCATCACCATATCCAGGATGCGGAAGAACATAGACCAGAACTGGTCTGCCGGCAACTGTTGCGGCAATGCTGTCCGTGCCTTCTGATAAGCAGCGTCAAAACCGGCAGTATCAAATTGCTGGATGGCGGCATACTGGAAAGGAGGATTACTGCGGAAGAAGTCCTGCCAGTCGCCACGGGGCATCAGCGGGGAGTCTGCCTTGCGGAAAGGCTGGTCCCTGTCATCGTAATAAAGTACATACCTGGCATAGCGGTAGAGGAAGCCCAAAAGCTGCGCCGTACTGCGTTCGTCTATCTGCACACCTTCTGTTGACAGCGCTTCCATTTTGCGCTGCAACTGGCTTACACCATCGCGTACCAGGTTAATTGATATGTTATCTGAAGCATTCATTATCTTATTGCTATGGCTGCATTTATTCCTTCTGAACGGCCTTCCTGTACATAAAAGTCATATACATAGTTGTACCGGGAATTAGTTGCCCTGATGGTATAATCAATGTTAATGCGCAAGTATCCCTGTATGGCATCCCAGGAGTCTGACTGGGATACAGTGATCTTATCGGCCTTTATTCTTGCTTCATAGTAGAGAATGGCATTTGTTACCAGGTCTGTAATGAAACCGATCAGTGTATTGCTCATGGATTCAAACTGGTAATCTGCCAGGTTACATCCAAACTGGGGAAGCATTACGCGCTCTCCCAGACTGGTCGATAAAAGAATATGCAGGCTTTGCTCTATATCCTCCCGCCCTACGGCCATTACGGCGTAACAGTCTTTGTCGTTATTGTCTTTGCGGAAGGTGGGAGGAAAAGACCAGCCGCAGCCTAAAAAATCCTTTGCGTCGAGCATATACAAAACTTTTAAGCGTCAAAATTTATCCTCCTATCATCACTGTCGGCAATCCTAATACGATAGAGCCGCCATGGGCCGTCATATCGCCCATACGGGCAGCAGGCTTGCCTCCTATCATCACAGTAGCGGAACCTTTTACGATCACGTCCGGCGGACCGGTACACACCAGCATGTCGCCTACCGTAGCTGCAGGCATTCCGCCTATCAGCACTGTGGCTACCCCGGGGCCGGAAATAGGGCCGCCAACATGTGGCACTACGCCGGTTACCATGGGACAAACATGCATATCTGATATTCTTGCTGCCGGGGGCATTGTCTTTTGTTTTATTCCTTTAGTTAATCTTGACCATTCCACCCTGTAGTTCCAGCATGGCCGAAGAGGCTACTTTGGCTTTCGCCTGTCCGTTCAGCTCCAGCGTGGTACTTGCTTTACCGGCAATGGTCGTTCCTTCTATTTTGATATCAGTACCGGCTTTCAGCGAGAAAGCACCTGTAGCTTCCATCTTAATGTCTTTTGCGCTTTTAATGGTTATACCGGCTGATTCCATTTTGATCACGTTGCCATGCTGGTCCTGGATGGTGATAGCCTTGTCTTTTTCACTCAGCTCGATGAAATTGCCCGCAGGCGTTTCCATCTTCATCACCTTGTTCTCATCGTCAAACATGGTTTTCATTTTGCTGCGCGTTACCAGTCCTTTGATATGGTTTGTATCTGTGGCCTGCACCGGCGCCGGTTTATTGCTGCTGTGCAACATGCCCAGCACTACCGCAAAACGTGGATCATCATTAACAAAACCAACGATCACTTCATCGCCTATTTCAGGACGGAAGTAGTAGCCCCTTTCCTTTCCGGCATCCAGTGACGCCATTCGTGCCCAGGTGCCTTTATCGTTGTTGTCTGTCAGCGGCATCTTTACCAGGATGCGGTCCTCTCCGTCAGGGTCGCTTTCCAACTGTACCACCACACCTATCTGTAAACCCTGTACTGCAGGCATCATGCCCGCAGCAGGCGTTTCTATCAGTTCAGGTTTATGATGGAACCACTCGGGAGAGATCCCGAACTGCAATTGTGTAGACCAGATGCCGTCCGCATATTCATGACGTACGCCACTTACATACACTTCTCCGTTGAAGCGGCTGCCGAGCCCTTTCAGTTCAATGGTATCACCCGGTTTTGTATCGGGAGATCCTTTTATCTTGGCACGGCCGCGGATCTTCGACATCCTGCTTTTCAGCATCACCGACTCGGTCCATGCTTTCAGTTCCGGCTCGCTTACCAGACCGCTGTGACGCAGCTCCAGCTTTGCAGGCGATACCGCTTTGGCCAGGTTACTGCCTGTCAGGTTACCGGCTTCTTTGAAAGGAACACTTGTTGTAGCGTTCTCTTTTACTGCCTGGTCCTTGTAGCTCCACGAACTGGCGCTCACTTCCTGCCACTGTGTACGGGCGTCTATTTCCGCGTCGAGCTCCTCGATCGTTGCGCCGTACACCAGTACAATAGATGGCGCCTTCGTTGCAGGTTTCACCATATTCACCTTACCATCCTGCACCAGCAGGATACAACTGTTCATTTCAGCGCGGCTCAGTGCAAAGTCCCAGTCCGTGCAGTAGAACTGTACCAGTTCCTTATGCTGTACGGAGGTGGCCTCCAGCGTACCGGCCTTACTGCCCAGCACCTGTTTCAGTGCATCGCTGTCAGTAATGTCCCTGAAATACTTGTTCTTCCTGCCCAGTGTAAGTGATACGGCTTCGTCCCGGCAATCGAGATACAGACAGCCGTTACCGTTCTCAGTAGCTTTAATGCCATGCTTGACGATAATGCCTTTGAAAACGCTGACCTGTTTACCATCACGTCCTACCTGCAGTTCGATCTTATTCCCCGGAATGAAATCCGCCGCGTCGCTCACCGCAAATTTCTCCTGGGATATATCTCCGTCCAGGTACTGGATGCGCGCATATGGTATCTGGTTCGCTTCCTTCACGACACACACTGAGCGCAACTGATACGAAGGCTCACTCACCCTGTTACCGTTGATCAGCACCTCGATATTGGTGTAATCATAGATGTTCGGGGTAGGTATGATCCGTTCGTCTGTGCCTATGTTCTCCTCGTTCGCCATGTTCAGGAAGTTTTTTGGGTCTCAGTATTTTTTACCGGCGGGAAGGCCAGTTGATCGTCCGTACGTAATTTCCGTACGCTGACCAGTTCATTGTAATAAGCAACCTGCATGTACAGAGCAGGATCTCCGTAGCTTTTGTAACAGAGCTGTGGTAATGTATCGCCGTCAGCCACTCTTACACTACGGAAAAGGTCAGGTGAGTGCTTATCCTCTTTTGCGACCCGTTTTTTGGGCTCAACGTATTGAGTGAACGAAGCACTCACCTTTGCCCTTAAAGGCGCTCCATCGGGCTTAAAAAGCACATAGTTGATATCCAGGGTAGCAAGGATGCAGTCAAAGGTGAACAATCCCCACTGGATCTTCAGGATGGCAGGCTTATGGGCCTCGCCCTGCATCTTGTACACGACATTCAGCAGTTGGTCCACCTGGTCTTTTACTTCCGTGCCGTTCAGGATATTCCCCTCAATGGTACCGGTGTTGTCCAGCGTGAAATCCAGTTTGAGCTGTTCAGGCGCGGTGAACTTGTATTCCGGAGCGCTTCCCTGGTTACCGCCGGTCGATTTATCTTTAGCCTCTACCTTGTAGGACTGCGCATAACTCTCCGGGTTAATGGGGATGGTAAAATCGGCGCCGGCTGATTTATCCTGTTTGGGATTGAGGAAGGGCCGGATGACGATCTTCTCTACATTCGCCGTTTCTTTTTTCGTTGCCATCAGCGTTCTCTTTGATCTTTCAGGATTTCCAGCACTTTTTCCACGCAGGTGCGTACGATCGCATCAGGAGATCCCTCCTGCTGTCCATTGCTGCCGCCTGTGTTACCTTTCTTACCGGCAGCTTCATCGACAGCTACCTTGATGACCATTTCTCTTATCTCTACTGGCATGGGGCCTGTTTTTTAGGTTGCTAACTATTCCACGTTGAAATAGTTATAATTGAGTTCAAAGGTTTCAATGACCACTTCGCCTTTATCCGCATTGAAGTCTGCCACCTTCCAGCTCTTCGGCCACACGCGGTGTACTTTCCACACCATCAGCGGCTCGTGCTGTTCATTCAGCAGGGTAACGTTGAGATCAATGGGCGCAAAGCTGAAGTTCCTGAACGCATCCAGGCACCACTGCGATACGGTAGAGTCTTTCGGTTTGAAGATGCCGCGGCGCAGTACGAGGTCCGTACATTTATTGCGCATTGGGATGACATGCTCAAAGCGGTTCTCTCCTCCCTCCCGCAACGTGTCTGTCTGCATTTGAAAGTTGAGCCCTGATACTGACTGGAAAAAGATGTCGTTGCCCGATGGCGGTGTCTCACCCTTTGGGTCGAACAGGAACTCTACTTTAAAATGAAACCCTACAGGAGGATAATTAGCGGCTGCCATTATTATTTATTTTCGATCACCAGGCCTTCATGCACCAGTTCCACGCTTTCTACGGCGATCTCGTTGGCGTCAGCTTTCAGGTCTGCAGACTGTACCTTGATAGGCCATGCATTTTTTACTTTCCATACGATGATGGGCTTGTGCATTTCGTCCAGCAGGCTGATAGTGATATTTCTGCGGTATTTACCATTCTGCTCCTGGAAGAACACGGTTTCTTCCCACCAGTCGAAGTATTCGTTGTCTGACTGGAATGTTCCGCGTTTCAACGTGATGTTGCTGTATTTTTTCAGACCCGGTTGTTTGGTCTTATGGTATTCAGGACTAGCGCCATGGCGGTATTCGATGGCTTCTGTTTCAACAGTGAGACCGGTTACTTCTGTGAAACCGATGTTTTTACCACCCCATTCTACCTGGAAGTGAAACTTGGGTAATGGATAATTTGCCATTGTAATTATTTTGTGCTGTTATGATTAATGTTGAAATCTTGTTTATCTCTTTGCAGCAGCAGGCGCCGGTGCAGTTTCACATGCCTTTGCTGCCAGAGCCGCCGCCAGCGATTTGTCCAGCGCATTCTTACGGGCCTGTGCAAATTCACGTTTGCAGGAAACCACTTCTACATCTTTCTGCAGATCTTTCAGTTCCTCTACAGTGTCTTCGTACTGGCGTTTCGTTTTAGTATAGAAATCGCAAGACTCGTCGTCCATAGGGAATAATGGAGTTTTCTGCGGATGACAGGAAGCACACTCTTCGAGGTCAGGCTTTTTGCCATCGGTCATTAACTTATAAGAACCTACTACCTGGTACAGCAAACCTTTTTCACCGGCCAGCAGTCCCCACAGGTCTTCTTCTTCATGATAAGTGGTCAGTAGTGCCTTGATAGCATCTTTGATAGCTGCCACAGCATCATCTGTCGCCGTTTTCAGACCTGTCAGATTAGCAATGATAGAATTCGGGCCTTTAGCAGGGATCTTGTTATCGATACGATCGGTCAGTACTTTGATCTGTCCTTTCAGTACTTCAGAACAATCCAGCAGTTTCTTTGCTTCGCAGATCAGGATCTTGATGGCATCGATACACAGCCGTGCATTCTTACCGGATTTTTCATTGTACTTGCGGGTCCTTTCCAGGGTACCCAGATAGATCATACCGAGACGGTTTGTTTCGGTAATAGTAGCCAGCAGATCTTTCAGCACATCAGACCAGCGTTTCTTTTTCTCAAGAGCGCTCCTCTTGTATGCCTCCTGGGCAACGGCGTTTGCCAGCTCCTGGTCCGCTGCTACAACGTCTTTTCTCAGACGGTCCAGGTATTGTTGTACGGAATCTTTATTGAAAGCCATGATAATTAAATTGTGTACGGTGTTTTAATAAGGTGAAACGGGCTGTTACAGTGCTTCGCTTTCATGCGATTCATTCGGATTTCCGCAGTTGCCACTGCCGTATGCACTTTCTGCCTCTTCTGAAATTTCTTCCAGTTTCTGACAGCCACCGCCGTTACAGTTATTATCGTCTACGAAATCCTTGGTCGAAGCAACAGCTTCCTTCAGTACCCAGGCTTTGTTCTTGGATGTACTGGCTCTGCTGAGACCTTTCAGTGCTTCGCCCAATGGTCCGCGGGATTCATCATACTTCCTTTGGGATTGCGTAACATTGGCCGCTACGTCCGCGATCAGCCTGCCGCCGTCAGCTTTCGAAGTAGCGATCAGCGCCGACAGGTTGTCTATATTGACGAAAGCGTTGATCCCGGCTACCTTCACAGCTGCCTGCGCTACGTCGTCCACCTGGTTCACGATCTTTTCAGCGTAGGCTGCAAACTCCTGTACGCTGTCTTCGATGTTCTTTTTACCAGGACCACCTTTTGAAAGATTTTCGCGGATCAGTTTTAACTCCTCCGAGTTGCATGAATCTGCAACCGCGTCTTTCAGTTTACCGGCCCATGTATTCACCAGGCCTACTTTCTGCTTGGCAGTCTTGATAGCCAGTATTGCAGCATCGAAAGAAGTTTTAACAGAAGTATATTTTGCCTGCGCAGCGGCTACTGTTTCGGTAAGACCGTCCAGGTCCTGTCCTGTATATACAGTTACACAGTTGCTGAGAAAATTATATTCCCTTACAGACCTGGCCAGCTTTTCGTTGACCTTGCGCTCAACGCATACCACCTGGCTGGCAGTATTGGTCAGGATCACTTCCGCTTCAAGATTAGCGGAACGCCCCTGCAGTTCTTCTTTCAGGGTAACTCCGTATTCCTTCATCAGCAGGTCGAACTGGGATGGGGATGGCGGTACACATTGTACTCCCGGCTGTGGTTGTTGTTCACCCGGATGTTTAAAGTCGCTCATATGTGGTGTATTTTCTGGGGTTTAGAGTTGTTACAAATGGGGCACTTCAATCAGATCAGGACTCCTGCATTTTGTGGCTGAACTTCAGGATGATGAATTCAGCTGGACGTACTACCGCCAGGCCTATCTCAACGATCATCTTTCCTTCCAGGATATCAAATGCAGTCATGGTTTCATTGATGCCGATCTTCACATAGAACGCATGTTCAGGTTTAGCACCGGCCAGTGCACCAGAGCGCCATTGATTGATGAGGAAGTTCTCGATCATCGCTTTTACTTTCACCCAGGTATTAGCGTCGTTCGGTTCGAACACGAAACCTTCAGACGCTTTCTTGGTAGATTCTTCCACCATGTTGAAATAGCGGCGTACAGATACATAGCGCCATTCATTAGAGTTGCCGTCCAGTGTACGTGCGCCCCATACTTTGATCCCTCTGCCAGGGAAGAAACGGATCACGTTCACAGATTTACCTGCATTTACGTCCACGTTCAGGTTACGCTGGATCTGATCGCTCACCTCACAGGTTACGCCTGATACAGCCAGCAGTCCTTCGTTGGCCGGAGCCTTCCACACACCGCGTGAATTGTCAACACGTGCATAAACACCTGCTACAGATGCTGACGGCGGTAGTATGATGGAGTAGTTGGCGATAGCCAGCCTTACGTTCGACTTGTCGAGGTTATTCAGGTCGGCGTATTTATCCGATTCTCTACCTACGATAGTTACCGTTTCAGGATCGTACGCATAGTCGAATGTAGAACGGATGTTAGGGAAGTATACTGCTCCGTAGCTCAGACGGTTCTGATCAGAGGAGATAGCACTTCTGAATGCGTTTGCCGCATCGAGGATTTCACCTTCCGTTTTCAGTTCAACACCACTGTCAAACAGGTCCATGATCACAAAACGGTCCTTGAGCTCAAAACACTGTTCCAGTGCTGCCTCCAGCAGGGTTTTATACATATCCGGCGGCATGTTCTGGCCTTCAGGGAAAACGATGAGTGTAGGCTCATCCTGCTTTTTGAGCTCTGTCAATGCATCAATGAAATCATCCTGTCCTTCCAGTGGCGTACCCAGGTCCTGGTATCCGCCTACAGAAATGATGTAGCATGGACCACCACCGTTTGCGTAGAACTGTTGTAGCGCATAATACATAATGTGCTTTGATAATCCCTTGCCTGGTTCTTCATTCACGCTTACGTTGTAGCGTATGCCTGATGTGTCACTTTCAGTGATGGTAACCACCAGGTTCTGTTCCTTCTGCGGACCACCAAAGATATTTTCATACTCCAGCAGTGAGCTGATACGTACGGGCGTACCGGTCACTGATTTTCCGTCTGCAATCGCTGTGTCTGTGAAGCCGATGAATGCCGGAATAGCTGTTTCCACCGCTGTGATAGATGGGGGGAACTTGGAGATCTCTTCAATATACACGCCTGGTGTATAGTATGTGTTTGCCATAATCGATCAATTTATAATTTCATTTTAGGAAGTAAGATTTCGGAACATATCAGGTCTCCCTGCCGGCTGATCATCTCGCCGTCGGGATTTGGAAGATTCACTGTTGCATAGCTCACTTTGCGGTAAGCCTGCATCAGCGGGTAAGGCTGTTTACTGATGATCACCTTTTTAATGCCCGGCGGAGCAGGAAGCACCTCTTCCCAGTTAACGTCTGCACCCGGCGGGTCTCCTTTCTGCAGATAGTATTTCCAGTAAGTAGCCCTGCTGGCGAAGCGCAATTCGAAAACAGGTGCGGATGGCATCGTGAGCAAACCATCTGCATCCATTAGTTGAAATGCAACATCGGCCGGATGCATTACCAGATCGAGCACACCCCATGCATCTTTCTGATAAAGCGTTGAATGCAGGTATACCGTGTAACTCCTGTCATAGTTATTACTGCCGGTGATCTTCAATGTATAGATCCCGTCCGGTGTACCCGTAAAATCGAGGGCTGCCTCCTGCAAACCATCTGCATGCTGAAAAGGCAATGTCTTAATTTCGTCCGCTCCTTTGAGTAACACGAAGTTTGCTTGTGTTATTCCCTGCTGGTCGAACGTATAGGAAAATTTCTGTGGTAACAGGATACGATCATATTCGTTAATGAAATGAAAGTCGTCCGTTGTTACCCAGCCGGTAGCGGCACTATCTGTACGGGCGATTGCCTGTGATACATTGCCGTTTACTATGGCCATCTCTCCCATCTCATATAACCGTCCGTCCGTGAACTCCTTTACGGCGGTGGAAAGTGAGGGAAAGGATTTACCGGTGGTAATATCATCGTTCGTGAAATAGTAACATGCGGGAAATACTGGATTAATACGCAGGTTACTACGGGATAACAATGCCGCGTTCTTCAGACGGATCACAAATTGTAACCGCAGCTGACCGCTGGCTGGCACCGCTGTTGTTAATGCGCCATTAAGGCCCGGTGCAGAAGCAATACCCAATACCAGTCCGGTGGACGTTTGACGATACACGATCCGCTGCCCTCTCAGCAATTTTTCCGTTGCGGGCGTCGGTGCGATCGTCACATTATCCATCAGGCTGTACCGGTTATCCATAAGGAGATCGGCCAATCTAAATTCCTGGTCTTCCTGGGACAGGCTATAGTAGTTGCTTCCCTCTTTGTCGAGGTAGAAGCTGTGCAACATATTCACCACTGCCAGGCGCCTGTATGTAATCTGAAAAGCCATTATTATTATTTGGGGAAAGTAATACTGTCTTTTGATTGGATCTGTTCCACAATAGTACCCAGTCCTGTGATCCTGTTTTCCGTGATCTTTACCAGTCTTACTTTATATAATACACTGGGCATCTGTTTACCGCCTAAAGCGCCCCATAGATGATTCAATTGCTCGAACGAAAGGGAAAACAGTTCTAAGTGTAGTTGCAGATCGTCGGGTGCCTGACCGCTGTTGATCAGGGCTTCGTTTGGAGAGTTCTTCAGTGTAAAACTTGTCTTACCCTGAAAGAACTGGATAGCCTGGGATAGCCGTGACAACGCATCCTCATAGTTCTTGTAATGCGCGGACACAAGCATATAGAGGTTCAGGTATACAGGAGGATTGTGATAAGCAATGCCTTGCGCATTCCTGTAAAAATGCGAGCTATTCTTCAGGGTCGCTTCTTCCTCAATGTTAACCATGCTCAGGATGATCCGTTCTTCTGCGCCCGGAGGCCTGTCTGGTGTTTCCAGGGTAGCTACATTATCCAATACAACGTGGCCTTCAGGGTCATTTCCCATAGGATTAAAGGATTGTATATAACTATCCAACTGGTCTTTTAATAATTTAAAAGCAGTGAAAATCATGGTTATGATTTTAGTTATCAAGGGATGGAATGGTCAGCCCGTTGACTATTGCCAGCGGCTGTAACTTGATAATGATATATGTTATCTGATTTTTCGAATACGGCTGATGGGGAAAACCTAAAACGGCTTCCACGTGCAGTACTTACAGCATTCTGCTTACGGATTTTTCGGGGGTGTATTCGCCATAATGCATATGTTGCGGAGACTGCAGCACATCAAGAGTTTAATGAGTTCTTCTTTTCTGTTATGATTTTTCTTTTGGGGTAAATTGATTTTGTCTTTTAACTAAAAAATGGAGTTCTTCAAACGCTTAACACACGATTACCATAGAGACTGTAAAACTAGGTAATAATTCCCAAATAAAAAACTTTTGAAGGCCTGTAAGTATAAATTGCGTACTTGTACGCAAACGTGTTTTACACACGATAAATTAACGTTTTTATCATTGAAACTATTGCATTCCTCCGTGTAGTTTAACACAACATTACACTTATGGTATATCCTCTATCTGATCAAATTTAAGATTGCTCCATCCTTCTCCTTTACCTGCCTGTTTATATCTTCCTGTCCACAGGAATGTCTTACCATTTAACCACCTTGTACGCTGGAAGGAACGGCTTACGATCACTCCTGCACGTGGTATTTCTTCTTCGTTAATGAAATACGGAGCGGGCTGTTCTTTGAGTAATACACCGTATGCTGGTTGTGCTCCTGGCATACGTCCTCTCTGAAAACGGATCTCTGTATCACTGTTGTTGACATGTACCGGTATAAACGGTGTCCAGTTACCAGGCACCGTAGTACCTAATACATATCTGATCTCCGCATTACCCACAGGAATAAAAGGAGGCGCAGGTATATCTGTCATTGCCATTTCATTTCCTCTTACACCTTTTCCTGTATGCGACGGTACGATGTTCTCTACAGCCCATACCATATTCGCCATTTCATCACGCAGGAAATTCACTTCTTCCAATGGCGGGCATTCCAGCGCTTTGGTAATAGCAGGCGTAAGGTAAAAGAAGTTGGTGCTGTTTGCCGTTGCTACCTTTGATGAATGATGGAACATCGCCCATCGATGCCAGTTGCTTTCTGCTCCCTTACCTGCAGGCCGTACCAGGATCTCCTGTCCGAATACATCTGTTATTACAATTCCTTTTATTTCACACAGCGTATTGATGGCAAGCGGGTAAGGCAACATGAACCAATCGTTGGAATAGATCAATCCGAATTCCGCCAGCATCAGATGCAACAAACCCGTAGCAGATGTATCTATCTTTCCAAAATCGGTCTGGTTCTCTTCCATCATCCAAAACCGTGGATGCGGCATACCTTTGAATGCAATAGGTGCAGGCAGGAAAGAAACAAAGTTCTCTACAGGCCCTGCCTGTTCGCCATCCTGTCCGGGCAGCGGCACCTGTTTCCGCGGGTCCATATCAAATGAGTACCAATCGAGATGTCCCTCGTAATATTGGTCTGCTGCCAACGTCGCCTGCTGGTTCTGTGGAGACGATATACTGAACTGATATTCCAGTTGAGATGGCAACCAGGCGGTATCGCTGGCGTTTGCCGGCTGACTGTAATTCCGTTCGTGCCATGCTGTAAAAAGAGACCCTATTGTTTTGAATGTAGCCGCATCTGCAGGAAATGCAGTATCCACCCATATCTCATAAGCTGTGGGCGCTACTCCTTTCATATCGAGGTACAAAGCATACCCGTCAAACATTTTATTCTTAACAGCACTATACAATGTCACAGCATCTTTGTCATGCGGGTCTATTGTATAGTTGAGCGGATATCTTGTAATAAAGTCCGGCAGTGTTCCTTCCAGCGTTTGCTTCTTCATCAGCTTCAGAAAATATCTTCCCAGCTGCACGGAAACAGACAGGTCAGGACGGAGATACTCCCTCTCCACATGCGTTTCCAGTGGCATATCCTGCTTCAGGGGAAATGGATCTCCTATGGGAAAGCTAACCCTGTCCATCCCTGTATGTACACCCAGGATCTGCGCCGTTACAGGAGAAGCAGCATCTTCGCCTTCAAACTCTCCGAATTGCCATTGACGGGTCAGCATCCATAAAGGATCTCGTATTTCTGCCTTCAGGCTTCTGTCGAAGTTAGCAGTACGCGGAGAAGTTTCCAGCCTGTTATAGGCCGTAATGGAAGGTATCCTGTACTTAATCTGTAATAAGTCGGTATATGATCGGGCTACTTCAGGCATATAGCATTTTTTGAAATGGTAAACCTATTTTAAAGTGATGCGACAGACGTTATTGGTAACGCATTTGCCAGCATAATTAAATTCAACCTGTAGTCCAGGGACACGTTCAGGTCGTATTGGGTAAAATCAGCCACAATAGCAGGCCGTAATACACTAACGGCGGTATTGTTCACCTCATCCAGTAAACGCGGCTCTACGGCCCTTAATTTGGCCCTTTGCAGAGTATCGTTCAGTATGCCGGTCAGGTCCTCCCATGTCCAGTGACCTTTCACCTCCGGAGTAACAGCCAGCAGAAGCGCCTGTGGAGGCGTTGCATTAGGCTGGTTATAGTTGAACGTAATACCGGTCGTTTCTTCTTTCGTTGGAATGGTTTCGGTCCAGTCGTCTATAAGCAGACCAGATTGCCGGGAAGCTGGCGTAAATGCGTCTCCATGTACTACGATCGATAATGTATCATGAAGAATGTTAAAAGGCTCATTGGTAACCGGATCTGTTTCCGGGAACTCTACCGCCAGCCAGGAATCCTTTGCCCTGTAAGGCAACTGAACTGCGTCCACTTTCAGATCATCTCCCGCATGGTCCAGTTCATACAATGAACGTACCTGGTCCCAGCGGAGCAGGCGTGGACGTACATGCGCTGCCTGTTGCATCCATTCTTCGACTATATAGTCCGTTTGCAGTTTAGTGGTTGCATATTCCAGCAACTGCGTGTTATCATTGTGGGACAGGAGAATATCCGCCTCATTGTTATAGCTGAACAGCGGCAGGATATTGAATGCTTCCTGCAGTATTAATTTACCAGCCCTCCTGTATTCTTTTACTTTCTCTTCGATCACTGTCAGAGCAGCGGCGGCAGTGATGACGTCTCCTGAAGCTTTATAAGCACCCGCCATTCTTCTCACAATACCCCTCGCCTGTTCCAGCAGTGCAGCCTTTGTTTCCGTAGTCAGCACAGTTGCCAGTTTAGGGAATGCATCAGGGATGCCGAACTGTGAGGCTATTACAAGGGCGTCCTGGAGCTTTCCTGCCTCCAGGTTGCCAAATGTGAACACGATATCATCAAAGGTCAGTTTAGCCTTATCAAGGGCTTTAAAAGCGGTTTCCAGGGTATTATATACCGTTACCAGGTTACTATTGTCCGGATCAGGGATCTCCGCCTGAATAGAAAGGGCATTTATAAGTCCTGCATTGCCCTGAAAGGCACCTCGGGCTACCTGCACCCTTGCCAGCAGTTCAACGTCGTCCAGCGACTTAGGATTCAGTTTATCCGCCATGCTTTTCTTCGAACTCGAGTCAAAGTCGATCGCATCCACATAACGGGAGTCTGTAATAACTGCACGCAGGTTACCTAACAATGGCAGCAGACCGGCCAGCGTTTGTGTGCCCGCTACGTCGTCAGGTTGCGTGAAAGCGATGCTGATAGCTGTGCTGTCGTCCAGCCCCTTCGCTCTCCTGTAATGCCAGGCAATACGGCTTTCCAGTTCGGATACGGAAGTCTTGTCCGCCGATCCCGTATTCAATTCACCTCCCGTAATGTAGATCAGATCAACAGGCTGAATGCCCAGTTTATCCAGCGTCCATGTTTCTGTTCCCTGTGGCACATTCTGTGCGTCAAGAGAAGACACCGTATATACGATCTTTGCAGGATCTCCTATTACCTTTCCTAACCATTTATTCAGGCCCGCTTCCATATTTGCCCTTACCGTCATATCAACAGCAGGCCATGGATTATTAACAGGATCAGCTGCATCCACGCTACCGAACTGGATCATGACCCTGTTAGTGAACGTGAACTGACTGCCCCGGGGTGTTTCAATCACATCCAGTTCTGCTGGGATAACCGCATCTTTCACCGCGTTCAGCAGTGCTCCGCAACGATCAAAATTACCCTGTACCAGCTGGTACACACTTTCTGCCGACAAGAGGTCTTTTACTGCATCAAGCGTATCCGCCAGTTTATCTTTCTCTTTTATGATGGCGTCCCTTTCTGCTGCAGATGCTGATAAAACTGCACCCGTTGCACCGAAAGGAAACACGCCTGTCTTTTCAGCCAGCGTCACACCGTTCACCACATTATTGGCTGGAATGCTTTCCTGCGCCGTTCCTGTTCCTACCTGCTGCACCACATGCTGCAACAAAGGGAACGCCGCGCGGTAATCATAAATATATAGGTTCAGTTTTTTCAGATCGTCATCAGCAGACCCACGATCGTGCAGCCCTCTCTCAAACTGGTAACCAAGCAGTGCTTCCAGTGTCTGCCCGTTACGCATACCATCCAGTATGAACATCGCTCTGCGTACTCTTTCGGAAGATAGATTTACAGCCATCACATCCGGATTGGCAGGTGTGGCATGGCTCATATATGCACTGCGTAACACGGCTGCTGCTGAAGCATGATTCAGGGATGGCGCATGCACAAAGCCGCCATTGTCCGTATATTCATATAAAGGCCGGTTGTTGGCAGGCTTCAATTTTTCCGGCACAGGGTCAGTGACAACTTTACGTTTGCCTGACGGACGTACGTGCTCTACCCATCCATACGATCCGACGTAAATACCCTTCTCACGTTCTGCGGTCTGCAATCTCCGTTGTTGCGATAAACGTACATTGAACATGCCCGTTTGCCAGGCGTCCAGCCTGTAATTACATGTATCAAGATGTTCTATGAAACAACGTTCAAGCCTGGCAGTAGGAACACAGGCCAGCGATTCAATAGATCTCTTCATCGCAGTCAGGAATGCCGCTTCGTCTTCATCCCTGCCTATATCAAGTAAATACGCGCCGATCGTACTGTTCCTGTGTGGATGATCAGGCGCCGCTTTCGATACAGGTGCCCGCATCATTTCCCATTTACTCAGATCTCCGCCGGGACGGATATTAAGGAAATTGGCAGGACGCGCCTCTAACGGGAAATTATTCCGCCTGAACCACAACCTCGATGCACTATGCAGTTGCAATGACAAACTCCTGCGCAACTGCATATACAACAGCGCTGCAGGTATAGATTTGCCAGCACCGAAATCCTGTTTTTCCAGCGTGTCCAGATCTTTGATCTCCGCCAGCCAGTGCATGTAATTCTTCTTGGCGCCTTCGTTATAATAAGTGATATGGTCCTTTTCGGACAATGGCACATTATCAATAAGGTTAGCGGCATCCAGCGTAGTATGATAATGCTGATATATTAACCGCAATAGCTGCGGTACTTTCAGCTCACCATTTTCATCAACAGTATAACCTAATAGCTGCAGGAACCCCAGTGCATCCGTTTTGGACGTCATGTTCTGTTGCAGGTCCTTGTAATATTTACCTCCGTATTTGAAACTATCCAGGTTCCTCAGATAGTCTGTAGAGTACCCGATACGCTGGAAAATGGAAGCACTGTTAGGCTGCAGGCCAATGATATCCATCAATACTTCCGACGGATCACTACCTGGTTTACCTACATACGACAGCTTATTGAGCTGCCCTTTCCATATTTCAGAATAAGCCTTCAGTACTGCATATAATCCATTCAGGAACCTGTTATCAGGCATGGCTATACCCGGTACAGGCTGTGTGCTGTTCCACTTCCATGCTTCAAAATTGCTGGTCAGCAGTACGCCATATGGCTGATCGCCCACGCGGATAGCCGGCAAAGGTCCTCTGCCGGTTACCTGGTGCACAAAGAAACTGCGAAGCTTATCCTGCTGCGCTTCACTCAACACAGGGCGTAACATCGTATCAAAGTAGTACCCCAATGTTGATGGGAAGAGCGCGGTATTCATCGCTACCGCTTCCGCCAGGTCTTTCCCATTGCTATTCGCAATGTTCTGCAAAGCGGTATACTCAATACCCAATGCATTAGCCAGGTTCTTCCCGTCGCAATTATCCACTTCGGTGAATAATGGCGCCTTTGCTTCCACTACATAACTTGTATTGCTGAAATCGTCGTTCTTCGTATAACCGGAACCATTATCATCTGTATTGTTAGTAGCGCTGCCCTGCGGTATAAGACTGAATCCTTTCGGGGAATAATGATGGTTATTGATCAGCTCTTCCACCATCTTCTGCGCGGCCCATTCACTGGAGGAAAGGTTCACTCCCAGCACTAATATCTTATCAAAACCATTACTTGCCTGTGCTGGCGTCAACTGGATCTTGAAGCCCATCCCGTTCAATATGGCCTTATCAAAGTCAGACACCCAGTCATAGCTTTCGCCATGCAACAGTTTATCTTCTTTCGTAACAAAACCGGCGTCTGCATCCATCGGGTCCGGCCCTACAAATAACTCGTCCGGTATCAGGTTACCCACTACTTCTTTTGTCATTGCATTGCCTTCATACAGGCTTACTACAAACCTGTCGGGCAGCACATTCACTCTTGGCGCCCGGCTCCACGAATCGGGCTTGGTCAACTCCGGAGCAGGGAAGCTCAGCCCGTCAGTACTTTCTATGCCAGACAGGTCATCGCTCCAGTTAGTTGGTTTCGTTTGCAACGCCACCCATGCAGCACGCTGCGGACTGAACGTCCTCGCCAGCACATTCCACGCAGCCTTCTTCATGGTCTCTTTTTCTGCACCTCCGTTTTTCTCCGCCTCGAACAAAGCCTTCCAGTAGATGATGCCATCCTGCAATTCTTTCTCGGTCAGTAATTTTTCATGTGTATGTATGGCAATATCATCCGGATATATCCTTAACCACAACTCAGAAAGACTAGCCGAAGTAATGAACCGTGTCTCTATCCTTACGGGCATGAACAGGAATGGAATATTGTCGTTCAGCTGTTCCACTCCGCGACGCGGGTGCGGATCAACATATATTCCTGCGATGGCGCCCGACAATGCAATGTCATCTTTCAGCTGCTGTTGTTTTGCCTGTACAAATGCTGCCTGCTGTTCCTTCAGGGTTTGCAGTACTTCATCTGTATTAGTACCGTCATTTTGCTGTAGCAACCCTGCCAGGTCAGCTTCAAGGCTTACCAGTTTATTCTGCAGTTCTTTCTTTGAAGAAAGCAACTGTTGCTGCTGCGCCATTGCCTGCTCTTGCTGAGCCTTCAGCTGCGCCAGTTCATTTTGTGCGGCTGAAAGGTTCTGGTCCAGTTCAGGTAACAATTTCTCCAGCTGCGCTATCTCCTGCAGAAGCGCGGCTATAACTTTTTTATCCGGCGTTTCACTGGATTCTTCCTCTTGCAACCGTTGCTCATCTTCCTGTATACGCGCGGCTGTCACTGTCTTCTTCTTTTGCAGGAAATCAATGTACTGTTCCTTCTCTTTTATCCTCGCGGCATAACTGCCTATTACATTCAGCGCCTCATTGATAGTCCTTATATCGGCCTGCAGTTTTTCAATCTGTGCCCGCAGTGCAGCTATCTGCTGTACGTTGGGCGGCAGGGAAGTTTCTTTTTTACTTACCCGTCCCAGCAAGGTATTAGTAGCATGCAGGTTGAGCTGCGCCCTGTATAACTGATCGGAACTTTTTTCACGCTGCAAACGCAGTACCTCGATCTGTTCCTGTTGCTCTTTTAATGTGGGCATAATGCTTTATTGTTTAGTGTAGTGTTAACGGTTTTAAACAGCCAGGTTCTCCAGCATTTCCTTTGCATGTACAGCCACCATACTTGGTTTCTGGAACAATATAGACGCCATATACGCAGAATCAGCTCCCCACTGGTTAAGGTCTGGTTGAGGAAGTGGAATAGCAGGTTTCGTACCTGCAGTGATGAATTTGATACCCGGATCAAAGTTTGTCCAGGCAAGGTCATCCCACGATAAACCATCACTTCCCTGATTGAATGAAATGTCCATGCCGAACCTGGGTGCGCCTGGTATTTCCTGTATCACGAAAAACCAACCCAGGTTATCTGTAAATCCGGGAGTAAGTTGCGTACCTCTAGCCTGTTCTATTGTAAGATCAAACCCAAAGAACTTAATATCCGGCGCTATCTCTGCTTTATACAATGGGAACTTCAGTTGCGTGTCAAACTCTGTATCGGAAAGATCAAGATCGATGACAGGATCATCGTCAGGCGTCTCCCCTGATATAGCTTTCTGGGCGAATATCAATGTGTTGGGATAACGTTTTAAAAGGTCGCCGCGTATCACCAGCACTAACTGTTCAGCATCTCCTTCTGCGTCCCTGTTGTTATGGCGTCCCAGTAAACTGCTGACTGGCCACGTATGAATAGGTTTGATATCCTTGTATTCTTCTGTAAGCTCTGCTTCCGTCTTATCTGCTTTCGGCCGGATAATGCCTTTTACATCCCAGAACTGCCGGAAACTGCTGGGCCGCTCATCTGTAGGGTATTCTCTCCATAACAGCTCACGTCCCATTTCGTGGTTCAGCCCCACCATGTAAGATTCAATAAACTTCTGGTTTGTTTTAAGTAGTGAAATCGTATTCTCCGGTATCAGTTTCAGATTGGGCAATAACAATTCGTTGGAAATATCGCACAGTCCTTTATACATCGGATCTTCAAAATCAGGATAAGCCATTGCCGGGAAGATCTTCTCCGGTACATCCATCTGGATATAAGACGGGAATTTCACATACCTGTTAAGACGGTGCGGATACGCCCTGTAAGGATTGATCGCATCATACAATTTCGTATGCGCATTACCCAGGTCCACAGCTACCCTCACGGGGTCCGGCGACTGCAGCACCAATCTCCCTAATAGGTCTTTTAATGCTACCCTGAAGTTCTTTGCTTCCACACTGTCCGCACCAGGAGTAGTTGGTGTCGGTCCCGGTGTTACCGTTTCATCACTTAACGTCAATGTGAAATCGGGCTTCACAGGTATATCGTCCAACTCTTCCGCAGCTTTAACAGGATCGTCCAGTGACTCTGCTGCAGCCTGATCATCCGCTCTGCCTTTCAGGAAACGGGCCAGTGCAAAATATGCTGACACTACCGCTACTATCAGTACCGCAAAGGTGAGATAAGCACCGGTGATGAACATTAATAAAAGTAACAGGACTACAAGTATGATAAATATGAGCAGCCGATTTTTCAGCAACCACAATACAAGATGGCTCAGCTGGTAAGGAAAGATCTTTCCTGAGAAATCTTTGGTATTAGGCAAACCTACCGGCATCTTTTTAGGCGGTGCAGCGGTTAATGTGCCGTCGTTTATTTTTGAAACAAGATCATTATATACCAGCGGACCATTCGCCGTAAGTCTTTTTACAAATCTGCCATTAGGCCTTACCAGTCTTCTGAAGGCGCCGGAGAATACCGTAGTTGGTAATATACTGTCGGTGATCTGCTGATATATGGTAGTAGGACTGCCCATCACACGTGTATGCACAGGCTTGGTCATCGCCATCAACACATTGTTGGGCAGCTTAGAGAATGTTTTCTGTGTATACCTGACAGTCACCTGCATGAGGAACAAACTCGCCTTTATAAGCCGGTTCGCTTCAATGATCTTTTCTACCTGCGCCCATGCCTTCTGCATGTACTTCTCCTGGTTCTTCTGGATCACCAGTGTTCCGAAGCCTGCCGGCACACGTGTACGCGGGTCCCTGTTCATGTCATTCACCCAGGTGCTCTTGCTCACATCCAGCAGTACTACATCTGTTGCCGATTTTTTAGCATGCTTACCTCCATACAGCGGTATGGACACTATAGGATCTTCTGTAAGATCAGCCGCCTGAATTGCAGGGAGGTTCACTATTTTCTGCAACTCTTCCTGGAACTCGCTGGCTGGCGGATTGGGAAACACCGTTGATACTGTAGTAGGCGATTTCAATGCTCCTTCCAATCCGAGTATAGCAGGCTGTGTACCGGGGATCTCCTGTGTTACATCATCAGCTCTTACAAATCCCGGCCGGGAAGCATCCATATCACGTATACCGACCCTCGGGTCCATAGCCCGTGGCTCTAATAGTTTTACAAGTGATTCGAAGTCTGCATTATTACCTGTCTGGAAAAACCATTCGTAATATACAGGCATCTCGCCCTTCGCACCACCATCGTCCCAGGAAGGCAATTGCGCTACTACATTCGCGGTAGGAAGTTCAAGCCCTGCCAGTCTGCCGGTTTCAAAAGCAGGCACCAGGAACGCATAATACTTCGTATTTGCTTCCAGCTTCCGCGGGCTCATTAAACGGCAGAACAACTGGTCCGGATCGTTATTGACCGTTTTATTCAACGATAACAGGAACTCTTCATAATCAGACAGCTCACTATCAGGTATATCTGCATCGCTGTGTACATGCGCCCATAACCAGGTATCTTTGAACGGCGGGAATACCTCCGGTGCATTGACATTGATAGAAGGCAGCGGTATCTTTCTCTTGGTTCTCTCAAACTCCCCTTCTTTTACCACCAGCAGAAACAGCCAGGGCCTTAACCTGTTACCCGAAGGTGATGCCGGTGTATAACGCCAGGCAAAATCTTCATCATAAAATTCTATAAACGCAAGGTAGTTCGGTTCGAAATTGGTGATCCAGTTCAGCGGCTCCGTACGAACGACCATATCCGATTGAATACCGGTAATATCTCCCGGCCCTATCAGCGAAAAGTTCTTGGGAACATCTGTTGTATTGAGTGTGACCGCAATAGGAATTTCTGCCCGCTCCTTAACGGCCGCACCTCCGTTACCAAGATCATCAGCCTCGATAATGTTGGCGGAAATACCTCTTCTTGACCATGCATGGAACTGGTATCTGGCTATTTCTACACTCATGGTTAATTGTTGTTTATTTCATACTGAGATAAGATCTGCACTTTATTCTTCAACGCAGGCTGCTTTGTTGTAAGCGTATTGTACATTTCAACGGCTTCCGCATAACTGTTCGCTACCATACCCTCGCTATGCATCTTCATATCACTGACGTTAGCTACCACGTATTGGTCCTGGTTCACGTTCACTGCCGCCGGTGCATTGACTGACTGACGGTTTGTAGCATAAGACATTTTAGATTTAGCGACAGCATTACCTTTCAGGTTCGTTCTGAAGAGTGATTTCGAATATTTATAGATACCCGCAAAGAATAACATAAAACGTTTCTTTCGCAGATAACTCATCTCGTAATCGACACTCTTACTAACCGCAGGTGCAATACTCAGATCTGAGCCAGCGGTAACCTTAAAGCCGCTTACATTCGATTCAAAAGAACGGCGTGACAGCTTTTCATTATCCTTCAGGTTGAAGAAATTGGCTGGTGCAAACCGCTCCTTCACTTCCGTAAAAGATAGCTCGGTGGTATTGCTCATCACCTTATTGACCTTAAACAGATCAACGTCTTTCGGCAACCTGGTGCCAAACTTCTGTATTGTCACCTCCATAGGCAATAGCCTTTCACTAAAGGTGAGCACTCCCAGTGGGTGAATAACGATATTGGGAGAAGGGTTCTCTTCCGGTTGTATCAGCTTGAGGTCTTTTACAGTTACATGCAGCTTGTTATTATCCGGGATAACAGCCTGCCAGTTCTGGTTGTTGCCAAGCTCCTCGATCATACGTTGCTGCAGGTCTTCGGTGATCTTCGCAACGGCATCCGGATCTTCGCCCCATGTAACATGGAACCCGATAGTGATATCGAAGAATAGAATGCTGAAGCTGGCCTCTCCTTCCACATCCCAGGGTTTAGGCCCACTCAGGGTACCACGCAGGGAAATGCCCATAATAACAGATGTACCACGTCTGAGCGCCAGGCCCGCATATAACTTTGCAATAAAATGGAAAGGCTCGAACTGGAACAGCACATCAAAACCCAGATAGCCATATACGTTAAATCCTGCCGCCGCTGCATACAATTCAACCTTCGCCCCGAACTGGACGGTGTTTGAAGTAACGGCAAAATAACACTGGACTGTGATCCGCGGGTTCTTTCCCGACAGCAGACTGATACCCAGCCGGTCCAGTCCTTTGAATCCATTAGGCAATTGCGGAATACTCGGGATCTCTTTAAAATCAGGATGGAATCCTCCCACACTTAAAGCAAAAGTGCCGTTATCTCCCCACGCCACCAGTAGTGCCAGACTACCGGTTAATGTAAATGCAAGCAGCCTTGAATCGTACAGGTCTGCCCTGAAGAAAATAAAGCTGTTCGGGATATCGATTATACCGATGAAGTTGATCTGTAATTTCAGTACTGCCGCATCCTCTTTAGGCAAGGCTGCTTTCAGTACGCCCAGTATTACCACACGCGGATCAGGGAAGTCAACGATCACTCCCAGGTCAAGCGTTACCAGCGAAGGAGTGCCCCAGCCGATCTTTGCCATCAATCCTATTACAAAGTGGTCCTGTTGTATAGGGAAGACCTGTTTCAGATCACTGATGATACGATTGATATTCGCCACTACATCTTCCGGGAAAAGGATACTCTTCAGGGTATTGGTCTTCAAACCGTCTACCAGCACATCTACTTTTATAGTACGGTGCAGGCCAAGTAAACCACCCAGCCCGTTCAGTGTAAATCCGAAGCCCAGCTGGAAGTTGAAACCGGAAGCAGTTACTATGATCAGCAGGGAATATCCGCTACTGCCATCAGGCATTTTGGTATTGATAATGCCGACAGCTTTGAAAGTGAACATGTCCTTGAACGACAGTTCCAGTGCACCGAAATATTCGCCGTTCTTCGAATCGAAATACAGATAACCACCCCCTGTTACAATGCCGGCGTTCACCGCTATACCGATACCATTTGGCGGTTTGAAAGATATATCGATATCATGCCCTGCGATGACCCCTTCACCATCAGGGTTCGGCTTTAATGCGGCCAATACCCCGGTACGGGAAACTGTTGCAGCGATCACACTGCCTATCTTCAGCTTGAAGCTGATAGATACTTCTATCTGCTTTTCTTTGGTAGCTTCATCGGCAGAGTAAGCCAGTGTGATGACGTCAAAGCTGACCGGTCCTAATGTTGCATATACCGGTATCGCTATGGTTAATCCATTGGCGCCGCCATCCAGGAAGAAGCCTTTCTTCTGGCTGATCCCGATTGCTACATCAAACTTCTGGTCCAGCCCTTTAGCAGGAATCAGTGTAAATGGAAAACTGGTCTTTGTGCCTCGTCCAAATTCAAAGGCAATTGTAGGTTTAAACTTGAATTCAATATCGTCTTTAGAAAACCGGATGCTTGTCTTTATCCTTCCGTACCCAAACTTTATTACGGGGTTAGCGAAAAGTGTTCCCTTCGTAACTTCATCCGTGTTATTCTCCAGGATCATCTCCACGAAAGGATTGGTAGCAAGGGATGCATCCGCACCTTCGCCTACACGGAATATGATACCCAGTCCGCCGGTATCAAAAGTGAATTTCCAATGATTGCCGAGGTCCAGATCCACTTTGATCTCCCCGGTGATATCCATCACAGCGGCCTTACCCTGGTGACTAAGCGGCACGAATACCAATGTGCTCGTTATCTTGCTTTCGACGGTTTCACTGCCCTCCTGGTTAATAGAAAAGCTGAGTGTACGTGCAGAGAGCATGTCAGCATTAGGGCTGGTGGAGTCGGGATAAGTATCGTAACCGTAAGCCGCATCGATACTTAAGGGAATATTAAAATTGACGAATAATTTATTCAGCAGCGTAAGGCCTACACCGCTTACAAACAACATGGTATCCGACAGATTGCGGGCATGATCTTCATTCTCAAGGCTGAAGCCTTCCCCCACATTTTCGAAGAATTTACCGATAGCACCGAACAGGTTAAGGATACCGCCTGATCTTACAGACTGATGGTCCACTGCTTCAATGACCGACACCACCTTAAAGAACATAGGAGACCTTAAACGGAAATAATTTAAGGTCATCAGGTTCATATATGCCGTGGTGAGCTCACTTGCAGTCAGGTTCGGATTACCGGCAGCAGCAGCTGAAAAGAACTCTTTGATAACAGCTGATATCTGAATCAGGTCTTCCAGCACAGCAAAGAAGGCCAGTTCATCTACCTCGTCTGCCGATTTTTCGACATACAGGTTGATACTGTTCAGGCTTGCACTTGGAACAGCAGGAGATGAATTTGCAAAGGAAGGATCTAGTCCGAGTGAGGCTAGTCCTTCTTTCCGGTCTTCCAGTGTGCCACCAAGCATTTCCACAAACGGGTTCAGTATGTCCCGGGCTACCTTCACAAATTGTTGCAGCAGATTTTTATTTTCGGCCATTGTCAGCTAAGTTGTGGGGGTGTATCTGAAGTGGGTTCCAGAGAGGCGACATGTTGTGTGTAACAATTAGGCTCCTCATACAGATCATCATCTGGTAAACGATACCAGAACTGATGTTCGACAGACAGTTTACCTGCATCTTTTTTTATTCGCACCATACCGACATTGGACGACCAGACAACTCTCCTGGCGATATTATCTTCAAAAGCTAACTGGTGTCGTGCTACTACCTTTTCATAACCTTGTTTAACTGAAGGTGCAGATGCGAGGTTGATATCAGGATCGATCGTATCTATGCGTATCTTCTCTGGTCTCGCCCCTACAGTATCTGTATCGGGCCGTACATCTGCGACGATGTCCAGCCTCCAGGACCAGTCGGCATTTGGGGTAACAGTTGATCCCGGGAACCATCCCTGTGGTGAAAGTACTACGGGGTTCTTATGCCGGCGCATTTCATTCCTGGGAGAAATAGGTCCGTTCACATTCACCACCTTGTTCTTCCAGCCTAATCTTTCAGAGGGGAAATAAGCGGCTGACTGCAATTGCTGTAACCTTCCGCTGATAAGGATATGCTGATTGCCCACCTTATCCGATTCATTTTTCAACGCACTGGATACCAGCTGTACGATCCTTGTTTTATCTGCTCCTTTGAAATAGTCCATAACGGTAGTAAGCCCGAAATGCACATCCCCGGAAAGGATCACGACCTTCTTTAATTTCTGTATCGTAGCAAGGAAGCTTTCAAACACAGCATAGTTCAATGCCCATGCCTCCGTATCGGCATATACATTACTCTTAATGGCGCTTATTAACGGTTGTATCAGCTCTTCAAATACAGCCAGTCCTAACACCGGTGCAGGCGATACGATGAACACCACTTCTGCTCCCAATGGCGGTGGTGTTGTGGGCAGCTGTTGCAGCAATGCTGCGGCCGACAATAATCCCGGGCTGCCATGTCTTGTTTCAAAGGTCCGCATCGTACGTGTATCAAGTACGTAAGTGGTGGTAGGCCCTGTCGGCACATTAAAGTGCAGTTTTATTTTGGGATCATTGCCATCAAAACCTAACAACGCATCAATACTATTAGCTACAGTTGTTGACGGCCCCTCTGAGCTGCCGGGCGCAGCTACCTGTTTTATCTGTGTCAGCAAGGTAGCTTTATCACCCGATTCAAAACTTTTCGGATCATTACCCCAGCCCTGAAACAGCGTATAGGCCATCAGACCATTCCTGATAATATTCACGCCCAACGGATGGCTAAGCACCTTATCGCGCCAGTCGCGGGTCATGTACCAGTCATCTGTAATTTCATGATCGTCCAGCATCATATACACCGGTACATTAGCAAGGATCCTGTATACACGGGGCAGGTTATCGCGGAACTCTATTACATTCTTCAACTCTTTCCTGAACATCCTTTTCATCTTCTTCTCCCACTTGTTCCGCTTTTCATTGGATGTGCCGTTGAACATCTCCTTTTCTTCCGCGTTCATCAGGAAGTCGCGCATATCATTTGCACTATCATCGATCATGCTCATAAGATCATTGAAGATCGTATCCATCGCGGAATCACTGATATCTTCCTTTATATTGGTAAGTTCTGTCGGCCAGAGGCGATTGGAAAAAGAGAACAGGTACAATGCCACGAACTCATGAAAGGTAATAAGGTGGCTATCGCTATCATCACTCGAGAACTTTGCGGATTCCGTCGTGACGGTGCGACGCAGGTTAGGCGGGAAATTGGTCAGTGTACCGTTAGCGGTCTTGCTATTGGTAACGGTTATCTTTTCTTCAAAATCATCCCCGAACAATGCTTTCCCTTGTCGGGATAACCAGGGCAATACCATCATCGGTACATCGTCGGCATAGATCTGATCACCTGTCAGGAAAAGCTGGTGAGGACGTTTGTTCGGCTCATTGATATAACTTCCTATCAGGAAATCCATTGAAGCCAGACCGTCTTTTCCTATACCATGCATCTTCCTGCAAGAGCCGTGCATGATGATCAGGTCTTCAATGTTAGCGGGAGGAAGCGAGAAGGACGGTAACTGTCCTTCTTTAAACCCGATCGCCATATTAGAAAAGTGCGAGGTGACAGGATTGTTCTGATCAGCGAACAATCCTTCCGACTTCAGGTCACGCAGGGTACTTGAATTAGTATCTGTAAAACGGACATTGTAGCAATACACCAGGTTCTGCACCAGTGGTAACTTTGGCGCTTCAATGTTCAATGTAATAAATGCAATATGGAAGTGCGTACCTATACGTTGCGTATCGGCCGTAGCGGTATAATCCGGCGGAATCTCCGGTTCATATACAGTACTGGTCTTTTGGGTCTTGATGATCTCAGACCATAAATGCAACTCGACATGCTGTGGTTCAGAGAACGCCATCCAGATGGTAACCAAACGTGGTTCCACTCTTCGCAGAATGGGTCCTGCAAGTATTAGGGGTAATACAGCCATACATTAAATTTTTCGTACAATTAATGCAGCCTCTCCGGTTCAATAAATCTTAAATGAGCGATTGATTTTTGGGGTCAAGCGCGGTAATGTTTATCAGGGGTAATTAACACAGTAACACTAGGTTCACAGTATAAATCTATATAGAATTTTGAACAAATGGCATTTTTCGGGGATTTTTTTTGTTAACGATGATGTTGATGCAATGATATGGTTGACTAAAAAAGCTGAATATCCCAACAAAGCTGGGGGCCTTTTGACATCCTTATCACCTTTTACCAACATCATCGAAACAATATGACCTGTAAATATCACATATTATTCTTTAGTTGCACACTTATATTAAGCGGTAAAAGCCATGCGGTTTTTATCTATAAATTCGGCTAACCTCATAGGACTTTTGCCTGTAATTTTTTCTATTGCATCATTTATATTCGGCAGGCCGAAAATATCGTCACCGGCAACACTTGCAACGTGATCTTTAAAGTGAGCAGCCTGACCTAATCCAATCGAATCAGCCATTGATTGGACGCTAACTTGTTCGTAAACGAAGTCCCTATTCAAGGTACGACTGAATATTTCACCTATTTCAGCATAACTTAAAAGTTCCGGCCCGAAAAGCTGATAAACCTTGTTGATATGTCTGGCCGGTTCGGTTAAAATAGCGGCAACGGTACGGGCGAGATCTTCTCCTGCTACCGGCGCATGTTGCGCCTCTTTGGGGAAAGACATCTGCAGTTTTCCTGCTTTAATTTGATCGGCAACGTACAGAAACCATTCTGAGAAGAAAGTTGGTCTTAAATGGGTTGTCGGAATGCCTGACCAGTTAAACACCTGCTCTGATAAAAAGTGGCGTATTGTAGCAGGGCTTTTTGCCGTAGCTGCCACTTGTTTTTGCGACATATTGACGATAAACCCGGCGCCGGCTTCTTTTGCTGCCTGCGCGAAAATGACAGTAACATCCAACAGATCGGGGCTTAGCGGGTAACAAAAATATCCCCTTTCAGCCCCCTTCCAGGCGGCACGAACATCTTCCATGTTCTGCATATCACCCACAACTATTTCCGCACCAAGAGCTTTCAAGCGTGTTGATCGCGCATCCTCTTTATGCACCAGTGCGCGCACATGGTAACCTTTCTGTAGTAATATCTCTACTGATGGAGCACCTGTTGAACCGGTTGCGCCAGTGATTAAAATTTTTGGCTTTTCCATACTTTTATTTTGATGATTTTCCTTATTTGCGACTACTTTTAAAATAGTTCCCGCGTTTTTAATATATGACACCAGTAAACAAAATATACCTTTTGGTATATTAATAATCAAAAAAAATCAAAGCTCATACGCTTCCAATTCGCTCTTCAGACTTTTGATCAATCCTTGCATCGGCCGTTCATTATTCATCGTACGACATATAACAAGTGCACCTTCTATTGCCGCAAACATTTTAAATGCGTAGATGTCCGGATCAAGAGCTGACGAGAACTCGCCATTTTTTATTCCCCGCCGTAAAATGGAAGCGAATTTCTTTTGTGAAACAGATAAGATCTCACTGATCTTTGGCTTAATACCAGAATTGTTGTCGTCAGATTCCACAGCCATATTAAAGATAGGACAGCCACCTTTTATATAGGTATTCAACGGCTTCTTGTTAAAATCCAGATAAGCAAAGATCTTCCCCTTTGCTGTAGTCTCCTTTTCCATAACCTGATCAATACCCATACAAATTTTTTCCAGCAAATGATCTGCTACCTGCATGGATAGGTCATCTTTGTTTACAAAATGACTATAAATCGCCCCTTTGGTTAACTTCGTAGCCTCCAAAACGTCGTCCACGTTAGTCCCCGCAACACCTTTCTGGTTGTAAACAGGAGCCGCCTGTTCAATGATAAACTTTTTTGTCTTTTCTGCCTTTGTCATCATCTTATTATTGACATTGCAAAAATATACTAAAAAGTATATTAAATAAAATATTTTCCGTTTTTTTGCCTCATTAACATTTAAATAACAGCCAGCTAACAATGAGAAAGTTTACGTTTTTTATGCTA
Source organism: Chitinophaga sp. S165 (assembly GCF_003182155.1). GTDB lineage: Bacteria > Bacteroidota > Bacteroidia > Chitinophagales > Chitinophagaceae > Chitinophaga. The sequence goes on from NZ_QGTG01000001.1 coordinate 1,967,109, forward strand.
TCTACCTTGCTTTTAACCAGCAATGTATTTGACCTGCGTGCTTCAGTGCCTGCTACCGGTATCAGCAAATTTTGGATAATACGCCCTACCCTGAATAACCGTCCTGACAAAACATTGCGGGATGACACCACCTTTTTAAATAAGCCGGCACCTGATTTTAAACTTTACGATCTGAACGGCAAATTGTACGATACGGAGTTTTTGAAGGGGAAAATAGTTGTTCTTAACTTCTGGTTTGTTGCCTGCAAACCGTGCATTAACGAAATGCCTGTTTTAAATGCCATCAAAAAGAAACATGATCCTGAAAAAATTGTATTTCTTGCACTATCCCTGGACAATAAATCAACTATTAACACCTTTTTGAAGGAGCATGAATTCGACTATAATATCCTTCCCGACGCAGCTCCGGTTGCTGAAAAATACGGATTATTCGCTTATCCGGCTTCTGTAGTAATTGACTCCCGGGGTATCGTCCGTTTTATGCAAGTTGGTGGCCCCAATATTGATAAAAATCTTTCTAACGCCATTGATGCAGTTTTGTAGTCCTGTATACCGCTGACCGGGTATAACTTTCAGCGTGTCAATTTCTGTTGAAAATAACAGTATCCTGGAAATTCTTCATAAAAACAAAAGGTGTCTCCTGTTTTACAGACAAAGGAGACACCTTGTTGCTATATCAAAATAAGCTCTTGATTATTTTGTTTCCTGCAAGGGTAAACTAAACATATTGCTTACCCTGCCCCCCGGCGTTACAATGATATAATTCAAGGTCATTGCTTTTGCACCTGGAATAGCCAATGTAACAGGACCATTATACAGGTTGCATGTCTGATCAGGCTTATGACCATCCAATGTATAATACACCTGGCTATTAGCTACGAACGGCGTGATCTCTGCAGTTCTTCTGCCGGCAGCATTGGTAGCGAATGTAATTTTCGCTTCCGGAATACGGTAGAAATATTTCATCTGCTCCAGCTCCTGCAAACGTGCAGGCAATCTTCTTGTAGAGAAGTCGTCATAATCCTGCCTGTTCCTTGCGGACCATGCAATTTCAGATAATGCCAGCGCACGCGGGAACAACATATATTCCAGCTTAGTGTTCGTACCGATATATTCTGTCCACAGGTTAGCCTGTACGCCCAATACATGTTGCTGCTGATCGGCAGTCAGCGAATCAGGACGAGGATGATAGCTATACACTCTTTCCAGTGGCAGGAAACCACCGATAGCGGTAGGCTCGGTCTGTTTATCTTTTGCCTGATAGTGGTCGATGTACAAATGGCTGTTAGGCGTCATGATCACATCATGCCCCATTCTTGCTGCAGCGATACCACCCTTCTCTCCTCTCCAGCTCATAACGGTTGCATTAGGCGCTAAACCGCCTTCCAGGATCTCATCCCAGCCTACAAGGTTCCTGCCGTTCTTATTTAAGAATTTCTCTATGCGGGAAATGAAATAACTCTGCAGCTCATGCTCGTCTTTCAGTTTCTGTTTGCTCATCACACTCTGTGCAAACTTAGACTGCTGCCAGTGCTCTTTAGGCACCTCGTCTCCACCGATGTGAATGTATTTGCTCGGGAAGATGGCCATTACTTCTGTCAGCACATCCTCCAGGAATTTAAAGGTTTCTTCTTTGGGACATAAGATCGCATAATGCACGCCCCAGTAACCAGGTACCTGGTAAGTGGTATCCTTGCAACCAAACTGGGGATAAGCAGCCAAAACAGCCGTACTATGACCTGGCAGCTCTATTTCTGGCAGAATAGTGATCTTACGGTCGGCGGCATACTTTACCAGTTCGCGGGCCTCATCCTGGCTATAATAGCCGCCATGTTTCTCACTATCGTATACAAATGGCTTAAAGTCGCCATACTGACCAAGAATGCTGGAATCACGCCATGCGGAGATCTGGGCCAGTTTAGGATATTTCTTGATCTCCAGACGCCATCCCTGGTCGTCCGTCAGGTGCCAGTGCAATCTGTTAAATTTGAAATAGGCCATTACATCCACGATCTTTTTCATTTCATCCAGGGAGAAGAAATGCCTGCTCACATCTACCATCACACCGCGATAACCGAATTCCGGTTTATCGGAAATGACTACTGCCGGTACACCCAGGCTGCCGTTCTGCACGTTGATCAGCTGCAACAGGGACTGTAACCCATAAAAGCAACCGATATTTCCCCCTTTGATGGTGATCTTGTCTATCCCTGCCGTCAGACTATACGCCTCGGTACTATCGTTCTGCTCTTCCAGTACAATAGCCTTTCCTTTGGCGTCATGGGCCACGGTAAGCCTGATGCCATAACGGTTCCAGAGGAACTCATTGAACAGGCCGGCATTCTTTCTGGCGGCATCACTCTGCGCTACCAGGACCGTCTGCGGACCAAGATCGAACCTGCCGTTAGCAGGTTGCATAGATAAGGGTTTAGGTATAATAGCATAGTTTCCCTGCTGCGCATAAGCGCCGCTAACCCCTAACGAAAGAAGTAAAATTGAAGCGATCCTTTTTAACATCATCTGCTTTATTAATTTACGAGATTCAATTGCACATGAAAAGTTTAATACCTGTAACGCGGAATATACCTTCCTAATAGCATAATATTATCCAAATACTGATGGTATTTACACCGGTTTTCCGTAACTGCTTGAGTTATTCGACAATATAGTGAGAAATAAATGGGAATCAAAGGTGATTACTGGAAATCAATTTGGGAAGACGTTTGCTTTGGGCTTACGCTGGTTCCGGCCATGACCTTCTGGCTCGCAGTTTGGATGGAATCACGGGCTGCAGTTCTTTGAAGTTCCTGGCTATGCAGCTTTGGATAGGCGTATTGGGCTTTGATACTTTATTAAATCCCTTGTACACCGCATCAACATACTTCAAACAACTGAGGCCCGTAATTTCCATCCGAATGCTCGCTGCGGTCCGGTCTCCCTAACTATAGCAGGACTGAGGCTACTGCTGGTTTTGTCCGCCTGTGTATTCTTCATTGTCTTTTCCGCATTGCGTTTTCGCCGTTTAATCGCTCTTTTATGCTTGTTTGCAGGGTCTTTTCTCTCTTCGTTCATATCGCTTCACCGTCTCTTCCATATCATTTTACCGTCATCTCTATATCGAAGGGATATATAGATGACGGTAAAGTGACGGCCAGATGACGGTTTCCCGATATGGAGATATAGAAAACAGAACGAATCTACTTAGTATAAGCAGGGATTTAACTGAGTCTGAACTTATTTAAAACCTCTTAAATCCACCTATACGTCGGGGATGCGTCCTGTATGCGTCGGGTATAAAGCGTGTGCAGGTCAAACCTAAAGGCATGGTAAAGGCATGGTAAAGGCATATGTGGGATAATGCCTCGCCGGAATAGCTCCAGATATAATATATTTTCTGATTGCGATTAATTTCCTTAACTTAATATGAGCATATTAAAAATAACAAGCAAGTTATAAGTGACCAAGATGTAGAACAGGAGCGTGAAGTAAGATAATATACCCCAGATCAGAAGCAAAAGACACCCCAAATACACCCGCACCAAGCAGGTAAAACACAACAAAAGATGGCCAGATTAGCACTATTGGCATATGCCAATGATATGAAGGAAGGACCATTACAATTTGTCGAACAGGAAATCAAAGAGATCAATACCAACTTCGGAAATATCAAAAAACACTTAAACCCCGAAGTCCTTATCAGAGCTACCAAAGATGACATGTTCCACTTTTTCGCCGACCATGGTCCCGAGATTGAGATCCTGCATTTCTCAGGACACGGGAACAGCCTCGCACTCTTCTTTGAAAAAGACGGGCAATTCCGGAAAGAAGGCCTGGCCGAATTACTGGCCCTCGCTCCTAACCTTAAACTAGTCTTTCTGAACGCCTGTGCATCCAAAGAGATCATAGACGTATTACATACACCAGATCCTGCCAATCCGCAAAAGGGTATCCCGATCGTGATCGGTACCCATCGTCCGGTATACGATAAGATAGCCGCCGATTTTTCCATCTATTTCTATACGGCGCTGACCAAGTCCTGGCAGATCGGGAAGGCTTTTGACTTCGCCAAAACCTTCGTACTCTCCGGAGAACATTTTGCATTGTTCCCGAAAGGCACTAACCGGTATATAGGCACTAAACGGGTGGCCCTGACAGGCGACGAACCGGAAGACGACAATAACAGTGAATTCCCCTGGGGTATTTACTATAAGAGCGCCCAATCCGACGAATGGTCTATCACCCAGTATCTAAATGAAAAATATGACGACAAAGAGAAATATTCTCCCAATGATGAACTGATACGGGCACTGGCCAACAATGCAAGCAGGCTGTTTACAGCGCTGACCAAAGAAAAAGACCTGGTGATCGAAACGTTATACGAGAAGCATGACCTTTCGGCCAAAGAAATTGTGATCGAAGTAGAGAACATCAATGACAAGTTTAACAGAAGGAACGGTCAGCTGAAAGAGATCAACGACCTGTATACCGCCTATATAAAAGATCCGCAGAGCCTCAGTGATATCGCGGATAAACTCATTAACACATTTCCCTTGCCACTGGGTAAGCTGCTGCAACGAATGTATTCTTTCAGTAAGGAAAACCTGCTGACGGAAGAAGACTATAATGAATTCATCGAATTGCAGATCAACTTTTATGAGATCCTGGTCAAGCTGGCAGCTTCCACCATTCTCTCCGATATGCTGGAAATATACGGATGGAAAGACAGGAACGGGAAACCATTTGAATTGAACCCGGTTCAGAAAGAGATCATCCTGAGTTATTTCAAACAGACAAAGGATAATGAAGAGAACTTTGACTACACTTCTTTCATTGAAGTGGTGGGCCAGATATTGAAAACAAACTTAGAAGAGGAAACAGGGATAACAACCTTTGTAAAGGAACATATGGCCGTTAAAAATGCCAATACTTATGAGAATAACTTTTTCAATTCTCATATGCTCATCAAAGGCATTAAAGCGAAGGTCCCCACACTCAACACTACTGCCGCTTATATCCATCATTGCAAACTGATAGAACAAGGACTGATCGATCTGCTTAGAGAACTGTTCTTCATTCTGCAATACAAGATGGTTGTGATCAAAAATGTGGAAGCGATCAGGAAACGGAATCTGCTGGACAAAACTTATTTTCATAAATACCTGTTGCTGGAACAAAGGATCTCCGACAGGATGGAGGTATTGGAACTGCAGTCGCTGCCCGAATATGCAGAGTCGTATTCAGTTATACTGGTAAAAGAGATCTACAGGATGTTCGAATACCTTTCCCTTTCCCCTTTCCTCATTGATAAGAATGTACTCTGTGAGTATGACGGCGTAGACCTCTATTTCTACAATTATACTGAAGACAATGGCATTGTGTATAAAAGCCTCACAAGTAGTGAAAGGCTGATCCATGTCCTGCCGGAAACCAGTGAGATAGAACTGGGTGGTACCACTATCCCCAAAACAACCATCAGGTTCATTGAAGAGATGACCAATAAAACTGACCGGGAGAAGATCAGGATCACGAACAGACTATTGCAGCTGCATGCTGAATTTCTGTATTACAGATCTAAAATCGCTGCCATCCCTGTCACAGTTACCAGTTCAACTCCCATAAACAGCGAACCATGAGCACTTTGATGGAAAATCCCTTCAAGCTACTGGAATCTTATACAAAAGAGGATAAGGATATCTGGGGCGGGCGCACGGCGGAGATCGATCACCTGTACAACCTGTCGTTCGCGGCCAACCTGATACTGATATACGGTACATCCGGCGTAGGTAAAACCAGCCTGATACAGTGCGGGCTGGCCAATAAGTTCAAAAGGACCGACTGGCATGCCATCTGGATATTGAGAAGGGACGACATGGCGGAAAGCCTGATCGGCACTTTACAACAGGAAGCCGGAGAACCAATTGCCCCTGAAAAGCCGTCTGCCATCCCTGAACTGATCCGGAAGATCTATTTAAAGCATTTTAAGCCCATATTTCTCGTTTTCGATCAATTGGAGGAATTGTTCGTCTTTGGCAACAACGAGGAAATACAGGGCTTTATAAGCATCATTAAGGACGTTTTAAACAACGACATACAGTGCAAGATCATTCTTGTGCTCCGGGAGGAATATCATGGTCACCTGAAGATCCTGCAGGATGCCGGGGTATCTGTCTTTAAATCTTCAGTGAAAATTGAGCCGATGAGCATTCCCGATGCCACGGACTCTATTGTCAAGCTGCTGGACAAATTCAATATTCAGACACCCGACGGCGACCATCGCAGCTGTGCGGCCAGGATAGCGGCCGACTGTGCCACCGAGGGCCGTGTAGACCTTGCCAATCTCCAGGTATATCTCTTCTGGGCCTGGGAAAAGGCTGCAGAGAAAACGGAACCGGACGCGCCGATCGCTTTTACACAAAGCATCCTCCGTGAGATCGGGGAAGGAAAGAATATGTTGTCCCGCTACCTCAACGCGGTAGTAGAAAGGGTATCCAGGGGCAAGGCCGGCGGTGTATGGTACCTCTTACAGCACTTCGTGTCGAAATCGCAGACGAAACAACCCCTGCGACTAAATGAGGTAAAAGACATCGACCCTCAAACGGCCAGGATGTGGCTGAATGGACTGAGCAGGAGCAAATTGGTAAAGTTCTCGCGGGAAGGCGATAATGAAGTGTTCTCCCTGGCGCATGACAGCCTTGTGCCACTGATCATACAAAAGAAAACTGCCGCCTCCAGGGGACGTAACAGGCACCCGAGTGTGATAGGGAATCCTTTCAAGGGACTCCCTTCCTATGATGAGAAAGATGCTATTATCTTCTTTGGCCGGAGTATGATATTACGGGAACTGCTGACCTTCTTCGAAGACAGGAAACTCCTGGTTATCGTAGGGCCGTCGGGGTCAGGTAAGTCATCCATCATCAAGGCAGGTATCATTCCGGCCCTGAAAAAAGACGGCTACCAGGTGCTGTACGGAGAACCCGGCGCTCATCCTATGGAATTCGGACGTGACATCATTAAAAGGACAAAAGAACTGAATGGTGAAAAGTTCCTTTTGTATATAGACCAGTTTGAAGAGCTCAGTACACAGTCGTCTTCGCTGGAAAGTGAAGAGTTCATCAAAATGCTGAACGCCCTGGCTGAAGATGAAAGCGCTGCCACCGCCAACATTAAGATCATACTTAGCGTGCGCTCCGATTATGAATATGAGTTCGAAAGGTCGCTCACCAACTGGCGGGAGTCTAAAAAGACCGTGCCTGACCTGATGGAAAGCGCCGTCCGGGAGATCATCACGGAGCCTGCATATCTCGCCGGACTGGAATATAAGCCCATCTACCTCGTGGATAATATTGTGCGGGACGTCATGCAATCTAACGGGACCTTACCTCTCCTATCGTATGCACTTGAGCAGATGTATATCGAATATGAGAAGAGCGGTATTAATGATGGGTACCTCACGGAAGATCATTACAATGCTATTGGCGGCGTTGTGGATGGGTTAAGGCTTCGCGCTACAAAATTATACACAAGCTCCGATGCAGATACGCAACGCACCATTAAGAACGTGATGCTGCGCATGGTGTCATTGAGCATTAATGAAAAGGCCTCTAAAAGGATCCTTGCCGATGAACTCGTATATGAGAAGCCCGAAGAGAACGAGCGTGTACAGAAGGTGCTGAATGAACTGGTCAACAGCCGCCTGATCTCATCGGGTCCCAACGAGAGCGGCCTTGTATATTATGAGCCTGCGCACGATTCCCTGATCCGTTCCTGGAACCTCATAGGCGATTGGATAAAACAGTATGGCAAGAACCTGCTCTACCTGCAACAGGACCTGTCGGAAGCCGTGAAGAAGTTCAAAGAAAACCCTAAAAAGTTATGGCATGAAGATTCACGATTGGATACCTTGTTAAATATCCTGAAATCATCCGACAACTGGTTAAACCAACCTGAAACGAATTTTGTAAAGAAGAGCGAACAACGCCGCTGGGAACTGGAAGAAAGAAAGTCAAGGCGGCAACAGGAACTGATCGAAGAACGGGATAAGGTGATCGCATATGAGAAGAAACAGAAAGAGCTGCTGGAGGAACGGTTGTACAAACAGGAATATATCGCCGAACTGAACGAACAAAAAGAAAGGGCCTTAAAGGAAAAGCTGGCGGAAGCTAAAGCTAAGACGCGTTTACAGAAAGAACGGACCTGGCTCACACTACTGGGCCTGTTATTACTGTCCATTGCTGCTACCTATGCATTTAGTCAATATAAAAAGGCGAACCGTAGCCTCAAACAGTCGATCAGTTATATTGACAGTATTAAAGTATTAAGGGATAAGGAAAACGTTTCACAGGCAAAACTGAAACGACTCAATGACACATTGAATGTAAAGGCCGAACTTGCTGACAGAAAAGCAACGGAGGCTATGGAAGCAAGTGTTGTGGCCAGATCTGCCGCGCTTAAAGAAAGAGCGGCACGCCAGGAAGTTGAGAAACAAAAGAAGGAACTGCTGGGACAACGGGCGGCACTGATCCAATCACGCGATTCCGTAAACCGCTACTCTCAATCGCTGCGGAAATATTCAGATTCCTTGCGCTATCAACTGGCGATCATCCAAAGCAAGGATAAAGAAATTGAGTATACCAAACTAACTGCATCGTTCCTTACCAAATCCCGTTCATTGATGCGGTCCGACCCTGCACTCGCCTACCAGCTGGCATTGGAGAGCCTTAAGTATGACAGTTCCAACAAGCGGATCAGAGATTATATCTATGACACGCTGAACAACAGGAACAGCTTCTATGAATCGTTCATCATGGAGAATGTTTATTCTGCTTTCTTTTCTGACGATGGAAAAAATGTATTGGTGATACAGGGCGATAAGACCCTGTCTTTCCTCGAACTGGCGACACATAAAGAAATACCTGTGCAGGTACCGGCAAAGATCCTCTCTGCACAGTTCAGTCCTATCGATAACAGTGCATTGGTGACAACCAAAAACAGCATCTACAGATACAGTATCAACGGCGCACATAAAGAGTCGCCCGAAAGATATGACAACCTGCTAAAAGCGGCATACACCTCCAAAGGAAAGATCATCGCAGTAACGCCCAATGAAATAAAGATCAAAAAAGCGATAGACCAGCCGCCGTTCATGACCATTCCTACGAAAGACAATACAGATGATACAGAGGTCAGTTCCAATGATACCCTACTTTATGTCAGGAAAAATGGTATTATCGAAGCGTATGACCTGACAAACGGCAGATTTATCAGAACATACCGTGAACCTAACAGTTTTCTGGGCAAAGATGGTAACGGCTTCGTTGCAGTAAATGGTAACGAGATCTTGATTGCCAGAAGTAATGGCAACAGGATCATCTATGGAAGATATTATCCGCCGCTCGAAAACGGATACACCAAGATCTCCATTGTAAGCATAACAGATGACCTGAGTAAGGTCCTGTTATTAGCTGAACCCGAGGAGCGGCAACAACAGCTGCAACAACAACAGCTCCAGCAACAAAAGATCAGCAAGAACTTTATCAGGACCGCCCGGCAGGTATCACCTCCGGCCCTGTTTACGTTCATAGCGCCGCGTTATATCAGCAAAATGCCGCCTGGCATTCCTAATAGCAGGCAGATAGTATTGTCTGATAACGGGCAACATATCATGACCGGCGAAAGCGGTTCAATAACGGTGTATGACAGGGAAGGAAAAAGGCTGGACCGTTTTGGCGGATATACCAACTATCTCTCCTGGGCTTTTAATCCGGTCAATACAGACATGATCCTTAGCATGAGCCTCGGCGCAGGTGGCTCTAAACTCAAACTCTGGGTCAAGGGGACGCCAAATACATTATCATCCCAGAACAAGCTCAAAACATTCAGTGCATCAGAACTTGAACGGGCGATGGAAGATGTTGCATTTCGCTGATGTTGGGCGATCACACTGTACCGGTATTCAGCTTTTCAATATGTGCAGCTACTTCATCTGAAGATATGATGTATGTTCTTTCATCCTTCTTGTCCAGTTCATGATCCAGTGTGCGGTGGAAATTGACGATCTCTTTATACTTCAGGGAAGCAATAAAATCATTGTCTGTTTCAAGCACCTTTTCATTATCCTTCTCACGCCAGAAACGCTCGATCAGCCCAATGATGTTCTGTGCCGTCAGCAGTGTAGTTGGAATGTCCAGGATATGCAGCGGGGCTTGTTCATTGTCTCTTGGCAAAACATAGATGCCTATATGACGTCCATCATCCGCTATAAAACTGGTTTTATAACATCCCTGCTGTGCCGTCAGAAAAGCATCTGCGTCCTGTCTGCCCATGATCTCGGCAGGCATGATAACGGTAACGGTAATGCCATTCTCCGGGCGCCATAACAAGGTTTTCCCATTGATCTGTAACTCCTGCGGCTGTTTTACCTTCCACAAAGACAGCAGGAAATTATTGAGATACGCATGCGCCAGTCCTTGTGCAGGTAACTCAGAATGAAATGAATCGAACGTCAGACTATCCAGAACATCTTTAATGCCCTTTGCCGCTGTAACAGTAGCATCCAGCTTTTCCTGTTCCGTGTAGGCCTGCTGATTATGATAAGTAAATACTAACGGTTTTACATCATCAAAGTAACTGGGCAGTTTCACCTTCGGCTCATCAGGCAACAGGATGATCGTTTTCTGTGGACCCAGTTTTGCCATGGTAGCACCCAGTTCAAATATCACGTTATCCTTCGGGCCGTAGATCTGCGTGCCATCCTCCGTAACATACGATACCATATTATCATTGGACAACACAATGATGGCATAGTCATAATGAAACAGTTTCTTGAAAAAGGTCCACAAGGGCGTAGTGTGATTATCGCCAAAGAAATCGCCTTTCCAGAGATGGATGGTGAAATCGGCGGTCAGGTTTGCATGGAGGCCTTCTGCTACAGGAAGGCTGCCAGAAGAGGAAAATATAACGATATATGGTTTCATATGCTGGTGATTACAAGATGTGATTTGCTGTCAGTACATGTATGAAATAAGGAATGCCATTGATCTGGGAGCGGTCTTTGCTCTTTTCAACATCGGACAATTTATCATACGGTACAAGGTCAATGTGTAATTTCTGGGATTGATAAAGTTCTTTATAGGTGCGTTTCGTATTCCAGTGTTTTATCCGGGTATCAATATCTTCCGTATCCAGATAATAATCCTGTAAAGGTAGGAATCCTATCAGTAGCTTCTCGGCACACCAGCGCCGTTGTTCTGTCATTGAAAGCAATTCAAACAATTCTTTGTGTTCGCGGTTCTCTTCTTTAGTAAAATATCTGAACAGTTCTTCGGACGATGCCTCCTCTTTTAATGCCTGTTTGATCTTCTGAAGGGAATACGATGTATAACGCAGCTTCACCCATATATGGTCCGCTGCCCGGCGATTGCTCTCCTTATGTGGATAGGACAGTGTTTCCCATTCCTTTCTTGCTTGTTTCATGATCTTTTCCGGATGATCTTTCCAGTTTTCTTTTTCCTCAATACCGGTATACCAGAAATTGATCAGTGCAGGGAGATCGTCAATAGTCGCGTTACCCACCGCCAATACCCTGCATTCATCTATCAGCTGACCAAAGAGGACAACAGGCGTATACGGCAATTGTTTGTTCAGCATGTGAGAGATGTTATCAAACTCGCTTTCGTCAGCGAGGTTGCAATAACAGAAGATCTGCAGATTAAATTTCCGCAGCGCGACCTTGCCCAGGAAGCCATGTAGATAGGCGGCGCCCTGCAAGGCGTCTTCCAGGCAGAAATAAACTGTAATATGGTTCTCTTCCTTCAGGGCCTGTAACACTGCTTTGTCATTATAGTACGCAGCATCTGAAACGGGTAACTCCTTAAACGTGATCCTTTCTCTTGGAAAAATTTCTTTGCGGATCTCGCTGGTATAAGGCGCTTCATATAAGGGGTTGTCATGCGGGTTGTACCAGAGACAAGGATAATGCTCATAAAACTCAGATTCAGCCGTTCCCGCGTCCTGTGCAAACACAGTAATATTAACATGATGGCCGTTATTCAGCTGAAGAGTATGAAGTAGTGTAACCAAGAGCTGTTTCCCCATTTCTCCGAAACCAAACAACAGTATTTCTGTAGGTTGCCGTGCTTCCTGACATTTCCTGTAAATGGGATAACGGATCAATAATTTCCTGCTGATGATTTCCTGGAAGTTCAGCCTGCGTACAACAGCATGACCGGGTTCTTCATGCAGCTTACCAACAAACTCCGCTGCCCGGGATTCTTGCAGATGAATGTAACATTGCTTTATTTTATTTTGCTTCCCCCATAACAGGTCTAACTCCTGCAAGGTCCTGATGTTATCCGCATCCGCTTCTTCCAGGAGGTATACAGTATGTGCGTTAACTGCGTAGTTCCTCTTTAAAAAAGTGGATGACTGCGGACTTCCGTTCACCACCCTGATCCCTCGTTTTGCAGCCTCTATTTTCAGATTGGGATCAGGCGCTTTATCGATGATCATCACCTTTTGTTTTTCCTTTTTCAGCGTGATGGCCAGCAGGTAGGTGATACTGTTCAACCCCGTGATCAGGCAGATCCTATCCCGCGCAAACCAGCGCCAGAGAAAGAAACGGAGAAGGTTCTTATTATTACCGCCAATGGCCAGTAAAAAAGCGACTATGAACGCATTGATGAAGAAAGATAAACCGGCAAACCGGGCGATGTCAAGTATGATGTTTAACTCTTCCTGTCCTGTACCAGGTGATGGACTCACAGATGAGTTAAACGTCAGCAGATTCACGGCGTTGAAGAAAGCGTTCCGATATCCTGGGTAACCGGCGCCCTGTCCTCCTTGTTCTGACAAAATAAAACCCCAGGAGCCAAAACCTACGGTTAGTATTACAAAGAAGAGCGGCAACACAAAGCGCCAGAAATTCTCATTATAGCCCACGTTCCTTTTCCACCAGGAAATAGGACTTTTAGAAGATGGCTGGGGAAAACATGTTTCGGCCCACTCCATTTTGTCGGGCGGCGGAAAGTAACGTTGTCGCTGTAAAACAGCGCCACATAGGGGATAACTGTTTTGCGAACGGGGAACGATCAACTGGTATAACCTGCCGGTCTTACATCGTTTTCTATCTCCCGTTTCTACGATCTTGTTCACTACATCCGATGTACCACCTTCCTTTCCCGTGTCCACACCGTCCCATAACACGATCAGGTATTCCGCGATATTAACAAGGCTATTTGCCAGGACCTTGTAGGGAGTAGTGTCTTCCTTATCTTCACCGGCGTCTTTTTCAGCCGATGCCCGTTTTATATAAGGTTTGAGGGACAGGGTTGTGATCTGTGTGGTATCAAACCTGCCCGTCAGTTCCTTCACTCTCTTCTCATCATCGCGCCCGGGCAATGTCAACAAAAGTACTTTAAGACCCATTTCCAGCGCTTTCGATGCTACAAGCATATCAGCGCCCTCGGCGATACCTGAAACCAAAATAAAGCCCTCTAAATCGCCCCGTGTTATTTCCTGTAGTTTTTCGCCAACTGCATTCTCAATCTGGGCTAAGTCTTCAGGTAGCAGATCACGGTGACCGCTATGGGCTATTACTTTTCTACCATGCGGTATTGCATGAGAAAGCAGGGGAAAGTTCTTTAAACGCCTCCGGCAAAAAATGTAGTGGAATTTGTTCCGGATCATGGTGATTGGGATTATTTTTGAGGACTACTGCAATGTAGCGTTTAATGATATTTGATAACATATCTTGCGAAACATATTCGTTTCTATACTTTATAGATTAAAGATATATTTCCACCTAAAATTATTATCGCATGCCATACGATGAAAAACTTGCTAACAGGATCAGGGAGCGTTTTGAAAATCTTTCTGATGTAGAGGAGAAGAAAATGATGGGGGGACTGGTTTTTATGTACAATGACAAAATGTGCGTAGGCGTTACCAAAGACGATCTGATGTGCCGTATAGACCCTGATTTTCATGAAACAGCCGTTGAGAAGACCGGCTGCAGAACAATGTCTTTCGGCGGCAAACAAATGATCGGTTATGTACTGATAGACGAAACCGGCATAAAAAGTAAGAAAGATTTTGAATACTGGATTGATCTGGCGTTGGAGTTCAACAAAAAGGCAAAATCATCCAAAAAGAAAAAATAAAGCTCCTGACCGGGCCGGCCAGGAGCTTATTAATAATTTCTGATGATCTGTTATTACTTCAACTCTACACCTACTGAAACCCTGGTCTCATCATAGAACAGGTTCAATGTTTTAGGCTTTGCACCTGCCGGTAACCTGAATTTGTTTTCGGAAGACTTGGTAGACTCTGCATCCACATTCAATGTATTGTAGTTATCATGTGTCAGGTTATTACCATTGTCCAACTGCAAACGGAAATCGCCCGGATTAATGAAGATACCGTTACCTCCTACCTGGTTCTTATTGGTTACCTCCAGTTCATAGGTAATTTCAGTACCTGTCACTTTTCCATCTGCATCTGATAACTCAACAGCCTTTCCGCTTTTTACACGAACAAATGCTTCTTTTGTTTTCCCGAGGTAAGCAGTGTCGGGAGAGAAAGCTACCTGGTACGTTTTAGGCTCATTTGCAGGGGTACTGGCAGCCGGGGTACTGTTGTCAGCCTGTTGTTCAGACGTAGTCTGCTGGTCTGCATTTTCAGTTTTATTTTTCCCTTTACATGCAGCAAGAGCAACCATCAATCCGAGAGACAACACAAGAGTGGTCCTTTTCATTGTATTTATTATTGGTTTAAAATAAAAGATGGATAATCATAAAAAACAATAATATATACTAAAGTACTCCTTTTTTGTATCCCTGGAAGGCCATGACAATCAATTGCGTACAAGTACGTACACATATCAGGGTCGCTCATTCTGAAAGTGCGTAGAAATACGTATGCTGCACCGGTTAATATTCTGCAAACTGTTTGTCAGGATAACACCAGAGCCAACGTTCGCCCGGCTCGGCAGAAGCTATCACAGGATGATGCGTTGCATGGTAGTGGCGGGTCATATGTGTTTCCGGCGACTGATCACAGCACAAGGTAACACCACAGGTTTGACAGGTACGAAGATGCACCCATTCGCCGCCATGTTTGATACACTCTTCACATACATACTCATCCCCTATTTTAACTTCAGTGATCTCACTCAGATGCTGACAGGTCTTTTCACTCATTGTCTTAATGTTTTTAGTTCAACGATCAGGTTATTGATAGTAAGATAAAACTTTCTGCCGACTATCGGAGATACCCGCAACAATCACTGTAAAGATGATTGTTGCGGGTATTTTATTAATTCTTTTTCTGTGGCAGATTTACGTCAATGAATTGTTGTACCACGGCAGCCGGAACAACAATGCTGCTGGTCCGGGAGAAGCGCGCAATATTGATACCGTAAAAATGTCCATGTGTATCGAATACGGGGCCGCCACATTGCTCCGGCCGTATCACCGCATCGTGTGTGAAGACACTTTCAAAGCCGTCCCTTCTGCTGCTCTTACCACCTTTGAACATCTCTGCCGGATGATTCGCAGGCTGTATCGGCCGGGTACCTAATGTAATTTCTACCGTACTGAGATTGCCATTACGCTGGCGCTCGAATTTGATCTTATCGCCCGGCCAGTATTTAGATAATTCCCGGCCATAGTCTTCCGCTTTATTAACCGGAACACCGTTGATGCTGATCACCAGATCACCTACCTGCAGACCACTTTCTGCCGCCGGAGAGCCTGGCATTACAAAGGTCAGTGCCAGCGGCGAGGCCGTAGGTGCAATAGCAGCACCCAGAAATGCAAGGCTGCTCATTCTCGGTAACGAAAACTCCCTGCTTCCCAATACGCTTATGATGCCAATAGTGTCAGGCTGAGGAGACACCAGGAACTTACCCAGGCTATCCACCTGTTGCATTGCAAGCGGGAACGAGATCCCTTTCTTCAACTTTGCAGGCAGTTGCAGCAGCACCAGGTCTTGGGTCCTGTCCCTGAAGAGGATCGTCGCCACTACCTTTTTTTTGTTGCTTATGGTAACAACAGGTTGTTCTCCTACCGAGGAGTTTTTACTTACAATAATAGACTTCCCATCCACGGAAAACAATGTACCGATCACTGTTTCTGCTGTCTCTTTAATGTTACTGGTGATTTTCAGGCTTGTGCCGTCGTATGCGGTTGTTTTCAGCGCCACATTTATGTCTTCCAGCTGTGGCACCACCATGAGACTACCCGCCAGCAGATCATCCGGTACAGCATCTTCCGCCGAAGGGAACTGTGTATAGTGTTCTGCTTTGTTCAGCGCTGTCCAATATTTACGGTAGAGGTCAACCGGCACTTCATAATTGATCTTTTCACTGAGATCAACGGCACTATGCAGTCCTATAACACGGCCCAGGTAATCGAACAGGGGACCGCCGGAGTCGCCGGGTTCCATGATACAGGAAGACTGTACAAAGCCCTTATCGTTCTTCACCTGGGTAATACGGCCAAAACGCACGGCCGGCAATGGCTGGTTCAGGCTTTCGGGATAGGCGATACTGATGCACGGCTCATTCACTTTCAGGGCCGCTGAACGGGCCATTTCTGCAAACGGCCATTGCCCCGGACCAATGATCTTCATCATTGACACATCCGGTAAGATAGGTGTTTCGGGAAAGTTGATCTTCCCCAGCGCCAGTGCAATGGCAGATTTTCCATCGGGGAAATTGACCTTATAGGTCTTTCCGGGAATTGTGGTGTGAGCGACCGTGAGGATATGTCCTTCGGCAGTTACGACGACCCCGCTGAACTGGGCGCTCATCTGCTGGTTAGATAGCGTGTCATATCCCCAGATCCTTACGCTGGCGGGATAAGCTTTTTCAATGGCAGCATGAATAACAGGTGGTAAAGTTTCGGCAATACGTTGGCTGTAGCTATTCCCTGCAAGTAGTGCCAGGAGAATAACAAATAGTTGGTTTTTTCTCATTTTTATTAACCCGGTCTTTAAAACCGGCGGATAAAGATAATTTTCCGTTTGACATCCTGTATATGGATCACCGGAAAGCGGCCCCACTGCATTTACCCTGATATTATTAAATATATAGAAAATTCTTATCTTGCATTATCATCCCGCATCCCGGGGACAATACATGTATGAGACCTATACCTAAGTGTTTTACACTACTATTGCTGTTGCTAACAGTGCTCAGCCACAATTCCAGAAGTCAGACCAATAATCTGTACACTTATCAGGAGCTTTCCCACTTCTATTACCAGAAGCAAAAGGACTCTCTGAAAAAAGAATGGACCTGCCCTGCCAGGTATAAAGACAAAACCGTTCAGAAGAAGTACAAGGAGATATGGGATGAAAGGACCAGCTTCTTCCTGGATGCTATCGAGGACGATGATTATGTGCACGACAAAGAGCTGTACGACTACCTGGGAGGAATTGCCAGCGAAATTGCAAAGGCAAATAAGAGCTACATGCCCGCTCAACCGATGCTGTTCATTGATAGAAGCCCTTCCGTTAACGCATATGCCATTGGTAATAATGTGTTGGCCATTAACCTGGGCCTATTGGTTTTCGCCCGGTCCCGTGAAGAGATCGCGCTCACACTGGCGCATGAGATGTCGCACAACATCCTCGAACACGCCGAAAACTCCATGAGGAAGCGTGCGGAGTGGCTGACATCCGACGAATACAAACAATCACTGGAAGACGTGCTGGATTCCAGGTACGAGCGACTGACGCGCCTTAAGAAAATATTTGAGAACTATTCTTTTGACAGAAGTAAACACCAGCGTTATCGCGAAAGTGACGCCGACTCACTGGCCATCATCCTGTTGAAGAATGCTCATCTGGCTTTTGATCCGGCTTTCTTCCTACGACTGGACAGTGCCGATATGGTATATCACCAGCCGCTTAAACAACCGATCAAAAACTACTTTGCAGCATACAACGTCACAATTGACGATGCCTGGTTGAAAAAGCGCTCCAAAGGCCTTTCCACAAAGAGCTATAATTTCCAGGAAAGCGTAGCCCTCCAGGATTCTATGAAGACGCACCCTGACTGTATTGTACGTTACAACAATACGAAAGCAGCCGCTACGCCCGGTCAGCAACTAACGCCGGTACCTGAACGTATCAGGGAAAAGGCCAGTAAAATGATGATCTGGAATATGTACTGTAATATGCACCTGGCTCCCTGCCTCTACCGGATACTGCTGGAAAAGGACAAAGGTTCCAATGATCCCTGGTACGATTTCATGTTGCACAACATCATGTTGGAATTATTCCATGCAGACAAGGAATTGCACCGCTTTGCCGCCATCGGCGTGACACAGAAGGAGTATATTTCCAAAAACTATTACGAGCTCCAGACGATGCTTGAACAGATACCCCGTGAAGAGCTCGAGAAAAGTTGTAAACAATTCCAGAATGCGGCTTTCTGGGGTAGCATGCCTACGCCTGAAAAGGACCTGAAAAGTCTCCTCGGTGTTCTTACCATTGACGCGGGCACTACCGACGGTGCAGGTGTAAAAGCAGCGAAAGAGTTTACAAACAACAATAAAACCAGTATGTATTGCGAATTCGCAAATGATATTGAAAAGAAATAGGTTCAACCATAATTCCCCTATACCATGAAAAAAATCTTTCTGGCAGTACTATTAGCATTTACCACATTAGAATATAGCCATGCCCAGACAAAAGTATTCAAAGAAGTGAGCGAAGGCATCTCTACAAAACTTAAAACCATCATGCAGGATGGAGCATTAGTCGGGTATCTTTCCTTTACCGAACTGGAAAGGTCTGATAAAGACTCTTTCAATTATAAGATCACTATTATGGATGAAAACCTCAATGACCTTGGGGTGGTTACTTTCAAAGAACTGAAACTGGACCTCCGTCAGGTATCATTTGAGAAAGATATTTTATGCCTCGCATATCTTAAAAGTAATGTTATAGGGTACGAATTCTCGAATAGAGGCAACCGAAATGAAGCGCTGAAGGATGGTTACATGTCGGTGTTTGCACAATTTATCACCCTCGACGGAAAGATCGCCCGTACTGCCGAAAAGAAACTGACAGTTAAGGTTCGCCACGCATGGGACTTTGCACAATATAACAATGATCTGAACGAGGCGCTGAAGATCTTCCTGCAGATGAAAAACATCAAAGAAAAAGGATTTGCGTTCTTCTTTGCAGACAATGAACATAACTACCTCCTTGTTTATAACACCCAGGGAGAACTGCTCTGGGAAAAATACATTACAGAGATCGCAGACCATTATTACATGCTGACCTCCTGGCATGATGTGCACCTGCTGCTGAAGAAAGATGAACGTGTACACTTAGGCGGTTATACACTGATCTCTTATGATGTAGACAACAAGTCAGGCATTCTGAAGTACCCGCTGGAAGACAAGAAAAAGAATCCGTTACAGGTAGTATCATTTGACAATGATCCTGCTACAGGGAGACCTTTTATCAGTGGTTACATTCTTAAATCAAGGCCGGTAAATAATTACGAAACAGTAAAGGGGCTGACCAAACGTTTGTATAAAGGAGTGTTCACCATCAGCGTTACCGGGCATGATAAATCGGATGTTCAACAGTTGTTCACTTACTGGGACGACAACTCCAATCCCAATATAACCCGTAAAGGGTATATGTCTGCCACACATGGTTATATGATACCCGGTTACACTTTCAGAGACTACACCGGGAACACCTATTTTGCCGGCTCAAATATGAGTAAGAAAACAAGATGGGGTTGTATAGCCAGTTCTGTTATCACAGCGCCGCTGATCATGCCGCCGCTGTTTATATTAGGTTCTGCCGGTACTTCAAAATTCAGGATCACTGATGGTGTGCTTATTAAACAGGACTCCACCGGCAAATTAACCCAGATAAATTCGATCGAAGCAGCCAGAGGTCGTGTGCTATCGGGCAGAGCGCCTGGATATATGGCCTCTACACATAGTTTTTACACAGTGTCTGCTTCTGATACGAAATCTACATTCCTGATCATGGATGATGATAAGAAGGCTACTATTTACAATGTTGATCAGCATAAAATAATACGGACGATTCCTCATAAGGATGGTAATGTCCGTACTTCGCTCTATCCTGCTAAAGAAGGTCACGTTATCGTGTCTGAATACAATAAGAAAGAGAAGTACACGAAGTTTTCGATAGAGTCTATCTAATTATAGAAAACGGCGCCTCATAAGAGACGCCGTTTTTTTATATACAACACACAAATAAAGCTTGTTATAATTAGTGCGTATTATTTTTTATTCTTTGTCTGTGCAGATAGATCTTTGCTGATTCACTTGCTGTGATTATGGCTCCGCCCAGGATGACTATGTCTTTAATCACCAGTCTACCGCGTCCGGACAAGTACGGAAATCCCCAGTTCTGATCTGTCAGGTGCGGCACCCAGCTTTCCGGTGTTGTTACCAGGAAGGAAAGCGTACCCAGGGTCATAATAAAGATCAGAATACTACCTATCATACTCGCAAAGGGTACTACTTTGTACAATGCTACAAGTATTGCCAGTGTGACCAGCATTGTTCCCAGTCCTGCAGAAAATCCATATGTGTTGTTCTCAATATGCCATTGGTGATTTTCAGCAACCAGTTCACCTTCTTTATTTATATGGCCTTTATATTCGTCAGGATGATTATAAAAAAATGACATAAATGGGCTATTAGCCACAAAGGGGGTAATACCATCGGCTTCATAAGTGAAAAACTTCAGTCCGCCAATCCATAAAAAAACAACCACAATACCGAGACGCACTGCTTTCTTACCAAATTGATCGAGGTTAGATATAAATGTTACTAATGAATTTTTCATGATCTTCAGAATTATTTGTTTGTGTGTGTGTTTGACGATGTAAAGGTAGACACATCGGCCACGGCAGAACATGGACGATACAGTCCTTCACTTGGACAAATCTGCCAAAGCGGGTAAATACCAGTAAGAGGGGGAATATTATTGGGGCAGGTCGGCAACAATAGAGATGCCTGTCTTTTGCCGGAAAGTCTGAGGGGAGACCTTCGTAAACTTCTTAAAGAACCGGCTGAAATAGAACTCGTCACTGAATTGCAGGGAGAAGGCTATCTCCTTGATACTGCGACGGGTCAGGTGCAGCTGTTTCTTAGCTTCCAGGACCAGGCGCTCCTGGATCATAGCCGACGGAGATTTCTTGAAATAGCGGGTGCAACGTTTTGTAAAGTTATTGGGTGACATGGCCAATAATTCAGCATAGTCAGCGGGTTTATGGAGGGTAAGATAATGCTGGTCCAGCAGTTCCCTGAACTTTTCCATTTGTTCATCCTTCTCCTGCGGCATCTGTTTATTAGCCGCCGACTTGAGTTTAATACTGCTGGATTTTGCAAGCAGCAGCTGTAAATAACCCCTCATCACGATCTCGTCACATCCGGATGCGTCAAATTCCGTGGTAAGTTCGTCCAACAGGTTCCGGAAACTCAGGGTTTCCCTTTCATCCAGCTTTACAGCAGGCTCTATATAGATGTTATTAAACAGTAATCCGTTACAGGCTACTTGTGCTTTGTGGTATTCTATGCAGTAGAAATCGCCATGGAACTGCAATATGGTAAGATCACAGGGGAGTATTTGTTCTATGTAGATCGTTTGGAGAGGGGTAGAAAAGAGCAGCACAGGGCCTTTGAATGGAAAGGTGCCGAAATCGGCGTGGTAGATGCCCTCTCCTTCCGGGATGAACACGACGGTGTATTCAGAGAACTGTGCAGGGGAAGAGAGACCGTTGGGGTCCGTATTCAGGCTGAGAAGTGTTTCACCGGCGGAAGAACAGATTCTTTTCATAATAAGCAGATAACGGGGCAAAAGTAGGAAGTTAGGCGAGTAAAAGATGACAAAATATTTATTGTTAAACTATTTGGCAATAAATATATTGTCATTACTTTTGACAAAAAATCCATTGTCATGAATCAATTTATCGGACTTCCAGCCAGGGGAGATAACTTCTATCAACGTGATCGGGAAATTGCAAGAATATCAGATGCTTTGGTGGGCAGTAACATACAACTCATAGCCCCAAGAAGAGTTGGAAAAACCTCAATATTATGGTATCTGTTTGACAATCGTATCGCAGAAAGACACTACGTACTTATAGATACCGAAAGCATATCAGATGCTTCACAATTTTATAAAAAGGTACTGGAAGTCATTTTAAGCGATCCTAAGATCAAGACGTCCCTGTCCAATAAGCTAAAAGCGGGAATCAGGAAGACCGACAACAAGTTCTTTCATAGAATAAAAAGCATTAAGGTATTAAATACAGGTATAGAGTTCAACCATAATGAAAGTATCCGGGACTACTATGAAGAATTCCGGAATTTTCTGATCGATTATTGTGCGGTAGAAGATACTCCGCTTGTATTGCTGATCGACGAATTTCCGCAAACAATTGAAAATATAAATAAGAAGAACACAGACGAAGCTATCCTTTTTCTATTGGGAAAACGTGCGCTTAGAATAGATTATGTGATCTCTCAAAAAGTACGGTTTATATATACAGGCTCAATCGGACTAAACCAGGTTGTATCTGCAATAGGTGCTACCGCTACTATTAATGATCTGAATCCTATTGAAGTGGAGCCTCTCACTGAAGATGAAACTATTGACTTTCTCAAAAAATCCCTGCAAGGCAAAGACATTCATCAGAGTGCGGTAGATGTTTTAAGAAAGTTATTACAATGGTATATCCCTTTTCATATCCAATTGATTGCATTAGAAATACAAAGAACTAATGGCGATGCTCCCCTGATCACCGGAGAAATTATCGAAGATGCCATCGAAGGCTTATTAAGCCTGAGATATAAAAGTCATTTTGATCACTATTATGTCAGGCTGAAATCCCATTTCAAGGGCGATGCTTTCAGATATGCCGACCTGTTATTGAAGCAACTGGCCGAAAAACAGGTACTCAGTACAAAAGAGGCTTTAGAATTGGCCATATCCTGTCAACAGGAAGAAGGTTATAGATTGATCATTGAAAATCTGATGCACGACGGATATATACATTGTGACTATAAACAACACATTTATTTCTTTAATTCCCCTATTCTAAAGAGATGGTGGGAGCGATTCATTTGTAAACTATGAGCATTTTTCTTTACAACCCGGCAAGGAAAGATAAGCTGGAATTTATATCGGAGTTTGTTATCCGGACAGAAATCTTTAAAGAGATCTTTAAAGATCTCAAATCCGGGAAAATGACCACTCCCGAGCAGCACTATCTTTTGCTCGGCCAACGGGGGGCTGGTAAGACCACCCTTTTGCTTCGCCTAAAATATGCTGTTGAAGACGATCCTTCGTTATCAAAATGGCTGCTCCCTGTTATGTTCAGCGAAGAACAATATAACATAGGTGAACTTGGCAATCTATGGGAGAGAGTAGCAGAGTATCTGGAAGATCATCATGGATTCAATGGCATTACCAGTGAAATGGCCCCATTTATCCAACAGGACGACTATGAAGAAACAATATTCAGGATCCTGATCAAACATCTTGATCAGCGGAAAAATAAAGTGTTGTTATTCATTGACAATATCGGCCAGTTGCTTGGTAAATTCGGCGAACTGGAAGTAAGACGGCTGAGAGAAGTACTGCAAACAATGCCTCATTTTAGGGTCATAGCAGGTTCGCCGGTAATATTAAGCCAGGTACTGGACTATCAGCAACCGCTATTTGAGTTCTTTAAGATGATTGCGCTCCAGGACCTCACAGATGAAGAAAGCAGGACTTTGCTCCGGCAATTAGCAGTGCTGCATCATCAGGAAGAAAAGATCGAACATATTATACATAATACTCCTTCGCGCATCTCAACCTTCCGGACCTTATCAGGAGGTGTTCCAAGAACGATGTCCTTACTATTCCAGATCTTTGTCGACAATGAACATGGAGCAGGCCTGACTGACCTGGAAAGTGTATTAGACGCAGTAACGCCACTTTACAAACACCGGATGGACGATCTTCCACCCCAGCAACAGAAAATCATCGATGCCGTGGCATTAAACTGGGAAGCCATTAGTGTAAAAGATCTGACCAAACAGGTGAGATTAGACAGCAAGCTTATATCTGCCCAACTCAGACAGCTTGAGAAGAACCAGATTATTGAAAAACGCGCCACCAATACCAAAAACCATATTTACCTGATAAAAGAACGATTCTTTAATATCTGGTATCTCATGAGATATGGAAGAAAACAGGACCGTAACAGGGTCATCTGGCTTGTAAAATTCCTGGAATCATGGTATGGCAAAAAGGAAATAGAAAAAAGGATCCAGGATTACGTAAATAAAGCAAAAAGTGGTCTGTTGGACAAACATACACTTGAAATATATGGACAGGCATACAGCTTTTTCCAGGATATTGATATAGAGACCCGGTATCTACTCAACGAAAATATACCTAAACACATCGCAAAAGACCTTGCGTTATCTGAAGATGACTTCTATCGTCTGTTGAATAAAAAACTGTCGGAAAAAGACTATTCACTCCTTCTTCAGATTGCCTTCGGGAGGAACATCGCAGAACCAGCATCCCGGCAAATAGCTTTCAAATACATAGAAGAACACTTTTGGGAAATCATGGAAGGGTTTTCTCCGGAAGCAATAAATGATTATATAAAATACATAATTGAGGCACCGGTTAACTCCTATTTTTGCGTTACACTCTTTCTTATATGGGGAGAACAAAGTCTAATGGATGCAATCATTTTTCAGGGACCAGATACAGTTCTCAATATCTCAAACAGCCTGATAACGCTCATCCAGCAATACAAGTTCGACCAGCTAACTGATGAAGAAGAACAATGCTTCCAACAAATATTTCATACGCTGGTAGTGGGCGCGTATTATCAACTTGCCCTAAAAGTGCTTAAACATATTCCAATGCCGAAATACGAATTTGAAACCTGGGAGAAAACAATCAGATATATGGCGTCAGACAGTGATAAAGATATACTCTCCTCACTCGGTTCTGAAAAAGAACAAGCGGTATTTCTTTATATAGAATCAGTTACAAGTTCGAGGAAAACTATTGAAAGAAAGTTCCCGGAATTTACAATAAACAATGGGACCAAACCTGCATCCGGCAGCGGCCTGCACCGCTAGGCATATAATTTTACAGGAGGTAATTCATACCCTGAATACCTCCTGTAAAATCTTTTATTCTTACTTCACGATCTTAAACTCCGTCCTCCTGTTCAGCTTATGCTCTTCCTCACTACAGGTCACCCCATTACCACACTTGTTCCTCAATTTCGTCTCTCCATAACCTTTCGACTTGATCCTCGCCTTTTCGACGCCCTTGCCCACCAGGTAATTTGCCACTGAAGCCGCGCGTTTCTGGGAAAGCTGCAGGTTAAAGGCGTCGTTACCACGGCTGTCTGTATGTGAGCCTACCTCTACAATGCTACCAGGAATATCTGCCAGCAACTTAACTACTATTTCTAATGAAGGCTGTGCATCGGCGCGGATATCCGCTTTATTAAAGTCAAAGTAGATATCAGGAATTACAGGCTCGATCGGCGTAGTAGTAACGCTATCCTTCGCAGGCTCGGGTACAGGCGTAGTTGCCACGGGATTACCCTTAGGATCAATACCGGCAGGAACGGAAGCACTATCTGGTGGTGCAACCGGAACTTTATTGATAGTATCCTGTGCAGTTGTTGAAGGCTCATCTACCGCTGACTCACCCTCTTTCAACCTGGCTACAGTATAAATATCGTCGCTACCAACACCACCATCCCTGTTGGAAGACAGGTAAGCGATACCAGCTTCTGTCACACCAAAGGCAAAATCATCCTGCGGAGAGTTAAAGGGATAACCCATATTCCTCACCGTGCCTTTGGTCTTACCAGTATTATCGAGCGCTACACGGAATATATCCAGTCCACCCATACCAATACGGCCATCACTGGCGAAGAAGAGGACATGTTTTTTGGTTACCGCCGGACTGCGTTCATTACCCGGAGTATTTAGTTCTTTCAGATTTAACGGCGGCCCCCATTCCCCTACCGCAGTTCTGTAACATACATACAGGTCTGTTCCCCCCGCGCCTCCAGGCATATTGGAGGAGAAGTAAAGTGCCATGCCGTCTTCCGTAATGAATGGATCACCCACTGAATAGGCAGTTACATTATTATGAGTGAATGCCAGTGGTGCTGACCATTTACCACTTGCATCCTGACGGCTGCTGTAAATTTCAATGTTAACGGTAACAGCCTTACCTTTTGCACGGTTGCCCTTGCCGGGAATACGTGTCAGGGTAAAATACATTTCCTTACCATCCTTAGTGAAACTGGCCGATCCAACGTGATAACCTGTTCCGGTTTCTAAAGGGAACAACTGAACACTATCGCCATTACCCGGTTTGTAGAACAGGTGCAGGTAGTCATTACCTGTCCAACCATTCAACAGCGGATCTGGCGTATTACGTGTATCAAAACGTAAAATGCGGCTATGCTTTTTAGGCTGATGTGCTTTGTCTGTAAAACGATCAGAAGTAAAAACCATGCCACCTTGATAAGACACAGCGCTCCAGTCAGACTTCTCTGAATTCAGCGACCTGTTATTATCTATCTTCAGTGGAGAAGGTGTCTTCATCCAGCTGATGGCAGAATCGCAGGAAGCGATCCATGTATTCTTTAGATCCTCTGGAACATTCTTACCTGCCGTAGCGTAATTCTGGTATTGTACTTTCGCCTCGGCATACTTTGAATTATTCTGCAATGCACGGGCGTAGAAGAACAGATTGTCTGCTTTACTGTCCGGCATTCCCGTCGCAATAGCATACCAACGTTCTGCCTGCACATAGTTATTATTCAGGCGGTAACAGTCGCCCAGACGTTCCGCAGCATGCAGGGTAGCCTTCTTATTGTAAGCCTCTTCATAAAGGCTGATCGCTTCTGCGTATTTAAAAACCTCGTATTGCTTATCCGCTTCCTTAATGACATATTGCGCCATTGAATTAACCGAAGAAAACAATAAACACAGGCTAAGAGCGTAATGTATTTTTCTCATTGTCAATGGATGCTTTTTAGAATACCCGTGGCGTAGCCATTCTGATATTTTGTTTATTGAATGTGAAACCAACAGATATTTCGTGCGTACCGCCACTATAACTCTGCAACGGACCTACAGAAAAATCATACGCGTATCCTACACGAAGGTTCGGTACAGGAAATACTTCTACCGCTGCCACTGCCGCGTTACGGTACATCAGGTTTTTCTGCAGATAACCTTTATCATACATCTTCAGACCAGTACGATAAGAACCACCAATCCATACAATGTCCTTATAGAGGAGGAAAGCATTCAGGTCAAGGCTGGTAGGTCCTCCGCGATCATCCTTCAGGAGGAAGGATGGCTTCAGCTGTATGTCTTCATTTACCGGCACCAGCATACCCGCCGTTAAATAATAATGCAGTTTGGTTTGTGGCAGCCAGGTAAAACGCCCTGTATTTTTAAAGGCCTGTACCAGGATATTATCTACCGATAGCCCCGCATAATACCTGTTGCTTGAATAGAAGATACCAGCTCTGGCATCAGGGGTGATCCTGTGCAGGCCTGCCGGCATTTCTGTTTCAGGATCGTTGGGGTTCAGTGTACCACCATCAATACCTGACTGTATAAGCCCGGCACTTAAGCCAATAGCCAGACGGGAACTACCGTCCTCATTCAGCCGGATACGGTAGGCGTAACTGGCATAAGCAGATAAATTTTCCTGTGCACCTAGTTTGTCGCTGGCTACCTGGAGCGCCAGACCTACATTACCGTCATTGGCAATCGCGTCTACCGCCAGTGAGAAACTCTTAGGAGCCCCTTCAATGCCTGTCCACTGATTACGGTAGAAAGCATGCAGATTTAACGCCTCCTTATAACCGGCGTAGGCAGGATTGATATAAATGCCGTTGAACATATACTGGCTATACTGTGCATCCTGTTGTGCATGCACAGTAAGCCCCAGTGATGTTATTAGTCCGCCTATCAGAAATAGTTTTTTCATAGTATAGAGCGCTTATTCCTTTACTTTTTAAAAGTTCTGATCAATGTTACATACCCCTTAAAGACTTCCCATTCTGCGTTCGCATTACGCTTTATACGCAGCAGGTAGTAATAAGTACCCTCATTCAGGCCCTCACCTTTCCAGGTGTTCTGGTAACCTTTCTGACGGTACACCTCATTTCCCCAACGATTAACAATGATCAGCTCATTATCATAATATTGGTTCAGGCCTCTTATTTCGAAATTGTCATTTTTACCATCTCCGTTCGGAGTAAACAGGTTAGGTACATTTACGGCAGATGATGTGATTGTTATGCTTACTGTCGCAACGTTGGAGAATACCCCGTTGGCATCGGCAACACGATACGTAAAGACATCCTCTCCTGAATAACCGGTAGCAGGTGTATAAACAACCGTGCCATCCTCCTTAACGGTTACTGTACCATGCGAAGGCTGTGCGATGATCTCAACAGATCCTTCGTCAAGTGCGGAAGTACCTGCTTTATCATTCACCAGCACCTCAATGGTTACCGGTGTATTCGCCTTAGTTTCCACCTTATCATCCACAGCAACAGGTGCATTTACCTTCGGTGTAACGGTGATGTTTACGGTTACAGTTGTAGTACCGCCTTTGCCATCGCTGATAATAACAGTAAAGCTGTCGTTACCGGAATAACCCGCAGCAGGTGTATATGTATAGGTACCATCAGGATTTACAACTACTGAGCCATGCGCAGGATCGGTGCCTTTGGTGAAGGTCAGTGCATCACCGTCAGGGTCAGTACCAGTTACATTACCGTTTACGGGTTTGTCCTGCTCGGTTGTCTTGGTATCGCCGGTGCCCGTTGGAGGGTTATTACCCGGAACAACCGGGTTTACAGTGATATTAACTGTAACTGTTACGGTACCACCTTTACCATCACTGATAATAACCGTGAAACTGTCGTTACCTGAATAACCAGGATCCGGTGTGTAAGTATAAGTACCATCAGGATTTACCACTACTGAACCATTCGCAGGATCAGTTCCTTTCGTAAAGGTCAATGGGTCGCCATTAGGATCGCTACCTGTTACGCTACCACTCACTGGCTTATCCTGGTCGGTTACTTTAGTATCACCGTTACCGGTTGGTGGATCGTTTGCAAGTGTGAATGTCAGGGTAATTGTCTTCGTGTCCTGCTGGTTACCACCGGCGCCCATGTTACCGTTATCGTCGATATTTACTGTTACGATAACAGATGCCGGCGGATTATCTACTGAAGTATAGCTAAGACCATTGGCCTGAATAAATGCGTTGATATCTGTGATCTTACCATCTAATACCAGTGCCGCAGGTGTACCACTCACAGTCACACCATTACCAGATACAGCACTGAGGGATCCAGACGGAGCCGAAATAGTCACTTTCACAGAAGCTGTCCCTGCATCAATATCCGCAAAGGAAATACCCGGCAACGCTGTTTTCACTTCCTCATCCAGGTTCTGGCCTGCAGGAACTGTTGCCACCGGCGCATCATTTACAGGATTGATGGTAATAGTCATAGTAGCGGGTGCAGTTGCATACTCACTGCCGTCGCTGGCCACCCAGTTGAAACTGGTAGTTCCCCACCAGTTAGCATCCGGAACAAACGTGATGTTGGCCAGATCAGCAGCCGCTATCTCCTGACCGATGGTGATCGGCGTACCATTCAGTTGTAAGCTACCATGCAACGGCAGGGAAAGCACCTTGATCTTATCCAGCGGATTATTGTCAACGTCTGTATATTTTCCGGTGAAGTCAGTATTATTAAAGGCCAGTGTATTGTCCTCATCGCCAGTTACATTACCATTGGAAACGGTCGGCAAATGATTCACTTTAACCGTAACAACAAAGGTATAATCTGCTCTGTCTGCGTCCGCATCACTATTCTGAATAGTAATGGTAGCAGTATAAACACCTGCTGCCTGAGAAGCCGGATCGAAGCGTACCTCGAAAGGAGTAGCAGCGCTGGCACTTAAAGAAGTAGTAGCAGGTTGCGTTGCAATTACAAAACCAGGATCACCGCTGATGCTCACCAATGGTGTACCTATCAGTGTCAATACACCGGTACCAGCATTCTGCACATTGAAGGTGTGTGTAATCGTAGTACCGGTAGTTGATCCGAAATCAGTTCCGTTTGCCGTATTTGTTGTAGTACTGTTATCGGCTATCGAAATACTGTTACCGGTTACATCTGCAATTGGCTGCGTCAGTATTTTAATAGTGGTATTAGCAGCAGGTCCGTTCTCAACACCATCATTCAGAACGATCGTGATGTTACGGTCTGTCAGATTTGGTGTTTTGTTCGAGTTTAAATATTCGAGCAACTTGATTGCGGCTATATAGTCAGCCTGTGAAGCCTGTCCGGACAGCGTAACCACACCAGTGCCATCACCGGAAATAGTGATACCAGCAGGTAATGCACCATTCAGCTGAATGCCTTCCTGACCGGCATTCAGGATATTTGTTAGCGTGATCGTAGCGCCATAAACATCACCGCCATCAGGATCTATCGCCGATAAGTCGTTGTCTACGATCTTTGCACCGGTGGTGCTACCGGCAGTAAAATAGTTCAGGTAAGCGTAACTGCCACCCGCTCCGGAGCTATGGTCAGGATCCGGATCAATGACCGGGCAGTTATTTACGTTGATCGTTCTGGTAATAATATTATTATCGTAAAAACATTCTTTATAGTAAGGGTTCTGCGTAGCCAGTGATGCCAATGTAAATGGCGTACCCACAGCATTACCTACACCTCCCGGAACGAAACTACCATCATCATTGATGATAACGGTCAGGTCTATGTTCAGGTCAGGATAACTGTTAAGGCTCAAGTCAAAGCTGAAAGGTTTACACTCTCCCATCTTTATTTGCTGATCGAATGAGCTTACATAAAGGAGCTTTGCCGCAGGGTTTGTAGTTGGGTCTCCATCATAAAAGGCAACCGGCATGCCTCCGGTAGCATTACCTGAACCTGGGTTACATACTTCAACATTCACTTTTACCGTTTCACAGGAGCCTCCTTTTGTGAAGGTTATATTAGAAGTATTAAATGCAACGTCAGGACGAGCGCCGAAGAAGTCGGTCGACATCAGGAACTGGTAATCCCTTTGGGCTGAACCTGCTCTATTCGTAACCGTTAACTCACTTTTATCGGCAGACAATTTGAACCTAAGATCGTATGTTGACGCCAGGGGGGATTTAGCACCGACTACGCTTATATGGTCGCGTGCATTTGAACTGTCGAGGGGCAGATCCTTAAATGCATAGTTATCATCACGTCTGCCACTTGAATAACCCACTTGCTGGAAATAGTAACCTGTAGCAGTTTCTGCTACCAGATCAATGTATCCATACACCGCCACCGGATTCTCATTACTTTGAATACTTGAGTTCGTGGCATTCGCATTTTCATTGAAATATATAAAATTAGTTCCCGAAGGGATCTTAAACGTCTTGGCCACGCCCTCGGTCGGATAAGACTGAGCTGCGACGAACTTGGTGTCAGAATCAATAAATTCAGCACTCATTCCCTGCCCTACCCTTTTATAAAATTCAATTACATATGAATCATCAAAATCACGGGCATAGAAATCATTCCTTCTGATAATCAAATTTGTTCCGTTAACATAGATCCTGGGGTCGTATAAACCAACAGCGCCCGGATTAACGTTTTTAGCTGCATAATCTCCCGTAGCATTCCCCGAACCGATCAAATCCCCATTGTATGTACTATTCATATCGCTAACTACGTAGGTAGACCTTCTGTCATCTGTTCCTCCGTTTGCGAGCGTAACAAAACCATTTGTCAATCCGGCATCCAGATCAATCGTAATACGTATGTTGGCATACCCTTCTTCCAGACCATTTTTATTTATGAAATCCGTAGTATCGAGAGGGCTTGCATTGACTCCTTTTCCCGAAATGGTAATCACACTGGCGCCAGCAGGTATAGGAATTACCAGGTCGCTGTTAATAGGATCAGGACCATGCTCGAGTGCACGGACCAGTGTTGGCAGCGGATCAAAGGAATTGGTAGCAGGAGAAAGATACTCTACATAATAAGAAGAATGGATCGCTGTCGCATTTTCCGTAATGGTCAGTGTTGAACCTGTAATAGAGAAATTCACATTATTCAGATCAGGCGCCTTATCTCCTAACTTGCTGGCATCCGGGATTTGTGCACCCAGGGCAACATTTTTCCAGCCATACACATTCGTGCCTGTGCCATTGTTGATCGTGCTCTTTGCATAGTTGACAAAACCGGAAGAAGTAGCAGAGGCCATATCAATGATAGCACTGATCGAAATAAAATCTTCATCCGCCCTTTCAAAATCGTCGCCTCCCGTAGGTATACCCGTTTCGGAAGATACAAACACCGCAATTGACTTGGTGCCTGCAGGAATAGTAAAAGTCGGTGCAGCGCCGCCTGGAGCTCTGTACTTCGTTTCTACGCCTAAAATGTTTGCTTTTTTTCCGCCGGTAGGGCTACAGGGGCTGTAGGGCAACTGACTGAATACAAAGAAAGGCAAGAGTATTAAGCTCGCGCTTAACAAGACTCTGATGAAATGTGATTTCATAGGTACAACAAAATTTTACAGCCGCAGCAGGCTGCATCTTCACAGATATAAAGAGTTTGTGCAATTGCTACTTAAATAAGTAAGCGAATACTGATTACTATTTACCGAACAACGCCCATTAAAATTAAAAAACGCCGAAAACAAACAATCTACATAGCAATTTCACGAGATCAGCGCGCAAATATACTCATATATGCTAATATTTTATGAAAAGAAAAAGACAAGCCTCTTTTCGAGACTTGTCTTAACCCAAATTTAATTTACTATTTTCTACAACGTTTCTTCGTACACGTTACCAAACCTGTCGGTAGCTTTTACTGTGATCTTCTTCGCTTCTGCAGATGGTTTCGCAAAGAACATATGATCATTCAGCGTAGGCTCTACGAACTTGTGCTTCTTCGGTAACTGCGGACCTGCATACAGCTCAACAGCCCATGGGTCATACGCTACGCGATGCTCCATCTGGCCTTTCAGCACGCCGTCTTCATACCATTCCACTTTCCATTTATTGTCCCAGTTCCATACGTTGGCTGATATTTCATCCGGCGATTCCTTCACTTTTCCTTTAGGATAAACGCGAAGCTGCTTTTCTTTCGGCATACCGGTAGATTTATAATACCATTTGATATCAGAACCATCTACATCATACACGCCGTAACCGCTAGGTGTACCATCGCCACAGACAGGGCCTGTCCACCAGGCGCCACAAACGGTACCATGATTATGCTCCATGATGTCGCCTTCTTCCCAGTTATCGTTGAAGTGAGTATGACCACTCATGATATGCACCTTGTAAGGAGCCAGCATTTTGTACAACTGTTTCCGGTTGGCCACAGTACCTCCGCCGATTTCTTCCGGTTTTCCTGCTCTTCTTTGTGCGCCAGTGAAAGTGGGGATATGTGTGCTTAATACGATCGTACTGCCTGATTTTACATTGGCAAGGTCCTGCTCCAGCCATTGCAGCTGGTTTTCGGTGATATAACCAATGTAGCTTTTCGCAGCGCCGACAAAGAATACATCATCCAGTACTACATAATGGATCTCTCCCCTATTGTAAGAATAATACGTAGGACCAAACTGCTTTTTGAAAGTATTGGCAGATCCGTCATCAGTACGGGCCTCAATGTCCATGTCATGGTTACCGATCACATTAAAGAAAGGAATACCTGACAGGGCAACTGCCTGCTTATAGTCAGCGAACAATTCGAATTCATCCCATACCAGGTCTCCACAACCAATACCATGGATCAGTGTATCTTTTGAATACGACTTCACCAATGCCTGCAGGTCAGGTACTGACTGGCTCATTAATAGTTCCACATCCTTCTTTGATTTCATCTGCGGATCAGCCCATACAACAAAGGTATGTTTGCGATCGTCCACGGTCAGTTTCTCCAGGGAGAAATCATTTTTATAGGAGTTGTTGTCTTTAGTCAGCTGTCTGTAGAAATTGGCGATCCCTTTCTCTTCCGGGAAAGCATAACCCGATGGCACGCTGATATAGACAAATTCGGCTGTTGCGTTACTCTGTAATTCATACTGACCATTTTTATCGGTCAGCACGATATTAATACCATCTGTTACCTGTACACCTGGAATACCCTTTCCTTTGTTGTGTACCTTTCCCTTCAGGGTGATATTAGAGAGATCGATATTTCCCCGTCTGAATAATGGCTTTGCGTTCAGCATCACCGAAGGCACTGTCAACAATGACCCGGTAATACCTAAGTTCTTCAAGAAGTTTCGTCTGTTAAGCGTCATAGCTGTTAATTTTTACTTTTGAGTATGGTAGCTCCTTCGCCTTCAATCTCTGAAATAGCGGAAGTTTTGGTCAGCAGGAGATTTGTCTGCGTTCTTACTCTTGACCATTTCCCCAGGGTAAGGTCATAAACACCACCCAGCTTATAGAAATAGCCCAGGTCAGCAGTATTGTAAGTGAGGCTGAGCAAATTAGAGCCTTGCCTGTAGAAAGGCTGAGAGGCTCCTGTAAGCGGATCAACCGTATCGTAGAAATCTGTATTGGCAATACGATATCCTTTTCCACCAGAGTATAAGCTACCACCTGTAGAAACGAAGATCACATCCACAGGTTTAGAATCTGCCGTAACAGTAGAATCTTTAAATACAGCTACGCCTGAAGCATTACCGCTATTGGCAAATAAGCCGCCCGTTTTTAGACCAAAGCCATCGCCGTCGTTAGTAGTATAGTCTAATGTCCTGATCCAGTTGCTGGTGCTCATGCTGGTAGATCCGGAACCATTGATCATTTTATTAGTGCCTCCAACATAGAAGAAAGTGCCTTTAGCAGCTTTGCCCTGGCTCAGACTGAATTTGTATGTACGCATATCTCCGGTTGCCCAGCCTTTAGCGGGAGCGCCAGTTGGCGTAGATGCATTGGCATTATTGGTAACAACCACTGCATAAGGAGTTGTAGCAAAATCGATATCTTCCGTCGCCATCATCTGCACATATTCATAGTTACCATCTCCTCCCTTTACATCCGCAATAAAACCGGTAATGATGACAGGCGCTATTTCCATCACAGGGCTGAGCGGCATTACATCTTCTCCTTTACGCACCCTGTATTGCGGTATCCGCTGGCCGTCAGACCCGGTTGTACTAAAGAGGATACCGATATAGTTCGCGTTGATCAAAGCGGATTGCTGTGCGAACGATGCAGAGCTTTCGGTATGCAATGTGATATTATCGAAGCCGTCATTCAGTATTTTATCTCCTGACAAAACAGCGTTTGTTTCAGGTAAAGGATCAAAAGTACCTTGTACGATCACTGACAAGGTGCTCTCATAGTCGTCGGGATTAGCTACCATCAGGTTGCTTGTTACTGTAGGAATAGGAACAGCATTGCCGGTGGACACTACTTTAATGTCTTCCTTTTTAATGCCTGTAAGCTCCAGAATGCCATCTACCCTTTTCAGCACAGCACCTTCCACGGGAATGACTACAGAATCTCCAGGTGCAAAATCGGCAGCCGCCGCTCCCAGCGAAATGGAGATACCACGTAGCAACGATAAGCGGCGCGCATCCTGTACTACCAGTAAACCTTCCGGAATGTTACCTCCGGAATGATCTGATACAACTACTGCAGCAATAGTGGTAGAACCCTTCATGTTCTCCCTGGTCAGTGTTACATCATATCCCTTGTATATGTTCCTGATATCAAAGAGCGCTATATAAGGGCTGATCTCTCCACCAGGATAGGTATCTTTTTTACATCCCCATAAGGAGATCAACGACGATAAGAAGAAAGCGTATATTAAGAATTTTTTCATGACAGTATTTTTGATCACTGATATCAATTATGGTTTTTGCCACCAAACCTGTGTATAGATCTGATCAGGCCCCTGATTGGCGATAGCCAGCTT
The DNA here is from genome assembly GCF_003182155.1 of Chitinophaga sp. S165. GTDB lineage: Bacteria > Bacteroidota > Bacteroidia > Chitinophagales > Chitinophagaceae > Chitinophaga. Next base: position 2,003,140 of record NZ_QGTG01000001.1, read on the forward strand.
ATAATTTGTAGGATTGGTAGATTGCACGTATACAGGATATACCATCCTTGCAGGCATGACGCCATTGTTCTTCAATCCTGCTCCTTTCGGTAATATCGGATGACCTGTACGGCGATACTCAAACCATTGCTGCAGGTCTACCAGGAACAATGCATAATATTTCTGTAAGTGGATACGTTCCATCTTATCTTCAAACGACAAGTTATCATCCCACTGAATGTGTGCCGTCGTCAGGAAGTCTTTTATTTTCACCGGCCATTTAGGCAACCAGAGCGTAATGCTGTTCAGGGCTCCGTCATTATAATATGTTTCCGCAGAACCTTTGATCCATCCCTTCACTGCTGCTTCCGCCAGGATGAACTTCAGCTCTGCATAGTTCATCATTATTCCTGTCAATGGCTCTGTCATCAGAGACGACTTAGACGTATTGGAATAGAAGTAAGATTTCTTCACAGGGTTCTCTCCTGGTGCATAACCACTCGGAATACCTTCGTAGCTACCTGAATAAGGAGCAATTCCCCAACGGTTAATGCTATTGGTACCATAGGTCGGGATATCGATACGGGGATCATCCCACGTCCACAAATGATCTATAAAGAAACTGGCCAGTCCCGGCTGTCTGAAGTCCTGTTCCCTTACAGCTAAATAAGGAGAAGAAAAAGGACCAAAGCCTGTCCATTTCAGGATAGCCGATTCATCATTGCTGGCCATGATGGAATAAGTCTCTACAATCTGCTTGATCTTTGCTTTGCAGAATTCAGCCATTTCAGGTTTAGCTGAAACTCTCATCAGCAACCTCAAATAAAGTGAGTTGCCGAACTTACGCCAGTTAGCTACAGTACCACCGTATACAGGATCACTGGAAGCAAGTATCTCTGTACCTGTACCCAGATATACGTTGGCAGTGTCCAGCTTTTTGAAGATATCTGTGTAGATATCCTGCTGTTTGTCAAACCTCGGCTCATAAATACCGCTATCTTTTGCCAGGTTGGATTCAAAATATGGTACATCGCCATAAGTATCTGTTAGTATAGAATAGATCCAGGACTGGCAGATCAGGGAGATGCCCATATAAGATTTGTTATAGGTCAGTTCCTGGCTGGCAGCCTTGTATATATCCTTAAAGTTGGTCAGTTCTGTATACAGTCCGTTATAGATCGCATCTGATACACCGGGACGATAGTCATACCTGAATACCCTTCCTTCTGCATCGCTGGGATCTACCGTCACCTGCATCAATTCATTATTGAAGCTACGGTTACGCAGCATAACGGTTGTAAGAGAACCTACCAGCGCTGGTGCCAGTAGCTGCTCCGGCAAAGCCGTAGGCGTGCCATTCGGATCTGTATTTATTTCGGTGAAGTCTTTGGTACAGGAAGAAAGCATGACGCTGCTAACCAATACCAGGCTTGTTATTGTATATATGATCTTCTTCATTGTTTCTAGAATTAGAGTGCGAGCACCAGGTTAAAGCCAATTGTACGGGTGGAAGGGAACTGCCCTATTTCAAAACCCTGCACGATGTCGGAACCATTCAGTGTACCGAATTCAGGATCGAATATTGGCCAGTCGGTCCAGATAAACAGGTTACGGCCGTAAACACCCAATGTTGCACGCTGGAAACCGATGCGTTTAGCGAACTTAGGATTCAGTGTATAGTCAAGACGTGCTTCCCTGAATTTCACAAAGTCAGTACGGAAGGTGCTGCCTTCTGCGTTGTCTGTACCAAAGTGAGAGCGGTAGTATTCGTCAATATCAGTAGCGATCACGTCGTTCTTTCTGAACTTACCATTACCATCATCGACTACACCGTTACCTATGATGCCACTATAGCGGCCTGGTAATGTATTGGTCGTCTTACCCTGTTCTGCAAGTTTATAGTGTGTCAGGGAATGTGCTACCCCACCATACTGTGCATCGAACAACAGGTTCAGATGGAATTGTTTGAAGTAGAAGTCATTGCTGAAACCCAGCTTCCATTTAGGGATGGTGTTACCCAGGTATTTTACGCCTTCTGTGAGCAATGCAACACCTGTTTTGTTGTCATAGATAATCTGCCCGTCGGGAGCACGTTTGTAACCTCTTCCATACAGGTCGCCCATACTTCCTCCTGTCTGTGCTACCAGCTGGCCACCGCCTACAGGCCCTGTATACAGTACCAGGGAGCTATCTACCAGTCTTTCGATCTTATTACGGTTTGATGAGAAAACGATATTCGTGTTCCATTTGAAACCGCTCTTTGTTGATATAGGCGTTCCGTTTAATGCCAGTTCAATACCAGTGTTGCTTACCTCGCCTGCGTTTATGAGGATAGTGCTGTAACCTGCAGCACGGTCAACAATACGCTTCAGGTGCTGGTCCTTGCTTCGTCCTCTGTATACGGCCAGGTCAAAACCTGCACGGTTGTTAAGGAATTTAGCGCTGGCACCTGCTTCATAAGATGTAGTTCTGAGTGGTCTCAGGTTAGGATTAGCCAATAGCGTAGGGTTTTCCAATCCACCGCTATACAGACTGCCGGCTGATAAATAGCTGTATGCAGTGAGGTAAGCAGTCGTACCTCCACTACCTACACCGGATGCAGAAAATCTCACTTTTGCAAAATTTACGGCCTTCGGCATCTTAAATGCTTCTGAAAGAACGAAGCTCAGGTTAGCAGATGGATAAAAGAAGCCGGCATTGGCGGTACGGCTGGGTGTAGCCAGTGTACTGGTCCAGTCCTGACGTCCTGTGAGGTCGAGGAATACATACTCTTTATAGCTCATCGCCAGCAATCCGTAGAAGCTGTTGATATTATACCTGCTTCTCTGAGGGATGGTTACCAGCGGACCTGCTGCATTCGCCATAGTATAAACACCAGGGAAAGTCAGGGAGTCTGCACGCACTTCATCTTTGTTGTAGGTATTCTTCAACGTACTTCCACCCGCGGTTACGGAGAAGTCGAAGTCTTTTGAGACCCTCTTTGAATATTTCAGCAGGAAGTCACTACTCGCTTCCATAGCAAAAATGCTTTGTGTACGATAGCTACCTCTTGGCAGTTTTGCACCGGCGTCGTACGGACGTTTCTGTGAACGCTGCTCATACGCAAAGTCAACTGAGGTCCTTACCTGGAAACTCAGCTCTTTGGTTATATTGTAAGTCGCCTGTACGTTACCTGTGATGCCATGACGGTTAGTTCCGTTCAGGAATTCATAAGAAACCGCGTATGGGTTTTCCGGGAAGGAACTGAAAGGATATTTGATGGCTTTATTTTCCTGACCATTTGCCCAGTAGTTTCTAAGCCAATCCAGATTTGCATTCGGCTGCCAGAAAATGTACCAGTACATCAGCGACTGGTTTCCATAACCGGAACCTGGCAGGTTATCACTCCATTTGTTGGTATAGTTTACCTTGGAAGATATCTGCAGTTTGTCATTTACTTTTGAGTTAACAGACATGGCCACCGTGTTACGTTTGTAGCCAGTATTAGGCACGATCCAGTCGTTATCGACATTAGTAAAAGAGAAACGGGCAGTGGTCTTATCAGTACCCCCATCAAGGCTGATGGAATTCGTCAGGGTCTTTCCCGTCTCAAAAAATCGTTTCATCTGATCTGGATATGCAACCCAGGGCGTTTTTTCCTTACCCTGTGCCTGCGTTACCGGATCGTACTGGTAGAACATTTGTCCATCGAAACGCGGACCATAAGCAGAACTCGTACCACTGGTACTTGCCTTACCGTCAGAAGCGCCATAGGAATAATAATTGGACCCGTCCAGGCCCTGTCCATATTCATATTGAAGGTCCGGCCAACGGTTCACAGATTCCATAGATGCATTAGAGTTAAAAGTAACACCCAGTCCTTTTCTCTTATTGCTACCTGCTTTGGTTGTAATGATCAATGCACCATTGGCGCCACGGCCTCCATACAATGCTGCTGCGCCGGGGCCTTTTAAGATCGTAATAGACTCAATATCTTCAGGGTTGATATCATTCAGACCACTACCATAATCGGCAGGCATATTATCACTACCTGTGCCATAGGAAGACTCGCCCGTTACCGCACTACGGCGGCCACTGCTCTGGTTGATCACCACACCATCCACTACTATCAGTGCTTCATTATCACCACTCAGATTGCTTTCTCCACGCAGGATGATCTTGTTGGAACCGGTAGGGCCAGCATTGGACCTTACCATATTAAGACCAGCTACTTTACCAGACAGCGCGTCTGTCCAGTTGCCGGAGATAGCATCCGTCAGCTGTTCATTCTTTATTACGGTCGTAGCATAACCCAGTGCCTTTTCATCACGTTTGATACCAAGCGCAGTGGTCACTACTACTTCATTCAGGGATTTTGCATCAAGCGCCATCTGCACATTCAGTGACTGTGTTTCAGTTACAGATATAGAGCGGCTGGTATATCCCATGAAGGAAAATACCAGGGTAGTACCAACACCAGGCACAGAAATAGTGTACTGTCCATCGTTATTAGTGATAGAACCTCTTCCACCACTTTTCGGGCGTACAAATACACCGATCAGCGACTCCCCTTTTTCGTCTGTCACTTTACCGTGGATCACGATGTCCGCCTGTTTGCGCATGATCACAAAGGTGTTGCCGTTGCGTACAAACTGATAATCAGTTGTGCGAAGCGCAGCTCTCAGAATTTCAGTAACAGTAGCTGCTTTCATATTCACTGACACCTCTACATTGCTGTTCACTTCATCTTCGCTGTGATTAACGAGGAAGGATGTATTCTTCTGAATAAACCGGAACACATTTTTAAGTGGCTGGTTCTGTATTGCAATGTCCAGCTTTGGTTCATTAGATTGTGCGTTGACAGATGACACGAATGCCGTAAGAAATAACAGTACTAAGAGCCCCGCAGATCTGATCATACCTTTCAGTTGCGGACAGCAATTCCCTAGCGGGCCACCCCGCCTATTTGTACTTTTGTCCATTCATTTAAAAATTTAGCTTTTGTACCGAATTTTGCACCCCGTTACAACAGGGTAATCTTTTACTGTATTAATATTAGGTTGTCTGTAATAGTATAGTCGATATTGGCCATCAGCTTCAGTTGCTGCATGATATTCTGAATACTGTTGTTTCTGAAAGTAGCGGTAAACCTATGCTTCAGCAATGTCGGATCTTTGACTTCAAAGCGTACTGCATATTTATGTTTCAGCACCTGTAATACCTGCTGTAGATCAGCGTCCTGGAAGGCAAATTCTCCCCTTATCCAGGCTGTTGTGGCGGCTGTATCTATCTCCTGCCTGGTGATTGTCCCTTTATATTTATTAATTACTGAACCATTACCGGACGTCATTTCAAGCCATGGGCTTATTGTCAGCAAATTTTCCAATGCGATCTTGCCACTGTTCACTGATACGGACGCATGCTTTTCGTCCCTGTAATCCCTTATTGAGAATGAAGTACCTAATACGCGTACTCTTACCTGCGGTGTTCTTACTATGAACGGATGTCCGGCATCTTTTGCTATATCAAAATAGGCTTCTCCATCTTTGAGATATACCACACGTTCCGCTCCTTCAAAATTTTCAGGATAGAGCAATTCACTTCCGCCATTTATGATGATGCGGGTACCATCTTTTAATGTTACCGTACTGTGTTTGCCGTCAGGCACTTTCATCGTATGGAAACGCTTAGCGGACTCCCTGTTCTTTTTACTCCAAAGACCGGTACTCTTCTTTAACACCAAAGTGCTGCCTACTACGAGAACAAGAATAGCGGCATATTTACTTACTGCTCTCCACCGGGCCAGGAATAATACTCTTCCGCCAGGGTTTGCAGTTTGTTTCAAACGGGTCAGTGCTGCATCAATTTCCTCTTCCGGCAATTGAAAATTTCCTTTCTGTAAATAGTCTTCCACAGGGAATAACGCCGCATGCTCCTCTTCCGTAAGAGCAGACAATGCATTGTGTAACTCCTCTTTTTCAGCGGAAGTCAATTTACCTGATCTGAAATCTTCTAATTTTTTCCGGATGTCCTGTAAGTCCATTTAACTGACTTTGTTTAGTGTTTATTAAGAGAACCACAAAACAAGGTTGTTGCCGTCAGGCTGTAAGGTTAAGGAATTGTTACCAAAGGAAAAGTAAGGTGGCAAGGCGGGTGCGGAGGGTACGAAGCACTCTGCCGATGTAGCGTTCTACAGTTTTTTCGGAGACGCCTTCCTGTAATGCGATCTCTTTATAGGTAAGCCCTTCTTCCCTGTTCAGCAGATAGAAACGACGGGCGGCTTCTTCCTGGGTATTAATAGTATGGTCGATGATCTGCTGTTGTTCTTTTACTTCCATATGATTGATAACAGCACTTGTCTCAATATAGACGGTGGCATATGCATCCTGCTGCTTCTTTTCTTTCAGGACCAGTTTCAGGTGATCAAGGAAACAATTCCTCGATATTATCAATATATATCGCAACATTTCTTCCTCCCTTTCAGGCAGCAGTTCCAGTTTCTGCCAAACCTTCAGGTAAGCTTCCTGTGCAAGGTCGCGGGCAAGTTCTTTATTGTTGCTGATCTTTTCCAGGTATGCGACCGTATTAGGATAGGTACTCTTAAATAACCTGTCGAAGTATATCTCAGGGTCATAGGAAGTACTATTTATATTATTGGATCGCATCTTTATTTAACCAGGTATTTACAGACAAAATTAAACCGCCTTTGTAAAGGCAATGTTAAGACTATTGAAACACAAGACCCTTCTGTCGGCATGATAGCTATTCAATACATTGACAATCATAACAGATACACTAATGCACGGGATTAGTTTTCAGGGCGCTAAAATAGATGCGCAATGTTAAGTTTACATTAAGTCATTGTTAACTTTAAGGCATATTTTTATGCCTATTAAGCCCGCGGGATTTTGCAAATGAGTTTGCGGCTGTTTATACTAGTAAAAAAAAAGCCCCGCTAATCAGCGAGGCGTTCGAATTTATTTCTGAGCATTTTTTATACTGTCCTTTCTGGCCTTTTCTTCACGTTTGGCCTTTTTCTTAAAGAACCCTCTCAACAGGAAATTGTGTTGCGCTGCCTCAAGGTCTTCGTTCAGCTTACCCGTACTGAGATTCAGGTTTTTCAACGCCGCTTTCAGATCTTCCCCTGATTGTGGATCATTCAGTAATACACCTACAGGTGAATTAGCTCCGTTCAGGCTTTCATTCAGCCCTTGTGTAGTGCTTTTCAGGTTGGATACCACTTCATTTGCATTGCCCGCTACATCTTTCATCTGAGCGACAGCAGAGCGGAGATTGCTGAATACCGTTGTATCGGTTATCAGATCGTTCGTAAGCGATCCTTCTTTACGCAGGCTGGCAGCATAGTCGGCCAGTCCGCGGGTGAGTCGTTCTGTATTGCTGGCAGACTTCTCCAGGGAAGTAACGGTCAATGCCAGGTTATTATACAGCGTTTCATCTGTCACCAGCTTGCCCAGTGAACCTTCTCCATCCACCATTCTCTTACTGAGTACCTTCAGGTTGCCGGTGATGGCCAGTAACTGTTTGTTGTTTTCCTGCAGGGTGGTCATGATCTCGTCAGGGCTGATATTCACAGCTACTTTGAGCTGGTCTCCGTCCTGGATACCTGGTACATTGTCGGAACCGCCAGCCAGTGCAATGATCTTATTCCCTACAAGACCATCAGAACCGACTTTTGCAAGTACATCCTTATGTATGAATTTGGCTGAACTCTCTTCAATGTTCAGTACCACTTCTATCTTATTATGTTCAAGGAAAGTGATCTTCTTTACGTTTCCCACTTTTACGCCCGAATACCATACGCTGTTGCCTGTTTGTACACCGCCGATATCATTAAAGACAGCGGTTACACGCACCGCCTTTACAAATGCCTTCTTTTGTCCGCCAAGTGTAAGTACGCCAACGATAACGATCAGCAAACCTATGGTTATAAAAATGCCTACGATAACGGAGCGTCTGTTGCTTGATTCTTTCATATCTTACTGTATAAAATTATAATCATAAAATTCTTTGATAAGGTCATCCTGCGTAGTGAATACCTCGTCAAAAGTACCCCGCTTTACAAATTTCCCTTCTTTCATTACCACGATCTTATCGCCGGTATCTTTAGCGCAGGTAAGATCATGTGTAATGATAATTGAACTGGTGTGAAAACGACGCTGTACCTCGTTGATCAGGTTATTGATCTCGGTACAGGTGATAGGGTCCAGTCCTGCTGTCGGTTCATCATATAACATAATGTCAGGACGGAGGATCAGTGTGCGGGCAATGCCTATACGCTTACGCTGTCCGCCCGACAGCTCAGAAGGCATCTGGTCAACTGTCTTTGCCAGGCCAACGGCCTCCAGCACGACAGTAACCATTCTCTTCACCTGGGCATGTGTGATATTAGGCGTATTCCTTTTAAGTGGGAAGGCCAGGTTCTCACCTACCGTCATACTATCATACAATGCACCGTTCTGAAAGCAGAATCCTACCTTGAGGCGCAATTCACGCAAGGCCACATTATCAAGCTTATCTACTTCCTGCCCCAGCACATTCACAGAACCGGAATCAGGTTTCAGTAAACCCGCTATGATCTTGATCAATACAGATTTTCCGGTTCCTGAACGTCCCAGCACTACTACATTCTCTCCCTTGTGCACATCGATATCAATACCACGCAGCACGTGATTACTTCCAAATGACTTATACAAGTTATGGATGTCAATCACCTTTTCGTTCATATTTATTTCCGGAGTAAATGACTTCATATTTTAACGGATAGAGTTGGCTATTTGAACAATAAATACCTCTTCGAGGAAGATCAGGAACATGGATATCACCACAGAGATGTTGGCAGCCTTACCAACCCCTTGCGTACCCTGGGTAGCATGATACCCCTGATAACAACTTACTACTCCAATTGTAAAGCCAAATACCACAGCTTTGATACCCGTGGTGATGAAATCGAGAAAGTAAATATTTTTAAACGCTTCCTGAAAAAAGCTGATAAATGAAGTCTGCTCATTGAGGTGGATATCGAGGAATGAACCCAGCAGTCCCACAAGACCTGTATAAGCCACCAGGATGGGAATAGAGATAGTGGTTGCCATTACCCTGGTCACTACCAGGAATTTAAACGGATTGATCGCAGAAACCTCCATCGCATCTATCTGTTCTGTTACCCTCATCGACGCCAGCTCAGCACCGATACCGGACCCCACTTTACCGGCACAGATCAGGGCTGTTACCAACGGGGCCAATGCCCTGATCACAGCAATTGCGATCAGCGAAGGTAGCCAGGAAGTAGCACCAAATTCTGAAAGGGAAGGTCTGGACTGTTTGGTAAATACAAGACCTGTAATGAATCCCGTCATTGTAATGAGGGCAAGGGATTTATATCCCACCTGAAAACACTGACGGATCACTTCACGTACTTCTATTGGGCGCTTAAAGGCCTCTGCGAAGATCCTGGCTATGAATGAGAAAATATTATAAATGTCTTTGAAAAAGCCATCAATGCCTTTTGATATGACTGGTTTCTCCGGTTGTTCGATATTTGAGTCCATTCGCAGTTTTTAAGGAATTGCTAATATAAGTAGCCTGACAGTTATTTACTAACTACAATTTTGGTTCTCATTTGTTAAACGAGGCCATGCACTTGTCAGCAATTCCAGGTAAAATTCCAAGATACGGACTTATCTGCAATGGGATTGCATATATAACTATTTAATAATAAAAATTTAAATACAGATGTCCTTTTAAGACAGGAGAAATGGTGTAACCTGTAGTCAAAGTTGCACAATAAAAACCGTTTTGTGCAACTTTGACTACGGCTCAGAAGCCGTTTTATCTTATTGACAATCAGCAACAATGACACACTTCGCATCAGGCCAATTGGTCAATGCCCCATTGTTTCATGATATCGTTGCTGAAGATATTTGCTACGGCAGGTTCTATGATCCTGGACCTGGCTATCAGGAACTTATCAAGACTGTTCCCATACATCCGGCGCAAACGTTCGGGAGCAATGGTGCTCATTTTACCCCAGTGAAAAGTGAAAGATATATTTTCCTGCTCCAGTTTATTCCAGACCGCATCGTAAAACCCAAGTGTTTCCGGTGTGAGAATGCCATCCAACTCCAGCACACATGTAACAGGTGCAAAACGGGTGAAAGCCATCGTAGCAGGAGAAGATTTCACAAAACGGAAAGCGAATAAGCCCACAAATGGCCCTGCCGATTCGTTCATTTCCATCAATACCTCTACCACGCGCTTCACGGAAGACAAGGGCAGCCCGATAGCTGCGCTGGCCAGTTTGCCCCGTAGTTTTGTATTATTAAAGATCTCACTCAGCCTCCCGAATTGTTTCTCATGCATGTTCAGGCTTGCTGTCAATACCTTGTTGACCATTAGAGGTACCAGACCTGGTACCACGCCAGCCAGCTTGCCTATATAACATGGGGCGTCATCACCGGGGCCAATACCGGCTGAATTAGGACCTGGCGCTGTGTAGTCACTCCGGTAAGGATGCTTGTACATTGTGGTCATGAAAACCCCGTTCTTCATATCATAAGGGTTAATGAGGATCTGCATATGAAACGGCCTTACGCCCGGATAAGGCAAGTGTGGATTGCTGAAATCCAGTTCACCCATCTGCCTGATCATGGCGTCATCATATGGCGCGCGGCGCTGGTAAGACTCCAGCAGGAAATCATCTTCCGCCTCTATGAGTGCTCCATGCACAAATCCAAGTGCGCCTATGTTCACTAATGCCGCATTAAATATTTCGTCGTCCCGCAATAATGTAGCGCCTAGTTTATCAGGAAAGGTATCCGACATTACGGGATAGGACTGCCGCTCAATCCACAGCTGTGTATCAGGGCCGGTGATGAGGTGCAATGCTACCACACTTTCCTGAATAGCGCCAAAGTCCAGTGCTGCGCCATGGGTCCCTGTAGCAATCGCTCCGGCAATGGTCTGACCGTTGCTGGCTCCTGTTGCAGAAAGGGACATTCCCAGGCCATGCAAGTGTTTGCTTAGCTCCCATACCCGATTGCCACACTGTGCCATACACAGATATTTCGGATCGCGGGGATACTTTGGTGATACACTGCCTGCTGACACCGGAAAACGGATATTCAATGGCTTTGTATTCAGAATGATGCCATTGGTGGCAGCAATAGGGCTAAATGACCAGCTGCCGCCCAGCGCCCGCAGTGAGGTCTTCGTTTGCATCGCTTCCCTGATGATCTCCTGTATCCCTTTGGTCGTATCGTTGTAGATATCCAATGCCCTGCCTGTAGTTTCATTTGCAAGATCATACAGGTCCTTTACCGGCTGTGTAAACGTGCCATGTTCATTGCTCCATGTAAAAGCACCGTTTTTAATAATTTTCATAGCGGATGAATGTTGGGGTGAAAGAATATAACAACTTACAAAGGATCTGTCTGAGGCTGACAGGGAGCTGCGCATTTCCATTCCAACGTCAGCGGACAATAGATCCCCAGCGTACAAACAGTCAGCAGCGCATTTCCGAAGTTGTTCTTAACAAGGACCTCTGCTACTCCATTCACACCCAGTGAATCGCATACAGGTGTATGGATCATCTGAGGTTTGTTAAGCAGGCCCCAGAAAAGACTGTAGGTCCTGACTTTGTTCAAGGGAGTAACACCGGTTGAAGGAAGCGCATGAGTAGCAACGCGGTAAGAGTAACAGCTACTTGCGCAGAATACCATAGCTATCAGTATAGCAGCTATGGTAATGTTGTGGAATTTGGGGCAACGCATAGCAATATTTTCTACTAAAATAGGAATAAAAAAGGAAACCCTTTTCTTAAGGATTTCCTTTTTTCTACTGTTACACAGTGGCATCTATCTGCCGTATCGTTCTATCTGTTGCTGCTGATGGTCACGGAAACACCCGTTACCTCGACCGAATGCAAAACGCATTAAAAACACGTTTGTTGCTATGAACAATACGATGACCATTATGGCGGCCACTTTGCTCATCGTAGCCAGTGCGGGTTTCTTTGAAAAACCTCCGAAGATGTAACCGATAATAAACACCATACTGGCGACGAACAGAATACGGATAATAATGATGAATGCAAGTCCCATAAGTTGATAATTTTATTTGTGATGATTAATTATTCCAGGCATCTGCAAACAAAACTACAGGTACATGCAGGCTTTTTAAGGACAGAGTAGATAAGAGGGGAAAGTGTTACGACAAGATGGGAATTAGCTTGATCAGTCTTTGGATAAATTAAGCATCCGGGTCACATTCTCTTTGTAGAATTCGCTCACAGGTATTTCCTTGTTGCCGATCATAACAAGGTCCCGCTTAACGGCAGTGATCTTCCTGGCTGCCACGAGGAAAGACTTATGTGTCCGTATGAATGCAGGAGGTGGCAGCTTCTCTTCTATCGCCTTAATGGTCATACGCGTAAGAACGGGTTTGGTTGACGATGACAGATAGATTTTGATATAGTCTCTCAAACCCTCAATATATTCGATATCTGCCACGACAATTTTCACTTGTACATATTCTACATACACAAAGAAGTCTTTAGGCACATCAGCAGCCTTGTGTTGTAAGCGGAATAATTCATATGCATGGTTGCACGCTCTCAGGAACCGCTCAAAACTGAAGGGCTTCAAAAGGTAATCCGCTACCTGCAATTCGAAGCCTTCCATAGCGTATTGCTCATAGGCAGTCACCAGTATGACCATCGGAGGCTGTGGCAATGACCGTAAGAACTGTAACCCGTTCAGCCGGGGCATCTGGATGTCCAGGAAGATCAGGTCCACCTGTTCGTGCTGCATTACCTCCATCGCTTCCATTGCATTCTTACAGGTCTTTATAAGCTGTAAAAATGGTATCTGCCGGATATTATCTTCCAGCAGTTCCCGCACCAGCAGTTCATCGTCTATGACAATACAGCGCATCATGTAAGGACCAAAGTTAAGGTAATATGAAAGAGGTTCTTTTCGCTCTTGACCATCAGGGAATATTTGCCTTTATACAACAATTCCAGACGCGACCTGACATTGGCCAACCCTATACCCGAGTTCTCATCTTTAGCTGTAGCATTCTCGTCGTCAAACCTGTTTTTTACATTAAAGACCAGCTGTCCCTTCTTTACCTGCAGATGAATATCTATTTGTGGTTGTAAGAGATAATTCACACCATGTTTGAAAGCATTTTCAACAAAGGGTATCAGCAGCATAGGTTCTAAGGTAAGGCCCTCTCCATCTTCTTCTATCTCCGTTACGCTGCTGACCATCACTTCACTGCCAAAGCGCAGCTTCTGTAATTCGATATAACTCTTCAGATATTCTACTTCCTTTATTAAGGACACCTTTTTTCCCTGTGTATCATACAGCATATAACGCATCAGGTCAGACAGCATGATGAGGGAAGATTCCAGCTTATCCGATTTCTTCCTTGCCAGAGAGACCAGGTTTGTCAGCACGTTAAACAGGAAGTGAGGACTGATCTGTGACCGAAGGAACTTCAGCTCTGTAGAAAGCTGTTCAGTTCGTCTTTTTTCCTTTGTTTTTTCTAACATAACTTTATCTGCCACCCTTCGATAAATGATACTGACAACGAAGATTCCTACAGATGGGCCAAAAACAAACTTATATGCAGTAACATCTTTCAATACATCAGGGAACCAGAAAGCCAGAACGTAGTATTTCAACCGGAACGATACAAACAGTAGCAGAACGGCTACGGGAACGTATAACCACCACCACTTCCTGTTCATCAAGCCCGGATAGAAAAGAAAAGCGTTACTATAAAAAATAGACATATGTATCAATACGGATATGGTAAAGAACAAACCGGGAAAAGGCCCTATCCGGTAATTACTGGCGGGAGTAGACACCAGGTAAGGCAGGAGCAGTAGCACGCCCCATATCAGGGCATGGATCCCTCCCTCTGTAAGGGCATATTTATTGTACAGTATCTTCATGATCTATCATACAAAAATAGCCAATTTAACAGCTATTTAACAGCGGGTATAGACAAGACGGGAATATGTGTAGATCACATAACCTTATATTCGTCTCATCATCATCCAATATACAATGAAGCACCTGCTTTATATACTCTTTGCTTTTTCCCTCTACGCCTGCTCTCCCAAACTTGATCAGGCGAGACTCAGCAACAACCGTTCTTACCGGGACACTACCTATATACTTGAGTGGAGCCCTGACCGCAAACTTACATGGGAAGACTTTAAGGGGAAGCCTGATCGTCACCTGGAATCAAACGTGGCAGCCAGATCATCCTGCCGGTTCGGTATACGAGTTGACACCAGTAATGCATCTAACGTTACCGTAGTAGTAACAAACGAATTCATACGCCATCAAAGCAGTGTGAGGGCTGAACGAAAAACACCCGCTTTACTGGCACATGAACAATTGCACTTCGACCTATGCGAAGTATATGCAAGAACATTAAGAAAACAGCTGGCCAATACGCAACTTAGCTTACACAACGCTAACAAGGTAGCTACAGATATTTTCCTGGAAGTATACAAAGCCTACAAAGAAAGGCAGTGGGCATATGATGAGGAAACACATCACGGACTGGAACCAGCTCTCCAACAACGCTGGGCACAAAACATCGAAAAGGAGCTGGCTGCACTCTCTGCCTATACACGCTGACAATCCTTGCATATTTTATTAACCTTGTTTAACATTAAAGCAAGGCATATTAACCTGCTTTCGCAGGTGGTGGCTCTAACTTCATACTTTTTAAGAAGAACTACCATTATGCGAAAACACTACTTATTATTGCTTATCGTCTGCGGCTTTGCACTCACCGCCTATGCACAAAAGATGGGTACCGTTAAAGGGACTGTTCTGGATACAATTACCGGCCAGCCAGTTGCATCTGCCACCATCACGCTCTTTAAAAAAGCAGATTCATCCCTGGTCAGTTTTACCATGACTGACACGAAAGGCTACTTTCAGCTGACCAGTATTCCCAATGGGAGCTACCGGCTGCTCATCACTCATGTGAAGTATCATAATACCGCCCGGCCGGTTGTTATTAGTGCCGGTAGTTCTGACATTCGCCTTCCTGACGTCGTACTTTATGACTTGAGCAGAACCCTGGAAGAAGTAGTGGTGAATGCAGAATCACCTCCCGTTACACTCCTGGGCGATACCATCCAGTATAATGCAGGATCTTTCAGAACACAAGCTAATGCGAGTGTGGAACAACTACTGAAAAAAATGCCTGGTATAGAGATCGATAAAGACGGAACAGTAAAAGCCCAGGGACAAAAGGTGAACCGGGTATTGGTGGACGGGAAAGAGTTCTTCGGTAACGATCCTAAACTGGCTACTAAAAACCTGCCTGCCGATGCTGTTGACAAAGTACAGGTATATGACCGCCTCAGTGATGCAGCTCAGTTAACCGGTTTTGACGATGGGAATAGTGAAAAGACCATCAACCTTAAACTTAAAGAGGATAAAAAGAAAGGCATGTTTGGGAAAGCTACTGCGGGTGCAGGAACAAGCGACAGATACGAAGGACGTTTTAATGTCAACTCATTCAAAGGCGCCAGGCAGCTTTCTGCTCTCGGCCTGGCCAATAACACTAATGCCGAAGGCTTTTCTTTTATGGACCTGATGAATTTCAGCGGTGAATTGAACCGCATGAATCAAAGCGGCAGCGGGAATGCCAGTTTTACCCTCAACGCCGACAATCCTATGAGCGCCTTAACAGGAAGTGGCAATAATAACGGCATCAAAACCATATGGGGTGGTGGTATCAACTACAATAACATCATCGGTAAGAAAACCGACTTCACGAGCAACTACTTTTATAACCGTTATAATCCTTACCAGGAAAGTTCCCTGCAACGCCAGTATTTCCTGCCTGATTCTTCCTACTTCTATAATCAACGGTCCACCACCGATAACCTGAATAATAGTCACCGGCTGAACCTGGGAGCGGATATTGCCATTGACTCTTTCCATTCCCTTAAACTATCATCTTCTATCGGTTACCAGGAAATACGTAATAAAAGTCATAGCGACTACGAGACGCTAACTGAAGACAGACAGTTAGCTAACCAGGGCTTCAGTAATAACTACTCCAGCGGACATGGTACTAACTTTCGCAATGACCTGTTATTCCGGAAGAAATTCCATCTTAAGGGCAGAACGCTCTCTCTAGGTTTACAAACCAGTCTTAACAACAGTGAAAATAACGGCAGCCTGCTCTCAGCGAACCAATTCTATAACAGGAACGGTTCTCAACCGGCCTACGACTCCATCAATCAGATCAATTCCATTCAGGGCGATCTTAAAAGCTATACTCTCCGCGCAGTTTACACGGAACCGCTGTTCAGGCATTCACTACTGGAATTAAGCCTGGGACGAAGTAATACCAGTAGCTCTTCAGATAAAATAACCTACGACTATAACCAGCAATCCAGCAAGTTTGATCAACTTAACGAAGCCCTGACCAATAACTTCGAAAACACTTACGGTTATACCAATGCCGGACTCCGCCTGCGTACGAAGCAAAAGAAATACAGTCTTGCCGCCGGCATCAACTGGCAGTATGCCACATTAGAAGGGAGTATCATTGCGGGCACAAAAGATTCTGTTATCCGTAAAACGTTCACCAACCTGTTGCCATCTCTCCGGTTTAAATATGATTTCACTCGTCACCGGCACCTGAATATCAACTATACAGGTATTACCAACCAACCCAGTGTATCGCAATTACAGCCGGTTCCCGATATCACGGACCCGCTTAATATACGGGAGGGCAACCCTTATCTGAAACAGGAATATACACATGCCGTACAGCTAAGCTATGTGTCTGTCGACCCATTCAGGAACAAGAACCTGTTTGCCTTCTTTAACCTGCAGGAAACGCAGAACAAGATCGTTGATGCACATGTGGTAGATACATCCGGCGTTAAACACACGATGCCTGTAAACGTCAACGGTGTGTACAATATGACAGGAAATATCAACTGGGGCCTGCCGGTACGGGCATTAAAAGGTACGGTCAATTTCAATGGCAACATGGGGTATAGCAAAACAGAACAGTTTATCAACATTGTATCCAACACCATCCATACGTTTACACTGGGGCCTTCTGCAAGGTTATTTCTAACCCCTACCGATAAACTTGACCTTTCACTGCGTGCAGGATTTAATTACTATAACACTACCTATTCCCTGCAATCAGCGCTTAATACCAGTTACTTTTCCCAGCAATATGAAGGAGAGTTCAACTGGCAGCTACCGGCCGATTTCCTGCTTAGCACCAGTTTTACCTATACCGTTAACAGTCAGCGTGCAGATGGTTATAATACAAGTGTTCCTTTATGGAATGCGGCTTTCAGCCGCCAGTTCCTACGGTATAAACGGGGCGAACTAAAGCTGAGTGTATCCGACATACTGAACAGGAATGTTGGTATTAGCCGCAGCAGCAATCAGAGTTATATAGAAGATAGCCGGGTAAAGAATCTTCAGCGCTTCTTCCTCTTAAGTTTTACTTATAGCCTGAACAAAAGTGGTTTGAGCAGAGCACGACCTGACGGGATCAATATAATAAGACGTTAGAAGATCCGTTCAACATAAAACAAAACGGCTCCGGAATAAGTATCCGGAGCCGTTACTATTTTCAGCATATTTTACTGGCCGATACGGATCACTCTTCCTCCTCCGTTCCGCTGCATTTCCGCCATTATCTTATCACGCTCTTTGTTAAACTCTTCAATGGTCACTCTTTTACCTTTAGATGGCGCTTTTACAACAGACACCTCCACATCTCCGGATATCTCTGTAGCCTTATAGACTGTACGGCCGTTATTGACATCTATACCAAGTATAAGTCCCGGTAACTGACCCTGGTATTCAGGACCTGCAGATACCGGAATAGCCAGCGTAAACCAGGCAATAATATTCGAAGTATCCGCTTGCTGCTCCGTTTTCATTTCGCCGTTCTCCATGGTCGTTACAGACCGTTTACCGATCACCTGCGTGATTGCCTGCTGGCAGGGGTAATTAAGAATGGTAGTGGTTTGTCCCGTTAATTTCCAGTTCAGCTTGCGCACGCTGTCTGCAATGATGTAATTCCTTGCGCCAAATTCACGTTGTTCCGTAATCTGACCGCTGGCCAGGTTAACGTATGTCACATCATCCGTACCGGCTGTGCTAATGCGGATGTGCATCCCCCCTCCTTCTTCCTGGAATTCGTCGGGAGTAGTCTCTTCTACCGCCTGGCGCAGGCATTGGTCGGCAGTAAATAAGACTTCCAGTTTACTGGTATGTGTACGGGGAAGTAGCTGCTCGGCCTCCGGTCCAGGTCCCATTCCCCTCATCCGCATCTGCATTTGTACAGTACGCTCATAACGCACCGTCCCCTGTTTCTGCTGGCCGTTTACAGTAAGTACTGCCAGTCCCATGCAAAATGTAAAAAATAGTCTTTTCATCTGTATACTTTTAAGGCAATAAAGCTATTCAGATCTGCCCTGAACACAGGTTAACATGACTTGATTTAATGTTAATTTAGGTTAATGTTCTTAGGCAGGGAAAAAGGAATTGATACATTTGCACCATAGCTATTACTAAACAACGTATCCAAGATGTCCATTCATGCGATATAAGCTCTCCATACCGGTCACCATTTTCCTGATTGCGCTAACGATCATCCTGATCACTGTGTTCCAGGTATACTGGCTAAATAAGAATTTCCGGGAAGAAGAAAAACTGTTCACCACACATACCAATATACTTTTCCGGGAGACTATCTTCCGATTGCAGGCGGCTAAGTTAAAGCTTGATTCAACGCTGGACATCCGGGTACACGACCGTCAGGGCGTAATGCAGATCTCCAACGTCTTACACGAGCGGTTCAGGGATTCTTCCGGCACTACACAACAATCGAATCGAACGATGGTAGTTGCGATGAGGAAACCAGGCATTGAAGCACCACGTGGCCGGGACACACTCAATATCCGGTTTCAAAGAGCACGTCCGACTGTCAGGGTCTTTAACTTCCTGACAGATGTAGATTCGCTTCGCGATTCCATTTCAATTAAAGAACTTACCACTGCGTATAACAACGCGCTCAGGAAGGAAGAAATAAAGACGCCATTCGTCATTCATAATATTCCTGCAGATACTTTGCGTCCCGGGGGGCTTCCTGTACCCGACGATCTTTATGGGAATGTGGTGACCATAGGTTTTACGAAACCTGTCAGTTACCAGGTGTTATTCCACAGCAATACCTGGTATCTGTTAAAACGCATCAGTCAACCCATTCTCATTTCTGTCATATTGCTAGGTATCACTATCTTCTCTTTCCTGCTACTTTACAGGAACCTTAAACAACAGCGGAAACTGGCACAGTTGAAAAATGATTTCATCAGTAATATCACACACGAACTGAAAACACCTATTGCCACTGTGAGTGTGGCCATAGAAGCACTCCGGAGTTTCGATGTGCTGGAAGACAGGAAGACAACCAATGAATATCTTGAGATATCAGCCAGCGAAATGCAGCGATTAGGCTTGTTGGTAGATAAAGTGCTGAAACTGTCCATGTTTGAAAATAAGGAGATCACATTAAGCAAAGAGCAGTTCGACCTCAGAACATTGGCTAATAGCGTAATGGAGTCCATGAAACTTCAGTTTGAAAAACATCATGCACACACTACACTCAAAACAACAGGAAATAATTTCATTATTACAGCAGATAAACTGCATATCACAAGTGTGTTGTATAACCTGCTGGACAATGCACTAAAATACAGCATCAATGATCCGGACATCCTTGTCCATATCATCGATCACGGACAGTACCTGGAAATACGTGTAACAGACAATGGAATGGGCATTGCAAAAGAATATACAGGAAAGATATTCGAGAAGTTCTTCCGTATACCTGACGGCAACCGGCATAATATAAAAGGTTATGGTCTGGGCTTGAGTTATGTATCACATATTGTAGCAAAACACATGGGCTTCATAGAAGTAGAGAGTGAATTAAGTAAGGGCAGTACTTTCTCTGTAAAACTCCCCTTTGCAGAAGCACCGGTTATCTACTATGATAAAAACCGTCAGGTTCACAGGGAAAAAATATGACAAAATGAAAACAAGGATCCTATACGTAGAAGATGAACCCTCCCTGGGTAAGATCGTAAAAGAAAGCCTGCAACGGCGGGGCTTCGAAGTCGTGATGGAAACCGACGGCGCTAATGTACTGTCAGTTTTCAGACAGGTAAACCCGACTGTATGTGTGCTCGATATCATGCTGCCTAATAAAGACGGTTTTGAAGTAGCGGAAGAAATACGGGCGATAAACCCTGCTGTTCCCATCCTGTTCCTCACAGCCAAAACGCAAACGGAAGATCTCGTCAGAGGCTTTACGTTAGGAGGAAATGATTACATCCGTAAGCCCTTTAGTATGGAAGAACTGATCGTGCGTATTGACAATGTATTACGCAAACCCGATCGTACAGTGACTGTCACACCCGATCATATCCCTCTTGGAAAACTCCGGTTCTATGCTAACCGGCAGATCCTGGCCAATGGCGGGGAAGAAAAAAAGCTATCTTACAAGGAAAGCGAATTACTAAAACTGCTCTATGAAAAACGAGACGGCATCATTGACAGGAAAGACATCCTCGACTTGCTATGGGGGCACGACTCATTCTTTAACAGCCGTAATTTAGACGTATACATCACCCGGTTGCGCGTACATCTGAAAGATGATGAAAACCTTCAGATACTCACAATAAAAGGCGTAGGGTACCGGTTTGTGTTAGCCTGAAAAAAGGCGACGCTATTCCTCTGGCCTCCTTCCCATCTAATGAAAAATAAACGTTGTAACACAATAAACCACCCACGGGTATTTTTTTGGTGATATCCAAAATCCTGTTTAGATTTATGCCGATAATGTTTTAACCCTTAACCCTGTACAAATGAAATGTAACCCTTTACTGGTTATTTGTTGCCTTGCAACAATGATCATCTCGTACTCCTGCAATAAAGCAGCCCCAGGTGACACACCTGTTCTCCCAAAACCAGATGCAAAAGAGAAAAGGACAATTAATATTGCCCTGGGAGGAGACATTAAAACAAGTGAATCCGTACTGCCTGGCGGCAGACGATTGCACAATTACGTACTTGCCCGTACGCTCAGAGACAGCACCATCTATGCAATAGACGTCCGTACAAACGGTGGACAGCCCTACGCAGCCGGATTATTTAACAGCCCGGAGAATATCAGTATCGAACTGCCGACACAGAATACCTTTAACATCAAAGCTGCTGCTTTCCGCAGAGGTACTGGCCTGGGCGTATGGTATACCTGGTGGAATGGCGGACAATTCTTTCCCGGTACGTTTAACAGGAATCTGGATAACACGATCAGCTACGACGCAAGCGACTGGGACTTCCTCCAGAACCTTTCCAACATTCCGCTTTTCCTGGAAGACACAATTCAACCTACTTACGCCTTTTTTCCTGAGGTGGATGGCTACGCCAATCAGACAGCTGTTTTTGTTGATTCATCCAAGCAAGTAACACTCCCGTTGAAAAGAATTGCATTCGGTATCAGATTCAAGGCTACCAATTTCACGGGAGGCAGGCTGATCGTAGCATATCAAAATTCAATGCAGACAAAGGCTTTTACTCCTGAAGACATTGACAACAGCCTGCGTATCTACACTGCTGACGAATTCCTTGTGCGGGATGATATTACGTATTTTGAACGTATCCTTTTTGTACTCAGATGGGAAAGACCAGATGGTACCGTGATGAACCTCGGAGAAAAAGAGATCTATCCTCCGCGGAGAAATCACATGATAACAGTGAATGTGTCAATGCCAACATCGATCAACACGGTCAACAACGGCCTGAATATCACGTTTACTGATACTGATTGGACCACCAACGAAACCATCAATTTATAACAGGAATACTTATCCCCATGAAACTGAGAAACAAATCTTTTATACTTATATGTGCCCTGGCACTCAGTGCATTCTATTCCTGTAAAAAATCACAGGATACGGTTGCCCCTCCTCCAGCACCTCCATCATCGTCCGGAGAGACAGTGAAACTGACGATACGTATGGGTGGCGATATTAACGTCATAGAAACTCCTATGGGCCGCAGAAAAGCAGGTAATGACAATGCAGCGAAAACCCCGTATGACAGCACCATTTACGGTGTGGACGTACGCAATGGCGTTACACCATATGCGCAGGGAGTGTTTAACAGGCAAGGTACAATTATACTGGAGGTCCCTAAAAACTCCACACATACGATCAACGTCGCAGCCATTAAAAGAGGTACGAGTGAAGGCCTGTTCTTTGGAGGGATATCCGGCGGCTTCCTTTACTATTTCAAACCTTTTAACAGAAGGATCCTGAACGAAATAGAGTATGCCGATAAGGCTTATGCCTCCCCTTGGACACTGGACCCATCCTTCATGTCAGCCATGTCTTTCATGACTGTGCTTGTTGATCTTTTTACCGGTGCACAGGAAGAATATTACTACTCAGAACTGGATAGTTATTTTGGCTCTACCACTTTAACAGTAGGCGATACCGCAGTTACTGTAGACATCCCCTTAAAGCGGATCAGTTTTGGTGTACAGTACCAGTTCAACAACTTCACTGAAGGTGCGTTGCTCGCAGAATACGGCGGACTGATGAAACCACAGTATTTCTACCCCTGGAATACATCAAACACCATGCATATTCAAACAGCTGATGCGTTCAGATTTGCTGACGACCTGAGTGGTGAACCGATACCTCTTACATTAAAGTGGTTGAAACCAGATGGCGAAGTAGTTCCGCTGGGCGCAATACCTTTTGCACCAAAAAGGAACTCGCTGACCACAATTACGGCTACGGTCCCATCACTTCCACCATCAACCCCAGCAACTGTGAAACCACTGATAGAAATATCTGACACTACCTTCATTGGTAATGAAGACGTTTATTTCTAAGGTCCGGCAGACCGGTATATAAAAAGCGAAAGTCTCGTTATTGACGAGACTTTCGCTTTTTATATACCGCCGTATACTAATGAGTACTCTTCTTATATATCTCCGATACTTCGGCTGCCGATAATGGCGCAGCAAATACTTTCACGTCATCCATATACCCGTTGAATATCCTTTGAGACGGAAATTCCTCATTCCTGCCCAGCGTCCACCTGTTAGATACAGATAAATTCGCATGCCCCTCGGGCAAAGCATATCCTTTTAATTCGCCATCAATATATACCTTCAGACTATCCCCATTGCAAACGCCTGCAATATGGTGCCAATTGTCCTTCCAGTTTCCCGGCAACGGCACCGTACAATCACCTCTTCCCCAGCCGCCTGCAAAGAAGGTAAGCGTTTTACCGTCAGAGACCTGTAATACATGCGTATCACCTTTGGTAAATATATCTACCAGACCGTTGTCTGTAGTCTTAGGATATACCCAGGCCATCATTGTTATAGTGGTATCCATCACATCCAGACTACGGGCATTAGGCACCTCAACATAGCTGTCTTTTCCAAGCAATAGTTTCCCCCCTTCATTATGAGTGCCATCCCCTAGAAGATGCCCATGATTTCCAAATCCGGAAGCGTCCTGCAAGCTGGTACCGCTTGCCTGTTTACCTGCTGATAACTCCAGCAGTACTGCATCCTTATTAGCTGAATACACCTTAAACCTTTCAGCAGCATCTCCCACTTTCATTGTTTGCCATCCTTCCTTTAACATGGTAAACTGCCTGGAGATCGTTTTCTCCTCTCCCGGTCCCAGTGTTAACTTTTCCTTCAGCAATACTTCCTTATCTAACTCCACTGGTACGCGAAAGGTCCTCGTGGTCCAGCCGGTATTCTTTACTGTAAATACCACCTGTTGTTGATTGCCTTTTTTCACTAGCGCAGACAGGGTCAGGTCTTTTATTTCCGGGCGATCCGAAATCTTCTGCGCTGGTTTGATCACCTGTACGGTCATTTCCTGTTGTCCGTTCAGTGTAAGCCGCGCATTACCTAAATTATACAAACGGCAGGTGATCGAATCTGTTACGGTCTTTCCCTGCCCTACAAGTATATTCTTTGAACTATATACTTTTCCATCTACCAGTAATGCGATCTTTTGTGTGCCTGTACTTCCCATATTCCGCAATGAAAACCGCACCTGGAACGGCTCATCGGGATGCGTTTCCTTAACTGCGACGGTTTCATTGAAGATCTCAATATCCGCTTGCCCTGTGGTATCTTTTACCAGCCATTTATTGTCAGGCCATCCATCCATCTCAAATGTCAGCTCTCCACCGCCTGCTATGAGTGCGTGTGAGATACTGATCTTGTTGTAAGGCTGACCATTAAGGGTCAATGACTTTATGTAAGGATATTCGGAATCTGTACGTTTGATCACGAAATCACGGCCGTTCTCCAGGTGGATGCGCATCATATCGAAAGCAGGCACACCGACCGTATATTCAGGAAGTCCCGGAGCCACAGGATAAATACCCATAGCGCTTAATACGTACCAGCTGGATGTTGATCCCAGGTCGTCATTTCCCGGTAGTCCGCCCGGTGTTGCACTAAACCTCTTCTGCCTGATATTCCTGATCCATTCCTGCGTCTTATGCGGCGCATTAGCGGCATTAAAGAGATAAGGAACATGGAAGACCGTCTCGTTATCAAACACGATATGCTGACGGCTTAAAGCGCTATCTAAACGTTCTGTGAATAACGCATCCCCTCCCATCAGGTTCACCAGGTCTTTTGCATGCTGTGGTACGAAATAGGAATAGACCCATTTATCGCCTTCTTTATAACCTGAATTCCCTGGCTCAAGTCTGAATTCATTCTCCTGTCTTGGTAACATGAACATATCCGCCTGATGGAATAACTGCCGGTAGCTGTAGCTACGGTCCATCAGCAGGCGGTGATCATTATCATTATGCATGACCTGCTTTGCATATAACGCCAGCGCCCAGTCATCATACGCGTATTCCACAGTACGGGTAACAGATTCCGGATAAGAGAACGGTATGTACCCTTTCTGCTGAAATACGGAAAGGTCTTCCTGCTGAAAAGGTGCATCCACAATGCTTTTCTTCATCGCAGCATATGCCAGTGCACTGTCAATGCCTTTTATTCCTTTCAGATAGGAATCTACAATAATAGGAACAGAATGATTACCTGTCATACTTTCGATAGGCAGATAACCCGTCTGTTTGTAAATATCAAGCATGGACAATACCATGTCCCGTTGCTTCTCAGGGAATAACAGGCTTAACAGCGGATGCAGGGAACGAAAGGTATCCCAGGGAGAGAAACCACCATATTCGGCACGGCCATTCACAGTATGTACCTTACCATCACGTCCCCGGTATTTACCATCCACATCAGAGATGATCCAGGGCATTAACAGGCTATGATACAAAGCCGTGTAGAAGACCGTTTTATTCGCTTCTTTATCGTCGGACAGATCTATGACTGACAACGCCTTCTCCCATTTTTTCCGGGTGTCCTGTCTTATTTTATCAAACCCTGCCGCACCCTCAACAGCAATATTCCTTTCAGCGCTTTCTTCACCTGCGGAAGAAACGCTTACCGTTACAGTGATCACTTTAGGACCTGTTTTGGAAGCCGTGAAAAACATCAACCCCCTGTTACCTTCGCCTATTGTATCTTCAGGGACCTCACTAAAATGAACAGCAGATCCCTTATGCTCACCAATATATATAGTAGGAGAAACGCCTGTCCGGAAAGTAAAACGGAACATACCTACACGTTCCGTAGTGGTTACTTCCACAAGCGTACTATCATCCCTGAAAAGCACACTGTAATAACCCGGACTGGCTTTTTCATCTTCGTGCGAAAACTTTCTTTGGTTATACCCCAATGCAAAGTCGTGAGACTGCTGCACGGGGACGATCTTCATCTCTCCTGCCGAACCAACGGGAAAGCCGCTGTTATGATGTACGCAACTAAAGAAATAAATGGAGCTATCGCCATAGTCATACCCCCTGAGATTGCCGGTTTTTGTTTCCGGTGTGAGCTGCATATATCCCCAGGGTGCTACAGCACCAGGATAGGTGCCGCCTTCACTCCCCCATCGGGTTAATACACTGCTTTTAGCAGTACCAATAAAAGGGTCTACATAATCGAAAGGGGGCTTTTTCTGAGCAGACAAACGACTGCTCAGAAAAAGACCCGGTATCATTGTGGTAAATAAAACTATACGTCTGGCGTTGGCGGAAAAAATTACATTCACAGTTATATGACTTACTTCGCCTAAAAGTAGAAATATTTTGTGGTAAAGAAATCCTAAATATCACCAACGCAATTCTACCTGCTTTTCCAGGAAACCCAGACCGTAAGCAACTGCGATACGATCCCCCTTTTTCACAGATACCTCTCCACCGTCCAGCAGCAATGCAGTGGGTTTGATTCCTAACTTACCCCTAAAGGTCATATTATTATTTCCGGTTAGTGCTACCGATCCCTTTTTCACTCCATTTACATACACAGTCAGCGGTAAGGTATTGGTATTCCCCACCGGCGCCTGCCAGTCTATTTCCAGGCCATCCTTTCCCTTTGCAAAAGACAGCGGACGGTTATCATACCAGCTCAATACAGCGAGGCTCATATTCCAGGCGGTGTTATGATTGATCCACCCTTCCAGGTGCCTGTCTTTCCCTGACGGATCAAAGGGATACATTTCTGTTCCCGGCAGGCAGCTGATGCCGCCACGCGACAACTCCAGCCTTGCACATACATCTTCTTGGTAGCCTCTCGGATACCCTTTGGTAATATCTCTGAATCCTTTCTCCGGATGATGTGCCGCATGCACATTCAATGGATTACGGCCATACAGGTTATCAAAATGGGCAAAAGAGATCTGCTCCAGGCGTTGCTTCTTTGATGCATCTTTTATAATAGTTGCTGCCAACAGTCCGGAAGCCGGGAATCCCGCCACATTGCCTACCTCATTGAATTCAGGTACCGCCCAGTTCTTATCCATATCATATCTTCTGAAGTCCCAGGCATTACCCGATCTGCTGATCACGATATCCGCCCACTGCCCTATTTTCTGCTGTAAACCAGCCGGCGCCTTCTCCTTGTATTGTAACAGGTACATCGCCAATCCTGTCATCAGCATGTGCTCACTCATACGCTGCCCTTTTGTTACCATCGGATCATCGAACGAAAGTGAATCGATCATCCAGGCAGTTTGCTGCTTCGCGGCTTTCATGTAAATATCCGCGTCTGGCAGCTTATCACGTTTTGCCACTTCATACATCAGGAGGTTAGGCAATACAGAGAAGCCCGGCGCATGCCTGCCTTTGGATGTGCCTACCTCCCGCTGAATATCCAACAGGCCGATCTTAGCCCAATGCTGGCGTGTAAATGTCAACACCTGCTCATAGAAGTTACGGGAAAACCATTTATCCAGGTATGGATATGCATACAGGAAGAAAGCCAGCTGTGCCAGTGTTTGCGGATGTAACTGACGTGGCAGCGGGTCTTTACTTGGGTCCTGCGTTTCCGGGTTCACCATGTAATAACCCACGCCCCAATGCAGGTCCATGATCACATCAGGAATGTGACTGCCTGTTGGCTTCTCTATAGTGGTAAAGTATTTTCTCGTTGCTTCCAGCGCAGTTTCGTCATTGGGCGATTTAACCAGTTTGTAGTCCGGGTTAAGCACGATCGCCTTTAAACTGTCGTAAGATATAGTTGCCGGCATCGCATCGTAAACTGCCGGATTAGAGAGATACATCCAGATCAAAGAAGGGATCTCATAAGAGTAATAAGTCCCGTCCCTCCACGGACAACCACCATAAGCTGAATGGTGTGTACCTGTTGCACTACGGGTATCGTTCATAAACCAGACTGACGGATTCAATCCTTCCTTTTCCAGCAAGCAAGGCGCTACCCTGAAAGGATAAGATACGCCCTCAGGCAGCTGGCCACCTGTTACATGAATGACATACTGCCGTTCAATATCTGCCGGTTTGAAGCCCGTAAAATCACCTACACCGTTGATGGTCGTTCCTTTATATAACTGTTTACTATCACCTGCAGCAGTGATATAAAAACCAGCCTTCCCGTCCATAGCTGTCGGCACTGTAAATCTCTTGGGGGCATTGCTGTTATACCCTGTCTGACTAACGCACACCCAATGTTTATCAGGATGAAAGGTACTATCCTGCGCATGAACAGATGCTGTTGCTGACAGCTGCAAAACGATCAACCCAAAAACTGATCTTAGTTTCTTTAACATAAATATCTGTTAATATGATTCGTTAATAACATCTTACTGCGAACATACCTGCCGGTGTTGCTCCATGTGTACCTTTCAGATGAAAGGTGAGCTTGCTGGTTTCCACAGGTTCTTTCAATAGTATACGTTGCAGCGACTGATGATTGTCTGTTACTTTTATTACGGGCTCATTCCTGTCATTACAGATCACAAAAGAATCTACACAGAAAGGCATCGCTCTTTCCGGATGATGATAGATAACATTTTCCATCGGATGATCAAAATCGGCATCAAACACCAATTCTATCTCCCGGATGATCTTCTTCTCCTTCCAGCTTACCGTTAGTTTCGGATCTGTATCTTCTTTTTCCGCCAGCCAGATGTTAGGCTGATATGTAGGGCGATTGATCCCGTTCCGGACATTCTCTCCACCAAACAAAGCAATGCCTGCCGGTATATCCATCGCCAGATTCTTACCTGCGGGACGGCGTTCGGGGCACCAGAATTCAAATGCTTCCACACCAATATCTTCCGGCGGGGTCTGTGCACCATAATTGGATACCGCAGGATTAGTCTTATTGAATACAGAAAGAATACCGCTGACCCTTTCACTACTATTACGCAGACTCACCCGCTCATTTTTCATAAAACAGATGAAGATGTAATTATCCTCCCGCAACATTATATCAAAGGAAAGCGGCACCGCCTGCGCTCCTTTTTTCAAGGGTATGACCAGTTCCTGCAAAACTACATCGGGTGTATGATGCACCTGTTTGCTGCTGGTACGCAGGGATACCTGCAAAGTCGTGTCTTCTTTCGCGTCAGCATATACGGTTATCATCGGTATACTACCTGCTTTTAATGGCAGCATCTGTCCCATAGCAGCATTTAAATGCATGCTAGTCCCATCAGGATGCAAGTGGCGTAATACATATTCACTGCTGACAGTTATCGCCCCTTCTTTCACTATATCAAACTTGTCGACCGCTGTGATCCGGGGTATATACTGTCCTCTTCTAAGTAGTCGTGATTGCAACTCATTCAATCGTTCCGGGTTTAACAGCTCACGCGGTTGCAGTTCGTATTGCCGGCATAACACGGCGGCCATGCCAACAGCCTGTGCACCACATGCGCCCGTTCCCATTACCCTGCTGGACCCAAATGCCACGTGCGACGCGCTGATGATACGGCCTGCCAGGAACAGGTTACTGATATTGTGACTGTAAAAACACCTGTATGGTAGCTGGTAAAGACCTTTGCTGTGCCATTGGTTACACGAAGGTTTCTCACTGAATACGCCATCTGCCGGATGCAGGTCGATAGACCAACCCCCATAAGCAACTGCATCATAATGCTCACGCTGTTCGATGATATCCTGTTGGCGTAACATGTAATCACCTTCAAAGCGGCGGCTCTCCCTTTTGCCTGGGATCTGGCCTACCCATTCCAGGGTCATGGTATCTGCTTCAGGAAAAAGCCCCGAGTTCTTGATATAGTCCCAAATGCCATACACCACCTTCCATAGTTCCCATTTGATCGTTTCTGTTTCGTGAACAGTGTCCAGCCTTCCGCCGTATTCTATCCACCATAGCTGGCAGCCGTGGTCCTGGCTGTTGATACGTTTATACTTAGGGATGGCAGTAATATCTTTCAATGCATAAGCAGGCGGCACAAAGACGGTCGGACGACCCGTATCTTTCGTATAGAAATAGAGGGAATGCCCCAGCAGTTCTCCGTATTCGGCAGTAGGTGCAAACTTCTCACCGAACTCACTTTCACTTTCTGCTCCCATGCGAAAAGCAGCACCTGCCAGAAAACCTACAATACCATCGCCGGAGGCATCACAGAAAAGTGGTGCTGTCAGTTCATACAATGTACTGTTCTGACTACAGAATGCGCGTACCTGCTCAATCACATCAGCATCTTTTTTAGTCACTTCGAATACAGCGGTATTCAGCAATAACCTGATATTAGATTCGCTTGTTACTTTCTCCAGCAGGATCGTGTCATAGATCAGCGGATTACCATCGGAGTTCCGCCACATATTTTCAGTCAGGATCTCATCCGCCACACCACCTTCTCTTGCCCAGCGGTTATTATTTCCCATGTGCGACGTTGCACCCAATACCCATAGCCTGACCTCACTGGAAGAATTCCCGCCTAACACCGGCCTGTCCTGTACCAGTATCACTTTAACACCTTCCCTTGCAGCAGTAACAGCACAACATACTCCTGCCAACCCTCCACCCGTAACAATCAGATCTGCGTGGTACTGATGCGTTTTTAATTGCCGTCCTATACTGGCTTGTTCTTTCATCATAAACGTCCTTTTTTATTCCCGATTTAATGTGAAGATGCTACATCATTATTTTCTATAGCATGTGTTCTTTTGAGGATATGTTTTTGTGTATTTTTAAGTCTGTGTATAGCGATGAGCGGAATAGCAGCTGCCAGCAATATAGCTGTTGCAATACCGGCTACAAGCATCTTCCCTGTCGCCGCCAGTATACACAGGATATACAATAGCAATGCGGTAAATGCCAGGGCAAAGGCTATCACCCGTAACCCGAACAGGTTCTGCTTTCGAATAGCTGTTAATTCTTCTGCAGATTGTTGTGCTGTTTCTTCCTTCTGCTGCCTGCGGAAGGACTTATACTGCAGATAGTCGTCAGAAGAAGCACTACCGGCGCTCAATACAAATTCATGTACCAGCAGCATGATAAATGGCAACGCCACTCCCAACAGCATTTCCTGTGAACGGCTCAACTTCAGTGTTGTCACTAATGGCACGATAAACTTAAACAGCAGGTTGACCACCAGGCATACCGCAGATATGATATAGGCCGCTTTGCCTGTCAGCTTTTTAGACACCAATGCCCAGAGAGGCGGAAGTAATGTCGGTCCGCCGGTAATAGCCGCAATACTCAACACTACTTCAATCATTCCACCTGCAGCAGGCACCAGCAATGCAATGCCGATCATACCACAACCAAGTAGCAAACCGGATAAGCGCGCCATCCGGATCAGCTGTTTATCGGAAGCATTTGGGTTGATCATTCCCCTATAAATATCATTGGTGATGACGGCAGAAGTAACATTCAAGGTGGTATTCGCTGTAGCGGAGGTAGAAAAATACATACCCGTCAGCATCAGGCCCATAAGGCCCGGAGGCAATACCAGCCTGCACACTTCCAGGTAAGCGTTCTCCGTATTCAGTCCGCTGAGCGCCGGGTTGATACTTTTGTAGATCATTGGCGGCAGCATCCATATCACAGGACTAACAAGATAAAGCGCAGCGAATAAGAAGGCCACTTTCTTTGCCGCTTTAGGAGACTCCACACTGGTATAACGCTGCACGAACGTCCAGTTACCACCGATATAACTGATATGATACAATGCGAAGGCTACTATAAAGCCGATGGTATATTCACCATTGATAATAGAAAAGAAATCCGCAGGTACTTTGTTAATAAAACTCCCCCAGCCTCCGGCAGTATCCAGCGATAATGGCAGTACGATCAGTACAGCTGCTGTCAGTATCACAAACTGCAGGATATCCGTTACCATTACTGCCCACAAGCCGCCTATTGCAGTATATGCTATCATCATCAGTCCAAGTACAACTGTGCAGGCAGTAAGCGGAAACCCCAATGATACACTTACCAGCTTCGCTACAGGATAGAGTACCGCCCCTTTATTGAAAAGTGATACGATCAGAAAAGTATAGACATAAAATTTCTGTACGGGGCTTCCCAGGCGCTGTTTAATAAATTCAGCAGCAGTCAGTGCGCCTGTCCTTTTCCAGCGGGGCGCCAGCAGGAAGGCAGTAATGATCCCTCCCAGGCACATCGTCCATTGAATAGTGACAGACACAAAGCCGTATTTGTATGCGATACTTCCCCATGCCACGAACGTACCCGCAGAAAAAAAGCTCATGAAGAGTGATAGTCCGCCGATAAACCAGGGCACTGCTTCTCCTCCGGCAAAGAACGATTTCATGTTCCTTCCTGTACGTGCAAACAACATTCCTATGATCAGCACAAAAGCTGAGAAAACAAATATGACCGTGGTATCTATAGCTGACTTCATAATAAACTGATCTCAAGTATTTTCAGGCCCACCGGCGGGATCGTTATCTGCCATTGAGTGCCTGTAAGATTTGTTCTTTCTGTCTTTCCGGTGGCATCCAGTACTGTCACCTGTTGCGTTGCCTTCACTTTGCTTGCATCAAACTGTATGGTAGCTTGCTGTTCATCATCATCATCGTTCAGGAGCATGACATATATTTTGCTATGAGCCGTATCAGCTGCACTGATATAATCCACCTGCGGATTATCGACTTTCAGCATACCGTCCGGCATGTACAACTTCACCGTATTACCGAAGATCTTTCCCGGAGCAAATCCATAACAGGTATGCGGTCCGACCTTTGGTGTAACAAAGCCCTGTGGGAAGCTGATCCTGCCTTTACTGCGAAGGGTCGTTTCTGAAACAAGATAATCCATCAACAATCCTACCTGCCACCAGGCATGATGCGGATAAGGACCAGCACCAGCGTTCATGGTCTTCCAGTAGTAAGACGCCACGCTGGTTTTCCTGTCAATAAAAGCATCCCGCCCCCATATGGCGGCACGGGCCATGTTGATGAAAAGAGAATCATTCGTAAGAGAAAAAAGACGAACAAACATACCCGCATGACTAGCCAGCATGATAGGGCCGTGGGAATTGGCAGAACCCAGGCTTCCGCCATGTTCAAAGCTAAGACCGGCCTGACTGATCTGCCAGTCTTCCCACTCCTCGCCTTTCACCGTTTTCTTTGCATGTGTAGGAATGGGATGCGTATAAATAGAAGCAGTATAGATCCTTGCGGCAGCGATAGCGGCATTTTTATACTGCTCATTACCACAAAGCGCATACAGGTCCAGCAATGCCTGAACGGTTTGCCCCGTTGCAAAATCAGCTACAAAACGTGCATCACCGCATACCCCGAGAAAACAACCTTTGTTTACGCCTTCACGTACCAGCCAGTCAGCGCCTTTACACGCAGCCTTCAGATACTTTTCATCTTTCAGAATGCGATAGGCTACCAGCAACCCATAGAACGTAGGCCGCAGGTCGGGTATGTCTGTAAAGACGGCCCTGTTGGTAGCTCCGTCATAAGCCACTTCCCAGTGACCGTCTTCATGCTGCCATTGCAGCAGTTTATCTGCCCCCATCCTGAGACGTTGTTTCAGCTGCTCATTCCCCGGATCAAACAATAATATATTGCCCATGTCCAGCATGGTGTAATAAGTCAATGCGATAGGCTCTACATAAGTGCCCCATTCTTCCGTGAAACGTTGACTTTTCCACAGATAATATTGTCCTGTGGCAGCTCCCTGAAAGAAGCCCGGTTCTGCCTGTTGTTGCGCCAGTTTAAAATTCAGTGCTCCCGGCAAACGCTTATTTAACAGAACACTATCTCCGGTAATAGTTGCCAGCATCCACATAGCGCCATAGTCAGAGTTCTTCATGGCATCCTGCCCCGAACCGACCACACCGCCCAGGTATGCCTGTGCGCCTATCTCCAGCCCCTTATATTTAAATGTATGCCACATAGAAGTACTGTCGTTATCCAGGTAATGCAGCATGGACATGATCCTGTCTGAAACAGATTGTCTGGTTGTTTTCAGTTTCAGCATATCAGGAAAGCGATATACATCGTTGATCGCATGGCTGTATACGGTATACCAATCCGTTGGCTGCAATGTGTACCGGAAAGAAAAAGTACGCTGCTCTCCCGCTTTCATATATGAGCTATCCTGCCCTAATACCGGGTGATAGGCAACAGGTGTATAGTTCCCCCCTTTGTCCATTACGGAGAGTCCCAGCTTCCATAAGCTATGCGTATTCTGATCTTTCTCCCAGGGATCACGTCCCGTACCCGGATCGGGTATTACAGCGAGCGTGACGCCATCTGTAGTTATCAGCGGACTAAGCGTACTGGCAGTACGTTCCCTGAAAATAACCGGTTTATCAGGAATTCCTTGCCCATAGCCATAGCTGAGTACGAGATCAGGTTGTATCGTATTACTTTGAAAGTATCCCGGAATCATTGCAAAATCGGGCCGGTTATCTTTCGCAGTTGCCAGTGTGGGTGTAGCAATAGCATAATAACCGGCACGTTTCGCCGTCAGGGTGATACTAACGCGGATATCGTAGTGAAATTGTTCGTCCAGTTGCCATGTAGCAGACAGCTCCCAGTCTTTGTCCGTTTTGAAAAACAGCAGCTTGTTCCCGCTTACCTGCTGCATTTTCCCAGGATGAAAAATAAAAGTGGTGCCAGCGGTATTCATGCTGACGGGACTGAGATTATTCTCCCAGGTACGGACCAGGTATTTGTACTCCTTCAGTGAAAATCCGCCGGGGTGCGTATCAGCATATCTCAGGTCAGGATCAGTACCAGGTTTACGTGAAGAATATAACACCCTGTATTCTCCTGACGGCGCTGCCAACGCCTTGCCGTCTGTAGTGAGAAGTGAGATCTCGTATCCCTTTCTTGATCGATACCATTCCAGCGAAAGCTTGTCGTTCTGCAAACGTTGTGCATATGTACCTTGTGAGAAAAAAAGTGCTGTCACACTATAAACTACTGCGGTCCATCTCATTCCTGTTTATTTTAGTCTGGCTTCGCTACTGCTATGCCTGTATACGTTATTTCCATGCCGGATTCTGTTCCAGCAGGTTATTTGCGTTCACTTCCATTTGCGGAATAGGAAAATACTGGTTCCTCGTTTGCGGTGCTCTTGTCTTAAATACATCATTTACCGCTGCCGGGATCACCTGCCGGAAAGTGTTTGTACGTGTAAGGTCATACCAACGATCGCCTTCTCCATAAAGCTCCCAGCTGCGTTCCTGCAGTACTGCCGCAACAAAAGCATCTTTATCCAATCCTTCTGTGAGCCCATCCAGGCCTGCACGGGTCCTCACACGGTTGATATATGTATATGCATTACTTGTAGCGCCATGCTGCCTTGCTTCAGCTTCAGCTGCGATCAGGTACACATCCGCCAGTCTTAAGATAGGAATATTCGTACTATGGCTACCACCAATGGAATTCCGGTCAGCATATTTTCTTACCAGCACGCCTTTGGGAGTAACGGGTGTAATAGCTGCCTGATGTACCGTTACGCCTTGTTTGTTCACATAACTGGTATCCATCAGCTGCCGGCGTTTATCCTTCGGGTCGAAAGAATCGAAGAAAGCCTGATAAGCAAAAGCGGACCCGTAGGAAGTGTTACCGTATGCAGGAGCGCTGCTGTTGGGCGGACCGTACAGGCTCATGATCTGTGAGCTACGACCGTTGGTCATAGATTCTGCTTCGAACGCCCAAAGGTTCTCTTTCCTGGCGGCATCTTCACGGGCTACGTCATATACGTCCAGCACCTCGTCCATCAGCCCTATACCGCTGGTACTGTTCAATACTTTCTGTGCTTCCCGCAATGCCAGCTCCCAGTTTTCCCCATAGAGGGCCGCTTTTGCATACAAGGCTTCAGCTGCCTCTTTGCACGGACGGCCCTTTATAAGCCCGCTACCGTAATCGAACAGGTTTGCTTCAGCAGAGTCCAGGTCCAGGTAGATCTGCTTGTATACGTCCTCTTTGGGGCTTTTACCGACGTATGCATCATCGATCGACTGACTTGCCTTAGTCCTTACTACAATATCTCCGAAATTCTTAGTAAGGAACCAATGGAAGAAAGCACGCAGGAAATAAGCTTCTCCGAGGATCTGTTTTTTCCTTGCTGCGTTACTCATGACCGTGTTAGGCACCTTCAGCAATACCCAATTCGCATTTTCAATACCGGCGTAACAGTTGTTCCAGATATCAACGGGCGATTCATTGGTACGGCTATAGCTGGCCACTGCACTATACTGCGGGTCAAAGCTGAAAAGTGTATAGGTATCCCTTCCT
Organism: Chitinophaga sp. S165; assembly: GCF_003182155.1. Classification (GTDB taxonomy): domain Bacteria; phylum Bacteroidota; class Bacteroidia; order Chitinophagales; family Chitinophagaceae; genus Chitinophaga. The sequence goes on from NZ_QGTG01000001.1 coordinate 2,039,325, forward strand.
ACCACGGGACGGGGATAGATCTGGTCTGCACTAAAATCGGGCACTATCAATGCTGAAGGACCGGCATACAGATCGGCCAGCTCATTATACACTGCCGCCAGCGCCGCTTCTGCGTCTTCCGCCGTCTGATAAAAGTTCTCTGTATAGATAGAAGAATAGGGCGTCTCATCCAGTTTGCTGCAGGATAAAAAAGATAAAGTCAGCAGGGAGACAACACCATATCGTGAAAATATATTTTTCATGTGGAAACAGTTTAAAGTGAGATATCAGAAACCAACCTGCAATCCCAGCAGGAAAGAACGGGCCGTAGGATATACCAGGTTGTCTACTCCGATCTGTTTGTTGGAGTTGCCAAATGTGTTCACTTCCGGATCAAAGCCGGTATAATCTGTGATCGTGAACAGGTTGTTGGCACTGACATACACCCGTGCGGAACTGATATTTTTTATCTTTGGCAGGCGATACCCGAGGGTGATATTCTTACAACGGAGGAAAGAGCCGTCTTCCATGAACCGGTCTGTCAGCGGGAGACGTCCTCCCTGAAAACCGCTTACGTATTCATTACTGGGATTCGTAGGCGACCAGCGGTCCACCAACGCTTTATACATATTTCTGCTACCCAGCGGGTTCTCGAACGAATAACGGACGAGGTTATATACCTTGTTCCCCTGTGTTCCGGAAAAGAATGCACTGAAGTCAAAACGTTTAAAGTTCAGGTTAGTGGAGAACCCATAAATGAATGAAGGATTTGCATTACCAACAATTTCCTGGTCGCTGGCGCTGATGATCTTATCATTGTTCAGATCTTTCACCTTCACCCCGCCTGTACGACTGCCTGATCCCTCCAGGATCGTTTCATCTTTCTGATATATGCCGTCAAACACATAAGTTTTAAACAATCCCAGCGGCTGACCTATCTGCATTACCTGGTAATTGCTTACAGTATATTCAGTAAGACCTCCGTCAAGCCTGGTCAGTTTATTGCGGTTCAGGGAGATGTTTCCTGCTACCGACCATCTCACGGCCTTATCCACTACGATCGCATCTACTGCCACTTCTATACCCTTGTTCTCCAGGCTGGCGAAGTTGCCGGTCACTTCATTGTATCCGGATGAACCGGGCAGTGTTTTCACAAAGAGCAGATCATCGGTTTTCTTATGGTAGATATCTGCCGTTACATTCACACGGTCTTTCCATAGTCCCAGGTCAAAACCAAGATCGGCCTGCAGTGAACGTTCCCATTTCAGGTCCTGGTTAGCAATACCTGTTGGTCTGATACCAGTGACAGGCGAGTGATTGAAATAATACATGCCGCTGGTACCCTGTAAAGAGAGCGACTTGTATGGGTCGATAGCACCTGCATTACCGGTCATTCCGTAACTGAACCGGAGCTTCAGGTTACTGACAGCACTGACGTTTTTCATGAACGGTTCTTCTGAAGCACGCCATGCAATAGCAGCTGCTGGAAAGAACCCATATTTATTGTTCTTACCGAACTTGGTAGAACCGTCTACGCGGGCTATCAGGTCGAGCAAATATTTATCTCTGAAACCGTAGTTGATACGTCCCATGTAAGAGTCCAGTCTATCCCTGGAGCGGCTGCTGGAAACAGTTCTTTCAGTGGCCAGCTGCAATGCTTCATTAGCGGTAGCATCATTAGGGAATTTACTGGCGTTGATCGTATTGGAGTTAGCGCTGTTCCCCTGTGTGGCGAATAAGCCGGTCACTTTCAGGGAATGCTGTTTTGCAATACGGGTTTCGTAAGTAATAATGCTTTCATGCAACAAGACGATATTGTTAGCATTTACTTTTGATGCAGAGCCTCCACCGGCAGCAAGATCACCGCTGTTCATGATAGCGCGCGGTGAATAGTAATCGTTCAGCGATGAAGACAATACCGGGTTGAAGTTAGCACGGTAGGTCAGCCCTTTAAAAGGAGTGATCTCCGCATAGATATTTCCCAGCGTCCTGTTGATCTTATCTCTGTTCATGATCATGGACAGCCCGATAGGGTTCACTACTTCCCGGTAACGGCCATTCTCCTGATCGCCGAAAGGCCAGATCCTGCCGTCTTCCCTATAAGGTTTTAAAGTGGGCGGCGCACCTAATGCAGCGCCCAGGATGCTCTGCGTTACTGCACCTGCATCAATACTGGTAGAACCGGAGGGAACTGCATTATTAACTACATAACTTGTCAGGATACTTGCGCCAACACGTAGCAGGTCATTAACACGATGATCGAAGTTTAAACGGAAAGAATAGCGGGTGAAATCAGAACTGACCACGACGCCTTTCTGATTGAAATAGTTGCCGGACAACGCGAACTGTGTCTTTTCAGAACCACCTGCTACGGTTACCTGGTGGTTTTGCATAGGTGCATCACGGAAGATATAATCCTGCCAGTCTACGCCTTCGCCTAACGACGCGGGATCAGGGTAGATATTCGTTTTAAACACTTCGTTCTCCAACGCCGCATACTCTGCGGCATTGAGCATGTCTATCCGTTTGGTAGTGCGTTGTACACCATAATAGCCATCATAACTAACCAATGTCTTACCGGCTTTACCTCGCTTAGTGGTGATCAGCACAACCCCGTTAGCAGCACGTGCGCCATAGATAGCCGTAGCGGAAGCGTCTTTCAGTACAGCAACAGATTCGATATCGTTAGGGTTGATGATGGAAAGGGAGCTGATATCATTGACGCCACCTGAATTGGATAACTGCACGCCATCTACGACATACAGCGGTTCTGAAGTACCATTGATAGAGTTAACGCCCCTGATACGCATGCTGATGTTCCCGCCCGGTGCTGCCGAGTTCTGTGTGATCTGCACGCCGGATACCCTGCCCTGTAAGCCCTGCACCACATTGGATATAGGTGTTTGTTTCAGATCGGCAGTTTTCACGGATGCGATCGCACCTGCAACATTTGCTTTCTGTTGTGTACCATATCCTACCACTACTACTTCATCAAGATCTTTCTTACTGGTCTGCAGCGTTACATCCAGCTGGCTCCTGCCGGCGAGCGGGACCTCCTGCGTAATATACCCTGTAAAAGTGAATACCAGCGTAACATCAGATTGTTTAAGCGGGAGGGAGTAAACGCCGTCCGGACCGGACACCGTTCCCGCTGTCGCCCCTTTTACCCTGACAGTAACCCCTGGTAGTGTCTCCCCGTTCTCTGCACCCGTTACCTTGCCTTTCACAGTGATCTGTTGTGAAAAGGCAATGATGGGGAACAGCAGAATTGGGAAAATTCCCATAAAGTGAATAACATTTTTTTTCATAACTGTGGTTCTTGGTGTGTTAAGCCGGGATAAAATAAACTATACCTGAATGCTTGTAAAAGCCGGCATCTCTATGTAACATGGAACTAAATCAGTTCAAATGTTCACAAACAAATTGATGGATCAAAATATTTTGGAGCTTTTTTTTCATGGGAACGGTTCCAATTTTTTGGGATAGTTCCCAAAACCTTATTTTTATATCCCGGTTCCGTAAAATCATCCATGTATGAAGTCAAAATACACGACTATAATAGACATTGCCCGTCAACTGAACATCTCCAAGTCGACGGTATCCCGTGCACTGACGGGCCACCCTAATGTAAAAGAGCATACCCGCAAGGCGGTGCTTGAACTGGCTGCCACTATGGAATACCAGCGTAACTCTCTTGCACTTGGGTTTAGCAAGCATACGACGAATACGATCGGCATTATGGTGCCGGAGTTCATGTCCACTTATTTTCCCTCTGTTATAGTCGGTGTGCAGGATGTGATGCAGGCAGCGGGTTATAACGTGGTGATCTGTCAGCAGAATGAATCTTATGAATCGGAAGTATCGAATATGAAATTGCTCCTCTCCTATTGTGTGGATGGTATCATTGTATCGCATACCAAAGAGACGCGCAATTTTGATCACTTTACGCTGGCACAACGGAGAGGTGTGCCGTTGGTGTTTTTCAATCGTGTACCGGATGATATGAACGTGCCGAATGTTGTTGTCAATGACTATGAGGCAGCCTTCCAGGCGGTGGAGCATCTGATCGGGATCGGACGTAAGCGTATTGCCCATCTCGCCGGACCGGAGTCTCTTGTGAATACACGCTTACGGAGGCAAGGTTATCTTGATGCACTAAAGAAACATGGTATTCCTTACAATCCCGACCTGGTATTATCGTATGATCTCACAACGGAAAAAGTGAAGATCTACATGAAACATTTCCTCGACCTGGAAACCCCTCCGGATGCATTGTTTGCCATCAATGACCCTACTGCAATTGCTGCCATGGAAGTGGTGAAAGCGAAGGGGCTACGAATACCGGAAGACATTGCAGTAGTTGGGTTCAGCAATGACTTTTCAGCGCAACTGGTTTATCCCGGACTTACAACAGTTGCCCAACCGACAGCCGATATTGGCCGTACTGCTGCGGAGATGTTGTTAACAGAACTGAAGGCGAAGGTGAAGAATGATTATAGTATCAAGAAAGCACCGACTGTACAGTTACCTACGAAGCTGATCATCAGGGAATCGACGATGGTAAAGGGGAAGGTGAAGAAGCATTGAAAAATATTATTCAATTCCATACCGGATGCCCACCTTCCCGAAAAGCGTTTTGATCATATCCAGCTTTTCATCACACATTTCACCAGGGGATATACGCTCATCGCTTAACCTTGTTTCCTTACACTCGAAACATAACTCAATAAATGCCAACGCTTTTCCATCATTATCCCGGAATATGATCGCATTGCGAGGACTATAACATTCGTTTGAACGCGAGCTGTATATCGGACCTGCAAAACCGTGATTGTATAAAATATCAGTCAATGTATCTATCTGAGACATTGTTAACGATACAACGTCCTTAACAGACAGGGGCTTGACTGTCGATATATAGTTTCCCGTCAACGTGTCCAACTCCAGCAAGCCCGGATCACTGCTGTTAAGTTTAATTTCGCCATCCGCGGTAATCGTCGCCAGGCCGTTTAAATCAAAAGAAATAAACTGCACCACATCTGATGTATTGAAGGGATACCGTTTCATTCTCGACGAGAATGTTTCATTTCCGGTTCTCTTAAAGTGATGATTCCGTTTTTCCCGGGCTATTTCCTGCTTGGAAAGCATGCGATCCGGCGGCGGATAGTAGGTCTTTTTTTGGCCGTACAGGGTCTGTGCGATGAATAACAAAGGGATACAGGCTAATTGTCTCAGGATCTTCAAGGCTGGCATTTTAATACCGGCAAGATAGCACTTTGCATCCAGCTGTCAACTATAAGTAGCCTCAAAAGAATATTATTGTAAGATCACTCCTGGGTTCCATACCTGATCCCTGCTTTTATGAAAAATTGCTTAATCATATTTAACTTTTCGCCACACGTATCACCGAGGGATATACGCTTATCACTTAACCTTGTTCCACTACATTCAAAACAGATCTCAATAAACGCCAGCGCCTTGCCATTACTATCCCTGAATAATATAGCGTTCCGGGGTATATAGCAGCCGGACTCGCTTTTTGTGGTAATCATTTTTTCTCCGGCGGAGATTCTTGGCACACCATAATTGTATAAAATGCCCGTCAAAGTATCGATCTGGGAAAGTGTCAGTGCTTTGCTCTCTTTCATTGTGGTATCGCTGATCGTGTAGTCGGCCTCTATTATCGCCGGTACAGCGTTCCTTATGACAAACTCACTATCACTGGAAATCTGTACCGACCCTTCAAAAGAAATCAACTGGACTTGCGCTGACCCATTAAAAGGGTATTTTTTTATTCTTGCTGCAAAGGAGAGATTAGCGTTTTTCACGCAGACGTCGCCAAACACTACTTTTCGTGGCGGTGGCACAAAAGGCCTGGCAGGCGAACGTTTCTGCCCATACAACGTCTGCACAAGGAACAACAAAGAAATAAAGACTAATGGTTTAGGGATATTCATTGCCGGTATTTTTATATTACAGGTAAGATAATAATTCTCTCCTGGCAATCAACCGCAGTAAAAAATACCCATATTCCAGTATTTGAATTCCTCCGGCATTAACTATCTTTGCCATATGTTTAGAAGAATGCGTTTTATTGCCCCGCTGTTTGTTCTCTCCGTTCTATTGTCATCCTGTTTCGAGATCATCGAAGATGTTACGGTAAAGAAAGACGGTACCGGAACTATGAAGTTGACCGTCAATTTCAGTCAGAGCAAAACAAAGATCGGGGCAATGATGCTGATGGACAGCATTCGTGGATTTAAGGTTCCCGGCCGTAATGAAATAGAAGACCAGGTAGAACAAGCAGCTGCCCGGCTCAAAACTGTCAAGGGAATATCTAACGTAAGCCATACCATTGATTTCACCAACTTCATTGCCAGCGTCAACTTTTCCTTCAGGAATGTATCGGATGTGAACAATATGGTGAAGGAGCTGCTGGATGAGTATAACGTTAAGACCAAAATTCCCTTTGCCTATCGTTATGACCGGGAAGGTGCAAAGTTTGCCAGGGAATATACCCCCTCTGCAGACGCCCGAGCGGAGTTTAATAAACTGGCAGAAAAGGACAAGGAAATTTTCCGGTCAGCCGCCTACATCGGCATTTTAAGGTTTGAGAATACCATCAGCAGTTTTAGTAACAAGGGAGCAAAGATGTCTAAAAATCAACTGGCCATCATGCAACGTCTCCCATTGGCTGACCTGGTCAGCGGAAAAGCGGACATATCTAATCAAATACAATTATCTCGATAGCATGAAACGAATCTTACAATTGGTAGCCCTGGTATCCTTTACCAGTTCTGCCGCCACAGCGCAGGACCTTGCCTATAAGATCCCCGAAAAGGCTTTCTCTGTAGTGTCAATAAAAAGCAATCAGCTGTTCCAACTGTGCCCCGCCAACGAATTTAACAACAGTACTTTGGGAAAGAAATTCCTGGAGAAATTATCTGAAACAGCCAATGAAAACTACAAAAGCATAGAAGAGCTGGGACTGAACCTCTCTGCCAATGCTTATTATTACTACCAGGTAACTGACAGTATCAATCATCACGGGCTGATCATCCCCCTTACGGATGCCAGTAAGATCAATGCCCTGTTCAGGAAACATGCTGACAGCATCCAGCACATAAACGGCATCAGTGTGTTGCAACGCCCTGACCAGAAAACAGTGATCGCCTGGAACAACCAGATGTTGTACCTCACCTATGGTTCACTTAACAGCTACTTCTTCTCTGACTCGGCCCATGCTGCCAAATATGGCAGTATAGGAACTGTATACGACGACTATTCCTACAACGATGTGGCTGTTGACACCGTGGCTGCTGCTACTGTTGAGGAAGAAGTATTGGCTGACAGCGTAGTAGTCGAAGCGCCGGTTGTTGAAGCCCCTGTTGTTGTTGAAGCCCCGGTTGTGGAGGCCCCGGTAGAAGCCCTGCCACCGGCATTACCTGAAGACTCCACAGCGGTGGTATTTGACTACGGCGCTGACGAAGGAGTACCTGCTGAAGATCTTCAAGCACGTGAGGAACGAAAAAGAAACAGGGACAGTCTCACCATTTCCTGGCTCACATTATCCACCCAGGAGATCTTTAATAAAAGCAGCTCCGCCCCTTCCATTCTGAACAATCCCGGCTACCTGCGCAGTGCAGATAACAATGCCATCGCCTCTTTCTGGATGGCCGATATACAAAGCGTTTACAGCACCTTCTTTCCTTACAAATATTTCATGAAGTACGGCGGTAACTTCCTGCGCGGCTACGGCAACGTGAACGCCAGACTGTATATGGATAAAGAGAAGATCCGCATGACAGGTGAAATGGGTCTGAATGCGGAGAAAGCGGCCTCTTTCGCGAAGATCTATGACCACAAGCTCAACAAGAAATTCTTCAAATACATTAAAGGTGATAGCCTGATCGGCTTTATGAGTTATGCCTTTAACACTGAGGCCTATATGTACGAGATGCCTAAATTAATGGGCGGCGCTTACAGTTACAGATACGAAGAAGAAATGGCTCTTGTAAGCGATCTTATTACTGTAATGCTGGACGAAAAAGCAATTGCCAAAGTTATTAAAGGCGATGCTCTTTTCCTCCTTACCAATCTCCGTGAGCGCCAGGTAACCTACCAGTCATATGAATACAACGAAGAGACATTTGAGTACAAGGATACCGTGAAGACAAAAACCGAAACACTGCCCGATTTTCTCATTATGTTTTCTTCTGACGATCCCCAGCTGATAGAAAGACTGTTGCAATACGGTATCAGGAAAGGAAAGATCGTGCTCGGAAACGGCATTTACAGTATCGAGCAATCACGAAAGAATCCCTTCAATCTGCACCTGCTCATCAAAGACGGTATTGTGTTCATCAGCTCTTCCCTCCAGGACATCACTCAGATCCAGGATGGCTCATTCAAAGGCAATGTTGACAAACAACACAAAGAGCTGCTGACCCAAAACAACTTTACCATGTTCTTTAGTCCTAAGAGCCTGGGAGCTAAAATTCCTGTACGCGAGCTGGGCGAAGCCGGCGACAAAATAACTAAGCTCCTCGGCGGTGCAGGGAACGTATACATCACTTCCGCAGCCGGCAAAGACGGATACATCTCCATGGATATGACCGCCGATGTACCGAAGGAAAAGGAAAATGCGCTGAAGTATTTCCTGGACCTCGTGGAGGATATGGCGCATCTGAAATAGTGCAGCCCTGCGATCAGCACGCTAAACATATAAAGCAATAAAAAGTAAATTCCATTCATATCTTCTGATTTAAAGGGTTTATAAAATATTGTTTCATTCATGCCTTTGGGAAAGTGGAAAGCCATGCTCCCAAAGGCATTTTTCATTTCTGGCAACATCAGTAATGCAATGTTAGGAAAGATTTCAAATCGATTCCGACCAATGTATACAGGACGCAAAATCATGTATACAGGACGCAAAAATGAGGGTACAGGACGCAAAACGCTGCACATGAACTTTTGATGATATTACCAATGTCCGCTAGTTCAAGGACCCATTTCACCTTCATTCTTCCTGGGTTTAGGTTCCGATCATACAAGGATTATACAAGGCTTATCTTACGTTCATCTTACGTCTTTGAACGTAAGATGAACGTAAGATAAGCCTTGTATAATCCTTGTATAGTCCTGATTCATTGGAAATTAACAGCTACTATAAGCCGGAAAAACCCTGCATAGCAGCCAGGTCGAAATGCCAACTTTATCGGGACTAAAATTATCCCTTGTCAACCAAAAGCAGGTCTGACATATAGTTCATATTCGCATAGTACCCCCCGCCTCTATTAACCAAAACTTTTGTATTTTCCACCTCGTAGGGGAACAACTAAGCATGCACGCTCACACATATAGCGATAAAGAATTATTCCGGTTAATCTCGGAAGGCGACGAAAATGCCTTCCGGCAGCTGTTCCATATATACGTACCCCAATTGCAGCCATTAGCCCGGCATATCACCAAAACCGATGCGGTAGCAGAAGATATCATCCAGGAAACATTTCTGAAATTATGGATCAGCCGGGATAAACTACCGGAGATAGAAAATCCCCGTTCCTGGCTATTAAAGATCGTTTTTCACCAGTCGTTCAGTTACCTGCGGCGGCAGGCGGTGCATGATAAGGCAATGGGCATACTTGGGGCCGGAGAGGCGGGACAGGATCTTTTCACGCCTGAGATCAATCTGGCCTATACAACAATGGTAAAGCTGATCGGCGACGCTGTACAGCAACTTCCTCCGCAGGCAAAGCGCATTTACCAGATGAGCCGGGAAAAGGGCATGAAGATCCCGGAAATAGCGTCAGCACTGGCACTTTCTCCCAGCACGGTAAAGAACTCACTCGTCAGGTCCCTGCAAACAATCAGGAATTACCTGCAACAGGCAGGGCACCTGCTTCCTTTCCTGCTGTTATGGTTGCTTGAATTATAAGCACTTGTAATTATTTTAATTTTTTTTCACTTCCGATAGGTCCTTTTCTTTCCCTTATGCGTCTGTTGTAATGAAGGCCAGTTGTTCCGGGGGGAACAAAGACCACGTTAGAAGAAACAAACCACGTTTAAAACTGATTTTCAGTGAATGACCGTCTATCATACCTGATAAACCAGGTGTTACATCATTCCGCTACCGAAGCAGAATGGAAAGAGCTGTCCGAACTGCTGGATGCAGACGGTGACGGTCTCATTTCCAACCGCATAGAGGCGCTATTAAAACAGGATATTAAAGGCGGTAATACGCCTCATGACCATCAATACTGGGACACGGTAGCCGACAGGATCTTAGGGGCTGATAAGCCAGCGGAAATGCCATTAAAGGCCATTCGCGGTAACGGCAGATGGCGCTGGGGCGTCGCTGCCTGTATTGCACTGCTGTTACTGTCCGGGAGTACCTGGTACATCATGCAACGTAAGATCATCGCACCTATTACCCGCATTGAGCAGGAGCAACCGGACGTCCCTGCCGGTACCAACAGGGCTTCGCTTATACTGGCAGATGGTACCGAGATCCCCCTGGATAGCTCCATTAACCACTCATTGGCGCAGCAAGGCAACACCCTTATCAGTAAACCCGGTAACGGCCGGCTGGCTTATCAGTCAGGGTCTGTCCTATCCCGAGACATCCCTTCCTATAACACCCTGCGTACTCCCAAAGGCGGCCAGTTCCAGGTACAACTGCCTGATGGCAGCAACGTGTGGTTAAACGCCTCCAGCAGCCTGCGCTACCCTGTCGCCTTCACCGGCGACACAAGAACGGTGGAACTGAACGGGGAAGCCTACTTCGAAGTTGCTCCCGATGCAGCGCAGCCATTTATTGTGAAAGCCGCACATACCGACGTACAGGTACTCGGCACACAGTTTAACATGATGGCCTATGATGACGAAACAAGTGTGAAAACCACCCTGCTCACCGGTGCTGTAAAAGTCAATAACAGGCGATTGTATCCCGGACAGGGCGCCATTACCAACAGGCAAAGCGGACAGCTCTCCGTACAGGAACATGTCAATACAGAAGCTGTCATTGCCTGGAAGAACGGCCTTATGCAACTGGAAGGAGAAGACATTCATGTCGTGATGCGGCTCATTGCCCGCTGGTATGATGTCACCGTAGTTTATAATGCACCCGTTAACGCGCACTTCAGAGGCATCATTCCCAGGAATGTACCGCTGTCGCAGGTGTTAAAGATGCTGGAAATGACAGATGAAGTACACTTTAGCGTAAAAGACAAACAGATCATCGTTTCACCGTAGCATCCACTTTGTCAAAAACAATAGTATGAGTCCCTGAGATCCTTTACCCGGCGACTATTTCTTTACTTTTATAAACCATACGACCGTATGCAACTGATGTCTTTCTCCGAAAGCAATATGATCTGCTTTGCCCGGAGCAAAACAATTCCACGATTACCAGCAAAACTATTAAAGGCTATGAAATTAAAGCTGCTTTTTGTCATGATGATCTTATTGCAGATACCCGCATGGGCAAATGCACAAACGGTCAGCCTTACCCTGCGCAACGCGCCGTTGAGCAAAGTTTTTAATGAAATACGAAAACAGACGGGATATTCTTTCCTGTATACGGACGAACAATTGTCCCAGGGCCGTGATGTGACCATTGATGTAAAGAACGCTTCGCTGCAACACGCGCTGGATGCCTCTTTCAAAGACCAGCCACTCTCCTACACCATTTCCGACAAGACGGTTGTTGTAAAGCGGAAACCGGCTCAGAACGTGCCGCCACAGGCATCCGCCGACAAGGAAGTGAAAGGCACCGTCACCAATGAAAAAGGCGAACTATTGCCTGGCGCCACCATCCAGGTGAAAGGCACTTCCAGGGGCGTGGTTACGAATGAACGTGGTGAGTTCAGCATCAGTGTAGCTGACGACAATACCATTCTCGTTATATCCTCACTTGGTTATAATAAGCAGGAAATACCTGTGCGCGGCAGGCTTCAGTTGCCCGTTACACTAACAAGCTCCGCGTCCAGCATCAGCGAGATGGTGGTAGTGGGTTATGGTGAACAACGGAAATCAACGCTGACCACTTCGCTCACAACGATCTCTAACGCCGACTTCCAGGACCAGCCCGTGAACAGGCTCGACCAGGTACTGCAGGGAAGAGCAGCGGGCGTACAGGTGACCAACGCTGCAGGTTCTCCCGGCGGCGCTGTAAGGATACGCATCAGGGGCGCTAACTCTATCAATGGCGACAATGGCCCTTTGTATGTAGTAGATGGTTTTGTCGGTGCGGAATTCTTCTCTATCAACCCGGACGATATAGAATCTGTACAGGTACTGAAAGATGCTGCGGCTACCGCTATCTTCGGTAGCAGAGGTGCGAACGGCGTAATTATCGTCACAACAAAAAAAGGAAATAAAGGCGGATTGAAAGTCAACTTTACCACACGCCTGTCATCAGCTACTGTCATCAAAAAAATGGACCTGCTTAATGCAGCTGATTTTGCTGAAACAGCTAATGCACATGCGCTTGCGGTAGGTACCACCCAACCTTTCACACCGCAACAGATCAGTGACTTCCGTGCAAAGGGAGGAACAGACTGGCAGGATGAGATCTTCAGGCGCGCTCCGGCACAGGAGTATCTGCTAAGTCTCTCCGGAGGAAGTGACAAAACCGGGTATTTAATATCCGGCAACTATCTTGACCAGGACGGTGTGATCAACAATTCCTATTACAAGCGTTATACGTTACGTTCCAATATTAACTCAGCGCTGTCTTCCAGGGTTTCCGCCTTCCTGAATATCACCGGCTCGTATAGTACAGCGCAGAATGTAGATATCCCGGCTGATGGTCCCAGCAGTCCGCTGGCACAGGCCATTACCTGGTCGCCCACCGTACCTGTCAGGAAAGAAGACGGCAGCTTTACTATTACAGATCCTGTAGGTTCCGTATTCTCTAACCCTGTTGCACTCACTGTCGACCGGCTGGCTGTAACAGACAGGATGCTTGCTAATGCGATAGGCGGTTTCAAATTCGAAGTACTGCGGGGACTTACTTTCAATATGCAGTATGGCGTCAACTACCTGGAATACGAGAACAAGACCTTTGCAGGCAAAGCGACGAACGCAGGCAGCGCTACCAGCAGCCTCCGTTCCAACAAAGAGATCAGGTTACAACAAACCAATACGCTGAATTATCGCAGAACATTCAACGACATACACAGCCTGGATATTACCGCCGTAACGGAATATCAGCAGGCTACCTACAATTACCTTGCTGCAGGTGCATCTAATCTTACCTATGAATCATTCCTGTGGAATAATCTTGCACTTGGTACACCTGGTAGTCCATCGTCCGGGTATACCAAGTCAGGATTGTTCTCCCTCGTAGGACGTGTGATCTATGGTTACAAAGACAAATATCTTTTCTCCGCAGCATTGAGAAGGGACGGTTCTTCCAAATTCCTGGGCAGTAACAAGTACAGCTATTTTCCTTCCGTTTCTGCCGGCTGGATCATTTCCAATGAGCCGTTCATGCAACAGGCAGGACCGATCAGTAACCTGAAGTTGCGCGGTAGCTGGGGATCAACAGGCAGTCAAAGTATCAGTGCCTACAGTACCTTTTCTTCTTATTCCAGGATGATCGCATCATTTACTAATTCCACTTTCCTGAACGGGATCGTATTGGGTAATATTGGTAATCCGGATCTGAAGTGGGAAACTACAGAGCAAAAGGATCTAGGCATTGACGTGGGTTTTCTGAATAACAGGATCAACTTCACTGCCGACTACTTTATAAAAGATACAAGGGACCTGTTACTGAACGAAAACCTGCCGATGTACCTGGGCGGCAATGCCATTACGAGGAATGTAGGCGCTGTACAGAACAAAGGATTTGAGTTTTCGATAGAAGGCAATGTGATCGAAAAGGGGCCTGTTACCTGGAATACAGCTTTCAATATTTCCTTTCTTAAAAACAGGATCCAGACCTTAGGTGCGGGCAAGAAACTGATCTTCGATCCGACAGACAGAAAGATCGGTGGAGGCATGTCTCCTCAATCTGAATTTGTGATCATGCCGGGACAGCCACTGGGAGCCATCTGGGGACTTACCTACCTCGGAACCTGGAAACCCGGCGATACAAAGGCTGAAGAATTTGGCGCCGTACCAGGCGATGCGAGGTACCTGGACGCAGATAACAGCGGTACGATAGACGCGGGCGATTATAGTGTGATCGGTACCGGTATTCCACGTATATCAACAGGTTGGAACAACACTGTCAGCTTCCGGGCATTTACACTTAACCTGCTGTGGCAGGGTCTTTTCGGATTTGACAAACTGAACTACAACAAAGCGGCAGCTATGTATTACGGTGGTGATGCAAGAGAAGCCACTTCCGTTGATATTAAAGACCGGTACATACCTGGTGTGAATGAAACATCCGATATCCCGGGATTCAGCAGTACCAACAGGAACTTCACGCAGAGTACCAGGTTCCTGGAGAAAGCAGATTTCCTCCGGTTGAAAAATGTCAGCCTGTCCTATGATATCAGGAAACAACAATTGAAAAATATTGTAGCAGTAAAATTATTCCTGAGTGCCACTAACCTGTTCACCATTACCAGTTATAGCGGGTTAGACCCCGAGGCTAATTCATCCGCAGGGGATATCAGACAAGGTATAGATTTCGGCTCCTATCCTAATGCCAAGACCATTACAGGCGGTGTTACACTGAGCTTCTAACACATTATTTTATGAAAAGAACATTCCACATGAAAAAGATATACATGATCGTTTGCCTGTTGCTGGCAGCAGGATGCAGTAAACAGCTGACGGAAGACCCCAGGGGACTGGTAGGCGGTTCTCAGGCTTTGAGCAGCGTAGCGGGGCTGGAATCGGCGCTTACGGGCGCATATGGCAGCCTGATGGTACCCTGGAACAGTGGCTTCACTACTGTTTCACAGATCGCGATGACAATGGGCGCTGATGATCTTACCACGCATTCAGGTTCTAACAAAGAAGAGTTCAGGGAGTTTGACCGCTTCAACGTATCATCGCTCAACAGCAGGATGAATCCCATCTGGCTGGGATGTTACAAAACCATACAATCTACCACCAATATTATCAATAACTATGAGCAGGTACAGGATGGTACCACTGCAACAGTGAATGCAATTGTAGGTGAAGCCAGTTTTCTCCGTGCATTGTGTTATTACTGGCTGACTAGGTTATGGGGAGAAGTACCTGTCATTCCTTCTGAAAACTATACACCAGACCTGCTGACATTAGGTAAAAGTGCGCCAGCCGAAGTTTATAAACTTATTGAGGAAGATCTGAAGCGTGCAGAGGAAATGGTGCCTGATAAGAAACGTGATCCGGGAAGACCTGGCAAAGGTGCTGTAAAGGCATTACTGGCAGATGTATACCTGACAGAAGCAGGCTGGCCGCTGAAAGATCAGTCAAAATATGCATTGGCTGCAGCAAAGGCGAAAGAAGTGATTGATAATAAAACCACCTACAATTTTGAGCTGTACCAGGACGATTATCTGAAGATATTCGCAGGTGGTACTACAGAAGATGTTTTTACTTTATTCACCCGCGGACAATGGTCTACGTACAACTCTTTTTATGGCCTGTCTACCATGCCGGAAAACGAAGGGGGCTGGAGTGATTTCTTTCCTGAGTTGAAGTTCTTCCGTAACTATCCAGCCGGCAAACGCAAGGATGCAACGTTCTCTACACAGTTTGTAGTAAAGGGCGATACTATATCCTGGCAGGAAACTACAACCGGGCATCCGTACTATAAAAAATTCACGATACAATCGGGCGCTAAAGATGTGTACATGTCCAACAACCCGGTGATCATGATCCGTTATGCCCATGTATTACTGATATATGCGGAGGCGCAGGCACGGGCAACGGGCACTCCTGATGCACAGGCATATGCAGCAGTAAACGCAGTAAGGCTGAGAGCAGGACTGGACGTATTGCCGGAAGGTTTATCAGGTAATGATTTTGCGGCAGCAGTTGTGCAGGAACGTGCATGGGAATTTGCAGGCGAATGGAACCGCTGGTTTGACCTGGTAAGGCTGGAGCAGGTAGAGGCGGCAAACCAGGACAAAGATCAGGGAGATCTGAAACCAACAACTGCGATCACTAAAAAACAATACTGGATGCCTATACCAGGCGCTGATGCAATAGTCAATCCGAACTTATAGAGTATTTAACCCACGTTTAAAATTTCCGTTATGAAAAACATCTCAACACTTCTCGTGTTGCTGTGCTTATTGCTATGCAATAAACTCAGCGCACAATTTATGCTCCTTGACGACATGGAGGGCAATGGCCCCTGCTCGGGGAGATGGGCTTATTATGCCGGCAATACTACCACCGGAAAGGTGTTGTTCGGCGTTCCTAATCCCGCGCCGTCAGCAGTTAATCCGAGTCCGCTGGTGGCCAAGTTCATCAAGGATACCAGCTGTTTTGAATACATGACAGCTGGTTGCACACTGACCGATTCTTTCGATCTGAGCACGAACAGCGTATTTAAGATGCTTGTGTATGCCAGCACAAAAGATGAGATCATGTTTAAACTGCAGCCGGGAAACAACTACGGCAAGGCGGTATATTTCACGTACAAAGTTACCCAGATCAATCGCTGGGAAGAAGCTACCTTCAACTTCCAGAGCGTAAAGAACAGGACTGACCTGAACCGGGTAGAAGTCCATTTCATTGATGGCAAAAAAGCCAATGGCATTCTGTATTTCGACCTGGTGCAGGCGCCTAATCCGACGAACATTACCATTTCAGGACCTAACATTCCTATGGGACAGGAGGATGGAAAAGTGATCACCGCCAGGGTGAATGGCACCACGTTCAAACCCGCACTGACACTTAGCAACTGGACATCTTCCAATTTACCTGCCGGCGTTTCTATCGGCAGTGTGCAACGTTTAAATGACACCACCGCCACTGTTACGCTGAGTGGCAATTCTGCTGATAATTATTCCACTACCAGCTTAAAACTACTTGTATCAGGACAGGAACTGACCACTGCCAATGCTGCTTCTTATCCGGCGAAAGGCACTGTTACTTTTGACGGCAATCCAAACTGGACGATGGTGTATGGAGATGAATTCAATACAGATGGCAAACCTGATCCTGCGAAATGGACGGTAGAAGCACGTCCTAAAGGATGGATCAACGGAGAGCAACAGGTCTATACAGATACAACACGTAATAACGCAAGGGTACGTGACGGAGAACTGATCATCACCGGTAAAAGAGATTTCCCTACAGGTGACAGCACTGCGCCATGGTCTTCCGCACGTGTGATCTCACAGAACAAAATGGACTTCAAATACGGCAAGGTAGAAGTAAGGGCTAAACTTCCACGGGCGCGTGGTTCCTGGCCTGCTATATGGCTGATGCCTACAACGAGCACCTATGGTGCATGGCCGAAAAGTGGTGAGATAGATATCATGGAACATGTAGGGAATAACTTCGGTACTGTCCTCTCGACCGTGCATACAGAGAATAACAACTGGACCAATGGCGGACATCTTTCAGCATCGAAAAAAATAATGGATGCCGATACCGTATTCCATGTGTATTCACTGGAATGGTCGCCGGACTCATTGCGTTTCACCTATGACAGCGTGAAGTGTTATACGTATGTAAATCCGCATACAGACTGGAAGGACTGGCCGTTCGACCAGAAGTTCCATGTGATATTGAACGTCGCTATTGGCGGAGGGATGGGCGGTAGTATAACACCGGCAGACTGGCCGGACAGCATGACGGTAGATTATGTGCGTATTTATCAGAAGGGACTTGGTACACCGAAACTTGATACGATTATAGTGACGCCGGCAGATATCAAATTCATCGGCGGTAAGCAACAGCAATATACAGCGAAGGCACTGGACCAAAATGGGCAAGCCATGGCTATTACACCGGTGTGGAGCATCACAGGTAATGGCAACAGCATTACCAGCGGGGGATTAGCTACGCTGGATACATCGGGCGTGATCACGGCTACCGCAACGGTGAATGGCATTACGAAATCGGCCAGCACCTATGCGAATCTGCGTGCTGCTAATTATAAACCGATACCGGCAAAGATACAGGCAGAACAATTCGACAATTCTAATTCCTGCTGTACAGAGCCGACATCAGATACCGGCGGTGGTGCTAACGTCAGTTATATTGGCAGCGGTACCTGGTTTGAATATGATATTGCAGTACCACCAGGCAATACAGATTACAGGATACAATTCAGGGTGGCAGTCAGCACCGCTACCAGTCTGAAGATACAATTGGATAGTGTAACCCTGCAAACGGTTAATCTTCCGGTATCGGGAGGATGGCAGAACTGGGCTACTGTAACGTCTGCACCTATTACGTTAAGCCCCGGCAATCAGACCATCCGGATCTATTCTAATAAAGACGGCTGGAACTTCAACTGGCTGAGCTTTGTACAGGACAGTTCATCAGCACGTACTGCAGCGTATGCAGTGCCTGTTGTTACCAAAGAAGAAAGACTGCTGATCTATCCTAATCCAACATCCGGACAGGTAACAATAGATCTGAAAGGCAAGCAATACAAGGTTGTTACATTGCTGGACATACAGGGAAATGTGATCAGGCAATGGGGCGTGAGAGCGGGCGAGAAACAGCTCTCAAAAGATCTTGGGTTCCTTCCTGCAGGCACTTACTTCCTCCGGTTTGACAGGCAGCAAACGTTTAAGTTCATGAAACTCTGATCCGTTGTTATTTATAAAACGAAAGAGGGACCGTGTTATGCGGCCCCTCTTTCATTAATATAGATGTCTTATTATTTCTTGTGAATGCTATATAATCTGCCATTATCAGTAACAGCATATAAGTTACCATCCAATCCTTCTACAACATCACGGAAACGCTGTTCTTCTTTTGCCAGCAACATTTCCTCTCCTACTACTTTATTATTTTCGATCACCAGTCTGGCGATGTGAATGCTGCTCAGTCCACAGATAAAGAGGTTGTTCTTCCATTCAGGAATGTTCTTACCAGAGTAGAAGGTCATACCACTTGGAGACAGTACCGGATCCCAGTAATAGACAGGTTGTTCCAGTCCTTCTTTCTGCTGGATACCTTCTCCTACTTTATCGCCTTTGTATTCTATACCATATGTAATGGTAGGCCATCCATAGTTTTTACCAGCTACGATGTGGTTCAGTTCATCTCCTCCTCTCGGGCCGAATTCAGCTTCCCAGAGATCGCCAGTTTCAGGATGGAAAGCAAGGCCCTGTACGTTACGGTGACCATAGCTATAGATCTCAGGACGTGCATCCTTCTGACCTTCAAATGGATTACCAGCAGCAGGTTTACCATCTTTAGTGATACGCAACACTTTACCCAGCGCTGAATTCAGGTGCTGTGCCTGTGGCCTTGTTTCGAGGTCAGAACGCTCGCCGGTGCTGATCACCAGGTTACCATCCTTATCGAACAGGATCCTTCCACCGTAATGCAGTGTCCCTTTATATGCAGGAGTAGCGCGGTAAATAACGGTTGCGCCTTCTATGCTTTTTTCGTCAGCAGACAGTTTTCCTTTACCTACAGCTGTTAAGTTACCTTCAGGCAGTGGCTCAGAGAAAACCCAGTACACGATCCTGTTAGTGGCGAAATCGGGGTCTACCCTTACACCCAGCAAACCACCTTGTCCGGCGTCGTTCACTTTAGGCAGACCAGTGATAGGTGCGCTTAGTTGTCCGGCAGTAGTGGCGATACGCATAACGCCTTTCTTTTCTGTGATGAGCAGCCTTCCGTCCGGCAGGTTAGTGATCCCCCAGGGGGCATCCAGTTTATCGGTTAATACGGTACCCTCATAAGGAGTTTTGGTTTTCACACCGGCAATACGTGTTTGACCTGCGAAAGCCGGTTTATAGTCAGAATTTGCGGCTTTAGTTTCCACAGGACCAAGTGCGCTGTCGGTGGCAGTGGTATCTGTTCCGTTATTCCTGGGCTGGCCGGATGGCGAGCCACAAGCTGCGAGGGCCAATGTCGCCCCGGCGAGAATAGCCTGAATGTATGTTTTCATGCTGTTCAATATAATTCAAAAATTTGATTTACACCAGTAGTGATATGTCGGACGGTCGTTAGCAGGGATCAGGGATTGGGAAGGAATATCTTAAACTCAGTTCCCACGCCGGGTGTGGAAGTAAATTGTATATCCCCGCTTAACTTCTCTACGGTTTCCTTTACAAGATAAAGGCCCAGTCCGGAGCCTTTTGATTTTTCTGATACCCTGTAAAACATGTTAAAGATGTAAGGGTGATAATCTTTGTGGATCCCTATGCCATTATCTTTAACATTTATCAATGCACCATCGGCCCCTGCCACCACTGTTACTTCAACGTATGGATCCGGCCTGGCCGGATCATAATAACGCAGTGAGTTAGCTATCAGGTTACTGAGAATGATAAGTATCCTGCTTTTATCGGAGCAGAAAGCCCCGTCTTCTTCTATATTGATCCTGATCTCGACGTGTGAGTTTCCGGTACTGGTAAATTTGAGACTGTTCCTGATATCTGTTAACAAGGCGGAAAAGTTAACGGGCGTTCTCTTTACTTCAAGCCGGGCGTTCCTGGAATAGTCGAGAATGTCAAGGATAAATACGTCCAGTTTTTCGATACTGCTTTTCATCATGGAGAGGCTCTGTATGAGGTCATCATCGGCCGTTTCAGTAGCAGTAAAGTCGATCAGCCCGAGGATAGACCCAAGCGGTGCTCTGAGATCATGGGAAACGCTGTAAACAAACCTGTCGAGTTCCGCATTTGTTCGTTTCAGTTTATCATTGGCGTCTTCAAGCTCCTTCCTGTACCTGATCTCATCCGTAACATCCCTGAAGTTTGCGATGTACCCGTCTATCACGGCTTCTCCGAGATGGTTGGTAGCCACGCCTTCAAGCCATACCCAGGAACCGTCTTTGGCGCGGAAGCGTACTTCAAAAGGAAGCGGCGCATCCGGTTTGTTTGTAAGGGAGAACAGCGAGTGAGAAATAACACCTTTATCATCGGGATGGATGTAGTTCAGCACAGAGGTGCCGACAAATTCTTCCATTGCGTAGCCTATTATACGACCGATGGATTCTGTTGCAAATGTATATTCGAGGTCTTTATTGATGATAACGATCGCATCGTTTGAGTTTTCAAGGAGGGTACGCAATTTCAGCTCACTATTGGCCAGGGCTGATTCGGCTTCTTTCCTTTCTGTAACATCGGACGCTATACCATCTATGCGGATCAGTTTACCTGATACATTGAGTGTTGGCCACATGCGTATCAAAAGCCATCTTATACGGCCATCCTTATGACGGATACGGTATTCCACCTGGGTAATCTCTCCCATGCTCAGACGCACATTACTTTCATGTGCAGCTTTTTTATCTTCATCGACAACCAGTGAGAACCAGAGGAACGGATCTTTTGCGAACTCCTCGGGACCATAACCATATACCCGTGTGCATGCAGGTGATATCTGTAGCAGGTTATTATGCTCAAGGTCTACAGAGAAGAACACTTCGTTCATTGTGTTGAACAGTGTTCGCAGTTCAATGTTGGCATCAACGATCGCTCTTTCGGCCAGTTTAATATCCGTAATATCGATCGTAACACCGATCAGACTTACGGGTTCACCCGTTAATTTATCCTTCACCACTTCTGCTATCTCCCGTACGATACGCTGCTGGTTCGCATCTCCCGCACGCATGATGCGATATTCAACATCATAGCGTCCGGTCTCCATATAGGCTTTATTCACCTCTTCCTTCATAAACTCTCTGTCGTCGGGATGGACCAGTTCTATATATTGTTCGTAGGTTATTTTAGTAGTAGCGGGATCTATTCCCAGCAGGTGGAATAACTCATCGGACCAGTAGTTCTGTACATCAGACAGGTCTCTCGTTGCAGGTACGTCCCAGCTCCCTGCCTTTGCTACGCTCTGAATTGTTTTCAGGTGTACGGTTTCTCTCAATGTTTTTTGTTCGCTGAGAACGATGTTCCTGCATGCCTTATTTAACTTGTCGGCGGCATCCAGTATAGCGCCTTGTATATCCCCATTTCCTGCTACAGGTGACGCTTCGTCACCGAGTATATTCAACGCCTCCCATAAAGTATGATAGAGCTCATCCAATGTTCGCGGACCTTCTGCCTGTTCAGAAGGTCCCGGCTTAACAGACGTGGCGGCATCCAGCAGGGCGTTCAGTTCATTCAACAAACCGGGATCGAGCGGCAGGTCACTGCCGGCAAGATGTTTATTTAACAGATCCTCTAATAGCGCATTCATATGACATAGTTGTATCCGGATAGAAAATGTTTTCAGCGCATATGTCAGGGGTTGACAACCTCTTTCAGCTTATCGGCCGTAAGCGGTTTATTCAGGAACTGGCAAACATAAGGGTTATTCATGGCCAGCTCTCTGTCTTCGGGCAACAGGGAGGATGAAAGCATCACGATGATACATTTCTTCTTCACTGATTCCGGCAGCTTCTTGTACTCTTCAAGGAAGTCAAAACCGTTCATTCTTGGCATATTGATGTCCAGGAATATCAGGTCAGGCAGTGCGTCTTTGTTCTCCTGGTTTTCCGACAGATACCCCAGGGCATTCACTGCTGAATCAACAGGCAGGACCTCCCTGGCGAAAGCATGTTTAGTAAGCACTTTTTTAGCCAGGAAACGGTCAATTTCCGCGTCGTCTACAACCATTACCTTTTCGTAGTTAAAGCTATTGCTATCCATTAGAAACGATTTAAAATAAGTTCGGTAAAAATATGTTGAATGTTGTTCCTACACCGGGTACCGATTGTAGATCTATCCTGCCTTTCAGTTTTTCGATTGTTTCTTTTACGAGGTACAGTCCCAGGCCTGAACCATTGGATTTTTCAGATACCCTGAAGAACATATCGAAGATCTTCTGATGGTATGCGGCCTCAATTCCGATACCGTTATCTTTCACAGTGATATTTGCTCCTTCTTGCCCTAATGAAATATTCACCTCAATGAAGGGTTCTGGTTTTCCCGGGTCATAATACCTCATAGCATTTGATATCAGGTTATTCAGGAGTATGGAGATCCTGCCTTCGTCCGATCTGAACACACTTTCTTCCTGTATATTGACATCGAACCGGATGGGTGGCTTATCGACATTCAGGAATTTAAGGTTGTCCCTGATCTCGGTCAGTAACTGACGGAAGTCGATGTCCTGCACTTTTATGTTCAGGCGGACGTTCCGGGAATAGTCAAGGATATCCAGGATGAACCTGTCGAGTTTTTCTATACTGCCTTGCATCATTCCGAGGTCCTGCAATACATTTTCGTCGGCAGTCTCGGAGGTTGTATATTCAATGAGTCCCAGCACGGATGCAAGCGGGGCTCTCAGATCGTGGGAAACGCTGTATACAAAGCGGTCAAGCTCATTGTTGGTTTTCTTCAATCTGTTATTCGAGGCTTCCAGTGCTTTTCTATACCTGATCTTGTAAGTAACATCTCTGAAGTTTGCGATGTAGCCATTTACGATATCTCCGTCGAGGTGGTTCGTTACGGAACCTTCTGTCCAGATCCAGCCACTGCCTTTTACCCGGAACCTGATCTCAAAATGGATCGGCCGTGCAGGATTTTCCTGCATTTGGGAGACAAGACCATTCACAGTAACGTGATCATCGGGATGGATGAAATCAAATACAGAGGTACCGGTGATCTCTTCCACGGAGTAGCCGATCATGCGGCTCATCGATTGGGTAACAAATACAAATTTCAGTTCTTCGCTGGTTACGGTAATAGCGTCATTTGAATTCTCCAGCAGTGACCTGAACTTCAGTTCGCTATTTTCGAGCGCCAGTTCTGCTTCTCTTCTCTTTGTGATGTCTGAGCTAATCCCATCGATCCTGACCAGGAGCCCGTCATGTCCCAATGTGGGTGTTATTCTCATTTCCAGCCAGCGTATCTGACCATTTTTATGATGGATCCTGTATTCGCACAGGTTGCTCTCACCTTTGCTGAGACGTTTGTTACTTTCCAGCACGGATTCCTTATCATCGTCATGGATGAGGGAGAACCAGAGGTCTGGATCGCGGAAGAACTCGTCGACGCTATAGCCGTATAGCTGTACACAGGAAGGCGACATCTGCAACAGTGTATGTTGTTCCATGTTGACGGAGAAAAAGACGTCTTCCATGACATTAAAAAGCCTTCTCAGTTCGACATTAGCTTTGAACAAGGCCCTTTCTGTGTTCCTGATATCACTGATATCGAAGGTAACGCCTATCAGGCTGATACTTTGCCCGCTTGCCTCGTCTCTGACCAATTCACCAATTTCCCTGACTACCCTTTGCTGCAGCGGGTCGCCCGCACGGAATAGCCGGAATTCGATGTCGTACCGTCCTGACACCTGAATGGCCTTGTCCACTTCTGTGCTGAGATATTGCCGGTCGTCCGGATGCACATATTCCCTGTAGTTATCCGAGATGGGATCAACTGACCCGGGTACTACGCCCAGCACAGCATAGAGCTCATCCGACCAATAGCCCGGCAGTTCCAGTGTATTGTTTGTTACGGGCAGTTCCCAGCTGCCGGCACTGGCAAGGGATTGTATTGTTTTCAGGTGCTTCATTTCCCGGAGCAGTTTCTGCTGACGGATGATCCTGTCTGCACATTCCTTTTTCAATCTTCTGGCCATTGCTATCAGTGAGGGGATGCCGGTTTTATGAACATCATTTGCTTCACAGATACCGAAGACATTCAAGGCAGCCTGCAGTTGCCGGAAGATAGCTGTACTTACCCGGGACTCAGGGACAGCCGGGGGCTTATCCTCCAGTAACTGACTGATTTGACCAAACAGCGCGGCATGTGCCGGAGAGAGATCACTTTCTTTGAAATATTTGCTGATCAGATGCCTTATGTCCTTATTCATTGTAATATCAAAATGCCCAGATATATAGTCTACATATCGGGGATAGTTCAAAACGCGGAAACTGTTGTACCTAAATTTACCTTTAACGGTTGCATCGACGCCGTATCTGCTACGTACAGTTATATACCATATGCAATAATCAGTTGTAGGTGACCGGATGTTTAACTTCGCACAAATCTTACGCCGAAATTTAACATTACCTTTTCCAGACCACTACGCTTACGTATACATGCTATAAGATCCTTCTATCAGTAAGGGAAAATTGAACATATCAGTACAAATTGCCATAAAAAGTTCAATAAAATCCCCGAATTTGGCATAGCTTATACTGATTTTTTTTGTCTAAATTGACGGCTTAAAGCTCAGCATTATGAAACAAGTAAAAAAGTACCCCGCAGCTATTACTATCTTCGGGGCTAAAGGCGACCTGACGAAACGCAAGCTCATACCCGCGCTGTATAATCTTTTTACCGATAACCACCTGCCTCCGGCATTTTCCATTTACTGTGTCGACTTCCTGGAAGTAGACCCGGATGAGTTCAGGAAGGATATGCTGGCCGGGGTAAATGAATTCAGCCGGAATGGCATTGCCGAAACTGCGAAGTGGAATGAATTTGCCTCCAGACTGTTTTACTTACAGGGCGACTTTCAGAAAAAGGAAACCTTTATTGGACTTGGTGAAAGGCTGAAGGCTTTTGAGAAAGAAGCGGCACAAACCATTTCA
This sequence comes from Chitinophaga sp. S165, assembly GCF_003182155.1. Taxonomy (GTDB): domain Bacteria; phylum Bacteroidota; class Bacteroidia; order Chitinophagales; family Chitinophagaceae; genus Chitinophaga. The sequence goes on from NZ_QGTG01000001.1 coordinate 2,064,937, forward strand.
AGGGTCTTCTATTTTGCCGTAGCGCCTCGCTTCATAGAGACTATTTCTGATGCATTATACCAGCACAACCTCTGTAATAAAGACAACCTGGACCGTATTGTAATAGAAAAACCATTCGGTACGGACCTGGACACCGCAAAAAAGCTGAACCGTTTTCTGGCCAAGCGATTTGCAGAAAAACAGATCTATCGTATAGACCACTACCTGGGTAAGGAAGCAGTACAGAACATCATGGCTTTCCGCTTTGCCAACTATGTGTTCGAGCCATTGTGGAACAAGAAATATATTGACCATGTTCAGATCAGTGTATCAGAGCAGGTAGGCGTGGGTAAGCGCGGCGGTTATTACGACAGCAGCGGCGCATTGCGGGACATGATCCAGAATCACCTGTTACAGCTGCTTTGTATAGTTGGTATGGAATGCCCGGGCGCTTACAAATCAGAGCAGATCAGGGATGCGAAAACGAAGGTAATGAAGAGCGTAAGGCCTTATACTACTGCGGAAGTATTTAAGAACGTGGTACGCGGACAATACAGCGCTGGTCTTATTAACGAAGACCCGAGGCCAGCTTACAGGAAGGAAGAACATGTGGCATCCTCCTCACTGACCGAGACCTTTGTCGCCGCTAAATTATGTATCGATAACAAACGCTGGCAGGGAGTACCCTTTTTTCTGCGCACGGGTAAATCCATGCCTGCACAGTCTTCCGTTGTAGTAATACAGTTCAAAGACAGTCCGCATAAAATATTCAAGGACGATATCGTTCCAAACCGCCTGATCATCAGTATTCAGCCTGAACTGGAGATCAGTTTACTGTTTGAAAGCAAGATACCGGGCCTGCAGATGAAGCTGAAACCGGTAGAGATGGACTTTACGTATAAGGAATCTTATACAGAGACGATCCCTGAAGCATATGAAGCGTTGCTGCTTGATGTGTTACATGGAGATGCTACCTTGTTCATGCGTGCCGACCAGATTGAGGCTGCATGGAAGGTTGTAATGCCGATCATTGACGCCTGGAAGAAATACCCGGCTAAAGACCTGCATATGTATAAAGCGGGGAGTTGCGGACCAGAGGCAGCCCACACGCTGCTGAAACCTTATGCTAAAGAGTGGTATGAGTTACCGTTCAGCAAAACGGTGAAGGCGCTGCCAGACCTTAAAAGCGTACAATAAAATAAAGATCATAAAGGCAGGAAATTCTTCCTGCCTTTATGCTTTAATAAACAGCTTGCACGTTATTAACCACGCGATGTCCGTGTGCTTTTACCGTCGGGGCCAATATAAGCGTGCAATTAGTTCCGGCAGGAAATATCAGGACCGATCTGGATACGATCGGTCGTACAGATATGACTGGGCCAGCTCATACTCCAGGTAGCTTCCCATTTGGGACCGCTGCACCACATCACTCCTACGCCGGGATTCTCCGGATAGATACCGATCGATCCTTCGAGCGGCTCGGCATATGTCACATTAAAAACATACACGCCGGCTTCCCGTTCACCGAAATCGTACGGGAAAGTCGGGTTGTACACGGTTGTTGAATAACCGGTGTAGAAGTTCTTTAACTCAATGGTCAGAACAGGCAGATTGTGGTCATTGTAGGCCACAAACCTCGGACCACATGCAGCTGATGTGGATTCTTTCTTTACAGGCGGATCGCCGTCTTTAGTAGTGAAACCTGCATTAACAATAAACATGGCAGCCGCCAACAGGGCGATAAGTGTTCTTTTCATGGGACAGTGGTTAGATTAAGGGTGACGAGATGGTTAACGTTCGGATACAAATTACGGGGCTTTGTCAGATTAACCTATCCCGTAAAAAGGTGATATTTGAACATGATAGGATTTTCTTATTTAAGGCGCCTTTGGCTATCAATATACCGGCTAATTCATAAATGACTATTTTTATAAAAACAAGCTTTGAATATTCCACCCAATATACAACTGCTCTACACCCCCATACAGCCCTCCGTCAGAGGGACTACGGAAGATGTGGTATATAAGGAATATGCACCTCACCAACAGCTGCAAAACATCATTTACTGTTACTGGCAACTGAAAACCACGCAACCACTAACTGGCGACTTCATTTATCGCGTAGTGGCGGATGGTTGTATTGACGTATATTTTGAACCAGGCAATCCCCCGGAAAACTATGTCATGGGCTTCAGCAGCAAGTATACAGAGTTTTCCCTGGGCCATACGTTTCATTATATAGGCATCCGATTTTTGCCCACCATGTTCCCACAGTTATTCGGTATCAACGCAGCAGAGCTGACTAACCGGTACGAATCATTAAGCGCTGTAGCACCCGCCCTGGCCTGTTTTATAGAGAGCAGCCTTGACGAACAGCTTTCAATGGCGGAGATAATAAGCAGACTGGATATCTGGTTGCTGCAATTATCAGGCAATGCCATATTCAATGCTGACGGCAGGCTTTATGAGGCCATGGACCTCATTGTGAAGAATGCGGGCATAATATCGCTTGAGAGCGGCATTAATACAGGTATCAGCGCCAGGCAGCTGCGCCGGTTGTTTGAGTATTATGTGGGCGATACCCCGAAAGTCTTTAGTAAGATCATACGTTTTCAAAATATCCTCCGTGCGAAACCATCTGTACAAAGCCTGCGGCAGAACAAATTATTCTTTGACGCCGGTTATTACGACCAGGCACACTTTATAAAAGAATTCAAAAGCCTTTATGGCATAACACCCTCCAAAGCATTTGACGCGAAATAATGTTTGTCCGTTTTTTACAATGTTTGGGGCTTCGCTTATCTGAACTTTGTGGTATAAACTACAAGGAACATGAATAAACTAATAATACTGGCAATTGCCCTCCTGTTTGCTACCGGCATGCAGGCACAAAACCAAAAACCAAATAAGATGAAACTAAACGCAGGTATCGTTACAAGCAAGCTCGCGGAGAGCAAAGCCTTTTACACCAATGTGCTGGGATTTGGTGTTACATTCGAAAATGATTTCTATCTGCTGTTGCACACCCCTGGCCGTAAAGCTGAGATCAGCTTTTTATTACCGGACCATCCTTCCCAGCAATCATTGTTTCATCAACCTTTTAATGGAACGGGCATGTATCTGACCATTGAAGTGGAGGATGTAGACAAAATATATAAAGAGATCAAACAAAAAGGTATTGAAATAAAGATAGACTTACGCGATGAGCCCTGGGGCGACCGGCACTTCGCTATAACTGATCCTAATGGCGTGAATATTGATATTGTGCATTATCATGCGCAGCAATAAGCAGCCAGGCGATTCATTACAAATTATCAGCTGTGATAAAAACGATTAGATAGTACGTAATTGAAAGCGGCCATTCCGTTCTATACGAAATGGCCGCTTGTTTGTATTACTTATTTAATTTCCTTTTTGCGGTGAGATACTTTCTTAAAGGCACGTCATACAATACCATCGCGATATATGCGATACCGATCAGCACTATCGTTGAAATACTTATGACCCAGGCCAGTGTTGCGGTATCCGGCTTGTACTGATGAAAATAATTAGCAAACGCCCACATCACTGCGTAGTGTGTCATATACAGCGGATAGGAGATCTTACCAGAAAAGCTACATATGCCTTGTGTACGTGAACTAAGTTTTGAACCAACTCCCAGTGCGACCAGCAGCGGGAAATAAAAGATCACAACAAGCACTTCCGCCAGCCAGTTCAGCTTAAACCAGGGCATCAGCAAAGCTGCCAGCAGTAAAATTGAAAGCCCTATGAACCCAAGTTTGTTCCTGATCGCGATGTTGTAACGATATATCAGCATTCCTGCTGTAAAAGAGTATGAGATACGTGCTGCACCATCCCAGAAGCTGTCTTTACCCCAGCCCCCCATCACGTTACCGGCGCGGAAACCTACATACGCAAGCCATGCCCCTGCAACAACTGCTATTACCAGCAACACCTTTTTATCCAGTCGCCAGAGAATAGCGGCATAAACGAGATTAGCAACATACTCCCAGAACAGCGACCATGCCGGCGCATTGAGACCAAAGAGGTTGAAATATCTGTCTGGCATAACAGGATACGGGATCAACAATATGGAGGTCAGCAATATCAATACCACTTTCCCGAATGAATAAGCAGGAGCTACCGCTGCAAAAGGATCAAAGAAAAACGTCAGTAATCCAAGTACTGAGCCCAGCAATACCAGGGGATGTAAGCGGATTAACCTTGACTTGGCGAATTCCACTAATCCCATCTTCTCTATGCGGCCGTCATACGCATAAGCTATCACAAAACCACTCAGGCAGAAGAAGAAGTCGACCGCCAGGAATCCGTGCCCTGCAAAGTTCTTACTATAGTCGCTGTAAACTATTTCCATAAAGTGAAAGATCACCACCACTATGGCGGCAATGCCTCTCAGTCCGTCCAGTATTTCGAAATGCTGTCTTGTCTGTAATAGATCTGTCCCCGTTTTCGGCGCTGCTACCGTCGCTGTCTGCATAATTACAAGTTGATGAATTGTGTAAAATAATCATCGCAGGCTATATATACAAGGGAAATTATGCCAGCGGCGGCTTCGTCGCAAAATGCCTGCACATTGTCTTAATCACACCGCGTGTTGCTGTGAACGTACATGTAGCTTTGTAACATATCAAAAATGATGATGCCATGAGAAAAGTCATAGTTAGCATGTTTTTAAGTATGGACGGTGTATTGCAGGGCCCTGGCGGACCAGAGGAAGATACCTCTAATCAGTTTAATCTGGGCGGCTGGATCGTTCCCTACTTTGACGAACAGATGGGAACGCAGCTGGATAAGATCCTATCTTCCCCATATGACCTGCTACTTGGCAGGCGTACTTATGAAATATTTGCTGCTCACTGGCCATACCAGGAAAATGATCCGATTGCTGAGACATTCAATCGTATTGAAAAGTATGTAGTGGCTGATTCTCCTGTTGATCTCTCCTGGCAAAATTCGACGCAGATCACTGGCATAGATGGGCTGAAGAAGCTGAAAGAACAGGATGGCCCGGATTTGCTGGTACATGGTAGTGGCAGACTGGTGCAGGCCTTGCTGGCGAATCATCTGATAGATGTGTTACATACGTGGATATTTCCTATTACGCTTGGCCGGGGAAAGAAGCTGTTCGAAGAGGGAACGCAGGCAGTTCAATGGAAACTTACTGATTCAATGATATCAAGTACAGGGGCGATCTTTGCGAGTTATGTACCGGATGGTGAGGTTCGCACCGGGTCAATGCCTGTGGTAGTGAGTGAAGCGGAGATGGCGAGACGCGAGAAACATCGGAAGGGTTGATGTCCTGCTAAATACCGGTGTTACTTTTTAATCGCCAGTGTTCCTTTATTATTGTCAGCATATATTCGGCTGCTTCGGCTTCGGGCGGGTCCCTGGCTGTAGTTCTTTGAAGCTTCGTTCTCTTAGGCTTTATCAAGCGGATGGTCAATTGAATCGCTATTTAACCCCTATCGGTCGTATCAGCGCGCTTCAAATAACTAAGGCCAGGAACTCCGCCCGAGCCTCCGCTGGCGGGACGGCCTGGTTAATTCAGAGAGGAGAATGGATCAGTTGTTAGCGTTGGCTTTGATTGATCTCGTCGTTGATGGAGTGTAGTACGCCCATTTTCAGATCGTACATTGATAAACTGAGCTCGTTTATGCCAATACCTTTGAGGATGTAGCTGGTCAGTATTGCGGCCATTACGATCATATCTACTCTTAGAGGGATCAGTCCTTTCATTGCCGCCCTTTCTTCATGACTGGAGGCTATTAAACGATCCTGCAGCTTCTCATAGGCATCTATGTCTAAAGGTTTGAAAGCAATGTCTCCAATGTCTTCGCCGTTGTTCAGCAGTATCGCGAATGATTCGAATGCGCCTGCTGATCCTATGAGCATTTCCGGCTTATACTGGGCACACGCTGCTTTCAGGTCGCCCAATGTCTGGTCCAGGTGGTTGATGATGGCAGTATGGTCTGCATTGCTGATCGGATCGGAGTTAAAGTATGCCTGCATTAAACGTGCGGCTCCTATGTCGTAGCTTCTTTTCCAGATCATGCCTTTGTCGTTGCAGATGATGAATTCCGTACTGCCCCCTCCTATGTCCATGATCAGAGATGTCTTTTCAATTATCCCAATTGCCTGCACGCCGTTAAAGATCAAAGCAGCCTCCTCTTCTCCGGTGATCACGTCGATCTCAATACCGGCGTTCCTGGCTTCGTTTACAAAGTCTTGTCCGTTAATAGCCTTTCTGACAGCAGATGTAGCTACTGCTTTTATTGCGTCAGTATTGTGTGCGGCTATGGTAGCTTTGAATGATCTCAGGGTGCGGATCCCTCTTTCAAACGCTTCGGGAATGATCATGTTCTCATTGATGCGTCCCTGACCGAGTAGTACGGGTACCGTTGTTTTATAGACGATCTCCGGCGCTTTACCAGTGCCGGAAAGGTCTGCTATGATCAGATGGAATGTGTTTGTACCCAGGTCTATAACGGCCGCCCTCATGATGTCTTTTGTTTTTGCAAATCTAGTTTTTAATGGGTAAACAACTAAACATTTGGCCGATATCAGATAGTATTGTATAATGCGTCAGACAAATAGTTCCTCTACTAACCCAACGTAAACTATCATGAGCAATATTCCATTTCAAACGATAGACTGGAGCAATGTTGAGAAAACAGTACATACCGGAGAGACAGGTACCGCGTACTGGCAAACTATTCAGTTCCAGGGGCTGAGGATCCGGCTGGTTGAATATTCTAAAGGATATCTTGCTGACCATTGGTGTGAAAAAGGCCATATCGTTCATTGCCTGGAAGGCGCTTTTGTAAGCGAACTTAAAAACGGTGATCTTTTCCATTTAAGCAAAGGCATGACGTATGTAGTGTCTGATGAATTGAGCTCTCATCGTTCAATATCAGAGAACGGTGTTAAGTTACTTATTATCGATGGAGACTTTCTAAAGCTTAATTAAGGTTTAGTAGGGCTTGTTAAGGCTCGCTGAATGGTTTATCAGGGTTAATTAAGAGCTAGTGAGGACTAGTGAGGCGTTAGTATGTGTTAATAATGATTTCGTTAATACTATTATTAAATCCTGATGGTATTGTGTAATTTGAGCCTTATACTTCTTTTAAGTATTACATTGTTACAAGTCTACTAGTATTACCAGATATGACAGATCACAAATACGAGGCAGCCAAAGCTGCCAGGGCATTAGTCAGCGCAGGACAAACTATTGGATTGGGGGGCGGCAAAACGATCGCTTATCTGGCAGAGATGCTTGCGGAAGATGTGCAGCTAATGCAATCACTCACTGTTACCAGCTCCTCATTTGATACGACCGTACTGTTACATGAAAAAGGCTTCAGATTAGTAGCGCCGTCGCTTGTCAGTAAACTGGATATCTATTTTGATGGCTGTGATGTGTTTGATAGACAGCTTAATGCATTAAAGAGCGGTGGTGGTATTCATGTCATGGAAAAGCTGCTGGCGGCTGCGGCAGACAAGTTTGTGTTGCTGGGAGACGCCGGTAAATTTCAGACAGCTTTGAATCCTAAATATCCCATAGCAATAGAGTTTCTGCCACAAGCATTGGGTGTTGTGCGTAACAAGATGGAGTTGCTATGTCCAGGAACGAGGTTCGTTCAGCGTATGAGCTCCGAAAAAACAGGGGCAGTGATATCTGATAATGGGAATATGCTGGCGGATGTTTACTTCGATGCATTTCCTGATCTGGAGGCACTGGACATCAGGGTAAAAATGATCCCGGGAGTGGTAGGGCATTCATTGTTCTACAGGATGGCACATCAGGCTGTGATATCCGGAGACAATGGGGTGCAATATATTTATCCTGTGTAATGGGAGAATATCTATAGTGATTATTACCACATGTTGCTGTCATATGGTTATTGTTAGCATGGTTATAATAAGCTGACGGTAACCAGCCTTATTACTACTATCATGTTTGCTGTCAGTCTGATTATTACCAGCTAACTTCTACATAGTCTTTGAATAATTTCCCGAACAATTGCTCGCCATGCATTCCCCTGTATATGGGATCATAGATCCTTGCCGCTGCATCATCTAACATGAGTGGTGGTATCACTCCCTTTTCTTCGAGACGTGTACGCTTTTCTATCGGGTTACCGGTAGAGACCCAGCCTACATCGACACTGTTCATGTAAATACCGTTCTCGGCATAGTCAGAGCCGCTGGTGCGGGTCATCATATTCAATGCGGCCTTTGTCATGTTGGTATGTGGGTGGTAGATGGTTTTTCCTTTGTAGCTGAACTGTCCTTCGGAAGAGCTTACGTTGATGATGTACTTATCACTAAAAGGTGAATTCATTAGCATCTGCTTCAAGCGGCTGTTCAGCATGAACGGTGCGATGTTATTGACCAGATTAGCGGATAAAACTTCAGCAGTGTCCACTTCTTCGAGTTTCATCGTCCATGAGTTACTGCTACGCAGGTCGAGTGGCTGATCAAAAAAGTCTGTCTTATGCGCAGGAAAGAAAGTGTGTTCCGCCAGTAAGCGTTCGTTCGATTCAATCTTAAGTGGTGCGGCCACCATTGGGTTTACCAGCATCCGTGACTGATCATCCTCATGTACAGCACCAAGCTCAATTTTTTTGTCTACCAGTGGTTTATAATAGGCGGCAGGGTAAGAGATCGTTTGCGCCGCATTGTTGATGATGATGTCAATACTTGTGAAGTTATCCCTTACGTATTGCAGGAACATTTCTACCTGGGGAATAGATATCAGATCCAGGCTATAAATGAAGAGACGATGTTTCCAGGTATTGAAGTCGGGTTCTTTACTATAGTTCAGCAAAGCATCGGCTGCAAATCGTGTGGTGCCGATCACGGTGGCGCCATCCCTTAATAGTTTTAAGGTTGTTACATAACCGATCTTCATACGGGCGCCGGTAACGATGGCTGTACGGTTACTTAATTCCAGACGTTGCGCCTTTTTCAGCAAATGGATATCTGCACAAGCAGGGCATAATCTATGGTAATGATGATGTAGTTCTGTGTATGGCATCCGGCAGGCGTAACAAATGATCGCATTTGGTACGGTATGCTGCAGGGGGATGGGAATAATATTGGTGGGTCCCTGGCTAACGGAAATCTGCCTGGCCTGCCGCAGGACTGTGGTGTTTTCAATAGCAGCCAGATTCGCGGCCTTGCGTTCCGCAGCAGCAGTTTGTTTGATATCCTTCTTGGCCGTTTTATAGATTTTAGTGACCAGTCCTTTCAGGCGGTCGGTATCGGGAGAATCGAAGGGATGTTTGCCAAGGAACTGCAAAATTTCATAAAACTTATCCCACTCCTGCTGCGAAAATTCCTGCATGAAGAACTACTTATACTTCAAAAAATGGTTTAGCCGACAGGATTCGAACCTATTCTTCCTACGTGATTGGTGGGCGAGCTTCCAATACTCCACGGCAAACCGTTGCAAATGTATAACATGTACATTTATTATCATACATATTTTTTTCTATGGGAAGGACAAAGCTGTATGCCTGATGACAGGAAAGTGGTAAATTCATGAAGCCAGGAAAAAGCTCTTTGTTCCTGCAACCTTTTTGTAGCTAAAGCGTCTTTAGACATGGACAATGGTTCCTTTTGATAACACCCAACTGACACTATTAAACCTTTTAGACATGCCAGTACCATCTGTTAAAGCAATCTGCATATCTGCGATATGCATTCTCTTTTGTGCGTACTCGTTCGGTCATAACGGGAGTATCGCTTATGCGTACCCTATCAGTAAGATCACTGTTGACGGCGATCTTTCCGACTGGCCGAAAAATGCTGTCAAATATATGATCGCATTAAATCCATCAGACACAAAACCCAAGAGCGGATCAGACCTTTCAGGCTTCTTCCAGCTTGGTTACCGCCTTGACGAACAGTCTTTATACCTTGCGTTTACTGTCACAGACGACGATTTTATGGAGGATACCACTGAGAATGTACGGTGGAATACCCAGGACGGGCTGCAAATAAGCCTTGATGCGCGTCACCTGATCACGGGTTCGGGCGTGGCCTCCTTCATATACAGCAAAAAGCTGCGCCATAGTGATAATGCCTTCTTTGATCCATTTGCCAGCGCGGCCAAATGGGATATCATGGAGGTAGCTATGACCCGCAAAGGCAGCACCCGTTTTTACGAATGGCGTATAAAATTGGGGAATGAACTGGTAGTCGGGAAATCACTCGGTTTTGATGTTAATGTATTCGACAGAGACCAGGATAGCACCTTTTCATGGTCGGCCTGGGGCAAAGGTGATCAGAAATATATGAACCCGAACAGTCTGGGTGATATCGTTATTTTACCTACCGGCGCTAAACTGGCCGCTGTTTCAGGAAAATTAGCCTGGGAGAAACCAATGAAAGCAAAGCTGCCGGCACAGGTCCGTCTGAATGCGCTGGATGGTCCTAAGTTCTGGGTTGCAACATCGGTAGATAGTCTGGGCAATTATACAGCGATGGTCCCACCCGGTAAATACGAACTTCTGGTACCTGAGTCTTTTGTCCGAGCCGACAAAAAACTGTATGCTGTCAGTCAAAAGAATACCGTCAGTACGACGATCAGGACAGGGCAGAAAACCGTTGCTCCCGACCTCATTGTTTCGTCGGCAGCTGAACCAGACCTAATCCCTGATAAGGGAGTACTACTTGATTTCACAGATGCAGGAGCCGGTCAGGTAGATAGTTTTATTGAGGCTTACCGCCGTTACTATGGAATACCCGGTGTATCGTTAGCCCTGATCAAGGATGGGAAAATGGTGTATCACAAAACATATGGCGTACGCAACTCGATGGCTAATGATAAAGTGGATGATAACACACTGTTTGAAGCGGCATCTATTACCAAACCTGTTTTTGCATTTGCAGTTGAGCGGCTCGCGGAACGTGGGGTCATTGATCTTGACAAGCCGTTATATGAATATCTTCCTTATAAGGATATTGAAAATGACGAACGATATAAGCTGATCACCGCGCGACATGTATTAACACACCGGACAGGTTTTCCCAACTGGCGGTCAATGAACCCGGATGGAAAGTTAAACATCAAGTTTACCCCCGGTACGGCATTCAATTATTCAGGTGAAGGTTTTGAATACCTGAAGCTGGTTGTAGAAAAGATCACCGGTAAAAAGGTTGAGCAGGTATTGCAGGAAGAGGTGATTGAGCCTATCGGGCTTTATCATACATTTTTCTCAAAGAACGACTCTTTACAGCGGATGGTGGCATATGGTCATTATGACAAGCTACCAAGCCCGAACGATCTGCCGGAAAAACCAGGTATGGCCTATTCCATGCACACCGAAGCAGTGATCTTCACACGGTTTATGTTATACCTCCTGGAGCAGAAAGGGCTGAAGCCTGAAACTTACGATACCATCATGACTAAACATTCAGAATATAACTTTGACAACTGGGATGAGAAGCCGAAGGTCCCTACATACATGGGGATGAGCCTTGAAATAAGGGAAACTCCTTTTGGTAAGACGTTCGGTCACGGTGGTAATAATGGCGATTTCAAATGCAAGTTTGAAGTATATAAAGATCAAAAAATGGGCTATGTCATTTTCACCAATTCCAATACATCTGATGCACTGATCCAGAACCTTCGCAAGTTTTTAGTTGAAGGGAAGGACGATACTCCGCAGACAGCAGGCAATTAGTACCTGGTTGTTGCATCCTGGGAGGCAGCTAACGACATGAGATAAAGTATCCGAAGACATAAAATAAATGATTTGGGTATTATCTTAGCGATTCATTTTTTACCCTTAAATGAATTCTCATGCGTTTAGCTGCCTCCTCGTTATTGATACTGGTCATATCCTTCTGCAGCAGTAAGGTATTTTCACAGCAACGGCCTAATATCATTTTTGTATTAACGGATGACCTGGGTTATGCCGATCTTTCCTGTTATGGCAACCCGGTTATTAAAACGCCGTTTTTAGACCAGATGGCAGGAAAAGGCGTAAGAGCTACCAACTATGTTGTTACCAGTCCTACCTGCTCCCCTTCAAGGGCTTCTCTGCTAACGGGCAGGTATTGCACAAGGCCTGATATTCCCAGTCCACTGGCACCGGGTTCTAAATTAGGACTACCGGCAGCGGAAGTGACAATTGCCGAAATGCTGAAGGCATCAGGTTACCGGACGGCCATGGTGGGTAAATGGCATCTTGGCGATCACCAGGAAAATCTGCCGATGAATCAGGGCTTTGATTCCTATTTCGGATTGCTGTACAGTCATGATTACCGTCCGCCGTATTTTAAGGGCGATTCCACTATAAAACTTTATCGCAATAATGCACCTGTTGTTGTTAGTCCGCAGGACAGTTCTTTAGTGCAACTATATACCAAAGAAGCCATACAGTTTATAAAAGAGCAGAAGAAAGAAAAGCCATTCTTTTTGTACCTGTCGCACAACATGCCTCACCTGCCTGTTTATTTCGCAGCGCACAGAAAGAACAGCAGTATGGAAAACGGTGGAGAACTGGGTGCTGTGATCAGTGATATGGATGCAGGTTTGGCCGCTCTCTGGAAAACACTGGAAGAGCAAGGTCTGGCAGACAATACCATTTTTATGTTCTCAAGCGATAATGGCCCGTGGAATGACTATCCGTCACGTATGTCGGACGATAACGTTACTAAGTCCTATCACACAGGCTATACCGGTGTATTCAGGGGAAGCAAGGCTACTACTTATGAAGGCGGTGTGCGTGTACCGTTTATTGTTTACTGGAAGGACCATACATTGAAAGGAGAATCGGTACAAGCTGCAATGACTTGTCTTGATGTGCTGCCTACGCTCGCCGAATGGGTACATTGCCCATTGCCGGCTAACAAGGTGCTGGACGGACAATCCATTTCCACCGTGCTTACCAAGAAGAACGCCCCCGATAATCACAGAGAGATCTACTATGTACACAATAATATACCAGAGGTAGTACGCGAAGGACCATGGAAGTTGAGGAAAACAAAATCAGCCGGTCAGACCAGCACGGAATTGTTTAATCTTAACTATGATCCTGCTGAAAGAGTGAACCTGGCGAAAGAACATCCGGAGGTAGTAACAAAACTGGAAGGACTTTTAGGGCAATATCCGACGAATTAGTAAGCGTTGTTGATAGTTCTTATACGAAAGAAGCTCAATAGAAAGTTTTCTATTGAGCTTCTTTCGTATAAGGCTATTTTTTAGTCTTATCTGTAAGATCTTTGATCATTACTCTTCTGAAATCGATAGGCTGCCCCTCACTCTGTAATGCTATAAATCCTTTATTCAGCAACTTACCGTCCTGTTTCTCATTAGGGTCGTACCTATTGACTACAGGGCCACCGATCTGTGGCTTGGAGTATTGGAGTACGGTATCGCCGTTGATGATGTGTGTGATGAGTGAATCGCCGAGTACGATGAGTTCGGCTTTAATCCATTCGTCTTTATTGTATGTTTTAGAGGTAGAGTTAATACAGTGGCGGGTATCGAGTTTACCTTCGTACACGATATGCGTGCCAGGAGAGCACATGTTTCCGGTAGGACGTGGCTGACCGTCGTCCAGGCCGGCCAGGAATTGCATTTCAATTGAAATAGGCCAGTCCTGTTCTTTAGGCATGGTGTGCGGGTCTTGCGAGTGATACATCACCCCACTATTCAGCATTGTATAGGAAGGAGCCGTTTTCACCCATTCACCTGTAAAACGGTATTCCAGTTTGAGATGGTAATAGGAGAAAGGTGTTTTATAATACAGATGTCCGAACTGGTCGTTAAAGTTCCCGTATTGATCATAACGGACCTGGATGGTACTATCCTGTACGCGGAAGGTATTTCCATAGTTATCTCCGGTTTCATGATGATGGATCTTTACGACCCAGTCATTAATATCTTTACCATTAAATAATGGAACCCATTGTTCCTGGGCGTGGGCGGCATACTGAAAGATAACAGCCGGCAAGAGCAAGATCAGCGTACGAAACAGTTGTTTGTTTATCATAACGTTCATGAGTGACTTGCTTAAATATAGACAGAAATTATTTCATTTTATAGCTACTTTTTTACTGTTTTATGTTAGTGCTATGAGTGCCCAGGTGATCAATCCGGCAGTGAACGTCACTATTCCCAGGGCTGTAAATGTCATTCTCCTATTATATTTCCTCTCTTTCAGGAATTCCTTTTTTACCTCATCATGCCCTTTCACATCCTTCACAGCAGCATATACCCTTCTACTATATATTCCGGTTGAGAAGATCGCAGACCGGGTGTTTGGAAGATCTTCGGCAAGTCTGAAGAAATATTCCGGTTGCTTCATTGCGATGGTATCTATAGTTGTTACGAAGTAAATCCCATCGGCCGTTGAGAGTTGAGCCATGCTATCCTTCAGCGTGGCGTACGTGATACTTCGAATGTTCTGTGTGATGTAATTTGTCAGCCTGGTATGCTGATCATGGGAGGCACTGATGCTATCTTTTACTTCCTTAATTCTTTTATCCGCCCATAATTCAAACTGCCGGTGGTTCATCTGTTTCTCCGGAACCACCGTCCACGTATAAAAAGCATTCCTGAAACTGTGGTGACCCAACGGGTAAGTTTCATTCACTTCAGTGCTCATAGCGGCATAGTAGCGCTGGTAATAGGCATTGTTCATTTTTTCATTTGCAAGCAGTGTGTCTGTAACTGTATTCAGCAGGTATTTCTTTGTTTTCCCGGACTTGTAGAGCAGATAGAGCTTACCTTCCTCACGGACGATCTTTGAATTCCTTCCGGCATATGAGTTATCCGGCTGTTTTTGAAGCGTATCTTTCTTTTGCATATAATAACCACTGGCTCCCTTGTCATAGAATGTTGTTACCGGGTACACGACACCTTCCTGTTCATTTAGTTCTACGTAGTAGGGATGCCATTGGCTATCTGTCTGAAGAAGCCGTGCCTGTCCTAAAATAGCGGGACAGTGCGCTAAGATGAGCATTGTTAGTATCAGATGTTTCATAAGGGTATGAGATAGTCGGGTAACGTGAATTGTGTCAGAATAAATATATCGAAAAAGGACTGGTAATTATGTCTTGGGGAATTCTTTCACTTTTCTTTAACTATATACAAAAAAAGGATGTACCAATACTGATACATCCCCTCGCCTATTCTATCCTGACAATTAATAGTTCACTGTCAGTTCTCCTAAAAACACTCTCTCATTTATAATTCACATGTTAATTCATTTGCAATACCTGTGGGCCAAACTCTTCGAAGAAGATCCGTCCACTGTCTACACCTAAGGCTTTCAGATCACGTACCTGTTTCTGAATGAAAGGACCAGGTCCGCATACATAATACAGGGTATCTTCTGTATGCGCCAGCTCTTCCAATCTGTGTAAGTCCAGGTGACCTGTGTATATACCTTCTTCCAGTTCTGTATCTGTAGCCGTGTTATAGAAAGTGTATTGTGTCAGTCGCTCGTTCTGTTGTACCTGTTCCGTAATAAAGTCTTTAAAGGCATGTACACTACCATTTCTACAACCGTGCAGCCAGGTTACCGGTGCTTCGTGTTCCTGATTCAGGACGTGCTGCAACATGCTCACGAAAGGTGTTACACCTACTCCACCGCTGATAAACATTACCGGTTGACGGAGCTCTGATGGTATGATAAAATTACCTGATGGAGCGGTGAGCATTACTTCTGTACCTTCCAATGCATCTTTGTGGAGGGCATTACTGATCATACCGTTGGTATCGACAGAAGGACCTGTTTCTCTTTTGACAGAGATACGGAAGTAGTCGTTATTGGGTGTATCTGATAAGCTATATTGTCTGATCTGAGTAAGGCCTATAGCGGGCAGGAATAATTTCAGACTGATATATTGACCTGGTTGATGTGCGGGTACTTTGCCGCCATCAGCAGGGTACAGATAAAAAGAACAGATCTCATCAGATTCCATCACACGTTTCCCTACTTTGAATGTTCTCCATCCGTTCCAGCCATAAGGTATACTTTCCTTCTGCTTGTATAACTCTGTTTCATATCCTGACATCACGGCGGCCAGTTGTATGTATGCGGCTTTCCAGGCATCCAGTATTTCGGGTGTGGCAGCATCGCCTAATATTTCACCAATGGACGCCAGCAGGTGTTTGCCAACTATCTGGTACTGATCCGGCTGAATGTCCAGACTTGTGTGTTTCTGACCTATACGGTCGATTACAGGTAATAAAACGGAAGGATCATTAATGTTTTCGGCATATGCGAGAACAGCGCCTGCCAATGCGTGCTGTTGTTTACCTTGCTGCTGGTTACCGAGATTGAAGAGGTTCTTCAGTTCAGGATTATGTTGGAACATCCTGTTATAGAAATGACTGGTTAATTCCACACCGTTTTCCTTTAGGAAAGGAACTGTTGCTAACACTATATTTTTCTGTTCTGTCGTCATTGTATATAATATTAATATAAAAATACCTTTTTATCCGTTATTAGTTCAGAGGTTTGCTCTGTTTGTGAGGACAAAGCTAAAGCATAATCTTATAAAAGACAAAATTATCTTTTATTATTTAGAAGGGTGGTTTGTTATTTGGGGTTATTGGCATAGGGTGTCGGGGGCCCGGGGTTAACACCCCGCGTTACAACCAGGGGACTCCTGACGGAGTCCTATTGTGGTTTGTTTATTGTATTTATACCCTATATATAGGGCTGTTACAGTTTTATTTCATAATTTTCCCAAAAACAGAACAATGAAATATTTCCTCATGCACCTCATTCTATTAGCAGCTGGTAGTACTTTCGCTCAATCAGGGTTTCCTGGCTTTTTGCGGGGAACCTGGAAGGTGGAAAATGAAGAAACATATGAGCATTGGGACAGTCTTAATGAGCAGCGCCTGAAAGGGTTTGCCTATGAAATGAAAGATAGGCAAATGAAGGTTTCAGAATATCTGGATATCACCAGAAAAAATAAAGATGTTACGTATACTGCCAGTGTTGTCGGGCAGAATAAGGGGAAAGACGTTACGTTTAAGCTGATGAAGGCTGATAGTGTTTTCTCATTTGAAAACCCTGGTCACGACTTTCCTAAGAAGGTGCTTTATAAGAAAGTATCTGATACAGAAATTTATGTAGAAGTATCTGACGGAAAAGATAAAAAGTTCAGCTATTACATGCAGAAGCTGCATGTAAATAAGATTGCAAAGGATCCTACTAATGCAAACCCCAATTATGATAAGGCTTTAGCGCAGAAACTGGGCGCTGATGATTATGGCATGAAAGCTTATATATTGGTTATCCTTAAAACCGGTACTAACCAAACATCAGATAAGAGTGTGATCAGTGAGAGCTTTAAAGGGCATATGGCAAATATCAACCGGCTCGTAGAGGAAGGTAAGCTGATTGTGGCCGGCCCTATGGGGAAAAATGATAAAACCTACCGGGGTATTTTCATTCTGAAAGATATAGCTACACTCGACGAGGCAAAAGCACTATTACAAACCGATCCGGCAGTAAAGGCGGGTATACTGGATGCGGAAGTTTACAACTGGTATGGTTCTGCTGCCCTGCCTGAATATCTGCCTTTTTCAGATAAGATCTGGAAGGTTCAGCCCTGACATGTAGCAATAGTGTATTCGGGCTTGATCTATTTCTTAACCTTTACAATTATTGAAAACTGGAATGTATAGCACTCATGAGCGCTGTCCTGTTAACTCATGCCTATAATTTTCCTATAAGTATCCAGGTGTTGAAGGTATAACGCTGTGCCCCTTTCAGATGATATATATTTAGTTCTTACGAAAATCGGTAGGACGTGAGTGGGTAAACTCCTGAAATGCATCACTGAAAGAGCTAATACTATTGTAACCTACCATATAAGCTATATCGCCAATAGGTTTCTGTGTTTTCAAGATCAGCTCAATGGCCTTGATCATACGGATGGTTTTCAGGAACTGAAGGAAAGAGATCTGTAATGTAGACTGAAACAAGCGGGACATGGATCGTTCGCTGATGTTAAAACGGCTGCTGACACTTTTTGCTGTAAGCTGCTCACCCATATTTTTCTCCAGGTATTTACTGATCTTCTGCATCTGTTCATTGTCTGTCGTAGGCAGGATGATAGGCAGTGATTTATTGTCCAGGTGTGGCAGGATATTCTTCAGGGCAATCAGGAATTCAAAGTTTTCGTCCTTTTTAGACATATCCCGGCCATCCCATCGTTCTGAATAGTTAATCATCTGGATCAAGAGTTCACTGGCCGGATAGATCCCTAATTTGCCATAAAAAGGATTCACACCATCATCATGGGAATAGAAATACAGTGAACGAAGGACGGTTGCTGAATAACCGATCCTCAGGATATGCTCCACTCCTTGCGGCACCCAGAGGTAGTGCCTTGCAGGTATCACATAAGTGCGAAAATCAATTGTGATATAGGCTATTCCTCCCTCTACATAACTTAGCTGGCCTTTTGTATGCGTATGCAAGGGGATTAACTTCTCTGACTTTTCGTGCATCACAAATACACTCTCCGGCTGTTTGTCAATATCCGGTAATGAGGCAATGAGTCCCATGTTCTTTTATTGAATAAGCAATATTATCTGCAGAACGAAAATAAACAATTTGGCCGGAATGATGTAAAGATTGACTTTTTTAGGGAAAAGAGAGATGTGCTTGTAGTATAATTTTGCATTCCAGAATGAAACTAAGAACTAGTATATACTTAGCTGGTTTATTGTTTGCAAATTGTGCCGTTCCTTCTTATGGACAAGCGTTTAAAGCCGCAAACGATACCATTAAGATATCCCTGACAGAAGCCTGGCAAAGAGCAGAAGAACATAGCCGGTTAATAGAAATAAAGAAGAAGGCGGCCGGTATTGCCAATGAGGAAATAAAAGATGCGAGAATGGAGCGCTACCCGGAATTAGGTATAAAAGGCAGCGCAGAAAAAGCATCCAATATACCGGTCTATGAAGACGGTCTGTTCTCCAAACCAACACAGCATGAGGTTATCCATACATTATATAAAGCAAGTGCTGACTTCTACCTGAACCTCTACAACGGTAATAAACTCAATCTGAAAATTGAAGAAGATAAGACGCTGCATCAGATCAGTCTTATAGAGAAAGACCAGGCTGTGTCGGATATTCATTTCCGGACGGCAGCGCTATATCTGGACCTGCAGAAGTCATATATTTTCAGAGGCCTTATCATACAAGACATTGCTGATCAGGAGAAGCAGTTAAACGAGATTAAGGCATTTTATAAAAACGGTACGGTACTCAAAAGCGATGTACTGCGCGTTGAGCTTGAGTTGTCAAGGCGAAAAATGACACTGGTGACTATTGAAAATGATATCCTCATCGTCAATCAGAAACTGAACATCATTACCGGCGAACCGGATGAAAGAGTGATCATTCCGACTGATCCGGATACACACCAGGACGAACTTGCCGGCTATGAAAAATATCTGGCGGACGCTTTGCAGCACTCTTTTTCCTATCACATATCGGAGCGGCAAACTGAATTGAGCAAGATCCATCTGCGACAGGTAAAGGCAAACCTGCTGCCCAAAGCAGGCATGTACGGTGAGTTCTATTATGCCAATCCACAGATATTTCTGTATCCCTATAATCCATACTGGTATTCACTAGGTGTAACGGGCGTAAAAGTATCCTTTCCTCTGTCGGAACTGTACCACAATACTCATAAGGTCAGAGCGGCAAAACTGGAACTGGAAAAGGAAGAAGAAGCACATAAGGATACAGAAGACAAGGTACGTCAGCAGGTAAAAGAAGCATTCCTGCGTTATAAGGAAGCACTGGTGCAGATCGGAGTAGCAGAAGTAAATGTAACGCATGCACAGGAAAATGCCCGGATCATCAGGAACACTTATTTCAATCAGACATCACTGATCACTGACCTTCTTGACGCCGACGTACAGGTGCTGCAAACCCGCTTCGAGCTGGCTGCTGCGAAGATCATGGCACAAAACAAATACTACTTACTCCAGAATATTACAGGCATTCTATAAATACAATGAAAAAGAAATATACCGTTACAGACAGGTTGATCACAAAGATCACAGGATGGATCTCCGTTATTATCGTTATTGCACTTTCCATCTGGGGCATCTTTACTTTATGGGGCTATTATAATTACGAACAAACTAATGACGCGCAGGTGCAGGAGTACGTAAACCCTGTTATTTCGCGTGCGGGAGGGTTTATCGTAGCTGTAAAGTTCGAAGAAAACCAACTTGTAAAAAAGGGCGATACCCTTTTAATAATTGACAACAGGGAGTACGTTCTGCAACAAGAACAGACAGAAGCGTCCATCCGAAGGTCAGCAGCGCAGTTGGCCGTCCTGGAAAGCAATATCCATACAATGGAACAAACTGCGAAAGCAGCCCAGGCACAGATCACTGCGACGAAGGCTAGAGTATGGAAACAGCAACTCGACTATGACAGGTATCAGCAGTTGTATAAAGAAGAATCTGCTACCAAACAACAACTGGAAAATATACAGGCTACACTTGATGTCAATACGAGTGATTATCAGTCGGCGCAGGATAATTATGGTGCAGCCATTTCCCGCATAGAAGATATCAGGGCAGAAAAAGAAGTAGTGAGCGCAGAGATCACGCGGCAAAAGGCATTGCTTGACAGGCACAAACTGGATGTCACCTATACCGTTATCACGGCATCATATGACGGCAGGATGGGCAGACGTACTGTTGAAGTGGGACAAATGATCGATGCAGGTGAAACGCTTGCCTTCATTGTCAATAACGAGACAGACAAATGGGTGGTAGCGAATTACAAGGAGACGCAGGTAGCCCGCATGCATATTGGCGATTCGGTAAAAGTGACCGCTGATGCATATCCTGGTCAGGAGTTCAAGGGGACGATTATTTCATTGTCGCCTGCTACCGGTTCAGCCTTTTCCCTCCTGCCACCAGACAACTCAACAGGCAACTATGTTAAGATCGTACAGCGCGTACCGGTCCGCATCCGCATTGATGGCGACAGAAAGGATATTGACGTATTGAAGGTCGGGATGAATGTAAATGTTTCTGTACCAAAACACCAGCGTCATGGATAATTCCATTCCCATATTCAGGCCATGGGCGCCGGAGTGGCTGGTGAAGGTGATCTTATTCTCGCTGATCCTGCCGAACCTCGTTCTGTTCTTTCTTCCCCTGGCGAATGTCAATGCAGCGGCGGGTTATTACGGCAGTGAGCCGGCCGATATACAATATGCTGTAGCCCTTTTTTATGCGGGGTATGCCGGGTTTTATGGTCTGGAGCGCCGTTTCTTTAATTACCTTGCCAGCAAGGAGTATTTTATCCTGTTCACTTTCCTGCAGATCCTTACCAGCCTCATTTGTTACCTTACGCATGAGATCTATATTCTGTTTCCCGTACGGTTTATACAGGGTATGTTATTTGCCGGCACAGTAACGCTTTCTCTTTCTTTAATGTTTACCCGTTTAAGCAGTGAGCGGGCTAGGGAGGTTAGTTTCTCCGTTTTCTTTGGTGTGCTATTGTGCACGATACCATTCACAAACCTCGTAACAGCTGATCTGATCGATTCATACAATTTCAATATTGTTTATAAAGGGACCTTGTTCTCTTATCTGCCTTGTCTCATCATGTTATTGCTCAGCATGAACAATGTACGGCTCAATATCCGCTTTCCATTGTCTAAGCTGGACTGGCAGAGTTTTGTGATGTACAGTATTGTACTTTGCCTGATCGGTTACATTATGATCTATGGACAGGAATATTACTGGCTTGAAGATCAGCGGATCAGGTATAGCGTTATTGCGATTGTGGGAATTACAGTGTTGTATATGCTGCGGCAGAAAGCTATGAAGCGCCCATATGTAGATATGCGTGTTTTCCGGTTCCGCAATTTCCGGGTTGCGCTGCTGGCTCTTTTTGTAATGTACATCTGCCGGTTCCCTTTAGGGATCACCAATAGCTTCTTTGCAACTGTTTTACGGTTTGATCCTATGCATGTATCGTATATCAACGCTATCAATATTGCGGGGCTGATAACGGGTGTTATTATAGCCTGTTGCATGACACTTCAGCAGAAGTCTATACGCTATATCTGGCTGCCAGGATTCTTATTATTGCTTGTCTTTCATATCGCGATGTTCTTTCTCTTCGATATACAGGCGGATGAATACAATTATTTCCTGCCACTGTTTATACAGGGTCTCGGTGTAGGTATGATCATGGTCCCAACTATTATTTATGCAATATCTGCTGTGCCGGTTGCACTAGGGGTATCGGCATCTGCCATTTGCCTGGCGATCCGTTATCTCGGTTTCTGTGTGAGCATTGCCATCATTAATTATTTCGAGCTCTTTGAAAAGGGCAGGCACTATAGTGCCTTCCAGGACCATCTGACAAAAATTGACCCGATGGTAAGACAAACGAGGCATATCAGAGTTACAAATTTACTAGCGAAAGGATTGAC
Organism: Chitinophaga sp. S165; assembly: GCF_003182155.1. Lineage (GTDB taxonomy): Bacteria > Bacteroidota > Bacteroidia > Chitinophagales > Chitinophagaceae > Chitinophaga. The sequence goes on from NZ_QGTG01000001.1 coordinate 2,087,399, forward strand.
GCATGCGCAGTCCATAAAGGCGTCGAACAAATTACTGGTCCGTGATATCAACGGACAGACACAACTCCGGTTTGCGATGGACTACTATGAGTTAATGTCATGGTTATTAATCGGGATCATACTCCTTATAGCGCTATTCCCTTACCTGAACAGGACTGTTGTGTATTTAAGATCGCGCAGGCTTTCTCCTGCATAATGCACACAGTACAGCCGTTACCGGAGACAGGAGAAAAATATCATTCATGGAACAGGTTAATATGTTCGTATAAAAACCAACATCATCTAAAATAATAATACCATTTGCTTTCATAATTGGTGTCAAAATTCTCTTTACTATCCAGATAAATGGCAAACTCGTTTCTGTCTATATAGCCAAATTCGTCATACTCTTTTAACAAAGCATAAAAAAGATCAGTCCACCTGCTTACGGTTTCGCTGCCCGTATAGGCTTTTACCTGTTCATCAGTGAAAAGGAAGAAACCAGGTCTGATGCCGAAAGAGGTCGCCATGATCAGCCAGAGGTTTTCGTCGTTCAGGTCTTGCTGTAATTGTTTGATCCGTTCACCCGGGACGTTATTGATCGTTTCCGCTTTTGCTATGGGTTCGAAGGCGCCGTAGATCACCCAGAGATCTTCTGTTTGATATTGTAAGCCTGCCGATTCCACTATTCTTGTAAACTCCTGTGCAATGGCCTGCTGTTTAGGAGCCTTCATGCTTCCGTTCCTTTCCAGAAATTTAGTCTCCTCAGATCTAAATTCAAAACAGATCAGCAGGCGGGGTCTATTGCCGTCATTGATGGTATCGTATAGTATGTTGATGGGTTGAACGCCATATGTAGTATTTATCCATTGAGCAAGAGGTTCGAAGTCAATGTTCATCTTCTCTTTACCCTTCTTAATGCGTTTGGTTTGCTGGTATGATCTATCCGAAGGTAATAACATAAGGACCAATATACGATAATTCCGGTAAGGCTATCGTATGCTTACAGCACTTCCAGTTCATAGATTGAATATCCTCTTTTTCCCGGCGGCTTTTCTTTCAGATCCAATTTAATAAATCTTGCAACTGACGATGATATATCCAGCGTTTCCTGCCCTCCTCTCCCATTGTTCACAGTATGTATTTTCGACCAATTTTTACCATCAATGGAAGCCAGCAGATCATAGCTTTTAGCATAAGACGCTTCCCAATTAATTACCAGCTTCTTAACAGTGTATTCCTTCTTCATATCCAGGAGTACGAATGCCTGGTTACAATTTTCACTTGACCACCTTGTGGAAAGGTCTCCATCAACGATATTGCCAACGCAGAACATAGGGTTTTCGTTTTCCGATCTGGTCCCGGACACAACATTGCCATAATAGTTAGCCATGTTGCCCTTTCCGTCTTCAACGATAGATAACAATTGTTCTTTGCTGGTGATCATTCCATTCCTGTTCCGAACGGATAACGTATATGATGCTGTGCCTTCGGTACCATTGAGTATTAAGTCGTACTGTCCCGTGGCTCCCTCTTTCAGCTTGAACAATGATTGCGGATTTCTGATGGAATGAATTGCTACGTCTTTCAGGTTTTCATCCGAGAGCATTGCTGCATTTATAAAATTCTTATAGGTGAGATCACGGTTTGAAATGTTGGGAATCTTACTGGTATAAATCAGCGGGTAATCTGTAAGCCAGCGGACGCCGTTCTTTAGTAATTCCTGGTATCCTGTATTTTCTTTGGCGCGAAGGTCATGTCCCAGGGTAAGGCTCATTACTTTGCCTTTCTTTACAGGATGCCACCACATTACCGGGTGATTCTCCGCCCTGGCGATAACATCAATTTCCGGTGTAACGGGTTGGAAATAGTATAACTCATCTTCTGTATCGAAATCATTTACAGATCTTGATACGGGATGTTCTGCAGACTTTCTGAACTGATATTTGTAACCCCAGAATTCTTCGTTGTTGGTATATACTCTGAACTTAGCAGGTTCTGTAGAAGGTCCGCCGATGAAGATGCCTCCTATCAGCTCTTCATACTTTTCCCAATTTAAAAAGCTGAGTATACCACAGTGCAATGTAAGAAGGGATTTGCCACTGGCAACAAACTGGTAGACGGCATCAAGCTCATTTACGCCCGGAGTAAGGAAAAGGGAGTTGCTGATTAAGAGGTCGTATTTATTTAAATGCTGGCTGTTCAGATCTTTGAGATCTGTGGTTGTGTCTATATCTACTATTCCCTGAAGGAGCTGAGCCACCTTATCGTTATGAAAATCATGTGTCCAGGGGGGATAGTTTTCTTTCAAGGCGGGTATATTACCATTGCCGGTTAAGATCAGCGCTTTGGGTAAACGCTGTGCATACGTGCTTATCGAGATTATCCAGCACGTCACAATGAAAAAGAGCTTCTTTATCATGATTGCCTGAGTTTTTCTTAAGCGAAAGATGCAATCAAGGTACATTACCTCTTCTTCAAAATCAACTATACTTTCGGATAAATTGTCTAGATGCCATTTAATAATGAAACGGGCATCTTCCGACAGTTTGTGGACCAGGGTTAAGTGATCAGACAAGCCGCTCGAGCACACCTTTTCGTTTAACGATGTTCTTATAATCCCATTGGATTTTTACGGACTTGCCTAGCCAACGTTTCAACAGGTCAGTATCTATCTGCTCTAAATCAGTATAACGTGCCTCAGCGGCTTTGAAGCTACCTTCGGGTAGCAGCTCAGGTTCATCAAAGGACTGACCACTCCAGAATAGTAGCCGGATACAGCCTTTCAGTTTACTGTAACCTACGATAGGGTTACCGTTGATAAACCATACCGGGTGCCGGTGCCAGATCTTACTTTCTGCTCCGGGCAGATGTTTATCAATTTCCTGACGCAGCTTCTGGCAGATCGCTTTGTCTTCGGCTGACATGGAATCATTGTATTCCTGTATTGTCTGGTCCATGTGGGATGGTTTTCTTATGAGGTATTAAGGTACGGCAAAAAAATGCGTTCCGGGCAGGCGAATATAAGCCCTGTACCTGAAGGAGCTATACTGTATACATAGCGTATGACCGGAGGTGGGGTGGACTTGATCAGGTGTTGCAATGGGGACAAGTGAGCGCAATAAAATCCGGTTGCGGGGAGTGTTGAGATGGGAACCGGCAATAGAGGGGGTACTTCAGCGGTTTGCTGCAGTTACAGTAGGGATCTGATATTTAATGAAATGAGGGTTAAAGTTCAATGGACATCTTAAGCATCAAAATATAGTAAAACGGCAGCAATATTTATTCACGCTGGATCAGGGGCTGATACATACCCGTATAAGCGAGATTTAAGGCGATTTCCGGCCTTAATATGCTTTTCCTGGGGTTAGTGACTTTTTTAAGAGACTTAGGTCTTTGAGGCTCTTTTACGGCAATAATGTCTGCCGCTACGTATTGTCGGTTACAGGAAGGATCATTCTTTTGCATTCCTCTCAACTGCAGGGCGACCAGCAGCGTTCCTTTACCTTCTACATTCAGGGGAATGTTTGTTCCGGCGAAAGGCTCATGGGCATTATCTATCATCATTACGACGGTCTCCATGTCAATGACCCGACGTGTTGTGAAGTCAATGCGAACAGCGATCACTTTTACTTCCAGCGCGGTGATCGCTTTGTGTTGAGCGAGGGCTTGCGGGGGAATGTGTAATGTATCATCCTTAAAAAGCTTTGGTGCAGCAGTGAAGAAACGATCAATTCCCGTGTGCTGATTGAACCGGAAACCTGCTATTGCAGCACTATTACCTGCTGCCGCAATGAGTACTTTGTTGAGCCGGTTGATATGACCGTTATCACATCGGATGTCAAGATCGTCGTAGAAGGCGTTACGGATAAGGGCGCCTTTTTTGCTGGCCATGCCAAAGCGATGGGCAGCGCGACGGGTAGATGCCGTTTGCCGTACCATGTCGGGCATACTGCGCAGGAAGAACTTACCATTGCGCTGGTAGCCGATAAGATTACCGAGTTTACCGGTAAATGGAATAACTGAATTTTGAAGTGCCATTTATGCTAAATTTTGTGCTAAACAAATTTAGCACAATCACTAGTAAACCAGCTGAATTTCAGTCGGTTGTTATCCACAACCGGCGACTCTCAATGTGGAAAAACGGGGTAACCTGCGGATCGTCTGGAATTGGAGGCTTTCTATTTTATGTATATATTGAGACAATTTATAATACTATATGAAACCTGAAATATTTAAAGACTTTGACCTTTCTAACTTCTGGGACAAGCGCGAGTATGCATTGCAGGAATATGTCAGCCGGGCTCCTTCTGACAAACTTATAGCTTCTGTTGAGCAGGAACTGGGCTTCAAATTGCCGGCATCCTACATTGAGTTGATGAAATTGAATAACGGCGGCATTCCTCACAATACCTGCTTCCCCATCAGCGAACCCACGTCCTGGGCAGACGACCATATTGCCATTTCAGGTATCATGGGCATCGGGAGGGATAAGGCACACTCGTTGTGCGGTGATTTCGGCAGTCAATTTATGATCGAAGACTGGGGATACCCTGACACAGGCGTTTATATCTGCGATTGCCCATCGGCAGGACATGACATGGTCATGCTGGACTATTCAAAGTGCGGTAAAGATGGAGAGCCGGAAGTCGTGCACGTTGATCAGGAATCAGACTATAAGAAGACATTTCTGGCTAAAGACTTTGAGACCTTCGTCAGAGGCCTTGTAAATGAGAGCGTTTATGACACTTCTGACGAGGAGCTCGCAGAAGCGCTTCAAAGTTTTAAGACAGGTAGGTTCTCAGATATACTGCAGCAGTATTTTGAAAAAGAAAAAGCTATCAATTTTGATAAGATCTTAAGGAACCTTTTTACCGAGCTCACAAAAGAAAAAGGATATTTTGCGCTGCATGGCGACCCGCTCTCATACCTTGCTTATGATATTCAGTTTTATCTGTTGTCCCGCAATGAGAAAATAGATTCAAAAGACGCTTTTGTGGAAGGCTATGTACCAATGGTTGCCCTGGGGAACAATGAAATATCAACAGGGGGTTATGCTGATTTCTTCGAGGACTGGTTTGACATTAAAGTAGAGAGTAAACAAATAACAAAGGGCTCTTCCGGCGGATTTGAATTTAGCGAAAGCTATAAAAAGAAATTGCTTGAAGAGATCAGCAGATACGAATAATTTACGGACTTTAAATTCTCATTTCCCTAGACCTAAATACTTATGAACCTGAAAGGAACTATTATCAAAGCACTTATCTGCGTTGTACTCACCTGGGCCGGATGGCAATTAACCGACATGGGGCTTACTTCTCCTTCAAAAAAGGACAAGGCCATGTATGAGCAATTATGCAAAAACGGGGTAAAGACAAAAGGCCGGATATCGGATGATTATGAGCATTCCACATTAAAGCTTATACGCGGCAGCAAAGGTACTGACATGAATACGTTTAAGTACGTTTATACCGTAAATGGCAACGACTATCACGATCAGTTTACAGTTAACACCATGCCTAAAGGAAAAGAAATTGACGTATGGTATGACCCTGATAACCCTACTGTACATTTTACTCATAACCCCTGTGCGCAGCTGGAATATTATAAAGGTAAAGATCATCCGCTCTGGTATGCGTTTATAGGTGTGCCTATGCTTCTGACAGGCGGAGGGACATTGTACAGTATGTTTAAAAATGGCTTACGGGCGCTGTTCTCACCCAAAAGCAGAAGATAGGATTGATGATAGATAAATATCTTAATTTCCTTGTGGACTATCTAGTGATCAGATGTGCCAACTTATCAGGTACGTAAACCAGAAAAATATCTAGCTTTGCAGGGTGAAATTGCAATATAATGAAAAACAATTCTCCTGATTGGTATCTCCCACTTAAGGGTAAATACCCGATCGTATCGGATACGGAGTGGGCATTGCTGGACAAACTCACAAAAGTTAAAGTCATTAAAAAGGGTGAGAGTTTCTTGCGTTATGGCAAGGTAGCCCGCTATGCGGCATTTGTCATATCAGGACAGTTTGCATTTACGATCATTGATGATGATGGAAATGAGAAGATCATCAGATTCAGTTTCTCTGATGATTTTCTGGCGAATTGTGAGAGCTATTACAAGATGGCCCCTTCCGCTATTAGTATCACCGCACTGGAAGATTCTGTCATCAGGAGGATTAATATAAAACAGTTGCAGCCGTTGTATGACCTGCACATGAGTTTATCTGCCGTGAACTTACAGATATATCAGGAAGTGGCGGAACAAACATTTGAGCATCAGTATATTTTATCTTTAAAAAGCCCGGTAAAACGTTACCAGTTTCTATTAAAGCACAGACCTACTATCATAAAGAAAATCTCTCTCACTAACATTGCAAAGTATCTGTACGTAAGCCGTGAGGCTATTAGCAGGGCAAGATTGCTTCTCCTTAACAAAGGTCAGAACTTTTGTGATTGAAATCACACACGGGCTCTTTTCAGCTTTTTAGCTTTGTAGAAAAAAAATGAAACAGAGCCTGGTATTGTTACACGGCCTTTTTGGCGGACTAAGTAATTGGGATGGGGTAATTGACCATTTTGGTAATGAGTACAATATTCACGTGCCGCCGTTGCCTATCTACGATGAACATGATCAGGGTATTTTAGACTACCTGGTAGCTTCGCTTCATCATTATATAGTTTCTAATAACCTGACTGATGTTATACTGGTTGGCAATTCACTGGGTGGCCATGTCGCTGTTCTATATGCACACCGATATGCAGCAAATGTGAGGGCTATGATCCTTACAGGCAGTTCTGGTCTGTATGAAAACAATACACTGGGCAGCTTTCCCAGGCGGCACAGTCGCCCGTACATCCAGGAGCGCGTCGAGTATACTTTTTATGAGGCGAAGACGGCAACGAGTCAGCTTGTTGATGAAGTATTCGCTATTGTGTGTGACAACCGGAAGTGTTTTCGGATCGTTAAAACCGCTAAGACAGCTCAAAGAGAATATGTAACAAAAGAGCTGCCTGAACTGACTATGCCAGTGCATTTGATCTGGGGTACTGATGACAGGATCACTCCGCCAAGCGTTGCCGAAGAGTTTAAGCAGATGTTGCCCAATGCTACGCTGGTGTATTTGTCTGAATGCGGCCATGCACCAATGATGGAGAAGCCCCTGGAATTTAATACGCTGATGGAAGAGTTCCTCAACAGGCTTTAGTGATTTCATCACAAGCTAAATGTACAGATAGATACCGGTGTTCCCGGCATCTATCTGTACATTTGCCATATACGTTACTGTTTATTGCAGCTGAAACTCTCTCTAAGTGTTTTCAATTTTGTCCATGTCGGACTGGTAAAAGGTTGTGGAGAAAGCTGATGTAAGACAATGGTATTAATCATCCCGGGACATTTTATAACATGTACTATGCAATTTAGTATCATAGGCTTCTTAGCCATATAATCAAGCATACTAATGGTACCTGAATAGGTGGCTTCGTCGCCGCTCTGAGGTTTACCAAGCTTCTTTATCCGGGTGTCAGTTTTAGTAACCATGCCCGCAGGAATGTTCCGTCTTTCGATGTTGCGGCCAATCAATCCATCATAATAAGCATTTAAATTCTTATCGATGATCTCAGCACTGAGCTTTTGCGGTCCTTCTATATACCATAAGAAAGCGTACGACCAGTAATTCTGATGACCAGATTCTCCCCAGCCTTGCGCAAAACGGATATCCTCTATCCCTTTATAAGGAATAGCAGGCGCGAAGTCGATCGGCATCGGAAAACGCTCGATCCCCCACTCTTCGATAGGTAAATAATATGGCGCTTTCCATGTTTCCGGATTAAATCCGGTTTGTTCCTGGCCTAACGAACGCAGCGCCCAGCAACACAACAGTAGCATTAAAGTTTTTTTCATAGCATTGAGTTTACCCCGGGGCTTCCCAGGTGCTAATCTCCCTCAATGACTGTGCCTTTTCCGAAGGCTCGTTGTAGCTGCGAATATAGGCCGTATTGGGCCAGTAAAACTGTTCGGGAGTGAACAGTCTTTGTCCGTATCTGCACGGAAATACCCTATGGCTGAAAGGGCTTGCCCATTTCAGTTCAGTTTGATTGTTTAATGTCCTTATGATTTATCCATTAGTTTAATCCATTGCTTAATTATAGCTTGAAGGCCTTTACTTTTTGCTTCTACTTCGGCCATACTTTTGAATTTAGCATAGGCTTTACCCTTCGGCGCTGATTCAAGCACTTCACCTACAGTCAGCCCTTCCGCGTGATGGAATACCAGCACAGCCGCGTCTTTAACGCGTGGACTGAAAGTGGCGATATCTCCCTTGTAATAAAAGCTAGGGCCGCCCCATTTGACATCTTCTGTAATTTCAGGGTGTACCTGCATAATCATATTACGCAGCATGCCCATCTCCTTTTTTAACGGATGATCCAGTTTTGCCAGGAAGTCATCCACTTTTTTTGCGCTCATTTGTTTCTATTTAGCGTTCGCGATGTCCGGATAAGCAGAACTTAACCGGCGTTGACAATGCTAAATTCGTAAACGCATGCTGGAAAAAAATTTACAAATGTTGAGAAACGGAAAATTATTTGCCGCTGATGATACGGCTCAACTGAGTAGGCGTAATTCCAAGATAGGAAGCAATATGGTATTTTTTCAGACGGGGTATAATGTGCTCATGTGACAGCAAAAATTGTTGGTAACGTGTAGCGGCTGTATCTGAGCGAAAAGCGATTTCCAGTGGTTCTTTTTCAACCACCCAATGCTTTTCCAGATAATTGATGTAAAACAACGCGATATCCTGGTGTGTATCGACTAGTTTCCTAAATGCGCTGAAATCATATTCCAACACTGTGGTGTGCTCAATAGCAGTGATTGCGAAATTACTTGCGGTCCCGGTCATAGTCGCACTGACCGATGCCGCCAGGCGATTTTCCGGGAAAAAGTATTTAATGATCATCTCGCCTTCAGGCGGGAGAAACGACTGATATGCCAGTCCGCTGCAGATAAAAGCGAATTTGCGCGGCACCTGGCCTTCTGTCACCAGCAGCTCGCCCTTGCGGTACATTTTCTCCTTTAGCAAGCCAGCCCATGCTTGTTCCGATTCAGTTGTGATCGGATAATATCTGCGGACATGCTGGAAAAACTGTGCGTGGCTCATTGTGGCTTGATTTAGGGATTAAGTTAGTAATTATCAATAGCCGGGGCAACTGGGATATTTTTAATAGTAAGGGACATCCCGCAACTGATTATGTATGAGCTGCGGGATGTCGTTTACTATTTGGATGTAGTTTATTTTTTTATTTTATAATCGTGGCCCCAGTTTTTGAGAGAATAATTCCAATTGGTCTCCGAAACATCTCCTTCAGGCCGTTGGGCTTTATGACGTTTAATATATCCGTTTACTTTCTGCATATGCTTATAATCTGCCTCTGTAAGATCTGCCTTGTTCTTGTGAAGGATCCGGACAATCTTTTCACCAGATTTGTGGCCTATCGATTCGCCATCACCACTGTCCCAACCTACAGATTTCGATTCTTCCGTTCTCAACCATTTTTCAATTACCGATGGGGACATATTAACGAGTTCTTTGAACTCCTGGTATATTTCCTGGTATTCATTCTGTTCCATAGTCTTTTAAGGAACATGTAACAAATACAATACCTTAGTGATTATAGATGAGCTATCAGCATCAGATCATGCAAGAATTAACCAAATTGATTAGGCCGGTGCGATGTCGGTTGAAGCCCGGATCCCAAATGAATCCGGGCTTCGTAAACATAATGTTAGGGTCTGGTGATGTATAAGTTTTTCCGGCTTGAGCTGAAATTATTACTTCCACTGTTCGTAAAACTTGAATACCAGCCGTTATAGCTTTCGCCCCATCCCCAGTTAATATAGAAGTAGAGGTACATGTTTCCTGGCTGATAGTATTGGATACCGTCAGTCTGGTACGTATAAGAACTGGTTTGCCATTCAATACGGAATGCTTTAGCTTCTTCAATCTGTCGATACCCCTCAGTCACCCATGCATGACATTCTGCACCATCACATCCACGTAAATAAACGGGTCTCCCGGTGTTAATTGCACTTTGAACATCAGAAAGGGCATGGTCTTTAACAACGACATTGTAACCATAATCTTCCAAGGCGTCTTCCACATCCTGGTAATTCGCGCCTGATCCTGTTGGTGTATAGTCCATATGGAACGCCTGGCCTAATGTATACATAAACTGAGATATGTCAGGATACACGAAGAGATTACTGTTAGTCATGTTGTTCCAGTTGAACTGAACAGGGTACCGGTAATAATTCATAATCTGGCCTGCGGCGATAGCGGTACAACCTGCATAACCATTAGGAACAGCCGCGCCGAAGACGCCTTGCTGATACCAGTGCGTACCCATAAGCGGACCTCGCTGGGTGGTGACGTTTTTGTTCAAAATTTCCACTATAGTATACTGCTCTGGTGAGCTATGGCTTTGAGCAATTGATTTAAAATGAGACAATCTTTCCGGCGGAAGATAGCTTGCGGCTGCTGACAGCGGTATCACTGATGATGACCAATCGCTTGCTTCGAGCAACTGGGCCATTCTTTGATTCATCGCCGTCATACGCGGGTCTGTAGACGTTATGCCATAGGACAACGCCGTGGTGGTCCTCGCCTCTGCAGGTGCATTTTTATCCAGAAGAAGCGCCCATTTCAGATTGTTCGATCTCGACGTTGAATCGCTGACAAGCTTCCGCTCTTTTACGTAAGTTAAACTTTCATCTACCCAGCCCTCCAATCCAACACTAAAACCGATCTTGTTAATGTCGAATTCACCTGAATCGGAAAAGGCTAGCACCGGATTGGCATTCTTATTATCGCTTAATATCGTAAACCCAACCGGAGAATAGTTAACGACAAATACTGTCGAAAGGCCATCTTTCGACTTGTGAGCAACAACGTTTTTGACATTCTTTTGAGCGCCTGCTCTCCTTACCGGGCCACGGGAGCTTGATGATAAATTGCCGACTGCTGGATTTTGGGCTTGTCGTGCATTGATGAAATTTAAACCCGCTTCTTTGATCTCTTCAATTGAAATATTCGATTGGGATTTGGCTGCCATCTCAGACATTTCGTGTCCTGGCAATTCCGAGAGCGTTGCTTCGTCTTTCTTACAGGAAACAACAAGGATGCTCAAGAGCAAAGGGAAAACTAATTTTTTCATTATACTTTTATCTTAGGTTGAATAAAACTGGGACAAATGCTACACTGGTATTAAATATTAGTTCAGGTTTTTTAAAAAGTTAGCAAACTATTTAGGTCAACGTTAGCTTACATAGGAAACCTGTTGTGATGTATATGCTTTCTGAAGAACAATAAACGAAAAAATGCTATAAATTCAAAGGATTGAAGGATTTCATTTTTGCCCAGGCATGGGAGAGCTGGATAGGATTAGTGTGTATGCTGTTGGGATTGTGTTGCATCATCCGTTATCCTATCACTTATTTAAGACACTTTTGCTTTTCAAAAGCATTCGTTAAAATGGTTACAATAAGGTTTCGTCTTTCAAGGTTGCTGGAATCAAACAATGCTGCGCTACTACTCTACCTGGATTACAGCCATTTCAAAGGCAGTATAAAATTGGGTTAATTTAACCCGGGCTTGATCTGCCGTTTGCGCCTGATATTCAATATCAGTTAAATAGGGTGCCAGATATTCCTTTCTTATATCTATAATAGGCTCAAAATTCAGTCCTAGACAGCTTAAGTCATGACGCACCTTTTCTTGCGTTTGAAAATCAAGGTTTCTGTTAGGGACAAAAATATGATCAGGTAATTTATATTCAAGATATATGTTTGGATCAAAGGTGGTTACATCTGGTTTTAATATACCATTAGGGCGGTTATCCCTTTTATTCTTTACGTTTACATCCGCATCTATGAGAAAGAAATTATCCCAGTCCCATCCTTTATTATTCTTCAATGTTGCATCATAGTGATCTAATTGACCAGAAAAATCGAACTGTTTAAAAGCGCCATCTAACCATTTGTCCGGAGCACACTTACGATAGTCCTGCATCTTTCTTTCAGAATATGCACATAGTCCAGCCTGCAACCATATAAGGCTAGCGACTATATCGTAATAATATTTAAAGTTCGAAGAATTGTATTTAGGATGAGTTTTTCCATTCGCAGCTAAATCATCCAACCATTTTTTGTACTTGGTAGCTAACAATCCAGACTTATCAATTTTGCGCATGATTGAGTCATTCAGTTTTCCAGGCTAGTTTTTTAGCCAGCGATTTATAACGAAGAAGTATGTCCTTTGCTTTTTTGGTCTGCAGTTTACCTTCCTGTTTCAGTTGGTCTAACTGGTTTTTTAACATCGTTAATTCGACTAACGCCTCCATTCGTAAGTCTGTACTTGTATCCTTCAGATCAAAAACCTTTTTAAGAATGAGGTCATAGTCCAGATATCGCGGATCTACAAAGTAATTATCCACGTGATTTTCACCTTCATAATATTTATCGCGGTAAACATTCCACTTCTTATCAAATTTCAGTTCAACTATTTCCCAGGGCTCAAAAGATGATGCAATAATAGGAGAATGAGTTGCAAAGAAAAACTGTGAATCTGTCGTCAAACTTAAGTAGTAGTCAATGATAATCCTTTGGATATCCGGATAAAGAGACCTTTCAGGCTCATCGTAAAAAATCAAGCATTTATCAGGCTTTAACAAATACAATGGAAGTGCAGATAGCATGACTTGCTTAGTTCCCGTACTAAGCAACCCGTTGGGCACTTCATTTCCATTTAAATCTTCAATCTTCACAAACCCTATATCATCTTTTCCTTGAAAATCCAACTTTGTCTTGACTCTTAATCCAAAGTGTATAAGTAAAGGATTCAGGCATCTTTCAGCAATATCCAGGACTGGATTAAAGCTTTTCTTTCGCCAATTATCCAGTTTCTTAACTGCTTTTTGAATCGATTCGACGTCTTTGAAATTTTCAGCCACTTTTGAAATCTCCTGCCGCAACTTAATTTCTTCTTCCTGATATTTTTGAATATCTTTTAAAATAATCTGCCAGGCATTAACAGCCTTTACAGACGAAAAGTCTATAGTCAATCTATCTTCCAGATTCATAGTTGTGTAGGAATCTACTTCAAGACTATAATCCAATTCTGCAGGAAAATAAATAGAATGGTTGTTCTTACTTTCTTTGAACTTTTGCCAAATCTCTACACCCTTTTCAAATTCGACGTTCAGGCCACTGATTGACTGGTTCCTCCACATATTAGTGACTTCTGTATCAGAATCCTTCTTAAGTTCAAGGTGTTTGGTTACCGATAACTCACCTAATTCAAACTGCAGGTCTATTTCTTTAATTAAATCAAGAGAAGCAACTGATGAATATCTATTAGAATTATAAGAGAGAATAGACAGCAATTTCAATAAAGTTGTTTTTCCTGTCCCACTCTGACCAATGATACACACTTTATCTAATGGCTTCCCCGCTTTCTCATGACCTGCCGGATAAGTAAGGTCCAAATGAAAATTCTTAAAGTGAAAAAGATTGGGGATGTTAATGCTTCTTACTTTCATTTAAGGCTATCTTTAAACTCAGGAGATAAGTTTACTTAAACTAAGATACTTTTTATTTATATAAGGTTTGTCAAAAGCTGATTATTTATAAAAGGCAAATTAATCTAAGCTTCCTGAAAAGAAAAAGCCTCACATTTCTGTGAAGCTTTTCTTCTTGTGATCCCGCTGGGACTCGAACCCAGGACCCATACATTAAAAGTGTATTGCTCTACCAACTGAGCTACGGAATCATTCCCTTTTTTTGTGATTGGGAGTGCAAAGATAGGAATTATATATTCCCTTCCAAATATTTCTCTAAAAAATTTTTACCCCTTGCTAAACTTCACCTTAAACTTCACTGCCGGGTCATTATCTTCTTTCAGATCGAACACATGCAGCAGATAATATTTCCCTTGCACCCAATCCTGCACAGCATTGTCATAGAACGGACTACCAGGGTTACCGCTTTGTCCGCCGGGATAGATGCCGTACGCTTCCGTCTTACTGCTCAGCTGTACCACCATTTTCCAGGAAGGCCCATGCAGTTGTTTGGTCGCGTTGACGATATGACGCCCACCGCCGGTACGCAGATTCATGGCGCTGAATGGAATAATTGACCGTGTCAGGTGACGGATATTCGTACCACGGAAACGCCCAAACTCCAGTTTATGCTGACCATCCAATACTTTAGCGCTATCAGCAGCATAAGTAAAGGCAGCTAACAATGTACCGGAAAGCGTCTCTTTCTCCGGTGTATTTTTGTTGTCAATGAATTTCATGGAAGAATCACGAATGAGCCAGAGTAAGGTAGTCTTCTCCCACGGTTGCTGCATCGGTGTTTTCTCACGTACTATATCATCGTCCCAAATTTCGGACTGTAATTTATCCCAGAAGATGTTGAAGATAGTAGCGGCTTTGCTATCGGGGCTACTTTGCAGATCCCATTTGTCGAGCATTTCCCAGTAGGATTTCTGATCTGCGGATAACATGGATACCGGCAAATGTTTTCTGACCATTGGCAGAGCAGCCCGTGCAAAAGGATTCAGGAAATCATTCTGCAGGTCCATCATTTGCTGTATGGTGATCTGGCTGTCTGCCGCCAGTACTTCATTGATACGTTTACCGCGGAAGAGGTCAAAATCAGCCACATAACGGTATGGATAGGTGCTGTCAGTGGGATGCTGGTTGGCGGAGCTGACAAACCCGCGCGCCGGATTGAATATATGCGGATTCTCTTCCTGCGGCACATATCCCTGCCAAGCAAAAGTGCTGTCGCTTCCCGGCATGATCCATTTTCCCTGGTCTTTCCAGCGCAAGGGGAACTGCCCGTTATGCCAAAGCGCAATTTCGCCCGTTTTAGCCGCGAATGCGAAGTTCTGAGCAGGACAGGTGTAATATTTTATAGCAGCTAAATAATCCTGGTAATTATGAGCTTTATTGAGATCCAGGAATGTCCTGATCTCTGCGGACGGGTCCAGTGCTTTCCAGCGCATAGCGAGGAACTGGTGGCCGGTCGCTTCATCGGGGAATACATTATCATACACCACAGGTCCCCATACGGTATAAGCCACTGTATCGTAGTAAGGCTTCTCCCCTTTTACATTGATCTTTTCAATGCGTAGCTCTGCATCCCGGTAAGTGCCGTTAAAAAGATACTGTTGTTTGCCATTACGGAACTGCATCATGTAGAAGTCTTTCACATCCTCTGCAGCATTTGTTACTCCCCATGCAATATGATCGTTGAAACCGATGATTACACCAGGGGCACCAGGTAAGGTCGCGCCGTAAACATTCATCTCAGGTGTATGAATCTGTGCTTCGTACCAGAGAGATGGCAGGCTCAGACCAAGGTGAGGGTCGTTACAAAGGATCGGAGCACCTGAACGCGTTTTAGAACCGGCAACAGCCCAGTTGTTACTACCGTTATCAGGATCTGGTTTATCCTCTTTGAAATGCAACATAACCCCTGCTGCTTTGAGCACGCTATCTGCAGGTGACGTCACTTTTACGCTGGCTGCAGGGTATTGTGTACCACGGGGAATGATAGGATCAATACTATCCCCGAAGTCAGGATACAATTTATCGAAGTCTTCTTTACTAAAGATCTGACGGGCATTGTTATAAACAAGATCATTTGCACCACCCGCAAGATCTGCCGCCATCATTTTCAGCAGCAATGCTGAATTCAACGGCGTCCACTTCTCAGGTTTATAATTCAGCAGTTTATATTCCAGCGGCAGTGTTGCGTCGGTAAGCGTGCTGATATAAGCATTGATACCATCAGAATAAGCATTGATAGCCGGGCCAGCTACCGGATCATCTTCCATCGCCTTCAACGCCTGCTCTGCGCCGTATAACATGCCCAAACGCCGCTGCTGCCTGTCATAATTGATCATCTTACTACCCAGGATCTCCGACAAACGGCCGGCTGCCGCAAATGACTGCAGCTCCATCTGCCAGAGACGGTCGCGGGCATGCATATATCCCTGTACGTAATAAGCATCCAGATTATTTTCTGCAAAGATGTGAGGCACCATTCTATCGTCCAGCCATACTTCCACCTTTCCCTTTAAACCAGGCACCTGCAGCTCTTCATTGTAGTCTTTGCTGATAGAAGTGGCGTTCTGCCAAAAACCTTCCTGCGGACTTAACAACCGTCCCAGAGGCGGTAAAGAGCCCCAGGAACGATCAAGACATGTTATCAATGCAATGGTTATCACCGCCGTAACGGTAAAGGGAAGAAATCTCATATGTGTTAGCTTGTCTGCTAATATACACAAAATATACTGGCCATAATATCGCTAATGGACTAACGCTATAACCAGCCTGTCCACTTCTTCCATAGTATTGAAACTATGCAATACGATCCGTAAACGTTCCTTCCCTTTCGGAACTGTAGGATGGAGAATAGGCCGCACGTCCAGCCCCGCTTCCTGTAAGCTTGCCGCTAGCGTACGCGTGGCTTCGTTTCCTGGCGAGAGGACGATCTGAATGGGCGTTTCACTATATAATGTACTGAGCCCTGCTACTCCTTTCCTGAAATGAGTAATTAACGAAGTCAGGTGCTCACGGGCGGCATGCATATAAGGGAACAGCTCATAACTGGCCACAATTGCGGCTATGGCTGTCGGTGGCAGTGAAGTGGTATAAATAAATGATCTCGAAAAATTAATAAGGAAATCTCGCAGATGAGGACTGCCCAACACAACCGCTCCATGACAACCTAACGCTTTACCAAATGTATGCACACGTGCAAAACAGGCATTCTGCAATTGAAGGTGCTGCACAAGCCCCTCTCCTTTTGCTCCTACTACGCCGGTGGCGTGTGCTTCATCCACGATCAGGTGCGCCCCGTATTGCTCACAGATAGCTGCTATTTCTTTCAACGGCGCCATATCTCCATCCATAGAATAGACAGATTCAACAGCCACAAATGTATTGCCCGTAGCATGCTGCAGTTTCTTCTGCAGATCTGCTACATCATTATGTAAAAAAGAAAATGCCTGCGCCTTTGACAAACGGATACCATCCCTGATAGAGGCATGAATCAGCTGATCGTAAATGATGGTATCTCCCTTCTGGGGTACAGAAGAAAACAGTCCAAGATTAGCGTCATAACCGGAATTGTAGATCAGGCCAGCGCCACTCTGATGAAAGGTAGCCAGCATGATCTCTGCTTCTTCGATCCAGGCATAGTTTCCAGCCAGCAGGCGCGATCCTGTACTGCCATGCATATACGGTCTTGCCTGTAATAATGTATGGACTCCTTCCTGCATCGCTGCACTATGTGCCAGGCCCAGGTAGTCATTGGAACAGAAATCCACTGCACCGGGAGCCGGAAGCCGCAACTGCCGGAAAGCATGTTGCTCCTGGCGCTGCGCTAATTGCTGTAAAAGAAAAGCTTCTTTCATCTCCCAAAGCTAAGTAACTTTGCCCTATGAGTAAAGTGTCCATTTTAGGTCTGCACCTTCCTACTGATCCCCGCTGGGTAAACCTGGCCGCTATTTCCCTGGAAGAAGTTCTGACAGATCATGCCTTCTGCGAACAAAAAGCCGCCACATCCTGCATCTCCCTGATACAGCGCTATCCCGAAAAGGACAGGCTGGTACAGGAATTAGCGCCTATTGTAACAGAAGAATGGGGACACTTCCGCCAGGTATTGGCCGAGATGCGCAAACGCGGTTATACACTGGGAAGACAGCGGAAAGACGTGTATGTTAATGCCCTGATGACACATCAGCAGAAAGGTGGCGACCCGCAATCAGTACTGCTGGACAGACTGCTCATCTTTGCTCTGATCGAAGCCCGCAGTTGCGAGCGTTTCCGCTTGCTGAGCGAGGGATTGGAAGATGATTATCTGCGGGAATTCTACCGTAAGTTCATGATATCTGAAGCAGGCCACTATCGCCTCTTTATAGATCTCGCCAATGAGTACGTACCGGAAGACAAAGTAAGGACCCGCTGGCAGGAATGGCTGAATATAGAAGCTGAGATCATCAATAACCTGGAGGTCAGAGGTGACAGGATGCACTAGAAATTGAAGCCGATGTTCACATACATCCGCAAACGGCCATCCTGATCGCAATACATCACGGAGGCTTCTATTGGTCCGAGGAAGGAGGAATAACCTCCTGTCAATCCGTACCCACTCATGTACTTATACTTAGCGGAAACATCTCCCAGGAAATCGTATAAAGCTACACCTGCACGGGGAATGGCATAGGTGTTCCGCATGAACTCATATTGATAGGATAACTGGATGGTAGCTGCACTTGATGTCGTGATCTCAGCCTCCCTGATACCCACTATCGGCAGCTGATTGCGGATGACGTTATTCAGCCCTCCCAATAAGAATGCATTCACAGGGCCCTGGCGGTGACTGAAGTTGGCTGCGCCTCCCAACTGTACCTGCAAAGTACCGTTGTAATTGAAAGGGATATTGTACTTCATCTGCATCAGCGTACGCTGATAATTATTGAAATTGTAATTATAATCTTCCGGCAATACCTCAACCCCGTCTTTATAGAGACGGTATCCCTCCTGCTGACGATATACCCAGCCAGATTCCAGCTGGAAATCTACACCACGACGCGGATAAACCTTCCTGTCGAGGGAGTTAATACCGACATACACATAACTGTTCATCTGATTGCCATTTCCTCTCAGCACTTCAACAGATTCGTACCGGGGATTGATATTCAGAAACTCATAGCGTGAACCAATACCCACTGCCATCATGCTGTTCAGTGTGTACTGGAAACGGATATCACCACTCAGATATTTCAGGTGATATTCCATCTGCCGTTTATAGTCTTTATATAAGGTTAGCGCATTGTCCTCGAAATAGCCACCAAGCCCAAACCCAAAGTTCCTTTTCGGACCCAGGTATTTAAAGAACTCTGCCAATACCCGCGGATTTTCTCCTATTGCCACACTCACAAATGCACGGGAGTTCGGTACAACGAAGTTGCGCTGTGTAATGTTCATGATAGCACTGGCATTGGTAAAGCTGTTATATTGCAAGGCGAATTTCACGTAGGTCAGCGGGTTCTCTTCTACTGAAATATCCATCACACTTTTACCATCTCCTTTTGGTTCCAGCTGATAGGTGATCATCTTGTAAAAACGGGTACCAAATACGTTCAGCACCGCTTCCTTGATATCAGTAGGTGTGTAACATCCTCCTTTCAGTAATCCTAATCTTCCGAGGAAAAAGCTTTCGTCAGAATGTACCAGGCCCGTTACTTTTATATCCGTCAGTTCTATGTCGGGCGTGAAGGGTAAGCGGTTCTTGCGGAAAGGTGTTTCCGGCGGATAAAGCGCGTTTAATGAATCTGCCATCTGTTTGAATACAGGGTACAATTCAGCGCCTTTTTTCTTGCCGATATCCAGCAGAGAATCCACACTGCCAAAGCTGGCAGCGCTATAATTATCCAGGTGATGCTGAATGTAGATGTCCGTTAGCTTTTTTGCCTGCTTAAAATCATCTGCATCTTTATAGAAACCAAGTTGGTAGATAATATCCAGTGGCGTGACCAGCTGTTCCGCTTTCCTTAATCCACCACTCACATTGGAACCGATAACAAGGTCAGCACCCATCTCTTTTGCTGTAATAACAGGGAAGTTGCGCACTACACCACCATCCACCAGCTTCTTATCGCCGATCTTTACGGCTGTGAACACAGAAGGGATTGCCATGCTGGCGCGGATAGCAGTAACAATATCGCCCGTATCGAGGGTTACGACCTCGCCGGTGGTAACATCGGTAGCAATACATTTAAAAGGAATGTCGAATTGGGAAAAATCTTTCACCCCATTCACCGGCCAGCATAACCGCGCCAGTTCTAACCACAACTGCTCACCGGCTATTACGCCGGATGCCAGTTTGGGTTTCCCGTATTCAAATGGGATCTCTATCAGGTATTTATTGTATTCCCTTTTTTCTTCGAAGGAGATGTCGGTAAGTACAGGCTGATTAGAGAACAGGTTATCCCAGTCCATCTGGCGGGCCATCTTTTCTATCGTATCGCCGGAATACCCCATGGCATAGAGTGATCCGATAATACTGCCCATACTCGTACCCGTAATATAGTCCACTTTCAGGCCGGCACTGTCCAGCGCCTGCAGAATGCCAATATGCGCCAGCCCTTTGGCGCCACCGCCACTCAGGGTCAGACCTATCTTAGGCCTCTTCCCTCCCTCCTGCGCAAAAACCAATGCAGGTAAAAGGAGTAGGGTGAAAAAATAAACTAAAGCCGGGCGTTTACGCATATAAAGTCTTGAGTAGAGCAATCCTGAAGTCCCCAATAAAGTTAATAGAAATACTTATAATATCAGACGGCTTATCGCCCTCTTACCACTATAGAAAAAGTAAGTAGTATAACATTTACAACAATTTCCCTATATTATACATCCGTATCAACCAAGTAACCACGTATGAATAACAGCAAAATTTCTCAATCCATCTGGCAGGTAATACTGGCCTCTTCCGCAGGAACGCTAATAGAATGGTATGATTTCTACATTTTTGGGAGTCTTTCAGCCATTATCTCCCAGAAGTTCTTTCCGCCCAGCAATCCTGATCTGGCCTACATTGCCACACTTGCCACCTTTGCTGTGGGATTTATTGTAAGACCTTTCGGCGCTATCGTATTCGGCAGACTGGGAGACATTGTAGGTCGTAAGTACACCTTTCTGCTTACCCTGATGATCATGGGTGGCTCTACTTTTGCCATTGGCCTCATACCCGGTTATGAAAGTATCGGTATCCTTGCACCTATTATCGTATTGGTGTTGAGGTTATTGCAGGGCCTTGCCCTGGGAGGTGAATATGGCGGCGCCGCTACCTATGTCGCCGAACATTCTCCCCATCATCAGCGCGGGTATTACACCAGTTTTATTCAGACGACGGCCACCTTGGGACTTTTTGTTTCCCTTGCGGTCATCCTGATCACCCGTGCCAGTCTGACCACTGAAGACTTTAACAGCTGGGGATGGCGTATTCCTTTCTGGCTGTCCATTGTGCTGGTGGTCATGTCATATTATATCCGTATCCGTCTGCACGAATCGCCTCTTTTTCTTCAACTGAAATCGGAGGGAAAAACTTCACGGAATCCTATTAAAGAAAGTTTCGGTAAAAAGGAGAACCTCCGGCTGGTATTGCTGGCGCTCTTCGGCGCTGCCATGGGACAAGGCGTGATCTGGTACACCGGTCAGTTCTATGCCCTCTCCTTCCTGCAAAAAACGATGCAGGTTGAATTCGTACAATCCAATATTATCATAGCAGTGGCCCTTTTACTGGGTACTCCTTTCTTTATATATTTCGGAAAGCTGTCTGATAAAATAGGGCGTAAAAAGATCATGATGACAGGCATGCTGGTCGCTGCGCTGGCTTATTATCCTATTTATGCCGGCATGGACCGCGTGGCAGACATCAGCCTGAAAACAGAGGATACATCTCAGTACAGTATCCAGAATTCCATCTCCCGGAATGATAAAATGCAAAACATTGAGAAGTCAGTGAAGACTAGAGTTTTTACTGACGGGGCAAAGGCCAGGGAAACCGTTACAGTAACGGACGGAAAAACTGAAACAGTAAAAGAGCTTATTGTCAGCAATGCTCAACTATGGTGGCTGATACTATTGGTATTTGTACAGGTGATCTTCGTAACCATGGTATACGGTCCGATTGCGGCTTTCCTGGTAGAGCTCTTCCCTACCCGCATCAGGTATACTTCCATGTCCTTACCTTATCATATCGGGAATGGGGTTTTCGGGGGATTGTTGCCAACTGTATCGACCTTACTCGTAACGCAAACCCACAATCATCTTGCGGGCTTGTTATACCCGATCATCGTTGCGCTGATCTGTTTTGTGATCGGCGTAGTGGGCATTAAGGGGAATATGATCAATCAGGATTAATCAAACATTTATCAATACAAATAACAATGCCGCGACGATCATCGCGGCATTGTTATTTTATCGTCCTTCAAAATAGGCCAGATCATCTTCCAGATGCAGGAAAGGATGCTGCTCCATTAACTGCTTCGTTTTCTTTGCGTAGGTTTGCAGGAATTGCTGATGCTGATTACTTAACGGATTGAAAGGCCTGTGTTGCCTGGCCCGGTTGATCTCTGCTACCAGCGGCAGCAAACGACGTCCGTCCTCACTTACACAGCTGGCGGTAAAATGGTCCCAGACATAATTAACTGCCAATTCATTGGGATGTACCAGATCTTCCTTATAAAAGCGATAATCACGCAGATCATCTATTACCAGTTCGTAAGCCGGAAAATAGAATAGCCGGTCAAATTTATTCACCAGGTGATGCACGGTCTGGATCAGAACAGCCTTACTGAGATTATTCTCCACTACGCCGTCCCTGGCATAACGCACAGGGCTTATTGTAAACATGATCTTTACTTTCCTGTTCCTGAAGAAAAGGCGGTGCATGAGGTTATCCAATGCAGAAATAGCATCTGGCGGAGAGAGTAATTTCTTATGGAAACGGGAAGCCGGCACTTTGTGACAGTTGCCAACCACCTGGTTGCCTTCGGCAAGTGAATACATATAGGCAGAGCCCAATGTAATGATCAGCCAATCTGCCTCTTCCAGCCGTTTAGCAGCCAGTTCCTGCTGTGTATTGATGCCTGCCAGTACCTGTTCAGGTTCCATACCGGAGAAACGGCTGTGATGGTCCCAGCTATGCCACAGATCACCATGAGAAAAGAGATCGTCTGCGGTATATTGTTTTCCATCCAGGTAGGTATGCAGCGCCTGGGTGATACTGATCGGGTTATATAAAATGCCATGCGGATTTACCAGGGCATCAAAATGATATTGTTGTAAACGTTCCCCTATTTCCTCCGCAAAACAGGAACCTGTCATCAATATCTTATCGTCATATTGGACAGGTGTTGCAAGCGGTGGAACGGGAAAAGTCAGGCGAAAGTTTGTCATGTTGGAAGACTAATAAAAAATACTGTCCGCAATGTCCCGGGCTAACTGGAAAGCCGTCATATCAAGGCCCAGCGCCTCGTGGTGTTGCACGCTGAAATCAAGCAAACGCTCCGTGGCCAGGTTTCCCACCAGGTCATTATGCGCCATCGGACAGCCCCCTATTCCTTTAATGGCGCTATCAAAACGCCTGCATCCCTGTGCGTAGGCAGCCGCTACCTTCTCTTCCCATTTGTCAGGGGCAGAATGAAAATGCGCGCCAAACTCCACGTTAGGATAGGCAGGTATCAGTGTAGAGAACAATTTGGTAATGACTTCCGGATTGGCTACCCCTACGGTATCTGCCAGGGAAATCGTTGTAATATCCCGCTTTACCAGTTCATCCACCCAGAGGAGGGCGATAGAAGCATCATAAACATCCCCGTAAGGGTTTCCAAAGCCCATAGAGATATAAACCACCAGTTGTTTACTATTCTTGATACACAGTTCCTGGAGGGTCTCCACCAGTTCCATTGACGCGGCAATGGTCTTGTTGGTATTCCGCAGCTGGAACGTTTCTGATATGGAAAAAGGATATCCCAGGTAAGCGATCTCATCGAACACCACGGCTTCTTCTGCGCCCCGCTGATTCGCTACGATGGTCAGCAGTTTACTTTTTGTGCCGGTCATCTCCAGCCGTGGGATCACTTCAGCAGTATCCGCCATCTGGGGGATGGTTTTAGGAGATACGAAGCTGCCGCAATCGAGGGTATTAAATCCTACTTTCAGCAAAGCATTCAGATATGCTACCTTTTCATCCGTGCTTATTAACCTGTGCCAGCCTTGCATGGCATCACGTGGACATTCGATCAGTTTCATTTACTGGTGATTTTTATGCGCCTCTTTGCTTCATGGCTTCATACAGGATGATGCCTGCCGCAACAGATACGTTGAAGGATTCGAAGTTACCGGCCATAGGTATGTGGAACAGGGTATCTGACGCCTTCAGCAGAGCCGGGTATACACCCTTGTCTTCCGAGCCCATGATCACCGCTACCGGCTCCTGCAGCTGACAATCATACAGCTTTGTTTCAGCCTCCATCTCACTGGAAATCACTTTAATACCATTCAGGTGAAGGGTATCGATCGCTTTCAGCAAGCTATTCACCCGGCATACGGAGATCCTTTCCAGGGCGCCGGCAGACGATTTGATGGCTTCTTCATTCAGCGCAGCGATCCCCCTGTCAGGGATGATAATGGCCTGGGCGCCACAACAAACAGCACTACGGGCAATGGCCCCTATATTACGTACGTCAGTGATCCCATCAAGAATGAGGAACAAAGGCGTTTCTCCCTTATCGGTTACATGCGAGATCACATCCTGGAGGTCAAGGTAGTTGATCTGCCCTGTAATGGCAATAACACCCTGGTGATTGAATGAGGTCAGCGCATTCAGCTTTTCCACCGGTACGAGATTGATAGGAATGTTAACTTCCTCTGCTAACTTCCTGATCTGGGGGATGATATCCCCGGTTGCACCACGCAACATATAAATACGTTCGATTGCCTTCCCTGAGTTGATCGCTTCCACAACCGGCTGCCTGCCAATCACCATTGACGATGCCTTTGGTCTGGGGGCATGCTGGCGAAATCCACCAGGCTTTTTAAATCTTCTTTGTTCCATTATCTGCAAAGAACGGAATTTAATACCAATTGGGGAATTCATATCTCTCCTTCGAGCATCATCAGTTTTATCTTCTGAATCGCCGCTATGGACAGGGAATCGGTGATCTCGAAGTTTTTGACCATCTGGTAGGCCGTCTCAAAAGGCACCCTTTTTACATACAGCTGCTCCGTTTCTTCCGGTTCGGCCGTCCTTTGCTCCAGCTGGCGGGCCAGATAAACCACCCCAGCCTCATCACATACAGAGTTTGACAGATGCATCCGCACAATGGGCGTCCAGCTTTCAGCTACGAGCCCGGTTTCTTCCAATAACTCCCTTTTGGCTCCTTCTAATGGATCTACCCCCAGCTTTCCCCCTCCCTCGGGGATCTCCCAGCTGAATTGTTCCAATGCCAGGCGGTATTGCCCTACCAGGTAAATATGATGCTCTTCATCGAGCGCCACCACCCCGATAGCCGTATTCTTAAAATGTACGATGCCGTAAATGCCTCTGCCTCCTGAGGGGTTCAGTACCTGGTGCTCGGTTACCTGGATCCAGGGATTATCATATTGCTTTTCGCTGGATAAGATCGTCCAGGGATTTATTTGTGTGTCCATATAACAAAGAAAACAAAAAAAAACCGCCTCGTTAAGAAACGAGACGGTGTCAACCAGATGTCGGCGGTAAATACCTTTTGAACATCATACCTAAATCTAAATCGTATCTTTATAATATTATTTTCACCTGTGACAGATGGTGTTTTAAATGCTCTAAATAATCCGTCACCACATATTCCAGTGTGACAGGTTCGTTCTCATTAATTTTTATCAGATGTTGTAATGCTCCCGCGGGTATGGCGCGTATAGTTAACGCCAAATGTTTATTCATCCCCGACCATAATTCAATCAATTCCTGCCAGCTGCTCAACTGCCAGGCTTGTCCCTTTACCCAAAAATCCTGTGTATAGCCAGGAATTTCCAACAAAGATATCTGTTGGGAACGTATAAAACGAACGTTATTATTAATTGCTGAATCAATTAAATGTCCAATTATCTCCTTTGGACTCCACTTACCTCTTGAAACCCGCTCTGCTGCTACTATTTCAGGGATCTGCAATAAAAGTGGCACAGCTGCATTTATTGTTCTTATCAAGTTATCAGCAACTGCATAATGCCTGTTTTCTTCTCCAAATACTATTTCCATCTTGATCGTACTACGCTCGTACCGTCCTTCTTCAACGGATATTTCCCTGAATCCGAGTTTCTGATACATACTGATAGCAGGTACAAGTTTAGTATTAGAGTACAAGACAACTTTCTTCAATCCCCTCTTTCTCGCTACTTCCAGGATGCCTTCCGCCAATTTCCAGCCTATACGATGTCCCTGATATGCTTCGTCAACCGCCATCTTGGTCATTTCAGCCGATTCTGCGTCTATAGTTTTTAACGCCACAGTGCCTACAATTGTTTCACCTATTGCTGCAAAAATGATATCTCCTCCTTTAGCAATGATATGCTGGTCCGGATTTCCGAGCACATCCACATCGACCGGTTCCACTGTAAAATACTTCTCTATCCACCACTTGTTGAGGCGCTCAAAATGCGGCTGATAGGCCGGGATATAGTAAACTAATTTTACTTCATTACTTAGCGGCGCCATATTGTTGTCTGTTTTTATTTACAGCCCTGTTTACCATATAAACGCCTCCCAGCGTTACCATGCAGGATATTCCTGTTACCCAGTTCAGATGCTCCTGCAGGATCAGCCAACCCAGCAATACTGCCACTATCGGATTGATATAAGCATATACTGATGCCAGGGACGGCGGCAGATTATTCAATACGAACACGTAAGACGAATATCCAAGTATTGACCCTATAAAGATCAGGTATACCAGACTGCCCCATAATTCTATATTAAAACCATCTAACGGTAACGACTGTCCCATCATTGTTGCAACGATCGTCATTACGATACCACTGAACAGCATCTGAAAACCTGCTCCGTAAAGGAAATTAATCTTCAGTGCCCAGCGTGCCGTCAGTACCGATCCTATTGCCCAGCTGATACAGGCGATCAGTGTGAGCAGGATCCCGAAACGGAATTCAGGGTTCGTCAGACTAGCCAGGTAATCATAAAAGATCCCTCCTACTCCTAACAATCCAACTGCCATTCCGGTTACCAGTAAGATGGTAAACTTTGTACGCTGCACCAGGAAATAACTGAAAATGGTGATCCAGATGGGTACTGTTGCAACAATGATTGCACACAATCCGCTGGGTATATATTGCATGGCCCATGTGATCAGGCCGTTACTCATACAAAGCATCATCACACCGATCACAAAGAGTCGCGACAAGATAATTTTCTCCGGAAACTTATATCCTTTCAGTAAAAAGAAACTTGTTAAAAGTATACCGGCAACTGCCTGCCTGATTCCCGCCAGCATGATACCATGCATGTGACGTACACCGATCCTGGACGCCAGGTAAGTGGTACCCCAGAAAATACTGACTATCACCAATGCCATGTAGGCATTCGTGTTTGACTTTTTCATACTCCGAAGTTGTTATGGGTTGTGAATAATATATACGTGGGTTATTCTACCGTCAATACTGCTGCTTGCCGCTTTATCTCCTCCCATACGATGGAGAGGTCATTTTCTTCCGTACGCCAGTTTACCAATGCGGCTCTGATTGCAGGCACTCCCTGATAAACTGTCGGCGTCAACATCACCTTTCCACTTTCGTCCAATGCTTTTATCAATGCATCAGTTGCTGCCTGCTTCTCTTCATCGGCTACATTCAACGTAAAACAAACTACACATAACCTGACTGGCGCCAGCAAACGGAAAGCTGCATTTTCTTGTATCAATGCTCCCAGCCGACGGGCCAACTGTATATTATTATTTACAATATCCGCATATCCGTCTGCGCCATAAGCCACCAGTGTATACCAGGCTGGCAATGCCCGCAGTCGTCGTGAATTCTCAGGTGTATAATTGCTATATTTAAAATCTTTTGCCGGATCTCCAAGATAAGCTGCTCCCGCATTCTTAAATGTATCAAGCTGCAGGTCGGTATGACGGGTGAAGATCATCGCTGCATCATACGGTACGTTTAGCCATTTGTGTGCGTCAATAGTAATACTATCCGCCGCTTCCCATCCGTTCAACAAATGGCGGTGTTCCGCTACACAGGCTGCAAAAGCTCCGAACGCCGCGTCTACGTGCAACCAGAAGCCATATTCGTTTTTCAGCTCAGCGATAGCTTCGAGGTCATCAAAGTCTACCGTATTCACTGTTCCCGCACTGGCTACAACGATCAGTGGTTCTCCTTTGTGTGCTTCCAGATATTCTTTTAGTACTTTAATATCGATCGATTCTCTCTCCGGCAAACTGGATAACTTCAACATGGCGTTCCTGCCGAAGCCCAGCATGGCCAGTGATTTCACGGTACTCGAATGAGGTGTGCATGACACGATCTTCGCGTTCGCTAATGCTGCCATTCCTTCCTGTGCTACGTCCACTCCCAGTTGTTTTCCGAGCCATTGTCTTGCGATAGCAAGTCCCGCGAAATTAGCCATGGTCGCTCCTGTTACAAAACATCCGGAAAATGCTTCCGGCAACCCGAACAGCTGCCGGAGCATTGCAATTGTTTCCGTTTCTATCTGTAATGGCGCCGTATCCTTATCTGCGGCATTCATATCAAAGACTGTTGTGAGCCAGTCGCCTGCAATGGCGGGCAATGTTGCGCCACCTGTTACAAAGCCCCAGTTGCGTGGGCCGCTATTGCCTGCAAGGTGTTGCCCGTAACGTTCGTTAAATTGCTGCAGTGCGTTGCTGGCACCCTTTCCCTTCCGAGGTAATTCTAAACGCTCAAATGTTGCGCTGGCGGCTTTCACCGGCAATGCGTCTATTTCTAATAAATGAGATACGCTGTAGTCTTTTACTTCCTGGAGGAATGCATCAACTTCCTGTAGATCCTGGCGTATTATCTTATTCATCTGAGGTTGATTTACTGTTAAAGGGAACGAGACTTCAAAATTGGCGTAAAATCGGGATATAAAACAGATTCAGTTTTGTAATTTTCGACCAGATCAGATTAGGATATCGTACACATGATTAGTTCATAGTTTCGCTATGTTTTGCTTTGTTTTATTTCGTGTTTTGTTTTGTTGCGGTTTGTTGTTTGGGTTGCTTTGGGCTTTGCTTTGGTTTCAGATGGGATTTCGGGCTGTCGCCCTTTTCGGGTCCTTGCTATATAGCTTTATCAAGCGTAGGGGCAGTTAAGTTCTATTTAACCCCTGTCAAGCGTATCAACGCTCTCAAAGGGCTAAGGCCCTGCATCTCCATCTGAAACCACCGCTGTTTTAATGTACCGCTGGTGGCAGATCAGAAAAGAGAACTGCTATGCCTACTATTGCAGAACATAGTGGTGCTTCACGACTTCGATGAATCATATCTTTTGGCATTCTGTCTATCGTATTGCTTCTTAGTTACTTCAATTAAGGGCACTTTATTGACCAGATCAGATCAGAATAATTCCAATGATCCGAACTTCTGCTTTATTTCATGTTCCAACAACCATTTCTTACGCCAGATCCCTCCCGCATAACCAGTAAGCGATCCATCACTACCTATCACTCTGTGGCATGGTACCACTATCGCAATTCTGTTCTTTCCATTTGTCGTACCTACTGCCCTGATACTCTTTGGATTGTTGATCCGCTTTGCCAATTGCATATAGGAAATGGTCGTGGCATAGGGGATCATCGTTAGTTGTTGCCACACTGTTTGCTGGAATGCCGTTCCCGGTTGTGCGATGGGAAATGTAAATTGCTGTAAGCTGCCTGCAAAGTAGGCTTCCAACTCCTCGATAC
Organism: Chitinophaga sp. S165; assembly: GCF_003182155.1. Lineage (GTDB taxonomy): Bacteria > Bacteroidota > Bacteroidia > Chitinophagales > Chitinophagaceae > Chitinophaga. Next base: position 2,116,937 of record NZ_QGTG01000001.1, read on the forward strand.
ACAGTCTGAATGTATCTGGCAGCGGACCGTGTGTAACAGGTAATTCTTCCTTGAAAGTCAATTCATTGATAGCCTGTGCATCACCAATAATAGTCAGTGCTCCTACCGGCGTTATAATTGAATGGGTATATGATGGTGTGCCGGTTGGTATATCAGATGGTACATCTGACGGTATACCCGACTGTATATCCAATGGCGTTTGCTGTTGTATGTTTGGCTTTTTCATATTGTTCAGTATTACTTTTACTATGCGTCACTATATTAGTGTGCCTACGACTCTTTTTTATACTATTTGCTATTGTCCTTTACTACTCAATTACTCCGGTCTTAATATAATGAACGCCATAAATAGAATGTGGCATATGCTGCATGTTCCCTCCAATGCTGTGTATACGTCTTTACATCTGCCAGTGATGGTTTTGCTGTCAATTGCAGCTGATATTTCAATGCATTGTGCAAACCCGCATCTTCCAACGGTAATGCCTGATGATGGCGATGGTATTTCATCAGTACATAATTAGCTGACCAGTTCCCGATACCCCTGAAGGATACCAGATGGTCCCTTGCCTGCTGATAATTCATATTCTCCAGCTGCTCTACTGTTAAATGTCCGTCTGTCATTGATTGCGCCAGCCTGATGATGTAATCTGCTTTACTACGCGAGAACTGCATACTGATCAGGGTAGCCGGCTCCAATGCCGCAATTACTGCCGGATGAGGATATACATAGTGGTCTTTCCCATCTATTACTGCATGATGCCCGAATGCCTGTATAAAACGCTGGCGTAATGTATACGCAAAGCCCAATGTGATCTGTTGCCCCATAATGCTCCAGGTCAGCGCTTCAAAGAGTTCCGGGATACCTATTAGCCGAAGCCCCTTGTAGCGGGTTACTAATGGCCCCAATACAGCATCCTTCGCTGCAAAATCATAAAAGGGACGGAGATCTGCATCCAGATGCAACCAATGACTGATATACCGACGGATATAAGCTTCATCCATTGCTATCTGTTCTCTCGATCTTTCCGCTTCTTTCGCTTCATCATTAGTAGCGCTCCTGACTGCAACCCGTAGTGATCCCGACGCTGTATCATCACTGATCTCCATTAGCACAGGCTCTCCATTCGAAACGATCATCTTCTGTACCACTCCATCCTGTACATAATGCAGACACTCCTTTTCTGAACGACCAAGAAATACCAGGCACTCCGCAAAAGAAAAGTTATCGTGATCAGTAACCGGTATATTGACAACTGTTTGTCGACTCATGAATAACCATTAATAATGAAATAATAAACTCCCGCCTGGCTGACCGTCCTACCCTAGCCCAACTAATCGTCACGGCTTACAACGCTTGCAGGCCCGGTAACCATTCTTAAGTGCTTCATCCCTCGTAATATAAAAGGTCACATTATCGGGCCGGGGATTAGCGGAACAAGAGGGTTTACAAAAGATACCTGTTGTTCTCACCGCATTATAGAACAGTCCGTCGAACTCCTTATCCTTACTCAGCATGGCCTGCAGCATAACAGGTTGTGTCAAGGGCGCACCTTTCTTATAAGCTGTTTGCTCCAGGAAAACGCCATGATCATTCTCCAAAGATTGTTTTCCCCATTGCAGATATGAATCGAGCCATTCCTTAAAAGAATAGAAGGCTGTCTTATTAAGATATCCGTACCGCTCTCTGCCCGCCTGATATATCTTTATCCAGCCGCTGTCTTCCAGCAATTGCAGATGTTTGGACACCGCCTGCCTGCTGATATCGCCAAAATGCTCATTGATCTGATTCACATTTAACGGCTGCAAACGTAACAGGGAAAGGATCTCCCTGCGCACCGGATCGGCTACGCCTTTAAACAGTTCATCCATTATGCAATTTTTTAGTTGCATAAAGTTATGCAATTATTTTGTTGCGCAAAATAAATACAGCTGTTATTAAACAACTCCGCAAGAAAACATATTGATGCAAAAAAACAGATCAGATGATTTTTACTTACATTTGAACCATATCAGATTAACCGCGCCATGCTAAAAACTGCCGAACATCTCTATCTCCAGATAGCAGAGAAACTGGAACAGCTGATCTCCAAAGATGTACTGAAGATCGGTGACAAACTCCCCTCCGTCCGCACCATGAGTGAAGAACAGGGCGTGAGTATGAGTACCGCATTCCAGGCATACTATCACCTGGAAGCAAAAGGGCTGATAGAATCCCGTCCGAAATCAGGATACTACGTGATCTTTAGTCCGCGGAGAATGCCGGAAATGCCTAAGGCATGTGAAGCGGTTAAAAAGCCTTCGGAAGTAACACTGCATGAAATGATCACGCAGGTATCCCAGGATATGAGCCTGCAGAATATTACCAGGTTCGCCTCCGCTGCACCGCCGGAAGCCCTGTTGCCCGCAGCCAAGATATCCAAAGCACTGATACAGGCACTGAGAAAAACACCCAATGCCGGCATTGCATATGAACAGGTACAAGGGAATGCGGACCTCCGCCGGCAGATCGCCCGCAACTCTATCCTCTGGGGAGGCGCCATCAGCGAAGATGATATCGTTACTACCAATGGTTGCATGGACGCGCTGACACTCTGCCTCTCCGCCACAACGCAACCGGGTGATACTATCGCAGTAGAAAGTCCTGCGTATTACGGGTCACTGCAACTGGCGGAAAGCCTGGGACTAAAGGTACTGGAAGTACCCACACATCCTGGTACCGGCATTGACCTGGAATACCTCGACAAAGCTATTCCGAAGTTTAAGATCAAAGCCTGCCTGTTCGTAACCAATTTCACCAATCCGCTGGGTGCCTATATGCCGGACTGCAACAAACAGCAACTCGTCAGATTGCTTGAGAAATATGATATACCGCTGATTGAAGATGATATCTACGGAGATATGTACTTTGGTAAAGAACGTCCTACTGTGTGTCAGACATTCGATACTAACGGCCTGGTACTGCTGTGCAATTCATTTTCCAAATCACTTGCACCGGGATACCGTGTAGGATGGACAGTACCCGGAAGGTACAAAGAAAAAGTGCTGACGTTGAAAAGACATCACTCCATCTCCTCTCCCTCCCTCCCCGGCGCCGCCATTGCCTGCTTCCTGGAGAATGACCGGTATGAGCACCATCTCAGGGGAATGAGAAAGAACCTGCATACACAATATATGCGCCATCTGCAGGCTATCAGAGAATACTTTCCTGAAGATTGCTGTGTGTCAAGGCCCCAGGGTGGTTTTGTACTGTGGGTGGAACTGCATCCTAAAGTGAATACTTACGAACTGTATGAACAGGCCGTCAAACATAAAGTGTCCTTTGCCCCCGGCAGGATCTTCTCCCTGCAGGAACGCTACAATAACTGTATGCGTATCAGCTTTAGCAATCCATGGACCAAACAGATTGATGAAGGACTGAAAACATTAGGAAAGCTGATCAGAAAGATGTCATAAATAACAGGCCGGGATAAGACTATCCCGGCCACCTGCGTAAACCTACAACTGTATATACTGTATAAATTTTATGCTGTTTTACGGTAGTTCCAGATCGCCCAGCCATTCAGCACGATAGCAAATGCTATTTCATACAAAAACTGCATCTTGATATCCGCGAAGCGGCTTCCTTTCAATACGATCATCCTCACCACATCTATAAAATGCGTTACAGGGGTCAATTTTGCGATCATCTTCGCCCAGGCAGGCATATTATCCACCGACACAAATAAGCCGCTCATGAGCATAAATATCATGATAAAAAAGAAGGCTACGAACATGGCCTGTAACTGGTTATCACTATAGGTAGAGATCAGCAGACCAAATCCAAGCAGCGCCACCAGATATATAGACAGGAAACCATATAACAGTAACAAACTGCCCAGTGGAATAATGCCATATACAAACCTCGCCAGCAATAATCCCAGTGTGAAATCTACCATACCGATCACCCAGAAAGGGATCATCTTTCCTATGATGAACTGCCACTTTTTGATAGGCGTTACATTGATCTGTTCAATAGTCCCGATCTCTTTTTCCTTTACAATGTTCAGTGCAGAAATAAAACCGCCTACCATCGTTACCAGCAACACCAGGATGCCCGGCACCATATACAGACGATAGTTCATATTCGGATTGAACCAGTTGGACGAGGTCACATCAATTGTGCCAGCTGCCGCCGCCTTCGCGGGCAGCCATTTCATGCGGATCTCATTGTTAAAGTCGCCCAGGATCGTATTGAGATATGCGCTGCCTAACCCGGCTTTGGTACCATTGATGGCATCAGCTGCCAGGTAGACTTCTGCCTTGTTCTCCCGCACCAGGTCTGTTTCAAAGTGTGCCGGGATCTCCAGGATGATGTCCGCCTTTTCTCTTTCTACTTCGTGCAAAGCAGGTGCATAGTCGTTATAGTAACCTTTGATATGGAAGTATCCGGAAGAAGCTATCTTCGTTACCATTTGCTGTGTATAAGTGGAATGGTCCCTGTCCACCACTACCAGGTTGATGTTCTTCACATCGAAATTAGCCGCCAGTGGCATGATCAGCAGCTGGATCATTGGCATGATAAAGATGACAGGTAGTATTCCTTTATCGCGGAAGATCTGCCTGAATTCTTTCTCCAGTAAAAGTCGCAGTGTTCTCATGACAGGCGTGTTTTAAAGCTTTTAATACTAATGGTCAGCAGCAAGACCGTCATACCGGCTAATACCAGCGTTTCCTTCCATATTACGCCGATGCCCAGTCCCTTCAGCATGACCGCCTTAACGATCACATAGAACCAGCGGGAAGGCAGCAGGTTGGAAATGAACTGTAAAGGCCATGGCATGTTCTCCAGCGGGAAAATGAAACCGGTAAACAGGATGGTCGGCAACATCATGCCCATCATCGATACCATCATAGCCGTTTGTTGTGAGCGGGTAACACTGGAGATCAGCAGGCCAAGCGAAAGGCAACTGATGATAAACAGTGTACTTTCCAGGAGCAGCAGTATAATACTTCCCCTGATAGGCATATTCAGTGCTACAACAGCAAGCAGCAGAATAATGATCAGATCGATCAGCGATAATGCCAGGTAAGGCACGGCTTTGGCCAATACTACGTAAGTAGGTTTGAAGGGAGATACGAGTAATATTTCCATCGTCCCCATTTCTTTCTCCCGTACGATCGATACTGATGTCAGTGTGGTACAGATGATCATCAATACCAGCGCCATCACGCCAGGCACAAAGTTCATCGAGCCATTCAATTCAGGATTGTACAGCATCCTGGTAACAGGTTCTATACGCATGGGAATGTTTGCCGTAGGATTGATCTGCTGCTGATACTCGGCTGTTATTGCCGTCAGATAGTTGGTCAATGTTTTCGCTGTATTGGGATCAGAAGCATCTGCAATGATCTGTATCTGGGCCACCTCTCCGTTCAGCAGGTCGTTACCGAAACCTATCGGGAACACCACTGCGCATTTCACCTTACCTTTTTTGAAGGCTTTATAAATATCTTCATCTGACTTATCACTGGCGTTGATGTCGAAATATTTACTGGCGGCGATCATAGTAGTGAGTTGCTGAGAGGCCGCATCGCCTGCATGATCTACCACGATGATCTCTGCGTTCTTTATTTCTGTTGTCAGCGCATAACCGAACAACAGGATCTGCATTACCGGTAAACCGAACAGGATCAGCAAGGTGCGCCTGTCCCTGAATACGTGGTAAAATTCTTTTCTGACAAATACCATGAATTGTTTCATGTGTATATTGGTTTAGTCGGCGGAACGTTTTGCAGTCCGCGCCAGTGCATAAAATACTTCATTCATAGACGCCGCTTCAAACTGTTGTTTGAGATTGGCCGGCGTGTCCAGCGCATCAATACGGCCATCCACCATCACAGAAATGCGGTTACAATATTCCGCTTCATCCATGTAGTGCGTTGTTACAAATACAGTGATCCCACTATCAGCCGCATCATATATCAGATCCCAGAACTGCCGGCGCGTAACAGGATCAACGCCGCCGGTAGGCTCATCCAGGAATACGATCCTGGGTTGATGTATGATAGCTACAGAGAATGCCAGCTTCTGTTTCCACCCCAGTGGTAAACTGCCGACCATCATCTTTGCTTCTTTCTCCATACCCAGTTTTGTGATCAGCTCATCTCCTTTCTCTTTTAACTGTTTATCCGACAGGCCATAAACGCCACCATAAAAACGGATGTTCTCTCTTACCGTTAAACTTTCATACAAAGAGAATTTCTGGCTCATGTAACCAATGTTACGTTTGATATCTTCCTGCTGTTTAAACACGTTATAACCTGCCACAGAAGCCTCTCCCGAAGTGGGGTACGACAACCCGCACAACATGCGCATGGCCGTTGTTTTCCCTGCACCGTTTGCGCCAAGGAAACCAAAGATCTCTCCCTGGTCAACGTCAAAAGAAATATGATTGACAGCAAAGAAGTCGCCGAAACGTTTTGTGAGGTCTTTACAGACAATTGCCTTTTCACTCATGGATGCTTGTTTTAGCAATAAAACAATCTTCTATATCTGGTGTGATCTCTTCGATACTTACACCTTTATGGCCCTTACTTTCCAGCCAGGACAACAGTCCGGCAGGATGATCTTTCGCTTCGTCTTTAAAAGAAAGATGAAGTGTATCGCCTGCTGCATAACATTGCGCCATCCCTTCGTATTGCCTGGTATCTTTTAACAACAGGTATACTTTAGGCGCTCTTAACGCATACAGTTTACCAGGATATGCTTTAATGATATTGGCAGGCGTGTCGATAGACAGGATCTGACCGGTCTGTATCAAAGCGATCCTTTCACAGAGACTGGCTTCATCCATGTAGGGCGTAGACACAACGATGGTGATACCCTCCTGCTTCAGGCGTTGCAGCATCTCCCAGAATTCCTTGCGGGATACAGCGTCCACACCGGTAGTCGGCTCGTCCAGGAAGAGTACTTCCGGTCTGTGCACAAGTGCGCAGCAGAGTGCCAGCTTTTGTTTCATACCTCCCGATAGTTTGCCTGCACGCCTATCTTTAAAAGGAGCGATCTGCTCATAAATATCTTTGATCAATGCGTAGTTGGCTTCAACGGTCGTTCCAAACAGTGTAGCAAAAAAATGCAGGTTCTCTTCTATCGTCAGGTCCTGGTAAAGCGAGAACTTTCCAGGCATATAACCTACACAACTGCGGATCTCATGGTAATTCTTTACAACGTCATACCCGGCCACCGTAGCTGTGCCTTTATCTGACAGCAGTAATGTGGTAAGAATGCGGAAGATAGTTGATTTGCCAGCACCATCCGGGCCTATCAGCCCAAACAGCTCTCCCTTTTTCACTGAAAAAGACACGTCCTGTAAGGCAGGCGGAACATTCTTCCCGTACGATTTACTGACGTTCTGCAGTGTAACTGTATCCATGATCAATGGAATTGAGTGATAGCGAACATGCCTATTTTCAGATAACCATCGTTAGGTACGCGTATCTTGATAGCATATACCAGGTTAGCGCGTTCCTCTTTTGTCTGGATGGTCTTAGGCGTAAATTCTGACTTCCCGGAAATGTAGGAGATCACACCGGGATAAGTTTTGTAGTCCTTCTTTCCCTGGTCGATCAACACCTTCACAGACTGTCCTAGTTTGATCTCCGGTAGCTGTGTACCGGTGATGTATGCTTTTAATAACAGCGTATCTGTATCCGCGATCTTGTATAATGCTTTTCCTGTTACGGCCATTTCTCCCTGTAAAGCATACCTGGCAAGCACTGTACCTTTTACCGGATTCACCACTACGCCTTTGCTGATCTCATCATCATAGCGGGCGAGTGATTTCTCTAATGGTGATTGCTCACTCAGTATACTTCTGTTCTGATTTGCCACATTGGTTTCGCTGACCGTCAGCTGCTGGCGGGTAACAATGAGTGTTTTCTGTAACTGATCTACCTGCGCATTGATATCATCCAGCTGTTTAGGTGTAGCGGCATCCGCTTTTACGAGATTTTCCGTACGCTGCTGTTCATGCAATAACTGTTTCAGTTGTGATTCCTGTACTGCCAGTTGCTTACGTACAAGCGCCAGTTGTGGCTGCGGATCGGTGGTCTTTTCCCTTAAAGACCTGATAGTAGCCTGTGCCTGTTCTTTCTGCAGAGTGAGGCCATTAACGTCTATCTGTCCTACAACAGCGCCTTCACGCAGGGTATCTCCTTCCTGTACGGTGAACGACAGGAGTTGTCCGCTTTGTTGTGCAGATACGATCACCTCATCGGCTTCAAAGTTGCCTGAAGCATCAGCTGCTGTTTCTTTGCCGGAGCAGGCAACGATGAAGAAGAATACCACGGAAATGGATAAGTATTTCATATATCAAACGACGATTTTATTAGTTACCGGATGTGTTTTTGTTATTGTACTGGACCTGCAACAGCTGGATCTCGTGCAGAATAAGGTTCTGTCTGGCCTGGTTTTCAGCGTTCACCTGGGTGATGTAATCATGTGAAGTGATCACACCGTTCTCCAGTTGCGCTACCGCCGCTTTTTTTACGGAAGTGCGCAGTGCGATGATCTCCTGGTCCTGTTGGATCAGATCACTGTACTGTGATGCTTCTATCTGCTGACGGGTCATAGTGAGCCTTGTATTGAACACGAATGTTTCCTTCTGTACGTCCATGTCCTGTTTGTTGATGCGTAAGATCTGGCGGCTGTTCTTATTCGTATAGAGGCTGCCTAATCCCCAGCTGAAACGGATACCTCCCAGGGCATAGAAACCGAAATCGTTGCTCACGAAGTTCAGCGTAGGCCGCCCATAGTTGCCTTGTACAAAGGCGCTGACCTTCGGCAGATAATTCACCTTAAGCTGTTTTTCCTGTACCTCATAACTACGCTGTTTATAGTCGTACAACAGGAGCTCTGGCCGGCGGATCTCTGCAGGCATCGTAGCCGGCGCCGGTTTTGTGAGTTGCGTCTGGTTATCCAGCGGCTGATTAATGAACAAGGCGAGCATCTGCAGATAGGCTTGACGGCTGGCCTTCAACTGAACGCTTGCCTGTTCGGTATTCAGTAATTCCGCCTTCAGTTCATCCAGGCTGCTGCGCAGTGCAGAACCGTTATTGACAGCCCCTTCTGTTTTATGCACCCCGCTTCCGATATCTTCCTTCCGTAACTCGTTCTGCCGTAGCTGCTCGTCTATTAACAGGATTCCAAAAAAGAGCTGGCTCACCTGGTCTCTTATGCTGTACAGGTTCACTTCCAGCTGTTGCTGCTGAATAGCGGTATTGGCCTTGCTGAGCTCTTTCTGGTAGTGAATGTTGCCTCCGTCGTAGATGGTCTGCGATACTTCCGCCTGCACCTTATACTGGTCTTTGCTTAACTGCGGGGCGCCGGGGAAAGGGATCGTCACAACCTGTGACTGGTAGGTAGCCTGTCCTGAAAAATTCAGTTGCGGCAGGTAACCTTTAGCAGCGTTGGCCACGGTATAATTGCCAGACCGGCTGATCAGTTCCCGTTGTTTAATAAGCGGGTAGTTCTTTTGTGCCAGCTGATAACAATCCTCCAGCGTCAGGGATGTTTGAGCTATGGCAGGCGTGGTACACAACAGTACAGCCCATACGAGATACTTCATCATTGCTAACTATTTATTTTAACCACTTGGTTAATTACAGTTCAAAAAAAAGCCTGTTAAGGCTTTAACCAGGAGATGATGACATCTCCCACCAATTTTTTCCGTTCTTCTATCAGCATATTAAACTGTATATTATCCTGTTGGAAAATGCCCTGTATAAGAGGGCGTGCCACAAAAGGAAAGATACACATAGATACGATGTTCAGGAACAGCTGCAAGGGACTGATCTCTTTGATGATCCCTTTTTTGCCGGCCTCCACCACTTCTTTCATAAAAGCCATAATATCCGGAAAGGAAGGTTGCGAACTGACCCTTTTGATCATCATTTCCGGTTGCTGATTAATTTCGTTCAATACAAAGATGGGCACATACGGCGTTTCTGCAATGCTGGTAATATAGTGGTCGATCAGCGTCCTGATCTTCTCCTCTATTGGCATCGGCTTATTCAGAACAGCGCCCAGCCGCCCGACCATTTTAGAGAAAGCCTCATCGAAAACGATCTCAAACAGCTTTTCCTTGCTCCGGTAGTAGTAGTGCAACATGGCCTTATTAATACCTGCCTCGTCCGCTATGTCCTGCATACGAGCACCGGCAAGACCTCGTTTTATAAATATTCTTCTGGCTGCTTCTATGATCAATTCCTCGGTATTTCTTTCTTGTGCCATTTTAAACTACTTGATTTAACCATCTGGTTGAACAAAGGTAATAAGGACAGATCAATCTGCCAAAAAATTAAAAAAATGATCAGCTAAGCTGTCCGAAGAAGGACGAGAGATGTTTCATCATCTCCTTGTTAATGGTTAACTGTACATTCCGGCCCGTCTTATCATAAATGAGCAAGCCACTATCTACCAGGATCTTAATGTGGTGAGATACAGTGGGTTGGGACAAACCAGTGAGTTCAGTAATTTCACAACATTGAATGGCGGACTGCCGGGACGCCGCCAGAATGATGGATAACCGGTGCTTGTCAGCTATAGCATTTGCTGCTTTCTCTATCGTAACTGCATCCATTCTGTAAAAATAGATATTTTTCAATGTTTGCGAAAATACCAGCACCCGTTAGCGGGCTCATACCTACATTTATTTTTCGCATTAACAAAAATTAACAACCGCGAGCGGCAGCCCTGCGTATATGAGTGATACCTTATTGCCGACTATGAAGAGTTACAGACATGTGCAGATACAGCTGTCGTTTAACAGCAAAGAGCCAATTTATCAACAGATCAAAGCGTATATCATCAATGAAATAATGCGGGGAAGGCTGCTTCCGGGGGCTTTATTGCCAGGGTCACGCGTGCTGGCCCAGCAATTGAAAGTGAACCGGAATACGATCATTCTTGCGTATGACCAGCTCACTGCTGCCGGTTGGCTGACCTCTCAGTACAAGAGCGGCACCCGTGTGAGTGATACCATGCCGGCAGACCAAAAGGGACCGCCCGGACAGGAAGCGCCTTCTAAGCCCTCTTTGCATATCCCTTTCCGTCATGTGAACATCTCCCTTTCTCCGTCTAATCCCAGTGGTAATTACGATATCATATTTGACGATGGCCGTCCGGACCTGAAGCTGATCCCTGCTACTGAGATCAGCCGCGAATGCCGCCGGCTGTTACAGCCCGAAAACCAGCGGCAGATATTCAGCAATAACTCTGAGAGGGGTAATGAACTGTTGTTGCAGGAGGTGAACACGATGCTGAACAACGACCGTGGACTGGCAGTCACTACAGAGAATATCTGCATCACCCAGGGTATGCAGATGGCGTTGTACCTGACCGCACAAACGTTGTTATCTCCGGGGGATCATATAGCTGTTGAACATCCCGGTTATCAACCTGCATGGCAGGCCTTTACAATTGCCGGTGCCGAGCTGCATTATATCCCTTCCGGCCCGGATGGGATCGATCTTGAACAGCTGGAAGCACGCTGCCGTATCACTCCTTTGAAAGCGCTGTATGTGACGCCCCATCATCAGTACCCGACCACTGCAACATTATCGGTCGAGAAACGTATGGAGTTACTGGCCTTAAGCCGTCAATATAACTTCGTGATCATTGAGGACGACTACGACCACGAGTATCATTTCCATAAACATCATATTCCGCTGGCGGGTATGGAGCATGCAGACAACGTTATCTATATTGGATCGGTCATGCATACACTGCCCATCAGTTTCGTATGCGGGCCGGCTGCCTTCATACAGTCATTGTCGGCATATCGTTCTGTAGTGAACCATGAAGGTGATCCGATATTGCAACAGGCTATGGGCAACCTGATGGCTACGGGCGATATCCGAAGGCATATACATAATACACGTTATGTCTACATGAAAAGGCTGGAGTTAGCTAACAGTATTATACACTCCATCTTTGCCGGACAGGCGCATTATACGCCTCCCCAGGGAGGACTGGCGATCTGGCTGCAATTGCATAAACTGGTGGAACCCGCCGAGTTACTTCAGAAGGTACGGTCGGCAGGTATGAACCTGGTCAATCCGCTCAGTTATTACAATCCTCAGTACGACACCGTTCCGGGCTTGCGACTCGGTTATGCTTCGCTGGATGAACCATCGATCATTAAAGGTTTGGGAAAGCTGGCGAAAGTGATCCAACAATTATAGTCATCACCACCGGATATTGATATGGTCCAGGATGTACTTTACGCTAAAGTAGAGTGATAGATGCAATCTATCTGTAACTCGGCAGATGTCAGTTGCTTTTCCAGCAGGCGGCATGCGTGCTGCCTTTTTTTATTTCCCTCGTAATGGGAGCACCCGTAACAAGTACGCTGCATCCCTCCTTTTTTGTTATTTAGTCCGGCAAGGATGGTATAAATAGATTGATAGAGGTTCATCTTCTCCTGTAAAGGCTTTTTACCTACTACAGCCTGCAACTCCGCCGTATACATTTCTGCCTTTTCCAACATTTCCAATCCGGTATCGGTAAGGAGGAATGAATAACTCCGTCTGTCTTTCAGATCTTCTTCTATGCGCAGGAACCCTTTGCTGACCAATGCCGCAGCGGCGTCACTGATAGTAGGACGGCTCAGTTGCAGTTCCATTGCTATGTAAGCTACTTTGTTCACTGCCGCTGTATGATGTCCCGTAAATAGTAATATCTGTAGTTGTAGAGGTGTGATTCCCAGGATCCTCGCCTGTTCCCACTGGATAGCCTTAAGCATGTCACTGAGCCTTTGTATGGATAACAACAACCTCGCATCCAGCGAAGTTAATTGCTGCTCAGGACTGAACCCTGATGTTTTTTTCATTGTCAATGTAAAGGTAAAGGAGGCGCAAATTTAGTGTGTCCCGGCTACTTGTATAAGTACCAGATATTAGTTTTTTTTCAATATTCTGGCCCGGTACCGGTGATACGTTTTTTTACTTTAACTTTAGCGCCATTAAGGACACCCCATTACACCACGTTAATTTCAGTGACTGTCACAGGCATGAGCATTTACCAGGTATTTATACGTTTTATTTTCAGCATTTCTACCCGGCTCATTTCCGGTCTTATCCAGTAGTTTACATATTCAATCATCATAAAACCGCTATGTATGAAGCATCGTAACATCCTGTGTTTCTTTTCTGCTGCCGTCCTCCTTGCAGCACTTTCACAATGTACCCCAAGTCATCCAGGCCAGGGAGAGATCCCGGTAGACAAAGCCAGAGCCATCGAACATGTTATTCCGATTGAAGAGGCCCGTGCACTGCGCCAGGGTTTCCTGGCCGGAAGAAAAGAACTCCAGAGCAAATTGCCCGGCAACTATCTTGACAGCGCATTCAATATTCCGGAGGGAGAAACCTTCAACCGCCATGCGATTGCCGCTATACTTAACGCCAAAGGCGCTGAAGGTCTTCGTATCTATATGGGTAAAGATGAGAAAGGCCAGGTAAGAATGGTATTACTGCCGGTTGATTCTTCTGGTACGGATATTCTCACCACTCTGGTATCGCGCGAAAAGGCGGCGAATGTACCAGGCGTTCAGCCAGCCAGGGCAGCCGGCTCTATACAGGCTATGGAAAGCGGTCAGCGTTGTCCCCCGCTTTGCAAAGCCAAATTATAATTACCCGTCATCATCCTGTTCCCGATGAATAATATAGGCGCCTTTCTGGTAAGCCAGTTGGTCATTATTCCTTTAGTAACAGGGCTGATCCGCTTCAACAAGACTGTTGCAAGCTTTCAGCCCTTCCTCCTGCTCCTTTCACTGGCATTCCTTTCGGAAACGATCAGTTTTATCTGCATCAGCATCATGGAAACAAGTAACGCTGTTCCGCTGAACCTCTATGGTCTGGCGGAATCCATCGTGATCGTCTACCAGTTCTTTATATGGGGCACATTCAAACGAAAGCGGATCCTTTTTATCGGATTATTATCCGGTTTTGCTGCTGTATGGATCACAGAAAATATCATCTACAATAAAATAGAAACATTCAGTCCCTATTTCCGCGTTACCTATGCTTTTGTTACAGTGCTGCTAAGCATCAATGAGATCAACTACCTGATCGTAAAAGATAACAAGTCGCTCTTCCGCAATGCACGTTTCCTTGTCTGCCTGGGATTTATCATCATTTTCATCTACCAGATCATCTATGAAGCGTCTATGTTCATAGGGTCGGACACCGTGTTATCTTTACGGATCATTTTTATGTTCAATTATATCAACGCTTTTGTAAATTTGATCTATGCTATAGCAGTTCTATGCATACCTGTTAAACCTTCCTACTATTTTAACAAACATTTTGACGCATAGCATACAGGCAAGTAATGCCTCAAAATGATTATACCCCATGGACGATAAAATATTCTATATCACGATATTTATTTCGCTGCTGATAGCTGTCATTATCGTGTTCTTCGTAGTATCTATCATATCTTATCACCGCCGCTACATAAGGCTGCAGCGGGAACGTATCATGGCCGAGATCACCATTCTGGAGAATGAACGGAAGAGGATCGCGGCAGACCTGCACGACAGTATGGGGCCGCTCCTGTCTACCATTAAACTGAACATTCATAGTATTTCAGTAGCCGATGAGAGGGACAATATGATCATTGCAAAATCGTCCGGCTATATAGATGAAGTGATCCGCGGACTGCGGCAGATCTCACACAACCTGTTGCCTGCAACACTGGAGCGCAAAGGGCTGACAGAAGCATTACGTGAATTTATCAGACAGTTATCGGATAAGCAACCACTCGAAATAAAGTTCCACACTTCCGGCCAGATAAATATTCCACCGGAAAAAGAGATCCACGTTTTCCGTATCATCCAGGAGATCACCCACAACACATTGAAGCATGCGAAAGCCACACAGCTGCAGATCGTACTGACAAGGGAAAACGGTTTTTACCTGGTGCTGATCAAAGAGAACGGGATCGGATTTGACGTCAAGAAAGTCAGGGCCGAATCGTCCGGGCTGGGAATGAAAAGCCTGGCGATCCGTACGGACATCTTACGGGCTTCATTATCAATCGACTCTGTACCAGGCCAGGGCACTAACTATTTCGTAAAAATTCCCGCCGGATAATGTAACTTTATTTGAAATTTGAGAGAGACCTTCTTACCCCAATTCTTACATTGAAATGAATCACGACATCCGATTAGTGATTGCTGACGATCATGAAATTTTCCGTGACGGACTTGCATTAATGCTTTCGAGGCAACCTGACATTACACTGGTGGGACAGGCCAACAACGGCAGGGAATTACTGGAATTACTGGAAACTGTTGAAGCTGATGTGGTCATGACAGATCTGAAGATGCCGCTGATGGATGGTATCACCGCAACACGCACCCTTTTGCAGCGCACACCCCACATCAGGATCATTGCCCTGTCTATGTTCGATGAAGAAGAACTGATCGTAGAAATGCTGGAAGCAGGCGCTAAAGGTTACCTGTTAAAGAATGCCGACAAACAGGAGATCATTGAAGCTATCAATAGCGTGTATGAAGATAATATCTTCTATTGCAGGCAAACCTCCGCCAAGCTGGCGGCTATGATAGTGAGGAGCCGTTTTAACCCTTCCCGGGACAATGCCCCTGTTACCTTCACTGACCGTGAGAAAGAGATCATACGTCTTATCTGCCAGCAATTCACCGCCCAGGAAATAGGCGATAAGATCTTCCTGAGTAAACGTACCGTAGAGGGACACCGCACCCGGATCCTTGAAAAAATGAATGTAAAGAACACGGCCGGAGTGGTCGTATTTGCATTGAAAAACAATCTCATCAGTGAGGCAGAACTGCTTTAAACCTTTCATTACTGACGATCTGTGCGTATATTTGCGGCAACCAACAGATAAGAGTGCCTATGACACGTATAGCCCTGATCCGTCACGGAAGTACAGCATGGAATAAAGAAGGGAAAATGCAGGGCAGCACAGATATACCCCTGGACGCCGAAGGACTTGAACAGGCCCGGAAGCTGGGTATCCGCCTTTCCGACGAACATTGGGACATTGTTTACACCAGTCACCTGTCACGCGCCAGGCAGACGGGAGAGATCATTGCTGCCGGGCTGGGTATTACTGATATCCGCCACGATAAGCGTATTATGGAAGTGCACGGCGGGCTGACCGAAGGCACTACCGAAGCGGACAGGATCGTTAAATGGGGTGCTGACTGGCGACAGCTTGAACTGGGCCGGGAAACTGAACAATCCGTACTGGGCCGGGGACTTAACTTCCTGGACGACCTTCTGCACGAACATGCCGGAAAACATATCCTTATTGTGAGCCACGGCGGTTTTATCCGTCAGTTACTTCGCAAGCTGGCGCCAGACCTTGCTCAGGACGTCATGCTAAAAAACACCTCCGTTACCCGCTTTACAGTGAACGACGACCAATGGGAATGTGAACTGTACAATTGTACCGTTCATTTGGACGTGGTCTGAGTTACATACTGATCTGCCCGTTCTTTTCGTAGATCGTGAGTTGCCTGCCGGAAGAGCCCCGCACAAGTTGCAGTAAGATATTGTCTTAAACAATGGGCCATAAAAAGGTCGTTTTGAGGTTAGCATTACAAGTTTACTGTGTCGTTTCTATAAGGTATGTATAAGGGTACCAAAAGGATATCTAAAGGTCACTTCAATATCAAATCGATATTGAAGTGACCTTTAGATGTCCTTTTGGTACCCTTTTAGTAAGCTTATATCAAGCCTATAGAAAGCCTATTGGGGCACTTCAGAAGGATTAACTATACTTTATAGTTTCTTAGTTTCCTGGCCGGTTTTTCTTTTCCCTGGTAAGCCCCTCATTTTCAGGGTTATTTTTTTTCACAAACTGCTCCTGTTTTCACCGTTGCAACACTTTTTTTTGTAGACTTGTGTATAAATCAGCGACAAACTTTTCAGCACTACCCCAATAGATAATCTGTCAGGTTCTAAGATTCACACGACGTTCATTCTCTGTACTATGACCGAGGAACTTTTCATGTATTTCATACCCTCTACGCCGGCCTTTTTAGGGCCGATACATAGTTATTTCCTGCGCCTGATCTATCCGCTCAGTACTTATCTTGTGTCTTCAGGTATTTTACCCATTGCCTGCATAGGGAGCGTTTCGGTTTGGATAGTGGTGATGCTGCGCCGTTTGGAAGCTTATCAGAAAAGGCAAAAGGAGCTGTTACGGAAGTTGCAGGAGCAGCAGGCGATGATGACCAATCAGGAGCTGGACATCCAGGAGGCGGAGCGCAAGCGTATTGCTGCCGACATCCACGATGAGATAGGCGGCAACCTGGCCGCTATCCGGGTTAATTTGCAAAACCTGCATTACAGGACGAAACAGGATGAACAAAAAGCGACCAGCCTTTTGCAGCTGGTGGACCAGACCAGCCAGAATGTGCGCAGGGCTGCACATAACCTGATCCCTCCCCTTTTTGGCAATATTCCCCTGACCGATATCCTCCAGTCTTATTTTTCCCTGCTCAATACCCCGGATATCCTGTTCCATTTCTGCACCAATAAATACCAGCCGTATTTCGATGCACGGCAGGAGCTGATATTGTACCGCATTATCATGGAACTTACCAACAATATTATCAGGCACGCAAAGGCATCGGCCGCCACTATCCAGCTGTTGTATTATCCTGATCACCTGGAGATAGTGGTTGAGGACGATGGTATCGGATTATCCACCTCCCCCGGCCGGATGCAGGGCATCGGGCTGTCGGGGGTAAAAAGCCGGGTAAGATCGCTAGGCGGGAAGTTACACGTTGATTCTGGCATTTCCGGCACCACCTTTATCATTCACATTCCTGTAATTCCACAACATGCAGCTACCTGTTAACATCATTCTGGCTGATGATCATACCCTTTTTGCCGACGGTATCCATTCCATTCTGCAGACGGTCCCAAATGTTGCCGTCCTGGCCATTGCCACGAACGGTCAGGAATTAATAGACCTGTTATCAAGGCACCAGCCCGATATTGTCATCCTGGACATCAACATGCCGGTACTGAACGGTCTGGAAGCTACAAAGCTCATCCGGCAGGAATTTCCTCATATCAGGACCATCATCCTGTCGAGTTATAACGACCCTCACCTCATTAACCTGGCCCATAGTTATGGTGCTGACGGCTACCTGCTGAAAACCTGCAACAAGGACGAGCTGTTGCAAACCATCCGCCAGGTAAGTAAAGGGCAGTCCTGTTTTCCTTCCATGCCCCGCCTGTATCATCCGGAATCGGAAAACCTCCCTATCAGGGAATTTAACCTGACCCGGCGGGAAACTGAGATCCTGCAACTGATCAACCAGCAGTTCACCAATCAGCAGATAGCCACCCATCTGTACCTGAGCATTTATACAGTAGAAACGCACAGGAAGAACATTATGCAGAAACTCCAGCTCAAAAGTCCCGCTGCCCTTACCCGTTTTCTGCTGGAAAAAGGCCTGTAATCACCAGCTATACTACCTATCATGCCATTCTGTCATTTTCGGATTTTATTGTGTAGTTTTGCTTTCCTAAAATTACTTGCAAAGGATGCTGGAACAGGTTACAAAAGTGCATGACGAAAGTCGCCAGGGCGAGGCTTACGCGCCCGTGGCTGAAGAAACACAGACTTATACCAAAAAATTCTATATAGAGAGTTATGGTTGCCAGATGAACTTTAACGACAGTGAGATCGTGGCGTCCATTCTCAAGGAAGAAGGTTTCGGGCCTACCCGTAACCTGGAAGAGGCCAGCCTTGTGCTGCTCAATACCTGTTCGATCAGGGAAAAAGCGGAAACGACCGTACGTAAACGGCTGACGGAATTCCGGAAAATAAAACAACGTAATCCGGAGCTGCTGGTCGGCGTGCTAGGGTGTATGGCTGAACGTTTGAAGGCGAAACTGCTCGAAGAAGAAAAGCTGGTGGACATGGTTGTCGGCCCTGACGCCTACAGGACCCTGCCAGCCCTCATCGAAGAGGCTGAAACCGGCCAGAAAGCCGTGAACGTGCAACTGAGCCGCGAAGAGACCTATGGCGACATTGCGCCCGTAAGACTGGACAGCAACGGCGTAACTGCCTTTGTTTCCATTATGCGTGGCTGTAATAATATGTGCTCTTTCTGCGTGGTGCCATTTACCCGTGGACGTGAGCGTAGCAGGGACGTGGTGTCCATTTTGAATGAAGCTACGGATATGTTCAACAGGGGCTACCGAGAGGTGACACTGCTGGGCCAGAATGTGGATTCCTACTATTGGGTGAACCCGGAGGATGCATCAGTTATTACCACCTTTGCCAATCTGCTGGAACAGGTAGCGCTGATCAGTCCATTACTGAGGGTGCGTTTCAGCACGTCCCATCCTAAAGACATTACAGACGATGTATTGTTCACCATGGCGAAATACGAGAACATCTGCAAATACATCCACCTGCCAATGCAAAGCGGCAGCACCCGTATATTGCAGCTGATGAACCGTACCTACACCAGGGAATGGTACATGAAAAAAGTTGACCGCATCCGTGAAATACTGCCCGACTGTGCCCTGTCCACGGATGTTATTACCGGCTTCTGTACAGAAACAGAAGAAGACCACCAGGATACCATGAGCCTGATGGCCTACGGCCGGTACGACCTTGCATATATGTTCTTCTATTCCGAACGCCCCGGTACACTGGCTGCACGCCGTTACCAGGATGATGTGCCGGAAGAAGTTAAAAAACGCAGGCTGGCGGAAGTGGTGGAATTGCACCGCGGACAATCACTCAGCAGTATGCAGCAGGATGTTGGTAAAACGTTTAAAGTGCTGATCGAAGGCACTTCAAAACGCTCTGAAGATCATCTCTTCGGCAGAACAGATCATAACAAAGTGGTGATCTTCCCTAAAGAAGATTTCCGTAAAGGTGAATACGTATGGGTGAAGGTGGAAGACTGTACTGCCGGCACATTACTGGGAACTTCGACAGGGAGAGCTTAAAGACAAATTTATTGGATCACAGTACCTTTTACAGGCCTGCGAGGCCGGTAAAGGGGTAAATTGAGGATATGGATAACATACAGTCCATTAAAAACAGGTTTGGCATTATAGGAAACTCGCCTGCATTGAATTATGCCTTGCAGGTGGCAGCACAGGTGTCCAATACGGACCTCACCGTGCTGATAGTTGGAGAAAGCGGCGTTGGTAAAGAAGTGTTTTCCAATATTATCCATTCACTAAGTGCCCGTAAACACAATCCTTTCATAGCCGTGAACTGCGGCGCTATTCCGGAAGGGACAATAGACTCAGAACTTTTCGGTCATGAGAAAGGCTCTTTTACCGGAGCTGTAGACAGCCGTAAGGGATATTTTGAAACCGTGAACGGCGGTACCATTTTCCTTGACGAGATCGGGGAAATGCCGCTGGGAACACAGGCCCGTTTACTGCGCGTACTGGAAACAGGCGAGTTTATCAGGGTGGGTTCTTCTAAGGTGCAGAAAACAGATGTGCGCGTGATCACGGCTACTAACAGGGACCTGCTTGATCACACCCAGCAGGGCAAGTTCAGGGAAGACCTTTACTACCGTTTGAACACTGTGCCCATCAGGGTGCCTTCGCTCCGGGACAGGAAAGAAGACATTCCGTTGTTGTTCCGTAAGTTCTGCGTGGACTTTTCAGAACGTTATAAAACGCCGAGCATCCAGCTGGATGATGAAGCCCGTAATATACTGGTGAACTATCCCTGGAGAGGTAACGTACGTGAACTGAAGAATATGGCGGAGCAGATCTCCGTACTGGCGCAGGACAAACTGATCACGGCACAGGAACTGAGACGTTTCCTGCCGGAAGTGAACGAGCCGTCCAGGCTACCGATGATAGCAGCGCCACAGGCGAAGTCGAACGGTGATTTCTCCAATGAAAGGGATATATTGTATAAATTGTTCTTCGATATGAAGAAGGATGTGACGGAGCTCAAAAAGATGTTCTTCGACATCCTGCAGAACCCGAACATTGCCCATGCCAGCAATTTCCAGGACAGTCACCTGATGCACAACTTCCACCCGCAACCGGAAGTGAGCACGACCGCGGTGCCTACTGCTATTTCTTCTCCCCAGCAGCCGATCATTTTACAGGAAAGTAATAAGATCGACCATCATGAAGAAGTAGAGGAAACATTATCGATTGCCGACAAAGAGAAAGAACTGATCGTCAAGGCCCTGAAAAAGCATAAGGGTAAAAGAAAGGATGCAGCGCTTGACCTGGGCATTTCCGAAAGGACCTTATACAGAAAATTAAAAGAATACAACATTAACGAATAGCAGGTGGCCTGCCGGGACGGTTCCACTTCCGGCAGGCGCCTTAATACTTTACGAGATGATCAGATTACTCCAGGGGATAATGACCGTCAGCTTACTGCTGCTACTGGGCGGATGTTCCGTTCATTATTCCGCTACCGGCGCCAGTATCGAGCCAGGTGCAAAATCAGTGAATGTGCGTTTTATTGAGAACAGGGCGCCTATCAACAACCCTACCTTAAGTCAGAACCTTACTGAAAGACTGCGTAACAAGGTACAGTCACAGACAAAACTGGTACAGATCAATGAGGATGGGGCGGATTATGAGTTCAAAGGCAATGTAACGGGTTATTCCTTCAGTAATGCGGCGGTTACGAATGTGGACCAGGCTGCTACTTCCAGGCTGACGGTGACTGTTAATATTACCTTCGTGAAGAGGATCGGCGATAAAAAAGGGTATACACAGTCGTTCACCCGTTCGGCCGACTTCTCTGCTTCCCAGTTACCAAGTGCGGTAGAAAACGGTTTGCTGGAAAACAATATCCTGCCACAAATAGTGGACGATATTTTCAACAAGGCGTTTGCTAACTGGTAAGTATTACAAAAGCTTTCGTATTTAATTTTTTTTCATACTTTAGCAGCATGACCGCAAACAGGATCATTCAACATATATTCCAACAGCCTGATATTAAACAGGTTGACGAGGCAGCACTGGAAAGGCTGGTAACGTCATATCCGTACTTTACGGCGGCGCGTCTGCTGCTGGCGCGCAAACAATACAGTGTGCAAAAGAACCTGCTGGCGCCGGCGGTAAAGAAGGCCCAGCAGTACAGTACCAATATGCATTACTTCTACCGCTTTGTTACCACAGAAGAGAAAAGCATTGCTCCTGTGGAAGAAGCCCCGGTAGAAGTGGCGCCTGAACCGGAACAGGTTGAAGCTGTAATGGCGTTCCCCGTACAGGAGGAAACGCCGGTTATTGAGGCACAGCCTGTAGCGCAGCCTGCAACGCCTGCACCCGAAACGAAGATCCATGTAACAATACCAAAAACACCGGCAGAGCAGCCTGTTGCATCAGAACCAGCTGCAAATTCTGCCGATGTATACAATACTGAAGAGGAGTTGACCGTTACTGCGAATGATGTGGTAGCGGCAACAACCGTTGCTCCCCCCGAGGAAGCACCTGCTGCACCAGTGCAAACGGCACAAGCGGCAGCACCAGAAGCGGCGCCTGTACAGGCGGCACAACCGGCGGTAAAACAGCCTGTAATGCCTCCACCAACAGTCAAGCCGGCAGAAGATGATACAGAGCCTATTAAAATATTCCCGCTGGATACTTCCGAGACCGAAACGTCTCTGACTTTCCAACCCTTGTATACCGATGATTATTTCGCTTACAAACGTTTGAAAGATCCTGAGCATGCAGAACATCTCAGTGAAAAAGGAGCAGCAGAAATGAAAAGCTTTACTTCCTGGCTGAAAGACATGAAGCACACCTTCGCCGAAAAAGCCAGTAAACAATGGTACCAGGAACAGATGCACCGCAGTTATGAGGACGCAGATCCTGAAGTGTCTGAAACTGTGGAAAAGATGGCTATGGAGTCCATTACACTGAATGACGACATCGTTTCGGAGACACTGGCCGAGATCTGGGCACGCCAGCACCAGTACCAGACAGCTATCCACATATATCAAAAATTAAGTTTGCTTAATCCCAACAAAAGCGCTTATTTTGCGCAAAAGATTAAGGAACTTCAGTTACTAACAGAAAAAAGTTAACTTATATACTATGTTATTGATTTTCGGCATATTAATCATCCTGGCCTGTGTGTTATTGGGCTTCTTCGTACTCGTACAGAATCCGAAAGGCGGTGGTTTAAGCGGTACTTTCGGTGGTTTCGGAAACCAGGTGATGGGTGTACGTCAGACTACAGATGTTCTTGAAAAAGGCACCTGGATCCTGTCTGCTATCATTGCCGTACTGTGTCTCACCTCTTCTTTATTCATCAACAGGGGTCAGGCTCCTGAATTAAGAAAAGGTGTTATGGAACAGAATATCACTGTTCCAGCTGCTCCGGCTCAAGTGCCAGCTACGCCAGTTCAGCCAGCACCAGCTCCGGCAAAACAACCATAATATTCCGCTCTTAAAGCTATTTCAGAACCTCGCCGTCACAAGCGAGGTTTTTTATTGAATACCATCCTATGGCAAAGAAAAGTAAAGCAAAAAAAAGTCCGACGAAGAATCTATGGATCAAACGTATCGTGGTGGCCGCCTGCGCGATCCTCGCAGGCCTGCTCGTATACGTAGGGTACCGGGTGTTTGGTCCTAATACCAAGACATTCGGCGACAGCAAATTTTTCTACGTGCACACCGGCAGCACTTATGCAGATGTATTGGATGGGCTGGAAGAACAGCAGATCATCCGCAGCCGTACCAGTTTCGATTGGGTAGCACGCGAGTTGGGATATCCTAAACGTGTAAGGGCCGGTAAGTACAAGATCAGCCCTGGCATGAGCAACTTTGATATTGTGAAGCTGCTGCGTGCCGGCCGTCAGATACCGGTGAACATCACCATTACAAAACTGCGTACCAAAGCTGACCTTGTCAGGAAGATCAGTTCCAATCTGGAAGCCGATTCCGCTACCTTCCGCGCTTTGCTGAGCGATCAGGTGTACCTCCGCCAGTTCGGCCTGGACACCAATACCGTGATGTGCGCCTTTATTCCCAACAGCTACCAGTTTTACTGGAATACGACCGCAGAAGCAGCTTTCAAAAAGATCGAAAAAGAAACAGCCGCTTTCTGGACAGAAGAACGTAAAGCAGCTGCGAAACGTCTTGACCTCAGTACGGTCCAGGTTATCATCCTCGCTTCTATTGTAGAAGAGGAAACCAACAAGAACGATGAGAAGCCGTTAATATCCAGCGTATACCTGAACCGCTTCCGCAAGGGCATGCGCCTGCAGGCAGATCCTACCGTGAAATTCGCTTTGCAGGACTTCTCCATCCGCCGGATCAGGGAAGGACATATCGCTTTCCAATCGCCTTACAACACTTATCAGAATGCCGGTCTGCCTCCAGGCCCCATCTGTACGCCTTCGATCAAGTCAATTGAGGCCGTGCTGAATACACCGGAAACTGATTATATCTATTTTTGCGCTAAAGCTGATTTCTCCGGATATCATGCCTTTGCCGCTACCTACGCAGAGCACATGAAAAATGCACATGCATTTCATGCTGCACTGAATGCAAGAGGGATATAACAACTACAACACAATGCCTTTCAGACCAGAAAAGATCATTCTCAGATCAAAGCCTTTCCGTAAGCTCGTAGACATCAGTAAAACGCTGGTGTTGCCGGGTTTTGAGGGAGTTCCTTTGTACGATGTGACTAAATTCTTTCTGAAAGAAATGGGAAATAGAAGTCTTGGGGAAAGGGCAGCAGCAATTTCATTCAACTTCCTGCTGGCCATTCCCCCTTTCTTTATCTTCATGTTCACGCTCGTGCCATACATTCCCATGAAAAATGTGGAAGCCACACTGTACGAGCTGGCAGAAGACGTAACGCCCAATTACAATACCTACATCATTATACGGGACATGATCCATGACTTCCTGTATACCCATCGTAACGGATTGCTGTCTATTGCGTTCCTGATGGGATTTTTTGCATCTTCCAATGCCGTGATGGGCCTTGCACGGTCATTCAATAAGAAATCACCCGGCTTCCGCCGCAGGAAATGGTGGCAAAAAAGGCTGATGGCCCTGAAACTGACGCTCATACTGATCTTCCTCCTGCTGCTCACTGTTATCCTGATCATTGCGCAGGGTACTGTATTGAGTTTCATTTTCAACTACCTGGGCATTACCGACAAACGGATACTTTCCCTGGCAGATGTAGCCCGCTGGATACTGATCGGTTTACTGTTCTTCTCTATGCTTTCGGTGATCTATCGTTTCGTACCGGCTACCACCAAAAGATGGAAGTTCATTACGGCCGGTTCTACATTTGCCACGATCATGATGATCCTTGTAACGATCCTCTTCTCCTTCTTCGTCAACAACTTCGGCAATTACAACAAGATCTACGGATCTATCGGAACCATCATCATCCTCATGTTGTCCGTCTACTTTTATTCCTTCATTCTGCTGATCGGTTTTGAGCTGAACGCCAGCATCAGGATACTGAAGGAAACCGCCGACACCCGCAGGGAAAACCTCCCTGAAGAGGTACGTGGGCTCTCCTGATAAATTAGATAAAAATCACACATATTCGTATCTTTACCGTGGAATCCGAGGTCGGTTCCAATCATTGTAAGACCCTAATAGCAGATAAGCAATGGGTTATCGTTAACCTGGAAACCTATATTTATGAAAAAGGTATACTGTTTACTGATCCTATGCTGCTGGCTCGTTGCCATGCAGTCCGCAATTATCCCCTCGCTGGAAGTGGGAGCGCCTTTACCTAAAGCAGATGTTGTACTACAGGATTTTTCCGGCAAAGAGATCACGCTCAATAAAGCAAAATTAAGTAACGGATTACTGGTGATGTTCTCTGGCAATAGCTGTCCCTATATTGAAAGAAATAAGGTACGCACGCAGGAGATCTGTAAGTATGCGCTCAGCAATAATATCGGTGTGGTGCTGATCAATTCGAACACCGCAGGTACAGATGAAAAAACAGTGCTGGCAGCCATGAAAACATTTGCCGCCGGTCAGCAATACAACTGGTATTACGTAGTCGATAAAAAAACCGAATTAGCGGACGCTTTTGAGGCCAATCATATGCCGGAGTGCTATCTGTTCAACCAGCAGTCAAAACTCGTTTATAAGGGCGCTATTGATGATAATCCGGGCAATGCGGACGCTGTTAAGATGCGGCACCTCAGTAATGCGATCAATGATATGCTTGCAGGTAAGGCGGCAAGAGTGAATTCCACCACAGCGTTGGGATGCAATATCAAAAGATTTTAATAGCGGTATTTACCACACCATAAACAGCGCGTTGCCGAACATCAGTTTCCCGTTCTCCCAGAAGCTGCGGAACAGCGGATCGTCCGCCAACATAACGATCTTGCCTTCACCCATATCTTTTACGCCGAAGAGCAGACCGTCTTTCAGCTTTTTGCGTGTTTCCGTTCCCACGAAACCACTGAGGTAATTATCTTTTTTCAGCACTCCTACATTCCAGCCTCCTTCACCGAGATAGTCGTATATTTTATCATCCTGTTTGAGGGTGTAGTATACTGCCGGAAATCCGAAGGCCAGGGGATGCGTATTGTCCAGCTGCACTTTATAAATAGCACCGGGAATAAGTTGTTTCACCCCCTCTCTTTCGCGATTGGCATAAGGCTTCAGGAGATTATATTCATCTTTCTTTTCTTCTTTGCTGTCTTCTTCTTCTTTTTTCAGGTGAAAGCCCCAGTCCAGGGTCGCTACCTGTGACAATGCGCCCTGCATAGCGATCAGTTTACCGCCTGCTGTGATCCAGTCCTTCAGTTTATTCGTATTGTCTTTCTCCGTCAGGAATTTATAGTTACCGTCCGCCAGTACCAGTACATCCAGGGCTTTCCAGTTGATGCGCGACAATTGTTTTTCATCGACAATGGTTAGCGGATAACCGATCTGCTGCTCAAAGAAATGCCACACTTCACCTGCTGCAAGAGAAGAAACGCCTTCACCCATTACAACAGCTACCCTGACAGGTTTGATGAAACGTACCTTCTCTGAACCAAAGTCCACGCCTTTTTCTACAAAGCCGGTGTTAACTGCGTCCAATGATGTTTTATAGGTATTGGCCAGTGAAACGACCTGCTCATCGAATTGTGCGCCTGCGGCTTCATTACCCGATCTCGTAATGATCAGTGAGCCTGCAGGGAAGGATTTGCCACCGGCGATAAAATCGCCTTCCGCATATCTTACACGGATGCGTTTCTGCAGCAAGGCAGAGAGGAACCTTACATCTTTGATACTGTTCCAGCGGGCAAGATAGGCATAAGGCCTGGAGGCCGCCAGCCCGTTATTGACGGTAGCCTGCAGACTGTCCTTTGCCGGTGTTAATGGCTGACGTACGCCATAGGTTTGCAAACCGTAAGCGTATGGCAGGGACCAGGCGGTGATATCGTAAGTGACGGAATCGGATAAACGGGAATCAGGCTCGAACAGTACTTTCAGCAGGTTAGACCTTGCCTGTGAAGCACTGATCACCATATCTTCCTTATCGATACTGAAGTTTTCCGTTTTGCCATTGAAGTAATTGAAGCCATTGGCTTTGTTCACCGCTGCACCATATCCGAAACGGATACCGTTCTTATTAAGCAGGGCGCCTAAAGTGGCCAGTTTTTCAACATTGCCGGAGGCTTTTACGACGTAGGACTTATAGGGTCCGTCGGGGGTATGAACAGCCTCGTAGAAATATCTGGAGAATTCATTCAGCAGCTGTCCTGCCTGTTGAGAAGCTATTTCTATGGTTGACAACCCGGTGGTCCGGTGATGATCAATACGCTCTTTGAGGGTCAGTGTATCTCCGTCCTGCTTCAAACCGGCTATTCCTGCACGTCCCCCGCCGCCCTGTTCATACGTCATACCAATGGCTCCATTGTATGTAGGATAGGTATCGCCATAACTTGGATAGAACATATCGAAGAACTCCTTTGTAAAATACAGCCAGCCTTCCTTATCGAAGTAACGCGCGTTGTTCTTACCGATCAGCATCTGCATACTGCGTTGCCAGGGTTTGATAATATCATGGAACGGTTCTGCTGCAGGTGCGAAGTAATAAGGTGCATCAATGGACTGCTCATGAAAATCCACGTGCACCTGTGGCATCCAGCGGCCATACTGGATAGCCCGTTGTTGCGATTCTACCTGTGTTTGCCAGGCCCAGTCCCTGTTCAGGTCAAAGTAGTAGTGGTTGGCCCTTCCACCCGGCCAGGGTTCATTGTGCTCTCTTGCAAACAATAAGGGATCCGGATAACGGGTATGCACCTGGTTATAAAAACTCACGTACCGCTCCCTTCCATCAGGATTGAGACAAGGGTCAATGATCACAAGAGTGTTTTTCAGCCATTCCTGCTGCTCCTTATTCTCTTTATTGGCCAACATGTACAAGGTGATCATCGCGGCTTCTGTAGAAACGGCTTCGTTACCGTGTACGTTATAACTGAGCCATACGATGACAGGATCTCCGGCGGCAGGTTTACCGTCGCCTCCGGCCAGTTCCAGGTTGTGTTGTCTTATCTGTTCTGTTTTATTAATATTTTCCGGGGAAGTGATCACCGCCAGCATAAGCGGACGGCCTTCGTATGTGGCGCCGTATTGGGTCAGCTGCATATTGGGCGTAACAGCAGCAACAGCTTTGAAGTACTCCAGCACGCGGTGATGAGGCGTGAACTGTGTTCCAAGCGCATAACCGAGAAACTGATCTGGCGTAGGCAGTTGTTGTGAAAATGCGGTCTGTACCAGGAGCAGTATAAAGGAGGATAACAGGAATTTGCGCATATGGCACCTTCAATTTATTTACCTAAGATAAACAATTGGAAGGTTTCTTCCTATTCAACACTTTCCCCTATCAGCCCGAAATGTTGTACACACTCAAGATGCCCGTTCTGTTGATAGTAACGGAACTCTCCTACCCTGTTATCTTCATGCCAGTTACCTGATTCTGATAAGTTACCGTTATCGAAGAAAACAGTCCTTATTCCCTCCATTCTTCCGGCTTTCCGGAAATATACTTCCTTCAGTTTACCATTCCCGTAGTAGATCTCTACCTTTTCTTTGTAGGGATCATCCCTGAAGCCGTATACCTTCCAACGGATATGCCCGTTCTCTTCCCGCATTACCTGGCGTAACAGCTCATTGTTATGCTCATCCTGACCCGTACAGGCTGATCCTCCCGTTACAAAAAGTAAGAGGAAAAAATGGCAAAGCAAACTGCTGTTTATGCTTATAGAAAATCGCTCACGGGACATGCTGATACTGACATTAACTTAGAAAGTCATACTCAATATAGTAAAATATAATAATATAAATACATCGATCAAAGGAATGAACACATGGTGGTGTCCATCCCTTTGATAATGAATGTCTTTTTAAAGTCGCAGTTCCAGTCTGGCAAACAGGAAACGCCCGTTATAACCGAATTGGGTAGCCCTTCTGGTATACCTGAACTGGTTATTGGTGGTATTTGCAGGATTGGCTACCAGGTCAGGATATACGTCGAACACGTTATTGGAGCCGATATTTACTTTTACACCCCGGGTGAGCCAGTAACCCACCGCCACATCGGTCACTACTTTTGCGGAGAATGTCTGATAGAAGGCAGGGTCATTGGTAGCTTCTTCCACAGAGCCGAAACGCACGCTGCGCAGGAAAGCATTAAACTTGCCGATGTTATAAGAAAGTGTCAGATTCACCTTGTCGCGCGGTACGCTTCTTTCCAGGTAGATCCTGCTGGCGCGGCTGAAATAGATGTTCTCTTTGCCTTTCAGCTTCTCAGATGCCTTGATATCTCCAACCCTTTGTGTATAACTGTAAGTACCGGAAAGATCGGCACGGAGTACGCCGGCGCCCAGTTTTGTACTATACGTCAATACCAGGTCAACACCTCTTGTTTCAGAGTTGATCGCATTAGCGAAGAAAGCCGCCCTGTTGGCATTGGCGAGTGATAATAGCTGATATATTTCCTTATCGATAGCTGACGCTGTATCGGCATTGTTCCCGGAGAACTGGTCAGTATAAACGATACGGTCGTCGATATGTGTAAAGTAGCCGTCCACCGTCAGGTTGAACTTTCCGAAAGCGCTGGTAAAACCGGCGCTGATGCTTTTGGATTTTTCTGGTTTCAGCTGCGGAATGCCTAACAATTGCGCAGGTCTGCTGTCATTGGTGAAAGTCCCCACTTCATATGGCACACCGTCAACAAATAAAGTAGAAGTGGAAGAATAAAACCGCTGATGCAGGGAAGGCGCTCTGAAGCCGGTGCTGGCGGATGCACGCAGGGATGTATTGTTGGTGATCTTATAACGGGCCGTCAGTTTGCCGTTCAGCGTACTGCCGAAATCGTTATAGTTCTCAAAGCGTGCGGCGCCACCCAACAGGAATGCATCCGTGAAATTAGCTTCTACGTCCACATAAGCGGATATCGCGCTACGGGTAGCCCTGATGGCATTCTCGGGACGGAAGCCGGGAAACACCTGTGCACCGCCAGCTCTTGGAGAACCGTCTGGTCCGAATACCGTATTCACAGATCCCTGCGGATCCGGTATCAGGATGTCATTACCATTAGCGTCCACACCTATCTTCCTTGCACGTCCATAATCGGTATAGGAATTTTCTGCACCCGCCACCAGTTCATATTGCTCGAAACGGTGTTCGGCACCGAAGGCTATATCCAGTCCCTGCAACACCTCAAAACGACGGGACACGTCCAGGTTGGTAGTATTTTGAGTGAAGATCGGCCCACCGCAGGTGAACCGTGTAGGAGAAGCTTTCCCGAGGGATGCATTCAATGAATTTTCCACTTTGAAGCCAAACTCATTGCGTCCGTAGGTATTACTGAAATCCGCTTTCCAGTCACCCAGTTGGCCACGTATGCCCATTGCGAAAGAGCGGTCATAAATATCACTGTGTATTTCCGGTAAAAAACCGATGGGGTAGATGTCCAGTACATTCCTGCTATCGTGCGGTAAACGGTATACACCGGCGGCATCTCCATTACGGTAGCCGATACCTCCAAAGAAATAGAACGCCGCTTCATTCTCCAGTGGTACGAGGCCATTTACAAATAACTGGGCACTGCGCAGTTTAGACTGACCTGCACGCATGCGAATATCATTACGGGTGATGTTATTGGCCACCAGGAAAGAATCTGTTTTATCAAGGCCACCGGGATAAGTCCTGTAAATAGCTCCCTGCCAGGGTCCGGAGCGGTTGGTATAATTGCGGTAATCGTAGGAACCGCTGAAGTTAACATACCCCCCCTTTGAGCCGAGACGAACGCCATAATTTGCGGCAGTCTGCACGGTCTGTCCGTCTATGTTATCGTCAGCCTGCGAAGTAACATTAGCGCCCGTGGTAACATTTACATTCAGGCGGTCTGTCGTGCTATTCAAAATAATATTGATCACACCGGCAATAGCGTCGGATCCGTATTGGGCGGCAGCGCCGTCGCGTAATATCTCAATACGGTTAATAGCAGATGTGGGGATCGCATTCATATCAGTACCAACCGCACCTCGGCCGAAACTACCGTTCACATTTACCAGCGCTGTATTGTACCGGCGTTTGCCGTTCACAAGTACAAGTACCTGGTCAGGACCCAGACCACGCAGTGAAGCAGGATCTATATGGTCGGTACCATCTGCTACTGTTTGTGTACCGGAACTGAAAGATGGCGCTATATAATTCAGGATCTGGTTAACAGAGACCTGCGGCGCATCGGAAACAATCCTTCTGACATCAATAACGTCCACAGGTACCGGCGTTTCCATTTGAGAACGGGGCTTGTTGCGGGAGCCTAATACTACCAGCTCACTTATAGTAGTGCGTTCTTCTTTCATCACTACATCGAGTGTGACGGTTTGCCCCGCAACAACAGTTACGTCCCTGCGCTGCCATGGAAAGCCCACGAAACTGATCAACAGGGTGTGATTACCGGGACTTACCTGCAGTGAAAAGTGCCCCTGTTCATCGGTGGCTACACCCCTATTGGTCTTTTCTATACGCACGGTAGCGCCGGGAATTGGTATTTTTTTATCATCAGTAATGGTACCGGTGACGGTCCCTGTCTGACCATACGAGACCGCTGATATGCATAAAGTAATGAGAATTAGAAGCACAAGGCCTCTAAGATGGGTGACCGGGTGTAACATAAGATTCGATTTAGATTTTAGATTTGGGTTTTTAAATTTTGAGTTGTTCTTTTGGTTATGTTATTGCTACAAGCACGATGATCTGTCTATTATCTAAAATACTAATTTGACAGCGCATTTTGTAAACAAGTTGTAAATACTCAATTGAAGATTAAATCCATACGCATGCGTACGACTTTGGTTCTACTGGCTATAACCCTTGCCAGCACAACTTATGCCCAGCAACCTACCCGAAATGATGCTTATCATTATCAAGTTAAAAAAAGTGTCACAGCCACTCACGGCGCTGTTGTATCGGCACATCCGCTTGCCAGTCAGGCAGGCCTGCAGATGTTACAGCAGGGCGGTAATGCAGTAGATGCTGCTATAGCTACACAGTTCGCGCTGGCCGTAGTATATCCTGCTGCCGGCAACCTGGGTGGAGGCGGATTCCTGATCGCGCATCTTAAAGATGGGAAAAACCTGGCCATCGACTACAGGGAGAAAGCGCCTGCGGCCGCTTCCCGGGACATGTATCTTGATAAGTCGGGCAATGCCAATACAACACTCAGTCAGGAAGGCCATCTTGCAGCGGGCGTACCCGGTACTGTAGCCGGTATCTTCGCATCTCTGCCTTATGCAAAGCTGACCATTCAGCAGCTGATAGCGCCTGCTATTACGCTGGCCGAAAAAGGATTTGCCATTACCGAAAGAGAGGCGAAAAGCCTGAACAGTCAGCAGGCATTGTTCAGTAAACTCAATACTAAGCCCAATGTTTTTGTAAGGACCAGGACCTGGAAAGCAGGCGATACTTTGCTGCAAAAAGATCTTGCCGCTACCTTGAAAAGGATCAGGGACAACGGTCGTGCAGGCTTTTATGAAGGAGAGACTGCTGCACTCATTGTTGCAGAAATGAAACGTGGTAAAGGACTGATGACGACAGCCGATCTGAAAGCATATGAAGCAAAGGAGAGAACTGCTGTTTCATTCCCTTATAAAAGCTACCGGATCGTTACCATGCCCTTACCTTCCAGCGGTGGCATAGCGCTGCAGCAGATGCTGGGCATGGTGGAAAAATATCCATTGGCCTCCTGGGGCTTCCACTCCGTGAACGCTATGCACGTGATGATAGAAGCGGAACGCCGCGCCTATGCCGACCGTGCTGAGTACTTAGGCGATCCTGACTTTGTAAAGGTGCCCGTAAAACAGCTCACATCGCCTGCTTATCTGCAATCGCGTATGGAAGATTATGATCCGCATCATGCCGGTTCCAGCGATACAACAGGTGCAGGTAAAGTATATTACGAAAGCGACGAAACCACGCATCTTTCTGTGATGGATAATGAAGGTAATGCCGTTGCTGTTACTACTACGCTTAACGGCGGTTATGGCAGCAAAGTAGTAGTGGGTGGCGCGGGCTTTTTCCTGAACAATGAAATGGACGATTTCAGCGTAAAACCTGGTGTACCAAACATGTACGGCCTTGTAGGAAATGAGGCGAACGCCGTAGCTCCGGGTAAAAGGATGCTAAGCTCTATGACGCCTACGATCGTGCTGAAGAAAGATAAACCTTATATTGTAGCTGGTACGCCAGGCGGTTCTACCATTATCACTTCCGTGTTCCAGACGGTGCTCAACATACTTGAATTTAACCTTCCGACACAACAGGCGGTAGACGCGCCGAAGTTCCATCACCAATGGTGGCCTGACCAGGTAGATGTGGAAGAAGACTTTGACGAAGCGCCTTTACAGGGTTTACGGCAGATGGGATATAAGATCGTTCCTCACAGCCCTATAGGCCGTACAGAGGTTATTAAAGTAAATGATAAAGGACAATTAGAAGCGGCGGGTGATAAACGTGGTGACGACAGCGCTGCTGGTTATTAATCTTCATTATACTTACTTTTATGATCGCACAAATATTTCTGGATAGTGTGCTGAAACGATTTGCATACTATAAGTCACTCGGAGATAAAACACTGGCGGAGCTAAGCGGCGAAGAGCTGCACTGGCAACCGGAGGGAGAACCTAACAGCATTTACCTCATCATCAAACATATGAGTGGTAATATGCATTCCCGCTGGACAGACTTCCTTACGTCCGACGGCGAAAAGCCCTGGCGCAACAGGGATATCGAATTTGAAGACGACAGATCATCCGCAGAAGAGATCATACAGCTATGGGAAAGCGGCTGGAAATGTATGCTGGACGCTATTGGCGCATTACAGGCAGATGACCTGGAAAAGACCGTTCATATCCGCAGCGAGCCGCATATTGTGCTGGATGCCATTAACAGGCAGCTAAGCCATATCCCTTATCATGTAGGACAAATTGTGTACATTGGTAAAATGATCAAAAAGAGTGACTGGAAAAGTCTGTCCATTCCTAAGGGACAATCGCAGGACTTTAACCGGGACATGTTCGGAAAAAAACAACAATAGTATGAAGAGCAGATTACAGGCCATCACATTCGCAGCTATACTCGCCCTTGCTTTCGGTGCATGTAACAGCGGCCGTACCAACGACCTGCTGATACACAAGAAATGGCGGGTATATGATGTGGTGATCCCACCGGGAACGGCCTATGACATTACACAGATCAACCAGGCCACAGAACTGAAGAGAGGATATTATACCAACGTGTTCTACCAGTTCCTCGACAATAACCTGTTCATTGCCACGATCGATAACAAACCCGATTCGGGCAAGTATAAATTATTGAGCAATGGCAAGGTTATTTCCGTAACAGCTGCCAACGGACTACGGTCGTCAGAAAACCTTGTAACTGTTGTAAACCTGGATGCGACGCACTTTGACATGAAAGTGAAGTCGGGTGATTATTACTTCATACTGAAAACGAAAGCCGAATAACAGGCTGCGTCTTACAACGGGCGCAACGGGGCTACTGCAACATGGAAGTACAATATACACATACAACGCCTGCCGGCAAAACAAGTATTTCCGGAAAAGAATATCTCTTCTTTTCCGGATTTTCTTATCTGGGCTTACATGCGCTTCCTGCCTTTAAGGAATTGCTGAAACAGGGCATTGATGAATATGGAAGCACATTCATTTCTTCCCGTATTGCCAATGTACGCCTGCACCTGTACGAAGAGCTGGAGCACGCATTGGCAGTCTTACAACATCAACAGGCAGCAGCTACTTTCTCGTCGGGCTTTCTGGCTTCACAGGCAGCGGTGCAATATGCCGCGACCCGGGGCCAGTTGTTATATGCGCCTTCCACTCATCCAGCATTGTGGACGGGACAACCACTTATTCCAAAAGAAGACTGGGCTACCTGGGCTGCAGCAACGGTGAGTAAGATCAACACACATCCTGATCATAGTTTCGTGGTCGTCACCGACAGTGTAAACCCGCTTACAAGCACCATCAATGACTTTTCCTGGCTACAGCAGGTGCAGAAGCAGGTATTGGTCCTTATTGATGATGCGCATGGTATCGGGGTGATCGGAGCTGAAGGGAATGGCATTGCAGATATACTGCCGCAACACCCGCCGGTACATTACCTGCTATCGGCCTCTCTGGCCAAAGCATATAGTGCAGAGGGAGGCGTAGTGTCAGGACATGCTGCGGATATTGCGGCCATTAAAAGACTGCCATTATTTACCGGCGCCACGCCTATAATGCCGGCTAATGCATGGGCTTTCCTGCAAAGTTTCTCCCTGCACAAAACGCAAAGAAAATTGTTACGGGAACGTATTAGTTATTTTGAGGCCCTGACGGGAAATATAGGATATTTGCACAACCCCTTCCACCTCCCCGTATTCCTTCTGAAGGATAGTACGGGGATTGAAAAATATCTGCTGGAGCATGATATCATGATCTCTTCTTTTGGTTATCCCAATCCGGATAGCCCTCCCGTGAACAGGATCATTGTTTCTGCCCATCATTCGGAAGAGGACCTGTATGTACTTCAGAAACTACTCACAAACAGATAAATATGTTACTGAAAAAGATTCCCATGCTGCTTTCCTGCAGCCTGTTGTTATTAACCGCCAAAGCCCAGCAACAACCCCAGGAAAAATCTTCCCTGCTTTGGGAAATATCCGGCAAGGGCCTGCAAAGCCCTTCGTGGCTGTACGGTACGATACATGCCATTTGTCCGCAGGACCTTCACCTCTCTTCCGCCACTCTTGACGCCGTGAAACAATCCAAATCGCTGTACCTGGAGGTGAACATTGACGATAAGGAGGAGATCGGCCGTTTGCAAAGGGCGGTACTGATGCCCGAGTCTTACTCTTTCAAATCCCTTTTTGCTGAGAATGACTACATTAGATTATCCGCCTGGTTCCGGGATTCGCTTAAAATAGAACTGGCGCAGCTGGACAGGTTAAAGCCCCTGGTGATCTATTCCATCATGATCAGGAAGTTCTTTGCCACGACCTGTGACGCTCCTGCGTCGACAGAAGGTGAGTTTATCAAACTCGCCAAAGCACAACAGCTGCCTGTAAAAGGACTGGAAACGGCGCTTGAACAGGTGTCCCTTTTTGACAGCATTCCTGATACGGAAGAAGCTGCAATGATACTTAAGGCGGTGACTGATACGGCGAGATCCGTACGCTTATACAACCAGATGATGACGGCTTACAAACACGGCGATATACAATCATTGTACAACCTGGTCAATGAAACGGAAGATATGACCAACTACAGGGAGTTGCTGCTGGACAACCGTAACCGCAACTGGACGGGCATCATTGCCAGCGAAGCCGGTAAGGCCTCCACTTTCTTCGCCGTAGGCGCTGGCCATCTGGGTGGAAACATGGGGGTTATTGAGCTACTACGCAAACAGGGATATACTGTTAAACCTGTGCTATAATTAGCGTACTTACAGACGATACCCGGCAGTTCTGCGTTCTCTTATAGTTCTATCAAGTAATTCAACTATTTTTGCCGGATTAAATCTCGCCGTCTGAAAAAAGTACGTAAAATAATAACTGTGATCTTCCTGAGTTTACTGGGGCTTGTCATCCTGATAGGCGTCCTGGTGAACATTCCGGTGGTCCAGAACTTCCTGGTACATCAAGCTACCGAACGCCTGTCTGAACAACTGAGGACCAAAGTAGAGATCGAACATGTCAACATCCGGCTGTTTAACAGTCTCCGGCTGGAAGGCACGCTGATCGAAGACAGGCACAAAGATACCCTGCTCTATGCCCGTGTACTGCAACTGCGTATTACCGACTGGTTCTTTTTCCAGGACAAACCCGTTATAAAATTCATCGGCCTGGAAGATGCGGACGTGAACCTGGTACGCCACCGGAATGACTCTGTGTGGAACTATCAGTTCATCATAGATGAATTCAGCGCTCCGCCGGATACCACCAGGAAACCCCAAAAAGGCAGTGGCGGCGTTGCTTTCGATCTGCGCAAGACCGATCTGCGCAACGTTCGCATTAACCAGATAGACGCCTGGATCGGAGAAGATATGCGTGTGGCAGCTAAACGCATTTACGTAGATGCTAAAAATATTGATCTCAATCAGCATAATATTGATATCCAGGAGATGACGCTGGATAAACCTACGTTTATCATTTCCCGGTACCCTGCCTCTCCCCTTCGTAAGAAACGGCCAGCACCACCTGCGGCGCCACTCACGGATACTGCTGCTATTCCGGCACTTCGCTGGAATAGCGCTAACTGGAAACTGCTGGTGAAAGAGATGTCCATTAAGGACGGCACTTTCGGCGTGGATGACCTGGAAGATCCCACTCCCGTGCAGGCGGGCCACTTTGCCCCAAATCATATCCGGTTTAACAGTATCGACCTTTCCTTGTCCAATACCAGCCTGGTAAAAGACAGCATACTGGGAGACCTGACCATGAACACGAAAGAGCGGAGCGGTTTTGAAGTGAAAAAGCTGACAGCAAGGTTTAAGATGTCGCCGGTAGAAATGGAGTTCTCACATATGGACCTCCTCACCAACCGGAGCCACCTGCGGGATTATTATACGATGCAGTATGCCGATATCAGCGACATGAACGGCTATGTGGACGAGGTATACATGCGGGCGCATATTGTGAACAGCACCCTGCATTCTGACGACATCGCTTATTTCGCACCGGAACTATCTGACTGGAAAAGAGAAATTACGTTGAGCGGCGATGCCCGTGGTCCGGTAAGTAATCTGAAAGCAACCAACATTCAATTACAATCGGGCACTACTACCAGCCTGAAAGGGGGACTGGAAATGCGGGGCCTTCCTGATATCAACGATACCTACATCGACTTTACCGCGGAGGAACTGCTCACTACAGGCGCCGACATCATCAGTATCGCTCCTGAAATGAAGAACATGGACCCGTTACAGCTGGACAGGCTCACCAACATCCGCTTTACAGGTACATTTACAGGGTTCGTTAATGACTTCGTGGCATATGGTAAATTCCAGACCAATCTGGGTAACCTGAACTCCGATATCAACTTCAAAACTAACAGGGATGTGCCGGTTTATTCAGGAAGCCTGACAACAGATGCTTTCAACGTGGGCACACTGTTGAACGTACCGGAATTGTCCACCATTTCCCTCAGTGCTAAACTGAACGGAGAAGGTTTCAACTTTAAAACACTAAAGGCAGATGTAGATGCCGATGTACGGCAGATCACCCTGAACGGCTACGACTATACCAATATCAAGACAAAGGGAGACATGAACCGTAAGTTCTTCAACGGTTCACTCACTGTCAATGACCCGAACCTGGATATGGATTTTGCCGGTACGATCGATTTCAACGACAGCGTACCGGTGTTCGACTTTGATTCTGATATACGCCATGCGAACCTGAGATCCTTAAAGATGACGAGAGATTCCATTGTCATGCAGGCTAAAATGGCGCTCAACTTTGCAGGTGATAACATAGATAACTTCAACGGATCGGCCAGGGTATACAATGTATCGTTATTCAAAGATCAGCGCAGGCTGGAGTTTGACTCCCTCAACGTATCTACCCATTTGGAAAATAATGTGAAGGTACTGGCTATCCAGGGTAGTGAGATCGGCGGGTATGTGAAGGGGAACTATAGTTTTATGCAATTACCGGATGCATTCCGCCTGTTGCTGAACAAATACTATCCCAGCTACTTTCCCGATGCGCCCAAAGCCAATATTCAACAGGATTTCTCCTTTGCTTTTCAGCTGGGACAGGTCGATAAGCTGATCCGGGGCTTTTCAAAAGATATTTCCGGGTTTGACAATTCAACGGTAGAAGGCGCGCTGAATACTATCAGCGGTAACCTGGCCCTGAATGTCAATGTACCGCTGGCATCTTACAGGAACTATCATTTTGAGGGCCTTCAGCTAAAAAGCACGGGCACTTTCGATAAGATCGATATCAGTACCAGCATAACAAAAGTATCATCGGGCGACAGGGTATGGCTACAGCATCCGCTCATCCTGGCCAATTCAGGACGTGATACGTCCTATATTAAGGTGGACCTGCAGGCGGTAGACTCCTCCTCACTGGATGGCTTTTATGCCAGGGTTATAACTGTGGCGGATGGCGTGAAGGTAAGTTTCCTTAACAGCGCCTTTACCGTAAATGAACGGCAATGGAATGTTACGCCTGGTAATGAGATCTACTGGAGCAAGGACTTCCTGACCATCCATAACCTGCAGGTAACCAGGAATGAACAAAGTATTACGGTAGAAACAAATGAATTCAACCCGGATGAATCCAAGTTCATTGTAAACCTGAAGAACCTGAACCTGTCTGATGTGATCCCATACCAGCTGACCAGCATGCGTATAGAGGGTTTCGCAAACGGTAACATCAATATATCAGACCCTACACATAACCTGGACATTGAGTCGCTGATCACATTCAGTGAATTGCGTATCGACAATGATTCTATCGGTCTGGTAGCGTTTGAAGGCGGCTATAAACAGGAAACAAGTGACGCCACCTTCTCGGTAAGGTCGGAAAATAAGGGTAAAAACTTCTTTGCTGAGGGGCTGGTAGGTGTTTCTGAAACCAATAACAGACTGGAAGCGAACGTTGAACTGAACGGTACATCGCTCAGTGTGCTGGACCGTTTTGTAAGCGATTATGTGACAGACCTGAAAGGGATGGTTTCGGGTAAACTGGCGATAGCCGGTACCACCAAACAGCCTTCGGTGCATGGGAACCTGCGGGCAGACAGTGTAGGCGTGAAAGTTTTGTACCTGGGTACGCATTATACGATCCCCCGTCTTAACCTGAACATAGACGATAATCTCATCGAGTTCGGAAACTTCTTTATCGTAGATAAGAATAACAGCCGGGCCACTGCCAGTGGTTATATTTCGCATGACCATTTCAATAACCTCAACTTTGACTTTGACGTTACCGCCCGCAATTTTGTGTTCCTGAATACGGGTGCGGCAGACAGCGATCTGTTTTACGGGAATGTTATTGCCGATGGTAAGGTTTATTTCTCAGGTCCGCTGAACGACCTGCAACTGCGTATACAGGCGAGGCCGGGCAGGACCACGCACTTCTATCTGCCATTGTCAGACAGTAAGGACATTGGCCGGTCAGATTACATCACGTTCAAGTCTTATGGGACCGAGATGAAAGATGACAAGAAGAAAAAGAAGGATAACGTAAAACTGAATGTGAAACTGGATATTACCGCTACTCCTGACGCGCAGATCGATGTGATCATGGACGCGGCCTCCGGTGATATGATCTCTGCAAACGGTACCGGTAACCTGCAGATCCAGGTGAATACAGAGGGCGACTTTAACATGTTCGGTAATTATGAGATCAATAACGGGTCTTATAACTTCACCCTGCAAAGACTTACCAGCTGGAAGTTTGACATTGACAAGAACAGTTCCATTACCTGGAACGGAGATCCCACAGAAGCTAAAGTGGACATCCACGCCAAGTATCATCTGTCTAAAGTAAGTTTATACAACCTGGTGGGTAGTGCCTCTACGGCAGGCGATAAACTGGCTACCCGTACAGAAACGGTAGATATCCTTATCAACCTCCGGAATGAGCTGATGAAGCCGGATATCACTTATGAGATCAAACTGCCGGAAGTAGGCTCCCTTGCTTACGAAAGCGGTGTTGCTGCCAAACTGAGAGAGATCAACCAGGACCAGAACAAGGCCCTGCAACAAATGGCTGGTTTGCTGCTATTCAACCAGTTCCTGCCGGAAGACCCTAACTCGGCCGGGGCAGCCAGCGTGACAACCACAGGTAAGAATAGTGTGGGACAGGCGTTGAGTGCGCAGGCATCGGCAATTCTGAACAACATTACCGGCGCCCTGTTGAAGAACAGCGGTATTGGTATCAATGTAAACTACAGGGCATATAATATTGGTAGCCAGGACAATGCATCCCTTGACCGTAACCAGGTAAGTGCGGGTGTAACCAGTAACCTTTATAATAACAGGATCAGGTTGTATGTGGGCGGGGACTACGACTGGGGTAAGGCCAGTACATCTGCTAATGCCAATCGTTTTGCAGGTGACTTCCGGGCGGAGTATCTCTTGACGCCGGAAGGCCGTCTCCGTATCAATGCCTTCAGTAAATCTGATTACGATGTATATAATCTTGTGAACCGTAACAAGGCGGGTCTGGGTATATCTTATGTACGTGAATACAATAAGTTCTCTGAACTGTTCAACGAGCGTAACCGGCGGCGTTTAATTGATTCTTTCAGGAGGGCTGAATTTATCCGGCAGGAAGAAATTGAGCGGAAACAGCGTGAAAAGGAGGACAGTGTAAGGAGAAAAACCGAAGATTAAGTGTCTTGCTTGTTCGACGCGTCTTCGACGCTTGTTCGACGCTTGTTCGACCATGATATAAAAGAAAAAGGAATCAGTTCGAACTGATTCCTTTTTCTTTTATATCATGGTCTGAAAGATCAACCTTTCAGGATCTCATGGCCCAGCTTATCGCGTTTGGTCTTGAGATAGAATTCGTTATGTGGATTAGGACGTACTTCGATCGGTACATTTTCCACCACTTCGAGGCCATAACCCTTTAATCCGGCCCGTTTACGGGGATTATTGGTAATCAGGCGCATTTTGGTAATGTTCAGATGGCGCAGGATCTGTGCTCCTACTCCATAGTCGCGTTCGTCCATTTTGAAACCCAGCTCCAGGTTTGCCTGTACGGTATCCCTGCCATCTTCCTGCAGCTTGTAGGCTTTCAGTTTATTCAGCAGACCGATACCACGGCCTTCCTGGTTCATGTAGAGGATCAGGCCTTTGCCTTCACGTTCTACCATTTCCATGGCCTTGTGTAACTGCTCACCGCA
The DNA here is from genome assembly GCF_003182155.1 of Chitinophaga sp. S165. Taxonomy (GTDB): domain Bacteria; phylum Bacteroidota; class Bacteroidia; order Chitinophagales; family Chitinophagaceae; genus Chitinophaga. The sequence continues at coordinate 2,159,359 of NZ_QGTG01000001.1, forward strand.
ATCGCAGCGAAGCGAGTGCAGGATATCGCCGGTTACGCAGGAGGAGTGGATACGAACCAGCACAGGTTCTCCTTTTTCCCATGAGCCTTTTTTCAAGGCCATGTGCAGGTCTCCGGAGTTCAGCTGTTTGAAAGCCACCAGTTCGAAATCGCCGTATGCGGTAGGCATGTGAACGGTTACCTGTTCTTCGATCAGGGTTTCCTTTTCGAGGCGGTATTCGATCAGGTCTTTTATGGAGATGAGCTTCAGGTCGAATTGGTTGGCAATTTCCCGCAGTTCCGGCAGACGGGCCATTGAACCATCTTCATTCATGATCTCGACCAGTACGCCGGCAGGTTCAAAACCGGCCAGTCTGGCCAGGTCTATCGTTGCTTCTGTGTGGCCGGTACGACGCAGTACGCCGCCGCTTTTTGCCTTTAGGGGAAAGATATGACCGGGTTTTCCCAGTTCTTCCGGACGTGTATTGGGATCGATCAGTGCCTGAACCGTTTTGGCGCGGTCATGGGCAGAGATGCCGGTGGTGCAGCCGTGACCCAGAAGGTCCACAGACACGGTAAATGGTGTTTGGTGCAGGGCGGTGTTGTCACGCACCATCATCTCCAGTTTCAATTCATCGCAACGTTCTTCTACCAGTGGTGCACATATTAAACCACGGCCGTAACGGCTCATAAAATTGATGATCTCGGGAGTTACATTCCTCGCTGCTGTGATGAAATCGCCCTCATTTTCTCTATCCTCGTCATCTACGACTATTACCAGCTTACCGTTCCTGATATCTTCTATGGCTGATTCTATTGTATCTAGCATAGCGCTTTATTAAAGTTGATTTGCAAAGTTATGGTAAAAATAGCACCCCACCCTCTCCTATCTACTTACTTAAATATCACTGCCCATATATGACATTAAACCATATAAGCATCTGGGTCGATAAGTATATGGTTTAATACCGTACGCTGCAATATTCTAAGTATTTCAAAGATATTTTATTCGATTTTTTAGAATTTCTGGGGCTAATTCTTGAACAAACTCAACGAAATGCCTGTTTAAACTAGTGGCTATCCAAAATAACATCCTCGGAAACTAATATAGTCAATCGCTTAACAATTTGTTAATTTCTAGTTAAAATCTGTAAAACTTTATTCGCCACCTTTGCGTCATAAATCAAATCGCTCATTTATGGGATTTAAAAGATTACTCTCTACATTCATTGTCCTGTTCATCGCATTTCATTCCTATGCCCAGGTTACAACCAGTAGCATGGTCGGTAAGATCTCCGGACCAGCGAATGAAGCCCTGCCTGGTGCAACTGTTGTTGTGATCCATGTACCTACCGGTTCAAAATATGGTACAACTACTGATGTGCAAGGTTACTACAGGATCCCCAACATGAACGTTGGCGGACCGTACAAAGTGACAGCTTCTTATATCGGCTATACAGAGTTCAGCCAGGGAGATATTTTCCTTGCGCTTGGCCAGCCATTCAGATTAAACATGAAACTGGGAGAAAAAGCCCAGGATATTAAAGAAGTGCAGATTGTAGCACAGAGAAGCGGCGGCGTGTTCAACTCCAGCCGTAAAGGTGCGCAAACAGTACTGAACCGTTCACAGATCGAGTCATTGCCTACTGTGGGCAGGAACCTGACCGACTTCGTACGTTTAACGCCACAGGCGAAACTGACGAAAGACGGTAGCGGTAACCAGACTATCTCCATCGCGGGTACCAGCAACAAGTATAATGCTACTTTCGTAGATGGCGCCGTACAGAATGATGTATTCGGTCTGGCAGAAAATGGTACGAACGGTGGGCAGATCGGTATCTCTCCGTTCAGCATTGATATCATCGACCAGTTTAACATCAACGTATCTCCATTCGACGTAAAACAGGGTGGTTTTGCCGGTGGCGCTATCAACGCCGTTACCAGAAGCGGTACTAACGAGGTAGAAGGTTCAGCTTACTATTTCGTACGTAACCAAAGCCTGGCAGGTAAAACACCTAATAAAGATGAGAGCAAGAGAACTAAACTCGCTGATTTCTCTTCTAAAACCTATGGTGCTCGTTTAGGTGGCCCGATCATTAAGAACAAACTGTTCTACTTCGTTAACGCCGAGTGGCAGAAGGAAAACCGTCCACAGCCATTTACATATGAAACGTATGCGAACGGTCCGGGCGCTGTTCATGCAACACAGCAGCAGCTGGCTCAACTTGCAGATAAACTGAGAACAGCAGGTTATGATCCGGGGGGTTATGAAACTGTTGACAACTCGCTTGATGGCCGCAAGTTTTTCGCAAGACTTGACTGGAATATTAACGAGTCTAACAAATTCACCATCCGTCACCAATATACACACGGCGAAAGTATCAGCCCAGGCAAATCCAGCGCTACTACCATCACGTTTGCCAACAAGGGTATTCTCTTCCCATCTACCACCAACGCTACTACTGCTGAATTGAAAAGCCAGTTCGGCAACAGGGCATCCAACTCCCTGCTGGTAGGTGCGAACTTTGTAAGGGACGACCGTAACATTACCGGCTCCCCATATACATCCGTATTCATTACTCAGGAGTCCATCAGCTTTGGTACAGAAGAATTCTCTGTTGCCAACCTGTTGAAACAGAACGTGTTCACCCTGACTGATAACCTGGAACTGTACAGAGGTAAGCATACAATCTCGCTGGGAACAAGTAATGAGTTCTATAATATGACGAATGTGTTTATTCGTCAGAACTACGGTTCTTATACTTTTGCAAACCTGGATGATTTCATGAACGATGCATCTCCTGTTCAGTACCAGCGTTCATTCTCTGCTGTAGATAAGACTACCGGAGATAATACAAATGGCGCTGCTAAGTTCAAGGCGCTACAGCTGGGTATCTATGCACAGGACGATTATCAGGTGAACGACCGCTTACGCTTGTCACTGGGTATCCGTGCCGACCTGCCTATGCTGCTGGAAAATCCTGCTACCAACGCAGACTTTAACAACACTATTTTACCTGCTGTTGTTAGTGCTGGCAACTGGGATATCAAAGGTGCAAAAACAGGTACAAAACCTGATTCTAAAATACTGTTATCTCCACGTATCGCCTTCAACTGGGATGTGAAAGGAGATCAGACAACCCAGGTACGTGGTGGCGCCGGTATCTTTACCAGTCGTATTCCATTTGTATGGTTGGGTGGTATGTACAACAACAACGGTGTAACACTGGGTGGTATGACCCTGCGTTACGATCCGACCAAACCGGAATCTCCGACCAACCAACAGATCGATTTCATTTCCGATCCATTTAACCAGCCTAGCATCACGGTAGCGCCGTCAGGACAGATCGACCTGTTTGCGAAGGACTTCAAGTTCCCGCAGGTATTCAGGACCAGCCTGGCTGTTGACCAACGTTTACCATGGGGCATGATCGGTACTCTGGAAGGTATCTACACAAAGAACATCAATAACGTGGTTTATTATAACCTGTCATATATTCCTAGCGGCAACCACGTGACCGGCAATGGTAACGATAACCGTCCGATATGGAAGAATGTAGGCAGCGGTGTAAGAGGCACATATACAGACATTATGTATGCTGAGAACACCAGCCAGGGTTATGCATATAACATGACAGCACAGTTACAGAAATCATTCTATAATGGCTTCAGTGCTGTTGCTTCTTATACCTTTGGCCGTTCTAAATCCATCAATGATGGACAGTCCTCTCAAAACTCATCTCAATGGAGGGTAGCAAATGTTAGAGGCCGTAACGACGTTGACCTGGGTTACTCTATCTTCGACGTGGGTTCAAGGATCGTAGCATCTGTAACTTATAAAAAAGAGTACCTGAAACACCTGGCAACAACAGTATCACTGTATTATACCGGACAATCAGGTGACAGATTCTCTTATAGCTACCGTGATCCTTCTGCGAATATCGTTGGTGACTACACTACCAGCAGTGACAGAGGCCTCAATCTGATCTATGTGCCTAGAAATGCATCAGATATCAACCTGGTATCTTATACAAGCGGTGGCAATACAGTTACTCCAGAACAACAGTGGGCGGCATTGGATGCGTTCATTAGTGGCGATAAATACCTGAACAGCCGTAGAGGTCAATATGCTGAAAAGAATGGCACCCGTGTTCCGTTCACCAATATCTTCGACCTCCACGTAGCACAGGATATCTTCATCGGACAGAAAAATGGTAAACGTCACACAGTTCAGGTTACCTTCGATATCTTCAATCTGGGTAACATGATCAATAACGATTGGGGCCGTATCTATTCTACCCGTACAGGTATGAGCTATAACAACTACACCCTGATCGACTTCGTAGGTTATGCAGCTGATGGCACTACGCCTCAGTTCAACTTTAAAGCACCTGTTAAGAACGATAACAAGACTGTGGCAACCATCGATGATTTCGGTGTACAGTCAGCACGCTGGCAGGCGCAGCTTGGCTTCCGCTACACTTTCAAATAATCGAAGCTATTTATAAAGTAAGAAGGGCTGGTCATAATGATCAGCCCTTTTTTGTTGGCGTCATTCACTACTCATTTGTTAAACATCCGTTTATACGGCGTTACACTTTTTTCATTATATTTATAACGATGCAGGAACAACATTACAAATGGCATTCCCCACACCTGGGCCATGAATTTGAAATGCTGGTGTACGGAGATGAGGGATATCCGCTGATACTCTTTCCGACATCTATGGGCCGGCATCATGAACACAGGGACAATGGACTGATACAAGCCTTACAATGGTTTACAGACAATCAATTGATCAGGATCTACTGTCCTAACAGTGTGGATACCAACAGCTGGTACAATTCACATATCTCACCGGCACAAAGAGCCCTCAATCATATCAGGTATGACCGTATGCTTCGCGAGGAAGTACTGGAAAAAGTGACAATGGAAACAGGCGTTCACCGTGTAGCAGTGGCAGGCTGCAGTTTCGGCGGTTACCATGCCGCTAATTTTGCCTTCCGCTATCCGGAAAGAGTATCCTACCTGTTCAGCCTTAGTGGTGTTTTTGATGTTCGCCCAAGACTTAACGGCCATTATGACGACAATGTATATTATCATAATCCGGTGGACTTTATGCCGGATAATCCTCATGAAGCCCTGTGGCGGATGGGGATCATATTGGGCGTAGCCGAAAAAGACATTACCCGCAGCCAGAATGAAACAATGTCTGGCATCCTTACGAACAAAGGTATTATGCACTGGCTGGACGTAAGGCCCAACCGGACGCATGACTGGCCTACATGGCTGGAAATGCTTCCCTACTATCTGTCCCTTATCAAATAGGGATATCGACCCCGGTACTCCTGTGTATTTCGTAAACGTACAGGACAGCCAACTAGCCCGGGCGGGATGAGAACCGCCGTTGGCGCGAATATTGAGTCTCAAACGCTGCTGTTATAAACGACGGATAACCAAACAGTAAAACTCTTTACAGATGAAAAAAATAGGACTTCTCTTCGGCCAGGAAAATGGTTTTCCTCAGGCATTTATTGATCGTGTGAATGAAAAGCAAATAGATGATATCACTGCAGAAGCTGTATCCATCGATAAGGTGTTACAGGGCGTTCCTTCCGGGTATGCAGTTCTTCTTGACCGCATCTCACAGGATGTTCCTTTCTACCGCACCTGGCTTAAACAAGCGGCGCTGGACGGCACAGCAGTTATTAATAATCCTTTCTGGTGGAGTGCCGACGATAAGTTCGTCAACAATGAACTGGCCCACAGAACAGGCATACAGGTACCTAAAACGGCACTCATCCCCTCCAGGGAACTACCGCTGAACACCAACGACCAGTCATTCAGAAACCTGGTGTACCCGTTTGACTGGGATGGTATTTTTGAACATATCGGTTTCCCTGCCTACATGAAACCATATAATGGCGGTGGCTGGAAACATGTGTATAAAATACATGACCGTGAGGAGTTCTTTGCACAACATGCCCGTACAGGACAGCTGGTAATGATGCTGCAGGAAGAGATCAAGTACGAATCTTACTACCGCTGTTATTGCATTGGTGGCCGGTATGTACGGGTGATACCCTATGATCCCTACCAGCCGGAAAATCAGCGTTACCTGGCGGAAGACAATGGCGACAGCTCCTTAATAAATGTAGTTGCCGACCAGGTAGCGAGATTGAACCAGTACCTGGGGTATGACTTCAATTCAGTAGAAATTGCCATCCGTAACGGCGTTCCTTATGTGATCGACTTCTGGAACCCTGCGCCTGAAACCAATGAAAAGGTGATCGGTGCTGAGAACTTCGAGTGGGTAGTTGAAACGGCTGCGACCTATGCTATCCAGCGCGCCCAGCAACAAACACCGGGTACAGACAATCTTACCTGGGGTAATTTCCTTCAGCATGCTATTCAGGGTCAGCAAACAGCCATTGTTCCCGGCGCCAAAAAGGCCGCTGCTAAAAAGCCAGCCGCTGTATCGCCCGCTAAAACGCCTAAAGATGCAAAACAGGGAAAAGAACCTGAGGGACACGTGGGAGAAATTCCGGCAAAAAAAACAGTGGCCAAAAAGACTAAAAAGAAAGAATAACTTTGGTAGCTTAAATGGCGGATCACTATCCGTGCTCCGCCATTTCGCCATTAGTAATTGATTATACACCACAATGCTCAAGAATTTCACCCTCGGTATTGAAGAGGAATACATGGTCATGGACCCGGTAACCCGTGAACTCAGGTCTCATGAACAAAAGATCGTAGAACAGGCTCACAGGGTGCTTCGTGACAAAGTAAAAGCAGAGTTCCACCAGGCGGTAGTTGAAGTAGGGACACAGGTATGTGCTAACATTGACGAAGCCTGTGAAGATGTATCCATGTTGCGCCGCACCATTACCCAGATAGCCGGCGACCTGGGGTTCAGTATCGGTGCTTCCGGCACCCATCCTTTTTCTAACTGGGAATTACAGCTTATTACGGACCATCCCCGTTATTTCGAGATCGTAACCGAAATGCAGGATGCCGCACGGTCCAATCTTATTTTCGGACTGCATGTACATGTCGGCATGGAAAACAGGGAGATGGCCCTGCATATTGCCAATTCCGTACGCTATTTCCTGCCGCACGTATTTGCGCTCAGCACCAACTCCCCTTTCTGGGAAGGCCGTAATACCGGCTTTAAATCTTACCGCACAAAAGTCTTTGATAAATTCCCCCGTACCGGCATTCCCGACTATTTTGCCAGCATAGAGGAATATGATAAATATATCAAGCTGCTGGTAAAGACCAATTGTATAGACAATGCTAAAAAGGTATGGTGGGACCTGCGGGTGCATCCATACTTCGATACCGTAGAATTCCGCATCTGCGACGTACCGCTTACAGTAAAAGAGACCTGTACCATTGCGGCACTCTTCCAGGCAGTATGCGCCAAGATCTACAAGTTGCGTATGCAGAACCTGAACTTCATCATATACAACCGTGCTCTTGTCAATGAGAACAAATGGCGTGCTTCCCGATATGGCATTGACGGAAACCTCATCGATTTCGGTAAGGAAGAAGAAGTGAATGCCCGCGCGCTCATTGCTGAGCTGCTTGATTTTGTGGATGACGTGGTAGACGATCTGGGCAGCCGCCATTATGTCGATCATACCCGGCACATCCTGGATAACGGAACCGGCGCCGATCAGCAGCTACAGGTTTATGCAGATACAAAAGACCTGGTAGCGGTTACGGACTTCATCACCAAACAGTTTTTGAAAGACTGCTAAATTGTAACTTTGCAGTATGAGACCAACTAAGCAGCACTGGAAAGTAGCCGTTCTGGATATGTATGAACAGGTCCCTAACGAAGGCATGCGCTGCATCAGAGAGATATTGACCAGCTATGCCAGAATACATGCACTTCAACTTGAATTTCATGAATATGAAGTCAGGGTGCAACAACAGTTGCCGGACCTATCCTACGACATCTACATTTCCACCGGTGGGCCTGGTAGTCCGCTGGACAGCGAAGGCAGCGAATGGGAACAACGTTACTTCCGTCTCATGGAAGACATCAGCGAATGGAACGAAACAGCTATAGATAAAAAGCAGTTGTTACTGATCTGCCATAGTTTTCAGCTAATGTGCCGTTACCTGGGACTAGGCAATGTATGCCGCCGCAGGTCTCCCGCATTTGGCGTGTTTCCCGTGCATAAAACAACTGCTGGTGAACAGGAACAGGTATTCAGCGAATTGCCCGAGCCTTACTATATCGTAGACAGCCGTAACTGGCAGGTGATTGAGCTGGACCATCAGAAGATGGACGCTATCGGCGCACAGGTACTGGCTATTGAAAAAGAACGCCCGCATGTGCCACTGGAACGTGCTACTATGGCGATCCGCTTCAGCGACTATTGCCTGGGTACCCAGTTCCATCCCGAAGCAGATGCCACAGGAATGCGCATGTACCTGCTGCAACAAGAGAAAAAGAACCAGGTCATCACCAACTACGGTGCGGAAAAATATCACAGCATGCTGGAACATCTTTCCGATCCGGACAAGATCATGCTAACGCATGACGCATTTATACCGGCTTTCCTCGACAATGCCATTTTTAAACGCCCTTTATTACAATGATCCCTTCTGTACGCGCAACATATAACCATCAGTTCACAGAGCACCAATACCAGGAGTTCCTTTCAGGTATCGCGGAAGAAGCCGGAGAAGCGCCTGCCTTCAAGGTAGCTGAAACACCGGTGTTCATTCCTGCCCAGCTGACGTCCCGGATCCAGCAGGCCTGTGATGAAATTGTGGCGGTCATCCTTCGCCCGGATTTCAAACATCTGACCAGCGACGCTATTCCGCACGAATTAAAAGTGCCACATGAAAATGACCATCCTCATTTCATGGTTATTGACTTTGCCGTATGCCGTGATGAAAAGGGCGATCTGACACCGAGGCTGATAGAACTGCAGGGATTCCCTTCCTTATATGCTTTCCAGGAACTGATGGCGCGTCAGTTCAGGACACACTTTAATATTCCTGATACCCTATGTAACTTCTTTAACGGTCTGGATGAAGTCAGTTACTTTGAACTTCTGAAAGAAGTGATCGTAGGGCCATATGATCCTAGTGAAGTAGTGTTGCTGGAGGTAAAACCGGATGAGCAGAAAACAAGAATAGACTTTTACTATACAGAAGAGAAATTGGGTATTAAACCCGTTTGTATTACGGACCTGGTGCAGGAAGGAAAGAAATTATATTATGAACTGAACGGCCAGCGTATCCAGATCAAACGCATTTACAACCGTGTTATATTCGATGACCTGCACAGGCAACAGGAATCGCTGGGAAAACATGTGCATCTCTTCCAGGAACTGGATGTGGAATGGATCACACATCCTAACTGGTTCTACCGCATCAGTAAATACATGCTGCCTTTCATACATAGTGAATATGCACCTAAAAGCTGGTTCCTGCATGAACTGCCGGTAATACCTGCCGACCTGGAGAACTATGTGCTTAAACCGCTCTTCTCCTTCGCCGGGAAAGGCGTATTGATCGACGTTACGCAAGCTGACATCGATAAGATAGACGACCCTGAGAACTGGATACTGCAACATAAAGTGCAGTACGCACCCGTTGTGGAAACACCGGAAGGCCCTGCATATTGTGAGATACGTATGATGTACGTATGGCCGGACAGCAGTCCTGCGCCTTTACTTGTGCACAATCTTGCCAGGATCAGCAAGAGTAAAATGATCGGTGTGTCACAAGGCAAGCCACAGAACTGGACCGGCGGCAGCTGCGCTTTCTTTGAGCAACCCTCCTGATGTTACAATTCCTTTTTACTGTTACAGACGTTGTTTGTCCTTCAGCAGCTGTGCTTTGAGCTTCTCGTAACTGATATCCTGCACAGCTTTTCTGGCATCAAGCGCCTGAATAGCGGCAGTAGCAGCACTCTGTCCCAATATCATAAATACCGGCTCCATCCTGATGCTGCCATAGGCAATATGTGTACACGACGCGCATACCGGCACCAGCAGGTTCTCACATTCTGCTTTCTTCGGAACAATAGACCCGTAGCTGATACGGTAAGGGTCTGGCAATTCAATGCCAATATCCCCTTCATTCTGTACAGTACCATCTTTCTGCACGTACCTTTGTGCATTATGGGAATCCAGTGTGTAAGAACCCATACCTACAGGATTACGCACTTGTTTTTTACCCAACACCTCATGCTCTGTCATTGTTTCCATACCGATCATGCGACGGGCTTCGCGGATATACAGCTGATGCGGCCAGTTCCCATTGTCTTTAAACTCGTCACGTGACAATCCCCAATTGCTCATACGCGTCCGGATATCAGCAGGTATCCTTTGATCTGTAGCTATAAAGTATAACAGTCCTTTCTGATAGGCGGCATGTGCAGCAATGATCTCCTTTCTTTTTTCGTAAGAGGCCTCAGGATAATCATAGTTCATACCGATGTAATCCATACTGAAAGGACCGTGGTTATTGACGTCCGTTTTATGATTGGGAATAGGGTCAAATTTATTAAACACTTCATTCCAGCCCGTATTTAACACTCTTACCAGCAATTCGTACTGTGTGGGATCATATCCTTCCGGACGCGCCAAAGGAAAACGGTTAGCAGGAAGATCAGTCAGGCACAGACGGAAGCAATAAGCTTGTATACGTTTGTCGCCACTGCCCTTTTCACCGGGAGGTTGCGATGATATGAACGGTAGTATACCGCTTGAAACATCCCCCGGGACCTTATACGCACTCACCGGCTTTTTGAAATGATGTCCGTGGTGGAACACATCTGTCTGTACACCATTCCAGGTTTCATTAAATTCACTGTTGGCTTCCCTTCCGACATGATAAGATACTTTAGCAGCGGCCATCAGATCTCCCTCATAAGTGGCGTCTATGAACATCTTACCACGGAATGTTTTACCACTCAGTGTTTTGATCGCAACGATCTTTTGTCCCTTTTTTGTAACGCCACTTTCACGGTCCAGCCATTCATCTCGATATACTTTGATGTTGTTTTCTTTCACGAAGTCTTCAAATACCTGCTCCGCCACATGCGGTTCGAAGATCCACATGGTGCGTTCCGTACCATCCATAGCAGGCGTACCCTGCCCTTTATTACCATATTCAGCTTGTGGCTGCCAGTTCCAGGCGGAGGGCTGTTCGTAATGCAGGTATATGCGATGATAGAATTCGCGGGCCAGTCCTCCGATAACCGATTTATTTCCTGTGTCGGTAAAACCGAGTCCACCGGAAGATAAGCCTCCCAGGTGTTTATCAGGTGATACGATCACCACGGACCGATGCATTTTCTTTACTTGTACGGCGGCAGTAACGGCGGCGGAAGTACCTCCATAGATCACCACATCTGCCTCAACAGGTGTTTGCGCATAGGTTTGCGCAAAGCATAACAAACAACAGATTAACACGGTAACAAAATGTTTCATAACTGTGGGTTTACGTTTAGGGAACCAGTAACTTTTTAAGATATAAAAAAACAGGCATTGGCAGTGCTTTTTTTTCCGGTCGCTATAACAGGCAGCGTCTAACAGGCGTAGGAACATACATCTTCAGGTAACAGGAAAACAAATAAAAATGCCTTCCTGGCTGTATGACACATGACGTATCATACATGCCGGAAGGCATTTTATGAAATGAATTCCAACTAATTATTTACCAATCTGCTCTTGCCAGGCCAGCATACCGCCGGTCAGATTCTTTACGTTCGTAAAGCCCATTGTTTCCAGGATCATAGCAGCCTGACCACTACGGCCACCGCTGCGGCAGTATACGATCACTTCCTGATCTTTCAGATCTTCCAGCTCATCCACCTGCATCGCACGGATATCTCCTAATGGGACCAGGATACCTCCGATATTGAATTCTTCATGCTCATGCGGTTCCCTGACATCCACGATGTTCAGGTCTTCACCGTTGTCAATGCGCTTTTTCAGTTCTGTTGCGCTTATATTTTCCATGGCTGTAAATTTTTAATGTTTGTGATATCTACGGCAAATTACTGTATTGCCGGGGTTTTGGTGATGATTATTCCGGTTGTTCAGTCGTTACTGGTGCAGCCGGCGCCACACCACTGTCTTTTGTGGGACGGGTGGCGGATAGCCAGATGTCAATAGTTTCTCCCGCTCTTACCATGTTCAGCTCATTCAGGGCATTACGGCGCGGAGGTGTCTGCTTGGTCACAAAAGCATTAGCGGTATCAGACACAGACGGATCGATGATCACGGTACCTAATCCCAGGTTGCTGGCGCTCAGTGTTTCCTTTGCTTCCAGGAAAGTGAGGCCTACCAGGTCTGGTGCGGGATTCTCGGTGTTACCGGTACCACTGCTCAACACAAGGGTGATATTGCTACCCTCAGGAATATCTCTTCCCGGTTTTACGGTTTTACCGTTCAGCAACTGCTGTAATACGGTATTGGTCGCAAAGTCCGGTTTATAGATGGTATCTCCTACGTTCAGCCTGAGACTATGCAGGGTCATTTCCGCACTGCGGAAGGTCAGTCCTGTCAGGTCCGGCATTTGCACCATAGGGGGTATTACTTTATTGATAGTCAGGTAAATGGTACGTCCAACCTTTACCACGGAGCCTCTGGCAGGAGTTTGTTCCCATACGGCCAGACCAGGCAGGCTATCTACATAGATCGAGTCCCTTACATCCACGCTAAATCCTTCCTTTTCCAGGATCATGGTGGCTTCCTGTATATTTTTCTTATAAACATCGGGCACAGTCAGTGTGTCCCCATGTTTTGTAATCACTCCCAGTAGTAAAAAGAAAAGCAGCCCCAGGACGGCAAAAATTCCTACAACAACCAGCAAATTAAAGCCGAAGGAGCGTTTCGTTATTGAATTGAACACAGATTATATTTTTACGTTAAGATGAACTCGGATCTGTTTATTTCCCCAGGCATTCTTCAATTAATGTGCCGTAAAACTCCTTCAGGGTTTTACCGGCGGCTCTTACCTGTTGAGGCACGAGACTATTTTCTGACTGTCCGGGCATTGTATTCACTTCCAGGAAGTACAGGCGGCCGGTAGCTTCTTCCCAGATGAAATCTATCCTCACAATTCCGCGGCAATTCAGCTTATCATACAGTTTCCTGGCGGTGTCCTTTATCAGGTTGGTCACTTCGTCAGGTGCTTCTGCCGGTGTTACTTCACGGGTGATACCTGGGGTATATTTAGCTTCATAATCAAAGAATTCTTTGCTACTAAGGATCTCGGTCACTGGTAATACGGTGAATTCTCCTTTGGATTTATATATACCACAGGTGATTTCCCTGCCTTTGATAAATTCTTCTATCAGCACCTGGGCGTCTTCCTTAAATGCCTTTTCGATAGCCGGCACCAGTTCTTCGGCGGTATTTACTTTGGACATACCGATGCTGCTGCCCCCCTCTGCTGGTTTTACAAACACAGGTAATTTCAGGGTACGGAGGATATCTTTTGTGTCAAAAGGCTGATCACGGAAGATATGTGCTGATTTTGAGACGTTTACAATACCCAGGGAAGATACTACCTTATTACAGTAGCTCTTGTTGAAGGTAAGTGCGGAAGTAACCATACCACAGCTGGTGAAAGGAATGCCCAGCATTTCAAAATATCCCTGTAAACGGCCATCTTCACCTGGAGTACCATGTATACCAATGAATACGGCGTTAAATTTTATCTTATTACCATTGATTGTCAGTGTAAAATCGTTCTTATCTACCTCAATCTGCTGACCGTCAGCGCCTGTGTAATTCCATCCGTCACGGGTAATAGAGATCTTATAAACGTTATACTTGCTACTGTCAATGTTCTTCTCTATCACGGCGGCACTCTGTACTGAAATTACATATTCTCCGGAGTATCCACCGGCTACCAGGGCGATGTTCTTTTTCATATATAATTTAATAATAAGCGGATAAAGTTAATAGAAAAATAGTGGATGTACACTTTTTTGGTGCAAAAGAAAAGGGAAGAAAGTTTTACGTTCTTTCTTCCCTTTATGCTCCGGTATGCGTTCCGATGGAGATCGATGACCAGTTACCGGTTAGTTCCTTAAGCTTCCTTCTATAATAATATTAGATGTGTAATTTCTCTTTCTTAGCCAGCAGTTCTTCAACTGTTTCCTGGTACATTTCATCAGGAACGCAGCAATCAACCGGACAAACTGCCGCACACTGAGGCTCTTCATGGAAGCCCTGGCATTCTGTACACTTGTTAGGAACAATATAATAACTGTCTACACTAATTGGCGCATTACGCTGATCAGCATCCATGGTAGTTCCATCCATCAGTACGTATGGACCTTTAATGGTAGTCCCATCTGCCATAGCCCACTCAACGCCACCTTCATAAATAGCGTTATTTGGGCACTCAGGTTCACATGCACCACAATTAATACATTCGTCTGTTATCTTTATTGCCATAGTATAAACTTTTTGTTTAAGTAGTAAGCCATTAATTTTGCAGACAAAAATAGAATATCTAGGTTTAAAAAGTTAATTATTTATACATATTCATGAGCAGTACAGAAAAAGTAGCAGCCCTGGTACGTTTAGGAGAATACCTGTCAGGCAATGATCCGGCCCTGCAAATAGTGAAGGATAGAGCCTTTCAGGCTAACGGATGGTTCACCCACGAGTTTATAGATCTATCCCTGCAAAATATTTGCCGTTATTACCTGGACGAATCCCGTTTAAACGACTGGCTGGCTGGTTATCCTGCTCCTGTCCATTCTCCACGCCAGGTAGGGATTGTTGCTGCCGGCAACATTCCGCTGGTGGGCTTTCATGACTGGCTCTGCGGCTTTCTCAGTGGCCAGCAGGTATGTTTAAAGCTGTCTTCCAAAGACACCATACTGATGCAGCATGTTATTGACAAAGTCAACGAATGGTACCCGGAATATGCGCAGCAGACCCTGGTGCAGGACATGCTGAAGAACTGCGGTGCCTATATTGCCACTGGCAGTAACAATTCCGCCCGTTATTTTGAGTATTATTTTGCCAAGTATCCACATATCATCCGCAGGAACCGGACTTCGGTAGCAGTTTTGAACGGAACCGAAACATCTGCCGAGCTGGAAGCCCTCGCAGATGATGTGATGCTCTATTTCGGACTGGGTTGCAGGAACGTCACTAAGATCTTCGTTCCGGAGGAATATAATTTCGAACCGTTGCTCAAGGCGCTCCGGAAATATACTTACCTGGCAGACCATCATAAGTATAAGAATAACTACGACTACAACCTGGCACTGATACTGCTGAACAATGGCATGTACATGGCGAACGACAATATCATCTTACAGGAATCGGCTTCTATTTTTTCTCCTATTAGTGTGTTGCATTATAGCCACTATAAGGATGCAGGGGAACTAGCAGCAGAACTGAATACTAATAACGATCTGCAATGTATTGTCGGTCACGGATTCACTCCTTTTGGAATGGCGCAGCAACCCAGCCTGTCTGATTATGCCGACGGAGTGGATACGATGCAATTCCTGACAGGCCTGTAATAGCTGCAAGAATGTCTGTCCCGGCCTTGATTATAGTTACAATCTTGTCATGAAAAACAACAATATGTCAGTCGTGGCGTTAAGATCATATTAACTATTCATATAAAAATGTGTTAAAGTAACAGGAGTGGTTAATGTTTCACTACCATGCCCCCTTAAATTTGTATCACGAGGCATGTAAATTGATGTTCATTCCTTATACATTTAAACTTTAAACAACGAAACATATGAAATTCCGGCAAATTGCGGCAACTGTACTAATCAGCGCGGCAACTGCTGTTGCCAGCATCTATGCGTACAACAGGTTCCAACCCCGGCAGGCAGGCCCCTATCAAAATGGATCAGATAATATCCCGGTGAACTACGCCAGCTATATGCCTGGCGCAGATGTGAAGAATGCAACGCCTCCTACCGACTTTAGCCAGGCGGCTAAAATAGCAACACCTGGTGTGGTGCATATTAAAACTAAGATCAATCCCCGTCAGGTAACTAACAACCTTCAAAGAAGGAGGAGTGTTTTACAGGACCTTTTCGGTGATGACTTTTTCGGGGATGAATTCCAGGGAGAAGGCGGTGGCCGTAAATATTACTTGCCCGGTCAGATGGCCTCCGGTTCAGGTGTGCTGATCTCTGATGATGGTTATATCATCACCAACAATCACGTAGTGGATGATGCAGATGAAATAGCCGTTACACTCAACAACTACAAAACGTACAAGGCAAAAGTAATCGGGACCGACCCGAATACTGACCTTGCAGTGATCAAAATAGACGCGAAGAATTTACCTTACCTGCTGTATGGCAACTCTGACGATGTGGAAATAGGACAGTGGGTACTGGCAGTAGGTTATCCTTTAAACCTGGAAACTACCGTTACCGCCGGTATCGTGAGTGCGAAAGCCCGTACCATCGGTATCAATAAACAGGTAAGAAGAAACGCGATCGAATCATTCATTCAGACTGACGCTGCGGTAAACCAGGGTAATAGTGGTGGTGCCTTGATCAACACTGCAGGTGAACTGATTGGTATCAACTCTGCTATCGCCTCTCCTACCGGTGCGTACGCAGGTTACTCTTACGCGATCCCGGTAAACCTGGTAAAGAAAGTAGTGAATGACCTGATGAAGTATGGTAACGTGCAGCGTGCTTACCTGGGTATCAATTACCAGGACCCGAATAGCATTCCGGAAGAAAGATGGGCAGAAGCAGGCATCAGAAGGGATATCAACGGTGTGGCTGTATCCGGCGTATTGGAAAGCGGTTCTGCGGCTGCAGCTGGTATACGTAAAGGAGATGTGATCACTGGCATCAATGGCGTGGAAACACCTTCCATCCCACAAATGACCGAGCAGATCGCCCGTTACAAACCAGGTGATAAGATCAGCATCAGCTACACACGCGACGATAAACAATATACGACCAATGTTATTCTTAAAAATATCGATGGCAATACTGATATAGTTAAGAGCAATATATTGGATGCATTAGGCGCTGACCTGGTAACGCTCGACAAAGCTGACGCAGCTAAATTGGGTATACGCGGTGGTGTATACGTAGATAATATCAGCAGCGGCATATTTAAGAAACAAACCAACATGAAACGTTCTTTCATCATCCTGAAAGCTGGCGGCTTGCCGGTAAATTCAGTAGAAGACCTGAGAAAGATACTTGACAAACAGAAAAAGGTACAGGTAGAAGGTGTATATCCTGAACTGAATGGGGTGTACTACTATAACATCGACCTTGCAAACGGAGCTGAGTTTTAAGATTCATATAGATTTATAGGTTAAGGAAAGAAAGTCCCGGCTAACACCGGGACTTTCCTTTTTCTATAAATGCCATAAACACCAAAGGCCCCCTTTACGGCGGCAGTAGTATTTGTAATAAATCGTCGTTGCTTATAAATTGATCACGCCTTTCAATTGCGCGAAGAACTCGTCTTTCTTACGGGAAGAAATAGGGATGTTTTTCTGATCGCTCATTACGACAGCAGTACCCAGGCCTTTTATGATCTTGACAATATGGTGAATATTGATCAGGAAGGACTTATGTACACGATAGAAACCCTTGTCGGACAACATTTCTTCGTATTCCTTCAATGATTTGGATATCAGGTGTGATACGTTGTTGATCAGCTGTATTTTGGTATAGCTGTCAAATGCTTCGCAGTAAATGATGTCTTTCAGATCAATAACGTTGTATCCGTCATTTACGGGGATGACTATCTTAGAGAAAGCGTTGTCATTGTTCTTAACGTAATCCTTCAGGATAGAAGCGAGTTCGTTCAGGCGGCCTTTTTTACTCTTCTTCACTTTTTCCAAAGCATCTTCCACCTCACTAACCTTAATAGGTTTGAGCAGATAATCTAAGGCAGCAAATTTGATCGCCTGCAATGCATATTCCTGAAAGGCTGTAATGAAGATCACTTCGAAGTTCAACACAGGGAACATTTCCAGTAGCTGGAAACCATTATGGGGCGGCATTTCAATATCCAGAAACAAGACGTCTATCTGGGTGTTCTTGATCATTTCCGCCGCGTCATGAATGTTCTGCGCCTCCCCTGCTACCGTAACATCTTTACAGTAATTCTCCAGAATATTTCGCAAAATATGGATGTTGCGGACTTCATCGTCTACGATCGCAGCTTTTATATTACTCATAACATCTTAACAATGGGAATCAGTATTTCAACCAGGGTACCCTCCTTATTGCCGAAACCAGACTTAAATTTATCAATAATTTCTAACTTTCCAACATTTCCATTAAAAGATTTTATAATCTGCAACCTTTCCCTAATCACGCTCAAAGCGGTGGATTCATGCCTTACGAGGCGGCCGCTTTTGATCTCATTTGCACGCTCCCACCCTATCCCGTCGTCATCTACGGAACAGTACAACATATCTTCACGGAGCGTCAGTTTCACTTCCAGTCTGCCACTGCCATTTTTCGGAGCCAGTCCGTGTTTGATAGCGTTTTCGACAATCGGCTGAATGATCATGGGCGGTATATAGATCGTATAATCTTTCAGGTCATCCTGTAATACAAATTCATAAGTAAACACATTTGCGAAACGGATCTTCTCCAATTCGATATACCTTGTCAGGAAGGCGATCTCTTCTTCCAGGGAGATGAACGACTTCCGGGAGTTGTTCAGCATCTGGCGCATCAAGGTGGCAAAATCTGCCAGGAAGTTCAGCGCCTGCTTCTCCTCTTTTTCCATGATCAGGTGCTGCACTGAGTTCAGCGAGTTGAAAATGAAATGAGGGTTCATCTGGTTTGTCAGCGCTTTGGCTTCCAGCTCCGCGATCCGCCGGTTATACTCCGTCTTTCTCATTTCGGCGTGCTGTATCCTCCTGATAACATCTCTCAATACAAAGGCTACCAGCATTAATCCCAGCATGATGACTATGCCCCGTGCCCACCATTGCTGGTACCAGCGTGGCAGGATAGTCACGGTAATGATCACCGGCTGGCTCCAGTTACTTCTGTATTTCCTGGCCCTGATCTGCAATTGATAGCTATCAGGCTGCAGGTCGGGGAAAGGTACGATATTAGACATTGTCGTAATCCATCCACTCGAAGTATCACTGGAAAAGTTGTACTGGTACTCAACCAATTCAGGAAGATCGTAGGCTATTGCGCCGAATTCCACCTCAAAAGAGGCCTTCCGCTGATACATCAGCACAAACTGTTTGCCTGGCAGATAGGTGCTGTCGCCATACCGTACATGATTCAGGTAAATAGCCGGAGGGACCGTATCTACCGGCATCTTCGCATCATTAAAATAACTCAGGCCATTGGAAGTAGCAATATATAAAATTCCCTTCTGGTAATAGACGCTACGGGTATCATCGCTCATCAGGCCATCATTCGAAGTAATATTGCGGATGAGGGTCTTCGTTTTTACATCAATAACGGAAACGCCTTTATTGGTAGCAACATATAAGCGGCCAATACCATCATAATAGAGCTGCTGGCAGATATCACTAACAAGTTTATCGGCGGTACTCAGGTGTTTGATCACCCGGTTATCCCTCAATACATATAACCCATGATCACTGGTGCCGATCCAGAGATCGCCATCAACCCACTTCAGATCTTTGATGCTTCGGTGCAGGGCGGAGTCTTTGCCAGGTATCCTTAATGCCCGCGAGATATCATTACCGTAGAGCAGTCCGGCACTGGTGCCAACGTAATAGGCGGAATCATTGATACTGGTAATGGAAGTGATCAGATCATCTTCTACTTTCACATTGTAGTCATCACAGATCACCTGGTCTTTGGTCACCACCCTTATTTTCCCTTTAGGGCTGATATCCACATCCTTCAATGACTTCACTGGCTTCAACAGCGAAGCCTTTTGCAGGGCTGTATTAAATAAGAACAGTCCATTATCAGCTCCTATCAGCATTTCGTTCGGCTTGTATGGAAGGATACTCAGGATACTGTTCCTTCCACTGGTCGTATCGAGATTAAACTGCCGGATCCTATTGGTGCTGTCTATTGTGTTCAGTACGCCGGCATTCTGTCCTATCAGCAGCGTACCGGTGCGCTGGTCTTTCGAGATGCTGAAGATAGAGTGAGAGTACAGTCCGTTCGTATTGTCGAGATAGTTAAAGTAGAAGTTCTTATAAGGAATATTGTAAACACCGTCCCCGAATGTTGTGATCCAAATGTTACCATCCCTGTCTTTAAGCAGAGAGGTGATATAGTGGTTCTGTAATAGTTTAATAGGCTTTTTTTCTCCGTGGAAAAAACCTTTCAGATAGTACAGTGCTCTGGGTGTACCTATCCAAAGGTTATCGTTATCTATGCAGATATTGCTGATCTCATCTCTGATCCCCCAGTCTGTTCCTCTGAAAAAACAAACTGCTTCCTTGTTGCTATAAGTGTAAAGGGAATTATCCACTATTATCACCGGATGGTTGCGGGTACGTTGTATGGAGGCCTTATCCAGGGGGAAAGGGCACACACCAAATATCTTCTGATCGGGGTTATTGATATCTTTTAGTTCCGCCAGATTAAAGTACGGCTGCAGGGGTTTAAAAATGGTGTCGTTACGGAGGAAGTAGAACAGGTCGGTGCGGAGAGCGCCAAGTTTATCGTAAGTAGTTTTTTTACCACTGTATTGAATGATACGGTTGTCGGTATTCAGGAACCAGATAAAACCGGCATAATCCTCAAACATATACTGCATGTACTGTCCGCGGGCATCTACATGTAGGGACGAGTCATTCTGACCGGTATGAATTGTGTAATTCCAAAAAAATGAGGGTAAACCGTTGAGTGTAGAAAACCAGACGCGTCCTTTTGAGTCGGCTGAGAGCTTCACAACATCGTTATCTGTAAGACCGTCTTTTTTGGAATAGTTGCGAAAACGTTTGCCGTCGAATTTACTGACGCCGGTGGGCGTGGAAAACCAGATAAATCCTTCTTTATCCTGCACGGCAGCGTAGACCGTAGCATTTGCCAGACCGTCTTTTACATTATAATTACGGATCATCAGCCCCTGGGCAAAGGTATTATTACCTGTGCTCAGAACCATTAGTATCCACCATAAGAATATATAACGGACCTTAGGCATTAAGATGATGGATCGGATTTTAGAATAAAACCGGGTAGTGCCAACTGTTGTCTGGCTGGCACTACCGGCAAGTCTTGTTAATATGCGCGGGCGAATAAAACCCTTTGCGTAGAAGGTTTACCTGTAAGGATACAGGTACCCGCCTCCTGTTTATTGTTTAAAGGTATGCAACGGATCGTTGCTTTGGTGCGCTCCTTGATCTTTTCTTCTGTTTCGGTGGTACCATCCCAGTGAGCAGAGATAAATCCGGCTTTCTCTTCAAGCAGGCGTTCAAACTCCTCGATCGTGTCAGCCGGTGTTATGTGTTCGTCCCTGAAGGCCAGCGCTTTGTTATACATCTGCTGTTGAATATCTTCCAGCAGCGTACCGATACGTTCAGCCAGGCCATCCAGTGGCAGACTTTCTTTTGTTTTCGTATCGCGGCGGGCTACTTCAGCAACATTATTTTCCAGGTCACGCGCGCCCAGTGCAATACGCACAGGAACACCCTTCATTTCATATTCCGCAAATTTCCATCCCGGACGGGCGTTATCGGAATCATCATATTTCACACGGATACCGGCTTTTTTCAGCTGGCCGATGATCTCATTTACTTTAGCATCGATCTTGGCTTTCTGTTCGTCACCTTTGTAGATAGGCACTATCACCACCTGTAAAGGAGCGATACGCGGAGGCAGGATCAGGCCATCATCATCACTGTGCGCCATTACCAGTGCACCGATCAGACGGGTAGACACGCCCCAGGACGTAGCCCATACATATTCCAGTTTATTCTCTTTGTTGGAGAACTGTACATCAAACGCCTTGGCGAAGTTCTGTCCGAGGAAATGGGATGTGCCTGCCTGGAGTGCTTTACCATCCTGCATCAATGCTTCAATACAGTAAGTGTCGATAGCACCTGCAAAACGCTCGGCCGGAGATTTAACACCTCTTACTACCGGCATAGCCATATAGTTCTCTGCGAAGTCAGCATATACTTCCAGCATCTGTTCTGTTTCGGCAATCGCCTCTTCAGCGGTAGCGTGTGCAGTATGTCCTTCCTGCCAGAGGAATTCAGCTGTACGCAGGAACAGGCGGGTACGCATTTCCCAGCGTACAACGTTTGCCCACTGGTTGATCAGCAACGGCAGGTCGCGGTAGGACTGTATCCAGTCTTTATATGTATTCCAGATGATCGTTTCGGAAGTAGGACGGACGATCAGTTCTTCTTCAAGTTTAGCTGAAGGATCCACCACAACACCTTTACCGTTCGGATTTTTCATCAGACGGTGGTGTGTTACAACGGCACATTCTTTTGCGAATCCTTCGATATGATCTTCTTCTTTGCTCAGAAAGCTTTTAGGGATGAATAATGGGAAATACGCGTTCTGGTGTCCGGTGTCTTTGAATTTTTTGTCCAGCACGTCTCTCATGCCTTCCCAAAGTGCAAAACCGTATGGTTTGATCACCATACATCCTTTCACCGCAGAATAATCTGCCAATCCTCCTTTCAGAACCAAATCATTGTACCATTGTGAATAATCTTCAGAACGGGCTGTGATCTCTTTACTCATATAAAAATTGAAATATTTAAAATCTAGGCCAGTACATATATCATAAAACAAATCTGAATTTGGCTTAATATTTGTACTGGATATATTATCAAAAGGTAAAATGTCACAAACCTACATGAAAATCAGAAACGTGCAAATAGTTTGGTAAAATATTATGAGTGGCTAGATATTATTGTAGCATTAACCTTTCTTTGAGTTAAAAATAGTGTAAATTTACTATAGAAATCAGGCTAAAAAATTCCGACAAATGAAATCAGTTCCATACCTTGCTGTGTTAGCGCTGTTTGTTTTAAACAGTTGCTCTTCAGCATATAAAACAACCCAGACACCGGACGATGTCTATTACTCTCCGCACGTTAAACCCAGCTATGCTGCAAGCAATAATCAGAATGACGATAACGTTAGTGCTACTGATGCGGAAGATGGTGGTACGTATGTTACTTACGACGATGAGGATCAAGGGGATTACTCACGCCGTCTAAATCTCTTTAACAGTAACTATCAGGGGGCATACTACTCTCCGAATGTATATTCCGGTTTTTACGGTAGCCCTTACTACGGTAGCGGCTGGGGTATCAACAGCTACTACGGCAGTGGCTTCGGTTACGGCTGGGGCTCTCCTTACTACAGTTCTTTCTGGGGCCCATCACTCAGCATTGGCTTCGGTTATGGCTGGGGTAATCCATGGTATGGCGGTGGTTGGGGATATAACCCTTGGTATACCGGCTGGGGTTATAACTCATGGTATGGTGGATACCCAGGTGGTTACTACGGATATCCTGGTGGTTATTGGGGTGGTCATGGTGGCTACTACGGTTATTCTACTCCGGGACGCCGTACACGCGGCAGTTTCGGCACCTCCTATCCTGGTCGCAGAGTAGTTGGTACCAATCCTAATCCGGGTGGCCGTACGACCAGAACAGATTATACGCCTTCCAGAAGGAATGTTGCTAATAATCCAGGTGGCCGTGTCGTAGAACGTCCTACAACAGGTAGCGGCAGGAACAGCGGTGATGGCTTTTACACACCAAGACGTTCATTTACACCTTCTGCAGGTGAACGTCCAATCGGAAGCGATGGTGGTGGCCGTAACAGTGGTGGTACGATCAGCCGTCCTCCTACCAGGTCATTCCAACCTGCACAACAACCACAACGCTCTTTCACACCAGCACCATCCTATACGCCAAGATCAAGCGGTGGTAGCAGTGGCGGTTCCGGCGGCGGCGGTCGTGTAGGCGGTGGAAGAGGAAGGAATTAATTCTAAAATGATTTGATCATTGATATTCTAAAAATGTACCCTGGTCAAAAGCCAGGGTATTTTTTAACCCTTAATTCTACTATATGATTAAAAGAATGGTGTTCGCCATGGCATTGTCAGGAACCTGCTTATCCCTGCATGCACAGACGATAGAAGATGCGTTACGATTCAGCACAACATCTCCTTCAGGTACAACAAGAGCACAATCAGTAGGCGGCGCTTTGGGTGCATTAGGTGGAGAGGCATCTTCCCTGTATGTTAATCCGGCGGGACTCGGTTTTTTCAGAACAAATGATTTTTCCTTTACTGTTGGCCTTCAGAATATTTCCAATACGGGAACATACCTGAATACAAAAGCAGATGACAATAAGTTCATCCCGCTTATTTCCAATCTGACCCTGATCTTCGGCGGTAAGAGAAAGAGGCCAGACAGTAAATGGCAGAACTTCAGTTTCGGGCTGGGTCTGAACCGTACGCAGAACTATAATCAGCGGACCTATTATACGGGCAATAACAACAGCTCTTCCCTTTCATTGAACTATTACCTGGATGCTGAAGCAGCAGGTGTTACCGACCCCGACGAACAACTGGGAGGCAGTCAGACTATTGGCTCTCTGGCCCACACTTCTGCACTGGCTTATCAGACAGGGCTTATTTCTCCTTACCTGGACAACGGGCAACCTGATGGATTTTTCTTTTCTGCGGCACAGGCAGTTGACCGTAGTATCAATGTAAAACAGGAAAGCATTATCGATTCCAAAGGCGGCGCTTATGATGTAGCATTTGCTTTCGCCGCTAACTACGACGATAAGTTGTACCTGGGTGGTAGTGTGAATATTCCGACCATGACCTTCAAAAACTCAAGGACCTGGAAAGAAACAAACCTGAATACTGCTAATACAGACCTGAACAGCTTTGACGTTACCGAAAGCCTCAGATCCGAGGGAACAGGTATCAATCTGAAGATTGGTGGTATTTACAGGCCAGTTAAGTCCTTGAGCCTGGGAGCAACCTTCCACTCTCCTTCCTGGATCAGCTTTACTGATACTTATAGAACAGACATGACCACTTCTACCAAGACACTGGGCGTACTGTCATTCTCTTCAACCGATACCAATGACGGTTTCGAAGATGAGTCAAAATACACTATCAGAACACCATGGAAAGGAGTACTGAGCGCCACTTACCTCTTCGCTCCTTCTGCGGATACCAGGAAGCCTACCGGCTTTATTACCTTCGACTATGAGTACATGGACTATGCTGCCATGAAAATGCGTTTCCGTAACGACAACTCTTTCGACAGGGAAGACTCTGACCTGCGTAATAATGCAATCAAGGATACCTATCAGGGAGCATCCAATATCCGTGTGGGTGGAGAGTTGAAGTTGCATGTAATTGCTTTCAGATTGGGTTATGCGCTGTATGGCAGCCCTTATAAAAATGGTGCTATAGACGGTAAACGTCAGTATTATACCGGCGGTATCGGTTACAGAAACCGTGGTTTCTATATGGACCTGGGCCTGGTTTATGGCAACAATACCTACACCAATCAGCCTTACGAGCTGGCCTCTAATGCTGATCCGGCTGACCACTACACAACACCGGCTCCTGCGGAGATCAACAGCAAACAGGCAAATATCAATGCTACTTTCGGTTGGAAGTTCTAATCTGACCGCCAAACATATTCTTGTAAAGGGCGTCTGCTGTTGCGGACGCCCTTTTTATAAGCGGAAAACGCATCCGCTCAATTTTCTCTATTTTTGCGCGGTTATACACCTACCTATGAAATACAAACTGGCTCTATTACTGACTTTTGCCTTACAGGCAATCACACGACCCATTATAGCCCAATCTATACAGGAAGCTTTAAGATACAGCAGTGATATATCTACCGGAAGCTCCCGCGGACAAGCGGTTGGAGGCGCTGTAGGTGCGTTGGGAGGCGAAGTGGCCGCTATTTATGTGAACCCTGCCGCAGCTGGCTTCTTCCGTAATAGTGATCTTTCTATCTCTATTGGCTACCAGCACATTAGCAATACCAACTATTATCTGGGCAATAAAGGCATTTCAAAAAGGGGCGGCCCTAAGTTTGATGATTTTACCATAGTAATGCGCAATAAAACCAAAGAACATCCGCTGGTATTTGCCATGGGCGTAAACAGGCTGAATAATTTCAGGGAAAACGTCACCTATCAGGGCAACATTGCGAATTCATCACAGTCGCTGAATTACTTTATGCAGGCTGACAATGCCAATATCACCAACCCTGACTTATTACTGTCGCCCGACGAAAATGTTACGCTCAGGCATACTGCCTCACTCGCCTACGCAACCTACCTGATCAATCCCTATGCTATAGGAGGTCTATATAAGTTCACTTCAGCTGCAGAAGCGGATGACAATAGTATACTTGTAAATCAATACCATAAAACCCTGACCCGCGGAGGAACGACAGAACTGTCCCTTGTATTTGGCCAGCAGCATAATGACAAGTTATCGCTGGGAGGCAGCCTGAATATGGGTTTTATCAGTGAAGACATACAGGATATCTGGAAGGAAACGAATATCAATCCGGTACACGCCGACCTCAATTATTTCCAGGTAACAAAAACTACGAAGATAAACGGCATCGGGGTCAGTGTGAAATTTGGTGGTATATATAAGCCGATCGTTCCGCTGAACCTCGGTCTCTCGCTTAAATCGCCCACCTGGTATGGTGTCAATAAGAAATACCAGACCGATATGGTTACCGATACAAAATCGGCCGGTGTTGTAACAGCATCCACTATTTACATGATCGATGATACCACCCAGTCGGAGGCAGATTATCTCGACTATAGCCTGAGAACACCATGGAAGGCGACGGCCAGCGCCGTCTTGTTGTTTAATACGGCAGGCAGTCCGAACCTGCCTTATGGGTTTATCAGTGCTGATTACGAGTTGAGCGACTATCGTTCTATGAAGGTGAAATATGGAGATGGACTGAACAATCGTCGCTACAGTGAACAGGTAAAAGCAGCTTACCAGACAGTTGGCAATCTCCGTGTCGGCGCTGAAGTAAAATACCTGCTATATGCATTACGGCTAGGGTATGCCCATTATGGCAACCCATATAAAACTAGCCTTATTGACGGATCGAGGACCTATTACAGTGGCGGAGTAGGTTATAAATCTAACAGTGGTTGTTATATTGATCTTTCATTGATCACAGGAGGGAATCAGAAACGGCGGGAGATCCCATTTGAAATGCTACCGAACAAGTATGGCTATGTGAATCCTCCGGAGGCACAGGTTACCAGTTCTTCAACAAGAGTGTCAGCTACTTTCGGAGTTAAGTTCTGAGCTGTTGGTCCAACTCTTCTATCAGTCCTTTGCCTGCTTCGAACCATTTGAAGTCCTTGTCTTTACGGAACCAGGTCAATTGCCTTTTGGCGTATTGACGGGTATGGATAATGATCTGTTCTACCGCTTCATTCCAGGTTAGTTTACCATCGAGGTGATCAAATACCTCTTTGTATCCAACGGTCTGTAGGGCATTATGATCGCGATAAGGCAGTACAGCACGTACTTCCTCCAGCAGGCCGTCAGCAACCATCTGGTGTACACGACGTTCAATATTCGCGTGTAATTGCTCTTTGGGAAGGGTGATTGCCGTCTTAATGATGTTAAAGTCCCGCTGTACAACGTTGCCTGTTCTGAAATTGGTAATAGATTGGCCTGTGGCGTATAGTACTTCCAGTGCCCTCATCAGGCGATGTGGATTTTGTGTCTCCGCTACAGCATAAAAAGCCGGGTCTTTTTCCTGAACTTCCTGTTGAAGCCAGGCCATCCCATCTTTCTCATAGCGTTCCTGGATAGCCGAGCGGACATCAGCAGGAGCGGCCGGGATGTTATCAATACCTTCACAAAAGGCCTTGATATACAATCCGGTGCCTCCACACATGACCACTACATCGCGGTCTTTCCAGACTTCGGCTGCATAGTCCAGGGCGAGCCTTTCATAAACGCCCGCATTTACTTCCTCCCGTATGGAATGGGAATTAATAAAATAATGAGGAACAGTCTGCAGTTCCTGCGGACTGGGTTTGGCTGTACCTATACTTATTTCACGATAACACTGGCGGGAATCTGCAGAAATAACGGCTGTATCAAAGTGTTGTGCCACTTCTATCGCTTTAGCCGTTTTGCCCGCCGCTGTGGGACCAGCGATAATAATAACGGTCTTCACTAATACATGTCTTCGTTGCTGTTATCTTCACCGCCTTCATCTTCAGCGTCTGTGGTATCTTCTTCGCCCTCTTCTCCAAAGCCATCTTCACTCATGCCTTCTTTGTTAAGGTCATATTTCTCTTCCATTTCCACCAGTTTATCACCCACGAGACCTTTGGTGCCATACTGACTAGGCGCCAGTCCTTCTTTTCTTGTGCAGAAAGGATATGCTACTTTAGAGTTTTCATCTTTTGACACGCCGATCAGTTCCACCAGGAATGTCCAGTTCTTCGCATAGTCGTAGAGGTAAATGAACTTCTGGTTTGGGGTCTTTACAGCTGCGGCAATAGGCGTATCTTCCATTAACAGCGGTTCTACCTTACGTGCGGCGCCATCCTGTTCAAGAATGATCTCCCTGCCCCGTTGCCAGTTATCATTGCTACGGAAAAAAGTCGCTTTATGTTTATTGTCAAATTCGAATGACTGTAAAATAGTTTGATGAAATTGTAAAAATGTCTGGTCCGGTTTAATGGAAATATCCCTGTACACACTTTCATCTTCTTCCCAGTAAACTCTGAATTTCAAAACAGGCATGACAATAAAGGATTTTATTAATAATCTGGTATTTTCAGGATCGGGTCATAATATAACACAAAGCATCATACCTAATCCCGAAAAAGGTAGTGTTAACATTAATTAACACTACTAAATTAACATTTTTATTTAACTGGTGTCAAATCCATCTCTTTCGCTCTTTCAAGCAGGAAGGCGTAAGCTGCATCGTAGGTATTGGGAATAACCCCGTCCAGAATGGCCTCACGGATAGCATTTTTAAGGTCGCCTACTACTCTGGAAGGAGACAGTCCGAAAGTCTCCATGATCATCTCTCCGGTTACCGGTGGCTGCCAGTTACGGATACGGTCACTTTCCTCTACCTCCTTCAGGCGCTGCCGCACCAGTTCAAAGTTTTCCAGGTAGCGTTTAACCTTCACTTTATTCTTGGAGGTGATATCTGCCTCGCAGAGCATCATTAATCCCTCGATATCATCTCCGGCATCAAAGAGCAATCTGCGTATAGCAGAGTCGGTTATATTTTCTTTTGTTACACTGATAGGGCGGAGATGCAGCTCCACCAATTTTTTCACCAGCCGCATATTCTCATGCAACGGCAGTTTCATTTTGGTAAAGATACGTGTCACCATCTTCCCTCCCACCGCATCATGACCATGAAATGTCCAGCCATGTCCGGGCTCAAAGCGTTTTGTGGCAGGTTTCCCGATATCATGCAGTAAGGCTGCCCAGCGCAACCAAAGGTCTTTGGTATTGCGCGCGATATTATCCACTACCTGTAAGGTGTGGTAAAAATTATCCTTATGGCCTTTCCCTTCCACCATTTCCACTCCTACCAGGTCTACCATCTGCGGCAGTATGATCTTCATAATGCCGGCTTTATAGAGCAGATCGAGCCCTACGGAAGGTACCGGCGACAACATGATCTTGTTAAATTCGTCCGTAATACGTTCCTGCGAAATGATCTTGATCCGGTCTGCATTTTCTTTTATGCCTCTGAATGCCTCTTCGGAGATCGTAAACTGCAGTTGTGATGCAAAACGTATAGCCCTCATCATACGCAGCGGATCGTCTATGAACGTTTGTGCAGGTTCCAGTGGCGTTTTGATGGTCTTGGCTTCCAGGTCGGCGATACCACCAAAGGGATCTACCAGGCTGCCATAGTCAGCTTCATTCAGACTGATAGCCAGTGCATTGATGGTAAAGTCGCGACGCAGCTGATCATCTTTCAGGGTACCGGGTTCCACATCAGGATTTCTGGACTCGTGACGATAGCTTTCTTTTCTGGCACCGACGAACTCAATTTCCAGGTCATTCCATTTAACCTGGGCGGTACCATAGGTTTTAAAGAAGCTGACCTTTGCATTGTCAAAGTATTCAGCCACTTTATGGGCGAGGGCAATACCATCTCCTACACATACGACGTCCATATCTTTGGTACGCCTGTTCAGTATCTTATCACGCACAAAGCCGCCGATCAGGTAGCAGGGCGTACCCAGCTCCTGGGCAGCTAATGCTATCTGTTCCAACACTTTTCGTTCCTGTAAGGTACAGGGAATATCTATAGGCTTTCTGCTGATCATAAATGAATAAAACGGCAAAAGTAAGTTTTTTTATCTGATCACCTGAACACTCCCATCTTTCAGCAGCTTAATGATCCGGGAGGGCTCTGCCGGGGTTGTATCTTCCTGGCGGTAGTTAACAACATAGTCTACTCCTTCTTTAATAGCGGCGTCCACGTCTCTGAACGAAGCAGGCGAAGGCTGTCCGCTGATGTTTGCAGAAGTGGAAACCAGGGGTTTACGCAGCCGTTTTATCAGGTGACGGCAGAAAGTATCCTGTACGATCCTTATTGCAACAGTACCATCGCTGTTGATGACATTGGGAGCAAGGTCAAGCGCTCCTTCATAGATCACGGTTGTGGGACGGTCAAATCCTGCGATCATATCGGCGATATCGGGGCTGGGATGTGCGACGTACTTTAAAAGATCACGTACATCCGCCAGCAGGATAACCAGACTTTTGGCCTCCGGCCTTTGTTTGAGATCAAATACTTTTTTAACGGCGGCTTCGTCGGTCGCATCACAGCCGATTCCCCAGATAGTATCTGTCGGATACAGGATCAGTCCTCCGGTACGTAATACCTGCAGAGAAGCCGTTACATCATTTTCAAAATCAATCATAATTATAAACTTTCGTAGACCTTCATCACAGCTGCTGCACATTTTTCCCGGCTAAACAATTGTGCATGCGTCCATCCTTTTGTTCTCATTTCTTCTGCGAATGGTTTTTCATTCAGCACTTTCCTCATCGCATCGGCAATGGTCGCCGGCTGCAGGGGATTTACATATAAAGCGGCATTACCGCCTGTTTCCCCGAAACAGGAACCGGCGGATGTGATCACCGGCGTACGGCTCCATAACGCCTCCAGGATAGGAATTCCAAATCCTTCAAAGATAGATGGATATAATAACGCTTCCGCTCCCTGGTACAGCAACGGTACGTCTGCATCCGCTATACGGGCCTTTTCATTCAGCCAGATGATCCGTTCTGAGAGACCATGTTTCTGCGCAAATGCCTTCACTTTATCTTTATAACCCGTACCTCCGCCCAGTACTACCAGCGGCAGATCCACCTCTCCTTTCAACTGCTGCATAGCCTGGAGGATACCCAGCAAATTCTTTCTCTCAATAATGGACCCAACATACAGGAAATAGGAAGCTGGTAATCCATATTGTTCCTTCATTCTCTGAATACTTGCCGCGTCGTGCACTGCCGCAAAGGATTCATCACAACTCTGATACACCACCTCTATTTTCTCTGCCGGAGTTTTATAATAGTGAATAAGATCCTGCCTGGTCTGCTCACTGATAGCGATCACCTTATCCGCATACTGGCAGGCGTATTTCGCCTTCCGACGGTATGTCTGTACGTCTATCGGATTATATTGTGCGGGATAACGCTCAAAAATGAGATCATGCATCGTCACCACACTTTTCACACCGCTTTCATGAATACCGAACGGGATCTCATGGCTCAATCCGTGGTAGATATCAATACCTTTCGCTGCCAGTTCCCCCACCACATATTTGCTACGCCACGCACTGCGGAACCACTGATGTAGACGCTTCTCCGGTAATACTGACTGCATATTCGGGTAGCTTTGTGTCGTGTACATGCCTGTCAGCTTTGGCGCATAGAGATAATAACTGTGCTGGGGAAAATAAGTCGCCAGTGAACTTATCAGTGTTCGGCTGTAATTTCCCAGACCAGTATTATTTTGATAAGCCCGTTTTGCGTCAAAAGCAATATTCATAGCGTCATTTATAGGGCTATAAAGGTAAGCAATCGCTCCCAGCTTGCAACTACTAACAGGTTTTCCTTATGTTTGTAAAAAATTTCAAACGATGGAGCTAAAAGAACTAATAAAAGCGGCATGGGCCGATCGTACCTTACTACAGGAATCACAATACAGTGATGCTGTAAAATGTGTGATCGAAGCTGTAGATAAAGGCAAGACACGAGTGGCGGAACCAGGAGAAAACGGATGGGTAGTAAATGAATGGGTAAAACAAGCGATTTTGATGTATTTCGCCATTCAGCCTATGGAAACCATAGACCTCGGTCCTTTCGAGTTCTATGATAAAATGAAACTGAAATCCCACTACAAAGACCTGGGCGTACGTGTTGTACCTCATGCTATTGCCCGTTACGGCGCTTTTATTGGTAAAGGAGCTATCCTGATGCCATCTTATGTTAACATCGGCGCTTATGTTGATGAAGGTACCATGGTGGATACCTGGGCTACCGTAGGCTCCTGCGCTCAGATCGGCAAACACGTTCACCTGAGTGGTGGTGTGGGTATCGGTGGCGTACTCGAACCGCTGCAGGCTAGTCCGGTGATCATCGAAGATGGCTGCTTCATCGGCTCCCGTTGTATTGTTGTAGAAGGTGTGATCGTAGAAAAAGAAGCTGTACTGGGTGCGAACGTAGTACTGACCCAGAGCACTAAGATCATCGACGTGAGTGGTCCTGAACCAATTGAATACAAAGGCCGTGTACCAGCACGTAGTGTGGTGATCCCAGGTACCTACACCAAGAAATTCCCTGCTGGTGAATATCAGGTGTCTTGTGCGTTGATCATTGGTCAGCGTAAGGCTTCTACTGACTTGAAGACCAGTCTGAATGACACGCTGAGAGAGTTCAATGTAGCTGTGTAGATTGAATATATTATTTGGAAGCCGCTCCCTTCGGGAGCGGCTTTTCTTTTCCTAATGCAATGGGCTATACGATGTTCAGCTTTTTTTAAAGAAAAATTTGGAAGTTTGAGAGAAAAGCCTACCTTTGCAATCCCTTAACACGGAATCAGTTGCCCAGATGGCGAAATTGGTAGACGCACTGTGTTCAGGTCGCAGCGCTCGCAAGGGTGTGCTGGTTCGAATCCAGTTCTGGGCACAAAAAATGTAAAAGCCGCTCTCCGAGCGGCTTTTACATTTTTTGTTAATTCAATCTTTTTATAAATGATTAATATTCAATCGAAGAAAGTTGGATCAAGTTGAAAACTTGGGGGGAAGGTTAAAAAGTTGTTGTTTTGCAGCTCATCAAGAACCATCAGTTTTGGATCAGGCATACCGACAGTTA
>NZ_QGTG01000002.1:0-883548 GCF_003182155.1 Chitinophaga sp. S165
TTTTGGCTTGGCGGTAATAATCTGCATGGTGAGGTTTTGCCCAAAATTCTGATTATTTCAGCGCATTTCTGGAACGCTCAAGACCGAATCATTACTTAGCGGAGAAGAAAAAGACCAATAAAGAATTGGCGGCTTACCTTGGGAAGTCAGAACAGATGATCTCTAAATGGGCGACTAATAGTGCGCAGCCGTCTGTTGAGACATTGTATAGTATTGCGAAATTCCTGAAAGTGGGTGTTTGCGAGCTATTAGTTAGTACAGATATTTATAAGGAAAAAAATAAAGCTGATTATTAAATTTCAGAAGCAGACAGATAGATGCGCGTATATAATTCAAATTAATGTTAAAAATTAACTTTGAATTTCATAAGATCACTAAGAGATAATACTTTAGCGCAAACTCCTCTCGATATTGCTTTTAGCGACTGCTGACCTTCAGTTGATGCTAAACAATTAAAAACCATTTCTCTGTATTTGGGAGCTACTCTTATTCTGTATATGCAATCAGAGAGTAATGCATTTCCGCCCCTCACCATTGATACCTTTCCAATACACCCCTTACCGACCCTAGCCAAAAGAATATCGCCAGGCTCAGCATATAAAGATGATTTTAATATCTTCTGAGGTATTTTTCCTTTTATAACCAACCCGGGGTTTCCATGCTCAAGACTAGTGGTATGGATATAAGGATATGCTTGAGCCTTTAGGTATTTATTCTCAAGACGACCACGTTTGATTTCGCATCCTATACTTTCTAAAGTGGTCGAATTGGTATCGACAGTGCGTCTATTCAGGTGAAAAGAATGAAAATTAAAATCCATTCGGTCAATTAACTTTTCACCACTGACCAAAGTTAAATCGATACATTTTCCGAATCTATCTGCCTTATAAAGCTCCACATTTTGAAAAAGGTCGCCATTTCCCTTTTCTAAGAATAATATGTGAGTTTTTGCCTCTGTCTTAGGAAAGATATTGGTTGGCAGTTCAATAATGCTTTTTATCGTATGGTTCTCTACAAGAGATTCCCTCAAAATTTTAAATTCCTGCCCGGTAATTAAGGTATCAGGAACTATTATCCCCATTTGCCCCCCTTCCTTTAAGAAGGAAAGATTTTGTGCAAGAAATACCGCGTCAGATGTCAAAATCCTAAGTTCTCTACACTTAGACAATTTTGCTTTGGAAAATATTTTGTCGTGATATGCTGTCCGAGTGATATTAAGATATGGAGGATTACATATTGCAACATCAATATTTCCCACGTATAATTTTAAACGCTCTGAAATACTAGAACTCAAAGAATTAACCTGTACTATTTTGACTTCTGGAAATTCATGTTTTATTTTTTCAACGCTCCTCAAATCAATATCCGCAGCAACAAA
The DNA here is from genome assembly GCF_003182155.1 of Chitinophaga sp. S165. GTDB lineage: Bacteria > Bacteroidota > Bacteroidia > Chitinophagales > Chitinophagaceae > Chitinophaga. The sequence goes on from NZ_QGTG01000002.1 coordinate 1,379, forward strand.
ATTTGCATCTACCCATTTAGATTTAGCAGCTCTCAATAACGAACCTCTTCCAACTCCGAGTTCCAATACCGTATCTGGGTTATTGTAAGTTATTTGACTTATTAATAGGTCCGAAAAAAGTGATTGAGTATAATATCTGCCTAAATGGTCCATTTATGATAGACTTTTATATTTCATTTTGTATTCATCATATGCACTTTTCATAGTAATTACCAAACCTTTAGATTGTGCATTTTGTGAGGCAAAAATATCAAAATATTTCTTAAACCGTTTTCTATCTGAGTTAAAATTCCATTTCCAGGGTATTTCAGTGTCTAATTTTTTCCAAGAATCCCCACTTTGAATTGGATCTGCCAATTGTCTCATCATTATAACGGACCACAAAAAATGATTCAGTTCTTTTACAGTATTTGTACATGCAACACCTATTAACTGTAACGCATTATAATCTAATCTTATGGGTTTGTCAATGTATTTTTTATGGTTGCCCAATCCCAGATGCAACGCATTACTGGCACCAAGCTTTCCGAATCTATGAACAATACAATGTCTAAGATGACATATTTTTTCAAAATCAGTCAAAACGCGATTGACATTATCAGGAAACTTGATCCCTTTTAATCCTAAATAATCTTTTATTACATCCTTAATAGTATCCTTCTTTGTAAAAGATGTGGATTCTAAAAGTGTTTCAGGTAAGACCTCGACATCAGCATGTATTGCAGCTCCGTAGAGAATTTCTTTATGTTCACATGCTTGCATACTCTTCTCATCAAAATGAATAAGCTTACTTATGATTTCTCTTAAATAACTCTCAATTGCCGAAATAAATCCTAGGAGCACTAAGTTTATCATAACTGGGTTCACAGTGCTGACATTATTAATCGTCCCCTTAATTTTTTCTTTTATTTCGACAGAAATAAGTGCCTGCTGCTCCAATGAACTTATCAGCGACAAGACATCCCTCGGATCCAGGATAAGCCTATTTAGCTCAGTAACCTTTGTTAAAAATTTATCGATGGGAGAATTGGAAATCTCCGAATGCGTAATATCAAAAAAATTCTCAGTTTTAAATGGGCTTGTTATTGAGAACTCATTTACCTGAAAACTATATGCAGTTATATTTTTAGGTTTAGCCATTTTATGATAAAAATTCGTCAACAGTTGTTCTTACCGAATCAATAATTTGCTCGGAGCGTTTTGTCCCTATATATTTAACTGATTGCAATTCAGACTTCGGATGTTGTAATGCGATTATATCCTTTAAATAATGAATTGAAAGCTCCTTTTTTAGCCGTTGTTGTATCTTAGGCGAAATTGATAATACGTTAATCGGAAGAACCATACAAGCTTCAAAGGCGGATGGCTTCACGAGCTGTGTTCCACAAACATGACAAAATTTTTGCTCTTCAGTTAATCTAATAGATCGGCAAGACTGACATGGAGGAAGATCAAGACGCAAATTGGTCAACTCATTGTTAGACAGTAGTGTTTGAAGCGTCCGCCTCAATGGATGCTTCTTTTCACGCTGGTTTAATTTGTCTAAAATTTCCTGCGGATTAAACCCTCGAGAGGTACTGAATGCTCGTTCTTTAATAAGGAAAATAATATGAGGAATATATCTCCTGTAGTTACGAGAGTCCCCATCCTCTACATTGCCATGTTTCACTATACCTATAGAATATAGTAATCCTGCTTCAGTAAGAAAGCGAAGCATTCTTTCCGACATCCTGTTTACACTCAAACTCCTATCGTCTATACCGATAACAATGGATTTATGATTCGCCTGCTCTTTATTATCAGCTACTAAATCTGTAATAATTTTTCTAAAAAACAGATATCCAGTTTCAATTATTAATTTAAACTGTGGAATTTTTTGCTCCAACGAATGGTATTCGGAATCAATATATTGTATATGTGCTTCAATAGATTTATTGAACTTTGCCTGTGATGAGGATTCAGTACTATCCTTATATCGTCTTAATAAGGAAATAAATGCGCGTGGAATGCCGAAAGATGCATATTTGTATATTTCCAGGATTGTATTAGGAATTGTTACTTTATATTGATTGAACCTTTTATCAATCAGACTATCCATAAATTCGCCATAAGCACTATCATTTATGCTCAACCAACAATTAACAAGTTCAGCGTCCTGCCCGACATGGAATCTTGGACCGTATTCTGTCGTACCAGGATAAACGGATGCTTTAGGTGAGATTATCTTTGATTTTAAACTCCGATATATATCGAAAAATTCCACCAAATAATCTGGCGTAAAAGTGAGGGCCGCATCATCTAAAAGCAATACGACACGTGTCTTATCCAATCGCATAGCAACGAATTCCAATATTCGCGTTACATAACTTATTGATGTTTTTCTAAGTACTGTATGTGTATTCAATTCGGAATATCTTGCAAGTTCCGCACCGGCAATAAAATCATCCAATTCTTCAGCAGTGACATATTCATTTTGTATCTCCGTTAACAAATCCGATTTGTTAATTGCTGCGAGATACTCATAACACCCTTTCAAAATTTTCGCAAGTACCCAAGCATGAAAAATAGAAAAAGCATTTGAGGCCTTTCCTAACATTGGTTCTAAATAATAATATCGACCAAAGGTTGCAAAAATTGCCACCGGTTTACTACTTTGTTCAAAGTCATTTACACACGTACTGTAGGTCAACCGCATTTGGTGCGTTTTACCTGTACCTCTCGGTCCCGCTAAAAGTTTAGCACCGGCACCCATAAGTTTCCTCTGAATACTCTGAAAATGACCATTTTCAATGTTCCAAATTTCTAAATCATCATCTTTTATATTATCAGACCGCTCTTCAAATTCCTTTTCATTATTACCATCAAGAATATCCTGCATAACTTAGTTTTTTATAGAAAATCCCTGGTTTGTTAATTTAGGGACACGAATACCAATTAACCTACATACGTAATTAAGCTAACTGTCCTTTTCACTACCTTGATAATGCCTGGACCAACGCCACTTCTTAACCTCATGCCTATTATAGTGCCAAAACCGATGTAAAAGTTTATCCTTTATTGCACAACTTGAATGAAAATATCCTATTAGTTCAAAAAAAGCATTGGATGAATAGCCTTTCAGTACATGAAGTATTGAGGATGGGTATTCAGTGATTCCGACCCCAATTATCGTATTTCTCGTATCAAAAATGCCAACAACAACCCCTGCAGGAAAATCACCTATAACATCAATAATACCAACTGGTAGCAAATTCCTTTTTAAACGCTTAATTGCATTAGCTGCGCCAGGATCTATTATTATCTTACCGTAATATTTAAATTCAGAAAACAAGATCTTTTTGTAAAGGATCTGGCCTATTTCTTCTGAACCTGATTTTTCTACATATTTTTGAAGATTATATAATTCAACTTGAATCGCTGCATTGTTCTCAAATAATTTATAATAATAGACTCTGCCAGGCTTTTCAATCCCGAGGAAGATTCTTTTTATTATAGATAAATCGTGCGCAGTTGTGAAAACTTTAATGCTAGTGGGATCAATACGATGGGAGAGTGATAGTATTTGTAGCAATTTATTGGGCTGGAAAACATATCTCGTATTAGAGAGAATTCGATAAAAATCTATTTTGTTGATTGCTGAAGAATCAAATCCCTGTGGAGAGTTATTCATGTATCTAAGTACCAATTCTAACTTATTTATTAAATCTTTCTCCTGATGATCAATAGAATTAATATTATTAATTAAATCACCTAATGGGTAGTACTCAGTTGCCAGGAAAAAGAAATCCGCAATATTAGTTTCATAATAAACAGCTATTAATTTTTTGCTTAATAACACCTTTAAATAGTCATCTTTAATTTGACGATCTTCTTCTAGTAAGTGTCGAAAAAGAGAAAGCGACATCTCGGGATATTTAGCAACCAGCTTATTTAATGTGATGTAAGCGCTTTTAGGGTCAATTACTGAAAATTCTTTAATTATAGCTTTTGATATTAACTCACAGTGTTTATCAGAAGAAAATAAAATAGCTAATGCTTCCTCATAAACTGGGTGTGAAAATCTATAAGCTGTCTTTATTTGACCCAACTGTTCTATTCGATAACCGATCTGAGATCTAATTTCAAGATTTAATGAGAAACTATGGACTGCAAAATTCAATGACACCAGGTGTTTTGACACTCTCTCAAATAACTCTGAAACTAATAACTTCCCTTTTAAACCACAGAAAAATGTCAGGTACAATATGATCTTAGTGGTTAATCCAGTCGCTAATATTTCAAGGGCAAAAACTTTTACAATTTCATTTTCCCGTTTTTCAATTAGTTCATTAAGTTCCTCAATGGTAGTGATCGATCTAGAAACAAAAACCAAGTCTCTTATTGATAAGGGTGTTGTAATTTTTTTCTCTGTTATGGCTAGGTGTACAATATCCCGAAATTCCGAATCATCATACCACGGACACACAAGAGCTGCAAGCTTATTGAAAATAGATATTAGGCCGTCATCATCATAAGATGGATTCCTTACATTCAATTCTCTCTTTAAGAGAATGACGTCTTTTTCTAATAGGCTCTCTTTGCTAAAATCCTCAAAAACTTCCTTTCGAGATGTTATTATTATTTTGCTCTTATATTCCGCTAATTTATCAACAAGTGGGCTAAAAACTTGCAGTAGGGATTCCCGTTTCTCAAATACGGTTCGGCCAAAAGGGTCTTCAAAATACACTACCTGTTTTTCCGTCGGGGTAAAATCCCTCAAGGCTTTACTTTGCATGTCTCGATCTTCTTTTTCCAAGCCGGAAAACCAAATAGGCTCGAATCCTTTATTAAAGTAATCCTTCATGATTCTAACAGCTGTGTAGGTTTTACCTATTCCAGGGTCACCAATAATGATAACCAAATTGCTCTTTTCCAGTGTATGATATATATCCTCATATTCTTTAGGAGGAACATATAGCTCCTCTATTCTCTGGTATCTCTCATCATCATTTGCTATTTTCTGAATAAATAGTAAATCTTTACTTACAGTTGAAGAACTAGCAGATACTAACATCACATTGGGGTTAGTTTCGATACTTCTGTTTATGAACGGCCGTTTTTCCTCTAAACTGAATTCATGAATTACATACTCTGTCTCTTTTCTAAATTCAAATAATTTTGTCTTAGGTTGTAAATCTGTAAAGCCTCTTTCTTTTAACTTATCCGTAAATAATCTATCCATTAATCCAAAAAAAGCAGATCTGCCATCTCCATTCTTGCCATCGTAAAAGTTAGAATAAACAATATATAGCCCTGTTTGAGAATTGCTACACTCAATATCCATCCTTGAGTAATATAAGTCCGATTCTTTTTGAAAAGACGGCACAAATAAACAATCTAGTGAATTCAAATTCAGTCGCTTCTTCAAGTCATCATCAAGATAGTCAGAACAAATCAACACTGAAAAGTTGCCAATGGACGAATTAACAAATTTCAATACTCTCGTGCCCTTAACAATCCCATCACCTTCAATCGGAGACTTTTCAATTGGTGCTGGATTTAGTTTTTCACTAAAATACACAACCCCACTTATTATTATCGGACATCTAGAAATATATCCATTTGCAGTCTTGTAGTAGTGAGAGCCACAAATAACAATTGTACCATGTTGATTAGACCACTCTTGCAAAAGCCCTATAAGACTTTCAGGTACAGATAATTCTGGAAATACCAAAACATCAATAGTATATTGTTTTGCAATTTTTAAGAACTCTCTAATTTTCACCGTGAGCTTTTCGCTCTTCTGTAAAAAATAAAGCCCACTCTCCTTTTGCCATTGAAATTCATTGGCATTTACCTGGCAGTTCATGACCCTGCAACATGATTGTTTGTTCTTCCCTAAGTCGATTATTTCAATAGTATTCATTAATAAATTAAATATTTGGAGTAAACGGACATTTTTAAAGATCTCTTACCTAATTGTCTATCAAGATTTAAGATCATTTTTTAAACTAATCAAAAACAATCACATACACATTTATTGATTATCAATAAATATATTAACTATACCTCAATTAAGTAATTTACAAATATTTATTTGTTCAATATACCTTTTGTAGCGAATAGGTTACAAAAATCGATACCCCAATAGTTCGACACTTGTCCGGCCCGTTGTACCAACGAGGAAAAAGGGAACATCGGATGATGTTCCTTTTTTTGTTTCCATATCTAGTATCTTTCTCTTTAAGAAATATTCGACCTTTGTGACATCTGATCTACCTTAGTATAAAGGCTATTTTTAAAATACTAAAAAAATTAGTATTTTACATTAAATTGATTGACTCGCATTATTAATATGACTCATAATCAAAACAATAGCATACATCAATACACTCCGGACCAAATTGATAAGATCGGTGATACCGTTATTTATCTTTCGGATAAGATTAAGCCATTGTATAAAACTAAACTATTAAAGCTCCTCTATTTTCTGGATGAGTTTTCTGTAAAAAAACATGGAATCCCCTTTCTAAACCTTGATTACGAGGTATGGCAAGCAGGTCCGGTTTGCAGCGACATTTATCAGGAGGTGAATGAAGCACCCAACATGCTGGCAGACTACATAGAACTTACAAATGATAGCAATGGAACGAAAGTTTCAGGTCGCAAACCGTTTTGTGATGATGAGTTTTCGAAGAATGAAATTGAATTAATGGATTACCTCATTAGTACTTTTAAATATTCCGGTGCTCAGGAATTGGTTGACTTTACTCACAGAACAACTTCTCCATGGTATAAAGTCGCACATCAATATGGGCTGATCGAACTTTTTGAGTCAAAAAGAGCCAATACATCAAACTATCGGTTAGATCTTGGTGAGCTTGTGGCTGGAGACCCCATTAAGGAAAAACTTTACAACGATTTTCAGGAATATTATAAAACTGTCAAATCACTCAAATTGTGATGTTCCCACCTGGTACAATTTTGTATTTCACGCCCTTCTACTTCAAGGATAATAAGACTCCTGCAAAAAACAAGTATTTTATAAGCTAAGGTCAGAAGGATAATAATCTATTGCTAGCCACATTGCCGTCAAGTCAGGATTATGTGCCTGCGTACGCGTCAAAACAGCATGGGTGTATAAATATTGCCGATGCAAATTTTAATTGCTATTATTTTGAAGCAGAGAAAATAATAACTACAAATGGATGGGCTTTTCCGAAACCCACTTATTCATATGCAAATTGGATTGATGAATTTAACCAAATATCCTTTGAAGACCAATACGCCTTTGAAGGAATCGACTATGAGCAAATAGGTAGATTGACGGAAATTGAATTTCTCAACTTGGTTAAATGTTTTGTCACTGCACCTAATATAAAAAATAAGTATAAAAGGATTTTGGAAAGAATTACCTACTGATATTCATTTCCAAAGTTTAATAATAAATATCAGGTTCATAAAATCCGACACAAAATAGTTCGACACCTGTCCACCCCGTTGTACCAACACGGACGGAGATAGTACAAAAGTATTATCTCCGTTTTTATGTTGGGGCAGATTCGCCGCCTATTAGGCTATGTCGGGGAAGACTTCATTTACCGGATCAAGTTGAAACCCAGGGGATTCGTGTGATTAAATCACGGCTACGCCTATCCACTTTTAGTGCGGAATATCACATATCAAAATAATCCAAGCCGACTGTCAAATTAATGCGCACTGGGGAATGATCCCCAATCAGAAAGAGGCCATTCGTACAGTGAGGAGGTCTTTATGTAAGCAGCAATTCCTTCACCGTTTGAATCCCTGGTAAACTTTTCGCTATCACAATGACTTTACCGCCCGAAGGCAACGCCGAAGTTTTAAAATGCCAATCTACTCCATTCCGGTCCAAAAATGCACGCCCTCTCTCGGTAATAACCCCGTCGGCGTCTATTACCTTTACCTCCACTTCTGCCACCCGGAACTCATTTTGGGCAGTCACTACCACTTTCTCCTTTTCTAACCTGATATTCTGGACTTCAGGACTGCGGTAAGCATCCTTCACTGCTATATTATAAGCATTTTGACCCGGCCCTGCCAGCGACTGATAATAAGCCTTTATCTGCGGATCTTCCAGCATCAGCTGCGCACGCATCGAAGCAATAGTCATCTTATGCCTTGCCTCCAGCTGCTTTTGTGTAGGCTTTTTCTTTGAAGGGCCGCGTTTCTTCGCCATAATGATCTGCCCATTCCGTTCGTAGATCGTGATTTGCTTGCCGAGAGAGCCCCGTACAAGTTGCATGAGGATATTGTCTTTAACAATGGCCATAAAAAGGTCGTTTTGAGGTTAGTAATACAAGTTTTCTATATCGTTTCTCTAAGGTACGTATAAGTATATTAAATTGTCATTAAAACATCATTTAAAGGTCACTTCAATATCGATTTGATATATAAATGCCCTTTTGATATCCTTTTGGTGACCTTACAGTAACCTTATATGAAGCCGATAGGAGCCCTATCCGAACACTTCAGAAGGATTAACTCTACTAGCGGAGGCTATTATCAAGGAATTTCCAGATTGTCAAAACCATTCGGTTCGACACTGCAAAGCGAGGAGTAACTGATATACAAACATTGTTTGCGGTCTTATAGAAACGATGAACATCGCTTCCCATAATCTACCTTCACCTATTAAAAATAATGGGGTAAGTTAATGATTAATAAGCAGCGGCCTACCATCTTCATCTGCACGCTGTATTCCATATTCCTTTTGTATTCGGGGGGAAATCTTTACTTACTGACACCGGATGCGCTATGCACCCCTTCCTCATAACTAGTTTCGAACTTATATCCTTTGCCGCGTATAACGACAATATTGATATTCGGATCGAATTCCAATTTCTTTCTAAGTTTTGATATGAACATATCCAGACTACGCCCTACAATAACCCCTTCATCCTCCCATATCTCTTTTTGCAGCCGGCTTCTCTCTATCGTCTCGTTAGGGGATTGTGCGAAGATGAGCAGTAAACGGGTTTCAGTCCTGGTCAGGTCCATAGGTTTTTTATCTATTATCAGCTGCCGTTTTTCCGCATCAAACAAGACCGGGCCAAAAGTGAATTTCTGGGTATTTTGACCAACCGGAGCAGGTTCCTCAACATCTATCGGTACAAGTTCATTACCGCTCTGACCAACCGGGGGCATACCAGGGATGTTAGTTGAAAACCTGCGTGACTTAACAAATTCCCAAAAAACAAAGCCGGCAAATGCCAAAAATGATAGGCCACCCAGCAGATATCCTATCATCGCTTTATTCGTCCCCAGGGGTTTAAATTTAATGTTAACCATGTAACATCCTCTAGGCTGCACTCTTTTTGAACATGTCACAATGTTATCTTTTTCATTTCCCGATATCGCGTATCCATAGGCCACACTGCCGTTACCGCAGTTCAGAACGTTAACAACGTAATCACCTGTGAGCGGGTCTTTAGCCAGCAAATGCCGGGTAATCTTCACCAGAGAGTCAGGTTGAAAAGTGAGCGCTTTCTCAAAACTGATCTGATATTCATTTTCCGCGATCTTTTTCACCGGGAGCACCCTTGATGTACTGTCTCCCGCCTGTAAGAGTAGCTCATGTCCGATCTTGCGGAGCAAAACTTCCTTTCTGCTGATATAAAAATCGTCACTGCCTACCATATTGAAAGTCAGGCAGACTGCAAAAATCAACAAGAATAAAATCAGCCCGTATAGGTACTTGCGATTTCCAGAGAAGAGGTTTCGGCCACTATGCATAGTCTTAGGATATTTACAAAGTTTACACTTTTAATTTGAAACCCGGATTTCTCAGATTAAAAGGTATTAAAGAATTTCACTGGGACCAACGTTGATATCATATGAAAAATAAAAGAGATTTTCTCTTAACAACTCTCCTCCTGCATCCTGGGACCTTTGGCCGATGAGATCTCTGTGATCCTAGAGTTGATGTATAATAAGGAATGATAGTAACGTAAAAAAGAAAAATGAAGAAGTACGCACGTATTTCCTTCCGGCCCTCCAAAATAAAATCGTTTATGAGCGACGACACCGATTTTCCACTTTCAAAATGTTAGTGGCGGAAAGACGGACCTGATCCGGAATGATCTTCCGGTAATAACTACAGATGGGGTTAGAAAGAATATTCGCCTGCCGCTACCCTTGTTTGATAAGTGATGATAATTTCTCCCTGTTCTTAATAATGATCGTTTTCCCTGAAAGCTCAAGAATACGATCAGCCGAGAACTCGTTCATTACTTTAAATATTGTTTCATAGGTTGTGCCGGCATAAGATGCAACATCTTGCCTGGTCAGGGTGCCTTTAATGGTCCCGTCTTCATCACAGCCAAACACTTCGGCAATTTTCAGCAGCGTATCTGCAATACGGCTTTTTACATCCATATGAACCATATTCCGCATACCCTTTTCGGCCTCCTGCAGGTCCCTGGCATAATATAGCATGAGCTGATACGTAAGTTCAGGATTGATCCTGAGCGTTGTTTTGAGAAATGCTGTGGTAATAAAGCAAACGGATGCATCTTCTATAGCAGTTGCAGAGACCGGATAATACTGCTCTGCAGCGATCCCCCTATGCCCAAGCACGTCGCCTTCCTTCGCTAATTTGATGATAAGTTCCTTATCGTCACCCCATTTCTTATGTATTTTAACCTTCCCTTCGTGTAAAAAATAAAATCCTGTTACAGGCTCATCTTCCCGGAATATGGCTTGTCCTTTCTTGAAACTCAACAACTTAGAGTTATTATCAATAGCGGCTTCCCATTCAGGTAACGAATACTTCTTCAGGAAGCAATTAGTGTGATGCTGCATAGTCAAAGTTACAAAAACATTGTTTAGGCAATGTTTTATAAGCTAATTTTAATAAATAAATTTAATAAAATGTTGTTTTAGCAATACTTTTGCACAATAAACAACAATTTTATGCGCAATAAAGATATTGACGAATCTATTTCAATAGCGCCGTCCCTAGACCTAAATATCAACAGGGAACAGGAAGAGAACCGGCCTCTGATGTCCAAAAGAGTCCTATACTTAAGCATTCAGGTAATATTTAACGCTATTGTAATAGGTTTTGTCGCTAAGGCACTGGTTGCATTGATCAGCCTTATTACTAATCTTTCATTTTACGGAGAATTCTCAATTGAAGAAAGCAGCCCGGCTGGCAATCATCTCGGCTGGTGGGTAGTTATTATACCGGTGATAGGCGGCCTGCTGGTGGGCATTATGGCACGTATCGGTTCGTCTGCTATACGCGGGCATGGAATACCGGAAGCGATGGAGCAGGTGCTTACAAATAAAAGCCGTATAAAGCCGATCATTACGTTATTAAAACCACTATCCGCCGCAATATCTATAGGTACCGGCGGTCCATTTGGTGCTGAAGGACCTATCATTTCTACCGGTGGTGCATTTGGTTCGCTTGCCGGACAGATCATGCATATTTCGCCCAATGAGCGTAAGATCATGTTGACTGCGGGCGCTACGGCTGGTATGGCTGCCATTTTTGGTACCCCTGTAGCGGCGGTATTACTTGCTATTGAGTTGCTGTTATTTGAATTTTCTCCCCGTTCAATTATACCTGTGGCATTAGCCTGTGCAACCGGCGCCGCTATGCACTATGCTCTTTTCAGCAATGCCCCTGTATTTTCAATGCCTGATATTCCAGCCGCAGGAACTGAAGCAATGATCTGCTATGTTGCTATGGGTGCAGTTATAGGCATGATCGCAGCTGTTGTTACCAAAAGCGTCTATTTCATTGAAGACATGTTTGAAAAACTGCCTATTCACTGGATGTGGTGGCCGGCAATAGGGTCCCTGGCAGTAGGTATAACAGGTTATTTCGCTCCATATACTATGGGTGTTGGATATAGCAATATTTCTCAGCTGCTGAGTGGGAACATCAGCGTTCAACTTATACTGGGATTGTGTTTTCTTAAGTTTATTTCCTGGTCCATTTCTTTAGGAAGCGGCACTTCAGGAGGAACACTTGCACCGTTATTAACGATCGGAGGAGCTACCGGGCTGGGACTTGGTGTTATTATAACAACCTTGTTCCCCCAGATCGGCATCAGTCTGCCTACCTGTGCACTTATAGGCATGGCGGCCATGTTTGCCGGTTCAGCAAGAGCGCTGTTAACTTCGATAGTTTTTGCCTTTGAAACCACCTTACAACCACATGGGTTGTTACCGTTATTAGGCGCATGTACAGCATCCTACTGCGTCTCTTTCTTTATGATGAAAAGTTCTATAATGACGGAAAAGATCAACAGACGAGGTGTACCTACGCCTGATGCTTATGAACCGGACATCTTACGTGAACTTACAGTGGAAGAGGTGATGGATAAAAATATACCGGCTGTGTGGGAAAACGAAAGTATTAAAGAAGTATTGGAATCATCAGGATCAAAAATACAAAATGGATATGGTGCCATCATTTTTAATAGCGAGGACAAGCCATGCGGCGTGATGAATATAAAAGAGTTGTATGAAGGCCTGATAAAAGGGAATACAACTATGTCTGAGTTGAAATATGAACAGGTTTTTGTTTATCCTTCCAGCACTTTACTTACTGCCATTACCTTAATGGAAGAGCATAAACTGGATCTGCTACCTGTAGTTTCCAGGCAAGACAGGGAAAAAGTAACTGGTGTTATCACAAAACATCTGATACTTTCCACTTATCGCAAAAGGCGCGATGGCGACGATGAACACCAAAGAGAGATTTCATTAAGACGAAGCAGTTATCGGTTCCTGGCTAAAACAAAGATGTTGAGGAAGGAACAGCCTAAAAAATTTTCTAAGGGAGAATAATAAAGCTCAATCAAACTTAGAAGAAAAATAATCGCATAAAGACTTTCAAAATAACGGGAAGGTGTTTCAAAAAATTTGAGACACCTTTCTACTTTAAAGCAATCAATCTATTGGGGTAAGATCAATATTCATCATTGGCTAATGTGATATTGCCGTGGATAAAACTTTTTCTATTTCGGATAGTGAAGCGTCTTTCAACAGGATATTACCCTCAGGATCCAATAGGAATTTTACAGGGATAGCGGATACATTCAAGAGAATCGCAGCCTTATTATCATTACCTTTTAGATCGGAAAGATTTGACCAGTCAATTTTATGTTTGGCAATCGCTTCAGTCCACAGCTTTCGATTCGTGTCCATTGAAATACCCAGTATCTGAAACCCTTCCGACTTGTAAGTACTATCAAGTCTTTTCAATTCCGGCAACTCTTTCAGGCAAGGTATACACCAACTTGCCCAAAAATCAACCAATACATATTTCCCCCGGAATTCGGTAATGTTCCTAATTCGGCCTGAGGTATCGGGCATGGAAAAAAAAGGTACCGGCTTTTTCAGGCTAACTAATTCAGGATAGTCGAATAGCATATACCTCAGTTTTTTTCCCAGTGCAGTATTCGCCAACTCATCCGACAATTTCAAATAATACTTTTTAGCGGTGTCAGCTTTTATAAAATCTGCTATCCCGGATAATTCATATAAAGCTCCATAATTAGCCGGAGCTTGTTCAATAAACCTGCCTATGTTAGTTTCATTCTCTCTATTATATTGTGCAAGGTAAGTCTTCTCAAATGTTTTAACCTGTGTCGCATCGCTACGCTTCTTTAGGCTATCAATAACCCTGTAAAGCGCTCGTCTCCTTACAGATAATGGGTAAGAAACATCTTTCCTGTATGCCTCATATACTTCATTTTGTGTAGAGCCTGTTATTTTTGATCTATATAATGAATCCTTAACTCCTTTTATTTCTATTGTGGTGTTTTCAGCAATAAAACTAACCCAGCCATTAGCTATTCCAGGAACTTCAATTGAGTAAAATGTCAGTTCGTCAGCGTGGCCATTGAAAAAGAATTGATCATCCTTACTATAGCAGGAATCAAAATACCGTATTTCAAATCCGGGTCCATAACCATTTTTAGGTTTATTTCCCAAGAGTACTTTCGCATTGCCAATGCCTTTTATTTTTCCTAGAATCCTATACTCTTTTTTATCCTGGGCGATGCCTTTAATACTGAAAACAACAAGAAGCGCAAGTATTAAGTTTCTTAAATTCATAGCTGTTGGAGCTTAGAGAATACAAAAACGGTGTACCACCGGTAGCCATTTAAAATGGCATACCGGTGGTAGATAATCAAATATAGGTAATGAGTACTAACATTGATTCTTATATTCTTCATCTCCGCACTTAATCGAATGATCTTTTGTCTGGCATATTACATTGTAGCCGCAATCCACAGTTTTCTTTTCACCATTGGGACATGTAACACTGCACGATGCTGCACCTTCGGAGCCACCACCGTAAGAGCCGCCAAAAACATTTTTCAATTGAGCTCTGGTAAGAACTTCTTTCGCGCCTAAGTCCAGCACCGCTAATTTTAATTTCTTCATAATTTCTTTTTAAGAGTTAAAAAAGACCTAAAAGCATTTTATGGTTTTGGGTGTTCCATTTCCATTAGAGCATGTTACGGAATGTCCATCCCGACCATAGCAATAATCATATCCGTCACAGGTAATTGAGCGATCGCTGGAACACCAGGCAGTGGCAGAGCATGCTGTACCGGTACCACTACCGCTTCCATAGGGGTCTGATCCACCAAGAATGTTCTTAAGCTGACTTCTGGAAAGTACTTCCTTTGCACCGAGGTCTAGTGCCTTTAGTTTAAGCTTCTTCATTTTATTTCATTTTTCTTGAAAAATAAGCCAAAGCTCATTTGGCCCCTGAAAGACCTTCCGGGGTAGGCGCGCACTACCCTTTGTTCAGCCTTCAAGTAGTTTACGATTACATAGTATTAGATGTATGCATGAGAAAGGATGCTATGCAATCAGAACATCTCCGGCTTGCATAAGCCTATACGTTTAGTATCCTTTAATAAAAGAACAGGAAAATGCAATACAACCGTGCCGCTAATAGCCCTCGGGCTTTGAGTTGAACAAATCTCCAGAACATGGAACTAATAGGGATTTGAGTTAAAAAATATTCAATGGCGCAAGAGCAATATTCAGTTGGTTACAAACGATAGAATATTAGCTGTCACTTTTCTTTTAACGGGAATTCATTCTAGATTTTAAAGAATCTCTGCTCAAGATATGTTATGCGTTATACAAATCCAAACAATATTCACAAAAATTAATCACATCACAGTGCTGGCTTTTCTAGTAGACTCGCGAATAGAAAATCTAAAAAAAATTATACTTGCATTCCGCGAACTTTTATATATTTATCTTAATTCCACAGATATTAAAATTCTATTCTCAATTACCATTGAGTGTCAAAATGACCCAGAATTTGCCAACCCGATTTCTGAAAAAATGACCTCAAGATTAAACCCTGGCCTTTCATGAATATGAAAAATCCGTTGATAGCTGCTCATATATCCCACTACCCGGTGTCATGCTATTATATAACCCATGATCATTGTGAGTGTCATAGCATGTATTGTAAAAATTCCTCCAATTAATTTCAAGTTCTATAATGAGGTCGTTCCCTTTCTACAAACAGCTAAACGCTATGGATTGCGGGCCTACCTGCCTGAAAATGATTGCAAAGTATTATGGCAAACATTACAACACAGACAGTATCCGCCAAAAAGCAGGGCTAAGCAAACAGGGCGTTTCATTGCTTGGCATTAGTGAAACAGCGGAGAAGCTGGGCTTCATAACACGTGGTGTGCACATCGATTATTCGAAACTGCAACAGGCGCCGGTCCCTGCTATCCTTCACTGGAATCAGAATCATTTTGTTATTCTTATTGATATTAATAAGAAGGGCGCTAAAATAGCGGATCCTTCAAAGGGGGTAGTCACCTACACGCGAACCGATTTTCTTAGAAAATGGGGATCGAATAAAAAACAGGACCAGGAGAAAACGGGAACGGCCCTGCTACTTGAACCAACACCTGTTTTTTACGATGCAGCCGATGAAAAAGAACACAAGCTCAACTGGGGCATAATCATGAAATACCTGAAAAGCAGCCATTGGATGCTAACACAGGTATTCATTTCATTGATGGTGGGATTGTTGATACAACTTATTATGCCGTATCTCACACAAAGTATGGTGGATAATGGTATCAATACAGGTAATCTCAATTTTATTACCCTGATATTATGTGCACAGTTGATGCTGTCCGTCAGTACTGCTGTTATTAATTTCATAAGAAGCAGACTTCAGTTGAGAATATCCAGTACAGTCAACATTTCTATTCTTTCTGATTTCTGGATAAAACTTACCCGCCTGCCCTTGTCCTACTATGATGCACGGCATACGGGAGACACACTACAAAGGATTAGTGATAACGGTAAGATACAATCATTTCTTACCAGCCAGACGCTTACTACTATCTTTTCCATTTTCAGTTTTGGCGTTTATGCGGTGATACTTGTATGGTATAGCGTGACATTGTTCCTGATATTTATGGCAGGTAACCTTCTTTACCTCGCATGGATCCAATTGTTTTTCCGTATTCGCCGCCGGATCAATAATGATGTATTTGCATTGTCAGCTAAAGAAAAAGCTGCTACCCTGGAATTGATTCAAGGCATGCAGGATATCAGATTGAATAATGCGGAAAAAAGTAAACGCTGGCGTTGGGAAAATATCCAGGCACAACTGATAACGCTAAATTTTAAATCGCTCGACTACAATCAGTGGCAGTCTGCCGGGGCCTTGCTGATCACACAAGGAAAGGATATTCTGCTCAGTTTTATGGTAGCGAAGCTGGTAGTAGAAGGTCAGCTCACATTTGGTATGATGTTATCTGTTCAATATATCATCGGTTCCTTAAGCGGTCCTGTCCAGCAGTTTATTGGACTGGCACAGAACTTCCAGGATGCAAAGATCAGTATGGAACGGTTAAGCGAGATACATACGCTGACAGATGAAGAGCCTGGGGACAGGACCTTTAATACAAGGTTGCCTGAAAACAGGAGTCTCAGGATAAATCAGCTCAGTTTTTCCTATCCCGGATTAGCCAATAGTCCTGTTTTAAAAAACCTGGATCTTATCATTCCAAGTGGTAAGGTGACTGCAATAGTAGGGGTCAGTGGCAGCGGTAAGACAACGCTGCTAAAATTGCTGCTTAAGGTTTATGATGAATATCAGGGAGAGATCAAAATAGGAGAAAGTGATATGCGCACTATGAGCCATAGCTTCTGGCGGGCTAACTGTGGCGCGGTACTACAAGATGGATATATTTTCAACGATACAATTGCACGGAATATTGCAGTCGGAGATGAATATCTTGATTATGACAAACTTGTACAAAGCTGTCGTATTGCTAATATCCTGGAATTCATTGAAGCGCTTCCAAATGGATTTAATACCAAACTTGGCGCCGATGGATTGGGGATCAGCCAGGGACAACGGCAACGTTTGCTGATATCTCGGGCTGTTTATAAAAATCCGGAGTATTTGTTCTTTGACGAAGCGACCAATGCACTCGACGCTAATAATGAAAAAGCCATTGTAGAAAATATGGCGATTTTTTTTGAGGGAAGAACGGTAGTAATAGTTGCCCACCGCCTGAGTACCGTCAAAAATGCAGATAAGATAATTGTGCTGCATGAGGGACAAATAGCAGAAGAAGGTACTCATGAAGAGTTGACGCTCGCAAAAGGACGTTATTATGAACTGGTAAAAAATCAACTTGAACTCGGCAGGTAATGGATAACATTTCAAACTCAAGGGTAGTATCCCAGAATG
Source organism: Chitinophaga sp. S165 (assembly GCF_003182155.1). Taxonomy (GTDB): domain Bacteria; phylum Bacteroidota; class Bacteroidia; order Chitinophagales; family Chitinophagaceae; genus Chitinophaga. The sequence continues at coordinate 19,119 of NZ_QGTG01000002.1, forward strand.
GAATAAGCTCTTCATTGGAATTATCTGAAGAACTGATATCAAACCCTGGAATTAAACATGGGACTGAAATCATCGATCGTTCTGAAGTAGTGCAGGAAATCATTTCCAGGAAACCTGCGTTTGCAGAGAGATGGGCCTTATTCGTATTTCTCTCAATACTTTTTACTATCCTCCTGGTTGCATGGATGATAAAGTATCCTGATGTAATCGAGACCAACGGTAACCTAACGTCTACAAACTTCCCAAAAGAAATTATAATTGTCCAGGAGGGCAGATTAAAAAAATTATTTACTGTTAACGGCAGCTTTGTAAAAAAGGGAGAGGTTATAGGTTGGATGGAATCTACTGCAGATTATCAATCAATTGCTAAAATCAGGCAGCAAACAGACCATTGTATTGAAAATCTTCGCAAACTGCATGTACAGGAGGCGCTCCAAAGCTTTGATGACCGGACCCCTAACCTGGGTGAAATACAACGGAACTACCAGGAATTTATCAAAGCATTGCAACTATTTAAAAACTACACGTTTGACGGATACTATATAAGAAGGAAAAATATGCTAAAAGCAGATATTGAACATATCCGGCAAGAAAACGAGAATATACAACGTGAGAAACAACTGGAAGAACAGGATCTAAAAATTGCGGAAGAGACTTACAAGATGAATCGCCAGCTTTTTGAGCAGCATGTTATAGCTGAAGAAGAGTTCAGGAAAGCAAAAAGTGCCTACCTCGGAAAACAATTATCCTTTGAGCATTCCAATTCATCATTGTTATCAAATCAAGCGAAAATGAACGACAAACTAAAAGAAATAGACCAGCTTGCGTACGAGATCTCTCTGCAATCGGACATCTTTGAGCAGTCGCTACAAACCTTTTCAAGTGTTTTAGACGAATGGATGCTAAAATACTTATTGATATCTCCCTTAGACGGTAAGATCACTTTTGTATCTCCGGTGCAGGAGAACCAACAAATGCCACAAGGGAAACTTATCGGTTTTATCGCTCCGCAAGGAGATCCGCAAGTCTATATTGAAGCAAACTTACAACAGGATAACTTCGGCAAAATTGATACAGGGATGAAAGCCATTTTGCGGTTCGACGCTTATCCCTATCAGGAGTTCGGACAGGTAACAGGAACGGTGTCTTACATCTCCGATATACCCTCAGACAGTGGTTTTCTGGCGACAATAAGGCTGAGCCAGGGATTGATCACGAACATGCATACCCGTATACCTTATAAAGACAGGTTAAAGTTGCAGGTCAGGGTAATCACAAAAGATATGCGGTTGTTGGAGAGATTGTACCAGAATGTAGTCAAAACAGAATGACAAAACTATGTAATCACCCATCTCGGATAAATTTGACTTTTAACTAAATCTTCTATTGCTCCATGTTTTGGAAACTCACTGAACCCAAACCCAACGGCCCTTTAGCGGCGCAGCTATTTTTAGACATACTCGGTGTGAAACTGTCTGCCACAACCCTTCAGAACGAGGTGGAAGATCATCCGGACTATCCAAGTTTGCTTAGTATAAGCGATGTATTCAGCAGATATAATATTGAAAACATAACTGCAAGTTTCTCGCCGGACCAAATGGACAATATTCCACCACCTTATATTACTCAATTAAAAAAAGGGAAGGACGAGGTTGAATATTTTACTGTCATTAGTGATATTTCCGGAGAGAAGGCCAGGATGTTTAATCCTGAAGAAAGAAAATGGATATGGATCTCCCTAAAAGATCTTAAAAAAATAAGCACCGGCATCGTGTTACTGGCAGAACCCGCACCCGATGCCGGAGAGCCTGATTACAAACAAAAACATCGTGAAGAAACGATAAAACATATTAGCAGGCCTGCATTGGCCACTTTACTGCTACTCATTTTGGGTATTACGATTGGCAAGGCCTTCATATATGCGGGACCGGCTGCATTGTTGCCTGTGATCTACTTTCTAATCTCTGTAACAGGCGTCGGCCTTGGTATCCTACTGGTATGGTATGAGCTTGACCATTACAGCCCCGTAATCCGGCAAATCTGCAAGGCAACAAAAAAAGTGAATTGCAATGCCATTCTCCAATCAGATGCCGCAAAGATAGGAGGCATAAGCTGGAGCATGATTGGCCTTTCTTATTTTATTGGAACGGTATTGCTTTTCCAGTTAAATGGCCTGACTAATCCAGCTACACTCGCCCTTGCAGGATTATTTAGTATTCTTTCATTCCCTTTTACCATTTATTCTGTCTTTTACCAATGGCGTATTGCCAAACAATGGTGTATTCTTTGCCTGTACGTACAGGGCTTACTGGTATCACAAGCCGCCATTACGCTTGCCGGCGGATGGATGACACAGATTGTTTCCGGTGTTACCGACGCCTCCCTGATCTTTAGTGCAGTAACATCCTACATACTCCCCTTGCTCACTCTTCTGTTGTTTATCCCAGTGCTGAAGAAAGCAAAGAACACCAGGCATAGTAAACATCAGTTAAACCGTTTAAAATATGACCCCATTATATTTGACGCTTTGCTGAAAAAGCAAAAAGCCATCCGGAAAAGCGTTGAGGGTGTCGGTATTGTACTCGGCACGCCTGGCGCCCCTAATAAAATTATTAAGGTATGTAACCCTTATTGTGATCCCTGTGCACAAGCACATGTACCAATAGAAGAACTTATTCAGAACAATCCGGATGTGGAACTTCGGATCATTTTTACGGCGACAACGGAAGACTCAGATGTAAAGCGGCTTCCTGTAGGCCATTTCCTTTCCATAGCCGCACTGAAGGATGATACGCTGATGAAACAAGCCCTTGATGATTGGTATCTGGCAAGTGAAAAGAATTATGAGATTTTCGCAGCTAAATATCCCGTTTACGAGGACCTAACGATACATAACAGTAAAATTTCAGCTATGCGCACATGGTGCGATGTTGAAGAAATATCTGGGACACCCACAATCTTCATTAATGACCATGAACTTCCGCAATTATATAGTGCACACGATCTGAAGAATTTTTTCATTGCGTAATCTTCATAATATTCATTTTACAGTTATGAAAAATATTATCCCCACCCGCATCATAAATTTAAAGCATCGCACAGATCGTCGGGAGCATATCGAAAAGGAATTTGGCGGAAGAGCAGAGTTTTCTATTGAGGTAATAGAAGCCTGCGAACACCATATTGGAGCAATAGGTCTGTGGCAAAGTATCTGCAGGATCATAAGCACCGCAAGTCAGAAAGACTGGCCCTATGTACTGATTTGCGAAGATGATCATCAGTTCACTGAAGAATATTCTCCCGACTATCTAATGGATTGCATTGCAAAATGTGAAGCAGAAGGTGGAGATGTACTACTAGGTGCTGTAAGCTGGTTTGATTCCGCGCTACCTGTCAACGACAAATTACATTGGGTAGCTAAATTCACCGGTACGCAGTTTATGATCATCTACAGGAAATTCTACGAAAAGATCTTATCTGCGGATTTCGGCGTTGGAGATAATGCCGATTATAAGATTGCCTCACTCACTACCGGAAAGTATTTCACTAGTAAACCCGTTTCGACGCAAATATATTTTGGCTATTCAGATGTAACGGCACGAAATGCACAAGAAGGCAGACTTGAAGAACTTTTTGGCGATAGTGTGAATGGCATTGACATGCTCCGTATCGTTTCAAATTATTATCAGAAAGAAATCAATGATGTTCAAAAGAAGATACCAGACTACGACCTATCTCAAATCTGTTTACCCGTTTTTATTATAACACAGCCGGAAACATACCGAGATAGGATAATACAAGAATTCTCCCGAAAACCGGAGTTTGAAGTTTTTTTTATTGAAACCGGAAAAAACGGTGAGTGCACCAACATTGATAGATGGGAAGGGATCAGAGAGGCGGTACGAATGGGCAAAGAACGTGACGAAGATCTTATTATCATTTGCAATGATAACCACATTTTTACCGCAGACTATTCAAAAGAATATCTGTTTGATCACATTATCAAGGCGCATTACCAGGGAATTGATCTTTTATTGACCGGTTGCAGAAGTTTCTATCGTGCAATACCAGTGGCCCCGTCACGCTATTGGGTTGCCGGTGGCACTGCGGCTCCCTTCCTGGTAATATTCAAAAAGTTCTATGACAGGCTGCTGGAAGAATCATTTGACGAGAATGTGAAGCCCTCGGAATTGATCAATGAATTGACCTTTAACAAAATGCTGATCTATCCGTTTATTTCCAGTTCCGTAGATGATCAGCATATATTTGAAGAAACCCGTCTTAATTTTGCTGAGCTAGAAGAGGCTTCTACCAGGTATTTCTGGCCACAATTGCAGCATACAGTTGTTATCTGAATAGAATAAGGTATAGCACATGGCATTAGGAGACATTCCCTACAATCATTTTTTCCTGAGCGATAGCAAGCACATAATCAAAAAAACCGAACAGGAACTTCTGGTTAAATGCTCTTAAACGAAGGTTCTGTTTCATTAGCTTATTTAACAGGTTCAGTCCTTCAGTTAGCTCTTCTTTAGAGGAAAATGCCATTCTTTTCATCAATTGCAAATAAATCCGCTTCTCCTCATTGGACAGCTCGAAATTGTGGAATTTTAATTGGGACAACCTGATACGATCTGCGTATTCCACCTGCATGGCGTGGTGCTTTGACGATATCTGTTGCGAATGATGCCGGTATTGGATAAGCTCATGATCAATATTTTGAACGGGAAATAAAGTACAGCACCGGGAGATGAAATCGAAATCTGACGCATAAAAATAGTTTTCATCATAACGGAGCTGATATTTGCGTACTAATGAGGCACGTATCATGAATGTTGGATGTGCAACAAAATTATTCATTAGAAGTAGTACCTGCAGCTGCCGGAATGGAACGACAGGATTAGTCAGTTTCCCGGTCAGCTCACCATTATTGTTAATAATCTTTCCCTGCCCTCCGATGGCTCCGGTTCTGGGATTACTTTCCAGATAATCATACTGCAATTGAAGACGATTCTCATATGCGATGTCATCAGCATCCATAACGCAAATATATTTTCCTTCTGCGATCGATATACCGGCATTTCTGGCTGGATAATTACCTATATTCTTGCTAAATGGTATGTATTTAATCCTGTTGTCTTTATACCGAAATATCTCCTGATGGCTGTTATCTTTAGAGCCATCATTGATTATAATCAGTTCAAAGTTCTGTAAGGACTGACCAAGTATACTTTCTATCGCGCCGCCTACGTATTTTCCGGCGTTATAACATGGCATTATAACAGATATAAGGGTCTTAGGTTTCATGCAAGATTATAGTATTCGTTGATTTTTTGATAATATTCAGGAACGGGTAACAACTAATTATAACCGGGTAAATATTCAAACAATATAAAGAAAAAAAAGCAGGCTGTGTATGAGCCGGCGATATTTTTTATGCCCCTTCTCTTCGCTCATCAAAAATTCTTTCGTTCCCATTTTTATTTTTTTACATTAGGATGCCTATTCTAAACTACCATTACAAACATTAAAACCGATAAACAGGTCATCGTTATGAAAAGAAGAGATTTTATTAAAACCGGCGGCCTTGCTGGTGTAGGAGCAGGTCTAACTATCCTTAATTTTCCGGTTTTCGGGAAAAACGCTCCCAGTAACAAGCTGGTATTGGGCGTAATGGGCGTCAATTCCAGAGGTAACTGGCTGGCACAGTGCGCCGCGAAACTTCCAGGGGCTGAGATCGGGTATGTATGTGATGTTGAAGACGGCGCCATTGCGAAGGGCCTTAAGGCTATTGCCGGTGCACAGGATCGCAAGCCGACCGTTATAAAAGACATCCGTCAGTTACTGGAGCGCAAAGACTTTGACGCACTTTTTGTTGCTGCTCCTGACCACTGGCATGCTCCAGCGGCCATTATGGCTACAGCCGCCGGCAAACATGTATACGTAGAAAAGCCCTGCGCTCAAAATCCGGCGGAAGGCGAACTACTGATCGCTGCTGCAAAGAAGTATAACCGTCTTGTACAAATGGGCAGTCAGCGCCGTTCCTGGCCTAATCTGCAACAGGCTATAAAAGAGGTGAAGGAACAACATGTATTAGGTAAAATATACTATGGGAAAAGCTGGTATACCAATAACCGTCAGCCAATAGGCATCGGCAAGAAGATACCTGTACCAAGTACCCTGGACTGGAATTTATGGCAAGGTCCGGCGCCACGCCGCGATTACCTGGATAACATCGTTCACTACAACTGGCACTGGCGCTGGCATTGGGGTACTTCTGAAACCTGCAATAACGCCACGCATGAACTGGACTGCCTTCGCTGGTTTATGGACCTGGATTTCCCTACCAAAGTGACCTCCGCTGGTGGACGTTATGCTTATCCACAAGATACCGACTGGGAAACACCAGATACCCAAACCCTCAACTTTGAGTTTGAAGGCGGCAAAGCTATTTCCTGGGAAGGCCGTAGCTGCAGTGCATACAACCTGGAAGGCAGCGATCGCGGATTCGCCATTTTCGGAGATAATGGCACCTTATACAATACCGGCGGTGATAGTTACAAGATAACAGATATCAAGGGGAAGGTTGTGAAAGATGTTAAACAATCGACCAATACAAATCAAAGTGCTGTCAACACTGTTAGTCCTGCCGGCGAATTCTATGATGCAATACATATCAATAACTTCCTGGAAAGCATCCGCGGCAATGCCAGGCTGAATGCCGAAATAAACGTCGCATACCGCAGTACCCTGCTTCCATTACTGGGTAACATTGCACAACGTACAGGCAAGGTATTACATACGGATCCTTCCAATGGCCACATCCTTAACGATGCCGATGCTATGAAGTTGTGGAAGAGGGAGTATGAAAAAGGATGGGCGCCGAAAGTCTGATTGCTACAGAGACAGTATTAAAAATATTTTCTCACCTCGCATAAGGGTATCTTCTGCCCTTTGTGTTATACTATTGGATTATTGCGCCAACAAGCATCAGGGTAACTAACGGAATTGAAGAAACAAGATAAATCTGAACTGTTCCTACAACTTTTTCATACCTGTTATGAAAGGTTGCATCGGTATGCGTATACCTTATTACGGGACAGTGAGGAGGCCAATGACATCATTCAAACCGTATTTGCCAGGCTGTGGGAAAAACGTGAAACCGTCATCTTTGAAGACGATATAAAGGGATATCTATACAGGTCCGTACACAACCTGAGTATGAACGTTATTCGTAAGGAAGGCGCCCGGAACAGGTATATGTCCTATAAAAACGGAGATAAGGACAGCCTTATGCAGGGGGGTACGGAACAGCAAACGTTGACCAGGGAGCTTGAACAACACATCTCCCGGGCCACCGGTGCCCTGCCTGAACAATGCAGGATCATATTCCTGAAAAGCCGTGAGGAAGGTAAAAAGTATGCAGAGATAGCAACAGAGTTGAACATTTCTGTAAAAACAGTCGAAGCACAAATGAGTAAAGCATTACGACTGATGCGTGAAAAGCTGGCGGATTACCTCCTGACGGTAATTATACTGTGGTATATCAATCATCTTTTATAAATATCTGCATGAAATAATATTTACCCAGTGAGCCATCAACAAAACACATCGATATCTGAAGTACTGCTGATAAAATATCTTGCAGGAGAAGCCAGCCCGGAGGAAGCACTTGCCATTGACGAATGGATAGAGCGGGCTCCGGACAACGATCGCTTGCTGCAACAATATCTGCAGTTATGGTCGCACGCCGGTAAAGAAGGTACTTATATCGCCCCTGATCTCCAACGGGAACTGGGCAGGCTAAATATCGATACACATTCATCAAAAGGACCCGGTAAAAAAATACTGCTTAAACCTACATCTTTCTTCCGCATCGCCATTGCTGCTACACTCCTGTTAGCATTGGGAACCGGCCTCCTGTTTTTCCTGCGTCCGGGGGAAACTGCAACAGTCAGGTCAATGGCGATATCCCGGCCGGACGGTATCCTGTATGATACCCTGGCAGATCAGTCCAGTATAGTATTAACACCAGGCAGCAGGCTGGAATATCCTGCTTCATTTACCGGCGCTCACAGGACTGTACGACTACAAGGCGAAGGCTACTTCTCCGTTACTCCTGATGCTAACAAGCCGTTTATTGTGCATACAGGGATGCTGGGCATCAAAGTGATCGGCACAGCATTTAATGTACACACAACAACAGATAGTGTTACAGTAGAAGTTGATAATGGAGCTGTACTTTTCTTTGACAGCAGCGACAGTGTGATTGTCAAGGGAGGTATGCGGGGAGTATACTATGTGGATGCACATCGCTTTCTTGTAACAAAAATGGAAAGCGGTAATGACTATGCTTATGCCACTAAAGTATTTCGTTTCCAGGCTGCAAGATTGGAAACCGTTGTACGTGCCCTGGAGAAAGCCTATGATGTAAAGATCATCCTGGAAAATAAAAAACTGGCTGATTGTACGATCACTACTGCATTTAATAACATGCCGATCGAATATATAATGGAGGTCATAGCAGCCTCATTGTCTATACAGTACCGCATGGATGGGCCTACTATTTATCTGAAAGGGAATGAATGTAATTGAGTTACTAAGAAAAACATCCCTGAGTGTAGTGTGGATGATCATATTTACCGGCATTAAAGCGCAAACAGTTCCGCCTTCACTGGATACAAAGGTGCGTGTGCCGGAGAAGAAGATGAATATTATTATGCTGGGAGATATTATAACAGCACAGACAGGCCTGATATTATCCTTCAATGCCCAAAAAATAATAGCTCAGAAACAACTATGGTTGCCGCATACTTCCTATTCCATCCACCAACTGCTGGCAATGATAAAAGAGGCTACTGGCGCAGAGTATACTATCTATCGGGAGCACATTATTTTTCACCAGTCAGCAAACCTCAATAATGTTAACCAGGCAACTGCAAGAGGACAAACAAAGCAACAAATTACCCTGCCGGGCGCAAATCAGGAACAACACACTTACGCGGTGGCTAAACAATCTAAACCACCGTTAAACAAACCAGCAGGTAGTGCGGCACAACATCATAATCCGGCAAAACCTGCACAGCATGTCACTAAGAAGTCAATTCTATCAGGTAACGATACGGGTAATGAGAAAGCCGTACAAACGGCCAGATCATCCAACGATAGTAATAGCATACACCGGGATACCGTTACTGCAAATTATCCAGATGCAGGAAAAGGCATAACAAATAATATAAGTTCCGGAAGTACGGATAACACATTTGCAGACATAGCCAACGATAGTCTATCAGCTGGCAAACAACAACCATACACGTTAAACTACCTGACTTCCACAGCTATAATGATGACGCCAGTAAAGCCGTCAAGTCCTACTTTATTGATAATTCGGCCAACGATACCACAACAGCGGCAGCGGCGCATATATAAAAAACCGGGGCTCTTTAAACCCTTTATTGCTACAGGTTTTGCGGCAGATGAAGTGCTCTATGCCAATTTCCAGGTGAGAGCAGGGATTACATTATTATATGGCATTGCTGGCTGGAGTACTAATTTTTCTGCGTCAGGCTTTCGTTATGGAGCAGGCAGCAGCTATCCGCTGAAGAACGGCTGGCTGATACAGCTCGAAGCGACTACAGGTAAACTGTCAAAAGCAGCTAACGTACGCCCGGTGTTTGATACCAGCGTCACACAATTTACCATCAATACACATAGCCGCTTACAAAGAATCAGTCTCTTTGCACAAAAGAATATTGCTGCACGTTGGTCAGTATATGCTGGTCCCGTATTTAACCATCTCAAAAGTGTTTATTACAGGAATGATTGGCAGATAAATCCGGCTTTCATTAATAACTTTTTGATCGCCAGGGATAGAGACTATATGATCCTTCGGCCTCCTTACACTACCAGTAGCACACCTCCCGAGAAGCCAGAAAATGTAAAAACCTGGATCGGTTTACAGGCAGGCATTAACTATCGCTTCTGACCAATAATCTGTTTTATTTCGTCCAGCAAACGGAATGTATCTATGAATGTTGCAGGCGCCGCTCGTTCCAGTCTTTTACCTTGTTTTACCTGTGTTACGAAATACGTGATCTCATCCCTATAACCATATTGTACTACGGGATTATTAGCAGCTACCGGCGTTGTCATTGTGTAGTTACTCTCACTCAACTGCCGTTCACTGTTGAAGATCTTGTTGACAGGTACTCCTGCCAGCTGCCTGTCTAAAGGCATTATACGGAAACTACCAGGATATGATATATCAATTACGTTACGTGGAGTAAGACAATTCAGCGTATCGCTGAACATTGCCCAGGAATAACAGGTGGATAGCTCCAGGACACCGGTTGCCTGCTGATGTCTTAGTACCAGTTGAAGATGTATACCACCTTTTATCGCTGCATGATGCAACAGCGAATAGTGTGCTACAGGCCCGAAGATCTGCAGCATGTTATCTATGGGATGACAGAATAACTCCATGATGGCGTCCCCTTCCGGATATGCGCCTGTAATATACCGGCCCTGATAGCTGTAAGTACCGGCAACACTCTTCTTCAGTTGCCTGTTCAAAGGACTGAAACGTTTATTGAACGCTATCATACATTTATCTGCATGAGGATGAGCGATCAATTCCTGTAACGTTGCATAACTGTTGACAGCGGGTTTCTCAACGAACACATATTTACCGGCATCCAGGCAAGCCTTCACGAGCGGATACTGATGTTCATTCTTCATACAGATAAAAACACCTTCCACTCCTGCATCATTTAATATAAAGGATAGATCAGAAACGCCGGTACAGCCGCGAAAAAGATACGCAGCTTCGCTGGCAACACGTAAGTCCCGTGAATAAAGGTATTTAATCCGGACGCCCATATTTAATATTACCGGATACAAATTATCCATGCTGTGTTGCCCTACTCCTATAAAAGCGAAGGACGGACCATCGCTAAATAGTCCGTCTAACCGCTTTGTTCTTCTCCATTTTTTATATGCTTCTATAGCCGAATCCAACATGGTCTACACTTTTGCCATTACCTTTTTAAAACTATCTTTTTGTTTGTTCCACTGATAATCTCCAAACAGTTTTTCTGTGATCATATTACCCAATAAGCGCTCTGATTGCCTGAGCAATGTGATGTCATATTTGCGGTGAAAGTTGATCCAGCAACCATTACAGTTGTGACAGTGATGCTTCTGTACTTCGTGCGTAGCAGCATCATTGAAGATATGATCAAGCGTATTTGCATAGACATTTCCCAGCTTCAGGTCCAGATTCTGGCAGATGGGTACATCGCCGTTAGGTAACACTACCAGACTATCGAAAATTGAATAGCAAGGCATCTTCAATTCTCCCTGTTGCCAGTATTTATACAGTTGAAGGAAATCAAGGTTTTCATCAAACGACTGCAGGTCCTGAATAATATCCGCTGGTATCTCCAGACGGGCAGCAGTTACGGCAGGCACTTCGCTAGCAATCACATTATCAGTATGTGCCGTTTCTACTGTATCGAAATAGGAGATATTATTATAGATACCGATCCGCAAGTCTGTCCCATATTCAGCACACACCTGCATAACATGACGAAGGTCATCAAAGCTGTTATACGGCGATAATGTGAACATAACAGATATGTTACTCTCTTTGTGTAGTTCTTTAATAACACGGAGTACCTTGTTGTATCCATCTTTTCCCCGCATAAACTGATACGTTTCCTTTGTTCCATCCAATGAAATGAACAAACGTTTCGGCGCATACTCCTTTACAGCCCTGATGGTCTTCTCAGCGTCCAGGCAATTAGATAAAAGGTCATATGCCGGATGAAACCTGCTGAACCATTGCAGGATCTCAAAAGCCTGTGGATGCAGCAGGAACTCCCCCCCTTCCAGACCAATATTGGTCGACTTGCTAATACAGTCGCTCTGCATGATCTCAACGATCTTCTCCATTGGGAGATGTACTACAGGTCTTTTTGCCCATATCAGGCAATGCTTGCAACGGGACTGACACAGGTCAGTGGCATAAAGCATCAGTGTAGATAGCTTCTTTGACGTCGGTTGCAGCTGGTTATGCACAAACCTCGCGGCCCGTGAAACATAGTCGGCAGTTGTATACATGAATATTATTTAACAGAACAAATAAATGAGGACTACTACTATCACGATAAACATAGCACTTACAAGAGGCAGTACCAGATAGGCCAGCATCTTTGCAATCATCTCATGTTTCTGATGTTCTTCATATTCCATAGGTCAGGCATTACACTTAGTTAGCAATTGGTCTATGCTATTAACAACACAACAACTGACATATACCCTTACGCTGAAGAAAAAACTTTTGTCTGTTATGCTAAATGGGTTACACTGTTATACTATATACATTTAAATCACACTGTTATTCCTACTTGATTTTTGTCAACGGAACTTCATGTATTGCATCAAGTTTCGTTCAGGTACGACATTGTAACTTTGATATTTTATAAAATAGTAATCGCTATTGATCATCTATAAAAATCCTTCATGAAAAAGGTCATTGAAACGATATATGGTGGTGTAAATTCCAGCGTTGGCGATATGCTGGTGAACCGGCTCCTCCCCGGACAAAGCTTCAAGGCAGTAGGCCCTATTGTATTCCTGGACCACGTATATCCTGTAACCATTAAAGACGGTACGACCAGCATCCCTACAGGAGAATTTGCCCACCCTCACAGGGGCATTGCTACTTTTAGTTATGTACTTAACGGACAGCTGTCGCACTATGACAGCAAAGGCAATCATGATGTAATAAGTGCCGGTGGCGCACAGTGGATGAAAGCCGGCAGCGGTATCATGCATGACGAGAAACCCTTTAGCCAGCTTAATGGCGACATTTTTCATTCGCTCCAGTTCTGGATCAATCTTCCGGCCAAGAACAAGTCAGAGCAACCGGAATATATGGCAGTAAAGCCTGATGCCATACCGGAATTGCAGCTGCCGGAACGGGCAGGTACATTACGTGTTCTGCTGGGTAGTTTTGGAACAACTGTATCTCCGGTAAAAACATACAGTGAGCAGTTCATTTACCATATTAAGTTGTGTCCTAAAGCGTCGTTCACATTACAGGCAAAAGCGAATCTGGAATGCGCCGCCTTCGTACCAGCCTGCGAGGTAATGATCAATGGTACTCCGGCAGGAAATAGCAAGATCATTATCTTCGGACAGCATGGTGATGATCTCGTGCTTGAAAACCCGCATATAAAATCGGTAGATATTTTGTTATTCGGCGGGGAACCGTATACGGAAGAAATAGTTAGTCAGGGTCCTTTTGTAATGAACAGTCATGCGGAAATAGCGACTGCTTACCGGGAATTTTTTGAAGGTAAATATGGCACAATAGCATATAGGTAAGTAATGTAAGGAGGCCGTTGCATCCGGCCAATAATTGCAGGTACAGAATCTGGTGACTGCTATGGTTTCTTCAAAAAGTACATATGTGCTTTCTGGATACCCAGCTTCCTGATACGGTGATTCAATGTTGAAACATGCAGTCCCAGGATCTCTGCTGCGCCACCTGGCCCGAACACCTTTCCCCCACATTTATTCAGCACACCGAGGATGTATTCCCGTTCTACTTCTGCAAGTGTTCTGCTATAGTCTTCGTCTGCCCTGAACTTTTTCTCCATTACAGGTTGAACTGAAGATAAATGAATGTCCTGGATAACATTGCCCTGCATCAGTAGTATGCTTCTTTCCAGCGCATGTTCCAGTTCACGAACATTACCGGGCCAGTTATAAGCCATCAGCTGTTTCATGGCGGCGCCTGATAACCGGACATTTTTCTTACCTGCGCTCCGGGAAAAACGGGCAATAAAATGGGCTGCCAGCAGGGGTATATCTTCTATTCTATCTCGCAAGGGAGGTAATACGATAGGAAATACGTTCAAACGATAGAACAGGTCATTTCTAAATTGGCCTTCTGCTACTTCTTTCTGAAGATTACGGCTTGTTGCAGCGATGATCCTCACATCTGTTTTAATCGTCTTTTTACCTCCTATCCTTTCGATCTCTTTTTCCTGTATGGCACGTAAGAGCTTCACCTGGAGACCTGGCTGCATTTCACCTATCTCGTCCAGGAAAAGGGTGCCATGGTTCGCCAGCTCGAACTTCCCTATTCTTCTTTCAGTAGCACCGGTAAAACTGCCTTTCTCATGACCGAACAGCTCACTCTCGATAAGATTAGCCGGTAATGTAGCACAGTTAACTTTTACCATTTGCCTGTTCCAGCGGGGGGACGCGCTATGAATAGCTCTTGCGATCAGCTCCTTTCCTGTACCTGTTTCTCCGAGGATCAACACGGTACTCTGTGCGGCAGCTACCTGGGACAACAAATGGAATATGTGCTGCATTTCCGGACCGGCGCCTATAATATCTTTATAGGTATCCTCACTGCAGGCGTCTTCCCTTCCGAGAATGTTGGCAATGATCTGATGGGGCATATCGATGTCCGGTAACTCTTGTGGCATATAAGATTTTGATGATCGCATGTTTGCACCTGGTTTCACAGGGATTAATACAGTATTATAAAATAACTTGTACTACCCCGGCATATCCAATGTTCATAAGCTATTCACATCCTTGATCAACAATATTACTATACAATTGTTCATATATGAATAACGACTTAAAAAGATAGCGATATACAAGAAAGAGGTCTTAGGAAACGACAGCTGTAATATCGCAATCAGCAGTTCCTGAAATAGCAATAATATATTGGTCAATTGTTCATATATGAATAATGAACACAAGTACAATTCCTGCAAAAATATAATAATCAACATATTACAGTATGGCACCAGATTAGTATTATTTAAAAAACTGAAACCATTACTATGAACAGCAAAGTCCCATATGGCGCCACCACATTTGCGTTACCCAATGTTCCTGGTGCTTCCGGAGACTTCAGGCCCGACAGGAACAATCACTTTGAGCTCCATATACTGGAAGAAAGGGGATATGATCAGTTGGTATTGAACGAACGTCAGGAAAGGTTGCAATATTTTGAGATCCTCTGGTTCAAAACCGGGAAAGGACAGATCTTTATTGATACGGTTCAGCATCCTGTTAGCAACAATATGATCTACTGTCTAACTCCCGGTCAGGTGAGAACCTGCAGGCTACAGGGGGAAGTGCGGGGTTATCATATTTCCTTCTCCCGGGACTTCCTCTATCGCTGGGCTACCTATACCGTGGGCATTACCTGGCTTGATACCAACATTTATGGCATGAGCATGTCTGTCATTACAGTAGATGCAGAAATGCACGAAGAAATAGAAGATCTGGTGAGAAGAATTGCGAAAGAGTATGATCATCATTATCTTTTAAGGTCGGAAATACTGGCCGGATTGCTGAATATACTGGTGATCCACTTCTCACGTAAGTTACAACCCAGAATGAAAGAACTGGCACAGTCTAAAGAAATTGAACTTGTACAGAAATTCATCTCTCTTGTGAAGGTCCATTACAGGACTAAGAAGTTTGTGGCTGATTACGCCGGAGAACTTTTTGTGACTGCCAATCATCTCAATCGTATTGTAAAAAAGATAACAGGCACCCCGGCCAGCTCACATATACAGCATCATATTATCACGGAGGCAAAAAGACAGGCATTGGATTCTAATGTGAGTATGAAAGAAATTGCCTACCATCTTGGATTCGAAGACCATTCTCATTTTAGTAAGTATTTCAAGAACAACTCTGGGATGAATTTCAGCAGTTTCAAAAAAGGGCTTGTAACTGATCCTGCATCACTGTAACTCTCCCTCATCTTTTGATTGTTATTCCCGGAATTATACAACTGACACCATTATTCTGCCATTGCTCCGGCAGTGTCTATATGATAGCTTTGTAAACGCCCACATTTATTAACACCCATAAAAAGATAATAATATGACTGAACAAACAATCAGGAACACCATTGAAGACATCGAAGTACTGGACCCGGCTACCGACCCGGCAATTGACACTCATGTTAAAGCCTTTTTAAATGTATTGAACAGCGGCGGCGGAGACCCGATGGAAACGATGGCGCCGGCAGATGCGCGTAAAGTGCTGGAAGGAGCACAGACATCTGTGAAGGTTGATCTTTCCGGAGTTACTGTTACCGAAAAGACGATCAGTGAAGACGGACTGAGTGTAAAACTCTTCATTGTACGTCCGGAAGGTCAGACCGGAGTGCTGCCTGCGTTCATGTTCATTCACGGTGGAGGCTGGGTACTGGGAGATTATCCGACACATCAGCGCTTTGTCAGAGACCTGGTAGTTTATTCCGGCCTTGTGGCCGTATTTGTGGAATATACCCGCTCACCGGAAGCGAAATATCCGGTAGCGATTAACGAAGCATATGCCGCCACCAAATGGATCGCTGCTAATGGTGCTGAACTGAACATCGATGGTAAACGTCTCGCCGTGGTAGGTAACAGCGTTGGAGGTAATATGACCGCTGCTACTGTTTTAATGGCGAAGCACAAAAAAGGACCTGAGATCAAATTACAGGTGCTTCTCTGGCCGGTGACTGACGCAAGTTTCGATACCGTTTCCTATCATCAGTATGCCGAGTCCCGTTTCCTGACCAGGAATATGATGATCTGGTTCTGGGATAATTATATGCCGAAGGGGCCTCAACGGCAGGAGATCTATGCATCGCCTTTACAGGCCACCCTGGAAGACCTGAAGGGATTACCACCTACCCTTGTTCAGGTAGCGGAGAATGATGTACTCAGGGACGAGGGAGAGGCGTATGCCCGTAAAATGGATGAAGCAGGCGTACCGGTTACACTTATGCGTGTTCAGGGAATGATCCATGATTATGGTTTATTGAATCCACTCGCAGACGTACCGGCAGTTCAATCTGCATTACGCCATGTAGCGAGCGAGTTGAAAAATGCGCTGAAATAAGTAGAACATCACTTGTCAAAGGCTGTTGGCATCTGCTGCGTGTAACGTATGCAGCACGCAGCAGGTGTTTATAGCCTATTTCATACTTGAGAGTTTATGGCCCGCCCTGGCGGGCTATATGTTTTGGAACCATGATAATTTAAACCAGTCAAGCCGTAAATCCGACAACGATGACTGTGGGAACCTAGCTGAATTATGAGTATCTTTCTGCCCATAATAACCCTTACATGACGAATATCACTGTTGAATGGATGCACACTATTGATACGCTCCAGGGCGTTCCCGATAACCAGCTGCAATGGTTTATAGACAATAGTGAACGTAAAGAATATCCTGCCGGCACTTATATGTTCAAGGTTGATGATATGATGCGCGGCACTCAGCTGATCGTGTCAGGCCTCGTGAGAATATGCCAGATACAGAATAATGAGCTGCGGGAACTGCTGATAGTGGAACCTGGCAAAATAGTTGGCTATCTTCCTTTTTCAAGGGGCACGAATTACCAGGTGGCTGGAGAAGTGATAGAGGATACTGTCGTACTCAATCTACCTATAGAAAAGATACAGGAACTGATCCGCACCCATTTTGAACTCACACAGGCACTCGTGCACATCATGACGAACCGTGTGCGGGACTATACTTCCTTCCTGCGCCAAAGTGAAAAAATGATGGCATTGGGTAAACTGTCTGCAGGACTGGCCCATGAACTGAACAATCCGGCAGCGGCGGTGGTAAGAGGTGCTTACTCCATGAAAAAACACCTCCAGTTACAGCCGGAGTTCTTTAAAAGGATCATGGAGATCCGTATGGACGCTGCTGCCATAGATCTTGTCAAGGAAACGATGTTCGAAGTGCTTTCACAGCATAAATCGCAACAATCGTCCATGACACTGGTACAACGCTCACAGAAAGAAGATGAGCTGACCGAATGGCTGGATGACCTGAATGTTGAGAACAGTGTGGAGCTGGCAGAAAACTTCGTCGAATTTGGTTTTACGCTGGAACATCTCGATGATTTCAGGCAAAGGCTAGGTGCAAGTGACATCTCTCCGGTGTTTAACTGGATCAATAATAACCTGATCACAGAAAAGATCGTATCAGATATTGAAGAGGCCTCTAAACGGATCGCAGACCTTGTGGGCTCTGTAAAATCATTTACCCATATGGATAAGGGTTATGATAAACAGCTCACGAATATTCATGATGGCATCCGCAATACGATCTCTATTCTCCAGTATAAATTACGCAAAGGGAACATTGAGCTGGAAGAGCAATATGATATCAATTTACCTCCTCTTCGTGCGCTGATAGGAGAATTGAACCAAGTGTGGACCAATCTGATCGACAACGCCCTGGACGCAATGGAGGTAAATAAAAGAGGGAAACTTTCCATCAAAACCGAGCGGGACAAAGACTGTTTGAAGGTCATCATTACGGATGATGGTCCCGGCATACCGGCAGACATCATCGCAAAAATATACGACCCGTTCTTTACAACAAAGGAACCTGGTAAAGGAACAGGACTGGGGCTGGATATAGTATCACAGATTGTCCGTCAGCATAAAGGTTATCTGAATGTGGAATCGAAACCGGGAGAGACCCGTTTTATCGTGTCGCTTCCTATTCACGGATAATTGTATTTATAAGTTAATTTTGAGTTGACTTATGCCATTCTAAGAACTGAACATATGAATCACAATCAACCTTTTATTCTCTGTATTGACGACGATGCACAGGTTTTACGTGCCATTGTGAGAGATCTCAAAGGTAAATACCGCGATAGTTATAAAATAATAAGCACAACCGTAGTAAGTGAAGCACTGGAATCTTTACTTGAATTAAAGAATAAAGGAGAAACAGTGGCGATGTTCATTTCAGATCAGCGGATGCCTGAAATGGAGGGTGTGGAATTCCTGGAAAAAGCGATGGAGTTTTATCCGGATGCCAGGCGTGTGCTATTAACTGCTTACTCGGATACAGATGCTGCAATCAGGGCGATCAATTCTGTACAACTGGACTACTACCTGGTGAAACCATGGAGTCCTCCAGAGGAAAAATTATATCCCATCATTGACGAGTTGCTTGATGACTGGCAAACGATATACCGTCCCGATTTCAAGGGTATCAAGGTTGTGGGATATCAGTTCTCCCAAAAATCACATTCCATCAAGGAATTCCTTGCCGGAAATCTTATTCCTTATCAATGGCTGGATGTACAGGCCTCTGAAGACGCTACCCGTTTGCTGAGTCTTAACAACCTTACCATTAAGGACCTCCCAATGGTTTTCTTCGAGGATGGCAGTTACCTGTCCAATCCATCGATCATTGATATAGCCCGTAAGGCAGGACTGAACCCGCAGGTAAAACTGGATGTGTACGACGTAGTCATCATCGGTGCAGGACCTGCTGGTCTGGCAGCCGGTGTGTATGGCGCTTCCGAGGGACTAAAAACATTGTTGATAGAAAGAAGGGCGCCCGGCGGACAGGCAGGGACGAGTTCGCGCATTGAGAACTACCTCGGTTTCCCCAGCGGATTAAGCGGTGCAGAACTGACCCGTAGAGCAATTGCACAGGCAACAAGACTGGGAACGGAATTCATTACGCCACAATCTGTAAAAGATATCAAGCAGAAAGATGGTTATAAAAAGATAGTGCTGGAAGATGATACGGAGATCAATACACGCAGCGTGATCATTACAACCGGTGTGGATTATCGTCAGCTGGAAACCAAAGGTATATCAGACTTCACAGGCGCCGGTATTTACTATGGCGCGGCGACTACCGAGGCATCTGCCTGTACAGATAAAGAAGTCTTCATTGTAGGCGGAGGTAACTCTGCCGGTCAGGCAGCCATGTATCTGTCCAAGTTTGCGAAGAACATTTATATCATCATCCGTAAAGAAGATCTGAGCAGCACCATGTCTGCCTACCTCATAGAGCAGATTGCCGGTACATCTAATATCACCCTGATGCCTAAGACAGAAATTGCCGAGGCAATGGGAACAGACAAACTGCAACAGCTCTGCCTCTGCAATATAGATACGAAGAACAAGCAGCTTGTTACCGCCGACGCCCTTTATATCTTTATTGGCGCCAAACCGTTCACTGATTGGATAGCGCTGGATATTATCAGAGACGAAAAAGGGTTTATTGAAACGGGCAGGGACCTGCAGGGCTACGATTCGTTTAATAAGATATGGAAGCAGAACCGTGATCCTTATCTGCTGGAAACCAGCTGTCCAGGTATCTTCGCCGCCGGAGACGTGCGTGCTCACGCCATGAACAGGGTGGCCGCTGCCGTAGGTGAAGGCTCTATGGCGATCAGTTTTGTGCATAAATACCTTGCAGAAGTTAAGTAGCTTTCTGTCTATTTATACGACATTTGCATCCCTGTATATATTGAATATGAAGGTTTGCATTGCTGAAAAACCAAGCGTAGCGAGAGATATCGCAGAGATTATCGGCGCTAAACAACGTAAGGACGGATACTACGAAGGCAATGGGTACCAGGTGACCTGGACCTTTGGGCATTTCTGTACCCTGAAAGAACCACATGATTATACAGAACAATGGAAATACTGGCGGCTGGAAGACCTCCCAATGATCCCATCCAGCTTCGGTATCAAACTAATAGAAAATAACGGTGTAGAGAAGCAGTTCAAAATCATAGAACAACTGGTACAGCAATGTGAGGAAGTGATCAACTGTGGGGATGCCGGGCAGGAAGGAGAATTGATCCAGCGTTGGGTACTACTTAAAGCACAATGCACAGCCCCCGTTAAAAGGCTGTGGATCTCCTCGCTGACTGAAGAAGCTATCCGTGAGGGCTTCCAGAAGCTGAAAGATGCCGCCCAATATAACAACCTCTATGCTGCCGGTAGCGCAAGGGCCATCGGGGATTGGCTGCTGGGTATGAATGCTACCCGCTTATTTACTAAGAAATTCGCTGTTGGCGGCAAAACCGTACTTTCCATCGGAAGAGTGCAGACCCCTACCCTGGCTATGATCGTAGCCAGGCAGAAAGAGATCAATGCGTTTGTGTCGGAAGAATACTGGGAGTTAAAAACGATCTACCGGGAAACAGAGTTCACCGCTACTATTGACCGTATAAAGGTATTGGACAGGGCGCAGAAAGGATTGGAGTATCTGAAGGAACATCCTTTTGAAATCACTTCCTTCGAGAAAAAAGAAGGAAAAGAGGGTAATCCCCGTCTCTTTGACCTGACTGCCCTACAGGTGGAAGCCAATAAGAAATATGCCTATTCTGCGGATGATACGCTGAAATATATCCAGAGCCTCTATGAGAAAAAGCTGGTCACCTATCCCAGGGTCGATACTACCTATCTCTCAGAAGACCTTCATCCGAAAATTGCAGGCATCATGCAGGACCTCACGCCGTATGCAGCGTTAACAGCTCCCCTGCTTGCCAAACCTATTCCCAAGTTAAAGACCGTGTTCGATGATAAGAAGGTGACAGATCACCATGCCATCATCCCTACAGGGGTTTATCCGTCTAACCTGGGACTGGAAGAAAAACGTATTTATGACCTCGTAGCAAGGCGTTTCATTGCAGCTTTCTATCCGGAGTGTAAGATCTCCAATACGACCGTACTCGGTAAAGTCGGACAGGTAGAATTTAAAGTGACAGGTAAGCAGATACTGGAACCTGGATGGAAAGAAGTATACGCCAATGATGTGGCTCCTAAGAAAGAGGGTGAGGAAGAAGAAAAGATCCTGCCAGTATTCGTAGTTGGAGAAAGCGGTCCGCATACGCCGAGGATCCATCAGGGAAAGACCTCCCCTCCAAAAGCTTTTACAGAAGCAACATTGTTACGGGCAATGGAAACAGCGGGCAAGCAGGTAGATGACGAGGAAATGCGTGAGCTTCTGAAGGATAATGGCATTGGCCGTCCTTCCACCCGTGCGAATATTATCGAAACGCTCTTCCGCAGGAAGTATATAGAGAAGCGTAAAAAGAATATCTATGCCACACAAACCGGCATAGACCTGATAGATACTATTCAGACTGAATTACTGAAAAGCCCCGAGCTGACAGGTATCTGGGAGCGTAAGTTACGCCTCATTGAAAAGGGAGAATACGCAATGGAGACATTCAAACAGGAACTGATCCAGATGGTTATTGATCTCACCATTGAAGTAAAAACCTCCAATTATAAGGTGATCACTATCGCGCCTGATCAACCCGCAGAGAAAGAAAAAGAGAAAGAAGAAAAGCCTAAAAAAGAGGCCAAGCCCAAAGAACCCAAAAAGGCGGTAGTGGTAGAGGAGCAGCAATGCCCTAAATGTAAGGCGTACCCGTTGAAGAAGGGCAATACAGCCTATGGTTGTGCCAATTTCAAGGTATGCGGCTTTAAAGTCCCGTTTGAAGTGTTTGGTAAAAAGCTGACAGATAAGCAGATTGCCGATCTGTTAACCAAAGGAAAAACAGGGAAAATGAAAGGCTGGAAGCTTGCAGGTGCGGAAGGTGATACGGAGGGCAAGCTGATACTGAATGCAGCCTTTGAACTGGAGGTAGAGCGGTAAGCTGTTATTTTCCTGTCATAAGGGGAACACTGTCAAAATTGCCATAACTTACATACACAATTTATACCCTATATGATGAAAAGTTTTAAAGCCCGCATCTGGGGACTGGTGCGTTGGGCGACCCTTGCTTTCCTTGTGTTATTTATTTTCAGATTCATTTATGGTTATGTGGCCAATGACGGCCGTCAGACCGGTGATTATAGCAATGACTTCTTCGAGAGTATCAGCAATCTCCGGAAAAACTATGCTTCGGAAAAGGTGCAGTACAAAGGAGCTCCCAGCCAGCAACAACCAGATATGGCAGTTTCTCCCAGCCAGAAATATGAAAAAACAGCGTCCGTTAAAACAAAGTCCTCACACTTTGAACAGGACAGTAAACAGATAGCTGTACAGACAGAAGCATTTAAAGCCATTGTACAGTATGAACAGGCCCTCGGATTAAAAGGCGGGCGGGAATTGCATCTGATGATCGGCGTAAACCCGGAAGCATTTGATTCCTTTTATCTGGCTATTCAGAAAATAGGCGTGATCAGAGCTACGGAGATCACCAAAGTGGATAAAACCAATGAATATCGGCAACTGAATGCACAAAAAGCATCGTTGCTCAAAACCCTGGAATCTCTCAATGAATTAAAATCTAAGCCAGGCCCTATTACAGACCTCGTAGCGCTGCATGACAAGATATTGGAGACGGAAGGCAAGCTGCAGGATTTGGGCGTAGAATTGGGCAATTTCGATACGGAGAATGAATTCTGTACTGTTAAGCTGTCATTGTATGAAGGAGCAACAGAAAAAAAGATCAGTCTTATACACAGGGTGAGGGTAGCATTGGAATGGACAATACATTTCTTTACATATCTGGTATTTGCAGCGCTGGGTACATTATGTGCGGCATTTGTATTGCTGGTGATCATTGACAGGCTAAAGGTGATCAATAAGATTACAAAAAAGCTGGAGGAATAATGGTTGATGCGGCTTCTGTCACCTCAACAACATTTTTCCGTTTTCGATTCCCTATCCTCGGCATAACTTCTTAATTTCATACTGTCACCTTAAAACGAGAGTCTATGTCAATAAATGAAGCACAGGATAAACTAATTGAGGATGTTCTCCTGTTAGAAGATGAAGAAAGCCGCCAGCAGTATATAGATAATATCGCGAAATCACTTCCTCTGATAGAGGATAAATATAAGCACGATCACTACCGCGTACAGGGATGGATCTCAGATATGTGGGTGCGTGCAGTCTATATCAAAGAAAAGGTATGGTTTACTGCAGGGTCCAGCGACAAAGCAAGCAATAGTCTGCTGGCTATGTTTAGCCGGATATTATCCGGTAATCATCCCAAGGATATTGCTGACGCTGATATTTACTTTATGAACGAGATATCCGGTCTGTTCCAGCCGTTCTTCTCTGTACAGTGGCCATTGATACTTCGTAAGATGAAGTCACAGGCCGTTGCCTACCAGATACAGTTATTACAAGCTATGTAAAATAGAAGGTCCCGCAATATGCGGGACCTTTGAAACAATATGATAAGATTACTCACGGATTGGTAGACCATAGACCGGCCTCCTTAACAAATGTTCGCCTATTCAGTTTCAACTGCATAACGATCAGCTCCGCGAAATCTTCAGCCTGCATCACCTTTTCAGGATTACCATCTGTTAATTTCAATTCTATCGCCATATCGGTTGCAATTGTACTGGGCGTTAATGTCGTTACTCTGATATTGGATTTACGTACTTCCTGCATTAATGATTCAGACATACCTATCAGTCCGAATTTAGATGCGCTGTAAGCGCTGGTTACTGCTGCGCCTTTCTGTCCGGCAGTAGAAGATATATTGACAATGTCACCACTTTGGCGGGATAGCATACCTGGCAACACTGCACGTACCACATAATAAGCACCGAACAGGTTAACCTTTACTATCTGTTCCCATTCTTCCGGCTCCAGCTCCAGGAATTTAGCAAACTTACCGATACCTGCATTGTTGATCAGGATGTCAATGCTGCCAAGTGCTACGCTCATTTTTTCAATAGCAGCTTCGACGGCTTTTCTATCTGCTACGTCAGCTGTAGCATATACCACCTTCACACCGGTTCCTTTCAATTCATCTGCCACTATCTGCAAGTCCTTTTCGGTACGCGCCAGCAAGGCCAGGTTCACACCTTCAGCAGCCAGCTGTTTAGCCACGGCTCTGCCTATTCCCTTGCCTGCACCGGTTACAAGCGCATTTTTTCCTTTTATTGATTCCATTGTTTACGTTTTTGATTCCGTCGCAAAGGTAAGGTTCTGTTATAATTTGACCCTTCCCATCAATGGATCAGAGAACCCCGTCTTCCCATTCTCCACATGCCCTGCATATCTTCTTTCGAATGTTTTATTACCAGTGATACGCACGCTGAAATCATACCAACCATAACTTTTACTGAGATCGAGTATTATGGATGATTTTGCGCCTGCATTCAGAACTTTCTTATGATTGCCGCTCTTATACGCATGATCTATGATCTCTACTGTATATACATGTGTATTATCGGGATTGTTTAGCAATAAGGAAACATTCCCCGTAAATGCTTTTCCTTTCCGCTCATATCCACATTCTACGTTTACCAGTGGATCATTATCATCTCCGATGAATTCCCTGTAAAACCCGTTGGGGCCATATACCCGCAAATGATACATGCCTTTTTCAAATGATGACAGCGGCCAGGAGTCAGTCAGACTGTCACCGGCCTTCACAGCATAAGCCCATGTTCTTACTGCTTCAAAAGATGTATTATCTGCAGACAGATATTTACCTGGCGCATATACATTAAATGGCACACCGGCACTACGTTTTCCAGCGAGTTCTGTACCAGCTGTGAATTTTATTTCGAAGGATTTGCCTTCTTTGCTACGTACTCCGTCTACATACAATTCATATGGCAATGCACAGGCCGGACGAATCCCCTCTTCCTGCCTTGCCATATGAGGAGCAGTCGTGTCCTGGTTAATAGCTGCAATCTCTGCCGCCGTCAGTTTCTTAAATCCGGACGGTACTTTCTTGAACTGTGCTTTGTGTATACTTTCAATGAAAGCATCCTTATCACCGAATACGGGCAATGGTATTTTTTCTCCGTTATAGGGGCGGAATACAGAAGTCAGATCTCCGCAAACAGTACGGCGCCATTCGCTAATATTTGTCTCGACGATAGACTTCCCTGTTTTATGACTTAAGAAATGTTCCAGGAATTGTAATACCGATGTATGATCAAACACCTCAGAACATGCCATACCTCCGCGACTCCATGGAGAGGCGATGATCAGTGGTACACGGTATCCAAGACCAATAGGACTCTCTCTCACATTCTTTTCATGCATATCTTTTTTACGGAGCTCCTGTTCACGGGTTACATATTCCACACTTGTATCTATACCTTCAGAAGCAAGGCCTGTGCCTGGACCATGCGGTGGCACAAAAGGAGGAACGTGATCAAAGTCTCCGTCGTTCTCATCATATGCGAGTATAAAGATCGTCTTCTTCCACACCTCAGGGTTCTGTGTCAGGATATCCATCACTTCTGCGAGGTACCACGCACCATACCAGGGAGCTCCGGGATGATCTGAGAAGTTCTCAGGAGCTACGATCCAGGAAACAGTAGGCAGTTGTCCGCTTTTCACATCTTCTCTGAACTGGTAAAGAACGTCTCCTTTAGGCACCTTCATGGAACGTTCAGTGTTACCATCATGATATTGCAATGTGGTCAGTTCATGATAATGCGGATCTTTTTCATTGGTAGTAAATGCCTTTCTATGTATGTTTTTTTCCTTCTGGGAAAGCTGCTCAAATTTTTCCGGACGCCATTTTGCTTCATATTCTTTTAAACTGCTGAGTTGCGCTTGTTTCTCCTGCAATTCTTTTTTTATAGCTGTAGTATCCTCATTGCTGGCAGCTCCGGTCTTCTCTTCCAGCGCTTTTATATCGGTCGTCAGTTTTGTGATGCTCCGCTGTATATGTTTATAATGTGCTATTGACAACTGAGGTCTGTATTGAGCAAAGAATTCCAGTGGATTGTCCGTGAAATTAGCGAGCCAGGCATCTTCGTCGCCATTGAAGCCAACTCCTACACTCAGTTCATTCTGATACACTTTCCAGCTGATACCTGCATCTTCCAGTCGTTCGGGAAAGGTTGTCCAGCTGGCAGGAACAGGATAATCCACTTCTGAGTTACGTACGTTAGGAGCTGCGTCCGTGCTTTGTTTTTCACGGATAGTGCCAGTCCAGAAATAAAGCCTGTTAGGTGTTGTGCCGGTCAGCGAAGAACAAAAGTTCTGGTCGCATACGGTGAATGCATCTGACAATGCATAATAAAATGGAATATCTTCTCTTGTAAAATATCCCATTGTCAGCGGCAGATCTTTATATGCTTTATTACCGGATTGTTTTACGTCCAGCCATTTATCATACTTACCATCATTACGCGCGTCTACCTGGTTTTCCCATGAGTGAGGAAGAGAACTCATCCAGGTAACTTTAGAGTCTTTAATATCGAGACGGAAAGGTGCATACGTTTCGCCTGCAGCATTTGACTGTAGCCATACAAGGTTTTTGTTAGGCAGTGTAATGGCTCGGGGGTCATTAAAACCACGTATACCTCTTAATGTACCGAGCGCATGATCAAAAGATCTGTTCTCCTGCATAAGCAACACGACATGTTCGGCGTCAAGAAAGGTACTTCCTGCTGCGGGATCAATTGCTAGCGCTCGTTGGATAGAAGCGGGCAACACGCCGGCCAATCCTGTGCCGCCAGATAATAAGGCGGCTTTTTTAATAAAGTCTCTCCTGGTATCCATAAGTGACAACAATATACATAACCTCCGTTAAGCTGAAGCTATGTTGGCCTAACATTCAAAGTAATTTAATACACCGTTAGAATAATGCTTCCCTGGAATATTATTATCTTTCGCAAAACCAACCGGTATAACTATGAATAAGAGATCGCTGCTTTATCCGCTTATTATCGGCTTTTTTGGGTGCCTGATCTGGTTTATTATCAGACAAGGTAATCACCTGGTACCGGATACTGTCACGAATAAAAGCATCTCCTCCACGGTGGCGCCTGCTGCAATACCTGCGGTTGCCAGTTCGGTAGAGAATGTATGGACATCACTGGTACATAATGTACAGCATCCTTTGGCATTACTGCTTTTGCAGATCATATTAATATTACTTACTGCCAGATTGTTTGGATGGTTGGCCAATCTGATCGGTCAACCAGGTGTTGTAGGAGAGATTGTGGCAGGGATCTGTCTTGGACCTTCCCTGTTTGGTATGTTGTGGCCTGGAGGTAGTGCTTTTGTTTTCCCTGCTGATAGTTTTAAGAACCTTCAATTCCTCAGTCAGATAGGTCTGGCATTCTTCATGTTTGTAGTGGGGATGGAACTGGACACACATAAAATGAAAAACAAGGCTCATGACGCGGTAATGATCAGCCATGCCAGCATTATATTCCCATTCTTTCTGGGCGTGTTACTTGCTTATTATATTTACCCGCAATTTTCTCCCGTCAATGTAAGCTTCCTTTCTTTTGCATTATTTATGGGCATAGCGATGAGTGTAACCGCATTTCCTGTGCTGGCGCGTATTGTACAGGAAAGAAAGTTAAGTGGTACTCCGCTGGGCTTATTGGCCATCACCTGTGCTGCTGCAGATGATGTTACAGCCTGGTGCATCCTTGCCGTAGTAATTGCAATCGTAAAAGCAGCAAGCTTATGGAGTGCTGTCCTCACTATGGTTATGGCAGTTGCATTCCTGGGCCTTATGTTATATATACTGAAGCCACGGCTGCATAAACAGATACTTAAATTACAAACAGCTAATAAACAAAAATCAGTTGTGGCATTGTCGTTTATGACCTTGCTGTTTTCTGCATGGGCGGCAGAGGTCATTGGTATCCACGCCCTATTCGGCGCCTTTCTTGCCGGGGTAATCATGCCCACAGAGGTCTCTATTCAGAAACTACTGACAGATAAACTGGAAGATGTAAGTGTACTGCTGCTCTTGCCTATTTTCTTTGTTTTTACCGGACTACGAACCCAGATCGGGCTGTTAGGGCAGGGACATCTCTGGGCTGTTTTTGGTTTGATCATGCTGGCCGCTGTAGGTGGAAAGCTGGGCGGTAGTGCAATAACAGCTAAACTCATGGGGCAATCATGGACCGATGCACTCGGTATAGGAGCACTAATGAACACCCGCGGACTAATGGAACTGGTAGTGCTGAATATCGGTTACGATCTTGGTATTCTCTCTCCGGAAATCTTCGCTATGCTGGTATTAATGGCGCTGGCCACAACATTTATGACCGGACCATTACTGGATATTGTGAAGAAAATGGAGGAAAGACGCTCACACGCCAGTCAAATTGGATAATTTATTCCATTGATAAAAAGAAGGCCGTCAGTTATTCCTGGCGGCCTTCTTTTTTATCAATGTGTAACGATCTTCCGGTATACCCAATAGGAATAGCCAATACAAACAGCGCTGATACCTATCGCTACTGTAGGCAATACTACAGGCAGCAGATCCGCAGGCGCAAATATACAAATGACAAATCCGGTTAAACCCGCAATGAAACACCATATTCCTCCTACATGATGTGTTCTTCTCCACACTTCTTCATTCCGCAATGTCCAGGGTGTTCTGATTCCCAGATATCTGTTTGGGCGTGCATTGTACAACAGATTTCCGCAAATGGCAATGAAGAGCATTACCACCTCGGGGACCAGTCTTTCCGCCCGGACACCCTGGGAAGAGAGAATGACCATCAGTGGTCCTGCGCTGGTTACAATATGCGTCCCTATCCAGATGATCTTATAGTATTTTTCTGCTACAGGTTTGGGAGTATTTCTGTTTACTCTTGAAAAAAAGATATAAAGGAAAGCATTGAGGATGATCAATAGCAGGATCATCGTAGCGTTGGCAATATGTGCGTCAGAAAGATCTGGCAGTTTGTTTCCAGCCGCCAGCAATGTATATGCGGGCAACAGGAGCATAAAGGAAACTATCACCAGCTTGAAATAATACAACCAGCGCTTCATGCCAATACTCATTTCCGTATAGGTCCCTTTTAATATGGCAGGAAAAGACATTGAGAAATAAACGACAATTGCAGCGATAGACATTCCCATAAGCAATCCTAACGGGGAAGAATAATTATTCGCAACCCATTTTCCGTTCTCTACAGTATAGTGAGAAGCTACCTGTTCCGGCAATTGACCTTGAAGGATAATAAATACTATCCAGGGTATAGAAAACAGCAGTACAAAAGGGATTTCCTTTTTGATGTTATTTACCTTCATAATCCAGGGTTTTATTTTTGGGTTCTCTATTGACATTTGAAGAAAACTGCAACACCCATTTCAATAATTCATCCACCACTGTGGTGTTAAGAGAGTAAGATATAAACTGTCCCTGTTTGACACTCATGATCAACTCTGCCTGTCGGAGCAGGTCCAGGTGGTGCGAGATAGTTGGTTTTGAAAAGTTAAAATGGTCAGCTATTTCCCCAGCAGTTTTCTCTCCTTCTTTTAATAATTCCAGAATATCCCGCCGGGTTTTATCATTGAGTGCTTTAAAAACAATATTCATAGTTATATATTTAGACAACCATCTAAATTCAAAGGTAATAAAAAGCCTGATCGAATGATCAGGCTTTTTATTTTTATCTAAATATATTTAGCGAAGTGTTGTCTTCTTCAAAGTCGTCTTTTTAGTTACGGGCTTCTTAGCGGTTGTTTTCTTCGCAACTGTTTTCTTTTTGGCGGTAGCTGCCTTTGTCTTAGCTTTTGTCGTTGCTTTAGCTTTAACGGATTTGGATTTGGAAGCAGTTACGGTCTTTTTAGTTTTAGCTTCAGCAGGAGCAGCTATTTTAGCTGGTGCCGGGAAGCGTGATTTATCAAGTGTAGTTGCTTTATCATCCAGCATCATCTGTAAGGACTCTTTCAGGATCTCTTCTTTCTCTATCTGGAATTCCTTCATTTTGTCCTTAGGGATCCTTAAATCATAGCTATTTTCCGGGCTAGCCATCATTTTGGCGAAATCCGGGTTCAGGTGTTCCAGCTCGCTCTGCTCCATATTCAGTTTCTTAGCAATAGCATCCAGGCGGTATTTGCCGGAGATATTGAATTCCACTGTATTGAACATTTCTTCTTCTGTCAGCTCAGTCGATGTAAAGGAAGCAGCAGGTGTTGCGACTGCTTTTACAGTTGTGTTATCCATGTCATCACCCACACCGAAGAAGTTATTGAACCTATCGAGGATATAACCGGTAGCAATGAATTTATAAACATGATTACGGGATTCCGCAGGCAAGAAGTATTGCATTCCCCAGAAATCACTGCGACCGCTTGCATTCATAGCGCGTTGTACGCCGCCGGGACCACAGTTATAAGCGGCTACTACCAGTAACCAGTCACCAAACTGATCGTACAGTTCGTTCAGGAACTTAGCAGCTGCCACGGTAGACTTATAGAAGTCTTTTCTTTCGTCCACTTTTTTACCCACACTGAGACCGAAAATGCGCGCAGTACCGGACATAAACTGCCAGGCTCCTACGGCCCCTACACGGGAACGAGCGTTGGTATTAAAGCTGGATTCGATTACGGCGAGATACTTCATTTCTTCAGGAATACCATGCTCCCTGAAGATTTTCTCCACCATTACAAAGTAAGGCTGGCCTCTTGACACCATTACCTGCAGATGTTGACTATATCTGCTGGCAAAGTTATTGATGTATCCAGCTACAATGTTGTTGTTGATCTGTTCATAGACCTTTGGGCTGCTGATGCTGGACGGTAGACTCTGGGCATTTCTGCGCACAGTCTGAGACGTTGCTGAAGGCACAATCGCTGTGTCCTTAGGCAAACGTACTTTGTGGTTCAGTACCGTAGTATCCGGTCCTCCATAGGGAGTAACCATCTCTTTAGGTACACTATTGCCACCAATCGCCTCCAAATGCCCCGCACCCAAAGATGGCAACAGCAGTAGTAAAAAGATTTTCCTCATACACATATTTATTTTAAACAGGAGTAACCTTCCGTAGTTGCATTACGTGATCCGCAATGCTTAACAGGTTTGCTTCGCTAAATTGCTTTGTGATGATCTGTACACCATATGGCATTCCGTTTGAATGCCGCTGCAAAGGTACGGAAATTGCCGGTACCCCTGCCAGATTTGCCAGTACCGTGTAAATATCTGCCAGGTACATGGCTATTGGATCGTCCGCTTTTTCACCTATTTTAAATGCCGTTGATGGCACTGTTGGCATTATTATAGCATCATACTGGGATAATATCTCTGACAATTTATCTACCACCAGTCTTCTAACTTGTTGGGCTTTAGTAAAGTATGCATCATAATAGCCTGCACTAAGTACAAAAGTCCCGAGTAATATACGCCGTTTTACTTCTTTTCCAAAACCCTCGGACCTGCTTTTCTTATAAAAATCGGCCAGTTCAAGATTTTTCAGAGGAGTTCTATGTCCGTATTTAACTCCATCAAACCGGGATAGGTTGGATGAAGCTTCTGCTGTGGTCAACACATAATATGCTGGCACTACATAATCAAGGTAAGCGAAATCCGCCGCTGTAACTGAGTCACCTGCAGCTTCCAATTCTTCAAAAAAGCTAACATACCCTTCTTTCATTTCCTCATCGAGGCCGGGGTGAAACAACGCGTCTTTTAAATACGCGATTTTCCACGATTTATTGTGCCTTTCCTGATAATCAGGCACTTCTTCCTTCGAAGCCGTACTATCATATCCATCAGGCCCTGCTATTGTCTGTAGCACCCTTGCCACATCTGCAATATTCCTGCCAAAAATGCCTATCTGATCAAAAGAAGAGGCATAAGCGATCAATCCATAGCGGGAAATACGGCCATAAGTCGGCTTCAATCCTACAATGCCACAGAAATCAGCAGGTTGTCTTACAGACCCTCCGGTGTCACTTCCCAGACTCACCATACAAAGATCTGCCTGCACAGCTACTGCGGAACCTCCCGATGACCCACCAGGTACACGACTATTGTCCAGTGCGTTCAACACCGGACCATATGCCGAGTTCTCGTTAGTGGATCCCATTGCAAACTCGTCACAATTGAGATTACCTATAATAACAGCATCTTCTGCCAACAGCCTTTCTACAGCAGTAGCAGAATACAGGGAAGTAAATCCCTCCAGTATGCGAGAAGCAGCGCTTACTTTATGTCCTTTATAACAGATAACATCCTTAATGCCTATCACAACGCCCGCAAGCGCTCCCACAGGCTCCCCGTTTTTTATACGGGTGTCCAGTGCATGCGCTTTCACAAGGGCTTCCTCTTCAAAAACTTCCAGAAAAGCATTTAGGTGTTTTGTCTGTTCAATCTGGTACAGGTAATACCGTACCATCTCCGTACAGGTTGTTCTGCCGGCGTATAATGCTTCTTGAAAAGCCGATATACTGCTGAATTCAGACAAAGCCAAACCAGTTAATTACTTATTAAATAATACTAAAGTCAAACTTGAAAGCCGGGAACCGGGTATGATTCAGTTGGCATACTGGTATATAGCAGCTAATACAGTGATTGATGCAATCCCTCTCACAGGCACACTACTCCACTATTCACGTTTGAATCAAGAAACGAGAAACTCTTTCCCTGCTAACAGGGAATTAATTAGGCATTTTTGTGATCAGTCGTAGCTGGCTGATCTTTCATACCATCTTCGATTTCTTTACGCACGTTGTTCTTGGCGTCATTGAACTCACGGATACCTTTACCAAGGCCACGCATCAGTTCTGGAATCTTTTTACCACCAAACAGCAACAATACAACCAAAGCTATCAAGAGTAATTCTGTCATACCTAATTCCTGGAATAATAAGAGTGGTGATTTAACTAAAACAGCAGTCATTTTCTCAGTTTTAAACGTTAAGCAAACAAAGATAGGTAAATATATTCGGGATTTAGGTATGCCTGGATCGACCTGCAAAGTTTTAATTCTATTTTAAGAGTTTCCCCTAACATGGCATCCGGTTTTCATAGATATGAAAAAAACGGGGACCGGAAAGGTCCCCGTTATCACTAATTTCCCTGTATTTATACTAAACCCTTTTCTCTTTGATACGGGCAGCTTTACCAGCACGTTCGCGCAGGTAGAACAATTTAGCCCTTCTTACTTTACCAACCTTATTCAGGATGATACCATCGATGTGCGGAGAGAACAGAGGGAATACCCTTTCTACACCAACACCATCAGAAATCTTTCTAACTGTAAAAGATACAGTAGCGCCAGTACCCTGGACTTTCAATACATCACCTTTGAAGGACTGGATTCTTTCCTTGTTACCTTCAACAATTTTATAGTTTACAGTGACGTTATCACCGGCCTTAA
This sequence comes from Chitinophaga sp. S165, assembly GCF_003182155.1. Lineage (GTDB taxonomy): Bacteria > Bacteroidota > Bacteroidia > Chitinophagales > Chitinophagaceae > Chitinophaga. Next base: position 53,017 of record NZ_QGTG01000002.1, read on the forward strand.
ACTTCGGGTATGATTTCTTACCTGTCAGTTGCTCGTGAACAAAAGAAATAGCGTTCATCTTTCAAATATTTATCGGAGTGCAAAGGTAACTGAGAAATACACAACTTCCAAATAACACTCCTTTTATTAAACAATATTTTTTCAATCAGTTGAAAATCAACCAAATTTTATAACAAGTCCGGGCGCCTCTCTTTTGTACGCTCCAGCGCCTGGTCATGTCTCCAGTTGTCAATTTTCTTATGGTCTCCGCTTAACAACACATCAGGCACCTTCCACCCCCTGAACTCTTCAGGCCGGGTATAAACAGGCGGTGCCAGCAGATTGTCCTGGAATGAATCCAGCAAAGCGGACGTCTCATCATTCAACACACCTGGTAGCAGTCTGCCGATAGCGTCTACCAGTACAGCCGCCGCCAATTCGCCACCTGATAACACATAATCGCCTATGGAGATCTCCTTCGTAACGAAATGTGTGCGGATACGCTCGTCAATGCCTTTATAGTGGCCACACAACAACAGCAGATTACCCTTAAGGGACAGCTGGTTAGCGATTCGTTGGTTGAGCGTTTCCCCATCAGGTGTCAGATAGATCACCTCGTCGTACTGCACCTTAGCCTGCAGGCTCTCAATAGCATTCACCACCGGCTCAAGCATCATTACCATACCTGCCCCCCCGCCAAACTGGTAGTCATCTACCTGCTGGTGCTTGAGCGTAGAATAATCCCGCAGATTATGTGTGTGTACTTCCAGGAGGCCCTTAGTCTGCGCCCGCTTCAGTATGGAATGTGAAAAGGGACTTTCCAGCAATCCGGGTTGTACCGTAATGATATCAATTCTCATATTTAATGACTCAACCGGCCGCTTTCGGGCCTTAAGTGAACAATAAATGCTGCTCTATTCCAGATAAATATCCAGCAGGCCATCCGGAAGGTCTACGTGTACGATCTGCTGCTTCTTATCCACTTTTAAGAGCGACTGCTCATTCAATGGTAAAAGCATCTCTTTCGCCCTGAAAGTAACCTTTACCAGTACCTGCATCGGCATTTCTATAACTTCTTCGATAACGCCGAGCTCTCCCTGTTGCTTATCATGTACGGTAAACCCTAGCATAGACAACGGCGCAGAAGCGGCAGCCTGCTTCTTAAAATCGTCTTCTGCCAGATACACAGGGACTTGTACTAATTTGCGGGCGGCTTCCTTGGTGTCTATGCCCTCCAGCTTGACAAACACATGCTCGTGGTCCTTCACACTGGTCTTCTGAACAAAGTAGGGTATAAAGCTATTCTTCCGTTCTTCCAGGAACAATGCCTCCACTCCAGGCAGGGAAGTCTTTTTCCCCAAGCTATGCTTGAGTATGAATTCCCCCTGTAGTCCAAATACAGATACCAGTTTCCCTATGCTGAAGTAATTATTCATATATGATACGTCCTTCCGGCTATGAAAAAGGGAAATATTTGCGTACAAATATTTCCCTTTCAATATGATTTAGAAGCTTAGATTATGCTTCACCACCTTCTGGCTGAGCAGGAGTATCTTCTACTCTTCTCACGATCGGGGTTGCAACTCTAGCTTTTTTGTGACTGTCACGACGGGCAGCAACTTTCTGCTCGTGTTCAGCCTGCCATTGTTCGAATTTCTGGAATGCAGTAGGCTCATCGAACAGACCCAGTTTCACACCTCTCAACAGGTGTTTCAGGTAAAGAACACCTTTGAATGACAGGATTCTTCTTACAGTGTCTGTAGGTTGTGCACCTTTCTGTAACCAACGCAGTGCTTTTTCTGTATCTATGTTGATAGATGCAGGAACAGTCAGCGGATTGTAAGTACCGATTTTCTGGATGAATTTACCATCTCTTGGCGCGCGAGCATCGGCTACTACGATAAAATAAAAAGGTCTCTTCTTAGCGCCATGACGTTGCAGTCTGATTTTTACTGGCATAAATAATTCGAGTTATTTTTTTGCGAGTTATGAAAAAATATTTAATTGGGGCAGCAAAGGTATCTTTTAAACCCGACAGTTCAAAATATTTTCTGTTAAAAGTCTACAAACTGTGGAGTTTTAACAGAACTTAAGCTATCTGCCAAATGCTTTCATTCCTTTACCACCTGCTCCAAACTTGTTCATCATCTTCATCATCTGACGCATCTGGTCAAATTGCTTCATGAACTGGTTCACATCCTGGATATCTTTTCCGGAGCCTTTTGCAATACGCTTACGGCGGCTTCCGTCGATGATATCCGGGTTATTCCGCTCATGCGGCGTCATGGAGCCGATCATTGCTTCAATGCCCTTAAAGGCGTCATCACTGATGTCGATGTCTTTAATAGCCTTTCCAACTCCGGGGATCATTCCCATCAAATCTTTCAGGTTACCCATTTTCTTGATCTGCTGCAACTGTTCGCGGAAGTCTTCAAAGTCAAACTGGTTCTGACGGATCTTCTTCTCCAGTTTCTTTGCCTGCTCTTCGTTAAACTGTTCCTGCGCACGTTCTACCAGGGTGGTGATGTCCCCCATCCCCAGAATACGCTGGGCCATACGTTCCGGATAGAATACATCAAGCGTATCCAGCTTCTCTCCCATGCTCACGAACTTGATGGGCTTCTCCACCGTATACTTAATGGTTAGCGCAGCACCGCCACGTGTATCACCGTCTAGTTTGGTCAGTACCACCCCACTGAAGTCCAGACGTTCATTGAACGCTTTTGCAGTATTTACGGCATCCTGACCAGTCATGGAGTCAACTACGAACAGGATCTCATTCGGCTTTACGGCAGCTTTTACATTAGCCACCTCGGTCATCATCACCTCATCTACCGCCAAACGACCGGCAGTATCTATGATGATAACGTTGTTCCCTTGCTGTTTCGCATGCTGAACCGCGTTCTGTGCGATCTTCACCGCGTCTTTGTTCTCAGGTTCGTTATATACTTCCACCCCGATCTGTTCTCCCAGCACTTTCAGCTGATCGATTGCCGCCGGACGGTAAATGTCCGCCGCTACCAGGAGGGGTTTCTTACCTTTCTTTGTTTTGAGGAAATTTGCCAGTTTACCGGAAAAGGTAGTTTTACCTGAACCTTGTAACCCTGCTATCAATATGACAGTCGGATTTGCCTTTATATCCAGTTCAGACTCGATACCACCCATCAACTCAGCCAGTTCGTCCTTTACGATCTTCACCATCAGCTGCCCCGGAGAAATGGCAGTAATTACCTTTTCACCCAGTGCTTTTTCTCTCACACGGTCCGTAAAATCCTTGGCGATTTTATAGTTAACGTCAGCATCTACCAGCGCACGGCGTATTTCTTTCACTGTAGAGGCTACATTGATCTCACTGATACGGCCTTCACCTTTCAGTTGTTTAAACGCCGAGTCGAGCCGCTCTGATAATGATTCAAACATCTTTGATCTTGTTTAATTTTTTGCTGTCCTGCCATCCGTCCGATATGGACTTGCAGCTTCAGGGGTTGCAAAAATAATATAAAGTACCATGCAAACCAGTAGAAGACCGCAAATAACGAAAAAAGGTGAATATCTACCCGATATCCACCTTTTTTCTTATGTAAAGTTAGTTTATTTCTCTATGGCATTACAGCATCGAACACAATAATAATCAGCTTCCCAGGTAATTTCTCAGCAGTTTACTGCGGGAAGTGGTACGTAATTTTGTGATCGCTTTGTCTTTGATCTGACGTACCCTCTCACGGGTCAGACCAAATTTTTCACCGATATCTTCCAGTGACATAGGATGTTCAACTGCTATACCGAAGTACAGGATGATCACATCTTTCTGCCTGTCTGTAAGGGTGGATAAAGAACGTTCTATTTCGCGGCGCAGTGAATCGTGGTGGTCCAGTTCCTCGTCTGCGTTTACAGCGTTCGGATTAGCGAGTACATCTAACAGGGAGTTGTCTTCGCCATCAATAAACGGCGCATCCATGGATACGTGACGGGCAGCAACGCCTAAAGTGGCCTCTACTTCTTCCGTATTGATCTCAAGGATGGTAGCCAGTTCGTCAGGAGACGGCTCTCTTTCAAATTCCTGTTCCAACTGAGAGTATGCTTTGCTGATCTTATTGCTCAAACCAACTTTATTCAGCGGAAGACGTACGATACGGCTCTGTTCAGCTAATGCCTGAAGGATCGATTGACGGATCCACCATACTGCATAGGAGATGAACTTGAAACCGCGTGTTTCGTCAAAACGCTGCGCTGCTTTGATCAGCCCCAGATTACCTTCATTGATCAGATCACTGAGAGACAAGCCCTGGTTCTGATACTGTTTTGCAACAGATACCACAAAACGGAGGTTGGCTTTGGTGAGCTTCTCAAGAGCTCTCTGATCCCCTTGCTTAATGCGGATAGCCAGGTTCACTTCTTCCTCCGGTGTAATTAGATCCACCTTCCCAATTTCCTGCAAATATTTTTCCAGGGACTGGGATTCCCTATTCGTGATGGATTTCGTGATTTTGAGTTGGCGCATTGACATAAAGAATCGGAACAGTTACAGGTTAATAAAATGTTACCCTATTTGATGAATGCCAGACAAAAATAAGTTTTTTTAGATAGCTCCCAAAAAAAATAATTGGTTGTTAAACCTTTTTCAAGCAAAAACGTTTCACCATTCATAACTTAACATTGGAACCTTGAAATATGGGTTTTCCAACAAAAAGCCGTGAAAACAATTAGTGCAGATTGCTAATGTATTTATAATTTTTATAATAGAATTGTTATTTATAAAGTGTATAAGATTTTGAGCAATTATTAAAAAAAATTGCAAAATAATTTTGACAGAATAAATAATTTTCTATAATTGCAGCCAGATGCTATTGATTTACTAATTACTTGAGCGATGTCTAAGAAAGTGCAATATGAGTTGGAATATCCGGTACGGTGCTCACCCAGTATCTTATACGAATTCCTTTCCACTCCCGCGGGTCTCCAGGAGTGGTTCGCAGATAAAGTAGATTACAGAGACAGCGTTTTTTCCTTTTCATGGAACGGTTCCACAGAAGAGGCAGAAGTGCTGGAACAGGAAGAAGATGAATTTATCCGTTTACATTGGAAGCATGCTCCCAAAGAAGAATTCTTTGAATTCCGCATACAGATCTCCGAAGTGACTAATGAAACAATCCTGATCGTTAAAGATTTTGCAGAAAAAAAGGAAATAGCCGACCAGAGTCAGCTGTGGGATTACCAGGTGAAAGACCTCTTCCACAGGATAGGTAACTAAACGGTCAGTCTTTATTGATAAGAACCTGTAGCAAAAGAGCATAATCTCTTACTACCTCAGGAACTATCTTTCCCCATTCTTCAAAACTATAAGGTTTAGCAAGTTTAATAAAAGAACGCCGGGCGATCAGTTGCTTGAATTCCTGTACCGGTATGGCTGATATTAATTTGTAATTCCCATTCTCTAAATCGTGCTCCCAGGGATCTTCCTGAAGATAAACCTGGAATTGATGTTCTGCCAGTTGTTGCCAGGCATCAACTATCGCATTACTGTATCTCTCCTTCTCCTCCCCTGCCAGATGCAGGGTGGCAATGAAGTAATGTCCCCACCAGAACATGGTGCGGAACGCGAAAATATTGTCCTTACTGAAAAAACGAGGATAATCCAGTATGACATAAGGCAGTTCCTTATACCGCTCACCACGGGAGATTTTGCCTCCGGCCTGCAATGTTGGCCCGGGAAAAGGAAATTCATTTGTCACCGGGTGTGCCTGTAATTCCAGTTGTAACCGGCCCATCAGCGTCATTATTTTCTGTAACGCACTGTTTTTCAGATACAACCATTCCGCATTAACAACCAGCGCCTGCTCTTCCGCTGTCAGAGAAACTGTTTCCATCCCGTAAATTTACATCCGTGTCTCACATTCCGGGGAAATTTAACGGTAATTTTAACCCATTCTTGTCAGCACTTCCATAAATGATATTAAATTTGTACGCTTCATGTACGAACTAACGTCATTTAAGCATTGAACTAACATTATACGCAGGAAGTGAAAAAACTGGATAAGCTCATCATAAAAACATTCATGGGGCCCTTCGTGGCTACTTTCTTTGTTACACTGTTCGTACTGGTGATGCAATTCCTGTGGAAGTATATTGACGACCTCGTAGGTAAGGGACTCGATACTCCGGTGATCATCGAACTGATCACGTACACCAGCGCCAACCTGGTATCACTGGCCCTTCCGCTGGCAGTGCTGTTATCTTCCATCATGACCTTCGGTAACCTGGGTGAGAGCTTCGAACTCGTTGCATTGAAATCGTCAGGCATTTCCTTGATCCGTTTCATGCGTCCCCTGCTCCTCGTTTGTTCCACTATCGCCGTTCTGGCCTTTCTCTTCAACAACTATGCAATGCCAGTGGCCAACCTCCGGGCTAAGTCACTACTGTACGATATCACCAACTCGAAACCTGCCTTTAACATCAAAGCAGGTGTGTTCTATACAGATATTCCTGATTACACTATCAAAGTAGCACAAAAGGAAAAAGACAATAAGACCATTCACCAGGTAATGATCATCGACCACACTCCCGGGGGTGGCGATAAGGTTATACTGGCCGAAAAAGGTACCATGCTGCTTTCTCCTGACAAGCGTTTCCTCTATTTCGTACTGGAGAAAGGCTGGCGCTATGAAGAACGTAATAATCGTAGTACCAATACGCCCGGAGAATTGATACGCCTGGGTTTCCGTGAATATAAAAAAGCATTTGACCTCAGTTCCTTTGCTTTCAGCAGGCTGGATATGGGCTTGTTCGCCTCTAACCAGCAAATGCTGAATGTGAGACAGCTGGACAAAGCCATAGATTCGCTGTATAAACAGGAAAAGCTGTTTTCACGTACCGTCAACGCCTACGTCACAACCCGTTACCCATTCTATAAATGGGAAGATACTGGTTGGCTGGCCAAAGCGCCTGTTTTAGCCGCCGCATCTTTCAAAGATATTATTCCTGAGAAGTCCCGCCGTTATGTCCTCGAAAGAGTAGAACAAAATATCCGTGAAGGCCAGAACAATCTGGAAGGACCTGCCAGGGAATTTGGCGACAAACACAGTACTCTTCTTTTGCATAAAGTAGAATGGCAACGCAAATTCACACTGGCTTTCTCCTGCATCGTGATGTTCCTTATAGGCGCTCCTTTGGGTTCTATTATCCGTAAAGGCGGTCTGGGCACACCGCTGATATTTGCCGTTGTATTCTTTGTGATCTTTAATATATTTTTCATGGTCGGAGAGAAGATGGCCAGAAAAGATGTGATGGCCACCTGGAGTGGTATGTGGCTCTCCAACATTGTCCTTATGCCTATTGCTATGTTCCTGATATATAAAGCGTTGAACGATTCTCAATTATTCAACAAAGAGTTTTATTACAGGATCTTCAATACTATCAAAAAGCTCTTTAGAAGATTAAACACGAAACCTACAACTTGACAGCCATAAGCAACTAGCTACCAGCTTCAAGACTTTCAACAGCAATTTTTCCGGGCACATCCTTGTGCCTGGCAGGATTAACCTGTGCCTTCACATAACCGTGAAAATGCCTGAAAGCCTTATGTATTGCTTTCCTTATGAGCTTAGTCACAACCTACAACTATGAAAACTCTACTACCACTGTTAGGGAAGAATGCGCCTTTCTTTCTGCCATTCCTTTTATGGATTATTGGAGGCGCTATGTTTCAAACTTATTTTACACATGAAGAGTTGTTCCTGGCCATCAACCATGCACATGCACCATGGGCTGATGTAGCCATGACAGGTGTTACCTACATCGGGGACGGTATCACTTTTGCTGTCATGTTAGCGTTGATGCTGGCTTTCAGAAAATACAAACTTTTCCTGACTGCCGGCACCGTACTACTGCTTATTACTGTCATTGTACAAATTGCAAAACATTACTACAATGAGCCGAGACCATCGCTGTATTTTGCCGACACGCCCGGCCTGGTGCATACAATTGAATGGATACGCGTACACGGTACCTGCAGCTTTCCATCAGGGCATACAACCACTGCTTTTGCAATGTTCACTTTTTTAGCCCTGATATGCAGGAATAAAATAAGCGGATTTGCGTTCTTAACACTGGCATTGTTAGCCGCTTACTCAAGAATTTACCTGGCACAACACTTCTTTGTGGATGTGTACGTAGGAAGCATCATCGGAACCACAGGCAGCCTGGTTGTTTATTCGCTGTTCCATCAGAGCAGGATGAAATCCTCGCCTGAAATTGATCCAGAACCAATAATTGGTCTGACCTGATTTATTTATTTTTGTTGATTTGGAGTCATTATGAAATACCTGTTGATCGCCGTAGCTGCTGCCATACTCTTTATTCCCTTTCTGGGGGCTGTTCACCTGTTTGATTGGGATGAGATTAATTTCGCTGAAGCTGCGAGAGAAATGATTGTAAGCCATAACTATTCGCAGGTACAGATAGATTTCCAGCCTTTCTGGGAAAAACCTCCATTATTTATCTGGCTGCAGGCTATTAGTATGCACCTTTTTGGTGTAAACGAATTTGCAGCCCGTTTCCCTAACGCAGTATTGGGTATCGCCACCCTGGTAACACTGTATGGTATTGGTAAGAAACTGGCTGATGAAAAGCTGGGCTTATGGTGGGCCTTAGCTTATGCTGGTTCCTGGTTGCCTCATTTTTATTTCAAATCAGGCATCATAGATCCTACTTTCAATTTTTTCATATTCCTGGCCATCTATTACGCCTTCCGTATAACCTACGCCTCTAAACCATCCCGGATGGCCATCCTAAGTGGCATTTTTCTAGGTCTCGCAGTACTAACAAAAGGCCCGGTCGCAATACTCGTCAGTATACTGACACTGTTATTCTACTGGCTGTATAAGAAAGGAAAGATCGGCATTGGTCTGGCCAAGTTGGGACTAATTACCCTCTTCGCTTTTATAACTACAGCGTTGTGGTTCGGCTATGAATTGATTGCGCATGGCTGGTGGTTTATCAATGAGTTCGTTACTTACCAGATAAGACTCCTTACTACACCCGACGCAGGCCACGGTCATTCATTCTTCTATCACTGGATAGTACTGCTGATAGGTTGCTTCCCTGCCAGTCTGCTGCTGTTTACATACCTCAGGGGACGCAAAGGCAAATCCATATATTCCGGGTCTGCTTCTGCTGAAATAAAAGACTTCAAGATCTGGATGTGGGTTTTATTCTGGGTAGTATTGATCCTGTTCTCCATTGTAGAGACCAAGATCGTGCATTATTCTTCGCTCTGCTACTTTCCACTTAGCTTCCTGGCAGCCTGGCAGCTATACCGGATCTCCGAAAATAAACTACAGCTGCATGCCTGGAATATAGTCCTCATGCTGCTGATCGGCCTTGTTATCGGCTTTGCAATTACCCTGCTTCCTATCGTAGGTCTTTATAAAGATGTGTTGATCCCCCATATCCATGACAAATTCGCACAGGCGAACCTTCAGGCGCAAGTACCCTGGTCTGCCTGGGAAGCGGCGTATGGAGGCGGGTATATGCTGCTTATCATCGTCAGCTCAATTCTCCTGTTTCAGAAGAAAGTGAGGACAGGCTTGTTATGCATGTTTTTGAGCACAATACTGGCTATACAGATCACTATCGTTCACTTTACGCCTAAGATTGAGCGATACTCTCAGGGTGCAGCCATTGACTTCTTTAAGTCCTTTGTGGGGAAAGATAACTATGTGCAGGTGTTAACTTATCACAGCTATGCCCATTTGTTCTACACGAAGAAACTGCCGCCTGCCAATAAGAATTATTATAATAGCAACTGGCTACTAAGTGGTCCGGTGGATAAGCCGACATTTTTTGTATGCCGCATCACTGACAGTGAACCATGGAAAAAAGATCCCAACCTGGAAGTGATAGGGGAAAAGAACGGCTTCGTATTCTTTAAAAGAAAATAACTAATAGTATAAAAAGAGAAGGCGTTTGCTGTTGCAAACGCCTTCTCTTTTTATACTATTGATACCAACTATTTTATAGCTGCTGCATATAACTTATCTACTTCAGTCCAATTCACAAGATTCCAGAAAGCAGTAACATATTCAGCTCGCACATTGTGATATTTCAGATAATAGGCATGTTCCCATACATCCAGCCCCAGGATCGGCGTTCCACGCTCTTTAACGATGTTTTCCATCAACGGGTTATCCTGGTTAGGTGTGGATATCACAGATAGTTTTTTACCTGGAGTTACGATCAACCATGCCCAGCCCGAACCGAATACGCCTTTGGCAGCTGTATTAAAGATCTCCTGGAACTTCTCATAAGAGGTAAAAGTGCCGTTAATAGCAGTCTTTAACTTATCAGAAGGCGTTGTTTTCTGGGGCGACAACAGTTTCCAGAACAGGGAGTGGTTGAAATGACCGCCCGCATTATTACGTACGGCTTTATCGTCAGCTTTCACTTTCGCGAGGATCTCTTCAAGTGAAAGATTTTCGTAAGGTGATCCTTTCACAGCATCATTCAGGTTCTTAACATAGGCGCCATGGTGTTTATCGTGGTGAATTTCCATTGTTGCCTTGTCAATATGTGGCTCTAAAGCATCAAATCCATACGGTAACGTTGGAAGCTCGAAAGGAGCTTTGGCATTGGCGTCCAAAACAGATATTCCTTTGCGGGATGCAGGAGTAGCTGCTATTATACCTGTGGGATTTCCCAGGGCTGCCACACCAGCCAGACCTGCCAGCTTAATAAATTCTCTCTTATTCATATACTAAGGCATTAAAATTATGATGATAAAGAACTTTAATGGTAACTGCCAAAAGCAGCAAATTTTACACCAATATTATAGAAATTTATTTCATGAGTTGTACCAGTCATCAAACAAATGTCATTAAAACACAGATTCTCACTAAAATAACCGCCCTATTTCGCAATCTTTTGAAATTAATTGTTATTTTACCATACGCTTTCATGTGAAACTTTAACTTTTTCTTTACTTGTATACTTAAAAATGACATTTATCCCGGACTACATAGTGAGTATATAACATATGTAGTGAATTAACGAGCTTGCCTTTGTCATCAGGCCCTTTACCAATGCCATAATACACTTACATACTAATTGACCATACATATACCATTTGAATTGCCATCATTGTTCATAAAATTATATGCCAGGCAAAATGACAGAACTAGAGCATTATATCAATAAGCAACGGACCGAGCCGGATAATTATACACCAGTATTTTATCGATTGCAGCAAGAAGAACAATATGCCGATTTATTGGCTTTATTAGCGGACAATCCTCATATACGCGTTCACGATCAGATTCATTCACAACTCAGAGAACTGATGAAGATCCGCAATCCCACCAGAAGGCTCACGGAAGAAGAATCTGAACAAAAGATCAGCGAATATGTTGGTACTACACCGCTGCACGCTTTTGGCGTATGGGTTTATTACCCCTGGTCACACCGCGTGGTACATATAGTTGATGAAAAAGATTTCATCGAATTACGCACCAGCCGTAATAAACAAAAGATAACCGACGAGGAAATAACCATACTGAGCAACAAAAAAATAGGTATCATCGGGCTTTCTGTTGGCCAATCCATCGCACTTACACTTGCAATGGAAAGGGTATGCGGAGAATTAAGGCTAACGGACTTCGACAAGGTCGAACTGACGAATATGAACAGGATCCGCACCGGTATCCACAGTATACAGGTACATAAGGTGGTGATAGCAGCCCGCGAAATCGCAGAACTGGACCCTTTTATCAAAGTTGTTATCTATAAAGAAGGCGCCACTGAAGAAAACCTTGACGACTTCTTTACTCAAGACGGAAACCTTGATATCCTGGTAGAAGAATGCGACGGTATAGATATAAAAATACTGAGCAGAATGAAAGCTAAAGCCCTCGGCATACCAGTTGTGATGGATACCAACGACAGGGGTATGGTGGATGTAGAACGCTTTGACCTGGAACCCGACAGACCCTTGCTACACGGTTTTATACCCGATATAGACCTTAAAAGCCTACGTGAGCTTACGGATGCAGAGAAAATACCCATATTTCGCCCGATGGTTGCATTGGATGATATGTCCGAAAGAATGAAATACTCTTTAGGTCAGGTAGGGAAAACGATTACGACCTGGCCACAACTGGCATCTTCCGTTGTACTGGGCGGAGCCGTCGTAACAGACACCTGCAGGAGAATACTGCTGGGTCAGTTCAAAAGCTCTGGCAGGTATTATGTAGATTTTGAGCAAATTATTGTTTGATAATCGGGATGAACAGGGGTTACCGCATGCAATCGAAACCGCAGTAGCTGGTTCCGTTCATCTCCCGGCCTGATCTTTATTAAAGAGTACCCAGATGCAATATCATGATTACAGTAAGGGCTTTTAAAGCGCCAGATGATCCGGAGGCCTGTCTTCGTTTTTATAACGGCCATCTCCGGTTATTGGAAATATACTTTGGCATTGCTAAAATCACGTCAGGCAGCGCGGATTGGATGCACCATGAAAATAGCATCGTAATTATTGTAGAGGATGAAACACGTACCAAAACATACGGCGGTGCCCGCGTTCAACTGGCGGATGGCATATTGCCACTGCCGATAGAAACTGCTATCGGGAAATATGATCCTAAAATTTACGACACTATCCAAACCGGTAGCGCAGAGATCTGTGCAATGTGGAATTCAAAAGAAGTAGCCGGTATGGGTATTGGTAGCCAGGTACTCGCCAGGGCCGGGGTAGTGCTGGCTGCTCAGATGCCCATTGATAATTTTCATGTCTTATGCGCACCTATCACTACCCGTATAGGTAAGAGAGTAGGTTTCACCATTGACGAATCTCTGGGCGATAAAGGCACCTTCTTCTATCCCAAAGATGACTTCATCGCCACAGCCATGGTCATTAATGATGTTTACAAGCTGGAACACGCCGATCCCAAAGAACGGGAGCTGATATACGACCTTCGCGAAAATCTGATCCAAACCAAAACAGAGGTAGGGCCAAAAGGGTCTTATGAAGTGAGCTATAACCTTGAAATTGCTAACTTACAGTTTTCTAATGTGAAGAGTGAACGATGAATTTTCTATAAATTTAACGCATGTTCCGATTTATCGCTCTATTGCTCCTTACTATCTTTGGTTTCCAGCAATTGGAGGCAGCCCCTCCTTTCGTTTTCCGAAACAATATGCCCCTAACCCGGATCGGCAAAAATCTTGAGATCTATACTGATAAAACTAACAAGCTGGATATCCATGCTATCGCCAAAGCATCTTTCAGCTCGCCGGATGAAAATGTTCCCAATCTTCAGATCACCCCATATACCCATTGGGTGAGATTTACGATCACCAATGAATCCGATCTGCAAGAACTGCTTCTGGAGGTAGAATATCCCACCATAGATGATATTACGCTGTTTGAAATGCGGCCGGACGGTAGCTATAAAACAACACACCTGGGGGAATTTACCAGTTACGCCAACCGCCCCGTAGATCATCAGAACTATATATTCCCGCTCGATCTCCTACCCCATACCACCCGGCAATACTACCTGCGGGTCGTTGCCGGGGAACAACTACAGCTGCCTATCTTCGTAGGCTCACGGGACCAGGTAATGGAAAAGAACGATTACCGGGAGCTCATATTTGGTTTATACATCGGGGTTATACTGGCCATGTCCTGCTATAATCTTTTCCTGTATATCTCTACGAAAGATATCAGCTATCTGACCTATGTATCCTATAACGTATTTGTAGGTCTTACGCAGGCTACCCTTCAGGGCTATACTTTCCGGTTCATTTACCCTGGCAGTCCCTGGATGGCCCAGCACGCCACCGTACTGGTACCGATATTGAACGGGCTAACTGCCCTCTGGTTCATACAACAATTCCTGCTAACGAAACAATACTTCAAGCCGGGACACAGGCTGATCAACATACTCATATACCTGTATCTCGGCTGTTTCATACCAGCCTTACTGGATATGTATATCGTCGCCCAGATCTGGGTTCAACTGGTAGTAGGCGCCGCAGCCATTAGCGTATTCTATGTTTCATTACGTATGAGCCGCATGGGATACAGCTCTGCTAGGTTCTTCCTCATCGCATGGTCTATATTCCTGCTCAGCGTACTGGTGTTTGTGCTACGTAACATGAACGTGCTCCCATACAATGAATTCACCTACTATGCCCTCCAGATAGGTTCGGCTATGGAAGCACTACTACTGTCATTCGCACTGGCCTACAAGATCAACCTGTTTAAGGCAGAAGCGTTACAGGCTTCACAGGAAAATGAGCGCCTGGTAAGAGAACAGAATATCATCCTGGAAGATAAAGTACATAAACGCACTGAAGAGTTACAAACCAGTAATGAGGAACTAAACGTCGCGCTGAAGAACCTGAAAGATGCACAGACCCAGCTAGTAGAACGGGAAAAGATGGCATCCCTCGGTCAGCTCACGGCCGGTATCGCCCATGAAATAAATAATCCGATCAATTTTGTCACATCTAATATAAAACCACTCAAGCTGGATATCCAGGATATCAAAACGCTATTGGAAAAGTATGACGCTCTGCCACAAGCATCAGATATACATGGCGCCCTTGAGGACATTGCCATCTATAAACAGGAGATAGATATCGATTATATCCACGATGAGATTTCTTCTCTTATCAAAGGAATCGAAGACGGCGCCTCCCGGACGTCGGAAATTGTCCGGGGATTACGTACCTTCAGCAGGCTGGACGAAAGTGATCTTAAATCCGTAGATATGCACGAAGGAATTGACAGTACCCTGGTGTTGCTAAAAAATAGCATCCCACCGAATGTCAAAGTAGTAAGGGACTATGGATCTTTACCCAAAATAGAGTGTTATGCCGGCAAAATGAACCAGGTGTTCATGAACATATTAACCAATGCGTTTAACGCCATAAAAATGAACAATAAAGACCGTGAAGAGCTGGTAACCATTACTACCAGGGAGGAAAACGGTCTTGCTCTCATCAGCATAAAAGACACAGGCCCCGGTATGACAGAAAAGGTGAAGGAGAAAATCTTTGATCCTTTCTTTACTACTAAAGATGTGGGGGAAGGTACCGGCCTCGGTCTGTCAATCGTGTTCAGTATTATAGAAAAGCACAACGGACGTATAGAGGTAATCACCGCGCCTGATAAAGGTGCGGAATTTATTATATATTTACCCATGAGCGTAACCGTTCAGGCGTCTTAGTATACCCACGCAGGATGATCCATAATCAACCCAAAAGTTGAACCTGCGGACAAAACCAAAATGGATGAAAGAGAACCGTATCAGGATTTTGTACATTGACGATGAAATTCATAACCTCAATGCTTTTAAAGCCGGTTTCCGCAGAAGTTATGAAATTTATACCGCCAATTCTGCCCAGGAAGGCAAACAGCTGTTGAAAAGCATTGATGTCCACATCATCATTGCCGACCAAAAAATGCCCGTATCTACCGGGGTTGAATTCTTTAATGAAATAAAGGATACCCTGCCAGACCCCATGCGTATCCTCCTCACAGGTTATACGGATGTAGAAGATATTATCGACGCCATCAATAAGGGACATATCTTCTCTTACATCAAAAAACCCTGGGATGAACACGAGCTACACCGCACTATCAACAATGCATTTGAAATATATTCTACACGCCGGCAGCTGAAAGAAAAGATCCTGGAACTGGAAAAGATCAATGACGAATTGAACCGCTTTATCTATTCCACTTCACATGATCTTCGCTCTCCCCTGATGTCTGTGCTCGGTATCATCAACCTGAGCCGTCTCGACAACTCCGTGACCGATCCGAACGGCTACCTCAATATGATAGAAGTATGTATCCTCAAACTGGACGGGTTCATACAGAAGATCATAGAATACTATCGCAATTCCAGACTGGATGTCGAATATGAAAAGATAAACTTTGAGCACCTCATCCAGGAATGTATCGCATCTTTCCGCCATCAGAACACCGCTATACAGTTCCAGGTGAATGTAGACCAGCCTGTGGATTTTAAAGGAGATACTTTCCGCATCAGCGTTATTCTAAATAACCTGATCTCGAATGCAGTTAAATACCAGAAACCGGACGAAAGTAATCCGAAGGTAAATCTGTCAGTGAAAGTCGAGCCGCATAAAGCAACACTATCGATCGAAGATAATGGAATAGGCATTCTTAGCGAGCATCTCAACAATATCTTCAAAATGTTCTTCCGTTCAAAAAATAATAATAAGCCAGGAAGTGGTATTGGATTGTATATTGTGAAAGAAGCGCTGAACAAAATTGGCGGTACTATCAACGTTGAATCAAAATATGGAGAAGGTACACAATTTGAAATAAGCATTCCCAACAGAAATGATTTCGATTCCTGATTTACGTGTTATACTGATAGATGACAATGAAGTTGATCTGCTGTTACATGAGCGTCTCATCACACTGCAACAGATCAGCAGGACTGTGCTTGCCTTCAACAATGCAAACAAGGCGCTTGAATTCCTGTCGTCCAACATAGCTCTGCCCCGGATCCCCCCAACTGTGCTGCTGCTGGACATACAAATGCCGGAGATGGATGGATTTGAGTTCCTGGAAGCATTTTACGCCTATCCTGCAAAGATCAAATCACAATGTCATGTCATCATGGTATCATCGTCTCTTGACTATGGCGACCTTAGTCGTACCTATGCCAATCCGATGGTGCTGAAACTATTAAAAAAGCCATTGCTGGCATCCGAGCTGAAAAGTGCAATTGCTGAAATATTTAAGGATACCTGATACTTATTGAAATTAAAAAGCCTCTGCAGAGGCTTTTTAATTTCATCTGCATGACCTACCAGGGCAATGCTATCCCATCACGAAAAAAACCTCCCGTAGGCCCGTCTGCGGGCAAAGTCGCCGCCCACACAATACTCTTAGCACCATCTTGTACCGGCCTTGCACCTTGCTCCTTCAATCCGTCGTAAGTGGCAGTAAAACCCGGGCACACTGCATTAACCAATATGCGCTCGTCCTTTAACTCTTTAGCCGCTTTTACGGTAAGCGCATTGAAGGCGAGTTTCGTTAGCGCATAAGTTGATAACACACCAGGAAAATGATTGAATCCAAAAACGGGATCATCATAAGTGCCCATTCCACTTGTAACATTCACTATACGTGGCTGATGGCTCTTTTTCAGTAAGGGCAGGAATGATTGCGTCACACGCCATGGCCCTAACAGATTAGAATCAAAGTTGGACCACACTACATCTAAGTCAGCTGTAACAACCGAAGAAGTTAAATCCGTCATAACGCCTGCATTGTTGATCAGTACATCCAATCTACCAAACCGTCCAGCTACCTCCTGCGCACATTGCGCTACGCTCTCCGCATTGCTGATGTCCAGCCCCATTGATAAAACATCCAGGTTTTCCTGTTGTAAACCTGTTGCAAGAGCTTCCGCCTTTTTATAGTCCCTTGCAGTGATGATCACCTTGTAGCCGTCTCCTGCCAGCTGTCTGGCGGTTTCATAACCTAATCCTTCTTTCCTGCTCACACCTGTAATTAATACGATGTTTCTGCTTTCCATAATTGCTCTGATTGATTTATGTGAGACGCAAACATAGTATGCCAGGACCTGCCGGATAAGTACAAGGGAAATTGTTAATTACTTACTGAACAGTAAGAATTGCATACAGGGTATAGTTTATAATTACCTTTGAACATCAGGTTTAAAATTGTTAATTACTAACAAACAAGTAAGAAATGAGAAAAGAGAATTCGACCAATGCCCTTAATGCACAGGAATTGTATGAAACATGTGGAATGGCTATTGCATTGCGGATATTAGGTGGCCGGTGGAAGCCGGGTATCATCTGGAATCTTGCACAGGGAAGAATACGTTATGGTCAGTTAAAAGCCCTGATACCAAATATTTCTGAGCGCATGCTCATACAGCAATTAAAGGAACTGGAGAAATATGGCTTCGTAGAACGTTTTGTATTTCCGGAAGTTCCCCCACGCGTAGAGTATGCTTTAACAGAAGAAGGGAAAACACTGATACCCATCGTTCAGGCACTGGCAGCGTGGGGTGACAGCCAACGGGACAAAATAAAATTACCTGTATAGATCAAATACCTATGAGAAACCCCTCCCGTTGCATTTCCTTGTAAACGGTCATTGCAACAACATCCATCAGTTTATCAAGATTAGAAGGATCTACTGAAGTAGTAATACCGCTCCATATAAGCTTATTCCTTTTCAGCGAATACACATTTGTCTCGACAGTGTATTTCTTCGTTGTCTTATAATATCCCGGATCATTCCAGGCAGTCCACGCATTCATGTAGTAGCCCCAGAACCGGCCATAGTAAATAGGATAATGACCGGGCACATACTGAACATCTTTATCAACGTCTGCGAGCCGCATGATCACAACACCGTCGAACCCCTCTTCTTTCAATTTTTCTTTCAACCCTTCCTGCTCCTCTTTCGTTGTCTTACGCGTAAAATAATTGTAGGACTGTACTCCTTTCCCCCGCAACAGTTGCGCTAATTTATCCTCTGTGGTTCTGCGGTTAGCCTCGTTATTCAATAACGCCACAACCAGTACCTTATTCAATAGGGATACATCAACTGTTACTTCAGGGTCCCTCCATCTTTTTTCAATGCGGGCGGAAGTCCCACAGCTATACAAGGTCATAAGGATAGCCAATAGACAGATGCTCTTTTTCATAACGTAGGAATTTATATATACTAATCTCGTCAAAAATTGTGCAAGTTCCTGACATTCTGTTGCCCCAGGCATACTCTGGCATTACGTCCAAGCTGTTTCCCCTAATTTAAGGCTTAATTCTCCATAATTCAACGCAGGCCGACCGCTGATATTTTATGGCCTGAACACAAAATGTTCAGGCCGTAGTCCCATTATAGCAAAGCGCTCAAGCTTATGATGATAAACCCTGCCACTATAAAAGTTCCATACAATAGGCTTAATCCAAGCGCCTTACCGACGGAAACAGCTGTTTTTTGCTGGTAAGTGTTCTTTAATGCCACTACCAGGAATATAATGACAAGTACCAGCTCCAATATAGTATTGAATACCTCGAGGGAAGGCAGGACTTTATTTATCAAGTTAAATACAAGGAACAACAGGAACACCGCTGAATGAAAATGTAGGGAAAATATTGCATGATCAGCGTAATAATATTTCTTTCTGTCATAGAATAGCTTCAGAAATAAAGCAAACAATGGTAGCAAAAGGAACATCAGCTTCGGAACCGCGTGCTGTGTTTTCTCAACCAGCAAATTTATTACAGCTTCTCCATGGTGCTCAATAGTAGCGAGCCAGCGGCTGTATAGCCATGGTTTTAAGCCCTTATCCCTTTGGCTTTCCGGCAAAGCATGTTGTGTCGAGTCATAGGCCTTTAACATTTTATAATCGATGTTGCCAATAAGTTGGACGTCAATTTCTGCTGCCCTCAGACTATCAAGTTTCAGGCGACTCATCGCATTCCCAAGTACATCCCTTCTTATACTATCAGCCTTATTGCCACTGGTAGTTTGCGCCAGCATCTGGTTCAGGCTGTCCGCTACTTCTTTTTTTGCCACATATACTATTCTTTCCCTGATCGCTTCTTCGCCTTTTTCGCTATTATGGCTAAAGGCAAATGCCGCCAGGAAATAAAGGAAAGAAGTAAATACATACAAGCGTATGGGATGCAGATAACTGGCCCTCCTGCCTGAAAGGTATTCCTTCGTTAAAAAACCCGGTTTGAATATCAGATCTTTTATAGTGGTAAAGAACTTTGAATCGTAGTGGGTAACGTCCTCAAAAAAGTGCCTTACAAGATGGTTGAACGATTCCTTCACTTCTGTATTCTCCTGTCCACAGTGACTGCAATATCGTTCCTGTACAATAGTTCCGCAGTTTAGACAGTTGTTCTCATGTCTTAGGTGTTGTTTCATAGATGGTTGTAAAATGGCGTTATATATGCTTCAAAATTATACTACTTACAGGAAACTTCTCAGAAACTGGGACGGCACCTTGGATATTTGCATTTAATACTCTGCCCCTTGCAATTTTAAACGTTCCCCAAAATTGAATTTTGTGATGTCACTTAACAGGTAATTGAGCGCCTGTCATTATTATCAACAATAAAAAAATAGAACAATGAAAACATTCCTGATTGGCATCATCCTCGGATTATTCGGAGCATTTGCAGTTGCACTGGCATTCGGTCTACAATGGCCAGCATGGGTCATGTTCATCGCCTGGGTAAGTTATTACATTTTTGGTAAAACATTAAAAACATCTTTACTGGCTTTCGTACAACTCCTGTTGGGGATCATTATGGGTATTCTGATGCAGGCCACGGGTATTTTCCTGACAAGGTACATAGGTGAAGCAGGGCTGCCTGTAGCGGTATTCTTCTTTATTGGCTCCCTGGCCTATATTTCCAGGCTGAAAACATGTAATAATATTCCGGCTTACTTTCTGGGACTGATCATCTTCTTTGGCGTTCACCCACAGATTGCGGTAGCACCGCTGCTGGAATTACTGGTACCGATCCTTGCTGGCTTCGTGCTGGCATGGCTGAACGACTCATCTGTTGTAAGGCTATCCAGGTTATATGATGCAACAAAGCAATCCGCCTGATTTATCTGAACGGATATTTAACACCAGAGGGCGAACATCTGCAAATAAAAAGTCTTTATGAACCAGTCATAAAGGCTTTTGTTTGCTTGCGCCCTGTGTATTAGCAGGCTAATATTTTCCTTTCCAACTATAGCAAGGAAACACGAAATTTGTTCTTATGCCAAAGAAAAGGGGATTTTTGGACAGAATCACGCAGCACGAGAAGCTGGCTATCAGAATCAATACTGATAAAATTCCCGCTTTCCCTGCAGATATTCAGGCCATCCTTAGTGGACCACACAAGGAACCTCATTATTTCATCGAACTGATGGTCGAAGGCGAGGACAATCAAATGATTGACCTACGGAATTACAAGGTCGCCTCCAGTCAGTTACTTTTCGTACTTCCCAACCAGCTCCATTGGTCGGGTAGGCAAAAACAAGGCAGCAAGTTCTTTAACATTGTATTTGACGAAAACTGCCTCTCCCTCCTTCCCCAGACTTATAGATTTCTCCTTAACCCTCTCAATAATTCTCTTATTACGGTTGACCAGCAGCCCCTGAAACGATTATCTTCCCTATTGATCAGCATGTCCTCTCTCCTGGAAGACGAGCATGCGGGCACAGAAATTCTGTTGGCTTACCTGAACGCGTTCTTAACAGAATGTAATACACTTTACTTTTCCGGCCACCGTATTGAAGTTAAGTCAAATAAACTGGAGAAATATTACGAGTTCCAACAATACATTGAAAACAATCTCACCCATCCAGGCGAAATTCATTCAATAGCGGAAAAACTCGCCGTAAGTACCAATTTCCTGTACCAGATCGTTAAACAATACTCCGGGCATTCTCCTAAAGAATTTCTAATTAACCGGATCATGCTCGAAGCACAGCGCAAATTGTACCATGAACACCCTTCTATAAAAACATTGGCCTATGACCTCGGCTTTTCTGATCCGGACTATTTTTCACGGCTTTTCAAAAAGACAGTGGGAAAAAGCATTACCCAATTTATCTCAGAGCTTAAGGATTTGTAAGGGTATAAAGTGAATTTGTCCTGCTCTCTTATTACTATGATCATGACCTTTGCCAAGACAAATTTGTAGTAGTAAGAAAAATGATAGTAAACAATGAACGAATACCATCTCACCTTAACGCGGGTCCGCGAGGCAAATGGACAAGCCGGCGAAAGTGAGTCCATACATCTGGATATTAAACTTCATGACGAAATTTATGAAATCATTGATCGTGTAAATGGAAAAAATATCTTCAGTGAACAAGCTACAGCATCCGAATTCGCCATCGGCTTAAAGCTATTCGGAGAGATAATTATCAAATACCGGCACACACCCCTTTTTAATGATTTCCTGCCCCATTTCAAGTCATTCATGAAAAAGCTAAAACAATATAACGGAGAAAACTGATCTGTGTGATGATAAGATCTGATGTCAGCTGGTCGGCTATTGGCAGATCAATAAGAATGTTTTGCTGTCTTCTGCCGAAAGTACCGGCTAGTCTGACACTTTATTACGAACGGATCTAATGAGAAATAAACTTAAAAACAGAAAGAATGGAAAACAAAACAGAGGGAAGGAAACAACTGCTGATCATTGGAGGTGGATATGCCGGTTTCTGGAGTGCTATAAGTGCGATCCGTCAAAGCCGTGAAATAAAGAAAACAGACGAACTGGAAGTGACGCTGATCAATCCCGACAACTACTTCACAATGCGGCCGAGACTGTATGAAGTATCTCTTGAAGGTCTGCGGATTGAATTGGACAAATATTTGAAACCGCTGGGCATTAATCAGATCCATGGAAAGGCTGACACGATCAATCCTGAAAAAAGCGAGGTGACCGTTTCCACCGCAAAAGGAATAAGACACCTGCATTACGATTATCTTGTACTCGCGACAGGTAGTTCGCTGAGAGCGTTAAATCTGCCAGGCATTGAAAACACATTCAATAATGATACATTTAATAATGCCCTGGACCTGGAAAATCACATCATCAAACTTGCAAAAAACAACTTCGCTAATGAAGGCGACACTACTTTTGTTGTTGCAGGCGGCGGCTTTACGGGACTTGAGTCTGTAACCTCCATAGAGGATAAAGCGAAAGCAATGCAGGCTAAGTATAGTACAAAAGAGTCAAAATTCAGGATAGTACTGGTTGAAAAACATGATGTGGTAGCTTCATTTTATGCTGCTCAAGGCCAGCAATATATCATTGACGCACTAAAGATAAAAAACGTAGAAGTCATAACAGGATCGCAGGTTGCTTATGTGGAACCATCTGAGGTCCTTTTAAGCGATGGTACAAGGATCTCTACAAGTACGGTTATCTGGACTGTGGGACTGGTTGCAAGTCCGCTAACATATTTCTTTAAAGGTGTAAAAGACGCTCTTAACCGGGTATCTGTTGACAGCTATCTGAAATTGCCTGCATACGATAATGTCATTGTAGCAGGAGATGTGGCGAACGTGAAAGTTGGCGATGACCAATCTGCAGTAATGTCCTGCCAGTTCTCTCAGTTTCAGGGTAGATGGGCTGGTCACAACGCAGTTAATGATCTCTTTGGGCTTCCGCTTAAAGAATACAAACAACCCGGATACACTACATGCCTTGATCTGGGAACGAACTATGCCCTTATTACAGAAGGATGGGACAGGAAAACCAGACAAACCGGACAAGCAGCTAAAGCGACTAAGGAATGGATATCTACAGATCTTATCTACCCTTCCATCGATATTGAAGAAGCTGTAGCAGAATCGTTTCCAGCGATACCCAATTTCTGATCCTTGAGACTGATCATGTTTTAATCAGTTTATGGGTTAGGCCGGATGATGCGATCATTGTCCGGTCTTTTCTGCTTTGTCAAACGTAAACTCTGGTCCTCTCCTCACATACCAATGGGTCAGCTCTTCCCTCCTCTTCTTCATACTTAAAGCGAACTGTTATAGTTACACCTCTGTTGCTGCAGATGCTCAATGTTCCATCCAGTTGTTCCGCCAATGTATTCATCAACATCATACCCATTGAGCCCTGTTGCGCTGGCACCTCATCGTCGCGGAAACCATTTCCGTTATCGGCAATAACGAGGGTTAAATAACCCGCATCTGAAGATTGAAGGGAAATGATAATGGTGCCGCTACCTGTAAAGGCATACTTGATAGCATTGGTAATGGCTTCATTCAGTATCAAACCTATGGGTACGGACTGAGATACATCAAGTTTTACAGGCGCTATATCTAGCTCGAACTTTATTTTATTGACGTCCAGGAAACCATCTTTCAGGTATAATACCAGCTCCCGGATATAGGCCCGCATATCTATTAAAGCCATATTCTCTGACTGGTAAAGTTTTTGGTGAATAAGAGATATCGCCTGCATCCTGTAACGGCTTTCTCTGATAACATTCAGAGCATCTTTATCACCAAGAAATGCAGCCTGTGTATTCAGAAGGCTCATCACAATCTGCAAGTTGTTTTTAACACGGTGATGGATCTCTTTTAACAACCATTCCTTTTCATCCAGCAACTTATTCTGTGAAAGGATTAACTCTTCCAGCGATAGATTTTTACGGTTGATCTCATCCTGCTGTTGTTTCAACTGCCTGTTACTACGCAATTTCAATTGATAGCGGTTATACCCTAGCAACAGCAAGGCTACCAACATACAGGCTCCTGCTATGATCACGTTCCTGGTAAAACGGGTGCTTCGCAATTCTGCCTTTTGCAGTTGCGCTTCCCTCGTAAGCAATGCAATATTCTGTTCTTTGAGTTTTAACGCCTGATCTTTTTGTTCGGTTTCATATTGAACCTGTAATCTACTGATCTGTCGCATCTTTGCATCACTAAAAACAGAATCATTCATAACTTTGAACATTCGGAAATGCTCAAGTGCTTCCTGGTATTTCCCCTTGGAAGAATCAGCCTTATAAAGTAAAGCATATGCTGATGCCTGCAGCTGCTGCTGTCCGTTTTTCTTCGCTGCGTTCAATAAAAGTGAGCCAAAATGATGTGCCTCCCGACTCTGATGTATACCTAAATAATACAGGCCCAAAGGCCCGAACAGCTGTTCATCGAACGGATCATGAGGTGGCAACCCAAGCCTTGCTTTTTCCACGCTTTGTGCATAGGGACGAGCAAGATCATACTGCCCTAAAACACAATAGCTTGCTAACATACATTCGGCCATCCAGGCTTTTAGATGAAGCTCTTTAGCCGGATAATTGCGTTCCACCCATTTCATTAATTTCAGCGCCTCTTCTGGTCTCTTTAATTTCAAATAAGCGTGTGCCAGGTTACCTGTAAGAATTTGAATAGAAGAGGTATCCTTCAGCTTAATGGAGACCTTCAGGGCCTTGCTCTGGCATTTTACAGCCTTAGGCTTGTCGTCCAGATTATAATAGATCAATCCCAATCTGTTATAGCTGGTGCTAAGTTGGGCAGTACTATCTTTAAGTTCCTCAGCAGTTTTTACTGACAGTAGCGCATATTTAAGCGCATTGTCCAGATCTCCCAGCTGGTTACAAGCAGCGCCCAGCAGATCATACACACCCTGGAGCTCTTTGTATTTCACTTCCTTGAAGAGTGCTAACGATCGCAATAACATATTCTTTGCTTCGTTGTAATCCGGGAGTACAATGTAGTAGTCTCCCAGCCTCTTAAGCGTTTCGGCTTGCTTGAATTTCAGTTTTTGTGCTTCGTATATTCCCGCTGCGTCCCGGTAATACCTGATCCTGGCCTTAAGCGACGTATCATCCCATTTCGAGTAATATTCCGCAAGTTCTATATATGCGTCTGCCAGATACTCTTTTGCTTTATCTTTCTCAAAGATTGCTTCCGCCTTCAATACATATTCCTTGCCTTTAACACGATCATCCTTTTCACGCCAGAGCTTCGCATAAAGCAGATAGCTTTGTCCTTCCCACACACGCCGGCCTGTCTTTAATGCCGTTTCGAGCACTTTCTCTGCGCATAGTTTGGCACTGTCTATATCACCGTCAATGGTACCCCGCCTCATCACATACGCGTCACCTGCAGCTATGAGTATACGAACATCTGCCGTATCTGAAAACTCCTTATTCAACGCCTGCTGCAAGGCTGTTAGCGAAGGCATTCTCTCCTGTGCCAAACCTGGAACCACACAACTTATTATACAATAGAAAAGCAACAGAAGCCTGTTCATAACCATACTTATTTTTTACCTGCCTTTTCATCTTCAACATTACCTGATAACCTCACATTAGCCGTGCAGATAGATTATTGGCAACGCATTTTCCCGGGCTCCTTTAATTGTCCTCAGAACAGTTAAGACACATGACATCATGACTAACCTACAGCATTTGACCTTGCCGCATTATTATTCCTAAATTACCCAGGCCTGAACAGGCCTGCACGAACTTATAATGATATAAACTGGAATATGTGCACAAGTTAAGCCTAACTGCAATGTTTGGATATCCCCTATAGAACAATAGCTGACAGGCATTGGTCGGGGCAAATTTAACGATCAGGGCTCAACTAATGACCAGCCCACAAGATAAAATATTTATTAATTTACATTTGTTAACTAAACACTTATAACACTTCAGAAACGGTCCTTCCTATTCCCGTCTAATGATATGGCCTCTGTCAACGTATTATCCAGGTGATGCTTAAAGAGGACAGTGATGATTACACCGTTTTGGCTCTGTATATCTACAGTTCCATCCAATTGCTCGGCCAGTGTGTTCATCAGCATCATACCCATCGAACCATGTTGCGTAGGGATCTTACCCGCCGGAAAGCCCTTTCCGTTATCTGCTATGATCAGGCCTAAACGACCGCTCCCCACAGGATGCAGAGATATGGTAATAGTTCCCTTACCGGTAAATGCATATTTGATAGCATTGGTAATTGCTTCATTCAGGATCAATCCTATTGGTACAGACTGAGACACATCGAGCTTTAATGGGGCAATATCCAGATCAAATTTTATCATGTTAGTTGCGGAAACACCATCTTTCAGATATTCAACCAGATCACAGATATATACAGGCATATCGATCAAGGCCGTATTTTCCGACTGGTAGAGCTTCTGATGAATTAATGAGATAGCCTGCATCCGGTACCGGCTTTCCTTAATGGCATTCAGTGCATCTTTGTCGTCAAGGAAAGCTGCCTGCGTGTTAAGTAAGCTCATTACGATCTGAAGATTATTTTTTACCCGGTGATGGATCTCTTTCAACAGCCATTCTTTTTCATCCAGCAACTTATTCTGAGCGTGAAGTAACTGCTCCAGGGAACGGTTCTTATAATTAATAACCTCTTGTTGCTGTTCCAGGCGGCGATTACTTTCCATCTTTAGCTTATAACGGTTAAAGCCTAATAAAAGCAAGGCAACCAGCATACAGGCGCTGGCAATGATAACATTCTTGGTAAAGCGTGCCCTATGTAGATCGGCTTTCTGTAGCTGCGCCTCCCTCGTCAGCAATTGTATATTCTGTTCTTTCAGCTTTAAGGCCTGGTCCTTCTGCTCTGTCTCAAACTGTAACTGTAACCGGCTGATCTTTTGAAATTTGGCGATGTTAAACAGTGAATCATTTACCACCTTAAACAAACGGAAATGCTCAAGCGCCTCCTTGTAATTACCCATAGCTGAGTCAGCCCTATAAAGGAAAGAATATGCTTTACCCTGCATGGCCAACAGATTGGTCTTTTTTGCTGCATCCAACATGTCAGACGCATATTCGTAAACAGTTTTATTTTGATGAACAGCAAGGTAATAGGTGATCAGAGCTGTATTTACATATTCCAGGTACGAATCATCAGGCGCCATCTTACGCCTGTATTCTTCCAGTTGTTGCACATATGGAAGGGCAAGGCCAAACTCTTTCAGCATGCAGTAAGTGATGACTATACTTTCGAGCATCAACACCCGTAGCTCCTGTTTTTGAGGAGGATAGTCACGCTCTTCTTTTTTTATGATCTTCAGCGCTTCTGCAGGCCTGTTCATTTTCTGATATGCCCGGCATATATTACGTGACAGGATCTGCATAGAGGCTGTATCCTTCATCCTTATCGCAAGGCTCAACGCCTTCTGGTAACTATCCATCGCCTTATCTATAACGTCCATTCCGTTATAGATCATGCCCAGCCTGTTGTAAATGGTAATAAGCTGTGTAGTACTATCTTTCACCTCTTCAGCCGTTCTCACTGCCAGCAAGCCATATTTCAATGCATTATCAGTATCGCCCAGCTGATTATAAATAGCGCCCAGCAGGTTATACACACCCTGCAATTCCTTATGTCCCACTTCCTTGAAAAGTACCACCGACTGTAATAACAAATTTACAGCCTCGTTGTAATCAGGAAGGAAGGAATAATAGTCTCCAAGTATATAAAGCGTATTTGCCTGCTTCATCTTAGCGCCAACCTCACCATAAAGCTTTGCAGCATCAGTATAATACTTCAGTTTGATCTTAAGTGTGGGAACGTCAACCGGTGGATAGTAATCGCTCAGTTCCGAATAGGCGTCAGCCAGGTATTCCTTCTGTTTATATTTAGAAAAGATCCCTGCTGCTTTCAATCCATAGCCCTTCCCTTTTTCCAGGATATTCTGCTCTCGGTGAATCTTAGAATATAGTAAATAACTCAACCCTTCCCATAATGGAAGCTTATCCTTAATAGCAGACTTCAATACTTTATCTGCACATAACCCGGCAGTATCCATATCACCGGATTCAATTCCCGGCCGGTTCACATAGTCATTACCTACACCTATCAAGACCCTCATATCGGCAGTATCAAGTGCGTTCTTTTTCAACAGCTGCTGTAAAACTAAAGAAGTTGCCTTTTTATCTTGCGCAAGACAATGCACAACGCAACTGGTCATGCAATAGAAAAGCAACAGTAGCTTATTCATAACTTGAATGTTTAGGTTCGCTCCAATTTTGGTTTCTCTTGGCCTGACTTCGACCATGTTAATCATACAAAATATAGGGAAGACTTATTTACGTCTAATGCTCAGATCATGTTTATTTGTCCCTCGAAAGGCAGAAAAGTACGGTAATTTTCAAGAGTATGCAACTAGCTGGTTACATATATTCAACAAAATAAGGGGCCATCTCAAAAATATAAAAGCCTTGTAAATAAATTACAAGGCTTTCACTTTTGTGGAGAATACCGGAGTCGAACCGGTGACCTCTTGCATGCCATGCAAGCGCTCTAGCCAACTGAGCTAATTCCCCGCATAATGGAGTGCAAATGTATACTTTTTCCTGAAAATCCCAAATTCCAACCTGCAATTCATCCCATTTTTTTCCCAGCCCGCCTGAGACACTGGTTACATCACCCGGGAAAGCCGTCCCTTCCCTAAAACAAAAGGGGCCGACCATTATAGTCAGCCCCTGATATATTATTTATGAATGATCGTCTAGAACTTGAAAGTCAGGCTACCGGTAACACGCGTCGGATTCTGTGCTGCCAGACGGTAAGACCAGTATTTTTCATTTGTGAGGTTATCTACTTTTAACCCTAATCTGAACTTGGATTTATCATAGAAAACAGCCGCATCCAATACAGTATATGAAGGAATACTAAACTTGAAAGAGGTTGTGTTAGTCTGATAATACTCGCTGGCATAAATACCGCCAAAACCAAAACCAAGTCCTTTTGCCGCTCCTGAAGCAACACGGTAGCTGATCCATAGATTTCCTACTTTAGGAGGACCTGCTGTTGTCGGTCTTAATCCTTCAACAGAGGCATTCGCCTTAGTGAACTTGCTATCGTTATAAGTATAACCAGCTACGATATTCAGGCCTTTTATCGGATTGGCAATCACTTCCACTTCATATCCCTTGCTCAATTGTGTTCCATCCTGTATTGAGTAAGTAGCATGTTCCGGATCATCACGGGTTACGTTCGTAACTGAAATGTTGTAGTAGCTCAACGTTGCGCTAACCTTACTCAGGTCAAACTTCACACCACCTTCCCACTGATTAGCCTGTGTAGGCTTAAAGGTATTACCCTCAAAATCAGATCCGGAAACGTTATTGAAACCGTTCATATAGTTACCGAAGATGGAAACCTTGTCTTTAACAACCTGGTATACCGCTCCGAATTTAGGCGACAATGCAGTCTGATTGTAATTACCTGCTGTAGAGTCCTGAGCCGGATAGTAAGTACCCTTGTTCATATACCTGTCTACACGCAGGCTGGCCATTACCAGCAATTTTTCAGTGATGTTCAATACATCCGATACATAGGCGCTATATGTCTCTTCCCTTCCTGCAACAAAATTGCTATAAGTCGCATTATTGAAAAGCGGAGTTATTTTCTCGAGTGTGAAGTTGTTATAACCTGCACCTGGTCTTCTAACGTCGATCGGCGTCAGATTTACAGTAGCGTCGTTACGGGTAGAACGCAGGCTGTAATAATCCAGACCAGCTACCACCCTGTTTCTCAGACTTCCTATCTTAAAGTCGCCTATGAAGTTCTGCTGGATATCTGTTCCATAGTAAGGGAACTCCTGGTTAGTTACTGCCTGACGGAGTGTTGTATCTGACGTCATCGTTAACTGTACAACGTTTCCATCTGAGGAAGAACGTGTACGGGAAACAATTGTCTGCGATGTCCAGCTTTTTGACAGTATGTATTTTGCCTGTGCAAAGATGTTATACTGCTGACTGGTATAATTGATAGTATTGTTAGCGAAAGAAAGTCTGTAAGGGATATTTAACTCCGTGATGCTTTTAGCAGTTCCTTTGGTATAAGGGGCCAGACGTGTAGGGGAAGTCGCCTTATTGATACTGAACTCTACGTCCAGGGAAAGCGTCAGCCTGTCATTCACTGCATAAGAGAAACTAGGCGCTATCAGAAAACTTCTGGTAAAGCCTGCATCCTGAAAACTGTTTTCGCTATGCAATGCTGTATTTACCCTCAGTAAAGCTGTTTTATCAGCATTCAGCGGAGAGTTGATATCCATTGTCAGACGGTTCAGGTTCCAGCTTCCGCCTGAGTAAGAGATCTCACCTGCGAATTGATCAAAAGGTTTCTTGGTAACGCGGTTAAACAAACCGCCGAAAGAAGATACGGTGCTACCAAACAACGTAGCAGATGGTCCCTTAATTACCTCAATACGTTCCAGGTTTACCGGATCGATCGTAGTGTAGGTAAAACTGCTCACCCCATTGCGCACCAGCTGTGGTGTAGGGAATCCTCTTGAGATAAAAGTTGTTCTACCCTGGTTCCTGACCTCTGCAACACCTGCTCCGGGTACGTTCTTAAATGCACTGTTATAGTCTGTTATCAGCTGTTCTTTCATTAACTCCTTGCTGACAACAGTATATACCTGCGGATTCTCCATGTTGTTTAACTGCAATTTGGAAACATCCCCGCTCTCCTTTCTTCCAAAACGGTTACCTCCGCTGGTCACAACCACTTCTTCCAGCTTCTGCGTTGAAGCGCTCAAAGTAATTTTGGTATAGTTTTCCCGGCCTTCTTCTGCTCTAACCTCTACCACAACTGGTTCCAGGCCTATTAAAGATGCTTTCAGGTGATACGTTCCTACCGGAATATTTTTGAAACTGAAAAAACCGCTTTCATTTGTCACTGCCCCTTTAGATAGCTCCTGGATCATAATTGTCACCCCTGGAGCTGGCTCCCCGTTGTTGGTCACAACTATCCCCGAAATACCTGTTGCTTTGTCATCTACGTCCTTTGCATAAATGGCTGGCACACTAAATAAGAAAAATGATAATATTAGCGCTGCTCTCGAAATTAGCCTCCCCAGATGGCAATCCATAAAAAAGTTAAATTAGGCTGCAAAAGTGCACAGGCTGCCGGACATCATTATGTCCGAAACGGAAAATCATTTATCTAATCGGGAATTTTTTCTACACACAAGAAGGTGATTTAACTTTCTGGCTCATAATCAACCACTTGTAATCCCCCTTTTTCGGGGATATGTAATTCCTGCGCCTTTATGTTTCTTTGCAAAAGGAAATCAGCGCTATTTAACCCGCCTGACCAAATTAGAGTAAATCCATGTACACAACTAAATTTATCAGTTCAGAGGATGAACTGAGGCAAGTTGCCGAAATATCCAGACTGAATTCGGAAGACTATGTCACCGACGACATCAAAGCTGCGGAAGGTTATACGTCCTGGAAATATACATTTGAAGATCTCAAAGCCCTTCACGAAATAGCGCCCTCTGTTGTTGTAAAAGACGGAGAAAGGGTAGTTGGCTATCTGCTTGTGCTGGTAAAAGCATCAGCAGCTGTATATGAACCCTTAACAGATGCGCTGAAGATATTTGACGGAAAGCTTTACAATGGGAAGCCCTTCCTAAGCTACAACGTCTATTTCCTCGGACAGACCTGTATTGACATCAACTACCGCGGACAAGGGCTTTTACGGAAACTATACCAGTTCCATAAAGACAACTTTGAGTCGGTGTTCGACTTTGCACTCAGTGCCATTGCAAGGGATAATCCAAAGTCATTGGCAGTACATACAAAACTGGGATTCCGCACACTTTTCCCTTTTACTGAAGGAGACCTGGTCTGGGATGCAGTAATGTGGGATTTTAATATGGGTGAAT
The DNA here is from genome assembly GCF_003182155.1 of Chitinophaga sp. S165. Classification (GTDB taxonomy): domain Bacteria; phylum Bacteroidota; class Bacteroidia; order Chitinophagales; family Chitinophagaceae; genus Chitinophaga. The sequence goes on from NZ_QGTG01000002.1 coordinate 85,216, forward strand.
AGCCGGGTTATGCGATATTTGCACCCAATCCGTCACATCATCCTATATGAAAGAAACGTCTGCAGAAAAGAATAAACTCAGCCTTTGGACAAGCACATCCCTCATTGTCGGCAACATGATCGGAGCCGGGATCTTCCTGGCGCCTGCAGCACTCGCCTCATTTGGTAGTGTCAGCCTGCTGGGTTGGGTAATTTCAGCAGTCGGATGTTTTTTCCTGGTAAAGGTCTTCGGCAATCTCAGCAAACTGGTTCCAAATGTAACAGGCGGCCCGTATGCTTATACCAGGCGTGGCTTCGGTGATTATATGGGCTTTTCTATTGCCTGGGGATATTTCCTGGCAGTGTCCTGCGCTAATGCCGCCATTACCATCGGGTTCGTGAGCGCTTTAAGCACCTTTATTCCCATACTTTCCACCAACACATTAGGTGCAGTAGGTACAGGTCTGGGCACCATCTGGCTGCTAACCTGGGTAAATAACAGGGGTATCAGAACTTCAGGGACAGTGCAGATGACTACGACAATATTAAAGCTGATACCGCTATTACTAGTGGCTTTCGGCGGCTTGTTCTTCATCAGGACCGAAAATTTCCCCGCGTTCAATAACACAGGTACATCCTTGTTTACTGCGCTTTCACATACTGTTACCTTTACGATGTTTGCCTATGTCGGCATCGAATCAGCAACGGTTCCTGCAGAGAAAGTAAAAGACCCGCAGGTAACCATTCCGCGCGCAACGCTCATTGGTCTGCTGATAGTGACAGTAGTTTATATTCTGGGAACAGTCAGTGTTATGGGTATTATTCCCGCAGCGCAACTGCAAAAAACAGTTACTCCTTTTGCAGATGCGGCAGTGATAATGTGGGGCGAAAATGCCCGCTACTGGGTAAGCGCCGGCGTTGCAATATCGGCATTCGGCGCACTAAATGGCTGGATGCTTGTACAGGGACAATTACCTTATGCTATCGCAAAAGACAACCTGTTCCCGAAAATATTCAGCAGGGAAAATAAAAAAGGCGTTCCCTATGTAGGCATGTTCTTCAGCAGTACATTGATTTCTATCCTGATGGCAATGAACTACACAAAAGGATTAGTAGAACAATTCAAGTTCCTCGTTTTGTTATCAACTTTATCTGTCCTGATTCCATACTTATTCTCAACAGCCTCCTATTTTATACTTAAGACTAAAAGTGGTGTGCTAAAAACGGGCGAATGGGCACAATGCATACTGCTCTTCGCCATTTCTTTCAGTTATATACTCTGGGCAATTGCAAGCGCCGGAGAACAAACAATATACTACGGCTTCCTGCTACAGATGATCGGGATACCTTTATACCTGTGGATGGCAGCAAAAAAAGAAAATTCCTTATTCCAGAAAGGATAAACCGCCACTCCTGAAATAAGATAAGTCCTATTATTCTCTTATCCAGCTCCGGGCAACCAGGTGCACTACTCCAACAGCTCTGCAAACAGCACTGCCATCATTTCCCGCGAAAAAAAACAGTCCCGCATAAATGATGCGAGACTTTTGATCTAATTCAGGATTGTTTAATTTGAGGTTGAACATACAATACTCTACAACTTGTTCTTACAATTTTTACCAGTTGATCATACAGTAGAGTTGAACACTGTGTTAATTGCTGATACAAAAATGATAAAAACCAACGCGCGCTCAAATGATCTAAGACAAGAAAGCCACTTGACATTTATCAAGTGGCTTTCTTGTATTTATAAGCATCAATATAAACTTACCATCCGATACCATAATCTTCGCCGTGGTTGCTGCTTCCGCCCCATAACGACCCATGTTTGCTATCCAGAAAAATAGCATTTACGGGACCGCTTGTACGCTCACCGAAACTGGTGATGTATCCCATCTTCTTTAGCGTTGCTCTCACCGGTTCCGGTGTATTGTTGTTCAGTAATATACTGCCGGGATGCGGCATACGCTCTTTGGTGCTCGTACCGCCAAGCGACAGCCATAACTGATTTGTATTGATGTTGGCTGCCTCTGTAGCCTGTTGTACGGTCATACCAAACTCCACTACATTCAGGAAGAACTGCAAAAGGTTCTGGTCTTGTGTATCTCCACCCTGTACAGCAAACGACAGATATGGTTTACCGTCTTTCAATGCCATTGACGGCGTCAGCGTTACCCTCGGACGTTTACCAGGCGCTATTACATTGAAAGGGCACAATGTGCTGTCCAGTACAAAACTCTGCAAACGCTGGCTCATGCCTACTCCTGTATGGCCTGCAATACATGCGGGCGTCCATCCGCCGCTGGGAGTGATAGATACCACCCAACCATCTTTATCAGCTGCTTCTACACTGGTCGTACCTCTCCACAAACGGTCCATGTATACGCTATCTATATCATTGGCAGCATACATTGCATCAGTAGCAGGTACGTTCAGCAAACGGGTAGCATCATGTTTCGGAACAAAACCATCTTTCTTTTTTTCAATGGTCGTATCTGTCAGTGAACTGCGTTGCTTCAATAAGTTCAGGAAAGGATTGCTCTTACTTTCAAAAGGATATGGATCTCCCGGAGCTGGTGCTGGATCATTATGATCAGGATTGATCTGTTTAGCCCTTTCTTTTGCATACGCCTTGCTCAGCAATCCTTCAATAGGTGTTTTAGGCGTGAAGTAAGGATCTCCGTAATAGAAGTCCCTGTCCGCAAAGGTCAGGTTCATCGTCTGGTATAAGGTATGAATATATTTTGCAGAGTTATATCCCATGCCTTTGAGATCAAAATTCTCCAGGATATTCAGGCTCTGGAGCAACATGGGCCCTTGTGTCCAGGATTGCAGTTTATACACTTCAATGCCTTTATAATTTACATGTAGCGGCTCTTCTTCTATCGGCTTCCACTTTGCCAGGTCCTGTTCAGTGATCAGACCTCCCTGTTCCTTGCAACCACGTACAAACTCTTTCGCAATATCTCCTTTGTAGAAGCGATCATAAGCAGCCATAATAGCCTCTTTACGGGACTTTTTATTTTTCAGGGCCTGTTGTTCCGCCTCTACCATTTTAGTAAGGGTAGCCAGCAGATCTTTCTGTACAAAGACCTCCCCTGCTTCCGGTGCTTCCCTTTTCTCGCCGGGGTGGGTCAGGAACACAGCTTTACTATAAGGCCATTGTTTCAACCTGTCTTTACTTCTTTCCATACTGTTGGCGGTCTGCGCTTCTATGGGATAACCTGCGGCCATTTCCATGGCAGGCGCAAGCACCTCTTTCAGGCTCAGAGTGCCGTATTCTGCCAGCATGTAACAGAGCCCGCCTGGCGTTCCCGGTGTTACTGCGGCCAGCGGACCATATTCAGGCGGGAAATTATATCCCTTACTTTTAAAGAATTCAACGGTAGCTCCTGTAGGTGCAACGCCGAGTGCGTTAATGGCGATCACCTTCTTCGTTTTGGGGTTGAAGATCAGCGCCTGTGTTTCCCCTCCCCAGCTCAATACGTCCCACATGGTACAGGTAGCCGCCAGCATAGCGCAGGCAGCATCTACCGCATTGCCACCTTTCTGGAAGGTCATGGCGCCAGCTGTAGCCGCCAGCGGTTTACCAGTCACTGCCATCCAATGTTTCCCATGTAACGGAGGTTTCTGCGTCTGCTGCGCACTCGTTGCCAGTCCCAGGGATAACAGAAAGGCAAGAAAAATAAGATGTTTCATAAAATAATATGCGATTTAGAGAAGTTATTATTTTGGTCGCCGACAAAATAGCAAAATAGCAGGTATCGTAACAAAATATGGGATGAACTTTGCGACCATTAGGTTGTTATAGTAAAAGTGCCCTCGTAAATACATTGATTATGCCTGGGGCACTTATTCCACGACATCATAAATCTGTTTTTTATGAACGCAACAAGATTCTGGGAAATCATTGAAACCGCGTGGACAACAGATAGAGATTTGTTTAATTTAAGAGAAACAGCGCTTACGACCAATGATCCCACACTAATCAGGCATCTTGGAAATGTGGTTTCCAAAGACATTGCCGGCCATATCAGACAACAGCTTCTTTATATGGATGAACGGGAGCTGACCAGGTTCAATCACGTTATGGAAGAAAAGCTCTTCCATATAGACCGTGAGGAAATTCACGAACGTATTAACGGTTCAGACGAAGGGTTCCTCCACCGACGATGCTTTATAGTCGGCATGGGAGAACGCTACTATAATATGATTGACGATAATCCCGCCGTCGCAACCATGAATGTGTCTGCAGGGAATATTGGCTTTATCGGCTACGATATATATGAGGAAAAGTTTGGGGAAGAGTTTGAACGATATTGCCTCCATTGTATTGAATCCGGCTCCAATTCAAGGGGCTGGTAAAATGAGAAGGGCCGCACTGATCTGCGGCCCTTTTTTATAATGCTTTGTCGAAGGATGATCTGGCCGAACTACATAAAGAACTGCTCCAATATAACCTTCCCATCTTTTACTGTGTATACACAAAGCTCCTGCATCTTCATTCTGTCCTGTCCTTTCATCGTAATATCCATCGTCAGAACAAATGCAAAAGAATTGCCTGCAACTATTGGCGTAGAAGTGTCTGCCCCGTGGAACGCTTCAACCATAGACATAAATTTGTCTCCTTTCTCAATGATCTTATCGAGTCCCTTTACTTCCTTTTCAAACTCGGGAGTTTCTTCAGGCTCGATACTGACAACATCCTGCGCATAAAATTCCTTCTGGGCAGTTTCAAATTCTCCGTTTTTGCAAAGCTCCGCAAGGCGGTTAGCGATTTCTTGTGTAGTCATAAATTGGTGGGTTTTGGGAGTTTACTCTAATTTAACTCATATTCGTGAGAGTTATTGCTGCACTGGATAAACATCGTTATATTCACAATACTGGTCATCTGAAAAGATGTAAGCTTTATCAAACTGAATTTATATGAACCCCTCTTTTCCACGTATCTCTTCCGTAGATATTCTACGGGGGCTTGTAATGATCATCATGGCGCTTGACCATACAAGGGACTTCTTTCATATTACAGCTATGACCGCAGATCCGCTGGATGAAGACACCACTACGCTATCGCTCTATTTCACACGATGGATCACCAATTATTGTGCTCCTGTTTTTGTATTCCTCTCAGGGCTATCAGCGTACCTTTCATCCCGTAAGAAAACAACAGAAGAAGCCAGTATATTTTTGTTCAAAAGAGGTTTGTGGCTGATCTTAGCAGAAGTGGTCATTGTTACATTCGGCCTTACATTTAATCCGCTCTATCATGTCATTGTGCTGCAAGTGATCTGGGCTATCGGATGTAGTATGATCATATTGGGCATATTGATCAGGATATCTTTCAAAGCAGTGCTGATAACCGGTCTGATACTTTTGCTCGGGCATAATATTCTTGATTACCTTAACGTGACCAGCAATGTATGGAAAGTATTATTTACCGCGCTTGGTACTATAGTACCTATTACCAATACCCGTTTTTTGCTTGTGCTTTACGCCATACTACCGTGGACCAGTGCAATGTTGCTGGGGTATTGTGTTGGACATTATTTTAAACAGGATATACCGGCTGCAACACGCAAACGCTTCCTCCTCATCGCAGGTAGTACTGCAACAGCTTTATTCATCCTGCTTAGAAGTATCAATAAATATGGCAATCCTGTGCCCTGGGAAATGCAAAAGGATACACAGGCTACAGTGCTTGATTTTCTAGATGTCAGCAAGTATCCGCCATCGCTGGATTATCTCTGTATGACACTTGGTCCCGCATTGCTGTTATTACTGGTATTTGAAAACGCAAAAGGCAAATGGCAGGAGATCGTTAAAGTATATGGAACGGTACCGTTCTTCTATTATGTCGTTCACTTCTACCTGCTCCATTTCCTGATGGTGATCATTTTCTTCGTTAGTGGTTACACAACAAAAGATATTGTTGATCCTGATGTACTCATGTTGTTCAGACCAGCAACGTTCGGTTATTCACTTCCGGTAGTATATCTGATCTGGATATTGGTTGTAGCTTTTCTGTACCGGCCCTGTCAATGGTTTGCACGTTATAAGAAGACGCATACTAACTGGTGGCTGAAATATTTTTAGTACATATTCATCTGAAGAAATAAGAGTTCTCATTGTCGCAACAGACATATGTACGCTTATGTTGTATAAGCGGTATCGATCTGAAGTTTCATCGCAGTACCGGGGCATATATTTGGGTAGTAACCTGAATTTATACAACCAGAATATTACAGTCACCGGTTAAATGCCTGAACATGACCTCCAGCTTATATCCCCCTGCGCTGCACTTCGGGATCCCTGAAAAAATGCAGCCGCATGTCCGCGTCTCTGCAAATCTGCCGGACAGATATCAGCAATACCGGATCGCACAATCAACAGATACCACGTATGTAGAAGCACCATTCGGCAGTTATCTTACCCAGGAGATCAGAGATCCTGACTGGGTTATCAGCTGGCAACAATGCTTTGTAAAGGAAAAGATAAGATTGCGCCCTTCCGTTACACAACCTATGCTGGCGATGTATTGCGTTCTGCAGGGGAATGTTTCCTGCCGGCTACAGGGGAAAGGAAAAATGATGCTGATCGAAAAAGAATTCGGCATCTATTACATCCCATCCCAGTCCCAGAACATCGCTGACCTGCGGGCAGGGTATTATGAAATGATCTGCATTTCCTTTGCTCCGGCCTTCCTCCGCAAATTCATCGCACATCATCCTTCCTTCGAAGAAATTTATCAGCAACAGCAACGGCAGGCGCGCAGGGCTGCCCTCCTGCCCGCAATCAGGATGGATGTGTCTGATCTGAAAGTACTGCATGAAATGCGTCAGTCGCCCGAAGCCAGTCAGGAATTGAAGCCATACCTGGAAGCAAGGCTCAACGAACTGCTCACACTTTATTTCAGCGCGCTCACTCCTAAATATCTCCAGAATGGCGACCAGGCCCAGAAACTGCGTCAGATATGCATATACATCCAGAATCATTATCACCAGCCGCTCAGCATAGCTGAACTAAGTAAGCAGGCTGGTATGCATATCAACACTTTTGAGCGGGCATTCAAGGAATTACTCAGCGTTTCCCCACGTGGTTATATTGAACACCTGCGACTGAAAAAAGCGGCCTCTCTCCTTTCCCAGACCACGCTTAGCATCAAAGAGATCAGCTATAGCACCGGCTACCGGGGAGCTAATTATTTTACGGCTGTTTTCCGTAAGCGTTACCGTTGTTCTCCCAGAGAATATCGGAAAAACCGCTTAACTTGACGGAAATTGAAGATTGATGGATGCACAGTTAAGAGACAGGCTTATAGATATCAGAAGACAAATTCATGCACAACCGGAATTAGGATATCAGGAAGAAAATACTTCTAACCTGGTAAAACAGGAGCTGGACCTGCTTGGAATAGACTATCTTTCTAATATTGCAGGCACTGGCGTAATTGCCTCCCTGACGCGTGGAAATGGTCCTTGTGTGGCTATCCGTGCGGATATGGACGCATTACCTATGCAGGAAGAAACGGGTTTACCCTTTGCATCGAAGGTGAGCGGAAAGATGCACGCCTGCGGCCATGACCTGCATACCACTATGCTGATAGGCGCTGCTGCGTTATTAAAACAAACTGATTTTCACGGAACTATAAAACTGCTCTTCCAACCTTCGGAGGAAGGTCCCAGCACTGACCCGGAAAGAAAAAGCGGCGCACGTCACTTTGTTGAAAAGGGTTATCTGGATGATGTACAAGCCGCTTTAGGGCTGCATGTCGATCCTTTACTACCTGTCGGACAGATCTCTTACGCTATAGGACCGGCCCTGGCTTGTACCGGCTTCTTCACCATCGAGGTGAAAGGTAAGGCAGCACATGCCGGCGCATCTCCGCAGCTGGGCATTGACGCCGTTGTCATTGCTTCCCAACTCATACAATCTGCACAGATCATCGTTTCAAGGCATACTCCGCCTATGGAAACGGCTGTGCTTTCCTTTACAAAGATCAACGGAGGCGTAGCACCTAATGTGATCGCTGACAGGGTCATGCTGGAAGGCACGATCCGGGCGCTGAACCTGGATGTTTATGAAGAGGTGATCGCCCGTCTTCAGAAAATTATAGATGGGCTCATGCTGATCCATGATACGGAGATCATCTTTGATCTGTACTTCACAATTCCCAGTGTACTGAATAACCGGGATGTTCATCAAAAGCTGCAGAGCAGCCTTAACGATGTTTTTGGTCAGCAAAATGCCCAGGAGAAGATCCCCCTGCTGGCAGGTGAGGATTTTTGCTATTATTCCAGGAAAGTTCCATCTATGTTTTACCTGCTGGGCGCCCAGGACCCGGATTCTCCCGGTTACTATCTCCATCATCCGAAAGTGATCTTCAACGAAGGGTGCATCCCCTACGGCTCGTCGTTCCTGGCAAAGGGAGCTGTCGAGCTGCTGGAACGCTTCCGCTAAATATCGTAACTTTGCGGCCTTTACCGAATCAAGGAACAGGATGGAGCAGAAATATTTAGGAAAGGGAGATACGGCGTTTATGGCTGCCTGTACGGGCCTTATTGTTGCCAACATTTACTATTGCCAACCACTTGTCGTTTTAATATCGAAAGAATGGGGATTGCATGAAAGCATGGCCGGCAGGGTGACTTACCTCACCCAGATAGGATATGCACTCGGGTTATTGCTGCTCGTACCTCTGGGAGACATCCTGGAGCGGCGCAAACAGATCCTGGTAAGCACCGGCATCACCGTACTGGCATTATTACTGGCGGCTACTGCACACAGTTTTATCGTCTTACAGATAGCCAGCGTACTAATTGGCGTTTTCAGCATTGTTCCGCAGCTCATTCTGCCACTAGCGGCCACTCTGTGCCACGATAGCAAGCGGGGTAGTACGATCGGCACTATCATGGCCGGGTTGCTGATCGGTATACTTGCCTCCCGCAGTCTCAGTGGAACGATAGGCTCACTTTATGGCTGGCGGGCCATGTACTATATAGCCGCCGGCGTATGTGCCGTATTGCTGGTGCTGATGCGGCTGCGTTTTCCAAGTAGCAAGCCGTCTTTCAACGGTCATTACGGGCACCTCATGAAGTCAGTAGCGCATTACGCGATGACGCAACCTTTATTACGCCAGGCGGCTGTTACCAACGCCCTTTCATTTGCTGTAGTAAGCGCGTTCTGGGTAACAATGGTACTTTTCCTGTCCGCGCCGCCTTTTGGCTTTAAATCGCTCGAAATCGGCATGTTCGGCCTGGCAGGAGCAGCCGGAGCGCTGGCAGCTCCGCTTATCGGAAAGATCAGCGACGGCCGCGACCCACGGAACAACATCATTATCGGCCTGGTATGTGAGCTGCTTAGTTTTATAGGATTCTATTTTACCGGCAGCGGCATATTCCTCCTGCTGGCCGGCATTATCATACTGGACGTGGGGCACCAATCTGTCCAGGTTACTAACCAGACCATCATCTACTCTATTCTTCCTGAAGCCAGGAACCGTTTTAATACGGTCTTTATGACATCCACCTTCATTGGTGGCGCTACTGGCTCCGCCCTGGGCCTGTTCCTCTGGAATGTCGGCCACTGGCCTGCAGTCTGCGCAGGCTGTTGCGGCGTTATCCTGGTAAACATTTTCCTTTTCTTCAGAAACAAGGCAAAAGCTATCCGAAATGTGGAAATAGCGGTCCAAAAGGCCTGAAAACCGTGATCTGATCGTCTTTATATCCTTACGGATAGGGCTTTTTATTTACTCGTCCATATCGCTATACCGGCATTTCCATATCATTTTACCGTCATCTCTATATCGAAGGGATATACAGATGACGGTAAAGTGATGGTGAAATGACGGTATAGCGATATGGAGATATAGAAACCCGAGCAAACCCAGAGAGGGATCGAGTTGTACCAGGGTAGTTTTTTCGGATCGCCGATATTCCCTCGTGTTCTTTTCAAAAAGCCAGCGGTTGACATGCCTTTGACATGCCTTTACTATGCCTTTACTATGCCTTTGCTATGCCTTTGCTATGCCTTTGACATGCCTTTGACATGCCTTTGCTATGCCTTTGACATGCCTTTGACATGCCTTTGCTATGCCTTTGCTATGCCTTTAAGTTAGACCTGTAAAAAATGGCTGGTCGCCCCTCTTTTGAAAAATTCTCAACGCTGCGCCCATCTTTTACCTGAAAGCCCTTATCTTCGGTATACAACCAATTATCTGACGGAAACAGACCCAAAATCGATCCCTGATGCGCCATTTTATGATCATTGAGGCCCCATCCAATCTCGGTTTGAAGGAATTACAGCCAGGTGTGGAACCAGGTGTAAGATTGTTACCGGAAGCCTTCCGCAAAACAGGACTGGCGAGAGATGCCGGCATTTCGCATGTTATTTCGGTACCGGCGCCCGCCTATACGATGGATATAGATCCTGAAAGCGGTGTGCGGAATGCGGACGCAATTGCGGCCTACAGTGAAAAACTGGCAGACAGGGTGCGGGAGGCAGTGGAAAAAGATATTATACCCATTGTAATAGGCGGAGACTGCAGCATATTGGTTGGCAATACTTTGGGATTGCGGAGCACGGGTAAACGTTACGGGCTGTTTGCCATGGACGGGCACCATGATTATATGTGGCCCGAGTATTCAGGTACGGCCGGAGCGGCCGGCATGGCCCTGGCAATAGCGGCAGGAGCCGGACATGAGAAACTGACAGATATCCGGCAGCTACGCCCCTATGTGCAGGAAGAACATATATATGCATATGGCAACCGGGAGCCGGACGACACGTATGAGCAGCTGATCATCAACAGCCGTATTCATTATTTCGGCCTGGCAGCAATCCGGAAACAGGGTATTAAGGCCATCACCTCCCGTTTTCTTACCATGGTTGACCGGGACGGCCTGGATGGGTTCTGGGTCCACCTGGATGTAGATGTACTGGATAATGATATCATGCCTTGTGTGGATAGTCCTGAACCAGGCGGTTTGTCTTACCGGGAATGGCAGGAAACGTTGGAACCCCTGGTAGCGTCCAGGTACTTTAAGGGCATGAACATTACCATTCTTGACCCGACGATGGACCCGGACAACAGGTACACACGTACCTTTTCAGAGCGGCTGGCGGCGCTTTTAAGGCCAGCCGTCAAGGGTTTGAGCAGCACTTAAAAAATCCGGCAAGTCTGATTTTTTTAATAAATAAAAAACAATACCTTTGCAGTCCTTTTCCCAGCATGTGCATGCTGGAGGAAATAAGTTCTTACAAATACGAAACGAATTGCGGGTGTGGTGAAATTGGTAGACACGCCAGACTTAGGATCTGGTGCTTCACGGCATGTAGGTTCGAGTCCTATCACCCGCACTTTTTTTGACGCTTAATGCCCGATGCTGATCGCTTAACGCAGACGATGCCTCAGCATTAAGCGTCTTTTTTTTATCCGGCAGTCCGCTCTCCGGCTTCAAATCTTGCCATTAAGGCGCTAAGTCACCAAGTAACTCCCACATAGCTGCCATTCCTTCGTGCCTTTGTGACTTCATGGCAGAAAATACAAACAAGGAATTATTATTGCTTCATACAAGAACATTAAAAACTATTATGGCAACCGTTACCAGAGAAAACATCGGTTTATTGAATGATAAGATCACTGTGAAAGTGAGCCAGGAAGATTACCTTCCCAATTTCGACAAAGCAGTAAAGCAACTCAGCAAAACCGCCAATATACCCGGATTCCGCAAGGGCATGGTACCTGCAGGCATGGTAAAGAAAATGCACGGTCAGGCCATTTTTGCAGATGAAATACTGAAAACAGTAGAAAAAGAGTTAATGGGATATCTCCAGAACGAAAAAGTGGAAATATTTGCCCAGCCGCTCTCCCTGGATAAAGAAGCTAAGACTTTCGATCACAATACACCATCTGAATACAACTTCGATTTTGAAATCGGTCTGAAACCAGCCTTCGACGTTACTCCGCTGGAAGCAGGTAAGACAACCCTGACCCGTTACAAGATCAAAGCTACTCCTGAAATGCTGAACGAAGAGATCGAGCGTTTGCAGTTAAGGGGTGGAAAATCAACCGAAGTTGACTCCATTACTACAGAAAATAATGTTCTCGGCCTGAATGTTGTTGAATCAGACGCTCAGGGTGCACCGGTAGAAGGCGGTCTTCAGAAAGAGATCTCTTTCCTGGTAAAGAACTTTACCGCTGCTACACAGTCCCAGCTGCAAGGCAAGAAAAAAGACGACAGCATTACCGTTCAGGCGTCTGCTGCTGTTGACGCCGACAAGCTGACCTGGTTCCAGCATGATGTACTGGGCCTGCATGAAGATATTGCAGCTAAGTATTATACACTGACTATTACCAAGGTAGAATTAATAGAAAAAAGAGAACTGAACGAAGAGTTCTTCAAAGAAGTGTTCCCTGCTGAAGAAATCACTACCGAAGCAGCCTTCCGCGAAAAACTGCAATCAGAAATAGAAAAATCCTGGGATGCCGAAAGCCGCAACCGCCTGCACAACGACCTGTTCGAAGTGCTGGTTCACGAAACGCCGATAGAGCTGCCTAAGGATTTTCTGAAACGTTGGCTGCAAACCGGCGGTGAAAAACCAAAAACCGCTGAAGAAGCTGACAAAGAATATCCAGGTTTTGATCATCAGTTACGCTGGACACTGATCAGCGATAAACTGATCCGCGAAAATCAGCTGGATGTTTCTTTCGACGAAGTGAAAGAAGCGGCCAAGCAGAAAGTAATGGGCTATTTCGGTGGCGCTGCTACCGACGGTGCAGACTGGCTGGACAGCTACATGGAGCGCCTGTTGCAGGATGAAAAATTCGTGGATCAGACCTACCGCGAGATGGTAACTCAGAAATTGTTTGATTGGGCAGAACAAAAGGTAAATGTGAAGGAAGAGGAAGTAACAGCCGAAGAATTTGCTAAATTACCTAATAAACATCACCATCATGAACATTAATAACGAATTCAGGAAATATGCCATCCAGCATAGAGGGATCAGCAGCCTGGTAGTAGATAGCTATACCCGTCATCAGATTAATGCCCTGACGCCGAATATCATCGAGGAACGCCCGATGAACATGGCGATAATGGACGTGTTCTCACGTTTGATGATGGACCGTATCATTTTCATGGGAGATCCTGTAAATGACTACGTAGCCAATATTATCACCGCACAGTTGCTGTTCCTGGAATCTACCGACCGCACCCGCGATATACAGATGTATATCAACAGTCCCGGTGGTAGCGTTTATGCAGGTCTTGGTATATATGACACAATGCAGATCATCGCTCCTGATGTAGCTACTATCTGTACTGGTATGGCCGCTTCTTTTGGCGCTGTACTGCTGGTAGCAGGTGCAAAAGGTAAGCGTACTGCTCTGAAACACGCCAGGGTTATGATTCACCAGCCTCATGGTGGTGCAGAAGGACAGACTTCCGATATCGAAATCACTGCACGTGAGTTCGTTAAGCTGAAAAAAGAGCTGAACGAGATCATCGCTACCCATTGTGGTCAGCCAGTGAAGAAAGTTGAAAAAGACTCTGACCGTGACTACTGGATGACTGCTGACGAAGCAAAAGAATACGGCATCATCGATGACGTACTCAGCAAGAATCCAAGAAAACAGCAAGAAAACAATCCGCAATAATAGATTACGGAAAAAGTAAATTGGAAAAGGGTGCGAAATGTCTTTTTTGCACCCTTTTCTATTGGACAAAGTTCCCCTTTCCCCCTTTTAATGTACCTTTGTAAGCTATGAAAGAGTCTAAAATCCGTTGCTCATTTTGCAACCGTTCAAAAGATGAGGTGCAGATACTGATTGCAGGTGCAGAAGGTCATATCTGTGAGAACTGCGTAGCAAACGCGCAGGAGATCATAGAACAGGAACTGTTTCAGCAGCAAGGCAAAAAAGCGCCTTCCCACTTTGTTCCTAAAGTGGCCAAACCGGTTGAGATCAAGAAGTTCCTCGACGAATATGTGATCGGTCAGGATGATGCTAAAAAAATACTGGCAGTAGCCGTTTATAACCATTATAAGCGCCTTAACCAACAAGTTGGGGACGATGATGTGGAGATCGAGAAATCAAACATCATTATGGTGGGAGAAACCGGTACAGGTAAAACCCTGCTGGCCAAATCCATCGCCCGTCTGCTTAATGTGCCTTTCACTATAGTAGATGCTACCGTATTTACAGAAGCCGGTTATGTGGGAGAAGATGTGGAAAGCATCCTTACCCGTCTGCTCCAGGTTTGTAACTATGACGTAGAAGCTGCCGAAAGAGGTATCGTATATATCGATGAAATAGATAAGATCGCCCGTAAGAGCGATAATCCTTCCATCACCCGCGACGTAAGCGGTGAAGGTGTGCAACAGGGTCTCCTGAAACTCCTGGAAGGTACAGAAGCACTGGTACCGCCACAAGGTGGCCGTAAACATCCGGAGCAGAAGCTTATCAAGGTTAATACACAGAATATCCTGTTCATTTGCGGTGGCGCATTTGATGGTGTTGATAAGATCATCAGCCGCAGGGTGCAGACACACTCTATCGGTTTCAACGTAAATACTGACAGGGAAGAAGAAAATAAGAAACACATCCTGCGTTACGTGAATTCACAGGACCTGAAATCCTTCGGATTGATCCCTGAATTACTGGGACGTCTGCCGGTAGTGACTTATCTGAACTCCCTCGACAACGACGCACTGAAAGCGATCCTGACAGAGCCTAAGAACGCACTTGTAAAACAATACAAGAAACTGTTCAAGGTAGAAGGGATCGACCTGATAATAGAAGATCATGCTGTAGACTACATCGTTGAAAAAGCGATGGAATATAAACTTGGCGCCCGTGGCCTCCGCTCCATCTGTGAAGTGGTACTGAGCGACGCTATGTTTAACCTGCCTTCTTCTACAGAAAGCACCTTTGTACTCACAAGGGCCTATGCAGAAGAAAGACTGGATAAATCCACACTGGTGCAGTTGAAAGTTGCCTAGTCAGATTAAGTATCGCACTTCAAAATAACAAAGGCGTCCGCTAAAACGGGCGCCTTTACTTTTACACCTTTTTTCCTGCGGTATAAATCTTTTCTCGTTACCTTTAAATCAAAGCAAATGATATGGACCTCTTAAAAGAACTACAAGAAAAAGCAGGGCTCTCGAATGAGCAGGCGTTAAAGACCTTTGAAATACTCAAAGAATATGTGAGGGGCAAAGTGCCCGGCTTTCTGTCTGGTACAGTTGAAAAATGGTTTGCGGATATTGAAAAAAGAGCAGGCGCTTCAGGCGCTGGTGAAGAAAATAAAGACAATGATTTCTTAGAACACTAGCCGATATTTAAAATTATAAAAGGCCGATCTGTCTAAGACAGGTCGGCCTTTTCCTTTTACGGTGTCCGGTCGTGAATAAACATACCAGGGACAAATTGAACAGTGGAGCTGATCGTTACAGATTCCGCTTCTTCAAAAAAAACATCCGCTTGTTAAGCGGATGCTCCTCTTGGGTTGCGTAAAAATGTTTCGATTGTCTTTCTTTGTTGAAGGTTGATAAATGGTAAAGAGTGATGAATTAACCCAAATTTAACGTTCTTAATCCACAATTCCATCACCCAAACCAACTAATACTCATTTTTCTGTAAAAAAGTATAAATGGCAATCTTACATTAATATTTTATCACATAGCTAAATTGCTCTTACCTAGTCCAGTAAAGCCCTTTTTTACCTGTAATATTTTTTTATCTAAAAGATATATTTTGTTGACAAAAAGTTCGAAGTCTGATCATTCACGATCTTATTCAGCAAATTTTTATTCTGCTCCGTTTGTTTTGTAGCCACCATTGAGCGGATAGAAAACGCACGCAGTGCGTCAGGTACGCTTAATGTCCCTTCAGCAGAATCCTTACGCCCGGTGAATGGATACACATCCGGACCACGCTGACACTGACAGTTGATGTTAACACGGCTTACCTGGTTTACCAGCGGATCTATCAACGACGCCAGTTCGTCCGCGTCATTGGAGAACAGGCTAACCTGCTGGCCATGGTCAGATTCGATCAGGTATTCGATCGGCGTCTCAATGTCATCAAAAGGTAATACCGGGATCAATGGTCCGAATTGTTCTTCCCTATACAATTTCATTTTATTGTTCACAGGGTACAACACGGCAGGATACACGAAAGATTCGAAAGCCTTTCCGCCATTTTCATTGATCACCTTTGCACCGTTAGCAATCGCATCATCAATACACTCTTTCAGATAAGCTGGTTTCTGAGGTTCTGGCAACGGTGTCAGGAATACGCCTTTCTCCCACGGCATACCTATTTTCAGCTGGCTGATAGCCGTACTCAGTTTCTGCAGGAACGCATCTGCTACCTTACTATGAACAAAAACGATCTTTAAGGCCGTACAGCGCTGTCCATTGAAAGATAATGAGCCAAGTACCGTTTCCTGTACTGCAAGGTCAAGATCGGCCTTATCTGTGATAATAGCGGCATTCTTAGCGTCCAGTCCCAGGATAGCTCTCAGGCGGTTCACCTTCGGATGCATTTTCTTCAGCTGATTAGCTACTTTGCTGCTACCTATCAAAGTAAGTACATTGATCTTACCTGATTCCATCAACGGCCCGATGATCACGTTACCACGGCCATAAATAGTATTTACCACTCCTTTGGGGAAACAGCTTGCAAATGCTTCCAGTAGTGGGTAGTGTAATAAAGTGCCATGTTTCGGAGGTTTAAACAATAAGGTATTACCCATGATCAATGCCGGGATCAGGGTGGTAAAGGTTTCATTCAGCGGATAGTTGAATGGCCCCATACACAGTACCACACCTAAAGGAGAACGTCTGATCTGACCTATGATACCCTGTTGGATCTCGAAACGGCTGGAGTTGCGGTCCAGATCCTTCAGTGCGTCGATCGTTGTATTAATGTATTCTACTGTACGGTCAAATTCTTTAACGGAATCTGCATATGACTTACCGATCTCCCACATGATCAGTTTTACGATCTCAGGTTTCTTTTCGATCATCTTGCCGGTAAACTTGTCCATACAGGCAATACGTTCGGACACCGTCATAGTCGGCCATTCACCACGGCCGTCATTGTAAGCCAGGACTGCTGCGTCCAGCGCGGCCATGGCTTCTGCCTGTCCGCATAAAGGGTATGAACCGATCACTTTTCTCTCCAATCCGTTAGGTGTCTGGATGCAGATGGGAGATAATACCGTATGCACGTCGCCATTCCAGGGTTTCATTTCACCACCTGATAAATATTCCCGCTGATGCACTTCTGCCGCCAATTGGTATTCGGCCGGGATAGCATCTGCTGTTGGGAACATCTGGTGTAATTGTTCTTCAAAGCTCATGTCATAGTTATTTAATCCGCTGAAGATAGTAAAAGGAGATCACAGACAATAGCCCCTGATTATCAGTCCGTGAAATTGGTAACAGAATCCTACTTTTTGGCAACGACGAAGATAAGAGAGCCAAATAAAAAACGTCCGCAGGAAATCCATGCGGACGTTAGACAGATACTAAATATAGTAATGACTATACTTCTAATAAATGCTTCTGCTATACAATTGATCTATTTCAAAGCTTCACGTGCTATGACGAGTTTCTGTATTTCTGATGTACCCTCTCCTATTGTACAGAGCTTTGCATCACGATAGAATTTCTCTACAGGGAAATCTTTCGTATATCCATATCCGCCAAAGATCTGGACAGCTTCATTGGCTGTTCTTACAGCAACTTCCGAAGCGTAGTACTTAGCCATTGCTGCCTGTTGTGTTACCTTGGCGCCCCTGGTTTTACCATCGGCAGCCTGCATGGTCAGCAACTCGGCTGCCATGATCTCAGTAGCCATATCGGCCAGTTTAAAAGAGATACCCTGGAAACTGGCTATCGGTTTATCAAACTGGTGACGTTCCTGTGCATATTTTAATGCCGCTTCATAGGCGCCTTTGGCTATGCCCAATGACAAAGCCGCGATTGAGATACGGCCCCCGTCCAATACCTTCATGGACTGAATAAAACCTTCACCTTCATGCCCCAGCATATTTGCAGCTGGTATCCGGCAATTGTCAAAAATCATTTCAGCTGTTTCTGATGCACGCATGCCCAGTTTATTCTCCTTTTTGCCTCCGCTGAAACCGGGTGTTCCCCTTTCCACTACAAAAGCTGTCATACCGTGACTATCGCGAACATTGCCGGTACGTACTATTACCACGGCCACATCGCCGCTTTTACCGTGTGTGATCCAGGATTTGGTACCGTTTATTACCCACTCGTCGCCATCTTTATGGGCTACGCATTTCATATTCATGGCGTCAGAACCGGTATTAGGTTCAGTCAGGCCCCAGGCGCCTATCCATTCTGCATTGGCCAGTTTGGGTAAATAACGTTGTTTCTGTTCTTCTGATCCGAATTGCAAGATATGACCGGTACATAGGGAATTGTGGGCTGCCACGCTCAATCCGATGGCCCCACAGATCTTTGCCACTTCGCTGATAACTGTCACGTATTCCAGGTACCCCAATCCGCTACCACCATACTGTTCAGGAACAAGTACTCCCATTAATCCGAGCTCACCAAGCTGTTTAAACAATTGCACCGGAAAGGTCTGTGTTTCATCCCATTCCAGTACGTGAGGTTGCATGTGTGTTTTTCCAAAGTCGCGTATCACTTGTGTAATCTGCTGCTGCATTTCTGTAGGCTCAAAGTTCATAATGGGGAATTTTCTGTTTTGATGTAATGTTCAATTTTACGATAAATACTATCATCTACCAATGGTATGCCAAGAAGCCCTTCCGGTCGGTCGAAAGGCCCGTGGTTACTGCGATAGAGCACGATTAACCGCGCCAGTTTATATCGTATGTATGGATGTTGTGCCAAAGATTTTTCATCCGTGAGGTTGAGGTCTAGTTTTTTTAGTGAAACCTTACGCAATCGTAGGTAAGGTTGAATTTTATTAAATGTACTGTCTGCTAATCCGTAGGTTTCCCCTATCTGCCTGATAGAGTAAAAGCCTCCGAGCCGCTCCCGGAACTTTACAATGCGGGCTGCCAGCACAGGACCAATTCCCGGAAGAGACTCCCATTGCACTGAATCGGCCGTATTCACTTCAAGTTCCGTTATTTTTCGCTCATACTGAGTTTCTTTACGCAGCCCATATGGCTTATACTGCGCTTTCCGCCAGGATGTATCCCGTACATGCTGCTGCATGCTGATCCGGATAAAAGGCTGTAACTCATTATATAGCTCCGCAGATAATCCATAGATCTTTTGCAGATCCTCCTTTCTGCGGAATCTTCCACCTTTTTCAAGGTACCGTTGAATATTACCGGTCACTCTTTTATCCAATCCCAGCGCAGCCCATTCCGTGGCGCCAATTGTATTTGGATCGAAGGGGAACCGGCGGCTGTGTAAACTGCTATCAGCATCTCCCGGGAAAACTTTCCTACGTGGCACAAGCGAATTACGGAATTCAACTACTTCCGCAAGCAGCAAACTATCAGCTGTATATACTTCAATTGAGGGAGGAAAGCAACGCTCCCATAAGTCTGGCGCAGTCACACAGATACCTGTCAGTAACAACAGTACCAGGATACCTTGTCTTTCTTTTCTTGAAAAGCTGTTGACTGCTTTCCATAACGTTTGCTTCATGGGTTAACATTTAAAGCAGGGCAAGTTATGGCATAAACAATGGAAACAAGTTAATACGAAGTTAATCTTAACGAAGTGTGATACTTACCGACATTGAAGGCACACAGTCCCACACTTTACACCTGGCAACACGTTCATCAGGCACCACATCAAAGTAAATGACGTCGCCTGCTTTCAACACACGGTCAGTACCTACCGGATGTGCATCGAATACATGTTCATAACTTTGTCCACTATGGCAATTTGTCCAGGCCACGCCCAATTGCTCATCGGGCATCCTGATAACCGTTGTTGCACAGGATGTATAAACAACTATCCCTTTCAGACTGCCGGGATACAGATCTTTCTTTTTCCGGCAGCCACAGAGAAAAAGACACAGGCATACAGTAAATAGTAAAACAGACCTTAATTTCATAGCATGGGGTTTTTTAAGGTATTAATCACCGGTAATAACGATCGTGGCTAATGTTGGCGGATTACAATCCACCATATCACATCTGAAGTTCTGCTCATCTTCCACGATATTGAAATTAAATTCTACCTGAGAAGCAATACCATTCCTGTTTACAATAATAGCGTCAATCACATGTTCATACACCTTCCTGTCCTGGCAGCTTGTCCAGTCTGTGCCAATATCTTTGTTAAGGACCTGTACAGCGGTAGTAGCACAGGACGAATAAAGGATCTTTCCTCTTAATCCTTTCTTCAGAATATGTCTTCCGCTTTCTTCATTTTTGCTGCAGCCTGCAAACAGCAGGAACAGACATGTTGCAGATAATAATACAGGGATAGGTTTCATGATGAGAATAACATTTGATTGATCAATCTTGTACAATCGAGATTTGATAAGATTCAGAAGGCGCATCTCCACAATAATCTTTCGCTGCACATTTGAGATACGGCTCACTATTCACGATGTCAAAAGTGAATTCACCTTCTATCGGCCAGTCCGTCAGATTGGTAAAACGAACATCAATTACATGCTTATATATTCGCTTATCACGGCAGTCGGTCCATCGGGAACCAAGATTTGTATTTAAAACTTCCACCGCAGTGGTGACACAGGATGACACAATGACCCTTCCTCTTAAACCTTTTACCAGTCCGGGCTTTTGATCGTCTTTCTTGCAGCCGCAGATGAGCATAAACAGGCTGATTATCGAGAATAGTACAGTTGTAGAACGCATATAGGGGGAGTTTCCAATAAAACGGCTATCTCCCGGAGAAAGTTACAGGATCACTTCCAGGCCATCGTATGCCAGGGCCATGCCGGCAGGTAATTCTGCAGAAACCTCTTCATGCAGCCCTAACTGATGGCTGATGTGGGTAAAATACACCTGTGGGATCTCCAGTTCACGTCCAATAGCAATAGCTTCATCCAGCGTAAAATGGGAGATATGTTTTTCTTTTCTCAGTGTATTGAGTACAAGCACTTTGGAGCCTCTGATCTTTTGTTTTTCCTCTTCGGCAATAAAATTGGCGTCTGTGATGTAGGTAAAATCATTAAAACGGAAACCCAGTACAGGCATCCGGTGATGCATAACATTGATGGGAACAATATCCAAACCATTCACATTAAATGGTGCCGTACCAATGGTACGGAGGTTCAGTTCGGGGATGCCCGGATATTTCTGCTCTGTGAAGGCATATGAAAATTCATTACGGATCACCGTTTGGGTAAATTCCGTAGCGTAGATATCAATCGCTCTTTGCTGGAAATAATTAAAGGCGCGGATATCGTCCATACCTGCGATATGGTCTTTATGCGAATGGGTCACCAATACTGCCTCCAGGTGTTTCAGCCCTACCCGGAGCATCTGGTAACGGAAGTCGGGCGTGGTATCGATCACGATATTCCCGGCAGGCGTATCAGATATCAGGATACTGCTGCGCAGGCGTTTATCTTTTGTATTGGCGGAGGTACATACCGGGCAGCTACAGGCAATAACGGGTACGCCCTGTGAAGTGCCTGTTCCTAAAAAGGTTACTTTCAATTCTCTGAAGGTTGTTCTGGTGAAGGTGGTAATGATGTCTCATCGGCGTTGTCAGCCGCTGCCGCAGCATCTGCCGCGTTCCTGTTTTCCACTATCTGTTTAAATAGTTTCAGCGATTCCGGCGAAAGCAGCGTTTCATCCAGCGCCATTGTGGAAAGTATATCAAGCAGGGTATTGATACGCCCTTCAAGATTCAGGAATTTATTGATAACAACCACCTTCTTGTGTTCAAGTACACAATAGCCGGAGTTGAACGTTCCCTTCTCGAAACGCAACTCGTACTTGGCCTCTGCAAAGATTTTTTCGAGGCGGGTCAGGTTATTGGGTGTGACTTTAAAGTTCATTCAACAAAAATAAGGAAAAAGCCCGGAGTCCCTATTTACTCACCAGCCTCGCCACGGGTACGATCACTTCTTCCAGGGAAATACCGCCATGCTGGAAAGTATTCCGGTAAAAATTAACGAAGTAATTATAATTGTTCGGATAGCAGAGATAGCCATCCTCTTTGGCGAAGATGTAAGAAGAATTCACATTCGGCCTCGGTAGCCCTGCTTCTTTTGGATCGCGGAAAGCCAGCACTTCCTTCGCATCGTAATTCAGGTTACGGCCATGTTTATACCGGAGGTTCGTAGTGGTCTGTTTGTCGCCGATCACCTTTACAGGCGTTTTCACCCTCACGTTACCGTGATCTGTTGCTACGATAAGATTGATCTTTTTATCGGCCAGCCTGCGAAGGGCCTGATGCAGCGGAGAGTGCTCAAACCAGCTGGCGGTGATAGAACGGTAAGACATTTCATCCGCTGCCAGTTCTTTCAGTACTTCCATTTCCGTACGGGCATGGCTGAGCATGTCCACGAAGTTGTATACGATCACATTGATCGGGTAAGACATCAGGTTATGAACATTGTTGACCAGATGCTGTCCGTCATTATGGGTGGTCACCTTAGTATAAGAGAAGCGGCTATCCATTTTCAGGCGGCGGAGCTGATCGGCAAAGAAAGTCTCTTCGTGCAGGTTCTTCCCTCCTTCCTCATCATCATTTTTCCATTCTTCCGGAAAGCGCTGCTCGATATCGATCGGCAGCAGACCTGAAAAGATGGCATTACGGCTGTATTGGGTAGAGGTAGGCAGGATACTGTAAAATGTATCTTCCTGGACCAGGCGAAACGATTCCAGGAAAATAGGCAGTATAGCCTTCCACTGGTCCCAGCGGAGGTTATCTATTATAATGATGAAATTAGGCACTTCACTATCCAGGGCGGGAAGGATCTTGTCCCGGAACAGGGTGTGAGACATGACCGGCGCTTCTTTCGCCTTCGGATTTACCCAGCTGGCATAGTTCCGGCTGATGAATTTGGCGAACTCAGTATTGGCCTCGGCTTTCTGGGAGTTCAGCACTTCCAGCATTTCCGGACTGTTGGTTTTACCCATTTCCATTTCCCAGTACACCAGCTTTTTATAGATATCCATCCACTCGTTATAGTCCGGATTGGAATTCAGGGCCATAAAGAGTGTACGGAACTGTTGCTGATAGGCAATGGTGGTCTTTTCGGCCACCAGGCGTTTATTATCAATGATCTTTTTCAGAGAAAGGAGCACCTGGTTAGGGTTTACCGGCTTAATAAGGTAATCGGTGATCTGGGAACCGATCGCATCGTCCATCACATTTTCCGCTTCATTCTTGGTGATCATGACCACAGGGATCTGCTGATCGATCTCCTTGATCTTTCCCAGGGTTTCCAAACCAGTTATACCCGGCATAGATTCATCCAGCAACACGACATCCACCACCTGGTCACGCAGGAACTCAAGGGCGTCGTACCCATTGGTAAGGGCTGATACTTTATAACCCTTTGTTTCCAGGAACATGATCTGTGATTTCAGCGACTCTATTTCATCATCTACCCAAAGTATATTTATTTGACTCATTCAAGTAAAGTGTTTATGATAAAGTAAATTATAGTTGGCAGTGGCAACTATCGTACTCAAGTTACCATTCTATTTTGTCAAAAACCGTTCCCGGCAGCCGCAGCGGACACAATAAATTGTTAAAAAACAACATGTTCCATTGCCAGTTTCCAGATATTAATAATTTCGATCATAAAAATAGGGAAAATAGCGTGGAACATAGGGGGATTCCTCTCGGTCTGCGTCTATACATTAGAAAAAGTTACAGATAATAATTCCTTAACGTAGCTTTGTCTAGCTAAAGGAGAACGGTAAATGGCAGAACGCAAGCGTAAAATTGTGAACGATCCGGTATATGGTTTTATTACGATTGACCATCCGTTGATCTTTACATTAATTTCCCATCCTTACTATCAGCGCCTGCGCAGGATCCATCAGATGGCGCTGGCGCATCTGGTTTATCCAGGCGCAATGCATACCCGTTTTCATCATAGCATGGGCGCTTATCACCTGATGTGTTTTGCGTTGCTGGAGTTAAAGGCGAAGGGCGTACACATTACGGCAGAGGAAGAGGTTGCTGCAAAGATGGCCATACTTTTGCATGATATAGGGCACGGACCTTATTCCCATGCGCTGGAAAACGGCATTATAGAAGGGGTGTCCCATGAAAAGATCAGCCAGTGGCTGATGGAAGAGCTGAACAGGGAGATGGACGGGGCGCTGACACTGACGATAGAGATCTTTAACGGACGTTATCATAAAACTTTTCTGCACCAACTGGTTTCCAG
This sequence comes from Chitinophaga sp. S165, assembly GCF_003182155.1. Taxonomy (GTDB): domain Bacteria; phylum Bacteroidota; class Bacteroidia; order Chitinophagales; family Chitinophagaceae; genus Chitinophaga. Next base: position 109,546 of record NZ_QGTG01000002.1, read on the forward strand.
CCAGTTAGATGTAGACAGGATGGATTACCTGAACAGGGACAGCTTTTATACGGGCGTTTCCGAAGGGGTGATCGGGTACGATAGGATAATTAAGATGCTGACAGTACACCGTGACGAACTCATGGTGGAAGAGAAGGGGATCTATTCGATAGAAAAGTTCATCGTAGCACGCCGCCTGATGTACTGGCAGGTATACCTGCACAAAACAGTGCTGAGTGCTGAGAATATGTTGGTTAAGATACTGTGCAGGGCAAAGGAACTCGCATTACAGGGCGTTTCCCTGTTCGCTTCGCCGGCTTTACAGTACTTCCTCTATCATACTATCACGGCGGCCAACTTTGAACGGGAACCGGAATGCCTGCGGCAGTTCTGTTTGCTGGATGATTATGATATCATGGGCGCCATCAAGGTTTGGTCGCAACATCCTGATAAGATATTATCGCTGCTTTGTAACTGGCTCATTAACAGAAATTTATTTAAATGCATACTGAGTAATGAAGCTTTTGATGCCGATAGTATCCATCTCCTGAAGCAAAAGGTACAACAGGCATACGGCATTAGTGGGAAAGACCTGGACTATTTTGTGTTTACGGGAACGGCTTGTCTCAGTGCATATAATGTGAATAACGAGAAGATCAATATTCTTTTCAAGGATGGAACTGTAAAAGACATTTCCTCCATCGATAATGCACTGGTTAGTCATACGCTGGCTATACCCGTAAAAAAATTCTACATTTGTCATCCAAAAATCTGATGAATGGCTAATTATCAATTACAAATTCCGGAAATGCGAGTTGTGGGATAGGTAAAAATGATAGCTGGTCAGATCGGGTAACATTATTAATTAATAACTATGCAGTTTAGCGCATTACAATTGGCTACCATGCTGGATGGTAAGCTGGAAGGCAACCCGGACGTAAAAGTGAGCAACATCGCCAAGATAGAAGAGGCGGGTGAAGGGATGCTCAGTTTCATTGCCAATCCTAAATACGAAGAGTTCATTTATACTACCAATGCTTCGATACTGATAGTGAATGAGAGCCTTGTAACGGAAAAACCTGTTAAGTCAACACTGATCAGGGTGAAGGACGCTTATAGCAGCTTTGCCCTTCTCCTGGAAAAATATAAACAGATGGTGGGTAATAAGACCGGCATTCAGCAGCCGTCCTTTGTTCCTGCATCTGTAAAAGTTGGTCAGAATGTCTTCATTGGCGCTTTTGCCTACCTGGGAGAGAATGTGGTGCTTGGAAACAATGTGAAGATATACCCTGGCGTATACCTCGGCGATAATGTGACCGTGAAAGATGATACTGTCATCTTCCCTGGCGTGAAAGTATATGACAATTGTATACTGGGTAGCCGTGTTATACTGCATGCCGGTTGTGTGATAGGCGGAGATGGTTTCGGCTTCGCACCGCAACCCGATGGAACATACAAGAAAGTGCCTCAGATCGGTAATGTGATCATTCATGATGATGTGGAAATCGGGGCTAATACTACCATAGACCGTGCTACAATGGGTTCTACCATCATCCGTCAGGGTGTAAAACTGGATAACCTTATCCAGATAGCGCACAACGTGGATGTGGACACCAACAGTGTAATTGCGGCACAGACCGGTATTTCCGGCAGCACTAAGATCGGCAAGAACTGTGTGATAGGCGGACAGGTCGGCCTGGTTGGACATATCCAGCTGGCTGACGGTACCAAGATCAATGCACAGAGCGGCCTGTCAAAATCTATTACGGAACCCAATACAGCCCTGATGGGATCACCGGCTTTTGATTATAAAAGTTCGCTGAAAAGTCAGGCAATTTTTAGAAATTTGCCCGATCTCGAAAAACGTGTGAAGGAATTGGAAGACATGGTAAAACAACTGCTTTCCGTGCGGGAAGGTGTTTGATGAACAAAGGGATAAACAGTTTAAAAAAAATATGGATAATCAACAGTCGTCTAACCAACACACGATAAAAGACCCAGTAACTATATCGGGTGTTGGTTTACACACAGGTGCACATGTAAACATGACCCTGAAGCCGGCTACTCCCGGTTATGGTATTAAATTTCAGCGTGTCGATCTACCTGAACAACCTGTAGTTAAAGCCGATGTCGATTATGTCGTAGATACTGCACGCAGTACTACCCTCGAACACAACGGCGCCCGCGTAAGTACGATCGAACATATTATGGCAGCCCTGGTAGGTACCGGAGTTGATAACGTACACATCGAAATAGACGGTCCTGAGATCCCTATTATGGATGGTAGCTCCTACCCTTTTATCCAGAAAATAGAGGAAGCAGGTATTGCAGAGCAGGACGCCAAGAAGGTATGGTATTCTATCGATACCAACATCACTTACTACGACGACAAAAAGAATGTAGAAATGGTAGCGCTGCCTGCAGTAGACTACCGCATTACCTGTCTGATCGATTTTAATTCTCCCATATTAGGTACACAGCACGCTAACCTTAACAGTCTGCAGGACTTCAAAGAGGAAGTAGCGCCCTGCCGTACGTTCGTGTTCCTGCATGAACTGGAATACCTGATCTCCAACAACCTGATCAAAGGCGGCGATATCAATAACGCTATCGTGATCGTGGATAAAGCGGTAACTGAAGAACAACTGGGGCACCTGGCCAAAGTGTTTAACCGTGAACATATCAGCGTAGCACAGAGAGAAGGTATCCTGAATAATATACAGCTTCACTTCCCGAATGAACCAGCCCGTCATAAGCTGCTGGACATCGTTGGTGACCTGGCGCTGGTAGGCGTTCCGATTAAGGCGCATATCATCGCAAACCGTCCGGGACATGCTTCAAATGTGGAGTTTGCCCGTAAGATCAAGCAATATATCAAAAAGAACAAGCACATTAAAGATGTGCCTGTATATGATCCTAGTAAACCAGCTATCTTTGATCTGCCACGTATTGAAAGAACGCTGCCGCATCGTTATCCGATGCTGCTGGTAGATAAAATCATCGATCTTACCGATTCACAGGTAGTAGGTATCAAAAACGTCACCTTCAACGAGTACTTCTTCCAGGGCCACTTCCCCAGTAATCCGGTTATGCCGGGCGTATTGCAGGTAGAGGCGCTGGCACAATGTGGAGGTATTCTAGCACTCAACACTGTCCCTGATCCTCAGAATTACGATACCTATTTTATCAAAATCGACAACTGTAAGTTCAAGCAGAAAGTATTTCCAGGAGATACAATGATCCTGAAGATGGAATTGCTGAGCCCCATCAGAAGAGGCATAGTAGAAATGAGAGGAACCGTATTTGTAGGTAACAAAGTAGTAACTGAAGGTGACCTGACCGCTCAAATCATTAAAACAAGAGAAAGCTAAAAAATAGCAATGATCCATCCGCTTACTTACATTCACCCGGACGCCAAGGTTGCGCCAAACGTAAAGATCGATCCGTTCACTGTCATTCACAAAAATGTTGAAATTGGAGACGGCACATGGATCGGCTCTAATGTCACCATTATGGAAGGCGCGAGGATCGGTAAGAACTGCCGTATCTTTCCCGGGGCTGTAATTTCCGCCATTCCGCAAGACCTGAAATTTGCAGGCGAAGAAACCACAACTGAAATCGGAGACAACACCACCATCAGAGAGTACGTAACCATAAACAGAGGAACCAAGGACAAATGGAAAACCACGATCGGCAACAACTGTCTGATCATGGCCTACAGCCATATTGCACACGATTGTGAAGTGGGCAATTACTGTGTATTTTCCAACAATACCACCCTGGCAGGTCATATTACCGTGGGCGACCACGTAGTACTGGCGGGTATGGTAGCCGTTCAGCAGTTCTGTAAAATAGGCGCACACGCCTTTGTTACAGGAGGTTCCCTCGTGAGAAAGGATGTACCGCCTTATGTAAAAGCAGCACGCGAACCGCTATCTTACGTAGGTGTGAATTCCATCGGTCTGAAAAGAAGAGGTTTCTCTCTCGAAAAGATCAATCACGTATTGGATATTTACCGCATTATATTCGTGAAAGGATACAAGCTGTCAAAAGCGATCAGTATCATAGAAGCTGAATATCCTGCCACCGATGAAAGGGATGAAATACTCTCCTTCATCCGCGAATCTGGCAGGGGCATTATGAAAGGTTATACGTCACTAGCCGGCGACGAATGAAAATAACACTTCACCAGACAGGCAAACGTTTTAACTACGACTGGATATTCCGTCGTGTATCCGCTACTTTCGAAGCTGGCGGAAGATATGCCATACTGGGTCCCAATGGCTCGGGAAAATCAACTCTATTACAGGTTATCAGCGGCCACCTGCATCACAATGAAGGTACCGTTACTTATAGCACACCGGAAGAACTGCTCAATACTGATCAGTTTTTCCGGCATTGTGCCATTGCTGCTCCCTATCTCGAACTGATAGAAGAATTTACGCTTGCAGAAAGCCTGCAATTCCATCTTCAGTTCAAACAATTCATTCCTTCCATCACTCCCGCAGATGCTGTTGCCCTGGTGGGCCTGGAGAAATCCATGAACAAACAGATCCGCTATTTCTCATCCGGCATGAAACAGAGACTGAAACTGGCCCTGACCATTTTCTCTGATGTACCCGTGCTGTTGCTGGATGAGCCTTGCACCAACCTGGATGCAGCAGGTATTCAACTCTATCAGCAACTTATTACAGATTATAGCGGGGACCGCCTTATTATTGTCAGTTCCAATGATGAACAGGAATATTTCATGTGTCCCAATCACATCAGGATACAGGATTATAAATAGCGCCCGCTTAACGTGGTTGCAACAACCTGTCGTAGATCTTGTTTCTTATTTTTGATCATCAACTTATTTACTATATATGCAAACTGCCAGTAAAAAAGTAATCAATGGCTGGGCAATGTATGACTGGGCTAACTCAGTGTACAACCTGGTAATTACCACCACTTTTTTTCCTATTTATTTTACTACCATTACGAGATCTGATGCGAATGGCGACAATGTAACCTTCTTCGGAAAATCTTTCGTAAACTCTGCCCTGTATGACTACTCTATGGCCGCCGCCTTTATACTGGCAGCTTTATTGTCTCCCATACTTTCCTCCATAGCAGATACAAGAGGCAATAAGAAAAGGTATCTCATGCTTTTCACCTGGCTCGGCGGATTAAGCTGCTGCGCTTTGTTTAATTTCAAAGGACCTGATCCCAATGTTGAATATGGAGCGATCTTCTTCATACTTGCCACACTGGGATATTGCGGCGGACTGGTTTTCTATAATTCTTATCTGCCCGAAATAGCTGTTGTCGAAGACCGTGACCGTATCAGTGCCAAAGGCTTTGCAATGGGCTATATAGGCAGCGTGATACTCCAGCTGATCGGCTTTGCATTAGTTGTAGTAAAACCATTCGGTATGGCGGACGATATGCCTGTTCGCCTCACCTTCCTGCTGGTGGGACTCTGGTGGATCGGTTTTGCACAGATCACCTTTTTACGTCTGCCTAAATCCAGGGCTACCATTCAGGAACATAGCTCAAGTGTATTAACTGAAGGCTTCAGAGAGATCAGGAAAGTTTATGCGCAGGTGAAGAATATGCCGGTATTAAAAAGATTCCTGCGTGGCTTCTTCTTTTACAGTATGGGTGTTCAGACTGTAATGATGGCTGCTACCATCTTCGGTAGCCAGGAACTCGGATTACCTTCCGATAAGCTGATCATATCCGTAGTAGCTATCCAGATCGTCGCTGTACTGGGAGCCTGGGGAATGGCCAGATTGTCCGGCAAGTTTGGTAACCTTCCGGTGTTAATGATCGTAATTATTCTGTGGATCGCCATTTGCCTGGCGGGATACCGTATGCAGACTGCGACAGACTTTTATATGCTGGCAGTGGCAGTAGGACTGGTAATGGGTGGCGTACAGTCTCTCAGTCGTTCTACCTACGCCAAACTGATGCCCGAAACAGAAGATACTGCGTCTTTCTTCAGCTACTATGATGTAGTGGAGAAATTATCCATTGCTATCGGATTGATCACTTTCGGTTATATCCATGAAATGACAGGCAGCATGCGTAATTCTGTGCTGGCGCTGATAGTGTTCTTCCTTATAGGCTTGCTCTGGCTGTATGCCGCATTGCAAAAACAAAAAAGACTGGCAGCAGGAAACTGAAATTCCCGAACTTCAGTAAGCAAAATGATCCGATCATGAAGTTATACAGTATAGATACAGGCTACTTTAAACTGGACGGCGGTGCTATGTTTGGCGTAGTGCCCAAAAGCATCTGGAATAAACTGAATCCGGCAGACGCGAACAATATGTGCTCCTGGGCCATGCGCAGCCTGCTCATAGAAGACGGCGACCGCCTGATCCTGGTTGATACAGGCATCGGTAATAAACAGGATGAAAAATTCTTCAGCCACTATTACCTGCATGGCGACGCCAGTACTGACACTTCCCTTGCCAAATATGGGTTTCACCGCGACGACATCACCGATGTATTCCTGACCCATCTTCACTTCGACCATTGCGGCGGCGCTATAGAAAGGCAAGGGGATAAACTGCTTCCTGCCTTCAAAAACGCCAGTTACTGGAGCAACCAGGAACACTGGGATACAGCTACCAAACCCAATGACCGCGAGAAGGCGTCTTTTTTAAAGGAAAATATCCTGCCCATACAGGAAAGCGGACAACTGAAGTTCATTCCCCGGGAAGAAGGTATTCCTTTCAGCAATGACTTCAACATCCGCTTCGTATTCGGGCATACGGATTCCATGATGCTGCCGCAGATCCAGTATAAGGATAAAACGATCCTCTACATGGCTGACCTCTTGCCCAGCATCGGACATATCCCTATCCCATACGTCATGGCATACGATATGTTCCCGCTGACAACCCTGCAGGAGAAAAAGAGCTTTTTGCAGGAGGCCGTTGAGAATAATTATGTCCTGTTCCTGGAGCATGATCCTGTCAATGAATGCTGCACGGTACAGTTGACAGAAAAAGGCATCCGGGTAGCTGATACTTTCCTGCTTTCTGATATATAAACTGTGCCATATTGGCATCGTATACTGCTGCTGCACGTATTTTGTAATACCTTTCGAGGAGGTATATTTACCATGGCTATACATTTGACTCAAGACAATAAATTGAAGAAGCTAATAGTTGTAGGAGACAGGGTGCTCATTAAACTAACCACCCCCAACGAGCGCACAGACAGCGGCTTATATCTTCCTCCCGGCATGCAGGAAAAGGAGAAGGTACAACAGGGTTATGTGATCAAAACTGGTCCTGGCTACGCCCTGCCTTTGCCAAGCGAAGATGATGAGGCATGGAAACCGGAAGAAGAAAAAGTAAAATATATTCCGCTACAGGCGAAAGAGGGCGACCTTGCTATCTTCCTGGTAAGTGGCTCTACAGAAGTAGTTTATCAGGGTGAGAAATATTTCATCGTTCCCCAGGGAGCAATACTGATGCTCGAGAGAGAAGAAGAGCTATAATATAAGTTTCAGTTAGGATACAGGAATTAAGGACCGAAAATAACATGCAGATGCACCTGTTACCGGTCTTTAATTCCTGTTTTTTTATCCCCCCTTTTGTCCGAAACCGCTTTTCCATATCTTCAACAAAAATTTCTGCACCATGGCAACGAAAGAAGCATTTCTGGAGTACGTTCAAAACGGTTATTCCTTTAAAGGTGAACATATCAAACTAGGATGTGCCATGCTGGATGGCGAAGTCATAACTGGCGCCGATGTATCCCTTCCTTTGAAAACCTTAAACAGGCATGGCCTGATAGCCGGAGCAACCGGTACAGGTAAAACCAAAACATTGCAGGTCATAGCTGAAGCATTAAGTGATGCCAGCGTACCTGTCCTGCTGATGGACATTAAAGGCGACCTGAGTGGTATTGCCGCATCCGGAACAGGCAACGCCAAGATCGAAGAGCGCTACCAGAAAATAGGCGGCAGCTGGTCCCCATCTGCATATCCAACGGAACTGCTGTCCCTCAGTAAAGAGAAAGGCGCCCGTCTTCGTGCTACCGTAAGCGAATTCGGCCCCGTGCTGTTATCAAAAATACTGGAGCTGAACGATACCCAGGAAGGCCTGGTATCCATGATATTTAAATATTGCGATGATAATAAACTGCCACTGCTGGACCTGAAAGATTTCAAGAAAGTGTTGCAGTATGTAAGCGATGAAGGGAAAGCAGAGATGGAGAAAGACTATGGAAAGATCTCTACCACTTCAGCCGGTACCGTTCTCCGCAAAGTGATCGGTCTTGAGCAACAGGGCGCAGATATCTTTTTCGGAGAAGCGTCTTTCGAAGTGGATGACCTGATGCGGATCAGTGATGATGGCAGGGGTATTATCTCCATAGTGAGGGTAGCTGACATACAGAACCGTCCGAAGTTATTTTCCACTTTCATGTTAAGCCTGCTGGCAGAATTGTATGCCACGCTGCCGGAAGAAGGCGATCTCGAAAAGCCCAAACTGGTGATGTTCATAGATGAAGCACACCTCATCTTCCAGGAAGCCAGTACCGCACTGCTGCAACAGATCGAGACGATCATTAAACTGATCCGCTCCAAAGGTGTCGGCATTTTCTTCTGTACACAGAACCCTATGGATGTTCCGCCATCTGTACTGGGACAACTCGGTATGAAGGTGCAGCATGCATTACGTGCGTTCACAGCCAATGACAGGAAAGCCATCAAACAGACGGCTGAGAACTATCCCCTGTCAGAGTTCTACAAGACAGATGAGTTACTGACTCAGATCGGTATAGGTGAAGCGCTGATCACCTGTCTGAATGAGAAAGGGCAACCAACACCGCTGGCTGCAACAATGCTGGTATCTCCACGCTCCCGTATGGATATCCTGTCGGATGCAGAAGCAGACGCTATCGTAAACGCCTCTAAGCTTGTAAAGAAATATAACCGCGAAATAGACAGCGAAAGTGCTTATGAGATACTAAATGCCAAACTGGAGGAAGCAGCCGAAAAAACGGCCCAGGAGAAGGAAGAAAAGGCATCCTCCAAAGGTGGTGGCAGGCAGAAAGAAGAAAAAGGTATTCTGGAAACCGTGCTGACCAGTTCTGCTGCACGCCAGGCCGGCCGTACTGCTGCCAATATCATTACACGCAGCCTGCTCGGTGCGCTGGGACTGGGTGGTAAAAGCAGTAAGAAAAGCAGCTGGTTCTGAGAAATTCTGAATATTCACTATCTTATTGCCCTTAACAGACCAAACTAAGATTACATGGAAAAAATCATTAAGACCGGCATATGTGCGTATGGCATGTCAGGCCACATTTTTCACGCACCTTTTATTCATGTACATCCCGGGTTTGAACTAACGGCTGTAGTGGAGAGAAGTAAACACATGGCCCAGGAAAGGTATCCGGATGTGAAAATTTATAAGAGTGTTGAAGAGATGATCGAGGATAGTTCCCTGGAACTGATCGTTGTCAATACACCTAACTATACACACTACGAATATGCCAAAGCTGCATTGAAAGCCGGTAAACATGTGATCGTGGAAAAACCTTTCACCGTTGCATCTGCAGAAGGACAGGAACTGATCGAACTGGCTAAAAGCAAGGGACTGTTATTAAGCGTATACCATAACCGCCGTTATGATGGCGATTTCAAGATCGTCCGGCAGGTAATAGCCAGTGGCGACCTGGGAGATATCCTGGAAGCGGAGATCCATTACGACCGTTACAGGGAGGAATTAAGTTATAAGAAACACAAGGAAGCAGCTTTACCCGGTACCGGCGGCCTGTATGACCTCGGCTCTCACCTGGTTGACCAGGCGCTCCTGTTGTTCGGTATGCCTGATGCTATCTGGGCGGATATCCGTATTATCCGTAAAGAATCGCTCGTAGATGATTACTTTGAGTTAGTATTCTTCTACGATAAATTACGCGTTCGTCTGAAGTGCAGTTATATCACCAGGGAACCTATTCCTTCTTACCAGTTCCATGGACGTAAAGGCTCTTTCATCAAGACAAAGGCCGATACGCAGGAAACGATGCTGCAACAGGGCCTTATGCCGGGTGCTCCGGGTTGGGGCGTGGAAGGCATCCATGAGTGGGGCCTGCTGCACACCGAAAAAGAGGGCGAGGTGATCAGGCAATACCTGCCTTCTCCTAAAGGCAACTACCTTGATTACTTCGATGGTATGTATAATGCGATCGCTAAAGGCGCTCCCGTACCGGTAGAACCTACTGATGCTGTCAATGTGATCCGTGTCATTGAAACCGCATTTCAAAGCAGTAAAGAAGGCAAGATCATCAAGCTGTGATCAGCTGAAGAACTATAAGAGAAAGGGCGGTATCATTGATGCCGCCCTTTCTCTTTTATAGTTCTTTTATACCAGATGCACTCTTCCTAACGCATCCCTGCCCGCTCTTCCTTCTGCTATCAGGAATTGCATGACCTCAAGCAAAACTTCTTCTTTTACAGATGATAATCTGCCACGTACGTCTTCCCATTCCATCGGTTCTGACCGTAGTTGAGCAATCAGCTGTGTTGCTACGTCTTCCGCCTCCTTCCCTCCCAGCGGCTTTTTCTTTTTCTCTATACATATATCGCAAACGCCGCAGGCAGGTGTGTTCTTCTCTCCGAAGTATTGCACCAGCATTTGTGTCCGGCAGGTTTCTTTATTCCTCACATAATCCATCATGGCATCCAGCCGGTCTTTATACACCTGCATCCGCTCTTTTATCCTGATAGCGTCAACACGCAGGTGTTGCGCAGAAACACGTTCCTGTGTGAAGCATAATTGTGGCTCTTCTTTCCGTTGGCTGTATTTCAGGATCCCCCGCTGATGCAGTTGCTGCAACCATTCTATGATCTGCGCCTCAGGTTTGCGCATGATACGCGCCAACTGCCTTTCGTATACGGGCACCGGCGTATCAAAGATGCCTTCATATGTTCGCAGAAGTGTCTGCAATAAAACATCGTAGTTAGGTTGCCTGTCGGTAAAATCGTACAGCGTTTGTTTGCTGATAATAAACTCAACCCGGGAAGGCATAAATACGCTTTCACTCAATTGCAGAATATCTTCCTGTTCCAGGATCCTTAATGCGCTGTATGCGATGGTAACATTCAGTTCAAACTTTCGAACGAAGTCATTGATGTCAAAATTATAATAAACGCCCTCGGGGCTACCTACCGGTACCTGCAGATAGTTCACGAGACACTGGTACACTTCACGGATCTCCGATACTTCCGGGAACTGCAAGGCTATCATTTTCACCATCTCATTCAGTTCCTGCTGCTGGAATAACAATACGGCGTATGCCTTCTTCTCATCCCTCCCGGCGCGGCCAGCCTCCTGGTAATAAGCTTCCAGTCCATCGGTAGCGTCATAATGTATTACTACTCTCACATCGGGCTTGTCTATACCCATACCGAAAGCGTTTGTACATGCCATTACCCTGATCCTGCTATTCAGCCATAACTCCTGGCGGGCTGCCCGTTCTTCTCCGGTCAGTCCCGCATGATAATAAGTAGCTGCGATACCATCTTTTTCCAGCATCTCGGCCACTTCGCGGGTACGCTTACGGTTACGGCAGTATACAATGGCACTGCCCTGCACACGTTGCAGGATATGTTTTAGCTTCTCAGGTTTGTTATCTTCTTCAATGACACTATAGGAAAGATTATGACGGGCAAAACTTTTGGTAAATACAGCCGCCTTTTTCATCAGCAGCTTATCGCAGATATCCTCTTGCACTTTGGGAGTAGCTGATGCTGTGAGCGCCAGTATAGGCACACCGGGAAAATACGCTCTGATGGCAGCAATTTTCAGATATGCAGGCCTGAAATCATATCCCCATTGGGAAATACAGTGCGCTTCATCAATAGCCAGCAGATTCACAGGCATACCGTCACAATACTCCAGGAAGCGCTTACTCTCCAGCCGTTCAGGTGAGAGATAGAGGAACTTGTATTTCCCCCGGCGTACTTCCTCCAGCAACCGTTCCACATCCTGATAATACATCCCGGCATAGATAGCCACTGCAGGTATATTCCGCTTTTGCAGATTAGCCACCTGGTCTTTCATCAGGGCGATGAGCGGTGTTACTACCACACATACACCTTCTTTTAACAAAGCCGGTACCTGGAAGCAAATGGATTTCCCTCCGCCTGTAGGCAGGAGCGCAAGCGTATCTTTACCGCTGCAGACAGATTGAATAATGTCTTCCTGTAAAGGACGGAATTGTTCGTATCCCCAGTATTTTTTGAGTATGTCGGACGGATTAGCCATATCGGTGCAGCTGTAAAAATAAAGAATTGCTCACATCTGCACATGCAAGGTTATCAGATCACCTTCTTATAGCGTAACCTAACGGAGTTCACAGCCAGTACAATGTCAGACAGCGCCATGACGCCCGCCCCGGATATAGGGCTTAATACCCCGAATGCTGCAAAAGGAATTGCGATGATGTTATAGATGAAGGCCCAGAAGAGGTTCTGTTTGATAGTGAGATAAGTATGCCGTCCCAGTCCTAATGCCAGTGGCAGGGAAGACAGGCGGTTATTCAACAATATGACGTTCGCGCTTTGCATAGCTACGTGGGTGGCATCGCTCAGTGAAATACCGATGCTTGCCCTGGCCAATGCGGGAGCATCGTTGATACCATCTCCCACCATAGCTACTGCCGCATCTTTCATGAGGGCATCTATTTTTTGCAGTTTCTGTTCAGGTGTCTGCCCCGCAAATACTTCGGTAATACCTGTCTGCGCTGCCAGTTCCCGGCACTTACGTTCAGTATCTCCGCTCAATAATACGGTCCTGATCCCCCTCTGTTGCAGCTGTTTCACCATAAGGGCCGCGTCTGGCCTGATCTCATCGATAAAATCGATCCAGCCTACCAGCTGGCCATTCTTTAGCAAATAGATGTTATGACTGTCATCTGTAGTAACATTTTCGGCCATTACAAAAGAGCCGAGTTGCCACTCATTACCGGCAGCGTCCCTGGCCTGCATGCCCCTGCCTTTTATTTCCCGGACCTGCTGTAAAGGTGTTTCCCCCTCTCCTTTCCACAAGCCGGAAAGCGAGCGGGCAATGGGGTGAGAAGAATATTTCTCCAGGCTGTAAACTGTCTTCTTGAATTCCTGTTCAGTCATTCCTTCAAAATGATAATTCCCTACCTGTAGTTTGCCGGTTGTGAGCGTACCGGTTTTATCCAGCACGACATATTTGATGTCTTTAAATGCTTCCAGTGTATTGGCGCCTTTGATGAGGATCCCATTGTTTGCAGCACGTCCCAGTCCTACCATTACGGCCGCAGGCGTAGCCAGCCCCATAGCACATGGGCAGGCAATAACAAGTACTGCAATACTTTTCATAATGGCTTCGCCGGTAGTGACATGGCCGAAAATGGCCCATCCCAGGAAGGTAGCGATCGCAATGCCCAATACCAGTGGTACGAAGATGCCGCTGATCCTGTCGGCCAGCTTTTGCATGTTAGGTTTGCTGCTCTGTGCCTGTTTCACCAGTTCGATGATATAGGATAACACCGTGTCTTTACCAGTGGCAGTGATGAACATCTTGATACTGCCGTCTTCCATGATAGTACCACCGATAGCCTTATGCTTTTCGCTTTTAGCAACAGGCTCACTTTCACCGGTGATCATGGATTCGTTGATATGACCGCTGCCCCAATAAATAGTACCATCCATAGGGACCTTATCGCCTGTATTGACTAATACTCTGTCACCCGGCTTCAGGGTTTGGTTATCGACGATGTTAATATGCTCATGGTCATTGTGCTCTGTTATCAGTCTTGCGGTGGTCACCTGCATTCTTGCCAGATCGGCAATGGCGGTAGTAGTTTGTTTAACAGAACGCTCTTCCAGCAGGTTACCCAGGAAAACCAGCGTAATAATAGCTGCAGCTGTTTCGTAGAACATGTATTCGCTGCCCATATTTCCCAGCGTACCGGTAAGACTATAGCCGTAAGCGGCGGTAGCGCCAAGTGTGATCAATACGTCCATATTGGCCAGCTTGTTCACGAGCGATCTCCAGGCGCTGCGCCCGAAGTGCCATAAGCCCATAAGATATACGGGCGTAGACAGTACCAGCTGTACATATGGGTTATGCAGCCATGCCCAGTTCACCCACATATGCAGGAGCAATGGAGCGGTAAAGATGGCGCAGAAAATGAATTTAAACGTCAGTGTATTGAGGAAAGCTGTTTTAGGTTGAGGCTGGTCCGGTAATACGATCTGATATCCCATCTGGTTAATACCGTTCAGCACATCATTGGCGGAAGAGATCCCTTCCGGTAAGGTAAAGCTCAACTCTTCCGTAGCGAAGCTTACGTTCACATCCTGCATCCCTTTATTTTCCAGGTATCGTGACACCGATTGCGCGCAATTGGTGCAATGCATACCCCTAACTTTACAACTGATCGTTTCCATGATTCACCTAAAATTATTAATATCATAATACCTTAACAAAGGTACCAAGCACCGTTTTACGTGAATAAAATATTAATGCAACCGGGTATCGACACAACCACTTATTGTACAGATTATCAAGCCGTTCAGTGTAGCCTGACTTTTAATGCAACTCAGTAGCAACCAATGACATAGTAATTAGCTAAATTTACTGCATGGAATGGACATTTTCTCAGGAAGAACTGTCTGCAACGGCAGAAAGCTTCTGGCAACATTACAAGGGGCAACATATATTTACCCTGGAAGGGCCGATGGGAGCAGGTAAAACCACATTTGTAAAAGCGCTGTGTGCAGCCAGAGGAGTGGAAGATGCTACCGCCAGTCCTACTTTCTCCATCATTAACGAGTATGCTTTCAGGGAAAACGGTGAGGTCTATAGCATTTATCACCTGGACCTTTACAGGCTGAAAGACGAAGAAGAAGCCATAGCGGCGGGAGTCGAAGATACCATATACCGTGATCATGCGATCAGTTTCGTAGAATGGCCAGACATCATCAATGACCTATTGCCACCGGATACTATCCGGTTGCAACTATCAGTATTACCCGATAAAAAAAGGCTATTACGCGCCGGATAATGCTTTGAACAAATGACGTATCTTTGGATACGCGGAAAAAATCACCCGGACCAATCTTGATAATCATATGGAGCAAAGGCAAAAACCTGTTGTGAGTGCTGGCTTTACGTACTCACCGCTGGAGGAGACGTTAGATATTCCACAAAAGAACTCCCGTTTATTTATTGGCATACCTAAAGAGAATTCCTTCCAGGAGAACCGGATTGCATTGACGCCGGATGCGGTCAGTATATTAGCCAGCAATGGTCATCATATTGTGGTAGAACACAAAGCTGGCGACGGCTCACATTTTTATGACACCGATTTCTCTGAGGCAGGCGCCGAGATCCTCTATGACAAGAAGGAAGTATTTAAAGCGGAGATCATTGTAAAATCAGCCCCGCTGAACGATGAAGAAATTGAGCTGCTGCACCCGCATCAGATCGTTATCTCTCCTATCCATCTGGCTGCATTGAAAATAGAACAGGTGCAGAAAATGATGGAGAAAAGGATCACCCTTCTATCTTTCGAGAACCTCAAAGATGATGCTGGCACATATCCGATTGTAAGAGCTATGAGTGAAATAGCCGGTGGCGCCGTGATGCTGCTTGCAGGCCAGTACCTCAGTAACGGCAACAAAGGGAAAGGTATTCTCTTAGGTGGAGTGACCGGCATTCCTCCTACGAAAGTAGTGATCATCGGAGCAGGCATTGTAGGGGAATTTGCTGCCAGAACAGCTATGGCCCTGGGTGCATCCGTAAAAGTATTCGATAACAATATTTATAAGCTGAAACGCCTTCAGAACAATATTGGAGTGCGTATATTCACTTCTGTTATGCAGCCTAAAGTGCTGGCGGAACAGCTCCGCAATGCAGATGTAGCTGTAGGCGCATTGTCTTCTCAAAGCGGCCGTACGCCCATTGTGGTGACCGAAGCGATGGTCAGCAATATGAAAGCGGGATCAGTGATCGTTGACGTTAGTATTGACAGGGGAGGGTGTTTCGAAACATCAGAGATCACCAGCCATGAAAACCCTGTCTTCAAGAAATATGATGTCGTACACTATTGCGTGCCTAACATACCCTCCGGGTTTGCCCGCACCGCATCAGAAGCCATCAGTAATGTACTGATGCCACTGTTGCTGGAAGCCGCCGATGATGGCGGTTTTGAAAATCTTGTGTGGATCAAACGGGGTGTACGTAATGGTATCTATCTCTACAAAGGAGCACTGACCAATTACCATCTCAGTGAAAAGTTCAAACTGAAATATACAGATCTGGAATTGCTGCTTGCAGTGAAAGGTTAGAAGCTGTAACCGGCAAGGACCTGAAGGCTACGAACAGGGGTTTTGCTACCTGAATAAGGAGAAAATCCGTTACCCGTTGTGTACCGTGTCTCTACGTTTATCTTACGGACCTTTACGCCTATCCCGGCCATTGCTGTCTGCTCGTATTTTCGGGGGCCGTCAACAAGCTCCCGGGGATTGGTTTCGCTGCCCATTGAGTTCGCAATTGTCTTTATCAGAAGCCCATTTCCCATCCCCGCATTTATATAAGGTTTTACAAGACCTTTAGTTGGATAAGTGTATCGGACCATCATATTTAGCTGCAGGTAACCAAATGCCAGATGATACTTACTAGCCGGGGATGCGATCCCTTTTCCCTTCGCATCCACCTTTTTATATAGCAACTCTGCCACGAATGAAAAGTTACGGCCACTACGTCCTATAGGTATGTCTACCCATATACCGCCTATTGGCTCTTTAGAATTTTCATAATCTGCCTGTCCTAAAAAAGCAGGCCCACTGAAAGGATAGCTGTTAAATGCAAGTCCACCCATAATACCATATGCCACCGGCTGGCGGTTTTTCTTTTGTACCGTTACGGTATTCTGTGCTCCCTGTCCTTTGTAGTTGTTATAGTCCAGAAAAAGCTTCGTAAGGTTAGCTTCACGGTACGCCACTTTTGCGGCTTTTGCAGCCAGCGCTTTATTATCCGCAAACAGATCCGCTAACTGGTATTTGTACTTTTCATCCTTAAAAATACCTCCGCCGGAAGGGCGATCTATGTAACGCTCTGTGTATACCAGTTCAGTTGCAGGAACATCCTGGGCATCATATATGTAATGCTCTCTTGAATGTACATCTATGTATTCATACAGATTATAGCGCCCTGTTACCATTCTCATTAGAAATACCGGCGTGTCCTGCACGATAGTTGGGAATACCTCCGTCAACTTAGTAAGGCTCTGTTTGGTAATATCTATACTAACCTTCCGGCTCACATATTCTACTTCCGGCTCGGCCACTTTAAATCCTTTGATATCGGCGGGCTTAAAGTGTTGTTCTGTCTTATCCGACAGGCTCTCCTTAAAAACGATCTCCGTCGGCGCCTGATACCAGTTACGGAAATCTATAAACCCTTTCAGCGAATCATTCTGCAAAGTAATGATCACACCAGGTACATAATTACGTTGTGCTATGACCGTACAGGCCATCAGCATACAGCAGAGAAAAAGGGGAACAACTCTCATAAATAATATTGGGATTAATATAAAAAACCCAGGCAGATGACTGCCTGGGCCTTTTCCTTTATTTAAAGAACTAGCTTACACAGATAATTTGTAACCCATGCCTATGGCTACCAGGATGGCTATACCTACCACTATACGATAGTATCCCCATACCCTGAAACCATACTTTTTCAAGGCATTAATAAAGAACTTAATGGCGATCATAGCCACGATAAAAGCAACGATATTTCCGATCAGTAAGAGCTTCAGATTCTCAGTATTTGACATCAGCAGTTCACGGCCTTTCAGCAATTTGTAGCCCGTAGCAGCGGCCATTGTAGGCACTGCCAGGAAGAAGGAAAATTCCGCAGCTACATTGCGGGTCAGCTTTTGTTGCATACCACCGATAATGGTCGCGGCACTCCGGCTCACGCCAGGTATCATTGCCACACACTGCCAGAAACCAACACGCAGCGCCCTGAAAATGTTCATTTCTTCATCTTTTTCTATTGTCGGCTGTTTAAACCAGTTATCCACAAATAACAGCACAATACCACCCAATAGTAAGCTGATACCTACTACCAACGGGCTTTCCAGTAGCGCGTCAATTTTATCTGCGAATAAATATCCGACTATCAACGCAGGTAAAACTGCAACAATCAGTTTTTTGTAAAAATCGACCCTGTTCTTATCGAATACCAGGAACTTTTTCCAGTATAAAACAACAACTGCGAGGATCGCGCCCAACTGTATACAAACTTCGAACAGCTTCGTAAACTCGTCTTTATTGAGATTTAACAATGCACTGGTGATGACCATATGTCCTGTAGATGATACAGGTAAAAATTCGGTCAATCCTTCTACAATCGCAATAATAATCGCCTGCCAGATATCCATGACAATTAAAAGAATTTAAGTATTCAGGTACTGTTTATCAAAAAAAAGGCGATGAGCATTTCATCGCCGTGAACAATTCAATATTTTATATCCGCTCTTATTTAGGCCTGCGCATAATGGCGTAGATCTCTACGATCAGTCCCAATACAATAACGATTGGCGCAAGGGTAATACGACGGAAGCTATATACTTCTGAAGGCTTGAATGAATTGGGATCATCGCTGTTGCCTCCCATCATTAACAGGAAACCCACTACAACGATAGCCAGTCCGGCGATCATGAACTTGTAATTTTCCTTTGCAAAAACAGGGCGTGCGTCTATGCCCTCTTTTTCAGCGCTGATATGCTTGGATGTTTTACTCATATTATCGTATGGTGTAATTATCAGATTAATATAGATCGTCCAGTTTTAAACGTAGGTATTTCATTACTGAACGGTGCGTACTTACCAGTGAAATACAGATACCGATGATGATCATTCCTATGAACAGCACTGCCATCATAAAATAATCCCTCATACCGGCCAGTTCCGGCAGTAGCTGATCAGCGCCATAAACAATACCCATTACCCCGGCAATAGCCAGTATCGCACTCAATGCCCCGTTAATGATACTGCGCAGATCAAACGGTTTGGCAATGAACCAGCGGGTAGCTCCCACCATCTGCATGGTCTTGATCAGGAAACGGTTACTGAACATCGCCAGTCGGATCGTGTTGTCGATCAGTACGATCACTACCAGGCAAAGTAATATACAGATACCTAATATCACCAGTCCTATCTTCCGCACATTTTCATTCAGTTTGCTTACCAGCCCTCTCTGATAGGAGATCTCTCTTACAATGCTCTGTTGTGACAGATTAGCTTCTATCACTCTCAGGCTGTCCGGATTTACATAGCGGGCGTTACCTTTGATGTTGATACTGGCATATAAAGGATTATATTGCAGGAGGGTAATGAAATCCTCTCCAAATTCCTTTTTGAAGCGCTCTGCGGCCATATCTTTGGATACGTACTCAATGGACTTCACATAGGGCCGGGAAGCGATGGAATCGCGCAGGGCAATTGCCTGTTCTTCCTTCACGTTATCCCGAAGAATCACCTGTATTTCAATACTTTCCTTAAAGAATTCGCTCAGTTTATTGGCATGTATAACGATCAGGCCGAGAGTACCCAGTAGAAACAGGACCAGAGCCACCCCAATAATAGAGTAGAGATAGGAAGGTTTGGATTTCTTAGAAGATGATTTGCCGGGTTGCTGCGCCATTAATCTAACCGTTTAATGGCGAAAATAATAAAAATTAGCAGTTATGTTTACTTTTGTCATCCTTTAACGTTATTTTAAGCTCAATGCATGGGCATTCAACAGAAGTCCATGCTCAGATCAGACAGATTATTAATTATTATATGGAATACAATTTCAGGGCGATTGAGAAAAAGTGGCAGGCACGCTGGGTAGACACAAAGGCTTACCAGGTCAGCAACGATAGCCCCAAGCCCAAATGTTATGTACTGGATATGTTTCCCTACCCATCAGGGGCAGGGCTCCATGTGGGTCACCCACTGGGGTATATTTCATCTGATATATATGCCCGTTATAAAAGACTAAAGGGATTTAACGTACTCCACCCTATGGGTTGGGACGCCTTTGGTTTGCCGGCAGAACAATATGCACTGGAAACAGGTCAGCATCCCGCAGTTACTACCGCTAACAACCTGGCAGCCTTCCGCAGGCAGCTGGACAATATAGGCTTCAGTTTTGACTGGGAACGCGAGGTAAAAACCAGCGATCCTGGTTACTACAAATGGACACAATGGATCTTCCTGCAGCTGTTCAACAGCTGGTTCAACCGCTCCCTGCAAAAGGCTGAACGTATTGAAACACTGATCGCCGCTTTTGAAAAGTCAGGCAATAAGGAGTATGAATGCCCGGGCGACCGTAGCATTAGCTTTACTGCTGAAGAATGGAAGCAATTCAGCGAAGCACGTCAGCGTGAGATCCTCATGCACTACCGCCTGGCCTTCCTGGCATTTGCGGAAGTGAACTGGTGTGCTGCCCTGGGTACCGTACTGGCTAACGATGAAGTAGTGAACGGTGTGAGTGAACGTGGCGGTTTCCCTGTTGTCAAAAAGAAAATGAGACAGTGGTTCCTGCGTATCACTGAATATGCCAACCGACTGCTGGAAGGCCTGGATACAGTCGCCTACAGCGATGCCATGAAAGAAATGCAGCGTAACTGGATCGGTAAGAGCCAGGGTGCTGAAGTTACTTTTGCGGTAGACGGCGTAGCCGGCAGTGCAGTGACTGTATATACCACCCGTCCTGATACCATTTTCGGTGTGGACTTCATGGTACTGGCGCCTGAACATGACCTTGTAAGTCAGATCACAACTGAAGCCCAGAAAGCGGAAGTAGAAAAATACCTGGACTATGTACAGAGCCGTTCTGAACGTGAGCGTATGGCAGAGGTGAAACAGATCACCGGTTGCTTTACAGGCGCTTATGTGCTCAATCCGTTCAACGGTCGCCGCATCCCGGTATGGATCTCTGAATATGTACTGGCAGGATATGGTACCGGTGCTATCATGGCTGTGCCTTGTGGCGATCAGCGTGACTTCTCTTTTGCCAAACACTTCAACATTCCGATCACCAACATTATCGGAGAGGCATTCAACGGAGAAGAAGCTAATCCTACCAAAGATGCTACCCTGCAGCACAGCGATTTCCTGGACGGCATGACCATGCGCGCCGCAATGGACGTTGTAGCCGACAAGATAGAGGAAATGGGCATCGGCAAACGCCAGATCAATTATAAGATGAGGGACTCAGGCTTCAGCCGTCAGCGCTACTGGGGTGAGCCATTCCCGATCGTATATAAAAACGGTATCCCTTACGCACTGGACGAAAAAGAACTCCCGGTTACTTTACCGCATGTGGAGAACTATAAACCAGGTGAAGAAGGAGAAGGTCCGCTGGCCAATATTACCGACTGGGTGAATATTGATACGGATACCAAGCGTGAAACCAATACTATGCCTGGTTATGCAGGTAGCAGCTGGTATTTCCTGCGTTATGCCGATCCTAAGAACACTGAGGAGTTTGCCGGCCGTGCAGCGACTGACTACTGGAACCAGGTAGATGTATATGTAGGTGGTACAGAACATGCCGTAGGGCACCTGCTGTATTCCCGTATGTGGACGAAAGCATTGTACGACCTGGGATATATCGGTTTCCAGGAGCCTTATAAGAAACTGATCAACCAGGGTATGATCGGTGGAAACACCCGCCTTGTATACCGCATACGCGGAACAAATACATTTGTTTCCCATGGCCTGAAAGACCAGTATGAAACAGATGAACTGCGCACGGATGTGAACATTGTAGATGGTGTTGAACTGGATATTGCTGCTTTCAAAAAATGGAAGCCAGACTTCAATGATGCTGAATTCGTACTCGAAAATGGCAAGTACATCTGTGGCGTAGTGCTCGAAAAAATGAGTAAGAGTAAATTCAACACTGTCAACCCGGATGACGTTGTAGAAAAGTTCGGTGCTGATACTTTCCGTATGTATGAAATGTTCCTCGGACCAGTTGAACAATCAAAACCCTGGGATACCAAAGGTATTGAAGGGGTACACCGCTTCCTGAAAAAGCTGTGGCGCCTGTTTGCCGACGAGCAAAAAGGTATCATCGTGAAAGATGCTCCTGCTACACCTGAAGAACTGAAAATACTTCACAAGACTATCCAGAAGATAGACGCTGATACCGAGAATTTCTCTTACAATACGGCAGTAAGCCAGTTCATGATCTGCGTGAATGAACTGAGCAGCCTGAAGTGCAATAAGCGCAGCGTACTGGAACCTGTACTGATCCTGCTCGCGCCTTATGCGCCTCATATCGCAGAGGAACTGTGGCACCAGCTGGGTAATACTACCAGTATCCTGGACGCTCCTTATCCTGTATTTGAAGAAAAATATACCAAAGAGAGCGCCTTCAATTACCCGATCGCCGTTAATGGTAAAACACGTACAGAGTTAAGTTTCGCACTCGATGCCGACAATGAGTCCATCGAAAAAGAAGTACTGACCAACGATGCCATTCAGCGTTGGATGGAAGGAAAACCGGTTAAGAAAGTAGTGATCGTAAAAGGCAGGATGATCAACGTAGTTGTCTGATCCTGAATAAGATAAAATAAAAAAAGGCGTCTCATGGCTAATGAGGCGCCTTTTTTCATTTATCTTATTCAGGAGATAGTGTTACGTACCTGCATGATATAATGCGGGTACCTATTTGATCTGTATCAAAACAGGACTCTACAAGCTTTATACAAGCTTTATCTTACGTTCATCTTACGTTCAAAGACGTAAGATGAACGTAAGATAAAGCTTGTATAAAGCTTGTAGAGTCCTTGTTTAATCCTGAAATGGTATACATCTCAAAGATATTGTAACCTTTTTTAAGGAATTAGCTACACCGGTCCCAGGCTGAGTTCTCACATAAAGCGCACTTTTTGTATTTTGCCGCCCTCAACCCATCAGCATGTTAGAAAAGATCCTGGCGCGTTATCAGCCCTTTCAGCCTGTAGTATTATTTGATCCTGAAAATGACAGGCTATTGCCTATGGACTTCACTGACAGGAATACGACCCTTACAGCAGAAATCCTCGATGATACCCAGAAATTCACAGATTATGTAAACCAGCAACTGGCGCAGCATGAATGCATCTTCGGAATAGGAGGTTATGCAGAACACCGCACTATCTATTCCCGTAGCAATCACTTTTCTACAGCTGATGAACCTCGCCGTCTGCACCTGGGGATTGACATCTGGGGAGCACCCGGTACACCGGTATTTGCCCCGATGGACGGCACCGTACATAGTTTCCGGTTCAATGATATCCACGGCGACTATGGCGCGACTATCATCCTTCGGCACCAGCTGGAGGGACATGTTTTCCATACCCTCTATGGCCATCTTTCCCTGCGCGACCTGGAAGGCCTGCATGAAAATATGCGGATAGCAGCCGGTCAGATCATCGCACATTTCGGAGATATCCCGGAGAACGGCCACTGGCCTCCTCACCTGCATTTCCAGATCATTACTGATATGGAAGGCAATCATGGCGATTACCCCGGGGTATGCCGCTATAGCGAAAGAGAAAAATACCTGGCCAACTGCCCTGATCCGGACATCATCCTCCAGATGGTGCCTTAAAAACTACCTGCGGCTGCTAACGGCTGTTTTGTCTATCCGGGAAGGAGTATCCTTGCCATCTACAATAGAGGTAGCACTTGTCGCGATCGCCTGTATAATACTGGTGATATTATCCAGGTCCATGCTTTCCATTTCATCGTTCACGCTGTGATACAGGGTATCTTTATCGATCTGTGTTGTGGAGATGGTATGTGCGGGTACGCCCAATCTTGCCAGTGTCGCATTGTCGGAACGGTAAAAGAGTTGTTGTTCCGGATAAGGATCGGGATGGAAACGGAATTTGGAAGAGGCCAGATTACGGCCTAATATCTGCCCGAAATCAGAGCGTTCGTAACCGGTGATAAAAGCGCTGTTTTTGCCGAATTTAGACTCTTTACCGATCATTTCTATGTTGAACATCGCTACGATCTTTTCAGGGTCTAATTGGCGGGAAAAATAGCGGGAACCATAACCGCCTATCTCCTCCCCTGTGAAAGCAACAAAAAGAATGCTGCGTACCGGCGGATGTTCTTTGAAGTATTTAGCCAGCATTAATACAGCGGTCACACCACTGGCGTCGTCATCAGCGCCGTTCGCGATGCTGTCCTGCTCTACAGGCGCCAGTATACCAATGTGGTCATAGTGACCGGAGAAAATTACATATTCGTCCGGTTTTTCGCTACCGGTGATCATCCCCGCTATATTACAAAGCGGCAGGCGGGTAACCTCCTGGCCGGCCCGGACAGACCAGTTGTTAACGGCTTCTGCCCCCTGTTTTAAGATAAATACTACGGTAGATGTGCTATCCTGTTTCTCGCTGCCTCGTTGCAGTAATCCTTTGGCGTACTGTGTAAATTTTTCGCTCTGTTCACTGTCCACCCATACGAGTGTATTATGTGCGGCACGTTTCAATTCCCTTACCTTATTGTCAAAGTTGTCGGCGGCACTGATCTGTGCTACTTCCACTTTTGTGTCCTGTGTCCAGCTGATATTACTTTCAACGCCGGAAACAAACAACCTGTCTCCCGAAGCCGGCTGTCCATTCAGGACCAGGTCCAGGCGCAGAGGTTTGGTATCGTATTGAAAAAAGGATTGTCTGAAATCATGGTCCCCCGCCAATGGCTGCAAGCCAGCTGCTGCAAATTCCTTTTCCAGGAATACGGCGGCCTTTTCAGCACCTGGTTTAAAGGTGGCGCGGCCCTCCATATCATCGGCGGCCAGGGTGGATAAGATGCGCTTAACTTCTGATTTTTTGATCTTTTGTCCCTGGGCCATGAGGGAGACGAGGCATAGGGCAGGTAGCAATGTATAGTACTTTCTCATATTGGTATAACCTTTCAGGTTGTTGTTGTTTATTGGCAATGTATAAATATACCACACAATGTATTACCGGCACATTGGAACAGCCATATTTTTGGTAACTTTCACCCCGATATGTCTAATCCGCTAAGACCAGAAGAAAACCGCCAGAGCGCGGCAGAAAAGGAGTTTGAGAATAGCATCCGGCCCCGGGAGATCGTAGATTTCTCCGGGCAGGACCAGATCATTGAGAACCTGAAGATATTTATCAAGGCAGCCAAATTAAGAGGTGAAGCATTGGACCACATCCTGTTTCATGGTCCTCCGGGATTAGGAAAGACAACCCTTTCCCGTATCGTGGCAAATGAAATGGGCGTAAATATCAGGGAAACTTCAGGGCCGGTTATAGAAAAGCCGGGCGATCTCGCAGGCCTGCTTACTAACCTGGAAGACAAGGATGTACTCTTCATCGACGAGATCCACCGGCTTAGTACGGTGGTGGAAGAATACCTGTATTCAGCCATGGAGGATTACCGTATTGATATCATGATAGATACCGGTCCCAGTGCACGCTCCATACAGATCACACTGCATCCGTTTACACTGATAGGCGCAACCACCCGTTCAGGTTTACTGACGGCGCCATTGCTATCCCGCTTCGGTATTAAATCCAGGCTGGAATATTATAGTGCCGCTACCCTGCAGAAGATCATCTGGCGTGCATCGGGATTATTGCAAACAAAGATCACTTCAGATGCTGCTATGGAAATAGCCCGCCGCTCCAGAGGTACTCCTCGTATTGCCAATGGATTGCTGAGACGTGTGCGCGATTTTGCACAAGTGGTAGGTAATGGTACCATCGACCTGGAAATAGCTCAATTCAGCCTGAAAGCACTGAATGTGGATGAATACGGACTGGATGAGATGGACAACCGCATTCTGCAGGTGATCATTGAGAACTTTAAAGGCGGGCCGGTAGGTATCACCACCATTGCAACAGCTGTAGGAGAAGAAGCAGGGACCCTGGAAGAAGTGTATGAGCCGTTCCTGATACAGGAAGGATTTATAAAACGTACGCCACGAGGAAGAGAAGTTACAGAGAAGGCGTATATGCATCTGGGCAAAGCCCCGAGAGGAGGCGCTCCAGGCATGTTATTCTAATCTAACTAAAAAATAAAAGGGAGCGAAAGCTCCCTTACTTGTTTCCTCCATATAACACTCTATATCCATGTCGGAATGACGTCCGGCGCAATAGTATTCCTCCTGAATCCTTGATTGAGCTTTTAATTCGTGTGCACCGGTACGTTATCCCTCCTCCAACAGAGTAAAGTAAGTGTAGGCTTTAAACAGTTTATTACATTACAAAGAAAGAATGTTCAGCACTGATTGTTTCAGGTACCTGGTGATCGTTCAGCATCTGTTTCAGATCTCGTTCAATATTCCTGGATATCGTTGTCATTGGCGTATCCGTAGGTTTATTATCAAACGGGTCCTGCAGATGTATCGCCATCTTTTCTATCAGTAAAAAAGAAGCAGCAATAGCCACTACCATTGGAACTTCTATCAGGCCGAAATACTCTATCAGTGCAAACGGCAACAGCAGTATGAAGAAGTTCATGGCAAAATGGATGTAAAGACTATAAGTAGCCGGGAAGACCGTATTCTTGATACGCTCACATTTACCCATCGCGTCACACAAACGGCTTAAGGTCTGGTCCAGCTGTACCTGTTGGTATTCATTGATCCAGCCCTGCTTCAGTGCATAGTTTAAGTCGCGTGCATGCAATTCAAGCAATCCCATAGGGATGTTGTTATACCTGCATACGTGAGATACTTCTCTTTTCGGGATATGCCTGTCAAGACCATCCCTGCCATCCAGTCCACGAAGGGACTGACTCAGCGCATAACACCAGGCTATCTGCCTGCGTACCATACGTTCTCTGAAATGGCTGATATCTTCTGCATTGTAAGAGTTGTCTATGAATGAGAGCACCTGCCTTGAAAACGTACGGGAATCATTTACGATAGCGCCCCATATTGTTCTTGCCTCCCACCAACGGTCGTACGCCTGGTTAGAACGAAAGGCCAGCAGCAGTGATATGACGGTCCCCATGATCATTGGTACGGACAGGGGAATAGACATATCTTTCAGATTGAACTTGTCGTGCAGTAAAACTATCACCAGAGTATATACCGCTACTAACAGGATCTCGTATTTTATTTTCCCGAAAACATACTTTAACGGGATGTTTTTCTTCAGTAACATCTTGTAACGGTTTTATGATTTTTACACTTCAAATAACTCAGACATCGCAGATACCAGGTATTTCTCTTTTCTTGGCGCCAATGGTATCTGATGTACAGGGTACTTGCTTTTTCTTATCAGCTCTGCAGGATTATAACTGTTTGCTCCTGCTTTGCGGAATTCTTCTTTCGCTGCACATGCTATTATATCGATGTTATGATATAACAGGAAGTTGCGGAACAAGCCTTTACCATTACCTATCAGAAATTCGGTTTTCAATGAATGAATGACAGATGCATATTTATTTTTGATGATCTCGCAGGCATCTTTATAATCTTCTGTGATGAGATCATAGTGAGATGATCGCCTGGATAACATCATGAGGTCCATTATAGAACCAGGCATATCTATAGCGTGCATCAGGACAATATTAAGTGGTTCACCACCAAAGCGCTCAACCACACCGTGCACTACACGAAGAGACCGGATAGAAAAATCTGTAGGAATCAATACATGCTTCATGGGTAATTATTTTGACACAAAACTACCAGCATGAGATTAGCAACAGGTAAGCTTAAGATAAAAGCAACTTAAAAAAAGGGTAAAAATGCAGTAAGAAAACACTGTTAAGGTAAGAGAGGGGTCAAAAAGTGGTAAGAAAGCGGTAAGAAGTTAATATTATCATGAACGCGAATATGTAGGCAGGGTGATCCTTATTTCAGTGCCCTGGTTCTCCCGGCTATTCACGATGATATTGCCACCATGTAAGCGGATGATATTACGGGCAAGTGGCAGGCCGATACCATATCCTTTATATCCGCCTGTATTGGAAGCACGGTAAAAAGGGTCATAAATAAAAGGCATATCCTGGGCAGGGATACCAATACCATTATCTTTAATGATGATGAGATTGTTTTTGTCTGTAGCTGCCAGTGCGATAGACGCAGGACGGTTATCAGAATATTTACAGGCATTCTGTACAATATTGCTCAATGCCAGTTGTAATAGTTGTGCATTCCCCAATATGACCAACTTATCTTCTTCTTCCGGCAGCATAGTATAGTCAATCGCTACCTTGTTCTCCGGGTTGATGCGGTCTATGGTTTCTTTTACGGTGAAGATCAGTTCATCCGTACGTATTCTGTCAAGATGTTGTTTTTTACCATCAAAACCGGTCTGGGCGAGGCTCAGCAGGCTTTTCGTAATATGCTCCAGTCTTTCTGCCTCTTTTAATATTACAGACAGCGACTGCCGGTATTGTTCTTCGGGGCGTTGCTTATTCAGCGCCAGCTCAGCTTCTCCGATGATGGCTGTTAGCGGTGTACCCAATTCATGGGAGGCATTACTTACGAAGTTATTTTGTGTTTCAAAAGCTGTTTCAAGGCGGTCCAGCATGTTATTGAAGGTAAGGGCCAGCTCACTCATTTCATCTGTACTGTCGGCCGTATCGAGGCGCAGATGGAGGTTGTGCGCCCTGATATCCTTAACGCGGGAAGTGATCTTTCGAACCGGCCGCAGAATGTAACGGGAGAAGAAAAGCCCGGCTGTTACCACTACTACGGCAGCAATGGCCATACATATCATCAGCGTTCTTCTCAGCTCTGTCATAAACTGCTGACCATATACGTTACTTGCAGAGACGATCACGATGTATCTCCCTGCTTCATTTTCAAATAAGACGCCTTCGTAGAAGATGTCCCTATAGCGGTAAGTAGCCTTCCCTTCCGTCTTTACTCTGTTATAGAAATTCTTTTGTAATGGTTTAAGTCCGGGATCAAGGGGTGCAACGCCGGTGGTATCCAGTCGTATAAAATATTCTCTCTCGTGTGGTAAACGTTCCAGGTGCTCATTACGGATCTCAGCATATGCGGCGCTGTTATCCTTATCTGTTGTAAATCTGGCCCTGGCGGCTATATATGCCCTGATCTCAAGGCGTTTGTAGAAGTCATCGAAAGACTGACGGTTGATAAGAAAATAGGCAAAAGCCGCCATCATCAGGATGATGGAGACTGTGAGCGCAATAAATAAACCTAATATCTTATTACGTATGGTCATTCTTCTTCTTTAAGCATATATCCCATTCCTACGACCGTCTGGATCAGCGCCGGCTGTTCCTTACGGTTCACTTTCTTACGGAGGTAATTGACATACACGTCCACTACTTTAGTGTTCATATTAAAGTCGATGCCCCAAACATTTTCCAGGATCTCCATTCTGGACAGCACGCGGCGCGGGTTTCTCATCATGTATTCGAGTAGCCGGTATTCAGTGGCTGTCAGCACGATGTTTTCGCCGTAACGGCTGGCACTTTTAGTATTGAGGTTCAGCTCAAGATCGGCTACTTTCAGCACGTTGCCGGGAGTACTATTACCGTTGCCGGGGGGCGTATTGGCGGTAGTATCAGGAGTGCGGCGTAAGAGCGAGCGTATGCGCGCCAGTAGTTCGGCCTGTTTGAAGGGCTTAACGAGATAATCGTCAGCACCACTGTCCAATCCCGCCACCACGTTCTCTGTAGAACCAAGCGCGGTGAGCATCAGTATAGGCGTAGCGTCCTGTTGTTTGCGCAATTCCTTACAAACAGCTATACCGTTCATACCTGGCAACATTACATCCAGGATGATCAGCTGAAAATTGTTTTCCATTGCCATCTGCAAACCGGACTGCCCGTCCAGCGCCACGCTCACGTCATACCCCGCTTCCGTCAGGTAGCGGCGTATGAATGAGACTACTGAGGGTTCATCTTCTATGAGTAAAAGTTTCATCACATCTCTGAAATGGTTTGCAGAAACAGAAAGCTCCGGGCGGAGACTGAATGGTCAGACCTCTTCGCCGGGAGCTTCCCGATATATTGTCTTAATAAGATCAATCTTTAACTACCAGGCGGAATCCGTTACCATGTATATTGACGATCTCGATATCCGGATCTTCCTTTAGGTATTTGCGGAGTTTGGCGATATAAACGTCCATGCTACGTCCGTTGAAATAGGTATCACTACCCCATATTTTCTTCAGTGCAAGCTCTCTTGGCAGCAGGTCGTTCTTATGCTCGCAGAGCATGCGTAACAGTTCATTTTCTTTTGGAGACAGCGTGTGGGAATCACCATCCCTTGTAAGTGTACGCAGGCGGGCGTTAAATGCATAACGTCCGATCTTGAATTCATGCTGTTCTTCCTCTTTGCTGTTCAACTCCTGGTTACGTTTCAGGATAGCCTTTATTTTCAGCAGCAGCAATTCGCTGTCGAACGGCTTGGCGATGTAGTCGTCTGCGCCCAGTTTATAGCCATGGATCACATCTTCCTTCATTGTTTTAGCCGACAGGAAGAACAGGGGAATATCCGGATCTACGTCACGGATCTCTTCTGCCAGCTTAAACCCGTCCATATTGGGCATCATGATGTCCAGCAGGCAGATATCAAATTTTTCACGTCTGAACGCGGCCAGTGCGAGTATACCATCACGGCATAATTCAACATCATAGTCATTCAGTTCCAGATAATTCTTCAGTACCATTCCGAGATTGGTATCATCTTCCGCCAGCAATATTTTGGGTTTACGCTCTTCCATATTCAATAAAGTATTAATGTGCAAACAAATATAGGTATTATTATAGTCAGCAACAGCCAGGCCCTTGCATACAGAACGTTAAAATTAGGTAAAAAAGAGGCGAATACGCCGGTTTGAGGATTATTTACTGATGAGGGATGTGAAGTTATAACGCAGGTTCTTATAAGCCACCATATCCACTTTAATACTGCCTACAGAGATGGGGCTATCAACACGCAAGGGCACTTTGTTAGCATCATCGCTTACCCATACGGTCATTTTTTCCCCTCCTTCAAACATGGTCCCCTTGATCAGTAAGGGGGCGAACTTGATAGAGCGGAACTTTCCGAACTTGGTTTCTACTGTCTCCTTACCGATATAACGGATATAGATATTGTAGATCTTATCATCGAGGAACATGTCAAACGGTATCTTATCGCCTGGCTTATACTTATCGAAATTGATATTCCTGGCGTAATAGATGGCGCTGATCACATCCTGGATACAGGGCGGGGTCTTGGTGGTAGCCTTGTTACTGACAGCGGTATTGCCGATATGATCGAAGGTAACGTTCTGATTTATCTTGTAGCCGCCCTCATCGACGTTCCTGATAAAGCGTTGAGGTAACAGTGTAGCGGTATCGATGTAGCTTTCGTATCTGTCTCTTACTTTGAAGAACCAGTCATAGGTACGGAATGTTTTACCATCGCCGGTTACATGATAGACATCTTTTCCGTTCAGTTTCTCGAGCTGGCAGTTAAACACGGCTTCACCGGCGCCGACAAAGAGTTTACCGAGGTTATAATAAACTTTGAATGTGATACTTTCACCAGCCCTGAAGCTGGTATTGGTAATTCCGCAGAATTCGTTCTGTGCAATTGCGGGGCGGATAGCGGCCAGACTAATGATGATTAGTAGAAGACACCTCATTGATGAAAGCTATTTTTCCTTAAAAATCTTTATTCCCAGCAACAACACACTTCCCAGGATGGCTGGCAGAACCAGGTTAATAAACCAGATACATACAGTGGCAGCGATAATTCCCGGACTATTGGTGCTTAGTAATCCCATAAAGTACAGGCTGACCTTTCCCCGGAGTCCAAGTTCCGCAATAGCGATAGTAGGTACAAGGGCCATTACAAGATAAACAACAGCATTCATCAAAAAACCTTGCCACCAGAGCATCTCCACGCCTAATGTGTCTAGCAAAATCAAATACTGTGCCGAGAAGACGACGTATCTGATGGCGGAAAGCAGTAGCAAATGCTCGAGGTCACCGGCTGAGTAACGAACAATGATCTGCACAAAGATCCGGGCTTTTCTCAACAATGGGATCTTTTCAAATATCGCCAGGATGATCTGCAACCGAAAATATAACAATATGACCAAGGCGCAAATAACTATTAGCAATCCCAGGAGGATTTTCTCCCAGAAATGGGGGGCGAAATAGCCGTTTCCCTTCACCAGCGGGAATTTGTTGATGTAGTAACATAAACCAATTAACCCAAATATAATAGTGACGATAAGCTGGCTGAAGCTACCTACCATAGTAGCGGCAATGGCTTTCAGCTTACTTCTGTTATTCCTTAGGTATAATACCCGCCCTCCATACTCACCTATACGGTTAGGGGTATTGATGGAGAAAGATACTCCTGACAGTACGGCGCTGTATGCCCGGAGGAAAGATATATGTTGTAACGGTTTGACCAGCAGCTGCCATTTGCGGGCCTCAAGCCCCCAGTTGAGGAACATACCTATCATCACAAGCAGCATGGCTATTCCACCCTTGTTCTTCAGGGTTTGGGCCATTTGCCACAAAGATGCCTTCAGATTGGGCTGGTGCAGCAATTGTGTATAGATGGAATAGGCTAACCAGGTAAAAAGCACTGCTCCCAGCAGGTAATTGAGAATTATTTTGGTATTTTTGTTCAGACATCAAGATTTTGGCAAAAATAAACTGTGGTTGGCAAACAAGTCAAAAATAATTCTGGGCATTGACCCCGGTACACTTGTGATGGGTTATGGACTGATATTAGTGGAAGGCACTAAAGCCAGCCTGCTGGAAATGGATGTGCTGAAGCTATCCCGTCATAAAGACCACTACGAAAGGCTACAACTGATACACGCCCGTGTAAATGAACTGATACGTGTGCACAAACCGGTTTCCTGCGCTATTGAAGCTCCTTTCTTTGGTAAGAATGTGCAAAGTATGTTAAAGCTGGGCCGTGCTCAAGGCGTTGCTATAGCCACGGCAATGCAGGCAGGAGTGCCTGTTACAGAATATTCTCCCAAAAAAGTAAAGCAGTCTGTTACTGGCAATGGTAACGCAGATAAGGAACAGATTTGGCAGATGTTACAAAGAATATTACATTTCAAAGAGCGACCTGAATTTCTGGATGCTACCGATGCTCTCGCAGTTGCGGTATGCCATTTCTTCCAGGAGTCCAGCGTCTTACCGGATACACGCAAAGCCAAAGGATGGGAACAGTTCCTTCAACAGAACCCCGAAAGAATTGCAGAATAATCATTAGTATGACAGATAATTCCAGGTTTAAGGCTGACGTTTTTCCAGAAGTTGATAAATTGTATTTACTTTGGATTAAAATCCTCATAAACGCTCCCAGACGGTAATTGGGGCTTTACACCATGGAAGTATGGTATTTATATAATCAGCATCACAAGCTATGAAAGCAAGAATCCTATTGGTGGAAGATGATCAAAATGTTGGTGCGGTAACAAAGAAACGATTAGAAGAAGCGGGCTACGATGTGGTACATAGCACAGACGGACAAATGGCCTGGGAGCAGTTCCAGTCGCGGACCTTTGACATATGTTTACTGGATGTTGTTATGCCGAAAAAAGATGGCTTTACACTGGCAGAACAGATCCGTAGAAAAAACGACTTCATTCCCATACTCTTTCTAACCTCGAAAGCACTGGATGAGGATAAGATCAAAGGCTTCAAAACCGGCGCAGACGACTATATTACCAAACCTTTCAGTATGCAGGAACTCCTGCTGCGCATTGAAGTATTCCTGAAAAGGAGTAAAACTGCCAATAGCGTTGCGGCGGAAAAGCGTACCCAATACAATATAGGCAAACTGACATTTGACTATAATGACCTCATACTCCGTGAAAAGAACGGAGAAGTTTCCAGCACTCTTACCCAAAAAGAAGCCGACCTGCTGAAGTACCTCTGTGATAATGCCAATAAAACCCTTAAGAGGGAAGAAATATTATTTCATGTATGGGGTAAAGATGATTACTTCCTGGGCCGCAGCATGGACGTATTCATCACTAAACTCAGGAAACACTTCCGGTCAGACCCCTCTATCAAACTAGAAACCCTTCATGGCGTAGGGTTCCGGTTCAACGTTCCAGGTCAGCTGTGATCAGCTGCTGTATTGCCCTGAATTCTTCTTCTGATAACTTCAGCTTGGGCCGTGAAAAGTTCATATCATCTGCCGTATTGATAGGTATCAAATGCATATGTGCATGTGGTACCTCTAAGCCGACCACGCTTATACCTACACGATTGCAGGGAAAATGGCGCTCTAATGATTCCGCTATAGGCTTTGCAAACAATAACAACTCTCCTAACAGATCATCCCTCAGATCAAAAAATTTATCAATCTCTATTTTAGGTACTACGAGCGTATGACCTTTTACCAGTGGAAAGATATCCAGGAAGGCATAGAAACTATCATTCTCGGCTATTTTATAACTCGGGATCTCACCTTTGATGATCTTTGTAAAAACAGTCATGGGTCCTCTTTTTAATGGACATAAAGGTATAAAAAAAAGGCCGTCCTTGTCCAACAAGGGCGGCCTTTTCATTTAATGATATTATACCTTATATCGTAATATTATCGATCTTAAACTTCATGCTGCCATTCGGAGCCTGTACATCAGCAATCTCACCTACGGTCTTACCCAGCAAGCCTTTTCCGATAGGAGAAGTAACAGAGATCTTGTTCTGTTTCAGATCTGCTTCCTTTTCAGAAACCAGCTGATATGTAAATGTCTTCTTATTAGCCATATTTGTAATAGTTACCTTACACAATATGGATACTTTGGAGGTATCAATGGAATCTGCTTCCACCACTCTAGCCGTTGCTATAGCACTTTCCAGAGAGGCAAGTTTTGCTTCATGCATTCCTTGCGCTTCCTTGGCAGCATCATATTCAGCATTTTCTTTGAGGTCACCTTTTTCCCGCGCTTCTGCAATAGCTCTAGCAATCTCCGCACGACCCTTGGTCTTGAGATAGTTAAGCTCCTCCCGCATCTGGTCCAGGGTCTCTTTGGTAACGTAGTTTATACCAGACATAACGTTATGTTTTAGAAATAAGAAAAAAAATCAACGCCCCCGTTTGCACAGAAGCGTTGTAAAATTGGTATACAGCAAATATAATATTTTTTACATCACCTTATCGAAATACCCCAATAAATATTGTCATATTTACAGTATTTATAATAGAAGAGGCCGAATAGTAAAACTATGTGTTAAATCACATGCAACTTCTCCAGTACGATCCTTGCCATTTTTACACTGGCTTCATGTGAATAACCTGCTATATGTGGGGTAATGATCACATTAGGCATATGTAACAGCTTCTCGAACCGTTCTCTTTCAGCAGCGCTGTAAGTGGACAGTTTTTCATTTTCAAGTACATCCAGGCAGGCCCCTCTTATTGTTCCTGCGTCCAGCGCACTGACCATGTCATCTGTATTTACAAGCTTTCCTCTCGCCGCATTGATAAACCATACCGGTTTTTTGAAAGACTGGAAGAAAGCAGCGTTGGCCAGATGATGCGTCTCTGCAGTGAGCGGCAAATGTACGCTTACTACATCCGCCTTTTCAAAAAGCTGGTCCATAGTAGCCTCTTGCACATATTTGTCACTGAAACCGGTCTTGTATTTATCATACGCCAGGATTTCCACATCGAAGCCCCGTAATTTACGTGCGAAGGCGCCTCCGGTATTACCATATCCAATGATGCCCACCGTTCTGCCATTCAGCTCAAAACCACGATTGCCGTCCCTTTCCCAGATACCCTGGCGAAGCTCCAGGTTACTTTTTTGTATATTATTCACCAGGCTTAATAACATACCCAGCGCCTGCTCTCCTACTGCGTCACAGTTCCCTTCAGGGCTGCTGGCACAATGAATGCCTTTACTTTCTGCATAAGGCACATCTATCAGTTCCATACCACTTCCCAATCGGCCTATCCATTGCAACCTGCCAGCCCGGTCTATCAAAGCTTTGTCTACCTTGATCCTCGTCGTTACGATCATTCCGATAAATTCGGAGATCCCGGCTGCTACCTCGTCATATGTAATGGAAGGCTGGTAACTTACCTCATATCCTTTCTCTTCCAGTTTATCGATCAGATAACTGTGCACCTTTGCGGTGATCAATACTTTCCTGCTCATATCATCTTGTGGGTTAAAGCTGCGAAATCGGCGATGCTCAGCTCTTCTGCCCTTTTATTAAAAATGCTGTCCTGAAGAAATTCCTTATCAAATAACGGCTTTAACGGATTTCGCAACTGCTTGCGCCGCTGGCCAAAAGCCGTTTTTACAAGTACAAAGAACTTGCGCTCGCTCGCTATATCATATGACTGCTCCAGCCGGTGGAGCCTGATCACAGCAGATTTCACCTTCGGTGGAGGATTAAAGCAGTTTTCATGTACCTCAAACAGGTATTCCACTTTATAGTAAGCCTGGATCAACACACTCAGTATACCGTATTCCTTCCCTTTAGTGGCAGCAATACGTAGTGCCACTTCCTTCTGGAACATGCCCACGACCAATGGGACCTGCTGCTTCCATTCGAGGATGCGGAACATGATCTGGGAGGAAATATTGTAAGGGAAGTTACCGATCACCAGGAACTGGCCCTCGTAAGGAGGCGGTGTATCCAGGATGCTCTCATGTATGATCTTGCCCTGTATGGCAGGATATGTCTTTTCCAGGTACTGAACTTTTTCGGCGTCCAGCTCCACGGCTTTAAACTGTACATCTGGTATTTCCAGCAGGTATTTGGTAATGGCGCCGGCTCCAGGGCCTACTTCCACTATCTGTTGACCGGGTATTACAGGTAATGATTCCACGATCTTCCTGCAGATATTCTCATCTTTCAGGAAATGCTGTCCCAGCGATTTTTTGAGTGTATACATGATTAGCCTGCAAAATTAAGGAAAACTTAGCGCAATGCTGCAAGATAGAGGTGATCAGCCTGTACAGCTTCCCGGCTATTATTCTTATATTTGCCTTATTATTTCTCAAATACGCATGAGTAGCAACACCCACACAAATAAACCGGTAATCGGCATAACTGTCGGCGATATCAACAGCATCGGCGCAGAGATCATCATCAGAACCTTTGCAGACAACAGGATGCTGGAGTTTTGCACCCCGGTGATATTTGCTTCCAATAAAACCATCAACTTCTACCGGAAGCTGATGAATGAGAACAACTTCAATTACCAGAGCCTGAAAGACTTCACCCGCCTGAACCATAAGCAGGTGAACGTTTTCAACTGCTGGGAGGAAGAAGTACAGATCACCCCGGGCGTTCTCAATGAAGTGGGAGGCAAATATGCCGCCCGCTCACTGGCAGTAGCCATCGAGTGCCTGAAAGAAGGCACGATAGAGGGACTGATCACCGCTCCTATTCACAAGAAGAACATCCAGAGCGAACAATTCAATTACACCGGTCATACGCCTTATCTCCGGGACGCTTTTGATGCGAAAGACGTGCTCATGTTCATGACGGCCGACAATATGCGTGTAGGGCTGCTGACCGAGCATGTACCCGTATCAGAGATCTCCAAATATGTCACCAAAGAAAACATCCTGGCCAAACTTCAGATGATGAAGGACAGCCTGGTGAAAGATTTCGGCATTGACAAGCCACGCATCGCCGTGCTGGGACTGAACCCTCATGCCGGAGACGACGGACTGATAGGAGAAGAAGAGATCAAAGAGATCATTCCTGCGATTCAGCAGGCTAAGAATAATGGCCTTCTCTGCTTCGGACCATACAGCGCCGATGCTTTCTTCGCCCGTGAAATGCACAGCCAGTTCGATGGTGTTCTGGCCATGTATCACGACCAAGGCCTGATCCCGTTCAAATCACTGGCTACCGGCAGCGGCATTAACTATACAGCCGGATTGCCGATTGTACGGACCTCTCCTGACCACGGCACCGCATTTGACATTGCCGGTAAGAACCTGGCAGATGCCGATTCCTTCCGTCAGGCCATTTTTACCTGCCTTGATATCCTGGAGAAGAGGGAAACATATGCGGAGAATACCGCCAATCCGCTCAAGAAAATAGAGCTGGTTTCAGAGAAACTGGCTTAAACCATAAAGAAGAAGGGAGCGCTATTAAAACAGCGCTCCCTTCTTCTTTATGATCCGATTTAGATATGAAAGGAAATAATCTCCAGTAAGCCTTTCCGCTCTCCACGATAGATATTATTCTGTCCGCTAAGAACAAATTCCGCTGCCTGCATATCATATACCTCCTGCCGATCAGCGTCCAGCAGTGATAACAGGTTCTGTATCTTTTTACGGCTGAATTGCTGCAGGCGGCTGCCAATATAACTTTCCATCGTATCCAGCATTTCTTCCGCCTTTGTCGATGAGCTGACCGACATCCCTTCCGCATGAACCATATAATCCATGAGCACTGCATTATTCTTCGTTCTCGAACAGAAGTTCCTCATGATACTCAGGAACTGTTCTTCAGAGATATAGTGCATGATACCCTCAAATACGATCAGAGCCGGCTGTTGCGGGTCATATCCCGCTTCGATCAATGTTCCCATCAGCTGACTGGTATTATTGATATCAGCCTGTAATGTATGTAGTCTGTCGTCATGGAAAGAAATAGCGGCATATATCTCCTGCTTCTCCCGCATATTGGCACTGTCCACCTCATAAATATTAGCAAGTTGCTGCTCCGGAAAATATTCTGTCAGCTGCAGGGCAAGCGGGTCCAATCCGGCGGCCAGTATACAGACCTGTTGCCGGGGATGTTGTCTCATCAACTGCCTGATCAGATACCTGATCATTTTCTTTCGCAGTAATAATGCTTCGCGGAATAAAGGGGTAATGCGGCTTAATTCATCGGCCAGATTCTTTACCTGGCTGAAATCGATATGGGCAAGATATTTTTTTCCTAACCCTTCTTCATAAAGGCTTTTGACATAGGTCAGCACAAGTGCGGAAGTAGATGCCACGCTTAGCTTGTTCACACCAGTTTTCATGGAATTTACTTTTCAAGGTTAACAGATGGCAGGGTTAATTGTTAACGCGCTAATTAAAGGTAATCCGAACAACTGATACCGTATTGCAGGATAGGAGGAATTAACATTAACATTCAGGGACAAGAAATTAACGCAATGAACGCTGCATTAATTCCTGGTCCCTGATCAATGGTCCTTATAACTTATCTTTTATTTTATTTTATCTGTGCCATCAATCCTTTTGCATATGCTTCACCCCAATGAGGGGCAATGCTGCTTGCCGGTTTAAAAGTGCTGAACTTCTGCAGAGCTACTTCGAATTTTTTCTTTGCTTCAGTTTTACTTCCGCCAAATTGTTCAGGTGTGTAGAACAACGCCTGTCCCTGCAGGAGATAAACCCTCGGATTCTCCTGGTTCGTCTGATTAGCCTTCACTAATAATTCGGCAGACTCCATACCATATTTCATACCTCTTGAAGGCGGGTCTACACGAATACGGGAAGTAGCTACCAGAGATTTGATACAATCTATCTCATCATTCTTCGGGCTGATCGCTTCCGCCTGTTCGATATTTACAGCTGCTTTATCTGCAAGATCATCTACTTTGTCATTGTCCCTCTGCATGAGCGCACTCATAACATAGCAATAGCTTGCGTAATAAAAAGGCAGCCACTGTGTTTTTTCTGCCGCGGCAATACGTTCAAAGGTGTTGCCGATCTCCAGTAATTTGTCAGGGTTAAAACTGGTGGAGTCATCCAGCATGGCTACATTCCTGCCCATGACAGCTTCATACTGTGCACTCTGCGCCATAGACGCCGATGCAAGACCTACCAACAGACAAATGGAAAACAAGATACGCTTCATTGTAAAAGTGTTTTTAAAAGTGTTAACGTGATTTATAATAGTGGTTCTAGAATGGGCTATAGATTGTTAATAACATCCTGTCTTCTGTCTATTCCAAAGTTCATGAACATACCGAGGTAAATGAACCGGGGAATGTTAGGCACGATCTCCTCCCTACGCAGCTTGTCAGAAGAATAACGGTAGCCATATACCTGTCTGAAGTTCGGTGCATTGGACACTGACAATATGAATATGGTGAACGCTTTACGGATAGAAGTCAGATAGCTGGCGCTTAATCCGATTGAATTATATGTCATTGTTTTTTCAGACATAAACTTGCTTTCCGGTAAAGTAGGATTGTAATATGGCCTTCCGGTTGAAAAGCTATACGTCACTCCTAAATTGGTAGAAATAGCAGGTATGTTATATTTATACACCAGGCTGAAAGTGTGTTTCGCAGCGAAATCCGGCTGTACTTCGAATGGATAGTTCAGGTAATTACGCTTTGTATCCAGGTATGAATAAGAGATCCAGTAATCAGTATTTTTAATTGTTTTACGGTCGCGCCAGAATAGCTCAATACCTTTTGCATAGCCGGTTCCGGAGGTTGTTGTATCCGGACTGGTCTTAACCAGGTCGTGATATTTTTTGTAAAAGGCTTCCACTCTTAGTGTATAGTTTTTAGCTACCCACTGGTATGTACCGATGTAATGTGTGGCCTTCATATATCCGAGATCGGGTTTGAAACGGAGGTATTGTTGTTCAGGCTTCTGATAGAAGTCACCGTATGCAAAAGATACCTGACTTAAACCTGTGAGTTTATAAGCGAGTGATACACGAGGCGCCACATTAGCTTTAGCAATCCTGGAAGTGTATTCTACCCTTCCCCCAAAACGTCCCACCAATCTCGGTGTAAAATAGATATCGCTTTCAACAAAGCCGGAAGTGTAGTTGTCTACATAGTTTGCCGGCCAGTTATTAAAGGCTGCCTTCTCTACACCATATTGATATTCCCCTCCAAAACGCAACAGGGAATATTGCCCCAAACCTTTTGTCAGCATTGCTTTAACCTGTGCCAGTTCTGACTGGTTCTTCACTTTGGCCGACGCACTTTTATTCAATGTGTCCAGGTCTATCTTATCGACATTTACGCTATAAGATACTCCAGCATTGAATTTCCAGTCATTACCCAGGCTCTCTTTGTATGTCAGGTTAGTATAGACATTATGATTTCTCAGCTCAAACTGCTCCTCATAACCAGGATGTTCCAGGCTTGGACGGATAGTACCCATATGGGTCTTGTTCGCGTATCCGTAAAATTTCAGCATACCGGTGTTCGAAGTCTTCCTCCTGAAATTGGCAGAACCGCCCATTATTACCGGCTTTGCGCTGAACCTGAACTTAGGTTTCAGGACGTCCAGGTAAGGCCCCAGATTTGTGTAATCAGCTTCAATACCATAGGAACCTTTTTTGTCTTTCATCAGTTCTTCTAATCCGCCGCTTATGCCGATCACTGAAGCGCCGAGTGTATAAGATGAACGCTGTGGCAAGTCTGTTGACTCAAGGATCAGAGCGGAGGACAAGCCCTGGCCGTATTGGGCAGAATAGCCGCCGCTGCTGAAGGTAGTTCCCTTGAACAGGAAAGGAGAGAAACGGCCACGGCCGGGTTGATCAGGTAAGCCGGAAAAGAATGGGTTACGCACCAGCATTCCATCAATATAGGTCTGCGTTTCATAACCTGTACCACCTCGTACGAACAGGCCCTCCCTGTCATTCGTTTGTTGCGTACCTGGTAATGTTTTCAGTGCATTAACGATATCCGCGCCCGCACCTGCAGTAGTAACAATATCGAGTGGTTTCAGCACGGTGGTCTTACCCTCATCGCTGGCTTCAAAACTACCGGCAGTGATGGTCACCACTTTCAGGTCATTGATGTTATTACGCATGATAATATTCACTTCCAGCGTTCCACTGATAAATACTTTTTGTTCCTGGTTGGCATATCCCAGCAATGTAGCTGTAACATACTGAACGCCTTTAGCATCGGTAGTAAATGAGAAACTACCATCTTTTCCACTGGTAGCGCCATCATAAGAATCCTTTATTGCAACATTCACCCCTTGTAAAGGGCGCTTTTTGCTATCGGTGATCTTGCCGGTAATGCGCTGTTGAGCCATTATGCAAACCGGTAAGAAGAGTGTAAACAGAATCAGGTTAAGTTGTTTCATGGGGGATGTTGAAATTTTAACAAAACAAAACTACTCTCATAACGGTCCCTATTCAATCCATAAAAGGCAAAAACAGGGAAGAATCTCGGTAAAAACAGGGGATTTGTCGGTAGGAATTGTGCGTAAAGATAGGGAATAAAAAAGCCCGCCGGTAAAACCGGCAGGCTAGATAAAAAAGATGTATGCTGATTAAGCGAATCTTGGTTTCAGTTCGTTTACCAGAGTTACCATACGTTTGATACCGTCTTCAGGCAGGTTACCCTTCTTGAATTCGGTCAGTACTTCCGGCAGACGCACTTCCATTTCGTTCAGGAAAGCTTCCTCGAATGCTTTTACATTCTTCACAGGAACTTCACGCAGCAAACCGTTTGTACCCAGGTAGATCATAGCTACCTGTTTTTCTACGGCGTATGGTGCGAACTGAGCCTGCTTCAGGATTTCCACGTTACGGGCACCTTTATCCAGTACTACTTTGGTAGCAGCATCCAGGTCACCACCGAATTTAGAGAAGGCCTCCATTTCGCGGTATTGAGCCTGGTCCAGTTTCAGGGTACCAGATACTTTCTTCATGGATTTGATCTGAGCGTTACCACCTACGCGGCTTACAGAGATACCCACGTTGATCGCAGGACGGATACCGGCGTTGAACAGGTTGGATTCCAGGAAGATCTGACCATCGGTGATGGAGATCACGTTAGTTGGGATGTATGCAGATACGTCACCAGCCTGTGTTTCGATGATAGGCAATGCTGTCAGGGAACCACCACCTTTTACCAGGTGTTTGATTGATTCTGGCAGATCGTTCATCTGTTTAGCGATTTCGTCTTTGCTGATCACTTTCGCAGCACGTTCCAGCAAACGGGAGTGCAGGTAGAATACGTCACCTGGATAAGCCTCACGGCCTGGAGGACGACGCAGCAGCAGGGATACTTCACGGTAAGCAACGGCCTGTTTAGACAGATCATCATAAATGATCAGGGCAGGACGACCGGTATCACGGAAGAATTCACCGATTGCGGCACCAGCGAATGGAGCGTAGAACTGCAGCGGTGCAGGATCAGCTGCAGCAGCTGCAACG
The DNA here is from genome assembly GCF_003182155.1 of Chitinophaga sp. S165. GTDB lineage: Bacteria > Bacteroidota > Bacteroidia > Chitinophagales > Chitinophagaceae > Chitinophaga. Next base: position 152,642 of record NZ_QGTG01000002.1, read on the forward strand.
ATAGTAGTGTAAGCCATAGCGCCAGCTTCCTGCAGGGTTTTCATTACACCTGCAATGGTAGATGCTTTCTGACCTACTGCTACGTAGATACAATAAACTGGTTTACCAGCGTCGAAGAATTCCTTCTGGTTGATGATAGTGTCGATACAGATCGCGGTCTTACCGGTCTGACGGTCACCGATCACCAGCTCACGCTGTCCACGGCCGATAGGGATCATAGCATCGATCGCCTTGATACCGGTCTGCAGTGGTTCTTTTACTGGTTCACGGAACAGAACGCCCGGAGCTTTACGTTCCAGTGGCATTTCATACAGTTCGCCAGTGATTGGGCCTTTACCATCTATGGCGTTACCCAAAGTATTTACAACACGTCCAACCATGCCTTCGCCCACTTTAATGGAAGCGATCTGGCCGGTACGGCGTACTTTAAAACCTTCTTTGATCTCTCCGGATTCACCCATCAATACCACACCCACGTTGTCTTCTTCCAGGTTCAATGCGATGGCCTTTACACCGTTTTCAAACTCCACCAGTTCTCCATAACCAACGTTGTTCAATCCATATATACGAGCGATACCGTCTCCCACCTGCAATACAGTACCTACCTCTTCCAGGTCGGCAGCAGCATTGAAGTTGCTTAGTTGCTGGCGTAATATCGCCGAAATTTCATCAGGTTTTATCTCCACCATAATGTATGCTTTTTATAAAAGGTCGTTAAAATGAATAAATATAACGACAACAGCTTTGCGTGTACGCAGCGGCTGCTGTTAATTGTTTACTTGATTGCAGGGACGTAGATGTTCTCAGCGAACTGTTTTTTGATATCGGCCAGATCGCGCTGTACGGAAGCATCAAACAGTTTGTTATTGGATTCCAGTACAAAACCACCGATCAGATCAGCATTTACAGCTGCTTCCAGTTTTACCTGTTTGTCGGTTCCTGCCTGTACTTTGGATTTGATCAGATCCAGCACAGCTGCGTCCAATGGAACTGCGGTGGTGATCTTCACTTTGCTGATGTTTTTCAGCACATCATACTGTTTGCTGAATTCCTGCGCAATTTCCGGCAGGTTGCTTTCCCTTCCTTTTACTACCAGCAGCTTCACGAAAGCGGCAGTGATAGTATTGATGCGTCCTTCAAAGATGGCAGCAAGGATCTGCTGCTTCTTGTCAGGCTTAACAATAGGGCTTTTCAGCAGTGCTACCACGTCTGGATTGCTCTTAGACAGCTGCTGCATAAACAGCATATCTGCATGTACAGCTTCCAGCTGTCCTTTTTCGGAGGCCAGATCTACCAGAGATTTTGCATACCGGGATGCTAAACGGGGATTCTGCATATTATATTATATCTTTTAGCTTTCAAGGGAAAGCTACAGGGAAAGATAATCGTATCATCTAACTCCTGTAGCTTCCGGCTTGCCAGCCTATCGCTTTAGTTTAATTTGATTTCTCCAGCCAGTTCTTTGATGTAACCTTCCTGAGCTGCCTTGTCGGACAGTTCTTTACGTAACACCTTTTCCGCTACTTCTATCACCAGTTTACCAACCTGATTTTTAACGTCTGTCAGAGCAGCCATTTTTTGGTTGTCGATAGCAGTGTAAGCTTCGCTGATGATCTTTTTAGCTTCCAGCTGAGCTTGCGCTTTAGCTTCACTGAGGATCTGATCTTTAGCATCTTTTGCTTCCTTCAGAATCTTACTTCTCTCAGCTTTTGCTTCCTGCAGTACGTGCTCATGTTCAGCTTTCATCTGCGCCATTTCTTCCTTCACTCTTTCTGCAGATGCAATAGCGTCAGAAATTGAGGTTTCTCTTTCTTTCAGCGTAGAGAGGATTGGTTTCCACGCGAATTTCTTGAGGATGAGGAATACAATAACGAATATGAGTAACGAAATGAAAAACAAGCCTAACGCGGGCTGTAACAGATCCATGATTATGAATATTTATTTGGTTCGCAAGTTGATTGATAAGCAATCCGGATACACATCCTTTGTAAAACATTACTGCATCCATTGCCCTGTGCGCCGGATGCAGTAAAAAGTTTAGCCTTACAGCACTACTGCCAACAGACCAGCGATAACGCCGAACAGGGCAACACCCTCTACCAGCGCCGCAGCCAGGATCATGTTTGCACGGATGTCGTTTGCAGCTTCTGGCTGACGAGCGATGGATTCCAGCGCGCTTTTACCGATGTTACCTACACCGATACCAGCTGCTATCGCAGCGATACCAGCACCAATAGCACCACCAGCCTTAGCCAGACCTGCTGAAGCAGCAGCAGCTGCAGCAGCTTCAGGAGCAGCCTGCAATAAAACAGTTAAAATTGCCATAATGAATGTGTATTTATATTTGATTACTAATTTGTCCTATAATAATTAATGGGCCTTGTGACCGTCGTCATGGTGATCATGATGAGGCATTTCCATACCCTGTCCGATGAACACTGCTGTCAGGTTAGCAAAGATGAACGCCTGGATAAAGGCCACCAGCAGTTCCAGCATCATCATTACGATGTTGAACAGTACAGTGATCGGTAAGAAACCGTATCCAGCACCTTTGTTCAGGGAACCGAAGATAAATACCAGGGAGATAATACTCAGGATAATGATGTGACCAGCCAGGATGTTGGCGAACAGTCGTATCATCAGGGAAACCGGTTTGGTGAAGATACCAATGATCTCAACCGGTACCAGTATCGGTTTTACCCATCCTGGTACAGGAGGGTTAAAGATATGGCTCCAGAAATGCCTGTTTGCGCTGATCATAGTAGCAATAAAGCTGATCAGGGCCAGGGCGAAAGTAACTGCGATATTACCGGTGACGTTAGCTGAACCCGGCAACAAACCTAACAGGTTGTTTATCAATATAAAGAAGAAGATAGTCAGAATGAATGGTGTGTAACGCTCAGCGCTCAAACCAGGGATGTTTGGTTTTACCACCTCGTCGCGAATAAAGATGATCACCGGCTCCATCAGGCTCTGCAGACCTTTAGGGGCTTTCTTGGAACCTCTGGTAGTGTAAGCTTTTGCTACACTCATCATCATCCAGATCAGCAGGATAGCTGCGATGATCATAGAAGTGATGTTCTTGGTAATGGAAAAATCGTAGATCTCCTCACCGGTAGGATTATTATTTGCATCTACCGCAATGATCTTCTCGTCAGGATATTTAGCCTCTTCCAGACCTTTTTCCTCGCGGTAATGCTTGTTTACCAGGCGATAACCCTCATGGGACTCATGCCCATGGTGGAAAGCAGAAGAAGAAAAGGAGGAAATTCCTTTATCCTTGTTGTAGATGATAACCGGCAAAGGAAGCGTAACATGTGTTTCTCCCAGACTGAACAGATGCCAGTCATGTGCGTCTTTCACGTGGCCAAGAAGCACTTCCTTGGCATCAAAACCCTTCTTCTCCTCTTCATGAGATTCGGAAGTATTCGCAAACGTACTAAAACCACTTATGCTAAGTGCAACAATAAGGGCTACCAGTCTATATTTGGACAGAGTGTAGGAAATCACCGTTTTCTGAAATTTTGCGCAAAGATAGCAGTTTTATTATCAAAAAGGTACGCGACTACGAAAAATATGTACAACTAAAGAGGGACCGCAAAATACGGTCCCTCTCGTTCATAACATATTGAATTATTTACTTAAATGAAAGATATTTCTGCTCAACTGCCACACCTCAGATTAAAGAAATCCCCATTCTGACAAGGACACCTAAATACATGTTACCACATTTAACTTATGCCACTCCCGCCTGCTTGAACTGCATGCTGTGTAACTTATAGTAAAATCCTCCCATTTTAAGGAGTTCCTCATGAGTCCCCATTTCCCTGACCTCGCCTTTATCCAGCACGATGATCTTACTGGCCTTGCTGATGGTAGAAAGTCTGTGAGCGATGACGATAGAGGTCCGGTCGGATATCAGCTTATCGATAGCCTGCTGGATCAGCATTTCTGATTCTGTATCGACAGAAGATGTCGCCTCATCCAGGATGAGGATTGACGGGTTGTACAGTAGCGCGCGGACAAACGAGATCAGCTGACGCTGTCCCAGGGACAAAGTGCTCCCCCTCTCCATCACCTGGTAGTCATAACCGCCCGGCAGCTGCATAATGAAGTCGTGCAGGCCTATCATCCGGGATGCTGACTCTACCTCCTCTTTCGTAACAGCGGGATTACGAAGCGTTATATTCTCATATACAGAGCCCGCAAACAGGAACACATCCTGCAATACCACCCCTATCTTACTGCGCAGCGCAGACAATGTATAGTCCTTAATATCAGTGCCATCTATCAGGATACGGCCTTTTTGTATGTCATACAGCCGGTTCAGGATACTGATGATCGTTGTTTTGCCGGAACCTGTATGTCCTACAATAGCGATCGTTTCGCCAGGACGGGCAGCGAAGTCAATGTCTTTCAACACATATTCCGCATCTTTATAGGCAAAGTAAACATGATCGAAAGTAATAGCGCCTTTCATATCCACGGCATCTTTTGATCCTGTATCGGCGATCTGGTCGTCGCTGTCCATGATCCGGAATACCCGCTCACTGGCTACCATTCCCATTTGCAGTGTATTGAACTTGTCGGCCAGCATACGCAGCGGACGGAATAACATGTTCAGGTACATGATGAAAGCGATCATCACACCCTGTGACACTTCGTAATTCAGTACTTTATTGGAGCCCCACCATACCATCAGGCCAAGAGAAATAGCCAGGATGATTTCCACTACAGGGAAGAATACAGAATAAGCAAAAATTGCATCTATGTTGGCGGTCCGGTGTTCTTTATTGATCTGTCGGAACCGTGCGTATTCACGCTTTTCACCAGTAAAGGCCTGCACGATCGCCACACCTGTCAGATGTTCCTGTACAAACGCATTCAGGGCTGATACCGCATTCCTTACGCGATAGAAAGACTTGTTCACACTTTCCTTAAAAATATAAGTCGCAATGATCAATACCGGGAAGGGGGAAAGACTGACAAGCGTAAGACGCCAGTCTTCCACAAACATTACGACCAGGATCGCTATGATCATCAGCATGTCGGCTATGATGGAGATCAGGCCTTCAGAGAAGACATCGTTAATGGCCTCAATATCATTGATAGTACGTGTAGTAAGCGTACCTATCGGGGTCTTGTCAAAGAAACCAAGATTAAGATGTACGATCTTCTTGTATACCGTTACCCGGAGATCCTTTATCACAGACTGTCCCAGCCAGTTGGTGAGATAAGAGAAATAAAAGCGCATCACCGTTTCCAGCAGCAATAGCAATACCTGGATAATAGTAATGGTGATCAGCATCTGCATAAGCTGACCGGATATGTATTTATCTACTGTTAGCTGTATCAGGTAAGGCCTCATAGGTGAGATGACGGCGAGTAATACCGTCAGGAACATCGACATATAGAACGAGCGCCTGTATGGAACTGCAAAAGTGAATATCCTCCTTAATAAGCTAATATCAAAAACCTTCTTGACCGCTGTATTTTCCACCGTACAAAAGTATAAAGAAAAAGCCCTCCGGCAATATTGCCGGAGGGCTTTTTCTTTATTTCACAATTCGTTTACTTATCCTCTTTCATGATCTGTTTATAGGCCTTGATAAAGATCGCTCCCAGGTTTTTGTGTGGCGGTACATAGTCGCTGAACAGCTCTTTATTGCGGGCGTCTCCTGCAAACCGTTTGCCGAGGCTAGCCCACATCTGTACCCAGTCTACATTCTTACCACTGCGAATGGTTTCGTCCAGCGTGCGGATGATCGGTTCATTCACGAATCGGGTACCTACCTGTTTAGAAGAGATAATATGTGCTTCCGGCGATTTCTGCAATACAATGGCCAGATTGTGATAGCCACCACAGGAACCCAGTACTACAATCTTGGCAGAACTTTGCAGATTGTCGAGGGTCGTATTCACATGATAACTATGACCACGATGGATGAACACTGTCGGATGAATATCGTTCTCATCGAGATATTCACTCAGCTTTTGAATCGCAGTTTTATCTTCCGGCTCCTCCAATGGAAGATTGGCAAAAATAGTGATCGGCTTACCCTTGATAGACTGAATGGTAGTCCAGAATTTATTCCTGCTTATTTTCCATTCACTTGCCGGGAAGTTACCCATAAAGCTTACATAAGAATCATGGCCATCTTTATCTCCGTAGAAGAACACCTGCTGATAAACCATACCGCTGTCGCTCAACAATGCATTATATGTCACGAAGTTGATAGGCGGTAACTGTAATTTTGCGGCCATCTGGCTCGCTTTAGTAGAATCACTGCCTTTATCTGTTTCCGTATCGAACAGGCTACCTAACAGTTCATAGATCACCGTACCTCTTCTTTCTTTCTTACGGGACACGAATATGTAATTCTTCTGCACTTCTTCACGCAGGAAAGCCAGCAGTTTAGGATCGCGGATACTACCGAAAGAGTTGGCTACGTCAACCGCATCTTCCAGGTCTTCCGTCTTTTCCAGGCTGCTTACATATTTCTTCATGAGGTAGTTCGCATTTTCAGGAGCCATGGATTTCAGGAAGTTGTCCAGCGTATTAAAGCCGGCAGCCATAGCGATGAACTTCTTGAACCTGTCAAATTCCACCAGCATCAGCAAACTATCTCCACGTGCCGGTTTCATACGTGCCATCATCTGGTCATAAAGACCGGCGTTGCTGTGATTGGTATAACTGGATGTGTATAACTCTTCCTGACCATTTACGATCAGGTAATAAAGCTCTTCAGGCGTAAAATCTTTCACTATACGGAAACGCACATTCGCCGGCTCTTCATGCAGGTCATTCATTTCGCGGATGTAGTGCAGAGAACGGGCCTGCAGGTTTTCCAGCATTGCCTTCAGACCGATGATGTTTTCACCGTTGTTCTTACGGCTTTGCAACGCGATGGCGCTCTTTACCAACTGTTTGAAGTACTGGTCTTCATTATCGACAATAGCAGACAGCTTTTCTACAGTAGTAGTACCAGCCATCAGTTCATCGATGAACGGCAGTATCAGGGTGGATTGCCCGGAGTTACCTATCTGAACGATCAATTGTACGATCGGGTCCTGGTTCTTTTTGATAGCAGTAGCTACGGGCGTATATGAAGTAGCATAGGTCAGTACCTGATTCGGATATTTCCGTGCAACCGCTGCTATCACGGAATCTGTAGCCGGATATTCCAGGTAGTTGCCTATTACCGACATTACGGTGGCCAGGTTATTAAATGCAAATTTTGCAAACAAAACGCCACGGGCGTCCTTGTATCCCGGATTGTCGCGGAAAGGTTCGATCATCTTCTCACCGGCATCATAAGACAGGTTCTGCACGTAAGGCAGAATGCTGCCCCCCTTAATATCGGCCTTCATCATATCACGATAAGCCTGCACCATGGAAGGCGCTTCTTCAGGCGCTATTTTGCGATAAGTACGCTTGTTGTTATAGTCATGGATCATTACATACAGACCCGAAAGATATTTTATCTTTAGACGATGGTCCAGCGTAGAATCCAACTCAATCTGGGTCTGCATATCGTCGATCTGTTTGATCAACGCATTTGTAACCTGCAAATTCAAGGTCTGATCGTCTGATATGCGTACCAAATCATCTGCCTTACCGTCAAATTTCAAGGCAGCAGCCTGTTCTTTATCAATGTTATCGTGGAAACCGATTCTTCCGATAGGTATTTCAACTTTTTGCGTTTGTGCATGCAGCAGGTTATGGAAACCGGCTAGCAATAAGATAACAGTTATAATTCTTTTCATTAATATAAATATGCTTTACTCTTACTTATAAAGCTAGTATAGCAAATTTACTACCAAAATACCACAGCACCGCATTTCCGGCCTTATTAGCGTACTTTTAGGCCTCCAAAACAGTGAGTGTCATATGCAAACGTTTATTAGCGATATGTCAGGGAAATCATTCCCTACATCAGAGAAAGTACATTGCCGCAGCGTCAGCAAAAACATATTGGAAATGGTCAGGAAAGACCATCCGCATATTTCACCCAAATCCCATCTGGCCATCTCCGAACTGAACGAATACCGGCAAAAGTACCTGGAGCACCTGTTTGCCAAAGAGATAGGCGAATTAACCGAAATGGAAAAGATGGTCCTTCAAAAGCTAAAAGAACATGAAACCCTCACTGATAAACTGGATGACGGGGATAACTCCACTAATTTCACATTCGGACAGCGGGTGGCCGACAAAATAGCCAGCTTTGGTGGCAGCTGGACCTTCATCATCATGTTCCTCACGTTTATCCTGATCTGGATGGCTCTCAACATCTACTGGCTGGCCAATAAAGGATTTGACCCCTACCCCTTTATTCTGTTGAACCTTATTTTATCCTGTCTGGCTGCATTACAAGCGCCGGTCATCATGATGAGCCAGAACAGGCAGGAAGAGAAAGACAGGCAAAGGGCTAAAAATGACTATATGATCAACCTGAAATCGGAGCTGGAAGTGAGGATATTGCACGAGAAAATAGACCACCTCATTCTTCATCAGCAGCAGGATATGATGGAAATACAGCAAACCCAGCTGGAAATGCTTAATGAAGTTAATCAGGCATTAAAAAAGATTGCTGGAAACGATAATAATCAGAAACATACAAATAGCGGACAGGCTTAATAATACTATTTTCGCCTTGCTGCTTCCATAAAAAATAGCGTACTTTTGTATAGCTGGTATCCCTCTGCTGTTGTACTTTACGATCGAATTAACAATTAGATAATGTTAACTTTTCATTAATAGCGGAGGCGGCGTTATAATTTTGTGCCGTCTTTAAAAGTCAATTTATATGATAGACCAAGCGGTTGCAGGTAAAATTTTGGTGGTGGACGATGAGATTGATATTCTGGAAATAATCAGCTACAATCTGAAATCAGCCGGATACGATACAATCACGGCGAAAGATGGCAGTGAGGCTGTTCAGAAAGCAAAAGTGTTCCGCCCCGACCTTATCATGCTGGATATCATGATGCCGAATAAAAACGGTATTGATACCTGTCGCGAGATCAGAAAGATCCCTGAATTTAAAGATACCATGGTGCTGTTCCTCACTGCACTGAACGATGAAAAATCAGAAATAGATGGTTTGAACATGGGTGCCGATGACTATATCGCTAAACCTATCAAACCAAAATTGCTGGTAAGCCGTATCAACGCCCTTTTCCGCCGTTTGCACAAACCTGAAGATATGCAGGTGCAACTGGGAGATCTGATCATCGACCGCGAAAAATTCACAGTGACATACAAAGGTCAGGAAATCATCCTGGCAAAGAAAGAATTTGAACTGCTGCAGTTACTGGCGTCAAAACCCGGCCGTGTGTTCCTCCGTAACGAGATACTGAACCAGGTATGGGGTACAGAAGTAATAGTAGGCGACCGTACCATCGACGTGCATATCCGTAAGATACGGCAGAAGATCGGTATTGACCTCATTACAACCGTTAAGGGCGTGGGCTATAAGTTCGAAATGTAACAGGCGCCCGCTCAGATACTTACAATTTAACCGTTATTCTTCTACTCAGAGATGCGCAACAGGGCATTGCGTGTCCAGCCTCGTGTGTTATGTCAAGTGAAAAAATTGGTTTAATTTCCCGCTATTATAAAGATTACTCATTATGGAGTATGTTTAAAGCCAAGAATCTTTCTCCACAAAAACTGGCAGGATTTACTGCCCTTATACTTTCGGTTATTATTACAATGGGCACCCTATTAATAAATGCTCACTGGAAAATAGTACTGATCGCGTTTATACTCACCTTCCTGGTGTCTTACTACTTGTACCTGTACACGTTGCAGAACTTCATCTACAGGAAAATAAAACTCATTTACAAATTCATTTATCAGACCAAAGCTTCCAAAAGGGAAGAGTTCTTCAACAAGAACATCCTGCCCCTGAAAACGATCGAAGAAGTAAGTGAAGATGTTGAAAAATGGGCCAGCCAGAAGAAGGAAGAGCTGGATATGCTGCGCCGAAATGAAGAATTCCGTAAAGAGTTCCTGCTGAACCTCAGTCACGAACTGAAAACGCCCATATTCGCCGTACAGGGTTATATCCATACGCTCCTTGACGGGGCATTGGAAGACCCGAACGTTAACAAACTTTTCCTGAAAAATGCTACCAAGAACATTGACAGACTTTGCCGCCTGATTGATGACCTGGATGAGATCTCCAAGCTGGAAAGTGGGGAAATGACCATCAACGGTGAGAATTTTGTGATCCAGGAGCTTATCAAGGATGTTTTTGACACACTGTCCCTTAAAGCTAACACTAAGGGTATAAAGTTCAATGTGAAGAAGGGTTGTGAGGCGCCTATCCATGTACTGGCAGACAAAGAGAAGGTAAGGCAGGTACTGATCAATCTGGTGGATAATTCCATCAAATACGGCCGTACCGACGGTCATACTGTAGCCAGCATCTATGTAATGGACGATAAACGTGTGTTGATCGAAATATCAGACGATGGTATCGGGATAGCGGAGGAACACCTCCCCCGCGTATTTGAACGTTTCTATCGGACAGATAGGGCTCGCAGCCGTGATATAGGTGGTACCGGCCTGGGGCTGGCTATCGTAAAACATATTATTGAAGCCCATGGTCAGACTATTAACATCCGGAGTAAACCTGAAATAGGCTCCACCTTCGGCTTCACCCTGGAATCGGGCGAATAAATATCAGAAACGATATTGCAACCTGCAGGTAAACACATTGTCAGGTACGTCGTCAGTATATCCCTCCAGGGAGGTTGACTCATTCTTCACGTAATCGTAGTACAGCATAACCTTCATATTGGCATTGAAATAATGCACAAAGCCGAGTCCCAGTGTATTATAACGAATATCTGCCGGGGTCATTCCACTATTTGCAGCGCCGACTTCCATCCCTTTTACTTTTTTGTTGGGATCGTACCAGTCGTACTTCATTACTATCAGGTTCATCGGACTACCCAGGTTCTGTAACAGGTAGAGGTAAGCTCCATCAAAATTCCGGATATAGAGAGGCGCATTCACACCTCCGCTAACAGGTATCGTACCAGGTGTTTCTGTGGTACTGGCCGTTGCTGTTTGGGAACCACGCATGTATTCTAACCTGATCTCCGTAGCACCCTTATTTTTCCCGTTAGGCACCTTGAATTGGACATCTGTGCCGTAATAATGCCGGGGAGCGATCCTTCCTTTATTTGTAACTGAGGAGTCAACATAAAAAGCCGGTTTATCAGCGTCATGCCCCATTTTATAAATATATTGGGTAAACTGTTCCATTCCCCCGTACAGCATGGAAACTGCTCCCGACAATCGCCAGTTCCTGCTGTTGAGTTTAATCGGTTTTACCGCCACACGGGTAATAAAGTCTTTATGGCTGTCGAAATCGCTGGTTGCAGTCAGTCCCTGCCCATTGAATAAGCCGGCGTCTATCTTCAGAAATTTTAAAGGGTGGTTGGGACGGCGGGGCTCAAAAGTAACCATAGCGCCGATATCGCGTTCAGTTCTCATCAGGATCTGCGACATACGTCCACGTTCCGGCGTTTCACGGTCACCGGAAGACAGATTCACTTCATAGCTGAACGGACGGGCAAACATACCTGCTGTCAGGGAAAAGACGTCCCACTTGTTTTCGAAAATGCGTCCAAAGAAATCACGGATAAACACGCCCCTTTCCGTACCATCAAACTGAAAAGCAAACTGTACTACGGGCATACGCGCCTCATCATACCGTGTGTAATCCAGGCGGAAACGGCCACGGCGCAGCGAGAACCTGTTATCTACTTCATTAGGAAAATTACCGGCGGCATAGCTATTTATACCCTTTGAGGAGGCATACTGGAATTGGGGTTGAATATACCCGCTAAAACGCACGGCGTCATACTTCTGATATAATGAGAACATACCTTTTCCTACGCTGGTAGTGGTATCTATCATATCCATCAGAAACTGTGCTTTGGCAATACCGGAAAAGAACAAAGGCAAGCAAATGATTGCCATATGTTTTAGTCGCATTCAGGAAAATTTGCGCAAAACAACGGAAAAAGAAATTGATAACAAAAAGATAACGACTCTAAAACTGGAGATAGATCGGCATCATAGGTTCAGAAGACTTCACCTGTACCAGTAACCAGATGAAAACTACCATGATCACCACGCTTCCCACCACCGGAACACGTGACAGGGCCTGTTCCGTGAACAGCTCTGTGCGTTTCGGCAGGAAATGCAATATAAAACCCAGCAGCATAACCCAGAATACAGCCGTATAGCCATTGTACAGTTCCAACCATACTTCAGGCTGGAAATCGTATACTACCTGGTGCAATAAGGCCCAGGCGTCCTGGAAAGTAGCTGCCTTAAAGAATACCCAGCAGAAGCAAACAAAGTGGAATGTGAGCAGGATACCGCCTATTTTCAGCAGTGTGCCCGGCCACCCGGTAACACCTCCCCCACGCTTTTTCAGCCAGTCCAGTCTCACTTTATCTACCGCCAGTGCACTGCCGTGCATTGCACCCCAGAAGATGAAGTTCCAGCTGGCCCCATGCCAGAAACCGCCGATCAGCATAGTCAGGCCCAGGTTAATATACTGGCGGACCTTCCCTTTACGGTTCCCCCCCAGCGGGATGTACAGGTAATCCCTTAACCAGGATGAAAGCGAAATGTGCCAGCGGCGCCAGAATTCAGTGATACTGGAACTCTGGTAAGGAGAATCGAAGTTTGGCGGGATCTTAAAACCAGTCCATCTGGCTATACCCAGTGCCATATCAGAATAACCGGAGAAATCGCAATAAATGATCATGGCATACCCATATACACCTAACAGGCACTCCAGTCCAGTATGTTTGGAAGGATCGTCAAAAATATACTGAACGAAATTCTGATTAATGAAGTCGGAGATCACTACCTTTTTGAATAACCCTCCTAAGATCAGGTACATCCCTTTCCCTATATCCTCTGAATCAAGTACATAAGGCTTTGAGATCTGTGGAATAAAATCTGCCGCCCTTACAATAGGTCCCATCATCAGTTTAGGGAAGAATGACAGAAAGAAGAGGTAGTCCATGAAATTGTCTACCGGCTTTATTTCACGCCTGTACACATCAATGGTATAACTGAGGTTCTCGAAAGTATAAAAAGAAATACCGATAGGCAACAGCAACTTCAGTGGCTCTATCTTACCCAGGTGCAGATCATTGGTGATACCGATAAAGAAATCGGTGTATTTGAAAAAGAACAATAGCCCGAGGTTAAGAAAGATACTCAGGATCAGTAATGCTTTCTGTTCCCGCTTGCTCTCCGAATCATATATGTATCTGGACAGGTTAAAATCAACAATGGCAGAGAGAACCACCAATCCGACATACATGCCGCAGGCTTTATAGAAAAAGTAAAGGGAAAAGATAGTAAACACCCATACCCGTCCTTCCTTACTACGGCCTACCGCCAGGTAGCAAAGCAGGAAGAAGGCAAAGAAATAAAAGAAAAAAGCGCTGTTGAACAGTATAGGATCGTCTTTCTGGTATTGTAGAATCTCCAGCAGCTTATTCAAATCAATCATTCAGCTAAAATTTTATGGGTCTTTTCTACTTTTAAAAATTTATCATAGCTATTACGTAATGCCTCATATAAGAGTTTGCCCTGCAACTGGTAACCTCTTGCATTGAAATGGATATGATCGCCAGACCATCCACCTGCAAAGCTTTTCATCATCGCCTTGTTCACACTATTGAAATTCCAGCAAGCCAGCCCATTCTCCCGGCAGTAACTCATGATCTGTTGAGTTACTATTGCTATATAAGGATTAGGATAATATGCCACGCGGTAATACGTCTTATATTTCTTCCCCACTTTTCTCCTGTACGCCTTTTTGCTCACCCGTTTACACTCCGGTGGCGTTGTCAACACGATACATGCATTCGGCTGATATCTTTTTACCATCTTCACAGCATCATCTATCTGTGCACGGAATGCCGCAGCATTCAGGCTGCCATAAGCCTCATTAGTTCCCAGGGAAATGATCACCAGCTGTGGCTGCATCACTTCCATTTCCGCTATCAGCGTATTATTGTTTTCATTGTAATGCTGGAACATGGCACCATTGATCCCTACCGCGCTATATAACACTCCATTGTGACCATTTTGCAGCAGTGCTCCGTAGAACCTGAAAGGCTGTGCATTCTGCCTGTCCCACCTTACCTGAAAGGACTGAACGGGCGCAGGGAATGTCAATGACGCCTTTCTTAATGTAGGCCGTCCTCCTTCGAATGGAGCAGGGGAAATATCCACACCGGCTCCTGGTACACTGATGGTAGAATCGTCTGTGCCCGGATCAAAGAATAACTCAGCCTGACGAATATTATTGTCCATCCTGTCGTCATCCTGCCTGCCATTGAATGCCAGCGTAGGCGCATCATTTCTGGACGTAAGGACTATTGCACCCGGTCCCAGTATATCAGTGGATTTATTCCTGTCAATGATCTTATCCGCTTCCCACCTGCCTGTACTATTCCAACGATAGTCGGAGGGCCCGTTAGTGTTAGCCAGATTATATGGGAAAACCCATCCTCTGCCTGCGCTCCCAAAATCCTGTTGCAGGAAGAAGGCTGTAGTGAACGGAAAAAAGCCCGCCTGTATATGAGAGTCCCCTAAGTGTAAAACAGATATAACGTTGCTATCAGCGTTACGTAAGGCACCAAAGAAACGGTACAGGGCTGTATCCTGTGATATGCCATTGCTTTGGCCTACAGCAATACTGCTGATGCCAGTTAATACTCCCGTTAATAAACAAATGATCCATTTTTTACTCGTGTTCCAACTGCTTATATTCATCCATCATCGCTTTATACAGCAGCGCCCCTATTCTGGCCGCTCCCTGTCTGTTAAAATGAGTGTAGTCCTTATTTGCCAGCACCGGATCGCCCTCCACCCAGCGTGTCATAGAGTTCTCTCCACCCATGGCTGCATAGAGGTTCCAGTAAGCTGCACCATGCGTTTTAGCCAGTTCATGCTGTACCTTCACCAAAGCAGTCACACCTGGTGCCGTTATATAAGTTCCACTTTTCTTGTATGATTTATCAGCCGTAGTTATTACGAGGAAAGATGTATTTGGCAGGTCGTTACGTAAGGAATCCATGACCTTTTTCATGGGACTTCCGTACCATTTATAGTCAGTCAGTTCCGGCTTCCACAACACATTTGCCCCGTAATGCAATACGATCAGATCATAGGGATGTTCAGATTGCATTTGCTGTAATAGCTGCCCGGATAATTTACCGAGTTCTATACCGCTGATACCACGGAAAGAGTAATTATCAACATATACACCGGTATCGCCTTCAAAGCAAACACCATACAATGGCGCAACACTACCACCTGCCCACTTAATCGTTACCTGTTTTGCAGAATCCAGCTGCAGTGACAGTTTATTAACCGCGCGTTGTCCGGAAAGTGCATATGCTTTATTGTTCACAGAAATGTTGCCAGAAGAAACGGGACCATACAACACACTAACCTGATCAAACTTATTCAGACCACGTTTTTTAACCGGCTGGTACCTGATCCAGCTGTCTTCACCGGGAACAAATGTATGTCCCGATATACCCAGATAAAGATTGGACGGTGGTAACTGCTTATAACTGTAGTCCTTCCAATCTTTAGAGAATGTATGTGTGATGGTGGTCCTGAATCCTGCTACTACAGAAGTAACCGGCACAAAACCAACGCCTTCCCCTCCAAACAGATGTTGCAAGCTATCCCGCAGATCTTCTGTGATCAGGTCACCTTCTATCATGGAGTCGCCAAAGTAGGCAATCCGTACTTTCTTTCTCTTTTTTGCTTTTAACTCATCCAGCGCCATGAGGAAATGCTGCATTCCTGCTTTTGCATTGCTGTCGGCTCCTGTGGGAGGCAGATAGTTGATGATGCCAGTATAAGTAGTGAAATTGTGTAAGTGATCAGGATCTGGAATTGCAGGTGTTGCAATGGAATCTGTACCTGTCGTTGCAGAATCAGCCGGCACGTCAGTAGCGGCTAAAGCGTTGTCTGTATCAATATCTTCTGTGGGAGAAACCAATGTATCTTTACGTACATCAGCCAGCAAGTCCAGGGGACGGGTTACAAAATTCCGAAAGGAGAAACTGTTATTGATGAGTGACAGCGCCACTAAACATAATAAAGTCCCCAAGATGATATAGAGTGGATAGGCAGCTTTGTTTTTGCCGGACATAATTGCTGAATCTGATTTGTTCGTATAAAACTACAGACTATAAATTAACTTCCGGTATATGCCATTTGCTCATCCAGTTTGTATAATTTATAGCGACTGATCATGCTTGTTACTCTCTTTACCCATTCATGCCCTGCGGAAGAATAACCTCCGTGATTCATGTGTTTGAGCCAAAGTTTGTATTCAACGTTTCCCTTCATTGAAGGGAACCATTTTTTGCGGGTTACCATGTTGGCAAAGTAGTCGAATGAGGCCTCTGCGTTGGCAAACTCTTTATATCGTGATCTATAGACCACACCTTTCTTCTTATGAAGACTATTACGTCCTACGATCCCAAAATGATTAGATAATAATCTGGCATTCTTACTTGTCCCCATCCCCGATTCCAGCATCGCAATGCCTAATATTACACTTGCAGGGATACCTGTCTCATTCATGATATGAATAGCAACAGGCTTATATTTATTCACATAGTTCGTAGCGTAACGCTGTGAAAAAGCCGTATTACTTATAAACAAAAGTATACCTAGCAATGCACAAAACCATCCCCTGCAAAACATTTTCTTAGATGTCATGGCAGAATTGTTTTTTGTACCGGCAATATAGTTGAAATATTTGTACAATATGACTATAACTTATTAAAATTCGATAATCTATTCTTAGTTAAAATCCTGTT
Organism: Chitinophaga sp. S165; assembly: GCF_003182155.1. Classification (GTDB taxonomy): domain Bacteria; phylum Bacteroidota; class Bacteroidia; order Chitinophagales; family Chitinophagaceae; genus Chitinophaga. The sequence goes on from NZ_QGTG01000002.1 coordinate 169,541, forward strand.
AATTAGATACGTTCTATAGTTTGCACCAATCCCCCTTGACACTCTTTAAACAGCATCAAGGGGGATTCAGTTTAATTTTCCACCCACTTAGACAAATTCCGTGCCACTCTACTTCACCAGGCTGATCTTCAACTCCTTTAACTGAGCCTGATCGATGGCGCTAGGCGCATCCAGCATCACATCACGGCCGGAATTATTCTTAGGGAAGGCTATAAAGTCACGGATTGTTTCACTACCACCCAGCAGCGAGCAGAGGCGGTCGAAGCCGAAGGCGATGCCTCCGTGTGGCGGAGCACCATACTCAAATGCACCCAACAGGAAGCCGAATTTATGATTGGCTTCTTCAGGGCTCATACCCAGCGCAGCAAACATTTTCTCCTGCAGGTCACGCTGGAATATACGGATGGATCCACCACCTACTTCAGTACCATTCAGCACGATATCGTATGCATTTGCCTTGATGTCTGCGTATTTGGACAGATCAGCCATCCAGCTGATGTGCTCCGGTTTTGGCGATGTAAACGGATGGTGACGGGCAACCCAGCGATTTTCCTCTTCTGCATACTCAAACAGCGGGAAGTCGATCACCCACAGCGGTTTGAAGACATTTTTATCTCTCAGTCCCATACGCTCCCCCATTTCCAGGCGCAATTCACTCATCGCCTTACGGGTACGTTCTTCTTTACCAGCCAATAATAAGATCAGATCACCCGGTTGTGCCTGACATTTTTCAGCCCAACCTTTCAGTTTCTCTTCATCAAAGAACTTATCGACGGAGCTTTTTATTGTTCCATCTGCGTTGTAACGTGCATAAATCAGACCACTCATACCGATCTGCGGACGTTTTACCCAATCGGTCAACTCATCCAACTGTTTACGGGTGTATTCTGCACAGCCTTTTGCGCAGATAGCTACAACCAGTTCCGCCTCGTCAAATACTTTAAAGTTATTTCCCTTAACAGTGTCTGACATATTTACCAGCTTCATTTCAAAGCGGATATCGGGCTTGTCGTTACCGTAGAACTCCATTGCGTCATCCCAGGTCATACGAGGGAATTTGCCGTCGAAAGTGATGCCTTTGATCTCCTGGAAGATGTGCTTCAGCATGTCTTCGAAGTTGCTGAGAATATCTTCCTGGTCAACAAAGCTCATTTCACAGTCTATCTGGGTAAATTCCGGCTGACGGTCAGCACGGAGGTCCTCGTCACGGAAACATTTTACGATCTGATAATACCTGTCGTAACCGCTTACCATGAGCAATTGCTTGAAAGTTTGCGGAGACTGTGGCAATGCGTAGAACTCATTGTCGTTCATACGACTTGGTACCACAAAGTCGCGGGCGCCTTCCGGAGTGGATTTAATGAGGAATGGCGTTTCAATATCCATAAAACCTCTGCTATCCAGGTAGTTACGGGCAGCCCTGTTTACGCGATAGCGTAATTCCAGGTTCTGCTTAACGATGTTACGGCGCAGGTCAAGATAACGGTATTTCATACGCAGCTCATCCCCACCATCAGTATCATCCTGGATGGTAAACGGAGGTGTCTTAGCGCTGTTTAATATGCTGAACTCACTGATAGTGATCTCGATATCGCCTGTAGGGATATTCGGATTCTTGTTAGAACGCTCGGTTACAGTACCGGATGCCTGAATAACGAACTCGCGGCCCAGCGGCTGTGCATCCAGCTGCTCATTCCAGGACTCTCCAAACAACAGCTGCGTAATACCATAACGGTCACGCAGATCCACGAAAGTGATGCTTCCGAATTTCCTGATGGTCTGGACCCAGCCAGACAATGATACCTGTGTGCCCTTGTGCTCCAGTCGTAGTTCGCCGCAAGTGTGCGTTCTGTACATATACTTATATTATAAAGTTCAACTTTTTATTTTTCCGGGGGTCGAGGCCCAAACGGTCGGCAAAGATACATTTTGCGGGCTGCATTTCTATCCCTTGTACCTGTTAAAAAAGCGATTAATATCTGTATCTGCCTGTAGTGGCACATTTTGAAGGATATGCGCCGCAAATTGAGCCGCCATAGCCGGGGCCAGGGAAGTTCCCTTTGTTCCCAGGCCATTAAATATACCCAGAACAGGATATTCGGGGTGTAAGCCCATAATGGGCCTTCGATCCGTGCCTGACGGCCGCACAGCCGCCAGCTGGTCCAGCACTTTATAGGGAACCTTCAGCAATTGCTCCAGCCCTTTTTCCAGGATTTCCCTCTTCTCCGTTGTAGGCTGCTCATCCGGGTAATCCCAGGCAAATGTAGCCCCGACCCAATAGGTATCATCCCCCTGTGGTACCAGAGACACGCTTCTTTTGACAATATCGGGAGTAGAAAAACCGGGGATCTGCACCCGTAGTACCTCTCCCTTATTTAACAGGAACGGGATGTAATTAAACCAGGGGTTGTTAACCGTGGCAGCTCCCTCGCAGAAGACCAGGTAACGGGCTGTGATATCGGCGTATTTAACGCCTTTTGGGGTTATTTCCAGCCGGGACAATTCCAGCCGCTCTTCCCGTAAGCTATTATGCTTTTTCAGATAGTCCCGCCAGCCGGGCAAAAGATTCTGTAATAACACGGTAGCTCCTTTTACAATAGCAGCTCCGTGGGGCTGGTCCAGCCATTGTTGATAATGTGCCAGTTTGTCTGCAGACGGGCCTTCCATATAAGACAATCCACTCGTACGCTCCATAAAAGCGGCTTTCAACTGCTCAGAAGGCAACACGTTATAGATGTCCCGGGGCTTGAACACAGGCACACCCAATAGCTGTTCCATTGCTTTATACACTTGTACAGCTATTGGATAGATCTCGTCGTATTGCCAGGCGACTGTAAATCGCCGGCCGGAAACAGGGTTAATTACCCCTGCCGCTATACGCGAGGCGCTATTAGGCTTGTATTCATCCATTACCAGCACGGACTGCCCCGCCTGCATTAAGGTATAACTCAGCACTGTACCTGCAATACCCTGCCCTATGATCAGAAAATCTACTTTCATCAGGGCTGCAAAATACAATAAAGCATGCTGGTGTTACTTATTCCGCTTTCAGACTTTTTACAGGGTTCATTAATGCAGCCCTTACAGACTGGAAGCTGATCGTGATCAGCGATATGATCATGGCTGTGATACCTGCCAACAGGAACACCCACCAATGAATGGTTACACGATACGCATACTGCTGTAGCCATGAAGACATTGCCCACCATGCCAGAGGGAAAGCCACGATACAAGACACTATTACAAGCTGGAGAAAATCCTTAGACAGTAAACCTGTTATGCTTGTTACACTGGCACCCAACACCTTCCTGATACCGATTTCTTTGGTTCTGCGTTCGGCAGTATAAGCAGCCAGGCCAAACAACCCGAGGCAGGAGATAATGATCGCCAGTACGGCAAACACGCGGGATAACCGATTCACCAGCATTTCCGACTGGAACATTCCGTTAAACTGATCATCTACAAAAATGTAATCAAACGGATAGCCGGGATTAGCTTTTGTAATTACTTTTTCAATAGCCCCTATTGCCTTTACAGGATCGGCAGTTCCCTTTAAGCGCAGGTACATAACATTGCCAAACTGTGTCAGATTATAGAACATAACAGGGTCGGGTGAGCGATACATATCACCATATACGTAGTCTTTCACTACGCCTGTAACTGTGAGGAACATTGTTTCACCATTGCTTCTCGGCGCCTCGATCTTTTTACCCAGGGCACTTCCGCTTCCCATCATTTTAGCAAAAGACGAAGTGATAATAACATTCAACGTATCTGTATTCGTTACCTTAAAGTCACGACCTTCCAGCAGTTGCATCCCCATTGTGGATATAAACCCTGACCCCGCCAATCTTGTGGAAATCAGGATATCACTATTTTCAGGCTTTCCCGGCCATTTCAAAGCACCTGTATTGTTTCCTCCGTAGATAGTTGGATGATCAGATAAAGCAACGTTTTCCACCATACCTGTATTCAGCAGGTCCTGTCTGATAGCACTAAAGTTGTTCAGCATATTTGCCTTCAGATCTATGCTAAGCAGATGCTCCTTCTTGAACCCAAGATCCCTGCTCTTTACATGTTGTATTTGTTGATAGATGATCGCAGTACTGATGATCAGCATGATCGATATGGAAAACTGCAATACCACCAAGCCTTTTCTAACAAATGTGGCGCCTCCGGCTGTTGTGTTCAGCCCCTTCAATACAGCTATAGGATTAAACGAGGAAAGATACAGAGAAGGATAACTACCAGCTACCAATCCGCACACAAGTGTGATCACTATCAAGGCGATTATATGTATTGGCTCCTGTAAGCCAAGTGTGAGGTTTTTATCCATCAGCGTATTCGCCAATGGTAATAGCAACCATATGATCAACACCGCCAACACACATGCAAACGTTGCCATCAGCAATGCTTCGCCTATGAACTGAACAATCAGTCCCCGCTTACCGGCTCCCATTACTTTACGCACACCAACTTCGCGTGCACGCTTTTCGCTGCGGGCGGTCGCCAGGTTCATAAAGTTGATGCATGCAATGAAGAGAATGATCCATGCTATGAGAGAAAACATACGTACATAGGTAATACGTCCACCGGTTTGTTTGCCATTCTCGAAATTATCACGGAGTCGCCAGTCGTTCATACTAAATAGGAACAAGTGATTTATAGCATCCGCATTTTTCTGTTGAATGAAATTATGCAGCTTTTTATCAACCGTTGCCGGATCGGCATTTGGTGCTAGTTCAACATAAGTATAAGGTGAATTACTTAACCAGTCATCCGATGATTCCTTTCTCTGCTGATAGTAGATTTCGAAAGGTGATACCCAATCAAATTGCAAGGTTGAATTTTCAGGCAGGTCTTTCAATACACCAGTTACTACATACTCCTGTTGATTATCCACTTTCACGCTTCTCCCTACTATATTTCTGTCCTCTCCAAAAAACCGTTTTGCCGTTTTCTGTGTAATTACGATTGCATGCAGATCCTTAAAGGCAGTCGCCGGATTCCCCTCTAAGAAAGGGAGCGTAAACATCTCAAACAATGAAGCATCTACATACCTGCCACTGGCATAAACAGTTTTCTCCCCTATGCTAAATAACAACGAAGGCGCAAAATCTGTCATGCGACAGGTATTGGCAATACCCGGGATCTCTTCTCTTATGGCGGGACCTGTTAGTCCTGGGGTAGAGGCAAATGTGCGGATATTTCCTTCATAGTCCCAATTAGCCCGTAACGAGTATAACCTGTTCCTCTTTACATGTGTGCTGTCAAAATTAACCTCATCTTCCACCCATAGAAAGATCACGCCTGCACAGACAATCCCAATAGCTAGTCCAAATATGTTCAGGAAGCTGTAGGTCTTGTTCTTCCAGAGATTACGCAGTGTTGCTTTCAGATAACTCTTGAACATCTTTTTACTTTTTGACGTTATTTTTTTGCATATGATATTGTATATCGGCTGGAAGAGGCACTGCATCTTCTTTTCCAGGCGCAACATACCGAAGCTTCGGCATGCTCGCAGCAGCGCTGTACGTCACATCCAACTCATAAAAGCCTTTATCCAATGGAACGATATAAGACTGCGCATCATCACCCGTGTTCCCTTTACAGTCTATCAGCACCTGTTTATTCAATGATAATTTTGTGCCTGCAACAGCATTCTCCAAACCAAATATATAGTAACCTGGTTCCTTCAACTCAATGAAACCAGCAACACGACCATTCAGTGTATCCAAACCTCCCGGCAATGCCTTTTTGGGCTTATCACCACTGTGCCACATCTCACCTATAGTAAAAGTCCCCTTCTTCATTTTCGAATATTCATTTCGTGCAGCCAACACTTTAACTGTCAGTTGCACCGGAACAGTAATTTGCGATACACCGGCAGTAAGTTTAGGCGACGCCGCTGTAGGTTCAGTTCCATCTGTCGTATAATGTACTTCCAGATGTTCTTCAGGGAAACAATACAGGCTAAAAGGCTTGTCTTTCAGAATAATCCCCGACATCGGATGATAATTGATGTCGGCTGTCATGTATCCGTTGTAAGTATACTTTAAGCCGTCGTACACAGTTTTAAAGATCATAGAATTATGTGTCTCTCCACTATAGACCAACGTTTTCCAATGCAAGGCAGCAGGCGCTTTTGCGCGGAAAATAGAATCCATATCTTTTATACCCATATACTGGAACGCCTTCCCCTCTCTTCCTGTAAACAACAATGTTCTTTCCGGATTAGGCAGGGATGTCAAACTATCCGCTGCCATTTTCATCAGGTACCCATCGCCCCACCAGAAAGCGGGATCAGCGAGTAAGTATGACTGGAACAACTGAGGTTCCCTGAAAAAACTATAGAGTCCAAACACACCTCCCAGCGAGCCTCCGTAATATGTCCTATATCCTTTAGTCGGATATTTCTTCTCTATATAAGGGATCACTTCTGTTTTTAGAAATGCCAGGAAATTGTCAGCTCCTCCGGTTAACTTGTTATCCGGGATCTTGTAAGGCGTAAAATCCCTTACACGATAATTATCGTTGTTCGCATAAGTATTTGGCAGGCTTACAATAATATTCGGCGGCATGAACTGAATCTCCACGAAGCGTTGTAATTGGGCTACTATTCTCGTGTTCCACTCTCCATCTGTTACATAGGTTACCTCATATTTTTCCGCCGGATTATATTTATCCGGAAGGACTATTTCTATCTTCCTTTGTTCTTTCAGCACATTGGAATAAATGGAATCCCTGATGATCTCCTGTGCGGAGACGGTGACAAAAGAAAAGACCAGGAATACTGTAATAATTGCCTTCATGTGGATTAAATTGGGAGTTACAAATTGCAGATTAAAAATAGTGAATACAGCCTGTAATTTGTAATTCATATCCCTATGATCCTAAAAGGATGCCATGTCAAACAAGCACTGTCTATCAATCACTTAAAGAAGGGACTGATAAAGCAAGTGTCCGGTTTTGATACAGGAATGTCCGGTTTTAATGGAGGGCGGATCATACCGGATCAGATCATTCTTCATCCTTTTCTCTCCTCTTCCTTCCTATCACAAAGATCGAAACGAGTCCGGTAACTCCTAACCCGCTCATTGCAGTTCCTGATAAATCATGTCCGATCATAATGCATATGGAGCCCAGTGTGATCACAGTCAATCCTATAACCAATCCAAATATCTGCCCCAATCTCGTTGTCCAGATTGTAGCATTAAGCATTTTAGCCTCCGTTGTATTACTGTGTTGCTGTTCGTTTTCAGCAATACGCATTATCCGTTCAGCACCGTTGGGAATAATTTCATTATACTTGGCAAGTTGCTCTGGTGGCGGAAGAGGTCCCACATGCAGGCTTTTTCTAACAGTCCGGGTAATTCAGTATATATTTCTCTTTTCTTATCCTCAGGGATTTGATAGCAGTTGCATTATTATTATGGAATGTCATTGAGTTTGGGAATGGATTTCTCAGGACGCCCCCAATATCAAATACAGCCGCCATTCCTCCCAGAAAAAGTGCTGAATAACGTGAGTATTTGCTGTAATTATTTAAATAAGTTTTACGCCCCTTTTTAAAAAACGCCGACCAGAAAGGCAAAACCCTCTCCAGATCGGCGTTTTTACATACTGACCTTATAGTGATCACTCCACAACTTTCACCCTTATGCCTTCACTATGCGCACTAAACTCCGGTGCATACATACACTGTGCAGTGCTGATACCATTACTGAAATTACCCTGATGCGTTACGAACAAAGTATATTCAAACACATACGTTCCTTTCACCAATCGGCTAAAGAAGAAATTAGTGCTCGCATCTTTAGTGCTTTCATAATAATTTACTCCGTTCTGCCATTTGTTTTCACTGATCACATTCTGAGGCTCAAAACATGCAGCACGCATATCTTTCAGATGCACATATTCCATATCACGATCTGATCGCATCACAATACGCACCTTCACTTTATCGCCTACTTTCAGACTGTTACCATCTTCAATAGCAGTTAATACCGGGCCGCTGCTGGTATTCCTTTCGATGAATAATTGTTTCTCCAGTTTCAGCGGAGTGGCTGCCGGTGTGATCTTGTCCAGCTGTTCGAAATACTGCCAGTAAGCAGCACCCCAGGATGGCTGGCCTTTACTACCCTTTACTGTTACCGCGATGTTACCCATATCAGGTTTTACCTCGCTGGTATTGAAACGCTTTTTAAAGTAACCGGTACCAGCCTCAGTCTTCTCTGTCTGACTGCTGACTGTTACGTTACCGGCTTTGATATCTACAACAGGTGTTGCATCCAACCAGTTGCTGCCACCTAACAACATTGCATAACATGCATCTGATGTTGCTTTTGTTGTATTCCAGCTGTTAGTCTGTTTATTCTTCAACAACCATGTTTTCATATCGGCTACTGCTACAGAATCATTCGTCACTTCCTTAAAGGCCGCGATCAGCATTGCCTGTGATTCTACGGGAGCCTCATACCACCAGTAACCACCACGTAGTTCTTTCCAGGTCATTCCTGTTTCTTCGTTGTTAATAGCACGCTCTTTTAAAGACCTGATGATCTCAGTGGCAGTTTTAACATCTCCACTCCTGTTAAATACAATAGCCAGCATTGCCTGTGGATATATATCCATCTTTAACCAGTACTTCTTAGCTTGTGAGATATAATACAGATAAGCTTCGCGATATTCAGCCGGCAACTCTTTTCCTTTCAGCAGGCTACGTGTATAGAGATAATGCGTTTCAATATACCCGATCTGCTGAGCGTTCATATCAGCTTTATGTTGCTTCAGATTGTGATAAGAGACGTCGATCGCTTTATCAAGATAACCCAATCCTTTAACGATCGTATTTTCAAGATCGCCCATAGTCTCGTTTTTCAGTGCACCTACTTCATGCAAGCGACCGAAGCCGGCGAGTATGTACTGCGTGATGTAACGGTCTTCCCACATACCGTTGAACCATGGGAAAGCACCATTTCCTAACTGACGCTCCTGCAATTGATTTATCGCTCTTTGCTGCTCGCTGCTCATGCGTTGCAGATCGAACAATAAGGCAATACGTTTCTTTTGCTCTGATTCACTCTTCGCTTCCAGCACCCACGGCGTTTCCTGCAACAGTACACTTTTCAGTTCTTCATTTTTCTGAAGATTGCTTTGTAAAGCTGATGTATCCGTAGTACGCCATTTTTCAAAGATGGCTTTTACTCCCGGTAGTGAGTTCGTGATATGAGCTGCCAGTGTATTTGCATAGTATCTGTTAAAGATCTGTTCAGAGCATTCATACGGATACTCCATCAGGTAAGGCAATGCCTGCACCGCATACCAGGCTGGATTGCTTGTAAATTCAAGTGTAAATGAATGCTGTTGCAGTGTTTCTGATTCACCGCTTTTCTGCAGTTTAGACATATTGAATGTGCGTGTACCATCGCCACGCATAGACAACGGTAATGTTTCTGTTACCAGCATGCTGTTAGTCAATACAGGCAGTGCATTCTCTTCTCCATCGCTATAGATACCAGATTTTGCTACTACACGATACACCAATGAACTGTTGAAGTTAAAAGGAATTTGTACCGGGAAACTCACCGCTGTGCTTTGCCCCTTCTCCACTGTGAAATGTTGGACAGGGAACAGGTTCTGGAACCAGCCATCTACCGGCTGCATAGTTGTTGCATCCAGCAGTTCCAGTCTCGCCTCTCCTTTTAATGTACTATCCGCCAGGTTACTGATCTTTGCAGAGAATTCGATCTTATCACCTTCCCGCATAAATCGTGGAGCATTAGGCTGTACCATCAGTGGTTTCTGTGTTACAATACTTGTCTCTGCAGCTCCGAACGATGCATCTTTTGTATGTGTTAATGAAAGGAAGCGCCAGCGGGTCAATGCTTCAGGCACGGTGAAGTCAAAGCTGATGTTGCCATCTTTATCTGTGCGCAGTTCAGGTAAGAAGAACGCCGTTTCGTTAAAGTTCTTGCGTGGTTGAATATCGGAAGGCTTGGTAGCATCACCTCCATCCTGAGCTATATTTCCAGCCTCGCCTACTATTACTCCTGCCGCTTTACCCATTAATCCTGCAGCAAGTGGCATATCCTTCGCCATAGAAGCCTCATCCGCCATTGCAGCTACTGGTGCTGCAGGTGCAGGCATAGCTTCCGCCATTACAACGCCTTTCCTCTTCATCGCATACATTCTTCTTCTGTCGGAATACCCAACAATGCTTACTTCCTCGTTCTTACCCTTATCGTCTAGTAGCATGTAAGCTCCTCCAGGATACCAACCAAACCAACTCAGGTCATCATAGCTGAAAGGCGGAACCTCTGGCCTTCTCTGACGCGAAATATCGTCTCGAACAATAGACATAGTCCGCTTGAAATTGTCTTCCGCTACCCAGAAACGGAAAGCACCTAATTCCGGCAATATTGAAGGAGCGGACCAATCGTGCTTACGGAATTCATCCAGCGATGCGTCATACATGGAAGCTACCATTTCAGCAGCCAGCTGTTCACCTTTATCCCCCTTAATCTTAACCTGCCACTTCTCTTTTTCACCAGGCAACAATTTATCACGATGTGATGCGATGGTTACATCCAGTTGTTTATTCGACCAGGGTACATTAACTGTTTCTGTCAATGTATATACCCTGTTATCTTTTACAAATGCATATTGGAATATGGCATTTCCCCTGTCACTTTCCAACGCTGTGTAATCCCTGTTTTCAATTGATCCGTTGATCTTAAAGCTGCTGAATGTTTCCTTCTTTTCAGCTTGTGTTAACAGTTGCAGTACATGTACATCTGCAGCAGAAGAACCGATGCGGATCTGTTTCTTCTCTCCCGGCTCTATACTTTTTGTATCAGCGTATTTCCATACATATACAGGATAAGACGGTTTTTTCGCTGATGGATCTACTACTTCGAATATCTGTTTCTGTACTGCTTCCTCTCCATATTTATCTTTCGTAGTTGCTTTCAGCTCATACCACCCGGCAGACAGCTTTTCTTTATCCAGCTTGACATTACCTTTCTCTCCGGTAGTAACAGATTGTGTCAGTACTGCTTTTTCTCTTGTCCAGCTTTCCTGATTATCTTCATCGTTATAGATATCATGCGGGAATGTTTTTTCGTATTCCGCCTGTGGTATCATGAACTGATCCGGTTTAGCCCAATACCTGCTACGTAACAAGCGGGCCGGTGGTTTCACCGGACTTACGGTAACTGCAACGTTTGCAGGTTCGAAAGAGCCATTGAGGTTCTGTGTAATGATCTTAACGGAATCCAGGTCTTTATGCAATACTGTAGCTGGCAAATTCACTTTAATTTCCAGTGCCTGATAACCGGCGCTAACCATCTGGTCGCCACTGTGTGTTTCTCCATTGATGTCAGTAACAGTAGCAGAAACAGCATATGTAAATATAGGTTTCAATGCCGCCGGCACTTTCAGATCAGGCAAAGCCGGGAAGGCGATGCTGAAAGTACCATCTGCTGCGGTCTTTACATCTCCATGAACGATCTCGCGCGACTCACTCCGGTACATGCTCTTCCACATCAGCCATGGATAAGGGAAGCGTGCTTTCCTTGTAACACGGTATTGTACCTGTGCACCATCTATATTGTTACCTGCATATGCCAATGCTTTGCCCGTCACTCTCACAGAATCATTCACACGATAGGTGCCTTTTACCGGTTCAAACTCAACATAGAATTTCGGGCGTTTATATTCTTCTATCAAAAAGGAAGTATACCCTTCACCGGTTGATTCTTTCAGGTGAAAATCACCATTCAGACGTCCTGTCGGCAATGTGAACTTGCCTGAGTATGCGCCATACTCACTTGTTGTTACTTTCACGGTATCTACCAATTCTCCATTCACATCGTGCAACTCAATCGTTACAGGCAATCCCGGCACAACTTTACTTTTTGCACCACCAGGATTAGCCGTCAGTACAATACCCTTAAAATAAAGTGTCTGCCCTGGACGATAAATAGCCCTGTCTGTGAAAATAAAGCTGTTATGCCGCTCTTTTAACTCGTCCGACTGCTGTTGATACTTATAACTGTAGACGTACTTAAAATCGTCTATAAACAACTGATCCTCGCCATTCTTCCATTCCAGTCTTACATTCTGACGTTTGTTGTCCCATTGTACATCAAATTCACCATCCTTGCCGGCAGTATAAGTTTGTACCTGTATCAGTTTACTTCTTTGCCTGTTTTCATTCGGTGCCCATATCGTCAGCTTGGCACCTGGCAGCGGCTGACCTGTCTGCCTGTGCAAAGCATAATACCTGTTGGTTACATCATCTTCTTTATACTCACGAAGGATGTAACTGATATTAGACACATGAATGAACTGTACAGCAAGCAGATTCTCTTTCAGGCTGAAATCCTTGTTCACACTTGCCAGTACCATGTAAGTACCCAATGGCAAAGCATCCACTTTTATCTCTGCAGCATGCTCCCTGAAATCTGCCGATCCTGTCAGCGCCTGTTCCCATGTCTTCAAAGGTTGCTTACCCAGCATTAAGCGCCAGTATTTATTAGTAGTATCTCTGTAGTCCTCTTGTGCCTCACGTAAAGAACTACGGAAAGTTTCATCTATACGAACAACCCTTAAATAGATCTTATCTGTATTCCGGTAAGTGACCAGTGAACGGAAAGGCATACCAGGTATATTGACCAGTTCTGTTTCCAGGCGAAGTTCTTTATCCTTTATCCTCACCAGCAGATCAAAACAGTTTGCTCCTCCCACAGAACGGGGAGCCAGCTCTATCGCCTTCTCACAAAGTGTTTTAGCCAGCTGCATAGCCGCCGCCGGTGTTATTCCTTCTGCGACTGTTGCGTCCTTTTTATTACCCTCAGTCAGATAATACTGGGCCAGCTGAAAGATGAACTGTGTCACCTCTTTCTCTCCTGCATAAGCTTTCTCCTGGGTCTTCAGCAACTGTACATACAGCGCTTCTTTGTCGTGCATAACTGCCACCTGGTTTACATAGGCTGTTCTTTCCAGATCGAGGTCCAGCAACGCCGCCTTATCTTTTGCATGGAAACGCATCAGATCCTGGAGCAGCAATAAAGCCTTGTATTGAAGAGAAGCAGAATCAGCGGCGGCAAACTTGTGTTGCATGAAAACATCCGCAGGGGCAAAAGCCACGGGATCGGTCAGCTCAAACTGGTTTTCAGCCTGGGAGATCATACTTTCCCCGGATTTATAATAATCCAGGGCACGGTGGGCGATCATGTCAAATAAAGTAGGACGTAACTTCCTGCCATTCCCTTTTCCCGCTACCAGGATGTCTTCATACTTGCTGATGTCCACCTTCTTCAGAGATGGAATGTCCTGCAGGGATGCTTCATAAGCGGCAGTTATTTCCCGGTGGAGACGTGAGGCACTCCAGGTAGAGACATCTGTAGAGGTGTCGCCCTGGATATCTGTGCGGTCATATATCTGGAACCTGTTGTCCTCCAGATACCGCTGCAGGGTTTCTCCCTGCAGACTTTTCATCACAGCGCGGGCTGTCGGCGAAAAGGTCTGTGTTTTCCAGGCCACATTTTTGTCCTTTTCATTCTTTTCATCTTCCAGGTAAGCCACATATTTGATCCTGTAGATGTATGTTTTCAGCAACTGAACCTCGTTCTGTTGCTTTGCAGCATTCTCAGAGATCACATCCAGTTCCAGCAAAGCTGATCTGAACAGGCCCTTTCCATCTAATTCCTGTACTTTTTTCCAATGGGTGTCATAGTTAAACTGGGCCATAACAGTTTTACAGCTTAAGATTAAAAAAATAAAAACGGCTACGATAAGACGCATATGGGATAGCATTTAAAATTCATTTATCTCCGGAACAGGATGCCAAAAGATCTCCTATTCCACAGGGTTCCGGTATAAAAGTCAACAAAATATCCTTCGGGGTAAAAAAAATCCTCCCACCGGATTAACCCGTGGGAGGATAATATATTACATAATCTATTGATTATTATGCTTTCACAGCTTTCAGCACCTCTGCCATTGTCTTACCAATATTTGCAGGGCTTTCAACTACGTGTACACCACACTCAGCCATGATCTTCATCTTCGCCGCTGCAGTATCGTCAGCACCACCGATGATAGCACCTGCGTGACCCATACGACGGCCCGGAGGAGCTGTCTGGCCAGCGATGAAACCAACTACTGGTTTAGTACCGTGCGCTTTGATCCATTTTGCAGCATCAGCTTCCATGCTACCGCCGATCTCACCGATCATGATGATACCTACAGTTTCAGGGTCGTTCATCAGCAGCTCAACCGCATCTTTGGTAGGGGTACCAATGATAGGGTCGCCACCGATACCGATAGCTGTAGAAACACCCAGACCAGCTTTAACTACCTGATCTGCAGCCTCATATGTTAAAGTACCGGATTTGGATACGATACCGATATTACCTTTCTTGAAAATGAAACCCGGCATGATGCCTACTTTAGCTTCTTCAGCAGTGATTACACCAGGGCAGTTTGGTCCGATCAGACGGCTCTTGCGGCCAACCAGGAAGTTCTTAGCTCTGATCATATCCTGAACAGGGATACCCTCAGTGATACATACGATCAGCTCTATACCAGCTTCAGCAGCTTCCATGATAGCGTCTGCAGCGAATCCTGGTGGAACGAAAATGATAGAAACGTTTGCGCCTGTTGCCTTTACAGCATCATCTACTGTATTAAAAACCGGACGCTCCAGGTGCTTGGTGCCGCCTTTTCCCGGCGTAACGCCGCCTACTACCTGCGTGCCATATTCTATCATCTGTGTGGCATGGAATGTGCCTTCTGTACCGGTAAAGCCCTGTACAATCACTTTGCTATGCTTATTAACTAAAACACTCATCGCGCTTGGTTTATTGTTTTATAATGATATCGGCAAAATTAAAGTCCTAATCCCAATTTCCAAATCAATCTTTTTTAATCTGGTTACGCCAGTTCTGGTCCTGGAACATTTCCATCTGTCTCATTTCCTTGGCATCACGGAGGAATTCGGACGCGAAGATAAAGTCATTCAGCTTCTCATCTTTACTGAAAATGATGTCTTTATTACTTCCTTCCCACTGTTTACGCCCCTGGTACATATACACGATATGGTCCCCGCTTTCCATTACGGTGTTCATATCATGGGTATTGATCACCGTGGTAATATTGTACTCCAGTGTTAATTCTTTGATAAGTTTGTCTATGAGCAGGGAAGTTTGCGGGTCCAGACCGGAATTGGGCTCATCACAGAACAGGTATTTAGGATTTAATACGATAGCACGGGCTATCCCTACCCTCTTTTTCATCCCCCCGCTGATCTCAGCCGGGTATTTTTTTGCCGCTTCCTTTAAGTTTACCCTTTCCAGGCACTCCATCACACGGGTCTTCTTTTCTCTGAGGGTGCCTTTTCCGAACATATCCAGCGGGAACATTACATTCTGTTCCACCGTCATACTGTCAAACAGGGCCGATCCCTGGAAAAGCATCCCTATCTGCTGACGGATCTCCTTTTTTTCATGATCGTTCATTCCTGTAAAGTCCTTTCCGTCGTACAGCACTTTACCGGCATCGATCGGCATCAATCCTACCATACACTTCATCATCACGGTCTTTCCGCTACCACTGGTACCAATGATCAGGTTCACTTTCCCGGTCTCCATGACAGCAGATACATCCGGCAGAATGATCTTATCTCCAAAGCCCTTCTTAATATTAACCAACTCAATCATAAACAATTACGAATTATGCATCCGGGCTACAACCTACAGTATACTCCTGTAGCCGCAGGATCGCTTATAACAATAGTGCTGCCAGCAGATAATCCATGAACAATATCAGCACACAGGTTACCACTACGGCACTAGTGCTGGCTTTACCGATCTCTAACGCGCCACCCTGCACATTATATCCATAATAAGACGGTACGCTGGCAATAATGAAAGCAAATACGAACGACTTAAATAAGGCAAAGAAGATGTTGTATGCTCTAAAGTCCTGTCTGAGCCCTTGCCAATACTGATCTGCAGATAAAATACCTCCCAGTTCACCTGCCTTCTGCCCTCCCCAGATACCCAGGAAGCCCGAAATACAGATCAGGCAAGGTATCATGATGATCGCCGCCAGTATCTTTGGCCTGATCAGGTACCCTTTTGTATTGATACCCATGATCTCCTGCGCGTCAATCTGCTCAGATACGCGCATATTACCTAACTCTGATGCTATCTTGGACCCTACCACACCTGCCAGTACAATACAGGTCAGCGTAGGCGCAAATTCGAGAATGATAGTATCCCTTACCACCTGTGCGATAGTGGCTTTGGGAATGAGAGGACTTACCAGCTGGTAAGCGATCTGCAGGGTGGTTACCCCTCCCATGAACAGCGAAATAATAAATACAATACCTAATGATCCGATGCCTATATCCACACACTGCCGCATAAACTCCCGCCAAAACATTTTCATGTTTTCCGGGCGGGAAAACATGCCCTTAAGCATAAGCAGGTAGTTTCCGAAATGATGAAAGAATCTAAATTCCATAGCTGGTCAAAGATAGGGAAAAATAGTTGGGAGTACATAGTCGGTGCGCTATCCACTCATTTAAGACTTTTGACCAGCAACCGCTTCAGACTGCGTTCAATGATCTCACCCATTGTTTTACAACGGGAAAAGACCGGATCCTCATAATACTGCGCCAGTTCATGCCCCAGCTGGGTTATTTTCTCCGGGAATGAGACCCTGTCGGTCATGATCACGTCCCTGAGATCTTTTATGCGATGTCGTTGTGTTTTGATCCTTCTGGCTATTACAGAACGCTCCTCCTGCTGATATTGCTTCACAACTTCCGCGTTCAGATGTTTCATCGCCAGTTCCACAAAGACCCTGTTCTCTTTAAAGAACTGTGGCATATAAAGTGTCCGTTTCCCTTCATAGAACTGCTGATCAAAATCAATGGCCCGTATACGAAACTGTACATCGTCAAAGTCCTGGGTAATGTCAAAGACGAAGTTATAGGAACGCATATCGCCCAGCAAACGCACAAAACAACGCTCATTGAACTTGACAAACTCTTTGGCTATACGTTTAGGATTGAATTCAGGCCTGTTCAGATAATGAAGGATAAACTGATCGCCCGGTACGCCAGCGATATGTTCTTCTACCAGGGTATTGCCGTCCACCACAAAGTTGATCACGTACGGCGATAGTATATGCTCCAGTTCTAACCCGTAAATACGGGAAGCATCTGCGATCTTGATATAGAAATAATCATACACGTCGTTGTACGTGTTCCTGATCCTGATACGGAAAGGGTGAGAATTACCAAATGTACAGTAATCGATACGCTCCACTTCCAGATGCTCTTCCGCTGTCTGATCGCCACCCGCCTTCATAATGGAATAGATCCTTTTCAATCCGGCCTGCAACTGGTTATACATACTCTGTGGATAGAACACTGACTCCCATAATGTATCCTTACCGTCTTTATCATACACAGGAATGCTGTTATCGTAATAACGCAACTCCTCATACGAGACAGGTAGTTTAATCTCCCTCTCATATAGCTTGAGATACCCCCTGAATGCAGGGTTTAACGGGAAAAAAGCCTTTTTACGGGATATGTGCTGCATACCCAAATATCAAAAAAAAATCAGGAACCAGGAATTGAAATGCTTTAAACGACATATCAATTCCGATTCCTGATGATTAATTTGTTCCCTTTATTTCTTTCCGTCGCAGCATTTATGCTGTGCATCCACTACGGCAATGTTCACCATGTTCACAATAGAACGTACGGTACTGCCCAACTGTAGGATGTGTACAGGCTTCTTCATACCCAGCAGTACCGGCCCGATCGCATCGAAGCCCGCTACTTCCTGGAGAAGGTTATATGCGATGTTTCCTGCCGCAAGATTAGGGAAGATCAGTGTGTTCACTTCCTGTCCCAGCAGTTCACTGAAAGGATAACTATCTTTCAGGATCTCCTGGTTAAAGGCCATAGCTGCCTGGATCTCACCGTCTACGATCAGCGTTGGATCTTTCTGTTTTACAATGTCGCGCGCCCTGCTTACCAGCTGTGCTTCAGGGGTCGGACTGGAACCGAAGTTAGAGTAAGACACCATTGCAATACGTGGCGTGATGTTAAACTGTCTTACTTCGTTGGCCACCAGCATCGTGATCTCCGCCAGTTCTTCCGCTGTGGGATTAAAGTTTACAGTTGTATCTCCCAGGAACAGCGGTCCACGTTTCGTATTGATGATATACATACCGGCCACACGTTTGCAATTGTTCTCAGTACCGATCACCTGTAACGCGGGGCGGATAGTATCCGGATAGTTACGTGTCAGACCGGAGATCAGTGCATCTGCTTCTCCTGTCTCCACCATCATACAACCGAAGTAGTTACGTTCACGCATTACCTTCTTCGCTTCATACTGGTTGAAACCTTTACGCTGACGCTTTTTGAAGAACAGTTCTCCGAAGTGATGACGTTTATCGTGCATCTCATCACTCTTAGGATCGATGATCACGGTGTCATCCAGCTCGATACCGTTTTCTGCCGCCAGGTTACGGATACGCAGTTCGTTACCTAACAGTATCGGAAAGGCGATTCCTTCTTCTCTTACTACCTGTGATGCTTTCAGCACTTTCAGGTTATCTGCTTCTGCAAATACAACCTTACGCGGGTCCTGACGGGCTTTGGTACCGATGACGCGGAACAACTGATTGTCCAGTCCCAGACGTTTGTTCAGCACTTCCACATATGCATCCCAATCAGTAATTGGTTGTTGAGCCACTCCACTCTCCATCGCTGCACGCGCTACTGCAGGTGCTACATGACTGAGCAAACGTGGGTCCAGTGGTTTCGGAATGATATATTTTGGACCGAAAAAGAGGTTCCTTTCATTGTAAGCCAGGTTAACGATATCTGGCACGGATTCTTTCGCCAGTTCTGCCAGGGCATGTACTGCCGCCAGCTTCATTTCTTCGTTGATCTGAGTAGCACGTACATCAAGTGCGCCACGGAAAATGTATGGGAAACCCAATACATTGTTCACCTGGTTAGGATGATCTGAACGGCCGGTAGCCATGATCACATCCGGACGGGAACCTATCGCAACGTCATAAGCTATCTCCGGGTCCGGGTTTGCCATTGCAAATACGATCGGGTTCTTGGCCATGCTCTTGATCATCGTAGGCGTCACCACATTTCCTACAGACAGTCCAACGAATACATCTGCACCTTTCAGTGCTTCAGCCAGCTCCGTCACTTTGGAAGTGGTTGCAAACTGTTTGTGCATCTCTGACAGGTTCGGGCGGGAAACATTGATCACACCGTCCTTGTCAAACATGATGATATTTTCCCGTTTAGCACCCAGGGCCACATACAGCTTCACGCAGGCCATAGCGGCTGCCCCTGCTCCATTTACAACGATCTTAACTTTCTCAATTTTCTTTTTGACCAGCTCTGTAGCATTCAGCAATGCTGCACTGGATATAATAGCCGTACCATGCTGGTCATCGTGCATGATAGGGATCTTCAGTTCTTTTTTCAGGCGATCTTCGATCTCAAAACACTCCGGGCTTTTGATATCTTCCAGGTTGATACCTCCGAATGTTGGTTCCATTGCTTTCACAACCTGCACAAACTCGTCTACATTCTTCGTATTTAGCTCAATATCAAACACATCGATATCTGCAAAGATCTTGAACAATACCGCTTTACCCTCCATTACAGGTTTACCGGCTTCGGGACCAATATCTCCCAGGCCGAGAACTGCTGTACCGTTACTGATCACCGCTACCAAGTTACCTTTGGCGGTATATTTGTACACATTCTCTACATCTTTGTGAATTTCTTTACAAGGTTCTGCTACTCCGGGAGAGTAGGCCAGTGAAAGGTCCCATTGTGTTTTGGTGTTCTTCGTAGGTATCACTTCGATTTTTCCAGGCCGCCCCAATGCATGATAATCCAATGCATCCTGCTTGTTCTGTTTTCTTGCCATTTCAATAAAAGATTGTTCTTGGGCGTGCAATATACGAAGTATTAAAAGAACGGGAGCCAGCACAAAAGAGTTGGTTCACAATATTTACTTATTTTTACGACGATTAATCTCCCTGACAAACATGATACAACGCATTCAAAGTCTTTACCTTCTATTAGCGGCAGCGGCCGGTATAGGAACCTGGTTCCTGAATATCTGGAAAGCTACATTAAGCGATGGAACGGTGAGTTATTTCAAAGCCCAGTCCAGCTTTGTGGTATTTGTGGTTTATATGCTGATCGTAGCGCTGGCGCTGTTTTGCATTTTCCTGTTTAAGAATCGTAAACTGCAATTCAGATTAACCGTTTTAAATATTTTCCTGGCCATAGCATCCATTGCTCTTCAGTATTTTGAGGTGCTGAATACAGCCAACAAACTACAGGAAGGTGGCAGACATATCTCTGATGCTTCTTACTTACCCGGCGCTTTTCTGCCTATCCTGATACTGATCTTCTTATTTATGGCTGCCAGAGGCATCTATAAAGATGAGAAACTGATCAAATCACTGGACAGGCTCAGATAATAAACTGACTAAATAAAAAAGCTGCGGAGACGTCTCCGCAGCTTTTTTATTTAGTCAGTTTATTAAAGGTATTTACCCGTATAGCTTTCCTTTACTTTCTTCAGTCCTTCCGGCAGTCCTGTGTACAGTAACTGTCCGCCTCCGGCGCCCCCTTCAGGTCCCAGATCTATCACCCAGTCAGCACTACGGATCACGTCAATATTGTGCTCAATGACCAACACGGTATGTCCCTGATCTATCAGTGCATTGAAAGACGCCAGCAATTTTTTGATATCATGGAAATGCAAGCCTGTGGTCGGTTCGTCAAAGATGAACAGGATATGTCCCTGCGCCTTTCCTTTACCCAGGAATGACGCTAGTTTCACACGTTGTGCTTCACCACCGCTCAAGGTATCACTACTCTGTCCCAGCTTCACATAACCCAGTCCCACATCGCTCAGCGGACGGATCTTATTACACACATCCTTTTCATCCTTGAAGAAATCCAGGGATTCTTCCACACTCATTTCGAGTATATCGTAAATGTTCTTGTTCTTGTAAGTAACTTCCAGCACCTCGTCCTTAAAGCGTTTGCCACCACAGCTTTCACACAATAGGTGTACGTCTGCAAGGAACTGCATTTCTACGATCACTTCTCCTTCTCCTTTACAAGCGTCGCAACGGCCGCCGTCTACGTTGAAAGAGAAATGTTTGGGCTGGAAACCGCGCATCTTGCTCAACGGCTGTTTTGCAAACAGGTCTCGGATCTCGTCGTACGCTTTGATGTAAGTAACCGGATTGGAACGGGATGATTTACCAATTGGGTTCTGATCTACCATTTCGATCTGAGTGATATCGTCCACGGCCCCTTTCAATGCGCGGTGTTGGCCTACACGTTCTGCAAATTCTCCCTTCAGTTTCATGAGGGCAGGATACAGTATCTGTTTAACCAGTGTCGTCTTTCCTGATCCGCTCACCCCGCTTACTACTGTTAGTACCTGTAAAGGGAAGTCTACGTCTATGTTCTTCAGATTATGTTGGCGGCAACCTTCAAGGGTAATTGCCTTCTTCCATTTACGGGTCTGGGCAGGCGGCTCAATACGGTATTGTCCGCTAAGATATTTCCCCGTCAGGCTTTTAGGGTCTTTTAGTATCTGCTGATAGTTTCCTGCAAAAATCACCTCTCCCCCCAGATGACTGGCCAGCGGCCCCATATCGATGATATAGTCTGCTTCCTCCATCATCATTTCATCGTGTTCCACTACCACTACTGTGTTACCAAGATCGCGTAATTCTTTCAGAACGCCGATCAAGCGATGGGTATCACGAGCATGCAAACCGATACTCGGTTCATCGAGGATATACAACGAGTTGGTCAGATTGCTGCCCAGCGAGCGGGTCAGCTGTATACGCTGGCTTTCACCGCCACTCAGCGTGTTGGCTACACGATTGAGGGTAAGATATCCCAGCCCCACGTCCAGCAATGTTTTCAGGCGGTGATCGATCTCTATCAGTATCCTCTTCGCTACCTGCTGATCGTATTCGCTAAGCTCAAGACCTTTGAACCATTCATAAAGATTGCTTACCGGCATATCCACCAGGTCGGCAATGTTAGCACCGTTTATTCTTATGTACAGTGCTTCTTTACGAAGGCGGCCTCCGCCGCATTCAGGACATATAGTACGGCCACGGTAGCGGGATTGCAGCACACGGTATTGCACCTTATACAGGTTTTGCTCTACCATCTTGAAAAACTCATTCAGCCCGTAGAAATGCTCGTTCCCTGTCCACAGCAACTGGTATTGCTCTTCTGTGAGATCAGTTACCGGCTTATGGATCGGGAAGTTGAACTTCCTGGCGGCTTTGATCAGTGCTTCCTTGTATTCGCCCATCTTCTCTCCTCTCCACGGTGCGATGGCGTTTTCATATACGCTCAGGCGTTTATCGGGGATCACCAGATCGGCATCGATACCCAGTGTTTGTCCGAAACCCTCGCAAACAGGACAAGCGCCATAAGGGTTATTGAACGAGAACAGGTTTGGCACCGGTTCTTCGAATTGCAGACCATCCAGCTCAAACCTGTTGGAGAAGTGTTTCATTTCTCCGCCATCCACTTCTACCAGGCAATCTCCCTCACTCTCGTAGAAGGCCGTCTGCACACTGTCTGCAATACGATGCAGATCATCTTCTTCAAACGCTTTCGCTACCAGACGGTCTACCAACAGGTATACATCTTTAGGTAAAGCTGGTTTCTTTTCCTCCAGCAGTTCTTCAATACGTAACAGTGTACCTGCCCCTTTTTCCTTGCTATACAGGCGGGAAAACCCTTTCTGCATCAGGATCTGGAGCTCTTCCTTCGCGTCGCGTTTTGCATGGCGGCGAAAGGTGACCAGCAGTTGTATCTTAGAACCGGAGGGTAAGTTTTTGATGAAGTCCACCACATCACTGACCTCGTGTTTTTTTACCAGCTGGCCGGAGATGGGAGAATATGTTTTGCCGATACGGGCAAACAGTAGGCGCAGATAATCGTATACTTCCGTCATGGAGCCCACGGTAGAACGGGGCGTACGGGTGATCACCTTCTGTTCGATAGCAATCGCAGGGCAGATGCCTTTGATATAGTCAACATCAGGTTTGTTCATTCTCATGAGGAACTGGCGGGCGTAGGAACTGAGACTTTCCGCATAACGGCGCTGACCCTCAGCATACAATGTGTCCATGGTCAATGAAGACTTACCGGAACCGGATACTCCTGTCACTACTACCAGCTTGCTCCGAGGGATGCCAACGCTCACATTTTTGAGGTTATGAACGCGAGCGCCTTTAATGAAAATCTGATCTTGCATACTAACTGACTGATCGTCAATTATTGTTTCCGTTTTCTTCACTTTAGTAGCCATAATGGATGCAAAAATACCGAAAGTAAACCATTCCGGGGTATTTCCGTTCTACCTGAACGTGTTATGCGGCAAACCTGCAACCACGCATCACTTCAGGGGGTTCCCCAGGGAAATAAATCCTCCGAAAATTGCACGAATGAGGGATTGTTTTATTGAACTATTACTTTATATTTGCATTAGATGAGAATTGGAGGCCACTCTGATTTCTATTTTATCAAACTAAAAACTACCTATTATAGCATAAACTCTACACATTTTTCCTACGACTGTCACAAGTCCTATTTTTATTTTAAACCCGCTATTGTAGAAGTTTATGCAAATAATGTACAAACTAAGTGATGAGCAGCTGATTACTCTTTTCAAAAAGGGTCATGCTTCCGCATTGGAAGAATTAGTGCACAGGCACAAAGATAAGCTCTATACCTCTATCGTATTACTTGTGAAAGACGCATTCCTGGCTGAAGATATATTCCAGGATACCTTTATTAAGATCATCGATACCATTAGAGCTGAACGCTATACTGAGAAAGGAAAGTTCCTCCCCTGGGCCATGCGTATTGCGCATAACCTCTGTGTGGACCACTTCCGTAAGATCAAGCGTACGCCTATCATCAAGACCAGTGACGATAAAGATATTTTCAACGTACTGAATTTCAGTGAAAGCAGTGCCGAAGACAAAATGATCACAGCACAAAGCCACGACCGCGTAAGAAGGATGCTGGATATGCTGCCGGAAGAACAAAGGGAAGTGATCATTCTCCGCCACTATGCAGATCTGAGCTTTAAAGAGATAGCAGACCTCACGCAAGTGAGTATCAATACCGCATTAGGCCGTATGAGATATGGTCTAATAAATCTCCGGAAGATGATGACGGAGAAACAGATTTGTTTGTAATCCTTTTTTTGCTTGCCATCAACGGGCGGCCGGGAGACTCCGACCGCCCGTTCTTATTTTCTGTACATCCTCCAGAAATAACTTGGATGATAAACAACTGGTTGCTTTAAATAGCAGCCCTGTAGATATTTGCACCAGGTGCAGTCAGCAAAAAGCCTGGCAGTAGCCAGGCTTTTGATTTATATCAGATTCTCATAGATCATCGCAGATCCCTGCCCTACTCCCACACACATAGTGGTCAGGCCATACTTCGCTCCCGGCCTGCGTTGCAGCTCATGCATCATAGTAGCCGTGATCCTCGCCCCAGTACAACCAAGCGGATGTCCGATAGCAATAGAACCACCGTTTACATTGACTTTCTCCAGGTCCAGCCCCAGGTCACGAATGCAGGCTAGTGACTGTACAGCGAACGCTTCATTCAGTTCCACCAGGTCCAGCTGATTAACTGTCAACCCTGCACGGCGAAGCGCCTTCTGTGTTGCCGGTACCGGGCCAATACCCATGATGGATGGATCAACTCCGGCAACAGCCATGGACTTGATCTGCATCAGGGGTTTAAGGTTGTATTGTTTCAGAGCCTGCTCAGACACCACCAGTACAACAGATGCACCGTCGTTGATACCGGCAGAGTTACCTGCGGTTACACTGCCATCCTTTGCGAATGCGGGTCTAAGACCCGCCAGTTTCTCAAGTGAGGTTTCACGCGGCGGCTCATCATCAGTGATGATCACCTGCCCCTGTTTGTTGGGGGTGACAGGCACCGGAATGATCTCCGCAGACCACTTACCTGCAGCATATGCCTGCTTGTATTTTAACTGGCTCTGATAAGCGAACAGGTCCTGTTCCTCCCGGCTGATATTCCACTGACGGGCTACATTCTCTGCTGTTTCGCCCATAGAGTAAGGATGATACATTTCTGCCAGCTTGCTGTTGGTAAAACGCCAGCCTATAGTAGAATCGTAAATCTCTGTTTTCCGGCTAAAAGCACCGTCAGCCTTCGGCATTACCAATGGCGCACGTGTCATGCTCTCCACTCCTCCTGCCAGGAATACGTCCCCGTCACCACACATAACGGCGCGGGCTGCATCCATGATTGCCTGCATACCTGAAGCACAAAGACGGTTGACAGTATTTCCAGGTACCGTTACCGGTAAACCGGCCAGCAATGCCGCCATCCTGGCCACATCACGGTTATCTTCTCCCGCCTGGTTAGTGGCGCCCGCTATAACATCCTCAATACCAGCCGGATCGAGGCTTGGATTACGTTCAAGAATTGATTTTATAAGATGAGCCAGCATATCGTCAGGCCTTACGGAACTGAGCACCCCGCCATAACGGCCGATAGGGGTACGCACAGCGTCTACTATATAAGCAGCTTGCATTGCTTTGTGGATTGCTTTGGTTAATAAAGGGTGTAAATGTAGGGGAAAGCGGGATAATACCAATGCAGGAGCATCTGCCTCCAGTAAAAGCCTCCGTAGACTGCCTGTATATCGACGGGATCAATGCCAGGGATGTGGGAATTAGAACTATTTCCTCTCATAGGACAGACAGTGAAGAAGCAGAGAAAATAAGCCGGAAAATGTGTCCGCAGTACCATATTATGGTCAATGCGCTAAAATACCATACCTTTGCAGCTTACTACCGACTGCCGTAAGGCAGACATTATCTCATTTAAAGGTCAGGAATGAAATCGGGCAAAACAAATATCCGGCACTTAAGTTTACCGGAATTACAGGAATATTTTGGGTCAATAGAGGAAAAACCCTTCCGCGCCAAACAGGTGTATGAATGGTTGTGGCTGAAACACGCCGGCAGCTTTGATGCTATGACCAACATTTCCAAAGACTTACGCAACAAATTAGAACAGCACTTCACACTTCCGGCACTTACAGTAGATACTACCCAGCACAGCAATGACGGCACCATTAAGAGCCGATTCCGCCTGCATGACGGCCATCTTGTGGAAGGCGTACTGATACCTACGGATACCCGGCAAACCGCCTGCGTTTCCTCCCAGGTAGGTTGCAGCCTGAGCTGCAAATTCTGTGCTACCGGCTATATGGACCGCAAGCGTAACCTGGATTATGACGAAATTTACGATGAAGTGGCCCTCCTGAACCAGCAGGCGATGGACGCATATGGCAAGAAACTCAGCAATATTGTATACATGGGCATGGGTGAGCCCCTCCTGAACTACAAGAATGTACTGCAATCTATCGAGCGCATCACCTCTCCTGACGGACTAGGCATGTCTCCAAGACGTATCACTGTATCTACCGCAGGAGTAGCCAAAATGATCCGCCAATTGGGGGATGATAAGGTGAAATTCAACCTGGCGCTTTCCCTACATGCTGCAAATGATGAGAAACGCAGCCAGATCATGCCGATCAACGATACCAATAACCTGAAGGTATTGATCGAAGCCCTGAACTACTTCTATAAAGCTACACAGAACCAGATCTCATTCGAATATATCCTCTTTAAAGACTTTAACGACTCTTTCAAGGATGCCGATGAACTGATCCGTATATACCGCCAGGTACCTGCAGATCTGGTCAACATTATTGAATACAATCCAATCTCCAACGCCCGCTTCATGAAGCCGGACGAGGACGTTGCCGAAGCATTCATGGAATACCTGTCTAAGCACAGAGTAAATGCACGCTTACGGCGCAGCCGCGGTAAAGACATTGATGCCGCCTGCGGACAATTGGCTAATAAAGGTTGATCAGCCTCCTGCAAACAATTTCAAAATTTAACAGATGAGAAAAAATACACCTGCTAAGAAAGGATTTTCCCCTTTCAAGGAAAATAAGAACAGCAGCTCCAATAAATCTACGCCGCGTTTTAACGCTTCAGACCGTAAGCGTGGTGATGACGATAATGCACGCCCGGGCCGTGGCGATGCTAAAAGAACTGAACGTCCTTTCCAGAGCGACCGCAAACGTGGCGACGATACTAATGATCGTCCGGCAAAGAGGACTGAACGTCCCTTCCAGAGCGATCGCAAGCGTGGTGACGACGATAATGGCCGTCCGGCAAAAAGGACTGAAGGCAGGCCTGAACGCTCTTTCTCTTCAGACCGCAAGCCAAAAGACGGCGATACTTTCCGGAGCAAAACCGGCGGCAAGCCGGAACGCTCTTTCCCGGATAGCCGCAAGGGTAAAGAAGAAGATGCTCCACGCACTCGCCCGGTACGTAATACAGACGAATCATCAGAGATACCAGGTACCAAACGTCCTGAAAGAGATAAAACAGCCCGGAGAGCGCGTATCGAGCCTGTTCGCAAGACGGCCAATGGCAGAACGCCTTTCAAACGTCCTCAGGGCGGTGACGACAGCGCCTTCCACGGTGCTTCCGATCGTAAAACAGGAGCAGGCAAACGTGGCAGCCGTGATGAACGCTCTACTCCAAGCGGATTTAACCGCAAGAAATATTTTGATTCTGCAAATGAGCGGTTCGCCGATAAACAGGATAGAAAATCAGCAGTAAGGAAAGCACGTCATAGCGACGATAGCGTTCCATTCAATAAAAAGCAATCCAGGAAAGAAGAAAGCAGCAACGCTCCGGGTGAAATGCCCCTGAACAAATACATCGCCCATTCCGGACTCTGCTCCCGCAGAAAGGCAGTTGATTTTGTGAAGGAAGGCAAGGTGACTGTTAATGGTCAACTGGTAACAGAACCAGCCTTTAAAGTGACTGCAAAAGATGATGTTGCTATCAATAGCAAACGTATCACCATTCAGAAAAACCTGGTATATATTCTGCTGAACAAACCAAAAGGATATATCACAACTACTGACGATCCTGAAGGCCGTAAGACTGTAATGGAACTGATAGAAGACGCTGTAACAGAAGACCAGCGTGTATATCCGGTAGGACGCCTTGACCGCAATACTTCAGGTTTGCTGCTGCTGACCAACGATGGCGAACTGGCACAGAAACTGGCGCATCCGAAGCATAATATCAAGAAAATATACCACGTAGGTCTGAACAAACCATTGACCAAAGCGGACTTCGAAAAGATCCTGTTTGGTGTGGAACTGGAAGATGGTGTAGCCAAAGTGGATGCCCTGGGTTGGGTGGAAGCTGGCGACAAAACACAAGTGGGTATTGAGATCCATAGTGGTAAGAACCGTATCGTTCGCCGCATTTTCGAACATCTTGAGTATGATGTGGAAAAGCTGGACCGCGTTACCTACGCCGGCCTTACCAAGAAGAACATCAATCGTGGTAAATGGCGTTTCCTGAGTGAAAAAGAAATCATTTTGCTGAAGCACTTTAAGTAATCTATGCGTATTAACGAGATCATCATAAAAGAGACACCGGATTTTGTTATTCTGAACAAACCGGCGGGTATGCTAACCATTCCTGACAGGCATGATAACCAGCTGCAATCCCTCCAGGGACTGCTGAAGAAGCAATACGGCGAGATATTTACCGTACATCGCCTGGATAAGGATACCAGTGGTATTATCCTGTTTGCCAAGAACGAGGCAGCCCATAAGTATTATTCCCAGCTGTTCGAGACCCGTAATGTGAAGAAATTCTATAAGGGACTGGTAAACGGTCAGCTGATCCCTCCTACCGGCAGTGTGGATGAGGCTATTATGGAGCATCCGGTTATCAAGGGGAAAATGGTAACGAACAAAAAGGGGAAAAGCGCCCTGACGGACTATGAGGTATTGGAAAGCTTCGGACTGTACAGTCTTGTGAAAATGCAGATCCATACGGGCCGTACTCACCAGATCCGCGTGCATATGAAGCATCTGGGTCACCCTATTGCCGTGGATGAGCTATATGGAACAGATAGCCCTGTATTCCTGTCTGCAATTAAGAAGAATTATAAACTGGGTAAAAGGACGGAAGAAGAACGTCCGTTACTGAGCAGGCTGGCATTACACGCCTGGCAGCTCCAGTTTAAGGACCAGCAGGGAGAAGAGCATATCATCGAGGCGCCTTTGCCCAAGGATATTCAGGCTGTGGTAACGCAGCTGCGTAAGAATAGCGGTCAGAGCTCTGAGCTTGTATTATAAAATATTATAGATCAATATATTGAGAAGCGATTTCCGGAAGGGGATCGCTTTTTCTTTTGTATCAGGTATGGATAATGACGTGATATCCATTGGGGTCTCCACCAGAATCGCCTGTCCCTGGATTGTCACCCTAATGGGAGCCGGTGGTAGCGCAGTGATGCTTTATACATGCCTTATACACGACGCATACATGCCTTATACGTGGACTTAAAGAGAAACGAGTACGCTTTATACATGCCTTATACATGACGAATACATGCCTTATACGTGGACTTAAAGAGAAGCGAGTACGCTTTATACATGCCTTATACATGACGCATACATGCCTTATACGTGGACTTAAAGAGAAGCGAGTACGCTTTATACATGCCTTATACACGACGCATATATGCCACATGGCTGGACTTAAACAGACGGCTAACAGTGTTAAAAAAGAAAAACGGGGAGAAATCCCCGTTTCGTAAAAATCAAAAACCAACCATTAAAAACTCTTATGAATAAAAACCTGACACACAGACGGTGCAGGTTTTGATCGAATATCTTGTTACTGACTCACTTATAACAGCGCCTCTGCCTATTTGTTCGGCTGAGGTGTTGTTCTTAAGTAAGGCTTGATGACTTTGTGGCCTTTCGGGAAACGTCCGGGAATATCCTCGGTTTTTACCGCCATTGTCACGATTACATCTTCTCCATCTTTCCAGTCAGCCGGTGTAGCAACACTATAGTTGGCTGTCAGCTGCAAAGAATCGATAACACGCAGGATCTCAACGAAGTTCCTACCTGTAGAAGCCGGGTAAGTGATCATCAGTTTCACCTTCTTATCTGGTCCGATGATGAACAGGGACCTTACAGTACCTGTTTCTGACTGGCCCGGGTGAATCATGTCGTAAAGATCGGAAACTTTCCTATCCTCGTCAGCAATGATCGGAAAATTTACGTCGGTATTCTGTGTTTCGTTAATATCGCCGATCCAGCCCAGGTGTTTATCCAATGGATCTACACTCAGTGCCAGTACTTTTACATTACGTTTTGCAAACTCCTCCTTTAACTGTGCTGTTCTGCCTAATTCTGTAGTACATACCGGAGTATAATCTGCCGGATGTGAAAAAAGAACTCCCCAGCTATCTCCCAGGTACTCATAAAAATCAATATCTCCCTGAGACGTCTTTGCCTGAAAGTTTGGTGCTATATCTCCTAATCTTAAGCTCATACGGTAGTTTTTAGAGTATTCAAAAATAGGATTTTCCTACAAATATTATAGACTTTGCAACTATTTTTTGGAAAAAATTAATTCCCCGCCTGTAAATCAGGCGGGGCGGAGCTAAAACAAACAACCGGATGTAAAAGGTATAAGGGATAACGCTTACATGAAGCGCAACACAACACCGTAGGGGTTACCGGGGTCGCTTTCGGGGTTACCAGGGGTCTTTCAAGGGTTCATGAGGATAGTAGAGGGTATAACTTACAATGTGCGTTCTTTCCACGCATAATATGCCAGGGTATACTTAAGGTCGTCGGCCAGATCAGCTTTTTTACGTGCCGCATCTTCCTCAAAATCCAGTTCCATGTAACCCAGGTACAGTTCATAGCTTTTATGAAGCATGTCCATACAGTGGTCAATTTTCCTGACATAATGCGGCACTTTTGCTGATGGTAATGGGGTTACCTGTTCTATATAGTAACATTCTCCATCTGTATATTCTACCCAGTGACCATCTTCGCGATGGCCAGGGCGGGTTAACCTGAAATTCATGTTATCAAATACGATCGCTTTGCCCAGTTCCAGCTCCAGATCTATCATATCCGGGATCTGTTCCATGTTTTCCAGCTTCTGCACGATGGTCATCTGCACGGCATCACTCCTGTCCTGTACATAGCGCAACATAGTGTTCAGCACTTCGTAGGTAGTGATAAAGTCACAACGTTGCCAGGTATCTTCCTTCTGAATGTGCCCCCAGAAGGTTAAATAATTGGTATCATCCAGGATGATCTGGCCAACTGAGATGGCCTGCGAGGTGGTTACTGTAGCGGTATTTGTCTGTTTCATAACCGATTCGTTGTTGATAACGATACAAAGATATCGGCGCAAAACGCAGAGAATTTGCGTAGCGAATTTTAACTACTTTTATCCTCTAAATATTTCTATGCATGCCTAAAAATAAGGATGCTGTTTCGCGTTATCGCTGGATAGATGAGCGTTTACGCAACAAGCGTTTGAGAAAACCCTCCCTGGAAGATCTTATCGAATTTGTATCCGCGAAAATGGATGCCACCATTTCCGTACGTACTATTCAGAAAGATATCCAGGATATGCGTCATGACCCCGAACTGAATTATCATGCCCCCATCCTGTACGATCGTAGTACAGGCACCTACCGTTATGAAGATGATACATATTCCATCAATAGCCTGCCGATAGATGAAGCAGACCTGCAGGGACTTGAAATAGCTATCGGCATACTGGAACAATTCCGCAGTTTACCCGTTATTGTACAGTTTGAGGACGCCATTCTGAAAATAGCCACCAGCCTGAAAAAGAACAGGGAAGTATTGGAACACAAAGGGTTGATCAAATTCGCCCGTGCCACACAATATAAGGGCGCCGCTCACATTCCGTTTATCGTAGATGCGATCAAGGGAAGAGAAGTAATACGTATTGCGTATCAGAGCTTTGACAGGAACGAACCAAAGGAACATTGGGTAGAACCTTATCACTTGCGTGAATATCAGTACCGCTTCTATCTGATCGGCAAAAGCCAGAAGGCAAAAGGTGGCACTTTACTTACGTTCGCACTTGACAGGATAGTGGATATCTGGCCTACCAGCAAGACATTCGATGAAAAGAACTTTGATGATGCCAGTTATTATCAGCATGCCATTGGTGTTACAGTGCCACAGGGAGCGCCCGAAAAAGTAGTACTTGCGTTTACGCCGTTACAGGGTAAATACATCAAGTCACAACCTATCCATCCTTCACAGCAGGTTGAAAAGGACAACGACAAAGAATGCCGTATCTCCCTCAATGTGGTGATCAATCATGAATTACAGATGTTACTGCTTAGCTATGGGGCCAATGTGAAAATTTTACAGCCTGCGCACCTGGCGGAAAAAATGGCAGCAGAAGCGAAAGCAATGCTGCAGAATTATTCATCCTAAATTCTTCCTTACATGACAAAGTCATTCCGCATCTCGGGGAATCTGATAGATATCTTACAGCAGAAAATATATCCTGCTACTATCGCTGTTGATAACGGTGTTATAAGCAGCATTACAGAGGATGCGACTACTTATGAACAGTACCTGCTGCCAGGCTTTATAGATGCACATGTGCATGTGGAAAGTTCTATGCTGACACCTTCACAATTCGCCAGGCTGGCAGTGGTACATGGCACCGTTGCTACTGTTTCTGATCCGCATGAAATTGCGAACGTCCTGGGCGTAAAGGGTGTGGAATATATGCTGGAAAATGGCAGGACCGTTCCTTTCAAATTCTGTTTCGGTGCTCCCTCCTGCGTTCCTGCTACCATCTTCGAAACTGCTGGTGCAGAAGTGACTGTCGCCGATGTGGAAGCCCTGTTACAAAAGCCTGAAGTGTTATACCTCACTGAGATGATGAACTTCCCTGGCGTATTGCACGAGCAGCCGGATGTAATGGCGAAGATCGCCGCCGCAAAACGTATCGGAAAGCCTGTGGATGGCCATGCTCCGGGCCTTCGTGGCGAGGATGCAAAGAAATATATTGCTGCCGGTATCAGCACCGACCATGAATGTTTTACTGCTGAAGAAGCGTTGGATAAATTAGGTTACGGCATGCATATCCTCATACGTGAAGGTAGTGCTGCACGTAACTTCAATGCACTGATCCACCTGCTGAATGATTATCCGGAAAAGATCATGTTCTGCAGTGATGATAAACATCCTGATAATCTTGTGGAGGGACATATCAATGTGCTGGTTAAAAGAGCGCTTGCATTGAAGATCGATCTGTTCAAAGTGTTACGTGCTGCATGTGTGAATCCTGTCCTTCATTATAAAATTCCTGCCGGATTATTACGCGTAGGCGATCCTGCGGATTTCATTATTGCAGACAACCTGGACAACTTCAACATTGTTGCTACTTACATTGATGGCGCTGCTGTGGCACAACATGGCGAAACACGGATCCCTTCTATTATTGCGCCGGTCATCAACAATTTTGATTGTGCACTAAAATCGGGCAGTGATTTTCGTATAACCGCCAGTGGTGTTACTGCAAACGTAAAAGTCATTGAAGCGCTGGACGGCCAGCTGATAACGAATAGCATTACAGAGATCCTGCCTGTTGTTGATGAGCAGTTATTTTCTTCTACCGAGAAAGACATTCTGAAACTCGCTGTGGTGAACCGGTACAGCCCTGCACCCGTTGCACTTGGATTCATCAGGAACTTTGGTTTTAAACAAGGTGCAATTGCTTCTTCCGTAGCGCATGATAGTCACAACATCATTGTTGTCGGTGTAGATGACGAAAGTATTGCACAAGCGGTGAATGCTGTCATTGCACATCAGGGTGGCGTGAGTGTTGTTGATAACGGAAATGTAGCTGTATTGCCGCTACCTGTTGCAGGGTTAATGAGTAATCTTGATGGTTATGAAGTAGCTGCACG
The DNA here is from genome assembly GCF_003182155.1 of Chitinophaga sp. S165. Taxonomy (GTDB): domain Bacteria; phylum Bacteroidota; class Bacteroidia; order Chitinophagales; family Chitinophagaceae; genus Chitinophaga. The sequence goes on from NZ_QGTG01000002.1 coordinate 203,556, forward strand.
TTACAGTGAACTGGATAAAGCGGCGAAGGCGCTGGGAAGTAAATTAAACGCCCCTTTTATGACTTTGTCGTTCATGGCGTTATTAGTGATACCACATCTGAAGCTCAGCGATAAAGGGCTGTTTGATGGAGATACATTCAGTTTTACTGCAGCTGTAATTTAGTTGGCAGCTTTGATTGCAGGAGTACAACATGCGTTCGCGCATTTTTATACTCCTGCAATTCCGCTACTATATCGTTGTAAAATTCAGTCTGCTTACACCGCCCATAGCGCACCACCTACACTATCTTTTTCAGCGCCTGTTACTGACGCGAAAGCATTTGATTCCTGCCTCCAGCGCAAAGTACCAAGCAACGCGATCAATAATGCGTTACGGAATGCGTCCTGTTGTACCGTCACTGTAATGTTCAATGGTTGCAGCGTTTCTTCTATCACCTTTATCAGATATGTATTTGCTGTGCTTCCGCCAGTGAGTAGTAAATTGTTTGTTGTTCCTTCTTCACCTTCTTTCTGTGACGGAAACACTTTTACTGCTTTTTCAATCTGTGCTGCTATATGATGCGTGTATGTATTCAGTTTTCCCTGTGTTGACAACTGCTGCTGCTGGATCAATGGCATTACAGTACCGGTACCAAATTTTGATGCAAGCGTTCTTGGATAGCTCTCATTGTAGAATGCCAGTCCGTTCAGTGCGTTCAGCAATGGCTGATCTGTTATACCACCTGCTGCCAGTTTTCCTTCATCGTCATAAGCTCTTCCCAGCGTTTCGGCCAGTGCATCAAGCACATAATTGCAGGGACAGATATCAGCAGCTATTAATTGGCCTTCTTTCTCTGCTGCTATTGTTGCATTCTCTCCCAGGTTGATCCTGTATTTGTAATCAGGGAATAACAACTGTTCTGCTATCGGCAGGATAGGCGCTCCTTTCCCTCCAAGTGCTATATCCATAGCACGCAGCTCATTAATAACAGGCAAACCGGTTACGGCCACGATGGCTGCCCCATCTCCTAACTGAGCGGTCATTTTCTGTGCCGGTACATGGAAAACGGTGTGCCCATGAGATGTAATAAAGTGCACCTGATGGTCAAGCTGATGCTGTGATATGAATTGATTTATTGCGTGTCCTATGTAATGTCCGTATTCGCTGTTCAGCAACAGATAATCCCGGGCCGGAAGGTTAGCTGCTCCTCCCAGTTTTTCTTCCCATTCCGGGGTATATGCCAGGCGTTCCGCCGCCTTTATTTCATAGCTCCACTTACCCCTTACTTCCGTCAGCGCTACAAAAACAACGTCCAATCCAGCCAGCGAAGTGCCTGACGTTACGCCTATTACATTATAAACCATGCACTAAAATTTGTGCAAAAGTAAATAATGTGGGGCTTCAATGCTTTTTTTTCGGGTTTTATGGAATCTGGTGGACGGACTGCATCATGTGGACAGACTAAAAACTTGTGCTATGCGAAAACACATTCTCTCCCTGTTATATGTACTCAATATCATCATTATATCAGTCATGTCCATTCCGGGGCATGCGCAATCTACCCGTGTAGTGCACCCCAAAAACGACATTATAGGGACTGTTGTTGACGATAAAACCGGCGCCCTGTTGAAGGGAGCGACTGTTGTAGTGGTCAATAAAACATCAACCGGTAAAGGATTAAAGCTTTCTACAGATAAAAAGGGCCGGTTTAATATTTCCAGTAACGCAATAAATTCGGGGCAGACCCTTTATACCATATTGGCCGGTTATAAAACTGATACCCTTGCAATTCAGTCAGGTACGATGTCTTACTGGAATCGCAACGCAAAAAATGAGATTACCATCCGGTTAAAACCATTGTCCGCAGTTGCAGCCGATAAGGGTATCAAAGACATCAAACAGCAACCGGCTCTGGAACATAGAGCTCCCGCAATGGTTATGGTTCAAAATGAGGTAGCGACTAAATCATCAGGCAATATAAGGCTTCGCGGCGTCAGCACTCTTAATGGATCAATGGCAAACGGATATTACCATGCGCAGGACCATCAAACCGAAGATTACAGCCCTATCAATGAGAATATTTTTCACAATGTAACAGCTCAGCCGCTGAGCACTTTTTCAATTGATGTGGACCGTGCCTCCTATTCTAATATCAGACGCTTCCTGAACAATGGCGATATGCCACCTGCCGACGCAGTAAGGGTAGAAGAAATGATCAACTACTTCGATTACAAATACGGTAATCCTTCAGGCGATGCTCCTGTAGCGATACATACCGATATGGCTGTTTGCCCGTGGAATACCAGCCGTCAGCTTGTGCGTATTGCGTTGAAAGGTAAAGACATTGCAAAAGGGGAACTCCCTCCCTCCAATTTGGTGTTCCTGATAGATGTGTCCGGGTCTATGGCAGGCGAAGGCCGGTTGCCGCTGGTAAAACAGGCGTTCCGAACACTGGTTGGTCAGTTAAGGTCTGTCGATAAAGTAGCGATTGTGGTATATGCGGGCGCAGCCGGACTGGTGTTACCATCTACATCCGGAGAAAATAAAACCGCTATTCTTGATGCGCTGGATAAACTGGAAGCAGGCGGTTCTACTGCCGGTGGTCAGGGTATACTCCTCGCATACAAGACAGCTACAGAGAACCTGTTGAGAAATGGGAATAATCGTGTGATCATCGCTACTGATGGTGATTTCAATGTAGGTCCATCCAGCGATGGTGAATTACAACGTATTATCGAAAGGGAACGCGAAAAGGGTATCTTCCTCTCTGTGCTTGGTTTTGGAATGGGTAATTACAAAGACAATAAACTGGAGATACTGGCAGATAAAGGTAATGGCAACTATGCTTATATCGACAATTTCGAAGAAGCCCGCCGTACATTCGTGACCGAGTTTGGCGGTACACTTTTCACTATTGCGAAAGATGTAAAATTGCAGATCGAGTTCAATCCAAAATATGTGCAATCGTACAGGCTGGTAGGTTATGAAAACAGGCTGTTGCAGAATGAAGATTTCAACAACGATAAGAAAGATGCCGGGGACATGGGCGCAGGTCATACTGTAACGGCTTTGTATGAAATTGTTCCGACAGGTAAAGAGGTTGATCAGCCACTGGCTGTTGACCCGCTGAAGTACCAGCTACCCAAAGTAGCTACGGGAAATACTTCAGAAGTACTCACTGTCAAACTGCGTTATAAAGAGCCCTCTTCCAGTACCAGTCAGCTCATAACAAAAGTGTTACATTGGAAACAGCAGGATATTACACACGCGCCGGAAGATTTCCGTATGGCCACTGCGGTTGCTGATTTTGGATTGCTGCTGCGGAACTCTGAACACAAGGGGAACGCATCCTGGGACCAGGTACTCAAACTGGCTGGAAACGCCCGTGGGACGGATGATGAAGGATACAGGGCCGAATTCATCCAATTAGTTAAAAAAGCGCAGCTAATCAGTAACAATCATGGCACAAAATAGTTCTGTTTAACCGGTCTTAAATTCATTGTTTGTGAAAGACCAGTCAGGGATTCAGTCCTTCGACTGGTCTTTTCGTTACATTATTGTTATTAACATTTCCAGGGTCTGAAAATTTTGGTATTTTGCATACATGATAGTGAATCTAAGTAGCACCAATTCGTTAGTAGGAGACTGGCTAAGTGAGATCAGAAGTGTAGAAGTACAGACAGACCGTATGCGTTTCAGGCGTAATATGGAAAGGCTGGGGGAAATAGCCGCCTACGAAATCAGTAAGACATTGGAATACGAGGAAAAGGAGATCCAGACACCATTGGGTATCGCTAACTGCCGGGTGTTGAAACAACAGCCCGTTCTGGCTACTATTCTCAGAGCTGGCCTGGCTCTTCATCAGGGATTGCTCCACTACTTTGATAAAGCTGATCATGCCTTTATTTCTGCTTACCGTAAGCATAAACACGACGGCAGCTTCGATATAAACCTGGAATATGTGTCCAGTCCTTCTATTGATGGCCAGGTAGTCATACTATCTGACCCCATGCTGGCAACCGGCGCTTCACTGGTAAAAACCATCGAACACCTGCAAAGCCTGGGTAAACCCAAACATATTCACCTCGTTGTAGCCATCGCCTGTACCGTTGGAATTGAATATGTTCAGAGACATGTAGACAATAGTAACCTGAGCATCTGGGCAGGTGATATTGATGACGAACTCACAGCCAAAGGATACATTGTACCTGGGCTTGGAGATGCCGGCGACCTGGCATTTGGAAACAAATTACAACAGTAAAAAACCGATATCAACAGACAGGATCTTCTTTAGAGAATATTGAGTAATCAACCAAAGAAAATGTATTTCGTTTAGTCATTCATTCATAACACTTTAGGGAGTTCTCATAATCAATGTTATATATTTTTAATTTGAAATATGAGTAGCATTGTGTACCTTCACGTGGAACCATGAGAAAACCCTATACTTATAAGTATTGTTTTATGAAAAAAGTGTTGCTGTTTTTCACGATTGCCCTTTATCTGATGAACCCGGCCAGGGCGCAAGACCCGCATTTTTCGCAGTTCTTCGCCTCCCCTCTCACTCTTAATCCGGCATTTACCGGCCTGTTTTCAGGCGATTTTCGTGTTTCCGGGAACTATCGTTCACAGTGGAGAAGTATCTCAACGCCTTTTACCACCGGTACTGCAGCAGTAGACTTCGGCATTCTAAAGAATGTGCTGTCCTATACTGACATCTGGGGCGTGGGTGTAATGGCCATGTACGACAGGACCGGCGGCGGTGCACTGACGTCTACTTATCTGAGCTTTAGCACAGCTTACCATAAAGGCCTTGACCCGGAGGGAAACCATACTCTCGCTGTAGGTTTACAGGCTACTTATGTACAGAAACGGCTTGATCAGACCAAATTGGTATTTGAGAATCAGATAGATAATAACGGTTACAATCCTGCCATTCCAAGTGGTGAGACCTTTGTAAACCCTACTATCTCCTATATCGATCCTAATATCGGTATCCTCTATAACGGTCTGGTTGGCGAATCATCGAACATTTACCTGGGTGCTTCCTACTATCACATTACCCAGCCTACAGAAACGTTCATGGCGCAGAACAACAACCGTCTGACTTCCCGCTGGACAGCCCACGGTGGTGGTTCCGTACCGGCAGGTGGTGGTGGTAACCGTATCCACTTCAGCGCCCTCTATATGAAACAAAGCACTGCTTCTGAATTTGCTTTCGGCGGCGCTTACGGTTTCAACCTGAATGGTGATGATGAAAACCCAACTACCTTTTACCTGGGTAGCTGGTACCGTCTGAAAGATGCGATCAACCCATATGTAGGTCTGGATCTTAACGGCTTTACCTTTGGCTTATCTTATGATATGAACGTATCTACGCTGAAACCGGCGTCTAACTATCGCGGTGGTGTAGAGTTGTCTCTCATCTACGTGCACAGACGCAATGAAGGTAGCAAGTACAGAACCTTGTGTCCAAGATTCTGATCTGATAAATTATTTCAAAAAAACCTGCCAGTTGCATAAGCTGGCAGGTTTTTTATTGTATCCCGACATTTTTTACCATTGTTCCACTGATTTTTAGTTACTTACAACCGGATCAATGCTTATAGCGAATAACTAACACTAAAATTCCAGCATTTTGTTTTCATTCAGAGAAGTACTGGCGGCCATTCAGGCCTACGGGAAAGCACATCAGTTTATTATGCAGCACAAGTTATGGAAATGGATACTCGTGCCCGGTATCCTGTACTGCATACTGTTCATGACAGGAAGTTATTTCGTTTGGGGATATTCAGGAGAGGTTGTTGAATACCTCTTTAACCTTCTACCAATAAAGATCTGGATCACAGATCTTGAAAGCAGCTGGGTCAGCTTTTTCTTTATCTTACTGGCGTTCTCCATCAGGATCATGATCCTGCTACTCTATTTTGCTTACTACAAATATCTTTTCCTGATTCTGGGCTCTCCTTTGTTTGCCTACCTTTCAGAGAAAACAGAGGCCATCCTGGAAAACAGGGAATTCCCATTCAGCATGCAGCAGTTCCTGAAAGACATGGCCAGAGGCGTGTCCATATCACTGCGTAATATGCTGTATCAGACAATCGCTGTCGTATTGCTGATCATATTGTCATTCATACCAATAGTAGGCTGGATCACGCCGCTCTTTGCGTTCTTTATTGAATGTTATTTCTATGGTTTTTCTATGGTCGATTATAGCTGCGAACGGCACCAGATGAGCACCCGGCAGAGTATCCGGTTCATTAAAGATCATCGTGGTATTGCATTGGGCAATGGCATAGTATTCTATCTTCTGATGTTCATTCCTGTACTGGGATGGGTACTGGCGCCTTCCTACGCCGTGATAGCGGCTACTATTCACTTATCAGACAAAAAATTACTTAATGGCGCAACCTGGTAAGGTTTACCTGATCCCCACGGTATTAAGCCCGGATACATTACATACTATTCCGGCTTATGTTACACCTGTGGTGTTACAGATCAGCGTATTCTTTGTGGAGAACGAACGTACCGCAAGACGGTATCTGAAAGCGCTTGACAGAAGCATTAACATAGACGCTCTTCAGCTGCTGCTGATGCACGAAAATCATCCACCTGATACGGCATTGGCTAAACAAATATTATTGTCGGGGAAGGACATTGGTGTGATCAGCGAAGCTGGTTGTCCCGCTATTGCCGATCCCGGACATCTTGTAGTACAGGTAGCGCATTCCATCGATGCGCAGGTCATTCCAATGGTAGGGCCGAACTCTATGCTGCTGGCCTTAATGGCTTCAGGCATGAACGGACAGAATTTCCAGTTTGTAGGTTACCTGCCGGTTAAACCGCCTGAAAGAATAAAGGCAATACGCGATCTGGAAATGCAATCGCAGAAGAAACAACAGACGCAGCTTTTCATAGAAACGCCTTACCGGAATAATCAGTTATTAAAAGATATACTGGATAACTGTAAAGACACTACGCAAATATGTATTGCGGCAGATATAACCGGACCTGAAGAATTTATCCGTACAAGATCTGTGAAGGCATGGAAACAACAGTTGCCGGAATTACATAAGAAACCGGCTATATTTTTACTGCTTGCTCAGTAAACGAACAGGGACCAGGAATGATCATTCCTGGTCCCTGATTTTTTTAATATACTACATCTTTTACCGTAATCACACTATCTACAATAAAGTTGCTGAAACCTCTCCAGGGAATGGCGCCCAGGTATTCTTTATAGTGCACCTCCACAAACTTTCCACTGCTGGACATCAACCGTTGCGCTATCCGTTCATCTACCACCGAGAACTGGAATTCATTTGATTGCAATGCTCCCGGTTGTTTAGAACGGTAACCACTCTGAATAAGACGTCCTTCGTATGTCTTGAAAACATATCCTTTCTCTACGAAGTAATTCAGTTCTCCGGCTTTTACGCCGCGACCGAATACGAAGTAATATCTATACATGAAGAAAAGGGCCAACACCACCAATACACCACCCACTACCATAAAAAGAAATCTGCGCATATTGTTTATTTGAAACAGGATTAAAGTCCGTATTTATCGATCAGGTAGATCAACCCTGCCATACTGAAGGCGCCCAGCTCCAGCTCTCTCTTGTTCACTGCTTCAAAGGTATCATTGGCAGCATGATGCAGATCAAAATAACGCTGGGAGTCAGGCATTAGTTCACCCATTGGCGTACCTATTGCTTCGTACAGTTCTCCTACGTCCACACCTCCACCGGTAGCTGCGAAATCATATACATCATATGGGCGGAATAAAGGCGCCCAGGAGATGATCTTAGCCTGTTTTTCCGCCGGCATCATGAATGCAAAGCCCCTTGGTGTAAAACCGCCCGCATCACTTTCCAACGCGAATATATGATGCTCTCCTTTGGCTTTTGCTTCTTCAGCATATTTTTTACCTCCTCGGGTGCCATTCTCTTCGTTGGCGAACAGAACGATCCGGATGGTGCGTTTAGGTTTAATTCCTGATGCTTTGAAGGCACGCAATAGTTCAACTGACTGTACACAGCCGGTTCCATCATCATGCGCACCCTGGTTTACGTCCCAGGAGTCCAGGTGGCCGCCTACGGTGATGATCTGATCAGGGAATTCAGTTCCACGAATCTCTCCTATTACGTTGTGGCCCGTTGTATCGGGCAGCATTTTACAGTTGGTTTTCAGGTATAACTTCAGGTCCTTCTCCCCTTTCAGACGGTTGCTCAACAGATCGGCGTCTTCCAGTCCAACAGCTACCGCCGGTATTTTAGGGAAGGAGTCATTATAGTGCATTGCACCTGTATGGGGATGGTTGTTGGCGCCATGGCTCATAGACCTTACCACCACCGCAAGAGCGCCATATTTGGCAGCCCGGCTCGCCCCTTGTCCGCGATATTTTACAGCATCGCCATAAGATTCAAAAGTGCGGATCAGTTCAGGCCTGAAATGATAGTTGTAAAACACGATCTTCCCCTTCACCTGGTCTTTTTTTGCTTCCAGATCGTCAAAAGAGGACACTTCCAGCACTTGCGCAGTGATGCCGGCAGGGTTGCTGCCTACAGAATTTCCTAATGCGAGTACATTCAGCGGTGGAATATAATCGCGGCGGCGGGAAATGATACGCACTTCTTCTTTCGCGCCCCTTACCCAATGGGGCACCTGGCAGGCCTGCATATAGACAGTGTCCGCACCGGCCTCTTTCAGCACTTTTTCACCCCATTTTTCAGCCTTCACCATTTGCGGGGAACCAGCAAGACGGCCTCCTACCTGCTGGGTAAGATCTCTCAAATTAGAATATGCCTTACTATGTGTCAGGACTTCAGTAGCCAGTTGTCGTAATACCAGGGAATCATTCTCCTGCTGTTGAGCACACACCGGAACGGTGAAAGCCAACAGCGCCGGCAGCAGGTAATTTCTCATAAACACGTTGATTTAGGGACTAAAACTAATTAAATAACATTGTTATTCAAATGGGGCGATCATACAGAAATATTACATGGTAAGCTTAACATGCCGCTAATCCCATTTAAAAGTGATGGCAATTTAAAATGTTATAATTTTGTACTCTGCATTAACGTAAAAAACTGTGTTCTGCGTGAGGCGTATTGCATTCTGTGCTAAACGTCCGGCACTAAGCGTATGCCGTATTAAGACTTAAACAACAACACATGCGAATTGGAATAGTATGTTATCCTACTTATGGTGGAAGTGGCGTACTGGCGACAGAACTGGGCAAGGCGCTGGCAGATAAAGGCCACATGGTACACTTTATCACCTATCAGCAACCTGTAAGACTGAATGCCTTTCATGCCAACATATATTATCACGAGGTGCAGGTCCCTACTTACCCTCTTTTTGATTTTCCGCCCTACGAATCTGCACTGAGCAGTACTATGGTGGATGTTATTTTAAATCAGCAGCTGGATCTGCTGCATGTGCACTATGCTATTCCGCACGCATCTACTGCCTACCTGGCAAAACAGATCGTTAGCAAACAAGGCCGTATAGTGCCATTTATCACTACGCTGCACGGAACAGATATCACCCTGGTGGGTAAAGACAAGACCTATGCGCCGGTGGTGACCTTCTCAATCAATGAGTCTGATGCTATCACAGCAGTATCTAACAACCTGCGCGAAGAAACATACAAATCCTTCCAGATCGAAAAAGAGATAGAAGTTATCTACAACTTTGTTGATATAGAGCGCTTTAAACGCCGGGAAAAGGAACTGCTGCACTTCAGGAACGCTATTGCTCCTAATGGAGAAAAGATCCTGCTGCACGTGTCTAACTTCCGGAAGGTGAAACGTGTTCCGGATGTGGTGAAGATCTTTCAGAAGGTGAGAGAAAAAGTGCCTGCCAAACTACTGCTCGTAGGTGACGGTCCGGACAGACCTGCTATTGAGTCTATGTGCCGGGACTTGCATCTGTGTGGCGATATCCGTTTTGTAGGTAAACAGGAACAACTGGAAGACGTCATGTCTATCGCCGACCTTTTTGTACTGCCTTCTGAATATGAAAGTTTCGGTCTGGCGGCCCTGGAAGCTATGGCAGCTGAAGTACCAGTGATCTCTTCTAATGCAGGCGGCTTACCTGAAGTGAATATTCACGGAAAAACAGGTTACCTGAGTCCTGTAGGAGATGTAGACAGCATGGCTGAATACGCGGCCAAACTGTTACTGGATGATAATCTGCTGGCTGCTATGCGTAAAGGCGCGCTCGAACAGGCACAACGTTTTCATATTGACAATATTATACCGCAGTATGAGGCCTTGTATGAAGAAGTGATGAACAGAGCGCTGGAGTCTGTAGATAAATGATTTTCAAATTATTATGATAAACGAGAACCCGCTGGCTTTTTGTCGGCGGGTTTTCTGTTTTGAAGCTCCTTGCGGCCAAATAAAAAAGGTTGTATGCCTGTGACATACAACCTTTTTTGTTTTATGATTCAATGAGTTATTTCTTTCTGATCCAGAACTCAGGGTTCTGTTTCTGTACCCCTCTGTAGATCTGCAACTCTACTTCTCCCAGGTTTTCCAGTTCATTTGTACCTGCTGTACCAATTAACTGACCGGTGCTTACCCTATCGCCGGTTCTTACACTTACTGATTGCAGACGGGCATAGTTTGTAAAATACTGACCATGCCTGATGATCACCAGGGAACCACCTCCCGGAATAACTGCAACGGTCCTTACTTCTCCCTGGAAGATGGCCCTTACAGCTGCCCCGCGGCTTGTGCCAATGATCACACCATCATTTTCAACTGTGATACGTTCTATCACCGCATGTTGCTGACGGCCAAAGTGCCCGATGATATGACCTGAGGTTACCGGCCATGGCAGCTTACCACGGTTGCTTTCAAAGCTTTCCGACAATGCCAGGGCTTCAGGTGTTGCTTCCAGGACGTTCTCTGTACGTACTGGTTTTTCAGGTTCCGGAGCCGGTGGTTTGGGAGCAGGAGGAGGATCAACCGGTTTAGGTTCCGGTTTGTCCGGCTTATTGTCAGCGACTGTGTTGTTAGTGTTGTTCTTAGCAGCGTTTGCGGCAGCAGCGGCGTTAGCAGCAGCAAGTGCAGCGGCCTTCCTTGCAGCTTCGTCACGTTTCCGTTTCTCTTCTGCAGCAGCCTTACGTTTGGCAGCAGCTTCTTCCTCTGCCTGCCGGCGGGCTATCTCTATCTCACGGCGGATTACTGCCTGAATAGCTGACTGTACTTTCTGTGCGTCTTTTTTATTCTTATTGATGTCTGCCAACAACTCTTTTTCGCGTCCTTTCAGGTTTGTCAGCACCTTATCTTTCTCTTTCTTATCTACCTCAAGTATGCTGCGTTGTTCCTGTTCCACCTTCAATGTACCTGAACGCTTTTCTTTCTGTTCCTGCAAACTTTCTATTTTCTTACTCAGCAGTACCCGTGTTTCAAGGATGTTATCAGCCTGCCTGCGACGGTAATCTCTATACTGCTTGAGGTACTGATATCTTTTGATCGCATCATTGAAAGTTTCTGCAGAGAAGATGAAGTTCAACATGTCGTAAGTGCTGCGGTTTTTATACGCATACACGACCAGCTGTGCATATTGTGACTTCAGGGTATCGAGATCTTTCTCCAGGGTTTTGATATCCCTGTAGGCAGAATTGATGTCTCCGTTAATGAAGTTGATCTCTTCGTTGATATTGTTGATAAGACGGGTACGTAACGTGATCTTTTCCCGTAGCGCCCGTAGTTGGCTCAAACTCTCCTTTGTGGATTTCTTGGTAGTTTTAAGGGCCTCATTGGCTTCGTCGATCTCACGCTGCAGCTCCTTTTTTCTATGCTCTAATTCCTCCCGCGACAATTGGGGAGCCTGTGCTTTCAGCAAGGCCGGTAGTAAACCTAAGATCAATACAAACGGGAAAAACTTCTTCAGATTCAGCATGATGGTTTTAAAGATAGCTGCAAAATAGCAATTTACAAATTTCAGATACATTCAGGAGCCTGCCTACTCCCTTGAATAACCCGAAGGAATAGTGAAGGGAAAGCTCACCGGCTGATCAAAATCTATTTTGTTAAAATCCATGTTGATCTTCGTGTAGCTTTTTTCTTCCACAAAAACCCTGCGGCGGGTAGCAAATTTAATCTTATCCAGCGATTTGTATTCACCATATGTGAGTTCGACCGAGCGTTTGCGTGTACTGTCTTTATCCATCACCTTGCTTTGCTGGAGAATGTAGTCATCTGCAAAAACGTTGAACAGGCTAGTGAATATTGTGCTGTCGCATGTAAAAGAAATAACTGCCGGCGTCTTAACCACCTGATATACAGAATCTGTCAGATAAATGGGGTTGCCAATGATCAGGTCCTGCAGGGTCCTGAAATCGAACGGGATATTCAGAATATCTTTTGCATTCTTCATATCCCGGAGGTATGCTATTTTATGAAACTTGTCGATTGCTTTCAGGCTATCGGGTGTGATGATGGCCCTGGCTACTTCCCCGATAATAGGCGCCGATACAGATATCCAGATGAAACTGTCTTTCTGCATACGCATGTTTGCGTTGATGCCTGACATTTGTTTGGACTCCGATTCAAAGTCGATCTTTAATTTAGCGGAGAAAGTATTGAAGGAAATATAGTTGCCGCGCAGTTTTGAGAGCAGTTCTTTGTTATAAGCGTTGGTAGCTGCTGTTGAAGCGCTGTCTGTTTTTGAGATAATGTTATGTTGAGTAGTATCTGTCACAGGAAAAGAAGTACCTGCTATCTGTCGGCTATGCCTGCATGAAAAGAGTCCCGTGCTTACAATACCTAATACTATCAGTGCTAATATTTGCTTCATCATGATCTTTAATTCAATACATTCCCGTTTCCCAGGGGAAGTTCGCTATTCCCTTTCGGTTGCAAGTATATACCGTTTTTCTGCAATTTTACGGGCTAATCCTACTGAATTAGCTCCTTTTTGTTTGGCCAATTGCCAATATTCCAGGGCTTTGTCCACTTCATGGAGGTTAAACAGTATATCTCCGTAGTGCTCCAGCATATTAGGGTTCTGACGTGCTTCTTCTGACTGCAGGGCTTTTTCCATCCATTGTCTGGCCTGTTCATAACGGGCCATGCGGAACAGGATCCAGGCGTATGTGTCCATAAAATTGGTGCTTTCCGGCTCCAGTTCCAGTGAACGTTTAGACATGCTCTCCGCCTTTGTCAGCTGCTCTCCGCGCAGGGAAAGATAATAGCTGAAGTTATTCAGTACCAGTGCATCATCCGGCTTCAGCGTCAGCGCGCGGTCATAACTACTGTCTGACTGCTGATGCTGACCGGTTGCGTGATACGCATCTCCCAGCAGCGAGTAAACATCCGCTCTCGTGTTCTTGTCTCCGTTACCGCCGGGAGTCTGTAATGCGACATTTAACGCATCGATGGATGCAGGATAATTCTGTAGCAAAAAGTTCGCCACCCCTTTGAAATAATGCCCCATAAACTCTTTCGGGAAGCGTTCTGATACAACCGTGCTCACTTTCAGCAGGTTGTTCGAATCGTCTTTCCTGGAGTAGATCCACATCAGCTGGTACCATACTGTAAATCGTGTAGAATCAAGGTTAACAGCTTTATTGTAATCCACCAGTGCGCTGTCAAGCATACCTGCCTGCGAGAACATGTCTGCCTGCAGGGCATACGCTTTAGCCTCTTCGGGGTGCGCTTCAATGACCAGTTGTGCCAACTGCAATCCTTCTCTCAATTTGCTGCTGTCTACTCCCTGCATTTGGAGGTATGGATAGACATAAGCTACTTTTTCATCAATGTTATAATCAGGATTGGCAAAAGCGCGTGTCAGATAGGCCCAGTACTGTGTATAGTTCCCCTCCTTTTTAGCATAACCCGACAATGCGATCAGTGCTCTGGGATTCGCGGAGTCCCGCTCCAGCACCTCATTATAGATGGCTGCAGCTTCTTCCACACGGTCATTTGAGTTATAGATATCTCCCAGAATGAGATAGTAACGAACATCGTCCGGATTCTGATTGATCAGCTTATGTACCTCCGCTGCCGCATCCTCCATCCTGTTCAGCTTCAGATAAAGCCGTTGTTTCTGAAAGGCCAGTTCTTCTACCAGTCCCACTTTTCTTTCAAGTGAGTCAAATACTTCCAGCGCCTCTGCAGATTTATCGGCTTTAGCCAGGAACATTCCCTTGTTATAGAGATATTCGTCGTTCTCAGGATACCTGGTGGCCAGGCGGTTGTACACCGCGGCGGCACTGTCAAACTGGGCATTCACGCCGAAAGCGTCTGCCAGTGTGATCTGAAACCACTTATTGGAGCTGTCCAGGCTCACTGCCTTGCGGGCAAAACCCAATGCGTAACCAGGGTTGCGCACCTCGATAAATAACCGGGACAATTCGTAATAAGCTGTCGGGTTGTTCCTTTTCAGCCGGAGATAGTCAGAGAACTGTGTTATAGCTGTGCGGTAATCGCCCAGCATTTTGGACCTTTCGGCAGAATAAAAAAGGCTGTCAGCCCGCTGTTCCAGCAAGGTGGAATCCTTCATGGAATATACCTGGCGGGAAGAAGTACGGGAGGCGGCCGGTTTAGACGAATTACAGGCCGTTACTACCACACAACAAAAACCCGCCACAAAAAGGGATAACCGGCTCACCAACCGATTTAAAGCTGGCAGGCCATTCCTTCCGGGCAAGGTCCTGTTATTATTGTGGGTTTTGAACATTTATTAAGATTTACCGGTGTGGCCAAAACCGCCGGCACCACGTTCTGTTTCTGTCAGCAGTTCAACCGCTTCGAGGCGGGCCTGAACAAATGGTGCGATCACCATCTGGGCGATCCTTTCACCGGGGGCAATTGCCTGCGGTTCGTTTGACAGGTTGATCATAATGATCTTGATCTCTCCCCTGTAATCAGCATCAATTGTGCCGGGTGTATTTAACAAGGTCAGGCCCTGTTTGATAGCGAGACCACTGCGTGGCCTGATCTGGGCTTCATACCCGGTAGGCAGCTCTATGAACAGCCCGGTGGGTATCAGCATCCTTTCGAGGGGCTGCAGGGTAATAGCTGTTTCCAGGCTGGCCCTGAGGTCCATCCCGGCCGCTTCTGCTGTGGCATAAGCCGGTAGCGGATTAGCGGATTTATTGATGATCTTAACTGTTATAGATGCCATTATTACAAAGGTATTTTAAATAGTCGATAGTCTAATTTTTCTCCAGCAGGACGGTCGCATAAGCCACCACGCCCTCTTCACGGCCTACAAAGCCAAGTTTCTCTGTAGTTGTGGCTTTTATCGATACTTCCTCTGTGGAGATATTGAGTATACCGGCAATTGTTTCCTGCATCTGTCCCACGTATGGTTTGATCTTAGGCGCCTGCAGGCAAAGCGTGCTGTCTATGTTCACAACCTGGTAGCCTTTCTGGCCGATCAGCTCCAGTGTACGTTTCAGCAATATCTTGCTGTCAATGTTCTTATAAGTATTATCAGTATCAGGGAAATGAACCCCGATATCTCCCAGGCTGGCAGCACCCAGCATAGCGTCACAAATGGCGTGCAACAGCACGTCGGCATCGCTATGCCCGATGGCTCCCTTATGGTGAGGTACCAAAACTCCCCCTAACCAGAAATCCCTTCCTTCTGTTAACTGATGAAAATCTACTCCCAGCCCAATGCGCAATTTAGTCATGACAGATGTATAAACTTTGAAATATAAGCTTTTAACCGCTTAAAATTATCGCAAATTAAAAATCCTCCGGGGATTTCCGGAGGATTCTTATATTTTAAAAAAACATTAACTATTTCAATACCAGTTATTACCAGGTGGTACCACCATCATCATCATTCTTATGTGCAAGATCGAAGATCAGGGAGAAACGCAGGGTATTTGACAGCGGGTTACGCTGGATACCGTTGCCTGAAGGCACCAGGTAAGAGAAGTTCAGGCCGAACATATTATATTTAACACCCAGACCGGCAGTTACGAACTTACGGTTACCCTTGTTCTTATTTTCATAGAAATAACCGGCACGTACAAAGAACTGATCATTGTAGCTATACTCACCACCCAATGACACTGTCACTTCCTGCAGCTCTTCACTAAAACCACCGGGAGCATCTCCGAAAGACGAAAACATACCGGAGATAGTAGATTTCTCACGGTAAGCGCCTAAACTATCCGGAGTAGGGACCATCAGTTTATTCAGGTCGAGTGTGAACATTAATTTGTTGGTCTCGTCCATTCCTATGGTGTAGGCTGTACCCAGGGCGAAGTTGGTAGGCAGGAAGTCTTTATTGGTAGCCGACTCTGTGTAAGAGATCTTTGTACCAATGTTAGTCAGGGCCAAACCTACGTTCCAGGTATTTACCGCATTGTTTGATTTTTCGTAGTCTTTCGTGTAGAACAGTGACAGGTCGGTAGCAAATGCTTTACCAGGTCTGATCACACGACCATTGATATCACCGCTGGCCAGGTTAGAGTAAATAAAGCGGCCTGCCAGGGCTACTGAGAAGTTATCTGACAATTTACGGGCGTAACCTGCGTCAAATGCAAATTCACGCGGACGGTAGTCATAAGTTGGCATACCGGTAACATCCGTAAAGTTGATGGTACCTAAAGAGAAGTAACGCAATGAAGCGGAAACTGTCTGGAACTCATCCCACCTGTAGTAGCCGGAAAGGTTAGCCAGAAACACATCGTTCACCAGTTCTTTCAACCAGGGGGTATAAGTAACCGATACTGCGGATGGGGAGGGTGCAAACGCTACCTTCGAGAGGTTCCAGTACATGGAATTCGCATCAGGCGAGGTGGCTACGCCGGCATCTCCCATGGCTCCCGCCCTTGCATCAGGAGAAATACGAAGAAAGGGTACCGCTGTGTTAATGGTGTTCGTACGTCCGTCCAGATTATCAGTTGGTATCTGAGCGCTGACAGACAGAGGGAATAGGATGCAACAAATGAAGACAAGGTTTACAGTTGCCTTTTTGATCATGCAATTATACATGCAATAGTTGTTTAGAACGAGGTGTAAAAATAGTTCGAAAATCTGTATAATCAATAACAGGGGTCTGGTAAGGGACACGCGAGTTTAGTATGTGCTTTTGATGCATAGGTTATAATACAGTTACTTTTCCGCCTAAAATCGTCGTTTTACCATTCGCTGTTACCAAGACATTATATATATAAATTCCAGGCGACACCCGGGCGCCGGAGTCGGTCGTTCCGTTCCAGGATGCCCCTACATAACGGCTGCCACCATCATTTATTGCATGATGTATAGTTTTTATTTGTTGGCCCGTTACCGTAAATATTCTGACAGTTACTTCCAGTGCCTGTTCCTGCTGGTTATGCTCGAAAGTGAACTGTGTCTGGTCGTGGAAAGGATTCGGAAAGCAGCTGGCTTTCCCTACAGTCAGTTCCGATGCCCTGACCACACGGAACTGCAATTTAGCTGTTCCTGAATTGTTATGCGTATCCCAGGCTTTTATTGCTATTGTATGCATGCCCTCAGACAAGCCGAATAAGGGGAAACGCACAGATCCTTCCTGGTAGCTGTCCGTCGTCGCCTCAAAAAAGTTATTCAGTATATAGTATTGACCTTCGTCGTTATCCAGCGTAGCTATCAGGTCATGCCCTATACCGTAACCGGATGTATTGATCCCCTGATCGTCTTTCAGCTGCAACAGTAAAACCGGATCTTCTCCTGTCACGCCCCCGCTACGGAAGTACTCATTGTTCAGATATGCTTTTATAACAGGTCCCAGCTCATCTTGTTCAATGCTATCAGCGGTTCCTCCCACCTGTATGCCTGAAAAAACACCACCTGCCGCGGTCACGCCATTTGCTGCATAATAACTGAGTGCTCCCGCCCCGGCCTGATAGTCAATATCCGCGGGCACCACAAATGAACAGGAGAACCGGCCGTTCTCAACGGTCTGCTGACCACGGTAAAGGACGTTCTGTTGCTGGTAGAAGCCTGCTTTTGTGCTGCCTGCATCATTTCCACGGGTATATTGCAAAGCAGGTTTATCATATACCGTTGTATACAATGTACCCTTATAAGTATCCTGCCTGACGCCCTGCTCATCTTCCAGGTGGCCCTTTACTGTATATTTTCCCATTGCTTTTAATGTGTCAGGTATGTCATTTACCGCGTTTCCGTTGATAGAGTCCGTCACGACATGATACCGTGGAAAGGCCAGTGTCAGCGCCGGATCGCCCAATAACTGGAACTTACGGTTATTGGGAATATCGACGTAGGTAGCGTAAGTCAGATTCTTGGCCTCCATTGCCGCCTGTCCCAGGGTAGGCATACGCCCATCTGCCGCCGGTGTCAATAGTTTCTGCAGATAATTGGCGTTCATCACCTTGTTAGACGCTGAGAAAACGGTCCTGGTAGTGGTCATCAGCGCAATCCCTCCTCCTTTTTCCTGCAACAAAAGCCGTTCTCCCAGGGAAACGTAGCCAGGATTATCGAAAGGCGCAAAATCGCAGGTGGCCGTGATGAAAAGCGGCAGCTTACCTGCGTTCTTCCAGTCGGACAGGGAACTTTCTTCCATGATCACCTCTTCTGCGAGCCGCGAGTAACTTCCGTGGCCAGTATAATTCCAGATCAGCGTACCATCAAAGATATCTTCCGCTATCGCGGTGTTTACTGCCGGATAGCGGCTACCGCCGGCGTCTGAAATCTTCGGATAGGCATCCAGGTATATTTTGTCAATGCGTCCCGCCGGCCAATGTGCAGCGACGATCTCACTCATACTTTCAGCGTCTTCGAGGTGCAGGTTGTCATCACCATCATCGGCCACGATGGTAATATGTTGCTGCCAGCGGCCCAGGTTGGCGGGAACATTATATCCCAGGATCTTATCCACTACTGCCTCTGCCTGGTCCGGCCGTTGTACGGGCAAACGGCCTATTGCTACATCCAGCAAATTCTGCCGGCCATTGTCATTGATATCATCAGCATCGTCCAGGAAACCGAAAAAGTCGTCGGACGGATAGGCATATACCGGATCGGTGGAGACTGCACTTTGCCAGGTAGGCACCATATTGGTATTCCCCTTCAGCCGGTTTTTGTAGTCGTAAGATGCATCTCCGAACAACAACAGGTATTGCAGCCCGCCTTTGTCATGGCACATCTTCACAAAATCCCTGATGGCTGTAGGGTCTGAAGAACCGGCGCCAAACTCGTTATAGATCTGATCCACCGTCACTACCTTCACTGCCAGTCCATCGTGCGTGCCATGCCAGGAAGCAAGCCTGGTGGCTGCCGTCTGTAAGGCCGGTGTAGTCACGATCAACATATCCACCGTTCCAATGCCGTGCAGGTCCTGATTAGCTACCGCTCCTGCCGGTACCGGTTGCAAATAACCTTTTCCGGAGAAGGCGGCGTATTCATGCAGCGTACTGCAATCCCTCGTAAAAGAGAGGCTGGCACCCGCCAGTTGGGTCTTAACCTTTATAGGTTGCAGCGGATCTGTAACATCCAGAACGATCGTCTGGCCAGCTGCCTGTTCCAGTCTGAATTGTGCGGTCTGGCCAGTATTCACTGAAGCCATATCCCTGAAAAACAACGGTTCCTGGGCAGGGAGCTGCAATGGGCATCTGGCCTGTAAGGTCAGATAGTCAAGCCATCCCTGAGCGCCACTACCACCGGGTGTGAAACTAAGCGTGACAGGTACCGTGGTCCCGGCAGGAGAGGCGGAATAATAACTGGTCGCTACGGAAGCGAAGGCTTCAAATGCATTTCCACTTACGGGCGACAGGGACATGGAGCCCAGCATGTCATTGCCGGTTTGCACTGAAAAGCGGCTGGTGCCGGTACTCCTGGCGGCTGTTCTCGCTCCTATCTTGAGAGAGAAAGGAGTAAGCGGCAAGGAAAAATCAATATTACGTAATGGCTGTACACTGCTAAACACAGCACCCCACCATTGTTTACCGCTACTCAGGAAATTGATGCTATCATTCTCGTAAAAAGCGTGATAGTCAAAACTATTGACAATGATGCCTGCTGCCGGAGCAGCGGCATCCTGGACGATCCTTTTTCCCGGCGTAGTACCGGCGGTCAGGAAATACCAGGCTGAATCCGAGTACAGATTAGCGGTGTGGGTATAATTACCACCCTGGTATTGCCAGCTGTGCGGGCCTGGTGCGTAGAACAGGAGATAATCCCCTTCTTCCATCATCGCTACTTCCGGCAGATCGTCATGCCTGGGCACGGCGTTGCTCTCAGGCAGCATCCGGCCTCCCGTACCATATAACCTGACGTTTTTCAGGTCAGCGCTTATTCCCATGCCTGTCAGCAGGGATTTATCTATTTTGTAGATCCCTTCCCGGAGTACCGCCAGTTTATACCAGCTACCCGAAGAGAGAACGGAATGTGCGGCGTAAGGACCTCCTCTCCCGCTACTACCTGTAGCCCACTGGCTGCAGAGGAGTAGTAAAAAAGAGAAGGTTATCAATTTCATAGTGGGTATTTGCGCAAACATAGCAATTATAAAGTATATTTATAGGGCGAAATCGACCATTAGGGCAGTTGTCACGAAATGTCTGCACCGGCCCCTCAGATTGTATTTCAGGTTTTTATAGCGTGTGAATATACGGCGGCGGGACATTTTATGACATACTATTTCAAACACTATAATAAGTAGCTATTGTCAGGCGTTTTATTAAACGGGAGGAAGTATTTTTGTCTCCTGTTGTCAGTAAAGCGTGCTTTAGTATGAATAAGGGAGGAACAAGCAGGGAAAGTAATAGTATATTTACACTGAACCATACCATGTATCTATGAGTCGTCAACCAGAAGCCAGCTAACTGCCAATGGGCCACCAGAAAGCCCTTCCGGCTCTTACAGTTAAGAATAACTTAATACGTAGTCCGGGTAGCCTTCAGAATCATAATACATTGATTTTAAATAAGATAAACTCTATTAACAGGTGAATGCTTACAGATTAATTATTTTTACTATAAAATAAATTATACTACATTTGCGTTTACCATAAACATCAAATAAAAAAGCTGAATCGCATGCATAGATTAACCTCTGTCTCAATGCTCTTAGGCGCCAGTATAATTATGTCGATGTCGGCCTGTAAAAACGGCGGGCCTTTCGGCAAAAAGAAGGAGAAATCCACTGCTACTGGCTGGAATTACAACGATCCTAAGATGGGTGGTTTCAGTGTGGCCAAAAGTAAAGACCAGCAGACTGGTCCGGGTCTTGTTTTCGTGCAGGGCGGTACCTTCGCCATGGGAGCGACAGAACAGGACGTTATGGCCGACTGGAATAACATTCCAAGACGTATCACTGTTTCTTCATTCTACATCGATGAAACAGAAGTTGCCAACGTACACTATCGTGAATACCTGTACTGGCTGCGTCGGATGTACGACGAGTCCTTCCCGGACGTATACCGCAAAGCTTTACCTGATACCCTGGTATGGCGTAGCGAACTGGCTTATAACGAGCCGCTTGTAGAATACTACTTCCGTCACCCTGCCTATAACGATTATCCGGTAGTAGGTGTGAACTGGAAACAAGCTGTTGACTATTGTAAATGGCGCTCCAACCGTGTGAATGAAAAGATGCTGATCGATAAAGGGTTGCTGTCCAAAAACGATATGAAGAACCAGGCTGATGACAATACCTTCGATACCAAATCATATACTGCGGGCCTTTATGAAGGTATTCCGGGTAATATGTCCAAGAGTACCAAGGCTCAGTTCAGAAACGCTGACGGTTCTCCACGTACTGCTCAATTCGAAGATGGTGTAATGTTACCTAACTACCGCCTCCCGACAGAAGCTGAATGGGAATATGCGGCACTGGGTTACATCGGTCAGAACCCTGGCCCTTCCAAGAAAGAAGGTAAACGTGGTGAGGAGTTGATCATGAACAAACAGGTTTATTCCTGGGGTACCAACAACAGCGGTCTGAGAGATATCCGCCGTGGTGCATGGCAAGGTCAGTTCCTGGCGAACTTCAAACGTGGTTCCGGTGACAACATGGGTATGGCTGGTGGTCTGAACGACCGTGCGTCTATCCCTGGTCCTGTAGTAGCTTTCTTCCCGAACACTTTCGGTGTATATAACATGTCAGGTAACGTGAGCGAGTGGGTACTGGACGTTTATCGTCCTCTGAACCCGATCGACGGTGATGACTTCAACTACTTCCGTGGTAACAAATTCCAGACTACTTATATGAACGGCGAAGGCGAACCTGAAAAGGACAGCCTGGGTCACCTGAAAATGCGTGACGTAACCGACGAAGAAAGTGCTAACCGCCTGAACTACCAGAAAGGTGATGTTATCAACTACCTCGATGGTGACTCCCTCTCTATGGTAGAATATGGTTACGGTATCACTTCCCTGATCAACGACAAATCTCACGTTGTAAAAGGTGGTAGCTGGAACGACCGCGCTTACTGGCTCTCTCCAGGTGCACGCCGTTACATGCAGGAAGATATGGCCACTAACACTGTAGGTTTCCGTTGTGCAATGGACCGCGTGGGTAGCCCGGAAGGTAACAAATTCAAAACTGGTCAGCTGTTCAAGAAACAACGCCAAAAGAGATAATGCCAATTTATAGAGCATAAATAAAAAGCCCTCCTGTCAACCAGGAGGGCTTTTTATTTATGCTTTGCTCTTTGCTATTACTTCCAGATCTCCAGGATCTCTTCTGTATGATTTTTAGTATCAGGCTTCACAATGATCTTATCTATCACACCCGTTTCATTGATCAGGAACGTGGTACGGTGAGTACCATCATAGATACGGCCCATAAACTTCTTTTCGCCCCATACGCCATACAAAGTATGGATCGTACGGTCTTCATCAGCCAGCAAAGGGAAAGGCAGGTCATACTTTTCAGTGAACTTCTTATGACGCTTTTCACTGTCTGTACTCACTCCCACTACCACATATCCTTTGTTCAGCAGAATATGGTAATTATCCCGCAGGTTACATGCCTGGTTCGTACAGCCAGGCGTCATATCCTTTGGATAGAAATACAGTATTACTTTTTTGCCCTTAAAATCTGCCAGTGAGATCTGTTTACCTTCCTGATCTGTTCCGTTAAATACGGGGGCCTTATCCCCCTCCTTCAAATGTGTCATTCCTGTTCCGTCTATCGTGTAAATGTAATCGTCTGTTCTTTTGTATTACCGGCTATATCTGTTACTAATAATCGCAGACTGTGTTTTCCGGGCTTACAATGTTCATCAAAAGTATAAGAGATCACATTTCCCCTACGGGCAAACATCAGCCATTTGCCATCCAGTTCCGCCCGATATGCCTTTATGCCACTGTTATCGCTGATCGCGAAGGATAATTTTGCTGCTTTTGAAAGGTTAGCCCCACTCTTCACTCCAAGCAGTGCAACCTTCGGCTGGATAGTATCTACCTCAAGGTGAAAGTTGCCGAACTCTCTGAACTGCCCTACATACCAACCCTTCTCCATTGTAGCGCCTACGATCGTCTCTCCGAGCCCTTCACGCACCATTACGACCTTGTGTTGCTGCGCTGCCGGTATTGGCCTGTCCGGCTTAATATGCAGCGTAAAATTGCTGTGTAAGGGTACTAATGCGGTATGGAGACGGAATATGGAGGAATATGCCTTAGACTTCTCTCCAGCCGGGATCTCTCCGTAGTTAAAGCAGATCCTGTCATACAGGGAGTTTTCCTCCAGGAAGAATTCCACCTGGTTATTTTCAAAGATGTTACGGGATTCCGCATACATCGTGTTAGCACATTTGGTAGGCTCCGTCGCCTCTCCGCTTTGCTGCAGAGAGAATTTTACGGTAGAAGAATTGCCATAGGCATCCTTCACCAGCAACTTCACAGGATGCGGCGTACCGTCTGACAGATCAATGGTGCCATCACCCTGAACGTCCTTGTAGATCTCCAGCTTGTTGCCAGGTATGGAGAACAGCAGCTGTAACCAGGGGCCACCGCCCTTTCTCACTTTATAGTCCGTATGTGCATTAATATAACGGGATTCATCAAAGCCGATATTATCTATCTGGAAACCACTGTTAGGTACATCCCGGTCAAACATCACCACTTCATAGATACCGTAACTGTTGGGCACATTGCTCATACGGTCCACTGCATTCAGCCCTATTCCCGCCAGTGCGGTCTTCACCTTAACCAGTGGTGTGGCGGGTACATATTCCCCGTTCACCTTCTTTACCGGCAGAATAGTTGGCGTCTGATCATATATACTCCTGTCCATATCGTAGATAGCGATCCTGAACACTTCAGGCGCTTTGGTATCGGGTATATCAAAACCGAACAATAATGGGTTCAGTGGCTTTTCGCTATGTGTATCCCTGATCTCAAAGTGCACATGCGGCCCACCGGAAGCACCCGTATTACCGCTCCATGCTACAAAATCCCCTTTCTTTACAGGAAACTTGTCTGCCGGGATCTTTATATCTGTCGCCCAGCTTTCTGCTGCATATTGCTGTTGCTTTATATATTGCTCCAGGGCAGGGAAAAAGCGGTTCAGGTGCCCATAGGTGGTAGTATACCCATTAGGGTGGGTTATGTGCAGCACATTTCCGTAACCGGTATGGGATACGCCGATCCTGCTTACATATCCATCTGCCGCTGCATATACCGGCAAATTCTCCTTCTGTTGGGTCTTAATGTCTATACCCGCGTGAAAATGGTTGGGACGAAGCTCTCCGTAATTACCCGCCAGTTGGATAGGTACGGCCAGCGGATTGCGGAAATATCCCTGCGGATAGTTCTTTTCCGGCAACTGGGCGTGTAACAGCTGAGGTAATAAGATGCATAACCCGAATATCCTTTTTATCATGACGCAAAAATAAGGGGAAATCAATATCCTCTAAATCCTAATTTTGTAACCTAACAGCCCCATTATGAAAGGAAGACTTGGTCAGGTGCTCATACATATTGCCGGTTGCGTTACTTTTCTGGCGTTGCCGATCGTATTCTCTCCGGATGCCGGTAACCTGTCTGACCTGTGGAAATATCCACCCGCTCTAAAGGATTTCCTGGTCTATCTCGCCTTGCTGCTGTTCTTCTACTTTAATTATTTCTGGCTCATCCCCAATTATTATTTTAAGCGCAGATATACCGGCTTCTTCCTGATTATACTTCTGTGCTTCGCTGTAATAGTGGTGGTTCCAAATATGCTGATTGAGGGACATCCTCCGCGTGAAGGATATGAATTTCCGGCCAATAATCCGCTGTTGCTGCCATCAGATCGTCCACCACGGGATTTACAACATCCACCGCCGTTACAACACCCGGCTGACACTGATACCCTGTCTTCTTACGGACGGGGATCTTCACCCGCTGCAGGGCATCCGCTTCCACCACCCGACGGCAATCATGGTCAGGGGCATCAACAGCCCAGCCCCCGTTCGCTCTTGCCGGATGTAAGCCATCAGGTATTCCTCTTCCTGGCAGTGTTCTTCCTCTCCTTCATCCTGAAAATGATCCCCCGATGGCGGCAAACGGGAAAGGAATAGTTACATGCAAAAGGAAAAGCCACGGAAATGCCTACCCACTTTTAACGCAGGAACAACACATGTCAAAATAATCCGTCCTAGCTGGCAAATTGAAGACTTTTCAAAGCCGCCCAATCAGAAGGAAGTCATTCGTAAACAGTGAGAACGTCTTTATGTAAGCAGCAATTCTTTTACCGTTTGAATGCCTGGTAAACTTTTCGCCACCACAATGACTTTACCACCTGCAGGCAATGCAGCGGCTTTATAAGTCCAATCTACTCCGTTGCGGCCCAAAAATGCACGCCCGCTCTCGGTAATAACCCCGTCGGCGTCTATTAACTTTACCTCCACTTCCGCTACACGGAACTCGTTCCGGGCAGTTACTACCACCTCTTCCTTTTCTAACCTGATATTCTGGACCTCCGGACTGCGGTAGGCATCCTTCACCGCTATATTATAGGCGTTTTGTCCCGGTCCTGCCAGCGACTGATAATAAGCCTTTATCTGCGGATCTTCCATCATCAGCTGCGCGCGTGCCGAAGCGATAGTCATCTTAAGCCTGGCTTCCAACTGCTTTTGTGTAGGCTTCTTCCTTGAAGGGCCGCGTTTTTTCGCCATAATGATCTGCCCATTTCTTTCGTAGATCGTGATTTGCTTGCCGAGAGAGCCCCGGACAAGTTGCATGAGGATATTGTCTTTAACAATGGCCATAAAAAGGTCGTTTTGAGGTTAGTAATACAAGTTTCCTGTATCGTTTCTCTAAGGTACGTATAAGTACATCAAATTATCACTAAAAGATCATTTAAAGGGCACTTCAATATCGATTTGATATATAGATGACCTCTTAATACCCTTTTGGCTACCTTTTAGTAGCCTGATATAGACCCGATAGCCCGGTAGTTCAGATATCTCTGCGTGGGTAACAGTGGGCACTTGTTATTAATGCAAAAGGACCAGCGTATTGCCGGTCCTTTCTGGTAAGTTGATATTATGGTGATGCTACTAGTCTGCTTTAGCCTCCACTTTATGCTTCTTAGGGAAGTTGAACAGTAAGCTGGTTATGATAGGCACTACGAAAATAGCTACTGTAATAAGAGAAGTAGCCCAGTCCGCCTGATGGCTTTCCAGGAATTTGGTAGCTGCGGTTTCCGGGTAGAAATGTTCATAGACAGCCAGCATTAATTTGATACCCAGTACACCAATTACCAGGAAGGCTGCAATTTCGAGGAAAGGATATCTCTCCATCAGTCTCACGAAGCCTTGCGCCACGAAACGCATAGCCAGGATACCGATGAATACCCCGGTCCAGATCAATACGATATTATCACTGAATGCAACAGCCGCAAATACGTTATCGATAGAGAATGCAAGGTCCATCAGTTCAACCAATGCTACAGTAGCCCAGAATTGGCCCATCCAGCCGATAGTTGCTTTATATAACCAATTTTTACTCTTATCGATCTCCTCTGTTTCATGTTCAAGAATACCTTCTTTCTCCCCTTTTGCTTTTGCAGCTCGTTTTCTAAAATAGTCAAAGGTCAGGTACAGCAGATAAAGTCCGCCGACAGGTTTCAGCCACCACACTTTAATAAGAAGGGACGCGAACAGTAAACAGATACCACGGAAAACGTATGCACCGATGATACCGTATTTCAGTGCTCTGTTACGTTGTTCCTTTGGCAGGTCCATTACCATTGTAGCCAGTACAGCCGCATTATCCACCGACAAGAGGCTTTCAATAATAATCAGGTTTCCGACGATCAGCAACGCGGGTATCGGGTTGTCCATGATCTGCTGGAACATTTCAGCGATTTGCATAATTGTTTGTTATTTTCTTGTTTTTCTAAGACGTTAATTGTTTACCAACTGCACGACGATAAGCCGGCCTCCTTCTTCCGATGACAACAGTAATTGCTTATTGTCAGTCAGTTCAACCATGGAGTTCACCGGAATATCTTTCCCCTCCGTAACGTCTTTTAAGGACGTAAGCGTTTGATTGACAAGTTGCCACTTATTATTATGAAATACAAAATATCCTACCGGTTTTTTCTGCTGATCTGTTAGTCTTTCGTTCGGATAAATGTTTCTATTCACATGCCAGGGATACAAATATTGGTTGTGATAAACCATTAACCGGTGATTCTCGGGCGTAAAGCTACCGGCTTTTCTCGACCAATACAAGTTGAGTACCGGCAATTGCCCACGGTAAGGCGTATCACAGAAAGGACAGCAGGGATTGGTAGTGTTGTCGAACACAAACCATTTCTGATCACAGCTTTTATTCTGACAGGGCTGCAGCAGATCGACTGTCTTAATCAGTGCCTGCTCCCATTCATCTGCCGTAGGACGTAGTGACGGATTGTGCAGTCCGTCAATAAACGCTTTATCAAACAGTTCCTTCAGGTAAGGACCACAAACTGTATATGGTATCTTATTCACATCGGCCCAGGGCAGGTGAGTAGGTTTTACCTGGTCCAGCCGGGGCCTGTTGGAAGTATCTGTTGGATGTTCTATGAATAATGCTTTAGCTCCCATGGACAGTTCCTCATCTTTCTGAGCGTCCGTATCATGGATCTTGCCTCCTCTTAATGGATGGCGATAGAGCAGGTACATGTAGATCATAACTGCCAGGGCATGCCTGTCTGTAGCAATACTGGGCAGTTTACGCGCGGGATCTTCTTTCGACAGATGTTTTGTCGCCATTACTTCCGGCGCGATGAAATCGGGCGTCCCGATCACATCAGGCGGGAACTTACCTGGCACTACCAATCCATCAATATCAATGATCGTAGCACTCCCGGTACGTGGATCAATAAGTACGTTCTTATAGGAAAGGTCTGAGTGAGCCAGCCCGGCGGCATGCATACGTCTTACAGCGCGTGCTATCTTGATACAGATGAGACAGAATTTGAACCAGTCGCCCAGCTCACTTTCATCCAGGTGCAGCTTAAACTGGCGGCTCCTGAATTGCGGTGAGGCAAACCACCTGCCTTCTTTTTCTTTTCCTGCTATGGATACGATCTGTGCTGCGCCAGGATTATATCCTTTGGTAAAGAAAAATTTCTGCTGATATACCGGCACAATAATCCCTGTCTTCCCATCACGTTCTACGATATTGCTGGGCCAGCAGAAGAGATCTTTCCAATATTCTCCTCCGGGCTGATTGAAGATCCTTTCCCGGAAAGTATTCACGATGTTGTTGAGCCGCTCTTTGGAGTTGTAGTCTTGTTTATCCCTGTAGAAAGCCACCACATATGACTTATCAGGAGCAAAATAAACGTCCTTCATACCTCCCTGCATCGGGTCGCCATTATCAACATATTGATAAGATTTCCCATCCTGCGCTGTAACTGTAATAATGTTGCTCATGTATTCCTTATCAGTATAAAATTGCAATGGTACGATCGTCATGATTGCCCGGCGACCAGAAGTCCAGCCAGTTCAGCAGACCATCCTTCGCTTCTCCGGGCGTCCCGCTGAAGTTTACCTTTATGCCGTCTTCGTTAGCACCACCGAGGTCCTGCCAAAGCTGACGCCAGTATTCGTTCTTCTGAAGATTGCCATCTGTCTGGAACTTAGGATCAGTAAGGCCGTCAGTCATTAGTAGCAACGCTGTGAAATCGGGTACCACTTTAAAGCGGATACGGTTCACATAAGCACCGTTCGCAAAGGTGTCAGACATTGTCAGGAAACGTGTTTGCCCAGCAAACTCACCACTATCAGGTGTGCCCATGACAAAAGCTTCACCCGAATTATCCTGGTAGATACCAATGCCTCCGTCACCGATCCAGAAAGAACTGATCACGTAACCGGCAGTATATTTTTTTACCAACGCAAAAATGAGCGTGGTAGAATAATCTTTGATGTCCGCCCCATTCTCCTGCGCCTCCTGTTTGATCTTGTTCTGTGCAGTGAATGCCAGTTTACCAAGTTGTTCAATGAACTGAACACTGACCTTTTTCTGGCTCTCCTCACTGGAGTCATTCAGATAGGCTGTGATCGCTTCTTCAAGCGCGGCCATCTTATCTCCTGCCATCATCTCCCGGAAGCTGCTTACAGTTGCCTTACAGGCAATATCAGCTCCTTTACGGCTATATTTTGCAGACCCGGCACCATCAGCTACAGCGATGACACCCCAGCCTTTTGCAGCGTTAAAATCACAACCGAAACTATCATCCCTGAACTTACCTTCATGCGCGTGGCTACGGCCTCTTTTGGAAGCGATCACCAGCTTTCGGTCGCCGAAAGGCAAAGCTACTGCTGCCTGGTCCGGCTGCCAGTACTTATCCGTTTCATCGGATGGCAGATGCTGCCACAAAGATTTCGGATCAGGGTTGATAACGAGATGTATTTTCTTTTCAGTAAATGGCTTATCCGCCGGATGATTTTTCAACCGGAACTTCAGGGTAAGTATGTACTCACCCTGCTGCAACGGTATGCCGGAAATAGTATTTGCTGTTTCATCAAATGAAATGCCTAACCCCTCCGGAATACTCCATTCAAAATCTCCCATCTCCTGCAATCCTGTGCCTTCAGGATCAAAGGCAAAATTATATGCCTTATTCACCTTTGCATTGGGCAGGACAATGTGTTTCTGCAAAATATCGTCAATCAGTGATCTTTCTTTCCAGGATTCCACTATATCTTTTTGAGTGTTTATAATCATTTGCACTGCCTGCTCAATACGCTCTTCCAATACAAATTTTTCAAACAGTGCCTGCTGATTTTCAGATATCGGCATACCCTTATGCCGCAATAGCGCTTCTACAAAAGCCTGGTCGTGCTTCGTCATTATCCCTGCGTTCTGTTTATATCCATATTGCCGCTACCGAAGCCATATTTGCCTTGCTGGCCGCACCAGGAACATGTGCTCACTTCCTCCTGTCCAACACAATGCACTTTACCGCAGGTACATACGCTGAACCCATACTGATTACCGCAGCACGGACAAGTAGGAAAGCCTTCCAGCTCTTCTGTATTCACCTTGCTGTTAATAATGCCGCCATCGGCAGACAATTCAAAATAAGCATTATCCACCGGAAAAGCACCGTTGAGCTTATATCCCATCGACTGCATATTCATGCCGCTGATATTCACAGGACGTAAACCTTTTTTATACTTGATGAGGTAAGGTTTCTTTGTATTCTGACATTTGGCGGCAAAGATGGCGTAGTTGGTATCTACGAAATTTGGTTTTGCAGGAGGCAGTTTATCGAGATCGACCTTCTCTATCACGCCATCATTGAGCTTTGCCAGCTCTATACCTGATCCGTTATTGCTTACACTTACACTACTTGATTTGATAGATGCAGTGATCCATCTGAAGAACTCTTTGTACGATTGTGGTGTTGTGTTTTTAAACATCAATACCGTCTCTGTCAGTTCCTTCAGCACACTCAGGTTATTTTCATCTCCGAATGATACAGCGACCAGATTGGTTTTGCTCTGCCAGTTCTGTTTCCATTCACGGATAGCAGCACTGGTATCATCAGTTGGTGAACCGTCTGTGAAGAGGAACACAATAGGCTTCCAGTCACCTTTCTGTGTGGTAGTGGTCTGCACAATGCTCTTGCGCATCTCATGCATCAGATGGCCCAGTCCATTGCTTAGCGAAGTACCTGCACCTATCGGAAACTTCGGAGGATAGAAACTGATCACCTCCTGCAATGGCACTATTGTTTTTGCCTGACCGGCAAATACGATAATAGACACCCATGCCGTTTCCAGCGCATAGGGGTCGGATTTCAGCTCTTTAATGATCGTCGCCAATCCTTCCTCTACAAACTGGATCTGTTCTCCCACCATAGACTCTGATACATCTATGAGGAAATAAATAGGTAATCTTCTCATCAGTAGAAATAATTAAGTACCAGCAAAATGATCAGTAACAGGATCTGTGTCATATCAACAGAAAGACCGGTTCCGACCTGGAATGGTTTAATACCGCTGAATATGCCCAGCACGGGTTTGAAAATACTTTTAAAGAAGCCGAACGTCTGCTTATACTGACCGGTTAAACGGTCTTCATAAGGCAGCAGTTTCGAATATAAAAAGAGTCCTACGATGAGGATATTTATAATAAGATGAATAATAAAAAACATGGGTATAGTTTCTTTTGTATGGATATCAGCAGCTGCTTTTATTTAAATAATTACATGTACTTCTGCCGGTGGTGGCGGCAGTTGTATCTCTTCTGTAGTACCTACACTCTTGTTGCCGGTACCGATGGAAGCAGACACCCATTTAAAGAAAGACATCAGTGTAGAGCTATCGGCTGTATCCAGGTGCACTACCGTATCTGTCAGTTCTTTCAGGAAGCTGTCCTGTGCTTCTGCGCCAGCGGCGCAAGCTACCAGCGCGGCGAGGTTTTTACTTTTGATCTTTGGCACCACCTCACGGAAAGCCGCCAGATCAGAAGGTTTACCGTCTGTCATCAGGAACAGTAGCGGGCGCCAGTCACCTTTCTGTGTATCATTCCCCTTTACTACTTCATTATCCAGTTTGGAACACAGCAGTTCCAATGCCGCGCCCATATTGGTCGGACCGGATTCCGGCGTAGTGATCTCAGGTAGCTGCAATGATTCCAGCGCTGTTAATGGCAGGACCTGTTTCACTTCCCTATCGAAAGTGATAATACTTATCCATACTGATTCCAGGGCAAAAGGGTCCTGTCTTAATTTCGATACCAATACCTGCAGCCCGTTCTTTACTGCCTCGATACGTTCGCCCCTCATGGAGCCGGAGGTGTCGAGCAGCAGGTATACCGGAAGTCGTCTCATGATCGTGTTGTGTTAAATTCAATTACGCATATTTGGCCAGGTAGTCTTCCAGGCCTCCTTTCTGACCAATACCAACTGCTTCAAAACGCCATTGGTTCTCACGTTTGTAGATACGGCCAAATTCAACAGCTGTTTCTATAGAGAAATCTTCTCCGAGTTCATATTTCACCAACTCAACATTGTTGGTTTCATCATAAATACGGATAAATGAATTGCGGACCTGCCCGAAGTTCTGCTTACGCTGCGCTGCTTCGTGGATGGTTACCACTACACAGATCTCTTTTACGGCGGCATTGATCTTAGACAGATCTACATGGATCGTTTCATCATCTCCATCACCTGCGCCAGTACGGTTATCACCAGAATGTTTTACAGCACCATCAGGAGATTCAAGGTTATTATAAAACACGAAATACGGATCCGACAGGATCTTTCTGTTTTCACCCAGGAGGAACACTGAAGCATCCAGGTCACATTCTCCGCCTGTATGTGATTCATTGATATCCCAGCCTAAGCCAATAGTGAATTTTGGTAGTTCGATATTTGCTCTTTCTCCTTTTTGCAGATTGATTGCCATGATGGTATGTTTTTTTGAAGATGATCAAATAAAAATGTTGCGTTCTTTCTGTACTCTTCCATCTGATAGTAATTGTTGCCAATGCAGCAGTCAGCCAGTTCCTCCAGGAATGCCGGCGTTTGCTTCATTAACAGCTTTTCATATTCATCAGCAGGAGCATGTAGTAAGTACTTCACTACTCTTGTATTAAACATGAATGAAGGTGAACTGATCACAGCTTCAAGACTATGCAGGGAATGTACACTATAATAATTTAACTTATTTTCTATGTTGGGATGAATACTGTTATTCTGCAATTGTGCGTAATAGAGGAAGTAAGCATCGTTGCTAAGTTCATATCGTTGCAGCAGATTGCGGATGATCAGTTCATGACTTCCTGTGATACGGATATCATCTGTAAAGATCAATATCTTGCCCGACAGGAAATCCTTATCCAGATGATACTTATCGTTAATGATAAGTGCTTTTCTGCTTTCCATGTCCAGCGCTCCGTAATCAATGCTGTATGTTTTAAAGCGATGGATCTTGCTACTTTCCGCAGGGTTAAATCCATTCATGCAGAGGTACCTGTTCAGCACTTTTGTAAAAGCCACGGTCATATGATAGGAGGCTGTAGGAATGCTTGTGTAAGGGCTTGGTAACACGACCAGCTGGTCATTCTCCGTAAACCTGTTCCCGTAAGTTGCAATGAAACCTGCAGCAAGTGCAGCACCGAATGCCTCTGCAGCAGCTCCGTCGCCGAATTTGAAACGGCTGTAGGCAGCAGGGTCAAACGGGAAGTGAGCATCATCTACAATCTTATGTAAGGCATAAACATCTTTCATTTAACAACTTATTTAAGGGGTTATTAACAATGTCTGTCAGCGTTGCGTGTATCCCCATACGTTTGGCCCCTTCAACATCGGCCACCTGGTTATCGCCCAGGTGCCAGATCTGTGCGGGAAGGAGATCTGTATGTAGCGAAGCGGCATTTTCCAACAACCGGCTGAACATCTGTGCATCCGGCTTTGAATATCCGGTTTCATCTGAATACAACTGAAATGCAAAGAGGGCGTCCCATCCCCATCCTGCCATTAGTTTACGTAAAGTACGGCCCTGAATAAATCCTGTATTGCTCAGCAGATTTGTGGTAATACCCTGTGCCTGCAAAGCGGCTAACAACTGTGTTGTATCCTCGTACAAGCGCAGGGGCGGATATTGAAAAAAGAGCGCCTCGGACAAACTGTAAAATTCCTCCAGTTTGTCCGGGTGCACACTTTTAATATCGATACCCAGCAGGTGCAGGCATAAGAGATACATTTCAAATGTATGCACGTTACGTCCTGTTATTTCGTTCATGTTATTGATGAGTACATCCGTTTCCCTGAACACTGCTTCTACTTTTTCCGGAGCAAAGGAGTCCAGTGAAAAGAAGGAGCGGAACAAGGCAGCACGCTTCGTTTTAAAGGAAGGATGGGAACGGATCAATGTCATCCACAGGTCGAAAGATACATGCCTGGTCTTTTCCATGTTACACAACGATATTCACTTCCGGAGGAGGTGGTGGCAGTTCGTTCAGTCCGGCCACTTCTTTATCACCGCTTTCAACTTTCTGGCTGCCGGTGCTTACGGAAGCGGACACCCATTTGAAAAAGGCTTTGATAGTGGCGGCATCTGCCGTATCGAGCGATACAACGGTATTGGTGATCTGTTTCAGGAGGTTCACATCGGCGCCGTTACCTGCGGCACAGGCCACTGTGATACCTATTTTACTATTCTGAAAAGCATTCAATCCACTCTGCCACTGATCGGTTGGGATACCATCTGTCATCAGGAATACCAGCGGTTTCCAGTCTCCTTTCACATCGATGGTAGATTTAGCAACTTCCCTGTTGATGCTGTCTGCAACTGTCTGCAAAGCAGCTCCCAGAGATGTACCACCTGCTGCTTTCAATTCAGGCATCTGGAAAGATGACAGATCTGTCAGCGGCACCAGCTGGCGCGCGTCTGTATCAAAAGTGATCAGGCTAAGGTATGCTGTTTCCAATGCATATGGGTCCTGTCTCAAAGTTGATATCAGCACCTGCACGCCGTTCTTTACTGCTTCTATGGGCTCACCGCTCATAGAGCCTGAGGTATCCAACACTAAGTAAACCGGTAATCTTCTCATGAATGACTCTTATAGAAAAGGTTAATTAATAAACATAGTTCCTGAGGATCTCAACAAAGCTGTCTGCCGGTTGAGGATCTCCCAGTGCTCTGAATTTCCAGGTACCGTTATTACGGTATACTTCTGCAAATACGAGCGAGCACATATTAGTGTATGATGCGTCTCCGGAGAGGTTGAATTTAGCGATCTCTTTTCCTTTGTTATCTACTGCGCGGATGAATGCGTTCTCGATACCACCGAAGTGCTGATTGCGCTGACGGCCCTGATAGATAGACACTATGAAAAGGATCTTTTCATATTTTGCATCGAGGCTATCCAGTTTCACGATGATCTGCTCATCATCGCCATCACCTGCACCGGTGCGGTTATCGCCTGTCAGCCAGATATTACCTGACGGGTGGCGCTGGCTGTTAAAGAAGATCACATCTCCCTGGTAGAGGCTCAAATTGCGGCCATCGTTGGTTTGAACTGTCTTACCCAGGTCGGCTACCTTACCGTTTTTATCCAGCAGGAAAGCAATTGCATCAAGGTCAAATTCTTCTTCCTTGCCGCCCAGCAGCTTACCAAAAAAGCCACCGCTTTTCTTACGGACATCCCAGCCCAGACCGATTGTTACAGTTGACAGATCGAAGCTTTCTCCTTTATCATTTTTGCGGAGGTCAATGGTTTGTCCCTTTACTAAATTGATTGCCATAAAATGTATTTCAATAGTGTGTGATAGAATAGACTATTTAATGATTTGTCCTTTGTAGTATTTACCCAGGAAGTAGGCCAGGTCTTCTTTATAACCGATACCGGAAGCTTCGAAACGCCACTTGCCATCTTTCAGGTACAAGCGTCCGAACTCTACACCAGTTTCCACTGAAAAGTCTTCTCCCAGTTCATATTTGGCAATCTCCTCACCGTTGGCATCATCAACGATACGGATATATGAATTTCTTACCTGTCCGAAATTCTGTTTGCGTCCTGTTGCATCGTGGATGGTTACAACAAACAATATTTCCTTAATGTCGGGTTGTACTTTAGACAGATCTACCTTAATGGTTTCATCATCTCCATCTGCACTGTTGCCACCGGTAGGATCATCACCGGTATGATGTAAAGCTTCGTCAGGAGAAGTTGTATTGCCATAGAAAACGAAATATCCTTCAGTTGGTATTAATCTGTTGCCGTCAATCATGAATGCAGATGCGTCCAGATCAAAATCATTTCCTGTCCCTTCGTTTGGATTCCAGCCCAGACCTACGCTGATCCTGGAAAGCCCGATGTCTATTTTTTGTCCCTTCTGTAAATTAATTGCCATGAAATCTAAAGTGTTTGCAGGGTTTAAAATGTATTGTGATTATTGATTAACAACTGTTGCGACCATGCATCCAAAACAATGTAGGCTTATAAATATAACCAGATTATCCGGAACCGGCTGCCCCACATCAGGTTATAATTTGTGAATATATTTAAAATTATATATTCCCAGGTACTTTTCACTATAAAAGTTTAGTTAAATCATAGTGGCTCAACATCTGAGTGTCATGGAACCCAGCTATTTATATGGTAGACGATTATAAGCGATTTTTATTCTAACCCGATTTTCATACATTAGCCGCGCCAAAGTGGAAAACCTAATGTCAATCACAGTAACACAGTTAAGCAAGGTATACGGGGAACAACGGGCGGTCAACGATATTTCCTTTTCGCTCAGCAAAGGAGAAGTGGTGGGTTTCCTGGGGCCGAACGGCGCAGGGAAAAGCACTACCATGAAGATGATCACCGGTTACCTGCCACCTACCGGCGGCAACGCCAGTGTATGCGGCTATGACGTGGCTACCCAGCCCATGGAAGTGAGGCAGCGCGTAGGCTACCTGCCTGAAGCCAATCCCCTGTATTTCGATATGTACATCCGGGAATTCCTGGGATTTGTGGCACAGGTGCATAAACTGGGCAAAAACACAGACAAGCGTATTTCAGAAATAATTGCCATGACCGGTTTACAGCCGGAAAGCAAGAAAAAGATCGGCGCTCTTTCCAAAGGCTACAAACAACGTGTGGGACTGGCCCAGGCATTGATCCATGACCCTGAAGTACTGATCCTGGATGAACCGACCTCCGGCCTGGACCCTAACCAGCTGGCCGATATCCGTCAGCTCATCACTGAACTGGGAAAGAACAAAACAGTTGTACTGAGCACCCATATCATGCAGGAGGTGGAAGCGATGTGCAGCCGGGTCATCATTATCAATAAAGGGAATATCATTGCGGACGATTCCCTGCAAAATCTGCAACAAGGGGGTAAGGAAGATGGTTATATCCAGGTATCTTTTGGAGAACCCGTTCCATCGGAAAATGACCTTCAGCAGATAGCGGGCGTGACGAGGATCAAACAGCAGGATGCCAATACGTGGCAATTATTTGCAGGTAATCTGGAAGATGTACGCAAAAACCTCCTACAATTTGCTTTGATAAATAACAGGAACATCCTTTCTTTGCAAAGCAATTCGCAAAGCCTGGAATCTATCTTCAGGGAATTGACAAGGTAGGGGATGTTC
This sequence comes from Chitinophaga sp. S165, assembly GCF_003182155.1. GTDB lineage: Bacteria > Bacteroidota > Bacteroidia > Chitinophagales > Chitinophagaceae > Chitinophaga. The sequence goes on from NZ_QGTG01000002.1 coordinate 241,032, forward strand.
CGGTGGCTATAATAAGCCGGTAACCAATTAACTTACAAATTATTATATTAAAACAATTAAACAACAATGAGTACCATTTCAGCAATCCATGCAAGGCAGATTCTTGACAGCCGCGGAAATCCTACTGTAGAGGTAGATGTAACCACAGAAGACGGTCATTTCGGCCGTGCAGCCGTTCCATCCGGTGCTTCTACTGGTAAGCATGAGGCAGTTGAGCTGCGTGATAACGACAAAGCCGTGTACATGGGTAAAGGTGTTATCCAGGCTGTAAACAACGTGAATGACATTATCGCTGAAGAACTGATAGGCTGGGATGTGAAAGACCAGGCCGGTATCGATAAATTCCTGATTGAACTGGATGGTACTGAAAACAAAGGTAAACTGGGTGCTAACGCGACCCTGGCTGTGAGCATGGCTGTTGCAAAAGCTGCTGCTGATGAAGCTAACCTGCCACTGTACCGTTACCTGGGTGGCGTAAATGCTACTACCCTGCCAATTCCGCTGATGAACATCATCAATGGTGGTGTACACGCTGATAACAAAATTGACTTCCAGGAATTCATGATCGTTCCTGTAGGCGCATCTTCCTTCTCTGAAGGTCTGCGCTGGGGTGTTGAGGTGTTCCATCACCTGAAATCCGTTCTGAAAAAGAAAGGTTACAGCACTAACGTAGGTGATGAAGGTGGTTTCGCTCCTGAAATCCAGAGCAACGAAGAAGCTATCGAAACTGTAATTGCGGCTATCGAAGCAGCAGGTTACAAACCAGGTGAGCAGATCGGTATCGCACTGGATGCTGCAAGCAGCGAAATGTTCAACGACGCTGACAAGACTTACAAATTCTACAAAAGCTCCGGTAAAGTGATCAGCAGCACAGAAATGGTAGCTTACTGGGCTGAATGGTGTAAAAAATATCCAATCGTTTCTATCGAAGACGGTATGGCAGAAGACGACTGGGATGGCTGGAAGAAACTGACTGAAGCTGTTGGTTCTACCGTACAGCTGGTAGGTGATGACCTGTTCGTTACCAACGTTAAACGTCTGAAAACCGGTATCGACCAGAGCATTGCTAACAGCATCCTGATCAAGGTAAACCAGATCGGTACTGTTTCCGAAACTATCGATGCAGTGAACATGGCACATAAAGCAGGTTATACCTCTATCATGAGCCACCGTTCCGGCGAAACTGAAGATACTACCATCGCTGACCTGGCAGTTGCACTGAACTGCGGCCAGATCAAAACCGGTTCCGCTTCCCGTACTGACCGTATGGCCAAATACAACCAATTGCTCCGTATCGAGGAAGAATTGGATAACGTGGCTTTTTATCCGGGAAAATCCGTTAAATTTGGTAAGAAGTAAATAACACTGGATTGAATCTCGTACGTCGAATTTCGGGATCTGATCTTTGATGACGATAATTTAATTAGTGGTCCATATTGCCGGGTTTTGAGTTACTTCAAAACCCGGCCTTTTAAAAAGCCGTTCCCAGTCATACATTCATCTTATATGCAAGGTTTAAAATCCATTACAGTGCCAGCTTACATGCGAAACAAATATTTCGTATCAGCCGCTGCATTCCTGGTATGGCTGGCCTTCATCGATAGCAAGAATTTTATTTCCCAGTACGAATTACAATCAGAGGTCAACAAACTGGAAGGACAAAAAGCCTTCTTCCAGGATGAGATCAGTAAAACCAGGAAAGAACAACAGGAACTGTTGTCTAGTCCGGAAAAGCTGGAAAAGTTCGCCCGTGAAAAATACCTGATGAAAAAAGATGATGAAGATCTGTTCATTATCACTGAGAAAGAATAAAAAGTGCGCTTTTTCGCCTCTCCACGTTGTTAAGTATTCCCTTTCCTGGCCGGATTTCCACGTACACCGGTTATCTTTACTTTCGAAATATTTCAACTACGGCTGACAATACATTTTGCATAATCTCCGTTATATAGTTAGGAACTAATCATTTGTATTAAATAAATATTGCATGGGGAATTCTACACACTCATTTTTTGCCTTAAATTCTGTAACCAGTAGCGCTAATAAACCTAATAAGATGACAAACCAGGACCCGGAATTATCTCGTGAAGAAGAAATTTGTCTGAATCAAGCAAGGAAAGCACTGGATACTATCCGTTTCTCTCCAAGACCAGAAACCCTGCAGGCTATTGCTGATTATGCCCGGAAGGTAACACCTTCAAAATAGCATATCAGCCTGAAGGCTATAGCTGTCACGCCCGCACCATCCCTGCGCGACGAAGTAATAGCTATCGATAGTACATCCGGCATATTTGAAGCATATTATCTTTGCCTATCTTTACAGGTATGACAAAGAAAGAACGCTTTGCCTTTGTTCTCAGCTATTTCGAAGAACATGCTCCCAATGCAGAGACTGAACTGATTTACGACAATCCTTATCAATTACTGGTAGCGGTCATCCTGTCTGCCCAATGTACGGACAAACGCGTCAATATGACCACGCCTGCTATCTTCCGGCAATACCCGGATGTGGAAGCTTTGAGCCACGCCACATTCGACGACTTATTCCCCCTGATACGCAGCATCAGCTATCCGAACAATAAGACCAAACATCTCATCGGCATGGCGCAGATGGTGATTGAAGACTTCAATGGTGAGATCCCTTCCACTGTAGAAGAGCTGGTCAAACTGCCCGGGGTGGGACGTAAAACCGCCAATGTCATTACATCTGTAGTTCATCAGCAGCCTAATATGGCGGTAGACACGCATGTTTTCCGTGTCTCTGCCCGTATCGGACTTACCACCAATGCCACTACTCCCCTTCAGACCGAAAAACAGTTATTAAAATATATTCCGACTGAAAAAGTGCACATTGCCCACCACTGGCTGATATTGCATGGCCGCTACATCTGTGTGGCCCGCACACCTAAATGTGAGCAATGTGGATTAAGGCCTGTTTGTAAGTATTATCAGAGCCTGATCCGTGGTACTGCCATTAATTTCCTGTCGTAAATTGATAAGCTGCCGATTTCTATGGGTAAACCTTTTTTAACTGCTGCCTGGCGTAATCTCCTCATGATCAATTTTGAGGCTGATCCAACCGTACTGCAACCACTCGTACCTCACAATACAGAACTGGATCTCTGGAACAATACCCTCTATGTCAGCCTGGTAGGTTTTATGTTTGAAAATACCCGTGTAAGAGGTATTTCCCTGCCCTTTCATCGTCACTTCGAAGAAGTGAACCTCCGTTTCTATGTACGCTATAAAGAGGCTGGCATATGGAAAAGAGGTGTTGTATTTGTGAAAGAGATCGTACCTAAAAGGATGATCACTTTTGTGGCCAATACCGTCTACAAAGAGAAATACGCTACACATCCAATGCGGCATCAATGGCTGCATACGCCGGACAATATGCTGGAAGTCAGTTATGAATGGAAGGTTGGTCAGCACTGGAACATGTTGAAAGCTACCGCCGAAAAAGAAGCATTGCCTATTGCTCCCGGCAGCGAAGCTGAATTCATCACTGATCACTATTGGGGCTATACCCAAATGGCGGCTACACGTACGGGTGAATACCAGGTAAGTCATCCGCAATGGAGAACACATCGCGTTGTTGAATACAGTTACCGTTGTGATACAGCCGTGCTTTACGGCGATGCTTTTGTGCCTATGTTACAGCAAAATCCTGTCTCTGCTTTACTCGCAGAAGGCTCTGATATCAGTGTTATGCCAAAAAAATTGCTGTAAATCATTGCCATCCGTACTACTAATTTGGAATTTCGCTTATATTTTACTTATCTTTTGCCGCTAAAGTTTTTTACAGAGTCTAAAGTCTAAAATTCGTTATGAAATCAGGTACTCGCTTACAGTTGTCTATTATGATGTTCCTTGAGTTCTTTATATGGGGATCATGGTTCGTTACATTGGGTACATTCCTTGCCAAAAACCTTCAGGCATCCGGTCTGGAGACCGCCAGTGTATTCTCCACTCAGTCATACGGCGCTATCATCGCCCCTTTTATTATAGGGATGATAGCTGACAAATTCTTCAATGCTGAAAAGATCCTGGGTATTCTGCACCTCGTAGGCGCAGCGCTCATGTTCCAGATGTACCGTGCCGAAAGTGTGAGCGTGTTCTATCCGTATGTATTTGCTTACATGGTGCTTTACATGCCTACGCTTGCCCTTGTGAACTCTGTATCTTTCCGTCAGATGAACAATCCTGAAAAGGAATTTTCTACCATCCGCGTATGGGGTACTGTGGGTTGGATCGTTGCGGGACTTACTATCAGCTATGCTTTCCATTGGGATTCTCCTGCAGGTACCGAAGCTGGCCAGTTAAAAAATACCTTTGCAATGGGTGCAGCAGCGTCCCTGTTACTGGGCCTGTTCAGTTTTACACTTCCTAAAACACCTCCAATTAAAGATAAAAGCCAGAAGAACAGCATTGCAGAAATTTTGGGCCTTGACGCCATTAAACTGCTTAGCAATAAAAACTTCCTGATATTCTTTATATCATCCATCCTGATCTGTATACCACTGGCATTCTACTATCAGAATGCACACCACTTCCTGGAGCAGACAGGCCTGGAAAATCCTACAGGTAAAATGGCCATTGGTCAGATCTCTGAAGCACTGTTCATTTTGCTGATCCCTGTGTTCTTTAGCCGCTTTGGTTTCAAAAAGACAATCATGGTCGGTATGATCGCCTGGGCGGTACGTTACCTGCTTTTCGCTTATGGCAATGCGGGTCCGCTGGCATTCATGCTCATTACAGGTATCGCACTGCATGGTATATGTTATGATTTCTTCTTCGTATCCGGACAGATATATACTGACCAACAGGCAGGTGAGAAATACAAAAGTGCTGCTCAAGGTCTGGTAACACTGGCTACCTATGGTATCGGAATGCTGATAGGTTTCTGGGTTGCAGGTATCATCTCCGACTATTACACCACACATGCTACCGATAACTTCTGGCAGAAAGTATGGATGATCCCATCCATTATCGCCGCCGTAGTTTGGGTGTTGTTCATGCTAACATTCCGTGACAGCAAAAAAGCAGTAGTGGCATAATCCCTATTGCGTTATATACACACTCCGCAGTGAACTACCTATATCAACCTGGTGTTTTACTGCGGAGTTTTCATTTAACCCAAATCCTTATCACTCATTCAATCAGATAATTTATGCAACGTATTTCCATGTTAGGCTCAGGCTTCATTGGCCGTTTCTATGCAGATTCCCTACAGGGTCAGAGAAGCCGGGACAAGATTGTCAGCATTTATTCCCGCAGGGAAGAAAGTGCAAAGAAATTTGCCGCAGACTACAACGTGGACCACTGGACCACAGATATGGAAGCCTCTATCGCACATCCCGATGTGAACGTAGTTTGTATCTCCCTACCCAACAACCTGCACGAAGCGGCGGTAGCGCTCTGTTGTAAACACAAGAAAGGCGTGATCTGTACCAAGCCGCTGGGCCGCAATGCAGAAGAGGCGAAACGCATGCTGGAAATGGTGGAAGCCGCAGGCATCTTTAACGGTTATCTGGAAGACCTTGTATACACGCCTAAATTCCTGAAGGCCCTCGAAAGTGTAAAAAGTGGTGCTCTTGGCCGTATACTGTGGGCCAAATCAAGGGAAACACACCCTGGCCCGCATAGTGAATGGTTCTGGGATAAAGAACAGGCAGGAGGCGGTTGCATTCTTGACCTGGGCTGTCATTGCGTGGAAATAGCACGCAGCTTTATTGGCAAAGACATCAAACCTGTTGAGGTAATGTGCTGGGCTGATACACAGGTTAAACCTATTGACGCAGAAGATCATGCCATTGGCCTTGTTAAATATGAGAATGGCGCTATCGGACAGTTTGAAGTAAGCTGGACCTTCCGTGGTGGCCTGGACCTGAGAGATGAAGTGATGGGCACAGAAGGTACGATCTGGTTGAATAGCTTCCTCCGTACCGGTTTCGATATGTTCACCACCGGCAAGGGCGCAGACTATGTTGCAGAAAAAGCTGAAAGCAATAGTGGATGGTTATTCCCTGTAGGTGATGAACTGAATGAACTGGGATACAATCATATGTTTGCTGATATGTTCAATGCTATTGAAAATAATCAGCCGGCAAGGGAAACTTTCTATGACGGTTACGTGGTAAATGCCGTACTCGATGCTGCCTATCGCAGTGCTGCCAGTAAACAGTGGGAACCCGTAAAACTCGACATCTGGCGTGGTCAGACGGGGTTAACCAAACCTCAGACCCTGGTAGAATATGATGCGGAACATTATCTTGTAAAAGAAGAAATGACCCATTTCGGGGCGAAGAAACTGATCCTGAAAGAAAAGAAGAGCGGTCAGATCATTGAACGCGTGATATAAACTAAATGGTGTAGATCAACATAACAGTAAAAGGGTCTTCAATTCATTCATTGAAGACCCTTTTTATTTAAAGGTGTTATTGGCGACTCAATCTTACATTGAACAAATGTGCGTCTTCAATTCCTCTCAAGGTAAACCCTCTTCTTTTTATCACGCCATTTTTGATCAATTTATTGTAGTAATTATTAGCCTTGGAAAGGTCAACATTCTCTCCCTTTTGAAATTTGCCTTCTTGTTGACTAATAACCTTTTGGAACTCCTTTATCAATTTTGATTCCTCTCCCATTTCAAATAAATTTTCTTGTATGAACAAAGATAGGTTGCTTATTTGCACTTACATAATCGGATAATAGATCATAGTATTCCCTGACTAAGCCACTTAACGTCTCATTTATAGAATAATCATCAATTTTCAGTCCTAATTCCTTTAATCGCTCTACATTAATGGGTCTGCCATGAGAATTCCACTCAGCGTTCTTGTTTAACATATTAGCTATTTCCTCGGCTCTGGCAGTTTTCTGCTCGACCGTTACTTCTTGTCCTTTCAGCTCTGGCGTTGTTTGATGCGTTAGCCAATTCTTAAACTTATATTTTACAAGCCACTTTTTAAGTAGTTGGATAGTCAAATCCTTTGCCTGCTCGTAACTTCGCAATTCAGCCAGATCCAGGTCTTTGACCATAAAAAATTCTACCTGAGAAAGCTCGTCTGTTTTAGATTTTTCAATTGCCTCATTAATCTTATCCAAATATCCTAAAGCCCCAACCCACTTTCCATCTTTATTTTGAACCTGCGGATCAATTGGCCCAAGAACAGAAAAATAATCCATATAAATGTTATCTCCACTCATGCAAAAAATAGTACCTGAACTGTAGGCGTAGTCAGGAACTACAAAGTCTACAGTGCTGTAATGATGTCGGATAATATTTACATACCTTTCAACTGCAATTGCACTTCCTCCCATAGTTGTCAATATCACTACGAGCTTGTCCTTCTTACCAGGATCTTGAGCCAATTCTTCAATGATGTTCCTAATATCATTTTCTAGTCCATCAATTATGTTTCCATAATAACAAAATACATCTGCCTTAAAATATTGTTCAATTTTAAGCAGCTTTTCTTCAAGCAATCCTCTGATTGTCGAGTTAACATTTGTCTTCATCGTAAATAGTTAGGTTTCTGATTCAATAAAACTTTTATATACAACAATTGTTGCAGTTAAATGGAAAACGTAATCTAACTATTTTGATTTTTTGGGATCATCGGTATGAAATGCATTCACCAGGCAAATTGCCTGTATAAATTGTAGATTATATGAAATCTTTTGGAGGTGGTTTATGGTGTAACTTAACTCACTTTGATAATGTAAGCTTTCCCTAAGGTCTGAGATACCTCTACCTGCACCAATGTCCCTTTTTCATATTTATAGACGTTCTTTTTCCCCTCAGGCAGTACCAGTTCATAAAGTCCGTTTCCCAGTGGATTAAGCGTCAGAAAGATGCCTAAAGTCTCAGAAAATATCTTTGTGATCTGCCTTGGTTCTGTAAAGTACATTTCTCCGACGGAGTGAATGATCTCTGTTGTATTCAGTACTGACTTCTCACCATTTTGTACAATGGAATAGTGCTTTGCTTCCCGTTGTGTGACAATCGTTTTATTATCGGCATCTTTACCTGAACTCTTTATCACCTTAGACCTGACCAGAATGTTGTTATCAAAATCGCAGGAGATGTCGAGATTGAATTTCGCCAGCAGTTTCATGTCCACTTTACTTTGGATAGAGATATTGCGGCTGGCCCCATTTACTTTACAATGGGCGGTAACGTTGCCGATAACGTGGTTACTGAAACGTATTTCGTAGTTGTGCGTTTGGGCATATAACAATGCACTGTTCAATGTAAACAGGCAGATAAACAGTGTAGACCAGATGGCGCCTTTCATGATAAAGCTTTTGGCTATGTTGTAGTAATCCGTTCTTATATAGCAAACGTGCGATGGCCTCTTTTGTTATATAGTATTAAATATAATAAAAATCCTGCCCCGAAAGGCAGGATCCTATATAAAATTATCATGAATCGTTAGATGGATAAGCACATCAGTCTGATCTCACAGGAGTTACCTGATCATAGTGCTTACAGCTCATGCAGTATTTCTTTTATCTTGATCACCAGCTCTCCTTTAGTGATAGGTACACCCATAATCTTGTGATAACCTATTGCATCTATCAGGAACTGTTCACGGATGATCTTGATCAGCTGACCGTTGTTGATCTCAGGGATCAATACTTTATCATAACTGTGCAGGATCTCCGCAAGGTTCTTAGGGAACGGACGCAGGTATCTGATGTGTGCATGTGCTACCTGGTGACCTTCCGCCAGCAATTCCAGTACGGCGCTCTTGATAGCTCCGTAAGTAGAGCCCCAGCCTAATACCAGCACCTTTCCTTTTTCAGGTCCCAGCTCAATTTCCTGTGGTGGAATATGATCTGCGATCTTATCTACTTTTTCCTGACGGATGCGCACCATTAACTGGTGGTTTTCCGGATCATAGCTCACATTACCGGTGATGTTCTGTTTTTCCAGACCGCCGATACGGTGTTCCAGACCAGGTGTACCAGGTACGGCCCACGGACGTACAAGGTTCTCGTCGCGGTGATAAGGCAGGAACTGCTCCTCTCCTTCTTCCAGTCCTTTCTTGAACTTAACAGGAATAGCAGGCAGATCTTTGCTCTGTGGGAAACGCCATGGTTCTGCTCCATTCGCGATGTAACCATCACTCAGGAAGATCACCGGCGTCATATGTGCTACGGAAATGCGGAAAGCTTCAAATACTGCATTGAAACAATCTGATGGTGTTGATGCAGATACGATCGGCATCGGACATTCCCCGTTACGGCCATAATAAGCCTGCAACAGGTCGGATTGCTCAGTTTTGGTAGGTAGACCTGTAGACGGACCTCCGCGTTGAATATTAATGATCAATAGAGGAATTTCCAGCATTACTGCCAGGCCCATTGCTTCACCTTTCAATGCCATACCCGGACCGGAAGTGGTTGTAATCCCCATATGTCCGCCGTAGGAAGCACCAATAGCAGAAGTAATGCCTGCTATCTCATCTTCCGCCTGGAAGGTGCGGATACCAAAATTTTTATACCGGCTCAGTTCATGCAGGATGTCGGAAGCTGGAGTGATAGGATAAGTACCCAGGAAGATAGGCAATTCCGCTTTCTGGCTGGCTGCTATCAGCCCATAGGACAGCGCAGTGTTACCGGTAATGCTACGGTAGGTACCTGGCTCCATACGGGCCTTTTCCACGTGGAAACGGGTGCTGAAAGCCTCAACAGTATCTGCGAAATTATATCCGGCTTGCAGGGCCTTCAGGTTGCTGGCCAGGATATCAGGTTTTTTACCAAATTTCTCATTCAGGAAGTTCGTTGTACTTTCCAGGTCACGGTCGTACAACCAGTACAGGAAGCCCAGTACGAACATGTTTTTTGCACGGTCTTTCTCCTTCATACCCAGGTTGATGTCCTTCAGCGCTTCACGCGTCATCTTGGTCACATCCATAGTATGCAACTGGTAAGGTTGCAGTGAACCATCTTCTAATGGGTTCACGCCATCCGGGTAGTTGGCCAGACGAAGGTTCTTGGCATCGAAGCCATCGGTATTAGCGATGATGATACCGCCTTTTTTCAGACCTTTCAGGTTTGCCTTTAACGCAGCAGCATTCATAGCCACCAATACATCACAGGCATCGCCGGGAGTAAATATGCGGTTAGAGGAAAAATGCAGCTGGAAGCCGCTCACGCCTGGCAGGGTTCCCTGTGGGGCGCGTATTTCTGCCGGGAAGTCCGGGAAGGTGCTTAAATCATTGCCAACCAACGCAGTGTTATTGGAAAACTGGGTACCGGTAAGCTGCATCCCGTCTCCACTGTCGCCGGCAAATTTTATCACTACATCTTCTATCTGTTGAACCGAAATATTTGACATTGAATATCTTATTTAACTGTCCTTTGTTTTCAGGCTGTAAATTTAATAATTCGCTAGGTAGTAACCATTGATATATTAAATGTATCATACTAAGGCCAGTAATGACAAAAGTACACAAAGTTGATAGACTTTTAAGGAGTGATAGGTATAGCTATATGTTATGCCTCATAACTTTAAGTAATTGCCTGAGATCTCCCGCCGGGTCCAGCTTACACACGCGAATATATCATTGACAGTCTGCCTTGCTTGATACAAAGCTATTTCACTTTCTTCGTCTTCTGTTTATGTATTTGGGAATTTTGAGCAAATGAGATCATTATCAGCAGCTTGCCCTTATATTACGGGTGATGCTAATAAATAGCGATTTATTATGACTGAAGTTGTAATTTAGTGTACTAAAATTTTTTTATACCATGGCATTATTTCAATCCAATAACCCTGTATTCAATGAAAAAGTACTTCAGAAAGTGGGTTCCACTCATGCTGAAGGTGCTATGACAATCAAAGGGACAATTTACAAAATGACCTTCCTGCTGGCGCTGGTGATGATGGCGGCCATATATGCATGGGGCGCTCCGGCAAGGGAACAAAATGTTATGCCACTCCTTTGGGGAGGTGCGATCGGTGGTTTCGTACTGGCTATCATTATTACATTTAAGAAAGAATGGGCACAATACCTGGCGCCGGCTTATGCCTTGGCAGAGGGCTTGTTCCTGGGTGTAATATCGGTATACTACAGCAGCCTGTATGAGGGTATCGTATTGCAGGCAGTAGGTATCACATTTGCCACATTCCTGGCAATGCTGATCCTGTATGGCACCCGTATCATTCGTGCTACTGAAAAGTTTAAGGCGATCGTTTTCACTGCTACAGCGGGTATCGCACTGTTCTATATGCTGGCGCTGGTACTTAGCTTCTTCAATATCAATATTCCTTTCCTGCATGAAGGCAGTACTATAGGTATTATTTTCTCGCTGGTAGTAGTTGTTGTTGCAGCACTGAACCTCATCATCAATTTCGATCTGATCGAAACCGGTGCTGCCCAAGGCGCTCCTAAGTACTTCGAATGGTATGCATCTTTTGGCATGCTGGTAACACTTGTTTGGTTATATCTGGAGATACTGCGCCTCCTGTCCAAACTCAACAGAAGATAGAATCTAGTTAAATTATAGATAGTATAAAAAGCCCGTACAAATGTGCGGGCTTTTTGTTGGCAGTATGCGCCATTTTGTTGCCCTGTTTCTCCATTCTGACATGACCATTTTGCACGTCTTGTCAGTCAACTGTTAAGGCTAAGCCCTTTACTGTTAAAGCCTTCGTAAAGGAATGTTAAAAACTGTCACATAGATTTATTATACCTCCGGTGGCATGGTAATTGATTTTCTTTACTCAGTTCTTTAGATCTCAGATCATAAGCAATATGCTTACACCACAAGGCCATACTTAATTGTATTAAACCTTTAAAATCTGAAAAATGAAATCAGTCAAGGTAAGCATATTCGCCCTGGTAGCTGCCGCTATATCAGTGCTCGCCTTCCGGAATATGGAAGGAGGAAGTATTTCCGGCAAGGTAGCTCCATTGGATGGCGCCGATCAGGTTTGGGCCATCCAGGGTGCAGATTCAATGAAAACGGACATAGCGGACGGAACATTCAATCTGCAGGGCGCGAAGGCAGGCACTTATACAGTGATCATTAATGCGAAACAGCCTTTTAAGGATGTGACCATTTCTGATGTGAAAGTGGATGAAGGAAAAGTGACCGACCTGGGCGAGATCAGACTAGAACAATAAATATGTAAGCAATAGTTGGTTTTCATAGGGGTTAATCAAAAAGCCGGTTAGATACGTCCGTATCACCGGCTCTTTTTTTTGTGTCATGTCCCCCCCTTCTAGGGGTAATTGTTCCCACCTCCGTTATAGTGTAAAGCCCCTTTGACATATGAAAAAGACTAATAATAGCACAAGTGTTCCCTATAACAAATGGAATACAATCGGATGGGAGTTGCTCTTACTGGCCGTTTTTAACCTGGTATTGGCATCATGCGCGAAAGAACGTATATCAGGCTCCGGCCATGTCATTACCGAAACGCGGGAGACCGAAGTGTTTACCGATGTAGAGGTTGACGGCCCTATACATGTACACCTCGAACAGGGACCAAACGCTCCGGTAAAGATCACCGCCGAAGATAACATCATGCGTGTTATCGATACCTATGTGAGCGGCAGTACACTGCATGTACGCATAAAAAGCGGGGTCAGGTTACATGATGTCAGGGATATTGATGTTTATCTGACATCTGCCACCTATAATGCTGTGCTCTTTTCGGGTTCAGGTAGCGTTGAAAGCCTGGACACCATCAGGACTGACAGGTTTGAATACAGGATGGATGGCAGTGGCAATGCCCGGTTCGAAATTATTGCCGACAGACTGGAAACGGAGATCAATGGAAGTGGAAGTATCAGGTTATATGGTACAGCCAGCGATTTCCACAGTAGAATAAACGGAAGCGGAGACATAGGTGGCATGGACCTCTACGTTGAGGATGCCGATATATCAGTAAAAGGTTCCGGAGGACATTCTCTGAATGTATCCCATTCATTGGACGTCAGCATACGTGGAAGTGGAGACGTGAGATATAAGGGAGCAGCAAGCGTAACTTCAGATATACAGGGATCAGGAAAAGTTATTAAATTATAATTTCGAAAGCGTCACACATGCAGGCTAGCTACATAGCAGCATTTTCAGGTACTGCCAGCAGTTTTGTGAGCAGGAATAAGGACAAAACCTATTTTTGCACTATGCCGGAAAATGCACAACTACAAAAACTATTACAGGAGAATGAGGAAGCCTTCATGGAAACGCTCTTCAGGACCTACTTTTCTTTTGTTTGTAAGACGATTTACCGCATTGTTCAGGATAATGCGACCGCTGAAGACCTTGCACAGGATGTCTTTGTCAGGATCTGGAACCGCCGCTCGGAGCTTCAGCAGGTATATTTTAAGGCTTATTTGCATAGAGCAGGTATTAACATGGCACTCGATTATATTGATAAGAACAAACGCAGAGGCGTCCATATGCCCATTGAGGATTATATGGAGCCTGTTCAGGCAGCCCCTGTCGGTCATAATAATCTGCGGCAGACTACGCAGCACATACAGCAGGCAATTGATAAATTGCCTCAGAAATGCCGGGAAATATTCATCTTAAGCCGTTATGAAGAGCTTACTTATAAAGAAATTGCGAGCACACTCAATATATCAGTTAAAACAGTCGAAAATCAAATGATCACAGCCTTAAAAAAACTCAGGGTTTCGTTGCAGGATTACCTGCAGGTGATCATATTATTCCTGGCTGGCGCCGCTATTTACCCTTTACTATTACAATTTTAACAGCATGTCATACACCTTTGACCATATAGAAACATTAATTGCCCGCTCGCTGGAGGGTCACCTTGATCCGGCTGAGCAGGAAGAGCTGAAAAGCTGGCTGGAGGAGAATGACGCAAACCGCCGGTATTACCAGGAACTGCTTAAAACGTGGGAATTGACCGGAAGTGCAGATGCGGATATACAACCGGATATCGAAGCCAACTGGGCAAGCTTTAGCAAGAAGATACAAACCAATACCCAACCCGTCGGCATTGTTCGTAACTACCGTTATATTGTACGTGCCGCAGCCGCTGTACTATTGCTGGGAGGAGCTGCTACCACCTGGTTTATGTTGAAAGGGCCAAACGAGATCACTGTGCAGACAGCTGCCAATGAGACCAATATCATTGTGCTGCCCGATGGAACCAAAGCGTTCATCAATAAAAACAGCAGCCTTCGTTATGCCGGCAACTTCGGAAAGGAAGATAGAACGATCCATCTGGAAGGAGAAGCATTTTTTGATGTAGTGAAAGATGAGGCCCATCCTTTTGTAGTGTATACCTCCCGGACAAAAACACAGGTACTGGGTACTACTTTCGATGTAAGGGCTTATGCTGTTCAACCTGTTGAAGTCTTTGTGCTTAGCGGAAAAGTGGCTGTATCTGACCAGGAAAAACAATCAAAAGAGGTCGTGCTGACAGAAGGCAGGAAAGTAACTTTAGGAAAGGACGAGAAGCTTGCTGAAGATGCCATTTCCAATCATGATTTCATTGCGTGGAAGGACAACATCATGGTCTTTAACGACGAGCCTATTGGTGATGTGATCAGGAAAGTGGAGGCGTTATATGGTGTAAAGATCGTTGCTGAAGAAAGCGTGGCAGATTATACCATCAAGACGAGGGTAACGCCGGATCAGCCATTGGAGCAGGTATTGGATGTTATTGCAGCAAGTGCTACAGCCAGCTGGGAGAAGGAAGGGAATGTGTATAAACTGAGCAGGAAATAAGAGGGAATGATAATCTACAACATAAAAAAAGGTGGTCTGTTTGACAGACCACCTTTTTTATTGTCAGGCTCCTCCCAGTTTGCATTTCTGCAAAACTTCCCAGGATTTGCCATTATGACGGAGGAAGTACAGGTTATTCACCTTGAATGTTGCTTTATATTCCTGATTTTCATATTCAGGCCATGCTTTTTCAAACTGCGCATCTTCCAGGTCTTTGAAAGCCACTGTTACGTGCGGAGTGAAGCCGGTACGGGCCAGCATAGTACTGAAACCAAATTCCTTACGCAGGAAGTTGATCAGCTGTCTGTGCAGGGCACTCATTGTTTCGCTCTTCTCTACGTTAATGAACAGAACGCGGTTCTGTTTATTCGGGAAGGTACCGAAACCATTGAGGGAAACCTCGAATGGAGCCTGTGTTTTGGCGAATTCCGCCAGTTCATCACAGAAAGCTTTTTCCAGTGCCGGATCTGCTGTGAAAGGCACCTGTAATGTAATGTGCGGAAGTACTTTCAGCGCATACATCGGTCCGAATTTCTCAGCAAAGTCCTGCTTTATTTTAATGATCTCCT
This sequence comes from Chitinophaga sp. S165, assembly GCF_003182155.1. Lineage (GTDB taxonomy): Bacteria > Bacteroidota > Bacteroidia > Chitinophagales > Chitinophagaceae > Chitinophaga. The sequence goes on from NZ_QGTG01000002.1 coordinate 256,322, forward strand.
TACCTACTTCAGCAGTAGGAAGTAAGGCGATAAAGTAGATTTTGTTATCAGGTTTTGGTGTAAACGGTTTCCTGTTACCACCAAAGCTTGGGCGACCTCCGCCACGGTTGTAGCCACCGCCACCACCGCCGCCGCGATTGTAGCCACCGCCACCACCGCCACCGCGATTGTAGCCGCCACCACCGCCACCGCGATCGTAACCACCACCACCGCCGCCACGATTGTAGCCGCCACCACCGCCACCGCGATCGTAACCACCACCGCCGCCGCCACGATTGTAGCCGCCACCACCGCCACCGCGGTCGTAACCACCACCACCGCCGCCACGATTGTAGCCGCCACCACCGCCACCGCGGTCGTAACCACCACCACCGCCGCGATCGTAACCGCCGCCGCCACCACGATTGTAGCCACCGCCACCGCCATCACGGTCTCCGTAACCACCACCACGATTGTAGCCGCCGCCACCGCCTTCGCGATTGAAGCCGCCATCATTATCACCACGATTGTAGCCACCGCCACCACCGTAGCCTCCATTGTCGCGCGGGCGATATCCACCGCCACCGCCGCCATCACGATCCCCACGATTGTAACCGCCGCCGCCTTCACGGTCAGAATTAAAAGGTCGGTCATTATCCCGGTTGTAACCGCCGGGTCTACCCTCTCTTTCACTATTAAAATCGGGTTTGAAGTAACCGCTTGGTCTCTCCTTATTGGGATCTTGGTCTTTGTCTGTACCAGGAGGAGAGTAGGGCCTGCGGGGGCGTTCGTTTCTCTCAAAAGTCATCTTACTTAATTAAGCGTTTGAATCAATATTAGCTATGATTTCATAAAAATGAAATACGTCTCCATAAGAGTTATATAAGGGCGCCGGTGAAATGCGAATTACTCCGGGTTCCCGCCAGTCGACGATTATACCGGCGTCAGTCATCTTTTGTTGGATTTCTCTCCCTTTGTCATGGAAAAGCAAAGATAATTGAGCACCGCGTTCCTTACAATTTTTTGGCGTAATTATTTCAAATTTTATGTTTTCTATATGTTTTAACAGGAATTCAAGATAATTGGTGAGTTTTATGCTCTTATCTCTTAAAGCTGCCATCCCAGCGGACTCAAAAAGTTCCAGTGAGGCTTTTAATGCTACCATGTTAAATACCTGTGCCGTGCTAATTTGCCAGCCTTCTGCACGGCTTTTGGGTTTAAAACCCTTTTCCATTTTAAAACGGGTACTTTCTTCATTGCCCCACCAGCCACCTAGTCGTTGCCGGTCTATATCTCGGGCATGTCTTTCATGTATAAATGCTCCACCTACAGCGCCGGGGCCTCCATTTAAATACTTATATGAGCACCAAACGGCAAAATCTACTTCCCAGTCATGTAACTTCAAAGGTACGTTTCCTACTACGTGCGCCAGGTCGAACCCGGCTACAGCCCCAACTCTATGGGCCGCTTCCGTAATGGACTGCATATTAAACAATTGGCCGGTATAATAGTTTATTCCCCCCAATAATATTATTGCTAAGCTACTACTTTCCTGGTCAATAATATCAAAAATATCTTCCTCCCTGATCAAATACTCACCGGGCCGGGGAGCCACTTCTATTATCGCAGTTTCCGGATCAAAACCATGCAGCCGTACCTGTGTTTCCACCGCATATTGATCACTCGGAAAGGCGCCCGCCTCCATCAATATCTTAAAACGCTGCTTTGTCGGACGGTAAAAGCTCATCAATAACAGATGTAAATTGACAGTAAGCGTATTCATTACTGTTAACTCGTCCTGGCTGGCTCCTACTATATTCGTCAACGGCTTGCTGCAATATTGCTGATAATAAAGCCATGGATTTTCCGCATTCCAATACCCTTCTACCGCATGATGATGCCAGTCGTTCAGTTCCTGTTCTATAGCAGGTCTTACTTTTTTGGGCTGTAATCCTAAAGAGTTTCCGCAAAAATAAATAGCATCCTTTCCATTTCTCTGAGGAAAATAAAATTGCTCCCTGTGCGTCTTTAATGGGTCCGATTGGTCCTGCTCTTCAGCAAACTGCCTTGATAGTTCAAACATAAGTCAAAATTCCAGGTTTCTCTTACCCGATCCCGTTTAATCCGGTACTCTACTTAAAAAAATGAGTACTTTTCCCTCCTGGGGCAAACGGGACCGCTATAACGTGTCTCCAATCAGTCTCCGTCCAGTAAATTCCCTATTCCTCCCAGTATACTACCCTCTTCCTTACGCTTTCCTGTACCATAAGAAACAATTCTCGCGGCCATTCTGCTGATAGGTAAGGATTGTATCCAGACTTTACCCGGACCTCTTAACGTGGCAAAGAACAAACCTTCGCCACCGAAAACCATATTCTTGATACCTTTTACAAATTCAACGTCAAAATGCACTCCCGCAGTATACGCCACCACACATCCCGTATCAATTTTTAATACCTGACCAGGCTGTAACTGCTTCTCTATCACCATACCTCCTGCATGCACAAATGCCATACCATCTCCTTCCAGCTTCTCCATTATAAAGCCTTCCCCGCCAAAGATGCCAGTCCCCAGCCTTCTCTGCCACTCAATGCCAATACTAACACCTTTCGCTGCACATAAGAACGCATCCTTCTGGCAGATCACCTTTCCACCCATCTGCTGCAAGTCCATCGGAATGATCTTACCCGGGTACGGCGCAGCAAAACTTACTTTCTGCTTGCCATGTCCCGCATTCGTAAATGCAGTCATAAACAGGCTCTCACCTGTCAGTATCCTTTTACCGGCTGACATCAATTTTCCCAGAAGTCCCTGATTAGGTTGTGAACCATCCCCGAACATTGTTTGCATCTGAATCTCCTGGTCCATCATCATGAAACTGCCGCTTTCAGCTATTGCAGTCTCCTGGGGATCCAGTTCTATCTCGACAATCTGTATTTCTTCGCCATAGATACGGTAATCTATTTCATGGTTGCGTCGCATAGCGTATGATATATTAACCAGGTTAACAAGAATGGTTCTTGCAGATCAAAAATAAGTAATTGAACCCGCAGTCAATTGTTAAAGTTTGTTAAGGTGTAAAAAAAAGAAACCGTCTCGTGGACACGAGACGGTACCTGTTAAACCTACAACTGTTACACTGTATATAGTGTGAACTAAACTCTTTCGGCTACCTTCTTATCATGATGATGCTTCTGCGCAGGCGCCTCATGCTCCTCCTCCCCGGTCGGGAAGAAGTTATAAGGCTTAGATGATACGTACTTAGGATCATGCAATTTGCGCACTTCCCCTTTTGGCATCAGCACCTTCAGTATCAGCACCATGAAAGGCATGTATTTAAAGGCCCGTGGTATTTTATAGTAGTCGAGTACATCAATTGAACGCTTGTTCATGGCGTACATCACCGGTACCAGGATCAGGGTCAGAAAGGTGGCAAACACCAGACCGTACACCATTGTCCAGGCCAGCGGGCCCCAGAACGCAACGTTATCACCTCCGAAGAAGATATGCGGCTCAAATGATGAGAATAACTCCGCAAAATCAATATTAAATCCAACCGCTAACGGTATCAGACCCAGAATAGCCGCAATAGCTGTCAGCAATACCGGCGTCATACGCGTTCTGCCCGCTTCGATCACAGCCTCATATACCGGCATCTTCTGTTGTACCAGGAGGTCAGTGAACTCTACCAGTACTATACCGTTACGTACCACGATACCTGCCAGCGCCATGATACCTACTCCCGTCATTACAATCGAAATATCCATTCCGAAGATGGCAAAGCCCAGGAACACACCGATGATCGAGAACAATATCTCCATGAAAATAACAAGCGGCCGCCCTATAGAGTTGAACTGCGTTACCATGATCATCAGGATCAGACCGAACGCACCCAGCATTGCAAAACCCAGGAAGTTAGAAGTTTCCTGCTGGTCTTCCTGCTCACCCGTCATCTTTACAGTAATACCCTGCGATTTCGGGAAATCCTGCAGCGCCGTCTGGATCTGCTGTACCACCTCGTTGGTATTAAAGCCTGTCAGTACATTCGAATATAATGTTACCACACGCTTCTGATCAATACGTTTAATACTTGCGTACGTGTTGGAATATTTAATGTCGGCTACCGCTGATAACGGCACCTGACGGATCGCTCCCGCCATATTCATATCACGGTATACGATGTTCAGGTTCATCAGGGTATTGATATTATTACGCTGATCTTCCTTGAATCGTACCATGATCTTATAGTCGTCTTCCGGATCACGGAACTTCGATACTTCCTGTCCGTATAACGCTGTACGCAACGCCATACCAATAGTAGTAGTTGAAATACCTTCCCTGTTCGCGCGCTCACGATCAATGTTTACCAGTATCTCAGGTTTGTTACTCTGAAAATCTGACTTCAACTCTTCCACACCACCTATCTGCAGAGAATCCAGGTAGCGTTTTAATTTTGCTGCGCCTGCGGTGAGCTCTTCAAACTCATCACCGGAGATCTCAATATTGATCGGCTTACCTGTTGGAGGACCACCTTGCTCCTGCTCAACTGTAATGTCTACACCAGGAATACCTCTTACTGCTTTACGGATCTTGTCCAGGTACTGTACAGTAGAATTTCCGTTACGTTGGCCAAACTCCACAAACGCTACTGTTACCTTACCCTTATGCGGCTGCACACTCATGTCCATCTGTGATGGATCACCCGCGCCTACTGCTACGTTGGAGATGATAGATTCTACGATCGGATTCTTTTGTCCTACTGCTGCAGTGATCTTCTGTTCAATGATATGAGTGATCGAGTCTGTATACTTCTGATCAGTACCCATTGGCAGTTCTATATAAGTATAGATGAAGTTCGGGTCTGCCTGTGGGAAGAACACCACCTTCGGGCTACGGATCACAGTCAGCATAATACTGAACACCAGTAATCCGAATGTTGCCAGTACGATCCAGATAGGACGCCATCCAACAAGACACCACTTAAGGATACGTTTGTAACGCTCCTGCACACGTGGCCATATATTGCTCTGGAAACGGCGGGCTACGCCGCCAAGCCAGAAACGCTCCAATACAACCAGCAGGTACATGAATACAGTGAAGTTACCAACACCTGTACTACCGGCCGCATATCCTATAAGCGCGATGAAAGCAAATACGCCTGTAACTATCGCAAACTTCCTGTTGAACGTTGGCTTAGGATGATGTTCTCCTTCATGACGGTCCATGAAGTCTACTGCAAACACCGGATTGATAATATAGGCTACGATCAATGATGCTCCCAGTGTAGTGATCAACGTTACCGGCAGGAAGAACATGAAACTACCGATAATGCCTGGCCAGAAAAGTAAAGGGAAGAACGGCGCCAATACTGTCAGCGTTCCGGAGAACACTGGCAGGAACACCTCTCCCGCCGCCATCTTCGCAGCCTTTACAATACCCAGGTCTTTTCTTGTATAGAAAATGCGATGCACGTTCTCTATCACCACGATCGCATCGTCCACCACAATACCCAATGCGAGCAGGAAGGAGAACAACACCATCATGTTCAGCGTAAAGTCAAATGCCGGCATCAGCAGGAATGCAATGAACATGGAGATCGGTACGGACAACGCCACGAAGATCGCGTTCACGGCGCCCATGAAGAACATCAGGATCACTGTTACCAGGATGAAACCGATGATGATCGTATTGATCAGATCATGCAGGGTCACACGTGTTTTTGTAGACTGATCCGCAGTGATCGTTACATCAAGTCCTTTAGGCAGATAATCCTTACGCATTTCCTCAATGATCACATGGATCTTATCAGACGCGTCGATCAGGTTCTTACCACTCTGTTTAATAACGTTCAGCGTAATTACATTCTTACCGTCGAGGCGTGCATAACTTTCCTGTTCTTCAAAACCATCTACTACTTCTGCTACGTCTTTCAGATATACTACAGCACCAGACATACCGCGTATAACGATGTTGCGGATCTTCGATGCGTCTTTATATTCACCTTTCACACTCAATGTACGCTTCTGTCCATCCATAGATACCAGACCTCCGGAGATAGTGCGGTTTTCCATGGCAATAGCATTAGCCACATCATCAAAGCTGATCCTGGACGCATCCATTTTATATTTGTCTACGTTGATCTGGATCTCTCTTTCCAATGCGCCAACGATGTCAACACGCGTGATCTCATTCAATGCTTCGATACGGTCCTGCATTTCGTCTGCATACTTCTTGAGTGACTGCAGGTCGAAATCGCCCGACAGGTTAACGTTCATAATAGGTATCTGTGATACGTCTATCTTGATGATCTGTGGTTCCTGTGTAAGGTCATTCGGCAGGTCTTTCTTTGCATCATCTACTTTCTCACGTACTTCCTGCCGCGCAGTTTCCATATTTTCACTGGCGTCAAATTCGATGGTGATGGCGGAATAATCCTGCATGGAAGTACTCTTGATAGCCTTCACGCCGGAGATACCTCCCAGTTGTTTTTCGATGGGTTTTGTTACCAGTGTCTCCATATCTTCAGGAGCAGTACCACTATAAATAGTACTGATGTAGAACTGGGGGAACACTACCTCCGGAAACTGTTCCTTCGGCAGGCTCTGATATGACATGATACCTGCAAAGGCCAGGATAATGGTGGCTACATAAATGCTCACCTTATTATCTATCGACCAGCTGGTAGGTTTAAATTCTTTATTCAGATTGTCTTGCATAAACCAGTTTTAGAGTATTAAAGCTGGATAAGGTCATTATCGTTCAATCCCTGGTAACCGATAGTCACTATCTGTTCGCCAGCTTGCAGTCCGGTTTTGATTTCCGCCTTATCATTGTAGGTGCGTCCCATTTCGATCTCTCTTCTCTTTGCGACCATTTTGCCACCTTCTTTATCGGCCAGGATAACATAAGGTTTACCCAGGGAATATTGAATGATGTTCACAGGTATTACTACTGCCTTTGGTGCTACATAATCAACTATCTTCAAACGGGTGATCATGTTCGGACGCAGTGACGGATCATTCTGCAAAGGTATTTCCACTCTGATAGTACGGCTAACCGGATCGATCACTTTTGAAGCGAAACCTATTTTGGTACGTACCTGTTTGTCAATGTCCGGAAATTCCAGTACTACCGGATCACCTGTTTTTACTTTGCTGGCGTAACCTTCAGCAACGTTTGCGATAACACGCAGGTTGCTGCCATTCACTACACGGAAAGCAGGACTGCCTGGCGCTGCATTATCTCCCAGTTTAATGATCACCGCATCTACGGTACCATTGATCGGAGATATGATCCTCGCCTGTCCCATCTGGTCCTGCAGGGTAGCCATCTTCCTTTCGAGAGATTCCTTCTGAGTTTTTGCGTTCAGGTACTGTACTTCTGAACCTATCTTCTGATTCCAGAGGTTCTGTTGTTTCTGGAACATGGTATTAGCCAGGTCCAGCTGAGTACGCAGTTCCGCCATATTGGCCCTCAGTATCTGATCATCCACCTGAGCCAGCGCCTGTCCTTTGGATACAGACTGACCTTCTTTTACATGAATAGCAGTGATGATACCAGGCACTTTGGAAGACACGTTCACATTTTCTCTTGCATCAACACTTCCCTGTACATCTATGTAGTGTTCAAATACAGTATCTTCTACGGCAGCCACTACCACCGATTTCTTTTTACGTTCGGTAGTGTCTGTTTTCTTCATACCTTTTTCCAGTGTAGCGATCTGTTGTTTCAGATCAGCTTCCTGTTTCTTCAGTTCCGCCAGTTTGGCCTCAGGCGAAGGTGAGCCACAAGCGGCCATGAGAACGGTAATTAACAGAGCGGGACGATATATCTTAGACATATAATTAAGAGTTAATAGTTAAGTTGTTGTGTGCGTAGCTTACAGTTTGCCGTACGCTTTCAGGTAATCCACTTTTGAGATCGCCGCATTGTACAGTGCGTTGAAGTAATTGTTCTGCGCCTTGAGTAACTCATTTTCAGCAGTGCTCATTTCCAGACTGGAGCCTACACCTTCACGGTACTTAACCTGTGTTGTATTGTACACTTCCTGTGCCAGCGCCATGTTACTTTCCTGTGCTTCCAGTGTCAGGATGTTATTCCGGAGATTGGAACTGGATTGCGCCTGTTCCATATCAATACCCAGTTTTGTATTTTCCAGACTGATCTCTGTTTTCTTTACCTGCAGGAACGCCTGATCTTCTTTACGTCTGCGCTGTAACCCGCTGAAAATAGTAAATGAGAGGTTCACTCCGTATCCCACATATCCGTACCAGGTTTGACGGTCGAAGTAGTTGAACACATCACTCGCGCGGCTGATACCGGCAGTACTAAAGAGCGACAGTGTAGGTAATACGCCCAGTTTATAACGTTTCAGATCATACTCATACGCTCTTCGCTGTTCCTGCAGCAACTGGTATTCTATGCGCTGTGAATAATCAAAACGTTCAGCGGTAGCGGCAGATTTGATCTCTGCTGTTGTCAGCGTATCTGTGAGTGTGATAGTCTGCTGAATAGGCATACCCATCTGATACTTCAACGCAGCAATACCTACTTCTGTTACATTACGGAGCTTTGTTTCTTCTGTTTTCAGATTGGTCAGCTGTACTACGAGCCTGTCTACATCTAGCTTTTCAACAAGGCCATTTTTGTAGGTCTCCTGCGTTTCGCCCAGTAGTTTTTCCAGGTTGGTGATGTTGTTGGTCAGGATCTCAAGTGCGCGGCGTGCAGAGAGTACATTATAATATGCTTTGTACACATTCGCCTTTACATCGATCTCAGATTTCTGAACACCTTTGGCTGCCAGCTGTTCCAGGGTTTGGCGGGCCTGCAGGGCTACCAGTACGCTCGGATCGAATAGCACCTGTTTCAGCGTCACTTCACCGATCACATTGAACTTCAGTCCGAATGAAAAAGGCACCAGGGTACCTTTAGGCACTGTATCGCTGAAGTTAGAAGCATCGATCAATTGTTTCTGTACGATTGGGTTATGCTGAAAGGTTCCTGAACCAGCCAGGTTTGGAAGGGCCAGGCCACTTACTTCTTTATTTTTAGCCAGCTGAATGAGCTCATCCAGTTTGGCTGTACGCACGGTAGCCTGATTGGCCAGTGCGTAATCAACTGCCTGCTTTACAGACAGCGGAACATTCTCCTGCAGCGGTGGTTTTGGTTGCTGCTGGGCTATCCCATGGTGAAAGATCATCAGCAGCAGGAATCCTGTTAAACCTGCGTGCTTTTTGTCAAGTTGCATAAAGGTCATTGGTTTATTTCTGTAGTTGTAGTTTGTTCTCTTCTACTCGTTTATATCCTTCGGCTGATACCAGGCCATACAGAAAATGTTCCAGCACGATACACTGCACTTTACTCATATCGTATTTCCCATATGGAAATACATCTGGCTGGAAACACAGCATGGAGGTGGCCAGGCGGTACTGTGTCATAATTCCTATGTCAAAATCCGTTCTGTACAACCCTTCACGTACACCTCTTTCAAGGTTCTGTCTTACTGTCTTCTGCAGGTTGTTGTTCATATAATTCTGGAATACCTGGTAAGCCCTGGCATGAAACTTCTGAAGATCGAACAGGATAATAGGGTTCATGTTACGGAAACTCTGATCCATCATTTTCATGACCAGGAACAGCTCGTCAATTGCGTTTGAGGCCTTGTCCTGATTTTCGATGCACTCCTTGTCCATGTTGTCGAGATAACGGCTTATGGCGTGCATCACCAGTTCATCCTTATCAGCAAAATGTGCATACAGCGTCTTTTTTGACACTCCCATACGTTGGGCGATATCATCCATGGTGATTGAGCGTGTTCCGAATTGACAGAACAGACTGAATGCAGTATCCAGAATACGTTCCTGTATTTCCATTTTGTGATTTGTGTGTTCGTTCTTGGTTTTTTCTGTAAATCCTTATAATGGCGGCTGTTTATTCCATTCCCGGCTTCATAGTTTTCTTAGTGGTCTCCAACTTGATTTGCGATGCTGGGACAAAACTATGGAAACTTTTTAAACGATAATAGTTTCCAACGTAATTATTTTTAATATAGTTATCCAGTACTGCTTAATTGTTTAGATAACCATCTGTTTTACAGACTTATACATATCAACCGTCCCGGATAAAATAAACGATGTAACTTTGACGCCGTCAGATATTCATTTTCCTGGGTTCCCGGATCATACACGTATCTGCATTTAAATTATATGTCTCCTAAAACACGTCTTAAGCTTCTGGCGGCCCGCGTATTACGGTATTTTTTCCAGGGCTTACTGATACTGGCACCCATTGGCGTTACGGCGCTGACACTGTACTGGGTTTTTGTCACTATTGACAATATCATTCCTAAAGAGATCCTTCCTCTTGAAACTCCGCTGAAATACCTCCGTTACAAAGGGGTCGGATTTGTATTGGTACTGGCACTGGTGATCGTAGTCGGCTACTTGAGTTCTTCTTTTATTGTCGGCCGCATTTTCGCGTTGTTCGATCATTTGATGGAAAGAACACCTTTTATTAAATATATATACACCTCCGTCAAAGACGTCTTTGATGCTTTCGTCGGTGAGAAAAAGAAATTTGATCATCCTGTACTGGTACAGGTCTATGGTGTAGATGTATGGGAAATGGGTTTCATTACTCAGGCAGATGTTTCCAGTCTTGGTCTGGAGGGATATACAGCCGTGTATGTCCCGCATGCCTACGCCATTACCGGGAAGGTATTTATGGTGCCTGTCAGCAAGGTAAAACCGCTAACCAATATCTCTGCCGGAGAAGCTATGAAGTTTGCCGTGAGCGGTGGCGTCACAAACATCGAAGTGCATGAGAAGAAAGAAGCCCACGCTTAATATCAGCATTTTTATTTAATATTATAACGGAGTCCGATGGGCTCCGTTTTTTGTTAACCGCTTATTCCAAACAATCATGCACCACATTTTCCGGACCATCAGTCTGCTCATCTTTTCCCAGTCTGTATATGGTTGGGGATTCTTCGCCCATCAACGTATTAACCGGCTTGCGGTATTTACATTACCTCCGGATATGCTGGTACTGTACAAACCCAATCTTGAATATCTCACGACCCACGCTACTGATGCAGATAAAAGAAGATATATCATTGCTGAAGAAGGGCCGCGTCATTATATAGATATTGATCATTATGGACGGCCACCCTTTCCGGAGCTGCCACGTTCCTGGCAGGAAGCCGTGATACGGTATACCGCCGACACGTTGAACAGGTATGGTATCCTGCCCTGGTATATCGGGCAGATGGTATTGCGGCTAACAAAGGCCTTCCGCGATGGCGATGCCGACAAGATCATGAAGCTCAGCGCAGATATCGGCCACTATGTAGGAGACGCCCATGTACCGTTGCACGCCTGTTCCAATCATAACGGACAGCTTACAGGGCAGGAGGGCATCCACGGATTATGGGAATCCAGGATCCCCGAACTGATGGCTGATAAGTCATTCCGATATTGGGCAGGCAAGGCACATTATATAAAGGATATCAGTACAAGTACCTGGCAGATCGTGCTGGAAAGCGCAATGGCAGCCGACACTGTACTGCGGCAGGAAAAAATACTAAGTGACGCTTATCCCTCCGGCAGGAAATTTGCGCACGAAAGGCGCAATGGAAAACTTGTGAGAAATTACGCAACAACTTATGTAGAGAACTATCATTCGGTGTTGGGAGGAATGGTGGAACGCCGTATGCGGGCTGCTATCAGCGCCACGGCCAGCTATTGGTACACCGCATGGGTGAATGCCGGCATGCCGGTTTTAAACAGGCTGAAAGCAGGCAGGATAACAGACCCGCCGGTTCAGCCAGCCACAGCACCTATGATAGGCAGGCAGGAAGAATAAAAGAGCGACCCAATTAATTTCGATTTTAAAAAAATATAAATTATCTTTGTTAGTACTATCTTTTTAGCCTTATCCTACACGCGTTCAGCATCATAAGTGAAATGCCATACTTTTTTTTCCATTCCTCTGACAAAACCAAGCAAAGTGGAACAAGCAAACAATTTATTTAACTTAGAACGACCTATGAAGGTGCACAATTTTAACGCAGGGCCTTCCATATTGCCAAACGAAGTGCTGTACAAGGCCAGTAAAGCTTTGATTGACTTTGAGGGTTCAGGAATGTCAATTTTAGAAATAGGGCATAGAACACCGCTGTTTCAGGCTGTACTGGATGAGGCAAGGGATCTTGTAAGAGAGCTGATGCAACTCGAGGATGACTTCGAGGTGCTTTACCTTCACGGAGGTGCTACTACGCAGTTCATGCAGATACCCATGAACCTCCTTGAAAATGATGGTACAGCTTCTTATATCGATACCGGTGTATGGAGTAATAAGGCAATTAAGGAAGCCAAACAATACGGCTTCGTGGATGTAGCTGGCAGCTCTAAAGAGAGCAACTATAACCACATCCCCAAACAGTTTAACATTTCCCCGAAATCTACGTATCTGCACATTACGACCAATAATACCATCTATGGTACGCAATGGCAGAAGATACCGGAAACGAATGTTCCACTGGTTGCCGATATGAGCTCAGATATCTTGAGCCGCCCCATGGACTTTAATAAGTTCTCTCTCATCTATGCAGGCGCACAGAAAAACATGGGCGCTGCAGGTACTACGCTCGTTGCAGTTCGTAAAAGCATTTTGGGTAAGGTAACCCGTAAGATTCCTACCATTCTAGACTATCGCAATCACATTGAGAATGGTTCAATGTTAAATACCCCTCCCGTATTTGCGATCTACATCTCCATGCTCACGCTCCGCTGGCTGAAAGAACAAGGTGGCGCAGCTGCTATGGAAATACAGAACGAAAAGAAAGCAGCGCTGTTGTACAGCGAGATCGATCAGAACCCGCTGTTCCGTGGTACCGTGCAGAAAGAAGACAGGAGCCGTATGAACGTATCGTTCATCATGGATAAACCTGAACTGGAAGAAGAATTCCTGAAGTTCTGCAAGAAAGAAGATATCGTAGGCATCAAAGGACATCGCCTGGTAGGTGGTTTCCGCGCCTCTCTCTATAATGCACTGCCTTTCGAAAGTGTAGAAGTACTGGTGGAAGCCATGAAGTACTTCAGCCTGAAGAAAGCATAGTAATTTAGAATATAGTAATATCATATAAACAAAGGGTCCTGCGCTGCAGGGCCCTTTGCTATTTTCGACAATTCAAACACATACAAGTACTTAGACGGGAAAAATTAATTAGTTACTTTTGCGGCCTAACAATCTAATATCATGGCAATCATCAGACCGTTCAGAGGATTAAGACCTACTCAGGAACTCGCAGAAAAAGTAGCTGCCCGCCCTTACGATGTGCTCAGCGCAGCAGAGGCCAAAGCAGAAGCTGCTGGTAACCAGTACTCGTTTTACCATGTTTCCAAATCGGAAATTGACCTTCCTGAAGGTACCGATGCGCATAGTCAGGCCGTATACGATAAAGCGGCAGAGAACCTGCAGAAATTTATCAAAGAGGGTACCCTCTTCCAGGATGATGCGCCTTGCTATTACATCTACCGCCTCATTATGAACGGCCGTACGCAGACAGGGCTTGTATGTGCATCTTCCGTATCGGACTACAATATGGGGATCATCAAAAAACATGAATTTACCCGTCCCGACAAAGAACTGGACCGTATCAACAATATCAAGACCACCCGTGCACAGACCGGAAACGTATTCCTGGCCTATAACGATGTTCCTGAAGTAAACTCACTCATAGAGCATTGGGTACATGCCCACAAACCGGCTTATGATTTTACCGCTGCCGATGGCATCCAGCATACAGTTTGGGTAGTGAACGAGCCGGCCGCTGTAAATGAGATCACTTCCCTCTTCGCTTCCAAAGTACCGCATACATATATTGCTGACGGGCATCACCGTGCTGCATCTGCATCTCTGGTACAGAAGGAATTTGAAGAAAAACAGATGATCTCTACAGACGATCCGGCCAATTTCTTCCTGACCACGATCTTCCCGGCCAGCCAGCTGGTGATCCTGGATTATAACAGACTGGTAAAAGACCTCAACGGACTGACCAAAGAAGCGCTGATCTCCCGCCTGGAATATGACTTTACCGTAGAAGCTATCGGTCACCTGCCACAGCAACCGACCATGCTACACGAATTCAGCATGTATATTGACGGCAAGTGGTACCGCCTGGTGGCTAAAGAAGGTACGTATACCACAGATCCTATTGGCATCCTGGACGTGACCATCCTTTCCAACAATGTGCTGGACAAGATCCTGGGTATCAAAGACCAGCGTACCGACAAACGCATCGACTTCGTTGGTGGCATCCGCGGCTTGCAGGAACTGGTGAAGAGAGTGGACAGCGGTGAAATGAAGGTGGCCTTTGCACTGTATCCTGTTACCATCCAGCAACTGTTCGACATTGCCGATAGCGGTAATGTAATGCCGCCAAAAAGCACCTGGTTCGAGCCGAAACTGCGTGATGGCCTTATTTCACAGACGATTTAAGTATTCTGATCATATAATTATGGCGCCTGCCGGGGAGTATATCACTTCCTGGCAGGCGTTCCTGTTTAACGTATGTTTTACTCTCAAACGGCACAAAATCCTCTAATAGAAACAGCTTCATACAGCAACAAAATTTGATTCATCCTATATCCTATAGGCCCTCTACGCCGTTGTTAGCCCGTACTTTCTATATCGATCGATATAGAAAGTACGGCTAACAACGGCGTAGAGGGCCTTTGGATATAGAGATCGATCCTGATCAGGCCAAAGACGTATCGTTACAAAGACAATAATGCCCTGTTGCCTAAACTTGCTTTCTCCACCCCCTTCTGAATGTTTGGCACATTTTTTCTTTATTTTTACAGCAAACGTCTGACAGGCATGAATATGAGGGCATCTTTATTGAAAATGGGCTTATTTACAGCCATATTAATTTCATCTGTAATAAGTGTATCCGCTCAGGATGCAAGGGAATTGTACAACACAGCCACAGGATTTATACGCGACGGCGATTATTCCAATGCTATCCTGGTACTGAACCAGGCATTGCAACAGGAGCCGGACAACATAGAATACAAAAAACAACTCGGCTTTGCCTATTATCTCCAGGGAGATATGAATAAGGCTAAAAATGTAATAGAGCCCATACTGAATAAGAAAGAAGCCGATGAGCAGACATTCCAGATAGCGGGGAATATTTATCAATCCAGGCAGGAATGGAAAACAGCCCAGAAGCTGTATGAAAAGGCATTACGTAAATTCCCGGAAAGCGGGGAGCTATACAATGACAACGGACAGTTGCTCATGTTCCTGAAAGTATTCGAGGGTGGTATGGGCAGCTACCTGAAAGGCATTGAAAAGGCCCCGAACTTCCCCGGTAACTACTACAATGCTATCAAAGCATATGTGTACATGAACAACCCAATATGGGTGATCATTTACGGTGAGGTCTTTGTGAACCTGGAAAGTTACACAGCCCGTACGGCTGAAGTAAGGAATCTGCTGCTGGACGCTTATAAATCTTTATATAATGATCCGTCCCTGCTCACTAAAGCCATAGAAGACGAGAACGATATGAAGAACAGGAAAAAGCCTACGGCTGATTTTCTGTCTTCCTACAAAGCCTCTATGGGCAAACAGGCCAGTGTAGTGATGTCAGGTATCGATCCGGAAACGCTGGTCATGTTACGTACCCGCTTCCTGCTGGACTGGTACAACTTTGCCGGAGTGAAGTTCCCGTATGCGCTGTTCGATTTTCAACGCAGCCTGCTGAAACAGGGTATGTTCGAAGCTTACAATCAGTGGATGTTCGGCCCGGTGGCAAACCAGCCAGCTTACAGGGCCTGGACTACCATGCACAAGAAAGAATATGACACCTTTTTGCAATACCAACGTAATCATCCTTTGAAACTAAGACCGGATGAATATTACAATGATAATAAGTTTTCATTGGTGAGGTGATTGGACCATTAGCAGTTAATCAATCCACAAATTCCACATATGTTTAACATCAAACACCAAAACACAATTGAAAGCGCCGTTAAGGCGAATCATGAACGCGCTTTCTATTCACAGTATCCGGAACACCCTAAAGCCTATGGCGAAAATGCAGCAGAGCAGGGCGAAGCCCGTTATAAAGATCTGCTGCAGAAGCCTTACAAACAATTGCTGCAACCGGGGGAAACCAGCTGGGCGGGAGAAGAAGTATCTCCCTTCACCCAGGAAGCCCTGGGCATCACCTACCCGCTGTTCACTGCCGACGAGCTGGTGAACAGGGCAATGGCCGCCGCCCCGCAATGGCGTAACACCCAGGTAGACGTGCGCGCCGACATACTGGTAGAGACCCTCGAAAGCGTAAAGGAACGCTTCTTTGATATTGCCTATGCCACTATGCACACCACCGGCCAGAGTTTCATGATGAGTTTCCAGGCATCGGGCCCACATGCCAATGACAGGGCGTTGGAAGCGATCGCAATGGGATATCATGAGGGTAACCGGTATCCGTCGTCCCTGGTGTGGGAAAAGCCGATGGGCAAGACCTCACTGCAACTGAAAAAACATTTCCGGGCTATTCCAAAAGGCGTCGGCCTGGTGATCGGATGTTCCACCTTCCCGGTATGGAACTCACTTCCTGGTATATATGCTGACCTGGTAACCGGCAATCCCGTGATCGTGAAACCACATCCCAAAGCTATCCTGCCGATAGCCATTGTGGTTAGCGCCATTCAGCAGGTATTGCAGGAAAAAGGCTTCAGCCCAAGTCTCTGCCAGCTGGCAACAGATACCTCCGCAGCGCCGATCACGAAAACGCTGTGTGAACACCCAGGTATCCAGCTGATAGACTATACCGGTGGCAGCCAGTTCGGAAATTATGTAGAATCCCTCCCGAACAAGACCGTTTTCACCGAGAAAGCAGGTGTGAACTCTGTTATACTGGACAGTGTAGCCGATATTGACGCCGTGATGCAGAACCTGGCATTCTCCGTGTCCCTTTATTCCGGACAAATGTGTACCGCTCCGCAGAACTTTTTCATCCCCGGACAGGGTATTAATACGGCGAATGGAAAATTATCCTTTGAAGAAGTAGTACAGAAATTCAGAGATGCAGTTGTAAGCCTCGTTAACAACCCTAAAATGGGAGCTGGTACACTTGGTGCATTACAGAACGAAAACACGCTGCAAAGGGCGCATAATGCCGGTAAACTAGGAGCTAAAGTAATCCTCGAAGGACAACCATTGGTAAATGAAGAGTTTACCCGTGCCCGTGGTTGTACGCCTGCCATCCTGGAAGTGAGTAGCGCGGATAAACACATCTTCGAACAGGAATTATTTGGCCCGGTTTTGTTACTGATAAAAACGAAGGATACCAATGAATCGATCCAGCTGGCCCGGCAGATGGCACAGCAACATGGCGCTATTACCTGTGCTGCCTATACGACCAGCCCGGAAGTAAAGGAAAAGATAACCGAGGAAATGAATAACGTTTTTACGCCTGTATCATTTAACTTTACCGGGTTCATCTGGGTAAACCAACACGCGGCCTTTTCTGATTTTCATGTGACAGGAGGTAATCCTGCAGGAAATGCGAGCTTCACCAATCCGGAATTCATACTGAGGAGATTCGTATGGGTTGGGAACCGCGAAGTGGCCGGTAGCTGACCGAATAATTTGTTTATGAAATATATACTTTCCATCATGCTGATCATTTTTGCGGTAGCCTGCGAACAGGCACCCAAAGCTGATAAAGCAACCATTACAGAAGCTCATCCGGTAAAAGAGAGTGAAGGGAACTCGTACCAGGTAGATACCACTAACAGTACGATACAGTGGATCGGCACCAAGCCGACCGGGAAACACATTGGCTACTTTAAAGTACAGGAAGGAAAACTGTTTGTGAAAGATACAATGATCACCGGCGGGAACATCGTTATCAAAATGAGTTCCCTCGGAAATGTTGATCTCTCTAAAACAGACACCGTACTGCAACGCAAACTTGAAAACGAGTTGAAGGGTCCTTTGTTCTTTGACGTGGCTAATTTTCCGGTCGCTACTTTTGAGATCACCAGCATCTCCGATTTTACTCCTTCTGTAGGGAATGAAGTATTAATGAAGAACGCAAATTATACCGTACAGGGTAATCTGACAATTAAGGACATTACTAAAAATATCTCCTTCCCTGCTATCATCAAATTTGAGAAAGGTGAGATCACTGCACTGGCAAACTTCAATATTGACAGAACACTGTGGGGAATGACATACAGGGCTGATAAATCCATGCAGGATAAACTGATCAATTCAGCGGTGAACATCGAGTTCCGGCTGAAAGCCTCAAGATGATCCAGGTAAACTATAAATGAGAATGCCGCGAAGTACTTCGCGGCATTCTCATTTATAGTAATAAACTTCCATTATTTTATTTCTTCTTATTAGCCTTATATCTTCCATTAGGTTGAACAGATGTCATTCCGGTTACTTCTCCCTTCTCATTTACACTGAATTCTACAGCAAACCCTCTGAATTCTTTCAAAGCAAATTTATCTTTTTCAACAGGCACCAACGTAAAGTCCATTTGCCCTGGTACATTAAACATCAATTGATCTTCTCCTTTCAAATGGATGGTGCCTTCCATACCACCGAAGTCATAGACGCCGATGTATTTCTGTAAAGTTTCTTTGTTAAGCGGAATGGGCTTTGCTGTTCTGGCAAATATCACAGGATCTTTTATCCCAAGTTCTATTTCAGCATTCGTAATATCGCCGTTGAGATCTGTATTAAATTTCACCTTTGTTCCTCCTCCGTCAACGGTATCAATCTGCGCTGTTTCTTTATCGACAGTGAAGGTCTGGAAGATATCGAAGCGTTCATGTTTGAGATATTCTTTTTCATCCTCTATCAGGGCGAAGAGCGAATCATTATTTATAACTACTTCAAATTTACCGAAGGCGCTGCTGGCATAAGTGCCGGCATAGTCCTTCAGATCTTTACGGATCACTTCTGCTCCTTTTACCGTCACTTTCGCAGTATCTTTTTTAACGTCTTTCTGCATTGCTCTCATGTCATTTCTTTTCTTCATAGCAGTATCACTCCAGGCATAGTATTTTGTGCCCAGTAGTCTGTCAGAAAATATATTTCTGATAAGCCCCGGAACAGGAGATCCATCCTGGTTTGTGAGGACAATAATGCCGATACTATCTGATGGGAAAAAACAGGTATTGGCAGAAAATCCATCGATATTTCCACCATGCTCTACCTGGTAGTGGCCACGATAGGAAGATAACATCCATCCCAGGCCGTAGGCATCTCCAAAGATGTCATTGGGCAAACCTTTTACCGGGAGACTGGCTGGCATTGGCATCTGTGAGCTGATGGCCTCCGACACGTAACTGGCAGGTAGTACCTGCTTTCCATTGTATTTACCACCATTGATCCAGGCTATGACCCATTTCGACATATCATTGACATTACTGTTGATACTACCTGCGGGACCTATAGCCGTGATATCTTTATAGGGCCGTTTTTTGATCACACTGTCTTTTACAACACTGTATCCGAAAGCAGCGTCCTGCGATTTGAAACCCGCCAGAGAGGTAGTACTGCTTGACATTCCCAGGCTATCGAAAATGCGTGTTTTAATATTTTCTTCCCAGCTTTTACCGGTCAGCTTTTCTGCAACAACACCTTGTGCCATGAACATAAAATTGTTGTATTGCCATTTATACCGAAGCGGTTCATTTGGTACCATGTAACGGATACGGTATAAAAGAGAATCCCGACTGTTGGCCCCAAACAGGTACCATGACAGGTCGTATCGCGACAGGCCAGTACGGTGACTCATCATATCACGTAAAGTAACATGGGCGTTCAGATCATCGTTATTGAACACTAATTCAGGGAGGTATTGACGTACGGGTGTTTCGAAATCCAATTTACCTTCCTGTCTTAATATTCCCAGCAGACCGGAGGTAAAAGCCTTGCTACAGGAACCGATAGCGAATATAGTATTAGGTGTAACAGGAAGCTTTTTTTCATAGTCCCTGTAACCGAATCCTTTGGCATAGATGACTTTATTTCTTTCCACGACAGCAATGGCCACACCGGCAGTATGCCAGTCGGACAATACTTTTTCCACCATCTTGTCGATGCCGGCAAAACGTTGTTGTTGCTGTTTATCGTTAGTTTGGGCACTGGCGTACAGGGTAGCCAGCAAGAGGCTTAGATACAGGCTAACTTTCTTCATAGCGGGTGTTTAGTTAGCCTAAAGTAACAAAAAAAGATTACTTAAATCCGTAGTTCTTCATAACGTGGAAGCCGCTGCTCAGGCAGTGATGGCCTTGTCTTCATATATCAGACTTGAAAAATCGCACAGTTTGCTCAATAGATTGCACAACTCTACGCCGTGTTCAGTCAGTGAATAAGTCACTTTCGGTGGCATGCCCGGAAACTGATGACGTGTGATCAATCCGCTTTTTTCCAGCGTTTTTAACCTGTCAGATAATATATGATCGGTAATATAGGCCAGCTCTTCACGGATACCGGAAAAACGGTTATTACCTTCCTCTATACAAAAGAGGACATCTGTGGTCCAGCGCCTGCTCATTGTAAACAGCAGCTCATTTAGCGGACATTTACTTTCCAGGTAGGACTGATTCTGGAAGTTTGACGAATTCGTTTTTCTTTCAGCCATATACACACTTTTTTAGTACTATTCCCTCAATTTACTGTTATTGTCCAAGACGTCAAAGCGGTTTTGGATGGATGGCTGAACACCTGGAAAGCACATCATTCGTATCTTTACGGGATAGCGTATGCCTGACAATAAACCGCCCGTTATACCGTATTCCGGATGATGGAAACTCAGGCGTTACCTATTCCGTAAATATTAAATATGATTCGTCTTACTTTAATGAGTATCGCTTTCCTGGTATCTCTTTTAGCCATCTTCAGAGCGCCGACCTATCACCTGTGGTTACTGGCGATCGGTGTGGCGGAATTTGCCTGGATATTTATCACTATCACCTTCGTACTACTGGTAGCAGGGTTCATTCCTGGAAAATATCAGCTGGCAGGTACCCTTATCGGGATTGCTACCCTCATCATATTGATCACTCCTATTTTCAGAGCCTATTCCATTGCCAAAGAACTTCCGGCGGCAATGAATACTGCCCTTGACGAGCAGGATAGTGATACCGGTACAACACCTTTCAGCTTCCTCACTATGTTAACGGACTATCCGCAGCAACCGGTGCCTTCAAAGACATTCTCCTATCGCCCGGACGATCTGCCCTCCTCTACCCTGGATTTCTATCCCGCACAACAAACAGGCCTGCGCCCTTGTGTGATCGTAATACATGGAGGTTCATGGAGCAGTGGCGATAGCAAACAGTTGCCTGAACTCAATAACTATCTCGCACACGCAGGCTATCATGTCGCCTCTGTCAATTACAGACTGGCCCCGGCCTATCTTTGCCCCTCCCCCATTGAAGACGTATATGCCGCTATGGACTATCTCCGGGAGCATTCCGCGGCCTTACAGATAGATACGAACAACCTGGTACTGTTAGGCCGCTCTGCCGGCGCACAGATAGCGTTGCTGGCAGCATATCGCCAAAAGGTACCGGGCCTGAAAGGCGTAGTAGACTTCTATGGTCCGGCAGATATGGTGTGGGGATATTCACTTCCCGCTAATCCCCTGGTGATGGATTCCCGTAAAGTACTGGAGAACTACCTGGGAGGAACTTATAGCGCTGTTCCAGGCAATTATGCCGCCAGTTCACCTATAGAATTTGCAGATAAGCATGCAGTGCCAACGCTTATTATACATGGGGAGAATGATCCGCTGGTGGCCTATGAACACAGCATCAGGCTTAATAAAAAACTAAATGCCAACGGCATCAAACATTATTTCCTTTCCCTGCCCTGGGGCACACATGGATTTGACTATAACCTGAAAGGACCCGGCGGACAGCTATCCACTTACGCGGTTGAGCGGTTCCTAAGGAATGTAACTCAGTGATATTGAAGGTCCGGAAATTTGTTCCGGCCTTTTTTATAGTTGTGTTATGCAATTTGATAAATTAGTACATCCTATAACTATGAAACAACGACGATCCTTTACCCTTATTTTTCCGGAGTTCGGTTACAAATCTTTGCTTGTAACCGCATTTGTTTCCATATACTTTTTCTTTCTGCCGCGCGCCAGCGCACAACATGCCAATTTGGATATACCGCTGTCAATGGGCGAAAAAGAGACAAGCCATCCTCCCACCCATCCACGATCAGCTACAGTCCGGAGATCTATAAAAGGAATCGTGACAGATAACAAAGGAGATAGTCTCGTGGGCGTCTCGGTCAGGGTGCAGTTAGATAACGAAAAGACCGCCACTGTATCAGATGAAAATGGGGAATTTTATTTTGAGATACCATCCTCATGGCAGGAAAATTCAGACCCTAATATCATGGGCAAGTGGGGCATTCTATATGACAACAATAGAGAAAAGAGACTTTCGTTATGGCAAAAATTTAGTGGTGCTATAAACAGTATTTTGAGTTAATACTAATAACAAACATATGAAAAAACAATCGTCCTATATTTTATCTATCCCCGCACCATGCCATGAATCATCGGACAAAATGATTCTTGCAGAACAAGGATTGTTCTGTAAAAGTTGCCAGAAAACTGTTACTGATTTCTCAGATATGAGTGACAAAGAAATCATATCATTCCTCAACACCAACCGTGGAAACATCTGCGGGAGCTTCCGTAAGGGGCAGCTCAACAGGGAGATCAGTATATCTGCAGGCAGACGTCCGCGGCCTTTAATATCTATTGCTGGAATAGTAGCATCACTTACTATTGCTATTCCTGCCGTACAGGCCCAAAGTAATGCGCAGGAAATACAAGCTATACCAGAGATATCTGACTCAGTTCCTGTGCTACAATTACCAGTTACTATCACACGCATAACCGGTATCGTAAATGATATAGATGGTTATCCCTTGGTTGGTGCGTCCATAAGATTGGATACGCTAAGAACAGGCGCCGCTACAGATACTTCTGGAAGATTTGAATTAGAGATCCCGGCTGTCTACACGGAAGCTACTATCAGACTGGTCATATCTTATGTTGGCTTTTATACGCAGGAAGTTTTTCTTTCACGCACAGATACCAGGCATTTGACTGACGAGCCAACGCTATGTATCACCATGGAACCGACGGTAATGGGAGGAATAGAAAGAGCTCCGCTATGGTACCGTATCAGATATAAAATAAAACGTCTCTTTATTTGACGCTATCCCATAAAACAGATCACTACTTACCGTTAGTTCTCATCAGGCACAAAATTGATATCTACCACATCTTTAAAAGTCACATATACCCTTCTCCAGGGATCATCACCCAGCATCTCCCATTTATGCCCGGTGCCATGTGTATCCATTGCGATAAGAATTTCTCCCGGTCTCAGGGTAAACTGTTCTCCCAGATGAGTCTCAAACAACAACGTGCCGGATAGGGTAATAACGTACTGGGTAGTCGGCGCTGGATGCCAGTCATAGGTGGAACGTGGGGCAGTTTCGTTGAACATGATAGAATCTGCTTCATTGACATCCCGGTTTGTTACTGTACCTACCGTAAAATGAGAATGTCCGTCTTCGGCTGTGTATAGCTTATATGCTCTTATCATAGTCTGTTGTTTCCTGTTTCATGCACAAGATAGAACTGTTAAATCTAAAGTTTTGCTAAAAAACATGAAGTATCTGTTATGTGTTAACTGCCAAAACCGCCAGGCTATCCTAAATTGCTCCGAAAGACACATAATTGATTAAGTCAATATTTTATCTAATTAATAATCAATAAACAGCAAAATTTAATTTAAGGACGCCATACGCATTATTGACCTCGTCAAATATCAATTTCGGGTCATTCTGACATGCTTTTACACTAGTTTTGCTTTCTATTTTTCCATTCCCTTCAACTATTTATTGTAGCAGCATGTTAATCATATTACACACGGTTTTACATTTACGGTGTGTTGAACCGAGCTACACAGATATATTAACAAACAGAGCCCACATGCTAAATTTTGAATTCAGGAATCCAACAAAGATCCTCTTTGGCAAAGGACAAATTGCCAATCTCGCAAAGGAAATTCCTGCCGGTGCAAAACTATTGATGCTTTACGGAGGTGGCAGCATTAAACAAAACGGCATTTACGATCAGGTAAAAGATGCCTTAAAGGGATTTACAGTACTGGAGTTTAGTGGCATTCCCGCTAACCCGGAATATGAAATACTACTCAAAGCCTTAAAAGTCATCAAAGATGAAAAGATTGACTTTATGCTTGCAGTTGGCGGGGGTTCCGTTATTGACGGGGTAAAATTCCTGTCATCTGCAGCACTTTATGAGGGCGATGAACCATGGGATATACTGTCCAAAAAGATCGTCACCAAACAGGGATTGCCTTTCGGAACCGTTTTAACATTACCGGCTACCGCTTCGGAAATGAATTCCGGAGCCGTGATCAGCAGAAAAGAAACACAGGAGAAATTCTCTATGGGCGGCCCGGGACTCTTTCCACAGTTTTCCGTTCTCGACCCGCAGGTGGTGGCATCCATCCCGAAACGTCAGCTAGCCAATGGTATTACCGATGCGTTCACGCATGTGCTGGAACAATATATGACCTATCCGGCAGGTGCGTTATTGCAGGACAGGTTCGCGGAAAGTATTATGCAAACGCTTATTGAAGTGGCTTCCCGGGTAATAAAGAACCCGTCCGACTATGAGGCTGCCGCTAATTTTATGTGGAGCTGCACCATGGCGCTCAACGGACTGATACAGAAGGGAGTGCCTACCGACTGGGCGGTACATGCTATGGGGCATGAACTAACTGCCATGTTTGGAATAGACCACGCCCGAACACTGGCTATTATCGCCCCCTCCCATTATCGCTATAACTTCAACAGTAAAAAGGAGAAACTGGCGCAATATGCCGAACGTGTCTGGAATGTAACTGCGATGAGCCTGGAAGAGCAGGCTACTGCCGGTATCAGGATGACAGAAGAGTTCTTTCACTCCCTGGACATTAGCACTAAGCTGTCTGAATACACAGAATCGTATGAAGGAACGGCCCAAACCATCTCCCGGAAATTTACAGAAAGAGGCTGGAACGGTTTAGGTGAGAGAAAGGCATTGACACCTGGCGATGTTGAGAGAATAGTAGAAATGAGTTATTAATGAAAATAAAAAACTCCGTCAGTGACCTTCTTAGGTTTACCGGCGGAGTTTAATAATAATATCCTGATAGATCAGACAGCTACTTCTTTTTCCTCTATTTTATCCTGCAACTCTTTCACGGTCATATTATACAACACGCTATGACGCCCGTTCACACGCTGTACCAGGTGTACATGTGCAATGAAATTCTGCACGATCGAAATCTTATCACTCGGCGTCACCACCAATAATTGCAGATGCAGCTGTTTACAAAGCTCCATCAGGTAAGTTGCTTTTTCCTCGTCCTGGTTACTGAAGCTTTCATCTACTGCAATGAAGCGCAAACTCCGCGCATTCTTGCCTTCCCGGGTAATACCAAACTGGTAAGCGATAGCACTACACAGGATGGTATACGTCAGCTGTGCCTTCTCACCTCCGGACAGCTGTCCCATCTGCCGGTAGATCTTCTTGGACTCATTCGTTTCCCTGAAACGTTCATCGGCCCAAAACTCGAACCAGTTACGGGCATCCAGTACGCGGGCACGGTAAGCTTCGCTTTCGTCCAATGCGGAAATAAGCGGCTGTACCTTTTCCCGGAAATGCTGCGCCTTTTCTTCAAAGCTGCTCTGTTGCCAGTTAGCTGCCTGTGGTAATGCATCCAGCAAACGTCCCTTAAACTCCCGTACTTCAGAACCGGAAGCTACCGGGCGTTTAACCAACTGAATATAAGTATCCGGTAAGCGGTTAAAGTTGATACCGCTCAGTGAGTGATTCAGCTTCTGGATAGTATTGGTAATATCCCGCTCCCACTTCTCCATTTCTTCATTCAGTCCGCCGATCTTGTAAGTGATCGTAACGTTGATATAACTTTCGAAGTCTTTCTTGAACCTCGGCAGGTTATCGGTTGTCAGCTTATTCAGCCACTCGATGTATTCAGTAGCATGTACGGCATCGTCAGAAAGCGCCTGTACATCGGCTATCCAGTCAGGGAACTTCTGTAATACTTCCGCAGAAGGGCTCTTCAAGCGGTTGATACTTCTGTTCAACATCACCTCTTCCTTATGACGGGCATCTTCTGCCAGTTTAAGGTCCTGCTCTTTATTTTCACGCAACGACTTATAAATGCCTGCGATATTCTCCAGCGTGACGTTACCTAACAGGTGACTATGTTGCTGCTGAAAATTCAGCAGTTCATCCTTATCGGTTTCAGTGATATGCTGCAACAAGTGCTGCATTGCCTGCTGCTCTTCTTCCATATCAGTAATGTTACGCTGTTCCAGCGCTTCATTCCTGATCAGCATGGCCTGTACTTCCTGGTTGTCTTCCTTCTGTCGTTCAATATCCAGCAATTGTTGCTTCAGCGCATCCAGTTCCTGGTTCTCATCTGTGAGTGAACCTATCTGCTCCTGTGCTTTACGGATACTCTTCTGGATCTTACCGACATTGATCTCGTCAAACCCTTTATGTTCTTTCAGACGTCCTACAGCATAGAACTGTTTTTGTAAACGGGCGGATCTTGACTTACAGGTTTGCAGGATCTCATTAGAGGCTATGATCGCTTCGTTGAGCTTATTTCTCTTAGAGATCAGGGCATCCTTTTTACGTTCATTATTCCAGCCCATTACATAACGGGAAGCATCATTGCTACCGCCTCTGTCATCCTTTTCATGCCTGTCACGATTCTTGATCAGGCCTTCGACAGTGATGGCCATGTCGTTTCGCTGTAATCCCTTTTCACTATCTACACATACATAGCTGAAGTGTTGGATGATCTGTTGTTGGACCCAGGGACTTAACTTATGATCAGGATGGAAATCGAGTTTATGATATACAGTGTCATCTTCAGGGTACAGCGTCAGTGCAGATTCCTTGATCTGATAATACACCAGGCGTGTGCGCAGGTTGTTACTATTCACGTAAGAAGTTACCTTCTTGTAATGTTTCTCGGGCACTAGCAGGCGCAAAGAGAAAGAATGCAGTAATTTCTCCAGGGCAGGCTGCCATTCAATTTCTTCTGCCTTTACCTGGATCAGCTCTCCTGCAAACAGGATCTCACCTACATCGATCTTCAGGTTGTTGCAGATCTCCTTACGTAATGCTACAAGATGGGAAGGAATATTATTGCGCGATTGGTGCAGCATTTCTATCTCCTTCTCCAGCGTTTCCTTTTCACTATCTGCACGTTCCTTTACTCTCTTGGCGCTGTATTCATCTTCTTCGTTCAGTCGTTGTTCGGTTTCCAGTTTCAGGGAAGAACGATGTACCTCTTTCAATATCCGCTGATAGGTAGCTTCATCGTTCATATCATTTTCCTTCAGGTGCAGCGTTTCGCACCAGGCGGAAAACTCTTTCAGATTTTCTTCCGTTTCTACACGTTTCTTTTCGAAATCCTGGATCTCTTTTTCCAGTTGCTGCAAACGTTGTCCGGCTTTATTCTGCTCTAAAAGGTTCAGTGTAGTACGTTCCTGCTCCAGCAGATCGGCCATATTGATCTTGGCTTCTTCAATTTTCTTCAGCAGCGCCTGCACTTCCTGCCTGCGCTCAAACAAGGCCTGTGTAAGCAGCTGGTTACGCGTAAAGCTATTCCAGATAGTTGCGGTATTCAACTCCTGTTTTAACTGCGTAATACTCGTCTGATAAGAAGAGAAATTCTCATGATGATCTCTGACAGGTTCCAGTAAGCGGATCTGTTCTTCTGCCTTTTCGATATTACGCTGGGCATCCAGTAAGGTAGTAAGGTGTTTCTTTAGCTCCTGGAACTGTTCTTCCATATTACGCGGCTCCAGCATATTGGTACGGATGAAATCATCCAGGTTACCCAATACCTTGATACCCACGGTCTGGTTGAACAGCTGTAACGCCTGAATACTTTGCATACCCAGAGCGTCTACCATACGCTGTGCGTATTTACTTGCGGCATCGAACCATTCCACTTGTCTGCGGCCGCCTTTATTGTACAACTGGTCGATACGGCGTTTCCATACGCCTCCCAGGTCAAAGGGACTAAAATCGTCAGCGATATGCATGGCACGATGGGCAACGCCAAAGATCTTACGCATATCCCCGTTCACGAAATATCTTACCTGGAAGAGCGTCACTGCCTGATCGGCTTCATTGGCGAAGCTGGCCAGCAGAATGCTGTAGGCGTCTTCTTTATTTTCTCTGAGATAAAGGGTTTTGGTTACACCGGTCGCCTCGTTGTTGACCATACCATATCCACCCATTACATAGGAGTCTTCCGTTCTATCGCCTTTCTTTTCACTGCCACTACTCTGGTTGTAGAAACGGTATTTCTTTTCCGGTACCATCAGCGTTAGCAGGGCATCAATGAAAGTGGTCTTACCACTACCATTGGCGCCCGTCAGCAGGCTGGTTTCACCGTTCGGTTTGATACTATGAATATGTTCGTCGAATGTACCCCAGTTGAATACCTCAAGGTATTGCAGGCGGAATCCACTCTTCTGATTGTCAGTACTAAAAACGTTTAACTGCATTGTGCTAATAAAAGGTTTTTACAGGTATATTATTCAGCTGCTACAACACCGGCATGCGCCATTAGCTGCTGCTGAAAACTTTCCAGTGCCTCACTGTCCACTTTTGACTTGATGATCTTTCTTATCCTGAACTTCTGTTCGTCTATTACTTCATGGTTTTCTATTCTGTGCAGGAAACCGCTTTCTTCTACTTTATCTATTAACCTGTCTATTTCTTTGAGGAACTTGATACGGCTGGCGCCTTCTTTAAAGAACAGCTCTGCGTATTCTTTAATTTCCCGCCGTTTTTTGATAAGCTCACGTGAAGCTGATTCACTGATCTCAAATTCGGCCATCATTTCCCGGAGCAGTACCAGCATGATGCTTTCTTCGTAACTGAAAGAACGTCTTTGTGTCCAGCTTACGTATGCTTCATCATCTTCAGTCAGTGCATGTTTTACGAAAGCGTAGCCATCCTGTTCGTCCAGTACCAGGAGCAGTCCCAGTTGTTGCAGAAAACCGGTCAGTTCGACCTTGTATTGCAGCAACTTTTCCCAGGCGCCTTTTTCCACGTACTCAACAGGCCCTTTCAGCAGTTTCACCACTACCGACGCATAAGGTAATATTTTAGGTGTGCTCATAATCCGCTCTGTTATTTACCAAATAATAAATAGGGAACTTCTACAAATTTTGTCTGTTCAGCATTCAACGGAATCAGCTCTGTCGTGTTTTTCACGATGTAAGCGCGGCTCGCTTTCTCACGCAGGAAATCATAATAACTGATGATCTCCGCCAATCCATTCTCCAGTGGAGAATGTTCCAGTACTTCTTTTAATGTAGCCGTCTGCTTGTCTTTCAACGCATGTTCCACTTTCTCCCATAGCTGTTTCCGGCTGATAAAGGAAGTATTCAATAACCTGCTGAACCTTGTAATGTCTTCTATCTGTTCTGTCGCGTTGGCCGGTTGTTTTACCTCTACTGTACCTTTCTTTTGTTCCAGCGCCAGTTTCTTATCCATCACCATCCTGATACCAACGCTATCATCCAACGTAATGCCACAGTCAATGTTATCCTCCTCTTCGATAAGGTCGAAGACAAATTCCTTAATGTTAAGGATCTGCTTACGGAGGCGTCTATGCCGGGCTATTTCCTTCTCAGAGATAATACGGCTGAGCTTTTCAGCCATTTTATCGTTGGCATCATATACAGTTTTACCCTGTTGAAGCAACAGGGATTTGATATTTTGCAGGAACTGCTCATCACCACTGATCTTTCTTTCGTTCATGGTATGCAGCAACTGGTCTGTTAGTTCCCGCCATTCCTCCTGCCCTGCGCGGGAGATGAGGAAGTCCCAGAAAGCATAGAAGCTCTTACCCTGATTGCTGTTACGCAGAGAGTCATACGCTTCGAAGGCAAAGCCGATAATGGCACCCTTATTTTGTTCAGCTTTGGTGTGTTGCTCTACGATAGTACGGTGGATAGCTTTAAAGTTATCTTCTACCTCCCGAAAATCGCTGATCAGCTCATAACACAGGCGGGTGAATAGCTCCAGACGCTCTTCCACCTGCGCGTTGTTATACCTGTCGGGTACAATACCCAGTTCCAGGGCTTTGATCTCTTTATCGATGTCAGCCCGTTTATTCTTAAGTATTTCGAGTTTTTTAGCCCTGTCGTCTTCTGTATTTTCTACTATATCCCGTAAGGAGTTGAACAACAGTTTGAAACGGCTTTCTGTACCTACGTGCTGGCGCAGCTGCAAGGTCTGCATCCACTGGAACACCTTTTCCGTGTAGGCGCTGAGCTGGTACTGGGTATTTCCCTCGGCATCCGGAAGGTCCTGCAGGAGCCTTTTCTGTACCCAGTTCAGGATATATTTGCGGGCACGTGTTTCCTCATCCTCTCCAAAGTTGATCTTAGCTTCTTCCAGATCTTCTGTTCCATCGTCCTGTTGGCCCAGGGTTTCGGCCAGCAGGCGTACCAGCTGGACCTCTGAAATGGAAAACCTGTTCTCCTCCTTAAAAACACCATATAAAAAGGGTAAGATCCAGTGCGTATTACGCAACCGCAACATCTGTATAGCTGGCGAGGTGGATATTAACCAATATAGATCGTCTTTATTCATAAAAATTCCCCAAAGGCCTGTAAGTTGGTTAAAAAAAATGGATTTGAGAACGGATGTGGATAATGGGGAAGTCATAAGTTGACTAACTTCATCAAAAACAATTCCTACCTTGCATTGTTGATACAAATCAAAAGCCTGTAAACTATTTCACGTAACCAAAACCTACACACATGAAAGTATTAAAGAAGATCCTACTCGTCATTGTCGTTCTTGTTGTTATTCTGCTTATTGTAGCCGCTTTTACGAAAAAACGCTATGCAGTTGAACGCGAAATCGTGATCAACAAACCTAAACAGGAAGTTTTCGACTACGTTAAACTCCTGAAAAACCAGGACAACTATAGTAAATGGGCAATGATGGACCCTGCTATGAAAAAGACCTATACGGGTACTGATGGCACTGTTGGTTTTATTTCCGCATGGGAAAGCGATAAGAAAGATGTGGGTAAAGGCGAACAGGAGATCAAAAAGATCACTGAAGGTGAAAGGCTGGATTTTGAATTACGGTTCATTAAACCTTTTGAAGCTACAGAGCACGCTTATATGCTGACAGAAGCTGCTTCTCCGGCATCAACCAAAGTAAAATGGGGGTTTGATGGGCATATGAATTACCCTATGAACCTAATGCTCTTATGCATGGACTTTGAGAAAATGATCGGAGATGACCTGCAGACAGGGCTTAACAACCTGAAAACAAACTTAGAGAAATAATTAACTGAATGTATATAGGGCGCTGCAGATCATATGATCTTCAGCGCTTTTTTTATGTACTTTTACGTCGTCTGAAACCGGGTAACACGGGCTTTTTTAACAGTACTTTTCTTTTTCTATGTCTGGCGAAACTAAAACGCTTCCTCTTGTATCGATAGTCGTGGCCACCTATAATGGGGCAAGGTTCCTGGAAGCACAAATGGATTCGCTGCTCGCGCAAACCTATCCCAATATCGAGATCGTTGCAGTAGATGATTGCAGTAAGGACAATACATTTGAGATCCTCGAAAGATATGCCAGAGAGCATGCCCATATCCGTATATTCCGGAATGCCTCCAATCTTGGCTATACCAAAAACTTCGAAAAAGCGGTTAGCCTGGCCACAGGAGAATATATCTCCTTCTCTGACCAGGACGATATATGGGCGCCTGAAAAGACAACGCTGTTAATGGATGCCATAGGCGATCATCCTATGATCTATAGCGATTCCCAGCTGGTAACGGAAGAGCTGCAACCACTACGGAAACATTCTGATCTTAAGAACCAGACACCGTTTGACAACTGTCTCTATTTTGCTATAGACGATTGCGTAGCAGGCCATTCGCTCATCATGAAAAGAGCTATTGCAGTGGCGGCCATGCCCTACCCAACGGAGGCTGCATATGACCTCTGGCTGCCATTTTTCGCTACACTCTATGGAGAGATTCAATACCTCAATACAGCTTTTGTACAATGGCGCCAACACCAGTCCAATGTTACAGGCAAGGGGTTTGATCTGAAAGCAAAAGTAGAGAAGACAAGGACAGTATTACTTATGTATCGGGATGCCTGTCCGCCGGCCCTTGAAAAGGAAAGAAAGATCTTCCAGCAGCTGTATGATAGTTATGCAAGCTACTCGCTTGCGAATAACTTTAAACGTATGCTGCTATTCTTCAAATACCAGCGTTATTTTCTGGCAATGAAGAAACGGAATGCTTTCAGGAAGTTCTTGTTCTGTATAAAAATGTTCTTCAAAATGAAACCGCAGGGATGATCGCACCGCGCTTCACAAAAGATAAAAGTACCTATGAATACTTATGATGATGCAGTTTGGCATTATGAAGAGGTATACTCTGCCGGTTTGCCCCCCGAGAACGCATCTACACACATTGGCATTTTTTTAACCTGGTGCATATTGAACAATCAGACATCAGATGGACTGAATGAGGATTTCGAAGATGATATCCTGTTAGTGAAGAGCAGGGAACTAACGGGAGGTGATTTTCTCATAAATAATCTTACTGAAAGATTATTGAGTGCCGACTTAACTGATGCCGGTAATGGTTTTGCAGCAGATTACTATCGATCAGGAAACGGAGATAGTGAATTTACTAAACAATTCTCCGGCTATATCAACGATTATAAGCGGATATTGGCGCCAACTATCCGTAACGGGAATGCTTACAAAGTTGAGAATTCATGGTCAAATTATGATATGATAAGCGTGGTGATCGATCAACGTTTCCAGGAATGGAAGCAGTACAGCAAGAAGCAAAACAGCCAGTTCCGATAAAGGAAACTGGCTGTTTTCTTCGTAGCCTCGACAGGAATCGAACCTGTATCTGGAGCTTCGGAAACTCTTATACTATCCATTGTACTACGAGGCCGAAAACCATCCTGTTCACCAGGAAAGGAAGGCAAAACTAATGTATTTGGTGATCAATTACAAAAGCGCCTCTACTTATTTTAAATCACATATTCAGGTTGCTCTTGAAGATCTTCACCGCTATAGCCAACAGGATTACGCCAAAGAACTTACGTACTACCATGAGACCAGCCTTACCCAGGATCCGTTCTATCCAGCTCAGGGAACGTAACACAACATAAATGATCACCAGGTTAAGGAGAATGCCCGCCAGGATATTGGTTTCTTCATAGTTGGCTTTGAGCGACATAATGGTGGTGAGCGTACCGGAACCGGCTATCAGCGGAAAGGCGATAGGTATCAGGCTACCTGTCTTGGTATCTTTCTCACTTTTAAAAAACTCCACCCCCAGGATCATTTCCAGACCTATTACGAAGATCACAATGGAACCCGCTACTGCGAACGAGTGTACGTCCACGCTAAGTAGATTCAGGAAAGGTTCTCCTACTAACAGGAACAGTATCATCAGGAAACCGGAAGCAATGGTGGCCTTTCCGGAATCAATATGTCCCAGCTTTTCCTTCAGGGAGATCAGGACGGGGATAGATCCCACAATATCAATTACGGCAAAAAGCGTGAAGGTAATGGCTAGAATCTGGTCAAAGCTGAACAAACCGAACATAGGAGTAGCGTGTTTTGGACAAAAATAAGGTTTAATTGATGATTACATATTGTATTATAGTACAATAAATACAATAATTGCCGCAATAAAAAAGGCATCCTGTTTAAAACAGGATGCCTTTTCCGGTATAAGCAGGTCCATCAACCGGGCATGCGGGAGATGTATTTGTCCATTTCTTTTATCTGGCTTACTATCTGCGCGGTAGTTGGCTTTTGAGCCTTTGCCCTGCGGAAGTATTCTTTGGCTGTTTTAAAGTCCCTGCGGCTCATTGCAATAGAAGCGAGGGTGAGCAATGCAGCAGCGGTGTTTTCTTTATCAGGTAGCCCCATTCTTACCGCTTTCTTCAGGTTCTGGTCAGCTTCCTTCAGATCGTTCTTCTGGTAAGCAATAGTACCCAGCTGGAAGTATTGCATGCCTTCGTATTCCTTCATCGGGCTACCGGATGCGATACTCTGACGGATAGTAGCCTCGGCTTTGTCCAGGTCTTTATTGTACATCGCCATATTGCTCTGCATAAAGTAATACACAGAGCGGATCGGTTTGTAGAGCAATTTAGGGAATTTGATCTGGTTCATCATTCCCATGGCTTTATCAAGATCTCCAGCTTCCACCGCTTCCTGTACCAGTCTCATAGGACCGAACATCACATGCGTAACAAGACATATCACACCAATCAGCAATGGAATAGTAGCTTCCCACCAGCCTATGGTCAACCCCAGTGCAACACCGCCTACCAGGAACAGAATGCCCAATGGCAGACGATATCGAATAAAAATGTTAAATGCTTTCATTTGTGAATCTTGTTTTTAAAATCTGGTGGAACCCTTTACAAAGTTGCACGTTTTATAGCTTACTTGTTGTAAGAGGCGCAAAGATAAATAAAAAAAGATGTGACGATACCGGGAGATTCTTTACCTTTGAATCATCAGATGATATGATGATTAACTTATGACGTCTATTAAGAGAAACAGCCTTGCAGATGAAGTAGCCCAACGGTTACAGGAACAGATATCCCTCGGAACTTACAAGCCGGGTGAGAAATTGCCTACGGAACCAGCCCTGATGCAGGCATATGGTGTGGGCAGATCATCCATCAGGGAGGCGGTACGCATCCTGGCAAACAGTGGCGTGCTACGGGTACAACAGGGATTGGGCACATTCGTAGAGACCAATACCGGTATAGAAGAACCTTTCCCCCAGCGGATAAAACGGGCGGCGATAGATGATATTGATGAGGTCAGGCTATTACTGGAAATGAAAATCGCACAGAAAGCAGCACAAAACAGAACGGCGGAAGATATAGAGAAAATGGAAACCCATCTGAAAAGGCGAAAGGACGCTGCTATCGCTGACGATGTTGCAGCTGCCATAGAGGCCGATATTAACTTTCACACAGCTATCGCAGAGGCATCGGGCAATAGCATCCTGACAGACCTCTACAGGGCGGTAGCCGGGCATCTGAAAAATCATTTTATAACACAGCATGAAAATGCTGCAGCCTTTAGAGACAGCCAACAGCTGCATAAGAACCTTTTAAACAGCATCATTGCACAGGACACCCAGAAGGCCTGGCAATGGGCCCAACGTATTACCCTTCATAAAAACGAAGAGCCAGCAAAGTAAACAGACATGGAAAAAACATTTCAGGAAACCGCTAAAGCGCAGGCACAGCAAGCCGCGCAGAATACAGTATTCTCTATTCTCATTGCGCTTAGCTTCTCTCACATGATGAATGACACTATACAGTCATTGATCCCCGCTATTTACCCGATCGTGAAAGATTCTCTCCGGCTTTCTTTCAGCCAGATAGGTCTGATCACGCTCACTTACCAGCTGACAGCCTCTCTACTGCAACCGCTGGTAGGACTTTATACTGATAAAAATCCAAAACCTTATTCCCTAGCCATTGGTATGGGCTTTACACTCCTGGGGCTGATCAGTCTATCCCAGGCACATCATTTTTATCTTGTTCTAATATCTGTAGGGTTGGTGGGCGTAGGCTCATCTATCTTCCATCCGGAGGCTTCCCGCCTGGCCTATATGGCATCCGGTGGAAGGCACGGTATGGCACAATCGCTCTTCCAGCTGGGAGGAAATGCGGGCAGCTCACTGGGTCCCCTGCTTGCAGCGATGATCATCGTACCGAAAGGGCAATCCAGCATCAGCTGGTTCTCATTGGCAGCCTTACTGGCTATCGTAGTAATGATCAATATCGGATCATGGTATAAGAACAACACCCATCGCATACGCAGTAAATCTAAAGGTACAGATGCCGCTACGCATGTGCATTTATCAAAAGGGAAAGTTGTGTTTGCACTGAGCATCCTGCTGGTGCTGATCTTCTCCAAGTACTTCTACATGGCAAGCATGACCAGCTATTATACTTTCTATCTTATTGACAAGTTCCATGTGTCTGTACAGAGCGCGCAGGTATATCTCTTCATCTTCCTGTTTGCTATTGCTGCAGGTACCTTCATCGGAGGACCTGTGGGCGACCGTATAGGAAGGAAGTATGTGATCTGGATATCCATCCTGGGCGTGGCGCCGTTCTCACTGCTGCTGCCGCATGCTAATCTCTTATGGACATCTGTACTTAGTGTATTTATTGGCGTGATATTATCCTCTGCCTTTTCTGCTATTCTCGTATATGCACAGGAGCTTGTACCAGGCAAGGTAGGCATGATTGCCGGCCTGTTCTTCGGACTGGCATTTGGTATGGGAGGCGTAGGCTCTGCTTTGCTGGGCGAACTGGCCGACCGGACAAGCATTGCATACGTATTTGACGTATGTGCTTATCTGCCTTTAATAGGTCTGCTTACAGGTTTGCTTCCTGATGTGGAGCATGCAGGTAAATCAAAATAAAAACCAGCTCACCGGTCCCTGGTGGCAAAAGAATCTTTTATCACCAGGGGCTGGTGAGTGCATTATTGGATAAAACGCTCTGGGTTTCATCAATTAAATAACCATTAAGACACAATCTTTAAGTATGTAAATGAAGTTTAAGCAATATGTTTATATGTGATTCGTGGAATACCGGGAAAATATTGTATCGCGTTATGCAGTCTGTCCATCAGGTCGTTAACCAAAATTAGATGGTGCTGCTGAAATAACATTGCAGTTCCAGACTGGACAATGTTTTTTACCCCTATCTTCTTCATATTTCCTCTAACCCCGACCCGACATTTCTATTCAGGAAAAATTATTATATTTAGTCAGGGCTTAAACCACACACATATGGAAACAACTTCTCAACGTGATGAAAGACTTTGGAGAATCGCCAAATCAAGGGCGCAATTCAAAACTTCTCTGATAATCTATCTTTTAACGAATGCATTTCTGTGGGCACTCTGGATAATTACCGGCGGCATCCGTAACGGCGGCGTTCCCTGGCCTATATGGCCTTCATTGGGATGGGGACTTGCAATTGCATACCAGTATTTTAACGCCTGGCATCGCGATCCGTTCGGCGATACAGTAAGAGAATATGAAAAACTTCAGGAAGAAAAGCAGCGCAGGGGCATATAAAAAATCCTATACCTTTATCAAAAGCGTACCACCAAAGCCAGATCTACATTATGGAGCAGCCACGAAGATTATTTGATGTCATCGAGCACCAGCTAAAGAATTTCCCAAAGTCAGACATGCTGGTAGGAAAAGAAAACAATGTCTGGAAAAAATATAGCACACAGGAAGTAGCCGATCTTACTCTGCGTTTCAGCGCAGGGCTGCTGCAACTAGGCATAGGCACGGGAGACGCCACTCCTGAAGGTTCTGACAAGATTGCCATTGTGTCTCCCAACCGCCCTGAATGGGTGCTGACAGACCTTGCCTGTCAACAGGCCGGTGTTGTGCTTGCCCCGTTGTATCCAACACTTAGCGAGCATGAGCTGGAGTTTATCCTGAATGACTCAGGCGCGTCAATCCTGTTCATAAGTGGCCAGGATATGCTTGATAAGATCCAGCCTATACGTCATAAACTTCCTCACCTGAAAGAGGTCTTTTCTTTCACCAGGATAGCAGGTGTTCGCCACTGGCAGGAAATACCCGACATGGCTAAACAGGAAGACATCGAAAAGATAAAAGTGATCAGAGATAAGATCGATCCTGAACAACTAGCCACTGTCATCTATACATCCGGTACCACAGGCACGCCCAAAGGTGTTATGCTGAACCACAGGAATATTATGAGCAATGTGACTGCGTGCACACCTTATCTTCCTGTTAGCCAGGAAGCCAGGGCGCTTAGCTTCCTGCCACTCAATCACGTTTTTGAACGCATGGTTACTTATGTGTACCTGACTGCCGGCGTACCTATCTATTATGCTGAAAGTATGGACACCATCGCCGATAACCTGCGTGAGGTGAAACCAAGCATCTTTACTACCGTTCCGCGATTGCTCGAAAAGGTATATGAGAAGATCATGTCGAAGGGACTGGAATTAAAGGGCATCAAACGTGCGCTTTTCTTCTGGTCGGTGGAACTGGGTAAAAAATATGAGATCAATAAATCAATGGGCTGGTGGTATAACTTCCAGTTATCCATCGCCAATAAACTGGTATTCAAAAAATGGCGCGAAGCACTGGGAGGAAATATTGACGCTGTTGTTGTCGGCTCCGCCGCCTGCCAGATAAGACTATTGAAGATCTTCACCGCTGCCAAAATTCCCATCCTGGAAGGCTACGGTCTCACAGAAACATCTCCGGTGATCAGTGTCAACCGCGTAGATGAAGCCGACCGTATGTTTGGAACTGTAGGTCCGCTCATCAGTAATGTGGAAGTCCGTATTGCGGAAGATGGCGAAATTCTCTGTAAAGGTCCAAACATTACCCTGGGATATTATAAACGTCCGGACCTGACAGCCGATGCCATTACAGACGGCTGGTTCCATACAGGCGATATAGGGGTGCTTGTCAACAATAAGTTCCTTAAGATCACCGACCGTAAGAAAGAACTATTCAAGACCTCCGGTGGTAAATTCGTTGCTCCGCAGCCTATAGAAAATAAGTTCAAGGAGTCACCCTTCATTGAGCAGATCATGGTTGTAGGTGAAGGCCGTAAATTCACAGGCGCACTTATAGTTCCATCCTTTCCTCAATTGGAGAGCTGGGCAGCTAAAAAAGGACTCGCCTCCTCTTCTCATGAAGACCTTCTGCAAAACAATGATATCCAGCAGCTTTACAGACAGGTAGTGGAGAAATATAACCAGTACTTCAGCCATATTGAGCAGATCAAGAAGTTTGAACTACTGCCTAAAGAATGGACTATCGCCAATGGAGAGCTCTCCCCTACCCTTAAGGTAAAGCGGAAAGTGATCACACAGAAGTACGATCAACAGATAGAAAAAATTTATAATTAACGGTATAAGAGTGCCAATTTTTAAGCTGAATGCTTGAAATATGTAAAAAACGTTTACTTTTGCACTCCACTTTAGGGTTTATACCCTATGGCCCGGTAGTTCAATGGATAGAATAGAAGTTTCCTAAACTTTAGATACAAGTTCGATTCTTGTCCGGGCTACGAAAAGGAAAAGTCAGCATAAACGCTGGCTTTTTTTATTCCTTTTTTTCCTGCCTTTAGTTGCTTACCACATTAAATTTTGACAACAAAGGGAGCAAGTCAACCTATATTATATGAACTTCAATGCTGGTATAATAACTTTTGGACCATTAATTTGGGAGCATACCCATTTGATAGTCAAATGGAGGCTTATGAGCCTTATGGGCTACTACGAAACGAATTCTCCTTTGCAGCTTGCCAGTGAGGGAATTCAGGTTCAAAAGGCCATATCCCTTCCGATCCGTTATGGATGCCTGTCTTCAAAACACGGCGATACTTGCGGTATTATTCTTTCTAATCATAGTACGACACTACCCGGACAAGCCTATATCGCACCCATTCGGTACACAATTAAAAACGCGAAGATCTTAGAAAATCATGCTTTCGCTTTAAGTGCTGTAGGCCTTTCATACGAAAGAGAGTTTTCACTTAATCGAAGTTGGGGAACAGTAGGCTTGTTAATTAATCCGAACATAGACACTAAAGACAAACGAAGTGCAGACGTCATCCGAAACAGATGGGCTAAGATCTACGAGTCTTACCAAACCTTCGACTACACACAATATAGAATTGAAAAAGATGAAGTTCCCGTTATTGATGAAAACGGGTTTATTCAAATACCCTGGACAGACGAAATGAATGAGTTTGACTTTATCCTTGTACCGGCGTTTATGCCAAATCCTCAACGAATACTAAGCGCCCGGGAAATTGCGGAACAAATGGCAGCAAAGGATTATCGGCTGTATTTCGACAAGAACAGAGAACACAATGTTCAGACCTTTCAGGATGAAAATATCCTGGACATTCTCAACGGGACAGAGACAAAGATGTAACTACAAACTTAAGTTATTCCTTCAACAGCCTTATTACTAAGTCTTATTTTGATTGAAAATTTGCAATGCCTCCTCTAATTTCATCCAAAACCTATTAGAGTACTGAGAATCAATCCTCTTAATTCCATCGTAATCAACTTGCTCTCGACATTCTTTGAGGTCTTGTAGAAGCTTGGATAAGTCTTCTTCTTCATCAAACTCCTCTGCTAAAAGCAGTTTGTCGATTAATTCTTTGTGAGGTCTAAATTTGGTAGTTAACCCTTTATAAATTCTTAGCTTATTATACAAGCCATAATAAGCCCTGCTGATACCAGCACGAACCTCTTCTTCATTATTTGTAGTGCAAAGCTTTTTACCTAATTTGATATACAAATCCCAATCAAAAGACATTTTTATATTATGCTGGTTTCTTTAATATTTATTATCCCTTTATGCTTTTTGTAAATCGCCCTAAAATATCGCTTGAATAGTTGCCTTTCTTTATTGAATGCCACATCTACTGGCAGTTTATTACCTATTAAAATATTAAGAACACAATATTCCTCTTCAGTATCCGTATACAGAGAAAGAATTAGCTGTGAATCGGGAAAATAACTAGGTACTACTGATGGTAATGCTCTTAAGTCATCTATTAAAATAGGATTAGCGCTAAGAAATTCAGAAATTGCCCGAAGTTGTTTTCCTTCGAAAGAATAACCAAATTCACTTAACATATCACCAATACTCAGGTCTGCAGAAATTATCGAATTATCTTCTATTAAGCTAATTCCCGACCTAAGATTTTCAGTATAAGACTCAGTGATCAATATTTCCTGATCTAACTGGCCTAAAAAATTATAATCTTTAAACCTAGTTTCTCCTTTGTATAATTGATTAATCAGCATACTCAAATTTTTGTTTGCACTTTTCAGTCAGGCAATACTCAAACGCCAGATTTAAACTTTTATGTGCATTAGAAAGCCAATAGTCAATTTGATTAAATTCCATTTTTCCCTGAGAAAATCTATAGCCCAGCTCAAGAAAAAAAACAAATTTATTTGAATTCTTTCCTGGATCGCTCCTAAAAGCAACCGTCAATAAATTGTTTTTATCTTCAGACCATAATTCAGTCCTCAGATTTAAAGAATTAATTTTTGATTGGATCTCACTCGGCACCATAATCCTGATTTTAAAATATTCATCAAGATCTAAGCTATCAACTTTATCAAAGGATATTCTATTGATATATCTGATTGAAGGCTGCAATATGTGTCCTTTAGTCAGGTCTGAAAATAATCTCAAAATGTTTAATACAACGTCTGAATAATTTTCCCAATTTGAATATTCCTTCAGATGATTAATCGCAAGAAAGTCATTGCCTACTTGAACGATTAAATTGTTTTCAACATTCTTAAATTGGTATATTTCAATTTCATCCTTAGGAAAATCCGCGAAGGATTTATCCTTTGATTCCTCAATTTTAAGCCCATACTTTGTTTTAATACCTCTAATGGGAAATTTCTCTTTAATTCGCTCGTAAAAAGTTGGTACAAAATTCAAAAAAGAAACTCCCTCTTCGGTTGCAAAACGAAACTCACTAATGGCTTCAACTAAAGGAGGAAACTTATATTTTTTACTTACATGCATCTTTTAGCGTTAGTATCAGTTTCGGATAGCAAAATATAACTTGATATTTATCAGCAAACCTAGTACCATCGTCCACTACGTATTATTCAAAAATAATCCATAGAATTAACATAACCACGTTAAAAACAAACAAAGTCAATTTACATATATAATTTTCAAAATACTAAGCTTTTCAGGTTACTTCCTTCCTACCATTGCACACTTCTCCTTCACCCCCTCCGCATACATGTCCGGCACATATTTATAAGCCTTCTGAGCAGGAACCATAAACGGTTCCTGGCCATATACCTTTATCTTACAACTATCACCTGATTCACTACAACAATCACAGCTCATCTCCTTTACCGTCTGTACCGTATCTCCAACAACCTTGAACACACCAAAATACATAGCCATATCTGCGCATCCCATACTTTGATAGGCATAGATCAGGTCTGTGGGCTTATCATAGGTAGCACTTACAATCTGATCAAAGCCTTTTACTTTAGTAAAGTGCCCATTGCTGTATAACCATAGATCAGCATTCTCACCCGTATGAAAATCCCAATGCTCTTTTACGACCTTCAGATCAGGAATATTGTCTCCATTGAAATCACTCACTTCTATGAGATCACTCCAATCACCAGTCGACGCAGGGTAAAGCCTTTCAGAAATAATAGTATCCCAGTTCTTCCCTTTCTCTCTGAGAACGACTAACCTTGCAACACTGTCATTTTCACTGTACCTGAGAACCGCATCTTTGGTCTCTCTTTCGAATAGATGCCCTATAACTATTGCTGTCTGTAAATCCTGCGAACTGTATTCTGCAGAATCTTTGTTCAGTAAAAAGTCGTTCTCTAAAGAAGCCTTTGCTGCTGTAAAATCATCAACTGTAGTACCAACCGGGATCGTGTCTTTAGCCTGTTTATCTATTGAGGATGGTTGTCGGCAGGAAAGTAAACAAACTGCCAGGAAAAGGATTGCTGATCTCATTATTATAGGTATTCGCGAGGCTTTAGTAGTATATGCCCTCCGCTTGTCCAAATATAGAATTTCAGTCCCATACATTCTTCCAAAACCATTTCGCATTTGAGCTTTTTACCCATATTAATTGAACTTTATAACCATCTCTCCCAGTTGAATCCTGCCGTTCTTTGTATCACAAATTCAAACAAACGTAAACAACATGAAAACAATATTCATTACAGGAACTTCAAGTGGTCTCGGACAAGCGGCAGTCCGTTTATTTCATAACCACGGATGGAAGGTTATCGCAACGATGCGTAATATTGAAAAGGGCAGGGAATTCAGCGACCTGGAAAGAGTGACTGTTTTACCACTTGATATTACCGATCCCGCACAGATCAATAGCATCGTTTCCCAAGCCATTGCACTGGGCGAAGTAGATGTGGTACTGAATAATGCTGCCTATGGCATAATAGCTCCGCTGGAAAGCGTAAGTGACGAGGAATTACAAAAACAGGTCGACACAAATTTACTCGGCGCGATCAGGATCACTCAGGCCTTTATCCCTCATTTCAGAAACAAGAAAAGCGGCATGTTCCTCAATATAACTTCCATCGCCGGACTAGTCACTTTTCCCTTTGACAGTATCTACCATACCGTAAAATGGGGTTTAGAAGCATTTAGCGAGGGATTAAGCTATGAACTCGCGCCCTGGGGCATAAGTATCAAGACAGTTGCTCCAGGCTTTATACGGAGCTCATTTGCCACTAATATGGT
This sequence comes from Chitinophaga sp. S165, assembly GCF_003182155.1. Taxonomy (GTDB): domain Bacteria; phylum Bacteroidota; class Bacteroidia; order Chitinophagales; family Chitinophagaceae; genus Chitinophaga. The sequence continues at coordinate 299,860 of NZ_QGTG01000002.1, forward strand.
GGTATCATCCACCCCGCCGTATCAGGAACTCCTGGACAAGTATCTGGGAGTGGTATCAGGCATGATGGACCCTAATACGAGTGGATTAACTCCCGAAGAAGTAGCCGCAGTAGTATATGATGCCGTAACAGACGGAAAAAATCAGGTACACTATACAGCAGGCAGTGATTCTAAAAGCATGTACGAAAGGCGCCTGGAAGTCGGCCCCGAAGCCTCCCGCCGGGAAATGGCCGCGCTGTTCTTAGGACAATAAGCAATTATTTAACTTCTTGAACAAGGCTATGCCTGTATGGTAATAGCCTTGTTTTGAGTATATTCGATATCATGGCAAATACAACAGATCCAAATCTTCCTCAGATCGTTTACTCCTGCGTTTCGAAAAGAGCAGTAGACGGCGAATTGTTTATTCGCCAGCATGTGATAGATTATATTATCTCCGGCAGGTCGGAAGTATATTTTGGTGGAAAGTCTCAAGTCTATATGACCGGCGACTTCCGGTTTGCGGTAAAAAACAGGTTAAGCAAATTTGTAAAACAACCTGTTGAAAGCGGCGAATACCGTTCCATTTCCATTTGTATTGACCAGGATACTTTGCTGGAACTATCAGCGCCATACCAGCGGAGTACCGCAGCCACCCATCATTACGACAATGTATTCCTGTTACAGCCCAACAGGCTTTTTAAGAATTATATGGATTCACTGTTACCCTATCTCGAACACAGTAATCAGATCACAGGAGAACTATTGAAGACAAAGATCAAAGAAGCTGTGCTCATTTTTCTGGATGCCAATCCTGGTCTAAAAAACCTCCTGTTTGATTTCAGTGAGCCAGGGAAGATAGATCTGCAGGCGTTCATGGAAGAACACTACCAGTATGATGGCGACCTTCAGCACTTTGCGTACCTCACCGGCCGCAGTATTTCTACGTTCAAAAGAGACTTCGAGAAGATATACCATACTACTCCTGGTAAATGGCTGGTACAGAAAAAACTGGAAGTAGCCCACCTGCTTTTAAAAGAGAAAAAGATGAAGCCGACGGAAGTGTATATTGAAGTCGGGTTTAATGATTACTCACACTTCTTCGCATCTTTTAAAAAACTGTTTGGAATGGCGCCTTCAATGGTATAAAATCAAACTCTTTCCTTCGATAACTTGCTATTTATAATAAAGCGCGTTTTTAAACCGTTTCGCCAGTAATCCTGTTGCCTGTGTGGGATCTATGTCCGTCACGATCACACCTACCCTTCCATAAACTTCGTGTTTTATGCAGGTTCCATCCGGCGCTATCACAGAAGATGCCGCATGGGAATAACGGGAAGCATAATTAGAGCTTGCCACATAGATCGTATTTTCCATCGCTCTCAACATGATCGCTTTTTCATAATAGGGATTCTCTTTTGCGCCCCATTCTTTCAGCTCCACTCCTTCCGTATCACTACCACCGAAGTGAGGGAAAAATACAATTTTAGCATCCTGTTGAGCAGCCCATCTGACAGATTCAGGATAGCGAAACCCTTCATGACAAATAGTGATGCCGAATTTAACACCGTTGACCTCAAAGATCCGGCGTTCGGTGCCTGGTATCCAAAGATTATCTTCCGTAGGATCTAATTGGTTTTTCGACTGATATCCCAATACTTCTCCAGCTGATGAAACTACAAAAGCCACATTCAATAATTCACCGCCATGGTCCCAGTCCATCGGAACAATAATAGCAATTGAATGCGCCGCAGCTATTGAGCAGACTTTATCCAATGCGGCCTGCAATCTTTCCGGAGAACGGTCATCCGCTTCATATCCCATGCCCGGATAACCAGGAAGATACGACTCTGGAAAACAAACTATTTCTGCTTGCTGATCAGCTGCTTCTTTGACCAATTTTTCAAGCCAGGATAAGCCGTCATTCAAAGATGTTGGAAATGGTGGAGAAGCTAATGCTATTTTCATATGCGGGCAGTTATAAACTGTAAAGTTAAAAAATATCATAGCTTCTTAAAACCTGAAGAGAGCTGAACCATGGCCTTACTGTCCCGCTTTTGTATGTTTATCTGACAATACATCTGTTATGGAAACCATGATATTACCTCTGCTCGATATTCTGAACGAGCTTTATATCGGAACAGAAAACGATGAATCCTGGGTAATTGATGCAAAACCAGGACATGGGTTTACACGAGCCATAAAAACAATGTCAGCGAAAGATGCATCCACTCCAATCGTAGATGGCGGGTCCACCATAGCGGCACATACATATCACCTGAAATGGAGCCTGGACTTTGCAATGGAGTTCTACAAAGGGAACCAGCCCACCGGCAACTGGCCGGAGAGCTGGCGTATAAAAGAGGTCAATGAGGCCGAATGGGCCGACTTACAGCAGGAATTACTGAATAGCTATCATAACATCAGAGATGCAGTAACGGCCGTAAAAGACTGGTCCAACCCTTATCTTCTTAAAGGAACAATTTCCTTATTACCACATGCGGCGTATCATCTTGGTGCTGTCAAGCAATTGATGTTAGCTGTCAATAAAGGCAGTCAACAACCCGATGTCATTGATATATTTGCTTAACCAATGCCTGCTGTTACGGCAATATCTCTTTATACACTCCCCTGTCAATAGTAATATTCAGTCTTTTCAACATCCCCGGCATATCAAACCCTTCCTTCTTATACGACGCCTGCACGACTTCCTTTGCCTGCCTGAATGCTATTTCATCAGCCCACACAGCTACCGTTACGCAAACGAGTTTGCCATTATCGTCAGTATGCGAATAAGCTGCATCCCGGATGAATCCAGGCAGCGTTTTAATAAGATCGCGGTTAATTTTCACTCTGTCAAAGAACTCTTTTGCCCCAGCAGGAGGTACAATGAATTTGTCAATAAAGACCACATTGTCCGGACTGCCATTGACGTTTTGGGGCAGGACGCCAAGATCCTGTAAGAACCCCAGCCGATTGGTAAGTGTTTCACTGTGAATGATCTTTCCATCCTTCAATTCATACGACACTACGCCATCGGTTGCTACGCTTCTTCCGGTAGCCGGGATATGTTGAAAGGTACCACGGTGCGTACCCTGAAATTGCTGGAATACCACTACTTTATTGCCTTCAGATATTATGTCTTTCACTTGCCAGTATGCATCCGGGAAAGCGTTTGTCAGGCCAGCGACCACCTCCTTAAAATCAGGTCCGTCATAAGCCTCCGATATCAGTTCAGGCAATAAGGCCGTATTCCTCTTGTTCAATGCCTCGTCATAAAGCTTTCTTAGTACTTCTTTGTTTTCCATTTTATGCTCCTTTTTGTTAGAAACCTGGGCAGTGGTCAGCTGACATAACAGCATTACCGGCGCCAGGTATAGTAAACATTTCATTGATTTTGTTTTTACAAAAGTACCGGCAGCAAAGCCCCGGGAATTGTAAAAAATCATTGAATTCTGCTTACTCTCATAACGTTGGAGTATAGTCCTAAATCCATATTCATCAGGGTACTTAGCCCTTTCAAACAGCAATTTAGGACAGATTATAAAGCAGTTTTGGACAATGTATACAAGACGCAAAATCATGTATACAAAATGCATAATCGTGTATACGAAATGCAAAATCGTGGGGAGCGAAATGTATTTATCACTGCCGGAATCAGGTGTTACCCCCATTAGGACTAAGAAGCAGGCTTGTTAACCGGAAACAGGACTAATGTAAGTTCGCTTAGATACCGCTTAGATATCGCTCATCCTACGTTCATCTTACGTTCATGAACGTAGGATGAACGTAAGATGAGCGATATCTAAGCGGTATTTAAGCGGTATTTGAATGATCTAAATGGCGCAATCTCTTAAACCAGTAGAAGGGCAATAAAAAAGGCGCCCATTCCGGGGCGCCTTATGGAATACTTATAAAAAAACTATTATATCCAGCATTTCCCTGCTGAATACGTACGTGCATTTCCCGCTATCAGCACACGCTCACCGTTATCTGTACAGTAAAGCGTCCCTATACGTTCAGACAACTGTCTGGCATTTAACTCTTTTTTCTGCAGGCGTTCGCTCCAGTAAGGGATCAAAGAACAGTGAGCCGATCCGGTAACAGGGTCTTCCAAGATGGACGCCTGGGGGGTAAAAAAACGGGATACGAAGTCACTGGTCTTACCTGGCGCCGTGACAATGACACCGCCAGGGTCGAGATTGATCTGGTCCAGGACCTGCCTGTTAACCCCTATATTCAGGATATCCTCCTCGCTGCCATACACCAGCACGTAATCCCGGGCCTTTAATACGGCCAACGGCTGCCTGTCAAGGGCCTGGCTGATAATGTCGGGTAAGGCCGTTTCTACGGGTTTCCTGGAGGGAAAATCGAGCACATACAGCTCATCCTTAAAGCGGACCTCCAAAGGGCCGCTGGCGGAGTCAAAAAGGATCCGATCCTGTTTATAGCCCAGGAAGGTTTTGATTACATGGGCCGATGCCAGTGTAGCATGTCCGCAAAGGTCCATTTCGATATCCGGAGTGAACCACCGCAATGAAAAACGGTCTCCCTGGTTAATGAAAAATGCGGTTTCCGCCACAGCATTTTCCCGGGCTAACAGCAATAACTGCTCATCAGGCAACCATTTTTCCAGGGGCATCACACAAGCAGGGTTGCCACCAAAAACATGGTCGGTAAAGGCATCTACCTGGTATAAATTAAGTTCGGTCATGTCAGGGCATTGTATTTAAACAGAGAAAGCCAGCAACATGCTGACTTTCCCAATTATTTATAACTGATCAGTTAATCTTCATCTTCTTCATCATACTCGTCTTCTTCCAGCCATTCCAGGTAAGAATAGTACCATTCTTCCAGCTGGTCGAGCAGTTCTTCTTTCTTACCAGGCGCATTTTTGTAGAACTCATCTACATTATCAATTTCTGCTACAATATCAATATAAGCCTTCTCCTCGTCTTCCTCTACACGCTTTGCGAAGAAACGCGGCTGCTCGGTATGAAAGATATATTCATTGTCAGGATCCGTAACGGGATCATCCGCAATCATAAACTTGGGTAACTTTGCCATATTAATATATTTTATTTGATAATAACCGCCATTTAAAGACCAGACAAAAGTATTGATAAATCATTTACACCGCAAAAAACAGTTTACCCCTGATATACCGTTCCTCACTGACTGTACACCACTGCAACCGCAGTTACATCGAAGCCTGTTGCTGCGTAATATTTTCTATGATCCGGTTCAGTACACTAAGTGTCAGCTTATATTCCTCATCGCTCACACCGCGCATCATTAACGCAGCCCTTTCTTTTTGCAGATCAGAGAGCTGCCTGAACGCCTCATCTCCTGCCGCTGTAAAGGAACACTTATCTTCCGAATTGATGACCAGCCAGCCACGGTCTACCATTGACTGTATGATCTCCCCAAATTCCTGTACGGTTACGAAATTCTTTACCTCCTGGAAAAACTCCCAGGTATTGATATGTCCCCGTTCTGAAATATTTCTTAATATCATCCAGTGAAAACGGGTGATCGAGAGATCTTTAAAGGCATCATTCATAAATGCTGTGATCTGCTGATCAGCCTCTTTGAGGTACCAGCCTATTGGCTTATTAGCTTCCATAGTTATAGCGTTGTAAACATTGTTATTCTTTCTGAAAACTGACCGGCGTCTTGCCCGTCCAGCGTTTAAATGCCCTGGTGAAAGCACTCAGCTCGTTATACCCCAGCATGTAAGATATCTCCTTGACAGGATAACCTCCTTCTTCGAGATAGTGAATAGCGAGCGATTTTCTGACTTCATCCGCCACATCCTGGTAGCTGACGCCTTCCTCTTTCAATTTACGCTGTAATGTGCGCGGACTGACACTAAAATTCGCAGCAATCTCACTCAATGAGGGTATTCCCAGGTAGGCGTTCGTAAGCAGGAAATAACGGATCTTTTCTACCAATCCATCCCCCGCTACCGTTATTGTTTTATTCACCTTTTGCAACAACGCCTGCTGCATGTCAAAATTTGCAGTAAGTAAGGGTTCCTGCTGATACGCCCTGTCAAATACAAGTTCATACTCACTTGCACTCTTTTCAACATCACAACGGAACACCCTTGCATATTCCGCTGCATTTGCCAGACAGTAAGGCAACCTTACCGAAACAGGCTTTATTTTCCGTAGTAACAAACCATCCAGTTCATGTACAACAAAGACCATGAATAACTCCAGTGTTTGACGGAACGAAAAGCTATAAGTCCGTTCTGTTTGTGGTAGAAAACCAACTGTAAAGGTCGTCCCTGACGATGTAACCGCCACCTTGAAAAGATCCGTCAGCAGGTGTGATAATGCGGCCGCTTTCTCTACCGCTATCCCCACAGTATCGCTTGTTTTAATAATCTCCCCGACAATGCCAAGCGCTGACAACTGAAGTGATTCGCCGAAATGTAATCCGAATAAAGGATCATCCGCCAGCTGACTTGCCTCCCGCCACAATGCATCCAGCTGACTGTTACTGATAGCATAACTATCATCGGCCTTTAGTGCTGCGAGATCAATGTCCGACAGACGACAAAGCTGTATGACAGGGATGTCACGCAACGCCGCATAAGCGATCAGGTTCAACACAAAACGTCTCCGGCTATTTTCCATAAGCTGTCGTCAAATGGTAATTATTTGTCGTATAAAGATAACAATGCCCGGCCGTACACGAAATAGTTTTGCAATAACAAATCACCCAACTAAAAACAAACAATATGGAAAATCAGGCAAAACAAGTAGTTACACAGTTTCTGAACGCAGTACAAAAAGGCGATAACCAGACACTCGCAGCATTGCTGGATACAGCTATAGAATGGGAACAACCCGGCGACAACCGGTTCTCAGGTATTAAAAGGAATGTGACGGAAGTATTCCAGATGGTGGGAGGTATGTTTGAAGTGACCAATAATACACTCGCATTGGCGGAGATCAAAAGCGTTACTACCAACGGCAACAGTGTGGCCTGCCTTATTCGCTGGACAGGAGAAAAACCGGGAGGAGAAAAAATGGATGTTGATAACATCGACGTTTATACGGTTACCGGCGGCAGGATAGTAAAAGCGAAGATCTATTCTGCAGATATTACACAAGAAGATAATTTCTGGGGAAAGTGACGTAACATCTCTGGCACGTTATTCGTTCTATATGACAAAACTTGTTATATGAAACTATATTTTGCGGCTGCAGCCTTATTAACGATGTTAAGCTGTCAGCAATCTGCCAGCAATTCGTCAGAGACCACGGAGAAAGACAGCAGTGCGGCCAAGCAGGAAACATCAATTGTAGCAGCCGGTCCACAGTGTTATACCCGGATCTCAGGAAAGGATACTTCCTATCTGCAGTTTGAAACCGACAATGAAGTCATTAATGGTCAGCTGGAATATCGTCTCTTCGAAAAAGACAAAAATCAGGGCGCTATCACAGGTACCATCAGCAATAATATCATTGAGGCTGAATACCGTTTTATGAGTGAAGGAACAACAAGCGTAAGACCCGTGATCTTCAAACTGGAAAATAACCAGGCATTTGAAGCAATCCCGTCTTCCTTTGACAACCAGGGTGTACCTGTATTTGAAAAAGATCAGAGTAAACTGAAGTTTGGAGAGGCTCCTTTTGTAAAGGGCGAATGCAAATAACAGTGACTGCCAGAATAACAATGCCCCGCGATAGTTATCGCGGGGCTTTTTGTTGTAGGGTTAATGGTTGGTTAAATAGGTTTCATAGGATGGTAAAACATTTTTATCGGAGAATAACATCAACTACATTTCCCGGCAGGCCATCTATCTTTTTAAGTACGTTACCATACTTACCCGTACTTATATCAAGCGTATAAAGACTTCCCTCAGTACCGGCAATAAGCACATTTCCGTCATCCCTCATTTTGATCATTGTTACTGCCTTTCCTCCGAAGTTCGCCTCCAGCTGCAGTATTTCCTGGTTAGTCGGGTTATAACGGTATATCTTATCATTCGATGTAAAGTAGATCATCTCGGTAGTAGACAACTGCCATTTGGTGTTAGCAGTCAGCAGACTGTCTCCCTTGAATTTCCTTTTGTAAGTTGTTTTAAAGCGGGAGTTGCCCTCCAGGAAGTTCAAAGCAAATTTCAACTCGTAAGTCTGTCCGAGGCTATCGCAAAAAGCATACAGGCTATTCTCTGAAAACTTCTCCATATCGAGCAGGTCCATCTTCAGATCTTTCGGGTTGAAGAGTGAATCTTCCTGGATATAATCTGTGCCATAGAATGTATTGGGATCAAAGCGTAAAAAACACTTTTTCACTTTATCGAAACCCAGGTAGTAAAAGTATGATCCTGCATTACCCCAAAGCAGTTGAGGCGCAAGGTTATAATTGCCCGCAACCGGACTGCTGAAGAACCCAAAGTAAGTCCCGAATGGTGCAGTTTCAGTAGTACCAACATACATCCTCTCATTCATGATAGCTGTGGTGGTACCGTTAACCAGCTTCTGGAAATAAGAAGGCTTCAGATCGCCTGGCGTGGAATAAAAATTATCCTTCAGATATTTTGTACGTCTCAGGTTGTCACTGTTAACCTGAACGGCAGGGCTGGTACCTCCTGCACAAACGATCCAGTAAGCAGTGATAATGTTCATATAACTGATATTCCTCAATGGGATCAGTTGCATAGGTCCTGTTCCCAGACTTTCTCCGTTGATTGCATGATAGAGGTCAGTCTGAACGGTGCCATCAGGTTTCACAAAAGAAAGCTTTCCTTGCCCCGCATCGTCGGTCAGTACAACTGTACCTGATGTGAATTCTGTTTTACCGGTGATGATGAAATTATAATAGTACTTCACATCCAGCTTATTATCCTTCACTATTAATCTGGCAGTATACACGTTAGCACCCAGACCATAGACGATCCTCAACTGTAGCCCGTCATATTCCTCAGAGCGGGCCTCCTGAGAGACATCGATCGTCCAGTGACAGGACACATCTGTTCTGCCGCCAGGCAGGACGATCTTCGGCGTAATAATGAGACTATCACCCGTAAAAACAGAGTATACGGAGTCAAGACCGGTTACTACCGGCTCGCCCAGTTCCAGGTAATCATAATTCCCTTTGTCTTTGAAACAGGAAGAGAAGAACGGTACCAGTGCAATAATCAGTATATATAGAAATGATCTTTTCATTGATTAGTTTTTTAGCTTAAACTACACGTTTACCATTTTCATCGGTAAAATAATACCTGCCATCTTCCTGGTTCTTCACCAGCTTATACTTGTTGTCCGGGTTTGTGCTACTGTAGAAATAATAGGAACCATCTGTTTCCATCGTCACTACATATCCTTCTTCAGCATTAACTTCCACCCATTTAAACGGATCGAGCAGGAAAGACCTGAAACGCCTGATATGATATAACGCCTTTGGAATTGTATTGAAGTCCTGCATGTTGGTACCCAGCTCTGTTGCACCTGCCACCCTAATGAACAATTCGTGCTTAACCCTTGAATACGCGCCTAACTCACCGGCCCAAACATCCCACCAGGTAGGTTTCTCAAGCCTGTTTGAAAATTTGACGATCCCCTTATTCTGTAGCTTGAACGCTACACCCAGATCATCGGTCGCCTTAAGCGTAAGCCCAATGGTCAGCGTTTTTGTTTTCAGCAGTGTGTCCTTGTTCAGAAGGATCAGCGGCACCATACAGATACCGGAATCTGCCGCCAGGGTGTATTCTTTTTCTAATGGTTTATAATGTAGCGAAGCAACTGCCGTTGTTGAGCTATCAACTGTTACCAGCACAAACTTTCTCGCTTTAGGTTCACGGAATCCGGAAAGTCTTACCGGAATAAAAACGGTGTCTTCCGACTTGTCGGGAAAGTAAGCGAAGGAATAAAGGATACTATCTGTTTTATCATCAGCGTCATCCGGTAGGAAATCGAAATAGACATTCTCTGTGGTATCGAACAAAAGTGTTTCGTCTTTCTTGCAGGCAAAGAACACCATACAGCAAAGAACACTGAATAAAATATATCTTTTCATCTGGCCGTAGGTTTAATTATCTGTTACCAAATTGGATTTCGTCATCAGGAAGTGGTATTACAAATATCCTGTTTGTAGCAGGGTTAGTGGCTCCTGCAAAACCTATAATTGGTTTATTCAGGCGCTTGTAGGTATAGAAGATCTGCCCTTCACCGTAAAACTCTTTGCGGCTTTCTTTTACCAGCTCATTCAGGAATACGTCTTTAGATGTTTCATTTGTAATAGTTCTGCCAATCCCACGATTGAAACGGACAGTATTAAAGTATGACCATGCTTTTTCCGGATCAGCATCGAATGTACATTCTGCAGCGATGTAATACATTTCGCTCAGGCGCAATGCAGGAGCTACGAGATAATGCATGTTTCTATCCGGATCCCTGTAATATTTCTCCAATTGCATACGGGTACCCAAACCACCGCTCTTTTCACTGAACCATTGTTTGAAACGGTTATCTTCTCCACCTACACCACCTGTCTCATACAGGTTGCGTCCTTCAGTAGATGTAATGAAAAGCGCATTGTCTCCATCGCGGAACCAATCATTGATAACCTTAGTCAAATTACCATTTGGTATATACCATGCAAAGAGTAGCTCCCTATATAACACACGATCTTTTTTCTCGTCGTCAGGATTCAGAAAATCATTCTGACGTGTCCATGGGAATTTGTTTGAATTGATCACTTCCAGTGCATTAGCCAGTGCTTCTGCTTTGTTACCTCTATATAAAAGCACACGTGCCAGCTCTCCACATACTGCATAGTAGTTAAGACGGTGGCGGCGGTTCTGTAAGAACAAGGGACCGTTTTCTTCTGTACTGGAATCTTTCACCGGATAACCTACTTTATAACCAGCATCCAATATTGGGTCAGCTACCTTCAATAATTGTTTTGCCGCATTAAGGTCCTGGATTGCGGAATCAAGTACACCTGTCACAGTGGACATAGGTGTTATCTTGTTCGAAAAATCCTTCACATATGGAATAGCCGGTGCTACCGGATCATTTGCATAAGATGGACCAAACATGCGCAACAGGTCAAAATGAAGATATGCCCTTAATGCCAGTGCTTCTCCTTTTATCAGCTCATATTCTCTTCCTGAAAAGAGCCTTTCCTTACCTTCTATGTGATGTAGTATAAGGTTGCTGTTAGCGATCGCTGCATATAATGCCAGCCAGGCAGCATCTCTCTTGTAGATGAATTGGTCATCATCATAATTATACAGCGCGGCTTGTCTATATCCCCTGGGGTCATCCGGTGTAATAGAATAATTCTGGGCCAGCACTTCAGGAAAGCCAAAGCTCAACTCTTTACCATAACTATCTTCTCCCACACAACGGCTGTACACACCATTTAATGCCTCTTCAAAACCAGCCTGTGTACTGAATAATACGTCCTGTGATATATCTGTCTGAGGTGTTACTTCCAGCCATTTCTTACACGACATCAGGCCAGCCATCACTATTATAATGAGTATATAATATTTCTTCATCTTGCTTCTTTTTAGAACTGGGTGGATAATGAGAACGTGAAGGTTCTTGCAAACGGATAATCTATTCCTCTTTCAGCCTGAATACTGGATGTTCTCCATAGGTCGTTCAGGTTAAGCGCGCAACGCAGATTATTCATCTTATAACGCTTCGCTACCGCTGGAGGAACGTTGTAAGCCAGGTATACTGACCTCAACTCAATTACATTTTCACGCTGTACAAAGCGGGAAGACGTACGGGTAGTTCCATGATCGGCAATGTTTTTAAACAGTGCATGATCACCGGGATTCTTCCAGCGGGATTCCAATACACGCGCATCTACGTTATACCTTGGATCAGCATTCTCCACACGGTCTACCAGGGTCTGATTGTAAAGATCTCCGCCGCCTTTACCGTAAAACCTTACCTCTGCCAGCCAGTTACCATAATACACGCTGGTACCGAAAGTACCTTCTACCTTAGTGGTCATATCCCCCACAGGCACCATGTCTTTAACACTATAAACGTGGGTATAGGAGCCATCTTTCTTAACAAAGATCTCTTTACCGGTTTCTGGATCAATCCCCATTGACCGTACCGCATAGATAGTGTTCAAAGATTGACCTTCCTGGAAACGCAATAATGGAACGGAATTCAGATTAGCGTCAGATTCCTGCTTGTCGTCCACTTTGTCATTATAGGCTTTCAGTGCATTAGAGATCTTCGTGATCTTGTTCTTATTAGTTACAAGGTTTGCAAACAGGTTGAAAGACCAATCCTTTCCTCTCAGCACAGTACTGCGGAAGTTTACCTCAAAGCCCCTGTTCACCATTTCACCCAGATTGGCTTTGTAGTCAGTGAAACCGGCAGAAGGTGGAACAATGATATCTGCCAGCAGGTCTTTGGTCAGTTTATAATAATAACGCGGATAGATATAGAATCGTCCGTTGAACAGGTCTAACTCGAAACCTGCATCATAATTCTTGGTACGTTGCCATTTCAGAGCGCTGTTACCATAGGCCTTGAATATGGCGCCAACGCCGGTGGAGTACCAGTCATTGCTGTAATACTGGTAGGTGGTATTGGATAAATAGGACGGGAAAGACACGTCGCCTGTCAAACCGGTAGTTGCTCTCATCGTCAATTGGGAGATCACTTTACGTGGAATGAATTTTTCATTATGCACATTCCAACCTAAACCATAAGACCAGAATGTAGCCATTCTTGAGTCAGTTCCGAATTTAGAAGAACCATCCAGACGAACAGTACCATCCATCAGGATCTTATTTTTATAAGAATAGTTCGCATAGAGGAAGGTACCCAACAGGCGATCCTGTGTATACTCTCCGGAAGGAGCACCGTTTAAAGCATAAGTACGTGCAAATCCGATCTGCGGGAATCTGTCATTAGAAAAACCCTGCGCTACGAAAGTTTTACTATCGTTACTACGGTCCTGTATGTTCGTACCTAATGAGAGGTTAATGAAATTATTACGGACCTGTTTTGAATAGCTTAATGTCAGGCTACCATCTATCTGCCAGAAATCTTCATCGGAATAAGTATAGCGGCCACGGTTTTTCAGATTGTCGCCTGTTTCGTAGAAGAACTCATTGCTCAAAGGAGAAACAAAATTATCTGCTGTAGATCTTCTCTTAGTCAAACTTATCTGTCCTCTTAATCTTAAAGCGGGGTCAATTGTCCACTCACCGGAAAAGGCATCCATCAGTTCCAGATACTCAGACTTCTCCAAACTACCGGTAGTAGCTTCATACATCGGGTTCAGCACACTTTGGGTTTTGACATCGCCATCTCTGTAACGCCATTTATCGACTTCACGCAACAGGCGGCCGAGAGAATCAGTTTTTGGATAGTAAGGGTTCATCTGTACGTACTTGGAAAACTCCCTGTAAGGAGATTCTCTTCCATCTACCTGTGATACGGAGATCAGGTTCTTGAACTGGAGCTTATTCTGTACGCTATAAGACAAGGACGCAGCAATGCCGTAACGTTTTCTGTAAGATCCTTTCATTACGCCATTATTGGACTGATAACGCAGGTCAACACCATATCTTATTGTTGGTGTTCCTCCTTCCAGATACAGGGAATGCTTATGTCCAAGATCAACCTGCAATGGTTGCGACAACCAATAAGTATTAACTCCTCTCAATACATTTTTCCTCTTCTCGTTATATTGCATTTCCAGATTGAGCGGAGATTCTACAGGACTGCTGGAATACACTCCTGCCAGTCTTTCATACTCTAATTTGTCAGCCCCATTCAGTAAACGGTAATCCGAAAGATCAGGAGCATTCAATGTCATTTCGTAACCATAGTTCACTGTCAGTTTACCTTCTTTGGGCGTCTTTGTACGGATAACTACAACACCATTTGAAGCTCTTGATCCATAAATAGCTGTTGCAGCAGCATCCTTTAATAAAGTAATGGAAGCGATCCTGTTCGGGTCAAGGTCGAAGATAGACTGAACATTCACTTCATAACCATCCAGTATGAAAGTTGGCTGGTTAGTAACGCCGGTCAGCATACTGTTCCTCGTTAACTTGGATACGTCTGCACTGGGTAACGCTGTTGTTCCTCTTACATTGATATTGGGAATCCTGTTTGGATTAGATCCAAGAATATTATTCTCAACAAGTTTAAAGGAGGGATCGTACGACTGAAGACTGCTCAGAACGTTCTGCGGATTCACTTTCTTTATATCATCAGCCGTTAATACAGTGGCAATACCGGTAAAGCTTTCTTTCTTGATTTCGTAGTACCCCGTTACCACTACGTCTTTTACCGCCTGTACGTCAGTTTTAAGTCTGACGTTAAGTACAGTCTGTCCTTTTAATATTATCTCCTGCGGTTTAAAGCCGATATACCTGAATAGTATATGTGCATTTTCAGGCACGTTTCTCAGTTCATACTTACCATCGTTGCTGGTCAGGACACCATTGGAAGTTCCTTTTACCATTACGGTTACTCCTGGCAGAGATACACCTGCATCGTCAGTTACGATACCGGTAATAGTAACCGCCACTGGTTTCTGCTGTTCCTCAGTTGGTTTCTTTTCTGCTGGTACTACAGGTTTAGGTGCAGGAGCGGGAGTTTCCTGTTTGTATATAATATACACGTTCGCACCTGCTTCTTCCGCCTCTAATTTGAGTGGTTTCAGGAACCGGTTCAGATACTGTATGAATTTTTCAGATGATCCTTTTGCGGCTGGCGCATCGGTTTGAATACTCCCGATATTCTGTCCGATGTAGTTGATCCTAACTTTGTACCTGGTTTCTAGTGAAGCGAGAATATCCTTCAATGTTTTCCGCTGGTCCTCGTGCTGATTAATGCCAACTGAAGTAAACAGCGGTTGCTGTCGACTATAATAATTTCCATCTGCTGCAGCATGTCCCATGGCCGGCAACAGTAATAACAGGGCAGCATAACTCCCCATACACCTAAAGTAATTTCCAGGCATAAGCAATAGATTAAGGTTGGTCGATTTTTATAAACTAATGTTGATTAGGTTTTCTTTCTTCTGATGCTATAGCTTTTATTGTCCTTCTTTACGATAACCACATGCAGGGATCTTGACAAAGTTTTAAAAAATACATCGACATCCGACATTGGTATACTACCTGTAAATAACTCTTTCTGTAAATCCTGATCTTCTATATATAAATTCACACCTAAATTCTCTTGCATTGCTACCGCCACTTCTGCGATAGGCGTCTCATTAAAAATGAGCATGTTCTCAAGCCATGCATTGTAATCTGCAGGGTTCACCTTTCTGCGGGACAGCTGATTGGTTTTCGTAGAATAGCTCACCATTTCTCCCGGCTTCATATTAATGTCCTGCAGGCCTTCTCCGTTCAGCTTTAACTTTACGGCTCCGTTATTCAGTACGACACGTGTCATTACCCTTCTGGTATTCACGTTAAATTCAGTGCCCAGCACCTGTACATCTACATCTGAAGTATGCACCAGGAACGGCGCATTATTAGTTTCATGAGCAACGGAGAAAAAACCTTCTCCATCCAGCCAGACTTCCCGCTGGCCATTTTTGCTGATGGTACCCTTGAGGGCGGAATTTGCGTTCAGCCTTACTACAGAACTATCCGGCAATACTATTCTTTTAGTCTCACCATAAGATGTCGCATAAGTGATCATCACCGGCTTCTCCCGGTGCAGGAAAAACCAGGCAGCACTTGCCATCGCTAATACACCCAGGAAAATTGCGGCATAACGCCATATACCAGCGCCAACTCTTCTTTCAGGAGTTTCATGAATGGTATAGGCAATCCGGCTCCAGACTTCCGCCTGATCTTCAGCAGTAGGGATATGCTCTTCCGTACCTATCAGCAATAGTATGTCGCGGGCTTGCTCAACTGTAGCACGATGATCAGGGTTTTCATGCATCCAGGTTTCCCAAAACGCATTAGTATCGTGGTCCGGACGTTCTATCCATTTACGAAACAATTCATCGTGCAGAAAATCCTTTACTGTGTAATCTTTATAATCCATAGCCAGGGATACTCCAGTTAAGCTTTATATAGATAAAGCAACGAATTCGAAAAATCTTAGCGTCTTTTTCGATATTTTTTTAAAAAACCTTAAAATATTTAGAAACTCCTGTGTTGTCCGCCCCAATAAGTGATTAAAACCATCAATTCTCCACTATGGTTTTTAAGGTAATTCAATGCTTTTGATAATAATACATATGTGGAGTTAACACTTAATGACATGATATCGGCCGTTTCCTGAGCGGATAGTCCTTCGTAAAACCGTAGATAAAGAATCTCCTTCTGACGTTTAGGCAATTTTTCAATTACCCGGGCCAGCTTCTGTCTTCTTTCATCGATGGCCTGCTCATCTATTATTTTTTGCTCATGTGAGGGCATATGGGAGTGATGTTCTGCACCCAAACTATCAAACAGGGAGAATACGCCCTCCTTCCTGGAGTGCTTCGCGATAGTCCTTTTGAGCGATGCAAACAGATAATATTTAATGCTGTCTGTAACCGACAGATTAGCCCGGCTATACCATAATCCGGCAAACAGATCGTGAATACAGTCCTTTACCACGCTGCTATCAGCGTGTATCTTCATCCCGTACTTATATAGTGATGGGAACCATGTATTATAAATGAAGGCCAAAGCGCCTTCATCGCCATTTATCAGCCTGCTCCAAAGCTCCTGATCTGAAAGTTCGGTATACCAGATCTCCTCCAACTATTACCTTTTAATATATGATGTCATGTGTGGTGGCCTCTAAAAATATATAAGATGTTGCTGGCATCAAAATTGAATAATAATATTCGCGTTGATTTTACACAACTTTTAAATCTATTGTTATGAACTCAAAAACACTGCATAGGGGGTTACTGGCCGCTACAATTACGGCTTCCGCCCTTTTCTTCGGCCAGCAGGGTATGGCACAGGGGATCGACAGCACGGCAAAAAAAATCGGTAAAAAAGGAGAGCAGATAGGTAACAAAACAGCCTCCGTAGCGGTAAAGGGTGCTATGAAGATCACCGATAAGACATATAAAGGCAAAGAAGGCCCGGACGGCCAGACGGTATACATCGATAAAAAAGACAGAAAATACTATGTGGATGATAAGGGTAAGAAGGTTTACCTGAAACCCTCCCAGATAAGAGATAAGAAAGAACAGTAACAAAATAGCAAAGGGACGTCCATTACGACGTCCCTTACTATTTTATTTATTAGTAATTTTTATCAATTCATCTCGCTAAGCTCCAGCCAACGCATTCCCTTTTCGTCCAGTAACTGAATGATCTCCCCAACACGGCGGGCTAACGGCTCCAGTTTTTCATATGGCAGATCGCCGGCAGCCATCTTTGCATCTATATCTTTTTTCTCAGCTTCCAGTGCCGCAATGTCTTTCTCCAGCAATTCCAGCTCTCTCTTTTCTTTAAAGGACATCTTTTTTGCTTCTGCCACCGGAGCAGCTACTGCTACCACAGGCTTTTCAGGCGCTTTATTCTCATTACGGGCCTCTTCCTTACCTTTTTCTGACTGTTCTTTTTCCCACTCCCTGTATTGGGTATAGTTTCCAGGAAAATCACGCACTTCTCCCCCTCCCTCGAATACAAACAGGTGATCCACCAGTTTATCCATAAAATACCTATCGTGGCTTACTATCACAATGCATCCCTGATACGTTAAAAGGAATTCTTCCAGGATGCTGAGCGTCGGCAGGTCAAGGTCATTCGTAGGCTCATCCAATACCAGGAAGTTAGGATTGCGGAACAGGATACTCAACAGGTGCAATCTTCTTTTCTCTCCTCCGCTTAACTTGGAAATGTAGGTATACTGCTTTTCTGGTGTAAAGAGGAATAATTGCAGGAACTGAGCGGCGCTCACTTTGGTGCCGTCAGCCAGGGGGAAGTTTTCAGCGATGTTCTTTACGAACTCGATCACCCGCATGTCTTCTTTTACAATGAGACCACGCTGGTCATAGTTACCGAAAACAATTGTTTCCCCGGTATTGATCTTACCAGAGTCTGGTTGCTCCAGCCCAAGCAGCATATTAACAAAGGTGGACTTACCTACTCCGTTCTTTCCGACAATACCGACACGTTCTCCCTTTTTGAAGGTATAATCAAATCCTTTCAGGATCTTCAGGTCCCCGAAAGATTTGTAGACTTTCTTCAGCTCTATGATCTTTCCACCGAGGCGGGTCATTTTCACATTCAGTTCCAGTTGCTGTCTTTCCAGCCGTACACTGGCCCTTTCCTTCACATCTTCAAAAGCGTCTATGCGGGATTTGGATTTTGTGGTACGGGCCTTAGGCTGTTTCCTCATCCATTCCAGTTCCTTCCGGAAAACATTCCTTGCCTTTTCCACACTGGCCTTGTCCTGTTCTTCACGGGTGGCTTTCTTTTCCAGGTAATTCTCGTAATCTCCTTTATAAATAAACAGCTGCTGCTGGTCAATTTCCATGATCTCATTACATACACTGTCCAGGAAGTAACGGTCGTGTGTTACCAGCAGTAGGGTCACTTTTTCCTGGTCAAGGTAATTTTCCAGCCATTCGATCATACCTACATCCAGGTGGTTGGTAGGTTCGTCCATGATCAGCAGGGTATGACGGTGTTCAAATCCGATATCTATCAGCACTTTGGCCAACGCCACACGCTTTAGCTGGCCTCCTGAAAGGCTGCCCATTTTCTGGTCCAGGTGGTGAATATTCAGTTTCCCGAGGATCTGTTTCACTTTGGAGTCGAAATGCCATGCATTCAGCTCGTCCATGCGCTCAATAGCACTGGTAAGCTTGTCGATATCCGGCTCCTGTTCTTCATCGTCGGTCAGCAATTCATAGTCTCTGATTGCAGCCAGTACAGGATGTGTCTGGGAGAATATATTCTCGGAGATAGATTTCCCCGCGTCAAATTCGGATTGCTGCTCCAGCATTACCACAGTCACGCCCTTATGGATCCATACCGTACCGGCATCAGGCGTATCCTGTCCACACAGAATACGGAGCAATGTTGATTTACCGGCGCCATTCAGGGCTACCAGGGCTATCTTATCCCCCTCTTCTATATGGAAAGAAATGTCCTTGAAAAGCGGCCCTGCGCCAAAAGTTTTTGTGAGTCCTTCAACCGTAACATAATGCATGGCGCGAAGTTAGTAAAATGTCAGGACGCCTCACTACCGGAAATAAAAAAGCCCCCTGGCAAACCAGAGGGCTTTTTAGTGATTTATTTTTCAAGTACTTACAAGTCGTAATATAACTGTCGGAAGGAACTTCTCAGTCCAACCTGGAAAACCAGTTCCCTTGTTTTCCACATGTCGTTGCTTTCTCTTCTGGCAGTAACTGATGCTTCCAGGCGGAGATTATACTTCGGGTTCAGCAGGTAAGCGGCTGTACCTTGTACGTATAAGAGGTTAGTTTTGAGTCCCTGCCCGATGTGGTTTCCAAAATCCAGTGTACGGGTGGTATAAGATTTATTAATGTCTTTACCGAAGTTCGTACCTGCTGTATCCAGTCCGTATTTGGCCAGTGTGATCTGTCCACGGAGGAAGATGCGTTTATACCTGTAGTCTGCAATATTCACCCATTCCACAAAGTTGGCTCCCATCGGGTGCGCTAATGGCTGATTATAGTGACCATAGTTATTTAAAGTGGTACGCTGGGAATAAGTATATGGTCTTGCAGCGTTCACCTCCGTCAGGATGTTCAGGTTAGGCACCTTAAAGATATTGTTGGAACGGAAACCTGCTTGTCCCCCAAATTTATTGGCCCACCAGCCTTTACCGGCTGTCACTTCGCTGAACTTAAATTCATCAAGAATAAACTGCCCATAGAAAGTGCTGTTCCTGGACGGTGCATACTTAACGTTCAGACCTAACAGCGCGTTGTCAGGAGAGCCTACGGAGAACTCTACAGGACGCAGGAACACGATCGGGTTCAGGTAGCTGGCATCAAAGCCACGTTTACCGGTAGAGTCAGAGTCCTGCCATATCACGGCTTCGAATAAACCGATAGAGACCTTCTTGCTTACGTTCCAGTCCAGGTAATTGAATACACCCCATTTCTTCCTGTAGCCATTATCGTAGGATGCTTTCGGATACTGCATATCTATGAACTGCGCCCACATCGTGGTGTACTGCACTCTACCCAGGTTAGCGATCACTTTCAGGAACGGATAATTGAAAGAAGCATCAGACAGTAACATAGAGCGGTAACCGTCTCCTATAAAGTTCCTGTCGTAGCCCAGCTGGAATGTAAAATGTTTGCCAGCCTTATAATCGATCAGTGCTGATGAATATGCATAGTCGAATGCTTTACCATTTGAAAATGACTTCCATTCTCCCTGTCCAGGTACGATCTTATTAGCACGGCCAAACGCATCGAGATAAGCAGGCAGCTTCGCCTGGTTCTCATAGAACTCCGCACGGAAGGTCAGGTTCTTTCCGATGGTACCACCGGCAATAACACCACGGGTATTTAACCATACTGTACCATTATCATTGCTATGACCTACGGTAAGGTCCGGCAGGATGCTGGCATAAAATGTATAGTCGTCTTCTTGGACTTCCAGCAGATGCTCGCGGAATAGCTTCCTGTATAACCAGCTCTGCTTACGCGTCGTATCTCCCTTCGGGAGATCAAAATGAGGTTCGATGGAATAGTCTCGCAGCGAAGAGTGATAACCATTGCTGTCCGACCCTGATTGATAAAAGCCCAGTGAATACTGACGGCCGATTTGTGCATGCACAGTTAAGCTAAAAGGGATACTTAAGCAAACCAGAACAAACACAGGGGTAATACATTTCTTGAACATAAGGAAGAATTTGCTTGCCAGCTGCAAATATAAGTGTTTAGGTGCGTTAGCCATAGTACTATATTCTATAGATTCAATCATTTATAACCTTATGCATCAAAAAATATATTAAGAAAAGAATAGATGAGACGCGGCGCAGGGGATGAAAAATAGATAAATAGATGTAAAATAGTTTTCTTTGCATGGAACAGATAACAAAGATCCATAACGGGTTTATACAGCCGGAAATGAAAATAATTTACATTACCCATTATACAGAGCTATATGGCGCCAATAAATCCCTATTGAATTTGTTATCGGGCCTGTCTTCTTACGACATTGACATTCATCTGGTGGTACCAGCGGCCGGCAAAATAACAGAAGTTGCTGCTGCGAAAAACATCCCTTACACCGTCATCCCGTTTTATAATGAGATCCATGTCAGGGAAAAAGGTAACGCCGGATTAATAACAAAGATCAAGGAAACAGGCAAAGGAATGATCAAGTTCCTGCACAACTGTTATATTGTTTTAAAGCACTCCTCTTTCTTCAAAGACTGTGATATCATTCACGTCAATTCATCCGCTACGTTCATCGGAGCATATTTCGCATGGCGGATGAAAAAGCCGCTGATATGGCATATACGTGAATTCGGCTGGGCAGATTACAGGATCAAATACAATTTTGGATATGCTTATTTCCAATACTGGCTGAATAAGGCTGTTGCTATTGTAGCGATCAGCAAAGCGATATATAACGAACGGGTTGCCACAGCCCGGCCCCGGTATAAAGAGCTTATCTACAACGGCATTATATCCCATCAGGCATTACAGCACAATAAAGCGGACCTCCTGCATACATTGGATACAGCGTCAACCGCTCCAGTATTCACTTTCGCGATAGTAGGTCATATAAACAGTGAAAAAAATCAGATGGAGGCATTACAGGCATTTCATCTCTTACAACAGCGCTCAGATAAGGTCAGACTAATGATTGTCGGAACAGGTGCAGATGCTTATGTCCAAAAACTTATCGACTTCACGAAGGCGCACCACCTTGAAGACAAAGTAACATTCACAGGGTTTATAGAAGACATCGAAGCTGTATATTCATCTGCCAGTTGTTTATTGATGTGCTCAAAAAATGAAGCGCTGGGACGGGTTACGATAGAAGCTATGAGTCATGGCATTCCGGTGATAGGCTTTAATGCAGCCGGTACCAAAGAAATTATCACAGATGGTTATAATGGCTTTTTGTATGATCAGGGCTATCATGAGCTCTCTGAAAAAATGCTGTCCCTTGTAGATAACAAAAGTCAGTATGCGTCTCTTATAAAACATGCACTGGACACGGTTGAAAAATATACCATTGAGCAATGTTCTGCTTCGGTTTATAACCTCTATCTCAAATGTATGCAAACAAGCCAGGGCTAAAAAAGGCTGTCTGGTTGTTACTTCCAGACAGTCTTTAATAATTCCTGATATACGCTGCTTATTCCAGCTTTAAGATCTATACCTGCTTTCCAGCCGAGACTATTGAGCTTGCTGACATCCATCAGCTTTCTTGGCGTTCCGTCAGGCTTTGAGATATCAAATACCAGCTCGCCTTCATATCCCACAATGTCTTTTATCATTATAGCCAGTTCTTTGATGCTGAGATCTTTTCCGATACCAACATTAACAAGCCCCTCTTCGTTATAATTTTGCATGATAAAGAAACATGCATCCGCCATATCATCGGCATGCAAAAATTCTCTCAACGGACTACCTGTTCCCCATACTACTACCTGCGCTGATCCCTGTACTTTTGCCTCATGAAACTTTCGTAGCAATGCAGGCAGAACGTGAGAATTATTCAGATCATAGTTATCGTTCGGACCATACAGATTGGTAGGCATTACGGATATGAAATTGCAACCGTACTGCGCCCTGTAGGCATCACACATTTTTATACCGGCTATCTTTGCAATGGCGTATGGCTCATTGGTAGGTTCCAGCAGCCCCGTGAGCAGGTACTCCTCTTTTAGTGGCTGCGGAGCCATTTTAGGATATATACAGGAAGAGCCGAGGAACATCAGTTTCTTCACTCCCTGCTGATATGCGGAGTGAATGATATTACTCTGTATCATCAGGTTCTCATACAGGAACTCTGCCCTGTAGGTATTGTTTGCAACAATACCGCCTACTTTAGCAGCTGCTAAGAACACATAATCAGGTTTCTCCTTCTCAAAGAAAGCTGCCGTAGCTGCCTGATCTCTGAGATCAAGTTCTGCCGAGGTCCTGGTAACAATATTTCCGAAACCTTCTTTCTCAAGTCTTCTTACAATAGCCGATCCCACCATTCCGCGATGACCTGCTACATATATTTTATTATGCCTTTCCATGCTATTATTCGTATTGATTCAGGACATTATATCCGGCATCCTTCAATAATTTTTCCCTTTTGAACAGCGCCAGGTCAGCCGCCACCATTTCCTTTACAAGCGCAGGAAGATCATATTTAGGCTTCCATCCTAGTTGTTCGTTAGCCTTTGTAGGATCTCCGATCAGCAGATCTACTTCAGTAGGCCTGAAGTAGCGCGGATCGATCACCACTACTTCCTGTCCTGGTTTCACATGTGTATTACCTGATACTACGCTTTTCACAATGCCTCTCTCTTCTACTCCCTTTCCTTCAAACACCACTTCGATACCTGCTTCTGCAAAGGCCATTTCGATAAAGCTTCTTACAGGTGTTGTTATACCTGTTGCGATCACATAATCTTCCGCCTTTTCCTGCTGAAGTATTAACCACATCGCTTCCACATAATCTTTTGCATGGCCCCAGTCCCTTCTTGCATCCAGGTTACCCATAAACAGCTTCTCCTGCATGCCAAGCGCGATCTTTGCTACTCCCCTGGTGATCTTCCTGGTAACAAAAGTCTCACCGCGTAAAGGGCTTTCATGGTTAAACAGAATACCATTGCAGGCATACATATCGTAGGCTTCCCTATAGTTCACTGTAATCCAGTATGCATACATTTTTGCCACGGCATAAGGCGAACGCGGATAGAACGGAGTTCTTTCCGATTGAGGAACTTCCTGTACCAGTCCATATAATTCGGACGTAGACGCCTGATAGATCTTAGTAGTTTTGGTGAGCCCCAGCAAACGAACAGCCTCTAATATTCTGAGCGTACCAATTCCATCTGCATTCGCTGTATATTCAGGTGTTTCGAAGCTTACCTGAACATGGCTCATTGCTCCCAGGTTAAATATTTCATCAGGCTGTACCTGCTGAATGATACGTATAAGGTTAGTGGAATCCGTCAGATCACCATAATGCAACTTAAAGTGTACATTGGTTTCGTGAGGGTCCTGGTATAGATGATCAATACGGTCCGTATTCAGCAATGAGCTACGGCGTTTAATACCGTGCACCTCATAACCTTTCTCTAATAACAATTCAGAAAGGTATGCACCATCCTGACCAGTAATTCCTGTGATTAACGCTTTTTTCATAACATTATTTAGCACTGTCTAATTCAACTCTTGCTTTTTTCAGGGCATGCGCAATAACATGGTGCATATCATAATATTTGTATTCGGCCAGCCGTCCTCCAAATATCACGTTACTCTCGTTCAAAGAAAGCTCCCTGTATTTTTTATAAAGATCGTCATTTTTGCTATCATTTATCGGATAGTAAGGCTCCTGCTTATCTGTCCATTCTACCGGATACTCCTTCGTGATAACAGTGCTTGGCTGTGTACCGAATTCAAAATGCTTATGCTCGATGATCCTGGTGAACGGCGTTTCCTTATCGGTATAATTCACCACAGCATTACCCTGGTAGTTAGCGATGGGCAGATGCTGATGTTCAAAATGAAGACTGCGATATTCAAGTTTACCAAAACGATAATCAAAATACTGATCTATCATGCCTGTGTACACTACCTTATCAGCGAGCGCGCACAATTCATTTCTCTGCTCAAAAAAATCAACACCCAGTCGTACATCTGCGTTGGCCAGCATCTTTTCCACCAGTACATTATAACCGCCTACTGGTATCCCCTGGTATTTGTCGTCGAAATAGTTATTGTCAAACGTAAAACGCAACGGAAGCCTTTTGATAATAAATGCAGGCAATTCCCTGGCAGACCTTCCCCACTGCTTTTCGGTATATTCCTTTATCAGTTTATGATAGATATCTTCTCCAACCAGCGACAAGGCCTGCTCTTCCAGGTTCTCGGGATTAGTTATACCAAGCTTGCTAACCTGCTCATTGATCTTTTTCTTCGCTTCCTCAGGAGTAGTTACTTTCCACAACTGATAAAAGGTATTCATGTTGAATGGAAGGTTATACAATTCTCCCTTATAGTTAGCAACAGGTGAGTTTGTATATCTGTTGAACTCAGTAAAAGAGTTTACATAATCCCATATCTCTTTGTTGCTTGTATGGAATATATGAGCACCATATTTATGAACGTTGATACCTTCTACGTTTTCGCAATAGACATTTCCACCGATATGATTCCTCTTGTCAATAACCAGGCATTTCTTTCCTGCTTTATGTGCCTCGTTGGAAAATACCGCTCCAAACAATCCAGCTCCAACTACCAAATAATCATAATTTTTCATGCTCTATATTTTGAATAACCATTAACGGCCCAATGTATCAGGTAATAAATACTTCTAAGTAGTCCCAGTTTTTCTATCTTATAGTAAACAAGGAATTGTGGCTTGATCACCTTCTTCTTCTTACCTGAAGTAGAATTGCTCAATACCCTGTAACTGGCAATTATTTCCTTATTTCCGTATGCTACTTTGCATTTCTTTAATATTTCCAGCCAGTACACGTAATCATCGCGCAGACTTCTCAGGTCTTCACGTAAATACATTTTGCCGAATTGAGTTATATCATACAAGCCGGTCAGACAGGAAATTGAGCATGTCTTCAACAGGCTGTCGTAATTGACTTTTTCGGGCACTATAAATGGCCTCATGCACTCTTTCGAGTGCTCATCAATTCTTCTGTGAGAACCGTACACAAGACATGCATCATGTTTCTTCATTAATGCAAGCTGGCTCTCCAGGAAATTATTATTCCAAAGATCATCTGCATCAAGTAATGCAATGTATTGTCCGGCGGCACGCCTAATACCATTATTCCTGGCAGCGGCAGAACCTCCGTTAGGTTGTGAAAACAGCTGGATCCTGCTGTCCTTTTGTACATAACTGCGAATTATCTCTGCACTATTATCCTTCGATCCATCATCAACGAGGATCATTTCCCAATGCGGATATGTCTGAGCCATTACAGACTCAATTGTCTCATGTACAAATCTCCCTGCATTATAAACAGGGGTAATTATAGACACTAACCCTTTTTGCATAACTTATAATTCAAATAAAACTTTGTTATTTCCCACGCCATAATAACCCTTCCTTTCAATTTCACATACAAGCGCCGGTTACTTTTACCTGTACCTGCGCTCGTGAATGCCGTATTATGCCGCCTGTATTTAATCAATGGTTCCTTCAGAAAACAGACCTTCCCGGTCATTTCACCTACCAATCCGATCCAGAGATCATGTCCGATCTCCCTTGTATCAGGAAAAGGCAATGATTGCTGCAGGAGAGAACGCCTGAATGCCATGCATGATCCAAAATAGGTGCTTTTGAGAACATTTTTCAGCATTCCCTTTCCTGATCCATAGAAATCGAAGAAAGAAGGATACAACAGCTGTAAATGCTCATCTACAATAACCGAATCACTGACCACAAGGTCATATTCTTTTAATATTTCGAGGCTCCGTTCTACTTTCTTTTCCTCCCATATATCATCCTGGTCTGCCAGAAAGACGAAGTCGCCCGAAACATTAGACAATGCATTGCCAAAGTTCTTTATCACGTTGCGGAAATTGCCATGCAGCAATTTGATCCGGCTATCTTCTATTCCTTTAATTATTTCTACCGTGCTGTCTGTAGAGCCATCGTCCGAAATGATCAATTCGTCACCTTGCCCCAGTTGAGGCAATATGGAGTTGATCTGCTCCCTGATGAACAATTCCCCGTTATATGTAGCCATGCATACAGAAATCATCTCAGTCGATCGTTTTAAGCAGGTGTATGAATTTAGCAACGGCCTGTTCCCAGGTGAATTGCTGGATATCACTATGGCCCCGTTCTGCGAAAGCCAATCTGAGGTCACGGTCTGTAATTAATTTCTGCAGGGAAGCGGCCATTCCTTCAATATCGCTTACATTGAAACAAAGCCCATTTATATTATCACTTACAAAATCTTTGAACCCACCGATATTGGTCGTCACTACAGCACAACCGCATTGCATCGCTTCTGAAACCGGCAAGCCCCATCCTTCCGAATGTGAAGGCGACAAAAAAACTGCTGTCCGGTTATATAATTCCCGGAGTGTCTCTCTTGACGGTGTCTGATAGTATTCAATCCACTCCTCCAGGCCTTCGGGTCTGGGGGGAATACCATAAAACGTTGCTTTCAATGCAGGTATCTGTGCTTTCACAAGACGCAATGCGCGGATACCTTCTTCACAGCCTTTGTGGGGCGAAAAGTGGTAAAGCATCATTACAGTTGCCGGGTCACGTTCTGCAGGAGGCGTCGAAACATAAAACTCCTTAAAATTCAACCCGTTAAAGATCACCGTACTGGGACTTCCCATTTCCTGTATCCTATCTTTCAGCCAGGTGCAGATGGCGATCATATGTAATGGCAGACGCCAGGTATCCAGCGCCCTCTGTACCTGCCCCTTTTGGGCCACATAGGTAAACTCAGATTCGTCGGCCTGGATAAGATATAACTTCTTTCCTTTACTGTCAGGATAGGCGGCCACATACTCCGATGTTTCCCATGATGTAGCCACTATATAATCGGCATCAGGAATAAGCGGAGCCACAGGTGCGAAAATCCATTTATTTTTTATCCCTTTCGCCAGTGGCAGCCATTGTTTATGGAACGGATAAAAGAAGAGACAATAAAAATACCTTCCGATACCTGCTAATAACGGATTCGTTTTATATAACCACGCCAGGTGCACTATTGATATATGATATCCTTCAGCATGTAGCCGGTTGGCATATTCATAAACTACCCTAAAGCCACCCACAGGTTTCGTCCCTCTTCCCGGTACTAAAAATGTTATACTAGTTCTTCTTTCCCTCATCCTCCATTAATTTCTTGCTTTGCATCAGATCATACCGCATTTTGATCAATTTCTCATCAGTTTCATCTATGAAAAAGTAGTTTCTATACGGCGTTTGTCCAATCCTGATTGACTCCCGCTTGAAATGCAGTTGTAATCGCATCATAATAAATATCGCGGGTGTCAGCATCAACAGCATTTTCTTCTCCCTGATCCTGATAAGTCCTGTCAGCATAGCAAACATAAACGCAATCCCGAAGGTGAAATAATAAGAGAACCTGTCTGCTACCTCCTGTACTTCTTTCAATCCCACATTCAAAAGGATGTAAAAGATGAACATCTTTAAGAGTATTGACTCTGTAAATGCAAGCTTAAGTTTTTCAATATTCATGCTAAGCAGTACCAGGAACATCAGGTTCAGCAATGACGTAAAACTGATATTGCGCGAAAATTCAAACCCCTTTATAAGGCTCTGCCCTTTCGCAATGACTGCCCCCAGCACGCCGCCCGCAAATGGTTGTATCAGCTGCAGAAAGGAGGTGATCAGGGGCAATGTGACAAATAACGAAACGAAATACAGTACAGTTGTGAATATTAGCCCTTTTTTAGTAAGGTTCCATTTCTGGAAAAAGTAAAAAACGATATAGATCACCGCCGTATAGTGGAACATCATCGCCAGCGCTACAAGTGCATAGAATCTGAACGGTTTTATCCGGTCGCCTACAAATGCAAACAGTACGACGTGAAAGGCGATAGACTGTCTCAAAATATCAAATTCAATGATCGCAGTCAGGATCATAATAATGGCCAGGAAAACAAGCTTGTTCCTGAATCCATTTTTATGAAGAAAAGTGAATAACGATATCGTATTGAACAACGTGATCAGAAATACAAACATCCCGAAGTCCAACCCGATATCATGGCATAGTGCCGCGAACAGTTTATATCCAGGCTCGGTAAAGTCTTCCGTGAATGCAAGATTATGCCCCTGCAATAAGTCAAGAAAAGGTGTGCCGTGCTCATATAGCTGAATGTATACTAACCAGTCACTACCTATCTTATACCGGAAGCCTACAAAGAAAAGTATAAAGAAGAAGCCCAGAACAAATACTACATTTTTTAACTTTTTGACCGCGTCATCATCCGGCCTCAAATAATCCAGGCAGGCAGACAAGCCAAAAAACATAAAAAAAAGATAGTATGGAACCATATGTGCAAATACCTTTATCCTTTAAGCTTCTTTAGTCCTGCATATACTTTAGGGAAATACCTTTTCAAAAAGTCAATAATCCTACCTATTGCGATGATATAAATATAGAAGAGGCATACTCTCAGGCTAAGCCAGAAATTTCCTTTGTGACTTAACGCTATTCTTATATCTTCCTTAAATCCGATGTACCTGTTATGGTGAGAGAATCCGACAAGATCAAAACTCGACACAATAACATCCACATGCAGTGCTTTATGTTTGTAGAAGAAAACCTTGAACATGAAATCAAAATCGGCCGACACCCTGTAGCTGGTATCGAACTTATATTTCCTGTTCAATTCCGCACGTGAGAAAGTACTTTGGTGTATCATCAGTCTCTTGTAGAAATTGCTGGCATCACCTGGTATATATATCACGCTGTTTTCCGCTCTTCGTTTTTCCGTATTTCCATATACAATATCGAAACCGTTCAGCTCAGGTCCGGCGAAAACTGCAGCTACGGATTCCCGGTTATAAAACCAATCTCCCGCATTCATGAAATTGATCCATTCCCCTCTCGCTCTGTCTATTCCCTTATTCATGGCGTAATAGATCCCCTTATCCGGCTCACTCACCCAGTAGGCAATATCCTTTTCATATTTTTTGATGATATCAACGGTTCCATCTTTGGAACCACCGTCTATGATGATATATTCGATATTAGGATAGGATTGGTCCAGAACACTTTTAATTGTATTTTCCAGAACTTCCGCCGCGTTAAAAACTACCGTTATAATTGATACCAGTGGTTGTTTTCTTTCCATCAAAATTACTGTATATGAAATAAGACATATCCCGTCACTATCGGCATTGATGCCAATATCCAAACAATATCGGCTAAGACATGATCTCCTTATAGATTCGTCTAAGAATTAAAAAAACAACGATCAGGAAACCACTTAAAATACCTCCTATTATCAATCCTTTTAATTTGCCCAATTTCTGCTTCTTCAATGGCAGGATAGGTGTATCCACTATTTGTATCAGAGGTGTTTCCTGTGCCATTGACAACTTGCTCAGCTCGAGGTTCTTTACCACTTCCGTATACATCGTCTGTAAAACGATCTTGTCACGGGTAGTTACTTCGGTTTCAACAGATGCCACACTTCTGCCCGGATTCCGGTTAAGGTCCTGGCTTAACGCGGCAGAGTAGGTCTTTTTGTACATGAGCCTTTCTATCGAATCGGCCTTGCTTTGTAACAAGTCGACATTTGCTTTGGAACGCTTCGTTTTTGTATTCACATAAAAGGTAGTCGCTTCTTTTACCAGGTGTTCTGTAAATACTTTGGAGAAGAATTCATCGCCTGAAATGCAGTTAACCGATATAAAGCTGAGTTTCTTGTCCACTTTTTCTACTACCAGATTTGACATCAGCAATCCATTATACATTTCACGCAAAACGCTGTCCTGCTTTAAAGTAAATGTTGTTCTTCCCTGCGTCAGGGGGTAATGAAGATTTTTAAGCGCTGTATCCTTCACCCATTTCGCACGCATATCAGTCACATCGATATAATATTCCGCAAGCGTCATTGATTTTCCATCCACTACCACTTCGCTTAATAACGCCTTTTCTACCATCAACCTGGACTTCAGAAATTCAATAATGTTATCTCCCGCAAAAACGCCGCTGCTACCAGACATTCCACCCAGGTCGATCCCAAACTGGCTGGCGATACCTGCATACGCTCCCAGCCCACCGGATTTATTACCTTCTTCCAGTACGAACGTTAGTTCCGCGAGATATTTAGGTTTCTGAAGCCAACCATATGTCAAACCGAGAGCACCACCTGTAATGCCCACTATAACTATAATCAACCATTTACTCAGCAAATACCGCCACCATTCCTGAAATTTCAGGATCAGCTCCTTTAATGAAATCTCTTCCTTAGTGTCCGTTGCAGGTAACGAATGTTGTTCCATAAATTTTTCTTTACAAATTAACCGGGTGGCTCGTGTCAGTTCTTATTTAGTTGTGTTTATGATAGTCACGATAACCAATGCAATGGAAGCTACTGCACTTGCCAGGCCAGTCACTGCTGCTGCAGACATTCCTTTACGCTCCGGTTTGGTCGGTACATATATTTCCGCTCCAGGTTTAACCTTCGGATAACTATTAAAGAAGAGCATCTTCCGGGTGCTTTTAACCTCCCCGTTGGCATACACTATATAACTTCTTCTTCTTAATGCCTGTGATGTAAATCCACCTGCTGCACGGATATAATTACGGAATGTGAAGCCCTTATCAAACCTTACTTTCTTAGGGAAATATACCTCTCCGAAAAACTGAACTGTCTGTAATTTCTTAGGGACCCTGATAACATCTCCCTGTTCCAGAAAGAGGTCATATTTAGAGCCAGGATGGGCCAGGATCTCGTCAAGCTGTATTCCCAATAATTGCTCATTACGATTTACAGTAGCTCTTGTTCTTTCCACGTCAATACTATCCTTTACCTTATTATAAAAGATCTCCAGCTTGCTTAGCAGGAAAGTACTGTCTTCCTGGTTATTGAAAGTTCTACGCAGCAATACAGCGCCTTCTGCCGAAGCTTCCGGCTTTAGACCGCCTGCTCTGCGAATGATATCGGAAATATGCTCTTTCTGCGTATTGATGGCATAAATACCAGGATAAACAACTTCTCCGTCCACGAGCACATTTGCCTGTTCTTTATAAGAAGGGGACCTGCGCACGGTTACCTCGTCAAATGGCTGTAAAACGTATTCCGCCGCCGAAGGATTAGTTGACAGATCTGCGTTAATATCGAACTGCTCTGTAATAGCCAGACGGAAATCAGTGGAGTCGTAAGCACCTCCTGTACGGATCCTGCGGGCGATTTCCACATGCTTCAAACTCGCCGCGTCTTTCAAACCTCCTGCCAGCAGTATAAGATCTTCCAGGCGCATTCCCTCTCCATGAGCGAAATATCCCGGCTGATTAACTTCTCCGTCAATCTTTACCAGATATTGCTCGCGGATAGACAGCTTGGAAAATATGATCACACTATCTTCCCTTTGCAATGGCACATTTTCTTTGCCTGCCAGCGCGTCCAGTACATTAAAATTGATAATCGCCGGTGTAAAGTCATCCTTTAAGCGTCTTATCACCCCCCTTGATGTAGCTGCAACTTCCAGTAAACCATCCGCTCTCTTTATAAGGTCGCTAACAGTCATGTTTGCTTCCAGGGCATAGTCGCCAGGATGGAAAACAGCCCCCGCTATTGTTACACGGTTGGTGAAACGGTTAACGATAGAATCTACAAAGAACCTGTCTCCCGATCTTAATCTGAAAGCTGCGACAGAATCTGCCGGTATGTTTACAAATTCTCTTTCTTTATTATTGACCCTTAAAGCCCGTATTACATCTCTGAAAGAATTATCGGTATACCCTCCTGCAAAATCTAACACCTGTTGTAAGGATTCATCTTCTTTCGCTTCAAATATTGCAGGCCGTTTTATTTCACCGGAAAGTTCCACTCTCATTTTATATGGATTCACTTTCACAATGTCCTGGTCCTGAAGTACAAGGTTGTTAGTCAGATCACCGTGTAAAAGGAAATCATACAGGTCAAAAGTGGCCATTTTCTTACCATTTCGCACTACGTCAATACTTCTAAAAGACCCATTTTCGTTAGGTCCGCCAGACACGTACAATGCATTGGCCACAGTAGCCAACGACGGTAAGGTATATGTACCGGGGCGGGTAATTTCTCCAATCAGCGTTACCCTGATACTACGGATATTGCCCAGGGATAATTGTACAGACGTGTTGCCTGTCCTGATTCCTCCGTAAATGGTCCCTAATTGCTTGGTGATACGCTCCTTTGCTTCATCCATTGTAAGTCCGTTCACATACACCGGTCCCAGATAAGGGATTCGTACATATCCTTCCGGGTTTACTTTAAGCTTATGCTGCACTTCGGAATAACCATATACATCAATGATCAGTTCATCTTCTGCGGCTATTCTGTAATTAGGAGGCGTCGCCATACGAAGATTGGGTTCGAAGGTCAGGTTCTGATTGCTGAATAATTCTGTACCAAATATTTTCCTTCTCTTCAGTTCCTTTTCAAACTCTTCTTTCGACTTTAACTGTTTGTATTTTTCCTGCCAGTAGTACAGGGTATCACCCGACTGCCCATCATACCGGCGGCTGGTAGAATCTGTCAGTAAGGAGTTATCATTTTTAGTCTGGGTTCCGCTTAATTCGCGATCAAGGTTTAGTTGTTGTATCCTCGCTTTCAGTTTTGCAACCTCGGTATCGGGAATACCTCTCTGAGCTGCATACTGATCTATTTGTGAATAACTTACATTGTTCCTCTTCATCTGCCCAACCAATTGCCTGATCTGATCGTCTGACAGATTGTCAACTTTCATCTGGCTCAATTGAGATGAAGTGGGCATCTGGGCATTAACATGGTATCCAGCAGTAATGAGTAACAGTAGTAGTATTATTTTCTTAAACATGAACTATCAGATAATAACTATTCCTTTAAATAATATCAGTTCAAACTTCCACAATTGTCCGTATCCAGATTGCAGCAAAATCCGGTGCAAATCTATTAAAAATAACATATAAATGTTAAGAGGATGGAAACCAACTAAATAATTCTAATATGGGAGGACAAAACATGCAAATAGCGGCCCAATTTATCAATTCTACAGATTACTACAGCTTTCTGACAGGCAGTCCGCACTTTACAGTCCATTAAATATTTTCATATGACCTTATCCCCGGAAAGGAAATGCTGGGTTAGAACGAGACGCCAACAACAGTTACCAGATCTGGCAGAAATAATAGTAAGTAATAGACCCTATTTTCAGGCGAACGGACGGGAATATGCCTGCCGGTTCCTGCTAAGCATTCTCCCATGGGTCAATAAAAAGACGATCTCCCCAAAATGATATCCGGCCATCCGGACCTCCTTTTTAAAAATACTACGGAAAATTCCGCTTAGCCGCTCTTTCATAAACGATAGAATGGCACGGGGGAAACTACTGTTAATATTTAATAGTATAATAAGTGACTGGGTCCTTTCTTTTAACTTCAGAGACTTGAAATTCAGTTTCCCTTTTCTCTGCTCCCGGTCATGGCATATGGTACAGGCCGGCGTTATACCGATACCAAACCCGTAGAACTTCACCCGTTGCAAATAGTTATTATCCTCTCCATAAAAGAAGAAAGCTGGATTAAAGAGCCCTGTTTTCTGCAGGCAGGCCCGGGACATAAGCCAGGCAGCAGCGTTGACAAATTCCAGCGGGTAGATATCCGCATGTTTCCCCACAAAAGTATCGGAATAGAATCCGGGGCACTTTTCAGGTGTGATGTTCAGTGAGAAATTATAATCCAATCCCGAGTAACTGCCGTTCAAATGTACCGGACTGACGATGCCGTACCTGTTGTTCCTTCCCGCAACATCTACCAGCTTTCCAATCGTATCCGGTTCCACCCAGGCATCCTGATTCAGCAGGAATACATAATCGGCGCCTTCTTCCAGTGCAATCTGCATCCCGATATTATTAGCCTTTCCAAATCCCAGGTTGGCACCGGATTTAATGAACCTGACACTTTGCGCATAGTCTTTCTCAATTTTATCAATGGACCCGTCGGTAGATCCGTTATCAATAACAATGAGCTCGACGCCCGTCTGCGAGCTTAACAAGCTTCCCAGGCATTTGTCGATCCATTTTAACCCATTGTAAATTACTATAACAGCATATACCTTCATATGTACGATTGATAAAGCAGATTAGGCAGACAGTCTTTAAACTTTTAAGAAAACGGTATTAAGATCTTTTTCAAATCTAACTTCCTCCTGATAGATCTTATCCCTGTATACGTCAAAATCGTTTACACGGGTATTATATTCAGACAAGCAAGCGCGGATCATCCTGGCAATTTCCGGGATATTCACCTCCTTGTCAGCTATTTTGTATTCATCAGGAATGCTAACATCCTCATAGTAGGCAGATGAACCTTTCTTTCCTGTTATTACACAACATCTGTAGATGGCCGCTTCACGAGGAAACCTATCTTTTCCAGGATGCTCGCCGAAGTCAATATACAACATTGCCACTCTGAGCAAAGCCGCTACCTCTACCGGCTTCAATCCTATTAACGGCACCCATTCCACTTCAGGAAGAGCGGCCATGATCTTTTGGGTAAACTCATACCCTTTCTTCGGATTATAAAGCACTTTAGGTACTTTATCAAACGTCGCGATCTTACGGGACTCTTCCAGATATGCCGCATTCAGATAATCCGATAAATAACCGGCGTGTATGCCTCTCTTCTTCAAATAATCAACTGCGTAATAAGATTGCGCCAGGTGATATGTGAATTTCCCCTTTACCTTACCCATGATGACGCTATATCTGTAAAGCGTCTCCCAGCCCAGCTTCTTAAAGATCTTTAGCTCTCTCGGGGCCAGCGGAGCCTTGAATAAATTATCGATACTCAGCCACCAGATACATTTCCTGATCTGCTTAAATTCAGCTGCGCGGAATAACAATGCCTCCGGAATAATAAGCACATTAGATGGATTGTCCTCAATACTGGTCACAAACCGGCAATTGTATTTCAGGTAATTCTCATGCACAGGATTTTCCATAGCAGGATAATAGTACATACTGATATCAAATCCCTGCAGATTTAATTTATACACCAGCTGATGCAACAGCTCCGGTCCTCCTGTTGCCGTTTGCGGAGGACACATCACATAGATCTTTGAATTACTGTAAACTTCAATCATACTTTTGCTGGTATAAAATTAATAACTCTCCTTAAACATCGGCTCCACGAAGTTTCGATTTGATCTTATCAAAACTATCAACCCACAAACTGTTCCTGACAATAAATATCTGCACTACAGCATAATAGGCGCCACACAATGCAGCAGTACCAAATATTGTAAGCAACACCTGCTCGGACCTTACCAGATAATATATCCCCCAGAACGGCAAACATAATACACAGTTCAGTAACAGTTGTCCCCAATCGTAACCGGTATTTATTTCTTTACCGGCAAAATAACCCGTCAGCAAGGCCACAAATAGCTCCGTAAGCAGGATGGCAATTGCGGCTCCATTATGCTGCCAATACGGTATCAGCACTAAGTTGGCGACCACATTCACAACCGTTCCGATCAACACACACCTGAGTAATAGCTTTTCTTTACCCTTTGCTGTTAATATCTGTACGCCGAATATGTTGTTTAGTCCAATAAGGAAAATGATAGGCGCCATTATCTGAAGACATAATGCAGATGGCAAAAAGTCCTTGCCTGTAAGCGCAAGGATGATCTCATTTGATAAACACATTAACCCTGCCGTAATTGGGCAACCTATACTATGAACAAATGATACTGCTCTCCGGTATAAATGGTTCACACGTTCGGAATCATTGTTCTTAAATGCTTTCGACATCTGAGGCACTATCACGATAGACAATGCACTGATAACAGTCAGTAATACTTTCGTGATCTTCAGTGCAGAAGCATAATAACCCAGATACTTATCATCTACCATATAACCCAGTATCACTTTGTCCAGTAACACATAAACACTAATAGCGATCTGGGATGAAAACAGGTATGTAAGCGGTTTAAGATGTCTTTTAAACTCCAGGCCTTTTAAAGTGATTGAAGTTTCTTTCCTTAACTGCCTGAGATTAATTATCACGTTCAATGCGAGTATGATGACCGTGATACCGTAATACCAGTAAAGGTCCGCCGGTGTTCTGACAAGGATGAATAACAGAATGAGAGAAACAATATTCAGCGAAAAACTACGGGTGGCAACATATCTGAATTTTTCCATTCCCTGGAAAAACCACTCTGCAGGAAAGGCGCTTAATAACAAACTGGTAGCCCCCAACAGGTACAGGTGATTGTACTCAGTATACTTATTAGTAACGATCGCAAATCCAAAATAGATCACACAAGCCAGTACGGAGGCCATAAAATTCAACAGCATTAATTCGGAAGTGAGTTTGCTCAATTCTTCCGGCTGATGTTTACTTTTAGCCACTTCCCTGACCCCATATAACGGAATGCCTAATGCAGCCAATAAACAAAAATATTGCGAGTAACTATCGATAAAATTCACCTTGCCTATTCCATCAGGGCCTAGTATCCTTGAAGAATAAGGAAAACTTATAAGCGGGAATATTATTCTGCTGACCGATAATAAAGAATTATAAAAGAAATTTTTCTTTATTGAAGACACATTAATGCTTTTAATCTGAAAATTATTAACCCTTCAGGCATTCTATCTGCCCGAAACACATACTCTTAAAATTGGTATGTTTAAGCATTAATAATCAATCTTAATTTTGTTATTCTTTTCGAAATGCCACCGGCAACGAGGTACTACTTCCTCCGTCCGGGAACATCCGGTGCAAATCTATTAAAAATAACATACTGATATAAAAGCGATCCTCTTAAGAGAGTACTTCCATCTTTCAACGCACGTCCTTTATTGAACTATATAATTCATTTACAGTCCATTGCGCTTCAACAAAGATCCTGGCAATGTCATTTTCAAACGCCGCTTCTTCCTTATAGATCCATTCCCGGTAAGCTTCAAAATGGCCAATATGTTTCTCATAGTCCGTCAGGCACGAATTGATCAGCTTAACAATAGCAGGTATATTCCGCTTTTTGTCCCCGATCTTATATTGTGCAGGTATGGGCACGTCCCCGTCAAAGGCGGCCGAGCCTCTTTTGCCGGTTATGACGCAACATTTATAAATAGCCGCTTCCCGGGGAAAGCGGTCCTTGCCGGGATGGTGGCCAAAATCAATATACAACATCGATTCCTTCAGGAGCGCTCCCACCTGGGCGGGCGTCAGCTTTTGCAGCGGTATCCATGTTGCGTCAGGCAGGGCTGCTATGATCTTTCTTGTGAAACGCCATCCCTTCAGGGGATTGTAGAGGATCTGTTGCTTCTTGGCCGTCAGGTCAACATCCCTGGATGCCTCCAGGAAATCGGCATTCAGGTAGTCAGAGAGATATTCAGCATCTATATTCCACTGCTTTAAAAAGTCAATGGCATACGCAGACTGGGCCAGGTGGTAATTGAATTTCCCTCTTACCTTTCCATTAATGGTGACCGCCCTGTGCAGCCATTTGATTTTCAGCTTCCGGATCATCCGGTAGTGTTTTGGTGCTTCATTGGCCTTGAAGAGGTTGTCCACACTTAACCACCACGCACATTTCCTGATGTTTTTGAACTGGCCGGCAAAGTAAAAATATAGTTCGGGGATGATGATCAGGTTCTCTTTCCGATCTTCCACCTCCGTTACATACCTGCAGTTATATTTAGCATAGTGCTCACAGACAGGGCTTTCTACGTTAGCGGGGTAATAGTACATCGCTACATCAAAGCCCCTCTTGCCCAACTTATAAGCCAGCTGGTGAAGCAATTCGGGTCCTCCGGAGGCTACACACGGAGGACACATTACAAAGATTTTAGTTATCTCGTAAACGTGGATCATGTCAGATGTGGGGTTGATATCTATATATTGGAGCTAATGACCGGCACAGGCCGGGTATACGCGATTAAAAATAAGGAAAAAACAACTTTATTGACCTACGGGGAAGCCGGTATCATATTTTTCTTAATGACTCCAATCCAGCCCCGGCGTTTTCTACGTTTGTATTTTAAATGTAAGGCAACGCCTGATAACGGTACCTCAATCCCAAAACTACAACTAACATCCCCAAGGCCATGAGCTTCCACACATTCCATGCACAATTGTTAGAAAATGCAGATTTCCTGAAGCCAGTAGCAATGGCTTTAACCAAAGACCCAGAAGCAGCAAAGGACCTGTACCAGGAAACTTTGTATAAGGCACTGAAAAACAAAGACAAATATCTGGAGGGGAGTAATATCAGGGCCTGGTTATATACCATTATGCGCAATCTCTTCATCAATGACTACCGGAAAGCCGCAAAATACTCATCCTCTATAGAACTGACTCCCAATATCACCAACAATACCAAAGCAGAGGTAAATGCTGAAAATATGCTCCGTACAAAAGAAATAAAGGGAACTCTTTACAAGCTCCCTTTATCATTTAAAAAGCCGCTCCTGCTTTATTGCGACGGCTTTAAATATCATGAGATCGCGGAAATGCTGCATGAGCCGATGGGTACTGTAAAAAGCAGGATCCACCTGGCCCGCAAACTTTTATGCACCACGATGTCGCGTGACTAGCGTTTTCCACCATATACCAATTGCAGATACCGCTTTTCAATACTTGACCTATACAGGTAGAACGGAAGCTGCACAATGGCAAAAATCAGTAGTAATACCGGATGCGGCCATATGTAGAACAGCGCTGCAAATGTGAGCAACAGTCTGGCATATTCCAGGTAAAATACCCAGCGTCGCTGCTCAAGGATTGCGCCGCTGTTCACCAGTGTCAGTAAGATGACCAGTGTGACGCATACCTGTGCAAAGGCCGGTACGTAGTTCTCAAATAACAGGAAAAGGAATAATACCAATAGTATAAGCCCCACCTGCCATACTACATACTGCTGCAACTTTCTGGACGTTCCTCCGGCTGTATCGCGGAAGAGGAACCGCTCCTCCAGTCCGGGCCGGATATCTGGGTCTATATGATCAGGCTTACCAAACACGACCTTCCAGCGGGCAATGAAACCTTTAGTCTCTTTCAATGTAAAGAATATCTCCAGGATGAAATGAAAATGCTGCCAGAGGAAACTGTGGCTGTCCAGTGGTTTTGTCAGACCATACTCAGGTTCCTCCTCCTCAAGGGCAAATGTGCCGAATAACTTGTCCCATATAATGAAGACATCGCCATAGTTCTTATCCAGGTACTTCTCATTGGAAGCATGGTGTACCCTGTGATGGGAAGGTGTGACGAAAATGTATTCCAGGATACCCAGCTTACCAATAGTGCGGGTATGAATAAAGAACGGATAAATACCGTGCACGAGCTGTACGCTGATGATCATCGCTGCAGGAAACCCGATCACGGGCAACACTGACCAAAAGCACATTCTGAAAAAAGCCTGGAATACGGTAATACGCGCCGATACTGTATAATTGAAATCTTCACTCTGGTGATGCACCACATGGGCAGCCCAGAGAAGGTTCACTTCATGTGCCAGCCGGTGATACCAGTACCAGATAAAATCAGTAAGAATGAGTAGGGCTACCCAGAGCAGAATGCTCGACCTGATATTTAATAGCCCGAAATGGGTATGCAGGTAGTCATAGATAAAGTAGAAGATACCTACAGTAAAAGTATCCAGCAGTCTTTCTGCGATACCAATGTTAATGTTGCTGATGGAACTACTGAAGCCGAAATAGTTCTTCCCTGTTTTCCGCGCCACCAGGTACTCAATGCCCATCAATCCCAGGAACAGCGGGACGGCCCAGGCCATGTGATTTAAATGCACGTGATATAGTTTCGAATTACGGGAAATCTCTATTGCTTGGTGGCCAACGGAGCGAAATCAAAACAATATTACAATTTTTATCACATATTAGTCTAGTATTTTTATAGACAATAAAAGCCAATTACAAACGTGCGAACAGATCACACATCTGCAATTGGCATCAGGTATTAGAATTGGGCGCGAAAACCTATTGATATCTCTTTCTTTTCAAAAGAGGGCTCATGCTGGTTCATTACTTCCGCAATGGTCATTGGCCGGTTGATGACAGTATTAAAGCCTTGTTTACCAGACAATTGCTGTGCTTTAGAAACGGACAGTTTACCAAATTCATATTTGGCGATCAGTCGTCCTTTACGCATCAGGGCACTGTCTATCTGGGAAAGATCACTGTTGAAAGTACACACTACCTGCACATTGATACAGTCGGCCAACAAACCGTCCGACAGGTTCAACAGGTTTGATACAGATGAATTACCTGTTGTTTTCCTGTCCATGATAATGTTCTCAGCATCTTCGACGATGAGGATGGTATTCGGGTTACCAATGAGCAATTCTATGAAATGCGGCGACATAATATCCGAGGCCACGGCAGGCGAAAGGAAAAGTATCCTTTTCTTCAGGCGACCGATCAGGTAACGCAGATAAGTGGTCTTTCCCGTGCCAGGCAATCCGTGCAGCAGTACTATACCTTTGTCTTCATTGGTGTTCAGTCGCTTGAAGATCAACTGGTCAATGGCCAGGAAATCATCTTCGTAGTATAAGGAAAGGTCCAGTTTTGTTTTTTTGAACTCCATGCTTTTTAGCTCCAGACCACGTTCTCCGATGGTAACGAGATTGATCTCATACTTTTTCCGCTTTTCCCTGGTCCGGTGTTTACGCACCAGAACCGTTACTTCCTCTATAAAAGCTGCCGAGTTGCCATTATGCAGGATCTCACAATAGTCGTCCCCAAATTCAACCACACATTCATTATTCAATACCACGAGGGCGAGGTCATGTTTATATTCCTTGTCTTTATCGCCGATTTCCTCTCTGCTATATACTTTTACGATCCTGTCTGCAAATGCTGTTTTAAAGGCAGCCAGTGATTTTTCTCCATTTATAGTATAAATAAAACTGACATTGGGTAAAGCATTAAAATAATACAGGTATAAAGATTTGCTTTCCAGCAATCCATTCCCGAAAATATTATCTCCTCCTATCACCCGCTGCTGTAAAATATTTTCCATGCTGTTCTAATAAGTTTGCAAAGTTACATGTTGCCAATGGGTTATCATATACCGGAACGCTCCTGGCGCCCGGCAATGACAACGTGGGGTTAATGCAAATTAAGACGAAAACAATATGTTGATGAATAATCATTTCAAATTTAAGCGGGGCAGGATTACCCCGCTTTACGTTAACTAATTGTACCTACTCAATCCAAAAAAATGTATAAAAAAACCCGGTCAGCTTACACAGACCGGGTCAGTAACGTCAACGTATGTACTACGTTATCGCATACCTGGTCTTATTAGCACTGACATTGTCAGTACTACATTCCAATCCGCAGACTGGCCCTGGTTATTATATCTTTTTATCCGTTTGCCTTTCATTCAGTTTAGCTGAAAAAAAAAGCCCCGGGGCGTTCGTCCCGGGGCTTGTTATATATGCGAATTAATCTTCTTCATATAAACTCGTAACATGCCCGGAACCTGCGGCGACCACCCTTCTCGAAGGATGTTGGCGCTGTGTTCATGTGATTAATTGTATTGAGCATGTTCTTAAATAGTTTATTCGTTAATGATAGTGCAAAGATATATGGATTATTCGAACTTTAACAAATTTTTTGCACTTTTTTTACTACTCACTTCCACTATTTTCATCCGCGACTATAAAAATACCGGTGGCTTATCAGCCACCGGCGTATATATTCAATGAGAAGGGTCCACAAAACAACAGACGATGAGAGGTCGACCTATTATATCAATAACATGCTTTCTGTTTCTTCATCAGGAGCACTCACTGAATCGTTCGCAACTGCATCATCTTCTGTTGCTCCTGCGTATTCTCCTGCCAAACGTTGCATCTGGCGGATGTGCCGCTCAATGTGTTTGGTAAGGAAATAGATATATTGATAGATATCCAGTTTACCCAAATGGTTCACAGACATGTTGGTCAGCACCAGCAATCCTTCACCGTTCTTCAGTAAACTAAGATTATACATACATTGCGCGAACTGTTGTTTCAGCAACGCCCTGATATCCCTCATATCCTGCAGCCCACTTGGTTCCAGGTGTTCTGGC
This sequence comes from Chitinophaga sp. S165, assembly GCF_003182155.1. GTDB lineage: Bacteria > Bacteroidota > Bacteroidia > Chitinophagales > Chitinophagaceae > Chitinophaga. Next base: position 342,741 of record NZ_QGTG01000002.1, read on the forward strand.
CTTATCCATCCGAATGAACGGCTGCCAATTACGTCGATCTTGTCGAACTTATCCTGGTAGTCGGCTGGTAATATAATAGTGTTTGTAGCACGTTTACGTTCCAGTGCTCTACGTGTGCTCTTATTAATAATAAGTAGCAGAAAATAGTTGGTCAGGCTGATATGCTCCAGCACTTCCCGGATATTCCACTGATTGGTATCCGGTTTAAAGTGTAGCAGGTCGAAATCTTTTTCGAACCAGGTGTCTAACTCCCTGAAGTTGGTTAGCAAAGCCTCTCTTACTGATTGAATTACGTTTCTCATGATCTCTCTGTTTGGGGTTATGCACCTGACCAGCTCCACTTTCTGTACGGCTCTGGCACATAACAGTATTTATTGAATATTTATAAAAAAACCCGGCTCCATCGAATGGGCCGGGTAGCATATACATAAGTTCTATGTTGGCTACATACCATACCCATTAGGCTTCTTCAAGGCGAAGCCATCCTTTCGTACTATCATCGCCGGCTTTACCGGACGATATATATACCTTACAGTTATCTCACAGTTGTCTTGCTCGTTCATCGTTAGATTCTTCTAAAGCAAAAGGTCCCGCAATTCCTGCGGGACCTTTGTTATATCATTTGATAACTTAATTCGTTAACAATTGGTGCAACATACCCGCAACCTACTTCTGACCTGCTTTTGCTTACAGGACATCGCCGAAATAGTATATTTTGAATTGCGTTTTATCATTTTTTTTATTGCTAGCACAAAGGTATTTTTTATTTTTTTTATTTCCGCATTTTAACTAATAAACTTTTTCTATATCCACATCAATTTTTTGTTAACTGGCCAATTCTCCTTAAACCAGTACCTTCCAATGCCTGCCAACAGCCTCTCTTACAATGCGAAACTCCGGATCACCGGATTTATAAATGCTTTATGCTACGATAAAAAACTTCAGTATGTGTGCTTGTCTGCAGTGAATATGCCTCCCGCCAGCTAATAAAATTGCGCCATCACCACATGCGGATCATTTCATTTCGTCCGCACTCCTGATCTGCCGCCCCGGCCACAGTACCATTCCTGCTTTCTAAGACCTCTTTAGAACAACTTCAGTTGCACCTGCGGACGCTCAAACAGCGAGGTATTGAACTCAAAGCGTTCCTGGTTCAGTCCCAGCTTCTTCGTATGTACTTTGAATTGCTGTCGGATCATATCCGCAATATTCCCTGCTCCTCTCATCCGCCTGCCGAAATCACTGTCATTCACCTGGCCGCCATGCATACTTTCTATCTGGTGCCATACTTTATCTGCCCTGTCCGGGAAATTCTTATACAGCCAGTCATTAAAGATGATCTTCACTGCATCGTTTAGGCGAACGACGGTATAACCTGCAAACTTCGCACCATTTGCTGCTGACGCCTCCAGTAAGGCTGGCATCTCATGGTCGTTCAATCCCGGTATCATAGGTGCAGTCATTACCCCTACCGGAATACCCAGGTCACTCAACTCCTTCACGATCTTCAGTCGCTGGGCCGCCGTAGTTGTACGTGGCTCCATCTTCTGCCGCAGGTCTTCCTGCATCGTCGTAATAGAGATATATACACAAACCAGGTTATGCTGCGCCAGCTGCTGCAGGATGTATTTATCACGCAGCACCAGTGAGTTTTTTGTAATTATACCAACAGGCTGTTTATAATCCAGCGCAATAGAAAGCAACTGGCGGGTCAGGAACATCTTTCGCTCCAGCGGCTGATAACAGTCCGTATTACCTGAGAGAGAAATAGGTTTGGGTACCCAGTTCTTATTATCGAGGAATTTCTTCAACAGCTCCGGCGCGTTCCGCTTCACTACTATCTTTCGCTCAAAATCAAGTCCGGCGCTCATGCCCCAGAACTGATGCGCATTGCGCGCATAACAATAAATACAACCGTGCTCACAGCCCTGGTAGGGGTTCATCGAATACCACATACCTACATCCGGGCTGTCTACTTTATTTACCAGCGTTTTTGCATGCTCTTCCAGTATCTGCGTAGGCACGTCCGCCTGCCACCACTCATCTATACCCTCCGCATGCTCCTGGGCATACTCGTTCCGGAGATACTTGTTCTTAGGATTTAGTTGGGCTCCACGTCCTTTGTAATAGGGATTTTCAGGAACCCCCTCCTGAAATGGCAAGGTCATACAGCTAATATTTTTAGTAAAAATACTAAATTAATTAGCTATCTGCCAAATCATATTATTTCCATCTTTTGCATAAGGAATGTAGCATTCTTATTGCGCGCCACTCCTTCCCTGATACGGTAATCGAAGAAAAGCTGGTCTTCCCTGATGGTGCTTTCAAAACAATAGTTGCGGATGCGTTGCGGATAAGTATCCTCCAGATGTCCAAGCTCCAGATCATGTGTCGCGATCATTCCCAGGCAACGGTATTGCAGGAAATGTTCTATCAGTTTCCGCGAGCCGGATAGCTTGTCTTCAGAGTTGGTCCCCTTCAATATCTCATCCAGCAGAATGAAGACCCGCTCTCCCACTTTCAGTACCTCCACGATCTGTTGCAGCCGTAAAAGTTCCGCCTGGAAATACGAGGTATGTTTTGCTATTGAGTCCTTGATGCGCATAGAGGTCATGATCTGCATCGGGCTACAGGTAAAACTTGCAGCACACACCGGCATCCCGCACAATGCCAGTAACAGGTTACTGCCCACACTGCGCAGGAAAGTACTCTTTCCGCTCATATTGGAACCGGTAATGATCAGGAACTGCTGCGGCGCTCCTATACCAATGTCATTGCGCACACACTCTTCCGCCGGGATCAGCGGATGCCCCACTGCTGTTGCCACCAGTTCAGAACTTTCCGCCTTGATCTCTGGATAAATGTATTCCGGATGATTATATGCAAAGGTGGCCATACTGTTCCAGACCTCCATTTTGGAGATCACAGCCAGCCAGTCCGGCACCTCGTCTTTATAACGCGACTTCCATTTTTCAATGGCGAAAACACAATGCAGATCGTACAACACCAACGAATTCAATACCACGCCTATCAACAGGTTCAGACGCTGGTCAAGCGCATTGCAGATCCTCGAAAACTGATGCAGTGCTGCATTGGCTGCATTCGCCTGCCCCTGCTGTTCCTTTAACAACTCCGCTGTCGCCGCCTTTTCAGCGCCGATCAGCTGCAACAGCTGGGCAAACTTGCCAAATGTCTTTTCCTTATTGGAGATCAGCTGATGCTGCGCATTCACCTTCTTTACATTCCTGCCCAGTATCAGCCAGTTCATGCAAAGGAGAAAGATGAACACATAATATTCATCGGACACAAAATAATAAACTGCTGCGCCCAGCAACAATGCCGGCATTACCCAACGTGCAATATTCAGCCACTTATTATTCAGGAAATCCAGGGGAAGAGATAACCATTTATATAAACCCGATACATCGTCCGGCTGTTCTCCCGTAAGGGATGCCTGTGCCGCAAACAATTGCCTGAATTTAAACCAGGCTGCCATTTCCCTGATCACATCCTGCTGCTTCCTGATCTGCCCCGCTTCCTGCACCGTCAGTTTTAAAGCGTCAGACAGCGCCTTTGCGCCCATCAGCGTACCGGTACGGTTGATATGCCCGTAAAGCGATGAGTGCCCGAATACATCAAGATCTCCTGTGTAAGGATGCTGCTCATCCGCGAAGCGGTTACCATCATCAAAACCCGACTGCCCCGTACCCGCCAGCCGCCATTCTTTTTCGTTCAGCTCAAGCAACGTTTTCAGCAATGTAAGTTTCTCCTGTTGCGCGAGATAACGCACCAGTACAAAAACAAAAGCTGCCAGCGGAACTACTCCCGCCAGCAACCAGGTAGCGTCAAAGCTGCTACGAAAGAACATATATCCACAGTATAAGACGGCCAGGAAACATCCCAGTCTTATCCAACCCAGAAAACTCAATCGCTGCTGTACCTGCGATATCTCTGCCTTATAATTGTTGATCTGCTGCTCGTATATGGCTATAGGGGCCATGGGTTTCGGATTAAGGTTAAAACAGTCCCAAAAATACACATCCTTCGCATGAATACGAAGGATGTGCATGATAAGATATTTATTGAGATCAATTAAGCATATTGTCTTTTGAGCAGTTCCGGATGCTCATTGCTTACTTTCATCATCAGTTCACCGAACAGTGTGTTAGCCCATGCAAACCACTTACGGGTGTATTTGGTCGGATCATCTTTATGATAAGACTCATGGATAAAGCCTGTATCGCCATCCGTATTACGTAATGTTTTCAGACACTCTGCTATTTCTTCCGGATTGCTGCTGGTCAGCGCTTTCATGATGATACTCATCGGCCAGATAAAATCAGGCCCGGTATGCGGACTACCTACGCCATCTCCGTATTTACCCTTGTAGAACCAGCAATGGAAGGTGCTCCATACAAAGTGACGCGAGTTCTGATAAATAGGATCATCTACTGTTGTATAACCCAGGTAAGGAATTGACAGCAGGCTTGGTACGTTGGTATCGTCCAGGAACAGGCGGTTACCATAACCATCTACTTCCAGCGGGTACATGTGCCCCAGCTGCGGATGCTCTACGATAGCATATGCCTTGATAGCCCTGTCCACTTCATCTGCCAGATCGCGGCACTCTTTCGAGAACGCAGCATCTTTGAACACCACATCACTGATCTCGGCCAGCTGACGCAGGGAAACTACGGCAAACATGTTGGATGGGATCAGGAACGGGAACACGGTTGCATCATCAGAAGGACGGAAGATGGACACGATCAGTCCTACCGGCTGCATAGGTGCGCCATATCCTCCGTTTGGTGCGGTATCAGACTGGATCGGTGTTTTACGCTGGAACTTGTAAGGACCTTTACCTTCCTTGCGCTGTTGTTCCTTGAATGTTTTTACAATCAGTTTAGCTGCCTTTTTATAGTTGTCGTCCAGAACGCTCTTATCGCCGCTTTCTTTCCAGTAGTGGTAAGCCAGACGCACGGTATAACACAGAGAGTCAATTTCCCATTTACGTTCGTGCAGTTCCGGTTTCATTTCTGTCAGGTCGGAATCCCATTCGCTACCGGTAGGTCCTTCGTTGAAGGCATTTGCATACGGATCGATCAGGACACATTTGGTTTGCCTGTTCACCACCCCTGCAATCAGTTGTTTCAGTTTCTCATCTTCCTTTATCAGGGCCAGGTAAGGCCATACCTGTGCAGTGGAGTCGCGCAGCCACATAGCATGGATATCGCCGGTCAGTACGAATGTATCCGGACGGCCGTTCTTTTCCACTTTGAACTGAACGGTGGTGTCCAGTGTGTTAGGAAAACAGTTTTCGAACATCCAGGCCAGTTTCGGATCTGCGATCTGTCCTTTAATTGCAGCGATCGTTCTTTCTACTGCCTCGCTGGTAAACTTACGTTGTGCCAGGGGGGGACGCTGGGACGTATAATCTGCCGCCATACCCAGTACCGCTTTAGGGAAACCCAGCGCCACAGCGCCTGCCAGCAAACTGCTGTTCCTGATAAAATCTCTTCTTGCCACCATTTCTGATATAGATTTTCTATTACGATTGCCTTTGTTTCTACGAAATGCAACTCATAAACGTGAATAATAGAGTGTAAAATAAAAAAAAGGTTGAATTTTCCACAGTTACGATTTTCGTAAATTACATGCTTAACCGGCTCCACGTTGCCGTAATACGTAAAACACCAGAACAATATGACTGACATTTCAACTCATAAGATCCGTATCGTAACGGCAGCTTCCCTTTTTGACGGCCACGATGCAGCCATTAATATTATGCGCCGCATCATGCAGACAAAAGGTGCGGAAGTGATCCACCTGGGACATAACCGTTCGGCAGCGGAGATTGTGGACTGCGCCATCCAGGAAGACGCCCAGGGTATCGCCATCACTTCCTACCAGGGCGGGCACCTGGAATTCTTTAAATACATGTATGACCTGCTTCACGAGAAAGGCTGCGGTCATATTAAGATATTCGGCGGAGGCGGAGGTACCATCCTTCCTTCAGAGATCGAAGAGTTGCATCAATATGGCATCACCCGCCTCTACTCGCCTGACGATGGCCGCCATATGGGCCTGGAAGGTATGATAGAAGACGTGATCCGCCAGTGTGATTTCGCCACTACCACGGGCCTGAACGGACATGTACATGAACTGCCTTCCCGGAACGATAAACTGATCGCACAGGCTATTACTGTTGCGGAGAATGATAAACTGGATACTTCCCTCCCACCCGCTACAGCAGGCAAAGGTGTGGTACTCGGCATCACCGGTACCGGCGGTGCAGGTAAAAGCAGTGTGACCGACGAAATTGTAAGACGCTTCCTGCACAGCTTTGACAACAAGACCATTGCCGTTATTTCGGTAGATCCTTCTAAAAAGAAGACAGGCGGTGCTTTGCTGGGCGACCGTATCCGGATGAATGCCATCCACCACCCGCGGGCCTATATGCGCTCACTCGCCACCCGGGAAAGCGATAAGGCCGTTAGCGCACACGTTCAGGAAGCTATCGACATCTGTAAGACTGCCTCTTTCGATTTGATCATCCTGGAGACTTCCGGTATCGGCCAGAGTGATACGGCCATTACCGACCATTGCGATGTCTCCCTCTATGTCATGACACCGGAGTATGGCGCGGCCTCCCAGTTGGAAAAGATCAATATGCTGGACTATGCGGACGTTATCGCCATCAACAAATTTGACAAAGCCGGCGCACTGGATGCCTTGCATGATGTGCGTAAACAATATAAACGTAACCACGGACTATGGACCGCCACCGACGACCAGCTTCCGGTGATCGGCTCCATCGCCTCCCAGTTCAACGACCATGGCATTAACCAGCTGTTCGAAAAACTACTGGCCGTGATCGGTGAGAAAACCGGTGTCCGCTTCGGTGAAGTGACCCACGAAACAACAGATGCTACTACGACCAAATCCCAGATCATCCCGCCTTCACGTACCCGCTACCTGGCGGAGATCGGAGAAAGCATCAAAGATTATGGCAAGTGGGTAGAAGAACAATGTGGTATCGCCTCCCGCTTATACCAGCTGGAAGGTGTCGCTGCCTTGGTGAACGACACACAAAAGGCAGGACTGGCGGATATTGCCGGTCAGCTACGTACACAATTACATCCGGAATGCCAGCAGTTGCTGGACAACTGGGCCAATCTCCAAAAGCAATTCAGCGCTGAATTTTATGAATACCAGGTGAGGGATAAGGTGATCAAACTTCCTCTTTATAGCGAGAGTTTATCACATTCTTCCATCCCCAAGATCAGCCTTCCGAGGTATAAGGACTGGGGCGACATCCTGCGGTGGCAGCTGACAGAGAACGTGCCGGGAGAATTTCCTTATGCGGCAGGCGTATTCCCCCTGAAACGGGAAGGAGAAGACCCTACCCGTATGTTTGCAGGAGAAGGCGGCCCGGAACGGACGAACAAACGTTTTCACTACGTCTCCGTCGACCAGCCGGCCAAGCGGCTTAGTACCGCTTTTGACAGCGTAACGCTGTATGGCGAAGATCCGGCACACCGGCCCGACATCTACGGCAAGGTGGGTAATTCCGGCGTAAGCATCGCCACGGTGGATGACGCCAAGAAACTGTACAGCGGCTTTGATCTCTGCGATCCGAAAACCTCTGTATCCATGACCATCAATGGCCCTGCACCGATATTGCTCGCATTTTTTATGAATGCAGCCATCGACCAGCAGTGTGAAAAATATATTGCACAGCATGGGCTGACCGATAAGGTTAATGCCATTATCAAGGAGAAGTTCAAAGATCATCCCCTGCCACACTACAATGGGGACCTGCCGACAGGTAATAATGGTCTGGGCCTTCACCTGCTGGGTATTTCAGGAGATGAAGTACTTGATAAAGATGTTTACGAAAAGATTAAAGCGCATGCCCTCAGTACAGCCCGTGGCACGGTGCAGGCAGATATCCTGAAGGAAGATCAGGCACAGAACACCTGTATCTTCTCTACAGAATTTGCCCTCAAACTGATGGGAGACGTACAGGAATATTTCATCAGCCAGAAAGTAAGGAATTTTTACTCTGTCAGCATTTCCGGTTACCATATAGCCGAAGCAGGAGCGAATCCTATTACCCAGCTGGCCTTTACGCTGGCAAATGGTTTCACGTATGTTGAATACTACCTGAGCCGGGGTATGCATATAGATGATTTCGCACCTAACCTCTCCTTCTTCTTCAGCAATGGAATGGACCCGGAATACGCGGTTATAGGCCGTGTAGCAAGGAGGATATGGGCGAAGGCTATTAAGTATAAGTACAAGGGTAATGACCGCTCTCAGAAGCTGAAATATCATATTCAGACCTCGGGACGCAGCCTGCATGCCCAGGAGATAGATTTCAATGATATCCGCACCACGCTCCAGGCGCTGTATGCCATTTACGACAATTGTAATTCATTACATACTAACGCCTACGACGAGGCAATTACTACCCCGACGGAAGAAAGTGTACGCAGGGCTATGGCCATTCAGCTGATCATCAACCGGGAACTGGGCACCGCGAAAAATGAGAACCCTGTGCAGGGCTCCTTCTTCATAGAAGACCTGACCGACCTGGTAGAAGAAGCTGTACTGGCAGAATTTGACCGGCTGACGGAAAGAGGCGGCGTATTGGGCGCTATGGAAAGAATGTACCAGCGGAATAAGATCCAGGAAGAAAGCATGCATTACGAACTTCTGAAGCACACTGGCGAGTACCCGATCGTAGGCGTAAACACTTTCCTGAACAAGAAAGGTTCCCCGACCGTTATTCCAGGTGAAGTGATCCGCTCCTCACAGGAGGAAAAAGAGTTCCAGATCAAAACACTGGAGGCCTTCCACCACAGGCACCAGCACCGGAGTACTGCAGCATTGGAGCAATTACAGCAGGTTGCAGTCAATAATGGTAACTTGTTCGAGGCTTTGATGGAAACAGTGAAACACTGTTCCCTGGGCCAGATCACACACGCGCTGTACGAAGTTGGAGGCCAGTACAGGCGGAATATGTAAGCATTTATAGCGGGAAAATTCCCATGGTTATACCAGAACGATGCCCGTGCATAGGCAAAACTGTGTACGGGCTATTTTTATGCCTTTGGCATTCGTTTACTATGCTTTAGCCATGACTTTCGGGTATTGTTATTATGAAATATGGCAGGGAAGTTGGAATAAGGTATGCCCTAAAACAAAATGCCCCTGCATAAAAAATTTATGCAGGGGAAGAAAATCTCACGGATCAATATCACGCTGTGAGACTTCATTGACGTGGAATTAGATAATATTTTACGTGGAATCTATAAAACGTGGAACTTATAAAGACTAATATTCTAACATGGAATTACATAAAAGCATTAACGTAGAATCATAAAAGCACTAACATGGAAATTTATAAAAGCATTTTAACCTAACATGGAAATATTATAAAAGCAATAAGTTCGGATATCTTAATTTCTTCGTTCATTTGAATTTCAGTGTAGCGGGTTTTCGAAAATTGGCACTTGCTACTTCAGAAATTCACGATTTAAATTTTGGCCTTTCAGATACTTTCGTTTCGTTACACAATCTTAATTAAATTTTTGTTAATAAAAAACTTTTTTAACATCTTTTTCTAAAAAAACAATAGTGTAAAAAGTACGAGATTTATTATAAACTAGCCACTAGAGAGGACTACAATCATTTTAAACATAACATTCAAAGTATTTGTATTTTACGTACTGATAGTATTTTCATATGTATACGAAAGAAATAGAAATCACTTTGCTACAATTAGCAAAGGACCTGTTAAGAAAATTGCAGCAAAAAGAAAGCATCACGGACCTTGATGAGACGTTGGACGGGCTGCGCCGTGTCATTATTTACAGCGACTGGCGCTATTACGTGCAGAGCGAACCCGTGTTAAGTGATTACGAATACGATCAGTTGTATGCCTGGTTGAAGGAACTCGAAGCAGAAAACCCCGACAAGGTGAGCGCCGATTCTCCTACGCAGCGTGTAGCACAGGGCCTTACAAAGAACTTCCCTACTGTACAACACCTGGTACCGATGTTGAGCCTCGAAAACTCTTACGATGCCGACGACCTGAATGACTGGGACCGTAAAGCCCGGGAAATCAGCGGACTGGACGAAATAGAGTACTGCATTGAGCCTAAATTTGATGGGGCCAGCATTTCCCTTATATATGAAAACGACCGGCTCACCAGGGGCGCCACCCGCGGTGATGGCGTATCCGGTGAAGATATTACTACCAACATCCGGCAGATCCGTTCCATTCCTCTAAGCGCCAGCTTTGCCACACACGGCATTCAGAGCATTGAAATAAGAGGAGAAGTGCTGATCAATAAGAACACTTTCAAGGCCTATAATGAACAGCGTGCGGCCGATAACCTGCCGCCACTGGCCAATCCGCGTAACGCTGCCTCCGGCTCGCTTCGCATGGTAGACCCGCGCGAAGTAGCGAAACGCGGTCTGGAAGCCTTCCTTTATCATATGAGCTATCACACTATGGACGACGGTAAGAACGAACCCGAAGAGATCAGGACACATAGTAATACCCTGGATATGCTATCCAGCCTCGGCTTCCGCTCTCCTTCAAAGCAAATGAAAGTCGTAAAAGGCATCAAGGCGGTCATTGAATATGTACTGGCTTTCGAAAAGGAAAGAGATAGCCTGCCATATGAGATCGACGGTATGGTGATCAAGGTGAATGACTATGCCCTGCAGGATAAGCTGGGTATGACCACACACCACCCACGCTGGGCCATGGCCTATAAATTCGCAGCCAGACAGGCTACCAGCAAACTCCGGAAAGTAGAATTCCAGGTGGGCAGAACAGGCTCAGTTACTCCGGTAGCTAAAATAGACCCGGTTCCTATCGGCGGGGTTACAGTTGGTTCCATTTCCTTATTTAACGAGGATGTTGTTCGCGAAAAAGACCTGAAGATCGGCGATACCGTGTTAGTGGAAAGGGCTGGTGACGTTATACCATATATCGTTAAATCGCTCGCCGATCTACGAAATGGAGAGGAAGAAGAGATCAAATTCCCTACTCATTGCCCGGTGTGTCACGAACCTCTGTTCAAACCGGAAGGTGAAAGTGTATGGCGTTGTATCAACCTGACCTGCGAGGCGCAGGTAGTGGAAAGGATGATCCATTTTGTAAGCAAAGACGCTATGGATATTCGTAGTCTGGGTGAAAGCAATGTACGTAAGTTCTATGGACTGGGCATCATGAAAAACATTCCCGGCATCTATAAAATGGACTTCGACATACTGGCGAAACAAGACGGCTTTGGCAAGAAATCACTCACTAACCTGCAAACTGCTATAGAACAGTCCAAGAGCCAGCCTTTACACCGCCTGGTGTTTGGGTTAGGTATACGTTACGTGGGAGAAACTACTGCGAAAACGCTTGCCAACGCGGTCAATCATTTACTTGACCTAAGGGAATGGACGGAAGAACAGGTACTTGCCCTGGAAGATATCGGCCCTAAAGTAGCAGGCAGTATAAAACAGTTCTTCCAGACAGAGGATAATATACATATGCTGCAGGAACTGGAAGCCCTGGGCATCAACCTGAAAAGTACTAAGGCTGATCATCCTGTGGGCGGCAGCCTTGACGGGCAGACCTTCTTATTCACCGGTACGTTGAACAAACTGAAACGCAGTGATGCGGAGGCTATGGTGGAAGAACAGGGAGGAAAGATCCTCGGCGGTGTGAGCAGCAAACTGAACTTCCTCGTAGTAGGCGAAGACGCAGGCAGCAAGCTGGAAAAGGCGAAAAAGATCAACACGATCAGGATACTGAGTGAAGATGATTTCCTTAACCTGATGCAATCTCCGGCCACAGAACAATAGACAGCACTATGGACGATAAATATTACATGCAGCAGGCACTTCGTGAGGCCAGGAAAGCTTTTGACGACGGAGAGGTACCTGTAGGCGCTATCGTGGTGCTGAGCGATAAAATAATAGGCAAAGGCTACAACCAGGTGGAAAAACTGAATGACTGTACTGCACATGCAGAAATGCTGGCGCTGACGGCCGCATTCAACTACCTGGGCAGTAAATACCTGATGGAGGCCACCCTGTATGTTACACTGGAGCCCTGCCTGATGTGCGCAGGCGCTCTTTACTGGAGTAAGATCGGACGTATCGTATATGCGGCAAAGGACGACAAGAACAGTTACCGCAGGGTAGCTGGCGATACCTCTCCTTTCCATCCGAAAACCAAAGTAGAGCAAGGCCCTTGTGAAGAAGAAAGCCTTCAGCTTGTTAAGACCTTCTTTGAACAGAGAAGGTTATAAAATAAAACCGGCGTTGCCTTTTACAGACAACGCCGGTTTTATTTTTATTTATCCGGAGATTACCGCTGGTTTTTCTGCTCCATCAGCTTATTCATGGCCATCATCTGCTGCATAGTATGGTCCATACCTTCAGATGAACCATCCAGGAAGATCACATTACCTTTTGAGTTTTCAGCAAAATGTTTGATAGCTTCTGTCCACATAGAGAAGAGGATCACAGAAGTATCAAGGTTAGCCTGTTGCATTTCTTTCGCTGCCATAGTCATACCTTTAGCTACTTCTTCACGGAACAGGGCCACACCCATACCACGTAACTGAGCAGCCTGACGTTCCGCTTCTGCAGCAATCTTGATAGCGTTACCATCTGCTTCCGCAGCTTTGGTCTTGGTGATCAGTAATGCCTGACCTTCATTCTCAGCTGCCGCTTTCAGGTTGTTAGATGCTACTACCTGCGCCATGGATTTCATGATCACTTCGTCAAAGGTGATATCGTTCATCTGCAGGTCTTGCAGGTGATATCCCCACTCTTCCAGCGTCTGGTCGATCTGTTCTTTTACGTGCTCGGTGATATCGCGGCGTAGTCCCAGTACTTCAGATTGACGTTTAGTTGCCACGAAACCGCGGATAGAGCCCTCAATGGTACGCACCAACGCCTGCATGAAGCTACGCTCGTCTACGAACTTGAAGGCAACGTTCTTGATGGTCTCTTCATCCTGGTTCCATACGGAATAGAGCAGCATGGCTTTGAAGTAAACATTGGCCTGATCTATTGTAATGGCCTGAAATTCCAGTTCTACAGAGCGATTCTGGATAGAGATGCGTTTAAATACTTTTTCGATAAGAGGGATCTTGAAATTAAGTCCGGGGAATAACACTCTGTTGTATTTTCCGAAAATTGTGGTGACGCCGATTGTTCCCTGTTGTACCGTCACGAAGCTTGATAGGATGATCAGTACAACCAATACGGCGATAACGATGTATACAGTACCCATATATTGGAGTTTATGGGTATAAATATATGATAAAAGACGACAATATGGTTGTGACTTGGATTGAGAAAGTTAATATTTGAAGAAGATACAAACAACGGACGAAAGCCAGGCTAAAAACACAACGAATGAACAAACTAATCGCTTTACTTATTTATATCCTCTGATTTCTCCTGAAATAGATGTATACATCATCCAGCTCTATCTGTTTTAGTTGATAGGCCAGTCGGGTCTTGAGATCTCCCGTCTCATCTTTAATTTTCTTGTATTGAAATTTCAACATCTCATACCTTGCAATTATCTCCTCCGCCGTTGCAGAATAGTCCAGTTGCAGGATACTCAACGCACTTTCCTCTGTAATCATAGCAATAGGGGGTTTCAGATTGTCTTTCTAACGTTTAAAATCTGTTTTCGGTTAATGCCACTAAATTAGTAGACTTAGTTTTGGCGTCAAATACCCAAGCTTGGGTATTTTTACCGTCCTGCTCTGTCTTCGGGCAGCATAAAAAGATCCATAAATTATTGATAACCAACTTTTCTGGCGAGGGCTATCAACTCGGCTGTATTACGCACCTTGAGTTTGATCCTGATATTCTTCCGGTGGGTTTCAATGGTATACCGGCTCAGGTTTAACTCTGCAGCTATCTCTTTATTATTCAATCCTTTAACTGTCAATTGCACAATATCCCTCTCACGGGGCGTCAGTTTACTGATCAGGTCTTCATGCTTACGCCTCATTACGTCCAGCATGGCTTCTGTTAACTGATCATTCGTGTCCATGGCATGGGTCATATCCACAAATGCACAGATCACCTCCTTTACCTTTCCCTGTTCATCACGGGTATACGGAATGGCAATGCCGGCCAGCCAAACCCAGTTGTCGGTACCGCGTTTACGGAATCTTAATACCCCTCCAAAAACATTCTTATTTTCTTTGAACGACTGTTGGGCTATCACAGCCAGATCAAAATCATCAGGATGCATGATGTCTTTAAAGAAATCCAATCCCATACTGTTCATCTCCGCCATTGTGTATCCTGTTACATCTTCCATATAGCGGTTACACCAGTTGACCGTTTTTGTCGCATTCTGGTGCGTGTAAAGCATCGCGGGTACATTGTTCAGAAGACTTTCCAGTGATTGGATACGAGTCTTTAATAGTTCATTTTCCTTCTGCAAGGCGTTGAGGGAATAGTCGTGGCCCATGTCCGAATCTGTCAACATACATTAAGTTTTATACAAACAATAGCTGAAACCAATAGGTCTAGAATGGCGCAAGAATCCTCACTTCCTATACACTCAGCGTAGGATTTGTATAGTATTGTAACTTTAACGTTTATACGAACAGGAATATAGTACGAAAATTTGTTACAACGCTTAATGTAAATATAAAATAAAAAAGCATATATCCAACACAATTGGTATGCGAATTGGGCAGAACTACCTAATCTGACATGATATATACAACAAAGGGAAAATGACCTGTTTTGATATTTATGATATTAGGCAGTAAATTTGGAAACTCTTTTGGAGACACATATTCATTAACGCAATAAAAACATTAAGTTATGGCATTCACACTTCCGAGCTTACCGTACGCACACGACGCACTGGAACCACATATTGACAAACAGACGATGGAAATTCACCACGGAAAGCATCATCAGGCTTATGTCGACAACCTGAATAAAGCAATTGCCGGTACTGAAAATGAAAATAAATCCCTGGAAGAGCTGGTAGCAAGCGCAGGTAAAATAAGCCCTGCTGTAAGAAACAACGGTGGTGGTCACTGGAACCACAGCTTCTTCTGGAAAGTGCTGGGACCTAATGCAGGTGGTGAACCTACAGGTAAGCTGGCTGATGCTATTAAGAGCACTTTCGGTTCTTTCGCTGAATTCCAGGAGAAATTCGCGAATGCAGGTGCTACCCGTTTCGGTTCAGGTTGGGCCTGGCTGATCGTAAAAGACGGCAAACTGGAAATCACTTCCACTCCTAACCAGGACAATCCGCTGATGGATGTTGCTGAAGTAAAAGGTACACCAGTATTGGGTATCGACGTTTGGGAACACGCTTACTATCTGAAGTATCAGAACCGTCGTCCTGAATACCTGAAGGCGTTCTGGAACGCAGTAAACTGGGATGCAGTTACCAAGAACTACGAAGCTGCTATCTAAGCATTACAAATTGCTATAAACCAGGAGGCCGTATCATATGATACGGCCTCTTTCGTTTGTTATTTTTTGCTTAAAGCGATGCGCTTACAGCTGTTTGATCTTTACATTCTTGAACCATACTTCACTTCCGTGGTCCTGCAGGTCGATGTGGCCTTTCTTGGTTTCGCCATAAGGCTTTGTATCTTTCCACTTTCCTTCTGCTTTTGCTTTCTTCCACTCGGGAGAACCGATCTGATAATCGGCCGTTTTCTGACCATTCAGCCAATGTTCTACATGTCCCTTATTAACTACAATACGGGTATGATTCCACTCGCCTACAGGTTTTGCTGCAGCTACCAATGGTGCGCCCATTGCGTAGTTAGCACCTGTTTTCTGCCAGTCTTCCAGCTTCTCAGGGAAATTCTCATCATCTATTAACTGATATTCCGGACCGCTCTGGTAAGCTGCATCATTATCTTCAGATGCCAGATAAATAATACCGCTGTTACCTTTCGGCGCTATTTTCCAGTCTGTACGGAACTCGAAGTTCTCATATGTATCGTTAGAGGTCAGGTCCGCACGTTTATCACTCTTGTCTTTTTCACTACCCAGGCAATGTAATTCTCCATTTTCAGCTACCCAGCTGTTAGATGTTTTGCCTTTGTAAACGTGCCATCCATCCAAGTTCTGCCCGTTGAACAGTAATACCCAGCCTTCTGCTTTTTCTGTATCTGACAATACATTCTTTGCAGTGTCTGTTACAGGAGCTGTAGCAGCTGCACTACTATCTACCACTACAGTAGAAGAATCGTTACTGGCGGAACCTGTACCACCACCACATGACATTACACTAATCGCCATTACTGACAATGCAGGAACAAATAATTTCTTCATCATGATTACATTTTTATTTGTTTATCGATTTGAGAGCTTTCGGATCCCAATGCATAATACGGTTTTGAAAATAGCTGTCGTTACATAACAGCGCCGGTGCTGCCGCACGATAGCCGAACAGGGCGTCTTCACTTACTTTACCACCGGTACGCATAGCGTTGAACAGGTTGTAGAAGTGGTCAAAATGCGCGCCTTTATATCCTTTCTCTGCAACGTACTCCAGCTTATCTGGTGGCAACATATCCTTACGGTTGTAAACATATTGTTTACCGGAGTCGCCATCTTTTTTACCCTGCAGCAATGGATCGCTTTCATCTACATGGGAGGTGTTACGGTACAATGTCACTTTATCCCATTCCACCGTCATAGAGCCTTCGCTACCTACCATGCGCAGGTAGTTAGTACCACCTGTACCATCTACAAAGTTCACACGCAGTGACAGGTTAAAGGCAGGATGTGCTTCCGTTTCAGGATAGTCAAACATACCCAGCATAATATCGGGTACTTCACGTCCGTCTTTCCAATAACGCAGGCCGCCGGTAGCCATGATCTTCTCAGGACCGACAGACCCTGTTACAAAGTGCAGGCTGGAAAACAGGTGCACAAACAGATCGCCTGATACGCCAGTCCCATAGTCCCTGTAATTACGCCAGCGGAAGAAACGTAGTGGATCAAAATCACGTTTGGTGGCATGTTCCAGATAAGTCGTCCAGTCAACTGTCTTCGGTGACGCATCGGCCGGAATAGGATATTGCCAGGCGCCGAACGGAGACATACGGGCCCAGAAGCCTTCTGCATAGTTCAGCTTACCAATAGCACCTTCTTTTAATAATTGTTTTGCTTTTTCATTTCCGAGAGAGCTCATACCCTGGCTGCCTACCTGGTATACCACCTTGCCATTCTTCTGTTGTGCTTCCACCACGGCAGGGCCTTCAGTAATATCGTGCACCATCGGCTTCTCACAATAAACGGACTTGCCTTTATTCATAGCCGCCACGGAGATATCCTTATGCCAGAAGTCGGGAGTAGCAATGATCACCGCATCCACATCTTTCCTGTCCAGGATCTCGCGGTAGTCGCGTGTTGTAGCAATATCATTACCCCATTTCTTCTTAGCGTCAGCCAACCGGCCGTCATACAGGTCACACGCAGCGATCAGTTTTACGCCCGGCACTGTGATGGCCGTATTGGTATCTGCTGTACCCATGCCGCCTGCACCGATCAATGCGATCTGGATCTGATCGTTGGCACTGTATTTTTCGTTGGCACGGGACAGTGACTCCAGATTACGCTTTCTGTCAGCAGCAGTGATAATATTGGGCAACAAAGATGCGCCTACGACCCCTTTAGCCATCTTGGTAATAAATCCCCGGCGTGAGTTGTTGTTAGAATTTTCAGGCATGTTCTTTAGTTTGGTTTTACGATAACGTGTCTTGCAGAATAAGAGAGGTATAATTTATAATTAAAAAGCGGGAAATCATAATTTTCCCGCTTTTCTCTTAAAATATCAGCGTTGCCAGGACCGGCAGATGGTCCGATGCGTACCGTTCAGGGATCACCTGGTGCTGTACTACACGAAAGGCTTTAGCCGGCGTATACATGATAAAATCTATGGCCCTTTTTGGCATCTCCACGGGTATTGTAAAGGGACAATCTCTACAGGTACGGGTGAAACTGCTGTCAAGTATATTAATGGCCATACTGCCTTCTCTGGCGTTCATATCGCCTGCCAGTATCACAGGCATTCCGGCATTTCCCAGAATGCGGACGATCTCTTTTGTTTGCAGCACCCTGTTACTGTCACTCTTCGTTACATCCAGGTGTGTGCTGGCCATCATGACCTGTCTCCCGTCAGGTAAAGTAACAGTGACAGTGCACAATGCGCGTGGCTCGGCCTTAACACCAGATACGGACGGCAGGGCGTATGCATGTCCTTCCTTCACCGGGAAGCGGGAAAGTACTGCAATACCGTATTCTCCGCCATCATAAGGAATACCCTTTGCGAAAAAGGAATGCATGCCTGTTTTTGCAGCCAGCACCTCCGCTTCATGTACATCCTTGCCGGAACGGCCGGTGTGTACATCCACTTCCTGCAGGGCGACGAAGTCAGGATGTTGTTCATTGATGACCCGCGCTATTGCATCCAGGTCTATTAATCCCGGACGGGAAGGCGGGTTCGCATGATGAATATTATAACTTAATACCTTCAGCGTGTCCTGTTGCTTATCCGTATGCTTTGCAAGCCCTTTTCCACCGCTGCATCCGGCGACTGCCAGCACAATAACTGCAATTGTTAAGATCCTCATATTTCAATCGTTTTTTATCATCACTCCCATCCCGGGTTCTGTCCCAGTGCCGGATTACGTTGCCATTGCGTCAATGGTATCGGCCACAAATAGTTCTTAGGGTCCTGAAAGCGGCGATTAGTGTTGATGATCATATATCCTTTGGCATCTACCGGTACACTGGCCACATATGGCTGCATATAATCAGGAATAAAAGCCTTCTTCATACCTTTCACATCTTCTGCAAGTAATGCTCCTTTCTTCCAGCGCAGCAGATCGAAATAACGTTGTCCTTCCAGCGCCAGTTCCACACGTCTTTCCCGGCGGATCTCTTCACGCAGGTCCATGCCCCAGCCAGCCAGCTCTGTGATGATCATGTGGTGCATGCCCACACGGTCTCTCAGCAGGTTGATTGAAATATCCAGGTCGGCCTGTGTCAGCTTGCCCTGCATTTCCCTGGCTTCTGCATAATTCAACAGCATCTCCGCATAACGCATGATGTGAATGTCGTTCGGGTCTTTATTGTAAGTAGCTACTGCAGATACCTGCACATATTTGGTAAAATAATAGCCGGTTGCCGTTACACAGCCCTTTTTATCGGAATTGAATTTAGGAAGATTATAAATGTCTGCCGGGCTCGCGTCTGCGTCTCCATCATCCTTTCCGCCCCAGGTAGCGCCAGGCGCCAGTACTGTTTGTTTCAACCTCGGGTCTCTGTTGACGAAAACATCAGCGTATGCTGTTTGTGTAGCTTCATTGTACAAAGGAGATTTTTCAATAGGCATACCATCTGTACACAGGTACGCATCCATGAGCGACTTGGTAGGATTGAAACGGGCTGTCTGGTCAGGCACCTGCGCTTCGCGGCTCATGTTATGCATAGAAACATCGATGAGATACAGGCGTGCCAGCATTGTTTCTTTATTAGCACCTGCTGCGAGTTTTCCTTTGTGCGTAAACAGCTCATTGTAGCTGGTAGCAGTATTTCCGTTCGTATAAAGCTTGTATACATTCAGGTCCATTACCGCTTTCGCTGCAGCTTCAGCTACATCATACTTCCCATAGAACATTGCTACGCGAGACTTCCAGCCCAGTGCTGCTCCTTTTGTAATACGACCCAGGTCAGCAGAACCATAGGACGTAGGTAATTCCGCTGCTGCAGAATCCAGCTCCTGCAATATAAAATCCACCACCTGCGCTCTTGGCGTGCGTGTTCCATATACCTGCTCATCACCGATGTTCAGGGTATTTGTTACCAGTGGAACATCTCCAAAAAAGAAAGTCAGATAGCTGTACAGGAAGGCCCGCAGAAAGCGTACTTCTCCTGCATATTGTTTTAGTGTCGTTTCCTTCACACCCTGTGCTTTCTGGTAGTTTTCCAGGAAGTGGTTACATCGGCGGATACCGTAGTATTGATTCACCCATTCGTTATTCAACGTATTTGTTGTGAAATCGTAATTGCCGGTAGAGATATTCAGGTAGTCACTAAGAGGAGGATAAATAGTATTATCTCCCAGGTTCTCCATATCAACTACATTCTTACCCTTCAGGTAGTCATAGCAGGCATTCGCTGCCAGTTTCAGTTGTGCTTCCGTTTTCCAGAACTGTTCGCTGGTAATAGCGTCCAGTGCGGAGCGGTCGAGGAAATCCTTTGAACAGCCGGCGATACAGCCTGCCAGTATTATCAGGATACCGTATAAAATATGTTGACGACGCATTGCTGTAGTTATTTAAAGTTGACATTAATACCGAACACCACGGTTTTTATCTGTGGATATTCACCACCGTTGGTAGTCACTGTTTCAGGATCGTAAGCATAGAAGAATTTAGTCTTCGTAAGCAGATTATCCGCACTTACATAAGCCCTTATTCTCTGGATCCTGGCTTTGCTAAGCCATTGTGAAGGCAGTGTATAACCGATCTGGATATTTTTCAGGCGGAGGTATGCAGCATTCTGCAGCCAATAGTCAGACTGACGGCCGCTATTGCGGGTATCCAGGAAAGTGAAACGAGGGTACCAGGCATCTGTATGTTCAGGCGTCCAGTGGTCTCTGTGTACTTCCTGCGGATAAGAGCCATATGCCTGGAAGGTATGTATACCTATTCCACCTACATAACCGTTGCCCTTACCAACTCCCTGCAGAAAGAAGGCGAAATCGATGTTCTTCCAACCCAGGTTTCCTCTCAGGGAATATGTGTAGCGTGGAAATGCATTACCGATCACTTCACGGTCTTTGTCTGCCGTGATCTTGTTATCGCCATTCAGGTCCCTGTATTTTATATCGCCGGGAGCAACCTTACCCTGGTCTGCATCGAAGATGGCAAATTTAGGGATAAGCTTTCCCGTTGTCGCATCTTTGGTAAAGTCAGCTTCCTGTGCCAAACCATCTGTTCTGTATCCATAGAACGCATCGATCGGATAACCTACCTGGCGGATCCTGTCTTCCAGCACTGCCGGCGCACCGCCCAGGCTTTCTATCTTGTTCCTTACATCGGACAACTGCGCAGTAAGACCGTATGTAAAGTCCTGGATATGATCATTCCATCCTATGCTAAGCTCCCAGCCTTTATTGGATACGTTACCTGCATTCTGATCAGGGACCTGCAAGCCCAGCACATCCGGCTGTGGTACTCTCAACTGTATATCCATCGTGCGTTTGTTGAACCAGTCGGCAGTTACAGCGAGGCGGTTATTCAGGAAAGCCAGATCAACACCAATGTTGAGCATATTTACTTTCTCCCATCTTAACAGTACGTTAGCCAGGTTCGTTTGTGCCAATCCACGGGTCAGTATGTTACCGATAGGCATAGTACCTACACCGGTTACTACCTGCTGATAAGGATACCATTCTGAATAAGCATTGCCATCGGCTCCGTACTGGTTACCAAGATTACCGTAAGACACACGCAGCTTACCTTCATTCAACCAACGCATACTACTGCTTTCTTTCAGGAAATTTTCCTGCGTAAAACGCCAAGCTGCAGATGCAGAAGGGAATGCGCCGTAACGCTCATCAGGTGCATATCGGGAAGAACCATCGTAGCGGAGATTCAGTTCCAACAGATACTTTTCTTTATAGTCGTAATTCACACGACCGAACCAGGAACGTAATGCATATTGATATGCATCTCCTGATGCATTAGGATTATCAGAACCCAGGTTAAACACCGGCACATCATCACTTACGAAGTTTTGTTTGCTTGCCGCCCATGATTCATAACGGTAAGTTTCCTGCTGGTAACCTCCCAGTAATTTCACATGGTGTTGTCTCATCTGGAAATCATAGTTGATCAACAGGGAGAGGTTGTTCATACGGCTGGTGTAGTCTCTCATGTCAAGACTGTTGCTGGTTGAGTTGGTATACCAGAATTCTCCGGAATCAGGATAGTAATAATCGAGCTTGCGACTGAAAGTAGCGCGTCGCTGATTGATGATGTTTGTTCCGTATTGACCAGTTATATCGAGGTGAGGAAGCAGGTGTAATTTACCAGTGATATTTCCTGTTACTTCCTGCGACTTGAAATTGTTGTATCCGCCATCTGTGGCAATAGCCGCAGGGTTGCTGGAACCACCACCATAGCCCCAGCCACCATTGGTGAACTTAACAGGAGTTAATGGCGACATGGTGAGTGCAGAATAGATAGGCCCACTATTATAGTCGGTACCACCGGCTGGCTGATTTTGCGAACGATCGATATAACCGATGTTAGCATCTACATCCAGGATATCAAATAAAGTGAACGCATTAATCCTTGCACGGAGATTATTACGCAGGGCTTTATACTGATCTCCTATTATGAGTCCTTTCTGGTCCAGCCTTCCATAAGAAAGATAATAAGACACGTGTTGCGCGCCACCATTGAGGCTCAGGTTATGTTCCTGCAAAGGTGCATGCCCTTTGGACAATGCCTTTGGCCAGTTGGTATTAGCAAAAAAATCAGGGTCAGTACCATCTTTTGCTTTCTGAATATCTGCTTCGGTATAAGTTTCCGGCAGCCCGACATTCCTTTGTGCTTCATTGAGCATGGACATATATTCGGGAGCGCCTAACATTTTAGGCAATGCGTATGGACGCTGCTGTCCGTAATAACCATTATAGCTAACAGTTGGCGTCTGATTAAGCTTACCTTTTTTGGTGGTAACCAATATCACTCCATTCGCTGCACGTGAACCATAGATAGATGCAGATGCAGCATCTTTTAATACAGACACACTCTCGATATCCGCAGGGTTCAGGAAGTTAATATCGCCGGGCACTCCGTCGATCAGGATAAAAGGATTTGCATTGTTGGTAGTACCGACACCACGCACCCTGATCGTCGACTTAGGATCGCCGGGGAAGCCACTGTTGCTGACAACTGTCAGGCCGGGCATCAATCCCTGCAGGGCTACGGACATAGATGTCAATGGCCTGCTTGCAAGATCTTTCTCTCCTACCATACTTACAGCACCGGTCAGGTTCACTTTCTTTTGTGTGCCAAAACCTACGACCACAACCTGGTTCAGCTGGCGGGTATCTTCATTCAACACCACGTCAATTGATTGCTGACCGCTTACAGGCACCTCTTTTTGAAAATAGCCTACATAAGAGAATACAAGCACAACATCATTACCGGGAACACTGATCTCAAAGCGTCCGTTTGCGTCGGTAACAGTGCCATTCCCTTTCCCTTTCACGGTAACGGTCACACCAGGTAAAACAACGCCTGCTGCACCTTTTACCGTACCGGTCACCCGCATTACCTGGATGCGGTCCCAGCTGATATTGTCACCGGCACCACTGCCCCATACAGTTCTGAGCGCCATGGCAGACGTGCTGCCGGCATCCACTTCCGGAGCTTTATCATTCTTCGACGCATCGTCACTCGAAATGGCAAACTGCCTTTGGGTGATCTGTTTCATCTCCAGCCCATAGGGTTTGATCAATGACTGCAATACGCGGGCAAAGGCTTTTTCGCGGAAGTTTTCTTTGCCTTTATTGATCTTCATTTCTAATAATTCTGACCTGCAGAGAAAGCTGACATTGTGCGCCTTCTCTATATCCTGCAGGATTTGTCCCAGTGTCTGCAATTGACGTTGATCCGACGTGTAGGCAGGCATGATATGTGCCGTGGGGCCGCTCAATAGTGCGAAGTCCTGTGCATAGGCGGACCTCCCCATCAGGCAGGCATATAATAAGGTACATCTGCCCAACGTCTTAAGAGGTACATTTGTGAGCATTACTGATAATTTTATTGGTTACTGGATTGTATGAAAAGTGAATCTGCTTTCCTTTCTATTTTCAGGTTCAATGCAAATGATAACGTTTCCAATAGTGAAGCTTCATCCTTGACCTGCAGCCCCCCTGACAATTGTTGTTTAGCCAGCCTGGCATCGCTGATCTTTACGTGATAGTTATAGGTATCTTCAATATAGTAGGCAATTTCCTGTAATGTTACCCTCTCCAGATATTGCCGCTCTTCCTTCCATACAGCATATAGTGTAGGATTTACTTTCTTTCTGATGATCTTATTGCTGGCAGTACGATATTGTACAAAATCGCCGGGATTGAGTATGAACGGCGTTTCCGGCAGATCCTTAAAGCTAAGTTTGATCTTACCTGTATTCAATGTTACGGTTGTAGCAGCAGCGCCTTCTCTGACATTGAAAGATGTACCTAATACATTGATCAGTACATTACCGCTGTGTACAACAAATTCATTGGCGGCACGTACACCTGCCGGGGATGGTTTAATATCAAAAAACGCCTCGCCCTGTAACCAGATCTCACGGTTTGCACCAGGTGCCCAATTACTACGGAAAGAGAGTTCTGCTCCGGCGTTCAGTCTGACAATTGAACTATCTGGCAATTGTACGGTCCTTACTCCCACGGCATATCCTTTTATGATCGTCATTGCCGGAGGCTGTATCAAAAAATACATAACTGATAATACTACGCCTACTATTGCGGCAGCCGCGGCAGCCCACCAGAACAGTTTTCTGACAGAACGTACCTGTTTTCCCGGCAATACCGGCCTTTCGGCAGCTTCTATAAGTGACAGGTTATGTGCCAGCGATAGGGCAATAGCATCCTCGTCAGGCAATTGTTCTTCAAACTGTAACCGGCTGATGAAAGCGCGGGCGTCTTCCACCTGTTGACGTTTATGCGGGTGGGCTTCCAGCCACTCCTGCCACCATGCATCGCCGGCAGCATCAGGATGTCGTACCCATTTCAGGAATGCATCATCTGCAATAAAATCGTTCGTTGTATAAGTTGCGTAGTTTATAGGTTGCTCCATTTTTGCCTGTTACAACTAAAGGAGCAGGATGGCATCCATTTTACCCCATGGGGGAAAAACTTTTTTTAAAAAATTCAGAATTTGAAATAAGCAGCCGTTCCGAGGATGGCAATTGATAATTGCAGACTGCCTAACGCGGCGGCGAGTGTAGCCAGCGTCATCATGGCGGGTACTAAAGGCATGGTACGATAAGCGTTGCGCAATACATCGATAGCGCGCGCCATCAATTTATATGTGGCCTTTACAGAGATCTGCAGGATCGCTGCTATTTCCTCATATTCCATGTTTTCGTAGAAGCGGAAGAAGATCGCTTCTTTTTGTCTTGGGGTAAGTTGGTCCATGGCACTCTTCAATGCCAGCAGCTGTTCATGTTGTTCTTCCTTTGCTAACCGTTGTTGCTCTGCCGACATTTCGAGGGCAAATACATATTGCTCATCATCCGGCAGGTCTCCCTGTAACTTTCTATGTTGCGATAATAACCGCAACAGGCAATGCCGGAAAGAGACAAAGAGATAGCTTCTGAATTCCCTGACAGCAGACAGCTGCTCACGGTTCATCCAGAAACGCACAAAGATCTCCTGTATGCTGTCTTCGATCAGAACGGCATTGTCCGTTAGTTTGCGCCCGTAGTTGTATAGACGTGGGTAGTACAGTCTATAGATATTCGCATAGGCGCCTTTATCTCCGGCTTTGCAAGCTTCCCATACAACAGGATCTATATGTTGGATTTCATACATCTCGTTCTTAGCGGAAAGGCGTAAAATTATTGATAATGACCTGCTTGTTATGTTATCATTCAATTAACTAAGTGACGGATCTTCGAAAGGGTCGTATGCCTGACAAAAAAATAGCCCATAAACAGACCCTTTTAATGCTGTTCATGGGCTATTTATACCTAAAAGATAATACTATTTTAATAATTGCTGGTAGCGTTCTGGCGCATGTAACACCGCAATTGCCTCATTTACTTCATTATCATTGGACAAAGATTTTTCTATACGCCCGCGCTGCATATAATAGCGGTTAGCGATCTCTTCTTCCAATAAGCGTTTGATCTCCTGTTTATTTTTGAGCAGGTCCTGTTTCTTATCATGTTTCATTTTGGCCTGCAGGGCTTCAAATTCTTTTGCCACGGCATCATAGTACTTTTCTTTCCTGGCGGTTGCCTGGAAACCTTCCAGCGCCTCTTCACTACGTGTTTTGTAGTTATAGTTACGGCCATCCAGGTATTTCAGGAAGTCCCCGAAATCTTCTTCGCTGAGCACAAATTTATTGGCGGCGCTTATTTTCGGATGGCTGTAATAGTATTGGGTAGCGTAGTCAAAAATGTATTGTTTGCGCAACAAGGTAATAGCAACCTGGCTGAGTAAGGTAGGATCTACTGCATCATCCGGCTCAATACCACCTCCGTCTTTCACTTTACGGCCAGCTACTGTGCTGAAAGAGCGGCGAAGGGAATCAGGCATGGATTCGACTTCGCCATCGCTGTTCCGGTGGGAATAGTCAATGGCCTGTATGCAACGGCCGCTTGGGGTATAGTATTTAGCAGTGGTAACTTTCAGTTTCGCATTATAAGGCAATGGACGGGTAGTTTGCACCAGTCCCTTACCAAAAGAACGCTGACCAATGATAACGCCTCTATCGAGGTCCTGAATGGCTCCTGCAACAATTTCGGAAGCTGATGCAGAAGAACGGTTGGTCAATACCACCAATGGAATATGAGCGTCCACAGCAGGACCTTCCGTTTTATATTCTCTATCCCAGCTTTTCACCTTTCCTTTTGTGCTGACAATCAGTTTATTTTTGTCGACAAAGATGTTTGCTACGGCTACTGCTTCGTCCAGCAGGCCACCGGGGTTACCTCTCAGGTCCAGGATCAGCCCTTTCATTGTGGGGTATTGTTTCTTCAGCTCTTCAA
The DNA here is from genome assembly GCF_003182155.1 of Chitinophaga sp. S165. Lineage (GTDB taxonomy): Bacteria > Bacteroidota > Bacteroidia > Chitinophagales > Chitinophagaceae > Chitinophaga. The sequence goes on from NZ_QGTG01000002.1 coordinate 369,582, forward strand.
AAGCGCTCTGCACCAGTTCTCCGCTGTTTTCGGTGAATTGTGTCATCCTGATATAACCAATATCACTGCCGGTGATACCGGAGAAACTTACTGCCCTTACATTTATTTCTTCCCTGACGATCTTTTTATTGCTTTCAGCACCTGTCACGGGATGTTTGGTCACCATTTCAAGTGTGGAACCCGGTGTGCCTTTCAGTACCCGGCTGATCTCTTCCTGTTCCATTCCTTTGGTAGCCTTTCCGTCCAGGGACAGGATAATATCACCTGGTTTAACACCGGCTTTGTCCATTGGACTGCCTTCATATACGTCTGTGATAACGGTGCGCTCGCTATCGGTATTCACTGAAACCCCTACTCCTCCGTACCTGCCGGTAGCCATAAATTTCAGCTCGTCCAGGTTTTCTTCGGGAATAAAGTCTGTATATGGGTCAGTTTCTTCCAGCATGGCGTCTATGCCCTTGTACATGAGTTTTTCGGGGGGCAGTTCATCCACGTAGTAGGTATTCAGTTCGCGGTAAAAGGCGGCGAAAATGTCGAGGTTCTTGGCTATTTCGAAGTACTTGTCCTTCTCGTTATAAGCCATGATACTCATACCGCCGGCCACCAGCAGTACCAATACCAGCACTATCCTTCTTTTTCTACGAAAAAATGCACGCATAGGTCATTCAGTTAGTATGAGAATATTCTTCTGGTGTGAAATTTACTTAATCTATTAAACATAAACTGTTAAACATTGGGATCTATCCTTATAAATGCTGGTCTTCCATCCGTCAGTACGGGTAAAATTTCCCGCTGGCGGCACATTCCCTGGTTCAGGGTACAGGATCATGTCCGTGTCCACCCCAGGGGTTACAGGACAGTATCCGTTTAATGGTCAGGTAGCCGCCTTTGATCAGCCCGTGTTTTTGCAGGGCTTCCACACCATATTGCGAGCAGGTGGGGGTATAGCGGCATTTATTACCCAGCAAGGGAGAGATGCCCCATTGGTAGATCCTGATGAGCCATATAAACGGGTAACTTAAATATTGGAAGACTTTCATTATTGCACTACTTCTTTTTCCAGCTTCTTTAAAATTACCGAAATTTTGTGGTGCAGGGTGGCGTAGGGGGCTATTTTCTTGTCGGTATAGATGAAGAAGATGGCCAGTTGTTTGGAGTGTTGTTGCAGTACGTCATAGAAGTCCTGCTTTTGCAGGCGCCAGCATTCCCGCGTAAGACGTTTTACGCGGTTCCGGTCCACCGCATGGGGGAACTTCTTCGTAGAGGCAGTAAAACCTGCCTGTACGGGGTATTTATTCACAGGTTGATCTACCGGCATATAGATTACGCGGTAGGGAAAAACAGAAAACGCTTTTCCTTCCCGAAAAAGCGTTTCAATGAGTTTTCTGCTTTTTAACCTTTCTTCCTTGTTAAAAGAATAAGTTTTTATGGCAAGTCTGATTTATCAACCCAATATCGATACAATTCTGTTCTATCAAGAACCAGCCTTAAAGCCTGCCAGCACAAGGCTAAGCAGTTACGCAGCGGCTCTCTACTATTTCAGCTTCCGCTCGTCAGAAACAGTTAATTTCTTACGTCCTTTAGCTCTGCGGGAAGCTAATACTTTACGGCCGTTAGCAGTTTCCATTCTCTTTCTAAAACCATGAACGCTCTTTCTGCGTCTGTTATGCGGTTGAAAAGTACGTTTCATTTTAATATTTTGTTTTTACCTGTACTATACTAAACACTATCCCGGATTGCGGAATCCTGTTTTTAAAACGGAAGGCAAAGGTAGGGAAAATTCTCAAATAGTAAAGTGTTTTCTAAAAAAATCTGCCCCGGAAGCCCCGGGGCAGATCTATTACTTTAATACCTGTGGTATAATATAATTATTTGATACCCAGTTTCAGCTTAACAGCCGGAGCGAGGTCGTCACCTGCAGGTGAAACCAGCAATACGCCTGCTGAACTATCCAATACATAACCGTAGCCTTTTTCTTTAGCTACATCTTCGATCGCTTTACGTGCTTTGTCGTAGATCGGTTTCAGGATCTCACCACGTTTTGCTTCGATTTTCTGCTGTGCAGATTCCTGATAGTCCTGGATGTTTTTCTGTGCAGTCTGGATCTCTTTAGTTTTGATCTCCTTGATGTTATCAGTCATCGTTGCTGCACCTTTATCGAATTCGCTCAGTTTCTTCTGGTATTCTTCAATCAGCCCTTTACCATCTTTATCCAGTTCCTCTGCAAACTGCTGCAGTGTTTTCTGTGCAGTCTGTGCTTCCGGCATAGACTCGATCAGAGCTTGTGCGTTAATATGTCCAACTTTGGACTGAGCCATTGCATTTACGCTGAACAATCCTGAAACTGCCACGAAAGCAATAATTACATACTTCTTCATGATGTTGTCTGTGTTTAAAAAACTTTTAATACTAAAACTAAGGTTATAAAATGGTTTAAAGATTACTCGCCTGCTGTGCCTTTCTTGATACCCAGAGAGCGTAAAATGTCATCGCTCTTATCCAGTTTCGGATCAGAGAAGATCACCGTAATACCTCCCGATTTATCCAGTACGAAATCATACATTCTTGAAGCAGCTAATTTCTGCACTGCATTGTAGACTTTATCCTGAACGGGTTTCACTAATTCTTCACGTTTCTTGAAAAGATCTCCTTCATATCCAAAGCGTTTCTTCTGCAGGTCCTTAGCTTCTTTCTCTTTCGCCACTATTTCATCTTCGCGCTTGTGCTTCAATTCTTCTGTTAACATTACCTGTTCCGCCTGGTAAGACTTGTACATCTTATCAACTTCCAGGAACTTGGCATCTATTTCTTTCTGCCATTGTTCAGCCACCGCATCCAGTTTTGTCTGTGCTTCCTTATAGTCAGGCACATTGTCCAGGATGTATTTTGTATCTATCACACAGTAACGCTGTGCAAAAGCCGTGAATGTGCAACTGAACAGAACGGCGGCTATGAGGGATATTTTTTTCATATTTTCTCGTTTTCAAATTACCTGCCAATTTGGAACCAATGTTCGAATTCGCAATATATAATTTATAATTTATTCAAACATCATTCCCATCTACTACTTTATGTCCATATCCATCTGCTTCGTAATCCTTTCTTATCCATTGACTACCAGATAGTCATTCAACATAGAGCAGCAAACCGGCTGATCAGATCTATTATTCCGGTTCGAAGCCCAGCATGAAGGTGAACTTAGCTGCATCTTTCAGACCGTTGCCAGATTGGATACGATCGAAGCCGATACCATAGTCAAATCCAAGCAGACCAAACATCGGCAGGTAGAAACGCATACCCAGACCTGCTGAACGGCGTAACCTGAACGGATTGTAGTCTTTCACATCCCTGTAACCGTTAGCTGCTTCTATGAACGCCAGACCAAAGATGGTAGAGCTTGGGTTCAGACTGAACGGATAACGCAACTCCATGATGTACTTGTTGAAAACAGTGAAGCCTTCATAACCTGTCGGCTGACCGGTTTCCTGGTTCTGTTTAGGATCGGAGGTATAGTATACCGGATAACCTCTCTGGGAAATGATATCACGGTCATATATCGCAAAGTTACTCAGACCATCACCACCCAATTCAAAACGGCCAAACGGCGACAATGTTGTACGATTATCATAACGGCCGATGTAACCGAATTTAGCAGCCACTTTCAATACAAACACTTTGTTGTCCGAACCCTTAGGTTTAGTCAAAGGCACATACCATTCCGCATTGAAACGATATTTCTGGTACTCGATGAAACTGAACTGATCACTGATAGACTCCAGTTTGTAATCCCTGCTTGGGTTAAATAAGGAGTACGGTGGTGTGAACTGTCCTGACAACAGGAAGTTGGAACCACTGCTCGGATAGATCTGCTGATTCACAGATGAACGGGCCAGTGTCAACTTCAGGTTGACGTTATTGGATGTACCGCTGGAGAAACCAGGGATATTGAAATAGTTATAGTTCTTCAGTTTATACTGCTGATAGTTAACAGAGTATATCAGGGTGAAATAGTCATCCGGCCATTTCAGCTGTTTACCCAGTGATACTGATCCACCCAATACTTTAAAGTATGCATTGTTGGAAAGGGTGCTACCATATATATATGCTGAATAAGCGTTCGGGTTCTGGTAGCTGCTGTAGAAGCTAACGGAGAACTGGTTACGCTTTTTACCTCCCAACCATGGTTCGGTGAAAGAGAAGTTATATGAACGATATGCTTTACCATTGGAAGACACACGTACAGATAATTTCTGTCCGTCGCCACTTGGTAAAGGATCCCATGTTTGTTTATTAAAGATGTTACGCAGGGAGAAGTTGTTGAACGTTACACCGAGCGTACCGGTCAGACCGATATAACCACCCCAGCCTGCAGAAAGTTCCAGCTGGTCATTGGCTTTTTCTTCCACGGTATAGTTAATATCCACAGTTCCATCCTGAACGTTAGGTACAGGGTCCATACCTATTTTCTCAGGGTTGAAGAAACCGAGGTTCGCGATTTCCCTGTTAGAACGGATCAGGTCTGTACGGCTGAACTTTTCACCCGGTAGGGTACGCAGCTCACGACGGATTACGTGCTCGTTGGTTTTTTCGTTACCGGCAATACGTACTTCCTTGATAGTTGCCTGCGGACCTTCAGAGATCCTTACTTCGTAGTCGATCGTATCTCCGTGGATACCAATTTCCACAGGATCGGCACGGAAGAACAGGTAACCGTAGTCCATATACATACCGCCGATGTCACCACCTTCGGAAGATAATAAACGTTTCTGCAGTAATTCCTGGTTGTAAACATCTCCTTTCTTGATACCAAGTACGCGGGTCAGCAGGGAGTCATTATAACGGGAGTTACCTTTCCAGGTAATGTTACCGAAGTAATATTTTTTACCTTCGTTGATCTCCATGCTCACATTCACACCACCATTACGGGAACCATAAACAGTATCCCTTACCAGCACGGCATCACGGTAACCCTGGGTATTATAGTAAGAAATTACTTTCTCTTTGTCTTCAGCATACTTTCCTTCGTTGAATTTCGCGGAAGAGAACAGTTTGAAACGGAAGTAAGGGTCCAGTTGATCGAGTGTGCGGGAAGGATACAGGAAACCAAAAGTTTTCCAGTAGTTCTCCTGCAGGTCAGCTGAATCAGCATATACCGGTTCGGAATCAGGATACAGGGTGAAGCGGGTACGTTCTTTAGTACCTTTCATTTTCTTCTTCACCTTTGAATCGCCGATATTGTTGTTACCGACAACGAATATATCATTCACCTTGGTCTTACCACCTTTCATAACGGTGATCACGAGATCGGCAGCATTTACCTGAGAAGTATCTATTCTTTCATTAATGTTCACCGCAGCATTGCGATAACCTTTATCTGCGTAATGTTTTGAGATCACGCCGATAGCATTTTGCTTCATACTTTCAGTTACAACGGAACCTTTACGCAGTGCAGCTTTTTTGATCAGCTCTTCTGTTTCGGATTTCTTAACGCCTCTGAAGACGAAGTTATTCAGACGGGGACGTTCCTGCAGGTCTATTTCCAGCCAGATCTTTCCATCCTCGATTTTAGTAACATAAATGGCTACGTTAGCAAACAAACGCTGGCCCCAGAGACTCTGGATGGCCTTTGCAAACTGGTCACCGCCAGGGTAAACGATCTTGTCTCCTACATTCAGGCCAGACAAGGAAACCAGCAGCGACTTATCCAGGTATTGGGTACCGGATATAGTGATGTCAGCAATTTCGTATTGCTGTGGTTGAGAATTTCCCAATGGCAAATTTAATCCCGCCGGTTGCTGGTCAGGCGCAGGAGCAATGGTGTCTCTGGTTTGAGCGGACACACGAATGCCGGCACTGCAACATAAAACTATGGCCAGTAGGCTCTTAGGAAATAATTTCTTCATTCTGCTGTATTTGTTCGCTTGTTTTGCCAAAGCGCCTTTCTCTGTTCTGAAAATTTAGGATGGCTTCGTAAAGGTGTTCTTTGCGGAAATCCGGCCAACGCGTGTCCGTAAAATAGAGCTCCGCATAGGCCAGCTGGTATAGTAAAAAGTTACTGATCCTGCATTCTCCACTGGTCCTGATCATTAGTTCCGGGTCGGGCAGTGCAGCGGTACACAGATATTGCTGCCACATTTCCGGGGTTACGGCTTCTGGTGCAAGTTTGCCGTCTTTTACGTCCTGCGCTATATTCTTTGCGGCATTTACAATCTCCCAACGGGCACTGTAACTAAGGGCCATCACAAGATTAAGCCCTGTATTCTGAGCGGTCATGGACATTGCCTCTTCCATCTCATTCTTACAGTTCCCAGGCAGCATGTTCATGTCCCCGATCACATGCAGCCTGATATTATTCTTCATGAGCGTAGCTACCTCATTGCGGATCGTATTTACGAGTAATTCCATAATCCCGTTCACTTCGTAAACGGGTCTGTCCCAGTTTTCGGTAGAAAAAGCATATAAGGTAAGATACCCGATACCTAATTCAGCGCAGGCCTCGGTAATATTACGGACACTTTCGACGCCCTCATGGTGTCCGAAAAGTCTGTCCTGGCCACGCTCTTTCGCCCAGCGGCCATTTCCATCCATAATGATGGCAATATGTCGTGGTAACCGTTGCAAGTCTAATTTATCCTTCAAACTCATGAGTATCTCCGGCGGATTATATATCGATACAGATTTTTAGTAAAGTTTGCAAAGATACAAAAATAGAATTATGCCTTTCCCGGCAAAGGGGGATGGGGGGTTTTAACGTAGTTTTAACAGCGAAATCCTTTACTGATCGCAGTTTAGCGCTAAAAACCTGTTATAGAAATTTCACAAAATAGGCAAAATGCCGTTATTGAACTGCAAACAGGCTGTCCATGACTGCGAAACTAGAATTTACATCTGTAAGAGGTAAATAAAATGGCGATAGTTAACTCTGCGGTAACAAACTGGTCCTTATCACGGCTGTTTCCCCGTTGCCTTCCGGCCACCCCGATACGTTCCCCGGTAGCATAAGACCTGTCCTGCAGCAAATAGGCCGCTGTCGTATGTCCCTGAGCATCAGGCGGGAATACTGCTGGTCCGGCATAAGTAGTGCTTACATCGTCCAGGTAGTCTGTCTGGGTAAAGCGGTACAAAACCTCCAGGCCCAGGTTCACCTTGCGGGAAAGGTTATACTTAAAACCACCTCCCAGTGTAAAGGCAAAAGAGGTCAGGCCGTAAGGTTTCCTTTCCGGGTACATGGCGCTACCCTGCCCTTCCGTACGAAGCGGTTGTAAGCGGTATTTCCGGCCATTCAGATAAGCGTAAGGGTTAAAGTAGAAGAAAGACCCTCCGCCGGTAAAATAGGGAGTAAAACGGTAGTATTGAGAGCCCGGTTCAAACCGGAAGAAGTTGAAGTCACCCTGTACTCCCAGCTCGAACAGATTGGTATTAAAACTCAGGTTCCGTCTTCTCTGGAAGTCATTACTGTTATAAATATCGGAATACCCCAATTGCATAAAACGGCCATGTACCCTCACCCCCACATAATCATTCATATACTTGCGGTAATACACGCCAATAGAAGGCTTTGGAGCATTCAAAGCGCCTCTGGTATTGAGATCGCCAAAATAATGAGCAGCACCCACTGAAAAACCCAGTTCTCCGGTATATGTCAGCTCATTCTGCGCAAAGGCGGGCGTCAGGAACAGGGATATCACTGCTACGAGGCCGGACTTTAAGAAACACTTGAAGAAAAAGTAAGGTTTACCCATAGATCGGTACTGCTTAACGCGACGATAATTCCTTAAACGCGATTATCCCTGCTTTTGGTATTAAATAAATCAAACAAATGTAATGAAAAAACTTAATGTGCTAATTAACAGCTATCTGGACAGTATGATTATTTTAATCTGTTGCGGGTATCGATACCCCAAAGCAACTTATTCCGCAAGGTATGTAGAAAATTGCTATCATCAAGACGTAAGAGACTGATTTTGAAATCTTCTTTCTTAATGGCCAGCTGCACGGTATTGTCAATGGTCTCCATTCTCGAGTCCAGGGTACACAGGAACTGGTCACTACGACCTTCTACTTCGAACGAGATCACGTTATTGTCAGGCACGATGATCGGCCTTACATTGAGGTTATGTGGTGCTACAGGAGTGATCACAAAACTGCCGGCATCAGGGAATACCACAGGCCCGCCGCAACTCAGGGAATACCCGGTAGATCCTGTAGGCGTGGCTACTATCAGCCCGTCCGCCCAGTAAGTGTTCAGGAACTCTCCATTCAGGTAAGTGTGGATCTTTACCATGTTGGACGTATCCTTCTTATGGATAGTAAAGTCATTCAGCGCGTAAGGCACTTCTCCGAAAAGCCCTATATTGGAATCGAGGTGCAGCAAGGCACGTCTATCCACCACATATGTACGTTGCTTTAAAGCCTGCACCACTGCGCCGATGGCCTCTTTCCCGATGCTGGCCAGGAAACCCAGCCGCCCGAAATTGATCCCCAGTACCGGCACATTTGTGTCCCTTACATAACACACGGTATCCAGCAGGGTGCCGTCTCCTCCGAGACTCACAAGGATATCCGCCTGCCCGTGCAGGTCGGCCGCACAACAAAAAGTAGCGGGTGATTTGCTATACCGGATGTACGGCTGCAGCGCTTCGCAGAAAGGTTGATAAATGACGGTCTCCATTTCCTCCCTCGCTAATTCATCCAGCAGCAGCTGGATAATAGGCAGGTCTTCAGGTACAAATCCTCGGCTGTAAATAGCAATTTGCATAATCGGTTCTTGATAGCGCTGCGGGTGATTGCAGCTATTACATATCCAGTTTAGTGTGTAAAAGTAGCCCTTTTTGATCTAACTGATTTATACTGTACCCAACACGCGGACAAGAATTATAAAAAGACGGAGATCCATTCCTACTTCTCCGTTCATAAAAACGGTCTTGCTGTCATTAAGTTCACGATTACGGATATAGGAGAAAATCAGTCCCGCAGCATGCCGGGAACTTGTCCAAATCTACGGAGGCTTAATCTGGCGGTAATCTGCGATAGAAAAAACAAAAAAGCGAAACACATGTGTGTTTCGCTTTGTCGCATCTACCTGGTTAACTATTACATACTGATGTAATTCATCAACAGGTCGTAATTCTTTTTCAGCAGATCTTCTTCCTGCTCTTCAGTAATGGTATATTTAATAATATAATTGAACCGTTCGAAAGTAGCGAGCAATCCCTGCAATTCCTGCCTGTTCGTTTTCAACAACACTTCCAGTCGGCCGGAAACAGGATTTGTGATGGTGCTTACGCTTAATAAGGTAACATCATTCGATTCTGCTATACGGGCAATTTCACTGAGGCTATAATCACGGGGATCGAGGTCCAGCGCCAGGATGCCACCATGTTCTTTTACTCCGTTGTATTGTGCCAGGGCAGACAGCAGGCTGTCTTTTGTAAGAACACCGATGTATTCTTTTTCATGGCTGATGACAGGCAGTACGGTGAGTTTCATTTCATGGAAGAGACGCACTGCTTCGAAGAAATGCGCATTCTCTGCAATAGCCGGTTTGGGGCCATTGTATTCCATGTTTTCCAACGCCACTTCCTGATCTTCCAGGTCCAGTATATCATCTTCCTCCACGAGTGCCAGGTACTTGTTCTCTAATACCAGCGGCAATTGCGTCAGATGATATTCATTCATCAGGCGCAGCGCCCTTGACCCTGGATCCAGAGGATGCAGAATAGGAACAACCGTTGATATGAGATCTCTTGCAAGCATGCTGTATTGCGCTATTATGATACAATAATAAGAAAAGAATCGGGAACAGTGCCTTTACACAAAAGAATTGTGATAAGCGGGTACACTGTTTATATATACGAAACGCCAGGTTATTACGGTTTGTTACATGGGAGACCGGGAATCTTTTTATTACAATGCAAAGAGGCTGTCCGCTTAAGCAGACAGCCTCTCGTAAAATCTTTATTCGCGCAGGTTTATAGCGTTGACTTTTCTATTAGGTTCAGCTTCTATTGTTGCTTTAACTTCTCAAGAAAAGGATGCAGAATTTTGTTAAATTCTTCCGGCTGCTCCATCATAGGTGCGTGGCCACATTTATCAATAAAATATAATTCAGAATTAGGGATGAGCTTTTTGAACTCTTCACCTACCATTGGCGGTGTAACAGTATCGTTCAATCCCCAAACGAGCAGTGTAGGTATTTTAATATCCCGCAGTTCCTCACCAAGATTATGGCGGATAGCGGATTTTGCCAGGGTGATGATCTTGATCACCTTGAGGCGGTTAGTGGTGATATCGAACACTTCGTCCACCAGTTCTTTGGTAGCCATTGCAGGATCATAGAACGTAAGTTCTGTCTTTTTACGGATGTATTCGTAATCACCGCGTTTAGGATATGTTTCTCCCATTCCATTCTCAAACAAACCGGAGCTACCTGTGAGTATCAAGGATTTAACAGGAGCTTCAGGATGTTTCAGCAGGTATACGAGACCTACGTGCCCTCCCAGTGAGTTACCCAGGATGTGTACGTTGGTATAACCCATCGTTTCGATAAACTTATGAACGTATTTTGCCAGTCCTGATACAGACGTGTCCAGAATATTCAGATCAAACAGCGGTAAAAGCGGCACCACCACTTTGTTGTACTGACGGAAATAATCGATCAAACCACCAAAGTTGCTCATCGCACCGAATAACCCATGCAACAGTACTAATGGCTCCCCCTCTCCTTCCTCAATGAATTTAAACTTTCCCTGTGTTTTAATTTCGTAAACCATTGCCAAAGCTTGAAAGTCAATTTTGCGCTAAAATAATTCTTTTTATTAATTCAAATAATCTTTGAAGCGAGCTAAGTAGATTGTAATTCTCTCGCTGCATTGTCAAAAAATGACTGTAGATTTTCAAACATATCTTTAAAAACAGGAACAACTTTTCCCCATAAATTCATAACTGCCGGTCCCAGATGCTCTATGTAGGGATAGACTACAGACTGCATCTTAAGTTCCGGGCTTAACCAGTACAGTTGATTCGCAATCCATAAAAGGATGCTATATACGATGATAAAGATAGCACTATATAATATAATTCCACCTAATTTGTTTAACCATCCCAACATAGCCACTTCCGCTATTTTTTGAATAAGGGTAGCGATGAACCTGACGGCGAACACCACCCCTGCAAATAGCGCGATAAAGCATAAAACCGGTAACCAACGTGTATGGATCCCCCAATGTTCCTGTGCATACAGGGCCGTCACTGTAGTGAGTTTCAACGCGGCTGCAAGTCCCAGAGTGACTGCAATGAAGGAGAAGACAGCTACGATAAGCCCCCGGCTGTATCCTTTATATATGGCTAGTACCATGAGGATGGCGAAAACTATATCTATGCCCATGATTTCAATAGGATAAAAGGGAAAATACCGGATAACTGACAAGATCTTGATCTTCGTAGCTATCCGGTATCCGATATTTATTTAGCCAACAGTTCTTTTACCAGCGCGGAGATAGCCTTACCATCTGCCTTTCCGGCCAGTTGTTTCGTAGCTACACCCATCACCTTACCCATATCGGCAGGTGAACTGGCGCCTGTTGTTGCAATGATCTCTGTAATAGCAGCTTTCAGCTCCGCTTCGTCCATTTGTTTTGGCAGGTATTTTTCGATCACCACCAGTTCTTCCTCCTCTTTTATTGCCAGGTCTTCACGGTTCTGCTGACGGAAAATCTCCAGGGAGTCTCTCCTTTGTTTTGCCAGTTTCTGCAGGAGCTTTGTTTCGTCGCTCTCTGTCAGTTCTGCTCCACCACCTTCTGCTGTTTTGGCCAGCAACACGGCGGCCTTAATAGCGCGCAGTGCACGCAGCTCGGCTTCGCTCTTTGCCAGCATCGCTGCCTTAATGGCGGCGTTGACATTTAATTCTAATGACATATGTGGTTGTTTTAAGGTTTATGGCCTATTGTTCCTGCTTCTGCTTTTCTTCGAACTTCTTATAGAAGTCCTTGGCAAAGGCACGGAGGTCATCCGCCTGGTCTTTATATGGCGTTGCGCGCTGATAAGTATCAGCCATGGTCATTAATGTCTGGAAAAAGAAATCAGCCATTTCATCCACCATCATTTGTTTCGTCCATAAATCTATGCGCAGGGCAGTTTTGTCTCCACCATCCCAAAAAGAGATCAGCATCGCCTTGGCCTGCTGGAAACGGTCTGCTTCAGAGCTGTCAGTCGCCCTCCATTCTATCTTCTCAGGTATCCTGTCATTGTCCAGTCCCACCTGAATCTGTATGGTAGATGTCTTTCCCATGATATTATTTGTTCCCAAATTTTAAGAACCGCAAATTTACTACTAATTGGCTAATCTATTATCAGTGTCTCAAATGCTCCCGCCCGGTCGGTTTTCCTGATCTTATTTAACAAGCGGCTTCTCAGCTCCTCGTCTTTATATAATAGACACATTTTATCTGCCAGGTCTTCCAGGCTCTCGGGATCGGCATAAAGTACGCCTTCCCCTCCTGCTTCCCTTGCCGCAACACCTTCGAGGGCAATAACCGGCACTTCACACTGCATGGCTGCATATACCGGCATGGCCACACCTGCAAAGCGGGTAGAATATACCAATGCATAAGCGCCAGCCACTACTTTTGCCAGCGTCTCCTGATCGGCATCGGGCATCAAGATAACGTCATTCCGGTATTTGTAGGAACTTAATGAGCCGGTAATTTCTGCCCCTGCCGGTGTTTCCGAACCTACAAGCAATAATTTCATATTGGAATGCAGACGGCGCTTCAATGCTGAGAAAGCCTTGAGCAACGGCATCAGGTTATTTTTTGGATGGATGCTGCCTACCGCCACAAAATATTCCACACTACCGGCATAAGTGCTCTTTACATCTTCCCTGTCTTCCCATTGCAATGGCTGGTAGCTACTGTCAATAGCCGGTAACAACACCTTCAGCTTCGCTGCCGCGTCAGGCGCATACTGCAATACGTCCTGCTCCAGTGCATGTGAAAGTACGATCACTTTTTTCGCCTGTTGAATATACCTGGCCAGGTTCTTCTTCAGGAAACGCTGCCTGGATGCGGATATCCCTGCTACGCTGTGCATAAAGCCCATATCTCCGATCACCAGGTGAGCAGGCGTCTTGCTTCGCAAAGGCAACTGCCCGTCCATACCCAGAAAAAGGTCCAGCCGTTCTTTCTTAATAGCACTGACCAGTTTCCATTCCGACCACAGGTATTGCTGCCAGCTACGGTCTCCCTTACGTGGTACTACCACCGTCGTCACATTCTCCGGCCACAGCAAGTCAGCCGGCGGCGCCTGATCAAAAAAGAAAATGAAACTGTGCTCCGGGTGTAACCGGCTCAATCCTGACAGTAGATCTTTTACAATATTACCTGTATCTGCAGGGCTATCCTGCAACAAACAGGAGGCATTCACTCCTATACGCATAGTTTGGCTGCTTATTCTGCAGGTGCAAAGCTATGGAGAAATAAGTATTACGGCGGATGATTTACAGGAATGCAGGGTTAAAATACTATTAAAAAGTTGAAGTTGCCATTTTGTTTCTATGGAGCATCTTCGCTTCTCCTTCCCCGGTTGTATCAGATCAAAGTTTAGAACCTGGAGGGTCAGTATAACTAATATTGACAGTGAAATGAATGAGTACCAACTACAAGCCGACAGGGAAAGTCACGGGTATGTCTATCCACTTTTTTAACAATGGCCATAAAAAGGTCGTTTTGAGGTTAGTACTACAAGTTTGCTATATCTCTTCTCTAAGGTACATATAAGGATACTAAATTGGCATTAAAATATCATTTAAAGGTCACTTCAATATCGATTTGATATATAAATGACCTCTTAATGTCCTTTTGATACCCTTTTAGTAGCCTTATATCAACACGATAGATACCATGTCTGTACGCCGCAGAAAGGATAAGCGATAGATGTTGTAGTCTATTTTGATGTAAGTGGTAAGTTCGGATTGTCGAAACCATTTGGTCCAGGAATGCGATAAGAGGAGCAAGGGATCTGGTTGGACCTGAGTTTAATTAAAAAAAAGCCGGACCCTTACTGTTAAAGGACCCGGCTCTATTATATCATTTCATGCAGCACCGTAAGGTGATACTATTTTAACTTTATTCGTCCGACTTATTCGTGATCCAGAAAGTCTTAACAATCTTGTTGTTCTCATTTCCGCCAGAAGTAATGGTGATGGTCACCTTTACAGTCCGTGGTGCTTCCAGTCCGACGAGCGTAACATCTATCACGCTGTCTTTTGAAGGCGCTACCGGGTTTTGAGGAAAAACAACTCCTCCCGGATCAGTGATCGCTTCTACTTTAATGTTTACACCTGCTTCAGGCATTTTGGAATCGATCTTAACCTGGAAAGTGTAACTACTACCGGGGGAGGCGGTATATTGTCCTTCTGCTACATTTTCTAAAGTTACCTTCAGACCTTCTTCTTCAGGTTTAGGTTCTATAGCTCCTTTCTTTTTGCAGGCAGAAAACGTCAATGCAAACAGGGCTAGTACAGTAAAAAGATATGATTTCAAAGGCATAGTAAAAAATTATGGATAAAGTAAAATTACTCGTTTTTTTAATGCGAAACAAGTACTCACTGTCGTACATCCATAGCATCTCTCAATCCGTTCCCTAAAAGATTAAAGGCCAATACCATCAGCATAATGGCTAATCCCGGAATTAACGCTAACATAGGATTATGAGTAATGATAAAATTGTAATTCTCTTTGATCATCAGTCCCCAGGACGGCTGCGGAGGCTGTACTCCTACGCCCAGAAAGCTAAGTCCTGCCTCGACCACAATGGCGGTGGCAAAATTGCCGGCAGCTACTACCATCACTGGTCCGAGAATGTTGGGGAGAATGTGTTTTACTATTGTACGCGTATGACCAAAACCCAGCGCCCTGGTGGCTTCAATAAAAGGCAGTTCCCGTAATGCCAGCACCTGCCCTCTGATGATCCTTGCCACGTTCACCCACATGGTCAGCCCCACTGCAATGAACACCTGCCAGAAACCTTTACCCAATGCAAGTGTAATGGCAAAAACCAGTAGTAAGGTCGGCACCGACCATATCACATTCACCAGCCACATCACCACATCGTCTGTCATGCCCCGGAAATAACCGGCTACTGCTCCCAGTAAAATACCAATGGTAAGGGAAATGATAACTGCTATACAACCTACGCTCAAGCTCACTCTCGTTCCCACAAGCAGCCGACTCAGAATATCCCTTCCGAATTTATCCGTACCCAGCCAGTAAGTGCGTTCTTTGATCCTGTTGTTAGTAATCTCTTCCTGCCATTGCTTCAAGCTGTTCCCAGGCACGATCTCCTTTGCAAACAGCACCCTGCTTAAACTATAGCGTTCCACCGCTGTTTCCTCTTCATCCAGGTAGCGTTCTACTATCAGTTCATCTCCGGCGAAGTGCCAGTCACGGATAGGGATATAGGTAACCGAATCGGGCTGCCCCTTCATTAACCGTGAAAAGAAGTTCCCCCTGCTCACCTGCCGCTCCTGCTGAATGGCCAGCACACGAACGCTGAAACCAGGCTTTTTCCCTCCGGTTTCCAGCATCATCCTGTTGGCATAAGGCGTACCGTCTGGCGCCAGCAGATAAGCCAGCACACTAATGAGCACAGCCGCAGCTATCAACAGCATACCTATTACAGCGCCGGTATTGCGCCGTAATCTACGCCAGGCATTCCTGCCAAATGATGACCTGCTGTTGCTGTTAGACATACCCTATTTAACTTTTCGTCCTTTCCACTGATAAGACCCGAACTTACCTAACCAACCCGCCACTACAATGTAAGGAATATGAAAGAACTGTCCGGGAATAAACCTTGATAATAAACTGGTTTTATCGAAAAAACGAGCTACCGGTATCAGAAAATAGAACTCCACCAACACCTTATATACCAGCATTCCCAATACCCACATCCGCCATTCCGGCAGGAATAACGCAGCTATACCAGCCAGTAAAAGCCCCACATTCCAAAAGTAGACCAGCGCTAATACCCAGGTCAGTCGTTTATCATCGTATTTATCTGCTTTGGACGACCAGCGGATACGCTGATGCATAAATGCTTTGAAAGTATCTACCGGCAATGTACGTACAATAGCTTCTTCACTTTTCATGTATAATACGCCAGCGGGATAAGCGCGGTAGATCTTGAACATCAGCAACATATCATCACCGGAGGCAATGTTATCTATGCCCTTAAAACCTCCTACTTCATAAAACACCTTCCGCTCGTATGCCAGGTTAGCGCCATTACACATTGTACCCGACTTCAATGCCGCCAGCGCGCCTGTAATACCTTGCATGGTCATAAAGTCCAGCGACTGCAATATTTTGAAGAAGTTATTCTCCTTGTAGAAACTAACCGGTGCTGCTATGAATTTCGGTTGATAGGTTTCATAGAACTGTACCATTCGCGTAATCCATTCAGGCCCCATTACACAATCAGCGTCTGTGGTCATGATGATATCGCCGGTTGCACGTTCCACTGCCATTTCTATTGCTTTCTTCTTATAGGAATTCAGGCGCTGTTCTGCACTCAGGTGCTGGCTCAATTGCAACAGGTGCACATTACCGGCAGGAAAACCTTTTACTATCGCAGCAGTATGATCCGTAGAAAAATCATCGATCACAATCACTTCAAATAAATGCGCAGGATAGGTCTGTGCTTTCAACGCCTGTAGCAGTGGAGGCAAATTCTCTTCCTCATCCCTGGCGGGAATGATCACTGTTACTTTTGTATGGCCGCTTACCGGAGTCACGGGTCTGAAAGCAGGTAATCTTTTCCAACCCTGTCCGTAACGAAACATTAAATAACCGTAAACAATACCTAACAGGAACAGGATCGATAGAATAATATACATAGCTGAGTCGATAGTCTGCCGGCCACATACCTGCAGATAATTGTATGTTGTTGTTAATTAGTTAAAAACTATGGTCCCTGATCGCTTCCGCCGCTTCATCTCCGATCAGGTGATGTCCCTTTTCCATTACCAGCATATCGCAGGGAAATGTACCGTCCATAAAACGCATACCCAGCACAGGAGGTATTACGCGGTCATATTTTCCGAACAACATCAATGTCTGGACCTGATATTGTTTCAGCAGCTGTTTGCAACGTTTCCTGTCGGGCATCATTTTACCCATACAGGTCCATACGAAATATACTCTTTCTCGTTTTTCGAGTGTATTCATACTGTTGAAAGTAAACTTGTGCAGCCCTTTACTGATAAAACGCAGTCCTTTCCATGTATGCAGTAGTCCGAAGAACAATTCCGGATGGTAGGTGCAGTATTTGAACAACTTATTGCCCGTGCGCGTCTGTGTGGCGAACATATGCCAGGAATTGTCTTTGAGTCCGTCGGGCGCCAGCAGGAATAAACGATCGATCTTTTCAGCCAGCAACTGCACGACACACAAAGATACCCTTCCCCCCATACTATAGCCCATCAGGGAAAAGGTAGAGAACCCGTAATGCTGCAGAATGAGTAATACTACTGCTTTCAGATCTTCCATTTCAAACGGCCGCTCTTCATGCCATTCTGTAAGTCCATGCAGGGGCATATCCAACGCCACAATCGTAAAATGCTTTCCCAGTGTGTATTGCAGTCTGTCGAAACTTCCGGCATTCTCTCCAAAACCGTGCAAACAGATAAGCAGTTCCTCTCCTGTTCCACTGCTGACGGCATGGAAACGGCTTTTCCGATATGGGAAAAAGAAGGAAGACATGACACAAATGTATCAACTTTTGCCGTTTGGCCTAAACTAAGTAAATTACAATAAGACCAAAAAAAATTCAGGATGGACGCTACAGTTGATAATAAGCACGCCTTAAAGGGCGTCGAATTCCTCGTTAAAGAAACCCCTGCCAACGAAGTCTTTACACCCGAAGATTTCAATGAAGAGCAACGTATGATCAGAGAAATGGCGGAGCAGTTTGTAACCAAAGAAGTTTCTCCGGTACTAGACCGCATTGACAAACTGGAAGAAGGCCTGATGCCCTCGCTGCTGGACAAAGCGGGCGAACTGGGGCTGCTCGGCGCTGCCTTTCCGGAAGAATACGGCGGACTGGGAAAAGATTTCGTTACCGCAACCCTGATCAACGAAGCGCTCGGCGCAGGCCATTCCTTCTCTGTTGCCATGGCCGCCCACACCGGTATCGGTTCCTTACCTATCCTGTACTTCGGTACAGAAGCCCAGAAACAGAAATACATCCCATCCCTGGCCAGCGGACAAATGAAGGGCGCCTATGCCCTGACAGAACCCAACTCAGGTTCAGACGCACTGAGCGCCAAAACCACCGCAAAGCTGTCTGCCGACGGTAAACATTACCTGCTGAACGGACAGAAATGCTGGATCACAAACTCTGGTTTTGCTGATGTATTCACTGTATTCGCCAAAATTGACGGCGAACAATTCACTGCATTCATCGTAGATAAAGATACTCCCGGTTTCACGCTGGGCATTGAAGAACATAAAATGGGGATCAAAGGATCTTCCACCCGGCAGATCTATTTCCAGGATGCGAAAGTACCCGTGGAAAATGTGCTGGGAGAGATCGGCAAAGGTCACCTCATTGCCTTCAATATCCTGAATATCGGCAGGCTGAAACTGTGCGCTGCCGCTATTGGCGCTGCCAAGAACGTGGCTACCATCACCGTACAGTATGCCAATACCCGTGAACAATTCAAACAACCTATCGCTAACTTCGGCGCTATCAAACATAAACTGGGTGAAATGGTGATCCGGAACTGGGTATGTGAATCAGCCCTGTACCGCACCGCTCAGCTCATTGACGAGAAAGAGAAAGAACTGATCGCAGCAGGTAAACCATTTGCTGAAGCCCTGCTGGGCGCTGCAGAAGAATATGCTGTAGAATGCGCCATCCTGAAAGTGAATGGCTCTGAGGCACTCGATTTCGCCGTGGATGAGGGTGTACAGATCCATGGCGGTAATGGCTTCAGTGATGAATATGTGATCTCCAAAGCATACCGCGACAGCCGCATCAATCGCATCTTCGAAGGTACTAACGAGATCAACCGCCTCCTGGCCCTGGACATGACACTGAAACGTGCATTGAAAGGCCGGCTGGACCTCATGAACCCTGCCATGAACGTCATGAAAGAGCTCATGAGCATTCCTGATTTCGGCAGCGAGGATGAAACACCATTCAGCGCAGAGAAAAAAGCGATCGCCAACTTCAAAAAAGCGATCCTCCTGGTAGCAGGTGGTGCAGTGCAGAAACTGATGCAGGAACTGCAGAATGAACAGGAAATACTGATGAACATTGCTGACATGGCCATCGAGACATTCACTGCTGAAAGTGCATTGTTGCGTCTTCTGAAAAGAACAGAACTGGAGGGAGAAAGTGCCAATGCTATCCAGGCTGATATTGTCCGTACTTATATCAACGATACTGCCGACCGTATCAACAAGTATGCAAAAGACGCGATCAATTCATTCGCCAGCGGCGATGAACAACGTATGATGTTACTTGGTATTAAACGCTTTACAAAAACAGTTCCTTTTAACACCAGAGATGCACGCAGACGTATAGCCGATAAACTGATCGCAGAAAATAAATACGCCTGGTAGAACTTACCATCGCAATTTTTCAATATTTTCGAGTGCCATCCGTAAGAGCGGGTGGCATTTTTTTTGATTACTTTGTCGTGGGACTATGAGGAGATTCGCATTACTACTACTGATACAAACAGCATATACAGGTCTACAACTGCATGCACAGACATTCCTGAAAATGGTACAACCACTCAGGACAGAGATCAATACCAGCAGCGCAAGGCAATATATATCCGGCCGCACGTGTGTAGGCTGTAAGGTACTATTGAACAATGACAGCATTTACGTATATCCAAACGGTGTGTTCGCTTTAAAGCGCGATCTCAAACCAGGGAAAACAACATTGGTACTTTCTTCTATAGATAGCACCGGAAAATTCGTATCACGCACTTACCATTGCTATTATAATCCTCCGCCGCCTTTACGGGTAACGCCATCGTTCCGTATAGACTATGTAACGATATCGCCTAAAACAAACACCACGCTGTCTGCAGGAGATACCTTACGTGTACGTATGAAAGGCTATCCCGGCGGAAATGCCAGCTGGTTTAACGGTACGCCCATACCGGAACTGCCGGCCGCACAAACGAGCGGGATCGCCGGTTTCTACCAGGGTTATTATGTACTGACAGAAGCAGATTCTTTACTGGACGGCAAGATCAATGTATCCCTGAAGTATAAAGGACAGACAGCGGTACTACCCGGCACCTTCCGTTATACCTTTCAACGCAATACACAACTGACAGCCCGCACCATTGACGACCAGACCTACCTGACCATCTCTCCTGACGGGGACAGATTAGGACCTGAGAAAATGGGATACCTTGACAGGGACGTGCTACTGCATATTACCGGCAGGGAAGGCAGTCACTACAGGGTAAAACTCAGCAACAGCCAATCGGCCTATATTCCGGAAAGCCTTGTAGATACGACGACAGTTGCAGAACCGGCCCCTCAAAGCATCGTAAATGAAGCCAGGGTCTGGAGTGATAAACAATTCGACTACATCTCTGTCGGACTGGCCGACAAACTGCCCTATCTCTCTACACAGGAGGTCAATCCCGGCAAGATCATCGTAGACATCCACGGTGCTATTTCAGAACCAGGTTTTCTGCCGGCAACGCAAAGCACAGGAGAGATCAGCCGGATAGACTGGCAGCAAACAGCTCCCGACGTATTCAGGATAGCTATCTCCCTTGCACATAAGCAGCCGTGGGGATATAAAGTCTTCTATGCCGACAGTAACAGGCTGACCATCCGCATCAAACACCAGCCGGCCAGCTTGCAGCTGAAAGACCTGACTATCGCAGTAGATGCAGGACATGGAGGAGGTAATGTCGGTGCGGCAGGCGCTATGGGTGTAGCTGAAAAACAACTGACCCTGAACCTGGCGATGTTGGTGAAAGTAGCCCTGGAGGAAGAGGGCGCCCACGTCATTACCACACGTGTCAGCGATGTGTTTGTCGATAACCAGGCCCGCCTCTATAATTATCGTCAGCTGGACCCGGACCTCTTACTGAGCATTCACATGAACTCATCTGTGAACCCGGTAGATGTGAAAGGTACCGCCAATTATTATAAATACCCTTTCTGCGAACCTTTGAACCGGTATCTTCATAACCGGCTACTGGAAACGGGACTGGCCGATTTTAAGAACAACGCCAACTTCAACTTCATCCTCAATATGCCGACAGAAATGCCGACAGCTCTTATTGAGACGCTCTTCCTCAGTTATCCGGAAGATGAAATAAAGATACTGGACGAAAATTTCCGGCTGTTACTGGCAGATAAGATCGTTCAGGGACTTAAAGATTTCCTCCAGGATGCAGGGAAATAAAATCCATGCAAAAATAGAAACGCCGTCTCTGTATTGAGACGGCGTTTTCTGTTTATTCCCCTTGTCTGTTATCTCTTCTCTATCTTCCCGGCTATTTCTTCCCATGAGTAATAATGGAATACTTTGCCATTACTCATTGCTACAAATAATCCTTTTGAGAACTTGTTTCCCAGCGGTACAGCTGTCACATCCGAACCATCGCTTTCAAGCGTAGATACAGGCACTTCAGCAATAAGCGTATGTTCATTTGCATGTCCATTATCGCCTTCCCTTCTATACACCATAAAAGAATTATTCTGTTGATTGGATACCAGTAAATAACCTGTGGAATCTGTAGTGGGATAGATAGAAATACCTTCATGATCTGAAACAAATCCTTCCTTTGCAAACAACGTCAGCTCTCTGTTATCCCACTTTGAAGGATCGGCGAGGTACTTACGTACGCCAACTGTTTCATCGGAATAGTAGATATATCCCAGTTGATTATCCACCGCAATAGCTTCTATTTCTTTCTTCGCGCTATATGCACCGAACTTACGAACAAGACGGCCTTTCACAATACCACCTTCATCAACCAGGCGGTATTGCCAAAGGTAACCCTCTGCAGGCCCGCTTTTACGTCCTACAACAGCAAAGATGGCTGCATCTGCAGGACGTGTATACAAAGCAACTCCCATAGGTGCTCTTTCTTTTTCACTTTCAAACACTGGAATACCTCCGTTGTCAAGCGGCGTAAGGTCAGGAAGGCGAAACACACGAATTGAATTTGTTTCACGCTCTGTCAGTACCGCAATATCTACAGGCTGACCATTCAATTTAAATCCATAAGCGATATCAACATTGTTCGGGCGTTTTAATCCCAATACCTTATTCACGATCTTTCCTTCGAGATCAAAGGCATACAATCCACCATCACTGTTTTTGTCCGTACCTATAACAAGACTTTTCAGTGTGTCTGCTTTATTGATCCAGATGGCAGGATCGTCTGTATCGTGTCCTGTTTCCTGTGTAACGATAACAGGTTTCAGTCCATCCTGCCTTACAACGGTCTTCGCTGAATTTGCCTGACAGGCAGCAAGCAACACAAGACCACTTAAAGGCGCTAATATATTTTTAAACATGTACTTATCCTTTTTTATAAACAACATATTACAATACCGGCTATCCGATTACAGGTCGAACTTCAGACCAAAGTTATACCTCGGACGATAGTATTCTGCCTGCATAGTTCTGGAAGAAATACCCTGATAATAACGCAGCGGCTGGTTAGTCAGATTATTTGCTTCACCGAATACCCTTAAGCTTTTTGTCAGCTTAAACGAAGCATTCAGGTCAAGGAAGAATTGTTTATCATAAAAGCGATCATCGAAATCATCACCACCCAGTTCATCCAGGTAAGATGCAGTATAGTTACCGGATAATCTTGCAGTGAAACGTTTGCTTTCATAAGAAAGAGACGCGTTGAACATATGCGGTGCTGTTCCCGGCAAAGTTACGTCAGTACGTTTATCGCCGTCAGCATTGTAAATACCATCCGCTTTAGACTTGGTGTAAGTATAGTTTACATACACGCCAAAACCTTTCAGGAAACCTGGCAGAAAATCCAGCTGACGTTGTAAGGCTACTTCAAATCCATATACCTTCACATTGTCGCCATTACGTGCCTGTTTGTAAGTCCACTCTTCACCTGCAGGGATAGGATTAGTAGATACGTCTTTATAATCTGCTGCAAATTTCTCAGTAGTATAAGCATTGTCTCTATAAGTATAGATAAAGTCGCTGATGCTTTTATAGAAAACACCGCCAGACAGGATACCTACAGATTTAAAATACTGCTCTGCCATCAGGTCGAAGTTCAGCGCACGTGCTGCCTTCAGGTCAGGGTTACCAGCACTCAGTTCAGCATCGTCAGCTATGCTGCTTACATACGGAGCGATATCATAGTAATTAGGACGAGCAATAGAGGTTGTAGCTGCAGCACGCAGTACCAGGTCACTATTCACATTGTACTTAAATGTGATACCCGGTAATACGTTAGTATAGCTGTTCTCCACCTTACGCATTCCTTCCAGTTCTTCTTCTTCAGCAACAATGTTGCCTTCGTAATTAATGTGTGTATTCTCAATGCGCACACCTGCTATCACTGACAATTTCTTGGTCAGGTCCTGGTCCCAACGGATGTAGCCTGCTGTGATCCTTTCCTTTGCATTGAAGTTAACGGCGAGGTACTCTGCCGGGTTATCACTCTTTTCAAATTTGCTTGCATCATCCAGTTGCTGAGCACCCAGGAAAGTATTGATCACGAAAGTACCCGGATTATATTTTTCGCCAGGCTGATAACCTTTGCCATTGATCTTGATATTGGAGACCTCTGCCAGGTTACCGAATTCTGTTGTTGGTTCGTATTCGAAGAAGTTGTTCAACCGCTCTTTATCTTTCAGACGCAGTCTGCCACCTACGCGCAGACGGCCTTTCTGGTTAGGTACCACGCTGAAAGGGAAACGCAGGTTCAGTTTGAAACCTAATTCATTCTCGCGGGTATGATCATTATTCTCAGTCAGTGATTTAAAACTAAAATCCTGGTCGGTCAATGTATTGGCAGTCACCAGCGGGAAACGTGGATCTGACAGTTCCAGGTTCACCGGTCCATCGTCAGCCCTGAATTCTATATAACGCTCATGTGGTCTGTTTTCGCTGGCAGTGGAAAAACTTGCACCCCAGTCCAGGTCTACTTTACTACCTAACAGGTGCTCACCACGCAGGGAGTAGTTCTGTACACGCTGATCTTCCAGTCTGCGGTTCTTGTTACGGCTATTGTCAATGCCTCCTTTCGTTTCGCGACGTACGGAACCAACATAACCTGTAATAGCATCATTGTCGTCATATTCAGGTTCAATATCCGTCAGGCGCAGGCGATAACGGTTTTCCCTGTCGTCGCGCCAGTTGTACATGGCATTTGCATAAATGGTATTCTTTGCATTGATCTTATAGTCCAATGCAGCAGATGCACTTCTGCGGATACGCTGAACATTATATTTACGCACCTCTGATTCTGCTGTATAGATATTTCCGAAATCGTCTTTCGCCCAGGTAGCCTCCATATCATCAGAACCGTAATCATTATTATTATAAGAAGCGCTCAATACAGCACCCAGTTTACTGTCGAAGAAGCGGTTGGCGAGTACCAGGCTACCGGTATATAATGCTTTATTACGGATAGGGTTCACACCTCCGGACAGCATAGCGGACACGCGGGGACCATTAGGCGCCGCACGCGTTACCAGATTTACTGAGCCACCTATAGCGTCGGCATCCATATCCGGCGTCAGGGTTTTGTTAACCTCGATGGTCTGCACCATATCGGAAGGGATAAGGTCCATTTGTACGCGACGGTTATCACCTTCTGCAGAAGGGATACGGTCACCGTTCAGCGACACTGAGTTCAGTTCAGGCGCCAGACCGCGGATAATAATGTTACGGGCCTCCCCCTGGTCATTCTGCATGGTGATACCTGGAATACGTTTGATCGCGTCACCGACGTTCGCATCAGGGAAACGGCCGATCTGGTCAGCGGATACGATATTGGTAATATTAGGATTATTCCGCTGCTGGTTCAGCGCTTTGGCTTGTCCGCGGATGCGGTCTCCCACAACCAGTACTTCCTTACCGGCAATACCACCGGCTTCCATTTTCAGTTTCAGGTCAGTTGCTTTACCTACGGCAACGATCACTTCCTGGCTAAAGGTCTGGTAACCGATGTAAGTTACTTCCAGGGTGTAGGTACCGGCAGGTACACTAAGGAATTCGAATTTACCCTGTTGATTGGAGACAGTGTAATGATTGCCCGGTTTTAATTTAAGTGTTGCACCAGGCAGGGACAGTTGCTGATTTTTGTCGATGATGTTACCGGTCACCAGTCCGGTTGTCTGCCCGAAGCATATGATGCTCAGGAAGGAAAAGAAAAAGGTGAATAGAAGTTTCTGCATATTGGTAGAGAGTTAATCCGTTACTTCAGCAAAGGTGCATTTGACAGTTGCGGAAGTCAAATTAGTGGGGTATACAAAAAGGATACACCGTTACAGCGGGCGTATACAACAAGGCAACAGACGAAACAAAATGCAGTTAATCATTTGATTATCAATATCTATTAGCGTAACAAAACGCCGGTTAAGAAAATATTACCGTAACATTAAGGGAATGTTAAGCCCTTGCGCCCTCAATTCATGGCAACCACTTTACCTGTCTCCCAGTCCGATCCTGCTGCACGTTTCAGGTAGCACAAAATGGGCTGTACCTGTTCGGTTGGATTTCTATTTTGCGTTATCAAGCGTATGTCGAACAGCTAAGGCCCATTTTTGTGCTCCTGAAAGGGTGCCTGTTCGGCTCTCCCAATTATTGCATGACGGCTGCATTTCTTGTCCCTGTTTGCGATTTGTAACGCAATATTTATTTACTGACTTAGTCAAGCTCTTAGTTGACATAGTCATTTTTATCACATATCTAATAATGTGTCAATTAGTTAAGTACTTCTGGTAACAGAGAGCCGTATAAATGCTACCCGACATGAACTCACAAACTCTGAATGAAAGCTGTCAGGCTCTCGCCTTGTTGAAGATTGAGTTTCTTGCGTAGTCTGTACCTCACCACGCGCAAACTATCCTGGGAAATGCCTAGCAGGGTAGCTATATCATTAGACTCCATGTTCATTTTCAGGAGTGCTACTAAACGGAGGTCATTAGATGTGAGTGTGTCACAATACTTCTTGAGGTTATCGAAGAAAGCCTGATGCACCTGTTCAAAAATGTTGCGAAAGTCGACCCAATACTGGTCGTGATTAAAACTATGGTTGATCTGTGAGAGGAGTTGCTTCAGCTGCTTCTTCTGATCACGCTTGTCGTCCTTTACCATTTCATCGAGCCTTGCTCTTAACTCCTCCAGCAACTGGTTCTTCTGAATAATATGTAATGTATGTGTGGTGAGCTCGCGGGAACGGACCTCCAATTCTTCTTTTAACTTTCCCTCCTGTAGTTGCTTGTTTTGCAAAGCGGCCTCCATCAGTTCCTTTTCTGTTTCGAAGATCTGACGGTGCTGCATCCGGAGGATCTGCTCATTACGCAACTTGAGGCGCTGGCGGCTGATGATCAGAATGCCCATTGCAACTAAAAGCAGGATCACGACAATGATTGCAGCAGTAATGATGCGGGTAGTCTTACGAACGTTCTGTAACCGGTCTATTTCGTTGTTTTTCTTTTCAATGTCGTAAACGGTCTGTAATAAAGCCACCTGTTTGCTGTTCTCGTCAGAATATGTTCTCAGCAGGTATTGACGGCTTAGTTCCAGGTAATAGAATGCGCTGTCATTAGCGCCGGCAAGATGATGTGCTTTGGCCAGGTCCCGGTATGCACCACTCAGTTGCCGTTGTTCATGGAGGTCAAGTGCGAGTAGTAAAGCGTTACGGGTCTGGAATAGCGCTTCTGTATAATGACCTGTCTTTCTCAGTACATCGCCCAGGTTGTTGAGGATCTCAATACGTGCGATTTTCTCTCCTCCCTGCATGTTAAGGTCCAGTGCTCTGCTAAAATAGTAGGAGGCTGAGTCGTATCTGGCAAGGTCTTCATAAATACTGCCGATATTCTCATAGATCTTGGACATGCCCTTTTTATCGTCCACGAGGAGATAAGCGTTCAGTGCACGGCGCTGGTATAGGAAAGCACTATCGTAATGTTGTTGTTTTTCATACAGGTGGCCGATCTTACCGTAGGTTACTGCAACTCCGGCATTATTGTTCAGCTGGTGATAAATAGCGAGCGCTTCTTCATATTGCCGGCGGGATAGCTCCGGCTGTTTGTTATAATAGTACAACATCCCGATATCGTTCAGGTTACTGGCCAGCTGCTGATGATCTCCTTCTTTACGGAATATGTCGCCGGCCTGTAGCAGGTAGTCCAATGCTTGAGGAAAATGCCCCAGGTGAAAGCAGATCTGTCCCATCTGCACCAGGCATGTGGCGGCAGCCATGGGGTCCTTTTTCTCTATTGCCCGGTTGTAGGCATCTTTTAAAGCCAGGAAAGTGGAGTCCGGCCTTATCTGCTCATATTCATCCTGATCGGACAGCTGTAGTTTAGGAAGGTTGTCGTTTTGCGCAAACAGACTACCGGATAGCAGCCCACTTAAAAATAACAGTAAAAGGAAACGCATCACAAACATAATCAACAGGTAAAGCGCAAAGGAACGGCTTTAATGTTATCTTATTATTAAGCCCGGTAGCCAATTTCAACAACCTGGACAGGCTACCGCATGGTCAATGACCTTGCAATTCTTATCACTTCTTGTTATGAGCAATAACCTATGGTTATTCCATAGCATCTAACTAATTAATTTTCAGCATATAAACATTTTAACACTTTTGTTACTCCGGGGCATAGTCTACTGATCAAGTAGATTGATTTATATTTGGGAATCGTTTCATAGCTTTAAGGTGTGTAAACAAACAATAAAATGGCAGACGAGATAAAAGCTTTCAATGATTACCGGGCCAAAATGAACGAGGTAATCCTGGGTAAACAGAATAAAGTCATTAACCGTTTATTTAATCTTGATACCAACACTTATGCGGAGGGCGCATTAAGTACCAAAGTGAAGGAAATGCTGGGATTGGTGTCTTCGATGGTGCTCCGCTGTGACGACTGTATCAAATATCACCTGGGAAAATGCCACGAGCAGGGCATTACCACGGAAGAAATGTATGAGATCTTTGCCGTAGCCAACATTGTTGGCGGTACTATAGTGATACCACACACCAGAAGAGCAGCCGAATATTGGGAGGCCCTGCTGCAGGAAGGACAGGCTTAATCAGGATCAGGCTAAAGGGAACAATTTGAAGTATTCCTTATTGCGTAAACTGCATAGGACAAACAATTCGTAACTTTGCCAACCGTTTTTCACTTTTTTCTTTAAAATATTCAAATGTCAACAGCTACTATAGCTCCGCAGGCGTTAACGGCGAAGGATTTTGCAACAGACCAGGAAGTACGCTGGTGTCCGGGTTGCGGAGATTATTCGATCTTAAAACAAGTACAAACTATCATGCCCGGTCTGGGCATTCCAAAGGAAAATATCGTAATCGTATCCGGTATCGGCTGCTCTTCGCGTTTTCCTTACTATATGAACACATATGGTATGCACTCCATCCATGGCCGTGCTACCGCTATTGCCTCCGGATTAAAAGCCGTACGTCCTGAACTTAGTGTTTGGGTTGTAACGGGCGACGGTGACGGTCTTTCCATTGGTGGTAACCATACCATCCACTTGCTGCGCCGTAACTTCGATATCAATGTGATGCTGTTCAATAACCAGATCTATGGTTTGACGAAAGGCCAGTACTCTCCTACTTCAGAAGAGAACAAAGTGACCAAGTCCACTCCTTTCGGCAGCATTGACCATCCTTTCAATCCGCTGGCGCTGGCATTAGGTGCAGACGCGACCTTCATAGCCCGCAGTATGGACCGTGATCCAAAACATCTGCAGGAACTGCTGAAACGCAGCCATGCACATAAAGGCGCTTCCTTCCTGGAAATATACCAGAACTGTAACATCTTTAATGATGGTGCATTCGAGATCTTTACCGAGAAAGGCAGCAAAATGGAAGAGACCCTGTTCGTAGAACAAGGCCAGCCACTGGTATTTGGCGCACAGAAGAATAAAGGTATCCGCCTGGACGGTTTAAGACCTGTAGTAGTGGAACTGGGTGGAGAATACAGTGCTGACGATCTCTGGATCCATGATGAGAAAGACTTTTACAAGGCACAGCTCCTGACCCGTATGTTTGACGATCCTCGTATAGAAGGCCACCTGCCACGTCCTTTCGGCGTGTTCTACCAGGCCTTCCGTCCTACTTACGAAGATCAGTTGAACGCCCAGGTAGAAGGCGCTCTTTCCCAGAAAGGTCCTGGCGATCTTGACAAACTGCTGGCAGGAAGAGAAACCTGGACTATCAAATAAGCAATTTACCACCACCAATAAAAAGAAAAAGCCATTCGCAATGAATGGCTTTTCTTTTTATAATATTCTTTCGCTTCTTAGTGTGTAATGGCTCCCGGATCAAAAAGCACCTTGTACAACAGAATCACACCAAACAGTATCAGGCTTCCGCCTGCGATCTTATTCAGCCATACCACATTACTCAGGGTCAGCTTATGCCTGATCTTATCAGCTACAAATACTTTCAAAATATCTGTAGATAATACCCAGATCAAAGCAGTAGTATACATCATGATACGGTGACCCACTGTAGTAGAACTGGAAGATACACAAACACCTAACCAGAAGATGATAACACCAGGGTTCAGCGTATTCATCAGGAAGCCGGCCAGCCAGATCTTCAAATAGTCGTGGGTACGGAACATTTCCGGCCGTTCATCACCTGTACTGATCATTACCTTCTTAAAGAACAGTCCGTATATACCCATGCAAATGAGCATAATACCACCGATGATACCTATGTATTTTTTATATTCTTCAAGGCCGGTAATGAACGAAGTCGCCAGATTACCTGTTAATACAAAAAATATATCACTGAAAGATACTCCTAAAGCAAAGCATACGCCTGCCTTGAATCCATTGTTGATGCTGTATTTTATGATGGCGAAGATAACGGGACCTACAGAAATAGATAAAAATAAGCCCAACGCCATACCCTGTGCCAGTGCTGATATCATGCGCTACAAAATTCCATTACCGTTACTGCTACGGCTATCTTTTATGTAAAAATAAAGGGTAACCTAATTGCTGAAGTTACCCCTCTTTTTATTTATAGAATCGTTAAATTTCTCAGACAGATTTCACACTCAGGAATTGTTCCCAGTCTTTCAGTTTCTCACCCTTCAATACACGTGGGAATTTATTCATTGCGCCTTCTTTTCCTTTTGCCCTCATATAGTCAATGAACACTTCGTTCGGCATAACCTCTACGAATAGTTCTTTCAGCGCAGAAGTCCTTTCCACAGCGTAATCATCATTCACTTCACTCAATGTCTGATCGATGATTTCACGGACACGGTTGCTGTCTACATTCACATCGTCAGTACCAATATACCAACGGTGTGCGAACAGGCTTTCGTAAGGGAAACCGGCTACGGTGAATTCTTTGATGGTGATGCCCATCTTCTTCTGCACCATGTCGATCGCCTTATTCATATTGTCGATGCTCATGTGTTCTCCGCACAAACTCAGGAACTGCTTGGTACGGCCAACGATCGTGATCTCATGTTCTTTTACGGAAGTGAACTTCACTACGTCGCCGATCAGGTACCGCCATGCACCGGCACAGGTAGAAAGCATTACTGCATATTCCACATCTTCTACCACTTCATGGATCATATATGCCTTCGGATTAGGTTTCACCTCACCGTCTGCCGTGAAGTTATCTTCATTGAATGGAATGAACTCATAGAAGATACCTGTGTTCAGCACCAGTTTGATCCCTTTTACACCGGGTCTTGCCTGGAAGCCGAAAGAACCTTCGGAAGCCATATAGGTTTCGATGAAATTGATCGGTTTACCCAGTAATTTCTGGAAGCTGTCACGGTAGGGTTCGAAAGATACGCCTCCGTGGATATATACGGCCAGGTTCGGCCAGATCTCATGAATGTTCTTAACTCCGTGGTATTTGATGATCTCCGCCAGTACGATCTGTACCCAGGCAGGCACACCACATACGGTACCTACGTCCCACTGGGGAGCCTTACGGACGATCAGCTTGATACGTTGTTCCCAGTTTGGCTTTTTGGAAATATTACCGCCGGGCTTGTAGAAACGCCTGAACCAGCGGGGGATGTTTTTAGCCTGAATACCACTCATGTCACCCTCATAATAATCTCCCTTTTCATAGAGGGCAGTTGTGCCGCCCAACATCAGGATCCCTTTGGTAAAGGATTTAGGAGGAATATTGAAGTTCGCCATGGAATACAGTTGCTTTACGCCCACTTTCTTGACGTTCCGCAACATGTCTTTGGTAACAGGTATATGTTTACTTGCCGACTCCGATGTACCGGAGCTAAGCGCGAAGTACTTGATCTTTTCAGGCCAGCTAACGTTTGCCTGACCTTCCAGACATTTATGCCACCACTCTGCGTGCATCTTGTTATAGTTGTGCACAGGGACAGCAGCACGGTACTGGGCCATCACATTTGGGCTATTCAGGATCTCCTGAAATTTATAATGCTGTCCAAATTGCGTGTCCTTTGCCTTCGCCAGCAGTCTGTGTAATACCTGTAACTGGTATTGGCGAGGTGTCCCTAACTTAAATGTAAATTTCTTCCTGATGCGCAGTGACCTGGATATAAGATTACCTAAAATGGCCATTAATTTACCTTCTCATTTATTAACTGCAAAAATACGCCGAATTTCGGATTGCGACGGTTTGATTTTGGATTACAGGTACCTTACCGCTGGCAATCTTATACAAACATATTACTAAAAACGATATGGTTAGAAAAAAAATTCCCGCGTACCTTTGCCCCATGTTAAAAGCTACCCTTCTCAAAGCAACACAGGCCGGTGGAGATGTTCTGAAACAGTACTTTAACGGCTCTTTTCAGGTGTCCAGCAAAAGTTCAGTGAATGACCTCGTAACGGAGGCTGATAAGAATGCAGAGACAGCCATATTCAGTGTGATCAGGGAAACATTTCCCCACCACTTTATACTCAGTGAAGAGTCTGGCGAGATCAGCAGCGATTCAAATACCAAGTGGATCATCGATCCCCTTGACGGTACGGTGAACTTTGCGCATGGTATTCCCATCTGTTGTGTTTCTATTGGCATTGAGCAGGACGGCGAAATGATCCTGGGTGCTGTATACAACCCTTTCCTGAACGAATTCTTCGTTGCTGAAAAGGGCCAGGGAGCTACGCTCAATGATAAACCCATCCGCGTTTCGGCTAAAGAAGAGATGAACAAGGCCTGTATGGTTACCGGCTTCCCTTATACCTGGAAAGAATATACTCACAGTCCAATTGATGTATTCGAGTACTTCGTAAAACAGGGACAACCTGTACGCAGGCTGGGTTCTGCCGCTATCGATCTTTGCTGGGTAGCTGCGGGCCGCTTTGACGGCTATTATGAACACAGCCTGAATGCCTGGGATGCTGCCGCAGGCTTCCTCATGGTAGAAGAAGCAGGTGGAAAGGTTACCGATTTCAAAGGTCACCGCTACTCTCCTTACCAACGTACGCTGATAGCTACAAACGGTCTCATTCACGAGCCACTGATTGACATTGTAAACGGAAAATACTGATCTAATTTCATACACCATGAGTGACGAAAGAACAGAGATAAACTCCCTCGGGGAGTTCGGACTGATAGAACTGCTTACCAAAAATATAGAGATCCAGCAAGTCAGCACCGTGCTTGGTGTTGGCGACGACGCTGCTGTTATTGATCATTTTGGCCGTCAGACAGTGATCTCTACAGATATGCTGATAGAAGGCATACACTTTGACCTGATGTATACTCCGCTCAAACACCTGGGGTATAAATCTGTCGTAGTGAACCTCTCTGACATATACGCCATGAACGCGACCCCTACTCAGATCACCATGAGCATTGCGTTCAGCAATCGTTTTTCTGTAGATGCACTGAATGAGTTTTATGAAGGTGTATATGCTGCCTGCGAGAAATACGGCGTAGATCTCATCGGCGGAGATACCACTTCTTCACAGAAAGGTTTTGTGATCAGTGTAACAGCCATCGGTGAAGTAGCTCCCGACAAGTTCGTAAAGCGTTCCACCGCCCAGAAAGGCGACCTGCTTTGCGTATCCGGTGATCTTGGCGCGGCTTACCTCGGGCTGACACTCCTTGAAAGGGAAAAACAGATCTACCTGGAAAGTCCGCAACTGCAGCCTGACCTGGAGAACCAGACTTACATTATAGGCCGTCAGTTAAAACCTGAAGCCCGTCGCGATATCATTGAATTCCTGCAGGAACAGGATATCCAGCCTACAGCAATGATGGATGTGAGTGATGGATTAAGCTCAGAAATATTGCACATCTGCAAACAGAGCAACCTCGGAGTAGTGTTATATGAGGAGAAGATCCCTATTGCCAATGAAACAAAAGAGATGGCGCTGAAATTTTCTCTTGATCCCACAGCGGCAGCCCTTAGCGGCGGAGAAGATTATGAACTGCTCTTTACTATGAAGCAGGAAGATTACGATAAGATCGTGTTGTCTGAGCAGATCAGTGTGATCGGGTATATGGCCGACATCAGTGAAGGTGCACATATACTGACCAAAGGCGGTAATAAATTCAAACTGGTGGCACAGGGCTGGAACGCTTTCCAGCAATAAGACATAAAAAAAGAACCAGGAATTGGATGCATGCGATCATCTTCGCATAAGTTCAATTCCTGGTTCTTTTTTTATTATTTATTCCACCACTACAGTCACTGTCTGACTATTATGCGTCG
The DNA here is from genome assembly GCF_003182155.1 of Chitinophaga sp. S165. Lineage (GTDB taxonomy): Bacteria > Bacteroidota > Bacteroidia > Chitinophagales > Chitinophagaceae > Chitinophaga. The sequence goes on from NZ_QGTG01000002.1 coordinate 403,493, forward strand.
GGAAAAGTATGCCTGCAAATACACAGAATTTCAATTGATACGTTCCCGGTTTGTCCGGTACGATCACCTCCATACGGATGATACGTCTATCTATCGCCCTGCTTAATACCAGGTCGGATTTCACGCCGCCCAATACCTTTTCCTTCTGTGCAAATCCGTAGCCTATCACTGCTTCGTGCGCCTTATCTACCGGTACCGGTTCATTATAACCATTCTTTAACTGCAGAATAAAAGGCATGCGCTCGCCCCGTTTCACCTTCACATATTTCATTGCCGGCACAAGTGTGATCAGCGAATAGGAATAATAAGGGTCCTGGTCGTAAGCATTCCATGGTCCTTTAACAGTGTTGAAACTATCTGTATATGGTAAAGTATTATCAGGAGTAAAAGTGATCAGCACTGGTTTTCCCCATAGTTGTTTCTCCGTATCCCAGTAGTTGTATTGGTTCCGGCGCGTATAGCGGTTGTTAACCACATATGCCAGTTCTCCACTGTAGAACATATACTTCGAAGGCCACTGATAACTGTTGATGAAAACAACTGGCCTGCCTGCTGCCTGCCGTTTTATTTCTGCTGCCCAGGGCTTATTGTGATGGATCTCCGGACGCACTTTCACCCCCGGCATAAAGTCCCACACCATATAGACACGTGTGATAGCCACCAGGATCAGTGTGAATACTGCCAGGTAAGGTAGTATGCGGAGTGACCATTTTAGTGAGCGTTTGCGACGTACCGCCTGATGTGCCAATACCATAGCCGGTGTAAACAACATCACTGTCCAGTTGGCCTCTACCCTGCCTTTGAAAGTACTGATCAGGAAGAATGTCAGCACACCTATGAGAGAGAATTTCAAAGCCCTTTCAAAAGCACTCTGAATAGGACAAACGAAGCCATAGTATAAGATCAGCCATCCGGCCACCGGACCAAATAAAAGGAGTTGCCCCAGGATATACTCTACTGTAAAGCTAATATTGTATGTACTGGCATTCCTCTCTACCAGGTGATATTGCAGGGATGGGAAATCATGTGCATACTGCCAGTATAGATGTGGCAGGAACAATATGCTGGTAATGATACAGGCAACATAGAATTTAAATACCCGCAGCAGGTTCAGGTTAGAAATAACGGTGAAGCCTACCAGCAGAATACCGTGGTATTTACTATAGAACATCAGCGCCATGCTTAAAGCCAGCAGCAAGGTATTTTTCCAGCTCTGCTGTTCCAGGAAATTGCGGTATACCAGGAAGTAGAATGCAGCAAAGAAGACCAGCGGTACGTCCGGCACTGCCAGCATACCTCCCAATTGCATAGCCGCCATTACACACAGCAGCAGGTAGAACAGGCGGTTATCCCTTCTGGGTATCAGCTTATCAGTGATGATCAGTGTAAGCACATTCAGGATCACCATACACAAACGAACACCGAACTCATTATGGAACAGCGCATACCCGATCTTGATGAGCAGCGCCACCATTGGCGGATGGTCAAAATATCCCCAGTCGAGGTGACGGGAATATACCCAGTAGTAGGCTTCATCATCCATCAACTCGGTAAATCCAGCCTGTAACAGCCCAAGTAAAAGCCATACCAGGAAAAATAAGTTCTTGTACTGGTCTTTCTTAAAGAAGTGTGTGATGCCCATGAAAATTACAGGTTGAAACCGCTAAGATAACCCAATTAACTGTTTCAAGTCCCAATCAGTATCTAACACGACCATAGTATCCAGGTAACCCGGTGCTATTTTTCCCAGTTCATGAGACACGCCAGCTACGATAGCCGGATAGGTAGAAGCCATACGCAGGGCCTCTTCCGGCAGGATGCCCACCTTTGTGATACAGTTTTTCAGGGCTTTATGCATCGTCAGTTTGGAGCCTGCCAGCACACCTTGTGCATTTACATAACGGTCTGATTCTTCCACATATACATAATCTCCTTCAGCACAGGCCACTACGGCATCGGTGATCAGGAACAAGCGTTCGCCCATTATCTTCTTACTGATACGTACCGAATGAAAGTCAACGTGTACACCATCTGCTACAATGCTGGCATACACAGACGGATGATCGTAGATGGCACCTACCAGACCGGGGGCCCGGCCCTGTAGTGGAGACATGGCATTGAACAAGTGCGTACTGGTGGTAATACCATCTTCAAATGATTGGTAGGCCGTAGCATAATCGGCGTTGCTATGACCGGCAGACACCACGACGCCTGCATCCTGCAATTGCTTTACCAGCGCCGGATCACAGCACTCAGGTGCAAGCGTCATCATTTTAATAACGCCTTTTCCGATAGCCAGCAATTCATTAATATCGGCGGCAGTGGGTTGTTTGATGTATTGAATAAGATGTGCTCCTTTTTTCTCGGGGTTCATGAATGGCCCTTCGAGGTGAAGGCCCAGTACGCCTTTACCTCCTTCCGCCCAGTATTGGCGTACTGCTTCAATGGACTTCCGCATTACTTCCGGGGAGTGGGTAGGAATGGTGGGCAGGAAAAAACCGGCTCCGCCACTACAACAATAGTCGTAGGTAGCTTTTAAAGTAGCCGTATCTGGTGTGAAAGGGAATAGTTTACCGTTACCGCCATAGATCTGCAGATCGATAAAACCAGGTGCGAGTATCGCCCCTTTCAGATCGGTCAGTTCCGCATTTTCCGGCACCTGTGCCTGCGGTACGACTTGTTGTATGCGGCCATTTTCTGTAATAACAGCATAGCCGTCCAGCCATAAATCTCCTGTGAAAATCCGTGAGTTAATGTACGCCCTAAGCATTGACAATGTTTTTAGTATCTATGATAACAGTCATAGTCAATACCAGCCGGCAAATCCCATGAACTGCGTTATACTTCGTATAATTCCAGCGGCAGACCGTCAGGATCGGTAAAAAAGGTAAACCGTCTGCCGGTATAAGGATCTGTGCGTATAGGCTCGGGAGTTACATTATGGGTTTTCAGATGGGCTACCACCTGTTCAATATTATTCACTGAAAAGGCCAGGTGCCTCAATCCGACAGCTTCCGGCCCGCTTACTCTTGGCGGCGGGTCGGGAAAGGAAAACAACTCTATCACATAATGACCGTTCAGTGCCAGGTCCAGCTTATACGACCGGCGTTCCAGCCTGTAAACTTCACGTATGATCTTTAGTCCGAGCACTTCTGTATAAAAACGCTTACTTCGCTCATAGTCAGCGCAAATGATAGCTATATGGTGTATGGCCTTCAACATTAAAATACCTGGAATTTATCTGCATCCTTCAGGAAAGGAAAGTTCTTCCTTACCTCGTCCAGGCGGGAGCGTTCTAGTGTGGTAGTAAAAATATCCTCGTCGTTTGATTTCCTGTAAAGGATCTCTCCCAGAGGGTCTATCAGGCTGGAATCGCCACTGTGATAAATGTTGTTACCGTCGTTGCCTACCCTGTTCACGCCAATAGCATAAGCCTGATTTTCGATAGCTCGTGCATGGATCAGGGTTTTCCAGGGCGTACTTCTCCTTTCGGGCCAGTTAGCAACGTTGATCAGTATATCGTATTCAGGTGCGCCGGTTTCCGGAGATATCGCGTTCCTGGACCATACCGGGAAACGCAGGTCATAACAAACGTTCAGGCAGATCTTCCAGCCTTTTACCTGGGCTATCAGGCGTTTATCGCCAGCCTGGTAATGCTCATGCTCTCCGGCATAGCCGAAAAGATGACGTTTATCGTAGGTACCATAAACACCGTTAGGCTGCATCCATAGCAGTCGGTTCAGGTAATGTCCGTCTTCTTCGATGATCAGGCTTCCGGTGATGATAACATTTTTCTCAGCAGCCTTCTTCTTCATCCACTGTACCGCACTGCCGTCCATAGTCTGCGCCAGTTTTTCAGGGGCCATACTGAAGCCTGTACTGAACATTTCCGGTAATATCACTACTTCCGTCCGTTCCTGAATTGAATTGATCTTTTCATCGAACATGCGAAGATTCTCTTCTATATTTTCCCAGTGCAGGTTAGTTTGTACAAGCGTTACCTTCAGGTCTGACATATTTTTAAATTAAATTTCCTTCTCGCAAATTACGATGACTTCGTTTAAAAACTATGAAAATTATCCGGCATCTATCCGGGTTCTTTTGCGATTTGTTCAACAATATCCTGGATCAGCTCGGGCTCGTACCCCTTTTGCAACAGGTATTGCATAGTTTTATACTTCCTTTTCAGGTATTGTTCCCCTTTCAGCGAAGCGTATTTTCTGGCCGCCAGATTGGTTAACGTTTTGTCATAATCCTCATCATCAATCTCCTCCATCCCCTTTTTAATACAGTAAGCTGAGACCTGACGCTGTTTCAGTTCCTGCTGGATCTTCTTACGTCCCCACTGTTTTGTGCGGAATTTCCCCCCTGCAAAGGCGCGGGCGAAGCGTTCCTCATTCAGGAAATTGTCAGAGATCAGCTCTGCTATGGCTGCATCGATCTCATCGCCGCGAAGGCCCAGCTCAATACATTTGTATTTAACCTCACTGTGGCAGCGCTCCTGATAGGCACAATAATGACGCAGTTTGAGTATGACGGAGGTCATGTCTGTATAAATAAAAGCTGCAAGAGATGGGTATGCCCCTCCTCTTGCAGCCAGTTATAGTACGGTTATTTTTTAACGATCATCAGGCGGGCATAGTTCAGCATGATCTTCTTCTCGCCCCCTCCCTTAGGGAAGTTCACCGTTGCGATACGGTTGTTCATTGGTCCTTCCATGGTCAGGATAGTACCGAAACCGAATTTCTGATGCTCCACTTCCATACCTGCCTCCATAGTAGCCGGATCGTCCGGGGTAAAGTTAGGAGACGGTACATGGTTGCTGGGAGCCGCATTCGGGACAGGTCTTGCTGCCGGACGGGGACCGGAAGGCTGTTGTTGAGCCGCCGGCGACTTCTTCTGCATGCGGTCAAACATATTGCCTCCGCCGCTATTACCCCATAAACCGTTACCGCTGTTGATAGGGCTGCGGTTTACATTGCCTCCACCTGCATAACTGCGGTCGATGTATTTTTCAGGCATCTCTTCCAGGAAACGGCTGGATTCGTTGTTCACCAGCTGTCCGAAGCGATACCGGCTGTTAGCGTATGTCAGGAACAGGCGGGACTTTGCACGGGTGATCACTACATAGAACAGGCGGCGTTCTTCTTCCAGTTCCTCCCTTGAGTTGATGGATAAGCCACTTGGGAAAAGGTTTTCTTCTAATCCCACGGAGAATACTACCGGGAACTCCAGTCCTTTCGCCGCGTGGATGGTCATCAGCTTCACTACGTCGCTGTCTTCGTCATTCCCCTTATCTGCATCCGTCAACAGGGTGATCTGCTGCAGGTAAGTACCCAGGGATTTTTCTGATTCCACCAGTTCACCGTCTTCCGTAGGGGTTTCGGTAAATTCCTTGATGGAGTTCAGCAATTCCTGGATGTTTTCGTAACGCGCCAGTCCTTCTGTTGTTTTATCATTGAACAGTTCCTTCACAATGTTGGTAGATTTACCGACCTGTAAAGCAATGTCGTAAGCATTATGTTTGCCCAGCATAGCCTGGAAACTGCGTACCATGATCACAAAGCCTTCGATAGCTTCCAGTGTGCCGGATTTGAACCCGAACTCCTGTGCTCTTTCCAGTACGTTCCAGAAAGTGATGTTATGATCATTGGCCAGGACAGAAACCTTATCAACAGTGGTTTTACCAATACCGCGTACGGGATAGTTAATGATACGCTTCAGGCTTTCCTCTTCCTGCGGATTCGTAACGATACGCAGATAGGCGATAAAGTCCTTGATCTCTTTACGCTGATAGAAGGACAGACCTCCATAAATGCGGTAAGGAATGGCTTTACGGCGCAGGTTTTCCTCAAAGGCACGGCTCTGGGCGTTAGTCCGGTACAGGATGGCGAAATCCTTGTTTGCGTAGTGGTTGCGGAGCTTTTGCTCTGCGATGGTATCTGCCACAAACTTACCTTCCTCGTTATCGGTCATTGTCCGCACCAGTTTGATCTTTTCACCGTCACCATTATCTGTCCACAGGTTCTTTTCGATCTGGCCTTTGTTATTTGCGATCACCTCGTTGGCTACATTGAGGATGGATTTGGTACTACGATAGTTCTGTTCCAGTTTCACGACTTTAGCATCGTCATAGTCCTTTTCAAACTGGAGGATGTTCTGGATGGTAGCACCACGGAAGGAATAGATACTCTGCGCATCGTCTCCCACCACGCAGATATTTTCGTGAGCGGCACCCAGCAGTTTGATGATCTCGTACTGGGCAGGGTTGGTATCCTGGTACTCATCGATCATGATGTATTTGAACTTATGCTGGTATTTGTGCAATACTTCCGGGAAGCTTTTCAGCAATACGTACATTTTGAACAGGAGGTCGTCAAAGTCCATAGCGCCGTTCTTAAAACAGCGTTTGGCGTACATATCGTACAGCTTACCGGTAAGCGGCCTGTTGGCGCGCATATCTTCCTGCTGAACGGCATAGTCATGCTGGTACTCCTCTGGCCCCATCAGGCTGTTTTTAGCCGCGGAAATGCGATTATATACCAGGTTGGGCTTATAGTGCTTATCATCCAGATTTTGCTCGTTAATGATGGTTTTAAGCACGCTTTTGGCATCATCAGAGTCGTAGATGGTGAAGTCGTTCGGATAACCGAGGCGGTGTGCTTCTGCTCTCAGCAGGCGGGCGAACACGGAGTGGAACGTACCTATGTACAGGCTGCGGGCTTCTGTACCTCCCAGGATCTTTTCCACACGTTCCTTCATTTCACGGGCGGCCTTATTTGTAAATGTAAGCGACAGGATATTAAATGCTTCCACCCCATGACGCATCAGGTGTGCGATACGGGTAGTCAGCACTTTGGTCTTACCGGAGCCGGCGCCTGCCACGATCATCAGCGGTCCGTTAATATGTTCCACTGCCTGGCGTTGCCGCTCGTTCAATTCATCTAAATAATTTGCCTTCATTCGATTTATTAAAGTCCCGGTCTTCATCCGGGAAATGATGTTTGAATATTTAAAAGGGAAGGCATAAAAGTACGAAAGAATGCATTAAGGGAGAAAAGGAAAAAGGAGAAAGGACACAGACCTGCCGCTACGCGTGGTTTTCGCGAGCATATCCTTTCTCCCTTTTTCCGGAAGGGGTCAATATCTTGCAATACGGGATTTCAACATCTTACGGGCAAAATGAATGCGGCTCTTTACTGTTCCCAGGGGTTCGTTCAGCATCGCTGCAATTTCATAATACTTATAGCCTTCAAAATAAAGCATGAATGGCTGTTTAAATATTATGGGCAGGTTATACACCGCCATATGTACATCTTTAATGCGCAGATTAGTCTCTGCAGAATTACCGATACAAGGTTGTTGCTGATGCAGCAGATATTCTCCGGCAGAATTATCGAGCAGGCGGAACTGTCTGTTACCGCGCCGGTAATTGTTGATGAAGATATTGCGCATGATAGTATACAGCCATGCCCTGATATTGGTGCCTGCCAGGTATTTATCACGATTGGCAAGCGCGCGGAACAGCGTTTCCTGATAAAGGTCTTTTGCTGATTCCGAATCTTTTGTCAGTGTAACTGCATACGGTCTGAGAAAATCGGCATTTCCCAGGAGCAACGTATTAAATTCTGTGGATGACATAATGGTGATAGTTTAAGCATCTGAAATAATTGTTGATTCAGCTGATAAACCTGCTTTAAGGGAAACAGTTGATATTGTAAATGTCAATTATCATATGTAAGGGTATTAAGATGTACAAACAGTTATATCAGTAATGCGCAGAATGGACATTCGAATGATACTTGGGGAATAATACTGAAAGGCTGCTTTCTCAAACTAATAGTACACTTTGCTACATTGTTCACGTGTTGTTAAGTACAATAAATTGGCAGTATACGTGATCGCGTTCGAACATGGCTTATCTGCGACTTTCCGGAAAAGTCGGGATTCCGCCACCTAATGATTAAAGGTGATTCCATAATCTCTTAATTTTTGGTTTTACTTATTGGGGAATTGTCTGTGACTCTCTCTTATACGGTTCCTGAAAAATTGTTTTCTTATTGCTTAATGATTTCCACTACCCGACTTTAAGTATTTGATTTGTTCTAGCTACAGAAAATGATCTATTAAGTGTTTCGCAATTGGGTATATCAAATACTTAATCGTGCACATTAAATATGCTAAATGCAATACGAACTAAACATCCAACTAACTGACTCTTAACACAATTTAATGAAAGCAATTGTATTTACCAAAAAAAGAAGGCGGTATAACATATAAATAATAAACGCCGATTATCGCTTTTTCTATATTACGATAATCGGCGTTTTTATGTGTAAAGATGATGCTGTTATATTTTATAAACAGGCTATTTTTCTGACCCTGTTTTCATGACGGCCACCTTCGAATTGCGTATCGATGAACACGTCTACTATTTGTTTTGCTACGCCGGTATCAACAAAACGCGCAGGAATACACAATACGTTTGCGTTATTGTGAGAGCGCGCCAGGCGCGACAACTCTTCTCCCCAGCAAATAGCGGCGCGTATACCCTGGTGCTTGTTTGCCGTAATGGCTACGCCATTTCCACTGCCACATACAAGGATACCAAAAGCAGCCTGTTCTCTCTCTACCAGTGTAGCAACAGGATGCGCATAATCCGGGTAATCCGCAGAATCTTTTGAGTGTGCTCCTACGTCTTTTACTTTTAAACCCTTTCCTTCCAGGTAGGAAATGATCTCTTCTTTATATTCAAATCCCGCATGATCAGAGCCTATGGCTACTGGTAGCGTAAGATTAAATAATGGTTGTGACGACATAAAACAAAAATTTAAAAAGTGAAGCAAAGTTAGAAAGCCCAACGCGGAATACCCTATGTAGTTTACAAGGGATATTCCGCGTCATGCTTAATTATTCGGCGTCAGATCAAGACCATTCTTCTGCTTCTTTCTCTGCTTTCTCCATTCCTTTCAACGCTCTACCTGAAATATAAATACTTATTTCGTATAAAAGATATAACGGTGTAAATACTATCAGCTGATCTATCACATCCGGCGGCGTGATAACAGCAGCCAGCACCAGGATCACCACCACAGCGTGTCTGCGGTAAGTGCGCAGGAATGATGGCGTGATAAAACCGATCTTTGTCAGGAAGAAAACCAATATCGGCAATTCGAATAAAACACCCATACCCAATACGATCTGGGACATCAATCCGAAATAGTCGTCAATGAAAAACTGGTTAACCGCCTTATCTGTAACAGTATAACCTGCCAGGAAGTTGATCGTAAAAGGGGCCATCAGGAAATAGCTGAAGGAAATCCCCAGGAAGAACTGAAAAGACACCCAGAAAATAATTCCACGTGCGCCTCTTAATTCACGCTCTTTCAACGCTGGTTTAATAAAGCGCCAGAACTCCCAGAAAATATACGGGAAGGCTACTACCAGGGCAAATATGAAAGCCAGTTTGAACTGTAACATTACCTGTCCGACCAATACGTGGTTTTGGAATACGATAGGTACCGGAGTGATACAGAGCTTATCGCCCATTCCAACCGCATGACTTAACTTACATAAGGCTACATATGAAGGGAAATTAGCGTTTGTAGGGCCAAAGATCACATCGTCCAGTATTTCTTTGGTATACACAAATCCGAAAATGCTCACTACTATCAGCGCAATGATCGAACGCACTATATGCCAGCGCAGGTCTTCCAGGTGATCAAAGAAAGACATCTCTGCCTTCTCATCATTATTTGCAAAAATTTTCTTGAACATATCAGTTAATCGGGCTGTGAATGTTTTATCCTAAGGAGCACAAATATAGCTGTTGCTTTGAAGAAAACAGAGCAACTACCCTTATTAGTAGAAAGTTTTAAGCGAATTTAAAGGTCAGTGGCGTGAAAAGCTGATCAGTGATAAACCAGACCAGATAAAGGGCTTACAAACAAAATAAATTAATGTGAATTATTTGCCTTCAGGCTATAGAGAATCTTGAGGTAGTTTTAAAAAAAAGAGCCAGCCCGAGAAGAATCAAGAGCCGGCCTTTCATCCATTGTTTGTTAACCCCAAAAAAGTTGAATTCGAGAATGTCTTTGTTTCCAGATTCACATTGCATCCGATTGATGGCAAGCTTTCAAGATGTTAGTGTTTCTGGTTACTTTTAAATTTCTATCACAAAAATAGAAATAAAATATGTTATTATCAATGTTGTAACAATTTTTTTTACATCCTTTTAACAAAAATCAAATCATTGTGTTACATCATCTGCAGCAAATGTATACAATTCGTGTTAATTACCTACTACTTTTTTTAAATCGTTTTAGCAGGTGCGATGCTTAATGACACTGCAAATATATTAAAAAAATAATCACAATATCAACTATTGATTTCTTTTCTTTTATAAAAAGTAGTAAGTTCTCCTAAATAATTGACATCTAAGCAACTAAAAACCTTCATTCAAAGATAAAAAAAGTTAATTTATCCTGGTTTCATCTAAAGAACCTTCATTTTAACCATTTCGATCCTGGTTTCCGTCACATTTAACACATCGAACTCATAATCGTCGATAATGATCCGCTCTTTCAGCCTCGGGATCTTTTCATGGTGATTAATGATATAACCGGACAATGTTTCGCTCTCATCTTCCGGAAAATCAAAACCATATTTTTCATTCAGGAAATCCAGTTCCAGTCTTCCGGAGAAAATATACTCCTTCTCAGCTATCTGCTTTTCCACGAATTCCTCTACATCATGCTCATCCTTGATCTCTCCAAAGATCTCCTCCAATACGTCTTCAATAGTCACTATCCCCGCCGTTCCTCCAAATTCATCTACCACCCAGGCAATGCTCTTACGCTCTTTATTAAACTTGCTCAACAGGTCTATAGCGCTCATCGTTTCCGGTACTGCAAGAATGGGATGCAGGATAGTGGAAATTTCCGCCGGACTTTTAAACATGTCCAGCTGATGGATATATCCGAGTATGTTGTCGATCGTTTCTTCGTAGATAATGATCTTGGAGAGTTTCGTCTCCATGAACTTCGTCTGAGCTGCTGAAATCGGGCTGCCGATCTCCAGTGCTTCTATTTCCTTACGGGGTATGAGGCAACCACGGATCTTAACGTGTGCAAGCGATAATGCATTTTCAAACAGCTCGGTATTCAGCTCCTGGTTTTCCGTCATATGCTGTTGCGACTGACGGATGAAATGTTCCACATCCACCCGGGGAAAAGAAGTGGCACTTTCAACGATCCGCACATTGAACAGGTATTTCAGGATCCATTCAGAAATGGACACCAGCAGGCTGCCTATTACATACAGTGGTTTGGATATCACGGAAATGGGTAAGGCAAAAAAGCTGAGCAATGCTTCAGGGCGTGAACGAAACACGGCCCGGGGAATAAAAAAGCCTAACGTCAGCAGGATCAACGTTCCGAATATCACATCAATGAACAAGAAGATCGGCTGTTGAACAGTGTTTTGCTGGGGGGACAACATGAGGTTCCACAATGGCTGCAGGACGCTATGGAACATAATTCCGTATATCACTACAACAATGGTTAATCCCAGCAAACTGGTAGCCAGAAAGCGGGAAGGATTGTCGTTAAAGCTCGCCAGTATCTTACCGGTAGCCCGCCCCTGTTTCTTTTTCAGCTCAATGCTCAACTTGTTCACATTGGCGAAAGCCGTTTCCAGCCCTGCAAAGAAACCAGCCAGCAATACCAGTATGGCCAGGATCAGGAGTGTATAAGTATCCATAATATAGTTCAAAAGTAAGGAATTATAGATTCCACATAATAGGTACGGTCATTCTTCATACAAAGATTGCACCGGAACATTATGTCATCACTGCAGGAATGCCGTTACCAGTTTTTTTACTGCGGCATACGCTGTTTCCAGGTCATCGTTCACTACTATTTCATCAAATTCATGGGAGAATGACAACTCATAACGGGCCTTACCCAGCCTTTCCTCCAGGGATGCCTGGGTTTCAGTACCACGTTCGCTGAGGCGTACCCGTAAGGTATCCAGTGTTGGCGGTGCTATGAAAATGGTCAGGACGCCGGTGTGGTATTTCTCCTTTATAGACAGGGCGCCTTTTACATCAATATCCACCATGGGTACTTTCGCGTCGTCCCATATACGTTGCAACTCACTTTTCAGTGTTCCATAATATTTCCCGGCATATACCATTTCATATTCCGCAAAGGCGTTATCATCTATTTTCTGATGAAAATCGTCCAGGGACAGGAAATAGTAATCCCTGCCATGAACTTCTGTTTCCCTGGCAGTGCGGGTTGTAGCTGAAATAGAGAATGCGAGCTGCGGCAGTTCTGACAGCAGCTTCTTTACGATGGTGGTTTTTCCTGCTCCGGAGGGGGCAGTAATAATGATGATCTTATTGGTCATGTTCTTAAGCTAGTTATCCCGGTTCCGCTATAAATCACAAGCTGCAAGAGATTGGTGCGGGCATTTACCATATGAAATATGATCGTTCGCGCCAATCTCTTGCAGCTTGTAGTAATCTTATAAATCTCAGACCCTTTTAATATCTGCACCGAGTTTTCTCAATCGCTCATCGATGTATTGATAACCGCGGTCTATCTGTTCAATATTCTGAATGGTGCTCTTTCCTTCTGCGCTCAGTGCGGCGATCAGCAAAGATACACCTGCACGGATATCCGGAGAGGACATTGTAATTCCTCTGAGTGCATGTTGTCTTCCCAGGCCTATCACCACTGCACGGTGCGGATCGCACAATACGATCTGCGCGCCCATATCTATCAGTTTGTCCACAAAGAACAACCTGCTTTCGAACATCTTCTGGTGGATCATTACGCTACCTTTTGCCTGTGTGGCTACTACCAGCACAATGCTCAACAGGTCGGGCGTGAATCCCGGCCATGGATGGTCGGATATAGTGAGGATGGACCCATCCAGGAAAGTCTGGATCTCATATTTCTCCTGTGCAGGAATATAAATATCATTGTCACGGATCTCCAGTTCAATACCCAGCTGACGGAACTTCTCAGGAATGATACCCAGATGTTGCACACCGGCGTTCTTGATGGTGATCTCGGATTGCGTCATAGCCGCAAGTCCGATGAAGGAACCGATCTCGATCATATCCGGCAACATGGCATGGCTGCAACCTTTCAGGGAAGGAACGCCCTGAATGGTGAGCAGGTTAGACCCTACGCCGTTGATGTTAGCGCCCATACTGTTCAGCATTTTGCATAGCTGCTGCAGGTAAGGCTCACATGCTGCATTATAGATAGTCGTTACTCCGCTGGCCATTACTGCTGCCATTACAATGTTGGCAGTACCTGTAACGGATGGTTCGTCCAGCAGCATATATGCTCCTTTCAGGCCACCGTCTCCGGCTTCCAGGCGGAAGTAGTTATCATCATTGTCGTATACGAACTTAACGCCCAGCTTTTCGAACCCGATGATATGCGTATCCAGCCGGCGACGACCTATTTTATCGCCACCTGGTTTTGGAATGTACGCTTTACCGAAGCGGGCCAGCAAGGGACCAGCAATCATTACTGAACCTCTCAACCTGCCGGATTTCTTTTTGAATTCTGCACTCTCGAGGTACGGAAGATTGATCTGGTCTGCCTGAAACTCGCAAGTATCACGGCTGATCCTGTTAATTTTCACGCCCATATCACCCAGCAACTCTATGAGCAGATTCACATCAAGTATATCGGGAATGTTGCTGATGGTTACTTTCTCGGCTGTCAGGAGGACAGCGCTGATAATCTGTAAAGCTTCGTTTTTGGCACCCTGGGGCACAATTTCCCCTTTAAGACGGTTGCCGCCTCTTACTTCAAAAGCACTACTCACTTGTTCCTGTTTTTATTGTATTTGTTGTTACTGTGCTTGTTACTGTTTTTCCCGCTGTTGTTTTTAAACTTGTTCTGCTGGAAGCTTTTACGTTTGTTGCTTCCGCCGCCACTGTTGCTTGTACGTGGCAGGAACTCAGCGCTTGTATTGAAGTTAGGAGCGTTGGCAATTGCAGCTGCACTTGGAGGAGGTGTATACCCTGGCTGGAATTCCAGCTTGCCATCTGTGATGGTGTTTAACTCAGCTTTGATAGCATCGTCGTGTACACTTTCTTTATGCCAGTTGCTATAGGCCAGTTTCATATAGTTGCCCACACATTGTGTGAACCCTTCTTTCTTTTCAGGGTTTTCCTCATTGATCGCTTTATCGATCACCATCTCCAGGTTTTTACCGAAGTGACGGTTACGTGGATACTTCTTAGGGTATGGCAAACGCTCTGGTTTTGCTCTCAGTGTCTCCCTGGTAGGGATCGGATACGGAGATTCAACATCCAGTTTGAAATCGGATATTAAAAACAAATGGTCCCATAGTTTATGCCTGAAGTCCTCTACGTTGCGAAGGTGAGGATTCAGTGTACCCATCAGTTCGATCAGCGACATTGCATTACGTTGACGGTGGTCCATATCCTCGATGCTCAGCACATATTCTATCATCTTCTGGATATTCCTTCCGTACTCCTTCATTATCAAATGATTACGGGTTGTATTGTATTCCATATGGCTAATTAAAAAATAATATCTGTGTAAACGTTGAAAGGTAAGATCTGCTTGCGCATTCACAAAGCAACAAAACGCTGATTGGAGAACATCTTTGTACCTGGTCTTCTAGCCAGGACGGAATGACTTTTAATGTGAAAGCAACCGTTCCTTGCAAACATACCAAAAAAAATACTAATTAAGAATTATTCAAAGGCCAGTTTACCCCAGTTTTCAAGCTCTTCCTCTGTCCAGATCTCCGGGAAGAACACAATACGCTTATGGCGGGGCGGCAGGTACTGCTGCCAGTTAGTACCACCGGTAGCCGCAATATCTTCCGGTTTACGGTTCAGATATCTTACGGCAGATTTATAATGCATCAGCGGCCACTTTACATTGATGTTCAGGTCATACTCCTTTAACAGCGGCATTACCTCTTCCTGTACTTCAGGGGGTAGCTGTTTGTATCGCAGCTGCATATTGTTCTGCTGGTAACGCTCTGCCAGGAACAGGAACTCATGCATGTATTTCTGCTCAAACTGGCGCAGGGTCAGTGTTTTCTTGCCGGTAGCCAGCTCTGTGGCCCCGCTGCGCCAATAGATATTATCCAGTACTTCAGACAGCTCTTTTCCAGCCAGCCCTGCCCTTTGCGGCTCATAAACAAGGTTTACGAGGCCGGTGGAACAGATCTCTATTTTACGGAATTGTCCGCTCTGGAAGCCGCTGGCTGGCAACAAGGCCATTCTGAACTTTAGGAACTGCTCTTTATCCATCCCGTCTACCATGATCTCGAAAGAGTTGATCAGGTTGCGGAAATAGTTATTGATACGCTTTAACTGCGTCTTGAAAAGGTCTGCCGTCAGTTCAGGCGCCTGGCATACCTGCTCGATGGCCTGTAATGTCAGTTTAAAGTACAGTTCTGTGATCTGATGGTAGATAATAAAGATGTTCTCATCAGGTATGGGAGTACGGGGATGTTGCAGATTTAATAATACGTCCAGTTGAATGTAATCCCAATAGGTAAGGTAATCGGCATACAGGAGCCCGTCAAGATAAGAAGAAAGGTCCTGGCCCATAGCGGCATACTTTTCTTCCAGCCGCTTAATTTTGTCGGCAATTTCTGTTGTAACCATAGCAATAAAATTAAATGATCCCTTCCCGGCCACCTGGTTGTCCGGATGCTACAATATAAGCAGACAGGAAGGGTTGGCAGGGGTATCCCCTATTCCACAACGTTGATAGTGCGGTAAAAGCTTTCTTCCAGTGAAATCAGTGTCTCGGTCCTTTCTATACCTTTAATCTTCTGTAATTCGTCATGCAGGATCCTTCTCAGCTGGCTGATGTCCTTGCAGATGATCTCTGCGAACATACTATAACTGCCAGTAGTGTAGTTCAGGCGAACCATTTCGGGGATCTTGCGTAATTCTTTGGCCACAGTGTCATACATGGAACTTTTCTCGAGGTAGATACCGATAAAGGCAATCACGTCATAACCAATCATTTTTAAATCTACGTGCAATTTCGTACCTTTAACGATACCCAGTTCTTGCAATTTCTTCATTCTAACGTGGATCGTGCCACCGGAAACGAAAAGCTTCTTCCCGAGGTCAGCGTAGGAGATTTCTGCATTATGCATCATTTCACTGATGATCTGCAAATCTAGTTTGTCAATATTCAAATTGTGGCTCATTTTTACAATTTGTTTTGGATTGTTTTAAACCTATATGCAAATATTTGAAAAATTTCGAAAATTCAAAAATTTTTCTTAAAAAATTTGCAAGAAAACGGTTATGTCTTTAGATTTGCATCATAATAGTTCTTCAAACGGCGGTTTTCAACAAATAGTTCAGCCTAAAAACTAAACGAAATTGAAAAAACACTGCAAAATATTGAAAAACTAGCTCTTTTAAATTGTGGGGTGATGAAACTGGCAGACATGCCCTCTTGTCTCGGGGGTGGGGATCACAGGATAAACACAGCATAATGGGTTGACCACTAATCTTATTTGTGCTGCGGCTAACTGCCTCGTGAAGGTTCGACTCCTTCCCCTACAGCGATTTAAAACCTGTTCCGTCTCAGATGGAGCAGGTTTTTCTCATTTAAGGCACCTCATCTTCCTCTACAAGCCGACATGAAGTCCAGCTTACCGATACTTTGAGATCCGGAATTAACCACAGACATTAAAATTACAGACCGAACATCCTTTCTGCCTCCCTCAGGTAAGCCATTTATCGGCTTCATGTAAGCTTACTAAAACGGCACTAAAAGGGCATTAAAAGGGTATCTATATATCAAATCGATATTGAAGTGACCTTTAAATGATATTTTAATGCCCATTCAATATAGTTACCTGTGCCTTAGAAATACGAGATAGTAAGATTGACAAAGCGACTTAACCCGGGGCCTCGAGTACGCCTTATACATGCTTTATACACGACGCATACATGACGCATCCCCGACGCATCGTTGGACTTGATCCGAATCATTTCCCCCTCCCTGCCCTACTCCGCCGGGAAAAAACGTTATTTTTGCAACGATGGGACAAAAGAAATTACAACGCTTTGCAGAAATTGAGACGTTTCCGAATGTATTAATATACCCGGAAGGCATGCCAGGAAAATGGCATACGTTCTTCAAGAACAACAATTCCCTGACCCTGGAACTGGCCTGTGGTAAAGGAGATTATACACTTGGGCTGGCCCGCCGCTACCCTGACAGGAATTTCCTGGGGGTAGACCTGAAAGGTAACCGCATCTGGCGTGGGGCTAAAACCGCCCTTGAGGAACCGCTCCCTAACGCCGGCTTCCTACGTACCCAGATCGACAAACTGCCTAATTATTTCGCCCCTGGTGAAATATCAGAGATCTGGATCACCTTCCCTGACCCGTTCCTTCGTAATTCCAAGTCTAAAAAGCGCCTTACACACCCGCGCTTCCTGCAGTTATACCAACCACTGCTGGCAAAAGACGGAACGATCAACCTGAAAACTGATTCCGCCGAACTCTATGCCTTCACACAGGAAGTGATCGCAGCGGCCGGCTGTACCTTAGTAGAAGATATTCCGGATATTTATGCTATGACCGAAGTTCCGCCACTGTTGCAGATCAAAACCTTCTATGAAGGCATGCACCTGGAAGACGGCCGTACCATCCGTTATCTTAAGTTCAGATTACCGGAAGCCCCGCTTGACTGGCGTACCATAAAATTACCTTCCGATGCAGCAACCGTTGAAGGAGGGGATTGATTTCTATTACAATGAAGACGGTTATATGGTCTTCACTGAACATTTCCACCTTGAACGGGGCTATTGTTGCGGGAATGGCTGCAAACATTGCCCCTATGCATACGAAAAGGTACCTGAACCTAAACGAACCGCCCTCCTTGCCAAGCGGCAGGCCGGAAACAAAGGACCGTGAAACTGTACATGAATCTGACGGAAGCGGGAGAGCATCAAAATAAAGGATATTAAATATTAAAGCCGTACTTTGGCTATCAGGAAAGCAACAGGTAAAAACAGACTAAAAACTAAGCCCCTGGCGCATACTGTATTACAAATCATTATATGTCGGTATTAAAGTTAAAGCTGGACCAGGATCAACTGCTGGAAGATTTTTTCGAATCAACCCACGTTATTGGTATTGTGTCTTCCGCCCGCGACTATCAACTCTGCTGGCAGATTAATAACTACATGCACCTTGATTTCCGGGTAAATAATTCCCTGGAAATTAACCTGTCCAAAAACAACAGGGCGTTCTATTTCAGCGTTTTTGAGTTTGAGGAGCCAACTAAATCGTCTGTCCATTACTTCTACAATAATCACTGTCAGGCAGAGTTCCTGCTACCTGAACTGAAAAATGTAGACTATCTCTGGATGGTTAAAGGCGATTACTATCAGTTAGATGACGTTAAGAAGTTAATAGAACAGTTACGCCACGTAGAGCTTGTACAATTAGTATCTTTATTGGATATTAGAGAGATCAAAAATAAGATGAACCTCATCTTCTAACCGGTATGTACCGGTTCCTTCACCGAATTGCACCCGTGAACAAGGCTTTGTTTCATGACTAAATACTTTTGTTATGTGGGAAGAAAAAAAGAACCAACTGTATCGTTCCTTCGAATTTAAAAACTTCAGAGAAGCGTTTGCATTTATGACAAAAGTGGCTCTTGTTGCTGAAAAGATGGACCATCACCCAAACTGGACAAATGTTTATAATAAGGTAGAGATATACCTGAGTACACATGATGCGGGAGATGTGATCACCGAAAAAGACCATAAGCTGGCGAAAGCCATAGATGGTTTGTTGTAAAAATTTATTAGCAAACAGTGATTCGTATTTATTTACTTTTCCTGTTGTTTTGTTACTCCATTAATGCTTCGGCCAGCATGCCCGTCAAAGATACCCTGGTAGCAGATTTCGACCATCTGCCTTCAGCTGTTGATTTGCGGCCGTATGCCATGAGCCTGGAGGATAAAGGGGGCTTACTAACACCGCAACAGATTGCTTCAGCTTCGTTCAACCACAACTATCACCTATTCCATGTAGAGAAAAAACATATTGGAAAGGGCAATAATTGCTGGCTGAAGCTGCATGTAAAGAACACAGGCCATCATGATTCCGTACTAACACTATTCACCGGCTGGCATGATCATATGAGCTGGTACGTGCAGGATACTGTCGGCAGCAATCTCCGCCTGCTGATGCAAACAGGCCTGATGAGAGATCATGGAGGTGTGCAGCGCTGGGAGCATTATGGGTTCAATGTTGCAGTACCACCAGGTCACACACGCACTTTCTTCCTACACATCAACAATAAATATTATAACGAGAACGGGCTGATGCCCGTGCTATTTAATGCGCTCCAGTACGGACAATTTCGCAGTGGACAAATGGAGTATTTCCGGGGAGAGACCATCCTGATCCATGTGCTGCTGGGCATGTTGCTGGTATGTCTTGCCATAGCCGTCATCAATTACATACAGCTGCCTGATAAATCATACATGTATTTTGCAGCGTATATGCTGGGGCTGATCCTGTTCTTTACACTACGGCTCGAAAGTCAGCCGTACCAGCTGTCTGTCTTCTACCGCTGGCCAATGCTCAAGTATTACTGGGATATACCGGCGCTACTATTCTGTTTTTACCTGATGTACCTGGCTTTTGGCAATACCTTCCTGAACCTCCAGGAAAGGTACCCTTTCATGGAAAAGCTATTTACATCAGTAGCAGCGATCATCGGCGGCATCATCATCATCTGTTTCTATTGTATTGCGCTGGAGCAATACCAGGTACCGGTGATGATCTACAGCTATGTCTACATTTCCACCTTACTTCCGCTGCTGGTAGTTTTCATTGCGCTGGCCCGCCGTTCCCGGCACCATCCACTGGTACGCTTCTTCCTGTTCGGTTCTCTCTGCTTTTATATGGCCAGCTTCGGCTCTTTCCTCATGCTTATCCGTCCGCTGGGACTGATCAATGCTTTAGGAGAAATGTCCGCGCCATCCCTACTCATAGTAGCCGGCGTACTACTGCAATCTATGTTTTTCCTGGCGGGGCTCAGTTATAGGAATAAACTGGTGCATCATGAAAGAACACGTACACAGGAACTGCTCATCAAACAGCTGAATAAGAACAAGGAGCTGCAACGCAAGCTGAATGAGCAGTTGGAGGAACTTGTAAAGGAACAGACCACAGAAATACTACGTAAAAAACAGGAACTGGAAGAACAGCGTAAACGGCATATCGAGACTGAATACGATAAAAAGCTGACGGAAATAGAGCTGAAGGCTATTCGTGCGCAGATCAATCCTCACTTCATTTTCAACTGTCTGAATTCCATACAGCTCTTTGTTATGCAGCGCGACTTTGAGTATGCGCAGAAATATCTGTCTGACTTCTCCTATCTTATCCGCAAGACGCTTGACTTCTCCCGCCGTAATTTTATTTCGCTGGCAGATGAAATTGCCTATTTGAATACTTATCTTGGGTTAGAGAAAATGCGATTTGAGCATAAGATGGAATATGAGATATACGTTGATCCCGCTATTGCCACTGCAGAACTGGAAGTTCCTGCCATGTTACTTCAACCGTATGTGGAAAATGCAGTTAAGTATGGTATGACCAACAGCAATCATCCGATCGGCAAGTTGCTGATACAGTTCAACCAGACTGCCCCGGATATGTTGGAATGCCTGATAGAAGACAATGGTATCGGCATTATCCGCTCCAAAACGTTGCGTACGCTCCCCAAACATCACCAGTCTTCCGGAATGGAGATCAGCTTCAACCGGGCGGAACTGCTTAACAAAATGTACAACACGGGGATACATATTGACATCATAGACAAATCAGAAAAAAACAATACAGAAAGTGGTACTATTGTAAGGATCCTCATTCCCCAACTTTAGTCCATATAAGCATATTAGATGACTATGATAAAAGCTGTTATTATAGATGATGAGCGCAATAGCCGGGACATCATATCTCTGATGCTGGAAAAATATTGCCCCGATGTGCAGATCGCAGCAACTGCGTCTGACTGCGCCAATGGTATTGCCACCATCCAGGAGCATCAGCCCCAACTTGTATTCCTTGATCTGGAAATGCCTGATGGCACCGGCTTTGACGTACTGCTGGGCACTAAAGATGTTCCTCCTTTCGAAGCAGTATTTGTGACTGCTTTTGAAAAGAAATTTCTTCACACCATCCGTTTCAGCGAAGTGGAGATCATTCTGAAGCCGATAGACAGGGAAAGTTTGATGACAGCGGTAACGAAGATCACCGGTCGCATTCATGCCAATGCCAGTACTACCCGCTATAAGGTGCTGCTCGAAAACTTTAACAGCGGGAAAAATATCAATATGGACCTGGTGATCCCGGTTACCCAGCATGAGGACATGATCATTTCCCTGAATACGATCAATTACCTGGAGGCGAATGCAGAGAAGTGTACTATTTTCCTGGTGGATAATACCCAGTTACAGGCGGAGCGTTCATTCCGTTATTATACCGATCTGTTTGGCCCTTTACGTTTTTATCAGATCAATAATCACCAGATGGTCCAGCTTTCGCAGATCAGTCATATGGAAAATGACGGAGGTAAAGTGATACTGAAAAATGGGGCGAAGCTGGAGGTTGCGGATAGAAGGAAGAAAGACCTTGTTAGTCACTGGAAACAATACAGATAAAAAGATAAAAGGCCGCATCTGAGATGCGGCCTTTTATCTTTTTATCTTGATGGAGAGATATTATCCATTCATGGAGATCAGGAACTCTTCGTTATTCTTGGTTCCTCTCATGTGTTGCAGCATGAAGTGCATAGATTCTTCTGTATTCATATCTGCCAGGTGATTACGGAGGATATGGATACGTTTCAGGATATCTTTTTCCAGTAACAGGTCATCACGACGGGTAGAGGAAGCGGATACGTCGATAGCGGGGAAGATACGTCTGTTAGCCAGTTTACGGTCCAGTTGCAGTTCCATGTTACCGGTACCTTTGAATTCTTCAAAGATCACCTCATCCATTTTGGAACCTGTATCGATCAGTGCTGTAGCAAGTATTGTTAAGGAACCGCCGTTTTCGATCTTACGGGCGGCGCCGAAGAACTGTTTAGGTTTCTGCATTGCGTTTGCTTCCACACCACCGCTCAATACTTTACCGGAAGCGGGTGCTACTGTATTATGTGCACGGGCCAGACGGGTGATAGAGTCGAGCAGGATCACTACATCGTGTCCGCATTCTACCAGGCGTTTTGCTTTTTGCAGCGCGATGGCAGATACTTTTACGTGTTTTTCAGCTGGTTCGTCAAATGTAGAGGCAATTACTTCCGCCTTTACGCTACGTTCCATATCGGTTACCTCTTCCGGACGTTCATCGATCAGTACTACCATGAGGTATACTTCAGGATGGTTTGTCGCGATAGCGTTGGCCACTTCTTTCAGCAACATGGTTTTACCCACTTTAGGCTGTGCTACTATCAAACCACGCTGACCTTTACCTATTGGTGTAAAGAGGTCCATGATACGGGTTGAGTAGTTATTTGAAGTAGTGGTCAGACGTAATTTCTCGAAGGGGAATAACGGCGTCAGGTAATCAAATGGAACACGGTCGCGTACTTCTTCAGGAGATTTACCATTGATGGTTTCAACTTTCAGCAGTGCGAAGTATTTCTCACCTTCTTTCGGAGGACGAACGGAGCCTTTCACAGTATCACCTGTTTTCAGTCCGAATAATTTGATCTGGGAAGGAGAAACGTAAATATCATCTGGTGAACTGAGGTAGTTATAATCGGAGGAGCGCAGGAAACCGTAGCCATCGGGCATCATTTCGAGTACGCCTTCGCTGATAATTATACCATCAAATTCTATATTAAAAGCAGGTTCTTTCTTATTTGAAGGAAAGCGCTGTTTCTGCGCCAGTACCGGTTCTTCCGGCATTACAAAATCATCTTCCTCTTCTTCTTCTTCCTCTTCTTCTTCAGCTACGGGCAAAGATGTTATTACTTCATCCTCTTCTTCTTCAGCGTCTTCTGTAAACTGTGGAATGATTACATCATCATCATCGTCAAAAGTAAGAGAGGGGATGTCGAGATCTATATCGAAGTTCTTTTTCTTTGGTTTGGTTTCCTGTGATTTAGGTTCTTCTAATTCAGACTCTTTTGTTTTAACACCGCTGGCAGCTGGTTTCCTGCCACGTTTAGGTTTTTCGTCAGCAGCTGTAGCTTCTGCTACATGGGCTTCTTCTGCTTCTTCTTCTTTCTTTGATTTACGTTTACGTGTTTTCTTTTCTTCTCCATTTGCCGGGTTACCTTCGGAGGCCATTACTGCCTGCTTATCGAGTATTTTGTAGATAAGATCCTGTTTGCTCAGTTTTTTGGCGTTTGGCACATCCAGTTTCTCTGCAATGTCAAGCAGCTCAGGAACGAGCATGTCGTTCAATTGTAAGATGTCGTACATCATCGTGTGTTGTCAAATTTAAAAGTGTTGTGAGGTGGGTACCACTACATACCAACATACACCAATTACAAATAATTGTTTTTTGAGTCCAATAAATTTAATCTGGTTATTAAATCTGATAGGGAATGTTGAGTTTAGGACTGCCGATGAAGATGGAAATTAGAACTTAATCAGGCAGATTGTAACGCAAGATTAAAACAAGTTTCGCTATTATCCAAAAAAAATGCACTGCTCCAACCTGTTACAACAGCAGCCAGACAAGCCTCCGTGCCGTGCTCCCCCTTATAGAACCCCGTCCCATAGCCTGTCTATGGTCCCGATCCTCTATAACTATCAACATTCCTGCCAAAGAGCGCCGGAACAGTTGCTATTTAATTTAACATTTTATTGACTCCCTGGCCCGGCAAACCGGTTTTCCCCTATGCATTCTGCTCTATAACTCTTAAATTTGCACTCCAAAATTTATATTAATATGAGCCAAAGAGTGAAAGTCAAGCAGATACTGCAGGACGAAAAAACAGATTACCCTGTTGTGGTAAAAGGTTGGATACGGTCTTTCCGTAACAATCAGTTCATAGCTTTGAATGATGGCTCTACCAATAATAATATCCAGGTTGTACTGGACGCTGAATCCGTTACTCCTGAACTGTTAAAACGCCTTACTACCGGTGCTGCCATCAGCGTATCAGGACAGGTGATCCCTTCCCTGGGTAAAGGCCAGCGTGTGGAAGTAAAAGCAATAGAACTGGAAATACTGGGAGATTGTGATCCGGAGAAATATCCGTTGCAGCTGAGAAACCGCCCAAGCCTGGAATATCTGCGTGAAATAGCGCATCTCCGCTTCCGTACCAATACATTCGGTGCTATTTTCCGTCTTCGCCATTCACTGGCATTTGCCGTACATAAATTCTTCAACGATAGAGGTTTTGTTTACCTGCACACGCCTATCATTACGGCTTCTGACGCTGAGGGTGCAGGTGAAATGTTCCATGTAACATCCTTCGATATTAAAAATCCGCCACTCACAGAAAACGGCGAGATTGATTATAAAGAGGATTTTTTTGGCCGCGCTACAAACCTGACCGTATCCGGCCAGCTGGAAGGCGAACTGGGAGCGATGGCCTTTGGTGATATTTACACCTTCGGTCCAACTTTCCGTGCAGAGAACTCCAATACAGCCCGCCACCTGGCAGAATTTTGGATGATAGAACCTGAAATGGCATTCTATGATCTTGAAGACAATATGAACCTGGCTGAAGCTTTTATCAAATCTGTTATCGGCTATGCCCTGGAAAACAACAAGGAGGACCTGGAATACCTGGCACAACGCCTGGCGGATGAAGAAAAACAGAAGCCACAACAGGAACGCAGTGAAATGGGACTGATCGAAAAGCTCGAATTTGTATTGAATAATGAGTTTATGCGCCTTACCTACACCGAGGCCATCGACATCCTGAAGAACAGCAAACCTAATAAAACAAAGAAATTCAACTACCTGATCGAAGATTGGGGTGCTGATCTCCAGAGTGAACACGAACGTTACCTGGTAGAGAAACACTTCAAGAAACCAGTGATCCTGACAGATTATCCTAAAGCGATCAAAGCGTTCTACATGAAACAGAACGAAGATGGCAAAACTGTTAGGGCAATGGATATCCTCTTCCCAGGCATCGGTGAAATAGTAGGTGGTTCCCAGCGTGAAGAAAATTACGATAAACTGGTAACCCGCATGGAAGAAATGCACCTGCCTGTTGAAGAAATGAGCTGGTACCTGGATACCCGCCGCTACGGTTCTGCGCCTCACGCAGGCTTTGGTCTGGGATTTGAAAGACTGGTATTGTTCGTAACTGGTATGGGTAATATCAGGGACGTAATACCTTTCCCAAGAACGCCTAAGAGTGCTGAGTTCTAGGAACGTTACAAATCATCATAGAAACGCCGTCCACCATTATGGACGGCGTTTTATTTTTATGGAATATTCTTCCCTCCGCATCTATATCATTGAAAGCGCTTTCAGTCATTTATTCTTATACCCTTAAAACTATTCGTCATGGCTGAAATGAATACAGGCAGCTCCGATCGCGGCCACCAAAAAGGAACCCGTTCAAAGAAATTAAGCACTCGTGTAGATATGACACCTATGGTAGACCTGGGATTTCTGCTCATTACTTTTTTCATGCTTACTACTACGATGTCACAACCTAAGGTAATGAAGTTACTGATGCCTGCAGTTCCTAAAGATAATGAGCGGCCGAATGTCATATCAGAAAGCAAGTCGCTCACTATCCTGCTCGGCGCCAATAACTCAGTCAGTTATTATGAAGGCATAGGTAATGATCCTTTACATCCACCGGTAGTAAAGCACACCACTTTTGCAAATAACAATGGCATCCGCGATATCATTATCAACAAACGTGACGAGGTGATAAAAGTACATGGGCGTGATGATCTGACGGTTTTGATCAAAGCAGATAAATCCGCCAATTATAAAAACGTGGTGGACATTATGGATGAGATGCTGATCAATCACGTAGAAAGATATGCCATGGTAGACATCACTCCGGAAGATGAAGCTTACCTAAAATGAGTTAACTTAGTAAGGTAAAACTCACTTACTATGGCTCTAACGCAATCCATTCCAGTTGTGGACCTCGCCGCCTTTACTTCAGGCGATGCTGCCAGTAAAGCTGCTTTTGTTGAGCAGCTTGGTAAAGCTTACGAAGAAGTAGGTTTTGTAGCGGTAAAAAATCACGGTATTTCAGACGATCTCATTGCAAAGCTGTACAAATATGTACAACTGTTCTTTACCTTACCTTCAGAGACCAAGCGATCTTACGAGATCCCCGAACTGGCCGGCCAGCGCGGTTACACCTCTTTTGGGAAAGAACACGCAAAAGGATATGAAGCACCCGATCTGAAGGAATTTTTCCAGTTTGGACAAACCGTGGAAGACCAGGATCCGATCAGCAACGAATATCCGCCAAATGTAGCTGTAAAAGAGATCCCCGCTTTCTCACCAACCTTCTTTGATGCGTACCGCGCATTTGAAAAGTCAGGAAAAGCACTGCTGCAGGCTATCGCTATCTACCTGGGATTGGATGAGCATTATTTTGACAATTACATACACAACGGCAATTCGATACTGAGGGCCATCCACTACCCTCCTATTACGCAGGAACCCTCATCTGCCATTCGTGCAGAGCAACATGAGGATATTAACCTAATTACCCTGCTGGTAGGCGCTTCCGCTGATGGCTTACAGATACTCGACAAACAGGATAACTGGGTGCCTGTAACCTCATTGCCCGAACAGATCGTTGTGAACGTGGGCGATATGCTGCAAAGGTTGACCAACAACCGCTTGAAATCGACTACACACCGCGTAGTGAACCCTCCGCGTGATATGTGGCATACCAGCCGTTATTCCATTCCATTCTTCCTGCATCCCAAATCAGAGATGCCGCTGAATGCCCTGGAAAGTTGTGTAACAAACGAAAATCCACTTTCTTATGAGCCCATTACCGCAGGTGAATACCTGGACGAAAGGCTGAGAGAGATCGGATTAAAGAAATAATTGCCGTTTTCATAAAATATACAGGGGCTGACTAAAGAAGATTGATTGCTTCTTTTAGTCAGCCCCTGGTGGTTTATGAACAATGCGCTAATTTATTTCACTGGAAGCACCCTGCGGCTTCTTTGCCAATGTCTTCTCCTCTTCCAGCACGGCCGTATTACCACTAAACAGCTGTACAAAATAATCTCTCATCTCCGGCGTCATACGATAATCGTTCTGCGGAAAATTCAGGAAGTAACTATGCTGCCGTCCTCCCTGCTCGCGAAAGTTGACGTAATTGGCATTATTAGCCCGCTTACCCTTTAATTTTTCTCCCAGCTGAGCGGTGAGGGTTAACAGGTGCGCCCCCTTTAATTGCCAGTCAGACCTGTTATAATTGATGTAGATCTTATTGGCGAAACGGATCTTCTCTACCCATTCCTTATGTCCTTTTGACGGAACACATGCTGCATTCAATACAACATTGTCAATGAAGGGAACACTATTGAGCTCTTCATAAGGCTGGTTTCTCATCATTTCCCTGAAAATGATGTTTCCCATACTATGGCAAAATGTGGAGACCCTAACGTGCGCTATCCAGTCCTCATTCTCCACGCGGGCCTGCTGGATCGTTTTTAATAGCCGGAAATAATGTGGAGCCGATATCCGGGCATTACTACGGGCGAACTTAAAGTTCTTCGATGGCCGGTAAGTGGTATTGATGCTGGCATAGTCAAACATCACTACGTTCACGTTATACTGTGAACGCATTAAGAGAGCCCGTTGAACATTCGTCGTAAAGATCTTCCCCATCCCCTCCGCATATACGACGATATCCCGCTTTTGCGGCATCATGCTCATAGCCTCTGACAAAGTCGGGACCTGGAATACATTCCATTGGCCTGCATTCTTTTGCAGGAAAAAGTACTTCAGCCCTGCAGTATCTACAAATTCATCCACAAAGCGTAAACTATCCTTGTACAGGTGCCTGTTACTCACAAATACCAGACAGGTGTCAGTCAGGGAAGGTTTTATAGAATCGGTCTGCAAACAAAAGTTAGCCCAATAAGCCTCACTGTTATAATGCGCCAATTGCGCCTGCGCGCTGAATGAAATTGTTATGCATAGGAGGACCAGGAATCTTCTCATAAACTACTTGTATTATTAAACCATTCAATACCAATCCCTTAAAGGCTGATCATACTGAGGTGGGAAATATTGACTAACCTGAAAGTATTCTTTATTTATCACAAGGATTATGCCCATACGTTTTGCGCCTAATGGAAGAAAATCAACTGTTTAAAGTTTAAACGCTTGTTTTTGTCAGGAAATTATTGAAATTCGGGCAGCCGATTAATTGCTTAAACGTGTTTCTACGTCATATTCCTTTCTTACGGGCTGTCTTTATGCACAGCATCACAGCGTACGGTGGGCCTCAGGGCCACCTGGCCATGATGTTGAAGACGTTCGTGCACCAGAGAAGGGATGTAACCGAACAGGAGCTGATGGAGTACAATGCATTCTGCCAGCTGTTACCCGGCGCCTCATCTTCCCAGACACTAACGCTTATTGGTTACAAACGCGGTGGCGTACCGTTGGCCGTGGCCACTCTTCTGATATGGATAGCTCCCGCCTGCCTGCTAATGGGATCTCTTAGCTTCCTGTTGCAATACTTTGATCAGAAAGCGCTGAACACAGATATCTTTAAGTACGTACAGCCGATGGCTGTTGGTTTTCTGATCTATGGAAGTTTGCGGGCATTTAAGATCAGTATCCGCAACCTTGCTACTGCCGCTATCATGGTGGTATCGCTGTTAACTGCCTACTTCTTTAAATCTCCCTGGACCTTTCCTGCCCTGATCATACTGGGGGGGATCGTATCCAACTTCAGTGATAAACGTATCCCTGACATACACGACAAGCCGAAAAAGATACAGTGGACCAATATCTGGCTGTTCGCCCTGCTGTTCATACTGGCGGGTTTCTTTTCCGAGCTGGCACGCCAGCACGACTGGATCACACGCCGGCCGTTTAACCTGTTTGAGAACTTTTACCGTTTCGGTAGCCTTGTATTTGGCGGTGGGGATATCCTGATCGCGATGATGCTTGAGCAGTACGTATCCCGTTCAAATACCCGTTTCATGAATGCGGAGGAATTACTGACAGGAGCGGGTATCATGCGGGCCTTACCCGGACCCACTTTTTCTATCACCGCGTATGTAGGTGGCATGGTGATGCGTAACCTGGGACCGGGTTATCAGCTACTGGGATGTATGCTGGCCCCTGTTGCTATATTTTTACCCAGCCTGCTGCTTGTATTGTTCTTCTTCCCTATCTGGCACAACCTGAAGAAATACGTGGTCATTTACAGGGCGCTGGAAGGTATCAACGCCACTGTTGTGGGGATCATGTGGGCAGCCACGTTTATCCTGTTCATGGCCATCCCACTTACCTGGTATAACATTGCTATCACGATCGTCACATTAACGATCCTCTGCACTTCACGTATACCATCCCCATTTATAGTACTTGCCTGCCTGTTATTAGGCTGGCTGATGTAATGCTTATTTAGGCCTGGTAGTCGTCTGGTCTTTCTTGAATACCATAGCTGCCAGTACTGATGCCAGCAAACCAAGTATACCGTTTGTAAAGAACACATTACTGAACAGATAGATCCAGAAATTATCTTCCCGCTGTGCACCAGAAATAAAGTGCAACGCGATCGTAAGTAAGGTTACGATCAACACTGCCCATATCGTTGTTCTGAACCCCATCGCAAATAATGCCATGGCAGAGGTCCTTTCATGATGCTGGCTATTGTAATGAATAACAGAAAACAACACGCCCAGGAACATCAGCAGATTGCCAAAGTACCCTGTCCATAAGGCGGCTGACATATTCGTGAAGTAAAAGATGATCGTAAACACAATCGAGACAACGGCGATGATGATCCCATAAATGGGAGCAAGATTGACGTGATGATGATTTGCTGTTTGCATAACGGTTCCGTTTTAAGGTGAATAAATTACTGCGCTGCCGCTTCAATAGTCTGAATTACCTTACGCAGATCGTTCTTTGTTTTATCAATATCCTTCCACAGATCTCCCACTTCCCTGAGCCTGTCTGCCATGTTTCCAATATGGAAATCAGATATGGCAAGATCATCTGTCAGTTCATCCCAGTTCAATGGCGCAGAAACAGTGGCTCCCGGCTTTGGCCGTACGGAGTATGGAGAAGCAATGGTTTGTCCACGGCTATTCTGCATATAGTCGATATACACTTTCTTATTTCGCTTTGACTTTGTACGAATCACACTCGTAATATCGGGTAACTGTTGCTGTACCTGTTTTGCAACATACTCTGCAAATAAGCGACAGGTTTCATAGTTATACTTACCACCGGTAGGCACATAAATATGCAGACCGGAAGCACCGGATGTTTTACAGAAAGCCTTTGCCCCAAGTTGATCAAGAAGTTCTTTAATAGCCAGGGCTGTTTCTACGACGTGCTTAAATGCAATGTTTTCCGGGTCCAGGTCCAATACCAGGTAATCCGGATTATCGAGGTTCTTTACCCGCGACAGCCATGGATTGATCTCTATACATCCCAGATTGACCATATAAGCCAATGTAGCGGCATTGTTGCATACCAGGTAATCTACATCCCTCGAAGCAGATGCAGCATGCAACTGTATTGTTTTTAACCAATCGGGAGCTGATTCCGTATCAATGTCCTTCTGATAGAAACCTGCGTCGTTAATGCCGTTAGGAAACCGGTGCAGACTTAAAGGACGATCTTTCAGAAAAGGCAACACGTAATCGGCCATCTCCAGGTAATAATCCAGCAAGGTGCCTTTACTGATCTTTTCATCCGGCCAGTACAACTTCTGCTGATTGGTCAGTGTAACCTTCTTGCCGTTCAGCGTTACCACACGTTCCTTCTCATGTTTAACAGCCGTCGAAGCAGTAGCGTTTACGGCAGCTTTTTTTGTAGCCATCTTCGTAGATTTTGCAGTTTCCTTATGCACTTCCTTTGCCGGTTTATCCTTTCTCAATCCCAGGAATATCGGCTGACGCAGATGCCTGTCGCTCGTCCAGGAGGAGAATTTCACCTGGCATACCAGTTCAGGTTTAATCCAGGTGACGGGTGTATTAGTCCTGATCTTTTCCTTAAAAGGAGACGTCTTCTGCCGGTACGGCTGCATCTTCTCATACAACTCATTGATAAGCGCTCCATTCAATCCACCGCCACAGTTACCGACATATTTCAGTTCATTCTTATCATCATAAACACCCAGCACCAGCGACCCGATTTTCTTTCTGCTGCCCTGAGGATCAGTATAACCGCAGATGATAGCTTCCTGCTCATCTACGATCTTGATCTTCAACCAGGACATAGACCTGCGGCCTTCAGCATACAGGCTCTCTGCTTCCTTTGCGATGATACCTTCCCAACCTTTCTCCCTGGCTGTTTTATACAGTTTTTCGCTATTGTCAGCTACATGCTCGGAGTAGATCACTGTCTTGCTGCCCAGTTGTTTCACAACATCTTTCAACAACTCCTTTCGTTGAATAAGCGGCAATGCCATCAGGTCCTGCCCATCCAGCTGCAACAGGTCAAATACCACATATACCAGGTTGCCCGACGCATCGTTCTTATAGTTCTGCAGTGATTGAAAGTCAGACGTACCATCTTTTTTCATGATCACGATCTCTCCATCCAACACGGCATTGTGCGATAGTTTTTCCAATGCCGTTACCACTTTCGCATAGTCTTTATTAAAAGACAAATGGTTCCTCGAGTACAGCTCCACTTTACCTTTACGCACGTCAGCTATTGCCCGGTATCCATCCCACTTCGTTTCGAACAACCAGCCTTCCCTGCTGAACGGTGCATCTACCAGTGTAGCCATCATGGGAGTGAACAACTCCTTCTTAGCTGCCGCTGCTTTTACCTTTGCGGGTTGTGCTTTTTTTTTAGCGCCTCCTTTCATTTTCTCTTTCTCCTTCACACCTCTGTCCTTAATACGCTGCGGCGTATGATCTTCACTATTGTAGGTCTCTTTTACGGCATAGTTATCTTTATGCTTTAACAGCAACCAGGCATTATCATCTGAATTTTTCATTTTCACCAATGCAAATTCACCTTTCACCTTTTTCCCCTTCAGGCGTATTTTCAGATCACCATCCCGGATCTCTTTATTCGCTTCTTTGTCGAAGTCTTTTCCATCTTCACGCAACAATTCATAGCTTCCTTTGTCCCACACATAGACGAATCCGGCGCCATAATTCCCTTCAGGAATAACACCTTCAAAATCTTTATAATCATATGGGTGATCTTCAACCTGCATCGCAAGTCTTTTATCTGCCGGGTTCATGGACGGGCCTTTGGGCACTGCCCAGCTTTTAAGCACGCCATCTACTTCCAGGCGAAAGTCGTAATGCAAGCGGGAAGCATGATGACGCTGAATAACGAAGATGTGCTGTTTGCCGGTACTCTTTTTCTTCGTTCCTTTCGGCTCTGAAGTGTCCTTGAAATTGCGCTTCTGATCGTATGTTCTCAGGCTCATGATGCACGTTTTTTATTACCACTGGTGTTACCAAGACTAGCCTTCAGCTGATCGAACAGATCAGAGCTCTTGGTATGTACAACTTTCATCTTTTTCACTGTACGGCGTTTGCCGCTTGCCTTAGCTTTGATGATCTTCAGCAGGTCTTCATGATAAGTGTCTTTGTATTGACTGATATCAAATTCACTTGTATAACTTTCCACAAGTTGCACAGCCATATCCAGCTCCCGTTTGCTGATCTTGCTGCTGGAAGGAATTGACAGATCTTCCGGTGAACGGATCTCCTGTTCAAATCTCAGTTGTTGCAACATCAGGTAATTGTCTCTTGGTCGGATAACGGCCAGGTGTTCACTCGTTCTGAGTACAAAACGCCCCAGTCCGGCCTTACCCGTTTTCTGTAATGTTTTCAACAACAATTCATATGCTTTCACGCCGGCTTTATCCGGTTCTATGTAGTAGGGTGTCTCAAAGTAGATATCATCTATTTCTGCCTGCTCTACGAAAGATTCGATGGTGATGATCTTACTTTTTTCGGGAGCGGCCTCCTGGAAGTCTTCATCTTCCAGTATGATATACTCGTCGTTATACAGATATCCTTTCACTATCTGTTCCCAGGGTACTTCTTTACCTGTATTTTCATTCACACGTTTAAACTTAATATGGGCATGATCTTTTTTATCCAGCATGTCCAGGTCCAGCCTGCTGTCCTGTGTTGCGCTGTATAATTTGATGGGTATGTTAACTAACCCGAAACCAATTGTTCCTGACCAAACAGCTCTCATAAAAAAATAATTTAAAGGTGATATGTGATGAAAACCAAACTATATGCCATGGCACGCGTTTTGGATTTTAACACAGTAACAAAAACCTTTGTTTATGGAAAAGCCAGGCGAAATGACCACCCTAAGCCGGGTGATGGAAAAATTACATGAAAGAGGTCTTGATCATGAATTAAAAATGAGTGACCACGGCAGAATGCAAAATGTTGAAAAACAAAAAATCTACAACCCAGAAGAGCTCAAAATCATTAAAACTTACCGGTTTGAAGGAGAGTCTGATCCGGCCGACATGTCAGTACTGTACCTGATAGAAGACAAGGACGGTGAGATTGGCTACGTACTGGATGCTTATGGTGCATATAGCACACATGAGGAGTCCGGATTTGATGAATTTCTCCAGAAGATACCGGTAGAAGACAGGGAAGATCAGCTGATCTTCGCGTAACAATAGTTCATGTAAAATTCTAATTAAGAATTAGGGAATCTGATGCTTAACAATCCGATTCCCTAATTCTTAATTTTTTATACCTTGTTTCCTTACTTTCTGCAGTGTAACAGTTTTCATGAATTTCAGCAGGACCTTTTCGTCGTTATGCAGGCCATCATCAGAAGCCTGATTCCTTCCCGCCCGTAAGTCCTCCAGATACGGTTCCAGTTCACACTGTTCATACGCTTCCAATATCTTCGGATGGATATAGTATTTCTTACAAACGGCCCTTGTATTGCCCAGTTTTCCGGCCACACTGTCTATGATATGCACCAGGTTCTGTTTACACTCGGAGGCTGAGCTGAAAGGGGTAAGATCTGCCAGCAGGTTCAATGCGTTTACCGTTCCGAACCAAGTTCTGAAGTCTTTACAGGTATAGTCTTCCCCTGTCCAGAGTTTCAGGTATTCGTTAATATCGCCGGAGTCCAGGCTTTTGTGATCCTCGCCTTCATAGTATTGAAAAAGTTCCTGTCCGGGAATATCTCTGACCTTTTGTAATAATCGGGCTAACTGGGCGTGTTTAAGCGTTATTTTATGCAGGACGCCCTTTTTCCCCTTGAATCGAAAAAAGGCCGTATTTCCGTCTATTTTGACGTGTTGTACATGTAATGTGGTCAGTCCATACGAGCCATATAGTTTTTCATAGGAAGCATTTCCTACCCTGATCAGGGTTTCCTGCATAACGCTGAGCGCGATGGCTGTAACCTTCTCTTTATCAAGACTTTTCTTACGCAAAGCAGTATCAATATGGTCACGTAATTGCGGTAGTTTCTCTCCAAAATGTAGCAGACGGTCGTACTTGGTCTCATTACGCACCTTCGCCCAGGTGGAATGATAGCGGTATTGTCTTCTACCCAGGGCGTCAACACCGGTAGCCTGTAAGTGCCCATTAGCATATGGACAGATCCATACATCTTCCCAGGCAGGCGGTAATACCAGTCCGCGGATCCTTTTCAGGACCTCTTCATCTTTGATAATATCACCATGCTGATCGCGGTACTGAAAGCCGTTTTTCACTCTTTCACGGCTATACCCTGCTGTACCGGATTTTACATAACGTAGTTTCACAGCTTTGGCCGTAGCCATTGCTTCGGCAATTAAGTCCATAACACGCAATTTCAATCGTTCACAATGTTAGTGTTGACGGGGATTAAGAAAGGCCTCTAACATTAAAGAATGCAGAGGCCTCAGGGTTCCCATCTATACGTTAACCTTATTCAGCAGCAGCTTCTTCATTTATTGAAGATTCTGCCAGTTGAGTAAGTAAAACATCTGTTTCCTTTTCCTCGTTCAGGGTCTGTTCCAGCAATTGAACTGCTTCGTCATGACCCATTTTAGCTGCCAGGGTACGAAGGCTGCCATAGGTGGCAATTTC
The DNA here is from genome assembly GCF_003182155.1 of Chitinophaga sp. S165. Taxonomy (GTDB): domain Bacteria; phylum Bacteroidota; class Bacteroidia; order Chitinophagales; family Chitinophagaceae; genus Chitinophaga. The sequence goes on from NZ_QGTG01000002.1 coordinate 438,761, forward strand.
GTAATGTTCGATCTTCTGGCTACAAATGATCAGGCCTGCATCTCTTACAGCGCTATCTTCTTCTGTATCGTCGATCACTTCCTGCCCTTCTTCTATCAGGCCTTCCATAGCCGGGCATTTTTTTGCCTTTGCGGTCTGGCCTACTGATTCGAATACTCTTTCGAGGCGGCTAACGTGTTCTTTTGTCTGGTCCTGGTGAGTGAGAATAGCGTCTGCCAGCTCCTCGGAAGTAGCCGCTTTCTGCATTTTACCCAGTGCTTTTACCAATGCTTTCTCTGCCCAGTATATATCTTTTAATCCGTCTAAGAAAAGTTGATGGAACTTTGAGTTGGGCATATCTTCATTCTGGCTTTTGCTGCTCCTTGAACGGGAGGCGCTGGTTGATCTCGAAGCAGTGCGAGATGTTGACGTAGATTTACTGCCTGCGGCACTTCTGCCAGTTGTTCTGGACTGGCTGCCTGTTTTTGACTTAGATTGGGTTCTTGTTGCCATGTTATTTGGAGTTTAATAGTGTAACAAATTATTCTTCCGGAATTACTTTTGAATCTTCTTCATCGTAACTGTTGCCAGTTTCCATGATCGTTTTGTCGGGGAATAAATCCGGCGATCTTTCCTGTACATCCTCACGGTCCTGTTCTGCTATCAGCGCTGTCCTTTCTTCCGTTTCAAGTTCTGCCTTCTCGTTTACTGCTTTGGGATTAGGAGGAGAACGTTTAATATCGTGATCCGGCACCTCGTTCGGCACAGGAGGCGGAGGCCCCGGCGGAGACGGTGGAGGTGTTATTTCCGGTCCCGTTGGTCTTGGTGGTTCCTCTTTTGGAGGTGGTTGTTTTTCAGGGACGCCTCCTGGTGAAGGATTGCCCGCTGACATATGATAGTATTGCATAGTTCAGATTTTTTTAGTGAAACGATTGCTTTCAAGTGTGCAGTTGTATCGGACGCTTTCCCTTGTGTGCTATTGATTACCAGTAGCAATAAGACAAAGTTCATTCCATCACGCATCAGCATATGTGGGAGATACATATCACACATAGCTATATTGCTTGTAAATGCTTATCCACAAATGATTACACGGACATATTACATACCTCGACGGTTATATGAAGTTATTGAGCAGCCACGGCAGGAATGCCTGTAGAATAAGTCTTTCACTGTGTGGAAATTGTTGGATAGTAGCCAAAAGAATTGTGTAAATTCGAATGCTTACCACTCAATCATCGGGAAAATGCATATACCTGTACAAAAGAAGATCAGATTAGGATTCTTCGTCGCCTTTACTGTAATCATTGTTGCTTCCATATGTTCCTTCCTGGTGACTAAAACCCTGCTCGACAATGCGCGGTGGCTGAACCGCACCATTGAGATCTCTAAAAGTCTGGAGGTGATCACCAAACAGCTGAAAGATGCTGAATCTGCTGTGAGAGGGTACAGCATTACCAGAGATACGGCTTTTCTGCGGCCTACCATGCAGGAACGCAGTATTAAGATCGAGGAGGAATACATGATGTTGCGCAGGATAACAGCAGATAATCAGCAGCAGCAAAGGCATCTTGATACCCTGAAAAAATTGCTGGAAATGAAATACCGGCAACTGATAGCCGGAGAAGCAAAGCTGACTTCCGTCCAGAAAGACACTTCAGCTGTACAGGAAGGTGAAAAATCGATGGACAGGATAGACCGCAAAGTGCAGGACATGCGGAACATAGAGGACGCAAAGCTTCACCAGAAATCCAGGTTACAAAGTTTCTTTTCAGCGATATGGATACCGGTCATATTCATTTCCTCCCTTATGGCTATCCTCATAGGCATCTATTCGTACATAACACTCACCCGGGAGTTCCGCTTGCAATTACATATAGAGTCACGCCTGAAGTCTTACCAACATGACCTCCAACAGAATATCAAGCTATTGAACAAGTCAAATGAAGAACTGGAGCAGTTTGCCTATGTAGCTTCGCACGACCTGCAGGAACCTTTACGTAAGATATCTACCTTCAGTGACCGTTTGCAAACCAAATACGGTGATCACCTCCCCGCTGAAGCAACAGACCTGATACTCCGTATGACAGGCGCCGTGGGAAGAATGCGGGTATTGATCAACGACCTGCTGCTTTTTTCAAGGGCAGGCCGTATCACACCTGAAAACATCGTAAAAGTGGATATGACCCAGGTGGTACAGGAAGTGGTCAGTGACCTGGAAGTAAGTTTGCAGGAAAAAAGAGCCGTGGTCAATATTATGACCATTCCGGCCATTGAGGGCAATCCTACTTCCTTTCACCAGCTATTCCAGAACATTATTGCCAATGCCATCAAATTTGCTCATCCTGACCGTCAGCTGGTCATCAATATAAGGTCTGAAGAAGAAAATAACCATTGCCGCATTTATATAGAGGATAATGGTATAGGTTTTGACCCTACATATGCCGAGCGCATCTTTTTACTATTTCAAAGGCTACACGGTATGAGCGAATATTCCGGTACCGGTATAGGACTGGCCATCTGCAAAAAAATAGTAGATAGCCATCATGGACACATATCTGCCCTGGGAGCACCCGGTCAGGGCGCAACATTTATTATTACATTACCACTAACGCAAAACCCTTTATCATGAATAGAAGTAAAGGCGCCCGAAAAGTTAGCATTCTTATTGCAGATGATGATGCTGACGACAGAGAATTGATCCGGGCAGCTTTTGAAGAAAGCAGCACACAGCACGACATTAATTTCGTGGAAAATGGCGAAGAACTGCTGCATTACTTAAACCGTAACGGTCACTATGCGGACGAAACGCTACACCCGTTTCCACAGATCATCCTGTTGGATCTCAATATGCCTAAAAAAGATGGAAGGGAGGCATTACGTGAACTGAAAGCAGATAATGTCTTTAAGAGCATTCCTGTTATCATATTGACCACATCTATGGAAGAAAAAGATATCGTTAAAAGTTACGAGCTGGGTGTAAACAGCTTTATCATAAAACCAGTCACCTATTCAGAACTCGTGGAATTTACCCGCGTACTGGGTAAATATTGGTTTGAAATAGCAGAACTGCCAAAAGTATAGAGAATGACAGATCAACCCGTACATATATTGATGATAGACGATGACGAGGACGATTTTTACCTCGTCAGCCAGTTGTTGCAGGACATTTCCCCAGGACAGTATCATCTGGACTGGGCGCCTACCTATTCCAAAGCGGTAGAAGAAATAGACAGGAAGGTACATGACATTTACCTGGCCGACTATCGTCTGGGGCCTTATACAGGTATCGACATCCTTCACCATTTTCAGCAGCTGGATTACAAAGCGCCGGTGATCATGCTTACCGGTAAGGGAGACTATTCCATAGATAAGGAAGCGATGCAGGCAGGTGCATCCGATTACCTGGTTAAAGGTGAGATCAGTGCCGACCTGCTGGAGCGTTCCATTCGTTATGCGCTGGACGAAGCCCGTCATCTTCGCATCATTGAAGAAAATGAAAAGAAGTATTTCGGTGTATTCGAAAAAGCACATGACCTGATCATCCTGGCAGACTGTAACAAGAATGTTATAGACGCTAATCCCGCTGCTATCAGGACACTGCAATACAGCAAAGAAGAGATATTGAAACTGAACCTTAAACATCTCTTTTTCCAGGAAGACCAGTGCAAACATTTCTTTGAGCATATCTGTGGCGTAGATTCAAGCTTACGTACAGAATATAACTTCCTGACCAAACATGGAAAGAAGCTTGACGTGATGGTCAGTGCAGTTACACTGGATGAACAGGAACAGATCTTCCTATGTGTAGTGCAGGATATTACTGAAAGAAAACGGGAAGAACTGGAAAAACAACAACAGCAGAAATTTGTTGTTACCGGCCGTATTGCCCGCGTGATAGCGCATGAAGTGCGTAACCCGCTGACCAACATCCTCCTGGCCGTTAGCCAGTTCAAGGGAGAACCTGTCAGTGTGGAAGACAGCCAGGTGTACGTTGACATTATCGAACGTAACTGTACACGTATCAATCAGCTGATCACAGAGCTGTTGCACTCCACGAGGATGATAGAATTGAATATCCGCCCTCACGGCATCAATGAACTGACAGATAAGGCCCTGGCGCTTGCACAGGACCGCCTGCAGCTAAACGGTATCAATGTAAAGAAAGAATATGTCAAACAGGATGTACTGATCCCGGCAGACGAAGACAAGATGATCATAGCATTGCTGAACATTATCATTAATGCAGTGGAAGCAATGACACCGGGAGAAGGATTACTTACATTACAAACCGCTAAGCAACGGGATAAGGCGGTGATCACCATCGTCGATAACGGACCTGGCATTCCTGAGGATACAAAGAACCGTTTGTTCGATCCGTTCTTTACCAATAAGCCTAAAGGAACGGGATTAGGATTAACCAGTACCCAGAATATAATCATGAACCATAAGGGCACGGTACACGTGGAAAGTGAGATAGGAGAAGGAAGTATATTTACCGTCGTACTGCCATTGAACTAAGTAAACATCAGGAATGAATGCGGAGAAAATCCTTTGTATTCATTCCTGATATTTCTTACATAGCGTTTAATTTCTCATCAGTATTTTCGATCGCCTCTTCCACGGAATGCGACTCTTTCATATCCATTCTTTTCTTTGTTTCTTCCGCCAGTCTGCAATAATAGTTATGCAGTGTATCAAGTTCTTCTTCCGTCAGATCTTCCACAACAATAAGACGGTTACTTGCCAGCTTATTTGCCGCGATCAATTCATTCAGCTTTAGCTGTACTGATTTAGAATCTTTATTCTGTGATTTCTGGATAACGAATACCATCAGAAAAGTGATGATCGTTGTACCGGTATTGATGACCAGTTGCCAGGTATCTGAATACCCGAAAACAGGCCCTGTAATACCCCAGATAATAATTGCAAGCATGGCAATGAAAAACGCCCATTGCGATCCGGTAGCCTGGGCTACCTTACTGGAAAAGCGCTCAAAGAAACTCGCACTTTTCTTCTCCCCGTTATCTGTCTGTTGCTGATTATTTATCGGATTCATAACTGCATGGTTTTATCGCTCATAAAAGTGCAAATAACATACCGGGCAATAGAAAAGGCCCGTTAGAGAACGGGCCTGTGATTGAGTATAAACAAACATTATATTGATATCGCTAGTAGTTAATATTGAGCAACCTTAATTTGTTGTATAAGGTTTTACGGTCGATGTTCAACAGCTGTGCAGCCTTCGTCTTATTGTACTTTACCTCTTTAAGCACATTGATGATCTTATTGTACTCTGCCTGCAGTGCAACTGTTTTCAGATCGTTTTCGTTTGTGATAGAGATCAGTTCACCGGACATATTCACCTGGTGATCTTCCTCATATGGTTGCTGTGCAAATGACTCTTTCATTTCCAGCGGCAATGTGGATAGTGTAATATCATCATGCTCCGGAGTAAGGAGGCATGCACGACGTATCACGTTCTTCAGTTCGCGGATATTACCAGGCCAGTTATACCGGCTGAAACATTCCCATACTTCATTCGTGATCTTACCACAGTTCTTTTGCAATTCTCTTTCCACCTGACGCATGAAGGCATCTACAAACAGCGGAAGATCTTCAACTCTTTCGCGCAGTGGCGGAATGTAGATAGTGAACTCGTTAAACCTGTGGAACAGATCTTCACGGAAGCGGCCTTTCGCTACGGACTCGGACAGCTTCTCATTAGATGCCACGATGATACGCACATCTACAGGGATCTCTTTAAGACTACCTACCCTACGGATCACTTTTTCCTGGATCACGCGCAGCAATGCTACCTGTATATCATAGGAAAGATTGGCTACTTCGTCAAGGAAGAGTGTACCTCCGTGAGCTTGTTCAAAGGCGCCGATCTTCGTATTGATAGCACCTGTAAATGATCCTTTCTCATGACCGAACAGCTCACTCGCTGCCAGTTCTTTGGAAAGGCTGCCGCAATCCAGCGCTACGAAAGGCTGGTTATGCCGTTTACTATGATGATGGATGAGATGTGCTACGGATTCTTTACCGGTACCGGTTTCACCGAAGATGATCACGCTGTAGTCGGTAGGCGCCACCAGTTTGATCTGGCGGAACAGTTCCTTTGCGCCGGTACTTTCACCATAAACGTATTTATGGCTTTTATCCAGCATTTCGCCATCAGGTTCACCATCGCTTGAAGCAGGCGCAGATCCGTTACCGGCAGGAGCGCCATTCACTGTACGCATCGGCATAGATTCTTCACGCTCACGTTCTGCGTCCATGTGGGCAAATGCCTTATGTACCAGGTTCAATATTTCGTCCGGATAAAGCGGTTTTGAGAGGTAATCGTAAGCGCCGTTTTTCACCATATCCACAGCGACCCTAACATCTGTGTAGCCGGTAATGATGATCACGATAGTACGTGGGTTGATCAGCAGGATATCCTGCAGCAACTGTGCACCATCTGTATCTTTTAACCTGTAGTCACATAACACCAGGTCAAAAGTTTTCTCTTTCATCATTTTCAAGGCAGTAGCCCCACTCATTGTAGTATCCACCTTGAAGCCATGTTTACCTAAAAACTTGCTCAGTAACGTACAAATATTGATCTCATCGTCAATTATCAGAATATTTCTCATAATATTTATATGTGGTGTTAGAACAACAGCTAACTTAAATTTACTAATTAAATTTCTTTCTCTATTTCTGGCTTAACATATTACTCATAAGTTCATCCAGATTGGTGACATTAAATGGTTTTGCCATAAAGTAACTGGCGCCGGCATTTAATGCTTTTTGCTTTTCCATACCGTTATCGTATGCACTTATTGTGATGACGGGGAGCGCCGGACATTTCTTTTTAATGGCGGGCAATGCTTCCAGGCCTGAACCATCAGGCAGGTGTATATCCAGGAAAAGCAAATCAGGTTGTTGTTGCTGTAAATATTGCATTCCTTCAGTCAGCGCGTGAACATACTTTACATTATATCCATGTTTTACCAGACTTAATTGCAACAACTTACAGATATCAGGTTCATCGTCAATAATCAGAATAAACGACCCTTTTTTCCCCTCAGAAGTCAATATTTTTTCGGACGGGTGCCCCACACCCGCTTTTATATGCTGTGCCATGCTTTCACTTGTTCCATTAAGATTGATTATCAAAAACTTAGATGTATTCGTACAAAAACCGGTTCTAAATAAACAGTAAGTCCATCCTGATTCGTCCAAAATACCTAGATACTATGCTTTCAAATATCAATCCATTACCAACCCCATGATTTCCATAGGGCATTCTATTCCAGCACCCTGCAAAGTTGTAGAATAATTTCCACACTATTTGTAGAGACTCCCCTAAATGCGATGGTATCGACAACAGTTATAGGGATATGTACAGATGGTATGGTAATTGAATCTTTCCCAATAGAATAAAGGCTTTTCATTCATAGCTGTTGTTTTAGTTATTGTCCCGGGTAGCGATTCCCGGGACAATTTTATTTCATTAACATCTCATTCACATTTTTCTTATTTCAAGCATCTACATTTGGGCATCCAATGTTTAGTTCAATACATCTGCGAAATCAGATGTCAAATATTTTAACAGGTTGTTTTCTTGTTTTAAGTGAAGAGCCAGGTTTTTTAGCCTGGCTCCTTTATTCTTAATAATTTCTTAACCCGCTTTTTTTTGTTCTACCCCTTATTGCAGGTAATATTACCGGTCTATTAACCCAAGTGTTGAACTGACACTACCTAGCCAACATCCCTCAAAGTAAACGCGACTTATATGAATGTGACTATCGAATATGGTATAGTCGGAATTCCTGAGCACCATATTAAAATAACCCACCAGTTACCCGCGCAGTATGCTGCCTATCGCTGTGACTTCGCAGACGGCGTACTTGTTACGAGCCCTCCTATTGATATCATTTATCATACAGCCAGCGCCAATGGCTGCAGCATGAGTAATAACATATTCATCGTGAAAGAACCCGTGCAATTGCTTCCAAAGGTACAGGAAGGCCTCAGTGTTGTATGCTGCATGATAACAGGAAGTGTCAGCCTCTCGTACCTGGACATGACAACCATTCCCCTGCTCCAGGGACAGTATAACTGTTTTCATATTGTTGGGCCGCAGCAGCCTACGCTTTTTAGTCCTGGGATATACGAAATACAGTATTACGGCTTCAGCCGGGAAATGCTTGCCGAATATACCAATCATTCCAAATTAGCTAAGAAGTGGCTCCATAAGATCGATGTGGGGCTTCCCGTGGTCCTCACTTCCACCCCAGGAATTATCTGGGAAGGATTACATCATCTTAATCATGAACTAAAATTCAGTATTGTGAACACAGGCCTACGGAGAACATGGCTGCTGGGAAAGCTGCAGGAACTACTCATCCTCATTCTTGAACAGCAAGATACCAATACTGTTTCTTCCTCACACGATGTTACCTTTAACACCATACGGGCGTTTATCCGTAATAACCTGGATAAGGAACTGACCGTCTCGCAACTGGCGTCCACTTACTTCCTCAGTGCCTCCAAACTGCGCCAAAGCTTTATTAAGTATTGCGGGATGTCATTCAGCGAGTACCAGCTTAAAATGAGGATGGAAAGAGCAAAGTCGCTGTGTATAGCGAATGAAGTGAGCATTGCGCATATTGCGTATATCGTCGGGTATAAGAATCCTTCAGCACTGACCAAAGTGTATAAGAATTTTTATGGCGAGACCCCAAGTGAGACAAGGAAGAATGAAGGGGTATAACATACCTGCATCACTTTTCACTAACAAAAAAAACTAACTGCAGGAATGAATATCAGGGAATAAGCAAATAGCCCTTTTGGACAACTTATGAACCCAATTTTAAGCTTAACTTCAAATAGCCATCTGTTAATCCCAAAACCCCTAAGACAAACACAAACTGTATGAATATACTGTTGATGGTTGACTCGGTCTCCACACTGTTCCCAAAAAAGGTAAACATAACGCTGATACATGCAGAGAGCAGGGAAGTAATTGCTAACCACGCACTCAATGACTTTCCATTGCCCGAACAGTTTAACAAGCCGACAATATTAGATATCGGCGGTAGCCGCTGGCGGGTACTGAAAGTAGAAGCCCTGCGTCCAGGGAACTATTTTCGCGCTGCGAAGATCCAGTTACATGTGCTGCCACCCGATAGCATTGTCAGATCAGATAAATACCTCGTACCGACCCTCGTCCCACCGGAACTTACTCCTACTACTAAAGCAGCCCCGCTGTTTAATAACTTCACGTTGCATATTACTCATGACGAGTGGCTACAGTTCGAATTTCTCCCACTCTCTGCTCTTGAGCAGATCCAGGAAACAACGGCAGTAATAGAGTCAATAATAAATTCGACAGATGATAATAATAATCTGTTGGGATACTCCACTTCCCATACAAGAGATCTGACATCAATAGCCAAACTTGAAATTCCGTTTGATGATTTCTGCACCTTTACGAACATCATAGCCAGAGGAAATATCCTGCTGCCAAACGATACCTATATCGAAAATGGGATTGCGCTGGAATCCGGCGATCATGTTTATTACGGCATTCTAAATAACGGGGTAATTACAACATTGGCAATAAAAGAATTTGACTGCCTTGATGAAGAGCTTTCAAATGTATTATCCAGGTATGACCTGACATTCGTGGACTGGTGCAACGCAAGCATTCTTGGTGAATCCGACCAATAAGGGTTATCGGCCCCCCACCCGAAGACCCCGGCATCCCCTCTGAAAAAACTGCCCTCCAGCCCTTATAACCGGAATGTCGTACTTTTGCCCCAATGCAAAAATACGCTAACATACTCTCCGCCTTCAATATCGACGCGCTCAATGAAATGCAGCTCGCGAGTATTGAGGCCAATACACAGGCTGACAACGTCATTCTCCTTTCCAATACCGGCTCGGGTAAAACCCTGGGGTTCCTGATCCCTGTACTGGAACTGCTCGATAAAAACACTCCCGGCACGCAGGCACTGGTGGTCGCTCCTTCCCGTGAACTAGCCATGCAGATCGAAAAGGTCTGGAAGACCATGGGCACCGGGTTCAAAGTAACCTGCTGCTACGGCGGGCACAAAAGGGAAATAGAAGAAAATAACCTGCTGGAAGCACCGGCATTGGTAATAGGTACACCCGGACGGCTTGGAGATCACATCCGCAGAGAAAATATCAAAACCGCTGGTATCACAACCCTGGTATTGGACGAATTCGATAAATCGTTAGAAATGGGCTTCCAGGAAGAGATCGAATTCATCATCCAGTCTCTTCCCAACCTTAAGAAACGTATCCTGACCTCTGCTACAGAAACAGTGGATATCCCTGACTTCGTCGGCCTGGAAAACCCCGTGAAGCTGAACTTCCTCACAGAGGAAAAGAAAGAAGCCCTGGCCATTCAATATGTAGAAGCGGAAGACAAGGATAAGATAGATACCCTGTTCAGACTGATCTGCTACCTGGGTAACAGGTCAACGATCGTGTTCTGCAATCATCGTGAAGCGGTAGAACGCACGAATGGCCTGTTGAAAGAAAAAGGTATCACAACAGTATTCTACCACGGCGCAATGGAGCAACAGGATAGAGACGCCGCATTATGCAAGTTCAGGAACGGGACATCTAATGTCCTTGTAACTACCGACCTGGCTGCCCGTGGCCTCGACATTCCAAATATCAGGTACATTGTTCACTATCACCTTCCGCATACAGCCGAGACCTATACACATCGTAACGGCCGTACCGCCAGGATGGATGCCAGTGGCACCGCCATCCTCATCATAGGACCGGACGAAAAACTGCCGTCATACGTAGAAGAAGAAGCAACCCTGGTCACCCTTGAAGATCATTACGAACTGCCGGAGAAGCCTAAGTGGACTACCTTCTTCATTGGTGCAGGTAAGAAAGATAAAGTGAATAAGATAGATATCGTCGGTTTCCTCACCAACAAAGGACAGCTAAAGAAAGAAGACGTGGGACTGATCGAAGTGAAGGACTTCTTCTCTTTTGTAGGTATCCGTAAAAGCAAAGCTGCTCAAACGCTTGTGCTTGTCCAGAAAGAAAAGATCAAGAATAAGAAAGTAAAGATCGACGTAGCTAAATAAAAAATCCGGCCATTCGCTTGTAGCGGATGGCCGGACAATGCAAAAAGAGAAAATTACTTCGCTATCCAGGGGCGTGTATTCATGTTATCCGCACCTTGCCTGTCCACCGCAGTTTTACGGTTCGCGCCATTCAATGACTGCTCCTGTTGAGGATAGATAAACCTTACAGGCACCTTGTTATCATTCAGGTTATATTGACCAGGCACGATTTCCGGCATACCTGTCCTTCTCCAGTCAAACCAGGCTTCCAAACCATTGAAATAATAAGCGATCCATTTCTGTAATGCGATCTTTGCCAGCTTCTCTGTCTGAGTACCGGTATATACTACACCAGTCTGAGTCAGATAATTAGCAGGCATGTCTACATTCAGGCCATATTGAGCAGGCACAATGCTCTTCCAATAGTTAAAGTTGGCAGTGATACCATTGGAATAATAGGTAGCAGCATCACCTGTGGTAATCATGTTACGCTCTCTGGCTTCCGCCAGGGTGAATTGTAATTCGGCATAGGTCATGAGTAATGCTCTTGGAGCAGCAGGATCCGGCGGGGCCTGGCCGATGTCATTACATACCAGGCAAGCGAAGGTATAACCCACGCGGGATACGCCCTGAACACCACCATTATATTTCAATGCTAACTCTTCGTTCAATCCGTTAGGGATACCCGCTATTACAGGGGCGCCCTCAGTAACAGACTTCTGTGTAGGACGGCCGAATACGTTCAGACGGGTATCTCCCAGTGCCGACAAACGATCAACCAGTGTCTTACTCACCCTGAACTCATCGAATGAACCTACACGTGAACCGTACAGCGGCCATTGGTTAGGTGCTGCGGCAAGGTATTCCAGCTCCGCATTATCCTCATTACCGGTGAATATAGGATTGTTAGCAGGATCAGCAAGAATAGCGGTCATTTCTGCATCTACGGTTTTCTGTTTTGACAGGCGCAGCAGATAACGAAGACGCAGTGAGTTAGCCAGCTTACGCCATTTGATGATAGCACCGGCGCCACCACCATACAGGATATCGCCGTCGAGAACAGGCGTCGCTTTAGCCAGGAATTCATTTGCCTTTTTCAGGTCGTTCAGGATACCGGCATAGATGTCTTCCTGTTTATCGTACTCAGGTTGGTATTTTCCTTCAGTTTTGGCTTTACCAGCCTGTGAGTAGGGCACATCACCATAAGCATCAGTTACCTGGGCAAACATCCAGGACTTCAGTATCAGGGCAACTCCTAGGTATGCATTAGTAGAATCAGTACCTACAGCAGTAAAAATGTTCTGCAGATTACGGTAGTTATTATAAGTGGCATCCCAGGTGCTGTTCTGCTCTCCCCATAGATAACGGTCTTCGTTCACGAACTGGATCTTGCCGTGATGTTGTACAACAATGTTCCCGATACCCCAGGCTGCATTCACCTGCTGGTTCATCATATTCCTGATCACACCACTCAGCAACAGGTCCGGCGTTACATTGGTAGGACTGTTCTTGTCGGTGTTCGTATCACTAAAGTCTTGTGTGCAGGCAGAAAAGAGACCTGCCAGTAAAAATATCTTTAAGAATTTCATGGTTCGCTTTTTTTGGATGATCATAATTTGAAGCTCAGGTTCAAACCGTAGCTACGGCTGCTCGGTAAACTCATGTATTCAATACCTGGCAACGCAGTACCACCGGAATAGGACATTACCTCAGGATCTACGTGTGGTACATTATCCCACAGGAAGAGGTTACGGCCCACAAGCGATACGTTCATACCTTTGATGATCCCCTTTTTGAAAGAGCCAGGGAAAGAATAACCGATCTGCAGTTCACGCAGCTTTACGAAAGAAGCGTCGTACATTACACCTTCAGCGATATTACGGCCACCAGTCCAGGCAGTATGCCATTCACGTACAGCCACTTTGGTTGTGTTCTGCGTGAACGTTCCATCTGCAGACTGTACAACACCATTACCAATCACACCATTACCGGCTTTTGTAATGTCATAACCATCTGCGCGGCCTTCCAGTGTTTCCTTGATGATACCACCTTCACGACCAACAGTCTGGGTATGTGAATACAGTTGTCCACCATGACGGATATCAAACAGTGCGCTCAGTTTTACACCTTTATAAGTGAAGCTGTTACCAACACCCATCAGCCAGTCTGGATTGTAGTTACCCAGTTTGATCCTTTCTGTTGTAGGGATCGGACGACCGTTTGCCGCGAATACCATCTGGCCGGTGAACTTACCAGTTGGATCATAGTATGCCGCTTTCGCATCATGGCTCTGTACCCTTTCGAAACCGATACCATACAGATCACCCATACGCTCTCCTACTCTGGCTTCTACAGATACGCTCCTGTCAGCCATTACATAATTGGTAAGACCATCGGTCAGTTCCAGTACCTTGCTGCGGTTAGCAGAGAAGTTTACATAAGCATCCCAGGCGAAGTTTTTAGTCTTCACTGGTGTTACGTTCAACATTACTTCCACACCATTGTTACGGATAGATCCCGCATTGATCACACGTCTTGTATAACCGCTGGTTGGGGTCAAAGGAATATTGAGGATCTGGTTCTTTGTATTACTCTGATAATAAGTTACGTCCAGGCCAATCCTGTTCTGCAGGAAGCGGATGTCAGCACCAAACTCGAAAGCAGAGCTGATCTCTGGTTTCAGGTTCAGGTTAGATAAACGGCTGGTTTCTTCATAAACCGCTGCTGAACCATAAGGGTCGCTACGGCTGAAAGTCTGTGTAAAGGCAAATGGATCGGTATCATTACCTACCTGGGCAAAGCTGGCTCTTAATTTAGCAAAGCTGATTGCTTCAGGCAGTTTTACCATATCACTGATAATACCGCTCAATGCCACTGAAGAATAGAAATAAGAATTCTGCTCACTACCGAAAGCCTTCAGATCTTCAGGCAGGGTCAGTGCACTACTCCAGTCATTACGGCCGGTTACATCCAGGAACAGTTTGTTCTTGTAAGAAACACCTGCTGAACCATAGAAGCTGTTGATACGCTTACCAACATTGTTCTGGTTATTCACCAGTGCAATCCTGGAGTTAGTCAGACGGTAAATACCTGGCAGGTTCAATTGTCCCGCTATGTCTTCATTGAAACGGGAAGTCTGACGCATCTGGTTACCACCGAGGGTTGCATTCACAGAGAAATTACTGTTGATCTCTTTGTTAACAGTGAAGAGGAAGTCTGTATTTCGCTCTTCATTAATGATATTCACTTCACGGTATTCACCAAATGGATAACGCTGGGTACTGAAGGCCCTGCGATATTCCCTGCGCTCACTGCTCCAATCGGTAGCTGTACGCACTTGCAGGTTTAACCAGTCAGCGATGTCATATCTTAAAATAACGTTGCCGATCAGACGGTCAACATACTGACCATTCGTATTCTCGTAAACGTTGAAATATGGGTTATCATGATAGTTATAGTTCCAGTTATACTGTTGCTTGCCTTCCAGACCATTCTGCCAGAGACGTTTCAGATCGCTTACACGTACTGAAGCAGGTAACCAGCAGTTGAACAGGTACATGATACTTTCTGTACCATAGCTGATAGAAGGACGGTTGTCGCTTTCACCTTTAATATAACTTACAAAAGCTCTTGCGGTAAATTTAGGTGTGAAGTGAAAGCCAGCAGAAAAACTGGTAGTATGCCTGTCAAGGCCCGTATTAGGAACGATACCCTTCTGATGCAGGTTGGTATAGCTCAGTCGGAAATCGCCATTATCACTACCGCCTACCAGGGCTACGTTATTAGTAATTGTATTTCCGGTTTGGAGGAAGTTCTTCAGGTTATCGTTGTCGGGTTCCCATAAGCTTGGCACGATCACACTACCAGCCGGAGCGTTCATATCACCACCGGTATAAGGAATAGCCTGACCATTCAGTGTACGGGGAGAATTGAACTGTTGGAAAAGCTGTCCTTTAAAAGCAGGTCCCCAACCTTCGTCGGTACCGTCAGATAACCCGGCGCCTCTACCGTCTTCGAATTTGAAATCAAGACCACTGGCATTACCCTGACCATATACTTTCTGGTATTCAGGCAGTTTCAGTGCTGATTCAAAAGTTACATTGCTGTTTACTTCCACACCAAGCCCTTTCTGTTTGCGGCCTGATTTTGTTTTGATCATGATTACGCCATTTGCTGCACGGGAACCATACAGTGCCGCAGCAGCAGGTCCTTTCAGTACGCTCATGCTCTCAACATCATCCGGATTTACAAAGCTGGCGCCGTTACCGAAATCCACTTCCTGGTTATTACCACCAGATCCGCTGGTGATAGCATTGCTGATAGGCACACCATCTATTACATATAATGGCTGGTTCTTATTCAGGTCAACGGAACGTTCCCCACGGATAGATACCCTGGCGGAACCACCTACTCCGGAAGAGCTACCAACAACGGTCACACCGGCTACTTTACCTGCCAGCTGGTTCACAATATTGGATTCTCTCGCAACGGTCAGGTCTTCACCTTTTACTTCCTGGATGGCATAACCCAGTTTCTTACGTTCTTTTTTGATACCCAGGGCGGTTACAACGATCTCGCCCAGGCCTTTTGTGTCAGTCGCTAATACGATGCTGGCGGCAGCGGAAGCACTTACCTCCTGTGTAGTAAAGCCAATGCTGCTGATAATAAGGATGTCATTGTTCCCTGCAGTGATGGAGAAATTGCCGGCGTTGTCTGTAATGGTCGTCTTCGCAGCGCCCTTTACTTTAACAGTGGCTCCGGGTAATGGCTGACGGTCATCTCCGGATATTACTTTCCCGGTGATAGCCTGCTGGGCTATCGCTCCAAAGGAAAATAAAAGTAGGAAGACGCCTGCGAAGAATGCCTTCAGGCGTAGACTGGTTGCGGTCATAGCAGAATATCGGTTTTAATAATTTGATGAATCTGCTGCGAAGGTTACAAACCAATCTTATCCAGGTTTTAACAAAGGGTTAACAATCAGTTAAATAAATCCTTTCTCCAGGGAAAGGAATACTTCCCGGGGATTTAAATGCTGCCATAACATGGTATAAACCGCTTGAGCCACAGGCATATAGGCGCCTACTTCCATGTTCATTTCGAAGAGGCACTTACTGGCATAATATCCCTCGGCGACCATATTCAGTTCTAATTGGGCCGCTTTAACGGAATACCCCTTGCCGATCATATTACCAAAGGTGCGGTTACGGCTATGGAGGGAATAACAGGTTACCAGCAGATCGCCCAAATAGGCGCTGGCGTTATAATTATGCGTGCCGGCTTCCGCATGATCTTTTCCATAGGTGTCCAGGAACTGTTGCATTTCCCTGAAGCAATTTGTTATATATACACTGAGGAAGTTGTCTCCATATTCCAGACCGTGTGCAATACCTGCGCCCATCGCATAAATGTTCTTCAGTACTGCTGCCAGTTGCACGCCTATAACATCACGGTTTACGATCGTTTGCAGGTAACTGTTAGTGAACATATCTGCTATACCCTGGGCTGATTTTTCCTGCAGCCCGGAAAATGTCAGGTAAGACAATTTTTCGTTAGCCACTTCTTCTGCATGACAGGGACCGGTAATAGCAAAATATTGATCCAGCGGAAGATCGAACATATCTGACAGATAATCATTGATCAGCAGGTTGCTGCCCGGCACCAGGCCTTTCACAGCAGAAACCACCTTCTTGCCTTTCAATGCTTCAGGTGGTAATTGTAACATCACCTCTTCCAGGAAAGCGGAAGGCACAGCCAGTACCAGTACATCGCTGGCAGCTACAACCTCTTCGAGATTGCTGCTCAGTTCAACCAGGGTGGTATCAAAATATACCGATGTGAGATAATGCCTGTTATGATGACGCAGTTGCATATAACGGATCGTATCTTCATTCCTGATCCACCAGGAGATCTTATTACTATTATCCGTTAAAATCTTGGCCAATGCTGTTGCCCAACTACCGCTGCCTATAATACCTGCTTTCACGTATCTGTCTTTTTTCGCAAAGTAAGGAAATTACGGGCGAATATTACCATACCGTTAAGCCCTCCTCCCGGATGGTTGAAATGCCTGCATTGCGAAACTTACTCCCGTAGTTCCTCCCTATCCCATTAACTAAGTCAAAATTCGCCCGGGTTTTTACGGTTACTCATATAAAACCCATATATAAGCCACATATAACCCATATATATCCCATACCTTTTAAATATGGGATATATATGGGTTATATATGGCTTATATATGGGACATATATGGGACATCTCAGGTAAAGCACTACTGTAGCAGCTTTACAAAGGAAGTATAAAAACAGGAAGGTGTAAGTTATTTATAATCATATATTTTTATAAACATACAATATGCCATACCTGCTATTGATGACCTATCTCCGCTATCCATTTGTTACCTGCGCCCTGCTTTTCATCAGGCTTATCACTTGCTACAATTTCCAGTTGTCCCCCTCTGGTGATCTCTTCATGAGTGATCCAGTTACGGTCCAGTTTCTTCCCATTTAACCAAACCTCCCGGATGTACACATTGCGGTCGCTGAAGTTCTTCACATGCACAGAAAAGGGTTTAGCTCCCGGCCATTGCCATTCTACCGACTCAAACAGGGGAACATTCAGGTAATATACCGGAGAACCTATACAAGCCGGGAAGATGCCTGTAGATACCAGTACAAACCAGGATGACATCGTACCGGCATCATCGTCCATTGTTCTGACGTAAGCTGCGGGTCGGTTTTTATATATCAGATCGATCTCAGAGCCGATACCACGGCTGTTATCATTAAAGTAGTGCTGCACCATAGTGTCTACAGCTATCTTATGGACCAGGGCCTGCGATTTCCAGGCCTGCCCCGTCACATTATACATAAAGGGCACCTGGAGGTCGGGCTGGTTGGCATGGCAGTAATAATCGTTACCAAAGAATTCGTCCAGCTGGGAGATGTACGCCTGCTCTCCGCCACATAACTCCATCAACCCTTTCAGGTCAAATGGCACGAACCAACGGTATTGCCAGATGGTACCCTGGTACAAACCCCTGGCCTGCATACGGTCAACATCCCTCCTGGAGAGGTCCTTGAAATCTTTCTCCCAGTACTTTTTATATTCTGCGGCCTGTTTTCTATACTGATCACCACGGGTCGAATCTTTAAGGGCATAATAGATCTCTGATAACGCCCAGGCATCGTAAGAGGACTCTAACGCCTTGTCAGGATGCGCGTAATCCAGTGTCTTGATCTCTCGCTCCACCGAATCGGCAATGGCCTTAAAATCGAGTTTATAGCCCTTTTTCATGGCGTCGAGCAATACCACGATGGCATGCTCGGTTCTTACTGTAATAGAAGGCTCGTGTAGAGTGGCGTAGTCTTTCTTTCCATGCTGATATAATCCCGCAATAGAGGTGGTCATATCCTGGTACTCATGCGGAAATGCGATCGATAATAAAGGCAGCTGCGCACGATAGTTATCCCAGATGGCCCAGCCATTGTAAACCTTACTGTTAGTGTGCAGTAAGGTGCCATTGGTAGCAGCATAAGAACCGTCATGCTCCGATACCACATAAGGCGACTGGATAGAGCGGTAGAACAGGGAGTAGAATAATTTTTCCCTTTCAGGATTGCCTTTCACTTTAATATGCCCCAGCATCTTATCCCAGTCCTGTACGCTTTTGCCTTTTACCACATCAAAGGATTCCTTGCTGATGGCAGCCTTTGCATAGGCGGCACTTACGGAAGACAGGCCCACTCTAACGCCCAGGTCATTGTCGGTAGTAGTGGCCAGCAATTCATGGGCGCTGTTAACGTTCCATTTAACCGGATGATCTGTTTCCAGATAATAGTAGATCCTGTAAATACCTGCGCTGCAGGTCGTTTTAGACTCGATCCAGCCACTAATAGCCTTTCCCTCAATAGTATGCTCTTCGTCAACGAAACGGCCTACATGGGCATGCGCAAGGTCAACCAGCAGTCCTTTCTTCCCTGCCGGGAAATGATATTGGTGCTGACCGGCATTTTTGTAAACGGTAAAGGACGCTTTGATACCATTGGTAAACCCTACATGATAATACCCGGGAGACGCCTGTTCCTCATACTTAATGAGGTCTGCCTTCACGGGACCATCGCCCAGGAAAGGGCGTACCAGCAGGTTTCCACCACACCCCTGGCAACCTACACCTTCCATACGGTTGTGTGTAAACCCGAGAAACTCTTTAGCAAGGTATTCATACCCCGTATGTGTATCGGGATAAGTTTCGGGACCAATGCTTAACATGCTGAAAGGATAAGAAGCGGACGGAGACATTTGTCCATGATCCCCGGAAGAACCCAGGAATACATTCACCTGACTTGTTTGCTGAGCGACTGCCGACATAGAAAGCAGGCTCAGTAAGTATATTAGACTCTTTTTCATACAAAAGCCCTAAATATATAGCACACAGCCCACTTATAACAGTTAACTGTTACAAGCGGGCTGTTAAATATATATTACCGACTTCAGTCGCTTCTGAGCGAAGCTATTATTCGGCTGCTTTTGCTGTAGCTTCTGCTTTGGCAGGTTTCACTTTTTTGGCAGCTTTAGCAGCCACTTTCTTCTTGGCAATCGCTTTCTTTTTAGGCTTGTCCAGACCTTTACTCAACAATTTGGCGGCTTTCTTGATCCTGTTTTTGAACTTGGTATCGCCCAGTTCATTTTTCAGGTCTACTAACAGGAGGTCGAGTTTTTTTTCTATGGTGTTGCGTGCTTCTTTACGTGATGCTTTTGCGGGCTTTGCGGGCTTCGCAGTATCTGTACTTGACATAACTAATTAAACGTTGGTTAAATATGATAACATAAATTTAATCTTAAATTAACATAGCCCAATGTTAAGTTTTGGCCGCTCCCACGATACTGACAACAAATTCCCTGTTGTATATAATAGAAAAGTCAACTCCAATGTTAAGCCTTCATGATAATTTGGTTTGCCTCTTTACCGTCAGCCATAAAAAAGGACGGCCCCGTTCTACAACGAGGCCGCCCTTTTTATATCTTAAAACACTTACTTACCAGTGTTTTCGAAGAGTTCTTTCTTTGGTACCACCTTCACTTTCTTCCCCTGATCAAGATCTTTGGACACAGCTGAATAAGGAGCGCTGATCACTGTTTCGCCTTTCTTAAGGCCTGACAGGATCTCAATGTTCGTATCATCCTGTACACCGGTTGTCACTACTACCTGTTTCACTGTTTTATCCGGCTGCAATACAAACACTACTTCCTTCTGATCTTTACCGGTTTCCTTTGCAGCTGCCAGATCTTCTTTTCTGGCGCCTACGGCTTTGGAGCTGTCAACAATATCGCGGGTTGTTACTGCATTGATAGGTACAGCCAGTACATTGTTTTTCCGGCGTGTCTGGATATCTACGCTGGCACTCATACCCGGACGGAAAGGAAAGTTTTTCGGATGTTCAGGATCGATCAGGTCTTTATAGCTATCCTGCAGAATGCGGATGTGTACTATATAACTGGTTACCTGTTCTGCAGAAGAAGCCGTTGCACTGGTAGTGGTAGCGGCGCCTTTGCTGGAGCTGGCTATCTGGGTAACGATACCTTTGAACTTACGATCGCTATAGGCATCTACTTCTACGATAGCGGTATCATTATACTTTACTCGTGGGATATCATTTTCTCCAACATCTACCTGTACTTCCATCACATTCAGGTCGGCAATACGCATGATTTCCGTACCGCTCATCTGGCCGGTACCTACTACGCGTTCTCCTTTTTTAACAGGCAGCAGGGATACCACGCCACTCATTGGAGCTACGATAGTGGTACGTTTCAGGTTTGTGTTAGCTTCTGTCAGACCCGCTCTTGCGCTTTGTACCGCGAAACGGTTGCTGTTCACCTGTTCGGCAGCAGCATTATAGTCTGCCAGGGCAGAACGGTAAGTAGCTTCAGCAGTTTCAAATTCACTACGTGACACTACTTTCTGTGCCAACAGTTCTTTATTACGGTCGTATGCGGATTTACTCTGTTCAAGTTTGGCTTTAAAAGCGTTCAGGGACGCGGCTGCATTTGCCTGCTGGGCCTGTGCCTGACTGAGGGATGCGGTAGCTTTATCACGTACGGAGCCATATACATCCGCATAGATACGTACCAGCACCTGTCCTTTCATTACAGAATCTCCTTCCAATACGGGGAGATCTACAATTTCACCGGATACGTCAGAGCTGACCTTTACTTCTGTTTCAGGGTAGATCTTACCACTGGCAGAAACCACCTCAATAATAGTTTTTTCAGTAGCGTCATCAGATGCTACTTTAATGCTGGTGTCCTTGCTGGCATTTTTTACGGCCACAATGGCAATCAGCACAACAACGATCCCCAAGATCCAGAAAAGTGTCTTTCTCTTCATAATAAACGGCGTATTTCAAAAGGAAGGGAGCTGCTACAGAGTGATCTTCTGATCCCTGTAAAACTCCAGTAGTTTCAATCTAAATAAATATTCGTATTGGGCTGATACCTTATCGATCTGCGCTTTGAACAGGTTGTTTTGGGTAGTAATATAATCAATAGTATTCATTAAACCCAGATCGAACCTTTTAGTGGCAAAATCATAAGCCTTTTGTGAAGACAACACCCCTTTGCTGGAGGCGGAATACTTCTGTATAGCGGCCATTGCATTCGCATGAGCGGTATAAATATCCTGGCGTAATTGCAAAAGGTCCTGCTCTAATGTCAGCTTCTGTGTTTCAACATTCAGTTTAGCCTGTTTCACGTTCGTCCGCTGCTGCCATCCATTCAGGATAGGAATGTTCAGAGAAACCCCCACTGACTGGCGGAAGTTATTATTTATCTGATCGCCGAAAGGGATGGTAGAGGTTACGAAATTCGGAATATCTGTTGTCTTTCTTACTGTATAATTAGTCCCTGCAATTGTTACCGTACCAACATCTTCTGTAAAAGGAGTACTGCCTCCGGTAAGTACCTGGGTTTTTGCACTGTTCGCATAACTAGTGTTCAAATTACCTTGTGCGGACAAACTGGGATATAACAATCCTTTCTGTGCAGCATAAGCGCGTTCGAAAGACTTTATCTTTAACTGGTCGCCTTTTATCTCCGGATTAGTAGTCTGTGCAGCACTGAATACCATTTCCGGGTCTACCTCATCCATACGGGGCACCGGTATCTCATTGATATTCGCCGGCACCTGTGGAACGTAGGGTACATCAAAGCCCAGGTTCAGCAAGGCTTTCATTTCTAATGTAGCGAGGATGACATTGTTCCGTGCAGTAATGATGTTTACACTGTCTGTGGCTAGTTTGGTTTCCAGGTCTGCCTGATTGCTTTCCGGAACGGAACCTGCTATTACAAGTTTCTTTGTATTTTCTAACTGGGACGTGGTCAGTTTTACCTGCAATTCGGCAATATGCACCTGCTCCATGTTAAGGAGGATCTTCAGAAATGCGCCTGCGATATTAAAAGCCACATTGTTGCGGGCCATCTCCAGGAAACGGTTCTGTGCTTCTGCCTCATATTTATTGGATGCTATCTGATTACGACGATAGAACCAGTTGAAGATGTCAACATTGGCAGTTAATCCTCCACCCAGGTTAAAATAAGATTGAGTAATGATAGCGTTGGTATATGGGTCAATGTTACGGCCGGAACCATAAGTACCCTGAAGACCAGCACTCAGAGATGGGATCTGCGCCAACTGACTCTGCTTATACGACAACGCCGCAAAACGTTTCTGTACGTCCTGCTGCCTGATCGATATGTTGTTCTGCATCGCATAGTCTACTGAACGTTGCAGCGTCCATGTGTCCTGCGCCTGAACGGTCGCAGAGTTAGCAAACAAAATGCACAGTGCCAGGATACATCCCGGGATTTTGGATATTTTCATGACATTCCAAAAATATAATAATTGTGATGATAACATAAATAAATTCTTTATGAATGGCGTAAAATGGTCGTAGATAAACAATTCCCGGCGCAGGATTACTCACCAGATCCTGTACCTGCGCACAGTAGCTTGATAAGATTGTCCGATGCCGGGAATTACCAGTTAGAATTTATGCGATCTTTCCGTCACGGATCTGTATGATCCTGTGACCATAAGTTGCATTAAGTTCGGAGTGTGTTACCTGTACTATCGTAATCTTATCCTTTTCATTTAATTGTTTGAATAACTCCATGATCTCTTTTGCCTGATCTGAATGGAGATTACCTGTAGGCTCATCTGCCAGGATCACTTTGGGTTCGCCGACCAATGCACGCGCAATTCCGACCAGTTGCTGCTGCCCGCCCGACAGCTGATTAGGGAACAGGTCCTTCTTGGCCACAATATTGAACCGGTCCAGGATATCGGCTACACGGCTTTTCCGTTCGGCCGCCGCCATATTCTTATACAGTAAAGGTGTTTCGATGTTTTCGTATACGGTCAGCTCATCTATCAGGTGATATGCCTGGAAAACGAAACCTATCGCCCCACGGTGCAACTGTGTACGCTTCTTATCATTCATTTTATGCACCGGCTCCCCGTCAAACAGGTACTCCCCCTGAGAGGGTTCTTCCAACAATCCCAGAATATGTAACAGGGTCGACTTCCCTGAACCGGAAGGCCCCATAATGGATACAAACTCTCCTTCAAAAATTCTGAGATCAATATCTCTCAATATTTCGTTCTTACCAAATCCTACAGGATAATACTTGGAGACATGTCTTAATTGTATCATCAGTTATGCTGTTTTTTGTGGTTTAGCCGGACCAGTCCTCCCCGGTTGCCGGTCATTTATATTTCAATATAATCTATTCTGATCTTAATGCTTTCACCGGATTCGTAGATGCTGCTCTTATTGATTGTATACTCACGGTAACGAGTGCTATAGCAATCGCAATAATAGCGGCCAGCATATACATCCACCATTCCAGGGATATCCGGTAAGTATAATTCTGCAACCATTTTGCCATTACATAAGACGCAATGGGACTAGCAATCAGAATGGCGATCAGCACCGGTTTCAGGAACTCTTTCGACAATAGTACTGTTACCTGTGCAATACCTGCTCCCATTACCTTGCGGATACCGATCTCCTTCTTTCTGCGGGCGGCAGCAAATACCGACAATCCCAACAGGCCCAGGCAACTGATCACAATGGCCAGTGTGGCAAATACATTGATCAGCACCCCAAGCAGTTGTTCATACGCATATTTACGTTTGTAGGTTTCGTCAACGAAGGTATATTCAAACGGATAATCCTGGTTGATAGAACGATACACTTTCTCTAACCGCGCCAGGCATTCACTTACCGATAACTGCGGATTAAGCTTCATGGTAATGGAGCCCCTCCAACCCGGGTTATATGGAATGATCACCGGTGTAGCAGGCATATAGGACTTTATCCACACGAAATCTTTTACGACCCCGGTTATGATCCTGTTCTGTCCGTTCACCCGTACCTGTTGCCCAACTACAGGCGCTTTCAGATGCATTGTTTTTACGGCCTCCTCATTCAGCATAAGCGACAGTGAATCGCCCGGAGAGGCGAAGTCACGTCCTTCCTTCAAGGTGATGCCAAACGTCGATACAAAGTTTTCGGTTGCCGTAAGTACGCCAAAGTTGATATTCTCCTCACCCGGTTGCTGTCCTGGCCATTTTAATGCCCACATACTGGCTCCTGCATCCGCTATTGAACCCAACGTTGCAGTTCCGTCAACAGCAGCTCCGGCTGCGATCGCCTCCTGCCTGAAAGCTCCGTAATTTTCATACACTTTCCCTTCCAGCTGAATGTCCACCAGTCCTTTAGTGTCGTAACCAATAGGCTTATTACGTATGAAATTGATCTGCCCGTATATGACGATCGTCACGATGATCAATATAATGGCCAGTGTGAACTGGAATACCACAAGTATCTGCCGTGGACGGAAATTATCTTTCATTTCCACTACACCGCCCTTTAATACCTTGATAGGTTTAAACCCTGACAGTATAAAGGCTGGATAACTTCCTGAAACAACGGCAGTCAGCAATGCAAGTATTACAATTGCCAGCCAGAAAGAAGATGGAGCTAATGATAATTTCAATGAGCTATTGGTGAGTGTATTAAATTCTGGCAGCACAGCCCACATTAAAACTATTGCCAGTATAAGGGAAAAGACGACCAGTAAAAGCGACTCGCTCATGAACTGCCCGATAAGCATCCCCCTGTTGGCGCCTACACTTTTTCTTACGCCCACTTCCCTGGCACGGCGCTCGCTCTGTGCGGTACTCAGATTCATGAAGTTCACACAGGCAATTAAAAGGATACCCAACGCCAGCAACGCGAAAAGGCGTACAGAAGCAATTTCTCCACCTGCAATTTTACCCTCCTTTATTTCACCATACAATTTCCATTTACGCATCGCGTGCAGCAACAGATAACTGGTAGGCGCAATCGTCTTGTTTTGTTCAATTATTACATTTTTCAGCTTGCGCTCCACTGAGCCAGGATCGGTAGCAGCTACAAGTTGCACAAAAGTATTGACGCCAAAATTTCCCCAATGCTCTTCTCGTACCCAGGGTTCCGTACTTCTGTATAAAGCCCAGCTTAATAAGTAGGAGAACTGCATGGTAGAATTCAAAGGCGGATCTTTTACCACTCCTGCTACAATAAGCGGACGTTTTATATCTAAACTAACCATCTTGCCGATCGGGTTCGTCTCCCCAAAAAGCTTCTTTGCAGTGCTTTCCGTAAGGATGATCGTATTCTCTTCCGTTAACTGGTTCTGTCCTTTTATAATCGGGAATGTAAATACTTCCAGGAATTTAGGATCGGTATAGAACCCCGATAGCTTCAGCGACTTGTCTCCGACCTTCAACAGGTGAGGTGAAGGATAAGATGTGCGCACCACTTCCTTGATACCGGGTATATTCTTTTGCAGGTAAGGGCCCAGTGGAATAGGTGTGCTCATCCCCCCTTTTTCTCCCACTTTAACGTGATAGATATCGCTGTTATTCTTATGAAAATTATCATAACTAAACTGGAACAATACATATAGGATCAATGTGAAACTAACAGCCATTCCTATAGCCAGTCCTGCAATGTTGATAGAAGAGAACACCCTGTTCCTCCATAAATTCCTCCAGGCTATTTTCAGATAGTTTTGTATCATAAAATTTCTTCTTTAATAAATAATTAAAGGATATGGGCTGGTAGACACCTGCCCATGACACATTCACTTGTCATATTTAAACGTAACTACTAAAGAAACTTAGATTATTCAGTTCGTAAAGATTTAACCGGGTTAGTCATGGCAGCTTTCATTGTTTGTATGCTGACTGTTGCCAGCGCAATGAATACAGCAACGCTGCCTGCAGCCAGGAATACCCACCACGGTACATTGATACGGTAGGCGAAAGCCTGTAACCACTGGTACATCAGGTACCAGGCCAACGGTGTGGCTACAAGTAAAGCAACTACTATCAGTTTTATAAAATCTGTAGATAGCAACAACAGTATATTACTAACAGAAGCCCCCAATACCTTCCGGATACCGATCTCTTTTGTGCGCTGGATCACTATATAAGATATCAAACCCAGCAATCCCAGTCCAGCCAGGAAGATAGCCAGTATCGCAAAGCTCAGCACCAGGCGGCCGAAACGGTACTCACCCCGGTATTGTTTATCGAATACTTCATCTGCAAAGACATAATCAAACCTGCCATCAGGCAGATACCTGTTATATATTGCCTCTACCCCCGCAATTGTCTTTTTTATACTTCTTGGGTCAACCGTTACCGTTAGCAGATTGAAGGCATACGGTTCTACCCGCATTGTCAATGGTGATACTTCTTCACGAAGGCTGCGGTAATTGAAGTTTTTGATCACACCAATGACAGTTCCATTCCTTCCCCACTGGCCAAATTTCTTTCCAATGATCTCTTCAGGTTTACTATATCCCAAAGAAGAAACTACTGCCTCATTTACAAGCATAGCCTGCGTGCTATCGGTTCCCATTTCTGCCGAGAACGCTCGTCCCGCCAGCATTTTGATCTGGTATTGTTTTATAAAATCATAATCGACAAAGTACACGTTGATATTGCTGGCCTGCATTTCCCCGTTCTTCATTTCCATGTTCGTATAGGCTGAGTTCTGGAACCTGCCTGGTATTGCTGACGAAAATGTTGCGCCTGATATTCCCGGTACATTCATTACCTGCCGCTTTATGTCCTCCCATTTCTCTTTCATATTGCCGGCGCCGCCAAACTCCACCACCATTTGCTGGTCTTTCCTAAAACCGAGGTCACGGTCCTGCAGGTATAACAGCTGATAATAAACGATCATCACACCAGCTGTCAGCACAATAGTGATCACAAACTGGAACACCACCAGTCCTCTTCTCAAAAAGAGCCCTTTATTACTGCTGCTAAAGGCGCCCTTTAACACAACCACCGGCTTATAAGAAGATAATACCGTAGCGGGATAAATACCCGCCAGTAAGCCTACTCCTATTGCGATCAACAGGAACCATCCAACTGCTCCGGTGAGGAATATGTTATATGCGATCTCTTTTCCGGCCAGCAGATTGAAAGATGGTAACAACAGCTGACATAATACTACGGACAATACAAACGCGAACAGGCTTAGCAACATGGTTTCGCAAAGGAACTGGATTGTCAGTTGTGACTCATAAGCGCCTACTGATTTCCTTACACCTACTTCCCTTGCCCGCTCTGTAGCCCTTGCTGTAGCGAGGTTCACGAAATTGATCACGGCAATCAACAGGATAAAGATGGCCACAATGGAGAATATGTATACGTTCGTCATGCTTCCCTTCACCGGTGCATTTCTTTTTGAAGTCATGTATACATCCTGCAAACGTTCCAGGTGCAAAGTGTAATACATGTTATTCGTCTTCATCATAGGCCCTATATGCCTTTCCATAAAACCGGGAAATTTCTTTTCCAGCTTGGCGGCATCAGCACCCGGTGTCAGTAACAGATAGGTATGTTTACCAAAGTTGCCCCAGGAGTCTCTCAGATCGTCGCCCATCTTCTCGGCAGTCGTCATAGATATGACTGCATCGAAGGGCAGATGGGAATTTGCAGGAACATCTTCCATCACACCAGTTACCTTTACAGTAGTCTTCTTACCGTCTATTTGAAAGGTCTTGCCGATCGGGTCGGTTTTACCAAAATATTTTTCAGCTTGGCTTTCTGTCAATACAACTGCAAATGGCTCCTTCAGAACATCTTTCGCGTTTCCCCTTATCAAACGATAAGAGAACACATCAAAGAAAGTAGAATCGGCAAATATCAGCTCATCTTCCTGATATTTAGCATCGCCAATGTCGACTTGCGTGCTTGTAGGATTTATACGAACCGCTGAAACAACTTCAGGAAAATCAGCCTCAATATTTGGCCCCATAGGAGCAGACGTGATCTCTGCATTTATCACTTCCGTAGGCGTCTTCACATCAGTTACCAGCCTGTATATTCTGTCTTTATTCTTGTGGAATGCGTCGTAGCTTAACTCAAAACGCACGTACATGAATATCAGGAAACAACAGGTCAGCCCTATTGTTAATCCTAGTATGTTAATGAAGGAATAGAACTTTTGTTTTCTGATATTCCTCCAGGCTATTTTCAAATAATTCTTAATCATACCCTCGTTTTTAACGGTTGGACTATTCAGTTCTTAAGGAGCGTACCGGGTTTCTCAATGCGGCTTTTATTGCCTGGAAGCTTACCGTCAGTAAAGCTACCATTACAGCCAGACTACCGGCCGTTACAAACACCGACCAGTTAATAGTGATACGGTATGCATAGTCTTCCAGCCATCTGTTCATGATGTACCAGGAAACAGGCACTGCCAACACAATAGATATTAAAACGATCTTCAGGAAATCGCTTGTAAGGAGTGTAACGATATTGGATACCGAAGCACCCAGCACCTTTCTTACACCTATCTCTTTCACTCTTTGCCCCGTAGTAAATGTTGCAAGCCCGAACAGGCCCAGGCAACTAATAAAAATGGCGATGCCGGCGAAATAGTTAAACAGGTTACCTGTACGTTTGTCCAGTTTATACATCTTGTCGAGACTATCATCAAGAAAGACATATTTGAAAGGAAAGCTGGCATTATAACGCTTATAGAGCCGCTCCGCCGATGCGATAGCTTTATCCGTTTCGCCTGGCTTTGTTTTGATATATACCAGATCACTACCTTGCTGGTAATAGATCACTAAAGGACCGATCTTTTCATGCAGGGACGCATAATGAAAGTCTTTTACTACGCCTATAATAATTCCTTCGTGACTCCACAGCGAAAATTTCTTACCTACGGGATCTTTCATCCCCATCATTTTTGCAGCTGTTTCATTGATGATAAAATGGGTAGAATCAGCTGGAGAATTGGTGAAGTTTTGTCCGCCGCTAAACTTGAATTTCATCATCTCGACAAAATCTTTGTTTCCGGAAAGCGCATGCGCGATCAGTGTTTCGTCCTTCCTTTTGCCATCCCAGTAGGTATCTCCTGTGCTGTTATCAATGCTGGTCATATTCTGATTCGTACTCGTAGCTGCTGCTACACCCGGAGAAGCAGCCAGCTCCTGAAGCGCGCTTTGCAGATGATCGTACATTTTGCCTGTATAGAATACGAACACGTTCTCTTTATCGTATCCCATCGCTTTTGATTTGATGTACTTCAGCTGTTGTCCTACTATCAGTGTGCTAACGATCAGTATAGTGGCAATGGCAAACTGCACTACTACAAGCACACGGCGGAAGTTAATGTTGCTGCCGGAAAGCGTAAGCCCTCCTTTTAATGTTTTCAGAGGGTTAAACGAGGATAAAATTACTGCCGGATAAATACCGGCTACGACCAATGTTACCAGCATAGACAGACCAATAGCAAGGACCATTTGCAGGTTCTGCAAACTGAAGGAGAGATGTTTATCGGTAAGATTATTATAGAAAGGGATCAGTAACAGGATGATAATAACAGCCAGTACCAGGGCCAGCATAAATACCAGCACGGACTCCCATACAAACTGTACGAAGAGTTGCCTTCTGCTGGCGCCTACTATTTTACGGACGCCTACCTCTCCGGCCCTTTGCATGGCCCTGGCGGTAGATAGGTTTACATAATTCACACAAGCTATCAGTAATATTACGACAGCTATGATCAGGAATATCCTCACTATCTTGATGCCACCCTCACTCAGGTCTGCATTATACAGATGTACGTCATGAAGAGGCTGTACATTATACTTTATTCCTCCTTCCTGGTTGCCGTCGGGACGCAATGTTGCCAATGCAGCTGCTACCTTTGACGGCGATGCATTTGGTGCCAGCTGGAGGTAGGTATTATAGAAAAAGTTTCCCCAGTCTTCATCTACCGTTTTCCATTGTCCGTTACCTCCAAAGTTGGCCTGGAGTATACTGAACGGCATCAGAAATTCATGTTTAATACTTGACTGTTCTGGGAAATCTTCCATGATACCGCTGACAACATAATTTTTCCCATCGCCCTGTATCACTTTCCCCATCACATCTGCCGTACCAAAATATTTCAGAGCGGCGCTACGTGTTACTATCAGCGAGTTATTGTCAGGGAAAGGCTGTTTTACACTTCCTTTTAACAGGGGGAAAGTGAATAGCGTAAAAAAGGATGGCTCTACATAAGCCATATTGATATCAAAAAAATCGTTGTTGTTGTATGTGAACTTCCCGATACTTCCCCAGTTATCTCTCATGCGCACAGCGGCCTGCACACCTGGTACGTCTTTCACAGAGTGTATTGCAATAGGCCCGGGCATACCGCTCCAGGTCTGCACATCAGAACCAGAGGTAAAGCTGACGCTTAGTTTATACAGGTTATCTCCCTTTTCATGAAACCGGTCATATCTCAACTCGTCCTGCACCCATACAAGTATCAGGATGCCTACTGCAAGGCCGATGGCAAGGCCGCCAATATTGATGCTACTGTACATTTTGTAGCGGCGCAGGTTACGCCAGCCGATCCGCAGATAGTTGTTAAGCATATGAGTCAGTTTAATGATGGTTGAAGGAAATCACTTGAATATTAGACGTGGAACTGTTCCTTGATATTTTCAGTCACTACACGGCCGTCGAACAGATTTACTACACGATGAGCAAAACCGGCATCGTAAGGACTGTGTGTTACCATGATCATGGTGGTGCCTGCTTCGTTCAGTTCCTGTAGTAACTTCATTACTTCTTCCCCGTTAGTGGAATCCAGGTTACCGGTAGGCTCATCCGCCAGGATCATCTTAGGATTAGCAACTACTGCACGGGCAATAGCCACACGCTGCTGCTGACCACCGGATAATTGTTGCGGGAAGTGATTACGACGGTGCATGATGTTCATGCGCTCCAGTACTTTCTCTACTTTTTCCTTTCTTTCACTGGCAGGTACTTTCAGATATAACAAAGGCAGTTCTACATTCTCGAATACAGTCAGTTCGTCTATGAGGTTGAAACTCTGGAATACGAAACCGATAGAACCTTTTCTGAGCTGTGCACGCTGACGCTCACTCATTTTGGCCACCTCATGGTCCCAGAAATGATATTCGCCGCCGCTAGGGTTATCGAGCAGCCCCAGGATGTTCAGTAAGGTAGACTTGCCACAACCTGAGGGGCCCATGATGGCAACAAATTCACCATCTTTCACTTCCATATTGATTCCATTCAATGCAGAAGTTTCTATTTCTTCTGTTGTAAAGATCTTTTGCAGATTGACTGTACGTATCATCGACTTCGGTTTAATAATTTTTAAAGAACGTATAATTATTCGCTTCTCAATAATCCGGTGGGATTAGCACTGGCAGTACGGAAGCATTGTAAAGCAATCAGAATATAGGTTAAGCTGAAGGTAATAACACCTGCAATGATAAACGGTGTTGCACTCATACTCGTACGGTAAGCATAATTGTCCAGCCAGTGATCGGCTACGACCCAGGCCACCGGCCATGCAATAAGATTAGCAATTAATATAACTGATGTATATTCTTTCAGGAACAGGTAAATAATGTTATGGGTATCAGCACCCAATACTTTCCTTACCCCGATTTCTTTCGTACGGCGGTTAAGACTGAACGCAACCACACCGGCAGCACCCAGCAGGATGATAACAAAGTTTAATCCGGTAGCTACATTAGCGGCTTGCTTCAGACGGGTTTCGCTTGTGTACATTGCCTGGAATTTATCATCCATAAAGAAATAATCAAAAGGAGAATCCGGGAAACGGGCCTTCCACACCTTCTCAATTCCTGCCACAGCCTTTCCGATATCAGCAGTCTCCAGTTTAATACTGAGGAAGCGGTAGTTCATAGTGGTATTCTGAGAAAAGAACACCATTGGAGCTATCTTCTGCTGCATATTGTTGAAGTGAAAATCTTTGACAATACCTTTCACTCTAAGACGGCCCTGGCCGTTGGCAATATCAACCTCCTGACCTACGCCTTCCTTCAGACGCAGGGCCTTTGCGGCCGATTCGTTCAGGACTACATCAGAGGGATTGTCCTGATCCGTAAAGAATGCTCCTGCGATCACCTTCATGCCAAAGGTAGCTGCATAATTACCGTCTGTTACCAATGTTGGTACGGTCACCGGGGTATTACCGTCGCTTCCGGGAGGTATTAATTGTACCTCTCCTCCATTCATGCCATCAGGGACTTCGTAAGAAACCGTAGCGATCTTTACGCCTGTGCTTCGCATCATTTCATCTCTTACCAGCTCTATGCGTTTCAGACCGGCGGCGTCCCACTGGCGGGGCACTGAGGAGATAACCAACAGTTGCTCCTTGTTGTAACCTAATTCTTTTTTGAAAAAATAGTTGATCTGCCTGCTGATGTATAAAGTACAAACAAACACCAGCACCGCGAGAGAGAACTGCACAACGAGCGAGCCCTTTCTGAACAACAATTCTCCTTTGCCTACGGAGATCTTGCCTTTCAGTACTTTCAGCAGGTGACTGGCTGTGAGTATGAAAGCCGGATAAATACCGGCAATCAGACCAACAACTGCAATCAGCAATACGTAAAACAATACCATCATTCCGGAGAAAGACCATACATGGGGCAACGTTTTGTTCAGTAACTGTCCGAAGAAAGGACGGAGCAGTTCAAAAAAAGCAATGGAAAGAAAGGCCGCGATAAAAGTAAGTACCAAAGATTCTGCAAGGAATTGTGCGATGAGCTGTTGACGTTTACCGCCAAATACTTTCCGCAATCCAATCTCCTTCAATCTGTATACAGAGGTGCCTACACTGATGTTCACATAATTGATCACTGCCATCAGCAATACGAAGAAGGCTATGATAGCGAGTATGTAACTCATTTTCCTTACCAGCCCGTTATTTGTATCCAGGTAGAAAGTATCCAGCCCCACCAGCTTGACGCTTATGTTGTCCCTGATTTGCTGATCACAGTTTATGGTAACCAGCTTTTGGATAGGGACAGCCAGTTGTTCCGGCTTTACACCAGGTTGCAACTGTATATAAGAAGCCATGCTTATACTATTCCAGTTTTTGTCCGCATCTGGTCCAAGAAAGTAGTCTACACTTTGCATGGGAAGCAGGACATCCGTTTTATAACCGTTAATTGTTGTTACTGTATTCTCCCGGCTTTCATTCTTCAACACTCCGGTGATAGCATAATTCTTCTTGCCATCCCTGCGGGTATCGAGTGTCAGCACTTCATCAAGGACGTCTGTTCTGCCGAAAAACTTCATGGCTGTTTCCTCGGTGATGACGATAGAATTATTATCACGGAAGGCATTCGCTGGGTCTCCCTGCAACAGTGGCAATCCGTAAGCACTTATCACCGTCGTATCGCCCGGTTGCAGTTCGAGGCGGAAATGCCGGTCCTTATGAGAAGCGTTGGCTGTACATGGAAAGGTCCTGTAATAATTAGCCACCAGCGTGGGATACTGCTCCTTTAATGCTTTAGCCAACGGTGCAGGTGTGATCAGTGGCATGTACATATTGTCGTCCTTCCAGGCTGACTGCAAAAAGTATTGCTGCTGCAGATCTTTCAGATTACCGTTCACCTGTTTCTCTTCCCAGATGTATACTGCTATCAGGAGTGAAAAGGTGATGCCAATAGCAAGTCCGGCAATGTTGATGAAAGAAAATAGTTTCCGTTTAGCGAGATGCCTTAATGCGATAGTGATGTACATGCCTATCATGCTGCATATTGATTTTCAGGTGAGCGTTCATGGCGCGACCTCTGCCAGCTTGCAGAGGTAGGCGCCGGAACTAAAACAACTGTTACTGCCAGATTAAAATACTAAAACCTCTTTGTCCCCGAAATTTTCATACGAAGAGGTAATTACCTGCTCGCCCTCCTGCAATCCTTCCAGCACTTCGAAATACTGCGGGTTTTTCTGTCCGAGGGATATGTTACGTTTCACAGCTCTTTTGCCTCCCTTATCTACTACATATACCCAGTTACCACCGGTATCAGAGAAGAACCCTCCTGCAGGCAGCAATAAAGCTGACGAAGACTTGCCCAGCTCCAGGCGGATAGGAGAGGATTGTCCGCGACGTATACCATCAGGAGTTTCCTGTTCGAATTTCATGTCCACATTAAAGCGGCCGTTCTTTACTTCGGGATACACTTTAATGATAGACAACGGATAATTCTTATTGTTGAATTCAAAATTGGCTTTTAGTCCGGGGAATACCCTGGAAATATAGTGCTCGTCCACTTCAGCACGCATCTTAAACCCATTCAGATCATCGATCTGGCCGATGTTCTGTCCGGCGGTGATGCTTCCGCCTATTTCTGCGTCCACAGAAGACAACTGTCCGTCGATAGGTGCTTTCAGCACGAGATTGGAGAGGTTATCCTTCATCATTTGCAGGTTGCGCTGGGTACGGGCGATGGTTGATTCGAGACGTTCTATCTGTATCCTGGCGTTATCTTCCTGGAAACGCTGGCTTTCTACTTCGATCTGCCTTTGTTTCACAAGGCGCTCATAATCAATCTTATTCTTATTAAACTCCTGGCGGGAGACGATCTTCTCTTCTACAAGCTGTTTGGTACGGTCGTACAGGTCTTTCGCCTGTTCGATCTGATAATCCAGACTGGCCAGTTCTTTCTCCATCGTGAAACGGTTCTGTTTCAGCGTCTGCCTTGTATTCTGCAATTCATTGATCAGGCGGTAGATCTCTGTTTCGTGATTCACGAACTCCATCATCAGATTTTGGTTCTCGAGGCGCAGGATGCTATCTCCTCTTTTTACCATGCTACCACCTTCCAGGTATTTCTGACTTACATAACCACCCACAATGGCATCCAGACGGATGGTCTTCAGTGGCAATACAACTGCTGTAACGGCTATATATTGATCAAAGGTGCCCTTTGTAACGGTAGACACGGTGATTTTATCCTTCTCGACATTCAGTTTCGAGCGGTGATCAGCAAATATCAGATTATACAGAAGTAACAACGCCACAATGGCTCCTCCGCTGATAAGGGAGATCCTCTTCTTTGACCAGTACTTCTTTTCTATTTTCTTGTCCATAAGGTATACTACTTTCCTGACCAGTTAAGACAACCGGCATGCCAAAGCGGGAAACTCAATACCACAAAGGGATTCCGGCAGCAACATCCGTTTTTATCGTCCTGTAGCGCACACGTGACGTCCATTTCCGGACAATTTCCCGTGAGTCGTGTACAGACCTGAGGAAAACCGAAATCTTTTTATAATATTGCCAGTGGCCGCATCCGCTCCGGCTGTCATTCCACCCCGCTTGTCGGGAACACTGTTTGCGGAATCATTTGCAGAAAAACAGATAAGAACTTATTATGACTACACCGTTGCCCGGTAAAATCCTTATAGTAGATGATGACATGGACGTACTCAGGGCCGCCCGGCTTTTATTGAAACGTCATTTTGAACAGGTAGATTTCGAACGTAATCCTCAGAAGATACCATACCTGGTGTCCAATTTTGAGTATGATGTGATCCTGCTGGACATGAACTTCACCCGCGACCTGAGTAGCGGCAAGGAGGGATTTGAGTGGCTGGACCGCATTCTGGACATCCGTCCGGATGTAGCGGTAGTGCTCTTTACAGCATACGGGGATGTTGAAATGGCCGTACGGGCCATCAAAGCCGGCGCTGCCGACTTTGTGCTCAAGCCCTGGGAGAATGAGAAGTTACTGGCTACCATGCAAACCGCCTATAGCAAGAAACACGGTAACAAGGATAAAAGCTCCGCAGCACCGGCAGCACCACAATCTGACGTACATATTATAGGCAGCAGCCCTGCCATGTTACAGGTGCTCGACACCGTGAACAGGGTAGCTGCTACAGATGCGAACGTGCTGATACTGGGAGAGAACGGGACGGGCAAGGACCTGTTAGCCAGACATATTCATCAGCTGTCACAGAGAACTAAACAGCCCTTTGTAAGTGTCGATCTGGGCGCCATCAGTGAGTCCTTGTTTGAAAGCGAGCTGTTTGGCCATGTCAAAGGCGCTTTCACAGACGCCAGGGAAGACCGCAGCGGTCGCTTTGAAGAGGCAAACGGAGGCACTATTTTCCTGGACGAGCTGGGGAACATTTCCCTACCCCTGCAGGCAAAACTACTGACCGTTTTACAGAGCAGGGCCGTTACCAAGGTAGGAAGCAATAAGTCCATACCGATCGACGTCCGCTTAGTTACTGCAACGAACAGAAATATACAACGCATGGCTGCCGAGTATCAATTCCGGCAGGACCTTCTTTACCGTATCAATACGATAGAGATCCAACTACCGCCGTTGAGGGAACGTCTGGAAGATATTATTCCATTGGCAGAATACTTCCTGCAACTATACTCAGCAAAATATAAACGCTCGGTCAATTCCCTGCATGAGTCACTGGTACAACAGCTACGCCAGTATGAATGGCCGGGCAATATCCGGGAACTGCAGCATGCTATGGAAAGAGCCGTGATCCTTTCCCAGGGAAAGACGCTCATGCCTAAAGATGTATTTGTGAAAAATCCGGTACAGGACCAGACCCTCAACACAGGTTATAACCTCGAGGAAATGGAACGCAACATCATTACCCAGGCTATGAAAAAGTGTAACGGCAACATCACTGAAGCTGCGAAGGAGTTGGGTTTAAGCAGGGCAGCCCTTTACAGAAGACTGGAGAAATACAACATATAGCTTTTTAAGATGAATAGGTTCAGTGTCAATATATTACTGCGTATCATTCTACTTACCCTCAGTACTATCACGACTGTATGGGTATGGACGGCGCTGGGCGCCTTTCCGGGTGTGACCATGGGCATTCTGATATGTATGCAGATATATGGCATGTACTATTACATCAACCGGGTGAACCGGAAACTGACCTTATTCCTGGAGTCTATCCGGTATGAAGATTTTTCTATCCGTTTCAGCGCTGACAATAAGCTGGGCAAGAGCTTCCAGGCACTGAACCATCAGTTCAATGAAGTACTGGAAGCCTTCAGGCAAACCAGGGCGGAAAAGGAGGCAAATCTGAAGTATATCGATACCATTGTACAACATATCAGTATTGGTGTACTATCGTTTGACGTGGAAGGACGTATAGAGCTGATCAACCCGGCAGCATTCCGTTTGCTGGGCATCTACCGGTTAAGGAATATTTCAGAACTGAAGAATACCCATCCGTCCCTGCCGGAGTACCTGATGGAAATAAAGTCGGGCAGTAAACTGCTGTACCGCACCCGGCAGGAGCAGCAATTGTCCATTCATGCGGCCAGTGTGCGGTTACAAGGCAGGCTGGTGAAGCTTATATCCATCCAGAATATCCATGCCGAGCTGCAACAAAAAGAGCTGGAAGCCTGGCAGAACCTGACTAAGATATTACGTCATGAGATCATGAACTCGGTGACGCCAATCGTCTCTCTTATCAGCACCATGCAGGATATTGTAGAACAGGACATATCACCAGAAGCCGCACAGAAAGAGGCTATTGCCGACCTTCAGGAGGCACTGGAAACGATCAAGAGCCGGAGCAGGGGTATCATGAACTTCGTAAATGCGTACCGTGATTATACTACGCTACCCAAGCCGCAATTTACCCATGTTAACGTCAAAGAGCTATTAACGGGCGTAAGTAGCCTGTTGTTGCCTGAAATGAAACAGGCAGGTATCTATTATCACTATGAGATCGAATCAGTAAGTACGGAGATACATGCAGACGTTGCGCAGCTGCAAATGGTACTGATCAATCTTATAAAAAATGCCATGGACGCGCTGGAACAAACACAAACACCGTCCATACAGGTAAAAGCAAGCATGAACAACCCAAACCAGGTGCATATAGAGATCACCGACAACGGGCCTGGTATAGACGCTGATGCTATGAATAAAATCTTCATCCCCTTTTATACTACGAAGAAGAAAGGCAGTGGCATTGGATTAAGCCTGTCACAACAGATCATACAGTCCCACGGCGGCCAGTTGAAAGTAAGCCGTTCCGGCAATAACGGCACCACCTTTTCAGTACTGCTACCAGTTGCCTAAATCTATTTAGACAAAGAAATCGTACTTTAATGCATTAATGAAAATCTATGCGCAAAGGAAGTTCCTTTAACTTACTGTACGCTATCATGTTAGCCGTTCACTTATCAGCTATCTTCTTCCACCTGGACATTCTTTCCTACGTTTCCAAGTTTTTTCTGCCTTTTATATTGGCAGCTCATTTTATTACAGGCACAGAAGGGGTACCTGCTATATTCCGTGTATCAATGTTGGCAGCATTGTTCTTTTCAGGCTTTGGCGACATGTTCCTGTTGTTCTCAGAACAAAGTTCGCTCTTCTTTACCTGTGGCCTGGTCACTTTCATGTTTTCACTCGTATCCTATATCGGTTTCTTCCTGAAGATCAGGTATACGAATTACCCGCTTCCGCTATGCCAGTGGCCCTTTATTCTAGGAATGGCTGCAGGCATGATCACATTCATTTTCTTCATGCTGCCTTATCTCGGCGGAATGATGCTACCAGTACTGCTCTTTGCAGTCACGGCATATATCATGTTACAGTCGGTAAAACATGCCGTCAGGCTCAAAGATCAGCCGTCAGGCTGGTATGCCCTGGCAGGGGCATGTGTCTATATACTTTCCTGTGCTATTATTGCCATTCACTATTTCTATCAACCCCTGGAGCTGGGCACGTTCTTCATCATGCTAACCTACGGGATAGCACAGTGGGGACTGGTAACCGGAGGGCTCCGCTATCTCCAGATGCGCCGGGGCTATGCCGTCCAGTGAATGGGAACGAATTAAACCGTACATTTGGTGTTCGCTTGAGTACTTATGCAACAGACAGATTTCTTAGTGATTGGTTCTGGTATTGCCGGACTTACTTATGCTCTTAAGGTAGCTGCAGCATGTCCTGATAAAAAAATTACCATTATCACGAAAACACGTGAGGACGAGACCAATACAAAATACGCACAGGGTGGAGTAGCCGTAGTGAATGATCTTGAGAATGACAGCTTCGAGAAGCACATTGAAGATACGCTGATTGCCGGCGATGGCTTATGCAATGAGCAGATAGTAGAGATAGTCGTAAAGGAAGGGCCGGAGCGTGTCAACGAGATCATAGAATGGGGTGCCAACTTTGATAAGAATGCCGATGGTGATTTCTCTCTCGGTAAAGAAGGCGGCCATTCTGAATTCAGGGTGATCCACTATAAGGACGTTACCGGGAAAGAAATTGAGCGCGCCCTGCTGGATGCGGTACATAAAAATCCAAATATAGAACTCGTCACCCACTGCTTTGTAGTGGACCTCATTACCCAGCACCATTTAGGCTACCTTGTTACTAAAGCCACTCCCGACATTGAGTGTTACGGTGTATATGTACTGAACCTCCTCACTAATCAGATCGAGAAGATCCTCAGCCGTATTACAGTATTAGCTACAGGTGGCAATGGCCAGGTGTATCGCAGTACAACCAATCCAATCATCGCCACCGGCGATGGTGTAGCAATGGTATACCGTGCCAAAGGCAGAATAGAGAACATGGAGTTCATCCAGTTCCATCCAACAGCTTTGTATCAGCCGGGTGTGAACAACGCCTTCCTGATAACTGAAGCAGTGCGCGGCGATGGTGGCATCCTTCGTAATATCCATGGTGAAGATTTCATGCATAAATATGATCCGCGTCTTTCCCTGGCGCCGCGCGATATTGTAGCAAGGGCTATAGACAGTGAAATGAAGATCACCGGTACAGAGTATGTATATCTTGATTGCCGTCACATGGACATCGAGAAGTTCACACATCACTTTCCGAACATTTATGATAAGTGCCTTTCTGTAGGTATAGACGTACATAAAGACATGATACCGGTTGCGCCTGCAGCACATTACAGTTGCGGTGGTATTAAGGTCAATGAATTCGGCCGTACATCCATCAATAACCTGTATGCCTGTGGAGAATGTTCAAGTACAGGTCTGCACGGCGCTAACAGGCTTGCGTCTAACTCATTGCTGGAAGCAATGGTATTCGCACATCGCTGCTTCGTAGATGGCGTGGAAAGAATTGAGTATACTGCTCACAATGTTGATGTACCTGATTGGAATGCAGGGGGTACTACAGCGCCAAAAGAGATGATCCTGATCACGCAGAGCCTTAAGGAGCTGAAGCAGATCATGAGCGACTATCTGGGCATTGTGCGTACCAACGAACGTATGCAACGCGCTATCCGGAGGCTTGACATTCTGCATGAAGAAACTGAATTATTATATGAAAGAACTGAGGTATCCCCACAACTGTGTGAATTAAGAAACCTGATCACCGTTGGTTACCTCATCGTAAAAGGCGCCGCCTTCCGTAAGGAAAGCCGCGGATTACATTTTAATACTGACTATCCTGATAAGAGCACCCTGGTACAGAATATTGTGTTATAGAAATTGATGACATGTATTATTTGTTACTGGTATTTATGTACGGCATTTCAATATTGCCGTTATGGTTATTATATCGCATAAGTGATGTTTTATACCTGATCATTTATTACATTGTTGGTTACCGCAAGTCAGTAGTATTCGACAATCTGCGTCAGGCATTTCCGGAGAAGACTCCCAAAGAGATCACCCGGCTGGCGAAGAAATACTATCTCAATCTCACAGATATGATGGTGGAAACCATCAAACTGCTGACCATGCGCCCTAAAGAATTGCAGCGTCGTTTTACGTGCGATCTCTCTGTCCTCCATCAGCTATATGCACAAGGCAAGAGCTGCCAGATGCATCTGGGCCATAATTTCAACTGGGAATGGGCGAACCTCTTCTGCATGCAGGGCGTAAAATTTCCATTTCTTGTAGTCTATATGCCGCTGACCAATAAAGCGGGCGACCGTATGTTCCGGCACTTCCGTGAAAAGTCGGGCAGCATATTACTGCCTGCGAATGACATTAAGGAGGCTATGCAGCCGTGGATCAATAAACAATATCTTATTGCGCTGGTGGCAGACCAGAACCCTGGTAATCCACGGCGTAGTTACTGGTACCCTTTCCTGAACAGGATGACAGCTTTCTATAAAGGGCCTGAAATGACCGCCAGAAGAAGTGATATTCCTGTAGTATTTGTGGACATCCGGAAAACCAAGAGAGGGTATTATCATGCCACGCTCAAACTGGCATTTGAAGAGCCATCTGCTGTACCTGAAGGAACAGTTACCGAATCGTTTGTAAAATACCTGGAGCAGAATATCCGTGAACAACCCCAAGTATGGGTATGGAGTCACAGAAGGTGGAAACATGAATACAGAGGGGAACAAACAAGCTGAATTGACCGGCAACATGCTGGTCAATTCAGCTGATCAATCTATTTCGTAGCAGTACTGTCTTTCATCATAGATGTGTCAGTAGCTGCTGGTGGGGGTGGCGGAGGAACTGCGGCCTGCACCATAATATTATTTGTAACGGCTTTTACCCCGCTTACGCCTTTAACTGCATCTTCTGCAGCCATTTTAGACGCATCGTCAGGTACTTCACCACTGAGGGTTACCACTCCTTCTTTCACTTCAGCACTGACACCCGGAGTAGCCGTCAGTTTCTCATTAACGGATTGCTGAACATTTGTGTCACTAGGCTGACAAGCAAATAAGCATACGGCCAGGAACATCATTCCAGCCATCAGGAAAGTTCTACATTTCATGGTTAAAAGTTTAACATTTTAAAACAAATAACATGCTAGACTGCAGGATTGTTCTGTCGCAAACTACTGTTAATCAACCATTATCCGCAAACCCGGGATACAATGTCATACCGCCATCCACAAAAAGTGTAGTTCCTGTTACATAATCGCTTTCATCGCTGGCCAGCCACACCGCTGCTTTTGCTACATCTTCAGGCACTCCCACCCTACCATATGGGATCAATTCCAATAGCTTTTTCTCGTCTTCCGGGGTATCCCAGGCATCTTCGTTAATACGGGTTTTAATAGCACCGGGCGCCAGACTGTTTACCCTTATTTTATGCGGGGCCAGCTCCTGTGCCATAGACTGCATCAACAGTTTCACGCCACCTTTGCTGGCAGCATAGTTTACATGGCCTGCCCATGGTATTACCTCATGCACACTACTCATACAGATGATCTTACCGGCAGCTTTTGAACGTCCTTCCACTACTCCCCGTCGCTTAAACTCCCGGGCGGCTTCCCTTGCGCAAAGGAACTGACCTGTAAGATTGGTATCGATCACCTTATTCCATTGTTCAAGGGTCATATCCAGCAGTGAGGCATCCTGTTGGATGCCAGCATTGGCCACCACTATATCGACCGTACCAAAGCGGGAAATTATTTCCGCAAACATGGCTTTCACCTCCTCTTCCTTGCTGATGTCACATTGCTGCACAAAACCATCGCTACCAGCAGCTTTGATCTTTTCCAGTACTTCTTCTGCAGCCTTCCGGCTCTTGTCGCTGTGATGGTTCACTATCACTTTGGCGCCGGCTTCACCGAAGGCCCTGGCTATAGCGGCACCTATACCGCTGCTGCTGCCGGTAACAAGTGCAATTTGTCCGTCTAAAAGTTTGCCCATTACATGGTTTTCCAATAAAGGGTCAAAAAGCATACCTGCAAAAACAAAAAGGTCCCGCAGACATACTGCGGGACCTTTCATTTTCAATATCTTAATATTAGTTTAATACGTTCTTTTCTTGAACAACCTTCAAGCCTTCCTGATTTTTCATAGCATTAAAACCACCTTCCACATTACGCAGGTTGTGAATACCTTCCCGTTTCATCATAGAACAGGCAATAATGCTGCGGTAACCACCCTGACAATGTACATACAGATTGTGATTATCGTCAAAATCAGCCAGATTTCCGGGGTCTGTCATATCACTGAGCGTGATATTCATCGCACCTTCGATATGGCCGTCTGCATACTCTGCAGGCTTGCGCACGTCCACAATTACCAGGTTATGATCATGCGGAAGATCCATTGCCAGTTCATCTGGTTCAACTGTGATGATCAGGTCACGTTCTTCTCCTGCATCTATCCAGGCCTCATAACCACCTTCCAGGTAACCGGCAACATGGTCAAACCCAACACGGGCAAGACGTACTATGGTTTCTTCTTCTTTACCGGGACTGGTCACTAATATGATCTCTTCACCGAATGGCAACAGGCTGCCTGCCCATTCAGCAAAACGTCCTTCGAGGCCGATACTGAGGGAACCTGGTACAAATCCTTCAGCAAATTCCGCTGCCGGACGCGTATCAAGGATCAGGACCTCGTTCTTCATTTTCTCTTTGAATTCTGCGATGGATAATGGACGGTTGCTCTTTTCCATTACTGCCTGTAATGCATCATATCCTTCTTTATTGATACGGGCATTAATGGGGAAATAGGAAGGAGGCGTAT
This sequence comes from Chitinophaga sp. S165, assembly GCF_003182155.1. Taxonomy (GTDB): domain Bacteria; phylum Bacteroidota; class Bacteroidia; order Chitinophagales; family Chitinophagaceae; genus Chitinophaga. The sequence continues at coordinate 482,693 of NZ_QGTG01000002.1, forward strand.
TAAGGCCTGAAGTTACTTCTTTGATGAATTCCTCTTTATCGGTAGCCTTCAATGCATAGTTTGTACTCTTTTCATCACCGAGTGTGCTGTAGGTGTGAGGCCCCAGATTTTTACCACAGGAAGAGCCTGGGCCGTGTGCAGGATATACGATCACATTATCGGGCAGTACTTTGATCTTGTTATTCAGAGAATCATACAGGTATCCGGCCAGTTCTTCTTTGGTAAGATTACCACTGAACAGGTCAGGACGGCCAACGTCTCCAACAAAAAGTGTATCGCCGGTAAATACGCTATGAGGCTGCCCTGCTTCATCAGTTAACAGGTAGCAGGTAGATTCAAGTGTATGACCGGGTGTATGTAATACTTCCAGGGTAAGTTTACCAATAGTGAATTTCTCCCCGTCTTTAGCGAGATATATCGGAAAGTTGGTAACAGCTTCCGGTCCGTAAACGATAGGAGCATTGGTAGCAGCAGCTAGGTCAAGGTGTCCCGAGACAAAATCTGCGTGAAAGTGGGTTTCGAAAATATACTTTATTGTAGCGTTACGCTCTTTAGCCAGATCAAGGTAAGCATCTATATCCCTTAAAGGATCTATCACAACAGCTTCTCCCCCGGACTCAATAAAGTAGGCAGCTTCTGATAAGCAATTAGTATAAAGTTGCTTGACGAACATGGTTTTTGATTTCTGCAAATTTACGGATTTATCCGCGGAGGAACATCTGACAAAAAGGCCATATGTATATGGCACAAAATTGTGTCCCGTTATTTGCATAACCGGTATAAAACCTAATGCTTTGTTGCATGTCGCGGTGACATACAAATGCATTTAAAAAATCAGAGCCTAACTAAAAGTTCTTTTACTTACTCTTAGTTAGGCTCAAATATTTTTTGTACTCTGTTCGACCAGTACTCCAAAACCAGATTAGCCTACCAGCTCCTCTACGAATTTGGCAACTTCAGCTATACGTTGTTTGTTGATCGTATAGTGAATGAATTTACCATCTCTCTCTGTAATCACAATGCCGGCACGGCGCAGAATAGCCAGATGCTGTGAAGCTACTGACTGCTCGAGACGCAGCTTAACGTAGATTTCAGTTACTGTCATTTTTTTGTGATCTTCCAGCAACTTAATCATTTGCTGGCGCAACTTATGGTTTATCGCACGCAAAACCATAGCTGCCTTCTTAACGGCAATGTAATCCAATTTAATTTGGTCTTTTTCATTGGTACCTCTAGAAATAATAAGAGTATTAGAAGAGGTCGTTAATAATGTTTTTTCCATCGCATAATAGTTTTAAAAAATGATGAAATGAAAGGGATCAACGGACAGTAAACCCATAACTTGTTAGAAAACAATAACCGGGTATCGATTTATACAAAAATATAATATTAGTCGTAATAAAAAAAACTTCTATACCTTATTTTTTAATATATGGATGCCGTTTACTTGCCAAATAAACATAATTTGACATTTCCATGACACAAATTAACGTAAGTGTAGGGATTACGCTTCTTGATAAGACATAAAAAGCCTGTTATCATGGAAATGAAGGTCATTTTTTACATTACAAATGACCTATTTCTTCATTGTAGAGTGGAAAGGTTTGAGGTAAAAGGGACTGAAATAAGCTACATCTTCGAATGCTTTCCGTTCATAAGCTGCAGTAGCCAGCGGCACCATATCCGCAGCATTTAATATATAAGGAACAAACAAGGCGTTTACATGTGGCGACATCAATTGCTGCCATTTATCACTGCCATTACCAAAGAAATAAGTCTTCTTTTTTGCTATTTGTTGGCTGAAAGCATCTGCTGTGAGTATTAACGCATGCGGGGCTACTGTAATATTCAGAGAAGCGTCATATACAGCAGTATATACTTCCATTCTGCGAGCATCCAGCATAGGGCAATACAAGGCATCAGCGTCTCTCACTTCAGATAATACGCCTTGCGCCATCATCTGTAATGTGGATACTGCTATCAATGGTTTTTCCCAGGTATAGCACAGACCTTTTGCAGTCGCCACACCTACACGTAATCCGGTATACGAACCCGGGCCCGCACTAACGGCAATAGCATCAAGGTCTTTCGGTGTTACCTGCTGCTGACGCATGATCTCCTGAATAAACAATACCATACTGGCAGCATGGTCTTGTTGTTTATCATTCACTAATGTCTGTAAAGGCTGCCCATCTTTTGAAAGGCAAACAGAACCAACTGAAGTAGCAGTATCGATATGCAGTATTAAAGACAATGTATACAGTTTAATTATTTCACGGCGGTTACGTCTATACCCGCTTCCTGTGCCAATAAAGTACTTATTTTATATCGTTCGTTGCCCGTCGCATTATACACAGCATTTAGCACGCCATATACTTGTCTGACGCCAATCTCTTCACACCATTCGAAGGGCCCTTTAGGATAGTTTGTTCCCAGCCGCATTGCGATGTTGATATCATCTCTGGATGCAGTACCTTCTTCAGCAGCCATGTATGCTTCGTTAATGATCATACATATTACTCTGGGCGTAACTAATCCTACCCGGTCTTCCACTATTTCATATTTCCAGCCTAATTCATTCATAATATGCACCAGCTGGAGCTTCTGTTCTTCTTCTATTACTGAAACTTCTGTAACAGGCATGGCCACAAATCCTGGCAACCAGTTACAGCCGATCAGGTTAAAACCCTGTTCAAATGCGTAATTATTCATCACATCAGCGAGTGATGTTTTTACAATTGACGCCAGAACCGGCACCTGCGGATATTTTGCATAAATACCGGCCCGCTCCAAATGTTCATCAAAATCCAGGTCAATGACCAGCCCGAAATCTTCCAGCGTCGCTATACGTTCTGCCGTAGTAACCTGCTGCACCCGGTGCCCACTTAAACCACCCTTTTGAAGGAAAGCAGCATAAAGTGGCTCCATTCCTATAACGAGGATATTCATGTGCAAAATTTTCGCAAACCTATTAATTAATAACTAATAATAAGACCCTATTTTTACGCCCATGGAAAAACATATCATCAACACAAAGAATGCACCTGCCCCTATCGGTCCTTACAATCAGGCCATACAGTCAGGTAAGCTGCTGTTTGTATCCGGGCAAATAGCACTGAATCCGGACACCAACCAACTGGTACTGGATGATATCAAAACCGAAACGCACCAGGTGATGAAAAACCTGAAAGGTATTCTCTCTGAGGCGGGCATGGACTTCGATAATGTACTGAAGACGACCATCTTCATTATGAATATGAATGACTTCGCACAGATCAACGAAGTATACGGTTCTTATTTCTCCGGCGACTATCCTGCCCGTGAAACCGTTCAGGTGGCTGGCTTGCCTAAGGGTGTGAATGTTGAGATCTCCGTGATCGCCAGCAAATAATTTAAAAGGCAGATAGCCTATATAAAGGCTATCTGTCTCTATATATTCAGCAGGCAGCTATTTTGCGCCAAATAACGTAGCCGCCAGTCGTGCGTCATGCCCATACACATCATCCCTGAAATTCAGCCTGCCGTTGCTGTCCACGAAAGCTGTAAAATATCCGATATACACCGGAACCTTCTCTTTCAGGCTGATGAACTTTTCTTTACTCCCATTCATCGCAGTTACTATCTTCTGTTGCGTCCAGGTGGAATCTTTACGTAACAACCATTCCGCCAGATGCTGTGGTTCTGATACACGTATACAGCCATGACTGAAGGTACGCTTGTTTTCGCCGAATAATCCTTTGGAAGGCGTGTCATGCAGGTAAATATTGTACTCATTCGGGAAGAGGAACTTTACTTTACCCAGCGCATTCTTTCCGCCAGGCTTCTGCCGTATGATATAAGGGAAGTTCCCTCCGGAATATTTAGCCCAGTTCAATGAACCAGCATTTACAGGACCACCGCTACCAGTTACTACTTCCATATTCTGACGGGTCAGGTAACCCGGGTTCCGCTTCATGGCAGGTAATACCTCATTTACCAGGATGCCTGGAGGCACGTTCCAATAAGGGCTGAATACCACATACTTCATTTCATTGCTGAAAATAACAGTATTGGCACCCGGTTTCCCCACTACTACGTTACAACTCCAGTCCAGTTTATTATTATCGTACACGTATAATTTAAAAGCGGGAATATTTACCAGCAGATATTCAGCCGGCGCATCCGCTGGCATCCAGCGGATGCGTTCCATGTTGATCAGGATCTGCTGGATACGTTTGTGTGGCGATACGTTCAGTGTATTCAGCAATGCAGGCTGAATGGTGCCGTCGGTCTTAAGCCCCATCCTATCCTGATAGTTGCGTATAGCCGTATCGAGTAAGGGTGTGAAGAATTGTGAAGTATCAGCAGCAGTAAGATCGCCCAGTATATGCAGGCGCTGTTTCACCTTTGCAACGATGCTGTCACTATCGCCTTGTTTATATAGTCTACGGGATGCTTTCAGCGAATCCCATGGCGCCTTCTCCAGTACTGCCAGTTTCTTCAGCTGATCCCTTAATAATTTATATTGCCTGTTCACTGGTTCCTCAAAAGCGTTAGCTGGTTTATTGACCATAGAGTCCAGCAGGCTTTGCATATCTATTTTCTTGCGGGGAATGAACCATTCCAGTGATTTGGCGCTATCGGAAGTCAGCCCGCTCCAAACCTTATTACCATAGGCAAAGAACTGGGCGGTAAGCAGCAGTTCTGCCCTGGGTATGGCTTTATCTCCCCTCCGAAACATCTCTCCTTCCATCAGCAGTGTATCATAGAGTTCACGCAGCGGTTTACTGATGATGGAGCTATCATTTAACCCATAATCAGCGTCTGCTTTCATCATATTGATAAAGTTACCCGCCTGTTCGGTGAGCTGTCCGTCGTTACCAATCCATGCATAGTGAAAATCCCGTTGCCTGTAAAAGTCTCTGATATAGTCTGCATAGGCTGTATCTCCTTGCAGGAAGCCGTTTACGAGATTGCTGTCCAATTTAAGGTCAATATATTCCTGTTGAGTATAATGGCTGGTATCTCTGTCCCGGCCTTTTCTTTTTTTGCGGCCTTCGCCACAGGAGGAAAGCAGTACTGTCGCTGACAATAGGAAATAACACGTGTAACGCAAAGACATAAACGCGATGGAGTTTTAATGATCTGTTAGATTGTCCCCTGGCGGGTGGCTCATTTCATAGAACAACAGCCGTACCCGTAAAATGTTTGACGCCACAAATGTAAAACGCTTAACACAATATTGTGTTAAGCGTTTTAGATAAAGCAGTTAGGATGGAATTATAATTTGATTTCTTCTTCGTTGGCGTCAAAGAAACGATATTCTGTAAGATGGTAGTTGGAGTCAGCTTTGATCTTGACCCATTTCTTGTATTGGAAGTACCATTTCCACCGGCGGGAGGTAAGGAATCCTTTAGCCAGATAGGCATAAAATATAGGGTGTACCCTGATGGTAAGACCTTTATGCTGATGATTGATCAGGTATTGCAGGTTCTTCTCGATCTCGTCAATGATCAATACGGAAGCGCCTATTTTACCGGTACCATGACAGGTAGGGCAATCTTCTGCAACGGAGATAGTGACTTCGGGTTTCACACGTTGGCGGGTGATCTGCATCAGGCCGAACTTAGAAATAGGCAGGATGGTATGTTTAGCCCTATCCTGCGACATGAATTTCTCCATGGCTTCGTAAACTACTTTCTTATTCTCCGGCAACTTCATATCAATGAAGTCGATGATGATGATACCGCCCAGGTCACGCAGGCGTAACTGGCGGGCTATTTCTGCTGCAGCTTCCAGGTTGGATGCGAGGGCATTCTGTTCCTGGTTATTGCTGGAGCTTTTATATCCACTGTTGACGTCTATGACATGTAATGCTTCTGTGGCCTCTATGATAAGATATACACCGCTGTCCAGGTTGACTGTCTTCCCGAAGGAAGCTTTTACCTGACGGGTCACGCCATAGTGGTCGAAAATAGGAGCTCCGTTGTGATAATGTTGAACGATGTCCTGTTTTTCAGGGGCTATTTTCTGAATATAGGCCCTGGTATCAGTGAACATGTTCCTGTCATTGATCACGATGCGGTTAAAGCTCTCGTTAAGAAGGTCACGTAATATGCTGGTTGTCTTAGCCTGTTCACTCAGGATCTTCTGCGGAGGCTGTGCCGCACGCAGATTAGCCTGGATATTTTTCCAGGTTTCGACCAGAGTGGTCAGGTCCTCATGCAGTTCTGCCGTTTTCTTTCCTTCGGCCGCCGTACGGACGATAACACCGAAATTGGGTGTTTTGATCGCCTCTACAATCTTCTGCAATCTCTTTCTCTCTTCGGAAGAATGTATCTTTTTAGATACAGCAACAATGTCATTAAAGGGTGTTAACACGATAAACCTTCCGGGTAGAGAAATCTCGCAACTAAGACGGGGACCTTTGGAGGAAATAGGTTCTTTCAGAATCTGCACCAGGATATTGGGCTTTCCGCCCAGCACGTCTGTGATTTTGCCGGTCTTTACGATTTCCGGCTCATTCTTAAACTTTGTAAAATCAAACCCCTCGGGGGTTTTATCTGAAATAGCCTGCTGGGTAAATTTTAGTATAGAACGTATATATGGGCTAAGATCTGTGTAATGTAAGAAGGCATCTTTTTCAAATCCTACATCCACAAAAGCCGCATTAAGGCCGGGAATTAACTTCTTGACCCGCCCCAGGTATAAATCCCCTACAGAAAAGTTAGGATTGCCGCTTTCGTGATGCAATTCCACCAATTTCTTGTCTTCCAGCAACGCTATTTCCACACCGGTAGGTGCCGCATTTATAATAAGTTCCTTGTTCAAGCGTCCAAAATTTTAACCATTATAACTTCACCTTGAGTTATGCACGGCTATTTAACAACAGCTTACTGCATACCAGATTACAGCTGGCGAAACGCCAGCATACGTGATGATGGATTGCTTAAGGGTTTAGCGATCAGCAGGTAATATCCGGAATTCTAAGCGGGATTTGTGGAAAAACCTGCATGACTCCAGCAATTTAATAATAATCGCTAAAATCATGCAGGATATATAAAAATTTTTGTCCGATCACCGCGCCGCAAATAAAACCTGGTTAGTATAAATGGCGGGAAACAGGAGAAAATTATTTCTTATTCTTCTTATGCCGGTTCTTTCTCAGTCTTTTTTTACGTTTGTGAGTTGCTATCTTATGTCTTTTTCTTTTCTTACCGCAAGGCATACGCTAATAAGTTTTTAAATGTTTAAAAAATGAATATTATTTAATACTCTTGATATAATTATCTATTTCAGCCTTTAGTGAGGGATCCTGTAACAGTGTCTTACATTTTTCCAGCAATTCAACTGCTTTTTTCACATCACCTTTGCCGCGATAAGCTTCTGCTAATACAAATACAGCTTTAGCCTCGTCAGGATGCTTCTGTGTAAACGTCTCCATCCTTTCTATGGCTTTATCAAACTGGTTTGACTGAATAGCAAGATTTGCCAATGTGATCTGAGCTTCTGCATTATCAGGATTGGCTGCTACCACATCCCTGAGTTTCTGGACACCTACCATAGGCTCTGTATTCATATACAGGAGTGCCTGTTTTATTTTAAGGGAATCATTACCCGGACTAAGCGTGATAGCTTTATCCAGCAGGCCGATGGCCTGTTTGGTTTCCCAATTCATTACAGCAGGGTCCTCTGCGTGTTCCAGATGTTCTAAAAATAAATTGGCTGCAAAGGTGAGGCTTTTTTCGGAATTTTCCAACTTGGCGGATTCGCCAAGATAATACGCAGCTATGGGCGCTTGGTTCAAGCTATCCCAGGAGGCATATAATTGTTTGTAAGCGGCTATCTGCTGGTTCTTAACATCGCCACGGCCTATGCTCTCAAGGCGGGCAATATAGATTAATTTTTCAGCTGGGACTTTTTGCTTGGCCGTAGCCAGCAACTCGTCGAAGGCAATAGTTTTTCCCTCCTGACCCTCATGCATATGAGTGGCAGTTGGCATCGCTTTTTTATCCGAATGAGGTACGGTGCGGCCAAACGCTACCAATACAACAAGTATTGTCGCTGCGGCACCGACCAGGAGAATCTGTGATTTTTGCACGCCTTAAATATTAGGCTGCAAAATTACGAACTTTTAAGCTTCTTTACTTCTGCAACGAATTCTTTCGAAGGCTTAAAGGCTGGAATGAAATGTTCCGGAATCTCAACGGCAACGTTTTTCTTGATGTTACGGCCAATTTTAGCAGCTCTCTTTTTCGTAATGAAGCTACCAAAGCCCCTGATATAGATATGCTCGCCATTAGCCAACGCTTCCTTGACCTCCTTAAACATGGCTTCTAGTGTTACTAACACATCTACTTTAGGTATGCCGGTTTTTTCAGCAATATTGTTAATTAAGTCAGCTTTTCTCATAATTGAAGCGAAGGATTACTTGTCCCAAAATTATTTATTTTTTTTTAATTGCTGAATTTTAAGCAAATAAATTTTATCTTTTTTTCTTATACCAGTGTTTTATATAATATATCTGCTTGTAAATCACTTAGTAATACGCACTAAACTCTAATAACGGGCAACCGGAAAAAGAGAGGGACTCCATGCTCTAACCCAGTACAAGTACACTTTCCATTAGGGTAATCACAATATTTCACTAAACCACTCATTAACGAATATACAAAAAATAATATTCATTTAGCCTTTTTTTTCTTGACTTAATGGAAAAAGATCTATCCAGATCAGGCATTAACAAATAAAAGGTCTTTGCTTATTATAACGCGTTTTCCGGCATATTCGTCTATTGCTCAACAAGTTCTGTTCAAATTCACTGCAAAACGGCTACAGCTGAATATTATAAAAAATAAATCTAATGCAATGCCGGTGTTTTTCCAACAGAATTGGTCCACATTTTTACGAATCCGGATTATTCGGTACCACCACCCTTCCGCCACCTTGTCCCCCTTTCCCTCCATCCCATTATATTTGCAGAAATGAAGCAATTTTTTACGAACGCTCTCCTGGAATGGAACAAGCATGAGAACACCCGCTCCATGCCATGGAAAGGTGAGAAAGACCCCTACCGGATATGGCTGTCTGAAATTATTCTCCAACAAACACGTGTGGAACAGGGATGGGCCTATTATGAGCAGTTCATACTCAATTACCCGACCGTAAAGGACCTGGCGGCGGCGCCGGAAGAAGCAGTGTTCCGCCTCTGGCAAGGTCTGGGTTATTATGCCCGCTGTAAAAACATGCTGGCTGCTGCCAAACAGATCGTGTCGGGATACCATGGGCATTTCCCTAACACATACGATACAATACAATCGCTCAAAGGCATTGGCCCCTATACGGCTGCCGCCATTGCCTCTTTTGCGTTCAATCTGCCCCATGCCGTCCTGGATGGTAACGTATTCCGCGTGCTGTCCCGTTTCTTTGATATAGACACTCCTATAGACAGTACGGCGGGCAAAAAGCAATTCTCAGCACTCGCGCAGGAACTGTTGCCTCATGGCGAGTCGGCTTCGTATAACCAGTCTATTATGGACTTTGGTGCTGTTGTATGCAAACCTCAACAACCCGCCTGCAGTACCTGTCCCCTTTCAGGGAAATGTAAGGCATACCATCTGGGACTTACCGGCCTGCTGCCTGTTAAGTCTAAAAAGCTGGTTATTAAAAAGCGGTACTTCCATTATATTGTATTACAGTATAAAGACCTCGTTTACATCCGTAAACGTACGGAAAGCGACATCTGGCAGAACCTACACGAGTTCATTCTGATTGAAACTTCAAGGCCGGAAGACCTGACAGCGTTACAATCTACAGCCGCCTTTAAAGATATAATGAAAGATATACGTTACAACATGGATGCGGCTTCCGGGACATTCAAGCAGCAGCTTACACATCAAACCATTTACAGCCAGTTCCACATGCTATCAGTTAGTAAAAAGCCTGAAATCCCCGGCTACACCGCCGTTCCAAGAGATCAACTAAATCGCTATGCCTTTCCTAAAACCATTACAGACTTCCTCAACAACAGGGAACTTACCCTATTCTGATACGAAAAGTTACTGTGTACCAACAGCGCTCAACTTGCTGCGGCAAGGTATTTGAGCTAAAAACTATATGGTAAAATTTTCACTGTCGATTTGAAAAAAACATTAACTTTAGAAAGGTTGTTCATTTATAAGAAGCGTATATTTTCAATAGTTTAAAATCAATAGATTAAAACCTGCAACAATGAGAGGTGTTAATAAAGTAATCCTGATTGGCAACTTGGGTAGAGATCCAGATGTACAGTTTTTAGAAGGTAATATTGCTGTAGCCAAGTTCTCCCTGGCGACGACAGAAACATTCAAGGACAGGGCTGGCAAACTTATCTCCCAAACAGAATGGCATACAGTAGTATTATGGCGCGGACTGGCTGAACTGGCCCAAAAGTATCTTCACAAAGGAAGTCTTGTTTATATTGAAGGACGCCTCCGTACCCGCAGCTGGGAAGACAAAGAGGGAAATAAGAAATTTGCCACTGAGGTAGTGGGCGACAACCTCGTTATGCTGGACAAACGCATGGACATGAACAACTCCGAACATGCCATACATCATAGCAATACAGGCAGCAACACTGGTGACAATTTCCCCAATATGGAAATCCCCCCCCAATTAAACGATACAGCGGACGATCTTCCTTTTTAACTATCCAATTAAAAAATGCTAATTCTTTCTTGATTGATAATCCCTTTATGGGACATTACTTATATTTGCATATAGGGAAAGCGATTCAATTTAATACCTGAATTACTTTCCCATTTTTTTGGAACTTACTTTGCTATATGCTGGGGGTTCTAATATTTATCACGTCAAAGTTGAACAATTTGTACACCTATCCGGCAAGCATTCTATCTGGTAAGCTTACCCTGTTACAAGCAGCGGCGCCAATCGCCACTCCGAACGTGGTTATTTATCTGCTTGTAATATTCGTACTTCTCCTCATGGCTTTTATCGTTTCCGGTGCTGAAGTAGCCTTCTTCTCCCTGAACTATAAAGACCTGAACGCCCTGAAAACAAGGCAGAATACCAGCGGTAAGCTGATCACCAAACTCCTGGAAAAGCCCCGTTCTCTGCTGGCCTCTCTCCAGATCGCAGGTATCCTCTTATCCCTGGCATTCATTATGGTCACCAGCTATCTCATCACTCAGATGGAGGACCTTCAGACCGTTCCTGTGGTATCTTTCGTGGTGCGTATAGCCATCATCATCTTCGTGCTCCTTTTCTTCGGCCAGGTACTTCCCCGGGTATGGGCAGCTCAGAATAATATCAGATTTGCCACCTACTTCGCCTGGTTTGTCAGCATAATACATGCTACCCTGGAACCGGTAAGCGACTTTTATGTAAGCCTCAGCGAAAGCATAGAAGCCCGCTTCTTTCACCGAGGCAGCGGCGCCGTAAACTACCAGGAAATAGACGAGGCTATTGAAATGAGCGTAGATCCTACTGCTTCCCAGGAGGAGAAAAACATCCTGAAAGGCATCCTCAAATTCGGCAATATCACCGTTAAACAGATCATGCATACCCGCCTGGACGTATCCGGTATCGAGTATGAAGACTCTTTTGACGTCGTCGTAAAAAGAGTGGCAGATCTCCATTACTCCCGTTTACCGGTTTATAAAGGCAACCTTGATAACATCGTGGGCGTGATCCATACCAAAGACCTCCTCCCACATCTCGATAAAGGCAAAAGCTTTGACTGGCATACCGTAATGCGGCAACCGTTCTTCGTCCACGGCCATAAACTCATCGAAGACCTCTTGTCTGAATTCCAGACAAGGCGTATGCATTTCGCCGTTGTGGTGGACGAATTTGGTGGTACTTCGGGTATTGTCACCCTCGAAGACATTGTAGAAGAGGTGATCGGTGACATTAAAGACGAATTTGACGAAGAAGAGTTTAACTACAGCAAAGTAGACAACTATACCTACGTTTTCGAAGGCAAGACCATGCTTAATGACGTTTGCCGTATTATGAACATCGCTCCGGATACCTTCGAGGTAGTGAAGGGCGAAAGTGACTCTATCGGAGGGCTGATCCTGGAACTGGCAGGTAAGTTCCCTGAAGAAAACAGCGTAATATCCCACGAAGAATATGACTTCACCGTGCTGGAAGTAAGCAAAATGAGGATACAGAAAGTACAGGTGACCATCCGACAGAATGTGGAAGACGAGAATTAGTGCAGGACTTTTAACTACAAGAAGCAACTATGAAATTAACCGGGAACACCATTTGTCTGCTGCTACTGCTGGCCTTTTCTGCCTGTCAGGAAACATACACGCCAAAGCCGCGTGGCTATTTTCAGATCAATTTTCCCAAAAGGGAATACCGTGTATTTGACAATCCCGGTTATCCATACACCTTCGAGTATCCTGCATATGCCAACATCGTGAAGGACAGCCTGTTCTTCGGCGAGAAAACCGAAAATCCTTACTGGATCAATGTGGAGTTCCCCTCACTGAACGGTAAGATCTATATGAGTTATAAAGAGATCGGTAAAGGCGGCAAGAACGATTTCCAGCAGCTGGTGAACGACGCCTTTAAAATGACCTATAAACACACCTATAAGGCTGAATATATAGAAGAAAAGACCATCAATACACCTTTTCATGTAACTGGCCTCTTCTATGACGTAGGTGGTAATGCCGCCTCCGCCAAACAGTTTTATGCCACCGACTCCAGCCAGCACTTTATTCGAGGCGCCCTTTATTTTGACGCTACTCCCAATGCGGACTCCCTGGCTCCCGTACAGCAATTTCTACAGCAGGATATGTGGCACATGGTGGAAACACTGAAGTGGCGATAGTCCATTTACTATTTTCGTACCTTTGCGTCTTTAAAGGAATACCCGCCCGGCGGCTCATGCCAACGCATCCGGACGGTCATGCATCGTTTTATTATGATCATCATTGACGACAAGTACATCAGCGACGAATTAATTGAGGAAAAGTTCGTCTGTAACCTGGGAGCCTGTAAAGGCGCCTGCTGTGTTGCAGGTGATTGCGGAGCGCCGCTGGACAAGGAGGAAGTAAAGATCCTGAAGAAGATCTATCCGAAGATCAAGTCTTACCTGCGTCCCGATGGCATCGCTGAAATTGAGAACACAGGCACTAATACCATCGATGATGAATATGGTTATGTTACGCCTATTGTCAATAAAGGTATCTGCGCATATGCTAATATCGACGCCAACGGCATTGTAGGTTGTGGCATAGAGAAAGCCTTTAACGACGGTGTAATAGACTACAAGAAGCCTATCTCCTGCCACCTCTATCCTATCAGGGTAACGAAATATGAATCTTTTGAGGCATTGAACTACGACCGTTGGGACGTATGCAAACCGGCCTGCAAGAACGGTAAAAGCCTGCGTGTGCCAGTTTACCGTTTCCTCCGGGATGCATTGATCCGTAAATACGGAGAGGAGTTTTACCAGGTGCTGGACAAAATCGCCACAAAACAGTATAAGGCCGATTAACAGTCCCTGCAGCTGCTATCCTGCATTTCCCTATCTTTACCAGTACTAATTGTTGTTTAATCATTTCCGGTGTGTTGTAAACCGGTATGGGTTTTGTAATTCCGAATCAGCAATACGACAGCTTATGCATCAGAATGCCTCCACTTTTCTTGAAAACAGTGAGAAGAAAGCGACAAACCTCAGTCATCGCCAGACGATTAATTATAATATTGGTAAGTATAATACGGCTGTTAAAGCCGGCAAGCAGCAGTTTGCCGACCTGAATACTGCGCGGGAAAGAGCGAAGAATATTAAGTGGAAAGCACTGGAAAACCTGGATAAACACCTGGAAGAGTTTGAAACAAATTTCACCGCCCGTGGTGGAAAGGTGATCTGGGCAGAGAACTCACAACAGGTGCTTGACGAGATCCTCGCCATCTGTGAGGCCAAACAGTGCAAGAGCATTGTAAAAAGCAAGTCTATGGCTACAGAGGAAGTACATCTGAACCAGTTCCTCGCCAAGCATAACATAAAATGTGTAGAAACGGATCTCGGGGAATATATCCAGCAGCTGGACGGCGAACCGCCTTATCATATCGTTACTCCAGCAATGCACAAGAGCAAGGAAGACGTAGCACAGCTATTTGCCGAAAAATTAGGCACTCCTCCTAACCTCACTCCCCAGGAACTCACCATGGTTGCCAGGGAAAGGCTGCGGCAGAAATACCTGGATGCGGAAATAGGCATTACGGGCGCTAACTTCATAATTGCTGACATAGGCGGCGTGGCAGTGACCGAGAATGAGGGCAATGCAAGGTTGAGCACTGCTTTTCCTAAAACACATATTGTGCTGGTGGGTATTGAAAAAATGCTGCCATCCATCAATGACCTCGCGCTGTTCTGGCCTTTACTGGCTACCTATGGCACCGGTCAGCAGGTAACAGTTTACAATTCCATTTTTAGCGGCCCACGGCAGGAAAATGAGATCGATGGTCCTGAAGAGATGTATGTTATACTAATGGACAATGGCCGAACCAACATCCTGGAAGACACAGAAGCACGTGAAAGTCTTTACTGCATCCGTTGCGGATCCTGTCTGAATGCCTGCCCTGTCTATAAAAATATAGGCGGCCATAGTTATGGTACTACTTACAGCGGTCCTATTGGTTCAGTCATTACCCCGCATCTGCAGGGAATGGATTCATTCATGCATCTCAGCTACGCATCTTCCCTTTGCGGAAACTGCACGGAGGTATGCCCTGTAAGGATCAATATTCACGAATTACTGCTTCATAATCGCCATAAAGCCGTTGAAGAGAACCATACTTCCGGCGGAGAAAAAATGTCCTGGTTTGGCTGGAAACAGGCCAGTCTGAGTAGGAGGATGATGAACCTCGTAGGAGGCAACTCCAAGAACTTCTTCATGAAAAAGTTCTTTTCAGAGGCATGGGGAGATAACAGGGAACTGCCTGTTTTTGCACCAAAATCCTTTAACCAGTTGTGGAAAGAAAGAAAAAAGTAGTATCTTTTTAATATGACACTTATCGCTATTTTGTTGCCCTGGCTTTCTTTTATGTTAAGAGGAAGAATACTTACGGGGATACTATGCCTGATTTTACAAGTTACTTTGATCGGTTGGATACCTGCGGCTATATGGGCGTGCATATCGCTACAGAATGCCCGCGAAGACAGACGGACACGGAAGCTGATCAAGGCTATGAAACAGAACGGATAATCATTTGGGAGGGAAGTGTACGTCCACCTGTACACGTGTAGCCTTTCCATCGGAAGCGGGAGACCATTCCGGGCCTTCCTTTACTACTCTCAGTGCTTCTGCATCACAGTCTGGCTGTAACCTTCTTGTTATCTTAAAGTCTTCCAAAGTACCGTCCGGCAATACACGGAAGGACACCTTCACTCTGCCGGTCACGTTTCCAGCTGCTGCTGAAGCAGGATAATTTACATTTTTAGAAAGGTATTCTTTATAACGCTCGTATCCTGCTACAGGAATAGGCGGCTGATATACAGATGCTACTTTTTTAGACTTGCTATAGCCACTTACTACACCCTCTGAGAGAGCTTTCTCCTGCTGATTTAAAACAATATCAAGATTATTCTCTTTCTGGCGCAGGTCCATTTTCTTAGAATCGAAGCCGACCATTGCTACAACAAGCTTCAGATTTTTTGTAGTATCGGCTACACGGATGGCGAAATTACCGTCACTGTCAGTTATTGCACCGGTACCAGTACCTTCAATACTGACGGTTGCTCCAGGCATCCCGTCCTTATCATTTGAGGCTTTCACCCTGCCCTGGATCAATCGGGTAGTTACCATAGGGGCGTAAG
This sequence comes from Chitinophaga sp. S165, assembly GCF_003182155.1. Lineage (GTDB taxonomy): Bacteria > Bacteroidota > Bacteroidia > Chitinophagales > Chitinophagaceae > Chitinophaga. Next base: position 498,510 of record NZ_QGTG01000002.1, read on the forward strand.
CTACCGGATTTTTTTCTTCCATTGCTTCTGCCTGCGCCACCGCTTCTACCGGTCGTGTAACGGCTACTCCAGCCATACTGCCTTTCAAACTGTCGGACAGTGGTAATAAAGGAGACGGTTGATGAACAGTATCCTCCCTCCTCATCATAGCACTCGCCATAGGTTGGTCGGCGGCAAGTGCTGCACTGATCCGGCCTTCTTTTGCAGGCAGGAAACCAGTGTCCGACGGAATTGATACCGTCAATGGTTTCTCAGGTGTCGCTTTTCCCCAGGCAACAGGCTCTTCCCTGTTATAATATTGTAGTGTATCAGTAATAGAACTATCAGAGATATTGGTAGCCTTTTGGTGCATGGCAATTTCATTGTCAGGTCCGCGTTGCAATATCCAAATCATGCTTATACCTACCAGCAACAACACTCCTGCGGCAGCCATCCATCGGTAATTCAACCTGAAGACCATTCCACGCTTTTCTTCCCGGTCCTGTACCCGCATTTCCAGGCGCTTATTCAGATCGGCCAGGTGAAAACGCTGATCCGGCTTACGCTCAGCATATCCATCCAGCGCTTCAGCCAGGAACGGATCGTCCAGCGCTTGTTTTTCCAGGGCATGCATCGCCTTGTTATCCAGCTCTCCGGCAAGATAACGGCGGATCAGCTCCGGATCCACGTGATGGTTCATATGACTGTGCTTATCAGGCATCTTGTTGTTCCATACAAATTTTTAGGTTGCGCTTACCGTTCTGGATATAGCTTTTCACTTTCTTCATCTCATAGCCAGTAATATCGGCTACTTCACGATAGCTTTTTTCCTTGAGGTAAAAGAGGTCCACACTGCGCTTTTGCTCTTCAGGCAAAGTTTCCAGGCATTTTTCCATGCCTTGCAAATGTGTTTCCATGCTTACTCCGTTCTCATGATGTCCAAAAGAGTCGTTTTCCATAATGGGTAGCCCCTCCATGGAAATTTCCCTTCCCTCCTTATTTTTCATGGAACGCAATTTCATCAGGCAGTAGTTCCTGGTGAGCACGTGTAACCAGCTTTTAAAGTTCTGTACTTCATGCTGCTTCAACTTACTGATCAACTCCTCAAAGATCTGCATCACGGCGTCTTTACTGGCCTCTTCATCGAAGTAACGGAGGCATACACCATACACGAGGTTCATGTAGCGCTGGTATAACGCCGCCAGATAGTCCAGCTGACCGGAGCGCTTAAACTCCAGGATCAACGTGGCATCATCTGCATCCTTCATGATATTATGGTGTAAAAAGGCCATAGTTAGATGAACAATAGTAAAGAATTTTTAGCAAAAAAGCACTGGCGTTTGCCAGTGCTTTTTAATATGCTTTTGCAGCAGTAAAAGGCTTAGTGTCTGAAATGACGGGTACCTGTCATTACCATTACCATACCGTTCTGCTTGCAGAATTCTACTGAGTCATTATCTCTTACGGAACCACCGGGCTGGATCACAGTGGTGATGCCTTCCTCGTGAGCGATGCGTACGCAATCATCAAATGGGAAGAACGCATCAGAAGCCATAGCGGCACCTCTCAGCTCAAAGCTGAACTGATTCGCTTTCGCTATTGCATGACGTAATGAATCAATACGGGAGGTCTGACCACAACCTTTACCGATCAGTTGTTTATCCTTCACCAAAGCAATAGCGTTGGATTTCAGATGCTTACATACGATATTGGCAAATTCGAGGTCTGCCTTCTCCGCCGCTGTTGCTGGTCTTGCGCCGGCTTCGTTCCATTCCTGGAAGTTGCCTTTGTCATTTTCCTGCAGCAGTACGCCGTTGAGAACGTTTTTATATACATAAGGTGCTTTCACCGGTTGCAGTTGCTGCAACAGGATGCGGTTCTTTTTTGCCTGCAGTACGGTCAATGCATCAGCATCGAAGCCCGGAGCGATCAGTATTTCGAAGAATATCTCGCTGATAGATTCAGCTGTAGCTTTGTCGATCACAGCGTTTGTAACTAATACACCGCCGAATGCGCTTTCTTTATCGCCCGCCAGTGCTGCATCCCATGCCGCTTTTAATGTTGGACGGCTTGCGATACCACATACGTTGGTATGTTTGATAACCGCGAAAGTCGTTTCGGTAAACTCCTGGATCAGCTGGCATGCAGCGTCAACGTCCACAAGGTTGTTATAGGAAAGTTCTTTACCGTGCAGTTTGTTGAAGATCTCGGAAAGGTTACCGTAGAACACGCCTTTCTGATGAGGGTTTTCTCCGTAACGCATTACCTGGCCCTGCGGAGCAGATACCTGGAAGTAAGCAGCCGGCTCATTGTTCAGGAAGTATTGTGAAATTGCCACGTCGTAGTTAGCGCATACTTCAAAGGCTTTTGCAGCAAACGCCCTGCGGTCTTCCACACTGGTAGCCCCGTTATTGTCGGTCAGTACCTTTTCCAGGTCAGCATACTGATCTTTGGAGGCAACGATCACTACATCTTTGAAGTTCTTAGCTGCCGCCCTGATCAGGGATACACCGCCGATATCTATTTTCTCGATAATTGTCTGTTCTTCTTTGGTGCTCTTTACTGTTTCCTCAAATGGGTACAGGTCAACGATCACCAGGTCCAGTTCAGGAATAGCATACTGTTGCAGCTGCTCAAGGTCCTGTGGATTCTCACGGCGGGCCAGAATGCCTCCGAATACCTTTGGATGTAATGTCTTTACACGTCCGCCCAGGATGGATGGATATGCGGTCAGGTCTTCCACTGCTACGCACTTCACACCCAGGTCTTCAACGAATTTCTGGGTACCGCCAGTTGAGTAAATAGTCACTCCCTGTTCACCTAACTTTTTTACAATGTTCTCCAGGTTATCTTTATAGAAAACGGAGATCAACGCTGATTTAATTTGCTTTTGCATGTATGGAAATCATTAGAAATTTACAACATAGGCTCCCTGATCCGGAACCGAAAAGAAGCGCAAAGTTAGCATGTAACAATCACTTTTCCACTGTTCAATATTCCGCAGCCTGCTGGAAGCGTCAAAAATATAGCACCCCACATCGAACATCTGCTCCAATTGTCTGATATCCACATGAGGATTATGTGACAGTAAAAGATAATCTGTCCGTAACTTTTTCTGCAGATCGATCCGCGGGAGCGTGCTATCTACGATAACGAGCCGCTTCCGTCCTATGGACAGCACACGTAAACCGCCCGAGGCATCATCTCCGATTCCTTTTATATGTTTCGTTTCCCTTACACCATAAAAGTCATGGGCTGGCTGTATATAACGTTTATATGAAGATTCAGATAACAGTATTTGAGCATCGCCGGTAGTAGTTGCCTGATGCCCTGATATAGCGTCTACCACGGTATGTCCGGATATGTTATAGATAACCAGTTTGTGTTGGTTGCGTTCATTTATCCGGGAAAACATTTCTCCCATGCTCCATATAACAAGGCCTGTCAATGCCACCAAAAGACCTTTCTTCCATTGTTGCAGCCACCAGGCCAATAGGCCTGCCAGAAATATGTACCAACAAACCAGGCTGCCTATGTCCATACGAATACCGGTGATCAATGCGCCCGGCCAATGTGCTATCCAACTAATGCCGTTATTCATCCATTGGATCGTTATCTGCAATGCAAGGCCTGTACCTTCCGCCAGGAGCGGCGTTCTACCCAGTATTAATAATACTATCTCACCATAAAGCACGACGGTCGATAAGGGCACAGCCAGCATATTTGCCGGAAGAAAGAAAACAGGGAACTGGTGAAAGTAATAGAGGCATACCGGCAATGTCAATATCTGAGCAGATAGTGTTAGCGCCACCATGTCCCATAACTTATCCAGCCATTTGCGACTGCTTTGCCACAGATAATACATCCTCCGATAACAGATGACGATACTTAATACAGCCAGATAAGACAATTGAAACCCCGCATCCATCAATAACCGCGGTTCATAACACAACAACAAAAACGCAGATGCCGCCAGTGAGTTGTATATGTTCGTGTAGCGGTCCAGCATAAATTTTCCGATAGTGATGAAGGTAAACATAACGGTTGCACGTAATACAGATGCAGCGCCTCCGGTCAGTAGTGTAAAGGCCCACAATAACAATATGATAAGCACTCCTTTCATACTTTCCGAAAAACGGTGCTGCGGCCACCAGCGCAATATCCATAATAATCCGCCATAGATCAGCGCCAGGTGCATTCCTGAAATAGCGATGATATGCACAATGCCCGTATCAGTATACTCCTGCACCATATCGCGGTCCAGGTCATACCGGTAGCCGATCAGCAAAGCAGCTGCCAGTCCGGCTTCACGGCCACCAATGTATTGTTGTAATGTATGCAGACAATAGTTCCTGCATTGTAAGATGGGCTGCATACTACCGTTTTCTTCCTTTCGATCCAGGCGCTGCCACTCCCCTGTTCTAAGGAAAGCCTGCCGGTATATCTGCTGGGTCGCACAATAACTGCGGTAGTCGAAGCTTCCGGGATTACCACTGTATTGTACTGGCGTAGTCCTCGATGATATCAATAAACGGTCGCCATATTCTAATCCGGCAGCAGCACTGTCTTTGGTAAGATATACTAACAATTTTCCTTTTGCAGGCATTCGCGTGTTATGACGTATAATACTGCGTACCTGAACTATCGTTCTGTATGTTCCGGCCCTTTCCTGCAATGGCTCCTTAACTGTTGCTATCAACAGATCTCCCGACTTTGACCCGCCATCAAAATAATAGCTGTCATAACGGGTATCTGACTGATATACCAACAGCCCGCCGCCGCAAATCACCAGTATTTGTACTGCTACACCACGGAGCCAGCCATATTGGTAATGCATCCGAAGCGGCAGCTTTTTAAAAATGAGCAGTATCATTCCCGGCAAAGCCGCTGCAGTCAAAAGCATCAGTGGATTAACCGGTATATATAACTGCAGGAATATGCCGATGGATAAGGATAAAACCAGGCGCAGAAATGGTGCGCGCTTAAAAAAGGTAACAAACATGACAACTTTTATGGTTAACGAATTCAAGTAGTGAAAGTAAGTCTTTCACACATAAAATATCTTTTTAAGGTATGATAAATATCCACCCTCTTGATAAGTTTATCGGACGAAAAATATTTTTACAATAGGATGCTTTTTACATATTCATAAAATAAACAATTACTAATACTATGTTTTTCAATATTAAAACAAATTAAACATTCCCACATCTGTTATTGATTAGTTAACATCTTTTTAATATTTAATATTTATAGTAAACTGCATTACCGGTCACGCTATTTATTCACATAAATAGTCGTGTCTTTAATGGTTATTTTGAGGGAAAAGAAAGAGCCTGATCTTCATCAGGCTCTGATTATTTTAAGACGTGACCAATACTACTTCAAGTCAATTGCGATAAATCCTCATTACCATTCCGCACCCAATCCTGACCACTATTACTTTCTCTGCTTCATTACACAGGAAAATATATAAATTAGTAAATACTCTTCAACTGCTTAACACCAACAAAATGCGAAGAAAGCCTATTACCCTGCTTATGCTGACAGGCCTCGCCTGCTTTACAGCTAATGCACAAACAACAGAAACCCTGTTACTGCGTTCCCCATCTATCAGCCAGCACCAGATCGCTTTTAACTATGCCGGCGACATCTGGACAACAGACGACAATGGACAACATCCACAGCGTATTACTGTCAATCCGGATGTAGAACTGGAACCGATGTTATCGCCAGATGGCAAATGGATCGCTTTCAGCGGTAACTACGAAGGAAACGTTGATATCTATGTAGTGCCTGTCAGTGGTGGCATTCCCCGCCGTATCACTTATCATCCTGATGCCGACATTGTACGCGGATGGCATGGTAACGACAAGATCATTTTTGCTTCAACACGTTTTTCCTTTACACCGCGTTTCCAGCAACTGTTTGAAACAAGCATAGAGGGCGGCGGCATGCCGGTACAACTGAAAATGCCAGAAGCACATCAGGGAAATATTTCTCCCGATGGAAAATATATTGCCTACATAAAAAACCCTGATCCGACAGAAAGAGCAGGCGTTTATCGTCCTTTCAAACATTACAGAGGTGGCAATATGCCGCGTGTCTGGATATTCAACAACCAGACAAATGCAGTGACGGAGATCCCCGATGCCGGCGCCAATAATATCCGGCCGGTATGGTTAGGTAATGATGTATACTTCCTGAGTGATCGTAACGGTACGATGAATATTTTCAAGTATGCCGTATCAACACAGGCGGTTACACAAATAACCAGTCACAAGGATTATGATGTAAAGACATTGTTCTCTGACGGCAAAACACTCGTATATGAGCAAGGTGGCCGTGTTAATAAATGGGACGCTGCAACCGGTAAAAGTACTGCGCTTAATATCAGTTTGCAGGCCGATCTGCCTTACAAACGTCCTCATTATGTTAACGCCACCCTTAATACAATTGGCAGCATGAGCCTCTCTCCTACCGGCGTACGCGCTGTTGTGCAGTTCAGAGGAGATATTTTAACGCTGCCGCTTGATAAAGGCGATATGCGTAATCTAACCGCCACTACAACCGTTCATGAACGCACTCCGGCATGGTCTCCCGACGGTAAGTCTATTGCTTACTTCTCTGACGCCAGCGGTGAATATGCTTTACACATCCGTGATCAGAAGGCGGAGAAACCATCCGTTATCATTCAGCTAGAACCAAGCTTCTACTATAGCCCACTCTGGTCTCCGGATAATAAGAAGATCGTATTCCGGGACAAACGTCTGCGCCTGTTATATGTAGACGTTGACAGCAAGAAAGTTTCCCAGATAGATGAAGATACTTACGACAGACCTGACCAGACCTTCAACTCCAACTGGAGCCCTGATTCCCGTTGGATCACATACAGTAAAAGACTACCTAACAGCCTGACGGCGGTATTCCTGTATAACGTTGCTGATAAGAAGAGCTATCAGCTCACAGATGGCCGTAGTGAAGCGAATGAACCCGTATTCAGCAAGGATGGAAAATACCTGTTCTTCTATGCCAGCACTAACTATGCGCAGAATACAGGCTGGCTGGATATGACCTCTTATGAGCGGAATACTTTGAGCAGCATCTACGCAGTAGTACTGGCTAACAATGCTCCATCACCTCTTGCTCCTGAAAGCGATGATGAACAGGAGAAAAAGGAAAATGCTGCAAAAGATACTTCCAAACAAACCCGTATAGACCTGGAAAATATTGACCAGCGTATAGTAGCGCTGCCCATACCGGCACAAAGTTACAGGCAGCTTAACGGCTCTGTAAATGGTAAGCTTTTATACCGGTCCGATAATACACTTTACAGCTATGACATCGCGAAGCGTAAAAGCGATGTGCTCCTTGCCGGTATAAATGGCTATACCGTAAGTCAGAACGGCGAGAAGCTGTTGTATGTAACTGCTACTGCAGCCGGTATTGTTGGTACGGCCAGCAAAGCAAATGTAGGCGAGGGCACACTGAATATCGCCAACCTCCGCACCCTGGTAGATCCCACAGCTGAATGGGCCCAGATGTTTGATGAGTTATGGCGCATAGAGCGTGATTTCTTTTATGTAGATAATATGCATGGTGCTGACTGGAAGGCTGTAAAAAAGAAGTATCAGCGCTTCCTGCCTTATGTTGGCCATAGAGAAGATCTCAACTATCTCTTCAACGAAATGATGGGAGAACTGGTAATAGGGCACAACTACGTGGGTCAGGGAGATGCACCTACCCCTATCAGGGAATCTGTAGGCTTGCTGGGTACAGATTATAGTATTGAAAACGGCCATTACCGCTTTAAGAAGATCTATTCCGGATTGAACTGGAACCCGCAGTTCCAGTCGCCGCTCACACAGCCAGGCATCAATGTTAAGGAGGGCGATTATCTGCTGGCGGTGAATGGAGTACCGCTGGATGGCAAGGCAAATGTTTACAGCTTGTTCCAGGCCACAGCAGGCAAGCAGGTACGTATATTAGTGAATCAACAGCCAGACATGAACGGTGCAAAGGAATATACCGTAGTGCCGGTTACTAATGAGGTGATGCTGCGTAATATGAACTGGGTAGAGGGCAACCGTAAGAAAGTTGACCAGCTCAGTAATGGCAAACTGGCCTACATCTATATGCCTAATACCGGAGGCGATGGCTATACTTATTTCAACCGTTATTATTTCTCCCAGCTGGATAAAAAAGGCGTGATCATAGATGAGCGTTTTAACGGCGGAGGATCTGCTGCAGACTACGTAATAGACCTATTGAACCGCGACCTGCTGAACTACTGGGGTACCCGTGAAGGTCAGCCTATGACCACTCCCGGCAATGCGATATTCGGTCCGAAAGCGATGATCACAAATGGTTATGCCGGCTCTGGCGGCGATCTTATGCCATTCATGTTCCATGAAAAGAACCTGGGACCATTGGTGGGCACTACTACTATGGGCATCCTGGTAGGAATCTACAATTATCCGCAGCTGATGGATGGTGGTTCGGTGACTGCGCCGCGACTAGGCATCTTCAGTAAAGACGGCAAATGGATCATTGAAAATAAGGGCGTAACGCCTGACGTGCAGGTGGAAATGACCCCGGCTGAGGTTATTGCCGGTAAAGATCCGCAGCTGGAAAAGACGGTGGAGCTGTTAATGAATACGTTGAAAGAAACACCACCTGTGAGAAAACCTGCCGGTCCGGTACGGGCAGAGTAGCCGGATGATGTTATTTTAACACAGGGGTATAAAACAAGCACCTATAAGGCATAAACCATTGATAAACATTAAGTAAGCGTGCTGTATACGTGGAGTTAAGGTGGAGTTGATGTGGACTTGATACAGACATGATAGGGATAATATAATATGATAAGAGGTCGTATCAGTTAATTGATACGCCCTCTTTAGTATGATAAAAGGTGATCCTTATTTGTTACTCAGATACATACTTTTCTCTTTATACAAAGTCCTGAAGTAAGGATCCCTGAGATCTTTGATGAAACGGATCGCTTCACCGGTAGATTTCATTTCAGGGCCGAGCTCTTTATTCACGCCCGGGAACTTGTTAAAGGAGAATACCGGTTCCTTGATAGCAAAACCGTCCAGTTTCTTCTCGATAACGAAATCGGTCAGTTTATTAACACCTAGCATTACTTTGGTAGCAATGTTCAGGTAAGGCACCTGGTATGCTTTCGCGATGAACGGTGTAGTACGGGAAGCACGTGGGTTAGCTTCTATCACGTATACATTTCCACCCTTTATAGCAAACTGGATGTTGATCAGACCACGGATGTCCAGTGCACGTGCGATCTTCTCTGCATAATATTCCATGGTTGTTACTTCCATCGGGCTTAAGTTAAATGCAGGCAATACCGCGTTACTGTCGCCACTGTGGATACCAGCTGGTTCGATATGTTCCATCACGCCCATTACATGGAAGTTCTCACCGTCAAAGATACCGTCGATCTCTGCCTCCTGGCAACGGTCCAGGAAGTGGTCGATCAGGATCTTATTACCCGGTAAGTGCTTCAGCAGGCTGAGTACTGATGATTCAAGTTCCTCCTCGTTGATCACGATACGCATACGCTGACCACCCAATACATAAGATGGGCGCACCAATACAGGATAACCTACTTCTTTGGCAACTTCTATCGCTTCATCTGTATTGTAGGCAGTACCGTAGTTTGGATAAGGGATCTTCAGTTCTTTCAGCAGGTCGGAGAAACGGCCACGGTCTTCGGCGATATCCATGTTATCGAAAGAAGTACCAATGATCTTAATTCCTTTTTCCTCCAGGCGTTTAGCCAGTTTCAGTGCGGTTTGTCCACCCAGCTGAACGATCACACCTTCTGGTTTTTCCAGTTCGATGATTTCCCAGAGGTGTTCCCAGAATACCGGCTCGAAGTACAGCTTGTTAGCCATGTCGAAGTCGGTAGATACTGTTTCAGGGTTACAGTTTACCATGATAGCATCAAATCCCGCTTCCTGGATAGCCTGCAAACCGTGTGTACAGCAGTAGTCGAATTCGATACCCTGACCGATACGGTTAGGACCGGAGCCCAGTACTATTATTTTCTTCTTGTCAGAAGGCTTGCTTTCGTTTACTGTATCGAAGGCAGAGTAGAAGTATGGAGTGATCGCTTCAAACTCGGCACTGCAGGTATCCACCATCTTATAAGTACGGGTGATGCCGAGTGCTTTACGTTTTTCGTATACTTCATGTTCTTCACAATTGCCGAACAGATGTACCAGCTGCATGTCGGAGAAGCCCATTTTCTTGGCGTCGCGCAACATCAGTTCAGGTACGGATTCGAGATCATGTTCCTGCAGTTGCTTTTCCATGTTCACGATATCGTTGATCTGGTTCAGGAACCATTTGTCGATATAGGTCATCTGGTGGATGTGTTTCACAGAAACACCTTCCATCAGGGCGTCCTTGATACGGAAGATACGGTCCCAGGTAGGCGTCTTCAGTCTTTCCAGCAGTTGTTCGCTCTTCATAGCGGACTTACCGTAGTAACCGAGGCCTAAGGCATCGTTCTCAAGGCTCTGGCAGGCTTTCTGCAATGCTTCAGGGAAGGTACGGCCAATAGCCATTACCTCACCTACTGACTTCATTTGCAGTCCCAGGGTCTGGTCAGCACCTTTAAATTTATCGAAGTTCCAGCGTGGCACCTTTACGATCACGTAGTCCAGCGCAGGTTCAAAGAAAGCGGATGTAGTTCTGGTGATCTGGTTTTCCAGCTCATCCAGTGTATAACCGATAGCCAGTTTCGCAGCGATCTTTGCGATAGGATAACCGGTAGCTTTGGAAGCCAGTGCGGAAGAGCGGCTTACGCGAGGGTTGATCTCGATAGCGATCAGCTCTTCAGTTTCCGGGTTCAATGAGAACTGTACGTTACAACCACCGGCAAAGTTACCGAGGTCACGCATCATCATCTGTGCCTTGTTACGCATGTCCTGGAAAGCGGTATCGCTCAAGGTCATGGCCGGCGCTACTGTGATAGAGTCTCCGGTATGGACGCCCATAGGGTCCAGGTTCTCTACAGTACAAATGATCACCACGTTATCTTTGGCGTCACGCAGCAGTTCAAGTTCGAACTCTTTCCATCCCAGTACGGCTTTTTCCACCAGTACCTCATGGATCGGAGATGCCTGTAAACCGCGTTGCAGCGCTTCGTCCAGTTCATCCTTGCTATGCACGAAACCACCACCGGTACCACCCAGGGTGAAGGATGGACGGATCACCAATGGGAATCCGATTTCCTGTGCAAATTCCTTTCCTTCCAGGAAAGAGTTGGCGGTTCTGGCCGGAGCTACAGGTATTCCCAGTTGGATCATCCACTGACGGAACTGCTCACGGTCTTCGGCTTTATCGATGGCCTTGATGTCCACACCGATCAGTCGAACATTGTATTTCTGCCATATTCCCAGCTCGTCCACTTCTTTACAAAGGTTCAGTGCTGTTTGTCCGCCCATGGTAGGCAGTACGGCGTCAATCTGCTGTTCTTCCAGTATCTGTTCTATACTTTCCACCGTTAACGGCAACAGGTATACCTTATCGGCCATCATAGGGTCAGTCATGATAGTAGCCGGATTGGAATTGATCAGTACTACCCTGATACCCTCCTCGCGCAGCGAACGTGCTGCCTGAGAGCCGGAATAGTCAAATTCACAAGCCTGACCAATAATAATAGGACCGGAACCAATAATAAGAACAGATTTGATAGAAGAATCTTTCGGCATTTGCGTATTCTATTGAAAAATTTAAAACCTAACTGATTTTAATACCATTCACCAGACAAAAAAATCGTGCAAAATTAAGGGTTTCAAAATTTATTGTTACAATTAAATTTAACGCTCAATAAGCGTCGATTCTGCAAATCCTTTACAGACAAGCGCTTAGCTCAACGAATAATATTAATATACATATTTTCCCTGCAAACCATCACATATCGGGAAAAGTACATATATTTATAGCGAAACTGTTATTGCGCTTTTCTACCCGGTATGTAAAAAACTTTATTCTTAGCACTGTAGCGAAATCCCAGAAAGGGAAGCGATCGTATATAATATGATTTATTCGTCATATTATGGTTATAACAAAAGTGGGTGGCAATATTTTAGATAAAAGACACGAGTAAACGAACGATGAGCAGGAGATCATAGATCCTAATATTTAAATAACAGTAATTATATATCTGATCTTTAATTCAAACCCTGATACCTGATGAAAAAAATTCTCTTTTTCGGGATACTGGCATGCAGTCTTGCATTTTATGCCTGTGAAAAAAACGGTACCGACGATACTGGAGGCGATGAACCACCAGAGAAGATCGATACCATTCACCTCAGTGACAGATCTGCACTGGCTACCAAGGTTAAAGTGGCCTTTGGTATTCCTGTTACAGGAAATATTCCGTCGGCAACAGCCGGAAACGGAGCCCCGGTACTCGTTGAAAACAAAAACATTGTTAATGCCATTAGTGGCCGTTACATTGTTATTACGCCCTCCTTCAGTTATTTCGAGTCGACCATAAAAGGCTATTACGTGTCCATCGTTGGAAGCGGCGCCTATTTCAAGGTTGACTATTCTGCTAATCGCGGTTTTGCCAGAAAGGCCCCCCAGGTACTTCAACCCCTGCTTCGTGAAGGCGACTATGTAGATTCGTCCATCATTGTCAAGTTACCTAAATACATTATTGGAGATACCCTGTCACTTACTTATGCTGCCTACGACTCACTGGGCAACATCAGCAATCAGGTGAAGGCATATGTCCGTATTCACAGCCAGAACGGTATTGCAGATTACCAGGATTTTGTGGGGAGCTGGAAAGTGAACAGGAAGACCGATGTTAACGGCGTTTGGCAGAACTACTATATCCCTGATACTGCCCGCAGCAGCTTTACTTGTGTAGGCGGCAAGGTGCAATACTGCCTGAATAGTCAGCAGGAATGCTTCGAAGGCATCGGTGCAATAACAGGCGTTACTAAATACGACCTGATGTTCACTGATATGAATGAATATGCGGAGCTATTCTCTGCTTCAGCCACCCGTGTTATCCTGGAGACTTCCACGTGCGACAAGCTCGCTTATGGCACCCAGGTATTAAGCAAACTGGAAAAAGGCGGTTGGTCATACAATGCCGAATCTAAAATTATGACCATTGTAGTGGATAATAACGGCCTTGAATACAATAACTTCTATTCTTACCAGGTGAAGATCCTGGAAATGACCCCTCAACAGGTTACTTTAATGAGGGTTGATAACACCTCTTATACGGTGGAACTCGTTAGAAAATAATCATGTCTTTATTTCACAATATGCGAGGGGCTGATCATGGTGATCAGCCCCTCTTATTTTTCTAAAACACTCCTCTTTATTTATAACTCACGCTTTCACTTTCTTGCTCATTACAGCGATACACATACCCATGACAGCAATAACGGAAAAGGAGATACGGAGACTGGTAGCCTGTGCGATCAGTCCGATCAGCGGCGGACCAGCCAGGAAGCCTAAATAACCTATTGTAGATACTGAAGCCAGGGCCCTGCCTGGGGAAGATGGCATACTACGACCAGCCGCGCTGTATACCAGCGGTACTACTGAAGACACACCAGCACCAACTAACAGGAAGCCTAATATGGCCACGTTGAAATAGGGAAACAACACAGCGATCAACAATCCGCCTGCCGTTAAAGCCCCACTAAGTTGTAACACCCGTTTGGTACCAAAACGTACTGTCAGAAAATCGGCTATAAAGCGGAAGCCTGCCATGGTAAACATAAATGCATTATAACCAAGACCTGCTGTTTCCGGTGGCGCACCGATCACCTTTTTGAAATATACACCGCTCCAGTCAAACATTGTCCCTTCACAGATCATGGAACAAAAAGCGATAACGCCTAATGTCAGCAAGATCTTATCAGGCCAGGCGAACAATGGCGTCTTCTCCTGTGCATTTGGAGCATCCTGTGCTACAGCATACCGGATGGCCACCGCTACGATAATGATAGCCAGCACCATAATAAACAGGAAATGCTGGTAAGGCACAACTCTCAGGGCTCCCATTCCGGAACCGATAGACGCACCTGCAAATCCTCCGAGGCTCCATAGTCCATGGAATGAAGCCATAATAGAGCGTCCGTACATAGCTTCCACAAGAACGGCCTGCGTATTTACTGCGATATTAGCCATGTTACCGCAAAAGCCAAATACGACGAGACATGCAAACAGTTGCCAGCTTGTTGCTGCCAATCCCAGTGTTGGTAACACTCCTGCGTACAGCAGACCGGCCAACATCAATACCTGGCGGCTGCCATATTTATCTACCAACACACCTGCAACGGGCATTGATAATATAGAACCTATGGGCAACGCCAGCAGCATGCCACCTAATGCGCCCTCAGAAAGGTGCAGTTTTTCCTGTATAGCAGGAATCCTGGAGGCCCAGCTGGCAAAGCAAAGTCCTGTGAGGAAGAATAAGGCGCTAACGGCAATACGTGAGGTCCTCTTGTACGAATGACTAATGGTCAGTTCTTGTAACATCTGGTTAATACTTTGAAATACTGAAAGGTTTTCCTGTTGATCAGATGACATTTATTCCCAGCTGGCGGTAAGGCGATGCCAATGCCAGCCCGGCTTCATCTGTTATAATGGTGTCCATTGCGGTTATATTACAAACCTTGTAAGGCTCTGCAGTGCCCATTTTGTCGCTCGTTACCAGTGCGATCACTTTATTGGCGGATTGTACCATCACATTTTTGACGGCCGCCTCCTCCATATGAGGGCCGGTTACACCGACTTCGGTATGCAAACTGCAAACACCCATGAAGCATATATCTGCCCGCAGTTTCTCCAGCATCCGGATGGTATCGAGACCTGCAGTGACCTGCGAGCTTTTGAAGATCCTGCCGCCTGTAAGTATCACCTCCACACCTGGGTGCTCCATCAGTTGCATGGCAATGGGAATACTGGGAGTGACTACCGTCAATTGTAGTGAAGGAGGAAATAATTTTACGAGGGCATAGGTAGAGGTACCACCGTCCATGATAATGGTTTGCCCGTCGTGCAGAAAAGCCAATGCTTTAGCGGCAATAGCCTTTTTATCATCTTCATGGATGCCGATACGCTCATTAAAGGTAAACGGATTAGGAGAATGTGGGATAGCTCCTCCCCTGACCTTGATGAGCAGGCCGTTCTGTGCCAGCACTTCCAGATCGCGCCGCACGGTATCTTCTGATACCTGCAGATCATTACTCAGTTCCGTATGCAGCACTTTATGATCTGTCTGCAACTTCTTAAGTATATAATCAAACCGTTCTTCTTTCAGCATTATCTTGCAACTTTCTGCAAAAATATGAAACTTCGTGCAATATTATGCTATGAAATTTCAGTTAAATAGCTAACTTTGCAAAAAACAGCAGAATATGGCAAGAATAGCAATAGATATGGATGGCGTTATGGCAGATACCACCCAGCAGTATATTAACTGGTATGCAGAACGTTATGGCGTACAGGTAGACAAAGCATCATTATACGGTCAGCCGGAAACATCCGGATTTCCTCTTGGCCGTGAGGTCATTCGCGGGTTCCTGTATGAACCAGGATTTTTCAGGACCAAACCTGTTATAAAAGACAGTCAGGAAGTGATCAGGGCATTGCATGACAAACACGAAGTATTCATTGTATCGGCTGCAACGGAGTTTCCGATATCCATACCGGAAAAGATAGAGTGGTTAGAAGAGTTCTTCCCATTCATAGGCTGGCAGAATATGGTGTTTTGCGGATCCAAAACAATTGTGCAGGCAGACTATATGATAGATGATCACGTAAAGAACCTGCAGCCGTTCAAAGGAGAGGCACTGATGTTCACCGCTCCGCATAATATCAACATCACTGATTTCAAAAGAGTTAACAGCTGGGAAGAAGTAGGCGCTCTGTTATTATAATGATTACAGGTCGATATTCGCCCTGTTGTTTACACTGTTATACGGATATCCCAGCGGGTCGGTAGCCAGTCCCTTCCAGACAGGCAGGAATAACAGTTCATTGATCCGGTGCTCAAACGCTTCAGCGTTGGTGATACGTTCACTTGTATAATCGCACCATGATAATCCACCTTCCGGCCACTGTTTATTCAACTGTTCCAGGACTGCGTCCATGAATGGCGGCCACCACATGTCCAGCGGAAGGGCGACTTCCCTTACCATCAGGTGTACGGCTGATGGTAGAAACGTATAGTCTTCCACTTTTATCAGTGCATTGTGCTGGTCGTTATTCAACCTGGTGGCCAGAATATCGGCATATCTTTTCTGGTTGAAGAACTCTCCTGCGGCGCCACAAACAGGCATTACCAGATACCATACAGGCGTATCAAATGCATTCGGCAAATAATTCATTGAAGCAGGTTTGATAATACAGTTATCATTATAGCAACTAACGTAAAACTATAATAATTTTATTATACCGTAAAAAACCAGAGAATCACTTTTTGAAATGTTTTGGATTGATTATGAGAAGAGTATGGTTATTTGAGTGTACAGTGTTTCGACAGCGATATATTTCTTCCTGAATTATCCTTTTTTTGAACGGGCCTGTTTACGTAGTTGCAGTATGTCTTTTTTGGCCGTTTCAAGTCCTTCTTTAAGAGCGGAGTGGCTTTTCAGTAATTGGTTATGCTCTTCCAACAGCTTATAATACTTTTCGCGGAGTGCAAGCATTTCATCATTTTCTACCTGCCGTGAATCTTCAAATGCGCCGGGATGAAGGAAGTTGTTGCTTGTCATTTCGAGGGCCCTTGCCACCCTATCCAGTTCTTCTGCTCCGAACACTTCTTTTTCGAAGAGATTATACATTGTTCTCCGGCTCATTCCTAAACGTTTTGCCAGTCTCGTTTTATTGAGCCCCCGTTCTCCTATCAGCTCCATCAACCGGCCGCCGTGATGTAATACAATGTTCTCGTTTCCTTTTTCACCATTGGAAGCAGGTATGCTGTTCCATTCATAAAACTCTTCGGGTGTGATACTGATGATCTCACAAAATTTTTCGAGTGTACTTCGCTTCATATCACTTTTACGCAAATGATAATGCGCGATCTGATTGGTGAAGCCGGCCATATCGGCGAAGTCGACTATCTTGATTTTCTTCTGCTTTAAGATTTGTTTAAGGCGCTGGCCCATGTGGATTAACCTGGACATCATACTAGATTTTACTAACAGTGGATTGCGGTGGTGTGCAACTCATACAATATAATAATAATTTCCATTTCATTATCATAATTGGAAATTCATATAGACAATATAGTTATCCCAATAATAACGCTAATAAAGCGATCATTTTAAGACAACAATTAAGTTTACAATTCATTTCGGCCAAAATGTTGACAATATTTTTTCCAATATAAAAATGAATTTATGTAATCAACTGTAATTTAATTTATTACAAAAGTCAAAATTCTCAAAAAAAATAGTTGTGCAAAATTTTCTGCAACAAGGGGTTTATAAATACATTTGCTTACATCACAATCATAATTATTACAATCATAAAAAACTCTCAATTAATCATTATCACATTAATCAAAATTCACCAAGATGAAAAAATCGATGCCCTCGACGTCGCAACCAATCAATTTATTGCAAGATGTGCATGCAAGGATGATCAATTTACCGATTTATTTTCGTGAACGCGTATGTGAGGAATGCTCCTGGAGTATCCCAACATTCTATCGCAAGATGCGTAACATTTTAAAGCCCGGTAGTGACAAAGAAAAGATCACTCCGAATCTTAGCAATGCTGAAAAAGAAAAGATCATTGCTGTTCTTGACGAAGTTTACAGCAGCTTCTGGGAGTACTGTGAGAAGTACAGAAAAAAACCGACCAAAGGATAGTTAAATTCCCGGACTTCATGACCTGTGCCAACTAATTTTTAATAACCCACACATTTCCTCTGCAACGAAAATCCCTTTTCCCCTTTCCTTCAGGATTATCACTCATATACAGGATAGTTATTGACTATTCCCCATTTTTACTAAATTTAAGCTGCAGATTGATAACGCGTTATTTACAATGACCAACAAAAACTGATTGCAGCTATGGCTTATCCGTACCAGATCAAGAGCTTAGAAGAGTATCAACAGAATTACCAGCAGAGTGTAATAGACCCGGAGGGCTTCTGGGCAAACGTAGCTGATCACTTTTATTGGCGGCGTAAGTGGGACAAAGTGCTGGAATGGAATTTTAAGGACCCGGATGTAAAATGGTTTACCGGCGGTAAACTGAACATCACTGAAAACTGTCTTGACCGTCACCTGGGAACCCTGGGAAACACCCCCGCTATTATCTGGGAACCTAATGATCCCGAAGAACGTCACCGTGTTATCACCTACCGCGACCTTTACAATAAAGTATGCCAGTTTGCAAATGTGCTGAAGAATAACGGTGTTAAAAAAGGCGACCGTATCTGCATTTACATGGGAATGATCCCTGAACTGGCTATTGCCGTACTGGCATGCGCACGTATAGGCGCTATCCACTCGGTAGTATTCGGTGGCTTCAGCGCCCAGTCTATCGCCGACAGGATCCAGGATGCACAGGCCAGCCTTGTTATCACCTGCGACGGCGCATTCCGCGGTAACAAAGATATTCCGTTGAAGTCCGTGATCGATGATGCCCTCATCGGTTGCCCTTCAGTAAAAAAAGTGATCGTATGTACCCGCACACGTACTCCCGTGAGTATGATCAAAGGCCGTGACCTTTGGTGGGAAGATGAAATAAAACAGGTGGAAACAATGGGCAATCCTCCCTGCCCTGCTGAAGAAATGGACGCAGAAGATATGCTGTTCATTCTTTACACTTCCGGTTCCACCGGTAAACCTAAAGGCGTCGTGCATACCTGCGGCGGTTATATGGTTTATGCCAACTATACCTTCGTGAACACTTTCCAGTATCAGCCAGGCGAGGTTTACTTCTGTACAGCAGACGTGGGCTGGATCACAGGTCATAGTTACATTATTTACGGTCCTCTCAGTGCGGGCGCCACCACCCTGATGTTTGAAGGCGTACCTACCTATCCCGACGCAGGCCGTTTGTGGTCCATCGTTGACAAATACCGCGTTAACATACTGTACACCGCTCCTACCGCTATCCGCAGCCTGATGGGCTATGGTCTTGGTCCGGTGAACCATAAAGATCTCAGCTCCCTGAAAAAGCTGGGAAGTGTGGGCGAACCAATCAACGAAGAAGCATGGCAATGGTTCAAAGAACATATCGGTAAAGGACGCTGTCCGATTGTCGACACCTGGTGGCAAACAGAAACAGGCGGTATCATGATCACTCCTATTGCCGGTATTACCAAGGAGAAACCTGGTTATGCCACACTGCCGCTACCTGGTATACAGCCCATTCTTGTAGATGAATCCGGAAAAGAGGTAACAGGTAATAATGTGAACGGTAACCTTTGTATCAAGTTCCCATGGCCGGGTATGTTACGTACCACCTATGGCGATCACGAACGTTGCCGGACCACTTACTTTGCTACTTACGATAATCTTTACTTTACGGGAGATGGTTGCCTTCGCGACGAAGATGGCTACTACCGTATCACCGGCCGTGTTGACGACGTACTCAATGTGAGCGGGCACCGTATTGGTACCGCTGAAGTTGAAAACGCTATTAACATGCATGCCGGCGTAGTGGAAAGTGCAGTAGTAGGTTACCCTCACGATATCAAGGGACAAGGTATCTATGCCTACGTCATCACAGAAAGGCAGGTACACGACCCTGAACTGACCAAGAAAGATATCCTTCAGACAGTATCACGTATCATCGGCCCGATCGCCAAACCGGATAAGATCCAGTTTGTAAGCGGGTTGCCTAAAACACGTTCCGGCAAGATCATGCGCCGTATACTCCGTAAGATAGCGGAGGGTGAACTGGATAACCTGGGCGACACCTCTACCCTGCTCGATCCGGTAGTAGTGGATGAGATAAAAAGAGGACGACTTTAGCAGTAACAATACTCATATTATAAAAAGGGCTGACATGTTCAGCCCTTTTTTTGTATCTTTGCGTACCCGAAATAAGGCTTAAAACCTATATCTGACTTTGCAATTATTTAACCGGACAATATCCAAACCTCTTTTCCAATATCCCATTATCAACAAAAACATCTATGAAAAGATTATTATTCCTTGCCTTGTCATGTAGTCTGTGGGCGTGCAAAGATGATGAAGTAACTCCCGATGTCCAGCCTCCGCAGGAGGAAAAACCAACAGCTACCGTTACTGTGTGGGACACCAAACAATGGAGTACTGATAATCCGAAAGGCGTTCCTTTAGAAGGCGCTACTGTACAATTATTTGCCTCCCGCCAGGACTATCTGAACCAAAAACCTGCATATACAGCTACTACCAATAAAGACGGTGTCGCCAAATTTGATATTCCTGAAGGCGAGTACTTCATGGTAGCCAATAAAGGTGGTCTGACCAACACCTGGCGTGACGCCCAGGGTAAGACCAGGGTATCCGATACATTGTTCCAATCGGCAGCAGAGATCTTTGACCTGACACAGCCCATCCAGGATAATGTGCTCCCCGGCGATTTCAAATATTCCGACCTGAATGGCGATGGCAAGATTGACAATAATGATGTAGCTGAAGCACCATTTTTTACGCTCACCGTTAAAAAAGATTCAGTAAATACTACCAGGGCACTGATCGGATCTACTATTAATCACGCATATACAACGTATGCCGAAATCGAGGAAAAACTTCATCTGACTGAATTTCCAAAGATAGCTGCAGCGCATCGCCAGATGGTGATGCTGGACGGCATTCTCAGTGATGACGCCGATTGCCAGATCACGAACCTGCCTGCTTCCTGGTGCGATATCGACCAGTTTAAAATTACACCTACCAACACCACTGTTGAAAATATCTGGAAGGAGCATTATGCACGTATTCTTGAGTTAAACAAAATGTTGGCCAGCCTTAACGGCATACAGGGAGATAAGGCCGATCTTATCGCCCAGCTGAGAGCCTTCCGCGCATACCTGTACTTTGAACTGCATACCTATTTCGGAGCACTGCCTATAACAGAAAAGCTGTTAATGTACCCAAGTGTTTCCCGCAGCTCTGTAGACCAGACAAGGAAGTACATTAAAGATGAACTGACTGCTGCTATACCAGGATTGACGGAAGACAGACCTGTAACCAGGCCCTGGTATATGACTCCTTCAGCTGCCAACATGCTGCTGGCAAGAATTGCACTGACTGAAATAGATGGTGGCGCTGCTATCAGTTATACAAATAAGGTTATCGCAACTAAAAAGTATGCGCTGGCAGATTCCGCAGCTGTATTTACAGCTCCTGCCAGTAACGAAATTATCTGGGATATGACTACCAGCCTGACAACTGGTTTGACATCCCCTTTTAAAGATTACTTTGTTCGCGGCGGACTGAAGGTTGATTTCTGCCCTGCTGTCCGTTATACTGAAACATACCTGCTCAATGCGATGGGACATATCTTATACGGTTCTTTTGATGAAGCTAATAAGTCCATCAATGTTGTTCGTACAAGAGGTAAAAAACCAGCTATTACGTTAACAACGCTGGATGAATTAAGGTCTGAGCTTGATGCCTTGTATAAAGAAGAATTATATAGAGAAGGTTTCCGCTTTGCACGCCTCGTATTACACCAACAAGCGAAGGCTGTACTTGGCAGCAAAGGATATCAGCAGGACAAGAATGAACTGCTGCCTATTCCAATGTCAGTGCTTGCAGGGTACCCTAACTTTTATCAAAACGTCGGATATAATTAAGTAAGCTTCTTTAGAAGTAGCTATCATTACGATAACACGAATTGTTAAAGATCGTGTGTAAAAAGCAGATGTGTCAACGACGATACATCTGCTTTTTTTAATTTTACATAATGAAACTGCTGAAACGTACTTTTCGCGTACTCCTTATATTATTCCTGCTGCTGAATGTCATTGCCGCTTTCCACGCCTGGAAGTTCACGCACTTCTACGCTGCAGGCACATTCAAAAATAAACTGCCCGAACAAATGAGCGTTCTGGAGAAAGGTAAGATGTTACTATTTGGTGTACGTCTCTCAAAATCCACTATCAAACATACTCCGGATGTCCGTTATGAAACCATTCATCTTACAACCAGCAATGGCCTGCAGTTGGAGGGTTGGTGGATGCCCATATCATCATCCAAAGGAACTGTCATCCTCTTTCATGGGTATGGCGGTAGTAAGGACGGGCCGATCCCTGAAGCGGAATATTTTCAGCAGCTCGGCTACAATACACTATTGATGGACTTTCGCGCACATGGCAACAGTGAAGGAAGTGTATGTACCGTAGGTTATAAAGAAGCGGAAGACGTTATGCTTGCTTACAACTTCGTACAGCAAAAAGGTGAAAAGCACATCCTCTTATGGGGTGTCAGCATGGGCGCGGCAGCCATTCTGAGAGCTGTGCCAACCTATCACCTGCATCCTGATAAAGTGATCCTTGAATGCTCTTTCGCCACACTCACAGACGCTGTAAAAGGCAGGATGCGGGCTGTTGGCGTGCCTGGTACTCCTTTCTCCCAGGTGCTCACTTTCTGGGGCGGCATAGAGAATGGTTTCTGGGGCTTTAACTATAATCCGGATGAGTACGCGCAGGAAATTACAATGCCGGCTTTGGTTTGCTGGGGCGTACATGACACCCGGGTTAACAGAGAGGAAACCGCCAGTATTTACAAGCATCTCGGTACAAAGAAAAAAGAGCTCGTCATTTTCGGGAACAGCGGCCATCAGTCATTCTGCAGAAAAGAAGGGGAGAAATGGAAGCAACATGTCCGGCAGTTTCTGTCCATCAAATAACAAAAAAAGCACGCTCCACCCGAATGAAGCGTGCTTCACAAGACCAACATCCGCCTTTATGATAATCATGATGACAGGCATTACCCGGCATCACTACAATGCTCCCGGCGAGAGGCCATAGCGGCACTGTTCTTAATCATGAATAGCATGTAAGATCTTCGAATGCGTTTCTTAAAGTAAAGGTAAGCAGGCACACTGCTATGTGCATTACAGCATCAACGTCTTATTACAACGGGTGTTCCCACCTTAATGATATCATACAGTTCACTCACATCGGAGTTCTTCATACTTACGCAACCCAGGGTCCAGTTAATGCGGCCCTCTACATAGTTGTCGCGTATGCCGGAATTCCATTCCACCCCATGAATACCGATACCTCCACCCGGCGTAGCGCCTGAAGATACCTCTCCGTTTTCCTGCATCTGATGGAATTTATTCCACGCCGCTTCATTGGGATAATCCAATAGCATAAAACGATTCCAGAGCTTATCAACTCTCTTGCTTAATATGTGAAACGTCCCTTCAGGAGTCAGGCGGTCACCCTCCTGTCTTTTGGGAGATTGGTCTTTGTTTCCAAAAACAACTTTATAGATCTTCCGCAAAGTGACGTCTTCATACAAATACATACGATAGTCACTCTTGTCGATCAGTAAAAATACCTTCTCAGGATCTATGTTACCCGGGCCTATTTTCACTTTATACAGATAATCCTCATCTCCATTTGTAGTAAATCCTGATACGGTCAGCGTCAGCACCAGGAGCAGCAGCAAGCAATAGCGATTCATTTTCACAGGGATTTTGCAATAATATTAACGTTGAGCGTCAACTGATTATTGCAAATGGTTAAAAAATACAGATGGCAAAAATAAAGAACCATCCGGAATTTCCGTCAGATGATCTCTGTACGGAACCGGATGGTCCTTGATTAATACGGCGATGCCGCGTATGTATTTTGTACTCTTGCTGCGTAAGTTTAGTATCCGAAGATCTCCTCCAGCGACACTTTCTTAACATCTCCATACTTCTTCAGATCGTCCAGGTTGACTTTCTTTTCAGACGCCAGGATGCAATAGGTGTATGGCTTTTTAGCAAGGTTCTCATCATGGAACTGCTTCACATTTTCAAATGTGATACCATCGATCTGTGTATACACGGTTTTGCGATAATCACTGTCAAGTCCCAGCTTCTTTGCTGCCAAGTAATTGAAGATAATACCGTCCTGGGTGATACGCTCGGTTTCGATGTCCTGTTTCAGGCTTTGTCTGGCGGTCTCAAACAGTTTGTCAGAACGCGGAATATCATTCAGCAATTCATTCATTCCGTTGATCGCATCATTCATTTTATCTGCCTGACTACCTACATAGGCCACTACAGAATAGCGGGAATCTTTCTTTTCAGGTGAAGCATAATAAGCGTAGGTAGAATAAGCCAGCGCTTTAGATTCACGGATGGTCTGGAACACGATCGATCCCATGTTACCACCGAAGTAACCATTGAACATGTCTATCAGGGCAGTGTTTTCCGGTTTGTAAGTATCTGTGTTCCTTACCCAGTTCACTTCCGATTGCACCATGTCATAGTCGGTAAATACCACCTGGTTGCTGCTCTGATCTGCCTTATCAAACTTAACGGCAGCAGGTACAGCCTTCAGTGACGCTGCTACTGTATGTTCCTTCTGTATAGCTGCTGTAGCGGCTTCCAGCGTCTGCGGACCATAATAGATAACAGTGTGCTGGTATTCAGGCAGTGTATGCAGGATATCTACCAGCTGTTGCGCAGTAACACCATCCAGTTCTGTCTGGCTCAGCTGATTGTTGAACGGATTTTTAGAACCGTACATAGCGTAGTTGGCCAGTCCTTTCAAAATGTTGCCTTTGTTCAGCTTACTGTCGGAACGGCCTTTTGTTAAACGGCCTTTGAAGGCGGTCAATGCCTCCTCGTTCGGCTGACAGTTCTTAAGTACGTGCTCAAACAAGGAAATCGCTTTATCGAAATTCTCTTGCAAACCGCTAATGCTGATGGTAGTTACATCAGTACCTGGAGTTACGTTGAAATTACATGCGATGTTATAGAACTCTTTACTGATCTGCTCAGTAGTATATTTGTCTGTACCCAGGAACTGAAGATACTGAGCTGCCAGCGGAAGCAGTTTATTGTTCCAGCTACCCATGTCAAAACGGTAATACAGGCGGAACAAGCTGTTATCTTTGTTCTGTACATACAGGATATCAGCAGCGCCCAGTTTACTCTTCTGGATATCCTTATTAAAGTCCAGCCACAGTGGTTGGATCTTCGGTGCAGGCATTTCATTGATCTCTTTCAGGAAAGCGGACTGCGCCTCACGATTTACTTCCACAGGCGTGATGGCGGGCTTTTCTACCTTTTGGATATTCTTGTCCTCGCCTTTACGTTTGTAGAGCAGCACATAGTTATTAGCAAAGTATTTATTGGCGAAATCAACGATCTGCTGTTTTGTGATTTTACCCATATCATCCACAAAAGAAACATCTGTCAGCCAGTTCTTTCCCCTGTGTTTGATAAAGCCGTCCATCAATGAACTGGCACGGGTATTATTGCTTTCCAGGCCCTGCAGTTCAGCAAGCTTTGCGTTGTTCACAATGGCCTTCACCATTGTCTCGTCAAACTCACCTTTTTTCAGGATCTCCAGCTGGCCGAGTAAAAGGTCTTTTACTTCTTCCAGGGTCTGGCCCTGTTTAGCGGTACCGCTCATTTGGAATACGGAATAATCTTTCCAGGGCATTACACCTGCACTTGATTTCAGCACTTTCTGCTGTTTGTTGATGTTCAGGTCAAGCAGCCCTGCCTTACCGTTATTCATCACTTCAGAAACTACTGAAAGCAGTACGTTAGACTTTACGTCCAGCGCTCCGGGCATACGGAAGGCAATGATCACGTTCTCAGCATCGGGACCGAACACTTCTTTTACGATAGGTGCTGTTATCGGCTTTTCTACCGGAGATTTATACTCGGTAACCGGCTTGGATTGCATGTAAGAGAAGTTCTTCTCTACTTGTCTGATCACCTGATCAGGATCAAGGTCGCCTGCCATTACGATAGCCATATTATCAGGCACGTAGTAGGCATTATAGAAATCGCGGATAGCCTTCAGATTAGGATTCTTCAGATGCTCTACGGTTCCAATGGTGCTCTGCTGACCGTAGTTATGTGTCGGGAACAGAGAAGACAGCATCAGTTCATATGACTTACGGCCATCGTTGTCAAGGCCTCTGTTCTTTTCTTCGTATACCGCTTCCAGTTCGGTATGGAATAAGCGGAAAACAGGGTCTTTGAACCGCTCTGCCTGAACGGCCAGGAACTTATCTACCACATTGGAAGGAATATCTTCTTCGTAGATCGTCTCTTCCACCCAGGTATGTGCGTTGGTTCCTTGAGAGCCCATACCGGCCATCAGTTTGTCGTATTCATTGGCAATGGCGTACTTGGCCGCCAGCCCCGATACGCTGTCTATCTGATGATATACTGCTTTACGGGCAGTAAGGTCGGAAGTATGATTGTAAGTATCATACAGCCCTTCGATCTTATCAAGATAAGGCTTTTCTTTAGACCAGTCCAGGGATCCATACTGTTGGGTACCCTTAAAAAGGAGATGTTCCAGGTAATGGGCCAGCCCGGTATGGTCATGCGGATCGTTGTTACTGCCGGCGCGAGTACCGATCAGTGTCTGAATACGTGGATCTTTCTTGTTTACACTGAGAATAACAGTTAATCCGTTTTTCAGTGTGTAGAAGCGCGCCTTCATCGGGTCGTTGGTAATATACTTATAGGTATATCCCCCTGATGTGGCCTCTTTCCATTCATACTTCTTCTGTTGTGCGCCTGCCATAGTGGACATAGTACAGGCTCCCAGGAATAAGCAGACTGCTTTTTTAATGAGGTTCATGTATTGGTTTTTGAAAATAAAAAGAAACATTACCAAATATAATGGTAATGCCCGTATGTAAGGCAAGAGGAATTTGTTAAAAGGAACTATAAGATGAGCAATGGCCTATCTTTTCCAGTCAGGTACCAGGGTATGTCCGTACTCAATATTAACAAACAGCGCGTTAAGGGCTACGGGTGTTTCCACATGAGCTAAAAACAGCGGCCGTTCGTAAGACAGGCCAGTAAACGACATATCATTATTAGGCTCCGGGTCATGGGTATATGTTTTTACCCCTACAATTCTCTTCTCACATGAATGTGCCCATACAATAAATCCGGTACAGGCCAGAAAAGCAATAAAAGAACGCATACGACTAGATTTTGATCCCCCAAAAAAACGTTAAAAGCTGTTAAAACGTATCCCTATTGAAAAAGGATACTGTTCCAGACCATAATCATGTAAGGGAGTTAGTGCAAAATTACCATAGAGTTTGAGAGGTCCGTAACCCACATCTCCTGTCAGGCTCAACTTCCACTTGTTCAGGTTGAAATCATCCACTTTCTTTTCTTTTCCTCTTTCCCTGCTGATCTGTTTGGTCCGGGCCTTTACAAGATATCCGCCCATTACACCCATCCCCATTTTAAATGCTCTTGAGGGGCGGACAGGATTACTATTGAAATTTAACATCAATGGTACGCTCAGGTATTCTGCAAACAATTTATTCTTTGAAAAATTTACGTTGTCCCTTATTATCTGGGTAGGATATCCGGGTACATAGCTAATATTTCTCGCAAAACGGTAATTATTCATTTCAACTCCTAAAGCATAGATCAGGTTTAATTTATGTTTATAGATATTCAGCCTTTGCTGGAATAGCCAGATATTAACATTGATCGACTTTCCGGTGATCAGTTTAAACTCTGACGGCGTAAGCGGCGCACTACCACCTCTCGGTGCGAGTGTGTTCAGTCCTGCAGCGGAATAGGTGAACGACTTATTATAAACGTCGGACACGCCATTAGGTGCGTAGTAAGCCAATGCAACAGCTCCTGTATAATCGCTGCGGTCCATGTAGTTATTGAAACCAAGATCCACTACAAACCACCTTGTTTGCAGATTTTTTTTCAATTTTTCCCTGGCATATGCAGTGTCGCTATAAACCTTGAAGATGCGTTTGCCATTGGCATCTTTTCCCTTCATGATGATCAGCCCTTTTACCTGGATCGTCTCAACAACGCTATCAGTAGTCTGGGCGTTTGCACCAATACTTACAATAAGCAGTAACAATAAATAGCGTAAAACTTTACACTTCATATCAAAAAGTTCATTCATCGATTATTTCTTCTTACGGGACAGGAACCTGGCTACGTTAGTTACTCCATTGAGCAATTTACTATCACCATTCATTGTCACCGCTACAACAAGTTCACCTTTTACGTTTGTCGGTGCTGCGGCGGCAGGGATTGCATCGCTGATCTTTTCCGCATTTGCCATGACAGCTGTTTTCTCGGGTACGGCAGTGACATTTTCTGCCAATATTTTCTCCTGTTGTGTTGCTTTTTCCTGTAGTTGTTGTACCACTTCACCGGAAGTAGACGCCGGTTGTGGTATTTTAGCCAGTGCCGTCAGTCTATTGTCCGGAATATGGTCAATACCTGTTTCTGCTTTCGACTCATTGTTCGTTGCATCAGATGCAGAACGTTGATTAATCCTGTTATCTGAACTGGCTTGTGCAATAGCATTGCTTTGAGCGGTATTCTTGCCGGCACTGTTCATTGTACGTGTAATGCTGGCAGCTTCCCTGTTTTCATCAGCAGTTGTTTTGGACGCCTCTGTGGCAGTACCTGCCGGTTTGCCGGCGTCTGCCAGGGATGGCGTATTGGCCTGTTGGCTTGCTGATGGTTCTACTGCGGATGAATTAACGCTGGTCCCAGGTTTGTTCACAGCTACCTGTGTTCCTTCATCATTGCCTGAACGCTGACCGGGGAGCAACCAAACTGTCAATCCGACCACTACTGCAGCGGCAGCGCTCCACCACCACAATGGGCGTACTCTCGTACGTTCCTTTCTATATAGCGAAGCTTTATTCTCAAATGTTACAGAAAGATCAGGAGTTAACCTGGCAGCCTGTAAAAGCAAAAGGTCTTTTTGTATATGCGGGTGCTGGCTGATGAGCGTTTCCAGTTCCCTTTTTTCAGATACACTCAGTTCATTATCAACATAATCCAGCAGGTAACGCTCGTAATTGGTAGCAGAAAGTACGCTGGTGTTCTTGTAGAGCATGTCTTTGGCGTCGAACGTCATACCGGCGTCAGGGCTGAGCTTTGTGGATTCCAATAAGGCCAGCTCTTTCCGGACATCCGGATGCTCCAGCATAAAGGCCTCCAAAGCCGCCATTTCCTCCCCGTTCAGCTCACCATCAATGGCGCTGAGCAGGAATTCTTCGTAGTTCGATATGTTAATATTTACTGCCAATTCAAAAACATATAATTAATATGCAATATTACTTGATTCCACTCACCTGTACTAGATCACATTTTCCATTTTCACCAGGTATTGCTTCAGGTGCAACCTCGCCCTGTGCAGATAAACCTTTACCTGTGAGGGATTTAGCTGCATAATATCTCCTATCTCTTCGTAGCTGTAACCTTCATAATCCTTTAATAGTATCAATGAACGCTGTACGTCAGTCAATTTATCCAGTGCTTTCTCCAAAACCTTCTTCGCATCATGTATACGCTGCTCGGATATTTTGGCCTCTTCTTTAAAATCATCCACCAAGGTAATACGCTTCACTTTACGGACATGATCTATCATATTGTGGTAGGCTACAGTAAACAGATATGACTTGCCTTTTTCAAAAGGCACATCGTTACAGTGCTTCCACAATATTTCAAACGCATTCTGTACAACATCTCTGGCGTCCTCAGTGTGGTCTAAATTTTTAACAATAAACCGGAAGAGATTGTCCGCGTACAGGTCCACGCATTGATTGTACTCCTTTTCCGTCATCCGGGTGTTGCGGGATTTTAGTGCTAATGTCCGACAATTACTTTATATCCGCCTCATCTCTTCCTCATTTCCAATACGCTATCTATCCATTCCTCATAGTTCTGCACTTACCACGTCCGGACGGAGAGTTCCCGCATGGCTCTGCCATCCTTCAATAGCGCGGAAATTCAAAGTTCGGTCCGGATCCCTACATCTCTCAAAAACCAAGAACAAGCTGGATCGATGTGCAGACATTACTATGACGCAGAGCAGTCCCCAAATGTTACACCCCCGTCAAACTTTTTCCTCCCTGTGACAAAACCCCGTATAGCTGCCGGAATCGTGATACATTTATTGCCATAACTTTGAACCAGGTCACAAAATCTGCTATTTATGAACCAAAAATTCGTTACCCGTATTCAACAGGAACTGGATGAGATACGCTCCGCCGGACTTTTTAAGAATGAAAGAGTGATCACTTCTGAACAAGGAGCCGAAATTCAGGTTGGTGGAAACACCGTTGTTAACTTCTGCGCTAATAACTACCTGGGTCTTTCCAGCCACCCTGATGTGATCAGGTCAGCAAAAGAAGCTATCGACACCCATGGATACGGAATGAGCAGCGTCCGCTTTATTTGCGGCACCCAGGACATTCACCGCGAACTGGAGCTGAAACTGGCCGAATTCCTTGGTACTGAAGATACTATCCTGTACGCAGCCGCCTTCGACGCTAACGGTGGTGTGTTCGAACCTCTTTTCAATGAGCAGGACGCTATCATTTCCGACGCCCTGAACCACGCTTCCATCATCGACGGTGTACGCCTCTGTAAAGCACAGCGTTACCGCTATGAACATAATAACATGGCTGACCTGGAGGCCAAACTGCAGGAATCTGCTCACCTCCGCAGCCGTATCATCGTAACTGATGGCTCTTTCAGTATGGACGGTACCATTGCCCAGCTGGACAAGATCTGTGACCTGGCCGACAAATATGACGCTATTGTCATGATCGATGAAAGCCATTCTTCCGGTTTCCTGGGTAAAACCGGCCGCGGTACCCATGAATACCGCAATGTGATGGGCCGTATCGACATCATTACAGGTACCCTCGGTAAAGCGCTCGGTGGTGCATCCGGTGGTTTCACCAGTGGTAAAAAAGAGATTATCGACATGCTGCGCCAGCGTAGCCGTCCTTACCTCTTCTCCAACTCCGTAGCCCCTAGTATTGTTGGCGCTTCCATTTCAGTGCTGAATATGTTAAGCGCTACCACTGCCCTTCGTGATAAACTGGAATACAATACCCGTTACTTCCGTACTAAAATGACAGAGGCCGGCTTCGATATTAAACCCGGCGACCACCCTATTGTACCGGTAATGCTGTACGACGCAGTACTGAGCCAGCAGTTTGCCGACAAATTGCTGAAGGAAGGCATCTATGTGATCGGCTTCTTCTTTCCTGTGGTGGCCAAAGGCCAGGCTCGTATCCGCGTTCAGCTCAGCGCAGCCCACGAACAGGCCCACCTGGATAAAGCTATTGCGGCGTTCACTAAGGTTGGTAAGGAATTGGGGGTAATTAAGTAATATATTATATATAATATATGCAAGGACCGGTTCCTAAACCGGTTTCCTAAAAATCAAAAACGAACTTCCAGGGGCTGGTCTTAGACCGGCCCTTCTCTTTTTCTAAAACCTGTTATTCTCAAATAAGCCACTACAGCGTAAAAGCATTGAAATTAACATGCTACTTCCTTTAGGACAGCCTCTTTTCTCGCTCCGTCCATATCGCTTCACCGTCACTTCCATATCATTTTAGGGGCATCTCTATATCGAAGGGATATACATGTGACGGTAAAGTGACGGCCAGATGACGGTTTCGCGATATGGAGATATAGAGATCTGGCCCAATTCAGGCCCTGTTTTAAATTACTATTTGCCTTAAATAGCTACTTTTGCACCACTAAAAAGATGTATAATGAAACAAACTGGCTGGATACTCCTGCTGGTAGCCATTTTGGCGAACGCCTGCGCTCCGAACAATGTCAAGATTGAGAAAAGTTGGGAAAAGTACTTTACCGAATACAAGGTTGAAGGATGTTTTATGCTGTTCAACAACAGTCAGGGCACCTTTAAGGTATACAACATAGACAGGGCCAAGGAACGTTTCCTTCCAGCCTCCACTTTTAAGATCTTTAACTCCCTCGTAGGACTGGAAACTGGTGTGCTGAAAGATACAGCGACCGTTATTCCCTGGGACGGTGTTGTACGTTCTGTTCCTGCCTGGAATCAATCCCTCAGTATGAATCAGGCTTTCCACCTGTCTGCTGTTCCTTACTACCAGGAAGTAGCACGCCGTATCAAGAAACCAGAGATGCAGCATTGGCTGGATACTGTCCAATATGGTAATAAGAAGATCAGCCGCATAGATACTTTCTGGCTGGATAATAGCCTGCAGATATCTCCTGATGAAGAACTAGGCTTTGTTAAGAAACTATATTTCGATCAGTTGCCTTTCCATAAACTAAGCATGCAATGGGTACGTGCCGTTATGCTCATGGAGAAAACCGATAAATATGAACTGAGCTACAAGACCGGTCTGGGTATCGTGGGTCCTAAAAAGATCGCCTGGATAACCGGCTGGATAGAAGAAAACGGACACCCGACCTTCTTTGTGCTGAATTTTGAAACAGAAGATCAATCAATGGATATTCCAACTGTACGCATGGCAATGCTGAAAAACCTGCTGAAAGATGCCGGTTATATGGAAGGTTTAAAATAATAAGCTAACTTATTCAAAGCCATAGTTGAACGGGTCAAATACCTGCTGAACTATGGCTTTTTTAGTGGGATCATAAATAGTTGCCAGCGTCAATCATCTTCCAGCGGCAGGAACAAGCCCTCTACTCACATATTTGCCAAAGTCAACAAACTAACACTCAACCCTTTACCACATTGGCTCTCACACGCTGACTACAATTAATGTTTCCATTTAATTGATATATCCAAGCCACTTCCCCTTCCCTCACCTCCCGGATATGATATTCCTGACGAGCCTCCTTTATAACTGCTTCTCTGCCACCTCTCCTGCCCGGATTGCGTTAAAAAACTCCTAAATCAACAACTACAAATGGTGTAAAACGTACTAAAAAAATTATATTTGATCCCTGTGCCCGGTTCCCCTTTTTACCGGGTAGACGAAATCTTTATTGGATGATGTTACGTTTTCAGCATAGTGAATATTTATGGGCACTGGTGTTATTACTAGTGTTGCAACTGGCTTTCCTCAGTATATCCTGGTGGAAACGGCGTTCCGTTCGCAAGCTCGGTGACCCTGTACTTGTAGAAAAACTATTTACCGGCTATTCCCGCAGGCGTTTTACTTTCCGCTTCCTGCTGGTCTTCCTGGCCTTTCTTTTCGGAGTGATCGGCCTGGCCAATATCCAGAAAGGCAGCCGCATGGAAAAGATCACCCGTAAAGGAGTGGACGTTGTGATAGCGCTCGATGTCAGTAAGAGTATGCTGGCCGGCGACGTGAAACCGGACCGCCTCACAAGAGCCAAACAACTGATCTCCAAACTTGCCGACAAACTGGATAATGATCGCGTAGGACTGGTAGTATTTGCCGGTAATGCTTATCTCCAGATGCCGCTAACTATAGATTATTCAGCCGCCAAAATGTACCTGACCACTGTAGGACCAGAAATGATCCCTACCCAGGGTACTGCCATCGGACAGGCTATCCAGGTCAGCAATGATGCTTTCAACAAAAAAGAAAGGAAACATAAAGCCCTTATTATCATCTCAGATGGTGAAGACCACGACGAAGCCGCTATCTCAAAGGCCAATATGGCGTTCGATAATGGTGTTGTGATCAATACTATCGGTATAGGCTCTCCAACAGGATCTCCGCTGCCGGACCCTGAAACAGGTACCAATAAGAAAGATAAAGAAGGGAACACCGTAATCTCTAAACTGAACGAAGATGAGCTCAAATCCATCGCCGCTGCCGGACATGGTATTTATGAGCATCTTGATAATAACACGGAAGAAGTAGTAAATTCCCTCGTACAGAAGATCGATGGCATGGAGCAGAAAGAGTTTGGAGAAAATATCTTCACTGACTATAACAGCTATTTCCAGTATTTCCTGGCTATCAGCCTGTTATTACTGATCGTTGAGTTCTTTATTCCTGAAATCAGGCGCCGTGCACGTACTAATGTTGTCGTTGCCGCTACAGAAAAACCATGACGAAACTACAATTCACATATAAGACATTGCTGGCAGGTCTTTTAATCTGCCTGTGCCAGAGCACATATGCCCAGACGGGAAACAAATTCATCCGTAAGGGCAACGAGCTCTATAAGAACAAAAAATACACTGATGCGGAAGCTAACTACAAGAAAGCGCTGGAGGTAAACCAGCAGTCTGTGGAAGGCCGATATAACCTGGGTAACTCATTGTACGAACAGAAACGTTATGATGATGCCCGCGCACAGTACGCCAACAGCTTTAAAATGGCGCCTACCCGCGAAGGAAAGGCGGATGCCAGCTATAATATAGGGAATACCTATATGGAAGGGAAGAAATGGGAGGAAAGCATCAAGGCATATAAAGAAGCGCTGAAACAGAACCCTACCGATGAACAGGCCCGTTATAACCTGGCATATGCACAGGCCATGCTGAAAAAGCAGCAAGGCGGCGGTGGCGACAATAAAGACAAAAAAGACAAGAACCAACAGAACAAGGACCAGCAAAACAAAGATCAACAGAACAAAGACCAGCAGAATAAAAATAAGCAGGACGAAAACAAGAATAAGAACGACGAGAACAAAGACAAGGACAAGAATAAAAATAAAGAACAGCAGGACGAGAAACCTGAACCACAGCAAAGTAAACTGAACAAGCAGGAAGCAGAGCGTTTGCTCCAGGCATTGGGCCAGGAAGAAAACAAACTGCAGGATAAGATGAAGAAGGCTAAAGGACAGGCTGTTCCTGTTGATAAAGACTGGTGATCTTAGAAGGCCAATTCTATTCATTACCTTTGTTCCATATTTGGATTTCTTTTTATGCAGCTATATTGTAATTCACTGACGGAATATAAGCGACTGGCCACTTTGGAAGTAAAGGTTGGAGACCTGCTCATAGGTAATAATCATCCGGTCCGTATCCAGACCATGACCACTACGGACACCATGGATACGAAAGCCACGGTGGAACAGACCATCCGTTGTATAGAAGCCGGCGCCGAGCTGGTAAGGATCACCGCACCCAGCAAAAAGGAAGCTGAAAACCTGTTGCCTATCCGTAATGAACTGCGTAAAAGAGGATATAACACTCCGCTCGTAGCTGATATACACTTTACACCGAACGCTGCTGAAATAGCCGCCCGTATTGTGGAAAAAGTGCGTATCAATCCCGGCAACTACGTAGACAAAAAGAAGTTTGAAACACTCACATATACAGACAGCGAATACCAGGAAGAAATAGACCGCATCCGTAAACAGTTCACGCCACTGGTAAAAATATGCCGGGAGCACGGTACTGCTATGCGTATCGGTACGAACCATGGTTCCCTGAGCGATCGTATCATGAGCCGCTATGGCGATACGCCAATGGGAATGGTGGAAAGTGCTATGGAATTCCTCCGTATTGCGGAAGACCTGAACTTCAGGAACATCGTGCTTAGTATGAAATCCAGCAATCCGCAGGTAATGGTACAGGCTTATCGCCTGCTGATCCATACCATGCAGGACCAATTGGGCCACTGTTATCCGCTGCACCTGGGCGTAACTGAAGCTGGAGATGGAGAAGACGGCCGTATCAAATCTGCCGTTGGTATCGGTACCCTGCTGGAAGATGGTATTGGCGATACTATCCGCGTCTCTCTTACCGAAGACCCGGAATTTGAATTGCCTGTATGCCGTGACCTGGTAAAACGCTATACTACCCGTCAGGACCATGAGCCTATTCCTGCCGTGGAACAGCTGCATTATTCTCCCTTTGAATACAAACGCCGTGAAAGTATTGCGGTAAATAATATCGGTGGTAAACAAGTACCTGTTGTTGTTGCTGACTTCAGCAGGGAAACTGGCATTATGCCCTTTCGGCTCGAAACAGCCGGCTATCATTATGACGCCGACACTGACAAATGGAATATTGCTGATGCCGCAGCAGATTATCTTTTCACCCGTGAACTGTTGTCCTTTGCCCTACCAGGCACATTGAAAGTGATCGTACCGCATGATGTCTGGAATACGGCCGAAGATAAGGAGAAATATATGCCGCTTTTTTCTGCAGAAGAATACCTGCAATCTAAAGAGCGCTCTTCTATTATCAATTTCATCGACCATAATACAGGAGTAGCTATACCTGAAGCATTGCTGCTGCAGATGGCGAACGATCATACTATTGTACTCTGTCTCCATTCTTCTAATGAGCATGCAATGCCGGAGGTAAGACGAACAATGATCACATTGCTGGAGCGTCAGATACAGCAACCCGTTATACTGAAATGCTTTGCGCAGGATAATACCGGAGATGAACACCTGATACATTACGCGACCGAGACCGGCGCCCTTCTGCTGGATGGTTTTGGCGACGGTACGTGGCTGATCAGTGAATCAGTGGGAGCGTATGCTCCTGGTCATGCACTGCTCAATAATATCGCGTTTGGCATTTTACAGGCTACCAGAACGCGTATTTCCAAAACAGAATACATCTCCTGCCCATCCTGTGGCCGTACCTTATTTGACCTCCAGGAAACCACTGCGAAGATCAGGGCAGTGACCAATCATCTGAAAGGTGTTAAGATCGCTATTATGGGCTGTATAGTAAATGGTCCCGGTGAAATGGCGGATGCCGATTTCGGGTATGTAGGCAGCGGCGTTGGTAAGATCACCCTTTACAGGGGAAAGGAAGTTGTAAAACGGGGCCTGAACAGTGAGGTAGCAGTCGATGAGCTGATCTCCCTCATTAAGGAAAACGGCATGTGGGTAGAAACAACAAATTAAACCAGGTAAGCTTAAATAGAAAAAGCCTCGCAGTTGCGAGGCTTTTTAATTGAGGTTAACAGGATGATTCCTAAATCAATAAAGGGGGTCACTATATGTTCGTCAGACAATCGAATTGTACGCTTCATCAACATTCACACTCCTTAACCACTTATAATAAGTTAAGGGGTTATCAAACATTTGGGGGTTAACTATACTTTGTCAGGTGATACAAAGGTACGTCCAGTCAAGGCCCTTTGTCAAGCGTATCAATACGCAATCTGTTGCGGGAACTACGTTTCAAGAAATTGCAAATCACTACGTTAAAACATCCGAATAAATAATATAAGTCACCACATCTATCTATTAAAAAAATCACTAATTTTTCGGAATAATTCACAACAATGAAGATGAAAAAGATTTTAACCGCCGTGGTAGCGCTGTTAATGGGCGCCACTGTTGCTATGGCCCAGACGCCTGCAACACAGAGTAAAACGAAAGCAGAACACAGATCAGAAAAACCAGGTCAGAAAGCACAACGTCCAGCGCTGGACAGTACCGGCAAGCCAATGAAGAAAGACGGTTCGCCTGACAAGCGCTTCAAAGAAAACAAAGAAGGCAAAGAGGCTAAAGTACAGGGACCATTAAAGCAGGATGGTACGCCCGACAAGCGTTTTAAAGAGAACAAGCAGGCAAAGACAGAAGGCCCTAAAAAGCAGGACGGAACGCCTGACAAACGCTTCAAAGAGAATAAGGAGAAAAAAGCTGAACCAAAGAAAGCTTGATCCACAACCCAAACTTTTCATAAGCGGTTAGCCTGCCCCGGTAGGATAACCGCTTTTTTTCTTCGTACATTTAACCAATGTTGGACTTCAGGTTAAAAGTATTTTACACGGTGGCAAGACGCCTCAGCTTTACAAAAGCTGCAGAGGAACTGTTCATATCCCAACCCGCCGTAACCAAACATATTCATGAACTGGAACAGCAACTGGGAATGGCGCTGTTTGAACGTATCGGCAATAAGATCAAGATCACCCGTGCCGGTCAGGTGATGCTCAAACATGCGGATGATATCTTTACCAGCTACCGCAACCTGGAGTATGAGATCAATCAGCTGAAACATGAACAGGGAGGTTTGCTCTCTCTCGGAGCGAGTACGACTATCGCACAGTATTTCATTCCCCCGCTGCTTGCCCAGTTTAATCAGCGTTATCCTGAAATAACCGCTTCACTCATATCCGGCAATACCGAACAGGTAGAACAAGCACTCTTTGATAAAACTATTCAGTTAGGACTGATCGAAGGCAGGTCAAAAAACCCGGTGCTTAAATATGTGGAGTTTGCGAAAGACGAGATAGCCCTCATCGGTAATGTGAAATACAACTATGGAGATGGAGACCCCGATACCCCACTGACTGCTGCTGAACTGAAATCCATTCCGCTCCTGATGCGCGAACAGGGTTCCGGAACGTTGGAAGTGATCACAGATGAACTCAAAAGGCTCAAACTGAAGCTTACCGATCTTCAGATAGCGATGTACATGGGCAGTTCGGAAAGTATTAAATCATACCTGCATCATGCACCCTGTGCAGCGTTTATTTCTTTACAAGCCGTAAAACGTGAGCTGGAAGCAGGCGAATTCAAGATACTGCCTGTGAAGAACTTCAAACTGGTCAGAAAGTTTCACTTCATTTACTTACAGGGACAACAGGATAAACTGGCGCAATTATTCATGCGTTTCGCCAGACAACATGCCAATCAATCCGGAGATACAGAAAACAAAAACGCTTAACACTTCACACAGTTATCAGCCATGTAAATGTTAAGCGTTGTTATATTAACGTATAGCCTTGTTGCTTATTAAGTACGCTGCAGGGTATATACGATGTAACCGGTTTTGCCTTCAAAGTTCACAGCGGCTCTCCATACCATTGTTGAATTGCTCAATGAACTGATCTCAACACGGTAGCCATCTATAACATTCTTTGCCTTTACACCACCACCTACTTTTTTGAACTGGAACTGATCAACTCCGCCCTGTTTGTATATAGACCAAACGATGGCCTGTGTAGCAGTGCTGCAACCATCTTCAGTAGAAGATAAAGTATACGAACCATTGTTGTTTGAAGGAAGGATCCACTGACTACCTTTGAAACAGTTGAAAGATGCCTCATCAAAAACTGTCACCTTAGAACCCCTGGGAATTCCGTCAAAAGTAATGTCTGTAATAACCCAGTTTCCTTTCACGGAACCTTTGCTGGCACTTTGTTCTGCATCGGTTGCTCCTTTTTGGGATTTACAGGATATAGCAAATACAGCTGCTACCAGGCATAATACTGCAAGTGTAAGGTGTTTCATGTTCAAATAATT
Source organism: Chitinophaga sp. S165 (assembly GCF_003182155.1). Lineage (GTDB taxonomy): Bacteria > Bacteroidota > Bacteroidia > Chitinophagales > Chitinophagaceae > Chitinophaga. Next base: position 537,609 of record NZ_QGTG01000002.1, read on the forward strand.
TGATGTTTAAGTTGTCTGAATGCAATGCATTACGGACGCAAGGTGTGAAAAAACAAGAAACGTACCAAATCCCTCATCGCTTCGTGGGAGATGGCATTTCTGTATGAGCAGGGTATAGGCGCATTAAACGTTCCTCCATATTGCGGAACTGCTGGTAAAAGTAAACAGTACTGGCTATCAGTCCCATTATGAGCAACATCATGGCAATTACGGTACAACGCCACCAGATGCTAACGGTGATAGTATTATTACGAGGTTGTAATATATAAGTAGGCGACTCCGTCTGTTGCCGCCCGGCTCTTGAATAATAACCGCCCCGGCCGTGAGGGGCCAGCCGTTCAGATATCTTGTTCCATACCTTTGCAGGAGGTGTAACACCGTCTTCTTCCATTACCTTTTGTAACCTGTACTCGGTAGCGGCTATTTCGGTATTCAACTCAGGATAAAGACTACGCATATGCTCAAATAACTCCGACTCTTCAGCCGAGGCTAATCCAAGCAAATAGCTTTCAATAATGCCACTTTCTATGTAGTCGTTAAGATCCAAAGTGAAATATATCTAATTTAATTACGGCAATATTTTTCAGGTCAACGTACCTCTCTCTACATTTTAACCGTCAAATGTCAAATTAAGCTAATTCATTTCCAAATAAAAATCATATGGTAGACAAGCATTCTTCACACTAAATTGATAATGAGAAGATTAATTTGAACCGCATAGGTATAGTCACCTACGTTACCACAAATATCCGATTATTCTGGCGATACTGTCTGTTGAGTATGCAGTTGTTGTTCCATTTTTCTTTCCCGGGACTGCTGATACTTTAGAAAGTAGTAGATGGCAAAGAAAAGGCAGATCTTAGAGAGGATAAAAGTAATGATAAAGAACAAACGCCACCACTTGTGCACGGTGATGTGTTGTCCGTCTTTGGAGTGGATATTGATAAAAGTATAACGGCCTTTATCGTTTCCTATGGGTGGTACTTCGTCCCGCCAGTTAATGTGTTGGAATATACGCTGTTTAAGATAAGGAGATGGCGATACTGCTTCTGCAAGTGCAGTCTTTTCAATTCTTCGTTCCACGGCCATGATCTCGGCATTCAGAGAAGGATATAATCGCCGCATTTGCTGCAATTCTTCCATTTCACTGGTAGTCGCGATCCCAAGCACGTAGCTTTCTATGATCCCACTTTGTATGTAGTGATTAAGTTCCAATTATTCCCCTAAAAATTTTCTGAATGCAACCATGATGTCTTTCAATTTTACCATTACTTCATCAGGTTGTGTCCCCAGCATGCGGGCTACGGCTTCCTTTGGGAGTCCCTTATAATAACATAAATGGAATATTGTCTTGCTTTCTGCCGGTAGCCTGTTTGCGAACCGTTGTAGCAAGCTGCTGTCATGTTTTACAACATCATCGCTGCTATCCTCGTTCACCTCCATTACGGCAGCTTCTTTTAGCGCCTGCTCCCGGGCTATTCTCATCAGCCAGCCAAATAAGGTTGTATTTCCGGTTTCGCGGTAGGTTACAACATTCTTAAATACCTGGATGAATGTCCTGGTCAGGACATCTTCCGCTTTCGCCGTGTCACCGACTACCTGCAGAATGATACTGAATAAAGCTGGGCCATAATAGTCGTAAACCAGTTCCTGGGCACCGGGATCTCCTGCTATGAGGCGTTCAGTTATGATGTACTCGTCGATATGTACAGCCGTCTGCTGCAAATGTTATAGGTTTAAGAGAAAACTAAGATAAACTATTAATTAGTAACCATCAATTTCTTGTTATAACATCTTCTTTTCTCTTATGCCTTTCTCAATAAATGCTCAACTGCATTTTTGCGGAATGCAAAGATGTCCCGCAGCTGCCGCTGCACGAACAGTGCATGGGCTATTCTGCCTAATAATCCTAACGGCAGGGAATAATGGACAATGTCAGTCATCTTTACACCCTCCGGCACCACTTCAAAATGATGCTGGTGATGCCATAATCCGTACGGTCCCTTCCGTTGTTCATCTACAAAATATTTTCCTTCCACCACATGTGTGATCTCTGTCATCCAGTTCAGGGGAATGCCTAATACCGGATGGATCACATAAGTAATGACCTGTCCCGCATATACGGGCTTGCCTGTTTCGGGAGAAGTAACGTCGAATCGCATATACGATGGCGTGATCTTTTCCAGGTTCTCAGCCCGTGAAAAGAATGTCCAGGCATTGTCCAGGCTCGTGTTTAAAACCTGCTCATACTGCAAACGATAGATTTTTCCCATAACTTCATATATGTTTTGTGTGGCCCGATGCCATCTTCAAATATAGTCATGTCAAGAGATCAGTACCAAAGTCATTTCAGGGAAGTGTATGCCCGCCTGAACGGGCAGCAGCGAAAGGCCGTCGATCAGACGGAAGGCCCCGTCATGGTCATTGCCGGCCCGGGTACAGGTAAAACCCAGATCCTGGCTTCCCGTATTGGCAAAATACTGCTCGACACAGACTATCTGCCACAGAATATCCTCTGTCTTACCTATACGGACGCAGGGACAGTGGCCATGCGCAAAAGGCTGACGGACTTTATCGGCCCGGATGCCTACCGCGTTAATATTCACACCTTCCATTCCTTCTGTAACGAAGTGATCCAGGACAACCTGGGCCTGTTCGATAAACATAATCTCGATCCTGTTTCTGAACTGGAGAAGATCCAGCTGCTGAAAAAGCTGATCGACGGTTTTACCAAAGATAATCCCCTGAAGCGTTACCGGGGAGATGTGTACTTTGATATGAAACACCTGGCCCATCTCTTCTCTACCATTAAAAAGGAAGGCTGGTCCGTCGAATATATCAATGCCGCAATTTCCGGTTATATTGAAAGCCTGCCTTCCAGGGAGGCTTTCATTGCAAAAAAAGCGACCCGGCAATTTGCCAAAGGCGATGTACGTACCGATAAGATAGCCCTGGAAAAGGAAAAAATGGTGCGGCTGCAGGCTGCGGTGGAACAGTTCCCTGTATACACAGCACTCATGCATGCCGCTGGCCGGTATGATTTTGAAGATATGATCAACTGGGTCATTCAGGCTTTTGAAACACATCCTGACCTGCTGGCCGACTATAGGGAACGTTATCAATATATCCTGGTAGATGAATTCCAGGATACCAGCGGTACCCAGAACAAACTGGTGCAACTGCTGATCGGTGAACAGGATAGCCCTAACATTTTTGTTGTTGGCGATGATGATCAATCCATCTACCGCTTCCAGGGCGCCAGTATTGAAAATATGGCGGGGTTCGCAGAAACCTTTTCCGATACTCTGCAAACCATCGTCCTGACCAGCAATTACCGCTCTACACAGCCCATCCTGGACGTATCCATGTCGCTGATAGAAAATAATGGCGATGCCAGACTGGTGAACCAGCTACCTGGACTGAGCAAAAAACTGGTTGCCGCCGCTACGCACTTACTGCCACTGGATATTCCTCCTCTTATCCGGCGATACAATACCCAGCAGGACGAGATGATAGATATTACCCGGCAGATTTCAAGGTTGCTGGATAGTGGTGTTCTTCCGGGAAGGATCGCTGTTATCTACAGGGAAAACAAATATGGCGAAGAACTGGCCAGCTATTGCCGCTTTCAGCATATTCCCTTCTATTCCAAACGGAGCATTAATTTGTTTGAGATCCCGTTTGCCCGTAAAGTGCTGACCATTCTCCGGTACATTGCCTGTGAGATAGATACGCCTTATAGCGGAGATGATCTCCTATTCTCTATCCTGCACTACGATTTTTATGACATTCCCGCTATAGAGGTGGCTAAGATCAGTATCAGGGCGGCAGAAAAGGGATACAGGGAAAAGTCTTCCATACGCCAATACCTGCAGGAGTGGCAGCATACCCGTAACCTGACACTCTTTACAGCTGCTCCTGAGCAGGCTTTGATAGACTTTACCCGCACACTGGAAAAACTGATAAAGGATGCTCATAACCTTACCCTGCAACAGTTATTTGCTGCCATTATCAATGAATGCGGCGTGCTCTCATATGTAATGCAATCGCCTGAAAAGCCCTGGCTGATGAAGGTGCTGCAATCGCTGTTCGATTTCATCAAGGGAGAAACACACCGGAACCCGGACCTTACGTTGGTGCCTTTTATGAGCATGACAGACCTGATGGCCCACAACGGCATTACTATTCCTATTGTACAGGTGTCGGGGCACGAAAAAGGCATCAACCTGCTCACAGCACACGGCGCCAAAGGACTTGAATTCGAGTATGTATTCATTGCTGGCGCCAACTCTCATCTTTGGGAAACTAAAAAGAAGACTGCCAGTGGTTTTACCTTTCCGGATACCCTGTTCACCACCGCTGTTACCAGCACCGATGAACAGGAGCTCCGCAGGCTTTTCTATGTGGCGCTGACCCGTGCAGAAAAACATCTGTACATCAGTTATCCTGAGTTCAGAACAGATGGTAAGCCGCTGGAACCCAGCCTGTTCGTAACTGAAATACAGGAACGGCATGCACTGCCTGTTGAGAAGGTCATTATTCCGGAGGATGTGCTGTTCACATTTGAGGCCCTTCAATATACACAAGGCGTAGCTCCAGAAATAGCCAGGACCGACATGCAGTTCATTGACAGCCTGCTGGCAAGTTTCGTCATGAACGTAACGGCGCTCAATAATTACCTCAACTGCCCCCTGGGCTTTTATTATAAAAACCTCGTCCGAGTACCTTCCGGCCGCTCGGAAAACACAGAGTTTGGTTCTGCCGTCCACTATGCACTGGAAAAGCTGTTCCAGAAAATGCAGGAGAACAAGCAATATGAATTCCCTCCTAAAGAAGAATTCATCCGCGACTTTACCTGGAGCATGTTACGCAACCGGGAAAGCTTTACCAGAGAGTCTTTTGAAAGAAGGCTGGAATATGGCAAAGATATACTGGACAGCTATTACAACATTTATTCATCAAAATGGAATAAGGTTGTCAGCGTGGAACGGAATATCCGGAGCGTAGTAGTTAGCGGAGTACCGCTGAAAGGCAAGATCGACAAACTGGAATTTGAGGGCAACCTGGTGAATGTGGTGGATTACAAGACCGGCGACTATGAAAAGGCTATCAGCGAACACCACAAATTTGCACGTCCCACTCCCGAACATCCTGACGGCGGGGATTACTGGCGACAAGCTGTTTTCTATAAAGTGCTGCTGGACAACTACCACCAGAAGAACTGGAAAGTAATAAGTACTGAGTTTGACTTCATTGAGCCTAATAAACAGAAGCTATATCATAAGGCGAAAGTGGCCATTACCCCTGAAGATGTTAGCCTCGTTACCCAGCAGATCGTCTCCACCTGGACAAAGATCCAGAACAGGGAATTCTATACCGGTTGCGGTAAAAAAGATTGTGTGTGGTGCAACTTTGTGAAGGACAATAAGCTCTACGTAGCATTACATGAACCGGAAGCAGAAAATGAGACGGTGCTCCCAGCCCGTTTGGAAGACTGAATAGGGCCAGTGGCAGACTGATTTGGATTTTTCTGTTTGGAATTTGATCTTTGGAGCCGGTTTTTGGTATAATACTTATAGATAATGAATCATAACTTCCGTGGCTGGGCCTACTGGCTGATAGTGATAAGTGTGTCCATCTTTCTGCTCCCGGGCTGCGCCAATATTGTTCCACCCAGCGGCGGACCTAAAGATACGCTAGCCCCCAGGCTGGTAGGGATAACACCTCCCGACTCAACCCTGCAGTTCAAAGCAAAGAAAGTCTCTTTTACATTCAATGAATATGTACAGCTGGACAACATCTTCGAGAAACTGATCGTATCCCCTACCCTGAAACGGGTACCAACGGTAACATCCAAGCTGAAAACCGTAACAATGGTCATCAAGGATACGCTGGCTGAAAATACCACTTATACTTTTAACTTCTCTGACGCCATCCGGGATAACAATGAAAGCAATCCTATAGAGGACTTTCAGTATGTGGTATCAACCGGCGATTACCTGGATTCTCTCCAGGTAAGGGGATATACTATAAATGCAGAAACCGGGAAACCTGACAGTAACGTGTCTGTGATGATATACCGTAATACGATAGACTCTGTCGTATCTAAGGAGAAACCGGTTTACTTTGCACGTTCAAAAGGTAATGGGGCATTCTGGTTCAGGAATATGGCTCCCGGCGACTATAAACTGTTTGCACTGAAAGAGGAAGACCGGGACCTGCAATACAACCAGCCCAATGAGCTGATCGCTTTTAATGACAGTCTGATCCATCTGAGGGAACAAAACCTGAAAGACATTACAATGCTGATGTTCATTGAACAGGACAGCACTATCAAAAAACCGGAAGAAGCGGCGCAGGAAGAGCAACAACAGGTAGAACAGGAAAGCGAGAAAAAAGAAAAAGACAAGGAGAAAGAAAAGAAGAAGAAACGTACGCTGAATATCGGCGCAGAACTGAATGATAATAAACAGGAGCTGGGTCAACCTTTACGGATCACTTTTAGCGCTCCGGTGAAAACACTGGACAGTACAGCGTTCAAACTGACACAGGATACGCTGTTCACACCAGTACCATTCACTACATCCTTTGATCCGCTGGATACCACCCGTACTAAATTACTGGTGCATTATGATTGGAAAGAAGGTAAGCCTTACAGGCTGATCATCCCAAAAGAATCTGTAGCTGATACTGCGGGCATCCAGCCAGCCAAGTCCGATACGATCAGCTTCGCAGCTAAAAAGGAATCTGATTACGGCAAGGCCATGCTGACCTTTACTCTCAGTGACAGTGCGAAGTCAATGATCAGTGATACCATGCACTACGTAGCCCAACTCATCAGGGATAAGAAGATCCAATATTCAGGGAAAATAGAACGGAACACCTGGGTCCAAAAACGTATCACTCCGGGAGAATATGAAGTACAGGTACTGCTGGATGAGAATAATAACGGGAAATGGGACCGTGGCGTCTATTACAGCACACCAAAGAAGCAGCCGGAAAGAGTGGTCAGCTTCCCTAAAAAAGAGAATATCAAAGCCAACTGGGGGGTGAAGATCCAGGTCACATTATAATTCCTAATTTTACATCATGATATTTTCCTCCGCCCTGATAGAAAATGCAGTAAATGAGTTTGCGCGGTTGCCGGGCATTGGCAAAAAAACGGCGTTACGCCTGGTGTTGCACCTGTTGAAGCAGGAACCCGCCCAGGTCAAACTGTTTGGTGACGTAGTGACCCGTATGCGGGAGCAGATCAAATTCTGTAAAATATGCCATAACGTTTCGGATCAGGAGATTTGTAGCATTTGTGGTAATCCTTCAAGGAATAAGGCCCTTGTATGTGTAGTAGAGAGCATCCGCGATGTGATGGCCATCGAAAATACGCAGCAGTTCAACGGGACCTATCATGTATTGGGAGGGATCATCTCACCTATTGATGGTATCGGGCCGGAGCAGCTGAATATTTATTCACTTGTAGAGAGAACGCAGCAACAGGGTATTGAGGAGATCATTATGGCACTAAGTCCTACCATAGAAGGAGATACGACCATCTATTACCTGTCCAAGAAGTTGAAGGAGTTTCCGGTAAAGATCACTACAATAGCACGAGGTATTGCTTTTGGCGGTGAACTGGAATATGCTGATGAGATGACATTGGCAAGATCGATCTCCAACAGGTTGCCGTTGGAAAATTATGTGCAGAAGTGATCACTTTGTAAGAAGGCCTGACGGATCAGATGATCATCAGCCGTAAACGAACATATTAATAAAGCAAAACGCTTAACGCAGAATGGTCGCCCATTTCGTGTTAAGCGTTTTGCTTAAAAAGATACGAGTGCTGAACAACACCCGTGTGTGTTTAACCTGTAATTCCACGTTATGAAAATCGCTATGGTTGGTTTAGATTTTATATAAGTTCATGGATAATCTCTTTCGGTGTCTATAAACACTCGCCCTGGGCGCTCTTCTGAGACAAACGGTCCTGACGTTCTTCTTGCGCTCTCAGTTCACTCCAGCGTTGCATCTCATACTTATTCAAAAAACAGATCTTAAAGATCTCAGACTCCTCCCTGTCAGCATCAGCGGGTACCGGGTACAGTCCATACTGCGCCAGGTGTTGCTGCAAGCTGTGTACATGCTCGGCAATACTCATCGTAATAATGATTTAATGCAGGTTAAAACTAAACGGTCAATGGTGGTGGTGCGCCGATTAGCAACAACAGTTCTGCTTATTAGAACTGTCGTATGTATGAAGCATATTCCGGGTGATGAAATGCCTTAACGATTGTTGTACTACGTCTTTTTGCATCGTAATTCTCATTGTGGGAGCGCCGCTCCCTATTACCCTACAAATATAGTAGACTTTACAGATCAAAACAAATTTTTTCTGCTCCCTGTACATATAAGGTTCTTTTGCTACCTATGACGGCCCCTTTCGGGCATGCTGCCTACCCGCATAATAATACAATTATTAAGTACCTTTGTCTTTTAGTTTCCGCGGGTGGATTTGTTTATTGTTCGACCTGCGGGTATTATTAAACCGTAACTAATAAACGTACAACAATTATGAAATCATTATCCCAGTGCGCCGCAGAGCGCATTCTGATCATTGATGGGGCAATGGGCACCATGATACAGCGTTACAAGCTGGAGGAAGCGGATTACAGAGGTGAACGCTTCAAAGATTATCATATGGATGTAAAAGGTAATAACGACCTGCTCAATCTTACTCAGCCCCATATCATCGAAGCAATACACAAAGAATACCTGGAAGCCGGCGCCGATATTATCGAGACCAATACTTTCAGCAGTACTACTATTGCCATGGCCGACTACGATATGCAGTCGATCGCCTATGAGCTGAATGTGGCAGCTGCAAGTATTGCGAAAAAAGCGGCGAAGGAATACACCGAGAAGAACCCGGATAAACCGAGGTTTGTAGCTGGCGCAATAGGCCCGCTGAACAAGACCTTGTCCCTCTCTCCGGATGTGAATAATCCTGGTTTCCGTTCTGTTTCCTTCGATGAAGTTGTAACTGCCTACTATGAGCAGATCAAAGGGCTTCATGAAGGAGGAGTAGACATCCTGCTCATTGAAACCATCTTTGACACGCTGAACAGTAAAGCAGCCATCTTCGCTATAAAGAAATACTTCAGTGACATTGACCAGCCCGAGCTGCCTGTAATGATATCCGGTACAATTACGGATGCTTCAGGCAGGACCCTCAGCGGCCAGACACTGGAAGCCTTCTATATCTCTGTCATGCACGTAAAGCCATTCTCTGTAGGCCTTAATTGTGCGCTGGGTGGTGAACAGATGCGTCCTTACATTGCTGAACTGTCGCAGATAGCAGCCTGCAATGTGAGCTGCTATCCGAATGCAGGTTTACCTAACGCCTTTGGCGAATACGATGAAACACCCGATCATACGGCACACATCATCGAAGATTTTGCCCGGGAAGGTTATGTTAATATCGTAGGAGGTTGTTGCGGCACTACGCCTGACCATATCCGTCACATTGCGGAACATGTAAAGACAATGCCTCCCAGACCCGTTCCTCTCCAGGTGGAAGAACTGGCATGATCCATACTGATAAAAGGAGTATTCTAACTACTACAGCAACACAAATGAGCGAAACAATCACTTCAGCAGATACGTTACAGGCACCCGAAACAAAAGTGATAAAACCTTACCTCCGCCTTAGTGGCCTGGAGCCACTGGTAGTGAGGCCAGAAACGAACTTCATTAACATCGGGGAGCGTACCAACGTAACCGGGTCGAAAAAGTTTGCCCGTCTTATCAGGGAAGGCCTGTATGAAGAAGCCCTCTCCGTAGCCCGGCAGCAGGTGGAAAATGGTGCACAGGTATTAGACGTGAACATGGACGATGCCCTCCTGGATGGAGAAAAAGCCATGACCACCTTCCTGAACCTCCTGGCAGCAGAACCGGACATTTCCAAAATACCGGTGATGATCGACTCCAGTAAGTTCAGCATCATTGAAGCCGGACTTAAATGTTTACAGGGGAAATGTATCGTAAACTCCATCAGCCTGAAAGAAGGTGAGGCCAAATTCATTGAGCAGGCGAAGATCTGTAAAGCCTTTGGTGCTGCCGTTGTAGTGATGGCTTTTGATGAATACGGACAGGCAGATACCGAAGAGAAAAAGGTGAGCTTTTGCCACCGCTCATATAAGATCCTGACAGAAAAAGTAGGGTTTGACCCGCAGGATATCATCTTCGACCCAAACATCTTCGCGATCGCAACGGGTATTGAAGAACATAATAACTACGCGGTAGACTTCATCAACGCTACCCGTCGCATTAAAGAACTGATGCCCCTTACCAGCGTAAGCGGTGGGGTAAGTAATATTTCCTTCTCCTTCCGTGGTAACGACGTAGTTCGTGAGGCAATGCACTCTGTGTTCCTGTTCTACGCCATCAAAGCAGGCATGAACATGGGTATCGTGAATGCCGGCATGCTTCAGATCTATGACGAGATAGAACCTGAACTGCGTGAGCTGTGTAATGATGCCATTCTGAACCGTAGGGAAGATGCGACCGAACGCCTGATCGCCTTTGCTGAAACAGTAAAGAGCAAAGGTAAGGTCATCGAGAAAGATGAAACCTGGCGTCATGGCAGCGTGGAAGAACGCTTAAGCCATGCCCTGGTGAACGGCATTACCGATCATATTGAGGCTGATACAGAAGAGGCCCGTCAGAAATACCCTCGCCCGCTGGATGTCATAGAAGGTCCGCTCATGGACGGTATGAACATCGTAGGCGACCTGTTTGGCAGTGGCAAGATGTTCCTTCCCCAGGTTGTGAAAAGCGCCCGTGTAATGAAAAAATCAGTGGCGGTGCTCACACCTTATATCGAAGAGGAAAAGCAAAGAATGGTGGAACTGAACGGTGGTGTGGTTAAATCTGCCGGAAAGATCCTGCTGGCAACAGTAAAAGGCGATGTGCATGACATCGGCAAGAACATCGTAGGCGTGGTGTTAGGCTGTAACGGCTATGACATCATTGACATGGGTGTAATGGTACCTGCTGAAAAGATATTACAGACCGCCCGTCAGGAGCAGGTTGATATTATCGGTCTCAGTGGATTGATCACCCCTAGCCTGGATGAGATGGTAAATGTGGCCAGAGAGATGAAACGCCAGCATTTTGAGGTGCCCCTGATCATTGGAGGTGCTACTACCTCCCGGACGCATACAGCGGTTAAAATAGCCCCTGAATACGAACACGGGGTGATCCATGTACTGGATGCTTCCCGTAGTGTGACAGTTACAAGCAGTCTCCTTAATAAAGCGCTCAAAAAGACCTTCCTGGACGATGTGAAGATCGAGTACCAGAAACTGAACGAAAACTTCCGGAACAAAAAACCGGTAAAACAATACCTCCCTATTGCGGAAGCCCGTCAGCATAAGGCAATCACCAACTGGAGCAACTACCAGCCGGTAGTGCCCAAACAGTTAGGCGTGCATGTATTCAAGAATTACGACCTGGGTGAAATAGCTGAATTTATTGACTGGCAACCATTCTTCATCTCATGGGAACTGCATGGCAAATTCCCGCAGATCCTTACAGATGAAATCGTAGGTAAAGAAGCCTCCCGCCTGTTTGAAGATGCCAAAGCAATGCTGAAGCGCATTGTAGAAGAGAAATGGCTGACGGCAAATGGCGTGATTGGCCTGTTCCCTGCAAACAGAAGCGCTGACGATACGATCTCCGTATTATCGCCTAAACCCGGCGAAGGCCCTGTACACCTGGAATGCCTCCGCCAGCAGATCAAAAAAGCTCCTGGTCAGCCGAACCTTTCCCTGGCCGATTTCATTGCTCCGGCAGAAGCAGGCATCCAGGACTATATGGGCGCATTTGCTGTAACAACAGGCGGTGATATTGAAAAATGGCTGGAAAAGTTCAAGGCAGATCACGACGACTATAGTAGCATTATGCTGAAGGCCCTCGCCGACAGACTGGTAGAGGCCTTTGCAGAGCTGATGCATAAACGTGTAAGGCTTGAATTCTGGGGTTATGCTGCAACCGAGCAACTGGACAATGATGCACTGATCAGAGAAGAGTACTCCGGAATCCGTCCGGCGCCTGGTTATCCTGCATGTCCGGAGCACACAGAAAAATATAAACTGTTCGATATGCTGGATGCTACTGAGAATACCGGTATCATCCTTACCGAATCACTCGCTATGTACCCCGCATCCAGCGTTAGTGGCTGGTATTTCGCCCATCCAGAGGCCAAATACTTCGGTCTTGGCAAGATAGAGAAAGACCAGGTGGAAGACTATGCCGCCCGTAAGGGATGGAGCATAGAAGAGGCTGAGAAGTGGCTACGCCCCGTACTCGAATATGACATGTAATAACTCGATATCCGGTAGTCCATCCAACATGGACTACCGTTTTTTTTATAATTAACACCAACATTGTCCATACACCCTGGACGATTGATCTACCACACCATGAGAATTGTATCCTATAATGTAAACGGACTACGTTCCGCCATGACCAAAGGTTTTACGGAATGGCTGAAAACAGATCCTGCAGATATCGTATGCCTGCAGGAGATCAAGGCACACAAAGACAATGTGGACTACCGCCAATTTGAAGAGCTGGGCTACGAGCACTACTGGTACCCTGCAGAGAAAAAGGGATATAGCGGAGTGGCTGTGCTGACAAAGATCACTCCTGACCATGTACAATATGGTAACGGCTTCATGCAGAGTGATGCAGAAGGACGGGTAATTAGGCTGGATTTTGGCGATATTACCCTTATTAATACCTACATGCCTTCCGGCACCAGTGGAGACGAAAGACAGACCTATAAATATCAATGGCTGGATGAATTCTACGGTTATGTAGAACAGCTGAAAGGCACAAGGCCGAACCTGGTCGTATGCGGCGACTATAATATATGCCACAAACCGATAGACATCCACGATCCTGTAGGTAATAAGAAGTCTTCAGGCTTTCTGCCGGAAGAACGGGCCTGGCTGGACAAATTGTTCGATAGCGGCTTTGTAGACACATTCCGTCATTATAACCCTGATCCGCACCAATACAGCTGGTGGAGCGTAAGGTCTAACGCCAGGGCCAATAACAAGGGATGGCGTATCGATTATATTAACGTTACAACACCACTGCAGGCGAGGCTGAAAGATGCCCAGATCTGGCAGCAGGTAAAGCATTCAGACCATTGCCCGGTATATCTGCAACTGGGATCTTAAAGCCGTTTTTCGCACATGATTATCTATAACGTTACTACTAAGGTCACACATTTCATCAATGATAGGTGGCTTCAATGGATGAAAGAAGAGCATATTCCGGCTATTATGGCAACGGGACTTTTCCACGATTACCGCATCTGCAGGCTGCTTGAGCAGGACGATCAGGACGGACCTACTTACTCAGCTCAGTACTTTACAGATACATTGGAGAACTATCAAACCTTCCTGGAAGAGCATGCACAAAGGCTTCGGAAGGTGTCTTACGACCTGTTTGGGAGCCAGTTTGTGGCCTTTAACACCGTAATGCAGGTAGTATAGATGTTAAACTTATCCACAGGAAATCCACTGATTACACGGGGTTTAGACTTTGGTACAATACTTGGAACATATACGCGTTTATATCAAATACAGCAGCAAATAGGCTACCACAGCGGATTTCATGAAAACAAGGGGTATCCCCTATTCATACCGCATCATGTATCAATCTGCTGTAACCGTTACCTGTAGGCGTTTTCAGCCGATGATTTTTTAGTTAAAAAAGATTCAAAAAATTTGGTAATCTGATAAAACGCGCTATATTTGCTCACATCAAACATTTTATTCACTAGTTAAATCTTACTAGCTATGAACAAAGCCGAATTAATCGACAAGCTGGCAAAAGATGCCGCTATCACTAAAACCCAAGCTAACGAAGCGCTGGATTCTTTCACTAAAGCTGTTGCTGATACCCTGAAAAAAGGTGGTAAAGTAACCTTAGTAGGTTTCGGTACTTTCTCTGTTTCTAAACGTGCTGCTCGTAACGGTAGAAACCCACAGACTGGCCAGATCATCAAGATCAAAGCTAAGAAAGTTGCTAAATTCAAAGCTGGTAAGGCTCTGTCCGACAAGCTTTAATCTGTTAGCTTAACTTATTCAAGCAAGGAACACTACTGTTTCTTGCTTTTTTTTTGCATTTAACACCGGCTATTACGTAATTTGCGGCTAATTAGCGGGAGTTACATCCTCAGATTAACAAACAACTATAATAAACATCAAACTGTTTACAATGGGTAGAGGTGATATCAAAACCAAAAAAGGTAAGATTTCTAACGGTTCTTTCGGTAAAGCAAGACCTGCTAAACCAAAGAAAGCTGCTGCTGCGAAAGCTGAAAAAAAGGCTTAAGAGCATTTGGGAATTAGGAATTATGCCTTAAAACAATTCCTAATTCCTAATTTTTATTTAGCGTCCGTCTCACGGCGCCAGGCGCTCGATCTTCCACTCATTCCCTTCCAGCCTGTATAATATCCTGTCATGTAAACGGCTGCTGCGCCCCTGCCAGAACTCCATCTTAACCGGTTTCACAACATAACCGCCCCAGTATGCCGGACGTACCGGATCTTGTAATATATATTTTTCAGCTACCATCCTTACCTGCTCTTCCAGGAAACTGCGGTGTGGTATTACGCGGCTCTGCGGAGAAGCAATAGCGCCTATACGACTACCCGGAGGTCTGCTGTTATAATATTCGTCACTAACATCTGGCGCTACCTTACTAACAGCACCGTCTATACGCACCTGTCTTTCAAGTTCTCTCCAGAAGAATAATAATGATACGTTAGGGTTAGCCGCCATCTCCTGGCCTTTCTGACTTTCATAGTTTGTAAAGAACATAAATCCATCTGCATCAAAATTCTTCAACAGCACAATACGTGCAGAGGGATGGCCGTCAGGCGTACTGGTAGCTAAAGTCATGGCATTAGGCTCATCCAGTTGCCCGCTGGTTGCATCTTTCCACCAACGCCCGAATTGTTCCAATGGGTCTTTCGCCACATCCTCTTCATCGAGAGAGGCCAGGCGATAATCTTTACGCAGATCTGCTACTTCTTTGTTCAACATGGTCCTGATTTTACTGCCACAAAGATACTTATAAACATAGCAGTATCCGGCTACAGCAAGAGATTGATATATGACAGTGGTCAGTTTATTTAGTAATTTTAAGGCATGAGAACCATACTATTATTTGTCATCACCTGTTGTGTGTTCGTCTCCTGCGGAAAGAAAACAAAACAGCAGGCACAAACTCCGAAGATCCCGGATCCCTCCAAAACTGCTTATTACTACCTCCATTTGAAGGGCGTCATTAATGGCGAGCCTGTTACCATGAACCTTATTAAATCCGGTCCGTGGATCTTCCGCGGGTATTATACCTACGATAATATAGGTGAGCCTATTATGCTATGGGGCAGCCCTGACGGGGAGAGGATATTCCTTTATGAGAATACCGACAGAGATGAGGAAAGGTTGTTTGCAGGCAGAATGGACAGCGTAGGGCATTTTACAGGCAAATGGAGAGGTAAGGGTACTTCTTATAATTTTGATCTCAAACCTGACTTTCAGAACACCATTCCACTCGATGTGGTGTATGCTGCCGACTCAGTAGCCCTTTTCGCGGGTAATCCTAATACGCCCACCGGTCAGGCAAGCAATTGCATCGTATGGCCTGCCACAGGCACAGATGAGTCTACAGCAGCCTTCATACGCACGAGCATCACAGATGGCAAACCTATTAACGATCCGGATAAATTTATACGCCGGGATATCGACTCCTTTCTTGCAACCTATAAGGTCAATGAAAAAGACCTCGATACTACCGGTGGTATTCCTGCAACGGCCAACTGGGCTGCAGACGCTGACATGAAAGTGGTGTGGAACCAATATCCGCTGCTGGTGCTGGAGTATTTTACCTATGAGTTCACAGGCGGTGCGCACGGCAACTACGGCGCCCACTATCAGGTATTAGACCTGGAGAAGAAAAAGGTGCTGAAAGTAGAAGATTTCCTGAAACCTGAATATAAGACAGACCTTATACCGGAGCTGGAGCAATCTTTCCGGAAGATCTATAAAATGGAAGATGGGGCTAAACTTGAATCGATGTTGCTCACGAAAGAGATCGCACCTAATGACAACTTCCTGGTAACGGACAAGGGCATTGGTTTCAGCTATACCCCCTACGAAATCGGTCCATATGCTTTAGGTCAGGTGACCCTGTTTGTACCGTACAAGAATATCAAAGCACTGATGAAATAAAAGATCAGGGACCAGGAATTGAGAATAAGGAATAATGCGCAAGTCATCATTCTTATTCTTAATTCCCGGTCCCTGATAATATCAATACAATAAGCTGTTGTTATCCCTTCACCAGCGTACCTACATTTTTACCCATAATAACCTGCAACAGGTTTCCACCCTTATTCATATCAAATACGATAATAGGCAGTTTATTCTCCTGGCAGAGGGTAAACGCGGTCATGTCCATCACGTTGAGTGATTTCTGATATACTTCAGAAAAGGTGATGGATTCGAAACGCGTAGCGGTCGGATCTTTTTCCGGATCTGCGGTATAGATACCATCTACACGGGTACCTTTCAGGATCACGTCTGCCTGTATTTCTATAGCACGGAGAGAAGCGGCAGTATCTGTTGTGAAATAAGGATTACCTGTACCGGCTCCGAAGATCACTACACGGCCTTTTTCAAGGTGACGGATGGCACGGCGGCGGATGTACGGTTCAGCGATCTGTTCCATTTTAATGGCTGACTGAAGGCGTGTATACAGTCCAACTTTTTCCAGGCCGCTCTGCATTGCCATGCCGTTGATCACGGTGGCCAGCATCCCCATATAATCGCCCTGGGCTCTTTCGATGCCGGTTTCTGCCTCATTCATACCACGATAAATGTTACCTCCTCCAATTACTACGGCAACCTGCACACCCAGGTCCGTCACAGCTTTAATATCGTACGCATACTGAGTGATCACTCTGTGATCGATACCATAATTACCTTCTCCCATCAGGGATTCACCGCTCAATTTGAGTAAAATACGCTTATACTTTGGCAACATGACTATAGAAAAATGATATGAAAATGTTAGTTAGTAAATGGTTTACAGTGCCCGAATATATAAAAAAATGCGGAACACGCTATTTCTGGTATTGGGGAGTGGGAAGTATTGACGATGTCCGGCTTATTTGCATTCCCGATATTAAGCACAAAAAAAAGGAGAGAATTGTGATTCTCTCCTTTTAAACAGGTAATTTAATTACCCTAAAGCGATTCTTGTGAATCCTGTTACTTTCAGATCAGCGCTGATAGATTTCAGGTGATCACCAACAGTTTTATTATTATCTTTTACGAAAGCCTGTGGTAACAGGGTATTTTCTTTGAAGAATTTATTCACTTTACCTACAGCGATCTTTTCAGCCATATCGCCGGTTTTACCTTCAGCAGCGATCTGTTCGATAGCGATAGCTTTTTCACGAGCGATCAGTTCAGGAGAAACACCTTCCGCATCAACAGCGATAGGGTTCATTGCTGCGATCTGCATAGCGATATCTTTACCTACTTCTTCAGAAACAGGAGCAGAGAAGCCAACCAGTACACCCATACGGTAGTTACCGTGGATATAAGCGGTTACAGCAGCTGAAGAGATCTTTTCGAATCTTGCCAGGGTGATCTTTTCACCGATCTTAGCTACCTGGTCGTTCACTTTATCATTTACGGTAGCGCCATCCAGGGTAGCAGCACCCAGTTCTTCGATAGTGTTAACACCTGAACTCAGGGCCAGGTCAACGATAGACTGAGCGAATTTTACGAAATCTTCGTTTTTAGCAACGAAGTCAGTTTCACAACCCAGTGCTACAACTACGCCTGATTTACCATCAGCAGCAGTTTTAGCAATGATAACACCTTCTTTGGTTTCGCGGTCAGAACGCAGCGCAGCTACTTTCTGTCCTTTTTTACGCAGATAATCTACTGCTTTTTCAAAATCACCATCACTTTCTACTAATGCTTTTCTGCAATCCATCATACCTGCACCAGTTTGCTGACGCAGTTTGTTAACATCAGCTGCTGTAATTGTTGCTGCCATAACTTATAATGAGTTTAATATAGATTAATATTTATCCTTTATCAACTATTAGCTGAATTGCGAATCATGGAACAAAGAGTCTAAGTCCACGATTCGCAATTGCTTTATATTATTTTATTGTAAACGGAGATTATCTTCCGCCACCGCCTGGTCTAGGACCGCCTGAACCTGCAGGACGGCGTTGTCCGCCGCCACCGCCGCCTGGACGGTTACCGCCACCGCCACCTGGGCGGTTGCCACCACCGCCACCAGGACGGTTACCACCACCGCCGCCGCGGTTACCACCACCTGGACCACGTCCACCGGCACCACCAGGGCCACCAGGACCGCGACCACCAGCACCGCCAGGACCACGACCACCAGGTTTACGGCCTCTTTCGCCACGATCATCGCCACCTTCCAGTTCGAATTTCAGCGCCTGGTTATCAGCTTCTTCTTCTTCAACTACATCGTCAGTTTTCTCATTTGCTCTTTCAGCCAGACCTTCTGCGATTGCAGCAGCGATATAGTTAGTGATGATTGCGATAGATTTAGTCGCGTCATCATTTGCAGGAACTGCGAAGTCTACTTTAGTAGGATCGGAGTTAGTATCTACCATACCGAAGGTAGAGATACCCAGACGACGAGCTTCTGCCAGTGCAATGTGCTCATGGCTGATGTCAACCAGGAACAGCGCAGCAGGAACGCGTGCCAGCTGAGCGATACCGCCCAGAACTTTCTCCATTTTCTCCTTATCGCGGGTTAAGGTCAGACGCTCTTTCTTGGTGATGCTATCCAGGGTACCATCAGCCAGCATCTTTTCAATGCTCTGCATTTTCTTAACGCTCTTACGGATAGTAGCGAAGTTGGTCAGCATACCACCTAACCACCTTTCAGTAACGAAAGGCATGTTAACGCGTTTTGCAGCTTCAGCTACGATTTCTTTAGCCTGTTTTTTAGTGGCTACGAACATGATCTTTTTACCGCTCTTAGCGATAGATTTCAGGGCAGCAGCTGCATCCTGTAATCCTTCAACGGTTTTATTCAGATCTATGATGTGAATACCTTTCTTTTCTGCGAAGATGTAAGGCAGCATCTTCGGGTTCCATTTTTTCTTCAGGTGACCGAAGTGTACACCCGCCTCCAGTAACTGCTGCTGTAATGAGGTATTATTTTCCATGTTATTATACTCTGTTATAAAAGGTCAATGTTAATAATCTGCGTATCACATATAGCTCCACGCATTCATCACGATTAGCGTTTAGAGAACTGGAAGCTTCTTCTAGCTTTAGCTTTACCTGGTTTCTTACGTTCAACGCTTCTTGGATCACGTTTCAGCAGACCAGCTGCTTTCAGTGCCGGACGGTATTCGATGTTCACTTCGCAAAGTGCACGTGCAATACCCAGCTTAATAGCTTCAGCCTGACCCTTGATACCACCACCGGCAGCATTTACCTTTATATCAAATTTATCTGTAGCGTCGATAGTCTTCAACGGCAGTTCTACCTGGTTCTGCAGGTATACCAGCGAGAAGTATTCTTTATAGTCTTTGTCGTTCACAACAACGTTACCAGTACCCTTGCTGATGTACACACGGGCTACGGCTTCCTTACGACGACCAATAGTATTTTTTTGCTTTTCCATGTATCAGAGAAAAATTAGAAAGTTAATGTTTTCGGTTTCTGCGCAGCGTGTGGATGCTCAGCGCCTGCATATACAAACAGTTTTTTGTACATAGCACGTCCCAGACGGTTCTTAGGCAGCATACCTTTTACAGCCCTTTCTATGATCAGTTCTGGTCTGCGACGAACCAGGTCTTTAGCAACTTCTGCCTTCTGACCACCTGGATAACCAGAGAAAGTCAGATATTCCTTGTCATTCCATTTATTACCTGTGAACTGAACTTTTTCAGCGTTGATAACAATAATGAAATCACCACAGTCAGTGTGAGGTGTATAATAAGGCTTGTTCTTGCCTCTTAAGATTGCCGCAATCTTCGCGCTCATCCTACCCAAAGTCAGGTTGGTAGCGTCTACGATGTGCCATTCACGCGTTACAGTAGCGTCATTGGCCGATTTAGTCTTGAAGCTTAAAGTGTTCATTATAGTATATAATAAAGTTTCTACGTCTGATATAACTATCCCAAACAAATTGGGAGTGCAAAACTAATCCTCTTAATTCATATTACCATACTTTTGAGGAACTTTTTTGAAAGACACCCTTGCAATGAATTGATTTTCAATAATAATTTTGACATACAATTATCAACACATGACCTGGATATTTTTATCAGACTATTTTAGTATTGTAAATCATCAGAAAACACTTATTTATATTTAAACATAAGATGGATGCCCAATAAAATAAGCCATTACTGGTAACTTAAAGTGCCATTTCCCCAACCTATACTGCTTTTGAGCCCTTGCCGCCTGATCGCCCATTCCCAGCTCTTCCTTACGTCCTGCACCCTGAACGAGCCCCCTCAGAATAAGGGAAGTCGTCCCTTCCCAGGACTAAAAACCGACAAAAATACGCCTGGAAAGCCTACAATAGGCCATCAACTATGCTTATCCCTTTATCTTCCCTTCAGAAGGGAAGATAAAGGGATAAGCATAGTTGATGGCTTGTTGCACAAGAGCTATATAAGCTTGGCGGTCAGACAACCCACTCGTTCTACTTTTTTTTAGGTCCGGGGCCTTATGAAAAAAGGCCGGGAAAGAAACCTTCCCGACCTAGCATATTGATTAACAGATGATAATAAAATTAATCCCGGTTCCTGGCGCCGGCATAGATCATTATATACTGCAACAGGGTCACAACAGAAGCGATCGCTGCTACCACATAGGTCATTGCGGCCCACCAAAGGGCATTTTTCGCCTTATCATGCTCTTCCCTTCGCATGATATTGGTATTGTCCAGCCAGGCCAGTGCCCTCCTGGAAGCGTCAAATTCCACCGGTAGTGTCACCAGCGCGAAAAGCGTTGTCACCCCAAACAGGGTGATACCTCCCAGTAATAAAGATGGAAATACATTAATAAGCAGGATACCGCCTAAAAGCACCCATTGTACTAGATTGGAACTGAACTGTACAGCCGGTACCAGCTTAGAACGCATATTCAGCCAGGGATAGGCCTTCTGATGCTGCACCGCGTGCCCGCACTCATGCGCGGCCACGGCCGCAGCCGATACATTCGCCCCGGAATATACATCCGGGCTCAGGTTTACAGTTTTATTGGTAGGATCATAGTGGTCAGATAAGAACCCGTCTACGGAAACAACCTGTACGTCATATATCCCATTGTCTTTCAACATCTTTTCCGCAATCTGCTTACCCGTTAATCCCGAAGAGGTCGGTATGGCGCTGAATTCTCTGAATTTACTCTTCAACCTCCAGCTTACCAACATGCTGATCCCGATAAAGATCAGCGACATGAACATAATGCCAGGTGTCATACTATTTCAAATGAAGTTTAAATCAATACAAAATTACAGGTAAGTACGATCAAATTAGTGTCCAAACCGTGCCTTCGGACCGGATTTAGGATTTCATTAAGAAATGGTCCGGCTTCCTAACTTTTTTCCTGCCAATTAGGGAATTTCACTCTGTCAATATGTCGTTTTATAAAGTTTCAGAAGGGCAATCCGGACGATATGACAGATATAATTTATGCTTTTATGACGCCAATTTCATATATAATTTATGGCGGCATCATTCCTATTTATCAACCCTTTACGCTCTTTTAATGAAAGTATAATTCGATGCCTGTAACCGCTGAAACGTGCTATGGTGGCAGATCTGTCACATTACGAAAAGTCGTCAAAAGTTATTCACATCAATTAAATAAACTTTTTTATTCTGTAGCCATTTAGTAATTTAGACGTGAATTTAATGGGTTAGTAAGTAGAAAGAGTCAGCAGAAATTTCTGTTGGCTCTTTTCTTTTTTACCCGATTTTGAGCTGCCCCTTTTTCCGGAAAATTTTAACGCTTTAAACAACCTTTCTCTCATTTTTTTCCATCATCATCTCATCGTTTTTATTTTTCTTTTTAATGGAGCGGAATATTTCCGTTTTAAATTTGCTGCATGAAAATTAAAACTGCGTTCTTCTGTCAGAATTGTGGATACGAATCAGCTAAATGGACTGGTAAATGTCCAAGTTGTGGTCAATGGAATACATTCGTTGAAGAGAAAGTACAAAAGGATATCCCTTTACGTAATACTAACTGGCAACCTGAAAAAGAGAACGGCAGATCTGATAACATTGTGAACCTGTCTGAAGTAAGCGGTATCGAAGAAGATCGTCTGCTTACACCTGATGCAGAGCTGAACCGTGTATTGGGCGGCGGTATAGTGCCTGGCTCTCTTGTACTTGTAGGCGGCGAACCTGGTATTGGTAAAAGCACGTTGTTCCTGCAGAACGCCTTGTTACTCAAAGACATCACCACGCTTTATATAAGTGGAGAAGAAAGTGCACAACAAATAAAAATGAGAGCAGACAGATTACAGGTTAAGAATGACCTCTTCTATCTGTTAACTGAAACATCTACACAAACTATCTTCCAGGAAATTAAGAAACTACGCCCACAACTCCTTATCGTTGACTCGATTCAAACACTTCAATCACCATTCATTGAATCGGCTCCCGGCAGCGTATCCCAGATCAGGGAAACAACAGCTGAACTGCAACGTTTTGCCAAAGAAAGTCATACGCCCGTATTCCTTATTGGTCATATCACCAAGGATGGATCGATTGCCGGTCCAAAGATACTGGAGCATATGGTGGACACCGTTTTACAGTTTGAAGGTGATCAGCATTATGCTTACCGTATACTCCGCACTATCAAAAACCGTTTCGGATCAACTGCGGAACTGGGTATTTATGAAATGACCGGCAGTGGATTAAGGCAGGTTACCAATCCTTCGGAGATCCTGATATCACAACGTGAAGATCAACTAAGCGGTGTAGCTATTGCTGCAACGATGGAAGGTATGCGCCCTATGCTTGTGGAAGTGCAGGCGCTCGTTACTCAATCGGTGTATGGTACTCCGCAACGTACTGTTACCGGTTTTGATCTGCGCAGACTGCAACTGTTGTTAGCCGTACTGGAAAAACGCGGCGGCTTCCACTTTGGTGTTAAAGACGTGTTCCTCAACATTGCCGGTGGTATCCGGGTAGAAGATCCATCTATAGATCTGGCGGTATTATGTGCACTTCTATCTTCTTACGAAGATGCTGCCATCAGCAGCAAGATCTGTTTTGCCGGTGAAGTAGGTCTCAGCGGTGAGATACGTGCAGTAAACCGGATAGAACAACGTGTAGCTGAAGCTGAGAAACTCGGGTTTGAGAAGATCTTCATCAGCCGATATAATAAGAAGGGAACAGACTTCAGCAAGTTCAATATTGAGGTAGTACCTGTTGGACGGGTAGATGAAGTTTACAGAGGTCTCTTTTAATTTTTACTGCTAACAGGGTTTTCATTATTTTCAGTGGACTAACTATCCTATCTGCAAAATGAAAAACCTGTTATCCTCTCTGCTGGATCTCTTCTATCCTCATACCTGTGACGGCTGTGGCACAGATCTTACCCGTACAGAAAGAATTCTTTGCCTGCACTGTCAACGCCGGTTACCACTTACCGGTTATCAGCACCTGCATAATAATCCGGTGGAAAAGATCTTTTGGGGAAGAGTAAACGTCCGGTATGCCATGGCCGCCTATTATTATAGGAAGTCGTCGTTATTACAGCAACTTATTTACCAGTTCAAATACAATCGCCGGGAAGATATTGCCACTCACTTCGGAGAGCAGATGGGGAACCTGTTATTGCAAAGCAAGTGGCTATACGAAATAAGCCATATCATTCCTGTTCCAATACATCCTACCAAATTACAGCAACGCGGATATAACCAGGCATCGCTCCTTGCTAATGGCATAGCTGCCGTTACCGGCAAACCTGTTGCCAATGAAATACTCTTCCGCAATAACTATGTGCCATCACAAACCAATAAAGGCCGGCTGCACCGCTGGCAGAATGTATCCGGCACATTTTCCATACGCGGTACGAACCAGTTGAACGATCAGCACTTCCTGCTCATCGACGACGTGCTTACCACCGGCGCGACCCTGGAGGCATGCAGTGAATTACTGATCAATGCCGGGGCCACTGTCAGCATCTGTACACTGGCCTTTGCTAACCATTAAAATAGTGGCCCACCCGCTTATCATTAACACCTCATATACCATATTTTACTTAATTTTATTTGCTCACTTGTTTTTATATTCAAGCTCAATTAACGTATACATTCACTCTACAATTCTAATTATATGACACTGAAGACACTGTTGATTTCGATATTATTGTTCATGAAAGGCGGCGCTATCTATGATTTTAAAGTAGAAGCTGTTGATGGAGGTAAGATCAATTTTTCAGATTATAAAGGCAAAAAGATACT
This sequence comes from Chitinophaga sp. S165, assembly GCF_003182155.1. GTDB lineage: Bacteria > Bacteroidota > Bacteroidia > Chitinophagales > Chitinophagaceae > Chitinophaga. Next base: position 562,189 of record NZ_QGTG01000002.1, read on the forward strand.
GATCGTAAATACTGCCTCTATGTGCGGCAATACCCCTCAGTACGCTGAACTGGAAAAGCTTTACAAGAAATATGAAAAGAACCTGGTCATCATCGGTTTCCCTGCCAATAACTTCGGTTCACAGGAACCAGGCAGCAACGCTGAGATCCATGAGTTCTGCACAAAGAAATATGCGGTAACCTTCCCAATGGCAGCCAAGATCTCCGTAAAAGGAACAGACATTCATCCTATCTATAAATGGCTGCTGTCAGAAAGTAAAGCAAAAAACCTTCAACCGGCTGAAGTACAATGGAACTTCCAGAAGTATCTGCTGGATGAAAAAGGCAACCTGGTAGCCGTATTCTCACCTAAAACCCAACCGCTTTCTCCTGAAGTAACGGCCGCGATAGAAAAGAAATACTAATTTGCGTTCATGCTTTTTTCGAATGTAATAGGTCAGGAAGATATACGACAACAATTAATAAAGTCCGCGGAGCAGCACCGTCTTGCCCACGCCAATATTATACTGGCGCCGGAAGGGACGGGTGGCCTTCCGCTCGGACTTGCTTTTGCGCAATACCTGGTCTGTGAAAACAAACAGCCTGATGGTGCTTGTGGTACATGTAACTCCTGTGTGAAAGCGGGTAAATACATACATCCTGATATACATTTCTCTTACCCGGTCATTCCCCGTAAACCGGGCGATAAACCAGTCAGCTCTGACTATGCTGCTGAATGGCGGGAATTCATAGAAGCCCATCCTTATGGCAATGCATATGACTGGTTACAGTTTATAGGGGCAGAGAACAAACAGGGTAATATCACCGCCACAGAATGCCAGGATATCATTCGTAAACTGAGCCTGAAAAGCTTCGAAAGCGTTTATAAGATATTATTGATGTGGATGCCCGAATACCTGGGCAACGAGGGAAACAGGTTACTGAAACTGATAGAGGAACCACCGGATAATACCATTTTCCTGTTGGTGGCCGAAAATCAGGAACAGATCCTTGCTACCATACTATCCCGTACACATCTTATCAAAGTAAATCCGTTACCGAAAGAAGTCATGGTAGATGCGCTCGTGAACCGGGCACAGATACCTGCAGCCAAAGCAAGACAGGCGGCGACGATCGCCGCCGGCAATTACAGGGAAGCTTTGTACATGCTGCAACATTCTGATGACGACTATCATGAACTGCTGCGCAACTGGCTCAACTATATTTTTACCGGAAACCGGGTGGGGCTTCAGGGATGGATCGAAGGTATCGCCAGCACCAAAATGGGACGCGAGAACCAGAAACAGTTCCTCCGTTATTTCATTAATCTGATGGAGCATACCCTGCGGCTGAAGTATATGGACAAAAGCCAGCTGGCCTTTTCAGAAGAGGAAACGGACTTTGCAGCCAAACTGCAGAAGCTTGCAGACCTTCAGCAAATGGAACTGATCATGCAGGAGCTTGACAATGCCTGCTATTATATAGAACGCAACGCGAACGCTAAATTGTTGTTTCACGCACTTTCAGTAAAGCTGCAGTATATCTTTAAAAAGCGGCCGATTCCGGCAGTATGACGCATTAAAGGGCATTTTCCGTTATCTTTGTTTATTCCGGCCCCTATTGAATTGGGGAGGATTACATATATTTAGGCGTCCGGACCAATGCCCGGACGTATATTCATTTAATAATTTAAATCGATTAATATGGCTTGTGCCGGATGTGGTACAGGTGCAGAGGGGAAGCCGTCAGGATGCAAAAGCAATGGAGGATGCAGTAGTGGAGGCTGTAACAGGCTGAATGTATTTGACTGGCTGGCCAATATACCCCTAAGTGACAGCTTAGCACCATTTGATATTATAGAGGTAAGTTTTAACAACGGTAGCAGGAAAGATTTTTTCCGTAACACCACCAAACAGTTGCTCGACAAAGGAGAAATGGTAACTGTAGAGGGCGTAAGTGGATTCGACATCGGACAGATCAGCCTTACAGGCGAACTGGTTAAGTTACAGATGAAGAAGAAGCGTATCGAAGATACACCCGAAGTAAAGAAAGTACTTCGCCGCGCCACCAATGAAGACCTTTCACGGATGAACGATAACAAAGCCCGCGAAAAGGATGCCCTCATCAAAGCCAGGGCCATTGCCCGCAGTATTGGTCTTGAAATGAAACTTGCAGAAGTTGAAATTCAGGCTGATGGCCGTAAGGCTACTTTCTTCTACACTGCCGACGACCGTGTGGATTTCCGTGAACTGATCAAACTTTACGCCGGCGAATTCCGTGTAAAGGTGGAAATGCGCCAGATAGGCGCCCGCCAGGAAGCCGGAAAAGTAGGTGGTATCGGTAGTTGCGGACGGGAACTTTGCTGTTCTACGTGGTTAACTGACTTCAAGAGCGTGAATACCACCGCTGCCCGTTATCAAAATCTGTCAATTAACCAGGCAAAACTTTCCGGTCAATGCGGCCGTCTGAAATGTTGCCTGAACTATGAACTGGATACTTATCTGGATGCACTGAAGGAATTCCCTGAAGATGCAGATAGTATCGAAACCGCCAATGGCGTAGCTACCCTTCAGAAAAGAGATATCTTCAAGAACCTGATGTGGTACTCCTATGGCGACAGTAACAAGCAATATCCACTTACTATTGCTCGCGTAAAAGAAATACGCCACCTGAACAAACAGAACATCAGACCGGAAGATCTGAAACCTGTAGAGGTAGTCGCAGCAAAACCAAAGGAAACAGACCTGGGCTTTGCAGACGTAGTAGGACAAATCAGCTTACGCTCCCTGGAAAAAACCTCCCAGAAGCGCAAACACAAAGACAAGGAAAAACAAAAACACAAACAGAAGCAGGATCAACCGCAGCAACAAGGTGGTGGCAAAAAACCCGAAGGTAAAGGTGAAAACCAACCTCGTCAGCCACAACAACAAAAGCAGCAGGAGAACCGTCAGCAGAAACCACAGGAAAATCGTCCGCAGCAACAGCAAAAGCCTAAACAGGAACAGCGTCCGCAGCAGCATGCTCCAAAGCAGAAGCAGGAACAACGCAATCAACCTAACGGGCCTAAACCGCAGCAGGACAAGAATAATCCTAACGGTCCTAAACAACAGGGAGGCGGAGGACATAACAGGCCACCGAAGCCCCGTGAAAAACAGAAATAACTATCAGTTAAATACCATTAAGAAGGCGCATCAGTAACATGATGCGCTTTTTTTTATTACCACTGGTCAAGCCATGATCTTTATCTAAACCGGTTTATAATAACGCGTGGGAACGTTCCCGGCTATTGTATACTAAAAGGCCGCCCGGAAGAACAGCCTTTGTTTAACAATTGGTTTTTGCTTATGAAAAAAAGATACTTCAACTTTCGTTTTCAAACAATAACTTATAGTAATACATGTTGGTAGTCTCGTCAAATCCACGCTCAATCATCTCTCTGTTACCATGAATGTAAACAGAGAAGTTCCTGTCCAACTTCAATATGCTCTTAAATACTTTTTGTTGTTTTTTTACCGCAGGAGATGAAATGTCAAACTCGTCGGGGAACTCTTGCTGAAACTCCTGCTGAAATTGTTCTTTGTACTCCTTGAATGATGCTATTGCATCGGGATGTCCCAATACCTCCTGTGCAAAATCATCCAATTGGAATTGCTCTTTTTCCTTGAAATAGGTTGCTGATTTATTAAGAAGGTCCACCTGATCTACACGGCTCATCTCGTATTCCACCGGCAGTTTATCATGGATAAACTTCTTACACATGTTCACGGCCAATTCTGTCTGGTGATAACTGTCCTCGCGGCGTTGTACCTGGAGAAAAGCATCCTTCCAGTAAACGGCTTCATTCTGTTTACTTATGCTATCTATTACGCTGACTTTGTACCCATTTTCTTCCTCGGTGTTAAAGACCAGGCAACCTTTATCAAGTTTATTGATATTGATCCCATCTTCATAATTCACCTCGTAATTGTCGTTGGCCAGAAATACCTTGAGATAAGTATCTCTGTTCTCGGATTTAAAAATGCCTATGGCCTCGACCTCTTCTCCATCCACCTGACATTTACTAAAGTAGGCAATATATAGTTCTCCTCCTTTGATCTTTGGATGAGTGGAATGCTTGTACAGATGCTTGGCAATATTTACTGATTGCTCGTGAAAATTGTCCCTGTTTTCAAATATACGGCGGCAATATTGAAATATCTCATTTAATTGTAAATCAGCCTCATGATAAAAACGGAAGTACTCCGCACTGTTGGTAAACGGCTGTATAAAATACGTCAGTAACAGCTGGCTGATTGCTTCATCCTGCAACTCAAGCGGCGCCTGAGAGCAAATCAGCGGTTCTTCCTGTGAGGCATTCCCTACCTTATGTATTGCAAGGTGTTCAAGGTCTTTAAAATCTGAAACATGTATCATGGCCCGGCGAAAATAGTGAAAACTATTTCACAAACTTACCCCCTGGCGTAATGTGCAGTTCCTTACCTGTCAATTTGATAATGGCTTCACAGGTCAGCCTTCCGCGCCGCTCATTGTAATCATCTTCTCTATCCTCCATCTGCTTCGCCTTTACGTCGTTCAGCTTCTGTTTCTTCAGGTTATTATACATTGTATACCGGTCGATGATCTTATTATCCTTATTCACGGTTAAGAACTCCAGGAAGTTTTCCCCATTCTTGCTAAAAGCATGTAATCCGACCAGGATATTGTCTTTCGCACGTATGTGGAACAATGAAGCATAGTGATGGTTACCCCGCTTACTTTTGAAGTACTTAATGCAAGCTTTCTCATTGTACAGTTTTGAGCTATGCACGATAGACGTGGCCTGCCGGCCGATGATCTTTCCTGATGGCAGCACCTCATATTGCATATTGTACACCGTCTTAAACCGGAAGCTGCTATCAAGTTCTCTTGTATCTTCTTCCTGCAGGTTGATGCTGGCATCTTTGTCCACCATACACTTCCTGTATATAGTCTCTGAATGCTCCCCTAAAGTACCCCCGTACACCACAATTCTGTCAACTTCTTTTCCTTTCTTATAAGTGATCAGTTTTACTTCAGGATAGTTCAGTCCTTCGTCCAGGTAAATAGTATCCCTTGCATACAGCAACGCCGTTGCCCTTCCTGCTATATTCAGCCGTCCCAGCGCATACAACGGGTCCTGTCGTTCTTCCTTAAAATCGTAATATGGTGTTAGCCTGGAAACAGGTTTCAGCTCTTTCGTGCTGACTGTATCCAACGTAGCTGGCAGTTTCTGCTCGGGAAAGCGGTCGGCATACTGCTCGAAGGATTCTTTATCACGCGGCACTTCTTTGATCGTTCCCTTCCGTCCTATTTTATAAAAACGGAGAGAGGTATTTACTTTCTGGCTACCCTGCACATAAGTGGAATGCCGGGCCCTCACTTCGATCAGGGAGTCCAGGCCTATATAAAACCATTGGTTAGTGAACTCTGTGGATGTTGTGTCCTTCACCGCCGTAACGGCTTCTTCATCCGTTTCCTCACGCTCTCCGCTCATATTAGCCGCTATCTGCAAACGAGATTTCTCAGCCCCGTTGTCATTATACACTACCAGGAAAGTCCTTTTTTCATGGTCATTTATTTCACAGGCGTAGATGACCGGAGTGAACCCGTTAATGGTGGCAAAACGGCCAGCGGTAACCCGCAGAAAAGTATCGGTACCCAGATAATGACTATAATCTTTTATTTCCTTCAGCTCATAGGCATTCGGATAGGGCAACTTCAACTGTGTCAGCCCATTAATGAAGTCTAAATGCTTCATTACACTATCCGGCACGATAGGCGCAATATTGATGTCTTTGTTCTGTTTAACGGCAGCGGGTTGGGAGCTGTTGTTACATGACGAGTTAAGGACCAGCCAAAGAAGGCAAACAATAGGTATAGCTCTAAGCATAATAGGACGTTTACACAGGACTAATAACACCACAAATATATAAGTACTTCTGTAATATATTAAGGGTTTGATAACCAAATTTTTGAACGGTAGTTATTTGGCATATTTTGCCCCTGGAAAGCGTAGTAGCGGTCAATTTTGTCTTAATAACCTTGATTACGGCTTATCTTTTCTTAACTTGATATCTCAACGTTAATCATTTATCATGAAGCAGCATATCTGTTTAGCACTGGCACTAACAGCCGGTAGTGCAGTCATGGCACAGGGTAATTCCACCACATTGTATCTGGCGAAGGACCTTACGAAGGAGAACATGTTTTCCGTTAACATTGAGGGCCCGAATTTCGACAAAGCAGGCAATCTCTATGTGGTAAACTACCTGCGAGATGGCACCATCGGAAAGATCAGCACAAAAGACGGCAGCGGGGAAATATTTGTGACATTGCCCGATAGCAGTATCGCCAACAGCATCCAGTTCAACAGCAAAGGCAACATGTACCTGCCCGACTTCAAGGGGCACAATGTACTGGAAGTGGATATGAAGACGAAAAAGGTAAGTGTATATATGCACTCTGATAAAATGTCTCAGCCCAATGATCTCTGTATTAACAGAAAAGATCAGTTATTCGCCTCTGACCCCGACTGGAAAAACTCGAAAGGACAGATCTGGCGTATCGATAATGGTGGTAAAGCAGTGCTTCTGCAGGCAGACATGGGCACTACCAATGGTATTGAACTGAGTCCGGATGAAAAAACCCTGTATGTTAATGAAAGCGTCCAGCGTAAGATCTGGAAATTCGATGTGGACAAGGATGGAAATATCAGCAATAAGAAACTTTTCGCTGAGTTTTCAGACTATGGCTTTGACGGAATGAAATGTGATAAGGCTGGTAACCTGTATGTAGCCCGCTGGGGTAAAGGTACCATTGTGGTATTGACGCCAGGTGGAAAACAATTGCGGGAAGTACCGTTGAAAGGTAAGCATTGCAGTAATCTCACCTTTGGAGGCAAAGACGGTAAAACCGTATTTGTGACATTGCAGGACAGGAAGTGTATGGAGACGTTCCGCGTAGAGATAGCGGGAAAACGATATTAAAAAAGTCAGTGACCAGGAGCGATCAATTCACTCCTGGTCACTGATCTGTAATTACATATTCAAACCACCGCAGGCGCTGATCACCTGGCCGGTTACATAGCCACTCATATTGGAAGCCAGGAACAGGCACACATTAGCGATATCTTCGGGACTGCCGAATTTGCCCAGAGGGATCTGATCCAGATATTTTTTAGCACCATCTCCATCTTTCAGGTAATGCGTCATATCAGTTTCTACGAAGCCTGGCGCCACCGCGTTACAACGGATATTACGGCTACCCAGTTCCGCAGCGATAGATTTAGTAAATCCGATTATACCAGCTTTAGAAGCTGCATAGCTACTTTGACCCGCATTACCTTTCATACCGATAATGGAGCTCATATTGATAATGGAACCGCTCTTTGCCTTCATCATCGGGCGGATCACATGTTTGGTCATATTATAAACACTCTTCAGGTTGATGTCCATTACGTCATCCCACTGATCCTCGCTCATACGTAACAACAGGTTGTCTTTGGAAATACCGGCGTTGTTCACACAAATATCTATAGCACCAAATTCCTTCAGTACATCATTGATCAGTGTTTCACTTTCCTGGTAGCTGCCAGCGTTGGATTTATAGGCTTTTGCCTTTACTCCCATTGCCTCCAGCTTTTGTTCCAGTGCTTTGGCCTTTTCATCAGAACTAAGATATGTGAATGCAACGTTTGCACCTTCCTCTGCAAATTTGATGGCGATAGCTTCACCTATACCTCTGCTGGCTCCTGTCACAATAGCTACTTTGTTCTCCAGTAATTTCATATAGACGTAATAGTTGTTAGATAATGATTATTAGATTTTGCCTGTGATGCCGGCGAATTTAAGAATTTCTTCCACATGCTGCCGCTCGTTATTAAGGCGGGGCACTTTATGCTGACCACCCAATTTACCCTTACTTTTCAGCCAGTCTGTAAAGGTCCCTTTGGGCAATACATGTACTACCGGGCGACGCAACGCCATATCCTTATGGCGTTTGGCTTCATAGTCTGAGTTAATTGTTTTAAGGGTATGATCGAGTATATCAATAAACTGTTCCAGGTCGCGAGGCATTACATCAAAGTCCAGCAGCCATTCATGTCCGCCAGCGTCGTTCCCGCTGAAATAGATAGGCGCTGCGGTATAGTCGTTCATCACAGCCCCTGTTACCTCGCAGGCTTTGGCAATGGCCGTATCTGAATTCTCTACGATCAGCTCTTCGCCGAAGGCATTGATGAAAGACTTGGTACGTCCGCTTACTCTCACGCGGTAAGGCGCAAGGGAGGTAAACTGGATCGTATCTCCTACCAGGTAACGCCACAAACCGCCGTTGGTGCTGATGATGAGGGCATAGTTCTTACCCATCTCCACCTCCTGCAGTTGCAGGGTTTGCGGGCATTCCTTTCCGTATTCTTCCATCGGCATGAATTCATAGAAAATACCGTGGTTGAGGAACAGCAACAGCCCCTCCTCTCCTATTACATCCTGTGCAGCAAAGAAGCCTTCGGATGCATTGTAGGTTTCCTGGTAATACATATCCGGCTTACGGATCAGTTTTTTAAACTGCTCCCTGTATGGCGTGAAACTTACACCACCGTGCATATATAGTTCAAGGTTAGGCCATACATCGGCCAGGTTATCTTTACCGGTTATTTCGAATATACGCTTGATGAGTACCAGCGTCCAGGTAGGCACCCCGGCAATGGAAGTCACATTTTCATGTATCACGGCATTGGCCATACGCTCTATCTTTTCCTCCCATTCGTCCATAAGGGCAATAGAGAGGTCGGGCGTACGGATCATGTTACCATAGAAAGGCATGTTCTGGAGCATCACTGCACTCAGGTCTCCGAAATAGGAGTCACTTTCAGCGTCCAGTTTATTAACCTGGTGGCTCCCCCCTATTACCAGCGATTTACCGGTAAGCAGGCGGGAATCAGGGAAATTATTATAGTATAGTGACAATACATCCCTACCGGCGCGATAGTGACAATCATCCAGGCTCTCGACAGAGACAGGTATGAATTTGCTCTTATCGGCGGTGGTACCGCTCGATTTCGCAAACCATTTAATAGGCGTATTCCATAAGATGTTCTGCTGCCCTTCCATTAATCGCTGGATATAAGGTTTCAGGGTGTCATAGTTGTGTATGGGCACCCGTTGCTTGAACTCTTCTATCTTATAAATCTGTGAAAAACCGTATTGCTTGCCAAACTCGGTGTACTGAGCGGCGCTGATGAGGTTCTGGAACACCTGCTGCTGCACCTGTACGGGGTATTGCATAAAATATTCTATGCGCCCCATACGCAAACGTGCCAATTGTGATATTGCAGGACTTAATATTCTCATAATAGGATCAGGAACGTAGTAGTTTATTGTTGTTTAGCAGCTTCGTCCAGGTAATTCTTACGACGTAAAATGAAATTCTGGCCAAGATACACTTTTCTTACCTGTTCGTCTTCGGCTAACTCTTCTGCAGTACCCGCTTTTAATATCTTACCTTCAAAAAGAAGGTAAGCGCGGTCTGTGATGGAGAGTGTTTCCTGCACGTTATGGTCTGTTATGAGGATCCCTATGTTCTTGTATTTAAGGCGGGCTACAATAGACTGAATGTCTTCCACCGCAATTGGATCGATACCGGCGAATGGTTCATCCAGCAGGATGAACTTAGGGTCTACCGCCAGTGCGCGCGCTATTTCAGTACGCCGGCGTTCCCCTCCGCTCAATACATCTCCCGGGCTTTTACGCACGTGGGTAAGACGAAACTCTTCAAGCAGGCTTTCCAGCTTTTCTTTCTGTTCCGCCTTTTTAAGGTTTGTCATTTCCAGTACGGCGGATATGTTATCCTCCACACTAAGCTTACGGAACACCGAAGCCTCCTGTGGCAGATAGCCAATTCCCATCTTCGCCCTTTTGTACATTGGCAGCTTTGTGATATTCAAGTCATCCAGGTACACCTGTCCTTCGTCAGGCTTGATCAGCCCTACTACCATGTAGAATGTAGTTGTCTTTCCTGCTCCGTTAGGACCAAGCAACCCTACTATCTCACCTTGTGTCACTTCTACAGATACATGATTGGCTACGGTTCTTGCTCCATAGCGCTTTACCAGCTGATCTGTATGTATTTTTAATGCCATATGTTCAAACTTAGCAAAAATACACTTTTCATTTAGCTTTCAACAGCTAACTGTTGTCAGTCCCTTACTTTGTGCAAGATCGCTACATTTTTTATCTATGAATGTTGTACAATCTATTAAAATATTCGCCCTTTTCGCGAAAAAACAGATGATAATTCTAACGGATGTATTATTTTTGCCCGGCATTAACTTAAGCTCACTTTTATTTCTATTATGAAAGTAACAGAACATATTGCGCAGGCAAAAGATACGTTGATCTCCTTTGAGATCCTACCTCCCCTTAAAGGTAAGAGTATCGATTCGATATATGACCATCTTGATCCATTAATGGAATTCAAGCCAGCCTTCATTAACGTTACTTACCACAGAAGTGAGCATATGTTTAAGAAAAGGGCTGATGGCACTTTTGAAAAAGTAGAGATCCGCAAGCGCCCCGGTACAGTGGCCATTTGCGCGGCATTAATGAACCACTATAATGTTGATGCTGTTCCGCATCTCATTTGTGGTGGCTTCAGCAGGGAGGAAACAGAAAACGCCCTGATCGACCTTAATTTCCTGGGCGTGGACAATGTACTCGTACTCCGTGGAGATGCCCCGAAAAATGAAACTTTCTTCGAGCCGGAACCTCACGGGCACCGTTATGCAGACGAACTACTGCAGCAGGTGACGCATATGAATAACGGTATCTACCTGGAGGAAGACCTGCAGGGTGGTGTCAAAACAAACTTCTGCATCGGTGTGGCAGGGTATCCTGAGAAACATTTTGAGGCGCCGAATATGCAGACAGACATGACCTATCTGAAGAAGAAGGTGGAGAATGGTGCTGACTATATCGTCACTCAAATGTTTTTCGACAACCAGAAATTCTTCGACTTCGTTAATAAATGCCGTGAAGCAGGTATTACCGTGCCTATCATTCCCGGACTGAAACCGATCACCAGCCGCAAACAACTAACAGTACTGCCACGTACTTTCCATGTTGACATCCCGGCGGAATTTGCCAATGAGATACTGAAATGTAAAACAGATAAGGAAGTAGAGGAAGTAGGCACCGCATGGCTGATACAACAGTCTAAAGAACTGAAAGCCTTTGGCGTACCTGTATTACACTATTACACATTGGGCAAACCCCACGTGATCCGAAAGGCAGTTGAAGCAGTGGTATAATAAGTATTGACGCATCTTCTATAAAGCAAGCGGTCCGCCAGTGGCGGACCGCTTTTTATTTAAATGGTAACCGTTTTCTTATTAAAATGCCATTACGTGGAAACGTAGTAGCATGTCCGAATAACTGTCACACTTTTTGTCTTTTCTTTCGGATAACTCTTGATGAATTATCAATCCCTTAGACGGACATCACAGGCATCCCCCCTATTGTGCCTGCAAAAAATTAAGGGAGCCCCTTCTCAGGAACTCCCTTTTTATAAATAAGTGTAATTGTTATCTAGTAATCTTCTCTGTCCAGTAAGATCCCCAGGCTCAAAGAGAAATAACTGTTGGTGATCCTGGCAGATGCGGTACGGTCAAGGTTAAGAAACCCCCGGCTTAAATTAGCGCCAAACACCATCAGATTGTTAAATTCCAGCCCCAGCGCCAGATTAGCACCAGCATCAAATCTGCTTAACTGCGCACCCGGAGCAATACCCTTGTCCTTGTAATTAAACTCCACCGGGCGTGAATCAGTACTGACAACAGAGCCATTGTATAACACATCCAGCTCATAGGTCCCCCCAAGACCATAAGCTACATAAGGGCCGCCGCCTACTACTATTTTACCCAACGCACTGGGGAATTTAAGCACCACATTCATCGGCACTTCCAGATAACGCAGCTTAAGCTGGTTGGCCGACTCCACAAATACGCCGGGCTTTGAAGGCAGTGGCCGGAGATAGGCGCCTTTGGTAATGTACCTCACCAATGGCTGGAAATAAAGGCTTTTGTAGACAGGTACGTTAACGATCAGGTCAGCGTGCAGATTTGTTAACTGGCTACTGGTACCGATGCTGTTACTCTTATATCCCTGACTATTTTTTATCTGTGTGGCAGATAAAGTATAACCTCCTCTCAGCCCCAGACTGACCTGGGCATGGAGTGCAAATAGGGGAGTTAACAGCGTTAAAAAGAAGAGTGTAAAAAATTTACTCATGCGTTTTACGTTGTGTTGTAATAAAGTTGCGGTATTGTCTCTCAATAGGGTATTCCAGGGCGATAACACGGGGAGCTTGTCCCATTTAACATTCTGCTATAAAAATAATCTAAATACTCAAAAAATGGTTTTAAATAAAGGTTATTCCGTAAAAACCAGTAGCTATAAAAATAAAGCGTCCTCCTCGTCATGAAGACGGGAGGACGCTTTTATTAAATATTGCTTGCCTTAGAATTTATAACCTACATAAACACCGAAAGATGTGTTCTTCCAGCTACGATCGTTATCAGTATTATCATACGCGTTTACCAGTCCCAGGTCGGCATTGATACCGAAGTTAAAACCGGCTTTCAATTCATAACCAGCCACGATTCCGAGACCCGCGTCAAAGCGTTTCAGCTTACCGTTGATAATATTGGATTCATCATCAAAAGCTTTCCATTCTGCGGACACGTTACCAACAGTGCCTTTGTGTTTACCACCCAGACCGTAAGCTACATAAGGACCTGCTCCCAGGTTCAGCCAACCATTACCAACTTCTGGCTTGAAGAGGAAGTTGATAGGTAATTGCAGATACGACAGGGTTGTTTTGAAGTTGTCACTTGCCTTGTTTCCTTTACCAGCAAATAATAAGCCTGTACCAATGAAGAATTCATCTGCCAGCGGTAAATCAGCTGTTACACCAGCTCTTACGCCAACTATCAGATCGCCGGTTTCTTTGTCACCTGCACTTTTTGTAGTTGCACTAGAAAAGTTAGGACCAGCCACGATACCGAATTTTGCCTGACCAAAAGTAATGCCTGCAATCATCAGCGCGGCAACGGATAATAATACCTTTTTCATATAGGTGTTTTAATTTGGGTATAGCATCCTACAGGCGTTGATGGATGCTATACCTGTTTCTTAGCTTTTGTTTTGTTATTAGCAGGTGTTGCCTGTTTACACCCTTGTAAAAAGTGATTGATCAATTGTCATTACTGACTAGAACAGATAACCTACGGATACACTGAATACACGGTTCTTGTTCTTATCGTTTCTGCTGTCATCTCCACCGGAGTTGATCTTACCAAAACCAAGTCCGTACTGTGCCGATACCAGGAAGTTATTAAATTCCGCACCTGCCTGGAGGTTACCACCCCAATCAAAGCGTTTGTACTTGTTCAGTCCCTGGTCAGGATCTCCGTCATTAAAAGGAGTATCGTCGTCCCATTTAATGTTAGACTCTGTGCTGGTAGTTACACCGGCAATAGTAGTAGTTACCTTGTTCTTACCTGCTACACCAAAGGCGAAGTAGGGGCCAATACCGGCAAACAGCCTGGTGTTGGCGCCAACAGGGATCTTACCAATAAAGTTTAAAGGAACTTCAATGTACTGGGGCCTTGTTGTGAACTTCCTGTAAGGATTAGTAGTACTATTGTCCTTATCTCCGGCTTCCAGTTTTGCACCTTTGGTTGTGTAGAACACACCTGGCTGGAAAGAGAGAACTTTAGGCACCAGCGGAAAATCGGCAATTAAACCGACATGATAACCAGATAATGACTGGTCTTTATCGACCGAACCATCATTATCAACAGAAATTGAGGAAAGGTTCCATCCACCTTTAACACCAACGCGCACCTGAGACATTGCTCCGAAAGAAATTGCAAGGGCCGCAAACGAAAGGATAAGCTTCTTTGTCATAATCTTAACATTTTGATTACAAACAGGAATTTCCAAAGACTATGCCAAAGCAATTGACAGCAGCCTTATCTGATTGCAAACAAATGAATTACAACAAGAAATAATTTCTATATCAATTTATTTACGGACTGTTCCCCCTTTGGTTTCCATTTTTTCGAGGAATTCGTTGAGCTGTTCCACCCCCAGTCTTTTAGCCAGGATCTTCTTCTTTTCATCCAGCAGATATACTACAGGGGTGCTGTATACATCATACAGGCGGCGGTAATTGCTCTGTGCATCAGGATCCCATGCATGGATCCATCCACTGAGCTTGTGCTCTTTAATGAAAGATTGCCATTCATCTTTTGTACCTTCTGTTTTGAAGCCAATGAGGGCGACACCTTTGTTCTTCCAGCTGGCATTGAAGGCAGAGTCGAGTTTGGGCACCTCGATCTTACAGTGTCCACAGGTTGGGTCCCAGAAAACAAGTACGGTATATTTTGCTTTAGTGGTGTAAAGAGAAACAGCTTTCATGGAAGAATCTTTCACTTCCAATGGAGGCGCCTGTTGTCCGATCAGGTTAGGCGCCATGGAATACGCCCTGGAGATGATCTTGTTAAGTTGTTCATCTTTCAGCCAGTAAGCCTCTCCTGAAACGTAATATTTCTCGACCATGTGCACGAACACGGCGTCCATACCCATGTATTTTGAAGTCTCGTATGTATAGGTTAGCCACCATACAACGAACTTGAACATCTCTTTATCTTTCCGCGTCTTTGCTACGATCTTGTCTGCCTCGGTGATAATAGAATCCGGGTCCATCGCCACTAACTGTGTAAAATAGCGGTTCAGTTTTTTCTCAATGATATCTGTTCTTACCAGTCTGCCGTCATTCAAATTCACGCTATCCCAGTAATGGGCTTTGTAATAGCGGTAGCCGAACGTAGAGTCTTCGCCGGGAGGCGTTGGCGGCACTTCAGGATCTTTCATAGCCCTGAAAATACTGGTGAGCAAACTTTTGGGGTATTGTCCAACTATATTGCTCCGGAAGTCCGTTAGTTTTTTACCCAGTTCAACCTGCATTGGTTTTGCTGCTGCACTGTCAGCAGCCGTACGTTTAGCAAACAGGGCATTGATCTGCCTGTCCTGTGGCGCGACCTCTTTTGACAGGAATTTATTATATGACTGGAAGATCTCGTTCTCTTTGGAGGTTTTGAACACCGTCTTGTTGATCAGGTCAGTGGTATCTATGCTGACAGAAAATTGCTGGTCCTTGTTGTCGAGCAGCATTTCAAAATAGCGTTGTCTGCCGGGAAGCAGCACAATATAGATCCCGCCCTGTAAAGGCTCCTTATTCTTCATTACAGCAATACCCTGTGCATTGATCTGGGCGGAATCAGCCATGTAAAAGCTTTTCCCCATATAATGCGCCAGGCAGATCTGGCCTCCGGTATATTGTTTTAACTGGAAAGTAAGCTGGTAGCCCTGCGCCTGTAGCTGCCAGTGGCAGAAAATGCAGGCGAGTAATATCATAAGTTTACGCATAGGATATCGGTTACTGTAAAAGTAGCAAGGAAAAGGCAATTTCAAAAATCAGTGATCAGCTAAAATCCTACCTTTGCACCCGTGAGGAAAAAAAATGTTATTCTTGAAAATGTCCCTGTAAGCGCTTATGCAGCAGAAGGGAAGGCACTGGCCCGGATAGATGGCAAAGTGATATTTATTGAAGGCGGAGTTGTACCGGGAGATGTCGTTGACGTACGCCTCGGTAAGAACAAAAAAGACTGGGCAGAAGGGAAAGCCATCCGCTTCCATTCTATGGCGCCTAACCGTGTTGATCCTTTCTGTGAACATTTTGGCAATTGTGGCGGCTGCAAATGGCAGATGCTGCCCTATTCCCTGCAACTGGAATATAAACAGCAGCAGGTAGCCGACAACCTCCAGCGCATCGGTAAACTGGAACTTCCGCCTATGCAGCCCATTCTCGGCTCCAGGCATACTACCCATTACCGTAATAAACTCGAATTTACTTTCAGTAATAAAGCATACCTCCCTGCAGAGGAACTGAATGAAGATGGCAGCATTCCCAGAAAGAATGCGCTTGGTTTCCATGTGCCAAAGCTATTTGACAAGGTGCTGGATATCAATACCTGTTACCTTCAGGCAGAACCGGTGAATGCCATCCGTAACACGATCCGCGAATATGCACTGGCTAATGAGCTTTCTTTCTACGACATCCGCGCCAAAGAAGGCTGGCTCCGTAACCTGGTGATCAGGATCTGTACTACTGGAGAGGTGATGGTCAACCTCGTGATCCATCACGAAGACAAAAAAGCCAGGGAAGCCTTATTTGAGCACCTGCTGGCAACCGTACCCGGCATTACGTCAGTACTGTATACCATAAATCCTAAACTGAACGATACCATCTTCGACCTGGAGCCGAAGGTCTATTTTGGAAAAGGATATGTAGAAGAAAAACTGGAAGACTTCACCTTCAAGATAGGGCCTAAGTCATTTTTCCAGACCAACACCTACCAGGGTGAGGCGTTATACCAGGTAACCAGGGAATTTGCCGGACTAACAGGAACAGAAATTGTTTACGATCTCTATTGCGGTACGGGCAGTATTGGTATTTTTGTGTCCCGGCAGGCCGGTAAAGTGGTAGGCATTGAACTGATAAAAGAGGCAATTGACGATGCCATCGAAAACGCTGCCCGCAATAATGTGAACAATGCACAATTCTTTGCCGGAGATGTAGTGGATATTTGCAATGATGCTTTCTTTGCCCAACACGGGCAACCAGACGTTGTCATCACCGATCCTCCAAGGGCCGGCATGCATGAAAAACTGGTTAATAAGCTACTCGAAATTGCTGCTCCCCGCATAGTATACGTAAGTTGTAATCCCGCTACACAGGCAAGGGACCTGGCGCTGCTGGATGCGATGTACAGTGTAAAAAGGATACAACCGGTGGATATGTTCCCACACACGCATCACATTGAGAACGTGGTGCTATTGGAGAAAAGAATTAATCATTAAAGAATAAGGTAGAAATGAGCGAGTTCAGGCCCGGCAGATTTGAGATACTTCCCACGGTGATCAAGAACCTTCTGATCATCAATGGCTTAGTGTTCCTTGCACAAAACACACTGGGAAGCAGCTTTGGAGTTAATAAGATTGATGACATCTTCGCATTGCATTACTGGGGATCTGATCTTTTCAAGCCTCACCAGTTTATTACACACCTGTTCATGCACGCTACCTGGGGGCATTTGTTCATGAACATGTTCACCCTCTGGATGTTCGGCGCAACACTGGAAAACATCTGGGGACCTAAAAGGTTCCTGATCTTTTATGTGGTATGCGGACTGGGCGCTGCACTTTGTCACATGGGCGTGCTCACATACGAGAATGTACGACTGGCACATGATGCCAAGGCATTCCTGAGTGATCCTTCCATTACCAATTTCAGGTTGCTGGACGACCGCTATGACCTGGACTCAGGCCGGTACCTCGCCGAAGGCACTAAAAATATCTTCTACCAGTTCCCGAACGATCCTGGTGTTATTAACGATACCAAGGCCTTTGTACGGCAGTTTGCCCATGATTACCCAGATAGCGCCACACTAGGTGCTTCCGGTGCCGTATTTGGGCTGCTGTTCGCATTCGGGTACCTGTTTCCGAATAATCTCATTTACCTTTACTTCCTGTTCCCTTTAAAAGCGAAATACTTTGTAGGGATTCTCATCCTCCTGGAACTGTATTCAGGTATCCAAAACTCTGCCGGAGATAATGTGGCCCATTTTGCCCACCTTGGCGGAGTGCTCTTTAGCTACCTTCTCCTCAGGATGTGGAACAGACATAACCGTCAGCATTTTTATTAAACATTAAAGATCTTGTGACATGATGCACGTTGAGGAAAGGACTAACACTCCCCTGTCCCTGGGAGAAGAAAAAAATATGGTTATCCAGCTGCTGCTGATCAATATTACCATATTCATCCTGCTGTTTTTCACAGAAGTCGTCTACCGTATGGAGGGCAATCCGTTGTCACGCTACCATAGTGATGTATTATCGCGCGTGGTACTGCCGGCCAATTTTGAAACATTACTGAACAGTCCCTGGGCATTGATCTCCTCCATGTTTACACACAATAGTTTCTGGATGATCGTCAGCAATATGATATGGCTGGCCTGCTTCGGCACCATGCTTCAGAACCACGCAGGTCGTGATCGTATACTTCCGCTGTACCTGCTTAGCGGAGTTGTAGGCGCCGTATTTTATCTGCTGGGCATGCAGTTCATTCCTGCTTTTCGGGAATTGCAACCATTTGCTACCATGACTGGCGCAGCGGCCCCGATCATGGCATTCGCCATTGGTGCAACTGTAGTAGCTCCCAAGTACAGACTACTGCCGAATCTGCCCATTCCCTTCTGGATCATCACGGCTATATTCCTGCTCGTGAATATCTATACACACGTCATAAACACACATGATATGACGATGCTGCCACCACTGATCGGTGGAGGATTGACCGGCTTTTTTTATATGCAACAGTGGAAGAAAGGCAATGATCTGGGTGCAGGCTTTAACAGGTTTATGCACAGGATCACGCATCTTTTCCACCCCAAGACGCATTTGCATATCGTCAAATAGCCTATTGACATTTCTATATATAAAGCCCTCCGGTATACAGAACCGGAGGGCTTTTCTTTTCCCGGTTTTATCACTATTTTTAATAAAACCCCCTATGTCGTGCCGTTTGTAGCAAAACTTCTACCCCGATTCCTGTTCTTATGCAATCTGCTGATCACTATCAGCCTTCTGCTTTCTGCCTGGCTTCCCTATCTCGATCCAAGGCAATATTGGCCCAGTGGGTTCGCTGGATTATTCTTTCTGATCTCCTGGACCATTAACTTTATCTTTATCATCCTGTGGCTGATCTGGAAAAAACATTATTACTGGATCTCCCTCTTTGGTGTAGTGTTGTCCGGAAATGCCTTATATAACAGTGTTGGTATGCGATTTTCTTCAGAGCGGCCAGTCAGTGACCCGGATAAAAAACAGTTCACCCTAATGACCTTCAACACCAGCAATATGGGCCTGAAAGACTACCGGGAAGACACTTCTCTTCAGCTGTCCATTTACAATACTTTGCGGCATGCCTCTCCCGACATTCTTTGCCTGCAGGAGTTCTACACAAATGAAGGCCCTGGCTTTTCCAATCACATTGATTCCATGAAACGTGTATTACAATATCCGTATCACTTCTTTACCAGGGATAAAACGCATTGGAATTACTGGCATTACGGCATTGTATTATTCTCCCGTTACCCGATAGTCAGGGCTAGCAGAATCCCCTGCGGATACAGCACTGCAGGCAGCGGTAGCAGTATTCTCCAGGCAGATGTATTGCTATATGGAGACACTGTGCGCATCATTACCGCACAACTGCAATCATATATGTTCCGGGACGATGATTATAAATTGCTGGAAGCAGGAGAAGGATCTTTCAGTTCAGTAAGAACGCTTGCATCAAAAATGAAACAGACTATTTACAAAAGAGCCGGTCAGGCGCGGCAACTGGCAGGACTGATCCTGTCAAGTCCTTACAAAGTGATCGTGTGCGGTGATCTGAATGATACGCCTGTTTCGTATACCTATTACACGGTCAGCGCCAATTTGCAGGATGCATTTCTTCATAAAGGATACGGTATCGGACGAACTTTATCCTTTCTTGCGCCCACACTGCGGATTGATTACATTCTGGCACAACAGCCATTAAAGGTTCATGCTTATACAACGTACGTCAGGAAAGACTTTCAGCATTTCCCTGTAATGGCAAGCTTATCATTATAACGAATGAATTCACCATTTCTCCTATCTTTAACCTAAAATGCGATAGGCGTTGAGATTTCTGAGGCTATTCACAAAAGGTTTCTTTTTATCGGTGAACACCATTGTAGTGCTCCTTTTTCTGGTGGCCTGCCTGGCTCCCTATGTATCGCCGGAGCAGTGGTGGCCTATAAGTTTTATTACGCTGTTCTTTCCATTACTCTTACTCGCGCTGGTGCTGTTCTTCATTTGCTGGCTGCTGTTCGATTTTAAATACTGCCTGTTGCCCATGTTGCCGATCCTGATCGGATGGAAGTCCATTTCAGCTTTTATCGCTTTTAACTATCCAACAGCGGGTAAACAATTTGCGAATCCCGATGGCAGTCTGAATATCATGAGCTATAACGTAGCCCAGTTCGGACTATACCGCGAAAAGGACAGTAAATACAACAGAGAGGCTATGTTCGCGCTGATTAAAAAACAGGAGCTGGACGTACTTTGCATCCAGGATTTTTATACCTCAGAAAAGAAGAATGACTTCAATAACAGGGAAGATATTTCCCGGGAGATGAAGCTCCCCTATCGATTCTTTTCCAGCGATTTTAACCGGGATGGCATGCAGCACTGGGGCTCTATCATCTATTCCCGGTATCCTATCATAAATACAGACAAGGTGAAACTGTCTCAGGGGCCTCTCAGCGAAAGCCTGATCTATGCTGACATTGTCCGCAACAATGACACTTTCCGTATTATTAATATGCACCTGGCATCTTACCGGTTCAACGAAAGGGATTACCGCTCTATAGAGAAGATCAGGAAACAGGAAGATACCGGGCTGGTGGCTACACGTAATATCGTTCAGAAAATGCGCGATGCCTATGTGGGCCGCAGCAGACAAGCGGATATTGTAGCAGCATTTATTAAGACAAGCCCTTACCGCGTGATAGTATGTGGAGACTTTAATGATACTCCGGCATCTTACACCTATTTCACGATCAGAGGGCCATTGCAGGATGCCTTTCTAAGAAAAGGAAGCGGTATCGGCCGGACATATGCCGGACTGGCACCCACCTTGAGGATAGACTACATATTTGCCGATAAATCATTCAAGATCAATTCATTCCGAAAAATCAACTCCGGGCTGTCTGATCATTATCCTGTAATAGCCAATCTTAGTCCTCCCCGGTAATGCCACTCACGAAACAATAATTATCTTTGCAATCCAAACAAAAGGAAGTGTAGCTTACACTACCTGAAATTATCTGATATGTCTGAGCTTAAAATATACAATTCGCTACAGCGGCAAAAGGAAGTATTCACATCTCTCTATCCCGGACATGTCGGTATGTATGTATGTGGTCCTACCGTATCGGGGGAATCACATCTGGGTCATGCCCGCCCATATATCACCTTTGACGTCGTTTACCGGTATCTCCAGTTCCTGGGATATAAGGTCCGCTATGTAAGGAATATCACTGATGCCGGCCACTTCGAAGAAGAAGGCCGTGAAGCAGAAGATAAGATTGCCAAACGCGCCCAGCTGGAAAAGCTGGAGCCGATGGAACTGGTGCAGAAATACACGAACCTGTTCCACTGGGCATTCAACCAGTTTAACTGTCTGGAGCCGAGCATTGAGCCCACGGCTACCGGTCATATCATAGAGCAGATCGAGATGATCAAAACGATCATGGAAAAGGGCTATGCGTATGAAAAGAATGGCTCTGTATACTTTGATGTAAAGAAATATGCTGAAACCCATGAATATGGGATTCTTAGCGGACGTGTACTTGAAGACATGCTGGAAACCTCCAACCGCGAGCTGGAAGGTCAGGATGAAAAGATAAATAATGTTGACTTTGCCCTCTGGAAAAAGGCTCCGCCTGAACATATCATGCGTTGGCCCAGCCCATGGGGAGAAGGTTTCCCGGGATGGCATATAGAATGTTCTGCTATGAGCAACAAGTATCTTGGCAAACAGTTCGATATTCACGGTGGAGGTATGGACCTGCAATTCCCGCATCATGAATGTGAGATCGCACAAAGCCAGGTTGCACATGGAAATATGATGGCCCGTTACTGGATGCACAATAACATGATTACCATCAACGGCCGCAAGATGGGTAAGGCATATAATAACACTATCAAACTGACTGAACTTTTTACCGGCAACCACCATTTGCTGGAAAGAGGTTATAGCCCGATGACCATCCGTTTCTTCGTGTTGCAGACACACTATCGCAGTACGCTCGACTTCTCAAATGAAGCCCTACAGGCTGCAGAGAAAGGACTACATCGTTTATGGTCTGCTTACGAAGTATTGCAGAAACTCACCTATGCTCCGCTGGACGGGCAGCCGGTGAACGAGGAACTGGATAAACAGGTACGTGACTGGTGCCACGAGTGCCATGAGTTTCTGAACGACGATTTTAATACTGCCAAGGTATTGGCTAACTTGTTTGAACTTGCCCCTGTCATTAACTCGATTAAGGGTGGACAGGTAAAGATCCACGAGTTGAGCGAAGAAACCTTCCAGCTTTTGCAGAAGACCTGGACGACCTTCCTTATAGAAATACTGGGACTACAACCTGAAACGCTTAACACTGACAACAGTAAGCTGGATGGTGTAATACAACTGCTAATGGAAATGCGCAAAGAAGCCAAAAGCCGTAAAGACTATGCCGCTTCTGACAAAATACGCAATCAGCTGTTATCTGTAGGTATACAACTGAAGGATGAAAAAGACGGTAGTATGACCTATTCCATACAGTAAAGCAGTTATGATAAAACAGCCATTTCTCAATATGTACAAGATATTCAGCATTGCTACAGGCGCGGCATTGTTAATGTTTGCCTGTAAGCAACCGGGAAAAACCAATCAGCAGGAGGAAGATAAAAATGCACCACAGGCTACCACTTCCAATGTAAAAGTGCCTGTATTTCAGGTAGACAGTGCGTATGCCTATACGGCCAAACAGGTAGGCTTTGGTCCGCGTATTCCAAACACTCCTGCCCAAAAGAAGTGTGCAGATTGGTTGATCGAACAATTGAAACCACTCGCAGATACCGTATACGTACAGCGCACAACAGTGATCGGTCCTAAAAAAGTATCGCTGCCATGCATTAATATCATCGCCAGTTTTAATCCTGCGGCTAAGCAGCGCATTCTGTTACTTTCTCATTGGGACACGCGTCCACATGCAGACCAGGATGCCTTTGATAAAACAAAACAGCTGGATGGTGCTGATGACGGCGCTAGTGGTGTAGGCGTACTGCTCGAAACAGCCCGCCAGCTCCATGCCGAGAAGCAACAAGTGGGTATTGATATCTTACTGACAGACGTGGAAGATTATGGTGTGAGTGAGGAAGAAAACAGTTTCTGCCTCGGCACACAATACTGGGCGAGAAATCCGCATGTGCCAGGGTATAAAGCCAACTATGGTATGCTGCTGGACATGGTGGGCGGCCGTGCATCTCAATTCTTTATGGAAGCCGGCTCTCAACAGTATGCATACGGACCGATGAAGATGTTCTGGGACGTGGCTAACCGGCTGGGGTATTCCGATTACTTCCGTTATGAAAATATCGGTGCCGGAATCACGGACGACCACGTATACGTCAATACGATAGCCAACATTCCAACATTCGACATTATCGCCCTGCAGCCAAACGGCAACTTTGTACCACACTGGCATACTAGCAATGATAATATGACGGTGATCGACAAACGTACCTTACAGGTAGTAGGACAAACGATACTTGAGGTTATATACAGGCAACCTTTCGAGTACTAAATATTCCGGAACTTCAGGCGCGGCAATGCTCCTGGTGATGCAAAATTCAATACCTTGCTTCATCAGGAGCATTCCCTTTTTAAATGTGAACTTATGAGACAGTCTACAGAAGAATATCTGATACATCTCAGTAAAGACAAAAAGCTCGCGGCCATCATGGCAGAGGCCCTTCCGGCACTTTCAAAGAGTAAAAACATCCCCCTGAGGCTGATCGCATCTATTATGAGCCAACAGTTAAGTGTAAAAGTGGCTAATGTGATCTACACACGTTTCCTTGCATTATATGATGGCAAAGAGCCTGCACCACAACAGGTACTTGATACACCGGCGCCTACTTTGAGGGCTATCGGATTGTCAAACGCCAAGGTAAGTTACGTACATAACGTCGCGCGGTTTGCGGTAGAAGAAAAGCTGACGGATAAGAAGCTGGAAAAAATGAACAATGATGAGGTGATCAAATACCTAACGCAAATTAAAGGTGTAGGTCGTTGGACAGTAGAAATGCTGTTGATGTTTTATCTGTGCCGGGATGATGTTTTTGCAATCGACGACTGGGGTTTACAACAGGCAATGATCAAAATTTACAAGCTGGATAATACCGATAAGAAAGCCTTTAAAGAAAAGCTGCTGAAGATCTCCGGCAAATGGTCACCATACAGGACTTATGCCTGTCGTTATTTATGGGCCTGGAAGGATATGAAACCTACTGCAGGGGAATAAATTGATAAAAAAACAATCCCCGCCCAGGAGAAGGCAGGGATATACGTTAATACTAACTAACCCAATGCTTATATCTAAAACTAAAACAACTCTTTTGAAGGCGGCAGTACTTAACTACACATTAGTGCCTGTTAAGCTTGTGCCTGTTGCTCTGCTAATTTCGCCTTGATCTTTCCTTCAATTTCTGCAGCAACTTCCGGATTATCCAGAAGCAATTGCTTCACAGCATCACGGCCCTGGCCCAGCTTGTTGGTATCATAACTGAACCAGCTGCCGCTTTTTTGAACGATGCCATATTCAACACCCATATCGATAATTTCACCCACTTTGGAGATACCTTGTCCAAAAATGATATCGAATTCAGCTTGGCGGAAGGGAGGTGCAACTTTGTTTTTTACTACTTTTACTTTAACGCGGTTACCCACAGCTTCATCACCATCTTTGATCTGGGTCATACGACGAATGTCCAAACGCACAGAAGCGTAGAATTTGAGCGCGTTACCACCGGTAGTAGTTTCCGGATTACCAAACATCACTCCTATCTTTTCACGCAGCTGGTTAATAAATATGCAGCAGCAATTTGTTTTTGAAATTGTAGCGGTCAGTTTACGCAGTGCCTGTGACATCAGACGTGCCTGTAAACCCATTTTGCTTTCTCCCATTTCACCTTCCAGCTCGCCTTTTGGTACCAGGGCAGCTACGGAGTCAATTACAACTACGTCCACCGCTCCGGACAAGATCAGACGATCCGCAATTTCCAGTGCCTGTTCACCATGGTCTGGCTGGGAGATCAGCAGCGCATCCACATCTACGCCCAGTCTCTGAGCATAGGAACTGTCAAACGCATGTTCCGCATCTATGATTGCGCAGATACCACCCTTCTTCTGGGCTTCTGCAATTGTATGTATAGCCACGGTAGTTTTACCGGAAGACTCTGGTCCATATATTTCAATGATCCTTCCCTTAGGGAAACCACCGATACCGAGCGCAATATCCAGACCCAGTGAGCCAGTTGATATTACTTCCATCGGATCTGTGCCTTTCTCTCCCATCATCATCACGGATCCCTTTCCGAAATCCTTTTCAATCTTATCCATCGTAAGGCGCAGCGCCTTGAGTTTGTCAGTATTGGCTGTAGACATTTTAGTAAGTTTTTTTACAAATTTAATGGTGTGCTAAGTTATGATCTAATTTTCTATTATCCTAAAATTTTTAGCATTTTGGCCATAAATACTAAATGTTATAGTAAATAGAATCAACCTTTCACATTTATTGTTATGCTGTTTATAAAAAGTTTAAGGGCTAACGCACAACAGAAGCATATGTCAATGTTCAAATAACACTACAAAGATGAGCAGGCTGCACGCACTGGATGTGCGTAGCAAAAAAAAGTTTTTCAGGCTGTTTTATCCTGCTATACCATATGCTATCAGCTGTGAGATAATGCCCAGTATAAAACCGGCATAGATTTCCGCCGGGGTATGGGCTCCCAGTAGAAGACGGGCAGTACCAACTACGCCAGTGATCAGGAACGCCACCATCAGCACCAGGCTGATATTCATGTTCATTCCTATCATCAACATCAGCAGGAAACCAACAACTCCTCCCCATCCTATCGTATGCATACTGATCTTAACATAAGTATTAGCCACCATACCAATTACGATGGCTAGAAAAATACCCAGGAAGAATGCATTGAAAAAAGGAGGCGCTACGGCTTCACGCTTAAAGGCGAAATAAGTCCAGAAGTAAAAAGTAGTGCAGGCTATATAAGGAATGATACGGTCCTTTTGTGACCGTAACTGGAAAGACGTCACAAAACCCAGCGCCTTGCAAAGGGCCACCACAAATAAAGGCAGGAACAATGTTGAGAACAGTACCCTGATAAACAGCTTGTCAAATGCAAAGCGAACGCTGTCCTGTTTGAACAGAACAAAATATTCGGGCATCGCGTTCGCCAGGAACATGGTTACCAATATTGGCAAAAATAAGGGATGCGACAGATAAGAGATCACTTCCGCTGCCTTACGCAATGCAGGTGAAAATACCGGCTTTTCCTGCCGTGAATCATCAGTTGTGGGTATAATTACTTGTTCCATTCACAGATTTCCGTCGCTTCAGGGCAGGACCGGTTGCCACGTCGTTAAAGTTCTTTTCTCAACCTCGCCACCGGAATATTCAGCTGCTCACGATACTTGGCCACCGTACGGCGGGCAATATTGTACCCCTTATCCTGCAGCATTTTGGTCAGGTTCTCGTCGCTGAGCGGCTTCCGTTTATTTTCCCCCTCTATCAGGTCAGATAATATCTTTTTTACCTCACGGGTAGATACTTCCTCCCCGCTATCGGTCGATAACGATTCACTAAAGAAAAATTTCAGCTTAAAAGTACCGAACTCCGTCTGCACATATTTACTGTTTGCTACACGGCTGACGGTAGAAATATCCAGCTGGGTAATGTCGGCAATATCTTTCAGGATCATCGGACGCATGGTCGTCTCATCCCCTGTCAGGAAGAACTCCCGTTGATATCCCATGATGGATTCCATTGTTGACAGCAGGGTATGCTGCCGTTGCTTGATTGCGTCAATAAACCATTTGGCTGCGTCAATCTTTTGTTTGATGAACAAAACTGCTTCTTTCTGACGCTTATCCTTTTTGTCTCCACGGTCATATTCTTTCAGCATGTCCCTGTAGCCTTCCGAGATCCGGAGGTCCGGGGCATTTTTGGAATTCAGTGTCAATTCAAGCTTACCATTATTATTCAGGATAAAGAAGTCCGGCACTACATAGCTCTCCGCTTTGTTCAGTGTAGCAAAGTTACCCCCCGGTTTCGGCGTCAGCCTGATGATCTGGCCAATTGCCTCCTTTAGGGTTTCATCACTCATATTCAGCCCCTTCTGGATCTTCTCATAATGCTTCTTGGTAAATTCGTCGAAGTAGTTTTCCAGGATCTGGTAGGCTCCTACAACTCCAGGATCATCCTGCGGCTTCCGTTTCAACTGCAGCAGCAGGCATTCCTTCAGGTCCGTTGCACAAATACCCGGCGGATCAAATTCCTGTATCCTGCGTATCAGTTCTCTGATCTCTTCTTCATCTGTCGCAACATTCTGGGAAAAAGACAGATCATCCACTATCGCACTTACTTCCCTGCGCAGGTAACCGTCGTCGTCAATACTGCCGATGATCTGTTCTGCGATGCTATTCTGCCTGTCATCCAGTTCCAGCATTCCCAACTGGCTCAAAAGATGCTCGTGGAAAGAAGTTTCCACCCTTACCGGGATGGTTTTGTTCTCATCCTGGTCAGGGTAATTATCATCCCGTAGCTTATAGTCGGCTATATCGTCATCTCCTTCACTTACATATTCGGAGATGTCAATATTATCATATTCGTTTTCGCTCCCATCAGGCTCAAACTCATCTTCCCCTTCTTCATTGTTGTTAAATTCTTCCTGGGGGTCCTTAAATTCATCCTCATGCGCCTCTTCCCCGTATTCCAGGGCAGGGTTTTCCTCCAGCTCCTCCTTGATACGCTCCTCAAGAACGGCAGTAGGTACCTGCAGCAGTTTCATCAGCTGAATCTGCTGCGGCGACAATTTCTGTAATAGCTTCTGCTGTTGTGTCTGCTTTAACATAGTCTAATCCTATCCAAGGGCAAAATTAATAAACAATAGTTTTTACCTAATCCTGTGTTTCCTCCGGGGAAACCACTCTTACAACCGTATACTCTTTTACCGGAGCATCAAAATCCAATTCCAGCTGCTCTTCGGGCAACAATCTAAATGATTTCCTGTGAAATGGCGTGTCACCATGCTCACGGATAGCGTCCCTGTGATATTGTGTAGGATATCCTTTATTCTCCAGCCAACCAAAATGCGGGTACTGTTCATGCAGTTGCTGCATATACTCGTCCCGGTAGGTTTTTGCCAATATGGAGGCTGCTGCTATGGAGGCATATATGCCATCGCCCTTGATGATACAGGCATGAGGAATATTTCCATAGGGTATAAAACGATTCCCGTCCACTAATATATAACCCGGTTGCTGCTTCAGTTGTTCCAGCGCCAGGTGCATTGCTCTGAAAGAAGCCTGGAGAATATTGATCCTGTCAATCTCCAGATTATCCACACTGGCCACCGCATAGGCTATTGCTTCCCTTTCCACTACAATACGCAGCTTATCCCGATCGGCAGCTTTCAGCTGCTTCGAATCATTCAGCAGTTTATTTCTGAACTTAGGCGGTAATATTACTGCCGCCGCAAATACAGGTCCGGCCAGGCATCCTCTTCCCGCTTCGTCACAACCGGCTTCAAAAGCAATATCTTTTTGGTGATAAGAACGTAACAAGGCTTTTTAGTATGATTATTGTGGTAAAGGTAGGGAATTTCATTTCTTATCCCTACCGGAATAATTCTTTGAAATCCGCTTTAAATTCCTTCCACTCCTTATCCGTCTTCTCCATCAACACATTAATATCTTTACGTGTACTATCCCAGGTACTTGCACTGCTGCTTTTTAACTCCGTCAGTTTACCATCGATCTGATCTCTCAGATCTGCCAGTTTAGCCCTCGCTTTTTCACTTTTTTTAGAGCCGTCTTTTTTGAGCTCCTCCATTTTCAGATCTATTTCCTCTCTGCGTTCTTCCAGGTCTTTACGCAAACTATCCCGCTGGGCATCCATATATTCCCCGGCGGCGGCAGCCGTTTCCCTGACATCCTGTCCAATTTTTTCCACACCTTCCTTCATTTCTTCTTTCTTTTCCTCCTGCCTTGAACCTTCCTGGCAAGCCATGAAAGCCGCTGCTGTCAGCAAAAACAATATTCTTTTCATAAGTAGGTTTTAAAGTGAGCTTATGTGTACTGAACCTGTGAACTACCTGTTTTGCAAATGCCATTCCAGTTTTCCCCCCGGCATTACTTCACCATTTACCACAGACAGTATGGCGCATATTGAAAAATTAGCTAGGTTTGAGCCTGCTTTTTCTAAAAAACAAAACCAATTATGAAAAAAAATCTCCTGCTCCTTCTGTTACTGCTGGCGGCACAATTCGCCAAAGCAGATGAAGGAATGTGGCTGCCCTATTTATTGGGACAGCAAGTGTACAATGACATGGTGAAGAAAGGCCTGAAACTGACGAAAGAACAATTGTACAGTATTAATAAAGCGTCTGTGAAAGACGCAATTGTCATTTTCGGCGGTGGCTGTACGGGAGAAATAGTGAGCAACCAGGGGCTGATCTTTACCAATCACCACTGTGGTTATGATGCTATCGCTACTGCCAGTTCAGTAGAACATAACTACCTGAAAAATGGCTTCTATGCGCTTGACAAGCAACAGGAAATCCCCGCAAAAGGACTCTCCGTGCAATTCCTCGTACGGGTGGACGATGTAACCAAACAGGTGCAGGACGCTCTCAAAGGCATGAGCGGCCAGGAAAGACAACAGCTTCAGCAGAAAACCCTTGCTGATATCGTTAGCCAGGCCATCACCGGCACCAACTACGAAGCAAAAGTATTACCTATGTTCAAAGGCAACCAGTACCTGCTCTTTGTCTATGAACGTTATAAAGATATCCGCCTCGTGGGCGCTCCTCCCGAAAGTATCGGCAAGTTTGGCGGAGATACCGACAACTGGGAATGGCCCCGTCATACCGGCGACTTCTCCATCTTCCGTGTATATGCCGACAAGGATGGTAAACCGGCCGAATATGCCGCCGGCAACCAGCCATTAAAACCTAAACACTTCCTGCCAGTGTCTATCAAAGGCATCAAGGAGAACGATTACGCTATGATATTTGGCTATCCGGGCGGTACCAACCGTTATGAGAGCTCTGAAGGCGTAAAGCTGAAAATAACTGTGGAAAACCCTGCCGTGGTGTCACTTCGCAGCGTTCGCCTGAAATATATGTTCGAGCAGATGAAGAAAGACCCCGCTATCAAGCTGAAACTGGCTTCTTCCTATGCCGGCATTGCTAATTACTGGAAATTCTTCGACGGCGAAACAAAACAGCTTGAGAAGTACCACGTGCTGGAAGATAAACAACAGCAGGAAGCTGCTTTTGAAAAGTGGGCGCAGGGTAAAACCGAATATGCCAATATCTTCCCTGATTACGCTGCTTCCTACAAAGCATGGACCCCATACGCTAAACACCGCGTATATATAAACGAAGGTATTATGGGCTCTCCGCTGGCTGCTTTTGCAGGTAGCCTGCAGGCTGTGGAAAAAGCACTGGTAACGGCCGGTACATCCACAGACGCAATCAAACAAAGCATTCAGGCGGCAGATAAGGCACGTACCGCCTTCCTCGAAGAAGAAGATAAAACAAGCGACCAGAAAATACTCGCAGCTACCTGCCACCTGTTCTACACAGATATCCCGGTGGCACAACATCCTATCGGATTCTATGATGCCATCAAAGCGAAATTCG
Source organism: Chitinophaga sp. S165 (assembly GCF_003182155.1). Lineage (GTDB taxonomy): Bacteria > Bacteroidota > Bacteroidia > Chitinophagales > Chitinophagaceae > Chitinophaga. The sequence continues at coordinate 592,901 of NZ_QGTG01000002.1, forward strand.
GTAACCTGGACGACTCCAATACCTACCGCCTCTGGTCTTCCGCACTGATGTCCGGTTCCATGATCCTGAACGATGCACGCTGGAAAGCATTCATCGCTAATCCTGACGCTGTAACGCTGCAAACAGATCCGGCTTTTGCTTATTCCAGTGCGTTCATCAAGAACTTCAGCAGCAAATATTTGCCGCTGTATAACCAGTTCGTGACCAAAAACAATGACCTGGGCCGTGCTTACCTGAAAGGAAGAATGGAAATGGAACCGGCCAAGAAATGGTATCCTGATGCGAACTTCTCCATGCGTCTCACCTACGGCCAGGTAAAACCATACGCTCCCCGCGACGCTGTTGCGTACGATTATGTGTGTACCATGAAAGGTGTAATGGAAAAATATAAACCAGGCGATTACGAATTTGACCTGCCGGAAAACTATGTTTCCCTTTATAACAAGAAGGATTTCGGTCAGTACAAGGACCTCCGCAAAAACGATATCGTTACCTGCTTTATCACTACCAACGATATCACCGGTGGTAACTCCGGCTCTCCTGTGCTGAATGCGAACGGTGAACTGATAGGTCTCGCCTTCGATGGCAACTACGAAGCACTCAGCCACAAGATCCAGTTCGACGCGGTATACAACCGTACTATCTGTGTGGACATTCGTTATGTGCTGTGGTGTGTTGATAAACTCGGCGGTGCTAGTAATATCATTAAAGAATTGAAGCTGATTAAATAATTAATTCAGGATTCACAATTCATGGATCAGGGATCTGGAATCAGGAATTTTTGCAAAACACTACAGCAAAGATCCTGACCACAGGTCCCTGTTTTTTTCGAGCACTTATACTCAATTTTCACCTTCAGGTATTAATACGCATTGTTAATCCGTGAGTTCTCTTTATCTTCGCGTCCGATTTAATTGAAAAAACCAACAGTCGCGGTTAGCCTCCATGCACTAGATGCGCTGTTTTAAACCCTGAACCCCAAAAAAGAATAACGTATGTTTTACAAGAAAATGAATGTGGCTGTTATAGCCATGGTGATGTGCTGTCTGTACAGTTGTCATGTAAATCCTTCCGCCGAAAAAACAGCCTTACGTATTCAGGATACACTTCCTGCAGGTACTGATATCGTATTGACTATAAAAGGTAAAGGTTTCAGTCATGTTACAACTGATAACAAAGTAATAGTAGATGGTGTGGAAGCCGCTATCATCAGTGCATCTGACAACCAGTTAGTAGTAAGCGTTCCTGCTAGGAAAGCAGCTAAAATAGCTGTAACCGTAAAAGTAGGTAATGAAGTATCTGATACTGTCCTTGTGGACAATCAGATCATCATGCTGGCCGGTAGATAATATGAAAATGCGGCGTATATCCATGAAAGCACTTCGCTTGTCACGGTATACGCCGCATTAATTTATAGTCGTTATTATTTTTTTACTGCCACTTTCTTGAATCCTTCAAACAACATCGCGATCCTTCCGCTATCGCGGAATTGTATCTGCTGTCCTTCAAACTTCACTGTATAGGTCCTGTCACTCAGCATGCGCAGGAAAGCACTTTCCCTTTCATTGGCCTGTGCGTCCATACAAGCCATCCGGGTACTCATTACTTTACCGAATGAGATCTCATTTCCATCCAGTTCATATTCACCGCCTACTTTGTTACAACCGCCATTACCACTAAAGCGATGTGTCGCAGTATCAAATTCCAGCCATATGGGTGATCTTTCCTGAGCGGTGCCATTCATATTGACAAGGCTCCATCTTTTGTCCTGTATGCTGCCGATCTGCTGTTTTGCAGCCTTTTGCTGATTACAGGTATTGGCAAGGAGTACCAGGAGCATCGCTGTTAATCTGATCATGATCTTGAGGTTTAATGATGTTACGATACCTGCTGAAGAACAAAAACCACTCCATATAGTTTACAGCTTGCTGATCTTTCGGAGTACCTCTTCATAATAGGCCCGCTTATCCGTAGCGGATATTTCGATCACTTTTACATCATTGGCCGCCAGCATTTCCAGTTTAAACTTGGCGTTCTGTACCAGTTCAGCAGGGATATAATAATATAGTGCATTCCTGACAGGAATGGTATTCTTCTGAAATTTCTGCCTGGCCCGGTACGTCAGCAGCCACCAGAGGTCTGTCTCCACAAAATCGAGCGAAAGGCCAAATATGTGAATATCCTGCATAAAGAAAAAGTCCAGCCAGGAATCCTCGTTTACCGGCAAATGCTGACTTATACGCTGTACCAGCGACTGACGTGGCGCCTGCGGACTCGTATATGTCGTGCCGGACACGACATAGTTCCGCATCTGCTGCAGCTGTCCGCCATAATGTTCAAAACCGAGGTTGATGCTCAACGGATTCAGGCAATCGCCATGTATATGCCAGTAATCCGTTTTCCCTATTTTATATTTCCGGAAAATGCTGAAGATCCTCTCCAGTATCAGGCCATCATTCTGCGATGGCAGTTCACCTTCCAGTGTAAATTCATAATTGGTGGTCAGAATATGCGCTGGCGCCAGGTTCCGGATGGCCGCGTGTATATCATTCTGCTCAATTTTTAATGTTTTCTTGGCAATAAAGGACTTCAGTTCTGCTTCCCTGATGTGTTGCCGGCGGATAGCCGTCAGGAAGATCTCTTCGTACAATAACGGGAATGGCTTTCTGTCGTCCAGTTGTATGCAACCGTCTGGCAGGCAGAATGTAACAATGTCATTGAGAAGATCTTTCCAGCTTTGACCTTTCGACATGTTATTGATGTCATTGCCAATGAGTAAGATGGGGTTTTTCATGACGTCGTCTTTTAGGTTATTCTATCGCACTCTCTGTATCACCCTGAACGTGAGATTTATTCTTTCTCCTGATACTTTAGTTGTTTTGGGTACCTGATGTTGCCAGTGATGTTGCAGGGCGCCTTTCATGATCAACAGCGATCCATGCTGCAATTCCAGTTCATATTTCAATCCGGCCTCCGGGTGACGTAACATAAAACGCCGGACTGCTCCCAGGTTAACGGAGGCAATGACCGGATTCTTTCCCAATTCCGGTTCATCGTCTGCATGCCATCCCATAGAATCTTTTCCATCACGGTAGCGGTTCAGTAAAACGCTGTTAAACCGTACGCCTGCTGCGGGTTCTATTTGTTCTTTTATCTTCAATAGTTCATCTGTCCAGCCTTCGGGCGTATAAGTTTTTCCGGAAAAAGCATAGGTGCTGCCGGTATCTCCATACCATGCCATCAAACGGGGAAACAGGACAGGCTTTCCGTACATCATCATGCTTTCCTGCTGCCATTGGATCTTTTCCATTAACATATGCAGGTGTGAAGTTGCATCCTGCAGGGAGAAGAACTGCGGATAGTACACCAGCTCACCATCTTTCAGGGTAATATGCTGACTGGCGGGATCGCTGAATAATGGTATTTGCGGCTCCATCAATACAAAGATACAAAGAGGCTGCGCATCTGATATGCGTGCCGGGTCAACAAAAAAGCCGCCCCGTTATTCACGAGGCGGCTTATATCTTCAGGACGTTTCTGCTTACGCAACTCCGTCTGCTTTCATTACTTTAGAATTTCTCTTTCTGTCTTCCTCATCCAGGTAAACTTTACGCATACGGATGTGGTTTGGCGTAACCTCGATACACTCATCATGCTGGATGTACTCCATACATTCTTCCAGTGTCATCAGAGTTTTAGGTGCAATGCTGGTTGCAGCATCACTACCACTCGCACGCATGTTGGTCAGCTTCTTACCTTCATTCGGGTTTACTACCAGGTCACCAGGTTTGTTGTTCTCACCGATGATCATGCCTTTGTACACTTCTTCTCCCGGATCAACAAAGAAGAAACCTCTGTCCTGCAGTTTATCCAGGGAATAACCTGTAGTGGTACCTGCTTCTTTCGCGATCAACACACCATTGTTACGACCTGGGATTGGTCCTTTCCATGGTTTGTAATCGTTGAAACGGTGCGCCATTACAGCTTCACCAGCAGTGTTGGTCAGCATCTGCGTACGCAGACCGATCAAACCGCGGGAAGGAATTTCAAATTCCAGGTGCTGCATTTCGCCTTTGGTTTCCATGATCATCATTTCACCTTTACGACGGGTTACCAGATCGATCACTTTACTCGCAAACTCCTGCGGAACGTCAACCACCAGGGTTTCATACGGCTCACATTTTTTGCCATCTATCGTTTTCAGGATTACCTGAGGCTGACCTACAGTCAACTCAAATCCTTCACGACGCATTGTTTCGATCAATACACCTAAGTGCAGGATACCACGGCCATATACCAGGAAACTATCAGCACTGTCTGTATCAACTACACGCAATGCCAGGTTCTTTTCAGTTTCTTTTACCAGACGGTCACGCAGGTGACGTGAGGTAACGAACTTACCGTCTTTACCAAAGAACGGAGAGTTGTTGATACTGAACAGCATGTTCATGGTCGGTTCATCCACGCTGATAACAGGCAATGCTTCAGGAGCATCGAAGTCAGCGATGGTGTCACCGATATTAAAGTCTTCGAGACCAACTACTGCACAGATATCGCCTGGCTGTACTTCAGTCACTTTCTTTTTACCTAATGCTTCGAATACGTAAAGTTCACGTACACGGGATTTCTTGATGCTGCCATCTGTCTGTACCAGAGAGATCGGCTGGCCTTCTTTGATGGTACCACGTGCTACACGTCCTACGGCGATACGGCCCAGGAAGGTAGAGTAATCCAGGGAAGTGATCTGCAGCTGCAGGTTACCTTCCGGGATTTTTGGTTCTGGTACGTGTTTCAGGATACCTTCCAGCAGTGGAGTGATATCTTCACACTGTTCCAGCGAATCGTTGAACCAACCGTTCTTACCAGAACCATAATAGGTCGGGAAGTTCAGCTGCTCTTCGCTGGCGTCCAGGTTAAAGAACAGTTCGAATACCGCGTCATGCACCTCATCAGGACGGCAGTTCGCTTTGTCAACCTTGTTGATAACAACAATAGGTTTCAGATTCAGCTGCAGTGCTTTCTGGAGTACGAAACGTGTCTGAGGCATCGGACCTTCAAAGGCGTCTACCAGCAGGATCACACCGTCTGCCATTTTCAACACCCTTTCTACTTCACCACCGAAGTCGGCGTGGCCTGGGGTATCGATCACGTTAATTTTCACCCCCCCGTATTCAACGGATACGTTCTTACTCAGGATGGTGATACCACGTTCCTTTTCCAGGTCGTTGTTGTCCATGATCAACTCACCTGTTTCCTGGTTTGCCCTGAAAACATTGGTGTGATGCAGGATTTTATCAACCAGGGTAGTTTTACCGTGGTCTACGTGCGCAATGATTGCTATGTTACGGATATTCATAAATCTTGTTCAATTTGTTCCGGTTGGTCGACACAGGTCTGCCAAAGAAGGCGCAAAGTTACAATAAAATGTGGAAAAAGTGGGGATACGCTTTTAAATAATTGTGATCATTTATCCAAATGATTCACCGAAAATTTAAGCTCCTGGTTGGTAATACTCTAAATAACAACATGTTACGCCCAAACATCCCGGATTCCTGTTCACCTGTTCCTGGTACAAAAATACCACTTAAGATCCATAGATCTCACTTTTAACACTCATGCCCAGCCCGCTTTCCATACATCACATTCTTTTCACTTACCCTTGTTACAGGCACTACTTTTGTTCAGGAACCCATATTTACTCATCAATTTGTGAATAATGACACGAAGACTAATTTTTGTTACCTGTTTCCTGGCTTTCACATTTCTTTTCAACAACGCTAACGCACAAACCATTACTCCTTACGACGCCGAACTGGCAGGATATCAGTACCCTTATCCCGTTAGCCATATCACGCTGAACATACAGGGGCAATCCCTCCAGATGGCCTATATGGATGTACAACCCGTAAAGCCCAATGGAAAAGTGGTCATGCTATTGCATGGCAAAAACTTCTGTGGCGCCTATTGGGACAGCACCGCTGCTGATCTGAGTAAGAACGGTTACCGTGTGATCATTCCCGATCAGATAGGTTTTGGTAAATCTGCTAAACCCGCACATCTGCAATACAGTTTCCAGTTGCTGGCACAGAATACGAAAGCCCTGCTGGACAGTCTGAAAATTCCTAATACTGCCGTTTTAGGCCATTCAATGGGCGGTATGCTGGCCACACGTTTCACGCTGATGTACCCACAGGTAGTGGAAAAACTCATCCTGGAAAATCCTATCGGACTGGAAGACTGGAAAGTAAAAGTCCCCTATCAATCCATAGACAAATGGTACGAAGGAGAATTAAAGCAGAACTTCGAAAAGATCAAGCAATACCAGCTGGACAACTACTACGCCGGACAATGGAAACCTGCTTTCGAAAAATGGGCCGTTCTGCAGGCAGGTTGGACGGCAGGTGCTGATTATCCTCGTGTAGCATGGAACGCTGCGCTCACTTACGACATGATCTTTACACAACCTGTCTTCTATGAATTTGAAAATATCAAAGCCCCTACCCTGCTGATCATCGGCCAACGTGACCGCACTGCGCTTGGCAAAGCCAGCGTGCCGGAAGAAGTGAAGAAAACAATGGGGAATTATCCCGAACTGGGACTGAATGTCAGCAAACGTATTCCAAACGCTAAACTGGTACCGATACCTGGTATAGGCCACTCGCCACATATCGAAGCTTATCCGCAATTTATTCAACCGCTGCTGGAGTTCCTGAAGTAGTTACTCCGGCTGCTGATCTAAGGAATATTTCTAGTGTGTTTCTTCCGTTAGCAACGGACGGCCAACATTATTCATCACGCTGTCGAAAGAAGCCTGATTAGTAGGATTATCCAATGCTCCGGCAATGTCGATCTTTTCACGGGAAGTCAGGTGCCAGCTTAGTGCTGCCGCCTTGTCTTCCTTCTGAGGAACATACTGGAAAATGACACGATGGAATTTACCCGGAAAATATCCTTCGAGGAAAGTCAGCTCATTATCCTGCACAAAATCCTGCATGGCGCTCCAGTGCTGCTGCATAGTGAACAATGGGTCAAACATCATGTCATTCAGCTTCATCGACTGTTTGATAGACTTAATATCGTTCTTGCGGGTATCTCTCACCTGTATAAAAACAATGCCGTCGGTATTCTCATTGATCCAATTGCGGAAGGTGTGCAGGAAACGCATAGATGCCTCCTGGCCGAAATTATCCCTGATGCCTGCATCCATCACATCCACGATCGGTGTGCTGGGCAGGAACACATTTGGCAGCACATAAGGGAAGGTGGCGCACATCCTGATAGCGCTAGTTATACGCAGGTTGCCCGCGTCCTGATTGGCAAAATACTGGGAGAAATCAACACCATCCACATCACGTACATTCCTCACTTTAGGTGAATATTCCGGTGCACACAAATAACTGACTGGTTGAGGCGAAATGATCAGACGGCGGCCATCAGCATTGATGGTTGCATTCCAGATCAGCATCGGGATCTGCGCCTGCTGTTCCGGCTCTCTATAGTCGTTAATCGTGCCGTCAAGCACATTTCCTGTATTGCTGTTCAGTTGCATTTCAAAAGCAAATCCCCTGTCTTTTGCATACCGGTTATTGCCGATCTTGAACGAGCGGAATGGTGTAATAAAATCATTCACTGCCATAGATGTGAACACACAGTTCAGCAGGTCGCGGGAAATACGCTCCGTATACGAACTGTCCTGCATATTGATTGCCTTCCCATGCTGCTTTTCCATATACAACGCCCGGAAATAAGATGCCCCCATCATACCGCCCGAGGCGCCCGTCATCAGGAAGGTATTGTTCATCAACTCGCCCTTCATCAGTTTATCCAGCCGCTGTAATACGTTCATACTCCAGGTAGCAGACCGCAAACCTCCTCCACTGAAATTAATGACGATCATTTTCGGTTTGCCCGGACCTTTGTGTTTAGCCTTCCAGTTTTCCAGGATCTTGATCGTTTGTTGCTTATCCCGTTCTGCGCGTTCCCAGGTAAAGAATTGCTGTAGTGCCGTTACACTGTATTCCGGCCGTTCCTTCCGCGCCTTATAGTCCAGCCCATATGCCTTGTTGCGATTATCCAGCAAATCGTTTTCCACCATCCAGTTCAGCGCGAACAACATTACCAGCACCATCGGTATCGCCCAGCTTTGTAACAGGTACGCATATGCGCCGGCCACTCCGATCAGGAACGCAAAAAAGATCATCACACTTGCACCTGCCGGGATCCTGAATACAGGATAATCCATCAGGAACGCCAGGATGACCAGAAAGATAAGTGCACAGCCCACGGTGATCATAGCCGCAAAATGATGTTGCTTCAGTATACTGTCGAGGTAATGTTTGTTATAGTGATCTACATTCCTGGCCCGGCGGATCTTCCAGGGTGAGTTAAAATAGTTATGCACAGGTAACGCGTTCTCATCCTTCTCCTGCGTAGGCTTCAGCACCAGTCGCAGGAAATTGCGCGGATTGCCGAACTTCTTTTCCAGCCTGCGGCCAATGTTCCTGTCCGCATTGAAAAAATAGAAAAAACTGAAGAAGACGATGAAAAGATATCCGCAGATAAATCCTTCTGTAAGCAGTAGTATTTCAGGTACAGAGCTTAACTGCTGATAACGCTGATATTCCCAGCCACGGAAAAGCAGGTTCACCATGAAGGCTATAGGAAAGATCGAATTGTTCAGACAGTATTTAAAAAAAGGTTGTGCAGTGGTCGCAAGGAATTTGAACCGGCCAGTGTGAAGAATGAAAGTAGTGATATTCCAGCTCATCACGAACAGGCCTGTTGCTAATCCTAGTATGGATGTGCTATAGAAGTTCACATCGCCGAGGTACTCAGGTGCGAGATACAAAGCGTCTCCCCCAAATACTTTGGCGAATTCCCCATTGATAGTGCTGAAAAGTATAGCCCAGAACACCAGCAACACCTGGTACTTGCGGAAATGCAGCAAGAACAGTTGTATAGGAAAAGAGTAGAAGAGCCTGACCAACAATGATTTCACTTTCATCCGTTACGCTAATTACTCTAAACTTACGAAAAAGTTTAACATGTTCTTAGCCGGATCTTCGATCTCCTATCCTAAACTGCTTTATTTCTGCTGAGATAGAGGGTCCATACCAGAGAGAGCAAGAGCAACATCCCTACGCCCTGGTGTAATATTCCCTGTAGGAGCGGAATTCGTACCTGGCTACCCAACAGGGTCAGCACACCCAGCATTACCTGTAGCAATACCAGCAGCAAAGGCAGATAGCGGATACGGTGCAGCAAACTGTGCCCGGGCGCTTCAGAAGCTTTCCACCACCAGATAACGATCAGAATGGTGATCAGATAGGCCAGTCCACGGTGAATGAACTGTATGGTAATAGCATTATGTGTTATATCGGTTAGCAGACTTCCCTGGGTGAACATGGTTGACGGCCACCACATGCCATTGATGTCCGGCCAGGTATTAGCCACCAGCGCAGCATGTAAACCAGCCATGAACGCGCCGAATATCAATTGCAGCGTCAGTATGCCCAGCAGCCAGAGATTAAGCTTACGCATGCCCGGTACCTTGACGATCTCCCGCTTATCGGTGCTTAACTTCAGCGCAAACCAGTAGGTATAGCACAACAGTATCAACGCGGCAATGAAGTGAACAGCAAGCCGTATATGGCTTACATAGAGATCTTCCATATTCAGGCCGCTCTGAACCATAAGCCAACCGATAGCGCCCTGCAAAGCCCCCAGAAGGAACAGGATGATCATTGGCTGGACCATAGAGCGGTCAATCTTCTTCTTAATCAGAAAGTAAATGAATGGTATGGCAAATACGATCCCGATAAACCGGGCCCAGTTACGGTGCAGCCATTCCCAGAAATAAATGGATTTGAAATCAGCGAGCGTGAAGTGACGGTTCACATACTGATACTGAGCGATCTCCTTGTATTTGTCAAACGCTGCCTGCCAGGCTGCTTCCGTCATCGGAGGCAGTGCACCTAAGATCGGTTTCCACTCAGTAATAGACAGCCCGGAGCCTGTCAGCCTGGTAATTCCCCCCAGTAAAACCTGGACAATAAGCATTCCCACACCTATATAAAGCCAGATGGCCACCGGCCGCTGCTGTTGTAATCTCGATTTTTCCATAAACGCCAGCAAAGTTAGGTATCAATTGACAATTAAGAATGACATTCGTCATCTCCCCTTTCCATTTTCATAATCCTATCTTAACCTACCCGTAACTTTCCGTTAATGTATCCCATCGATCTTTGCGGCGATTTAAGGAACCATGTATTAGCTAATACAAACAGAGAACATCATCTAACAAAAAAAATCACTTTTGTATGAAACGTACAGCGTTTTTATTAGCCGCTATACTCATTAACATATCTTTTGCGAGCGCCCAGGAACCTACCTATGCATACAATAACACCAAAGTAAGCACGGTAGCGGACAATGACGAAACCCCTTCTCCGGTAACAGCATTTAAACTCAAAGTAGCCCAGCTTGATCCTGAAGCACTTGTGTTTAAGATCACTGTTGAAAATCCCGGCATCGAAAGAGTAACCCTGAGTATCAAGGATGCGAACAACTACACCCTGCACCAGGAATCATTGCCTGTTACCATGTTGTATGTGGCCAAATTCAACATGCAGGAATTACAGGATGGCGCCTATACCTTCGAGATCAGAAGAGGCAGGAACAGATTAGCAGAAAAGATCGTAAACATCAGAACGGAAACAAGCATCAACAGAACAGTATCAGTACAATAACATCCGTACAAAAAGATATTGCTACCATAAAAAAAGATAGTGCCAGATGAATGGCCGCAATGGCATACTTCACCTGGCACTATTGCCTATTTATCCCTGATCATACCTATTTCCTGCCCATCGCTTCGTACAGCACTTCCATGATATTCTCCCTCACATGCATTGTCATGAGCTTTTTGTTATTTCCACCGGCCGGGCATACACGATTACTAAGGAAAATGTACACCAGCTGTGACTGTGGATCTACCCAAATGCAAGTGCCGGTAAAACCGGTATGACCATATGTTCGTGGCGATGCGCTCTTAGCCGGGTACGCTTCTCCACGTTTGCCATTATCTTTTTCCGGCTTATCGAACCCAAGTCCGCGGCGGCTTAATGAGCTATTATAGCCGGTGAACAATTCCAGCGTCTCTGCTTTGATATATTCCTTCCCATCGTATTTACCTCCGTTCAGTAGCATCTGCAGGAGAATAGCCAGGTCTTCCGCATTGGAGAACAGACCAGCATGTCCTGCTACCCCGCCAAACATTGCAGCACCCGGATCATGAACATCCCCGCGGATCCATTGACGGCGGAAGATGGGTTCACTTTCCGTTGGCGCAAGCTGCGATAACTGGAAACGCTCTCTTGGGCGGAACCCTGTATTGGCCATGCCCAGCGGCTCATAAAATGTTTCCCGTACATAACGGTTCAGTTTCTTTCCTGTAAGCTGTTCTACTATTTCTCCCAGGAAGATATAGTCATTGTCACTATACACATAACCTTGTTGTGGTTTCAGGTTGCTTTCCAGGATACGGCGATGCATTGTATCCACATAATCACGTCTCATATACATACGTTCCGCCACCCTGACAGAAAACATAGAATCCGGATAGGCATGGAACAATGCAGTGTCCGGAAGGCCTTTTGCATCTACTACTTCTTTATAGAATGGGATAAAAGCCACTAATCCTGCCTGGTGCAGCAGCACGTCACGAATGCGCAGTCCCGCCTTGTCAGTACCTCTCACCCAGGGCAGATAATCGCCCACTGTAGCGTCCAGACTGAGTTTTCCCTCATCGTACAAACGCATCACGGATATTGTGGTAGCACAGATCTTGGTTACAGATGCAAGATCGTATACGGCGTTGGTGGTAACTGGTTCCCGTGTGCTGTAATCGAAGTGACCAAAGGTTTTATCGTATACTATCTTCCCGTCTTTCATCGCCACTATTTCACAACCCGGAGCTGCGCCTTTGGCGATCATTTCTTTAGCCAATACATCTATCTTCTGCAATACCTGGCTGCTCATACCCACTGTCTCCGGTTTCACGTGCTGCAGTTCCGTTTTCACCACAGGCGGAGGCGGCGCCTGTACAATACCGGTACCGTATGGGAAGTTTGCACATACTGTTACGGGCAGTTTGCCTTTTGCCGCCTGCTGGCCGAATAAAATTGCCGCCGCAGTACGTTGTGTAATCTCATCGTCTTCGTAAGCTGCAATAATTGTCGGGGCATCACAGAAATACTGGATGGCATAAGGATTTCCAAACACTACCGTAGCTGATGGCATTTCCTGTTGCAGTTGCTGAATAAGCAATCGCTCGGAAGCACTGATGCCGAATTTATTAGCCGGACGACGGGAGTAATTATGCAGGCTGATGATGACTGCCTGATAATCACGCTTCAGACGTTCAACCACCTGTCCCACCTGTGCTTCAGACTGGCGGGCGGTGAAAATGTACGAATTCACATCCGGGCGGATAGCTTTGATAGTTTGCAGGAACGCGTTATTTACATCCGCTCCCACGGCAATAACTGCCACCTTACCAGGTGTATGTTGAGAGAACGGAATAAGGTTGTTATCATTCTTCAGAAGCGTAATAGCATGCTGACCAATGCTTTTGGTCAGGGAATCTGTAGCCGCGTTCAGATCACTGGTCAGGTTATTCACATCTATGAACTGCGGTTTGTTCAGCCCCAGTTTATATTTAGCCAGCAGTACTTTCTTCACACGCTGGTTCACTTCATCCCAGGAGATCTGTCCCCTTCTGATAGCACGTTTAATAGCATCTACACTGCCGGACGCGGTAGATGGCAGCATCATCATGTCATTTCCAGCCAATAGCGACTGGGCTGCTTCTTCACCACCGGTGTAGAACTTGGCTATTCCCTTCATTTCCAACGCATCCGTGATGACGATACCTTTATAACCGAGTTCCCCTTTCAGGAAGTCTGTAATGGCTTTCCTTGAAATGGATGTGGGGGTATTGGGCGTACTATCAAGGGCCGGGATATAGAGATGCGCCATCATGATACTCTGCACACCAGCTTCTATGGCACGGCGGAAGGGGTACAACTCCAGCGAGTCAAGCTCCGCCCTGCTTTTGCGGATCACCGGCATATCCAGGTGAGAGTCCACATCCGTGTCTCCATGACCCGGGAAGTGTTTGGCGACCGCCATTATGTTCTGGTCCTGCATTCCTTTGATGATCTGCACACCCAGACGGGCGACCTGGAATTTATCCTGACCAAGAGAGCGGTCATTGATCACCGGATTGTTCGGATTGTTATTCACATCCATATCGGGCGCATAATCCACATGAATGCCCAGGCGGCGGCATTGCATTGCCAGCACCTGTCCATACCTGTAGGCCAGCGTACTGTCCTGCATAGCGCCCAGCATCAGCTGACGTGGCAGGGGCGTTACACTGTCCAGGCGCATACCCAGCCCCCATTCGCCGTCAATGGCGATCATCAGAGGGGTTTTGGAGATGGATTGGTAATAGTTAGTGAGATTAGCCTGCCGTACCGGTCCTCCCTGGAAGAAGATGAGACCACCGACCTTATTATCCCGGATATCTTTTGTGACTTTTCTGATATGATCTTCCCCGAGGTTAGAATGCGCCCTGATCATGATCAGCTGGGCAATGCGCTCCTCGTCATTAAGGGATTCGAAGACACTGTCTACCCAACGGGCAGCAGCCCCATCATCCTGCATCGTTTTCCGAGGTTTTCCGCTTTTCACTTCCTTTTGCACATGTTGCTTTGGCTGCCCGGGTCCTGATCCGGGTCTTTTTCCGCCCGCGGCGGATCCCCTGGGCACACTGCCCCCTAAGCATAAACAGGAGAGACCTAAAATCATTAATTGCTTCATCATCATCGACTAAACTTACAAATTATTACTCCATAGTACATAGCTTCGGACTACAGATGTGGAATTTTTTATGTTTAAACAGCTAAATTTTTTTACATGACAATTTCAACTACGGATACGTTACGGCAGTAGAAATGTTTATATTTACGTTAACCTGTGATATGATTTATTAAAATAATGCCTGTAAAGTCGCCGCGTTGACCACCTTACATCAGCAGTGAACTTCTTAAAAATAATCCATTATTTACAGCAAATCATTGAAACATATCTAGGATATTTCTTAAATATTTTACGTTATTCAAGCAATTGCAATTTTAGTTACCAATACATTCAATTGTTTGCTATATTTGCAATCTTGCTAAAGTCTTTTTAAACACATGGTCAATATCATTTTATTTGGCCCTCCCGGTAGCGGAAAGGGCACTCAGAGTGCTAACCTGATTAATAAATTTGGACTCATCCACCTGTCCACCGGCGATTTATTGCGCAGTGAGATTGAAGCCAAAACACCACTCGGCCTCGAAGCCAAAAAGGTGATGGACCAGGGTATACTGGTGCCGGATGAGGTGGTGATCGGCATGATCAGCTCCAAACTGGATGCCAACCCGGACGCAAGAGGTTTTATTTTCGATGGGTTCCCACGTACTACTGCACAGGCGGAAGCACTGGATAAATTACTGGCCCTGAAGAAAACAGCCATTTCTAACGTACTGGCGCTGGAAGTGCCTGAGGATGAACTGATCACCCGCCTGCTGCACAGAGGAACTACCTCCGGCCGTACAGATGATGCCAACGAAGATGTTATCCGTGCCCGTATTGTGGAATATCACAATAAGACCGCTCCTGTTGCCGACCACTATGCCAAATATGGTAAGTTCAAAAAGATCAAGGGCGAAGGTTCTGTTGAAGAAATTTTTGAACGACTGAGCAAAGAGATCGAGAGCCTGCTGGTAGAGGAAAAAGTGTAATCACACACTCCCATATATTTCAAACGCAAAGATTGTAAGTAAGCATTTTAGCGCGTTATGCGTAGTTAAAGTGGCTGAACTTAACGATCTTTGCGTTTTTATATTTAACATCTCCCCCTACGGAGGTGTTACATTAAGCATAAATCAAATACTTTGGAAAGAGGCAACTTTGTTGATTTCATAAGGATCTTCGCTAAATCCGGTAAAGGAGGCGCAGGTAGTGCACACTTCATGCGTACCAAATATAACCCGGAAGCAGGTCCTGACGGTGGTGACGGCGGACGTGGCGGACATATCATCCTGAAAGGGAACTCCCAGTTATGGACCCTGCTGCATTTACGCTGGTATAAGAACGTAGTGGCGGAAGACGGCGGTAATGGCCGGGACAACAATAGTACCGGCCGTAATGGTGAGGATATTTTCATTGAAGTACCCCTGGGAACGCAGGCATTTGACGAGGAAACAGGTGAAATGGAAGCTGAGATCCTGCATCACGGGGAAGAAGTGATCTGGATACCAGGTGGACAAGGTGGCCGTGGAAACAGCTTTTTCAAGTCTGCCACCAACCAGGCCCCTGATTATGCCCAGCCGGGTATGCCTAGTATTGAAGGCTGGAAAGTGCTGGAGCTGAAAATATTAGCGGATGTAGGGCTGGTAGGCTTCCCGAATGCAGGTAAATCCACCCTGCTGTCAACAATTACTGCTGCAAGGCCTAAAATAGCCGACTACGCGTTTACCACCCTAACCCCTAACCTGGGTATGGTTCCTTACCGTAATGACCGCTCATTCGCTATTGCCGACCTTCCAGGTATCATTGAAGGAGCCCACGAAGGGAAAGGACTGGGACACCGTTTCTTGCGTCACATTGAAAGGAACTCCGTTCTCCTGTTCCTGATCCCGGCAGACAGCCAGGACCATCGGAAAGATTTTGACATCCTTCTGAACGAACTGGAGCAATACAACCCTGAACTGCTGGATAAACAATTCCTGCTGGCCATTAGTAAAAGCGACATGCTGGACGATGAGCTGAAAGAAGCGATCGCTGCAGAACTGCCTCCTAATGTACCGCATGTGTTCATCTCTTCAGTGACCCAACAGGGGCTGTCCGAGCTGAAAGACATGCTGTGGCATGCACTGAACAGTAATACAGAAGGTAAAAATTAAAAAAAGGAACCCGGAGTAGAACGGACAATTGTCACATTCAACTCCGGGTTCCTTTATTATATCGTTTAGCAAGTTCCGTTAGGACCCTGATTAGTTCTTAAGCCCCAGATATTTCTGCACTTCCTTATAATTGTTCCAATCAATCTTCGCTTTACGTGCTTCTGTACCTCCTGGTATCAGTATATACCGGTATTGCTGGTATTTTACGCCGCCTTCCGTATATGTACTGGCGTCAAGCGTATTGGTATTCAGCTGAATGGTATTCAGATAGAAGATCGGATTAATGCTGACAAGACTGTTAACGTCAAAATACGGTAATGGGAAAATAACCGGGTCTGCAGCAGAGTTAACGTTGAAGTAAACCTTGATCTCACCATTGGTCAGCATATCCTGATCAAGTCTGGGCACGTCTATTATTCCTGAAATACCAAAGGTATCGATAGTGCCATCGCCATTATGGACAGTGTCCCAATCAACTTCGACGTCTATCCAGTCGGAATAGATCACGTTAGCGGTTCCCTCAGGACCAGCGGGACCGGCGGGGCCACCTGGACCAGCGGGACCAGCAGGGCCGGCGGGACCGGCAGGACCAGCATCTCCATCTTTACCACATGACACGGCTAATAGTGTAAAAGCCAATAGAAGGCAGGAAATAATGTTTAAGGACATTCGTTTCATAGCGTTAATTTTTCGTTTTATGAATTGGGTACTGTTTACCAGATGTACGACTAGTGCTCAAAAAAGAATAGACAGTGTAAGCGATTCAGGGGCCGCAGAACTAACAACTTATGTTGCTACACTTTACAGAATTATTACGTTACACTAAATATACAAAAGAAACGGTGGTTTTAAATATCTTAGGGAATAGAAATTATTCATGTCATGAATGAACGTTCTATGGAAAACGCCCTGCAGGAAACCAACCTGTTAAATGCCCGCCTGCGGGAAAAACTGGAGAAGACCGGTAGCCTGAAAGGCCGGTTGAAAGCCGAATTCACTTCTACCCTGCTGCTTTCTTTAAGTTGCATCAGAACACGGGATAATAAATCCATGTTATTGTGGGACTTCGATTATCCGTTACTGAAAGCCATCAGAGACTACATGGAAGTATGCGCTCCCGATACAACCGTTCTGGAAGTGGATATAGACCTCACCACCGATACTTTTCAATATTCATATCTGAACAAGGCGCAGCAACAGCAACTTAAACAAATCGCCGCCAAACAGGCCGAAAAGGAAGAACACCAGCGGGAACTGGACCGGAGAGCACAGCTGGCTGCTGATACCACCCCTATTGGCCCTGAACTGGCCACCAAAGTAGCAGCCGCCCTTCATCATGGCAGCATCGGGCACAGCCACCGGGATTACTGCGGCATGGGCCTTGAGTACCGGGATGGGCTATACTGTTATGGCTCCTTATGGGATGGCAGCATGGATAAACCAACACGGTCCTTTGCCGACAAACAGGCTTTTATCAACTGGTTAAGCAAACAGTCCAATGCCTCCCTTGCCAACCTTGATGCAGACCGGTCCATCTACTGGGGCAACCAGGTTATCACCCGTGACAGGCTTCAACAATTTCTCACTTTCGGTGGGGCATAAATCTGCATTTATTAGTTACTTTACAAAAAAATACCCTGTGAAATATTTTATTACTGCATTCATTGCCGCATGTGGTATCAGCGCATGCCAGTCATATACCCCGCCCCCTGACGCTACGGTGAACTCTGCACTAACCGAAACCCAAAAGCAGGAACGGATGAAAGCAAGGATCCTTGGTACTTATAAAGGAGATTTCGGTGGCAGCCCCATTTACATCACGATCAACTACTGCAGCAATAACAAACTGGCCGGTTACGATACCCATAAGGGATTGAGAAGGAATTTAAGTGGTACGATCACCGACAAGGGGCTTAAATATGTTATTCAACTTTCAGAGCCCGGCGACCATGAATTTGACGGTGTGTTTTCTTTGGTAAGGGACGTCAACATCAATGAGCTCAAAGGAGTCTGGAAGCCTGTAAACAGTAAATCGTTGACTGAAAAACAGTTACATCTTACTGAACTGGATTTCGGAGAGCGCGGCGCTGGCTTTTATAACGGCGATCACAGTGATTTTTACCTCGGCGGCGACGGGTCCTGTATCCTGAACTATTACGAGAAAATAAATGATTCCACCTTCTCCCCTCAAATGATCACACTAAGAGGTACCTGGGAAAAGAGATCCACTAACGAATTGTTGGTGAACTGGCAACCTAACCCTGCTTACGAATCACGGACTACCACATTTGCCCTCGAATATGTACCGGCAGGCGGTGAAAGAGAGGACTCTGTCATTTTTGCACTCAAGGGAGATATTTTCAGCTTTGATGCAAGTGAATACTAATCCATGCCCTCCCTGACCAAACGTATTGTCTTCTACCTGTTTGCAGCCATCATCCTGTATACTTCCTGGCTGATGCTGTTATTAAGTTTGCCATACACGTCCCTCGGACGGTATGTAGACTTCCTGATAACCAAACAGCTGGTTTATCACATCCGGCATTGGCGGCTCAGTTTCTATGTGCATGTTTTTACCAGCATTACCGTACTCATAACGGGGCTACTGCAATTCAGCAATTATCTTTTAAAAAAATTTCCCGGCCTGCATCGCAGGTCCGGGAAAATATATGTTTTAGTTGTCCTGGCTTTCAGTGGCCCGTCAGGACTGATCCTCGGTTTTTATGCTAATGGCGGCCTTCCGGCGCGTGTCAGTTTTGTGCTGCTGGCTTCTTTATGGTTGCTCACGACGTTCCTGGGCTGGCGTTACGCTATTCAACGCAAATGGCGTTTGCATACCGGCATGATGGTCCGTAGTTATGCGCTTACCTTATCCGCCATTTCCCTGCGGTTTTATGCCCTTCTTATCGGTACGTTTAATATTCCTATCCGTCCCGTTCCTGCTTACATCCTGATCTCCTGGCTTAGCTGGACATTGAACCTGCTGATAGCAGAAGCTATTATCCGATGGGGACTGGGATATCTTAAAGGCGCATTCCCAGCAGATCATCCTTCCTCACAAAATGACCATCGTCTGTAATACTGTACAATTGCTTCTCCAGGAATTGCACATCCAGCAGTTCATTGCCTGAATAACCAAAATCTTCCGGATTCTTTTTAAATATGTGCTTAAAAAATCCTATTTCGATATTGCCGTTCTGTGTTAGCGTGGCTACACGCACGGGATCTGCTATTTTTTCATGCCCTCCTATGAGTAACTTATCGATTAGCTTACCAACATGGTCAAAGCTGACGATATAATATTCCGGTGAAATTCGATCGTCTATTATAACGTTCTTCACAGCATATATGAGTGTTTTCACACTGTCGTTCGCTTTTGCCAGGCCTACATGATAAAATTCAGATCCCACATCACGGGAGAATTGTTCCGTTTGCCGCATTTCTGCCACGAAACGTTCGTACTCGTATGAAATGTAGTCTTCCCCTAACTTTTCTCCATACTTCTCATCCAGTACCAATGGATAAGATACCGGTTCGAATTCATGCCAGAACAGGTTCCACTGCAGTTTATCCGGATCAGTCGCGCCGCTCATTGCGGCAGCAACAGTACGCTTAAAATCATACATGTTATTTCTCACGTAGGATAGATCTTTATCCTCATAGATGTTCTTAACGTTGCTGTACCCGAATTCAATTGCCGATATAAGGTAGTACCGTGCCAACGTCTCATCTGCAGCCCTGGAATATACACAAGCCAGGTTATACAGCACTTTCGAAGTTGGTTTGTAGTCCAGCGCATCTGCAATCTCATAGGCAGAGGCCGCGTTTTTCAGACTATCAATGTCGGCCAATGCATTTCCCAGCTCAAAATAAGCTCTTGCCTGGGGCTGTTCGAGGATCGATTTCTTAAACAATTTAATCGCCTCTTCCGGCTTTTTCTTATTCCGGTAAAGGTCTACCCCATCCAGGAAATATTTATCGGATACTTTGTTTTTTCCCTCTTTTATCGAACCGGCATTCAGGATAACATCCTTATCAAAGATCTGATCCTCAAGGATCACAGCAGTAAGTTGTCCCTTTTCTGCAGTTGTTTGTCCAGTCTTCGTAGTAGAGTTAGTTGGGGCGTTGCAGGCAAACAAGGTAACTCCTGCCACCAGCAGTATTGCATATCGCATAGGAATATTCTTTATCAAATAAAGATAAAGATAATATATCAGCTGTCCAGCACCTTCATTCGGGGACTACGAAAGTATATAGCTAATCGTTCCCAATAGCATTTGTATTAGCTCCGTATCGGCTTAATATAAGCTTATTATAATGGTACCAAAAGGATATTAAAAGGTCGTTTATATATCAAATCGATATTGAAGTGACCTTTTAGTGATCTTTTAGTGCCATTTTAGTAAGCTTATACGTACCTTAGAGATACAAGACAATAGACTTGCTATAACCCTCAAAAAGAACCTTTTATGGCCATTGTTAAAGACAATATCCTCATGCAACTTGTCCGGGGCACCCTCGGCAAGCAAATCACGATCTACGAACGGAATGGGCAGATCATTATGGCGAAGAAACGCGGCCCTTCAAAGAAAAAGCCTACGCAGAAGCAGTTGGAAGCCAGGCATAAGATGACCGTCGCTTCGATGCGTGCGCACATAATGCTGGAAGATCCGCAGATAAAAGCTTACTACCAGTCGCTGGCAGGGCCAGGTCAAAATGCCTATAATATGGCGGTCAAGGATGCTTACCACAGTCCTGAGATCCAGAATATCAGGTTAGAAGATGAGGAGGTAATAGTGACTGCCAAAGATGAATTCCGGGTAGCGGAAGTGGAGGTAAAGGTAATAGACGGTGACGGTGTTATTACTGAGAGTGGCCGGGCAGTTTTAGGCCGGAATGGAGTAGATTGGTATTATAAAGCCACTGCGCTACCTGCAGGCGGTAAGGTCATTGTGGCAGTGAAAGATCTGCCGGGGAATCCAACGGTGAAGGAATTGCTGCTTACATAAACCCCCCTTTCACTGTTTGCGAATGGCTTCTTTCTGATCAGGGAGCTTTATCTCCGTACCCTTGAATATTTAAATAGGGTGGCAGACAAACAGAAAACCACTGGCAATGTTATTACCAGTGGTTCAATTACGTTTACATGGAGCCAACCATGGGATTCGAACCCACGACCTACAATTTACGAAACTGTTGCTCTACCGGCTGAGCTAGATTGGCATACAGTTAACGCAATAATAGTCCTTTTACCTGCAAGGTAGCAGCGGTACTGTTATAACAGTCCGCCTAAAGGTCCCAGCATGCCACCGGCAATCCCTTTCATTTCGGATTCCCAGGCGTTTTCTGCATTTTTCAGGGCCCTGTTCAATGCTGTGATCATCAGATCTTCCAGTTCTTCCTTGTTATCTTTTTCCAGCAGACGTTCTGCTATGTCAATACTTTTCACCTCACGGTTACCGGTCACAACTACCTTAACAGCACCGTCTCCAGACTCGCCGTCAACGGTGATCAGGGCCAGGCGTTCTTTACTTTCTTTCATTTTTGACTGCGCTTCCTGCAGTTTTCCAAATAGATCTCCGAACATGGTTAGTTGATTTAGGCCGCGAAGATATTCCTCTTTTCTTTATCTTAACAGCTTAAATGTACAGGATGTTGGAAACAAAAGTATGTATTGTTGGCGCTGGCCCTGCCGGAGCTGCGGCAGCCCTCCAGCTGGCGCAACTTGGTATTGAATGTATCGTAGTTGACAAAGCCGTATTCCCGCGGGATAAGGTTTGTGGCGATGGATTAAGTGGAAAAGTAATTACAGCCCTGAACCGGATCGATCCTGCCATTGCAACCCGACTGAAAGAAGCTAATTTCAAAGTGAACAGCTGGGGCGTTACGTTTGTGTCTCCGGGCAGACACAGCCTGGATGTTGGCTACCGCCCTGACTATAACAGCAATAACACGGGCCATAAGGAAACGCCTATTGGTTACGTATGCAAGCGCATGGACTTTGACAATTTCCTGGTAGATGAGATCAAACGCCGTCCAGAGATCAAGTTACTGGAAGGTGTGACCATAGATAAGTACGAACTGAAAGAAGACGGGTACATCGTTTCCGGCAGTAATGGTTTCCAGGTAAAGGCGCAGCTGCTCATCATCGCGAACGGTGCGCACTCCTCCTTTACAAAGGAAGTGGCTAACATTACGATGGAACCCAAACACTATGTCGCCGGTATCCGTGCTTATTACAAGAACGTAAGCGGCAATAACGCTGATAATTTTATTGAACTGCACTTCCTGAAAGACCTCCTCCCAGGTTACTTCTGGGTTTTCCCGCTGCCAAACGGTGAAGCGAACGTAGGTGTGGGTGTGCTCAGCGAAGCGGTACGCAAAAAGAAAATGAACCTGAAGAAGTCCATGCTGGACATCATTGCCAACGATCCTGTATTCAAAGAGCGTTTCAAGAACGCCGAACTGGTAAGCAGTATCGAGGGATACGGCCTGCCGTTGGGCAGTAAGGTAAGGGTCATTTCCGGCGAGCGTTATATGCTGGTAGGAGACGCTGCTTATCTCATTGATCCTTTTACCGGCGAAGGTATCGGCAATGGTCTGTATTCCGGTCGTATTGCTGCATTACAGGCTGCAGAAGCGCTGAAGGCAAATAACTGTTCTGCTACGCAGCTTGCGGCTTATGATGCAGAGGTATACCGCATTATGGGACCAGAGCTGAAACTGAGCCACAGGTTACAGAAGCTGATCAAATACCCGTGGTTGTTCAACACCCTTATGAAAGTGAGCAGCCGTAACAAACAATTGCAGGAATTACTTTCCTGCATGTTCTATGAGGTGGACCTGCGCAAAAAGCTGGCTAAACCTTCGTTTTATGTAAAAATGTTATTAAACCGATAGTGAAGAAAACACTTATTCTAATATCCCTGATAACTGGTTTCCTGATGTCATCTGCATCCGCACAACAGGCTTTTTATACACGCAAGAGCAATGGTTTGCTGGACCTTACGCCCCAGGGCGCGGCCCATCTTGCAGAACTGCCCTTGCGTTGCATGCAGCAGGAATTTCCTTATAAGACAGGCGTTGTCTTTTCAGACAGCACACTTGTTACAAGTCCGAAAAACTATCATCCGGCATTTTATGGCTGCTTTGACTGGCATAGCAGTGTACATGGCCACTGGATGCTGGTCCGTTTGCTGAAGTCATTTCCTGGCATGCCCAGGCAACAGGAAATAATTACCAAACTATCGCAGAACTTAACGGCAGACAATATCACTAAAGAGCAACTGCTTTTTAAGAATAAAGAGAACAAAGGCTTTGAACGGATCTACGGTTGGAGCTGGCTGCTGCAACTGCAACGGGAACTCCTCACCTGGAATGATCCCCTGGGCAAACAACTGGCTGCCAATGTACAACCGCTGGCTACCCAGTTCTCTAAAGCCTATATAGATTTCCTGGAGAGGCTCGTATATCCGATCCGTGTGGGCGAGCATACCAATCTGGCATTCGGGTTGTCCCTTGCATGGGACTATGCCGCTACCGCGAATGATACAGCCTTGCAACACGCCATCCGCAAGGCGGCTATGCGCTTCTATGCAGCAGACAAGAACTGTCCGGTAGCGTGGGAGCCCGGTGGTTATGACTTCCTTTCTCCCTGCCTGGAAGAGGCAGACCTCATGTGGCGCATTCTGCCCGCAAAAGAATACCAGGCCTGGATCAAGGCATTCCTGCCGGAATTATTCGCAAAACAGCTGACCGTATTTAAGGTCGCCGAGGTGAAAGATGTCACCGATGGTAAACTAGTGCACCTGAATGGTCTTAACTTAAGCAGGGCATGGTGCCTTTACGGCATTGCACGGCATGTTACAGAAAACAGGACAGCGATACTGCAGTTGGCGAACCTGCACCTGGAATCGGCCATACCACATGTTGCCAGCGGCAACTATGCGGGAGAACATTGGCTGGCCTCCTTTGCAGTATATGCGCTGACCACAGAAAATAACTAACTGTTTTTTTATCTCTATGTACCGGATACTGCTGCTCATTCCCTTACTCATCTGTTGTTTCTATGCGGGGGCCAATGCTCAGCAAAAAAACTTTTCTGTTACACCAGCCCCCACCTGGCTGGTTCCCTATAAACCGGACCTGCGTCAGCAACCGGATGACCGTGATGTTTCCAATGGCTACTATACACTGCTGCTTGAAGAACAGCAAAATGTAGAGCAATCGGCCGTATACCATCATGTGATCAGGCAGATCGTTTCTGAAGCCGGCATTCAAAATGGCGCTGAAATAACGGCCGACTATGATCCGGTATATGAAAAGCTACATTTTCATAAGATCCTCATCCGGCGTAAAGGGAAAGTGATCAATCAATTACAGGCCTCCAAATTCAGGATACTGCAACAGGAAGATGATCTCTCGAGATTTATTTACAGTGGCTTATACACCGCCTATTTTATCATGGAAGATGTGCGGAAAGGAGATCAGATAGAGTTTGCCTACACCATAGAAGGCAGCAATCCTATTTTCGAACATAAGTTCACCAGCCTGTTCTATCTGAGATCTCCGAATCCAGTTGTCAACTTTCATAAAAGTATTATAGCATCTCCCGACAGGGAGATCCGGTTTAAGACTTTCAACGGCGGCTCCATGCCAGACAGGCAGATGGTGAACGGCATGCAGGTTTACAAGTGGGAGATGACCAATACAGGGTCTATGGAATTAGTTGACGACGTTCCCAGCTGGTTCGATAACTTCCCTGCAGTACAGGCCACGGAATATAAAGACTGGCAGGAAGTGATCCAATGGGGGGACCATGTGAATACGGTACCACCTCCAGGTGCAGCGCTGAAAGCCAAGATCGCAGAATTTAAAAGAGAGGCAGGCAACAACAAGGAGAAATACATGTTGAAGGCCATTCGTTTCGTACAGGACGATATCCGTTATATGGGTATTGAGATGGGCGAATATTCTCATCGTCCCAATACCCCCGACAAGATCTTGCTGCAGCGTTTTGGAGACTGTAAGGATAAGTCGTTACTGTTGGCCACTATCCTGAAAGCTAACGGCATTTACGCCAACATGGCCTACGCGGATACTTACAACAAAGGTCATGTAGCCGACTATCTGCCGGCGCCAGATCTGTTCAATCATGCTATTGTTTATGCAAAGCTGGACAACAAGGAATACTGGATAGATCCGACCATCAGTTATCAGCGGGGAAACCTCTCCATGTTAACCGTACCCGATTACCAGCAGGGCCTTATTATAGATCCTGCGGGAAAGAATGGTTTCACCCCTGTGACAAATACCGGTAGAGATAAGGGTAAGACTGTCATCCATGAACATTTCCAGCTACCGTCCGACAAAAAGAACAAAGGCTCACTGACAGTTAACTCTGTCTTTACCATGCAATATGCTGACGAGCAGCGTGATGGACTGGCCAACACCAGCCGGAAGGATAAAGAAAGCGCTTACCTGAATTACTATAAGAACTTCTACGGCAGCATCAGCATTGATTCTCCAATGCGGGTGACAGATCTTTCTGATAGCAACCGTATAGACGTACGTGAGCGTTATATTCTTCAGTCGCCGTGGAGCACAGACAGTACAAAGCAACATGAGGCGACCTTCGATATGAAGGCGAATATCCTCATAAATGCCTTGCCCGCCAGCGTAGAAGATGACAGGGAGCCTGCGCCGCTGGAATTACGTTATCCTTTTTCACTGGATTACACGATCACGATAGAAATGCCGTCACAGGTAGCTATCGATGAAAAGGAGCTGCATATCAAAAATGACTACTACTCTATTCATTTTGTGCCCACGGTGGCTAACAACGTGGTCACTATGCATTACACGTTTGAAACTTACCAGGACCATATACCGGAAAGTTTCCTTGACACGTATGCCAAAGACAGGGAGCAGATCGAGGAAACGCTCGTATATCCTTTCAGCTGGGACACAAATGAAGGAATACAGGGAGACGTTCCTTCACAGGGATTGAACTGGCTGATCATTGGTCTGGCAGTTTTCTTCACGACGGTATTCGCCCTTCATGCCCTGCGTTTTTCCAGGGTATCTATATTGCCGGTTAACGACAATCTGTACGGCCCGGGCATTCAAGGATGGATCGTATTACTGGCAATCGGCGTATTTACCAATCCACTGCGCATCTTTAGCAACCTGATAAAATCGCCTGTATTCACTAACGGTGTCTGGCTACAGCTTGACAAGGCCGCTAACGCCACACATAACGTTACTGTACTGCAACTGTTGCTGGTGATTGAAATTGCGTGTATCATCGCCCTATTGGTTTACAGTCTGCTGCTGGTATCTCTTTTATATAAGAAACGTGATACATTCCCTAAGGCAATGATCATATTCTTTCTGGCCAACTTCGCCTTTCTCGTGGCAGATAATCTGGCGTGTTACTACATATTTGAAAAGACAAAACTGGAGGATGAGGATGTGAGGGATATGGTAATATCGTTTGTTTCGGCCGCTTTGTGGATACCTTATCTGATCAGGTCAGAACAAGTGAAGGAGACGTTCATTATGCCACATGAGAAAGACATCCCGAACAGGAATTGATATTAAAGAAAACAGGAATTAAGCATAAGTCTTAATTCCTGTTTTCTATTTTTCCTAGATCGTTTCTGAATCGTAGATCAGCACCTTATCCCAAAGGTGTTTGCAGTTCTCCACAAACGCCAGGTGCACAGGGTGTTTCTGATATACATCGTGACCTGCTTCGTCATTGAACACGGTCAGTTCACAGTAGCTGTAACTCCTATCTATTACCGGACGATCAGTAGATGCAGGTTTACCCACATTGAACATTACCAGCGATTCTATCACTTTCAGCGATTGTACGCCTTCTTCAAATTTCTTGATATCAGCTTCTGAAAGACCTGGCTTCAGCCAGAAATTTACGACGTGTACAAACATCTCTATATAATTTAAGTGTATAAAACAATATTGTTAGCTGATGGCGTTAATGTATCTGCTTACACTGCTCCTGTTTACGATATACACCAGTACGATCACCAGTAAAGCTGCACATGCAGTGCCAACAGAAAGCCATTGTGAAATGAACATGTCATGAGTGGCAAGTTTCGCGGAAGCAAACCATTGAAGGGCGGCTACCAGCAGCAATGCTACTATTCCGATCGTAATATACAGCGGAACGAACTGACGCATCAGGTATCGTTGTAACTGACGGGGCGCAGTGCCCAGTGTTACCAGCAACTGTATTTCCTTTTTGCAACTGGCTATTACCAGCTGTATGAACATACTGAATACGACCAATGCAAAGGCCAGCAGGACCAAGCCAAAGAAGCCTATTACAGATACGATCATCTGCACGATCAGTTTTGTTTTACTGTATTTGATCTTATCCTGGTTCGTAGTATATCCTTTCTCTTCCAGGTACTTTGACAGCAAAGGATTGGAAGGGTCTTTCGTTTTGATGATGACACGGGATGGAGCAGCCGCCTGTCCGCTGCCAAACTTACTGTTAGCCCAGTCCATAAAACTGCCGGGAACCAGGAAGGAAGAGATGCGGTCGGAAAAACCGACAATACGACCGGTGAACTCCTGCGTTATCAGTCCCTGGGAAATAGTGACCTTCATCGGTAATGCTTTCACTGTTTCCTGTGAGATCTGTGGCAGGTCCTGGCTTAAAGCAAATCCGAAGTTATAGAGGTTGAGAAAGTCGTTCGGAAGGATGATGGGAATCGTATTATCAGCAGGCGTCCATTTCCATTCATCGTTCTTCACATCAATGAAAGAATCGGGCACTGACTCAAAGAACATATCGGTATAGAAGTGCAGTTCTCCGGGAGCGGCCGCAGTTACTTTATACTGATTGGAAGTAATAAAGCCAAAGGCTTCTGTAAAAGGCTGTTGCTTAAGATCTGCTATTTCAGCGGGTGTGAATTCACTCTTGGCATTCTGCCCCATCATGGCATTCGTGATCTTCTTGTTGATAACCAGGAAGTCCGCACTTTCATTTGCATTCCGCTGGTTATGCAGCAGCTGGTCAAAGTCAGTATGTGCCTGAATAGCGATGAGCAGGAGTATCATAGCAATGCCCAGCCCACCGGCAGCCATGAACAGGCGGGCCTTACCGATGCCGGTCTGTATGATCTTTTTGAGTAACTGGTAGAAGGATGGCATCATAAGTTATAGTGTGTGTCATATACAAACCTGTTATCATTGTCCAGGTCTGTTAAAATGAACCCGGCATTGCGGGCTTTACATTCTTCAGCAATCAGCAAGGCTGCGCGTTGTGCGTTCTCTTCATCAAGATGGCTGAACGGCTCGTCCATGATCAGCCATTGGAAGGGCTGTACCAGTGCCCGGATAATCGCTATGCGCTGGCGTTCTCCGTAAGAGAGCGTTTTGCCGCTCTGGTTCAGTACATGGGTAACATTCAACCGGGCAGCCATTTCCTTTACTTTTTCAGCAGTACAATACGGCGCCGCATTCATGACCCGCTTCAATTCGATATTCTCCAGTGCTGTCAGCTGTTCGAAGACACGCAGGTCCTGGAATATCACGCTTACCTGCTCCTGTCTCATACCGGCAATAGCATCTCTGGAATAACTATCCCAGGTCTTTCCATTCACCAGTACCTGACCTGTATAATCTGTCCTGATGTGGTACAGGTAGTGGACAAGGGTCGTTTTACCGGTGCCGGAAGGTGCTTTTATTTTAGTGAAACCACCTGGGGTGAAGGTGACCTGCCTGTTCCAGATATCGGAGGAACGCTGCATGATCTTATCGCGCAACGGAACAGGCACCAGGTTTTCTAACTGTATCTGCATGTAACTGGTGTTCTTAAAATGATGACCCAATATAGAGCTTTTTCCAAATGAAAATGTCCATGACGGAAGTATAACCGTCATGGACATTAACTATCATTATCTGACAGATCAGTGATTCTCTTCTTCTACAGGAGCAGTCTCTACTACCGGTGCAGCAGCTGTATCGACAGCTACTTCTCTTGCAGCATCTGCTTTCTTCTTCTCTTCCAGGTACTTGGCAGTCTCGGTACCGAGGTTTACCAATTGTACCAGGCTGTTCTCATTTTCATTCTTGAAGTTCAGCACTATTTCAGAATGCTGTGTTTTACCGTCGAAAGATTTACTCAATGCAGTCATATCTTTCAGCAGGTTCTTGAACTTACCGGCCAGTACACGGCCATCAGCAGGGATATCTTCGTCAGGAATGTTGTTAACGATCTTTTCAAAGTTTACGTAAGCACCCATTGGGTTGCCTTTGATCTTGCTTACGAAATCATTGTCCAGACCACCGGCCTTGCCTTTGCCGGCCAGGTATTCCTGCAGTACAGCAGAGTCAGAAGCGCTGGTTACCAGTTTATCAGTAATAGAGATAGCCGGTACACCTGGCAGGTTCTGTTTCATAACATAGTTGTTACCTTCTTTGGTAAAGACGCCTTGTACCATCGGAGAGGACATTACTTTCTCGAAGGCAGCCTTATCTCCTACTTTCATAGCGAATACCCATTTGGACTCTGGTGTAGTAGTTGAATCTCCTTCGATGTATAAGCTTGGCTTTTTCTTCACCTGGAAGTCAGAAGCAACGAATACCAGCTGACCTTTAAAGGCGTTCAGGATATCGTCCAGGGTCAGGCCGGAGCTCTGTAATCCCATGTTAGCAATACCATCCAGACCGGTGCTTTTTACGATATCACCGATCATGCGGAAATCAAAGCCATACACAACGAAACCGGTGATATTCTGTGAAGGATATTTTTCCAGCATTTCAAGGTCAGCTTCCAGATTGCCATATTTCTTATAGATGCCAGCCAGGTCTTTTCCTACGTAGGAAACACCATCCACAACTACTTTACCTTTCTCAAAGTTTACGGCGCCGGTGTAATAGCAACCAGCCAGTAATGTTTTAAGATTAGCCGGCATCATGCCTGCCTGCGCGTTATAGATAGGCTCCGGGTTTACATAAAAACTCAGGTCTGCGTTGTTTTTCAGGAGGTCGCTGAATGCTTCGATAGAGCTGGCTGTTTCATCTTTCTTCAGGTGGAACAGGTGATCTACTTCTGCGATCCAGGGCTGCATATCATCCTCCGCAGTTACGAGGCTAGCCGGCTGGGCACTGTTTGTATCCGTAGCTTCTTCTTCATCATCGCCTGGCACTGGAAGACCACTTGGAGGCAATGCTTTCTGCATAGCATCTCCTTCAATACCTTTCAGGTAGATCACAGTTTCTTTGTTCCATGCAATTACGCCACCCTGTTTGTCTTCAAGAATATACTTAAAGTCGGATTTTGTTTGCAGGGAGAAGTTGCTGACATTTTTCTTCAGGTATTCTTCGAATTTCGAACCATCTTTCAGTCCGCCGGTCAGCGTGATGTAAGACTGGTTTTTACCGTACACTATAGACACGAAAGACTGTGCCTGCAGGTCCAGTCCTGAGTTTTCGATATCTTTCCAAAACTTCTGCGCTTCACTGGCAGTATCTTTTTCCTGTACTGCAGCAAAGAGCTTATCCATTGTTATACCGTTGGTAATCAATTTCTTGCTGATCTGTTTGCTGTTTACGCTAAGTACAAGGCTGGCTGTTTTGGGAATATATTTGCTCTGCTCCGGCACCTTTGAACAGGAGGATAGCAGGATAGCTATAGCTGATACAGCTAGCAAAACCTTTGAAAACATTTTTGTCATAATTAGGGGGATCAAAATTAAAAATGAGTGAATAGGACGCTAAAATACTTCCTTTTTCGTTTACTACCTTATAAAGGCCTTGTATAAATTAATGATTTTATTTATATATTAGCGTTTGGGACGTTTTTGCCGGCTTATACGAGAGGGCTGCGATAAAACATTCATTTCTACGTTATTATTATAAAAATAAAAGCTGCAATAGTTTTATACCTTTGTATAAAGAGGTCAACATGATTATAAATCCTATTATTGAAGAGCTGTTATGTACTTAATCCTTTTGCAATACATCCGTCCGGTAGCTGCCGTAGAGCATTATATGGAGCAACATAGAGCTTTTCTGGAAAAGTTTTATAAGAGCGGGCAATTTATTCTGGCAGGACGCCGTAAGCCCAAGTCCGGAGGGTTGATCATTTGCAAAGCTTCGAGCCGTAAAGAAGTGGAGGCGATCATCGCCGAGGATCCGCTGGACAAATACCAGCTGGCGCTTTATGAGATTATCGAATTCGAGCCAACATCCTATGTTAACGAGTTACAGTCTTATCTTTCGTAGTCAGGGTGCCTGATTACGTATGCTGTTGTTACAGGCACATCCGCAATCAGGCATTTACCAGTTAATGTTTTTCCTTAAAGTTTTTATCGGCTTCTTTGGCTTTCTCGAAGTCGAGTATCACTGAGTTGATGCAATAACGTAATCCTGTAGGAGGAGGACCGTCGTCAAATACGTGTCCCAGGTGTGCCTTACAGCGGCCACACATTACCTCGGTACGATTCATACCATGAGTATTATCAGGTGCATAGATCACGCTTCCCTTGGTAATCGGCTCAAAGAAACTCGGCCATCCACAGCTGCTTTCAAATTTGGCATTTGAAACAAACAGCGGATTACCACAAGCAGCGCAATAATAAGTACCAGCGTCTTTACTGTTCCAGTATTTTCCGGTGAACGCCCATTCGGTGCCTTTTTCCCGTGCTATATTGTATACTTCAGGCGATAAGCGCTCTTTCCATTCGTCATTTGAGAGGCTTACTTTGCTGGTGTCCGTTCTTGAGTATACTTCACTCTTTTTCTGTTCTTCCATAGACTTATTTTTTGGCTCCTGTTGAGAGTAGGTGCAATTGCTAACTAAGATGGAAAGGCTCAAAATTATCAGATTCCTCCAGTTCATGATTAAAATAATTTATGATTAACGTCTTATTAACAAGACTGTCGTGTGAATAAATTATATTCCTACGCCATAAATAAAGATACGAATTGGTGGCTGGTCCGGTTCAGATGCAGGCCAGCAGAAGCATTCATTTAACAATTCTATAGCAACTGTTTTTTATATAGGCATTGTATTCTATACTTCTTTACCCCCACTTTACCCCCATGACCGGTATCAAACATTAAACTTTCCTAACTTTACAGCAAAAGGCACATAATAAGTGGCGGATATCATCAATCTATTACCAGACAACATAGCCAATCAGATAGCAGCAGGGGAAGTGATACAAAGGCCTGCGTCAGCAGTAAAAGAGCTGTTGGAGAATGCCGTGGACGCAGGTGCCTCGGAGATACAGCTCATTATCCGGGATGCCGGTAAGGAATTGGTACAGGTGATCGATAACGGGAAAGGGATGAGTGAAACGGATGCACGCATGTGTTTTGAAAGACATGCTACTTCCAAGATACAGACCATAGACGACCTCTTCTCGATCCGTACAATGGGCTTTCGTGGTGAAGCGCTGGCATCCATTGCAGCTGTTTCACAGGTTGAACTGAAAACACGTCTGCGTGGAGCAGACATTGGCACATACATAGAGATCGACAACAGTGCGGTCAAAAAACAGGAGATCTGCCAGACAGCAGAAGGTACCAGTATCGCAATGAAGAACCTGTTCTTCAACGTTCCTGCCCGCCGGAATTTCCTTAAAAGCAACGCTGCCGAAATGAGGCATATCGTGGATGAATTCATCCGCGTAGCCATGGCTTTTCCACAAGTCCAGTTCACGCTTACGAACAACACACAACAGCTGTTCTACCTGGAAAAAGGCTCCCTGAAACAACGTATTATCTCCATACTTGGCCAACACTATAATGCCCGGCTGGTTTCCGTTAATGAAACCACCGACTATATGGACGTTCACGGCTTTGTCGGTAAGCCGGAAACGGCTAAAAAGACCAGGGGAGATCAGTTCTTCTTTGTGAACAACCGCTTTATCAAAAGCCCGTACCTGCATCATGCTATCATGAATGCTTTCGCGGAAATGATACCGGCGGACAGCTATCCGTTATATGTCCTGTTTATAGATCTTGATCCCGGCCATGTAGATATCAACGTACATCCTACCAAACAGGAAATCAAGTTTGATGATGAGAAGGTGATGTACGCCTTTATACAATCTGCCGTGAAACACGCACTGGCGCAATTCAATATCACGCCTACGCTCGATTTTGAACTGGACCCCGGTATCCAGCAACTGGACGCTGTAAGCAAACCATTCACAGAACAACAACAGGCGAAGTCCGTCAACACCTCTTTGTACAAGAGTTTCACACAGGCTAACCAGGCACACACCATCGATACCAACAACAGCAATCTCAAACACTGGAGAGACCTGTATGATATCGGCAAATCAACTGCTACTACCTATTCTGGCGACGTTATTGGGGGAATGCCTGATGAAACGCCAGTCTCCACTTCCGCTCCTGTCGAAAACCGTCCTTCTGCCGCATCTATGATAGATGAGCGCTGGCAGGATACGACCATCGACCAGAAAGTACCCGTACAGGTACATCAGCAATACATCCTTTCACAGATCAAATCGGGCTTCATCCTGATAGATCAGCAGGCAGCGCACGAGCGTATCCTGTACGAACGCTATCAACGCGCTTTACAGGAAAGTCCCGTACCTACTCAGCAAAGCCTGTTTCCGCAAACATTGCCATTGCTACCGGCAGATGCTGCATTGATCACAGAGATGCTACCAGACCTGCAGGTACTGGGTTATGACCTGGAGCCTTTCGGCAATAATACATTTGTTGTAAGAGGTACTCCGGCCGACATTCAAAGTGGAAATGAGCAAGCCAGTATAGAAGGATTGCTGGAGCAGTTCAAGAACTTCAGCCATGAGCTCAAAATTCCCCGCAGGGAACAATTGATCCGCTCTATGGCACGCAACAATTCTATTCCGGCAGGGAAGTCATTGTCTACCCGCGAGATGCAGAATATCATTGATGAACTGTTTGCCTGCGCAATGCCTAACTCAGCACCGGGAGGCAAGTACACGTATATTTCCTTTAAACTGGCCGATCTGGCTAAGATGTTCGGATGATCTTTACAGGGCAGGGAATATATCTTTCAGCGCTGTATATAACTTTCCATGCACGGCATACGCTTTCTTATAAACATCGGCGTATTCCGGCGCGGGGGAGAAGACCTTTTCTGTAACAGCAGTAAAGCTGGTGTCTATTCCCAGTGCCTGAAAACCGAGACGTACCGCCCCCATGGCAGATGCATCACTTTCCTGGCGCAGGTACATAGGCCGCTGAAATACATCCGACATTAGTTGTACCCATTCCGGTGAATGTGTAAACCCTCCGCTGACAGAGATCTTTTCCACCTTACCAGCGGTTTCTTCCAATGCTTCAGTAATACTAAGCAGTCCGTATGCCATACCTTCCAGTAATGCACGCATAAAGTGCCAGGTTGTATGTTGTGGTTGTACACCTATAAATGCTCCTTTCGCATGTCCATCCCACACTGGCGCGCGTTCACCATGCAGGTACGGCAGGCATAACAACCCTTCGGCGCCGGCTGGTGTACTTAATGCCTGTTGCAAGCCGGCATCCACTTGCAATGGCTTCTCTGTCACTGATTGCAGGAAGGCTTCCAGGTACCATTGTAAAACTACTCCCCCGTTATTGATTGCACCACCGGTTACAAAATGGCCTGGCGTAAGCACATAGGTGAATAATCTGCCCTGCTGATCGGTTAACGGCCGGTCAATAGCCATACGTACAGCCCCACTTGTTCCGATTGTGAGTGTGGCATGTCCTTTATCCAGCGCATTGCTGCCCAGTTGTGCCAGGCAACCATCGCTGGCCCCTGCCACGAAACGGGTACCAGGAGAAAGCCCCAGATCACGGGCTACATTCTCTGATAATCCGTCAATAAAACTATCGCTGCTTACGGCTTCCGGCAGCTGCCCGGGCGTAATACCGGCAACTTCCAGGGAGGCCTGGTTCCAGCTCAATTCATGAATATTAAACAATCCGGTGGCCGACGCAGTGGAATGATCCGTAATATATCTGCCAAAGAAATGATAGAGGATATACTCCTTAATGCCAATAAAACAGCTGGCAGACTGAAAAACCTCGGGCGCCTGCTCTTTCCACCAGATGATCTTACAGAGGGGAGACATTGCATGTACAGGGGTGCCTGTTTGCTGATGTAAGCTGGTGGCGAGAGGGGTACTACGTAAGCGGTCGGCCACTGACTGGCTTCGGTTATCGGCCCAGATGATCAACGGGGTCAACGCCTTACCATTCTTATCCATTGCCATCACGCTGTGCATGGCGGTGCTGAACGATACGGCAGCCGGAGGATCTTTCATGATAGTCGCCACGCTTCGTATGCCGTTCTTTACTGCTTCAAGTATCTGGTCAGGGTCCTGTTCACTATGCCCGGGTTCCGGCTGGTGGATGGGATATTCCTGCTGTGAATGGGCCATCACCTTCCCGTCTTTCCTCACTGCGATCACTTTGGCGCTGCTTGTTCCGAGATCCACTCCTATTATATATTCCATTACTATGATTTTATAACATTCCTTTTATACTTTTTTACTAGTAACCTTAGAAAATAATTTATAGATTTAAAACCACATTAGGTCAAATAAATTATCCACGATATGGCTTTTCAGATCAAACAGAAGGGACCTGTATATGACATTTGCATTGTTGGTTCGGGTGCCGGAGGCGGTATGGCTGCTAAAATTCTTTCTGAAGCCGGTCTTAAAATAGCCCTTTTGGAAGCAGGGCCAAAATATGATCCGGCAGATCCTCAACAAATTACTCAATTAAAATGGCCCGACGCTTCACCACGCAGGGGCGCATCTACAACCCGTCCATTTGGTGATTTCGATGCTGCCTATGGCGGCTGGGAAATTGAAGGGGAACCTTATACAGCGAATGCAGGTACTAAATTCGACTGGTTCCGTTCCCGTATGGTAGGCGGAAGGACCAATCACTGGGGACGTATCTCCCTGCGGTTCGGTCCACGGGATTTCAAGCACAAAAGCTATGATGGTCATGGAGACGACTGGCCACTGAGCTACGAAGATGTGGCGCCTTACTATGACCGTGTCGATAAAATGATCGGTGTATTTGGTACCAAAGAGGGTATTCCCAATGAACCGGACGGCTATTTCCTGCCACCTCCCAAACCGAGGTTGCATGAACTGATGCTGCAAAAGGCGGGAGCAAAACTGAACATACCGGTTATTACAGCCCGTATGTCCATGCTGACCCGCCCGGTGAATAAAGAGCGTGGCGCTTGTTTCTTCTGCGGACAGTGTAACCGCGGCTGCCAGGTATATGCAGACTTCTCCTCTTCTTCCGTGCTGGTAAAACCTGCGATGAAGAGCGGGCATGTAGATCTGTATGATAATGCGATGGCCCGTGAAGTGCTGACCAATAACGAAGGCAAAGCTACCGGAGTTGCTTACGTCGATAAAACTGATCTGCAGGAATACGTGGTACAGGCAAAGGTGGTAATACTTGCAGCAAGCGCCTGCGAGTCCGCCCGTTTGCTACTGAACTCAAAATCGGCACAGCATCCTAACGGATTGGCCAATTCCAGTGGTGTGGTAGGTAAATACCTTCATGACTCCACCGGTTCTTCCCGTGCGGCTTTCCTCCCACACCTGATGGACCATAAACGTTACAATGAAGACGGCGTTGGTGGTATGCACGTATATGTGCCCTGGTGGGAAGATAATAAGAAACTTGACTTCGCCCGTGGCTATCATATTGAATTTGGCGGCGGTATGCGCATGCCTTCCTATGGCGGATTCACCGGCGTTGAACGCTTCAACGGAAAATATCCCGGCAAAGATGGTAAGCTTAAACCGGCAGGTGGCTATGGTGCTTCGCTGAAAGACGACTACCGTCGTTTCTATGGCGCCACCGTTGGCTTTGCAGGCAGAGGAGAATGTATAGCGCGCGAAGACAATTACTGCGAGATAGATCCGAAAGTGGTAGATAAATGGGGTATTCCCGTGCTGCGTTTCAATTATACCTGGAGCGATCATGAGATCAAACAGGCCAAACATATGCAGGATACTTTCGAGCAGCTGATCCATGAAATGGGAGGCACACCGCTCGGTACCAAACCAGGTGCAGAAACAATGTACGGTCTGGAAACACCCGGCAGGATCATTCACGAAGTAGGTACCACCCGTATGGGCGATGATCCTAAACGTTCAGTGCTGAATAAATACAACCAGGCGCATGATGTAAAGAACCTGTTCGTTGTAGATGGAGGTCCGTTTGTGTCACAGGCAGATAAGAACCCTACCTGGACAATCCTGGCCTTATCTATGCGTGCATCAGAATACATCATGGGAGAACTGAAGAAACAAAACATTTAACACGACTTAACTCATCAAGATATGGACAGAAGGGAATCACTCAAAGCGCTGACCATCGGCTCCCTCTCAGTAGGCGCCATTCTAACCGGCTGCGACGATAAAAAGCCGGCAGGAAAGGAAAAAGATGCGGTAGGAAAATTGCCCTCTTACGGCCGTACCGAGCCTGAAGCTGCCAGAGATGCTGCCCTGATGGCAGAAACATTCTTTACTGCCGCAGAGATGAAAACGATCACGGTACTTTCCGACATCATTATTCCGGCAGATGATCGTTCCGGAAGCGCCTCTGAGGCCAAAGTGCCTGAGTTCATTGAATTCATGGCCAAAGACCAGCCACAGTTCAAGCTACCGCTGAGAGGCGGTCTGAAATGGCTGGATGTGCAATGCGCCAAACGTTATAACAACGCCTTTACGGATTGTACCAAACAGCAACAACTGGAGCTGATAGACCAGATCGCCTATCCGGAACAGGTAAAGCCTGATATGGTACAGGGAGCGGCCTTCTTCAGCCTGATGCGCGACCTGACGGCCAATGGGTTCTTCACTAGTCAGGCAGGCATTAAAGACCTTGATTATAAGGGTAATACACCAAATGAGTGGGACGGCGTTCCTGCGGATGTGTTAAAGCACTACGGGCTCGCCTATGATGAAAAACTGCTGCCGCTCTATCTGAAGATGGAGGACAGGAGTAAGATCATGACATGGGATTAATTCCCGCACATAATTTATTAATAATATTTTCTCTCATTTTCTTTTATATTGATCGGTAAATTTTGTTACATATGGTCCAGGAAAAAAATAATCAGGGAAGTCATGAATCCCGTAGATCATTCTTAAAGAACGGCGCCCTGGCGGCAGCCGGCTTTATGATAGTTCCACGTCACGTATTAGGAGGTAAAGGTTTTATCGCTCCAAGCGATCGTTTACGTGTAGCCGGTATCGGTGTAGGTGGTAAAGGTGAAAGCGATCTGTCTGAGATCGCAAAAGGCCCGGCAGACATTACATACCTGTGTGATGTTGATACCCGCAGAGCGGCTAACTCCGTTGCCCGTTTTCCCAAAGCGAAATTCTACAAGGACTTCCGGGAAATGCTGGATAAAGAGCATAAAAATATAGATGCAGTTACCGTTTCCACTCCAGACCACCAGCACGCAGTAGCCGCAATGGCAGCCATGCAACTGGGCAAACACGTGTACGTTCAGAAACCGCTCACCCACGATATCTTCGAGGCGCGTGCATTGACCGCTGCCGCCAAGAAACATAAAGTAGTGACCCAGATGGGTAATCAGGGTGCTTCCGGCGATGGCGTACGCAAGATGATGGAATGGTACAATGCTGGCCTGGTAGGTGATGTTCACACTGTATACTGCTGGACAGACCGTCCGGTATGGCCACAGGGTATTCCATGGTCTTCCATGAAAGCGGAAGTGCCTAAAGAACTCGATTGGGACCTCTGGTTAGGTACTGCTCCTTACAAAGATTACATCGACAAACTGGTTCCCTTCAACTGGCGTGGCTGGTGGGATTATGGTACCGGTGCATTGGGCGACATGGGCTGCCATATCATAGAGCCTCCGTTCCGTATACTTGGCCTGGGTTATCCTAAGTCAGTAGAGTGTAGCGTTGGTAGCGTGTATGTGGATGAGTTCAAACGCGGATATTTCCCCGAGAGCTGTCCTCCGTCTTCTCACGTGATCCTGAAATTTGATGGCAAGAACGGTAAAGAGATCACCCTTCACTGGATGGACGGCGGTATCCAGCCTGAACGTCCGGAAGAACTGGGCCCTAACGAAGTAATGGGCGATGGCGGTAACGGTGCTATCCTTATCGGAGATAAAGGTAAAATGATGTGTGGCACTTATGGTAGAGATCCTCAGTTGTTGCCTACCAGCAAGACCAAAACTGACACTACTAAACAAACCATCGAACGTGTACCGGAAGGGCACTACGTTCAGTGGGTAAATGCAGCTATTGCCGGTTACAATAGCCCGAAGAACAAGATCATCAGCTCTCCGTTCTCTATTGCTGGTCCGCTTACAGAAACACTGTTAATGGCGAACCTGGCGATCAGAAGCTTCGACATCAAGAAAGAGAAGGATGGAAAAACCAGCTACCCGGGCCGTTACATCAAACTGCTGTGGGATAGTAAAGAGATGAAGATCACCAACTTCGACGATGCTAACCAGTTTGTAAAGAGAACTTACCGTCAGGGTTGGAGCCTGGGTGTATAGTCTTTTACAACCAAATAATAATCAAAGGGAAAGGCAGTACTGCCTTTCCCTTTTTCTTTGGAAACCAGTCATTTAAGTGCTATATTTAGTATATGGGCAATAATCCCAGTCCATGTACGTATGCATTTGTTAAGATTGTCCCCAATATTGCCAGCTTTACTGTTGTTACTGACAATAAGCGCCTGTAGAAAAGAACATTCTCAGGAGGGCGCACCTCCTGACCCGGAGCCACCGCCTACAGTAATAGTACAAACCAGTGTAGAAGGCAGGGTGCTTAATGAGCAGTTACAACCGGTACAAAACGCAACAGTAAGCGGCGGAGGGGAAAGCACAACAACAGACGTGAACGGTCACTTTCTGCTGGAAAATGTCGACCTGCCGGATAATGCGGCAGTAATAAGTGTGGAAAAGAACGGCTACTTCAAAGGTTACCGGACGCTCATGGTACGGAAAGATCAGACACAGTATATCCAGGTAGAACTACTGCTCGAGAACCAGGCCGATATCAATGCTGCTACTGGCGATATAATAGCATTTCTACAAGGTACGCTCACCTTTCCGGCTAATGCTGTTCTCTCCGGAGATAATCAGCCTTACAACGGCCAGGTAACAGTACGGTCCATCTATATAGATCCCGAAGGCGGTACCTTTGCCGACCAGATGCCCGGGGACCTCCGCGGCATTGGCACGAACCAGAAAGAAACAGGGCTACGTGCATTCAGCATGATCCTTTTCACTATGGAAGATGGAGCGGGTGCAGCTGTTTTCCCAGATCCCAACAAGCCAGTTGCTGTCCGGATCATGATCCCTTCTGCATTGTCGGCCAGCGCTCCCCAGGAGATTCCCTTATGGCACTTCGACGAGACGACAGGTTTCTGGAAAGAGGAAGGTGTGGCCACCCGTCAGGGTACTGATTATGTAGGCAATGCCACCAAAACCGGATACTGGTTATGCGCTACGACCATCCCACAGATCACATTGACGGCCCAGGTCGTAGACCAGCGGGGATCCGGCGTATCGAATATGCGTGTTACCCTGCTCACTAAAAATAACTTCATACCCACCTATGGATTTACCAACAGGGACGGCATCTATTATGGCAAAGTACCTTCCGGCAACCAGCTGATCATGGTCATTACAAGCAACTGTTCAACCGTGCTCCATCAGCAGGAAATCGGCCCTTTCAATGCAGCTACAGAGATCGACAATATAAGCGTCCCGCTTCCCCAGAATATCACGCTCGTAATTAACGGCAAGGCGAAAGACTGCGATAACTTCAACGTGGTAACGGGGAAGGTGATCGTTAATGTGGATAACCGGAATTATTCAGCTAACATAACACTGGGCAATTTCTCCCTTACTGTTCTGCGTTGTAGCGATCAACCGGCCAATCTTACCTTCATCGCTACAGATGGCCGGATTAACCGGACATCTACTACAACAATGAATGTTACCAGCGGCACGATCACCCCTACACTGGACATCTGTAACTGACATTAATCTGGCAGTCAATAATTTATCTTTGTAACTCCCGTAACTTTTTTTACTACATTTACGGACTTACGATCCTATGCCCCTATACCACTATTAACTATTTCATCCGTATATGCTGTATAGGTTACTATTTTTTACTGGAACTCTGACCATATTGTCTATGTATGCCTGCAAGAAAGAAAAGAGTATAGAAGGGCTTGTGACAGAAACTCATTGTGGCTATTCTCCTTATTCCGACGGATCTTTCTTTAACTATCTGTATACTAACAGCAATGGCGACAGATCAGAATATAGCGTTATGGTAGATGGAGACACAACTATTAACGGACAACAGTATTCAGTTCTCTACGATGGTAGCGCGAACCAGTTTATCCGTTGTAATAACGGCAGTTATTTCCTGTATGAGCAGGAGCTGACTTTACCTGGTTATCAGCTGGAACCCGGCGACCGGTTATTTCTACGCGACAACTATACCACCGGGGCAAGCTGGGAAGATACTGTGTCTGTTACCATTTCAGGAGTAGCACAAAAGGGATTATTACAGTATCATATACTGCAGCAACAAGCTGTTCATACCGTAATGGGTAAGGAATATAAAAATGTTATTGTTATACGGCAGGATGCCGCCATTTTAGCCGGAGAGACCGTATTTCCCGCCGGAACTATTGCAACCTACTATTATGCTTTGGGAGTAGGACATATAGAAACCGATTCTCCTACTGACACTATCCGTTTGCTGAACTATGCGATCCGTTAATATTTTTCCCATACCTGGGTCAGGAAACGCTCTACCGTTCTTCTTACGTTTGTTGCGCTGTTGTTATGGTTATTGACCAATACACTGAATACAAGCGTCTTATTCTTCTTCGTTACAAGATAGCCGCTCAATGCAACGCAGCCGGACAATGTACCCGTCTTGGCATGTACAAACTGTTGCTTGTAATAATTCTTCAGCGTGCCTTTTCCACCTGTCGGGAACAGGGCATACAGTCTTTCTGAAGGATATGTTTTATACATATCGGAGAGCACACTTACAAAATTGCGGGGCGTGAACAGATTATATCTTGACAGGCCGGAGCCGTCTACCCATTTAGGGGTATCTGGCAAATTAGCCAGAAAGCTTTTTTCCATAAAGGCAATGGTACGCTCAGTACTGATCGTATCCCATAGCCGGGCCGCACACATCATCAGCGTCTGCTCAGCAAAGAAGTTATCACTACGGTGCATCATAGGCTGGAACAGGGAATCTGCGGGAATGCCTTTCAACAGCGTAAAGTTCCCCTGTGGCAAGGTAGCAGGATCTGACAGTACTGTAACTGTTTTATGCAGGGTGTCCTGCAAACGATAAGCAAGATCGGACGCATGGCCTGTAATAAAAGGGACTTCCGCTTCCTGTACACTTTTATCATTACCATTGTAGGTCAGTGAAAAGCGGTTGCTTCGCTCATCTCTTTCAGCAAGCAATTCTTCCAACATATCGTCCCTACGGTACGTGAAATGTGCAGTATCACTGAACATGCGGGGAGAGATCACTGTTGAATCGCCATGATGACGGATGCGGGCAACGTTGCCATACATGGGCCATTCATTCAGTTCGGGTTGATAATAATCAGCATAGTCGCTCCAGGCCCATCCTCGTCCGAAACGTTTATTTTCTGACACTGCCGGCACTATTGCAATACGCTTCGAAGTATTCTGCAGCAACTGCCATGCAGGTTGTGAAGTATAGTCAGGATGCAGGAACGCTGGATCTGCAGTACCTTTTACGTACAACACAGAATCTGTTTCCAGGTATCGCAGTGCGGGCAATGAATCTCCTAACAGACGTAAGGCGGTATACAGCGTGAATATTTTGGTGTTAGATGCAGGTGTGAAATATCGATTGTCCTGATAGCTATACCAGTACTTGCCTGTGGCAGGTTCATAGATACAGATACCTGTATGGGCCTGACGTAAAGCTGGGCTTGTCAGCAATTCTTCTTCCGCCCATTTTTTGATCTGGCCATATTGTGCGAAGGTTGTCTGTGTAGTGAGGAACAGCAGACAAGCGGATAAAACAATCTTCAGTAGTCTCATATGCATCCTATAAAGAGGAGGCCCCTGAACGGAGGCCTCCAATGTATTTCTGATTATAATCATCTCAATATACTATGCATTAGCTAAAGTATCTAGTGATACCAGGTTTTGCATAAGCATAGTTCCCTGTTGCATCCGGCACTACCGGAGGGGCAGCGTCAAAGGCATAAGTTGCCGGCTGGAGGTTCAAGCCGGAGTTAAGCGCCTTATCAAATGCGATCGTTTGCCCGGAATAAGTAGCCAGTCGGCCGATAATGGCAGTCAGTGTTGTTTTAGCGCCTCTTTCTGCATCCCAGAACTTGTATTCACCTTTTGCAATGGCAGCAAACAGTTCATCGTGTTCCGCCTGATAAGGTTGGTTCTCGGTTTTCTTATCAAACTGGTAAAGCACCTTCCCCTTATGATCTTTGATCAGGCCTTTGTCCATCAGCATACGGCCTTTCGTACCAA
Organism: Chitinophaga sp. S165; assembly: GCF_003182155.1. Taxonomy (GTDB): domain Bacteria; phylum Bacteroidota; class Bacteroidia; order Chitinophagales; family Chitinophagaceae; genus Chitinophaga. Next base: position 636,506 of record NZ_QGTG01000002.1, read on the forward strand.
CAATTTCTTCGTCTACCCTGCTGTCAGCATCTTTCCAGTGTCGGCACTGGGCGTTCATTACTACGCCGTTACCATAACGGTACTCTACGTAGTGATGATCATATATTTCTCCGAACTCTTTGCCGGTACGCACGGAACGGCCACCCATACCAACTGCTGTTACCGGGTAATCGTTCATAAACCAGTTACCTACGTCGATGTTGTGAATATGTTGCTCTACGATATGATCGCCGCACAGCCAGTTGAAATAGTACCAGTTGCGCATCTGGTATTCCATTTCGGTATACTCAGGTTTGCGTGGTCTCACCCATAAAGCGCCCTGGTTCCACCATACCTGCATGGATGTTACGTCTCCGATAATACCGTCCTGGAAGCGTTTATACATCTCGCGGTAAGACGTCTGATAACGGCGTTGCAAACCAACTACGACGTTGAGCTTCTTCGACTTCGCTACTTCAGCGGCGTCCAGTACTCTTTTGATACCGGCAGGATCTGTCGCCACTGGTTTTTCCATGAAGATGTGTTTTCCTTGTTTTACCGCTTCCTCAAAATGGATAGGACGGAAACCCGGAGGAGTTGCAAGGATCACAACATCGGCCAGCGCAATCGCTTTCTGATAAGCGTCAAAGCCGACAAATTTATGTTCTTCCTTTACGTTCAGGCGGCCTGGCTTGTCGCCCATCTCGCCTTTGATATCATTATAGCTATTGTTCAACCTGTCGGCAAAAGCATCCGCCATTGCAACCAGTTGTACATTCTGTTTTGTACTGAGCGCTTGTACAGCCGCGCCGGTACCGCGGCCTCCGCAGCCGATCAGCGCAATTTTGATCACTTTGTCTGCGCCTGAAAAGAAATTTGCCTGAGAGAGCATAGGTGCCGCCAGTAATCCGCTGGCAAGAAGAGACGATTCTTTTACAAAGTCTCTGCGGGTTTTTCCGTGGAATTGATTTAGTTCTTCCTGTTGCATGATAGAAGTTTTTTTATGTGTTAATGTGGGGGGATGCTTAACCTGTAATCTGTTTACGCCCCGCTGTTATCTAGCTCCTTTATACTGATCTACAACGCCTTCAAAGAATTGCGCTGCTTGTTCTTTTGTAGGCTGTTTAAGAGGGCGCACAAGCCGGAAGCCGATAAATGGAGCGTCGGCGTTCCACCATGAGCTTTTAGGGATCTGTGGGTCCCGGCGGTTCCAATCCGGATCAGACTTCAGGCGGTTTGCGCTGCGTAGGGCTACAGGCGCGTCCTGATAATTACCGCCTTTGATCGTCCTGGGAGTTTTGGCCGTTGGCTTATTCCAGGGGTCGGTGTCCGATACATGCTGAAGATATTGCTCGTCATACTGGTCAAGAGTCCATTCGGCTACATTACCCAGCATATCATACAAGCCCCAGGCATTGGGTTTCAACTCACCAACCTTATGATATTTATTATCGCTGTTACCTGCGTACCAGGCGTAATCTTTCAATTGTGCAGCATCATTTCCGAAGGGATAGGCTGTAGCGGCTCCTGCGCGGCAGGCATATTCCCACTCGGCTTCCGTTGGCAGCCGGTAGAATACACCGGTCTTCGCATATAACCATTTGCAGTACATCAGTGCTCCATACTGGCTCATGCTGTTAGCCGGATAACCTCCTACTTTACCCATACCCAGCGTCAGATCTATATAAGGGGGGCTGGGCCTTGTCATACCGTCAGGGATCGGCGTTTTATCTTTCTCAGGATCTGAATATACATCATATTGCTCAAAGGTCACTTCATGAGCACCCATCCAGAAAGCACCGATCTTCACTTTCTTCTGCGGACCTTCGTCAGCGTCCCTGCCCTTCTCGTTCGCCGGACTACCCAGCGTTACTTCGCCGGCAGGAATAGGCACCATTTTAAAAGTATAAGTTGTTCCGGGTAATTTTTCTTCATACGCAGTAAACGGCTGGTCCTGTGCGAATGCCGTACCTGTAAGCATACTTCCCAGCGATAACGCCAATAATCTGTTTTTCATAACACTTCTTGAGAGATAATACCCGTGAATTTATTAAATCAAATAATGGAATGCAACGTTTTTTCAATAAATACGCGTCCCCAATACACTTTTAATCGCTCGCCCTTGCAATAGAATCAAAAAGCGATTACATTTAGTATTCATGCAATCAACCCTTTAACGTTATGGAAAGAAGACAATTCCTTCAACAAGGTACACTAGCAGGACTATCCACACTGGCCATGGGCAGTGCAACTGCTGCGGTAACAAATGGTCTCGCAAAATCCGGATCTGCCGCGAAAACCTTTAACCTGAACTATGCTCCTCACGACGGGATGTTTAAAAACAGTGCCGGAGCCAGCTTTTTAGATCAGATACAATTTATGTATGACCAGGGTTTCCGTGCAATAGAAGATAACGGACTGATGAAACGTGACCCTGCTGAACAAGAAAAGATCGGGAAGCTGCTCAGCAAACTGGGTATGCAGATGGGTGTTTTTGTGATCGATGCCGGCGACAACTGGAAGGTGTCTCTCACTACGGGTAAACAGGAGTACAAAGACAACTTTGTAAAAGTGTGCAAACAGGCACTGGAAACCGCTAAGCGTGTGAACGCAAAGTGGGCTACGATCGTACCTGGCTATTTTGAAAGGAACCTCCCTATCGGCGTACAAACAGGTAACGTCATAGAAGCATTCCGCATGGGTGCTGATGTTCTGGAAAAACATGGACTTGTCATGGTAATGGAACCACTAAGCGACAATCCAGACCTGTTCTTACGTACGGCAGAACAGAGCTACGGTATTTGTAAAGCGGTGAACAGTCCCAGTTGTAAGATCCTTTACGATATTTATCACATGCAGCGTAATACCGGCAACCTTATTCCTATCATGGACCTTTGCTGGGATGAAATTGCCTACATACAAATCGGAGATAATCCCGGCCGTAAAGAGCCGACAAGCGGTGAGATCAATTACAAGAACATCTTCAAACATCTGCATAAGAAAGGGTTCAAGGGCGTATTAGGAATGGAGCATGGCAATGCCCATCCGGGTAAAGAAGGAGAAGAGGCCCTGATAAAGGCTTACAGGGAAAGCGATGATTTTCTGTAAGCAGGTATAACATCAATTTTGTTACCTTCCCGGAAAATTCGCCGTCATGAACTTTTTAATCCGTTTACTTGTAACAGCCCTGGCAGCCATGCTTTCCGCATACCTGCTACCCGGTGTTACGATCAGGGATTTTATCACTGCACTTGTGCTTGCATTAGTTTTGGCTATCTTGAACGTGTTGGTTAAACCGATACTGATAATACTCACACTGCCGGCAACAATATTTACATTGGGATTATTTCTGCTGGTGATCAATGCCATTATAATACTGCTTGCGTCCAAGCTGGTAGGCGGCTTCTCGGTAGATGGATTCTGGTGGGCGCTGATCTTCAGTCTCGTCCTGACGGTAGTTAATAGTATCATGCATAGTATAGCGGGAAAGGATAACAAATGATTGAGCTTTTATACCATGTATTTTGAACGTGCACATATTAGTGATGAGGAACTGCTGACTTTTTACAAAACATTGTTATATCCCCGGTTGGTAGAAGAGAAAATGCTGTTGTTGCTACGACAGGGGAAAGTAAGTAAATGGTTTTCCGGCATCGGGCAGGAAGCAATTGCTGTAGGCGCCACTTTAGCGTTGGATACAGATGAATGGGTCCTGCCCCTGCACCGGAACCTGGGTGTATTTACTGCGCGGCAATTACCTTTACAGCAGCTGTTCCATCAATGGCAAGGCAGTCCGCTGGGGTTCAGCAAAGGACGGGAACGTTCTTTTCATTTCGGTAGCCGGCAACACCACATCTGCGGCATGATCTCCCACCTCGGTCCGCAGTTATCTATTGCAGATGGGATATCTCTCGCACATAAATTAAAAAAAGAAAACAAAGTATCCCTTGCCTTCACCGGCGAAGGAGGCACCAGTGAAGGTGAATTCCATGAAGCGCTTAACGTTGCGTCTGTATGGAACCTGCCTGTTATTTTCCTTATAGAGAACAATGGTTATGGCTTAAGCACACCGGTAGAAGAACAATACCGCTGCGAACAACTTGTTCAACGTGCCACCGGGTATGGTATGCGCGGCATGCGCATCAACGGGAACAATCTTCTGGAAGTATATCACGCTGTGAAAGAAGCAAAACGCCATGCTATACAGGAACAGCAGCCGGTATTAATAGAAGCGATGACCTTCCGTATGCGGGGGCATGAGGAAGCCAGCGGTACCAAATATGTACCCCCTGCCCTGCTGGAAGAATGGGCGGAGCAGGACCCTGTCCTGCATTTCGAACGTTTTCTACTTTACCTGCAACTTATAGATGAGACCAGGATACAGGATATCCGGGAAACACTGAAACAGGAAATAGAACAGGAGATAAATACAGCTCTGACAGAAGTATTCTCTCCGGTTAATGAGGCCGATGAGCTAAAAGATATTTATGCTCCTGCACCCGCTCCCGTCTCTCCCACAAGCGGTGCCGCTACCCCCGAAAAAAGATTCATTGATGCCATTTCGGATGGATTAGATCAGGCAATGGAGCAATATCCTAACCTGGTATTGATGGGACAGGATATCGCTGAATATGGCGGTGCATTTAAGATCACGGATGGATTGATGGCAAAGTTCGGGAGAGACAGGGTAAGAAACACCCCGCTATGCGAAAGTGCGATCGTAGGCGCCGGGCTAGGGCTTTCCATTATGGGCTTTAAGAGTATGGTAGAAATGCAGTTTGCCGACTTTGTGACCTGCGGTTTCAACCAGATAGTAAATAATCTTGCAAAGATCCACTACCGTTGGGGGCAGACAGCAGATGTCGTGATACGGCTTCCGGCAGGAGCCGGTGTTGGTGCAGGCCCATTTCACTCCCAAAGTAACGAGGCCTGGTTTACACATGTACCCGGGTTAAAGGTAGTCTACCCTGCCACCCCAGCCGATGCAAAAGGCCTTTTACTGGCCTCTTTTGCAGATCCTAACCCGGTGTTGTTCTTTGAGCACAAGGCACTGTACAGAAGTATCAGCGGGCCGGTACCCGAAGGATCGTATACCATAGAAATCGGTAAAGCTAACGTAGTGCAGACCGGGGAAGACGTCAGTATTATCACATATGGCAGCGGTGTACACTGGGCGCTGGAATATGCACAACAGCATCCGCAGCTATCGATACACGTACTTGACCTGCGTACTTTACTCCCGCTGGATTATACCGCTATCCGGGAAGCGGTGGCCGCTACCGGCAAGGTGTTAATTCTTCATGAAGATACACTTACAGGCGGGCTGGGCGGAGAGATCAGCGCCTGGATAGCAGAACATTGTTTCTCTCTCCTGGACGCCCCGGTAATGCGTTGTGCAGGATTGGACACGCCTATTCCGTTCGCAGCAGCATTAGAGAAAAATTTCCTGGCCAAAACACGTATGCATCAGTATATAGAGCAACTTATAAACTATTAGACGGATATGTATGTTGGGATTTTCAAAGAGAATGCGCTAACTTGCAGCCCGGACCACTAAACATTTTTATTATGTTACTTGAAATAGTTAACAACGTAGAGACTACCGATTTTTACAGAGCTGGAGATAAGTTCATGCACACAATGACCTATGTTGTCATTGCACTGTTTGCTTTAATGTTCCTCTACGCTGCTATCAAATACGCTAAGCGCTAGTATCCAACTAATTAAGATATTTAAAGGCTGTTTTACTCCATAAGTAGAACAGCTTTTTTTATGTCTTATTTTACCCTGACATATACCAGTTTCCCCATCTTACGGCTACTTTCGCGGATATCTATTTCGAAATCCTCGAAGCTTTTAATAAGCTGTACCAGCTTGTTATAGCCATAGTTACGGGCATCGAAGTCGGGCTGTTTCTTCAGCAGCAGGTTTCCCAGCTCTCCCAGGTAAGCCCAGCCATCTTCATCTGCAATATCATTGATACTTGATGCCAGGATGTTTACCACATCTCTGTCAGCCTTGCTGATCGCCTTTCCTTTTTCTTTATCTGCTTTTTCTTTAGTAGAAGATTTCTTGTCTGCACTAGCCAGGATCTCCAGGTAAATGAACTTGTCGCAAGCGGCCCTGAAGGCGCTTGGCGTCTTCTTCTCCCCCAACCCGAACACGCGCATACCGGCTTCCCGCAGCCTGGTGGCCAGACGGGTGAAATCACTATCGCTGGTAATAAGACAAAAACCGTCAACCCTGCCAGTATAAAGAATATCCATGGCATCGATGATCATGGCAGAATCTGTGGCATTCTTTCCGGAGGTATAGGCATATTGTTGTACCGGAGTAATGGCATTATCCAGCAGGACTGTTTTCCAACCGGTCAGCGTGGGTTTCGTCCAGTCTCCATATATCCGTTTAAAAGTCGGGATTCCATACTTGGCCACTTCTTCCATCATTGCTTTTACACTGGCGTAGGGGATATTATCTGCATCGATGAGGACTGCCAAACGGAGCTCTTTGTGTTCCATAACTGGTAATTTGGGGGGTTCATACCAAAGTTACTATCAACCGTTAGATAAATAATATAAGTTGTATTTTTCCCATTAATCTGCTGGGGTTCTGCCCTTTATCTTAACTTTGCAACATGGACCAGTTGCCCGGGAGAATTTACACCTTCCATTTTATCATGCTATGCCTCAGCAATGCACTGTTTTCCGCCAGCTTTAACATGTTGCTTCCGGAATTGCCCGCTTATCTGACCCGGATGGGCGGCGAGGATTACAAAGGATATATTCTTGCGCTTTTTACACTGATGGCCGGATTATCCCGTCCTTTCAGCGGAAAATTAACAGATACTGTCGGCCGTGTTCCTGTCATGATATTCGGATCACTGGTATGTGTTGTGTGCAGCCTGCTATATCCACTGGTTAGCTCTGTAGGAGCATTTTTGCTCCTCCGTTTCTTTCATGGTTTTTCCACAGGATTTAAGCCTACCGGCACGGCCGCTTATGTATCCGATATCGTGCCTGCTACCCGAAGGGCGGAAGCAATGGGCATGATAGGCTTGTTCAGTACCATAGGCCTGGCTATGGGCCCTGCTATTGGCGGTTACATATCCACCCGCTGGAACATTGGGATCATGTTCCAGGTATCAGCAGTATTTGCACTATTGTCTGTCGTAATACTGGCAGGCGGAATGCGGGAAACATTAGAAAACAAACAGGGCTTCCGGCTATCAACATTAAAGATCTCCAGAAGTGAAATATTTGAGCCGCTGGTGCTGGCTCCGGTTATCATAACATTCCTGACTTACCTCAGTTATGGTGTTTTGTTCACGATCATTCCCGATTTCAGTACTTATCTTGGCATTCAGAATAAAGGTTTATTCTTCACGTTCTTCACGGCCAGTTCCATTGGTATCAGGCTGCTGGCGGGTAAGATCTCCGACAAGTATGGCCGTGTACCTATCCTGAAGATCTCAGCTGCAACCATGGCGCTTGCTGTGTTCCTGCTGGCGATATCGCATACACCAGCGATGATGCTGACCGCTGCTGTTATTTACGGTATTTCTGTTGGGATGAACTCTCCGGCTATCACCGCCTGGACAATTGACCTGGGCCATCCGGAGCATAAAGGCCGTGCGCTGGCAACGATGTACATTGCACTTGAAGCAGGTATAGGTCTGGGCGCCTATCTTTCTGCATTCATCTATCATAATGATGCCCGCTTCTTTGCGCTCACGTTCTATTGCACCGCGTTCGTGACATTAATGGCATCTTTCTATCTCCTCTTTATTTATCACAATCGCCGCCTGCAGGTCATGTGGCGTTTCGTTCATATGAGGGTACCTATCAAACGGTTCCTCCGATAACTACTTATAAAAAAGCCCCCTGCTAAAACAGAGGGCTTTTTTATAAGCAGTTATTAATCTTTTCATTATAGTTGCTCGTACAATGCACGAAGGCGTTCACGTGTCATCTTCTCTTTCCAGTCTTTGCCAAGTGCATTTTCCCACAGCGGAGCCATACCCAGGGATACATCGATCATGATATTGAACTGTTCGTCGGTCAGTCCTTTTGTAATGCCTTGTGGAATGTCAATGTTGTGTTTCTTCACCATCTGCTTGAACTCCTTCACGCCTTCCGGATAAAACTCTTCCAGCTTATCAAATACGATACAGTTACCGATACCGTGTTTAGTGCCGAGCAGATACGCCAGTCCATAGCTTACAGCGTGTGCAACACCTACCTGTGAATAAGCGATACTCATACCACCGGCATAAGAAGCCATCATCAGCTTTTCGTCTGCATCCTCGTCCCAGGTAGCTTTCTCAAGGAATATTTCCTGGCAAAGACGAAGTGCTTCTTCACCGTAAGAACGGCTGAAAGCGTTCAGGTAAGTACCTGTCAGGGATTCAATACAGTGAATATAGCAGTCCATGGCAGTATAGAATTGCTGATTCACCGGTACACCTTTTATCAACTCGGGGTCCAGCACGATCTGATCGAACGGTGTGAAGTCGGAGTTCATGCCCAGTTTACGGGTAGGGCCGGTCAGCACGCACGTACGGCTTACTTCTGCACCGGTACCGGAGATCGTAGGAATACCGACTTTATATACACCGGCAACCTTTACGAGGTCCCAGCCCTGATAGTCAGCGGAAGAACCAGGATTGGTCATCATCAGGGCTACAGCTTTCGCCATATCCATTACAGAACCACCGCCAATACCAATAATACCGCTCACTTCACCAAATTCTGCTTTCAGCTCATCTCTTACCTTATCTACATATTTGGTTTTCGGTTCGTCGGTAACGTCGATATATACGATCTTATCTTTGCCTCTTAAAGGAATACGTTTGGCAAATGCCGCATTACCCTGGAAGAAATGGTCTATGAAAAATATCATCGGCGCATCACCTTTACGGCGGGGAGCGAGTATTTCATCAAGCTGGTCAAACGCACCACGGCCAAACACCACGTAATCTACCATTTTAAAGTTCCTGAATTTCATCTCAGTCGTTTAATTGATTTTAATATTAGAGTAATTTTTCCGCCTTGATCAGATCTTCCGGCGTATCGATCTCTACACCCATATATTCTGTTACTACCATTTTCATGGAGATCCCATTTTCCAGGTATCGCAGGCATTCTATCTTTTCTGCAGCCTCCAGCGGACTTACCGGCATTTTGGTAAAGTCCATCAGCGTTTGTCTGCGGAATGCATATATACCTATATGCTCGTAATATATGGTCTGAACATTTTTATCGCGCGGATACGGAATGACTGAACGGGAAAAGAAGAGTGCATTGAACTTTTTATCCACCGCAACCTTCACATAGTTAGGATCTTCTATTGCCTGCGGGTCTTTCAATACCTGCATCAGGGAAGCTACCTGTACCTGTTTACCTTCTTCACCTTCAAATACTTTCAGCAATTTTTCCAATGGCTCTTTCTGGGTAAAAGGCTCATCTCCCTGTACATTCACAACGATATCAACATCTGTACGGTCTTCAATAGCCTCCGCTATACGATCGGTACCGCACTCGTGTTCTTTTTTGCTCATCACGGCTTTACCGCCATTACTTACAATTTCGTTGTAGATGATCTCATTATCGCACACCACCATTACTTCATCAAAAACACCTGTATTAACGGTGCTTTCATAAGTACGCAGAATTACGGATTTACCTCCCAGTTTAGCCATCAGTTTACCTGGGAAACGGGTAGCGCCATAACGGGCAGGAATCAGGGCTATTTTCTTCATGCTTGTTATTATAAGGCGCTCTTTACAGCATTTACCAATTTCTCAGCACGCTGCTGTACTTCTTCTTCACTCCAGCCCAGGTTAATAGGCGTACAGATACAACGGCTCATGATAGCGTCAGACACAGGGAATTGCTTCACTTTATACAGTTCCATTGCCTGCTCCAAACCTGGTGCAAAACGGGAAAGCACTGTGCCTTGTTTGAAATGTTCCCAGTTACGGATGTAATGCCAGTTGTTATCAAACCAGTAGAATGCAGCCAGACCAGCGGCTTTCATTGCAGCAGCAGCAGCTCTCGCCTGTTTTTCTTCAGGCAGGAAAAATGCCAGGAAGGTAGCACTATCACCATCTGCATCTGGCAGACGGCGGAAAGTTACGCCTGGTACAGTAGCCAGCGCATCTTTGAAGATCTTCTTTGTTTTACGGTGGATGCCCAGGAAGGTATCCAGCTTGCGTACCTGGGCAAGGCCCACAGCAGCATGCAGTTCGGAGATACGATAGTTGTAACCGATATATGGGTGAAGGTCTGCACCACGATCTACACCAAGATGGTCGTGACCATGGTCTGCATAAGCATCACATTTCAGATAAACATCCTTATCGTTTGTTACAACAGCACCACCTTCAGCACAAGTGATCGTTTTTACAAAGTCAAAGGAAAATGCACCGGCATGACCGATGGTCCCCAGGGCTTTGCCTTTATAAGTACCGCCAAAAGACTGGCAGGCATCTTCCAATAAAATCAGGTTATGTTTTTCGCAGATGGCTTTCAGCGCATCCAGGTCGGCCATTGCACCACACATGTGTACCGGCATCACTGCTTTGGTACGTGGAGTGATAGCTGCTTCTACCGCTGTAGGGTCCAGTGTAAGGGTATCATCCACATCCACCAGAACGGGAGTTGCCCCAACAGAGAAGATACACTCAAAGCTGGCTACAAATGTAAATGTGGGCATGATCACTTCATCCCCGGCGCCGATACCCAACGCAGCCATTACGGTTGTAAGGGCAGCGGTACCGCTTGATACCAGGTGAGTGTGGGCTACATTCAGTTTTTCAGAAATGGCCTGCTCAAGCTCTTTAGCTTTCCAGATGCCTTTGCGGGGACCGTCAAAGCCATAACGCATAAAAATGCCTGTTTCCAGTACATCGTTTACTTCCTTGCGTTCTTCCGGGCCAAAAAATTCATATCCGGGCATAAGTTGTTGATTTTTGCAAATGTAGTACAATCAAATTGCCCTGCCTCGCAAAAACTGTTTATCTTTTACTAAAAATTACCATGCGTTTTTTGTTGTTCCTTATTCTGTTGGCCGCGCCGTTTACCGTCTTACGCGCACAACAGCCGCAGTCTGCCATCAGGGCATTATTACAAAAGCAAACCGCATCCTGGAACGAGGGTAACCTGGAAGAATTTATGACCACTTACTGGCAGTCCGATTCCCTGATATTTATTGGCAAAAGAGGCCCTACCTATGGCTGGCAGGCTACCCTGGATAATTATAAAAAGTCCTATCCTGACACAGCCGCTATGGGGAAACTGGCATTCAATATACTGGAACTGAAGCCATTGTCGGCCGACGTCTATTTTGTAGTAGGAAAATGGCATTTACAAAGAACCGTGGGCGACCTGCAAGGTCACTTCTCACTGATCATTAAACGTATTAAAGGCGCCTGGAAGATCATTGCCGACCATAGTAGTTAAAAAAAAACCATCCCATGAATGGGACGGCCTGCTATACACCACAACATTAAAGAAGAATGTTTACTAATCGTTTTTCCTCGTGGAATACCATTTTAGAGGTCAATCAATAAATAATGGTAACGAATTAGTCTTTAGTATCTTGATCGCGTGCCACTTTGTTTTCCTTTTCAGGTTTCTCTGAGAGGTCGCCATGCAGTGGATTACGCGAATTATCTGCTTTATCTGTTTTTAAAATTTCAACGGGATGCTGTTCTTCCTGATGATACTCTTCCGAGGGCTTTTTATCCTTATCGGATTCTTTTTCACTTAGCATATCGTTTCCATTTAGATGATCAATGTGTCATTGTCATTTATTACTTTGCAAAGTCTGTTCCATCCCTTAAATCCTTGCTAATTACGCATTGCATAGCAGTTATGAGTAAACCATTCCACACAAAGCGCCCCAAACCGTTGTAATGGATGTGCAGACTTTCCACAAAGGCATCAGAAGCAGCGGTTGGTGCAATCTATTGCAACTTCCGCATCAGATTTGTTTTAGCATTTTTTTAGCACCAAACCTATTTTTAATATTTTAATACCCTCGCCTGTAAGCCAATACTGCAAAGCATTTGCCGCCAAAAAACATGACTTTTATTTAACGTTCGTTCAACTACAAATGGCACAGATATTGAACTTTATTCCATCCAACCGTGTTGATAATATAGAAGTTAAACCTCAGCAGCAATCACGGCTACCCTGAAACTAAACACGGAAAGGAATCGAAAATTGGCAACTTTGGATATCTACATAAATTCTATAACAAAAAACAAAAAAATGCTACTATGAACATCCGGGGATACCAGTGGTCGGTACTGAAGAAACTGCTCAAGCAGCGTTTCACCGAACTTTCAGACGAAGATCTAGTGTTTGAAAGAGGTAAAGAGAGGGAGCTGTATATCAGACTTGAACGTAAAACCGGTAGGTCTGAAGAAGATGTTGCCCGCATAATCAAAGGTATGCAACAAGCATATTTGCAGCAGACAACATTGCTGTAAGGATCGTAAGTGATCAATTATATGTTAGCATTCAGGCCAAAAACCTGCTGTGAGAATTTATATAATTGATCACTTCTTTTTTATTTGTAATTATCCTGCACATTTCCATTCTTTCTCCACATCCTGATCACAATAAAGAGATAGCCCGCCAGTGAAAGCACGAACCAGCTGTAGAAAAATATCATCCTGCCGGTGGTAGACTCCTCAGGTACGGCAAAGCCCAGATACAATCCAAGAAATACATTTATTATCATCCAGAAGAACCCAAGAAATACCGTGCGCATGATCCGTACAAAATATTGCACTATCCTCATGTCAAAAGGTTCCTTTCTGTCCTGTTGTGGTTCCTGTGTTTCCATATCACAGCTTATTAGTTTAAGGAAGGCATAATTTACGAAGGGCCAGACTGTCTCCTCTGAAAACGTTGAAATCAACCGTTGTAGAGATCCCGTTCACCCTGCCGATATCACTGTGCTGCCAGAACAACCAGTGCCGTTGTGTAGATGGCCGCTCCTTCTGGTAATAGTGCGCCACCCACAATGGATAACGGTCAAATTCCTCTCCAAGATATGTCTCGTAAAAATGCATATTGGTATAAATGATCGGCTTCACACCATACGCCTTTTCCATTTCTTCCAGCCAGATCCGGGCAGTAGACCTTATTACGGCCGGCGGTTGATTATTATGAACTTCTATGTCCAGCACCGGCGGCAAGTCGCCAGACTCCAGTTGTACTACATTTTGGAAATTGATCACCTGTTTCAACGGGTCACGGGTAGAATAAAAAAAGTGATACGCCCCACGGACGATACCCGCTTTTTTGGCTTTTTGCCAATTCTGCTTAAATGAGGCATCCTGACGGGTAATCCCTTCTGTTGCCTTGATAAAAGCGAAAGAGATATGGATACGGTCCACCTGCATCTGTTCCACAGCAGACCAGTTAATATTCTTCTGGAATCTTGATACATCAATTCCATGTATAGCATAGTTAACCGGCATCTCGATCCCAAATTCTTCATACCTGACAAAATTCAGGGCTTCCTCTCTTTCCTGCCACCACAGCCATGCTCCAAATGTCAGACATAGGAGCAATAACAGGGTGAAAATGATACGCCTGGATTTCTTGATTCGGAGTTTTGGCACTTTTTATTTATTCTGCTTTCGCATTAGGGTGACAGCTTTTAACGCTCACATTGTCAATCTCATTCCCAATTTCACAGCAAGTATAATTATTATTATACATAACCGGCATAGATATCTTATTTTTACAACAATAAGTGATGTTGTTATGCCAGAATTCAATCTAAATGATACCCTTAACCTGATCTCCAAGTTTACACTGCGCCGTGGCTGGAATGCCGCCAAGGTATTAAGCAGCTACTTTGTAAGCAAATGGACAGGTAAACCTATTCAATGGGGATACCCCATTTCGGTATCATTTGAGCCGACAACATCCTGTAACCTGCGATGCCCGGAATGCCCCAGCGGACTGCGTGCCTTTACACGCCCCACAGGTATGCTTCAACAGGATTTTTTCAGGAAAACAATAGACGAGATCCATAAAGAACTCTTATACCTGATCTTTTATTTCCAGGGAGAGCCTTTTTTGAATCCCGGCTTCCTGGAAATGGTCAAATATGCACACGCCAAAGGCATCTATACCGCAACCTCTACCAATGCCCATTACCTCACAGAAGAGAATGCCCGTAAAACCGTGGAAAGCGGTTTGGACAGATTGATCATCTCTATTGATGGCACGACACAGGACGTTTATACACAATACCGTGTAGGTGGTAATCTGGAAAAGGTAATACAGGGAGCCAAGAATATTGTAAAATGGAAAAAGGAACTCAACTCTAAAACACCTTTTGTTTTCTTCCAGTTCCTCGTAGTAAAACCGAACGAGCATCAGATTGAGGAGATAAAGCAACTGGCGAAGGAGATCGGTGTAGATGAAGTTCGCTTTAAAACCGCACAGGTATATGACTATGAAGAAGGTAACCGCCTGATCCCAACGATCGATAAGTATAGCCGTTACCACAGAAATGAGGATGGCACTTATAAGATCAAGAACAAAATGGGAAATCACTGCTGGCGCTTATGGCATTCACCTGTTATTACCTGGGACGGATTGGTAGTTCCCTGTTGTTTCGACAAGGACGCACAACATAAACTTGGTGATCTTAAACAGGAATCCCTGAAAGAACTATGGCATAACGATAAGTATATCCAGTTCCGGACTAAACTTCAGACGGGGCGTAAGAATATTGATATCTGTGCTAACTGCAGTGAGGGAACAAAGGTTTGGGGATAACAAACCTTTAATCTTCATCATTTTCCGCCGTAGCTCTTGCTTTTTTCTTCTTTTTGCTACGGCTTTTTCGGAATTTATCAAAGAGGTTGATGCCCATACGGACACCGGCAAACTCCAGTGCTGTCATCAATGCGCTGGTGGTAAATGATTTGAACTTACCACTCTGCCAGGCAATCTTTGCAATACGGCCCGCCATTCCCATAACACCGCTATGTTTAGCGCTGCCGGGAATAACGGAGTTTAATGCCATTTTACCATAGTTACCCTTGAAATAACTAACCCTGTCTCCTAATTCATTTTCCAATGCACGTGAGCGTTTTTTGAGCCGGCTTATTTCCTTGTCCAACAGCTCCGTACTTGTTACTTTCACCTTTGGCATGTGTAAAGGTTTATCAATAAATGCTCGATATTATAGTTGTTCGTACAATTCTTCTTCCTCTTCTTCAGGCGCTTTCCTGTCTGCTTCCTTTTCTTCTCTTTTGTTATTATCCTCCACATCATCAATATCCATTTCGCTCATTAGCTCCCTGACAAGCATATTGGATAAAGGGATTTGAATAAGGGATTTACGGAAAATGAGCAGGATACCCAGCAGTACTATAAATAGCCCTGCAGAGCAGGAGAAGCCTAACGTAAAACTATTAGTCATCTCACCTATCCAGAAACCGAGTACCATTCCCAGAAATACAATAACAAAAAAGAACAGCAGGAAAGCCAATATCAATGAGAAAAACAGCCCTAAGGCCTTTGAAAGCTTTCCTGCTGCCTGGAGCTTAATCAGGTCCAAACGGGTTTCCAGGTATTCCTTGGCAACCTTGCCTGTCTGATTGAAGTAACTGCTGAAATTATCTTCCATGCAAATGTTTTTTGTGACACTGTGCTTTATGCCAACTCGTTTTCCAATGCATCTTCATATTGTTCCTTCCTCTTCTTGAATTTGTCTTTCAGTTTATCCGCCTGGTATTTCAGCTTTTCTACCAGTTCGTCCTTTTTATCAGAATTCAGGAAATAACCTACCGCTACACCTACCGCAGCACCAACAATGAATGATACAACTGCTTTTGAACTGTTGTTCGCCATAAAATAAAGTTTTAGAAAGATGAGTAATGGTTTTTGAATCGTACTGTACAGGGTACAAACACTATTCCAATAATTTTAATCTTTCACGAATACTTATTAATGAAATATTATTTATTGAGGCATGTTGCTTAATAACCTGCACTGATTAAACACTTTATGCAGAAGTTTAGTTTACTTTAGTACTAATCCACACTATTGCAGGGAACGGTACTTTTTTTGTAGACATATTGTAACATTTACTGACAGAATAACCTTTTAACCATATGGCTGTAATAGATAACGAACGCATAAAACAGGTCAGCTTCTTATTGATCATTGTACTGCTGGCATATGTGCTCTTCAGAGAGCTGTATACATTTCTCCCCGGATTTCTCGGTGCCATTACTATGTATATTCTCAGCCGAAAGTATATGTTCCGGCTTGTGGAGCAGCGAAAGTGGAGAAAGAACCTTGCTGCGGCCCTCCTGATGTTTATGTCATTTATTATTGTACTGATGCCCTTCGGTATACTGATAAACATGCTGACCAATAAGATCAGCTACGCTGTGACGCACTCTTCAGAGCTTATAGCTGGCTTGAAAACCGTTAATGACCGTATACATTCTTCCACTAATATAGACGTCCTTTCACAAGTCCGCCTGGAGCGCCTGCAGGGTTACCTTACATCAGTATTGCCAGGCTTGCTGGGTGCTACGTTTAATATACTAACAGCCATCGCTATACTTTATTTCATCCTTTATTTTATGTTGGTTAAGGGAAGGGAAATGGAGGCCTGGTTATATGAATATATTCCCCTGAAAGATGAAAATGTACTACGGCTTGGGACTGAATTCCATAAACTGGTGATCGCCAATGCGGTGGGAATTCCACTGATTGCGATCATTCAGGGTATTGTGTCGCTGGTTGGTTATTTTATTTTCCAGGTTCCCCAGCCATTTTTCTGGTTTGCCGTAACCTGTTTTACTGCCATGTTGCCTGTAGTGGGCGCTGCCGCTGTCTATGTGCCTATGGGAATTTATCTTATTGCCATTAATATGACCTGGCAGGGTATCGGCGTGCTGGTATATGGTTTTGCCGTAGTAGGTACTTCTGATAATTTATTCCGCTTTATCCTCGCAAAAAAGATAGGAGACGTCCACCCTTTAATTACCATCTTCGGCGTATTGATAGGTGTGAACCTTTTTGGGTTTATCGGGTTGATCTTCGGGCCACTGCTGATATCCATGTTCATACTCCTGCTGGATATCTACTCAAACGAGTTCCTCACCAAAAAGCGGGAGGTAAGAGTACAGCGCTGAGTTACCGGTAGTAGTTATTCTCCGCCATATAGGCCACTACATTGTCGGGTACCATATAACGGATGGATTTCCCCTCCTGGATCCACTTACGTATATCGGTTGACGAGATATCGAGCATTGGCGCTTTTAATACTTCTACCTGGGCTCCATACGTATCTGTTACTTCATGTCCCGGACGCAGGTAAACATAGATGGGATAGTGCTTGATGATCTGCTGATAATTACGCCAGCGGGTGATATTCTGGAAACTATCACTACCCATGATAATCGTAAACTGCTGCGTGGGAAATTTTTCTGTCAGATAAGTCAGGGTATCTATCGTGAAGGAAGGCCTGGGTAGGGAAAACTCTATATTACTGGCCCTGAGTTTGGGTTCGTCCTTAATAGCCAGTTCTACCAGGTGAAAGCGGTTATGTTCGTTTAGTAATGATCCTGCCGGTTTCAAAGGGTTCTGCGGTGATACCACCAACCATACTTTATCGAGGTCCGTATTGTATGCCACGTAGTTAGCTATAATCAGATGCCCGGTATGTATAGGATTAAAGGACCCAAAATACAAGCCTATCTTCATGCCCCTGTTTTTTGAGCGTGAATGTAATCAATAATGGGGAAATCTGATATATGTATGCTTATGAGAGCGGTTTAAACTGTTCGAACATCATCCCGCATTGCCGGCAGAAGTGTAAAGCCCTGCACAACGTAGATCCGAACGGGGACCGCAAATAGGTGTTTTCACTTCCACAGTGGGGACAATTCGTTTTGATCAACAGGTCTACGCTTACCTCGCCTTCATGCCTGGCGGGGGGCGCAATCCCAAAATCGCGCAGCTTTTCTTTTGCTGCATTGGTCAACCGGTTACTGTTCCAGTTCACCTCTTTATCTACCATTACAAATGCCGGCATCTGCAAATCCCTCTCCACAGCATTTTTAATGTTTTCCTTTATAATATCTACTGCAGGGCAGGCCGCAAATGTGGGGATCATCTTAATGTGCACGCCTTCAATATCTACCTTAACGTCTGTGATCATTCCCAGCTCCAATACGCTTAATACAGGAATCTCAGGGTCCATCACATGTTCCAGTGAATTGTATACCGCCTGTAATGTTGTTATAGTTTGCATAGTCTTTTGTTTCTACCAGGTTGCTTCGGGATCCAGGCGGAACACTTCGCCCATTTCCTCCAGTAATTGTTGTAAATATTGTGTGTGCTGCCCCTTACGGCCGCCGTATACAGGCGCTGTTAGCACCGGTAAGGTCAATCCTGCTTTCTCTATTACAGGGGAAATGTTGTTCAGCCATTGCTGGTATAAGGCAGCCTCTCCAGGATAGATCTGTTCTGCTATCAGCAGGTCCTCTCCTTCTCCTGGTTCAAAGATGCCTCCCGCCAGTTGAAAACAATCGTCCAGTGCCGTTTGCATACGCCGACGGCTATCTTTTCCCGCTGTACAAAGCTGTATGATCCAGGCATCCGCGTGCAGCGTGTGATATTTTAACTCCCCTTTTACCTTTCCTGCCAGATGTTGCAAAGGAGTAAAACTGCTTCCTGAGAGAGATTGGTACCGCACCGTTTCTGCGTGGTCAAAAAGAAAGTGCCGCATCAGGCTGAATTCATAAGAGCCTATCGGCATTTCTGCAAAGTGACAACATCTGTAGTCCCGGGCATTCCTCAGAAATGCAAACTGGTCCGGGTCTGTGCCTCCAAAGGACTCCTGCAGTATGCGATAGAGCGCCCATGCATGACCGATCTTATCCTGCGCCATAGAAGAGAATGCGATATCTTCCTCCATGACAGGACCTAAACCCGTCCATTCGGAATTGCGATGTCCGATCACCAGTTCATCGTCTGCCATTTTCGTGATCAGCTCCTGTATTGCTTGTTGTAATTGCATTGGGATATGTGGGTACTATTTAGTCTGTGCTTTAAACTTGTTGATCTTGTCCATGACTTTAAATCCGCTGGCATCCCGGTAAGTCTTGTCCGGGTTGTTGGCAAACATGTCTTCATCTTCCAGGTCGAATGCGAGGATATCTGCACTGCGTACCACCCATAGGTTCACGCATTTCTTCCGGCGGCCGAATTGTTCTTTTGCAAAGATCAGTGCAAGGCTGGCGTCCGGGGCATGTACACACCCTACGTGCTCGTGATGCGCGCCTCTTTTTTCCTGGTGAAATACTTCAAATACATTCCAGTTCTCTCCCTCTTCTACCTTAAAGGAGCCGTCATTCTTATCCAACCGGAGCCGGTTGACACGTGGATCAAGTGAGTCATTCATAAATCGTGGTACTTACTAATATACTATAAAAAAGGGGAAACAATCCTTATGCAACAGGAAGCGCACTGCGTTCCATTTCATCTTCGCGCATGAGCGCTTTTCTGATCCATCGGCCATTTTCTTCTGCCCATTTCCTTACATCCAGCCGTTCTTTGTTACAAGGGCCATTCCCTTTGATCACTTCAAAAAAGAGATCCCAATCCGGGTCAGAATATTCCCATTTACCCGTATCTGCGTTCTTTTTTAACAGTGGGTCAGGAAGCGTCAGCCCCAGTTCCCATATCTTAGGAACATACGCATCCAGGAACTGGTTACGCATATCATCGTTGCTCGCCATTTTTACTTTCCACTGCATCAGCTTTTCGCTATGATTGGATGTTTTATCCGGAGGGCCAAAGAAATGCATGATAGGCTGCCACCAGCGGTTAAGGGCGTCCTGCAACATCCCTTTCTGTGCCGGCGTACCGGTAGCAAGCTCAATGAATGCATCATGTCCTTGTTTAAGATGAAAGCTCTCTTCATAACAGATCCTTTCCAACGCCCGGCAATACGGTCCGTATGACCCTTTTGAATTGGCCACCTGATTCACAATTGCGGCCGCATCGATCAGGAACCCGATCACAGTAACATCCGCCCAGGTTTCTGCCGGATAGTTAAACACATTGGAATACTTTGACTTGCCGCTGAGCAGGTCATTGATCATTGCTTCCCTGGATTTACCCAGTGTCTCTGCTGCGTTATACAACAGTTGTCCATGGCCCACTTCATCCTGCACTTTGGCAATCAAGGCCAGTTTACGCTTAAAGCCCGGCGCCCGGGTGATCCAGGTACCTTCCGGCAGCGCGCCAATTATTTCAGAATGTGCATGTTGTTCTATCAGCCTGATGAGCTGCCTGCGATATTCAACCGGCATCCAGTCGCCCGGTTCAATTTTTTCCCCTCTGGCTATACGCGCCTCAAACGCGGCCAGTTTTACAGGATCGTCATGCAACTGCTCTTCCCGTTGCTGCTTCCCGTTGGGTTCGTCGAAGATATATCCGCCACCGTACATAGTGCGATTGTTTTGGTAGCTTGTAAGTTACGAAAAATGTACCTTTAACCCAGAACGGGCGCTATGTTTTTATTACTTACGTTCATATGGTGCTGTCTCCTGCTTCCTGTCAGGTCACTGAAGGAAACACCACCTGCTACTGTTATAAAAGTTGTTTTTACGCCGGACCGGCGGCCGGAAGATCCGGAATCCGACAGCCTTTTTTATCAGCCTCACCGGAAACTCCGCTGGTCTGATTTCAAAGCTACACCTCCCCTGCGCGGCCCAAGCGCAGCCGTCTCATATACCAGCTTCGCCTATGAAGGGAATAGCCTCCACAAAAAAGATACTTTACAGATAAACCTGACCCTGCAGGTCTTTTTTGTAAAAAGCTCCTCCTGGGTTAAATCCTTCGCAAAGGACAATTATTCGCTGGAACATGAACAGCTGCATTTTGATATTACCTGGCTGGTCGCTCTCAGGTTCCAGCAACGCATTAAAAGTATGGAACTGACTGCCGAAGATTTCGACAGCATTATTCAGTATCAGTATATTGAGTCGTTCAGGGAAATGAACAGGTTACAGGATGCATATGACCGCGAAACGAATCATGGACAGAGCCCTTCTGCTCAGCAAAACTGGAAACGTTCTATTGGAGAAGCCCTGGCGGCATTAACACTGGAGGGGGCGCTTACCCCTTATTTGAGACCCTTATCTGCCGATCGCAGCACCGTCAGTACTTTCAATACTGACTGGTAATAGAAAGATGGCTGGATACCTGAAAATTCATCGCTTAACTGATGATAATCAGGATGGTCCTCAACACCAAAATAAAGTATGGGGATCTTTAACTTATGAAATTCGTAGTGATCGCTCTGATTGATCCAATTATTTGACCCTTCTTCTTTTTTGTCATGACCGGAGAGCACTTTTACAACTCCTCCTGTGCTTACTGCATCGTCTACATATTTCTTTAGCTCGGGATACGGGGCCAATCCACAGACATATAATTCGTTCTTGTCATTCCGGCCGATCATATCCATATTGATATTCAGTACAATCCGTTCTACCGGCACTGGCGGTTGCTTCACAAAGGCTTTTGCTCCCTGTAACCCTTCTTCCTCCCCATCAAATGCCACGAAGATCATTGTATGTTCAGGCTGATTTTTCTTAAAGTAGGCCATCAGTGCTAATAAGCCTCCTGTTCCGGAAGCATTATCGTCTGCGCCGTTATATATACTATCTGGCGTAGCCCCCTTCTTTATTCCCAGATGATCATAATGTGCAGTAATAACAATGGCCGCGTCGGATCTTCCCTTGATATATCCGAACAGGTTTGTACCCATTATCTGTTTTTCTCCCTGTTTAAAATAAAAGGGATACTCATAAGTATTGTGATAGGCTGTTAATCCGGTCTCTTTAAACCGGCCCATAAGGTAAAACTGCGCCTGACGGCTACCACGTGTACCCGCCATACGCCCTTCATATTTATCCGAAGAGAGTGTTTGTATATCTTTTATTAATTGGGTTGAGTCAATGGGCGACTGCGCGTAAGCGCCGGCAGCCAATAAGAGCAGCAAACTGTGGATGACTATTTTCATACCTTGATCTGGTTATAACGCTAATATAAGCTATTTCACCGCGTACGATTTATCAGTGGATCATTTGATTATTTGAGCAGCTGAAATGCGATCAGGCCAGAGATATAAGCCAATGCGGTCATGTAGGCAAACTGGATAACCGGGAACTTCCACGATTTCGTTTCCCTTTTTACAATAGCCAGGGTACTCATACACTGCATGGCAAAGGCATAGAACAGCATCAGGGAGACGCCGCTGGCCAGGGTATATACCGGTCTGCCATCTCTCCAGGTAGCGTTGCTCATTTTTTCCCGCAGTGTAGCGTCTCCATCTTCAGGAGATTCTCCCACACTGTATAAGGTGGCCATTGTACCAACAAATACCTCACGGGCGGCGAAAGAAGTGATTAGGGCTATCCCGATCTTCCAGTCGTATCCGAGAGGACGGATCACCGGCTCAATAGAGTGTCCTAATAAACCGGCATAGGAATTCGCCAGTTTTTCAGATTGCATTTCCATGTCCAGTTTCTCACTCTGGTCCGGATTAGCAGTTTTCAATTGTTCATAATGGGTTGTCACCTGTTGCATTCTGTCGCCAGGACCGAAAGATGCCAGGAACCATAGGATGATGGAGATCACCATGATCACCTTACCGGCGTCTGTAACGAAGATCTTCGCCTTTTGCACCATCGTCGTGCCTACATTAGCCCAGCGGGGCGCCCTGTAAACAGGCAGCTCCATGATGAAATAACTTTTTTCCTTTATGGAAATGAACAGTTTCAGTATAGCAGCAATGGCAAGGGCCATAACAAAACCTAATAAATATAAACCCATCATTACCAATCCCTGCAGGTTCAGGAAACCCAGTATAGGTCTGTTCGGAACGACCAATGCGATCATTACTGTATAAATTGGCAGACGGGCAGAACAACTCATGAGAGGTGTGATCAGGATGGTGATCAACCGTTCCTTCCTGTTTTCGATGTTACGGGTCGCCATAATAGCCGGTACAGCACAGGCTACTCCACTGATCAGCGGCATCACCGATTTACCGTTCAGTCCCACCTGTCTCATTAAACGGTCTGTCAGAAAGCTGATCCTGGCCATATAGCCGGTATCTTCCAGAACAGTGATAAAGGCGAACAGGATCATGATCTGAGGTATGAACACCGCGATTCCTCCTAACCCGGCAATAATTCCATTCACCAGGATATCGGTCAGGCGATTGGCTGGTAATACATCTGTCAGCCAGCCACTCACTGCGCCAAATCCTGCCTCGATCCAATCCATCGGATAAGATGCCAGCGAAAAAATACTTTGGAACATGAAGAACATAATGCCCAACAGGATCACATATCCCCAGAAGCGGTGTAACAGCAAATTATCCAGCTTCTCGGTCTGCAATTGTTTCTGTAGCGGATCGGCCTCCACTACGGTATTCTTCATGATGTGTTTGATCCTTGCATAACGCTGCATGATCTCTTCCGCCTGTACTTTCGTCTTATTGAAATGATGCGTTTGCAGAATATTGGTAATGGCCAGTTTCTGTCCACCGTTCAGAAATTGCAGTTCATGGTGGTTTACGGCCACGTGTAAGGCGGCATAGTCGCTCTTCACCTGTACATACTTCCTGATCTCGGTTACCACTTCAGGCGCTAATGCCTGACTATCAATAAAGTCACGTGGCGTTACTGACTGCTTTTCCTTTGCCACCAGTTCTATCATCTTCTTCAGCTCTGCTAATCCCTTGTTTTTCCTGGGATTGATCGTCACCACCGGCACCCCTAACTCTCTTTCGAGACCCGCTTCGTCAATTTCGACACCTTTTTTGCGGGCAATGTCCATCATGGTAAGGCCAATGATAACAGGAACCTTCAGGTCCATGATCTGGGAGCAGAAAAGCAGATTCCGTTTCAGGTTAGCAGCATCCGCAATGATGAGGATCATATCTGGTTGATCTTCTCCGGAGGGATTCACGAGGACATCGTAGGTTACAAACTCGTCGGCGCTTTTAGGATAAAGGCTGTAGGTGCCTGGCAGATCAATGATATTGGCTTGGAGGCTTGGAGAAATAGTTGCCGCCCCGGTCTTTTTGTCGACAGTAACGCCCGGAAAGTTGCTAACTTTCTGATTCAGACCCGTCAACGCATTAAAGAGCGAACTTTTCCCACTATTTGGATTACCTACCAGCGCAATATTGATCGTTGCTTTTTTTGTTGCCTGCATTCCTTATCCTTGTCCTGATAAACGTTAAAAAAGCAAAACTATGAATTAATACGGCAGGGCCGGTATCGGATCGGGAAAAAAGATGGTATATAAAAAAACCACGGTAAAAACCGTGGTTGTGTTTCTTTAACTATTGAACTTATTGTGATGACAAAGTTTAATCTATACACACTATCCCATCACTTAATGAGTTTATATAAACTGTAGCCGATCACTGCGAGGCCATCCATTGCAGCCACTTCACCTACCTGGGCAGCAGGCTTTTTGCTTGAATCGGTATCTTCTACAGGTGTTTTATTTTCCTGCTTACCGCCCTTGTAGCGGTAATTTCTTTCCAGGGAGTCTGCCCTGTTTTCAGAATTATCACTATTTGTATCGGGGGTACTATTTCGTTCTTTGTTCAGATCTTGCGGGTAACCGTCGTCGTGCATTTTGAACTCAATATGTCCTTTTTCTCGGTGATTTCCCCACTCATCCCATTCATAATCATCATCGAAGTCCCAGTCATTGTTATAATAGTTGAGACTCTTGTCCATTACTACATTTTTGTTGGCTGGTACCCTGATAACAACTCTTACATGCTGTCCTCTGAATTTCGAGTTAGTTGGGATGGATATTCCGCTAGGGACGTAAAGGACAGAATCATTCTGAACAATCTGGTACTGTATTTCCCTGGCCAGTTCTCTTGCTTGAGCCACTCTTCTACCCCTGGAATAGCGTTCGATATATACCTCAAAGCTGTCCGTAGCGCTTTTTTCCAGTTTTATCTTAGCCGCATTGATGATAACTGTGTCTTCGGCCACCCTTAATACATCATCCCAAAACTCAATTTCCTCGATGTCGGTGAAATCTTCTGCCTGTTTAATGACTAACTTTCCAGCAGAAGGTTGCACGAGTGCAAATTTTTCTTTGATCGGAGTGCTGCCTGTACGGAAGTCTTTTACCACAGAAATGATTAATATGACGGCAGAAATTAATCCTGCAAACCAGAGCATCACCAGGGTATATCCCACATAGCGGCTGGTTTCTTTAATGCCGGTCGCCTTGCGGACGAAGAATATAACCAGTGCAACGATGGGGATACCGATCAGGAAGAAGATGGACACCCATAATAGTAAATTTTGTAAAGGACCAACCAGTATCAGGTCCTTGAGTGGGAAGAGGGCCGCGGAATGTACGGTAACATATATTCCTGCGACTATCAGCCCAACCAGGATCGCACCAGCAAGAATATAAAAGAATGCCTTGATCAAAAATAACAGGACTTTCGCCAATGCTTCGAAAATATTACGAAAAGCCCGTTCCAGATCATTACCAACTTGCCTTCCGCGGCCCTGAGAAAAATTTCTAACGTCATTTCCGAAGTTCTTCAGATGACCTTTCGCCGCGTTGATCTCATCCTGTACGGTAGCCCTGATGTTATTCACATCGACCTTCTCCCCCCTCATCTGCAGCTTTTCAGCTGCAGTGTTGGCTTCAGGGGTTACGATCCAGAGGATAAAATATACAAGAATACCGGTACCGAAGCCGCCAATGGCCAGCAGGGCAAATATGATACGGAATACAACCGGATCAACGTTCAGATAAGCGCCCAGGCCACCACACACGCCACCGAGTACTTTACTATCCGGATCGCGGTATAATCTTTTGCGCGGACGGATGTTGTCATATACAGGATCGTTTGCAGGTTGTTGCTGCTGACTGGTTTCTCCGGCATCGTCAAACTGCTCGGGAGTACCCATGGCCGCTTTTACAGACTGTACATCCTCATCGGTGATACAATGTGTTGTTTTTAATTTATTCAGGAACAGTTCGGCTATACGGCTCTCAATATCACTCACAATCTCATCCCCACCCTCTTCCCGGGCGAAATATCGCACCAGACTATCCAGGTACTGCCGCAATATCTCATACGCACTATCTTCGATAGCGATAAGGCGGCCTGCCAGGTTTATATTAATAATCTTTTTCATTTCGAGTCTCTATTTTAGGTTTTGGTTATTGGATGGTAGTTGTTAGTTACTTGTGAGCTGCGTGACCGCATTTGCCAGCTCGTTCCATGTCGCCTCTAGTTCTTTGTAGAATAATTCTCCCTTATCGGTCATGGAGAAATATTTTCTTGGGGGGCCTGAACTGCTTTCAACCCATCGATAGGACAGCAATTCTGCGTTTTTAAGTCGGGTGAGTAAGGGATAAAGAGTGCCCTCCAGGATGTCCAGCTTTGCTTCTTTCATTTTTTCTATAATGTCTGAAGGATAAGCTTCTCCTTGCTTGATGACCGAGAGAATGCAAAATTCAAGCACCCCTTTCCTCATCTGTGACTGTGTGTTATCTATATTCATGGCAAGTGAGCTTTATGAATAAAATGATACCTATACATATTCTAATGGTGGTTTTTGATGATTACGATGTAAAGATAGAGAAAATATACTACTATGCAATACACAATACCATATAAAGCAAAATAACTTGCTTAAGATATTACCGTTTCCGGTACCGTACTTCAGCCACAGGTAAGTATTTCAGGTTATATTAACGCCCCGATTTTTATTTTCCCCTTTTATGATGAACGGTATTAGCCCGGTATGAATGTAACCGGAATGACTCCCGATTGCACCCGCTAACCCCGATAGAAGTTAAATGCCCGCTGGTTAAAGGTTTCCTGGGAATGAATTATTACAGATGCCTTCGTGTACAGTGTTTTCTCAGTCCGTCCATATCACGTTACCGGCATTTCCATATCACTTTAGGCTCATTTCTATATCGAAGGGATATAGAAATGAGCCTAAAGTGACGGCCAAATGACGGTAACGCGATATGGAGATATAGAGAACACATACTACCCATAACGATATCCGTAAAAATTAAGATGTTTAAACAGGACTCTGAGGAACTATTCGGATCTGTTTAAAGACGGGCCTGGTAAGGGGAATAGGATGAATATCTCTCCGTGACTGTCCACACACCATTCATCATAAAAGGGGATTTAACATTTTTTTAAATAGTATATTTGGAAACTAAACATGCGCTAAACTATTTTTGTAGCGAACGATGAAAAGAATTATCGGCATATTCCTCCTGGCACTGATGTGCTTACAGCTCCTTCCAATCAAGGAGGTGGGGAAGATATTGTTCAATAATCAGATCGTTGAGGAACATCCGGTAGAAGATGGTAACTGTGGTGACCATCTGAAATTGTGTAAGGAATTAAAATTCCTGAAGGGTGATTCCATGCTTCAGTTTGAGCCTTCACTACTGGTAAAGAGTCTTCATTATAATTTCTTCGCTGAAATTCCTCAGGGCCCAACCCGTGAGATACATTGTCCTCCACCTAACTGTTAATATCTTTTTGCTTTAGTATTCTCCTTCTGTCTGTATTGGGCATATCCGGTATTATGCTATAGCAATGCTGCTTTTCTTTAACGCGTATACTGCGTTTCAATCTCTATTATAATTATTTATTCACATGACAGGAGTAACTATGCCAGGTAGTATATGGCATTTTATTCCCTGTTTCTGACGCTTGGCGTTTTTTAAATCCTTCTGACTATGAGCAGGCAATCTATATTTTCCAACTTGAAAGGTGACCTCTCTTCAGGTCTCGTTGTGTTTCTGATAGCGGTACCTCTTTGCCTGGGTATTGCCCTGGCATCCGGCGCTCCATTATTTTCCGGTATGATCGCCGGTATAATAGGTGGCATAGTGGTCGGTTCACTAAGTGGCTCCCAATTGAGTGTAAGTGGTCCTGCGGCTGGTCTTACGGCCGTTGTACTTACCGCCATCACCAAGTTTGGTGTATTTGATATCTTCCTGATGGCAGTTGTCATCGGAGGTGTGCTGCAGTTGATACTTGGTCTTGTTAAGGCAGGGGTAGTTGCAAACTACTTCCCTTCTAACGTCATAAAAGGAATGTTGACAGCAATCGGTATTATCATCATACTGAAACAGCTGCCGCATGCATTCGGTTATGACGCCGATTCAGAAGGAGACTTCGCATTTATTCAGGTAGACGGGAATAATAGTATTACCGCCTTACTTTCCACATTGAACCATATTCATCTGGGGGCGACAATAATTACCCTCGTATCAATACTGATCATCCTTTACTGGAACAAGATCCCGAAAGCGGGCGTAGTTCCTGCTCCACTGGTGGCTGTACTTGTAGGTGTCGGTTTAAATGCACTCTTTATTGCAAGCGGTAGTGTACTGGCGGTGTCTCCAAGTCATCTGGTTAGTCTGCCGGTAGCAACAGATTTCGGCTCGTTTATCGGTCAGTTCAGTCTTCCTGATTTCAGTTCCCTCGCCAATAAAGAGGTATGGATCGTTGGTGCTACTATCGCGATCGTGGCTTCCATAGAAACATTGCTGAACCTTGAGGCTACGGATAAACTGGATCCGCTGAAAAGGTATTCTTCCCCAAACCGTGAGCTGAAAGCACAGGGTATTGGTAACATCATCAGCGGTATGATCGGTGGTTTACCTATCACGTCAGTGATTGTGCGTTCATCTGCGAATATCAACTCAGGCGCCCGTTCGAGATTTTCTACTATTACGCACGGTACATTATTGCTGGTTTGCGCAGCACTGATTCCATCCATCTTAAATAAGATCCCACTGGCAACCCTGGCGGCAGTATTGCTTGTAACAGGTTATAAACTGTGTAAGATCTCCATCTTCAAAGAGATGTTTAAGAATGGTAAGTACCAGTGGGTGCCATTCCTAGTAACTGTGGTTGCTATCGTATTTACTGACCTGTTGATCGGTATCGCTCTGGGTATGGCAGTAAGTGTGATCGCCATTTTACGTGGTAACATCCGTAGTTCTTATTTCTTCCGCAAGGAAAAATACAGAGCAGGTGATAGCATTGTACTGGAACTGGCACAGGAAGTCTCCTTCCTGAACAAGGCAAGCATCCTGCTGACGCTTGACCACATGCCGGAAAATTCTACGGTAGTGATAGACGCGAGCAAAACTACGTACATAGACTTCGACGTATTAGAAATGATCCGTGAGTTTAAGGATGTAAAAGCTCCGCAGAAGAATATTACAGTGATCCTTACCGGATTTAAAGATCAATACAAACTTCCAAACACGGAGAATATCTCTCCTGAACACCAGGAGAAGATAGCCAGTGGGCATGTTCATACCATTACAGGTAATCATGAACAATTGTTGAAAGAGCTGCAGCTGAATTAATACAGATGCAGTAAGAAGAATTAATTAAAAAAATAAAAGTTGACAAAGATGAAAACATTAAATAAAGTATCGCAAGCTAGTATAACACCCGCTCAGGCTCTCCAACTTCTCAGAAATGGTAACGAACGTTTTGTTGACAACCTGAGATTACACCGTAACCTGCTTGAGCAGGTAAATGAGACCCGTGACGGACAATGGCCAATGGCGGCAATTGTAAGTTGTATGGACTCCAGAACATCTGCCGAATTGATCTTCGACCAGGGGTTAGGAGATATTTTCAGCATCCGCTTAGCTGGCGCTGTAATCTCTGACAATGTACTGGGCAGTCTCGAATATGCCTGTAAAGTAGCAGGCTCCAAATTTATCGTGGTACTGGGTCACTCGAAATGTGGTGCTATCAAAGGCGCGTGTGACAATGTGGAAATGGGTAACCTGACCGGATTACTGAACAAGATCACTCCGGCAGTTTATGCAGAAAAAACGATCAAAGAAAACAGAACTTCTTCAAACCCGGATTTTGTGGACGCAGTGACACATCTCCATACAAAGCGTTCCGTGCAGGCGATCATGGAGCAGAGTCATATTCTCCGCGAAATGATCCTGAATGGTGAGATTGGTATTGTGGGCGCAGTATACAATGTGGAAACTGGCGTGGTAACCTTCCAGGAAGAAACCCTGGTAATAGGCCGTGAAATGTTTAAGGAATCTCCTGAGGCAGTAACTGTCTGAGGACCTACAACTGTTGACAAGCCATGCTTGTAGTCATATACAAAGGAAAAGCCGCTCCTCTTCAGGAGTGGCTTTTTTGTTGATACTGTTTATATCTTTCTTAATCTTTCTGCTGCCTGTTCCAGTGTATCCTTCTTCTTTGCAAAGCAGAAACGTACTACATGATCGTCTTTCCCGTTCTCATAAAATGCCGATACCGGGATACTCGCTACGCCGAACTCCTTTGTGATGCGGGTCGAGAATTCTTTATCCCCCTCATCGGAAATACGGTCATAACGCATCAGCTGGAAATAGCTTCCCTTTGAATTCAGTGGCGTAAACCGCGTGTCTTTCATTAGCTCCAGGAAATAATCCCGTTTCTGCTGATAGAATGCCGAGAGGGAAAGATAATGTTCCGGTGTTTGCAGATAGCGTGAAAGCCCGTATTGCATAGGCGTATTTACAGAGAAACACAGGTATTGATGCACCTTCCGGTATTCTGTCATCAGGTGTGCTGGCGCGACACAATAACCCATCTTCCAGCCGGTATTATGAAATACTTTTCCGAAGGAGAAAGTCACAAAACTATTACGCAACAATTCCGGATAGCGGAGTATACTGAGATGTTCTGCTCCATCATAAATGAGGTGCTCATACACTTCATCTGATAATACAAGCAGATTATGCTCCGTCACGATCTTTTGCAATTCCTCAAGGTCCTTCTGACTGATAATACTTGCAGTAGGGTTATGAGGAGTATTGATCATGATCATTTTGGTACGAGGCGTGATCTTACTACGCACCAGCGCCCAGTCAATACTATAATCAGGATAAGAGAGTGGTATTAATACCGGTACGCCACCGTTCACCAATACGTTGGGAATATAACTATCGTATGCAGGCTCAAAGATGATCACCTCATCACCTGGACCGATACAGGTAGCGATAGCGGTGAAGATGGCATATGTACCTCCGGGAGTAATAGTGATCTCTGTATCCGGATTGACCTGCTGTCCGTAGAGGGTATGGATCTTTTGTGCAATCACTTCTCTTAGCGGCATAATACCCGGCATGGGGGCGTATTGATTATATCCATCCTCCATGGCCTCATTCACCAGCTTCTTCAAAACATCATCGCAATCAAAATCGGGGAATCCCTGGGAAAGATTAATGGCTTTATGTTGCGCAGCAAGTGCGGACATGACAGAGAAAATGGTTGTGCCTACATTTGGAAGTTTCGACATAAAAAACGGATGATCAATTACGGATCAATGTCTGAAATTAAAACATGTAATCCGTAATTGATCATCCGATCCCTGCTTTTATTATTTAGAGAAATTTCTCTCCTTTGTTCCTTTTCACTTCTGCGACATACTCTTTGATCTGTTGTTCATTCTCCTTTTTGCAGATCAGTAATACATCTGAAGTATCTACAACAATGAATTCATCGAGGCCCTGTATAACCAACAGTTTTTCCTGAGGGGCTTTCACCATGCAGTTTGTAGCATCTACCAGCATGACATTTTTTCCCTGTACGGCATTGCCATCGTCATCCCTGTCCAGGTTTTCATAGGCAGAAGCCCAGGTACCGAGGTCACTCCATCCGAAGTTGGAAGGGATCACATATACATTATCTGCTTTTTCCATGATCGCGTAATCAATGGAAATATTTGTACACTGCGGGTAGATGTTTTCTATTACTTTCTTTTCTTCCGGAGTATTAAATACGTCTGTGCTTTGTTGGAACAGCTCATCTATTTCCGGAAGATATTTATTGAACGCGGTCAGTATTGTTTTTACGTTCCACACAAAGATACCAGCGTTCCAAAGGAAGTCTCCGCTTTGCAGGAACGTCTTTGCCAGTTCCAGGTTAGGCTTTTCGGTAAATGTTTTAACGGGATACACATTATCCGCCACCTGTTGTGTCTCAAACTGAATATACCCATATCCGGTGTCAGGACGGGTAGGCTTTATACCAAGTGTCACCAGGGCACTGTGTTTCTGTACGAACATCAATGCATTCAGGCAGGTGCTGGCAAAAGCAATAGAATCCATGATCAGATGATCTGCCGGAGCACAAATGATACTTGCCTTCGGGTCCTGCTTGTTTATTTTATGAGAGATATAAGCAATGCAGGGAGCAGTATTTTTCCTTGAAGGCTCGCTGACTATATTTTCTACGAGCAGTTCAGGCAGCTGCTCCTTCACCTTTGTTACATAATGATGATGTGTGACTACAAAAATGTTTTCCTGTGGAATAAATTGCGCGAACCTTTCGAAGGTCCATTGTAATAACGTTTTCCCGGTATTCAGAATATCCAGGAATTGTTTGGGGTGATCAGTGCGGCTATAGGGCCAGAAACGGCTACCTATTCCCCCGGCCATAATGGCCACGTAAAAATGCCTATTCACAGCTGTCATCTTATATAATCCCTTCCCTGATTAAGTCATGTAAATGAATGATGCCAATATATCGTTTATCTTTCAAAACCAATAGTTGAGTGATATCATGTTCTCTCATCATCTCCAGGGCATTGATAGCCAATTCTTCTTCCTGGATCGTTTTTGGGTATTTAGACATGATATTTTCTGCGATGACACTTTCTGCCGGTATTCCTTTTTCAAGCATACGGCGAAGGTCGCCATCTGTAATAATTCCTCCCAGTTGCCCGTCTGACTCCAATACAGCGGTCACACCAAGCATACCGGAAGATATTGCGACGATGATCTCTTTTAAAGGGCTATCCTTTTGTACCTGCGGGGCTTGGTGAAGACGGCTAAGATCTCCTACCTTCAGATATAATTTCTTACCCAAGGTACCTCCGGGATGAAACTTCGCAAAATCAGCAGCCGTAAATCCGTGCCATTCTATCAGGCATACCGCCAACGCATCTCCCATTGCCAGCTGGGCAGTGGTACTGGTTGTGGGTGCCAGGTTATTCGGGCAGGCCTCCTGGCTGACAGAAGTATTCAATAAAAAGTCTGACTCTCTCGCCAGATAGGAATCTGTGTTCCCTACCATGCCGATCAGTTTATTTCCAAAGTTCTTAACTAATGGGACCAATACTTTGATCTCTGGAGAGTTACCGCTTTTTGAAATACACAAGATAATATCATCCTCCTGGATCATACCCAGATCCCCGTGGATAGCATCAGCAGCATGCATAAAAATTGCGGGAGTGCCAGTGGAATTTAATGTAGCTACAATCTTCTGACCGATAATTGCACTTTTGCCAATACCGGATACAACCAGCCGTCCGGCGCAATGTGCAATCAACTCTACCGCCTGCTCAAAATCACTATTGATGTATTGCTTCAGATCTGAGACCGCTGTCGCTTCAAGGCTAAGCGTTCGTTTCGCCACTTCGGCAATATTAATAACCGTTCTATTTTTCATGGGCAGCCACAAAGTTAACTAGGTTTCAGCAGATTAAGCCTATGATATTGCCTAATTTTATAATAAGGAGCCGTCCTGGCCGGATTTTGTCATTTTTGTTCATTCCTGTCTCCCCTGCCGAGCGTCCCTCTGCTTCGGGGGGGCAATCTGAGTAAGCATTTGGGAGAATTTTAACACGCTATAACACATAAATTAATTGCCGGTCAGCCTATTTTTAGTTAACTTCGTGTCCCCTAAAAAACACATAAACAATATCCATAATTTGTTACTTTCTTTAGAGTTTATTTGTTTTAAATTTGAATGCAATGGCTGTTGTAAAGGTAAGTTTGATTGATGCATTACGGGAACACTTTGGGTTTGATTCCTTTAAAGGAAACCAGGAAATCATCATCAAAAGCATTCTTGCCGGTAAAGATACTTTTGTTATAATGCCAACCGGCGGAGGCAAATCTTTATGTTATCAATTGCCGGCTCTGATGAGTCCCGGCTGCGCGCTCATAGTATCCCCTCTTATTGCTTTAATGAAAAACCAGGTGGACCTGGTACGTTCATACAGCAGTAAAGATAACGTGGCGCATTTTCTAAATTCTACCCTGTCAAAAGCACAGATAAAAAAAGTAAGAACGGACCTGCTTGCCGGCAAAACCAAGATGCTCTATGTAGCACCGGAAACGCTGACTAAACAGGAAAACCTGGATTTTTTCCGCGAACTCGAGATTTCTTTCATCGCAGTAGACGAAGCGCATTGTATCTCTGAATGGGGGCATGACTTTCGTCCGGAGTACCGCCGTCTTAAAGAAATGATAGAGCAGATCAATGGCGATCTTCCTATTATTGCCCTGACAGCGACCGCTACACCTAAAGTACAGAGCGATATTGTAAAGAATCTGGGGCTCCGTGATCCACAGGTATATCTATCTTCTTTTAACAGGCCGAACCTTTATTATGAGATCCGTCCTAAACGGAAAAAAGACCAGACCATCCGTGAGATAGTCAAGTTCATTCATTCTCATAAGGGTAAGAGCGGTATCATATATACGCTAAACCGTAAAACTACCGAAGAACTGGCAGATATGCTGGTAGCTAACAACATCAAGGCTGTTGCTTACCATGCGGGGCTGGATGCCGGTACCCGTGCCCAGCGTCAGGACATGTTCCTGCATGAAGATGTAGATGTTATCGTGGCTACTATTGCCTTCGGTATGGGGATTGACAAACCCGACGTTCGTTTCGTTATTCACTATAATATTCCGAAGAGCCTGGAAAACTATTACCAGGAAACAGGACGCGCTGGTCGCGATGGCCTGGAAGGTATCTGTGTGTGCTTCTATTCATATAAAGATGTGCAGAAGCTGGAACACCTGATGCGCGATAAGCCATTGAGTGAAAGGGAAATGGGCGCTCAGCTCATTAATGAAACGGTGGCCTATGCAGAGAGCTCTGCCTGCCGCAGAAAGGTGATCCTTCACTACTTCGGGGAGAAGTATGAAGAATCTCAGTGTAATAACGCCTGCGATAACTGCCGGAACCCGAAAGAAAAAATAGAAGTTAAGAACCGCGTCGTAATCGTTCTCAAAGCCATAAAAGCTTTAGAAGAACGTTTCGGAAGCGACTACGTCGTAAATATCATTACGGGCAAAGTAAACCCTCAGATCACTACCTACCAGCATAATCAACTGGAAGTATTCGGAGAGGGAAAAGAATTTGATGCCCACTTCTGGAATTCCCTCATCCGCCAGATGATGCTGGAAGACCTGATTGAAAAGGATATTGAAGAATATGGCCTGCTGAAGATCACGGAAAAAGGACATAAGTTCCTGAAAGAACCGTACTCCATCATGGTCTCTCTCAACCATCAGTTTGAAGAGGAAGGCGGAGAAGATGATGATATCGCTACAGAAGCACAAGCATCCGCAGATACTGTACTCTTCGAAATGCTGAAAGAGCTGCGTAAGAAAGTTGCGAAAGAAAAGAACCTTCCTCCTTTTGTGATCTTCCTGGAAACTTCCCTGGAAGACATGGCCACCCAATACCCGACCACTGTTCAGGAATTAGAAAAGATACAGGGGGTAAGTAAAGGTAAAGCCATCCGTTACGGTAAACAGTTCGTAGACGTCATCTCCAAATACGTTGAGGAGAATGACATTGTGAAACCGGACGATTTTGTGATGAAGAGTGTGGTGAACAAGAGTGGTCTGAAAGTCTTCATCATTCAGAATATCGACAAGAAAATGCCGCTTGAAACCATCGCCCGCAATAAGGAGTTAACAATTCCTCAGTTGCTGGATGAAATGGAGACGATAGTAGCCAGTGGTACCAAACTAAATCTGGACTATTGTCTGGATGAAGAGCTGGACGACTATGCACAGGACGAGATTATGGAATACTTTAAAGGCTGCGAAACATCCAGCCTGGCACTTGCCCGCGAGGAATTGATAGACAGCGATTACACCATCGAACAGTTAAAGCTCATGCGTATCAAGTTCCTGGTGGAATACGGAAACTAATAGGCTCATCAGAATAGTACATGACTGGCATACCACACATTAAAGCAACCATTGCTCCTATCCGGGAGCAGATCATACAGCATCCTTTATATTCCGAAATGCAGCGCATGGAAGACATCCGCTCTTTTATGCAATATCATGTATTTGCTGTATGGGATTTCATGTCATTACTCAAATCATTACAAAAGCATCTTACCTGCACAGATATTCCGTGGGTGCCTAAAGGCAGCGCTGCTACCCGTTATCTCATCAACGAGATCGTTACGGGAGAAGAAAGCGATGTAGATCCGGATGGTAATCGTGTAAGTCATTTTGAATTATATCTCCAGGCAATGGAGCAGGCAGGCGCTGATGCTTCTGCTATCAATGACTGTTTACTGCAACTCGAAAGAGGCAAATCACTGACAGCTGTGCTGAATGGTCTACCACATACAGTACGCTCTTTTGTAAAATATACTTTCGATCTGATCCATAACTCGCCCGTGCATATTCAGGCAGCTGTATTTACCTTCGGACGGGAAGATCTTATACCAGATATGTTCCTTGCATTGGTTAATGATCTGGATAAACAATTCCCGGGACAGATCAGTCTTTTCAAATATTACCTCGAAAGGCATATAGAAGTTGACGGAGATCACCATAGTCATTTAGGCATGGAAATGGTACAGGAATTATGTGGCAATGATCCGGTTAAATGGGAAGAAGCTGCGCAAGCGTCGAAGACTGCTCTTGAGGAACGAAATGCTTTGTGGACAGGGATTCTAGAAGAAATTAAAAGTTTTGTTGCATAAAAATTTGGAAGTTAGTTTTTAATTTGCTTATCTTTGCAATCCCTTCGAGAGAAGGACACAGAAAAAAAGGAATGGTGCGGTAGCTCAGTCGGTAGAGCAAAGGACTGAAAATCCTTGTGTCGGCGGTTCGATCCCGCCTCACACCACCAAGAAAAGCCTCTGATTAACTCAGAGGCTTTTTCTATTTATGATGTGTATATTCTCCTGATCCATAAAACCTACACAAGGTTCTACATCTCACTATATAGGCATTAAGTCAATCAAGACGTTTTCAACACAGAGCTTATGAATTACTGAACTCTTAACAAGCGCTCCTTTAGACATTATACAATCAAAAAAGACTTTGAAGCATTACCTCTTCAAAGCCTTTTGCAAAATTCATTTCTGACTTACTCTACGCTCCTACCGCCACAGGCCTTTCCGGATCTGTGATCCACTCACTCCATGATCCAGCATACAACTTCGGCAATGAGTATCCTGCATATGCCGACAGTAATACATTAAATGCAGCAGTTACTCCTGATCCACAATAAAAGATCACGTCTTCCTTCGCAAAATCAGCAGCAAAATAGCCCCTTACTGCTTTCTGTTCTGCTACGATACCCTCGGGTGTAATATTCGCGTTAAACGGCCTTGAAATCGCTTCCGGAATATGCCCCGCTACCGGATCAATGGTTTCATTCTGACCGGCATATCTGTCTGCCGTTCTGGAATCTATTACACAACTGCCATGCTTTTCTGTTGCTTTCATCACCTCCTCCGCAGTTGCCAGAAGCGCATCATTAAATTGTGCGGTGAACGTTCCTGCTTTCGGAGTAACAACTCCGCTTTCTAACGGGAATCCCTTTTCACGCCAAACCTTTTTGCCTCCGTCCAACACCGCGACTTGCTCATGTCCGGCCCATTTCAGTAGCCACCACAACCTGGCGGCAGCCATAAATCCGGCACCTGCATCATAGGCGATCACCTGTGTTGTAGGCGTGATACCCCATGCAGCAAATTTTGCTTTAAGGTCCCCTTTCTCCGGGAGAGGATGACGTCCGGTTACACCTGATATGATAGTTCCGGAAAGGTCTTTATCCAGGTCAGCATACAGTGCCCCCGGAATGTGTGATTTCTCGTATTCATTTCTCCCCCACTCCTTATCGTTTAGTGCAAAACTGCAATCAATAAAAAGAACATCAGGAGTACCAACAAGCACTTGTGCCTCTGCTGTCTTTACAAAATTTGTGTAACTCATTGTGTGTCTTTTAAAGTAATGATATGGTTCTTATAAATTAGACTCAGTAAATAAATGGGATCAAACGCCACGTTCCTTTCTTATAGTCAAGATATTCTTCTCCAAAATTCGATACCAGCAGTTCTTCCTCTATTTTCATTCTGTAAAGAAATACAGCCAGCACCGGCAGAAATCCGACTAACGCTGCCGCCCAGCTGTTAAATGCCAATGCGTTACCCAAGAAAGAGACCAATACACCCAGATAAGACGGATGTCGCAAATATCTGTACACCCCTTTTCTTACGATTTTATGGTCTGAGCGGATAGCTACATCCACCGTAAAATATCTTCCCAGCGTATATACAGCGATCGCACGGAACACCATACCGGCAAGGATCATCGCTAATCCAAGACGATGCAATACAGGTGATGAGCAGATCTCCCAGTTTAACTGCAAAGACAGAAAATGGGCCAGCGGCAATGCAATCATGACCGTGATCCAGATAATACGCAGGGACTGTTTGTCGGCCTGTGTTTTATCTGTTTGTGACGATCGCAACAACCTGCTTAGCAGTATCTCTGAGATTACCCAGATAGCTGCAATAATTAGATGAAGACTGGGGTACATAGGAAAGTAATTTCGCTTATCAGATGGTCTTTACCTCACCATTTTCATAAGCGATGATGACAGTCGGCTTCATGTTAATGAACAGGCCTGTCTCTACAACGCCGGTAATCGCCTTCAACTGGTGATGCAATTGTTCCGGATTTTCAATTGCACCGAAAGCGCAATCAAGGATATAATTCCCGTTGTCGGTGATATATGGTTTATCTTCTCTCGTTCTCAACGTAGGTGCGCCTTTCAGAGACTGAACGGCTCTGAATACCAGTTCCCAGCCGAAAGGAATGATCTCTATCGGTAAAGGGAATTTACCGAGGGTCTTTACATACTTACGCTCATCCGCGACAATTACTTTTTTTCTACTCGCCATCGCCACTATCTTTTCACGTAGCAATGCGCCTCCTCCTCCTTTGATGATCTGCAGATCATGGCTAACCTCATCTGCTCCATCTATATCAATATCCAGTTGTTGTATTTCGCTGAATGATGTTATGGGAATTCCCAACTCCTTCGCCTGCTTTTCGGAAGCCAGAGAGGTGGCTACTGCGCGGATATTCAATCCGCCTTTTACCATTTCTCCTAACTTCTCTATGGCCCAGTAAGCCGTTGATCCTGTTCCTAATCCTACCAGCATGCCGGGCTGTACCAACGCGGCAGCTTTTTCTCCTGCTGCTTTCTTTGCTTTTGTGATCGTGTCCATGATTATCCAGTTAATTGTTTAGCAATATAATACTATTGGCCCGATTGTATTATTTTTGAAAGCCACCCTCCTTTCAATAATGAATAGTTATCAAAAAAGTGATACCGCCCGCCGCATAAAAGCCATCTTTACCGGCTCTGTCGGCAACCTGGTTGAATGGTACGATTGGTACGCCTATGCTGCCTTTGCCCTGTACTTTGCACCTGTTTTCTTTCCAAAGGGAAATCCTACCGCCCAGCTGCTTGATACGGCTGCCATCTTTGCCGTAGGCTTCCTTATGCGTCCCATCGGGGGCTGGTTATTTGGCAGTATTGCTGACCGTAAGGGCAGAAAAGTTGCTATGACCCTCTCCGTTCTGCTGATGTCGCTGGGTAGTATGATGATAGCCCTCGCACCCACTTATAACAGTGCCGGCATCGCCTCTCCCATTATCCTGCTTACCGCAAGGCTCTTACAGGGTTTAAGCGTTGGCGGTGAATACGGCACTTCCGCTACTTATCTCAGTGAAATAGCTACTCCGGAGAGAAGAGGCTTTTACTCCAGCTTTCAGTATGTAACACTTATCGGCGGACAACTAACTGCTCTCGGTATACAATTACTGCTTCAGAAGGTCTTCCTCACTTCAGAACAGCTGCACGAATGGGGATGGCGTATCCCTTTTGTGATCGGCGCAGGATTATCTCTCTTCGCCCTGGTGATCCGTCAGCATATGCAGGAAACAGTTGCTCCCGAAAAAGAGAACAAAAAACGAGGCTCTGTGCTCATTTTACTGAAAGAACATCCAAGAGCTGTGCTAACAGTGGTAGGGTTGACGATGGGAGGTACGCTGGCCTTCTACACATATACTACTTACATGCAGAAGTTCCTGGTAAATACGGTACATCTTACAAAAGAAAGATCTACCGTACTTACATTCTTTCTCATGCTTATTTATGCCTGCCTGCAGCCGCTGTTTGGAATGCTGAGCGATAGGATCGGCCGTAAGCCCTTGCTGCTCGGTTTCGGAATATTAGGCACCTTACTCACCGTTCCTATTCTCACCGCTATCAGCCATGCCAGCAGTGAGTGGACGGCCTTCTTTCTTATCCTCGCGGCGCTCATCATTGTGAGTGGTTATACCTCCATCAATGCGGTCGTGAAAGCAGAAATGTTTCCCTCCGAGATCCGGGCGCTTGGTGTTGGTCTCCCCTACGCCCTTACTGTAGCACTATTCGGCGGTACAGCAGAATACATCGCACTGTACTTTAAGAAAATAGACCACGAGTCCCTGTACTATTGGTATATCACCGGGTGCATCTTTGTATCCCTGATCGTTTATGCCCTTGTGAGGGATACAAAACATACGTCCTTTATGGACAAAGAACAATGAAAACGCTTGCAATGTTACCTTATGCAAATATGCCTTATGGCTTTCCTCCCGGGTTATGTTACCCAATCACAGAAACCTGTATGATCATATTGTTCCTTCTTTCCATTTTCCATGCCTGGAAAAGAGGAACGGGCCACGTTGCTTATCTGCTGGGTGGTTTTGGCTTTGGGCTGTTGCTGGAATACGTTAACGTCGTTTCCAATGCCGGTTATAAATATGGGCAGTTCTGGCTGATGCTTGGACATGCTCCGGATAATATCCCCGTTTGCATTGGCATGGGTTGGGGTATTATCATTTATACTTCCAGGCTGGTGTCGGACAACCGGGGGCTGCCTCTCATTGCTGCTGCGGCATTCGACGCATTACTCGCGTTAAGCATAGACTTGAGCATGGATGTAGTTGCTTACCGGTTGCACATGTGGCATTGGGACTGGGAAAGTCATCCGGAGGCTGGTACAGCTCTTACTGCACAATGGTTTGGTATTCCTTATGGTAATTTCTTCGGTTGGTTATGCGTTGTCTTCTTTTATTCCACATTTGCGCGCACACTCGAAAAGATACCTATCAGCGGCCGTACAGGTAACCGTATCTGGCAGGCAATAACACCGTTGTTATCTATCCTCATTTCACAAGCTGCATTGTGGATTTCACTCTTTCCAATGTCTACATGGCTGCGCGAAAAATTTGGTATCGCAAGCAGGGAAAAGCTGATCTTCCTTCTGATCTTATTTCCAATATTGGCGATCATCGGATTCAGAAAAAGAAGCATCCAGCAACAGGGGAAACTTCCTGCTATCACATGGCTGGTTCCCGGCTGGTTTCATCTTTACTTTTTTGCGTGGTTATTCCTGGGCGGTTTTGCCGGAGAAAATCCCCGGATGACCTTCTTTTGTGTGCTCAATCTCATGCTGGGTATATTTATTCACTGGTGGACGCACCTTCGCAAACCGGCAATAGGTTCCTAATCTTTTAATCCCGAACTTAGCAACCGGATGTTTAAATCTTGAAGAATAATGCAACAGGAAAATAAGAATCAGAAAATCAGCAAAACAGCGGCAAAGACTGCTATCAGGATCTTTATTATCATTCTTTTTATGGGAATCCTTCCTTTCGTTGCCGGACAGGACCAACCCTGGGGAGATAAGTTGGCGAATGCCCACCTCGTTATTACCAATAAGTGGACATTAGTCTTTCCGGCAATTCTTTTTGTTGGTTTTCTTACCCTCACAATTCTTTGCCTGAAAAATAAATATAGCCAGACAGACATCAACTGGTTGTTAGTGTTAAACGCAGTGATCCTTGTTACTTACCTGGTTTTGCTATATTCCAGGATTTATAAAGCACTGTTTGTATAACATTGTTTGTATTCGGACTTTTAAAACTTATATCCATTGCGCCTATCAGAAGAACAGGTGCTAACATTGGCACCAGATGAACCTTCCATGAAAGCCGGTAAGGCTTTAGCCGGTATTGCCAAATGGGTAAGTAAAGGGGCTAGTGAGCATGCTTTATGGGGAGAATGCCAGGGAAGTGGCAGCAAGCCTTATCAAACCCAGATTGACCTTTCTGATATTGCTTTTAAATGCAGTTGCCCCAGTCGTAAATTTCCCTGTAAACATGGCATCGGATTGATGTTATTGTATGCCCGCCAGCCGGAATTATTTACCGATAACATTCCCCCGGCATGGGTAAATGACTGGCTGCAGAAACGTTCTCAGAAAGAATCAAAACAAACCGGTAAGGAAGAAAAAACTGTTGATGAAACAGCACAGGCAAAACGACAGCAAGCCAGACAACAAAAAGTTGAAGATGGCATTTATGAGCTATTACTGTGGATGAAAGATATTGTGCGTAACGGGCTTATCCAGCTGCCCGAGAAGGGCACTTCTTATTGGGAAATCATGGCCCGCAGAATGGTGGATGCACAGGCGCCAGGATTGGCCGGTATGGTACGTGGACTTTCTGAGATCAATTTTTATAGCGAGGGTTGGCAACACCAGTTTATGGACCAGTTTCTCCGGATTTATCTTGTAGCGCAGGGTTTCAACAAAGGAGAAGAACTTCCTGAACTTTTACAACAGGAACTTCGTTCCCTGGTTGGATTTACGCAAAGCCAGGAAGCATTACGACAGCAAACCGGCACAAAAGATACCTGGCTGATACTGAATAAACAGTCCACAGAAGAAGATAATCTCACTACAGAAAAATACTGGCTATATGGCCTTCATTCCTTTCAACCGGCACTCATACTACAGTTCTATGCCAGGGGGATGTCAAGACCACAATTACTGCTAACACCTGGGATGTCCATCGAAGCAGAGCTTGTCTTTTTTCCATCCAACGTTCCACTAAGGGCCATTATTAAAGAACCAGTTACGAACAATTCCTTACAGGACACTTACGGGTTAACCGGCTGGCAGGAACTGGCGGTGGCAGAAACTTTACTATCTAAAGAGATGCCTGTCCGCAGTGAAAGGCCTTATATTGTACAACAACTTACTCCTGTTCAGCATAATATGAAATGGTGGCTGAAAGACCGGCATGAACAGATCATGCCACTGAAAAGTGGTTTCCGGAATATCTGGAAACTGTTATCATTAAGCGGAGGCCTTCCTTTAGACATGGCATTGCTCGGAAAAGAACAGGAATACGAACCATTGGGCGTATGGCATAACGGGACGTATAAATTGCTATAGCAG
The DNA here is from genome assembly GCF_003182155.1 of Chitinophaga sp. S165. GTDB lineage: Bacteria > Bacteroidota > Bacteroidia > Chitinophagales > Chitinophagaceae > Chitinophaga. Next base: position 679,986 of record NZ_QGTG01000002.1, read on the forward strand.
GATCATGTGGAATAACATTATTAATACCGCTTTACTCGGCGTAGGAAAAAAGCAGTTAACCGCTGCCGATTTTCCAACAGAACTACTTCCTGTTGCCGAAAAGATCATGACAGATAAAAGTCTTGATGCAGAGACACAATTCCTGCACCTGGCTGCTGTTATGCTGAATTACAGGCAAAGCGGCGTTACCCCGGTTAACAACAGTGGTGTTCCACTGGAACCAGCTCCACCGGAAGAACGCTCCTATTGCAGTACGCAGGCAATATATGCGTTGCAGGATGCACTCGACATGGACCTCCTTCCATTGGTCACTTATTGGCTGGAGGCCTGTCACGATAAAGGACAAATCGTTCTGCCCGAATATATCCCCGTACTGCTGGACACAGCCGTATCTCAGAAACGTATACGGCATCTGGCCATGACTGTATGTGGCAAACGCGGACAATGGCTGGGTAGCATGAACCCTGACTGGCAGTTCCCTTTTGCTGTAAGTAATGAGGACCGCTGGCAAACGGGTAGCGCTGAAGACCGCAGGCAGGTATTACAGGAGATCAGGCAATCCTATCCCGGTATGGCCCGCGAATGGTTACAACAAACCTGGGCACAGGAGAATATATCAACCAGGACTGAGTTCCTGAAGATCATGCGGATCAATATTTCCGAGGATGATCTTTCCTGGCTGGAATCCCTTCAGGAAAAAAATCAGAAAGTAAAAGATGAGGTCTGGGCATTACTGAAACAGATCCCTTCTTCTTTTATAGTACAAGCTTACTGGCAGCTGCTACAAAATAGTATTTCACTTGGGCCTGCTCAGTCGCTGCACATTTCTTTACAACTGCCGCTGGATAAAAGAATTATCGACTCTGGTATTGCTACACTAAGCAATGAAAAGAATGTAAGTGAAGAAGCGTATATCCTGTTTCAGTTAATGGGTTGCATTCCTCCCTCCTGGTGGGAATCTCTCTTTAATACAGATAAGGAAGAAGTATTGCAGATCTTCGAGAACGATGATCTCGGAAAACGTTTCATTCCTGCGCTCATACTCGCAGCCGGCCGGTTCAAAGATGCTACATGGTTACGATTGCTCCTGCAAAAAAGCAACGCCTTTTATCCGGATGCTATTCCGTTGCTCCCCGCAGCAGAACAGGAAGCATATGCCTTAAAACTATTTAGCAATCATCCACAGGATGTTATTAACTATCTAAGTAACCGCGCAGATGAATGGGGACTGGAAATAACAAGCGAAGTATTAAAATGGATGGCCCGGAACCCTTATCAGTATACACGGAATTTCTTTGACAAGCACGTTTTACAACTGCCTCCTGGCATAGTTGACGAACTGGAAAAGCTTGCTCCTGAAGAACCGGCATATCAGGCTACCTGGAGAAACACCAGTGAGCATATACGAAGATTATTGGCCTGCAAAATACAGATCAATAAAGCTTTTAAATAACTATAAACGATCACTTTTCAAGCATATAAAGATGTCAAACGTATTACGTCAACATGCCGAACAACTGTTCCTTGAAGAACTGGAAGAGCTGAAAAAACAGGATACTGAAAAGCGCCCTTATACCTGGCAGTTGTCTCCACAGGCAGTGGTGACCTATCTGATGGGAGGACGGCTCAGTAATGGTTTTGAAGTACAGCCTAAATATATCGGTAGCCGCAGGCTTATTGAGATCGCTGTTGCGACGCTTACGACCGACAGAGCCCTGTTATTATATGGTTTGCCAGGTACTGCCAAAAGCTGGGTAAGCGAACATTTGGCTGCTGCTATCAGTGGCGACTCCACTCTCATCGTACAAGGTACTGCCGGTACCGGAGAAGAGGCTATCCGCTATGGCTGGAACTATGCACTATTACTGGCTGAAGGCCCGTCGGAAAAAGCATTGGTGGAAACGCCTGTAATGAGGGCAATGCAAACCGGTAAAATAGCAAGGATCGAGGAACTGACACGTATCAGCGCAGATGTACAGGATACCCTGATCACAATATTATCTGAAAAGACCTTACCTGTGCCTGAGCTAAATACCGCTGTAATGGCACAGAAAGGCTTTAATATCATTGCTACGGCCAATAACAGGGATAAGGGAGTAAATGACCTTTCCAGTGCGCTGAAGCGCCGTTTCAATACTGTTATTTTACCTGTGCCCGATTCTATTGAAGAAGAAATAGACATCGTTAAACGCCGCGTGGAAAGCTACGAGAAAGTAATGGAACTCCCGGTGGAAAAACCAGCCCTGGAAGAGATCCGTCGTATTGTTACAATCTTTCGCGAACTAAGGAACGGTGTCACCACCGACGGTAAAACGAAAATAAAAGTTCCCAGTGGTACGCTCAGCACTGCAGAAGCAATTTCTGTTGTAAACAACGGACTGGCAATGGCCGCCTACTTTGGAGATGGTCAGCTGAAAGCCGATGATCTTGCCGCAGGAATTATCGGCGCCGTATTAAAAGATCCTGTACAGGATAAACTGGTATGGCAGGAATACCTGGAAACAGTGGTGAAAACCAGAGAAGACTGGAAAGACATTTATCGCGCGTGCCGCGACCTATAAATCAATCATATGTCAATACACGTATTAGGCATAAGACATCACGGGCCTGGCTCTGCAAGAAATGTGAAGGAATACCTGGAAAGGATCAAACCCGATATAGTTCTGGTGGAAGGTCCTCCTGATGCTGACGGTATCCTGGAATGGGCTGGCAATGAACAACTGACTCCTCCGGTGGCCATTCTGGTCTATCAACCAGACGCGCCTCAGAAAGCTGTCTTCTATCCGTTTGCTGAATTCTCGCCTGAGTGGCAGGCTATATTATATGCACGCAGGAATAAGATCCCTGTACGTTTTATGGATTTGCCTATGGCGCACCAGTTTGAACTGAAAGCCGCACGTGAGCCTAAAATAGATCCAGAAGAAGCTCCTTCTCTGAATAATACATTGGCGCCTCACATTCCTGATGCCCGCACAGTGAAATATAATCCTATTGCGTATCTCGCAGGTGCAGCAGGCTTCGACGATGAAGAAAAGTGGTGGGAGCATATGTTTGAATACAGACAGGACCCACAAGACGTGTTCACCGCTATTTCCGAAGGTATACAGGCATTACGCCAGGACTTACGCCTGCCTTACGACAGGGAAGAACAATTGCGTGAAGCGCATATGCGAAAAACGATCCGCCAGGCGGAGAGAGAAATGTACACAGAGATCGCCGTAATATGTGGCGCATGGCATGCACCGGCACTTATCAACATGCCGAAAGCCAAAGAAGATAACGATCTCTTAAAAGGCTTATCAAAAGTAAAAGTTGCGACCACCTGGATTCCCTGGACGTATAACCGGTTAAGTTATAGCAGCGGTTATGGCGCCGGTATAAACTCTCCCGGATGGTATGAACATAACTGGCGCTACCCTGCTGATGATGGGTCCCGATGGATGTCGCGGGTAGCCAGTCTATTCAGAGGGCAGCAAAAGGATATCTCTGTTGCACACGTGTTGGAAGCTGTTCGTCTTTCGTCGGCACTTGCTGCATTAAGGCGATTACATAAACCGGGACTGGAGGAATTAAACGAGGCGACGCTGAGTGTGCTTTGCAACGGCGAAGACTTCATGATGCAGTTGATCAATTCGGAATTGATCGTGAGTGACAGGATCGGAGAAGTACCATCAGATATTCCCCGCCCACCCCTGCAGACAGATATTGAAAAACAACAGAAAAGATTAAGACTTCCTCAAACTGCCGACTTTAAAGACTATGTGCTTGATCTTCGTAAGGAAACAGATCTTGAGCGCAGTATTCTATTACACCGGCTGGAAATGTTAGGCATTCAATGGGGAGAACGTTTCGGCGCATCCGGCAAAGGAACCTTTAAAGAGCAATGGCGTCTGCAATGGGACCCATCTTTTTCTATAGAGATCATTGAAAAAGGCAGCTGGGGTAATACAGTTGAAGAAGCCTCTTCTCAATATGTACAGCACGAGGCACGTAGCAGTACTTCTCTGAAAGAAATAGTCACGCTGCTGGAAACAGCCATTCCCGCAGAGTTACACACTGCAGTAGAAGTACTGATTCAACAGGTGAACAACCTTGCTGCAGCTACCGGAGATGTAATGCAACTGATGACTGTCATACCAGGCCTGGTGCAGATCAGCAGATATGGTAACGTGAGAAAAACAGACGCATCACTGGTGGAGAATATCACCGGTGGCATGATCACACGCATCTGTATAAGTCTGCCTGCTGCGTGTATATCTATTGCAGATGATGCTGCTACTGAATTGCTCGATCTCATCTACAGTATGAATGATGCTATACTGGTATTGCAGGAACCCGACCTTACAAATCAATGGCAACAAACGTTGTTCCAGATAGCACACAATGATAGTACAGCTCCCATTATCGGCGGTTACGCTACGAGATTACTGGCAGATCATCGGCAGGTTACAGGTAATGAACTGGTAAAGGCATTCAGTTACGCAATGTCATCAGCAACATCACCTGCTATATCCGCAGCATGGCTGGAGGGTTTTCTTAAAGGGAGCGGTACTTTATTACTCGTTGATAATGATCTGTGGACCGTTGTATATAACTGGATGCATCATCTGGAAGAAGATGCTTTCAAACAATTACTTCCTTTGCTGCGCAGAACCTTCTCGAACTTCAGTAAATCAGAAAGAAGAAAACTGGGAGAAAAAGCAAAAGGCGGTGTTACCGGCAACACCGGTATCCATCAACAGGGAGCGGATAATATAGATGTCGAAAGAGCATTACAAGGGGTTCCTGTAGTATTGCAAATGTTAGGTATTAAATAGTATTGTATGGACGATTTGAATAAATGGCGTCTTGTGCTGGGTGGTAAAGATGCGGATGGTACCGGCTTCTCTCTTGGCGGACAAGAACTTAAAATGGATCAAACACTGGAAGCGCTTTACGATAGCGAGAAAAAAGGTGGCCTCGGTCCCTCCTCTCCTAACGTAAGCCGCTGGCTTGGTGATATTCGTACTTTTTTTCCGGCATCTGTTGTTCAGGTAATGCAGCGTGATGCCTTGCAACGTCTGAACATCACACAGATGTTGCTTGAAAAGGAGATGCTGGAAAATGTAGAACCAGATGTACATCTCGTAGCTACATTATTAACATTACGACATGCTATTCCTGATAAGACAAGAGATACTGCTAAACAGGTTGTAAAAAGAGTTGTGGATGAATTATTGAAAAAACTGACACAGCCTACATTACAGGCAATAACGGGCAGTCTTCACAGAAGCATCCGCAATAGAAGACCGCGTCATAATGAGATCAACTGGCATGCTACTATATTAAAGAACCTCCAACACTATCAACCCGAGTACAAAACCATTATACCTGAAACCCGCATTGGTTACGGACGCAAAACAACATCACTAAAAGATGTTGTACTCTGTCTTGACCAAAGTGGTTCAATGGGTACCTCTGTCGTTTACTCTGGTATATTCGGATCTGTAATGGCATCTATCCCTGCAATCAAAACCCGCATGATTGTATTTGATACTGCTGTTGCCGACCTTACAGAAGAGTTGAATGACCCTGTTGATCTTTTGTTTGGCGTACAGTTAGGTGGAGGCACTGATATAAATGCTGCGCTCTCCTATTGCCAGCAGATCATTACAAAACCTGCTGACACTGTGCTGGTGCTCATTACCGATCTCTTTGAAGGTGGTAGTGATGATAACATGCGTAAACGAGCTGCTGAATTAACAGCAGCGGGTGTACAGGTCATTGTGTTACTCGCACTGAATGATGATGGAGCTCCCGCTTATGATCACAGTAATGCACAATTCTTTTCAAATCTCGGCATTCCCGTTTTTGCCTGTACACCCGATAAATTCCCTGATATGATGGCTGCTGCATTGAGCAAACAGGATATCAACAGCTGGGCAGCCAGAGAAGATCTTGTATTGAAAAAATGATCACTTAACCTTTAACCATTCATCGTCCTGATAAATAGTTCCATTGGCAAGCGCCATTTCAACAACCTCCTGCAGATCTGTTCTCAGATCTTCCGTTACACGCGCAAATCCTAACGTTTTTGCAATAACCGGTATGGCCGCTACCATAGTAATGGCAATTGCATCACCCACTACTTTTTCTATTACGGTCATTAATTCTTCTGGCGCTATATAAGTCATCTTACGAGATGCCGGAGGTAAATTAACCCGGCTTCGTACAAGTGGTTTCTCCATCGTTGAATCCCACAGGAACTCATCTTTCACCACGACAGAATCATTTCCAACAGCATCTGCGATAGCCTGTTTCAGCACCTCCCGTATCCTGTTTCCCACACGTGCAACATCAGCTGCGTCAAGTATACGACGGGTAGCTTCTTCAACATGAATAGGACTTTCTACACGTACGATCATTTCTAACCATGACCGCAATTTATCTGCCGGATGCTGATGAAGATCTTTTGTCGATATCTCAGCGGGCAATACCGCCATCTCATATAAAGGCACGTCACTACCTTCTCCTTCATCCTCTCTTACCATCGTATAATCTTCCTGGCGGTTTGTATTTATGTCCTGGTCATTACGCTCTCCTTCACGCGCACTTTCAATCGCAGTTATTAGTCTTCTCAATTCACGTGCAGGATGACGGAACCAATCTGTGCTCCATACGTTATAAATGTTCCAACCCATATTCTCTAATACCTGCTGACGCAATCTGTCCCTGTCTTTTGCTGAACGGGCGGAATGATAAGCAGCTCCATCGCAGGTAATACCAAGAATATATTTACCCGGATGCTCCGGATCTACTACTGCCAGGTCAATATAAAACCCTTTACTACCGATCTGTTTTTTCACATTATAACCTGCTGCTGTTAAATGCTCCGCAACCAATGTTTCAAAAGGAATATTTGATGGCATGCCATCTGCATATCCGCTCTGCATTGATCCATGTTGTGCGAAATACAGGAAGTTCTTTAACGCTCTCACTCCTTCACTTTCCGTTTTGCTCAGATCAATATCATCAGCGGTCAGATTTGTAAATACTTCACAGCGTTGTTTTGCACGCGTGATCAATACATTCAATCTCTTTTCTCCACCTTCATTATTCAATGGTCCGAATGACAAGTTCACAGTTCCCTCCGGTGTACGGCCGTAACCTATGCTGATAAATATTACATCCCTTTCATCTCCCTGAACATTTTCAAGGTTCTTCACAAAAAATGGTTCATGCGGATGTGCCTTGAAGAACGTCTCCACTTCTGGCATTTTCTTTCGTGCCGTTTCCAGTGACTGCTGTATCGCCTGCATTTGTGCAGTACTGAAAGCAACTACGCCGAGGCTCATCTCGGGATATTTCTTTGCATGTTCTATTACCGCTTCTGTGATGGCATCAGCTTCACGTTGGTTTGTTCTCGTTTTACCTCTGTCATACGTTGCATCTTTCAGCTGATGATATACCAATCCCATTTTGTGTGCCGCACCAGGGCTTGGGAAGATAACCAGTTTGTCTTCATAGAATTCATGATTGGACATCTTTATCAACGATTCATGTCTGCTACGGTAATGCCAGCGTAGCATTCTTTGTGGTGCACCCTGTGCATCGCACATGCCTAAGATGCTCGGCATATCTGCCGTTACATTTTCTTCATCATCCACTTCTTTCATCAGTGAATCAAAGAAAGTGCTGGGTGGTAATTGTTTACTATCTCCTACAACCACCAACTGTTTTCCACGCAGCAAAGCACCCAATGCATCTACTGGTCTTACCTGACTTGCTTCGTCAAATATTACTAGGTCAAACTGCAATGAACCCGGCGGTAAAAAGTTAGCGATAGAAAGAGGGCTCATCATGAACACAGGTTTGATAGCCTGTATTGCTAATCCTGCTGCCTGCATCAGTTTTCGTATAGGCATATGTCGCGCCTTCTTATTGAATTCTGTGCGTAACACATTTACCTGTCCGCCTGCATCCAGCGGAGGTACACCGTCCCAATGTTTTAATGCGGCCCGCGCTCTGTTGTATTGGAGATTAAGTGTATCAAGTTTTACAAATTGTTTTACTGCTGCTTCATGACTTGATCTTTCAAACTTGCGTAATGATGCATGTGCAGTCAATGCTTTTTCCCATAGATATTCATACCATGTTTTTTGCAATGCTCCTTTTAACGCAGTAACTCCTTCCGCCCAATACGATACTGTATCTGTTAACGTCTGTAATCCTTCTGCAGTTGCAGTTTCTACGAGATTATTCCAGGAAATGATATGATGTATTTCAGGTAATCCATTGATCCATGATTGCGTCAATATGATCTGTTCTTCATAAGGGCGTTGCAGTAATGGAGTGAGATCTCGGAAACGTCGCTGTTCATTCAATACGAATACAGCTACAATATCATCTATTGCAGCTCCCTGTTGTTGGAGGTTTTTCAGCAAAGTATCGTAATAACGTTTGGCTACTTCTACCGGTTCGTTCCTTTCAAGATAATCTAATATCACCGCTGAACATGTACCAAAGCTGATCTGACGATGTACTTCCGTAAGATAATTTGTGATGGCTTCCAGTAACTCCCAGTTGGTCTGTCCTTTCTGCCAACGTTGCGCGAATAATTCTTTAGCCAGGATTTCCTGTTCCTGCAATTGTTTCTCCAATCGCTTTGCTTCGAGAATAGCATCAATGCAGGAGAGTTTTCCCTGCAGATCATCCGGCACACCTGCTTTACATAAGGCGGCAAGTTGACGATTTGTTCTGTTATAATCTCCCTTCAGGAATTTATACCATTTGTCACCATAAGCCAGCAAGTTCTGTCGTATTTCAAGTACCTGCTGATCCCATGCTTCAGGAATAAGAATAGTATCATATACCTGATGGATCTGACGCAAGCGCTTACCCGTTTGCAACAATTCTTTAATGTCTTCTTTCTGTTGCAACCATGCCGGATGGCGCAATTGTACTCCTGTTATATCGGGGCGAATGGAAGCAAGTTGCACAAAGAAAGACAGATCCATGCTATACTTTCTGGTAAGTGGCATCGGTAGTCCTACCTGTCCTGCAATTACAGCGCTCTCATGTTGTAATGATACCGTTGTGCTCTCAGCCTTTTGCAGTATTGGAATTAATCTATCCTGTTCGGCCGGCACTAATACAGTTAAACCACTACCCCAGAATAACAATGTCGACGGTATCCCTGTTTCCCCTAACCTGTTCTCAATACGCGCTGCCATTGCTTCCGCACGTTGCATGTCAAGTGCATTCCAGGTATCGATATTAGGAATGGCTATGCGTGGTAACTCTATTGCTGCGAATTGTTCTTTCAGCTGTAACAGATATCCCATCAGCTGATGAGGAGTAAGACCGCTTTCACCAACAGCAGTATTCACAGCAATACTATAATCATTCAATTCTTTTCTATAATCATTCAGTAGTGTTACTTCCTGTTGCAGTTGAAGAATAGCCGGTTTGCCAAGTTCGAGTGTTCTTCTTAACTCCTGATGCAGTTCTTTTTTATTCGCTTTGTGACTATGTAACTCGAGACATGCGTCTCCTAATTGAATACTGTCCAGTCTACGTTTCACGACTTCAAGCGCCGCCATTTTTTCTGCTACGAATAATACTTTCTTTCCTTCACCAACTGCATTAGCAATAAGGTTAGTGATCGTCTGCGACTTACCCGTTCCCGGCGGGCCTTGTATTACAAGGTTACGTCCTTCCTGCACAGCAAGCATTGCCAGCAGTTGAGAACCATCTGCATCTACTACCTGATGTAATTCATGAGCAGTTGTTTCATTATCTATGAATACATCTTCCGGAATGTTCGACGTATCTTCTTTAAAACCTTCTCCGAAAAGACGCTGCAAAATAGGATGATCAACAGGTTGCTCATCAGCGGGCCATCCATCACTATCAAGGTCATGATACAACATCAGTTTACCAAAGGAGAAGAATCCTAGTTCAACCGCATCAGTAACAACTTCCCAATCAGGCATTCCGTTTATGACATCTGCAATCTTCTCTATGTAATCAATTACTGCTATCTCATCTGCCTCGGGCATATCAGGCAAAGTGATACCATACTCTGCTTTGATCTTAGTTTGTAAACTGAGGTTCATTTCTACCTCACTACCGGTGTAGCGCAAACGAAATCTTTCTCTTGCGCTGGAACGTTCAAGAGAAACAGGTATTAATATCAATGGGGCCTGCCGTTGTTCTTTACCGTTATCTTTTTCATACCATTTCAACATACCTAATGTCAGGAACAGTATATTCACACCCTGTTCTTCCAGGCTGGTACGCGCAGCATAATATGTATTTAATAATCTGTTCTGTAAGGCAACGGCAGTTTCTGTTGTTTGCAGGCGAGTATCATATACAACTTCCTCCGGTTCCTGTAGCGGCAACGGCGGATCGACAATTTCCCCCTCTTTTTCTTTCTTTTCTTTCGGATCGGTCTTAGGCAGGAAAGTCATTGCCTTTCCCTGTTTCACTAACACCTCATATATATTTGTAACGCTCTCCTGTTCAATGTGCACACCACGACTAAGGGGTAAACGATAATTTAACAAGGGGTTACGCAGTCCCAGATCCAGCAGTTCCCTACGGGAAGCTTCCAGTTTAATAAGGATTGATTCCTTCATGTACAGTTCGTTGTAAGAACAAAAAAAATGATAATTTATGTTAAGAACGATTGATGGGGATAATTTATTCTAATAGATATTACCGTTACCTTTATTCACATAATTATTTAGAAACTAAGTGTATCAGATATTATATTTTCTTTGGGGTTCCGATTGGCACATAGCATTGAAAATCATAGGATATGTGCTCATCTCACTTTCCTTCATCGGAGTAGTAGGCACGATCTTGCTGGAAAATCGTAATCCGGTCAAGGCAATGGCTTACATCCTGCTTTTGTCTTTCGTACCCATACTGGGACTAGTAGTATATTACTATCTCGGAAGAGATCTTCGTAAGAAACGTCGTTTCACACTCAAAGGAAGTAAGGACGAAACCTTGATGTTGCGTTACTGGGAATCTCAAAGAAGAGAAATAGAACAACTACAGATTCAGTTAAGACATCTTGTAGCAAGCAAGCAGGAAATATCTGCTATGTTACTGAACACAAGACACTCCGTACTTTCCCGTAATAATCGTGTTCAACTCCTGCTGAATGGAGAAGAAAAGTTTCCTGCAGTAATGGAAGCGTTAAAAGCAGCAAAGCATCACATACATATAGAATACTACATTTTTGCCGCAGATGATGTAGGAAATGAGGTGGCCAATATATTAGTGGAAAAATTAAAAGAAGGTGTTGAGGTCAGGTTTATATATGATGATCTGGGAAGTGATGACATAGGCGACATCCCGGATATGCTGGAAGAACATGGCGCAGAAGTCTTTTCATTTTCTCCTGTACTGATCAATTTTTATCTCAATGCTAACTACCGCGATCACCGGAAGATTATTGTCATAGATGGTGAAGTAGGATTTACAGGTGGAATCAATATGGATGGCCGTTATCTTAATAATGATAAACATCCTGTATTCTGGAGAGACACACATCTGAAGCTGGAAGGAGATGTTGTAAATTTATTACAGCTACAGTTTATGATGAGTTATCGTTACTGTAGTAAAAAAACATTTGATTTCGGTCCTCCTTACTTTCAACGTTCCGAACTCCGCGAGAATTGTTTTGCAGATATTGTTGCCAGCGGTCCTGATTCAGATTTCCCTATGGCCATGCAAACCATACTTATGGCGATTAACGTAGCGAGACGTTCCATCCGCATAAGTAATCCGTACTTCATTCCGAATGAACAAATATTGACTGCGCTACAGATGGCTGCACTCGCAGGTAAAAATGTACAACTGATCTTGCCTTTCCGGGGAGATTCATTTTTTGTTCAACACGCAGCACAATCATACATCAAGTCTATGCTTGATGCAGGCGTAAAAGTTTATTTCTATCAGAAGGGTTTTATACATGCTAAGTCAATTGCAATAGATGACAATCTTGCAATTGTTGGTTCTGTCAATCTTGATTACCGCAGTTTCTATCTGAACAGCGAAATTGCTGTAGTCATTTACGATAAACAATTCGTTCATAAACTAAATGCAGCTTTCGAGCAAGACCTACACGACTCAGTTCATATTGAACGCCGGCTGTGGAAAAACCGCTCGATCTGGCAAAGGTTCATTGACGCGGTATGTAGATTATTAACTCCCTTATTATAATAGATGATCAAACATCATCATCGTTAGTCTCTTCCAGGTCTTCATGTCTGTCACCACCCAGACTGTAGTAATTATTCTCTTCATCTTCTTCTCCGATCCGTTCATTCTCATCATCAAGATCAGAACCTGGAACATCAAGTCCTTCTTCTTCTTCTTCCAAATCATCCAGATTACCAGACGACTCTCTGGCTAATTCATTATTGATCCTGGAAGACCTGGTTACTTGTTCGACATCCAGATCTTCCTGTTCCCCTCTTGAGGTAATATCTTCACTCGCCGGATAAGCAGGATAACCTGGGAACTTTTCATCTTCGTTCAATTCGGATTTTTTATCTGTCGGTTTTGTCACTTTCTTTTTCATAGCTGATCCTTTTTAATTTTCTCTGAAAAAGTTATGCCAATCGGATGCGCTACATTTTTCCCTTCATTTTAATTACTGCCGATCATTTTCAAACAGACTGGTTTTGGAACTTTGATTTCATGTCCGGTAGCTTTTAACAGCCCGGTAGTTTTATTTCTTTTAAACACCACTACATTATCAGAATCCTGATTAGCTACTAACAAAAAGTTACCGTCAGGCTCAATCATAAAATTACGTGGCGCTTTTCCACCAGTTGCCTGTTCGCCTTTTTTAACCAGTTGCCCGTTTTTACGATCTATACTGTAGATAACAATATTATTCAACTTATCTCTGTTCGAAGCATACAAAAATTTTCCATCTGGAGAAACATGAATATCTGCTCCGGAGATAGGTCCTTTATATGCAGCGGGTAAAGTTGACAAAGTCTGAAAAGGAATCAGCCTTCCCCTCACATAATTAAAGGCGGTAACTTTTCCGTCCAGTTCATGAATGATGTAAGCCCACTTTCCATTGGGATGAAAAGTGATATGTCTCGGACCAGATCCCGGCGGTAGCAAAGCATACCCGGTATCAGCGGGTACCAATGGTAATACGTCACCCTGTCTGTATGAATAAATAACTACCTGGTCTATCCCAAGATCCGATACATATAATGAATGATGGTCCGGACCAAATACTGTACAATGTACATGTGGTTTTTCCTGACGGTTTTTATTTGGTCCTGTACCTGTATGCTCAATGGTTTGCACCGGTGCATCAATTTTTCCATCTGCCCGAACCGGTAATACAGATAAACTTCCTCCACTGTAGTTTCCAACGATCACATATTTTCCATCCTGGTCAGTAGTAATATAACAGGGCGCAGCTCCTCCCGAAGATTGTTTATTTAAAAAAGTTAAGGTTCCACTCGTTGTGTCCCATTCAAAAGCACTTACTCCCCCTTCATTATTTTCATTGACAGCATACACATGTTTCTGATCAGGTGCAATAACCAGGTAAGACGGATTATTTATATTTTTTGTAGTGCTCACATAACGTAATGCTCCGGTACTGTTGTTGAACGCGTAAACATTAATCCCTTCTTCCTCATTTTTTGTATAGGTGCCTATCAATAAATATTTTTCTTTCGTGGTATCAGTTTGTGCTGCTAACATAGTTGACGATAGTAAAACCGTGGAGGTGAGTAAAATATTGAGCATACATTGGGACTTTTTAGGTAAGACAAATTACTAAATATGACATAAAGTAAGAAAAAGCAATTTTAAGGCCTCTTTTTTCAATTACATCCCATTTTGAACCAAACATATTATTCAACATAAGATCGTTGAAATTTCGGGAGATAATGAGACCGACTAAAAAATTCATAATTATCTGATAATCAATAAATAATGAATTTTAGGATAAAAAAGCCCAGTCCGAAGAAACGGACCGGGTATTATATACTTCTAATTTAACCTTAACTTTAATCGTTAATAATTTATGTTGAATACAATATTATCGGGAACGGTGCCACGTTACATTTGATGCAACGTCACACTTATCCGAATAGTTAGAATAGTTGAAATAATTTGTTGATGAAATTTTCCAGGAAATCCGGTGGTGAATAAATCCATAGGCTCACTAAATAGTCATTAGTGGAACTGGCTATAAATAAATTTCAACCTGCTTCGTTAGAAATTCTTCGTGGATGAAAATTGTGTCGGTCGTGTCATAGGTTCAATCTCTTTCATCTTTTTTCAGGGTCCAGATATTTTGGTCGACAAACGAATATAGACAAAAAAAATACATGCCCATAGAAAGCATGTATTTTTATTTTCGATTCAATAAATATTTTCATTACCTCCCCATATACACCATCAGGATCTGTACATCACTTGGATTCACTCCACTTATTCTACTTGCCTGACCCAATGTACGTGGCCGGATTTTATTAAATTTCTGTCTTGCCTCGGTACTCAATGAAACGAGTTTTGCATAATCAAAACTATCTGGTATGATCAGATCTTCCATCTGGCTCATTCTTTTTACCAGGTCATTTTCCTTTTCTATATACACTTCATACTTGATCTGAATTTCCGCCTGTTCCAAAACTTCATCACTAAATTCAGAAAGCGCTTTTCCGATTTTCGCTACGTTGTTCTTCATGGAAAAAATATCCAGGGAAGGCCGTAATAAAATTTGGTAAGCGCGCATTCTCTGTGGAAGTGGTGAACTATTTTTTTCTATCAAAAGGTGATTGATCTCTTCCGGATCGATCGGTAATTCTTTCAAAATACTTTTTATCTTTTCTACCCCTTCCCTTTTCAAAGTCACTTTGTCAAATCTGTTTTGTCCGGCCAGTCCCATTTCAAAACTTCTTTCTGTCAATCGAAGGTCTGCATTATCCTGTCTTAATAAAGTTCTGAATTCAGCTCTTGATGTAAACATGCGATAAGGTTCATCGGTTCCTTTATTAATCAGGTCATCAATTAACACTCCGATATAAGCTTCACTTCTTTTCAACACAAATGGCGCCTGACCTTTTGCTTTCAGGTGAGCATTGATACCAGCCATTAGTCCCTGACAAGCTGCCTCCTCATATCCGGTCGTTCCATTAATTTGTCCAGCAAAAAATAAATGTTGGATATGTTTTGTTTCCAGGGAGAACTGTAACTGTGTTGGCGGGAAGTAATCATATTCGATCGCATACCCTGGACGGAACATTTTTACATTCTCAAATCCGGGAACTAACTGCAGTGCTTTATATTGTACGTCTTCCGGAAGGGATGTTGAAAACCCATTGACATAAATTTCTACGGTGTTCCAACCTTCCGGCTCAACAAATAGTTGGTGCCTGTCTCTTTCCGCAAATCTGTTTATCTTATCTTCAATACTTGGACAGTACCTGGGTCCTACTCCCTGAATCCTTCCCTGAAACATAGGTGATCTGTCAAATCCTGTTTTCAACATTTCATGTACCTTATCACTGGTGTAAGTGATATGACAACTTCTCTGTTGTTCAGGTTTAATCTTTTCAATGTCCAGATAAGAAAACCCAGTGATCACATCATCACCTGGCTGTTCTTCCATTTTTGAATAGTCCAGACTTCTTGCATCAATTCTGGGAGGTGTTCCTGTTTTTAAACGATCACTTTCGAAACCGAGAGAAACAAGTTGTTCAGTGATTCCGGTAGCTGCTTTTTCTGCAACCCTTCCTCCCCCGAACTGTTTATCTCCGATATGCATTACTCCATTCAGAAAAGTACCATTAGTCAGTACAACTGATTTTGCTTTTATTTCGTGACCGAGTCCGGTTACTACTCCATAACAAACCCCATCTTTAACAAGTAATCCTTTTACCATGTCCTGGTAAAAGTCCACATTTGGAGTTTGCTCCAATGCTTCCCTCCACTTTGCGGCAAATAGCATCCTGTCATTCTGAGTACGAGGGCTCCACATAGCTGGTCCTTTTGAACGGTTCAGCATGCGGAACTGTATCATTGATTGATCTGTAACAATACCGGAGTATCCACCCAGCGCATCAATTTCTCTTACTATTTGCCCTTTAGCGATACCACCCATTGCTGGGTTGCAACTCATCTGCGCTATAGTTTGCATATTCATGGTCACCAGTAATACTTTGGATCCCATATTTGCAGCAGCTGCCGCTGCCTCGCAACCGGCATGTCCGGCGCCTACCACAATAACATCGTAAGATGGAAACATAATCTTGTTTAAATAGAAATGCAAAAGTACATAGAAGGAAGGACATATAATGTTCCACGTGGAACATGTTGTTTATTGTTGTGAAGCACACGGAGGAGTTATATAAATATTACATGTTCAGGCCAGATTCTTTTTATAAACATGTTCCATATGTTGATCCCCCATTAGCGAACCACAATATCCCTAACGAATAGTTTCCTCACAAACATGAAAGATAACCAAAGTTTAAACGGACCAGGTTGAAAACCTGGGAGATTCGTGTGATCAGGTCACAGCCATGCCTATCCACTTTTAACGCGGAACAACACATATCAAAATAATCCATGCCAGGCTGGTAAACGTATTCGAGAATGTTCCTTAACCAGAAAGAAGCCATTCATAAACCGTGAAGACGGTTTTTATGTAAGCAGCAATTCTTTCACCGTTCGGTTTCCCGGTAAATCTCTTACGTCTACAATGACCTTACCGCCTGCAGGCAGTGCAGTGGCTATATAATACCAATCTACTCCGTTCCTGCCTAAAACTGCCCGCCCACGCTCGGTAATAACACCGTCACCGTCTATTACTTTTACCTCCACTTCCGCTACCCGGAACTCATCTTTGGCAGTCACCACAACCTCCTGGTCTTCTAACCTGATGTTTTGTACTTCGGGACTGCGGTAAGCATCCTTCACCGCCATATTATAGGCATTTTGCCCCGGCCCGGCCAGCGATTCATAGTAAGCCTTGATCTGCGGATCTTCCAGCATAATATGTGCACGCATCGAAGCGACAGTCATCTTATGCCTTGCTTCTAACTGCTTTTGGGTAGGCTTTTTCCGAGAAGGGCCGCGTTTCTTCGCCATAATGATTTGCCCATTCCTTTCGTAGATCGTGATCTGTTTGCCGAGGGTGCCCCGGACAAGTTGCATGAGGATATTGTCTTTAACAATGGCCATAAAAAGGTCGTTTTGAGGTTAGTACTACAAGTTTCCTGTATCGTTTTACTAAGGTACGTATAAGCTTACCAATATGTAACTAAAAGGTCATTTAAAGGTCACTTCAATATCGATTTGATATATAAATGCCCTTTAAATATCCTTTTGGTAACCTTTTAGTAAGCTTATATCAAGCCAGTAGAAAACCTATTGGGACACTGTAGAAGGATAACTATAATGAAGAGTCTATTATCCTGATGTGAGGAAACTGGCGGATTGCCAAAACCAACCGGTTCGGGGACTGCGACGCAAGCGGGTAAAGGAAAGAATTTGTCTTGAACGGTCTGAAATTTATGCTGAACACAAATCCCCGGTTTTTAACTTGATCCGTTAAACACTCACATTTGACCTATCTGTTTTAGGTCCCATCCGATTCACCATTCAAAAGATATGACAGCAGTAGTATTTTGGGGGGACCGGCCCAATCATATTTTAAAAATGAAATATGAAATTAAAGTACCTCCCATTTAACTAAACTCTGAAGATGGTATGTGCGCTTTAGAAATCTGGCCGGCCATACCTGATATTGGGTGTAAGACTATACTGACGGGCCAGTCTGTATATAAAGCATGTGTTTCCTCCCTACTCCCTTTCAACCACGCTAACCACCATTTTCTCCAAAACGACATAAATACCCCATATATAGTAACATATGAGTTATCATTATTTACCTCTTACGATATTAAAAAGTGTGCATGTATCAAAGAACTACCATTTGACGTGAGGTTATTAATCTCGGACAAAGGATAGAGATAAAAATTGTATACGGTCCGGGAGACTAAACATTGGGGTAATATTTCCATCAAGGATCTTTGTATGCCAACCGAGCTTAGTAAGGTGTGAGAATTGCATATATCAATTTCTGATAAAAGATCTTTTAGCTTGGGTTAATACAATGTAAAGGTGCGCATCTATCAGAACAAAGTATCGAATTCTTTCCTTCTGGAATTGAGATCAATACCACCCTATTTCTTTCCCATCAATATTTCCAAAATAAGAAAACCCGAACCTTAGTAGTTCGGGTTTCGTAAATGTTCCACGTGGAACATAATAAGTTTCTATCCAAAGTAAAGCTCGAGACACTCATTTTCCTTCTCCCTCATAAGAGCGGATTGATCTTTTGTTTTGTCCTTATAACCACATAAGTGCAAAGCTCCATGAAAAATTACCCTATGTAATTCCTGTTCTTCTGTTACACCAAACTTCATGGCATTTTCCTTAACCCTATCAACACTAATATAAATCTCCCCTTCGGTAACATCAGGATCCTCCCCCAATTCAAAAGTAACTATATCGGTCAGCGTATCGTGTTGTAAAAACTCCTGATTAATCTGCAGTAGATACTCGTCAGTGCAGAACACATACTGCAAATTTTGTAGCCCCTGCCCTTCTCTGGCAAATAAATCTTTAATAAAAGCCTTCAACCTGGTCTTGTTCTTCAGATTTAACTTCACCTCATGAGGGGCAAAATTGATAGCCATAAGCAGTATTCTTCGTTTTATAAGTAATTGAGAATGTAAAAATATGGTGAAATTTCGGTTTCACCCTACTCTGTCTTTGTTCGATTGATACCCAGCCTGTACCTTTGCTCCGTCAGGAAATCGAGACCTTAGTGAGATATACAATTTATCAACTGCTAAGTTTGAGAAAGAAAGCACCAGGCATTAAAGATTAAATTACAACGGATGAAAAAAGGAGTGATTAAATTGTCTTCGCTTGCTATTGGTAAAAGTGCCGTGATAACGTCTTTCGAAAAAGATGAACTGCACATCAAATTAATGGAGATGGGGTGTGTACCCGGAGAAACTGTAAAAGTAGAGAAAATTGCCCCCCTTGGTGACCCGATCTCTATCATGGTTGCCGGCTATAACCTTTCCCTCCGCAAAACAGAAGCTGACTTTATATGGGTAGAAGAATTAGTCTAATTGACAGATACGAATGATCCATTTGGTTTACAACATTTGGCGAACAATGGATCATTCGTATTTTTGATACTATGAAGCCGCCCAACAATATTCCAACCCAACCACTCTCCTCCCAACACGCTAAACTTCACCGTGATACTTCCCAAATAAGCCCCTTCGGATACCATCAACTAATAGAAACTAAAAAGCTACCAGGCTTTGAGATCTATTCAACTGAAGGAATGATACCGGATTATGGCCCTGCTAAATCAGATTTCTATAGGATCGGAGTAGTTACAAATGGCACTCTTAGGATGCAGCTCGGGCTTGAATTATTTGACGTGACTTCGGATACGCTTAATTTTTCCATCCCCGGGCAGATACATGCAAAGTCAAATGCCAGCCAAGACGTATTCGGCTACTATATTCTGTTCGAAGAAACCTTCATTGAAAATCTCATACCACATAATAATCTCAGGGGACAATTTCCATTCTTCAATCATGAAGGACATCAGGTATTCAAGTGTAATCAAATGGAGATGACAGAGATAACATTTTTACTTCAAAAAATAGATAGAGAACTCCAGGAAATGAATACAGATAGAACCACCGCCATCAAAATGTATCTTTATCTGTTACTGCTAACAGCAAAAAGAAGTTATGAAAGACAAGATCTGGCTGACGATTCGCGGGTTATGGATACAAATGCGCACCTTGTCAGTCGGTTCTATAAACTAGTTGGTAAAAGTTTTTTATCATTAAGACAAGTAACCGACTACGCAAAAATGCTTCATGTCACCCCAAATCATCTGAATAGGGTTGTAAAAAGCGTGACTAATCAGACCGCGTCGGACGCAATCAGTAACATGTTGGCCCAGGAAGCAAAAGTTTTACTCAAATCAACAACACTGTCAGCGGCGGAAATAGCCTATCAATTGGATTTTAGTGAGCCAGCCGCATTCAGCCGGTTCTTTAAGAAAGTAACCGGACTTACTCCCCTGATGTATCGCCAACAGGAAACAAGGATCAGGATTGCAGGATCCGATCAATCATCTGCATACTTGGAACAATAATACCGAGCATAGACTTTTGAACTTTGCACTGTTAAACAAACAGTAAACAAATGATCAAAGATCTCCAGAATCAAAAAATAGTAATAGCAGGCGGCACCTCTGGTATTGGACTAGCTACAGCGAAAATGTTAGTTGAATCATTAGCAAATATCACTGTAACAGGGCGCGAACAGAAAAAAATCGAGGCGCTTCATATTTCTGACCCCAAACTGAACGCAATTGCAATAGACAGTAGCGATAAAAACCAATTGACAACTTTCTTTTCCACGTTCGGTTCATTTGACCACCTGATCATTACCTTAAGTGGTGCAAAAGGTGCCGGTAGTTTTTCAGAACTTTCGTTAGATGATCTTAGAGAAGGTTTCGAGAAAAAATTTTGGCCCTATCTCCAAACAATTTAAAGCGCCCTCCCATTTTTGAAAAAAACCGGAAGCATTACAATATTAACCGCCTCGTCAACCGCTGCTCGTCTTCCGGGAACCGCCGGCCTGGCCGCTATTAACGGCGCACTTGAAATTATGGTCCCAATCCTTGCAAAAGATCTCAAACCAATTCGCGTCAACGCTATTTCGCCTGGCGTAATTGATACTCCATGGTGGAATTTTCTGAACGAAAAAGATAAACAGGAAACCTTCCGCCAATTTTCTCAACAAATACCGGTAGGAAGAATAGGCGCGGCAGAAGAGATTGCACAGGCAATTGCAGGAGTAGTAACAAACAACTATCTGAACGGAAGTGTGATCTTTTGTCACGGAGGACTTTCTTAGAAACTAAGAAAGCTTTTCTTTGCGTAAAACCGTGGGCAACTTACAGCTCTGATTATAAAATAAAGGCCGTTAGAATTTAACGGCTGGTTATACTCCTGATAACAATTTTTCCGCCGCACTCATAAGGCCTTCACATTTGAAGGCCTTATGACTTAAATGGAGTCTCATTTCCCGTAGTACCCTACAGAAAAAACTGATCCGTTGAATTCCTGAAGCATTCTTTTCAACTGCCCACCAGAAAGATATCGCCCACTGGACGTCGCAAATTAATTTTTCATCGTATTCATAAGCCCTTCAAAAATGAAGGCGCTATATTTTCGTTCTAAGGTAAATTCCCGTAGGGTCCTACGGGAATTCCAGGAATATTTAAGCCTTAAAGCCTTCATTTTAGAACGTTGACAGTAGCATATAGCCGACCATATCCCTATACCTACACATACACTACATCTATGAAGCCTTCATTTTAGAAGGCCCTATATTTTCAATAAACTAATTTTTTCCGTAGGTACCCACAGGAAAAATATTTTCATCGCAGCTATAAGGCCTTCAAATCGAAAGGCCTTATACTTAAACTGCATACCCATATACCCGATACTGTAATATTCATCGCAACTATAAGCCGTTCGAAGACATAAAAAAGGCCCGATTGATGTCTCAATCGGGCCTTTTTATAGAAAACATAACCTTGTATAACTTATAATCTATTAATTATCAACTAATTAACTATAATCCGTACTGTGCACTAATCTCTAACATCCGCTCAATAGGTTTCTTTGCAGCAATCCTTAATTGTTCATTCATTGTGATCTCCGGTTCTTCATATTCCATACACAAATACAACTTTTCCAGCGTGTTCAACTTCATATGAGGACAGTCATTACATGCACATGCGTTATTTGGTGGCGCAGGAATAAAAGTTTTGGATGGATTTTCTTTCTGCATCTGATGAAGGATACCGGTTTCGGTAACTACAATGTACTCCTGGGCATCATCTTTCTGAGAGAATTTTAAAAGTCCGGTAGTGGATCCTATATAATCTGCAATTTCGAGGACAGCTGCTTCACACTCTGGATGGGCTATCACTTTAGCTTTCGGGTGACGAACCTTCAACTTGGTTATCTTTTCCAGGGAGAAGATCTCGTGAACCATGCACGCTCCATTCCAGAGCAACATGTCCCTACCCGTTTTTTTGGCCAAATAAGCCCCTAAATTCCTGTCGGGGGCAAAAATGATCGGTTGATCCTTGGGGACGCTATCGATGATCTTTTCGGCATTAGACGACGTGCAAATGATATCGCTGAGCGCTTTGATGCCTGCAGAACAATTTATGTAAGAAATAACGAGGTGATCCGGATGTTTTTCCTTGAACTTTCTGAACAGTTCAGGAGGAGCACTATCGGCCAGGGAACATCCTGCTTTCAGGTCCGGTAATAACACTTTCTTTTGTGGACTCAAAATTTTTGCCGTCTCAGCCATAAAGTGTACTCCGGCAAAAACAATAATGTCTGCATCGGTTTTGGCAGCCTGCTGACTTAACCCCAAACTGTCCCCGATGTAGTCTGCCACATCCTGGATGTCGGGTTCCTGGTAATAGTGTGCCAGGACGATCGCATTTTTTTCCTTCTTAAGCCGTTCGATTTCTGCAAAGAGATCCAGTCGCACGTCAACCGGCAAATCCAGGTATCCTTTTTTTTGCAGTTCGCTTTTTGCAATTTCCAGCTCCCTCATCATAATTATATATATAGTTTATTATTTAAAAAGAAAAAACCCACTACTATTAGGGCTGTGAATATGTGAGAACTAATTTTGACCATCGTGTACAAATGTAGTTGTTATTCTTTTGGTCTTAGCTATCCACAGGAAATTAACAATGAAGATCGGCCATAGTATTGGAAAACCCTAACTTCATCCACATAGGTGGATATCGTTTTCCGTGAATATTTTTTTCTGGACCCACCTATTGAAAACATGTGGACAGCTGTTCAAAACAATCCCCAAAACTGACCTTTGGTTAACGCGACTATTTTCTCCGGGAATAACAAAATTAGTTTTCAGGTACCTGAAGTGAGGTTTTTACCAAGATATTGGACAAATTCTACCGCTTTTTTAACACTCAATGTGGATAAACTACAACTAAAAAGTTATATCAGGTTAAGATTGCTTTTTTAGCTTTACATCGATCTTTGTACACACTTTAATGTGAATGAAGATTTTGCCGTCTGCGAAATGTGAATAACCGAGCACATATTTTTAAGAAGGCAAAAATCCTGAAATAATGGCTGATAGCCGTATTGAAAATTCCCCGGGTCTTACGCACAACCTGGTACAAAAATCATGACAAATGTGGATAACCTGTGAATGAAACCTAAAATACCTTTCCCGGTAAATTGCTTGAAATCCTTTCCTGTATTGGGTTTGGGGCAATAAAAACTGTTTTGCAGTTACAGTTATTTTATTCTATTTTTGCTTTCCTTAAAAAATTTAGACTATATAATATATGTCAGTTATTCAGAAGATCAGGGATAAATATGCTGTGGTGATCGTCGTAGTGATCTGCCTGGCTATTGTCAGTTTCCTGTTACAAGATGCCTTTTTCGGCAAAAACTCTCTCATTCGCCGTTCCACGGTTGTTGGTAAAGTAAATGGTGAAGAACTAGAATTCTCTGATTATCAGCAGATGATCAAAGCTTCGGAAGATCGTATGCGCCAGGGTAATAATATGCTCGCCGAGCAGATTACCGAACAGGCACGCGAATCCGCATGGAACCAGTTCCTGAGCAAACAGATCATGGACGCTCAATACCAGAAACTTGGTCTTGCCGTAACTGATGAAGAGATTAAAGATCAGTTCACCGGTAAAAACCCTAGCCCGGTTGTTGCCCAGCAATTTACTGACGAAAAAACTGGACAATTTGATCGTGCCCGTATGCAACAGGTATTAGCTAACATCAGCCAGGACAAAACTGGTCAGATGCGCGCCGGTCTGTTACAACTGGAAGATTACATTGCTCAGTCAAGGATTTCCGAAAAATATCTTTCCCTGGTCAAACAAGCGGTATATTATCCTAAATGGTTAGCTGAAAAGCAAATTGCGGATAATGGACAAGTGGCATCTATCTCTTATGTGTCAGTTCCATACGCTACCATCGCTGACTCCACTATTAAAGTGACAGACAGCGAACTGAATACTTATATTAATAATCATAAAGAACTGTTCAAAACAGAAGAGTCCCGTAAAGTAGATTATCTCTCTTTCAACGTGATCCCTTCTGCTGCCGATACAGCTGCCGCACTGAAAGTGCTGTTCGAAGCTAAACAGGAACTCGATACTATCAGCAATACTGATGTAGCCGCTTTCATCAACCGCAACTCAGACTTACCTTTCTATGATAGCTACATTGCAAAGAGTGCACTGATGGTTCCTCAGAAAGATACTTTATTAAGTTTACCTAACGGCGCTGTGTTCGGACCGTATTATGATAATAACCTGATAGTTTTCGCGAAAATGATCGATCGTAAGTTATTACCAGACAGCGTTAAAGTTCGTCACATATTAATAGCTACACAAAATCAACAAGGTGGTGGTCTGCCGGATTCAATCGCTAAAGCCCGTGTTGATAGTATCGAAAGAGCTGTTAGAGGTGGTGCTGATTTCAAAGCCCTGGTTCAACAGTACACAGACGACGCGAGTAGCAAACCAACCGGTGGTGAATATGATGTAACTCCTTCTTCTGAACTGGTGAAAGAGTTTAAAGATTTTGCGCTGGAAAAAAGTAAAGGAAGTATTGGTGTTGTAAAAACGGTCTTTGGTTATCACCTGATCGAAGTTATGGATCAGAAAAATGTTGGTCAGGCTGTTAAAATCGCTTACCTGGCAAAACCAGTAGCACCAAGCCGCGAAACAGATAGCAAAGCCTATGCTGAAGCAAATGAATTCGCTTCCAAGAACCGCGATCAGAAAACATTCGAGAAAAATATTCAGCAGAATGGCCTGAACAAACGTATCGCTGACAACCTCCGCCCTATGGATCACATGATCCCTGGTATCGGTCAGGCACGTGAGCTGGTTCGTTGGGCTTATGATGCTAAGAAAGGTGACGTGAGCAACGTATTTACCTTTGATAATAATTATGTAGTTGCTGTACTCACAGCTGTTCGTGAAGAAGGTGTCGCTGCCCTTGAAGATGTAAGACCTGCTGTAGAAGCTGAAGTAAGAAAAGGCAAAAAGGCTACACAGATCATCGAGAAATTACAGTCTCCTGCTTCTCTGGAAGCTGCACAGAAAGCAACTAACCAACCGGAACAAAAAGCTGAAGGTCTCAGCTTCGGTACTCCGTTTGTTGCCAGCCTCGGTTTCGAGCCACGTGTAGTAGGTGCTGCGTTCAATAAGAGCTGGGGTACCGCGAAAGTATCTGCTCCGATCGAAGGTAACGCTGGTGTATATGTGATCAAAGTGGACAACTTCCAGGCATCTGGTCAGCCACAAGATCCGAAAAGTGTAAGCCGTGCTTACGAACAGAGCCTGCTTTCTGCATTAGATCAGCAGCTGTTCTCAGTACTGAAGAAGTTGAGCAAGATCGAAGATAACCGTAGCAAATTCTTTTAAGGAATAATCATCTTCAAATAACTGATAATAAAAGCTCCAGAGCATATAGCCCTGGAGCTTTTTATTTGTACCTATGCCTGTTAACCTGATCCCCAAATGCCGGCTACTACTGCAGAACCCTTCGAAATTATCCACAGGTACTTTTTTTTGTAACTTTGTAAAGTAAAAAGTGGTTTATGGAAGAGATTGTAAATAAGGTTGCACAGAGCGGGCTCATTACCCTGGACCTGGAAGATTATTATCCAAAAGAAGAAATTGTTGAATTTGATCTGAAGCAATATCTCTTTATGGAAATGATCCTTAAAGAGAAAGACTTCAGAACAGCACTTCAGTCGCTCGACTGGGAACAATACCGTAATAAAAATGTAGCCATCATCTGTACTGCAGATGCCGTTATACCTTTCTGGGCATACATGCTCGTGATGACTTACTTATCCCCCGTTGCTCATTTTGCTGCCTTTGGAGATAAAAGGAATGTACACCAGGTACAGTTTATGAAGAATCTGAACGCTATAGATATCAACGAATACGCTGATAAACGTGTGGTTATCAAAGGTTGTGGCGATCAGGGAGCCGGAGAAGCGGCATATGTGGAAATCACCCGCCTGCTGACGCCCGTGGTGAAAAGCCTCATGTATGGGGAACCTTGCTCTACCGTGCCTATCTATAAAAAGAAATGATCAGAACCATTTTTTCTTTCTGAAAAAGATGATCATACCGATCAACATGATCAGCATGAATAACATGGTTAAATAATAACCGTTTTTGGTATGCAACTCTGGCATATTGTCGAAGTTCATACCATAGATGCCCGCTATAAATGTTAATGGGGCCATCAATGTGGTTACTACCGCCAGCACTTTCATAATCTCATTCATCTTGAGATTGATCTGCGTATGATACAGATCCTGAACCGTTAGTATAACGTCGCGATAATTTTCTGCCAGATCATTTGCCTGTATGATATGGTCATACACGTCTTTATAATATTTGGTGGTCCGCTCTTCCAATAACTCACTTTCACTTTTGAGAAATCCGTTAACCAATTCCCGGACGGGGGCAACGGCTCTTTTGAATAATAAAAGTTCCCTTCTAAGTAGGTTGATCCGCGCTTGAGTGCGGGTATTGGCCTGGTGTTGTACTGCATCCTCCATCAATTCTATCCGCTCCCCTAATTTTTCAATAATACTATAATAGCTATCCACAATTACATCAAGGAGAGAATAACAGAGATAGTCCGATCCAACGGAACGGAACCGGGAATGGTTGATCCGTAGTTTGTCCCGGATATGATTAAATACATCTCTCTCCGCATCTTCCTGGAAAGAAATAACAAAGTTTTTTCCCAGTACAATACTTACCTGTTCCTGTTCAATGGTACAGGTCTCACTATTAAAGTACATCATTGGCAGAAGGCAGAACAAGTGGTCTCCTATCTCATCCATTTTTGCACGTTGCCCAACGCTCATAATGTCATCCTCGAGGAGAATATGAATATTCAGGCGCATACATATGTCATGTACCGTTTCCTTATTGATGCCATCTACATTTACCCATACAGTACCGTGATTGTCATCGATAATATGATGAAAGACCGGCTCCACGTCGTTTCCCATCACAGTTTGCTCCTCAAAATGTTTACTGCTGTAATTGAAGATCGTGATCTTCTCACATACGCTCTGTTTCCGGGTGACCGGCCCTTTTGCGGGGTTGTAATTCATTAAGCGCTGCTTCCTGACCTTAAAAGGATTCAGTGTTTCCAGTACATCATGTATGGGTAATATGCGACCTGGCTTGATCATTCTGGGCTGATTTGTGCTTATTATTTTAAAATTAACTTAAAATTGGCGTAACGAGGAGTTAACAACCGATGATTATCTTCGGCTGATCACTACCTGCAACTGTTCACATAATAAATTGTCTTTCAGGGACAATTGCTCCGCTTGTATGCCAGCTAACCCGGTTACGCAATGCCATTATTATGCTGCCATCAGTTTATATAGGTAAAATTAAAAATGCTTTTTAAACAACTGGTGAATTTTGAGGTTTATGCGTGTACTTATTTTTGTTATAGCTGCTCTCTTTCTGCTTATTTGTGCCTACAGCATTTATGAATCAGCAAATAGCAAAAAGATTGCTGAAAAGAATGTGCTGGTCTGGTATGAGCTGTCTGTTAAGAGGCTACAGGATAAAGTGGAAAAACTATGTACCGCACTGGTTACCCACCAGTCGCCCGAACATGTGCAAGAAGTATTCCGTGAATCAAGACTGGCTTATAAAAAAATAGAAGTGCTTGCAGAATACTTCAATCCCTACACCGTACAATTGATCAACGGCCGGGGTGATGATACTGTTTCAAATAAGAACAGGCAAGCGTTTCAGACCCTTGAACATCTGATATATCCAACTATACAGACAGCTAATACGCAGTTAGCTTACATAGAAGCACGTAAACTGGCTACAGCCGTGAACAGCCTGCGACAACTCGACTCCAGACCAATGCCCACTGATGCACAGTTATTTGATGCGATGAGGCTGGAATTAGTAAGAGTCATGTCTCTGGGCCTCAGTGGATTCGATTCTCCCGAAGCGCGTTATAGTCTCAAGGAAGCCGCTGCCGCTTTAGAGGGTGTCAGGAGCGTCTGGCATTTATACGCAGACCGTGTTAACATCTATAATCCAGGCCTCGTAAAGTACACAGAAGAATTATTGACTGCAGCAGGAAGACAGCTTGATCAGGCACAGCCCAATAATTTTGATAGGCAGGGATTCGTTACCGAGTATATAAATCACCTGTCGATAAACTTTAAATTATCCAGAGAGGCATTGAATATCCCCTATGACAATGGACAATATATTCTGGACCCCGCAGCATCTAACGTGTTTGCAAGAAACGCCGTACATCCGTTATATTTCTCCTCAGATGCATTGCAGGATTCGGCCGGCAGCAATGATCCATTGTACAACATCAACGGGCAGCAATTCAGAGCCAGTTACATATACACATTGTTACAACAGAATAGTGCCTTAAACGCAGTAGCAGAAAGGAAAAGATAAAAGAAAGACTGCCGGCGAAGAGTATCACCGGCAGCAGATTGGCTATTTAAGACTAGGATATGGAAGACAATGTATCAATAATGTTGTGGTCAACATCAGGCCATGCACGATTGACACCGTAAAACACTACGGGGCAAAAAATGCTGTACAAAAAAGGGAATTAATAGAGATTGGATATATAACAATTCTTCAGCTTTCTCTCACATTATACTTTCAACTATTGCCATTGCAGCAAACCGCGTATAAAAAAACATGCATTCTCAGATGCCTGGCAAATAGCGTTTTTTCATGAGAATATGGTAAAACTGATTGCGGTGCAAATAACAATACTGCTATAATAATTCCAAAAAAAATACCCTAAATAGCCTAGAAATGTGAGATAAATGAGTATTGTCAATGTAACTATGAGTAAAAAAATGCACAGAAGATAAATTGAATATCAGCAAAAGAACGCCTATAACCTCACCATGATACGGATTTCACTGTTGGGAATTGTTTTTGTTGTGAGTAAGTAGTAATCCTAACAGTTAATTACCAAAAACATAAAACGGAATATCATGGAAAACAAGCTCAGTAATAAGAAAGTGGCCATTTTAGTGGCTGACGGTTTTGAAGAGGTTGAATTTACAAAACCGCTGGAAGCGCTACAGGAAGCAGGAGCTAATGTGGAGGTTATATCTTTACATGATGGTGAGGTAAAAGCGTGGGCCGAAAAAGACTGGGGGAAAACATATCCTGTAGATAAAACCGTGGCAGATGCTAATGCAAAGGACTACGACGCACTTGTACTTCCCGGTGGCGTAATGAATCCTGATCACCTGCGCGAAAGTCAGGAAGCAGTGAATTTTGTAACCGGCTTTTTTGATGACAGCAAACCAATTGCGGCTATTTGTCACGGTCCGTGGACATTAATAGAAACGGGAGAACTGAAAGGGAGGTCTGTTACTTCATATCCTTCTCTGAAAACAGACCTTATTAACGCAGGTGCGAACTGGGTTGACCAGGAAGTAGTTGTGGATAATGGATTGGTTACCAGTCGTAACCCTAATGACCTTCCGGCTTTCTGTAGAAAGATGGTAGAAGAAATTGGCGAAGGCATCCACGCCTGATATCCCAATATCTTAGCATAAAAAAGCGGTCACGCCAAAGGCGGACCGCTTTTGTTTTATCTGATGGATCAGTTTACTTTTTCTTCTTGTATTTTATTTCGACAACGGCTACTCCTGTGCTGATCATGCCTATACGCTTGGCTGCCTTTTTTGAAAGATCGATCACCCTTCCCTGAGAGAATGGTCCGCGATCATTGACACGTACAGTTACCGACTTACCGTTGGAAACATTGATGACCTTTACTTTGGTACCAAAGGGCAGCGTACGGTGGGCCGCTGTTAATCCGTTCTGTCTAAAGGTTTCTCCGCTGGCGGTTTTACGTCCTTCAAACTTGTCGGCATAATAAGATGCTTTTCCGTTTTCGGTGATCTTCCTGCTGCAGGATGTAAAGCTAAGCAAGCTGCAAAGCAGAATGACGAAGATGCGAGTATAGTTTGTTGTTATCATAGGTCTGGTTTTTAAATAAAGGCGGGGTTTCGCCCGCCCAAGGTAAAAAAATCAGAAAGGATATCCAATTGCTATATTTAATATGAGATTTTCTCTACGCCAATCCGGATCGCCGAAGTTAATATCTTTTATTACCCATCTTTCGTCAGAAGGCAACCATGGTTTACGCAACGGGAATGCCAGATCAAGCCGTACTACAATGATAGAGGCATCTATACGTAACCCCACACCTGCATCCACAGCTATCTGATTGCCGAAAGACTTTGCCTTGAATTTGCTACCCGGTTTAGTGGGTACATCCTGCTTCAGCCAGATGTTACCTGCGTCCAGGAAGAGGGCCGCATTAAAGATGCCTGTAAGCCGTGCACGTAGTTCAGAGTTATATTCCAACCTGATATCGCCGGCTTCATTTGCCAGGAACTGACTGGTCGTGTCCTTATAGCTTCCAGGACCCAGTGTTCTGGCCCGGAATCCGCGAAGACTACTACTACCCCCTATAAAGTATTGCTTTACAAATGGTAAGGTTGTAGAGTTACCATAAGGAATACCAAATCCTGCATAAAGACGGTTTACCCAGGTCAGTCTGCGCGTAAATTTCCAATAATGCCTGATGTCTCCTGTTAATCGTACATATTGAGCAAATGGAGCTCCCAGCAGTGTCCTGCCACTATCTTTTTTAGGAATAACCAGGCCGGCCAGATTACCCGAATAGTCCAGATCTCCATTGAGATAGAAGCTATGTTCCCTGTTCTCCGACTGATTATTGTAGGTAATACTATAGTTGCCTCCAAGAATGAATTGTTTTTCAATAGCTGCCCGTTGACTAGGATCATTCTTTAGAATACTGTCATAACCAGGTGTAGTACTGGTTGGTAGCACATAGGTAATGGCAACCGGCGACCACTTATGTTCCAGATATTGTGTCTGACGCCAGATATACTGGAACTGGAAAGAATATGCGTTAAGGTTATATAATTGACTACGGCTGAATAATTCATAGCTTAAGCTGATTCGCGTACGGGGTACATAAGGCGTCCGCACGTTAAAGTTGAAAAGTGGCTGCCAGAACCGAGGAATAGTAACTGCCGCTTCTGCCTTCAAGTTGTAGGAGTTACCTCCTCTCAAAGTAGTGTTGTTAGCCGTTTGCCTTCCTCCTACCTGCCATTCCATACCGCCGGACAGTGTGATCTCCAGCAGGTTTGCTGCATGTAACCAGTTACGGTTACGGGAAGTGATCCGCACCTCAGAACCGACAAAGTTGTTTGACTTGGAGGTTCCTCTTAATTCGGCCGATAAACTTCTACGTGGATAAGGTGTGAGGAAGAAACTGGCGTTTAGTTTAGAACTGTCTCCCCTTACCTGCCTGAATTGACCCTTTACAAATTTAAAAGTACCGAGATCGGTAAGCCTGCGAAGGGTAACATTATGTGCACTAAGCGTATATAAACTATCCGGTTTCAGGAATACTGAGCGTCCAAGCACGCTGGGCCTGAACTTGTTGGTCGAATCAACGATACGTATATGCTGATACTGTACCGGCCTGCCCCTGCGGGAAAGAGAATCATTATCCAGCGAGTAATTAGGATACACTGTAATGTTCTTCATCCTGTATTGCTTACGCGCAGCCAGCGGGGTTTCGTCTTTCATTTTAAGATAGAGATCAACCATGCCTTTATTTGTGCTGTCTACTTCCACAAGTAAGTGATCAGCAGTAAAGTAGTAGTACCCCTGCTCCTTCAAAATTTCATGTACACGGTTACGTTCTGCTACCACACTATCCAGACGGAATGGACGTCTTAGACGTAGAGAACTGCCCTCTTGTGCAGCGGCTATCGCTTTACCAAGTTCGGTACTATCTGTTTCGTAAGTGACACTTTTGATGCGGTAACGGGTATTAGGAGTAGCAGTGTAAGTAATGGAGGCCTTCTTCTTTCCCTGGTACTTTATTTCTGAAGCAACGGCTGCCTGAAAGAATCCATTATCAACCAGGTATTGTTCCAGAACAGTAGCCGTATAATCTGGTTTGGCACTGCTTAGTAAAACAGGCGGTTCTCCCCACTTACGCCTTAAAAGATAATTCAATCCTTTCCCTTTAGGTTCCTTTCCAAGATTGTACAACCAAAGCCTGATAGGCATACCGGCGAACTTTCGATTGGGTTTAGGCCTTGTACGGTTGCTCATTTCTGCGATAAGCGTGCCGTAGTCCCTCCTGGGCTTTTTTCCTTCCCATTTTATGTTCGTCCCAGTATATAAACGGTCATTTTCGGGGACAGTTTTGGTGGTACTACAGGCACTTATGCACAGGGCAAAAAGCGCTGTAATAACAGTGGATGATATATACCTGTTTCTTCTGATCATTTTATTTCTTGCTGACAGTTTTCTTATTGCGGAGCCTTTCTTTTTTCTCCTGGGATTTAGCACGGCGGAATATTTCGCGGAATTCGTCATAATCCATTATCAATGCAAAGGCAACGCCGGTTTCTACTACCTGTCCCTCTATGACAGTACTGTTATCATTCCGTTGATATACCCTTACACGGTAACGGCCGTCTTTCGTCAGTTTATATTCTATGGAAATATCACCTACCAGGGAGGATGGATTCGCCTGGTTTTCTCCCTGCAGCATTACATTGGAGCCAACAGAAACAGACAACCGTTCATTGAAGAGTTTCTTGGATGCGCCCACCTTCAGATTGGTAGTTTCCTGTGCGGCTCCGGTGGAATAATCTTCCCGGGACTCCACGTCGAAATTCAGATCTACACCTTTAATAAGATTGCCTGCCAGGTTGTTTAACTGTTGAGAAAGGATCTTACTTACACTCTGACGAGCCATATTACGTGCACCAAAATCACCACTGCCACCACCATCACCTGCAAAAGGATCTTCAGGAATGAAGCTGTTGAGTACCAATAATCCCATTACCTGTTTGTTCAATTCTGAAGGGATCTGGTTGATCTGTTTCAGACGGTTATACACACTTCCGCTAAAGGCGTTCTGTTCTGCTTCAGGCATGTCGAGCTCAAAGGAGATCTCCGGTTTCATCATCTGTCCTTTGATACGGAGGTATACGTAGAATGGTAATTTCTGTCTGTACCTGTTCCTGTCAATTTCTGACATGTTAGTCAGCTGATCTTGTACCAGGTCGGCTGCTGTTGCATTGACCGTATAACGGGCGGTAATGTCCAGATCAGCTTCCATCGCCTCTCCGCTGAATGTGATCGTGCTGCCTTTTTCTATGCTGAAAGAACGCTTGATCAATTGATTGAGAGACATTTCATACTTACCCTCGGTTATTTCATAACGGCCGGTCAGGCTCATTTTGGTGCTCGCATCCAGTGTCGCATTGATATTAGCAGTTCCTTTAGCTTCTACAAAGTCTCCATTGATAGGGTCGATGATAATTCTGATAGTAGACTCCGGCGTGATCTCAGCATTGCCAGACAGGTTGATCCCTTTCAGGCGCGGGTTGAGGTATTTAGTACTGTCAACCGCTTTAATGAGACTGGAATCTAAAGGATTAGACTTATCCACAAATACGATCACTCCTTCCCTGTTGGCTATGCCTGGTTCTTCCGAAGGGAGGGTAACGGTGATATTTGATTTATCACGGAGTTTCACATTGGCGTCAACTCTTGGCAGGTCCATATTGCCACGTACGCTGATGCGGGTGTCTATAAATGCCGGACCATAATACAATTGCTGCGGATCCTGTTGTTTACCCAGTATCATGAAGTTATCCGAGTTGATACTGAGATTAAAGTTATACCGGGAGAAATCGCGTGTGTTGATCCGGCCGTCTACCACCAGTTCATTACCAAGACTGTCAGCAACTACAAACTGGTTGAATGCGATCCCTCTTTCGTCCATGTTGATCGTTTCGTCTGGCAGGCGTAAGGGGGCGCCAACATAAGTAATGGTACCGCCGGCATCGTTGAAATGCAGCATTCCTAAAACTTTCGGCTTATCCGTCGTGCCGGTAATAGTAAATTGCCCATCCGCACTACCATGCATACGTGTCACGTTCCCGAATGTGAATGATTCGAGAGATGCCATGTTGATATTGTTAATATCCACCGTCGCATTGATCGTACTATCGTAGGTACCATCTACTTTGACATCATTCTGATTGCCGGTCAGATTAGCAGCAAGTTTATATTGATTGGCTTGAGGTGTTTCTACATTAGCCTCCAGCGTTCCGACCGGCGTTCCCCGGAAAACAAGAGAATCTATTTTCAATGAGCTTTTTACCAATGGAGAATTGTCCAGGTTACTCACCAGAGCATCTGCATTCAGCAGGCCATTCGCCAGCAATGTATCTGATGACAGCAGTGCTGTTATAGTCGACAGTTTGAAATCTTTAATGTTGGTTTTTAACGGTGGCAGTTTCCCCTGTGCAGTATCTCTCAGTGTCTGTATCTGAATGGATTGGTTCTGATAAGAAAGTGTGAGTTGAGCAGTATCGGGGCCTCCGTTGATGAGATGTATCCGGTTACCTTCATCTACTTTCCATTGTTGTTTATTCAGTAACAGATCCGTTTTCAGTGAAAGGTTCATTGCATTGGCAGGCAGGAAGGTAACGTAACCGCCTATCTTATATTTCGGATTACGTTTGATATCATCCAGTAGCAGGTCCCAGTCCACCTTGCCTCCGGTGGCATTCGCTTTCAATTGCGTATGATACAGCGGTGCTATCTGATGATGCAGCCTGGCGAGATCCACAGAGGCATTCAAGGTTGTGTCCTGGATCCGGGCGGCAATCTGTACACTGTCTACACGCAAAGAATCATACACAAGTTTGAGCAGATTGGCGTTGAACACCAGCAGACTACTGTCTGTATTCAGTCGTCCGTCAATAACCAGTGGCTGTTCCATCCGAAGGCCGGGCGCCATATTTTTAAGACTGCGTGGCCAGGACAGGGCAGCATTCCACTGTAAGGTTTGTCCGGCAGGTAATTGTACCAGTTTCGCACTATCGTATGGTTGTAATGGTTTATTGATCAGCTGACCAAACGCACCGCCCACTTTTGTATAATCGATATTACCATTGGCATGTATGAACCCAAAAGGCCCTTCCAGTGCAAGATATTGCTGGTCATCATATCTGGCTGTGAGCGCAATGGTGTCTAAAGGAAATACCTGCCCGTTCGTAGCTACCTGCCAGTTATGAAGAAAGGCTGTTCCAACCAGCCGCTTGGGATCAAGACTACTGAAGTCTGCCGCCAGCGCGCCTTTCAATATCATCGGATCAGCGTACCAGTTTGTGGCATACAGGTCTGCCTTGTCCATCTGAAGGTTCGCCTGTAAAGATTGTACACTGGTGTCGCCTAATAATGCGTTAACATCAAAGGTGAGTGTGATGCTTGTATCGGTACTTTGGCCTTCTGCATGTAACTGATTCTTATCAATGTTGCCGTTGACAGAAATGCCGTGATAAGTATAGCGATTGTAGGTAGCAGCATCGAGGTCTATGGCAGCTTTGGCCACCATTCCGGGGAATGTATATCCCTGGCCGGAGGCAGACATCCTTCCGCTGATCCAGCCCATGGCTGTGTCGTACATCAGAATGCCGGGATGCACTTTAAAGGATGCTACGTTTACATCATAACGGGCACGGATGCTGTCTGTAATATGTACAAGATGTGCGGATAACTGTGCATTCGCAGAACTGCTGGTCAGGTGTAACTGTGTTTTAAGGTCCTGCATACCGCCAAGCATGTTGCCGGTAATAAGCATGTGCTCCGGTAGTCTTGGAGTATCGGGCAGCGTACCTGCCGGTAACCAGGACCGTAATGGTTTATTGCCTGACTGAATATATATCGAAGGAAGGTTTGCCCAGAAACGTTCTGCGTCTGTAGCATGCTCAATTTCTCCGTTTGTCCGGATATGGTTACCGACGTTGTCTGTTATACGCAGCGTTTCGATGATCAGTTTACCCATACTTCCCTTTAATTCCGCAGTCACATCTATCACCTTGTCCCACAACGGTTTCATGGAAGGATTCCGGCGTGAATCCGGTACAAATGGAAGGAACTCTCCCAATGTGATGCGGGAGGAGTCGATATCAGCGCGAAGCTGTAACTGATCCATCTGTTCAGAAAGCGTGGACCAGGAAGGGACCGTTACCGCAATCTGTTTTCTAAGCAGGCTTTTATTTGTTTCCAGTAGCAGGTTCTGTAAAGCCAGCGTCTGAGGAGTAAAGAGCACGTTAAAGTGTGCCTGTTTCACCGCGAAGCCTGACTTCTCGCTGACTTCCAGCGATTTAAGAGCGGCACTAATGGTATCGGTTTTATAAAGAATATTGGAAACTGCAGTATTGAAGTTGTAGAGGAAGAGATGGTTATAATCCGGATCATTACCTGCTCCTCTTGGCGGCGGCGCAGTATTATTATCAAACTTGAAATCCACATGCTCCAGTTCTGCTTTGGTAGCCAATACTTTCCATGTGTTGGGCACGCTATCTGTGGGAATTGGAGCGGATGTGTCTTTCGCGGCAGATAATGTAAATACACCTACTGTCCTGCTGATCTTTAACTCTCCGATCTTTACTAAGGTTGAATCAAGATCTATGTCTGAATTGGACAGTTGCAGATTGCTGATACGCCATACAGTTGATAGACCGCTTGCTTCGTCTGAGTATAAAAATGCGCTGTTTTTGATCTGAAGCTTTTTTAACAGCAGGTGGAATGGCGTGCTGGAGGTATCTGCCGGCAAGGGCGGCGGAGGCGCATTGTTAAGTGCTTTCGGACGGTAGGAGGTTGTGTATATGCCTTTCATACCGTTCAGCTCAATTCCCCGGAATGCGTACAAGCCTTCATCGAGTAAGAGGTCGTCCGGATCAACATGCAGTTCCTGGAAACGCACAATGGCAGTCATCCCCCCT
Organism: Chitinophaga sp. S165; assembly: GCF_003182155.1. GTDB lineage: Bacteria > Bacteroidota > Bacteroidia > Chitinophagales > Chitinophagaceae > Chitinophaga. The sequence continues at coordinate 717,093 of NZ_QGTG01000002.1, forward strand.
TCTGCGTCTGCAAAGCGGAGGCGCACATTACTAAGCGTTACATCTTTGATATGGAATTGAAGCGTGGTGCCTGTCTCTGCAGAGAGGGTATCCGGTATGCTGTCTTTAGTAACAAAGGCGTCCTGGATAAACTGATAGTTATAGACGCTATCTCCCTGGTTACGATAAATATTGACCAGCACAGAGTCCCATTCGAGGCCATTGACCTTCAACTCATTGTTGAGAAAAGCCAACAGATTGTACCTTACCTTCAGTGTGCCGGAATACAGCAGGGCCTTCGAGCTGGTATCGGCAACATAAACATTCCTCAGTTCCAGGTATTTCCATCCGCGCATACGCAGATATCCGATGCGTACCTGGGTATGCAGCTTCTTTTGCAGATATTGTTCCCCCTGCCGGCGTATATAATCCTGCACTGGTTCCAGCTGCAAAAGTAATACTGCCATTACAGGAAGTATCAGCAGGACGACAAGCGTCCACAATAACCATCGCCACCAGGGACGACCATGATGCTTTTCTTCGTTCGTAGATGGATCTGTCACTATGAAAAAGGTTACTTATACAGTAATTTACTGAAATAAAACGCTTTAGGGTATTTATGCTTACATGGTTAAACAAACAAATACTATACCTGCTGAGTTGTAATACACAAAAAAAGTCCCGTCATAGACAGGACTTAAAAAAATAAAATGCCGGATATTGATATTACCAGGATGGCGTGTTCCGTTGATTGAACTTCTGGATATAATATATCAGTTTGCTCTTGTTGTCTTTGTCTTCGTTAAATTCCCTTAACAGGGCGGTGTCTTGCGGCAGAATATATTTACGCATATTAAACAGGGTCAGGTCATAAACATCCCCTGTTACCAGGTTCAACACCCGTTTGTCTGCCGTTGGCGGAGGGGTATTCTCAAAGACCATTCCGGCTGTAGCCCTGTTCCCTGTACTGGAAGTAATAGCCCTGATGCGGTATAGGCAATAGTATCCTATTTCTTCCAGTTTATTCAGACCGTTGTCTTTAATATAGATAGAAGAGCCATCTGAATAACCCCAGTATTTTTTCACTTTCTGCTCTTTTCCGGTTGAATCGACCAGGTTCAGTTCATTGGGCGCAGACAACAGATATACCTGTGCCGCCGGAGTCCTGTTCTTCACCGTAATTGTTCCCGTAACTGATGGATCATTCGCTCTAAACTCCCGGAAGGTTTTATAAATACCTTTTTTATATTGATGGGTATCGTAAACGGAAGTGCCTACCTGTGCTGATGTAAATTGCACAAATGCTGTGCATAATATAATAGAAAGTACCAACTGCCTCATAAGATTACAAATGTACTGCTTTTCAGGGTGCTGAATTAGTCAGGCAGCACGTGTTGCCTCTCCATGTCAGCGATGATCAGCTGCCGGAGCCTTTTGAATACAGTTAGTTTATCCATTATCATTTCGACAGTGAGGCGGCTGAACCAGATGTTCTCAGTGTTCTCGTTCAGTGCGATATCAAAATCATTCTGCAAATGCCGCTTTGTTTTATATCGAAGCGGTAATATATTATCTGCAGCCTGTGGTCCGAGCCGGGATAGTCCGAGTGCACGGACGTCTTCAGATTCGGTCCCGATTGGAAGGAACTGAAGAATGGCGTCGTGTGGCCATGCTTTAGCTTTTTCCAGCGCAGCATGGGTATTTACCTTTTTACTATCACCCAGATATTCATATTTACATTCAATTCTCCGGGAGTTAAACCCTTTGATAAGTTGGGCAGAGAGATAATCGAGGAACATATGCGCCTGCATATCCCCTTCACCGACAATGAGGATTTTCTGGTAGTGTTTTGCGCTATCCAGCGGCTTCTCAATAGGGTTCAATCTTATAACAGGTAACTGGGCCTGGGCATTAACAAGCAGCAGCAAACATGCTGATAATGACAGTAAAAGTGCTCTCATAAAGTATTTAGGGATAATTACGCCGCAAAGATAGGGAAACAAATTTCCCTATTAAGAGGCAAGCAAAAGGCCGGGTAAAAACCCGGCCCGGCTGAAGGTTACAACAAAATCTAAACCTGCTTATGAGACTCTTTGATATTTTTTATAAGCTGCGAGGCTTGGCGTTATTAAACTGCCAAAGCCTGCAAAGAATGATCTTTACTTTCCAGTTGTGAAGCACCCATCAGGAACTCGTCCACCTTTCTTGCACATTCACGTCCTTCACTGATTGCCCATACTACCAGGGATTGTCCGCGGCGCATGTCGCCGGCAGCAAATACCTTTGGTATGGATGTCTGGTATGCTCTTTCACCGGCTTTCACATTGCCCCGCTCGTCTTTTTCCACACCCAGTTCGTCCAGCAGGCCGGTATGTTGAGGATGTAAGAAGCCCATTGCCAGGAAGGCCAGTTCACAAGGGATCTCTTGTTCGCTACCTGGTACTTCTTTAAAGCCGCCTGGTCTGCCATCAGGACCCAGGGCCCATTCGAGGGCTACTATTTTCAACCCTTTCAGGTTTCCTTTTTCGTCTCCGACAAACTCTTTGGTACCTATAGCCCAGTGACGTACCGCACCTTCTTCGTGAGAAGAGGATGTTTTCAGTACCATTGGATAGGTAGGCCATGGCATATATTCTGTACGCTCTCCCGGAGGTTTTGGCAGTAGTTCCAGCTGGGTTACTCCTATTGCACCGTGACGATTGGAAGTACCTACACAGTCGGAGCCGGTGTCGCCACCGCCTATTACTACAACATTCTTGCCGGTTGCCATAATATCATGACCGGAAACAGGACGTTCGCCTACGCGTTTGTTCTGTTGCTTCAGGAAGTCCATTGCATAATGTACGCCATGGAAGTGACGGCCAGGAATGTTCAGGTCGCGCGGAATAGTAGATCCACCCGCCAGTACGATCGCATTGTATTCGCGAAGCAGGTCGTTCACACTTACATTCACACCCACATTTGCATTACACTGGAATACGACACCTTCTTCTTCCATCAGTTTGATACGACGGTCTATTACCCATTTCTCCAGTTTGAAGTCAGGAATACCGTAACGCAGCAAACCACCCGGAGCATCGTCTCTTTCAAATACAGTCACATTATGACCGGCATAGTTCAACTGAGCGGCAGCAGCCAGTCCAGCAGGACCAGAGCCTATCACAGCTACTTTTTTGCCAGTACGTACTCTTGGTGTTTTAGCCTGTACCAGACCTTTATCGAAAGCTACCTCTATAATGTGACGTTCTATTTCTTCGATAGCCACAGGAGGCTGATTGATACCCAGTACACAAGCACTTTCACACGGTGCAGGGCAGATACGTCCTGTAAACTCCGGGAAGTTGTTGGTGCTGGTCAATATTTCATAAGCTTCTTTCCAGTCTTTCTGGTATACAGCGTCGTTGAACTCGGGGATCACATTGCCCAGCGGACAGCCGCTGTGACAGAATGGAACTCCACAGTTCATGCAGCGTGCAGATTGTTCATTCAGTTTTGACTCTGAATATCTCTCCACGAATTCGTTATAGTGTTGGACTCTCTCCTTTGCAGGAGTTTTGCCCGGCAGTTCCCGTGTAAATTCAAGGAATCCTGTTGGTTTGCCCATTTGTCTCTTTTCTTAGATGTTAGAATGTTACTACTTCCCTACTTTCTGTGCACCTGCTTTGTTCGCGCTGAGTACAGCTTTGTACTCTTTCGGGAACACTTTCACGAAGTGACGCAGCTGGTTTTCCCAGTCTTTCAGTATGAATTTCGCCACAGTACTGTTCGTATATGCATGATGTTTGGTGATCAGGTCCTGCAGTTCGGCTGCATCTGCCTGGTCCAGCGGATCCAGATCGATCATCTCCTTATTGCAACGTCCTGCAAAAAGACCTTTTACATCATATATATAAGCAATACCGCCACTCATACCCGCACCGAAGTTGCGGCCGGTTTCACCCAGTATCACTGCTTTACCTCCTGTCATATATTCACAACCGTGATCGCCAACGCCTTCTGCTACGATGGTAGCTCCAGAGTTACGTACACAGAAACGTTCACCAGCTTTACCACGGATGTAAGCTTCACCGGAGGTTGCACCATAAAGGGCAACGTTACCTGCGATAATGTTTTCTTCCGCTTTAAAGCCTGCTTCAGGAGATGGGTACAAGATCAGTTTCGCACCGGAAAGACCTTTACCAAAGTAGTCGTTCGCTTCTCCTTCCAGCTCCAGTGTTACACCTTTCGTATTGAAAGCACCGAAACTTTGTCCGGCAGAACCAACAAACTTGTAGTGGATAGTATCTTCCGGAAGGCCAGGACCTGCATAACGTTTGGATATTTCGTTACTGAGGATTGTTCCTACTGCCCTGTCGGTATTCTTTACATTAAACTGCTGGAATACACGTGATTTCTTCTCCAGTGCCGGCTGCGCTGCTTTCAGCAACTGCCAGTCGATCACTTCACCGATACCATGATCCTGATCTTCCTGTTTGAACAGCCCTGTTTCTTCAGCAGCTGGTTCTTTATATAATATAGGAGACAGATCAAGTTGTTTGTATTTCCAGTGAGTGAGGTTTTCACGTACCTGAAGATTGTCTACCTGGCCAACCATTTCGGTTACTTTGCGGTAACCCAGGTCCGCCATGATCTCACGGAATTCTTCTACCAGGAATTTGAAGAGGTTCACTACATTCTCAGCGTCACCGTTGAAGCGCTTGCGCAGTTCCGGGTCCTGGGTGGCGACACCTACAGGACAGGTATTCAGATGACACTTACGCATCATGATACATCCTTCAGCTACCAGTGCGGCAGTTGCTACACCCCATTCCTCTGCACCCAGCAGTGTGGCGATTGCAATGTCACGGCCTGTTTTCAGCTGACCATCAGTTTGTACCACTACGCGGCTACGTAGTTTGTTCTTTACAAGTGTCTGGTGTGTTTCGGCCAGACCCAGTTCCCATGGCAAACCTGCATGTTTGATAGAGCTGATCGGAGATGCACCTGTACCACCGTCATAACCGGAAATAAGTACTACATCCGCTTTTGCTTTGGCAACACCGGCAGCGATGGTACCAACACCTGCTTTAGATACCAGTTTTACACTGATACGTGCGGCACGGTTAGCATTTTTCAGATCAAAGATCAGCTGAGCAAGGTCCTCGATGGAATAAATATCGTGGTGCGGAGGAGGTGAGATCAGACCAACACCTGGTGTAGCGTGACGAACCTTTGCGATCCATTCATCTACTTTATGACCAGGTAACTGTCCGCCTTCTCCAGGTTTAGCACCCTGTGCCATCTTGATCTGGAGCTCGTCCGCGTTAGTTAAATAGTTACTTGTTACACCAAAACGTGCGCTTGCTACCTGTTTGATAGAAGAACGCATGCTGTCGCCATTAGGCAGCACTTCATAACGGATCTCGTCTTCACCACCCTCGCCGGTATTGCTTTTCGCACCGATACGGTTCATTGCGATAGCCAGTGTGGAGTGTGCTTCGTGGGAGATGGAACCAAAGCTCATTGCACCGGTAGCAAAACGCTTCAGGATGCTTTCAGCTGATTCAACTTCTTCCAATGGAACAGAAGGACGTGTACGTTTGAAGGAGAAGAGGCTACGCAGGGTGGCTGCTTTCTCGCTCTGGTCGTTCACTGATTTTGAATACTTCTTAAAGATGCTGTAATCGCCCATACGGGTAGCATACTGTAAGAGGTGGATAGTGGTCGGATTGAAGAGGTGGAACTCTCCTTTTCTCTTCCACTGGTAGATACCGCCGGTTGTTAAACGCTGAACAGGAGTTTCCTTACGGCCATATCCCATCCAGTGCTTAGCCAGTGTTTCGCGGGCTATTTCATCCAGGCCCATACCCTGTATACGGGATACAGCGCCAGTGAAATATTTATCTACTACGGTACGGTTGATACCTAATATTTCAAATATCTGTGCACCCTGATAAGATTGCAGGGTGGAGATACCCATTTTAGAGAATACTTTCAGCAAACCGTCGCATACTGCCTTGATGTAGTTCTTTTTCAGTTTATCTACATCCAGGTTAGTTTCCAGTTTGTCGGTCAGTTTCATATCACGGATAGTGCTCAGTGCCAGGTACGGGTTGATGGCGGTTACGCCAAAGCCCAGCAAACAGGCAAAGTGATGCACTTCCCATACGTCCCCTGCTTCTACGATCAGCCCTACCTGGCCACGGTATCCTTTGCGGATGAGGTGGTGGTGTACGGCAGATGCAGCCAGCAGTGAAGGCATAGCAGCGTGTTCTGAGTCGATCGCCCTGTCGGACAGGATGATCACTTCGAAACCATCTTCCACAGCATCTACCGCATAACGGCACAGACGCTGAAGACCTTTTTCCAGAGAGCCGGGTTTACCGTCTGCTCTGAAATAAGTGTGGAGGGTCTTGGCCTGGAATAAACCGGTATCTATACTACGGATCTTTTCCAGTTCGAAGTTGGTCAGGATCGGGTGACGAAGCGCCAGACCATGACAGTGTAGCGGATCTTCGTCCAGCAGGTTACCATTGTTACCCACATAGGTAGCAAGAGACATAACCAGCTTTTCACGGATCGGATCAATTGGCGGATTGGTTACTTGTGCAAACAGCTGTTTGAAGTAGCTGGTCAGGTGCTGCGGCTGATCACTTAAAACGGCCAGCGGAGCATCTGTACCCATAGAACCTACAGGTTCTTTACCATCCAGTGCCATTGGCGCGATGATGGTGTAAAGATCTTCAGTAGAATAACCGAATGCGCGCTGATATTTGAAGATCTGATCATGTTCCAGGTGGGTGAAAGTAACCCGTGGTTCAGACAGTTCTTCCAGGCGGATCTTATATTTATTCAGCCACTCGCCGTAAGGTTGCTGGGAACAGATGTTCTGTTTCAGCTCCTCATCGCCGATGATACGGCCCTGTTCCATGTCCACGATGAACATTTTACCAGGCTGCAGGCGGCCTTTTTCTTTTACATTCTTCGGATCGATCGGCAGTACGCCAGCTTCTGACGCCATGATCACGCGGTCATCTTTAGTGATGACAAAACGGGCAGGACGCAGACCGTTACGGTCCAGGGTACCACCAATGATCTTACCGTCAGTGAAGGAGATACATGCAGGACCGTCCCATGGTTCCATGAGGGAAGCATGGTATTCGTAGAAGGCTTTCTTCACCGGGTCCATGTCTTCGTTACCGTCCCAGGCTTCCGGGATCAGCATCATCATAACATGAGGGAGAGAACGGCCGGTCAGCATCAGCAGTTCCACTACGTTATCCAGGCTGGCAGAGTCAGACTGGCCTTCTTCCACGAGTGGCAGCAACATATCCATTTCTTCCTGTGAGAAGTATTTGGAAACGAAGTCCTTCTCTCCTGCTCTTAACCAGTTCAGGTTCCCTTTCAGGGTATTGATCTCACCATTGTGCGCAATATAGCGGTAAGGGTGAGCCAGGCGCCAGCTAGGGAAAGTGTTGGTCGCAAAGCGGGAGTGGATCAGTGCAAATGCAGATACCATCTTCTCATCGCTGAGGTCAGCGTAATAATGACGTACCTGGTAAGTTGTTAGCTGACCTTTATATACAATAGTCTTTGTAGAAAGGGACGGAATATAGAACAGCGCTTTCTCTTTCGGAACGGTGTTGCGAACGGTTTTAGAAACGTAGTTACGCAGCACGAAGAGTTTACGCTCAAAGGTGTCATTGTCCGTAATGTGGTATGGACAGGCAATAAATACCTGTTCAATTTCTGGTTCAACAGAAAGGGCGCCTTCACCAATGCCGTCAGGACGTACCGGTACCTTACGGTAACCCAGTATTTCCAATCCCAGTTTCTCGGCCGCCCGGTTCAGGATCTCACGGCACTCTTCGCGCCAGCGAGGCTCTTTCGGAAAGAAAATCATGCCTACCCCGTATTTTCCAAATTCAGGGAGGCTAATGCCTATCTTAAGGCATTCGTCGTACAGGAACTCGTGTGGCAGCTGGATAAGGATACCAGCCCCGTCACCGGTGTTTTGCTCATAACCACATGCACCGCGATGTTCCATGTTTTCCAACATGGTCAGCGCATCCCGGATGATCTGATGCGATTTACGGCCCTTAATATGGGCTGTAAAGCCTGTTCCGCATGCATCATGCTCAAAATCCGGGTGATACAGTCCTTGCAATTGCTTCACTTCTTGCATTCGTTTAGATTTTTTGACCTTTTGGCACACCTTCCCCGCTTACTCTGGCGGCTGGAGGTACCGTAATTTTATCGGGAACGGTATAAAGATACTAAAGGAAACCGGTATTTTTTACGAAAGCTTTTGTATAACCCCAAAAATTTAGAAAAGATTAAAAAAGTACAGGCATTCGTTAGAATTAAATAAGTGGGCTGCTGATATGTGCCCGTATTTGGGCCTGAAGCCGGATTTTGAACTGGCAAAAATGTTTAATGTGTTGTACGGAAGATTTATGACGATCTCCGGTAATTATCTCTATGCTACAGGCGACGTACTTCCCCTCTATCGGTCATTCTATGCTCATATAAAGGTCAGACAGTCATTCAGCAAAGGCAATTTCACAGTTATAACTCATTTATAATCCATCATCAACCCATATATAACCCATATATATTCCATACCTCTTAAATATGGGATATATATGGGTTATATATGGGTCATATATGGGTTATATATGGGACATCTCACCAAATACCCTATAGTAGCGGCCTTACAGCACTATTGCAAAAAGTATATTTTGTTATGCTCTAAGGATGAATGCTATGTACGTTGATATATTTCTCTATAAGAGGATCTTGAAAATAGCAAGAAGGCTGTTATCTGGATTGGCAGTGTCCGGTTAAGCGCTTCAACAATGGAACATGCCCGGAGAGTACGGGAGTGTCCCCCCTGTTCAGGCTAACGGCTTTATTGTATACGGTTGGGCTGTGAACAGACGGACGGTACTGGTTTGCAGGACAGCGCACTACAGCGGAATAAGGTCATATGGAGACGCCTCAATATGACAGAGGCGTACGACGTTAGAGGGCAAAAAAAAGAGGGAGGTATCTTTCCTCCCCCAAAAAATATATAATGGTTCCTTCGCTTCGGGAATAATGGGTACTGCACCCATTATAATCCGGGAAGAAATAATATAATCTGTTAGTAATTAAACGATAGTGACGTTTATCCCCATCTCTTCCAGCGCTTTCACAATGTGTGCAGAGATACCGCTATCCGTGATGATCTCATCCACATCTTCCAGATCACAGATCTTTCCGAAACCGCGGCGGCCGAACTTTGAAGAATCCGCCAGCACGATTGTTTTCTGTGCGGCAGCCACCATACGCTGATTCAGTTGCGCTTCCAGGAGATTCGTGGTGGTCAGGCCAAACTCGATATCAATACCTTCCAGTCCCAGGAACAATTTGCTGCAGGAAAAATCTGCAAGGATCCTTTCCGCATAAGTGCCTGTTACAGAAGCAGAACTGTTGCGCACAATACCTCCCAGCTGCAATACTTCGATCTCCGGATGACGCAGCAGCTCCTGCGCTACGTTCAGCGCCGGGGTGATCACTGTCAGATGTCCTTTCGGATGAATATTCCTGGACAAAGCGAGTGCGGTTGTTCCCGAAGAAATGATAATAGCATCATTCGGGGCAATCATAGCCGCTGCAGCGATGGCAATATTGTTCTTTTCGTCCCTGCGCAGCTTCTCCTTTTCATTAACAGGTTTATCGTTGATGTACGGATTGTTAACGGTAGCGCCCCCATGTGAACGGAATAAGAGGGACTTATCTTCAAGCAGTTTGAGGTCTTTACGGATGGTTACACCGGAAACATCCAGTTCTTTGCAGAGGTCCACCACATTCACATACCCTTTTTCGGCTAAACGATCAAGAATGAACTTGTGTCTTTCCGCAATATTGATCATTGACATATGAGCAAAAAATTAGCAGTTGTAGAAAAAAGTATTACATATTAAAAACAGCTTTGGAACAAATACGCCTATACTTTCTTCCAATTCGTTACAAAAGTACTTTCATGTTGTTGAATTTATCACATTGTATCAAAATAAATATTTAGTAAAAAATGAAGAATATCATGTATAAATGCCAGTTTATGCATTAACTTCCTGAAAAGGAAGCCGCAAAACATTTATTTTCGGCTTACGGGACTGCCAGCTCCCAACAGTTTTTTTTCCTGCATTGAATGAAATAAACTGAAACTATTTAAAAGAAAATTAAAGCATATTCCTCGCAATGAACAGGTTAACCTTTAAACAACAGATAGGCAATGCGGCTACAGTCGTTTGGGATATTATTGTGATCGGCGGTGGCGCTACCGGTCTTGGAATAGCCATGGACGCTGCTCAGCGGGGTTTTCGGACGCTGCTGCTGGAGCAATCGGATTTCGCCAAAGGCACGTCCAGCCGTAGCACAAAACTGGTGCATGGTGGTGTACGTTACCTCGCACAGGGAGACGTGGGCCTGGTAAAAGAAGCCTTGCACGAAAGAGGATTGTTGCTGGCAAATGCTCCTCACCTGGCGCATGACCAGGAATTCATTATCCCTTATTACAAATGGTGGCAGGGGCCATTCTATGGTATCGGCCTGAAATTATATGACTTCCTTTCAGGAAGGCTCAGCCTCGGACCATCCCGGGTTGTTGGAAAACAAAAGGTTATCAATGCGTTACCGGCTATACGCCGTGAAGGTTTGAAGGGAGGCATCGTATATCATGACGGACAGTTTGATGATGCCCGCCTGGCTGTGAATATTGCCCAGACTGCGGCTGAAAAGGGCGCAGTGCTGCTGAACTATTTCAAAGTGACAAGTTTACGGAAAGCGGAAGATGGAAGAATAAACGGGGTAGCCGCTACCGACCTGGAAACAGGAGAGACATATGAGCTGCAAGCTAAGATAGTGATCAACGCAACAGGTGTATTCGCTGACGATGTGCTGCAAATGGATAAACCCGGCGCCCGGCCTACCATCCGCCCCAGCCAGGGCGTACACCTCGTGCTGGACGCTTCCTTCCTGAATAGCTCCAGCGCACTAATGATCCCGAAAACGGCCGACGGGCGTGTGCTTTTCGCCTTGCCCTGGCATGGAAAAGTGCTGGTAGGCACTACAGATACTCCTTTGAATAATCACAGCCTGGAGCCGCAGGCGCTGGATACAGAAGTTCAGTTCATCCTACAAACAGCGGGCAGTTACTTACAGAAAGCCCCTACCCGCGCCGATGTACTGAGCGTGTATGCGGGCTTACGCCCATTGGCGGCGCCACAAAAAGATACTGACAGTACGAAGGAAATATCCCGCAGCCATAAGATCATTACGGCGGCTTCGGGGCTTATAACAATTACCGGTGGCAAATGGACCACCTTCCGCAAAATGGCAGAAGACACAGTTGATGTGGCGATTGCCTCTTCCGGCGGCGGACTGGCGGCAGCTCCCTGTGAAACAGAACATCTGCACATCCACGGATATACGACAGCGCCACTGGCTCCGGCTCCGCTGGATGTATATGGCAGCGATACCAATGATATCAATGCGCTGATTAAATCAGAACCGGCTTTAGCTGAACAACTGCATCCAAGACTTCCGTATATTAAGGCACAGGTAGTCTGGGCCGTGAGGGAGGAAATGGCCCGCACCCTGGATGATGTATTGTCCCGAAGATTACGTGCCTTGTTGCTCGACGCCCGTGCTGCCATTGAAATGGCCCCTACTGTTGTTGCGCTGGTGGCGGCGGAGCTGGGGAAAGATAAGATATGGGAACAGCAGCAACTGGATACCTTTACCGATATCGCGGAGAATTATCTGCTTGATTAACAGTAGACAAACAACGTCAATCATAGTTCCATACCCGTAAATACCACGTTAAGCTATATGAAGGAAAAGGAAATAACCCAGTACGTCCTGGCGCTCGACCAGGGCACCACAAGTTCAAGGGCGATCATTTTTGATAAGGCAGGCGCCATTGTATCCGTCGCTCAAAAAGAATTCAGACAGATTTTCCCTTCTCCCGGATGGGTAGAACATGATGCCAGCGAGATCTGGTCAAGTCAGCTGGGCGTTGCGGCGGAAGCCGTTGCCAAAGCCGGACTGAAAGGAGCAGACATTGCGGCGATCGGGATCACCAATCAGCGGGAGACCACCATCGTGTGGGACCGCCGTACAGGAAAGCCTGTGCATAATGCCATCGTATGGCAAGACCGGCGAACCGCTGCCTATTGTGATGAACTGAAAGCGGCAGGTCATGAACAGATGATCCGGGAGAAAACCGGCCTCGTTATAGACGCCTACTTCTCTGCCACGAAGGTGAAATGGATCCTGGAAAATGTCGAAGGCGCGAGGGAAAAGGCCGCCGGAGGCCAATTGGCATTCGGTACCGTAGATGCCTGGCTGGTATGGAACCTGACGGAAGGGAAAACACACGCTACCGATATTACCAATGCATCGCGTACGATGTTATTTAATATACATACACAGCAATGGGATGAAGAACTGTTGTCGCTGTTTGATATTCCGGCCTCCATGTTGCCGGATGTAAAACAGTCCAGTGAAGTGATCGCAGAAACAACGCCGACCATATTCTCTGTAACCATTCCTATTGCAGGTATTGCGGGCGATCAACATGCGGCCTTGTTCGGGCAGATGTGTACAAGTCCCGGCATGGTGAAGAACACTTATGGTACCGGATGTTTTATGTTGATGAATATCGGGGAGCAACCGATCATTTCACAGAACAACCTCGTTACTACGATCGCCTGGAAAATAAATGGCAAAGTCGAATATGCGCTTGAAGGCAGCATCTTCATTGCGGGTGCGGTAGTACAGTGGCTGCGGGATGGCCTGGGTATCATCCGCTCGTCCTCTGAGGTGGAGGGACTGGCCGCAAAAGTGACACATAATGACGGCGTGTATCTTGTGCCTGCCTTCGCCGGACTGGGTGCACCCCATTGGGAGCAGCATGCCAGGGGAACGCTTGTGGGAATGACAAGGGGAACAACGTCAGCGCATATAGCAAGGGCGGCCCTGGAGAGCATCGCATATCAGACGATGGAGGTACTGAAAGCGATGGAAGCCGACGCCGGTATCAGCATCAAAGAATTGCGTGTAGACGGCGGCGCTACTAATAATAACCTGCTCATGCAGTTCCAGGCAGATATCCTTAATACACAAGTGATCCGTCCTAAAGTCACCGAAACAACAGCTATGGGGGCCGCATATCTGGCTGGGCTGGCTACAGGTTTCTGGAAGGATAAGGAAGAAATAGCCCGCCAGTGGCAGGTTGACCATTCTTTTACTCCGGCAGGCAAGGACGAAGATGTGCATAAGTGGATCAAAGGCTGGAGCCATGCGGTGAAAGCAGTGAAGGCCTGGGCAAAATTCTCTGTCCAGGAAGATGCCGTTGTAACAGAGTAAGACCTTTCGTGGAATGGTCTGTAATTCCGCACCACGACCAATGACAAACTGATAAAATAACTATTCAATGCACCCTTTATTAGCAGAATTCCTGGGAACCATGTTGTTGATACTGCTGGGAAATGGCGTAGTGGCAAATGTGATCCTCAATAAGACAAAAGGCAATGGCGGCGGCTGGATCGTGATAACGACCGGCTGGGCATTGGCTGTATTTGTAGGTGTGGTGGTAGCCACCCCTTACAGTGGCGCTCACCTGAACCCTGCTATGACAGTGGCTTTGGCCATAGCAGGTAAGTTTGCCTGGGTACAAGTCCCCTTGTTTATTATAGCCCAATTACTGGGCGCCATGACTGGCTCCTTTCTGGTATGGTTCCATTATAAAGACCATATGGACGCTACTGCCGATCCCGGGTTGATCCAGGCCTGTTACTGCACAGCACCAGCCATCCGGAACGACGGGCGCAATTTCAGCAGTGAAGTGATCGGCACCTTTGTGTTGCTGTTCACCATCTTTTACTTTACCGGAGCTGAACTGGGAGAAGAGAAAACACCTGTAGGAATGGGTTCTCTGGGGGCTTTGCCCGTTTCCCTGTTGGTATTGGCTATTGGGTTATCTCTTGGAGGTACAACTGGTTATGCTATTAATCCGGCAAGGGACCTGGGGCCACGGATCATGCATGCACTGCTGCCGGTGAAAGGCAAACAGGGCAGCGGCTGGGATTATGCCTGGATACCTGTAGCTGGCCCGCTTATTGGGGCGGCTATTGCGGCAGCACTGTATCTATATTTACAGCCGGTGGCAAATTAATGATCAGTTAACATTGCCCGGATAGAAAAAGCATATACAGGATAGTACTTTAACAGCCGGAAAAAGTTAAACGATGAAACCATTTCAACAAGCGATGCTCGCCGCAGGCTTACTGCTGGCGGCTACAGGTATGGAAGCCTGTAAAACCACAAAACCGATGACAGCTCAACAGCCACTGCCTGCTTTTTATAAAGTAGGACACAGAGGCACCCGTGGCCTGATGGCGGAAAATACCATTCCATCCATGATCAAGGCCATAGAGACCGGCGCCAACACCATTGAATTTGATGTGCATATCACGAAAGACGGACAGGTAGTAGTATATCATGATCCTTCTTTCAACCCGGCATATACCACTATGCCCGATGGGTCGGACATTCCGAAGGAATCCCGGAACGATTACATTTTCTATAAAATGGAGTACAGCCGTATCCGCGAGTTTGTGATAGGAGAAAAGCCTTATCCGGAGTTCCCCGAACAACAACGGGTAAAGACACACGCTCCTCTCCTGTCTGAAATGATCGATTCAGTAGATGCCTACACAAAGGCGCACCATTTACCGCCGGTATTTTATTTACTGGAAATAAAATCATCTGCAAAAACAGATGGAACAGAACAACCGGCACCGGAAGAATACATCGACAAACTGATGGCGGTAAAGAATTTACTACCCCTGGGCAACCGCCTCATTATTCAGTCTTTTGATGCCCGTCCCCTGCAGGTTATCCACAGAAGATATCCACAGATCGCGCTTGGGTTCCTGGTATCTGATAAGGAGATCAATCCGGCGAAACAACTTGACCTGCTGGGCTTTACGCCACAGTTCTATAACCCGGCATATCAATATATCACACCTGAACTGATAGCGCATTGTCACAGCAAAAAGATCCAGGTTGTACCCTGGACGGTGCAGGACCCGGCAGAAATGAAGAAGTTGAAGGGAATGGGGGCTGATGGTATCATTTCAGATTACCCGGTACGTTTCAAGGACGCAGGATTCTAAAAAAAGGCCTCTTTTGCTTTGGTCGAAGAAGCGTCGAACAAGCGTCGAAGAGCCGTCGAACAAGCGTCGAAGAAATAATCGTCAATCAAACAAAACACAATAGGACTCCGGTAGGAGTCCCCTGTTGTGCGCCCTGGGTGCAAACCCTGGGTTAATAATGTAATATCCCCCGGTTAACGATACGGCGCCAATCCCATGTTATCAATGCACGGGTTTTATCCCGATATATCCCCGTTGGTAATATTTATACAATTTAAATTTTGAAAGGATAGATAATTTAACAACCTTAAATAACCGAAGGCGTTAGTAATCAGGTCTTATTTATTGTGGAAATTATCTATCATGAGAAAAATATGTAAATCGCTGTCTGCATTGGCGCTTACCGGCGCTATGTTTCAGACAGTTGTTGTTTCGGCCCAGAAGCCGGTAGACCGGCCCAAACTGGTAGTCGGTATCGTTGTTGACCAGATGCGCTGGGATTACCTCTACAGGTATTATGACCGTTACGAAGCAGGTGGCTTCAAACGTATGCTGACCGAAGGCTTCTCCTGTGAAAATACGTTCATCACTCATTTACCGTCTTTTACGGCGGTAGGACATAGCACCATTTATACCGGCTCCGTGCCAGCTATTCACGGTATTACCGGCAACGACTGGACGGACCAGGTGACTGGCCGCCATTGGTATTGCACGGAAGATACTACTGTACAGGCGGTAGGTACAACCTCTGACGCAGGGAAAATGTCTCCCCGTAACCTGCTCGCTTCTACAATTACTGATGAATTAAGGATCGCTACAAACTTCCGCTCTAAAGTAGTGGGTGTGTCCCTGAAAGACAGGGCATCCATTCTGCCGGCAGGACATGTTGCCAACGGCGCATTCTGGCTGGACGACAGCAATGCGAGTTTTGTAACAAGCTCTTTTTATATGCAGGACCTGCCGGAATGGGCGAAGACATTCAATGCCCGTAAGCTGCCGGCGCAAATGATGTCAAAATCCTGGGAGACGCTGTACCCGATCAACACCTACATCCAGAGTACAGAAGATAACAAGTCGTGGGAAGGCACTTTCGGCGGAGAAACAACGCCGACTTTTCCACACAACATGCAGGACATTTATCAGAAGGATAAAGGCAGCCTGCGCACCTCTCCTTCCGGCAACACGCTCACCCTGGAGTTCGCCAAAGCGGCGATTGAAGGGTATAAGCTGGGCAGTAATACAGTAACAGATTTCCTGACCATCAACTGTGCATCAACAGATTATGTAGGGCATAAATACGGACCTAATTCCATCGAGGTAGAAGATACTTACCTGCGCCTGGATAAGGATCTGTCAGCGTTCTTCCGCTACCTGGACCAGAAAGTGGGTAAAGGTAATTACCTGGTATTCCTCTCGGCAGATCATGGCGCGGCCAACTCTGTAGGGTTTATGAAAGAACATCAGATCCCTTCGGGGTTGCCGGACGGAAAGATGCTGACCGGATTGAACACATTGCTGAAGGAGCGCTTTGGAGTGGACAAGCTGGCAAAGAGCGGGGAAAACTATCATATCAGTTTTGATCTGAAAACCATCTCCGAGCAAAAGCTCGACTACGATGCGATAAAGAAAGTAACGGTCCAATACTTGCAAACGCTGCCGGGAGTTCAATTTGCGGCGGATGTGGATAACCTCGGAAATAGTCCTGTGCCCGAGCCGATCAAAACAATGATCGCCAATGGCTATAATCCTAAACGTTGTGGGTCTGTGGCCATTATTCCTGAACCAGGCTGGTATTCGGGCTCAAGTAAGGGCACGACGCATGGTAACTGGAATCCGTACGACACCCATCTGCCACTGGTGTTCATGGGCTGGCACGTTAAACATGGCGCCAGCAACGACGTGGTGAGTATGGCTGATATAGCGCCTACCATTGCGGCCATGCTGCATATCCAGATGCCGAATGGCGCGGTAGGTAAACCAGTGCAGGCAGTATATAAATAACAGATCGCCAAACATAAAAAAGCGGGGAGCCAGTTTAACTGACTCCCCGCTTTTTTTGTGGATAATATTATTGATATCTGTTGACCGGTTCGGGATCGAACATGAATAATGTTTTCTTTCCTGACTTCTTCATGTATAACGGATCGCTAGCCCAGCTCTCCGTTTGCAGGCGATTCAAAGCCGTCACAACGTATGTGTAAAGATTCCCTTTTACATAGGAGTAGTCTATGAACTGGGGATCAGGCATCTGCTGTATGATGGCCAGGATCTTAGTAGGATCATTCAGATTGATGGATTCACTGGCATTGAAACGGTACAATACGTACTGTTGCGTGCGGCCGGAAGTGTCATCGTCAGCCCAGTAAAGGTGTAGGCCGTCCGCTCTTTCAAATGCGTCTATGAAATAAGGCGGTAGCGGAGCCGGCAGCTTTATCCAGGGCATGGCAGGACGTAAGGCCGGATAGCGGTAAAAGTGATTGCGCAGGCTGTCTTCGAATCCTAAAGGATTGCCATTAAAGGACTTTGCACTGTAGTAGGCACTTCCCTGAATGGTGTTAAGCGTACGGGCTTCTGTGATCTGTATGGGCAGTTCGTACGGGAGGTTCCAGGCGGCATTACTTCGGATGCGGTACACGCCATGACCAATGTATACGTTGCGCCCGTAACCATGTTGCGCCCACCAGTTGAGCAGCAACTCGTAATTAGCTACGCGGTGGCCTCTTTCCCAGTACAGCTGTGGCAGCACATAGTCGATCCAGCCGTTCTGAAGCCATTTGCGTACATCGGCATACAGATCGTCGTAATTGGAAAGGCCTGTTGAGTAAGAACCGTCCTGGTCTTTATTTTTATTCCGCCAGATGCCGAAAGGACTGATCCCGAACTTCACCCAGGGCTTTTCCTCCTTGATCATTTTGCTTACCATCTGGATAATGGTATCCACGTTCCAGCGGCGCCAGTCGTCTTTCAGCATGTTACGGCCATACTGGCGGTACGAGCTGTAATCAGGGAAATCTCTTCCAGGAACAGGATATGGGTAGAAATAGTCGTCGAAGTGTACAGCGTCAATATCATAGCGGCGAACAACGTCCCGGATGATCTGGGTTACATATTCCCGTACCTCGGGGACACCCGGATCAAAGTATTTCTTGCCGTCAAAGTTGACGAACCATTGGGGACGCATACGGGTGATGTGATTGGCGGTAACCCGATTGGCGCTGATAGCTGCACGGTAAGGATTGAACCAGGCGTGAAACTCCATTCCCCGTTTATGGGTCTCTTCCAGCATAAAGCGGAGCGGGTCATAATAAGGATTTGGCGCAACACCCTGGGTACCACTCAGATACTCTGACCAGGGCTCGAAAGGAGAATCGTAAAAAGCGTCAGCTACAGGACGGACCTGAACTATAACGGCGTTCATGCCGTTACGCTGTTGTTTATCGAGGAGGTTAATAAATTCCTGTTTCTGTATTTCTACCGGCAAACCTTTCCTGGAAGGCCAGTCAATATTTTCCACCGTGGCAATCCATACCGCACGAAATTCCCTTTTGGGTGGCAGTTGTGCTTTGGCCTGGCTGAAGATGCCCGCAATTGCCAGCGCAACTCCCAATATATACTTCACCATCTAGTATGTAGGTTAAGACCTGAAAAACTGCGAAAATAACAAAACCATTCATTTAAGCAACCCTATGTAAAAGGCTGCTGGTCATGAAGGTCATTATGCAGCACAAACGGTGCCGGATTGGCAACAAACCGGGCAAAAAAGACATGTGAAGTAAAAAACGTCTATATCCCTATTGTAAAATTCGATATGGAAAACAGCTGATCCTACTGGGTATGTGGACGAAAGTTGCTACCTTTGTTCCATCAAAAAGTTTAGAGTACCATGATTAAAACAGGCAATCCCATTATCAGCATATATACGGAAATGACGCCAAACCCGGAAACAATGAAGTTTGTGGCTAACAAACTGTTGTATCCTGGTAAGCACATCGATTTTCCGGATGAGGCCAGCGCGAAGCCATCTCCACTGGCCGTTGAGCTGTTCAGCTTTCCGTTCATAAGGGGCGTTTTTGTTATGGCTAATTTTATTACCCTGACAAAGACTCCTGACACTGATTGGAACGACATTATACCTACTATAAAATCCTTCCTGAAGGAATATCTGGAAGATAACCGTCCCGTTATCAACGAAGAGGAAATAGTGGTGACTAAAGATACCGCCAGCAACGAAGTAAGTGCAGACGATACTGATGTGGTAAAACGTATCAAGGAATTACTTGAAAACTACGTTAAACCAGCAGTAGAAATGGATGGTGGTGCAATTCAATTTAAAGATTACGACGACGGTACTGTGACATTGATGCTGCAGGGTTCCTGTTCAGGTTGCCCCTCTTCCATGATTACGCTGAAAGCCGGCATTGAAGGCATGATGAAGCGTATGATCCCGGAAGTAAAGGAAGTGGTGGCAGAAGCAGAATAAGCCATAGTTGAGAGAATGATAGTGTTAAAAAAGGAGCGCAGTCTTTTGACTGTGCTTTTTTATTGTCCCTGCTATATCTTTAGCCATTATTCCGAAACACTTTATACTTATGAAAAAATATACATTGCTCTGGTTGACCCTGGTGATCGCCGGAGGTATACAGGCACAGTCAGGAGGCGGAAAGCCTGGGGCCGAAATCACCTATGGATTTAAATATAATGGAAAGGATGTTCCGGAGGGAGGCCTGAAATTGTTCATCCAGGGAGATAAAGTCAGCTACCAGCCGCTCAATGCTGTTGCACAGAAAGAACGGAAATTCCTGGACAACAAAGGAAAGGCAACCTATCAGGTTATTACCGGCAAACAAGGGGAACAGCTGGCATTCAGAAAAGCGTTCGCCGACTATGACAAGCCGGAGTTGCTGCCCGGTACAGATACTGTGTTGGGATATATTTGTAAGAAGGCTAAAGTAAGGGTCCGCTCCAATACTATTGAGATATGGTATACTGATGCGTTGCAGGTAAAAGCAACGCCGGTTTTAGAGTTTGGACCTGGGCTGGGGTTGATATTGAGGACATTGCGTAATGGCACATCCGAATATATTGCTACAAAAGTTGATCTCCGTAATGTTAGGAATGAAGAACTCAAATGGCCGGTAGCCATGGGCACCATGGTGGACGATGCCACTTACCTTCGGCAGGTGATCGAAAACAGGTTTACGACCCTGAACATTTTTAACCAGGAACAGATCAGCTGGGGGAATAAGTTCAATGATCCGGCAAATGATCAGGAGAATGTTACTTACCACTATGCAGGAGGAACCGTTATTCTCAAAAAAGTGAAACTGCCGGAAACCACCAATGTGACCCTCTTTGCAGAAGTAGCGGAACAATCGAACGGAGATGCTTACGACCGTACCGGATCAGTATTTGTGATCCCGGTAGATAAGAAGACCTCTTTCCTGGATGGTTTGAAAAAAGGAGTGAAAGAACTGCCTGCTTATCATGGGAAATACCGTGGGGTCGTAGCAACGGATAGCTACCTGCCCACCCTGGAACTGATGCGCTTTTTCACACCGTTTGGGGTTAAGTTCTATAATGAAAAGACAAGAATAAAAGGTTACCAATGGGCTGATTCCGCTGTGTACCGCCAGGACATCACTGAATTACTGCCTCGTTTACAGGGAGAAGTATGGCTGGGAATATATATCGGAAACTACGACAAGGGCGGCCATAAAGTGAGCCTGCGCCTGAAGTACTATCCCGCCGACAATGATCAGAAAGAAATAAAAAAAGAAGACTGGGTAATGCCGGTATTCAATACCACTAACCTGATGGAAATGGCAGACCAGGAATACGGCACCATGTTCGGGAAAGACTCGCTTGAAGTGACGGTAAACATCCCTGAAGGATTGAAGAACCTTCGTATGCGTTATACCACTACCGGCCACGGTGGCTGGGGAGGTGGAGATGAGTTCAACCAGAAGCTGAACGAGATCTTCGTAGATGGAGAGAGAGTATATCATTTTATTCCATGGCGTACTGACTGCGGTAACTTCCGCTTGTCAAATCCGTCGACAGGTAACTTCGTGAACGGTCTCTCCTCTTCTGACTTGAGTCGTTCCAACTGGTGTCCGGGAGGTGTAACAGAGCCGATAACTATTCCCCTGCCCGATCTGACACCGGGTGTGCATACCTTTAAGGTGGCTATCCCATTAGGAGAGCGGGAAGGAAATAGTTTCAGCGCCTGGAATGTTTCCGGTTGTTTATTAGGAGAAAAATAAGACGGTATAAATTTGGGACATGAATTTTGATGCACTATATCAGGGATTACAGGAAGGAATACATGCAATGAGCTGGCTGGAGATAGTGGCGGCATTATTCGGCGCCATCAGTGTGATCTGCAGTAAACAGAACAGTATATGGCTGTACCCTACGGGATTGGTGAGCACAGGGATCTATGCTTATCTCCTGTCCAGGGAACAATTCCGTTTATACGCAGAGGCGACATTGAACGTCTACTATTTTATCATGAGCGTATATGGCTGGTACCATTGGGCTAAAAAAGGAGACAGCGACCCGGAAACACCGGTAGAATGGGCTACGCGCAAAGATTGGACGATAACAGTGTTGATAACGCTTATCGGTTGGGGCCTTTTCGCCTACCTGCTCAGGAACTACTCCAACTCGGACGTTCCATTGATAGATGCATTTGTTTCTGCCACTGCCTGCAGCGGAATGTGGTTGCTGGCGAAGCGGAAGATAGAGAACTGGCTGGTACTGAATGTATCTAACCTGGTAGCTATCCCCTTATTGTTCCATAAACATTTATTGCCTACAGCTATACTGACGATATTCCTGTTCATAGTCGCCGTGTTGGGGTATTTCAGCTGGAAGAAGATCTGGCAGAAACAACATGCGGCAGGACTGGCAAAATAGAAAGCGTTAAGTACTAAGTAGATAAAGCAGGAAAAGTATATTAGTATATGTTGAAAGTAGTTGTTATAGGGCCGGAGTCAACCGGAAAGAGTACACTGAGTGAGCAGCTGGCAACACATTACCAAACGGTATGGGTACCCGAGTATGCACGTCAGTACCTGGAGGAGTTACCCCGGCCCTATGAACAACACGATCTGCTAACAATAGCGAAAGGTCAACTGGCATTAGAAGATGAGCAGGCAGCACGAGCCAACAAAGTGCTTATCTGCGATACAGACCTGCATGTGATCAATTTCTGGAGTGAGTTTAAATACAAGACCACTGACCCCTGGATAGTTGAGCAGATAAAAACCCGTCATTACGATCTGTATTTGCTCACTTATATTGACATTCCCTGGGAAGAAGATCCGCTGAGAGAATACCCTGACCCCAAGATGCGGGAATATTTTTATAGTGTTTACAAAGATCTCGTAACTGCATCAGGAACACCCTGGGTAGAGATCAAAGGAAGTTTTGAAGAAAGGAAATCATCGGCGGTAGCCGCTGTGGATAACCTGCTGAAAAAGTAAAAACAGGATAAGTCGTAACTATTATTTGCTGCTCACCAGTTCAGCGATATCCGGATCAGGCGCAATGAAACGCATCTGCTGCAATATTTTTCGCTGACGATAGGCTGTGACACGATAAGGAGGATTAACTGTATACTTTATAGGATTCGGAAGGCAGGCAGCGATCATGGCGGCTTGCTCACGATTCAGGCTCGCTGCACTTTTATGATAATATTGTTGTGCGGCAGCTTCAACCCCAAAGATGCCATCACCTGTCTGAGCGACGTTCAGATACATTTCCAGGATCCTTTCCTTCCCCCATATTTTTTCGATCATAAACGTAAAATAGACTTCCAGGCCTTTACGCATCCAGCTGCGTCCCTGCCATAAGAACACATTTTTGGCTACCTGCTGGCTGATGGTACTGGCCCCACGGATCTTCTTACTCTTCTGGTTATGCTTCATGGCCTTCTCAATAGACTTAAAATCAAAACCATTGTGATCAGGAAATAGCTGGTCCTCGCTAGCCAGTACGGCCAGCTTGGCATGTTGAGAGATCTCATTATAATCTGCCCAGCTTTTATGGAAATGTTTATCCGTTCCGATGAGACTAAACCAGGAGGAGATCATGGTAAGGGTGATCGGAGGATTGACCCATTTTAATATTATGATGTAAACGAATTGAGCAATGAATAGAATGAGTGCAATCTTTTTCAGCCGTCTCCAGGTTCTCGGAACAATCCCTTTTAAGTTCATCCAGATTGGTTTTGCAAATTGGCTGGAAAGATAGTAAGATTATTTAATGTGGAAAACGTGTTGGCCTGGAAATTGGGGCTGCTTCCCACAGGACTTTCGTAAATTTGTGATATGCTCTTAACCTTACATCCGGACAATCCGAACCCGCGACATTTGAAAACGATCGTAGAGTGTTTGAAAGATGGCGGCGTGATCATCTACCCTACCGATACCGTGTATGGTATGGGGTGTGACATCTGTCAGCACAAGGCGGTGGAAAAGATCTGTCAGATCAAGCATATTAACCCGGCCAAAGCGCAGTTCTCTTTTATCTGTTATGACCTCAGTCATTTGTCAGACTATGCAAAGAGTGTGGATACCCCCACTTTCCGTATGCTGAAGAAAGCGTTGCCGGGTCCATATACATTTATTCTGCCTGCCAGCCGGGCAGTACCCCGTATAATAAAGCAGAAAAAAGATACGGTAGGTATCCGTGTACCGGATAATAATATATGCAGGGCGATAGTTAAAGAACTGGGCAACCCGGTGATGAGTACCTCTCTTCCCGTTGACAAATACGTGGAGGAATACACGGACCCGGAGATCATACATGAGAAGTTTGGTAAGATCGTGGATATCGTTGTGGATGGAGGATTGGGAGGACTGACCTTTTCTACGGTCGTAGACTGTACCGGTGATGAGCCGGAACTGATCAGGGAAGGTGCAGGCAGTTGGGAAGCATTGGTTTAGAACTTTTAAATGAATTGATTATGAAGAAAATGGCGTCCATATTGGGATTACTGTTAATTACTTGCCTGACGCATCTATCTGCGCAGACGCGGATAGCGGTAGCGCCGCTTTATCCGTTGACTAAGTCAAGCAAGTTGTGGTTTACTGACAAAAAAGAGGTGGCGGCGCCGGCATATTTATCCTCTTTCCAGGTTACCGATAACCGTACCTTACCGGAGGCAAAACTGCCTCTTGCTGCGAATAGTTATTACCAGCAACATTTCGGTTTTTTCTGCAAAAAGGAGTGGAATTGGGAGAAGCAAACGCAGTTACCTGTGAAGGTACGATTGGGCAGTTACCAGGAGGCGCAGCGACTGGAGGGAAAGTGATCCCAATGTTCTACTATTCAATGCAGTAGTTGATTTTGCCGATTATTAATGACTTTGTCAACTAAATTGGTTGCTTCTGTCAATCAAATATTTGGCCGGTATACGCGCTCTTTTTTAAGTGCTAATACTCCAATTCTTCGTCTCTGCTTTGTACTCATTCCTGCGGATTTTCTGGCCTTAAAATAAGGTTCAAATTAGCACACAGCGTCTATTGTTTGATTTCGTCAAGTATGTGTTTGAGGCCTCTTTTTTTAAGTGTTTAAGGGTGAGGATACGATGATTTCAGGAAGGGAGTCGCGGGCCTTCGGCTCTTCGGGATACGCTTGATGCAGTCAAATAAATATTCCACAACTCATACGCTTGAAAAAGGTTAATAGCCATCCCACCGGAGAGGCGCCGATCGCGATCCCTTCCTGAAACCGAAGCAGTATGTCTATCTATCCGCACTACCCCCTTGAAAAGAGCATATCAATAAAGATCCGAGCATGACTTTCAGAGAATCTTGACGGGAATAAAAAACGGCTGCCACGAAAAACGAGACAGCCGCTAATATCAAGAGTAAAGAAAATTAAGATTGTTTGATCCCCAGCTTCTTCGCAATATCCGCAGGAATTGCTTTTTTGTTCAGCATAATGCTGGTGGTCTTGTAAGCGAAGAACGGTTCGGAAGCATAGAAATATCCGTTACCAGGATTGGCAGTACCCCAGGAGTTCTTCACACGGAAGAAAACTTTTCCGTTGGCATCTTTCGCCATCCCTACGATATGCATACCATGATCGTCCTGTGTTTCGTAGTTATCAAAAGCCTGCTGACGAAGTTCCGGAGTAATGGTTAATTCCTTTACCGGCTCAGTGAACGCTTTTCCTAATTGTTCAGGAGTCAGGCTGGCAACATCGGGAACGATAGCCAGACCTTGCGCGAAGTTGAAACCTTTTTCACTTACGTCAGAAGCCCATGCAATGGTATAACCATTCTGGATCGCATTTTCAGCAATAGTGGTCAGGTCGTTCAGAGGAACATTGTACATCTTGTCCCAGTTCCAGTTATCAGGAACTTCCAGTACGAACTGCTGGTAATATGGGTGGTGAGTGAAGGAGGTTACCATCACATAATCATCTGCATTGAGACCCAGTTCCTTTGCAAATGTTTGAGGAGTATAACTCTTGCCTTCGTACTCAAATTTTTCAGGAGCATCTCCGATGTAGGCGTTCAGTACACCATCAACGGCTTTGTTCCAGTTAGGATTGATGGTAGATTCGGTAGCACCGATCTTTTTAACCATACCATCCAGGATGGCGGTCATTTCAGCATGATTATATGTCTTTACACGTTTGCCATCATATACGCTTTGTGGAACGAGACCATATTCACGGAGGCAAAGCAGGTCGTCAGGGAATCCGCCGCCTTCACCGAAATTGGCCTTACCATGCATACGTACATAGTTAGAGGCTTTCAGTGGGTACATCTTTCTCACTACATACATCTCACTGAGGTTGATATTCTTACCCTTGCCTATACGCAGAGCTTCCGCCTGGAAGAAAGACAATCCGGAGAAAGACCAGCAGGTACCGGTGGCACCCTGGTTTTCCACATCCCCTGCATCGAGGTTCTTAATAACTGTGAATTTGTAGTTGCTTCCTTCTTTATTGGTTGTTTGTGCGATCGCCGCTGTTGAACAGAACACGGCAAGGCATAGCGCCCATTTCTTCATGGTGTTGATTTTGTTGACTTTTACAGATTGTTTTATAATATAACCGGCCGAATCTAAGTTAAAACCGCCATTTTCAAAGGAGAAAGAATGATGAGCGGGGATAACAATAGATTGCAGTAACAAGGAATACAAATATCCGGTTGCCCGATTGTGGAATTTATTGGAGGAACACTATTACTCAACGCTTTGAATAAGATATTCTTCCCGGGAGATTTCCCATCGCCACAGTTGTTCCGGGGCTTCTCCGACAAAGTGCATCCCGGATTTCTGCAGCACTTTTACAGCGGCATTATATTCTTCTTCTGTATGTGCGATGACTTTATTCACATACGAATGATTAAACGCAAAGCGTACCAGGGCTTGGGTCAACTCCGTGCCATATCCCTGCTCCCGGTAGTCGGAAGAGATCTCATACCCTATTTCAACAACACCGTGACGGTCGGGGCGGCCTTTAAAACCACCGGCGCCCATGAGACATTTGTCTTCCTGGTGTATTACCAGGTAAAAGAACCAGCCCAACATGGAAGGATCGTTACGGAGTTTGTCGTATGCTACGAGTATTACTTCTGGAAATTCTGTCCAGGATTCGGGGATATGGATGTCGAGCAGTTCACCCAATACCTCTTCCCCCTGTAACAGTGCTTCGAAGTACTGCAGGGTACATGGTAATAATTGAAGACGAGGTGTTAGGATCATAGGCGAAAGCTAGTAAACGATTTTGGAAAACGCAATAGGGAAAACAGGGTAAAAATTACTAATTATCAGCAGGAAATACAGGTACTGCGATAGCGTTTCGGGGCAGGTAAAATTCGGGGCGTAAGTGTTCGGATAAGGGACTTGTTAACAAAGGTCAGGGACCGGGAACAGCCAGACAATAATTGCTCATTGTATCGCTATTCCCGGTCCCTGATAATATAATGCAGATCGTTTTAATGGGCCTGCAGCCAGTTCTGGCCGATGCCTATTTCAACTTCAACAGGAACGGTCAGTGGTAAGGCGTTGCGCATACCTTCCTGTATCAGAGGTTTGATCAGTTCTACTTCATCTTTGTGCACGTCGAACACCAACTCATCATGTACCTGGAGGATCATGCGGGAGCGGAGGTTCTCCTTTTTCAGCGTTTTATGGATCGAGATCATGGCCAGCTTGATCATGTCGGCAGCTGTACCCTGTATTGGCATGTTGATGGCATTTCGTTCGGCATAACCCCTCACTACTGCGTTGGAGGAATTAATGTCTTTCAGCCAGCGTTTGCGGCCCAGTAAAGTCTCTACATAACCGTTGAGTTGTGCCGATTTTATCTGGTTGTCCATGTATTGTTTGATAGATGGATACTGCGCAAAGTAGTTATCTATCAGTGTTTTAGCCTCTCCTCTGGCGATGCCCAGGTTTTCAGACAGTCCGAAGGCGCTTACGCCATAGATAATACCGAAGTTCACGCTCTTGGCGTTACGGCGCATTTCTGCGGTTACGTCCGCGAGTTCCACACCGTATACTTTAGCGGCAGTGGCGGCGTGAATGTCCAATCCTTGACGGAATGCGTCAATCATGTGGACATCTTCGCTTATGGCGGCGATGATACGGAGCTCGATCTGTGAATAGTCGGCAGACATCAAGACATGTTCCTCATTTCTGGCTACGAAAGCCTTGCGCACCTCACGTCCTCTATCGGTACGGATAGGGATGTTCTGGAGGTTCGGGTTATTGGAACTGAGACGACCGGTTACTGCAACTGCCTGATTGTAAGATGTATGTACGCGGTTGGTCCGTTTGTTCAGCATCAGTGGCAGCGCATCCACGTAAGTGGATTTCAGTTTGCTCAACTCCCGGAATACCAGGATATCCTCTACGATCTGGTGTTTATTAGAGAGCTTCGCCAGCACATCTTCACCGGTAGCATACTGCCCTGTTCTGGTCTTTTTGGCTTTAGGATCGAGCATAAGCTTTTCAAACAGCACCTCACCCAGTTGTTTGGGGGATGCGAGGTTGAAGCGAACGCCGGCCTGTGAATAAACACTCTCTTCTGCACGTTTGATCTCTGTTTCGAGTTCACGGGAGTAGTCAGAAAGTGCCTGTATATCAATAGAAATGCCCTCGTATTCCATGTCGGTAAGTACCTTAACCAACGGATTCTCTACTTCATAGAACACCTTTTCCACAACCTTCTGTGGCAGCAATGGCGCAAATTTCTCTTTCAGCTGGAGGGTGATGTCGGCGTCTTCTACTGCGTATTCTTTAATCTTGTCGATCTCCACATCCCGCATGTTGCCCTGTCCTTTTCCTTTTTTGCCGATCAGGGTCTCGATAGACACAGGTTCGTATTGCAGGTATTGGGCGCTGAGCAGGTCCATCCCGCGCCGGCCTTCCGGTTCGATGAGATAGTGCGCGAGCATGGTATCGAAAACCGGTCCCTTTATTTCCACACCGTACCATTTCAACACGATCATATCATATTTGATATTCTGGCCGATGAAAAGAATATGGCTGGCATCGAACAGCGGCCGGAAGCTATCTACTATTGCCTGGGCTTGTGCTCTGTCGGCCGGTACCGGTATATACCAGCCCTCTCCTGCTTTAACAGAGAAGCTGATACCTACAAGATCAACAGCGTTGGCATCGGTACCGGTGGTTTCGGTATCGAAGGAGATCTCTTGTTGCTGTAACAGCGTCGCCAGGAGTTCGGCCCTTTTCTCAGGCGTATCCGCCAGCAGATAATTATGTGGAGTATTGTTGATATTCTTTTCGGCGATCAGGATGCTTGGGGCTGCTTCCTGGGGTTCTTCAGAAGGCGGAGGTACCGCGCCCTGGATCTCATTACCAAAAAGGTCCAGCTGTGCTTTGGCCGGAGCGGCTGGTTCGGTGGTGGTAGCAGTAGCAAAACCATCGCCCAGGATACGTTTTCCCAGGGTCTTGAATTCCAGTTCTGTGAAGACTTCCGCCAGTTGTTCCTTGTTGGGAGCTTTAATACAGAAATCGTCTTCCTGGAACGTAACCGGAACATCGGTGATAATAGTGGCCAGTTGCTTGGAGAGGATAGCGCTTTCTGCACCAGCTTTGATCTTTTCGGCCATCTTACCGCCGATCTTGTCTGCATTGGCAATTACTTCTTCCACAGAACCATACTGGGAAAGCAGCTTCATAGCCGTCTTCTCTCCTACGCCGGGGATACCGGGGATATTGTCTACGGCATCTCCCATCAGTCCCAGGATATCTATTACCTGGTGCACATCTGTGATCTGCCATTTTTCGCAAACTTCTTTAGGACCGAGGATCTCTTCTTTGTTACCCATGTAAGGAGGTTTGTAGATAAATACGTTCTCCTTTACCAGCTGGCCGTAGTCCTTATCCGGTGTTACCATGTAGACGCTATATCCGGCTTCTGCTGCCTGCCAGGCAAGTGTTCCGATCACATCATCCGCTTCATAACCATCCAGTTCCACGACAGGAATATTGAACCCGGTAATAATACGCTTGATATCGTCCAGGGAATCCAGGATATCTTCAGGAGCATCCATACGGTTCGCCTTATAATCGACAAAGGTGGTATGTCTTTCGGTAGGAGCATGCGTATCAAAGGCCACCGCTATGTGGGTAGGTTTTTCTTTATTGATAAGGTCCAGCAAGGTGGAGGTAAACCCGAACTGAGCGTTGGTGTTCCTTCCTGTGCTGGTGAGGCGTGGATTTCTGATCAATGCATAATAGGCTCGATAGATCAGCGCCATTGCATCCAGTAAAAACAATTTCTTTTGCATCCGCCAAAAGTAATTATGAATGATGAATTACGAATGAACAATTGAAGAATATCTCTCTGGATAAGATCGCTTTCTGCAGGAAGATGAACAAGGATATTTTGGAAGTTGCGTCTACCGGCGGATATTTGCGTGGAAAGTATAACGACATGAAGAAAATATATCATTTATCTACCTGTAGTACCTGCAAACGTATTCTGGAAGAGATCAAGGCGAAAGAGAACGGATTTGTACTGCAGGATATCAAGACTGAAAAGATCACGCCGGCACAACTGGAAGAGATGCATAAACTGGCTGGAAGTTATGAAGCGCTTTTTAGTCGCCGGTCAATGAAATACCGCCCAATGGGATTGCACGAAAAGCAACTTACGGAAAAGGACTATCATGACTTGATACTGGAGGAATACTCTTTCCTGAAAAGACCAGTGGCGATTGTCGGAAAGCAGATCTTTGTGGGAAGTGATAAGAAAACGGTGGAAGGCTTGCAGGCGGTAGCGGGGAAGTAAATTTAGTTCGACACTAAATGGCAAAAAAAAGGTAGCGAGAGCTACCGGGGTAGTCCTACTGCATAGACTAGCTATGTTCAGACTTAATACGAATATACAAAGGAACTTCACTTTACAGTAATTTCTCTTAAACGAAACTACTGTAAAGTGTTAAATATCATTAGTTTTTCAACTCCTCTACAAACTTCCTCACCACTCCCTTATACTGCTCCATATCCTGTTCATGTTCGAATGATTTGAACGCAAACTTCTCTGCAGCCTCCAGCGCGTCTTTCAGATTGAAAGTATGTTGTGGCACATTGTAGAAATAGCCCTTTTTCATCAGGAACTTGCCCAGGTACTCCTGTTCTGATTGTCCGGGAGTAGGGATCAGTATTGCCTTTTTATTCAGCTTCACCAGGTCCATCAGGGTGGTATAGCCGGAACGGCTTAACACCATTTTTGACGCCAGCATGGCTTCGTTAAGGTCTTTAGCGTTCATGTGGTTCACCTGTTGTACCCGGGGCGTGATCTGTTGCTTTTCCGGGGTACCTGGTTTACCGCTTACGATGAGGGCGCTGATAGGGAGTGCTTTGATCTGGTCAAGGATCATTTTCTCCAGATTGGAGCGTTGAGGCTCCGGACCGGATATAAGTACCAGCAGATCATATTGTTGTGCTACGTCAGACTTGTCTTCAAAACGGCTCAGACAGCCCAGGTAGGTTGTATTGGGAGGCAATACTGAAGGGTGTGCCAGTATGCCGGAAAGGTTATTGGCGTCAGCATAATCAGGAATCCAGCAGGCGCTGTACCGGCGGATATAGCGGTAATTGAGCGACTGAAGGAACTTTTCGGTGATGCCACCGAAAGGGGTCTTGATAAGTAGCTGGTGAGAGATGAAAACGGTAGGGATCTTACTATGATAAAGACCGAAACGGTTGTCTGAAATCACAGCGTCAATCTGATGTTCTTCTACCACTTTCTGGAGCCATTGTTGTTCGTACTTAATGGCATTCAATATTTTAGGTATCTGCTGGATGATCTTCCAACCAAACAGCCAGCCTTTCTGTGCGTACTGGATACGGTAGCCGGGCAGCGGTAAAAGGGTGAGGTCCGGGAATTCCTGCTGTAAAAGTGAAGCGTGTTTTCCCTCGGCTGCAATAACAACCTTACAGCCAGCGTTTAATAATTCATGGATGAGCGGGATGTCGCGGGTGGCATGTCCTAATCCCCAGTCGAGCGGGACTATCAGAACGGTTTTGCGCGTAGAAATTGTGGACAAATATTTGAAATTTTTACGAAATTAGCTTAATTTAGAAATGCGCACTGTTAAGAAAAGGTAAACTCTCGTACAGACGGGCATCAACAAAAGAGAACAGAACTTAAGAGTATGATAACAAGAAAATGGCTGACTATTTTTTTAGTGTGCAGTAGTCTAAGCATAATGAGTCAGGGTTGTAAGATTTTGAAGAAGAACGATTGTGGGTGCCCTACCATGAATAAAAAACGTATGCACTAATTGAAGTACTAGGTTTTTTAGCCGTTGAGTTCCCGAAAAGAAGGATAAACTTGTAACATCCAGTTGTTGAATACACGCCAAACGCTTACTCCTATATGAGAACGCCTTTAACAAATTTAAGGGAACAGTCAAATTATTCTAATGAAACAGGTAGAGAGGGATTTATTGATCTTACTGCATGAGGATCGATACAGCGAACAACAGATCCAGTATGCAGTAAAGCAGATTAGCGATATGCTTACAATGGTGGAAACCATGGAGTACCTATGTAACGTTATGGAAGTTGCTGATTGCAACAAGAATCGCATTACCAGCAAAAAATCTGTACTGCAGAAGGCATTTTCCAGGAAAGAGCATAAAGCATTTGAATTTATCGTTCACAAGAACTAGTTGTAATACTTCGCAGTTTATTCATGACCATATCTTGATCATGCGCCCCCTGATGCATGAAAGAAATATTAATCCGTAATTCATCTCCTTCTAAGACAACATATTTCACAATTGATTCGTAGGTTTGCCGGCAAACAAAAATAGTTGTGATGGCAGACTTTACTCTCCTGCATGATTACCTGCTCCCTGTTTCCAAAGCAAGTCTGAATGATGACGAGGAATATGATGAGTTCCAGATCGGAGGTATCGTAGATCTGTATGATGATGGACATACACCTAACCTCGACATCGCAGATATTATTCTACTGGGAGTAAATGAAGACCGTGGTTACGGCCCCGGTAAAAAAGGCCCCGATGCTGCAGACATCGTTAGAAGAGAATTCTACAGTTTATTTTACTGGCATAAGGATGTGAAGATCGCCGATATGGGCAATCTGCGTAAAGGTGTTTCCCTGGCAGATACTTATGCTGCTTTGAGAACAGTGCTGGCAGAACTGATCAATTCCAACAAGACCATTATCATCCTGGGAGGATCGCACGACCTTACCTATGCACAGTATAAAGCATACGCCACACAGAAATATGTAATTGAAGTTACTGTTGCAGATGCACTGATAGACCTCAAAGAAGAGTCGCCGATCCCTGCCGATAGTTTCCTGATGGATATGCTGACGGAACAGCCCAACTATATCCGTCATTATAATCATCTGGCATTCCAGAGCTACTTCGTACATCCCCGTATGTTAGAAACGCTGGACAAGCTCCGCTTTGATTGCTACCGGCTGGGTAAAGTGAGAGAGAACCTGGAAGATATAGAGCCTGTATTGAGGAACACTGATCTGTTAAGCCTGGATATTAATATCATCAAACATAATGATGCGCCGGCCAATACCCTCTCCCCTAATGGCATGGGCGGCGATGAAGCATGCGCCCTCTCCCGCTACGCCGGTATGAGCGGAAGGCTGAGTACCTATGGCATCTACGGCTACCGTCCCGAAAAAGATAAAGATTTCCTGACAGCCAGACAAATTGCACAAATGTTGTGGTATTTTGTGGATGGCTGCTCAGTTAAGAACAAGGAAGCACTGTTGAATGAACGGGATGCATTTTACGAATTCAATATTGTTTGTGCCGATCTCGATACAGTGTTCCTGAAAAGTAAAAAGACTGGCCGCTGGTGGATGCAGTTACCGGGAAAGGGAAAAGACTTTGTGCCCTGTACGTACAATGATTACGTTACAGCGAGCAACAATGAGATCCCTGAAAGATGGCTCAGACACCAGGAAAGAATGTAAGCCTATAGTACTAGCATATGTCAATGTCACAGTCACGGAAGAAAACACGTGCCCGGATCGGCTTTATCCAGAATATACAGGATATAGTGCTGATCGTTGCGGGCGTTTTATTGGCAGCCTTAGGGTTGAAAGGTTTTTTGTTGCCGAATGGTTTCCTGGATGGCGGCGTTACAGGTATCTCTCTGTTGGTTAACCGGCTTACAGGCTGGTCTATTTCCGTGCTGCTGATCGTTATTAATATTCCGTTTATTTTACTGGCATACAAGCAGTTGTCTTTCAGTTTTACAGTGAAGGCGCTTTGCGCTATTCTGGGCCTGGCAGCTGCATTAGTATTTATTGAGGTGCCTACGATCACCAGCGACAGATTACTGATCGCTGTTTTCGGAGGATTATTCCTGGGCGCGGGTATCGGACTTTCTGTAAGAGGAGGCGCTGTATTAGACGGCACAGAAGTGCTGGCGCTTTACATTAACCGGAAGACAGTGTTGTCTATGGGTGAAGTGATCATGTATTTCAATATTGTGATCTTTAGCATTGCAGCTGTACTTATCAATATTGAAACGGCCCTTTATGCAATGCTGACATACCTGTCTGCTTCTAAAACGGTGGATTTTGTAATACAGGGTTTTGAAGAGTACATCGCACTGACTATTATCTCTAACGAAAGTGAACTGATAAGAAAAACGCTGACGCTCTCTTTAAGGAAAGGCGTGACGGTTTTCAAAGGACAAAGCGGATTTGGCAAGCGGGGCTCGGTAGATAAGGATATTGATATCATCTATACAGTCGTTACCCGCCTGGAAGTCCACAAGATCATCGATGAAATAGAGAAAATAGATGGAAAGGCCTTCATCGTGCAACATAATATCAACGATACTAAAGGCGGTATGATCAAACGCCGCGTCACACATCAATAATCTCTGCGACAAAAGTATGCCGTATGACATACTCCGGTTATCAGGATTGCTTCTTCAATAATTCTATCACACGTGTTTTCAGGAACGCCGCTTTGTTGTCTGTCACGATCATATCGTCATCGAGACCGGCTAATGTTTGCGGCCTTTTCTTTTCTACACGAAGATCAATTTCTTTAAAATAGGTTTGTCTCTTTTCCTCCCACTGTGTTTGCGAGATCTGTAAGGTAGTACGGCGATTGTTGTCGAGATTATCATACAGCTGACGATACACGGTTGTCAACAGGCTGTCCATTTGAGTATAATACTGAAGGGCACAGTTATATTGACTTTTACCTTCTGCAAGGCAATGCTGATAACGTTTTTCAAGTGAATCAACGTCGGCTTTATTGGTTTGTGCGAAAACATTCATGCATATGCACAATGGTAAACATAGGATAAAACGTTTCATAGGATTGAACAATTAGGGTCGCAAATATAGTGAAATAATAATATGTGATACAACACAAAAAAGAAAGGTTTCCGATTGCGGAAACCTTTCTTTTTTATCTTTTTAAATCAGCATTAGATCACAACGAGCTCATAGAAATCTTCAGGTGTGAAGTACTCTTTGGCAAGTTCCTGCAGCTCTTCGGCTGTA
Source organism: Chitinophaga sp. S165 (assembly GCF_003182155.1). Taxonomy (GTDB): domain Bacteria; phylum Bacteroidota; class Bacteroidia; order Chitinophagales; family Chitinophagaceae; genus Chitinophaga. The sequence goes on from NZ_QGTG01000002.1 coordinate 752,279, forward strand.
ATGGTTTTAATGACCTTAATGTTGTTATAGAAGTAATTTTCATCCAATCCATTCAGGATGAGGTTCTTCCATCGTTGAATAACTTCAAATGCGCCATCAAGGTCGCCCAGGATGGAACCGATCATAAAGTTGCGTACGAGGTGCAGCTCTTCTTCCGGCACAATTTCCTGTTGCAGGGTACGGAGCTCTTTATAGATCTCTTCGATGGTAGCCTCGCACACATCACGGCCGGCTTCTGTCTGGATATTGATGGCGCTTGTTTGGCGGAAATTATACAGCTGGGAATGAATACCGTAAGTGTATCCTTTTTCTTCGCGGATGTTGCTCATTAAACGGGAGCCGAAGTATCCGCCAAGAATGGTGTTGAGCACCAGCATCTTAGGGAAGTCAGGATGATAGCGGTTAGGGAAAGGACGTGCAACACGCACGGCGCCCTGTACACCGTTTTCATCGTTGAAGATGCGGAACTTCTTTTCTTCAGCAGCCAGTACCGGCATGTCCGGACGGATAATGGAAGCGTCGCCATTCCATTTTTCCTGACCGAATGCCTTATTCAGCAACTGAATGAGATTGGCCGGAAGGTTTCCCGCTACAAAGATCTTACAGTTGTTGTAAGTGTAATGTTGTTTGTAGAATGCCTGGAGTATCGGCGCCTGTAATGCATCGTAGGCATCCATGCTGCTAACCCTTCCATATGGGTGGAACTCTCCGAAGAGGTATTTATCAATATGCCTGTTAGCCACGAAATCGCATTTCTGCAAGTTCACCGCCAGACGTTGTTTCATGTTCTGCCTGAAGATGGCCAGTTCCTCTTCCGGAAATGATGGGTCCTGGATCACTTCCTGTAATACCGGCACGAGCGCCTCAAAGTGTTTGGTGAGGCAGTGCAGCGTATAAGTAGCATATTCATGATGACTGCTACGGTTCAGGTATGCGCCGTAATAATCGATGTTCTCATTGATCTCCAATGCGGAGTGTTTGCTGCTGCCGTTCTTCATGAGAAAGTTGGTTGCAGACGCTACCAGGTTCTCCGTTTCGTACCAGCTGCCTCCGGGGAATACCAGTTCCAGCTGCAGTGTATCCTGTTCATCAGACTTTATGATGTATACTGGGATGCCATTGTCCAGCGTTACCTTTTCGTAAGGTTTCAACGTGATATCAAAGGCGGTGGCATCCTTTATCTCAGGGGCAATTTTCCGGTTTATCATTAATCTTAAAGCATATTTATTTTACAAAAGGAATGAAGCTGTGAGATAGTTCAAATGAACAGCGTTATCCTGCGTAATAGTAAATCGTATTGGAATTTTTCTCGTCGAAAAGATGCTGCGCTTCGCGATGCATTTCTTCAGATGTTACAGCTTCGTAATGGCTGAATTCTTCATTCATCATTGCTGCATCACCGATCAGTTCATAGAACGCCAGATTGTTAGCGCGATTAAGCAATCCCATATCTTCAAAGGCCAGCATGCTCTCCACCCTGTTCTTCACTTTCTGCAGTTCACGTTCAGGGATAATGGTTTGCTGAATTTTATCAATTTCTTCCTGGATCGCTTTTTCAGCATCTTTCATTTTCACTCCCTTTACCAGCTTTCCTTCTATGGTCAGCAGGCCAGCATCCAGTGTACCGAAGTGATAACAATCAATATTGCTGAACAGTTTTTTCTCTTTTACTAACACCTGGTTCAGACGGGAAGAAGCACCTCCGCCCATAATGTCCGATATCAGATCTGTAGCGTAATATTCTTTTGCTGTACGTCCCGGCATGTGATAACATTTGTACAAAGCATCCAGCGGAACATTAGCTTTTACTTCCAGCTTGTGAGCAGCAGTTTGCGGAGGCTCTACCGGCAGGTTACGCTGTGTACGCTGTCCGGAAGGAATATCCCCAAACCATTTTTCCGCCAGCATCTTTACCTGTGCCGTAGTAACGTGACCGCCCACTACCAGGATGGCATTGGAGGGAACGTAATATTTGAAGAAGAACGCTTTTACATCTTCCAGGCGGGCATTCTCAATATGGGAAAGCTCCTTTCCTATGGTCATCCATTTGTAGGGATGTACTGCATAGGCAAGGTCTCTCATTTTGTGCCACACATCACCATAAGGCTTATTGATGTAGTGTTCTTTAAATTCTTCTGAAACTACTTTACGCTGTACGTCCAGGCTTTTTTCGCTGAAGGCGAGTGACAGCATACGGTCACTTTCCAGCCAGAAAGCGGTTTCTATATTTTCGGCGGGTAATTGTATGTAGTAGTTGGTGAGGTCACTGGTAGTGAAAGCATTGTTCTCTCCTCCGGCCATCTGCAGCGGTTCGTCGTATTCCGGTATATTGATGGAACCTCCAAACATCAGGTGCTCGAACAGGTGGGCAAAACCGGTCTTGCTGGCATCCTCATCGCGCGCGCCCACGTCGTACATCACGTTTACCACCGCCATAGGAGTGGTATGGTCTTCATGCACAATCACGCGCAATCCGTTGGCTAAAGTGAATTTATTGTAATGAATCATATTTCCCTGTTTATGAGAGTTGCAAGTTAACTAAAAGAATGGGAGAATAGATTGGGTCTTATTTTTCAAGGAATAGCTCGCGTCCGCTATAATTGATGGTAATGCTGCGGAACTGTCTCCATACCATAAAGCCAATAGAACCGGCCATTTCATGGATGGAGCCTGCGTCATTCACGTCGGGACAGTAGCTGGCAGCTACCAGATCGAGGCGTACCGGGCCAAGAGAGAGGCTTGGGAGGCTGGTATTGGTATAAGTTAATTCTTTGTAAAGATCTTTGACCTTATCCGTACTTAACACCGGCAGCCGGGTATTGAGTTTGTGCTTTTCCACGTAGGGATAGTTAAAAAGAATGCCATATTCCCCACCGGAAATGAAATGAAACCGGCTGCTGAGTGACTGGCCATCAGGTAGATTGATCGTTCCTTCTATCACCGGGGTATTAAAATTGAGGCTCAGAGGCATGCGCTGTCCGGGGGTACTCAAAGGCGTTTTATTAGAGCGGAAGAGCTGTAGCACCTGTTTCTCGTAGTCGATTTTTACGACAAAAGACTTCAGCAGGTCCACGCCAATAATGCCGTCTATCTTTATGTTGAGGTACTGGAACTCGGTCAGCGGTTCGATATATACCTTCACGAGCGGTAGCCTTGTTTTTTCGAAATAGAGGACATTCAGGGTGGCCGTCGGCACCCTTACCACCACCGCATCTGTACCGCTGATGCCACCGTTATTCTTGGTTTCCAGGTTTAGTTCTTCTGCGGTTTGGTCCCTGAAGGTGGTGACTTCTGCACCGGTATCGAAAATGAAGTGAAGACTGTCCGGAGGCAACCCTGAAGGAGTTGTGCCGGAAACGGTGGTACTGATGACCATGTACCTGTCATATAAACGGAATGGCAGCGTAGCAACGGCCTTCTGAATGGCGGCGTCCTGGGCGTGAAGAAACGCCGGCAGGCAAACGAGTATGGCAATAAGATACTGTCTCACGATGAACATTGTCTCCTTTAAAATTCCCTGAACGGGATTCGCCCCGTACCTGATTTTAACGGAGGATTTTGCAATGTATTATTTCAGACAGTTATAATATGCTTTTGATCTGGATTTTTTTTATCATTAGCTCTTTCCCACGCATTATCAGGAGGTTCGGCCGGGTGCCTACATTCTTTAGCACGTCGCGGTACAACTGAAGATTGGTAGAAAAGGTATTGTTGACTGCCAGGATAATGTCCCCTTTTAGCAGGCCCGCCTTTTCGGCGGGAGAACCTTTGATGATATCGGTAACCTCAATCCTGCCGTCTATCAGATAAATGATCAATCCTGTGTAAGAGTAGTCGAAAGGATCTTTGTAATGGGTGTTAGGCATCAGGTAGATCTCCTTTTTGCCATAGTTGAGAATGAGATTGAACCTTCGCAACAGATCATTACCGACCATTCCTCCAAGAAAGGGATAAGCCGTGACGTTGGTGACGTCGTCAAAGAGGTACACGGGAACATTTCTGAATGAGTAATTACCGAGCTTAAACTCCTGGATCGTTGTAATATCCATAGCCATTTTGCCGCCAAGTCCCTGGGCTTCAGTCTGTATCACTTTACGCTGCCTTTTTCGCGAGGAGAGAATGGCGCTGTCTTTTACATACTGGTGGGATAATAACAGGCACATACCGGCGCCGGTATCGAAATAATAACGGTTGTAGTGCTGTGCCCTGCCGTTCTTCAGGTGTGCATTGACAATAGGGATCAGTGTTAATGAAGGACGCATCAGGTGCCCTCCTTTCGGATAATTGAAAGCCCCTTTTTCATAGATGGAGATCATTTCGGTATCATAGTCCACCTGCACAATGAATTTGCTCAGCAGACTATATCCCACAATTCCATCTACCTGAAGGCCGTACACCTGACTGATTAACTCGTAGTCATTGACATGGAAATCAAGGCTATCTACCCGTAAACCAGGCAGGAACAGTGTCCGGTCCATGGCGAAAGCGACGGTTTTAGACCCTCCTACCCCACGCACGATCCTGTCTGTCGGCGTTAACTTGATACCCAGTTCGGTGCAGGTCGTTGTGTCCAGGGATATACCGGCGCTGCCGGTGTCCAGGATGAATTGCAGGGTATCTGTAATACCGTCCAGGCAAGCGCGGATCACGACAACGCCGCCATAGTATTGCTTAAAAGGGAAACGGGTGATCAATTCCCCTGCTTTCCGTGGGGTGGCATTGGCAGGTGGCGTTTGCGCGGAGGCAACGTGGAATGAACAGATAATGGCATATAGTATTAGCCAACAGTGCTTCAACAGCGTAGATTTTTGCATACAGTTACCGTAACAGAATAACGATGCTATAAATTTAACATTATTCCTACCTTTGTTCATCATGGAACTTAAAGATCTATACAGGAAAGCATTAAACTTCGAGTGGCTTACTCCGGAAGAAGGGATTTATCTATTTGAGAAAGCTCCACTTGCAGAACTGATGCACATTGCAGATGAACTGCGTAAGCAGCAGGTGCCACATGGAAAGGTTACCTGGCAGATTGACCGCAATGTGAACACCACCAATGTATGTACGGCCAACTGTAAGTTCTGTAACTTCTACAGGATACCAGGGCACGCGGAAGCGTACATTACCACCATTGACGAATACAAAAAGAAAATAGAAGAGACGCTGAAGTTCGGCGGAGATCAGCTGCTGTTGCAGGGAGGTCACCATCCGGAGCTGGGGCTGAAATTCTATGTGGATACATTCAAACAGCTTAAACAGTTATACCCGGCCGTTAAGCTGCACGCACTCGGTCCCCCCGAAGTAGCGCATATCACCAAACTGGAAAAAAGTACTCACATTGAAGTGCTTACAGCATTGAAGGAAGCTGGTATGGCCAGTTTGCCAGGTGCGGGTGCGGAAATACTGAACGACCGCGTACGCAGGCTGATCTCTAAAGGAAAATGCGGTGCACAGGAGTGGCTGGACGTAATGAGGGCAGCTCATAAGCTGAATATTCCATCTTCAGCTACAATGATGTTCGGCCATGTTGAAACATTAATGGAACGTTTCCAGCACTTTGCGGACATCCGTCAGGTGCAGAGTGAGAAGCCGGAAGGCCATTATGGATTTACGGCGTTCATTCCATGGACATTCCAGGATGTAGATACACTGTTATCCCGCATCCGTGGCGTACATAACATGACCACTTCAGAAGAATATATCCGCATGATCGCGATGAGCCGTATCATGTTGCCTAATATAAAAAATATCCAGGCTTCGTGGCTGACAGTTGGTAAGCAGGTTGCACAGATCTGTCTGCACGCAGGTGCAAATGATTTTGGATCTATCATGATCGAGGAAAATGTGGTAAGTGCTGCAGGCGCTCCTCACAGGTTTACCTACCGCTCTATGCAGGAGGCAATTAAAGAGGCCGGATTTGAGCCGCAATTGCGTACCCAGTTGTATGAGTTCCGCGATATTCCGGAAGGCATACAGGAGCAGGTCATCAATTACTAATTTGAGACACCGATATAAGAAGGCCCGGAGATCGAAAGATTTCCGGGCCTTCTCTTTTATATTGGAAAAAAGGCCAATGGTGATCCTGGAAGTACGCTTTATACACGACGCATACATGCTTCATATACGACGCATACATGACGCATCGTTGGACTTGAACAGGAAGATGGTATGCCTTTGTCGTCCAGAATCCGGAAGAAAATTCCAGTTCGTGGACTTAACATAGTTATCTGAGAATCAAAGAAATGTTAATTTATACTTTCCATGTAACTCTTCCGGTTTACTACCGTCTAACAGGTAGTTAAAAGGAGGAAACATGAAAAAGTTAGGATTATTTTTAATGGCTATAGGGCTGCTGTCAGTAACAGCCTGTACCAGCACCAAACTGACTTCGTCCTGGAAAACACCGGAGGCCCGGTTGCAGCAGGAGAATAAGATCATGGTGATAGCACTGGTGCCTGCGCGAGAGCGCAATCTGCGTATACTGATGGAGAATAACCTGGTTTCAGAACTGAAGAAGGAAGGCTATAATGCAGTCTCTGCTTATGCTACCTATGGGCCGGACGATGAATTAGCCAAGGGAGATGAGAAAGCTGCTTTAAAGAAATTCCGTAACAGTGACGTAGTCCAGGTGATGACCATCGCCATGGTGGATAAGTCGCGCGAGAAAACCTATGTGCCCAGCTACGGCGGGTATGGCCCATATGGATATCCGTACTATGGCGGTTTCTGGCCTTACTACAGGGGATGGTATGGACGTATGTACGACCCGGGGTATTATCAGGTGAATACGAAGTACCAGTGGGATACCAACTTGTATGACCTGAAAGAAAAGAAACTGATCTATAACGCGCAGACCGATTCTGTAGATCCTCCGACAGCTTACAGGCAAGCCTATCTGTTTGCCAGACAGATCGTGAAGGATATGCAGAAACAGCAGCTGATAGCTAAGAATTAAGATTTTATTACTTTTGAGGTTTGGCAGCTTGCCAAACCTCTTCTTTTTTATGCTGGAATTATTTGTAAATGAATTGATTGTGCTTCGGCAGTTACAACCGGAGAACGCGACAACCCTCTTTAACCAACTGGATACTTCACGCCGGAGCCTGCGCCGGTTTCTACCCTGGGTAGACTACAATACCAACGAGGAGCATACACTACGTTTTATTGAAATGATGCAGCGGAAGGCTGAAGACCAGGAAGCCATCGCATTTGGTATCTGGTATCAGGGAGAATTGTGTGGTGTGATAGACCTGCATTGCTGGGACCATCAGCTGGACAAAGCAGAGATCGGGTATTGGCTGGGGGAAAAATTCCGAGGTAAGGGCATTGCGGTCAATGCCAGCAAAGCACTGATTTCCTTTGCATTTCAAACACTGAAGTTGAATAAGGTGGAAGTTCGTTTTGCTCTCCAGAATATGGAAAGTGCCCAGATCCCCATCCGCCTGGGCTTTGCCAAAGAAGGTATTCTTCGCCACAGCGCCAAACTCCACGGTCAGTTTGCCGACACAGTGGTGATGGGGATCTTAAAGCAGGACTGGAAATATTAAATATCGCAGATCTCCACACCTTGTTTCAGAGAGGCCAGCTTATCTGCACGTTTAGGCACGAATTCCTGTGCCACAAAGCCCTTAAAGCCTGTTTCGTGGATGGCCTTCATAATGGCAGGATAATATAGTTCCTGTGTCTCATCAATTTCATTTCTGCCAGGAACACCTCCTGTATGGTAATGGGCGAAGTACTGGTGGTTGTTACGGATTGTAGCGATCACATCTCCTTCCATAATTTGCATATGGTAGATATCGTACAATAACTTAAAGCGCTCAGAACCAATTGATTTGCATAGCTCGACGCCCCAGTTCGTATGATCGCACTGGTAATCATGATGGTTCACTTTGCTGTTCAGCAGTTCCATCACGATCGTCACCTTCTTTTTCTCAGCATAGCTCATGATCCGTTTCAGGCCTTTTGCACAGTTCTCAATACCGGCCTGGTCGTCCAGTCCATCCCTGTTACCGGAGAAGCAGATCAGGTTAGTGAAGCCTGCTTTAGAGGTTTCATCTATCAGGTATTCGTAGTAAGTAACGAGCTGATCGTGGTGTGCTTCCCTGTTCCAGCCGCGGGTAATGCCCCAGTCTTTATTGATAGACGCCACCATAGCACAGGTGAGGTCGTATTTCTTCGCGGTTGCAAAGTCTTTCGGGTCCAGCAGGTCTATAGACTGCAGGCCGATCCTGTTGGCAGCTTTACAGAGATCTTCCAATGGAATATCGTTATAACACCAGGCACAAACGGAGTGATTGATCTGGCCTTTCAGTTTCTCATCCATCTTTGTCTCGTGCGCCATTACACGGGTGGAAAGAGATGCCAGGGAAGTGGACGCAAACGCCATAGCAGCGGCTTTCTTGATCATATCGCGGCGGGAATTTTCGTTAATCATGTCGGATTACGTGTTTACAGTTTGCGTGAAACTACGCAATTTAAAATTTGCGTACAGCTGTTACCTTAAATAGTTCGTAACTTTATGTCGTGCTAAAACGTTATTACGTTAATACACCAAATATAACGGGACGATTATGTTTGATTAAAAGAATTACGGATACACAGACGAGGAAATCAGCATTTTTTAAAAGATTGTATTACAGATATTTACTCCAAAGGAACGCCACAACATCGCATCGTAATTCCCATACCGCTCAACCATAATTGAATTTGGTAAGCTATTTGATTATACTTAGATAACATTTAAAGCGGAGGTCTGCATGGAAAGAAGATTTACCCCTGCATTATGGACTTGTATCGTAATGGATCTGATTGGATGTGCAAGTTATACTGTGCCGGTTTTAGGAGAAGTAAGTGATGTGATCTGGGCCCCCATTTCTGCTATTATTTTTTACAGAATGTTTGGCAGTAATCTGGGCGCTTTCGGAAGTGTTTTCAACTTCATGGAAGAACTATTTCCTGGTCTGGATTTTATTCCCACATTTACACTGAGCTGGGTAGTAAGAAAAGTGACACAGAGTATCAGAGAACGTAAGACGGCTCAGAAAGTACGCAGTTACAAAGTAGCCGGGTTATAGTACCATAAGCAACAGCAAAAAAATACTAAGGTTGTAAGGTTTCAAAGTTGGAGGTATGAAAGAGGAAGTACGCCGCCACCTTTGTTATCCTTTCAACCTTTCAATGAATCACCAACGTTGGAGTCATTTTACATTTATAGAATAAAAAAAGGTCTCACAATTGTGAGACCTTTTCGTTTTTTGTATTGTCTATCTAACCCCTTCGCATCATTCCAGGATTGCCCATCCGCATGCCCGGATTGCCCATCCTGCGGCGGTCACTGTTGTTGTTGTTACCACTGCCCGCAAATTTGTTGATAAAGTAAGTGAAGCTGATCATGAAATAACGTTGTAATACCATGTTCGTCACGTCTTCAATGTAGTTCTCTCCTGTGTTACGGCCTATGCTTACATTCTGATGCAGCAGGTCATAACCGGTGAATTTGATCAGCCCTCTTTTATCTTTAAACACACTCTTGGACACGAATGCATTCAGCATCGTTACGTCAACGTTGTAACCTTCTGCCCGGCCGGCATTCAGCGTATAGTTAATATCACTTCCTATAATAAAGCCCAGTGGCAGGTTCACGTTATAATCGAATGAAAACGCATAGTTGAAATAGTCGGTGTTATTGCTTGGCTGGATAGCATACCTTGCGCCGCTATAGTTTACGCTGGCGCCTGCGGAGAAGTCGAACAGCTCTTTAAAAGTATAGTTGAAGTTCACGCCCTGTGTGATGCCGAAGTTATTTGTATAGCTCTTTCTAAGTGTATTGAAATCGAACTTGGTACCTGTAAAACTTACATCACGGCTGTAGTTCAGATTAGTATTCAGGCTTACGGATGTATTCAGCTTTTTGATAGGAATAGTGTTAACTGCAAATGCACTCAGGTTATAAGCGCCATTGGAGTTAACCGGTTTCGTATATTGTTTACCGGAAGTATCCACACGGTTCGCATTCACGATCTTGTTACTGGTGAAACTCGCATTCACATTGGTGAAGAAACCGCGGAAAGTGGTGTTGTTAAACACATTGTAACCTGCGTTGATGCTGTGTGAGAACGAAGGTTTCAGATCCGGGTTACCCTGCTGTACATACAATGAGCTTGTCAGATCCGGCAGCGGCTGTAACTGTGTAACTGTCGGCTGTGAAGTACTTCCGTTGTAACGGAAACGCAGTCTTTTTCCTCTCTGGAAATTGTAGTTAAACTGAGCGGAAGGATAGAAATTGACTGTATGCTGGTCAATGAGTGTCTTCCTGCTTATATTATCATTCAGGAGGCTGCTGAATTGTACGTTCAATCCGAAGGTATAGTCATACTTCAGTTTCTGTGTACGAATGTTGATGCCTGCCTGTTGTGTAGTAAATGTGTTCTCAAATATGTTACTCAGACTATCATTAGGTTTATCGTATTTACCACTGCCGGTGCTATCAAAAGTCAGGTTCCTGGAGTCGCTATAGTTATTATTCCACGCATAGGATAATTCCAGGAAGCGGTCTTTCATGAGCGGCTCGGTGTACGTTAATCTCACTCCCATATTCCGCCCTTTGTTGTTAGCCTGGGTCATGCGGTTATAACCTGTGAATGCTGAATCAGTTTGATCTGCTGCCAGATGCGTGTCCGTTGTTTTGAAGAAATTCTGCCTGTCTGTTGTATTATAGCCAAAGCTGAAATTAGCGCTTAAGCTACGGCCTCTCTTGTTGAATTTCTTTCTGAACAACGCTGTCGTATTGAAGTTCGGCGACTTAGCATGACTGCTGTTCTGAGAAACCCCGTCTATTGTCTGCACTTTATTCTCATCCTTTGACTGATAGGTGTTGAGTGAGTTCGTGCTACCATCGGAGTAGCTGAAAGATGGGGTAACAATCAATGAATGCATGGAGTCGATCTGATATTCGACGCGCATGTTTAACCGGTGATTATTGTTGTTGGTAAGGGAACCAGACTGCTGGTCGTAATAGTAGGTAGTGTCGGTGAGGAACGTTTGTTTAGAACTGGTCCTGTTTGTTTCCGTCTTTGTATCGTTGATAAAGTAACTACCATTTATTTTCAGCTTTGAACCGAAGTCCTGGTTATAGTTAAAGCCCGCGTTCCAGTTACGGGTAATGCCCGTAGAGTTGTTTCCGCCCAGGCTGCTGATGGTGGATTGTGCCGCACCGCGGCCGCCCCCGCCGGCGCGGCCACCACCACCACCTCCACCATTACTGCTGAAGTTGAAGACGTCGTTGGATGTATAGCCAAGATTATTAACATTGTTGCCGCTTCCCAGGAAGGATAACTGTCTGTTATCGCGGAAAGCGTTCAGGCTTGTGTTTACAGCAAAGCGGTCATTATCGCCGTAGCCGGCTGAAGCCCTGCCGAAGAAGCCTTTCTTCTTATCTTTTTTGAGCGTGATGTTGATCGCTTTTTCTGTATTGCCATCGTCAATGCCAGTGAACTGTGCCTGATCAGATTTCCGGTCTATCAGCTGTATCTTGTCAATGATATCTGCAGGCAGGTTCTTGGTGGCCAGTTTAGGATCATCACTAAAGAACGGTTTACCGTCTACCAATACCCTTTTCACAGTTTCCCCCTGTGCTGTGATCACGCCATCCTTATCTACCGTTACACCTGGCAGTTTCTTTAACAGATCTTCCACCACTGAATTTTCTCTTGTTTTGAAGGAACCTGCGTTGAATTCCAGTGTATCCTGTTTTACCACAATGGGTGGTACTTCCTGGATAATTTCCACTTCATTCAACATCAGGCCTTTGCCTTTGAGTTGTATGGTTCCCATATCCAAATTCGGCTGGGCTGCGGAAATCGTGACACTTTTGAAAACCGGTTTGTACCCCAGGAAGGTAATGTATACCCTATAGTCGCCCAGGGCAACACCGGTGAAAGAGAACGCCCCTTTGCTATCGGTAAAGGCGGTAGACGCCAGGGAAGAGTCCCTGCCATTCAGCAGGGCGACGGTTGCATCCCCTAAGGGATGTGTAGCAGAAGAGTCAGTCAGTAATCCTTTGATCTGCCCCCGTTGCGCTTGTGTGGAAAGCGCAAACAGGAGCATTATTGAAGCAATAAGGGTAATTCTTTTCATGAAAAGGGAATTGGTAAAGAGGAAACGATGCAAGTTAAGCTGTTATTGGTTTCCGTTTTGACGTTCACGGAATTTCTGCATCGCTTCACGGCGCATGTCACGCAACTGATCTTCAGTTACTTTTTCTGCATTGGCCGGTAATGAAATGTTGGCGGTAACTGGTTTGAAATCTACTTTTACAGCGGTGAATGAACGTCTGCTGCCTTCTGCTGAGAGCACTACGCCTTTACCATCAGGAAGGAGACCATTGATGGGGCTGTAGCTGAACGGGAGGTCCTGTGTATACCATACGGTGTACTCTTCGTTACGTACGGTAACAGTTGCTTTTTTACAGTTGAGACCAGCGATCTTTTTAGTTTTATCGCTCAGTTTCGCATCTTTTGCGGGAGCGTATGCCTCTTCGGCATAATATGTTTTGGTGCTGTCGTCCGGTTTAGAGAAGATCTGCAGATATTTGCTGCCTGAAAGATCAACATACCCGCCGCCAAAGTTGCCGCGCATACGGCCACCACCAAAACCACGACCACCACGGCCTCCGCCATTACCGTCGCCACCTTGTCTGCCGCCTGGACGTCCGCCGCCAAAACCACGACCGCCGAAGTCAGGACGTTCTGTTTCCAGCTTGCCTTTTCCGGCAGCAAAGTAGAAGTGTTGATTGAAGGTAACAACCTGTTCGTCTCCATCTCCTTCTGCACCACCACGTTGTGGCATCTTCGCATTTACTTCATAATCGATCACGCCGGTATTTTTATCCTGCGCAATTGCTGTCATACCCGAGAAGGCAACTAATGCGACGCTGAGGAGTGTTTTTGATAAGTTCTTCATGTGTTCAGTTTTTTTCTGATACAAAAGTCATTATTCGGTTTTCATTTGTTGGTTAAATAGCTTTATTTACTGTTAATTATTGTTAAGGGCATAGAGCGGGTATGTAAGTATCCAATAGCTTTGCACCATACCCCCCGCCTGCGGGAGCTCACTTAACAGCGAAAATGGGAATTTATGCGTCAGCGGATCCGCAACATTCTGATACTAATGTGTGTATGTATACTCGGCATCTACCTCTTCCAGGGCTACTGGTTATACAACTCCTATCATATACAACTGGACCAGTTCAATAAGGACATTAACGAGTCGTTAAGAACGGCTGTGTTCAACAAGCAGTTTGCGGACGTTCGCCGGTACTTCCGTAATAATGGCGATTCTGCCAGGATATCCCGTGAAATGGCATCTCCCGGCAACCGTTTTACAAAAGGTACTGATAGCGCACGCTCAAGCCTGCCTTTTGATACCATTAAACGCCGAAGGGACCAGCGCTCCGGCGATGAGTATGCAGATACACTGGCAAGACAGATCTCAGACCTGATACTGCTCAATAACCTGACCAGTGATAGTGTGAAGCTCGTTAAACTGGATTCTGTTTACACGGCTGAGCTACATTCCCGTGAAATACTGACACCGTACGAACTGGATACATTCCATATTAATTTCGCCGGCTACAACCGCGAAAGCATCAGGGATAGTCTTCGGAAAAGGCCGCCATTAAAAACGTCCAAGATACCTTTTAACCCGGCAAGTAATCTTTATGTGCAGGCAAAGTTCGAATCGCCTTTACAATACATTTTGGCCAAAATGGTATGGACACTGGCTGGTTCATTGTTACTGCTGGTACTTACCACGATCTGTTTTATGTATATGCTGCGCACTATCCTGAAACAGAAGCGTTTGTCGGAAGTGAAGAACGACTTTATCAACAACATGACGCATGAGCTGAAGACGCCTATTGCTACGGTATACGCAGCGGTGGAAGCTATGCAGAACTTCAATGCGTTGAACGATCAGCGGAAAACACAGACCTACCTGGATATTTCCAAACAGGAGCTGCAAAGATTGTCCGACCTGGTGGAAAAAGTCCTGCATATCGCTGCCGAAGAAAGAGAGGAAATAGAACTGTTCAGGGAAGAAACAGACATGAGTGAAGTGATGGATAGTATCATCACCAATCATCAGCTGAAAACGGGCCGCCCGGTGCAGTTCCGCTATGATAACCTGCTGGGTGAACAGACCGTGGAAGTGGACAAGTCACACCTTTCCAATGCTATCAGCAACCTGGTTGACAATGCGATCAAGTATTCCGGCGATAACCCGTCCGTACATATCAAAAGCATGCTGGAGAACGGAAAGCTGATCATCCGTGTAAAAGATAATGGGATCGGCATCCCGAAAATATACCAGGAAAGCATCTTCGATACTTTTTTCAGGGTGCCTACAGGTAACCTGCACAATGTAAAAGGATTCGGACTGGGACTTAGTTATGTAAAGAAGATCGTGGCACTTCACGGAGGTACGATCAATGTGCATAGCGAGCCGGAAAAAGGAAGTGAATTTATCATGCAAATACCAGTTTAACACACATAACTATGTCGAAAGTATTACTGATAGAGGATGAATGGCAGTTGGGACAAATTGTGAAGGATAGCCTGGAAATGAGAGGCTTTGAAATGCTGTATGCCGCCGATGGCAAGGAAGGGCTGCGCTTATTCCAGGAACATAAACCGGACGTAGTGGTGCTGGATATCATGATGCCACACATGGACGGATTTACGGTTACGACAGAGATCAGGCGGCAGGATAAGACAACGCCTATCATCTTCCTGACGGCAAAATCGCAGACTAACGATGTGGTAAAAGGTTTTGAGCTGGGTGGTAACGACTACCTGAAAAAGCCTTTCAGCATGGATGAACTGATCGTGCGTATAAAGGCTTTGTTACAGCGGTTTAAGGAAGCGGAAGCTGCCAGTGTTTCCGGTGCTGCTGCCGATGTAATACCGATAGGCCAGTATATGTTCAACTATACCAAACAAACACTGACCCGGAATAATAACACCGAGTTCCTTTCTCACCGCGAGGCGGAGATCTTAAGGCGCTTGTCGGAAAACCTGAACCAGGTGATGGAAAGAAAGACGGTGCTGCTTGACCTGTGGGGAGATGACAGCTTCTTCAACGCCCGCAGTATGGATGTGTTTATCACCAAACTGAGAAGGTACCTGAAGGACGATCCACGGGTACAGATCGTGAATATTAGGGGTGTAGGGTATAAACTGATCTTTTAATTATCTTTGCCCCCTATGGAGCAGATAGAACAGCAAATAGCTGCCTACAAACAGGAAATACTGGCTTTCGAACCAGCCACGGTTGCGGATCTGGAACAATACCGTATTAAATTCCTCGGAACAAAGGGAATTGTAAAAGCGATGTTTGGCGAAATGAAGCAAGTGCCAAACGAGCGTAAAAAAGAGTTCGGACAGGTACTGAACGGCTTTAAGCAGCTGGCGGAAGAAAGGTATGCTCAGTTTGAGCACCTGAAAGACGGCGCTGTTGCCGATACAACCGATACAGACCTGACATTGCCGGCGGAACCACACCGCCTGGGAACCCGCCACCCTATAAGCGTAGTCAGAAATAAGATCATCAGCATATTTGAGCGTCTCGGTTTTGCTATTGCAGAAGGACCTGAGATTGAAGACGACTGGCATAACTTTACCGCACTGAACCTGCCGGAAAATCACCCTGCACGCGATATGCAGGATACTTTCTACATCAGTAAACATCCTGACTGGTTATTGCGTACCCATACTTCTTCCGTACAGGTAAGAGCTATGGAAACAGGCAAACTGCCTATCCGTATCATCTGTCCGGGACGTGTATACCGTAATGAAACGATCTCCGCCAGGGCGCACTGTTTCTTCCACCAGGTGGAAGGGCTGTACATTGACGAGAACGTGTCATTTGCCGACCTGAAACAGACCTTGTATCACTTCGTGAAAGAGCTGTTCGGAGATAATACCCGTATCCGTTTCCGCCCCTCTTACTTCCCGTTCACCGAACCAAGTGCAGAAATGGACATATCCTGCCAGATCTGTGGCGGTTCAGGATGTAACGTATGTAAACATACCGGCTGGGTAGAGATCCTGGGGTGTGGTATGGTACATCCGAAAGTGCTGGAGAACTGTGGCATTGATCCTGAAAAATATACCGGTTTCGCCTTTGGGATGGGTATAGAACGTATTACCATGTTGAACTACCAGATCAAAGACCTGCGACTGTTCTCCGAGAACGATACCCGGTTCCTGGAACAGTTTGAAGGAGCACTTTGACGATTGAAATAAGATTGTTGCAAAGGAGAAAACGTGCGCTTGTATATCCGCCGTTTTCTCCTTTGTTTTTTTACCCCCATAAATTCCCTTTATGATCACAGCAGACCAGATCAAAACCATCGCTGTATGCGGCGCCGGTACTATGGGCGCCGGTATTGCACAAGTAGCGGCAACAGGCAGTTACCGTACCATATTGTTTGACGTGCAGGCCGCCATGCTTGAAAAGGCGCAGCAGCAGATAGCACAGCAGCTGGAGAACGCAGTGAAGAAAGGTAAAATGACCCCGGAAGAGAAAGATGCCATTCTTGAGCGGATCATATTTACGCCCCGTGTAGAAGATTGCAAGGCCGACCTGGTTATTGAAGCGATCGTTGAAAAGCTGGAAATAAAAACCACTCTGTTCAATCAGCTGGCAGCCATTAACACATCAGACGCCATACTTGCATCCAATACCTCTTCCCTGCCGGTGAGCGGTATAGCGGCCGGAGTAGATCATCCGGAAAGAGTAGCAGGGATGCACTTTTTTAATCCGGCGCCGGTTATGAAACTGGTGGAGATCGTTAAAGGAAAAGAGACAGCGCCGGAAGTTGCAGCGTTGTTATATACCCTGTCTCAACGGCTGGGAAAAACGCCCGTAATGGTGCAGGATACGCCCGGATTTATCGTGAACAGAGTAGCACGGCACTACTACCTGGAAGCGATGCAGGTAGCGTCAGAAGGGGTTGCAACGTACAAAAGTATAGACAGGCTGCTGGAAAGTGCAGGCTTCCGTATGGGACCTTTTGCCCTGATGGACCTGATAGGTAATGATGTGAACCTGGCAGTGACACGTTCCCTCTATGAAGCATACAATGGCGCTCCCCGTTTTGCGCCCAGCCCATTGCAGATAGCGAAGGTGGAAGAGGGTGCGCTTGGTAAGAAAAGCGGGAAGGGATTTTATAATTATCTTTGATGCAAACGGGATTTATTTCATGATTTTAGTTACGGGTGGAACAGGATTTTTAGGCAGTCATTTATTACGGAAACTGGTGAATGCCGGGCAGCCGGTACGTGCATTGTACCGCAAGGAAATTCCTCAACAGGTAGCAGATATTAAGCAGAAAATAGAATGGGTACAGGGTGATGTACTGGACGTTTGCGCCCTGGAAGATGCCATGCAGGGAGTAGAGAAGGTCTATCACTGTGCAGGTGTGGTATCTTTCCGTCCGGGAGATCATCAGCAGCTGATGAAAGTGAATGTGGAAGGAACGGCTAACGTTGTCAACATGTGCATAGATGCCGGTGTCAAAAAGCTGGTGCATGTAAGTTCCACCGCTGCATTAGGCAGGGCGAAGACAGACGGCATCCTTGACGAATCGGCTGAATGGAGAGAAGGCAAGGGCAATTCCAAGTACGGAGTAAGTAAATACCTTGCTGAAATGGAAGTGTGGCGTGGAAAAGCAGAAGGGCTGGATGTAGCTATTGTCAACCCCAGCATCATAATAGGCGCAGGATATTGGGAAGACAGTTCCGGTATGCTGATAAAAAATGCCTGGAAAGAGTTCCCGTATTATACAGAAGGCGTCAATGGTTTCACCGACGTACGGGATGTGGCAGAAGCCATGTTCAGATTGATGGAGAGTGATATAACAGGAGAACGTTTTGTGCTGACCACTGATAACTGGAAGTACCACGACCTGTTTAATGAAATGGCGAAACAGTTGGGAAAGAAGCCGCCTCATATTGCAGTGAAGCCCTGGATGGCGGAAATAGTGTGGAGAATAGAGGCCGTAAAAAGCAAGCTATCCGGAAAAAAAGCATTGCTGACCAAAGAAACCGCCCGCACGGCACAAACGAAAGTCTACTATAGCAATAAAAAGATCCTGGAAGTATTGCCGGGATTTTCCTTCAGACCTTTACAAACAGCTATTGCCGATATGTGCCGGGAGTTCCTGGAAGAGAAGCGCCGGCAGTCATAAGTATCATCTTACCAGGAGCGCGCCTATAGCGGCAGCCAAAACTGGCTGGAGTGACTTTCCTTCCATCTCCGCGCTCACCCATACACGGGGCTGCGCCCCGGTAACGACAGCCGCAACTACCTGCCTGCGGATGTGAAATTCGTAACAGAGATTCTCATAAGAGTTTTTAGCCCCGAACCGGTTATGTGCTGTAATACGTACCTCATCGTCTTCCGAGCGGAGGACCCCTGCCGGTTTATTCTCATTGAGTTCCAGGTAGGTCACATCTTTCAGGATCATCTCCCATCGTTTTAAAGGCTCATTTTTCGTTCCGTTGATCAGTATGTAAGAGAAGAGTGCAGTAGCCGGCATATTGTCCAGAAATGAGGGCAGGGAATGGCCGGAGAAGGCAATATGGGCTGCCTGTATAACTTGTATCAGTACGTTCTCGTCCTTGCCGCTGACCCGGATATTGAAGGGATTCGAAGGGTCTTTGATGAAGGATACGGCAGCTGCATCGGCAATCCCGTTCTTCCTGGACGAGGTGCTGAATGGTCCAAAGGAGATCGTCTTTGCAGTGAACCAACCATCGCTGATCTTAACAGGCCATTCCTGTGCGGGCACATATAACCCGTTCTGGGCAGAAACAAAGTTGGTGTAAATGATCAGGAATATAAGGGGAAGAAGTTTGCGGAACATAGATAACGGATTAAACAAAAAGGCTCCATGCAAAACATGAAGCCTTTGGAATAGAATATCAGTTGCCATACAGCTTTTGCCACATCTCAGGGATACGTTTGATCCAGTTGATCTCCTTCATCTTCACTTTCGCATCTTCTACAGGAGAACCAAAGTATACCTTGCCTCCTTCCAGGGAAGAGGGTACGCCGCTTTGTGCCAGTACAATAGCGCCTTTACCGATAGTAAGGTCTTTGGAAACACCTACCTGTCCCCAAAGGATTACGTTATCTTCTATATGAGCTTTTCCGCCTACACCTACCTGACCTGCAAACAAACAGTTGCGGCCAATTACGGTACCATGCCCTATGTGGATCATGTTATCGAACTTTGTACCACGGCCGATGATGGTATCGCCACTTACGCCTTTATCGATAGTACAGCCAGCGCCTATTTCAACATCGTCTTCAATGATCACTCTTCCGCAGCTTTCCATTTTATCGTACATCACTTCCCTGTCGGCCCGTTTCTTAAAGTAAAAGGCGTCTGCGCCGATAACAGTGCCTGCATGGATGATCACGTTATTCCCGATAATGGAATTGTCGTAAATAGTTACGTTGGGATGAATGATACAATTTGTACCAATAGTAACATGATTACCAATGAATACGTTTGGCTGAATGATAGTACCCTCGCCTATTACAGCAGAATCGCTGATGGGACTGGTGGATGGTTCAAATGGTCTGAAGCGTTTCACCAGTTTTACATAAGCACTGAACGGATCGTCTAAAACCAGTAACACTTTACCCGGAGGACAAGCCACTTTTTTATTGATGATGATAATCGTAGCTGCTGATCTCAGGCAGGCATCATAGTACTTTGCGAAATCCACAAATGAGATATCGCCCGGTTCAACCTTATGGATCTCATTGATACCCGTGGCCATCAGCGTATCGTCGCCTTCCAGCTCTGCGCCTATGAATGCCGCTATTTCCGTTACTGCGATCGGTTCATTAAACTTCATGTTTTCTGTTGTTTAGTGAGGCAAAGGTAGTAGAGAATACAATACGATTATTCAACGGTTATGTTTCATGAGCGAGAGAAATAAAGTTTTAACGCTTCTTTGTAACTGTTGTTATCCACACTTTTTTTAGTGGTGTGAATAAAAAAGTTTGCATTTTTTTTCTTTTGTGATGAAATTCTTTTTAATATTGTGTAGGGAATTTTTGTTCCCTGTACTTACTAACCCATTCACATAACAAGAAAGTCTGATTGTAAACACGGTCAGACTTTTTTAATGCCCTTCAAAACCCCTTCCCTGCAAGTGTTTCAGCTGATTCATCATCATTCTTTTTATCTCTTCAGATAAGAACGGATACCCTTTTTCTTCCACCTCCTCACCAGATGTTTATAAATTCCATTTTTTGGAAAATGCATGCAGCCTTTCGGCAATTGAAATTAAGCAGGCTATAAAGTGATAAGAATGAAGTGAATAAGTTGGAAAATCATCAGATAGCAGCACTGAACAGTTGAGATTGTGGTAGCTTTCTCCATAAGCGGGCATCAAAAGCCATACAGATATTACGGATAAAAGGTCTGCCTTTCTCAGTCACTGATACTCCCTCTTCTGTAATAAGCACCAATCCATCATTCTCAAGCTCCTGGAGCCTTTCAAGCCCTTCCTGTATAACCGGTCCCTCTCTATCTGCCTTGCTCCAGGAAGTCTTAAAGCTACACATCAGCGCATGAATATGACGACGTAACAGAAGATCTTCCTCATCCAGAATATGACCACGCACTACAGGGAACTGTCCGCTGTTTACAAGTTGTTGCCATACGGCGATCCGTTTTTCATTCTGTGTATATGCATACCAGCTGTCGCCTATAGAAGAAGCGCCCAGCCCGATCATCAATGTGGTATGATGATCTGTGTATCCCATAAAGTTCCGGTGTAATGAGCCCTCATCGCAGGCATGGTACAAGCTGTCGTGCCGCAATGCAAAGTGGTCCATACCGATCTCTGTGTATCCGCTTTCTGCGAACAGTGTTTTACCCAGTTCATAGAGAGCTCTCTTCTCTTCATCTTTCGGAAGATCAGTTTCTGAATAACGCCGTTGTCCAACACCCTTCACCCAGGGTACATGCGCATAGCTGTAAAAGGAGATCCTGTCCGGCCGTAACTGCATTACCTTCCTGATCGTATCTTCCACACTCGTCATTGTTTGCAGCGGCAGGCCGTACACAAGGTCATAGTTGACGGAGGTATAACCTATCGCCCTTGCAGCCGCTGTTACGCTGGCAACTGTTTCATAGGGTTGTATCCGGTTAATGATGTCCTGCACCTTCGGATCGAAGTCCTGAATGCCGAGGCTCATACGACGGAAACCCAGGTTATAAAGCGTTTGCATATGTGCCGTAGTGGTATTGTTAGGATGTCCTTCAAAGCTGAGCGTTGCATCAGGCAACAGGTCGGCATGCAGATAGATGCGGGAAAGCAAGGCATGAAGATTCTCCGGACTGAAAAAGGTAGGCGTACCTCCTCCCAGATGGATCTCACGAATGCGGGGACGTTCTTCAAACAGCTGCAGGTACAATGCCCACTCGTTGAGGATAGATTGTATATAAGGCGCCTCCACGCCATGATTAACAGTGATGTGTTTGTTGCACCCACAATAGGTACATAGCTGTTCACAATATGGCAGATGGATATAAAGGCTAATGCCTTCAGTATGGTTTGTAGCGCGGAAAGATCTCAGTATAGTCTGCTTCCAAATATCGATGTCAAAAGTCGCCTCGTCCCAGTAAGGAACGGTAGGATAACTTGTGTAACGGGGGGCCGCGGTATTGTATTTTCTGATGAGTTGCATATCAGGATGGTTTAACACAGTGTTCAATAATTTTTTCTCCGGGTACTGTCAGTACAGGGCTGACATAAGGGATATTGAGATTCAACCCGCGTATGATCAGCAGAACAGCCATGATCGTTACAACAAAAGGTATACAGCGACGTAATCGGTTACGCAGGCTTAAACTGATAAGATCGTTGCACCAGGTAAGCGCGATCATGGCTGGCAGCGTGCCCGTTCCAAATGCCGCCATAAAGAGCGCTCCCTGAAAGGAACTGCCGGTAGCTACGGCTCCTGTTATGGCAAACCATACAAGCCCGCAGGGCAATAAGCCATTAAGGAAGCCGATAGCATACAAGGTATGTTGTTGCTGCCTGCGTAACAGGTGACCCAGCATTACCTTAATAGGGCGTGTATAAAAACGGATGTTGAGAGAGATGCGGGCACGTTGGAATCCGTATTGTAATACAATAAGCAGTAACATACCGCTTCCAAGTATAATTGACAGCCATTGCTGCAACCCACCCAGGTAAAATTGCCTGCCCAGCCATCCGGAGATGACTCCTAAACTTGCATAGGCTGTAACCCTTCCTGCATTATATAGCAGGATGCCTGCCTGCTTGCGTACACCTTCCAGGTGTTGCACAGGTAATGTAAGTGCAATAGGCCCACACATGCCGATACAGTGAAAGCTGCCAATAAAACCCAGCGAGAGTGCGTAGAGGAATGTAAGTAACATAGCCTGTTCAGTTAACCGTTACAAAGCTTTCCTGGTAGTACGACTTGCCTTTGGCTTCCCACTGCAACTTTACCCGGTAACTTCCCTTCCGGAATCTTTTCTTGTTCACCAGTATCAATCCGCTTTCATCTGGTTGAAGCGGCAGGGAAATGTCCTGTCGTGAGTCAGCGGCACGGTAGAACAACACATTGCCTTTTAATGGGATACCCTGCATTTCGGCCGGGAAAAGAATGCCTACGGCATTGTCTGACTGGTTGATGCTGACAGGTGTTGATAAGGATAGTGCTTCCCTTCTCCCGTCGATCACCTGTTGATATTTCAGCTCTTCCGCATAATAATCGGACGTAACCATGTCTATGCGTGTGCGCATACTTTTGGTTACCAGCGTAAGGATACCCGCTGCGAAAAGAACAAATACGATAATAATTTTATGACCCCAGTTCATGATTTGAAATATTTAATGATGTATGTGCAGCTACTGAGCAGGACCGAGAAAGGTGGTACCGATCGTGCCGGTCTTTTTATCGCCCGCGTACAGTGTGATATGCAAAGCGGTTTTACGTTTTTTAATAGCGGTGCGGGGCAATACGACGAAGAAGATGCCTTCTCCCTGCTGCTCGCCTTTTACGTCTATCTGCTGATGTCCCAGTAATTCTACTCTGCCCGGTGTATCTTCCAAACGCATATTGAGCCGGATGTCACTGGCCGTTTTGTTAACCAGTTTGATCTGGTAAAGATTGGAAATACTGTCAGCACCCCTTTCGTGGTACAACATGCCCGCAGTGCGGATGATGGTGCCGCTTACAGGCTCTCTGCTTATCAGCATCCAGGTAATAGCTGTAAGTAGTATCACAAGGATTGCACTGTACGATCTGAACCGCGTGGTGAAACGTAAAGGTTGTTTATTCGCTATACCATTTTCTGATGCATAGCGGATGAGATGAAGCGGGCGTCCTGTTTTTTCCATCATGAAATTGCAGGCGTCTATACAGGCAGTACAGTTTACACATTCCAGCTGTGTACCATTGCGGATGTCTATACCTGTCGGACAAACCTTCACGCATTGATGGCAATCAATGCAATCTCCCAGGTTATTGTCTGCCTGCTTTTTGAAATGCCCGCGGGGTTCTCCTCTTGTATAGTCGTATGCTACTACTACGGAATCTCTGTCCAGTAATACACCCTGAAGGCGGCCGTAAGGACATACAACTGTACATACCTGTTCTCTGAAGAATGCAAACACACCGTAAAACACGCCTGCAAAAATTACCATGGATGCGAGGCCTCCTGTATGTGCTGCAACAGGACCGGTTATTATTTCCAGTAAGCTGTCTAATCCGATAACGTAGGCAAGGAAGGTATTAGCAATCAGGAAAGACAGCACATAGAAGAGCACATGTTTGCCTGTCTTCTTCAGGATCTTTTCAGTATTCCATGAGTCACTGTTCAATACTTTCTGCGCTGCCGCATCTCCTTCTATCCAGTATTCTACTCTGCGGAACAGCATTTCCATGAAGATGGTCTGAGGGCATGCCCAGCCACAGAACAATCTGCCGAAGGCCATCGTAAATATTACAATGAAAACAATGAACGCCAGCATCGCCAGGCCGAAAATGAAGAAGTCCTGTGGCCAGAAGATAGCGCCGAACAGGATGAAACGTCCTTCTACAACATTGAACAAAAACAAAGGCCGGCCATTCAATTGAATGAATGGGCCGGCAAAAAACGCAAGGAAATAAAGGAAGCTTAGAATGCTCCTCGCGTTATAAAGTTTACCTTTCGGTTTCTGACTATAGATCCAGCTACGTTTTCCCTGTCTGTCAACAGTTGCCAGGCTGTCTCTGAATGTTTCTTCCATCACGAATACTTTTTAGATCTGGTCTATTCTTTTTCTAATGCACCTTGTGGTTCTTTCGGATCAGGCGGATTGGAACCATGGATGCTCTTAATATAGCTGGTCAGCATAGCCAGTTGTTTAGGCGAGAAATCGTCTTTCCACGATTTCATTCCCTTCTCCGGTACGCCGTATTTGATAGTAGTGAAGACCGCTTTAACCTGTCCGCCGTGCAACCAGTAGTCGTCCGTCAGATTAGGCCCTACTACTCCCTGCCCCTGTGCTCCGTGACATGGAGCACAGCTGGTAGAGAAGAGTTTTTGTCCACCGGCAATATCATCCGCAGCAGTCAGCAGGGTTACATTATTTTCATCGATGTTGTTTGCTGCATTTTTCAGATATTCTTCTTTTGCTTCTTTGGCATCCGCCTCTGCGATGGCCAGTTCTTCCAATTGTGAAGGGGCAGAGTGGGCTATCTGAAAACGCCAGATGTACACAAAGGCAAACACAATACTGCAGTAGAAACTCCATCTCCACCAGGGTGGCGTAGGATTGTTAAGTTCGCGGATCCCATCGTATTCGTGTCCCATATCTTCTTCTACTTCAGAAGCTGCATCCAGGGTCTTTGTTTTATTCAGTCGTTCAAACCAGTGTACAACCCGTTTGCCGGGAACGGCCATTTTCTTTTTACGTTCAATGCCCAGCAATACACGCAGTGTATACAACAAGGAAAAAATGATCAGGATCTCCAGTGAAACGACAGAGAGCATCAGGTATAAAGAAGTATCAGATAATCCACTGACGATATTGTGTACAACTGTTTGTTGCACAGGTGTTTCATCTTGCGCCAGCAGGCTGTTGGAAGAAAGTAGTCCTGCTACGAGCAGCACTATAGGAACAATCGTTTTGCGCTGACCGTTTTTAACCCTTTCCCTGTAGATGTCCATGGAACTGAGCACAGCGCTGCCCAGTATGGCAATGGCGATCAGCAGACCGGTGATAACTGCCATTAGTACGATAGCTACCGGATGCCCCAGTTCTGAAGGGGCAGCAGGCTTGTATTGCGCTGCTGCCGGTAAACTATCCGGGAGGCATAGGAAGAAAAGGACAAATCCTGTTATAGTGAATGATCTTTTGTTCATGATGTTGCGATTAGCGAATGATAAATTGAGCATGTGATGATCAGCAGTCATCCAGCGGGATGTTCCTGATGTGATCTATCATGCCTTTATCTGCCTTGAATGCCCATAAAGCTGCCAGCACAAAGAATACTGTGAAGATGCACAGAGAGGCCAGCGGGTAGATGCTTACACCTGTGATAGACTGCAGGTAATTGATGAATTTCATATCCCCTTAGATTTTTATAGATTGATCAGATTAGTTTTCGGCTGCTGCAACGGGATTTTTGATGTCGGCGCCCAGGCGTTGCAGATAAGCGATAAGGGCCACGATCTCCTTGTCTGGCGCTACATCCAGCTTGTCGTGCTTCAGTGCGACAGATATTTCCACCGCCTGTTTAGCCATATCTGCATTGGCCTGCTCCTCATATCCTTCGGGATATGGTACGCCTAACCTGCGCATTACCCTGATCATTGCAGGTGTTTTTGCTTTATTTATTTTATCATCAAACAACCATGGATACTGTGGCATTATAGAACCGGGCGACATAGACGTCGGGTCCAGCATGTGATTGTAGTGCCATGAGTGCGGATACTTCCCTCCCAGCCTGGCCAGGTCTGGCCCTGTTCTTTTAGACCCCCACTGGAACGGATGATCATAAACGAATTCACCTGCTTTGGAGTATTCACCGTATCGGGCCACCTCATCCCGGAACGGGCGGATCATCTGTGAGTGGCAGGTATAACAACCCTCTCGGATATACACATCACGGCCATGCAGTTCGAGTGGTGTATAAGGTTTTACACTCGTGATGGTAGGAATATTACTTCTTACCAGGAAGGTAGGGATCATTTCAAGCATGCCTCCTATACCTACTACGATAAGACTGAAAACGAACAGCTGTATAGGTCTGCGCTCTATCCAGTTATGCCAGTGTGTTTTACCATGTGTAAGGATCACCTTAGGCAGTGGCGCTGCTTCAGCCGGTTCATTTGCTAC
Organism: Chitinophaga sp. S165; assembly: GCF_003182155.1. Lineage (GTDB taxonomy): Bacteria > Bacteroidota > Bacteroidia > Chitinophagales > Chitinophagaceae > Chitinophaga. The sequence continues at coordinate 778,726 of NZ_QGTG01000002.1, forward strand.
AAAAGAGCCACGGCGCACGGTTTTAGCTATGTTGACTATCATCAGTACCACACCGCTTACATATAGTAATCCGCCTAATCCGCGTAGTGCATACATCGGAACGATGGTATTAACTGTTTCCAGGAACTGGAACTTTAATTGTCCCTCCGGTGTGAACTGTTTCCACATCATGCTTTGAGTGAACGCCGCCCAGTATAAAGGAATAACATAGAAAACAATGCCCAGTGTGCCCAGCCAGAAGTGTGTATTGGCCCATTTGCGGGAGTATAGCTGTGTAGTGAAAATGCGGGGTATCAGCCAGTAAAGAATACCAAATGTCAGAAAACCGTTCCAGCCTAACGCGCCAACGTGTACGTGTGCGATGGTCCAGTCGGTGTAGTGACTGATGGCATTGACATTCTTCAGAGAAAGCATTGGTCCTTCGAAAGTCGCCATACCATAACAGGTCAGTGCTACCACAAAGAATTTAAGGATCGCATCTTCTCTTACGCGGTCCCACGCGCCACGGAGCGTAAGTAAACCGTTCAGCATTCCGCCCCAGGATGGAGCGATCAGCATGATAGAAAATACGGTACCGAGAGATTGTGCCCATTCAGGCAATGCGGTGTATAGCAAATGGTGCGGGCCTGCCCAGATGTAAATAAAGATCAGCGCCCAGAAGTGAATAATAGACCAGCGATAAGAATATACAGGCCTGTTGGCCGCCTTTGGCACGAAGTAATACATCAGGCCGAGGTAGGGAGTGGTCAGGAAGAAGGCCACTGCATTGTGTCCGTACCACCATTGTACCAGCGCATCCTGTACACCTGCATACCAGGAATAACTTTTCAGGAAAGATACCGGCATCTCGAAAGAGTTCACAATATGCAGCATGGCAATTGCCACCCAGGTACCGATATAAAACCAGATAGCCACATAGAGATGTGCTTCACGGCGACGAAGGATCGTGCCCAGCATGTTCGCACCAAAGGCAATCCAGATCAGTGTTATGGCGATATCAAAAGGCCATTCCAGTTCTGCATATTCCTTGCCGGTAGTACAGCCCATCAGGAGTGTAACAGCACCTCCGGCAATGATGGCCTGCCATCCCCAGAAATGTATTTTACTCAGTACATCGCTGAACATGCGTGTTTTACAGAGACGTTGCAATGAATAATAGACGCCCATGAAGATGCCGTTGCCAACAAATGCAAAGACAACTGCGTTGGTGTGTACAGGTCTTAGCCGGCCAAATGTTGTAGGTGCGTAACCCAGGTTAAGGTCGGGCAACACCAACGCCAGTGCGGCCCATAGCCCGGCTAACATACCGATCAGCCCCCAGCCGATACAGGCGTATGCAAACCATTTCACGGTACGGTTATCGTACGAAAACTTTTCGAGAGACATGTTTATTCAATTACGATTGATAAGAAATGAGTTGATAGTATATTGAGGATAGTATGTTATGGCTTGCAGATGCGTGATTTGCAGTTCTTATTGGTGCATGCATGACCTGATTTACAGGTAGTTTCAGGTGGTTTTACTTCGAATAGTATGCGATGTGCGGGAGAGAAATCATCTTCAAATTGTCCGTTCTTCACTGACCATATAAAAGCGGCGAGAAAGAAGATAGCCACCAACAGGCTGGCTCCGAGAAGTATCATGATCACACTCATAGTAATTGGGTTTATTTCCATGAACAAAGCTAGCCTGCGTCAGATGCGGATACGATGATGCTGCTCAATCACAATACTGATTGATATCAGGGTCTGTCCATCCATTCACTCAAACCATAAGTGAGTAGCACAATGCTGATGGAGCTTGCGGGCATGAGTATAGCCGCGGTTAACGGAGATAGGATGCCTTGTACGGCAAAGAATAATCCGATGAAATTATACAAAAGCGAAATGATGAAAGTGATCAGGATAATGCGCTTATTGTTTTTGCAGGTCCTGATAAAACGCGGCAACTGTGTTAGCTGTTCCGCTTCAAGGATGCCGTCACTGGCAGGTGTAAAATTGTTACTGTTTTCAGTCAGCGAGATACCTATGTCGCTTTGCTTTAATGCACCTGCATCATTAAGGCCATCACCGATCATGAGTACACGGTGACCTTGTTTTTGCAAGGATAGGATATAGCCTAATTTATCCGCAGGTTGTTGTGTAAAACGTAGTGTAGCTGAAGGTCCCATCAGTTTTTGCAGATAGTTTGATTCCGCGTCGTTATCGCCCGATAGTAATGACAGCGCATATTTTTTCTGCAGATGTTCCAGCAGTGTAGCAACCCCTTCCCTGTAGTGATGGCGGATGATGAAATAGCCGGTTTGTCGCCCGTCGATACTAACATATACGGTACTGCCGTCGGTACTGATCGTCTTCGTCGTTTCTGTAAATGCGGCATTCCCCAGTTGTATAAAATAATACTCTGCCCAGCCACTGATACCACTCGCCTGTACTGATCTGAAATTCCTTATTGGCAGATGATCATCTTTGCCACAGAACGCCACGATCATTTTACTTAGCGGATGTGTAGACTGTGCTGCTAACGATCCGATGGCACGTAGCTTTTCCATAGTAAGTGGCATACCGTGATAAGATATGCTGGCGGCAGCTTTGCCGGTTAACGTACCTGTTTTATCAAAGACGATATGATCAATATCAGCCAGCCTTTCTATAGCTGCCGCATTCCGCAGGTACAACCGGTGCCGGCTTAAGATGCGCAGGATATGCCCGTTGGTAAAAGTAGACGCAAGCAGTAATGCGCATGGGCAGGCAATGATCAGCACTGCTGTCACGGCCGGCCATATACGCGCCGGCTCGTGCGCCCACCAGTAAGTACCGGTAATAATAGCAATAGCCAGTACTACCCAGGTAAAGTAGCGGCTCAGCAGGTGGATAAAAGACGGCTGTTCTTCTTGCGGTGTGCGGAGCTCTTCCCTGTTCCAAAGGCTGGTCAGGTAACTTTGCGCTACCTCTTTGATACTAAGGATCTCAATATTTCCCTCCAGTTGCTTCCCGCCTGCATATACGATCTCTCCGGCTGTCTTGTGCACTGGCACTGCTTCTCCTGTTACGAAGCTATAATCGATAATGGCATTTCCTTTTACAAGGATGCCATCAGCAGGGATCAGTTCCTGGTGATGGATCAGTAAAGTATCGTTGATCCTGATATCGGGCAATGCTGTGGGTACTTCCTGGCCGTTCTTCAGTACGGAAACGGCAATAGGGAAATAGGCGGTATAATCGCGGTCGAACGAAAGTCCCTGGTAGGTTTTATCCTGCAGTACCCGGCCTATGAGCATGAAGAAAACGATACCCGTCATGGAATCAAAATACCCTGCGCCGCTGCCGGTGAATACGTCCGTCAGGCTACGGATAAACGTAACCATGATAGCCAGCACGATCGGAAGGTCAATGTTCAGAAAACCACTTTTGAGGCCGCCCCAGGCAGAGCGGAAGAATACCTGCGCGCTGTAAAAGAATACTGGTAGCGACAAGGAGAGGTTCAACCAGCGGAACACGTGGTTCATTTTTACATCAGCATATCCGTATTGGGAAAAATACTCCGGAAAACTGAGCAGCATGATATTGGCGAAACAAAAACCAGCTATTCCAAGCCGGTAGATCAGGTCTCTTTGTATCCGTGGTTTCTTTTGGCCCAGGTCCTTCAGACTGATATAGGGTTCATATCCGATACTGGTCAGGATTTCTGCAATATGCCTGAGAGAGGTTTCCTGTTGCCGGAATATGATCAGCGCTTCTTTTTTGGCGAAACTGACTGTTACCCGTTGTACGCCGCTATCCAGCCGGTGCAGGTTTTCGAGCAGCCAGAGGCAGGAACTGCAATGGATATGCGGGATATAGAAGGTGACATGGGTTTGTGTATCATCCTGGAAATGAATTAATTGCCGGTGGATCTTCTGGTCGTCCAGGAAGGAGAACTTGTCTTTCCTCACGGGTATCCGCTGGGCCTGCCCCGGATGGTTATTGAGAGTGTAATAATCGCAGAGATCATTCTCATTCAGCAGCTCATATACCAGTTTACATCCTTCACAGCAAAAGTGCTTGTTTCCCAGGAAGATCTTATGGTCCGGACAGTCTTCGCCGCAGTGAGTACAGCGTAATTGGGTACCGGGAGCGACGGAGATTGTAGCCATAACAGAGGATTTTTGCAAAACTACCGGCGGGGGCGACGGGTGACAATGATGGGGGTCAAAAGAAGAGCTGATCTTAGTCAGTTGAAGGTCCTATTGTAAGCCTACCTGGAACGGTCTGTATTTGTCCCTCATTTGGCGCTTACTTTAGAAGGGTCGTACAAGGCTTAACTTACGTTCATCCTACGTCTTTGAACGTAGGATGAACGTAAGTTAAGCCTTGTACGACCCTTCTAAAATCCGGTTCTAATGGGCGATCTCGTGAAGGAATACCACCAACAGATAGCATGAGAGGATTTTATAATGCATATCTGTGACTTTTGAAGACTCCCTGACCCCCGCATTATTGCGTCCTGCATACACGATTTTGCGTCTTGCATACACGATATTGCGTCCTGTATACATTGCCCGAAATGACGTAACAAAAAGGGGTAATATTGTGCCTGTAATCGCGATTGGCGGGGCTGCGCCCAGTGGTATTTTTCAGGCATACGAAGACGATGGCTTATTCACGCCGGGAGGATCAGGAGATGATCAAGAGACCAAGCAGAGACCAAGGGGTGGACCTAAAGAGAGAATGTACCCTACTACATTCGAACAGGCGTCGAAGAAGCGTCGAACAAGAGGCGGACTTGATATGAAGTAAAGGCGGACCTAAAACAGGATTAGTCCTGGAGATTGGCGGTGCGGGTCAGTTCTTCCGTATTCAGCAGGCGGATCTTCTTACCCTGGAGCTCGATCAGCCCATCTTTTTTGAATTCGGAGAGGAGGCGGATGGCCGATTCGGTGGCGGTACCGACCAGATTGGCTATTTCCTCACGGGAGAGGCGGACGTTGAGGGTGAAACCGTCCTGTTCCACGCCATAGGTTTCTTTGATGAAGAGCAGTGTTTCCGCCAGGCGTTCACGTACGGGTTTCTGGGCCAGGTGGGTGATCTTCATTTCTGCCTTTCTCAGCTCACTGGCAAGGATGCGCATCATTTCCAGGGAAAGGCTGGCATCTTTTTGCAGAACGCTCATGAAGAGATCTTTGGGAATAAAGCAGACGGAAGAGTCGTCCAGTGCAATGGCAGAAGCGGTGTAGCGTTCTGCACTGAGGAGCGCTTTATAACCTATAATGTCGCCGGGTTTAGCCAGACGAACGATCTGTTCGCGGCCATCATCGCCACAGTGTGACAATTTGATCTTACCGGTATTTACGCAGTAAATGCCAAAGGGATAAGCACCTTCCTGGAAGACGATCTGGCCTTTTTTGTATGTAGTACATACCTTGGCAGACTCAATCTCTTCCAGATTGCACTTCTCCGCTTTGAACAAAATTGATCCAAATCGGTCCTGGCAATTCATACACGAGGCATTATGGAAAGGCGTACACATAGTTTCAGACCGCAAAATTACTAATTTACAGCCAAAATAAACGCACGCTCCTTACTACTTCGGGTATGTCACTTAAATATTATATTATATATAAGCCTTTCCAGGTGTTGACCCGTTTCGGGCGGGAGGAAGGAAAGGCCAGCCTGGCGGACTTCTTTGACGTACCGACCGACGTTTATCCGGTAGGAAGACTTGATTATGACAGCGAGGGATTGCTCATCCTGACCAACGATAAATCATTGAATCACCGGCTGCTGGATCCCAAATTTGCCCATGAACGGGAATATTGGGTCCAGGTAGATGGGGCCGTTACGACCGAAGCGGTACAGCAACTTAAACAAGGCGTTAAGATTGCAGTGGACGGCAAAGAATATCAGACCAGGCGCTGTCATGCAGCGTTGTTTGAAACGGAACCGGTGGTGCCGGAACGTAATCCGCCTATCCGTTTCCGTAAGCTGATCCCTGCTCCCTGGATAAGGTTAGTGCTAAATGAGGGTAAAAACAGGCAGGTAAGGAAGATGACAGCAGCAGTGGGTTTTCCTACGTTGAGACTTATACGTTACCGGATAGGCCGTATTACAGTAGAAGGGCTGGAACCAGGACAGATGCGGGAAATGGGGCAAAAAGAGGTCTACGATATGCTGTTCAGGTAAGGGCTGCGGAGGCGCCCGGACGTGATTCCTGGCAGCTTATATGATACCCTGCTGTTGTTTGCTTGCACCTATTCTTTGTGCTTTGGGCTAATTTAGGTAGGTTTGTTGCCTACAAATCTCTATTATGCTGAAATCAATGACCGGCTTTGGAAGGGCGGAAAATACCAGAGGCGAGACTACAATAGTAGTTGAAGTAAAATCGCTCAATGGTAAGCAATTTGAGGTAAACCTGAAGATTTCCCCGTTGTTAAAGCCTTATGAGTTTGACATCCGTAACCAGCTGCAGCAGACCCTCCTGCGTGGTACACTGGATGCAACAGTAAATATAAGGCAGAACGGAGCTACCCGTCCGGTGGTCATTAATACGGATCTGGCGAAGTATTATCATAGCTCTATCACAACGCTGGCTACAGAGCTGAACCTTCCGCAGGAAGATATGCTGAATGTGCTGATGAAGTTGCCGGAAGTGGTGACCCCTGCTACAGAGCAGATGACCGAAGAAGAATGGCACGAGGTGGAAAAAGTGATCCAGCTGGCCGTGGCTGACCTGGACGCGCATCGCCTGGACGAGGGCCAGATGCTGTCGGCTGATCTGCTGTTACGTATTGAGAATATCGAATCCTATTGCATAAAAGTGCGTGAACTGGACCCGTTGAGAAAAGACAGGGTTCGTCAGCGACTGGAAGGCTTACTGGCGGAACATGTGGGGAAAGAAAACGTGGATGAGAACCGCCTGGAGCAGGAACTGATCTTCTATCTGGAAAAGCTTGATATCTCTGAAGAACTGGTAAGGCTGGAAAACCACTGCCGTTATTTCAAGGAGATCCTGGCGGAAGCTGATCCTGCCAAAGGAAAGAAACTCGGCTTCGTACTGCAGGAAGTAGGACGTGAGATCAATACCACCGGTTCCAAAGCCAATGATGCGAGTATCCAGCAATGGGTAGTACTCATGAAAGATGAACTGGAAAAGGCGAAAGAACAGGTATTGAACGTACTGTAAAGAATCCCGGACATCGTTCCTCAGATATAAAACGTATTTCGATAAAGTATGAATAGACTCTGCCGGATTATCATGGTCGCAGGCTTGTTGTTTACAGCAGCCTGTCAGCCACTGAAGATGGACACCTATGAAAGAAACCTGGATATTCCGGGGCATGAATGGTCCTATGCTTACAAACCTGTCTTTGAGGTTACCGTGCAGCCTCAGGATACGGCGTACCTTTACAATATATATGTAAACGTAAGGCATAAAGACTCCTACCCTTTCAGTAATATATGGTTACAGGTACATACGCAGTTTCCGGGCGAAAAACCGGTGGCACAGCGGGTAGAGTTACCGTTGGCAGATAATACCGGCAGATGGCTTGGTAGCGGTCTTGATGATATATATGAGCACAAGATCCCCATCCAGCAAAAGGCCATCCTGAATAAGCCGGGCACATACAAATTTACTTTTGAACAAAACATGCGGCAAAATCCGTTGCCGGATATAATGAATGTAGGCCTGCGGATTGAGAAAGCCGGGTTACGAAACAATGAAAAAGTTATTCCGTAAAATGGAAGGACGGGGTGGAATCCACTTCGTATACCTTTTTGTACTGGCATATACCATCCTTGCATTGGTGTGGTGGGGCGTGTTGCTGTTCAACCAGAGCGAGCAGATCACCCGTTTTGAGGTCCAGAACCTGGTACTCCGGACTGACAGTATAGCACATCCCATTGAATTTCACCAGGAATTACAACGTATAGAAGCCACCGAAGAGAGACGTTCTGTCATGTTTTTCGGTGAAGGACTTATATTTCTGGCTATTATATTGTTGGGCGGTTTCTTTGTTTACCGCTCTATCTGGAAGCAAATGCGCTTATCCCAGCAGCAACAAAACTTTATGATGGCGGTCACGCATGAATTAAAATCGCCTATCGCGGCTGCAAAACTTAACCTGGAAACGCTTCGCAAACACAGGCTGGATGAGGAAAAGCGGTTAAAGCTGCTGGACAATACCATCAGGGAAACAAACCGGCTGGACCAGCTTTGCAACAACATTCTGCTGGCTTCCCAGATGGAAGGGCAACGTTACCAGCTGTTCCGGGAAGACATAGACTTCTCTTCCCTCCTGGAAACAGGCATCAGGGAAATGCAGTCACGCATTACGACACATACGATACAGGCACATATTTTGCCTGATGTGTGGGTCAACGGAGATAAGTTCATGTTGCAGATCTTACTAAGTAACCTGGTTGAAAATGCTGTTAAATATGCACCGAAGCATACGGTGATCAACGTATCACTGGCCGAATGTAATGGCAGCACACTAAAACTGAAGGTGACCGACGAGGGGCCTGGTATCCCGGCAGATGAACGGGAAAGGATCTTCCTGAAGTTTTATCGTATAGGCAATGAAAATACGCGTAAAGCAAAAGGGTCGGGACTTGGGCTGTTCCTCAGCAGAAAGATCGTACAGCAGCATGGAGGCACGATTGTCGTGAAAGATAACGTTCCTGCGGGCGCCAGTTTTGAGATAACCTGGCCCGTATATTCCATTCAAAGTGTGTAAATTAGTGATAGCAATTATTAATTATGAAGGAAGCTACTAAAGCATCCATACTACTGGTAGAGGACGAAGAAAACCTTCAGGAAGCCTTAAAACTGAACCTGGAGCTGGAGGGATATGAAGTAACGGCTGTAGATAATGGCACCGCAGCTTTAAAGGCGGTAAAGAACGAATATTTTGACCTGATCATCCTGGATATTATGTTGCCGGAAATGGACGGTATTGCTGTCTGTGAAAACATCCGTATCCAGAATAATGAAGTGCCTATCCTGTTCCTCAGTGCAAAGAACAGCAGCGCCGACCGCGTGCTGGGCCTGAAGAAAGGCGGGGACGATTATATGACGAAGCCTTTCAACCTGGAGGAACTGCTGCTACGGGTAGAAAAACTGATCGTCAAAAATAAACGCATACAGGATAAGGACAGTGTATCTACCGTATATCATTTCGGTAATAATGAGATCGACTTTGCCGCGCAGGAGTGTATTGGTAAAGACGGAAAACACTATGAGCTGAGCAAGAAGGAAACGATGCTCTTGAAACTGCTCATTGAAAATAAGGGAGAAGTAGTGACCCGTGAAAAGATCCTGCAGGTGGTTTGGGGTTACAATGTATACCCGACAACACGTACTATTGACAATTTCATTCTGAACTTCCGTAAATATTTTGAAGAAGACAGCCGGAATTCCCGGTACTTCCACTCTGTAAGGGGTGTAGGATATAAGTTTACCGAATAGCCATTGATACCGTTTACCCTTTGTTTTCCCCCGGTTGTTCTGCAAATGCTGCCTTGTAGTAATTGCCTCTTTCCCGGCAACCAGATTTGACGGATATTTAGCACCAGCCTTGATTACGATAGTAAATATCGTGTTATCAGGATTGTACGACTTTGTGAGGTACTTATAATTTGTATCCTTTCGTAAACCTTTAAAATTTTGGTTTTTTGCTCTAACATACTCATCGCAGTAGGTTGGCCGTACTGGGTGTTTTTTCTGTTGAGTTTGACCACGATCTGCTGCGTGTTTTATATACGTGAGAAGCATATTAGACAGGCTTCAACAAAAGAGATAAGCAGGCTTCAGCAACTGGTACACCTGGAAATGCATGCATTTCAGGCGCAGATGGACCCTCATTTTATCTTTAATAGCCTGAACGCTATACACCACTACATTCTCACTACCAGTACGGATCTTGCCTCCCTCTACCTGACGCGCTTCGCACGCCTGATGCGTCTTATTATCCGCAATTGCAATAAGGAGTGGGTTAACCTGGAAGAAGACATTGAAGCGCTGGAATTATATCTGCAACTGGAACAACTTCGTTTCGGACCGCAGTTTGATTATGAACTGGACATTGCGCCCGATGTATTTCAACAGGTGACATTTATACCTCCACTGATCGTTCAGCCCTACATCCAGGAGGCTATCTGGCGCCGAATACTATTACGGCCGGCAAAGACCGGCGGCTGTCTGCGCATCCGGATCAGCCGTGAAAATGAAATGGTCTCTGTCAGGATCGAAGATAATGGCATCCGCCAGATACTGTCTGCAGAAGACTCTCTCCTCTCACAAGGTATTACCATAGCCGCAGCCAGGCTACAGGCCATAAATGAACGATATAATATGCGTGCGGGTATCTCCGAACAGGAACTTTATAATGAAATGCAACAACCTAGAGGTCATCTTGTTATTATCAATATGCAGCAGATAGCTACCAGAGAAGTGGTAATGTAAGACATAAAAACCGCATCTGCCTAAAATAAACTTTCACATCTTTACATTAAATATTGTATATTATATTGACTCTCACCTATGCTTTCTTATGCTGACCGAGGGAGAGTCTTTGGGGACAAGAACTAAAAGAACATGCGCACCATTATCGTGGATGATGAAAAACTCAGCCGAAGTGTTTTGAAACTTCTGCTTGAGAAACATTGCCCTGCAGTTAACATAGTGGCTATTTGCGCTGATGGGATCTCTGCATTGGAGGCAATAGAGAAATATCAACCTGATCTTCTTTTCCTGGATGTGGAAATGCCGGGATTGAATGGATTTGAAGTGCTGCGTGCCTGCAAGGACGCTTCGTTTTCCATTATTGTAACTACTTCTTACGACCATTATGCGCTGGACGCCATTCGCCATAATGCGCTGGATTACCTGTTGAAGCCGATCATTCGCGAAGACCTGGTGGAAGCCGTTGAAAAGGCCATGCAGCGAAAACGGCAAAAAGAACAATCGGGCGAAAAGACCGATTCCCTTATGGAATTCCTGCACCAGCACCTGTATCCGGGAGAAAGACTGGCGTTGCCTAGTCCGGAAGGACTGAGAATGCTATTGGTCAAGGATATCCTGTATTGTGTGGCAGATGGGGAAAGTACGATTATTCATCTGGTAAATACAACTGTGAAACCATCAGTATGCCGTTCTCTGAAAGAGGTGGAAGGCTTGCTTAAGAATAAAGGGTTCTTCAGGGTACATCACAGTTACCTGGTCAACCTAAACTATATGGACAGATATATAAAAGGGGATGGTGGGGATATTATTATGAGCGACGGAAGTTGTATACCTGTATCCCGTCAGCGTAAGCAGGAGTTTATGGAACGGATAGAAAAGCTTTAAGCCGCAAACTACAGGCTTCAGGAATTGCCCGTAGCCTGTAGTTTGCAGCTTGTCTACAACCTCCTGATCTCTCCACAAGCCAGCCAGCCGGTCTTGCCATCCGGCAGCGATATTTTACAGTATTCCTGTGTAGCGTCAGTCACCTGCACTTTTACACCTTCATGCAGCTCGAACATATCTTTACTCTCCTGGTCAGGAGCTGATTTTACCTTTACTACACTGCCCATGATAATGCCTTCGCTGTGCGTATTGGCAAGCACGTAAGTGCTGATGCCCATGGTCAGGTAGAGAATGAAAAGCAATGAAGCCACGGCTGTGCCCCACCGCAATAATACCGGTTTGAATGAAGGCACGATGAGCATGGCAATGAAGCCAGCTATCAGCAGCCAGAAGAAAATAATAGCGCCCGTAGCCCATCCGTTAGGGCTATGGAAATGTGTTAACTGTAACCACCACTGTTGAAAGAAAAGCAGCGGCAGATCGTTTACATAGCCCTCTACCCTTTGATTTGCAACGGCGAGATTGTGCGTAGCTGATTTATTAAAAGGGTCCTCCCCGAGGGCCTTCTCATAATTATAGATCGCGAGGCCGGTTTTATTAGCCCTATACCAGGCATTTCCCGCATTAACGAGCAATTGCGGCTGACTATAACCCTGGTCGATCAATTGCTGATAAATACCGGCAGCTTCACTGTATTGTTTCTGTTTGTAAAGCTGATTGGCCTTTTCGAACTGTTGCTGCTGATCAGGAGCTGCGCTTAAAACGTTGCATACCAGCAGTAAAAGGGCACAGATAGCTGTTAATGTTTTTTTCATCCGTTATAATTAGCTGGGTTTACACGACACTTTTAGCACGTAACAATTCATCTTCAAGGTGGCTGATCACGGCTACGGCCTGCTGATAGGTGCCCTGCATTTTATCATTGTTATGCATCGGCGTATACAGTGCCATTTCGCAATCATCAAGCAGATCAAAGAGTTGGGTGCTATATTGAACGCTTACCTGTTGCTGTGCCAGTTTATCCTGTATGAGTTGTTTACTGAGATCGGCAAACGGAATATGCAGTTTATTACTGAGATATCCCCATACTGCACGGGAAGTTTCCTCGTAGAATGCTTTGTCTTTTCCTTCCTTCAGATAACGTGCCGCCAGTTCCAGGCGTTTCAATGCTACCTTATTGGCAAAACGATGTTTGAGGAATGCCGCGTTATTCTGCTGATAGTTCCTTTTGCGACGGTATATCAGGGCCGCTACCAGTAAAAGGACGGGAAGCAGCAGGAGCACATAGAATAAAGGGCTTACCAGCAGGAACCTGCCTTGTTTTACCCAGTTCAGTACCCCGTTATAATTGGATGTAATGGTATTCCTGTTTACGCTGAAATCTTCCTTATCCCGTTTGGTCTGTTTGCCGGGAGTGACATGAACAGTGAACGGTTGTGAACGGATCGATTTGTAGCTATTGGAAGCCACATCGAAGTAAGAGAATTCTACCGCAGGAATTGTCTGATCGCCAGCTTCAAGCGGCATCAGTGCATATTCAAACTGACGTGAGCCGGACAGCGGGTTACTGTTCTTCTCGATATTGTCAGTCACTTTAGGATCGTATTTTTCAAAACCGGCAGGGATATCCACTTTCGGGCCATTCAACAGATTCACATTTCCCTGGCCGGACACCACTACCTTCAGTGTGAGCGCGTCATCCGTACTAAGTGTTTGTTTGTCGATGGATGCAGTCATGTTGAACTTACCGACTGCCCCTGTGAAACTTACCGGGCGATTATCCACCGGAAGCGGCTTAACGGTTACCCTTAACGGAGCTGTCTGGACTTTGTAAGGAACATCTTCGTAGGTCACTTCCGGACGATTGAAAAAGTCGTCAAAGAAAGGATCATCGAAGGGATCTTTAAAGCCAGGATCATTGAAGACGTCCGCGAAAGGATCGCGTGCCTTTCTGTTATTGTTGTTCTTCACCAGTTTGACCAGCTTCACATGGTTATCCACTTCTACAGGGTCAAGTTCCAGGGTGCCTGATTGTAATGGGAACAGCAGGGTCTTACGAATGGTGAACACCTTAAAATGCATGCCATTCACCGTTTCTTCAGTCGCCTGCGGTGGGTTTGGCAATTCAATGTCTTTTGCAGAAAACCCTTTGAATGCCGGCACCTTCGTCACACTGGAGTTAGTCGGAAGGCGGGTATACAGTTTATAAGTAGCTGTCAATTGTTCGCCCTCATAAAGAGAGGTCTTATCCACATCTACTTTAACAAAGATATTCTTACGCAGTTTGGCGTTGACATCTTCTCCGTTCCTGAGTACTCCTTCCATTTCATCCTGCTGCTGTTGCTGGCGCTGCGACCTGGAAGGAGGAAAACCGCTTTGCGGCGAGGCCTGTTGAGGGGATTGCTGATAACCGCTGCGGTTAGCCTTTACAACCTCTATGGTTACAGGATTGGAACGTACTACGTTACCATTTGAACGGGCACTGGCGCCGGGAATGGTAAAGTTACCCACTCTCTTTGGCTGAATTACATAGATCACAGCTATGTATTCAGAGCGTCTGCCATTCATGATAGACTGGCCTTGCATCTGGGAGGGCCCTTGCAGCACCTCAAAATCATTGAGGGTCGGGGGCGTAAAGCTCGTTACATTGGGAGCATTTTCCAGCATGAACTGTATCTGGAACGGTTCGTCCAGCGCTACCTTGTTATTACTAACCGAGGTAGTGAACCTGAATTCCTGTGCCTGCAGGCATGAGAATGCGCCCAGGCAGAAGAACAGGGATAATACAAACTTCCTTATACTAACAGTAGTGACATTCATAATGCAAAACAAATTTAGCCAAAGCCAGCCCTGTTGGTGCTGAATACCCAGTTAAAAGTTAGTTAAAAAAATAATCAATATAATGTTGGAAGTGCTTGCTGGTAAAGGGTTTATGCTATGTCGCCCAGCATTGGCCGCATGATAACTTCCTCCACAACGGCCTGTTTTGAAAGGGTATATGCCCCCCATATCAGGTCTGCCACGTCTTCAGGGTTCATCATTCTGTCGGGAGGGGCCTCAAAGCCATCCCAGGAAGCCGTCCATGTCGGCCCGGGACTAAGGGAGGTCACTTTTACATTATGAGGCTTCAATTCCTCCCGCAGGTTCCGGGAAAAACCGAGCAAAGCAAACTTTGTGATGCTATAGGCGCCCCCGTTCGGATATGAGGTATAACTGGCAGTAGAGCACATATTAAAAATATGACCTTTCCGGTTTGCCTTCATATCAGGCAGTAACTGCCGGGTAAGGTGATATGCACTGTAAACGTTAATTGACATGAGGTTTTCCAGTAATCCGTCTTCCTGGTCGGTCATGCCCCCGGGGATGAATAAACCAGCGTTGTTTACAAGTATGTCTATGGCGCCGAAGGCAGCCTTTACCTGTTCTGCAAATGCCAGTACTGCTGTTTTCTGGCCCATATCTGTAGGGATGGCAAGTACTTTAACGGAGGGGTTGATGGCCTGGATATCTGCCGCCGTCTTCTCCAGGTGAGCTGCGTTGCGGGCGCAGATGGCTACGTTAAATCCTTCTCTGGCCAGCTTCTCCGCGATGGCTTTTCCTATTCCTTTACTGGCTCCGGTAATTACTGCGTTCATATTACTACTTAGATTAAAGAACATGGAAAATAGTAAAAAATGTGCTTCCCAGCCTAATGAGTATCTTTGCAGTTGATTAAGGATTGTTGGCAAAATGAAATACAAGCATATATTTTTCGATCTGGACCACACATTATGGGATTTTGAAACCAATGCCAGCCTGGTCCTGGAGCAGCTGTATCACGCACATAACCTGGAAAGCCGTGGAGTACCCACTTTTAAGGAATTTCACAATACGTACATGGTGTATAACGAGAAGCTGTGGGACCGTTTCCGTAAAGGATTTATCACCCGGAATGATCTTCGCACCAAACGTTTCCGCCTGACGCTGCTTGATTTTAAGATCGGTGATGAGAAGTTGTGTGAAGCACTGGGCACTCAGTTCCTGGAAGAATTGCCTACGCAAACAGCCTTGTTCCCACATGCCAAAGAAGTGCTGGAGTACCTGGCGGCGAAGAATTATCCGCTGCATATGATCACTAATGGATTTGAAGAGGTACAGTTACGTAAGATGAGAAGTTCCGGCATCGATCACTTTTTCACACATGTGATCACTTCAGAGTCTGCCGGTAGCCTGAAACCCTACAAGGAGATCTTTGATTATGCCGTCCTTAAAGCCAACGCTACGGCAGATAGCAGTATCATGATCGGAGATGCTTTGGATATTGACATTCTCGGCGCCTTTAATGCGGGAATAGACCAGGTGTATTTCAATCCTTTGGTACCAGCAAACGGGGATTTAAAGCCTACCTTTGTTATCAATAGTCTGCATGAATTGAAACAGATCCTGTAGTACAGGACCTGTGTAAAAATAAGAAAGTCCATTTTTCATCAGTGATTGATGAGAAATGGACTTTCTGCTATTTTGTACTGATCTATTTTCCTGATGGTTTAGTTGCAGGAGCTGGCTGGGCAGGTTTAGCCGGTTTAGCTGCTGCTGTGCGCAGTGCAGCTGTTTTGCTGGGTTGTTTGCAGCAGGCATTACCTTTCGCAGCCTGGTCTTTTTTACAGCATGCAGCAGTGGTAGCCGACTTCTTGCAACAGGAAGCTTCTTTTGTCTTTTCCTGGGCAAAGGTTGCTCCGGCAAAAAATAATATAGCGGATGTTGCGATGATCAGTTTTTTCATGAAAGCTGTTTTATGCTGTTAAATATAACCAATTAGTTAGATAGTAGCGATCACTGTTTGACCTCCTCTCACTACCTGTTCCAGTTGAACGTTCACCTGAGTGCCTACAGGGAGGTAGATATCTACTCTGGAACCGAATTTAATAAAACCCAGTTCCTCATTCTGTACTACCTGCATACCAGGTTTCAGATAGTTCACGATACGACGTGCCAGTGCACCGGCGATCTGCCTTACGAGGATGTCTGTTTTTCCGTTACCGATCACTACTGTATGGCGCTCGTTTTCTGTAGAAGATTTCGGATGCCATGCAACGAGGTACTTACCAGCATGATATTGGGACAATTTTACCTGTCCGCTGATAGGGTTCCTGTTCACGTGTACGTTGGCAGGGCTCATAAAGATCGACACCTGGAGGCGTTTGTCTTTAAAATACTCAGGTTCATAGGTTTCTTCGATCACTACTACTTTACCGTCGCAAGGGGCAATTACCAGGGATTCGTCCAATTTCATTTCCCTGGCAGGGATACGGAAGAAGGAAATGATAAACAGGAACAAAACCACGGAAAAGGTTGCCACAGACTTCCAGAGAAGCGGCATATGTCCAAAAAAGTAGATTAAGGCGCCGTTCAGCAGGGCCAGAACAGCAAAAGTCAGTAAAATGGTAGCTAATCCTTCTCTGTGGATCTTCATTGTTGTTGTGTTATTTGGTGCGAAGTTAATTCATTGCAAAGAAATGTACATATAACCAGGCAAAAGGCGCTGCCAGTAAGAGGGAATCAAAGCGGTCCATGAATCCTCCGTGGCCGGGCATAATATTGCCGGAATCTTTTACACCGGCCATACGCTTCAGTTTTGACTCGATGAGATCGCCTGCGGTACCGAAAGTGGCGGCTATACCGGCCAGTACCAGCCAATGTTGCAGGGAAAGGTACGTGCTGCCCCAGAAATGACCATATACGCCGGCAGCAGCTACCGCCAGGATCATCCCTCCTACTGTACCCTCGATGGTCTTTTTAGGAGAAATAGCGGGTGCAAATGGGGTACGTCCTATCAGGGAACCTACTATATAAGCCATGGTATCATTGATCCAGATAAAAGCGATCAGCAGTAAAGGGATCAGCCATCCGGGGCCGGTGCCCACAGTTGTGTCGGTGAAATGGATGGTATCGTAATTCAGGCAGAGGTGTACCAGCAAACCCAGGGAAAGGGTGATATATGCCAGTCCCAATGCGGAGTAGCCCATGTTCTTCAGGGAGAAGTCTTTACTGAGCAGGATTTCACCGATGGGCATGATCAGCAGGAAGATGATCGTCAACCACCAGCCCAGGAAACCCAGGGAGAGGTTAGCGGAAGACGAAAAGTGCTCTCCCGTAAAAGCCATGATCAAAGCCGAACTGGCCACCAGCAAGCCGGTTTTGTGCCAGCCGGAAATGTTATTGTAGTCAGGATCAATATGGCGGATGAGCTTAAAATACTCCTGCAGCGCAAAGAAGTTGATCAGGAAAAAGAGCAAAAAGAAAGTGAACGGACTATATAGGATCCCGCCGAGCATCACGGCCACAAAAACAAGGGCTGTAGCTGTGCGGGTAAAGAAAGTTTTCATGCTGAAAGGTCAATTGTTTTTAAATATGTGTTAAACGAAGGCAGTTGTTAGGCAAGTCCCTCCGGATTTTGTGCCAGTAATTGTCTGGCATCGGCCTCCTGGGAATTATGCACAAACAGTTCCACCATGCCGGGCAATGCCACCAGGTATGAGGAATCCTGCCTGTTAATGAGCACTACATTGATCCCGTTCTCTTCCAGCATTCCCTTGATGATCTCAGCACGGAACAGTTGGTTAGTATAATAAATTTTCACCCAGTCTTTTTCCATAATACTCTGTTTGTTAGGGCTAAAGTACGATTACTTCCCGATTGATTCAATATTGTCGTTAAAGTCGTCACGGTGGTCATGTTCTTTTTCACCGGGCATGGTTTGTTTGTCAAAGAGCCAGATGGCGCCAATGGTCAATGCGAGGCTGATAGCTGCTATATACCATTGGGTAGGGCTGTCGGACATCGGATCTGTTTTGATCATTTTTGCCTGGTAAAGATAGACCAGGAACACCTGCAGGCCATTGTTCAGGAAATGACCCAGGATTGACAACCAGAGGTTACCACTCAGGTAAAAGATGGCGCCCAGGAGAAAACCTAACAGCAGGCGGGGAATGAAGTCCATCCATTGCATATGAATAGCGCTGAAGCATATGGCTGCGATGAATACCCCCAGCCATGGCATAGCGGGCATCATTTTGATATAAAGACGTTGTACAACACCCCTGAAAAAGAATTCTTCTGCGATGGCAGGGAGGATAGCGATAAGCACCAGGTTAAAGAGGAGGCTGGAGATATCGGGCATATTGAGTAATATCCGGGTAAGGGCGGCCGTTTGTTCCTCCATTTTCCTGAGTTCGGGCGGGAAGGGCCAGGTATGATTCCAGTCGCCGGTATAACTAACGAAGGGAATAGCTACGGTCATAATTAAAAAAGCCAATATGATAGGCAGGAAGCGGGGTTTTTGATCTATTCTTAACCAGTTCCCAGGGCGATTATCCACCAAAAAGGCAAAAAATATGGGAGGCAGTAAATAAACTACCAAAGTGTATAAAAATTGCGTTAATTTCAGATAGCCGAGAACTTTAGGGGATACGGGACGAAGCACATCTTCAGCAGTAGACAGCTCACTTTGGAGTGTAGTCAAGGAGTAACCGCTGATCAGCGGGAATACGAACGCCAGGAAAAACACGTACAAGATTATAAATATCAGAAATAAGCCAACAAATGCTGCGAATTGTAAAGCTGGCGGATATTGCTTCAAACGGCCTGTCATAGATTAAATTTGCGTAAATTTACACTGTGAAATCGAGTTGACAATTGCTTTCCGGATTTACCGGAGAAGGAGGTCGGCCTTACAAATGATAAAATGGTAAAGATTGGCAATATAGAATTGGGCAATTTTCCGCTATTGCTCGCTCCAATGGAGGATGTTAGTGACCCGCCTTTTCGTGCGGTGTGTAAAGAGAACGGTGCGGACCTGATGTATACAGAGTTCATTTCTTCGGAGGGACTTATACGTGATGCGATCAAGAGCCGGCAGAAGCTGGATATATTTGATTATGAGCGCCCTGTGGGCATTCAGATATTCGGAGGGGACGAAGAACCAATGGCGATGGCTGCCCAGATAGTGGAAGCCACTAACCCCGATCTCCTGGACATCAACTATGGCTGTCCGGTGAAAAAAGTGGTTTGTAAAGGGGCCGGTTCTGGTATTCTGAAAGATATTCCCAAAATGGTTAAACTGACAGCGGCCGTAGTAAAAGCGACCCGTTTGCCGGTAACCGTAAAAACCCGCCTGGGTTGGGACGATGATACGAAAAACATTGAGGAAGTGGCCGAACGCCTGCAGGATGTAGGCATCCAGGCGCTGACCATCCATGGACGTACACGTACGCAGATGTATAAGGGACATGCCGACTGGACACTGATCGGAAAGGTCAAGAACAATCCGCGTATTCATATACCTATATTCGGTAACGGGGACATATGTACCCCGGAACAGGCTATAGCGGCCCGTCAGAAATATGGGGTGGACGGCGTTATGATAGGACGTGCCGCGATCGGATATCCGTGGATCTTCAATGAAATAAAACATTTTATGAAAACGGGTGAACATTTGGCTCCCCCATCTGTTTTGGAACGGGTGGAAGTGTGTAAAAAGCACCTGCGGCATTCAGTAGAGTGGAAAGGACATATTGTGGGAATACTTGAAATGCGAAGACACTATACCAATTACCTGAAAGGGTTACCTCATATCAAAGAATTCAGGCAACAATTAGTAACTTGCAGTACATTGGCAGCTGTAGAAGAAGTGTTAGATTCGATAGCATTGCATTACAAAGATCATATAATTGAAAGGACATCCCCCCTTACTGACCAAAGCCTACTGCCAGCAAAAAATGAAGTAGCAGATTGTAACGTTTACGGATAAACCCCAGGTTCAACTATTAAATTTCTTTCACATGGCCACGATTAAAAATCTGAAAAATGAAGTCTGGAAAGACTTGCAGATTAAAAATAAATCTGCCCTGCGTAAAAAGTATGCAGTATCTAACATGGGAAGAGTGATTAGCTATTACGAAGATATTTCAGACGGGAAATTGTTGTCCGGATCCACAGTGGAGGGCTATACAGTGCTAAATGTAAAGCCTGCGGACAGTTATCAGTCCCTTTACCTTCACCGGGAAGTCGCAAAGTTGTTTAATAAGAAGCCGGGACGTACCTACAAGTTCGTTATCCACATGGATTACGATAAGAAAAATAATAAATCCACCAATCTGCAATGGGCTACTAAAGAGGAAATGGAAGCTCATCAGCAGTTCAGCCCCGCTAAGCTGGCCTATAAAGAAAAGCAGCGGAACCGTGTAAAAGGACTTAAGCTGAACATCACCAAAGTAAAAAGTATTAAACGCCTGCTGGCAAAACCTGGCAGGAAGACCATGAAGCAGATCGCTGAACAATTTGATATCAGCGAAATGCAACTCTACCGCATAAAAAGCGGGGAAAACTGGAGCCATGTAACACTGGATTAAAGCCTGGTTTTCCAGGAATGATCATATGATGTTGTCTGACATACAAGCCATCTGTTTCATGACAGATGGCTTTTTATATCTTACGAACACCTGACCATGCTGTTCAGAAGGTTCGCATAATGCCTGCTGGCCCTTAGTGCCGGCTCATGCCCCATCACGATCACCTGATGCCTTGCCCGCGAAAGTGTTACCAACAACTTCCTGTCAACCTCTACCCTGCTATCTTCCCAGTGAAAGGCGCCAAGATTTTGTAACTGGCCCAATTGTACCGGATGATATACTGCCAGTGAAACGATGATGATATCATTTTCTGCTCCCTGGAACCGCTCGGCCGTATCAATGTTAACGGTCTGCAGTTGTTCGTCCTCTCCTATCAGCTCCCTGATCAGGCTTATCTGTGTACGCCAGGGCGTAACCACGCCTACCGTCCCGCTATTGAAACGATGGCCATATTTTTCTTTAAGATGCCGTAATAGGGACACTACCTGCTGTGCTTCCGTACGGTGCATTTTAGAAGTGGGTTCGTGCGGACTGGGAATAAAGAGCGTACGTCCCTTGGAAAGTACGGCCGACCAGTTATCTGTACCGGTATGCTCTTCTGGACTATATGGAAATGATTGTATGGCGTTCCCCGCTGAGAGCTGTCCGGCGTAGTAGTGATTGATAAGGGACGCAATATCATTGTGCATCCTGAAATGTGTGTTCAGCATTCCCCATGCATGATGCCATTGCATTGTTTTACAACGTTGGACCAGTCTTTCGAATAAGGTACAACGAAGGTCTGTAATGCCTTGCGTGGTAAGTAAGGGATGCGTAGCCTGGCAGAAGTGATCTGCCTGTGCCACAACAGGTGGCAGCTGGTTGTGATCTCCTATCAGGATAAACTTCCGGAAAGGCATCAGTAAACCCAGTAGCTGTGGCTCCGTGAGCTGGGAGGCTTCGTCGGCAATCAACGTATCCATCTTGACGCCCAGTAGTTGTAACAGATGCAGGCGTGTGGCCATGGTAGCTACAGTGCCTACAAATACCTGCTGACTGGTGATAAACTTTCCGGCGCCCTCAATGTCTCCGTTCAGACAATACTGGCGCAGCTGGCTTTCAGCCGCTGAACGGCGGCTACCCATTCTGAGATAGGAAATACCCTTGTCGTCCAGCTTCCGGCAGATCTCCTCTACCGCTCTGTTCGTAAAAGCGACAATAGTTGTTTGGGTACCGGTGTTTACCAGGGCGGATACCAAAGCTGTCAATAATGCGGATGTTTTACCTGTTCCCGGAGGCCCCTGTACCAGATAATAATCTTGCGCCTCCAGTGCCGCCTGCAGAATGCTTTGCTGATTGTCGTTAAACATCTGCGGACAAGGAATGTCAAGCGGTGTAGTAAGGGGGGCACGTTGTCCCAGCAGCAGTTCCATCCGTTGTATAAAACGAGGCTCCAGTACATGAAACAATGCGGTAGCAGCAACCCAGTAGTTGGACTCGTAAATATCGTGTTCTATAACCCACAGTTGCTGCCGGCCGAAGAAGTCATGTGCTATCTGCCGGTTGTTCAGTGAAAAGGTAAGGCTGGCCTTTCCCAATGCATCTATTCTGCCCTTCAGCACCTGGTGCCGCAGGGGAAAGAGCCCGTCGGAAGACCGTGGGTAGATAATAGCAGTATCGCCGGTACGGAAGTTATGATTAACCGGTATATGGATATTGAAAACCACCGTGCTGCTTTCCGCATCGAAATGGCGGAACTGCAATCCGGGAATGATATTAAAACGTTCCAGCTTTTCCTGTTCCGACAGTAGCCAGAGGGCTGCGAAGCCTTCGGAATCGTCTTCCCTGTCTGGCGCGGAATACATGCCGCACTTGGCAAGGAGGTATTCCCGCAGCATGAAGGACAGAAATTGCTGATAATATATCCGCAGTAACGGAGATGCTGTCGTATATGCTTCGTGAAAGGCAGTAAAGTGTGTGGTAATGAAAGAAGGAAGGCCTTCTGCCGCATCGATAGTGATCTGGTCAAGTATCTCATATTCGCCGGCTGCGAGACGTAGCAGTTGGGATACTACTTCATTACGAAGTACAAGCAGTTCATTTTCTGCCGGCCGGTTACTGCTCACATTCCTGAGTGGCGTATCGTTGGCGGAGGAATACAGGATAGCTGAACTGCCACGCCGCTCATTGCCAAATGCAGATTGTAACAACAGGTTGTATCCCACTACCTGCATTTCATGATTCTTCCATGCTCCGTAATCAGGGCAGCGGCCACTTTTCAACTCGAAGATCTCTTTGCGGAGGGCATCACCCTCGTCTTCCGCCAGGATGTCCAGTCGTCCCTGGAGGCCATATAAAGCGGAAAAAAAGGTAGGTTCTATTCTAACAGGGCGGTTATGTAATTCCGCCGCAGATTGTAACAAGTTAGGCCAGTGCTTTGTACGGATATCCGTGAACATATTGTTTAGTTCTGTACGGCCGTAAGCTGCCGCCTGAAGTACATTTTCTGACACGGCATCCACGAATGACTGGCGTAGGTCCATTTCCGGGTTGCGTAACACATTATCCAGCAATGCGTTTACCACATTCCCTTTAAAAGCGGCAATACCTGGAGTTTGCGGTACCAGTTTCTTTACGAGGTAGAGCAGTTTACCTGCTCCGCGCGGGCCGAAACATTCAGCCAGATCACTGATATCAATCAGCAGGTCTGGCTCCAGGATGATCCTGGTGGTATTTACAGCCTCATACAGATCTGGCGCTTCAGTCTTACTGCAATGCAGTATGTGCACCGTATCATAAGCACGCAGTTGCTTATGCAGTAAGGTGGTGTGTGCGTACACGCTTTCGGAGATCATCAGCTGAAATGCTCCCAGATCATCATTACGGCAGCTTAACAGGAAATACGGCGCCTGGTCCGGCCTTTTCTGCAAAGGCCCGATATCTGTAATGAGGCATTTTAACTGTGGAATCAGGGTCGCAGAAAATTGCGGTGTATAACGTAATACGCGATCTTTTACGGAGGTGTATTGTTGTTCTAATACCGGCGGGATGGGAACTTCGTAAAAGTGTTGTATGGCATGGGCCATCGTCTGTATGCAGATAAGCGACAGCTCTTCGTCGGCGATCAGCGTACCGATAACAGCTTTGTGCGTGAGTATGCGAAGGGCAGTGAGCTGCTCTTGTAAGGCTGCCGGGACGGAATGTTTGTCAAAGAAGAATTGCATACGAGCAAACAGGTTGCCGAAACTGCGTGTTTCTTCTTTTGTAAGATAGCGGAATAGTTGTTCGAGCAACTGCCGGAGTTGTCGCAGCGTATCTGTAGGAGACGGCTTGCCGGCCGCTTCCTGCAGGCGCATATAACATGCCTGACCGGTAAGTACGTGTGTTGGTGCATTGAGCTTATTCACTGACATATTCAACAGACAGGTCAACAATCATTAAAACTGTAAACGAATGAAGTAATCAGCAAGATAAGTAAAAAGCATTAAGCCGCTTTACGATGTGTTTTGTCTTTTCGTTTATCCGACCTGTAGATCCAGGGAGCTATTGGTTTTGATAATGACCATAATCCCAGTTTCTGTCTTTTTGCAGTTGCCTGTGCAGCTGCCAGCGGTGCGCTTTTAGAATATTCGGTATAGTGCCATGCATATCCGTCAGAGATCATCCTGCCGTTGATATACTGACCGTCGGCGCTATATACCTCCCCTATCCAGCGTTGATATCTATCTTTTCGCAGCAATTCTACTGTGACTGTTTTATTGAAGCAAAGATCTGCAAGCGCCTGTTTACTTCTCTGATAAAAATCCTGTCCTTTTTCCGGCGCATCGATCGCACTTAAGCGTATCTTATAAGTTGTTTTGTTCACCAGCAGTTCGAAAGTATCGCCATCCATGATGCGCACCACTTTTCCCTTTACTTTCTTCGGAGGTTTGGCTGCATTCGTCAATTGAGTGAATAGACATAGGATAAGGCACAAGACCGCACAATAAAATACTTTCTGCATTACACGCTGGATTTAGGGATGCGAAGTAACAAATTTTTGTTCTACCTTCCGAAGGATTTAAAGTAATATGTGAACATGTCTAACAAGAAAATAGCCATCATCGGTGGTGGCAACCTGGGGAAAGCGATAGCACAGGGACTGCTAAATAGCGGGTTTTCAACGCCTGCGGACCTGACTGTGACCAAACGTAATCTTGCTTCACTGAGTGATCTGCAATCAATAGGAGTCCAAACAATTTCTGACAATGAAACCGCTATACGGGGCGCTGAAGTGATCGTGGTGGCGCTGAAGCCTTACAATGTAAGGGAAGTGCTGGCACAGGTAAAACAGGCCTTTGATCCCTCACGCCAGATCCTGATCAGCGTGATAACCGGTGTTTCCATTGACGACCTGGAACAGATCGCAGGCGCCGGTATGCCGGTAGTACGTGCGATGCCCAATACAGCAATTGCTATACAGGAGTCGATGACCTGTATCTGTTATAAGAACGTGACGCAACAGCAGGAAGCTTATGTGAACGAGATGTTCAGTCAGTTGGGCGTTGCTGTCAGTATTGACGAAAAACTGATGGACGCAGCAACAGTGCTGGGAGCCTGTGGTATTGCCTATGCGCTGCGCTTTATCAGGGCAAGTATACAGGGAGGTATCGAGATCGGTTTTGACGCACGCACGGCAAACCTGATCGCGGCACAGACCGTGAAAGGAGCAGCCCAATTGCTCATTAAAGAGAACCGTCATCCGGAGGAGGAAATAGACAAGGTTACAACTCCTAAAGGCTGCACTATTGCAGGTCTTAATGAGATGGAACATCAGGGTTTCAGTTCCTCATTGATAAAGGGAATTACGGTATCTTATAACAAGATAGCCAAGGATTAACTTCAGACAACTTCCTGTTTGGGATAATCAAAGAAAAGGAAGGACTTCCGGGCACGGTCAAAGTCTTTCCAGGACTGGATATTGGCCTGAACAGCAAACATACCGGAGGTGGGAATATTATCAATCCTGATCTCCTGGGTTACATAATTGGCGAAGTCGGTAATACCGGGGTTGTGTGCAAAAATGGCGACCGTATCTATGTCATCATCTACTTTAGTGATCACTTTCAAAAAGGTTGAAGCATAACATAGGTACAACTCTTCCTCCAGGAGGATAGCGTCTTTGTCATAGTGCCATTCTTTGGCCATGAGCCGCGCCGTACTCTTGGTACGTTTTGCCGGGCTTGCAATAAGCAATTCAGGCATGATACCACGGTGAGACAGGCGGTGTGCCATTTCAGGGGCATTCTGTTTGCCGCGCTTATTCAGGGGCCGGTCAAAATCGTCTACGTCGGGGTCATTCCAGCTTGATTTGGCATGACGGATAAGTAATAATGTTTTCATAACAACAATGTTATTATGTAGCGAAAAGAGATTGCTGTTCGCGATCTGAATTAGTATTTAATACTAACTAATTTACGGATTTTACTGAAAGTAAGTGTAGTATAGGGGGCTCTACAGGGCTAAGAACAGTGGATTTAAAGGAAATTTAATAATGGCATCATAATGAAAAAGGGCCCGTTTCAAACGAGCCCTTTTCTATTTTTAATATCCTCTTTCGTTTTTGCCTTCCATGTAATTCATGAACGCTTTGTTCACCACGCGGTTTCCTCCCGGTGTCGGGAAGTTACCAGTGAAATACCAGTCGCCCAGGTTATTCGGACATGCTTTATGCAAACTTTCAATGGACTGGTAGATTACGTCTACTTTAGCACTGATGTTGGACGGAGTAATGATCTCAGCGATCTTGGCGGAGATCTCTTCAGTCGTGAATGGTTTGTAAATGTTCCTCACTACGTTCTGTGCATGCAGTGTATTGGTACGCTGTAGCTCCAGACAAAGGCCATAGGCTTCCTGCAGGATGTGTTCCTTGCCATGGTCCTTTAAGAGCTCAATAGCGGCCTTAAAGGCAACGAAATCTCCTATCTTACTCATGTCGATACCATAACAATCCGGATAACGGATCTGCGGAGCGGATGATACCACGATGATACGTTTTGGTCCCAGACGGTCCAGCATCCTGATGATGCTTTCACGGAGAGTAGTACCACGTACAATAGAGTCATCTATTACAACCAGGGTGTCTATTCCCGGACGTACAGTACCATAAGTGATATCGTAAACGTGTTGTACCATTTCATTACGACTGGTATCAGCAGCAATGAAGGTGCGCATTTTTACATCCTTGATGGCGATCTTGTCTATACGGATACGGCGGTTGACCATTTCCGATAGCTTTTCTTCATCAAAATCTTTCCCCCACGCCATGATACGCTCTATCTTTATCTTGTTCAGATAGTCTTCCAGCCCTTTCAACATGCCATAAAAGGCAATTTCTGCGGTGTTTGGGATGAAGGAGAAGATAGTATTGCGAAGGTCATTATCGATGCTTTTCAGCACGGTTTCTGACAAGTTATAACCTAAAGCGGTACGCTCTTTATAGATCTTTTCATCGTTCCCGCGAGAGAAGTAGATACGTTCGAAGCTACAAGCGCGGCGTTCTTTCGGTGCGAGGATCTGTTCTACGCTGTATTCCCCGTTCTCTTTTACGATCAGGGCGTTACCGGGCATCAGTTCCAGTACTTCATTCTCACCCACATTGAAAGCGGTACGGATGGCAGCGCGTTCAGAAGCGGCAACGATGACATCCTCATTCACATAGTAATAAGAAGGACGGATACCGTGTGCATCGCGCATTACGAAAGCGTCTCCGCTACCGATCAATCCGCATACATGGTAACCTCCGTCGAACATAGAGAAAGCCTGTTGGAGGATGGTTTTCACATCCAGTCCGTTACGTCTCTCTTCATCTTCTTTACTCAGGAAGTGATGCAATACTTCCAGCATAGCAGCGAGGTCACTATTGCGGTGGGTTTCTCCAGGTTCAACGTTCACGAACTTGAACAGTTCATCTACGTTTACGAGGTTGAAGTTACCGGCAAGTGCGAGGTTGCGTGCAGGAATGGTATTGTGACGTACAAAAGGGTGGCAGAGTTCTACATTGTTCTTGCCTTGAGTCGCGTAGCGGAGGTGGCCCATCATAAGTTCCCCGAGGAAACGTATGTGGCCTTTCATGAGGCCTGGGTATTTAGTGATTTCCGGCTGGTATTTCTCTATTTCGTCTATTTCGTCTCTGACCTTGGCAAAGATATCTCCGATGGCTTGCGGTGCGCTGCTTCGCAGGCGATGCATGAATGGTACTCCTGGTTCTGTGTTTAACTTCACTGTGGCTATACCTGCTCCGTCCTGTCCGCGGTTATGTTGTTTCTCCATGAGGAGGTACAACTTGTTGAGGCCGTAGAAAACAGTTCCGTATTTCTGTTGGTAATATGAGAACGGCTTTCTAAGTCTGATAAACGCTAATCCGCATTCATGTTTTATGGCATCACTCATCCCTATTAGAATTGAAGGCGCAAAGTTACGGGTAAAAAGCCGAACCCCCAACGCCTATTGATAAATGCAATAGGGCTATAAACGAACAATCCCCGGTATGTATTATACCGGGGATTGCTATTGAATTATATGTGTTATTGTTTTGCTATACTTCCTATCCACTGGGCGATGTGGCTGCACTGTTTAAACTCGTCTTCCACATGGATATAATATGTCGGGATCTTTTCCCTTAACCATTTGTCGCGGGCTTCCGCCTGTTTCAGCTGAAGGGTGCGTTGCTGGATACGGGCATAATCGTCGGTCATATTCTCTCTGTGCGGATGTGTACGTGTTTTCAGGTAAATAATACGAACACCGTTACGGCCGCCTGGCTGGTCATCGATATAAGGCATCGGTTTGGAGATACCACCTGGTTTCAGGGTATCTAACAGCAGTACGATGTCTCTTTCTGAAGGCTGGTCCAGCTGGTCGATGGTGATCAGGGAGCTACCGTTCATTCTGTTCTGGAGCATACCGCCGTCAAATTTTGCCATTGGCAGATCGCTGTATTTCACTACTGCTTCACCGAAAGTCATTTTTCCGTTCAGGATAACCAGACGGATACTGTCCAGTTTCTTGGTAGCCTCGGCCAGGTCGTTACGGGTTACGTTTGGCTTCAGCAGGATGTGCTGTACAGTGATGTTGTCACCCTGGCGTTTGATACACTGGATCAGGTGATAACCGAACTGACTTTTGATTGGCGAAGAGATCTCATTTTCTTTCAGACGGAAGGATGCAGCCAGGAAGTCTGGATCCCATTGTTTGTCATTACGGTTCAGGATGTATACCCCTTTATTTTCTTTAGCGCCGGGATCTTCTGAGTAGAGTATCGCGAGACGACCGAAATCACTGGTTTTTTCCTGCACCTGTTTTTTGAATTCCAACAGACGATCTATGGAATACTGGTCCATTTCCTTGGTGGCTTTGGGCTGTATTACGATCTGTCCGATTTCCAGCTCAGATTCATAGAATTGGAGGCTGTCCTTTGGAATAGCGTCGAAATATTTTTTAACCTCGGAAGGTGTTACTTTCACTGAACTGGTGATCTTGTCCTGCATCGCCTTTGCAAGCAGCCCTTCCTTAATAGGCTGACGGAAGCGCTCACGTAGCTGGTATATGGAATACCCGGTCACTTCTTTCATTTTCTCACGGCTACCGTACAGATCTTCGAAGTAACGGATACGGTTTTCTATCTGACCGTCCACATCTTGTTCGCTTACGGGCAAGCTATCTCTTTCTGCCTGCATAACCATCACCTTCTGGGCGATGATCTGTTCCATTATCATACAAGGAGCATTGGGAGGCAGGGTATTATCCACAGTAGAACGCTGCAGATTGACCATTTCTCCTTCAATGTCTGATCTGAGAACGATTTTATCCCCCACTATAGCTGCAATTTTATCAGCTACCATTTTCTGCTGGGCCATACCCATCTGACAGAGGAGCAGCGTACCCGCAGAAAGTGCAAAAATTTTATTCATGTTAACGAGTGCAGTGAATTCCAAAAATAGCCAATAAAAAATAAGCCGCTATTGTGCGGCTTATTTTTTTAACAAAAGTTTATACTGATTATAAAGTCCTCTTTACTTCTACTTCTTCGAAGCCTTCTACGATATCTCCTACCTGTAGAGCGCTGTAGTTTTTGATACTCAGACCACACTCCATGTTGGAAGCAACTTCCTTCACGTCGTCCTTGTAGCGTTTCAGAGAGGCCAGTTCGCCGGTGTAGATCACGATACCTTCGCGCACCAGGTTCACACGGGTGTTGCGGGTGATCTTTCCGTCCAGTACGAAGCAACCTGCAACGGTTACCTTGTCGAAGCGGTAAGTTTCGCGGATCTCCACATTGGCCACCACTTTCTTCTCGATCTTCGGCTCCAGCATACCTTCCATCGCGCTCTTCAGTTCGTCGATAGCGTCGTAGATGATGGAGTAAGTACGGATCTCGATGTTCTCTTTCTCTGCCAGTTTGGATGCCTGAGAAGAAGGACGTACCTGGAAACCTACGATGATAGCGTCGGAAGCGGTTGCCAGCAATACGTCGGACTCGGTGATCTGACCTACTGCCTTGTGTACCACGCTCACTACGATCTCTTCGGTAGAGAGTTTCTGCAGGGAGTCGCTCAATGCTTCTACGGAACCATCAAAGTCACCCTTGATGATGAGGTTGAGCTGTTTGAAGTTACCCAGGGCAAGACGGCGTCCGATCTCATCCAGCGTGATGTGTTTCTTCGTACGGATACCTTGTTCACGGATGATCTGGGCACGGCGGTTAGCCACTTCTTTTGCTTCAGATTCATCTTCGAACATGCGGAACTTCTCACCAGCCTGCGGTGCACCGTTCAGACCGAGCACCTGTACAGGAGCGGATGGTCCTGCGGAGTCAACACGCTGACCGCGTTCGTTGAACATTGCCTTGATCTTACCGAAGTTAGAACCGGAAGCGATGGTATCGCCCTGATGCAGGGTACCGTTTTGTACGAGCAGGGTAGCTACGTAACCACGGCCTTTATCGAGGGATGCTTCGATTACGCTACCTGAAGCTTCCCTGTTCGGGTTGGCTTTCAGTTCGAGCAATTCAGCTTCCAGGAGTATTTTTTCCAGCAGGACGTCTATATTCAGACCGCTCTTGGCAGAAATTTCCTGGCTTTGGTATTTACCACCCCAGTCTTCCACCAACAGGTTCATACCTGCCAGTTGTTCTTTGATCTTTTCAGGGTTAGCACCGTCTTTATCCACCTTATTGATGGCGAATACCATCGGCAGACCAGCAGCCTGTGAGTGGGAGATCGCTTCACGTGTCTGTGGCATGATGGCGTCATCTGCCGCAATTACGATGATGGCGATATCCGCTACTTTGGCACCACGTGCACGCATCGCGGTAAAGGCTTCGTGACCTGGAGTATCCAGGAAGGTGAGCTTTTTACCTGAAGCGGTAACTACCTGGTAGGCACCGATGTGCTGGGTAATACCCCCTGCCTCACCGGAAACTACGTTTGCGTTACGGATATAGTCAAGTAAGGAGGTCTTACCATGGTCTACGTGACCCATGATGGTCACAATAGGCGCTCTTGGGATCAGATCTTCCTCGTTGTCTGTTACTTCTTCTTCTTCTATTTCATCTGCATCGTCCACGCCGATGAATTCCACTTCATAACCGAACTCTCCTGCTACCAGTTCTATTACCTCTGCGTCCAGACGCTGGTTGATAGACACCATGATACCAAGTCCCATACATTTTGAGATCACTTCGGCAAAGCTTACATCCATCAGGTTAGCGAGTTCGCTTACAGATACGAATTCAGTTACCTGGAGTTTATTGCCTTCAGCCCCCTGGTTAGCCATTTGCTCTGCGAGCTCATGACGTTTCTCACGGCGTTGTTTGGCTTTAGTATTCTTACCGCGGTTACCACCACCAGACATTTTGGCCATGGTTTCCTTGATCTTATTCTGGATCTCGTTCTTATCGATTTCTTTATCCTCAGGTTTCCTGTCGCGGTCACCGAAGCGGTTGTTACCGAAGCCTCCTGGTCTGTTACCACCGTGTTGGCCTCCTCCTGGTCTGTTACCGTGCTGGCCGCCACCCGGTCTGTTACCACCCGGTCCGCCTGGGCGGTTACCGCCACCATGTTGACCACCGCCAGGTCTGTTACCACCTGGTCCGCCTGGGCGGCCATCGCGGTTAGGCGCTGCGTGAGGTCTGCTTGGGCCTGTAGGTCTGTTGGTATTGTCGCCACCGCGATTGTCGCGGTTTCCGCCGGGACGGTTATCCCTGTTAAAATCTCCACGGTTACCAGGACCGCGGTTATCGGCGTTCCCTCCTTTAGAAAGATCGTTTGGCTGAATAGGTTCAGGTTTCTTTTCAACAATGATACGTTTCCGCTTGCGGTTATTGTCGGCATTATTGTTATTGCCGCCACCACCACGGTTGAAATTACTGTTCCCCTTGTTGTCACGTCTTTCTGAATGTACAGGCAACTCTATTTTTCCGATCACTTTCGGACCGCTGAGTTTTTCGGCCTGTATATTTTCAATAACGGCGGTTCCTCCGTTATCACCCTGGTCTGATGCAATGTCTGCTGCAACTTCGTCCATATGCTGTGCGGCCGGTTTGTGTGCGGGTTGTTCTTTCGCTTCTGCCGGTTCTTTTGTTTTTTCCTGGGCAGCTGCCGGTTTTTCGGCTGCCGGCGCTTGTTTCTCTTCCACAGCGGGGACAGCAGGTTTTTCAGCAGCAGGAGCCGTTGTTTTTTCTTGTTGTACTGGTTGTACGTTTTGTACTGGTGGCTGAACGGGTTGCTGCGGTTTCGCTTCTGGTTGTGCAGGTTTGGCTGCTTCTACCGGAGGCTGTTGCTGTGCAACGGGTTGCGGTTGTGTTTGTGCCTGTGGTTGCGGAGTTGGTTCTTTAACCTTGTCCTTATCACTGGCAACAGGTTCCGGTTGTTTTGCAACAACTGGTTTTTCCTCCTGTTCCGGCTTTTTGGTTGCCGTAGGTGGTGGCGCAGGAGGTCTTTTTGGTTTATTCAGAGCATCCAGGTCAATAGTGGCTACGACTTTCGGGCCATTGATCTTTGGAGCGTCTGTTTTTATTACTTCCGGAGTTTCCGGTTGTGTTTGCACAGGCGGCGTTTTCTCAGCAACGGGCTGTTGAGGAGCAACGACGGGTTCTTTAGGTGCCTCTTCTGTTTTAACAACAGGTTTTTCTTCCGCTACCGGTACCGGTTTAGGCTCGG
This sequence comes from Chitinophaga sp. S165, assembly GCF_003182155.1. Taxonomy (GTDB): domain Bacteria; phylum Bacteroidota; class Bacteroidia; order Chitinophagales; family Chitinophagaceae; genus Chitinophaga. The sequence continues at coordinate 811,622 of NZ_QGTG01000002.1, forward strand.
GTTTAGGTTCAGGCTTCGGCTCCGGTTTAGGTTCGGGCTTTGGCTCTGCTTTAGGTTCCGGCCTGGGTTCAGGTTTTGGTTCGGGTTTAGGCGCTTCAACTGCGACCGCGGGTGTGGGTTCCTCTTTAGGAGTTGCTTCTTTCTTCTTGGCTGCTGCCTCTGCTTCTTCCTTCTCTTTCTTCTTCATTGCATCTAACACACTTCCTTTAGGCAGGGCTATCTGATCGCTTTTGCGCTTGTTAGCCTTGTCCTGCTGGAACTCGGACTGCAAAGCTGCATACATCTGGGACGTAAGACGGGCATTGGGTGAGCCAAAGCCCCCCATATCATAGCCCTTATTAGCAAGGAAATCGATCAACGTTTCCTTACCAATATTGAACTCCTTGGCTGCAGCCAGCAATCGTGGCGTGTTGTTTGTTACTTCAGGCATATTGTAATCTCGGGCCTCCCCATTTTTCCCGTTAGCTAACGGGACTCCTTTTTAACAATTAACAATAACTAAAAAATACTTTCTGTCGAGCAAGCCCACATCCCGGGGAAGTTGTGGTGTGAACCTACTCTTTATCAAATTCTTCCTGTAGTATTCTTCTTACTTCGCTTACAGTTTCCTCTTCAAGATCTGAGCGACGTACCAGCTCCTCTACCGTCAGGTCAAGTACACTACGGGCAGTGTCACAACCGATACGTTTGAGTTCATCCAGTACCCATTCTTCGATTTCATCGGAGAATTCTCCCAGGTCGATGTCAAATTCAGCCTGTTCCTGCTCTTCATCGCGGAAGACGTCAATTTCATAACCTGTTAATTCACAGGCCAGTTTAATATTAACGCCTTTTTTACCGATAGCCAGGGACACCTGATCTGCTTTGAGGAAAACGGAAGCATATTTATTTTCACTATCCACCTCCATACGGCTGATCCTTGCCGGTGTCAGCGCACGCTGTATTAACAACTGTATATTAGAGGTATAGTTAATGATATCTATATTTTCGTTACGCAGTTCGCGTACAATCCCATGAATACGGCTACCCTTCATACCTACGCAGGCACCTACAGGGTCAATGCGGTCATCATAAGACTCTACAGCTACTTTAGCTCTTTCTCCAGGTTCGCGTACGATTTTCTTGATTACGATAAGGCCGTCAAAGATCTCGGGAACTTCAATTTCCAGCAATTTAGCCAGGAAGGTAGGATGGGTGCGGGAAAGTATGATCAGCGGAGCATTGTTCTTCATCTCCACTTTTTTCACTACTGCCCTTACATTTTCCCCTTTCTTGAAATAATCGGTAGGAATTTGTTCAGATTTAGGTAAAATTAACTCATTCCTTTCATCATCAAGCAATAAAACTTCTTTTTTCCATACCTGGTAGACTTCACCCGTTACAATTTCACCTACACGGTCAGCATATTTCTTTACAAGAATGTTCTTTTTTAGGTCGCCGATACGGGCAGAGAGGGTCTGCTTTGCAGCCAGGATGGCCCTGCGGCCAAAGTCCATGATCTCTACTTCCTCGTAAAGGTCTTCTCCTACCTGATAGTCTGGTTCAACTAAAATGGCTTCCGAATAAGCAATCTGGGCATTATCATCCTCCACCTCACCGTCAGTAACGATGGTACGGCGGCGTAGAATTTCCAGGTCACCTTTCTCAGTATTTACAATCACGTCAAAGTTCTCATCAGAGCCATACTTTTTACGGAGAAGAGTTTTGAACACATCTTCCAACACTTTCATCAACGTAGGGCGGTCAATGTTTTCCGCTTCTTTAAACTCCGTGAATGACTCAATCAGGTTAATACTAGCCATGTTTCGGTTATATTATTATATTTTAAAACACGATGCACACCTTCGTGTGCTTGATTTCATTTAAATTTATTTCAGTTGTTTTTTTCTCTTTCTTTTTGCCCACCAGTTCCTCTATAGTCACCTTCTCCTCCGTGATGGACAACAGGGTCCCCTCTTTTTCGGAATCATCCAATAAAGTAACTGCTATCTTTCTACCTATGTTCTTAACATATTGACGGTGAAGTTTCAGTGGTTCGTCTAGTCCGGGAGAGGATACTTCCAGGGAAAAATCGTTGTCGGGGAACAAATTAGCACCTTCCAGCCTGGTATACAGGTTCCGGTTAAATGCGACCAGTTTATCGACCGGTACACCATTATCCCCGTCTACAAAGAGTTTTACGTTATTCGTGGGTTTTATCCGCACATCTACTACGAAGTATTCCGGATAAGGCGCAAGCATTTCTGTTGCGATGTCCCGGATGTTTATTATCACTTGTTCGTTTGCCATAAAAAAACGAGAAGGGGACCGCTCAGTCCCCTTCGTTAGTATCATTTTCCTATGCAAAATTACTATTTTATTTTGATCCAAGAACATTTTCTTTAACTTGTATGAAATAATTTCACGAGAGAAAACGCCCTGTACACATAGATTTGGAAAAATAATAATAACTACGCCCCCTGGTATGAAGCATGCAAATTAAAGCATACATACAACGTATTAATATAGAATTGATCATGTGGCCGGCAGCCCTGCTGCTATTATTTTTTATGGATCCCGGTCAGCACAACGGCGAAAGTTTCTGTCTGCTCAAAAGACTTGAAATACCCTGGTGCCCCGGATGTGGTCTTGGACATTCTATCAATTTTCTATTACATGGAGAATGGAGCGCTTCTCTGAAAAGCCATCCTCTCGGACCATTCGCCGTAATAATATTAACATACCGAACTTTTCAACTCGCCAAACTGCAATGGCAATCTTTTGCAGAACTTAAAATCACTATACATGACTGACCACGCATTCGCTACATTACCCGGTATTGAGCAGGAAGAACTGCTATGGCTGCAGGAACTTACCCGCGATTACTCCATTGAGACCCGTCAGCGCTTTCTGGCTATTTACCAGGGACGAAGAAAAGACCCCCAGGTAGTGCTCATTTGCTGCCTCATCGGTCTAATCGGCCCCGCCGGCATCCATCGTTTCCTGCTGAACCAGATCGGCATGGGCATATTATATATTTTAACATTGGGTCTTTGCCTGGTAGGTACTATTGTTGACGCAATCAACTACCGTCGGCTGGCCTGGGAATACAATAAAAAAGCCGCTCTCGAAAGTGCCGCTTTATTAGGTCTTTAATCAGGTTAATCTGCTTCCACGGCTGTTAAAGAAAACCTAAAGGCTTTTTTTTCTCTGGCCTGAAAGCAGATTAACTGCTACATTTGTTACATGATACTGAAATACGCATTTTTAGCATTTGTATTCTGGTTGCTGTACAAACTCGTATTCGACTTCATTGTACCTGTGTACCAATCTACCAAACATGTACGCAGACAAATGGGAGATATTCAGGAACATCTCCGTCGTCAATACCAGCAACAGGAACAAGCACAAAGACAAACAGCGCAGGCACAACAGCAGCGAACTGCTCCTAAAAAAGCCGACAAGGGAGATTATCTGGATTTTGAAGAAATCAAATAGTCTTCGCCGTTATTTGAAGATATCGGCCATCGTTTTTGGTGGCAGGAGATGTATTGTTTGTATGCCAACTGCTTTGGCGCCTTCAACATTGGGAAGTGTGTCATCAATAAATAAGGTCTCGGCAGGCTCCAGACCATTCTCATCCAGCACAAACTGATACGCCTCTTTCTCAGGCTTGCGTAACCCGATCAGGTGTGAATAATAAGCTTTATCAAAGAACGATGCCAGCGAAGGGATGCCCCTGCTATCCTGTAATATCTTATTAAAGGCTTGCAGGTGGATGGCATTGGTATTACTTAAAAGGTATAATCCGTAATGTTGTCTTAACTGCTGTAATATCTGCAGCCTCCGTAACGGGAAATCCAGCAGCATTGCATTCCATGCATCGGTGATCTGCTGGTGAGTGGTACCGGGCGCTGTATGCTGCTGCATCTCATTCAGGAAAAGTTCAGGTTCGATCTTGCCCGTTTCCAGATCGTCGAACAATGTAGTCAACGAAAACTGGTTGTATAAACTGGTGAACTCTTTTACCCCGAGTTCCTCGAATGCCTTGTAAGTCAGCTGGTAATTGAGATTGATAATAACTCCGCCCAGATCAAAGATGATGTGTTTAATTCCTTTCATATGGTGAAATGCTGAATGGGAAAGTGCAAATTTATACGTCCGGAATAAAAAAATCTGAAATGATTGGATAATTGAATAAAAAATAATTAATTTTGCCGTCCCCTGAAAAGGGAACCCACGAGAAAGTTTCAAAATATTCGTTCTGCAAAGAACAGGTCCTATAGCTCAGTTGGTTAGAGCACCTGACTCATAATCAGGGGGTCCCAGGATCATGCCCTGGTGGGACCACACGAAAAAAAAGGCTTTTAGCATTCAATCGCTAAAAGCCTTTTTGCATTTGCACAGGAAAGCAACAGAAGGTTATCCCGGATCAAGTTGAAAACCCGGGGATTCGCGTGATTAGGTCACGGCTACGCCTATCCACTTTTAGTACAGAATAGGATATATCAAATAATCCATGTCGGCTGGCAAATTAAAGCGCATTCGGGAGTGATCCCCAATCCGAAAGAGGCCATTCGTAAACAAGTGAAGATACCTTCTATGTAAGCAGTAATTCTTTTACCGTTTGATTCCCCGGCAAACTTTTCACCACCACAATGACTTTACCACCCGCAGGCAGCGCAGTGGTTTTATAAGTCCAGTCTACGCCGTTCCGGCCCAAAAATGCCCGGCCGCTCGCAGTAACAACGCCCTCGGCGTCTATTACCTTTACCTCCACTTCTGCTACCCGGAACTCATTTTGGGCGGTCACTACAACTTCCTGGTCTTCTAACCTGATATTTTGGACTTCAGGACTGCGGTAAGCATCCTTCACCGCTATATTATAGGCGTTTTGCCCCGGTCCTGCCAGCGACTGATAGTAAGCCTTTATCTGCGGATCTTCCAGCATTAGCTGCGCCCTTGCTGAAGCAATGGTCATCTTAAGCCTTGCTTCCAGCTGCTTTTGCGTAGGCTTTTTCCTTGAAGGGCCGCGTTTCTTCGCCATAATGATCTGCCCATTCCTTTCGTAGATCGTGATTTGCTTGCCGAGGGTCCCCCGTACAAGTTGCATGAGGATATTGTCTTTAACAATGGCCATAAAAAGGTCGTTTTGAGGTTAGTACTACAAGTTTGCTATATCGCTTCTCTAAGGTACATATAAGGATACTAAATCGACATTAAAATATCATTTAAAGGTCACTTCAATATCGATTTGATATATAAATGACCTTTAAATGTCCTTTTGATGACCTTATAACAACCTTATATGAAGCCGATAGAAAGCCGATAGAAAGCCTATTCGAATATTGTAGAAGGATAAACTGTAGCGAGGAGCCTATTATCTTGACGTAAGGAAATTTGCCGGATGGTTTTCGCCATCCGGTTCACGACTGCGAGGCAAGGGGGGAACAGATAGAATTTGTCTTGTTTGGACGTTCTGAAATTTATGCTGAACATCAATTCCCAACACTTCAACTTGATCCAAAGTATTACATAAAATGGGAAGGCCTTTGTTCATATATCCAGGAAATTTCTTTAAGTTTTCCCCAATAAGAGAGGAACGCTGCTCACATAAATAAAGTTGTATGGATCTGATATTTGAAATACTCATTCCCGCTGGTACGCACATCCCTGGCCTCACATTTAGTGAGCCTGTTTTCGAATGGCAGGGAGAAAAATACCCGCAGGGACCACCCGAAGCTGATTTCGGCTCGAACTACAAACTCGTTTATAGCCCGGTAACTGACTTTGTGCAGCGTAACCTTCCGGTCATGTCTACATCGACTGACTGGCAGTGCATCAGCGTAAAAGGTGCCGGACTAGACATCTATGGCCGAAAACTATGGATGAATACTCCGGAGTATGAAGAGCCGGAAGATCCTGAAGAAGCTCATTATACAATGAGAGACCTATTACAAACAATGTGTGCCGGCAACAAATGGGTTGTTGTTATCGATACCGACGAACCGTTCGATGTAATATCTTCAGGAAGCCTGACACTGGTAATGACAAATCTGGCCGGTGTAATAAAAGGAGATATAGAGGAAAAAGGATTTTTGATCTGTGGTGAAGGGAGTAATCTTGTGGGTTAATGGCATGACCTGCTGGATATGTTTTCCATCATTTAAACCTGGCGATGTTCAAGGAACTATTCATTTAAATAGTCAGCCTTCAAGTATATATGCGATGGTTTGGAAAGATAGTATTAATACCACCTCTTCAAGCGTGCTTTTGCAATAATTACATATAGGATAAAAGCCCTGACAGATAGTGAAAGCCTTACCGGTAATTGCCGGTAAGGCTTTCTTGTTTTCCGGCAAGTATTCTTTCACAGTTGTTTAACACAACCGGGGATTTCATTCGTACAACCAGTTCGAATAGTTCCCTCCCTCCTTCTTCGGGAAATCTGGATAACATATCGGGAAAGGCTGGCATTGCTTCAGCAATACATACCAGATAGTTTTGCATGCTGGTCCGGAATATAATATAGCAAATCAAAGACGAATTTATGAGCGCCAGCCGGACCATCCTCGAAAGCAGTTCGAAAAGCACTTTTGTAAACGGCCAGCTGTGCCAAAGCGGGTAGTACAATCGGGGCTGCTGTTAAAAAAGACAGGTGTTATGAATTTACTCTTCGTAGAACGAGGTACCAATGGATTGTTTTCAGTAAGAACAGGGGACAGTGACCTAAAAGGGGATGGCGTTCCCAAAGCAGGTGCAATCAATACTATTGTTTTCAACAGGTATGGTGATCAAAAGGCTACTATCGATCAGGTGCCTTATAACTTTCCGGCAAATTCGATCCTGCCCCTGGTAGCCAATCAGCACTTCGCGTTTGAACGACCCGAAGAACTTGTCGCCTGGCAGTTTAACAGGGATTTCTATTGTATCGTGGATCACGATGTCGAAGTAGGTTGCGCAGGATTTCTTTTCTATGGCATCCGCCATCCTTTGTTCGTACGCTTGTCACAACAGGAAATAGACCAGATCGCTCTTATAGAGAAACTGAGCATAGAAGAGCTGGAAAGCAAAGACAGTATGCAGGCAGAAATGTTACGCATATTGTTGAAGCGCCTGATCATTATCGTAACCCGTATCGCTAAAAAACAGACAGAAGGTTATAGCAAACTGACGGAAGATAAAATGAGCGTTGTGCGCATGTTCAATTTGCTGCTGGAAGATAATTTTAAGACACAGCATGATGTACAGTTTTATGCCAACGCGTTAAATAAATCGCCAAAAACACTGGCTAACCTTTTCGGCATTTTTAATTATCCCGCTCCTTCTAAACTGATCCAACGCAGGATTATTTTAGAAGCAAAGCGTTATCTCTTCTATACTGACAAATCAGCTAAAGAAATTGCCTACCTCTTAGGTTTTTCTAATCCCGCGCACTTTAGCCGGTTTTTCAAATTGTATAGTGGTCATAGCATTTCTGACTTTAGGGGACAGCGGGTAGAATGATATTAATTCATCGTGTTATAATGAACAGTTATGCATACGTTCTGTATACCAACAAAAGAAGACGTCTCTCCCTTGAATAAAAAGTACTTCGATTATTTTAATGACAAGTTAGGAATAATGCCTAACCTATATGCCATGCTTGCCCTCTCTGATACAGCACTGGATACCTATGTGCGGCTACAGTCCAGAAAACAGCTGTTGACAATAGAGGAAAAAGAAGTGATCAGCCTTGTGGTCGGTGCTTTTAATGAATCAGCATATTGTTTGCAATCACATGCCATGATAGCCAGCCTCAATGGTTTCAGCGAACAACAGATAGGTCAGATCAAAGCCGGGACAGCCGCATTTGATCTGAAATATGATACGCTTGCCAGACTCACACATAGTATGATGCTTAACAGATGTAAGCCGGAAGAATCGACGCTGGACCAATTCTTTGCAATGGGCTATACTAATGCCCATCTTGTAGATGTTGTATTGTGTATAGGTGCGAATATGATCTCCAACATGCTGACTCGCACGATGAATGTACCGTTGGATAATCCCCCTGAAATTTCAATCTGATCCTACCTTCTCAGTTCGGGCAATTTAGATAAGTGTTCGGGAACTGCGGGCATTTACCAGGGTTTCAGGACATAGTAGTTTTACAGTGTTGTTAGTCAACGGGCAAAAAGAAGAAGCCTGTGACATAAAGACAACACGTTTATTTCACCAATCACTCGATAAAACGAAAGTCATGAAAAAGCTAATTGGTACACTGGTTTTGGCATTGGTATTTATAACCGGGGTTTCAGCACAGCAAACGGCGCCGGTGCGCAAGAAGGAATATAATGTAGACAAATCGGGCATAGCGTTACAGGGCTACGATCCTGTCGCTTACTTCACCGATCACAAAGCAGTGGAAGGCAAGCAGGATATTGCTACAGTTTATAATGGTATTACATACCGTTTTGCATCAGAAGAGCACAGACAAACATTTAAAATCAATCCTGCAAAATATGAACCTCAATACGGCGGATGGTGCGCATATGCAATGGGTGCTAAAGGTGAGAAAGTAGAGATCAACCCTAAAACATTCAAAATCGTGGATGGTAAGCTGTTTGTTTTTTACAACAAATACTTTAATAACACGCTGGAAAAATGGAACGAGGACGAAGCTCAGTTGAAGAATAACGCTGATAAGAACTGGACCAGGTTTGTCAAATAATCCATAACAATATAAAACACACATGAGAAATCTGATCATCGCAGCATGCGTACTATTTCTGGCGGCATGCGGAGCAAACAAAACAAACACAAAGAAAGAGATCTTTACCCCCGATGGTAAGGCTATTAAAGGGTATGATCCCGTTGCGTTCTTTAGAGAGCAGAAGGCTGTGAAGGGTAAGGAAGAATTGTCCTACACCTGGAAAGATGCGCAGTGGCTTTTCGCTTCGAAAGAGAACCTTGACAGCTTCCAGGCTAATCCGGAGCATTATGCACCACAGTATGGCGGATATTGTGCCTATGGTACAGCTCATGGACATAAAGCGCCGACTGAGACTGATACCTGGACGATCGTGGACAACAAGCTATACTTCAACTATGATGCTAAAGTTAAAGAGAGTTGGATGAAAGATCAGCCGGGCTTTATTGAAAAAGCAGATAAGGAATGGGTGAACATAAAAGATAAAGAGTAATCATCAACAACTAAAAGAAGTTATATGATCAAAGTTGTCATTCTCTGGGTACTGCGGCTAGTCGCTGCTGTTATTATGCTACAGACACTATTCTTCAAGTTTACCGCTGCTCCTGAATCAGTTTACATCTTTTCTACTTTGGGAATGGAACCCTGGGGACGCATTGGCATTGGTACGCTGGAGTTGATTGCATCCCTTCTGATACTATATCCGCGAACCACTGGTTTCGGTGCTGTATTGGCTACGGGATTAATGGGCGGTGCGATACTCTCCCACCTCACTAAATTAGGCATTGTTGTACAGGACGACGGAGGCTTGCTTTTCATGTATGCTTTGCTGGTATTTATAAGCAGTGGCGTTTTGGCATTGGTATACAGGGCGCAGATACTTCATTTGCTTTTTAAGCCCAAATCTACTGCGTTATGACAACCGCTGTATCACAAGTAATGATTCCTCTGGCAGGACTGCTGCTACAATTGCAAGACCTGCTGGAGGAACTCACAGACGAACAATATGTGCGGCCGGTAAAGGTGCTCACCAATGCTACATTGGGACAACATACAAGGCACATTATAGAGTTCTTTCTGGAGTTGAATGCCGGTTATGCGACCGGACAGGTGAACTACGATAAAAGGAAACGGGATTACCGGATAGAGACCAGCCGGGCCTGTGCCATAGATAGTTTAACGATGGTTCTATCACTGCTGGACAAAGAGAATAAGGCGCTGACGCTGACGGTAGATTACAGCAATGACAATGAGGTGTTGGGATCAGTTGAAACAAACTACAGCCGTGAATTGGTTTATAACCTGGAGCATACCGTTCACCATATGGCATTATTAAGAATTGGAGTTAACGCGGTGTCAACAATCGTGCTGCCGGAGGAATTCGGTGTTGCTATTTCAACTTTAAAACACAGGAGCGCATGTGTACAGTGACCTTCATACCAACAGCATCAGGTATTCACCTTACATCTAACAGGGACGAGCAGGTGAACCGGGGCCGGGCAATTGATCCGGCTTACTTCTCCGGGGATGGATATAAACTGGTCTTTCCCAAAGATCCCGATGCCGGAGGTAGCTGGATCGCGCTTAAAGATAACGGAGACGCCCTGGTGCTGTTGAATGGAGCTTTTATAAAACATCTGCGTAAGCCGCCATACAGAAGAAGCCGCGGACAGATTGTACTGGATATTATAAAGGCGGCAGATCCTGAACAACAGTTCAATGAAATTGACCTTGAAGGAATAGAACCATTTACGTTAGTACTTTTTACCAAAGGAGTGCTATGGGAATGCCGCTGGGATGGTTTTGGGAAACACCGGTTGTTACTCGACGCCGGAACGGCGTATATATGGTCGTCAGTCACTTTGTATGATGATGAGGAAACACTGGAGAGGCGGCAGTGGTTCCGTGATTGGCTGGATCAGCGGAATGATAGGATTAGCACTGAAGAGATCTTTTCTTTTCATCAGCATGCGGGGAAAGGAGATGTAAGGAATAGCCTGGTCATGAACCGGGAGAATAAAGTCCGTACAGTAAGTATCACGTCGATCCTTATAGGCGGCAGTCAGTTGCGGATGCGTTACAGGGACCTGCAATCCGGATCTGATGCAGAGAGATCTTTTAGTCGCAAGAACTCACTCGCTGATCGGAAAACCACGAAGTTGCTGTCTGCAGTGCGTCGTGCCATCATCAGAGCACGGCACTGGGAATATTGGCCGTCTTACATGATATATGGACCATTATATTTTTACTGGTTGTGGTTAAGTATAAAAGCCCGCTCTTTCTTTTTCTTCAGTGCTGCCAATCCAGGGATTGAGAATTCCGGATTTGCGCAGGAGCGCAAAAGCGATATCTATAAGTTGATCCCGCAACGGTATTATCCCCAAACGGCACTCTATCAAGCCGGCGCAACTCCTGAAGCAGTAATAAGACAACTGAAAGAGAGAGGAATGACTTTTCCTCTGATAGCCAAGCCGGATATGGGAGAACGCGGCGTACAGGTAAAACTGCTGTATACAATAGCAGATCTGGAAAACTATTGCCGTCTTAGCAAGGTGGACTTCATTGTACAGGAATACATTGATTATGAGCTGGAAGCAGGCATTTTCTATTACCGGATCCCCGGAGAGCAAAGCGGACATATTTCCGGTATTGTTGGCAAGGAATTCCTCTCCGTTACAGGAGATGGAAGATCAACGATCGCGATGCTGCTTGAAAAGCAGGACCGGGCATTACTGCAGCTCCCTTCTCTTCGTCAAACTGAGGGCTCAGTACTAGATGTGGTCCTTGAGGCGGGGATCAGCCGGTTGGTAGTGCCATATGGCAACCATAGCCGTGGAGCTTTATTTGTGGACTTGAGCGAAAAGATCACAGAATCATTGACACGCGAGATAGATGCAATTTGTAAACAGATACCCGGCTTTTACTATGGCCGCTTAGACATAAAATTCAAAAGCTGGGAAGCGCTGAATAAAGGGGCGGACTTTTCTATTATAGAATTAAACGGTGCGGGCAGCGAGCCTACACATATTTATGATCCTTCACATTCGCTGTTTTTTGCCTGGAAGGAAGTGTGCAGGCATTGGAGGTTATTATACTGCATCAGCAGGCTGAATGTGAAGAAGAAAGGGCTTTCCCTCATGAATATCGCAGAGGGCATGAAAATGCTGCAAAGCCACACACGTCACTTAAAACAAGTCAGGCAGCTATGAAACAACATATCAGACTTATTGCCTGGGCGATGATCATCAGCTTTGCGGGGTCTCTGCCGCTGGGAACACTTAATCTTACAGTTGCTAATTTCAGTTTTTCAGATGATCTGCCGGGAGCAGCAGCTTTTTCTGTAGCTGCCATCTTCGTAGAAATGCTCCTGGTACGTATTGCATTGATGGCAGTACAGCAGCTGGAAAAATTGAAACGGTTAGTATTGTATTTTAACCTGATCGCCGGGGGGATACTATTACTGCTTGCGTTTAACAGCCTGATGGCCGCCTGGCAAAAGCTGGAGTTCAGTGCGGAATTGCCTTTTACAGACCTGCATCCTTTGGTCTTAGGGCTGTTGCTGAGTGTTATCAATCCCCTGCATGTACCTTTCTGGATTGGATGGACAGCTGTGCTGAAGTCTAAGCATGTATTGGATGATAACAATGCTTCTCATAACTTTTATGTTTTAGCGATAGGTCTGGGTACTGCAATGGCATTTGGGTTATATGCACTCGCCGGACGCTTTTTGATCGATCATCTGGTACAGCAGCACGTGTTGTTGAACTGGATAGTGGGGATAACATTGCTGGTAACAGCACTGGTGCAACTCTATAAGGCGTTTTTTGTACAACCGGCTCCTGTGTTAACAGGGACCAGCCGTATAAATGAGTAAAGAGGTCAACTATTCCGTCTAACAGTTATTGTTGTTGCTTGTAAGAATGGCAGGCTTGTTATTCCGAAAATCCGAGGGTGCAAATGATGCCAGTTTTTTGAAGAATGCACTGAAATGCGCAGCATCTGCAAAACCGAGATCATAGGCTATTTCTTTCGATGTTTTGTCAGTATATATTAGCAGCCGTTTTGCCTCAAGCAGTACTCTATCTTGTATAATGGCCAATGGGGACTTGTCATTGTACAGGGCAAAAAGGTTAGCAAGGGTTTTGGGAGAGCGGTTCAGCTGATCTGCATAGAACTTGACACGGTGTTCAACCTTGTAGTTCTTTTCCACCAGCAGATTGTATTGGCGAACTATGCTAAGCTTTGATTCGGGAAGTTCTTCTTCATTCAGGAATTGTTCTTTTGCCAGGCGGGTGATAATAATGATCAGTCTTTTCAGGAGCATTTGCAGCATGTCCTGCTGGATGTTGTCTACCGTCTCAAACTCATCCAGAAAAACCTTTAACAGCAGGTCGATTTTATACTGCATTACATTATTCAGCGCAATGAACATCATATCCCTTGAGCCATAAAACAGAAAGCCTACACAACTTACTTCCTTGTCATGGTCTACAATGCAATAGAACGGCCGGTTAAACTGCCAGGCAACAATACACTCTGGATTCGCGAACTGGAAGGTTTGATTAACCATCAGGCAGAGTATGGTGTTGTTGGGGAACTCATATTGTACTCCGTCAATTAGTACCGCCTGGGATTCTCCCCTGTTCCAGGCTATAGTCAGCAACTTTTCCTTTCGGTCTTTCCCATAGAAGTACCGGTCAAATTCTGGCTCGTCCAATATCAGCCTGCATTCTCCGGAAGTCTTATTGTTTTTATACGCTAACCTCATGGTAGTATGAACACATTTTTAAATTCAAATGTTGTAATGCCATTCAGCATATAATCGTCTGTAAAATAAGAAAGTACCCCGTCTTTTAAACGAGGTACTGTTCTTTATTTCATTGCTCCTTAATATTTTATTTTAAATGGCTTACTTCGCTCCATATACCTGCTTCAGGTACGTGTCAACGCTGTCTGCTTTTTTGCCCGTCAATCTTTCAAGATCGCTACTGATGTTGGTAAACTCTCCTTCTTTGGCAGCTACAGCAAACCCGGTGAATAAGCCGATATACTCTGCGGGTACACCTGCGTTTGTCAGTTCAGCGGCAAAGACTTCCGGCGTTGGTGATACATAGGAGATCTGTTTTCCGGTGATCGCGGAAATTTTCGCTGCCAGGTCTTCGTAAGAGATAGCTTCTGAGCCGGTCAGCTCATAACTGTGGTTCTCATGTCCCTCTTCTGTCAGCACGGCTACTCCCGCGGCTGCGAGTTCGCTCCGTAAAAGATAGGAGGTTTTACCATCGCCTGCCGGAAGGAACATAACACCTGTTTCCAGGGGCCTGTCTCCTATGAACAACGGGATCATCTCAGCATATATACCATGTTTCAAAATGGTGTATTTTAGGCCGGATTCCCGCAGTAATCTTTCTGTCAGCAGATGTGTTACTGCAACAAAGTGGATCGGAGATGTTGCGGTTTCATTCTTCCGCTGGAAGCTGGTGTACACTACATGGCCTACTTTGGCTTCTATAGCGGCATTTACAACGTTTTCGTGTTGTTTACCGCGGTTGGCAACATCATTGCCCGAAACAAAGTATAGCTTGTCTGTGTTTTGGAAAGCTGCTACAAGTGATGCTTTATCGTCATAGCTGCCTATGGCGACTTCTACACCCAGTTGTTTAAATGCTTCCCCTTTTTCAGCGTCGCGTACTAATACTTTAACATTTGAGGCTGGTACCTTGTGGAGCAGTTTTTCCAGTACGATCCTTCCTAAGTTTCCTGTTACGCCGGTTACTAATACTTTTCCCATTTTACGTTATTTTACAATATTGGTTACTTAATTATCTTAACTTACTTTTGGTAAGTCAAAGGTATGGCACTGCTAAATCGCTGACAAGAAGGCACCGCGCGGTTTGATTGTTACGCTGAAGTAACTATTGTTGAAAATCAATGTATTGAGATGAAAAAAAATCAGGGAAAATGTGGAGTTGCTCCCGAAGGGTGTGCCGTAAGGAACGTATTGGACCGCCTCGGGGATAAATGGTCCATGCTTGTTGTCACTATCCTGGGGGAAGAAGGCACTATGCGGTTCAATCAATTACACCATGAAATAGGCGACATCTCTCAGAAGATGCTGACCGTTACGCTCAAGAGCCTGGAGGCGGACGGACTGGTGACCCGCAAGGTATATGCAGAAATTCCACCTAAGGTTGAATACACACTGACCGAAAGAGGGACCAGCCTGTTGCCACATCTTGCAGGCCTCGCGGAATGGGCTACGACCCATATGGAGGGCATCTATGCATCCCGTGAAAAGTATGCTGGGGTGTAAACTCCAATTAATGCTATCTTTACAGATAGTTTTAATTGATTCTTAATGCAAAACAATAGCAGGTTTATTGCCATTGAAGGACTGGATGGAGCGGGTAAATCTACCCAGATCGCTTTACTGACAGAATATTTCAATAAGCAGGGAATAGAAACAAGGTTCGTACATTTTCCTATTGTACAGGAGGGTATATTCGGAGCGCTGATCGCGAGGTTCCTGAGAGGAGAATTCGGAGATGTAAAGAGCGTACATCCGCAATTGGTGGCGCTGTTATTTGCAGAAGACAGAAAAGCATTTGCACACAATATTAACGAATGGCTGGCCAGCGGATATGTAGTACTGGTAGACCGGTATGTATTATCCAATATAGCCTTTCAGTGCGCGAAGCTGCACACAGAAGAAGAGAAAAAAGAGTTGCGTGAATGGATCAATATGTTTGAGTATGAATACAACCGTATTCCCCAGCCAGATCTTTCCGTGTACCTTGATGTACCCTTCTCTCATACGGAGAAGGCATTGACAGAAAGACGTTCAGGAGAGGAAAGAAAATACCTGAACGGAAAAGAGGATATCCATGAAAAGGACTTCTCGTTACAGCTGGCGGTAAAACGTGAGTATGAAATATTAGCAGATACAGATCCATCCGTCACAAAGATCATTTGTTATGACAGTGACCAGCAGATGAAGTCTATTGCGGACATCCACGCAGCTATTATACATAACATCATAAAATAATTAGTTTATGTCTATAACATCCGATGCAGAACTTTTAGGTATGCAGGCAGTGAGTGAAGCTGTTGGTATTACATTAAGGAAGATGAGGGAGTACGCCAGCCCGGGTATGTCAGCAAAAGAGTTGGATGAATATGGTGGCAGATTGCTGAATGAAATGGGTGCTAAATCTGCACCAAAGCTGACCTATGGCTTTCCCGGCTGGACATGTATCAGCCTGAATAATGAAGTGGCGCATGGCATTCCTACCGAGAATAAAATACTTAAAGAAGGTGATCTGATCAACATAGATGTATCTGCGGAGTTGAATGGTTTCTGGGGAGATAATGGAGGTTCGTTTGTGTTGGGAAATGATATCAACAACCATAAGCCGTTGGTGGATGCTTCAAAGCTGATATTGCAGAAAGCAATCAGAGAGATCAGAGGCGGAGTAAAGATCGCCGATATTGGTCATCTCATTGAAACAACGGCAAAGAAGATGGGCTATAGGGTCATCAAAAACCTGGTAGGCCATGGTGTAGGCAGAAGCCTGCATGAAGAACCGAAAGAGATCCCGAACTACTATGATCGTATGAACAAGAACCGTTTCCGGAAAAATAGTGTTGTGGCCATTGAAACGTTCATCTCTACGAAAGCGTCTTATGCTTATGATATGGGAGACGGCTGGACGCTGGTAACCAGTGATGGTAGTTTTGTAGCGCAGCATGAGCATACTATTATTGTAACGGACGGGCAGCCGGTGATCCTGACGGCAGCCAACCAGATATGGGAATAAATAGTTTTCTGAATAAAAAAAGAGAGGGCCTCGTTCTACAACGAGGCCCTCTTCTTTATTATGGCAAGATATGATTTTAAGATCCGTAACCGTCGTTCTGAGGTCTCAGATTAGGGTTGTTACGCATTTCCTGAATTGGCAACGGGAACAGCAGGTGTTTTGTTTCCAGTGCTCTACCCGAATTTTTGTTGATGTGCCCTTCAAAGTTGTCGAAGCCGTTATTGTCTTCGTTATATACTTTTTTCAGACGCACCATATCAAACCAGGTGATACCCTCATAAGCAAACTCATGCCAACGCTCACGCCATACAGCTTGTTCGAAGGCGTCAGCTGACAGTCCTGACAAAGGATCCAGTCCAGCTCTTGCACGTACACGGTTTAATGCGTCATATGCATCAGCATTTGGATTATCATCTGCCTGGTTCTGTGCCTCAGCGTAGATCAGCAGTGTTTCCGCGTAGCGGATATTCATCATGTTCAGATTACTTCTACCTGTACCGGCGGTGCCTTGTACACCATGAGCAGCATAGTCGAAATGTTTGAAGATGTAAGGTCTGTCTAATGTAAACGGATCGCCTTTGCCATCTACAAAATAGGAAGTAAAGAAGAACTGCCTGTTGTCTGTACGCTTGTCTTTAGGTTCAAACTTTTTATATGAATCATAAAAAGAAGAGGAGGGTACAGAGCTACCTACGCCACTACCCATAGCAGAGATATTCTTTGCCAGTGAGTTGTTGGGCAGCATCAGTGACTGCATCGGATTACCCTCGATATCTGCAAGATATTGCACCTGGAAGAGGTGTTCGATCTTGTTGTTATTAGCCACAGAATGCAGCTGATCATAAGTTTCGAACAGATTGATCTCGCCCGTATGGGTTTTTGCATAATCAATTACCTCTTTTGCTTTATCTGCAGCCAGTCTGTAGTATTCATCCTTTCGCAGCGGATATCCGGCCATAGTCAGATATACTTTTGCCAGCTCAGTTTTGATTGCTGCCAGTCCCACCCTGCCGGATGCATCCATCCATGGAAGACCGGATTCTTCGGCCATTTTCAGGTCGGCAACGATCTGATTGTATACACTGTCAACACTTGTACGGTTGGGATAGAAATCAGAAGAAGCAGGCGTTTGTGGTTTTGTTACTAATGGAACAGGGCCCCAAAGTCTTACAACGTAGAAGTAAGCCCATGCACGCATGAAAGCGGCTTCACCCAATGTTCTTTTCTTCTGTGCTTCATCCATAGGATTGATACCAGGGATCTTTTCGAGCGCGAGGTTCGCCTGGGCAATTACTCTGTAAGCACCAGTCCAGAATTGTCTTACGTGAAGATTATCCCCATCGTATACAAGACCTAACAGGTTGTTCAGGTCAGAGTTCTGAGCAGTAGCAGTAACTGCAGTACCTGTAGGTGCATCCAGCATCTGGAAGTTGGCGGAAAAGATACCGGCGCCGCTACCGATGAAACGTGCACGCGCATAAGCTGCATACACCGCTGCATCAGCGTGTTCCGGTAAAGTATAATAGTTGTCGGGAGACAGGTTTGACGGGTCCTGTTCTTCCAGGAATTTATTGCAACCGGTCGTAAACAAGCTACTACCGATCAATATGCTAAGTGCGGTTTTTATAATGTAGTTCTTCATGAGCATCTCTTTTTCTGATGAATGTTAGATTAGAAAGCAACGTTTGCACCAAGCTGGAACGTAGTTGGTTTCGGATAATCAAAGAATGTTTGACCCTGTGCAAATGGTTGTGAGTAAGTGCTTACCTCAGGATCATTACCACTGAACTTAGTAGCAAGGAAGAAGTTCTGTACGGAAGCATATACTCTCAGTTTGCTGAGATGCAGGCGTTTCAGTTTTTCGGCAGAGAAATTATAACCTAATGCCAGGTTTCTACCACGGAGGAAGGAACCATCTTCTACCCAACGGGTATCCACGTTGGTAACATAACCAGCATCCGGATGACGTGGAGCCGCGATATCAGTATTCTGATGATCAGGTGTCCAGTAATTCAGTACTGAGCTGAAGCTGTTAGCCAGGCCTGTACGGTCTTCACCGGAGTGGTGGGTCATGTTCAGTACATCGTTACCATAAACGAACTGCAGTTCAACGGTCAGGTCCAGGTTTTTGTACTTGAAGGTGTTAAAGAAACCACCCCATCCATCAGGATTACCATTACCAATGATCTGACGGTCAGCATCGTTGATTGCATGGTCGCCATTTTTGTCCTGGTATTTAATATCACCTGGCAGAATTGGTTTACCACCACGGTAATCTTTAAACAGTGCCGCTTCAGCAGCATCTTTTGTTGACCAGGTACCTTCGCGTACCAGACCCCAGAAGGAACCTACAGGTTCACCTACACGGATGATGTTTGTCTGGTTAGTGAAGTTTGGACCGCCGATGCCGAAGATGTCAGCAGGAGTAGCCAGGGCAAGTACTTTATTTTTGTTGAAAGAGATGTTGAAAGTAGTAGACCAGGAGAAGTTTTTAGTCTCAATATTCACGGTGTTCAGACCGAGTTCCAGACCTTTGTTCTCCATAGCACCGATGTTCCGGCTAATAATGGTATAACCGCTGGTGGTAGGTACCGGAGCATCCAACAGCATGTCTGTTGTTTTCCTGTAGTAGATATCACCTTCCAGGGAGATCCTGTTCTTTAACAGACCCAGTTCCACACCAAAGTCATACTGTGCTGTTTTTTCCCATTTCAGATCTTTATTAGGCAGCCTGTTGGTACCCATACCCTGAACTTTCTGGCCGTTCAATGGGAACGCATAGTCGTTGCTTGCAGTCAACAATGACAGGGAGCTGTAAGGTGGAATTTCAGAGTTACCTGTCAAACCGTAGCTCGTACGCAGTTTCAATGTAGAGATGGTTGGATTGTCTTTCAGGAAAGGCTCTTCAGATGCACGCCATGCCAACGCTGCGGAAGGGAAGAATGCATATTTGTTGTTAGGACCGAACTTGGAAGAACCATCCACACGACCTGTGAAGGTAACGAGGTACTTATCTTTAAAGCCATAGTTAACACGGCCAAAGTAAGAGTTGAAGGCAAAACCGAGGTTACGTGATCCTGCACCGGATGAAGGGATCAGACCAGCGGAACCGAGGCTGTTAGTTTCCAGGTAATCGGTAGAGAAGTTCTCACCACGCACGTTGAAACCAAAGATGTTGTCTTCCTGCCAACCCACACCCGCTAAAGCGTTAATGGAGTGTATTTTATTGAAACGTTTGTTATAGGTCAGGTAGTTTTCAAATGACCAGTATGTTTCCCTGTCGTTAGCCACGATCGCGATACCTTTCTGGGTAGCAGAAATGTCTATCAGAGAGCGTCCGTTCCATTCGTTACGACCGCGGGTCACTACGTTAGCACCTATAACACTGCGGAATTCCAGGCCTTTAGCCAGGGTGATGGTTGCATATGCGTTACCCAGTACGTTCTGTGTCTGAAGGATGTATTTACGATCAGTCAGAATGTGAACAGGGTTTGAACCACCTTCTGCACCAGGATAAAGTTTGTTATTAGAGAAGGTACCGTTAGGCATTCTTACAGGAAGGAAAGGCAGTGCCTCAGTGATCATACGTACTGAGTTCAGACCGCCTGTTCCGATATCTACCAGGTTCTCATTCTGGCTTGTGTAACCTAGTGATCCACCTACTTTCAACCATGATTTCATCTGGCTGTCGAATGTGAAACGTGCGGAATATCTTTTCAGATAAGAATTCAACAGCAGACCTTCGTCATCCCTGTAACCCAGGAACAAACCGAACTGGCTGTTTTCATCGCCGCCTGTAAAGCCCAGCTGGTGGCTATGAGATACTTTATGTTGTACAGATTCTTTAAACCAGTCTGTGTCATATTTTGGATTGCCATTGGCGTCAAACAGATCGGGATTGGTTCTCTTTAATTTCGGCTCTTTAGATACGTAGTTACCTTTAGCCCAACCTTCCGGATCATAGATCTCTGCGTTTTTCCATGCCAGGTCTTCTACCTGCATATATTCTTTTGCATTGAGCATGTGAACGCGTTTAGGACCGATGGTGTTGTAAGCCAGACCTACGTCATAAGTTACACGGCTACCGCTGGCATTACCTCTTTTAGTGGTAACCAGGATCACACCATTCGCACCTCTTGCACCATAGATCGCGGTAGAGGATGCGTCTTTCAGTACCTCTACTGATGCTATTTCATTCGGGTTTAAGAAGTCAATTGCGTTACTGCTCTGTGTTTGCGCACCTACCGGAATTACCACTCCATCAATTACATACAACGGGTTGTTGGTAGTGTTGATAGAACTGAAACCACGGATACGTACGTTGGTCTGACCACCCGGGCGACCGGAGTTGGTATTTACCTGTACACCGGGAATCCTGCCTGCCAGCGCCTGGTTTACAGAAGCTGCGGGCCTTTCTTCCAGCTGTGCGGTTTTAACAGAGGCTACAGCGCCTGTCAGGTCAGAACGCCTTGTGGAACCATAACCTACTACTACTACGTCCTGTAAGGATTTTACGTCGGAGGACATGCTGACGTTAATGTTGGAGGCGCCATTAACCACCTTCTCCTGGCTTAGATAGCCGATGAAAGAAAACACAAGCGTGCTGCCGGAAGCGGCCTCTATACTATAGGTACCGTCTGGTTTGGTTTGTGTTCCGCTACTTGAACCTTTAATTTGTACAGATACACCAGGGAGAGGGGAATTATCCCTGTTGTCAAGGACCCGGCCGGTAATTTTCCGGCTCTGCGAGAAACCGTGCAGCGTCATCAGCAATGCTAATGTTCCTTGCACAGCAATTCTCATGAAACGTGTGAATTTAGAACTCATATTCTGGAGGTTTTAGATAAAAGATTATAGGTCTGCAAGCATTCGATTGCAGTCACGACAACAAGTACAGTTCACTAATTACATTACATCATTATTTTACGTGGCGTTGTAATGAAAAACAGAAATAAATAAAATGCTGATTGTTTATCCTGTGGATAAGAAATAGCTACGAGTAAATAATTAATGACGAATGATTCAAATAACGTTTTACGGAATTGTGTTTTAGTTCAATAATTCTGGTTTTATAATAACGATTTCGGCTTTTTAAAATATAGTAACTCCGGATTAAAAGTATAATATTTTTTAAGTAAAGTAAAACGTTTTTGCAAAAAAGTTTTGGGAGGTGTAAATCTGCTATGGTAGGGAATAGTAGCGATATTTCGGGGAATTTGAAGCAAATCTGAAAACTGATACAATATTGACCAAAACAGGAAAGTGTTATTTTGGCATACTTTCCTGTTTGGTGTGATTTTTCTGATAAAATAGTATATCTTTTCTACCTGACTTCGAAAATGTAAAACTGGGTCTCTTCTCTTTTATCAAAATTATTGTCAACCACGAAAATAAGTGTCTTATGTCCATTTGGTAGATCCGGCCCGAAAGTCATACCCTCAACATTGTCCACGAACGTATCCAGCCCGTCAAAATTGAAGAATAACGTCTTTTGTACAGGTGTAAATTGTTTCGTTCCCTGCAATGAATGAATGGTGGAAATATTTGTAGCGTTTTGAAGATTAACCTTAAATACACGGATGGAGTTGTTTTCCACCCCTGTTGAGAAAGAACGTTCCATTACCAGTAGCTCTGTTTCGGAAAGCACAAGTATGTCAGAAATGCCGTTCACATGAAAGGCTGATTCGGGAATAGACGGATGTGCAACAGGCTCCAGTTTATAAGCATACTGTGCTGCCGGTTTGCCGCTACGCATTGCGTATTTAATAATACGCACATAGGCAGTGGTGTCTTTCAGGCCGGCACGGGGACCATCTTCATAACGGGGTTCTTCCAGGCTCACAAACATATGTTGGCCGTCAGGCGTGAATCCAAGCCCCTCAAATACACCATTGCGTCTTGGCCCGTTCTCTGTTGCCTGCATACGAAATTGCTCCGGTAAAGGATAGCTGCCGATGTAGCGCCCACTACTGTCAGTTTCAAATACGCCCGGGTCATTGATAATATTACCCTGTGCCGAAATGATCCGTTCTCCCTCGCTACTCCATACTAAATGACCGGTATGTGCATTGTAACGCATCGCTTCAGGATCCGGCACGATGCTTTTAGTTGCCGGATATACATTCCCGTCAGGCATTCTCAAATAGGTAACACCCGTGAAACGGATGCTGTCATTATCGAAATTACCTACAGGCACCTGTGCCGTGTAGAACCTCGCCGCTTGTCTTTCTGAACGGTCATCGCAGATCATATAATACACCTTCCGGGCACTGTCATAATCAATACCTGAAAGTCCGCCGACAGTCGTGCCGTTAAAAGGCATGTTGTGAGGAACGATGTATTTATGGAGTAATGTCAGTGAGTTAATAACGGGTGTCGTTGTGTCTTTAACATTGGTATTATGCATAGTGGCGCAACCACTTAGCAATATACCAAGCAGCATATATCGTCTCATAAATGAAGCATGGTTTTTATGAGATACAAAAGTAGTAAATGAAAGCAAGCGGCCCTCCCACCTAAAACGGGGAGGGCCAGCTTGTATGACACTAGTTGCTTGTGGTTACACCACCACACGATCCGGGACGATGGAAATACTATGGTTTAATAAACATACCAGCTATAGCCAATACTTGTTCTTCTGTCAGAAATTCATCAAAAGCTTCTGTAGCATCTTCTTTTGTGATGTCGGCCGCAATACCTGTGATCGTTATTGTGGCCTGCACATCATTATCTTCACCTGCGTAAACAGGTTGAATAAGCGGGACGTCATTAGCAGCGTTTGTGATCCACGGCTTCAGTGCTGGTTGCAGCGCTCCGGGAAGATTTCTGCGCATGTAACGTAAGTGTGCCGCATGACGGGCTTCAACAGAATGGATCCTCAATGCAACGGTAAGTACATCAGGATTCTCCTGCAATACGGTTGCCTTTCCTTTATAAGCCCTTACGCCCGTATCTTCAAATGCCTGTGCTACGATCAATAAAGTAGGATAGTCATTGAAAGGATCAAGCCCTTTACCGCCGGAGAAATCAAAAGTAGGTTTAGGATCAGGTGTTCCTCCTGCACCGGTGATAGCTCCTTTGAGAAGTTCCACATGTGCCGCTTCATGATTGGCAATAGTGGTAAATGCACCACGCGATGCATCTGTGGGAAATAATCCTGGCTTTGCAATAGCAGTCGCATAAAACTCAGCTTCGAGATATTCGAGTTTCAATGCATAGTTCAGCACACCCAATACATCTGCCGGGGCGCGTCCATATGCCTTTTTGAACATACCTCCAAGTGCCATGGGAATAGCTGATAGTGCCAGTACTCGTCCTATGTCCCTGAATTGTTTCATGGCATCTCTTCGCGTATCAAGGCGCTGATATATTTCCGGGTCTGCTTTTTCTATAACAGAAAAAATGTTTTGCAGATTCATAATGATCAGATTTAACGGTTGAAGAATTAAGTCTGCGGTTTACTTTGGCAGCGTATTGATATTGATGGGCGTCTTGATATAGACCCCTGCCGCAGCAAATACTTCCGTAGGAGATTTAACAAAATCAAGACCCTGTGCATCTGCATCTGACGCAAAAGTGCCATTACTGATAAGATCCCTGATAAGCGCAGCGTGCCGTGCTTCTACAGAAACGATCTTTCCCGCTAACACGAGATAATCAGCCTTGTCGATGAATTGTCCTGCGCCATTGTAAGCCGCTACGCCCAGATCTTCAAACGTTTTGGCAACAGCAAGTACTTTATCTCTGCTGGTAAAATCAATCGTTGAAAAATCTACAGCAAGGTCTTGTATGGCGCTGCCTCCAAGCGCCTTGCGAAAGAACTCACGATGTGCAATTTCATGATTGCGGATGTCTGTAAAAAAATCCCTTTCAACATCTGAAATACCTGCATAAGGTGTAGTCAATACTTGTATATAGAATGCAGCTTCCAGTTGTTCCAGCGCGAATGCATAGTTTAATACCGACGTATCGCCGCTACCAAAATTGACACCAGCGCTATCATCATCATCACTACTACAACCAGCCAGTGATCCGACGCCTAGTATAGCAGTGCCCATGCCTGCATATTTGAGAAAAGTACGACGGTGCACGTTAGGCATAGCAATACCATTCCCCTGACCATTACTGGTCACAGAGCGGGGTTTCCGTGTGAACATAAATTGAGATTTTGAGTGAATGAATTTTACGTCGACTGATATCAGTAGAAACAATGCGCTAGCTGGAAACACGAGTAGTACTTGGGATTATCACTGGTGCTTCTGATAAGGATATACGCGGGTTTCAGGGATCCGGTTTTAAAAACAAAAATAATAACTACTGTATAGTATGCTATAATACAAGCTGAACTTAGAAAAAAATAAGGTAATCAATCACAACAAGACAATGTTTAAATTATCTGTTACGATTGATTACCTATTTCACACAATGGAGCCTGGTTGCATGGCCTACACAGCCCTGCCGCGTATAATATTTACAAGAATAGCGATGATAGCTAATACCAACAGCACGTGAATCAAACTGCCGGCGGAGTAAACAAACGCACCGAGAATCCATCCGATAATGAGGATCACTGCGATCAAATAAAGTAAGCCGTTCATGTCATAAAGATTTGGTTACAATAAGAAGTAAAAAATCTATGCCAGATAGTGTTAATTGAAACAGATCATACGTATATTCAGTATTTATAGGGGTTACAGCGTATTCTTCCCTTTCCTGAGTAGTACGTAATAGTGTTTTTTAGACGCTTTTTTTTGTGGAGTGTATTCCCCAGCAAGGGCAAAATCCCCGCCATGTAATGCGCTGTAATCTACCACCACGCTGGCCTGAAGTGCAAGCGCAGAAACTGGTCGTATTTTTGACTTATGCAGATATAACCATAATTGAATTAATCTAAAATTTACTATCATGCAACTCAATGAAAAATTGCTGGAAGCCCTGAGTGATCTGGTCAGGATCAATCAAGATCGTGTGGAAGGATATAAGAAAGCAATAGAATTGACAGAAGATACCGACCTGAAGGCTTTGTTCCAACGAATGTCAGATGAAAGCCGTACTTATATTGACCAGTTGAATAACGTATTGTTGGAAAGTGGAGGAGACGTCGGACAGGGCTCTTCCATCTCCGGAAAGATCTACCGCACCTGGATGGGCGTAAAAGCGACCTTTTCAGGGCACGACCGCCAGTCTATCCTGTCTTCCTGCGAATATGCAGAAGACGCGGCACAAAGGACTTACGAAGACGTATTACGCTCAAGTATCCCGATGCCTTATAGTATCCGGGAGCTGATCGCTAATCAGAAGGGGGCGCTCAGAAGCTCCCATGATACGGTGAAAACTTATAGGGACCTGGAGAAGATCCCTCATTAACGAGACGTGTTCATTTTGACAACCGCTGTTCTTTTTGTTCATAATAGGGATGAACGCGGTTGTTCATTATGTGCAGCTTACATTTGAAATGTAAGATTAAGCTGCTACTTATCTCTATAAGTAACATTTTTCAGTAATGGATTTAGGTAAATTTACAGCCCCGTCGGATGCGGGGCTGTTCTGTTTAATATCTAAAGCCCCGGAATTATACATAGCCTGCATCCCAGTCCTTCCATACCGGCTCATATCCCTGGGCACGCAACATACCACTGATACTGGCCGGACTACGTTCGTCCGATATCTCAAATTGCTCCAGCGAAGACAGGTCGGAAGCATATCCTCCCGGATTGGTCTTCGAGCCTGCACTAAGGGCCGTAATGCCCAGCTTGATCACATTGTCCCTGAAACGGGGCGTTTCTCTCGTCGAAAGGCTCAATTCTATCTCCTGGTCCAGTAACCGGTAGGCACAGATCAGCTGTACCAGCTCCCGGTCGTTCATTTCCACTTTCGGCGGTAAGCCTCCTGAACAGGGACGTAACCGTGGGAAGGAAATACTGTATTTAGTTTGCCAGTACGTCTTTTCCAGGTACCGGAGATGTAGTGCCGTGAAAAAACTGTCCGTACGCCAGTCTTCCAGCCCTATCAGTACGCCCAATCCTATTTTGTGGATACCTGCCCTACCCAATCGGTCTGGTGTGTCCAGACGGTACTCAAAATTCGATTTACGCCCTTTGGGATGATGCAGTTTATAATCTGCCTGATGATAGGTTTCCTGGTAAACCAGGACCGCATGCAGACCATGAGGGATCAATTCTGAATAATCTGCCTCATCCATAGGTTGTACCTCCATTGAAATATTAGAGAAGTGTGGCCGTATCACTTCGAGCGCTTCACGGAAATAATCCGTGCCTACTGTCTGGTTAGCCTCGCCTGTTACCAGCAGCACATGATCATATCCCATGGCTTTGATAACGGCTACCTCACGAAGTATCTCTTCCCTGTTCAGCGTTTTCCGGGCAATCTTGTTATCCAGGCTAAATCCACAGTAAGTACAGATGTTCTGGCACTCATTGCTGAGATATAGCGGGATGTATAATTGCATGGTATTCCCGAACCGCTGCTGCGTAAGCTGGCGGCTTAGTTGTGCCATTTGTTCAAGATAGGGCGCCGCCGCCGGCGAGATCAATGCCTTAAAGTCTTCCAGGGTGCGTTTGCTGTTATGTAACGCAGCCTCCACATCTCGGGAAGTCTTTGCATAGATACCGGCTTTGACATCATCCCAGTTATATTGATCAAAGATGTCTTTGAAACCTGACATAATATGCTTGTTTAAACTTCATCAAGAAAGCCGATCAGCGGACTGGAAGCCACTGCCTGCCGTTGCACGGAAGGCAATCCCGCTTCATAGGCCTGTCTGCCGGCTATTACGGCCTGTCTGAATGCCTGTGCCATCATTACCGGGTTTTGGGCCACGGCTATGGCCGTATTGACCAAAACGGCATCCGCTCCTATTTCCATTGCTTTTGCTGCATCTGAAGGACTGCCGATACCAGCATCCACCACTACAGGTACATTACTCTGTTCAATGATGATCTCGAGGAAATCTATTGTCCGCAATCCCTTATTACTGCCTATAGGAGCGCCTAAAGGCATAACGGCAGCGGTACCGGCTTCTTCCAGTCTTTTACACAGCACGGGGTCTGCATGAATGTATGGCAATACGATAAAGCCCAGTTTTACCAGTTCTTCTGCCGCCTTCAACGTCTCTATCGGGTCCGGTAGCAGGTAGCGCGGATCGGGATGTATTTCCAGTTTCAGCCAGTTCGTTTCAAGCGCTTCTCTGGCCAGTTGTGCTGCATATACAGCTTCCTTTGCCGTTCTCACCCCCGAAGTATTGGGTAGTAATTTTAGCTGCGGATGATGTACGTGCTGCAACATATCGTCCGATTCATTGTGTACGTCCACTCTTTTAAGCGCCACGGTTACAAGCTCTGAGCCGGAGGCCAGCAAAGCTTCCTCCATAACAGGCAGCGAGGCAAACTTGCCTGTACCGGTAAACAGGCGGGAAGAAAAAGAATGGCCGGCTATTACAAGTGGTGTCATGTTGTAAGAGATGATACGGTTTGAAATTTATTTGCTGCATGTGTGATCAGGCCACTTACGGCTATACCGTGAACGCCCGCCTGTTTCAGTGCCGGCACGTCTTCCGCAAGTATACCTCCTATGGCGATGACAGGAATATGAATGCCCATATTTCTGAGCGATTCCATGATGCCGGCAATGCCTTCCAGTCCCAGAATGGGGCTAAGCTTTTCTTTGGTAGTGGTGAAACGGTAAGGGCCGAGGCCCACATAGTCAGCACCGTCCTTTACATGAACAAGAATGTCTTCCAAAGTATTGGCTGTGCCACCGATGATGAACGTATCTCCGAGAATGGCCCTGGCGCCGGCAACGGTCATATCCTGCTTGCCTACATGTACGCCATGTGCGCCGACAGTTTTGGCAATATGCGGATGGTCATTGATGATCAGGGTAGCGTTGTACCGTGAGCAGATGGCCTTTGCTGCAAGTGCGCTGGACAGGATATTGTCTTCAGATTCATTCTTGATACGTAGTTGTATCCATCTGCAACCTGCCTCACAGGCAGCCAGGATGTTATCCAGGTGGGAGACCGTTGTCGTTTGTTGTGATATATAATGCAATGAGCTGATCATGTGATATGATAACCTAAAAGTGATGAATGACTGGCCAGGAACTTTTCTGTATATAGTTTGGCCGTGATGCAGGCGGTAGCCAACGAGCTTCCCGCCGCTAATTGTGCTGTAATAGCGGCACTAAGTACGCAGCCTGAACCATGTTTGGGAAAGACGCTTTCGTTGCCTGCAGGAATGTCGAGAATGTTATCCGGAGTTGTGTATAAACTATCCACCCCCTGTCTCTCCTGCCGGTGGCCTCCTTTTAGCAACACTGCGCAATAGGTGGCCAGTGTATCGGCTGCGGCATGACCTTCCTCCTCACCGCTTAGCATCAGCGCTTCCTGGTAATTTGGCGTTAGCAGGTATACCTCCTGTAACACCTCTTTCCATAGAGACAGTGTCGCTGTATCATGAAAGGCATAGCCCGCACTTGCTTTCAGTACCGGGTCCAGTATGATACGGATGCGGGGCCGTATGGCTTTAACAGCCCGTATCACATTCAGTATGGTAGATGCATCCTTTACGATACCGATCTTGCAATAGTCCACCGGGTACGTTTCCAGTAATGGTGTTGCCTGTGCAATGATCTGCTCTGCGGACTGCCATTCCACTGAAAGGAAGCGGGAATCTGTCTGAACGGTAAGTGCGGTGCAAACGCCCAGGCCATAAGTACCGAGCGCTTCAAAGGTTTTTATGTCTGCCAGCAGGCCTGCGCCACCAGATGGGTCCAGGCCGGCAATACTCATGACATATGGCCGTCTGTTCTCCATATATCCCTGATGCGGCGGAAGTTGCTGACTGCAATAGCAGGTTCCTGCCAGATGGCGCCCAATAGGGCAATCCCGTCAAACTGCATGTTGCGGGCCTTTGCTGCTGTGGTATGATCGATCCCACCCAGTGCCAGTACCTGACCGTTGTAGCCGTCCTTAAAAAGGCGGAAGCCTTCTCTGAACATGCTGTTATGCCCCGGTTTGGAAATGCTGTCAAACACCGGCGCCAGTAGCAGCTGGTCCCACTCATCGCTGGCTACCTGCAAGGTTTCGGCGGCGTGTATGCTCGTGCTGAGCCGCCATCCTCTTTGCCGGTAACCGGTGATCTGCTCCCCGGTTATTAGCGCCCTGCCCGATTCATTGAAGTGCACGCCTTGCAGATGGTACTTTTCACAAAGTGAAGGATGGCCGGATATCATGAGTTTACTGTAACACGATGGATCGGCCTCCTGTAACAGCTGCTCATAATCTGTTTCTGACCATCCTGGTTTGCGCACCAGGATGCTGTCTGCGCCTTCAGCGAGCAGGAGCTGCCAATAGCTGGTTTCTTCCGGTAGGAATGTACTGTGTGTGATGATCTGTATCATGCGTATTAGAAGTAAACTTCTCCCCCTTGTTCTTTAAATGCATGTGCCTGTGCCGTCATTCCGGTTTCCAGCGCTAATGTTTCATCTATCTGCTGAGTGGCAGCATAGTCCCGAACTTCCTGTGTAATTTTCATGGAGCAAAAATGAGGCCCGCACATGGAACAGAAGTGAGCAATCTTAGCGCCTTCTGCCGGCAATGTCTCATCATGGTAGGAACGGGCTGTTTCAGGATCAAGGGAAAGATTGAACTGATCTTCCCAACGGAACTCAAAACGGGCCTTACTCAACGCATTGTCGCGGTGCTGTGCTCCCGGATGACCTTTTGCCAGGTCGGCAGCGTGAGCGGCAATTTTATACGTAATAACACCCTGCCTTACATCTTCCTTGTTGGGGAGACCCAGGTGCTCTTTGGGTGTTACATAACACAACATGGCGGTTCCAAACCAGCCTATCATAGCAGCGCCAATGGCAGAAGTAATATGATCGTAACCAGGTGCGATATCGGTAGTTAAAGGTCCGAGCGTATAGAACGGAGCTTCTTTACAATGTTCAAGTTGTTTATCCATGTTCGCCTTGATCAGGTGCATAGGCACGTGCCCCGGCCCTTCTATCATGGTCTGCACGTCATGTTTCCATGCAATATGCGTCAGTTCTCCCAGTGTTTCCAGTTCCGCAAATTGCGCAGCATCATTTGCATCTGCAATACTACCCGGACGAAGACCGTCGCCCAGCGAGAAGGCTACGTCATATGCTTTCATGATCTCACAGATCTCTTCGAAGTTGGTATACAGGAAGTTCTCTTTGTGATGTGCCAGGCACCATTTCGCCATAATTGATCCTCCGCGGGATACAATACCGGTAGTACGTTTTGCGGTTAGCGGCACATAACGTAATAATACACCTGCGTGGATAGTGAAATAGTCTACACCCTGCTCCGCCTGTTCTATCAGTGTATCCCGGAAGATGTCCCATGTCAGTTCTTCTGCCTTGCCGTTCACTTTTTCAAGTGCCTGGTAGATAGGAACGGTACCAATGGGAACGGGTGAATTACGGATGATCCATTCTCTTGTTTCGTGTATGTTCTTGCCGGTACTGAGGTCCATGATAGTATCGGCACCCCAGCGACAGGCCCATACCGCTTTTTCTACTTCTTCTTCTATGCTGGAGCTTACGGCGGAGTTACCGATATTGGCATTGATCTTCACCAGGAAATTACGGCCAATGATCATAGGCTCACTCTCCGGATGGTTGATATTGTTAGGGATGATAGCACGGCCTGCGGCGATCTCCTGTCTTACAAATTCAGGTGTGATGAATTTCACCGGCGTATTGGCGCCGAATGACTGACCCTTATGTTGCTGCCAGAGGGCATTATTTTCCTGGAATAATTTATCTACGCATTGATTCTCACGGGTAGCGATATATTCCATTTCCCGTGTGATGATCCCTTTTTTTGCATAATGCATCTGGGATACGTTATGGTCTGCTTTCGCTTTCATCGGTGAATGCTGGTAGGAGAAACGCAGCGAATCCAGCTTGCTGTCAGCCAGTCTTTCCTTTCCATACGCGGAAGTGATGCCGGGCAGCTGTTCAACATCATTACGGTCCTTGATCCAGCTTTCGCGCAGCCTCGGGAGACCTTTGCGTACATCAATATCGATAGCAGGATCAGTGTAAGGGCCGCTGGTGTCGTAAATCACAACGGGTGAATTAGGGACTTCAGCACCTTTACTGCCATGAAGGCGTGTAGGTGTCAATGTGATCTCTCTCATGGCAACGCCATCTACATAGATCTTTCTGGATGCCGGGAAAGGCGTACGGGAAATTGAATGCATAATAAAATGATTGAATCAGGATTTGAGAATAGTGAAGACAACACATAGGGACACACCACGGCCTTACGGCTATGCGCATATCATTGTAGTTGTATACCGGTAATTGAATGGTTATCCGCCCTGTGTAGCGCGGATGATGGTGACCTTATCTGCTGTTTGTAATAGTTGTTCCTGCCAGGAGGCTTTCGGTATGACCTGGCTGTTAATGGCGATAGCAACGCCCTTTTCTGAAGAAAGTTGAATAAACTGTAAGAGGGCAGCAACAGTTGTTCCTGGCTGCACCGCATAAAGTTTATTGTTTACAAGCACTTCCATGTTTGCAAGGAATTAAAGTGAACAATAAACTTTAAGGATGGAAAGATGAAGAAGAGTTCAGCTACTTTTCCCTACGGCAGTATGAGCTGCGTCAGGTACTGAGGGTTTCATCTCAGCTTCCGGGCTGTAAAACAACCGGGAAACACCCCTAAAGTGCCTTAAAGGTAGTTAAATTTGTTAAACTACTATTGCTATCTTTGAAGCTATGAAAAAATGTCTGGTCGTCTCAGTGATCTGTACTGTTATTATCACAGCCTGTCAACAGCCTGCCCCGTCTTCGAAAACCGTTACGGTAGAAGACAGTAGTCTGATTGATGTGAAGGATACAGTTAGCCCTGAAACGATCGCTGATTCCGTAACACTGGTAAAAGCAGATACGATCTCCTATACCGAAGACCAGTTGCTCGGAAGATGGTTGCAGCCGGTACCGGGAGTGGATAAGGCCACCCAAGGATTTCAGCTGAAGAAAAAAGGCGCTATTACTTCAATCAATACATACTCAATGGTGTACGACAAGTGGAGTGTTTCACATGACACGCTACTGTTATGGAGCCACGCAGAGGGTGTGCAGCAGAAAGATTCTGCCGCCGTCATAGACACTACGCTTATCAAGGCACTAACAGATTCTACGTTAGTCTTGTTTCCCATCAAAGCCGCAGAGGGATACCTCGAAGAATACAAAAAGGTCAAAAGTAAAAAGAGATAGTCCCATCCCATAGTCTACAGGCAACAGACAATCGCGATACATTGCCTGTTACCTGCATGGCAGACTATAGTTTGTCATGAACTAACTAATTATACATTTGCCACAAAGCCACTGCACAGGCTACAACTGCCATGAAAATACCGGCGGTAGCTACCTGTGTGTCATCAATGTTTTTGTGGGCCTTTATTACGGAAAGTCCGCCCACAACAATAGCTGCTATCCCCAGCACCAAAGCGGTGGTAGGGTTCCTTGCTACGAAGGCGTATACCGCAGCAAATATGCCCGCAAACATGGAAACGAAGCAGGCGATCTTAGTGGGAGTGGACGTGGTGTGCTGTTGCATATAGATATCAATTAGAATGATGATAAAAAGTTCATAACCTGTTTATTGCTTTCGTTCTTCCCAGGGTACTTTTAATAATGTCCCTATTTCCTGGTAGTGGGATTCCTGGTATTCATCCAGTCCGTAGCGTAGCCGTGTTACATCATTTACTACCACAAACGTGCCGAAGAGGCGGTCCCAGAACGAGAAGATGTTTGCGTAGTTGGAGTCTGTTTCCGGCTGGTAATGGCTGTGATGCACCTTATGCATGTCAGGCGATACAATGATCCAGCTAAGGGCGGTATCCAGCCATTTAGGCAAGTGAATGTTGGCATGATTAAACTGGGACATAAAGGCTGAAATGGTCTGGTATAACATAACCATCCAGATGGGGATGCCCATGCAAACAATGGTCAGTAAAAGGGCTACTACGCGGAATACAGACTCGACCGGGTGATGCCGTAACGCCGTAGTAGTATCTACTGCTGTATCGATATGATGGATCTTGTGGAAGTGCCACATCCAGGCAATTTTGTGCTGAATGAGGTGGACGAGGTAAGCGCCTATAAAATCCATCATCATAATAGCCAGCAGGCAATGGACCCATACCGGCAGTTCAATGAGGTATAACAGCCCGAAATGTGCTTTCGCTGTCCATTCGGAGGCAATGACGATCATGAATGCGAAACCAAAGTTAACAATGGCTGTAGTGAGGGTAAAGAACAGGTTTGTACCTGCATGCCGGTAACGGTTGCCCTTGAATGAAAGACGGGGTATAGCGCCTTCTATCATCCAAAGAAGTAACAGTCCGCCTACAAGAATAGCGGTACGATACCAGGAAGGAATATTATTAAAAAATTCTTCCATACGGGAATTCAATTTTATGGCCTGGCGGGTACAAGCCTTGATCAATTTATTGTGAAATAGTGGTCATCAAACTGGGGCAAATCAATCGCTTACTGTCCTTTTATTTGGTATTAATTTACGAACTTTTTAAATAATAATTCTTTTGAAAGTGGCTGTGGGCAAAGAAAAAAGCAATCTCCTTGTGAGAGATTGCTTTACAAATAAATATAAGTTATTAGTTGTTTGTTGCGCTGATTAGTTATTCAACATAAGTGGCATTACCAGCATCAGCAGGTCCTCATTTTCTTCTTTTTCAGAAGGCTTCAGAATGCCGGCTTTGGTCGGTGTAGACAGCTCGATGGTAATCTCATCTCCTTCTGCTGCGTTCAGCATTTCGATGAGGAACTTCGCATTGAAAGCAATTTGCATATCATCGCCGGTGTACTGGCAACTCATGCGTTCGTTACCTTCAAAAGAGAAGTCAACGTCTTGTGCAGAGAGCTGGAGTTCGCTGCCGGTGATGTTCAACGCTACCTGGTTAGTGCTCTTATTAGCAAATACGCTCACACGTTTCAGGGCGTTCTGGAAATCGCTTTTCGTCACAGTAAGGCGGTAAGGATTTTCCTTTGGAATAACTACTTTATAGTCAGGGAACCTCGCATCGATAAGGCGGCAGATCATCTGAGCACCGTCATGTGTTACGAAGAAGTGGTTCTGGCTGTAAGCGATCTTTATTTCGCTGTCGTTATCCGGTAATGCTGATTTCAACAGGTTCAAAGGCTTTTTAGGCACGATGAAGGTTTCTGCTTTCGGGCATTCCACACCGGTCCTTACATACTTTACCAGGCGGTGAGCGTCGGTAGCTACGAATGTGAGGCTGGATGGGGTCAGTTCGAAGAACACGCCGGTCATTGCAGGACGGAGGTCGTCGTTACTTACCGCAAACAGGGTTTTGTTGATAGCTGTTACCAGTGCAGTGGAAGTCAGCGTCAGAGAGGTAGTATCATCTGCTGTAGGCTCTTTGGGGAAATTCTCAGGATTTTCGCCCATCACCTTGTACTTACCATTGTCGGAGGTGATCTCTACCGCATAAGAGTTAAGATCTATATGAAAAGTCAGCGGCTGATCCGGCAGGTTCTTGAGAGAATCCATGAGGATCTTTGCGGGGATACAGATACGGCCATTTTCTTTGGCTTCAACCTCCAGCTTTACCTTCATGACAGTCTCAAGGTCTGTGGCCACAACGGTCAACTCGTTCTTGTCGATCAGGAAAAGGAAATCCTCCAATATAGGCAACACCGTATTAGAGTTAATCACCCCGCTGATCTGCTGCAATTGTTTTAACAAAGTAGAGGAAGAAACGATAAACTTCATGTGATATATTGTTATTTAACTTTTTGCTTTTTTGTCAAAATCGGCTACTGTAAAGGATCTTGATGCTATTGGCCGTATTTCGGGTTTGTTAACCGCACTAAAAATAAGGCTTTTTGAGAAAGCGGACAAAGATAGAAAGAATTGTCAAGTATCGTGCTATTTACAGATATTACCGGAAAATGCAATGTTAGATAAAGCGCTAATTAAGATTTGTTTTGTTAGAATAAATTTAATGAATTGTCCATTTATTGTGATGTGGTGAAAAAATCTGCTGTTTCTTTTAAATGATGTTCATATCCTTTAGCTTTGCGGGCGCAAAAAAATATTTTTTAAACTAAAATTCTTTTGGGTTATGAAACTGTCTCATTTAGCCGAAACGTTGATCGGGTCTGAAATTATTAAGCTGGCCGGTGAGATAAAGGAGAAGCAGGCCAAGGGCGAGAAGATCTACAATTTTACCATTGGGGATTTTGACCCGAAGGTATTCCCAATTCCGGCTGAATTTGAGGAAGAGATCATAAAGGCTTATAAGGAAGGGTTTACCAACTACCCTCCTGCTGACGGTATTCCCGAATTAAGGAAATCTGTAAGCGAATTTATCGCTGAACACGAAAACCTGACTTACGATCCTGCAAAGGAAATTGTGATTTCCTGTGGTGGTCGTCCGATCATCTATGCAACTTTCAGAACAATTGTTGACAGGGGCGAAAAGGTAGTATACGCTACCCCGTCCTGGAACAATAACCACTATACTCACTTCCTGGAAGCAGAGCACGTAGTACTGGAAACAAAACCAGAGAACGACTTCATGCCTACTGCTGCCGAACTGAAACCTCTGCTGAAGGGTGCTACCCTCCTGGCGCTGTGTTCTCCGCAGAACCCTACAGGTACTGCCTTCCATAAGCAACAGCTGGAAGAGATCTGTGACCTGGTAATTGCCGAAAACAAGAGCCGCGGTGCTGACGAGAAACCTCTCTACATCCTGTTCGATCAGATGTACTGGGTGCTGACCTTTGGCGAGACAGTACACTACACGCCTGTTTCCCTGCGTCCTGAACTGCGCGACTATACCATCTTCATCGACGGTATGAGTAAAGCTTTCGCAGCCACCGGTGTAAGAGTTGGCTGGGCCCTCGGACCAGCTCACGTAATTGGTAAAATGAAATCCATCCTTTCTCACGTAGGCGCCTGGAGCCCAATGGCAGAACAACATGCCGCTGCACGCTACCTCCGCCGTAAGGATGAAGTGAACGTTTACCTGAAAAAATTCAAAGCTGAAGTAGAAGAGCGCCTGCAGAAGATCTATGAAGGTTTTGACAGCCTGAAAAAAGCCGGCCATCCTGTAGAAGCGATCGCTCCGCAGGCAGCCATCTACCTGACCCTGAAGATCGACCTGGCTGGTAAAAAGACCGCCGATGGTACTGTTCTGGCAGATCAGGCAGCTGTTACTTCCTACATCCTGAACGAAGCAAAACTGGGTCTGGTGCCATTCTATGCATTCGGTTCTTCTAAAAACTCTCCATGGTATCGCCTCAGTGTTGGTACCTGTAAGAAGGAAGAGATCCCGGCGATGATCGCCCAGCTGAAAGCAGCACTGGAAAAACTGCAATAACTGATTATACTGGCAAGCTATAAGAAAAGAAGAAAGGCCGCCCCCGTTTTATACGGAGCGGCCTTCTTCATTGAATAGGTGTGGTGTGGAAAGAAGGGTATAGAATACTTAGTGTTTATCGTGACGGCTGCCCCTACCGCCATGACCGCGATTATCTTTCTTCCACTCGTTATGCTGTGGATGGCCCCTGTTTACAAAGTATCTCCTGTCCCTGCTATCGCGGATGGCTATCTGGTCATGTTTGTTCCTGTAACCATAATACTCCTTACGATACCTGTCATGGAATAAATAAGGCCTATTTACCCCGTTAATCACAACCTTATGGGCATGGTATACATCATAGTTGGCATACCTGGCCGGTAAGACGGCAGACCTGCGCCAGTCATTACCATATCTGTAGATATATACCCTGTCAGGTACATAGTAATATGATTCGATATCCGGCAGATAGTAATAATCCACATGATCATATCCCACTGGTCCCCATGCCGGTTGTCTTCCAATATTTATACTCACGTTGATCTGCTGGGCCATTGTTGTAGCCGTAAGACCTGTTACGGCCACCAGAAGAAGCATTAACTTTTTCATAGCGTTTGATTTTACCTATGTAAGGCAAAAGCAATGCCCCAACTGTGCCAGCGTTGTTTTTTGAGATATAGGGGTAAAATTTGTCGGCTAAAAGCCTGAATGTTGAGACCAGCTCCCTTGTGATATTTATACGTAACGCTCCCGATTACTATCCCGACAAATGAAAAGGTATGCTCCAGGTTCCTTAAAGCATAGTATTAGCGGCTAATAAGCGAAGATCAGGTGTAATGCTCCCGCAGCCCTTAGATAACCCCTCTAAAGCCTGAATGTTCACTTTTCTTTGTTAATTGACTGTAAACGATACTGTTTTTTCCCTTGTGCATACTTTTCGTATTCAATTTCCACCCCTTAAATTTCAATATAGCGTTATATATAAATATGTAAAAAGTTTAAAGGTATTTAGATACGAAAAACAACTGTTTTTGTAATGGGCTGAAAGGCCTACTGGTATTGCCTTATAAGGGATATAACCCGTATATAAGCCGTATATAACCCATATATAAGCCGTATATATCCCGTATCTAAAAAATATGGGTTATATACGGCTTATATATGGGTTGACTATAGTTTATTGATGAGTTATCATAACGTTATCTACTTGTAAAGACTATACCAAAGCTTATCTCGGACAAGCCAAAACCGGAATTCCGGGATTCACACAACCAGGATACAGCTTCCATATGACGCTCATGATCTTCCTTTCATCCTCCGCTTCGAACGGAAGATGAAAGGAAGATCATGGACGTTATATGCAAGCCGGAAGGAATATTAACCTGACCCGGAATCTGCTAAAAATTTGACTTTCTGTTTTTGGGACTTATATAGAGTTATGTAATTAATTGTTTTTCAATAGTTAAGAAAACTGACTTTCTGACTTTTCAACTATCTGACTTTTAAAGTCGAAAAGTTAATCGTTTGTTAAATGCTCAACTTCCTTCGCTTTTATCTGAAATCTTCCTAATTTTGACCCGGAAACAAAAAAAGTCAAAAAGTTAATGCTTGCTGAGAACAAAGATGAAATGAGGGAGAAGATCCTTGAGGCGGCTTTGAAAAGGTTTATGCACTATGGTGCGTCTAAGACCACTATGAATGAGATCGCAGATGACCTGCGTTTCTCAAAGGCATCACTGTACTATTATTTTTCCGATAAAAAAGCATTGCATAATGCCGTCCTGATGAAGATCGGTGAAACCTTCTTCCAGGAGCAGGAGGCAGAGGCAGATAAGGATATATCATCCGAAGAGATATTCAATAATATCATCACCATAAAAAAACAGTTCGTTGAGCGGTTCAGCCGCCTGGAACTTTTTAAGATCCTCAACGATAAATCAGAGGAGATACAACAGATCATCCGGGAGGTGAACGAACGGGAAGCAAAGATGCTTACCAAGATTGTTGAGAAAGGAGTAGCATCAGGAGAGTTTGATGTAGATAATCCCCGGGAGATCGCACAACTATACAGAGACGCAATGGAGGGTTTACGTTTTGCAGGCTTAAGCTGCTTGCCGGAAACACTTCCCGAGATAGACAAAGAAGCATTTGAAAAGATAGTAGCACAGCAGAAATTGTTGACGGAAATATTCGTAAGAGGAATCAAGAAACGTTAAACAGGAATAGCACCACCAGAGAGGAGATATTGAAGGAACATTTTCGTCAGCATTCTGCCGGGGCTATCCGGAACATAGAGAAGGATTTGGAGTAGATAGATTTAGTGGCTGCAGCCGGGACATAACTTCCGTACTGCAGCTTAAGGCTCACCAGGGTGATAACACAATCACCAGTTTTTACACAGTAAAGAATAACAATGAAAGAACACAGGCTGGCAGCTCAATAGCTGCTGCGCCAGGGCAACTTATGCCATCACTTAAAACTATATCCGCCAACTAAAAAATTAAAGTAAAACATACGGATGAAAAGGATAATGTTAACGCTTATTCTCTTAATGGGAATAGGGGGATATACCTCCTATGCGCAATCGGAACTGTCGTTGCAGGAGTGCCTCAAGTATGCGCTCGCAAACAATCAGCAACTGGCAAGTACCCGGCTGGAAGAAGATATGGGCCGTTTTAAAACCAGTGAAGTAAGAGCCAGGGCTTTACCCCAGGTAAATGCACAAGGACAGTATACCAACAATATCAAGAAACAGGTACTGCCTGTTCCAGGTGAGATCACAGGAGGTGCTCCCGGTACCACTACCCTGCTGGAAGCCGGTGTTACACACAACATTGTGGCTTCAGGTACTGTAACGCAAGAGGTGTATAATCAATCCGTATTCACCGGTCTGAAAGCTGCGAAAGCAGGTGAGGAATACTATAGAATGCAAACAGCGCAGAGCGAGGAAACAGTTATCTATAACGTAACACAACTTTATTACAGCACCCTGGTATCCCGCGAAAAAATGATCGTGCTGGATGCTAACATTGAGAAGCTGACCAAACTGGTGGAAACTACTTCGTCCCAGGTGCAAAATGGTCTGGCGCGTAAGATAGATCTCGACCGTATGCGTGTGAACCTTACCAACTATAAAACACAACGCACACAGGCACAGAACCAGTTCCTGGTACAGGCCAATCAGCTGAAACAGCAAATGGGCATGGCGATGAATACCGCACTGAACCTGCCTTCCACCTCATTCAAAGAAATAGAAAGCAAAGCAACGGTGGCAGATTTTGGTGGTATGAACATCGATAACAGGATTGAATATCGCCTGTTACAAAAACAACAAGAGTTACAGGAGTTTCAGAAGAAAGCATACAAGGCGGAATATTATCCTTCGCTCGCATTATCAGGTAACTACTCCTACAATGGTATCAGCAACAAGTTCGACATGCTGAAATCCAAATCAGGCGGGTCCACTGCAAACTGGTATGATATGGCTGCAGTAAGCCTCACCCTGAAGATCCCCATTTTTGACGGATGGGCGCGTCGTTCCCGTGTAAGCCAGGCCAACGTTACATTGAAACAGCTGAGAAAAGATATGGAGGCAACTACCCTCTCTCTGAATACGCAATATGAAAATGCCAAACTGCAGGTACAGAATAACCTCGCTACCATCAGGGCGCAGAAAGAGAATGTGGAACTGGCCGATGAGGTTTACAATTCTACCCAAAACAACTATAACCTGGGCCTCGCCAATCTGACGGACCTGCTGGATGCCGAAACATCCCTCACTTCTGCACAGAATAATTATAACGAAGCCTTGTTACAATATAAGCTGGCAGAGCTGGACATTATCAAGTCAAATGGTAATCTTAAAAGCCTGCTGAACTAATTAAAACCTCTAAAACGCATACCAAACTATATGAAAAAGATTCTTATCTGGAGCGCAGTGACCATCGCAGCTGTTGTATTGATCATGTGGAAACTGGGCGCCAATAAAAAAGCCAACGAAGCCAAAACGGAATTTGTAAAAGAAAGTAATAGCGGGGAAGTACCGGTATTGGTAGAGAAGGTTTCAAAATCTGATTTCTCACAGGGTTTCCTGGCTAACGGGAACTTCACTCCTTTCCGCGAGCTGACTTATCTCGCGGAAACTACCGGCCGTATTACCAAACTGCTTGTAGATGAAGGTAGTATTGTAAAACAAGGTCAGGCTATTGCTTATGTAGATGGTGAAATTCTCAATACCGACCTGCAGGCGGCTAAAACCAATCTGGAACAACTGAGAGTGGATAAAGAAAGATAT
Source organism: Chitinophaga sp. S165 (assembly GCF_003182155.1). Lineage (GTDB taxonomy): Bacteria > Bacteroidota > Bacteroidia > Chitinophagales > Chitinophagaceae > Chitinophaga. The sequence goes on from NZ_QGTG01000002.1 coordinate 852,809, forward strand.
GAAGCCGCTTTTAAAACCGGCGGTGTGACAAAGAAACAGGTAGATGACGCCACGCTGCAATATGAGTTGTCGCAAACTAAATACGCTGCCGCCAGCCGTCGTGTAGGCGATACATATATCAAAGCGCCTATCAGTGGTGTGATCAACAAAAAATACATAGAGCAGGGCGCTTACCTCTCTCCCGGCAATAAGATGTTTGACATCGTAGATGTATCCCGTCTTAAACTGGCGGTATCCGTACCGGAAATACAGGTAGTGAACCTGAAAGAGGGTGATAAAGTGAAAGTGACTTCCAGCGTATTCCCTGAAGCCAGCTACGAAGGCCGCGTGTCTTTCATTGCTGCCAAAGGTGATAATACACTGAACTATCCCGTAGAAATGGAAGTGTCCAATAACAGCGGCAAACAACTGAGAGCAGGCATGTACGGCACCGCTCATTTTGAAATGAAGGAAGCATTACCCGCTATACTGGTAGCTCGTACAGCTTTCATTGGTGGTGTGAACAGTAACCAGGTGTATGTGCTGGAAAACAATACCGCTAAGATCCGGAAAGTAGTAGCCGGTCGCATTTATGGCGACAGAGTGGAAATAAGAGAAGGACTGAATGAAGGAGAAACTGTCATCACCAGCGGACAAATCAACCTGGTAGACGGAGCTAAAGTAACGGTGCAAAAATAATCAACTATGAAGATCACAGAAGTTTCCATAAAGCGGCCTACTATCGTAGTGGTAGTATTTACCATCCTGACGCTGCTGGGGGTAATGAGTTACAAGTCGCTCAACTATGAGCTGCTGCCGAAGTTCACTTCGCCGGTAGTGACCATTGCCACCGTATATCCGGGTGCTTCCCCTAAAGAAGTGGAAAGCACTATCACTAAAAAGATCGAAGATGCGATCGCATCTATGGAGAAGATTAAGAAGATCATTTCCAAATCTTCCGAGAGCTTGTCTACCGTTACTGTGGAATTGAATAACGACGCGAACGTAGACATTGCCCTGCAGGATGCGCAGCGTAAAGTGAACGCGATCCTGTCTGACTTACCGAGTGATGCGAAAGCGCCGTCTTTGAATAAGTTCTCTCTGGATGACCTGCCGATCATGACGTTATCTGCTACTGCCAAAATGGACAGCAAGCAGTTCTATGACCTGATCGACAAAAAGCTTCAGCCGCTCTTATCACGTTTGCCCGGTGTGGCACAGATCTCCCTGATCGGTGGACAGGAGCGTGAAATACAGGTGAATATTGATCCGAAGAAACTGGAGGCGTATAAATTATCCATCCTGCAGGTAAGGCAAACCATTACCAATGCTAACCTCGATTTCCCTACCGGTAAGGTAAAGACCCAGGACCAGCAGATCCTGATCCGTCTGGCCGGTAAATATAAAGATGTGGACCAGCTGCGTAACCTGGTGCTTAACACAACGGCAGATGGTTCCCAGATACGTCTGAAAGATGTGGCCGATGTACAGGATTCGCAGAAAGATGTAGACCGTATGGCACGTGTGGATGGAGTAAGTTCCATAGCATTGCAGGTGCAGAAACAGAATGACGCCAACGCCGTGACTGTGAGTGAGGAGATGAAAAAAGCCATCGCTTCCATAGAGAAAGATTATGCTGCCAGCAATCTGAAAATATTTATAGCGAACGACTCTTCAGACTTTACGCTGGAATCGGCCGACTCGGTTATACATGACCTGATCATTGCTATCGTACTGGTGGCAGGGGTAATGCTGTTGTTCCTGCACAGTATCCGTAGTGCCATCTTCGTAATGATCTCTATCCCGGCTTCACTGATCGCTACTTTCATCGGTATGAAGCTAATGGGCTTCTCACTGAACCTGATGTCCTTACTGGGGCTGTCACTGGTGGTAGGTATCCTGGTGGATGATGCGATTGTGGTGCTGGAAAACATCTACCGGCACATGGAAATGGGTAAGAACAGGGTACGTGCTGCATTTGATGGTGTAAAAGAAATAGGCTTCACCGTTACCTCTATTACCCTGGTAATTGTGGTGGTGTTCCTGCCTATCTCGCTGACGAATGAACTGGTATCGAAGATCCTGCGTGAATTCTGTGTGGTGGTGATGATCTCGACGATGCTCAGTTTGTTGTCTTCCTTCATGATCGTACCGCTACTCTCCTCCCGCTTTGGTAAGCTGGAGCATATTACAGGAAAGAACTTCTTTGAGAAATTCATCCTTTGGTTCGAAAGGCAGCTGCAGAAATTTACCGACTGGATGACCGGCATCCTGAAATGGGCGCTGAACCATAAAGCGATTACGCTGGTAGTGGCTGTAGGATTATTGTTCCTGTCCTTCATGCTGATCGGTAAAGGATATATAGGAGGTGAGTTCATTCCTAAAGGCGACCGCGGACAATTCATCGTTGTGCTGGAAATGCCGAAGGACGCATCTGTTGAACAGACTAACCAGGCTACCCGTAAGGCGGAACAATACCTGTCAAAGAAAAAGGAGATCACCCGTTTGATCACTACAGTGGGGCAAACCAGTGAAGACGGATTAGGTACTTCACAATCGACCGCTTATAAATCTGAGATCACGGTGATGCTTGTAGATGCAGAAGAACGTAAAGACGGTTCTGACATCTATGCCGCCAAGACTAAAGTAGAACTGAGAAAACTGCTGCCCGGTGTGAAACTGAAAACGATGGACGTAAGCATCCTGGGTACTGCTGAAGCATCTCCTGTGGAACTGGTTGTGATGGGTACTGATATGGATAGTGTGATGGTCTTTGCAAAACATGCGATGGGCGTACTTTCTAAGATAGATGGTACGAGTGATGTGAAATTGTCAGTAGAAGAAGGTAATCCGGAAATCAACGTACAGGTGGACAGGGATAAAATGTCTGCCCTGGGCCTGACACTGGAAGGTGTGGGTGGTACCATGCAGACCGCTTTCAGTGGTACTGCGGATGATTCCAAGATAAAGTTCAGGCAGGGTGATTATGAATATGATATCAATATCCGCTTTGATGACTTTAATCGTAAGAACCTGGAAGATGTTTCAAACATCGAGTTTGTAAATAACCAGGGACAGCTGATCAGGTTATCACAGTTTGCGAAGGTGACAGAAGGTTCAGGGCCAAGCAGGCTGGAAAGAAGGGACAAAAATACGTCTGTGTCAGTGAAGTCGTTGGTAGTAGGCCGTCCGAGCGGTTCCGTACAACAGGAGTTTGCTACGGCGCTGGAAAAGGAACGTAAGCCTGTTGGTATCAGTTACCTGTGGGCGGGAGATGCAGAGAATCAGGGAGATTCCTTCGGTACACTGGGCGCGGCCCTGCTGATCTCTATCGTGATGGTATACCTGATCATGGTGGCGTTGTACGATAACTATATTTATCCATTCGTGGTATTGTTCTCTATTCCGCTGGCTATCATCGGGGCATTGCTGGCACTGGCGCTGACCAATAATACACTGAACATCTTCACCATACTCGGTATGATCATGTTGATAGGATTGGTGGCGAAGAATGCGATCATCTTGGTGGACTTTACCAATCAGATGAAAGAGCAGGGACAAAGTACCAACGAGGCATTGATCCATGCGAACAACGCACGTTTACGTCCTATCCTGATGACGACCATTGCGATGGTAATAGGTATGTTACCGATCGCACTGGCAACAGGCGGTGTGGCTGCGACTAAGAACGGTCTGGCGTGGGTAATTATCGGAGGGTTGATCAGCTCTATGTTCCTGACATTGATCGTAGTGCCGGTTGTGTACAGACTTGTGGACAGTGCGATGAACCGTTTTGGCTGGAATAAGCCGTCGGCTAAGAGATTGATCCGCCAAAGACTGGTAGCTCCTTATGCAGCTGAAATTGAAGAAGCATCATTGAATTGATCATAAAGAGTTTAGTTACTAATAGTGTAACAGTTGTAGGTTTAGGCAACAGGCCGGAGTAGTCTTACTCCGGCCCTTTTGTTTAAAAAAAAAGCCGTCACTTGGGACGGCGGTATTGGGGGACAAATGATGGCGATAAGTCAGATCGTTGCGTTCTTTCTGATCTGGTTAAAGTCGTACGAAGCTTTGATCTCACCGTTTTCAAAAACTGTGACCAGCTGGTCTTTCAGTTCCGGTGCTTCATTTTCGGGAAGGGATTTATAGGTACCATTGTCAAGTACAAGTTTCTGTTTACCACATTTTGATTTTTTGAAGGATGTTCTGAAATTGCCATTGGCATCCAGTTCAAGCGGGTTCTTTTGTACATTGATGGCTTTACCATTCACCTGTGCAAAGGAACATTTCAGTGCGTATTCCTGTGTGTCCCTGTTCACTCTCTGGAGCAGCGCACCACCCATTCCCAGTACGAGATTTTCAGCACTTATACCTGCCTGTTTCAAGGCCTCAAATATGGGAGGAATAGAAGAGTAACTGATACCATCACCCTGTATAACTCTCACCTGTGGCGGCAACACTTTATAGCCTTTTTCATTCACGGTATAACCAAAGGTTTCCATCAGGATCTCAAATACTTTCAGGAGGGTCTGGATAGCATCGCCGCTGTCAGGACGGATCACGAGTGTACCTTGTCTGCTGAGGATCTGTTCTTTCAGTTCAGTACCCCAGTATTCTTTACATGCTCTGAAAATATTGTAAGAGTCAGAAACACAAGCAATGGTACCGGTAGGGAATGCATTGAGGATGTGACGGAAAATGTCGATCTCTCCTTCTTCCCCTAGCATGGTCATGATAGAGTGTTCCGTAGCCGGAATGGATAATCCGGGAGCAGCAGGGGCCTTGTAATAACGTTTGGCGAAAGTAGAACCGATCAGGGTGTCGCTACCGGAGAAATTGAGCAGGTGAGCACTGCCACCGATACCGGCACTTTCTACAGAGCTTGCGCCACGGAAACCGAAGTCGTTCAATACAAAGTCTATCCCTGCAAAAGCCGCTTCACTGGCAGTTTCTGTATAATATTTCTTTACTGTTTTTTTGATCTCTCTTGATAGCGTGGCTACGGTACAAGGATACCATATCTGCATGAGTAGGGTTTCCAGGAAATTGGTCAGCCAGTAACATTCGGGGTCAGTGTTCTCGATGGTCATTAACACATTGCGTACACTGGTCACGGTACCTTCAGGTACTGCCTTGATACGTACAGGCAGGCGGCCTCCGTGTTTCTCAATGATATATTCAAAACGGCTACGGTCAAATACATCGTTGCGGCCAAACACTTCCAGTAAGGTAGCTTCCGCCTCGTCAATATTTTCTTTGGTGATAACAGCGCCCTGCAGGTATTCCATCAGGAAATACTGCAGACCGTAGAAAACTGTTTCTTCGAATTTGCCCCCACGGCTTTCAAAGTAAGAGTAGATATATTCTGTGCCAGGGATATACAGTTTGTGGTGGGAATATTTATAGGCATCTGCTAATAAAATGAGGTTTTCCTTTGTCATGATTCTTCCGTTTAGGCGTTAGTAGAATATTTTTCAGCTAATTTTTTGAGGAGGGGGATGTGCGTGCTAACTATTTCACCCTGTGCTATCAGTTCAGGGATAGCGTTTACATTGATCCAACGCATAGCGGTCAGGTCATCGTCGGCAACAGGCTCTCCGTACAGGAGGTCGGTACTGAAAAGCGTGGTAATGATCTTATCTACTTCAGAGCGGTAGCGCCAGTCATCCATCTGCAAAGACAATTCATATTGCATAGGGCTGGTTTCTATCTGTCCGCATTCTTCACGTAGTTCTCTTGCAGCAGCAGTGTCGAAGCTTGTATCAGTAGGATCAGCAAAGCCTCCAGGCAATCTCCAGGCATTTTCTGCCGGTTTGCGACCCAGGAGTAGTTCCCGGCGGTCATTGCGGAATAAGGCAATGTCTACGGTCGGATATACTTTTGGATAGAGGTTGTAGATGCTATAGATAACGCCATCGCGAAACTCTTCTGTATCGAATACTTTATCGGCAATGGCTTCCCTTTGTGCAGTAGCGTTAAAATCCTGTACCGGAGGTAACGCTGTTGTAGGGAAACGGCCGGAATAAGAAGTAATGAAACTATCGCGGCTACCATACAGTATGAATGATTCATTGAAGTTGTTGCTTAGCAGTTCATCCAGTTTACGGGACCATACTTTATCAGAAGCCTGATCGCTGAGAGGAAGTACAATTACATCAGGGAAGAGCTGCTTCAGCATCCGCTCCCGGGTGTAGTAATCCAGTGGGTTCTTACGGCTACCTTTTATCGGGCTAACGCCTAATACGATGATCAGCCGGTTATGTTTGGATTTTACTTCTCTGATCAACTGGAGGTGTCCCTCATGAAGGGATGGTGTTTGAAACCTTGCTATAATTACTCCTGTGGGCTTTTGCGTTGTCATAGATAGTATGCTTTTGCGTCATTCTTACACAAATGTATACAAGTTTAAACATATAAGCAAAATATTTTCCGTAATAATTACACAAATAGTGGTAAAAAGGTTGTGAAGGTTTTCAAACGTATTGTTAACCAATGTGGTTGATGTTGTGTTGCTAACCATGGTTTGATGCGATATTAATAACCCGGGGACATCGCATTGGCACCCAGGGTTAACACCCCGGCTACAAACAGGGGACTCCTAACGGAGTCCTATTGTGTTTTGTTGTTTTTATGATTGCACATGTCCAGAACCGGACAATACCTGTGCTGTAAGCGCACATAAAAAGCAATTGATATGATGCTATCTGATTGAAAATGAGATATTTTTTCTTTTGACCTGCTTTTTGTGACATATGGCAGCAATACCCTTGCTATGCTAAACAGCTATTTTAAACTATCATTCCGGGCACTCGGGAAGAACAGATCTTTCTCGCTGATCAACATCCTGGGATTGGCGGTAGGAATTGCAGCCAGCTTGCTCATTTTTCTGGTGATCCATTATGAGACCAGTTATGATAACTATCAGAGCAGGTATGACAGGATATTCAGAATAGTGACTACTGACCACAGTCCTGCAGATGGAGGAATAACAGGAACACATAGCATGACGCCCAGACCTTTAGCGGATGGTCTCCGGCGTTATTTCCCGTCCATGGAAAAGGTTGCTGCTGTACAGGCAACAGGGTCAGCACAATTCTATATACCTGTTGCAGGACAGGCTGAGGAAAAAAAGTTTAAGGTGGAGGAGGGGGTCTATTTTACGGAGCCTTCGCTATATGATATTTTCGACTTCAAATGGGTGGTTGGGACACCTGCTGGGTTGAGTGAGCCCAATACGACAGTATTGAATGAAAGTCTTGCTACGACCTTTTTTGGCAAGCCTGAAAATGCAATCGGTAAAACAGTGTTATTATGGTCTTACCGTGTACCCTTAAGGGTTACAGGTGTGTTTAAAGACCTGCCGGATAATACTGATGTTCCCATCCGTTTAGGGGCGTCTTATAAGACCTACCGGAATCTGATCGGGGAAGAACAGTGGGACAACTGGCGTGGGCTGGGCGGCGGTACTCAGTGTTTTGTATTATTGGCAAAGAACCAGGAGGTAAGGAAATTACAGGCACAGATGCCGGCTTTTGTAAAGAATAATTTCAGGGAAGAGCAGGAACATGCTAACACAAGAGTGTCCCTGGGTTTGCAACCATTAGGGGAATTGCATCTCGACAAACGTTTTGGTACCCTTAAAGGAGATAGTCTTACACAGCGAGAACTGTGGACACTAGCGCTTATTGGTGTGTTTCTGTTGCTGGTAGCATGTATAAATTTTATCAATCTGGCAACAGCCCAATCCGTCAACAGGGCTAAAGAAATCGGTGTGCGTAAAGTATTGGGCAGCGGTCGCAGTCAGCTGGTTAAACTATTTATGAATGAAACCGCATTGATCACGTTATGTGCCCTGGTATTGGGAACCCTGATTGCCTGGATAGCTGTCCCCTACCTGAGTGAGCTGATGGAAAAACCGCTGTCTCTCAGCCTATATCAATCTCCTGCTATACTGCTCTTTTTATTATCGACAGGGATCATTGTAACGTTGCTGGCAGGGTCTTATCCTGCAATTGTACTATCGGGGTTCAATCCTTTAATGGCCATAAAAAGCAGGATCAGTAACAGGTCTGCAGGCGGAATTTCCTTGCGCAGGGGCTTGGTGATATTCCAGTTTGTAATTGCGCAGCTGTTAGTAATAGGAACGCTGGTAGCAATAAAGCAGATGTCATTTTTCAGGAATAAATCGCTGGGTTTTGAGAAGGATGCGATCGTGTTGGTAGACCTGCCCAGTGACAGTGCTCTTAAAGTTAAATATCCATATCTGAAAGCAGAGCTATCCAAATTGCCGGGAGTAGAAGCCAGCAGCTTGTGCTGGACAGCACCAGCTTCAAACGCGCAGCAGTATTCGAACCTTTATTTTGGTAATGATGGAGAGAAACAATCCTTCTCCGTTAAACGGCTCTATGGTGATTCCGGTTATTTTAAAACATTCCGCCTTGAACTGGCTGCAGGCAGACAACCTTTTCCCAGTGATACCGTCCGGGAGATATTGGTAAATGAAGCACTTGTGAAAAAGCTTGGGTTAAGGTCAAAAGAAGATATATTGGGTAAGCTGGTGGGATTTGAACCAGGGAAAAGATATCCTGTTGTTGGTGTAGTGAAGGACTTTAATGATAATTCCCTGCGGGACGCTATAAGTCCGCTGGTTATTACTTCTGACTATAACGGTTATGGAACACTGGCGCTAAAGCTCCATCCGGATAAAGTAAGTGCCACCCTGAAGGACCTGGAGCGGGTGTTTACAGGCATCTATCCTACATACATATACGATGCATGGTTCCTTGACGATACGATAGGCCGTTTTTATAAAGCGGAAGCGGTGACGGCACAGTTGTTTAAAGTCTTTGCCTTCCTGGCTATTTTTATTTCCTGCCTGGGGTTATATGGGCTGGTGTCGTTCATGGCGGTACAAAAGACAAAGGAAGTTGGTATCCGAAAGGTATTAGGGGCTTCGATACAAAATATCCTTTATCTTTTCTCGAGGGAATTCACTGTGTTGATCGGGATCGCCTTCCTGATATCGATGCCGGTAGCATACTATTTTATGCAGCGATGGCTGGAAGGATTCTATTATCATACAAACATGGGTTGGGAAATCTTTCTACTGGCGATCGTTTTATCCTTAGTAATTGCCTGGGTGACTGTTGGGTACAAGGCGGTAAAGGCAGCAATGGCCAATCCCGTTAAAAGTCTGAAATCAGAATAAATGTAAACAGATAGATAGCAAGGTCCCTGTCAATGGCAGGGATCTTTTTTATAGCCTCTACAGGCTGCATATAACCTCACGATGTTAATGTAACTCAGATCTCGAAAGTAATACCCTCCTCTTTCAGCTTGAAATAGCGTTCCTCATTAAAGCTGTAAAGTTTAGCTGGCCTGCCGGCAGAAGGGTGTTTTTGTTTTTCATTGTGTCCCGCCAGAATGCCCAGGTGGTTGATCTTCTTCTGAAAGTTACGGCGGTCAATAGGCCGGTCGAGTACTGTTTCATAGAGCTTCTCCAGGTCTGAGATCGGGAATTTCTGATCGAGCAGTTCAAATCCTATAGGCTCATACCTGATCTTAGCGCGTAAACGCTTAACGGCAGCTTCGACGATGGAGGAATGATCAAACGCCAGGTCGGGTAGTTTTTTGATGTCGAACCAGTTGGCGTCTTCAGCGTCAGAGCTGGCAGCCAGCTTGAAGTTGGTCGGGTTAACCAGTCCGAAGTAGGCTACAGATACTATCCTGCCACGTGGGTCGCGTTCAGGCTGGCCGAATGTATAAAGTTGTTCGAGGTAGTTGATGTGTACTCCTGCTTCTGTTTGTAACTCGCGGGTCACTGCTTCTTCCAGTGTTTCGCCGTCTATTACAAAACCTCCGGGCAATGCCCAGCGATGCATGAAGGGAGGAATGGTTCGTTTGATAAGTAATACCGAAATGCTTTCTTTAGCGGTATAGCCAAAGACTACCGCATCTACACAAAGTCTTATGTTTTGCTTAGGTTCCAAATCCAGTTCTAAAGATTAGGGCCGGTAATGGTTATCCCGGCATATACTCACTATTTAATATATTGTTCCACCTGTGTAGTGTCTTTTTTCAGATTAATGAACAGGGGATTTTTCATCGGATCAAATGCAATGATCAGGTTAGCCTCTGCCGTAGTTGATGGTACCGGCAGTTCAATGACCACTTCCTGTCTGTTGTTACGGCGGAACACGATGCTGTCCTTTGTAGCCACGTGGCGTACAAAGCCATGGCGCTCAAGGTAACCGGTCAGTTCCTGCTTCCGTTGTAGTATGGAGTCTACTTTCGGATCTCCGCTTACGGGTTTGACATTGCGTACTACATAACTCTTTTCTGTAATGACATCATAATTGGAGGTATCCGTTTCCCTGGTACGTGTCTGATTACACGCAACACAAAAAGCGAAGGCACTCAATATGAACAAAACAGGCTTCATACAACGATATTAAGGGCTGCAAGATATTATAAAACGGTCAGAATTGGACATCAAATACTTTTTCGCTGTCTTCCCTCCTGACTTTCACGGTTGTTTTGTCCCCTTTTTTGAAGGTGGACAGGGCCTGCATATAATCTTCCAGATTCACAATGGTGTGGGTACCCAGCTCAACGATCACGTCGTTAGTCAGGATACCGGCCTTGCTGGCGGGTTTATTATCAGACACGCCGTCAACCCTTACACCTGCTTTTTGGTAGGTATAATCAGGCATAATGCCCAGTGTTACAGTAAACCGGGCGCTGGTAGTGGTGGCCTGTTTGTCGCGTGTGCGGGTGAAGGCCAGTTTATCCATGCTGTTGGTCTTTTCTACCAGTGTATATACCAGTTTGATCACGCTTAGCTCTCCTGCATAGTTGATCTTGGCCGCTTCGTCGGATGGCTTGTGATAGTCGCTGTGCGTACCGGTGAAGAAGAACAGCACGGGAACATTTTTCAGGTAGAAAGAAGTATGATCGGACGGACCAGTGCCGGATGAGTCGTATGTAGTACGAATATCGGCCGGGATGGTTTGCTGCAAGAGTGTTGGCCATACCGGGGAAGTACCGATCCCTCCTACCTGTAGTCCCTTGGCGGGGTCCAGTCTTCCTATCATGTCCATATTGATCATATAATTGAAAGTAGTGGGGGCTACAGAACTGTGTTCTGTAAAGTATTTAGAGCCGAACAGTCCGAGTTCTTCTCCTGAGAAGGCTACGAACAGATAGTTGTATTTCTGGAGGCGGGAGGCTTTCAGCAGTTTGGCCAGTTCCAGCAATGCCGCAGTTCCGCTGGCATTATCGTCGGCACCATGATGGATGGTCTTGTCGTTAGGCGCCAGGGAATTATGGTCTTCACCATGTCCCAGGTGATCGAAATGTGCACCTATTACAATTGTATTGGCAGCTTTGTTATCTATATAACCTACTACGTTGGTACCTGTACGTCTGCCGGAGGCGAAGTTCACCTGCATATTGATCCGAAGGTCTTCTGCATCAGAGAGTAGTTTGCTGGTTTCCCCGTTTACCCAGATTACGGGTATGGACAGTGGTTCGACAGGAATAGCTAACCATTTCTGGACTTCCCGTGGAGTCTCTTCACCATTGTAGAAGATAACACCGGTAGCGCCGGCTTTGGCGGCTTCCCGGGCGTTCTGCCGGTATATTTCCAGGGGATCGGCATGAGGCTGCATTTCAAAGTCCTTCACATTAAACAGCCAGATGTTCTCAGGTTCATTCACTTCGCGCAGCACGTCGCCTTTGGCGCTTTTCTGGGCGCTGAAAGGCAGGGGAATGAATTGTTCTCCCGGAGTAAGGGTAATCTTATTAACGGTGAGGTTAGAGGTGTTCGCAATCAGTTTGCCTTCGCTTACTGGAAATGTCTGGAGGTAACCGCTATCTCCCTTTGGAGTGAGGCCTGCCAGTTTCATCTGGGCAGAAATGTATTCCGCCGCCAGTTGCTCGCCGGGAGTGCCGGTACGGCGGCCTTCGAGTTTATCGCTGGCCAGGAAGGTAATATGGGCCTGAAGATTACCCAGCGTCTTACGATCGGCTTTCTTTTGGGCGTTCAGCTGATGAGTAAAGGGTAATAACAGCGCCAACAGGCATGCGGTATGCTTCACAGTTATTGAATTTTTAAAGAGTCTACTGAAAGAGCCGGCAGACCAGGTCTTTGTTGCAAAGATACGTTTCTAAGTAGCTGGTTAGCAACGAATGTACCGATTGCTAATAACAGTTTAAGGTTCTAACTTGTTCATATACCGTTGCAGGCAGGGATGGTTCTCTGGCGATGCTCATATACCCGGAGGCAATTATTGCACCAAAATCACTATTTACCTGCCTAATTTGGAAAATCAGCCTATTTTTGCGGGGCTTAAACAAAACTTAAACCTAAAAACATACCCAAAACAGAACCGATCATTAAATTTATGAAGAACACACCATTTACACACAAACACATAGCGCTGGGCGCTAAGATGGCTGCTTTTGCCGGGTATAACATGCCGATTTCCTATACAGGCATCAATGATGAACACCTGGCTGTCAGGAATAATGCAGGGGTGTTTGATGTAAGCCACATGGGTGAATTCATACTGAAGGGAGAAAACGCACTGGACCTGATACAGCGTGTTACCAGCAACGACGCCTCCAAACTAACAGCAGGAAAGGCGCAATATAGCTGCCTGCCTAATGACGAAGGTGGTATCGTGGACGACCTGCTGGTATATTGTATCGAAGAAAATAAAGTTTATATGCTGGTGGTGAATGCCAGCAATATAGAGAAGGACTGGAACTGGATCAGCAAGCACAATACCAAGAACGTGGAAATGCACGATATTTCCGAGAAGACCTGCCTGCTGGCTATCCAGGGACCAAATGCGGCCAGTATACTGCAACCGCTGACCGGCATTGAACTGGTAAACCTGAAATATTACACCTTTGCAAAGGGTGAATTTGCGGGCGTACCGAACGTATTGGTAAGCGCTACCGGTTATACCGGAGCAGGTGGCATTGAGATCTATTTTGAAGATAAAGATGGTGCTGCCGATAAGATCTGGGACGCTATTTTCGAAGTAGGCGGTCCTAAAGGCCTGAAGCCGATCGGCCTGGGTGCAAGGGATACCCTCCGTCTGGAAATGGGCTTCTGTCTGTACGGCAACGATATTGACGATACAACCTCCCCTCTGGAAGGCGGTTTGGGCTGGATCACAAAATTTACTAAAGAATTCACTTCCCGTAGTAAATTTGAGCAGCAGAAAGCGGCAGGCATTACCAAAAAACTGGTAGGCTTTGAAATGATAGACAAGGGTATTCCCCGTCATGACTATGAGATCAAGGATGCTGCCGGCAACGTAATAGGCAAGGTAACCTCTGGTACACAGTCACCTTCCCTGCAGAAAGCGATTGGTCTGGGATACGTAAACACGGCATTTGCGGCCCAGGATTCTGAAATATTTATCGGCGTAAGGGACAAATTATTGAAAGCCAGAGTTGTGAAGGTGCCATTCTTAAGTTAAGTTAGCTTATAATTGCAAAAACCATATCTATTCTATGCCCACAATTCATATCACCACCGTCATTCATGCTCCGCTGGAGCGGGTCTTTGACCTGAGCCGGAGCATTACACTGCACAAGCGCAGTATGTCGCATATGCAGGAAGAAGCGATCAAAGGACGTACCAACGGACTGATAGAGCTGGATGAAACGGTAACCTGGCAGGCCAAACACCTGGGTAAGTTAAGGCAGCTGACCACCCGTATCACAGAAATGCGTAAAACAGAGTATTTCTGCGATGAAATGGTGGCAGGGGATTTCACCTATATGAAACATGAGCATCATTTTAAAGAAATAGGTAACGGTACAGTTGCAATTGATATAATGGAGTTCGGAACGCCATATGGCTGGCTGGGAAGATTATTTGAAAGGTTTTACCTTAATAAATACATGACCCAACTGCTGACGTTACGGAATCAAGTGATTAAAGATTACGCGGAGACCGAGAAGTGGAGAGTGATACTGGATTAAAATAAATGATCAGGAATTAAGCGTCAGCAATTGATGGATACATTGACATTCAATTCCTGGTACTTAATTCCTGATTTTTAAATATGGCAATGGAACAGCAGAAACCGACCTTAGAAGTATGTTTATCACCGGCATTGTTACACTTGTATGATGTAAAGAACAGTATTGTGGTGATCATTGATGTGTTGAGGGCAACGTCCACTATTTGTACAGCATTATATAACGGAGCCGCCAAAGTGATACCCGTTGCTTCCGTACCGGAGTGTATCAGTATAGGGGAAGCGCTGGGACACGACGCTATCACGGCTGGTGAAAGAGATGGGCAGATTGCGGAAGGTTTGCTGCATGGGAACTCCCCTTTTGAATACTCCCGGGAATTTATACAGGATAAAACACTGGTGCTGACCACCACAAACGGGACCAAGCTGTTGCATATGGCTAAAGATGCCATTGAGATCATTACGGGCTCATTTCCAAACCTTTCTGCAGTATGTGATTACCTCCTGGCACAGGGCAAACCAGTGATACTGGGTTGCGCGGCCTGGAAAGACCGGGTAAATATGGAAGACACCCTGTTTGCAGGTGCTGTCGTAAGCCGGTTGAAAGAACACTTTACTATTGACGATGATTCTGCCGTTGCAGCAGAAGCATTGTACCAGATCTCAAAAGACAATATTCACGAAGTCATGAAACAGGCCTCTCATTACAGGCGCTTAGCCAAATTTGGTCTGGAGAAAGATATCAGGTACTGCCTCACACCCGATGGGGCCAACGTACTGCCCATTTTCAGGAACGGAGAGCTTGTTGCTGCGGAATAAGCGCAAGATAATTCCTTTTTATAAAGTGTTTGTTTCTGGAAGTGATACAATGTATCGCGAAGACTACTCATGCTGTAGCTTTTTAGGATTTTTCTGCGTACTTTTGTGAATTGCCTTTTCATCAGCTGCTAAATATTTTAGCTTTTAACCCGGCTGATTATAAAGCGGGCAATTTGAAACTATGTCGCTACCCCAGCTACTGAAATATGTATATAACAACGGAACCGATGAGGTGATCCGGAGGGGGAAGCGCATCTTTGCAACCGGAGGAGTGGAGTTGTTAGAAGCTGATCCTATTCTCAAGTCGGCCACTTTCAGGGTAAAGAGCGATACCCACGCAAATTATTACCGCGTTTCCATTAACAAATACCATGAGACAGGCAACATGTCCGTCCGTTGTCAGTGTCCCTATAACCTGGGAGACATCTGCCGGCACGAAGCTGCTGCCATGTTCCAGTTGCAGGAAATGCTGGACAAAAACCACTTCGAAAGCTATGATACCCAGTATAATCAGCAGCATACGCTGGTGAAAATGAAGTTCATAGACCTCAAGTCGCTTAAACTGCTCACTTCCACTGAGATATTCACGGAAGCAGAGAAAATGGCAAAATCTGCAAAAGCCTTTAAAGTCACTTCAGCGAAAGATGAGAAGGTGGAGGCTACCCTTAAATATGAAGGGCAGGAATATCCCCTGATCATCCAACGGAATGAAGAACGTTTCTTTGATACACACTGTACCTGTGATGAAACAGAACATGCTGTGTGTAAACACAAGACCGCCCTGTTCATTCATTTACTGAATACCCAGGGGCCATATTACTTTGACACACTGCGTAACTGGGATAAGGAAAAGAACAAACTCCTGTCCTTATACGGTTACTCACTTGATGATAACCTGGAAGGAAAGTTCACCTTTTCCTATATGGAAGGAAAGCCTTTCCTGCGGGTACTTGATCCGAGCATCAAACGAGTTGACGGGGCCCTGGCCAGCAGGCAGCCAGCTCCTCCCCCTCCGGCACCGGAGGTAGCCGCCGCGATCACTCAGCGCATAGGCGTAGTATTTAATGCGAACGAACCTTTGTATCCTTTCTTCCGTATAGACCTCGTAAGTGGTGAAGTGAATGAAGAGCAAACAGGTTTTGTATCGCTGGTCAATAAACTGGACCTCTCCAAATACGTAGACTTCTACCTTTATAAAGAAGCCGACCGTGACCTGATCACGCCTGTACGTAAGGTACAGGGTATGGAAGTCAGCAAATTCCTGAGTAAGAACTCTCCTTTTGCAGGCATCTGGGAAAATATCACCCATGATGATAATGAATCGGCCCTGCCAACGGAAACAAAGGAACTAATGCTGGAATACCTGCATCCTAAACTGGCCAAACTGTTTCCGCAGATAGCGGCACATGGCCTGTTGTTCCTGTTACCGAACCGGCAGCCGTTCAAAACAAAAAATCTTCACCCTGTTCACCTGGCTGGCGACAGACTGCAACCTGTTTTTAAAACACATGCTTCTGCTGATGTCATTGAAGTGACCTGTCATGTCCTTATAGAGGGTGAGATGGTGAACGTCTCTGATAACGAGTGGGATAGCTCTATACTTTTCCTGAAGAACAATGTTCTCTACCTGTTTGAAAATGCACAGGATGCACTGCACGTTGAATTGTTCCGTGAAAGTGGCCGTATCCGTATCCCAGCAGACCAGTGGGGGACGTACTTGCAGGATTACCTGCTGCCATTAAGCAAGCAATACCAGATCCAGTTTGATAATTCGTTACTGGCCGAAGTGGATGATATCCTGCCTGAATGCAGGGTGTTCCTTCGTGAAGTAGGTGAAACATTTATCATTCAGCCGGGATTTGCATATCACGGACAGGAAGTCGATTGGAATGATGATGGCAAGATAACGGTGCAAGAGGGGAACAAGGTCCTGATCATCCACCGGAATAAAGAAGCAGAAGAACAGTTCGTTGAGAAGCTGAGTACCCTGCATTCCAATTTCTCCCAGCCTAACTCAAATAATTATTTCTTTCTGAAGGCAAAAGAGGCGCTGAAGAACAACTGGTTCTTCCTCTTCTTTGATACGCTGAAGGAAATGAATGTACGGGTGTTCGGGTTTGAGAACCTGAAGAACTTTAAGTTCAGCGCCCATAAGCCTGTGACCAATCTTCAGATCAGTTCCGGCATTGACTGGTTCGATGCACAGATCGAAGTAACGTATGGTGATCAGAAGGTAAGCATACGTGATATTAAACAGGCGCTGGCAGGTAAGCAGAACTATGTACAGCTGGCGGATGGATCTCTCGGATTACTGCCGGAAGAATGGTTAAAGAAATACTCCCTGCTGTTCAAGATCGGCGAGGAAAAAGATAAAGGTGCACTGAAACTGAGTAAATACAATTTCAGTGTGATCGATGAACTGTATGAGTTCATTGATGACGACGCGGTATTAATGGAGCTCGAACAGAAGCGGCGTAAGTTGTTGCAGTTTGACGAGATCCGTAATATATCCCTGCCTCACAACCTGCACGCGACCCTGCGTCCATACCAGGAAAGTGGCTTCCAATGGCTGAACTATCTGGATGAAGTGAAGTGGGGAGGTATCCTGGCAGATGATATGGGTCTTGGTAAGACCATTCAGGCGCTTACATTTATCCAGCATTATAAGAATAAACATGATGATAAGTGTCTGGCGCTGGTGGTATGTCCTACTACCCTGATCTACAACTGGGAAAATGAGATCAAGAAGTTCACGCCGAGTATGACCTATCATATTCATCACGGCCCCACCCGACTTAAAACGGTTGAGGAGTTGCTGAAGTTTGACATCCTGATCACTACCTACGGTACCCTGAGAAGTGATGTCCAGACATTGATGAAGATGGACCTGGATTATGTGGTGCTGGATGAATCCCAGGCTATCAAGAATCCACAGAGTAAAGTGACTAAAGCGGCACAGCTGCTGAATACAAAGAACAAACTTGCATTGAGCGGTACGCCGATGCAGAACAATACATTTGATATTTATGCCCAGATGAACTTCCTGAATCCGGGCATGCTGGGAAGTGTGGACTTCTTCCGGAATGAATTTGCCACACCGATAGACAAGTTCCAGGATGAAGAGCGCAAAGACCATCTGCGCAAGCTGATCTATCCGTTCATTCTGCGCCGTACGAAAGAGCAGGTAGCGAAAGAACTGCCAGAGAAGATAGAAACTGTGATCTTCTGTGAGATGGATGCGGAACAGCGGCATATATACGATGCATACAGGAATTCTTACCGTTCCAAGATATTGGGCGTAATTGAAGATCAGGGTATGGAACGCTCACAGCTGACCATCCTGCAAGGGTTGATGAAGCTCCGTCAGATCTGTGATTCGCCGGCTATCCTCAATGAGGCCGAACAATATCCGAACCATTCAGTGAAGCTGCATGAGTTGACCCGTGAAATGTCAGAGAACATCAGTAACCATAAAGTGCTGATCTTCTCCCAGTTCCTCGGCATGCTCGGCCTGATAAGGGAGAAACTGCAGCACATGAAGATACCGTTCGAGTATTTTGACGGTAGTACATCTGCTACGGAACGTGAACGCGCTATTCAGAACTTCCAGGCGAATGACGATTGCAGGGTATTCCTGATCTCACTTAAAGCGGGTGGTGTGGGTCTTAACCTGACAGCGGCCGACTATGTATATATAGTGGACCCATGGTGGAACCCGGCAGTAGAGCAACAGGCTATTGACCGTACTCACCGTATTGGTCAAACGAAGAACATCTTTGCTTA
Source organism: Chitinophaga sp. S165 (assembly GCF_003182155.1). Classification (GTDB taxonomy): domain Bacteria; phylum Bacteroidota; class Bacteroidia; order Chitinophagales; family Chitinophagaceae; genus Chitinophaga. The sequence continues at coordinate 871,390 of NZ_QGTG01000002.1, forward strand.
CCGTATGATCTGTAAGGATACAGTGGAAGAAAAGATCCTGCAGTTACAGGAGCGAAAGAAATCGCTGGTGAAAGAGATCATTGCAGATGATTCCGGATTTGTGAAGAAGCTCACGAAGGAAGATGTGCTTTATCTGTTCAGTTAATCATGAAACTTATTATAACTAAGAAGGACGTACCAGTTTGCCGGTACGTCCTTCTTAGTTTGACAGGCTTACATGAGCTGCGAAAAGAACTTAACGATAAGAATAGGTAATCCGAATGCAACGCCCATTCCATAGGCCAGATCAAGCCAGAACATGGAACCTATTGCCCCTGCATAGATCAGTCCCGTGATCGGAACGGTGATGATCTTCAGCCACAAAGGGGTGTCTTCTCCGTGCCAGATAGTATTCCACATCACTTTCGCGTCTCCGGTGCTAGGAAAGGCATGCATGGCGATGGAAAGTCCTAAGTACAGCAAGAGATAGTCGAACAGCGAACCATCATTAAACATAAATACAGGTATCGCTGCCGGAAAGGCAAGAGCAAGTGCGAGTATGTTGTTAACAATGAAAGGACCTACGCTAATGAGCAGTTGGTGCGCAGGTTTTTTAGCCGGTTCATGTTCTACATAGCCCACCGGATCGGCCATCTGAAAGTATTTCACATCGAAGATGGCCACGCCACACAGGCGGCAAAAGAGCTGATGGGCAAACTCGTGCACCACTACGCCCGGAAAGGTTATCAGGGCCATATAAACGCCAGGAATCATCATATTTAGTCCCTGTAGGGTGTTTTGTCGGTTATGAAATTCTGAAGATCAGCCAGCTGAGTGTTGTCGGCGGAAGTCATGTTCTTCAGTTTTGCAAGCATACGTGCAGATTCCTCCTGCTGGTGATTAAAATGGCAGGCCAGAGAAAGTATTGCAAGTACGTCTGGCGTATCCGGCCATAACTTGAATGCCTGCCGGGCAGTCGCCAATGCTTCTTTGTCTTTTTTCAGTTTGAGCTGGAATGTAGCCAATGAAAGAAGGGCCGATAGCGATTCTGTATTTTGTGCCAGCAGCTCATTTGAAAGGGTCAGACCTTCTTCGTATTTCTTCTGATCTTTCAGTGATGACAGCAATTCGAAATAAGCGGGCCTGAATAATGGAGCGTCATGAATTGCTTTTCTACAAAGGCTGTCAGTCCCTTTATAGTTTTTAAGATCAAGATAAAGATAGGCCAGATCAACTGCTGCAGCAAGATCGTAAGGAGCCTTCAACAGATAATCTTCCAGTACTTTACGATAAGCTGTGGTATCCTGTTTTAATATATCCCACTGATTTCTTATTGAGTCGTCCTGGATATCGTAGTACCTGCTATTATCCGTTACAAGGGAAAGTTCGTCCATTAATTCCTCGTCATCCAGCGTTGTTGTAGTAGCTCTCAGTACGGAGAACAGGCTGTCTGTTCTGGTCAGGTCATCATTGAAATAGGCAGCCGTGATAAGATGTACGAGGGAACTGGTGTGCCCCGGAAATTTTTGCAGGGTGGCGGTAAAGATCTTTTCAGAACTTACATACTTATGTTCTTTAGCCAGCTGGACGCCTTTCATATAGTCTACCCCAGCTCTGAAATAAGCAGGTAAACGGAAGAGGGCGAGCAATAGTATAACGCTTACCCCTAGTGCACCCCAGATCACTTCTCTTTTGAGCGGGTACCGGGATAATTCCCGCCGGCAGTCCTTGCAAAGCCTTACTTTATAACCGCGTTCGTATTTGGGATCATGACATTTAGCACATCCTGCAGACCGCAGATTGATGCGGTTACTGAATTCTTCCATAGGTTATAACATATTAGGTAGCGGAAAGATATGTTTTTAGACCGGTATTCGGAAAAGGAGCTAACAGCTGTATAAACAGGCGTTAATATTTTATAAATATTTTAACCCTTTGTTTTATTCCTATTCCATTAAATTTGCCTAATATTCTTTTTCAAGACTTTATACTTAAACATGAAGAAATTATTCTTTTCGCTGGGACTAATGGCGGCTTCTTTCGGTGTTTTTGCACAGGATGCCAAGAATGCAGTTGCTAATACAGCTATGGGAGCAGCCACACATTCCAAGGATTTCTTAGTGATTCAGTTGGGATATGTCGGGTTGACAGGTACGGGCGCTGGCGCTATCAATACTGGTTTTAACCGCCAGCTGAATATCGCATTTATGTATGATATTCCTTTGCAGAAAACTAATTTCAGCCTTGCAGCAGGTTTAGGGATCGGGTCTGATCATTATCACCTGAGTGATATGAGCCTGGACCTGAGAAGTGCTTCTACTATTCCTAATTTCGATGAAACTGATGCTTACAGCAAATTCAAACTGGCGACTACCTACCTGGAGATCCCATTGGAATTACGGTATCGCCAGGTTCCTGAGAATGCAAACAAAGGCTTTAAGGTTGGTGTAGGTCTGAAGATCGGTAACCTGTTGAATGCACATACAAGATCAGTAAGTAATGTGAATGGTTCCAAACTGATTGAAAAAGAAGCCAGCAAACGTCTCTTCAATACCTGGCGCTTTGCCGGTACAGCTAGAGTTGGTTATGGTAACTTCGCATTGTATGGTACTTATGCACTGAACGGACTGTTCAAAGACAACGGTACTTATGACGTGAACCCTTATTCTTTCGGATTTATGCTCAGCGGTTTATAATCTGTTGAGAAGAAATATTAAAGGGCATTCGCTTATGCGGATGCCCTTTCGCTTTTATGGTAATATTGTGTCTTAGTTGCCTTTAAAAGCAGGTTTACGTTTCTCAAGGAACGCTTGTACTCCTTCTGTGTTGTCGGCTGTATTACCGGCAATTTCCTGGCAGTAAGCTTCGTAGTCAAGTACTGTATCCAGGTTTTCTGTCATCCCTTTTGTGAGCATCTTTTTCAGCAGTGCAATGGCTTTAGTAGGAGCATTGGCATAAAATGTTGCCTCTGCTAATACCGCGGCTTCCAGTTCTTCAGGTTTCACCACCTTATTGACAAAGCCCAGTTGTTGTGCTTCTGCTGCGGATAATTTTGTAGCCTTTGTGGCTAGTTCGAAAGCCCGGTGATACCCGACAGTACGGGGCAGGAAATAGGAAGATCCTGAGTCGAGCACCAGGGCTATATTAATAAAGATCTCCACCATAGCAGCCGTTTCGCTGGCGATGATCATATCGCAGGCAAGCGCCAGGGAGCAACCTGCTCCGGCCGCAATGCCATTCAGCTGGCAGATAACAGGCTTCGGCATATTCCGTATAGCCCTGATAATAGGATTATAACGTTTATGCAATGATTCACTGAGACTACGTTTTTCTCCATTCATAGCCGCTTTCAGGTCCTGACCACTGGAGAAGGCCTTGCCCGCACCAGTCAATACTACTACCCTTACAGCAGGGTCCTTTTCTACCTGTTTCAGGGCATCTTGCAGTTCATAACTTAAAGGGTCATTAAAAGCGTTGTATACATCCGGACGATTCAGTGTGATGGTGGCAATACCTTCCTGGATGTTCAATAAGAGAGAGGTGAACATAACGTTTGGAATTTATAATAACTTATCAATGAAGGATAAAGGATCAGGAATCGTGATCAATTCCTGATCCTTTATTATTTCTTTACAGTGTTTCTTTCAGCCATTGGAAGAATTCCCGTTGCCATACAAGGGCATTCTGGGCTTTCAGTACCCAGTGGTTTTCTTCGGGGAAATACAGCAGCTTACTTTTGATGCCTTTCAGCTGCGCCAGCTGGAAGGCCTGCAATCCCTGTTCAATGCCCACACGGAAATCAGTGCCACCCTGAATAACCAGGATAGGCGTATTCCACTTGTTAGCATATTCGCTGGGATTGTATTCCTTATAAACTTTTCCATTGGCAGCATCCCAATAAGCTCCAATATCCCAGTTAGCGAACCAGAGCTCTTCTGTGGTACCATACCAGCTTTTCAGGTCAAACAGACCGTCGTGTGCAATGAATGACTTGAAGCGGTTGTTGTGTACACCAGCCAGCATATATACAGAGTATCCGCCGTAGCTAGCCCCTACTGCGCCAAGACGGTTTTTGTCTACATATGGTTCCTGGCTTACAGCGTCGATTGCACTGAGATAGTCGCGTATAGGCTGTCCACCCCAGTCTTTGCTGATAGATGCATTCCATTCCACACCATGTCCTGGCATACCGCGGCGGTTAGGAGCTACTACGATGTAACCCTGAGAGGCAATAAGCTGGAAGTTCCAGCGGTAGGAATAGAATTGAGAAAGTGCCGCCTGTGGGCCTCCCTGGCAATATAATAAGGTCGGATACTTTTTAGCAGGATCGAAATCGGGCGGGAATATTACCCAGGCAAGCATGTCTTTATTGTCTGTGGTTTTGATCCAGCGCTTTTCTACTTTACACATGCCCGTTTTGTCGTAGGTCTCTTTATTCACCGTAGTGAGCGGTTGCAGCGTACCTTTAGGCAGTTGCAGGGTGAAAAGCTCGGCTGCGTGGTTCATATCCGTACGGGATACCACCAGCGTATTGCCTACCTGGCCTACGATACCACTGATATCGAAGTCGCCTTCTGTTACCTGACGTATGTTTTTAGCGGTGGTAGCTGTAATGTCTTTCTGAAGATTGATTTCCAGCAGCTGTTCAGTGCCTTTTACTACAGCCAGGAAGAGCAGTTGTTTGCCGTCTTTATTCCAGTGGATGGAAGCAACGGTACCATCCCAATCTTTTGTAAGATTAGTACGTCTACCGGTAGCGCGTTCAAATACAATGATGTCGTTCTTGTCTGCTTCAAAACCATCTTTCGCCATCCCCAGCCATGCCAGGTATTTGCCATCGGGGCTAAAAGAGGGAGCTACATCATAACCAGCCAATCCTTCGGAAAGGTTTTTGGTAGAGCGCGTTTCCAGGTTGTATTCGTAGATCTCGGTGTTGGTGCTGAGTGCATATTCCTTACCGAACTTCTTTTTAGCAACGTAGATGATACTTTTACCATCGGGGCTCCAGATCATATCTTCTGAACCACCGAAAGGCATCTGAGGGCTGTCGTACAATTCGCCCTCCATGATATCTACAGGGGCGCCTATTTTACCATTCTCGTAAGTGGCATAAAATACATGCTGGAAGTTACCGTCTTCCCAGGTATCCCAGTGGCGGTAGTTGAGATTATCATATATCTGCACGTTAGACTTAGGAAGATCAGGATAGAAATCACTTCCTGCCACTTTTTTCAACTTCACTTCCTTGGAGAACAGGATATGTTTGCCATCGGGCGCAACACGGATATTCTGCAGGCCACCTTCGATATTGGTGATCTGGGTAGCGCCAGTGCCATCGGCGTTCATTTCCCACAGCTGACCTTTATAGGTATAGCTGATCTTTTGTCCGGCGATAGCGCTGACATCGCCTTCAGCACCGGGTTCTGTGGTGATCTGTTTGGCGGTGCCTCCTGTGAGCGGGATAGCGTACAGGTTCTTTTCGCTTTTATTTTCCGCGATGTTATATCGCGAAACGCCGTAAATAACTGTCTTACCATCTGCTGTGATCGTTTCCCCGCTAACTCTGCCCAATTGCCAGAGCAGTTCAGGCGTCATTTTCTGCTGCGCCGTTGCCATAGTTGATATAAAAAGTGATGTTAACAAAAGTGATTTGTGCATGTTCAGATTTTGTTTGGACGCTAAATGTAGGGAAAATAGTCAGTTGTAGAGCCAGAAGAGGGCGATTACCGGTCATATCCTGCCGCCTATGGGGCAATGGACTAATTCCATACCTTTGCAGTAAATTATTATATACTTTGATTGAGAAGAAACAAATTGTACAACAGGAAGAGAGAGCGGTTATTGTGGGATTGATTCATAAGGAGCAGTCGTCAGAGCGCCAGGTACAGGAATACCTGGATGAGCTGGTGTTCCTTGCGGAGACAGCCGGAGCTACTACTGTAAAGCGGTTTACCCAGAAATTGGCTCGTCCGGACAGGGCTACTTTCGTAGGAAAGGGTAAGCTGGAAGAAATTAAGGATTTTATTACTGGTAGAAATATCAATCTTGTCATATTTGACGATGAGCTGACTGGTTCCCAGATAGCCAACATCGAGAAGGTATTGAATGTGAAAGTGATAGATCGTAGTGACCTGATCCTGGACATCTTTGCCCGCCGTGCACGTACGGCCCAGGCGAAAGTACAGGTGGAGCTGGCGCAATATCAGTACATTCTGCCCCGCCTGAAAGGGATGTGGAGTCACCTGGAAAGACAAGGAGGTGGTATCGGTAGCCGAGGTCCGGGGGAAACGGAAATTGAAACGGACCGTCGTATCATCAAGGAGAAGGTCGCTTTGCTGAGAAAGCGTCTTGCCGAGATTGAAAAACAGTCGCTTACACAACGTAAAGACCGTGGTGAATATATTCGTGTGGCCCTGGTAGGTTATACGAATGTGGGCAAGAGTACTATCATGAACCTGTTGAGCAAGAGCGAGGTATTTGCCGAAAACAAGCTGTTTGCTACACTGGACACTACCACCCGTAAAGTGGTATTTGACCAGACTGCGTTCCTGCTTAGCGATACGGTAGGGTTCATCCGCAAGCTGCCTCACCATCTTGTAGAGAGCTTCAAGTCTACCCTGGACGAGGTTAGGGAAAGTGATATTCTGCTACATGTAGTGGATATTTCTCATCCGCAGTATGAAGATCAGGTAGAGGTGGTGAACCGCACATTGCAGGACCTGAAGGCTTTCGACAAGCCCATTATCATGATCTTCAATAAGATGGACCTGTATGAACAGCAGACTTTCGACAAGTGGCTGGCTGATGATATTAAACAGGACATCCTGAACCAACTGAAAGAGAATTGGGAAACCCGGACCCAGGGAAACTGCGTATTCATTTCCGCTTTAGAGCGTAAGAATATTGAAGAACTGCGTAAGACCATCATGGAAAAGGTTGTAACCCTTTACAGAGAGCGTTACCCATACAAGAGTGAATATTTTTATTAGAAGACTTCATGGCAAAACAATACAACTGGCATCGTTTATCAGATCTGTATGCGAGAGATGGGGAGATCGGTGTAATGGAAATACAGGGTAAAAAGATCTGTTACACCCGCTATGAGCAGCAGCTCTATGCATTCGCATATAAGTGTCCGCATGCAAGCGGCATCATGGCGGATGGTTTTATAGATGATGTCGGTAACGTTGTTTGTCCGCTGCACAGATACCGGTTCAATATAAAGAACGGGTATAACAGTAGTGGTGAAGGCTTTTACCTGAAAACCTATCCGCTGGAGCAGCGGGAGGACGGCCTGTATATCGGGTTTGAAAAATCCAGTCTTTTCGGTTGGTGACACCCTGTTAATTTTCGATTAATAACCCGCTTACTTTTGTGGAAGTGCTGGCAGTGCTGTACCTTTTCCGCATGTCACTATCTTCTGTTTCGGAAAAAAAAGTCAGTCTGTGGATGGTCGGGCTGCTGATATTTGTACATATCAGTGGTCTTCCGGTTACTATAATGGAGCCGGACGGCGCTTTATATGCTGGTATCGCCAAACATATGGTGCAGCATCATGATTACCTGAACCTGTTTGTTGACGGTCAGGATTGGCTGGATAAACCTCATTTCCCTTTCTGGATGGCGGCCCTCTCCTACCAGTTATTCGGCTTTACATCGTTCGCTTACAAGTTGCCTGCATTTTTATTCCTGATGCTAGGGGTGGCTTATACCTACCGTTTTGCAAAGGACCTCTATGGAGAACAGGTGGCCCGTTGGTCTGTTTGTATCCTGCTGACAGCAGAGCACCTTGTTATATCGAGTACAGACGTGCGGGCAGAGCCTTATCTGACAGGGCTTATCATTGCAAGTGTTTATCATCTGTATAAACGGCAGTTGCTGTTGGGAGCTTTGATGGCCGCCTTTGCCGTAATGACAAAGGGCCCTTTCGCTTTGGTGCCGATAGGCTTTGCGCTGATAGGGCAATTTGTATTCACAAAACAGTGGAATGAGCTTTTCCATGTACGCTGGTTGATAGTGGCGGTGTTGGTCGGTGTGTTTATTACACCAGAGCTGTATGCATTGTATCAACAGTTTGACGCTCATCCGGAGAAGGTTGTTTTCGGGCAAACAGGTGTATCAGGTATCCGTTTCTTTTTCTGGGATAGCCAGTTCGGGCGCTTCATGAACAGTGGCCCGATCAAAGGCAGCGGGGACCCTTCTTTCTTTCTGCATACAGTATTATGGGCCTTTCTGCCTTGGTCTATTTTCCTTTATGTGGCGGTGATCACCTTTATCAGGAAAGGACGCCAGGCAAGGGAGTATTATTGCATCAGCGGGGCGCTTACTACCTTCCTGTTATTTTCGTTGTCGAAATTCCAGCTACCGCACTATCTGAATATTATATTTCCCTTCTTTTCGATCCTGACAGCGCAGTATATTCTGTCGATCAGAAAAGAAAAAGCGTTCCGTATTACGCAGTATGTCATTATGGTGATTATCGCTATCGCTATTCCTGGTTTATGGGCGCTTTACCGGCCTCAAATCAATTTTGTGGCTGTTATATTGATCGGGCTCGTAATCGGCGTTTTTATATGGCTCCCATTGCAGGGAATCGCAAAGGTGTTTTTCCGGACCTGCCTGGCGAGCGTAGTGCTGAATCTTTTTCTGAACGGACTGTTCTATCCTGATGTGTTGCGGTATCAAAGTGGAAGTGAGGTGGCGTTTTATGCAAATGAAAATCTGAAGGGCGGAGCAGTAGGTATGTACCGGGCGCATTCTTATGCGCTGGAATATTATCTCGATGCGCCCTGGTTGATGTATGATACTTTACCTCCGGGACCTTCGTTGATTTATACGACTCCTCAGTTTAAAGATTCATTGATAGCGCAGGGGCATCAGTGTAAGGTTATTCAGACGTTTTCGCATTTCCCTGTGACCAGGCTTGACGGTCAATTTGTAAATTTTTATACCAGGGAATTCGCTGTGGATAAGCGTTTGCTGGTTCTTGTAGATTCTTTTTAGAAAAAAATATGAAAAGAATTTTGCAGGAATAAGAATTTGTCTATCTTTGCAATCCCGAAACGGGGAAAACACTCCTCCTTAGCTCAGTTGGTTAGAGCATCTGACTGTTAATCAGAGGGTCTCAGGTTCAAGTCCTGAAGGGGGAGCGAAAAAGAAAAGGCTTGCAAATGTAGATTTTGCAAGCCTTTTTAGTTTTCAGTAACTTCAGCGATTAACAAGATATCTTTCTTTAAAGTTTTGGCAGGGTTTGATCATTTAACAGCTAAGTTGTAGCTTGAATACTCTCTATCTTTTATATACCCGCTTCAACATAATTCTTAATTAAGGGCTATGAAGATTAAAAAGCTTAACATAAAATCATACAGACATCTAGAGAATATAAATTTTGACTTTACTTACCCGGAAGGTCATAAGAAGGCAGGAGTACCGTTGGAAAAGATCTGTATAGTTGGGCAAAGTGCGACAGGGAAGACAGGTATTTTAGAGTTGTTGAAGAACAATATGTTAATATTATCCCAGACCGAGCTTCTTAATAATACTTATTTGTACAGATATGATAATGCTTTTTTGGATGGTGATGTACAAACAGAATATCAATATAATGGAGGGAGTTTGATCTCTGAAAAGGATAAAATTATTAAGAATGGAATTGAAATTAAAGACTTACCATCTTCTGGAGGAGGTGCTGTGGGAAGGCTTGTTGATGAGAGTTTCAAATTACTGTATTTTAGCGCTGACATTATTTCAAAAGAGACAATAAATATTCTTGATAAAAATCCTTTGGATATTGTTACTGTTATATCTGACAAGAAGCAAGAGAATATCAGTGTTTCAGGATTTACTGAGAATCCAGGATATATATATGAATTTTCGCAGGCTATAAATGTTGACGTGTGGCTACTGTTATTAAATAATATATTGAATTACAGGAAGGAATTTACACAGTTGATGTCTAAACTGATAAATAATGGAGCTATAGGAGACGTAAATAGATTGAATAAAGAATATGTCAATTGGTCAAAAGCTCATGAAAATCCGTTGTCGGCTTTTGCAGGAGCCATTAATCCTGTGCTGGATAAATTAAGTTTGGAGGTTGACCTTGTTAATACAGAATATCCAGTTCCCATCCGATCAAAAATAACGGAAGAGATCCTTTCAATTTCAAGTTTAAGTACGGGTACTAAGGGATTATTACTTTCTTTATTTCCCTTAATGCAATTGGATACTGATAATGCTATCATTTTATTAGATGAACCTGAACGATCACTTTTTCCGGATGTACAGATTGACCTGATGTCATATTATCAGCAACTGGCCCCTAAAGCTCAATTTGTGGTCGCTACGCATTCGCCCTTTATTGCAGCCGCATTTGAACCGGAAGAGCGTTTTATTTTATACTTCGATAAGAATGGCAAAGTAGCTCTTAGACAAGGATTATCTCCCATTGGGGATGACCCCAATGACATTCTTCGAGAGGACTTTAACGTTGAGTATTATAACGAATTTGGCAAAAAAGCATATCAGGATTATTTGAAATTGAAACAAGAGATGGTCCAGGAAAAAGATCCTGAGAGAAAGAAGGACCTCCTTTTAAAGGCGGTAAAGTTGAATAATAAATACAATTTTGATTTTGAATGAGGAAGGCAATAAAAGATCCGAATTCGACAATTATAGTCGATGGCTTAAGCTATATTCCTAAAAATTCGGCTAACAATAAAAAAATAGAAGCTGTATTATTACAAGAACAGAAGAACTATTGTGCATATACAGATGAGTATATGGGCAGGCCTGACGCAAAAGATATAGAGCACTTTAATCCAACATTAAAAAATACCCAGCAAGATAGCTACTTTAATTGGTATGTTGTAAAACATCAATGGAATAAAGAAAAGGGCAGCAAATGGGCAAATTTCCAACCAGTATTACATCCTGATTCTGTGGATTTCGAGGATAGAGTATTATACTACAAAGGAGACTACATAGCAAAATCGAATGATATTGAAGCAAGTAACTTGATTAAGTTATTAAAATTGGATGATCAAGTGTTAGCCGATAGGAGAAAAAGGTATATTAAGAATACGAGAACGCTTATCAGCATCTATGGTGCAGACGAACATAGCTTTTTTAATGATCTAATTGGCCGGGATCCTGAGCAGATTCATTACCCAAGAGCAATTAAAGAGGAATTCAAAGTAGATATTTGGTCAATGCTACCATAAAATATCCTATATTAATGATTATAGTTTGTTGAATTTTTTTAATAAATTCTGCAAGAGCTAGTTAGATAATCGTCTTTTTAGGGGAGAAAAGAAAAGGCTTGCAGATAAGATTGGAACAAATCCGGTATTTTAGGAAACAATGACAACCGGCTATGTGGGGACGATGAGAAATTCGCTGAATTCTGATAAATCGTGAGAGGAAAAGTTATATAATTATCTCATTAGGGAAGCGAAAGAAAGTGATGGCTTCCAGAAATGCAGGCCTTTTTTGTTTTTATGAACCATCAAAAGGGATCAAGTTGAAACCCTGGCGATTCATGTGATCAAGTCACGGCTACGCCTATCCACTTTTAGCGCGGAATAACACATATCAAAATAATCCAAGCCGACTTTCAAATTAGAGCGCATTCGGGAGTGATCTCCCAATCGGAGAGAGACCATTCATAAACAGTGAAGACATTTTTTATGTAAGCAGCAATTCCTTCACCGTTCGATTCCCCGGCAAGCTTTTCACCACCACCATGACTTTACCACCCGCAGGCAGTGCCGCTGCTTTGTAATACCAGTCTACGCCGTTCCGGCCCAAAACTGCCCGGCCGCTTTCTGTGATAACGCCCTCTGCGTCTATTACCTTTACCTCCACTTCTGCTACCCGGAACTCATTTTGGGCAGTCACTACAACTTCCTCCTTTTCTAACCTGATATTCTGGACTTCAGGACTGCGGTAAGCATCCTTCACCGCAATATTATAGGCGTTTTGGCCCGGCCCTGCCAGCGACTGATAGTAAGCCTTTATCTGCGGATCTTCCATCATCAGCTGCGCGCGTGCCGAAGCAATAGTCATCTTAAGCCTTGCTTCCAGCTGCTTTTGCGTAGGCTTTTTCCTTGAAGGGCCGCGTTTCTTCGCCATAATGATCTGCCCATTCCTTTCGTAGATCGTGATTTGCTTGCCGAGAGA
>NZ_QGTG01000002.1:883645-1481612 GCF_003182155.1 Chitinophaga sp. S165
AGCTGCTTTTGCGTAGGCTTTTTCCTTGAAGGGCCGCGTTTCTTCGCCATAATGATCTGCCCATTCCTTTCGTAGATCGTGATTTGCTTGCCGAGAGAACCTCGGACAAGTTGCATGAGGATATTGTCTTTAACAATGGCCATAAAAAGGTCGTTTTGAGGTTAGTAATACAAGTTTCCTGTATCGTTTCTCAAAGGTACGTATAAGGATACTAAATGGACATCAAAATATCATTTAAAGGTCACTTCAATATCGATTTGATATATAAATGACCTTTAAATACCCTTTTGGTGACATTATAGTAAGCTTGTATGAAGCCTATAGAAAGCCTATCAGAACACTTCAGAAGGATTAACTATACGGGCGGAGGTTATTATCAAGGGAACTCCGAAAAGTGGAAAGTGGAAATTAATGGTTACCAGAAAAAGGGCTACTTATCAAAACTTCTTAAGAAAATCACTTATAAGACTCAACACTTCATTAAAATTTGTTTCAAGCACCCAATGGCTACCATCGATAAGATGAACCTGGGCATCAGGTAAATCTCTCTTGTAACATACCGCCTCCTCTGCATTAAAGAACGGATCATATTTTCCCCATATAACAAGGGCACGGGGCTGATGAACACGGAAGTACTCCTGATAGGCAGGGAACATTTTCATATGATGTTGGTAGTCACAATTCAATTCATATTGCATGTCGATATTGCCAGGCCTTTTCATCGACTCCCAATCAAGTGTCCATAGTTCAGGGCTTATTGTTGGCAGCAATTCTTCAGGTAGGCCAGCAGTGTATTGCCATTTTACGCCTTCCTCACTTAAGAATGCATAGAGTTCATTCTTTTTTTCAGGAGTGGGGTTCTCCCAGTAGGCCCTCATTTCATCCCATATTCCATGAACACCCTCTTCGTATGCATTGCCGTTTTGCACAATTATTCCTTCAATCTTTTCCGGATGGTGTAAGCATATTTGAAGGCCGACAGGAGTTCCATAGTCGTGAAGATAGATAATGAAAGTCTTTAGGCTTATCTCATCCGTGAACTTGTTCATATGAGCTCCTAAATTCCTGAAAGAATATTCAAATTGATCCTTATCTGGAAAAGCGCTGAATCCAAATCCGGGGAAATCCGGAGCTACCAGATGAAATCTGTCTGACAAAGCAACCATCAGATTTTTGAACATTAAGGATGAGGTCGGGAAACCAGGTAAAAGTAGGATGGACGGATTTTTCCTATCTCCGGCCTCACGGTAGAAAATATCAATACCGTCAACTTTAACGGATCTGTTAAAAATTTGCCTGCTCATATTTCTGTATTGGTCAAAGACTGTGCCTCAAGTCCGCAATTACCCCCTATCTTAGTCTCTATTCCCCCCGTATCGTCGCGTGAGGATGGTCTATTTTTGGAACACAACTATTTTAACTATGAGAAAATTACACATGAAGATGTCAATGTCTCTCGACGGTTTTGTTGGCGAGACTAATGGGAATGTTGACTGGATCTTTAAGACGGGTGATGCGGAGTCGAAAGACTGGTCTGTAGGACAAGCACAGGAAGCGGGGATGATTATCATGGGCAGGAAGTCGTTTGAGGGAATGGCGCCTTACTGGCCGACTTCGACAGATGTCTTTGCGAAGCCGATGAATGAAATACCGAAGGCGGTCTTTACCAGAAATGGATTTAAAGGCGTTGATCTGGGAGATGATAAGTCACCTGCGGCAGCTTCCTGGAAGAATGCACGGGTCTTTGATGGAGATCTTGCCGAAGGGATCAGGGAACTCAAAGCTGGGGAGGGAAAACCAATTGTAGCGATCGGGGGCGCCGAATTCATGAGGAGTCTAATAGCAACGGGGCTTGTCGACGAATTCTACCTGGCTATCCATCCGGTGATATTAGGAGGGGGATTGCCGATCTTCAATGGTCTTGCGACACCGCTCTATTTGAAGCTGGCTGATGTCAAATCATTTCCAGGTGGCACCACCGTGCATGTCTATCGCTCTGCGTAAGTACCAGAATATGTTTCAGGCTGCTGGTTTCAGTTGCTGTTTAAGCGCAATCTGTTCCTGAAAGACAAACACTTCTACATCTTTTTATATTCCAACGGATCAGAAGTTAATTCTTCCTCCGACTATAGTTCTAGTATGAGAATAGGTATTAAAATAAAAGCGTGCTTTCTGCTGCTATCAAGTGCTTTTTTCAGCGGTAGCTCAGAAGCACAGTCTAAGTACGATTCTCTTCTGAAAATGACTGTATATACGTTTGTAGAAAGGCCTCCTGTTTTTCCTGGTGGCGAGGAAGCTTTAGCCAGATTTTTAAGTAAGATAGATTATCCCAAAGTGGAAAAGGATGCAGACATACAGGGGAAGATATACTTTTCATTTGTTGTAGATACTACCGGAAGCATACTTGATAAACGTATAGGTAATAAAAAGGAGAGCCAGTATACAAATTTGGAAAAGGTGGCGTTAGCTGCGCTTGATAAAATGCCAAAGTGGAAACCAGGAGAGCAGGACGGGAAGAAAGTGGCGGTAAGGTTTATAATACCGATGTTTATTGGCTGGCAGGAATAAATTGGATCTTACTAAAGATTAGGCCATCTATTTGCAACGTTATAAAAAAGAAAAGACTTGCAATAATGCAAGCCAGTTCTTTCCGCCAATATTATTGATCTATTCAATTCTAAGATTATGCAGTAACCGCTTTCCCGTAAGTAGCAGGATATAATTTCCTGAACATAATGTAAGTCACTGTTACCATAACAAATGCAACAATAGCGTCTGTACCGGCCGCGAAGTTAAGTACACTTAATTTCGAGAAGAAGGCAAAAGTGATATCGAAGAATATGCCTGCAAATACCCACTCTTTTAATCTAAGCAGTTTGTTCGGAGTTAAAAGAACGATAATGCCGGATAGCTTCGCAACACCGAGAATATAGATGAAGTGTGGAGGATAACCCAGTTGTACTGTTATGTCCCATACAATCGGATTGGTTGTTAGTTCAAAAATACCGCTTGCTCCAAACCATAAAGAGGTTAATATAACACCTATCCAATAAATTACTTTTGTTGTTTTTGAGTTCATGATCGTTGGTTTTACGTTGTTTGTGTTTGTGATACAAAGATGTTCCAAAACCCGTAGGCGTGCGAGTGGTTTGTCTTGAAGTGGACAAATTGAGGTGCCGGTCAGACAATTCCCGCCGTCACAACCTGGGACTAAACGAAAAACCGCCTCATATAGTAATGAGACGGTCTCTTTATAGTTGGGGTGTTTTTATTTTTGATAAATGCGTGAGTTATTGATAATCCAGGTAATTGAAAAAGAAGGAGCATAACGGTCAATGCCGGTATGCTCCTATCTGCTACACAGCTAAAACTTTCTCCTGTCGTTTCTTA
This sequence comes from Chitinophaga sp. S165, assembly GCF_003182155.1. Classification (GTDB taxonomy): domain Bacteria; phylum Bacteroidota; class Bacteroidia; order Chitinophagales; family Chitinophagaceae; genus Chitinophaga. The sequence goes on from NZ_QGTG01000002.1 coordinate 887,036, forward strand.
AATTCCGAAAAATTGTATCCAGTCTCTTTCTTAAACAGTTTGCTGAAGTAACAGATGTCAGTGAAACCTAAATCCCACGCGACCTCTTTCATGCTGTTATCTGAATAAGCAGCATGTCTTTTGGCTTCCAGTATGACACGTTGACGGATATGGTGACCGGCGGTATACCCCGTGGTCTTTTTTATAGCCTCGTTCAGATAACTGGGAGTAACGCACATAATGTCTGCAAATTCAGAAACCTTTTTATGTGCTTTGAAGTGTTGGTCGACTAATTGGATGAATCGTTTTGCCTGTCTGTTGTTATGAGTTTGCTGATTAGTTGAAGGGGCGGCATGCGATTGCCTGGACATATGAATGAAAAGAATATTGAGGTACCTGCTTAGTATATCTGAGCTGTAAAGTTGCTGTTGCGAAAATTCCTGGATCAGTTTATCCATGATCGTCTTCATCTCATTACGGATCTCTTCACTGTAACTGACATTTGCTGATTGCATCAATACGAGGAGCAGATCGGCGTGATAAACGGAGTTATATTCCTGGAGAAAAAGTTCATTAAAACGGATGATATATCCTTGTGCATTAAAATCTGCAGTGAACTGATGCAGCTGATGAGGCATGATACCAAATACCTGGTCGCACTTGGGAGAATAAGTTTGCATGTCGACCTTCAGAGAGCAGTTGCCGGAAACGGCCCAGATAATTTCAATGAGGTCATGCGCATGCGGAACGGGGTTATTGAACTGTTGATTATTTTCTACCTGGTCAAAAGTATAGATTTCAAAAAATGGTTTGCTGGTATTCATAACAACGATATTTAAGCGTTAAGGAGGAAGGTTTATGCATGTACCTGCGAAATGGTCATCGCATATTTACAGGTCTTGTACAATGTGGCATAATGAAGATGCCCGTTATATTTTCTACCATTGATGAAGATGGTTGGAGCCACGTCTACACAACTTTTGTTGCCACTTTCATAGTCATTAATGATCTTATGAAAGACTTGTTTACGTCTACGGCCTTCCTCGTAAAGAGGCATTTCAACGCCAATAGCAGATGCTAAATAAGGAAATATGGTACGCGTCAGGCTGGATTGATTCTCAATAATGATATCGTGCATTTCCCAGAACTTGCCCTGTGTTGCCGCTATTTCAGTTGCAATAGCAGCTTCGAGTGACAAGGGATGTTTATCCGGGGCCGGATAATGACGGAATACAAATTTCAGATCTTTGCCCATAGTACACATCAGGTGTTTTATGGCAGGATATATGGCTGCACATGCTGCATTCTGCAGATCTGAATACATCAGCAATTCTACCGGAGCAAACTGGTTACCCTGGTAATGATCACGGACTGCGTTGAATATAGGATGTAGCATAACTGGCGGATTTAGATTTTAATAAATTGTCTGCTAATAGTTGATGTTATAAAACTACCCTAATTGGAAGGTGGGAAGAAGTGACGTTCGCTAAACGGGCAAAAACTGTCGCTATGAGGGGATACTTAAGCGCATAAAAAAAGGACAGCCATTGGCTGTCCCTTTGAATAACCGGGTTAACATTACACCTGTGAGTAAAAATCTTCAGCCTCCTGTAAGGCGTTATTCGTAAATGATTTTAGCATATCGATATGTATCAATAGCGCAGGAGCGACTTCTGTAGCTGATTCCAGTTCATCCAGCGTGGGAAATAAACGCTCCGTCAATCCCATAATAGAAATCGTCGTCTTCATATTATGGGCTGTACTTCTTAATGATTTTATATCGTTATTATGGAATGCAGATTCAAGTAATGCTATTTCCTGTGGCATTGCATCAATGAACTGTCCGGTCACTTTTTTCTCATACGCTTTATTTCCCCGGCTGATCTCTTTCATGTATTCCAGGTTGATGTACTGATAAACCGGCGTTTCCTGTTTATCCTGTATATACTGCCGTTCCTTAATAGAAGAGATAGAGGCAAACCTATTGATAAGCTGATACAGTTCCTTTTCGTTGATCGGCTTCGAAATATATTCATTCATGCCACTACTGAGACATTTTTCCCGTTCCCCCGCCAGGGCATGCGCTGTCATAGCGACTATAGGAACGTCCAGTTGCAGTTCCCGCCGGATGAGACGGGTGGCTGTATAGCCATCTATTTCCGGCATCTGGATGTCCATCAATATCAGGTCATACCGGTCTTTCTTCAGATAGTTGAGCGCTTCTGTACCATTGCCGGCCATGTCGAAAGACAGGTCCCACTCTGTCAGCAGATGCTTCATCAGGCTGCGGTTCATTTCGTTATCGTCCACCACTAATATCTTCACAGAACGGTTGGCTGTGATCTTAAACTGGCTGATATCTACTGTTTCCGGAACCGGTATTTGTCTGGATGCAATTGTATAAGGAATGAAGAATCTGAAGGTGGTGCCTTTCCCCGGCTCACTCTCAACGCTGATATCTCCGTCCTGTAATATGACCAGGTCCTTTACAATTGAGAGCCCGAGCCCGGTACCTCCATATTTACGGGTGATGGAATCTTCGGCCTGATTAAAACGGTCGAAGATGCAGGATAATTTGGAAGGCTCAATACCAATACCGGTGTCTGTAATAGAAAATTCCAGCTGAATAGTGTGGCCGTCACTTTGTTTATTACTGACTGCAATGGTGATCCCTCCTTTCTCTGTAAACTTAAGCGCATTGCCGATCAGGTTAACCAATACCTGTGTCAGACGGGTGGCGTCCCCTACCAGGGTATCCGGAACGGAGGGTGCTATTTCTCCCTGCAGTACCAGCTTTTTCTCTTTCACTTTTTCACTGAAAAGGGTCTGGATGGAGTGCAATAAGCCACGTACACTGAATGGGGTGGCTTCAATCCTTACCATGCCGGCCTCTATTTTGGAGAGGTCGAGAATATCGTTGATGATAGTAAGGAGGTTCTCCCCTGCTTTCTGTATAGAGCCGACGAATTCCGCGGAGCCCTCATCAAGCTTTTTCGCTTTTAACAGATTGGTAAATCCAAGTATGGCGTTTAAGGGCGTTCTGATCTCATGACTCATATTTGTCATGAAATTTTCTTTGATCATCGCTATTTCCCTTACCTTCTTTTCTGATCTGTCCAGCTCCAGTATCAGCTTCTGTTGCTGACGGATCCTGGTCATGACAAACCATAGCATTCCTCCTGCGGTCATCAATATCAGGCAGATGAGGATAATGCCCCAGTTCCTGGCTCTCCGGCTACTCTCATTAATATTATTACTGAGCTCTGTCATAACAGACTGTCGGCTGTCATATATCTTACGTGTAATAGTGCTGATCTCATTTGAGATCTCCCTGGCGCGGGGATTGGCGATCAGACTGGTATCATCCATTCTTCCGGTCCGGAAGAACTCGTGCATCAGCTGGTTTTTATTATGCAGTTTCTGACCTGCCAGAAACTGAAGTCTTTTGATATACGATATAGCACTATCATCAGTATTAACCTGTTTCAGGGTATCGACGAAAGCTTCCACTTCGGCAATTTTGGCGTCAACGCCTTCAATATGAGAGGTGTCGTCAGTGGCAATAGCAGCGCGGATGCGGCTTTCTACCCAGATGATATCCCGTTCAAGTTCACGCAGCTTGTTGCCTGCCTGCAATTCTCGGAGTAACTTTTGGTTTCCTTTGATCAACTGATCTATATTCCGCGAGGAATTATATTGTACAAATGCGAGCACCATTGTACCGGCAAGGAATGCTATCAGAATCAGATATGTAAAGCGATTGTTGTTCATGGTCAATCTATAAAGGTCATTTGCCATCATCATATCCATTGATCCGTTTCGCCAGAGAGGCAAAAACAATAGCCGGATGTCTCCAAAAAGCAGGTGGAGATCATAGTACGTTCATCCGCTTGTTAAGTATTTTACGGTAAGCATCTGCTACCGGAAGGGATTTGTCCCCTATTAGTACGGCTCCATCCTGAAGTGTATCTATTTTGTCAATCGCTACCATATATGACCTGTGGATCCTTAAAAAACGGGCAGCGGGAAGACGTTCTTCCAGTACCCGCAAGGATACGTGTATCGCGAAGAATTTCTTTGCGGTGAATAACTTTACATAGTCGCCCATCGCCTCTGCATACAGGATCTCTTCCAGCTTCAGTCTTCTTACAATATTCGAATCGCGGATAAATATAAATTCATCATTTTCCCAGCGCATCTCTTCTTTATTGCTGTCCAGGATCTGACGGGCCTTTTCTATAGCCTGTATAAACCTGCCGGGAGTGATAGGTTTTACGAGGTAATCGGCTACATTCAGCTCAAAAGCTTCTGCTGCATACTCTTTCTTGGAGGTGGTGAAAATGATCACCGGTCTTTTATTTCCGAGATTTTTTGTTAGCTCAAGTCCCGACATTCCTGGCATTTCGATGTCCAGCAACAACAGATCTACAGGATTCTCCTGTAGATAATTGTAGGCATCCAGCGCACTCCCGCATTCACAGGCAACAACAACACCTTTGATCTGGCTGGTCAACTCCAGAAGCGTACTACGTGCGATGGCATTGTCGTCGATAATAAGTGTGATCATAATAGGTCGAAAAGCTGATTTTTTATGTTGTGTCTAAGATTACTTAATTCCATGCCAATTGATAATTAATTGATTATTAAAGGTATGCGGTTTTTTTATAAAAAATGCATGACGATATATCGTCGTTTCGCCAAGGTCGGCCGTTATTTTGCTATTATAAAGCGATTATCTTTGTCAGTCAATGATTTATACAACTTTGGTTTTATTCTTTTTAATGCTGATATCGTGAATGCCAACAGTACGCCTTTTAGGGAAACATTACAGACCATTGATTTTTTGCTATCTGTCAGTAACGGGATTACTTCAATAAGGGATAAAAAGACCCTCTTAAATGTGCTACAATATAAGTTAAAGGAGGCATTCCTTTTTAAGGATATTGCAATACACCTTTATCCTTTTGAAGGACCGGATGAAATAGAGTGTCTATATACCGGCCGGGATATGGAGAATATGTCCGATCTGTTTGAAAATGAATTTATTGCTAAGGTCCGAAATGCAACGGTACCTCAGATCCTGCATACAGATGCTTTAAGTGTCATTTGTACTCCTATCCGGAATAAGGAGACGATAATAGGCGAATTGTTACTTTTTACCGTAAATGAAGAAGCGTATACTCCGGATGTTCTTTCACTGTTGCAGTTAGTCACGAATCACATATCGGCCGTTATCTGTAATATTCTTGCACAGGAACAAATTGCTGAAAGAGAACAGGAAAGGGCTATTCTGCTATCATTGAGTAATGACCTTGCATCGGTAAGAAGCAAAAACGATCTGTTGCAGATCATCCACCGGAAAATAAAAAAGATATTCCCTATCCGGAATGTGTCCATTAATCTTGTAAATGAGGATAGCATAACATATTCTCAATACCTGGTTGTGACCGAGGATGCATTGCAGCCCGTAAATTATGAAAATGTTATAACCAATAGCTATCCTGTTAATGACGGCTTCTTTAACAAGCTCCTTTATGCCGCAGATCCTGCGATCATAGATCTTGAGGCGCTGGCCGCTACCGGTAGTATTCCTGTTTTCATGAAATTCATGTTAGAAACAGGCATTAAGAAGGCGGTTATTGTGCCTCTTCGTACTGAAGCAAAACAGCTCGGGTTATTTACTTTATTCTTCGAAGAAAAGGTGGTGTTACGCCGGCGACAGCTCAACCTGATCAATGGTATTTCCTATCAGCTTTCCATTGCGCTGGCCAATATTTTTGCCAATGAAGACCTGGAGCAAAGAAATAAGGAGAAGGCCGTATTGCTTTCTATCAGCAACGCTATAGCAACCGTGCGTAATAAGGAACACTTGCTGGATGCTATCAATCCTTTCTTTTCACAATTGTTTCCTTTTTCATACGATCTGATAGGTAGCATCAGTGCAGACGGTAATAAGTTCAATATTGTTACTGCACGTTCAGGGAAACAGGCAGATCCCCTGGCTTCTTTTCAGGAAGGGGACGTCTGGCAATATTCAAGAGAGTACGAGCCTTTCCGGGAAGTTGTAGCATCGCCGCATCCTGTTGTATTCGATTTGGATACATTAATGAAGGAAAGACATAATCCTGACTTTCTGAAGTGGGCATATGTGCAGGGAGCCCGTGAAATGATCATAGCGGCTATTCGAAGCAAAGACAAGATCTGGGGCTATTTTATCTTTTTCTCCCAAAAGAAGAACAGGCCGGACCATAATCAGCTCAGCATCATTCAGTCAATAACAACGCAACTGACTACGGCATTATTTAATTTATTGTCAACAGAGAAGGTGGAGAAACAGCTTCTGGAGATCAGGACCTACAAAGAGAAGCTGGAGATGGAAAATATGTACCTGCAGGAAGAAATAGGAACAGTATATAATTACACTGAAATAGTTGGTAACAGTCCTGAACTGCAACAGGTGTTTCAGGTAATAAAACAAGTATCTCCATCAGACAGTACTGTATTAATATTGGGCGAGACGGGCACCGGTAAGGAACTTATAGCCAGAGCTATTCATAGTAATTCCGGAAGTAAAGGCAAAATGATGGTGAAGGTGAATTGTGCCACGCTGCCTGCTAACCTGATAGAAAGCGAATTGTTCGGTCACGAGAGGGGAAGCTTCACCGGAGCTACAGAACAGCGGATCGGTAAGTTTGAGCTTGCGAACAATGGCGTTCTTTTCCTGGATGAAATAGGCGAATTGTCGCTGGAACTTCAGTCAAAATTGTTGCGGGTATTACAGGAAAAGGAAATAGAACGGATTGGGGGGAAAAAAACGATCCGGCTGAATGTAAGGATTATTGCCGCTACCAACAGGAATCTCTGGGACGAAGTACAGCAGGGAAGATTCCGGGATGATCTCTATTACAGGTTAAACGTATTCCCGGTTGAATTACCTCCTTTAAGAAACAGAAAGGATGATATCCCATTACTGGTAAATCACTTTGTAAACAGGTACAGCCGTAAAACCGGCAGAGAGATAAAACAGGTTACTCAGAAAGTAATGACACAACTGGTGGAGTACAGCTGGCCGGGAAATATCCGCGAGTTGGAACATGTAATTGAGCGAAGTGTTATCATGAATCCCGGACCTGTAATAAAAGACCTTGTTTTGCCATCTGAAACAAAGAAGAGTGGTGTACATATCACTTCTGCCAACAGTGGATTTGAAGTAAAGACAATTGATGAAATGGAGCGCGATTACATTTTAAGTATCCTTAAAAGGTGCAATGGCCGGATTTATGGCGAACGCGGAGCGGCAGCCTTACTTAAGATCCCTCCTACCACCCTGAATTCAAAGATTAAAAAGCTGGGTATAAAAAGAGTGCATGATTAAATAGACGTCATTGTCAGCATTTGAAACGTATCTGACAGTGAGTTGTTCATTGCATTAAACAATGTATTTCTAATCATCCCGCTCGATCTCAGGTAAAGCCATCGCTCCCTTCATTATCGTCACGCCGGCATTATCAACAAGACCTGCACCCCGGTGCATTCTTGTTGCGACCATCACAGTTTCTTGTAAACCGGAGATGAGTGCTGTGTTGGCAATATCGTTGTCTTTTGTTAGTTCAGTGGCCTGAAGGCCGTTTACATAAACCATACAATTAAGAATTTTAATGAACTATTTTATTAGCGCAGGAAGTGCTTGCAAAAGCATGTGGCTTCGCTCTGAATGTGAAGCCCATCCCCATGATGTATCCCATTGCTTCCTTTAATGCATCATTACTCCTGAAGTTGGGATTGGTGTTGATATCGGCATGTACTTCCATATCCACATTATACCTGGTGAAAATGTTACACAGAGAATAAGCCACTTCAATACTCTTTCCTACCTCTACAAGCATCCTTTCTTTGATGCTCATTTTGCGTAGTGTACTGTCGTTATGGATGTACATGAATCCGCCTTTGCCCTTCCGGATAAAAACGATCACAGTGGCAAATTCAGTGACCCTGCCCTTTACCTGGCTATCGGTACCGATGCATACTTTCAGGTCATTACCTGCTTCTTTTTCTGCTGATAACATGTTGCTGATCTCATCAGCTATCGGCATGTTTATCTTTTCACCGTTCAGCCTTCTCCATTTGTAGATCTGTTGCATTGCTAAGTCATATTTTGTTGCATAAGAATTTAAAACATCATTTTGTTTCCAGACTCAGATTCGAACTGAGAACATCACAGTCAAAGTGTGATATGTTAGCCATTACACTATCCGGAAAAACTGTTGACCTGACCGGATTTGAACCGGTAACCTGCTGCGTATAAGGCAGATGCTCTAACCGTTGAGCTACAGATGAATAAAGGGTAACAAACAATAAAAAACCCGGTCGTGATAAACGACCGGGTTTATATGTAACTGATACAAGCGTACGCTAAATCAGACTATAATTTGGTCGTTGAAAAACAGGGAGCAGCTCATTACCTGCATACATCCACGCATAGCTATGGGATGTGCCTGATAACTGTCGTGCACTGATCTGTTTAAATTGTATGGGCGATAATTGTATTTGCATATCGTAAATTCAGGTAAATGAAAAAGCCCCGCAATTGCTTGCGGGGCTTGTGTTATATCGAATCAGTTATTATCAACTATTCTGCAGCATAACATGCCCCGCAAGTGCCTCGCCATAAATCTGGCAGAAGGTACTTTTTGGTTCTATATGTAGCTGTATGCGTGACATGATATTGTTTGTGTTTTGTTTTAACGATGCAAAGATGAAACTATTTTTTCGATAATAACAAATTCAACAGTAAATATTTTTATGAATTTTTATATCTTGTTGAGTTATAACCCTGTGTATAATGAACGATATAATAGCAGAAAAACTGCTGGCTATAGAGAAAGAAAAGAATGTAAGAATACTATATGCCTGTGAGTCTGGAAGCCGTGCCTGGGGCTTCGCTTCACCTGATAGTGATTATGATGTCCGGTTCATTTATGCCCAGCCGGAAGATAGTTATCTCAGTATCGAGGAGAGAAAAGATGTAATAGAATTGCCTGTGAATGAAGTGTTGGATATCAGTGGATGGGATATACGAAAGGCGCTGCAACTATTTCTAAAATCGAATGCGCCGCTATATGAATGGTTGCAATCTGATATTGTTTATAAAGAAAGCACTGAGTTTAGAAGCGAATTGTTCCGGATGGCTGGAGAATACTTCTCAGGGCGTGCCGGGTGCCATCATTATATTTCCATGGCAAGAAATACCTTTGAGCATGATCTGCAGGAAGAGCAGGTAAGGATCAAGAAGTATTTTTATGCCTTGCGCCCGGCATTGGCAGCACTGTGGATTATTGAGAAAAAGACTGTACCTCCTATCACTTTCAGAGAGTTGAGGGTCGCTGTTGATGATAAAGCCTGGAACGATGCGGTGGACGATCTGCTGGCACTGAAGAAGATCTCCGATGAGAAAACAAGGATATCACCACTACCTGTGCTGCAGGAGTGGATAGGAAAAATGATCACTTACTGTAAGGAACAAGCAGCATTCATACCTGCTATACAGCATGATACAATAGCGCTGAATAATGTATTCAGAAAATATATTAAAGTTCAATGACCTTAGAAGCATTACAATCTGGTACACAACACCTTTTATTGAAGTGTATAAGTGGCAGCAGAGCGCAGCACTTGCATTCCCCTGCCTCAGATACGGATATAAAGGGGATCTTTGTATTACCGCCCGGTGAGTTGTACGGATTGACTTATACGCCACAGATCTCAAACAGCACAAATGATGAAGTTTATTTTGAGATAGGCAGATTCATAGACCTGTTGAGTAAAAATAATCCTAACATCATAGAGTTGCTTAGCACACCGTCTGACTGTGTGTTGTTTCGTCATGCATTGATGGATCAAATAAAGCCGGAAGATTTCCTGTCGAAGTTATGTAAAGACACCTTCGCCGGTTATGCTGCATCCCAGATTAAAAAGGCAAAGGGGCTGAATAAAAAGATCCATAGGCCGGTAGATGAAAAACGCAAATCTGTACTGGATTTCTGTTACGTCATTGCCGGAAATGGTAGTGTACCTTTGCAGCAGTGGCTGGATGATCAAGGATACTCACCAAACCAATGTGGTTTGACACAGGTAGCGCATTTCAGGGATGTTTACCTGTTGTTTCATCAGCATCAGATAACGGGTGATGCGTTCCTGAAAGGCATCGTATCCGGAGATGCTGCTAACGACGTACAATTGAGCTCAATTCCTGCAGGCATTCCTCACCTCGCTGTCATGAACTTTAACAAAGATGGGTATTCAGTATATTGCCGGGAATATCTTGAATACTGGGAATGGGTCGAAAAAAGGAACGATGCCAGATACCAGAATACAATGACCCATGGAAAGAACTATGATGCAAAAAATATGATGCATACTTTCCGTTTGTTGAGCATGGCGGAAGAGATAGCGGTGGAGCGCAAGGTAATTGTACAGAGAAAAGACAGGGAATTTCTATTGAAGATCAAGAGCGGGGAATTTGAATACGATGACCTGTTGAAAATGGTGGATGCAAAACTGGAGAAAATGGATGATCTGTATGAGCGTTCCGGTTTGCCGGACGCGCCGGATATAAGTAAGGCAGAAGCTGTTCTTGTAAGTATCAGAGAGCAATTTTATAAACAATAGTCATGGACGGAACATTGCGCCAGGAGATTGGGCAGAATTGTTGCAGTAACTAAGGTTTTACTTCGGATCGATATTTCCTGATGAAGTAGACCATACAGATACTTGTGCCGATTATGCCCGCGCATCCTGTAATCAGCACTAATTGTGTATAGAACTGCAACCAGTTTGCCTGAATGCGGAACAGGGATTTGGTTAGCAGCACTCCTACACTGCCAAGATAACCGAAGGAGTCTGCCAGGTAAATGAGGAATCCGACATTGCCGGAAAACCGGAAGGTGGCAATAAAACGGTCAAACAATATACTGTTGAATGGAATGTAGACCATAAACAACCCTAAACCCACAAGTATCATCCACAAGTATAATGACAACCCCGATTGCAGATACAGCACAGTTGCTATCAGAGAAATGATGAATCCAAGCAGCATAATAATTTGAGTAATTAAAAATGCCTTATAATTATGCTGGATAAATATCATAGAGGCGATCATTACTAAAATGACGAGGGAAATGATAGTCTCCGTCTGGGCGAATACGCTGGCATCAAAGGATTCGCGCGAGGCTCTCCACATATCTGCCATAAAGCTGTCTCTTACTTCTCTTAGTATTGTAACGAGTATATAAATGATGATAAGCATTATCAGGCCTGGAAGAAATCTGGATATGAGTTTTTTTCTTTCTTCTACCGACATAGGTAAGCGCTGCATTCGTTGTGCTTCATCTGCCGCATCCGGTAATGGGATCTTCTCAAGTAAATATACAAATAGCAATAGCGGCAGGAGAAATACGCCACCCACTGTGAAGGGCATCCAGAATTCATTTACGTGAAGGGACTGCATTACCCATTGGGCGGTAGATTTAGCAAGGCCGGAGGCAAATATAAAACTGACAGCCAGGGCTGCACTGATGAGATCTGTAGTGCGCCGCCCTTCAACAAAAGAGAATACAATACCCCATATCATCCCTAATGGAAATCCGTTAAAGAAAAGACACCAGGCATTATAAGGCGGAGGAATGATCGCAAACAGCAGCCAGGCGGCCCAGGATAGCCCCACCAGAAATAATATCAATCGTCCCCTCCCAACTCTTTTCATTTCAGAAATGAACCTAATTCCGTAAAACTTGCTGCTCATATATCCGAATACCTGGGTGATCACTAATACGATCTTATAATCCAGCCCCAGTACAGTATGTCCCTCATATGGCGCTACATTAAAGGCTTTCCGGAAAGCGAAAATGCAGGTATATGCTGCAAAAGCGATCAGAGCAGAAAAAAATGCCACACTAAGCTGGCGGGAAGAGAAACGATTTGGTATTGGCTGATGCAAGGGAACAGGTTGATAGTACCTGTTAAAAATAACAATTAATTGCGCTCCAGGAACACAGCTTTTTCCTGGATCTTTATCTGTTTGCGGAATGAAGATTTATAGGGGCCTGACATCACATCTCCTTTAATTGTAACCAGGTAGCGTTTGGTATGACTATGGCTGGTATTGAAAGTAAAGGTGAAGTGTTGGTCTTCTGTCAGAGGTTGCAGCAATTTGGCCTTACAGGGCAATTCCCTGTAAGAATTGGCCTCGCATCTGCTCTCGTCATTTCTGACTGCAATTGGTATGAGGGGAGTGGCATTAGCCGGTGAAATATTGATTTCGAGATTATTTAGGTACACTGTTTCCCTTATGTCTTCAAAGTTGACAATCACCCTAAGTTCGTTATCGCCACTGATAAGAAATTCGGGCACGGCAGAGAAATAAGGGGTCATTGATGTATAAGCCGCTGCACGATCATACAACACAATAGTATCCAATTTGTAAGCAAACAGGAAATAACCGCAGATGGCTGCAGCGGTCACAATAAAGATGGTAATGCCATATTTTAGCATGTGCTAAAAATAGAGTGCATTGGGAAAAAACGGAATCCCTGAAAACAGGGGTTTTATAAAATAAAGAAGGGATGAACATTGTCACCCCTTTTTTGCTGGTAGGAAAATTTGTTTCAGTTGCCCCACGATGTCTCCACCTCCGCTTACTGTGATATTGCTGATGTTATCGGCAATCTTCTCTACATATTCCATCTCCTTCAGTTTGAACAGCATTTCATTGTCCTCCATTAATCGTGCAGTGTTCAGCAGGCTCCGGGTACTTGCAGTTTCTTCTCTTCGCATGATGCTGTTGGCCTGCGCCTTCTTTTCAGCGATCAGCACCTGGTTCATGATCTCTTTTACATCACCGGGGAGTATGATATCGCGAATACCGCAATCAAGCAACTTTACACCAAGATCGAGAGCCTTTTCTGTGACTGTATTCATGATCATTGGAGATATATCATCTCTTTTGTCAAGCAACTCGTCAAGGGTATATGCCGCCACCTGTTCCCGAAGGGCCAGTTGCAGCAACACATACAGTTGCTTATCATATTCTTTGTTCTCTACCAGCTTGTAAATGTCCGTCACGCTGTAACGAACAGTGAAGTTGATACGGATATTGGCCTTATCCTTTGTCAGGATCTCCTGTCCGTTGATCTCCATCTGCAATTGGCGGATATCTGTCTTGTATACTGTTAATGCAATCGGGTTCTTCCAGAAGTAGTGTATACCTGGTTCAAGCTCCTTGCTGAACTTTCCATCAACATAGAGCAATCCCTTTTCGTAAGACTCAATGGCATAGATCCTGATATAAGGCTGCAGCTCTGGTCTTACCAGGATGGCGCGTTCTACCTGCTCAGTGATATCATACTTGGAAAGGTCGATCGGGGTAACGTTATATTCAGCCATTCCCTTCCAGAATGCATGTTTTCCGGCTGTTAATACAGACTTGAAAAGGCCATTCTCATACAGCAGAGCGATCTCTTGCTGCTTAACAATGATCACATCCAATGCTTCTGCAATTGTTGTATGCTGTAAAAGTATATTCAGATCGATGGAAGGTTGAAATGGTTTTGTCATATCATAATGCATGACCTGCTCATTGGACTTCACCCAATATGCCCCTTCGTCAAGCATCCTCATGTAGCGGTTGTTTCTGAACACCAACGCCTTGCTATATGCTGCTACTTTAGTACGTGCTATCATAAAATTATTGTTTTCGGTTTAGGGATTAGTATTGATAATCAATATATAGACTCCTTCAGGAGTTGTGTGTCAATAGGGTAGCTACCATTTCTGTAACCTGCGGAAGCGGGCTTGAGTTGTTGTCGGTGAAACGTGTTCCAGCCACGGTACCTCGTGGGCTAAATGGATATAGGGATACCGGCAGAAATAAATCAGGCGCCGGGCCAGAGATCAGTTACACGTTCAACAACGGTATCTGCCTTTTTCAAGGCGGTTGCAGATGGAAAAGAAACCTTTTGCTTCCCTGCCGGCTGCTACCCTGTTTTTGTCAGAAGCAATATTTGTTAAAGCAGTTTGCTTTCTGCTGGAATTTGGATTTTCAGTCCATGTTTGAACCTGTTAAGGGTCCTACGTCTATTGCTCTACCTGTCTGAGCTATCTGCCTTGCGGCGGAGAGGGATTTGAACCCACGACCCATAGAATCACCAGTAACGATTAGTTGCGGAAGCAGCATATTGCCAGCTATTGCTGGCAATACTACGGGGCCATTCAGAAACCCTCATCCGGTCCGCCGCGGCCTTTCGAAACCATGCCATCAGCGATGACAAAACAAAGGTGAAAGTCATGTGCGCACTTTTTTTGCGCATTAGAATAATTTTTTCTACTTTTTGAAAAAATAGCCTGATGCCTGTTAATAAGAATGCCCTTATCCGTTACAGAACAATTGATTCCTGTCTCCGGAACCGTTTGCGGAAATGGACATTGCAAGACCTTATTAACGCTGTTGGAGATGCATTGTATGAATACGAGGGTGTTGAAAAAGGGATCAGCCGGCGTGCCATTCAGATGGACCTTCAGGCCATGCGAAGCGACAAACTGGGATATAGTGCGCCTATCATCGTAGTGGACAAAAAATATTACACGTATGAAGACCCGGAATACAGCATCACTAAGATACCTTTAAACGATCTTGACCTGAGCCGGATGAATGAAGCGGTAGAAGTGCTTAAGCAATTTAAAGGGTTCTCCCACTTCAGCAGTTTGAATGAAGTCGTACAGAAACTGGAAGATCATGTGTACGCGGCTTCTAACAATACAAAGTCGGTTATAGAGTTTGAAAAGAACGAGCGATTAAAAGGATTGGAATACCTGGAATTGTTGTACCAATCTATTATACAAAGGAAGCCGGTGAAGATCGGTTATCAGTCCTTCCGGGCAAAGAGCGGCAACTCGTTTGACTATCATGTTTGGTGGCTGAAGGAATTTAAGAACAGGTGGTTTGCCGTAGGAGTAAAGGGAAAAGGCATGCTGGTCACTCATCTGGCCCTGGACAGGATACAGGAATTAGAACTTTTGGACAGCCCTTTGTATATTGAGAATGAGGAAGTGGATCCGGCTGCCTACTATAAAGATGTGATAGGGGTGACTGTTTCCGAAAATATGCGCGCTCAAAATGTAAAGTTACTTGTCAGTCATGAACACGCGCCATACATTCTTACAAAACCGATGCATCATTCCCAGGAACTCATCGAGAGCCGGGAGGATGGTATCGTTATTAACTTAAAGGTCCAACTGAATTTTGAGCTGGAAAGGGAAATCCTCGGCTATGGAGATGGAATGATTGTTTTATCTCCCGGAAGCCTGGCAGCCAGAATGGAAAAAAAAATGCAGCAGGGAGTAATCAATTACAGTGACCCGCTACTGTTCCACAAAACTGAAAAATGAAATCGAAGCTTATTTGTTTGTTATTGCTAGTTGCATGTAAAATGTCATTTGCCGGTTCTTCCCGGGATAGTTTATTGGACAAGCTGAATCTGACAATCGAAAATGCGCATCTCTATGACGCGGAAAAACTGAAACAGATCAATACCTTAAGACATGCATTTGCTGCGGCAAGACACCTGACCCTTCAGGAGCAGTTTGTCATTTGTCATCAGTTATATGAACAGTTCAAAGTTTTTAAATATGATTCTGCTTTTGCCTATGCACGGAAATTACAGGATCTGGCCCGCGAAATGAATGATTCGCAGCGCATCAATTATGCAGGAGTTAAGCTGGGATTTGTATTGCTTTCATCGGGAATGTTCCGTGAAGCAGGGGACTACCTGTTAACAGTAAACGTCAATTCCCTGCCCGATACTGCCAGGGCGGAATACTACTCATTAAAGGGGCGTTATTACTATGACATGTCTGACTATAGCAGTGATACCTACTTTGCGCCTGCCTATACGCGCCAGGGGAATATCTACATTGACTCTGCTCTGATGTTATATAAACCACATTCTTTTAATTATGATTATAGTTATGGTTTAATGTATCAGAAAAAGCAGATGATGGACAGTGCGAAATATTATTACACCTTAACTGTGGCTCATACGGATATTACCATGCATCAGCAGGCCATCGCAACCTCCTCACTGGGTAATATTTATATACGGACAGGTAAACAGGACAGTGCGATCATCATGATGACAAAAGCGGCGATAGCCGATATTATGTCTTGTACCAAAGAAACGACGGCAATGTTCATCCTGGCTGAACTGCTTTTTAAGGAACGGGATGTCAAACATGCCTCCCGCTTTATAGAATATGCCGTTGCGGATGCTTCGTTTTATGGCGCCCGCTTGAGGAAGGTACAGGTTAGTGCGATACTGCCCATTATTGAAGTGGAGAAGATCAATACGGTAGAGGCACAGAAAAAGCTGTTGTTTGTCTATTCCGCCATCGCGACGCTGTTGTTGTTGGCGCTGATCTGGTTGTCGGTGATCATTTACCGGCAATATAAAAAACTACAGGCAGCTCAGCAGGTTATCACGTCAGCCCATGCACTGCAGCAGGAGATCAACTATAAGTTGATGGAGGCAAACAAGATCAAGGAGGAATATATTGGTTATTGCTTCCAGATCAACTCGTCTTACCTGGACAAAATCAAGAAATTTAAAAAGCTGGCTGATCAGAAGCTAACTGACAATAAATATGCAGAGGTCAGATATCTTGTCAATAATATTGATCTGAAGGAAGAAAGGGATGAATTGTTCAGAAATTTTGATCGTATCTTCCTGAAAATATTTCCCAACTTTGTAACAGTTTTTAACTCATTTTTTAGAGAAGAAGACCGGATCAGGTTAAAAGATAACGAACTACTAAATACAGACCTCCGGATTTTCGCCCTGATAAGGATAGGTATCAGTGACAATGTAAAGATTGCCCAGATCCTCGAATATTCAGTGAATACAATTTACACTTATAAAACTAAGATCAAGAACAAGGCAATTATTCCCAAAGAGGAATTTGAAGAACGGCTTATGGACATCAAAGCCCTTTAAACACGTTATAAAATGATAAGAAAACCCGGTTATTATCATTATATAGTAATAATGATAATATAATATTAATGCATTGTTAATCAATAAATTGGTTCTTATGAAAACACCATTTTGCGCTATATTTTCTATATAACGATCATATAAATTGTTAACCTGTGTCAGGCAGGCTTACTTTGACTTATCGACCGCATCCGTAAACTATCCGTTGGAGGTAGAACCAGTGAGACCACGTTAAGATCAATGTCAACAAATCCAGTTATGAAGCAAACAATCAGGCCCTAATTAGCCTAGCCAGGACTTATTGCAGAGAGACATTATCACGTTATGTAAGACATCGGTGCAGGGTTAAGTATTCCACGTTTGGTGAGCTGCCAGGCTTACCAGACCCATTTATTTCAGGCATCAATATTCCACAAACCAATAAAAACTGATCTATGACCAATCTTCTATTTCGCAAGGTGCGTCTGCTATGCTCGTTATTACTGCTTGTAGCAGGTATAGCCAGTGCGCAGACCAAACCCGTGACCGGCAAGATCACGGATGAAAATGGCAGCCCTGTTCCGGGAGCCACTGTACAAGTAAAAGGTACCAGTACGGGTACGGCTACAGGTGTAGATGGCACGTTCAAAGTGAATGTACCGGCTACCGCAACTACGCTGGTAATATCTTTTGTCGGCTATGTACAACAAGAGGTCGCCATCGGTAGTAAATCTGATTTTTCTATTTCACTCGTACCAACCAGCACTACCCTGACGGATGTTGTGGTAGTAGGTTATGGTACTACCAGGAAGAAGGACCTCACGGGTTCTGTTGTTTCTATTAAGTCGGCCGACTTTAACCGTGGTATCGTAACAGCTCCTGATCAGTTGATCCAGGGTAAAGTTGCCGGTCTCATGGTGGTAGCCAACAGTGGAGCCCCTGGCGGTGCCACTACGGTGAGAATCAGGGGTAATTCCTCTGTAAGAACTGGTAACCAGCCACTGTATGTGGTAGACGGTATGCCGTTGGACGGCCGTACTGCCAAACCCTCGGTAAGTGCCAATGGTCTGGGGCAGACCCCGGATGCCAACCCATTGAACTTTATCAATTCCTTTGACATCCAGTCCATGGACGTACTTAAAGACGCGTCTGCTACTGCTATTTACGGTGCCAGAGGTGCTAACGGCGTTGTGATCATCACTACTAAAAAAGGTGCGGTAGGAACCCCACGCCTGGATGTGAACTACTCCGCCGGTATGAGTAAGATCCTTAAAAAACTGGATGTATTAGATGCTGCCGGCTACAGGAGCGCGCTTAAGCAATATAACCTGGCCGGTGGAGATGAAGGCTCCAGTGTGGACGCAATGGAAAGCATTCTTCGTACAGGCGTTACACATAACGTGAACGTTGGTATCAGCGGAGGAAGTGAATCCAGTGTTTACAGAGCATCTTTTGGTATGCTCGATCAGCAGGGTATTGTAAAAAAGACCGGACTGAAGAAATATACTGCCAATCTGAATGGTCAATATAAGTTGCTTGAAAATAAGAGACTTGGAGTAGATTATTCGATACAGGCAGCGCACACTACCGAGCAGATCGCTCCAATCACCAGTAACGCAGGTTTCACTGGTAGTTTAATTGGTCAGGCATTGCAATGGAACCCTACTCTTGCACTGCGTAAACCTGATGGTTCGTTTAACCTGTTAGGCGTAGGTTCCGCAATCAATCCGGAAGCCATGTCGGCAGCCTACGACGATAAGGTGAACATCAATAGTATTCTGGCAAACGTGTCACCATCTTTCAAGTTCACGGATTGGCTGGAATACCGTTTTATGTACAGTATTAATCACCAGGTAGGTGAAAGGGAAACACAGATCGCCTCCTTTATTAATATTGACCAGGTATTCGGTAATGGCCAGGCTTATTATGGCAATAATACGCTGACGTCTCAATTGATGACCCATACCCTAAACTTCAACAAACAGGTTACTCCTGCCCTCTTCGTTGGTGCCGTGGTGGGATATGAACGCCAGAAGTTTGATTATAAGGGCAGAAATCTGGGAGGTCTTGGATTTACTACGGATGAGTTGAAATATACTGACATCCTCCAGAACCCAAGCCAGACGAATACATTCTTGAGCTCATTCCGTAATCCGAGGTCAGAACTACAATCCTATTTTGGTAGGGCTAACCTGAACTTCTTTGATAAGTACCTGTTGACAGCTACCCTGAGAGCAGACGGTTCAAGCAAGTTCGGTTCCAATAACAAGTACGGTTATTTCCCTTCATTTGCTGCAAAATGGAACTTGAGCAATGAGGCGTTCCTGAAAGATAACAAGACCATCAACCAGCTGGCATTACGTGTGGGCTGGGGTATTACTGGTAACCAGGAGTTCCCTGCAGGAGCTGCACAAGAACAATACACGCTTAATTCAAATGGTGGCGCCAGCTTGAGCAATGTTGCCAATCCAAACCTGAAGTGGGAAAGTTCCAAACAGCTGAATGCTGGTATTGACTATACTTTCTTCGGCGGCAGACTCTATGGTAGCGTAGATTATTTCCACAAGAATACGTCTGACCTGCTGTTCAATTTCCCTGCTATCCAGCCAGCGCCTGCTTCCAACTACTGGATCAACCTGCCGGCTAATGTGATCAACAAAGGGGTGGAAATCGTATTACGCGGCGACGTGGTGGCCACCAAGAACTTTACCTGGAACCTTGGTGTGAACGCTACTTTCCTGAAGAACAGACTGGAAAACTATGATGGTCCTCCAGTGCTGACCGGTTCCATCAGCGGACAGGGAGTGTCTGATGCTTATGCTCAGCGCCTTACCAACAATCAGCCGCTAAACTCATTCTATCTGAGAAAGTTTGAAGGTTTTGATGACAATGGCCAGGGTAAATATACTAACGGCGGTAACAGCCTGTTTTACCTGGGAGATCCTAACCCTAAAACAATGTTAGGTATTATTACTGCTGTTAATTATAAGCAATGGGCATTAAATATCAGCATGCACGGCGCCTATGGGTTTGATCTTTATAATAATACAGCCAACACTGTACTGCCTATCAACAACCTGGGTTCCAGGAACATTGCTGCCGACCTGGTGGGAACACAGGAAAGCCTCTCAAACCCAATCACAGTATCCAGCCGTTATCTGGAAAAAGGCAATTTCATGAAAATGGATAACGCCACTATCAGTTATAGTATCGGGAATATCGGAAAGGTGATCAAAAACGCTTCTATCTACATCACCGGACAAAACCTCTTCATTATTACGAAGTATTCCGGTTTTGACCCTGAAGTGAATACAGATAAGGCTATCAATGGTGTGACCTCTCTGGGTATCGAGTATTCACCTTATCCGACAGCCAGGAACTTTCTGGCCGGCATCAATTTCTCGTTATAATTCACTGATTTAAAAAAATTACTACTATGCGATTGAATAAAGCATTTATAATATTATCACTTGTCTTCGGATGTGGAATGTCTTCGTGCTCTCTTGATGAGGAGCTGGGTTCCACGCTGACACGTGAGCAGGCAGATTCACTGATCAAAGTTCCTGCACTTTTGATCTCGGCATATAATGGCCTGCAATTGCCTTTTCAGGACCAATCCAACTTTTGGGCACTTCAGGAAATGACGTCAGACGAAGCGGTAGCCCCTACCCGCGGTGGCGACTGGGATGACAATGGTGTATGGCGTGCACTTAAACTGCACAACTGGACGCCGGATCATACTTATATCAGCAATACATTTTCTAACATTCTGCAACTCCAGTTCCTGGCATCTAACGTACTGAGTTTTAAACCTACTGCACAACAGGCGGGAGAAGCGCGGTTCCTGCGGGCTTTTGCTATGTTTGCCATCCTGGACGGCTGGGGACAGGTGCCTTTCCGTAACCCGGGAGACACATTGCTGAACGCACCAAGAGTAATGCAACCTGCTGAAGCAACGGAATATATCATCAATGAACTGACGGAGATCATTGATATACTCGATGAAAATGTTCCGGCTTATACTGCTAATAAAAATGCAGCCAGGGCACTTCTGATGAAGGTGTATCTGAATAAAGGCGCTTTTGCAAACAGAGCGGCACCTACGTTCGATGCTGCCGATATGCAGAAGGTTATTGAACTGGCAGACGCCATCACTGCGAGCGGTAAATATACCCTGACTAATTATTATGACAACTTTGCCTTTAATAACGATGCTATCTCAAAAGAAAACATCTTTACCCAGCGTAACGGACCGGGTTTCAGTACAGTAAGAAGTGGTAATGCGGTATTCTGCCATTGGGCGCCTACCCTGCATTATAACCAAGACCCGAGCGGCTGGAACGGATATGCTACGATCTCTGATTTCTATGATAAATACGAAGCGACGGATGTTCGTCGTGGAGGCGCTTATCCGGGTGTAACAGAGAAAAGTGGTCTGAAAGTAGGCTTCCTGGTTGGACAGCAGTATAATGCTGCGGGTACAGCTTTAAAAGACAGGAAGGGAAATCTTTTGATCTTCACAAGAGAATTGAAACTACAGGAGACGGATCCGAATACACTGGAAGTAACAGGTATCAGGGTTGTGAAATATCCACCAGACATGACATCCAGTGAAACCAAGAGTAGTAATAATGCAAACAATGATTATGTTTTCCTGCGTTATGCAGACGTATTGTTGATGAAAGCCGAAGCGCTCCTGCGAACAAACAGTGCTCCTCAGGCATTGACTATTGTTAACTCGATCAGAGCAGACCGTCATGCCAGCGCCTGGACTTCTATCGATCTTGACAAACTGATTGATGAAAGAGGCCGGGAGCTTTATTGGGAAGGATGGCGGAGACAAGACCTGATCCGCTTTGGAAAGTTCCTGGATACCTGGCAGCTGAAGCCTTCTGATGATCCAAGAAATTTGTTATTCCCAATACCTACCAGTGATCTCGCCGTTAACAAAAATCTCAAACAGAACGACGGTTATTAATAATTTATCAGAAGAGACTGTACTATGCAGTCTCTTCTGATCTTTCACATACTTTTCATAGCATGACAACCTGCAGATTCTCCAGCAGGTGATCATGCCGGGTATTATTTGTCCTGCGGAGCAGGAGTATATGAAATGTCTTTAACACAAGAAACCTATGCATTGAAATTTACATCTTACGCCTAAACAGTATAGCAGGTGCTATAGCTGCAAATGGTAGTTTACACAAGGGGGATATGCTGGATTTGCTATGAACAAAGCAGTAAGCATAAAGATAGTGCAGAGTGGAATTGTGGTGGAATTTTGATGCAGCTTATTACCCGGTTGGGGGTAGAGATTGGTTACCTCCACCGGGAATAGGCATATATATCAGTTGTTCTGTTAATCCAATAATTGAGTTATTGTAATCCCGATTTTTCCTTCCTCAATTTGCATCCCGACTTGTTACTTATGCATTACAAATTTTTCCTTTCACTGCCTGAGTTGTATTAAAACTGAATAAAATGAATGCTATTGGTTTAATGAATATAATGATGCAAGGTTAATCGGAGAAGCCTGGTTACTTTTGTATTGTTGTCGCTAACGCCAATGGCATTTTAATAAAACAGCTTTAAGTTAATCCATATACCTATACGAAAATGATACGAGAATTTACTTAGTGAAGAACGCAAAATATTTTTCTTTCAATAAATTATTAAAGGGGATAAAACACAGCATCATGCAGGTAATGATTTCAGTCCTAAAGTACGGACGTTAAGCTCATATTGCCTTTGTTTTCCGGTCTATTTAGAATTTAGGGGTTAATTCAACAATTGGACACCGGGTATTAGTCTTGATACCTGGGATTTCTTAAATCATTCATGTTTTTCAGTAGCAAAATACTGTTATGGCGGTCTTTTGCCCTGATGTAAATAAAAGAGTTTTGTTTATAGTTATAAGTCACGCATTAACAAACAAATACGATCTCCAACCCGGGAACCATTCTTGGTACCTGGTCTATTTTAAAATCAATGAATCTATGTTACTGTGGTAAATAGAGGAAGAGGCAGTATAGATGATGTGTTGACAGAAAATACCAGGTGCTTTAAGATTTATATACGCCTGGTAGCGTATAATGGTTATAGTGATATGGCGCAGCGGGATGCTACTGATTTTGGAATATCTGGAATGATGATGATTGTGAGGGAGACTGAATGAAAGTGTCAGTAAAAAAAAGAAGATTAGCGCTGGGGTATAGGAAGTAGCTATGATATGTAGTCGGTGAGATAAATGAAGATTGTTATGATCGCAGTATTTGCTTTAAATGAGCATTTAGTATAGTGAAGAAACTTTTGGGGGGATGACACATGCGGCGCTGAGAGTAAAGTGGGAAAGCACTGGCGAAGGGCGCCGCATCTTTAATGATAATTTCTATTAGGGGTTTTCAATTTGTGACCCGGAAGCTAGTCATGGCATCCGGAACTTTTATGCCTCTTTAAGATATTTAAACTGGAATAATCTCAATCGCATAATAGGTGATTAGTCTGAGCTGGGCGCCATTCCTGGCGCCTGGTAATCTTAATGGTGTTAATTTATCGTTTTTGGTTGACAACAGGTATCATTCCTGGTACCTGAAACTTTTTTTGAAGCGAAGAAAATTCATAGTTACATGGGGTTAAATCAAAACCGGGGACCAATCATGGTCCCCGGCTGTATTTTAAACAAATGTCAGTATGATATTACACTATACACTTGCCTTTTTAATTGTATCCAACACAGTGCTGTCTACATGTCCGAATAGAGATACTCCAGCGGCCCCATTTTGCAATGCCAGGCGAACACCTTTTTCAAGATCGGCCATATTACCTTTAAAATCCGGTAGGTACAAGCCTGCATATAACGGGAATTTGCCGTGAAGGCCATTTACTCCCTCTGCCACGGCTTCTCCTATCCAGTTTACATCTTCTTTATAAAAACCATGATAGATCATTGGATTAACCGAATCCAGCGGCCAGTTCGTCCAATCTTGCCTCACAATACGTTTGGCGATATCGGGAGTTGGAAATACAGCAGCTGTAATAGGCTTTTTATGTTGTTTGGCCACTTGTGCCAGGTTGGTCACAACGTTAGTGATGCGGTCATATCTGTACTTCCTCCAGGAAGGGCTCTGATCAGGATGTTCCATTTCCAGAGGATCTATTCCTTTTTGTGCTTTATATTTTTCCCTGCAGGTTTCACAATAGCAGAAATCGTACTCAGGCAGTTCTTTAGACTGATCGATGCCATAGTTGCTCCATAAGTTTACAGGCAGCACCACATCGCAGTAGCGAACATAATCAAGGTGCAGGCCATCCACATAGTCTTTTGACAGTACAGACTCTGCCTGCTCTTTCAGGTAATTTATTACTTCCGGTTTGCTTGGACATAGCCAACGATAATAACCCACATAAGGAGGGTGTGTAGCGCAGGATTCACCTTTTCTGTTTTTTGCGTACCATTCAGGATGGCTGGCCAGTAGTTCCTTTTCGCCACGATTCATTGTCCAGATCCATCTATGTGCTTTAATGCCATTCTCTTTCGCCGCCCTGAAATGCTTTTCACTGTCTGCTTCAAAGAAGATGTCTCCAATACCGGCTTTTCTATAAGCAGCATAACGTTGTTGCAGTTCGGCAACGGTATCTTTTTCATCTGGATTGATCCAAACACGATGTCTGGCTGTTTTAGCCGGTTGTGCCGGTGCCTTGGCGGAAGCAGATAAGGTCGGGATGGCTGGCTGCATGATAGCCAGGCTACCGAGGCCAACTGATTTCAGGAAATTGCGTTTATTCATTTGACGATTTTTGAGAGATTTTCCCTTCTTGATTAATAGAACAATGTTCTTTGGTGTTTTTACTTACCAGTGTGGCTGTGAATTGGTCGGTAATACCTTCCATCAGCAAAGTGTAGGTAACTCCTTGCTCTGTAATAGCTGTCGCAGTTATACCAAGAGCACCGAGTGTGGATGCATAGCGGCCATTCTTTCTGCGATATTGTTGTTGTCTGGCATAGACGTCCCAAAGATATTCTTTGGCAGCTTCAATGGCCGGGAGTGGTAACGTTACAGGTGCGCTGCCAGCTGGTTGGGCAACGAAGGACAGGTAGCCCCACTTTTCGGGTGCGTGCATATTAATGATACCCTGAGGAGACCATACCCAGTTATGTTCAGGTAGTGATCTGCCGGTTTTGGGATCTTTCCGTTTAATATACTGTCCGTTCACAATATCGGTATCCCATTCAACACGGGAAAAATTAATTCTCCAGCGGGTGCCGTCTTTAGGTGTTAGTCCCTGATTGAATAAAACGAATGCACTGAAGGGAATGGCCATTTCTACTGTCCATTTTTTGTCTTTATCCTTTGGATTATTCAGGGTGCCGTCTATCTGTACTGCTGTCTGGATTCCTTTGGTGTCCCAGGTTAATAAGGCATCGCCGCCGGCCCTGTATGCTTTAGGCATAAAGAGGTCCATAACTGTGTTATGAGGATTGATCTCAATTTCAAAATACCTTTCACCGTCTCCATCCGGATCTACAAAAACTTCAAAATCATTATCCTGGAAGATAATGGTATCATGTTGATGTAAGGTAGCCCAGATATGAGGTTCTTCCAGTTCGGCGAAAATATATAGGTACTGCTTGTCCCACAGCATCTTCAGGCGGGTCCGCATAGCCGGAGTAGGCTGCTTGTCACCTTCGATATCTGTGAAATCATCACTCCATAAGGCTTTTGCCCACGCATCTTCGTCAGCTATCCCATCGATCTTGACGGGTACTGCCGTTTGATAAGAGTGATATTGCCTGGGTGGCACATAGGCCGGTTTCTGTTGTGCGTAGGATGGGAGGTACAGGCATACCATTCCTAATCCTGTAATCACATGACGAATAAGTTGAGACATGAGTTAAATATAAGTAAGATGAGCACGTTATTCATATTTTTTCAATGAATGGTTCAATGGGGTGTTTAAATTGCAAAAAAAGGGTATAATTTTAGTTATACCCTTTTCGATGTTGACTTGATCTGTTTCCCTGATTGTTTTAACAACCAGGTTATATGAAGTGTTTATTTATGGGCTGCTATTAGTGTAGTAATCTCAGTTTTCTGATAATCCGGACATCCTCCCTGGTAGGATGCGACTAGGGCACCGAGAGCGCAGGAGAATGCAAGAGAGTCAGAAGGATCATATTTTTTAATGGTGCTATATAAATATCCGGCCAGGAAGGCGTCGCCACTACCTATGGTGTCCGCTACTTTCACTGGATAGCCGGGATGTTGATAGAATTTCCCCCCTTTTAATAACGCTGCTCCTTTTTCACCCAGTGTCACAATGATCGTAGGAATAGCGTATTGTGTGCTAAGTGCTTTTACTTTTGCTTCCATATTATCCGGCCATTGATGCCAGTCGCCAATAATAGAGAGCTCTGTTTCATTCAGTTTTAGTATATGACAATGATGTAAAAGTTCAACCAACAGCTCCTGGTCGAAATGAGGAGGCCGTAAATTAATATCCAGTATAAACGTGCGATTTCCCTTTAACAAAGACAACAACGTTTGGCGGCTATCTATATTCCTGGCTGCCAAACTGCCGAAAACGAGAAAGGTATCTCCTGTCTGTTGGGCTAATTCCCGAAGAGAAGATGTAAAGGAAATATAATCCCAGGCTACGGGCTGAATAATCTCATATTTCATCTCCAGTGGATTGTCTGATGATGGGCGTGCATATACCTTTCCTGTTTCATGAACCGGATCGGTTTGAATGTAGTCGGTCGTCAGTTGATATTGCTTCAAGATTTCCAGTAAAGTCTGCCCTGGTTCATCATTACCAATACTGGATATCATTGCTACAGGCACGGATAGTTTCTGAAGATGATAGGCCACATTCATCGGTGCTCCTCCAGGTAAGGCCTTGTCCGGTAAAATATCCCAGAGCACTTCTCCAAAACAAGCTACTTGATACTGCGTCATAATTAATGTATTTGCGCTCAGTAATTATATTTTGATTACATAATAATACTCTTTTCCAATAGAACCTTTTATAGAAAGTGGTAGTTCAGGTGTTGGGACACCCGGGTCATTTTACTTACTACTTATGAATATGAAAGTGCCAGAGCGCTGAAAAGCGCTCCGGATTTTATATCTATTTTATCAACCTTGGTGTGTATAATACAAACCCCGTCCAGTGCATTATAATGAATTACAACGCCTTAGATACAAGCAATGGATGGACCTAGCGGCTATGACAGCGTCAAAGCAGCGTGGTAAACCTAAAAATGGAAATATTGACATGCCCGGATGGGACGGAACGATTGAATCCGGTATCGTTTTTCAGATAATGGATACGGATAGATATAGAGATCGGTTTAACCTTAGAATTAGATAAAGTAATAGATATAAATATAGAGATAGGTATAAAGATAGGCTTGGATGAACCTTGTTAACGGATATAGGCAGACAGCTTAATAAGCTATAGTCTTTTAAAGTATACTCCATAATAATGTATTGGTTCGAGATAAAGAATTAATGATTTGTTTTATCAAAGTGAACTCACGTAGGACTAGAAATAGCATAAATGATTGATTGAGTGGGACAACAATTTTTTTGACGGCTCAAAAGTAAAATGAAAACCAGAGAATCAGTGAAGCCATTATGTTCATTTTGATACTGTTAGTTCGTTCTGTTCACTGTCTTTGAAACAAGTGCTGGAAATTAAAAACGTATTAAAAAAAAGCATGTGTTACGCTCTCACCTTAGCCAAAATTAACCTGCCAGGGTATAAGACCTTAAAATTGGCTTAAAAAGGTATTGAATTTATCTAGAATTTAAACGGTCGTTTGATTTAATTAAATGTTTGTTTAACTTTGTGCCCACAATTCGATTTTACACATGGAATACAATCAAAAGCAATTATCAATACTGGAGGCTGCCGAGAAGCTATTCGCTTCTCATGGTTTTCATGCTACTTCAGTGAGGGATATTGCCCATGAGGCTGATGTGAACATCGCAATGATATCTTACTACTTTGGCTCAAAAGAGAAATTAATTGAAGCCATCTTCCTGAAAAGGATTTTTGCCTGGAAATTGACATTGACGGAAATGCTGCATAATTCAGCCCGTTCATATGTTGAAAGATTTGATTCGTTGGTGGAAACATATGTGGCCCGTGTAATGGGCAATCCCTGCTTTAACCTGATGATGATCAGAGCGCAGATCCAGGAGGATATCGGGGTAAACGACCTTATTCATGAAAATAAAAAGGAAGTTCATGAAGTGATCAAGGCATTTATTAATGAAGGGCAAGAAAGTGGCGTATTTAATAAAGATCTGGATATTCTAATGATGGTGAATACCCTGGTAGGGACTACTAATCACATCATGTCCACCAGGCATCATTTTCAGCGCATGAGTAATCTTGAGCATCTCTCAGACAACGAACTTCAGGAATACCTGATCAGTCATACTAGCAATCATTTGAAAAATTTGTTTAAAGCCATTCTAATCCATGAAGCTTAATAGCACATACAGGCGACTATGGTCTCTGACAGTATGCGCACTACTGACTTTACCGTATTATTATAGTCAGGCGCAGGACAGGAAGAGTCTGTCATTGAAAGAAGCCATAACGCTTAGTATACAAAACAGTAAAGAACTCAAACTCAGCAAAACAAAAATCGATGCCGCACTGGCATCAGTGAAAACTGCAAACAATTCACAATTGCCAGATATAAGCGTTTCGGCCTCATATCTGCGTATTAATGAGCCAAACGTAGATTTTAAACTGAATGTAGGCGGAAACGACAGTTCTGGTGGTGGGTCATCACCCAAAGTGAATTCAGTTGCTTATGCAATGGCGACTGTTTCCCTGCCGATCTTTTCAGGTTTTATCATTCAAAGTCAGAAAGCATCGGCCCGGTACCTTGCAGAAGCGGCCAAACTTGATGCAGACAAAGACCGGGAAGCAGTGATCCAGAACACGATAAACGCCTATAGCAATCTTTATAAAGCGCAGCAGGCCGTAACACTTGTACAGGAAAACCTAAAACAACAGCAACAGCGTGTGGCGGATTTTACCAACCTTGAAAAGAACGGGATCGTAGCACGTAACGATTTATTAAAAGTACAGCTGCAACAATCTAATGTTGAGGTATCGCTTGTAGAAGCAGAAAGTAACCTCAAGCTGGCCAATATTGCAATGAACTTATTGTTAGGATTGCCTGAAACTACAGTACTGGATGCGGATACTACCACTTTTAAACAAACGCCAACCGGCACGAAAGCTGCTGCTGAATGGGAACAAATAGCTATGCAGAACCGTAAGGATGCCGCCGCACTGTCTGCCCGTGAAAGAGCTGCCACAGCAGGCATTAAAGCTGCAAAAGGAGAATATTATCCTTCTGTCGGACTTACAGGTGGATACGTTGCTCTGACTGTACCTAATGCGCTTACTGTAACTAATGCACTGAACGCTGGTATCGGTGTTAAGTACTCTCCTTCTTCACTCTGGAAAGCAGGATCAAAAGTAACAGAAGCAAAAGTACGATTGCAGGAAGTACAGGTGAATGAAGAGCTGCTGGTAGATAATATCCATCTTTCTATCAATAAGGCATACCAGGATTACTTAGTGAATCAGAAAAAGATAGATGCCTATCAGAAAGCAATTGACCAGGCAAGCGAAAATTATAAGATAGTAAAAAATAAGCAGGAGAATAATCTGGCCACAACTACAGATCTGCTGGAAGCAGACGTAGCTAATGTTCAGGCAAAACTGAATTACGCTTTTGCAAAGGCTGATGCAGTGGTTGCTTATACCAGACTATTAGAAACGGCAGGCATTTTAAGTGAAACCGGCGCAGAGGCAGGGAAGTAATCAACTCAGGATTTAAATAAAAGTAACAATCATATATATACTATATGGAAACGCAAACAGCTACAACTAATAATAAAGGTTCCCACAATACTCAGGATGCTCCTAAAAAGAGGAACTATCGCTTTATCATCGTTTTGGCAATCCTTGTTATCGGTGGTGGTGCCTTCGGTATCTCTAAATACATACATGCTCAGCATCATGAAGAGACCGACAATGCACAGATAGAAGCAAACGTGAGTCCCGTAATACCAAGAGTAACAGGTTATGTGAAAGAAGTACGTGTAAAAGATAACCAGCGCGTTAAAAAAGGAGATACGCTGGTAATCCTCGATGACAGGGACCTGCAGATAAAAGTTGCACAAGCAGAAGCTGCATTGGCTGCTGCACAGGCAAATGTACAGGTAGCAGTTGCCACCACTACTGCTTCCCGCTCAAACATTTCTTCCTCTCAAGCCAATATCTATGCAGTAGATGCACAGATAGAAGCCGCTAAAGTAAATGTATGGCGCGCCAACCAGGACTACGAACGTTATAATAATCTTATAAAGGACCATTCTATCACTCAACAGCAATATGAACAGGCCCTGGCAGCGAAACAGACTGCTGAACGCCAATTGAACGTACTGCAGGAGCAGAAAAAAGTGGCAACCCGTCAAACAAGCGCAGTGTCTACACAGAGTGATGCTACTGCTGAACAGGTTAATGCTGCAAAAGCAATAATAAAAGAACGTCAGGCAGAAGTAGACAATGCTAAACTGGTACTGAGCTATTCTATCATTACAGCTCCTGAAGATGGTGAAGTATCAAAGGTATATGTGCAGCCAGGACAGCTGGTACAGGCTGGTCAGTCACTTTTCAGCGTGGTTTTATCCAACGACGTTTGGGTAGTGGCCAACTTTAAGGAAACACAACTGGATAAAATGAAACTGGGCCAGAAAGTAAGTGTACATGTGGACGCTTTTCCTGGTAAAAGTATTGAGGGTAAAGTGACATCCTTCTCTCCTGCCACCGGCGCCCGTTTTGCCTTACTGCCTCCGGATAACGCTTCCGGTAACTTCGTAAAAGTAGTACAGCGTCTTCCTGTAAAGATCGAATTTAATGATCTTAATCAGGCAGAAGTAAAACAACTTCGTCCAGGTATGAACGTAGTTGTAGACGTACATCTTGACTAATATCGGTTACGAATGGTCCCGCTTGTGTGGTGCAGATTGATAAACAAAATGGAATCGCTCTCAGACTGGTCTTATATACAATAGCGTATTATGCGTCACCAGGCGGGAACATTTGGTAACTGATCTTTATACAACTAATTGATAAACGTGATGCAACAACAATCATTGGTAGAATATGGGGCCCGCCGGGTCATCATTACAATTACTGCCATATTTTGCGCCTTGCTTGAGATCGTGGATACAACCATCGTGAATGTGGCATTGAATGATATGCGCGGAAACATGGGAGCGACGTTGAGTGAGATCGGTTGGGTGATCACTGCTTATGCTATCGGTAACGTAATTATTGTACCGATGACGAGTTGGTTATCACAACAGTTTGGACGCCGTAATTATTTCGCAGTTTCAATAGTAATATTTACCATTTCATCCTTTCTTTGCGGAAATGCTACCACTATGTGGGAGCTTGTATTATTCCGATTTATTCAGGGATTGGGCGGCGGTGCGCTATTGGTGACTTCGCAGACCATTATCACTGAAAGTTATCCTCCTGAAAAAAGAGGGATGGCGCAGGCAATATACGGTCTGGGCGTGATCATTGGTCCGACACTGGGCCCTCCATTAGGTGGTTATATCGTAGATAACTATGCCTGGCCTTATATTTTTTATATAAACATTCCTATCGGTGTAATCGCAACCCTGCTTACACTTCAATTTGTAAGAAGTCCAAAATATGGTGAAAAGAAATCTGCCAGTGAAGTGGATTGGTTTGGAATTGGGTTCCTGGCCTTAGGGGTAGGATCGCTTCAGTACGTCTTAGAACGTGGGCAGGAAGATGACTGGTTTAATGACTCGACAATATTAATATTAGGAATTGCAGCAGTATTAGGCTTCTTCTTCTTTGTCTGGAGAGAACTTTCATATAAGAATCCGATTGTAGAGTTAAGGGTATTGGGAAATGGGAACCTTCGGGTAGGTACGCTGTTATCGTTCCTTATGGGTTTTGGGTTATATGGGTCTACATTTATTATTCCTTTATATACACAGAGTACATTAGGTTGGACAGCTACACAATCAGGTATGCTAATGATACCGGCCGCCTTGACAACTGCATTTATGATGCCTTTCATTGGTAAAATGCTGGAAAAAGGAGTGCCACAACAGTACCTGGTAGCATTAGGCATGTTCTTATTCTTTATATTCTGTTTGTGGGGATATAAGATCATTACACCAGATACAGGTTCAGAAGCATTTTTCTGGATGCTCATTGTACGCGGTATGGGGATGGGGATGTTATTCATTCCAATTACGACACTTTCATTGTCTACACTGAAAGGCCAACAGATAGGACAAGGCGCTGCGTTCACCGGTATGATGCGTCAGTTGGGCGGTTCTTTTGGAGTGGCGTTGATCACTACTTTTGTTTCCCGCCGCAATGAATTGCATCGCGTAGATCTTGTAAGCAAGCTGGATACAAACAATCCGGACGTGATGAAAAGAGTTTCCGGAATGACAGCCAACTTTGCAGCAAAAGGAATGGACCTAAAAAAAGCAGCAGGAAGTGCTTACCAGTCACTGGAATATAGTGTGATGAAACAAGCTGTAGTGATGTCGTATATGGATGTATTCCTTTATCTGGGATTGATGTTCCTGATCTGTGTGCCGTTTGTATTGATGGTAAAAGGAAGCAAGAAAACGAAACTTGATCCAAGTGCTATGCACTAAAAGATATTAAAGATATGTTACTAACAGTGTAACAGTTGTAGGTTTAGGTAATGAGCCGGAATAATCTTATTCCGGCTTTTTTTTATTAGCGGAAATACGATGAAATGAGGTTTAGGTAGATCTGATATGAGCAGAGAAATGGAATAAAAACCCTTGCCTGGAAAGGCAGTGGGTACTTTTTATCTCAAATTAATCAGTACCGGTGTAGAGTCAAAAAATAGAAACACCGGCATCACTTAATCATTATAAACTGGAAATATTCTGATTCATCATTTTGGTAGTTATTCACATCACATGGTAGTTAATTACTATGCCTGTCACGGCGTTTAGCCGTTGCGTAATACTAAAGTAGGATAAAATTATGGTAAAAAAGTTTATAAATGATTCGTTTATGTAAAAGTTATCAGTATGATATGTGCAATTTCAATACGGAATATTGGCGATAATTTAGACATACAGTTATTCACATTTTCTAAGTTTCCATTAAATGTGGAAAAATATCTACGTGAAAAATCATCCTGATAGTACCTTTGCTTCACGGACACCCATGGCATTTTGTTTGCCCCCTGAAACATTAGAATTAACCAACAAAAAAACGGACAAAAGATCAATTAATTCGAGAAGATTAAACGGATCCCAAAACGTACCCTTTATGAAGAGAATTGCATTCGCTTTTGCGATCTTAGGAACAGTACTGGCTGTTTTAGCGCAGTACGCTATCATTAACGACTGGACGTTGTTCCGGCTATTTCACACACTCGGCTTTATCGGATATATACTGATTATCAGTGCCGCAGCCTCTCTTTCGTTGCTGTTCATTCATCAGTTGTCAAGAGAAGAGAAAATGCGTATCCGGAATAAGAGTTTTGAATAATGTATTTTGCATGCTAACTAGTGAACTATGGAAAGTTTAGACGAACCATTTATACTGAAGTTTGAATACAAGGAGAAACCCCATATCCTAGAAGTACGTCCGTGGATACAGCAATACAAGATCAGCTACAAAGTTACTGTAGAAGAATGTGAGATCACCTTTGAGGAAGATGAAGAAGGGCAGCTGCGAGCTATTGGTGATAAACACGTACATGCAGGACATACGGTTGATCAGCAATTATTGCAGGACATCGGCCGCAGGATACAGGAAGCTGTAAGCGGTCAGTAATCTTTAGTCCTGATTGGCCTCATCAATGAGAGATTGCTCATCCCATCCCTGTGCAGAAGGATTCCATTTGGTCACCCTTTCATTGGACATCAGTTTTTCGAGTTCTTCAATACGCTCCTTCACCGTATTGATGTAGAGTTTCTTGTCATTTCTGATGGCAGACAGGCCCTTCAATGCTTTCTCATCCTGTTTTCTGAATGTGCTGACATTGCGGTGTGCATGGTAGGCCCTTATACCTAACATCTGTAAGGCATCTGCGCCCATACGTAGTGAAGTGTCAAGCGTTTCCCGGTAAATATGTAATACGCCGAGGTCCATCAGCTCATAGGTATCCGGGATGTTCTCCGCTTTTACCAGCATCTGCAGATGAGGAAAGTTTTTACGAACCATTTTTACCACATCAAGTGTTTGTTCAACAGTATCCATGGCAATGATGATGATCTTCGCATCAGCGGCGCCCGCGGCTGCCAGCAGATCGCGACGGGAAGCGTCTCCATAATAAACCTTTACACCCAGGTTGTGTAATGCATCCACCCTGTCTGAATCCAGGTCCAGGATAGTTGCCTTTACACCATTGACACGCAGGAAACGTCCTACGATATTTCCGAAACGGCCAAAGCCAGCAATAATTATAGGATGTTTCTCATGGATCTCGTCAGCTTCACGTGTATTTGTGTCTTTGTCCGTCTTGCTGAACTTTGGTTGAATAACACGCTCGTGTATTAGTAACAACAATGGTGTCAAGGCCATACTAAGTGCTACTACAGCCGTCATTATACTGACCATCCGGGTGGAGAGTATATTGTTCTGTTGTGTAAAAGCCAGTAATACAAAAGCAAATTCTCCTATTTGAGAAAGCGCCATTCCAAAGAGCAGGTTTTGTTCTGTATTGATCCGGAATACTTTTCCAAGAATCAGTAGTATTATCGCTTTCAGTATTATTAAGGATACAACCAGCCCCAATATCACCCATGGCATGGACAATACTAGCTTGAAGTCGATAGATGCTCCCACAGCCATAAAGAACAGTCCTAATAGCAGCCCTTTAAAGGGCTCAATATCGCTTTCTAATTCATGTTTATATTCACTGTTGGCAAGTACCACTCCTCCCAAAAATGCACCTAATGCCGGGCTTAAACCCACAAGGCTCATAAGTACAGAGATCGCTACTACAAGTAATAAGGAGAAGGCTGTAAACAATTCCCTTACGCGTGTTCTTGCCACTACCCTCAACAATGGACGAACCAGGTATTGTCCGGCTACAACGATCACTATTACAGCGCCCAGTACGACTAACGTTTGCATCCAGGCCGGCAGGTTATCTCTAAGTGAGGCAGTATGCCCTGCATTATTGCTGGCATCCGGGCCAGCCAGCAATGGGAAGATTGCCAGCATTGGAATAACGGCGATGTCCTGAAAAAGTAGTACGGAAAAAGCACTTTGGCCGGCCGCGGAGGCAAGTTGCCCTTTCTCCTTCAGGCTTTGTAATACGATCGCTGTTGATGACAGGGAAAGTGTCATCCCAAGTGCCAGTGAGGCATTTAGCGGTTGCCCAAGTAAGAGGGCAATACCAGTAATTGCAGCAGTCGTGATCAGTACTTGTAGTCCACCTAACCCCAGAATAGGCGCCCGCATATTCCATAGTAATGCTGGCTCCAGTTCAATACCGATCAGGAACAGCATCATCACTACGCCAAATTCCGCGAAGTGCATAATATCCTGACCTTCCTGTCCTACGAAGCCCATTAGAGAGGGGCCTATCACGACACCTGCCAGTAAGTATCCCAGCACAGAACCTAATCCGAGTTTTTTGGCCAATGGGATGAAAACCACCGCAGCGGCCAGATATATCATTGCTATAAAGAAGTAAGAATGTTCCATGTCACTTAATTTTAAGTTGTCCGTCTCTCAGCCTTTCCAACATCTGTTTGTAGGAAACGGCCTGCTCTGCAATGCCCGAATAGGTAAGGCGGTGCGTGCCGTAAATAACGAATGGTTCTAGGTACTGCATATTGCACAATAGTGCAGTTTGCCTGAATGGCAGAAGGAATTCACTCACGGAATAGTGATGCCATCCTTCTCTGCCGTAAGCTGTTTCTTGTGCACCGGCAGTAACAACACTACCGGCTATTTTGCCCCGTAAAGCAGTACCGGTATGGCCATAAGCCCAGCCATGTTCCAATACGAGGTCCTGCCATTGTTTAATGAGGGCGGGAGCACTATACCAGTAAAGAGGGTGCTGAAATAATATAATATCGTGTTGAAGAAGTAATGATTGCTCATGCCTTACGTCAATACCCATGTCAGGATATACTTCATAAAGGTCATGCAGGGTTACTCCCTGCATCCCGCGTATGGCAGCCAGTAATTGAGAATGCACCCTGGATTTTTCAAAAGCCGGATGCGCAAATAAGATGAGAATTTTGGCCATAAAACGGATTAAATTTCAAGCATGATCCAACCAACCAGATCATGAATATTCCTGCAATAATAGTCTATATTGATTAAGGATGCCAGACTTGGAAACAAAGCCAACCAGCTTATTTTCTTCAATGACCGGAAGGTTCCAGGCATGCACCTCATCAAATTTATTGACTACATCCACTACGTTATCATTGATGTCAATAACAGCCAATGGTGGCTTCATGAGTTGCCTTACTGTTAAGGTATCGTATAGGTCTGGACTGAACATGATTGGCCGGATATCGTCTAGTGTGATCACACCATCGAGGTTGCCGTCAACCCCTACAACACCGATCATGTTACGGTTTCCTTCTTTTACAAGTTCTATTAATTGGCGAAGAGTCTCATCCGGAGATATTCTTTGAATATTTTTTTCCACCAGTTCTTCCAGTTTTAGCATCGACAAGATATTTTTATCATGCGCTTTGGTGAAGATCTTTCCCTTATCTGCCAGATGTTTTAATTCAGGAGAAATCGGGGAAAACCATTTTGCCAGGAGAAAGGAAGTGGTAGACACGATCATCAATGGTATGAAAAGGTCATAACCAGAGCTGGATTCTGCAATCAGGAAGATGGCTGTCAATGGTGCGTACAGGACACCACTCATCACACCGGCCATTCCTACTATTACAAGGTTAGTGAAGGGGACATTATCAAATCCAAGATGAGAACATAATAAGGCAAAGAAATATCCCAGGAAACCACCAGCAAAGAGAGATGGTGCGAAATTTCCACCATTACCTCCACCATGAATGGTAAAAGCGGTCGCAAACACTTTCAGTAAACATATGCAACCAGTGAACAATAACAATATCCAGCTTTGTGTAGGAATATATCTGAAAAAACTGTTCTGAATGATCTCATCGGAGTGGCCTCCCGCCAGTAATTTTACACTGGTATAGCCTTCTCCAAACAGAGGCGGCATCAACACGCATAATATAGAAACTATCACACCGGCTATAATGGCTTTTCGGAGAGCAGACCACTTTAAGCCGGCAATAAAATGCTCGATACGCCCGGATACGACGATGAAATAACGTGCATACAATGCAGATAATAACCCTAACCCAATGTAGAAAGGGACATTATGGTAATTGAATGCCTGCCTTGTTTCAAAGTGGAACAGCACTTCTTCCTGTAAAATGATCTTGGACAATAAGCTACCGCAAACAGCTGCTAATATCAATGGAATGAAGTCTGAAAAAACAACCCCCGTCAATAGGATCTCAAATGCGAACATAACCCCTGCAATAGGTGCATTGAATGCCGCCGCAATACCTGCGGTAGCCCCTGCCGCCAGTAGTAAGGTCCTTTCTTTATATCCCAGGTTATAGTTGTGGGCATAGTTACTACCGATAGCTGCACCGGTCACCGCAATAGGGCTCTCTAATCCTGCAGATCCTCCCAGTCCGATGGTGATCGCACTCTGCATGATCTGGGAATACATTTTTACTGGTGGAATAAGGCTGGAATTCTGGGCAATTTCATGTAGAATAAGACCAATGCCTTTCCTTGATTGGCCTTTAAATACCCAGATCACCAGTATCGTGGTTAATACAATGCCCAGGAAGGGAAAGAGAGCATAAAAAATTACCTGCGTACTGAAATGTACTTTATGAGTTATAAAATAGTGTATATAATGCACCAGGACTTTAAGTAATACACCTGCCATTCCTGCCACAAACCCTACGAGGATACCGGACAATATCAGGAATTGACTTCTGGTTAATACTTTATGCAACCAGTGAAAGATAATCTCGTAACTTCTTACTTTTCTTAAACTATAGCGCTCAAAATCACGTTTAAACTTGAAAAATGAGTGATATTTTTTTACTGTTTTAAATTGGCTCATTACTCATGCTTTCTTTGTGTCATAATTCAATCAACGCATAAACCTTGTCGTTCATATACTTCCCGCCCGGATGGCGTGCTGTATAGTCGAGGTTTATCCAATATTCGCCTTTCATCTCGTGGTAGTGAATCTCCTTCACCGGTGGTTGAGGGAACAAAGTAACAATTGCCTGTTTCATGATCTCAAAGTCTTCCTTACTACCGCAATAAAGCTCCGGATAGGCATGTCCCTGAATAAGTACGATGCGGCAACGCGCACCGATAGATTGCAGGCAGGATGCCATCAGGATGGAGTGGTCATCACAATCGCCACCCAGGCCATTCTGGATAGTCTCCATAGGTGTAGCAAAATATTCGTCACGATGCGTATCTGGCACATATTTAAACCGCCTGTTTATGTAGTGAAATAGTGCGAGGTATCGCGACACCTTCCCATATTTGGGAAAATATTCGTCAAAATCTTCCAGTGAATGTGCTACGGAAAAATTGCGGACAAGGGAATCTTTATAGTTGACCTTATCCCTCATGCCTCTTACCGTTTTATCCCGGTAAGTTTCTACACGTCTAGGATATAGACTGAGGATATCGAATTGTTTGTTATTCTTGGCGCCCCAATTACCCTGTACCATTCCTTTATAGTCGTTAAGGACATTATTAAAGGAATAATTGTCGGTAAAGTAGTTGATAACCAATATGCTACATACTAATACGAAGGCCGGAATAATCAACGGTTTAAAAATCCACAGTAGCAAACGGGTGAACAGAAATGCGATCAATACGGCCACAAACATGTCCATGTGCCAGCCCTGCAAAACTAATGTAGGAATATACCTGTTCAGATAGGGAGCTAATGGTACAATGGTCAACAAGCTCAGTAGATTGAGCAGAAATTGCTGGAATGTAGAGTATTTACTTTCATCGATGGCCATTATCGTATGCAATAACGCAAAATTATGCCAGACGAGTTGCAAAAAAAAGCTAAATCCGGTTTAAAAGCTTTCCCTCTGCTCTTATTGATCAGTATAAATTATTGATTTGTAATGGATTATTTAGCGACAGCACTTAAGAGCTTGTCAAAGTGTTTAAAGGAGGTACTTTTATTGATCAATACCATCTGTTGTTGTGCCTGATTGTATTGTTTGTCGAAACGGACTTGCGAATACATCTTACTAAGTAATTTAAATCCTGTCAGCAGTAACAATTTATAATCCATCTTCTGAGAAATTTCTATAGCTGCTTCTGCTGTACGGATTGCCCGGTTTAACTCCTTTTCCTTAAAATATACCTCTGCCAGGATCATTTTCTGTAGTACCTCAATATGTCGCCCACCGGTAAAATCAAAAGAATAGGTCTTCAGAAGCTTATCAGTATGTTGGCAGATCCTGTTTGTCATGGCAAGATTATCCTGCCCCAGATAGGACATAGCCTGCCAACATAATAGGGACAGGCGTAGAGGGCTAGTTCGTTGGTATACCAATGCCGGGAAACATTCAAATATGCGCTTGGTATAATTGAACATATGTGGATAATCATTCAGCAAGGCAAAGGCAAACCCAGTCAGTCTGAAAACGGTTTCCTGTGCAACTGTGGGTGCATGTCTCGTACTACCGGTCAAATAACGCGGGTAGTTATAGATCTTATCCTTTATGCTCTCATTGATGATCCCGAATTTCATGTATTCGTATACAAACAGGTAGAGGTCATGTGGTGATACCCATACTTCATCGTCAATGGTATCCCTGGATATGAGTTTTTTGATATTATTCAGTTCCAGTTCACATTGTTCTGCGTCCAGCTGCAACAACGACATTGTAAATAGGATACTTCTGATCTTTAGCCTGTCGTTGGGCATTTCGGATAGGTCAAGAAGCGCGTTAAGGACCTTCCTTTTTCCGAAATGGAGGAAATTATCATTGAGGAATCGACTTAATGGATTTTTGCGGAAATACCCCTGTGGGAATACCGTGCTCAAGATCTGTTTTTCTCCTTCATGCTGATAGTGCACGGCCAGGTATTCCAACAAATAAGACTTTTCCATTGTACTCAACGGCAGGTAGAAGATCTTATGGATCCCTTCTAGTTGCTTATTGTTGATCGCATAACGTAGCAGCCATTTAAATACTCCTACTCTATAGGAAGATGCCGGTAATTGTTTGGCGATCTTCTGCAACATATTGTCATCGATCACATCATTGGCGTGTTTGATGTAATGCATGGCTGAAAAGTATTCAAGCAGGAACTGGTGAGCGAAACGTACTTTAACCACGAACATCACTTCCTGACTGAGATTTTCTTCTACCAGTATATTGTCTGCCAACAATTCTTTATATGCCGGGAAAAGATCTGCATTTTTATTCAGCAGCAAGTTTTTGTCTGTGTATTGTCCTGCTTTGCCGAGGTCCAGGAGCCATAGCATTTTCTCAATGATCCGGACTTTGAAGGTATTGGCTGGAGAATTGAAGACTTTGATCTGAACAAATTTTGAGATCATCTCGAAGAGGCTGAGATGCTCACTGACGAAATTTTGTTCCGGACCTGTATTCAGCTGACAGAATAATTGCAGATAATAAGGATATCGCAATTTTTGCAGGAAGCCTTCACTGAAGGTCCGGACTGTAGCAGGATCAATTCGGTGATTATATAATACCGATTTTACCTCCTGCTCAGTAAGAAAAGGAAGGTTAATACTGGTTTCTTCATCCATTTCCGGCCCCAGGTACCAGTATCTGCGGAAGGCAGGATATTGAAGTGAGTGCTGGAAAATATCAGACCAGGTACTGCTGCGTATGGAGAGGATCACTTTTACCCAGGGGAACAGATCGTTTGAGTATACAAATTCTTCCAGTTTGGTATATAGCAGTTTCAGCTTGTCCCCCGCTATCGTGATTTCATCAAAACCATCTATGATCAGTATCAGTCTTCCCCGGATTTTATCAAAATGGGAAGCGAAGTATTCTCTGAAATTTTCTCCTGCGCCGAGGTTCAGCTGGTTGTCGAGCCAGGTTGCCAGTGAGAAGCCTCTAAGCAGGAGGCTACCTGCAGCATGAGCATGAATGAACCAGCAGATGTCCTTTTTAAACTTGGCGTCCTTACTGAACCAGAAATGTTCAGCCATATGCACCAGGGTCACGGATTTACCCCAGCCCGAAGGGGCTATCAGTGCAGTGGCCGCATAGTCACTTTCCAGGAAACGTTCAATATGCGCAAAGCAGGACGGACGGGGAACTGTCAGGGCGAAGGGAATGCCTGACCGGTTCTTTAATGTAAGAATGGTATAATGAGAAATGGTGACAGCCTTATTTTTTAGCTCCAGCCATTTGCTATCATTCAATTCATTACCGTCGGTCTGTATATAATGTTGCGCCTGGAAATCATCCCAGTCCTTATAATGACAATATTGCGCAAGCGTGTTAAGGGTATAACGTGAAAAGCTATGTTTAGTCGTAGCAAACCCAAAAACCCTTTTGAGAGTGGTTTCACTAACAGCTTTGGTAGTTTCATCCCTTATGAGATCAGACAACCGTTTACAATCACTGGGTGTGATGGTATCGGCTCCAAACTTACGAGATACTTCATTTTGCAACGTTATGATAAAGTCATAGGAGAGATCTATCATATGGGGACAAGGAAATGGATTTTGAGTAAATGGATTCTGGTCATTTTGAAGTAAACTTACGTAGCCATTTTCAATTCAGATTTATTCGTATAGAAAATGGTTAAAATGAATGAAATAAATTAGAATGAATGAGATGTACTAGCGATTGATTATTAATGTAACTACGTGATTTTCATTCAATATCATGGCGTGCCAATTATCCTGGAACAACAAGATGCCTATCTTATTTGATTAGCTCTACTAAGCAATATTTGGCCGATAAAGCAGGCAGTATCTCCCATTAAAAACAGTGAGTACCTCCTCTTCACAATTTAATATTAAGACAGCCGTTCTTAACAATATGCCAGGTTACCCCTTAGAAGTCAGGAACTTTATTATAAGTATATTTTTCTGGTTCAATTGTGAATGAACAAAATGAATACTCAATTTTTATGGAATGAACGAAATGAACAGGTTCTACCATACTGAATAAAAAGAACTTCCTTTAAACCATCCTATCAACATACTTTCGCCTAGTTGTTTTCAACATTTTCTCAACATAAGGACGGCCTGTGTGTATTTGAATGTTTTGACCTGAGAACACCCCTACCCTTATTCCCTGAGTATCATAGCCCCTGCCCCCTATAGAGTAACAGACAAAACCGACTATGGGACAATCTGTTTAGCAAACTTTCAATATATACACGCTTTATAACCCGAACCAATTGAATGCTATGTATTTTAAAGCTACCCTGAAAAGCTGCCTGAAAGCTTTTATGCTTATTCTTATTTATCTCGTCTGCCTGGTTGGGTTGCCAGTCGGTGAAGTTTCTGCAAAGGATCTGCCCGCGACCAATACTGTGTTGACAAACAATGCAACAACCTGGTTAGATAACTATCTCACCCATCACCCTTATTCCCCTTTAGTGCGTAACGCCTGGCGTAACACTGGTAACCAACTTGCTGCCGATGGCCCACTATGGAGCTTCGCCGGCAGTCAGTCCTTCGTTA
This sequence comes from Chitinophaga sp. S165, assembly GCF_003182155.1. Classification (GTDB taxonomy): domain Bacteria; phylum Bacteroidota; class Bacteroidia; order Chitinophagales; family Chitinophagaceae; genus Chitinophaga. Next base: position 929,870 of record NZ_QGTG01000002.1, read on the forward strand.
CATTTGGTGTAGCTTGTGCCTTATGCCGGGTTGATGATGGCGCCAATGCTATTGATGCAAACACTAATACTGCTGCAACACTTGTGTTGCCTGTCGGCGCTGTGGGTGGCGTAGGGCTCAAACTCAAATTTTCAGGCAGCTATCAGGCTGGAGATCATGTGGCACTTGACCTTGAAATCCCCGATCAGATATATTCAAAATCACTTCTTTCCGCTCTTTCTGTAAATACATTTAATGGAGGAGTGTCTAATAACGACTTGATTACATTGAATAGTGATCTTGTCAGAATAAATTTGCTGGAGCTTGGACTTGGAACTACACCTAAGTTTAGAGTGATCATTCCAATTACTCACAGTTTCGATGAAGTACAGATCAGCCTTTCTGCTTTGATCAGTGAGTTTGCTGCCCTACGTGTTTATGAAGCAACGGCTTTCATTCCTGTAATAATTAATCCTGCAACCCACACTGTCAATTCCGGAGGAACGGTTACTTTCTCTCCCTCTATAAGAATTCCCGGTGTCACATTCAACTGGTATACAGCACCCGAAGGTGGTTCTCCTATATTTAATGGTGCTGGATTTACGACACCTCCATTGAAGCGTACCACTACTTATTATGTGACCGCTACTAATCCTGTAGACGCACTGGTAAGCCCTGTTCGTACACCGGTAACTGTCCGTGTAAGCGGCGGTGCTGGTCCGATATGGACATACGCTGACCAGGAAACAAGCCCTATTACAGCTGGCATCGCCTGCGCATTATGTTATGTTGATAATCCGGCTGCAGCTGTTGATGCAGATACTACTACGGCATCGACACTTTCATTGCCGGTGGGTGCATTAACATCTGTAGGGCAATTGCTCAAATTCCCTGGAGACTATAAAGCCGGTGATCAGATCATTATGGACCTGCAGATCCCCGGCCAGTTGATCTCGGCAGGAGCGCTATCAGCCATTCAGGTGCAGACCTTTAATAATGATATAGCTAACAATGATCTTACCACCCTGGGTGTAGGATCTGTTCGTGTAGATGTATTGGGCGTAGGTACAGATGGTTCCCCGAGGTTTCGGGTGACTATCCCTGTAACCAAAGATTTTGACGCGGCCCAGATAAGCCTTTCCACTGCATTTGCAGCTTTTGGCGCTCTCAGAGTGTACGAAGCTGTTGCCGCTATTCCGGTTGTTGTTACTCCTACGGCTCCGTTGATCACAGCTGGTAGTAGTATTACATTGAACGCTGCTACCGACGCACGTATATCCGCGCCTGTTTTCAGGTGGTATACAACACCTACGGGAGGAACACCGCTTGCTATTGGCAGTAGCTTCCCAACGCCATTGTTAAGCCGTACGACTACTTACTATGCGGAGGCCTTTAGTGCTGCTGATAATCTAAGTAGTTACGCACGCACCCCCGTTACCGTAAAAGTGGCTGGTGGCGCCGGAACTATCTGGAGTTATGGCCAGGAACAGCAAAGCCCTATTACCGGAGGCATTGCATGTGCAGCGTGTGCTGTTACCTCTCCGGATCTGGCGGTTGATGGAGATACAACAACTTCTTCAACACTTACTGTACCCCTGGGGCTTGCTGCAACAGTAGGGCAACTCGTAAAATTGCCCGGCGTATATCAGGCTTTAGACAGCATCGTATTATTTCTTCAGGCACCTTCTGAAGATCTGGCCGGGGTAGTATTGCCGAGGATCAGAGTGACCACCTTTAATAACAGTATTGCAGGTCCGGCTGTGTCCAACAACGATGCCGTAAACCTGGATGCGCCAACAGTAAAGCTGCAACTGCTGGGAACCGGTTTGAATAACGCCAGGAAGTTCCGTGTTACCATTCCTGCCACCAAAACATTCGATGGTGTGCAGGTCGATTTCGGGGGCTTAGTAGGGGTGTCTGGTTCGTTACAACTCTATGAAGTTGCCGCAATGATCCCTGTAAATGTATTGCCGAAACCTGCAAGAACTGCTTACAATACATCAATAACTTTAACACCCTCTATCCGTATTTCAAACCCGGTGTTCAGTTGGTTCAGCACACCGGAAGGTGGAACACCCCTCTTTACGGGTTCCGGGGCATTTACAACTCCTTCCCTTTTACGCAATACAACTTACTATGTAGAAGCGGAAGATCCTGCCGGCACTACAAGTCTGATAAGAACTGCCGTGCCGGTGACAATAGGTGGTGGTACCGGTCCATTGTGGACCTTTGGTACTGATCAGCAGGGGCCTATTACAGGCGGTGTTGCCTGTGTATTGTGTACGGCTCAAAACCCGGCATTTGCCGCGGATGGAGACACTACGACTGCTTCTCGTTTATCACTGCCAATAGGTGTAGGGGCGACATTGGGACAAAAGATCTCTTTCCCGGGGGTATATCATAGTGGCGACAGCATCATTCTGATCCTGGGTTCGGAAGCTGATATCCTTGCAGATGCATCTCTGTTGGGAAGTATCAGGGTAACAACCTCACTGAATAATGTAAGCAATAACGATCCACGGTTCCTGAACAATCCCGCTTTAACTTTTAACATTCTGGAGGGAGAGAATAACATCAATAAATTCAGAATAGCCATACCTGTATCACATACTTTCGATGCGGCCCAGGTAGATCTCGCGGGGCTGCTGGCAGCAAACAATACCTTATATATTTATGAGGCGATAGCAATGAAACCGGTAACGGTTTCCCCAAGTCCTGCTACTATTACTGCAGGGCAGACAGCTTCGCTGAATGCGGCTTTGCCCGCTATACCGGGTGTTATTTTCAACTGGTATGAAACCCAGGAAGGAGGTTCTCCGGTACATACCGGCAATAATTTTACAACACCACCTTTATTCCAGAATAAGACTTATTATGTAGAAGCCGTTTCTCCTGTTGATGGATTGATCAGTATCCAAAGAACTGCGGTAACTGTGAATGTGAATGGAGCCAGCGGTAACGGAGAGTTAAGCTGTAGCGGTTCTCAAACACAGAACGGCGGTACAGGTGGGCTGGCTTGCCTGTTATGCGGTGTTGAGAATGGCGCATTGGCGGTAGATAATAATCCAGCAACTGCCTCCACCGTGCGCCTCGGTATCGGAGCTCTGGGATATGTTTACCAGGACCTGGTATTCCCAATTGCCGGTAAAGCCGGTGATACTATAAGACTCGGTCTGGGTACGACCACAGGCTTACTTGATCTGGCGTTGATCGGCGGCATTGGAGTAGGGTTGGGAAATGGGGTGAGACCTACAGATGCTGAGATGGGGGGATTGCAGAGTGATTTGCTTACCGCCCGTTTATTAAACGGAGTACAACAGAATGCCTATACTTTTGTTGCAAATAAGACGTTCGACAGGGTTGAGATACGACTGAGTGCGGTAGTTGGGGCAATTACCTCATTAAACGTATATTATGCACAGGTGGTCACTCCGATTGCACAGGTAGCCGCCGGAACGATATTCACCTGTAGCGGAAGTCCGGCTGTGCTGACTGCGCTGGGCCCTGCAGGCTATACACTGCGCTGGTTTACTTCATACACAGGTGGTACACCGGTAGGATATGGTGCTACATTCACCACGCCAGCCATTACCAAAGACACTACCTATTTTGTAGAAGCTGTCGGAGCAGATAGTTGTGGCAGTGAAAGACGTACGCCCGTTCAGGTAAAAACAGGTCTTCCGGGAGTGGTGGTTACACCATCGTCTGCATCCGTAGAGGAAGGCACTACTCCTACATTTGCCGTTGTTTCGCCGAATCCCGGTTATATCTATAATTGGTACAGTGTGCCAACAGGCGGAACGCCCGTGTTTGTCGGCACACAGTTCACTGCGCCTCCGGTAACAGGGAATGCCACTTTCTATGCAGAAGCGGCATTACAGGGTAATGCTGCCTGCAGAAGCTTGCGTACGCCGGTTTCCATTACACTCAATGGTGACGGTGGTCCAGCTACTCCTGGTGATATTGATTGTGGTGGCGCTACAAGTCAGTTGACCAGTGCAAGCGGCATCTGTGTGGGTTGTTATGTAGAAAAGCAGGACTCTGCTGTAGATAACAGTACGCAAACAGCATCTGTAATGCATGCTGTTATTGGCCTTGGGTCTAATATTCAGCAATCTCTTATCTTCTCTGCTCCAGGTATAAAAGGCGACAGTGTACGCATTAAACTCGGGTTCAATACCGGAATAGCAGATCTCAGTCTGTTAGGAGGCATCCGGATTTCTTCGTCCAATAATGCTACTTCTAATAATGATGAGGTAACCCTTTCTCCATCTCTGTTGAATTTACAGTTACTCAATGGTAACAGGGACCTGATCTACTCTTTTGCTCCCGGTGCAGCCTTTGACAGGGTGAATGTTAAATTGGGTGGTACAGCTACTGCGCTTACCATTTTGAAAGTCTACTCAGCCCAGATCTTTGCGGGAACACCGACAGTAGAAAAAGATACAGTTTATATATGCCAGGGCAGTGCCGCCACACTCCGGGCTACCGGACCTGGTGCTTCGTTCCGTTGGTATAACCAGCCTGCCGGTGGTACCGTGCTGGCTACAGGCGCTACCTACCAGGTAAGCGATGTAACGAACGCTATCTATTATGTTGAGGCTATTTCTTCTACGGGTTGTGTGAACCCAGTAAGAAAACCTGTGTATGTGATCGTTGGTTTACCACAACCATTGGTAACACCAGCAGTAAGTACGATCAATGCAGGTCAGACGGCCACTTTCACGGTTAATAATCCGAACCCGGCATATCAGTATAACTGGTATAATGCGCCAGCTGGCGGCACACTTGTACAAGGTAATTCAATCACCTTTACTACTCCTCCTTTGTCTGCTGCCGCAGTATATTATGTGGAAGTAAGAGATCCGGTGAATAACTGTACAAGTCCTGCACGTACAGTTGTACGGGTGGACATTAACATGCCTGCAGAACCTACTCCATGTAGTTATGCCACACAACAGGTGAGCCCTGTTATTTCAGGGATCTGCCTGTTATGCTCTGTGGCCGATCCTGCTCTGGCGGTAGATCAGAATGCAAATTCAGCTTCTACTATTACATCTACTTTAAATGCAGTTGGATACGTAGGCCAGTTATTACAATTCGGAAACACACATGCTGCAGGTGACAGCATCACGCTGGACCTGGAAATTCCTGGTCAGTTAGCAGATGTGGCACTACTGGGTGGAGTGAGACTGGAAACTTATAATGGAAATACCGCTAACGGCGATGCAGTGTTCCTGAATAATTCGACGGTGCATCTGCAGTTGCTTAACATCGGTAATAAGTTCCGTGTAACGGTGCCTGCTACAAAAGCCTTTACCGGTGCAATGATAAGCATCAGCGGTCTAGTTGCCGCGCTCACGCGGGTGAAAGTATATTTCGCTGCAGTGATCACGCCAAGACCACAGGTAGCTGCTGCAAATGTGAATATCTGCAGTGGCAGCACTGCTAATCTGGTTGCAACATCTTCTAATGGCGCAGATCTGGCATGGTACAATACTGCTGTAGGCGGTACACCATTACAGGTGGGAGGTTCATATACAACCCAACCGCTAACTGCTTCGGCCACGTACTATGTTGAATCCGGTCGTTTTGGTTGTGCTAACCCTGTCAGAGTACCAGTAATGATAAACGTTGGTACAGTGGCAGCCGCACCTACGGCCGCAGGAAGAAGTATCTGTTCCGGTAATCCGGCTACGCTGCTGGCAACTGCTCCCGTGGGCGCTACCTTCCGTTGGTACACCGCTGCTACAGGAGGCACGCTGTTGGCATCCACAGCTAATTATACGACGAATGCGCTGACAGCCGATACTGCTTTCTATGTGGAAGCAGATAATAATGGCTGTAAGAGCACTACAAGAACAAGAGTGCCTGTAACTGTCAGTGCAGCTCCGACCAATCTCACCGTGACCCCGTTAAGTACGTCTGTGAGCAGTGGCCAGGGCGCCATCTTTACGGCAAATGCGACAGGTGCAAATGTGATCTATAAATGGTACAATGCGGCCGGCGACTCCATCTTTACCGGAGCCGCATTTAACACTGGTCCGCTAACTGTTACCAGCTCCTTCTCTGTAGAGGCAGTAAATGCCGGAGGCTGCAAGAGCGGCCCGAGAGTATCTGTAACTGCCACTGTAGTTCCGGGCAACAACGACATTCCTTGTGATGCGGCTACCAGCCAGGTGAACGGTGCCAATGGTATCTGCGTTGGCTGTTATGTTGAAAATCCTGCGTTGGCAGTTGATAACAGCACGGCTTCTAAATCGATCCTGCATGTAGTGTTGGGCCTTCTGAACGGGTACGTACAGCAATCACTGATCTTCCCACAGATCAGCGAGCCCGGTGACAGTACTATCGTATCAGTTTCTTTTGATGCTTCCCTGGTTGAAATAGGACTGTTGTCATCAGTAGAGATCGGATCTTACAATGGCGCAGTATCCAATAATGACTTCACTCCTTTGAATAGTCCGCTCGTGAAAGTGGCATTGCTGAGCGGCAATCAACAGGCACTTGTAGGCTTCAAACCAAACGCGTTGTTTGACAGGCTTGTAATACGCCTGAAGTCTGGTGCAGCCACTGCACTAAGCAGCGTAGGTGTTCATTATGCCCGCCGCGTAGTTAGTCTGCCTGTAGTAAAAGGAGATACCGTATGTACAGGCAACCGTGCAACATTGACAGCTTCCGGTCCGGCAAACGTTTCGTTCCGTTGGTATACAACTTCAATAGGTGGTACCGCTGTTGCTACCGGTACAAGTTATCAAACACCGGTACTGACTGCAAATACTAATTACTATGTAGAAGCTGTTAAGACAAGTCTGAATTGTCCTAATCCGCAGCGTGTGCTGGTAGCTGCAGTTGTGGACCCAGTGCCGGCAATTCCTGCTCTGGATACTACCGCATTGTCCATCTGTAGCGGCAGTACCGCAACCTTTAATGTGAAACCTGTGACAGGTGTGATTTACCGCTGGTACGCTGCTCCTGCAGGAGGTACAGCGTTGTTCACAGGATCCTCCTTTACAACGCCTAATCTGACTGCCACTACTGCATATTACATCGAGGCTTCTAATGTTGCGGGTTGTTCCAATACAACACGTAAGATGGTAACGGCCAATGTAATTGACAGGCCTGCCGTTCCGGTTGTGACTCCAGGAAATGCCACTATCTGTGCAAATAACAGCGCACAACTGGCGGCTACATCTACGACGCCGGGAGTAGTGTTCCGCTGGTATACAACAGCAGCAGGCGGTACGCCGGTGTTTGAAGGAGCATCTTTCCAGACACCTGTACTGAATACAAACACGACTTATTATGTAGAGGCCGCCGCAGGTACCTGCAACAGTGCTACAAGAACTGCAGCAACAGTTACTGTAAATACTGTACCGGCTACTCCGACCGTTACGACGATTCCTGCAAACGGGGAAGTAGTGAGTGGTCAGTCTGCACAATTGAATGCAAGCTCCACGACTCCGGGTGTTACGTTCAATTGGTATACTGTGGCAACAGGTGGAAGTCCTGTATCGACAGGAGCAGCATTTACAACACCTGCGCTTACAAGTGGTATTACCTATTATGTTGAAGCGGTTACAGGCACAGGTGCTTGCCCAAGTCAACGTGTTGCTGTGCCGTTAACAGTAACGGTTGTGCCAAATACTGCCTGCGATTTCGCAAACGATCAATCAAACAGTACCACTGCTGTGTGTGTGTTATGTTCAGTGGTAGATGCAGCAAATACTACAGACGCTGATATTAATAACTTCTCAATACTTTCAGTGCCACTGGCAGCAGGAAGCGGTAGCGTACAGCAACGCCTGATCTTCCCTGATGTGGCGGCCGCAGGTGATAGTGTGCGTATCGTAATGGAATTACCTGCCCAGGTAATAGATGCAACGCTGCTGAGTACTCTGGAAGTATCCAGCTTCAACGGAGCGACCGCTAATAACGATGCAGTGTTACTGAATACAGGTAATGTGAGCATCAGATTAGTGTCTGGCAGCAATAAATTTACGGTGGCTTTTGCTCCAGGTGCTGCATACGATCGCGTACAGGTACGTCTGAGAGCTGGTGTACTGGCTGCGCTGGTGAAAGCTAATATTTACTATGCGACAAGACAGGTATCAGCTCCGGTAGTAGCTACACGTAATGTTACTATCTGTAGCGGCAATACTGCTACCCTGACAGCGACAAGTAGTGCAGTGGCAAAACTTGAATGGTATGATGCACCTGTCGGCGGACAGAAAGTGTTTGAAGGTCCATCCTTTATAACACCAACGCTGACAGCTACGAAAACATATTACGTGCAAAGTGTGCGTACCAGCAATAATTGCGCTAATCCGAACAGGGTATCTGTAACGGTAAGTGTAGTGCCAGGTCTGGTAGCGCCAACTGTTACGAATGCATCGATTTGTGCGGGCCAGCAGGCTACCCTGACAGCTACTGTATCAGGTCAGAATATACAGACCCGCTGGTATAGTGCGCCAACAGGTGGTACATTGTTATTCACAGGTACCAGTTATGTGACAAATGCCCTGAATGCAGATACAGCATTTTATGTAGAGACAGGCAACGGTTCATGTACATTGGCTACCAGGGTGAGAGCTACAGTATCTGTAGGGGTGGGAGCACAAACACCCGTACTGGATACGCCAAATGTGAGTCTCTGCGCAGGCAACGCTGCTACTTTCAATATCGTATCTCCTGCACCGGGAGCTATATACAGATGGTATACAGCCTTAGCTGGTGGTACGTTGGTACATACGGGGGCAACGTTCACTACGGCGCCACTTTCAGCTACAACAGTTTATTACGTAGAGGCAAGCAATAATTCCTCTGCATGTGGACAGGCCAGTGCAAGAGTAGCAGCTACAGCTACTGTAGCTACAAGGCCGGCTACACCGACATTGGTAAGCAATGACGTAGAGGTATGTGCTGGTCAGAATGCTGTACTGTTCATACAAAATCCGCAGAATGATCTGAGCTACCAATTCTATAGTGCACCAACAGGTGGCACGCTGGTATCTACCGGACCTGTATTTGTGGTGATCGGCGTAAACAGCGATGTGACCTATTATGTGCAGGCCGTTAACAGCAATGGTTGTGCTAATGCGGGTGCACGTGTGCCTGTTTCGATCACGGCAATACCGGCCCCTGTAACACCAACAGTAACGGCTCCAAATGTTACCGTATGCCCAGGATCTACTGTTACCCTTACTGTGCAGAATCCAAACGCGGCATTCAGCTATCGCTGGTATACAACTGCAACAGGCGGTACTGCGGTAGACACAGGTAGTAGCTTTACAACACCGGCTATCAATACAGCCAGAAACTACTATGTAGAAGCGGCTAACGGTAATTGTAGCAGCCCTGCAAGAGCAGTTGTGGCGGTAGGAGTATCAAGTGCGCCTCCGGTGCCGGTACTTGAATCCGATGATGTAAGCACCTGTACCGGTACTGCAACATTGCGCGTAATTTCCAGCACCAATGGTGTAACCTATAGTTGGTATACAGTGGCTACCGGTGGTACACCTGTATTCAGCGGTCCTGAGTTTACGCCACCAGCTATCAATACTACTACCACCTATTATGTAGAAGCTGTAAGTACTAATGGTCAGTGTACTGGTACAAGCACCAGAGTGGCAGCTACCGTAACTGTGGGAGCTTCGCCGGATGTACCGGTACCAGCATTCTCCAGTGCAATCATATGTGTTGGTGAAAATGTAATCTTGTCTGTACGGAATCCGAATGCAGCATTCACTTATCGTTGGTACACAACAGCAACAGGAGGTACTCCGGTTGCTACAGGCAGCAGCTTTACGACACCGCCTGTCAATGCAGCAATAAACTACTATGTAGAGGCTGTGGATGGTAGTTGTGTGAGCGCATCAAGAGCCCTGGTGGCCCTCTCGGTATCTACCGATCCTCCGGTGCCCGTGGTTGAGGCGAATAATATAAACATATGTACAGGACAAACAGCAACACTGCGTGTAACTTCCAGTACAAATGGTATGATCTATAATTGGTACACTACTGCTACTGGTGGCTCACCGGTAGAGAGTGGCCCTGAGTTCACAACTCCTGTTCTGAACAATACCACTACTTACTATGTGGATGGAACAACTACTAATAACCAATGTATCGGTACCAGCGCAAGAGTGGCAGTTACCGTAACGGTAGGTACGTCTCCAAATGTACCGGTACTGACTGCTTCTAGTGTAAGGGTATGTGCTGGTCAGGACGTGACCTTGTCAGTGCAGAATCCACAGGCAGGCATCACTTATCAGTGGTTTAATGCAGCAACTGGCGGTACGCTGGTATTCACAGGCAGTTCCTTTACGGTGACAGCTGTTAATGCAGATGTCAACTACTACGTGCAGGCTGCTTTAGGTGCTACCTGTGTAAGTGCGAACCGCGCTGAAGCAAGTATAGTGGTAGACGCGGCAGCGCCAACACCTGATGTTGTTGCTGCGAATGTGATCACCTGCGTTGGTGGTACATCTACATTCAATATCCTCAATCCGGATGCAGCACTCACCTATCGTTGGTACAATGCTCCGGATAATGGTACCCTGCTGGCTACTGGCACAGAATACACAACCGCGGCACTAAACAGCAACACTACGTTCTATGTGGAAGCGCTGAATGGAACGGGTTGCAGCAGCCAGGCGAGAAAGGGTGTAACGGCAACAGTGGTAAATACTATTGATGCTCCGCTGGCCAATGGTGCAACAATATGTGCCGGCACTTCCGCCGTACTCACGGTAGAGAATCCTCTGGCAGGTATCAGTTATAGATGGTATACAGCAGCTACGGGTGGTACACCTGTATTCACCGGCGCAGCCTTTACTACATCACAGCTGAATGCGAATACGACATACTATGTGGAAGCTGCTACAGGCGGCTGTATAAGCCAGAGCCGTACTATTGTACAGGTAACGGTCAATGCAACCCCGGCATCACCGGTAGTAACTAACGGAGCAATAACCGCATGTCAGAACGAAAGACCTACGTTGAGCGTGCAGAATCCGGAGGCAGCACTGACCTATCGCTGGTATAGCAGCCTGACTGGCGGGACACCGGTGGCGACGGGAAGTTCGTTTATGGCCCCTGCGGTTACAGGAAATATCACATACTATGTAGAGGCGCTGAATACTTCCAATTGTACAAGTATTACGCGTACTCCTGTAAGCATCACATTGGGTGCTCCGGCTAATAATGCGACAGTTACCGGTAATGAAGCAGGCGTTTGTCCTGGAGAAACAGCGACACTCACCGCTACATCAACAACACCAAACGCAGGTTTCCGCTGGTATACAACAGCTACAGGTGGTGCAGCAGTATCAACAACTGCGACGTTTATCACACCTGCTCTGAATCAGAATACGACCTACTATGTAGAGGTGGTGACGGCAGGCGGTTGCACCAGTGCTTCCAGAATTGCTGTACAGATAAACATCCTGTCGCCACTGGCCACACCTGTTGTAACGGTGACCGAGACTACACCAACCTCCGTGACCTTCGGTTGGACAGCTATTCCGGGAGCAACGGCCTACCAGGTAACACTTGACAATGGCGTTACTTATGTCGTTCCAAGCTCCGGTGCGGAGGGCCTCACACATACAATTGCAGGCCTGTTGCCTGGTCAATCGGTAACTATCCGTGTAAGAGCATTAGGTGGTGCAGATTGTGAAACCAGTGCACTCTCTACAGCCGTAACAGGTACAGCAGAGAATCCGCAGGGCAACAACATCTTCATTCCAAACGTGTTCACACCGAACGGAGATGGATTTAACGACGTACACTTCATATATGGTAACACTATTGCCAGTGTAGTAGTGAGGTACTACAACCAATTTGGTCAGCAGATATTTGAGACCAAAGATCAGCGTACCGGTTGGGATGGTACTATGGGTGGACGTCAGCAGCCTGTGGGTGTATACATATTCGTGCTCCGCGCTACACTTCAGGATGGTACGGTAGTAAACAGAAAAGGCACGGTTACCATTGTTAGATAACTGGGTTAGAAAAAGAATAAACAGTGCCGGGATGACCTCGTCATCCCGGCCATTACAAAAAGTTTAAAATGTCTTCTTATGAAGAATAAAAATGTACTCTTCGTTGTCTGGATAATAACGGCCGCATTGTTGCCAACATGGACGAAAGCACAGGTGGACCCTCATTTCTCCCAGTATTATGCTTACCCTATGTGGCTGAACCCTGCATTGACAGGTATCGTTGATGGCGACTACCGTGTCAGCGCCAATTATCGTAATCAATGGGTGAACATCGGCAAGCCGTTTTCTACCACCGGTGTTTCTTTTGATGCTGCTGCACCTAACAATATGGGCGTCGGAGTGAATGTAACAAATATGTCTGCCGGAGATGCAGGGTATAATTACCTGAACGCAATGGCAAGTTTTTCTTACCGTGGTGTACGTTTTGGAGAGACAGGTACCAGTCAGCTGGTATTCGGTATCCAGGCCGGTATGATCAACCGTAAGATAGACCCTGCCAAATGGCAGCTGGGCAGTCAGTATGATCCTGTAATGGGCTTTGATCCATCGAAACCAAGTGGTGAGACGATCAACAATACATCTTCCAATGCATTTGACGCCGCCGCAGGCGTAATGTTCTTCGACGGCAACCCTAATCATCAGTTCAATCCTTTCGCTGGTTTTTCTGTAGGTCATCTCACGCAACCGGTTGATCCATTTGTATCAGGTGATAACAAACGCCTGCCGGTAAGGTACCTGGTACATGGTGGCACACGTATTAAATTGAATGATATTTTCAGTCTTACACCTCATGGACTGTACATGCGCCAGGGAAATGCGCATGAAACAGTGGTGGGCGTATATGCACAGGCATATCTGAACGAAGAATTTGACTTCCTGCTGGGAGGCAATTACAGGATCAATGATTCCGCCATCCCGTTTGCCGGTTTCCACTTCAAAAGCTTCGTACTGGGGCTTAGCTATGATGTGAATACTTCCAATCTCAGACGATTGGTCAATGGCAGTAACAGCTTTGAACTATCCTTATCCTTCATAAGCCGGAAAAAGAGAGTTTACTCTGAAGAAAACTTCTTTTGCCCGCGCTTGTAAAAACAAAAAATACACGGATGAAACAAAATGTACGCTATTGGCTGGCTATCGCATTATTATGGATTGTTGGCACTTCAAAGGCTCAATATGTATATGACTACAAGCGGACCGGTGATATTTATTTTGAGGCGAAGGATTACTATTCCGCAGCTCAGTATTACAATAAAGCCCTTGGTACTTTTAAGATAAAACCTGAACAGATCCTGCCTTATACAGTTGAATTAAGGGGTAAAGAGTCCGGTAAGCTTAAAGACTATGAAGTGGTGATCTACCGGTTGGCTGAATCTTACAGAAACTATTATGACTTCGGCAATGCCGAAAAATACTACGAACAGGCAGTAGGTTTCAATAACAACGCACTCTTCCCGCTCGCCCGCTTTTGGTATGGTGTAAGCCTTCGTGCAAACGGAAAGTATACTACAGCCCTGGATCAATTCACAAAGTTCAAACAAGAGTATGGCAAAATAGACGAGATCAGCACAAGGACAAACCTGGAGATCGCGTGCTGTGAGTTCGCGATAGCTGAATCAAACCGTCTGCCTGCGTACACAATTAGCAAATTATCAGGAGATATAAATGCCGGAGGTGCAAACTATGCACCAGCTTTGTTAGGGAAAGACCAGTTGTTATATACATCTTCACGTCCTGACAGTGCTGATCTTGAGAAAGAAAAGAAATCTAAGAAGGTAAATCCATATATCAATAACTTGTTTGTTGCGCAGGGGGAAGAAGGAGATTTCCATAATAGTCAGCCTGTGAGTATCCCCGAAGCCAAAGGTATAGATCAGGGAGCGGCCACAGTTAGTGCTGACAGGAATACGATCTATCTGACACGCTGGACAACTAAAAACGGGGTTAAAGCAGCCGCTATCTATGTGAGCAGTAAAAAAGGTAACAGCTGGGAAGAGCCCAGGGCAATGGGGCCAAATGTAAACGTAGAAGGTTTTAGCTCTATGCAGCCGTTCGTAACTGCAGATGGAAAGTACCTGCTTTTTTCTTCCAACAGGCCCGGTGGTATGGGGAAAAATGATTTATGGTATTGCCCGCTTGATAAAGGATCTGCAGGACCTGCGAAGAACATGGGTACCAATATCAATACCCGGGATGAAGAACAGGCTCCTTTCTATGATACTGAAAAAAAGGCCATGATTTTCAGCACTGACGGAAGGGTCGGATTGGGTGGACTTGACTTCTTCGTTATTGACGGAGATTTCAGCAGCTGGGGAACGCCCAAAAACATGGGTATGCCCTTAAACTCTCCTAAAGATGATGTGTACTATACGGCTGTTGACAACGAGCATCCTCTTGCGGCAGGGTATATCAGTTCTGACAGAGAGTCCGTTTGTTGCCTGGAAGTTTTTACAATTAAGAAGATTTCTAAAACTATCAATGGACTGGTGCTGGACTGTGATGGTGATCTGCCGCTTACAGGCGCTAAAGTCACATTACTGGATACTATCCAGCAACGTGTATTGCAGCAAGTTACTTTGGATGAAACCGGGCGTTACCGCTTTGAAGTAGAACCTCTCAAACATTACAAGATCATGGCAGAAAAAGAGAATTATTTCTCTAAAGCTATTTACACAAATACGGATGATCTGACAAAAGTTGATTCCTTAGTAAACCCAACTATATGTCTCAAGCGCTATGAAATAGGAAAGCCTATTATTCTGAAAGATATTTATTATGACTTCGATAAAGCGACCTTGCGTCCGCAGTCACTGGTAGTATTAGATACAGTTGTATCTATCATGCAGGATAACCCGAATATCATCATTGAGATGAGTGCTCATACGGATAGCAAAGGTAAAGATGCATATAATATGAAACTGTCGCAGAAGAGGGCACAATCGTGTGTGGATTACCTCATCAGCAAAGGCATCTCCAGCGATCGTATGATCGCGAAAGGATATGGTGAAACAAGGCCGATAGCACCTAACACAATGTCGGACGGAAAGGATAATCCGGATGGCAGACAGTTGAACAGAAGAACAGAATTTAAAGTATTACGTGTAACCCAGTTGACGGAGTAACACCTACCTTTTTATAAAGTCGGTTTTCTGACCTACGGGTTGGAGCCATATCCTAATGACACGCGAAGACCATCATAATAATGGCCGGAAATTTCCGGCCATTATTAATCTTATTTACCCTGTATTTTCCTAATGTTTTTTACACTAGTTGGTTTCGTTCAGGAGTTACTGAGCGCTGCTCTTCAGGATGTTACCTACAGCGATAACGCTGTCTTTACCAGCTTTGAAGTAAACTTTAGCGAACGCTGACACATTCTTCACCGCGCTATCATAAGTGAACCTACGTTTCTGACCGTTAATAGTAACTGAATCAACTTTGTTCCAGATAACTTTGGTTGCTTCAGCACCATTACCAACGATGCTATCTCTTACCAGAGTGTCGGTAGTTGGAGTTGCAACTGAACCGCCGATCAGGTAGAAAGGATGTTTAGTGTCTTTCGTAGAAGCCTTCAGTGTGATAGACAGGTTTACGCTGCTGTCAGCATTTTCAGTCAGGGTGATAGTACCTGTCTGAGCTGCATCTGTAGCGCTTTTTGCCAGCTTGTATTCTTTAGAACGAGTCTGTGGAACTGTAGGTTCGTCGTCATCGCTGCAAGCTGCAAAAGTAAAACCCATAGCAAGGGCTAATGCTCCCATTTTCAGAGCATGTTTTTTAATCGTAAGCATGGTTTCCGTTTTAAATCAATTTTAAATTATAGAACTAGGTCTCCGTATTTATTATAATAAATGGTTTCTCCGCATTAATGCAACTGTAAAACGGAGGCGTTAAAGAAAAGTTACAGCGGTGCTGAAAAAAATATTTAATGTGTTTTAAGCGTTCGATTAATTGCTTACCAGCGTTGCATTTGAAGCATGAAGAAAAAGTGCCGGAAAGGAATATGTGTTGCCACACTAACTAAAAAAATGGATCGGAATAAAAAAACATTTTACCTTTGTGATCTACAATTGATCGCCATGAAAAAGTAATTTAATATCTGGTACTTCCGGATATGCCCACAGCCCCTTTATTGTTAGCAGGTAATACATCACTACCTGTAAATTCCATTTTTAAATTATTTAATAGTTATTAACATGCGAGATACACAGGCAAGTTCCCGCCTGGGCAAGGTATTCCGATTGTTTGTTACTGCGGTATCAGGCACGGAAAAAGAGTTCACAAGCGGCAATATCAACCGTGCTATTTTTTTATTATCGGTACCCATGATACTGGAAATGGTGATGGAATCACTTTTTGCAGTAGTGGATATATTTTTCGTCAGTAAGCTGGGTAAACATGCTATTACTACTGTTGGATTAACAGAGTCCATGATGACAATAGTATATACTGCGGCATTTGGATTAAGTATGGCGGCTACGGCTGTAGTAGCGCGCCGTACAGGAGAGAAAGACAGTGATGCTGCTGCACATGCTGCTGTTCAGTCACTTTATGTTGCGCTTGTGCTGGCTTTGATCATTGCTGTAACTGGAGTAATATATGCACCAGATCTTTTGACACTGATGGGCGCTTCGCCTGAGGTGGTAGATAACGGTCATATATATACGCGGATAATGTTGGGCAGTAATCTCATCGTCATTCTGCTCTTTCTCATCAACGCAATTTTCCGGGGTGCAGGAGATGCCGCTGTGGCTATGCGTTCTTTATGGATCGCGAATATCCTGAACATTTTATTATGTCCTTTGCTGATAAACGGTTTAGGCCCCATTCCTGCATTGGGATTAAAAGGCGCAGCTTTGGCTACTACAATTGGCCGCGGTATCGGGGTATGCTATCAGCTGTACCATCTTTTTGGAAGAAAAGGTCTGATACGCATTACCAGCCGTCATATCAGTCCTGACGCAGGTGAGATATGGAAGTTACTTAAGATTGCGGCGGGCGGTACAGCGCAACTGCTGATCAATACAACCAGCTGGATCTTCCTGGTACGGTTGATTGCCCGTTTTGGAGAAGATGCGGTAGCCGGCTATACGATTGCGATAAGGATCGTCATTTTCACACTGTTGCCCGCTTTCGGCATGGCAAATGCTGCAGCGGCACTGGTAGGACAAAACCTGGGGGCCGGTCAGCCGGACCGGGCGGAAACCTCAGTGTGGCGTGCCGCCTTTTTTAATATGGTCTTCCTGGGATTGATCTCTATCTTCTTTTTCACAGCGGCAAGGCCGATAGTGATGCTCTTTACCAGCGATGGGGCCATCGTACAGTATGCCGCCCAATGTTTACAACTGGTAAGCGTCGGGTATATCTTCTATGCCTATGGCATGGTGTTGTCCCAGTCGTTTAACGGCGCGGGAGATACGCGTACCCCTACCTATATTAACCTGGTGGGCTTCTGGATGCTGCAGATCCCAATGGCCTGGATACTGGCCGTAAACTACGATATGGGGCCTGCAGGTGTTTTCTGGGCTATTGCTGTTGCAGAATCCTGTATTGCGGTGGCGGCTATTGTTATATTCCGGAAAGGATGGTGGAAGCGGGTAAAAGTTTAGTTACATTTGCGCTGTTTTATTGTAAACTAACTAAACCCAATTAAAAGAATAAGCATGTCGCTAACTGTTGTAGGTTCTATGGCGTTCGATGATATAGAAACGCCCTTTGGTAAATCCGGCCGGATCGTTGGTGGTTCCGCCACATTCATAGCATGGGCCGCTTCTAACTTTGTGAAGCCCATCAATCAGGTGTCTGTTATCGGTGGAGATTTTCCACAGGAAGAACTGGACGCGCTGGGTGCCAAAGGAGTGGCTTTTGATGGTGTACAGGTAAAGAAAGACGAGAAATCTTTCTACTGGGCCGGTAGATATCATATGGACATGAACACTCGTGATACATTGGCTACAGAGCTGAATGTACTGGGTGAATTTCAGCCAGTGATACCTGACAGTTATCAGGGAAGCGAATTCCTGATATTGGGTAACCTGACTCCGCAGGTACAGCTGTCTGTAATAAAACAGATGAAAACAAGGCCGAAACTGATCGTCATGGATACCATGAACTTCTGGATGGAAGTAGCGATGGACGATCTGAAAACGGTACTGAAAGAAGTAGATGTACTGCTGGTGAATGATGGGGAAGCCCGTCAGCTGACCGGGGAATTCTCTCTTGTAAAGGCTGCCCGTACTATTCTGACTACTATGGGACCTAAATACCTGATCATCAAGAAAGGCGAACATGGTGCACTGCTGTTCCATGAAAATCATGTGTTCTTCGCTCCTGCCCTGCCACTGGAAGAGGTATTTGACCCAACCGGCGCTGGCGATACTTTCGCAGGTGGTTTTATAGGTCACCTGGCGAAAACGAAGGATATCTCCTTTGAGAATATGAAAACAGCCATCATCGTAGGTTCTGCTATGGCATCCTTCTGCGTGGAGCGTTTTGGTGTAGGCCGTCTTCGCGAGATCACCGCTGAAGATATCAGCAACCGCCTGGAGCAGTTCGTACAACTGGTGAATTTTGACATAGACCTGATCTAGTCTATACGATCTTTATAAAAAGAAAAAGCATCGCGCTACAGGCGGATGCTTTTTTCTTTTATACTATAACCCATTATTATTTGTAGATCCCATTCAGCAGAGCTGCCAATCTTAATCCTCCCTTCAACAGCTGACTATTCAGATCGCCCGCAAACCAGAAATTATACCGGTAACTGAGCTTATCATTGGCATGTGTGAGTGAATATACTTTGGCAGATAACTGGTTCGACTCGAACATCCAGTCTGCCACACTGCCGCTCTGTAACTTGCGTACTGTCGCAGCAGATGCAGTATCCAGGGCCTGCGTATATTCTGTATAACTCAGCTGCTGGAATTCTATCAGGTGCTCATCCCAAACCCGGTGAAGATTGGTCGGTTTGTCAAACCACATCACCTGGATCTTGTTTCCCCCCTGGTCCTCATCCCTTCCTGTATGCAAGGGCTGGTGCATGTCTCCTATCATATGGATAAGGAACGTGAGCGCAAATACCTTATCTGCTTTGGAAACGGAAGGATCTTTCAGTTTTTTTACCAATGCATTGGTCTGTGCATATAGGTTTTCTCCCGTGGCATGTGCTTTTATTACCTCGTCAAATTGCTGACGGTTACAGTTCGGCGGAAAATCCAGGTAGTGCCAGGGTGAAGTATGATCATATTGATGTGTTGTGTCCGATTTGATAAAATCAGGCCAGTTGGCGACCATCGCCATGCTCTGTGGCCCAAGTAAAGCATATATGGCTTTACGTGCCTGTGGGGTTAAATGACGGCTGGCGATCTCGGCTACTACACGGTGGCCGGTAACGCCCCAGGCAAAGCCTGACATAGGTATCAATGGCAATATGACACCTAATAAAACATGGTACAGTTTTTTAAGCATAGTACATGAGATTGTTAATTCTTCACAAGTGTATAAAGGTGAGCCAGATTTTTCAAATGAAAAAGCACTCTCTATTAATTTGTACATTTGATAACGCTATAATTTAGAATATGCCCTTCAAGATAAATGCACCATATGCCCCCGCAGGCGATCAACCGGAAGCCATTCGCCAGCTTGTAGAAGGAATACAGGATGGAGCGCCAGCCCAAACTTTACTGGGGGTAACGGGTTCCGGAAAAACATTTACCGTTGCCAATGTCATTCAACAGGTGCAGCGCCCTACGCTGGTGCTGACACACAATAAGACGTTGGTGGCACAGCTGTACGGAGAGTTTCGTCAGTTCTTCCCCGATAATGCTGTAGAATACTTTGTCTCTTATTATGATTACTATCAGCCGGAAGCTTATATGCCGGTAAGCGACACCTATATAGAAAAGGACCTGTCCATCAACGAAGAGCTGGATAAGCTGAGACTGAGGGCTACTACCAGCCTTTTGTCAGGACGCAGGGATATCATAGTAGTGGCCAGTGTGTCCTGTATATATGGTATGGGTAACCCTACGGATTATGAAAATGGTATTATCCGTTTGCATAAAGGACAAACCATCGGCCGTAATACAGTACTGCATGGTCTGGTCAACTCCCTGTATACACGTACCACGGGCGATTTCAATAGAGGGAACTTCCGGGTAAAAGGCGATACAGTGGACATTAACCTGCCTTACGTGGATTTTGGTTACCGTATTACTTTCTTCGGTGATGAGATCGAAGAGATAGAAAGCTTTGATGTACAGAACGGTAAACGCATAGGCACGATGGACAATGCGGCCATCTTCCCGGCTAATCTCTATCTGGCGCCTAAAGATATGATGGCGCAGATCACCTTCGAGATCCAGGATGAGTTAATGGCACAGGTGGAATACTTCCGGTCTATCGGGAAACACCTGGAAGCGCAGCGTCTATCTGAACGTGTGAACTATGACCTTGAAATGATCAGGGAGTTGGGCTACTGTAGTGGTATCGAGAACTATTCCCGATTCCTGGACAGGCGTGCCCCTGGTACACGTCCCTTCTGCCTGCTGGATTATTTCCCGAAAGATTTTCTCCTGGTAATAGATGAAAGTCACGTAACCATCCCTCAGATCGGCGGTATGTACGGTGGAGATAGATCACGTAAGCTGACCCTGGTCGATTTCGGTTTCAGGCTGCCTTCTGCAATGGATAACAGGCCGCTGAACTTTTATGAATTCGAGAACCTGGTGAACCAGGCGATCTTTGTCAGTGCTACGCCAGGTGAGTATGAGTTGCGGCAAACGGAAGGTGTGGTAGTAGAACAGGTTGTAAGGCCTACCGGACTGCTGGAACCACCTATAGAAGTAAGGCCAAGCGTAAATCAGGTAGATGACCTGCTGGAGGAAATAGATAAACGCGTATTAAAAGGTGGCCGTGTACTGGTCACAACCCTTACCAAGCGGATGGCGGAGGAGATGGATAAATACCTGCACCGTATTAATATTAAGTCCCGGTACATCCACTCGGAAGTCGATACCCTCGAGAGGATAGAGATATTGAGGGACCTTCGCTTGGGTAATATAAATGTCCTGGTGGGTGTAAACCTGTTGCGTGAGGGACTTGACCTGCCCGAGGTGACGCTGGTGGCCATATTGGACGCCGATAAGGAGGGTTTCCTGAGAGATGAACGTTCCCTGACGCAGACTGCAGGTCGTGCGGCCCGTAATGTGGAAGGATTGGTCATCTTTTATGCCGACAAGATTACAGACAGTATGCAGCGTACTATCGATGAAACAGACCGTCGCCGGGAGAAACAGATCGCCTATAATATTGAAAACAATATTACGCCCAGAACGGTACTGAAAAGCAAGGAGCAGATATTGGGACAGACCGCTGTGTTGGAAATCAAGCAGTTCGACGAAAATTCTCCATATGCAGTACACGATGAGGTAACGCTTGTAGCGGAAGATGCACTGGGGTATGCTAAACAGGAGGCTACTGCTGCCAAGACAATCCCGCAAATGGAGAAAGCAATTGGTAAGGTGAAAAAGGACATGGAGAAGGCGGCAAAAGACCTCGACTTTATGGAAGCAGCCAGATTACGTGATCAAATGTTCGCAATGCAACGCGAATTAGAAAGTATGAAGCAATAACATCGCGGTAAGGTCCATTTTTATGTTCTGGATCATAAAAAATACATTACAATTATTTTAATGTATGAAAATTATTTAACAGCCTTATTTCATGTAACAAAATCAGCTTAATATTTATTAAGCTGATTTTTAGTTTATTATAGTACTAATCGCCTACTTGCAGTAGCAACTGTCTACCCAATGTTAGAAAATTGTTAAACACCTGCTTGCTGTTTTTATAACTAATTGAATATAAGTTAATTGGGAAGAATGACATCCCGTATTTTAGACACTTATTCTCCCGAAAACTAACACTTATATTATAATTAATAATAATGTAGTTAATATTTAGCCCCTGATACCATATTTTTCTTCAATCATTTCTATTTTTTGCCTTTTCTATTTGATGCGGTGAATATCCTTCATACTTTTATTGAAGAAATTTAAAAATGCACAGCTATGAAGAAAACATCCTTTCAAGACTATTTGCCCTTCCTTGTGCTGGCAGTTGTCGCAATAATTGCATTATTTGTTCCGGGAGAGCTTCCTTTTGCTGATCCTAAGGGCCAATACAATTATGGAGATATTGCCTGGATACTGGTGGCGTCCTGCCTCGTATTTCTGATGACGCCCGGACTGTCATTCTTCTATGGTGGTATGGTAAATCGTAAAAACGTGATCTCAACATTGGTACAGAGCTTCATTGCTACCGGTGTAGTAAGCATCATGTGGGTAGCCGTAGGGTTCAGCCTTTCCTTCGGTAAATCGATTAATGGTCTGATCGGTGATCCTTCAACTTTCCTGTTTTTCAGAGGTGTACCTTCCGGAGAGCCCTGGTCTCTCGGTACAACAATTCCTTTGCTGTTATTCGCACTGTTCCAGATGAAATTCGCAGTGATCACTCCTGCACTGGTAGTAGGTGCCGTAGCGGAAAGGATCCGTTTTACATCTTACGTATTATTCATGGTGTTATTCACCCTGCTTGTTTATGCGCCTATCGCACACTGGACCTGGCATCCTGAAGGGATCCTGTTCAAGATGGGAGTGCTTGACTTCGCAGGTGGTACAGTAGTACATATCTCAGCAGGTTGCGCTGCGCTTGCTGGTGTACTGGTACTGAAACGCCGTAAGGACCATATAGAAAAGAAAGAATTGCAACCTGCCAATATTCCTTTCGTACTGTTAGGTACAGGTTTACTGTGGTTCGGATGGTTCGGCTTTAACGCCGGTTCCGCTCTGGGCGCTAACGGACTGGCTGCTTCAGCTTTCGCTACTACCAATACCGCTGCTGCTGCTGCCGGTTTATCCTGGATCTTCTTTGATGTGATCCGTGGCCGTAAACCTTCTGCACTCGGTTTCTGTATCGGCGCTGTAGTTGGTCTGGTCGCCATCACGCCTGCTGCCGGCTTTGTGGGCATCCCGCAGAGTATCATGATCGGCTTCGTTGCTGCTATCGTTTCTAACCTGGTAGCTCACTACAAATCCAAAACTGCTATTGACGATACACTCGATGTATTCCCTTGCCATGGCGTAGGTGGTATGGTAGGTATGCTGCTGACCGGTATATTCGCCAGCAAGAACGTAAATGGCGCTATCAGTGATGGCCTGTTCTACGGAGGTTTTGAGCTCTTCAAAAATCAGGTGCTCGGATTATTGATCGTGGTAGTATACAGTTTTGTAGTTTCCTTAGGTATCTTCAAATTGATTGACCTGATCCATCCGCTGCGTGTAAGTGATGAAGAAGAAGCCCTCGGTCTGGATGCTACTCAGCACAACGAACAATATCATCCGGCTATGATGAGCGTATACGACAACGGTACGCTTAAAGAAGAACAGATGGTGCACTAAGCATAAAAGACATTAACATAGTTTGACATCCCAATGTGAGAATAGCTAATAATCAAACTGGAGATAAATAACGTAGACAGTATTTTATTTTATCAACCAGGATTATTTATCAACCAATTTCTATCGTATTCCATGTAGTATTCCTCCGGTTGGTTATTAGCTATTCTTTTCTCTCACCTGTATTTCCACTATAGAACGGCGAGCAACGAATCAAGAAGAACAACAGACGCACACCATTTTTATCAACCAAATTTCCTTGCATGAAAAAAGTTTTATTGGTAGCATATGCTGCCTGTCAGGCGCTTATTGCCCATTCCCAGACTGCTGCTGATACGACTAAATCTCCACTGGTCAAGCTTTCTGGCTCCGCAGACGTTTATTACAGGTATAATTTTAATGACAATATTGATAATAAAACCAGCTTCACGAACTCTCATAATAGTTTTGAACTGGGCATGATATCCCTTAAAGCCGAACATGAGTTTAAGAAAGGAAGTATAGTGGCGGATGTCGGCTTTGGTAAAAGGGCCGCAGAGTTTTCATACAACGAAACGACCGATAAGGTGAACACCGCAGAGGTAGTCATTAAACAGTTATATGTTGGCTATCAGGTACTGGACAAGTTAAAGGTTAGCATGGGGAGCTTCGGGACCCATGTAGGCTACGAACTGCTGGATGCCTATCTGAACAGGAACTACAGCATGAGTTATATGTTCAGCAACGGTCCTTTCTTCAGTACCGGCGTTAAGGCCGATATCACGATCAGTGCGGCATGGACGGCTATGATCGGTGTCTTTAATCCGACCGATTTCAAATCTGCATCCTGGACAAATAATAAATATGTCGGTGCACAATTGGGATATTCCTCTACCAAAGCGCCCCTTAAATTGTATCTGAATTACCTGGAAGGAAAAGATACTACCGGTATTCAAAACCATCAGATCGACTTCGTTGCAACTTATCAGGTTAATTCCGTATTGGGATTGGGATATAATGGTACTGTCAGCACTTACAATAATACACGTGAGAAAGAACCTGGTGAAACCGCAAAGCAATGGTGGGGATCCGCATTATATGTCAACCTTGATTTCACTGAAAAGCTAGGACTGACGTTGCGCGGCGAATACTTCGATGATCCGGATGCCTTGAAAACATTCAGTGGTACCGACGGCGGTAATGTGCTGGCAGGTACGCTTTCACTAAATTACAAAGTAGGAAACCTTACCATTGTACCGGAATTCAGGGTGGATAAAGCTTCTGTCGATATCTTCAGTAAGAAATCCGGGGCTGCTGTGGGTACTTCACCTAGCCTTTTACTGGCTGCTACATATCATTTCTAAACAGGACTTAGCTCCTGGCTTATGCTCTTCTTTCCTGCCTGCGGGCCGGGAGAGAAGAGCATAAGCCATTCATATTGCCTCTGAAGGAAAATATTTTTTTATTTTGTGAGCAAAACTGATTACATGCTGCAGCCCTCCACGTTGAAGTATTTAAAGTTATTGAGTAAGAATAATAATAAAGTCTGGTTTGATGAACATAAATCGGATTACCAGAAGGCGAAGGCTGACTACGAAAGCGTAGTTCAGCAGATACTGGATGGCTTGTATAAGCAGGATCCTGCTATTGTTGGCTTGGAGGTAAAGGACTGTACCTTCCGTATTTATAAGGATGTTCGCTTTTCAAAAGATAAAACGCCTTATAAGACCAATATGGGAGCGGCTTTTGCTCCGGGCGGGCGTAAAACGCCGCGTCCTGGTTATTACTTCCACCTGGAACCTGGAGGCAGCAGCTTCGCCGGTGGTGGCCTGTGGATGCCGGAAGCAAACGTCCTGAAAAAGGTCAGACAGGAAATAGATTATAACTTTGAGGAATTCCAGCAGATCATCTCCAATAAAGAATTTATCCGCTACTTTGGTAAAATAGAAGGAGAATCCCTTAAGACCGCTCCGCAGGGCTATCAACCAGACAATCCTGCCATCGCATATCTTAAATTAAAAAGCTTCACCGTATGGCATCATATTTCTGATGATGCTGCCACACAGCCTGCACTGGTAAGGGAAATACTGAAAATATTTGCAGTGATGCAGCCCTTTGTTAAGTTCATGGACAGGGCACTCGATACGGAATAGTCAGGGAACGTTTCGGAACGTGAAAATAATATTACAGATCACTGTCTGTCATCACAGATGGGTAAGCCACAATGCACCGTTATTTTTAAAGAGAAAGTTACCTGCTTTTACCTAAGGCCGTATGGACATCTGCCGGATACGTATACGCCGGTACACATATTTATTACCGGCAGATGCTTACAGCACAATAAGTTTTAACGGGTTAGTTTTTGTGGATCAGGAATTCAAAAGGTCTTGCCTTACGGTTCTTTAACAGATTTTCTTTATCTGTCTTAGTGTGCGCAAAACGTTGATTATACACGTTGGCTACCTCAATAATCGGGATAATGCCGTCCAGTGTATCATGTTGATCCACAATGTTCATGATGCGGGACACCTGTGAAGAAAAATTAGAACTCCACTCTTCAGTAAATTTGTGCATCAGTAAAAGCTCGCGATTGGCGTTGGTTTTCATAGGACTTAAGGGTGTTTACGGATTTGTGAATTTTAGTTCTTCGGCACCTTACTTTCTTAAAAAGTGACTTTTTTGGAATAAGTAAGTTGGCATAGGATTATTGATACCAAAATTGGATTTTATCTAGCAGAAAGCAATACTACTTCTGTGTAATTTTTGTCAAAGTGATACTTAATTCTCCTCAAATTGATACTAAAAGAGCAAGTGCCTGGCACTTGCTCTTCGTTATTTTAGAAAAATCGTTTATTCGTTCGCGAAAAATCCAATAAAAGGTCATTCCTTTCGTTAGATGTTGTCACTTAGATCCATTTTTGTGAATGCAGATACTCCGCTATCTGAACAGCATTCGTTGCAGCCCCTTTACGCAGGTTGTCTGCCACGATCCACATATTCAGCGTTTTTTCCTGTGTTTCGTCGCGACGAAGACGGCCTACAAACACTTCATCCTTGTCATGAGCATCTTTCGGCATCGGATACTGCTGTTTAGATGGATCGTCCACTACAATCACACCAGCTGTTTTTTCCAGTACTGAACGCACGTCAGCCAGTTCGAACTCTTTATCAAACGCCACGTTCACAGATTCACTGTGACCGCCTATTACCGGTATACGTACTGTAGTTGCCGTTACACGGATGCTATCATCTCCCATGATCTTGTTGGTTTCTTTCACCATCTTCATCTCTTCCTTCGTATAACCATTCTCCAGGAATACATCGATCTGTGGGATAACGTTCAGGTCTATCTGATGTGCATACGCTTTTTCACCTTCAACACCTTTACGTTCATTCATCAGCTGATCTACCGCTTTCACGCCAGTACCGGTCACTGACTGGTAAGTAGATACTACCACACGTTTGATCTTGTACTTCTCATGTAATGGGTTCAGCACTAACACCATCTGTATAGTTGAGCAGTTTGGATTAGCGATGATCTTATCTTCAGGTGTCAGTGTTTTACCATTCACCTCAGGCACCACCAGTTTCTTGGTAGGGTCCATTCTCCATGCAGAAGAGTTATCGATAACGGTAATACCTGCTGCTGCGAATTTCGGAGCCCACTCCAGTGAAGTGCTTCCGCCTGCAGAGAAAAGTGCTACATCCGGCTTCATGGAAATCGCCGTATCGGCATTCACCACCTTATATGGCTTGCCCTTAAATGTTACTTCCTTACCAACAGACTTCTCAGAAGCCACGGGAATCAGTTCTGTAACCGGAAAATTTCTTTCGGTCAATACTTGTAACATTTTTGAGCCTACCAGCCCGGTAGCTCCTACTACGGCAACTTTCATTGTTTTTACATTTTAAATTTTTGGAAATGCAAATTTAACACAACCTGCGCGGTTTTCAATGTCTGCGCCAGAATCATAGAAATTCACTAAATTTCTGGCTAAACCAACCTACTTTTTTAGACATGCGTATTTCCATTGTTTGTGCATGCCTGCTCCTGCAGGCCTGTCTCTCATTCGCACAAGTGAGCGAACATTTTGATTATCAAAGTATTAATAAGGCGGATTCCTGGAATGGTACTGACACTGCCTGGCAGATACAATCAGGCCGATTGCGGAGCAATCTACAACAGCAAAGCAGCAGTTTCCATATTGCCACGCCTTCTTCCGTCGCTCGTAATGCAATATGGGAATGGTGGCTGCAGCTGGATTTCAACACTTCGTCTCTTAATTATGTAGACGTCTTTCTGACTGCCGATAGCGCAAACCTCCAAGGGATAGGCGTCAGAGGATATTTCGTCCGCATAGGGAATACGAAAGATGAAGTATGCCTGTACCGGAAAGATGGCAATACGCAGCCTGTCATGCTGATAGATGGCCGTGACGAGATCACCAATCATACGTCCACTAAACTGAAGATCAAAGTAACCAGGACAGATAATGACTGGGAACTGTGGACAGACGAACAGGCCACTGGCACAGCCTACGTCCGCGAAGGCACTGCCAATGATCATATGTACAATACTTCGCATTTCATGGGCTTTGTAGTACGCCAGTCAACCGCTTCGTTCTTCAAACGTCACTATTTCGATGATGTATCGGTATCGCCATTAATAAAAGATACGACATCGCCCACATTAGTATCCTGGCAGTTGAATGACAACAGGACACTTACGCTATGTTTCAGTGAACCGCCCGACAGCACTGTACTATCTCACACAGAATATTTCAGCTTGTCTGTTCCTGGTAACACTGCTGATAGCATCTGGCAGGATAATAATTTACCGTCCTGTGTTCATATAAAATTTCCGCAAGCCTTCCCTAACGGTGATAGCTGCGGTTTGTTCATCAGTGGGGTAAAAGATCTTTCCGGGAATGTCATGCAGCCTGTCAATATCTCCTTTCTATATTACAGCAGCAGTGGTTACGATGTATTGATACATGAATTCTTACCACGGGCATTGCCTTCTGCCGGACTATTACCTGCCAGGTTTGTAGAGCTGAAGAACAACAGTCCCTATGCCTTACAGCTGAAAGGCTGGCGGATCGGGAATAGCGGCCGGGAGGTCGTATTGCCCGCTCATCAGCTTGGACCAGGTCAACTGTTGGTGCTTTGTGATAAAGGAAGTACTGACCTGTTCCCCGCCGATATTCCAATATTAGGCATCAGTAGTTTCCCTGCTCCGGGCGATAGTGATATCATTACGCTGCGGAACGACGAAGGGTTGCTTGTACATGCCATAGGATATGATCGTAGCTGGTATGATAACCCTGTAAAGGCAAGAGGAGGCTGGAGCCTTGAGATGACAGACATCAACTGGCCCTGTGCCGGAAGTAGCAACTGGAAGCCATCTGCCGCATCTCAGGGAGGCACTCCCGGTCTGCCGAACAGCACAGCAGGCCCTGGTACAATGCCGCCTCCGATATCGTTGGTGAAGGCTTATCCGATGGATAGTACCACACTTCTGCTCTCGTTCTCAGGAATGATGGATAGTCTTGCTATAATTGAACCAGCACATTTTGATTTTACTCCGCCGTTGCATGTTACCGGTATCACGGCCGATCCCCCGTTATATAATAATATATCTCTTCGTTTAACAACACCACTGTTGCAGGATACGGTTTACACTGTGAGCATATCCGGCATACTGGATTGTACCGGCCAGGAAGTAACTGCCGACGGTGATGTTGCCTTCGCCCGGGTCAATACTGCCGACAGCTTTGACATCGTAATAAATGAAATACTATACGATCCTGCCTCTGGTGTTCCGGAGTTTATTGAGATCTATAACAGGAGCAGGAAGGCCGTTGATTTATCTAGTTTGTATATGGCAAAACGAAAGGAAGACGGGGAGCTTGATGACCTTATTCCGCTCAGTGATCAGCATTTGTTACTGCTTCCGGGAGCTTATGGGGCTTTTACTGCAGATGTTCAGGCCTTGTGCATCTATTACGACTGTCCACAGTCGCGCAACCTATATTGGGCAAACCTGCCGGCGCTCATAAACGGAGAGGGAAAAGTCGTGCTCCTGAACGAAGGCGGCCGGATATTGGATGAACTGCATTATTCCGATGACATGCATGTTGGTACAGCCGGCAATACCCGGGGCGTTTCCCTGGAGCGCCTGCAGGCAGACGGGCGTACTCAGGACAAGTATAATTGGCATTCTGCAGCAACGACTGTGAAATATGCCACTCCGGGGTGCCGCAATTCACAGCAACTACCTGGTATGACACTTCCCGGTAACCTGACGGTGCAGCCCAGTATTTTTTCCCCGGATAATGATGGTCTGGAAGATCTTGCCATTGTCAGATATAATTTTCCGGAGCCGGGTTATATAATAAATGTCACGATTTTTGATGCAGAGGGCAGGCCGGTAAGATACCTGGAAAAGAACACATTACTGCCAGCCTCGGGGTATATGACCTGGGACGGCCGGGGTGAGTTCAACCGCGGGCTGGTAACAGGAATATATATCATCTTTGCGGAGGCTTTTAGTACGGATGGAGCCGTCAGCCATTGGAAATTGCCTATAGTATTGGGAAAAGGTATAAATTAGTTGATTACGTCAAAAAATAAGGTTGATCAGAGCAATTATTAATAATATTAGCTCAACAGCCTTATTCCAATTTGTCGGATAGAAACGATTTTTTATATTTGCGCTTCTTAAAAATTTGAACATGCAGTATAGAGAAATAGTTGCAGTAACCGGTTTGGGTGGTTTGTTTCAATTGATTGCCAGCAAACAGGATGGCGCTATCGTAAGATCTCTGGAAGACAAGAGCACCAAATTTGTAAGCTCCCGTGTCCATAACTTTACTCCACTGGAAAGTATTGAAGTATTTACTACCGGAGATAATGTGAACCTGGCTGAAGTATTTAAGGCCATGCAGGACCAGGAAGCTAAAACAGCCCCCGTTGAGGCAAAGGCTGACAATAATGCTATCAAGTCTTACTTCAAAAGCGTGTTCCCTACTTTCGACGAAGAAAGGGTTTACGTAAGCGATATGAAGAAGATGGTAAAATGGTATGCCATCCTCAAGAACAATGATCTCCTGAGATTCGAGGAACCAGCCGAAGAAGGTCAGGATGGCGCTGCTCTTACCGCTGAAGCAACACCTGCTCCGGAAGCTGAAGTAGCAGAAAAACCAGCTAAAAAAGCTGCGAAACCTAAAAAAGCGGCCGCTAAAGAAGGCGCTGAAGAGGTAGCAACCGAAGAAGCTCCGGCAGAAAAGCCAGCTAAAAAGGCTGCTAAACCCAAAAAAGAAGAAGCACCGGCCGCTGAAGGAGAAGAAGCTCCTAAGAAGAAGGCTGCTCCTAAGAAAAAGAAAGCAGAAGAATAGTCAGTATTCTTAACTTATAATGCCAGACGCTGTGTGTACAGACATACAACGTCTGGCTTTTTTATGCCCATATATCGCTTACCGCTTATCCACTCTTTTTTTACAGACTAAATAAGTAAGATTAACCCTTCTGATAACAGTCAGATAGGCTTTTTGTCGGCTTTGTACATGCTTATTATAAGGGTACCAAAAGGGTATTAAAAGCGCATCTATATATCAAATCGATATTGAAGTGACCTTTTAGTGATCTTTTAGTGACATTTTAGTAAGCTTATACGTACCTTAGAGAAACAAGACAATAGACTTGCTATAACCCTCAAAAAGACCTTTTATGGCCATTGTTAAAGACAATATCCTCATGCAGCTTGTCCGGGGCACCCTCGGCAAGCAAATCACGATCTACGAACGGAATGGGCAGATCATTATGGCGAAGAAACGCGGTCCATCAAAGAAAAAGCCTACGCAGAAGCAGTTGGAAGCCAGGCATAAGATGACCGTCGCTTCGATGCGTGCGCACATAATGCTGGAAGATCCGCAGATAAAAGCTTACTACCAGTCGCTGGCAGGGCCAGGTCAAAATGCCTATAATATGGCGGTGAAGGATGCTTACCGCAGTCCTGAAGTCCAGAATATCAGGTTAGAAGATGAGGAGGTTGTAGTGACTGCCCAAAATGAGTTCCGGGTAGCAGCAGTGGAGGTAAGGGTAATAGACGCTGACGGTGTTATTACTGAGAGTGGGCGTGCAGTTTTAGGCCGGAATGGAGTAGATTGGTATTATAAAGCCACTGCGCTGCCTGCAGGCGGTAAGGTCATTGTGGCAGTGAAAGATCTGCCGGGGAATCCAACGGTGAAGGAATTGCTACTTACATAAAAACCGCTTTCCGGGAAGCTTTGCCTGTATATTCCGGAATATCTTCAATTTGCCAGCCAGTGCCGATTATTTTGATATGTGTTGTTCCCACATTAAAAGTGGCTGGGCGTAGCCTTGACTTATAGTTATTGCCCATTCGTTTTTGGAAGGACCGATCGGGAAGCCTCATGACTTTGGCGCATAATTTCTTATTTTAGTAGAATGAAGACTTTAGACGCAAATATTGAGAAACAGCCACGTAAGCTGTTACCTGAGAACTTCACGGTAACTACGTGGGAGGGTTTGCAGCCGTATTTTGAGGAGCTGCAGCAACGGGCGTTAGACAGTGAGGCGGCCCTGGAACAATGGCTGAAGGATATCAGTGAACTGGAGGCGGTGATTAGTGAAGACGCCTGTTGGCGACAGATACGCATGACCTGCGATACGACGGACAAGTCGCTGGAAGAGGCATTTGCCTACTTCTGCATGGAAATCCAGCCCAAACTGCAGCCCTATGCGGATGCACTGAATAAGAAATTGCTTGCCAGCGAATGGCTGAAAGGCCTGGACCAGGAGTTATATGCTACTTACCTGCGCAATGTGCGGAAACAGGTAAAGCTGTTCCGTGAGGAAAATGTGCCGATACTGGCTGAACTTAGTGTCCAGTCGCAGCAATACGGCACTATCGCCGGTAAAATGACTATTACTGTGAACGGCCAGGAATATACTTTGCAGCAGGCTGCCCGGTTCCTGGAAAACAGCGACCGTGCGTTAAGGGAAGAAGTATTTACCAAAATGGCTAATCGCCGCCTGGAAGATAAGGATGCGTTTGACCAGCTTTATACTACACTGGTACAGAAGAGGGACCAGGTGGCTAAGAATGCCGGGTTTGAAAACTACCGCGACTATAAGTTTGAAGACCTGGGCCGGTTTGACTATACGAAAGAAGACTGTTTCCAGTTCCACACAGCTATAAAAGAGCATATCCTGCCACTGGTAAAGAAGTTACAGGAG
The DNA here is from genome assembly GCF_003182155.1 of Chitinophaga sp. S165. GTDB lineage: Bacteria > Bacteroidota > Bacteroidia > Chitinophagales > Chitinophagaceae > Chitinophaga. The sequence goes on from NZ_QGTG01000002.1 coordinate 962,547, forward strand.
AAACAGCGTAAGAAACTGGGGCTGGACGTACTGAAACCCTGGGATACAGAGGCGGAACCGGCAGGCATCAAGCCGCTGGAACCCTTCAAGACAGGTGAGGAACTGGTGAACAAGGCCATCGAGTGCTTTGACGAACTGGGACCATTCTTCGGCAATTGTCTGCGTGTGATGCAGAAAATGGGGCGCCTCGATCTGGACAGTCGTATTGGTAAGGCCCCCGGAGGATATAACTGTCCGCTGGCAGAAACAGGCGTGCCATTCATCTTTATGAATGCAGCCGGTCAGATGAAAGACCTGACCACGATGGTACATGAAGGTGGACATGCGGTCCACTCCTTCCTGAGTCATCACCTTTCTCTCAGTGCCTTTAAGGAGTATCCGATGGAAATAGCGGAAGTGGCCAGTATGAGTATGGAACTGTTCACCATGGATTCCTGGAATATCTTTTTCAGCAATGAGGAGGAACTGCGCAGGGCGAAGCTGCAACAGCTGGAACGTGCTATCATCATCTTCCCATGGATCGCGACGATCGATAAGTTCCAGCATTGGGTATATGAAAACCCACAGCATACTGTGGAAGAACGTACTGCAGCCTGGAACAGGATACAGGACGAGTTCTCTACAGGGGTGGTTGACTGGACCGGTTGGGAATCTTACAGATCTATCGGCTGGCAACGGCAGCTCCACCTGTTCGAAGTACCTTTCTATTACATCGAGTACGGTATTGCACAATTAGGAGCGATCGCGATGTGGAAACAGTATAGGGAGAACAAACAGCAAGCGCTGAACAATTATGTCAATGCGTTAAGTCTGGGAAGTACCCGCACTCTGCCAGAACTGTATAGTACCGCAGGTATCAGGTTCGATTTCTCTCCTGCTTATGTAAAAGAGCTGGCGGAATTCGTACAGCAAGAGATAGATAAGATCAGCTGATCATAAAAAAAGACGAAGGCATTGAGATGCAGTAGAATGATCCGCTGCATTTCAATGCCTTCGCCTTTTTTATAATTATTTACACTGTTTACACACCCCGCTTACCACTACGTCCACATTGTGCATGGCATATCCTTTCGGTAAGTGGATCTCTGGCACGTCAGTGTCTTCCAGGCAGGTAGTGGTACCACATTCTTCACATTTGAAATGAACATGGTGATCGTGATGATCATGTTCCGAGCAATCCGATTTGCACAGTGCATAACGGATGGATGTATCTGTGGTTGGAATGCTGTGAATGATCCCTTTATCGAGAAATGTTTGTAAGGTGCGATACACAGTAACACGGTCAAAGGTCTGACCGGCCAGCTTCTCAAAGCTGCTGTGCTCAAGGGCTCCGTTGCTGTTCATGAACAGCTCCAATATCTTCACACGGGTATCTGTTATGCTGAGCTTACTGGCCCGGAGCAGTTCAGTGATACTTGCTTTGTTCTTGTTGCTCATGATAAAATATACTGCGTTAATTTTCTTCCTTTAACAACCGGGATATGTCTGTAATGAGCTTGTCTACGTCAGGTTTTTTTGTTCCTTCATACAGTCCTCTTATACGTCCTTCACCGTCTACCAGGGCAAACCATTGGGTGTGTACGAAATCTTCGTCGCCGGCATAGGTGCCATCGTCCACCAGGTATCCTGCTCTGGCTAATTTATACAATTCTTTTTTGCTGCCGGTCAGGAACCACCAGTTCCGTGGATCGGCGCCATGCTCTTCGGCATATTGCTTCAGTACCGGGATGCTGTCGGTTTCAGGGTCCACGGTATGTGACAGGATACGGAAACGGGGTTCATCTTTATAAGCAGCATATACTTTGACCATGTTGGCATTCATCTTCGGACAGATGCCTGTACAGGTAGTGAAAAAGTATTCCGCTACATATACTTTCCCTTCAACGTCTTTACTGGTAATGGTTTTTCCTTCCTGGTTAGTGAAGGAGAAGCCGCCAACGATATGACCGTTGGTGCCTAGTACCGGTAATTTCTCTTTTCCGAAGAAGCTTCCTTTCTCTGCTTTGATCACGTAACCGGAGTACCCCAGAAAGGCGATGCTCAGTAATGCGAAGAATATTATATAGAACACATTCTTTTTAGACATAATGCCAATCGTTTTACGCTACAAAGGTAGTACACAATTAGCTAAATATACTTATGCAACTTTGTTGCATAAAAATTGTATCTTTGTTTTGCAGCCGGTCTCTCTATGCCGGCAAACCCATACTGATAAGGTTTTACGCATCATAGATAAGGGTAAACAATGTGCTGTGCCGTCAAGGTGCGGCACTTGTTTTTTTACATTTTAAGTCCGATTTTAATACCGATATGAAGGCTTGGGAACACGCTGATCAGTCTTCCGTCGTTGGAGTCGGCTACTCCATTGTTGTTGCTGAAGTTATTATAGTCATATACTTTCATGCGGACGCCCAGTCCTACGTAAGGGTCCAGGATGAACTTATCCTTCCTGATCTGGCGGCCGAGGAGGAATTGGAGGGCATAAACGTCTTTATCGCCTGTATTCTGGTAGGCGCCGTTATTGATAGTCACCTCATCGTTGGGGTAGAATACCTTCTTATATAATAATACGGGTTGAAAGTAGGTACCCTGGGCGCGGAACATGCCCTCATGTTGGGAAACGAGGTACCAGCGTAAACTGGCGCTGAACCCGAGGCCTCTGCCGTCTACAAACTGTTCGGTACTGATATCGGGCTTTTTTTGACCGATGTCTATTTTCTTTGCCAGGATATAATCGGGATAGTCGGTATAGATGCCACTTATGCCCAGTTCAATGCTTACTTTTTCGGAGAGTTCCTGTTCTATGGTGACTTCCAGTTCATTGATCAGGCGGGCGGGATTTACCTTGATATAGGTAGATCTGCGAAAGGGAGTTTGCTCCTGTGCGAAGACAGTTATTACACTAAAGCACAACAGGCAAATAACAAGCAGTGGTCGTTTCATATAGTTGTCTGCATTTGACGGCAGCAGTCAGCCGGAGGTTGCAGGTTCATAAGGGGAAGCCTACAGCTGAGCTGAAAGCCGTTATTAAGAGGTCAATAATCGTTCCACAATTACCGGATACCACTGATGTTCAAGCAGATGAATTTTAGCTGCGAGCGTCTCGGGCGTATCGTCGGGAGTGATGGTACAACGTTCCTGGAGGATGGTCGCGCCATCGTCATATTTTTCGTTGACGAAGTGGATGGTAATGCCGCTTTCTGTTTCTTTGGCGAGGATCACTGCTTCGTGTACGAAGCTGCCATACATACCTTTGCCGCCATATTTAGGTAACAGGGCAGGATGTATATTAATAATGCGGTCGGGGAATGCCTGTACCAGGTTAGCAGGTACTTTCCAAAGGAAACCGGCAAGAACAATGAGATCTGTCTCTGCCTGTTGTAACACCTTTATATAATGGTCTGTACGGAAGAAGAGTTCTTTTTCTATCAGCACGGAAGGGATGCCTTCTTTTTCGGCTATCTTCAGCACACCGGCTTCCGGTTTATTGCATAGTATCATGGATACCCTGGCAAGGGTGGAGTGGCGGAAGTGATCAATTATTTTTTGTGCGTTACTACCTGCTCCCGAGGCGAAGATGGCTATATTTTTCAAAATAACAGTTTATTAAAGACGGCGCAAAAGTAACTAATTGGTCTTATTTATAAGCGTATTTGAACATTCCAGGCGCCGGGGGGTTATTTATGGAAACCTGTAAGCCAGAGGGGAGTTAAAAAAACAACAGCCGGAACAAAAATAATACCATTCAAAAGAGCACGCTATAATATATACAATCAAATCGTTGAATCCGGAATAAGGTTGTGCTGAAATATGACTTTTATCATGTTTTTTTTCATGCAAAACGCATTGATGATTACCCGCTTTACCGCGTTCTATATAGGGAAAAGGAATTAGTGAAGCAAGTAAGAATTTTTTATAATTGTTGATAAATTGTCAACATTGTGTCTTATTTTTGTGAGCACTTTTAAAGAAACTTAAGGTCAAATCTAAACTAAATAGGCTGTGTATCGTCGTGTTTCCATTCTTATGCGCAAGCATTTTGTGAGTGTTCTTGTCCTATGCGTTGCATTGATCGCGTCCTTATCCGTAAGGGCTGCAGATCCTGCCAAGGGTAAAGCATTGTTTCAGCAGAATTGCGCCAGCTGCCATAATGTTCACAAGAAAGTTACTGGTCCTGCACTGAAGGGTGTCGAGGAACGTTGGTCCGATAAGAAATTATTGCACCAATGGATTCATAATTCCGGCTCCGTAATCGCTGCAGGTGATCCGTATGCTGTTGCCTTGTTCAACGAATATGGCAAGCAGGCTATGCCTGGTTTCCCTTCTTTCTCTGATGCCGATATCGATGATATCCTGGCTTACATTGATGCAGAGAGCAAGGTTGATGTAACTGCTAAGACTGATGGTCCTACTGCCACTAAAGGTGGTGAAGACAGTGGTAACAACAGCCTGCTGTTCGGTATCATTACCCTGATCCTGGCGATCGTTGCGCTGATCCTGATGCAGATCAACAGTAACCTGAACAAACTGGCTGCTGATAAAGATGGCCTGGCGGTTTCTGAGCCTGTTCCTTTCTACAAGAACAAAGCTTACATCGCTCTGACTATCCTGATCCTGTTCGTTGTAGGTGGTTACTTCACCATCAACGGTGCGATAGGCCTGGGCCGTCAGAAAGACTACATGCCTGAACAACCGATCTTCTACTCACATAAAGTACACGCCGGTATCAACCAGATCAGCTGTCTGTATTGCCACGCCGGTGCTGAGAAGAGCAAGCATGCTATGATCCCTTCTGAGAATATCTGTATGAACTGTCACAAGACCATCACTGATTACAATGGTCCTGAACTGTTCACTGCAGAAGGTAAGAAAGTAAATGGCAGCGCTGAGATCCAGAAATTATTTGATGCGGTAGGTTTCGATAAAGAGACCAAGACATATACCAAACCTGGTAAGCCGATCGAGTGGACAAAGATCCACAACCTGCCTGACCACGTTTATTTCAACCACTCTCAACACGTAGTAGCTGGTAAACAACAGTGTCAGACTTGTCACGGTGCAATTACTGAAATGGATGAGGTTCATCAGTTCGCAGAATTGTCAATGGGATGGTGCGTTAACTGTCACCGTACAACCAAAGTGCAGTTCGCAGATAATAAATACTACAGCATTTTTGAACAGTTCCACCAGCAGGTAAAAGAAGGAAAGATAGACAGCGTTACCGTTGAAATGGTAGGTGGTACTGAATGTCAGAAATGTCACTATTAATAACTAGATGAAGCAAATCGGGTGAAGGAAGCTGGGTTGTTAGCGAAGGTCAAATCGTTATGCCGGAATGCCATACTTCAAACGCCAGACTTCATAAGTCTTAAACATAATCCGTAACTCGTTAGTATAAATAACATGGAGCAAAAAAAGTATTGGAAAGGCTTGGAGGAGTTGCACAATACCAAGGAACATCAGGAGATTGTGAATAACGAATTTAGAGAGGATTTGCCTTTTGAGGAGAGTGAAAGCCTGTTGAATGCTACTACCCCGCGCAGGGACTTCCTGAAATACCTGGGTTTCACAACTGCTGCTGCTACGATCGCGGCTAGTTGCGAAACGCCTGTTAAGAAAGCAATACCTTATGTAAATAAGCCGGAAGAGATCACCCCCGGCGTTCCTAACTATTACGCTTCCACTTACGCAGTAGACGGAGAATATCTGCCTGTTGTTGTAAAAACACGTGAAGGCCGTCCTATCAAAATAGATGGTAACGAAATGTCTTCCATCACGGGTAGCGCGTCCACTGCAAGAGTACAAGGTGCTGTATTAGGCCTGTACGATTCAGCACGTCTTCGTTTCCCGACTATCAACGGTGCGGAAACAACCTGGGGAGAACTGGACAAACAGGTAGCAGCCGCTCTGGCTGGCCTGGGCAGAGCTCCTATCGTATTACTGACTTCTTCTATTATCAGCCCCTCTACTAAGAAAGTAATTGCCGGTTTCCAGGCAAAATATCCTGGCTTCCGTCACGTAACATACGACGCAGTATCCTACTCTGGTATGCTGCTCGCTAACGAAGCTTCTTACGGAAAAAGAGCACTGCCTGTTTACCACTTCGAAAATGCAAAGACCATTGTGAGTCTTGGTGCAGATTTCCTGGGTACCTGGCTGAACCCTGTAGAATACTCTAAAGGATATGGTGCTAACCGTAAGATCGATGCTAAGAAGCCGGAAATGAGCAAACATTTCCACTTCGAAAGCATGGTAAGTGTTACCGGTGCTAACGCTGATGAAAGATATACACATAAACCTTCTGAAACCGGTGCAGTAGCACTGGCCCTGCTGAGCGCAGTAGGCGGTGCAGTAAGCAAACCTGCTATCGCTGACAAACGCCTGGCGGAAGGTATCGAGAAAGCTGCGAAAGCGCTGAGAGACAGCCAGGGTAAAGCACTGGTTGTTAGCGGTTCCAATGATGTAAACGTACAGATCATCGTAAATGCCATCAACAGCCAGATCGGCGCGAATGGTACTACTATCGACTGGGCTTCAACTGTAGGTTACCGTCAGGGTATCGACAGCGAAATGGCGCAGCTGGTAACTGACCTGAACGCTGGTAGCATCGGCGGTTTATTCGTATACGGTGTGAACCCTGCTTATGATTATTATGATGCTGCGAAATTCATTTCCGGCGTTAAGCAGGCAAAACTGACCGTTACTTTCAATGATCGTAAAGACGAAACTTCCGAACTGTTCAAATATGCGGCGCCTGCTCATCACTTCCTGGAAAGCTGGGGAGATGCTGAAGGCCGTACCGGATATTTCAGTTTCATACAACCTACCATTGCGCCGCTGTTCAAAACACGTGCGTTTGAATCAACCCTGCTGGCATGGAGCGGAAACGCAACTAGCTGGGAAGATTTCCTGAAGAACGAATGGATCGCGAAACTGGGTAGCCAGGAAGCGTGGGACAAAACGTTACAGGATGGTATTATCGAACCTGCATCCGCTCCTGCTTTAGCTGGTGCTACCTTTGCAGGTGACGTTGCCGGAGCAGCTTCCAAGATCAACAGTGCTAAGAAAGGCGGTAAGCTGGAACTGGTACTGTATGAAAAAGTATCTATCGGTAATGGTAAAGAATCCAACAACCCATGGTTGCAGGAAATGCCGGACCCTATCACCCGTGCTACCTGGGATAACTACGCAGTTATTTCCAACACCCTGGCTAAAACGTTCCACACTGAGCTGGGTGACGATTACGAAATCAATAGCGACAGGACTGTACTGAAGATCAAAGCAAATGGTAAGGAAATATCTCTGCCACTGCTGATCCTGCCTGGTATCCATCCTGAAGTAATTGCGATCGCAGTTGGTTACGGACGTAACAACAACGCCGGTAAAGCTGCTGCAGGTGTAGGTAAGAATGCCTATCCGCTGGTAAGCTATAACGGTCAGACTTTCGATTATTTCTCTTCTGATGCAACTGTAGAAGGTACTTCAGAAAAGGCTCATATAGGTGTTACTCAAACACACAACAGCTACGAAGGCCGTCCTATCATCAAAGAAACAACCCTGGAAGAGTTCATCAAGAATCCTAAAGAGGTGAACGAAGACCGTAAGGAGTTGGAAAAATATGGTGCAGACTTCCGTAAAGATGGTACCCTGTATCCTGATGTACACCAGTACCAGGGTATTAAATGGGGTATGTCTATTGACCTGAACACCTGTTTCGGTTGTGGTGCATGTACTATTGCATGTCAGGCTGAAAACAACGTATCAGTAGTTGGTAAAGAGCAGGTGATCAAGGCGCACGAAATGCACTGGCTGCGTATTGACCGTTACTTCAGCGGTGACGAGAACAATCCGGAAGTAGTGTTCCAGCCTATGCTGTGTCAGCACTGTGATAACGCTCCGTGTGAGAACGTTTGTCCGGTAGCAGCAACCAACCACAGCTCTGAAGGTATCAACCAGATGGCTTATAACCGTTGTATCGGTACCCGTTATTGCGCAAACAACTGTCCATATAAAGTTCGTCGCTTCAACTGGAGAGACTGGAACGGTGCGGATAGCTTCGAAAATAACCTGTATGACGTAGCAGGTATGAACGACAGCCTGACACGTATGGTGCTGAACCCGGATGTAGTGGTTCGTAGCCGTGGTGTAATGGAAAAATGTTCTTTCTGCGTACAGCGTTTACAGGATGCTAAACTGACCGCTAAGAAAGCCGGCCGTCCGATGAAAGATGGTGAAGCTAAGACCGCTTGTCAGGTAGCTTGTGCTGCTGATGCTATCGTATTCGGTAACATCAACGATAAAGAAAGCCGCATTGCAAAACTGCGTAATGAAGAACAAACAGACAGGCTGTACTACGTGCTGGAAGAAACCCACACACTGCCATCTGTGAATTACCTGGCTAAGATCAGAAACAAAGCTGCTGAGCCAAAGGTAAAAGAGCACGAAGAAGCTCATCATGAAGCAGCAGCAAAACACGAAGCGTAAGCAAGGGTTGAGCTGATTAGATTGAAAGATTAACAGGAGATAATTTAAGTTTAGAACAATTAAAGCTCCTTATTCTGCATCCAGGTGCAGGTTAGGGGTAAAAGCTTAAAGAATTATGCATTTAAAGTACGAATCCACACTAAGAGAACCATTAGTTGATGGGGTGAAAGATTACCACCAGGTAACAGAAGATATCATCAGCCCGATTGAAGCCAAGCCTGGTAAATTGTGGTATGTGGGCTTTGCAATATCCTTGGTGTTACTTGCATTCGGTATCTTCTCCGTAACCTGGGAAGTTTATTATGGTACAGGTGTGTGGAACCTGAATAAGACCATCGGTTGGGGTTGGGACATCACTAACTTCGTATGGTGGGTAGGTATCGGTCACGCCGGTACGCTGATCTCCGCCATCCTCATGCTGTTCCGCCAGGGTTGGCGTACAGGTGTGAACCGTGCGGCTGAAGCGATGACCATCTTTGCGGTAATGTGCGCCGGTCAGTTCCCGATCTTCCACATGGGTCGTGTATGGATGGCCTTCTTCGTATTGCCTTATCCTAACACCCGTGGACCACTGTGGGTGAACTTCAACTCTCCGTTGTTATGGGACGTGTTCGCGATCTCTACTTACTTCACAGTATCTCTCCTGTTCTGGTATTCCGGTCTGATCCCTGACTTCGCAACAGTACGTGACAGGGCTAAAACCAAACTGCGTAAGTTATTATATGGTATCGCTTCTTTCGGCTGGACTGGTTCTACCAAACACTGGCAACGTCACGAAGCACTGTCGCTGGTACTGGCAGGTTTATCTACACCACTGGTACTCTCGGTACACACCATCGTATCTTTTGACTTCGCTACCTCTGTAATTCCTGGTTGGCATACTACCATCTTCCCTCCTTACTTCGTGGCGGGTGCGATCTTCTCCGGATTCGCAATGGTACAGACCCTGCTGATCATCGTACGTAAAATATTAAAACTGGAAGAATACATTACCCTGGGCCACATGGAGGCTATGAACAAGGTAATTGTACTGACAGGTTCCGTTGTAGGTTGTGCTTATCTGACTGAGTTGTTCATGGCATGGTATGCAGCAGTTCCTTATGAATTTGCTACATTCTATAAATACCGTGCAGCTGGTCCGCTGGGTTGGTCTTACTGGATCATGATGACCTGTAACGTAATCACTCCACAGGTGTTCTGGTTCAGAAAAATGAGAAGGAACGTAGCCGTAACATTCGTGATGTCTATCATTGTAAACATCGGTATGTGGTTCGAACGTTTCGTGATCATCTGTACTTCCCTGTATCGTGACTATCTCCCATCCAGCTGGGCTTACTATCGTCCATCCTGGCCAGAAGTTGGTTTCTACATGGGTACTTTCGGATTGTTCTTTACCTGTTTCTTCCTGTTCGCTAAATACTTCCCGGTTATCGCGGTAGCGGAAATCAAGGCGGTACTGAAAACTTCCGGCGAAAGCTTCAAGAAGGATATGGAGAAATATGAGCAGCAGCCTGCTGAACAATTTGAAGCAGGTTTACACCACCATGATGATCATCATCATGATGCACACGGTGCTGTAGCGCATGCGCATAACTAATCTTACACCGGGTCACACCGGGCATGTAAAGAGATCTGGATTTTGTTTTTTAGACTAAGAATTTTTTAAACATATGGCGGTTAAAAATTTTGTTGTAGCAAGTTTTAGTGATGAGGCGGTGTTGTTTCCGGCAGTGAAAAAAGTAAGAACTGCAGGTTACAAGATTCACGATGTGTACACTCCTTTTCCGGTGCATGGTCTTGACCACGCATTAGGTCTGCGGGAAACCAGCCTGCATACTGCCGGCTTCATATACGGTATCACCGGTACTACTACGGCATTATCCTGCATGAGCTGGGTATTTAACTCTGACTGGCCAATGAATATAGGTGGTAAGCCACACTTTCCGCTGCCAGCGTTCATTCCTATCACTTTCGAGTTAACGGTATTGTTCTCTGCAGTTGGTATGGTGCTTACATTCTGCTACCTGTGTCAGCTGGCTCCTTTTGTAAAGAAGCATATCTTCCATCCCCGTCAGACAGACGATTTGTTTGTAATGGCGATAGAAGTTACGTCAAAGACCAATACTGAAGAGCTGAAAAGCTTCCTCGCAAGTGTTGGCGGACAGCAGATCAACGAGCAACGTGCTGAAGCAGGTTGGTGGTATGGCAGTTTCGCCAAAGACGACCGCCTGTTTGAGACTAAACGGGTAGAAGCTGTAAACGCATAAACTCAGAATTTAAAACTTTCCGGAGAAGGGACCCTTCCCGGAAGGAGCACACAGAACATAAGCTTGAATTATAATATACAGATGAAAAGGACTTCCAACATATTGATCGCGGCTGCTTTGGTAAGTGGAGCTTTGTTATCGGCATGCGGAAAGAACAACAGGAAACCCGGCTCTCATTACATGCCGGACATGGTTGAATCCCGTGCTTACGAGTTCTATAGTGAGCGTCTTTCTACAATGAAGCCAGTAGAAGGAACCGTTAAAAGAGGAGAGCTGCTGCCTTACCATCTGAAAGCGGCAGATACCGCACTGGCTAATGCAGTAAAAAATCCACTGATTCTCAATAAAGCGGATCTGGAGGAAGGAAAACGTTTATTTAATATTTATTGTGGTATCTGTCATGGTACTAAAGCGGACGGTAACGGCCCTCTGTACAATGACGGTAAAGGACCTTACGTTGCAGCTCCTGCTAACCTGGTGAGCGGTGCGAAGGCCAGCTATACAGAAGGACGTCTGTTCCACGTAATGACCTACGGTTTCAATGCTATGGGTAGTTACGCCAGCCAGCTGGATAGAGAGCAGCGTTGGAAAATAGCTGCGTATGTGCGTAGCATACAGAACGGTGGCGCTAATGCATCCACTGTCCTGGCTAGTGATTCAACCACGGCTGCTTCTGTTGCACCAGCAGCAACAGCGCCAGCGGCACAGGATTCAACAGCGAAACATTAAGATAAACTAGCATTCAATCAAGTATTTTAATATACAGTAATGAAGGACCAATTTGTAGTACCGGCAAGATTAAAAAAGACCAGCTTCGTGTTAATGGGCATTGGCTTGCTGACTTTGTTGATCGGAATTTTTGCATTTCATGGTGAGCATGGCTCCGCACGTCTCTGGGCCGGGCTTCTCCAGAACAGTTCATTCTTTTTACTGATAGCTTTAGCCAGTACCTTCTTTATCGGTGCAACTACCCTGGCGCATGGCGGATGGCAGATCGGTTTCCGTCGTGTACCGGAAGCTATTTCAATGGCAGTGCCTGTATTAGGTGGCATCCTGTTCCTCATACTCATGATCATCGTGTTCGGTGGAAACGATCATATCTACCACTGGTTAAATGCACATCATGTACATGAAGACAAAGTATTAAGCTGGAAATCAGCCTTCTTAAATAAAGGAATGTTCACAGGTTTCACATTGGTAACAATTGGCCTCTGGATATTCTTTACAATAAAACTGCGTAACATGTCCATCGAAGAAGATGGATGGGATCTGAGCGCAGCAACAGGTCGTCGTATCATCTGGAGAAATACAGTATGGTGCGGTGCTTTTATCGTGATCTACACATTGAGCGTTGGTTCTACCACCCCATGGTTGTGGCTGATGAGTATCGATTCTCACTGGTATTCTACCATGTATAGCTGGTATACCTTCGCAAGCACCTGGGTATCTGGTATCTCTCTGATCATTCTGTTCCTGGTTCACCTGAAACGTAATGGTTACCTCCCAATGGTAAATGAAGAGCACCTGCATGACCTGGGTAAATTTGCTTTCGCTTTCAGTATTTTCTGGACATACCTGTGGTTCTCTCAGTATATGCTGATCTGGTATGCTAACATGCCTGAAGAAACAGCTTACTTCCAGCCGCGTGTTTGGGGCGAATGGAGACCGATCTTCTTCCTGAATCTGCTGATCAACTTCATCACTCCTTTACTGTATCTGATGAAACGCGATACCAAACGTAACTACTCTTCCATGGTATTCATCTCTATCCTGATCATCTTTGGTCACTGGCTGGATTTCTGGCAGATGGTAGGTCCTGGTACTTACGGACACCTGGTGTTCCCGTGGTACGAAGCAGGTCTGGGTCTTGGTTTCGTAGGTGTGATCATATTCCTGGTAACCAACAACCTGGCAAAGGCTCCGCTGGTTCCGAAGAATCATCCTTATCTCAAAGAAAGTATTGTACACCATACCTGATCATCGAGCATGTAATGGAGACCCGGTGTAATAACCGGTAGTGATAGGTAATAACGAAAAGCATTAGATAACTTAATTATTTCAAATAGCAATGTCAGGATATTTAGCAGTCTTAGTTGTTGTGCTCATATTCGTAGTCATCTTCCAGATTGCGAAGGCCAGCGAGTATGTGTCCATATTGAAGGGAGAAAAGAAGGCGCGTCAGCAGACTAACCGTGTGAATGGTTTCCTGTTGATCATCTTCCTTATACTGGGCCTGATAGGTGTGTATTACTGTAACGACATCCTGAAGGGTAAGATTGTTATGGAGGCCGCCTCTGTACAGGGTAAAGGGATCGATAGTATGATCATGACTACCCTGATCATTACCGGTATCGTGTTCGTGATCACACAGATCTTACTTTTCTGGTTCGCGTTTAAATATCAGGAGAAAGAAGGACGTCAGGCCTTTTACTTCCCTCATAACAATAAGCTGGAGTTAATATGGACGGTTATTCCGGCCATAGCGCTCACTATCCTGGTGGCCTTCGGTTTAAGACACTGGTTCCGTATCACTTCCGAAGCTCCAAAAGATGCGATGGTTGTTGAGATCACCGGTAAGCAGTTCAACTGGTTGATCCGTTACCCAGGTAAAGATGGTCAGTTGGGCCGTAAGTTCTTTAAAAATATCAACGATGCTAACAATCCTGTAGGTCAGGATTGGGAAGATCAGCTGAACAAGGATGACTACATGGCTACAGAAATGCACCTGGTGGTTAACAAACCTGTAAAACTGATTATCGGCTCCCGCGATGTAATACATGACGTTGGTTTGTCTCACTTCCGTATGAAGATGGATGCTGTTCCAGGTATTCCTACTACACTGTGGTTTACTCCTACCATCACCACTGCGGATATGAAGAAGAAAACAGATAATCCGGATTTCGTTTACGAAATTTCCTGTGATCAGATGTGTGGTTCAGGTCACTACTCCATGAAGGCAAATATTGTGGTAGAGACACAGGCTGAATATGATGCATGGGCAGCTAAACAAGTGGCTCAGTATGCAGTAGCTCACCCTGCTCCGGCAGCAGCACCTGCTACTCCGACAGCAGAAGCTCCGGCGGCAGATACTGCACACCAGGAAAAAGTAGTGGCGGTTAATGACGCTAAACACTAAATTTGTTTAGCAGAAGAGATAATTATTAATAGACGCAGGTATTTTTAAATTATAAGATAAACTGGTAGCGGTACTCCCCGATGACAGTTTTATATAAATAGAACCGATTATGAGTAACGAAGCAACATTGCACAGTCAGGAGGTAATTCATGGCGCACATGCGCACGATCACGATCACGACGGTCATGATCACCATCATGAAGGCAACTTCATTTCGAAGTATGTTTTTAGCCTGGACCATAAAACCATTGCCAAGCAGTTTCTGATTACCGGTATCATCTGGGCTATCATAGGTGCTTTCTTCTCTGTACTGTTCCGTTTGCAACTGGGTTTCCCGGATGCTACTTTCCCATGGCTGGAAAGCATCCTGGGCCATTGGGCTAAAGGTGGACGTATCACTCCTGAGGCCTACTATGCATTGGTAACCATGCATGGTACCATATTGGTATTCTTCGTATTAACAGCCGGTTTGAGCGGTACTTTCTCTAACCTGCTGATCCCTCTGCAGGTAGGTGCACGCGATATGGCTTCTCCTCTTATGAACTGTATGAGCTACTGGGCCTTCTTCCTGGCCAGCGTAGTGATGATGTCTTCCCTGTTCGTACAGACAGGTCCTGCTTCCGGTGGTTGGACGGCTTATCCTCCACTGAGTGCACTGGGAGATGCTTCAATCGGTTCTAAAATAGGTATGGACTTATGGTTGATCAGTATGGCACTGTTCGTTGTTTCGCAGCTGCTGGGTGGTCTGAACTACATTTCCACTATCCTGAATATGCGTACGAAAGGTATGACCATGACGAAGATGCCACTGACTATCTGGAGCTTCTTCTTCACAGCCGTACTGGGTGTACTTTCCTTCCCTGTATTATTATCTGGTTTTATCCTGCTGCTGTTTGATCGTCATGCAGGTACCAGCTTCTACCTGAGCGAACTGTTCGTTGCCGGTAAAGCACTGCCTAATGAAGGTGGTAGCGCTATCCTGTACCAACACTTGTTCTGGTTCCTCGGTCACCCTGAGGTATATATCATTATCCTGCCTGCGATGGGTATGGTATCTGAGATCCTGGCGGTTAACTCCCGCAAACCGATCTTCGGTTACCTCGCGATGGTGGGTTCTATGTTCGCGATCGTTATCCTGGCGTTCCTCGTATGGGCGCACCACATGTTCGTTACAGGTCTGAATCCGTTCCTGGGTGCATTCTTCGTACTGTTAACATTGCTGATCGCGGTACCATCTGCCATCAAGGTGTTCAACTGGCTCACTACTATATGGAAAGGTAACCTGCGCTTTACGCCTGGTATGCTGTTCTCTATCGGTTTCGTGAGCACATTCATCTCTGGTGGTCTGACAGGTATCTGGCTGGGTAACTCCTCTATCGATATTCACCTGCACGATACATACTTCGTAATTGCGCACTTCCACATTGTAATGGGTGTGTCTGCATTCTTCGGTACGTTCGCCGGTGTATACCACTGGTTCCCGAAAATGTTTGGTCGTTATCTGAACAATACCATTGCTTACATTCACTTCTGGATCACGCTGATCGGTGCTTACCTGATCTTCTGGCCAATGCACTATGAAGGTATGGCGGGTATGCCAAGAAGGTACTACGACTACTCCAGCTGGGAGTCTTTCAAACAGTTTACTGAACTGAACCACTTCATCAGCGTAGTAGTGATCTTGGTATTCGCAGCGCAGCTGATGTTCGTGTTCAACTTCTTCTATAGCATCTTCAAGGGTAGAAAAGTAACTACTACTAACCCATGGAGCTCTACTACACTGGAATGGACTACTCCAATCAATCCTGGTCACGGTAACTGGATCGGTGAAATTCCTGAAGTATATCGTTGGCCATATGACTACAGCAAAAACGGTAAGGATTTCATACCGCAGACTGTACCATTGTCACCAGAAGAAGAGAAAGAAGGTCATTAATAAGTTGAATTTTTGGGCAAGCTACAGGCAAATGCCTGTAGACATGGGCTGAAAAAATGATAAGAGAAAACTCGATAAAATTGTCGACATCGTATGCAGTAGCCAGTAAGGTCAGGGATTATTCTCAGTTAATGAAGTTTAATCTCACCATCATGGTTGTGTTTTCAAGTGTAGTGGGATATCTGCTGGTGCCGGGAGTTGGGTTCAATCTCATAAAAGTTCTTACATTATTTGCTGGTGGATTACTGGTGTCTGGCTCGGCCAACACGATTAATCAATTACTGGAAAGAGAAACGGATAAGCTGATGGCGCGTACAGCCGTACGCCCTTTACCTTCCGGCCGGATGTCTGAAACAGAAGCCATTATACTGGCGATTGTAACAGGCGTATCCGGACTGGTGATCCTGGCGCTCGGTTTCAATCTGCTTTGTGCAGGATTGAGCCTGTTATCCCTGGTGTTATACGGTTTCGTATATACACCCTGGAAAAAATGGAACTCACTGGCGGTGCTGGTGGGTGCTGTGCCAGGTGCACTTCCCCTGCTCATCGGATGGGCCGGAGGAGCAGATGCGATAGGTGAAGGCGGATGGGCATTATTTGCTATCCAGTTCCTGTGGCAGTTCCCGCACTTCTGGGCTATCGCCTGGATTGGGCACAAGGACTACGCAAGGGCTGGTTTCAAACTGTTACCCGCCGGAGGAGAACCTAACAAGCTGATCGCGTTACAGGCAGTACTTTACACACTGTTATTGATACCCGCAGGTTTATTACCTTATTACCTGCATATCAGTGGCCCGGTTTCTGCGATCGTAGTGTTGCTGGTAACATTGTTCTTCCTGTACCGTGCTGTAAACCTGTACAGGAAATGTGATGTACCTGCCGCCAGAAAGCTGATGTTTGGTTCATACATTTATCTGATGATCATGCAGTTTGCATTACTGTTCGATAAGATCGGATAATCAATTTTTGAAACAAGGAGTGATGGACGCAATGAGCTTACAACGAAAGAAAATACATCCGCATAAATATTCCCTATGGATTGCTATGGGTAGCATTACCATGATGTTCATCGGGTTTACAAGTGCATATGTAGTAAAGCGTGCGCAGGCAAACTGGTTCACCTTTCAGTTGCCGGTTATCTTCTGGATCTCCACTGCAATCATTCTGACCAGCAGTGCAACCATACAGATGGCGGTAAAGCAGTTCCGTAACAGGAATATGCAGCGGTATAAACAGCTGATCACGCTGACCGCAATTCTGGGAGTGGCTTTTGCAGTGTGTCAGTGGATAGGTTTCAAACAGATGAACGATATGGGGCTTCCGTTAAACGGGCCGGCATCCGTATCTTTCATTTACGTAATAGTGAGCGTACACTTATTGCACGTATTAGGTGGAGTTGTAGCGCTGCTGATCATGTTTGGCAGAGCCTTCCGCACAAGGGTACGTACTTACAGTGCCGTTCCGATAGAAGTGGCCGCCACATATTGGCATTTTGTGGACGCGTTATGGATTTACCTGTTGATATTTCTGAGTATTGCCAGATAAACTTTCTAAAAATTAATTACAAAACAAACAATGGATACAGCAGTTACAGCGAAGAAAAAATGGTGGTCCGGGGGACATTCTCCTTTTAATGTTAGCTACGGAAAGTTGATGATGTGGTACTTCCTGATGTCAGATGCCTTTACTTTTGGAGCATTGCTGATATCATATGGTACGATCCGCTTCATGAGCACTTCCTGGCCTGATCCCAATGAGGTGTTCCATGCATTCCCTGGTATGGGACATGCCGATCTGCCACTGGTATTTGTGAGCTTGATGACCTTCATCCTGATCATGAGTTCCGTGACAATGGTATTGGCTGTACACGCTGGCCACATGAGAGACCGTAAGGCCGTTGCAAAATGGATGGTCTGGACTATCATCGGTGGTATCGCCTTCCTGTCCTGTCAGGCATGGGAATGGACGCACTTGTATCATTCCGGCGCATGGTGGGGACGCAATCCTTTCACGAATGTTGACGGAACTATTGCTTCTACGAACTTTACCAACTTCTTCTTTACTATCACTGGTTTCCACGGTTTACACGTAACTTCCGGTGTTGTGCTGAACATTATCATTCTGGCTAACGTGCTGAAAGGTACCTATGAAGAAAGAGGCCACTATGAAATGGTTGAAAAGGTTGGTTTATACTGGCACTTTGTAGACCTGGTATGGGTATTCGTATTCACTTGTTTCTATCTGCTGTGATCGGAGACTGGTAAGTATTTGTAATCTGGAATTTTAAAAAAGAAAAAACTAATGGAACATACACATACAGGAGCAGCGCACGAAGAGCATGCACACGATTCTTCCACCAAATCCATCTGGAAAACGTTCTGGATATTATTAGCGATCACCGTTTTTGAAGTAGGTCTGGCATTCCTTTACCTGGAATACGACTTTATGGCAAGATGGGCGCTGAACGGTATCTTCGTTACGCTGACAATTGTAAAGGCATTCTTTATCGTTGCTGAATTCATGCACTTACGTCATGAGATCAGAAATCTGATTATGACCATTCTGATGCCTTTGCTGCTGTTCGTATGGTTCATCATTGCCTTCCTGGCAGATGGTGATTCATGGAAGAACATGCGTAAGAACCTGTCTCCAGGTACACCCGCACCGACAGAGCACGCTACTAAGGCGCCGGCACATCACTAAAAATAACCTACATTATATGTTACGCTTTACAGGTGCTGCCCCAACGTTTGGCAGTATTTGTAAAGCGTAATTTTTATCTGACAATTTAAAACTACAGGCCATTACCAGAAGAGGACTCATAGGGATGATGCTGGCAGTATTAGTGCCACTAACGGGTTACCTGATAGTAGATCATTATGGTAGGGATGTTGTACCCATCCCCCGTTATTATATCCCTGAAAAGGTAGATACTATAGATAAGAACGGTACTATCACTTACGATACCACTTTCCATGTGGTCAAAGACTTTGCACTCACCAATCAGATGGGCAAGCAGGTAAGTCTGAAAGATTTACCTAACAAAGTCATACTCGTGAATTTCTTCTTCACCTCCTGCCCCAGCATCTGTCCGAAGATGATGGCTAATCTCGAAAAAGTGCAGCAGGCTTACGTTAAAAACGACACTTTACTACAGCTGGTTTCAATAACAGTAGATCCTGAAAGGGACTCTTCTGAACAGCTGCGAATGTATGGTGTGAAGAAAGGCATCAACCCTGACAACTGGTGGTTGGTTACAGGCGATAAAAAAGAGATCTACGACTGGGCAAGGAACGAGGTGTATGTAAGTGTGACACAGGGAGATGGTGGACCAGATGACTTCATTCATACGGAGAAACTGGTGTTACTGGATAAAGATCATCACATCCGCGGATATTACGATGGCCTGGACTCTAATGCAGTGCGCAGATGTGCAAACGATATTGCAGTACTGCACCTGGAAAAAGACAAGCACAGACCAGGATTATTGAAACGGCTTTTTTCAACAACAGAATAGTTAAACAGGGTACCACAACGCCCTAAATACAGCTATGGATATCAAGAGTAAAAATCTTAACCTTCCTATTGCTATTGTTTCAATAGTGATACCGGTGCTGGTGGCAGTCTTATTTTACCTGCCACGCCCGAACATGCAGGCGGGTTTCAATGTACAGATACTTCCCCTCTTCCACGCGATATTGAATTCAACTACCGCAGTGCTGCTGCTGGCCAGTTTATTCTTTATCCGCAGAGGACATATCAAAGCACATAAAACCACGAACCTGATAGCCGTTGCGTTGTCGGGATTGTTCCTGCTCTCTTATGTGACATATCACTTCTTTACGGAGAGTACAAAGTATGGCGACATTAACCATGATCAGGTTGTAGATGCTGCTGAAAAAGCGATGGTGGGCGGTAGTGCATATATCTACTATTTTATTTTGCTGACACACATCCTGCTGGCAATCATTATAGTGCCTTTAGTGTTGTTTACACTGCTGCGCGGCTTCCAGTCCAATTTCGAAAAGCATAAGAAAATAGCACGTTGGACCTGGCCGATATGGTTCTATGTGGCGGTAACGGGTGTAATTGTGTATGTGATGATATCACCCTTCTATTGATAGTTGGTAACGATAGGAATAAGAGGAATGCTTAAATTTGGTGTATGAAAAAGATAGTTCAGTTATTAGTCATCATATTATGCTTCGGCGTACGGGCAATGGCTCAATGCTCACTCTGTACCAAAACAGCTCAACAGCTGGGAGAAGGTCCTGCCAAGGGACTGAACAATGGTATACTGATGCTGGCAGCTACGCCGCTGGTGATCATTGGTATCATGGTTTTCCGGCATTGGAGAAATAGCCGTGAGGCATAACATATAACTTCTCAGGTAAGATATAATTGATAAGGAGGTCCGGTTTTACGCCAGACCTCCTTTTTTGATCTTACTTGGATACGGTTTAGGAAAATATTTGTTACCTGCAACCTTCCATTTCATAAATGTGGTAGCCTTGTTGCCGGATGTTTTGTTCCCAGGTGGGAATCACTTCCTGCACATGAGCAAACCGGCAGTCCCTGGAAGAAACAGATTGTTTTTCGATAGATTTAGACTTGAGATATGCGTTTCCGAAAGTGAGTACATTCTCATAATTGGTATCGGCAGATACGATAATATCGAAGTGCATATAACCGCCTTCACGACGCTTCACGTAGGTGTCAAAGATAGCAACGTCCATAGTAGTATGTTTCAGTTTAAGGTCATAGAATATAGAATCAAATAATGGATCAGGTAGTTACAAAAGTAGGGACCGGGAAAAACAGCTAAAAATATTTAACATCTTATTGACCAGAGCTAAAACGGATAAGCAAATGCGAAGAGAATAACACTAAACTTTTTTATATCACTAAATAATAAATTAATTGTTTGTTTAAAGTATCATCATAGCAGCGTATTACATTAACTTCCAGTTAACAAAGTTGTACGATAATTATATGGTGTTTATTCCTAGCCCGGAATATGTAAATTGAGCGTTTAAATTGAAGCAGCTATGAAAAGCATTTTCCAGTTATTTATCAGAGGAGGCATTCCGGTATCTACCCCTGTAAATACGGAAAGGTCCCTTCCTGTGAATACTTTAACCGGAAGAACAATTCCCTTTGTGCTCTGCCTGTCTGTAATAGCAGCTGCAGCGACCGCTATGTTGACGGCAGGGCTCATGGCTGTGATGGATGCTCTTAATACCTATAGCGGGTTGCCAGGTATGTCGAAAGACCACGACGAACATGACCTCATGACCCTGTTTATACCCATTATCATCACCCTGATCATTGCTGTTTTCCTGCGTTATAGCAGTGAGAAACTCGCGCTCATACTCAGACCTATCCGTAGTATCGTTTTCATTAACATAGGCATTCCCCTGGGATTTGAAGGTGCTATTGCCGACCTGCCCGCAGTAATCGCTTCCCAATTGAAAAAAGGCGGAGCCAGGGAGAAGCAGATCATTGCTGCAGCTGCCATAGCCGGAGGTATCGCTTTCCTTTTCGGAAGTCCTCTGGCTGCGATAGCCTTGATCATAGAGCTACTATGGATTGAACTGACCTGGATAGGCATAACAGCAGTGATGTTGGGCGGAGGGACCGGGATGCTGTTACATTACTTGTTAAGAGGCAGTGATCCCGTGTTTATGATGCCCGAAGTACCGATGTCCGGAGTACCGGCGTTGCTGGGTTATACCGCCACAGGATCATTAGTAGGATTGGTAGCTATTCTTGCGAAAAGGATAATGACCGGAATGGGCAACCTGTTCAATAAATTTCCATTCGACAAATTGTGGTGGTCTGTTATAGCGGCCATCATTACCGGCATCATAGGATATTTCTCTCCGGAGATTCTGGGAGCAGGTTATGAACATATAGACAGCTTACTGTTAGGACAGGTAACATTGCAATTCCTCGTTGTGATGGCAATGGGGAAATTATTGCTGATGAGTATTGCAGCGGGCAGTGGTATTCCGGGAGGCACTATTGCGCCCTTGCTGGTTTCCGGAGGAGCGCTGGGTTTATTCATTACGTTCCTGCTGCAGTTCATTTTCCCGGCAGTACAATTGAATTACGCTGTAGCAGCACTGGCAGGTATGACAGCTATGTTTGCAGGTGGCAATCGCGTATTGCCTGCAGCTATCTTTTTTGCTGTAGAAACTACGCATGTTACGAATGCATTGTTACCGGTTATCTGTGCCTGTACAGCAGCCTATATAGTAGTTTTCTTACTGGCAAAAAAGAAGGTAGCACAGCCGGCTGTGCTACCTGAAAAGATCTCCTGATCCATTAACTAATAATCCTTGATGAGGGCATTAATTGCGCTTAGTCTGCAACTACCTTCAACCCCACAATAGATGCTATCAGCATAAAAAGGAAAAACAGACGCCAGAAGGCCGTTGGTTCCTTGAATAGCAGCATTCCTGCAATAGCAGTACCCGCCGCGCCAATACCTGTCCATACCGCATAAGAAGTGCCAATAGGAAGTCCGTTGGTAATTGCCTTATTCAGGAATAGAAAACTAAGCGAGATACACGCAAAGAAGCTAATAGAAGGCCATAGCCTTGAGAAGTTCTCAGAATATTTCAATGAAATGGTAAAGCCGATTTCAAATAATCCGCCGATAACCAGGAATAACCAGGCCATGATAAATGAGTTTAATGGAAGTGTATGTTACGTTCGTTATAATAATAGGATCGCCACTGAGCGACATTACTTTGTCAACCAGGATTCATCATTGCCGGAAGCGTAGTGAAATACGGCA
This sequence comes from Chitinophaga sp. S165, assembly GCF_003182155.1. Classification (GTDB taxonomy): domain Bacteria; phylum Bacteroidota; class Bacteroidia; order Chitinophagales; family Chitinophagaceae; genus Chitinophaga. The sequence continues at coordinate 985,172 of NZ_QGTG01000002.1, forward strand.
TATGCGATGGAAATACGGTATGGAGGGTACCTTAACACGAATGCAAAGATACACACAATCTATGGGGGCTAGTAATTATTTACGAACCGGTAGAGGTTAAACCCGGCTGTCGCTATCTCCTGCGATATTTGCTGTTGTAGCGCACGGCGGTTAACATCTTTCATGCGGCGGTGTTGCAATAACTGGTAGGCTTTTTCTGCCAGTAACAATGAATGGTGATGGCTATTACCCTGTACCTGCTGCTGATGACTGGTAATCGCATTCACAAGCGCTGCCAGCCCTTCCTCTCTCGTTGCAATCGTCTTTAACACAGGTATTTCCCAGTTCTCTTTCTGGCGGGTATGTGCAAGCAAACGAAGATTCTTCACAAACTCATCCGCATTTTTCCTGTCTGCTTTATTGACCACAAATACATCAGCAATTTCCATGAGCCCGGCTTTCATGGTCTGTATCTCATCTCCTGCTTCGGGCACTACCACTACTACAGTTGTATCGGCAATACCGGCAATCTCTACTTCACTTTGTCCCACACCGACCGTTTCGATAAAGAGATAATCAAATCCGGCTGCTTTTATCAGGTCACTTACCTCTATGATCTTCGGGCTTAAGCCTCCCAATGCCCCTCTGCTAGCCATTGAACGGATAAATACCTGCTGATTGTCGAAGTGCTGTCCCATGCGGATCCGATCGCCTAACAAGGCGCCATAATTGAATGGCGAAGATGGATCAACTGCAATAATAGCGATCCGTTTGTTGTTGCCCAGGAGGAAAGTAATGAGGGCATTCACAAGCGTGCTTTTCCCGGCTCCCGGAGGACCGGTAATACCTATCACTTTTGTATCGCTACCTGTAGGAAGTGATTCCAGCAACTGTTCGTAGCCGGCAGCTTCATTTTCGACCAATGAAATACACCTTGCAAGGGCCTTTACGTCTTTGTTCAGTAAGGATGCTAAGAGGGGCTGATGCATGCATCTAAATTACGTAATTCATTATTGATTATATATCTTCGCAAACATTATATCTCTTATATGAAGGTATCTGGGTTCACTTTTGTCCGAAATGCAGTAAAGTATGATTATCCGGTAGTTGCAGCGATCAATTCGATCCTGCCACTCTGCGATGAGGTGATTGTCAGTGTAGGTAACAGTGATGACGGTACTCTTGAACTGATCCAGTCCATCGGCTCTCCTAAAATAAAGATCACACATTCTGTCTGGGATGACTCTCTCAAAGAAGGTGGTACTATCCTGGCAGTAGAGACAGATAAAGCTTTTGCGCACGTAAGTCCCGATGCGGATTGGGCTTTCTATATACAGGCGGATGAAGTCGTACATGAGCAGGATTATCCTGCTATTCGTGCAGCTATGCAGGAACACCTGGACGACAAACGAGTGGAAGGATTGTTATTTAGGTACAAACACTTCTTCGGAAGTTATGACTATGTAGGTGATTCACGTACCTGGTATCAGCACGAGATCAGAGTGATCCGTAACGATAAGAGGATCTCTTCTTACCGCGACGCACAGGGATTCAGAAAGGAAGGGCAGAAATTGCATGTGAAGCGTGTAAATGCCAGTATGTATCATTACGGATGGGTAAAAGATCCGGCTACACAGGCAAAAAAACTGAACAATTCTTTTCAGTTATATCACGGTACTAACGAACAACTGGTCAACAATCGCGTACCTATCGCACAATTCGACTATGGTGAAGTAGATTCACTTGCGCCATTCAAAGGTACCCATCCTGCAGTGATGCAAGAACGGATCAATAAGAAGAACTGGCAGTTCAGCCATGATATCAGCCGGAAGAAATTCTCTTTTAAAGATAGTATCCTGTATTGGGTAGAAAAGAGAACAGGAAAACGTTTATTCGATTACAGGAATTACAAGGTTATTTAAATCAGGGACCAGGTAAGGTATAATATCATCATCCAATTAAAGATCCCTGATGAATGTACTGTTAATACAGACTTCTATATAATTTCATATACTCTCTCGCGTTAGTATCCCAGCTGAACTTCTCAGCATGCTGTTTTATCTTGCCCGCAGGATTATTCGCTGCATAGTGTGTCAACCCTTGTTCAAACACCTGCCGCATATGTTCGTTATCAAACTGCTTAAAATAATAAGCTGCATCTCCACCTATTTCCGGCAAGCTGGTTTTGTCCGACAGGAAAACCGGTTTCCCGAAATGCATCGCTTCTACAACGGGCGCTCCGAAACCTTCAGCAACAGAGGGGAACATAAAAGCGCTACAGTTTTTATAGTACCAGTACTTTTCTTCGTCAGTGATACTGCCGAGTAATTTGACACGCGAGCTTACGCCATATTTTGCTGCCTCTTCTTCTATCCTCTTGAAGTAATCGCCTTGTGTTTTTCCGGCAATCAATAATTCATAATCATTGTGCTCCAGCAGTCTCGGTAATACATGAAAGTTCTTCTTCGGCAGGATCATACCGATAGAGAACAGGAATGGTACTGCAGGTCTGTATTGTGGGCCATCAAATCCGGGAAACTCTTTTATTTCAGAGCCCTGGTATATGATACTGCATTTGCTTTTAGGCACCTTGATATATTCCTGTATGGTATTCAGTGTGAATTGGGAGATCGCAACGATATGATCTGTTTCATCTACCTGCTGTTGTATCGTTTCCAGCGACTTGCTTTTCTCACGTTTACCTTTGTTAGGCTCAAAGAGAAAGTTGAGGTCATGAATGGTCACGATAGTCTTCTTTGCCTTCTTACGGGGCCATACGTTGCCTGTCTGATGTACAGAATGCCATACGTCCATTTCCGATGGATTGAAGAAATAACGGTCGTACCATTTGTATGGGATCTTTTTAAAGTCGCCTTTAAAGTTATTAAAGCCGCCGGGCAGATAGTAGCTTAATTGTTCGTCGTCTGCTTTAAATTGCAAGAGGCGTTGGCCCAGCTGTATACAGAAGGTGTACAGACCGTTATGAGGATATTTTAATTTCTCTAAGTCTAAACCGATGCGATGCATAAAAAATGAAATAAGTTAGTATAGACCACGATAGATCTGTAAGTAATTTTTTGCTGTATGATCGATAGTCAGTGAGGCTGCCCGTTCCTTCATTGCAGCTATTGGTTGTGTGTTATTGAAGTGTTGCATACCTTCTTTAAAGACCTGCTGCATATGATCGGCGTTGAAGTCGCGGAAGTAATAACACAACGGCCCGCCAACTTCCGGCAAACTGGTCTTATCGGAAAGAAAGCATGGTTTGCCTTCACTCAGTGCTTCTACTACAGGCAGGCCGAAGCCTTCCGCCAGCGATGGAAATCCAAAAGCTATACAACGGTGATAGTACCAATATCTTTCCTGATTGGAAATGATGCCCAGCACCTTCACACGGTCTGCCACGCCGTACTGCTCGGCAGTGGCCATGATCTTCTCTTTATATGCTTCGTCAAAAACGGGACCGGCAATGATCAGTTCATAGTCGTTATCCTGCAATAACGGCGGTAGCACATGGAAGTTCTTCTTTGTATCTATACTGCCGATAGCAAAAATAAAAGGGCGTTGAGGCCGGTATACCGGACTGTCAAAGTCCGGATAAGTTTCCAGCGTTCCGCCATTATAAATTACGCTGGCAGGTTTGTTGCGAAGATCAAGATGTTGTTTAACATCTTCAAGAACGAACCGGGAAATGCAGACAACATGATCTGCACGGTTGATGTTCCGTTGGATCTTTTTTAAGACGGAATCTCTCTTGGCGGGAGATGTTGATCCCTGGTGAATGACGTTGAGATCGTGTATTGTTAATACGTGCCGGGTATGCTTGTTAGAAGGGCGGAAATGGGAAGACTGAAAAGACGTATGCCATATATCTAACCGGGGGAAAGAAGGCATTAACCAGCGATGCAGTTTTCTATTGATGATATACTGTTCCTGCGGACCAAAAAAGCCTTCATATTTTGCCGGTACATAAAATACCACTTTTTCTTCTTCAGCTTTGTTGCGAAGCAGCGCATTACCGAACTGTTTGCAATACTCAAAAAGGCCGGTATTGGCATATTTCATTTTCTCGCAATCAAACAATATTTGCCGCATGGATATCATTTAGATTTGAAACTGAAGGCACTTTATCGTCCTGTCAGGCTCGTTTCAGTGTATCGGGCAAATATAGAGAACATCCTTATATATTTCATTGGTAACAACTAATTCTATAATTTAGGCTATATGACGAATTTCATTCCAATATTTCCCCTTGGTGTTGTGGTTTACCCGGATGAACAGCTGAATCTGCACATTTTTGAGCCACGGTATAAACAGCTTATCAGAGATTGTATTGCTGAGAATAAACCGTTCGGCATTCCGGCGGTAATAGATAAAAAGATAGTGGAGTACGGTACACTGGTAGAGATCGTAAGAGTGGAAAAAACCTACGACAACGGTGAGATGGATGTAGTGACACGCGGCCTCAAAGTATTCAGGGTACTGGAGGTGATCAGGAGCATTCCCGATAAAATGTTTACCGGGGCTATTGTTTCCTACCCTGAAAATCATTTTAACAGCAATAGCCGCTTGCATACCCAAGTATTACATGCATTGAGGGAGCTGCATCATATTTTACAGGTCAACAAGACCTTTAAAAAGGCTGATGAAGAGCTGTTGGCCTATGATATTGCTCACCATGCCGGTTTATCGCTTCATGAGGAATATGAGGTACTTCACCTGTTCCAGGAATTGCAAAGACTGGAATACCTGAAGCGGCACCTGCTGAAGGTCATCCCTTTAATGGCTGAGATGGAAAGATTAAAGGACAGGGTAAAGCTGAACGGACATTTTAGGAATCTGACTGCCGGTGATATCTAAACCGGGTGTCTGGTTGCCCGGTTCCTCTTTTCCCGGGGATTACCTACATTTGGGGCCGAAAAGCCGGTACCGGCTTCTATCAATCATTAATATGAACAGAATTATAGCGCGGATAGCGTTTGTTTTCTCTCTTCTGGCAATGGTATCCTGTGAAAATGATATCAATGCCGTTATGAACCTCGACAAAAAAACGACGGCTGTCGAAGAGGGAAAAGATATAGAATCTATGTATAGCCAGACGGGACGTGTAAAAGCAAAACTGACGGCGCCAGTGATGCTGCGGCATCTGAAGCCCCCTGTATATGTGGAGTTTAGTAAAGGGCTTAAGGTACTTTTCTACAATGACAGCCTGACCGTGGAAAGTACCCTTACGGCCAGATATGGAAAGTATTTTGAAAATGATGCGACCATCTTCCTGAGAGATCACGTGGTGGTGATCAATAAAAAGGGAGAAAGACTGGACTGTGAGGAACTGAACTGGGACCCTAAACTACAAAAGTTCCTGTCTAACAAGCCGGTGCGTATCAGTACGGCTACTGACACCCTTTTCGGTACCGGACTGGAGTCTAACCAGGACTTTAGTGATTATACGATCCTGCATCCTAGCGGTCCGTTTGTAATTCAGGACAGCTCCATGATGCAATAACAATATTAAGTGGTAATATGGCCACAACGAGAACGGCCCGACATCGCATTTGCAATGTCGGGCCGTTTCGCTTTAACCTATTTTTAACCTAAAATTTTGTCGTTATAAAAACGCAAGAACCATGCCATTCAGTATGTCGAGATAGCAGGTTTTTTCCTGATATAAAGACAAAAAGTTATCTGAAGATAGGGCAGGGTATGCGGATAAATATCCGGTTCAAAAATTTAATCGATCGTTAGGTACTGGTTTAATGATACTTATCAAAAATAAATACATAGTAGAGCTAGGTTTACTTTCCTTTTTTTACTAATTTAAGCGTCACTATTTTAAGTGATGGATATGGAGACGATCAACTGGGCAGATTTTGAGAAGGTAGAGATCCGGGTAGGTACGGTTACTGCGGTTACTGATTTTCCGAAGGCCAAGAATCCGGCTTATCAGCTAACGGTAGACTTTGGACCTGAATTAGGGATTAAACGTTCCTCGGCTCAAATCACAAAGCTGTACGAGCAGGAGGAACTGATCGGTAAACAGGTGGTAGCAGTAGTAAACTTTCCCGTAAAGCAAATCGCAAATTTTTTCTCTGAATGCCTGGTCTTAGGGGCAGTGGGTGCCAATAAGGAGGTTGTTTTGCTCCAGCCGGACAGAACGGTCGCAAATGGCCTCAAAATCGGTTAAAAACCTAACTAGTTGATAGTATATTCGCTATCGAGTAAGTAAATATTACAATTTAAATTTAATATAATATGATATTATTTAGCATATGATTGCTGACCTATCCAAACATACTGTTTTACGAACTATTTTATAACGTTCACGGAAATAGGATGTAAAGACATGGGGGCCTGCTATATCTTTGGTTCAGGTTTTTCATAGGATATGGTTAAAATTATTACAAGGGCGGTATTCTTACCGCCCTTCTATTTTTAGAGCTGGTTTACAGCATTTCTCTCCTATTTATCTCAATTGATTGATCTTCAATTATACTTATCAAGACACTCCCGTAAATTGGGTATTTTTTTCCCTACTTATCCTTATACGTTTACCTTCTTTTTCGATACGTTCCCCAAGTAAAATATAGCATTCACTAGAATGCCCTTTGTACGTATGCAAAATACGCGCACCTTTGGTACAGGTTTTTCAATAAAGATATGGTTAAAATTTTTCGGGGCTGTAGTCTTGCAGCCCCGTTTCTTTTTCCTGAAACTCCCAAATCTTCTCTAACAACCCCGGTTTTCAGCCTTTTACCTTTATCATTAGTATTTATCTGCGAGCTTGGCAATAGCTTATTCGCTTCCCGCGATTAATCCAGAAATTGATACGTTCACTGGAAAGTGCCAGTTGGGTCCATTTACGTTAAACCGGGAAATTCATACGTTCACGGATTTAAGTGGCTTTATCGCTTATCGTACCGATAAAAAAGCCGGTCAGCGTTCGCTGACCGGCCTGAAATATAAAAGAGGCTGTTTTACTGCTCAAATTCCTTCGGAAAAGGACGCTCCAGCAGGTTGGCATAAATGAAACGATACATTTCATTGTCGCTATGCCTGTTCTTAATGCTGGTCCTCCAGCCATGACGCTCGCCAGGATATACCATGAACTCAAAATGTTTACCCAGGTTCTCCAGCTTGTCAACCAGCTGAATGCTGTTCTGCATATGCACGTTGTCATCCATAGTACCATGTACGATCCGGATAAGCCCTTTATAACGGTCGGCATAGGTCAGCGGAGAGGTAATGCGATACCCTTCCGGATTTTCCTGCGGTGTATCCATGTAACGCTCAGTGTAATGACTGTCATACAGGCGCCAGTCTGTTACGGCGAAGTTCGCCATACCATGAGTAAAGACATCAGCGCCATAGGTTAGCGCCATACAGGTCATATAACCGCCGAAACTGCCACCGGTGATACACACCTTGGTGGTATCCGTCCAGGGTTGTGCTCTTAACCATTTAGCGGCATCCATATAGTCTTCTATTTCATATTTACCTGTCTGACGGTGGATGTAGTTCATTCCCATTTTGCCCAGCTGACCGGAGCTACGGTTGTCGATCGCTACCTGAATCACGCCTTGTTCAGCCCACCATTGGGTGCTGAGCGGCATTTTCCAGTTGTCATATACGGTGCCGGCATCAGGGCCTCCATAAATACTAATCAGCACAGGGTACTTTTTGCCAGGTTGCATGTTCAGCGGCATGGTGATCGTCATTGGGAGTTCCAGGCCGTCACGGGTCTTGTAGTATTGCAGTTTGGTGCTGGCCAGATTGTACTGGTTGAATTGACTGCCTTTGGCATCTCCGAGTTCCCTTACTACTTTTCCTTTGTTGTTCAGCAAGGCCATTTTGGGCGGAGTGGACAGGTTGGAATAGGTGGTCACGAAGTAGCTGCCATTAGGGCTGGCATCTACAGCATGGAAATAGTCGCCGAAGGTAAGCCGGGTAATAACACCTGTTTTCATACTTACCTGGTACAGGTCTGTACGGGGAGATGCTTCTTTACGGGCCGTGAAGTAGATGATACCTTGTTTATTATCGATGGCGTCAATGCCTTTTACTGTCCAGTTACCTGACGTCAGCTGTTTGTTCAGTGAACCGTCCATATTATGCCAGTAAAGGTGTGACCAGCCCGTTTTATCGCTTTTCAGGATAAAACCTTTGCCCCCCGCGAGGAAGGGAATATGATCGAACCAATCAACCCAGGTAGCCTGTTTTTCACTGTATATTTCCTTTTTCTGACCGTTTTCAGGATTGATCTCATAGATCTTAAGGTTATCCTGTCCGCGGGGCATCCATTGTACCCAAAGGCGTCCTTCAGGAGTAAAGAAAGGGGCACCGAAGTACTGGTCTTCGTTTTCATTGAAGTCAGCCCATAATGTCCTGCCGCCTGTTACTGGTACGGTACCTATTTTAACGGCAGGATTGGTATCGCCGGCTTTAGGGTAGCGGGTGTTCTCCAGGTAGCCATGCTGTCCCTTTTCACTATAGATAGGGAAGACAGGTACTTTGGAGTCGTCGAAATGCATGTAAGCCAGGTAGCGGCTATCCGGGCTCCACCAGAAAGCGCGGTATTTAGAGGCACGTCCGAGGATCTCTTCATAGTATACCCACGATGCCCAACCGTTGTATACTACGTCAGAACCGTCTGTGGTGTAGCGGATCTCCTTTTTAGTGGCAATCTCAACGCTGTAGAGGTCATTGGCGCGGGTGAAGGCTACATATTTCCCGTCGGGAGAAAGTGTAGGGTTCTTTTCCTGGGTAGTATCACTTGTGAGTTGTGTTTCGGTACCTTCTGCGGAAGTATAGATAATGTCGTTATTACGTACGGCAACGGTAGCGCCTTCGGGAGGCGTTGCATAAGGTTCTGCTTTGCCGGTGGCTGCATCTACCTTCCAGGCCTTTGATGCGCCGCCCGCAGTGCGGTATTCGATGTAATGTGTGTCGTCTGCCCATCCCCGGACAGCTGGTAGTGGTTGATAGAGGCCGGTAGCTTCTCCCTTGAAGATCTGGCGGAAAGACAGGTCTTTTTTGTCCTGTGCCTGCAGACTGATACTGAGAAGGCTCAGTGCTGCATAACAGGCTGCCCTGTAATGTGTTGTATGCATGTGTTTAGCTCTGTTGTAAGATTTTTCCTAAAAAGAGCTAAAGTAATCAAATAAAGAAACGCGCAAACTGAAATTACGGATGAGCGGAGCTACGGACATTATTTCCCGGTATTGGCTATCATAATAGCCCCGGCCATCAGGGCTACGTCTTTCAGTAGCATGGTCAGTGAGGGGAGATCTTCTGTGGCATGCGGAATATGCACTGTCACAATAACGATCAATAGGAAAAGCGCCAGGAGATACCCCGCCAGTTTCACCATCACGTTAATTATAAAGGAGATAGCTGCCAGGATCAATCCCAGGCCGGTAATGTAGATCCAGGTCTTACCGCCGGGAATAGGCACCGCCCCTGCCATAATATTCGCATGTACAAAGTGGATAATGCCGAAGAGCCCCATCACAATGGCGTACAGGATAATAGCGACCCTGGTAGGAATGATTGTTTTCATGAGGTTTTGGTTTTTTAACAAATGTAGGGGGAAATAGTTGGGTATAGGCTGATGGGAATCAGGCGGAGGCCTAATAGAAAACGGGCGTATCTCAATGATACGCCCGTTGCTTAAATATGATAGCGAGCTTGGTAGCCCGGCTCAGATCTTTTCCGAAGGAAAGCTAAATACTACGCCATCTTCTCCGGCTTCATCTGCGGGAAGAACAGCACGTCCTGGATGGAAGGCTGATTGGTCATGATCATCGTCAGGCGGTCAATACCGATACCGATACCGGAGGTAGGCGGCATACCGTATTCCAGGGCACGGAGGAAGTCGTAGTCGATGTACATTGCCTCGTCGTCACCGCGTTCCATAAGCTGTACCTGCTCTTCGAAGCGTGCACGCTGATCGATCGGGTCATTCAGCTCGCTATAGGCGTTGGCCAGTTCCTTACCATTCACCATAAGCTCAAAACGCTCTACCAGTCCTGGTTTGCTACGGTGTTTCTTGGTCAGCGGGCTCATTTCCACCGGATAATCGATGATGAAGGTAGGCTGTACGTAGTGGCCTTCACATTTCTCACCGAAGATCTCGTCTATCAGCTTGCCTTTACCCATGCTAGGTTTAACATGGATGCCCAGCTTACCACAGGTAGCACGAAGCTGCTCTTCATCCATATTGGATACGTCGATGCCGGTGTGCTCAAGGATAGCGTCGTACATGCTGATACGGCGGAAAGGCGCTTTGAAGTTGATAGTTTTCTCTCCTACCTGTACTTCTGTTGTACCGTGAAGGGCTACTGCGATCTTTTCCAACAGGGTCTCTGTGGTGCGCATCATCCATTCATAGTCTTTATATGCAGCGTACATTTCCATTACGGTGAATTCCGGGTTGTGGGTACGGTCCATACCCTCATTACGGAAGTCTTTCGCAAATTCATATACACCTTCAAAACCACCTACGATGAGGCGTTTGAGATACAATTCATTAGCAATACGCAGGTACAGCGGAATGTCCAGCGCATTGTGGTGGGTTGTGAACGGACGGGCCGTTGCTCCACCAGGAATAGGCTGCAGGATAGGCGTTTCCACCTCCAGGTAGCCCAGATCGTTGTAGAAATCGCGGATCGTTTTCATGATCAGGGTGCGTTTGATGAACACATCCTTCACCTGCGGGTTCACGATCAGGTCTACATAACGCTGACGGTATTTGAACTCGGGATCGGTCACGGCGTCGAACACCTCACCTTCCTTTTCACGAACAGCCGGTAATGGACGTAGAGATTTCGCGAGGAAGTCCAGTTTTGTCACATGTATAGATAATTCCCCGGTTTTGGTAATGAAAGCATAACCTTTCACGCCAATAATATCTCCCAGGTCGAGCAGTTTTTTGAAAACGGTATCGAACATGGTCTTGTCCTCGCCGTTGCAGATATCATCGCGACGGATATATAGCTGGATCTGTGTGGTATGGTCCTGGATCGACACAAAAGCCGCCTTTCCCATGTCACGTGACCTCATGATACGGCCAGCCAGGCAAACATCCTGGAACTGGTCTTTGGTCTCTTCCGAATACAGCGCCTTGATATTGGCGGCAGTATTATTAACCGGATATTCTTCCGCCGGATAAGGGTTGATGCCCAGTTTCTCCAGTTCCTGCAGTTTCTCCCTGCGTATGATCTCTTGCTCAGATAATGGTGTCATGTAGTACTGATTACAATAATGGAGTGCAAAAATAGTCGATTTAAGGGGGAAATGAACGAAACGTGGAATTGGCACCAAATTTTCATTACACATAAGCCCCCTACCGGGATTTCATCAACTACTAAAACAACACAGGATGAAAACCATCATCGTACCAACCGATTTTTCCGCCACTGCTTATAATGCAGCCCGTTATGCCCTGGGACTGGCGCATCAGATGGGCACTACCCGGATCGTACTTTTTCATGCATATGAGCTGATAGTACCGATCCCGGATGTTCCGACCTCGCTTCCCATGGTCGATCCCAATGAATTGAAAGAAGCCAGCCTGGAAGGCCTGGAACGGATGAAACAAGACCTCCTGGCCGAATTGCCCGAGGGCGTAACGTTGGACTACCGGGCAGATAATACCCTGCTGGCTGCCCATGCGGATACCCTCAGTAAAGAGGAACATGCAGACCTGATCGTAATGGGGACCACCGGTGGAAATCAGCTGGAAGAGATCCTGATCGGCTCTAATACGATAGATGTGGTGAAACATACGACCTGTCCTGTGCTGATCGTGCCTTCGGGTGCGACGTTTAAGCCTATTAATAAGATCGTGTTTGCCTGCGACTTCAAAAAGGTGGGAACGGGTACGCCAGTTTATCCGCTGAAACGCCTGCTGAACGTTTTCCAGGCTGAATTACATGTGCTGAATATCGATAAGGAAGGTAAAGGACTGAGTGCCGGCACCTCTGAGGCTAGTCTGCTGCTGGATACTTTGCTGGAAGGACATCACCCTAAATATCATTTCGTGGACCATAGCAATGTGGTACAGGGTATTATGGAGTTTGCCGATAAGGAGAACGCAGATATCATTCTGACCATTCCACGGAAACATGGGTTGTTTGAAGGGATCTTTAAACGGAGCCGTACGGCCCAGCTGGCATTCCATACGCATATTCCATTGCTGGCTATACATGAATAGCCGGCAATATTTTCCATCTTACCGCTCGTCCTTCCATTAAACTTCCGGGGTTCTTTTTGTTCTAACTTTATATCAACGGATCTTAAATATTGTTACTATTTTGCATATTAAACCACAACATCAATCTATGTACAAGAAACTGTGTCTATTGTTATTATCCAGTGTAGCCTTCCTGCCGGCATCGCAGGCCCAGTTGCTGAAAAAGCTGGGAGATGCTGCCAATTCTGCCGTATCTAAAACATCCGGTGCTAATATTACCCAGGGTGAAGCAGGTAATGCCATTAAAGAAGCCCTGTCTAAAGGCGTGGCTAACGGTATTGCTTCCCTGAACAAGAAAGATGGCTTTTTCGGAAATGAAATATATAAACTCTTATTACCTCCTGATGCCGTGAAGATCGGTAATACCCTTCGTTCCGTAGGACTGGGCAGCCAGGTGGATAAAGCGATCCTGTCTATTAACCGTGCTGCGGAATCGGCTGTAGGTTCTGCTGCGCCTATCTTCGTAAATGCGATCAAAGAGATGAGCATCCAGGATGCATTGAAACTGGTTTCCGGTGGCAACAATGCAGCTACTGAATATTTTAAAGGTAAAACCACCGACCAGCTGAAAGCTGCTTTTTCTCCTGTGATAAAAAGCAATCTTGACAGCACCAGTGCTACTAAATATTATGGAGATATCGTGACATCGTATAACAAGCTGCCAACTACTTTCAACAAGGTGAATCCTGATCTGCAGGACTATGTAACCGGTATGGCGGTGAATGCGTTGTTTGACCAGATCGCAAAAGAGGAAGCGAACATCCGTGCGAATCCTGGTGCAAGAACTACTGACCTGTTAAAGAAGGTTTTCAGTAAATAATAACTTATTAAGGATAGATAGTAAAAACGCCTCGTGTCTTTCGATACGAGGCGTTTTGTATTTATGTTGATGCTTAGAAACTTCCTGCCAGCAATACCTGCCAGGCATCCTGTACCCGCCCGCTTTCCAGCAGGCGTTGCGCATGACGGTGCAATTCTTTCTCCATTTCGTCGGGCGTAATGCTGTAATACTGGATGATATTTTTCAGATGATCATCTTCAAAAGCAGGATCTACAACAGGTTGCTGTTGTACGTTGGCCAACTGTCCGAGATTGTTGCCTGTAAGGATACAGCTTTGCCTGATGGATGCCGGTAATGCATCTATTCCTATACCCAGTTCAGTTATGGGTTTTGCTACTTCAAATACGGCTGCGCCGGATGCCCTGCAGTAATAATCCCCTCCCATTCTTGCTACGAGGTCTATCTTATGTGGATCGATAGCGCCGTTCTCATTTAAGACAGCATCATTGATGTGGATCAGCACCGGCTCGCAGATGATAAGATTACCGGCGCCCCCTTCCTTTCCCTGTGGCAGCACTTCCCTTACAATACACTCAAACTGTACCGGACTTTCTTTTACACGGAAAGGTTTCACTTTTTCGGAAGCTATTGGTGTAAAACCTGACTTCTCAAATTCGTTGATGCCTTTCGGATATTCACAGCTGGAAAGTGATGTTTGCTGTACCATGGAATAAGTGACAACATTGATCACTACCTCCATTGTTTCCAGTATGTTTTCCAGTGTATGCTTGGTCGTATTGTCACGAACCCTGCGGGAAGGTGAAAATATAAGTGTGGGAGGATTACTGCCGAATAAATTAAAGAAGCTGAAGGGCGACAGGTTCGGGCGTCCGTCCTTGTCGAGCGTACTGGCAAAACAAATAGGTCTGGGCGCAACTGCTCCCTGCAAATAGTTATGCAGTTGAGCTGTTTTCATCTGCCCTGGAATGATCTGCATGTAGTGTTGTTATTTTTTCAGTTTCAGGATGGAGAAGGTAGAATCTTCTTCCACTATGGTGTTTGAAAGTGTGCCTAATCCGTCTATTGTCATTTCCACTTTATCACCTGGTTTTAACCATTGCTCCTGGTAGTTAGGATCATTAAGTTTGCCGGTGCCATTCAGCTCAAGGAAGCAGCCGGTACCAACGGTGCCACTGCCAATAACATCGCCGGGCAGGATGTTCGCGCCATATGCACAACGTTCTATGATCTCTGCAAAGGTCCAGTCCATATCGCCCATGTTGCCTTCACTGACTTGCACACCATTGATGCGGCAGGTCATTTTCAGATTGTAGTTCTTACCTGTGTGTCCCGGTTTGGTAGGAATGATAAGATGTTCCAGTTCATCGGGTGTAACCAGCATAGGGCCGATCACTGTGCTGAAATCCTTTCCTTTGGCGGGACCAAGATTCAGTTTCATTTCTTCCATCTGCAATGTGCGGGCACTCATGTCGTTCATGATCATGAAGCCGGCGATGTAGTTGTCTGCTTCAGCTGCAGGTATGTTCCGGCCTGGCTTACAGATGACAACAGCAGCCTCCAGTTCAAAGTCGAGCTTATCGAAATGGTCAGGCATGCAGTAGATATCGCCAGGACCTTGTATAGCATTGTGATTGGTAAAATAGAAGATCGGATACTGATCAAACTCTGGGATCATATCAATACGCCGGTTACGTCGTGCAGCCGCTACGTGCTGACGGAAAGCATAACCATCACGGCAGGAAGTGGGGAACGGTACCGGGGCAAGAATGTCTACAGACTGGTATGGCACCGGGGCGGCAACACCAACAGGCTTACCTGCCTTTAACTGCGCTTCTGCTGCGCGGGCAATATCTATCACTTCTTCCCACATAAGCAGGAAATGCTGCATGTTGCCGGGTAACTGAGGGTCCAGGTCTTGTGTGTTATACAGTTGATCGCCTATGAGGATGGCCAGCTGGTCAACCTCATCCCGGAGGTAAGTAACAAGTTTCATAATGTAGTTGGTTCTGGTTGTATGATCTGTAAATATAGGAAAATGAAATGGCTGCAAGTAAATGATATAGCCAGATAGGGGTTGCTGTGAAGAATGCCGTCAATATAACAGTGCGTTCAATGATCTATATTCATTCGTTTTTCACTTTAGGAGGGCATGAACATAGATAATTTAATATGGTATGTGTAAAGTGTTTCGTATTGATCTTCTTTATGTTATATGCTATACTATTTTAAGGCGGCTTGCACTGGTACTGTTAATTCAGTAAATAAAGGTATCATTACAACACGAAAGGTTCTGTGGCAAATATGTTATTACTCCAAAGAGATGTGGTTACCCCTGCACCCATGAAATAGCCAAGAAATTTATAACAACATACATCCATGGCTGATAAGATCGGCATAATATTCGCGGATAGCTCTTTCGGCTATAGATTATAGATTAAGAAACAACGTATCATTCGTTTAAGCACTTATTTGTACTAAATAAAGGAGTTATGAAGTTTGATAAGATTAAGAACAAGGGACAGGCACGGTTATTTGAAAGCAGGTATTTAGAGATGCTCACCAAAACACACCCCCTTGTAATCTGGGCAATGTACGTCCCAATCATCGGTTACATGTTATATTACAGCAATACCGTCTTAGGTTTTAGTATTGCACGGGTCATTACAGTCTTCCTGGGTGCCATGTTTTTCTGGACATTCTTTGAATACATCATGCACCGCTATCTGTTCCATTTCAGTAGCGAAAGTCCCAGAGTAAAAAGGATCATTTATGTAATGCATGGCAACCACCATGAGTACCCCCGTGACAAGCAAAGATTATTCATGCCTCCTGTGCCCAGCCTGATCCTGGCTTCTATTATTTTCGGTGCACAGTATTTTTTCCTGAGACAGTATGCTTTTATGTTCTTTCCTGGTTTTATGCTGGGATACCTGATCTATGGAAGCATGCACTATGCGATACATGCGTGGAACCCACCGAATAAATTGCTGAAGCCTGTATGGCGCAATCATCACCTGCATCATTACAAAGGAGATGAAAAGGGATTTGGTGTAAGTACCAGTGTATGGGACCACATCTTCGGAACAAGCTTTGACCTGGAAAAAGAGAAAGAAGATAAGGAGAAAGTGAGGGAATTAATGTTCAATAAACAGTAGCCTGTTCACCATTTTTCTTCACCGTCATCTGGTGGCGGCTGGCTATAAATTTTACGGGAAATGATCTTTTCCTGTTGTCTTTCTATCAGCAATGCGGCGATCTTTTTATACACAGCTGGCGTAAGATCTGATTCCAGTATACGGCGGATCTTAAACTCAGAAACATCCACTTTATAAAGTAGCAGCACGAATTGTTGAAAGTCTGTACTTATCAGGAGCTCTAATTTCTCAGCGAGTAATGATTCCAGTTGATCGTAAGTAATGTCCGGGGCAGTCTGCAGCGCGGCATCTGCTGAAAGTTCGGCAGTAGTTTCCGGAAGTAATTGTATCATACGCAAAAATAAAAAGGTCCTGTCTCAGACAGGACCTTTTCTATGTTATTTCATTTGTTTGATCTTGTAGGAGGCGTTGGTCACTATCTTCACCGGCACCTTGATATCTTTCTTGATCCGTTTCGCCTTATTGGCCTTATAGGTGTAAGTACCGTTCATTTCTGTGTTCTGTGCACAGATGCTGGGTAAGCCGGTATTACGGTCAATCAGGTAGTTGGTCATGATATCTCCGTCTATTTCGGCGGTAGCCTGTATGCCGTCTTCGATGGTAAAGGTTTCCACTTTGTTGGTAGTTACTTTACCGGTGCCATTGATCTTGGCAGTTTGGGCATCCCAGGTCTGCAGATTCCAGTACAGGTCAATATTACCTACCAGACCGGTACGGATGGGCACATTTTCTTCCCAGCGGGTACCTGTTTTGATACTGCGAACGGGATATATTACCAGGAGCTGTTCCAGCCAGGAGCGGAACGCGTTGGTCCCGAACTGGTCTTTCATGAGTTTCTTATAGGCTTCCTGCTCATCGTCCTTCAGGTTCGTGAAGGTAGCAGATGCTTTATCCAGCAGTTCATCCAGCCCGGTGATCTTGTTAATGAAACCGGTAGAGGAAAGATCTACTGTAAAAGGATGTTCGAGTATGCTTTTCAGGGCTGCCTGGAAAGGTTCTTTATCATTCGGTACGGCGGCGTCAACGAGAATGTTCTGGTTACGTGCGTTGAAGTTGAATTTAAGTTCTTTATACTTAAAGATAAGATATGCATGACCAGGGATGACATCGTCCACCTGGATACTGATACTGTTGTTAAAGTCGCGGGTCACGCGCTGCATCACATCATCTACGGTAGTATATGTTTCGCTACGGCTTTCCTGTTTCAGTTCAAACTGCTGTCCTTTCTGAAAATTGTAGGCAAGGTCTACATAGTCTCTTTTTTCATCCTGCAACTGAGCTTTTACCGGCAGGGCCAGTACTGCTCCCATCGCCAATGACACCAAAAATCGCTTCATCATTACGCTTTATTTATTATACATACTTTTCAATTACGCCAAGACCGAAAAGGGCAAAGTCATATTTAGCAGGGTCCAGCGGGTCCAGTTGTCTGAGTTGCTCGGTTAGGGCAAGCGCTGTTTTCCAATCTGACTTTGCGGCAGGGATCAATCCCAGTCTGGTGGCCACTCTACCCACATGTACGTCCATCGGGCAAACCAGCTGAGATGGCTGAATATGCTGCCATAGTCCAAAATCCACGCCATTTTCGTCTTTTCTGACCATCCAGCGAAGGTACATATTCAATCTTTTACATGCTGAATTTCTGGCCGGAGTAGAAATATGCTTCCTCGTGCGTTCCGGGTGTTCCGGGAGAAAGAACATATGATGGAAGCCTCTGAGGGCATTTTCGATCGTTTCGTCTTCGGCAGTGATATGGCCGCTGAAGGCAAATTCGAGGGAGGTGACGTCTGTATAATATCCCTGGAGATATTCTACAAAGTACATCAGGTCTACTCCGTTAAAGGTACGATGGCAGAACTGGAGCAGTTTCATCCGCTCTTTGGGCTTATGGTTCAGGATGAAGTCGTAAGGAGCGTCGTCCATGAGTTTCATCAGTTCCGTACACTTATTAATGATGGTGGTTCGGTTACCCCAGGCAAGAATGGCAGCAAATAAACCGGCAATTTCAATATCCTGAAGTTTTGTAAACCTGTGAGGTATGCATATCGGATCTCCGGGAATGAAATCCGGGGTATTGTAGTATACCGCTTTCGTATCTAAGAAGGCCTTCAGTTGCTCGAATTTCATAATGGTATGCTCGGTTTAGTGCTGATATTCCGGAGTGCGATACGCCGGCAGTCCGAAAAATAAGGAAAGATGTTCATACTATATCAATTTATATAGATAATTGGTTATCTGATATATATTATTGAGAATGAGCATTTGTGAGTATTCCGGAGGAGAATGTGCCGTATTTTCCGGTTGAGGTTGTGTTAGTTTGAGGATGTACGATGAGTACATCCTCAAACCTTCCTGGAAGAATTGCTTCCAGGATCTGATATATGGTTATTATCCGATCGCTTTCTGCAGGTCGGCAATTAAGTCTTCAACATCTTCGATACCAACACTTAAGCGGATGAGGGAATCTACCAGGCCGTTGGCAACGCGGTCTTCTCTGGGAATGGAGGCATGGGTCATACTGGCCGGGTGACCTATCAGCGACTCTACCCCTCCAAGTGATTCCGCAAGAGAGAAGAGATGTGTGCCGCTAAGTACTTTAAAAGCGGCCTCCTGGCTGTCGTCTTTCAGTGTGAAAGAGATCATGCCACCGAAACTTTTCATCTGCTGTTTGGCAATATGGTGGTTAGGATGATCTTCAAAACCGCACCAGTATACTTTATCCACTTTAGGATGCTGGCGGAGGAACTGTGCGACAGCAGCGCCATTCTCACAATGCCGTTGCATACGGACGTGCAGGGTTTTCAGGCCACGTAATACAAGGAAACAATCCTGCGGGCCAGGTACTGCACCGCAGCTGTTCTGTATGAAATAGAGTTGTTGCGCCAGCGCATCGTCTTTTACGATCACAGCTCCGTGTACAACATCGCTATGGCCACCGAGGTATTTGGTAGCGCTGTGTACAACAATATGTGCACCCAGGTCCAATGGATTCTGGAGATAAGGAGAAGCGAAGGTGTTATCAACACAGAGCAGGATATTATGTTCCTGTGCAATTTTTGCGCTGGCGGCAATGTCGATAATGTTCAGCAGTGGATTGGTAGGCGTTTCTATCCAGATCAGCTTGGTTTTGGGCGTAATATAACTGCGGATATTTTCAGCCTCCTGCATACCGATAAACTGGAATTTTATGCCGTACCGTTCAAACACTTTGGTGAAGATGCGGTAGGTACCGCCATAAAGATCGTTAGAGGCGATAACCTCATCGCCGGGGTTGAGCAACTTCATGATCGCATCGGTGGCGGCCAGGCCGCTGCCGAAGGAAATGCCGTATTTACCATTCTCGATGGCAGCCAGGGCCGACTGTAATGCATCGCGGGTTGGGTTCTGTGTGCGGGCGTACTCATAGCCTTTATGCTGGCCTGGAGCGCTCTGGACATAGGTGGAAGTTTGAAAGATCGGGGTCATAATGGCCCCGGTTGACGGATCGGGGCTTACGCCTGCGTGTATGAGTTTAGTTCCCAGCTTCATGCCTGAATATTTTATTATTTAGAAGATCTGTAGTGTGAAAGTTCCAAAGGTACTAATTCCGGCATAACGGCGAATCGGGGCGGTATGG
This sequence comes from Chitinophaga sp. S165, assembly GCF_003182155.1. Taxonomy (GTDB): domain Bacteria; phylum Bacteroidota; class Bacteroidia; order Chitinophagales; family Chitinophagaceae; genus Chitinophaga. The sequence goes on from NZ_QGTG01000002.1 coordinate 1,004,974, forward strand.
ATGCAGGGAGCGGTACGTATAGGTTCACCTGTGAGTTGTATGTCAAAGACATCCAATCAGATAGCTGTTCAGATAATAAAAAAGGCAAATAAGTAATTCTACGCAGCAACAGACTGAGGTATAAATACGCTGTACTGGCGCGGGTTTTGTCCGAAATCGCTCTTGAAAGTTCCTTCACGGATAAAAATGCAACATTCACGAACAAAATTTGTTCACTCAGCCGAAACCGTAGTTTCCGCGCAGTTAATCGCCCTACATTTGTTAAGGTTTTTCATAGGATATGGTTAAAATTCTTAGGCGGTATTCTTACCGCCTTTTTTCTTACTTAATTAAAAAGCGAAAAGGGAATAGCTTGCTATTCCCTTTTCGCTTTTTATCTTTTCTGTTATCTGTTGTTGTGTAAACTATCTTCTTGTTGCAGAGGGGTAGAAATGATCTGCTGTTCACATGTCAATCTTAGTTCGCTGTTAATAGTCAGGATAGCCTATTTTTTCTTTCCTGTCTTTACTCCTGTTGATGGTGCTTTATCAGACCATTTGATAGGGAGACTTACGCTGGTGGTATCCCAGGCAACGACGAGGTTAGCGCCATAATCTGCTTTTTCAAAAACGATGGTAAATGGTTCAACAGGCGAGTTCAGTTTAACAACAGGTACTTCTGTTCTTACTATGTCTTTGCGCTGATCGTATTTGAAGGCGCCCCAGATATCTGTTTCGCGGTTTACGATCATCGTCCATTTCTGTTCAGAAAGCTGTGCGTACAGTGTATAACGGCCCTTTGGAATGTTTTTGCCACCGATTGTTACAGCACGGAAGAACTCAATTTCAGTAGCCTCGTTGGCGCCCAGGCGATAGATCTCCCCGTATGATTCCAGTTCACCGAAGATCTTTCTGCCTTTCTTCTGCGGACGGCTATAAATAACACGTGCAACCAGTGATCCCGGTTCACCTTTTACTTTCACGACATAAGGATACATTACAGGGTAATAGGCCATGTCCATAGGGCTGGAGTCTAACGGGGGCATCTTCTTGTCCTGTGCATAGCTGGAGAGACCGGTGAGGCCCGCTATGACGATAAGCAGCATTACTCGTACTAAATTTTTCATTGTTGGCTATCAATTCAGATGTTAAGAATAATAGTGCAAACGTACGATTTAATGCGGGTAAGTTTTAACGAAGGTTACTAATTCAGGGAAGAAGGAACGGTAATGCGCAGCAAGTGTCTCGTAGTTTTCTTTTAGTACTGTAAACGGAGCATCCGCAGTAACTTCAAGATATTTAGCCCTGTGCACGATACCACCGAAACTCTTAAAAATGCCGTCCATAAACCTGTAGCCATAAAGCCAGTCATGCTGCCGCATGTAGTGAAATACCTGTTGGAATACAGGCGGCAATATTTCATGATGGTTGGCCAGTATTGTATAAACCTGTCTAGAGAAGGAAGTTAAAGAAGTGTCTGTAAAAATGGAATCATCCGTAGCAAGGAAATGATCGTACACGATGTCAATGAATACGGCGCTGTATCTGCCACACGAAGGCTGAAAGTATTCCCTGGCGGCCAATGTAACAGGATGCGTATCTGTGAATGTATCGATAGCTCTATGTAATTGTATACCCTGCTGTATGCCCTGATCATATTCCTGCCATTGTTTGCCTTTTACATAATCAGCGATCATGTTGCCAACTGTAATGGATGGATCAAGGAACGAAAGATATGCGTGGGCCAGGTAGTTCATACACTGAAGATAGAATATCTTTTGCAGCTGCTGTTCTTAACATGCGCATGCACGATATACGGATCCAATGTTAAGCTGGTATTAAGTCTGTTAATCAATTCGTTAAATCACCGGTTTAGGTGAGTTTTTATACCGTTTATGGTGATTGTCAGTGAAGGAAAATGTTTTGACATTTGTGTCGTCATGTTGAAAAAACAACCCGAGTAAAAGCAGTGAACAAAAATCGTTAACCATTGGTAAAGGAACAAAGAGAACTGCGTTAAGTTCCATTCGTCAATGATCCCGGAATTCCGTCCAGTTTAACAAAAGCTTAACGGAGACCCTTGCAACAATCGGGCTTTCAGTGCAACATGTGCATGGCAAAGGAAGTATATGGCAAGCGGAGGTATGTTTATGATGCTGAAGATATAAGTGACTATAGTCAATTAATCTAGCGAATCCACTTATAACAAAGCATTTGACCCCGACCCCTTCTTGCATGTACATTTACATCACAAACAAACAAAAAAGTTTCCGCCATGAAACCTAGCATCAATTCAATTAACCGCACTAATGCATCTGCGGATGCCAACCGGCTGCCAGGCACCCGGTTCAGAAGAATGCTGCTCTTATTTGCTGCAGTACTTTTCTTCTCCACACAATTTGCCTTTGCCACCACAGGAACAGGCACGAAGGAAATGGAAGCCACCAGCAAGCTGAAACAAGCGCTGAGTAAGGAGTTTGCTGACGCTGTAGACGTTAAATGGTACAGCGATGACAACAAGACCTTTATGGCCAAGTTTAACCTTAACACACGCAGTGTGACTGCTTACTTTGACGAAGATGGTACCCTGCTGGCTACCCGTCGTTACATTGACGAGCAGTACCTGCCGCTGGCTGTATCCAACAAGCTGGCAAAACGTTACCCTGATGAAAAAGTTCGTTGGGTAGTGGAATTCGACAGTGAAGGCTCCACTGTTTATTACGTGACACTGGAAGGTGAAAAGACCTGGAAGGTGATCAAGTCAGATGCGAGAGGTGATCTCAGCGTTCATCAGAAGATGAAAAAAGTGTAGACATCAGTTCATCAGTTGAAAGTCCATAGTCAGTATAGTCCATAGTAGCAGCAGCTATTATGGGCTATTTTTTTTAATTCCTTACCTTTGCCGTTCTCTAAAGGAATTAAACTTATAAACGGACATGAATAAAGGGCCTATTTCTCAATTTATCCAGCACCACTACCGCCACTTCAATGCGGCTGCTCTGGTGGATGCTGCCAAGGGATATGAAACACATTTACTGGAAGGCGGTAAAATGCTGGTATCCCTTGCAGGTGCTATGAGTACCGCCGAGTTGGGTATTTCCTTCGCGGAGATGATCCGCCAGGGAAAAGTGGATATCATTTCCTGTACCGGGGCTAACCTGGAGGAAGATATCATGAACCTCGTAGCGCACACACACTACAAAAGGGTGCCTCATTACCGTGACCTGAGCCCACAGGAAGAATGGGACCTGCTGCAGGATGGCTTTAACAGGGTTACTGATACCTGTATCCCGGAAGAAGAAGCTTTCCGTCGTATACAGGAACATATCCATAAGATCTGGAAAGATGCGGATGATAAAGGCGAACGCTACTTCCCGCATGAATATATGTACAAGCTGCTGCTGAGCGGTGTCATGAAAGAGCATTACGAGATCGATCCTAAGAACAGCTGGATGATCGCTGCTGCTGAACGTAATATTCCTATCGTTGTTCCAGGATGGGAAGACAGTACCATGGGTAATATCTTCGCTTCTTACATCATCAAAGGTGAACTGAAGGCTTCTACCATGAAGAGCGGTATCGAGTACATGGTATGGCTGGCTGACTGGTACCGTAACAATTCCGCTGGTAAAGGCGTAGGCTTCTTCCAGATCGGTGGCGGTATCGCGGGCGACTTCCCTATCTGTGTAGTGCCAATGATGTACCAGGACCTTGAATGGCATGATGTTCCTTTCTGGGGATATTTCTGCCAGATCTCTGACTCTACCACTTCTTACGGTTCTTACTCCGGAGCAGTGCCGAACGAGAAGATCACCTGGGGAAAACTGGATATCAATACACCGAAGTTTATCGTAGAATCTGATGCTACCATCGTAGCGCCGCTGATATTTGCTTACCTGCTTGGCTGGTAAGGGCACTCGCCCTAAGGGCGAATGCTGAACGAAACGCTGATCATTGCATTTTGCAGGGTCAGCGTTTTTTGTTGTAGTGTAATGCTTTCATTTTTAAGACAGAAAGCGTATATTGTACCCTTATAACTTCCAAACATGAAAAACATTATTCCACTTCTAACAGTAGCAGCCGCAGTGAGCATCAGTGCCTGCCAGTCTGGTACAAAAACCAATAATAACACGACAGATAGTATGAGTACCTTACAAGACAGTGTTTCCGCAGGACAGATCTCCGATGCTGCGTTTGACAAGACCATTGATGGTAAGCCCGTAAAGCTGTACCACCTGAAAGGAAAAGGGAATATCCAGGTAGCTATTACAAACTATGGCGCCAAGATCGTTAGTCTGCTGGCTCCCGATAAACAGGGTCAACTGGCTGATGTGGAACTGGGCTATGATAACATTGACCAGTATGTGAATACGAAAGAAAGGTATTATGGCGGTATCGTTGGACGTTACGGTAACCGTATTGCCAAAGGCAAATTTAAAGTGGATGGTAAAGAATATACACTGGCTGTGAACAATGGTGTAAACCATCTGCACGGTGGTAAAAAAGGCTTTAATGACGTTGTGTGGGATGCTGAACAGCCAAATGATCATACGTTAAAACTGCACTACCTGTCAAAAGATGGTGAAGAAGGATACCCGGGCAACCTGGACATCACACTGACCTACGAGCTGACTGACAGCAACGAAGTGAAGATCGATTACAGCGCTACTACCGATAAGGCAACCGTTGTAAACCTGACCAATCACTCCTTCTTCAACCTGCATGGCGCCGGTAACGGTGATATAAATGATCACATCATGTACATCAACGCCGACAAGTTTACGCCTGTGGACAGTACGCTGATCCCTAAAGGAAAACTGGAAGCTGTAAAAGGTACACCGATGGACTTTACCACTCCTACCAAAATCGGAGAAAGAGTGGATGCTGATTTCGAACAGCTGAAATTCGGTAAAGGTTACGATCACAACTATGTATTGAACAAAAAAGGCAATGAACTGTCTCTGGCGGCAACTGTAGAAGAGCCTCAGAGCGGCCGTTTCCTGGAAGTCTGGACAACTGAACCTGGTGTTCAGTTCTATGGCGGTAACTTCCTGGATGGTACCGATAAAGGCAAAGAAGGTAAAGCGTACGTTCATCGTGGTGCTTTCTGCCTGGAAACACAACATTTCCCTGATTCTCCGAACCAGCCATCTTTCCCTTCAGTAGTACTGAAGCCAGGTCAGACTTATACCTCTACGTGTGTGTATAAGTTCGGTGTGAAGTAAGAAGGATCTCTGAGATATTAAAGAGCCATAACGCTTTCGGGTGTTATGGCTCTTTTGTTTGATTAAGACAGGACTATACAAGGCTTATACAAGGCTTAACTTACGTTCATCTTACGTTCAAAGACGTAGGATGAACGTAAGTTAAGCCTTGTATAAACCTTGTAAGAACCAAGTTTATTCGAAGAACAGCTCAGAGGCAATACCATCCGCAAAGAGCCTTCCTTCCGGTGTTAATACCAGCGTATCATTTCTGAGGATCATCCAGCCTTTATCCATAAATGGGCGGGATTCTTTTAAAAGGATATCGCGTTTGTCGTTACCGAAGCGCTCTGCCACCACTGGTAGCAGGCAGCCCTGGGAAGTACGGAGGGTGGTCATGATGTATTCATTCAACATCATGGAAGGGGTTAGTTCTTCCAGCTCGAAAGGAACGATACCCTGCTCCAGACTTTTGATATAGAGAGCATTATTGGCGATGTTCCACTGGCGTGAATGACCGTTAAACGAATGGGCAGAAGGGCCTAGTCCCAGATAGGGTTGGGATTGCCAGTAACTGCTGTTATGCCGGGAATGCCATCCCGGGAGGGCAAAGTTAGAGACCTCGTAATGTTCATATCCGGCGTTGGCCGTCCACTGCATGAGTTGTTCGAAGTGACGGGCGGCCTTATCTGTATCTACAGCAGCTACTTTTTTCTTTCGGATAAATTGGTCCAGTGCCGTGCCCGGTTCGACAGTGAGGGCATAACAGGATAAATGCTGTACACCAAGATCGATGGCCTGTTGCACATTGGCGGCCCATCCTTCATCACTGAGCGTCGGACCACCGTAGATCAGGTCTATAGTCAGATTATTGAATCCTGCTGCCTGTGCATCGCGGATACACTGTATTGCCTGCCGGCTATCATGTGCACGGTTCATCCAGCGAAGGTCTTCTTCATAGAAAGACTGTACACCGATACTTAACCGGTTGATTCCAGCGGTATGGAGGTCTTTGAGCTTTTCGGGGGAAAGATCGTCCGGGTTGGCTTCAAGGGTTACCTCGGCTTCAGGGGATATTTCGAAAGTGGTATGGAGTTTATCAAGCAGCTGTTGCAGATCGTTACGGTTGAGGAGACTTGGAGTACCTCCGCCGAAGTAAACGCTGGTAACGGTCTGGCCGGCAAGGTAGTCCTTCTGCAGATCTATTTCGCGCAGCATTTGCTTTACCAGGGCAGGTTGCTGGGAAAGAGACGTAGAGAAATGGAAGTTGCAATAGTAACAAGCCTGTTTGCAAAAAGGAATATGTAGATAGATACCTGCCATGTTTTTATCGTTCGATGAATTGGAAATGGTTCCTGGCAGTCCGGTTCCAGACTCTGGCCTTATTACATATTCCAATGAAAGTAAAGGCAAAGGTACGTCAATCGTGAGGTTTATTCCGACAGTGATGGAACGGCAAGCTGTCGGGCAGGAATGTAAGGGCTGTCAGGCGCCTGAAAGCCTTGAAAATTTACGATGTTATTTTCTCATGACTGGTTTTTTGAAGCGGGTTCAATGGCGTACGCCTGCTGAGAGTCTGTCGTATGGCTGTTGTATGTTAGAAGTATACATGGAGTTAAGGTGGATATGAGGTGGAGTTGAGCTGGACCTGATCGAGTACTGATCGGGAGAAAATAGTATTAAAGAAGATGTTATTTCCAAAAATAAAGATACGAATTATCGCGTTTAAAAGGTGGCTGGCGGCCGGATGCCGGATAGATCTGTCGTTATAGTCCTTATCGGGGTTTCCTTAAATAAGTATATGGTTATTATAGCATACGAATTATAGCGGATGGACAATTTTTATATCTTTGCCGACACATTATCTGCATTAAAAAAATATTTCCTGGTGCGAAGCTGGTTATTGTTCCTGTTCATTATACCCTGTTTACGTTTGGCGGCACAGACGGATAGTTCTGTTCGTAAGGAGCCGGCTGTGCAGGCTGCTCCTGTTCAAGTGCAGCGTGCTCCGGGTGACACGGCTGCAAGGCCAGTGAAAAAGAAAGCACCGGTAGTAAAAAGAGATAGTGCCGGTGTAATTATACCGGCAAGTGCATTGAAGCCTGCTGCTCCGGCAGCGCCTGCTGTAACTCCTTCTACGACCCCGGCAGTTGCAACTGTTCCGGCCAAAGCAGCTGCTTCCACTGACAGCGTACAGCAGCAGGCTGTTGTACCTTTGAAACAGGAAACGGCTTTTGAACTGTTCCTGAAAGAACTGACGGCTAAGAACGTTTTTCTCAAAGCGAACAAACCGTCCAGGCTGGATGTGAACAAGTTGAGGGTATATGAAGATCTGGACTGGCTGGTGTATGTAATGGCAGGCGTGGTGCTGTTGCTGGGAATTATCAGGCTAAGCTATCTGAAATACTTTTCTGACCTGTTCAGGGCATTTCTCAATCCGACGCTAAGCCAGCGCCAGCTGAAAGACCAGTTATCTCAGTCGCCCTTTCCCAATTTCCTGCTGAACAGCTACTTTGTGATCAGCCTGGCGTTGTACCTGTATCTGCTGATGTACCGTCAGCAGTATATAACCAGTAACACTGCCTGGATGGCCATACCTGGTCTGATCGTGCTGGTGGCTATGGTTTATGGAGTGAAATATGTGATGCTGCGTTTCTGCGGCTGGTTATTCGGAAGTGCGGAGCTGGCCGATGCCTATATTTTCATATTGTACCTGATCAATAAGGTTTTAGGTATTCTGTTGGTGCCATTCCTGGTAATACTGGCATTTTGCACGCCGCAATTGGCAAAAGCATTCATGTATATCTCTATATTTTTTATTGTTTTATTGGTGGCATACCGCTATATCAGGTCGTATTCCGTGGTAAAACAATACTTATCTTTCAGCAGATTGCATTTTTTTCTTTACCTTTGCGCATTCGAAGTAGCGCCGGTTTTAATAATAACTAAGGTGTTGCTGGTCGCGTTAACTGGCGGGCTCTGATGAAATGCCGCCTATTGTTAACACAAGAGCAAAAAAACGTATGATTAAAGGCGGGCCAAAAAAAGATTTGCAAGCGAAACACATTCAGTCAATTCTAATTTCCCAACCTAAGCCTGAAACAGAAAAATCACCATACTTTGAACTGGCGAAAAAATTCAATGTAAAATTGGATTTTTATCCGTTTATAAGGGTGGAGGGACTGTCCGCAAAAGACTTCAGGAAACAGAAGATTGACATACAGAATTTTACGGCGGTTATTTTTACCAGCCGGAATGCTGTAGACCATTTTTTCAGGATCTGTGAGGAAATGAAGATCAAGGTGTCTCAGGACTGTAAGTACTTCTGTATCACGGAAGCTATTGCCTTGTATCTTCAGAAATTCATCCTGTACAGGAAACGTAAGGTATTTTACGGCGCTGATGGATCAACCAAAAGCCTTCTGGAAGTGATGAACAAGCATCGTGACAACGAAAAGTTCCTGTTCCCGAGCTCTGATAGTCAGCGTAAAGACGTTGAAGAGTGGTTGAAAGCCAATAAGTGCGAATACGCTATTCCGACGCTGTACAAGACGGTGTCTAATGACGTAAAGGACTTGCTGGCAGACACTGAATATGACATGATCGTTTTCTTCAGTCCGTACGGAGTAAAGTCGCTGTTTGAGAACATACCGAAGTTCGAACAGAATGGTACCCGTATAGGCGCTTTTGGTCCTACTACCTCGGCAGCAGTTGAAGAGGCTGGCCTGAGACTGGACGTTAAAGCCCCTGCACCGCAGGCTCCTTCTATGGTAGCCGCGCTTGAGCAGTACCTGGCTGAGATCAACAAAAAATAACACGAAAATCATAGGAAAATATTTGCCCAAAGGGACAGCAAACGCTGTCCCTTTGTTATATTTGGGGTAATAACGAGGAAAAGAGAATCAGCAAACCAGATACTGTAGAAAAACAACAGAATAACCATAACTGTGAACAGACTAGCGAAAGAAACCAGTCCTTACCTGCTGCAGCATGCACATAATCCGGTAGATTGGTATCCATGGGGAGAAGAAGCACTGCAAAGGGCGAAAGCAGAAGATAAACCTATTTTAGTCAGCATTGGATATGCCGCCTGCCACTGGTGTCATGTTATGGAGCGGGAGAGTTTCGAGGACGAAGCGACGGCCCGCATCATGAACGAACTTTTCATTAACATCAAGATAGACAGGGAAGAACGTCCGGACCTGGACCACATCTATATGGATGCAGTACAGGCGATGACGGGTTCCGGCGGATGGCCGCTGAATGTTTTCCTGACGCCGGATAAACTGCCTTTTTACGGGGGGACCTACTTCCCGCCGGTGAAAGCGTTTAACCGCCCCTCCTGGAAGGAAGTGTTACTGGCTTTGTCCCAGGCTTTTAAAGAGCGCAGGGAAGACCTGGAAACACAGGCGGAGAATATGCGGGAGCACCTGGCCCAGTCTTCACGTTTTGGTGAGAATACGGGCAATCTCCAACTGGTACCGAAAGAGGAGCTGTTTACGAAAGCACAGTGTGATACGATATTCAGTAATGTAATGCAGCAGGGAGACAAGGTATGGGGCGGATTCGGTAATGCACCCAAGTTTCCCGGAACGTTTAACATTCAATACCTGTTAAGGTATCATCATAGTTTCAATGAACCGGCGGCTTTACAGCAGGCGTTATTGTCGCTGGACAAAATGATCCAGGGCGGTATTTATGATCAGTTGGGCGGCGGATTTGCCCGTTACAGTACGGATGCCAAATGGCTGGCGCCCCATTTTGAAAAGATGCTGTATGACAATGCGTTGCTGGTGGATGTGATGAGTGAGGCGTATCAATTGACAGGTAATGAGCTATATGCGAGGACCATTGCGGATACGCTGGGTTTTGTTGAAAGAGAGATGACAGATGCGGGAGGAGGCTTTTATAGTGCGTTAGATGCTGATTCTGAGGGTGTGGAAGGTAAATTTTACACCTGGAGCAGGAAAGAAATAGAAGAGATACTTGGTGCGGATGCCACCTTGTTCTGTGACTTTTACGATGTAACGGAAGAGGGTAACTGGGAGGAAACCAATATTTTATGGATCACTAAGCCTGCGGCGGTTTTCGCGGCAGAGAACGGGATCACGGAAGAGGCGCTGGAAAGGAATCTGGCGATAAGCCGGGAAAAGCTGATGGCGGGGAGGTCGGGAAGGATCCGGCCAGCGTTGGACGATAAGATCATATTGGGGTGGAATGGCCTGATGGTACATGCGTGTTGTAGGGCTTACGCCGCACTTGGGGTGGAGAAGTACAGGGAGATGGGGATCAGTGCTATGAAATTTTGCCTGAATAATCTGCAACAGGTTGATAAACAGTCTTTTTTTCATACATTTAAAGCCGGTGTAGCAAAATATCCGGCATTCCTGGACGATTATGCATGGCTGGTACGTGCTTTGATCGCTTTGCAGGAGGTAACGGGAGACGCTGAGTGGCTGGATAAGGCGAAGGAAGTAACGGAGTATGTCACTACGAATTTTTCAGATGAAGGGGGGATTTATTTCTATTATACGGAAGCCGGTCAAACGGATGTTATCGTACGTAAGAAGGAAGTCTATGATGGTGCAACTCCCAGTGGTAATGCGGTGATGGCGTCGAATCTGATCTATTTATCAATCGTTTATGACAGGAAGGATTGGTCGGAGCGTGGGATTGCCATGCTTGCGGGTCAATCTCAGATGGCGGTAAGGTATTCCACATCGTTTGGCGTATGGGCGGGGCTGTTATTGCAGCTGGTGAACGGAATAAAGGAGATAGCGATAGTGGGGAGTGATTATAAATCCAGGATGCAGGATACTAACAGACATTATATTCCGTTTAAAGTAATGTTAGGAGCTGCAACTGACAAGCTGGGTATTCCGCTGTTAGAGCGGCGGGAGCGGCCAGGGGAAACACTTATATACGTTTGCGAGGATTATCATTGTATTAAGCCAGTTAATTATATAGAGGAAATAACTAATTTAAAATAATATTTATGTATCTTGCATGACCATATCTGTGTAACGTAGCGCACGGAAAAATGATTTTGAGAAGATATAATAAAATGTTAAAAAGCACGTTTAATTTAAACGTCACGCTTCCCTCAGGGGGCATGAAAAAGTTGGATGAAAACTAACTACGGATTAAAATTAATCGTTACATTTGTTATCTTGCTTAAGAGTGGAGAGAGATTGAGCAGAGGGGTAGAGGTGCTGACTTTGAAGAAAAATACCTTCCAAAGGGAATGAATTTAAAAGTGAAACCAACAAGTAGAACAACCGCTAAATTTCTGAAGTTGCCCTTAACAACTTTAGGGTCATCGTGTGTGAATGGCTGGTTGGTTAACGGTCAGACCGGACAGACCGGCAAGACCTTCGGCCATGTTTCAGAACATAGCGACACCCTCAGTAGCATTGTGGCCAATGTACACTGCGTCGCCTACGAAATAAATGATTTTCAATGAAAGCTACCCTTATGAAGCTTAATTTCTCAAGTGGTCTGTTAGCAGTATTGCTGGTTAGCCTGCTCGCCAGCTGCGGTGGTAGTAAAACCCCCAAAAATGCGCAAGGACAGCTGATCGGCGTAAGTCCCAGACCTAAGTATTTCCCGCCAGTGCCCTATGGAATGGTCTATGTACCTTCCGGAACCTTTCACATGGGTCCCAGCGATGAGGATTTGAACTACGCGTACACCGCCCGTAACAAGTCTATTTCCATCTCCGGCTTCTACATGGATGCTACCGAGATCACAAATAACGAGTACAGGCAGTTCGTACAGTGGGTAACAGATTCTATTGCCCACATTATGTTGGGTGATGTAAAGAATGACGGTGGAGAGGATTATATCGATTGGAAGAAGAAGATTAATTATAGGGATAAATCCACCATGGAAAAGCTGGAGGGTATGACCTATCAACCGGAAGACCGTTTGTACGGACGTAAAGAGTTCGACGTACGGAAACTGGTTTATCATGCAGAAACTTTCAACTGGGAACAGGCCAAGCTGCGTGAGAACGCAAATAAGTCCCGTTCTAAGTTCATTGTAAAGAAAGACGTTGCGATCTATCCTGACACATTGTGCTGGATCCGTGACTTCTCTTATGCTTACAATGAGCCAATGACGAGGATGTACTTCTGGCACCCGGCATTTGACAACTATCCGGTAGTTGGGGTGACCTGGCACCAGGCTAACGCTTTCTCTGAATGGCGTAGTAAGTTCTGGGAAGACTACCGTATCTCCAAGAAATTATTCACTGAGGATAAATTCCAACTGCCTTCAGAAGCGCAATGGGAATATGCAGCACGTGGTGGCAGAGAGCAATCTCCTTACCCATGGGGTGGTTATTACATACGCAACAAGAAAGGTTGTTTGCTGGCTAACTTTAAACCTGGTCGCGGTAACTATCCTGAAGACGGTGGTTTCTACACTGTAAGAGCGGACGCTTACTGGCCTAACGACTATGGTTTATACAACATGTCAGGTAACGTTGCAGAGTGGACACAGGACATTTATTATGAGAACGCGTACTCTTTCACATCTGATATGAACCCATACCTGCGTATGGACATTCCAGACAGTGCGGTTCCAAAAATGAAACGTAAAGCTGTAAGAGGTGGTTCCTGGAAAGATATCGGGTATTTCCTCCAGACAGGTACACGTTCTTACGAGTACCAGGACAGTGCTAAATCCTACATTGGTTTCAGATGTACGATCGCCTTCCTGAGCCGTTCTAAAAACGATTTTGGTCACAGGTAACATATAGTAACAGCAATTACGGATAGATGAGCGCGAGAACAGGCATGATCGAAGGGACAGGAAGAAGAATCCTGTATGCCTCGGGGACAGGCATGTGTGAGATAATCAAACTTAAACATTTTGATATGAGAAACCGTATGATGTACATTGGGAAACCGCAAATCATCGTTGAGCAACAACTATTCCATAACAATTTAACCTTTAACACTTTAACCAGTAAATTTTGACCTATGGCTATGAATCCTACTACATCGAAATGGCTTAATTTCTTTGTTTGTGTCGCAGCATCAGTAGTAATTATCGGAGCGCTGTTCAAACTTCAACACTGGCCAGGTGCAGATATCGCCCTGATCGTTGGTTTGAGCACAGAAGCACTCATCTTCTTCGTTTATGCATTCGTACCGGATAGCGGTGGTCACGAAGGCGGTGCACAGGTAGCAGTTGTTGCCGGTGGTAGCCCTGCCCTGGCTGGTCTGGACAAAATGCTCGAAGAAGCTGATATCACTCCGGTTAGCTTACAGCGCCTCAGCGAAAACTTCCAGAAATTAGGTTCCACTGTAGATAAGATGCGGGATATCAGTGATGTAGTTGCCGCTACAGGTGATTACACACAAAAAACAAGAGAAGCTGCCAGCGCAATTGGTAACGTAGCTCACGCTTATACTACTGCTGCTTCAGCTGTATCTTCTTTCAACAGTGCTTCTGAATCAACAAGAAGCTTCCACGAGCAAATGCAGGGTATGACCAAAAACCTGGCTTCCCTGAATGCTATCTACGAACTGGAACTGCAGGACACTAACAATCACCTGAAAGCTATGAACAACTTCTATAGCAATCTGCTGAATGTTTCTCAGGCAATGACCAGCAGCGTAGACGATGCGCGCAAAACACAGGATCAGATCTCTAAACTGGCTCATAACCTGACTAGCCTGAACACCGTTTACGGTAACATGCTCAGCGCTATGCACAGTGCGAGATAAGGTAACGCTTATAGTTTTTTGAATTAACAACAGACAATCATTCAAACCTGAGAACAAACTATGGCACTACCTAAAGATCCCAGGCAAAAGATGATCAATATCATGTACCTGGTCTTGACGGCCATGCTGGCATTGAACGTCTCTGCTGAGATATTGAACGCATTTAATATAGTAAACAATTCAATCAATACTTCGAATAAATCGATCACAGATAAGAACAACGATACTTACCTGGCTTTTGACGCAAAAATGCAAGAAGACGCTGCTAAAACCGGCCCTTTCAAGCAGAAAGCGGAACAAGTAAGATTGGCTTCTGCCGAAATGTACACTTTCCTGGATTCACTGAAAGAAAGGATTGTTAGAGAAAGCGGCGGACGTGATGAATTTGGTGAACTGAAAAGTAAAGATAACCTGGATGCTCCTACCCGTGTGATGGAAAATCAGAAACAAGGTCCTTTACTGGAACAGAAACTGACTGAATTACGTAGCAAACTGTTGACTTACGTTGAGGCAAAAGATAAAGGCAAGTTCGAAAAATCTTTGCCACTGCATATTGAAATTGGTAAATCCGGCGGTCATGGCGGACATGGTCCTGCAAAAGACTGGACTGCTTACCACTTCAACATGGTACCAGCTATCGCAGCAGTAACCATTCTGAGTAAATTCCAGAATGACATCAAGAACTCAGAAGCCCTGATCATTGATGACCTGTATGCGCAGATCGGTAAAAGAGATTTCCACTTTGATAAGATCAAGCCTTTCGTTTCCCTGAACTCAAAGAACCTGATGGAAGGACAAACGTTGACCGCTTCAGTTGCAGTAGGTGCTTACAGCAGCACTGTAAATCCTGAAATCGTGGTTAACGGTTCTACAGTAACTGCGAGTGAAGGTCTGGGTAGCTACTCAATGGTAGTTTCCGGTATCGGCGAAAAAACGATCTCTGGTAATGTTAAAATGACTAACCCAAGTGGTGAAGTTGTTAACATGCCATTCACTGAAACTTATAGTGTAGGTGCTTCAACAACCTCTATCTCTGCTGACAAGATGAACGTACTGTACATCGGTCTGCAGAACCCGATCTCCATCTCCGCTGGTGGTGTTCCTGCTGAAAAAGTATCTGCAGGTATCAACAACGGTAGCATGACCAAGACCGGTGCAGGTAAATACTCTGTAGTGGTTACTAAACCAGGTACCGCAATGATCACTGTAAGTGGCGATATCGACGGTAAAGTAAAAGCACTGGGTAACAAAGAATTCCGTATCAAATATATCCCTGACCCGGTACTGAAAGTGGGCTTGAGCAAAGGTCCTTATATGAAGGCTTCCGAGTTCAAGGTACAGGGCGGTCTGCGTGCTGACCTGGAAGACTTCCTCTTCGAAGGCGTAAGATACGAGGTAGTAAGCTACCGTCTCTATATCGACGCAAGAGGTAAAGATCCTTTCGAAGCTGACGCAAACTCAGCTTACTTCCCAAGCGGCGCTATGCCAATTATCCGTTCCATTAAACCGGGTGATATCGTATACTTCGATAACGTTCGTGTAAAAGGTCCGGATGGAAGGGTTAGAGATATGTCGAACTTCAATCTTAAGATTAACTAATATTATTTTCTATGCGAGCAGTCATCCTTAACAGAATTGGTTGGTGTTCCCTCCTGCTGGTTGTAGTACTGGCTTCAGAGGCTAACGCACAACGCCGTAGGACTGGAGGTACAACACGTCGTACAGAGGCAACACCTGCAGAGGCTACACCTGCAACTCAGGATGCTTCAGTTGTAAACCCAGCTACCGGTAACAGCGTTGCTACACCGCCGCCGCCAGCTCCCACCGCAACAGAAGGTGCTTCCCTTCGTCAGGATGGTGTTGGTATACCAGTAGATACACCACGCAAATCCCTGCGTACGGATGGCATTTCTGAAAAGAACTTCATCAAGGACCGTGTACCTATCCCTTACGATCACATTCGCTCAGACGATGAGTTCTGGGAAAAGAAGATCTGGCAGGTGATAGATACCCGCGAAAAGATGAACCTTCCTTTCCAGTATAATGTTGAGGATGAATCTGGTACCAGCCAGCTGTTCATTAATATCCTGCTTAACGCGATAAAGAACAAGGAAGTTGAGGCGTTCAGCCCTATCGATGACAGGTTCACTACCGTTCTGCCTTACGCCGATGTTCAGACCAAGATCAGCGGTGAAGAAAAAACAGTACGTAGTATTGACCCGATCACCGGTGAAGAGAAAATGGTAACTACCCGTGACGAATTTGACCCTCGTACTATTGTTCAGTATAAGATCAAAGAAATCTGGGTGTTCGATAAAGAAGCATCTGCACTGAAAGTACGTATCCTCGGTATTGCACCAATGGTATCACGTATGAACGAAGATGGTTCCTTCCGTGGCGCTATTCCTCTGTTCTGGGTATATTATCCTGATCTGCGTCCTTTACTGGCTAAATACGATGTATATAACCAGAATAACGATGCGGCGACTATGAGTTGGGAAGACCTTTTCGAAATGCGTTTCTTCTCCAGCTTTATAATCAAGGAAAACAATACTTACAACCGCGAGATCAAGGATTACATTAAAGATGGTACCATGCGCCTCCTGGAAGGTCAGGCGGTTAAGGATAAGATCTTTAATAAAGAACAGGATATGTGGCAGTATTAATCTGCTCGCAGTATAAAGAAACTGAAAGGGAGTCTGTTTAACAGGCTCCCTTTTGTTTTTCCCTTTTCCCCGTTACTTTTGTAAGCAATCAATCAACTGTATATGTCCCGTATATTTGAAACCCCTGCCCTGCTGCAAGCGCTTCGCCTGCAAATAGATGATCTGCTGAAAACTGCCAACGAACAATTTGTAACAGCCCCTGAAGAAGTGTTGCTGCGCCAGCCGGCCCCGGATAAATGGAGCGTTGCACAATGCCTTGATCATCTGAACGCCTATTCCCGCTTTTATGTACCCGTAATGGAACAGGCTATTCAGTCCAGGCTTACGGGCAGCCTGCCCCCGGCGCCTTCAGCTTCTTTTAAAAGCGGCTTGCTTGGAAATTATTTCACTAAAATGATGGAACCTAAACCAGACGGAACGGCGGGAACACGCATGCAGGCGCCTAAAGCCTATCGTCCGCTGTCTGACCTGGATGCAGCGAAAGTGGTAGCAGAGTTCATCGAATGGCAGCAAAGAACAAAGGCTTTGCTTGACCAGGCTAAACATGTCAATCTGCAAAAAATAAAGATCCCGACTACATTGGGGAACTGGTTGAAGTTTTCTCTGGGAGATACATTTCGTTTTGTAATAGCACATGAACGCCGGCATATGGCGCAGGCGTTAAGGGCGAAAGCATAGTTTTCTTTACCGGTATTTACGATTGAGGAGTAACGGTACCTGTTTCGCCGCTGGCTGGATGAAAATGTGCATAGACAAGCCTGGCTTTGGCGGCGCCTATTTCTTTCACCAGATCATCCTCCGAAAGCAATTTTATTTTCGCGACGGAACGGAAGGTTTTAAGGAGCTGTGTGGCAGTATTCTCCCCTATGCCTTTGATGCCTTCCAGTTCGTTCTTAAAAGTGCCTTTACTGCGCTTTTGGCGGTGGAAGGTGATACCGAAACGGTGTACCTCATCACGTACGCGGCGGATCAGTTTAAGGCTCTCACTATCGTAGGGTAACTTGATACTGTCTTTGTCGCCCGGGAAGAAGATCTCTTCTTCGTTTTTCGCCAAACCTACTACCGTCATACTACCTATAAGGTCCAGTTCACGGATACTTTCCATAGCAGACCCCAGCTGGCCTTTACCACCGTCTATAATGACCAGTTGAGGTAATGGTTGCTGTTCTGCCAGTAAACGGCTGTAACGGCGGTATACGACCTCGCGCATGGACGCAAAGTCGTTGATGCCCTGTACCGTCTTAATATTGAAATGACGATAATCTTTCTTTGAAGCTACTCCATCTTTAAACACTACACAGGCAGACACCGGATAGGCGCCCTGGAAGTTGGAGTTATCGAAACACTCAATATGCAAAGGGAGTTCCTGTAATTCCAGATCGGCCTGTAGCTGGTACAACACCTTCTTTCGCTCCATATCACTCTTGCCTTCCAGGTGCAGGATCTTTTTACGGTACAACTCCTCCTTGAAATAGTCTACGTTCTTTTCAGACAGCTCGAGCAGTTTCTTTTTGTCTCCTCCTTTTGGCACAGACACCGTGACATTTTCTTCCGGGTATTCTATTTCTATCGGTACGATAATTTCCCTGGCAAGGCTCTGGAAAGCATCACGGAGGTAGCTGACGGCGTATGTCAGTACTTCTGTATCATCTTCTTCCAGTTTCTTCTCCAGTGTTACCGTTTTAGTATCTGCAATAGTTCCGTTTAATACACGCAGGTAGTTCACATAGGCATAGTTGCCTTCACTGATGATGGAGAATACATCCACGTTGCCAACACGGGTATTGACGATCGTTGACTTGGCCTGATAGGCTTGCAGGCTTTCTATTTTCTTGCGGACGATCTCTGCTTTCTCAAATTCCATGTTCATAGCATGTTCCTGCATCTGTGTACGGAACATTTGCAGCACGGGGCTAAGATTGCCTCTGAGGATGTTCTTTACCTGTTGCAGCCCTTCCCGGTAGTCTTCCTCTGTCTGAAGACCTTCACAGGGACCTTTGCAGT
Organism: Chitinophaga sp. S165; assembly: GCF_003182155.1. Classification (GTDB taxonomy): domain Bacteria; phylum Bacteroidota; class Bacteroidia; order Chitinophagales; family Chitinophagaceae; genus Chitinophaga. The sequence continues at coordinate 1,023,561 of NZ_QGTG01000002.1, forward strand.
TGCCCAAATGATACTCCAGGCAAACTTTGTATTTCCCTTTATTGATGTTTTGCTGAGAGAGGTTGAGATTACATGTGCGTAAAGGAATGTTATAACGGATCACTTCCAGCAGTTCGCGCACACGGCCTACAGAGGTGAAGGGTCCCAAATATTCCGAACCGTCTTTAACGATATTACGGGTCAGGAACACACGGGGATATGATTCGTGTTTTATGACGATGTAAGGATAAGTTTTATCATCCTTCAGGTTGATATTGAACTTCGGCTGGAACTGTTTGATCAGCGAGTTCTCAAGAAGGAATGCGTCCTGTTCGGAGCCGACGATGGTAAATTCAATATGATGAATTGTTTCTACCAGCCGGCGTGTTTTATAGTTGTCGTGATTCTTTACAAAATATGAGCTAACCCTTTTGCGCAGACTTTTGGCCTTTCCTACGTAAAGTAATTCACCGGCATCACTATAGTACTTATATATGCCAGGCTGAAGGGGTATGGTATGTGATATCTGTTGAAACTCCGCTGCTGTCATGTTCTAAAGAAGATCTGTTAGGGGTGCTTTAGCAGAACTTTCACGTCCAGCTCTCTGGCAGGCAGAAATGCGATCTTCTGCCATGTCACGATGCGGATATGTTTGTTATGCTGGTACACCAGGTTTTGCTGGTATTCGTACACCAGGTTCTCTACATGCTTATTCATCTGCACGTTGGTAATATGCTGCTGGTTGTCAATATCCATGATCACTTCCTGTGGTACAGTGGCGGTATTTCGCGCCTTGTACATGAGGGAACGTTTACCGGTGAACTGATCGGCCAGCAGAATGGTATCATATGCTCCCTGCAGGGAGGGTTTGTTCAGGTCCACTTCCAGGAAGGGCGCCAGCAAGTGTTGTAACTGGGTTGAATCCGGGGTGGTAATGGTCAGACTATCCCGCTGTCCGTTCATGACTATAGTCTTTTCTAAGGCGGGTTTCTGTGTTTCTATATTATTGAGTTCGTCCTGAAAATATCCTTTAAGATCTCTGTACGCGTGTTCTTTACCTTGCCGGGTACTATCGCTGGTACCGCAGGAAACCAATAAAGAAACAACAGCCACCAATGTCCATGAAAAACGATGATCCATCCTGCAAATTTAGGGAAGAACGTTTAAAGCTGCGTTTATATGATGCAGGAAACCAAATACCCTGAAAAAAGTTAATGCGCCGTGAAAACGGCGCATCTGATGCATGAGCAAATCTGTCGAGAGCACTAAAAAACGTAAAACGTATCATCTGCTCCAATAGTTACAGGATAGAAATAATATATAAAAAAAGCTGTCCGCCTTAGGCGGACAGCTTCTAAAAGTGGGTGATGTAAATACTTACACCAGTATGTTGCCGGTCATTTCCTTTGGTATCGGAAGACCCATCAGTGTCAGGATGGTAGGCGCCACGTCTCCCAGTTTACCTGGTTTCAGTGTTCCTTTGAAATCGTTACTGATAACAAAGTAGGGCACCAGGTTGAGTGAGTGTGCTGTATTTGGCGAGCCGTCGTTGTTGATCATGAAATCAGCATTACCGTGGTCAGCCGTCAGGAATACAGTATAGTCATTTGCCAGGGCGGCAGTTACTACCTGATTTACGCAGGCATCTACTGTTTCTACTGCTTTAATAACAGCTTCCCAGATACCGGTATGACCAACCATGTCGGCATTGGCGAAATTGAGACAAACGAAGTCGGCAGATTTGCTTTCTATTTCTGCAACGATGGTGCTTGTTACTTCCAAAGCGCTCATTTCAGGTTGCAGGTCGTAGGTAGCAACTTTCGGAGAAGCTACGATCAGACGGCGTTCACCCTTGAATTCTTTTTCGCGGCCACCGGAGAAGAAGAAAGATACGTGCGGGTATTTCTCTGTTTCTGCAATACGGATCTGGCTGCGGTCGTGTGCTTCCAGTACTTCACCTAATGTATTCTGCAGGTTATCATTTTCGAATATTACATGTACACCTTTATAGGTTTTGTCATATTCGGTCATGGTAGTATAGTGCAGCTGGAGCGGTTCCATACCGAAGTCAGGGAAAGCCTGCTGGGTCAGTACCTGAGTGATCTCGCGGCAACGGTCAGTACGGAAGTTGAAGCAAAGTACAGCATCTCCCGGCTGGATGGTGGTGATCGGTTTCAGTTGCGCATCAGTTACAACTATCGGCTTGATAAATTCATCGGTCACGCCTTCTGCATAAGAAGCTTTAATGGCGTTCACAGGGTCTTGTGTAGGAGTACCTGTACCGTGTACCATTGCATCATAAGCCAGTTTCACACGTTCCCAGCGTTTATCGCGGTCCATTGCGTAATAACGGCCGGTAATGCTGGCGACTTCTCCAGTGGTTTGTTTCAGGTGGGCTACCAGGTCTTCCATGTAAGCCAGGCCACCTTTAGGATCGGTATCGCGACCATCGGTGAAGGCGTGAATGTATACTTTGGTCAGTCCTTTATCTTTAGCGATCTGTGTCAGTGCTTTCAGGTGAGTGATGTGGGAGTGTACGCCACCATCGCTGACAAGACCGATAAGGTGAAGGGCCTTGTCATTGTCTTTAGCATAATTGAAAGTGCTCTGTAATACGCTGTTGCCAGCCAGTTCGCCGGTGCGGATGGCTACATTGATACGTTGCAGTTCCTGGTATACGATACGTCCTGCGCCGAGGTTCAGGTGGCCTACTTCGGAGTTGCCCATCTGGCCTTCCGGCAAACCTACGTCTTCACCACAGGTAACGAGTGTGCTGTGCGGGTATTTTGAATACAGACTGCTTACAAAAGGAGTCTTAGCGTGCGCTATAGCGTCAGCGGCAGGAACCTGTCCTTGCCCCCATCCATCCATGATAACGAGAATGGCTCTTTTCTTTTCCATATTTCCGGTTGTAATTTTCTTGTTGCGTAAAGGAGGCTAAAGTTATGAAGCATCCGTGAATACGGCATCAAACTTATTGAAATGACACCAAAATTCATACAGCAGTGAAAGAACTTTATTACAGTTAGGTTTTATTCTAAAAATATATATTAATATATTCGCATTAATTAATCACTGTACAATACAACGATAATTGTATTTTAAAAGTACTCCTGCAAATTGGCATAGTTTTAGCCCATTTCACTACAATGATGAAAACTTTACTACTTAATAAAATACTGACGATGAAAAAGTTAATGTATGTGCTTGGAGTTGTGTTGTTTGGCGTCATTATCACTGCATTCACACTGTCAGCCGCTACCTTAAAACCTACTGCAGCAGGCCCTTTTGAAGATGTGGTGAGTGCAATTAAACAAGGCGATGCGAGTGCACTATCCCGTTACCTTGATAACACAGTAGAAATCAGCATGGCTGGCAAATCAAACTCTTACAGCAAAGCACAGGCAGAGATCATTCTGAAAGATTTCTTTTCAAAAAATCAGGTAAAATCATTTGAATTGATCCACCAGGTGGAAAGTGCGGGTGGTTCAAGAGTGGGGATCGCAAATGTGGGAACATCAGGCGGAGCATTCCGTACGTCTTTCTTTTTGCAGAAAAAAGGAGGCTCGATGGTGCTGAATGAATTACGCTTCGAAAGTAAATAAATAAAGTATTGTTAAGATTGATAGTGAGAAGTCCGGCCCCGCCCGGACTTTTTTATATTACAGAAAGTCTGTTCCCGTCTGCTTTCTGAAATTCACTTACTTTCGTTCTTTCAAACCGATAGTATGTTACAGGAACCAGCATTTACAGCTCTTATTCGCAGCGCATTGGCCGAAGACATAGGAAATGGCGATCATTCTACTTTAGCCTGCATACCGGCAACGGCAAGAGGTGGCGCCAGATTGAAGATCAAAGAAGATGGAGTACTGGCCGGAATGGAAGTAGCAGCAGCTATTTTCACTATGCTGGATGCATCGTCTGTTTTTAAGCCATTTAAGAAAGACGGAGATAACATGAAGGCCGGAGAAGTGGCATTTGAAGTTGACGCTTCTGTACACACACTGCTGATGGGCGAGCGCCTTGTATTGAACTGTATGCAAAGAATGAGTGGTATAGCTACGCTGACGCGTCAGTATGTGGATATACTGAAAGGATATCATACCCGCCTGCTTGACACCCGTAAAACCACCCCTAACTTTCGCTTGCTGGAAAAAGAAGCGGTACGCATCGGGGGAGGTGTAAATCATCGTATGGGACTCTATGATATGGTGATGCTGAAAGATAACCACATTGATTTTGCCGGCGGTATTACAGCTGCTGTTACCCAAACGGTAGCCTACCTGCAAAACAAAGCACTGCCTTTACAGATAGAAGTGGAAACCCGCAACCTGGAAGATGTGAAAGAGGTGCTGGCAGTAGGACAGGTACACAGGATCATGCTGGACAATTTCTCACCTGCACAAATTAAAGATGCATTGGCATTGATTGACGGCCGGTATGAAACAGAGGCGTCCGGTGGTATCAATCTGAGCACGCTGGAAGAATATGCAAAGACAGGGGTTGATTATGTATCTGTGGGAGCGGTGATACATCATGCTGTAAGTCTTGATCTGAGTTTAAAAGCAATCTAATATCAAATATAATATCCCTAACGTTGAGAAAGATTCTATTCATCATAAATAGGAAGGCGGGCACAGACCGAGAGAAACGCCTGGAGGGTATCATCAGAAGATATTTAACTCCCAAAGCTTTTTCTGTGGAAGTGACGCACCTGGAGTATCTGGGGCATGGCACTGACCTGGCTAAAGCAGCGGTAGCAAACGGAACGGACACTGTAGTAGCGGTAGGTGGAGATGGTTCCATTAACGAAATTGCCCAGGGACTGGTAGGAACCACTACTGCTCTTGCTATTATCCCGTTGGGAAGCGGTAATGGTTTGGCAAGAGCATTGAAGATACCGTTAAAAGTTTCCCGTGCGCTGGAAGTAATTGCAGATGGCCGACGTCAGGCAATAGATGTAGGTTACGCGAATGAATATCTTTTCCTGAGTAATGCAGGCGTGGGTTTTGATGCACTTGTAGCAGACCAGTTCCGTCATAAGACCAAACGTGGCCTGTGGGGATACGCAAAACTGGTGATCAAAAGTTTCAATAGCTATAAAGGACCTTCATATCAAATAAGTGTTGACGGTAAAAACCTGGAAGAGCGTGCTTTTCTGCTAACAGTGGCAAATGGTAACCAGTTTGGTTATGAGTTCAAACTGGCGCCTACAGCCAATGTATTTGACGGTAAGCTGGACCTTTGTGTAGTACCGCCGATCAGGTTCCTCGGATTGATCCCGATCGGACTGTATTCGTTGATGGGTAATATTGATAAGACCCGTTACATGCAACATTATACGGGAGAGACGATCGTTGTAAAAAGTAAAGAACTGGTGCATTTGCAGGTAGACGGAGATGCCGTACCACTGAAGGAAGATGGAAAAGTAGCTTTCCGCATTCATCCTGGCGCGCTGCAGGTAATCGTCAACCGAACTTAAAATTATTGTTATGTCAAAGAAGAGGAATAATGCGGGTGGGATCGTTTATTCCACCGATCCTGGTTTCAGACCGGAGAGTAATGAACCGGAAGAAACGGATACCCTGCCTCCTGCCCAGCAGCAGCTGCGTGTAAAACTGGATACCAAACAACGTGCTGGTAAAGTCGTGACATTGGTAGATGGTTTTATTGGTAAGGCTGAAGACCTGGAAAAATTGGGTAAGGAACTGAAAACGAAGTGCGGCACGGGTGGTAGTGCAAAAGATGGCCAGATCCTGATACAGGGCGACTATAAGGAGAAAGTGGTGAAATGGCTGCAGGACTGGGGTTATAAAGCGAAGTAACAAGATCAGGAATCAGGAATAACATACGAGTATGGATCCCTGATTCCTTTTTTATAACGTTCTGAATGTATGTGGCGTATTGCCGGTCTGGCTTTTAAAGAAGTGCGAAAAGCTGGCCGGTTCCTCAAACCCGAGAGAGTGCGCAACAAGAGCGATAGGCCAATCGGTATGCATAAGCAGCAGTCTTGCTTCCAGCAGGATGCGCTGGCGGATATGCTCGCTGGTCGTGCGGCCGGTAACCCTTTTCACGGTTGCATTCAGGTGATTAGGATGTACGTTCAGCGCCATTGCAAAATCGCCTGCTGTTTTCAACTGCAACTGCTCTTGTTCTGAAGTAATAGGAAATTGTTTTTCCAAAGTATCTGTAAAGCGTTCTGCTAACAATTGTGCTGTAGTAAGCGTACGTTGAGGCACAATTTCACTCACCCCTATTCTTTTCGATTCCAGTAATAATAACTGCAGGTAGATAGTGATCGCGTCCAGACGGTATGCATTACAATCTTTATTCTCTTTAACCAGGCGCTCAAAAATGTCAAGCATGTAGTCGCCCTGCTTTTCACTTAAATTAAGCACGGGGTTAGCACCAGTCTGAAACAGGGGATGATGCAACAGCTCATCGCGATAGCGTCTGTGTGTTTCGAAAAGATTTTCGGTGAACATGCAGTAATAGCCATCCTGCTCTCCTTCCGGCTCCCAGATCTTCGGCTCCAGCGGATTGATGAACATCATTGCGGGCGCTTTGATCACATAGGTACGTTGCCCCAGTGTCAGTGTACCACCACCTTTGGTGATCAGTGAGATCTTGTAATAATCTCTTCTGGTAGCTGAAATATATTCCCGGCAGGGATTGTTGGCACGGGAGTGAATGGAAAAAGTGCTCTTTGCCGGTACCTTTGGCAGGTTCTCCTGGTCTACACTCACTTGTGAAAAGTCATCGCTTAGCGTAAGCTTTTTACGATGAACAGATCTGCTGTTCTTACTGTTTATGGAGGACATGATACAAAGTTACAAAATGCCTGTCTGCTAATGATGTGCTAATGTAACTGTCTGGAGTTGATGGCATGATGTACGGAAATATTGGCTTTTAGGTGGTCTCATCAGTTGTTGAAGGGTATTTCTTGTATCGGTGTTGCATTTTTTGATTTGATAAATTAACAAATATTTCACAACTTGGACTTAACCTTTATCAACCAAAATCTTGTTTTCATCAACTGGTCTTTTTGATGACTGCCTATTTAACCAACTATCTGTTTGCAGTACAAGATTATTATAACGGATTACATGTTATCGGTGCCTTACCTATGAGCTGTAGCAAGGATAACATGTAATCCTTCTTTTTTCTATCAGGATTCAAATGAATAAAACATCCTATTTCTATCTGTTTCTCTTTTTATCGCTTAAGCTGGTAGTTCATTACAATATGATTGGTTCGGGCTACGACCTGCATAGAGATGAGTTCCTGCATCTTGACCAGGCTAATCACCTGGCGGCAGGGTATCTGTCTGTACCTCCTTTCACAGCGTTTCTTTCCCTGCTTATTAAGTGGCTTGGAGGCGGTGTATTCTGGGTGAGATTTTTTCCGGCGTTGTTTGGTGCGCTGACGATGGTGGTCATCTGGAAGCTGATCGAACTTTTGAAGGGAGGTCCATATGCACAGATAATTGCAGCGTTTGTGTTCATCAGTTCTGCTATGTCAAGGCTTAACATGCTATATCAGCCCAATAGCTTTGACGTGCTCTGCTGGACGTTGACTTTTTATTTGTTGATACGCTATGTAATGGAGGAAAAGCCAGGTTTGCTTTTATGGCTTGGGGTTGTGATCGGCATGGGTTTTTTGAATAAGTACAACATACTTTTCCTGGTGATGGCTTTGATACCGGCATTATTGTTCTCCTCTCACCGGAAGATCTTCCTGAATAAATATCTATATGGTGGGGTGCTGATCGCGTTGTTGCTGGCTTTGCCTAATGTCATCTGGCAGTTTAGAAATGGTTTTCCGGTCATCCATCATATGAAGGAGCTTGCAGCTACGCAATTAGTGAATGTAGAGCGTTCGGGCTTTATTAAGGAGCAATTGCTGTTCTTCCTTTTGGGAACAGTCGTCTGGGCGGCAGCTCTCGTGGGATTTATCAGACATCTGCCATTCAAACCTTATCGTTTTGTCGGATTGACTTTTCTGTTCGTAATGGCATTGTTCATCTATATGCAAGCAAAGGCATACTATGCGTTAGGCATTTATCCAGTACTGATTGCTTTTGGAAGCGTTTATTGGGAGCGGGTCCTGGATGGGGAAAGCAAGCGTCTTTACTGGTTCAGACGGGTGGGAACGTGGTTGATCTTTTTGCCTTTTTTTCTGCTGTACGATATCCTGTTTCCAGTCAAGCCAGCGCGAATATGGACACCAGGGCCATTCCCACGGGAGGCATTTGCCAAATGGGAAGATGGGAAAGAGCATTCTCTCCCCCAGGATTTTGCGGATATGCTTGGCTGGCGGGAATTGGCAGGATTAGCAGTGAAGGCTTATGAGCAGGTGCCTGTAGCCGAACGCAGGAATACGCTGATCCTTTGTGACAATTACGGCCAGGCGGGGGCAATTAACTACTATGCCGGTAAGAAAGTCAGCCAGGCTGTCAGTTTCAGTGCCGATTATGTAAACTGGTTCCCAAAAATGGACAGCCTGCATTATCTGATCGTTGTAGGAAAAGAACCAGGCGAATATGTCCGGAAATATGCGTCCGGCTATACTAAAACCGGACAGATCAGCGATACGCTGGCTCGTGAATATGGCGCTGGCGTCTATCTTGTTCAGGGAATTTCTCCTGTTTTTCCAAAGAAATTAAAGCAATGGCAGAAGGAAGAACAGGACTCTTATAAAGCCAGGATATACGCTATTTCACAATAACGAACTCTACCTCGCCAAAGCCTAACTGTAGCACTTCTCCATCTTTTTCAAGGCATAGTTTTCCATCAGGGAGCACATCCCTGATAATTCCTTCGAAATACTCCTCATTGATACGGTAAGTGCCAGCTTGTCCGAAGCGGAAAAGCTTACTTTTATAGGCTTCCAGCAGGGTTTCATAATGGGCAGGATGCAGCAGTTTCAGTCTCTCTTCCAGGCAAGCACAGAGATGCCGGGTAAGTTCGATAGCGTCCCATGTCTTGCCTGTGATCTGTTTCAGGGACACAGGATTAGGCAAATGGGAAGGGAAACTGGTCTGATTGATATTGATGCCCATACCTGTAATGGCATATTGCCATGTATTGCCGCGTAATACATTTTCGATCAGAATGCCGCCTGCCTTTCTGTCACGCCAGTAAATATCATTACTCCACTTGATAGCGGTTTCATCACCGGCATAACTACTGAACCAATCACAGACGCCCAGGGCTACTGCGGCACTGAGCATAAACTGCCTGGAAAGGTGCAGCATGCCGGGTTGCAGGGCTATAGTCAATATTATGTTTTCTCCGGCGGGCGATAACCATTGTTTGCCGCGTTGTCCTTTTCCTGCAGTTTGCTCCATGGCAAACCAGGCTGTACCGGGTGTCACCTGGCCGGTATTTACCTGCTCCATGGCATAGTTATTGGTGCTGTCTACTGTGTCTAAAATGTATAATGGCTGTCCGATCACGGGAAAAATCTTTTGTGATTTAGCTTGAAGAAGCAAAGTAAATCATTTTATCTTTTTCTTAACAATCGGGCGGATGCCGGCAGAAGAGCAGGGTATGAGACAAGTGTATGATTTATAGGCATTAAAGTCCCGTACATCATGAATTATTACGCATTGTAACAATATCATCTTCCGGCGTTTATTTGCTCCTTCTTTAGTAATTTTGACAATTAAAGATTATTTTTAACCAAAAGAGATTTTATTGGCACCCTTAACCGTTCTGAGTACGAGAAAGAAAGCGTTAACGCGCTTGAGTAGAGAAAGCGAGATTTTTTCCACCATCATCAAGGCCATCCAGGAAAAAAAGGGAGAGAACATAGTTTCCCTGGATTTGCGCCAGATTCCTGAAGCTGTGGCTGATTTCTTTGTTATATGTGAGGCTAACTCCAATACACAGGTGAGGGCTATCGCCGACTTCGTGGAAGACCAAGTGTCGCAGCACATCGGCGAACAACCTTACAAACACGAGGGATTTACCGCGCAACAATGGATACTGGTAGATTATGTGAATGTTGTGGTGCATGTATTCCAACCTGAAACCAGGCAGTTCTATAGCCTGGAGGACATGTGGAGTGATGCAGAACGAATGGAGCATAATGATACAAACTAATAACTTTTAACTATTACCGACATCCTTAAAAAAGGATCGTAAGATTATGGAAAGAGGCAACAACTTCAACAAGGGAGACAAATCGCCAAAGAAAGGACCAAAGTTCAATATATACTGGGTTTATGCCTTCATCGGGGTAGCCTTGCTGGCAATGAACTTTTTCCCCATGGGGGGCCAGCCTAAAGAGCTTAGCTTTCAGGAATTCCTGCTGAATTACCTGAAACCGGGTGATGTAGATAAGCTGGTTGTGGTGAATAAAAAATCGGTAGAGGTTTACATTAAGAAGGAAAGACTGAATGAGTCTAAATTCGATAAAGTATCCAAAGGCCGTTTCGGTTCCGTGAATACCGGCCCGCATTTCCGTTTCACTATTGGTAGCGAAGAGAGCTTCAAATCCGATATGGACAAGGCCCAGGCTGGTACTCCGCTGGAAGACCAGGTGAAAGTGACCTACGAGGACAGAACGGGCTGGTTCGAGCCTTTTATCCAATTACTGTTACCGTTAGTGTTACTGATCGGTTTATGGATATTGCTGATGCGTAAAATGGGTGGTCCTGCCGGTGGCAGCGGCGGTCCTGGCGGCATCTTCAATATCGGTAAATCTAAGGCAACCCTTTTCGATAAAGGTACCCGTGTAAATATCACTTTCAGTGATGTTGCCGGTCTGGACGAAGCGAAAGTGGAAGTGATGGAGATCGTGGACTTCCTGAAAAATCCAAAGAAATATACTGCACTGGGTGGTAAGATCCCTAAGGGCGCCTTGCTGGTAGGCCCTCCGGGTACTGGTAAGACCCTGCTGGCGAAAGCAATGGCAGGTGAAGCCCAGGTTCCATTTTTCTCCATGTCCGGTTCTGATTTCGTTGAACTATTCGTGGGTGTGGGTGCAAGCCGTGTTCGTGACCTGTTTAAACAGGCCCGTGAAAAAGCGCCTTGTATCATCTTCATCGACGAAATTGACGCTATTGGCCGTGCAAGGGGTAAGAACGTAATGATGAGCAACGACGAACGTGAGAACACCCTGAACCAGTTACTGGTGGAAATGGATGGTTTCGGTACGGATAGCGGCATCATCATCCTGGCAGCTACAAACCGTCCGGATGTACTGGATACAGCGTTGCTGCGTCCCGGCCGTTTCGACCGTCAGATCTCCATCGATAAACCGGACCTGGTAGGTCGTGAGTCTATCTTTGACGTGCACCTGAAACCGATCAAGACTTCTCCAAACCTGGATATTAAAAAACTGGCTTCTATGACACCTGGTTTTGCCGGTGCCGATATCGCCAACGTATGTAACGAAGCTGCATTGATCGCTGCCCGTAAAGGCAAAACGGAAGTGGAGATGGAAGACTTCAACGACGCGGTTGACAGGGTAATTGGTGGTCTGGAAAAGAAAAACAAAATCATCTCTCCTGAAGAGAAAGAAGTGATTGCTTATCATGAAGCTGGTCACGCGATCTGTGGCTGGTATCTGGAGCATGCTAATCCGCTGGTGAAAGTGACTATCGTTCCCCGTGGTGTGGCTGCATTAGGTTACGCACAATATCTGCCGAAAGAACAATATCTGTATAATACCGAACAGCTGATGGACGATATCTGTATGACCCTTGGAGGCCGTGCAGTGGAAGACATCGTTTTCGGTAAAATATCTACCGGTGCCCAGAATGACCTGCAGGTGATCACCCGTATGGCCTATGCAATGGTAACCGTTTATGGTATGAACGATAAAGTCGGTAACGTGTCTTTCTACGATCCTAACAGTGATCAGGCATTTACTAAACCTTACTCAGAAGAGACAGCTAAAATGATCGACCACGAAGTTCGTTTGTTGATCGAAAAGGCTTACATCCGTACCAAGAACCTGCTGACAGATAAGCTGGACAATGTGAAAGCACTGGCGCAGGAACTGCTGAAAAAAGAAGTATTGTATCAGGCAGACCTGGAAAGGCTGATCGGTAAACGTCCATGGGATGTGCACCGTGAGCATATCGCGAATAAGGAAGGTATGACCACAGATGGCGTACATCCTACCGATATCATCAACCCTTCTCCTACTCCTGTTAATGCGTAAGCTGATATGAAAATATCTCCTGCCAAGGAAAATATTCTCAAGAGAGTAAGAAATGCATTGAGTCAATCGGTGCAGTTGCCCTTCCCGAATTCGGAGGGCAACAGTTCCGTTTTTGTAAAAGAGCATGATGGCCTGGAGATGAAGTTTGCAGAAGAATTTGCCCGTTTACAGGGGAAGTTCATATTCTGCACCAGTAAGAACGAATTACTGGATAATCTGCTGGCGCTAATCGCTTCCCGTGAATGGGAGGATGTACATTGCCAGACGCCTTCGCTGATGAAGACGTTCCAGTTGCATCAGCAGCCTTTTATCAACAAGGGTGATATGCATAGTGCAGCAGCCGCTATTACAGACTGTGAATTGCTGGTAGCACGTACCGGCACCATGGTGCTGAGTGCAGCGCAACCATCCGGCAGGGCATTACCGGTGTATACGCCGGTTCATATTGTGATCGCTTATACGCATCAGCTGGTGTTCGATCTGAAAGATGCAATAGCGCGTCTGAAAGATAAATACCAGGGAGAACTGCCTTCGTCAATACACTTTGCATCAGGTCCCAGTCGTACCGCCGATATTGAAAAAACACTGGTGGTAGGCATACACGGACCCCGCGAGGTATATGTGTTCCTGTTAGACGAATAAATTATTTATTGTTAAACATATTTGAGCAGCGCGTGATCCTAATCATGCGCTGTTCTTTTAAATGATCATGTTATACGGCCGTTATGACCAGGTTATTCCTCTTTATTTTTTCTGCTGTTTTATTTGCTTCCTGTGGGCAGGCATCTGAACAACGTAAGACTGTTGATACCATTAATACACTGATCGTAAAAGAGCCTGCCGCTGTAATTTTCAGACCTGGCGGGGATAAGCTGCGGTCTTTAAAATCAGCTTTCGGCGAAAAGGGCTTTCCTTCCATGCAGACTGCCAATAATGCAACCCTGTCAGAAGACAGCGCATATCTGGCTGGCAAAGGCTTAAAGATCATCAGCACCAGCGCTACACAGCTGCAATTCATAAGACCCAACGGAGAAGTATTATACATCAATCTTAATCATCCCAAATATGCCTGGGAGATCTTTCTGTTCAATGGCTTCAGCGATCCCGTGAAGGCTGACCTAACTGATATAGAGGCAGCTTATCAGGAATCAGGGATAAAGAAACCCTGAATGGCCACCGATCCTTCTGTTTAACAGGCAATTTCATTTTAGTTGTTTTGTTAAATAGTTATTTATTACTTCGCAGTGGCAAAGCTGTTATTCATTCCTGGCTGGAAGTCTATTGACGAAGGCCTGAAAAATATTATCATCTATGGAGAATGGACACTCCGCTGTGGACTATTCCATTCCTCTTCCGGAGGGCAAACGTGTTTATTTCGCATCAGACTTTCATTTAGGGGCACCCAATCCTGCCGCCAGCAGGGAAAGGGAAAAGCACATTGTAAAATGGCTGGATACCGTTTCCCGGGATGCAGCACATATCTTCCTGGTAGGTGATATTTTTGATTTCTGGTTTGAATACAAAGAAGTGATCCCCAAGGGATATACCCGTCTGTTAGGTAAACTGGCAGAATTGCGGGACAAAGGCATCGGTATTTCCGTCTTTATTGGCAATCATGATATGTGGATGGACGGCTACTTTGAAGAGGAGCTGGATATACCTGTGCATTATGAGCCCCAAACGTACAATATAGGCGGCAAACGTTTTTATATCGGCCATGGAGATGGGTTAGGCCCCGGTGATCATGGTTATAAGATGTTGAAGAAAGTATTCCGTAACCCCGTGTGCCGCTGGTTATTCTCACTGATCCATCCTTCCTGGGGCATCGGTCTGGCAAATTATTTCAGCCGTAAAAGCCGTGCAGCTACCGGTGGGGAACTGGAAAAGTTCCTGGGAGAAGAGAATGAATGGCTGGCCATCTACAGTAAGGAAATATTGCAGCAATCCCATTTTGATTACTTCATCTATGGGCATCGTCACCTGCCACTGGATTTACAGGTAGGACCAGACAGTCGCTATATCAATTTGGGCGACTGGTTAAACTACTTCAGTTATGCGGTATTTGACGGTAAAACAACTTCCCTGTTGTATGATAAGTAACCTTCACTGATCTACTCCAGTATTTCATGAAGAATAGGTGGAGAATTCAGTTCCTGGAAGTCAGGTAAATGCAGTTTGAAGAAATTCAGATAGGCATAGAGGAGCTTTCTGCGCTTATCCTTATTCATATTGATCTCTCCGAGGTTTTCCCAATTGGTACATTGAAAAAGGCGGTCCGTAATTTCACTGTTGGCGGCATCCAGGTAGTTGCTATGATGTGGCGGCAGATCGGTAAAAGAGCCTTCCTGCAGATCGAGATAGTGTGCGTATTCTGAATACCGCCCATTCAGACGAAACCCCAGGTGTTCGGCAAGTTTAAGCGTGAAATACAGCGGAACATTGGCCGCTACGGCTAATGGGGCCATATCGAGCGCCTGTAACGCCTGTTCAGAGAAATAATACAGTTCCAGGTGTTGTTCAGGTTCCCGCAAGCTTTTCTGCAGCAGTTCTATCATGTACAGGGCTACTGTATTCTTGACAATATTGAAGTGCAGTGAAGTGTAGATATAACCCAGCTTGAACTCTGAAATGCGCTGGATATTCTTTTGCTCATAATGATAAACGACGAGCTCGAGGATGTTACCCGGCTGAAAAAGGTTTCCTTTCGCCTTTGGTTTGGAAGAACGCACGCCGTTAACCATATAGGATTGTACCCCGAACAGTTCAGTGAATATATTGACGATGGCGCTGGTATCGCCATATTTGACAGTTCTTAATACTATTCCGCGAGTTTTGTGTAACATACCTGACAGCAGCTGCTGGGTCCAAATGTACGATTAGCGGGCGTTAATTGATGAATACAATCTTAGTTACCAGATGCTCCCCTCCTGTTTCACTGGCGGCAAATACCAGGTAAACGCCTGACTGTGGCCGGTGGCCGGTATAGTCCATGCCGTTCCAGATGGCCTGACCGCCGAAAGCCCTGGTCTGGAATACCATTTTTCCACTGATGTCCGTGATCTTCACCCTTGTATTTTGCACTAGTCCCCGGATGGCGATAGTGCCGCTGTAATTATGTGGTACGGGGTTCGGGAACACTAATACAGCGTCCTGCTTCATGCTGGCGGCGGGTTCGGTAGCGGTACCATGCCAGGACATGAGGCCTTTGCCGGTAGCGAAATATATTTCGCCGGTTTGAGGATCTATGGCTATTGTGTAAATGTGATTATCTGGTAGCGGACTGTTGTCTGTATTGAACTGTTGCAGGATCTGTTCTCCATCCTCACTTACCAGCCAGGCTCCGTTGAGGGTCCCTACCCATTTGCGGTTTGCGCCATCTATAGCAATGGAAGTTACCTGCTCGTCCTGGAACAGATAACCGGCAAAATTGTCCTGTTGTATGACCGGAAGGATAGCGTTACAGCCGTCTGCCGCAGCTTGTCCCGGACAGTTGATGATAGCAATGCCCCGGGCAGTACCAACCCATACACTTCCATTTTTGTCTTTTGCCAGGCAGTATACGTCGTTGGATGGCAGATTACCCCGGTCAGTACCCAGGCGGTATTGCCGCCACTGGTCGTCGTTCTTGTTATCAAGGGTATTGTTATGGTTTAGTACGTACAGGCCGTCGCTTTGAGGGGAGATCATGTATACCAGGCCATAGTCGTCTGTCAGCAACTGACTGATAGCATTGCCTGTCATAACATACGGGCAGCGGAAGGACACCCAGGAATTATCCGGCTTTTTCACGAGGAGGTTAGCGGAGGCCCCATAGGCTGCTATCCATAAATTGCCGGCAGCATCAGTAGCAAGACCACCGACGTTATAGGCAGTGGGATTACCAGCTGCAGATGGCAAATAGCCTTGTTTATAGATTGTATAGCTGGCATCGGGATTAACGTGCACCAATCCTCCTCCGAAGGAACCCAGCCACATACCCTGGCCGGCGGGATCGGGAGCGAGTGAGATCAGGTCCCGGGTTGTATCCAGTAAAGGAATCGCATTGTGATCGAACTGTGTCCAGGTGCCCTGCGAAAATGTGTAATAGCCGTTAAGATTGCCAGCAGCTTTCCAGTTGCCGGTAACGCCTCCGGCAGTAGCCCAGAGAGTGTTGTTGGTAAAGAGCATGCTGCCGGTGATAACACTGGCAGGAGCATCCGGATGGACAGCTGCGTAACTATTATCAGCAGTTCTATACCTGATGAGGCCCTGAAGGGAATCAGCTATCCAGGTATCATTGCCGGTGCCGGCAGTTTGTAGAGGTGCGTTTATAAGTTGATGTTGTAATGTTTTTACAGCATTAGCGCCTGCGTCGAGGATGAGGACACGTGCTGCTCCACCGGACCGTTGTTCACTGAGGAAGAGTTGCCCGCTACGCACATCCATATTCTTGATGTCCCAGCCATCTGAATACCAGGAGCCCCAGGTATTGTTAGCATACCGGAATAGCTGGTTACCCTGGCGGCAGAGCAATTGGTTATTGAAAGTGATGATCTCCTCTACAGTATCCTGTTGCAATCCCTGGTTGAGGGAGGACCAGTTCCTGTAATCGGACGGATTGTTGCCGTTAATTACCGCTGTTCTGACCCCTTCCGGAGTGGCTGCATAGAGTGAGCCGTTAAGAGATGCCAGTGAGTAAACCGGCGTATAATCTCCTGTGCTGCCTATTACATAGGTGGCGGCAATTTCCGGAATGCCCGTATTTATGACGACGATGCCGAGGCCCGTGCAGAGGTAAGCGTTATTATTCTGATAAAAAATACGGAAGATGGATTTATCTGCGGCAACCTGTTTGCGCATCAGGTCTGGAATATTGAAGCTGTTGTTACCGCTTAGCAGGTCAATGTTGCTATTGCGGTATGCGATCAGTATTTCGTCATTGTTGGCAGCAATAGTGCTGATCCCAATATCATGAAGGCCGTTTACTTTGCTATACCGGTTGATCTCCTCATCAGCACCGGTAGTAACGGAAAAGAGTCCCTGGGAAGTAGCGCAGTATATTTTATCCGCTTTGACGGTGACAGCAACGGCGGGACGCCAGGGAAGATGTTCGCTCCATTGGCCAACGGGAGTCTGGGCGTCAGCCTGATAAGAGTTCAGGCAGGAAAGGAAAAGAATGGCATAAAGGGATGTCAGAAAACGGTACATGCATCAAAAATAGTTATATGTTGTTACTTTATGACACTTACTGTGCTATATCAGCCTTCCCGTTTAGACAACTTTGATTACCTTTACGCCCTACTAAAATTATAAAGACGCGTATGTGGCAACGCTTAGCAGGATTCGTATTGAAATTCCGGTTACCGCTCCTGGTTTTGTTACTGTTGAGCACTGCAGTGATGACATATTTTGCCAGCAAGGTGGAGCTATCCTATGAGGCTAATAAGTCTATCCCGCTTGATAATCCTAAGTACCAGGAATATCTTCAATTCAAGGGGCTGTTTGGGGAAGATGGTAATATGATGGTGATAGGGGTACAGACAGACAGTTTTTTTCAGAAAGACTTCTTTCATGACTATATAAAGCTGAACGAGGACCTGAAAAAGGTGGAGTTTGTTGAGAATGTACTGAGTGTGCCATTTGTAATCAATCTTGTAAAAAACGACAGTACGCGTAAACTGGCAGCGGAACCACTCTTCCAGGGTGATCTGCAGCAACAGGCGGTATTAGACAGCCTCGCGGGAGCATTGCAAAACCTGCCTTTCTATAAAGGATTACTATACAATCCGGATACCCATGCTTACATGATGATGATCAACATCAATAAAGATGTTATGAAGACGGC
Organism: Chitinophaga sp. S165; assembly: GCF_003182155.1. Taxonomy (GTDB): domain Bacteria; phylum Bacteroidota; class Bacteroidia; order Chitinophagales; family Chitinophagaceae; genus Chitinophaga. The sequence continues at coordinate 1,041,538 of NZ_QGTG01000002.1, forward strand.
CCGCCGCAGTGAGGTTGTAGACAATGTAATGAAGCTGGGTAATGCGTTCGGAGAGAAACATCATACGGAAGTGCGCATGAGCGGGTTGCCGCTGATACGTACTATCATGGCGACGAAAGTAAAAAAGGAACTGGACCTGTTCCTGAAATTATCATTTGTACTGACAGCGCTGATATTGTTGGTGTTTTTCCGGTCATTCGGGGCAGTATTGATGTCGATGATCGTTGTGGCTATCGGCGTGATATGGTCTGTAGGTACGATTGAATTATTTAATTACAAGATCACCTTGCTGACGGGACTGATCCCACCATTGATCGTGGTGATCGGGATTCCTAACTGTGTATACTTCCTGAATAAATATCATACTGAGTATGCCAAGGATGGGAATAAGACCAGGGCGCTGGTGCATATGATACAGCGCATGGGTATTGTGACCCTGTTTACCAATCTGACGGCCGCTATCGGTTTTGGCGTGTTTTGTTTCACAAAGAGCGAGTTGCTGAAGGAGTTCGGTGTAGTGGCAGGGTTGAATATCATGTTGATCTTCCTGATCTCATTTATTTTCCTGCCTTCTGTGTTAAGCTATTTGCCGGCACCTAAGACGAAGCATACCAACTACATGAACAACGGTTTATTCCGTGCGCTCCTGGACGGCCTGACGGCACTGGTATTCAAATATCGTCCGTGGGTTTATGGTATAACAGCGCTGATGGTGGTAGCAGCGGTAACAGGCATGCTGAAACTGCGTTCAGAAGCACATATGCTGGACGACGTACCGAAGAGTGACAGATTGTACACAGACCTGAAGTTTTTCGAGAAGAACTTCAAAGGGGTGATGCCGTTGGAGATAGCGGTGGATACGAAAAAGAAAAATGGTGTAGTTAATCTGCAGACACTTGAAAAGCTGGACCAACTGTCTAAACTGATAGTGGTACAGCCCGACTTTGCCAGACCATTGTCTGTGGCAGAAGGGATCAAGTTCGCGAAACAGGCTTATTATAATGGAGACACTTCCAACTATTCCATACCAAACCAGTTTGATATAGGCTTCCTGGCGCCGTACCTGCGCATGAAGGGAGGCACTAATGCGGCAGGTAATGCTACTGCGTTTACAAAGCTGGTGTCCTCTTTTATGGATAGTACGCGGCAGGTGGCCCGCGTGAGTGTAAATATGGCTGATGTGGGTTCTGCTAAATTGCCGGTATTGCTGGACTCTTTACGCCCGCAGGTAAATCAGATCTTCGACAGCACAAAATATAAAGTAACATACACCGGGACCAGCGTAATCTTCCTGGAAGGCAGTCGTTTCATTATCAATGGTCTGACAGAAAGTATCCTGTTGGCGTTTGTATTGATCATCTTCTGCATGTTATACCTGTTCCGTTCCTGGAGGATGCTGTTGATCTCGCTGATCCCTAATATTATTCCACTGGCAGTAACAGCTGGTGTAATGGGATGGCTTGAAATACCACTAAAACCCTCTACAGTATTGGTGTTCAGTGTGGCATTGGGAATAGCGATCGATGTGACGATCCGTTTCCTGGTGAATTTCAAGCAGGAGTTACCTCATCATAATCTTGACATATCAGCTACGGTGAAGCAAACCATTCACGAGACCGGTTTGAGTATTATCTATACTTCGCTTATCCTCCTGGCTGGTTTTATGATCTTCAGTTTCTCTGAATTTGGAGGTACGAAGGCGCTGGGCTGGCTTACATCTCTGACATTGTTAATGGCGATGATCACCAATCTGACTATTTTGCCGGCGCTCTTGTTATGGATGGAGAAAGCGTTATTGAAAAAGGCACGGAAAAAGCAATTGTGGAATACGCTGGATGAGGAAGGAGATCTTGATATGTCCGAACTTGGGTTGAAAGAAAGGGAAAAGGAAGACTAGACAAGTATACCGTCAACATATAAATAAAACGCTCAATGCATGATTATCAGCATTGAGCGTTTTTTGTTATACCCAAATAATCTAGTGGGCTACATTCATCCCCCCATATTAGCCGTTTGTATAAAAGGGCGTTACATACCCATTAAAAAGTAAGAGGTTTATAATGCCATTCTAACCTCTTTTAGTTCATGAAAAACAAATACTTAAAGGGCGCTCACCTATCTGAGCGTAAATTTAAGGAGATACTACGGCTATTCGCCGAAGATCTTACAGCCACCCAGATTGCCAACATAAGTGGAGTAAGCCGGGTTACCGTAAACAGTTATCTCAAGAAAATTCGCCAACAGATCGCCCGTCATTGTGAGTCCTTATTGCCGGCAGAAAGCCACAGCCGCCCTGCCGCTCCGGTACGTAATGTACATCATGCATCCACTGCAGATGAAGGAGATGTATCCGTCAAAACAGAAGTAGGCCGTAACGTCAAGCCAGTTGTATTCGGGATCTACCGGTGTTCAGACCGGTTGCATACCGAGATATTACCGGATGTAAGCAGGTCTATGATCCATTCTGTTGTGAGGAGCAGCCGTTCTATTCTGGAGATGCAGAGTGCAGCTGAAAAGATCCGCCGTTTCAGTAATGTAGTGGACCTGGGTCAATACCGTTTATACAATCTTGAAAATGAGGGAGCTGTCAGTATTGCAGACGATGTGGATGCATTCTGGGGGCTAACCAAGCACAGGCTTGCGAAGTTCAAGGGATTGAACCGCAGCACGGTGTACCTGCATCTGAAGGAATGTGAGTTCCGGTATAACAACAGGAATGAAGACATTTATGAAACGCTGCTTGAGCTGTTGAAGACACAGCCACTCAGTCTTTCCTGATAACAGGTTATCACTTACGATATTGCTGCATTGATGCAGCGCATATTTATTTAGATCTGGAACTTAAAACCCGGATTTAGATTTTGGTTGATGAGCGCGCAGGTGGTAATCTTACCGCCTGCCTTACTTGCTATTGTATATACTTATTTAAGTAGAAATGTAGAGGTGCCGGAAGGCACTTTTTTGTTGGAATAGATTATACCTATTACAAATAAATCTTTTTCTATTATGTTAAAAAATTGTTAAAGGAATGTTATAACATATAATTTGTTAACCGATTTTCGCTGAAATTATTGTTAATAAACTTATATTTGAACGTTAAAATTAAGTTAAACAACAAAAGGAAGAGGTTTATTGCTTATGAGATATAGCCCATGATGGCTTCTCACCCTCTGTATACTCATTTAAGGAATTAGGACAAGAATTGTTAATTGCGTTTAGGGGAACCAAAATGTATTTTATCAACTAAGTTTTTACAACGTAGGACAAAGCTTTCAGAACCAGTGGTCGGTTTCCTGGAGACTGTAATCTATTTCATTTGAATAATTAAACTAAACAACCAGAAACAACAAAGCTTATGAGGAAAAGTTTATTTTTCCTCCTGTCCACTATATTGGTGGTAGGGCAGGTGGTTGCGCAAAACCGTCCCATTACAGGGAAAGTTACTTCCGCTGATGATGGAAGTCCGGTAATTGGCGCTACAGTCATTGTTAAAGGTACCACAACAGGTACTGTAACCAACGCAAATGGTGAGTACACCCTTCAGGTACCTGAAAGTGCTACATCCCTGGTAGTTAAGTTCGTGGGTTCGAAAGACCAGGAAATTAAACTGGGTACAGGCGCAAAACACAATGTGGTATTATATCCCGATGTTACCAAACTTACTGAGACTGTTGTAACTGCGAACGCTATCCGTCGTGATAAAGCATCTCTAGGTTATGCGGCTCCTACTTTAAAGAATGAGGAACTGACTAAAGGTCAGAGTACCAGCCCATTGAATGCGCTTGCAGGTAAAGTAGCCGGTGTGAACATTTCTACCAGTGCCAATGCTCCGGGAAGTTCTTCCAGGATCGTATTGAGAGGTGGTTCTTCCATCACGGGTAATAACCAGGCGCTGATTGTGGTAGATGGTATTCCTATCGATAACTCTAGCATCAACGGTGGTGATAACAGTTTATCTTCTTCTGACTTTGGTAACCGTGGTAACGACCTGAACCCTGAAGATATCGAGTCTGTAACAGTGCTGAAAGGTCCTGCTGCTGCCGCATTGTATGGTTCACGTGCATCTAATGGTGCGTTGATCATCACAACCAAGAAAGGTAAGAAGAATGGGAATAAGAAGAATGAAGTTACGTTGAGCTCAGCGCTGACTTTCTCTAATATTTTAAAGCTGCCGGATTTCCAGAACGATTTTGGTCAGGGTTATTCTAACGAAGTGAATGATCCTAAGGAAAACTTTAGCTGGGGACCTGCATTTACAGGTGCGGAGCAGGAATGGGGACAGTCTATCAACGGTGTTAGACAGAAAAAAGCTTATTCCGCGCAGAAGGACAACATCAAGAATTTCTTTGAGCTGGCTAAAGCGGTAAACACTAACTTGTCATTGTCAGGTGCAGGTGAAAAAACCACCTACTATTTATCACTGAACAGTCTGAACTCAGACGGTATCATGCCAGGTGACTATGATAAATACAATAAATATGGTGTACGTTTCAATGGCACAGCAGAACTGAGTAACAAGATCTCAACTTCCATCACCTTTAACTATAGTAAGATCAGCAGTCAGGTTGTACAGGGTGGTCAAGGTGGAGGATCTGTATATAATAATCTATTACAGACTCCACGTGATATTCCTATCGACAAAATGGGTGACCTTAGCAATCCTTACAACAGTTTTGGTAACCTGTTGAACGCTAATGGCCAACCTTACTATGGTTACTATGGTGCATATACAAAGAGCCCTTATTTCATTCTGCAGAACTATAAAAACCAGAATGATGTAGATAGGATCACGGGAGCATTTACCCTGGAGTATAAACCACTGGAATGGTTAGATGTATTAGAAAGGGTTGGTGTTGACGTATATTCTGACCGTCGTACATATAAGTCTCCTAAGTACAGCTTCATTCCTGCCGATGATGCTGGTAACTATACTACAAACGATAATACCCTTACTGCTACCGGTTTGTACAGCAAAGACCAGTATGATCTGGCAGAGGTTGTACATGATTTCATGGTAACAGCTAAGAAAGATTTTGGTCCTGATTTCAAAGCGTCTTTGATGGTGGGGAACAACATCCGTCAGCGAAAACTGAACACAACTGAACTGCAGACTAACGCTGCTGGTCTAGTAGTTCCAGGATGGTACAGTTTTGATAACAGTAATGGTCCGATCATCACAAACGATGCGCTGTCAAGACGTCGTCTAATAGGGTTGTACAGCGAGTTAAACCTCTCTTATAAGAACTTTATCTACATTGGCGCTACTGCACGTAATGATTGGTCTTCTACACTGCCAAAAGCAAACAATTCTTTCTTCTATCCTAGCGTGAATGGTTCATTTGTGTTCTCTGAGCTATTTAAGGATAGCGATTTCGGCCGGATACTGAACTATGGTAAATTAAGAGCTAGCTGGGCACAGGTGGGTAACGACGCTGATCCATATCTGCTGCGTACTTACTATGAAAAAACCGCTATCAACAGTGGTTTTGGTAACACTACTTTCCCTTTCAATGGTATCAATGGTTACACGTTATCTAACCAGATCGGTAACTCCAATATTAAACCTGAGATCACAACTGCTGCGGAAATCGGTACTGAACTGAACTTCCTAGATAACAGGATCTCCCTGGACCTGTCTGTGTATAGAAACAGATCCAAAGATCAGATTATTCTGATACCATTACCGCCTAGTACAGGTTCTACACTAAAAACAGTGAATACTGGTCTGATCGAGAACAAAGGTATTGAGATCGGTCTGAGAGGCACGCCTATCCGTACTGCATCTGGTCTGACTGTTGAACTGTTTGGTACCTACACAAGGAACAAGAATACCGTTTTGGACCTTCTGGATGGGAATGTTGAGCAGATCAGTGTGGGTGGTTTCACCGGTATGAGCATTGTTGCTGCTGTAGGCAAGCCATACGGTACTTTCTATGCACAGGATATCCGTACTACTCCGCAAGGTCAGGTAATTGTTGATGCCGATGGTCTTCCTTTGACTACTTCAACTGCGGTTTATCTAGGCTCTTACAATCCTAAATATCAGGCATCATGGGGTGTAAATGCAGGTTACAAAGGCTTTAACTTCAGCATGTTATTTGATACTAAGCAAGGTAACCAATTTTTCTCCCGTACTGCGGATATCACAGACTTCAACGGTACATCTTATCTTTCAGCTGAAAGAGATCGTACTGGTGCTATCTGGCCAAACTCAGTACAGGTTGATCCAGCAGATCCTACCAAGTACATCACAAATACTACCAAGTATCTGCCAGAAAATTATTGGACAAACAAGCCTGATGGTCAGAACATTTTTGATGCATCCTACATCAGATTACGTGAGGCCAGCCTGACCTACCGTATTCCTAGAAATGTATTGAACAGAACTCCATTTGGTGATCTGACAGTAGGTCTGTTTGGCAATAACCTGGCGCTTTGGGCAAAGAACAGATATGCTGATCCTGAAGTAAACTCTGGTGGTGCGGGTAACGAGCAAGGTTTCGATTTTACTGCGCAGCCTTCTCTGAGAAACTTCGGTTTTAATGTAAGAGTAACCTTCTAATCTTTAATTGCAAGCTAATAACATGAAGAACAATATAGTAAAGTCAGCCGTGGGTTTTCTCGCCGTGCTGTCTCTCTCAATAACAGGCTGTAGCAAGTTCCTGGATTATAACGAGAACCCAACCAAAGTAACCGATCTGGATCCGAGTTACCTGTTACCTTCGGCACAGGCAGCAACAGCATCTGTAGTTGGAGCTAACTTCCAGATATATGGTGGTCTCTGGGCACAGTACTGGACACAAAACGTAAACTCCTCTCAGTATAGAACGTTAGAGCAGGTGAGCTTGGATCCTTCCAGCTTTGACAGACCATGGCAGACACTTTACGCAGGGGGGTTACAGGATCTCCAGGTGATCATCGATAATGCTAACAATAAACGTCTGGAACAATATGCGGGTATCTCTGAACTGATGAAAGCATATACTTTCCAAATATTGACTGATGCTTTCGGTGATATTCCGGTAGCTGACGCGATAAAAGGCAACGACAACGTGCTGTTTCCTGAATATCAGTCACAGGAAGTAGTATATGATAGCATCTTCGCTATGATCGACAGAGGCCTGGCTATCATTGATCCATCTTCTACAGCTGGTCCTGGTCAAGATGATCTGGTATTCCAGGGTACACTGGCGAACTGGGAAGCATTCGGTAATACGCTGAAACTGCGTGCTTATCTCCGTCTGTCAGAAATAAGCCCAGATAAAGCTGAAGCAGGTGTTAAAAGTCTGCAGGCGGCTACCTTCCTGACTACCGATGCTCAGATAAAATATGTAACTACAGGTGGTAACCAGAATCCACTGTTCGCTGAAATCCTGGGTCTGGGTAGAACACAGAACCTGGTAGGGAGTAAAACGGCTATTGATGCAATGCAGGCACTGAATGATCCTCGTGTTGCTAAATTCTACAGACCTAATAATGATACTACCGGTATCGTAGGTATCCCTCAGGGGAGCTTCAGGTATTCCTGGAAGTATAAATTCGCTACACCTTCTGTTTTCGTAGCTGGCTATGGTCTCAATGATTCTTCTGCAATGGCTCCGGTAAAACTGATGTCTGCTGCTGAAAGCTATTTCCTGCAATCAGAAGCAATAGCGCGTGGGTGGCTGACCGGTGATGCAAGATCGTTGTATCAGCAAGGTATCACTGCTAGCTTCACTGCTTATGGTGTTGATCCTGGTAGCTATATCACTACTGCTGTTGCAGCTTTCCCAGCTACCGGTGAAGAAGCACAGGTAAAAGCGATCATTACTCAGAAGTACTTCGCAATGAATGGTAACCAATCCTTCGAAGCATGGACAGAATGGCGTCGTACAGGTTATCCTGACTTCTTCGTTCGCTCACTGGCTTCAGTGCTGCCTGCAGGTCAGATGCCCGCACGGTTCCTCTATCCAAACGTAGAGATCACCAGAAACCCAAATTTTCCTGGTGCTAAGCTAGCCTACGAAAAATTATGGTGGGACGCTAAACCATAAGATAACGGATATGTATATATTCAAAAAAGGGTTCGTTTTATAACGAGCCCTTTTTTTATGTTTGATCGGGCAGGCCTTAACAATTTGATCCTTAACACCCCTTTTTTGAGTAACTAGATGTTAACCCACACATCTCTATATCTTTTTAAGAATTTTTATATCTTGTGGTACTTTTGGCCGATTAGCTATATCAAAATCAAAATAATAAAGACACGGGGACAATTGACCACATTTAACCACAGATGTGGTATTTCAAATCTTGGTACTATATAACTAATGCTGCTTCCTGCATTAATTTAAATTCTATTTGATGAAAAAAAGGAGTATTCCTGTATTTGTTTTCATTAGTAGCTGTGCTGCCTGCTTTTGCGCAGATGAGAACACTTACAGGCACCGTTAAAGCTGATAGCAGCGGAATGCCGCTGTCAGGTGTTACTATTCGCATGAAAGGCTCCACTTACCGTGTTGCCACCAATCCTGACGGATCTTTCTCTATGAGCGTAGGCGGAACGCCTGAACTGCAATTTTCTATGGTTGGATATGACTCCCGGCAGGTAAAGGTCGGGGCAGATATCAGCCGGCTCGATATAAAACTGCATGCGGCTTCTTCCAGGCTTTCAGAGGTGGTTGTAGTCGGGTATGGAGAACAATCTCAGAAATATACTACCGAGGCAGTATCGGTAGTGAAAGCGGCCGATATAACCAACGTACCGGCAGTATCCCCACAACAACTCCTTCAGGGACAAGTAGCTGGCGTAAACATGACCAATTCCTCGGGTGTGCTTGGGAATGCCTCCCTCCTCCGGGTGAGGGGAACTGCTTCTATTACTGCCGGTAGCCAGCCAATGTTTGTCGTAGACGGGGTGCCGCTCAATGACGGCACTTACAGTACCTCCTTCGGTGGAGGGGCCGCATTGAATCCTCTCCTGGAGATCAACCCGGAAGACATTGCTTCCATCACGGTACTGAAAGACGCAGCAGCTGCCGCTATTTACGGTTCCAGAGGCTCAAACGGGGTAATACTGATAGCAACAAAAAAAGGTGCGCTTAACCATAAAACACAGCTTAAACTGGATTATTATACCGGTTGGGTAAGTCCTACAAACAAGCTGGATGTTATGAACGGGGAGGAATACCGCACTTTCTATAATGACTACATCACCAAGGTCAAAGGAACTGCGCCGGTCGATTTCCCGGCAAAAAGTACTGACTGGCCGTCGCTGGTTACCAGGACCGGCAGAACCAATAATTATGCAATTTCTGCCAGTGGGGGAAGTGATAAGACCCGCTTTTATGTAGGAGGTAACTACATGGATGATGAAAGCTTTGTGATCGGTAACAACCTGCAAAGATTGTCTGGCCGCGTAAACCTGGAACATACTGCTAGCAGGCATTTGCAGCTGGGAGTAAATTTCAGCACCGCTTACACTGACATGGACCGCATTTACCAGGAGGGTAATGCGCTGACCGCCAGTAACTTCCTGCCGCCATATACAGCGGGATTTTTCAATACACCATTCACTCCTGCTTATACAGACGATGGACAGTTTGCGAATCCGGCTACAAACACGCTCGCTAATATAGCCTTAAGCACGAATAAATATTATACCCGCCGCAATACTGGTAATGCATATGCAAAGCTCAATATCACAGACGATCTCTGGGTCAAAACCGACTGGGGTATAGATCTGCTGGAAACAGAAGAGCGTGTCCGCAGATCTTCCAAACTGGTACCGAATGGTTCGGGAAGTCGCACCATCTGGCAGGATAATAAATGGTTGTCTACCAGCAGTCTTAATTATGATAAGCGCATCGGAGACAAACACCAGGTGACATTATTGGCTGCTTACAGTTATGAGACAGCGAGATATGACGATATTAAAGTTACAGGTACAGGTTATACCAGCGATCAGTTACTGAACGTGGGATCTGCAGCAGTGACCACCGGAACGGCAACAGGTCAGCGCTGGGCACTTGAATCTTATATTTTCCGGGGTAACTACCATTTCCAGGATAAATACCTGTTTGAAGGAACGCTGCGAAGGGACGGTTCTTCCCGTTTCGGTGCAAATAAAAAGTACGGTAACTTTTGGGCGGTATCCGGTGGCTGGGTAATGTCACAGGAACAGTTCCTGAAAGATATAAGTTTTATCGACTACCTGAAACTAAGCGCCAGTTATGGTGTGACAGGTAACGACCGTATTAATTACTACAGTTATCTGGGGCTGTATTCTGCCGGTGTTGATGCCAACTATGCTGGTCAGTCGGGATTAAGGCCTACCCAGATCAAGAACCCAGACCTGGGATGGGAAGAAACTAAACAATTCGACCTCGGTCTTGCAGTGAATGTATTGAACAACAGGTTGCAACTGACAGTTGATTATTACAGCAAATTCTCCCAGGATCTACTGTTAGCTATGGCTGTACCATCTACTACGGGTTTTGGATCGTCTACCAGGAATGCAGGCAAAATGCGTAACAGAGGTGTGGATGTTCAGATAACCGGGATCCCCGTACGTACCAGAAACATAGAATGGACGAGCAGCCTTAACCTCGGTTTTGTGAAGAATAAGGTAATATCGCTTGCTTCCAGCAACAAGGATGAGGAAGGGAGGAACTATATACTTAGCTCATTCGGTGGTCAACGTGTGATAGAAGGATACGAAATGAATTCGTTCTACGTGTACAATTATAAGGGAATCAATCCCGAAACAGGAGATCCTGAATGGTATACCAAAGACGGAAAAGCCACTACTGCTCCAACTGCCAATGATCAGATCATAGCTGGTAACTCTATACCGAAATTGACAGGTGGTTTCAATAATACCGTACGATACAAACAGTTTGATCTCGGAGTTAATTTCTACTTCTCTTATGGTAGTAAAGTTATGTTGAATGAATTCCAGATACTGGATAATGCAACATCGACTACAAACAATCTCAGTAAAGACATGCTGAACTACTGGCAGAAGCCGGGTGACCATGCATTTGCTCCGGCAGCTACCAGTGCCTCCTGGAAAACAAAGCCTTTCAGTCAGTTATCTACCGAACAACTGTTTGACGGTTCTTTCCTGCGCCTGAAAACATTGACACTGGGCTATAATCTGCCGTCCAACCTGTTAAGCAATACACATGTGCTGAGCGGCGCACGCTTATATGTGCTGGGACAGAACCTGTGGACGGTGAAAAATAAAGACTTCCGTGGTGCTGATCCGGAGGTTTCCCTGTATGGCTCAAACGGACAGGTGGCCGGAGAATCTTCTTTCTCCCTGCCTCAACCCAAAACGATCACTGTAGGTGTGAACCTGGTATTTTAAAATATGAAAACAGCCAATATGAACCGGCAAAATAAGATATTGATATGGGTGCTGGCAGGTTTGACCTGTACCAGCCTGTTTTCCTGCAGTAAAGACCTTGACCAGGACCCTGAACAGGCAATTCCTACCGAACAGGTATTTACTTCAGGGCCTACTGCTTTAAGTGCATTATACGGCGTTTATAGCCGTTCCCAACGCCCGGAGGTATTTGGAGGTCAGGCTCAGATCATGGGCGATTTTATGGCCGATAACAGCAATTATGTAGGTAGTACTTTCCAGTTGAGTGAGATCAATAACTTTGTCACTTCTACAACCAACTCCATGTTAAGTGAGATATGGCGTATTCACTATGACGCCATTTTGGGAGCCAATGCAGTGGTGGACAAAGTGCCTGGTATACAGGACCCTTCGTTTACAGCCACTGACCGGAAGATGTATGTGGCAGAAGCAAAGTTCATGAGGGCCATCCTCTACTTCGAAATGTTGAATCTCTTTGCCCAGCCTTATCAGGTAGCACAGGGTGGATCACCAGGTATTCCGTTGGTAATTGCTGCTTTTGATGGTACTATTACCTATCCTGCGAGAAGTACTGTCAACGAAGTACAAGCGCAGATTGAAAAAGATCTGTTGGAGGCATTACCCGATCTGAGTGATACCTTCAGCGATCCGATGCTGGCGAGAGGACGTGCAACAAAAGGTGCAGCAAATGGTCTTTTGTCAAGGCTGTATCTGTACCGTGAACAATGGGATAAAGCGGCACAGTATGCGAAAGCTGTATTAGATGCTCCTTACTATAAGCTGGCCAACGACTATGCATTTTATGATGGTAATACGGCAGAAGATGTCTTTTCCATCCAGAACACTGAGACTGATAATCCTGGAAGTTTGAGTTGGGCAGGCTATTATCGTCCGGCAGGACGTGGTGAATGTCCTTTTTCTCCTGAACTGATACAAGCATTTGCCCAGGAAGCGAATGACAAAAGATTTGCCATGAGCGATGAAGGCAAGGCCGCAAACCAGGAGATCAGAAGGTTTACACTGAAGTTCCCTGATGTATCGCCTGCCAAAGACAACGCGCCAATGATCAGGGTAACTGAAATGTACCTTAACAGGGCGGAAGCGCTGGCTGCTGCCGGTGGTGTGAATCAGGAATCCATCGATCTGATAAATGCTTTGAGAAAGCGTGCAGGACTTGCTGAGTGGGACATCGCAAACTTTGCAACTCCCGATGCACTGATCACTGCCATACTGAACGAAAGACGTAAAGAACTTTGTTTTGAAGGCCACCGCAGAATGGACCTGCTGAGAAGAGGACAATCATTACGTGCGAATGATCCGGATAAAAAAGCTGGTGCAGACAGAGTGATCTTACCAATTCCTCAACGTGAAATAGATCTGAGTCCTGCATTGAAAGGACATCAGAACCCAGGCTACAATTAATTTCAGATCGTATAAAAGAGAGCGGCTGTTCATCGTTTGAACAGCCGCTCTCTTTTTATAGCCGGTCGATAAATAGAAAAAGGTCCGTTTCAGACGGACCCTTTTCTATTATCTGTAGTGATGATCATTTCAATACTTCCTGAAGTTTAGCCTGTAATTCAGGGCCTCTTAATCCGATAGCGATGATCTTTCCCTGCGGATCGAGCAGCATGTTGGACGGGATAGAATTCAGTCCGTACAATGGCACCACTGAAGATTCCCAGAACTTCAGATCACTCACATGGCTCCAGGTAAGGCCATCTGCCGTTATAGCTTTTGCCCATGCTTCTTTTGTTCTGTCGAGAGAAACACCCAGGATAGTAAAGTTCTTATCCTTGTAGGTATTGTAAGCCTGTACCACATTTGGATTTTCCATACGGCATGGTTTGCACCAGCTGGCCCAGAAGTCTACCAGTACATATTTACCCTTAAAGGAGCTAAGACTGGTAGCTTTTCCTGCGAGGTCAGGCAACGTGAAATCAGGTGCTGTCTGGCCGATCTTTACAGCAGTCATATTTGCGTCTTCGGCAGCCATGGCGTCTTCACTTGGAGCTGAGCTCTTTTGTGATATTTCGTTCAGTTTATTCGTGAAGCTGGTGATTAGTGTATTTTCAGGGAAACGGTTCTTTATGTCAGTGATCACTTTCTGATCCTGCAGCAAAGTGGGAGTGCTTACCATGCTAAGCGCGAATGCTGCAACTGCAGGCGACTTTGTATCCGTTGCTGCTTTCATAATGAACTGTTCCAGATCTTTTTGTTTTGCTTCGAAAGCGGCCACCCGTGGTTTCAGGATGGTATCGGGAGTTTTAATCTGGTAAAGGCTATCCAGCGCCTTCATCTCCTGCGTCAGGGCCTGGTTCTTTGTGCTCGCTTCGTTCAGCAGTTGCTGTATTTCCGAAGAGGCTTCAGAATTCTCGATTTTAACCTTTTCCAGGTTATTGTAATCACCTTCGATACTCATAGTACCGGCATCAAGACCGAGCAGGATGAAGCGGTTATTTTCGGCAAAACGGATGCGATAAAGTGCCTGTTCCGGCAGCATACCTTTCAGGGTGAATTTACCGCTGGCGTCTTTTATAACGGCAGTATCCACTACTTTGGCTTCTTCAAGCGTCAGTTCTTCCAGGTATATTTTGCCTAAAGGTGCGTTGTCTATATGTGCATTGATAACAAAATCGCCTTTCTCTGTTTGTTGCGAGCAGCTGGCCAGGAATAATCCGGCTACTGCCCATAAAGCAAATTTCTTCATATTGATCAGTTATAATTATTTCAGTTTTTCTGCAAGCAGCTGGTTCGTCAACTTAGGATCAGCCTTGCCTTTGGATAGTTTCATTACCTCGCCGACAAAGAGTCCCATCAATCCTTTCTTACCACTACGGAACTCGGCTACCTTGTCAGGGTATTTGGCGAGTACTTCATCAATAATCGGTGCAATGTTATTTGCGTTGTTATCCTGAAGCAGGTTAAGGCGGGTTGCAATATCCAGCGGTTGTTCTGTCGGGTGTTGCAACAGTTCCGGGAAGATGCGGGAAGATGCGATGGAGAAGCTGACCTTTCCATCCTCAACAAGTTGTATCAAACTGGCCAGTGCGGCTGGTGCTAACGGGAAAGTGGTCATGGACCCGCCCTGATCATTAAGGGTGGATTTAACCGGACCGAGTAACCAGTTGGCCACTGCTTTATGTGACGGAATGATGGTGGCCACCTGCTCGTAATAGTCAGCCGTTGCTTTATCATCACAGATAACGCGTGCATCATATTCGGGTAGTCCGTACTGGCTTACGTACCGTTGTACCTGTGCTTCCGGCAGTTCGGGAAGGGATTTCAGGATGCTATCCAGGTATTCGTCTGTTACGTTGAACGGCGCCAGATCAGGATCGGGGAAGTAGCGATAGTCGTTCGCCTCTTCTTTGGAACGCAGGGAGAAAGATGTACCGTTGCCGGCATCAAAACTCCGTGTTTCCTGCATGATGGTTTCGCCATTTTCTACAAGGGTGATCTGACGTTTTATTTCTCCTTCCACTGCGCGTTTTACGTTACGGATGGAGTTCAGGTTCTTTACTTCTACTTTGGTACCCAGTTTTGTCTCTCCTTTCAGGCGGATGGAAATATTGGCGTCGCAGCGCATACTTCCTTCTTCCATGTTGCCATCACATACATCCAGCCAGCGTACCAGTCTGCGGAGAGTGGTCAGGAAAGCATATACCTCATCGCTGCTATGAAGGTCGGGCTCTGTTACGATCTCCACAAGCGGAACGCCTGCACGGTTATAATCCACCATGGTGAAGGACGGGTCCTGGTCGTGCATGGATTTTCCGGCATCTTCTTCCAGGTGGATGCGGTTCAGTTTTATCTCCCTTTGTCCGCCGGGAACGGGAATAGCAACCAGCCCGCCATCGCAGATGGGAGCCGTATGCTGTGAGATCTGGTATCCTTTCGGGAGATCCGGGTAGAAATAGTTCTTACGGGCAAAATAGTTCTCCCGCTCAATCCTGCTCTGGCATGCCAGTCCGAGCCTGATGGCAAATTCCACTGCCTGACGGTTCAGTAAGGGCAGAGTGCCCGGATGACCTAGCGTGATAGGACTGATATGTGTATTGGGAGCGCCTCCGAAAGCTGCACTGTCTCCACAAAATAATTTGCTTTCTGTCAGTAACTGGGCGTGTACTTCCAGACCAATTACTACCTCATATTTGTCAAAATCGATGGCTGCGCTCATGATGATCTTCTGCTATTAGCGCAAATATATATAATGAAGGGTAGAAAGGGGAATCCGGAGAATATTATTGGAATTTAACAAAATTTTAGTATTCTTGTGTTGCAGAACCATTCAACCTATATTCTGTTCCTATACCTTCCGCCGGATCAGGCGAATAAACCCACTCTTTTACCATTTTCAGTACCTTCAGGGTAGTATGAATACCCAGGATATCTATAATGTACAGCAGACCTTTTTTGCGTCGGGCAAGACGCTCTCTTATAAATTCCGACGGCTGCAGCTTAAACTGCTTAAAAGTGCCATTAAAAAGCGGGAAAGGGATATTCTGGACGCTTTACATGCCGACCTGCATAAACATCCGGTTGAGGCTTACAGTAGCGAAATAGGGTTTCTTTACGTCGAAATAAAGCACATACTCAACAACCTCAAACGCTGGATGAGACCAGAGGATGTCAGCAGCCCTTTTGTAATGTATCCCAGTAAGAGCAGGGTGCATCGTGTGCCGCTGGGCTTAACACTTATCATAGGACCCTGGAACTACCCTTTTCAACTCATTATGGCTCCGCTGGCCGGGGCAATTGCCGGTGGCAACTGTGCTATTGTAAAACCTTCTGAACTAACGCCTAAAACATCCGCAGTAATAGCTTCCCTGATCCGGGAAACCTTTGACCCCGCTTATATTACTACCCTGGAAGGAGATGGCAGCGCAGTTATCCCGCAAGTAATGCAGCATCGTTTTGATCATGTGTTCTTTACCGGAAGCGCTGCTATAGGCCGGAAAGTCATGGAGCTGGCCACGCCGCAGCTAATGCCGGTTACGCTGGAACTGGGGGGGAAATCGCCCTGTATTGTAGACGATAAAGTGAATATCTCTGTAGCAGCGAAACGTATTGTATGGGGGAAGTTCTGGAATGCCGGGCAAACCTGTATCGCGCCCGATTATGTATTGGTGCATAGCAGTGTGAAAGAGGAACTGGTGGCAGCGATGAAAAAGGCGATCCTTAAGTTTTTCGGAGAGAATCCTGCAGCTAGTCCGGACTATGCCCGAATCATCAATAGAAAGCGATGGGTAACCCTGAATAGCTATTTACAGCAGGGGAAAGTGATACATGGCGGAACCGGTGATGAGGATCAGCTGTTTATGGCGCCTACCCTTTTGGAAAATGTATCCTGGGACAGTCCTGTTATGCAGGAGGAAATATTTGGTCCTATTCTTCCCGTGCTGACTTTTACCACCATAGAGGAAGCCGTGAGGCTGGTCCGGGCGCAACCCAATGCTTTGTCGCTTTATCTTTTTACCAAAAGAGATAGTACAGAAAAGGTATTTACGGAGCAGGTAAGCTTTGGCGGTGGATGTATCAACAATACCCTGGGACACTTTACGAACCCGGAAATGCCTTTTGGTGGTGTCGGGCATAGCGGGATGGGACAATACCATGGTAAATATAGCTTTATGACATTTACGCATGCCAAGAGCATCATGAAAACAGGAACCTGGATAGATGTAGCGATGAAGTACCCGCCGTTCAGGAATAAGCTGAAATGGGTCCGTATGTTAATGAAATAATAGTCTGATACTATTTTAGCATGCTGTTTTGGACATGAAATAGCCGCTTAAGAGCATTAATTGATTGTATATCAATTTGTTGATTGATTTGGTGTCTCTTTTTGGGCGGTAGTCCAAGCATAGAACTAGCAGAGAAGACGCAGAGACCAAGCAGAGACCAAGCAGAGACGGAGCATAGAAGAGGCGATAATATAGTATCAGGATTAGGATATAGTACGCTTTATACATGACGTATACATGCTTCATATACGACGCATCCCCGACGCATCGTCGGACTTGAAATACTTTCGGATCATCTGGATCCATAAAAAAAGGATGCTTCCCGACCGGGAACGCATCCTTTTTATTGAACGGCCAATCTGTTACAGATCGACTTTATGTAGTTTCTTCGGCACCTTGATCTCTAATGTCTTTTCCTGCCCCGCTCTTTTTACCTGGGCAGTGATGCTGCCTTTATCTTTGTTTGCGCGATAGGCATTGGTCACGTCACGGGTAGAATTTACATCGTCGCCCGCTATTTTGGTGATGATATCCTTTTCCTTGAATCCAGCCTTTTCGGCAGCAGAACCTGGAGTTACATCCAATACTACGGCGCCATTGCCATCTTCAGTATCCTGAACGGACAATCCAAGTTTCACGTCATTCTCTTCATTGAAACCGCGGGAGCGATTAGGACCTGGTCCGCGGAAATCATCTCCAAAGTTGAATTCTCCACGGGGAATGCGGCGGAAGCCCTGATTGCCGCCCCGAGGAAAGAGTTCCAGTGTGCCCATATCTTTTCTTTCATCCAGGGTCACAGTAGCTGTGCTCTCTTTCTTATCACGCAGGTACGTGATGGTCACTTTATCGCCTGGATCGTGTTTACCGATCTTTTCAAACAGGTCTTTCGGTTCGTCGATCTTGTCGGCATCCACACGGGTAATAACGTCGCCTACCTTGAGACCGGCTTTTTCGGCAGGAGTACCTTTAGCTACTTCCCGTATGGTAGCGCCTGCAGCTTCTTTCTTTTCTGTAAATACACCCAGAACGGCTTTTCCCGGTTTAATATCCGGCATGGCGCCTGCAGTATCATCACTGTCTTCATCATCATTGAAGAACTGCACACCTCCGCGAGGGGCGAAATTGAAGTTGTTGCCATCTACAGGCCTGATACGGCGTCTGTAAACAGAGATATCGCCGTCTTTATAAGCATCCATTTTTTCCCCGTCTACCAGTACGTTGCCGTCCTTGATCTCGATGGTCACTTTGCCGTCCTTATTGCTGTTTCGTTTGATGACGATCTCATCGTACTCTCCCATTTTATCGCCTTTTTTATCCTGGGCGATAGTGGCAGAGCTGAAAGCAAAGCAGGTAATGCTTGCCAGTGTGAGGGTCTGCAATAGCTTGCTCATAATATCCTCTTTTATAGTAGTGAAATGTAGTTAACAAGGCAAATTTAGGAGCGGTTATAATAAAGGAAAAGTTAAAATAGGCAAAGCCGGGAAGTATTGAGATCAAGCAAACAAAAAAGGGTATCTGTTACGATACCCTCTTTTAAATATATCAGGCACTTGGCCAGGGAAGTTTGTTACAATATCGCCTTCACCTGAGAGATCACCTGGTCCAGCTGACCAGCTTCCTGACCGCCTGCAGTTGCGAATGACTTCTGTCCGCCGCCGCCGCCTTTGATGATCGGAGCGATCTTTTCCTTGATGATCTTCGGAGCTTCCAGGCCTTTCTCTGTTACCAGGTTCTCAGAGATCATGAGGGCCACGTTAGCTTTACCACCAACATTTGCAGCGAAGATGAATACGTGATTTTCTATCTCATTCTTCAGGTTGAAGCACAGTTGTTTCAGGGCATCAGCATTGCCTACCTCCACGATCTTACCGAGGAAATTGATACCGTTGATCTGTTCCACCTGTTTCTGTAATCCGGCAGAGAGCTGGCGTACTTTCTCCTGTTCCAGTACCTCAAGTTGTTTTTCGAGGGATGTTTTATCCTGCAGCAAAGTTTCTACAGCGGTAATTGGATCCTTTGGATTCTTCAAAGCTGTTTTGATCTCTTTCAGCTGGCGCAGTTGTGCATCTACGAAAGCCAATGCATTACCGCCGGTTACTGCTTCAATACGACGTACACCAGCAGCTACGGCACTTTCAGCTGTGAACTTGAAGAGTCCCAGTTCTCCTGTAGCACCGATGTGGGTACCACCGCAAAGCTCTACTGAATAAGCCGGGTCCATGATCACCACACGTACAACATCACCATATTTCTCACCGAAGAGGGCCATTGCTCCAAGTTTCATCGCTTCATCTTTCGGCAGTTCCTTGATCACTACCGGGATGTTGGCGCGGATCTTTTCATTTACTATATTTTCGATCTTTTCCAGTTCTTCGTCAGCTACTTTAGCGAAGTGGGAAAAGTCAAAGCGCAGGTATTCAGGATTCACCAGGGAACCCTTCTGAGCAACGTGCGTACCCAATACCTGACGGAGCGCTGCGTGCAGCAAGTGCGTAGCAGAGTGGTTCTGGGTGGTTTCCAGACGGTTCTGCCTGTTGATCACCGCTTTCGCAGTGGTTGATATATTAGCAGGTAACTTATCTACAAAATGAACGATCAGGTTATTTTCCTTCTTAGTATCTGTTACGTTGATAGATTCACCGTTGAAGGTCAGGGTACCGGTATCTCCTACCTGTCCGCCGCTTTCTGCATAGAATGGGGTCTGTGACAGGACCAGCTGGTACTGCTCTTTCCCTTTTGCCTTGATCTTACGGTATTTGGTAACGGAGGTCTCAGTTTCAGATAACTCATATCCAACGAAAACAGAAACAGGATTTTCGTCCAGCACGGTCCAGTCGCCCATATCCAGTTCGGTAGCAGCACGGGAACGGTCTTTCTGTTCCTTCATGGCTACCTCAAAACCTTTCTCATCCACAGCGAAGCCATTTTCGGACGCTATGAGGCTGGTCAGGTCGTACGGGAAGCCGTAGGTATCATATAATTCAAAGGCGGTCCTGCCATCAACAGCTTTCTGTTTGGCAGCGCCCATAAAATCTTCTATTCTGCGGATACCGCTATCCAGGGTACGGAGGAAGTTGTTTTCTTCTTCGAATACCACTTTGGTGACAAAGTCTACCTGCTGCTGCAGTTCGGGGAACACGTTAGCAAATTGCTGCGCCAGCACAGGTACCAGGTCATGCAACAAAGGTTTCTTTTGATTCAGGAAGGAGAAATAATACCTCACGGCACGACGGAGGATACGACGGATCACGTATCCGGCACCGGTATTGGAAGGCAGCTGACCATCGGCGATAGCGAAACAGATAGCGCGGATGTGGTCAGCGATCACACGGAAGGCCACGTCCTGTTTGCTGTCTGTACGGCCATATTTCAATCCGGTCAGCTTTTCGGTATGTTCGATTGTACCAGAGAATACGTCTGTGTCGTAGTTGGAATTTTTACCCTGCAATACCCTTACGAGGCGCTCGAAGCCCATACCGGTATCCACGTGTTTAGCGGGAAGCGGCTCCAGGGATTTATCTTTCAGGCGGTTGAACTGCATGAATACGTTGTTCCAGATCTCGATCACCTGCGGATCGTCGGCGTTCACGCGGGTCTTACCGTCTACCAGGGCTCTTTCATTGTCCGGGCGGCAGTCCACATGGATCTCTGAGCAGGGGCCGCAAGGACCGGTTTCCCCCATTTCCCAGAAATTATCTTTTTTATTGCCCATCAGGATACGGTCTTCCGGAACGTGTTGTTTCCAGAAGTCATAAGCTTCCTGGTCTTTTTCCAGGTTTTCGCTTGCATCTCCTTCAAAGACAGTTACATAGAGACGGTCTTTAGGGATTTTATAGATTTCTGTAAGCAGTTGCCAGCTCCAGTCGATAGCGTCTTTCTTGAAATAGTCGCCAAAGCTCCAGTTACCGAGCATTTCGAACATGGTATGGTGGTAGGTATCGATGCCCACTTCTTCCAGGTCGTTGTGTTTACCGCTAACACGGAGGCATTTCTGGGTATCCGCCACTCTCTTCCAGGCCGGCGCCCTATTGCCCAGAAAGTAGTCTTTAAACTGGTTCATACCCGCGTTGGTGAACAGCAGGGTAGGGTCGTTCTTTACTACAATAGGAGCAGAAGGCACGATGTGGTGCCCTTTGGACGCAAAAAAGTCCAGGAATTGCTGACGAATCTCAGGAGCGGTCATAAGTCTTTGAAATAATTGGTATGTATTATAATTTTGTGTCACCTAAATGGCTTTAATTTGTATTTTAAGCCAACTAGCGGTATTTAGAAAATTGACACTCAAAAGATTGCCCTTTTACTCTATTTCCCTTAGGTTTGCACACCCTGCCGTATTCGCGGGAGGAGTGCAAAAATATTGAAAAAGTCTATATCCTCTCATCCATATCTGTTATAACCCTATTAAAAGTAACAAAGGACTTCCATCGGGAATGTAGGTTCTGCTTAAATGCTTAAGGCCGGTACATGAAGAAGGTTAAATACTTTTACAATACACAAACACTGAAATATGAAAAGCTCGTAGTATCGCTGCGGGTGAAGCTATTAAGAATATTGGGATTTGTCTCTGCTGCGATCGTAACAGGGTTCATATTCCTGTCGGTATCTTACCGGGTACTGGATTCCCCCAAGGAAAAGAGACTACGCCGGGAGATAGAGGTGATGAATGAGCGGTATGAGGCTATGGAAGACCGTATGAACGAGGTGAGGACCCAGTTGTCTGAACTGGAACACCGTGATAACGAGATCTACCGTGTTATCTTCGAAGCATCTCCTATTCCTGACAGTACCCGCGCGGGAAGCAGAGAGAAAGAAGAAGAACTGAGCCAGCTGCAATCATTCTCCAGCAGCGAGATCATTGCCAGCACTGGCGCTTTGCTGCAGGAACTGCTTCATCGTATATCCATACAAGCAAAATCTTACGAAAAGATAGATGATCTGGTAAAAAATAAACAGAAGATGCTGGCTTCGATCCCCGCCATTCAACCCGTGGCGAACAAGGACCTGAAACGAATAGCCTCCGGCTTTGGTTACCGCATCGATCCCATCTATAAAACTGTAAAATATCACTCCGGGCTGGACTTCGCAGCTCCTTCAGGTACGCCTATTTATGCAACCGGCGACGGTGTTGTTGAAGATGCCAGCGCCAGCGATGTAGGATATGGTAATCACGTACTGGTTAATCACGGCTATGGCTACAAGACACTTTACGGACACATGTTGCGCATGAAGGTAAAATCAGGTATGACCGTAAAACGTGGAGATGTACTTGGCTGGGTAGGTAGTACGGGTAAATCGACAGGCCCTCACTGTCACTATGAAGTAGTGAAAAACGGTGAGAAAGTTGATCCTGTATACTTCTTCTTTAACGACCTCTCTCCGGAAGAGTTTGACCGCATGTTGAAAATTGCCCGCTCCGGTAATCAGTCTTTCGACTAAGTTGTTAAAGCTGAACCTGCAATAACAGTGGAGAATTTTGTAATTTGGTGCCATGATGCAACAACTGGACCTCTTTTCTTCACCGGATCCGAAACCGAAACCACCAGTACCTGAACAGGTACCTGAGCCGGTTACTGTTCAGAAACCGCCACCGCCAAGGCCTTTGCCGGAGGTGGAGATCCCAGTGAAGATACAGGTGCAGATGCCGCCTGATAATCTCCCTCCCATTCCTTTTACAGGCACTGGTACATCTGTTACAGCCACACAGCCGCCACAAAAAAAACGTGGCAGGAAATCATTAAAGGAAGTAGCAGACGATCCGGACCTGATGAAGTCACTGGATGCGATCCCTTTAGATAAGCAATACTACTCTATCAGTGAAGTGGCAACGATGTTCCGCGTAAATACGTCATTGATCCGCTACTGGGAAAATGAGTTTGATATTCTGCAACCTAAAAAGAACCGTAAAGGCGACAGGTTATTCCGCCAGGAGGATATTCAGCATCTGAAACTTATCTATCATTTATTAAGAGAAAGAAAATACACCATTGAAGGCGCGAAGCAGAAATTAAAGGAAGACCGGAAGCTGGCAGCCCGCAGTTTCGAAATGGTACAAGCTTTGCTAAAGGTAAAGGGTTTTCTAACTGAACTGAAGGAACAATTATAAAAATAAATTATGCGATTGAAATCATTACTACTGGTTGGCGGTCTGTTACTGTCAACCCTGACATGGGCACAAACCACAGCAAGCAGAGCTTCCAACGGCAAAAAAGTGCTGAAGGGAAAAATAGAAATGAAGACTTTAATGAATGACAGTGCTTTTGCATGGTTCTATACAGGTGTGAACGGATATCAGCCTAATGACAATATGCAGAATTACATTAAGGATAATCGTGGTAAATTCAATATAGTTGCAGTAGTAGGTACGTGGGAAGACCAGAGCCGCAAGCTGCTGCCTGCATTATACAAGATCATGATCCTGGGTGGAAGCCCTGATGAGCAGGTGCTGACCTATGGTGCTGATGAAAAGCTGAATGCAAATGCTCCGCAGGATTACAAAGTAAAGAAACTGCCTACGTTCATTTTATTCCGTGACGGAAAAGAAATTGGCCGCGTAAGTGGAGATGTAACTGAATCTCTTGAAGGTGATATGGCAAAGATCCTGCTGAAGGCAAATCTGAAAGATAAAGACTGATTATAATTAACTATAAAGAAAAATCCCGGGCAGATCATCTGCCCGGGATTTTTTTATTTCTCGTGTATTTCCACTTTCGTGCTGGATAACTTTGCATCTCTCTTTTCCAGGATGGCTACTACTGCCAGGTTGATCTCGTTACGGAGTGCGTTGTATTGTACGCCTTCAATAACAGGAGTCAGATAAATGATCTGGATAACATAGGTGTCTTTCGTGAATTCATTCAGGTTCACAATAAATCCTTCCTGTATTTTTTCGTGAGTAGTCAGTAATTGTTTGATATCCTGTAATACCTGCATCATATTCTCCGCCGGCGTATCGCCCGCTACTTCCACTTTTAAAGCTACCCGTTGGTGTGTACGCAGTGAAAGGTTATCAAGTACACTGTCCACCATCTTTTTATTAGGAACAGTTACGTATGTTTTCTCCAATGTGCGGATGCGGGTGCTGCGCAGACCTATCTTCTCAACATTGCCCTGAAAGGAATCAACTTTCACTGAATCGCCTACACGGAATGGTTTATCAAAGAAAATGATAAAGGAACAGATCAGGTTCTCTATACTTTCTTTGGCAGCGAGTGCAAGGGCTGCAGCACCGATACCGAGACCCGCTATGATCTTGTTCACCAATACAGCGCCAAAGAGAATGCGAATGAAAGCAATGGCGCCAAAGATGAAGACGATCGCTTTAAAGAAGTCACGGAAGAATACAATAAACTGGTTGTCTGTGATGTCGTGAGACAGGTCTGCACTCTTACTGATCATCAGTGATACGAAATCAATCACGCGCAATACGATCCAGATGATAGAAACTGTAAGGGCCAGCTCCATGATAGTATGGAGCACCGCTTTCAGTGTAAACCCATTGTATACGAGTATGTCCAGTTCCGGAGGAAAGTTCAGGTGATCTACCGTGAGCATGAAGGTGACCAGCAGCAGGAAGTACTCCAGCGGCACCAATAGCAGATGTGAAAACTCATGCTGGTCAATATCAGGCGCCCAGCGCCTTACCTCCTTATATAACTGGGTGGCCAGAAATCTTGAGAGATAGCGTTTGATCATTGATACAAACAGCAATATAATTGCCAGTATAAAATAGTTTTGGATAGGGTTGCCAAGTATAACCTGGTCTAGTAAATTATTCATAGTATACGTTTGCATTCTTCTTGTCGCGAAATTAGAGAATCCTGCGACTATCTTTTTCATCTATTAAAATTACGCCTGGTTGTTTCCCGTTCTCAAAGCTGCCATATCTGCCTTGTATGCCCAGTGCTATAGCACCATTCAGTGTGGCCCATTGCAAAATTTCTTCCAGCGCAATGTTTGAGTAGTACTTACGGATGGTCTGGATTTCCTGCCAGATAGATAGCTGATGATTGGAAGCAAGGCTATCGGTGCCCAGTGTAATAGTACAACCCTGGCTACGAAGCAGGGCGATGTCGGGCAAACGATCTTCTATATATAAGTTAGCCTGCGGACATAGGCACCAGTATGCCTGGGGGGCCTGCTCCTTTGTAAAGGCGATATCTGTTTCGGTAGTATAGGTATTGTGTACCAGTAATACCGGCAGTTGCCTGAACCAGGGTAGCCATGCCGGAAGGCTGTTTGTACCTGTTTCCCTGAAGGCCGTAGCGTCCATATTAAAGTGCCGGTAAAAGTCGAGAAAGGCACCCGTTTTGTCCTGGTACAGATTATTTTCTGCCTCGCATTCCTGGTTATGGATGCTAACGGGGGTATTATCAGGAGTTGCCGACAATAGAGAGAAAAGAGCCTCACTCACGGAATAAGGTGCGTGAGGTACAATGGAACAGGAATGGAGGGGACCATTCAATTCCCTGAACTGTCTGAGCACATCGAGGCTATAATCGTAACGTTGTTGTGCAAAGCCGGGGGCAAAGCCCATACATTCTATAAAAGAATGATAATACAGGGAGGAGTCCTTTTTGAATGCCAGTGAGGCAGTACCGTTGCAGATGTCGCCGACTGCGCTGACACCACTCTCCCACATAGCCGTCGCCGCCTGTTGCATAGCAGTTACCTGGGAAGCAGCATCCTGCTGTGCTCTTTTTTCCATGACGCTGGTCAGGAATGCCGGCAGGCCCGTCTTTTCGGGTACCACCCCTCCCATATGGGACAGTTCCAGGTGGCAATGGGTGTTGACAAAGCCTGGGCTCAGCAGGCCGTTAAATTGTTGAACATCACTGCCAGCTGCGCTTTCATGCACAATGTCCTGCACAATGCCCTTGTCAGACAATATCAATACCATACTGCCGGGTAATAGCTGCCGCCCGTTAAATAATGCCGTTCCCTTAAATTTCAGCTGTTGAGACATGTAGTAATTATATTAATTTTGCGCCCAGTCAGAGGAGGTGGATCGTCATTGACCTATCCATATCCTCCCAACAAAGATAATTATGATAGATAAACTTGATGCGATAAAGGGCCGTTTTGAGCAGGTATCGCTGGCATTAACTAACCCCGAGGTAGTTAGCGACAATAAACAGTTCAGCAAGCTGAGTAAGGAATACCGCCAGCTTGAGAAGATCGTAAAGGCATATGATGCCTATATGAAGCTACTTGACAGCATCGCTTTTAATAAAGAAGTACTGGAAAGTGGTGATGAGGAAATGAGAGACCTGGCCAAAGAGGAAACTGAGTCACTCCAGAACCAGAAGGTAGAACAGGAAGAAGCGATCCGTAACCTGCTGATCCCGAAAGATCCCCAGGATGAAAAGAATGCCATGCTCGAGATCCGCGGTGGTACCGGTGGTGATGAAGCCAGTCTTTTTGCCGGGGACCTGCTGCGTATGTACCTGCGTTACTGCGAGCTGAAAGGCTGGGGCGCCAATGTTATTAGTGAAACTCCCGGTGCGGTGGGTGGTTATAAAGAGGTTGTTGTGGAAGTGACCGGAGATGATGTATATGGCACGCTGAAGTTCGAGTCCGGGGTGCATCGTGTACAACGTGTACCAGCTACTGAAACATCAGGTCGTGTACATACTTCTGCCGCAACGGTGGCAATCCTGCCGGAAGCAGAAGAAGTGGACGTGGATGTAAGGGAAGCGGATATTAAGATGGATACATTCCGTTCATCCGGTGCGGGTGGTCAGCACGTAAACAAAACGGAATCCGCGGTACGTCTTACGCACATCCCTACCGGTGTGGTAGTAGAGTGCCAGGAAGGACGTAGCCAGCACTCCAATAGAGATATTGCCATGAAGATGCTGCGTAGCCGCATTTTTGAAGCGGCGGTACGCAAACATGAAGAGGCAATTGCTTCACAACGTAAGAGCCTTGTTTCCACAGGCGACCGTTCTGCCAAGATCAGAACATATAATTATCCCCAGGGGCGTGTAACCGATCACCGTATCGGTATGACCGTTTACAATCTTGATGCTTTCATGAATGGAGACATTCAGGAAATGGTGCAGGCGCTTCAGTTTGCAGAGAATGCTGAGAAGATGAAGCTGGGAAGTTAGTATTGCAATTATACATTACATTTGCGCGGATAATAATATTTAGTCCGCTGGTATGCTGCCACTTTGAAAATCTGGCAGCATATTTGTCTATAGAATAACGCTTAACAACAATTAGCATATTAAAAGAACGTTTAAACTAATTAAGATGAAAAGAATAAATCCTATTGTAGCTATTGTACTGTCCGCATCGATGTTGTTTGGTTGTAAGACCTGGCAGAGTATGGATAACACCAAGAAAGGTGCTGTAATTGGCGTTGGTGGTGGTGCTGCAACCGGTGCTGTTATCGGTAAAGCAGCAGGTAATACTGCCTTAGGTGCGATCATTGGTGCTGCTGTTGGTGGTGGCGCGGGTGTATTGATCGGTAAAAAGATGGACAAGCAGGCGCAGGAGATCAAGAACCAGGTACCAAATGCAACTGTTGAACGTGTGGGTGAAGGTATCAATGTGACTTTTGCTTCCGGTGTACTGTTCGGCTTCGATAAATCAGACCTGACCGCACAGGCACAGACAAACATTAAAGAGCTGGCAACCATCCTGAATAAATATCCAGACACTTATGTACGTGTAGAAGGTCATACAGATACTACCGGTACTTATGACTATAATATGAAACTTTCTGAAAGACGCGCTGTTGCGGTGGGTAATTTCCTGAAAGCACAGGGTGTTGCTGCAAGCCGTGTACAGAGTTATTGGTACGGCGCCACTCAGCCTGTAGTGCCTAATACTTCAGATGCTAATAAAGCTAAAAACCGTCGTGTGGAATTCTCCATCTTCGCGAATGATAAGATGAAAACTGACGCTAAGAAAGAATCTGGTCAGCAGTAATATTCAGACTGATATCATTATATCGTATTGTGCCTCCGCTCTGCGGGGGCATTTTTTTTATCCAGCCACCATTTTCTGACAAGGTTAAAAGCGAGGATGCCAGCAACAGCGCCGACTGTATCTGCTGCAACGTCACTCATATCAAAGCTGCGGTGAACAGCAATGTACTTCTGGATATATTCAATAGCGAGACCATAAAAAGATGCGGAGATAGCAATGATGGTCAATGTGAATTTAGAGATGATCCTCTTTTGCAGATATACTCCCAGGCAAAGGAAGAATACTGTACCTCCGAATAAGCCGAAGTGTACGATCTTATCAATATGGATCTTTTCGAACAATGGGTTAGATGGGATTTTTTCTCCGGGTATCGTACATACATAAAGTACCAGTAGTATCCAGATTGTGGCTGGCAGGTAGTATTTGATAATTTTCATTGCTGGCACCGTATTAGTTTAGGCCGTAAAGTTATAAGGTTATAAAGTTGTAGCCAACCTTATAACCTTAAACTTTTACAGGGTTATACCCTTTTTAACCTTTTATTATAAATATCGTGGAGAAGTATGCAGATTATTCGCCAACAAGCTTTCCGTAAGCAGCTGCGTCAAGCAAACCTTCTACATCCTTAGGATTCTTAACGGTCATTTTAACCATCCAGCCATCACCATAAGGATCAGTATTCACCAGTTCAGGATCACTCTCCAGTTCCTCATTGAATTCGTTGAGGGTGCCGGCAACAGGCAGGAACAGATCAGATACAGTTTTTACAGCTTCTACGGTGCCGAATACATCTTCAGCCTCCAGTGTTTTACCAATGGTAGGAATGTCTACAAAAACGATGTCCCCTAATTCGCGTTGTGCAAATTCAGTAATACCAATGGTTGCTGTATTACCATCCAGGAGAACCCATTCATGGTCTTTGGTGTAACGCAGATTTGATGGAAAATTCATGGCAAGTTTGATTTTAAGCGGTAAAAGTAATGAAATTCCAAATGAGAATAAAAGTGTTAGAAGAAAAGGAATTTATGTATCAATCTTATTTTCATGGGCACATCTGTTAAGGGACGATCATTCGCATCTGTTTTTTGTGTTGCGATTTTATCAATCACATCAAGACCTTTTATCACTTGTCCGAATATAGTATAGCTCTGATCTAACTGAGGAGTACCGCCATATTTTTTGTAGTATTCTCTCTGATCTACCGGGATCTTACGACCACCTAACCGCGTTTGTTCCAGTTTGTCCAATTGTTCGTCTGTCCACTTTTTTCCTTGTACGATGTAGAACTGACAGCCGGAACTTGCTTTTGCGGGATTATCATCACGTGCCGCAGCCAGTGCTCCTTTCATATGATAAAGGTCCAGCTGGAATTCGGCGGGAATGGTATAATTCACATCTCCATTGCCGAGAGCAGCGCCGGGTAGTGCATGTTTTGAATCGGGATCGCCGCCTTGTATCATGAAGGTATTGATAACACGGTGGAAGAGTGTACTGTCGTAGAAATGGGCTTTCACCAGTTTAATGAAGTTATTTCTGTGTTGCGGTGTCTGATCATACAGTCTGATGATCATGGTGCCATAGGGCGTAATAACTTTTACTTTCCGGTTCTTGGCCATGGTAGTGGCAAATGATGATAATAATAGTAACAGGAGTAGCAGTCTTTTCATGCAGGTGGTTTATGGTAATTGTTTTTTCATGAGCCAGTCGGTATCAGCCTGATTCCCGATCTGGAAAATATGTTCTCCAAACTTTTCGAATCCTTGTTGCTGATAAAAACGGATAGCCTTGTGATTATGTTCCCAAACCCCAAGCCAAATAGTTGTGGCCTTGTTATCTCTGGCAACCTGGAAGCTATGTTCGATAAGCAGTTTGCCCAGGCGCATGCCCTGGAACTGTTGCAGCACATATATTTTCTCTACTTCTACAACAGGCGTCGGCAGCGGGCCGTTATTATCCGGTTGTTTATGCAGGTTCAGTTTAAGGAAGCCGGCAGGTTGCTGCTCGTGCCAGACCATGAAGAAAAGGGCGCCTGGGGCGTTCATTTCAGTGGCAAGGGCTTCTTTGCTTTTCTTATCAAGCAGGAAGGTCGTCAGATCTTCCGGGGTGTAAATACCATCAAAGGTTTCTGTAAAGGTCTGTTGTTCCAGTTGTACCAGAATATCCAGCTGACCGGCCGTTATGGGGGCGATATGGTATGGTTGCATGATCATCCGGGTTAAGTGAGGAGCGCTGTCAGCGCCCCTCAAGATCGTCAAAGTATGCAATAATATGTTCCTGCAGAAATCTTTCCTGTTCGATCATATTCATTTTAGGAACAGCTTGTGCCTCTTTAAAATGAGGCCAGCCATCTTTGTCATACCCTTCCAGTTCAAAGTAGCCACTCTGGCTTAACAGGGTACAGGTGGCCACATGCATGAGGTCCTGTTTCTGTTCTTTGGTAAATTTCTTTTTCATGTGGCCCAGCTCCTGGATACCTATTAAAAAGAGGATCGCCTCCATGTTCGGTTTCTTTCCGAAACGTTCAGTAAGCATATCCTCCACCCTTTTCCATTGCTGCGCGAATTCGTCCTGCATCTTCTAAATATTTAATTATGAGCTCCGTATGGAGAAGTTACGTTTGCAAATGTACGTTATAAAAAAAGATGATATAAATATGGCCAGGCTTTATTAATTTGGACGCATGAGTTATTGAGACTTATGAATGACCATTTTCTGATATAAGGCATACCTGAAAAACCGCAGTTCCCTGATAATCATGAACGTAATTCGTAATTTGTCATTTATAATGTTATTATTAACAGCATTTTAACGGGCAAATCCTGCGCTGGTGGCTAGGTTTTACCCGCGGAATGTTTACTTTAGCAAACTTGTAAATAATATATAAGCATGGAGAATACATCGGATATCCGTCAATTGAACGAAAAGATCCATCAGGCCAGCGCATTTGTGGACCTGTTGAACCTGGAACTGAGTAAGGTGATCGTTGGTCAGCGTTACATGGTAGAGAGGTTGCTTATCGGCCTGCTGGCAGGTGGTCACGTATTGCTGGAGGGTGTACCTGGTCTGGCAAAAACATTGTCCATTAAATCCCTGTCATCTGCAATTAATGCAAAATTCAGCCGTATCCAGTTTACGCCGGACCTTTTGCCGGCCGACGTGGTAGGTACGATGATATACAACCAGCAAAAGAACGAGTTTGTGGTACGCCGTGGTCCTATCTTCGCCAACTTTATCCTGGCAGATGAGATCAACCGTGCCCCCGCAAAGGTGCAGAGTGCGCTGCTGGAAGCAATGCAGGAAAGACAGATCACCATTGGTGATACTACCTTCAAACTGGACGATCCGTTCCTGGTACTGGCTACCCAGAACCCGATTGAGCAGGAAGGTACCTACATGCTGCCGGAAGCACAGGTAGACCGTTTTATGTTGAAAGTAACGATCGGTTATCCAACTAAAGAAGAAGAGCTGCACATCATTCGTCAGAACCTGAACCCTCAGGCTACTGCAACCATCAACCCGGTAGTACAGCCTTCAGATATTATCACAGCGCGTAAGCTGGTACGTGAAGTGTACATGGATGAAAAGATAGAACGCTATATCCTTGATATCGTTTTTGCAACACGTAATCCGGAGGACTACAAACTGCAGAAACTGAAGCCACTGATCTCTTATGGTGGTTCTCCGAGGGCAAGTATCAGTCTTGCATTGGCAGCTAAAGCATATGCATTCACCAAACGCAGAGGTTATGTGATCCCTGAGGATGTGCGCAGCATCTGTTTTGACGTAATGCGTCACCGTGTGGGTCTTACCTATGAGGCAGAAGCTGAAAATGTAACCAGCGAGAACATTCTCAGCGAGATCCTGAATGCAGTTGAAGTGCCATAATAGTGGCTGTATTGAAGAGTGCTAATCATTATTCATTTTAATCATTACCGGTGGATACTGCAGAAATACTAAAAAGGGTAAGGCGGCTGGAAATAAAGACCAGAGGCCTCTCCAATCATATATTCTCAGGGGAGTATCACAGTGCTTTTAAAGGCCGTGGTATGTCTTTCAGTGAAGTAAGGGAATACCAGTTCGGAGATGACATCCGGTCTATTGACTGGAATGTGACAGCGCGTTTCAATCACCCGTTCGTAAAGATCTTCGAAGAGGAACGTGAGCTCACCGTGATGTTGATGGTGGATGTGAGTGAAAGCTCCATCTTTGGTACTTCCAAACAGAACAAACGGAACATGATGACGGAATTATGTGCCGTACTGGCATTTTCCGCTATCAACAACAACGATAAGGTAGGCGTTATCTTCTTCAGTGATGGAGTGGAAAAATATATCCCGCCTAAAAAAGGTAAGTCACATATCCTGTTCATCATTCGTGAGCTGATCTCTTTTGAGCCTAAACGTAAAGGAACCAATATTAAGGAAACACTCCGTTTCTTTAACAACGCCAATAAGAAAAGGAGCATTGTGTTTCTCATGAGCGACTTCCTCACCGGTAGTTACCAGGATGCCCTGAACATTGCATCCAAACGGCATGACATGGTGGGGGTTCATATTTACGATCAGCGCGACAAAGAGCTGCCATCTGTAGGCCTCATCCAGATGAATGACCTGGAAACGGGCGACCGTCAGTGGGTGGATTCTTCTGATAAAAAAGTGCAGCAGTATTATACCCAGCAGTTCCATCAGCATGTGCAATATTGCCGTAACTCTTTTAAGAAAAGTGGGGCGGAGCTTATCAGCATACGTACGGATGAAGATTATGTAAAAGCCTTACAATCCTTTTTCGTAAACAGGTGATAGTTTAAAGCTGAGAGTACTAACATGGTTAAACCGATTATAATTAAACGTCTTATTTTCTTTTTCCTGCTGGGATTTGGCCTGGCGCCTTTTATATCATCTGCACAGCAGGTGGACGTAAATGCGCAGGCTGACACTGACAGGATCCGTCTTGGAGAACAGGTGCGCCTCCGGCTCTCGGCCAGCATGCCTCCGCAGGGCATGAATGTGGTGTTCCCGCAGATCCCTGATTCCTTCGGACATTTTGAGGTTGTACGCCGTTCTCCGCTGGATACCACCGCGCAAGGCAACACGAAGCTGCTGGGACAGACCATCGTACTGACCAGTTTTGACTCCGGCCGCTGGGACATTCCGGCACTGCGTTTTGACCTGGTTAGTGCAGGTAACATTACTGATTCCGCATTTACAGGTCCGCTGAGCATTGATGTGAATACAGTGGATGTAGATACAACAAAAGCCTTCAAACCTATTAAAGCAGTACGCACGGTAGGCTGGAGCTTCTGGGATTACTGGCTGTATTTTGCTATTGGTATTACAGTACTGCTGGTCGCTATCGGGTTGATCGTATACTTCCGTAGCAAACCTAAAAAAGCGGCGCCTGTGCCTGTGGTAGCTGTGGTGCCGCCTTACGAAATAGCGTTGCAGCAATTGCAGCAGCTGAAGTCGGAAAAGGTATGGCAGCAGGGAGATATCAAACAATATTATACCCGGCTTACTGACATCCTTCGTAATTATTTTGAGCAGCAGTTTAACATTCCGGCACTTGAACAGACGTCGGAAGAGTTATTGCAACATATCAAGCCTGTTACCATTCTAAACCAGCAGCGCGATAAATTGCGCAGCTTATTAAGTCTGGCAGATCTGGCGAAGTTTGCGAAAATGACGCCGTCTCCGGAAGAGCATGAAGGCGCCATGCAGCATGCACAGGAAATAGTGGAATGGACCAAGCCTGCGGTAGAAAAAGCTGCAGCAGCTGAAGCCGGGAAAGAAGAAACAAAGCAGCCCGTTAAATAGGCCGCTCTCCTTCAAAAGAGAAATTATTATTAATAAATGGATTTTTCGATCTGGAAAAGTATTGAATTCGCTCACCCTGCCTTCTTTGGGCTGCTGGCGCTGATACCGGTGATGATCTACTGGTATATCGCAAAGCAGCAACGGCGGCAGGTAGCCATGGAAATGTCTTCCCTGCAGGGGTTGAAAGGATTGCCGGTTTCCTGGAAGGTGACAATGCGGCCTGTATTACTCGTACTGCGCCTCCTGGCTTTCACAGCTTTGGTTGTAGCATTGGCCAGGCCGCAAACAAGTAATACTTCCGAAAGCATCGATAGTGAAGGTATCGATATTGTGATGGCGATCGACATTTCGGGTAGTATGCTTGCGCAGGACCTGCAGCCGGACAGGCTGGAAGCCGCCAAGAAAGTGGCCATGAACTTTGTGGACAGCCGTATCAGTGACCGTATCGGTTTAGTGATATTCTCCGGTGAAAGCTTTACACAATGCCCTATCACAACAGACCATGGTGTACTGAAAAATCAGATAGCATTGGTGAAAAGCGGTATGCTGCAGGATGGCACCGCTATCGGTATGGGACTGGCTACTTCCGTAGACCGTTTACGGACCAGTAAGGCTAAAAGTAAAGTGATCATCCTGCTGACCGACGGTGTGAACAACACCGGTCTGATAGATCCGCTCACAGCACTGGAAATCAGTAAGGCATTTAAGATCCGTGTGTATACCATCGGTGTGGGTACTGTCGGAAAAGCGCCTTTCCCGATGACTATGCCTGACGGCTCCATCCAGATGCAGATGCAGGATGTACAGCTGGATGAACCACTGATGAAAAAGATCTCCTCAGAAACAGGCGGTAAATATTTCAGGGCGACCAACAATAAAGAACTTGAGAATATTTACAGTGAGATCGACAAACTGGAGAAAACAAAAGTAGAGATCACTTCCTATAAACGTTTTGCGGAACATTTCTTCCCGCTGGCTATATTGGCACTGGCATGTATCCTGTTGGAGGTGGTGCTCAGATATACTGCTTTCAGAAGTCTGCCATAAAACAATTTAACCAGAGAAAATAAGGACCAGGAATCAAATGCGAATAACAATCGCTGTATTCCCGGTCCTTATTTCTTTTTCCAGAACAGGCTTTCCTTCCATCTTCTGCCGGGGGGCGTAATACCTAAAAGAAAAACCACCTACCTTTACAGCTTAATAACTACGAAGAAAATTTGCAAGCAACCATTTACAAATCCACAGGAAGCTGGTATACAGCGAAAACAGATACGGGAGAAGTATTTCAGGCCCGTATTAAGGGTATAATGAAAATGGATGAGGATATTACCTCTACCAATCCCATTGCTGTGGGCGATGTAGTTGAAATTGTGCGGGAAGACGGAGATGCGAATGCCAATAATGCGATGATCACTGAAATAGTCGACCGCCGGAATTATATAGTACGTAACTCCCCTCACAAGAAGAACCAGCAACATATTGTGGCCGCTAATATGGATCAGGCCATGCTGATCTGTACGGTGAAGGAGCCACGTACTTCTAATGGTTTTATGGACCGATTCCTGGTAACAGCTGCTGCTTATCATATACCAGTGGTGCTGGTGTTCAACAAGAAGGATATTTACAAAGAGAAAGATCTGGACAAGTTTGCCGAGTTACAGGCCTTGTATGAAGATATAGGTTATAAAGTATTGCTCGTTTCTGCTGAAAAGCAGGAAGGGATAGAGATGCTGATCGAAGAAATGAAGGATAAAACCACACTGATGTCAGGACATTCCGGTGTGGGAAAATCTTCCCTGATCAACCGTTTGTTACCGGGGCTTGAGCTGCGAACCAAGTCGGTAAGCGGATGGAGCGGAAAGGGGTTACATACTACTACCTATGCTGAAATGTATGACCTTCCGATGGGAGGTAAACTGATAGATACCCCAGGCGTGCGTGAGTTTGGTGTCGTTAATATATCCAAACAGGAGTTATCGCATTATTTCCTCGAAATGCAACCCTACATTACCCAGTGCCAGTTTAATAACTGCCTGCATATGAACGAGCCCGGATGTGCCGTAAAAGCGGCCGTAGATGCGGGCGATATCGATGTGGACCGGTATGTAAGTTATGCTTCTATCCTGGATTCTATCCAGGAAGAATTGTACTGACCACAGCGTTGGCTACATCCAGCACTTTTCTCCTGCTTCGCGGGTAGGAAACATTTCATGTACTAAAACAACTTCTTTTTCTTCCTGGGACCGCTCATCTCGTCCAGGAGTTTCTCAGCACCCCAGTTCTTACGGGGAGTGGGGCAACCTGTTTTCCTGGTACGGCAGGCAGATAGGCCGGTGAAGGATATCACCAGTACAAAGAGTAAAAGTTTTTTCATAGGGTACCGTATTAATTAAAATACTCTGCCATCCATTTGTCTGGCTGAAGACCTGTTTTGCTTTCCGTTCTTGATAGAATAGTAGTTGTTGCTGGGGCAACCGGTGCGCTCGGTCTTACAGCCGATAGCCATTATACCGCATACCACCATTAGTAGTAATAGTTTTTTCATAGGGCAAGGTGATTATTAGATGCAAGATAATTAAAATATGTCATTTACTTTTCTGAGGGCTCTTTAAACCAGCCGGAGTACATGAGATAGTTGTTGGCAATGCGATCTATTTCGCCACTGATCAGGGATTGGCTGATATCTTTCACCTTTTTGGCGGGCACGCCTGCATAGATGGAACCAGCTTCAACCTGTGTACCTTCCAATACGACAGCGCCTGCGGCGATGATGGTGTTGCTGCCAATGTGTGCATTATCCATCACAATGGCGCCCATGCCTATCAGTACATTATCTTCCACGGTGCAGCCATGTACGATGGCATTATGCCCGATGGAAACATTATTGCCGATAATTGCTTTCGTTTTCTCATAAGTACAATGGATCACGGCGCCATCCTGCACGTTTACCTTGGTACCCATCTTGATACTGTTCACATCTCCCCGGATCACTGCATTGAACCAAACGCTGCACTGGTCTCCCATTACAACATCTCCTACAATCGTTGCATTAGGCGCAATAAAACAGTCGTTCCCTATTGTTGGCAGTATTCCCTTAACCGGTAAGATGACAGGCATATAGTAAGTTTTAACGCAAAAGTAAAGAAATTCGTATAGTCCGCTGTGAACAGAGCGCGGCATTGGTACCTTACTGATGCCGGGTGGCGCCCGACTGATTCTTTAACGTATTTTTGCCGCAGAATGAATAACAGACAACTCTTCTTACGTCATGTGGCGCAGCTGTCAGATGCCCCGCTGGCACTCGAAATAGTAAAGGCATCAGGAATGTATATGTGGGATACCGAAGGCAAAAAGATCATGGACCTTATTGCCGGTATCAGCGTTTGTAATGTAGGGCACTCCCATCCTGCTGTAGTCGCTGCTGTAAAAGAACAAGCGGAGCAATATATGCACCTCCTGGTATATGGAGAACTGATCCAGTCTCCGCAGGTTGGATTTGCCACATTGTTGACACAACATCTGCCGGAATCCCTCAACAGCGTTTATTTTACTAACTCCGGAGCAGAAGCGGTGGAAGGCGCAATGAAGCTGGCCAAACGCTATACCGGGAGGACTGGGATCATCGCTTTTGACAGAAGTTATCACGGCTCTACTCAGGGAGCTATGAGTATTATGGGAGATGAAACCTGGAGAAATGCCTACAGACCATTATTGCCTGACATACAGCATCTTACTTATAACGACCTGGGTGTGATCGATCAGATCACTGAACGTACTGCTTGTATCATACTGGAGCCTGTACAGGCGGAAGCTGGGGTGCGCATTCCGCGAAAGGAATGGCTGCAGGCTATCCGGGAGAAATGTACGGCCACTGGCACATTGATGGTGCTGGATGAAATACAGTGTGGACTGGGAAGGAATGGCACATTATGGGGCTTTGAACAGGCGGGCGTGGTGCCTGATATCCTCCTGCTGGGAAAAGCATTGGGAGGCGGTATGCCGATGGGCGCTTTCATTGCCGACAAAGAGATCATGTGGAGCCTGACCAACAAACCGGTACTTGGGCATATGACGACCTTCGGTGGTCACCCTGTGATATGTGCAGCGGGAATGGCTGGTTTTAAGGCATTGCTGGAAGGAAATCTCATAGATAGTGTCAGTGCTAAAGGACAGTTATT
The DNA here is from genome assembly GCF_003182155.1 of Chitinophaga sp. S165. Classification (GTDB taxonomy): domain Bacteria; phylum Bacteroidota; class Bacteroidia; order Chitinophagales; family Chitinophagaceae; genus Chitinophaga. The sequence continues at coordinate 1,079,582 of NZ_QGTG01000002.1, forward strand.
TCATCAGTATTTGCAGCATCCGGCCATTAAAGAAGTACGTTTTCTCGGACTAATGATGGCGGTAGAGTTTGAGAGCTTTGAGATCAATAAAAAGGTAATAGACAAATGTATTGAAAAGGGGCTGCTGACCGACTGGTTCCTTTTTGCTCCTGAATGTCTGCGTATTGCGCCACCATTGATCATTAATGAAGAGGAGATCAGAACGGCCTGTGATATCATTATAAATGTGTTAAACGAAGTAACAGAGGGATAGCGCTGGTATAATGAAAAAATATATTTTGACTTTTCATTGAAATATGTAACTTTGATATACAAAGTACTTTAAGTATGACAGAACAGCAACACCTGGAAGCAATCAGTGATATCAGGCGCATGATGGAACGCAGCAGCCGCTTTATTTCCCTTAGTGGATTAAGTGGTGTCTTTGCAGGCGCTTCTGCTTTGGCAGGTGCTATAACTGCTCATTTCTTATTCCGGTCATATTATGACCGCTGGGAAATAAGAGGTCATTATGAGGATGTTGACTTTTCCACGCTTCGATTGCAACTGGTTATACTGGGCTTTGCAGTAATGGCGCTGGCTTTCTTTGGCGGATTATACTTCACCTGGAGGAGGGCCAGAAGAAATAATCTTCCGGTATGGGACCCTACTTCCCGCAAAGTGCTGATCAACGCCCTGATCCCAATGATGGCCGGCGGTGCATTTATAGCAGGTCTGATATACAACAGAATGGATGTGATGATAGCTCCTTCCTGTCTTATATTTTACGGTATGGCGTTATTGAACGCCAGTAAGTATACAGTCTCTGATATCCGTTACCTGGGTATTGCTGAAATAGGAATCGGTATATTAAATGTTTTCTTTTTGCGCAGAGGGCTTTATTTTTGGGCCATCGGTTTTGGTGTCATGCATATCGTATATGGCATCATGATGTGGTGGAAGTATGAGCGAAGGCAAGCGGCTGCGGAGTAAAACCGTGTAGAGTGAGGATCAAAGTAGAAACAATAAAGACGTACTCGTGAACAATCCCATAGGTAACTTAAATAAGATATTTGACAGTCGCATACGGCTTGGGGTCATGAGTATCCTCATGGTAAATGAAGAAGTAAGCTTTAATGACCTGAAGCAGATGCTGGAACTGACAGATGGTAACCTGGCCTCCCACCTCAGTACATTAGAGGAAAATGGTTATCTGAAAGTGCATAAGGGTTTTATAGGACGTAAAACCAATACCACTTATGCTATTACAAAAGCCGGTGAAAAAGCTTTCAAAGGGCACCTTGCTGCTCTTGAAAATATGATCCGTTCTATGGAGTAATTTTTTTTGCCCTTATACTTTGAAGTTCAAAGTACTTTTAAAACATAAATATATGCAAACATCTAACATCAGTGAATCTCCTTTACCTCCGGAACAACCTTCATCTGCAACAGACAGCGGTAAGCAGAAGGCCTCTTTCTTTGAACGCTACGCCTATGGAATAAAGGCCTTCCTCATCGGCGTACTCGTGTTAGTACTGCTAATTCCTACGGCTATGATCATGGGACTTATCTCTGAAAGGGAACAACGGCAGTTTGAAGCCAAGGGAGAAGTCAGCGGAAAATGGGGGGATGCTCAGACCATTACGGGACCTGTTCTGGTGATACCTTACTACAGCAAACCAGGTGTAACTTCCAACGCTATTTTCCTGCCGGATAAACTGACAGTCAATGGTGAGCTTTTACCCGAAATACGGCGTCGCGGGATCTATGAAGTAGCTGTTTACAGTTCACACTTACAGATTGGAGGAGACTTCTCCCACCTGGACCTTACCAGCTTAAATATCGCTCCGGAATCAGTGATGCTGAAAGATGCGTACCTGGCCCTGGGCGTTAATGATATGCGCGGTATCAGCAACCAGGCAGGCGTGATCTGGAATGGCCAGAATTTCTACTTTAATCCCGGTGTTGCTGCTACTAACCTCTTCACCAATGGCATGCAGGTAAAAGTGCCGCTGACAATGTCCGACTCTGGTATAATAGCAGGTAATTTTTCGGTTAACCTAAACCTGAAAGGTTCTGGCCAGTTGTTCTTCTCTCCTGTGGGTAAGACAACCGCCATCAACCTGAGTTCCAATTGGAAGAACCCCAGCTTTGACGGCGCCTTCCTTCCTAACTCACATAATGTACATGACAAGGGATTCTCTGCTTCCTGGCAGGTATCCAATTTGAACCGCAATTTTCCACAGAGCTGGGTCGGGGCTAATGAGAACCTGCATTCAGCTGATTTTGGCGTGAAGTTATTCCTGCCGGTGGATACCTATCAGCAATCCACCCGTGCCGTCAAATATGCCATCCTCATCATCGGGTTAACATTCCTGGTATTTTATTTTATAGAGCTGTTACAGCGTTACTCCGTTCATCCATTACAATATATACTAATCGGCGTGGCATTATGTGTATTCTACACGCTGCTGATCGCCCTGGCAGAACAACTGAACTTTAGTCTGGCTTACCTGATTGCCGGTGTACTTACGATACTGCTGGTGTCTGTATATACGGCCAGTGTATTACGAAGCGTTCGCATGGCGGCAGGTATTGGCGCTGCACTAAGTTTGCTCTACGGATTCATTTACGTGATCATCCGCTCGGAAGATCAGGCCTTGCTCATGGGAAGTCTTGGACTGTTTATAATACTGGCTATTGTGATGTACTTTAGCCGGAGGATCAAGTGGGGAGAATTATAAAAAATTATAAACAGCTATACTCATGCAAACCGGTCACTACCTCCAGCAACGTTTAAGAAGTTTTAAGTACGCCTTTCAGGGAATCATTGCATTTCTCCGCAGTGAGCCACATGCGCGTATTCATGCGCTGGCGACGGTGATAGTGGTAGCGGCCGGTTTTTATTGCAGGTTGTCAGGTAGTCAGTGGATTGCCATCCTGGTAGTAACGGGAATGGTATGGATCACAGAGATGTTTAATACAGTTGTTGAAAAGATCATGGACCATCTGTCTCCGGAAATTCATCCGAGAGTGAAATGGATCAAAGATGTTGCTGCGGGGGCAGTGCTTATCTCAGCATTGATAGCTGCCATTACAGGTGCTGTCATTTTTATCCCTATCCTTTGCTAAAAGAAAAGGGTCCCGCATACCGCGGGACCCTTCGTTATACATTGAAGATCGTTCTTCTTTAGAAATCAACTCCCATTCCGAAGTACAGGATAGGCTTACCACGGAAGAATGCAATTGCAGGCCAGCCTGCATCTAATCTCAGGAAGTAACCAGCCAGCGTTGTACGGGCGCCGAAACCGTAACCTCCTACAAATGGTCCGAGGAAACCTTCTTTCACTTTCACTGTCACGCCGGTACCATCATCATAATAAGTGTAGTTAGCATCCTTAAAGCTCAGTTTTTCGTTCCATGCTGTACCAATATCGATAAAGCTGGTCACCTGGAAGTTACGAACGATAGCAGAGTTGATCGGCCTGTTCATAAAGGTGGCGAATACCGGTAAGCGTAATTCCGTATTAAATACCATTACATTATTACCGTTACGTGCATTCTGTCTGTAACCGCGTAATGGGTTAGCCAGTGTCTGATATGCATAGTTTGCATTCATATTAACCGGAGTACGGGTATTGATCTTTGGTATCAGCCAGTTGTCAGTACCACCCAGGTAATACAGCAATTTGCGGGTACCCCATGAAAGGTCGGCAGAGAAACGGGTGGCCCATATAAAGTTGCGGAAGATGGATTCATAATGTCTCACATCAACCCCCATGTTATAAGTGAACTTACCTTTTCCGGCTGCTGCTCCCTGATCAAATACGTCGTTCAGGTCACCGTTGATCTGTGCGTTCATGTCGCCATAGATCTTGTAACGTGTACCATGCCAGATGTTGATAGCCGGATTGATCGTGTTATCATACACATATTCCAGGCGTACTAACGCGTAGTTGTCGGCGTAATTCTTCAGCTTCAGTGTCTGTTCGTCAGAAGCTGATATTACGAATCTGTCATTACGGAAACCTACCTGCAAACGGATGCTTCTGGCCTGATCAAACGGATAACGTACATCAAACTGGAAGAGATTGGTCTTCAGTTTAGCCGGGAATTCCAGCGGGTTGCCACTTGTGTCAAAGCCCAGACCACTGTATTTATCTACTCTGCGGTAGTAAGTAAATTTATAATCAAAACGTTTTTTGAGATAAGAAGCCGAAATGAAGTATTCAGTACCATCCAGGCTGGAAGGGAATCTGAAACCACCATTGATCTTAAAGTCTTCCATCAGATCACTAACGCCTATGCGGATCAAACCATTCACAGGATCTGTGAGCCTGATAGGACCAGAAGGAGGACCGGTGAACGGCTGGTATCTGTTGATCAGGATAGAGTTGTCTAACTGGAGGATCAGGTAGTCTGATGAGAACTTCAGTTTATATGGCAACAGTTTGGCCTTCTTCAGCACAGGTTCTATCAGTGGGATCTGTGGTGTCTGGGCTTCTGCTATCACGCTGGAATCAACCGCTTCTTTTCCGAACTCGCTCTGGAAGAAATCATCATGTTTTACGGTATCTGTCTTTGTCTTTTCAAAGTATGTAGGCAGGCCTAAACGGAGGCTGTCTTCATGCATCTGACGGGACCTGAAGGTAGTCGGACGGCTGCTTACATTCCTTTTACGGAGTGTTACAGTATCGATCTTCAGCTTCTGGAGATTCTTAAAGCCATATTGCTGGATCACCTGGGATACTTCACTCTGATCGCCTGCTCCTCTGGATTCTTTGATGCCATAAGAGTAGTTCGACATTGGGAAGGTATACGTAGAATCTTTAGTAAGTGATACTGCCATTACAGAATCCGGTGCGGTCGTGCCATATTCTGCCAGTGCAGAGTCAAGATCTGCTTTTTCAGGGTTATGCAGGATCTCTGATCCGATGAAGAAGAGAGAGTCTACTCCTGTTCTTTCCGTTTTAAAGAAACCGGCATAACGGTTACGGATACCGTTTACATCAGATACAAATGTGAAGTGTGTGTTATTGTATTGAAGTGGTGAACGTGCGTCACCGTATTTCATGTCGGTCAGCTGGGAGATCTGTTTATCAGCGCTCTTGTTCCAGTTGTCGATCAGGAAGACATTGTAATGACCTGCCGGTAATACGGTATCCCCGCTTTTTGCGGTCGGAGACGGCCGGTTAGAGGAGTAGATGATCCCGCTCTTACCAGGGAAGGCTACGAAGGAAGGATCTAGATCGTCGTATACATCGTTGGTGATCTGTTCAGCGGTTGCCTTCGTTATACTGTAAGTGTAGATATCTGTGTGACCATTCTTTACGGCAGAGAGCAACAGGGAGTTATCATATTCGAAGAAGTACTTCATATCTATGATCCTGTCGAAGCGCGGAAGGTCTTGTTTGGTGGTGGTCCTGGTGAGGAGGTCATATACCATGAGCCTGGTCACTCCTTCATGTTCGTAGATGATTGCCAGGCGGTTACCTTTCTGGTTCCATGCCAGCAACGGATAGTTCGGGTCCAGCTGGCTGGCCTGCATTCTCACCCCACTGCGCAGCAGTACTTTAGGCTTCATGTCGGCAAACTGGATCTGTACCTTGTACAATCCTTTAGAGAACTCAACCACTGCATAGTAGTTGCTTTTCGGATTGGCCTGGAAGCGGTAGAAGTTTGATTTTTTCAGTTCCCTTGAAACGATGGTACGAGCACCACGGGTAGACTGCCGGCGGCGACGATTATCGTCCTGGTAACGTTTGGCATTGAATACCATGAAATCTTTCAGGGCATTTTTAGGCTTCTGGCTCAATACCTGCTCAAATCCTTTTTTCAGTCCGCGGTTGATGCGGGAGATATACATCAGGTAGGGAACGGCGTCCTTTCCATATTTACTTTCTACATAATACCAGAACGCATGACCGGCCAATGTGGGTTTTTCGTAGGCCAGCTGGTAGAAGTCCTTATACCTGCCTGACTGGATAGCATCTTTCAGCTCGTCGTCCAGTTGGGTATTCCAGTTTTCAGCTGCATAAGCAACAAATCCATCGGTGAACCATTTAGGGAAGTCGATCAATACCGCATTACCTGCAAACTCGCCAATATCTTCTCCAAACAATAAGTTTTCCAGCATTACACGGGCGATCCCTTCACGGATCTGTTTGTACAAGTGCTGATGATCGCCATCGAAATACACGATCAGTTTATTACCCACCAGCTTGGTGATACCACCGGTATTCTGCCAGTCAACGCCAATGCCTATATTGGATTGCTTCATTTCCCCGAAGCTGTTGTACACGACAATATTCACCCGCTGGCGGAAGGTAAACTCCATAAATTGTTCCAGCTGTGGTAATTCTTTTTCTGCTACCTGCGCAACGTATTTACCCAATTCCAGACCGTTCTGGCTGAAATAAGTATTAAAATGACGGGTTTGATAGTAACGCCATTTAAAATTCTTATGCTGTATGCGGTTCTGTCCAAATTCCACGGTATTGGTCTGTGCCTGGGATAGATACGAGCCAAGTAATAGGGTACCGGTAAGTAATAACCTGGTAGTAAGTCGGTTCATACAGAAAGTATTGATAATATTGCGTTCTGAATTAAAAATAGCAAAAATCGGCAACAATGATGGAAATACAACATTTCACCTTTAATCCGTTTCAGGAAAATACCTATTTACTCATTAACGAAAAAAAGGAATGTATAATTATAGATCCGGGCTGTTATTTTGAAGAAGAAAGGAAACAATTACTGACTTATATCGAAAAAGAGGGTTTGAAAGTTACACGTCTCCTGAACACACATTGCCACATTGACCATATTTTCGGTAACAGGCTGGTTGTGAAGACTTATGGCGTGGGCCTGGAAATACATGCCCAGGACAAAGTTGTGCTGGACCGGTCCCCTGATGTAGGTAAAATGTATAATGTTCCCTTTGAACCTTCTCCCGAACCTGCCAGGTTCCTGGAAGACGGAGAAAAAATCCTCTTTGGCGACGATGAACTGGAAGTGTTATTAGCTCCGGGCCATTCGCCGGGGAGTGTGTGTTTTTATTCCGCCAGCCAGCAATTCCTCATTGGCGGGGATGTGCTGTTTTACCAGAGCATCGGCCGTACCGACCTGCCTGGGGGCAGCCATCAGACTTTAATTAACAGCATACGGCAGAAATTGTTCGTATTGCCTGATGAGGTAAGGGTTTACCCTGGTCACGGACAGTCTACCACCATCGGTTTTGAAAAGCAGAACAACCCTTTCCTTCGGTAAAGTACTCAGACTCTTCTGGTCAGCGGAAGTTTAAATCCTGCTTACAAATTTTCCGATCACGGGAAGCCTGGAAAACTCCTTTTTTTCCATTTTCAAAAGGAACCAGATATAGCCAGAAAAGAAGACAGTGGCTACAAGCAGTGACAATGGCTTCAGGGCGTATATATCCCCGGGAGACAGCAGGGTCCTGTTTAACAGGTCATACAGGTAGAAGGTCGCTACTGCGGTCACCATGTAGGTGAGAATACGCGGAAGGTGATAAGGAACCGGGTAGTACTTCTGCCCCAGTATGTAACAGATGGTCATCTGGATAAAATAGCAGGCCATGGTAGCCAGTGCTGCACCAAAATACCCCATAACAGGGATCCACCACCAGTTCAGTAAAAAGGCCATTACGGCGGTAACGATGGTGATCATAGCCCCTGTTTTGGTCCTGTCGGTCAGCTTGAACCAGATGGTCAGGTTATAGTAAATACCCAGGAACATATTTGCCAGCAGGAGAATGGGTACGATCTTCATGCCATCATAATATTCCGGGCGGCGCAGGAAGGTTTTCCAGACGTTCAGGTACAGGCTTACGAAGAGGAACATCATACACAACAGCACCACGAACAGCTTCATGATACGGGCATACATCTTTTGCGGATCTTTGCCTTCTGCCTGTTTAAAGAAAAATGGTTCGGCGCCTAACTTAAATGCCTGTATGAACATAGTGATAAGGATCGCCAGCTTGTAGTTGGCGGCATAGATCCCGATCAGCTCTTTTTTATCTGTCATGTTATTGCCGGGCAGGAATTGTGGCAGGAACCAGGCCCTGTCAAATGTTTCATTTACCATGCCTGCCATCCCGAAGAATATGAGAGGAACGGCGTAATTCAGCATCTGCTTCCACATGGCGGTGTCAAATTCCCAGCGGATGCGCATGATCTGCGGCAGGAACATTAATAGTGTGATACCGCTACCCAGCATGTTACTGAGATAGATATACCCTAACTGGTTGCCCCCGCTAATATCTGGTAGCCATGTACTGCCTGCTGCATACATTTTAGGGATAACCACCAGGAAAAGTACGTTAAACCCGATCGTGGTCAGGATGCCTGTCAGGCGGATAATAGCATAACGGACCGGCCTGTTTTCCAGGCGCAACTGAGCAAACGGAATGGCCGTCAGGGCGTCGAAGGCCATGATCAGTACCAGGTAGGTAAAGAATCCCGGATGTGCGTTAAGCCCGCCCAGTTCACCAATATATGAATCGATAATAGGCCCGCGGAAAAGCAGGAGTAATATTGTAAAACTGATGGTCGTAAACAGTAGTGAGATGGTAGAAGTGCTCAACACCGTCTGGCTGTTCTCCTTCTTGGCAAACCGGAAGAAGGCCGTTTCCATACCATAGGTCAGGATAATATTCATGAAGGGCACATAAGCATATACTGTAGACATCTCCCCATATGAAGCCTGTGTCATCAGCTCCAGGTAGAGCGGTGTAAGGAAGTAGTTAAGCAGCTTGCTCGCTATGTTACTAAAGCCGTAATAGATCGTTTGTCCTGCCAGTGATTTTATACTCAATGCCCTGAAATTTTGACCAAAATTAATTATTCCAGCCCTTTCCTGCGCTGTTGTTTTTTGTCGGACAGCCGTTTTTTGAGTTCCATCCGTTTTTGTTTCACCGCTTTTGATGGTCTGGTAGGTACTCTTTTCTTGGGTTTGATGAGGGCCTTACTCACCAGTTCGTTCATCTTTTTTATGACCAGCTGTTTGTTACCCAGCTGTGTACGTTCTTCCTGGGAGCGGACCTGTAGCAGCCCTTCTGCATTGATGCGATGCGCCAGCTTTTCCTGTACCAGCGTCTTTTGTTCCTGGGTTAACAAAGATGAAGCGGCGACGTCAAAATAACCTTCCACCATGGTCTCCACCTTATTCACATTTTGTCCGCCACTACCTCCGCTCCTGGCTGTGCGGAAGGTGATTTCGGCGGAAAGATCTAAACTCATTTAATTAACGTTTCTTTATAATTGATTATCGTAATTTAATAAAGGTAAATGATTTTATTTGCCGTCCATCCTTATAAATCCTGTGTGCTATGAATTTCTTTACTCCTGTACAGTTACGCATACTTAAAACCAGCTGGATTCCTGTACTTATAGTCTGCACGATACAAAAGGGCGCCATCATATTCCCATCAATATCATCGCTTAGCCTGGGGACGCAATTTTCACTGTTCTTTACGCTGGCCACAATTGGCATGGTAACATGGGAGGCGATCATTAAAAAAGATCTGAAGCAATTTGGGATATTAACATGCGTCACGCTCCTGACTTTCGGTCTGCAGTTTGTCCTGAATGAGTTTCTGAAAGCCAATAGCAGCCAGCAAAGTACTTCCCTGATCTATTACTTTAATTCATTTGCGGTGTTCCTGGTGGTTATCATCACCCGCTTCTATCTGAATGGAATGAGCGATAAAATAGGCGCAGCTGCACTGGCAGCGGTGATCTATTTTGTGATCCCCAAAACAGGAAGTCCGACCGGCGGTATCCCGGTAGGATGGCTGTATCCGTCCCAGTTCTGGACAGATGTAGTGACGTCTCTCGCGTTCCCACTCATAACATTCGGCACCTTTATTTCTTACTACTCGATCATTTTCCTGACAGAGAACAGTTTCAGGTGGCCGGCGTTCTTTATAAAACTACAGTCCCGTATACAAACGATCAGCAAGTGGGAGTATTTCTTTCTCTTCCTGGCAATATGGTTTGTTTACATGGGTAGTATTGGGGAACTTTCTTATTTAATGGCAAGTTTCTTCGAAGGAACAACGCTGCCTGTGATAGTTACAGCGTTTACTATTTTCAAATTGTTACTGGCTGTTCTGTGCATATATTCTCTTGCCGGATTGTTAAGAAATATCATTACCGGCAGGGTATTGACTACCGGCGAATATAACCCCTGGGTGATCATTATGCATTACATTCCTGTTGTTAATATTGCCGCTGTGCTGAAGCTTATATTTACTGAAGACAAGCCGGCGACCCAGGAAGAGCATGCAGTATTATACCTTGAATCTGACAGGCATGCTGCCCAGCAGGCTATGATCATTTCCGGTATTACAGTAACTGTGTATAACATCTACTACTTGTTGACAGCTCCTACCGGTTTAGCCTTATCCGGAGCGGCATTACTGGGAGCGCTATATCTTCTCAAAATCTTTTGTTACATAAAATTGCGAAGCAGCAAAACCTATTTGCTATTGGTAATAGGATTGAATATCGTAACAATACTTTTCGCCCTGAATGAATACCTGATGTTGTCCCTTGCGTTCCTCTATCTCTACTACTACCTGATGCAGGAATTGTTCTATCCTAAACTGGAAATAGAGGACACTTTGAAAGTCCAGGAACCGGAAGCAGGGGATATATTCACACATACCGCATAATTATTTTAATTTCCCGGCGCAATTAAATAACTCATTACACATATGCGTGCAGTTATACAACGTGCATCAAGGGCATCCGTGACCGTAGACGGCAACGTTACCGGCAGCATTCAAACAGGACTGTTGGTACTGCTGGGTATTGAAGACGCTGATAATATGGAAGATATTACCTGGTTGAGTAATAAGATCGTCAACCTGCGTATTTTTAACGATGAGGAAGGCGTCATGAACCGCTCAGTAAAAGAGGTGAACGGTGATGTGCTATTAGTAAGCCAGTTTACGCTGCATGCGGCTACGAAAAAGGGGAACAGGCCCTCCTATATCAAGGCGAGCAAACCGGATATAGCCATACCTTTATACGAGCAGATGATCAGCCAGTTGACATTTGATATGGGTAAAACCATTGCCACCGGCATTTTCGGCGCTGATATGAAGGTGGACCTGCTGAATGACGGCCCTGTCACTATCATCATAGACACAAAATCAAAAGAATAAATCATCAATATGACCATCCAGGAAGCACAGGAAAAGATAGATGGCTGGATCAGAACTGTTGGTGTGCGCTATTTCAGCGAACTGACCAACATGGCCATCCTGACCGAAGAAGTAGGGGAAGTTGCCCGTATCATGTCCCGCAAGTACGGAGAGCAGTCCTTTAAGGAGTCAGACAAACAGAAAGACCTGGCGGATGAGCTGGCGGATGTAATGTGGGTGCTGCTTTGTATCGCCAACCAGACAGGAGTGGATATGACCGCCGCTCTTGAGAAGAATTTTGAGAAGAAAAACATCCGTGATGCCAACAGGCATAAGGAGAATGAGAAGCTCCAATAAAGGCAGGTTTTTTGTTAAAGCTATAATATGAATATCCCGAAAACGATCAAGACCTACTGGCAGATCCTGAAACAGACTTTTCATGATTTCATGGACGATAAAGTGCTTAAGCTTAGCGCTGCACTGTCCTATTACACTATTTTTTCTATCGCCCCCATGCTGATCGTGATCATCACGCTCTGTGATGTATTCCTGGGGAAGGAAGCTATTGAAGGAAGCATATACGGACAGATCAACGATATGGTTGGCAACGAGGCCGCTCTCCAGATCCAGCAGATGATCAAAAATGCCACCCTCTCCGGAGATGCCAGCTGGGCTACCGTAGTGGGTGTCGTTACCCTGATCATTGGTGCTACCAGTGTATTTGGTGAGATCCAGGATTCTATCAATTTCATCTGGCAGTTAAAGGCCAAACCAAAGAATGGTCTCGTTAAAATGCTGCTGAACCGTCTCCTGTCCTTTTCTATGGTTATCAGCCTGGGATTTATCCTGATGGTGTCCCTGGCATTGAACGGGATCATTTCCCTATTCAGCAACCAGCTTTCGGCGCTGTTTCCACAGGTAACGATGGTACTGGTGTACATTATTAACCTCGCTTTGACCTTTCTGATCATCACAGTGTTATTTGCCATCATTTTCAAGGTCTTGCCCGATGCTAAAGTCCGGTGGAAGCATGTCATTGCAGGGGCAGTAACTACCGCCATCCTGTTTATGATAGGTAAATTCGCCATAGGCCTGTATCTTGGCTCCAGCAAAGTAGGTACAGCCTACGGGGCGGCCGGTTCCATCGTCATCATCCTGCTCTGGGTGTACTATTCGGCCATTATCCTGTACTTTGGGGCTGAATTTACTCAAGTATATGTACAGCATTTCGGAGGCCAGATCAGGCCCAATGAATATGCTGTATATGTCAAGGAAGTGCCCGTGGAGACTGATGAATTGCCGTTAACGGCCCCTGTAGAAACCGAAAAAGGTAGCTAAACGCCATCTTTAATTCCGAAAACCCTTATTATATTTGCGCCATTATGGCTACAGATCAGAACAAATTTCAGGCGATCATCTCGCATTGTAAAGAATATGGCTTCGTGTTCCCGTCCAGTGAAATATACGACGGCTTAAGTGCTGTATATGACTATGGCCAATATGGAGCTCAGCTAAAGAAGAATATCCGCGACTACTGGTGGAAAAGTATGACCCAGATGCACGACAACATCGTGGGGATTGATTCTGCTATCTTCATGCATCCTACTATTTGGAAAGCTTCCGGCCACGTTGATGGCTTCAGCGATCCTATGATCGACAACAAAGACAGTAAAAAGCGTTACCGTGTGGATCACCTGATCGAAGCACACGCTGAAACACTGCCTGAAGGCAATGCTGAAGAGCTGATCAGTAAAATGAACGAGTTGTTGGGAAAGGATGATCTGGCCGGATTAAAAAGCCTTATAGAAACTTATAATATTAAGTGTAGTGTCAGTGGTACTGCTAACTGGACAGACGTACGTCAGTTTAATCTGATGTTCTCTACCCAGTTAGGTAGCGTATCTGAAGAAGCCAATGAAATTTACTTACGTCCGGAAACCGCACAGGGTATCTTTGTGAACTTCCTCAATGTGCAGAAAACCGGCCGTATGAAAATACCTTTTGGTATTGCGCAGATAGGTAAGGCTTTCCGTAATGAGATCGTAGCGCGTCAGTTCATATTCCGTATGCGTGAGTTTGAACAGATGGAAATGCAGTTCTTTGTACGCCCTGGTACTCAGAAAGAGTGGTTCGAATATTGGAAGGAAGAGCGCCTGAAATGGCATCTCAGCCTGGGTATTGATCCTAATAAGTACAGATTCCATGTGCATGATAAGCTGGCTTTCTATGCAGATGCTGCTGAAGATATCGAATTTGAATTCCCAATTGGTTTCAAAGAAGTAGAAGGTATCCACAGCCGTACGGATCATGATCTGGGCAGACATCAGGAGTTCAGCAAAAAGAAACTGCAGTACTTCGATACAGAGATTAATCAGAATTACGTACCATATGTGATAGAGACTTCTATTGGTCTGGACCGTATGTTCCTGCTTACTATCTCGAATGCTTATGAAGAACAGGACCTGACTAAAGACGGCAAAGAAGATAGCCGTGTGGTAATGAAGTTCCCTGCTAAACTAGCTCCGCTTAAACTGGCCATATTCCCATTGACCAAAAAAGATGGATTACCTGAAATAGCTAATGAACTGTTATCCCAGTGCAAGCCTCACTTCCATTGCTATTATGAAGAGAAGGATAGTATCGGTAAACGTTACCGCCGTCAGGATGCCATTGGTACACCGTTCTGTGTAACGATCGATCATCAGACGAAAGAAGATAACACCGTTACCATCCGCTACCGCGACAGTATGGAACAGGAAAGGATCCCGATGGATAAAGTGAAAGAGATCGTACTGAATAAGATCAACGAATAGAAATAAAAGCGAATTATATAAAGGCTGCATCAACCGGTGCGGCCTTTTTTATGCCTATTGTGCTACTTGTTCAAGTAGTGCTTATCCGTACAGCTCCTGGTGGATGTCATGCCTGTCATACCCCATCGCCAGTATGCGATGTTTGGCCTCATCGATCATATTTTTCCAGCCACAAAGAAAGAAATGCGCAGGCTGTTTTTGGGCCAGCTCTTCATAGATCAGGTGTACATACCCTTTACGGCCGGTCCAGCCATTGTCTTCGCGTGACAGGGTAGGCAGATAATGGAAATCTGTCAGATCACGTTCCAGTTGCCGCATTTCTGAAGCATATAGCAGATCACATTGCTGCCGGCAACCATAAATAAGGTGGATCGGCGGATGTGGCAGATCGTGCGCCCTGATATACTGTGCCATTGAGCGGAAAGGTGCAATACCGGTACCGGTACAGATGAAGAACAGGTCTTTGTCCATCTCTGCCGGTAACGTAAAGTGGCCCAGCGGCCCTTTCAGGATCAGCTCACTGCCCTCAGTGATGTGGTTGAACAGGTAAGTGGTCCCAGCGCCACCCTCCAGGAATACGATGACCAGCTCTATGGTGTTTGTACCGTCCGGTGGGGATGCGATGGAATAGCTACGCCAGCGTTTGTTCTTCTGCTCATGTATGGGGAGGTCGAGGGTAACAAACTGACCCGCCTTAAAGTCAAAACATTCCTTTTCCGGAATTTGTATCCAGAACCTGCGCGTATTAGGTGTTTCCTGTACGATACGGGTTACCTGACCCTTATACCATTGGTCCAGCATTGGTGTGGAATTTATATACTAAATATAACCAAAATTGTCCATAGCCCGTTGGCTCTCAGGGGTAATAGCGACGCTTGACTAATGGACTAATTCCGTATCTTTGCAACCCTCATGAATATACAGGCTGTTTTACAACTGTACCAGCGAGATTCCCGCCTGCAACAGCTGGTGAAAGGGATACATTTGTCCGATCCACAGTATTTTCAATTATCAGGACTAACCGGAAGTGCCACCACATTTATAGCGGCGGGAGCGTGGGAGCTGGCCAATTCCGTGAATCATCTCTTCATTCTTAACGACAAGGAAGAGGCTGCCTATTTCCATAATGACCTGGAATCTTTAAGCCAGGCGCTGGATATCTTCTACTTTCCGGACTCCTTCAAGAAGGCCGGCTACTTCAACGAGATCAACAGCAGTCATAGCATGCTGCGTACCGAAGCGCTTATGAAGTTCTCCGGACCGGCAATTCATAAAAAGATCCTGGTTACTTATCCGGAGGCACTCTGGGAAAAGGTGGCTGCATCTGTTGCGTTCAGCAGCAATATGGTCCAGCTGAAGGTCGGAGACGTGCTGAAAGTGGATGAGCTGCTGGAGAAACTGGTCGGCTGGGGCTTTGAGTATACAGACTTTGTGTACGAACCGGGACAATATGCTTTGCGTGGTGGTATCCTCGATATCTATTCCTTTGGGAATGAGAAGCCTTACCGTATTGAACTGTTTGGTGAAGACATCGACTCTATCCGTCTCTTTGATCCGGAAACACAGCTGAGCGAGCGCAAGCTGACACAGGTGACGCTGATCGCCAATATGGATACGCAGGGACTTAACCATCAGAAGACTTCCCTGCTGGAGTTCCTTCCGCAGAATACAGTGGTCTGGATGAAAGATCCCGGTTATGTACAGGATGTCATACTGCAACTGGAAGAAAAGCTGGATGCGTTCCTGCAAACCGGCCAGTCAGTGAAAGTAGGTGAAGATGATACGATGAAGCTGGAGGAAACAGATTTTGTAAAAGCGCACCCGCTGATGCAGGAACTGTTACGCCGGCATTGCATTGTGTTCAGCAACCGCCAGTGGTGGGAAGAGACTAACCGTTCTTTTATACCACTCAACTTTGAAACACAGGAGCAGCCTGTCTTTAACCGGCAGTTTGAAATGCTGATCAAAGACCTTGATGCACACAACAAGAATAAATATACCCTGTTCATCTTCGCAGAAAATGCCCGCCAGCTGGAAAGGCTGCGCAGCATTTTTGAAGATCTGAAAGCGGATTTTACATTCTACCCTATCCCTTCTCCTGTCAGTCATGGTTTCATAGACCATACGCTGAAACTGGTTTGTTATACTGATCACCAGATCTTCCAGCGTTACCATAAGTACAAGGTAAAGCAGGCCTACAACAAGAACAAGGCGATCACCATGAAGACGCTGCGTGAACTGCAGTCGGGCGATTTTGTGACGCACATCGATCATGGTGTCGGTATGTACAGCGGTTTGCAAAAGATCGAGGTAGGTGGAAAGATGCAGGAAGCGATCCGTATTATTTATAAGAACAATGACCTCTTGTATGTAAACATTAACTCCCTGCATAAGATCAGTAAATACTCAGGCAAGGAAGGTGTAGAACCGCGTGTGAACAAGCTGGGTAGCGATGCCTGGGATAAGCTGAAGGAAAAGGCTAAGACCCAGGTAAAAGACATTGCGAAAGATCTCATCAGGCTTTATGCTGCCCGTAAGGCGCAGCAGGGATTTTCACATACGCCCGATACCTATCTGCAAACGGAACTGGAAGCATCCTTCCTGTATGAAGATACCCCAGATCAGAGTAAAGCTACCTCGGATGTGAAACGGGACATGGAATCTAATTCTCCGATGGACCGTCTTGTATGTGGTGATGTGGGCTTTGGTAAAACAGAGATCGCTGTCCGCGCTGCCTTTAAGTCAATTGTAGATGGCAAGCAGGCTGCTGTACTGGTGCCTACTACCATCCTGGCATTCCAGCACTATAAAACCTTTGCAGAGCGTTTGAAAGATTTCCCTTGTACGGTGGATTATCTGAACCGTTTCAAGTCAGCTAAAGAGAAGAAAGAAACCCTTCAGAAACTGGCAGAAGGAAAGATCGATATCATCATTGGTACGCACGCCTTACTGGGTAAAGAAGTGAAGTTTAAAGATCTCGGTGTGCTGGTAGTGGATGAAGAGCAAAAGTTCGGTGTATCTGCGAAGGAAAAGCTGAAACATCTGAAAGTGAACGTCGATACGTTGACACTAACGGCTACACCTATACCGAGAACATTACAGTTCTCATTGATGGGCGCAAGAGACTTGTCCGTCATCAACACTCCGCCGCCTAACAGGCAGCCGATAGAAACGGAAGTGCATGTGTTCGATCATGACCTGATCCGTGATGCGATCTATTATGAAACAGAGCGTGGCGGGCAGGTATACTTTGTATATAACAGGGTGAAAGGTTTAGGTGAAATAAGCAGCCTGATAAAAGGACTTTGTCCTGATCTCTCTATTGCTACCGCACACGGGCAAATGGAAGGACATCAGCTGGAAGAAGTGATCCTCGATTTCATTGACAGAAAGTATGATGTACTCGTATGTACCAACATCGTGGAAAGCGGTGTGGATATCCCGAATGCGAACACGATCATCATCAATAATGCACACCACTTCGGTTTAAGTGACCTGCACCAGTTGCGCGGTCGTGTAGGGCGTAGCAATAAAAAAGCTTTCTGTTATCTGCTGGCGCCCCCTATGAGTACATTGCCTGCCGATAGCCGTAAAAGATTACAGACGCTGGAGCAACACAGTGAATTAGGTAGTGGTTTCCAGATCGCCATGCGCGACCTGGACATCCGTGGCGCAGGTAACCTGCTGGGTGGTGAACAGAGCGGCTTTATTTCAGAGATCGGATTTGATATGTATCAGAAGATCCTGGACGAAGCCATCCGTGAACTGAAACAAAACGAGTTCCGTGATCTCTTCAAGGAACAACTGGAGGAGAAGAAAGACTTTGTAAGCGATTGTACCATCGATACTGACCTCGAAATACTGATCCCGGATAGTTATGTGGAAAGTATACAGGAACGTCTGAGCCTTTACCAGGAGCTGGATAATATCATCCTGGAGAGCAAACTCCAGACTTTCGAAGCAGGACTGATCGACCGCTTTGGTCCGTTACCTGAACCTGTTAAAGATCTGCTCTGTATGATCCGTTGCCGCTGGATGGCGATCAAACTTGGTTTTGAAAAGATGATGCTGAAAGACGAGACGCTGCGTTGTTACTTTATCAACAACCCGGATTCTCCATACTTCGAATCGCCTACATTCAATCATATCCTTACTTATCTGCAAACAAGAGTGAACAATGCGAAGCTGAAGCAGGTAGGAAAGAACTTTATGCTGGTGGCGGATCGTATACGGTCAATGAGTGATCTGTACGATTTCCTGAAGGCGATGGAGGATGCAAGAAGTTGATGTAATATCCGGTGTTGCAACGTTTTGGGATAATGACACGCGGGCGTTGTAATGTTCCGGTGTTACAACGTTCCGGCATAACGAATACCTGGGGTTTGCAACCCCTGGCTACAAACAGGGCACTCCTGACGGAGTGCTACCGGAGCGAAGATTGTCATCTGACTATTGTTACGGTGCCTCTTCTGCTAAAGAGCCTTCCGGTGTAATCTGTTCCCTGGATCATCCATACATAGGTGCCTGCCGGCATAGGCGTGCCTTTAAAAGTACCGTCCCAGGTACCCGAAAGGGATTGCGTTCTGAATACTTCCTGTCCCCACCTGTTCCATACACAGAAAAAATCCAGTTGAGGTACTCCTGGTGAAATAGCCCGGAAAACATCATTACGGCCGTCATTATTGGGAGAAAATGCTGTAGGTACATAGAACTCCGGACCTGCATAAACTTTCACGTAAAGGGTGTCTTTTTCAATACAACCTTCAGAAGATGTTACAGTAAGATAGTAAGCCTGGTCCTGCTGAAGATAAGCAATGGGATCTGCACTGTAGGCGTCTGTCAATCCTGTGGCTGGCGACCATGTAAACTGAAGCCCGTCGCCTGTGGTTTGTGCATTCAGCTGTAAGGGCTGATTACGGGCTATGAGTGTATCATTGCCGGCAAACAGACCGATATCCATAACATTAACGGATACAGGGAATGTATCGGAAAGACAGCCGTCGGTACTCATAACATGTAAACCAGCCTGATAATCGCCGCCTTCCGGATAGATGTAGCTGATATCCTGTCCGGTTTGTTGCTGGCCATTCCCGAGGTCCCAGTACCACTGCGATAGCGGTATGGAAGGCGTTTGATCGGTACCGGTAAAATTGATCGGAAGGCCGATACAGACATTTTCCCCGGTAGCACTGATATAAGGCGTAGGATATATCGGTCCTATCTTTTGGATGGATGCACTACACCCCTGTGCAGACGTTGCCACTAACATGATTGCGTATATCCCGATAGAGTCATATTGTATAGAGGGATGTTCTGCATTGGATGTCCGGCCATCCCCAAAATCCCATTCCCATTTTTGAATGGTACCTACATCAAGCTGTGTTTCATTGGTGAGAGTAAGGGGGCGTCCTGTACATACAGCATCGTAACTGAAGGAAGGTACAGGATAAGAACCGATGATCACATCCTGCTTCATCGTATCTGATATGCAGCCACTGTTATCTTCGATCACAAGACGTACTTCATACTCGCCTGCTTTCGCATACAAATGTGGTGGCGGATCAGGAACAGAAGAACCAGTACCGTCACCAAAATCCCATCGCCAGCGGGTAACTGTACCAAATGATTTGGAATCATCTTCGAATACAATAGCGGAACCATCACAAAAGAGTTGGTTATTATCGAACTGTAACTGTGGCCTGAGAGCTGCACAGAATTGCTGTTTGTTAAAACTTCCGCCGGTGGCGGAGCCGAAACCCCAATATACCATAGGGTCTCCACCAAATATTTCGGCAGTAAGATCTTTTTGAACGGCAACGCGTAATGAATCATCAATACTTACTTCCAGCGTTTTGCTCCCCGCATCCCATTTGATGCGGAAGATATGCCAGTTGCAATCTTCAATGTTTCCGTTCCCGCTTAATGCCGTAACCGGCCCTGCCAGGTTGTTGCTACTGGTATGAGAAATATCTCCGTTTACCTGTATGGATACGTGATCGTAATCAGGATCTCCATCGTCGGCATTCTGCCAGGTGTCTATCAATACACCTACGGAAGGGCTGATATTCTGAAAGCCCATACCCTGACCCGTAGCGCCAAGATTTGTACCCTGTGTTTGCAGGATGAACGCTATACCGTCTGCTCCGGTTTCATCCTTGCAGCCTAAGTTTACGTCAAAGTAGTAGTCAAAGGAGTTGTTAAGGCTGATCTTATTTTTATTCCACACGGTACCGCTCGATTGAGGGACCTCTTCAGTCAGCACATAACAGTTACATGTTCGCTGGGTTGCCGCACCGTTTAGTATATACGGGGTTTGTAACTGAGCATATAATAGTGTACTAGATAATAACAGCCAAAACAATCCTGTCAAAAGCGTCAATGCTCTGGTCATAGGTAAATTGCTGTTAGTAAAATAAAAAAAATAATCTGTGTAACATATAGGGAGATCAAACGTTAGAGGCAAACGGGCTATATATCTTTATTCGTAAAGTATTGTAGGCTGGTACACCGGGAAAATATTTTTGCCCCATTTATGGAATCGGAATATTAAGCAGCATCATATAGCCAAACAACGGAAACTATAATTATTCAATTATCATCAAATCAAAAGAGTATGAAAAAGGTAATGTTTTTACTGGCAGGATTATTCATAGCATCATTAAGTCAGGCTCAGCAAACAGACAATAAACCTCCTGTTAAAAAGATCGAAGTAACAGGCTCCGCAGAAATAGAAATTACACCGGATGAGATCTACCTGGATATTGCACTGCGTGAGTTCAAGAATAAAACTACAAAAGTAGAGATGGCCACACTGGAAAGCCAGTTACAGAAAGCAGTGAAAGAAGCGGGTATTCCTGCTGCAGATCTGACCATTGCCAATGTATTCGGTACTAACTATGACCAATGGTGGGTTAAAAAGAAAAAGGACCCGGATTTCATGGCGCGTAAACAATATCGTCTTAAACTGAGCAACCTCGATAAAGTAAATGACATCCTGGGTGCTGTAGATGCAGAAGGTATCGAAAGTGTGAACATCAGCAGCTATACACACAGCAAAATGGAAGAATACCGTAAACAGGTAAAAACAAAAGCATTGCAGGCTGCTAAAGCAAAGGCTACTTATATGCTGGAAGCTATCGGAAACACTATCGACGGTGTGCTGGAAGTGCAGGAGATCAATACTGATAACTATGCGGACGTAGCGCCTGTTGCATTCAATTCATTTGCACGTGTTGCAGGTGCAGAAGCAGCAGATGCATCATCCTTCAAAAAAATAAAAGTACGTGCTGAAGTAAGAGCAGTATTCTTTATAAAATAATAACCGCTGCATAATAGAAAAGGGAGCCTGCTTAATGCATCGCTCCCTTTCTTTTTTTGATGATGGTATTAATTATCCCACCAAACTTTATCAGTTAGTTTTGCCTTCTGCAGGTCCTGCGGGTTAGCTGTGATCTCATTCAATGGATAAAGGAACCGGCGCGGAAAGCTCGTTACCGTATTATTAGGGATCATCTTTAATACCGGATAGCCGGTACGCCGCCAGTCTGTATAGTTTTCAACAGAAAGGAAATTTGCAGTGCTCTTTTCTTCGATGATCAGTTGCAATGCATTGTTCGCAGTTAGTATGCCACGTTGTGATAAATATGTTTGTGCGGCAGTGCTGTTAGTATCAATCCCCAGCTTTAATAAATTGCCTGCTACGGCCTCACGAAATACAGGCTGTGCCGCTGCATAATCAGCTGTAATGTAAGTAGCTTCTGCTTTCAGGAACAACGCTTCTGCTGCATTAAGTATGTATACTTTGGATGCAATATCACCATAAAAGCTACCAGCCACTGAGAAGTCCTGCAACTTACCCGCTCCTGTACCGATCACGTTACCTGTATATAATCCTGTGTTCTCTGCCTTACTGGCGAGGTATGGCAAACGCGGATCGTTATGTTTTACCAGTGAATCTATATAGTGAGATGATAACACTAAAGTGGATGTATTGTAGAAGTGCAGGTACCATGCGTTGGATGATGTCGAAGTGCCATTGTATGCAAATGCACAATCATCATTGTTACTGCTCATACCATTTGCCAGCGCACTCAATGCAAGATTGGCCTGTGCTGCCGCATCATAGCCAGGTGCTTTGGTAAGATGCATATAGTAACGTGCCTTCAGCGTATAAGCCATTTTAACCCATTTGGACATATCGCCTGCATAGTAGTAATCGTCCGTTCCGGGAGCGTCACCTGTACCTGAATTCAGTTGTGTTATCGCCTCATCCAGCAATGATTGTATGCCCTTGTAAATGTCTTCCTGTTTATCATACGCCGGTGTTGTGTTGCCTGTTCCGGTGAATGCTTCGGAGAACGGTACATCTCCCCACAGATCTGTAGCAGTGCCCAGTGTATAAGCTGTTAGTACTTTTGCGATTCCTGCATACATCATGTTGCCATTTGCGGTAGCCTGTTTGTCAAGTATATTCAGATTATTTAACACCACTACATAATGCGAGTTCCAGTAGTCGTCAAATGTGGAACTTGTTACCATATAGTTGACCGTATTTGGTATTGGCTGATTTGGTACACAGTTCTGCATCCATTGATTGACAAGCGTAGCCGCATTACCTGCTGCAATGTATTGTGAAACACCCGCCTCCAAAGGCGCCAGCAGCAGACTTTCAGAAACGTCAGAAGGTACATTCGGGTTCTGATTGACGTCAAGGTATTTCTTACATCCTGACAGTATAATGGCCGTCAGCATTGATATGATGATGAACGAGTTTTTCATGTTGCAATGATTTACTAGAAGGTGAATTTTAACGTACAGTCAAATGACCGGGCAGTAGGAGCAGAGAATGTATAAACACCTAATCCTGCGTTACCTGCACCCCACGAGTTTACTTCGGGATCGCCGCCTGTGAAGCTGGCATCCTTATGTATCCACAGGTTGCGGCCCGTTAATACAATTGATGCGTCTCTGAACGGTAAGCGGCTTGTTCCTTTTGCAAGTGTATACGAGAGACTTACATTTCGCAACTTGATGTACGATGCGTTTTGTATAAATGCTTCCGTTATACCACTGATCTGCTGAAAGTAACTTTGTCCTGTAACAGATTGTTTGTTGGGCGCACTCGTAGCATCGCTGATACCTGGTACCACTCTGTCCTCCCTTTTTTCAGTCTGCGCGGAAGAGCCGTAGTAAAGGCCATAACCATCATCAGAGTTAAGAATATCTCCACCTTGTTTTGTATCAAAGAAGAAACTTAGTCCAAATTGTTTATAGCGTAGTTGATTGGTAATACCTCCTATCCAGTCGGGCGTGATATTGCCTACCACATCGAAGTCGCCGGACGCATAAGGTAATCCTGCGTCATTGATGCGCAGCTGGCCATCGGCAGTACGTGCGTATTTGGTGCCATAGATAAGTCCCCAGGGTTGTCCTTCTTTTGCATAGATAGTACCGATGCTTGTTTGTGTGAGCCCTCCACCGATATGTTCTACCTTCTGATTAAGTTTTGAATAGTTCACTGTTATATCCCAGGTGAAATCTTTTGTTCTGACAGGCGTCAGCGTAAGTAAAACTTCAATACCCTTTGTTGACATCTTAGCAGAGTTGATAGTCGTACTAGCGTAGCCGGTAGAGTTAGCAAGTGAGATGTTTTCTACTATGCCCTGCGACATACGTCTGTCAAAGTAAGAAGCTTCCAGTCCTATCCTGTTGTTCAGTAATTTCATTTCCAATCCTAGCTCAAATTCTTTCTGCAGCTCATTTTTCAGGTCCGGATTACCCAATGAAGGACTGATCAGGAAACCATTCTGTCCGTTATATGGGAATGTCAGATTACTGCTTACATCACCATAAATGATGGCCTGATTGTAGGGAGTAGTTGTTGCATATGTCTTCACGTTATCATTACCAACTGAGGCGAAGGATGCTCTTATTTTACCGAAAGGGATCACCTCTTTCAGTTTATCATGAAATAGCTCAGAGAAGATGAAACCGCCTGCTATAGAGCCATACGGGTAGTATGTATTTTCGGTGGATAGTACTGAACTGCCATCATACCTTCCTGTGAGTGACAATACCAGCAAACGGTTGTAGTCTACTTCCGCCTGTGCATAAAAACCAACTTTCCTGCGGAGGTATTGCGATTCAGTATAGGTCACTGATGATGCACTCGCCATGTTGTAATAACCTGGTTTCGCAAGACCAAGCCCTAATGCGGTCATGTAGTCGCTGTGCTCAGAATAGACATTGTTTCCCAACAGCAGGCTGGCATTGGTTTTTGCGCCAAACTGTTTTCTCAGTTGTACAATGAAGTCGTGGTTAAATTGCCTGAAGTTCTTGTTATTGCTATAGGTAAGACCGGTACTGTAAGTAATGTCTTTCATGTTGACGTGATAGCTCAGCTGATCAGCATAAATGTCCGCACCTACTCTTTCTGTAATGGATAACCAGTCAACAGGAGCATATACAAAAGTCATTACCGGCAGGAACCTGTTCACGGTAGTTGTGTTCAGAATATTATCCAATACCCAGTACGGATTATTACGGCTATAGCGGTATAAACGCTGCGTGCCATCGGGGTTGAGGTATGGTTTCAGGTCGTAAGATACAGGTGCGGTAAATACCGTCCACAGCGGACTTTCCAGGCCATATCCTTCCGGCATTTTATTGTTCTTTGCAGAACTGTAGGTCAACTGAAAAGTAGCATTAAGTTTGTCCAGGATCTGTGTGCTGTATTTGGCGAATACACTATGACGTGCATAAGATGTTTTAGGTATAGTGCCTTTCTGATCGAAGTAAGAATAAGACATAAAATAATTGGACGCGGTATTGCCACCCGATACACTAACAGTGCTGTTAGATGTAACGCCTGTACGGAAAAATTCTTTCAGCGGATGATGTGCTTTCGCCTTTTGTCCGTTGATGGTTAACGTGTCAATGCGCGGTCCCCAGGAGGTGCTGGTCTTATTAGCTTCACCGTCAAAATAGATGCCTTTATCGCCTTGTGCATAGGTGTATTGCCTGTCAGGAAAAATGGTGTTCTCAAAAGAAAGGCCGGATGATAAAGTCAGTACCGGCTTACGGCTTACAGTTCCTCTTTTGGTCGTGATCAGTACTACGCCACGTGCACCGGCAGAACCATATAGAGCAGTGGCCGCGGCGCCTTTAAGCACGTTAATGTTTTCAATGGTAGCAGGATCTATGTCTGCCAGCCTGTTCGTACCGGAGCCGCCATTGTAGGTGCCGCCGCTTTCGTCATTGTTGATAGGCACGCCATCCATTACTATTAACGCCTGATTTTCGCCCGAGATGGAAGTAATACCGCGTATCACAATACGTGCAGAGCTACCGGGCATACCGGAAGAACTGGTGATCTGCACACCTGCCACTTTACCGGTGAGTGAGTTCAGTACGTTAGGCTCTTTGGCCCGCAGGATCTCATCACTTTTTACTTCCTGTGCACTGAATGTGAGGTTCCTTTTTTCTTTCCTGACGCCTAGTGCCGTTACCACCACTTCATTCAGGTCACTGGCGTTCTCGGACAAGGTGATGGTAAAGTGTTGTTCACTGCCGACGGGAATTTCTTTAAGAGTGTATCCTACGGCGCGGATGATCAATGTAGCACCGGGGGCAGCTTCAAGCTTAAATGATCCGTCCTGCGCAGTTGTCGTCCCTTTTGAAGTGCCTTTGATAATGATGGAGGCAAAGCTGATCGGTTGTTTCTTTTCATCGGTCACTGTTCCGTCTATCCTCTTTGTTTGTGCATTTACAGAGGAATAGAACAGCAGTCCCGCAAGCAATGCCAGCAGGTTAAATACTTTTGTTTTCATACAACGAGATTAGATATTGGTTTTTTGTGAATTCCCCTCTAAATAACTGATCCCGTCATCTGCGCAAATGACTTAAAATGATATGTACCCAAATGTAATAGCTGAAGGGGGCTAACCTTTTTATGATTCTTGACTATCTATAGACGGATATTAACCAAAAAAAAGTCCCGCCTTGAGAGGCGGGACACGATGGAAAAAGATTTCAAAAAAAACGATGATCAATTAATGTTTACTTTAAACTTTCCGTCCGTTAATGGCTTTTCTGTTTCACCATTGTTTAAAATGCCGTTGAATTCTCCTTCGGCATACTTACTATTTATGCTTGTAATCTTTATTGTAGCGCTTGTGCTTTCAAAGCCTCCTTCTGTTGTTGAAAAAAGGATAGTTGCATTTTCTGCAGTAGTATAAGTACCAGTGGCTAAAGAATCCTTGAAAATTACCTGTAGGATTATAAAGTTGTTAAGCGTACTTGTTACGCCTTGTACACGCAGTGCTTTCTTACCTACTACAGTAGTATCAAAAGCTTCGCCATAAGAAGTGTTCGCAGAATAGGATTTACCGTCAAATTTGAATTCGCAGGAACCGGATGCCTTAACCACTTCTTCCTTATCACAAGATGTGAAAGCGACCAGACACAGACACAGGAATCCCAGGAGGGAATTGAGTTTCATAGGATAGGTAATTTCTTCAGGTATAGTGATAAATAGGACTGCAAATTAGTTACTTTCCTACGAATTAAATAAAATATTTATAAGTTTTTTAACAAGTATGAAGCAATAAAAAGAGAAGTGTCTGGAAATGAAATACATAAGGAAAACTAAAATCGACAACAGGATCAAGGATAGTAAGTACTAATGCTCTAAAGCTGTCTTGTTTGAGTTATACAAGCTTAAAATGAAAAAGCTGCGGAGGTGTTTTCCGCAGCTTTAAGCTATTTAAACAGGATGAAGGATCTATGACCTTTCATTCCTTGTTATCGTTGAAATTAGGCGTCTATCTTCGCATATTTTGCGTGAGATTCGATGAACTCCCTTCTTGGTGGAACCTCATCACCCATCAGCATACTGAATACGCGGTCTGCTTCTGCAGCGCTTTCGATGGTTACCTGTTTTAAGGTACGGTTATCAGGGTTCATGGTAGTTTCCCACAGCTGTTCTGCGTTCATCTCACCAAGACCTTTATAACGCTGGATAGTTACGCTGTCTTCTTTACCGTTGGCTATTTTCAGGATAGCTGCTTTACGGTCTTCTTCTGTCCATGCATAGATCTGTTCCTTCGCTTTTTTCACCAGGTACAGCGGCGGCTGTGCAATGTATACATAACCTTGTTCCACCATTGCCTTCATATAACGGAATATAAAGGTCAGGATCAGTGTGGCGATGTGGCTACCGTCCACGTCGGCATCCGTCATGATGATCAGCTTATGATAGCGCAGTTTGGCGAGGTTGAGAGCCTTGTCATCTTCTTCTGTACCGATGGTTACGCCAAGAGCGGTAAAGATGTTCTTGATCTCCTCGTTCTCGTATATCTTATGCTCCATGGCTTTTTCGACGTTGAGGATCTTACCTCTCAGTGGCAGGATAGCCTGGAAGCTACGGTTACGGCCTTGTTTAGCTGTACCACCTGCGGAGTCACCCTCAACCAGGTACAGTTCACATTTTTCAGGATCGTTTTCGGAGCAGTCAGCCAGTTTACCAGGTAAGCCGCTACCACTCAGTACACTTTTACGCTGTACCATCTGGCGTGCCTTACGGGCTGCTTCACGGGCCTGTGCTGCCAGTACCACCTTGTTGATGATGATCTTGGCTTCACGTGGATGCTCTTCCAGGTAAGCATCGAGTACGGCTGCTACGGAGCTGTCCACAACACCCATTACATCGGAGTTACCCAGTTTGGTCTTTGTCTGACCTTCAAACTGTGGTTCAGGTACTTTCACGCTGATGATAGCGCTCAAGCCTTCACGGAAGTCATCGCCGGTCACTTCGATCTTGGTCTTCTCGAACAGTTTGTTCTTATCACCATAGCTTTTGAATACACGGGTGATAGCACGGCGGAAACCTGCTACGTGTGTACCACCTTCAATGGTGTTGATGTTATTTACGTAAGAGAAGATATTTTCACTGAAAGAGTCATTATAGATCACCGCTACTTCCACTGCTACGTTGCTGGATGAATCATGTGCCTCGATAAAGATAGGATCAGGCAGCAGTCCGTTACGACGGCCGCTACGGTCCAGCATCTGTACGAATTCGATGATACCGCCTTCGCTGTAGAAAGTTTCGGAGATGGAGTTACCGGCTTCGTCTTTCTCACGTTCGTCAGTCAGCACTATCTTGATCCTGCGGTTCAGGTAAGCCAGTTCACGCAGACGGCCTGCAAGGATTTCGCGGTTGTAGGTGGTATCTTTAAAGATCTCACCGTCCGGTTTAAAATGAACGGTAGTTCCGGTGTTTTCGGCAGTCCCGATCTCGCGTACGGAGTACTGCGGGATACCACGCTGATATTCCTGCTCGAACAGTTTACCTTCACGGCGTACGGTTACATGTAAGAGGGAGCTGAGTGCGTTTACGCAACTCACACCCACCCCGTGCAAACCACCGGATACCTTATATGTGTTTTTGTCGAATTTACCACCTGCGTGCAGTACGGTCATTACCACCTCCAGGGCGGAGCGGCCTTCTTTGGTGTTCATACCGGTAGGAATACCACGACCATCATCCACAACGCGGATGGAGTTGTCCTCACAGATCGTTACTTCAATATTCTTACAATAACCGGCCAGTGCCTCATCGATCGAGTTATCAACCACTTCATACACCAGATGGTGAAGTCCCTTTATACCAATGTCGCCAATGTACATCGCGGGCCGTTTACGCACCGCTTCGAGTCCCTCAAGTACCTGTATACTGTCCGCGTCATATCCTCCCTGTGCGGGTGTAGTTATTTGCGCTATTTCTTCGCTCATATTTGGGTGTAAAGTGTGTTTAGAATTGGATTCTCGTGAATTGTGCAAAAATACGAAAAATGGGGCTTATTTCCATATTTAAGAGGCACTTTTCGAATCGTTGATATCCACATTCGTCAGATGGGGGAATTTTTACCCAGGGCGGTCTCCTTAATTCCCGTAAATAAGGTCTTCCAGACCAGGTTAAAGAACGACTTTTTAATGTCCCGTTCATAGTGAGGATGCGCCAGCCGGGTTTCTCCACCGGCGGGGTTGCTGTCTTTTATGATCAGGACATTGGCAAAAAAGCTCATCAGTCCTTTCTTTTTAAATTCATGGGACCCTTCCTCCTTTTTTAAAATGTTCACTTTCAGGTTGCTGTAGATGAACTTCACCTGACCGGAGGCTTTGCGTTCATT
Source organism: Chitinophaga sp. S165 (assembly GCF_003182155.1). Lineage (GTDB taxonomy): Bacteria > Bacteroidota > Bacteroidia > Chitinophagales > Chitinophagaceae > Chitinophaga. The sequence continues at coordinate 1,108,735 of NZ_QGTG01000002.1, forward strand.
ACCTGTCATGCTAAAAGTAAGGTCCTCGATCTGGCAGGATTTCACTTCCACCATACCCAGTGGCTTTAAGACGGGGTTCAGGTCTTTCCCGTCCATGCCTTTTACCTGGCCCGATACACCAAACCGGCCCAGGGTGTCTTTCATGGAGAAGTCAAAATGTGCCTTCAGTTTCCCGCTGTTCATCAGAATAGCGTTCAGGTCGGCCGTGATATGATTTTTCTTAGCGATCATGCTGTCTATATTGGTCACATTACGGAATACGCCATGGACCTGTTTGATACTGAGTTTACCGGCTTCGTCCGATTTCGGATTGATCTCGGTATATAGAATATCGGTTTTCTTGCCCACCAGGCTATCTATATATATAGGTATCGCTAACTTTTTGAACAATTGATTAGGGTACTGCCCTAATTTGTTACCCGGCGCCTCGGGTAGTTTCCGGTTATGGTAGATATCCAGCGTGCCACTATTGATGGTCAGCTTGTCGGCCCAGATGACCTGGTGTTCCAGCAACATCCGTGGCTGGAGCCGGGACAACTCTATTTTGTTCAGTTTTACGTCAAAACGGTCACGCTGGGTTTTGGAGCGGATGTCAAATTCCGCCCTGGGGTATCTTGGCTCTACAGCAAACTGGCCAATCCGTAGCATTTGTTCCTCGGCACTGTATTGTACATCCTTTACATGCATCCAGTAAAGGCTGTCCGGCGTCCGGTAGCGGTATTCGGTCAGGCCGAATTCATAGTTCCGGGCATACAGGAAACGGGTAGGGTCTTCCAGGGCGACGGAATCTATCAGAAAGTCCTTCACCTGGATGCGGAGGTCCTCCAGGTGGGTCATTACCAGGCTGCTGTCCTGTTTTATAACAGTGTACTTCAGGTTTGTGTTGTTCAACTTGAGGGTACCCAGGTAGAGCGATTTTATTTTAGTGGAAATATTCTGATAGGCATTTTTAGGGGCAGTGGTGTCTTTGTTCCTCATATTCATCTCCAGCATGACGACGGGGTTGCTGAATACCAGGGAGCCGGCACTGAGTTCCTTTTTGAAGAAATAACGCCACACTTTGAAATAGCTGAGAGACACCCTGTCGGCCGTAAAGCTGTAAATTAGTTTTGGGGCTCTCTGCTCGTCCTGAAGACGTTTATAAACATCTGGCTCTCTCACAAGGCTTACTTTTTCCAGGCTAAGACTACCGGTGATGGGGTTCAGGGAAAGATCTGCATAGCGCAGCGTATACAGACTGTCCGACATATCCTGGATATAGGCCTTCAGCTGCCACTGGATCTGTTTGTTCCAGCGCTGTCCGATGTACCATGCTGCACCAAGCACCAACAGTATTAGTATAATTATGGAAAGGAGTACCTTTTTCCAGATCCGTATAAAGAGTGATCTTTTTTGCATCATATACAATTAAACGAAATTCATACCATAGTCCCTATAGAAAATCAGGTGATTTCATAAAGAAGTACCCATTTGTGGCAGTCTAAAAAAATATTGAAGTCTGTCAATGAATGGTAAGTGATTATTTTTCATTATTTTAGATGTAGTTTCTACGCTTTTCAGGCACTATCCTTTTGTAACCTGAATGTCAAAACGTTTCTGAATAAAATTTGAATGACTATTTTTGTCACGGATTTAACAAAATGAATGGCGTGAAAGAGGTACAGGACATATTATCATTGGCCATCCGGCAGCCCGCCATGAGCGATCAGCTCCAATTGGCGGAAGACGACGCTGTTACAGTGCCGGACTGTCTGGACTTTACTTTGCAACGGTTTACGTATGATCGTCCGTTGCCGGTAGAAGACATTGCAATGGTAGTATACCAACCGGCCAAAAGAGGGCAGACTGCTGCCATCGAGTTACGCTATTGTGTGGCCGGCAACAAATATTGCCAGAATCCGGGTTGTACTGACCGTGTATGTGTGGATGGACATAAAGATAACTGCGTGCAGAAATCTCCTTCCATTGACATGATCACTGTCCGTTTTCAACCTTCCTTCATACAATCACTGCAGAAAGGGTCTACCAATTCCACCCTTTTCGACATGCAGTCCCGCAAGCCTTTTGTTAAAACGATCCAGCCCAGCACCAAATCTAAAGAGGTACTGGAGCAAATGGTACATCATAATTATGATGGCGCCCTTAAGAACATCTTCCTTCAGAGCAAGGCTTTAGAACTGCTCCTCTTCAGTTCCGACCAGTTTGTACAGAATGATACTGACGACCGTTATGGCTGTCGTTTCCTGACACAACTGGAAGATCGTGAAAAGATAGAGAAAGCCAGGGATATATTATTAGAACAGCTGGATGCGCCTATCACCATCCGTGACCTGGCACGCCGTATCGCCATGAATGAATGTTACCTGAAGAAGGGCTTCAAGGCGATGTATGGCACTACCATCTATGATTATTTCCAGAAGGAAAGGATGGAAAAGGCGAAGAGCCTGTTGTATGAAAGAGGCATGTCTGTTTCTGAGGTAGCGATCCTGATGGGATATTCCTGTATTTCGCATTTCTCTACCGCCTTTAAGAAACATACGGGCCTGAAGCCATGTGAATTGTTACTGCGATAATTAGGTCATAAGTTATTTATATAGAAGTCCCGCTCTTACTGGAGCGGGACTTTTTTTATGGGGCTACGAACAATACGATTCCTGGGCGGAGTTGATCGTCGTGATTTTCCAATTTTTAGTGAATGACTGAGTCAATTATGTGGTTTACAATTGGTTGTATTTGTTGCTTTATTTGAATGACGTACTTTTCCCGATTTGATCAAATGTTTTCCCGAATACAAAAACACTCCCCCGATAATTGGCGTTTCTTTGTATCACGATCGGCAGATATTTATCCTGATCTTCCTTATAAGCTTCCTTATCAGATTTGACCATGGAGAGAGCTTACTGGGCAAAAATGAGTAAAGCCATAAATTTTTTGCACCTCATCAAACACCAATTTTGACCTTTTGGGAAAGTGCAATTTTTGCCAGGTAAGCTTTCTACCGTAATTACATAAAGCCGTCTCGTCTTAAACGAGACGGTTTGTGTTTTTATAAATGTCTGAAGAGGAATAAATCTAGATCCCTTGCTCCTCTTATTGCACTCCTGGATCCAATGGTTTCGACAATCCGAACTTACCACTTACATCAAAATAAACTACAACATCTATCGCTTATCCTTTCTGCCGCGTACAAATATGGTATCTATCGTATTAATATAAGGCTACTAAAAGGGTATCAAAAGGACATTAAGAGGTCATTTATATATCAAATCGATATTGAAGTGACCTTTAAATGATATTTTAGTGCCAATTCAGTATCCTTATATGTACCTTTGAGAAGCGATATAGCAAACTTGTAGTACTAACCTCAAAACGACCTTTTTATGGCCATTGTTAAAGACAATATCCTCATGCAACTTGTACGGGGTTCTCTCGGCAAGCAAATCACGATCTACGAACGGAATGGGCAGATCATTATGGCGAAGAAACGCGGCCCTTCCCGGAAAAAGCCTACCCAAAAGCAGTTAGAAGCAAGGCATAAGATGACTGTCGCTTCGATGCGTGCGCATATTATGCTGGAAGATCCGCAGATCAAGGCTTACTATGAATCGCTGACCGGGCCGGGCCAAAATGCCTATAATATGGCGGTGAAGGATGCTTACCGAAGTCCCGAAGTACAAAACATCAGGTTAGAAGGCCAGGAGGTTGTGGTGACTGCCAAAGATGAGTTCCGGGTAGCGGAAGTGGAGGTAAAGGTAATAGACGGTGACGGTGTTATTACCGAGCGTGGGCGGGCAGTTTTAGGAAGGAACGGAGTAGATTGGTATTATACGGCCACTGCGCTGCCTGCAGACGGTAAGGTCATTGTAGAAGTAAGAGATTTACCGGGAAACCGAACGGTGAAAGAATTGCTGCTTACATAAAAGACATCTTCACGTTTACGGATGGCTTCTCCCGGTGGGAAAGACCGGCCGCAGCGAGCGGTGCGGGTGGGAGCTACGGGCCTTGGTTATTTGAAGTATGCTTAATACGACCTACCCAGGGGTTAAAAAGCATTACTAACGCCCAACCGCCAAACCATTGCTAAATATTAAGGAACTTCAAAGAGCCACAGCCCGCGGCCCCACCCGCAACCGTGAGCTAGAAGGTCCACGCTCGAATCATAGCCATCCCCTTCCGCGTATTTTAGCTTACCAGCCAACGTGGATGATTTTCCTACGTTAAGAGTGTTGACTTATAGTTGTGCCCGATTCATTCACTGATCATCCCCCAGGTTTTCAACTTGATCCGGTATTAGGGGATGGTATAAGGGCGTGCGAAGCTGGACCTATATAAGGGGCTATTAATTATTGTAAATCAATGCAATGTGATAGGCGGTTAAAAGCCGTGATGGCAATTTAGTAATAATCTTGTCATGTCTGACAGGAAGAACGACAGATAGTCGCATAATGTGACATTATGTGTTTTAGGATGACAACTTGTTAGCTAACAATAAGATAGATGAGCGAAAATACTGAGTAAGGACTACTGGAACGAGGGAATATCTTTATCGGGGTTCGGGCCACTGAACAATCAATTTCAGGGAGACGGGCAGTGTTCGGTTAATACAAAAAGAAAACCCCGCCCAAAAGAGCAGGGTCTGTCCTATTTATCCCTATACCTATGAAATACTAATTAATGTGGTTATTATTCTGTAACGGTTCCGTTGTCATTGATCAACACCACTTTCTCAACACCGTTATCCTGAATATTAACCTTGTAATATGCAGCTACATCTGACCTCTCAATTTTCCAGCCATCTTTTATAGTGGCCGTTGGATATTTCGATCTGAGTGTAGAGGATACAGTTTCTGGTATCCTGTCACCTGCATATGAACTACGGGTTGCTACCCACTTACCTTCTGCGTCATATTCTGCCGTAGTCTTTACATCTTCTTTTGTAAAGTTTGCGACCCAATGTCCGCTAAAGTTCTTAGACCACTTTGCTTCCGAGCCTGAAAAGTTCTGCTGAAAAGCATCCTTTACTGCTACGGGAGCTACAACTTCTTTAGCAACTACCTTCTTTGTTTTTTTTGCTGATTTCTTTTGTGCAAAAGTTGTGCCGGAAGATATGATTGCCACACAAATTATTAATACTAACTTTTTCATAAATAATCAGATATGGTTTTTCAATTGGGTTAAGTTTTTCAACTTATTCTTCCGTCGTAGTTACCAAAACAATGCCAAAAAAGACAAGCAACGAACTAAATGCATGGTAAAACTACAAAAAAAACCACAATTAAAAGCAAAATCTAACTTTTTAATGGCCTGCCCTTTTTCATGGCTGCTCTAAAATCAGTAACTTTGCAGAATTTTAATCAACTTATTTTATTAACGTCAAAGGGCGGAGAATTGTTTTATGGCCAGCAAATATCAGGAATATAACCAGCTGAATTTACCGCAGATAGAAAAGGATATATTGGCGCACTGGGAACAGATCCAGGCGTTTGAAAAAAGCGTGTCCCTACGCGAAGGCGCTACTCCTTTCGTATTTTATGAAGGTCCGCCGAGCGCAAATGGTATGCCTGGTATTCACCACGTTATTTCCCGTACCCTTAAAGATCTGGTATGCCGTTACAAAACGATGAGCGGTTTCCAGGTAAAGCGTAAGGGCGGATGGGACACGCATGGTCTACCTGTGGAATTAGGTGTAGAGAAAACGCTCGGCATTACTAAAGAAGATATTGGTAAAAAGATCTCCATTGAAGAGTATAATAATACTTGCCGTACAGAAGTATTAAAATATAAAGATAAGTGGGATGACCTGACCCGTAAAATGGGTTATTGGGTTGATCTCAAATCTCCATACATCACTTTCGACAATACATATATAGAAAGCCTCTGGTGGTGCCTGCAGGAATTATATAAAAAAGGGCTCTTATATAAAAGCGTAAGTATCCAGCCTTATTCTCCTGCTGCCGGTACGGGACTTAGTTCTCATGAACTGAATCAGCCTGGCTGTTATAAAGATGTAAAGGATACCACTGTGGTGGCAATGTTCAAAGCACTGGAATCAGATAAATCTGCTTTCCTGTTTGAAACTGCCAGAAAAGCGGATCCTGCGGCAGAGGTATTCTTCATGGCATGGACGACCACGCCGTGGACCCTGCCATCTAACCTGGGTCTGACAGTAGGCGCCAATATAGAATATGCACTCATACGTACCTTCAATCCTTACACACATTTACCTGTGTTTGTGGTGATGGCGAAAGACCTGATCGGCAAATATTTTAAGAAGGAAGGTGAAGACGGCGATTTCGCTGCTTATAAACCGGAAGATAAGATCATTCCATGGCAGATCCTTTCTGTTTGCAGAGGTAGCCAGCTGGAAAACATCCGTTACGAACAGTTGCTGCCATATGTACAACCAGAGGAAGGCGATCCATTCCGTGTGCTGTTGGGCGATTTCGTAACTACAGAAGATGGTACGGGTATCGTGCATACGGCGCCTGCATTTGGTGCTGATGACAATCGTGTAGGAAAGAAATATGGCATTGGCATACTGACATTGGTAGATCGTCAGGGTAAATTCCTTGACAGTGTAGGTGAATTTGGCGGCCGTTATGTGAAGGATTACAAGAATGATCCGGATTATAAAGATGTGGATGTGGATATTGCGGTGAAACTGAAGAAGGAAAACCGTGCGTTCCGGGTTGAGAAATATGAACATACGTATCCGCACTGCTGGCGTACAGATAAACCGGTATTATATTATCCGCTTGATGCCTGGTTTATCAAAACGTCTGCGCTCAAGGATAGAATGGTGGAACTGAATAAGACCATCAACTGGAAACCAGCCAGCACAGGTACTGGCCGTTTCGGCAACTGGCTGGAGAATATGGTGGATTGGAATCTCAGCCGTAGCCGTTACTGGGGCACACCGCTGCCGGTATGGCGTACAGAAGATGGATCTGAAGAGATCTGTGTTGGAGGTATGGAGGAACTTCGCAGTGAACTGGCTAAGTCCTTTGAAGCAGGTGTTATGACATATGAAGCAGGTACAGCGGGCACTTCCAATGTCCAGGAGTACATCCAATATCTGACGAAAGACCTACATAAGCCATATGTAGATAATATAGTATTGGTGAGCCCTTCTGGTAAGCCAATGAAACGTGAACCGGATCTGATAGACGTATGGTTTGATAGCGGCGCAATGCCATATGCACAGTGGCATTTCCCATTTGAGAATAAAGAAGAGTTTGCAAAGAGCTTCCCTGCCGATTTCATTGCTGAAGGTGTTGACCAGACACGCGGCTGGTTCTATACCCTGCATGCCCTGGCCGCAATGCTGTTTGACAGTGTAGCTTATAAGACGGTAGTATCGAATGGCCTTGTACTGGATAAGACCGGTAATAAGATGAGTAAGCGACTGGGTAATGTTGTGGATCCGTTCGCTACATTGGAACAATTTGGGGCGGACGCAACACGGTGGTACCTTATTACCAACGCGTCTCCGTGGGATAGCATGAAATTTGATATTGAAGGAATCCGTGAGGTACAACGTAAATTGTTCTCCACCCTGTACAATACGTATAATTTCTTCGCGATGTATGCCAACCTGGATAAGTTCACGTTCAGGGAAGCTTATATACCGCTGAAAGATCGTCCGGAGATAGACCGCTGGATCATTTCCCTGCTGAATACGCTGGTAAAAGACGTAACAGGATATTTTAATGATTATGAGCCTACCCAGGCGGGCAGGGCCGTACAGGCTTTTGTTGACGAGCATCTGAGTAACTGGTATGTGCGTTTATGCCGTCGCCGCTTCTGGAAGGGAGAGTACGCGCATGACAAGATCTCTGCTTATCAGACCTTGTATGAGTGTCTCGAAACACTGGCGGGTTTAATGGCCCCGGTGTCACCGTTCTTTGCAGATTGGTTATTTGGCAACCTGAATAATGTTAGTAAACGTCATGCGGAAGCTTCGGTCCATCACATGGATTTTCCTGCGGTGGTAGCTACAGCGGTAGATACAGACCTCGAAGAAAGGATGCAGTTAGCCCAGGACATATCCTCACTGGTATTGTCTCTCAGGAAGAAGGTGAATATCAAAGTAAGGCAGCCGTTACAAAAGATATTAATACCTGTTCAGAACGCTCACATAAAAGAGCAGATAGAAAAGATAGAAGACCTGATAAAAAGTGAGGTGAATGTGAAAGGTATTGACTATCTTACGGAAACGGAAGGTTTCATCAAGAAAAAGATCAAGCCGAATTACAAGTCCCTGGGTGGAAAAATGGGGGCAAAGATGAAAGCCGTAGCTGCAGCCATCAGTGCATTCTCAGCAGCGGACATTGCATCACTGGAGCGTAATGGAGAATTTATCCTTCAGGTTGAAGATGAACAACTACCTATACAGTTATCTGACGTAGAGATCATCTCAGAAGATATTCCCGGTTGGACAGTAGCGAATAAGGGCGCCCTTACGGTAGCGCTCGATATTACTATTACACCAGAGCTCCTGGACGAGGGTAATGCCCGTGAATTGGTGAACCGTATACAAAAAATCAGAAAGGATAGCGACTTTGAACTGACCGATAGGATACAGGTAAAAGTGGCAGTAATGGATAGCCTGAAATCAGCGATTATTAACTATAATGACTATATTTGCACGGAAATTTTGGCAGATAGTCTGGAGTTAGTGCCGGATTTACAGGAAGGTATTGAAATTGAAGTAAATGATTTGACATTCAACGTATTAGTTAACAAAAAAAGCTAATCCCATGGCAACAAGCAAGAAAGTTGCTAGTAAGAAGACCCAAAAGGCAGCGGCTACACCGGCGAAGAAAGCTCCGGTAAAGCAGGCTACACCGGCGAAGAAAGCTGCAGCAGCCAAGCCTGCCGCAAAGAAGGCAGCGGCTCCGGCCAAACCGGCAGCTAAAACTTCTACGCCTAAAGTTGCTACCAAACAGGTCAAACCAACTACAACTCAAAAAGTTGTTGCCAAAAAATCAGCAGTTTCCCAGACGGCTTCGTCCAGTAAATCTGTAGTAAAGAAAGCACCGATAGCAGCTCCGGCGGTGCCACAATCCGTAAAGAAAGCAGCAGCTTCTGCTAAGCCTGCAGCTTCCGCGAAAGTGCCTGATACAAAGAAAGTGGTGACGCCGAGCGTTACTGCAGATAAAGAAAAACTAATTTCCAAGCCAGAAGAAAAAGTAGTAATAATGCCAGTAAAGAATAATAAAGAAGATAAAGAAAAAGTTGTTGCAAAGGATGCTGTTAAAAAAACAGCAGACAAGGTGCAAAAAACTGAAAAGGCAGCTCCGGCGAAAGCCGAAAAGCCTGCTGAACGTGCTGATAAGACTGAAAAAAAAGGCACCAAAGCAACTACATTGGTTACCTACCAGCCAGAGTTCACTAAATCTGTTCTCGACCAGCCGGAACAACCAGCAGGTCCTGTTTATCGTTACAGTGATGCTGATCTGCAGGAATTTAAAGACCTTATCCTGAAAAAGCTGGAAGCAGCGAAAAAGGAACTGGTTTACCTGCAGGGGCTGATCACCCGTAAAGACGAAGCGGGTACCGATGATACTGAAAACAAATATATGAGCATGGAAGATGGCAGCGGCTCCCAGGAAAGGGAACAGCTGAACCAGATGGCCAGCCGTCAGATCCAGTTCATCGATCACCTGGAGAAAGCCTTAGTGCGTATCGAAAACAAAACATACGGTATCTGCCGTGTTACCGGTAAGCTTATCGATAAAGCCCGTCTGCGTGCAGTACCACACGCTACGTTGAGTATCGAAGCGAAACTGGCGAAAAGCAAGTAAGTATTAAGTAGCCGGCAATCCCGGTTCAATCATATTAAAGATCCTGATCTGAAATCCGTTAAGCACATTCATGGCACTGCCTGTGTTGAAACGGAGAATAGATCAGGATTTTTTTATGATATGTAGGAGACGTGTGGTTATAGGATTATAAAAAAGCGTCCCTCCTGTCAACAGAAGGAACGCCAGTGTAAATAAACAGGGGCTTCAAGGAGACTATCTTTATGAGACCTCTTGTTTTTTGCTTTTTCTGATCTGCCGGGCCGCCAGGTAGATCAACCCTGCGGACGCTAGTCCGATAAGGCTGCCTACACCTATCCGTCTTGCCTGTTTTTTGCTGATCGCCGGTAAGCGGAGCTTAAACTTCTCAGGACTGGCCTGGGCTATCTGCAACAACGGTTCCATCCATGGGCCGGGAATAATTTTATCGGCAACTTTTTCTATGTCGGGGCTGACTGCGTCGAATGCGACGCCTACTCCTGCTTCGTCAAGTAGTTGAATGCCATCAGAACCGCTGCCTACGTAAATAATGTTCTGTGACGTGACGTGGTATTTGTCTGCAATATAAGTCAATATATTGCTCTTACAATAAACTGCCGGCTGTGAAGGTATGTTTTTATCCGGACACAGAAAATATTCAGGGATCGTTACTTCGCCTGTAGCCACACTATTATATAGGTGCAGCTTGTTGGCAAAGGCAAAATCCATCCCCAGCTGATTTTTTATGTGCCGGGCAACAAATTCAAATCCATCCGTAATGATACCGCAGGTGTAACCCCGCTTCTTCAGCTCCCTTACCACACTTTTGATATCAGGCACGAGGGGAATGGCATCGGCTACTTCCAGTAACTCCGCCAGATTCCTGCCCTGGAACAGATTGGCCGTATGTTCCAGTATAGTTGCCGGGTCGGTGAAATGTTCCCTGATCTGTTGCAGGGAATGGCCGAAACCGAATTCTGTAGCGGCCGTCATCAGATAGTCTTCCCGGAAGATAGCCTCATCCAGGTTGAAAATGACCATTTTATGCAGTTTATCAATAGATTCCAGGATGGAATATTCCATCTGTTCCCTGATGATGTTGATCTTGCCTAGTGTTTCAAGATTCTCCTGCGGAATATTCTCCGCTTTCCGTAGAATGGTCCGGGATACTTCCCTTGACATCTTGCTAAGCTGTTCCCAGGTCTGCATGGCGTTTTCCACTCTGCCGATATTGGCTTCGGTGATACGGGCGCCCATCACATGCATGTCTATCAGCAGCCCAATATCCACGCCGTAGTCATTTTCAAAGCGTACCTGCGACAATAGCGTCTTCCTTGCCGCGATCATACCACTGAGCGGTTGATTGAAGCTGGCTAATTCAGGAAAAAGGATACTCAGTAAGGGTTTGGCCACCAGCTGGGTAACCCGGCCTGCCTGGCGTTCGAAATAAGATTTTACAAAGTCTGCTTTTCCTTCTATTATAGGGTCTGTCAATAACTCCACAATATTTTCAGGATAGGTAAGGATGTCGCCATCTACATACATCACAATATCATTTTTCGCAGCCATCATACCTTCCCGCATGGATATGCCTTTGCCTCGCTGGCTACTCGTAATGACCCGCACTTTCTCTTTCAGGGCTTCCTCCACAGAATTATCATTGGAATTATCATCTACTACGATGATCTCTATCTTTCTTGTTGTTTTTTTGATGGTTTTAATCACCTGACGCAATGTAGCCCCCTCGTTCAGAACCGGAATAATAATGGAAATCATAGGCGAACGCTTGTTTTAAGTGAAATAATCAGCCTGCCGTAAAATAAGAACGACCCACAGGCCATATCTGACATAGGGCCTATGGGTCGCAAAAATGGGGCCATAGCAGGGGCTGCTATGTTTATATTAATGCTATTTAAATTCCTGCATCTCTACCAGTTTCCTGTAAATGCCGTCATTAGCGATCAATTCATCGTGTGTACCACGTTCCTTGATCTCGCCTTTATCAAGCACCACGATTTCATCCGCATGCTGGATAGTGGAAAGACGGTGTGCAATTACGACAGTGGTGCGATTTTCCATCAGTTTGTCTAAAGCGTCCTGTACCAGTTTCTCCGATTCAGTGTCCAAAGCGGAAGTCGCTTCGTCGAGTATCAGGATAGGAGGATTTTTGAAGATGGCGCGTGCGATGGTCAGACGCTGGCGCTGACCGCCACTCAGTTTCATACCGCGGTCGCCGATAGATGTCTCATAACCGTTTTCCAGCTGCACAATGAATTCATGTGCATTGGCGATTTTGGCAGCATTGATCACGGCCTCCTTGTCGGGATTCGGATGTCCGAATGCGATGTTGTTCAAAACAGTGTCGTTAAAAAGGATGGCCTCCTGGGACACCATACCTGTCAATGCCCGCAGGTCGTGCATTTTCACATCACGGATGTCCTGGCCGTCAATCCGGATACTTCCGGACGTAACGTCATAGAAACGGGGTATCAGGTCGGCCATAGTGGATTTACCAGCGCCGCTTTTACCTACCAGCGCCACCATGCGGCCTTTTGCTATTTTAAGTTGTACGTTTTTCAGTACCGGGTTTTCATTATAGGCGAAGCTCACATTGTTAAACTCGATGTCATGGTCAAAAGCAGGTAATGATTTGGCATCTGGTTTATCAACGATCGTGTTGGCCTGGTCCATGATACGCAACACTCTTTCTCCGGCAGATATCCCTCTTGGTAAAGCGGTGAATGCAGTACCTATAGACTTGGCAGGGGCCAGGATCTGGAAATAAAAGCCCAGGTATGCAATGAAGGCGCCTCCGGTCAGTGAGCTATCACCTGACAGGATTAGCCGGCCACCGTACAGCATGATGACGATCACCACCAATACGCCTAGTATTTCAGAAACGGGAGAAGCCATTTCACGCTGGTCCTGCATGGCTTTGAAGGTGCTGGCATAACTAAGGTTATCCTGCTGGAATTTATTCTTAACAAACGGTTCAGCATTAAATGCCTTGATGATACGCACACCAGACAAGGTTTCTTCGGTGATATTCAACAGCTTACCTAATAAGGTCTGGCTTGTATTAGACTGTCTTTTCAGCTTTTTAGAAACTGAGCTGAGCACCAATCCGGAGATAGGAAAGAATAATAAGGTGAAAAAGGTCAGTTCTTTTGATAAAGTAAATAGTGCAATGAATGTAGATATGATCACCAGCGGATCACGGAGGATCGTTTGCATGGCAGTGGTCACAGAGTTCTCCACTTCTACCACGTCGCCACTGAGTACCGACAAGAGGTCTCCTTTGCGTTCGTTATGGAAGAATCCCAGGGATTGGGTCGCATACTGGTGGAATACCTTGTCCCTCATCTTGCGCAGCATGTTCACGCGCATACGTGTGAGGACCTTCTGGCTCAGGTAGCCAAAGAGGTTTTTCAGCAGGATACTCACAAAGATGACTACACATATGTAAATAAGTACAGGGAATTTATCACCGTTATATCGCTGGAGAAGCGATGTCAGGTAATAGTTGAAAACATCTTTGAAATACGCTATTGATAATGAAAATGTGGGCAGGTGTGTCACGATTTCCTGTTCACCGGTGCCAAACAGCGCATTCATTAGCGGGATGATCAGTGTAAAGTTCATCAATCCGAAAAGGGTGTAAAGCAACACATACACGACATATTCCGGCACATAGTGGTGATAGGGCTTTGACAAACTCAGCAACCTGAAAAAAGTCTTCATCTTACGATATTTATCTTGTCTGTTTATCCTTTCCGGAAGCAGGGACTGATTTTATATCTGTCAGCACATGCCCGTTTCCTTATCTTTGCCGGAGAAGATTGAATTAAGGGTGCAAGTTAATACAATCTCAAATCTTAAAATATTATGCAGGAAAGCAAAAGACAGAAACAAATAGGGCAGCTGTTACAGAAAGAACTCAGTGAAATTTTTCAGCGTATGGGATTCAACGTGCTGGAAGGGGGAATGATCTCCATTTCTACGGTACGTATGACGCCCGATCTGCTGGAGGCGAGGGTATACCTGAGTATGTTCCAGATTGCCGATAACCACGCTATGGTAAACAGGATCAAGGAAAGAATGGGTGAGATCAAGAAAGAACTGGGTAACCGTGTAGGAAAACAATTACGCCGTGTGCCTGAATTGTCCCTGTTCCTCGACGATACGCTGGATTATGTATTCAAGATGGAAGAGCTGTTCAAGAAGATCAAAGACGACGACGGAGGGAAGGAAAACAATTAAAATCACATCATTTTGATCTGGCAGTTCGCATCCCGTTATTTCCGGGCTAAAAAAAGTACCAATGCCATTAATATTATCGCCTGGGTCAGTGTATCGGCAATTGCAGTAGGTGCAGGTGCGCTGATCGTTATCCTCAGTGTATTTAACGGGTTCGAAGGACTGGTGAAATCCCTGTATTCTACTTTTTATCCATCAGTAAAGATCAGCGCTGTGACTGGTAAGTCTATTACGCTTACAGCGGCTCAACTGAAACAGATCGCTGCTGTAAAAGGTGTAGCCGATATGACGGAAGTTGTGGAAGAGAAAGCTGTTTTACGCTATGGTGAAGGAGATCAGACTATTGCCATCCTGAAGGGAGTGGACAATAATTACAATAAAGTAGCGGCAGTAGATAAGAGCATTGCCCATGGTAAATTTGATACGGGCGACGAAAATGGCTATAAGGCAATATTGGGTGTTGATCTTGAACTGGCGCTAGGAGTGGATTTAGAGCGCGATCTGACACCTGTCAGCGTTTATCTTCCCCGCAGAAATGTGAAAAGTGTTACTACACCTGAAGATGCATTGGGTAGCGGGATATTATATCCGTCAGGATCTTTTGCTATTCAGCAGGAATTCAACAGCAAATATGTGATCACAAATATAGCGTTCATGCGTGGGCTGCTAGGGATGAATAACGACGAGATGTCGGCGCTGGAAGTGAAAGGTGTACCCGGCCTGGACGACATGGTATTGAAGCAGCGCCTGCAGGCAGTAGTAGGCAATGGTTTTACTGTTGAAACCCGCTATGAACAGAACCAGGCATTATATGCAATTATGCAGACCGAGAGATGGGCGGTGTATGTGATCATGACTTTCATTCTGGTGATCGCTGCATTTAATATGATCGGCTCATTGTATATGCTGGTAATGGAAAAGCGAAAGGATATCACCATTTTGAATGCAATGGGGGCCCGTTCACAACTGATCATGCGTATCTTCCTTACTGAAGGACTGATCATTGCAGGAATAGGAACATTGATCGGTTTTGGGATCAGTATCGTGTTTTGCTTATTACAGCAGAAATTCGGATTTATAAAGCTGGAAGAAGATTCTTTCCTGGTGAATGCTTACCCGGTAAGTATGCACATCGGTGATTTTATCCTGGTAAGTGTTACGATCCTGGTGATTGGGGCGGCAGCCAGTTGGTATCCTGCAAAAAGGGCTTCCAGACAGCACATGGAGTTAAAAGCGACCTGATAACAATTACAATTACAACAAGAATAATATTAAATTAAAAAGCATCCGTTTATAAGGCGGATGCTTTTTTTATTAGAAGTATTGTTATTAATAGTCGCCTAATTCCGTTGCTGGTAATTGAGTAAGCGCTTTTGCCAGTTGTTCATCATTCGGAGCAATACCATGCCACTCGTGATGACCTTCCATGAAGTCAACGCCTTTACCCATTACGGTTTTCATCAGGATCACGATAGGCTGTCCCTGTCCGGTTAAGCTAACAGCTTTTTCCAGGGTAGCTACTACTTCGTCCATATTGTTACCGTCCATGTGCAGTACTTTCCATCCGAAAGAAGCAAATTTCGGCTCCAGGTCGCCCAGGCCGGCTACATCTGCCACGGTACCATCGATCTGCTGACCGTTCCAGTCAACTGTTACGATAAGATTATCTACTTTATGGTGGGGAGCAAACATGATCGCTTCCCAGTTCTGACCTTCTTCAAGCTCGCCATCACCATGGAGGGAGAACACCAGACGGTCATCGTTATTTAATTTTTTACTGAGAGCAGCACCGATGGCTACGCTCATACCCTGTCCGAGGGAACCTGAAGCAACCCTGATACCTGGCAGGTGCTCATGAGTGGTCGGGTGACCCTGAAGGCGGGAGTTAAGTTTACGGAAGGTAGCCAGTTCTTCTTTTGGAAAATAGCCTGCGTGGGCTAAAGTGCTGTAGAATACTGGTGAAATGTGCCCGTTTGAAAGGAAGAACAGGTCCTGATCTCCACCATCCATGTCAAAAGGCTGCGGCTTATGCTGCATAATTTTGAAATAAAGGGCGGTAAAGAAATCTGCACATCCTAAAGAACCACCTGGATGGCCGCTTTGGCAGCCATGCACCATACGAACTATGTCCCGTCTTATTTGTGTTGCTATGTCTTTCAACTGAGGCATGATAATTGCAAATTTTGAATTGCTAAATTAATAGAAAAATTAGATAGATACCTGGCATATTTAGTCTCTAAAGCTAATAGTTTTTCGTGATCCAGGCTTCAAATCTATTTAATTTCCTATTTTTTTGATACACATTTGATTGAAATTAATATCTTTGCAGGAATCAAGCCCCTCCCAACATGGAGAATGTTTTAATTGCGACCGTCCTGAGTTTTGTTATAACCTATTTTGCAATCCCTGTTTTAATAAGGGTTGCTGAATTGAAGCATCTTTATGACGAACCGGACGAACGGAAATCTCACAAGGCTCGTATACCAACTTTAGGGGGTATCGGTTTTTTTTCAGGTTTTGTAATGGCATCTGCGGTATGTGTACCTGCGTTTGCTGATTCCCCTTTTCAGTATATGGTGGCGGCATTCATCGTGATCTTTATGGTTGGGATGAAGGATGATATTGTGGGACTTTCTCCGTTGAAAAAACTGATCGGGCAGTTAATGGCTTCTTTCGCCGTAATATATCTGGGCAATTTACAGATCAGCAGCATGTACGGAATAATGGGCATTGATGCTCTTCCTCCACATTTCAGTCTCTTACTTACTTATTTTACTTTCCTGGTTATCATTAACGCCTTCAACCTGATCGATGGAGTGGATGGTTTGGCGGGTAGCATCGGTATGCTGGTATCCGGCGTACTGGGTACTTATTTCCTGTATACCGGCGAATTGCTATATGCTGTAATGGGTTTTGCTATGGCTGGCGGACTGGCGGCTTTTCTTATCTACAACATTTCTCCCGCACGTATATTCATGGGGGACACCGGGTCCCTGATGGTAGGATTGGTAAACGCAATTCTGGCTGTTAAATTTATTGAAGTAGCGGGCAACCCCGCCGGTAAACTGCCGGTAACTTCCGTACCTATTGTGGCAATCGCTATCCTGATCATGCCGTTGTTCGATACATTACGCGTATTTGCCATCCGTATGATGAACGGAAGATCTCCTTTTTCTGCAGACCGTAACCACATTCACCACTATCTGCTGGAACTGGGCCTGAACCATAAACAGACTTCTGTGGTAATGGTAATGATCAACGCAGGTTATATTGCCCTGGCATTTGCCCTGCAGGATATTGGCTCTGCCTACCTGTTAAGTGCGATACTGGGTTCGGCGCTGCTGCTTACCGGAATACTGTATCAGATGAAAAAAAGGAAGGAAGCCATGCTGCGGGCGCTTACAGTTTCAGCTATCAAGGATGCTGCCACTGAGGCACAGGTTACGGCTAATCCCCCTAAGATCCTGCGTGTGAACACAAAAGGTATCCTGCAGGACAAATAATTACAGGCCCGGTCATCCTGTACCGGAGCCCCTCCCTTTGTAACGACTTTCCAAATTCAGATAAATCCTGTAGGTTTGCAGGCACTTAATTATTTTTTGCTATGCAAGATGATCTAACGTTAATTATAGACGATGCCACCGGAACCATGCAAAAGGCCATCGGACACCTGGAAGTAGAACTCACTAAGATCAGGGCCGGTAAAGCTAACCCGCAGATATTGGATGGAATTACGGTAGACTACTATGGTGCGCCTACTCCCCTTGCGCAGGTAGCTAACATCGCAGTGGCTGATGCCCGTACCCTGACCATTCAGCCATGGGAAAGGAATATGCTTCAACCAATAGAAAGGGCGATCATTGCCTCTAATATTGGCATTAATCCGCAGAACGACGGACAGATTATCCGTATGTTCCTGCCTCCACTAACCGAAGAAAGAAGAAAGGAATTTGTAAAACGCGCCCTTAATGAAGGCGAGCAGGCGAAAATAGCTATCAGGAACATCCGCAGGGATGCGATCGAAGCTATAAAGAAATTGCAGAAAGATGGTTTGAGTGAGGATACGGCAAAAGATGCAGAAAGCGACGTTCAGGGCCTGACCAACAAATACATTGACATAGTAGACAAGCATACCGCGCAGAAGGAGAAAGAGATCATGGTGATCTAACCTGCATTGCCGGTAAATACTGCATCACGCAGTAGCTGAACTTACATAAAAGAAATAAAGCAAAACGCTGGTCCGTCGGGATCAGCGTTTTGCTTTATTAACGATATATACACCCGCAAGGATTACCCCAAGACATAATACCTGCATGAACGAGATCCGCTCGCCAGCAAGCAAGCCCCATCCAATAGCAACTACCGGCAAGGCATAAGTGACCATAGAAGCGAATAATGCCCCGGCCTTATTGATCAGAATGTAGAACAGCACGGAAGCGATACCACTACCCAGCACACCCAGTGTAACACTGGCGGCTAATGAACGCCACGGTACTTCAGGGCCGGACAGAATAGGAAAGAAGTCGGTGAAGATGAGCACCGGTAATGCAAAAATGGCGCAGAAGAATAAGGCAATAGAGCCTAGTTGCAAAGAACTGTATCCCTTCAGATGGTGATGTACCAGCGCAATATTGACCCCGTAACAAATGGTGGCCAGTACGATCCACAAACCATAATACCAATAACCGGTATCTACGCCTTTTACCACAAAGAGCAGCACTACACCGAGCAGACCGATAAAAATGCCCCCTAGCTGTTGCCTGACAATAGGCGCCTGAAAGAGGAAGAAGCCTGCCAGTAAAGACATCAGTGGCACCAGACCATTTAATATACCAGCCAACGCACTGTCTATCCGGGTTTCAGCGATACAGAACAGGTAAGCCGGTACGAGATTGCCCAGAATACCAGATAAAATAATGATAGGGATCTTATTCAGTGGCGTCTTACATATGAACTTTATGAAAAATGGCAGTAAGGCGATGCCTGCACTCAGCAGGCGTAAGCTGGCTACCTGGTATGGTGAAAGGGCTTCCAGACCGATTTTCATCAGTATAAAAGAACTACCCCAGGTCAATGATAATAATAGGAAGATGCTCCAGTTGATGGCACGGCTGTTCACGCAAGGTTGTTTTAAGTCAGCAAAGTTCCGTATATTTTATTAATATGAACAGGCAGATTTTACCATGACTTCAACACTTCGGAGTGTATTTTGTTACTGTTACATGAACTTAACCCTCGTATCATGAATAAGATCAATCTCTCAGATATCAGCACGGACGCACCTGAAGGAATGGATAAAAGAGTTATCAAGGCTGTTACAAAAGAAATAGTGGAAGAACTGGATGAGCTGCAAAATCTTTTATATGCATCGCATAACCACTCTATTTTAATAATACTGCAGGGAATGGACGCCAGCGGAAAAGATGGCCTCATCAGAAAAGTGTTGGGTAATATGAACCCGCAGGGAGTAGATGTGCAATCATTTAAAGCACCAACTGAAGAAGAAAAAGACCACGATTTTCTATGGCGTGTACACAGGTTTGCACCTGCAAAAGGAATGATACAAGTGTTTAACCGTTCGCACTATGAAGACATTCTGATACAACGTGTGCATAAATGGATAGACGATAAAACAGCGGAAAAAAGAATGAAGGCCATCAATGATTTTGAACGGCTGCTAAGCGAACATAACAACACAACGATACTGAAATTCTATCTGCATATTTCAGAAGAAGAACAGAAAGTGCGCCTGAAAGAACGATTGGAAGACCCTCGTAAAATGTGGAAGTATAATAAGAACGATTCGGTGGAAGCCAGGTTGTGGAAGGATTACAGGAAAATGTATGAAGAGGCTATTGAGCATTGCAATGAAATCAAATGGATGATAGTCCCTTCAGACAGAAATTGGTATAAAGAATACGTAGTGGCACAAACGTTGAGGGACACACTCCGTTCTTTACACATGGAGTACCCGAAACTGAAGGTATAAAATGGTAACAGGAATATTGTTATAAAGTATAATAATTATCTTTAGCGGAGATTGTCTTCACCCTTAAAAAGTTTATTATGTCGTTCTTCAAAGAGTTTAAAGAGTTTGCAACCAAAGGAAATGTTATTGATCTGGCAGTCGGTGTGATCATCGGTGCTGCTTTCGGAAAAATTGTTTCTTCATTGGTCGATAACATCTTTATGCCCATACTGGGTATTCTTACGGGAAAGGTGGATTTCAAAGAGAAGTTTTTTCAGTTAGATTATAGTAAGGGCACCGCCGAAACCCTTGAAGCGGCAAAGACTGCAGGCATACCAGTGGTATCATATGGTATCTTTATACAGAACTGTATTGATTTTATCATTATGGCGTTTTGTATATTCCTGCTTGTGAAGTTTATTAACCGTCTTACCAGGAAGAAAGAAGAAGCGCCTGCTCCTGCCGCTCCACCAGCGCCAACTACAGAAGAAAAATTATTGATGGAGATCCGTGATGTACTGAAAAGTAAATAATCTCATTATAATGCTGGCCCTGAGTGTTGTAGCGTATTGCGATCGCTGCATGGATATCGCTTTGGGCCAGCTGCCTTTACCCCTCTCTGGGAAAATTCCCCGTTAGTTTTATATTTTTGCGTTCACGTTCCTATGACGTGGCATGTTCGTAACGCCAACACCGGCAATATTTATCCACAGCATTTAAATGTTTACACTGATGAGAAGATCCGTCCTGACTATTATTTGTTTTTTGGTATGTACTTCATTCCTGCACGCACAAAGCGATTGGATGAAAACGTCCAGAGAAGAAGCCAGCGGAAAAATTAAGAAAGATGCCAACGATACTGTTCCCTCCGTATGGAAGAAAGGAGGCATTTTCAACCTGAATATTAACCAGGGAAGCCTGACAAACTGGGCTGCGGGTGGTGATAAGTTCTCTTTCTCTGTAGCGTCTAATCTGAATGCGTATGCATTCTATAAAAAAGGTAAGAACAACTGGGACAACGTGCTGGACCTCGCATATGGTTATGTGAACACGACCAGTCTTGGTGGGCGTAAAAGTGACGACCGTATCGGCATTACTACTAAATACGGTTATGAGATCGGTAAAAATCTCTATCTCAGTGCCCTGTTGGACGTACGTACCCAGTTTACTGATGGTTACTTATATCCGTCCTCTGATACAGCTAAACCAACATTGGTGTCCCGTTTTTTTGCACCGGCATATGTGCTAGTATCACCGGGTCTTGACTATAAACCCAATGACCAGCTTTCTGTGTTCTTTTCTCCGGTCACTGCACGTTATGTTGTTGTGGTAGATGATTACCTGGCATCGCAGGGCGCGTTTGGCGTTGATACCGGGAAACATGTGAAGAATGAGCTGGGTGCGTATCTGACGGTAAACTGGGTAAAGACCCTAGCTAAGAATATTGTGTACAAGACCAGGATGGACCTGTTCTCTGACTATAAACATAACCCGCAGAACATCGATCTGTTTTGGACCAATAGCCTCAACCTGCAGGTAAACAAGTACATTTCTGCCAATGTTTCTGTTGACATGATCTACGATGATGATGTAAAGGTCTTTGCCAATGAAAAAACGGGCGTATTGGGGCCGAGATTACAGGTCAAACAGGTGATCGGGGTCGGTTTTACGGCTAAGTTCTGACGAGCGGGATTTTTCGTTATTTTTGATGGCTTTCACTTTCAATGCAGGAACAGATCAGTTGCTGGCAGATAAGTGAAAGCCATACGTAACATTATGAATGACAACTCTTACAAGATAAAACTGCCTCAGTTCGAGGGGCCATTTGACCTGTTGCTCTTCTTTATTGAGAGGGACGAGCTGGACATTTATAATATTCCTATTACGACCATTACTCAGGATTTCCTGGATTATATACACCACCTGGAGTCGTTGAACATTGAGCTGGCCAGTGAATTTATCCTTTTCGTGTCTACACTGATGCGTATCAAGGCCAAAATGTTGCTGCCCCGCAAGGAGCTGGATGAGCAGGGCCTGGAAATTGACCCCCGCCAGGAATTGATTGATAAGATACTGGAATACAAGCGTTTCAAACAGGCGGCGGCAGAACTGGCAGAGCGGGAAGCTGAACGTATGTTACAGATCAAGCGCGGTAACATCGCCAAAGAATTGGCGGCTATTGGGGAAGCTACCAGTGAGGGGACGGAAGTGCAGACGCTTACCCTCTTTAAACTCACCAAAACCTTTGAGAAGGTAATGCAGCGTGTAAAACAGCGGGAAAACAAGCCGCAGCACGTAGTATATAAATATGAGTATACCATGGAAGGTTCCCGTGAGTACATGATCGACCTTGCTGCCAGGGAAAAGACGATGGCTTTCGAGAAGATCTTCGATCTGTGCCGGGACAGGGTCCATGCCATTTTCCTGTTTCTCGGTATGCTGGAACTGGTGCAGATGAAGTATATGGGCATTATGGTGGGTGAAGGCCGGAATAACTTTATAATTGAGTACATTGAGCCAGAAGACCGGGAAGTAGAAGTAGCCGGTACATTTGAATGAGTGAGAAACGTGGACATATAGAAGTAGTACCCTTACCCAGGTATGCGCAAACAGATCCCAAGTTTGTTGTGTCCAGCCTTTGCGAATTGGGTGATGGCTTCTTCGCCAGTAATGGCGTAGCTCACCGTCATGACTTCTATACCATTTACTGGATCAAAAAGGGGCACCTCATTAATACAATTGACACAGTAACCCATGCCGTGAAGAAAAATACCCTTTTCTTTCTGGCGCCGGGACAGGTGCATAAAATGGAGTTCAGTGAAAAGGTAGAAGGATATATGATCGCCTTTCAGGATGCTTTCATGTGTCTGAAAGACCAGGCAGCTACCCTGATGGGCATTAACTCGTCCCTTTTCTTTAACAATCAGTTCAGCAGTGTTATTACCCTTACCTCAGAACAGGAGAAAGATTTTGAGATGGTATTGCATATGCTGATGAAGGAGGTGAATGAACAGGCTGCAGACTATGAAACGGCGTTTCATGGGTTGTTGCGGTATTTTCTTGTACTGGCCTCCCGTATTAAGGGCAGCAGTATGCTGGCTGCGCCAGAGCAACATGCTACCCACAACAGTTCTTTATTCCTCCAGTTTAAGAACCTGATAGAAGAGAAATACAATACGCTGAAGAATGTGTCGGACTATGCCGGCATACTCCATATAAAGCCGGTTTTGCTGAACGAGATCAGCAAGCAACTGTCCGGAATTACCGCGGGAGAGCATATCCGCAACCGCGTGATCCTGGAAGCGCAGCGTTATCTATATAATACAGACCTCTCCGCGAAAGAAATAGCCTATAAACTGGGATTTGACGATCCCCACTATTTCAGCCGCTTCTTTAAGAAATATACCAATCAGACTCCATCAGAATTTAAGGATGCCTCCCGGGCAAGTGTCTAATAATGTGTAAAAAAGACAGGTTGTAAAAAAAAGTCCACCTATTAAGTCATTCTATCCATTCCGAATATTTGTTGCAACGTGTAATTTTGTATTGTCTTAATGAAACGGATGTGATAGTAGACGAGCGAAGAGAGGAAATAACAGAATGGCACAGTTATAGGGACAGTGATTGGTTTGCTAATCAACCTTTTACAAAGACAAACGAAAACAACACATACTTAAAAAAACACTAAACTTAAAAACACTTAAAGTTATGGCAATCTGGAAAATCGACCCTTTGCACAGTGAAGTAGAATTTAAGATCAGACACCTGATGATCACTAACGTGACCGGGTATTTTGGTAAATATGATGCAACTGTAGAAAGCAGCAGTGATGATTTCACCGATGCAAAGATAAGCTTTGAAGCAGATGTTGACAGTATCTCTACCAAGAACGAACAGCGCGACCAGCACTTAAAAGCTGAAGATTTCTTCCACGCTGCACAGTATCCTAAACTGACTTTTTCTTCTACAGCTGTAAAGAAAGTGAATGATGAAGAATATAAAGTAACCGGTGACCTGACTATACGTGGCGTAAGCAAACCAGTAGAACTGACAGTGGAATTCAGCGGTATTGTGAAAGATCCATATGGCCAGACCAAAGCTGGTTTTGAAATCAAAGGTAAGATCAACAGAAAGGATTACGGACTGACTTATCATGCAGCTACAGAAGCTGGTGGTATAGTTGTGGGTGATGAGGTGAAATTACAGGCTGGCGTACAGCTCGTAAAGCAAGGTTAAGCATAAACAATCAATACTGGCATTCAGTCATTGCAGTAAGTGTCTAATAGCATGGAATAAAGAAGTTCAGACATGGAATAGTGATAGCAATGATGTGAGAAAGATGTTTTTTTGAGGATGATTGCCAGAAATAGTGTAGGCCGGATGATGTATTCATCCGGCCTTTTTTATATGGCATCCATGTAGAGAAAAATCTACGTGTTAATACCTCTGCGTAAGCAAAAAAGAAATAGTAATTTCAGCCCCAATAACCACTTTCAAACACTTATTCATTAAACTATCAAACGCTTTAATCATGAAAAGATCTGCATCCGCCAACTGGAAAGGTACCGGTAAAGATGGAAAAGGTACAGTAAGTTCACAGTCCGGTGTATTGAGCAATACGGCGTATTCTTATAAAAGCCGTTTTGAGGAAGGTACAGGTACTAATCCTGAAGAGCTGATAGCAGCTGCACATTCAGGATGTTTCACTATGAAACTCAGTTTCCTGTTGACTGGTGCTGGTTTCACACCTGAAAATCTCGACACTAAAGCTACTATCACACTGGACAACGGTGCTATTACCAGCAGCCACCTGGAGCTGAAAGCAACCGTTCCTGGTATTGATCAGGCTAAGTTTGCTGAACTGGCGGAAGAAGCTAGAACTAACTGCCCGATCTCTAAATTGTTGAATACAGAGATCACACTGGATGCACAATTGGCGTAAGGAAAGACACTATGAAGGTCCCGTTCTCTGTTATGGAGAACGGGACTTTTTGTTTATATAAATTGTCCACTTTTTTCATCAAGCAATCCATTTATCAGCCAGCATTTAATGAGGATATTTGTACTGTAAAGGAGAAAATATTTATGGAAAAGATCGTTCACAGGGCAGACTCCCGTAGCTTTTCAAATCATGGCTGGTTGCAGAGCTATCATACATTCAGCTTCGCAGGTTATTATAATCCGGAACGTATACATTTTGGTGCATTACGCGTATTAAATGACGATGTGGTAAAAGGAGGAATGGGGTTTGGAACGCATCCTCACGATAATATGGAAATAGTATCCATCCCGCTTAGCGGTGCACTGGAGCATCATGATAACACGGGCCGGCATGAGATCATCCGCAGTAATGAAGTGCAGATCATGAGCGCAGGCAGTGGTATATCACACTCAGAATTCAATGCATCTAAGACAGATCCTGTTAACTTCCTGCAGATATGGGTATTCCCGAAATTGCGTAACATCATGCCACGATATCAGCAAAAGGAATTTGAGCTGGCAGACAGGCAAAATAAACTGCAGGTGGTCGTATCGCCTGAAGCAGACAGTGATGCTTTGCTTATAAACCAGGATGCATGGTTTTCTCTTGGTCATTTTGAGGAGGGGCAGAGTGTGGATATTGCGCCGAAAATGTCACAGCATGGTAGTTACCTTTTTGTAATAGATGGCGAAGTGGAAGTTGCCGGGGAAGTGCTGAAACGTCGTGATGCCATAGGCTTGAGCCAATATGATACTGCTACGGTAAAAGCTCTCAAAGCGGCAAACTTTTTGTTGATTGATGTACCGATGAGTTGATTTAACATTACCCAAAAAATACTTCGCTATGAGTACTGCAACTACGAACATCGGGCTCGAAAAGAAAACATCAAAGGAATTAGCCGGGAAACTGAATACGCTATTGGCTACTTATCAGTTGTTCTATATGAATGTACGTGGATTTCACTGGAACATACGCGGTGACAAGTTCTTCACGCTGCATGCAAAATTTGAGGAGCTGTATACAGATGCATTAACTAAGATAGACGAAATAGCAGAAAGGATATTGACGCTGGGCTTTACTCCGACACATGCATTCTCCGACTATATCGAACAATCTGTTATTACAGAGGTGAAAAATGAGAGTAAGGATATTGTTTGTGTTCAGCATGTACTCTCTGGTTTGCAATCACTGATAGAGCTGGAACGTGAAGTATCTGCACTTAGCGATGAGGATGGTGATGATGGTACAAATGACCTCATTACGACTTACATCAGGGAACAGGAAAAGCTGGTATGGATGTATAATGCATATCTGAAATAGATTAGAAATTAAGCATAGAAAGGTTGTTGTATAAGAAGGCTTTTTTCTTGTTATACAACAGCTTTTTTTTATGCAATTTAATATTAGACGCAGTCTGCAATTCCTAATTCTTAATTCCTAATTCCTAATTGAAAAAAGCTTTGTAACTTAGAAATGTGTAACGGACAATATTGTATTGCTTAATTATTTCACGTTAAAATCAATACACATGGAAGTATCCGCACAAACTTCAGATCTCGAACAGATCAGTAACTGGAAGGACGAAGTGAACAATGCCAGGGAAGTCCTCCAGTCTATGCGCAGCCAATTAGAGCAGTTATCTCTTCGTAAAACCGACGAAGATTCTCTGGCGCAGATAGAGCACTTTCAGAACCAATTCATCTGTCAGTCAGAAAAAGCAGACGAGTTACGGCACGATCTGAAACAATCCGCCAAAAAGATATCGAATAACGGGACACCTCCCATCTTACATGACGATCGTCCTGTGGATGATTTTGACGTCCTGGAGGACCGTATGCATACCTTTAGAAAGCTCTACAGCGAATTAAAGGATGAGTTTAAGGCATTCAGTGCTTTTTCGTAACGCTTGCCAGCATACAACTTATAATTCGATTACGACTTCTGCACTAACTGCATAACCGGTGCAGGTGAGGACGAAGCCCTGCTCAATCTCTTTGTCCGTCAGCACATTATTCAGGGCCATCCACACTTCCCCTTTTGTACAGCGAGCGGTGCAGGAACCGCAAACACCACCTTTGCAGCTATATGGTATGGCGATGCCCTGGGCAAGCGCCTCCCCAAGTATATTGTGATTGCCGGGAATGGAGAGCTTATGTACTCCCCCGCGCAGGTGTAATTCCACATTCTTCATAGAAGTATCTTCCGGCACGCCTATTCTGGCCAGCTGCGGGGCCGTATTTACCACGAAATTCTCTTTATGCAGCTGTTCTTCCGCAAACCCCATAAAAGTGAGCGTAAAAAGGATCATTCGCATGTATTCGGGCGGACCGCACAGGAAGAATTGAGCGTCTTCTTTCCGGTGGCTGAGTTGTTGTTTTACTAATGGTTCCAGCGATAGATTACTAAGGCGGCGAACGATGTGATCGGGATCACCGCTGTACAGGCGTATAATATGTAACTGTTGTGGGAACTTCGCAGCCAGCTCCTGTAACTGCTGGTGGAAAATAGTCCGGTTCTCGGAAGTATTGCTATAGATCAGTTTTACATGGGCCGTAGGCTCATTATGAAGAATATCCTTCAAAAGGGAGAATAGCGGCGTAATACCACTTCCTGCGCCAAACAGGAAGATATCCCGCGGGGTGGTTGCATGGCCCGGAAGTGTAAAGCGACCGGAGGGCAATAGTGCCGTAATCTCATCGCCAGCCTTCCAATGATGCAGTATATGACGGGAAATCTCTCCGTTCTGTTTTTCCCGGATGGTAACGGATGGATAAGGATCTATTCCGGGTGTGGAGCTGAAAGAATAAGACCGCCTGTATTCTGTACCATGCAGGTAGATGAGAAAGGTAATGAATTGTCCTGCCTGATATTCAAGGGGCTGTCCGTCAATTGTTTCCAGTCTGTATGTAAATGCGTCTGCTGTTTCTGCTATAATCTCCCTGATGCGGAGGTGTATATACAATTCATCCATGTCATAAAAATAAGGGAAGCCACCTTTATGAACAACAGTCATAGTTGGTGGCTTCCCGGATTATCTTGTAGTATTTACTGTCTTTATCAGGCAGTTACAGTGATCTTTTCTTTAAGCATGGCACGTGCTGCACTGGCGATGCCAGCAGCATCGTAGCCACATTCGCGGTGGAGGTCATCTGGCTTGCCGTGTTCTACAATGCGGTCTGGGATACCCAGCATACGCACATCAGCTTTATAGCCATGAGCTGCCATGAATTCGAGGATAGCACTACCGAAGCCGCCTGTTATCGCAGCATCTTCTACCGTGATCACCTTGTCAAATTCGCTGAATATTTCATGCAGTAAAGCCTCATCCAGTGGTTTTACGAAACGCATATCATAATGGGCAGGCTGTAAACCATCTGCCAGCAGTTCCTTGCAGGCTTCTGTTACGAAGTTGCCTGGATGGCCCAGGGAGAGGATGGCAATATCCTTACCGCTACGCAGTTTACGGCCGGTACCTATTTTGACCTCTTTAAAAGGCTGCTTCCAGTCAGGCATCACACCTTGTCCTCTTGGATAGCGGATCACAAATGGAGACTGCTGGGTAGGCAGCTGGGAGGTATACATCAGGTTACGTAATTCCTCTTCATTCATCGGTGAACTGATGATGACATTAGGTACGCAACGCATAAAGGCTATATCATACGCGCCGTGGTGTGTCGGGCCGTCTTCACCTACCAGACCGGCACGGTCCAGGCAGAATACGACAGGCAGTTTCTGGATAGCTACGTCATGTAACGCCTGGTCATATGCTCTTTGCATGAAAGAGGAGTAGATGTTACAGAATACGCGCATACCCTGTGTGGCCAGACCGGCGGAAAGGGTTACGGCATGCTGTTCGCAGATGCCCACATCAAAGGCGCGGTCAGGCATTTTCTCCATCATGAACTTTAGGGATGAGCCTGAAGGCATGGCGGGGGTAATACCCATCACGGTCTTGTTCAGTTCAGCCAGTTCAATGATAGTATGGCCAAATACGTCCTGGTATTTTGGAGGTTGTGGTTTATCCGGTTGTTTCTTGAAGATCTCGCCGGTAATTTTATCAAACAGGCCTGGAGCATGCCAGGTAGTCTGGTCTTTCTCCGCCAGTGCGTATCCTTTACCTTTAGTGGTAACAATATGCAGCAGTTTAGGGCCGGGAATGTCTTTCAGGTCCTGGAGGGTATCCACGAGCTTCACGATATTGTGTCCGTCGATAGGACCGAAATAGCGCAGCTTCAGGGATTCGAACAGGTTGCTGGAACTGGATACGACGCCTTTCAGGCCGGCTTCCAGTTTGGATGCCATGTCACGGGTGAAGCGTTTGCCTACTGGCAGTTTGCCGAGCAGGTTCCACACATCGTCACGCAGTTTGTTATAAGTAGGAGAAGTGGTGATGTCTGTGAGGTATTCTTTCAATGCGCCTACATTCGGGTCAATGGACATACAGTTGTCATTGAGAATGATCAGCACATTGGCATTTGCTACACCTGCATGGTTAAGCGCTTCGAATGCCATACCTGCCGTCATGGCTCCATCACCGATTACGGCAATGTGCTGACGGTCTGTTTCGCCCTTATATTTAGAAGCAATGGCCATCCCCAGAGCAGCAGAAATGGAGGTAGAAGAGTGGCCTACTCCGAAGGTATCGTATTCGCTTTCATCTCTTTTAGGGAATCCGCTGATACCATGATATTTACGGTTAGTATGGAAAACGTCTCTACGTCCGGTCAGAATCTTATGGCCATAAGCTTGATGTCCTACGTCCCATACCAGTTGGTCGTAGGGGGTATTAAACACATAATGCAGTGCTACACTCAGTTCTACAACACCCAGGCTGGCAGCAAAATGCCCACCGTGAACGCTGACAACATCAATAATGAACTGGCGGAGTTCTTCACTCACCTCGTGCAGCTGCTCTTTACTGAGATTCCGCAAATCGGCAG
The DNA here is from genome assembly GCF_003182155.1 of Chitinophaga sp. S165. GTDB lineage: Bacteria > Bacteroidota > Bacteroidia > Chitinophagales > Chitinophagaceae > Chitinophaga. Next base: position 1,138,663 of record NZ_QGTG01000002.1, read on the forward strand.
GGGTTTCGATCTTGCCCAGCAACGGGCCCGGCGTAATATTCATACTTCTTGATGCAGGATTTAATAAACAAAAGTACAAATTAAAGTGCTAATCTACATTTATTCCACACATCAGCAGATTTGGACTTCTGCAATGCCGAATATCCATTCATAACATTTGGGGTCAGGTCGGGTAAGCACATCGGTATTTTTGAAAATGTAGCAGTAGTTTACTAATTTTCAGATAGATGTTTAAACGAATATCAAGATATTGGTGGTGTCAAATTTTGGGCTGGATAACATACGCAATAGTCAATTTGTTCTTTGCCTATTCATTTGCAGGCTCTTTTGGATCATTCTATCTGGTAAACCTGCTGGTGATCATGTTTTTTGGTATCCTGTCCACGCATTTATTGCGTAGCGTTATCAAGAGATTAAATTGGTTTCAGTATAGTTTCGAGAGCCAGATGCTGCTTTTTTTCGGCCTCACTGTGAGCGCCGGAGTGATTATTTACGTAGGTAATACTATTACAGGAAACCTGTTCAGATACTCATGGCAACAACGTGGATTAACAGATCAGACAACGCTTACGTACCTGCTGCCCATATTTCTTATCACCTCCATCTGGTGGCTGATCTATTTTGTTTGGCACTATATAGAGCGGAGCCGTAATAGCCAGGTGGATAAACTGAAACTGGAAAGTACAGTCAAAGAACTGGAGCTAAAGACGATCAAATCCCAGTTAAATCCTCATTTCATTTTTAATGCCCTGAACAGCATCCGGGCGCTGGTTGACGAGAACCCACAACGGGCCCGGACCGCTATTACAGAGCTTTCTAATATCCTGAGGAGCTCTATGCAGGTGGAAAAAGCAGAAACGGTAAATCTGGAAAATGAGTTGGACATAGTAAAAGATTACCTTGCACTAGAGAATATTAGGTTTGAAGAGCGCCTGAAGGTTCAATATGATATAGACCCGGAAACACTTGAGCTACCTATTCCTCCGATGATGCTGCAAACATTGGTGGAAAATGCCATCAAACATGGTATTTCCCGTACAGTTAGCGGTGGAACGGTAGTGATCGGTTCACATGTTAGGGAAATGCATCACGAGATCACGATAGAAAATACGGGACAGATAGGAGGAGAAGATACTACGGGACATGGTTTCGGTCTGCAAAGTACAAGACAGCGGCTGAGTTTGTTGTATGGGAATAAAGCGTCATTCAATATTTATAATAAAAATGAGGCGACGGTTGAAGCAAAAGTGCTGATGCCGTTGTTTTAAATGTATTATTCGCGCCAAGTTTTAAAAGTAGTTGCTCATGAAAAAAGCTTTGATAATCGATGACGAACGCCTGGCCAGAAGCGAGCTGAAAAAATTACTGGCTGACCACCCTGAAATAGTGGTAGTGGGGGAAGCCGTAAATGCAAAGGACGGACTGGAAAAAATTGAAACACTACATCCTGACCTGCTTTTCCTGGATATACAGATGCCGGATAAAACAGGATTTGATTTGTTGGCAGAATTAGAAAAAGCGCCACAGGTGATCTTCACCACTGCTTACGATGAGCATGCGCTGAAAGCATTTGAATACAATGCGCTGGATTACCTGCTGAAGCCAATAGAGCCTAAACGGCTGGCAGACGCCATCCACAAGCTGCATCAGTTGGAAGAAAAAGAACGCCAGTTAGAGGCCGGTGCTATTCGCACCATCCTGTCAGAAAATGACCAGGTATTTGTAAAGGATGGCGACCGTTGCTGGTTTGTCAAACTGCAGGAGATCCGGCTTTTTGAGAGTGTTGGAAACTATGCCCGGGTATATTTCGAAAGCAATAAGCCATTGATATTAAAATCGTTGAATGCTTTGGAAGAGCGTCTGGATGAGCGGACCTTTTTCAGGGCAAACAGGAAACATATTGTGAATCTCCGAATGATCGAGAAGATTGACACCTATTTCAATGGAGGACTATTGCTGGAAATGCGTGGCGGTGAAAAGATAGAAGTGAGCCGCAGGCAGGCAGTGAAGTTCAAGGAGATGATGAGCCTCTGAAATGTAAAGCCCGTCAGAACCGGGCTGGAAGCCATGAGAGAACGTCTTGCCGGAATAGCTGTTACAGGATTTAAGAGATTGTCCGACAACTACAGAGAGCTGTTAAGAGGATAAGTAAAATTAAAAGGGAAACGCTGATTATCGTATTACGACAATCAGCGTTTCCCTTTTAAGTAAAATTATTTCAATACTGGAGCAGCAGCGTGTACCGCGTCTGCAATTTCCTTGATCAGAGAGGCTTCTTTTTCGATAGCATTACCAACAACGATAATATCAGCGCCGGCTTTGCAATTGATATATGCTTTCTCAGCATCACGGATACCGCCGCCTACAATAATAGGGGCTGATACCTGGCTGGCAACACGGGCAATCATGCTTTCGCTGATAGGTTTACGGGCGCCGCTGCCGGCATCCATGAATACGACCTTCATGCCGAGCATCTCTCCCGCAATAGCGGTACACATGGCAATATCGTCTTTATCAGCCGGGATTGGCGTGGTATTGCTAATATATGAAACTGTAGTAGGAGCACCACCATCAATTAAAACGTAGCCTGTGGAAATAACTTCCAGACCGCTTTTTTTAACAGCAGGTGCAGATAATACATGCTGGCCGATCAGTAACTCAGGGTTACGTCCAGATATCACAGACAAGTAAAGCAATGCATCGGCATAGCGGGAGACCTGTGACGGACTACCGGGAAACAATACAACAGGAATATCACAAAGACTTTTAAACTGTTGTACGCACTCATCAAGGTGATTGGTGATCACAAGACTACCTCCCAAAAAAATGTAATCCACCTTTGCCGCGGTACATTTAGCCGCAAGGTCTGCTATACCAGCAGGAGTTACCTTGTCCGGATCAATCAGAACAGCAAAAGACTTAATCCCCTTCGCTTTCCTATCGATAAAAGAATTGTATATTTTATTGTGCATTAAAATAGCATTGTTCCGGTTGTCGCAAATGTATAAATTTTTCGGTAATAAGTCACATTGTTAGTTAAATATGCATATTATCCATTTTTTATTCGTGAAACTTCCCAACCAGCAAGGGTTCTGCTCGTTTGTCGTACAATCATCAGGCCATTTCTTTTATGTAAACCAATGAAAACCAAAAAGGTTAAAAGAGCGTCATATAAAATAAAAATATACTTTTTTAGCAGGTGTAACAAGTACTTAAATAAGCCGCAAAGTCTCTTTACATAAGGCTACAGCCCGATTTAGCTCATCAATATGCCCTAAACTAACGCTAAAACAACCCCATCAGTAGCCAATTTCAGGCGCTGTTAACGAATTTAGGAAAAAACTTGAATTGGTTTAAAGCCAATACAGTGCTGCGTTTTATCGATTTTGCACTTCCGGCCTTTGTTAATGATTTGTTATTGTGCCCTTAAAATTTCAAAGAAAAATAACATGCCCTTACATTTGTATTCAAATAGGGTTTTCATAGGATAGTAACAAATTGAGGGCGCCTTTCCAGGTGCCCTTACTATTTCTACCCGTTCCGGATGCTCCATTCGATTATGCCAGGATTTTAATTTCTTTTTTCCTTATTGGCTTGTTTCAGCGATCTGTAATTGTTTTTCATTCTCTGTTTACGACTATCAGTTGGTTGGATTATCTGCCTTCCGGACATTGCATTCTGCAAGACAGTTTATTTTTATTTTAATATATCCGTAAAAGATCCGGTTTTGGATTTTTAACAAACCATTATATTTTTTTTCGTGCATTTAAAAAGGAGCATGATAATTTGAAGGATTTCAAATATTTATCGACTCCAGTATGTTGCAATAAATATTTTATATATTTGTTATTGTATTAATTTTATTATGGTTACTGTCCTATGAAAAACCAAATATTTCCTACAGGCGTGAATCATCATGCAATGTAAAATGACTCTCGAAAGCAATGGTTTATCCATTGCTTTTGTTTTTCTGGTCAAGGGTAACCCGGTCAACCCACAATTAGTTTGGGATTTATAATTTTGATTTTGTATTTTTAATCTTACAAATTTTTTACACTATGAAAAAGCTGTTGTTCCTGCTGTTGGTAAGTTTAGCCTCAGCCGCATCAGCAAGCGCAAGTAGCGAAAAATGGAAGGACGAGGACAAAACCAAGGCATCCAAAGAGAAAGAGAAGGAAAAAGATGGTGATAAAACCGGAACAAAGAGTGCTAATTGCGATGATAAGACGGTAACGGCCACAAAAGCAACCACCCGGCCTGGAAGGGTTGAGGAGTACGTATGGATGTTGCCCAAAGATCAGGATGGTGATAAAATGTACGAAGAAGAACTGAAAAAGGGGATAGTAGATCTGTACAAATGGTATCTTCAGAATGAGTCCCGCATTAACAATAATGATATTTTGAAGATGACCGGCAATGAGCTGGCCTTCCCTTTCAAAGTTGATGCAAAGACCCTCCAACAATATTTCCAGTTCGTGAAGAACAATTTTCCTGGCTTAAGTGAGGACGATCTGTCTGACGACGCCTCTACTGTTAAAAAACAACCAGTTGCCAACCGGAAAAAATATGCACCTGTCAGCAGAAGAGACGATATGGAGAGTCAAATGACACTCCCGGTTAATAAATAAAAGTTTGCCTTGCCATAATGCATTTGGAGTTTAGTTACAATAAGGAGGAGGTATTGAATGCATTACGCTATCATTTCATGCAGCGGGGAGAAATAAAAGTTTTCAGGAACACACTCTTCATCCTTCTGGCCTTTACAATGGCCGGATATGCTTTCAAAATAGTCACACTTGGTGCCCTCATTGGTATTGCTACCATGGTGGTACTTATCATTATGGTATTCTGGTTCCTGTTGCCAGTGTCTATTTATAACAAAGCCGCCACCTTCAAAGACGATATTCACCTTAAATACTCAGAAGAGGGAATTACTATCTCCACCCGTAACAGCGAGAACCAACGCCTGCTCTCATGGAGTACTTTCACTAAAGTTGTTGAAGCCAAGAACTTTTTCTTTCTCTACCGCGGTAAAAAGAATTTCTTCCTCGTTCCCACCAGCGCTTTTAAATCAGAAGATGCGCATAAGGAATTCAGTCGCCTGGCAAATAATAACATCAATTAAAAAGCCCCGGCCGGAAGGGCCAGGGCAGTTGCCATCATTTCGGACAGCGGGAATTTATTAAGGATAGTTGTGTTCTTTTATTGTCTGTCCCACCAACTCTTGCTCGCTTTCGTATCTCCTTTGATATCAGTTGCAGCCTTTTCATATGCTGCCGCATTCTGCGTACGTTCTCCCAGCGGATAAGTAAGGCGGGATGGTACAAAAGGCACATTCTGATCTAATGAACCGGAATAAGGTGCTCTGAACAGAGAATCGCCGCTTGGCTTTTTGAAGTCGAGGCGCAGGCGTTCAAACCATGCCTGGAAGCCCTGCGGATATAAAGCCAGCCATTTCTGTGTTCCTATCACATTCTTCCAGTCGCCGGTGGCATATGGTACAGACGCAATATATTCATCTACACCAGTAGTAATGTTCCAATATTCCATGGAAGCCCTGATGCCTGCTTCGTACCAGCTTGCTGCCGGTTGCCCCACAGACCAGTTCCTTGCAGCAGCTTCTGCCAGTATAAAGGCTACTTCCGGATATGTCATCAGAATGCCCGGCATAGTCGAGGAATATATTTTTGTACCAGGATACGAATATTGACGTGGTGGCAGTCTGGTCGAATCATTAGCGCTCCTGCCATATTCCAATCCCTTGATGTCACCTCCATCAAGTGGCGGTCTTGCATAAACAGACAGACGTGGGTCATTAACGCTTTTCATATAATCCACCAACGTTGTGCTCACAAAGAAATCCAGCACTTCCCTTTCAGAATCATTTAGAGGAAACTTGTTAGGCGCAGTTGCCAGATAAGCAAATTGTGCATTATCCGTATTGCTGGTCATGGCAGACTGATAATGGGATTCAATAAGTGATTTTGCTTTTTCCGGTTGTGCATCCGCAATACGGATCGCTAAGCGGAGCAGTAATGAATGCGCCAGTGTTCGCCATTTAGCTACATCGCCATTATAGATCACATCTCCTGATGTAAAGGTTGGCTGAGCAGGATCTAATGCCGCGATCTGCTGTTCCAGGTTACTGATCAGTGACGCATAGATGGAGTCCTGATGATCATATGCAGGTGTGATGTTCTCTCCCTCCTTTAACGCTTGTGAGTATGGAACATTCACATAAGTGTCTGTCAGGATCTGATAGATCCACACCTTCAATATGGAAGCAATAGCGTTTTGATTTTTTGCTGCCGGGTTATCAGTATTGGCGTTGTTCAGGTTGATGATCTTATCCAGGTTGTGCAATGACACATACATGAAGTTCCAGAACGCAGTATTGTTGTTTTCATCAAGAGCATACTGACTGTCTCCTACCCTTGAGTTTCCAGACCAGTATTGTGCATAATGCATACCGATATATCCGTTCTGCAAGGTGCTATATAAATAGTCCATGGCAATTTTCTCAGCTCCTGTCAGCAGGAAAGAAGGTGAGGACTCCGTTGGACGGGTAGGATCGTGATTAATATCATCCAGTTTTCTACACCCTGCCATCATCACAAAGATGAATAATACCGGCCATGCGTATATTAAGAATCTTTTCAGCATTTAATTCAGTTTTTAGAATGAAACATTCAGGTTAACACCATAAGAACGCAATGAAGGCAATGCGCCTCCTTCAATACCCTGTATGTTGGACGCAGAGTTTATGATATTCGAAGGGTCCACATTCGGTGCATTGGATTTCATGAGCCACAGATTCCTTCCATATAAGGAAAGACGGGCGCTCTGCGCATGTACTTTTTTGAACCAGGATTCAGGCAGATTGTAGCCCAGCTTCACCTCGCGCAGGTATATATAACTTGCGTCATACAGGTTAGCTCTGCTCAAATTCCGTCCTTCATTGTTCTGGAAATAAGTAGCAGCATCCAGTACTACTTCATTTGGTTTTCCATCTTCTGTTACACCTTCAGCAATAATTCCTTTTTCTCTTACACCATTTGCAGCAGTAATGTCCAGCAAACCAGAGCCTTTTCCGTACATGTTGGTGTATGAAAAGAATTCACCGCCATGCTGGAAATCAACCAGGGCTGACAGATAGATGCCTTTGTAAGTAAAGGAGTTGGTCACACCACCTACATAATCAGGATAGGCATTACCGATAGGAACAGGATTGTCTGTGATCTTGTACAAACCATCCGCGCCTACTATTTTACGTCCCTGTGCATCGTACACATAATCTGTTCCCAGCAATGTTCCCATTGGTTTGCCCACATATGCAGCAACAGATACTTTCGTTGTTCTGCGGTCTGTACCGATCAGTAATACAGGCAGAGAACTGTTGTATTGCGGAATATCCAGGTTCAGCAGTTTGTTACGGTTACGTGCGATGTTTGCATTTATATCCCAGCGGAAACCGTTTTTCAGGCGGATTGGATTCAGGTTCAGGCCTATTTCAACACCACGGTTCTGTACACTACCACCATTTACAATAGTGCTGGTGAAGCCGGATGCAGAAGAGATAGGTAACGGAATGATCTGGTCTTTTGTGATCCTGTCATAATAGGTCACATCAACTCCGATATGCTCATCCCAGAATTTCAAAGAGATACCTGTTTCATATTCCCTGGTACGTTCTGGTTTCAGTGTCTGATTATATTTTACAGCTGTCAGCTGAGTAGCCGGGAAGCTACCGAACGGAGGCATGAACTGGTAAGTGTCATAGATCTGGTATGGATCTGTATCGCTACCTACCTGTGCTACACTTGCACGCAGTTTACCGAAGCTGAGCCATTTCCAGTCCTTCAACAAGTCTGAGAACACAAATGATCCTGATGCAGATGGATAGAAATAAGGATTGTTTTCACTCAGCAGGGCAGAGCTCCAGTCTGCACGGCCGGTCAGTTCGAGGAACAGGAAATTCTTATAACCTAATGATGCCGTTGCAAAAGCAGAGTTTATCTGTTTTTCATAGAACTCATCAATTGGTATAGCTGTTTGCAGTGAGTTGTTCAGATTATATACACCAGGAATGATCAGACCGCCAACAGTGCTACCACCAGTAGTAGTCCATTTACGATGCATAATATTACCACCCAGCAACGCATTCAATTTAAAGTTTTTACCAAACTCTTTATTAATGTTTGCAGTTACCTGGTAGTTCATTTCCCTTGATGTGCGTACACGTTTGATGTATCCACCTATCAGGTAGTCTTTCGCTGTCCTTTCCTCTTCCAGTGTGTTATAATCATCCATAAACACCCTGCCGCTGATGGTGAGCCATTTACTCAGATCCCAGTCAAGACCGGCATTACCGAATATACGGTTGCGGCTGTCTGTTTCGTAGTCCATATAACGGTTCCAGTATGGTCCATTGCTGGATGCAACAGCAGGATCGTTCCAGGCTTTACGATTCCAGGTGATCTGTGACCCGTCTTCATACTGATAACGTTTTTCCTGCTCAATATCCAGTTGGCGCTGTCCGTACATAGTGAACTGCAGGGTCGGGTTAGGACCAGTAAAGCCTGTACCCGGACGCGCTTTTGCTTTCATTGCAGTATAATTCAGTGATGCTACTGCGCGCAGACCTTTCGTTAATTCATATCCCCCGTTAAAGGAAAGATTATTACGGTTTAAAGACGCGTTTGGCAGAACAAATATCTGATTCATATTGCCATAGGAGAGACGGAAATAGCCTTTTTCGTCAGTACCTGACATGGCTATGTTGTTGGTGAGGGTGTACCCCGTTCTGTAGAAATCCTTCACATTGTTAGGATGTGCTATCCATGGAGCAGTCTGACCAAACAGCGGATTGCCTTTATTCTTGTCCCATGACCAGTAATGACGCACCATTTGTCCTGAAAGTTTAGGCCCCCATGATGCATCATCATAATATCTTGCCATCAGGTCATAACGGCCTTTACCGTCGTTGTTATCGTATGTAGCATGCGCCTCATCAATGAATCCTTCAGGATGCTGATTGTAGTAGAGTGTATCAAATTTTCCTCCAGTACCACCGCCGTACTCATTTTGATATTTAGGTAACACGTATACCTGGTCTACCTGTGCATTGATGCTATAAGTAACACCAATGCCACCAGATACTTCAGGACGTTTCTTGGTAGTGATCAGCATTACGCCACCTGCACCACGACTACCATATAACGCAGTTGCAGCAGCACCTTTCAGTACAGATATGTTGTCGATATCTTCCGGATTGATGTCCTGTAGAGAACTACCGTAATCATAACCGCCGCCGCCATTTAACTGACCACCCTGGTTTGTATTATTGTTGATAAATGGAGTTCCATCCACTACCACAAAGGCGTTGTTGTCGCCAAGAATAGATTTCACACCACGGATAGTGATCTTTGCAGATCCACCCATAGAACCCGTGTTAGAATTGATCTGCAGGCCTGGCACCTTACCTGCCAGTGCGCTGACGAAGTTAACTTCCTTCGCTTCCTGTACAGCACTGCCGTTCACTTCTTCCACAGCATAACCAACAGCACGTGTATTTCTCTGTATACCTAATGCCGTTACTACAACTTCTTTAAGTGCTTTCTGTCCTGACGATGCAGATGTTAACCGTATCGACAATGAGTCTCTGGACTCAAGTGGAATAGACTGTTCGGCGTAACTAACAGAAGATATCTTAATAGTATCCCTTAATGATGCTTTCAGTGTAAAGGCACCATTAGCGTCTGTTGCAACGCCCTGTTTTGTGGAGAGATTGACTACCTGTGCACCTGGAATAGGCGTGCCTCCAGGCTCTCTAACCACACCTCTAAGATTGAACTGTGTTGCGTCCTTTTTCAATGTATTAGAATCGGCCGGCAGGATCAGTGCGGTATCGCTTTTCGGTTTGGTCGTAGTATCAGTAGCTGCTTTGCGGGTAGTATCAGCAGCTGTTTTACGAGTGCTGTCAATACGGCTTGCGGCTGAATCCTTCTTCGGTTTTGATGTATCTGAAGACGGTGTAATAACTACCGGCGATGCCGTAGCAGGTTTACTGGTGTCTTTTACCTGTTTACCGGAAGTGTCCTTTCCGGATGAAGAAGGTGTGATAACTACCGGGCTGGTAGTGGGTTTTACAGTGGTATCTTTCTCTTGAAAGTTAGCATTAACTGTAATGGATGGCTGATATTTGCTTATCTCAGCGCTGGTTCCGATAAAGAAGTGGTTAACGCGTGTGCTTGCTTTTGCGGGTTTTACACTACAGAAAAAGGCAAAGCACAGCCACAACCAGTTGAGTACATGGCTTCTCATCTTATATAGTAAGATTTGGTTACAAATTTTTTTGAAGCAGTCGCTGCTTCTATCTTTTATGTGATAACTTCTCTGCTTATATAATACAATCTAAACGCCCGTTACAATGAGGCCGGAGCTGATATTTATTTCGAATGTGTAACTATGTACTATTCGTGCAGTCATTAGTTGGCAGCCCATACCCTTACTATACTTCAAGTGTATAGACATTCCGGCTTGATTGTACCTGAAATTTTTTTCGTTGAATCTGAAGTGAGGATGTGACAGTTTTAAATCATTGTCTTGTCCCCTTGCGTTTAATGTAATATAACCCTTGCCATGGTTTCCGCTACAACAGCAATCCCTTCTATTGTGCTGTATATCAAACACCTTGCCAATGGCATACTCTATAAAACCGGGGTTAACATTGAGTATTGCTAGTTGAAGTAGTCTGCAATGATCTTATCAACTGATTTGATTGTTAGTAATTCATCATTGATGGTAAGGGAATTTGGGTGAGTATCTGTACAAACAACTTTCTTTATTATCCCGCTCTTTTTAATCTTTTCGAAGCCTTTACCAGCGAAAATACCATGAGTAGTAATGACACCTATCTCACATGCACCTGCCTGCAAATAAGCTTCTGCTGCATGCAACAAAGAGCCTCCGGTGCGGATCATATCATCGTAAATAATAACCAGTTTGTCCTGCACGTCAGCGCTGATGGCAGTGATGTGTGTTTCCTCTCCGGAAATACGTTTTTTGAAAACAAACGCTGCTGATACATGCAGATCATTAGCCAGCGATTCTACCCATTTTGCACGGCCAGCATCTGTACTGGCCAGCACAAACGGCCGTCCGGCTGCGATTTCGAGTGCAGCTTCTTTTACTAATTCTTTGCCATATAGATGTACCGGACGGATGCTACTCTCAAAGTAGTAGGTAATTCCATCCACATGTAGATCTATCATCAGTATTTTATTTCCCGCACTGGTGGGTGGCAAGGTTGAAAATAACAGCGCTCTCGTCTTTGCTTTTACAATTTCTCCTTTTTTCACGGCGCGCTCCATTGTAGAATAACCGAAAAAAGGGATCACAATATTGATAGAACATGCCCCCTCCTGTATACAGCCATGAGCAATATCAAAAAGTTCTAATGTCTCCTTGTCGTCAATAGTCCCTCCCACCAGGATCACCTCCTTATTTGCCACCTTACTTGTTATCCGGTGATAATGCTCGCCATCCGGAAAATCCTGGATATCTAGTTGTCCTTCTTCCCAATCCGGAACGAGTGTTAATAACCTGTCTTTCAGATACTGATAACGTTGCGTTGCAAATAAGATCCTGTGAGGCATACTCTTTGAAATGAGGAATAAAGATAATAATATAGTTTTTATATACAGATCCCAGGGGCATGACAAGGGAAATTTATTTGCCGTTCAGCCTGAACACCTCAGTTATTAGGAATAAAAGTCCTAAGTTTAATGCTTGTTTCCTATAAACTATGGACTGTAGTCTGTCGACGGAGAACTATTTTTTAACTTTTCATTTGCGCTGGGAAAACTAAATTTGAGCGATGCCTAGACGAATCATACAACTTTCCGGTTGCATCGGAGCACTGTTTTTGTACCTGTTATTCTTTCTGCAGCATGCCAGCGCGCAGGTAAGGGTATCTGGTATGGTAGCAGATGCCGACAACAGAAACGGCCTGCCGGGAGTCACTATTATCAATAAAGCTACCCGGAGTGGTACTATCAGTAACGAGAGTGGCCGTTTTGTAATTGATGCAATGCCGGGCGATACACTTGAGTTTTCTATCCTCAGTTATTATAGAAAGAGCCTGCCTGTTCCTACCACCTCCATGTTTATCAATGTTTATCTTACCCGTCAGGTTATCGGTTTAGGCCAGGTAACAGTGGTAGGAAAGGACTATAAAAAGGATTCACTCGCTATCCGCGATGAATATGGCAGATATTTCAACTATCATAAGCCAGGGGCTGTGGATGTGTTAAAAACACTTCCTTCGAACCCTATTACTGCCTTGACTTATCTTGTACCCAGCAAGGCACGTAAGCGGAAGGAGCATTTCAAGGAACAGCTGGTATACTGGGAAAAGGAAAAATTCATCGACAACCGCTATAATCCGGAACTGGTGGAGAGAATGACAAAGCTAAGCGGAGATGAGCTCGATACGTTTATGTTACGTTACAGACCGGGCTATCAATTCCTCCAGGAGGCTACTGATTATGACCTGATGTTATTCATCAAAGAAAACTTCAGGCATTATCAACAGGAGAAGGCCAGTATGCCGGCGAAGAAAGAAGAACAAGAATAAATTACTTAGTGATAAAAAAGAAGGGACCGTTCAAACGGTCCCTTCTTTTTTTATGTCATATTCGCCTTTACTTTACCAGCGATCCATTCAGTCTCAGCAACTGTGTTTCCGCCAGTTTGATATTGTAGCGTGCGTTGATCAACCTGTTATAAGCATCTTCCAGGCTTTGTTGTGCTTCTTTCATTTCTATTACGGTGCTTACCCCCTGTCTGAAACGCTCCATTGCAACCATTACATTCTCTCTCGCCAGCCCCAGGTTTTCATCTTCCAGTGTCACAGCTGTTTTATAATATTCATAATCTTTAAAAGCGGTGGTCAGGGACAGGTCGACGATTGTGCGGGTATTTTCCAGCGCAAGCTGTTGATAACCTACATTCAGCTTAGCTGCATTTACCTGCCTTTTTACATTCAGGCCATTGAAAATAGGAATGGTAGCAGAAAAGCCATAACTAATAACACCATTCTGATTATAAACCGGACTGAAGGAGTTTGTAGCGGCGTTGGAATTGACTCTCGAATAGTTATATGCAGAGTTGAAATTTATCACAGGGAAATAGTCTCCTTTGCTCTCTTTCAACTGTAACTGCGATACTTTAAGATTCTGTTGTGCAACCATCATACCGGTGTTCTTTTGCAGCGCTTCCTGCCTTAATCCACCGTAGGAAAGATCCATATTAAGTGGAATAGTATCCTGAACATCATATTGCGTATTGCCCGCTTCAACGGCCATCAATTGATTTAACGTCGCTTTACTTTGTTCTATCAGTGTTTGCTGACGGAGGTAGGATGCTTTTAACGCATTATAGTCCACCTTCGATTGCAGCCAGTCTGTTTTAGGACCCAGGCCTGTCTGGAATTTAGCATCAGATAGTTTTACTCTTTCTTCTGATATGGACAATTGTTCCGAGAGATTACGCAGTTGTTGTTTTTGTTGCACTACATTGTAGTAACCAGCAATGATGTTGGCGACGGTATTGATCACCTGATCTTTTACCGCCAGCTCTCCGAGGTCACGCAATGATTCCAGTTTTTGCCTGGTAGCAAACATTTTCAAACCATCAAACAATGTCCACGCAAGGCTGACATTGGCGCTTAATGAGCTTTGGCGGATGCCGCTGGTATCACGCTTTGTGCCATTGGCAAATTCCTGTTTGGTTTGTGTGCTGTTCCATACTTTGTTAGCTGTACCATTTACACGCGGTGCAAAGGCCAGGTTAGCGTAGGCATAATCGTTAGCGGTAATGGCCGCATCATTTTTTGCCAGACGGATATCGTAGTTATTCTTTAATGCCAGATCTATTGCCTGTTCAGGCGTGAGCACCTGCTGTGCATGTACAGCGGTGCCCAATAGTAATAAAGAAAAAAATAAAAGTGTACGTTTCATGTAGTTGCTGATGTTTATGCATGCACAGAGGTAGTTTCCTCCTCTTCTTCTTCTTCAATTCTTTCAGATGCGGGTTTTCTCCTGGATAAGAAAGTATACATGGCCGGTATTACAAATAATGTCAGGATCAGTGAGAAGACGATACCTCCCACGATCACAATACCCAAAGGAATACGGCTGGTGGCAGCAGCTCCCAGTGACATTGCAATAGGCAATGCGCCGAGTGCCATGGCAAGACTAGTCATCAGGATCGGGCGCAGACGCATGGTTGAAGCTTCGACAACTGCTTTGGCTTTTGTGAATCCTTCATCACGTTTGTGGTTCGCAAATTCCACGATCAGGATACCATTCTTGGTAACAAGGCCTATCAGCATGATCACACCTATCTGGGAGAATATATTCCATGTCTGACCAAATATCCATAATGAAAGCAATGCACCTGCGAATGCCAGCGGTACTGTCAACATAATGATAAGTGGGTCCACCCAACTTTCAAACTGTGCAGCAAGTACAAGATATATCAGCACCAGTGCCAGGATAAGTGCGAACATGGTATTGGAACCACTTTCTGCATAGTCGCGGGAAGACCCTGCCAATGCTGATACATAGTTATCATTTAATACGCCTTTTTGTTTCAGCTTGTCATAGATACCATACATGGCATTGATACCATCTCCGATGGTTTTACCAGGCGCAAGGCTCGCAGAAATAGTAGCGGATTTATAACGGTTGAAGTGATAAATAATAGGAGGACTCGTTTCTTCCTCTATCGTTACAACGTTATCCAGCTGAATGGCTTCACCACGGCTGTTACGCACATAGATATTCTGCAGGTCAGTTGGTTTATCCCGACTGCCGCGGAATACCTGTCCCATTACCTGGTACTGTTTACCGTTACGTATGAAATATCCATAACGGAGGTTGCTCAACGCAAGCTGCAAGGTTTGTGAAATATCGTCAATAGATACGCCTAGCTCACTCGCTTTAGCACGATTGATCTGAATACGTAACTCTGGTTTATTGAATTTCAGATCGACGTCAACGGCTGCGAAAGTCGGATTGTTTCCGGCTTCTTCCAGGAATTGCGGCAATACTGAAGAAAGGCTGTCAAAGTTAATATGCTGTAATACGAAAGAAACCGGTAAACCACCACGACGTCCTACCTGTATGGTTTGTTGTTCGATGGCAAACACTTTACCTTCAGGGAACCTGAACATGTTCCGGTTCATCATGTTCACGATCTCTTTTTGGGAGCGTTGACGTTCATTAGGTTCTGTGAGCACAACGTTGAAAAAGCCCGAATTTACGGCGCCACCGCCACTAAAACCGGGAGCTGTAACGCTCATAAGGATCTTTTGTTCAGGAATGGAATCGAGCATAAATAGTGCAAGACCATTCATGTAATTTTCCATATAATCAAATGAAGTACCCTCAGGAGCTGATATAGACAGGCGGAATTGGCTGCGGTCTTCTATTGGCGCCAGTTCTGACTGAAGATTTTTAAACACAATGTATATGAGCGCGACGCAACCAAGCACGATCAGCGTTGCGATCCACCGTATGTGCATAAATGCTTCGAGCGCACGCTGATAGCCAGATTCCATGCCTGTAAAGAAAGGCTCTGTTTTTTCGTAGAACCAGGAATGTTTATGTGTTTTACGCCCTAGTTTTACGTTTAGTACCGGAGTAAGCGTTAAAGAAACAAAGGCCGAGATCAATACAGCACCTGCTACTACGATCCCGAATTCCCGGAATAACCGTCCTACGAATCCCTGCAGAAAAACGATAGGAAGAAACACGAAAGCCAACGTAATAGATGTCGCAATAACGGCAAAGAAGATTTCTTCCGACCCTTCTTTTGCTGCTTTCATACGTGGCATTCCGGCTTCTATCTTTTTATAGATGTTCTCCGTGACCACAATACCATCATCTACTACGAGCCCCGTAGCCAATACAATGGCTAACAATGTCAGGATATTGATGGTGAAGCCACAGACGTACATAATGAAAAATGCAGCAATGAGCGACACCGGAATATCGACCAGTGGACGGAAGGCCATCAGCCAGTCACGGAAGAAGAGATATATAATAATAATAACCAGCACTAATGCAACAATTAATGTTTCCTCCACCTCTTCAATAGACTTGCGAATGAACTTAGTATTGTCGATAGCAATATTGGTGATTAAATCGTCAGGAAGGTCCTTTTTTAGCTGTTCATAACGTTTGTAGAACTCATCAGTTATGGCTACATAGTTAGAACCCGGTTGAGGTGTTAAGGCAAGTGCGATCATTGGCACACCAGCCTCTTTAAGAATAGTTTCCTCGTTTTCCGGACCAAGTACCGCCTGTCCCACATCGCGGAAGTGGATTACATTACCATTTTCATTTTTGATGATCAGGTTATTGAAATCTTCTTCGGTATTCAAGCGGCCGAAAGTACGCACTGTCAGCTCTGTAGCATTACCAGCGATCTTTCCCGAGGGAAGTTCTACGTTCTGTTTAGCGAGAGCAGTCTGTACATCTGTAGGTGTGAGACTGTAGGCTGACAGACGGGCCGGGTCCATCCAGAGGCGCATTGCAAACTTCTTCTCTCCCCAGATACGGATTGAGCTGACGCCAGGAATAGTTTGCAGTTTTTCCAGTAATACGTTATTGGCGTATTCGGTGATTTCCAGCTGATTACGGACATTGCTCTGTACTGTCATGGACAATATGGCGTCAGAATTGGCATCCTCTTTTGATACGACGGGTGGCGCATCAATATCAGGCGGTAGATTACGGAGTGCCTGTGAAACTTTGTCGCGTACATCATTGGCAGCGGCTTCAAGGTCTATATTAAGTTCAAACTCAACGGTAATACTACTTGTGCCCTGACTGCTGGAAGAGGAGATATTTTTAATACCTGCAATACCGTTGATGGACTTCTCCAATGGCTCGGTGATCTGCGTTTCAATAATATCTGAATTCGCGCCGGCATAAGAAGTCCGAACGTTCACGATAGGGGGATCAATGGCGGGAAAATCCCTTACCCCCAGGAAGTTAAATCCCACCACGCCGAATATCACGATAATGATATTCATCACGATGGCAAATACGGGACGTTTAAGTGATAGTGAAGGGAGACTCATTGAAGTATATTTAAAGGTCTGCGGATTGTGGCAGGCAGACATTTGTTATTATTAATAGTAGACCTGTCTATTTAATAGCGTTGTACTTAAGGACAACTCCTGGCTTGAGCTGCATGATGCCACTTGTAATAACGGTATCACCGGGCTTGAGTCCGCTGGTGATCTGTACATTGTCCGCATTGCGGATGCCTGTTTCCACTACTACAAATTTCGCTTTTCCACTGTCAGCGATAGCTACTTTTTTATCCCGGGTTCCTGGAATGATAGCCTGTGTAGGTACCATAATTGCGTCCGGCATATTTTTCAATGCTATCTGAACGTTGGCAAATGCGCCAGGAAGTAATTTGCCGGCATTGGGTACGATAGCCCTGATTTTAATAGTACGGGTAGAGAGGTCGATCTTAGGATCAATAGCATAGATACTGCCTTTGTATGTTTGCTGATCGCCAGCCACTTTGAAATCAACCCGGTCTCCCTGTGTGATCGAAGTGCGGTATTTTTCCGGAACGGAGAAGTCTACCTTCAACGGATCCAGCTGTTGTAAGGTGGTAATAATAGTAGTAGGTGTTACAATAGCACCGAGGCTGATATTTCTGAGACCAAGCCTGCCGGAGAATGGCGCCCGCAGTTCTGTTTTCTGCAGCTGAGTGCGTGTATATTCAATATCGGCTCCATAGGCGCTAACCTGGTTACGGGTAACATCTACATCCTGGCGGCTGATACCATTGATCTTTAATAGGTTCTCCTGTCTTTCCAGAGTGGTTTTAGCCAACTGACGTTGTAGTTCCAGTTTCTGTAACTGTGCTTTCAGGTCTTCGTCGTAAATTTTGACCAGCAGGGTTCCTTTGGTCACCTGTGTACCTTCTTTAAAGAACAGACCTGTAACGCGGCCAGTGATCTCTGCCTGTACCTGTACTTCTTCATTACTTTGCAGTGTACCGCTCGCTTCAATGGTTTCATTCAAGGAGCTGGTTTTAGCCACATAGGCGTCCACCAGGAGATTTTTGGCTCCACCGCCTTTACCGCCTGCCGCCGCTTTTTCGGGCGCTTTCTCTGCTTTTTTACCTGGAGTGGTTGCTTTCGTAATAATAAAACCGATAACGACCGCCGCCACTATCAGGAATAAAACCGTCTTCAGGATCTTCTTATTGCCAGCCATGTGCTTGTATTAATTTAATATGGAAGGGATAAATCCGGGCAAATTTAATAAATGGGATTGCTGCTGCGGCGGTTATAGTGTTAATTAAAGTTAATTACGTCGTTCCGGTATATAGGTGGCTGATTAGGCTGTTGAATGGCAACCACCACTTATTGTGACAATAACCGCATATATATGGGGGCTGAAAACCCTTTTAGGAGGCTTTTTGGCGGCAAATATGCATTTGCCGTTATTAATAATAATGTCTGAAACCCTCTATGAGTCATTGTTTTGACGGCATACAACTAAAGTATATGACGTAAAATTTACGTGCGTTCTTGTCAATTCAATAAAAATTATATTTTTGCACTCAAGTTTTAAACCAAAAACACTTAAAATTATGTCAGACATTGCATCAAGAGTTAAAAAGATCATTATTGACAAATTGGGCGTTGACGAAGCTGAGGTAACTCCTGAAGCCAGCTTTACCAACGACCTGGGCGCTGACTCTTTGGATACGGTAGAACTGATCATGGAATTCGAAAAAGAATTCAACATCTCCATTCCTGACGAACAAGCTGAAACTATTACTACTGTTGGCCAGGCAGTTGCCTACCTGGAAGAACATGTAAAATAATCCTACTTAATCAGATTTGTTTTAATGCAACCAAGACGAGTAGTCGTTACAGGTTTAGGCGCACTTACACCGCTCGGCAATTCCGTTTCCGATTTCTGGAAGGGATTGACGGACGGTGTATCCGGTGCCGGCCCTATTACACTTTTTGATGCTGCCAAGTTCAAGACCCGTTTTGCTTGCGAACTGAAGAACTTTGACGCTACCAATTACCTGGACAAAAAGGATGCCCGTAAGATGGACCCTTTTACTCAGACGGCTGTTATTGCCGCTGACCAGGCCGTACAAGATGCCGGGATTGACCGTAACACTGTTAATGTTGACAGGGTTGGGGTGATCTGGGCTTCCGGCATTGGAGGTATGATCAACTTCTGTCAGGAAATGAAAGAATTCGGTCAGGGAGATGGAACTCCCCGTTTCAGTCCTTTCCTGATCCCCCGTTTAATTCTTGACATTGCAGCCGGGCATATTTCTATCCGCCATGGCTTCAGAGGCCCGAACTTCTCAGTGGTCTCTGCCTGCGCTTCCGCAACCAATGCAATTATTGAAGCAATGCTGTACATACAGTACGGCAAAGCAGACGTGATGATCACCGGTGGATCAGAAAATGTCATTAACGAAGCCTGTATAGGTGGATTTAATGCCATGAAAGCCCTTTCCGAAAGAAACGATGACCCGGCAACTGCTTCCCGTCCTTTTGACCTTGACAGAGATGGCTTTGTTATGGGTGAAGGCGCTGGCGGGCTGGTGTTAGAATCCTATGAACATGCGACGGCAAGAGGTGCCAAAATTTACGCTGAATTGGCCGGAGGCGGTGCAACTGCGGACGCCTATCACCTTACAGCACCACATCCGGAAGGATTAGGTGCCATGAACGTAATGCGGTTGGCCTTAGCAGATGCGGGTATGCAACCCCATGATATCGATTATATTAATGTGCACGGAACTTCCACACCTCTTGGTGATATTGCGGAAGTGAAAGCGATACAACAGGTTTTCGGGGAACACGCTTACAATATGAATATCAGTTCCACGAAATCTATGACCGGGCACCTGTTAGGAGCTGCGGGAGCAATCGAATCCATCGCAGCTATTATGTCCGTAATACATGGTATTGTACCTCCCACCATCAATCATTTTACAAAGGATCCTCAACTGGATCCCAAATTAAATTTTACCTTTAACGTCGCACAACGTAGAGAAATCAACGCTGCATTAAGTAACACCTTCGGATTTGGTGGGCATAATGCATCAGTTATTTTCAAAAAATTTGTTGCTTAGATTGTGTGAAATTACTGCCAGGATTTTTATATCGATTCGTTCCGAAAAAGAGGGGCCTTTACAAGGACCTTTATAATTTGCTGGGATTTGCCCCGGGCAACTTTTCATTGTATGAAGTGGCGCTTAGCCACCGATCCAGCAAGGAGAAATTCCTTGAAAGCAATGAGCGCCTGGAATATCTCGGCGATGCAATACTTGGCGCTATCATCGGCGACTACCTCTTTAAAAAGTATCCTTACAAAACAGAAGGTTACCTGACTGAAATGCGGTCTAAGATCGTTAACCGTCAGCAGCTCAATGATATCGCTATCAAAATGGGCCTGCGCAAACTGACTATCTACGACAAATACAACAGCTTTCTGAAAATAAGCCAGATCTTCGGTAATACCCTCGAAGCACTGGTCGGCGCAGTATACCTCGACAAAGGATATAACAGGACCAAACAATTCGTACACCAACGCCTTATCGTTCCTTACATTGACCTCGAGCTCCTGGAAAATGTAGAAATGAACCATAAGAATAAACTGTACGGATGGGCCAATAAACACGGCAAGACCCTCGAGTTCGACCTGCTGGAAGAACAAATGGATAACGGTCGTCGTATCTTCACAGTAGGCGCCGTAGTAGATGGTGAACTGATCTGCAGCGGTAAAGCCTTCAACAAAAAAGACGCCAGCCAGATAGCCGCCCAGCAGGCCATAGAACTGTTAGGGCTAGGTGAAAAATAATCAACTTTTTATTTACTTCACTGGTTGCCGCAGGATCGTTCTCATCCTGTCAGGCGCCGTCTTACGCGGATCTGATAGATAGATCTCATGATGCCTGCCATTCCATGTCAGGCCTTCCTTCCTCATAAAATCTTCCATTAATCGTAACGTTGCCGGCTCTTCGGAATAAGGTCCCGTATGCATTACCTGCACACTCTTACCTTCTGCCAGCGCCGCAAGTGTTACCTGCTGTAACAGTGGTAATTGCTTCTTCAAAAATGCCGCTTTTAACGCTTGTTGCACGACAGCGCTAACTACGTAGTCGGGCATACGTATCAGCAATTGCCAATGCCATTCATCCCTGGGTACTTCCAGCGGATTGCCGGTTACATTGACCCACCAGGTCCCTTCCAGTTTGCTTACAACGAAATCCTGCCCAGATTGTTTGTACACATTCTTAACACTGTAAGCCGCCGTATATAATGCCGACGTGCTTTCGGCAAACAGGTCCCCATTCGGATCGCCTTTGCCGTTAATCGAAAGATAGTGGCCGGCAGGTACGAAGATGAGCTCCGGCGAAGCCTGCGCAGTATACAGCGCTTTGTACATTTTGGTAAGGTCTGTCTTTGACATAAACATTGTTTTAGTATAACATGGGGTAGTATTACGTTTAATCTCATGCGTTATAACGCATGTCTTGTCAGACAGCGTGAACTGGTGCACGCTGCCAATGATCAGCAATAACCAGTGGCACCACAAGTGTAATTTCATCAGTAAGGATTTATCGTTACTGATACAAAGAAAGATAGGGGTGGTGACAGCCTTATGTCAGGAGTGAGTACGGGGTTGTAAATAATGTTCTTTTATTTCCAGGGCAAGTATCTGCATTTTTTCAAACAGTTCTTCAGGGGCTATAATTTCAGGAGCTG
The DNA here is from genome assembly GCF_003182155.1 of Chitinophaga sp. S165. Taxonomy (GTDB): domain Bacteria; phylum Bacteroidota; class Bacteroidia; order Chitinophagales; family Chitinophagaceae; genus Chitinophaga. The sequence continues at coordinate 1,160,504 of NZ_QGTG01000002.1, forward strand.
ACCCCCAGGTTAGCAGCCAGCGACCGAACCACTCCAGGCAAGGCGCCATAAAGGTCATTTCAGTACACGCTCCCACCGTTTGCTCGTCAATCATGCCATAATAAAATTTCATATCTCCAATACGACGGGCCATTGCCGACGGAAAGCGGACCTTTACCTCATATGGCTTGGTTTCATACTCTCCGTACTTGTCGATAAATTCCTTAAGAGTGATGTGTCGGGCCCGGTCATATGTTTCTGCTGAAACCGATACGTTCTTGATACGGTCCATTCTGAAATTACGGTAGTTATGCCGCAAACGGCACCAGGCTATCAGATACCAGTAACCTCTCATATAAATGATACCGATGGGCTCTACTTCCCTTTTTGTAAGGGTCTCGTTATGGAGCGCAAAATAATCCAGCTGCAGGATCAGCTGTTTACCCAGCGAATGTTGAATATCGGAAAGAAAGCGGTTCGGGAATTCATCGCCTACCGGCGGCCTTCGGCTTACCACGGCAATATTGTCTTCCAGTGACTCCAGGAAGTCCTTCTCGCTGCCTCTCAAAACGGCCTTGATCTTCTGCATGGCATTGCTGAACTCTTTCCTGTTGGAATGATCGCTCAGATTAGCCATCAGTTTTTCGCCCGTCAGTAAGGCTGCAGCTTCTTCCCGGCTGAACATAACAGGCGGCAGGTGGTAACCCTCTACAAGGTAATAGCCTGTGCCCGCTTCCGCACCTACAGGAACACCAGCTTCCTGGAGCGCCCTGACGTCCCTGTATACCGTACGAAGGCTAATGTTGAAACGTTCTGCTATTTCAGCAGCACGTACCACTTTTTTGCCCTGAAGCTGGATAAGAATGGCAGAAAGACGGTCAATCCTGTTCATATGACAGCAAGTTAGAATAAAATTGAAAAAAAATCCGGACCCGATTAAACTTCTGTTATAATAGCCAGTCTTAGATACAACAAATATTTGAGGGCGGCTCTTTCGGGAATGATATAAGTGATAACAGATATGAGTAAGATGTTCTCTCCCTGGAAAATATTTAAAGATTTGATGCTACAGTACAGAATATAGGTTAAATGGTAAGCCCCTGCAATTTTTTGCGGGGGCCTGTTTTTTTATCTCCCCCTTCCCATGAGCCATTCTCTTCAGAATTTATTTGAAATCATTAACTTATGGTTAACAGTTGACGGGCGGATTCATCATATTTTTGATACAGCAAAATTCAAATGAGTTTTTTAATGGTTAATTTGGGGAGGGCCTGATTTTTATCAGGCCCCTTTTTATTTTCTATCCCTTATCATTTAATTTTTATAGCTTGTACTTTAGATACAATAGCCTGGACTATTGTACTTTAAACGAGGTAAATTGGCGGGGTCCGAAAATATCAACCAGGCATCCGTAGCTGACCACGAGCTATGGATAGCTTTCAAACAGGGAAATGCAGAGGCGTTCAGTGAAATGTACCAGCGCTATGCCGGTACCCTGTACAACTATGGCTATCACCTGATTCCCGATTCAGCACTGGTACAGGATGCCATGCAAGACCTCTTCGCCGATCTCTGGCGTACACGCCATAATCTTTCCGATACCAGCTCTATTAAATATTATCTTTTCCGTTCCCTGCGCCGTCGTTTGTACAAAATGGCCGACATCAAACCGGTACCAGCCATAACACCCCTGCAAACAGAATCCATAGAAGAACTCAGAATAAAGAAAGAAGAATACCTGCTGCTATTACAACGATTACAGCAATTGATGTCCCGTTTGCCTGAACGGCAGCAGGAAGTGATCCGCCTCCGTTTTTATGATAACTTCAGTTGGGATGAAATTGCCGGTATCCTGCAGATCAATGAACAATCCGTAAGGAACCTCGTGCAGCGTGCCATTATCAAACTCCGTGAAGGCTGGAAGTAAGCTGTCGTACCCCATAAAGTCTCCAAACAAAAACAGGTCTAAAAAAAATTTCCGGAGAAGTGAGTTAAAATGACCACTGCCTCCCTTTATTATTATACTTACTGTCGTAAGGCACTTAATGCTATGGATTATTCAGCATACGATACTGCAGACTTTGTCTGTGATGATTCTTTTGTGGCGTGGGTGAAAGAAGGCCAGGACAGTGCTCACTGGGAACAGGTGATCACACAGCATCCCGGTAAACATGAAGCGATCTTACAGGCCAGGACCATTATCCTGGCAGCAGCACAGTTGCCTGCCTTTCAGCTGAAAGAACAGGACCAGCGGCTGATGTGGAATGAGATCCAGGCCCGGATGGAAACAACCGGGATCGTGCCTGTAACAAAAAGACGTTTTACCTATTGGTATTGGGCCGCAGCTGCAGTATGTATGGTGATAGGTGCGGCACTCTGGTGGATGCGCCCGCAAGAGCGGCCTGCCGTATACACCCGCTTGTTGCAGGAAGCGAAACTGGAAGGCAATAAGCGTGTAGAAGAAGTCAATAAAGGAAAGAATATCAGAACAATCAGACTGCCCGACGGAAGCTCTGTAGTATTGCAGCCTGGCGCCCGAATAAGCTATCCTGTATGTGCAGACAATAGCTGTAAGCGTGAAGTGTATTTGTCTGGTGCAGCGTTTTTCGAAGTGTCACGTAATACAATGCAACCTTTCGTAGTATATGCAAATGAAATGGTGATCAATGTGCTGGGTACCAGTTTTCATGTGAAAGCATATGAGCAGGACAGCCTTGTGGAAGTGAAGGTGAAGACAGGTAAAGTAGCATTGTCAGTACAACCATTGGGAGATAAAGTTATATCTAACGTTTCAGCTAACCAGCAGGCAGTATTGCAGAGAAAGACACTCGCCATGCTGGTACAACTGCCGGAACAACAACTAAAGAAAGCACCGGAAACGCCGGAGGCCATTACTTATTCATTTGATTTTAATGATGCACCGGTAGACAGTGTTATGACCACTATAGAGAACGCCTATGGCGTGCATATCAGCTATGATAAAGCTTTACTGGCTGATTGCAGGTTAACCGCGTCGCTGACAGATGAACCATTATATGAAAAAATACGCCTGATCTGTAAGGCGTTGGAGGCTGGATGTATCATCGAGGGAAATGATATAAAGCTCACCGCAAAAGGATGTCGTCGTTATTGAAAACTAAACCAGGATCTAAAAAAAATGGACACTAGTACTTAATGAAAAATAGCCAGCGGTATGGCCGTACCACTGGCTACAACCAATGTCACGTTGCCTTATGCCCGCTCCACTGGGATAAGACAGCCCTTCTATTTCCCAATATTAACATAGGAACACAATCCAAGTTATGAAAAAAAGATTACGAATCCGTGATTTAATCTTTCACGTTACGCGTACATGTGCCTCTCAGATGCTGGTAGCATTGCTGTTTACCACGCTCACATTTGCCGGAAATGGCAACGCCCAGGAAATACTGCAGCAAAAGATTTCCCTGGAAATGAAACAACAGCCTATTGGCAAAGTCCTGAACCAGATAGAAAAGCTGGTCGATGTTAAATTCCTCTACAGCTCTTCTCTTATCCAGTCAGAACGTAGAGTCGACTTAGTAGTCGCAAATGAAGCTTTAGGCAATATCCTGAACGATTTACTGGCGCCATTGCAACTACAGTATCATGTATCTGGCCGTCAGATTGTGCTAAATCGATTACGCGCTCCTGTTGTAGCTCCAGGACAGCAACCTGTAAGGATCAGCGGCAAAGTGACCGACGATAAAGGACAACCTTTACCAGGCGTTAGCGTAAAACTCAAAGGTACATCTACCGGCGCTACTACAGATGCTTCCGGTGTTTATGCGTTTAACGTTCCCGCTTTAAGCGGTATCCTCATTTTTACTTATGTCGGTTTTGCTACTAAAGAAATAGAGATCAATGGTAGCAACAGCATAAATGCCACGCTGGAAGCCTCTTCCACATCTTTAGGTGATGTGGTGATCGTAGGTTACGGCGCACAGAAAAAAGAATCACTGACCGGCGCCGTTGCCTCTATCACCAGTAAAGACCTGAATGGTATTCACGCAGGATCTACTGTCAGCGCCGGACTGGCCGGTAAAATAGCAGGTGTTTCTTTCCGCTTTTCTGATGGCCGCCCTGGCGCCAGTGCTTCCATACAGATCAGGAACATGGGTAACCCGCTGTATGTTATTGATGGTATTCAGCAGGATGAAGGTCAATTTAATAACATCGCTCCCGCCGATATTGAAAGTATTACTGTACTGAAAGATGCTTCCGCTGCCATCTACGGTTTGCGTGCTGCAAACGGTGTAGTGGTTGTAACTACCAAACGCGGTAAACTGGGCAGCCGCAACACCATAAACGTAAACGTTTACAAGGGTTGGCAGAACTGGACACGCTTTCCTAAAACTACCAACGCCTATCAATGGATGGTCGGTAAAGCAGATGCTGACATGAACCAATACGGTAAGACGACCATTACACAGGATGAACTGGATAAATGGAAACAGGGTACTGAGACCGGTTACAAAAACTTTGACTGGTATAAGTTCATCGTAAAAGGAAACTCTCCGCTTACACAGATGAACCTCAATTTTACCGGTGGTTCTGAAAGGATCAACTACTACGTATCTGCCACGCACCTTAAACAGAACTCTGTACTGGGAAGAGAATTCACCTTCGAACGTACCAATGTTCAAAGCAATATCGAAGCTCGTGTATCCGATCGTTTCAAGATCGGCGCACAGATCAATGGCCGTGTGGAAACACGCGATCAGCCAGGTGTTCCAGGTACTGACGACTATTGGGCCGCTCGTTTTGCGATACTGCGTAACAGACCTACTGAACGCGCTTACGCTAATGATAATCCTGATTATCCAAGCGATATCGGTCATAACACAGAACAGTGGTCCGTACAGAATAAGAAATTGTCAGGCTACTGGCGCAGCGACTGGCGTGTATTGCAATCCAATCTGACTGCAGAGTACCAGTTCCCACTGGAAGGATTGACTGCAAGAGGATTGTTCTCCTATTATTATGCGAATGAAATTATGAACGGACATGAGTATACCTACAAAGTATATACTTATAACCCTGTTGATAGTTCTTACAACGCAACTGGTGGTAGCTCTAACCCTTACAGGGAAAGACGTAACAGGACTATCCTGTCGCCAACTATTCAGGTCCAGCTTAACTATAATAAAGTATTCGGGCAACATACCGTAGGTGCTACATTGGTAGCAGAACGTATCAAAAGAAGGGATCTGCAATCTTATGTACACTCCGTGCCTACTACCAATACGTTGCCGCTGATCTACTTCTCCACCATGGATACCTATAACGATGGTGATGGAACAGAAGCCCGTCTCGGTTATATCGGCCGCGTGAACTATAACTATGCCGGCAAATATTACATTGAAGTGTCTGCACGAAGAGATGCTTCCTGGAAATTTTCACCAGATAAAAGATGGGGTACTTTCCCCGCTATCTCCGGTGGATGGCGCCTGAGCGAAGAGAAATTCTTCAGCTCCGTGAGTAAGAAAGTATTGAGCGAACTGAAACTCCGCGCCTCTTATGGTAAACTGGGAGATGATGATGTAGGCATCGGTCCATACGATTACCTGGCAGGTTACAACTATAATGCCTCCACCGTTATACTGGATGGAAATGCAGTGATCGGCTCCAGCAACAAAGGCGTACCTATCAGAAATATTTCATGGTTTGTAAGCCGGACACTTGACATTGGTCTGGACTATGCTCTCATGGACAGTAAGATCACCGGTGCGATCGATGTATTCAACAGAAGAAGAACAGGACTACTGGGAGCTAAATACGACATCCTGGTACCGAGTGAGCTTGGATATAACCTTCCTTCTGAAAACGTGAACAGTGATCAGGTGGCAGGTATAGAAGGTTCAATTGCCTGGTCTGGAAAGATCAAAAAAGTGAACCTTAACATCGGTGGTAACGTATCCTATGCAAGAGCAAAATCGCTTCATACATACAAACCTGTATTTAACAACTCCTGGGACCACTACCGCAACTCTGCGGAAGAAAGGTTCAGCAATGCCTTCTGGGGATATGAAGTTCAGGGGCAATTCCAGTCGCAGGAAGAGATCAACAAGTATCCTGTGAACATCGATGGTACCGGTAATAAGACATTGCTGCCTGGAGATCTTATCTATAAAGATCTGAATAAAGACGGCCTCATTAACGATATGGATACGCGTCCTATCGGATATGGTACAGGCAGAAATCCTATCATCAATTTCGGTCTGAACTTCGCCGCTGCATGGAATGGCTTTGATGCGCGTATCGATTTCTCCGGAGGTAGCGGTTATTCTTTCAATCGTAACTGGGAGATGCGTAACCCTTACCAGAATGGCGGTAACCTGCTGTTAGACCTGTATGAGGACCGCTGGCACAGAGAAAATCCACTGGACCTGAACAGTCGCTGGATACCTGGTAAATACCCTGCACTTCGCTTCAATAACGGCGATCATAGCAGCTTCGGGAAGAACTCCGATTTCTGGCTTGTGAACGTAAAATACCTGCGTGCCAGAACTGTTGAATTAGGATATACCATCCCTAAAGACCTGCTCGGCCGTATAAAAATAGAGAGAGCCCGCTTCTACGTGAATGCTTACAACCTGTTCTCTATTGATAATATGAAGGGCATAGGCATTGATGCGGAAATAGTAGACGATAACGGTCTCACCTATCCGCAGAGCAAATTTGTGAACATTGGTTTTGAACTTTCTCTCTGATCTCTTAAATGCACATAGCATGAAAAAATATTTGCTGATAATAGCAGCTGCCTTTGTGATGATATCCGGATGTGTGAAGGATGATGAATTTCTCAGTACAGATCCTAAAGACCTGCTTACTGACGATGCTGTATGGAGAAACCCTGACCTTGTACTGTCAGTACTGGCAGACCTGTATAACCGCTATCCTGAACAACAGACCATTACTAACTGGGCTGAGTTTACAAATTTTGATGAGGCTTTCCCCTCCGAATCCGGTCAGTACTGGAGATCGAAACAGGTGGATTATCCTTATGACTGGTGGAACATTTGGGACTACGGATATATCCGCGACCTGAATCTCTTCGTGCAGAAATGCCAGGCGGCCAATGAGCTGGCGGCAGATGTACGTGCGCGTTTTGTAGCAGAAGCACGATTGCTGCGGGCCGCTATTTATTTTGAAGAAGTAAAACGTATGGGCGGTGTGCCGTTGATACGGGAACCGATGGAATATAATTTCAGCGGAGATCCTACTTACCTGCGTCATGCCAGGGCGAAAGAGTCAGACATATATGACTTCGTGATCAGTGAGATGGATACTGTTAAGACAGTGCTGCCGGATGATGCAGGTATCAAATCGCGCGCTACAAAATGGCTGGCGCTGGCTATGCAATCAAGGGCCGCATTATATGCAGCCTCCATTGCAAAGTATGGGGTAAGCACTCCTTCGGTATCCTTACCTGGCGGAGAAGTTGGTATCTCTGCTGATAAAGCGACGGCTTACTATCAGAAATCACTGGCTGCCGCACAGGAAATCATCAGCAGTAATAAATATTCGCTTTATAAAAAGAAAGCAGAAGACCTGGAAGAGAATTTTGCAGCGCTCTTTTATGATAAGGCCAATAACCCGGAAGTGATCTTTGCCCAGGATTTCAAATTGAAATCTGGCAAAACACAGGAATGGACAATTCTTAACCAGCCCTGGTCTTCAGCAGAAGAACAGCAGGGTGGCAGGATGAATCCATCACTTAACCTGGCGCTATTATACGAGAAACTGGATAATACTTACAGTCCGTTTGCTACGAACAATGGCAATGACTACGTGTACTACAATGATCCTAAAGATATCTTCGCCGGCAGGGATGCGCGTCTTGGAGGTACGATCATCCTGCCCGGCACCAAATTTAAAGGAGTGCCATTGGATATATGGGCTGGCGTAATGTATTGGAAAGATGGCAAATACAATACAATTACAGGCGATAACTTCGGAGACCTTGACAGCATTCCCGTTGCCGGTGCTCCAAAGAGCTCGCAAGTTGTAGGTGATGATGGTCCGATAGATGGATTGCAGTTCAGTGCACAAACCGGTTTCTTTGTAAGGAAGTTTATGGACCCTGCGGTAGGATCTGGCCAGATCGGTACGCGCAGTGATGTATGGTGGGTTCGTTATCGCTATGCGGAAGTATTGCTGAATGCCGCCGAAGCTGCTTTTGAGTTAGAACAACCCGGCCTTTCATCCACATATATGAATCAGCTGAGAGAGCGTGCTGGTTTTACAACCCCATTACTGGATGCAGATATCTCGTTCGACAGGATCGTTCATGAAAGACGTGTTGAACTGGCCTTTGAAGGGCATGAACTGTTTGATAACAAACGTTGGAGACTGGCGCATAAAGTATGGAATGGTGAGAATATTTCTGCGGAAGATGTTGTAAGTAACATCGGGAAGGCCAATAAAGTGAACACCATGATCTATGGTTTGTGGGGATATAAAATATTCAATCCGGGAAATCCTAATCACAACAAATGGGTGTACAAAGTAATGAAGCCGTCCAATGTGACAGCTGCACACCGGTTCAACCTGGGGAACTATTATTCCCGTATCGGTTCTGACATTCTCAGTAACAACCCTAAACTGGTAAAGAATCCCAACAACTAAAACAACGACACATGAAAAAGATCTTTGGATATATCGTATTAACATTGGCTGCCTTCTCCTGTAAGAAGGATAACTATGAGGCGCCTTCTTCCACGTTGTCCGGGCGTCTTACTTATCAGGGGGTGCCGGTAAATGTCAGTTCAAAAGACGTATCTTTCGAACTATGGGAGCCCGGTTGGGGTAAGAGTGGTGCTATTACGGTGGCAGTTAATCAGGATGGTTCTTATTCGGCGCTATTGTTCAATGGGAACTATAAACTGATCATTCCTCCCTCTCAGGGACCTTTCAGATCAATAACCGATGCTGAGACAAAGACAGACACGATGCTGCTGACATTGAGCGGTAACAGGGATATGGATATTGAGGTGATGCCCTACTATATGATCAGGGATGCCAAACTGGAACTAAGCGGTACAGCTGCCGTGAACAGCACCTGCCGCCTGGAAAAGATCATCATCGATGTTAATGCAAGAGATGTGGAAACGGTGTTCCTGTATCTGAACCAGACCACTTTTGTGGACGCTACCAATTACATTGCACGTAGTTCCCTGGCAGGAAGTGATATTACAGATCCTGCTAATGTACACCTGAGTGTGAATATCCCGGATGTTATTTCCGGTAACGGCACTACGGGAGATCAGGACTATGTATATGCACGTATTGGCGTGAAGATCAGCGGTGTGGAAGATCTTTTGTTCTCTGAAGTGCAGCAGATTAATATTAAATAGCGATGATAAGAACACTTGTTTACCTGTTACTCCTGGTCGGGACCGCAGTCCATGCACAGGATACCTTCCGTAATCCCCTGCTATCCAAAGGGCCTGATCCCTGGTGCGTTTATAAGGACGGATATTACTATTATATGCATACGATGGGTAACCGCCTGGAGTTATGGAAAACAAAGAACATCGCTTTTCTGAAAGATGCAGAGCATAAAACCATCTGGACGCCACCTAAAGCCGGACCTTTTTCAAGGGATATCTGGGCGCCGGAAATTCATTTCCTGAGAGGCAAGTGGTATGTCTATTTTGCTGCCGATGGCGGTGATAATCAATATCACCGTATGTACGCCCTGGAAAACAGTTCGTCCGATCCGATGAGTGATAACTGGGTCTTCAAAAGCAAAGTAGCCGATAAAGAAGATAAATGGGCCATTGATGGAAGCGTTTTTGAACATCGCGGAAAGTTATATATGATCTGGTCTGGATGGGAAGGCAATAAAAATGGCCGTCAGGATATTTATATCGCTGCCATGAAAGACCCATATACGATCCAGGGCAAAAGGGTCAGGATCTCTAAACCGGAATACGACTGGGAAACCAAAGGAGATCTGGGAGACCCGAACCTGAAACACGTAGATGTTAACGAAGGACCGGAAATGCTGAAACACGGAAAGAAATTGTTTATCGTGTATTCGGGATCAGCGTGCTGGACAGACTATTATGCCCTGGGCATCCTTGCCGCAGATGAAAACAGTAACCTGCTGGACCCTGCATCCTGGAAGAAGAAGCCGGAACCGGTATTCAAACAATCTGTTGAAAATAAAGTATATGCGCCGGGGCATAACTCATTCTTCACCTCTCCGGATGGAAAAGAAGACTGGATCCTTTATCACGCTAACGACCATCCCGGCGATGGCTGTGGCGATAAAAGGAGCCCCCGGATCCAGCGTTTTACATGGAATAAGGAAGGATGGCCCGTCTTTGGCGAGCCTGTCAAAACTGACTCTTTATTAAAAAGTCCCCGCTTATAGCGGGGATTTTTGCTTTTTGACGGTTTTTTTTAATCGTATTAAACGATCGTTGTATTGTTAAATCTGCAAAGGAGTGTTAACTTTTGTTAACGAAATTATAGGTATCTATCCCGACGGGTATACTGCCGCGTAATTTCAACCTGTTTTATGTAGATTTAGAGTAACACGTAACACTAATACTTAGTCAGTTTAATCATCATGCCGTCAATCGTTTTACATTACGTTATCATTGCGTGCATTACAGTTATGTTTATTTTGGTGAATAGATTTTACGGCCATAAGACAAGCATCAACTGGAAGGAGAACAATGAACAGCTTTAAGAGCCACGCATCAGGTAACCCCACGTTATAAGAGTAGCAAGCTTGCTTCTGTACTGAATAACAAACAGTTTGTATTTCTGTGCCCGTATGTGCAGTAGTAGTGCTTCCAGATGCTATGTTCAATTAGTCTACAAAAATAATGGACTATTATTTGGAAAATAAATCTCTCCATTCTATCTTTGTTATCACCACCCTAATTAAGCCACCATTAATTAGTTGATTTATTAAAATTAACTAACACAGTTCATCATGTACAACTTCCTTCGTTCTTCCGGCTGTATGCCCTGTTGTTGTCGCTAATCCTGCCTTTAGCAAGGCGCTTCCATTCCTTTTTTGTCAGATACATCTTACAGCTGACCGCTAAGCGGAAGGAGATCGCCATGCCCTGAACTATCAACCATCAAACCAAATCCACTCTCATGAAAGCAATTACCCGCACTGGAGTAAAAGGCCTGCTGGCCGCTGTACTTTTTAGCAGCAATGTACTGGCTGTTGAGAAAAAGCCCCTGTTTTTAAAAGAAGGCGTGTGGCGTGGTGTTTTCACTGTCAATGAAGCCAACGTTCCTTTCAATTTTGAGCTGAAAGGTAAAGACGCCGGGCATACAGTGTTTACCCTCATTAATGGCGCCCGTCGTGACGAATTTAAAGTGAAACGTATCACTGACGATTCACTCTTCATCAAGATGAATACCTATGATGCCGCGCTGTTTGCAAAGATCGAGTCCGACGGCAGGCTCACTGGTGAATATAGAAGCCTGGTACCTAACTTTCGTGGTAATGCATTGCCCTTTGTAGCAGAAGCAGGTAAGAAATACCGCTTTACTGAACCAGGAAAAGATGTAAAGCCTGCATATGATCTTTCCGGTAAATGGGAACTGCAGATCTATAGCAAAGAACCTACTCCTAACCGCATAGGATTACTGAAACAGGACGGCAATAAACTGACAGGCGTGATCATGTCTGTCGTAGGCGATAGCCGCGAATTGGAAGGTACTGTGCAGGGCAATGAGTTTGAGTTGTCAGGTTTTACAGGACCAAGCCCCATCTACATAAAAGGAAAGATCAACGATGATCAGTCTTTCAGCGGAGAGTTAAGTTTAGGTATCTACAATAATGTAAAGTTTGACGGTGCTAAAAATGCACAGGCAGAACTGCCGGACCCTTATAAACTCACTTATCTGAAAGAAGGATATAAGAAACTTGATTTTACCCTACCCGATCTGAATGGTCAGACGGTATCATTGAGTGATGCAAAGTATAAAGGAAAGGTAGTGATCGTAGAGATCATCGGGACCTGGTGCCCTAACTGTACAGACCAGACTGCGTTCCTTGCTCCCTGGTTCAAAAAGAACAAAGCACGCGGCGTGGAAGCGATCGCAATAGGCTTTGAGCAGAAAGATGATCTCGAATATGCCAGGTATACACTGGGTAAATTAAAAGATAAATACGCAATTGAATATGATATTCTTTTTGGTGGCATTGCTGATAAGAAAGTGGCTTCGGAAAAACTTCCGGCACTTAACCGCATGATGGCATTCCCGACTACGATCATCATTGATCGTAAGGGTGATGTACGACAGATCCACACCGGTTACACCGGTGAAGTAACTGGTAACTATTTTAAATCTTATGTGGAGAAATGGAATGAAGACCTGGATGCATTAATTAAAGAACCTGCTCCGCAGGATGTTGCGGTTGCAAACTAGATCATACTATTATCCTCAGAAGATAAACTACATCTGTTTCCCGACTCTACATGTTGTTCTTTGTTGTCTGGCCTGTGAGGCTGTGTATGCAGCCTTACAGGTCCTTTAAAAAACTATTATCATGAAACTTTTTCAACACGCCACTTCCTTTGCCTCCATCGGTGTAATAGCTGTCATCACAGCATTTACCGTACAGAAAAATAATACACATCCTGCAACTGCTGCTAATAAAGAAATTATTGCAACGCATAAAGTAACTGCTTTCCAGGTGGATAGCAAGAACAGCAAACTGCTGTGGACTGCACACAAAGTGACCGGCGAACATGCAGGTACGATCAATATCAGCAGTGGTACTTTAAACGTCGAGAACAAGGCCTTACAAAGCGGCAGCTTCAAACTGGATACACGCAGTATTACAGTGACCGATATCAAAGATGCTGACAGCAATGCCAAGCTGGTAGGTCATCTGAAGAGTGATGATTTCTTTGCTGTAGAAAAACATCCTTCGGCCGATTTTCTGATAACAGGAATTAAACCTCATGGTAATGATCTGTATGACCTGACAGGAAAACTGACCATCAAAGGTATTACTAATGATATCAGCTTCCCCGCTACCATTAAGGTTGATAAGGATAAACTGACAGCTACCGCAAAGGTGAAAATAGACCGGACCAAGTACGATATCAAGTACCGTTCGAAGAACTATTTTGAGAACCTGGGCGACAAAGCTATCTATGACGATTTTGAACTTGACATAACATTGTTGGCTAATGCGCAGTAATGAAACAGTGGTATATCGCAGGCATCATATTATCTGCAGGAATGCTGCTGGCCTTTCATTCAGAAGAACCGTTAACACGCGCGAAGCTAGGCGAACAGCTCTTCTTTGATCCGGTATTATCCGGCGACAGAAGTATCAGTTGCGCTTCCTGCCACAAGCCGCAGTTTGCATTTGCCGATACGGTTGCTTTTAGTCAGGGTATCCATGGACAGCCAACGAAGAGGAACACTCCTTCCATCACCAATCAGAGCGGACGACCTAGTTTCTTTTGGGATGGACGTGCTTCAACACTGGAGGAACAGGCTAAACAGCCGATCATTTCTGCAGATGAAATGGGTCTTCCTATTGAAGATGCTGTGAAGCGGCTGAATGCAGACAGTGGTTATGTACGTGCTTTCAGGAAACTGTTTAACAGTACGCCTACTGAAAAGAACCTGCTACAGGCACTCGCAGCTTATGAGCGTACTCTGGAAACAGCGAACAGCCCCTACGACAGATATATTAACGGAGACGATCACGCCATTTCACCGGAGGCGGCCAGAGGCAGACTGTTATTCATCGGTAAGGCCAATTGTAACAATTGCCATTCCGGAGAAGACTTCACTGCCGACCGCTTTAAGAACATCGGTTTATACAATGGCACTACATTGAAAGATGCCGGGCGCTTTGAAGTAACGAAAGACAGCGCTCAGCTGGGATTCTTTAAAGTGCCCGGACTACGGAATGTAGCGGTTACCGCACCTTATATGCATAATGGCATGTTTAAGACGCTGCGTGAAGTCATAACATACTACAATAAGCCCGATGCAGTGATTTATGACGGTATTAAGAGGGATCTGTCATTGAGTACACCATTGAATTTAACAGACACAGAAATCAGCGAATTAGAAGCATTTTTAAAGACATTGACGGACGACCGTTTTATCAACCAATAATCTAGCCCGCCGAAGGCGGAAGACCTTATCTTATTTTAACATTACAAACATGAGGATCTTTACTATCATTTTTTTACTGCTGTTCGCAGGCTACATCTTGCCGGCACAGTCGCAGGAGAAGGACACCCTTACCCGGCGTCATCTGGGGGAAGTACAGATAGTAGGTTCCCGCAGCGTGACCCGTACCCGGCTCAATGCACCGGTACCGGTGGATGTCATTAACCTTAGATCTTTACAGGAAAACGCTCCCCAAACAAGTGTAACGCAGTTGCTGCAGTATGTCTCGCCTTCATTTCATTCTGTAAATGGCAGCAACGCCGGTGATGCAGGTTCCGCACTCAATCTTGCGCAATTGAAGGGATTGGGTGTGGACCAGTTACTGGTACTTGTAAACGGAAAAAGAAGGCATAAAAGTTCTAATGTGAACTGGGGTGGTCTTGGGAATGGTGCAACAGGTTATGACCTGAATGCTATTCCCGCAGGAGCGATAGAGCGTATCGAAATTCTCAGGGATGGAGCAGCCGCGCAATATGGTTCAGATGCCATCGCAGGTGTGATCAATGTGGTGCTGAAAAAGGCGACAGATGATATTACCGTTAGTACAACGGCCAGTGTGCGCCGTCGTGGCGACGGACTAACCACCCGCTCCAATGCCAGCTATGGCTTCAAAATAGGACAGCAGGGTGGTTATCTGCATCTCACGGCGGAATTTGCCACACAAGGTATTGCGCTGCCTGCCGGCAGAGAAAATGCAGGATTGTACAATGGTCCCATTTACGGTGGAGGCGCTAATACCCGCGCATATGATGCTATCTATACCAAAGAGATCGATGATGCTATACTAGCCAGTCGCGGTATAGACCGTCATTATTTTGATCAGCGTGGAGGGGGCTCCAACAAAGCAAAAGATGCGCTGCTGGCATTCAATGCGGCTGTTCCTTTGAAAGATGGCGTTGAACTGTATGCGTTTGGCGGTATCAGTCATCGTAACTCGGAATTTACAGCCGTGTACCGGTTGCCGGGTTGGACCGAAAGGAATAATTCTTTCCTTTATCCGGATGGTTTTCTTCCTGAAATGGATAACACTATTACGGATAAGTCGATCGCAATTGGCATCAGGGGGAAGTTGGGAGAATGGACGACCGACCTCTCCAATGTGTATGGTAAGAATGACTTCGGGAATGTGATAGACAATTCCCTGAATGCAAGTTATGGCCTGAAGAGCCCTACCACGTTTGATGCGGGCCGGTATAACGCCTCTCAGAATACAGCCGGTCTTGACATCTCCAGGTATTTCGACAATGCGTTGAACGGAATAAATGTAGCCTTTGGTGGTCAGTACAGGGTTGAAACGTACCAGATCATCGCCGGAGAAGAAGCGTCGTATGCAAAGGCCGACTTGCGGACAGTTTACAATATAGACACTACCGCTGCCGGTGTACCTTATCTCTCTTCTTCCGGGTTGATAGCACTGAACGGCTTATCGCCCGGATCCCAGATCCATGCAGGTTTCAGGCCTGCCAATGAAGTAAATGTTAACCGTGCTGTTGCAGCAGGTTATCTCGATATTGAAGCCAACATCACCAGTAACTGGTTGTTGTCGGCAGCCATAAGAGCAGAGCATTTTTCTGACTTTGGCAATGTTACTACCTGGAAAGTAGCCAGCCGTTATAGCCTTGCTAAATGGCTGGCTTTCCGGGGAGCCTATAATACCGGTTTCCGTGCGCCCGACCTTGCGCAGTTCTATTACACCGAGACTTCAACCACTTTCCAGCAGGGACGTGCAGTAGACCTGGTAACGGCTTCCAACAAAAGCGCTGCAGCAAGGGCTTTAGGTATTCCTTCCCTGACGCCGGAAAGGTCCAAAGGTTTTAGTGCAGGCATCACTTCCCAGCCAGCGCCGCTGGTAGAGTTAACACTAGACGCTTATCATATCGATATTAAAAACCGGGTAGGTAATACGGGCAATTTTTCAGCCCTGGATACCAATCTGCCGGAAGATGTAAGGGCTTTACTGCTGCAAACAGGTACGACACAAGCCAAGTTCTTTTACAATGCATTCAGTACCCGTACCAAAGGAATTGAGTTTACGGGCAGTTACAAACTGTTGCTGAACAAAGCGTCACTATCGTTCCTGGCAGGCGCCAATTTTTCCAGCAATGAAGTAACAGGTGTGAACACACCGAAAGGGCTGGAAGCCTATCGTTATGTCATATTTAGTGAAGCAGAAAAAGCGCGCGTAACAACCAACATCCCGCAACAGAAGGTCACTTTGCAGGGAGTTTACAATAACCGCAAATGGAACTTCCTGTTACGTACGGTTTATTTCGGCACTGTCACCACAGCAACCGCATTGAACGCTGCCTTTCCGCGGCCGGATTATTTCTTCCAGGAGCTGAAACCTATCTGGGTAACAGACCTGTCTGCAGGCTATCATATCACGCCCCAGCTGCTGGCTACGATAGGTGTAAACAATGTGTTTGATACTTTGGGCGATTATACGGATGCCGCAATAGCCGGCTTGCGCAACCCCACTGTTGTGGGGATCCAGAACGGTAGTGCCGGGATCCAGCCTTTCGCCAGGTTACTGGCTCAATTTTAAACGTGCCTTTCAGGCGCATTAAAAAGCAGAACATGAAAACGAAGATCAAGATCAACCAACATATTTTAATATCGCGTTTTGCGGGTATAATGCTCATTGCGGGGCTATTGGCATCCTGCAATAAGGCGGACTACCTGGATGTGAATGCAGGGGAAAGGCCACCGCTCAATGCGGAGATCAGATTTGTCAATGCCCGGCCTGTGGACATTCCTTTGCAATTCTGGGCTTTTACGGCACAGGTTACCACCACTGCTGTAGGTGTTGGTAAGGCATCTCCATACCTGCCAACGGTATTCGGCAATGTGCAGATCAATTTTACGGAGGGAACAGGCTCCAGTTACAAGCTGTCCCGTCAGTTCGGGAACCAGGCTGCTTTCTCTGCCAGTGGCGGTCCGAACGGCCCTGTGGCCGGTTACCGGCATACGGTCTTCGCAGCCAGCAGCAAAGCAGATATCACAAAAGACACCCTCATACTATTCTACGACAACCAGCAATCGCCTGCCGCCGGAAAGGCCAAACTACGTTTTGTTCATCTTGCTCCGGATATTCCGGCAGTTAGTATTGCCCTGCAACAGCAAGGCAAGGAAAACCGGTTATTTGAACAAGTAGAGTATGGCCGTGCCGGTGGTTCGGTATTGTCGGGCGATAGCTTGAATGTATGGTCGCTAGGGCCTTTTATTGAAGTGCCGGCTGGTACTTCAGGCCTGGCTGTGAGCATAACATCCGGTCATAGTCCATTGCCCATTGAAGGAGAAACATTCTCGAACCTGGCCCTGGAAGCAGGTAAAAGCTATACTGCTTTTCTGTACAAGGTTCCTGGGAAGTCAGCTACAGGAGGTGCTATCATTAAACATCTTGAGAACTGACAACAGAACATACCATGCACCTGAAACCTGTAACAGTTATTAGTGGTTATACCCGGCAATAATGCGTACAGTAACAGGTGTCTACTAAAATAGGACTGTTCAAGGACTATACAAGGATCATACAAGCTTTAACTTACGTTCATCTTACGTTCAAAGACGTAGGATGAACGTAAGTTAAGCCTTGTATAAACCTTGTAAAATGCCGTTTTAATAGGGATCTGTGCCTGAGAGCTGCCTGTTCGTAGTTGTTTGGCTTGTTTAGAGTTGAGGAGGTATGTAAACTATTGTATATCTGTGTGTTGTGTGGATTTTTCCCGTGTGGTGTGCAGTTAAAAATCCGTATTTCCCGCATCACTTTTCTGCTTAATTTTGTGATGTAATGAGAAAAATGGCAAGCAAACTTGCTACTTTTTTTGAGTTGCAATTTGAACAATCCGCGTTCTAAACGCGTCGCAATAAATACGTATTTCGTTACTGATGCAGGTGGTTCGCAGCACGTGCTACTGAACGGAATTAGTGAAAGTTAGCATTTTGACGTGTAAGCGTTACAATTATTGGTTGAAAACGATAGATGGATCTCATCATTTCACATTGAATACAAAGCCGATCCCGTATACGTTCTTGATACTGATACCGGGATTTTGCTGGAAATACTTTCTGAACCTGGAGATGAATACATCAAGGCTGCGGCCGACGAAATAGTCGTTTGAGCCCCATACTTTGGTTAAGATCTCTTCCCGTTTTATCACACGGTTCACATTATGGAAGAACAGTACAAGCAGGTCGCATTCTCTCGGTGTGAGCACGATTTCATCTCCCTGTTCTGTAACGAGTTTCAGGGAATCGACAAATAACCGGGTATTGCCTATAGTGATAACGTTATTGGCTTTTACAACCTCGGGTACGACAGCAGGTTGTTTACGTTTGATGATATTGCGGATACGTAATACCAGTTCATCCACATCAAAGGGTTTCACGACATAGTCGTCAGCGCCTATTTTCAAACCGGCCAGACGATCTGTTTTTTCGCCCCTTGCAGTAAGAAAAAGGAAAGGCACCTGGTTATTGATCTTTACGACGTGTTCGGCCAGTTCAAATCCATTCATGCCGGGAAGATTGACATCGATCAGCAGTATGTGATAACGTTCCGGACTTCTTTTAAAGTCTTCCAATGCATCACTGCCGCTTTGTTGCCAGTTTACCTCAAAGTCCATCAGCTCCAGGTATTGCTTTACTACATTACCCAGATCTGATTCATCTTCTACCAATAAGATTCGATGTCGCATAGCATTCAATTTTAAATTTGAAGCAGGGACGTGTTTACGTTAAATATAAAAGAACGGTCCTACATTGGAATTACAATTACAAATGTAGTCCCTTTTCCCACTTCGCTGTCTACTTTTAATTTCCATTGATGCGCATCTATGCATTGTTTTACATAGTGCAGTCCCAGTCCCAACCCCTTTGTATTCTGTGTCAGATCTTTCTGATATCTGTAAAATTTTTCAAAGATATGTTTGAGTGTCTCCCTGGACATACCAATACCCATATCGGTGACTGTGATTTGAATATTCTCTTTATCATTTGTGATAAACACTACCAGCTCTTTGATAGGCTGGAGATTATATTTCACCGCATTGTCCAGTATATTGAGCATTAAGGTAGTAAAATGAAAACTGTCAAGGTTTACTACCAGATCTTCTTCTGCCGGCTTAAAATCGATCTCCAGGTTGGAATTCGAGAACTTGATACTGAAGTCAGTTAGAATTTCACTCACCAGCATATTGAGGTGGTGAGGCGTTTTCTGCACGAACAATTTATCTACCGTAGCAAGGTCCAGCACCTGTCCGAACAGCAGTTTCAGCCGCTGGGACTGACGATCTATGACCTCCGACAGGGACTTGATGGCCATCTTGTTATCCAGGATCTTTTCATTCTGGATATTCTTGTTAGCCACCATGATGGCGGATAGTGGCGTATGAAATTCATGCGTGATGTTGTTGATAAAATCAGTTTTCACATCTGAAAGACGTTTCTGTTTTATCCAGTTCCGCATGGTGATGAAAAATAGTAAAATAATGGCAAACATCGATAGCAATGACATTGTCAGCATCAGGCGCATTTGCCGGAACACCATCTGGCGGCGGTTAAAGGGCTCGGCATGGAAGCTGAATGCCATCGCATAAGTATAGGGGGATGGAGTGGATACGTTCAGCCTTACAACCTGGCTACGCTCATCCGGATTTTCCAGGTCGCCGTAAATGCGGATACCGTCTGACCATTGCAGGGAATCATCTATCAGCGCATACTTTTTTCGGTAGTCGTAGATGTTGATATATTTTCTGTCGCCGGTCATGAATTCGATCCTGGAGATGTTCAGCGCATAACGAAGAGAGTCAGTGATGCTGTCCTTTTGCCGGATCTGTTGCATCAGGCTGTCTGCGCTTTGTTCTTCAATGAGCCGGTGAAATACTTTGTTTAATATCTGCTGAGCGTAGTTGTGGAATTTGGTAGTATCAGTATTATACAGCTGTTCCAGTGTTTTGAGCTCAGGCATCAGGATACTGTCTATAATTGCCTGTCCGCCCGGGAATAATTTATCGTTGGTGATAGCCTTACTATATTCCTCATTGATCTTATTCTTTTTCTCATAGTAGAAACGCCTGTTGAGCAGGTCATAGGTATTGTAGACCAGAATGAACTGAACCAGCGCTAGTACAAGAAAGCAAATAACAGATGTAGTGATATAGATCTTAAAAGGATGCTTCATCGAAAATTTCCTGGAGAACAAATATATTCTTTCAGGTGGCAGTTTTAGTAAGCCCCATAGTTTTCTGTTCATATTTAAATATTGGAAATTTAACTTTCATTCACAATTTGTTTAAAATTGTTTACACTTTGTTTGATTTCCGTTTGCAACTTTTCCACAAATGCTTTATTAACTTCGGTTTCAGCGATTAGTTTAATAATCGTGTTATCAATTGTCAGGTTTTTACATTAAAGACAAAGCCATGAGGCCTTTGTGCTAATTCCCACGAAACACGTACTCAGCCCGCTCCAACGGGAAAAAAAGCAAACTACAGGCTGTACTTTTTGTGCGGCTTGTAGGTTGCGAACCAGGCATATATGATAACCGGAACATCAGCCGGGAAAAAGAGAAATTTATACCGGTTATGTAGTAGAAAAAGAGCAGTTCCATATGTTAGTAAGGGATACTGCTTATAATTTCGGATGAATGCAGAGTTATATAAGGTTAATGCACTGTCAATTGACGGTGCATTCCTGTTTTAAGCACTGTCGCTCGCTTGTTCCTTACCAATCCCCATAGCACAATTATACCTCCCACAGCAGGCTGGCCTGTTGCACTGGCTATAAGCTGGTTTTTCATAATTGTATTGATTATCAGCTGTTTTTGTGGATAAGTCCTCCCTTTTTCCTTACTGATTTGTACATAAAGCGCACTTTTTACCCCGGAATTGGGGTGCCGGTGTTGGGAGATGGGGAGAATTATCCCACTCTTTACTTATACAACCATACTGGCAAATATTTTGTTCTATGTAGTATGTCAGCTTATTATTACTAACCCATTTAAATGTGAGATTATGAAGACGTATTCGATTAGGGGTCCAAAGGTGATAAAGAGAAGCGTAGAAGGAACAATAGCAGGTCAGACAGTGAACAGTGACAACTTTAGCATGCCCCCCGGCGGTTAACAGCCAGTAATATATCAACAGATTCTCTCCAACTTTATTCTGCTTTGGAATAATTCCATAGTAGCACCCCTTTAATTGTTTGTTATGGAAAGGCGTACAATAACAGTTTACATTGAAGGCAGATCATATCAGCTTGCGATCACTGTAGACGAAGTAGCACAGGAAACGACATACGAAGTCATCACCAGCGGAAACATCCTCAGAGATTTTATGCCTGAAGGTATTGACTGGCAGGAAGACAGTATGATCAACCCGGAAGAACGGGTTAAAACAATTGAAAGCGAACAAATAGCCCGTATCATCTGGACAGATATACTGGATATGATGGAACATTAATATCACTCCCTCTGATACTACTCATACCGGTTATTTTATACCATTCAAATAAAAGTCTATAAAAATAGTGGACTTTTAAATTCCTACTGCATATATTTGCATCAGATTATTTGTGCTCCCACCAAGAGACTAATGCAAGTAACCAGTAATGGTTACACTCTGCGCATTATAATCAACCAACGATACAAGTCTCATTTTATCTGATGTTAAAGCTACGAATGCCTTTTTGGGTGTGCGTTACGGGCACTGTCATGATTGCCTGTGAACGCCGCAGTAATGCTGTGCCGGATCATTTCGGTTATGGCAGGCCTGCTACGGAAAAAGAGATTGCTGTGAAAGCCATTGCCATTCGTCCGGATGGTAAAGGATTACCTGCAGGTAGTGGTACAGTGCTGGATGGTGCAATTATTTATGCCGCAAAATGTGCTTCCTGTCACGGAAGTACAGGTGTAGAAGGGCCATTCAATGTATTGGTAGCGCCCGACACTGTTGGTGCGAAACCGTTTGACCAGTCATCCAAACGTGTAAAAGCGATCGGTAATTACTGGCCGTATGCCACTACTGTCTTCGATTACGTACGTCGTGCAATGCCCTTTAATGCACCTGGCTCTCTATCAGATAATGAAGTTTACAGCGTTACAGCCTGGCTGCTGCATGCCAACAAACTGATCGGCGCAGATGCTGTTATTAACGCGAAAACCTTACCTGGCGTCGTTATGCCGGCCAGGAAATATTATGTCACAGACAGCCGGAAAGGCGGGGACGGACCATATGAATAAACATATGTGTCATAATTAAACTGTAATTCATAATTGAACTTAATATGAGTCAAAAGATGACGCGTCGTCGCCTTTTGCTGGGAGGTGCTGCCACAGCTGCTGTGGCACTGGTAAAGTCATCTTTCGGCAAAGTGGTGCAGACAGGTATTCCTGAAGCGGCTCTCGATCCTACTAAACAGGTCGGGCCGTTGCCTGGTGTATTAGGTACAAGATCTCCATTCGAACATCCGCAAAGAAAGCCTTCCCTCACTTCTTCACAGACGCCGTTACAGGATCTGTACGGTATGATCACACCGTCAGATCTTCACTTCGAACGTCATCATGCCGGCGTGCCTGCTATTGATCCTCATACCTATGAATTGATGATACATGGAATGGTAGATAAGCCGACTGTCTTTTCCCTGGCCGATCTGAAGCGTTTCCCATCAGTATCACGCATCTGTTTTATTGAATGTTCAGGAAACTTCAGGAAGCCCGATAAAGAGAATATTACGCCGCAGGACATCTGCGGATTAACCAGTCAGAGTGAATGGACCGGTGTGATGTTATCTACACTGTTCAGGGAAGTAGGCGTTAATCCTAAAGCTACCTGGTTTCTCGCGGAAGGCTCGGACGCGGCAGTAATGACACGTAGCATTCCCGTCAGTAAAGGTTGGGAAGATGCTATGATCGTTTATGCACAAAATGGGGAAGCCATTCGCCCCCAGCAAGGATACCCGGCAAGGCTGCTGCTGCCGGGCTGGGAAGGCAACACCAGTATAAAATGGTTGCGTCGCATTGAATTGTCCGACGGCCCCTTTATGACAAGAGAAGAGACTTCCAAATACACAGAACCTGTAAAAGATGGCAAGATCCGGCAGTTCAGCTTTACAATGGACGCCCGCTCTATTATCACTTATCCTGCTTATCCCGCACAGCTGCAGAAGGGCTGGGTGGAAATAAGAGGGCTTGCCTGGAGCGGACGCGGTAAGGTCCGCCAGGTGGAAGTAAGCACCGATGCCGGCAAAACATGGAATGCCGCACGCCTGCAGGAACCTGTACTTGACAAGGCACATACTTATTTCAGATACTTATGGCAATGGAACGGAGATACTACGGCTATTATGAGCCGTGCCATAGATGAAACAGGCTATATACAACCATCACTTGAACAATTGATCACTGCACGCGGTCCGGGTACCGGATATCATCTGAACCCTGTTACAGCCTGGCTGATAAAACGGGACGGGCAGGTAGTGTATAGTCCGGAGAAATGGAAATAAAGTAACCAATATAAAACCAATCAGCTATATGTCATTCTTTGATTATGGGCATGCTCCTGTGATACGCAGGCTTGCAAGAAATGCGGGTTTCCTGCTTATTCCCGCCGTACTGGGAAGCCCGGAAGTTTGGGGTGCAGTGCTGCCTGCCGCCAGTAAACATGCCGTTGCCAGTAAGCTACGGGCAGATGTTCCTGTAAAGGGAAAGGTAACAGATACAAACGGTCAGCAGCTGCCGGGTGTAAGCGTAGTAGTGAAAGGTTCCAAACGTGGTGCACTCACCCGTATAGATGGTTCTTTCGAATTAAATGCCCCTACTGATGCCGTGCTTATTTTTACCTATCTAGGCTATAAGCCGCAGGAGGTGAAAGTAAGTGCCAATCCGCAGCTGAATATCAAACTGGAGATAGACGATAAGAAACTAAGTGAAGTAGTGATCGTAGGTTATGGTACACAGGAGCGCCGTAACCTGACCAGCTCCGTATCTACAATCAATACCGCTGAAACCAAGACTGTACCCGTGGCTGGCTTTGATGCGCAGCTACAGGGAAAGGCAGCAGGTTTACAGATCAACTCCAACACAGGTGTACCTGGTGATGGCGTCTTTGTACGTGTGCGCGGTACCACTTCCATCAATGCCGGCAATGATCCTTTGTATGTTGTAGATGGCGTGTTCGTAAACAACACCAGTCTGCAAACTGTCAGCACAGGCGGCCGCGCTACCTCTCCTATTGCCGATATTAACCCGTCCGACATTGCCAGCATAGAAGTATTGAAAGATGCAAGCGCCACTGCTATTTACGGTTCCCGTGGTGCAAACGGTGTGGTGATCGTTACTACTAAACGTGGTAACTATGGCGAACGCACTAAGGTGAATCTGAACGTATCACATGGTTTTGCAAAAGCACCGAAACTATGGGACTTAACTACAGGCCCTGAACATGCAACCCTGATCAATGAATTCTGGATCAACAGTGGGATAGACAATCCTGCACTGAACCAGACATTTGCCAACAGGCCTTTCAGACCAGTGTCTGAAGGTGGCCGTGGACTACCGGAAGAACAAAAGACCTACGACAGACTGGGTGAACTTTTCCGTACAGGCCAGCTGGCCAACTATGATGTATCAGTTAATGGTGGTTCAGAGAAAACGAAATTCTACATAGGCGCCGGTTACACAAAACAGGAAGCCAATATCCATCCTGTCTTCTTCGAACGGGCCAGTTTGAAACTGAATGTGGACCATAAGATCAGTGACAGGGTACAGATAGGTGTAAGCAATGGTATCACACGCTCCAACAGGAACCAGGCACGTGCCGGTGACGGTCCGCAGGGAGGTCTGCTGCAAACAGCATTGCATACACCGACCTACTTGCCGGAAACAAATCCTGATGGCACACCTGCCCGGTATGCCGGGTTTGACAACCTGCAGGTATTGCTGAATAACTATGATGTACACACTATCAGCTTAAGGTATATCGGTAATGTGTATGCAGAGGCTGAAATACTGAAAGATCTGAAGTTCCGCACCAGCTGGAGTGTTGACTATAATAACTATGATGAGTCAGAATACTGGAACGATAAGACACAACTTGGCGCTGCACCTACAAATGGTTTAGCAACATCTTCCATTACACAGAACAGCACCTGGATCAATGAACAGACATTGTCTTACCGGAAGAAGCTGGGCCGCGGACATACATTCGGCGCTGTAGTAGGTAATACTATCCAGCAGAATACACTGGAGAGGACTTTCGCTCAAGGCACCGGTTTCCCGAATAATGCCTATAAGGATATTTCCTCTGCGTCTACCCGTACTGCCGGGCAAACCTGGACACAGGGTACACTCGCCTCTTTCTTTTCCCGTGTTGATTACAACTACGACAGCAAGTACTACCTGGAACTGAGCGTTCGTGCAGATGGTTCTTCCCGCTTCGGCAGTAATCACCGCTGGGGTTATTTCCCCGCTGTTGGTGCTGCATGGCGTTTGAAAGAAGAACAGTTCCTGAAAGACGTACAATTCCTCAGTGACCTGAAGTTAAGGGCCAGCTATGGCGTGACCGGTAATCAGAGCGGTATCAATGACTATGCAGCCCGTGGTTTATGGACAGGCGCCAGCGGTTATCCTGATACAGAAAGCGGTGGAGATAAAGCTGCGACCGCTCCTTTACAGCTGGCCAATCCTGACCTGCGCTGGGAGAAAACGACACAAACTAACCTGGGTGTAGACGTGGGTTTCCTGGATGGACGTGTTTCATTGGAAGCAAATATTTACTCCAAGAAAACGACTGATGTGCTGTTACAATTACCAGTGCCTTCCAATACCGGATATACAACATACTATTCCAATGCCGGAGAGATCAGCAATAAAGGATATGAGGTGGCTATCCGTTCTGAGAATATCAAACGTGGAAGTTTCACCTGGAATACATCCTTCAGCATTTCCGGTAATGTGAACAAGATAGAAAAACTGCCGGTGCCAATTACACAATACAACCGCGACTGGGTAAGGATGCAGCAGGGATATTCCATGTACTCCTTCTGGATGTACAAACAGCTGTATGTAGATCCGAAAACAGGTAATGCCGTGTTTGAAGATGTAAACGACGATGGTAACATCACGGTGGCCGACAGGCAGATCGTAGGAAATGCCCTGCCTAAGTTCTTCGGCGGTATTAATAACAGTTTCTCCTGGAAGTCGTTCGATGCCGCAGTACAGTTCAACTACCAGTATGGCAACAAGGTATTAAACCTGAACCGCTTCTTTGGCGAAGGTGGCGGTACCCGCGATGCGAACAGGGTATTGTTTGCCAGTCAGCTGAAACGCTGGCAGAAAGAAGGAGATGTCACCGACGTACCACGCCTGACCAAAGTAGGCAACAATTATACGCTGGAACAGAACAGCCGTTTCATTGAGAATGGTTCCTTTTTGCGTTTACAGTCGCTGACCCTGGGTTATACACTGCCTAAGTCGCTGACCAGCCGCTGGCATGTGGATGCATTGCGCGTCTACTTTGCCGGAAACAATCTGTGGCTGCTGACGAAATATACCGGCCCGGACCCTGAAGCAAACGTAACTGCTACGCAGACAGTACAGGGTGTTGACCTGGGTACGCCGCCACAATCGCGTACGCTGCAGTTTGGCTTGAATGTGACATTATAGGAATACTTAATGAAGAAGATCATGAAATCACTCATCCGCATATTACCACTTGTATTATTGCTCGCATCCTGCAAGGACTTCCTGGATGTGGAGCCCCGCGACTCCGTTTCGGACGATGCAACTATTGTTGACGAAGCATCCGCACAAACAGCTGTAAGAGGCGTTTACCGTGAACTGGGAGATGATGCTTATTACGGTGCCCTCTTTCAGACCATCGGTTATTTGTCAGGTGATAACATCCAATGGACAGGATCGCAGTCGGTGATACAGCAATTCATCACGCATAGCGTGAAAGCTGATAACACGAACGTAGCTACTGTATGGGCCGGGATCTATTCCACCATTAACAGGGCTAACCAGGTGATCGATAAAGTGCCTGGTGTGACAGATGCGACCTTTACACAGGAAGAGAAGAACGCATTGGTGGGCGAGGCTTATTTCATACGCGCCCTGGCATACTTTGACCTGGCCCGCACCTGGGGCGGCGTACAGCTAGTATTAAAGGCGACCACAAACATCAACGATACCAAAGGTTTGAAACGTAGTACGCTGGAGCAGACCTATGCCCAGGTGCTGAGCGATCTGCAAACGGCAGAACCGCTGTTACCGGAAACGACTAACCGCTACCGTGCCACCCGTAAAACAGTATGGGCATTATTAGCCCGTTTTTACCTCTATCAGGAGAATTGGCCCCAGGCTGAGGTCTATGCCTCAAAACTGATAGGAGACGCCGAATATCGCCTTATAAAGCCATATAGCGCCTTCTTTGCCAACAACGTGGTGGCAACCGATGAATCCATCTTCGAAATATCCTACAGTGCCAACAACACTAACGCACACCGTGGCTACTGGCAACCGCCTGCTAATGGCGGTACCCGCCAATGGGCGCCTAACGACGCATTCATTGCCCTGGTGAATGATCCGGCTGTTGGCGGTAACCGTAACGCCGCAGTAGCTATTACCAACCAGGGATTATGGTACGGGAACTTCTACTACCGCAGTCCCGCTACAGATCCTACCTATGTGCTCCGTATTGCAGAACAGTACCTCATCCGTGCAGAAGCGCGGGCAAAACAAAGCAACCTGGAAGGAGCGCTGACCGACCTGGACGCAGTTCGCGACAGGGCGGGACTGACAGCAAGCACGGCTACCTCTCAGGGGGATATCCTGTTGGCTGTCGAAAATGAAAGAAGGCTGGAATTTGCTTTCGAACCGCATCGTTGGTATGACCTGGTGAGAACAGACCGCGCAGCAGCGGTACTGGGATTAACAGACGAGCGCAGGTACGTAATGCCTATCCCCGCGATAGAACTGAGTGCAGATGGAGCACTGGAGCCTAATCCCGGTTATTAATCGCTATCCGATCTTTCACACATAAACATTGCAGGTATGACACATCCGGCAAACCTATTACCACCACGGGAGTGGAAAGCATCCTGGAAGGTCCTTTTCCGCTTCTTTTTCATCTATTTCGTTCTCCAGTGTGTTCCGCTGGACTGGAAGTATTACAGTACCTTGCTCCGTATTCAGTGGGGGGCACTGGGCTTTAAAGACATTTTTTATCTGGCCCGGTATACGCCGAAGTCCCTTCCGTCAGATAGTCCCTTCGGCGGATTTGCAGACTGGGGCGTTATTGCTTTCATAGCGCTGACCGGTACACTGGTATGGACCTACCTGGACAAGCAACGGAAAGAGTACAATCAGTTGTATTACTGGTTACGGGCGATTGTCAGGTACCGGCTAGCCATCGGTGTTATTGCATACGGGCTGCTGAAATTGTTCCCACAGCAGTTGCCATATCCGAGCATCAGCCAGCTCAATACTCCATATGGCGACCTGTCGGCCTGGAAGATCTTCGCGATGAGCACAGGAGTAGTACCTTCTATGGAAACCTTCCTCGGGCTTGTTGAAACTGTTGCAGGGCTTCTGTTGTTCAGCAGGCGAACGGCTACTATCGGAGCAGGCATCATCATTACATTTACTGGCAATGTATTTATGTCCAATCTCGCTTATGAAGGAGGAGAATATACGTACAGCTTCTACCTGGTGATATTGGCGCTGTTCTTACTGGCATACGATGCAATACGCATTATTAGTCTGTTGACGCTGGAACAGCCCACAGCTCCCAATACCGTACGGCTTCAGCTTGTTAAGCCCTGGCACCGCAGTGCAAGGATCGTATTGAAGTCGTTGTTCATCTTTTTCTTTGTCGGGCTGTATGGATATAAGACCTATGCCAGCTATAAACATAATGGTTATCAGTACCCTCAAACACCCGGATTGGCGGATGCAGCCGGTATTTACAATGTGTCGGAGTTCCGTATTAATAACCAGGAACTGCCTTACTCACTGACAGACAGCGTGCGGTGGAAAGACGTTGTGTTTGAGAAATGGGCTACACTCAGCATTCGGTCTAGCCGTTATGTGCATCCTGATCTGGCCAATACGGAAGAGATATATGCAGAAGACCCGGCCAGGAACTATGAGCTGACAGGCGCTGTGAGCAGGCATTACTTCACCTATGGTATAGATGAATCCCGGCAGGTGCTTTTCCTGCAGAATAAGAATAAATATCATCAGCAGGAAAAACTGGTGCTGCATTACACAAGGCCTGACAGCAGCCGTATCATTCTTTCGGGCATTAACGAAAAGAAGGATTCCGTGTATGTAGTGCTGGATAAGATCAATAAGAAATATCCGATGATCGAAGGCCGCCGTAAACCTCTTAAACTCTAAAACTAACGTTATGTCTGATATAGCCAATTCACCCGCTATAGAGCAGGTAGCGCCCATAGCGGCAGATACTGAAAGCCAGACTGTTGCTGCACCCGCAAAGCCCTGGAAGGAGTATCAAAAGTGGGCATTCCGCATTGCTTTTATCTTTTTTGTGATCATGAGTATTCCGCTCAGCTGGAACTGGTACACCCACCTTTTCACAATGGACTGGGTGCATCTGAAATACCGTGATGTATATGATATAGCGCGATTCCAGCCTAATCTCTGGAACGTCAATTCAGAGAGCGGTCGCTGGGGAATAGCCAGCTTTGCCAGCTGGTTAGCAGCGTTGGGTATAGGTGTGATAGGTGCTGTGATATGGAGCCTTTTTGACCGTAAAAGACAGGAGTATAACCTGCTGTATTATTGGTTACGGGTGATTGTAAGGTACCGTGCAGGGATAGGTATTATCGGGTTCGGGTATACCAAGTTGTTCCCCGTACAGATGCCTTATCCGTCTATCTCTAACCTGCATACTAATTTCGGCGACTTTACAGCGCAGAAGATCTACTGGTTATCAATCGGTATTGTGCCCTGGTACCAGGTATTTGCAGGCATTGTGGAAGTAGGTGCAGGTATCCTGTTGTTCTTCCGTGGTACGGCTGCAATCGGAGCTGTACTGCTGGCAGGCGCGTTGTTCAATATTACATTCGTGAATCTGGCGTATGATGGCGGCGTACATGTGTATGCAGCATACTTTGTATTGCTCGGAGCATTTGTACTGGCATATGATGTTCCAAAGATTTACAACCTGTTAGTATTGGAACGTTATACTGTGCCGGTGCATTACTATCCTTCCTTCGATGAAAAATGGAAGAAGTATGGACGTCTTGCATTGAAAGCAGGGACCTTTGTTTTGTTTGTGTTCATACTGTTCTACCTGCAGATGTGGAACTACCTGTATGACCCATATAAACAACCTGTGAACAAAGGATTAGCGGGTACGAAAGGTTTTTATAACGTGACTGAATTCAGGTTGAATAACCAGGTGATCCCTTATTCACCGCTGGACACTGTGCGCTGGCAGAATGTGACCTTTGAAAAATGGTCGAGCATCACTTACCAGGTGAACAAACCAGTATGGCTGGACCTGAGTAATGGTGGCGGATCTCCGAAGAACGACGTGGACCGTAACTTTGAACTGGCAGGCGTAGCTGGTGGAAGAAGGTTCTTCTATTATGACGCTGATACTGCAAAACAGGAACTATCTCTAAGGGATAAGAACAGGAGTGCGGCGAACCAGGGGCGTGAACGGCAGCGACGGAATGCAACAGACCGTCCCAATACAGCAAAGAAGAAAGATCCTCCTTTTGTTTTACACTATGAAAGACCCAGTGATACGCGGATCATTCTTTATGGATTGAACGAGAATAAAGATTCGATTTACGTAATTTTGGATAAGGTAGATAAACAATACCTGCTTTCGCCGAGCAAGCTGGAAGCGGGACAGTACTAAAATATTTAATCAGGGACTAAAGGAGCGGGGCGGATGTGTGTACATCATTCCTGGTTGTTTAGTCCCTGATGTTCAATTGAAGCCCACATGCATAAAAACGAATATGACGCAATCGTCATCGGATCAGGACCCAACGGATTGGCAGCAGCAATAGCCATGCAGCAGCAAGGGCTTTCTGTATTGCTGATAGAAGGAAGGAACGAAATAGGAGGAGGCTTACGATCTAAAGAACTGACGTTGCCTGGTTTTATGCATGATATCTGTTCCGCTATTCATCCTATGGCGGTAACATCACCTTTTTTCAGCCAGCTGCCATTAGAAAAGTTTGGATTGTCCTATATCTACCCGGCTGTTGATGCGGCTCATCCTTTTGATGATGGTACCGCTGCTGTGTTACATCCCTCATTGGAAAGAACAGCGCAGTTATTGGGGAAGGACAGCATTGCCTACGAGCAGTTATTCCGCCCTTTGCTGAAAGATTTCAAAGGATTATCTGAAGATATATTGGGCCCTTTACAGTTCCCAAAACATCCGCTAACATTAGCGAAATTCGGACTAAAGGCATTGCCTTCAGCTATGCAGCTGGCTAAACGTTTTAAAACAAAAGAAGCCCGTGGATTATTTGGCGGAGTAGCAGCACATGCTATTCAACCATTGACAAATATCGCCACAGCAGCTATCGGCTTAGTATTGATGTTGAACAGCCATGCCGGAGGATGGCCTGCACCACGTGGCGGCGCACAGGCATTGGCCAACGCATTAGGTGATTATTTTGTGTCATTGGGCGGAGAGATCGTTACGGGTACGTATGTGAACGCACTCAAGGAATTGCCGCCTTCCAGGGCGGTATTGCTGGATGTAACACCAAAGCAGTTGTTAAAGATAGCGGGCGACAGGTTCAGCTCTTTCTACAAATGGCAGTTGCAGCGATACCGCTATGGAATGGGCGTATTCAAAGTAGACTGGGCGCTGGATGGGCCTACACCTTTCACCGCCGCAGGTTGCAGGGAGGCAGGAACCATTCATCTCGGTAACACGATCGAAGAAATCGCCGCCAATGAACAACGAACAACGGATGGACATCATCCGGATAATCCGTATACATTGTTTGTTCAACATAGTGTCTTTGATGAGACACGCGCTCCCGCAGGTAAACATACGGCATGGGCATACTGTCATGTACCCAATGGCTCCACAAAAGATATGACAGCTGCTATTGAAAACCAGGTAGAACGTTTTGCACCGGGTTTTAAAGATCTTATCATAGGCAGGCATGTAATGAATACGGAAGACGTAGAAACGTATAACCCTAATTATATCGGTGGTGATATCAATGGAGGTATCCTCGACATCACACAACTTTATACAAGACCTGCTATAAGATGGTCGCCTTATACCACGCCGGCCAAAGGCATTTACGTATGTTCATCATCTACACCGCCGGGTGGCGGTATTCATGGCATGTGCGGTTATCATGCTGCAAAGAAGGCGTTGAAGGATGTCTTTGGTATTGCACTTAAATGATCTGCAGTTTAATTTTCATTAACATTCCGTTTGAGATTTGTTGACACCTTTATTTACGTTTGCTTCCTATATTAGTAGGATAGTTAACGTATCTGTGTAACCCGTTTTGTGAGCACTCAGTATCAACCAAAGTAGACACGTGAAAAACTTCACATCAACCTATGTTTTACAATAATTAAATGCGTTTTATCTCGTAAACCTTAAAATAATCAATTGCTATGCGTATGCGTAATTTTACAAAGCTGTCTTTGTATGTGACCTTGTTATGCGGTGCTGTGCCGGCCCTTGCACAGACTGATATAACATCTGCCGCTGGAGTACTGACGGTTCAGTATCCCAATTCAAATGCGGTGGAAAACTATCCGAAGTTGATAGACAATAATGTAAATACGAAGTATTACATTGCCAGAACGGCGATCTGGGTACAGTTTGAAGCTGCCAGGTCAGCAACCGTTAACCAGTATTCCATTTCTTCTGCAAATGACTTTGCAGACAGGGACCCCAAAAACTGGAATCTGCAAGGTTCTGACGATGGCAGAACATGGACCACGTTAGATACCCAGACCGGCCAGACATTCACTGCGCGTTTTCAAACCAAAACCTATTCATTCACTAACACCACGCCTTATCTGTATTACCGGTTAAATATCACGGCTAATAACGGAGGAGGAGCTATTCAGTTTTCAGAGTTGGAATTGAACGGTACTGTTGGTGGCCCTGCTTCAGGTCCCAGTGGTTTGACAGCTACTGTACAGTCGAGCAGCAAGGTTAGTCTCAGCTGGTCTGACAATGCAACCAATGAAACCGGTTACCGCATTGAAAGCTCATTAGATGCAGTGACTTTCCTGCCACGTGCAACAGTAGGAGCAAACGTGACATCTTATGTTGATTCGTCACTGAGCACAGGTACAAGTTTCCTGTACCGGGTAAGAGCTATCAATGCTACCGGTGCATCTGTTGCAGATACTTCTGATGTGATTACCACCCCTACAGCTACTACAGGCAATGACATCACCAACTTCACGAATGATGTGGTGACAGACCAGTATAACACTACGGGTGTGGAAGGTATAGACAAAGTGGTAGATAATAACACTTACAGCAAGTACCTGGCATGGGCTTCCACCACCTGGATCCGTTATCAGTTGCCAACAGGAGCTGTGGCTAAAGGATACAGCATTACAGCTGCTAATGACGCGACAGACAGAGATCCGAAGAACTGGGTATTCCAGGGCTCAAACAACGGCAGTACCTGGACTGATCTGCAGGTGCAAACTAACCAGTTGTTCACTACCAGGTTCAAGAAACGTACATACCTGCTTGCCAATACAACATCTTATCAGTACTACCGCCTGAACATCACAGCTAATAACGGAGGTTCTCTCACACAGTTAGCAGAACTGGAGATCTATGGTACCGGTAGTGGCACAGTCGATGCATCTGCGCCTGCAGCGCCGACAGGATTCACTACACAGGCTGTTTCAAGCAACCAGATCATTCTGAACTGGCAGGACAATGCCGCTACAGAAACCAGCTATCGCCTGGAAAGAACAACAGACACGACGGACTGGGATGATGCTTTTGTACTGGCCGCAAATAGCAGCCGCTATTTCTCATTGGACCTCTCACCGTCAACTAAATATTATTACAGGCTGAGAGCTGAAAACGTAAATGGCGTATCTGCATGGGTGACCGGCAGCAATACAACACTGACCAATGTAGTACCTGCACAATGGCAGGAACACTGGGCAGGTCATACAGAGCTGTTATCGCTGGTATACGCTAACAGCAGCGTGAACATCTGGTTTGATGATGCTGTAAGCCGTTCAGCTACCTGGATGAACCAGGACTTCACTGATGTATGGGAGTATGTAAAAGACAACTATGGCTCATTCAGTGATCCTAAATTGAATATGGTGTTCCACAGCGAACCTGGATACTCTGGCGGACATCCGGCAGTGGTCTTTGATGCTGATCATGATTATACAAATGCGGGTGATCTCGGTGGTAGCTGGGAAGCCAGGGAAGGCTGGAACCTGCATGCTTCTATTCATGAAGTAGGGCATATTGTAGAAGGCGGCAGTAAGGGCATTCACAACTCGCCATCATTCCCTATATGGGGAGACAGCAAGTGGGCGGAGATCTTCATTTATGATGTAATGAAACGCCTGGGATGGTCAGCTGATGCACAGCAGGCATATAATGACTTTGTTGTGAAACAGGAAAGCTTCCCCAAACCTGGTACCTACTGGTTCAAGAACTGGTTCTACCCGATCTATGACAGGGCCGATTCCAGTGCCGCATTAAACCGTTATTTCGACCTGCTGGCCCAATATTTCCCACAGCATAATGGCGAGTATACCCGCGACCTGAACCTGGGCGAATTTGTGCACTTCTGGAGTGGCGCGGCACAGTTTAGTCTTGAGGCACAGGCAGATACCGCCTTCGGCTGGTCAAAGGACCTGGAAATGCAGTTTAAACAGGCACAGATCGACTTCCCGTTCACTTATCCACAGCCGCTTACTATAAATGCAACAGCGGTAGCGCCGGTTAAGTCATCCGCAGTATTAAGTATCTGGCCTAACCCTGCCAGCAATACCCTGAATATTGCGTTACCGGCAAGTAATAAAGCGTATACAGTAGATGTATATAATATTGCAGGGGTAAGGAGACTGTCCCAGCGGGTAAAGGGAAATTCCAATAACCTGAATATTTCCTCCCTGCCAGATGGTGTATATATTGTTACTGTGAGTGAGAACAAGCAGGTGATCCGGAAGGAAAAAATAGTAGTGAATAATACTTCCCGTTAACCAATGTTATAACACGTAATAGTGATTCCGGTCCGCTTCCAGCGGGCCGGAATTTTTTTATTTATTTAAGTAGTACTATTCTGTTTCTCGCCCGACATCTATGAAAACCTACAACATAAAACTATAAAAACCTTTTTTCCACGTAGATGCAATCGATTGTTTTAAAGGCAAATTGACGAAACAGACAAATCTATAGGCATATCTTTTTTCATTTTCCCTTAAAAAACCATAACAAAAATGAACAGACATCAAATTGTCAGTCTTACGAAGGGCGCTGCTCTCTCCATGATCGTATTACTATCAGCCTGTACTAAAGAAACCGTTAAGGAAGACCAACACCTGGCAGCAGCCAGCAGCCTGGAAACGCAGGCAGTAGGTAACACTATTCTGAACAGCTGGAGTGTAAACTGGGACAATTACGCCCACAGCAGCACCTACACTGCTAATAATGGTGCAGCAGATTTCGGTAATGTAACCGGTTGGGTGGACAGCCGGGGGATGATCTCTAACGGTAACCTGCGTATCACCTTATTAAAGAATGCATTATCAGGTGCAGGCGGTGTGGTTGCCAACATTGATATCTCTGACGGAACTGCCTATGAAGTTGATTATGATATCAGATTTCACAGCCAGTTTGACTGGAGCAGAGGCGGAAAGTTAGGTTTCGGCTTCTCTATCGGTGACGGTAATACCGGTGGAGATCCAGGTTGGGATGGTAACGGTGGTTCCGCACGTCTGATGTGGTACCGTACAGATGCAGGCAGGGTATTCTTCCAGCCTTACGTTTACTTCAGAGATCAGTCAGGTCAATACGGAGAAACTTTCGGTAAGTCCTATCCTTCCTCAGGCAGCCTGAACAAAGGTCAGACCTACCACGTACATCTGTATGTGAAAAGTAATACCGGTAGCAGTACCAATGGCCACGTACAGTACGTAATTGACGGCGTAGTAGTACTTGACCAGGATATTCGCTGGACAACCAACGACAGCAAACGTCTGATCAGAGGTTTGACATTCCATACTTTCCGTGGTGGTAGCCAGACTTACTGGCAATCATCTACAGACGGATATATCTACTACGATAACCTGAAAGTTCACAGGATCAGCACCAATTGATAATATCACAATATCTAAATCTCAGGAGTCTGTTTAACAGGCTCCTGAGTTTCTTTTTTTATAAGGTGGCCATTTCCCGTTTGGATAGTCTCACCCATTCCGCATTTAACCTGCGCACATACCGGGGATGCAGGTCTATCTCATCTCTTACTGCCTGGAACTGCGTTTTCGCTTCCTGCACACGCTGCTGCTTTTTCAGCATCAATCCATAATAGTACATGGCTTCCAGTGAGTGATGTACGCGGATCACTTTTTTGTATTCTTCTTCCGCTCTTACATAATCTGTACTGCCTTCCAGCGCTCGCGCAAACAACAGCTCATCTTCCTGTTTGGTCATCCGGAAATTGCGCATGCCTGACAGCCTGATATATACAGACACGCTTTCAAAATACTGTTCGTTATAAAAATGTAGCCTGGCAAGCAGTAGTAAAATGCCCTGATCATTAGCATGATGGGCATTAAGGCAGGATTGTGCCAGTTCAATAGCTTGCTGATACTGTTGGCGGTATGCATAGGCATTGGCCAGCGCCAGTCTGTTGGTAACGGTATCGGAGAGCCGTACTTTGCGTTCCAGCTCTTTGATATTATGACCTGGCACGAACAATTGTTGCAGATTGCCGGTCATTTGTCCGCCGTTAATAGTTGGCCAGATCTCCCTGATAAAATAGGCGATGGCCCCAAGACCTGGAAGGAAAAGCAGAATATAGATCCAGTCTTTCTTTCCATTTTTCATAGCGTGCACAATACAAACAAGTTGTGCAATGAGTATCAAATAGTAGTAGTTGTTCCAGAAGGGATACATGACGTTACAGGTTAGGTATAGAGGATTTTATGGACAGCAAAATAATTCAAATTGCTTTGAAATTTGATACCTGGCCCTTGATTTTCCCTATTTCTCAGTCAGCTTCTTTCCGCTTTCGAGCTTTTCTATCAGAAGCTTAAGCCTGTTATTTTTGGTTTCTTCCCTTTTGGCGGAAGTGATCCAGACATTATATTCTTTCCTGTCCGTATAAGAAAGCGTGTCAAAAAATGCCTTTGCTTTTGGGTGTTTTGAGAAGAGTGCAATCACTTCTTCTGGTAATATAACTTCCCTGGGCGCCAGGTCCTGTTCCAATACTATATGTATTGTATCTCCAAGCTCCTTACCCAGCTCTTTCCGGATGGCCTGGGTAATACCGAGTGTATGACAGGGCATCGACATCTTAGCAAGGCTACCTCTGTAAGTTACTTTACCGTCGATCAACGCTTTTACTTTCACCTGCCCTTTTACACCATATAGTTCCTGTACATCGTATGGAAAAACAACATAGCCTGCATTCATGCCGCCATGTTGTTCTATTACTGCATCAAAAGTTACTTTCTTTGACATGATTTATTCTTTTTCATAGACTTCTATCTCTTTCAGAAAATTGATAGCCTTTGTAACGGAGGTCCATTCTTTACTCCCAAAGATAACCTTAAACCAACGTTCACCGGCATTCTTCATCTGTATATTCCGGTACAGCCAGATAGCTGTTACAGTGAATACGGTAGTGATTGTTACCTGTAATACCCACAGCCCGATATTTACATGTTCAAACATAGCGTTATTAATGTAAAAAGTAGTGTAGAAGGGAGCGGATAGGAATAATATCCGGGCAACGTTGATGGTGGATGATTGCAGTCCTGCCAGTTTCCGTTGTGCTTCTACAATATTCTCACTATTATCGATTTGCTGAATAAGCACAACCTGCCTGATATATATCACAACGGCGGCGGCAGTAGTGATGATAATGCCCAATGCAGAAACCACAAAAAAGAGCCGGGAAGCTGTCATACCCGATATGGCAAAGGTGACCAATACCGACAGGAACAGTGTCCATATTATGCCAGCAATAACCCCGATGATCTTAATTGTTTTCAATGGGCGTAAAACAGAGCGGGCTTTCTGTCTCTGTATTTCGGCGATAAGACGGTAGTTCAGTGCCAGGGTCTTTTCCAGCTTCTTATCATAATTAGCCCACATTTCTTTTAATGCGATGTCTTCCATATTTCTTAGTTATGAATAGTGGAGAATTTTCCTTTCAGTTTGTTTTTGATGCGATTGATCTTCGTTGCGATATTGGTTTCAGTGAGTCCAAGAATATCTGCGATCTCTTTGTAGCTCTTTTCTTCGAGATAGAGGATCATAATAGCTCTGTCCAGTTCAGGCAATTCGGTGATGAAACGCTGAAGGAGATGCAGCTGTGGCGATAGGTCCTCTTTTTCTTCTGCGACAATAATAATGTCTGTTGTGAGCTCGGATGCGCGGCCGCTTCTTTTGCTGTCTTTCCGGTAAAAGGAGATGGCCACATTTAAGGCAATCCTGTATAACCAGGTGGAATATTTATACTGATCATTGTACCTGCCGAACGATCGCCATAGCTGATAAATAATCTCCTGGATAAGGTCTTTTCTGTCTTCAGTATTTCTGCAATAGGAATTAGCTATTTTATAGATGATCCCTTTATGCTGTTCTATTACTGATAGAAAGACATTATCTTCTTTTGACGGGGTCATATGAGGTAATAATTAAGGTCATGAACAAAATATTTTACCTTATTATTCGCAGAGGGGAATAAAAAATCACAACAGGATACCAGCTGGTCCTGAAAGTAGTACTATTTAGTAAATTGGGGTGCAGATTTTATACGGTTTTCTGTGGCCTTTTAAACAAAGGCAGGGAATTCATAGGATAGTAAAATTATTTTTACGGCTTTTCAGTGCTTCGGCTCAAATGCCACGCTGTAGCGGGATTCGAGCCGAAGTAAAAAGGCGTTTCATAGGATAGTATTCGCTAAAGATAATCAAATTTTGATATCAGGAAATTATTTCTTCTCTTTTTGAAATATTTAATATTAAAATTAAAAAAAGAACGTTGTGGGCTAAAAAATATGTATTTTTTGACCCTTAAATTATTAAAAATCTATTGGGTATTTCTGCATCCCGTTAATCGATGCAAAGTCCTAAACGCTATCAGATGAAACTTTTATTCTTCTTTCTCGTGACCCCCGTTGTTGCGTTGGCCCAACATTCCTATTCTGTAAAAGGTGAGGTTCCTGACTATTTCAATGGTAAAACAGTATATCTTTCTGTATTCGACAACTATTCGGATACGCGCTATGAAACAAAGGATTCCGCTACAGTGGTGGATAATTCCTTTGCTTTTTCCGGGAAGATAGCCCAGGTAAGTGAGGCTGCCCGTATTTCATATAAAAACGAAGAGCAGCAGACCTTTTCCCAGGAGTTTGTATTGGATAGTGGTAATAACAATATGATCGTTCATCCTGTACCGGCCGATTATATTTATTATAAGAACAAGGTTTCGATTTTATCTTTTCCTCACTCAGCATCTAACAGCATCAAGCTACAATTGGATAGTATTAGCAGTTACTACATGCGCGTCTATGGTGAATACGCAGATAGCGCCCGTCAGTTTATAGTACTACCTTTCCAGTGCGACAGGGAAAAGCTGGAAAAGCAACAGACGCTTCTTGCAGGCTATAAAAATAACTATTATACCATCATACAGCTTTATAGGTTGTATAGGAGGCGCGTTTCTTTGTATGATCTTGACAATGCATTAAAGCTCCTGGATGACAATTTGCAAAAAACGCCTCTTTATAAAGAACTGCTACATAAAGTGACCATCGATATCGCCGGCAATGAGCGGGCACGTGTGAATGAAAAGATGCCTTCATTTACGGTAAAAACCAGTACGGGTACTCTCTTTACCAACACACAGCTTGCAGGTACTCCTTACATTGTGGTCTTTTCTGCTACGTGGTGCATTCCCTGTCAGGAAGTGCTTCCCGGACTGAAAACGATCTACAAGGAGAATAAGAAAAAAGGGCTGCAGGTAGTATATTTCAATCTGGATGATGATGTAAAGAAGTGGCAGAAGCATATCAACAAGCATCAGTTAGATTGGATCAATGTTTCTACCTATTCAAAATTTGAACTTAACAATGAATTGACCGACCTATTCAATATTAAAGCTGTCCCCGGTTACATTGTGGTAAATAAGGATGGTAAAATCGTTTTTAATTCCTACCAGGTAAAGAATAACGATGTGTCACTTCTAAAAGAACATGTCAGTAAGATGCTTACTAATAGCTTGTGAAAATGGTCACGGCCTGCTGTTCCCGTCCCTTGGTAACTGGTATTAAGTTACTTCTGATCAAGATCTTTTTGATAGGTAATGGGAATTTCATGGTATCGTACTTGAATTTTGTAATGCTGTTATCAGCTCTTAGCGATCAGTGAAATTAATTCTTCTGTAGATAATTTTCCGCTGATATCACTGCCTTCCAGTAACCTGTCCGCCAGGTCCCGTTTACTATGATGAAGCGCAATGATCTTTTCTTCAATGGTATGTTTAGCCACCAGCCGGTAGATAGTCACAGGTCTTGTTTGTCCGATACGGTAAGCCCTGTCGGAAGCCTGTTCTTCAATAGCTGGGTTCCACCATGGGTCAAGATGTATCACATAATCGGCGGCAGTGAGGTTTAAGCCGGTGCCTCCCGCTTTTAAACTGATAAGGAACAGTGAACCTTCTCCTGACTGGAATTGCTGTACTACTTTCTCTCTTGCAGGTATCGGCGTGCTGCCATCCAGGTAACAATAGGAAATACACAGTTCATCCAACGCCTGCCTTACCAGTTCAAGATGACGTACATACTGGCTGAATACTAAAGCACGATGATTATTATCTATCAGCTCTTTTACTATTTCAAGGAATACTGCCAGTTTAGAGGAATGTATGTCTATCTCAGGATCTATCATCCTGGCATTACAGGCGGCCATACGCAGTTTGCCGATCTCTGTAAGTGTGTTCAGGTGTTGTTTGCTGTTCTTTTCGCGGCTGTATTTTTTGATGTTCTCTACAGCCGTCAGGCGCATCGCTTCATAAAAAGCTGCTTCATCCGGTGAGAGTGAAACCATTTTAACGATCTCCGTTTTCTCCGGCAATTCATCCAGCACTGCTGTTTTGGTACGGCGTAACATGAAAGGGCCGATCAATTTCCGGAGATGTTTCGTTACACTACTTTCCGCATTATAAATAACCGGTGTGGCAAATTGTTTATTGAAATATTGCAGGTTGCCAAGCAGGCCCGGATTAATAAAGTTGAAGAGGTTCCATATTTCGGCGAGATGGTTTTGTACAGGCGTACCCGTCAGGATCAATTTGAATCCTGCCTGTAATGCCATAGCCGCTTTAGAAGTTTTAGTCTGATAGTTTTTGATAGTATGGGCTTCATCCAGCACCACCATGTTCCAATGTACGCCTGCCAGCAACTTGTCTTCAGATTGCAATATGCCATACGTGATCAGTACGATATCAAAAGGTCCGGCTGTTTTCAATACGGCCGATCTGTTGCTGTTACTGATCTGTTTTACCTGTAAAGAAGGTGCAAATCTGTATAGTTCGTTTGCCCAGTTAGGTAATACGGAGGCAGGACATACTACCAATGCAGGTCCTTCGCTGGCACGATATAGTAACATGGTAATGGCCTGGATGGTCTTACCAAGACCCATATCATCTGCAAGGCAGGCGCCCGCGCCCCAGTTCGCAAGCCTCGCCATCCAGCGGAAACCTTCTTCCTGGTACGGCCGTAATTGTGTTTGCAGGGTAACGGGTACTTCCGGATGGATCTCTTCTGCTGTTGCCTGTCTGGCGCGTAGTGCTTTCCAGTGTTCGTCAGTTTCCACATTACCGGCACCTTCCAGTATCTCGTCCAGCATATGTGCCGCCAGCGGACGGATATGTATCTCTTCGTGCTCTGTTTGTGCTATGCTGGCCAGTTCATCCAATTGCCTGCGTAGTTTGGTGGTCAGCGAAAGGAACTCGCCATTTCTGAGTGTAATGAACCGCGTATTGTTCATTTTGACAGCATCCAGTAATTCCTTTAAAGACAATACGGTGTCTTCATCAACTTTCAGTTCGCCGTTGCAGGCAAACCATTTACCATCCACTCTGCGGATAGTGACCCGCAACTGCGTCTGATGTGCTACTCCACGAACTTTCAGCTTCTGTCCTTCCGGCCATTCTGCTGTAGCCAGCTCCGGATGCCGGTATATGATCTCAAGCAGCTGTAAACAATCCAGCGGATCATCAAATATGATGGTATCATCCAGTACTTCCTGTACCACAGATTCCTGGATGAGGATCATGAGTTTAGCCAGATTGCTTTTCTCCGCTTCAAGGTCGCGGATAACCTGACACCTTTCGCCGTTCGTGACACCTATCAGATGCCGGGCGCCTTCACCTGGTTGGCAATAAGGAGGATCGACAGCGAACGGTTTTACAAAGAAGGATGCTTTCAGCGCTTCACCTGTGGGTTGTAACTGTAC
Source organism: Chitinophaga sp. S165 (assembly GCF_003182155.1). Lineage (GTDB taxonomy): Bacteria > Bacteroidota > Bacteroidia > Chitinophagales > Chitinophagaceae > Chitinophaga. Next base: position 1,203,399 of record NZ_QGTG01000002.1, read on the forward strand.
GCGTATACGTGCATCGGCAGCGCGTTGTTTTATGTTCAGTGCCGTGGTATCGTCAACATTGGAGTGTACTGTGATATGTGCACCGATATTCCGCAGTGCCTGCAATAACTTTTCTTTTCCTTCGGCAGGTACTGTACCGATCTGTCTTAATGTTTGCAATACGGAACGCTGCTGTTGCGTTAGCCTGATCACTCTTAGGCGTGTGGGTGTTTCTTTTATGAGCAGTATATCACGTGTGTAATCGCTGATATTAGTACCGAACACGTATCCTTTACCTGTACCGTTTACGATCAGTTCCGGTTGTCCTTTTACTACTTCTACAGGCACCGTAGGGTCATCCTGCAGAAAGAGAAAAGGGTGGCCCGTTATTTCCTGCCACACCTGTTCTCCAAAAGCATACGACTCAGTACCGTAAGTATGATAGCTTTCTTTAAGTATCGTAGCAGCTATTCTGAAGTCATGGTCTGTCATGTTTTCCAGCCTTCCTTCCTTCAGCTTTTTCAGGTCTGTTGGTCTGCCACGGCTCCAGCCGGTATCTCCCTGGTGTGTTTGTATCACAGGTTGAATATCTGATCCGGCAACGTCTATCAGGTAAGCGAGCCGGGTAATGACAGGCGCTTTTTCTTTCGGTTTATTGGTCTCCTGTAGTATCAGGGTATTTAATAACCTTTCCCATTCAGGTACTGCCTGCATACGGGAGAATATGGGCGTTTTGCCAATGAAAGCTGCAAGCTCGCGGAAGGTTTTTTCTGTACCCAGATATGCCTGTTCGCGGAAAAGGTAAAGCAATTCGTAGGTTAACAGCCGGTAATGATGCTGCACACCCTGGTAAAGCACTACCTTGATGAACGGAGCATACGTTTTAAGGAGTTTACTTTTCGGATGGAATGCCTGCAGGCATATCAGTGAAAGATAACTGAGCAGGTATTTTTCCTGCTGCCTGGAGGTTGTTTCCAGCAAGATCTGGAGCATATGTTCCGCCCGTTCTTTTCTGCCACTGTGGAAGTGCAGTAAACTGATGGCGGGGGTAATATCCTGGAAGAGTTTTTTATCATAAGCTGCCACGATCTTGTTAATGATCGTGTATGATTTTTCTTCCGGCAGTATTGTTAACGTATAGGTATATAAAAACGCAAATAGCGGGGATACAGGAATGCTGTTCTTTTTGTCCAGCTGCCGCTGTTGTTTGATGCCTTGTTCAAACAGTGTTAACGCCTTTTCCGGCTGACCTTCATATAGTTGTACAACTGCATTCGCGTAAAGTGCATCTGTGCCACTGATTTCTTCTTTGATCTTACCTTCCTGTAATGCAACTTCAGCATGGCTAAGAGAAGATGCATCCTCCCTGATAAAGGCTGCAACCTGTTGCCTGAACGTATGTAGCGCTTCCAGCGACGTCATAGCCAGCAGGTGCTGTTTTACTGCTGCTTCATATATTTTGATGATGCTGTCTGTATCAAACACACGCAACAGTCCTTCATAGGCCGGATAATATAAGAGATAGCATAAGTGCGGGAAATATTCGGGCAGCTCAAAAGAGATCTTTCTGACCGGTTGCAGCAGCAGGGACCGTTCTCCTGTAAAATAAGCGGTCAGCAATTGTTGAAGCTCCTGGAGGCGCGCGCTCGTACTATAAAAAGAGTAAGGTTTGGCGTGATCGAGTAAACGTAAGTATTGTGGCTGGCGGATAACTTCGGGAAACAGGAGAAATCCGAGCTCGGGGATCAGTGAATAGTTGCCCGCCAGATTGTAACTCCCCAGGTTTCTTTCCTTTAATAACTCCAGGATATCAATGATCCTGTCTTGCGGCATTTCTTTGACACGGTTCACTGCGTCAATGAAGGTATACCGTTCCAACGGATAAAGGTATACTGACAGCACGTCCATAACGATCCTGGTGTCGGCGTTCTGGGACTGATATAGTTCTTTGTAAAAGGAAAGATTCACCATTGCTGGTGCAATCTACAATTTTATCTGTCGTTCGTTATTTGATAAAAGAGAGCATATACCTGGCTGTGGTCAGGAAAGATGCCAGATCATTGGGTTTGGTGATATAATCTTTAACCCCCAACTCTATACTTTTGGCTTTGAATACAGGCGAAGCTGATGTGCTCCAGATGATCTTGGGAATGTCCATGAAACGTCCCTTGTCATTCAACTCTTTTACTACTTCTACACCGGTTAGTTCAGGAATATTGTAATCCAGGATCATGAGGGCCGGTAGTTCCTCTTCTCCTATGTTCTCAAGGTATTTGACAAACTTTCTGCCATTAGGAATGCATACGAGTTGCCAACTAGGATCTATTTCTTCAATCGCATTTTCCAACAGCTCCTGGTCATCGATATCATCTTCTGCCAACAGGATCAGCCTCTTCGAATGGCCTAAAAGTTGCATCTGTTAAGTTGTTTTTATGGAAACAAAAGTAATTACTTCAAACCATATAATGCATAGCATCTATATGGGATGAAGTGGAAAAGACGGATCAAACACAACTTAAAGAATTTTTTAACTTATATACATAGCACCAGCTAACACGCCTTCAACATGAACACGCGGAGAAAAAGTCCCGATAATACTGCTCTGTCTGATAAGCCTGTGGAGAAAAGTCCACAGACTTCCACAACAAAAAGCAAAAAGCGAATACAACAGGTCCACGAACCGTTGGCTGATGAATTGGATTTACGGCAGCTTTTTCAGGTGTTGTCGGAGGTCAGAAGTGGTAATTTCTCCGCTAGAATGCCGGAAGACAGCATTGGGTTAAGCGGTAAGATCTGCGATACAGTCAATGAGATCATTTCCCTGAATGAAACCCTGGTAGAAGAGCTAACCCTTGCGCGTAACACCATCGGGAAAATGGGGCGTTTAAACCATAGGGTAGTGATGCCCCGTACGGCTAAAGGCTCCTGGGATACTGCCGTAGTATCCATTAATACACTGATATCAGACCTTGTACATCCGACGATCGAAATAGCTCATGTAATCAGTTCCGTGGCGAAAGGTAACCTTTCCCAGGAGATGCCGCTACAGATAGAAGATCACGTATTACAGGGAGAATTTGCGCGTATTGCCACTGAGGTGAACGGGATGGTGAAACAGCTGAACCTCTTCTCCCGAGAGGTAACGCGTGTGGCGCGTGAGGTGGGCTCAGAAGGTAAACTGGGTGGTCAGGCGAAAGTAAAGGACGTTGCGGGGGTATGGAAAGACCTGACGGACTCGGTAAACCAGATGGCGGGTAACCTTACGGCGCAGGTGCGTAACATCGCAGATGTAACGACGGCTGTGGCAAAAGGAGACCTTTCCAAGAAAATTACGGTGGATGTACAGGGTGAGATCCTTGAACTGAAAGATACGATCAATACGATGGTGGACCAGCTGAACTCATTCTCATCCGAGGTAACGCGTGTGGCGCGTGAGGTGGGTACAGACGGTAAGCTGGGAGGCCAGGCTGAAGTAAAGGGGGTGGCAGGTACCTGGAAAGACCTGACAGACTCCGTAAACCAGATGGCGTCCAACCTGACAGGGCAGGTACGAAACATCGCGGAGGTAACCACAGCGGTGGCGCGAGGTGACCTGTCACGTAAGATCACGGTGGACGTACGCGGAGAGATCCTGGAACTGAAAAACACCATGAACACGATGGTGGACCAGCTGAACTCCTTCTCTGCCGAGGTAACGCGTGTGGCGCGTGAGGTGGGTTCTGAAGGCAAACTGGGTGGCCAGGCTACGGTGAAAGGCGTAGGTGGTGTGTGGAAAGATCTGACGGACTCGGTAAACCAGATGGCGGGTAACCTGACAGCGCAGGTACGAAATATCGCCGACGTAACAACGGCGGTGGCGAAAGGTGACCTGTCGCGTAAAATTACAGTGGATGTAAAAGGAGAGATCCTTGAACTGAAGAATACGATCAATACGATGGTGGACCAGCTGAACTCCTTCGCCTCCGAGGTGACCCGCGTGGCGCTGGAGGTAGGTACGGAAGGTAAGCTGGGTGGCCAGGCAAAAGTGCAGGGTGTGGGTGGTACCTGGAAAGACCTGACGGACTCTGTAAACCAGATGGGGTCCAACCTGACAGCGCAGGTACGTAACATCGCCGAGGTAACAACGGCGGTAGCGAACGGGGACCTTTCCAAGAAGATCACGGTGAATGTGGAAGGTGAGATCCTGGAGCTGAAAAAGACGATCAATACGATGGTGGACCAGCTGAACTCCTTCGCTTCTGAGGTGACCCGTGTGGCCCTGGAGGTAGGTACGGAAGGTAAGCTGGGTGGTCAGGCAAAAGTACAGGGTGTAGGTGGTACGTGGAAAGACCTGACGGAATCTGTAAACCAGATGGGATCTAACCTGACGGCGCAGGTGCGTAACATCGCCGAGGTAACAACGGCGGTGGCGAAAGGAGACCTGTCTCGTAAGATCACGGTGGACGTAAAAGGAGAGATCCTTGAACTGAAGAATACGATCAATACGATGGTGGACCAGCTGAACTCCTTCGGATCGGAAGTATTCCGGGTGGCGCGTGAGGTAGGTTCTGAAGGTAAACTGGGCGGCCAGGCGGATGTACCGGGTGTGGAAGGCTTGTGGAAAGACCTGACGGACTCTGTAAATATCATGGCGTCCAATCTGACGTCGCAGGTACGTAACATTGCTGAAGTAACGACGGCGGTGGCCAATGGTGACCTCTCCCGTAAAATTGAAGTAGACGTAAAAGGTGAGATCCTTGAATTAAAGAATACCATCAATACCATGGTGGAACAGCTGCGTGCATTCGCCTCTGAGGTAACGCGTGTGGCGCGTGAGGTAGGTACGGACGGCAAACTGGGCGGCCAGGCATTCGTACCGGGTGTAGGTGGTACGTGGAAAGACCTGACGGACTCAGTAAACCAGATGGCGGGCAACCTGACAGCCCAGGTGCGTAACATCGCAGATGTGGCTATTGCCGTGGCTAATGGTGATATGTCCCGCAAGATCACGGTGGACGTACGCGGAGAGATCCTCCAGCTGAAAGAAACACTGAATACGATGGTGGACCAGCTGCGTGCATTTGCCTCTGAGGTAACGCGTGTGGCCCGTGAGGTAGGTACCGACGGTAAGCTGGGTGGTCAGGCATTCGTGCCTGGTGTGGCAGGTACGTGGAAAGACCTGACGGACTCAGTAAACCAGATGACCGGTAATCTGACCTCGCAGGTGCGTAACATTGCCGAGGTGACCAAAGCGGTGGCCTCCGGCGACTTGTCCAAGAAAGTAACGATAGACGTAAAAGGTGAGATCCTCGATCTGAAAAATACTATCAACACAATGGTGGACCAGCTGAACTCTTTCGCCTTCGAGGTAACGCGTGTGGCGCGTGAAGTAGGTACGGAAGGAAAGCTGGGTGGACAGGCTGAAGTACAGGGTGTAGGTGGTACCTGGAAAGACCTTACCGACTCCGTGAATATGATGGCGTCCAACTTAACCAACCAGGTGCGTGGCATCGCGAAAGTGGTAACCGCAGTGGCTACAGGTAACCTGAAACAAAAGCTGTCCATCGTTTCCCGTGGTGAGGTGGCCCAGTTAACAGAGACTATCAACGAAATGATCGATACGCTTGCGTTGTTTGCCGACCAGGTAACAACGGTGGCCCGTGAGGTGGGGGTTGAAGGTCGTTTGGGTGGTCAGGCAAGTGTGCCAGGTGCTTCCGGTATCTGGAAGAACCTGACGGAGAACGTGAACCAGCTGGCGGAAAACCTCACTACACAGGTACGTGCTATCTCGGCGGTAGCATCTGCGGTAACGAAAGGTGATCTGACCCAGATGATCCGCGTGGAAGCGAAAGGTGAGGTGGAAGAACTGAAAGACACCATCAACCAGATGATCGCCAACCTGAAACAGACGACATTGCGTAACCAGGAACAGGACTGGCTGAAATCCAACCTGGCTAAGTTCACGCAGATGCTCCAGGGACAAAAGGACCTGAATACGGTGACCCGCCGGATCCTCTCAGAGCTGGCGCAGGTGGTGAACGCACAGAAAGGGATGTTCTACATCCTGGAACAGGAAGAAAACCTTTTGAACCCAAAACTGAAATTATTCGCAGCATATGCTTATGGCAATGAGGTGAGCGTTTCGCGCGAATTTGCACTCGGACAGGGCCTTGTAGGGCAATGTGCCGTGGAGAAAGAACGTATCCTGCTTACCAATGTGCCTTCAAATTATATTAAGATCAGCTCCGGTCTGGGTGAAGCTACACCGGTGAACCTGATCGTACTGCCGGTACTGTTCGAATCGCAGATCAAAGCGGTGATAGAACTGGCGTCCTTCGATATGTTCAGCCAGACGCACCTGGACTTCCTCAGTCAGTTGACAGAAAGTATCGGTATCGTGTTGAACACCATCGAGGCGAACTCCAGAACGGAAGACCTGCTGGAACAGTCACAATCGCTGGCAGATGAATTAAGACGTACCAACGAAGAATTACAGGACAAGGCCCACCTGCTGGTAAAACAGAAAGAGGAAGTGGAAGAAAAGAACAAGGAGGTGGAAGAAGCAAGGAAATCGCTGGAAGAGAAAGCAGAACAGCTCCAGCTTACTTCGAAATACAAATCGGAGTTCCTTGCCAACATGTCGCACGAGTTGCGTACCCCGTTGAACTCCTTATTGATCCTTGCACAGCAGTTATATGAGAACCATGACGGTAACCTGAATGAAAAACAGGTGCGTTATGCGAAAACGATCCACAGCTGCGGAGATGACCTGATACAACTGATCAACGATATTCTTGACCTGTCGAAGATCGAGTCTGGATATATTTCTACAGACTTTATCAAAGTGCGCTTTAATGAAGTGGTATCTTTCGTGGAAACTACCTTCAAGCACGTATCCGAAAGCAAGAACCTGCGCTTCCGTATTGAAATGGATGATCAGTTGCCACAGTCGCTGGAAACGGACGTACAACGTTTGAACCAGATCCTGAAGAACCTCCTTTCCAATGCGTTTAAGTTCACAGAAAAAGGAGAAGTTAAACTCCGGATCTATGAAGCGAAACGGAACTGGCGCCTGCTCAATGGAAGCCTTGATAGTGCAGACAGAGTGGTGGCCTTCGAGATCAGGGATACGGGTATCGGTATTTCGAAAGATAAACAGAACATCATCTTCGAGGCTTTCCAGCAGGCAGAAGGTTCTACCAGCCGCAAATACGGAGGTACCGGCCTCGGACTGTCTATCAGCCGTGGTCTGGCCGACCTGCTCGGAGGTTCTATCGAACTGGAAAGCGAAGCTGGCCGGGGCAGTACCTTTACGTTGTTCCTGCCATTGCAGTATAATCCTTCTGCTATCAGAAGAGAGAAACAAAGCAGCCTGACAGTAGGACAATACCAGTTGCCGGACGATTATGAAGCTGCGCTCGTACAGCCTCTACCGACAATAAAAGTTCCGGAAACAAAAGATCTTGATGGACTGAATGAGATCATCAATGAAATAGGCGACGACCGGACACATATTGTCGATACGGATAAGGTAGTGCTGATCGTGGAAGATGATGTCAGGTTTGCCAAGATAATGCTGGAAAAGGCACATGAGATGGGACTAAAGGTAGTTGTGGCTACCAGTTTCGGAGATGTATTCGACCTGACGAACAAATACAATCCGATCGCGGTAACGCTTGACGTGAAACTGCCGGACGCAAGTGGATGGAGAGTATTGGACCTTTTCAAGAATGATATTAATCTAAGGCATATTCCTATTCACCTGATCTCAGGAGAAGAAAACCGTTTACTGGCAATGCACCGTGGCGCGAGGAGCTTTAGCCTCAAGCCACTGAAGGCGGAAGCGCTGAATGTGTTGTTTGCCAACATCATTGAACACGACAGCAGGAAAACGAAGAAGGTGCTCGTCGTGGAAGATAATGAGCCGGATGCTTCTCAGATAGCCAGGATCCTGGATAACGGGGAACTGATCGAAATGGATTTTGTGGAAAATGGAAAGGCTGCGATAGATCGGGTGAATAATACAATTTACGATTGTATTATTGCCGACTATATGCTGCCGGATATTGACGGGGCGGAGTTCGTTGCTAATATGAACACGGTGAACAGGTATAATGCAACACCGGTGATCGTATATTCAGCCAAAGACTTTTCCAACAGTGAGAAATCCAAGCTGAAACAGTATGCCAATAAAATACTGCTCAAAGGCGTTAATTCTCTTGACCTGTTACTTGAAGAAACGGTGATGCAATTACATATTAATCACCAGTCCCTGTTACCGGAAAAGAAGAAGCTGATAGAAGACCTTCGTTCTCAGAAAGATGTACTGATCCATAAAAATGTGCTGGTAGTAGATGATGACGTACGTAACCTGTTTGCCCTGACCACTGCATTTGAAAGGTTCCATATCAATACTATCACCGCAGAAAGTGGTAAAGAGGCAATGAACATTCTAAGTGAAAATGGTGATATCGATATTGTGTTAATGGATATTATGATGCCTGAAATGGACGGATATGAAACGATGCAAAAGATCAGGAGAGAGCATAAGAACAGCGCCTTGCCGATCATTGCTGTAACAGCAAAAGCAATGAAGGGCGACAGGGAGAAATGCCTTGAGGCAGGAGCATCCGATTATATTACAAAACCGTTAAAAATAGATCAATTGTTGTCGCTGATGCGTGTTTGGCTGTATAGGTAATTTTGAAGTATTCATTTGAAAAATCAAACAATTTTGCAGGAACAGGATTTGATTAAAATATTAGTAGTAGACGACCGGCAGGATAATTTATTGTCTATAGAATCTATCCTCGAAAGGGAAAGCTATACAATTGTTAAAGCCAGTTCAGGCAGGGCCGCATTGAAGATCCTGCTGAAGGAGTTTGATTTCTCATTAATACTGATGGACGTGCAGATGCCTGATATGAACGGTTTTGAAACAGCAGCGCTTATTTATCAAAGGGAGAAGCTGAAAGATATACCGATCATCTTCATTACTGCTCACAGCCATGAAGAGGAAGCTATTTTTAAGGGATATAAAGTAGGTGCTGTTGACTTTATCTACAAGCCTGTGAATCCTGAACTGTTACGTGTGAAGGTGGGATTGTTCGTAGAGTTATATCGTAAAACACAGTCGCTCATTGCACAGGAACAAAAACTGCTGCTGGCAAATGCATCCCTGCAAAGGGAAATTGAAGAGAAGGAAGCATCTGAACTAAAAGTGCGCGAGTTGAACAGGCAGTTGTTGCAGAATAACATTCATCTGAAAGCGGTGAATGAAGAACTGGACCGCTTTGCCTATATCGCTTCTCATGACTTGCAGGAACCTTTACGTAAGATCAGGGTGTTCAGTGATATGATCCTGCAAAAGAAAAGTGGTGAGGTTGAAGTTGACAGATATGTGCAGAAGATCACAAATGCCACTATTCGTATGCAGCAACTGGTCAGTGACTTATTGCGCTTCTCCCGCCATTCTATACAGGGAGGGGATTTTTCCTTATGTGACCTTAACGACCTGGTAAAAGAGGCGTTAACAGAACTGGAGATCAAGATCCAGCAAACCAAAGCCAGGATTAAGATCGATACCTTACCTTCCTTACAGGTGATCCCTACCCTGATGCGGCAAGTGTTCTATAATCTTATCAGCAATGCATTGAAGTTCCGGAAGAAGGGTGTTGCGCCAGAGGTACATATTTATGCAGAGGTCGTGTCTACACCAGATCATCATTATGTGCGGGACAGCGATCACGGTATTTACTATAAGATCTTTGTAACAGATAACGGTATTGGTTTTGAAAGCCAGTATGTAGAGGATATCTTCGTTGTGTTCAAGAGATTGCATAGTTACCATGAGATAGAAGGCACTGGCATAGGGCTGTCTATCTGTAAGAAGATCATGGAACAGCACAATGGATTTATTACCGCGACAAGTGAGCTTGACAATGGCGCTACTTTTATAATTGGTATTCCTGAGAAGCAGGTATTACCATTGAATATAACTATGAGCTCATAAAAGATTAAATAGAAAGAGCCATCCCGTTTATGAGATGGCTCTTTTATTTTGCCTGTAAGGCTGATTAATACTTACACAACACCTGTTGCTTCACTTCGAAGCTGCCTTTTAAGCGGATATCTTCAGAAGACGCGCCAACCATTACAGAAAATGAACCGGGTTCTACTACCCATTTCATATCCATATTCAGTAATCTCAGATCTTCAGGTAACAGTTCAAAAGTGATATCCTGCTGTTCGCCTGCCTTCAGATGTACACGTTTGAATTTCTTCAATTGTTTTACGGCTGTAACAACAGAACTTGCATCATCACGGATGTATAACTGTGCCACTTCATCACCTGCTATTTTGCTGGTATTTTTTAATGTGAAAGTAACAGCTACTTTCAGGTTATTTCCTGAAGCCTGTACATTCGTTTTCAGGTTTTGATAATCGAAAGTGGAATAGCTTAAGCCATAACCGAAGCTGTATAAAGGTTTCGCATCCATTTCAACATAGTCATGCCTTGATGCATTTTTATAGTTGTAATACACAGGCAATTGTCCTACAGACTTAGGGATGGAAACAGGTAAACGTCCGGCAGGGTTATAGTCTCCGAAGAGTACATCAGCGACAGCGTTACCACCTTCCTGACCGGGATACCAGGCATTCACAATAGCAGGTACATGTTGTGCAGCCCAGTTGATATTAAGCGGACGGCCTTCGATCAGTACCAGTACAACCGGTTTGCCGGTAGCAACGATGCGCTCAAGTAAACGGGATTGTAAACCCATAAGGTCAAGACTTACCCTGTCATATCCTTCCCCGCTTTCCATATCGCTGACTGCTACTTCTCCTGATTTAACTTCAGCAGCACCAGTGCTCTGATAAGAGGTTTCGAAGTCACGCGCACTGGAACCACCCAATACTATTACAACTGCATCTGCCTGTTGTGCAGCAGCAACTGCTTCGTTGATCGTAGCATGAGCAGTATCGCGGATAGCACATCCTTTAACATAAGTCACCTTTGTATCGGCAGATACTTTTGCCTTGATACCTTCCAGTACGGTCACTATCTTTTCATCCGGCTGAGGAGCGGTATAGTCACCCAGCTGATTGTAGATATTATTAGCATTGGGGCCGATCACTGCCAGGTTCTTAATGGTCTTATTCAAAGGGAGTAATCCGTTTTCATTCTTCATCAGTACGATGGACTCAGCAGCTACACGTTTTGATAACGCTTTGTTAGCATCGTTACCTACTGACTTTTCTGCTATTGCTGCATCTACATAAGGATGCTCGAACAAGCCCATCGCAAATTTCAGTCTGAGTACATGTGCCACGGCCGTATCGACGGTAGCCATTGTTACACGCTTATTATTAATAGCTTTGATCAATGCATCACCATAGGCTTCACCACCAAGATCCGCATCCAGCCCCGCATTTATGGACAGTGCCGCCGCTTCTTCTATTGTAGCAGCTACATGGTGATTGGAACGTACGCCTGGAATGCCACCCAGGTCAGAAACTGTGAAGCCTCTGAAGCCCCATTGTTTTACCAGCACGTCTTTCAACAGGAAGCTGTTGGAGCTGCATGGCACACCGTCAATGGAATTGTAAGACGCCATGATCGATAATGCGCCCGCTTTGATGGCGGCCTGGAAAGGCGGGAGATAAGATGAATACAGATCGCGCAGACCAGTCAATGCAATACCACCATTATGTCCACCTTCAGGAGAACCATAAGCAGTAAAGTGTTTCAGTGTGGAGATCACATTAGCGCCGGTATTGATGTTGCTGCCCTGAAAGCCTTTTACCATAGAGATGCCCATCTGGCTGATGAGGTAAGGATCTTCTCCATAGGTTTCCTCCAGCCTGGACCAACGTGGCTCACGCACGAGGTCTAGTACCGGACCATAGCCAATGTGTGCGCCCTGTAAACGTGCTTCTTTCGCGATCGCAGCTGCCATTTCCTGTATCAGCGCCGGGTTCCAGGTGCTGGCCTGACCGATGGACGTAGAGAAGACAGTAGTGCCGATAGCCATATGTCCGTGGGGACATTCTTCGGCCAGCAATAACGGAATACCCAGGCGGGTATTTTCCATCATATATTTCTGCAGGGCATTGGTCGCCTTTGCAGACAGCTTTGGCGTCAAACCGGTCTTCAGTGTCTTTTTAGTCCACGGATCGGCTCTTAGAGTAGCCCAGAAGCTACCAATGTACCGTTTGGCGATCACGGTCTTAAAGGCTTCGCTAACGCCTACAGAATCACCATTCTTTTCATACATATCCCATCCCAGCAGGGTACATAATTGCCCTACTTTTTCTTCCAGCGTCATTCTCTTCAGCAGGTCTTTTACCCTGGCGTCGACCGGTGCTGATGGGTTTTTGTAAACAATAGCGGTAGTACTTCCTTTTTTGACCTGCCCCAGGGCTTGTGAGCCTAACCCGAGTACTGCTATGAAAAGCATCAGATAACTCGGGTTAAAGGCGTTTTTTTTCGTTCTCATTGGACCTGTTGATAAGATTCTATTATGTTAAGGTAATTGACAATCATCCGTTTATTAACGTCTCTCAGTAAAAATAAGCAAGTAAGGGGAGGAATTTTACAAGAATTTTGAACGGTATGGTCTGCGGTGATTAGAAGGCTTATTCGCCGCACATTATGCGGTGAATAACAGTGATATTCACCGCATGACTTGCGGCGAAAGAGGATCAAGTTGAAAACCTGGGGGATATGTATGATAAAACATTAAAAATGAAGGAGTAACACTATAAGTCAGCTGCATGAGGATATTGTCTTTAACAATGGCCATAAAAGGTTTTTGAGGTTATACAATTACAAGCTTCTCGTCTTGCTTCTCTAAGGCACATATAACTATATTAAAATGGCTCCAAAAGGATACTTAAAGGTCACTTCAATATCGATTTGATATATAAATGCCCTTTTAGTGTCCTTTTGGTGCCATTTTGGCAAGCCGATATAAGCGTTATCTAAAGCCGACAGATAGCCTATCAGGACGTAGCGGAAGGATTAACGATACCTGTATAGTGTGGTTTATTTTATGCGGGGGGTGATTTTCCGAATTGCCAGCATTCGGATCATGGATGCAGGGCAAGGTATATAGCATTTTTCTTGTTTAGACGTTCTGAAATTTATGCCTGGCCCCCAGGTTTTCAATTTGATCCGAGAAAGAATGTCCTTGTCAAAACGAGAAAGGGCCGCCCTGAACGGACAGCCCTTCGTTATATGTAGAAATGGATGAAAGGGTTATTGATTTTCTACTTTAGGTATTTCCTGTTTGTTGCCCAGCTGCTCCAGCAATTTCAGTCCCAGCAAACCGCCGATAGGGCCATTGGTACTGTCTCCACCGCTGATAAGGATGTCAGGCATGATCTTCACCTGCTGTGCACCGATGGACTCCATCACTTTCAATTGGGTAAAGTTGTTACCACCCATCGCTTCTACCGCCAGTTTGTAAGATTCCGCGCTGGACTTACCAATAGCAAGGATCTTTTCCGCTTCCGCATTACCGGTAAGAGAGATCTTTTCAGCATCGGCTTTTGCGATCAGTTCAGTTCTTTCAGCTTCCGCTTTCGCCAGTACACGTACTTTCTCCGCTTCACCGCTCGCCATTAGCTTCATTCTGTCAGCTTCCGCGTTGGCTTGCAGACGCACACTGTTCGCGTCACCAGTAGCTTTCTTAACCGCAGCGTCCGCGATCCTTTCGGCGATGAGTACACCCTGGTCTGCCTTTACGATCTCTTTCTGGATCTCAGCGATCGCGGTTTCTTTTTCCAGGGCCTGTCTTGTTTCCTGTGCACGCATCTGCGTATCGTAAGTCACTTTCTGTTCTTCCGCTATCTTACGGTCTGTCAGTGTTTTCATCAGGCTTTCAGGCGGTACGATGTCACCTATCAGGGTATCCACACCGAATACGTTGTATTGTTCCAGTACCCGGCCGATATGCAACTTGGCAGACTCCTGTCTTTCCTTACGGCTCTTCAGGAAGTCGATCACTTCTGCATCTTGTGCGGAGTTACGGAAATAGTTACCGATGGTAGGTTCCAGTACCTGTGTAACCAGGTTGCCCATGTTACCGAAACGGGCAATCACCTTAGGCGCTTCGGTAGACGGGATATGAATGATCTGCGCTACGTCCAGGTTGAATGTAAAACCGTCCTTACTACGCACTGTAATTGTAGACAGGTTTTTGTCCAGCTGGTGAGTTTCACTCCGTGCAGATGCCCAGTTTAGTACCAGGTTAGTAGTTGGCACATACTCCACTTTCATGATGTACGGGTTGATCGGATACTTACCAGGTCCCAGTGGTTCTGCCCACACACCTTTTTGGTGTTTGGATACGATGTTACCGTGTTTAAATTCTGCACCGCTCACATCTACTCCATCGTTACCTACGTAGGAGATCACAACACCCACATGGCTGATAGGGATCTCGGTCATCTGGCGCATTTCCACCTTAACGAACCACGGGTTCAGGAAGTACGAACCTGACAGGATCACTTGTTCCTGCAAACCTTTATAACCGCCGCTGTTAAGGAATGCGTCAGCATCCTGGAAGTTATTGTGGTTCTGAATGATCTTACCCGCGATTTGGCCGGTTTCAATAGCCTGACCTTCCAGTGTGGTAACGATACCTACGGCATTATCAGGTACGCTGGTCATATCAGTGATCTCTATCTCAAAGAGGAAGGTATTGACACGATAAGAACCAGGCGTCATGATAGCGGTTTGGCGTCCTTTCTGGCCGCCGTTCCTGAGAAATGCTTCAGCGTTCTGATACGCATCGCAATCTACACGACGGGCCATAATAGTACCTGCTTTCAGCTCGGTACCGTCTTTTGCCAGAACGAGACCGATCTTACCGGTAGGGATGATGGTGAAGGACTGGAAGGTCACTTCATACTGCCAGAACCATTTCCCGAAATAAACACCGGGAGCAAGTGTCTGCGCCTGGAAACCCGCTTCGCCATCAGTGGCGATGATACGGCCTTCCGGCAGTTCCTGTTTACCAACCAGGACGAATTTCTTGGTAACAAGACCAATTTTGTCTTCCGGTACAATAACAAGACCGAAGAAGACACGAAGAATAAACTTGTAAAGTACAAGGCATAGTACGGGTAGGCCGATAATGATCAGCCACCTGATTACTTCAGATGATTGCATAATTGTGCTGTGGTTTATAGTGATATATAAAATAGGATGCTAAGTATGCGCACATATGCGTATGCGCGAATAATTGTACGGACCCGTACAAAAGTGCATAGCGTTGCGTTTACAGTTGTAGCTGTAATAAAAAGCATTTGCTGACAGGAAGCCTGTTAAAACTTTCCGTCGTTCGTATAACTAAATTCCGGGGGGAGAAGTGTTAAGAATGGTGAAGTGTAAAAAGTGCCAGTCAGCACATATAAAGGGATCAGTGTCCATTGTAAATTGATTACCACACAAAGGTTATAACAATTTTCTGAATTGCAAAAAAGTTTCGCGGAAATGATGATAAATTATAGTGCAAAAACATATCATTGTATATTGATATTCATCATGTTGGATGATGTGAATAAGTATTTGTGGAATTTACAGGGACGGTACCGCTAATGACTACTCAATGCGGCTACGTCGAGACATTCAGTATAGCTGTCTGCGTATATTTCATGTCTGCGTTTTTCGCTTTCAGCACTTTAAGATAAGGGGCCTGTATGAATCTGTTTTACGATAGTTATCATAATGGCAAAACTTTCTGCTGATAGCTTTTAACAAAATAATATAACGGTTATGCAGGTTGTATCAGGTCCCACATATTGCCGTACAGATCTTTAAAAACAGCTACTGTTCCGTAAGGTTGCTGAACCGGCTGCCTTACAATAATGACCTCTTTATCCAGCAGGTTTTGAAAGTCCCGCTCAAAGTTATCCGTATAAAGGAACAGGAAAACCCTGCCTCCCGTTTGGTTACCTACCCTGCTTTTCTGCTCTTCGTCTGTGGCCTGTGCCAGTAAAAGACGGGTTTCCGTGGAGCCCGGAGGCGCTACCAATACCCATCTTTTCCCCTCGCCCAGGGGCGTATCTTCTACGAGCGTGAATTGGAGTTTATCCGTGTAGAAACGGATAGCATCGTCGTAGTTGTCAACGATGAGCGCAATATGGGCTATCTTTTGTTTCATACTATAAATATATATCTTAGGTACTTTATTCCAACGTTATGAACAAACGCCTGCTATCTGTGTCTCTGCTGATCGTTTCCTGTATCATCATCTTTTCCCAATGTATCAGTAAGCGGAAGGAAGATCTCAGGGGGGCACAATTTGCGGGTTCGGCCGCCTGTGTTAGTTGTCATAAGAGCATCTACGATAACTATGTTGCAACCGGACACTATAATACTTCCAGCCTGGCATCGCAATCAACGGTCAGGGGGAGCTTTGCCGGCCCTGATAATATTTTCTCTTACAGCAACGGAACTAAGGTAATAATGGAAGCGCGGGATAGCGGCCTTTATCAGGCGGCTTATACTGACAGCGCCCTGCAGCAGATACATCGTTTTGATATTGCTATCGGGTCCGGGAGGAAAGCGCAGACATTTCTATCCTGGCGGGATGGGAAGTATTTCCAGCTGCCCCTGTCCTATTTTATATCTGCACATTGCTGGGCTAATAGCCCGGGTTTCCCGCCGTCCTATCCGAAATATGACAGGATGATACCCAGTACCTGCTTTGGTTGCCATAGTTCTGCCGTAGGTACTAAAAGTGTAGGTATTGAAGGGACGAGACTATCTGAGGAATTCGAGAAGAACCAGTTGGTATATGGTATTGATTGTGAGAGGTGTCATGGACCGGCGGCGGAACATGTTGCATTCCACCAGGACCATCCGCAGGAAAAGAACGGAATGCATATCACGAAGATCGGCGGACTTAAAAACCAGCAGAAACTGGATATGTGCGCGCTTTGCCATTCGGGATTAGGTACACCGCAAAGACCGGCTTTTCAATTTAAACCGGGAGATGCTTTATCTGATTATTTCTTTCCTGACTTTACCCGTCCTGAGAAAGCAACGGAAATTGACGTACATGGAAAGCAGTTCCAGTTATTTACAGCCAGTAAGTGTTTTATAAAGAGTGCGAATGTCATGAACTGTTCATCCTGTCATAGTCCGCATAACAATGAGAGGGACCAGCTTACCGCTTTTTCCAGACGTTGTATGAGCTGTCATAAAACGGAAAGCCATAACTTTTGTAAAATGACCTCGCTGCCGGCAGCCACACTTTCAGAGAATTGTATAGATTGCCATATGCCGGCATTGCCATCGAAGAACATCACAATGCTGACCAATGGACAGGCCAGCCCAACACCGGATTCCATCCGTACACACCTGATCACTATTTATAAGGAAGAAACAAAGAAGTTCCTGGCAAAACTTACAAAGTAGTATTACCGTCTTCTTTTAATAATCTGTTGAGACTTCTGACGGAAATGCCGAGGTATTCTGAAAGGTCCTGTTTAGTGAAAGTGATCTGTTGTGATTCAAGGGTTGCCAGAAGCTGCGGTAGTATTTCTGATAATGTATATAACTGTTGCCTGGCGGCTTTCTCGGATATCCGGGCCAGCCGGGTAGCCATCAGTTCCAGCACAACGGCGCTGAAGGCGGGCAACGTTTTAAAAAAGTGATGAAACTGTATACCGCTGATGACATAGACAGTCACTGGTGTAATAGCTTCTATCGTACATGTTGCTTTGGTATGCCTGATGGCTTCAACTTCTCCGACCAACTCACCCTCTCCCAGGAAATCAAGGATGTAATCTTTCTCATTATTTTCTGTAATGAGGCACTTTGTTACACCGGACCTGATGATATACACACTCTGTAGCGTCTGGCCCTGTGCTATTAGCCGCTGTCTGGGCTGAAGGTCCCGCAAGGTGATGGCACTGCTGGTGCTGTCATTGCTGGTCAGTTCCTCCATTAAATTCCTCAGCTGCAGATTTGTTTTGATCATACCTGTAAATAGGACAAATGTCCCGAAATTTGAATTAACTCCCGTTAATTTTGGTCTCAACCTTAAGATAATACTAACATATGAAAGTTTTAGTTACCGGAAGCGCCGGACATCTTGGTGAAGGATTAGCCCGTACGCTAAAAGCCCAGCGTTATGAAGTGATAGGTGTTGATATGCTTGTTTCTCCATTTACAACACATGTAGGTTCCATCACAGACAGGGATTTTGTGAAAAGTTGTCTTGATGGTGTGAAGATCGTCTTTCATACCGCCACTTTACACAAGCCGCATGTCGCTACACATAGCATGCAGGAGTTTATTGATACCAACATCACTGGTACCCTGAACCTGTTGCAGGAATCTGTTGCAGCGGGTATTGAGGCATTTATATTCACAAGTACCACCAGTGTTTTCGGCGATGCACTGGAACCAGCTGCCGGCTCGCCTGCTGCATGGATCACGGAAGATGTGACACCTGTGCCGAAGAATATCTATGGTGTTACAAAAGCTGCCGCGGAAGATCTGTGTCAGTTGTTTTACAGGAACCATGGATTAAGTTGTATCGTACTGCGCACTTCCCGCTTCTTTCCTGAAGAGGATGACAACCGTTCTGTAAGGAATGCCTATGCAGATGATAATCTGAAAGCAAATGAGTTCCTGTTCCGCCGGGTGGAACTAGAAGATGCGGTCAATGCACATATCCTGGCAGCAAAACGTGCGAAGGCAATTGGTTTCAGTAAATACATCATCAGTGCCACTACGCCTTTTGTTCGGGGGCATGCCACCTATCTGCGGACGAATGCCGTATGGGTAGTACAGGGCCTGATTCCAGGTTATATACAGGAATATGAGCGTCGTGGCTGGAAGATGTTCCATGGCATAGACAGGGTGTATGTGAATGAAAAAGCCAGGAAGGAACTGGGTTGGGAACCTGTATATGATTTCCGGCATGTTATTGAGCGCCTGAAAGCGGGAGAAGATGTACAGAGCCCGCTGGCAAAGATGGTCGGCGCCAAAGGCTATCATATTGAGACTTTTGAAGACGGACCTTATCCGGTATAAAAAAGGAGACAATGGCAATGAAGCCTATTGTCTCCCAGGCTTAGAATGGCGTGAAAACTAATACAAAGAAAACACACTATACAAGGCCAAAATTGTAAAAAAGCGAACTACTTAGTCATCGGCGGGTATAAAAACGGCCATCCTATTTTATTATATTGGCTAGATAAAATAGTTAGCCTATGACGAATGTCGCCTGGCCGGTATTGCTGTTTGCTATACTGGTATTTAGTTCCTGTAAGAACCCTGTTAGCACTTCTGAAAATGATTACAACGGCTGGATGACCTATGCCGGCACCAAAGATGGTAGCCGTTATTCCGCCAATACACAGATCGATCCCGGTAATGTAGCTGGCCTCCAGGTTGCCTGGACATATACTACAAGCGATAAGGACACTGCCGGCCGTTCACAGAACCAGTGTAACCCTGTTATGGTGGACGGTATTCTTTACGGTCTTTCTCCCCGTTTGAAACTCTTCGCCCTGGACGCAGCCACCGGTCAGCAACATTGGTTATTTGACCCGGTATCGGAAGATACGGCTGCTAAGAACGATCCTGCTGCCCTGATGAAGGTAAGCCGGGGCGTCGTGTACTGGCAAAGTGAAGATGGAAAGGATAAGCGCATTTTCTATAATGCAGGCAATCGTACCTATGCTATTAACGCAGCAGACGGAAAACCTGTCAGGACCTTCGGAAAGGGAGGATATATCGATCTGGCAAAGGACCTTGACAGGGACACTAACAGCGATCCCTATGTATCTGGCAATACGCCCGGCATTATTTACAAAGACCTGCTGATCATTGGCATCAGGGTAGCTGAATCTGCGGATGCAGCTCCCGGGCATATCCGCGCCTTTGATGTGCGCACAGGAGCACGCCGCTGGATCTTTCACACCATTCCTCATCCGGGGGAAGTTGGCTATGACACCTGGCCTGATAAAGACGCCTGGAAGAAACTGGGGGGTGCAAACAGTTGGGCGGGTATGTCGCTGGATGAGCGAAGAGGTATTGTATACGTACCTACGGGAAGCGTAGGCAGCGACTTTTACGGAGGCATCCGTAAAGGGTCAAATCTGTTCGCCAATTCGCTGATAGCCCTGGATGCGGCCACCGGAAAGTATCTATGGCACTACCAGGTAGTGCATCACGATCTCTGGGATCGCGACCTGGCGGCTAATCCAAACCTGGTTACCCTGCATAAGGATGGAAAGACAATTGACGCTGTGGCACAGATCACTAAACATGGCTATGTATTCCTGTTTGACAGAACGAACGGTAAGCCGGTTTTCCCGATAGAAGAAAAGCCTGTTCCGCAGGAGGCATTGCCTGGAGAAACACCCTGGCCTACCCAGCCTATACCCACATTGCCGGAGCCTTTTGCCCGGCAGCAGTTCGGTGAAAATGACCTCACAGACATAAGCCCGGAAGCTCACCAGGAAATGCTGGAGAAGTTCCGCAAGGTGAAACACGCCAAAATGTTTACACCACCCTCTAAAGAAGGCAGCTGGATCTTTCCCGGCTTTGATGGTGGTGGCGAATGGGGAGGTGCTGCTGTAGATCCTGAAACGGAGATCCTGTATGTAAATAGTACGGAACTGCCCTGGGCACTGACCATGATAGATGTACCACGGGAAGATAAAGGGACGGCAGGACACAGTACCTACAACAAATACTGCATCAGTTGCCACGGACCTGAGTTAAAAGGAAACGGCACTTCCTATCCATCCCTCGTGAATATTGGTAAGAAGTATAAGGCGGATCAGATCGGGAAAATAATAGCAGGCGGCAGGAATATGATGCCTTCCTTTAAACAGATCCCGGACAATGAGCGGGAGCAGCTGATAGACTTCCTCCTGCACAAGGACGCTTTTAACAAAGAGCCTGGAGCCACGGTGGTTGCCAATACCTCCGGAAAGAAAAGCATCCTGGACGAAGTGCCTTATACCATGACCGGGTACATCCGTTTCCTGGATAAAGATGGCTACCCCGGTATAAAGCCACCCTGGGGTACTTTAAATGCGGTAGACCTGAACAGTGGTAAACTACTCTGGAAAGTTCCTTTAGGTGAATTTGAGGCCCTTAAAAAGGCAGGAATACCCCCTACAGGTACACAGGTATATGGAGGTCCTGTTGTGACCAAAGGCGGGCTGATATTCGTGGCCTCTACACAAGATGAAAAGATCAGGGCTTTTAACAAAAAGACCGGTCGCCAGTTGTGGGAGGCCTCACTGCCCGCTGCCGGGTATGCCACCCCAGCTGTATATACCCTGAAAGGCAAACAGTATGTAGTTATTGCCTGCGGGGGTGGAAAAGTGGGCAGTAAATCGGGAGACGCTTATGTGGCCTTCGCCCTGCCTGGATAGGTTTTGTGTTGATAATCAATTTGATAGTTCTTTTTGAAGACCTTCTCTATAACTTGAAGGTTAGCCAGGGACAGTACCTGATCAGCATTCATCCTATATCCTACAGGCACTATACGCCGTTGTTACAGGCATATTCCTATATCGATCGATATGGAAATAACGGCGTAATGCCGGCGTAGACTGCCTGTAGGATATAGGAAGAATGCCAGTTATATAGAGGATTAATCTATCCGGATTGCCGGCTATTCACTTCGGTAGGCAATATTTTCAGTTCAGTGGGGATTTTTGTCAGTTCAGTCAGATTGGCCGTGAAATATCTGGTATTTGGGACAAATTGCTGTCAAATAACGGAAACGATCATGACTAATACCCTTCATTACGCGTCACAGCTGTATAAAATAGGTAAATTGCTGAATATTATTAAAATCGTTTTATCTGTTTTATCATTAGGCATACTATACTTAATATGGCAGTTGCTGACAAGACCAGTTCACCGCGTGTCATACAATTAAACATATTAAAATAGGATAGTGTAGCCCGGTAAAAAGTCTCACTTATCATGACTACATCCAACTATAAATTCTTGCGACTTTATGGCTATCCTATCTTTTGCTTACTTTCCAATCTCATCTTCTTCCTGATCAACCCCTACGAGCGTACCTTCAACGCCTGGAAGCAGTTCACTGTATTTGATTTCATCGTTAATACATTATTGTCCTGGTTGTTTCCCCTGCTGGTGATAGAAACCGGCATATGGCTGACCTATTTCTTTCACCGCAGGTTACCCTGGGAACGGAGTATGAGAACTCGCTTCATTGTACAACTGATATTCCATATGGGGATCATCCTGTTAGTGCTTTACCTCTTTTTTCATATTCCTTTCCCTGAGAAGTTCGCTTTTAACCAGCTGTTGTACCGGCAATCTTCCATCACGGGGATGATCTATTGCCTGATCATCACTTCCATCTTTGCGGCAGAGCATCTTATTAACAGATTGAACAACGCCCGCCTGGAGGCATTTAAACTAAATGAACTGGCCGTACAGGCGCAACTGGATGCATTGAAACTGCAACTGGACCCCCATTTCCTGTTCAACAATCTGAGTGCGCTGACGTCCCTGATAGAAGAGAATCCATCCTTATCCGTTAACTATGTTGTGAAGCTGGCGTCCATTTACCGGTACATGCTGGCTAACCGTAATCAGAACACCGTATCCATAGCGGTGGAGCTCGACTTTATCAGGAACATGCTCTTTCTGCATCAGATCAGGTACGGGCAGGCTATCCGGATCAATATATCTCCTGCTGTAGAAGAATTGCAGGGTGATATTGCACCTCTGACCTTACAGTTATTGATTGAAAATGCCACTAAACATAATCAGTTTACCATTGATTCGCCTTTGATTATCGATATTTACATTGCAGATAATAAATGGCTTGTTGTTAAAAACAATAAGAAGCCCAAACGGATACAAGAACCGGGTGCACAGTTGGGGTTAAAGAACATTACCCAGCGTTATTTGCTGCTTAGTGGCAGTAAGCCTGTCATTAACAATGGAGGCGATTATTTTGAAGTGAAGATACCATTGATGAAAAAAACAGAAAAGGAAAATGCTGAGCATACTGATAATTGAAGATGAATTGCCCAATGCCGCAAGGCTGAAGAAGATGTTGCTGGAGATCGATAAGCAGATAGAGATTGCCGGCGAACTGCAAACAGTGGAGGCGAGCATTCAGTGGTTGAAAGAAAATGAACATCCTGACATCATCTGTATGGATATTAAACTGATAGATGGATTGAGCTTCGAAATATTTGATCATGTAGCAGTACGGTCGCATGTTATTTTTACTACGGCCTATGATGAATATGCACTGAAAGCATTTGAAGTGAACGGTATTGATTACCTGCTGAAACCATTAGAAGCCTCGAAACTGGAAAAAAGCATTACTCGTATAAAGGGATTGGTTAAGAAGTCTGCAAGCCCCGACCTGCTGGAGGTGATCAGGAAAATGCAACACAGGGAAGATGTATACCGCTCGCGTTTCCTGGTGTCTTACCGCGACATGCTGATCCCGGTGATGGTGCATAATATTGCCTATTTCTTTTCAGAACATAAATTAGTATATATCGTCACTAACCAGTCGGAACGTTACGTGATAGACCAGACATTGGAAGTGCTGGAGCAGGAATTGAACCCGAAAGATTTCTTCAGGGCTACCAGACAGTATATTGTTTCTGCCGGAGCAATACAAAAGATCCACCAGTTATTTAATGGTAAGCTGCAACTGGAATTGTTTCCACCAGCGGAAGAGGTGATAGTCAGCAGAGAAAAGTCGAATGCATTAAGGAAGTGGTTAAGTTAGGTTTAAAATGTCGTACCAAAATAAATAAAAACCTGACGTAAGGGTAGATGATAAATAGGGTTGTCATATTGATGACATGTCCCAATGTGAAAATTTATCAATCTATGAACTACTATACACCAGATACTAACAAGCTGAAGGCGCTTGCCGGTCAGCACCGCAATAAATATATAGAGGGGAATCCTTTTCCACATATCTGCCTGGACAATGTTTTCCCGGAAGAAGCATTAAATAATGTACTGGACGAATTTCCCGGTGTTGATGATGCACACTGGCAGCAATACAGGAGCGCGCAGGAACTGAAGCTGGCCTTAAAAGATGAAAGAAATTATGGAACATTCACCCGGCATTTTATTAATTCATTGAACTCCCGTCCTTTCCTCAATTTCCTCGAAGATCTCACCGGGATTGATGGTTTAATACCTGATCCATACCTGGAAGGCGGAGGATTGCATCAGATTGTAAGAGGCGGACTACTTAAAATACATGCTGATTTCAACAGGCATCCCACTACAAAACTGGACCGCCGTTTGAATGTGCTGATATATCTGAATAAAGATTGGGAAGAAAGTTATGGCGGTCATTTCGAGTTATGGGATAAAAACATGGAGAAGGCTGAAGTGAAGATGTTGCCTTTGTTCAACAGGATGGCTATTTTCACTACTACTTCCTATTCCTATCATGGGCACCCGGACCCGTTGAATTGTCCGGAAGACCGTACCAGGAAATCAATCGCTTTATATTATTATACAAATGGCAGGCCTAAAGAAGAAATAGATCCTGCATTGGGCAACCATACTACATTGTTTAAAATAAGAAGGCACCGTGTGGAAGATTTCAAGAGAGGGATCCGGTTAGGGTTGAAAGATTTCGTACCTCCCGTAATGATGCACGCTTATAACAGATTGATGTCCTGATACACCTATACCAATAATGCCGGAAGACGATGTATTCGATCTTTCCGGCATTTAAAAGGCGATTAGAATAGTTTATAGAAGAATGATATTTGAAGGCCGATCCATCGTCTGAAGTCGCCATTCTCACTATAACTTCCGCTAAGCAGATATGGAGCCTTGCCATATGCAAAATGCCCATAATCGCCGGTCAGGTTCTGGATGACGGCCCTCGTGGAATCGGAGGTCTTCTTTAGGACATTATATTGCAACTGCGCCTGAAATATAATGTGCGGGGTTACGGTTTTAGACCATCCTGCGCCATAACGGGTTAAGGTTTCTTTCACACCATACGAAATGAGGCTGTCGGGATTGGTCCTCCTCTTCAAGCTGCCTGTGGTGAATGTGAAATGCAGTTTTTGTTCATCATTCAGGCTGACAGGAATGCCTGCGCCCCAGCGTAGACGGCCTCCGGGGAAGGCACTGCCATAAGAGATGATACCATAGATGAATTTGATCCCTGCAGTCAGTGATGCATTAAGGTATAAGACTTCATCAGCATTGATACCGGCATTCACCAATGGCTGGTACCATTTAATATCATCATTGCTGTTCACAATGCCGGAAATTAGCCGGTTAAGCCGTTGCTTGTTATTTTTTTCTTTCTGTTTCGTCTTTGCGATAGCGATGTCTTTCATTAAAGACGGGACTGTTAATTTGGGGGGGAGTTTTTTATTGCCTGCACTATCTGTTCCTTCGAACAATGCAGGTGGGGGTATTTTGGGGGTGACATACTTTGTACGGATAGTATATAACGCCGGTAGCCAGGATGAACGTTCTCTGTTATTAGTTGAACGACCGCCTGTTATGTTTTTTCCCTCCGGCGATGTAAGCCGGGCATTTCTCTTTGCGAGAATAATTGATCGTCCCGTAGTATCTGTCTGAATGTCGTGTGATGCCAGCTTTGGTTTTTTGACCATACCAAAGGTCCGGGCCGTGTCAGTTTTGGCTACGGTGTCCGTCGCTATAACCTGATCTTCAGTAACAGTAAGGAGTGCTAGCAACTGAGCTTTGGATAAAGGAACGTTTACAGTTGCGGTGGCGTTGTTACTATCTGCAGATAAAAAAACTTTTTCAGCTTCGATGACTTTGTTACCATTTGCCTTTGGATTGGTAATAACTTTAGCAGGGAGGGCTGTCGGACGTGGCTTAGTGGATATTGTTGCTTTATTAACGGGAGCCAGATAGTCCATAAAAAGAATGTGGTCGCCGATGATCCTATAGTTAAGTCCAGCCTGTAGCTGTACCTGTTTTAAGATATCGGATAATTGCCAGTTGCCGGTACGTAATGTAATATGCTTCTTTAGGGAAGCATTTTGCATATTCAGCGAGTATTCCAATCCTGTTTGTTTCGCGATCGTTTTTGCCAGGGTAGTGATATCAATAGGACTTTGAGATATTTTAACAATAGCATTATTGTATTGTTGGGCGTACAATTTGAAGGTGAAGGCTGATAGTAGGACAAAAAGAATAGTCAGGTTAATTTGTTTTCTCAAAATAGATCTCATCGTTGGTTTGATTGGTCGTATAGTTTATATTAAGCGTCGTAGCAATAACTTCCAGTATGTATTCAAGCGGCTTGTTCTCAAAATTGCTTGAGATTTTAAGCTTTGCGATCTCAGGGTCACGGATGATTATTTTTTTATGATAAGCTTTAGATAATGTATTGCTCACTATCTCCAGGTTTTCATTATCGAAACGGAAGGACCGCCGGATCACTGCCATGACCAGTCTTTTTTCTTTTTTCAGATATCTTCCTGTTTCTCCTGCAGCAACGATAGTTTGCTGATCTGC
This sequence comes from Chitinophaga sp. S165, assembly GCF_003182155.1. GTDB lineage: Bacteria > Bacteroidota > Bacteroidia > Chitinophagales > Chitinophagaceae > Chitinophaga. Next base: position 1,229,884 of record NZ_QGTG01000002.1, read on the forward strand.
AGCTGACATGAGGATCTTACCGCTGATCACCTTTACTGTAATAGTAGAATCTGTATCAAACACATGGAAAGATGTGCCCAGTACTTTGATCTTCACGGGACCTGCCGTAACAATGAACGGACGGTTGGCCAATGTTTTTACATCAAAGAAGCTACTGCCATACAGAGTTACGTGTCTTTCATTTCCTGTAGGGGACAACGGATAGCTGATGCTGCTACCTGAAGAGATCAATACCATTGAACCGCACGCTAGTATCCGCTGTTCTGCTTTATTATGAGAGGCGGTAACTACCTGGTGTTTAGACGTGTTGTTGTTGCCCTTAAATAATAGTGCAGCGGGAATAGCTAAACAAATGAGGATGGATGCGGCGGCTGCCCATCTGAGCAATAGAGTGCGTTTGGACGATATTCTTTTGTGGAGTGGTAGTAGTTCCTGCCACGCAGCCTGTACATCTCCTGTATTATGGGTACGTAACGCTATTTGATTCCAGGCAATCCATAATGTTGTGAACTCTTTTAGATTGGTTGCATTGCGTGACTTCCATTCATCAATGGCCATAGCTTCTTCCGGTGTTGCTTCGCCTGAAAAATATTTTGAAAGCAAGTCATCGTTTATGATAATATTTTCAGCTTCCTGTGCCATAATTAATGAATGAGTTTATTTATTTCAGCCAATAAGGGATAGCTTATGATGAGCCAGAAGAGTGCCTTGCCGGATAGGATGGTCCGCAGGATCCGTAGTGCTTTGCCCATTTGTGCTTCAACAGTTTTAACAGATATGTTTAGCTCTACAGCAATTTCAGCATAACTTTTCTCTTCAAATCTGCTCTTATAAAATATTTCACGACATTTCTCCGGGAGTGACTTCATAGCAGCCAGCACCTCTTTTTTCAGGTCTGACAGTGCCATGGATTCTTCCAGCGTGGTAGTGCTTTCGTCTTCGCCGGAGGCAAATTGATCATAGTGCCGTTGCCGTGTCTTTTTGCTCTTGATATAATTGAGACAATGATTGTGCGTAGCAACGTACAGGTAGGAACGGACAGACTGTTTAATGTTCAGCTCTTCCCTTTTCTGCCATAACTGGATAAAGACGGACTGCACCACATCTTTTGCTGCATCATTATCTTTCAGTATCGTATAAGCATACGTATGCAATACTTCAAAATATTCGAAGAAGTACTGTTCCAGTAGGCCACTGTCTTTTTTTGACTCTTTTACCGCTTCCAATGCCTCGCGCTTATAATTTGGATCCGAAGGTAGACAATGCTCTTAAAGGTTTACCCTTACGTCAAATGAAAAAAATTAAAAAAAAGTATTTAAGTTTGCAGCATTGTTCACGAAAACTCCCATCAATGTGAGATATAATTTCTTTCAAAAAAGATAAGTAAGTACTTCCTCCTCCGGGGGCTGTATGATTATTGGCTTTAAAAGAAAGGAATTATGTTAATTCTTCAAAATCTCACGTATACCCATCCCAATAAGGATTTGTTATTCGACAACATATATCTGACTGTTAATCAGCAGGATAAGATTGCTTTGATTGGTAATAATGGTGCAGGGAAATCTACTCTGCTTAAGATCATAGCCGGCATACTCCAGCCTTCAGGCGGAACTATACACACAAACGCGGTACCGTATTATATTCCGCAGATCTTCGGACAGTTTAACGGCTTTACCATTGCCAAAGCTCTTCAGATAGAGGATAAATTAAAAGCCCTGAAGGAAATTCTTGATGGTAAAGTAACAGAAGAGAACCTGACGCTACTGAATGATGATTGGGGCATCGAAGAAAGATGTGCAGATGCATTGAACTACTGGGGATTGGGAAATCTTGACCTGACACAGGAGATGTCCACTTTAAGCGGTGGGCAGAAAACAAAGGTTTTCCTGGCGGGCATTGCTATTCATCAACCGGAAATAGTATTACTGGACGAGCCTAGCAACCACCTGGACAGAGCAGGACGGGAACTGTTATACCAGTTTATACAAGACACCTCCAGCACTTTGATCGTAGTTAGTCACGACAGGAAATTACTTAATCTGCTCGACACGGTTTGTGAACTGAGTAAACGTGGTATTACTGTTTACGGAGGCAATTATGAGTTCTATGCTGAGCAAAAAGAGATTGAAGGCAATGCATTGGACCAGGATATCAGAAGTAAGGAAAAAGCATTGCGAAAGGCCAGGGAAACAGAACGGGAAACCGCCGAAAAGCAACAAAAGCTTGATGCCCGTGGCAAGAAAAAGCAGGAGAAGGCCGGGCTTCCTACTATATCCATGAACACATTCAGAAATAACGCAGAGAAGAGTACAGCGCGTATGAAGGGTGTTCATGCAGAGAAAGTCGATAGTATTTCACAGGGGTTGAATGAGCTGCGCAAGGAGTTGCCCGATATGGACAAGATGAAGCTGGGCTTTGATAACTCTACGCTTCATAGGGGCAAGATATTATTTACAGCAAAGGACATCAATTACAATTACGGTAAACGGACGCTCTGGCAGGACGCATTGAATCTCCAGATCACCAGTGGCGAACGGATTGCATTAAAGGGGCTGAATGGCGCGGGAAAGACTACGCTGATCAATATCATCCTGGGAAAGATGGAGCCCAGCTCGGGAACAGTTAGCAGGGCTGATAATAAAACAGTATATATTGACCAGGACTATTCGTTGATCAATGATGATATCAATGTTTATGAACAGGCGCAGCAATTTAATTTATCTGCCCTGCAGGAGCATGAGATAAAGATCAGGCTCACGCGATTCCTGTTCACAAAAGATTACTGGGATAAACCCTGTCATGCACTGAGTGGCGGCGAAAAGATGCGGTTAATGCTTTGTTGTCTGACTATCAGTGACCGGACGCCCGATATCATTGTGCTGGATGAGCCGACCAATAACCTGGATATCCAGAATATCGAGATCCTGACGGCGGCAGTGAATGAATATAGGGGAACGCTCATAGTAGTGTCACATGATGAATATTTTCTGGAAGAGATAAATGTGGAGCGGGTGATCGAGTTACACTAATGTGGATACTCACTCATGATGGCGATGTCCCGGCAGACTAACCATATTTAGTTTAAATATTATTTAATAATGCCCTGATATTAAAATTTCGAAGGACTTTTTAGCCTGAGAACAGCCATAACACAAGAGTTGTAAAGCTCTTTGTGTTATGGCTGAGCCTGATTTCCCGGACCCATCATTTCGTTATCTTTGAAACCGATTGCCAACAACAGATATTCTTATACCTGGGAACAATGATCAATACTTATCGCTTTAGAGCCGAAAGCAAACAGGATGTCTTGAAGTTACAACGCATCCTGAGGGGTGAATACGAAATATCACCCGTTAGAGGGGGAACTTCCGGAGTGGAAGTGCATTTAGAATCTCCATTCACTATTGAGGAAATTATCCGGTTTATTGAGTCATTACCTAACAGTAATGTGATGTATCAGACAATTGACCTTGAGGAGAAATACACCGGAGAAATGAATCACGCACGCTACCGGAATATTAACAATTGAGGCAACCGTTTCAGGTAGACGAGGCGGTTTTCCGTTATTGCCATCATAGCATGTGATATGTTGGGGAGGAAGAACTGTCTATCATTTACCCGGTAATTTTAAGAGATGCTATCAATTCATCTTCCAGCTTAAAATGATATTTTAGCACTAAGGGACTTCCGCTGAATGTTCCCGATACTTCGGTTTCCAGAATGCTTTCCTCTCCTTCAGTATAGAATCCGACAGGTTTAAGCCTGGTCCTGTATTTTGTATTGGTGTCTTCGTTCCAGTCTTTTATTTCCTGCCTTCCTGTATGTGTTTTCCCTTCGTCAAAAACCACAGCGGTTTCTGAGAAACAATCAGCATATGTTTTGCTATTGAAATTTGTCTGTGCAGCAAGCAAGCTGGATAATACTTCAGGTAAATTCATGGTCTGTTTTTTTAAGTGAGGTTTACAACTGTTAATGCAATTAAATAGTGGGAATGGTACCACCATCTATGACATATTCTGTTCCGGTGAGATAACCTGCCCTGGGAGAAACAAGAAATCCTACAAATTCAGCTACTTCCTCGGGCTTTGCAGGTCTGCCAATAGGAATACCGCCTAAGGCGTCCATTACGCTCTGTGTGGCCTCTTCTATCGTACTATTTGAGCTTTGTGCAATACGTTCCATCATCCGGGTAGAAGATGTGGTCATAATCCATCCCGGAGATACCGTTAGCACCCGTACGCCTTTGGGTGAAACTTCATTCGACAAACTTTTACTGTAATTGATCAGACCAGCTTTTGCTGCCGCATAAGGCAGCGTCGAATCGTATAGTGGCAGCGTGCCCTGAATAGATGCGATATGAATGATAACGCCAGCGCCCCTTTCGATCATTCCTGGCAGAAATCCTTTGTCGAGCCTCACAGGGGCCAGGAGGTTTGACTGAAGTGTACTGATCCAGTCTTCATCTGCCAATACGTTAAAACCTCCGCCGGGCGTTTCAGAGCCACCGAGATTATTTACAAGGATATCCAGTTTGTTGTACACTGTTAATACTTCGCTGATCACTTTTTGTGTGCCTTCTACTGTACTCAGATCGGCAGGAATGAAATGAAACTTATCATTTGCATCTTCCGGCTGTTTCCTTGCCGTAATGATAACTGTTGCTCCCGCTTGCAGCAGGCGTTCAGCTATAGCCTTTCCCGCGCCCTTTGTACCGCCTGTTACGAGTGCTGTTTTGCCTGCCAGTTCATTGTTGAAATTAAATTGCTGTTCCATTTGCTGAATGATTTGAATACAAAATTCGGGGGTATGATACTCGCAGACAAGTACGGGGGATCGAATCGCATAGGGATAAATTTCACCCATATTGTCACTTTTGTAACATTGGGTTAAATTTGACACTATGTACGAGAGAAAGATTCCTTTAACGCTGAATTGCGGGCTTGACCTGATTGCCGAGGTGTTATACGGCAAGTGGAAGATCCGTTTGTTATGGTTCATTAACGAGGGACATAAACGCCCAAGCGAATTACTGCGAAAAATTCCCGACGCATCAAGAAGAGTGCTCAACGTTCAGTTAAATGAATTGGAAGAGCATGGGCTGATCACAAAGATCATCTACCCACAGGCGCCTCCAAAAGTAGAATACAGCTTAACAGCATTTGGTCAGACGCTGATACCTGTGATCGGTGAGTTGGGCCGCTGGGGAGATAAACATTCAGATCACCTGCGGGCAGTTATTTTGAAGCGAATGGAGCAAAGCTCGTGATGACAAATGGATCGTTCGTTTAGCAGACTTCCAAATATGAACGGCTTTGGACCTTTCAACACAGTAAACTTGAACGTTTCAACAACGCTGGTAAGTAATTTTATACCGACTTTTACATTGTAAAAACGTTATTTCAATGGGACTTAATATAGTCATCACAGGTGTGACAGGCATGGTAGGCGAAGGTGTTTTGTTAGAATGTCTGCAAAACAAAAATATAGATAAGATACTGTCAGTAAGCCGTAAGCCTGCTGAATGGAAACATCCTAAACTACAGGAACTGATGGTAACTGACTTTATGCAGCTTGATGCTTTCAGAGAACAATTTAAAGGGTTTGACGCCTGCTTTTATTGTGCTGGAATCAGTTCTGTGGGATTGAATGAGGATCAATATACGAAGATCACTTACGACATCACATTGCATATGGCGGGCGAATTGAAAGAAATGAACCCTGATCTTATTTTCAATTTTGTTTCAGGTGGACATACTGATAGTTCAGAACAGGGAAAAGTGATGTGGGCAAGAGTAAAAGGCAGAACAGAAAATGCATTGTCAAAACTATTCCCCGGAAGGGAATACAATTTCCGCCCGGGATTGATGAAACCTGTGAAAGAACAAAAGCATGTGAAAGGCAATAATAAATACATTAAAGTGCTTTTTCCGTTATTGAATCTTTTCTTCCCGTCGTGTGATATCCGGGATATTGGAAAGGCTATGATAAATGCTACTATCAACGGATATTCCAAGAACATACTGGAGGTGAAAGACATTAAAGAACTAGCAGCGAAAGGTAGCTGACGGGTAAACACATTTTGTAAAAAGCGGCGCAGGCATAACATGTCTGCGTCGCTTTTTTGTTAGCTATAAAACCAGTTTATAGCTGCAAAAAATAAAACTGGATTACCTGCGTGTTAGGAGTCCTGACTAGGTTTGCAGTGACAATAACGTCGAAACCTTAAAAGTTAAAGAAATGGAAAAGTCAATCTTCTATCATGCAGGATGTCCGGTGTGTGTAAGTGCTGAACAAGATATTATAAGCCTGATTGGTGAGCCTAATGTTGAGGTAGTTCATCTAGGTGAAGATAGGAGCCGCATCAGCGAAGCTGAGAAGGCAGGTATCAAGTCAGTGCCGGCATTAGTTACACCGAACGGCAATGTATTACACATCAACTTCGGAGCGTCCATAGCTGACGTAAAAGGATAAATATGAGCGCCGCAAGGCTGTATAAAGTAAATAATCTTTAACCGGGACAGGTCTTCTTTGCGTTGGCCTGTCCTTTCTAAAACTTAATAAAATGAAAGTAGCGGTCTGGGATACATATGTAGTAAAGAGGAATGGCGAAACAATGCATTTTGATATCATTGTTCCGGATGATATTAAGGACGAAGCAGTAGTTCATAATATGGGTAAAGACTACCTGTCAACAAAGGATCAGCAAGGGCAGCCTTTGACGGCGCGGGAGTGCAGGTTATGTCATCAGGAAGTGGCGTCTCCGGAAATGGTGTCGGGTATAGCGCAAAAAGGCTATTATATTATTGAAATGGAGGGGTGTTAATAAACACGGGGCAAATGAAAAGGATGGCGGATACTTCTGTAGATGAAAAGATCGTTGAGGCGCTTGAACGGATCTCGCAGGCAGTGAGGGTCCTGGCCTGGAAGGCAGGGACAGTACTTCAGTTGAATCCGATACAGATGCAGATCCTGGTATTCCTTCTAAAGCACGAACATGTGAATAATAAGATCACCAGTCTTGCGAAGGAGTTCAATATTTCCAAAGCAAGTATAAGTGATTCTGTCAATGCGCTTGAACAGAAAGAGCTGATCTGCAAAAAATATATGATCGAAGATGTGAGGAATTTTAATGTTCATCTGACAGCTAAAGGAAGAAATGTAGCCGATGAAGCAGCGTTGTATACACGGGATCTGTCTGCCTCTATTGCCTCACTGCCAGCCAACGATAAGGGCCAGCTATTTTCAGTTGTGGGTAAAATTATATTTGATCTTCATACACGCGGAGTTATTCCTGTTCAGCGTATGTGCCGTGCCTGCAAGTATTTAGAGACAGATGGGGAAAAGCATTATTGCAGATTGCTTGAGAGAGCGCTCAATACAGACCAGTTCCAGATCGACTGTTGTGATCATGAAGTAGCAACAGGGCTGATTAACGACCGTGATTAAGATTTATCCGCATACAATGAAGCGGAATTAGTATAAGGGGAGCAAAACCTGGATAACCTGCAGTGTGTCCAGGTTTCTTTGTTACAGTAATAGGGAAAGGGCTTTCACGCCTTGTTCCAGCTGACTTTCATTAAGAGATGCATAACCCAGGCGCAAACCATTCACAGGGTCGCCAAAGCTGAATTCCCGCGGTGATATTATTTGTACGCCTTTCTTCATCAACTCCTTTGAAATATTGTCAGGGTCTACCGGTCTTTTGGGTTTAAGCCAGAACGCAAGCCCTCCTTCAGGTTTATGAAAATGAACTTTGTCAACCAGGTGTTCATTGATCAGCGTTTCAAAAAGATCTCTTTTATTTCTATAAAGGAGAGTCGCCTTTTTCAAATGCCTTTTAATGTGGCCGTCGTTTATCAATTGCAAGATGGCTTGTGCCATTATGTTGTCGCCCTGAACATCAATTATTTTTCTCAGCTGACTTATCTTATTGATCAGTGCCTGCGAGGATGCGAGATAACCGATACGCAATGCAGGCGCCACAATCTTACTCATAGTCCCTATGTAAACATAATTTTCTACGTTCTCGAAACTGCTCACCGGAAGAATAGGACGCTGTCCAAAATGAAATTCATTATCGTAGTCGTCTTCGATGATGGTGAATCCGTATTTGTTGGACAGAGCAATAAGCTCCAGGCGTCTTTGCAGGCTTAATGTAACTGTTGTCGGGAACTGATGATGAGGCGTGATGTATATCGCCTTAATTGACTTGTATCGGCGCAGGTATGCCTTCACATCATCAATGATGATACCGTCAGCATCGACTCCAACTGGTAGTAAAGAGGCGCCTGCATTTTCAAAAGCAAGCCAGGCGGGTTTATACCCTGGGTTCTCAACGATCACCCGATCGCCGGGCTGCAGCAGGCAATGTGCTGACAGATACATTGCCATTTGACTGCCTCGTGTAATAAAGATCTCATCAGGAGATAGCCGCATGCCTCTCTTGTAATTCAGCATTTGAACGATGGCGCTTCTGAAGGTGTGATCGCCGGAGCTATGACTGTATCCCATTAACTGCCATCTGCCCTTCTGATTAAATATCTGGCGGTAGGCACCTGCGAGTTCGGTAATTGGTGCTATTCTGGTATCAGGAAGTCCGTCGTCAAAAACGATCTCTGGTTTGGTAGCCAGCGCTTTTTTAAGCGGTTCCTGTACATCACGTTTGGCCGCGCTGAATGTTGGCAGACTGTCGGCCACAAAGGTGCCTTTTCTTTCTTTTGATACGAGCCATTCTTCTGCAAGCAACACGTCTAAGGCCTCAATAATTGTATTGCGGTTTACCTTAAGTTTAGTGGCCAGCTGACGGCTGCCTGGCAACGCATCACCACTATTTAGTTTTCCTGCCTTTATAGCGCTGATTATCGCATCAGCGATCTGTATGTATACCGGACGCTCACAGTCCGTATTAATAATGATTTGAAGATCCCATGGTCTAAGCATAGCTGGACTACCTGATTATGTATTTTCTGTACCATCAGGCTAGTCCAAAGCTACTATATTTTTGTATGGTAATAATGCAAAAACATCAAAAGTTTCAATCATGGCTAATACAACAATTGATCCGGTAGGAACAGCAACCAAAGCATCCAAAGAGGAAGCACAAACTCAGTTCAGTTCAAAAGATTTCCATCAGACTTTTGCAAGGCCACAGTATCAGAAGCCTTCATATCTTATACACAGGGATGTTGAAAAAGCAGGTGAGCATAATCAATTTTCAACCGAACGTAAACATCCGGTATTCTTTGTTGACCTGCCCAGCAAGAATGTAAGTATGACTATTGGCGGACTGTTGCCAGGACAGCTAACGAACAGGCACCGTCATACTTATGAAACTGTTTTGTATGTACTGGAAGGGAAAGGTTATACAGAAATAGAAGGAGAAAAAGTTGAGTGGCAGAAGGGCGATGCCGTGTATATCCCTTCGTGGGCATGGCACAGGCACCAGAACCTGAGTGATGCTGAACCGGCAAAATATATTGCCTGTGAGAATGCTCCACAACTACAGAACCTGGGTGTTGCACTTCGTGAAGAAGAAGGCAGAGATCTATAAATTCCGGAAGTCCGCGGATGCGGACTTTTTATAACCTAAAAAATTGCTTGAATGAAAGATATTCCATTTAAAGGGATCATTGCGTACCCTATTACTCCATTCGATGAGAATGAAAAGGTAGACATACCACTTTTCAGAAAATTGGTAGAGCGACTGGTTATAGCTGGTTCCCATAGTGTAGCCCCATTGGGAAGCACGGGTGTGTTGCCATACCTCGCAGACGCGGAAAAGGAAGCTATTACAGAAGCTACAATTCAACAGGTTGCAGGGCGTGTTCCTACGCTGGTAGGGGTATCGAACCTTACGACAGAGCGAACGGTCTATCATGCCAGATTCGCTGAGAAGGCAGGAGCAACGGCGGTCATGATCATTCCGATGAGTTACTGGAAACTGACGGACGATGAGATTGTGAAACACTATGATGCGGTGGCGTCTAAGATATCAATTCCCATCATGGCTTATAATAATCCGGCAACGGGAGGAGTAGATATGTCGCCCGCATTATTGAAGCGGTTATTGGCGATACCTAACGTCACGATGATCAAAGAAAGCACTGGCGATGTGCAGCGGATGCATTATTTAAAGCGGGAATTAGGTGAAGAGGTAGCGTTTTATAATGGCTCGAATCCTTTGGCATTAGCTGCATTTGCGGCAGGTGCCAATGGATGGTGTACTGCGGCGCCAAATCTGATACCGGAATTAAATGTTAGTCTGTATGAGGCAATTAAAAGCAACAATCTGGAAAAGGCACAAGACATATTCCTTCAGCAGATAGATCTCCTGAAGTTCATTGTTGCCAAAGGGTTACCGAGGGCTATTAAGGCAGGATTAAACATTTTAGGAGAGGATGGAGGTCATCTGAGAACGCCGCTTCAGCCATTGACCTATGCTGAAATAGAAGAACTGAAGGGAATACTTGAGAGAACGGATGTATTGGTAAAATAGACAGAAGGGTACTGAACGCGTGCAGGTCCAACGCCTGCACGCTTTAGCTATGTGGCTGCTAATTGAAAATAAGGAGTTTTATAATCAGATATTTACTTCAAAGTTTGCAAATGCTGTTCTTTTTTGCTCTTTTTGTTCCGCTAATTCTATTTCATGAAACGATCTGTTTTCACCCTGATATTAACTGCGGCATTAATAAAAGTAAATGCGCAGGCCCCTGATACCCGTCTGGACAGTTTTTATACAACATTGGCGAATGAGGGGCGATTGAATGGCAATGTGCTTGTATCTGAGAAAGGGCAAATTGTATATCAGCATTCATTCGGCTATGCCGATTTTGAAAATAAGCGTTTAAATACGCCGGAGACAGCTTTTCAACTGGCTTCGTTGTCAAAGCCTTTTACGGCAATTGCTGTTCTGCAGTTGGCTGACAAGGAAAAGTTAAACCTTGATGAAAACGTTAGCCGGTATTTGCCATCATTTCCTTATCCAACCATGACTATATCGCAATTGCTGTCACATAGTTCTGGTCTTTCAGATCAGGAGCTGGGGCGCAGTTTGGCTGACTATGAGAAGCAGCTGGGGCATCGTCACAACAACGCGGAACTTCTTCAGTTCCTGGCGGAGCGTAAGTTAAAGGCTAAATTATCGCCCGGCGAAAAATGGTGGTATTGTAATCTTGGATACGAAGTGCTCGCAGACTTAGTTGAAAAGGTATCGGGAGAAACATTCGGGGAATATATCCGAAAGAATATTACTGTGCCGGCAGGAATGAAACATACCTATCTGCTTTTGTTGCCAGGAGATCGGCAATCTTACCAGGCAAGGAATTATGATTATCCTAAACGATATTCAGCTGAGCGGCAGCGTGTAGATCAGACAGGGATGGACTATACGGAAAGGGCTTTTGGGCATAGCAATATTGTTAGTACCTGCCAGGACCTGTTTAAGCTGAGTGAAGCTTTTTTTGCCGGTAAACTGGTGCAGCCTACTACTGTTAAACGTGCACTGACAGGAACCAGCCTTGCCAATGGACAGCCCAATGCCGTGTGGTTGAATATTGGTGGTCTGGGTACAACTGTCGATGGATTGGGTTGGTTTATTTTTACAGGTGAAGCGATGAAAGACCAGGTATTTCATGCGGGGGGAATGTCGGGAGCGGTGACAATATTGCTTCATGACATTAAGAAGCAGCAAACTGTTATCATTCTCGATAATACAGGTAGTGAGGCCATCTATAAGAATGCTCAGAATGGTTTGCGCATTCTGAATGATCAACCGGTGCAGTATACAAAGCGCAATCTGGCGAGGTTATATGTACGCAGGTTAATGGCCGGGGGCACAGATGCGGCAGCCAGTCTGTTGCTGGCTAACGAGGCCGACACTGCCCATTTCCTGCTGCCTGAAAGTGACATGAACAGTCTAGGTTATGCGCTGCTGGAGGATCAGTATCGTGTGCAGGCACTGGAAGTTTTTAAAATGAACTGCCTGCTGTTTCCGGGGAGTGATAATGCGTTTAATAGCTATGCAGAGGCACTTGAGCAAAGTGGGCAGGTTAAGCTGGCAGAAGAAATGTATGATAGATCTGTGCAGCTTAATAGAGCGAATGAGGGGTCCCAAAAAGCGCTAAAGAGATTGCGGAGCGGAAGATAATAGTATTGTAATAGAAAAGCGGCTACTCGATATATTGAGTAGCCGCTTTTCTATTAAGTAAAGAATTATAATTTAGAATCAACCTTACGGGTGATCTTATCTAATTTTTCTTCCAGTTCGCCTATCAGTCTCTGAGAAGCATCTTCACACAGCGGCAGTACTTTGTCGAATGATGTTACCGGGATACCGCCCACCATTGCAACTTGTTTCTTGGAAGTAGCGTATTCAGAAATGCTGAATACTTTCTTCGCTTCTTTGTTATACAGCGTCAGGTGAATAGTTGCTTTCATACCACAGGTACCCATACCGGCGAAACCTTTCTTAGGAACGAATTCATAATCCATCCAAACAAACATTACACCGTCAGATTCAGGGAATACTTCCAGCAATTTGTTCTGGTTACGGTTTTCGCTTTTCTGCAGAAAACCACCTGGGTATATAGTTTTGTAACCTGGAGGATTAAGTTCACGGCCAGACATCAAAACTACGATACCAGAAGAGCTGGTGTCGTAAGCCTTGTATGTTTCGTTTTTGATAACGTAATCTTCCGGCATCAGTTCAAAAGGGAATTTCTTAGCGAAACCGTTGAAGAAATTGGAATAGAACGTTTCCAGTACTGGTTGCAGGTTGAAATTAGGATTGTCAGCGAGGTCGGTCACTCTGGACGCCAGCTGCGCGTTACCATCGCCTAATCCGATTTGTTTGCTAACGAAGAAAGTTACTACAGCTACTTTCTTTTTTGCATCCTGTGCAGACACACGCACAGTGGTTAGAGAGAGAATGGCAAACATAGCCATTACAAAGCCAATTTTTCTAGCTTTCATAGTCAAAGGGATATTGATAATTGAATATTTAAGGGTATTACTGAGTTTTAAATTGTCCCAGGGTTATAATGTTGTGTACTAAGTTTTCTAGTGCGGTGCAAATATACGAACAAAATATTCATATGATAAAAAAATAGTTCGTGTGGTTTTGGGAAGGGATACAGGTTTGGTTCTTAAAAAGGCTGGCAGGGTTTGTAAGGATTGATCCGGATGGTGTTATTTTAACATAGTGGTGTAAAATAAGCACTTATATGACGAAAAGCCGCTGTAGTAGAGAAGTAAGCATGCTGTATATGTGGAGTTAAGGTGGACTTGAGGTGGACTTGATATGGTGATGGGGATGATAAAATAGTATAAGAAATGGAAGCTTCAGTAGATTGTCTGGTACCTGGTATTAAGATCGGTCTAACTTTATCGGACTTCCTTTCCTGTTAACAGAACATAAATAGCAGTACAACAGAAATCACTATACGTTAACTGAATTATACCTCTAAAATACTAATTTTAATCATCCGAAGATTAAAAACCTGATACCTATGAATACCGCACAAATGGAAAATAGCATTTCTAAAGAGAGAAATGTGCTTGTTGTTTTGCAGGAAGAAAAAGAGATAAATTCAGAAGCCCGCTATTTGATCGACAAGTTCTGCGGGAAGGTAGTAAATAGCTTTTCTGAAATTCAGAACAATACGGGCGACAGAAGAATTTATGTATGTGGAGACATCTCCGGAATCAAAGAAGATGTTGGCCCTTTGTACATTATTAAAGAACTATCCAATAATTACGAGAATTATAATAAACCTGATGCCCGCCTTATCACACTCGGTGAAGTTCCCATTATCATCAGCAATGCCGGTGTATATTTCAGAAGATTATTTACTGGCAATGATTACTTCGGTAAGATTAAATCCGAGCACGCATTTCAGGAATTAACCGAGTCCAATAAGCCATCTAAAGCTTTTAGAAAAGGCATATACTTAACCAAAGTTGAGAAAGAGGAAAATGAAGATGGAAATGAAGTACTGCATTATCGTCTTTTAAGATGTTCAAGTAATTTAACCGGGCCAACTGATAATTTCCGGACCACTGATCATGAGATCATTGATGCTTTGAATGATGCAGTCAGATATGTTTTTGAATATAAAACGGACCTGAATCATGTGTTGGCACAGATCTATGAGAACAGAATGAAAGATGAGAGTACAGAGAAGGAGGTGAAGTCGAGAATAAAAGCGCATTCTGATAAAACGAAGGATATGCCGAAAGAAGGACTTATTGTCTTTTGCACCTTTTATGATAACGCGAATGCGGAGCAATTGAAGCTGTCACTGACAGATAGATATGACAGGTGTTATAAAGAAGTTAGTGGTTTCACAAGGCTTCATTTTAAATTGAAGAATACAGTTGATGATGAATCGTTGGAAAAGGAATTCAGTGTCACGCTATATCCCAATTCGGTGTTTATGATCCCGCTTTCTACAAACAGATTATACACGCATGAGATCAGGCCATCTATGCTGAATGCAGATAAGATTCCGACAAGGATGGGCTATGTAGTGCGTTGTTCTAATATGGAGGCGCAGTATATGAATGATCAGGCTTACATTAAGGAGAATGGCAGTTTCTTCAAGCTGGAGAAGATGACACCGGAAACACAGGAAGAGCTAAGGAGTTTTTACTATGAGGAAAATAGAACAGAAAAGATGGTTGAGTACGGGAAGATTCATTTCAGTATGAATGCCGGTGATTATGAGAAACCAATATTTTAATATAGACTTTTGATAAAGATATGATGAGTAGTGCGGAATTTCATAAGATCACACTTGACTTAAAGACAAACTTATTCGATGAGTTATTGCGTGCAACAGACTTTGAGCCAATCGCGAAAGGCAGGATCGGTAATCACCTGGTAAACGTGGAAGATAATGGTATACCGATTGTAAGAACTACTACAAAGTATAATATACCGGCCAATAATTTTGCTGCGATTCACCATCTGCTTGTTGAACGTATTAATGATACTATCAGAGGGAATAACCAGGATGGGATACCTGCACAGCATTTTAATAATGCCCTAATAGAGGTCTATGACGCTAACTATTATAAAATGAATTATCATTCAGATCAAAACCTGGATCTTGATAATGATTCATATATAGGACTCTTCTCATGCTATGAAAGACCAGATGAACTTTCCGAACAACATATAAGAAAACTGAAGATAAAAAATAAAGAGAGTGATGAGGAGTCTGAACATTCATTAACGCATAATTCCGTAATGTTGTTTTCGTTAACAACCAATACAAAATTCCTGCATAAAATTGTATTGGATGCTGCTCCAAATCCGAAACAATCAGCATCAGATAATAGATGGCTGGGCATTACATTCCGTACATCGAAAACATATATCCGGTTTGAGAACAATTTGCCTTATTTCTCCAATGGGAAACTACTGGAATTAGCGAATAAGGAACAGGAGGCTGAGTTTTACAAGCTTCGCGGGGAAGAGAACAGGGACATGAACTTTGTTTATCCTGACCTTACGTATACTGTAAATGCGGCTGATATAATGATGCCTAAGAACAGTTAAAAGTTATAATTAGCCGAAAATAAATAACGACCGTACCAGGAGCAGTGATTATCAATGTTAAAACTTTTATCTTTTATTTGCATTGCAGAGATTGAAAAAAAGATGTATTATTGTATAAGTAGTTACCCCATTAAACTTTTTAAAATAGTCATGCGAAAAAGTAATATTTGTAATATTCCGTTTTAGCTGTTTAAATCCAAAAAATAATATTGTTACCCTGAAAACCGCCACCAGATGTAATTTCCTTATTGCGTAAAATGTTTTCCGCTTTTGATCGTCTCACTCAACCGAGATGATGCAAATTTGTGACGCTTAGTTAATCCGATAAGCATTTTAACATTAGAAGACTTTCTTGCATGTTGTTATAAGTAACAACGTATTGGAAAACCTTATTTATTAAATTTTCGGCCCTCAACATTGACGTAAAAATTTATTGAATGAAACCCTTAGACGTAACACCCACAATTAGCCCTGGAGTTCAGGAGCCTATGCGCTTAAAGCATTTTACTGCTGAACCGCCTTTACAACCCATGATAGTAGATATCACGGAAGAAGAGAAACTGGAAATAACTTATATCGGGAAGAAACTCAAACGAAAGTATAAGAGTTATGACAATCCCGATTTCATCTCGATGCTTCACTTAAATGCGTTTACACTGCTACCAGAGCGTATCGCAAAGGTGCTTAGTAATTTCGGGACAGACTTTTCAGATCAGCATTACGGTGCTGTCGTATTGCGCGGCTTAGTAGAAATAGGCCAGGATGAATTAGGCCCCACGCCGCGTTCCTGGCAGGAAACCGACTATGAAAAAATTATGGAGTATGGCTTCATTTCATCACTGTTACACGGAGCCGTACCATCGAAACCTGTTGAGTATTTTGCTCAGAGAAAAGGCGGAGGATTAATGCATGCCATTATTCCTGATGAGAATATGAGCTACACACAAACGGGATCAGGCTCGCGTATTGATCTGTTTGTACATACAGAAGATGCTTTCCTGCACAATGCAGCAGATTTCCTGAGTTTCCTTTTTCTGCGCAATGAAGAACGGGTACCTTCTTCTTTGTATTCCATCCGCTCTCATGGCAGGCCAGATGCCATATTACAAGAGCTTTTCAAACCTATCTATAAATGCCCGAAAGATGCCAATTACGCGTCAGACGAAGCAATAGGAGACGATACCCGTACTTCCGTCTTATATGGCAGCAGATCGGCTCCTTTTATGCGTTTTGATGCGGCAGAACAGATATACAATGAAGACGCCAATCAGGACCCTGAGGCATTACATAATCTGAAACGCT
This sequence comes from Chitinophaga sp. S165, assembly GCF_003182155.1. Taxonomy (GTDB): domain Bacteria; phylum Bacteroidota; class Bacteroidia; order Chitinophagales; family Chitinophagaceae; genus Chitinophaga. The sequence goes on from NZ_QGTG01000002.1 coordinate 1,246,748, forward strand.
TTTGGGAAGAGGCCCGTGAACTGATATATAATGATTTCATTCCGGAGTCAGGAGATCTGATCTTTGTGAACAATCATCTATGTGCGCATGGGCGTAATGCATTCCTTGCCGGCTTCAAAGAAGAAAACGGTCAGCTGGTGAAATGTGAACGCCGTCTTATGTTGCGTATGATGAGTAAGACAAGTCTGATTAACATCCGTGAAGTGACCCACCCCGAAAATCCTTATCTCATCATGGAAGAGCACTACGGTAAGTTATATAGCTCTCACCTTGCAAACCTTTAATTAAACCCGGAAAAATAGCATCCACATATGAGTACTACCGCATTTGCAGGCTGGGAACAGCCACTGCAGGACCTTGTATTGCCTGTAAAGGAAACCTATAAAGATATTTTTCATCAAGGCTCAGTTGCTGAATATGAGAAGGCGATGGACGGAGCGCGTGAATTGGTAACCAATTTCCTGCACAGGAACCGTCAGCCTTTCAGCGGAATATCTTCTGCAGCGCTGAAAGCGGCATTTGCCGAAGTAGATTTTGATACGCCGCTGGCGGATTATGAAAGTCTCCTGAATGAAGTGCAGGAGCTGTATGTAAAACATGCTACTGCGTTTCATTTACCTGCCTATATCGCGCATCTGAATTGCCCGGTAGTGATACCGGCAGTAGCTGCAGAAGTGCTGATCGCCGCTATCAATTCCTCTCAGGATACCTGGGACCAGAGTGCAGGCGGAACACTGATGGAACAACAGCTGATCAACTGGACGGCACGCGAGATAGGTTTTGATAGTGTAGCTGATGGCGTATTCACAGCCGGTGGCTCACAGAGTAACCTGATGGGGTTATTGCTGGCAAGAGATCATTATGCCATTACACATGGTGGTCACAATATCAAAAAGCAGGGCTTACCTGCTGATGCATCCCGGTATCGAATTTTCATCTCTGAAAAGGCGCATTTCAGCAATCATAAAGGCGCCGCATTATTAGGATTGGGTGAACAGGCATTGGTGGAAATAAAGACCGATGACCGTTTCCGTATGGATGCTGTATTGCTGGAAGAAGCTATTGCCAGAGAGATACAACAGGGAAATATTCCTATCGCAATTGTGGGTACGGCTGGTACGACAGACTTTGGTAACCTTGACCCGCTTGCCGCTATCGGCCGTATTGCAGCTAAGTATAAGTTGTGGTTTCATATAGATGCTGCATATGGATGCGGACTGCTGCTCACTGATAAATACCGTCATCTGTTAAATGGAATAGAAACGGCGCATTCCGTTACTATCGATTATCATAAATCATTCTTTCAACCCATCAGCAGCAGTGCCTTTATAGTAAGGGATAAACAATATCTGCGTTTGTTACGCATGCATGTGGATTATCTCAATCCTAAAGACGAAGATTATGACGATCTGAATCAGATCAATAAATCCATCATGCAGAGCACCCGCCGTTTTGATGCGCTTAAGTTGTGGTTCACATTACGTTTGATGGGTAAACAGAAACTTGGCGCTTACACTGAAACTATTATTGAAACGGCTGAAAAAGCTGCACAGGTAATAGGTATAGACCCGGAGCTGGAGCTCCTGAGCTACTCAGATATGGGTGTAATACTGTTCCGTTACGCACCTGAACATTATAATGCTACTGATCTTGATGCCTTGAACCAGTACATTAAGAAGACGATGTTCAACAGTGGACTGGTATTAGTGGCAAGTACGCGTGTAAATAGTAATTTCTATCTGAAATTTACTATGCTGAACCCCTTAACGACCATGGATGACGTGCGTTTCATCCTCAACACCATCAAGGAAACCGGTGCTGCCTGGCGCCAATAAAAACAGATTTTATGGATCAACAATCTAATAATATATCAGCAGTAGAAGCGGCAGCGCATCTGCAACCCTCCACCTGGCTGAAGGTGAACCGACTGCACCTGCGTAAGATCATCGCAGAGTTTGCACATGAATTACTTATTACGCCAGTATTAACTGGGACAGAAGCTGGCTGGGGATATTACCACTTATCTCCTGCTGAAGGAATTGATTATCGTTTCCGCGCTAAGTTGCTTAGCCTCGATCACTGGCACATTGATACGGAGTCTATTGAGAAGCTGGTGAACGGCGTTCCTGCACCATTGGATTCAGTACACTTTATTACGGAGTTCAGTGAACAGCTTGGATTTGACCCGGTGTTGTTACCAACATATCTGGAAGAGATCATCAGTACGCTCTATGGCAGTGCTTATATGCATACCTATAATACAACTACGGCTGCTGAACTGACGGAGGCCGATTACCAGGATATAGAGCATGCTATGATGGCTGGTCATCCTTGTTTTGTAGCTAATAATGGCCGTATCGGTTATGATACGGTTGATTATCGTAAATATGCACCTGAAGCGGCCACCCCCTTCCCTGTTATATGGCTTGCAGGCCATAAAAGCAGGACGGTGTTTACAGGTATAGATACGCTGAAATATGAAGAGGTTTTACAACAGGAACTGGATGCTGTGACTATAGCGGAGTTCCACGGTGTACTAAGAGACAAAGGATTGCAACCGGACGACTATTACCTGATGCCGATCCATCCGTGGCAATGGTATAACAAACTGGCCAGCATCTTCTCTCCTGATATAGCGGCTGATCATCTTGTTTGTCTTGGATATGGGCAAGATAAATACCTGCCGCAGCAATCTGTGCGAACTTTGTTCAACGTTACGACTCCGGAACGCTTCTATGTTAAGTCGGCATTGTCCATACTTAATATGGGCTTTATGCGTGGCCTTTCCCCATATTATATGCGTACTACGCCTGGCATTAACGAATGGGTAAGCGCAATCATAGAAGGCGATGCATACCTGCAGCAAAAGGGATTTACAATGCTGAAGGAAGCGGCCACTATGGGATATACCAATCATTATTTCGAAACAGCTATCAAGGGTGAGAGTGCCTATAAGAAGATGCTGGCGACACTCTGGCGTGAAAGCCCGGTCAATAAACTTCAACCGGGGCAACGTTTAATGACGATGGCTGCCTTGTTGCATGTTGATGCACATGGCCAGGCGATGCTGCCTGCATTGATCAAGGCTTCCGGCCTGGATACAACCACCTGGTTGCAGCAGTATATGGATTGTTACCTGAGTCCGTTGTTACATTGTTTCTATTATTACGATCTGCGTTTTATGCCACATGGTGAAAACGTGATACTCATACTGGAGAACAACGTGCCGGTAAAAGCTATCATGAAAGATATTGCGGAAGAAGTGGCTGTAGTGAACAGCGAACTGGATCTGCCTGAGAACGTAAAACGTATTGTTATACCGGTGCCTGAGGAGTTGAAGATACTCTCCATCTTCACCCAGATATTCGATTGCTTCTTCCGGTTCGTATCGCACATACTGGTAGAACATGCGGATTATCCTGAGGAACAATTCTGGGCATTAGCTGCTGAGTGTATTCAGCGATACCAGCAATTGCATCCTGAACTGGAGGATAAGTTCAAACGCAGTGATCTTTTTGCAGATGAGATCATCAAGACCTGTCTGAACAGGCTGCAGATCCGTAATAACCAGCGGATGATAGAGCCTAATAACCCTTTTAAGAGCCAGCAGTTTGCAGGTACGTTTAAGAATCCATTGGCGGCCTTTAAGCACAGACAGGTGCCGGTTATTTAATTATTTAAAGATACTTACATGTTTAACACAATTACTCCCCGGGAAGCAGTCGCTCACCTGCAACCGGATATATGGGCGCGGGTGAATCGCCTGCACATCCGTAAAATGATTGCGGAATATGCCCACGAGCAGATCATACAGCCATCCTACCGGCATGTAAAACAGGGATGGGTATGTTATGTACTTACAGCAGATCAACCTAATATAGAATACCGGTTCCGCGCTAAAATATTACGCCTTAACCATTGGTACATCCTGACGAAATCAATTGAGAAGTTTGTAAACGGACAAGCCGCTACGCTGGATGCGTTGGCATTCATCGTGGAGTTCAGTGAACAACTGAAAATGGACCCCGCCCTGCTGCCTGTGTATATGGAAGAAGTAGCGGCTACTTTATACGGTAGTGCATATATGCATGTTCAGGGCGGACCATCTTCAACATATCTGGCAGGAGCCCGTTACCAGGAAATAGAACATGCCATGACAGGGCATCCCCGCTTTATTGCCAATAATGGCAGGGTCGGATTTGATGCAGGTGATTATCGCATTTATGCGCCGGAGGCAGCAAGGCCTATGAGTTTGTTATGGCTGGCAGGACACCGCAGCTGTACAGAGTTCACCAGCATTGCTCCGCTTGAGTACCAGCAGGTACGGCAACAAGAGCTGGGTGAGCTTGCAGATGATTTTGACGCAACGCTTAAAAGCAAAGGGTTGCAGCCTGCGGATTATATCTATATGCCGGTACATCCATGGCAATGGTATAACAAACTGGCTAACATCTTCGCACCTGATGTAGCGGCAAATAAACTGGTGTTGCTGGGATATGGAAAGGACCAATACCTGCCACAGCAATCTATCCGTACGTTCTTCAATGTTGATCATCCGGAGAAGTACTATGTTAAAACGGCTCTTTCTATTTTGAATATGGGGTATGTACGTGGGCTGTCGCCTTATTTCATGCGTACTACACCAGGCATCAACGAATGGGTAAATACACTGGTAGCACAGGATGCTTACCTGCAGGAAACGGGGTTCTGTACACTTCGTGAGATCGCCTCTACTGGTTATTCAAACCAGTATTATGAGCAGGCTACGAAGACAGACAACCCTTACAAGAAGATGCTGGCGGCATTATGGAGGGAAAGCCCAATATCTAAAATAAAAGACGGCCAACGTATCATGACGATGGCAGCATTGCTGCATATCGATACAGAGGGAGAAGCTTTACTGCCCGCTCTGATTAACCTGTCCGGACTGGACCCGGACGAATGGCTGAAGCAATATATCCATGTTTACATGAGCCCTTTGCTGCACTGTTTTTACCAGCATGATATGGTCTTTATGCCACATGGAGAGAATATCATACTCGTACTGGAAGATCATGTACCGGTACGTACCATCATGAAGGATATCGGAGAGGAAGTGTCGGTGCTAAGTGAAGATGTTCGCTTACCGGAAGTGGCTAATCGCTTACGTGTGATCGTACCTGACGAGGTAAGGACCCTGCCATTGTTCACGCAGATATTTGATGGCATTTTCAGGTTTATAGCTGCTATTCTTGAGGAGCATATGGATTATCCTGAGAAGCGTTTCTGGGAGCTGGTAGCGCAGGTAGTGCTGGACTACAGACAAAGGCATCCGCAGCTGGAACAGAAGTTCCGGCAGTTTGACCTGTTTGTGAAGGAGATCAGTCCTGATGCACTGAATCGTTTACAGATCAGCAACAATCGTCAATTGCGGAACAGGGCTAATCCGTTTGATGTGCCATCTATAGGCATCGTGGAAAATCCCATAGCTGCTTTCAGGCCTGCCGCGTTTTTTACTAAAATGGCAACGGCATGAAAAAGATAGCTGGCATTGGTTGTCTCCTCTTTTTTGTATGTATCCGTTTATTGGCGCAAACACAAGAGCAGGTGCTTATAGAGGCAATGACCTCCCGGGAACTGGCCACGCGTGTTGCTGCCGGAGCTAATACAGTGCTCATTTTCAGCGGAGGTACAGAAGCTTCCGGCCCTCACCTGGCTTTAGGTAAACACAATTATCGTGTATACCGGTATGCAACGCAGATAGCGGATAGTCTGGGGAATACGCTTGTTGCACCTGTGCTTCCTTTTGCGCCTAATAGTCCGGTGCTGGAGCAGTATCCCGGTACGATCTCACTGACCGATCAGACATTCTCTGACGTGAATGAGCAACTGGTGCAAAGCATGGCAGCATCCGGGTTCCGATATATCGTTTTGATGAGCGATCACTTTAATAGTCAGCGTCCTTTAAAGAAGCTGGCTGCAAGATTGGATAGCGCGTTAAGCAAAAAGGGCGTACGTGTTTTCTTTTCGAGTGATGGATATGCGAAAGCCAGAGCGGAAATAGAGACAGGCATTGCCAGTGAGGGGCATGTACCTGGCGGTCATGGAGGCCTGTGGGATACGGCAGAAACATGGGCTGTATTGCCGGCTGCCGTGCGTACAGCTTACCTGGCGGCAGGAGATACTACGCATCTGGGAAATGGCCCATTAGATGCAGCGGGTGTATCCGGAGATCCCTGTCCTGCAACGCCTGAACAAGGAAAGCTGTTTGGCCGGCTGCGCGTGCAACTGGCTGTTCAGGAAATACGTCACTGGCTGTCACAGGTAAAACAATAACGAATGAATACACATATTCTGACTGCCATCATCAACAGTTATTGCAGGGGATTCTCCAACTGGAGCTGTTATGAGGGCATTCCAAAATACGATGCAGTTGTTGCGGCGCACTTCTCTGCTACAGGCCATCAGTTACATTTACGGCTGGACTTCAGTGCTAATGGTATAGAAGTCTTTGTTCCGCTGCGCTACTTTTCTGAAAGCGGCTATCACGTATTTGATTTTCCGGCACTGGAGAGAACGTGTTCTGACGATCGGATAAACACGATCGATGCAGCAAGATTGCTTGTAATAATAGCTGATCATCTGCAACAAACGTATCCTGACATACGCTTGCAACAGGCGCTGGATAAGCTCTCTTCTTTTCCATGTTCACCGCAGATGGAAGGAGGCAGTATAGAGGCATTTAACACTTTACTGGCATTCACGGATGTTAGTGGTAAGCCGGAACCGGAGCAATGGCTGGTGCAGCATTTGTTGCCTATGGTGGCGCATCTGGGCTACCGGCAAGGGGCAGATGAAACGGAACTACTGAGCTCTGTCTATAGAAGGTGTGAACAATCATTAGGTGATCATCTTTTATTAAACAGCAATAAACTTTCAGTTCCTAATGAGTTGTTATCCTTTCTGTTGGGAAAAGATAAAGTAACACGTCCGTACCCTAATCCATTGCACAAGGTGTTCTTTTCTTCAGCACTGATCCAGCCTGAAGGAAAAGGGCCGGTGTATAGCCGTTATTTTCCGAAAGAAGATATCACTGTCAGCATACGGCCATTTGACATAGACCGTGATCTGGAAATGGTGCATGAGTGGTTTAACCGCGAGCATGCAAAGAAGATCTGGAAAATGGACTGGCCATTGCGTGAGCTGGAATTGTATTACCGCACTATGCTATCCGGCAATTGGTCGCACAGTTACATCGGAGAGATCAATGGCACACCCAGTTACAACTTTGAAGTGTATTGGGTAGTGCGTGATATGTTAGCGGACTACTATGATGCTTTACCTACAGATTATGGCACCCATCAGTTTATCGCTCCTGTAGATCCTAAACTGAAGTTTTCATCGCCGTCTACACAATGTATGCTGGACTGGGTATTCGCTCAATCTGAAGTGGGTAAAATGGTTGGTGAAGGATCTGTTGAATCTTTGGCAGCACTCATGAACAAAGCACATGTCGGCTTCCGTGTGGAGAAGGTGATAGAACTGCCGCACAAAAAGGCCAATCTCAATTTCTGTTATCGCGAATGGTATTGGGCGAAGTTTCCGGAGAACCGGGACCTATCTGTACAAACGGCTATTCCAACAATTAAACAAACAACACATGAAACATTCTCAGGTATATAATATCATTGGTATCGGTATAGGGCCGTTTAATCTAGGGCTTGCCGCATTACTGCATCCGGTAGAAGATGTCAGCGCTGTATTTTTTGATCAGGCAGATGGTTTCGACTGGCATCCTGGTTTGATGTTGCCTACTGCAACGCTGCAAACGCCTTTCATGGGTACCGACCTGGTAACAATGGCCGACCCTACCAGCAAGTTTAGCTTTCTTAACTTCCTGAAACAAACAGATCGTTTATATCCGTTCTTTATCAGAGAGGATTTCTATATGCTGCGTAAAGAGTATAATCTTTATTGTCAGTGGGTGATAACGCAATTAACATCGTGCCGATTCTCTCAGAAAGTGTCCCGTCTTGCATATAAAGATGGTTTGTATGAAGTAACAGTGCAACATACAAAGACAGGTGATGTAACTACCTGGTATGCGGAAAAGCTGGTGCTTGGAACTGGTACGCAGCCTTATCTGCCGTCTTTTGTGAACAGGGAACAGCTGCCTGGTGTAATACATACCTCTGCATATCTTCCCAACAAAGCAGAGATACTGGAAAAGGGAAACCTGACTATCATCGGCTCTGGTCAGAGCGCTGCTGAAATATTTTATGACCTGTTACCGGAAACAAAACATGGCTTGCAGCTTAACTGGTTTACACGGGCTGACAGATTTTTCCCAATGGAATATTCCAAGCTGACATTGGAGCTGACCTCTCCGGAGTATGTTGATTATTTCTATGAGATGCCACCCGAGCGCCGCAGAAAGGTCCTGTCTGCCCAGAATACGCTCTTTAAAGGGATCAACTACGATCTTATCAATGAGATCTTTGATACTATGTATGAAATGAGTGTAGGAGGAAAGAAGCTGAATGTTCAGTTGAATACTAATAGTGAGCTCACTGATATAACATCGGCTACTGGTGTGCTTTCATATACTTTGCATTTTAATCATATACAGCAACAACGGCATTTCTCATTAGATACTAATTCCGTGGTACTGGCAACAGGTTATAAGTACAACGAGCCTGCTGTTATCAGTGGTATTGAGGAACGCATCCGCCGCACGTCAGACAATCTGATGGATGTGCACCGTAACTATACAATAGACATTCATAACAACGAAGTCTTTGTGCAGAATGCAGAATTGCATACGCATGGGTTTGTGACGCCCGATCTTGGGATGGGTGCATACCGTAATTCGCATATCATCAATGCTGTTGCCGGCAGGGAAGTATATAAGATCGAACAGCGGATCGCATACCAGGACTTTGGCGTTGTAAATGTAAAAGAAAAGGCTACTGATCTAGCTATCCTCTAACGTTAAACCATTATTACGAATGAATGCCGCGCTGCTGAGAGCCCGTTCTATATTAAATCTGTTTAAAAGTGCTATTGCCGGTAAGGAGAAGGACTTTACCTCGGGTAGTGTCAATCGGGCTACCTTTTTATTGTCAGTACCTTCTATGCTGGAACTGGCGATGGAGTCTTTATTTGTGATGGTAGACCTTCTCTTTGTGAGCAGTCTGGGGGAAAGGGCTATCACAATTGTGGGGATCGTTAATTCTGTGATCATCATTTTTCACTCTGTGGCAATGGGGCTTAGTATTGCAGCTACTGCTATTATATCCAGGCGTGTTGGAGAGAAGAAACCACGGACTGCGGGCCTTGCTGCTATGCAGGCGATCTATCTGGGAGTAACGATCTCTGTACTGTTCAGCATTCTGTCGGTCAGTTTTAACAGGAGCATCCTGCATTTGGCGGGCGCTTCGGCTGAATTGGTCCGGGAAGGTGATCTGTTCTCTCGTATCATGTTCGGTTGCATTCTGCTGGTCGTTATGCGGGTTTTGTTGAATGGTATATTCAGGGGGGCAGGTAATGCTGCCATGGCAATGCGCACGTTGTTATTATCCAATGCGGTGAATGCCATACTATGTGCCGTGTTGATCTTTGGTGTAGGGCCTGTGCCTGCCTTCGGATTATTAGGTGCAGCAATGGCTACCACCATAGCGAATCTTGTTGGTGTAGGATATCAGTGCTGGTATTTTGCAAAAGTGGAAAAGATGATCACGATCGGCCGACAGCAACTAATGTTGGTGCCGTCCATCATTAAGCGCTTATGCAAGCTGGCGGCTTCCGGTACAGTACAATACCTGATCCCCTCTTCCAGCCGCTTCCTGATGATCATTATTGTGGCTAAACTGGGTGAGAGCGTGCTGGCAGGTTATATTGTAGCAAACCGTATCATTATGTTCACCGTATTGCCTGCATGGGGCATTGCTAATGCTGCCGGGGTATTGACAGGACAGAACCTGGGCGCAGGACAGCCGGAAAGAGCGGAGCAATCGGTATGGAAAACAGGCACGTTCAATATGTGTTTCCTGGGTAGTATCGCAATATTCCTGCTGGTGTCGGGTGAAAGCCTTGTGCGCATTTTTACCCATGAGCAGGTAGTTGCGGAGAATGCGGCCCTCTATCTCCGTTACATGTCCATCGCATACTTTTTCTTCGGATATACCATGGTGATCTCCCGTTCTCTCAATGCGGCGGGTTCCGTCAATGTGGTGACGTTAATGTATGTGCTGATGTTTTATGTAACACAACTCCCCCTTGCATGGTTCTTAGGAATACATTCCAACTGGGGATCGCAGGGTATATTCATTGCTATTCTGGCATCTGAAATTGTATTGGCCGTTGCCTGCCTTATTGTCTTTCGTAGCGGCAAATGGAAAAAAGTAAAGATCTGAATTAAAAATATTGTCTTATGAACACAACTCAAACACTACAGGATATTATCGCAGCTGCATTGTCCATACCTGCAAATGAGGTGACAGATGATCTCAGTTATCAGAGTATTCCGGAATGGGACTCAGTATCGCATATTTATCTCATAACAGAGCTGGAAGCGGCCTTTAATATTACCATTGATACAGATGAAGTGCTGGAAATGAGCAGCGTGGAAAAGGTAAAGGAAACTCTCAGAAAGCATAATGTCAATATATGAGTTTATATGGATTGATTGCCCGGAATGAACGTCTGCAGTACCTGGATGCTATTACGGGAGAGCGTTATGCGCTACATGATTTAAATGATACCCTGGATATTACTGACAAGCAGGCATTGGCATTTTTGTATCTGGATAATTCCATAGCATCCATAAAGGTGTTATTAAATTGTCTTAATAGTAAATTGACCCTGGCGTTGTTAAGTCCAAAGTTGAATATCGAGTATAAACAGCAGTTAGAGCAAGTATATAGCCCTTATTACATTTATGATGTAACGAGGGATGAGATACCTGATTTTGACCTGCAAAAGAGTAAGCTCTTTCGTCATAGGAAGGGAATAAGGAATGACATACATCCGGATATAAAAGTATTGCTTAGTACATCAGGCACTACCGGCTCACCTAAGTTTGTAAAGCTGTCGGAGGATAACCTGGTACAGAATGCGCTGTCCATCCTTGATTATCTGCCTGTCAACAACAGTGATGTTACTCCGTTGAATCTGCCGGTATTCTATTCTTATGGATTATCTGTGTTTACTACCAATAGCATAGCTGGAGGGCAGATCGTATGTGGTAACCGTGACGTGGTGCAGAAGGAGTTCTGGGAAGATATGGAGCGGTATGGTTATACCTCTATTGCAGGTGTGCCATATGTTTATGAAATGCTGCACCGCATTGGGTTTTGCCGCAAAGAATATGCCTCTCTGCGATACATGACGCAGGCTGGTGGAAAGCTGAATGCATCACTCATAAAGTCCTTCGGAGAGTATATGACTGACCGGAATAAACAGTTCTTTGTGATGTACGGACAGACCGAAGCTACTGCCCGTATGGCTTACATGCCTCCGCATGACCTGCTGAAGAAGACGGGTTCTATTGGCATGCCTGTTAAGGGAGGACAATTCACATTGGCGCCCGATACAAATGAACTGTTATATAGCGGGCCTAATGTATTTGGAGGGTATGCTACATCAGCTGCTGATCTGGCTACATTTGAGTATCTGCCGATGTTACACACTGGTGATGTAGCCAGCCGTGACGCTGACGGGTATTACTACATTACAGGCCGTTTGAAGCGATTTGTTAAGTTGTTTGGTACGCGTATCAACCTCGATGAAGTTGAAACTATCCTGAAGCAGGAAATGCAGGGAGAAACTTTTGCCTGTGTAGGTATTGAGGACAAACATCTGTTGGTATTTCACAAGCAGGCAGCGTTGGATGATAATGATATAAGGTCGCTCCTTGTTAAGAAACTAGGGTTACATCCAACAGCGTTTAAAGTGCAGAAGGTAGATGACTTTGCGTTGACGCCCAACGGGAAGTTGGACTATACGGCAATGCAGCAAAATAATATGCTGCAGGTACAGAATTGAAAACGGCCGGACACATGTCCGGCCGTTTTATTGTTATCTTGAATATTGTGGTTAGAATTTGAAGGCAATGCTACCCAGGAAGTTCAGTTGTTTTTGTGGTGAGCCAACCGGATTCCAATATTGCTCATTCAACAGGTTATTTGCTTTCACAGATAATCTGAACTTAGGCTGATCGTAGAAAACTGTTGCATTAACCAATGTATAGCTAGGCAGTACAAAAGTATTGGTCGCCTCAAACCATGAATCACTGATATAGTTAGCGCCTGCGCCAAAACCAAGGCCTTTTGCGTTACCGCGTGTAAGATGGTAACTAACCCATATGTTGGCTACATCTTTCGGGCTGGCTGTTACATACTTGCCTTGCAGGGCAGGGCTCGCATTGGTATATTTGTTTTCATTGTGCGCGTAACCTGCGATGATATTTAAACCAGGTACAGGGCTGGCGGTGATGTCTGCCTCATATCCTTTGCTGTGTTGAGTACCATCCTGGCGGGTGAATGTCTTACCATCTACTACTTCAGTACGTGTTGAATTAGTTACAGCAATATCATAATAGCTCGCACTACCGCTCAGTTTTCCGTCTATGATATCTACTTTCACACCACCTTCCCACTGGTTACCATATTGTGGTTTTAACTCGAGAATGGTGTTATCAGGTTGTGTTGCAGGAGCGAGGTTTACGAACCCGTTCATATAGTTACCGAATATCGATACCTTTTCTTTCACGACCTGGTATACAAGTCCGAATTTAGGTGATAATGAGTTCTGGCTATATTTTCCTGTGTATTTACCGGTAGCAATGGCATAAGTACCATCCGTAGTATAACGGTCAGCACGTAAGCTCAGCATCGCCATCAGGGAAGGAGTGATATTAAATACATCGGAAATATAAGCGCTGTAATTGTAAGCTTTGGAAGTAGTACCAACAAACCCTTTCTGATATGAAAGGGCGTCAATTTTCTCAGCACTGATGTCAGGTAATGGACTATTGATATTTACTTTATCGTATGCAACGGCAGCACGATACAGCTGGTTGTAGTTATAGTTGTAATCCAGTCCTATTACCACCCTGTTCCTGAAAGAACCGATGTAGAAATCGCCTATGAAGTTCTGTTGCAGCTGGATGTTACCAAAAGTCTCAGGTGTTTGATTCCTTACTGTACGGGCCATCATGGAATCACTTACGAGTGACAATGTCGTCCAGTACAGGTGTTTATAAAAGCCTTCGGAATACAGATAATTGGTCTGGGAAGTCCAGGTATCGGAAATCTTATACTCTGCCTGCGCCTGGATATTGTTGATGCCGTTGGAAACATCTACGCTGTTGTTAATATAAGAACGGTCGTAGAGGATCGGCAGGTCTTTAAAGCTGCGGGCAGTTACTTTGCTCAGAGAGTCTATGGCAAATGAGGTAGTAGTATAAGACGCCCTGGTCAGCTCTACATCCAATGTGAGTTTCAGACGGTCGGTAAGCTGATAGGTGATAGTTGGAGCGATGGTATAGTTTTTAGCGTAACCCTGGTCCTGGAAAGAACCTTCCGTTTGTGCGCCGGCGTTCAGGCGGAACAGGAGCGTTCTTTCTTTATTGAGGGGAGCATTCACATCGGCGGTTACACGGCCAAACTGGAAGCTGCCACCTGTAACGCTGACTTCACCACCGAACGCGTCGTAAGGTCTTTTGGTCACATAATTAAATACGCCGCCAAATGTCACGTTACGGTTGCTTCCGAATAAGGTACCTGAAGGGCCTTTGATCACTTCTACTCTTTCCAGGATGATCGGGTTCAGCGGAACGATGGCGCTGGTGACCATACCGTTACGCATACCCATAGAGTTTGAAAAACCGCGAATGGTCATACCCTGTGAGCCTCCTGCTGCAAAGTTTGGTACGGCACCGGGGATATTACGGTAGAGGTCTGTTCTTTCCGTGATCACCTGTTCTTCTATCAGCTCTTTGCCCGCTATCTGGTATACCTGTGGGTTTTCCAGATTTTTAATAGGAAGGCGGGCGATCTGCTCACTTTCCCTGCGGCTGAACTTATTCTGGTTAGAGATAACAGAGATCTCCTTCAGTTGGGTACTGGATACCTGCAATTGCAGGACTATCTCTGTAGCTTTACCCTTTTCGACATTTACTTCCTGTTGCAGGGGCGCATAACCAACCAGCGATACCTCCAGCAGATGGCTACCTGCCGGAACGTGTGCGATGGTAAATGTGCCGTCTTCATTGGTAAGTGTGGTCTTTTTTGCATCTTTTATCACAATGGATACCGCGGATGCAGGGCGGTTATCGTTAGTTGTTACTTTACCTTTAATGGTACCAAAATCATTCTCGTCAAGTGCAAAGCAGCATACAGGTAGCAATAAGAGGAGTATTTGTAGAAAGTGCCTCATAGTCAGTGGATATGAAATTTCCGCAAAAGTCCGGCACTTGGAGAAATAAGGCTTTTAATAATCGGGAAAATCTTTTACGCAAAGCGGAATTTTTTTAAAATAGGCAGATAAATGGGCATTTTCGCTACTGGTTGAAGGTCATATCTTATGGCATTTCGTTCAACTTATAGAACTCTTCCAATACGCTGAACTTGATCTTCGTAGGGTCGACTGGATTAGTATAGCCATATTCCTCGAAGGTTGCGGCCCAAACATATCCCGGCTGGGCAATTATCTTTTGTAGGATTTGAGCAGATGCGGGGTACGGAATAGCTTTCACAGCATCTACCGGGGAAAACCATTTATAGGAGGAATCACTGAAGCCCTGTGCATTGGCATAAGCCTCCATTTGCATGACGAAATATGGTCTGATAAACGTCCTGTACCTATTGGGGTAAATGTAGGTAAACATACCGGCTAAGCGGAAAGATTTATAAGTAATGCCTATTTCTGTTGCGGTACGGTTCATATATTCCCTGATTGATATTGGACCTTCTATAAATCCGATACTGGGCAATTCATAAGCTTTCCTGTTATTGTCGAAGGCCAGTAATACCTCTTGTTTGTTGTTGATAATGACAACCTTTGGAAAGATTGGGCTGATACTGTCGGCTTTTGTTTGAGCAGCAGCATCATTGAACAGCGGGAGAAGCAAAAGGAAAGAGATAAGGAATCGCATGTGTAAGTATTAGGTGAAAAAATAAGGATCCGGGTTGTCTGGTTTGTTATCAGCAGAAGTAACTGTATGGGCTTTAGTGGATGAAATTAATTATATTTAGTGATCAAAGTGACCCGAAAAGTCTATCCGTTGAATTATGTTCAAATTTAAAGCTGACATTGCAATTATCGGAATTAACCCTTTCGTTTTCATCCCTGAAGAAATTCTGGCAGAAATCTTTAAACAGGCAGGGAAAAGTAAAGGTGCAATTCCGGTTAGCGGAATGATCAACAATAAGCCTTACACACAAACATTAGTAAAATATAGCGATTTCTGGCGTTTATACATCAATACCACTATGCTTAAAAATTCTCCCGAAAGGATCGGTGAGACCATTGATGTGACGATTTCGTTTGACCCTGCCGATAGGACAATCACTCCACATCCCAAATTGGTGGAGGCACTTGAAAAGAATATGGAAGCTAAAGTTGTTTTCGACGGTTTAAGCCCATCTTTGAGAAAGGAGATCGTACGATATATATCCTTTCTTAAATCGGAGCAGAGTGTTGATAATAATGTGGCAAAGGCAATTGATTTCTTATTAGGGAAAGGAAAATTTATTGGCAGAGACCATCCGTAATTTCTATGATATTCCATAAACATATACCGTGCCTTCCCCTGTCTGATTACATTCAGCATATCGTGTATGTTAGTGGTTCGACGCCGGACATCCCATATATTAAGGAACTTCCTGATAAAGGTATTAATCTGGTGATTGAACTACAGGAGAAAACGATTAATACTGCATTTCTTGATACCGATCTGAAGGAGAAGGTTACTATGAAAAATGCATGGATATCAGGAACGCAAAGACAGGCTATCTTATATCAGAATCAAACAGTATCATCTATTCTCAGTATACGCTTTACAACGGGCGGTTTCTATGCACTGACAAAGATCCCTATAACAGCAATACATCAGGTTTGTGTGGAGGCTGAGTTGCTGTTGGGTAATTCCTTCAAACATTTGTATGAAAAGCTTATTAATACAAATGATGTGGGGCAGCTATTCGTGCATATTGAAAGCTATTTCCTGCAATGCATCAGGGATCAACGGTTTGAAGATTCGCTGACCAGATTTGTTGATAAAAACATTGGAAAACCGATCGACTGGCTGATAAAGAAATCCGGTTACTCGCAGAGGCATGTTATACAGGTCGTAAAACAACACACCGGCTTTTCTCCCAAATACCTGCAAAGGCTCCATAGATTTCAAAATGTGATCAGGGACATCCAGGCCCTTAAGGGGAAAACTGACTGGATGGCTATTGTAAATGACTATGATTATTTTGATCAGGCTCATTTTATCAAAGAGTTTTCACAGTTTACCGGTATCAAGCCAACAGAATATCTACTGTCGCAAATGGAAGTAGAAGATAATCAACTGGTTGCGGATATGATCTTACGACCTCCTTCTGAGTAGGTAAATTTTTTACAATGCGGCCGGGATACGGGAAGGTACCTTTGTATAAACAAAACAAAATGGCTGAAATGACACCTTTTAAAATAGCAATACCACAGGAAGTATTAAACGATCTGTCAACAAGATTACAGCAAACACGCTGGACGGATGAACCAGAAAATGCCGGCTGGAATTATGGAACGAACCCTGCCTATTTGCGCGAACTGGTAGATCATTGGCAGAATAAGTATGATTGGAGAGCGCAGGAAGCAGCGCTGAATAAGTTTCCCCAGTTCAAGACAACAATAGACGGTATTACTGTTCATTTCATATATGTTAAAGGTAAATCTGAAAATGCTAAGCCATTGATCTTAACACATGGTTGGCCCGATAGCTTCTACAGATTCCATAAAGTAATCCCAATGCTTACTGATCCGGCTAGTTACGGAGGTGACGCAGCGCAGGCTTTTGACCTCGTAATCCCTTCAATACCTGGATTTGGATTTTCTGATAAGGTTCCTCAGAGCAGTGATAAAACAGCAAGTTTATGGGCGAAGCTAATGACAGAAGTTTTAGGTTACCAGTCATTCTTTGCTGCCGGAGGAGATATTGGCTCGACCATCAGCAAGTCGTTGGCAAATCAATACCCTTCACTGGTTACCGCTATTCATATAACAGATGTCGGCTATCCGAACGGAAGGGAAGATTGGGCAACGATGTCAGCCCCGGAACAGGAGTTTGGTAGCTTTATTCAACAATGGTTTTTTGCTGAAGGTGCTTTTAACCTTATTCAGGCTACCAAGCCTCAAACATTGGGCTATGGCTTAAATGATTCCCCTGTAGGATTAGCCTCATGGATCGTGGAGAAGTTTCATGGTTGGTCAGGCAAACCGGATAATCTTGATGATCACTTCACCAAGGATGAGCTGATCACCAATATCATGATATACTGGGTTACACAAACTATTAATACCACTGTCCGGACATATGCTGAAGAAAGTAGAGCTGCGTGGACAACTGGGCTTAAATCGGACGCAAAGGTTGAAGTTCCTACCGGTGTATCACTGTTCCCGGGAGAAGCACCTTTTCCGATAGAATGGGTCAATAGGAAAGTAAATGCGCAGCGGTTTAATATTATTGAAAAAGGGAGTCATTTTGCAGCGCTGGATGTTCCTGATGTATTTGCGAAAGAGCTTAGAGATTTTTTTTATAGCAGGTCTTGAATAGCTGCCGTAAAAGTAGAAGCCTTCAAGTTTGAATGATTTGAAGGCTTTTACTTTTATGAATCCTCTCGCATATAATTTGTATCAGTCGCCTGTTGACAATCCGTCCGCCCAATTTTCACTCGCCAATACAACTGAAGTTTCTATTTGACGGCTAGGTATTACCCAATATTTCTTCAATAAATCATTCTTCTCCTCTTCCGGCAATAGGCGAAAGCCGTGCTTTTGATAAAACCTGATTGCCCAGGAGGCGTCTTTCCATGTTCCGATCAAAATAGGCGTTGTGGCGACTGTACGTAAATGGCTGAGCAGGTCACCTCCGACACCCTTATTTCTTTGGAGTGTTCTGACATAAGCATGTCGAATTAAAGTAACTGGTCCTTTAAACTGGATTCCCATCACCCCTAACACTGTATTGTCCTCGCTATATTTCCAGAATAGAACACCGTCTTTAATTTGTTCCTGCAATTCATCTTTTGTCATGTACGGCTCATGCCATCTGTCCTCCGGGATAATCCCTTTATAAGCTAAAGCAGCGTCGTTTATTATTTCATAAATAGTATCAAAATCCGTTTGCTCAGTTTTTGTTATCATTGGGTTCATTTTAATGTCGTTATGAATGCAAAGGGTATAAGAACCAGAACGCTTTAAGTAATGTCTTTAATTCTTCAATAAGCTTTTCCTGATTCTGCTTAACGATTGAGGGGTAATTTTCAAATAAGATGCAATATACTGTTGAGGAACTTGCTGTGCTAATGTTGGGTAACGGTTAACGAACTCAAGGTATTTTGTTTTTGCGTCTCCAAAATTCAAAAAATCATTATCCTTAATTTTATTTAGTAGTTGGACTTCTGTCGCACTTTTTAGAAAGATATAAAAATTAGGGATTTCCTCGCATAGCTTTTCAATCACCGACTTGTGAATGACATAAATTTCTGAAGTGATTGCTGCCTGAAATGCATCTTTAGAGGGTTTAGATGCATGATAGCTTACCAGGTCAACGCCAAACTGGTTTTCCTTAATAAAATATTTAGTGATTTCGTTTCCTGAATCGTCACATGCATATACTCTAAGTACTCCCTGTTCTACAAAAGCTATTTCATTTGCGATTTTATTGATTGGATGAAAATAGTCTCCCGGTTGGAGCTTTTTATATTTAAAATGAGCGAGGGCCCGGCTAATGTCTTCTTGTGTAAGAACGCCGCCGAAGCCTAATGCAGATTGCAGTTTGTTCATATTACTTAACAATTCCTTTTTTAATCACGCTCTCTGCACACGATAGTACAGCTTCCTGTGCAGATCTGGGATGCCATTGGAGTTCTTTTGCCGCTTTAGTTATATCCAGATTTCTCTTGATCCCAAGATCGAGCAAGATAGGTTTTAAAGAAGTATCAAAGTTAGAGAATAAGCGAACCAGATAATTCGAAAGTTGGGACGTAGGAATTTTCCGGTGAGGATAGTGCTCCTTCAAGATCATTGCGATGTCTTTAAAGGTAAGATAACCTGATGATGCAATGTATCGTTGATTAGCTGCTTGTGGCATTTCCATCGCCCGGATCAGCAAATCAGCGACAGAACGGACATCTATGATATCAAAACCGATTTTGGGTAATGCGGGTGAACTTCCATCCAGGATCTTGATAATTATATTCGCCGAGGTTCCGAAATCATCTTCTAAAACGGGGCCTAATATGGCTCCTGGTAAGACAGTGGTTAATTCCAATTCTGACCCCGTTTGATTTATAAGTTGCCAGGCAGCTTTTTCGGCAATTGTCTTGCTTCTATAGTAAGGCGTGCTATCCTGTTTATTTTGTTCATCCGTCCATACGCTCTCATTAAATACTTTTTTTAAGTCATCTTTGGTCTTTCCATAAGCGACTGCCGCGACGGAAGAGGTCATGACAACCCGCTTTACTTTATTTTGCAAAGAAGCATGTAGAATATTTAACGTTCCTGATTTTGCCGGAGCAATCAGTTCCTCTTCGTTCTTAGGCAACTTTCTTGGAAATGGAGAAGCAATGTGTTGAACATAATCTTTATCTCTTGTAAGTTCCTTCCAAACGAATTCGTCATTTAAATCTGCTTCTACAAGTTCCAGGTTCTGCACCTTAGTGGTATGTCTTCCGATGATTTTTGTGATAGGACCAATCCTTTCTTTGTTGCGCAGCGTTCCTGTTACTTTATAGCCCCTTTCCAGTAGCGCTATTGCTGTATGAGAGCCCAGGAATCCTGTTACACCTGTTAGTAATACGTTTTTGTTATCCATGATGATTTTGATATGCTACAAAAGTGAGCATTCATCACATAACTGCAATTACCATTTGGTAAGAATTGTTTCACCTTCGAACTCAAATCCGAGCTCTAGAAAGAAGGCTTTCGTGGCTTCGAGGCCGTTGACAACGATGAGGAGGTTATCCATTCTCAGTAATTTGCTTTTTGACATTTCTTTACCTCCGTTTAGTTTAAAATCAATAGTCTCAATTTAAAAGTTTTTTCAACGCCAACTTTGGCACAAATGCCCTCTTTTTTGTCGCAGATCCACCGTATGCCATTTAATGTGAGTTCTTATTTTTGACTTATATTTAAATTAAAACAAGGCCAATAAAATGAGAAGTGTAACATTTGCTATGAATATTAGTTTAGATGGCTGTTGTGATCACACTGCTTTCGCTCCCGATGAAGGGCTTCATGACTATTTCACAAGATTGATGAATGATGTCGACCTTATTTTTTTCGGTCGTGTCATGTATCAGTTAATGTTTCCTTATTGGGCCGATGTAGCGAAAAATCGATCCGGCACAGAAGACGAAATTAGATTTGGACAAAGGTTGACGGCTATCGATAAAGTTGTTGTTTCGCGATCATTAGACAGTGCAGCAGAAAATACGCGGATTGTTCGTGGCAACCCTGCAGAAGAACTCCTTAAACTGAAACAACAACCCGGGAAAAAAATTTCGGTAGACAGTGTGAGTATGCTTCCTGAATTGATAGCGGCAGGCCTTATTGATGAATTTCATCTAGTGGTCCATCCGGTAATTGTGGGGAAAGGAAGACAATTGCTGGATGCCGGCAGCCTTCAGGAAAAGCTGGATTTAAAGTTGGTTGATACGTTAGTTTTCAAATCGGGATGTGTGGCACTGCATTATTTAAAAAAATGACTGAAGGCATCTTGCAGCCATTGAGTAAACAAGCGATCTGTATTGTGCCAAACCGCTATTCGGTTAAGTTAGATAAAAACAAAAATGGGGCTGTCTCAATTACTTTTGAGACAGTCCCATTAAACTTTTAGCGGAGAAGAAGGGATTCGAACCCTTGAAACCCTTTCGAGTTTACACACTTTCCAGGCGTGCCAGTTCAACCACTCCTGCACTTCTCCGGTTGATTTTAATTCAGGGTTGCAAAGATATTGCTTTCCCCTGTATTATCAAAAATAAATTTATATAGTCTCCCAGTCGTGGGTATTCGTCGTTAATTCTCCCCTCAGAGGAGCCTCGATCATCGCTTTGGTAGCTTCGAGGTCCAGGTTCTGGCCTAGTACGAACATCAGTTTTGTAATGGCCGCTTCGAAGGTCATATCATGTCCGCTGATCACACCTATTTGCTGCAGGGGTTGGCTTGTCTCATATTTTCCCAGTTCAACAGATCCACCGTCACATTGTGTGATATCCACGATCACCACGCCTTTGTCAATAGCCTTTTTAAGGCTCTCAATGAACCAGGGCTGGGTGTTGGTATTACCGCTACCGAATGTTTCCAAAATAACGCCCCGGAGGCCTGTTACGTTGAGTATTGCTTCCACTGCCTTGCGGGTAATGCCTGGGAACATCTTCAGAACGGTCACATTATCGTCCAGGTGCTTATGGACTTTCAACGGTTTTTCCGGAGAGGGTAATACTACCTGCGTTTTGTACTTGATGTCAATTCCTGCTTCTGCCAGCGGGGGGTAGTTCATTGAGTAGAACGCTTCGAACTTTTCGGCGTTATACTTCTTGGAACGGTTACCCCGGAAGAGAGCGAAGTCGAAATATATACATACCTCCGGTACGACTACCTGACCATTGTGGCGGGTAGCGGCTATTTCCATGGCGGTAATGATATTCTCTTTAGCGTCGGTACGGATCTTGCCGATGGGCAGCTGTGACCCGGTCAGGATGACTGGCTTAGACAGGTTCTCCAGCATAAAACTTAATGCTGAAGCCGTGAAAGACATGGTGTCAGAACCATGCAGGATAACAAAACCGTCGTACCGGTCATACCGGTCTTCTATGATAGAGGCTATTTCCACCCATATCTCCGGTTGCATATCTGAAGAATCGATAGGAGGATTGAAGGCGTATACGTAAAAGTCAATCCCCATCCGGTATAATTCAGGAAGATTGTTACGTATTTCATTAAACCCGATAGGACGCAAGGCTTTGGTTTTCTCGTCGTAGATCATCCCAACTGTGCCCCCTGTATAAATAATCAGGATTTTACTCATTGATGCTGCTGTTCCAAATTGCCTGCAAATGTACCGCCTAAAAGGTTAGTGTGTTTTGAATAATTTAAGCGCGTTGTTTGTTGTAATTGCAGCTACATCCGCTATTTTTAGATTTTTTACATCTGCTATCTTTTCACCGATCAGCGGAATGTAGGCGCTTTCATTCCTTTTTCCGCGATACGGTACGGGGGCCAGGTAAGGCGCATCGGTTTCCAGCACGATGTATTGCATGTCTATATCTTCCAGGATCTTATCCAGTCCGGACTTCTTGAATGTTACTACTCCTCCGATGCCCAGGTAAAAGCCCAGATCAATGATCTCTTTTGCTTCTTCCAAAGTGCCTGAGAAGCAATGGAAGACGCCTGACAACCGGCCGTCCTGTAAAGCTTTTACTTCGTCGATGCATTCGCGGGTGCTTTCCCTGCTATGGATGGCAACCGGCAGACTATACTCTCTGGCCATTTCCAGCTGACTGCGAAAGGCCTTGTACTGCTGTTCCCGGTAAGTGGTGTCCCAATAAAAATCAAGCCCGATCTCTCCAATGGCTTTGAATGGCCTCTTTGCCAGCCATTCCCGTACCACGGCCAGCTCCTGTTCTACGTTCTCATTGATGTAACAGGGGTGTACGCCCATCATGGCGAAGCAGTTTTCAGGGAATTGGTCTTCCAAAGCCAGCATGCCATCTATAGAAGTACTATCAATGTTTGGGAGGTATAACCTGGATACGCCCGCTGTCAACGCCCGCTCCACCATTGCTGTCCTGTCTGCCGAAAAGTCCTCCCCATACAGATGGGCATGTGTGTCAATCCAGTTCATTTATAAGATATTAAATATTTTTATTGGATTTGTAAAAATATTATATTTGTATAATATTTATATTTTAGCTAAATCCGTACATACAAAAGTACGGCCGGAAAACCTCATTTAAAACTATACTATTCTATGAAAGGCTACTTTTGCTTTAACCGTATCTTCGCAGGTGTCATAGTCCTGCTATTGATGGTAACCTTATTCTTCGCCTGTACCAAATCGGCTACAGATACTGCCGATATCGATACTAATAAAGGCGATAATGCAACGATCACTGCTGCTGCTGACCAGGCGGTTGTAAGCGGGATATACGATGATCTCTTTGGTATCGCGCTGGAGATAGGTGCAGACGCTGGTTATAATGAAACCGGCCGCAAAGCTGCCATTGATAAATTAAGCGCAAAATTAGGGATCGGCTGCTTCAACTACGATATTGATGATGTGATGGATGACCAATGGCCTAAAACCATTCTGCTCCGTTTTGGCGCAGGTTGTGCAGATAACACCGGCCGTGTACGTGCAGGTAATATCCAGATTATTTTCAGCGGTTATTTCTTCTATCCTGGTTCCGTGATCACTATCAAACCATTGACCTACACTGTAAATAATGTGAAGGTTACCGGTACCAAGACCATCACCAATGTCAGCACCGGCAGTTTATATAAATACACTTCTGTTGTGACCGACGGTACTGTGACACTTGATTCAGTAATGGTAAGCTTCATCAGCAATACTACACTTACCCAGACTTCAGGTACCGCTACCCTGGGAGATGTAACTGATGATATCTTCAAGATCACCGGTACGGATTCCCTGGTATATCCCGGAGGTATTGGCGCTTCTATTGTTGTAAATGAAGCAGATGCACTGGAAAGACAAGTAGAGTGCCCATGGATCGGTAAAGGTAAAGCGCTGGTTACCGTAAATGGTGTTAGTGCTACGATCAACTATGGTAATGGTATCTGTGATGATTCAGCTACTATTGACCTGGGTGATAAGATCAAAGCCATCAAATTGCCTAAATAAGCAATAATAATTCATAAAGAAAGCCCGGGCATATCACCCGGGCTTTTCTATTTTTAGTTATGTTCTAGTAAGGGATCGCTTCCATGTTCAGCTGCTGTTTCCTGAAGTACTCGAGTACACGTGGGAGGGCATACTCCAGCCGGTCCCACGCCTTCGTACTGTCATGGAAGACTATAATAGACCCTGCCTTTGCCTTGAACACTACATTCTGCACACAGTCTTCTCCGCTTCTTTCCGTATCGAAATCAGCACTTAATACATCCCACATGATGACCTGTGCATTTGGAATGACCTTTTTCAGGTGTTTGATCTGAAAAGGAGTGATTCGCCCGTAGGGAGGCCTGAATAAAGGGGAATTGACATATTTCCGGGCTTCGAGGATATTCTCAATATATTTCTCCGTCCCTGTTTTCCAGCCGTTAAGGTGGTTATGGGTATGGTTGCCTGTATGATGTCCTTCTTCCAGGATCTGCTGATAGATCTGAGGATGATCAATAACGTTTTTACCTATACAAAAGAAAGTAGCTTTCGCTTCGTATTTACGGAGCTGTTCCAGCACGAATGGAGTGGCCGTAGGATGGGGGCCGTCATCGAATGTCAGATATACGGATGGCCTGGCCGGGGAAAAGTTCCAGGTGCAGCTTTTATACAGTGCTTTTAGCAATGCAGGTGTTTTCGTAAGATAAAACATGGATGTAGAGATTGAAAAATAAAGGTAGCTAAAATCTTTCTTTACCTTTGCGCCATGCAACAACAGAAAGTAAGGGTACGCTTTGCGCCCAGTCCAACAGGTGGCCTGCACCTCGGAGGTGTACGCACGGTTCTATTCAATTATTTATTTGCAAAGCAGCACAACGGTGAGTTTGTGTTGAGGATTGAAGATACAGACCAGACCCGCTACGTGCCTGGCGCGGAAGAATATATCATAGAGTGCCTTCGCTGGTGCGGATTGAACCCGGATGAGGGTCCGCACGTAGGTGGCCCCTATGCTCCCTATCGCCAGAGTGAACGTAAAGCGCAGTACCGCCAGTATGCCGAACAGCTTGTGAAAGATGGCTATGCTTATTATGCTTTTGATACTCCCGAGGAACTGGAGGAAATGCGCGCTAAACTGAAAACTGCGGAGAACCCTAATCCGCAATATAATGCTGCCGCCCGCCAGCAGATGCGTAATTCCATCAGCCTGCCTGCCGAAGAAACTGCCAACCTGATTGAGAAAGGTACACCACACGTAATTCGTATCAAGATGCCACAAAATGAAGAAGTTGGCTTTACTGATATGATCCGCGGACATGTACAGTTCAACACCAGTACTGTTGATGATAAAGTGTTGCTGAAAGCTGACGGTATGCCTACTTATCACCTCGCAGTGGTGGTAGATGATTACCTGATGAAGATCACCCATGCTTTCCGTGGCGAAGAATGGCTACCTTCTGCGCCTGTACATCTTCTGTTATGGAAATACCTGGGATGGGAAGCACAGATGCCTAACTGGGCTCACCTGCCGCTGATCCTGAAGCCGGATGGCAATGGTAAGCTGAGCAAACGTGATGGCGACAGATTAGGTTTCCCGGTGTATGCCATGAACTGGACAGACCCTAAGAGTAATGAAATGACCAAAGGCTTCCGTGAGCTCGGTTTCCTGCCTGAGGCATTTGTGAATATGCTGGCCATGATCGGCTGGAATGACGGCTCCGGTCAGGAGATCTTTACTATCGAAGAACTGATCGAACGTTTCTCCATCGATCGTGTACATAAAGCCGGTGCTAAGTTCGATTTCGACAAGGCAAAATGGTTCAATCACCAATACCTGCTGCAGGCAAATAACGACCGTTTAGCGGAGTTGTTTGCTCCTGTATTGAAAGAGAAAGACGTAAATGCATCCCTGGAATACGTGGCGAAAATAGCCGGCCTGGTAAAGGAACGCTGCAACTTCGTGAACGATATCTGGGAACATGCTTTCTTCTTCTTCCAGCAGCCTGAAAGCTTTGATGTTGCAGCTGTAAAGCCTAAGTGGAATGACGATAAGACACAGTTTTTCCGTGACTGGGCGGGTGTAGTAGAAGATCATGCGGAGTTCACAGCAGTATCTTTGGAAGAGAGCTTTAAAACACTGGCGGCATCTAAGAATATTAAACCGGGAGAATTGCAACTGCCTTTCCGTATCATGTTATGCGGTGGTAAGTTCGGTCCTCCGGTGTTCAATATTGCAGAGACGCTGGGTAAACATGAGACTATTGCAAGGATCATTAAAGGCCTGGATGCAATCAATGCATAAGGTGTATTACTATAAAAAATAAGCCGTATCAATTGATACGGCTTATTTTTTTATGAATGCATTTATTATTGATTATCCTTTCTTCGCCTCTTTCGCCCAGGTATCCTTCAACGTTACAGTACGGTTGAATACCAGCTTGTCAGCAGTACTATCCGTGTCCACATTGAAATAACCTTTACGCAGGAACTGGAAGCGATCACCTGGCTTGGCTTTCAGTAAGCTAGGCTCGATATAAGCATTCTTAATGACCTGCAAAGAATCGGGATTGATATACGATTTGAAATCACCTTCTTCATTGCCCGGATCTTCTACTTTGAACAGACGATCGTACAGTCTTACCTCTGCAGTAGCCGCATGTGCAGCACTTACCCAGTGGATGGTGCCTTTCACATTCAGTCCGGTAGTATCTCCACCGCTTTTGCTTTCAGGGAAGTATGTTGCGTAGATGGTAGTGATATTACCATCGGCATCTTTCTCAAAGCTTTCGCCTTTGATGATGTAGGCATTTTTCAGACGTACCACTAAACCTCGTCCCAGACGGAAGAACTTCTTAGGAGGCTCTTCCATGAAGTCTTCACGCTCAATGTACAGGGTATTGCTGAATGGCAATGTACGTGTACCGCTATTCGGATCTTCTGGATTATTCTCAGCGGTCATTTCTTCTACCTGATCTGCCGGATAGTTAGTGATCACCAGTTTCACCGGGTCCAATACTGCCATCACACGATTAGCTGTTTTGTTCAGCTCTTCGCGGATACAGAATTCCAGCAGGCTCACGTCAATCATGTTATCACGTTTCTGTACACCAATGCGTTCACAGAATGCACGGATGCTGGCAGCTGTGTAACCACGGCGGCGCAGACCGCTGATAGTGGGCATACGTGGATCATCCCAGCCGCTAACGTATTTCTCATTCACCAGCTGTAACAGTTTACGTTTGCTCATTACCGTATAGGTAAGATTTAAACGTGCAAACTCGTACTGGTGAGATGGGAATATTGCCAGTTGCTCGATGAACCAGTTGTACAGCGGACGGTGCGGAATAAACTCAAGCGTACAAACGGAATGCGTAATGTTTTCGATGCTGTCGCTCTGACCATGGGCAAAGTCATACATCGGATATATACACCAGCTATCACCGGTACGATGGTGATGAGCATGTTTGATACGATAGATGATCGGATCGCGCATATGCATGTTGGGAGACGCCAGGTCTACCTTTGCGCGCAATACTTTCTCTCCGTCTTTGAACTCTCCCTTACGCATACGTGCAAACAGGTCGAGGTTCTCCTCGATACTGCGGTTACGGTAAGGAGTGCCTTTACCGGGTTCAGTAGGTGTTCCTTTGGAAATCGCGATCTCCTCCGGAGTGGAATCATCTACATAGGCCAGTCCATTCTTTATCAGTTGTACAGCGAAGTTGTATATCTGTTCGAAATAATCGGACGCATACAGTTCCTGGGCCCACTCAAAACCCAGCCATTGGATGTCGGCTTTAATGGAATCCACATATTCAGTATCCTCCGTAACGGGATTTGTATCGTCAAAACGGAGGTTGGTTTTACCATTGTACTTCTGTGCAAGGCCAAAGTTGAGGCAGATGGATTTGGCATGCCCGATATGCAGGTAGCCATTTGGTTCGGGAGGGAAGCGTGTATGCACCCTGCCGCCATTAACTCCGTTGGCAATGTCCTCTTCTACGATCTGTTCCAGAAAATTGAGGGTCCTTTCTTCGCTCATAAAGTTTAATATATTTCGGACGGCAAAGGTAGTGAAAAGTCCACAGACCGGATCAGGAAGTAAGGGCAGGATTGGTCGCAGCCGGTGGTAGACTGATCAAAAAACTTATATTTACAAACTTAACAACCTGTAGATTATGGTCAACCCCCTACAACGTCCTGTACGTGTGCTGGTGGCTAAAGTCGGACTGGACGGTCATGACAGAGGCGCCAAAGTGATTGCAGCAGCCCTGAGGGATGCCGGTATGGAAGTGATCTATACCGGACTGCGTCAGACCCCCGAAATGGTGGTCAGCGCAGCACTCCAGGAAGATGTGGACGCTATCGGCGTTAGCATCCTGTCGGGCGCACACATGACGGTTTTTCCACGTATTATGACCCTTATGAAAGAAAAAGGGATGGATGATGTATTACTTACCGGTGGCGGCATCATACCGGAAACCGATATGTCGGAACTGAATGAGATCGGCGTTGGAAAACTCTTTCCTCCCGGTACCCGTACAGAAGATATTGCCACGTATATCACAGATTGGGTCGCAGCCCACAGGAATTTCTAAAAATCAGCCACGTTTTGAAACCTTTTTCCTGCCCGGTCGTCTTTGTATAATATATAGGACCACCCGATTAAAACAGAACCAGATATATGAAACGGAAACTCTACCTGATCCCATTGCTGCTTTGTTTGTTGCAGTTAAACGCATTCTCCCAGGATAAGGATACAGATACTACCAAAGCGAAATCTGTATGGAAGAAGATGATATTGAGCCGGTATCCGCCTCATAGCCATAGCAAACGCCCATATATTACCTGGGGCGGAGATGGCCCCCTGTTATCTTTCAGTGATGAGATCAGGGATGCGGGCAGCCGGGTACATAACATCCCCCGGTTTACTTTCTTTTTTAATGTCGGCCATAACTTTAACTATGACTTTGGGCGAAACTTCGGCATTTTTACCGGGTTGAACCTCAAGAATATAGGGCTTATCACAAAAGACGACAAAGACTCCGTAAAGCTGAAACGCCGTGTATACACACTGGGTATACCGTTGGGTTTCAAGATCGGCGACCTGAGAAGAGGTTCTTTCTTTTTCTTTGCCGGTGGATCTTATGACCTTGCCTTCAATTATAAAGAGAAGAAATTCATCAACGGAGATAAAAAGGAGAAGTTCAACGAATGGTTCAGCGATCGTACTCCATTGCTCATGCCTTCGCTGTTTGCAGGCCTGAGGATGAGTCCAGGTTTCGGACTGAAGGTGCAGTATTATCCTAATAACTTTTTCAATAAAGAATATAAGGAGTCATTGGTAGGAGGTACTACTACTCCATATAAAGACCTGAACGCTAAACTGTTCTTTGTAACGCTCAGTTATGACTTTGGCAGATGGCCTGATCATAAACACTGGAAAGAAAAGCATAAACGTTTTCAGCAACGCCACAAGAAGTAGCATTAAGGCACACGATGAGCTTCATTATAATACTACTTGATATAATGCCTGATAAGGCTTAAATTAGGAATGACGAATAATGTTAATGGATGTTTAACAGGTTATTCGTCATTCCCGATTTTTATCGTTTTTCCTATACTCCTGTATTATTTTAACATTCCGTAATAATCCTTTTTCCGCTTTTTCTTCGACCTTGCTTCGCCGTCGCTTGTTCTATGCGTCTTCTCCGCTTGTTCTACCCTTCTTCTCTGCTTGTTCTCTCAAATCAGATTTTCTTTGGGAATCCTTGCTGATAGCGTGTTTTCTGAGCTGGGTGCTGTTGCCGGCCTGGAAGGTGAGGTATATTATGTGCTTTTGTTGTAATGTTAAAATAATACCACCGGTTATTGTCAGAAAATAAAATAAATTAGTCCTCCAACAAAAACCGGATCTCATGTACAATACTATCAAAACTGAACTCACCGATAATATCCTCTTCATTTATATCAATCGACCTGATAAAATGAACGCCCTTAACCAGGAAGTCATGAAGGAGCTGGCGTTGGCGATAGACGAGGTATATACGAACAAGGAGATCAGGAGCGCAGTGATTACGGGCAAAGGTGAGAAAGCTTTTGTAGCGGGAGCTGATATTTCGGAATTCCTTGCCTTGTCTGATGAACAGGGTATGGAGCTGGCAAAGAAAGGGCAGGTAGTTTTCAAACATATTGAAGATTGCCCCAAACCTATTATTGCAGCAGTAAATGGTTTTGCGCTGGGTGGTGGGTGCGAGCTGGCAATGGCCTGCCATTTCAGGATAGCTGCAACCAATGCAAGATTCGGGCAACCGGAAGTTAACCTGGGATTAATTCCCGGATATGGAGGTACACAACGGTTAACCGCTCTTGTAGGCAAAGGAAAGGCGCTCGAAATGATGATGACCGGCGATATGATCAATGCGGAAGATGCATTGGCATGGGGCTTAGTCAATTATGTGGTAGCACCGGGCGATCTGCTGCTGAAATCGACCGAGCTTTTGCAGAAAATACATGCTAAAGCACCGCTGGCCATTGCTCGCGTGATCAAGTGCGCAAATGCCGCGTTGGACAATAGTGTAGATGGTTTTGAAATGGAGCTGAATGAGTTCGGCGCCTGTTTCGCTACAAAAGATCTGCAGGAAGGAGCCGAGGCATTTATCCAGAAAAGGGCACCGAGGTTTGTGGGGGAATAACAAGCACTCAATAGTCGTGTTTGTTTAAAGTGGCCGGATCAAACACATGGTTCCGGAAGGAAGCGTATATTTTATTTGTGTATAAACGACATTGAATTCCCGATTCGTAATTGATTTTTCGTAATTCATATGTACGTTTGTACCGCAAAAAATCAAGCATATGGAATATAGAATAGAGAAAGACACGATGGGCGAAGTGAAAGTACCTGTAGATGCTTACTATGGTGCTCAAACTCAACGTTCTATCGACAATTTCAAGATTGCTCAGGATATCAACAGGATGCCGAAGGAAATTATCAAGGCGTTTGCTTACCTGAAAAAAGCAGCTGCTTTGACTAACCTTGACGCTGGCGTACTGTCCCAGGAAAAAGCAACACTGATTGGTCAGGCTTGTGATGAAATACTGGCTGGTAAACTGGATAACGAATTCCCGCTGGTAGTTTGGCAGACCGGTTCAGGTACCCAGTCAAACATGAACGTGAATGAAGTGATAGCCTACCGTGCGCACGTGATCAACGGCGGTAAGCTGTCTGATAAAGATAAAGTGATACACCCGAATGACGATGTGAATAAATCACAGTCATCCAACGATACTTTTCCTACAGCTATGCACATTGCTGCATACAAAATGCTGATCGAGACCACTATTCCGGGTATCGAAAAGTTAAGGGATACCCTTGCTGCCAAAGCAGCTGCTTTCAAAAATGTTGTGAAGATCGGCCGTACCCACTTCATGGATGCTACGCCTCTTACGCTTGGACAAGAGATCAGCGGATATGTTTCTCAGCTGAACCACGGTCTGAAAGCAATCAAAAATACGCTTGAACACCTGAGCGAACTGGCTCTGGGCGGTACAGCAGTAGGTACTGGCATTAACACGCCAAAAGGCTATTCTGAGAATGTAGCAAAACATATTGCTACGCTGACAGGCCTGCCTTTCATCACCGCTGAAAACAAATTCGAAGCGCTGGCAGCACACGATGCTATTGTAGAAGCGCACGGTGCATTGAAAACTGTGGCCGTAAGCCTGATGAAGATCGCGAACGATATCCGTATGCTCAGCTCTGGCCCACGTTCCGGTATTGGGGAGCTTCACATCCCGGACAATGAGCCAGGTTCTTCTATCATGCCAGGTAAGGTAAACCCTACCCAATGTGAAGCACTGACTATGATCGCTGCGCAGGTACTGGGTAATGATGTGGCTATCAACATCGGCGGTGCTACCGGTCATTTTGAACTGAACGTGTTCAAGCCGGTAATGATCTACAACTTCCTGCACTCAGCCCGTCTGATCGGCGATGGTTGCGTAAGCTTCAATGATAAATGTGCTGTGGGTATCGAGCCAATAGAAGCGAACATTAAGAAGCACGTGGATAATTCCCTGATGCTGGTAACTGCACTGAATACGAAGATCGGTTACTACAAGGCAGCGGAGATCGCGCAGACAGCCCATAAAGAAGGTACTACCCTGAAAGAAATGGCAGTGAAACTGGGATATGTGAAACCAGAAGAATTTGATGCCTGGGTAAACCCGATCGATATGGTAGGTGAGATTAAGTAAGTATCTGCTCAAAGAGACAAAATAATAAACGGGTATCTATGCGAATAGATACCCGTTTATATTTAACCGGAAGCCGGTTTATATCAATGTGTGAGTGTAAGAATAATAGTGCGGAGGCTCAAGAGTATGATAAGTGAACCTACGAGGATCATCAACGGCTTACGTTTAATCTTTCTTACCAGAATAGCTGCAAAAGGAGAAGCGATCACACCGCCTATGATCAATCCTATAATAACCGGCCAGCCGGCAATTGCACCGAAAAGTAGGAACGTTCCTGCACTGGAAAGGGAGATAAAGAATTCTGCAGCATTTACAGAACCAATAGTATAATGTGCGGTACGGCCTTTGCTCAATAAGGTAGATGTTACGATTGGTCCCCAACCTCCGCCACCAAAAGAATCCATAAAGCCACCAAAGAATGCCAGGGAACCCAGACGTTTTGTTTTGCTTTTGGCCTTTTTAGGCAGGAATGCTTTCCGCAATACAATAGCGCCTAACACAAGCAGGTAAGCACTGATGAAAGGTTTTATATTCTCTTCCTTAAAGTAAGACAACCAGGGAACTCCACTTGACAGGGCGTTCATTTTAGAAAGCAGTAATGACCCGCTGACAGCACCGATCATACCAGGTACCAGGAGGTAGAGGAACAGTTTCTTGTTCACATTACCGAAGCGAAAATGGGAAATGCCTGATGCGCCGGTTGTGAATACCTCTGCCACGTGAACACTGGCACTTGCGATAGAAGGCGGAATGCCCAGTCCCAATAGCAATGAAGAAGATGTGGCGCCATACGCCATACCTAATGCTCCATCTACGGTCTGCGCCGCCAGGCCTACCAGTATATAGAACAGCAGTTCCTTTGTGAAGAGCGCCTGGGTAAACTCGAAAATCCGGGTATGCGTGGCCGCAGACGTATTATAATACGACAGAATTCCTATCCCGGCGACTGCTACAACGGCAATAATACCGATCAGCAACCACAAAGCCGGCTTACGTTGGTTCTCCTCATTGACAAGGTCAATCAGTATCTCCTGACGTTCTACCGTAGCGTACTTTTTTTCAAGTTGGTCTATCTCCTCGTTGTGCGACATGTATTACTTCAGTTATATAGTCTATAGATGTTATAGACTAAGGTAGGGCGAAATCATCGGATATCCAAATGCGGAGGATTAAAATGTGCGGAATAATCTTATAAATAGTGGAAAGGTCTGTAGCAAGGATAGAAAATCCACCGGAATAAAAAAGAAAACCCGCCGGTAGCAGCCAATTTGCCCGGCGGGTTCTTTTAATATTTTAATCGCTTATTTCTTGAAAGGCAGATCATATGTTATAGCAACATAATACAATCCTTTGATAGTCGGGCCGCCTACATACTGGAAATAGGAAGTATTGAAGATATTGGAACCACCAACTTTCACGGCAGTGTGCAGTTTAGGCAAACCGTAGGTTACCTGTGCATCTACTGTGCTGTAAGCAGGTACATCGCCATTACCGAACAGGTTCTGCCAGTAGAACTTCTCCTGCCAGTGCCATACCACATTGAAGCCCAGGTTTTTTGCCACTCTTCTGTTACCCAGGCTCACATTGGTGAACCATTTTGGCGTATTGAAGCCTGGGATCAGGGCGTCATCTTTGGTCTTGTCCTGTGCCAGCGCATTGTAGTTGGCATTACCACTGATGGTGAATGTTTTCAGGAAGTTGTAAGTAACACCCAGCGCAAAACCGTAGTTCTGAACAGTAGATTTACTGTTTGTCCATACACGATAGCGGTTCTGGAATTGTTTGTCATACATCTGCCTTAATACTTCCTGGGTAGGATTATTCACATTACCTGTTTGAGGTACAGCTACTTCTACCTGACCGATGAAGTTCTTGTAAGTATTGTAATATCCATCGATGTCTACAAACACCTTATTATCAAACAATACGCTCTTGTAGCCTACTTCGAATGATTGGATCTGTTCAGGTTTGATCGCTTCGAGGTTGGCCACTTTCAGTATATTGGCATTCCGTTGCTCCGCCTCATCCCTGGTCAGGGTAGGATCTGCATTGGTCGCTTTGTTCACTGCTGTAGTAAATGCTGTAGCGCTGGAGGTGAGGTAAGAATTCCTGAAATATCCCAGTCCTTCTTCTATGAAACCTAGTCCGCCTACACGTCTTACGCCGCCGTTGTTCACGAAGGAATAGGCTTCAAACAGGGAAGGAAAACGGAACCCGTTCTGCCAGGAAGCCCTGAAGTTATGACGCTGGTTAGGAGTAGTATACACTGCAGCTACACGTGGATTGAACTTTCCTTCGAACTGCTGGCTTTTGTCGAAACGGAGGGACGCAGTCAGTTTCAGCTGATCGTGAAACAGTACCTTGCTGCCCTGTACGAACCCACCGGTTTTTCCATACCAGATATTTTTGCCACCTGGTGTATTACGTTTATCCAATGGTTTGGTCAGGTCCACGAAGTTGTTACCATCAGGGATGATCTCGTAAGTACGGTAATCTGCTCCCACCAGTACATCCATGAAGTGAATGTATTTACGGAGGTTCCATGTACCTTCTGCATGATAGAAACGGCTCATCTGCAACAGGGCAGCGCCACCGCTTTTATTGGTACTGTCTTTGGATACAGGATAGATGTCCCAGTCATTAATGCTCTTGATCTTGGCCAGCTGGGCGTCAAAGGCCGCTGTACCTGGTGTCCAGCGACCAGCATCAGCGGCTGCACGTGCGGCCCTGTGAGCTTCAGCTATATTGCTGCCGCTTGCGTCCAGTGCATTATTCAGGGCTGTGGTATAATCGGCCTGCCATTTTTTATCTGTTTTGAAAGACTTCTCGAGGTTATCTGCCAGCGGGTTCATATTGTAGGAATCGCCGGTATTTTCAAGAGAAACGTAAGAGCGCAGCGTAAAATCCTGCCCAACTACTTCCACCTTATGATTCTGTACCACTACATTTTTCAGCCCGATACGGTTACCTCGCTGGAAGAATCCATCCATTTTACCTACACGGTAAGTATAGGACGCCTCAACTTTAGGAGTGATCTTATAATGCAGGGCACCGTCAAATTTCAGGTTCTTCACTTTATAATCACCTACCAGATCTTTCTCCCAGTAGCCGGTGCGGGATACGTTATAAGATTTGCCAAATTTGTCTGTAATAGGGAATGAGCTCTGGTCTGCATATTTGTTCCAGGCATCATTTGCTGTATTGTCAGCGCCGGTCAGCTGTGGGAAATCAGGATTCGCCTTGCTACCGGGATTGAAATCGTTATGGCTGTCGGCATACCAGTCAGTACCCTCCATGTAGGAGAAGTTCACTTTGAATGCCAGCTTTTTGCTGAGCGGCTGTGCATAACGTACGGATGTTTCTGAGATCGGTTTCGGAGAGTTGCCTTTACCGTCAAAGTGGTTGAAGGCAACTTTCTGGTATACACTAACACCCTGGTACTGGAAGGGATTTTTGGTAATAAGGTTTGACATGCCGTTCAGGGCGTTCATACCATATAATGCGGAAGAAGCACCAGGCGTCACCTCAATACTCAGTATATCCAGTTCAGTGGGGCCGATCGCATTTCCTAAAGGCACACCAAGTGTTGCGGCCTGGTTATCCACACCATCTATCAGCTGCATGAAACGAAAGTTATTCGGCACGTTGAAACCACGTGTATTGAAAACTTTGAAGGTCAGACCAGCGGTGGTCATCTGAACACCTTTCAGATTACCGATGGCGTCGTAGAAGGAAGCTGCCGGGGTTTCTTTCAGTGCTTTTACATCCAACTTTTCAATGGCTACCGGAGAGCGCATCAGTTTTTCCTGCTGACGGGAGGCTGATACTACTACCTCATTCACAAGTAGTGACTGTGTTACGAGCTGGAACTGGAGCCGGCTGTTGCTGTTTTTTACTTCAAATTCCTGGGTCTGATATCCCAGCAGGTGTACCTGCAGTTTAAGGGGGAATTTAGTGTTGGCAGTAATGTCGAAGCGTCCGGTGGTGTCTGTTTGTCCGCCGAAGGAAGTTCCCTTGATCTGAACAGTGGCGCCTATAAGCGGCTCTCCTCTGTCTCCGGTGATCTTACCGCCGATAATATAAGAGCCGTTCAGCTGTGCCTGGGCCAGTACAGGCAATAATAGTGTCAACAGCCATAGAAATGATATGCGAATAGTGCGTCTTTTTGCGGACATAACTATAGATTCTTAGTATTTGAATTGGTCTTGTAATTGAAATTGATCAGGCAAATGCCATTTCAGGTTGAATGGGGGAAAACTGTTTTTTTATGTTCAGCAACATCGTAAAGAAGTGATCATGCGTATTTTATTGGTGGTGAATACTATCTAATCCTCTATTATAACTATTAGTCTATCGGATTTGTGGACAAATGTAATACGGCAAATCAATTTTTCAAAGGGATAGGCAAAAAAAAGGCGGTCCCATTCTTGACGAAACCGCTCCTAAAAGTATCTTGAAAGCTTATTTTGTTACTGCAACTGGTTCTTTTTCAGTTGGTTGTTTTTCATTGTGCTTGTGAAAAAAACGTTTCTGAAATACCAGGATGGTGATTACCCCTACAGAGATAGCTGCATCTGCAATATTGAAGATCGGGTTGAAGAACACGAAATAATCGCCTCCCTTGAATGGGATCCAGGTAGGCAGATAGCCACGATAAACGGGGAAATACAGCATATCTACTACTTTCCCGTGGAAGAAGCCCGCATAGCCGCCACCTTTCGGCATGAAGGTAGCTACGTCGTAGAAGGTGGTCTCTGAGAATATCAGTCCATAGAACATGCTGTCGATCAGGTTACCGGCTGCACCAGCAAGGATAAGGGCGCCGCAGATCAGCAATCCGGTATGATGGCGTTGTTTTACCAGCGTACTCATATACTTAAAACCTACAACTACAGCAACAAGGCGGAAAAGCGTCAGTATTAGCTTGCCCCACTCTCCTCCCAGTTCCAGGCCATAGGCCATACCGGGATTTTCAGTGAAGTGAATGCGGAACCAGTTAGGAAAGATGATAAATTCCTGGTTAAAGTTCATATGTGTCTTTATCCAGAACTTCAGGGCCTGGTCCACCACCAGCACTAAGACAACAATCCAAATTACGTGACGATATTTCAAAGGGTAAAAATTTTATCAAAAATAATAATAATGCGCAAAATCGGAATTTCCGGTCATTCCTCGAAATATACCCGTTTCACACGCTGCGAAATTCCTGTTAATATTTCGTAAGGAATGGTGTCAGCCCATGCAGCTATTTGCTGTACAGGCAATTGCGCGCCGAATACGATCACTTCATCGCCTTCTGTCACATCGGGGATGTGGGTTACATCAAGCATCAGCATATCCATGGCCACAATGCCGGCCACTGGCGCGAGCTGTCCGCGTATGAGCATTTTTCCTTTCCCATTACTCAGTCGGCGGGGATAGCCATCTGCATAACCTATCCGTACTGTAGCTGTGACTGAGGGGCCTTTCGCCACCCATTTGGCTCCATAACCTACCGTTTCTCCGGTTGCAAGGTGTTTTACCTGGGCGACCGTCGTTTTCAAAGTACTGGCTGGTTTCAGTAGCTCCTGCATAGAAGCGGTGCTATCTACCCCATACATCCCGATACCCAGTCTTACCATATCCAGTTGCAGATCGGGGTGCCTTTCTATGGCCGCACTGTTGGAAATATGCCTGATCACGGCATAGCCCAGTGCTTTTTGGAGTTCATGACTCATTTCAAAGAATAAGCGCCCTTGTTGTCTTGTGAACTCGTCCATTGCCGGATCTTCACTTGCTGCCAGGTGACTGAATACCGAACTTACTTTAAGATATAAATTGTCATTGAGCAATCTTCCCAATTCAGGGATATCTTTCCGCTCAAAGCCCAGCCTGTGCATACCTGTGTCCAGTTTAATATGCACGGGGAAGCCGTTTTTACCGGCTAACTGTACTTCTTCTTCAAACTGCTTTAACAGGTGGAGGGAATATATTTCGGGTTCCAGGTTCCATTGAAGGATGGCGTCGAAAGAAGCTGGTTCAGGGTTCATCACCATAATCGGCATCGTAATGCCGGTCCTTCTTAATTCTACTCCTTCATCAGCATAAGCAACGGCAAGGTAATCTACACCATGGAACTGCAATAGATTTGCAATCTCAAAACTTCCACTGCCATAAGAAAAGGCTTTTACCATCGCCATCAGTTTGGTGGCAGGTTTCAGCCGGGATTGATATTGTTTTACATTATGTGCTACAGCGCTCAAATTAATTTCAAGGATGGTCTGATGCACTTTTTGTTCCAGCAGTTTGCCGATCCTTTCAAATTCAAACACACGTGCGCCTTTCAGCAGAATAGTTTCATGTTGGAAGTCCTGCTGGTTGAACTGCTGAATAAATTCTTCCGTTGTAAGAAAGAAACTGCTTTTCAGCCCCTGTACCTGCTGAAAGCTTTTTTTCTCTCTGAAAATATTTTTGCCAATCCCGATCACTTTGTTAATACCCTTCTGTTGCAGTAAGCTAGCTACTTCTTCATAAAGGGAAGCATCGCTTTTGCCGCTTTGTAGTATATCACTGAGTATGACCGTGCGGGTAGGATGTTGTTGCTGTTGTTGGAGGAATTCCAGTGCAATTGTCAATGAGCCGAGGTCGGAATTATAACTGTCATTAATAACAGAACAGTTATTAATGCCCTGCTTGAGTTCCAGGCGCATGGCAATATTGCCCAGCTGGTCCATCCGCTGTTGAATGATCTCCTGGCTCATTCCGAGGTGGATCATCAGCGCCCAGCAATGGATCGCATTCTCCACAGAGCCTTCATCCACAAAAGGGATACTGATGTGCAGCTGCTCATTCTGGTATAGCGCGTCTATTTGAGATCTGTTGTCACTCTTATTAACGCTGGTGATGCGGAGGTCGGCCTCTGTTTTACGGGACCAGGAAAATAGCTGTAACCCGCCTTCATGGCTGTCTTTCTTACCCACCAGGTTGTGGAAGTTAAGCACACACTCATTGAGGGCCAGGTAATCTTTACAATAGATCAGCAATTCGCTTTTGGAGAATAACACCAGCTTTTCATTGATCTTCTGCCTGATGTTCAGGAAGCCTTCATTATGCGCTTCTCCAATGTTGGTGAAAATGCCAATGGTAGGCCGGATGATCTTTTCCAGATGCTCCATTTCTCCCGGTTGCGAGATGCCGGCTTCGAAAATAGCCAGCTGGTGCTCGGGTTTCATTGGCCAAACGGACAAAGGAACGCCGATCTGGGAGTTGTAGCTTTTTGGGCTACGAACAATATTATAGTCTTTTTCCAGCAGCTGATATAACCATTCTTTTACGATGGTTTTACCATTGCTGCCGGTAATGCCGATCACCGGAATATGGAACTGCTGCCGATGGTAGGCCACCAGCGTATGCAGTGCGTGCATAGTATCTTTTACAAGGATGATGTTGGCTTTAGGATATTTTCCTGCAGGCACAGGTTCACTCACAATGAAATTGGAAACTCCTTTTTCATATAGTTCCGGAATATACTGGTGTGCATTGCGTCTGCTGCTGACCAATGGTATAAAAAGAGACGTTTCAGGAAAGCTCAGTTTCCGGCTGTCCAGCAAAATGTGTTCGATATCCGGGTTACCCGTCTGCTGCAATAGTTCACCTTTCAGCACCTTGCTGATACTTTCTGCGTTGTACACGTGTGGTTAAATTTTGATGTGAAAAGCTACCTGCTCTTCACTGCTTCCCTTAATGATTCCCGGGCGGCCGGGTATTAATTTTAAAAGTTGACTCTTTTATTTCAGGGGTTTAAGTAGCCGCTTTTAAATTTATCGCTGGGCAAATATATGGGGAATAGTCCATAGTCATAGACTTGAATCCATAGTTGCGTCCGTTGAAAGCAGGTTTGCAGACTATACCGGATAGTCTAAAGCTGTGATCGTTATAGGATATCGTCATATTTCTTCAACGCCGGGTGTCGGTTGTCTATTGTTTGTAAATCAATTATTTACAAACAATTATTGACTGACCGGTAGTTTAAGCAATATTAACTCCGATAACAAAGCAGCAGCTGATCTTACTGTTATATTTCGAACTTTCTTTGTCTGATAAACTGGAAAATGGCAGCAAATAATAAAACCAGCCCGATGGGGACGATGAAACAAATAGCCTGCCATTTGCTTTTCTCCTGTTTAACTTTTTCAGGATTCAGCAACCGTAATGTTAACTCCTTATTACGTGCATCCATGATGCTGGCGTTGTGGGTAAGATATCCGAGGGAATTAAGCAGGAATTCGCGGTTAGCATATACCATAGATTGATCGTAGAGGTTCACGCCCATTTGCAGCGGACCACTTTTTTGAGAGAAGGCATTTGTGATGACATCAGCATCACTTACTACGATCATTTTATTGATTGTGTCGCTATTATTCTTGAAAGGCTGACCAGATGCACGTTGAATAGCCTGGTGTGTATTTTCATCCAGTCTGTTACGGAACAGGGACGTGAACCGGCCTTCCAGCAGCACGGCCACAGGCAGGAATTGCCTGTTAAACTCACGACGGTTAGGTTTTACACGCAGGTTGTTCCAGCTGACCTCTATTGGTGAACTTACGCTGCGGCTGTTGGCCGATGTTGTAAGCAGTAATGTCTTGGTGATACCACCGCCTTTAACAGTATCTATTGAGCTTGCAAAATGGCTCAATACAAGGTCCAGGTTCTTTACAATAGGATGAGCGCCGGTGGGTGTCAGCAACGGAAAATAAGGGAATGCCAGTGGCTGCATCTGGCCAGTGCGGTCTACTACCTGTGGAACAAAATCACTCTGCATATCCTGTACAAGGTCCTGGTTGATACGCACACCGTAGCGGAACAATATATCTTCCAGGTTCAGGCCCTTATCAAACGCAATAAAGCTTTCCTGGTGCTGAAGGCTGTCTATGGAAGCATTCAATTCATCAATGAACCAAAGTACCTTACCACCATTCATTACATACTGATCGATTTTCAGCTTGTCTTCATCAGTAAACTTTGTTTGTGGTTTGGCAAAAACGATTGCGTCGAAGTCTTTCGGGATATAAGACACAGACTGGAGGGTAATGGTATCCAACAGGTAGTTGGTCTGCATAGTCGTGAGCAGATCATATACATCAGCGCCCAGCATCTCTCCGTTACCCAGCATGTATCCCACGAGCGGCGGTTGTTTCTGCTGCAATTGGTAAATGGCATTGGCGAACTGATATTCCAACAGGGACTCTGAGCTATTCATGGTCGCCTCCGGATTGAGGCCCCCCTGGTTCTTGAGCAGGTTGATGCCCACAGTTTTGGAGCCATAGTGCAATAAGGCGCCGGGGAAGATCAGTTTTTCAGAATATCCCTGGTTAGCGTCTTCCTGCACCTGCATGTTGAAGGGAATGATGCCTTTTTCTACAAGTGTTTGTTGAAAAGCAAGGCGGGCGGAATCTGATGATCCCTGACCAGGACTCTGGAAGGAGAACTGAACACGCTGACCTGCATATTCCCGGAATTCTTCCAGCAGCTCCTGGCTGGACTGAGCCAGCTGACGGAAACTGGCGGGATAATCGCCTTTCAGGAAGATCTCTATAGTAACGGTACTGTCTAACCCGCGGAGCAGGTTTTTGGTACCCGGAGTAAGTGTATATCTTTTTTCCGCGGTAAGGTCCCAGCGGGTATGAAAATAAGCTGCCAGTATATTAACCCCCACAAGTACACACACTACTACAATAGCCCGCTGCAAGTATTTTTTCCTTCTGTTGATAGCCACGAAACGAGTGTTTTAAATTAATCCCAGATCCTGCGTTGTAATGATAATCTTGTCAGGTAAAGCATCAAGCCGATCACGCTCAGGAAATATATAATATCCCTGCTGTCTATCACGCCACGGCTGATAGAGGTGTAGTGAAACTTGATACCGGCCATTTGCAGATAATAATCGGCGCCACCAGTGAAGGCAGGCACTTTGCTTAACGCATCAAAGCCGTTGTAAAATATGAAACAGGTGAAAATAGCGATGAGGAAGGCTACCACGGAATTGGTAGTCAGGGAGGATGACCATACGCCGATGGCGGTGAACACAGCTCCCAACAGGAATAAACCGGTATACGAGCCGGTCATGCCCCCGTTGTCAAGATTGGCCGGGTTCGCGCTCAACTGCCTGATAGCGATATAATAAACAATTGTTGGAATGAGTGAGATGAGCACGACCAGGAGCCCGGCAGAGAATTTTCCGATTACGATCTGCCACCAGCTTAAAGGTTTGGTGCTTAGTAGCTCCATAGTACCGGTTTTGAACTCGTCAGCAAAGCTGCGCATGGTAATAGCCGGAATAAGCAGTAAATATATCAGGGGAGCCAGTTCGAAAAGCGGATCAAGGTTGGCGTATCCATAGTCCAGTAAGCTGGTATCTGGAAAAACGAACAGCAACAGGCCATTAGCCAGTAAGAACAGGATGATGGCCACATATCCCGTAATGCTGCTGAAAAACTGGTGTATTTCCTTTTTAAAGATTGCTAGCATAGTGATACTGAAAGCACAAATATATATAATTAAAAATGATCAATTAGGAATTACGAATTGAATACCGTGCGGTCAGTCAACCCTTAACGCTTAATTGATCAGTTAATTATGTCTAATTGTGTTCTTCTTCCAGTTCGTAGTCACGTTCAGATTCCTCTTCGGTTTCAGCTTTAAGCGGTTCCATGCCATTTTTGTGGCGGTAATCGTTAATGGCTGCCTTTACCGCATCTTCTATCAGGATGGTGATATGAATTTTAGCTGGAGGAAGGTTTAATGCTTCCACAATTTCCATATGATCAAGTTGGGCTGCTTCATCGATAGTTTTGCCTTTGAGCCACTCAGTAGTGATAGAGGTAGCTGCAATAGCGGCGCCACACCCGAAGGTCTTAAAGCGGGCATCCATAATAACATGTCTGGCCGGACTCACTTCAATTTGGATCCTTACTACTTCCAGATACTCCGGCACGTGTACCAACCCTGTTCCCACTCTTGTACTGGACTTGTCCAGTGTTCCTACGTTCCTGGGGTTGTCATAATAATCAAGAACTCTTTCAGCGTAAGCCATAAGCATAAGTATAAAGCTGTCAGTAATTGTCCCCCATGTTCATTGTCCTCAAAGACGGGACCACTCGATAGTGTTCATGTCCGCACCTTCTTTAAACATTTCCCACAGCGGACTTATTTCTCTTAATTTATTAACCGTTTCCGTAACGGCTTGAATGGCATAATCTATCTCTTCTTCAGTGGTGAAGCGTCCCAGTCCAAATCGAATGGAAGAATGGGCCAGGTCGTCTCCCAGGCCAAGCCCTTTCAGTACATAACTGGGTTCCGGTGAAGCGGAGGTACAGGCAGAACCGGATGATAGCGCAAGATTTTTATTGAAGCCCATCATCAGGGCTTCGCCTTCCACATAGCGGAAGGAAATGTTGCTGGCATGCGGTAAACGGTTGGTTTTTGATCCGTTAACAAAGGTTTGTTCCAGCTGCAGCAGCGCATTTTCAAGCTTGTCGCGCAGTATTGCCAGCCTTTTGCCTTCTGTTTCCATTTCCTGCTGGCAAAGTTCACAGGCTTTCCCGAAGGCTACGATACCAGGTACGTTCAGTGTACCGGAACGCATGCCTCTTTCATGTCCGCCGCCGTCCATTTGAGCAGTCACCTTTACCCGGGGTGACTTACGGCGTACATACAGGGCGCCCACTCCTTTCGGTCCGTATAATTTATGAGCGCTGAATGCCGCCAGGTCGATACCATCGCGGTTCACATCCACAGGCACCTTACCGGCTGCCTGGGAAATGTCGCTCATCATCAGTACACCATGCTTTTTCGCAATAGCGCTGATCTCTTTGATAGGACTTATCACTCCTATCTCGTTGTTGG
Source organism: Chitinophaga sp. S165 (assembly GCF_003182155.1). Classification (GTDB taxonomy): domain Bacteria; phylum Bacteroidota; class Bacteroidia; order Chitinophagales; family Chitinophagaceae; genus Chitinophaga. The sequence goes on from NZ_QGTG01000002.1 coordinate 1,290,978, forward strand.
CATACATGATGGACACCAGGATGGTTTTGGCCGTAATGGCCGCTTCCAGTTCTTTCAGGTCAGGAAGACCCTCATTGTTCACCTTCAGATAGGTGATCTCTGCACCTTGCTTTTCCAGGTGTTTACAGGTGTCCAGTACTGCTTTGTGTTCTATTTCGGTAGTAATGATGTGGTTCCCTTTGTCGGCATACATTTCAAACACCCCTTTAAGGGCAAGATTGTCTGCCTCGGTAGCGCCGGAGGTGAAGATGATCTCCTTCGGGTCTGCGCCTATCAGGGCTGCTACCTGTTCGCGGGCAAGATCGACGGCTGCTTCTGCTGCCCACCCGAAAGAGTGGTTACGACTGGCTGCATTACCAAATGTTTCCGAAAAATAGGGAAGCATTGCTTCTACAACCCGTGGGTCGCAGGGAGTGGTAGCGTTATTATCCAGGTAGATCGGCAACTTAAGCATATCTGGCGGTCTTTAATTGTAAGTGTTGATTCCTCTTTACTACAAATTTAATGCTTAATTGCTTTGCTTACCTCCCACGATCATTGTAAGAACTGATATGGACATAGAGAACAACTATTTGTACATTAAAATGCTAAATTGCTTTATGCTGAAAGTAGAACACATAGGAATAGCCGTAAAATCATTGGAGACATCAATTCCCTTATTTGAAAAGCTTCTTAACACTGATTGTTATAAAAAAGAAGAGGTGGGGAGTGAGGCCGTACAAACGGCTTTTTTCCGTCAGGGGGAAACCAAAATAGAATTGCTTGAAGCCACCGGTCCGGGCAGTACCATAGCCAAGTTTGTGGACAAAAAGGGGGAGGGCATACATCATATTGCTTTTGATGTAGCAGATATTTATGCAGAGATGGAACGTCTGGCAGCAGAAGGGTTTACTTTATTGCAAACTGAGCCGAAGCGAGGAGCGGATAATAAACTGGTTTGTTTCCTGCATCCGAAAGATACAAATGGCGTACTGATAGAGCTTTGCCAGGAAATCTGAGATTTTTTTCAAATAACGAAATCCAGGAAATTAAAACGATCGTAAATATATCCAGACACATGTTACAGACACGTTAGAAAAACACTCAATCAGAAAAACTTAAGGATTTAAACAATCAGACGCACAAATTGTTGTTATAGGAGCGCGGAAGTCTTCGAAGGAATAATAGCAGCGAGTATGATATTATCTTAAAACCAAGAACTTTGACCCTGAACTAATGCCCATAACCTCATAGAAGTTATGCCTCATAAGAACAAATTGCAGCCAATGGTCTCATATGCCTTATAAAAACTAATTCACTACATTAATTCCAGCAAAAACATATTCACATATATAACGTAATACTAAACTCTTTATATAATACTCTAAAGTTGGCATAGGTTATGAACACCTGCGGGCTTTCCAGCTTGCAGGTCTCTTTTTTTTACAGCAATATCTTCACTATTTTATTGGATCACTTTTTCCATACCAATGCTTCTGGAACCTTTAATGAGCAGGTGAGCATCTGTAAATTGCTGTTGTTGTAACCAGGAAGTTGCAGCCGCGGCATTTTCAAGATATATATACGGATGATTGGTTTTAATAAAATCACCTCCTACTAACACTACTGCATGCCAGTGCGTACGTTGTAATAAATTGATCAGTGCCTGGTGTTCTTTCACGCTGTCGGGGCCTAGCTCCATCATGGCTCCTAACAATAAAACTTTCTTGTCGGCAGTAATGCCGGCAAAGTTCTCAATGGCAGCTTTCATGCTTGAAGGGTTTGCATTGTAAGCATCCATAATGATCGTATTGGTGCCTTGTTTGATCACCTGTGAACGGTTGTTGGAAGGCGCATATGCAGCAATGGAGTTTTTGATCTTATCAGCAGATACCCCGAAATGCAGTCCTACTGCTACAGCAGCCATCACATTTGGGAAATTGTACGCACCTACCAGCTGACTATCAATCTGGCCAATGCCTTCATGACTGGTCACCTTCACACTTAACAGTGCGCTGTCTGCCAGCGGCTGGCCGGTATAATCGGCCGATGTTTGTCCGTAGGTGATAACAGTAGGGATGCCTTTACTCATTTCAAGCAGGTAAGCGTACTCATTGCAAACAAATACAGTCCCGTTATTTTTACGCAGGAAATCGTACAGTTCACCTTTCGCCCTGCGCACGCCTTCTTCACTGCCAAATCCTTCCAGGTGGGCCTTCCCGATGTTAGTGATGATACCATGAGTTGGCCTCGCGATCTTACAATAACTTTCGATCTCATGCTCATGATTAGCGCCCATTTCAATAACGGCCATAGCCGCATCAGCCGGAATGCGCAGTATGGTTAACGGTACGCCTATATGATTGTTCAGATTGCCTGCTGTAGCGGTAGTCTTGAATGCGGATGACAGTACCGTGCTGACCAGCTCTTTCGTAGTTGTTTTGCCGTTAGTGCCGGTAATAGCCAGGAAAGGGATATTCAGGCTTTGCCTGTGCTTTAGTGCAAGCTGCTGTAATGTATCCAGCACATCTGACGTCAGCATCATTTTATCCGGTTGCGTATAATATGCTTCCTCATCAATTACTGCAAATGCAGCTCCCTTTTCCAGTGCAGCCGCAGCATAGGTATTCCCGTTAAAGTTGGGTCCTTTCAATGCAAAAAATATATCACCTGCCTTGAGCTGTCTGGTATCTGTTTGTATAGACGGGTATTGCCGGTAAATGTCGTAAAGCTGATCGATGTTCATAAAAACAAATGTATTAAAAATCAGTTGATAGTCCATAAGCAGCAACACATGCTAGCGTTATCCTTGAAAAAATTACTAAAATGAGCTGGCTATATGGACTATCAATTATATAATATATTTTTGTTTTAGACGTTGTAATTACCAATAACCATTCAAAGACCGGGTGATGCCCGCCAAACCAAAGTGAAATGAAAAAACCTATGAAAACAGCACTGTTTCCCTTAGTGCTTATGTTCTTCGTGTACAGTTGCACAGCCGAACAGGCGCCTAAACCAGATCCGGGAATAGCTCCCAATGCCTGCGATACCGCAGTGATCACTTCCGATTACATTATGACGACCATTTCCAGCAAATGCACCAATGGCGCCTGCCATAAGGGAACGGGCAATTTTGTAGTGTCGGATTTTTCTACATTGGCTAAGCTGAAAACTTATCTCAACGCAAATGAAGCATTATTCCGGGAAAGGGTAACCGGCCCTAATGCGGACATGCCTCCCCGTGGTGAAAAGTTCAGCCAGGGAACGCGCGATTCTATTAACTGCTGGCTTTCCCATGGTATGCCGGAATGATGGACCCTCACAAAACAGTTTACAATGAAACAAATAATTGCCCTGCTTGCAGGATTGTTCCTTACACATGCCGTGCTGGCGCAGGATGTGTATACCTGCCGGAATACTGCACTATCCTTCTTTTCCGCCACACCCGTTGAAGATATTGACGCTACTTCAGATAAGGGCTTGTCTGCTATCAACCTGAAAACTGGAGAGGTCTATTTTAAAGTGGCAGTGAACACCTTTAAGTTCAGGAAACAGCTCATGGAAGAGCATTTCAATGAGAACTATCTGGAGAGTGATAAATACCCGAATGCTATCTTCAAAGGTAAAATAGTATCGCCTCCCGATCTACATAAAGACGGTACCTATGAGGTAATGGTAGATGGCACTTTGTCTCTTCACGGAGTAGACAAGCCATATCGTGAGAAGGCCGTCATCACTGTTAAAGATGGGAAGCCGGCTGCTAACGCCAAGTTCAATGTCAAGCTGGTTGATCATCGTATAAAAATACCTACACTGGTAATAAAGAACATCGCCGAAGTGGTAGAAGTAACTGTGAAAGCAGCTTATACTACTGCAACCTGATAAAATCCATTTAATCTGTCAGAACCTATGAAACATATATCTCTGTTGTTCCTGGGCTGTTGCCTCGGACTGAACACTTTTGCCCAGGAAAGCCTGGAGGCGATGATCGCCAAGGACGAGGTGAAAACGCATGAGCCGGTGATCGCTACTTATAAATCAACCCGTATCATACAGGGACACTCTCCCGAAACCCTGAAAAAGCGTGAGCTCGATTTCAGGGTAGCACATCATTTCGGTGATCTTGGAGGCGAATTCGGCGGGCCTAAGACCTTCTTCGGAATGGACAACTCTGCCGATGTCCGCATCGCTTTCGAATATGGTATTACTGACCGCCTGATGGCGGGCATTGGCCGTACAAAAGGTTCCGGCAATCTTACCGAACTTTATGAAGGGCTGGCTAAATATAAACTGCTGCAACAAACCACCGATGATCACATGCCTGTGACCATCACCTTGTTCGGTAACTCGGTAGTTAGTGCAATGACCTCAAGCAAGACGGTTTCTGATGCCAGTTATTTCGGCAAATTCTCTGACCGCCTTTCTTATACCGGTCAGGTGATCATAGCCCGCAAGTTCAATCGTAATTTATCTTTGACCTTGCTGCCAACATTGGTGCACCGTAACCGGGTAGGATACATGGATGAAAATGACATCTTCGCGCTGGGAGCTGGTGGAAGGCTTAAATTCTCTAAGCGGATCGGGTTGCTGGTAGAATATTTCTATCCGTTCAGGAACCAGGAAAGCAAGGACTATTTTAAAGAACAGGGCAGGAAACTGTACAATCCATTGGCAGTAGGACTGGAAATTGAAACAGGGGGACATGTGTTCCATGTGAACTTTACCAACTCGACCGCCATCCTGGAAAATCAGTTCATTCCTGAAACGACCACATCCTGGTTACAGGGACAGTTCCGCTGGGGCTTTAATATTTCCAGAAGATTCTCGCTGTAATACTTAGGAATTAGTATTGAGCATTAGAAATTAAGTGATGTAACTTCTTAATTCCTGATTCTCAATACTAATTCCTAATTTGTATTTTTACATACGTTATGGAGCCGGTAACCTGTTACATAAAAGAAAGATCACTTCTTGCCCGTATGGCGGCGCGCTATATGGGTGGGAATCAGATAGCTATGGTTATAGGAAGAACGATCCACCTGCACGGTACCAGCCGGGAGAATTTCCTGCGACATAAGTGGTGGGTACGGCATGAAATATGTCATGTAATGCAATATAAAGAGTTAGGCCTTGTACCCTTTCTTTGGAAGTATTTCTGGGAGTGTATCAGGGTAGGCTATCACGCTAACAGGTTTGAAGTAGCAGCCAGGGCTGCGGAACATGATGCAGCAATTATGAACAGTGTTAGGATAGTTTAAGGGGCTTTAAATCAATAGCTTAACATTGCCCGGATGTCTATTGGCACTACTTCTAAACGAAAAGTTAAAGTCTTCTTTGATATATAATTTTTAGTACTACTGGATATATTTTGCTTATTTTTACGTTAAACGGAGGTGTTTTATGGTAAAAAAAGTAACAGACGGAATTACCATCAGTGTGGAGACATTTTATCAACCGGACTATTCAAATCCGATTGGTAGTGAGTTTATGTTCGCCTACCGTATTACCATCGAGAACAATAATACTTTCCCCATCAAGCTTCTTCGCCGCCATTGGTATATTATCGATTCCAACGGAACCCACCGTGAGGTAGAAGGAGAAGGCGTAGTTGGTGTACAACCTTTGCTCGCCCCATCTGAAAGTTATCAATATGTCTCAGGTTCTAATCTGCGTACGGAGATCGGCAAAATGTACGGTACCTACCAGATGGAAAATCAGCTCAATAAAAAGCTGTTTGAGGTCAAGATCCCCGAATTTCAGATGATTGTGCCTTTTAAGCTAAATTGATTTACGTTTTTCACTGTTTTTCCTTCTAAATACTGCACCTTTCCGGGTACAGGAATGCTGTTTTGGAAAATGAATTAACTTGAGTTATCTGACCGGAAACAGGTAACCGGGCATGCCCTTGTTTCTGCAATTCTGATAACCTGCAAATGTATACAAATGGACACCAAACAAGCTTATAATCTCTGGGCCTCCCAGTACGATACAAACGATAATAAAACACGTGATCTTGAAGCACATGCACTCAGGGGATCCCTGGCAGATATTCCATTTAAGACCTGTCTTGAAGTAGGTTGTGGTACCGGAAAGAACACGCTTTGGTTCCAAGAGAGGGCTGACTACATTACGGCGATCGATCTTTCAGAAGAAATGATGGCGAAAGCCAGGCAAAAGATCTCTTCCTCCCGCGTCTTGTTTAAACAGGCGGACATTACCAAAGAATGGACATTCCAGGATGGTTTGTACGACCTTGTCAGCTTTAGCCTGGTATTGGAACATATCGATGACCTTGACCATGTATTTGATCAGGTGTCAAAGTCAATGCATCCCAATGGGCATGTATATATCGGAGAATTGCATCCGTTTAAACAATATGCAGGCTCTAAAGCACGATTTGATACAGAGAATGGTACAGAAGTACTGGAGTGCTTCAATCATCATATCTCGGACTTTATTCAATCTGCAAAGAAGTACGGACTTGTGGTAGCCGATATAAATGAATATTTTGACGATAACAACAGGAATGGGATCCCGAGGATCCTTACTATTATTTTGAAGAAAGTTTAATGAAACTAACTATCACAGGATACTCTACCGCTTTATTTTCTACCTGGTATTTTGTTGAGGAGCTGGGAATTCTATTGGATGCAGGCGACGGTATGATGTCGGCTTTATTGCAGAAAAGCAGAAAGATCAACCATGCCTTTATTTCACATGCAGACAGGGACCACCTTACAGGATTGCTACAATTCAATCAGCTCAATGCCAGAGAAGGATATCCTGTTATCCATTATCCAAAAGATTCGCGTTCTTTCCCTTATATGCAGCAATTCTTTCAGCAGTTCGACCCTTATGCGGTAGGTACTGTCTGGGAGCCAGCATTACCAGGTGATGAGATCCGTGTGAAAGACGATATCCTGGTAATACCTATCCGCAATGGGCATGTACCCGTGCCTCCGGAAGTCATCAGAAGCCTGAGCTTTAAAGTCATGCAGACGAAACGGAAACTGAGGCCTGAATTAGTTGGTTTACCAGGAGAAGAGATCCGTAGGATTGGACTGGAGCATGGGAAGGAGAGCACGACTATGGAAGTCCGCACAAACATACTTAGTTATTCCGGAGATACACCCGTAGAAGATCTCACGCAATGGAACGATTCGAAGATCCTTATCCATGAAGCAACATTCCTGGAAAGAGAAGAAGAGATCAAAGTATATGCTTACAAGAATAAGCACAGCAGATTGGATGAAGTGATGGAAATGGTAAGTGGCAGTAATATTGAAACACTGATATTAGGACACTTCTCATCGCGGTATAATGCTGAGCAGATTGATAATGCGATCAGGCAGTTATGTGATAGGTATGCGGTGAATATACCGGTGTTCCGGATATTGCCGGGAGAGACGGTAGTGGATGTACTGGGTGGGAAGGCAGTGAATGGGTAGTGTAGTTTTAATTGCTTAATTTTAGAAAATAATAGGTGTTTAATATGTCTGACGAAATGCTATTTAAAGAGAACGACGAAAACACAGGTGATTATTGGTCAGCAGGTGACCCGATAGGTTTTTCAGATCTAAGTGCCATTGAAGATGGTACGGATACAAGTATGCTGGAAAAAATCGGGGCGAGAGCGGCAATTAACGCAATCAATGAAAACAGAGCTTTACAGTTGCCCCTTACATATGAAAAGGATGGTTGGGTTGTTAGAGAATATGCCGATGGGCACGTAGAAAAAATAGAACAAATTATCATTTCAGATATCTCACCCGAGTTCAAGAAAGGCACTGTTTTGCATGTCAAGTTTCACTAAACGAATGCGCATTTTTGCAGGGCCCAATGGTTCTGGCAAAAGCACCATTATTTACGATATCAAAAAGAATTACTATTCTGGATTTTATCTGAACGCAGATGAAATCCAGAAGGCATGCAGTGAGAAAGGATTTATAAATCTGGGGGATTATCAGTTAAATATTTCCAACAATGTTTTTGAGGAATATCTTTCCGGATCATCTCTAAAAGAAAAGTCTGAAAAGGATGGATATCATGTTGATCTTAGACTTCAGAACAATGTGATCACTACGGGAGTGAATACACATGCATACGAAGCAGCATTAATTGCCGAATTTTTGCGGCAGCAATTGATATCAGCGGGACATTCCTTTTCATTCGAAACAGTTATGTCACATGCCTCTAAATTGGAAATTCTTAAACAGGCTTTGGATGCCGGTTATAGGAATTATTTGTATTTCATTGCAACGGATTCAGTTCAGATTAATATCGATAGAGTAAAAGAAAGGGTGAAAAAAGGTGGACATAACGTAGATGAAGACAAGATCATAGAAAGGTATACCCGCTCCCTTGATCTACTCTCAAAGGTTATTCCTTACACTTATCGTACATTCCTGATCGATAATTCCCGTTTAAGTTATCGCTTGATTGCAGAATTTGAGAAAGACAATTTTACTATACATGATCAGGAATTGCCTAATTGGTTACGTATGTACGTGTTGGAAAAAATGCAGTTGATGTAGCGTTCTACTTCGGCCTGTACTTCGACTGTGAAAAGATCTTCATCGCATCTTTCGTCTCCATCAGCTGCTGCAATGTTACCTCAGGATGCTGTTTCATATATTCCTTTACGATCCTCCATCCTACAAATGCCCCGATCCTACCTGGTGCTTCTTCAGGCATCCCTTGTGTAGTAGGGCCGTCATTCATGAAATGCATATTGCTCTGCCAGTCTGATTTATACAAGAGGTTCTGTTGTACGAAAAATTGCCATATCATCAGTTCATTTTCATCACACCAATCCATCTGTGCTTTCGTATAACCCAAGCGGATGCTATCTTCTGTTTCCGGTAATACCTGTTCAAGGAAATATTGCTGTTTGCCGGCACTTACCAGCTGGTTTACCAGTTGTTCGCCTGCTTCCGCACCTGGGTATGCCTGCTGCACAAGGGCCTGAACGGCATTGGTAGTAATATATTCCGGAGAGAATTTACGGACCATGTACATCGGGTAATCGGGTAACATCGGATATATCGGGAAATCTTTTCCCAGGTACATATCCAGTCCAATACCCAATACAGAATCGACAGTAACAGCACCGTAATTACTGATCACGGAACTGAAAGCCACAATTTTCTGTGGAAGGGGGAATGAAGGAATATAGTATTTGATATAACGGAAACTTTGCGCCAGGTCTTTCTCTAATGGCTCCAATTTGGGGAAATGTGCATTGACGGAATCCTGTAACACGCGGAAGTCGCCATTGCTGACAAGCATACGTGTTTGCAATAGTATTAAATTGCTGGTATCTGAGTAGGGACCGAAATTCATTACATGCTCAATGTAGACAGGCAGGAATGTAGGATATACCTTTGCCAGTTGTTGCAATCCCGACTGAATATTGTTGGTATCCAGTTTATACAACGCCTGATCAAATCGGTCAATTTGTACATTCACCGCAATATGGCTCACATCTGGCACGTTTTTGTGCTTACAGGCAGAGGCACAGCAAATAAGGATGAGGGCGGACAATAGCCACTGAGTATTACCAGCTAATTTATTAATGTAATTTCGCATACTTGATATCTAACTACGAATAGGTAAAAATATTATATAGCTTGTATTAAAAAAAAGATAAAATTATATGAGGAAGGTAATATTGATAATGTTCTTGTTATTAAATATAGCCGTAGTAAAGGCTCAGCGCAATATTATGCAGGAAAACAGGGTGCGGCTGGGTTTTAAACTGGACCCCACCGTTTTTTGGTTGCAGCCCCAAGAATCAGGAGTGGACCGCAATGGCTCCCGTGCCGGCGTCAGCTTTGGGATTATGGCAGACTTTCTGCTGGACGAATCAGGACGTTACGCTATTGCTTCCGGTCTGCAGGTCTCTACAACAGGTAGTACATTGAAATATGAAGCGAATAAGGGGTTGGAAGATTATAAACAGATCCCGGCAGAATATAAGCTCAAGCTCACCTATGTGGAGATCCCGTTTGCCCTAAAGCTAAAAACGGACACAGACAATGGATTGGGCCTCTGGGGGCAGTTCGGTACTTACCTGGGCTTTCCCGTGCGTGGCAGAGCAGATATTGTTAGCCTGCAGGCCAATGATGACAAAGTAAACGTATTACGTGACATTACTCCTATTAATGTCGGCATGCTGATCGGCGCCGGTATTGAATATCCATTGGGCGACAGGCTATCCGGTATGGTTGGTCTCAGCTACCGTAACGGTTTCGTAGATGTGACCCGCAATGGAAAATGGGATGATGGCAAGGTAAATATGAATAGCTTTGCATTAAATCTGGGATTATTCTTTTAAAAGACGTTTAGATGAAAATTATACTTGCTCAACAGAACTATCATATCGGCAATTTCGAGTTTAATATACAGAAGATCCTGGAAGGAATTAAAGCAGCGGAAGCCCAGGGCGCTGACCTGGTAGTATTCTCTGAGCTGTGTGTATGTGGTTACCCACCGAGGGATTTCCTCGAGTTTGAAGATTTTATCCAGCAATCATATGCTGCTATTGACAAGATAAAAGCCCACACTGCTAATATTGCAGTATTGGTGGGAGGCCCTGGCCGGAATACACAACCGGAAGGAAAAGACCTGTTCAATGCCGCCTGGTTCCTGCATGAAGGAGAAGTGAAACAGGTCATCCATAAAACATTATTGCCTACTTACGATGTGTTTGACGAGTATCGCTACTTTGAGCCTGCCTATGCCTGGAATGTAGTGCCATTCAAAGGAAAGAAGCTGGCAGTGACCATCTGTGAAGATATCTGGAACCTGGGGGATAATCCGCTTTACAGGGTTTGCCCGATGGACCAGTTGATAGAACAACAACCAGATGTGATGATCAACCTCTCTGCCTCTCCGTTTGACTATGACCATGCGCAGAACAGGAAGGAGATCATCCGTGCGAACGTACGTAAGTATGGTATTCCTATGTACTACTGTAATACAGTAGGCTCCCAGACAGAGATCGTCTTTGATGGCGGCTCTCTTATCTTCGACCCGCAGGGTAACATCGTAAAAGAATTGCCTTATTTCGAAGAGGCAATGGACGGTTATGACCTGGATGTATTGTTACAGTCCAAACAACCGGTACCGGACGTCGCTTATACACCGGTATTGGAGCTATTGCCTGAATATAACATTGATCGTATTCATCAGGCCATTGTATTGGGCATAAAGGATTACTTCCAGAAAATGGGCTTTAAAAAGGCCATCCTGGGTTCTTCCGGTGGTATTGACAGCGCAGTGACCCTGGCATTGGCTGTGGAGGCGCTAGGAAAAGAAAATGTACGGGCCATCCTGATGCCATCTCCCTACTCTACCGAACATTCTGTAGACGATGCTGTGGCGTTATCGAAGAGTCTTGATAATCCATATGATATCGTGCGCATCAATGATATTTACGAAAGCTTCCTGCAAACGCTGCAGCCTTATTTCGAAGGCTTGCCGTTTAATGTAGCGGAAGAAAATACCCAGTCCCGCATCCGGGGGAACCTGTTGATGGGCTTAGCCAATAAGTTCGGATATATCCTGCTGAACACTTCCAATAAGAGTGAACTGTCAACCGGTTACGGTACACTTTACGGTGACATGGCCGGCGGACTGGCTGTACTGGGAGACGTGTATAAAATGCAGGTCTATGCCCTGGCCAGGTATATTAACCGGAATGGGGAGATCATTCCGCAAAATATCATAGATAAGGCCCCATCGGCAGAGTTGCGCCCTAACCAGAAAGATAGCGACAGTCTGCCTGATTACGCCGTGCTGGACAAGATCCTGTACCAGTACATTGAGCGCCGTCAGGGCCCTAAAGAGATCATTGCCCAGGGATTTGACCCGGCGCTGGTAGCCCGCACACTAAAAATGGTCAATACCAATGAGTATAAGCGTAACCAGTTCTGTCCCATCATTCGCGTCTCGTCCAAAGCCTTCGGCGTAGGAAGAAGGGTGCCGATCGTAGGGAAATACCTTTCATAAAAGAACTTACCAAATTATTTGTGGGGATTAAGAACCAGGGGTGATAACAGCGTCATTCCCTAATTCTTAATCCCCAATTCCTAATTGACTGTTATATTTGCTGAAATTTAATAAATCCTAAAATGTTACAAGTTCCGTTCATTCGTCAAAACAAAGACCTGGTACTGGAACGGCTTACCTTGAAAAATTTCAAGGAGCTGGGACTGGTAGATCAGGTAATAGAGCTTGACGACAAGCGCAAGAAATTAACCCTTGAGTATGATGAAACTAAGGCTAAAGCTAATTCGCTGTCAAAAGAGATAGGTAAGCTGATGGCCCAGGGGAAGAAAGAAGAAGCGGAATCCCGTAAATCGGAAGTAACATCTCTGAACGAAAAACTGCACCCTATCAACGAAGAACTGGCCGCTGCAGAAAAACTGTTGCATGATACGCTGGTAAAACTGCCTAATCTGCCTTCTGCGCTGGTACCTCCGGGTAAAACACCGGAAGATAACGTAGAAGTGCGCAAAGGTGGTGATATTCCTGCACTACATGAAGGAGCGGTTCCCCACTGGGATCTGGCGAAGAAATATGATCTGATCGATTTTGAACTGGGAAATAAGATCTCCGGTGCTGGTTTTCCAGTATACAAGAACCGTGGTGCACGTTTACAGCGCGCTATGATCCAGTATTTCCTTAATTATAATACCAGCAAAGGGTACACGGAATTCCAGGTGCCTCACCTGGTGAACGAGGCCTCCGGTTATGGTACAGGACAGCTGCCTGATAAGGAAGGGCAGATGTATTTTGTAACTGAGGATGAGTTGTATCTTATCCCAACTGCCGAAGTACCGCTGACCAACTTATTCCGCGATGAGATCCTGAAAGATAGTGACCTGCCAGTAAAACTGACCGGTTATACACCTTGCTTCCGCCGCGAAGCTGGTTCTTACGGTAAGGACGTGCGTGGTCTTAACCGCCTGCATCAGTTCGATAAGGTGGAAGTAGTGCAGGTAGTACATCCTGATAAGTCTTACGAGGTATTGGACGAAATGGTAGCACATGTAGAGGAACTGGTGAAAGCACTTGAACTGCCATATCGTATTCTGAGGTTATGTGGCGGTGATATGGGCTTCGGTTCTGCGCTGACCTACGATTTTGAGGTCTATAGTACCGCTCAGCAAAGATGGTTGGAAGTGAGCTCCGTATCTAATTTCGAGGCTTTCCAGGCAAACCGCGCCAAGATCCGTTTTAAAGATGGCGGAGGTAAACCACAGCTGGTACATACGTTGAATGGCAGCTCCCTGGCATTGCCCCGTATCTTGGCCTGTATCCTGGAGAATAACCAGACGGCGGACGGTATTAATATTCCGAAGGTGCTCCAGCCTTACTTTGGTGCAGATAAGATCGTACTATAAATAAGAAATAATTAAAATAATATAAAAGCGTTGCATATGTTGCAGCGCTTTTTTTTGTCGTTACATTTGTAGTATGCAGCACTTTCTACCCAATGGCCAGGTATTATTGGTGCGCCCGGCCCTTTTGGAAGACGCTCCGGCATTGCTGGCGTTATTCCGGCAACTAACTACGGAAACAGATTTCCTGCTCATGACCAGGCAGGAAGCGGCGGAGCTGACTGTAGTTGACGAAAGGGCCTTTATCAACGCTCTATGCAATGAGTCCAGGCACCTTCACCTACTGGCAATTGTAGAGAATCGGCTTACAGGTTCCATTACTATCAAACAATCAGATCTGAAGAAAGAAGCCCACCTGGGGCAATTAGGAATTGCCATTCTGCATGAGTACTGGAATATGGGTATCGGCCGCCGGTTAATGACTACCGCCATGCGTTGGGCGGAGCAGCACAAAGAGTTGGAAATCATCCATCTCAATGTATTTGCAAATAATGGAAGAGCTATCCAGTTGTATCGTAACTTTGGTTTCCTGGAATATGGACGTTTGCTTCAGGGATTTAAGCAAACGGATGGTACATATGGTGATTCAATATTAATGTCTAAAAGGATAAAGAACGGATGATGCAACGATATGACAGACACCTGAAACTGGAAGGCTTCGGTCCCGCAAAACAACAACTGCTCAATAACGCAGCAGTACTCGTAATAGGTGCAGGAGGATTGGGAGTGCCCGTATTGCAATATCTTACTGCAATGGGAATTGGAAAGATCGGTATCGTAGAACACGATGATATTTCTCTCACGAACCTGCAAAGACAGGTCATTTACAACACAGACGAAGTAGGTAGCCCGAAATTAAAGACAGCCGTACAGCGCTTACATCAGCTGAACCCGGAAGTACAATTCTCTATGTACGATACCTGGATAACACCCGATAACGCACTGGATATTATCAGTCCTTATGATGTAGTGGTGGACTGCACGGATAACTTTGGTACCCGTTACCTGGTGAATGACGCTTGTGTAATACTCAACAAACCCTTTGTATACGGGGCTATCCACAAATATGAAGGGCAGGTGAGTGTATTCAACTACAAGGGTAGCGCCACTTACCGTTGCCTGTTCCCTGAACAGCCAGAGCCAGGCACTATGCTGAACTGTAGTGACATTGGTGTATTGGGTATATTGCCAGGTATCATCGGTTCTTACCAGGCAAATGAAACAGTAAAGATCATTGCCGGTATCGGTGAGCCATTGAGCAACCAGCTGCTGACAATCGATACGCTCTATAACATTCATCACACTTTTCAGATCAAACCTGTTCCGGGTAATCATAATATTACAGAGCTGCAGGAAAGCTACGACCAGCCCTGCGACGTTGGGGGCGTGAAGCGCCTCTCTGTACATCAGTTACAGGATTGGCTGGAAACAGAAAAGCCACTGCAATTGATAGATGTAAGAGAACCGGACGAATGGGAAATATGCCATATACCACAGGCCATGCATGTACCTATGCGAATGATAGGAAGTATTGTTCCGAAACTGAGAAAGGACCAGCCAATTGCTTTATTGTGCCATCACGGTATGCGTAGCCTTGCCGTAGCGCAACAACTGGATGCAGCAGGCTTCCCTGCGGTATACAATATTGAAGGAGGTATCCATGCGTGGGCTGCCGAGATTGATGTCGAAATGAACACTTATTAAGCTGACTTATGTCTGTTGAACTTTGTATACTGTTTTTTACAGTAGCCCTTTTATATGCTTCCGCCGGTTTTGGCGGAGGTTCCAGTTACCTCGCACTGATGGCATTATGGAGTGTTGACTTCCAACTGATGAAGTCTACCGCGCTGCTTTGTAATGTGGTAGTGGTAACCGGAGGTGTTTATCATTTTTATCGTGCAGGCCAGTTACCGCTTAAAAGGGCTCTACAATTAAGTGTGATCAGTGTGCCATTTGCCTTTGCAGGTAGTTACCTGCCATTGAAACAACATACTTTCTTTCTGCTGTTG
Source organism: Chitinophaga sp. S165 (assembly GCF_003182155.1). Classification (GTDB taxonomy): domain Bacteria; phylum Bacteroidota; class Bacteroidia; order Chitinophagales; family Chitinophagaceae; genus Chitinophaga. The sequence goes on from NZ_QGTG01000002.1 coordinate 1,306,375, forward strand.
GGTATAGCATTGACAACCGCAGCCCTGCTGATGTGTTATAAATTGTTCCTTGAAAAGGAATATGTACCAGATCCTCATGCACAGAAGACATATAAATATGGTGTTGTCGGTGCTGCGATCGGGCTATTATCAGGTATGACAGGAATTGGAGGAGGTATTTATTTGTCGCCGGTATTACGTTTGGGGCGTTATGATACAGCGAAGAAAATAGCGGGGATCTGTAGTGTATTTATACTTGTAAATTCTATTGGAGGCTTATTGGGGCAGGCCAGCAAAGGAGAGATTGTATTTGATCTTCACTTTGCAGGCCCGCTTTTATTGTCAGTTATTGTCGGCGGACAAATAGGCGCCCGTTTGAGTGCAGCAGTCCTGAAACCACGGATTGTGGAAGGTGCTACAGCATTATTGATATTGTATGCTGGCGTCAGAATGCTTATCCAGGGGTAACGCTTTTGCTTTGACAACGTTTACTTTAGCCGCTGGTTTTTTCTTCTTCTTCCTACCCATCCATATCAGGAAACCTGATATCGGCAAACTAAACGCAACCAGAGCTGCGATCAGCGATATTATTTTAGTTGGTATGCCATATATGCTTCCCCTATGTAACGCATACATCCATTTCCGGGTGATGTTAGCTTTGCTGTCATTGTCATACAGGCGTACCTGCACCAGTTTGGCCGTTCCGGCCTGGAAATAAAGGAAATCATTCACATTAGCGTGTCTCGTCCTATTCTCTTTGGAAGTAGCGAGAGACAGGCTATCATTATCGGCAAAACGGATGGTAATCGTTCCTTCGTATGGCAATTTTTCATTGGTCGTAGCCACGATCTTGTCCAGATAAGCAATACCACTGTTCTTTACCGGCAGACTTTGAGGTGGTGGTACTTTATATTGTTTGGTATTACCGTCAAGAGCAAGATAGATCAGGTTGTTCACCCATTTAAAGCTCCATGCAATGCCCGTCAGACCAATAACCAGCAGTACGATATGCACATAAAAGCCAGATACCGCATGTAGGTCCCAGTTAAGCCTTTTGAAAGACGCATCCCATTTTATACGGAGGCGTTGTTTGCGGGCGTTCCTTTTGGGCCACCATAATATCAGACCGGTGAGGATCAAGATGACGAAAATAGAGCAGGAAATGCCGGTAATGAGTTTACCGGTTTCGCCCATACAGAGAAAACGGTGGAGGTCCAATACAACGGTAAAGAACCGTTTGTTGCCCGGAATAGATTCAATGATCTTGCCGGTGTAAGGATTGACTGCTACATACAACTGATTCTTTGAGCCTTTGGCTTTCCCTTTCCGTAAAAGGTAGACAACGCTACGGTCAGCCTCGGGCTCTACAGTGATGTTGCCAAGCTTATATTTGGGGTTTTCCCGTTGAACGTAGGCGGTCAGGTTATCCAGTGGCTGTTTGGCAGTGTTAGCCGGTACCTCCACATAAAAAAAGGACCGCATGAATACATGTTCCAGTTCGTCCTCGAATACGAGCAGGCTACCAGTACCTGCCACTATCAGGACCACAAGACCAGAAGCTATTCCCAACCAGAGATGTAACCAGCCAAATACTTTTTTCATGAATCAGATTCTAAATTGACACTTTTGTCTGTCATCTCCCCGGAATTAGATATAGGAAAATGCTCATTTGAAGCTTTTATTAAAGCTGCCGAACATCGATTTGACAGATTTTCCACAAAGAACGATCAGGAATGACCACCTCAATGATCAAATCGGGAAAAAGATTTACGCAAAACGGAAAACTCAATAAATTGTGGCTGTTATGTCAGTGTCAGGTAATATTTTATAGCCTATTAAAAAAGATAGTAACTTCTGCAGCTGTTTTATACTTTAAGGTAGTATGTGGTTAATACCATCAGGTTATTATACTGACTTTAAACGCAAGGGGATGATTAACAGCTGCTTGCAGGATTGTCAAATGCGTTACTGTCATCCTCACTGCGTTCAGTCAGGCATTTAAAGTCTTTCTCAACAAGGATGCTTAATACGGAACCATCAGCATTAGGAATTTCTGCGGAGAACCCTACTTGTTCAGAATCGGTCCACTGTTCTACCTGTTCTTTCGGAAAGGAAAGATGGATGGCAGAACCTTCCAGTTTAATAAAAGGCGCATTACTGCCCCCCTTTGCCTTAATGCAGAAATGAAGGTTGCCGTCGCCGATACTCGTGCTTTCTTCTACTTTCCCATCAGCTTTTAACGCTTCAATGTCTTTTTTGTCCAAACGGTAGCGGATGCTGTTACCCCTGATCCTGATTTTCATCTTATAGTTTTTTGATATGTCACCTGTTTAAAATTACTACATTATCGTAGCTTTATCCAAATTTGATGAAGGGATATGCGCATATTACTATTCGGCATAGCGAAAGACATAGCAGGAGCCCCTGTTATTACGGTAGACGGGATTACATCAGTAGCAGCACTTAAAACCTGGTTGTATACAAAATATCCATCATTGGAGCAGTTACGTTCCCTGATGATAGCAGTCAATAAAGTATATGCCAACGATGAAGATGTGTTACAACCAGGAGATGAAATTGCGGTAATACCGCCGGTAAGTGGAGGATGAGATTAGTCGACTAATGAATTGATCATCTTTTTTATTTCGCGTATTCTCGCATCTGAGACCATCTTGGTCAACAAATTAATATCCTTATCCGTAACGTGTGGGTATTTATTTAGTGCTTTTATTCTTCGGATAATTCTCCTCTCTTCACGTAGACTTTTAACGTGATGATATCGTTTTATAACATATGACTTTATTTCGTTTGCAATAGTAGATAGATATACCGAGATGGAAGGTGCCGTCATTATCAGGTAAGACTTAATCCAATAAGTATCTGGAATCTCCCTGGCTATTACAAGTATCAATGTGCCGCTACAGGCACCAACGATATGTGCATAGGTTTGAGATTCATGATGAGATGTCATCTGATCCAATGGATGGTAATTTTAATGTTATAGGATAGGAAAAAGCGCACGATTGTCCTTAGGGGGAACAACTACAGCTTTTCGTCCTTCCAGCTGTTCCTATACCGTTCAGGATTAGCCAGAAAATCTTTTATAATTTGATCAACCAGGGCTTCCCATTCTTCATCAGCTTTTCTTAGCTTGGCATTGTATTTCAAGAATGGAATGATTGGAGACAGAATGCCTGCAATAGAAGCAATCAGTATAACTTTCTCGACTATAGGATTCATGACAAACAATTTTTAAGGCTTCAATATTACCTCATTTCCACTGATCTATAAAAATTATTTTCCTTCAAAGTATTTAAATTCGCTTATTGATATTATCATGAACAAACTAATAAAAATAGATAGCGATGTAACCGTACAACAAGCACTCGACTTCGTTGAAGGGCCTGACTGTGGCGGCGTTGTAGTGTTCTCTGGAAATGTAAGGAACATCACAAAAGAAAAAAAAGTAACTAAACTTTTTTTCGAATGTTATGAGCCTATGGCATTACTGGAGATGGAAAAAATAGCAGATCACACTATTGAAAAAATGGGCGCGAAGAGAATAGCTATACTACACATTGTTGGTGAAAAACAACCGGGAGATGTAGTGGTTGTTATTGCTGTCGCATCGCCACATCGCGCAGCTGCATTTGATGCATGCGAATATGCGATTGATACGTTAAAGGAAACTGTACCTATCTGGAAGAAGGAATATTTTGAAGACGGTGAAATATGGGTAGCAGCTCACCCGTGAGAGATCTGTCCTTCTGCTTCTTTCATCTCTTCAGGAGTATTTGCATTAAATTGTTCTGCTGAAAATGGATTCTCTATCTGTAGAATATCAGATTGCAGCAATGTCTTACGCGGACAATTCTTCCCTTCATCAAAATACTGCTGCAGCTTTTTCAAGCCCGATGGTTCCCATATTGCAATCAATGGTTCGGGCAAATGATTGACAGGGCTGATAAATGATGTAGCATCTTTCAATGCCTGTCTTTGCGAAACAAGATAGTTCAGGCTCTGTTCACTGATCAACGGAAGATCTACTGCCAGTACCAGCCATGCTGCATCAGGAAATGCTTTATGCGCACTGAGTAGTCCTACTGAAGGTCCGCCTCCGTCAACACTGTCGAGTATAAGCGGTACGTCTTCACTTAATGCAGGCTTCTGTTCTTCCCGGCAGGAAAGATATACGTCAGGTATAATTTTGTGAACTAACTGATATAGATATTGCCACTGTGGCATGCCGTGATAAGCGATCAGGCTTTTGTCCTGTTGCATGCGTGTACTGCGGCCGCCGCAGAGTATGAGTCCTTTTAATGGCGCTGTCATCTTACTGTTTTTAGAAATCCCTTTTACCACCTGTTTTACTTAGCAGGCGTGTTTGCCTGATCACCATCTCATGCGTAAATGCTTTACACATATCGTAAATGGTCAGGGCTGCCACACTTGCGCCTGTCAGCGCTTCCATTTCTACACCTGTTTTTCCGGTAGTTTTGATGGTGCAACGCACTACAGCTTCTTCGCCTTCGAGGTTTATTTCCACCTGGCAGCCATCCAGTAGTAATGTATGACAAAGAGGTATCAGGTCCGGTGTTTTTTTAGCGGCCATAATGCCGGCCAGTATTGCGGTCTGGAATACCGCGCCTTTTTTAGTCTGAATATCTTTACCGCTGAATTGTTGTCTTACTATCTCCGGTAGGAATACCCTGCTTTCTGCCACGGCCACGCGTGTCGTTTCAGTCTTTCCGCTCACATCTACCATTACCGGTTGATCGGCCGCATTCAGGTGTGAAAATCCCTCTTTAGTTGAATCATTGCTCATAATGGAATAAATTTACAACTAAAGCTACCAAACAACCAAAAGAATGCTGATAGATGTAACTGCCGCATATGCTGCTATAATGGGTACTGTTCGTGATTTTGGAATGGAACAGTTACCCTTTACAGCTGTTACCGGCCGCATCCTGCGGGAGCCGGTATTGTCCGATAGAGATTTTCCTCCATATGACAGAGTAATGATGGATGGTATCGCAATAGATTATGAGAGCTATGAAAAAGGGCAGACCGTTTTTGGCGTAGAAGATATGCAGGCTGCGGGTATGCCCCGTAAACAGCTATCGAATACTGCTAACTGCATGGAGGTGATGACAGGCGCTATCATGCCTGAACTGACAGATACAGTGATACAATATGAGCATCTCATTGCCACCGAGCACGAAGGGTTCAAACGTTTCACTATTAATGCAGGCGTCCAAAAAGGACAACACATCCACCGTCAGGGTTCCGATGCTGCTGCCGGTCAGCTGGTGATACCTGCCGGTACGTTACTGACTGCTGCTGAAGTTGGCGTGCTGGCATCTGTTGGCAAAACATTGGTGAACGTCAGCCGCCTGCCCAAAGTTGCCGTTATTGCAACAGGTGATGAACTGGTGCCGGTTGCCGAAACGCCAGACATACATCAGGTCAGGATCTCTAATTCTTATAGCTTGGCAGCAGCTTTAAAAGAGCTGGGGATTGATGCCGAATGTTACCATGTACATGACGATGAGACTGCGATCAGGCAGTTATTTGAATCTTTGAGGACTGCAGATGTCTGGATCTGTACAGGGGCTGTATCGGCCGGAAAATATGATTACCTGCCACTTGTGCTGGAACAGCTGGGCATGCAGCAGATATTTCATAAAGTACAGCAGAGACCTGGTAAACCTTTCCTGTTTGGGCAGTTTGAAAATGGGCCGGTTGTGTTTGCCCTTCCCGGTAATCCGGTTTCAGGCTTTATGTGCTGCTACCGCTATGTATTGCCCTGGTTGCGGGCATGTTTGCAATATGCAGCACCGCCTGTTCCTCACGCTGTATTGGGCGACGATATCCAATTCGCGGCACCATTAACTTATTTCCTGCCTGTAAGACTGCATCCTGTAGCTGGTGGGCAGTTAATTGCATTACCACCGCCCTATCATGGCTCTGGTGACCTGGCCGCATTGTTACAAGCTGATGGTTTCCTGGAACTGCCACCCGAAAAAAGTGTCTTCGAAAAAGGTAGCAGCTACCCCGTGTGGAAATTCAGATAATATATTTCACTGCATTCAGCCCGCCCTGGCGGGCTGCTTTGTTACAAGGGGAGATACTCCGGGAAAGAATCTCCCTTAACTTGTTAACAATTTCGTTATATTAAATCTCGCGTCCGTCATTAAACTTCCGGTGCTCATTGCCGTCAAACCCGAAATCAATTCCTATATGGCAGCTGTTCCTGAAAAGCTACAAATGCAACACCTTGCGTGGAGGGCTGGCTTCGGCGCTTCACTTCCCGTTATCGAAGAATGGACCCACAAAAAACGCAGGCAGGTTATCAGCAAGATCCTGACTGGGCCTGATAAAGATCAGCAGGCTCCCCTGAAAGTAATGGATGAATCTGATCTTCCTGAACGAACAAAACAGATGTCGCCGGAGGAAAAGAAAGAACTGGCTAAAATGAACAGGCAAGGTATCAAAGACCTTAACTTGTCATGGATATACGAAATGGTGCAGAGCCAACATCCGCTACGTGAAAAGATGGCCCTCTTCTGGCATGGTCATTTCGCTTGTCGTACACAGAATGTATTATTTAGTCAGCAGTTGCTCCAGGTAATACGTGAAAATGCATTGGGCAATTTCGGCACGCTGTTAACCGCAGTATCCAGAACTCCTGCAATGTTACAGTTTCTGAACAATCAGCAGAATTATAAAGCTCATCCGAATGAGAACTTTGCCCGTGAAGTAATGGAATTGTTTACAATGGGCCGCGGATATTATACAGAAACAGACATCAAAGAAGCCGCCAGAGCGTTTACAGGATGGGGATATGATAATGAAGGCAACTTTGTATTCAGAGAAAAGCGGCATGACTACGGTAATAAAACAATACTCGGTAAGACAGGCAATTTTACTGGTGATGATATACTGAAAATACTATTGGAGCAGAAAGAAACGGCAAAGTTCATCACCGAAAAAATATACCGTTACTTCGTGGATGAAGTGCCTGATGACGCGAGAATAAACACACTGGCAGAAAAGTTCTATACGTCGGGTTACGATATAGGCGCACTGATGCAACACATCTTTAATGCTGACTGGTTCTATGATCAACGCCTTATAGGCAGAAGGATCAAATCGCCGGTAGAACTGCTGGTCGGACTGCGTAGGACCGTTCCTGTTAACTTCGAACGTGAAGCCGTTATGTTATCTTTTCAGCAGGTATTGGGACAGGTATTGTTTTATCCGCCTAATGTTGCCGGCTGGCCGGGCGGACGCAGCTGGATAGACAGTTCCAGCCTGATGTACCGCATGCAGCTGCCGAAGATGATCTTGTACGAGAAGGAATTCAATATCACACCCAAAGAGATCACCCCTGAAATGGGCATGGGTAGCTATAAAGCCACTATGCAGTTGAATGAAACTGTGAAAAGACAATATGCAAGAAAGATAAAAGGCGTCATCAACTGGGATGTGTTCCTGAAAGATTATGAGAAAGTACCACGGGAAAAACTGGCGGATACAATTGCAGGTTCTTTGTTGCTGGCTAATAAGAATGTGAGTAAACAATTGCTGGAGAATTATGCAGATGCTTCCTCCCGCGAAACTTATATAAAGACAGTTGCAATAGCAGTTATGGGCACACCGGAATATCAGTTGTGCTGATGTATCCAATTAAAAAATATAGTTTATGATGATCTTAAATAGACGACGTTTCTTACAGGTTGGATCATTGGCTTCAGCTTCCATGATGATGCCGAAATTCCTGAAGGCATTAGAAAAAGATAACCTCGTACCGGCAGGCAACAAAGTATTGGTGGTAGTGCAGCTCTCTGGTGGTAACGATGGATTGAATACTGTGATCCCTTACCGGAATGATATTTATTATCGCATGCGTCCGACACTGGGTATTCAACGTGCGAATGCATTGTCCCTTACAGATGAAATGGGATTACATCCTGCATTGCAGGGCTTAAAAGGCCTGTACGACGAAGGATCATTAGCGATCTTGAACAGTGTAGGTTATCCTAATCCTGACAGGTCACATTTCCGTTCTATGGACATCTGGCAGTCTGCCAGTACATCTTCCGAAAATTGGGGTGACGGATGGATCGGAAGGTTCCTGGACGCGCAATGTAAAGGCTGTGATAAGCCGGTGCAGGCACTGGAAATTGATGATACCTTAAGCCTGGCTATGAAAGGCGATCTGCAGAAAGGACTGGCAGTAAAGGATCCTGATAAATTGCAGGCCGCCGCTAATGACCGGCTATTCAAAGAATTGCTGCAGAAGGAAGGAAAAGGTAAAATTACTGTTGATGATCATGAGCCGGTTGACTACCTCTACAAAACAATGGGCGCAACGGTTTCATCTGCAGCTTATATCAAAGAACAATTCAAAACTTATAAGACGAAAGAGATCTTTCCGTCAACGGAATTGGGAAAGAATATGCAGACTATCGCAAGACTGATCATGTCTGATATCAGTACGAAAGTATACTACGTATCCCACGGTGCTTTTGATACGCATGTGAATCAGTTGTCGGCCCAGCAAACACAATTGCATCGCCTGGATGAAGCCATTGCTGCACTAGTGAAAGAATTGAAAAATAACAACCGTTTCCAGGATGTGGTCATTGTAACGTTCTCCGAATTCGGACGTCGCGTGGAACAGAATGCAGGCGGAGGTACTGATCACGGGACTGCCAATAATATGTTCATGATCAGCGGTGGATTAAAACAACAGGGATTATTGAACGAAAGCCCTGACCTGGAACATTTGAATGAAGGAGACCTGCAACACAAGGTTGACTTCAAGAGTGTTTATGCCACACTATTGAAGAAGTGGTTAGAAGCAGATGATGCTGCCATTTTAAAAAGACAATATGATCATTTGTCATTCGTCTAACCTGCTTTAACAATAGCCCTGAGGAACCCGAAGGCAGCTTGTCTGTCAACCATTGCACCGGTTGTATCAACTAGTTTGCCGGTAAAAGAAGCTTCGATGAGGCTGTCTTTTACATTGGTAATAGTTAGTGTGAACGTTCCGTGGTTTTGATTGGCAATCTGAGATAACGCAACTTTAGGATAGTATACAGCGAGAGAGTTGCCATCCTGTGAATAGAACGAGCCTTTTGCCAGTCCTTCAGCACTTCCAAGCAGGATGATGGTCACCTCTTCGTTCTCGGCTCCTTTGGCCGTTATAGTGAGTTTATCAATATCGTTATTGGGGTCTGTGTCAGTGAGATTTGCAACGGAAACAATTGCATTAGGGTTCTCTGCGACCACTATCATGCTATCCATATCAAAAGAAAGGAATTTACGCGCTACTTCAGGTTCCGAATCCTTTTCGCAGGCGGTAAAGACTAAGATGGCACAAAGAATGGTTAAGGTTAGACGCATAACAATTGGGGGTTTTTGTTATAACGCAATAATAAGCAGTTAATTGCAAATAGAAAGGAGAAAAAAAGAGGGGCAGAAATTAACGTGATATTATCCCGTTAATTTCTGCCCCTTATTAAATTTCTTAATACTTTAATTCTTGTTTGCTATTCTGTAAAGCACCCAGCCCATAAAGGCGAACAGGACTGTACCCAGGATGTAATATCCGCCCTGGCCAAATGCACCGGCAAGAGAATGTTCCATATTCACTTTCGCCAACGCAGTAGAAGTACTGTCAAAACCTGCCAGTATCGCGATGATCACACCGGCAACAGCACCACCCGCTACCAGACCAGTCGCGAACAGGTTACCTTTACCAAGCTCTTCTTCCTCTGCAGACAAGTGTACGTTTTGCTTCTTACGTTTGTTGTCAACCACGCCACGGATAGCACCGCCGATGAAGATAGGCAGGGTAGTAGACAGCGGCAGATAAGCACCTACTGCAAATGACAGGGATTTGATACCGCAAAGCTCCATGGTGATAGCCAGGAACACGCCCGCGAGTACAAACTGCCAGTCAAGATTGTAGGACAGGATACCTTTTGCCAGCGTCGCCATCAGGGTTCCCTGTGGCGCAGGATAATAGATACTGCCGATCGCATGGTCGGTTACGCCGTTGGCTATCATGGCAGCAGTCGGTTTATCGAGGAACTTCACGGTCAGACCGATCACAATCGAGGAAACGATTGCACCGATAAAGAGGGACAACTGCTGATACATAGGAGTAGCACCTACGATATAACCTGATTTCAGGTCCTGGGAAGTACCACCGGCATTTGCAGCGGCAATACAGATCATGCCACCTACAACGAGGGCCATTGGTTCATACACTTTACCACTCCATCCTACTGCGATAAATACCAGACAGGTACCCATCAGGGTAGCGATGGTCATACCAGAGATAGGGTTATTGGAAGATCCGATAAGGCCTACTATACGGCTGGACACTGTAACGAAGAAGGCTCCGAAGATCACTACCAGCAAACCAACCAGCAGTTTTTTACCGATGGAATCACCAGGTAACTGAGGGAGGAAAGCCATCAAGGCGATCAACGCTATGCTGCCAAACAACACGATCTTGATATTCAGGTCTCTTTCTGTACGTGGTACTTTGCCAGTAGCTGCTTCGCCATTGACGTCATTTTTCTTCAGGGAGCCAATGCTGCCTTTAAAGGAAGAAATGATGGTGGGAATCGTTTTGATCAGGGTGATGAAACCACCTGCTGCCACTGCTCCCGCACCTATCTGGCGAACATAAGCCACGTATACGGCAGCGGAGAAGTCGCCAAATGTATGTGTAGCCGGATTCCAGTCGCCCTTGCCGCCCGGAGTAGCGACATTTGCCAGGTAGCCCAGTTTCACCAACTGAGCGGCAATCATGTCTGGCGGAACCAGGAATGACAGCAATGGTATTAATACCAGCCAGGATAATACGCCACCGGCTACCAGTACACCCGCAATACGAGGACCGATGATATAACCCACACCCATATATTCAGGAGTGATGTCAGCGCTGACGCGGGCTGATGAGAAGTATTTATTGTATTGCGCAGTCATGTAAGAAGGCGTCTCTGCAATCACGTGCAATACCTTTTGCAGGAACGCGTACGCAACCGCGAAACCCAGTCCGTAGAAAGCTGTCTTGGCAAAATCACCCCCTTTTTCTCCCGCTATCAATACATCACCACAGGCGGTACCTTCCGGATAAGGCAGTGTTTCGTGCTCTTTTACAATGAGCGACCGGCGCAAGGGGATCATCATCAGTGTTCCCAGGATGCCCCCGAAAATAGCCAGTGTGAGAATGGTCAGGTAGTTGAAGAACTGCTCGCCTCCTCCGTCTGTAAGGAACAGAAAGCCCGGAAGGGTGAATACCACACCGGCAGCAATAGATTCGCCAGCTGAACCGGTAGTTTGAATGATGTTGTTTTCGAGAATAGTTGTTTTGAAGAATTTCCTGCCCAGGGTAATGGCAATTACCGCGATAGGTATAGAGGCGGAAACGGTCAGTCCTGCTCTTAATGCCAGGTAAACTGTGGCGGCGCCAAAAATAATCCCGAAAATGCAGCCCAGTATGATGGACTTCACTGTAAACTCCTTCATGTGCACCTCGGGCGCAACAAAAGGCTTGAATTTATCTGCCATAAGTAGGTTTGATAGTATAGATTTTTGTTGATTAAGAGGCAATATAAGCGAAAAATCCCTTTTAAAAGTAGGGTGGCTGGTATTTACGCCAGCGAAGGCCTGTTTTGCGTTCGTAAGTGAACTCCTCTGAAATATCAATCTTACTAATTGATAATCATATAAATATATTGAATTGATATTCTGATATGCCTAAGGATAGGGTCTTTGCTCTGCTCGTCCATATCGCTATACCGTCATTTCCATATCATTTTACCGTCATCTCTATATCGAAAGGATATACAGATGACGGTAAAGTGATGGTGAAATGACGGTATCGCGATATGGAGATATAGAAAACCGGGTAAACCCAGAGGGGGATTGAGTTGTACCGGCACGGTCTTTTTGGGCAATAAAAAAGGTGCAACCGTCAGGCTGCACCTTTTAAACTAATATCAGAAATGCTTAATAAGAACCGGTTTTGTCCTTTACCACTTTGGCAATCCACTTACTGATCATCAGCATGGCAACACCGGCAATGGCTGCAGATATCACCAGGATCAGGAAGTAGGTGCTCTTGTTGGTGAAGCTATCCCAGAAGGTGGCCATCAGGCCCGCTACCTTACCGGCAATCGCGTTCACTAGGTACCAGCCGCCCATCATAAGTGCTGTTACACGGGGAGGAGAAAGTTTGGATACCATGGATAAGCCGATAGGGCTTACGAGGATCTCACCGACTGTAAATACCGCATAGGTGCCAAACAGCCAGGCCATGGAGGTTTTATCTATATATACGTTTGTCATGGAAGCGGCAAACACCATCAGCAGGGAAGATGTACCTGCCAGGAAGATACCAAGTGCGATCTTCACCGGCGTGTTAGGTTCTTTTCCGCGCTTGGCAAGCCAGCCGAACAATCCTACGACAATCAGACTGAATGCCACAATAAAGAATGGGTTGATAGACTGGAAGATCTCCGTGGAGATGAGCTTTAACTTACCATCCTGGGGCCATTTATCCTTTGGCAGGTTCTGGAAATAAGGGTCCGCACCCTGAACTTCGATCGTTTGACCGTTTGCATCTTTGATGGCACGGAAATGCTCGTCTATCTGAGTAACGGTATGTGGTTCGGTAGTTACGGTTTGCAGCATACCAAGTGGTTGTGAAGCCTTTTCCATTGCCGGAGATATCTGGCGGTGGGTATACTGGTCAGCCCAGATGGTAAGACCTGTACTGTTCTGGTTATAGATCACCCAGAATACGATCGCTACTGCGAAGAAGGCCAGCAGAGCGCCCAGGCCGCGTTTATCTTCCTGTTGCTTTGAAGTGGTGAACAGGCGGATATAGAAGATAATGATAGGAACGCAGGCAAACAGGAATGCGTCATTTGACTTGGTGCCGAACAGCGTATGACCGAGTAAGTTCGGAGAACTGATAAAGTAGCCGATAGCAGCCGCAATAACAGCTGGTAACAGTGCACTTCCCAGGATCTTTCCGGTCGACATTTCGTCAGGAGACGGCTCTTTCCGTACATCTCCCGCAGCGATGACTTTTTGATTGGTAGCGAAAATGACCAATCCGATCAGCATACCTATACCGGCGGCAGCGAAGGCGTGCCCCCATCCGTAGTGGTTACGGAGATAGGCGGCCACGAAGTTGCAGATAAAGGCGCCGATGTTCACGCCCATGTAAAAGATGTTGTAGGCCACGTCTTTTTTAGCCCTGAGGTCTTCCCGGTTGTAGATATTACCGAGAATGGTACCGATGTTGGGTTTGAAGAAACCATTACCGATAATGATCAGACCAAGTCCACCGTACATGGCCATGTCACCGGGGAAGGCAAGAGAGAAATAACCGGCTGCCAGTAAGATGCCCCCCAGGATCACCGCCCTGCGGTAACCGAGATAGCGATCGGCCAACAGGCCGCCGATGAAAGGAGATAAATAAACTAATGCGATGTAAGAACCGACGAGGTCCGCTGCTTTGGTGGTGTCAAACCCTTTACCGCCATTGGAAGATGGGTCAATGAGGTAAAGGAAAAAAATGCCGATCATCAGGTAATAGCCGAAACGTTCCCACATTTCTGTAAAAAAGAGTACATACAATCCCTTGTGGTGCCCTTTTCCCTTAGGCGAGGGCGAGATTACAGGCTGCTCAACAGCAGTTTGAGTCATGGTAGATCTGTTTAGTTTGTTGTTTGTTTATGGTGTTAGTCAGTCGTTCGAATCCGGCAAGATAAATAAATTCAGCTTTTTATCGGGTAAAATGGTGTTTTTGGTCAAATTTTGGCCTTTCTTTGCAAAAAATTTGGAAGAACGGGCTGATTGAAAGGTGAATGTAAATTATCAGGAGCACACAGTAGCGAATTTATTTTTTCATATGAAGATATTATTATTAGGAAGTGGTGGCAGGGAACATGCCCTGGCATGGAAAATGGCACAGAGCACTTATTGCGAACAGTTATTTATTGCCCCGGGAAATGCGGGAACTGCCCAATATGGCCAAAACCTGGACATCGCTGTTTCTGATTTTGAAAAAATAAAGACCTTTTGTCTTGAGAATGCTATCACTTTGGTGGTGCCTGGCTCTGAAGAACCACTGGTAAATGGTATTTATGATTATTTTCAGCAGGATGCCGCTTTACAGCATATTCCGGTGATGGGCCCTTCTGCCCTGGGCGCTCAGCTGGAAGGCAGTAAAGCGTTTGCAAAGCAGTTCATGTTACGCCATAATATTCCTACTGCCGCTTACCGCGAGTTCAGTGAGGAAAATTATGAAGAAGGCGTGGCTTATCTGCGTGCGCATTCCCTGCCGATCGTACTTAAAGCTGACGGACTGGCTGCAGGTAAAGGTGTGGTGATCCTGAACGATCATGAAGAAGCAGTGGCGGAGTTTTCACAGATGATCAAAGACGCAAAGTTTGGCGAAGCGAGTAAGAAAGTAGTGATAGAGCAGTTCCTGACGGGTATCGAATTGTCAGTATTTGTACTGACAGACGGTCGTTCCTACAAGATACTGCCTACCGCAAAGGATTATAAACGGATCGGCGAAGGAGACACCGGCCTGAATACAGGCGGTATGGGAGCCGTTTCCCCTGTTCCATTTGCCAACAAGGCATTTATGGATGTGGTGGAAGAACGTATCATCCGTCCTACAGTAGCAGGACTGGAAAAAGAGCAGATCGCCTATAACGGGTTTATCTTCTTCGGATTGATCAATGTAGACGGGGAGCCGTTTGTGATTGAATACAACTGCCGTATGGGAGATCCGGAAACTGAGGTAGTGATGCCAAGACTGCAGAACGACCTGCTGGAGCTTTTTAAAGCCGTGCAGGAAGGACAGCTGTCAATACAGACAATTTATGAAGACGCCCGTGTGGCGACAACCGTTATGCTGGTAGCAAAAGGTTACCCTGAAGCATACGAAAAAGGAAAGGTAATCAGCAACATACCGGCGCCTACGCAGGATCAGTTGGTGTTTCAGGCAGGAACGAAAGCCGCTGGCGGGGATATCCTCACCAATGGAGGTCGTGTACTGACTATAACTTCCCTGGCAGCTGATCTGGGCATTGCGTTGACCCACAGCCGGCAGACTGCTGAAATTATTGATTTTGAAGGCAAATATTACAGGAGGGATATTGGTTTCGAGTTCGTGTAGCAGATGTTCATTTGCGCCTTTCACGCCTTGCCGGCGCGAAAAGTGTAGTCTGAGCCAGTGTCCCGTTTAAGCATCGGGAAGGGTCGCGGGGATGACCGGAGAGAGCATAACTCATTCATACAGAGCACACAATTTAGACAAACCATTTTTCGTTTAAGCGTTTTCGAGAGTCATTACTATGCCGGCTGTTACCTTGTCAATAAGTGTTGCAACTTACTAACCGGCTCATCAGATACAATAAATAACATTTTTTAATATTTAGTTGTATTATTGAGAAAACAAACAATTTTTAGATTGTATATTCGTTGGAATTATTCATTTTTGCACACAATAATATTTTGACCATATTAAGCAATGGGGTTCTTTAATTTTTTAACACAGGAAATAGCGATTGACTTAGGTACAGCTAACACGCTGATCATACACAACGACCAGGTGGTAGTGGATGAACCTTCCATTGTAGCTATAGAACGCGCAAGCGGTAAAATCGTGGCGGTAGGAAAGAAGGCAATGATGATGCACGAGAAGACGCATGAGTACCTGCGTACGATCCGTCCGTTGAAAGATGGTGTGATAGCCGACTTCAATGCGGCAGAAGGTATGCTTCGCGAGATGATCAAACTGGTGTATCCAAAAAAGCCCTTATTCTCCCCAAGCTGGCGTATGGTTATCTGCATACCCTCCAGCATTACAGAAGTAGAAAAACGCGCCGTACGCGACTCTGCCGAACAGGCAGGCGCGAAGGAAGTGTTCCTCATACATGAACCTATGGCCGCTGCATTAGGTATCGGCATTGACGTTGAAGAACCCGTAGGTAACATGATCATTGACATCGGGGGCGGTACCACTGGTATCTCCGTGATCGCCCTGGCAGGTATTGTTTGTGACCAGAGTATCCGTATTGCCGGTGATGAATTCACTGCCGACATCATGGAAGCCCTGCGCCGCTATCATAGCCTGTTGATCGGTGAAAGGACCGCTGAACAGATCAAGATCCAGATCGGCTCCGCGTTGAAAGAACTGGACAACCCACCAGATGATGTAGCCGTAAACGGCCGTGACCTGGTAACGGGTATTCCTAAACAAATTATGGTGTCTTACCAGGAAGTAGCTGAAGCATTGGATAAATCCATCTTCAAGATCGAAGAAGCTATCCTGAAAGCACTGGAAACCACGCCGCCGGAACTGGCTGCAGATATCTACCGCAGAGGGTTATACCTGACCGGTGGTGGTGCATTGCTCCGCGGACTGGATAAACGTCTCACACAGAAGATTAAGCTGCCAGTGCACGTTGCGGACGATCCGTTACGCGCCGTGGTAAGAGGTACCGGAATAGCACTGAAACACGTAGGTAAATATCCGTTCCTAATGCAATAATATCAGGAAATGTACAAGGCAGTTGCAAAAGCTGCCTTGTACACTTCTATTAAGAAAATATATCCTGTGCGTAATCTCATCATTTTCTTTAGGCGCTATTTTAATTTTTTTCTGTTTCTGCTGCTGGAAGTGATTTGCATTGTGCTGGTATTCCGGAACAACGATCTTCAGAAATCAGCCTACCTCAACTCCGCCAATAGTCTCAGTGCCAGGTTATACGAACGTTACAACAATGTGGAGTATTATTTTCACCTGAAAGCTACCAATGATAGCCTGGTGAAAGAAAATGCCCGCCTCCATAATATGTTGCGCACCAGCTTTGACGAAGTTTCCGTTGATAATATTGTCAAACTAGACACCATCCGGCATTACAGCACCGATACTACCCGTAAAGTGATCGGAACAGAAGTGCGCCGCTATCTCTACAAAGAAGCGAAAGTGGTGAACAAAAGCGTTAACAGTCCCATTAACTATATTACTATCCGGCGTGGCCGGGCAGATGGCATTAAACCCAATATGGGTGTAGTAGGGCCAAGTGGTGTTGTCGGTGTGGTCCGTAGCGTGAATGAGAATTACGCCGTGGTGTTATCCCTCCTGTCAAAAGGAAAAAACTTTGGTTTCAGCGCCCGTCTGAGTTATAGCAAGGAAATGGGTACCGTACGCTGGTACGGCGGTGAAGCAGGATATGCCGTGATGGAAGATGTGCCGAAAAGTGTAAAACTGATCAGAGGAGATACGGTAGTAACAAGCGGTTTTTCCGCACTGTTCCCGGAAAATATTCCTATCGGATACGTAGAATCCTATACCGTAGCGGATAAATCCAGCACTTCCTATACCATCAGGATCAAACTGGCGACTAACTTTTATAATCTTCAGTACGTCTACGTCATAGACAATCTGTTGAAAGAAGAACAACAATCTTTAGAAGATTCAACTTACAGGCTGATTAAATGAGTATACTGTTAAGAAATATTATCCGCTTCGTGCTCTTACTGCTGTTGCAGGTATTTGTACTGAAAGAGATCCGGTTACACCAGCTGGTAGGACTTAACCTGTATATGTTGTTCATACTGCTGCTGCCTTTTAATATGCCCCGTCCTGCACTGATGCTGGTAGCGCTGTTAATGGGCCTTAGCCTGGACATGTTTATGAACACAATGGGTATGCACGCTGCAGCCTGTGTGTTTATCGCTTATCTCCGTCCGTTCATCATCAATATACTGTCTCCGCAGGGTGGTTTTGAAACGACCCAGAAAACACCTTCCATGACCAGCATGGGGGTTTCCCAATTCCTGACCTATATCGCAATCCTGGTATTCTTACACAATCTGGTGTATTTCCCACTGGAAGTGTTTAGCCTTGGGAGCTTCTTCTACCTGCTTTTGAAGATCCTGTTGTCAACAGCGGCCAGTATCGTACTGATCGTGTTGTACGAATTACTGTTCTTTTCCAAGAAGTAGGCGTGGAGTATAGTCCAGAGACCATATTTTAGTAGATGATTATGTTTTGTTAAAATCAGGGATAGTAACAGATAGCACAGAACGTAATATCTAACTTTAGAAGAAATTGAAAGTCATATTATAAAGCAACAGGTCGCTTGCTTCATCTTTCTGCCAAACGGTGGGGGAGGCCGTGAAGTGGCCACATTATTCAGCGTAAATGTCTGTCTATAATCAGCCCAGGAAAAGAGTAATACAGTTTATCATACTTGGAATGGTAATCTTGATGATTACCAGGTTGTTCTTTTTGCAGGTAGTGGAAAAGAAATATTCCAAGCTGGCGGATGCCAACGCGGTACTCCGTAAAGTGGTATATCCCAGCCGTGGTATTATCTTTGACCGCAAAGGCAGAAGTATCCTTAGCAATGATGCTATGTATGACCTCGTGGTAACGCCGATCAGTGTCAAAAACATTGATACGGCTTACATGTGTGAGATCCTCCAGATAGATAAAGAAGAATTCAGAAAACGTATCACTACCGCTATCATTAAGAATGGCAGCCGTCGTGTATCAGTATTTGCTTCCCTGTTGCCTCCCGAAATGTTCGGCCGCCTGCAGGAAAGCATGTATATGTTCCAGCCGGGATTTGAGCTGGTACAACGCCAGATCCGCTCCTACCCTTTCAATGCTGCCGCCAATATACTCGGTTACATCGGAGAGGTGTCTCCCCAGATGTTGCAGAAACCAGCGTACAGCGCTTATAACCAGGGCGACTACCTGGGTATGACGGGTCTTGAAAGAACTTACGAAAGTGTGTTGATGGGGACCCGTGGTATACAGTACCTCGTAAAAGATAACCTGAACCGTCCGCAGGGACCATATGAAAAAGGAGAGTTCGATACGGCCGCTATTGCCGGTAAAAACCTCCGCCTGGCACTGGACGTAGATCTCCAGGTATTAGGCGAACACCTGATGCGTAACAAGATCGGCAGCATCGTGGCTATAGATCCACGCACAGGAGGTATCCTGACCATGGTAAGTGCCCCTACCTTCGACCCGAACCTGCTGACCGGTTCTTACAGGACACGCAACTTCAGCAGATTGTTCACCGATACTACAAAGCCACTTTTTAACCGCGCCATACAGGCAGGATACCCGCCGGGATCGGCAATGAAACCACTGACAGCGCTGATCGCACTGGATGAAGGTGTGATAACGCCCAGCTTTGGTTTTCCCTGCTTTGGTTCCTATAATTATTGCGGCCGCCCGATAGCCTGTACGCACCATAATGCCGGACACGCAGCTAACCTGCGACTGGCTATTGCAAACTCCTGTAACGCCTACTTCGTACACCTTTACCGGATGGAAGTGGATGCTAACAAATGGGGAGGGGTGAAAAAAGGACATCAGAAATGGCATGACTACATTTCCTCTTTCGGTCTGGGACACAGACTGGGGGTAGATATCCCTGGTGAATCATCAGGTAAGGCTATTGATTCTGCCGGTATGAATAAATTGTACCGCGGCCAGTGGAACTCCTGTTCTGAACTGTATGTTGGTATGGGACAGGGACAGGTTGTAGCTACGCCGATGCAAATGGCGAACGCCATGTGTATCATAGCCAATAAAGGATATTATTATCTGCCGCATTTCGTGGATAAGATCGATAACGATGATAGCGAGCTGCTGAAAAAATATAAGGACAGACATACTGTAGCGCATGTATCTGACTCTTCCTATATGCCGGTGATCTATGGTATGGAGGACGTTGTAGAAAGAGGTACGGGTGTTTCTGCGAAAATTGAAGGTGAGATCGTGTGTGGTAAAACAGGTACAGCAGAGAACAACGCTATTGTGAACGGTAAACTTGCAAAACTGAAGAACCACTCCGTTTTCGTGGCCTTCGCCCCCAGGGATAATCCGAAGATCGCTATTGCGGTGATCGTGGAGAACGCCGGTTTTGGTAGTACATATGCTGCGCCTATCGCCAGTCTGATCATGGAGAAATACCTGCATGATACGATCTCTGTGAAGCGTAAGCCACAAATGAAGACGTTGCTGGAATACAATACACTGGACCCGGTTGTACGGGAAAAATCCAAGCTTGACTCATTGAATGGAGCCAGCGCAAAAATGACATCAGATCAGATACTTAAACTTTATTTCCGGGATTAATCAGTTATGAACCGTCGGCAGCAAATAAAATTAACAGAAGGTATTGACTGGCCTATTATGGGCCTCTACCTGGGGATCGTCTTTGTGGGGTTGTTATCGATCTTCGCCGCTGAGTACAGGGAGGGAGATAACATCTGGAATGATATCATCCACCTGAATAAAAACTATTCCCGTCAGCTGATGTGGCTCGGCGTATCGGCTGTACTGGCTACTATCATCTGGCTTACAGACAGTAAGTTCTTTACCGCTACGGCCAACCTGCTATATGCCGGTGGTATACTGTTGCTGCTATTGGTATTGGGTATCGGTAAAGATGTAAAAGGGTCGCATTCCTGGCTGGTGATAGGCGGTTTCCAGTTCCAGCCGGCGGAACTGACTAAGCTCTGTACTAACCTGGCAATAGCCAAGTACCTGTCGTCTATTGAAACTGATTTTACGAAACTGCGTTCAAGACTGATCGCTGTTGCACTGGCATTGACCCCATGTGTGATCATTATCCTGCAGTCAGAAACCGGTCTGGCCCTGGTGTACTTCTCCTTCTTCCTGGTAATGTACAGGGAAGGTTTGCCTGGAGTGTTGCTGGTGATCGCCTTCTCAGGTATTGTACTGGTATTGTCTGCGCTCCTTGTCGATAAAAATATCCTCTTTATTATATTCTCGGTGATCACAGTATTGGTGATCTATTTCAGTCGCCGGGAAATAAAGCGTAACCGTTCCAGGCTGGCCCTGATATTGGGTATCTGGGCATTCTGTTCTGTGTTTGTGATGTTCGTAGTGCCTTTTGCTTTCACCAAAGTGCTGAAAGATTACCAGGTACGCCGTATTGAGGTAATGCTCGGTAAAGAAAACGATCCTAAAGCAACTTACAATACCCGCCAGAGTATGATCGCTATCGGTTCCGGTGGTTTCATTGGAAAAGGTTATCTGAAAGGTACCCAGACCCGTTATGATTTCGTACCTGAACAGAGTACTGACTTTATCTTCTGTACCATCGGCGAAGACTTTGGCTTCCTCGGATCTATTATATTCATCGGTCTTTATGTGGCCCTGCTCTTACGGATCATTTTTGTGGCGGAGCGACAGCGATCGACATTCAGCCGTGTATACGCCTATGGGGTGGCCAGTATCATTTTCTTCCATATGGCCATTAATATATCTATGACCATCGGTCTGGCGCCCGTGATAGGGATTCCCCTGCCACTCGTCAGTTACGGAGGTTCCTCCCTTATGACGTTCACCATGTTGATCTTCATCATGCTCCGATTGGATGCCGACAGGCAGATGGTATTACGATAGTTGCATATCTTTGCAAAATGGCACGTATTATACCATTATCAGAAGGGGCTTTTACAGTAGACGGGACAAAGAAATTCATTCCTTACAATCCCGAGACGGATTCAATGCAGCAGCGCTCCGGCGGCTCGCTGTTGGTAGAGATTCAACCTTTTTTAGTGATCACGGATTCCGATTATATCCTGCTGGACACCGGCCTGGGATATCGGAATGCGGATGGGGTTTTACAGATACATCAACACCTGATAGACAACGGTGTTAATCCGATGGACATTACCAAAGTGCTGATGAGCCATTTGCATAAAGATCATTCCGGCGGTATTTCCATCGTGGACCCTATAACGGGGCAGCGCAGTCTGAGTTTTCCGCAGGCGACCTATTATGTGAACAGGCATGAGATGGATTATGCCATAGAGCATGATGGGAAATCCTATCATGCAGAAGATGTCCGCATTCTCCAGGAAAAGGATAATGTCATCTTCACAGAAGGGAATGGTACGATCGATGACTATATTTCCTATGAGGTGAGCGGTGGTCACTGTCCTTATCACCAGACATTCCTGATAGATACCGGTGACGATAAATTCTTTTTCGGAGGGGATGAAGCCCCGCAGGTCTCCTATATGAAGCGCCGTTTTGCTGCTAAGTACGATTATGATGGAAAGCGGAGTATGGAATTGCGTGAGCAGTATAAACTACGTGGCGTTCAGGAAGGATGGACCTTTATGTATTACCACGATACAAAACTTCCATTCGGGAAGCTAAGCTGAGACACCCTCAATTTTAAATGTCCCAATTGAATAACTATGAATTTTCTGATGAAGTCCGCGTATGATGATGAACTGGTTGAAAATTTATTCATGTACTGCTTATGAATAAATTTTTACTTGGTGCACGGTACTTATTTGGTATCGTACCTTTCATTATGAGCATCTGGGCATTGGCTGATAAAGGCAATCTGCTAATGTGTGGTGGATTTGCCATTTTAGCCGTATTGTTGGTTCTCCCTCCTACGATCAAAGTGAGGGGACATCAGGGAATCTTGTCACATCAGTTACCTATTAAATATTTTTTTTTCTCCTATCCCTTACTGGCTCTTCTGCGCTGGTTTTTAGGAATATTTTATAGCCTGGGTGGAGTTATGATAATTGACTCAAAAAGATATGTTGATGGGGTGATGACATTGTCATTAGGTCTTGTTCTTATAAGTCCGCTTGACAGATACTTCTTTCCAGGCTTATTCTTTCCTAAAGAAGGTAAAGTCAGGAAACAAGCGACGGTAGCTTTCATGGCACGTAACTGCGGTGTTGTGTTATGGTTCATGGCACCGGTACTATATTCCGCAGGCGATTATGCAGCGGGTGTCGCCTTTTTAATATGTGGGGCGGGCTGGGTACTGGCTTCAGGTCGTATCACACCTAAAGAACTTGTAGTGCCGATCCCGGAGCATGGTATTGCGCAGGAGGTAAATCTGGTAGTGCCTGTTTATACTACATCTGCGGAGGAAACGACGATTAATGTGCCCGGAGGACCACTGTTTGATAAGCTGATAAAATATTTAAAGTCCCTGCGGATCTCCCTGCCGAAGCCTCAGGCCAGAAGGCCCGGAAAAGCGAGGTATTTCGATGCTTTCATTATGCAATGGACGATAACGTCATCAAAACTTAATGAAACGTACTTCAACGAGATGATCGCGGATTTCCAGAGTAATTGGCTAAAAGCGAATGAATATGAGCAGAAGTTATTATTGCACCGGGATCCCGAAGTATTTAAGGCGCAAACCATTCAACAGATTAATAACTATATAGACGAGATCAGGGAAAGGGCCGCACTGAAAAATCTTATACCCGCAGGGTTCGTGCCTGATATGATCAGCGATGTCTGGCAGGCCGACAAACGAATCACGTCGCTCTTCAGTGCCATGGAGATCTATAGCAAAAAAAGAGGCTCAAGGTCGATCGCCAGGATTATCGCCCACGTGGCAGAGTATCATGCGATGCTCAATCTTATTGAATGGATAGGCCACCCGGCGGTTGAGCCTGGGCCGGAAGAATCTGTAAGTAATGCACAGCCTGCGCCGGCCGATAGCATTGATGCTGAAATGATCGCCGCTTTAATGAGAATGAGCCCGTCCTTGCCGTCATTAAGCGCCAACAGGCGTACCATATTGAATGATGATACCTATTTCCAGATTATAGATTACATCGTCTTATTAGGTAAAAACCTGGAGAACTATAAAGATCTCAGCGACAAGTTTAATGAAGAACGGTACCGTGATTATTTCCTTCCTTTTCTGAATGCTGTAAGTCCACATTATTCAGCAAAGGGAGAGGTTTTCAACCGGCTGGGTAAAACGGATATTCTTGTTAGTGACAATGATGGAAATAATCTTTTTATAGCAGAATGTAAAATCTGGAGAGGTGAAGCGTATCTGCTCAATGGTGTTGATCAGTTGCTGAGCAGTTATGTGAACTGGAGGGATGAGAAAACTGCTGTTATCATTTTCAACCGTGATGTAAAGCAATTCTCGCAGGTGTTGCTAACAGCAACAGCGGCAATGGAACAGCATCCGCTCTGTTTGCAGGCACTGGGGCAAAGGTCAGACGCCTCCTGGTCGTACTTATTCCGGAATCCTGATGATGAGCATAAGATCATCAGGGTAGAGCTGGTGTTATTTAATTTCGTCTGATAATTATGCGGGTGAATTACTGCCGGAATCTTCTTGCGCCTGGTCCGCCTACGTTTCTGCTTTGTCTGTCCTTCATGGTCCGGATCAGTTGATTACGGAACTCTCTTTCAGATCTGAATACATTACCGGCCTTCGCGGGAGGCAGTACCTTCTGGAATTCCTGGCTGTAATGGGTTTTAATATCCAGCATACGGCGCTCATAGCCTAATTCATTGGCATCTGCGGGCTGGCGGTCCTGCTGTGGGGTCTTGTTCCGTTTGCGGCGTTCGGCAATTAGAATTTCGACTTCTTTTGTGTATTGATTATATAAAGGCCAGAATTTCTGTGCCTCATCTGGGGTAAGATCCAGCTTTTGTGCCAGATATGCGATTTCTGCGGCACGGATACGGTCCTTTATTTCAGAATCACCGCCCTTCTGAGCCTGACTGGCGGGAGGGTGGAAAAACAATGAAAGGGCAATAAGTATAAATAATGCGTAAATTTTTTTCATCTCAATTGTCTGTTAGGCTTTCATTTAACAAACCGGTGTTATCCAAATAATGTTGTATAGCCTCTGCTGGTAATTCATCTACCTCGTCCGGAATCCCGTTACTTTCTTCTACTAAAGGTCCATAGCTGGCCAATTCTTCTCTATCGAAAGCATCCGTATGGGCTTGCAGATATTCCATAATTTCCTGGTCGCTGACATTAGCCAGGTTTTTCTCCATTGCACTGGCGGCATGGTAGTTCTCTCTTGTAAACAGCAGGGTACTTACACTTACCAGTGCTATAAGGCAGGCGGCTACCGCCCATTTGAAATACCTGCGTGCATCCATCCTGCGGATGACAGGCTTAGCGGCAGGGGCCGAAATAGCAGGCATGTTCGCCATTACGGTCGCACTCAGCTGGTCAAAATAACCTGCAGGCACCGAAAATGGCATCGTCTTGGGCATTTGTGCCAGGAACGGAGACAAAATGGCTAGTTCTTCTCCTGCTTCTGTAGCTGGTATAGTTGGCCTGTCAGCATCTGCTATACGCGCCATGACAGCAGCACTTAACTGGTCAAAATAGCCGGCAGGAGCAGACATTGGAAATGCTTTTGGCATATCTGCCAGGATGGAAGGCATTTCTTCTATAGCTGGTTGAGCCTGTTCAGTGGCACCTGTTATATTTTGCAAGACCTGTTCAGACAATTGCCCGAAGTAATCCGGAGGAACAGATAGGGGAAGTGACTTAGGTACACCGGCCAGTAGCGGGGAGAGCATTTCGAGCTCTTCCTGCACATCAGCAGCACGTACCTTCTGTAGGATCTGATCCGGCAGTTGCTCAAAATAACCGGCTGGAATTGCTGCCTGGGCAGATTTCAGCGTAGTCCATTGAGCTTCAGGGATGATTTCCCGCAGTTCGTTCGCAATATCGTTGTCTCTGGATATCATACAGTTTTTAGACGGTAGAAGATAGCAATAGTTTAAACAGGTTGTAGTTTCGTCTCTAAAAAAATGCGGTTCACCTCATAAAAGTACGAAGATGTCGCATTTTCAGCTATTACGGATGAACTCTTCAATCTTTTTTACGGCGTGGTGATAAGAGGCTTTGAGTGCGCCTTCAGAGGTGTCAAGTACACGGCTCATTTCTTCGTAGGGCATTTCATCATAGTACCTCAGATTAAATACGATCCTTTGTTTTTCAGGTAGTCCCAGTATCGCTCTTTGCAACTTCCACTCAAGTTTATTGGGATCAAATTGAGCATCTGCCTTCAGGGTATTGCTAAGACCTGTTTCTACGTCTGACAGAGATACTGAATTGTTTTTCTTTTGTTTTTCCAGGAACGTGAGACATTCATTAGTGGCTATCTTGTATAACCAGGTGTATAACTGGGCGTCTTCGCGGAATCCTTCCAGGTTTTTCCAGACTTTCACAAACACATTCTGTAATACATCATTGGCGTCATCATGGTCCAGCACGAGCCTTCTGATATGCCAGTAAAGCCGTTCCTGGTACTTCTGGATGATATACGTAAAGCCCTTCTCCCTTGTGGCGGGATCCCTGTAT
The DNA here is from genome assembly GCF_003182155.1 of Chitinophaga sp. S165. Classification (GTDB taxonomy): domain Bacteria; phylum Bacteroidota; class Bacteroidia; order Chitinophagales; family Chitinophagaceae; genus Chitinophaga. Next base: position 1,332,585 of record NZ_QGTG01000002.1, read on the forward strand.
ATCGCCAATAGTGTTTTATCATCCTGTTGTATGCTCATCCTAGGTTAAATGGTTTTACATAAAAAAAACCATCTCTATGATGGTTTTTTTTATGTAAAGTTTAATCCGGTACAGATTATTTATTCTTCTTTCTTGCTATTGCTTTTTCAGCAGCAGCAACGATATGATCTGCATCCAGGCCATATTTTTTCAGCAGGTCCAGTGGTTTGCCACTTTCACCGAAAGTATCATTAGTACCTACGTATTCGATCGGAATTGGATTGTTGCGTGCAGCTACCTGTGCGATGCTGTCACCGAGACCTCCCAGTACGTTATGCTCTTCAGCAGTTACCGCACAACCGGTTTTAGTGATGGAGCGTATTACTGCTTCTTCGTCCAGTGGTTTAATAGTGTGGATATTGATGATCTCAACACTATAACCTCTTTCTTCCAGGATCTTGCCTGCTTCGATAGATAACCATACCATGTGACCGCAAGCGAACAGGGTGATATCTGTTCCTTCGTGCAGCACCTGGGCTTTACCTACTTCGAATTTCTGATCTTCAGGAGTGAAGTTAGGCCATTTCGGACGACCGAAACGCAGATAAACTGGTCCCTGGTAGTCAGCTACAGCGATAGTAGCAGCTTTAGTCTGGTTGAAATCGCATGGAACGATCACGGTCATGCCCGGGAGCATTTTCATCATACCGATATCTTCCAGGATCTGGTGGGTAGCACCATCTTCACCAAGCGTTAAACCGGCGTGAGAAGCACAGATCTTTACGTTCTTGCCGGAATAGGCAACAGACTGGCGGATCTGGTCGTATACACGGCCTGTAGAAAAGTTAGCAAAGGTAGTTGTATAAGGAATTTTACCACCGATGGTCATACCGGCAGCTATACCTATCATATTTGCTTCTGCGATACCTACCTGTACAAAGCGGTCAGGAAACTCCTTAATAAAGGCATTCAGTTTCATCGAACCCAACAGGTCAGCGGTCAGTGCTACTACATTCGGATTTTTACGCCCAGCTTCCAATATACCTTCTCCAAAGCCTGCGCGTGTCTCCTTCTCATTTAACGGTTTAATATCTTTTACCATAGCCTTATATTAAGAATTGTGTCGTAAATGTAAGAAATAAACTTTTTAATTGCTAAGAACCCTGTCCCTTAAGGCTACTTCCCACTGCCAGGCGGTACGCATCATGTCTTCTATACCAATGTTCGGGTTCCAGCCAAGCAGTTGTTTGGCTTTGGTGTTATTGGCATAGATAGCGATCACATCGCCCGGGCGGCGTGGCCCCAGTTCATAGTTCAGTTTTACACCGGAGATCTTTTCAAAGGCCTTGATAGCTTCCAGAACGGTTACTCCGTTACCGGTACCGAGGTTGAATATCTCGCAGTTATCTGTATTCTTTTGGTCCAGCAGGTACTGCAGGGCCTTTGTATGAGCATTGGCTATATCCATTACATGAATATAATCGCGCACGCAGGAACCGTCGCGGGTATCGTAGTCATGACCAAATACAGTCAGCTTAGGGATCTTGCCGATAGCTGTCTGGGTAATAACTGGTACCAGGTTGTCGGGACGGCCTAAAGGCAGTTCGCCGATCAATGCAGACGGATGTGCGCCTACCGGGTTAAAGTAACGCAGCAGGATAGACTGGGTATCGTTTACCTTGCTATAGTCCTGGATCATCTGTTCGCCCATTTGTTTGGTACGGGCGTATGGGGATTGTGCTTCTTGCAGCGGAGTGGCCTCCACTACGGGCAATTCTGTGGTATTGCCATATACGGAGCAGGAAGAAGAGAATACCAGGTTAGGGATATTAAACTCTTTTACACACTTCAGCACATTTACTAAAGAAGAAAGGTTATTATGGAAGTAAAATAACGGATCAGCTACGGACTCAGGAACTGTTTTGAGCGCTGCAAAGTGGATCACGCCTACGATATCACGGTTTTCGTGAAATACGGCATGTGTATCTTCCAGGTTACAGAGATCTACCTTGTAGTTACGGATTTTTTTGCCTGTGATCTTTTCTACTCCGTCCAGCAGTTGTGTACTGCTACGGATGTTGCTGTCTACGGATACTACGTCAAAGCCATTGTTAATCAGATCTACGATAGTGTGAGAGCCGATATAACCACAACCACCGGTAACTAGAACCTTCATATGTCTTTTATTTTTTAAGAATGTTTTAGGATTAATTACAATCAGATGCTTAGCGAAATCAGGAATTATAGACTTGGAATCTAACCCCGTACCCGATTATCGAATTACGAATGTACGTTTCCTAATCCTTAATTCTTATTTTTTTAATTGTTCAGATTTTCTGTTCAACGATCTTTTCAAGATACTGTCCATAGCCACTTTTCAGCAATGGCTTGGTGAGCGCCTGTAATTGCTCCAGGGAAATAAATCCTTGTCTGTAGGCAATTTCCTCTATACAGGCAATCTTGATACCCTGACGTTGTTCGATGACCTGTACAAACTGTGACGCCTGCATCAGGGAATCGAAGGTACCTGTATCCAGCCATGCCGTACCGCGTGGCAGGATAGACACTTTCAGTTTGCCGCGGCGCAGGTATTCCTTGTTCACATCGGTGATCTCATATTCCCCGCGTGGGCTTGGCTGCAGTTCAGCAGCTATTTTAATCACATCATTATCGTAAAAGTATAATCCAGGTACCGCATAACTGCTCTTGGGCTTTTGCGGTTTCTCCTCTATGGACACTACCTGCATTTTCTCATCAAACTCCACTACGCCATAGCGTTCCGGGTCGGATACCTGATAGGCGTACACGATGCCTCCATCCGGATTGACATTGTTAGCCAGCTGGGTACCGAGGCCGGCGCCGTAAAAGATATTATCTCCCAATACAAGCGCTACATTATCATCGCCAATAAACTCACGGCCTATTACAAACGCTTGAGCAAGACCGTTAGGAAGCGGTTGTTCAGCATAGTGCAGCTGCAGACCTAATTGTTCACCGTTACCGAATAATCTTTTAAAAGCAGGCAGGTCATGTGGTGTGGAAATGATCAGGATCTCTTTTATACCGGCCAGCATCAGTGTGGAAAGGGGATAATAGATCATCGGTTTGTCATATACCGGCATGATTTGTTTGCTGATGGCATAGGTAATCGGGTGTAAACGTGTTCCGGAGCCGCCGGCCAGTATGATACCTTTCATAGCATTTATTATAAGAATGAATAATAGAAAAAGGTTCTTCAAAAAGCCCTACAAAAATAGGGGGCTCTGTGATAAAAAAAAGGAAAAACTGAAAAAGCAGTAGTATCAAAAGAGAAAGCCCTCCGGTCGTTCCATCGGAGATGGCGAGGCCGGAGGGCTTATTATATTAAGTAGTTACACCTTTTATCAGAAGAAAAGATTGACTACAAAGTAAACAAAAGCAGCCAGTAATGCGCTGATGGGAATTGTCAGTATCCAGGCCCAGAGGAGGCTCACGGTTACCCCCCAGCGTACTGCAGAGAGACGTTTCGTAGCGCCTACACCGATAATAGAACCGGTAATAGTGTGGGTGGTACTTACAGGAATACCCAGTGTTTCTGTGAGATAAAGTGTTACCGCACCCGCAGTTTCCGCAGCCACACCTTCAAGTGGGGTTACTTTGGTAATACGGGATCCCATGGTTTTAACTATTTTCCAGCCACCGCTCATAGTACCGAGGGCAATGGCAACGAAGCAGGACAATGGCACCCAGTTAGGTACTTTGGTAACATCGTCTATACTGCCATGAGCAACCAGGGCTGCAGCGATGATACCCATTACTTTCTGCGCATCGTTACCTCCGTGTGCAAGGCTCAACGCGCCGGATGACACCAGCTGCAAACGTTTGAACCAGCTTTCCGCCCTATAGGGATTGGCCTTACGACAGACGTTCAATATAATGATCGTTATAATGAAGGCGACCAGCATACCGATGAATGGCGCGAGGGCAATGAAATAGATAATGGGCATTACCTTAGAATAGTTGATCACATCGAAAGAGCCATGGGCAGCTGCAATGGCAGCACCGATGAAACCACCTATAAGGGTATGTGAAGAACTGGAGGGTATACCATACCACCAGGTGGCAAGGTTCCAGGTAATAGCCGCTATCAGGCCACAAAGGATCACCTTCAGGGTAATGAATTGCTCAAATACGGATTTGGCGATAGTATTACCTACCTTAAATTCCCCATAAACATATTTGGAAATAAAGAAAGCTGCAAAGTTGAACACGGCAGCCCATAGTACTGCCTGGAAGGGAGTCAGCACTTTTGTGGATACGATGGTTGCTATAGAGTTAGCCGCATCATGAAAGCCGTTAATATAATCGAAGATAAACGCCAGTATGATGATCGTGACAAGTAAGGTCATTAGAAAGGTATTTGCATTAAACAGGCATGCCGGAGATGTATAATCTGTTGATTATGCATATTTTATGATGATAGACTCTATCACGTTGGCACAATCTTCACATTTGTCTGTAGCAATTTCGAGCGCCTGATACAGTTCTCGCATTTTCAGCAATTCTCCTGCATTGTTGGCTTCTTTCTCGAACAGATCTGCGATGGCCATGTCATAGATATCATCTGCATGGTTCTCCAGGCTATTGATCCTTACACAGGCATCCGTGATGTTACGCATGTTGGACATGGTACGCAGTTCAGGGATCGCTTTATGCAGTTCCAGGGTACCCTGGTAGATCAGGTCAGCCAGTTTACGAACACTTTCATTGATTTCGGTTACTTTGTAAAGATCCAGTCTTTTTGCGGAACCGTGGATATAATCGGCCACATCATCCAGCGTAGCCGCCAGGTGGTGAATGTCTTCACGGTCAAATGGAGTAATGAAGTTCTGACCCAGTTCCACAAAGATCCGATGGGTGAAATCGTCGTTTTTGTGCTCGAGCCGCTCAATCAGATGGGTTTTGTCTTTACGCACTGCCATGTCTGTAGCGGACACCAGTTCAACCAGCACTTTACCCATTTCTACCAGATTGGCAGCTACATCCTCGAATAACGAATAAAAAACCCTGTCTTTTGGTACAAATAACTTTACAAAAGAATTGAAGCCTCCCATACTCTTTGTTTGAAATTTGGCGCAAAAATAGCTTTCCGCAGGCAATACCTCCAAGAAAATATTATCCTTAATAATTCCTTAACACTGGATTAATATAAAAGTAATATAGCAATTTTTTCTTTGTATTGTGAAAAAGGCTGTGTGTTTCAAGGATTTCCCTACACCTGCAGCCGTTTTCAGCGGACTAAACTATTTTTAACCAAACCTAACAACTGCCCGGTTTTTTCGGTTCAATCCTCATTAAAATGTCTGAAAAACGCTCTCTCGATATTGTTGTGATCTCTGATGTACATCTCGGAATTTACGGTTGTCACGCCAAAGAACTGGTCCAGTACCTGGATAGTATCGATCCTAAAATATTGGTTTTGAATGGGGATATCATCGATATCTGGCAGTTCAGCAAGCGTTATTTCCCGAAAGCACATACCAAAGTGATCCGCAGGATACTGAAAATGACCGGAAAGGGCACGGAAGTATATTATCTGACAGGTAACCATGACGAAGCCCTGCGAAAATTTGCCGGTTTCGGACTAGGTAACCTGGTCATCGATAATAAGCTGATCCTTGAGGTAGATGGCAAAAGACACTGGTTCTTCCATGGAGACGTATACGATGTGACAATGAAGAACTCCAAATGGCTGGCAAAACTGGGAGGGAAAGGATATGATCTGTTAATTATTATTAATAGATTGGTAAATAATGTTTTAGAGCGCATGGGAAAAGAAAAGATGAGCTTTTCCAAAAAAGTGAAAAATGGCGTGAAACAAGCCGTAAAGTTTATCTCCGATTTCGAACAGGTGGTTGCAGAAATAGCGATCGATAAAGAATTTGATGTGGTATGCTGTGGACACATCCATCAGCCCATCATAAAAGAAATAGTACATGATGGTAAATCCGTTACCTACCTTAATTCCGGAGACTGGGTCGAAAGCCTGACCTCACTGGAGTACACCAATGGTCAATGGTCGCTCTACCAATACCCCGTATCCAAAACACGTGTTGTATTACCGGAGGAGGAAGAAGAAGGATCAATTATGCCCTGGGGAGATATTTCCAAGGTGATCAGCTTCCCGCAACAATAGCTCATATATAAACCGTTGTTATTTAACAATTATTTATGATATAATAACAACTGCTTAATATTCACTTAATACAGAGCTATTAATATTGTGATATTATATCCAGTGATCCGACTGGTAATGCTAACATAAATAGTAAGATGAAAGTATTGAAGTTACATCCTCTGATGACGGTCTCCCTGTTACAAATGCAGTTTCAGCGACTACTCTCCTGCAATATTGCAGTTTACATGCGTAATTCACCTGCTAACGCATTTGATACGTTAGGTGAAGCTGGTTTTCCCGAAGAAATGCTGATTGAATTTCCCATAGATGAAACTTTAAGCCTTCGCGAGTTTGAAGAAGAACTGGAAGATAAATTCAATTTTACACTGGAGCTTTGTAACAAGGACCATAAGCCGTTTACAAACAAAAGCATGCACCTGTTTCAATTAATCGCTTCTTTATCAGATGGCATGAAGCATAATAATGAATATAACGCGCAGCTGGATATCACACTTGAAAGGTTGTTGAATAATAACCGTCAGGGACCGCAGCAGATTGCCTGCTGATACGGATATTTAGCATTACCGCCCCTAAATTATTTATTATTAATATCCTGTGAAACCTAACTATCCTGAACGTGTTAACTATTTTTTAATCATTCCTTAACAATTAACATTCTGGTAACCTTCCTGTAACACTGCGGTAACACACCCACGATAGTTTTGCGGCTGTAATTCAATCAAGTCACTGAATCAGCTATATCGTGAAACATTCTTTCGTGTCTGCACTGTTATGTGTTTGCCTTCTTTTGAGTTCCTTCCTTTCCGCCTTTGCTGTAGATAATGGGAAAGTAACAGGTAAAGTAACCGACCAGAAAAGCGGAGAAGCGCTAATAGGCGTTACCGTTATTGTACAGGGTACATCTACAGGTGCAGTTACTGACGTTGAAGGTCGTTATACACTGAACCTTGCTCCAGGTACTTACACGCTGGAGTTTAAATACATGGGTTACCAAACCAAAGCTGTAAGCGAGGTTGTGGTAAAACAAGGTGCGCCTACACAGTTACCTGTGATCATGGATGAACCTAAATCGAAAGAACTGCAGGAAGTAGTGATCAGGGGTTCTTTCAAACAGGAAACGATCAATGCTTTGTATACTGCACAGAAGAATAATGTGGCTGTATCTGACGGTATCTCTGCAGATGTGATAAAAAAATCTCCTGACCGCAGCACTGGTGAAGTATTAAAACGCGTTAGCGGTACTACTATACAGGATAATAAATTTGTTATCGTACGTGGTCTGAGCGATCGTTATAACACTGCCCTGGTAGATAATGGCGTACTGCCAAGTACTGAGCCAAACCGTAAGGCATTCTCTTTTGATATTATCCCTGCTAACATGATCGATAATATTATCATTACAAAGTCTGCCACACCTGATCTGCCGGGCGATTTTGCAGGTGGGGTGATCAATGTACAAACCAAAGAAATTCCTGATCAGCACTTCTTTGATATAGCTGTGGGTTCTAGTTATAACACGGCTTCTACTTTTAAATCATTTAAGAGCGGTTATAAGAGCAGCACTGACTTCCTGGGTTTTGACGGTGGCCGCCAGTTACCTACATCTTTTCCTGCTACCAGCGCGATTGCAAATAATCAGCTGACGGTAACAGAGCAGCGTAATGCGATGAAATCATTAAATAATGATTACAGCATCAAAGATAAAAAAGGATTGCCCGGTATTAATCTACAAGCTACCCTGGGGAATCACTGGAGCACAAAAAAAGACGCCAGTGTTGGTATGATCGCTGCGATAACTTATTCTCATACTGAGTCAGTACTTCGTGATGTTGTTCGCCGCTACGATAACTTTGATTATAAAGATAACGCATACAAATATTCAACCAACCTGGGTGGTGTACTGAACTTCGGATATTCCGCAGGCAAGAGCAAGATCGTTTGGAAAAACCTGTACAACAGGATCTTTGATGATAACTTCCTGTTCCGTGAAGGAGATAATCTTGGTAGTAATAAATACATCAATTATTACGCCTATGACCTGATACAGAAGTCGCTGTTCAAGACGGCTGTGGAAGGCGAACATCAGGTAGGTAAAGGGCAGAGCAAAATTAACTGGTTGCTTTCCTTCAATAAAGTAACCAATAATCAGCCTGACCAGCGTAAAGTTTCCTATGGTAAAAACTTAGGCGATGAAACTGCAGTATTGACCGCCGATATAGGTACAGTTGGTAAGGCGAATAACCGTCTGTTCTCCGATCTGGATGAAAATATCTACATAGCCAGCGCTAACTATTCACATCCTTTCCGCTTCTTAAACAACAAGAGCAGCTTCAAAATAGGTGGCCTTTTTCAACGACGTAGCAGAGACTTCCATGCACGTTATATTGGTCTGAAACTCGACGCTCTGAAAGATGGTAGTGAAGCAGTTTCTCAACGTCCCATTACTACCCTGTATGCGAACGATGTTATTGAAAATGGTTTCTATACACTGGATGATATCACTTCTACTGTTGATGAATACAGAGCAACTACCAACACGGGGGCAGGTTATCTGCAGCTGGACAACAGACTGTCTGATAAATTCCGCCTGGTATGGGGTATTAGGGTAGAATCCTTTGGATTGAAGCTGAATTCTCCGATTGTTGGTCCTACCATTAAAGTTGATAAGGATTGGCTGGATGTACTGCCTTCTGCAAATCTGACGTATTCTTTAAACAAAAGTTCAAACCTGCGTGCGTCTTATTACAGAACAATAGCAAGGCCAGAGCTGCGCGAACTGGCGCCGTTGTCATACTATGACTATGAAATGTCTTCTCTCATTAATGGTAACGCCAACCTGGTACGTAGCCAGATAGATAACGCGGATATTCGTTATGAGCTGTTCCCTAATGCAGGTGAAATATTTTCCGGTTCTGTATTCTATAAACATTTCAAGAATCCGATCGAAAGCAAGGTTACTTCCTCTGGTTTGAGCCAGTATGATGTAACACCGGTTAACTACAATAGCGCTTATAACATTGGTGCTGAAGTCGAGCTGCGTAAAAAACTTGGTTTCCTCGCTGAAAATAGTTTCCTGAACAATACCACTTTCTATGCAAACCTGGCTTATATCAAATCAGTAGTAGATGATAATACAATAGTGAATGCAAAGGACAGACCATTATCAGGTCAGTCAAACTATGTGATCAATACAAGTCTTTCTTATGCATTACCTGGTGACAAAGTAAGCTTCAACCTGCTTTACAACAGGATCGGACAACGCCTATACCTGGTAGGTGAAGGTGGTGGAGCAGATGGTTCCGGTAAACTGGGTAACATCTATGAAAGTCCGCGCAACCTGCTGGATTTCCAGGCTAATATGAACATCAGCAAACGTAGTAGCTTCCGTCTGAATATTAAAGATCTGCTGAATGCTAAATACAGGTTCTACTACGATCAGAATGGTAACAACAAGTTCGATAATCCTGTATACAAAAGAGGTAGCATCAGTTCAGGCGAAGACTATCTATTGCAGCAATACCGTCCGGGTACAACGTTCTCATTGACCTATAGTTTTCATCTTTCTAAATAAGAGAAACTGTTAATATAATAGTAACACACTCATAACATACTCATCATAGTACTAATTTAATTTTGAACTCTAAACAATTGAAACATCTCATGAAAAGGTACTTTTTGTTATTAATCGCTGCGTTATCTGTAGGCGCATTTTCTTCCTGTAGCGACGATGATGCTCCAACACCTCCTCCAACTAACGTAGACAGCTCTGTTGTAAGATTAAAAGGGGACATCACTACTAGCCAGACACTGTCTGCAAGCAAAAAATATTTACTGGATGGTTTCGTGTACGTTAAAAGCGGTGCTACACTGACTATCGAGCCAGGTACTGTGATCATGGGTGATAAAGCAACCAAGGGTACATTGGTTATCACACGCGGTGCTAAGATCAACGCTGAAGGTACTGCTGCAAAGCCAATCATCTTCACTTCTGCTCAGCCAGCTGGTGCACGTGCACAAGGTGACTGGGGTGGCGTTATCCTGCTGGGTAAAGCAAAAGTAAATCCAGCCGGAGGCGAAGCTAAGATTGAAGGTGGTCTGGTAGTTCCTGCTGGTGGTAATGAAAAAGATTATATCTGGTACGGTGGTAATGATGATACAGACAACTCCGGCGTAATGAAATATGTACGTATCGAATTTGGTGGTATCTACTACTCTCCTGACAACGAGATCAACGGCTTAACTATGGGCGGTGTTGGTAATGGTACAAAGATCAGCTATATCCAGGTTTACCGCTCCGGAGATGATGCTTACGAGTGGTTCGGTGGTTCTGTAAATTGCGATCACCTGGTTGCTACTTATACCTGGGATGATGACTTCGATACTGATAACGGTTTCTCCGGTAAAATTCAGTTCGGTGTAGCTCAGCGTTATAAAGCTATTGCTGACGTATCAGGTTCTAACGGTTTCGAATCAGATAACGATGCAAACGGTTCTGAGCTCACTCCTCAGACCAAAGCGATCTTCTCTAACATGACAATTGTTGGACCTATCATCGCTGGTAATTCTGCTTCTGGTATCAATGCTAACTTCCAACATGGTGCTCAGATCCGTCGTAACTCTTCAATGAGCCTGATCAACTCTATCATCATCGGTTTCCCTATCGGTGTATATATCGACGATACTAAAGTTGCTGGTCATAAAACATCTCAGAATGCTTCTGAAGGTAACCTGAAATTTAAGAACAACATTATCGCTGGTGCTGTTACCGTTAGCAAGAGCGAGTGGAGCGGTGTTGACAATGCTGCCTGGACTGCATGGTGGAATGCTACCGAAACTCAGGTTATTGTTAAAGCGGAAGATGTTCAGCTGAACAATCCTTATGTATATTCTTCAGCTATCGGTGCTTCTAAAGGTACTCCTAGCTTCCTGCTGAAAGCTACTTCACCTGCAGTTGCCGGTGCTGTAATTCCAGAAGGTCTTGGTTTCGCTAATGTTGCTTATCGTGGTGCATTTGATGCAACTACTGACTGGACATCTGGTTGGACTAACTACGAAGCTGAAAGCACTAAATACTAATATCTTGCCATAAATAACTGTTTAAAGAAAGAGGCTGTTCAATTGAACAGCCTCTTTTAGTTATATGAATCTCTTTTGTCAATAGCGCAGTAACAGCGGACGCCAATCGTGGGGCCCGCTGTTCTGCTATTTATAGACTATATGTAAGGGATCTGCTCTTTTTCTTTTATCTCTTCGGCTTCATGAATGGCTTTCACTGTTTTGGTCAGCGCATCAGGCGTAACTGATATACTGTCGATGCCCTGTTCTACCAGGAACTTCGTGAAGTCGGGGAAATCAGATGGCCCCTGACCACAGATACCCACTTTGACATGTTGTTTTTTTGCTGCTGTGATCAACATACTGATCATTCTTAATACAGCCGGATTGCGTTCATTGTACAACCCTGCGATCAGCGAAGAATCACGGTCCAGCCCCAGTGTCAGTTGCGTGAGGTCATTAGAGCCGATGGAGAACCCATCTATGTGTGCGGCAAATTCTTCCGCCATCATGATGTTAGACGGTATTTCTGCCATGAGATATACTTCCAGCCCATTTTTCCCCCTCTCTATGCCGTACTGTTTCATTGTATCCAGTACCAGCAGCAGTTCATCAACAGTTCTGCAGAAAGGGATCATCACTACTACATTCTTCAGACCCATCTCTTCACGTACTTTTTTGATGGCCTTGCATTCAAGTGCAAAGGCTGCCTTGTATTTCTCGGAGTAGTAGCGTGATGCGCCGCGCCAGCCGATCATCGGGTTCTCTTCATCAGGCTCGAAATACTTTCCGCCTAAGAGATTATAGTATTCATTGCTTTTAAAATCGGAGAACCGTACTATGACCTTACCCGGATGAAAAGCTGCTGCGATCTTTGCAATACCATAAGCGAGCTTTTGTACGAAGTAAGCTTCTTCATCGTCATATCCTCTTATCAGCTGCATGATATCGGCTGTCAACGCTGCATCGTTCAATGAGCGGTGATGCAACAATGCAAGCGGATGTACCTTTATATAGTTATTGATGATGAATTCTTCCCTGGCCAATCCAACACCTTTGTTAGGCAGGTGGGAAAACTGGAAGGCCATAGCAGGGGATGCCACGTTGAGCATCAGTGCAGTTTTAATTTCCGGTAGTTCCCGCAGGTCGAGTGAGGTTTCTTTAAAAGGGATTAATCCTTCATAGATAATGCCTTCGTCACCTTCAGCACAACTGACTGTGATATCCTGTCCGGTGGATAAGAGTTCAGTCGCATTGCCACAACCAACGATGGCGGGAATCCCCATTTCTCTGGCTACAATGGCTGCGTGACAGGTCCTGCCGCCTTTATTGGTAACAATGGCTGCCGCCATTTTCATGATCGGTTCCCAATCGGGATCTGTCATATCAGTTACCAGTACATCGCCGGCTTTGAACTCTGTTCCTTCTGTAACGCGTTTATCGAGCGAGAATAATATGTTCACTTTGCCCGAAGCGATCTTGTCTCCCACTGCAATTCCTTTCAGCAGTGGATTGCCGGTACTTTCTATCGCATATGAAGTGATAGTATGATGCTCTTTCCGGGAATGGATAGTTTCAGGACGGGCCTGTACAATGAACAGTTCATTACTGAGCCCGTCAAGCGCCCACTCAATATCCATCGGACACCATTTATTTTTTAACTGTGAATAGTAATCTTCTATCCTGCATACCCATTCAGCCAGTTGAAGGATCTGTCCATCTTTCAGGCAGAACCGCTGCTGGTTGCCTCTTTCAACAGGTATTACTTTAGTACGCTGATCATTGCTTTCCCCATAGATCATCATCTTATCTTTAAGGCCTATACGCTTTTCAATGATCGGCGCATGCTTGCCGTCAAGCGCAGGTTTGAATATGATGAATTCATCCGGTGAAACAGCTCCCTGCACCACCATTTCTCCCAGACCGAAGGCGCCATTGATCACCACTACATCTTTAAAACCTGATTCTGTATCAAGCGAAAAGGCTACCCCTGCAGCGCCGAGATCAGATCGTACCATCTTCTGTACACAAACAGATAATCCGATAGTGAAATGATCATAACCGAAGTTTTCCCGATAACTGATAGCCCTGTCTGTAAAAAGGGATGCGAAACAGTTACGCACAGCGTCTATAAGAGCGGCTGGCCCTCTTACATTGAGATATGTTTCCTGCTGACCGGCAAATGAAGCATCTGGTAAGTCTTCGGCAGTAGCAGAAGATCGCACGGCCACGTCAGTGATATCCTGACCGTACTCTCTTGACAGGTCCATGTAGGCGCTGATGATCTTTGCACTCAGCTCATGCGGGAACTTTGTATTGCTGATGGCCTGCCTGATGCGCTGGCCCGCACGGCGTAATGTGACAAGTGAATTGAAATCGATTCCTTCGATCTGTTCACGGATGTAATCTTCCAGGCCGCTCTGACGTAAGAACTGATAATACGCAGTTGTAGTAATTGCAAAACCGGAGGGAATATTAATACCTGCTTTGGAAAGGTTGGCGATCATTTCTCCCAGCGAGGCACACTTCCCGCCAACGATAGGGATATCCTCCAGGCCTAATGCCTGAAGAGGAATTACAATTCTTGTTTCCATTAATGAGATGAATTTTGGTGTATGATAGTTGGCGCGTCAGGGTAAAGGTCATGATTATTGTATATAGAAATACAGTCGGTGGCTAAAGGCGAAAACAAAACTATAAAAGCCTGTAAATCACGATTTTTTTTCTAAAGGAGTAGCTTTATTCTACGTAATTTTAGTAAAATATTCCCCAATGCATTTCACGTTAGACGAAACCGACCTGCACATACTGGACCTGTTACAGGAAGACGCACGTCTCACCAATAAAGAAATAGCGGCCAGACTGGGAAAATCAGTGACCTCCATTTTCGAAAGAATAAAGCGCCTCGAGTGCGAAGGATATATAAAGGGATATGTAGCTATCCTGGACAGGAAGCGGATGGGCAAACATGTAACCGCCTTCGCCAATATTACACTGAAGGAACACGGCCATGATATCTTTCTGCTTTTTGAAGCAAAGGTGAATGCTTTCCCTGAAGTAATGGAATGTTATAAGATCAACGGGCCTTATGATTATCTGCTGAAAGTACTGGTGGCCGATCTGGAAGAATATGAAATGTTTATCACGAATAAGCTTTCCAGACTGGACGCTGTTAACAGGATCAATAGCCTCTTTGTAATAGCAGAACCCAAACACGAAACTGCCCTGTCACTGAGCACAGGGCAGATCATCAAAACAGCAAAGCCAGGTAAAAAAGATGAGGGGCTTACCTGAAAGCTTTAAGAACAGATTTCATATACCCCGAACTTCATATGTTAAACGCTCCGCAGATGTTCAAGGTTATATTGAGAAAAACTTAACATACTTAATTGCTAAAGTTAATATTAGGGTAACACTCTCTTAACACACGCTATTTATTTTTGGAACAATGCAGTCAACCTATAACTAAAACCTTATTTGTAGCTGCATCCTGATAAGCTTGTATGAATAATTGAGTACTACTTTTCTCTCATGCTCTCCTGTATCTATGCCTGGGAATGAGAAGAAAATAGACAAGCCCAACAGAAAAATTGCTCACATAGCTCAATGGCTTAATTCATAAGTCATTGAATACGATACGTGCGTCCCTGTGTTAACATTAATTTAATATTGTGTTAACACAGACGTAATGTAGCAGAGATACGTTTGCGTCAAAATTGAAAAGACGTGAATAAGCAATTCTATTCATTATTGTTATTAGTAGGTATCCTTGTACTGTCTGTAACCGGCTTAAGAGCGCAGATCACTACTTCCCAGATCTCCGGGAAGGTAGTCAGCAGTAAAGGTGAGGCGTTGCCAGGTGTAACAGTACTGGCCGTGAATACATCAACCGGTACGCGTTACGGTGCACAAACAAACGCGGATGGCCGTTACCTGATCAACAACGTAAATCCAGGTGGCCCTTATGTGATTACAGTTTCCTTCATTGGTTATAAAAAAGAAGAAAGGCCTGATGTCAACCTGTCCCTGGGGAGCAGCACTTTCAACTTCCAGCTGGCAGACGCCTCTACCGCCCTCAGTGAAGTGGTGGTGAAAGGTAATGCTACCGGCAAACCTGGTGGCTTCAAAATAGGTCAGAACCAGCTTAAGACCCTTCCTTCCATTAACCGTAGCTTCCAGGATTTTACCCGTGCTACTCCGCAGAGTAACAACAACTCTTTCCTGGGTACAAACTACCGTTATAATAACGTAACACTGGATGGTGCTATCAACAACGATGCGATCGGCTTCAGCCCTTCTCTCGGCGGACAAAGCAACAGTTCAGGCCAGCCTGGTAGCAGCACCCGCTCTAACCCGGTATCATTGGACGCGATCCAGGACATCCAGGTATACCTGGCTCCTTATGATGTGAAGATCGGTAACTTCCTGGGTGGTAGTATCAATGCGGTAACCCGTAGCGGTACTAACGAGTTCCATGGCTCCGTATACGGTTTTGGCCGTAATGCAAGCCTGATCGGTAAGAACAATGCCGGCGACGGTTCCAAACTGCCTTCCGATTTCCACGATTACCAGACTGGTATAAGATTAGGCTTCCCTATCATCAAGGATAAATTGTTCTTCTTTACTAACGAAGAAATAGCACGTCGCCGTGACCCGGTTATCCTGGGTGCAGGTTCTGCAGATATGCCGCTGATCACCAGAGATGAAGCTGAACAGATCCGTCAGCATATGCTGGACCTGGATGTGACCAAATCCGGTAAATACGATCCGGGAACTTACGATAATACTTCTATCTATTCTAAGTCTAACAAGTTCTTCAACCGCGTGGATTGGAACATCAACGATAAACATCAGTTATCTGTACGTAACAATACGATCACTTCAGAAGCAACAAACCTGGAGCGTGACCAGCAGAACTTCCGTTTCGGTGGTATCGACTTCAAACAGATCAACAATCAGTCTTCTACTGTTGCGGAACTGAAAAGCCGTTTCAATAATACTGTTTCCAACAGTTTGATCATCGGTTATTCCAACATTCACGACTATCGTGAACCAACTTCAGATCCTTCCCTGGCTCAGATCCAGATCCAGTCAAGAGGTGGTACCATCTTCCTGGGTACAGACCGTGAAGCTTCTATCTTTGATATGAAACAGAAGACCTTTGAATTCACCGATAACGTGAACATCTTCAAAGGCAAGCATAACATCACTATCGGTACGCACAACGAGTTGTACAACATCACGTATGGTTTCGTGAATTCATGGAATGGCCGTGTAGACTATGCAAGCATTGCCGACTTCCTGGCCGATGCACCTAGCCGTGTACGTGCTAACTTCAACTACACTAACAATTCCCGTGATTATATCATGGCGAATCCTCCTGCTGAATTTAAGATCGGTATGTATAGCCTGTATGCACAGGATGAGATCCAGCTGACTGACCGTTTCAAATTAACTCCTGGTATCCGTTTTGATTATACCAGCCTGCCAAACAAAACGGAGTTGAGCGACAAGACCACAGGTGCTCCGGTAGATCCTAACTTCGGTACCACTTATAGTTATACACTGCCAAAAGATATCAACAATAAATATCTGAACAACATCCAGATCTCCCCACGTCTGGGCTTTAACTACGACATCAAAGGCGATCAGAGCCTGGTGTTGCGTGGAGGAACTGGTCTGTTCACCGGCCGTATTCCGTTCGCATGGTTAGGTTATGCTTATTATAACAACGGTGCAAGCTATGGCGCTTATGACAAACGTTTCCCTGCAGGTACAAAACCAGCTCCCGGAACTAATCCTATCGCGGTATCCGACCAGGGAGCAGCTCAATTTGTAGCCGGACAGGGTGTTGATGTGCATGATAAAACCGGTGCTACACAGGTTGACCTGATCGACAACGATTTCAAAATGCCGCAGATGTGGAGAAGCAGCCTGGCGCTGGATTACTCTACAAATAACAGGTGGAGGTTCACAGTGGAAGGTATCTATACCAAGACTATCTACGATCTGAAATTCCAGCAGATCAACCTGGTGGATAATCCTACTTACAACATCTACGATACAAAGAAAGAACAGCCTATCTATAGCGGTACCAAGATCAACTCTAAGTTCACCAATGCTTACCTGCTGTCCAACACGCATAAAGGTTACCGTTATGCAGTAACAGGTCAGTTGAGCAAGGCATTTGATTTCGGTCTGAACTTCAGTGCAGCGTATACATATGGTCAGTCTAAAGACATTACCAATGGTATCCGTAACTCTATGGAGTCTAACTGGCAGCTGAACCAGGCGCTCAATCCTAACGATCCGCAGCTGGCTTATTCTAACTTCGACATCCGTCACCGTATCGTGACTACCGCTAACTATAAGCTGGATTGGGGACACAAAGGACGTCTGATCTCTAACTTCTCGCTCTTCTTCAATACATCGTCTGGTTTACCGTTCTCTTATGGTTTCGTGAATGCTACCATTCAGGGTACACCACAACAGGTTAGCTTAGTATATATTCCGAAAGATCAGGCTGAAGCGCGTCAGTTCTTCACTGCTGAAAATCAGGCAATGGCAGACGCATTCTTCTCTTACGTAGAAGGCGACAAATATCTGAGCAGCCGTAAAGGACAGTTCACAGAACGTAATGGCGGCCGTACTCCATGGAATACACAGGCTGACTTCCGTTTCACTCAGGACTTCAACTTTAGGGCAGGTAAGAGCATTCATACCCTGACCCTGACTTACGATATCATCAACCTGACCAATTTGTTGAACAAGGATTGGGGTATTCAGTACTTCTCTCCAAACACATTCAACTCTACTGCCAGCGTAGGTCTGAAAGCAGGAACCGCAGGTTCTCCAACTGCTTATCCGACATATACCTGGTCTAACCCTGGTACTCCTTACTCCAGAGATTTCTTTGGCAGCAGACACCAGATGCAGTTGGGCTTGAGATATAGCTTCTAATAACCGATTTAACAATATAGGTGAAAGCCCTCTGGTTCATTCCAGGGGGCTTTTTTATTGGTTACGGATGGGGCCTCTTATGGTCTGGAGATAAGAATACCTGATCCCCTGCCAGTTCTTTACTATAACTCATAAATAAACCATAGTCTTCCCATATATAACCCATATATAGGACATCTCATATAAACCGCTATGATAAAGGCTTTACAATGAGAATATAAAAATGCTATTTTATAAGGACTTGATAACAAAAATGATCTACGTTATAAACGATCATTATGGGTGAGTTTTAAACCAGGGGAAAACGGTTTCAGAGATACTTCACTCCCGATTCAAGTTGACAATCCTCTAATTGTTAATACGGTGATAATGTACCCGTAACACTGAAGTAACACCGGGCGGGTAACTTTATAATATAATTTGAACGTAAGCGTAGATTTTCATAAGCTGTTTTAATCGACGGTCCCGGGAATTATCCCGGGACTTTTTTTATGTCGTATGCTTATGAATAACTTATTTGTTGATGAGGATGAATTTGCGGCTGATCTGCTCTTTATTGACACCGATTAACCAGTCGTCTATCCGGATACTGGAATCGTTCAATTTTTCTACCTGGAGATACTGGGATGTGGAATCCTTTCCCGTAACGATAAGTTTTACCTTATCGCCGGAAGCTATGACTTTGTAAGTACCTGTGAGATGGTAGCTCTTGGCATCAAAAACGAACTGGCCATTGGCCCCGAAAACGTAATACGCGGAATCTGCGGAAGTGATGCCATGCCACACCGTGTCCGGCAGTGATAACTGCTGGGACAACTGCCAGGAGCCGGTAACATCTACCGCTGGCGTAGGCTCTACATCATTTTTCTCGCAGCTGCAGATGAACATGAGTAGCAGCAAGCTGGTTAATAGTGATCTCATGCATAGGAGTTTGTAATTAGAACGCAAAAAACTGAACTAAGTTACATTGGGTAAGAGATAAAAAAGGGCGGGTGGCCGATTATAACCCCAGTTTACCTGCGTACTTCTCCGGGTTCTTATCAAATACACGCTTGCAGGTAGGAGAGCAGAAATGAAGGGTATCATTCTGATAAACGCTCCACTCTTTATACATAGTATCATAAGGCATACCACATACAGGATCTGGCAATTTGCCGGCAATAGCAGGATCTTTCGCTGGTTCTTGTTCCGCAGGTTGGGTAGTGACAGCGTCACTGTCGCCCGCAGGCTTTGTACCGGAATTACCACAGGCAGTCATTAACGCTGCCAGCAAGAGTGTATAGGAAATATTCAGGAGATGTTTCATCGTCATATTGGTTGCGGTTAGAAGGAATCAGGCAATAGCCTCGTTGTCTTTATTAATACGCATTACTAATATGCGGAAGTATATCTTCAATGTAAAGGCCAGTACCAGGCCTCCCGCCATACTCAGGGTAATTACAGACCCTGTGGTAGTGGTTAACAGGAATGTAGCCAGTTTGGGTAAATATGGCAGGGCAAGCGCCAATAATATGATGATCAATATATTGCGGATCTCTGTGCGATACTGTTTCAAAATGCCGGTCATTGTAAATGGTTTAATCCGGTGAATAATACAACGAAATTAATACATAATGAATAGAAAGTATTGTACAAATTCCGGAGATTGATGACCGGTTTTTGGTAATTCCCCCAGGAGCCGTGGTGCTGCTTAAAATAATAAAGGGGGCCCGGTTTTACGCGAGTCCCCTTTGTTATTTTAAGTAAAAGGTTTACCAGATCACTACACGTTTGTCATCGGGCAAAGACATTTTGCTGCCGGGAGCACAACCCCATGCATTAGCAAAACTCTTCAGATGAGGCAGAGGTCCGTTAATACGGTCTCTTGCCGGAGAATGTGGATCTGTCTGGATCTGGTTACGCAGCGCAGCTTCTGTAGTATTAGCATGCCATACCTGCGCCCATCCCAGGAAGAAACGCTGTTTCCAGTTAAATCCGTCTATCAGGGCCGGCTCTTGCTTGCCTTGCAGTGATTTTTCCAATGCGCTGTAAGCCAGGGTAAGACCACCCAGGTCAGCAATGTTCTCACCGATGGTCAGGTTACCATTGATGAAGAAGCCTTTCTGTACCTCGATGCCGCTGAAATAATCGATATAACGTTTGGCCAGTGCCATGAAGTTCTTACGGTCAGCATCTGTCCACCAGTTTTGCAGATTACCTTCTGCATCATACTGAGAGCCCTGATCGTCGAAGCCATGGGTGAACTCGTGACCGATCACAGCGATGATACCGCCATAGTTGATAGCGTCATCAGCATCTGCGTTGAAGAATGGTGGCTGGAGGATACCAGCAGGGAATACCACTTCGTTGTTCAACGGATTGTAGTAGGCATTCACTGTTTGCGGTGTCATGCCCCATTCACTTCTATCTACCGGTTTACCGATCTTGTCGAGCGCCTCTTTATGGCCGTAGTGAGCAGCAGAAACGATGTTCTCAACAAGGGTACCTGGTTTGATGTCGATGGTAGAATAATCTTTCCATTTATCAGGATAACCGATCTTGTATGTGAAAGACGCCAGTTTCTTGTGCGCCATCTTTTTGGTTACATCGCTCATCCATGTAAGGCTGTCGATACGCTGACCATATACGGCACGCACGTTCTCGATCATTTCAGATACCTTCTGTTTTGAGCTTTCAGGGAAGTATTGTTTAGCGAATACTTTACCCAGCGGCATTCCCATCACACCGTCCGTAGCACGGATAGCACGTTCAATACGTGGGCGCTGTTGCTTGGTACCGCGCATTACAGTGGCAAAGAAATGGAAGTTCTCATCATCTATCGGTTTGGTCAGGAAGCCTGCGAAGTGCGATAATGTCTGCCAGCGCAGCCAGGTTTTAAGTGTTTCCGGAGAAGTACTCTTTAACAGGGCTGATACCTTTGTGATATAGGCCTTGTTCTGGAGGATCATTGTATCGGTTTTGATACCCTGTACGCTTGTGAATGCGTCCCAATCATAATCCGGAGCCAGTTTCTTTAATTCGCTGTAGTGTGCTTTATTGTAAGTAGCAACAGGGTCACGCAATTCTACATTGGAGAGTTGAAGCTTGGCTACTTTAGTTTCGAAATCCAGGATGGTCTTACCGGGAGTAGCATCTTTAAAACCTGCCTGTGTGAATTGTTTGTCTATATGGCTGACAAATTCATTGCGCACTTCCTGTGTGCTGGCGTCAGGCCTTTCGTAATAACTTTTCTCACCAAGACTTAAACCGTCCTGTACCTGGTATACCGCATTCATTTTACTGTTACGGCCATCTGCGTCGACGCCAAAGTTGATGAAGCCTGGAATACCGAGCATTTCCAGTTCGCCTGATACTTTTGCAAAATCTGCCAGGCTCTGAATGCTATTGATCTTATCAAGGTAAGGCTGCAACGGAGTAATACCCAGCTTTTCAATAGCTGCGGTATCGAGGAAAGAGCGGTAGAAGTCAGAGATCTGTTGTTCTTCGGTACCTTTCTTGAGGTCTTTTTGTTCTGCCAGGCCGAGAATGATGCCTTTCAGGCGTACTTCTTTGTTCTCCTTATCAAGTACGTTGAAAGCGCCCCAACGGCTTTCGGTAGACGGGATAGGATTGTTTTTCTTCCAGCCTCCATTCACGAACTGGTCGAAATCATCGCAAGGCTTTGCGCTTGAATCAATTGAACTTACTTCGAACGCGGGGACTTTGGTTGTGTCTGCTGTTGCCTGTGTTTGTTTTGTGGTGTTGGTGTTACAGGCAGCCATAAGGGATACAGCTGCCACCAGTGGTAGATGTAAAGCGTATGTGCTCTTCATATGTAAACAGGTTTAGTAGCTCAATATAACTAAAACATCCCATGCGGAAGCATCGCTTTTTTATAGACGGCAGCTGGTCAGGTACTATAGTGGGTGGTTTGCCGGTTGTTTAGTAGGTTTGTAGTCTGTAAAAACGGAATACATGAGTTTTAGATTTAAATTATTTAAAGGACTGACAGGCACTACTTTGTTCATTACCGGCTTCTTTCTGTTGATGAATTTCACGTCAATGCTAATGGGGGCATTTGGCCAGGGGCTTGTTTCCATCGTTATGTTTGGAGGAGTTTTCATCCATTCTATACTGTCGGCCTACCTGCAAAGAAGCTTACAGGAACCCGGTTTTACGCTGAAGGAAAACACACCCGGCGGTATCCGCATCATGGGCGGTTATTCAATATTGATAGGCTCTTTTCTGATTATCGGTGCTGTGGCTATTTCTGTGTATAAAGACCTCTATATGAAAGAAGTGAGCGCTCAGATGAGTGATGAGCAAATCAGGCAGCTGGATAGTATGAAGGGTTTAATGGATAAGGTTATTACCGGCATGCAGATCTTTCTTTTCCTGTATGGAGCTGCTATTATTACCAACGCATTGTTATCCCTGTCTTTCCTGAAACAATGGAAGAAGAGAGAGGAAGATAAAGATATTGACATTGATCTTGACCTGGATGCCTGATAATATGCATCCGAAACATTTAATACGATACTATGGAACCATTAGCAGAGCGAATCAGACCGGAGACATTGGACGAGCTGGTGGGACAGGAACACCTGACCGGCAAGGATAGCATTTTACGCACTGCCATTCAGCAGGGAAAGATCCCTTCAATGATCCTGTGGGGCCCTCCGGGCGTTGGTAAGACGACCATTGCCAACATTATTGCACATACATTAGAGGTGCCTTTTTATACGCTCAGCGCAATCTCGGCAGGAGTGAAGGAGGTACGTGAAGTGATCGAGGTAGCCCGTAAACAAGGGTATGCCGTATTATTCATTGATGAGATCCACCGGTTCAATAAATCACAACAGGACGCCCTGCTGGGAGCCGTAGAAAAAGGCATCATTACACTGATCGGCGCTACAACAGAAAACCCTTCCTTTGAAGTGAATTCGGCTTTGTTATCCCGTAGTCAGGTGTATGTACTTAAACCTCTTAGTGAGCCTCAGTTGTTACAACTGTTGCATCAGGCCATGGAACAGGATGAATGGCTGGGCAGTAAACAGATCGATCTGAAGGAAACTACAGCCTTGTTCAATATTTCGGGTGGGGATGCACGCAAGCTGCTTAACCTCTTCGAACTGGTTGTAAACACACTGCAGAATGAAACGCCTATTGTGATCACCGATCAGAAGGTAATGGACATTGCACAGCAACGTGTAGCCATCTATGATAAGACGGGCGAACAGCATTATGATATCATCTCGGCGTTCATCAAATCTATCCGCGGGAGCGATCCTAATGCCGCTGTTTATTATCTGGCGAGAATGATTGAAGGTGGAGAGGATGTGAAGTTTATTGCCCGCCGTCTGCTGATCTCTGCATCGGAAGATATCGGCAATGCCAATCCCAATGCATTGTTGCTGGCTACCAGTTGTTTTCAGGCGGTCACCATGATCGGTTATCCGGAAGCAAGGATCATTCTTTCCCAATGTACCACCTACCTGGCCTCTTCCGCGAAGAGTAATGCGGCATATATGGCTATCAATAACGCATTGTCTGTCGTGTCACACACAGGCGATCTGCCAGTGCCTATGCATATACGTAATGCGCCTACGAAGATGATGAAGGATATGGGATATCATAAGGGATATGAATACTCCCATGATTATGAGAACAGCTTCTCTCCACAGGAATATCTGCCTGAACAGATCAAAGGCATGAAGCTCTATGACCCTGGTAAGAATGCCCGCGAAGATGAAATGAGGAAACATCTGCGCAGCTTATGGAAGGAGAAGTACGGTTACTGATCTTCTCCCTTCTTCTCTAATATCTCAAACGATACATGGACCTGCGCTCCCTGCTCATCAACCAGTGTGATGGTATGTTTACCTGCAGCGGGATGCAGTGCTAACTGATGGAACTCCTGTGTGGTGCCAATAAAATTGTTATCCAGGTGCCAGAAGATCTTCTCGGCCGTATTCCGGTGAGTTGCAGTGAATACAGCCTCTCCGGGTGTTCCATCTATTTCTATAGGTACATAAATACGTGCATTCGCTCTTGGGTAGATAAGCTCCATAGGCGCCTTGTCGGCATTGAGCGTAGCCAGGCATTCCGGCTTGTATGGCGGAAGTGGCAGATAATTATGTTTGGTGCGATAATAGAATTCCATGGCTGGCGGCAATACAAACCACGGCAGGTGTTGCATTTGAGATGGCGGCTCACAGTCGGCCGTTACACGCCACTTACCCGTATGATCAAGATGTACCAGTTGATGATAAGGGCATAGACCTGAACGCAATCCGTTGACCGGCACGGCTATGGAATCTTTCTCCGGACAGAGATCACTGGCCCTGTAGCCACTCTGCCGGCACACTTCTATCTTCCGCAATTTATTGTAAGGTGTATTGAACCAACTGCCGGTATGCAACAAACGGAATACATCAAAAAGCACAGGAGCAGCTGTAGATACACCTACGAGCCCGGGTCTGCCTTCACCATCTGCGTTGCCCACCCATACGCCTACTACGTATTGCGGTGTAACACCAATAGCCCAGCCATCCCTGAATCCGAAGCTGGTGCCTGTTTTCCAGGCAATACGCTGCGATGACGCGAACTGTTGCCAGAGCAATTCTTCTCCGGGACGCATCACTTCTTCCATCGCCTGAAAAGTATACCAGATAGCGCCTGCATCCAGTATGCCATTGTTTGCCGGCGAATGTTTCGATACCAGTTTAGCTCCCTGTATATAGTTCGGCGGATGAATATCATCAGCATCATATTTACCATTGTATTGATCCATGTGCAACAGCGTACGGGCCATGCTGGCATAGATGCCTGACAGCTCCCACAAAGTGGATTCACCGCCTCCAAGTATGAGCGAAAGACCATAGTGATCAGCTGGTTTGTTCAGCGTGGTCATGCCCATTTGTTTCAGTAATGCATGCAGCCTTTCATACCGGTATTGTTGTAACATCCTGACTGCAGGAATATTGAGCGAACGCGCCAGTGCTTTACTGGCTGGTACTGCGCCATCATATCCCAGGTCAAAGTTCTGCGGGGTGTAACCTGCTATTTGCGTAGGAACATCTGCTACAAGCGTATGCGGTAGTATCATTCCATCATTCAGCATAGCTGCATATAAGAATGGTTTCAGTGTACTGCCGGGGCTGCGTGGCGCCTGTATAATGTCCACATGGCTTTCCGTTTCAGGATCTTCAGGGTGATATACATTGCCTACATAAGCCAGTGTATTGCCTGTTTCTACATCCAGCACAATAGCAGCGGCATTGTTAATACCGTTTGCTTTGTAGATACTATGATAACGTTCTATGATATTGCTGACATTTCTTTGCAGAGAGGCTTCCAGCGTCGTTTTGATACGTGTTACAGCTTTATCGTCCTTTTGCGCCTGATAGTCTTTTCTGAACCTGTCCAGCAAGTGTGGTGCATCCTGTGGCAATGCCTTCGGCTGATCGGGTAAGGGCTCGAGTTTAGCCAGCTGACAGGTAATGCTGTCAATGGTATTGTTGTGATGTAACCTGTCCAGCAACTGATTCCTTTTGCGTAGGAGTATCTGCCTGTTACGTCCGGGATGTACGAGTGCAGGGCTATTGGGCAATACTGCCAGCGCCGCTGTTTCTCCCCACGACAACTGTGTGGCGCTACGTCCATAATATCGCCATGAAGCGGCTTCCAGTCCGACTACGTTGCCGCCGAAGGGTGCGTTACCTGCGTATAATGATAAGATACTTTTCTTCGAATAAGAGAACTCAAGCCGGGTTGCCATTACAGCTTCAATCAGCTTTTGAAGGATTGTCCTGGGCTGGTTGCGTGACAACCTGATCACCTGCATGGTGAGTGTACTGCCTCCGCTGACTACTTTTTTACTGCTGATGTTTTGTTTGATAGCACGGCTCAAAGCCAGAATATCTACTCCCCAGTGATGATAGAAACGTTTGTCTTCGTATGCAACAATACACGCGGCAAATTTATCAGGCACCTGTTTATCGGCAGGAAAGCGCCACTGTCCGTCGGTGGCAATGGTTGCGCTTAAAAGGTCTCCGTTACTGTCCTCTATCACGAATGAGGTAGGCGTGGTGAAAAGACGGGAAGGAATGGAAAAGATGTAAAGGATAAGAAGGAGCGCTATGGCGATTAACCACCATTTTCGTTTTCGGAACCACATGCAGTAAAATTAGGAAATAGGATCAGGAATAGGGAATAAAATATGCATCTAAAAAAACAGCCGTTTAGCTTAGCTAAACGGCTGTCTGTGTTTAATTACGTCGTTATTTCGTCACTTCTACCCACTTACCTGGCAGGAACGCATGTATGGTGTTATCATACATCGCCTCGCAGGATACCGCCGGCAGATAATAACGGCCGAGATAAGCCGCATTCAGCAGGACGTTGTAAGTGCGCGTTTTGTTCTCTTCAATATTGAAATAAGTGTATACCCTGTCATCACGGATATCCTTATAGGTATATGGTGATGAACGGAAGGTGCTGTCATTGTCCATCAGACGGGTATTGATAATTTCCCATCCGCTAGGGAAGATCTGTGTCAATGCCATCTGTTCGTAGTAACCGCGTTTACCAGGATTACGGACAGTAACAGTAGCCAGGAAGTCCGATCCCTGACGCAGTGTGGCAGGATCAATAGCCTTTCCATCGCGGGTGCTGTATTTCACCTGGATATCCAGTATATCAGGATTGTTAGGCACATTAGGTTCCTGACCGGCATCAGGACGGCCCTGAAGAATGAGACGGGTGTACAATACATTCTGTCCCTTATTCTGGATGCTCACATTGCCTTCTGCACTGGTGAAGGTTACCGGCACCTGTGCTACATAAGAGCTGCCATTTACCGTATT
Organism: Chitinophaga sp. S165; assembly: GCF_003182155.1. Lineage (GTDB taxonomy): Bacteria > Bacteroidota > Bacteroidia > Chitinophagales > Chitinophagaceae > Chitinophaga. The sequence continues at coordinate 1,359,603 of NZ_QGTG01000002.1, forward strand.
GCTTGCGCCATTCATGGTATAGCTGAAGCTCATTTTGTTGCCACTGCTGTTCACACCACAATACTTAGCTACTGCTATCAGTGCATAAGCGGTGGTTTGTGTGCTGTACCAGCTTTCCTGTGCCAGGCTGAAGGCGATCTGTTTTAACAGCTCATTCGCACGGGCACGCTGTCCGAGGATGGTGAGCGTTTCCAGGATCATGGCTTTATCACGCAGGTCGGAACCGAAGGTACCACCCAACTGATTGTAAGGTTTCACATCCGTAGGTAATGTCTTCACCAAGCTGTTTGCCAGTTCCGGCTGACCAGACAATCTGTAGGCCGCAGCCAGTCTCCATTTAGCTTCGTTAGACAGATACTTGAATTCTTTCAGGCGGTTCATCGCTCCCAGTTCAGGTACTTTAGCGAGTGCCAGCAGGTAGAGGCGATAAGCCTGGGTCAGATCTGCACCATAGAAATTGGTAGTAGAAGGCGCCCATGAACCAGCTTTGTTACGCTGATACTTCTTCCACTGGTCAAGCATACTTGCAGGCAGTTCATAACCTTTCGCCTGCGCTTCCAGCAGGAAGTGACCGGCATAGTTAGTACCCCATTCGTCTGACTGCCCTTCTCCCGGCCAGTAGCTCATACCACCATCGGAAGTCTGGAAACCTTTCAGGCGATTGATACCAGCCTTGATATTACGATCGATGTTTGCGAGTTCACTTTGTTTCAGGTCCATCAGCTGGTTCAATGCCAGTTGAGGGAATACGCTGGAAGTAGTTTGCTCTACACATCCATGTGGATATTGAACCAGGTAGTTCAGGCGTTTCGCCAGGTTCAATGCAGGGATGGTAGATACTTCCAGTACACCGGTGTTGGTGCCTGCCATACCCGCAGGTTTATAAGTAGCGCTCCAGCTTTGACCAGCCTGCAGGGTTGCTTCCTGCACAGTGGTAATAACGGGATTAGGGTTGCGTATTTCAAGCTCTGTTTCTTCCTCTGCTTTCGCAGCACCACTGATGGCGGTCACTTTTACTTTCGCAACACCTACCTGTGGTTTTACACGCACGTCAAAATAAACGATCTGTTCACCAGGTTGCGGGAAGCTCACTGTTTTGGTACGCTCGCCTACTACTTCCAGCAGTGGACTGGTAGCCAGTGTTACTTTCGCAGAGCGGATATTGTTTTCCAGTCCGAATACGGTTACCGGCAATTGTATAGTTTCTGACGGACCAAGTACACGTGGTAATGTGGTCAGCAGCATGAGCGGTTTCTTTACAGCCACTACTTTTTCAGCAGAGCCATAAGCACCATCCTGGCCTGCTACTACCATCGCTTTCACGGAACCAACATATGGAGGCAGTTTGAAGTTATGGGTCTGCTTACCACCTTTCAGTGTGAACGGTCCCATATATATCACAACAGGTTTGAAGCGGTTTGCTTTTGCATTGCCTGCATTTTTGTTCAGTCCTTCGTCACCACCGATACTCAGGATGCGTTCCATATCGCCACCCCATGCGCCGATCACATAATCAAACAGGTCCCAGGTCTTTACACCGAGCGCTTCACGTGCATAGAAAACACTGTGCGGATCAGGCGTCTTGAAGCGTGTCAGGTCCAGCAAGCCTTCGTCCACCAAAGCAATGGTGTAGGTCATGTCTTTTCCTTTTGCTTCAGATACCGTGATGCTGGCGTTCTGTTCAGGTTCCAGTTTGTCAGGCATGGTGATCACTGGTTGTAATACTGTATTCGCATCATTGATGGAGATCGGTATCACACCATACATACGGATCGGCAGATCGTTGACGGTATTCGCATGTTTCTGCAGGAGGCTGACGTTCACGTAAATGTTTGGCGCCATTTCCTTCTCTACCTTGAACTTGTGAACGGTCTGTCCTTTCTGTGTTTCGATCCAGAAAGTCTTCAATACTTTACTACCGGATTCTATGCTGATCAATCCACGGCCGCCTTCACCACTAGGAATTGTGAGGGTGATTTCGTCACCTACGTTGTATTGTGTCTTATCTGAAGTAAATACCAGCATGGATGCTTCGGACGGATTTTCTTTCTGTACTCTTTCTGCCCATCCTGGCCAGTCTATGTATACGGTCCCTCCACTGGTATGGCCGCTTTTCAGGTCTTTCACACGTACCAGGTAACGTCCCCAGTCAGGATAAGCGATCTGTAGGTTCCAGCTACCCTTGCCACCACGCAGGGTCAAGGTTTCTTTCTTCAGCAGTTGGTTGTAACTGTCTTGTGTGAAGTTGCTGAATTCATCTTCACTGTTCTCATCCCACCACCAACGCCAGCGGATCTTATACAGTTCTACCTGCACTTCCTGGTTACCGCTTAACAGGTTACCGTTTTCATCTACGTTGACGATGTTGACAGTATGAGGTTTGTCTGTCAGCAGCATGCCCGTCATACGGTCGCCTTCCGGCATTTTGATACCGGTATAGGACGCAAACGGATTATAAGGCATGGAGAAATGGTCAATACTGAAATCGCCACCCGGCTCAAATACTTTTATTTCAAAGCTTGCTTTCAGCTGACCAGGAGCCAGCTTACCCAGCGGCAGGTCCACCTTTACAGGAGCAGTGCCATTCTCATTCAGGCTGCTTTCAAAGATGGTTTTACTTTCAGCTTCGAAGTGTGTGATAGGATCGTCGAAGTGATAATCCTTGAAGTTCTTGAAACTGGTAGTTTGCTGTGTTAAGGATACATCCACTTTTGCCTTCAGGTTCTGTGCTGTGGCACCGAACAGCCAGCGGGCATTCAGGGTACCTTCAGTAGGGGAAGTCTTAGATAAAGTGGTGTTCTTGCCGAAGTTGAGATCTATCTTAAGTCTGTTCGGTTTAACTGTTTCTATGCGGAGGTTCCTCGTGAATACTGCACCGCCTACTTTTACTTTGGCAGTCCAGCTACCCGTCAGATCATCCGGAGAAGTAGCTGTTGTAAAACGATAGAAACCATTCACTGACTGTAAGCCGTTCAGCTGACGGTATAACTGGCCTTTAGGATTGTAAAGCTCCAGTGTTACAGGGTGATTAGCTGGCAGTTTCTGTTGTTTATCTTCCAGGATGAAGGTCAGGAACAGGGTATCGCCAGGGCGCCATACACCACGTTCGCCATACAGGAACCCTTTGATACCGCTCTGCACTTCTTCACCTTTCACATCAAAACGGCCCAGCGGGAGGGAGTTACCATCATCCAGTTTCAGGTAACCTCTTTCATCGTCTTTTTTAGCAACAAGGAGGTAAGGCTTACGTTTCAGATCGAACGTAGCGAGACCTTCACCATCACTCTTGGTTTTAAAGATCACCTGGTTCTGATAGTCGAGCAGTTCCAGTTCCACACCGATCATTGGTTTGGTATCACGGATATCTGTTACGGCAATCAGCATGCTATTGTCATTACCTCTTTTAGCGGTAAGACCGATATTGGAGGAGAAGACGTTGCGGGAAGCCCATCTGTCTTTATTGTAGTAAGAATTGGAGCAAGGGTTGTCACGTTGTTCCCAGGAATAGCCGTATGGGTAGTAGCTGTCATACCGACGCCAGAAGTCGTCATCTTCATCGATCTTCTCGCCGCCATAGTAACCGCCATAATATTCCTCTTCGCTTTCTTCGCCTTCATTGTTTGTGCTGCCACTCTCTTCACCACCGGAAGCACATCCCAGGAGGGAGTATGACTTACGGAAGCCGATAGTGACGCGGTAGATGGCACCTGGCTCTGTACGCAGCAATTTCTCCATATCGAGGAAGAAGCGGTTGCGTTTGTGCAGGTTGAGTGATTTATCGGCATCCAGACGGATGGTCTTTTCTACTACCGGACGTCCAACGCGACGGAGGTCTGCAGTACCGTCGAGGCCATTCTGCTGCAGATATTGCGGAATATTGTTCTCATAGATCTTGATGATGGTCACGTCAACAGCACTGAGGTTCACTGCTTCGAACGGCATCACCAGTTTATTGCTTTCCGGCAGGATCACTCCTTTACCGGGGATGGTTACGGAAGGCTGGGTATTTTCGAAGACGATATTAGCGGAGAAACTTTTTTCCAGCTTATCGTCAACAATATTCAGGATACCTTCATTCACCGCCACCGTATAATTTCCTTCCAGTCTTTTAGGGGCGAACACTTTTACCTCACTGCCTTCGATAGAGAAGCGGAGATCGCTCACGCCGCTTATACCGATCAGACCATCCAGGGTTTGGGCTACGCTTACAGGATCAGAGAACTGTACGAGTACATATTGCTCTGTTTCGGCTACCGCACGTACGTCCAGCACTTTGAAATCGTTCATGGCCGGAACCTCTATGGTCTTCTTACCCGAGATGTCGTCCACGTTCAGAGGTTTACCATCCCAGGTCAGTTCCAGTTTGCGGGTACCGTTGCCTTTAGCAGCACGTACAATATTTGTGATTGTAAATGTGGATACTTTGTCTGCCGCATTATGCTGCCAGGTAATAGTGGCCTTTTTGCCCTCACAGGTCGCGTTAACTACCTTTTCGATCTGCTGCGGATCTTCTGTATCGGCAGTACTGATAGCGCCGGTGAAGATCATCTTATCGAGTACGTTGTTACCTGCGGCTTTCAGACCATACTCTTCTATGGCATAGGAAGGCTTGATAACAAGAAACTCAAAATTGAACTCCTTGAGGTCTTTTTCGACCTTCATGACCTTGCCCAGTTTGAAAGTCGCCTTGTAGCTTTTGCCTGGTACAAGGTTGGCATCGGGCCTGAACTCGACCGTAGTGGCATCTACCCAGTAGGCCTTTCCTTTGATATTAGGACTGAAGTCAAAGAGTTCCTCTTCCACAGGCTCATTCTGTGTATGAGTTACATTCACATTGCTGGTTAATTGTACCCGGATAGTACTTTGTCTCGAAATAACCCCGGCGGTATAGGCTTCAATGTATTTGGCCAGGGCAGGGTTCATGACTGTTTTCGTGTTTTTACAGGCTGTGATGCACGTAATGAGCAGGCACACAGCGAAGGCGGCGACGACCGCCAAACGTTTTTTGGGACCCATGAGGTTTAAATGCTGTTTAAGATATAAAGGTAAACTAAATGTATTATAATATTATTATATAGGTCTTCCCCTCTCCAGTTTCAATACTTTGGTAACTGCTGCCGGGATCTCTTCCTGGTAGTGTGTAACGAAGATAAGCGTCAGGTCCATTACACTACATAGGGTATCGATCACATGTTTGAAATGCTCTTTTTGTTGCAGGTCAAGTCCCTGGCAGGGTTCATCAAAAATGAGCAATGGGGGTTCTTTTACCAGGGCGCGGGCCAGGAGGGTCAGTCGCTGTACACTTTCGGGAACTCCTTTAAAAGACTGGTTTGCATAAGCTGCAATGTCCAGTATATCCATCCACGCAGCGGCGTGTTCCTGTTGTTCGGCAGTGCCCTGGCGGTTGCTGCCGATAATATCAAAAAAGCCTGATACGACCACCTGCAGGCAATTGCTGCCTGCCTGGAAGTATTGGTGTAATTCGGGTGATACAAAGCCGATCTTCTTCTTAATATCCCAGATGCTTTCTCCGCTGCCTCTCTTCCGGTCGAACAGGTATAGCTCCTGTGCGTAAGCCTGTGGATTATCGCCATTTATCAGGCTTAACAGGGTAGATTTTCCCGCGCCGTTATGACCGAGCAAGGCCCACTTTTCATTGGGCTTTACTAACCAGTTAACATCGTCAAGGATCAAATGTTCGCCATATTGCACTTTTATGTGTTCCATCCGGATGATGGTTTCGTAAGGCGATGGAGTGTTCTTTACAATCGCCCGGATCTTTTCTTCGTCCACCTGCCAGCTTTGTGCTGTATCGGCCTGCGGTATTTTCAGATATTCCTCCCGTGTGTACTTACCTGTTATGCGGCCTTCGTCGAGCGTCAGTACGTGGGTGATATTCTCCGGTACTTCTGTTGGAGATGTGACCAGCAATACTGTAGTACCGCCTGCGATGATCCTGTTCACCATGTCACTGAAGTGTTTCCTGGTCTGCACGTCCAATCCGCTGAAAGGATTGTCCAGCATCAGCAGTACCGGCTGCTTCAATAATGATTTTGCGATCATGACACGGCGGGTTTCCCCGTTGGAGAGCTTGATCAGCTCTTTGTCCATTAAGGCCGGGATCTTCAGCGGTTCCAGGATAGGCGTTTGTTCCGGAGTGCCACCCGATTCTCCGTAGAGGTATTCCCGTACGGTAGGGGCATCTGAAGAATCCATGCTGTTGAACCGTTGTTGGTAATAGAAGTCTGTCGTAGTATTAGAGCGGTTCCTGAAAGCATGATGATGTCCTACCAGCGCCAGCAGGTCCCGGTAGCTGAAATAGGGATCAGTGATGGTATGTTGCTTGCGGTAAGTGTCGCTGAAATGATACTGTATGCTGCCATTGATCACATTGAACTTGCCCGCAATGGTATTGAGCAGGGCGGATTTTCCTGAACCACTGGGACCTGTGATCGCCCATTGCTCTCCTTCATTGATATGCCAGTCCAGGCCGGTGAAAAGGGTTTTATCCAGGTAACGAACGGTGATGTGCTCCAATGATAGGAATGGAATGGCATGGGTACTCATAATCTTGCTGTTTCTCGAGAAATTCGCAGCTAATTTATTATTAATTGCCGGGGATTGCAACCCCGGGTTGATTCATGTTGTCGGTCCCACGCCCCGGGGTTTGCGCCGTTTCGGATCACACCACGGCCCCGGGATTGCAACCCCGGGTTGAACCCATCCCATATCGTACCGCCACGAACCACGTTATTCCCCACGCCGCCATCCCCCACACCGCCATTCCCCACACCACCCGGGGTTTGCAACCCCGGGCTACAAACAGGGGACCCCTAACGGGGTCCTATTGTGTTTTGTTGATTACATTTGTTGTAAGGAGATATTTCCCATTTGGGAGAATGGGCTGAATTATTAAACGAGGGTCTTATGATACACTGGATAACGAAAACATTTGAAGAGCTGACCACGAAAGAGCTCTATGCGATATTACGTCTGAGGAGCGAGGTATTTGTGGTGGAACAGAATTGTGTTTTTCAGGACATGGATAATGCCGATCAACTGGCTACGCATATCATGGGATTTGATGATGAGCAGGAGAACGAGCTGGTTGCTTATACCCGCATATTCGGTCCGGGAATTAAGTTTGACATGTGTTCTATCGGTCGGGTAGTGACCTCTCCCCGCGCCCGGAGGACCGGTACAGGCAGGAAACTGATGGAACATTCCATAGCAGTAGTAGAAGAACGTTTCGGGAAAGTTCCTATCAAGATAGGTGCACAGTTGTACCTGGAGAAGTTTTACACTTCTTTAGGCTTTAAACAAAGCAGTGCGATGTACCTGGAAGACGACATCCCGCATATAGAAATGATCAGGGAAGTTTAGTCTTTCTTCTTCTTAGGCTCCCTGGATTCGCGGATCTTTAGTTTATATAAAGGAAGGTAATAAGACACGGTGTATGTCAGATCGAATTGCGAACTTTTAGAACCACTGCCAAAACCTGGAATAACAATAGGATCAAACCCATCCAACGCATTGTTGCTGATCATGATCTTTTCACGTACGGCCCAACCCAGGAAGAAGTTAGGAAGTGCTTCTACTCTCATGCCAACTGTCAGCTCTATCCAGTGAGCGGTCATGTTTGTTTTAGGAATTGATCCGGGTGTTTCGGAATCCCAGTATTCATTGTGGATATTGAAAGCAGGCGCTTCGTAAGTATTACGGGCGAAACCATAGTGGATACCACCGTATACCATGTTCTTATCCTTTGGATCTTTCTTTTTAAGGAAGTCGTAATCCACGCCTACAGTAGCATAAACACCATTGCCTTTATAGGTGTAGTTAGTATCACTATGGGATGTACGATTATAACCCACTTCAAAAGCACCATAGAGCTTTTTATTAAGGCGTACGTCTGCCTGTACAGCTACGTCTGTTCTGTAAGGCTGGAAGAAATGGATGGCAAAACGACTGATATCAAGGCCCAGGCGGAGACCGCCGGGAACGTAATAAACAGAGTCCGGTATCTTAGCCACTACCGGCTTTAGCCGAGGTTGCTGCGTCTTCTTATGAGAAGTATCCTGCGCAGTTCTGGCCGGAGCCGCGGCTGCAGGACGACGTTGTATGGGTTTGCTAACGGAAGTATCGATAGCCGGTTTTCTGATACCGGTATCTCCCGCAGGTTTTACCTGTGCCTGGGCAGCTTGTGCAAGCAGGCCGGCCAGACTAATAGATAAACAATAAAGAAACGTGCGTAACATTCGAGCTGTTTACTTCCTTAAAATTAATTACCAGGTCGTCAATTGTATTGTGGGTAGTGAGCACCGTATCGAGGGTGAAGAAGGTAGCGAATCCGCACCCTGGCGACAGAAAATTCTGTGTCCTTTTATAACGGAAGGTCAGCGTGTCGGCGATCGCGGTGGAGTCAAGCTGCAGGTAAAACCTGCTGCTATCTGCCAGTGGGTCTAACGACATAAATACGCTGGACCGTGGCTGTCTTCTCACGATGGTGTCTCTACCCAAAGCATATAAGGTGACCTTTGGCCAGATGGTGTCTTTAACTAAAAAGCCGTTCAATGTGTCTTTCCTAAAGTTCATGCCCAGGTCACTGATCAGTGTCTGGTCGCAACTTTTGGTTTCATCTTCACAGGCCGCAAATACTGATAACAGTAGTATTGCAATTATCCCAGAAATGTATTTCATGCCTGCAAATTACGAGTTCCCTTTACAAGTTCCGCTTTCCGCAGGTGAAATTAATCACCCAGGGAAAGCGGCTTTATCTTCTGCCCGGGAGGGCAATAATGTTAATAATATGGTATCCAGCTGCTAGCTTTTCAGTTCCAGCTTAAGGAAACGGGCTGTATGACTGTCTTTGCAGTTGACCACTTCTTCCGGTGTACCGCTGCAGAGGATAGTACCTCCACCGGCGCCGCCTTCAGGTCCCAGGTCGACAATGTGATCGGCCATTTTTATGACGTCCAGGTTATGTTCAATTACCAGTACTGTATTGCCACGGTCAACCAGTTTGTTGAGAACGTTCAGCAACAGCTGGATGTCCTGGAAGTGAAGGCCTGTAGTTGGTTCGTCCAGGATGTAAATGGTCTTGCCAGTATCTTTCTTAGAAAGCTCCGTAGCTAGTTTTACACGCTGGGCTTCCCCACCGGAAAGCGTTACAGCTGATTGTCCCAGGGTGATATAGCCTAAACCAACATCCTGGAGGGTTTTTACCTTGCGGTAAATGTAGTTGATAGGCTGGAAGAATTCCACAGCTTCATCTACGGTCATATCCAGTACATCGGAGATAGATTTCCCTTTCCACCGGATCTCGAGTGTTTCCCTGTTGTAGCGGCGTCCGTTACATTTCTCACAGTGTACGTATACATCCGGGAGGAAGTTCATTTCTATCACGCGCATGCCGCCGCCTTCACAAACATCACAGCGACCGCTTTTCACGTTGAAGGAAAACCGGCCTGCATTGTAACCTCTGATCTTGGCTTCCGGTACCTGGGAGAACAGCTGGCGGATGTCTGTAAAGAATCCGCAGTAGGTAGCAGGGTTGCTCCTCGGGGTACGCCCGATCGGAGATTGGTCTATTTCAATTACCTTATCTATGTTCTCCAGGCCTTTGATGCTTTTGTAAGGCATTGGCTCCAGGTTGGAGTCGTAGGCATGTTTACTGAGGATAGGGTAGAGCGTTTCGTTGATCAGGGTGGACTTTCCGCTACCGGATACGCCTGTAACGCAAATGAATACTCCGAGAGGGAGTTTCAGGTTGACGTTTTTCAGATTATTACCTGTGGCGCCTTTCAGTTCCAGGAACTTGCCATTGCCTTTACGGCGTTCGGCAGGTACCGGTACTACACGTTTACCGTTCAGATAACCTGCAGTGGGGGTATCCAGTTTAAGGATCTGGTTTGGTGCGCCCTGGGCGATGATCTGTCCGCCGTGTACGCCTGCTCCCGGACCAATGTCCACGAGGTAATCGGCGTGCAGCATGATGTCTTTGTCATGCTCTACGACGATCACGGTGTTCCCCATTTCTTTCAGATTGCGGAGGGCATCGATCAACTGCATGTTATCGCGTTGATGCAGCCCTATACTTGGCTCATCCAGGATGTAGGTGATACCCATCAGCTGCGAGCCTATCTGTGTGGCCAGTCGTATACGCTGACTTTCACCCCCGCTTAGTGTACGGGTAGAACGGTACAGGGTGAGGTAGTTCAGTCCTACGTTAAGCAGGAAGCCTAGTCGCTCGCGGATCTCTTTGAGGATATCTTTGGCGATGGTGTTCTGCTTTTTGTCCAGGCGTTTTTCAAGATCCTTAAACCAGTCCTGTAGTTTATCGAGGTCCATTCCGCCCAGTTCTGCGATATTCTTCTCATCTACTTTGAAGAAGAGGCTTTCCTTTTTCAGGCGGGTGCCGTTACATTCGGGACAGGTGTGCAGCTTCATAAAGCTTTCCGCCCAGTTACGCACTGCATCGGAGGATGTATCGTTGAAATAACGGCGTACGGTATTGATCACCCCTTCGAATTCGTTAGCGTAGTCCGTTTCGGAGCCATCGCCGAATTCCATGTCCATTTCCAGTTTGCCATTCTCGTCGCCGAACAGCAGGAGGTTCAATGTCTTCTGCGGAAGGTCTGAGATAGGTGCTGTAAGGGAGAATTTATGTTTACGGGCCAGCTGCTGTACCTGTTTGAAGGTAAAGGTATCGCGGGCTTCGCCGAGGGGGGCGAGTCCACCGTCATTGATAGAAACGGAATAGTCGGGAATGACAGCGTTCATGTCTATCTGGTAGATGGTACCCAATCCTTTACAGCGGGGGCATGCTCCGTAGGGGGAGTTAAAAGAGAAGGTGTTGGGAGAAGGCTCTTCGTAGGAAAGGCCGGTATCCTCACACATCAGCTGTTTACTGTACTGGCTGATCTTTCCGCTGTCGTTGTCCATGATGAAGAGCAGGCCTTTACCCATATGGAGCGCTTTCTGTACGCTCTGGCTGATACGGGTACGGGCATCGTCGAGTACCTGGATACGGTCTACCACCAGTTCAATATCATGGATCTTGTAACGGTCTACCTGCATACGTTCTTTCAGATCGAGGATCTCGCCGTTGACACGTACTTTCAGGTAGCCCTGTTTACGGAGTTGTTCGAACAGCTCGCGGTAGTGTCCTTTACGGCCACGGATGAGGGGAGCTAGTATTACCAGTTTTTTCTTTGGATAATTTTTGAACACATGGTCCAGGATCTCTTCTTCGGAGAAGCGGGTCATGCGTTTGCCTGTATTGTAAGAGTAGGCGACGCCCACGCGAGCGTAGAGCAGACGGAGGAAGTCATATATCTCCGTGATGGTACCTACGGTAGAGCGGGGGTTTTTGTTTGTTGTTTTCTGTTCGATAGAGATAACCGGGGAAAGGCCGGTGATCTTATCTACGTCCGGGCGTTCCATGTCACCGATGAACTGGCGGGCGTAAGCGGAGAAGCTTTCCATGTATCTCCTTTGCCCTTCGGCATAGATGGTATCGAACGCAAGGGAGGATTTTCCGCTTCCGCTGATGCCTGTAATGACTACCAGTTTGTTCTTGGGTAACTGCAGGTCCAGGTTTTTCAGGTTATGTGCCCTGGCGCCAAACACTGCTATATGGTCATCTGCCGTGACCGGTGCCAGGTCAGGCTTTATTACATTCTCTTTCTTCTTTGCCATATCTGATTAAAAAGCCGTGGTCCTTTGGAAATTACCACGGACTATTTTAGACTACTAAACTACGCCATAATTACGATTTACTAAAAATTTTAGTGTAGCTATTAGTAACGTATTGATAGTCAATAACAGTTGTTTGCAAGGTGTGCTGTAGTCCTGCTGCTTCGGTCGGATGTATAATGTATAGGCCATCCAGGCCGGTATTTGGCCGCTATTTGTATAGTGATTACTATAGAAAAAGGCCTATAATACTATGGTAGAAGGCCTGTACATTATATAAAGCACCGGCAAAGAGAGACAGGTCAAGCGAATGAGAGGTGTTTGACTGCTAATGAGCGGTCGGCGTGGGGGAATTTTATCAGGGGGATAGTACCAGATCTTATCCGAAGGAGAAAAAACTACGCTTCGGGGGGAAAAGTACGCTTTATACATGCCTTATATACGACGCATACACGACGTATATACGACGCATCGGTGGACTTGAGTCAGTAAAGAGGTCGCTTTATGGCTGGTCGAACAAGCGTCGAACAAGCGTCGAATAAGCGTCGAAGAAGGAAATATGAAAAAAGCGAATTACAGAGGTAATTCGCTTTTTTCATTACTATAATATGATCGGGCAGATTATGCCTTGTATTTTTTGAATATAACGATCGCGTTGTGACCACCAAAACCGAAGGTATTGCTCATCGCAACATTTACCGGACGTTCCTGTGCCTTACCCAGGGTCAGGTTCAGGTTGGTCGGGATACCTTCACCCAGCGAGCTGGTGTTGATGGTTGGAGGCACCAGGTCGAACTGAGTCGCCTTGATACAAGCGATAGCTTCAATAGCGCCGGCAGCACCCAGGAGGTGACCGGTCATTGATTTGGTAGCGCTGATGTTCACTTTGGTGATATGATCGCCAAAAACACCGGTGATACCTTTCAGCTCACTTACGTCGCCCAGCGGGGTAGAAGTAGCGTGTGCATTGATATAGTCTACATCTTCCGGTTTCAGATCTGCGTCTTCCAGGGCTCTCTGCATACCCAGGCGGGCGCCGAGACCTTCAGGATGGGTAGCGGTGAGGTGATAAGCATCAGCGGTCATAGCGCCACCGACCATTTCAGCGTAGATGGTAGCGCCTCTTTTCACGGCATGCTCATATTCTTCCAGGATGATAGCGCCAGCGCCCTCTCCCATTACGAAACCATCACGGTCAGCATCGAACGGACGGGAAGCGGTAGCGTGATCTTCATTGCGGGTAGACAGTGCCTTGAGGGCATTGAAACCTGCGATACCAGCGCGGGTAACCGGCGCTTCGGAGCCACCGGCAACGATAGCGTTAGCCTTACCCAGGCGGATGTAGTTGAAAGCATCTACCAATGCACTGCTCGAAGAAGCGCAGGCGGATACTGTACAGTAGTTCACACCCATGAAACCATATTTCATGGAGATCTGACCTGCTGCGATATCGGAGATCAGTTTAGGAATGAAGAAAGGATTGAATTTAGGAATGAAACCTCCCTGAGCAAATTCAACGATCTGGTCTTCGAAGGTCTGCATACCGCCGTTACCGGACGCCCAGATCACACCGATTTGGGTCTTGTCGACGCCATCCAGGTGAAGACCGGCGTGTTCAACAGCCTCCTGTGCAGCCACCATGGCATATTGCGTGAACATGTCCATTTTACGGGCTTCCTTCTTTTCCATGAATTTTTCTATATCAAAACCTTTCAGTTCGCAGGCGAACTTGGTTTTAAACTCCGTAGTGTCGAAACGGGTAATAGGACCAGCACCACCGGTACCAGATTTCAAACTATTCCAGAATGTGTTTACATCGTTTCCGATAGGCGTTAAGGCCCCCAGCCCGGTAACCACAACCCTTTTTAACGTAACAGTGCGCATAATGCTTTGACTTTAAAATCGAAAGTTAGAGCGCAAATTTAGGCACTTATTCTTATGATTACGCATATTCATAAGATTTATGTGTCATATAAATAAAAAAGGGGTGTGTTTATCAGGCTATAGCGCTGGCAGCCGGTACAGTAGCCAGGTCTATTTTCCGGGTACGGGCCTTCAGGAAGGCAATAATTTCCTCGTCTGAACTGAATCTGTTGCCAATATTGACAAAATGCCGGGCCAGGAGGTCATATCGTTTTCCCATCAGGTAGAGCCATACATGGAGGAAGTGGATGCCGTCAAATACAATTGCATCATTGGCGATGTACTCGGCGAGCGTTTGCCGGAAGAAATGAGGATGTTCCGTCCAGTGCATGGATGGTTTCACATGATGGCTGATGTGGTAGCCGTCGTTCCAGCACTTATGGTTGTATTTAGTGTTGATACAAGTAATACTATTTTTATATGAGTTTTCCGGCTCGTTTGCATCGATAAACGCATGTTGTGCCCAATTGCCCACCATCATGATGATCCTGGAGATCACAAAGGGGATGATAAATACTACCAATGTGGCGGGAAAGCTAATAAATGACAAGCCTATACATACCAGGAAGAAGATGAGCTCTCCACGGGCAGCCCTGACCATTAACTTCTGCCGGTGCTTGCGGATAAAATATTGACAGAGGGTAACGATACCGGTGAAGACAAAGCTGGCCAGATATCTCCCGAAGCCTCTGAATGAATCCCGTCGGTACGCCATCGTACTGCTTTCATCTTCCGGCATGTTGTTTTCCGGATGGTGCATACCGATGTGATGGCTGTAGTAAGTTTCCGGAGTTTGACCGAACAGTGGTCCTATTACCCAGGGGAGATAATGATTGAGGAATCCGTATTTTTTATTGAAGAAGACCCGATGGCTGGTACAGTGCAGCATTAGCCCGAACGAGCCTTTATACCTGAAGTTATTCAGTACCTGGTAGATAATGGCGGCTGTCCACCATAACCAAACGGGGATGGGGAGGTATAAAATAATTGCCAGTGGCAATAATATTAGAGTCAGTTCCAATGTAAGGTAGACAAATGGGAGGTCGCGTTCATCACGGATCATGGACTTGCAGAAACGTTGAAAAGCGTTGTCCGGGCTAACGGGTTTAACGTAAACGGGATCAGTGATTACACCAGTGAATGTTTTCATTAACAGTTGTTTATGTACTTGATCGCATTGGTCCTATTAAGGTAAGTCAATAGTCCGACAAATCTTATTCCAAAAAACTTTTGGATAAGATAAAATAATTCCTATTTTTGCAACCCCTAACGGGGAAACTGATTCGGTGAGATGCCTGAGTGGCCGAAAGGAACGGTTTGCTAAACCGTCGTACGGGTTAAACTGTACCGAGGGTTCGAATCCCTCTCTCACCGCAGAAAGAAAAAGCCTTCAAGTCGAAAGATTTGAAGGCTTTTTTGGTTTGGAGGGGATTGACTTCAAAGGATGATAGAGGGTGAGTTTAGGGAGTAAGTATGTTCGCGAGTGGCTTGCAGAATTTATAAATGGGAGAGAGTTTCAGTAATCCGCATTGCAGATGAATTTCTAACCGGTGCCTGACCCCATAATAAGACCAGTAAGTAAATTTCCATATTATACCTTACCCGTTCTTTTCATAAATTCTCCATTAGGTACCATCGGGGGGCATTCCAGATTATAGAAAGTTAGTTGAGATAGGAAGCGATCTAAGATTTGCTTGCCTGCATATCAGGCGATTTGTTTTCTCGATTTTTTACGCAAACGTTCGTTTGAGATATATATAATCGGTTCTCCTAGTTCGGCTTCTAATTTAGCTAGTGTCATTAGAGTCAAGTTATGATTACCCTTTAACCATTTATTGATTTCAGATGGCTTTTTATTCATTCTTTCAGCCAAGTCCTTTTGTGTATATCCTTTTGCCTGCAAAATTTGGTTAATTCTTATAACAATATCTGTATACTGCCGCACGAATATTCTCACCTCTTCAGGTGTTTCGTCTTGAATTTGCGTTGCTATTTTACTTCTCATACTATAAATTTTTTATAAGATAATCTCTTCGTCGACATCATAAGCACGTATTGACCTTTCTCGGTTATCAACAATGATCTCTTCAGATCTTAATGCTGCTTCTATTCTTTTGGCAAACTGACAAGCCTCCCGCCATTTTAGATTCAGATCTTTGCTTGCCTGATTTGTTAATGCCGACTTTACTCCACCATTAAATAGAATTAATAAATCAGAACGATTGTTCACTCTTAATGCATACAATCTTAATGGGAAATTAGGAAATGATAACGTGATTTCGCCCAGGTTAGCTTTCCCCCGGTTAGGTAAACCGATCACTTCATTTTCGAATCGATTACACAACATTTCAATTGCCCCATGATCCTCACCTATGCTATCTAAAACAAAACTTAACAATTCCTGCACAGGCTTTTTAAATTCAGCTATTGCATAATACTTCTTAAAAAATTTATCAGTTTCACTAGTTTTTGAATCCTCTTTGCGTACTGTATAAAATGTACACTTACTAGCTTCGTTATTCCAAATCTCTAATACAAAGTTATTCACTTATAAGTTAATTTACAAGTTTTAGATAGATTGTGTTTATATGGTTAATTATCAAATAATTGTATGCTATTTGAGCTGCGGGTGAATTGCTGGATTGAGATTAACAAGTCATATTCACATCCTTCATCACGAACGACGATTTATACCAGCAATTTTTTGTTTAAGTTATAGTTGCGCAGAAGGCACTTTAGTAATAAGTGTATGCAATAAATATTTGAACTACTACATTCGTGGAGAATTCGAGGCTTTAGAGATACCTATGGCTCTTTCATATATGCGTCCAATTTATTTAACCACCCCAATAAATACAATAGATGATTTTTACACAAAGTGCGCCGGCCGATTATAATGATTAATTGAAATGCTAACTAACATCGCTGGTGTGCTTCCTAAATCCTGCAATCCCTCCTCAAATTGTAACCGTGTTTTCCCCAATATGTGACCGGTTCTTACGCATGGCTCCAGAAAATGTAACCGTCTCATTTTTATTCACTTGAATGCTGTTTGTCTTTTTTATGAATACCAACTGCTCAAGGATAGAAAATAATCTTCGTCTATGATTTACAAATGATTAGCGGTTATACTTCTCTTGAGAATGGTCATCGTGGTATGTCATCAACTATTGATCTATCAGGCCAAAGCGTTAATCACAGTCCTTTTGCACGGTAAAGCCTGATAATCATCTTACTAAGAAAATGAGATGAACTTCTCAATAGGTTACTTAGCGCAGCGGCATACTTATTGGCTGAGATGTCAGTGCATTCAAATCCGATATACCTCCATTTGTAAATATTAATTTAAACCTATGCTACAACAGCTTGCGAATTTGCCAGACAATGAGCTAATGGCCAGAGCGAGAAAATTGAAAGATGAGGAAGCTGCAGGAATTTTACTTGAAAGATATAGCCATTTGCTGGCAGCAGTTTCCTTACCGTCTCTCAATAATTACGATAACACACCGGACGATTTTTTCCCATCACTCTTGCAAAGACTTTTTAATAGTCTGCAAACACAGACTATTCCCAAGATCGGTGAATGGATGCAGTTCTTTGTAAAGTCGCAGGCCAACAGGACAGCGAGGAACAGATTTTATTTTCCGTCGTCCGCGTCGAGTGACATAACGCGGCTCGAATATAAAGTAGAGAAGGCAAACAGTAATCTCTTACAAAAACAACAACTGGTCTCGGCTATGAAAGCAGCTGTTGATCAGCTGAATGCTGATGACGAAGAGTTACTGGAGGAGTTTTATCTTGAACAGAAAACATTTGCGGAAATAGCTATTGAAAGAGGGTACACTATTGAAGAGACCAGAAAATCACTTAAACGATCAAAGCAACAACTGGCATCTCTTATATTGTCAAACCTGGAATATGCAAAATCCAGAAAGCAAGAGCCGGTTATGAGCATGGAATATGCAAAGTTGGAGGAAGACGAACAAGATCTGAAGTTAGAATGTGCAACATCTGGACAACAAGAACAAGATATAAATCTGGAATATGCAAAATTTGGACAACAAGGACAAGATATTAAAGATCTTCAGCAGGGTTCATTGTTTTAATAAAGATCAGCTGCCCCGTTATGTAGATGGACGTTTAACTCACGTTGAAAAGCACCTTTTAGAACAGCACCTTGTAAATTGTGAACTCTGTAGCGACGCAGTAGAGATCCTCCAAAAACCTAAGTTCAAGGCGCAATATCAGTCTATGGGAGTGAGAGTGCAGCAATATGTTCGTAATAGCAGCCATGTGGCGCCAGTTTATGAAGCAGAACGGTATCAAAAAAATGTACAGATCAAAGAAAGCTTTTTGACGTATTTCTGGGGTACAGTAGCTGCTGCTCTTGTAATAGGCTTCTTTTATCAGATCCAACGAGAGGAAAAAAAAGAGGAAATGAAAAACCCCTGGCCTGAAACTGAAAGCGTTGCTACCGCTGTTGCCAGACCTGAACCTAACGGATCATTTGGTGCTACTACTTCTGCTTCGATTGCTACTTTCGCCAGTGCTACGACTACTCTTCCTCTCAAAGAGGAAGGAACCGAAATGAGCGGGAAGAGTAAAGTAGAACCGGAGTCAAAGGTAATTGCTGATGAAACATCAGATCCGGATAAGTTCCTTTATAAAACGGCGATGACATTTTATCACCAGGGAAATCTTGATGAAGCAATGCCCAGGTTTACGCAGCTGACTACGGATACGGCCAGCAGTTATAGAGAATTAGCGCATTATCAGCTGGCAATGTGTTTCAAATTTAAAAAGCAGAAAGGGAAAGCAAGGCAAATGTTTAAGGAGTTGGTGAATATGAATGGTCGTATGAAAAGACGAGCGCAGTTGGCATTGAACAGGCTTTAAATATTGCAAACAATATTGCGATAGAAAAGCACCTCAAACATCTGGAAAAAGGGCGGGCCTGCATATGCCATTTCTTGATGATTGAGGTGCTGTAAAAGGAACTATCGAAAGTTATGAACGTTTAGGGGAATTGAGGAGTTACTAATCCGCAATACTAAAGTTTGTCTTCATTTGTAGCTGTCCGATTTTAAGAAGGAATGCTGCAAAACTGTCCATCGCTCCTTTGCCGGAAGTTGAAATAATCTCAAATAAGCCAGTGTCTGATGTAAATATATACTCGGAATAAGCACAGATAGAAAGCTTTCGGTTGTTGTTAAATCGCTTGTCCGGTCCCCCCTTTTTATTTACATATTGCCATGTATGGCCTACTACTTCAGCATCCCTGGGCAGGGAGTCTGATTCAATAAACCTGGCAGTATAATGCTCAATGTTAATGTTCTTGTAGAATACGGCAGCAAAGGTATTTCCACGTTTGATCAACAGGCGTTCGGGCAAAAAGAACAGGTCCATATTCTTGAGCGAGATACAGGGAATGGCTACATTGGTAATTAAATAAGGGATCGGCAATTTGTTCTTTGACACACCCCGTACACCAACTCTCTTTATCAACTTGCCAGCGCCTGCGTTTCGCTTAAGATCATTTGTGTGTTGGCTATTCAGATATTGCCAAACTCTTGAGGACTTCAAGAATGCTTCAAAGCAAGTGTTGAATTGCTGGTAAACTTGTTTGTACTTATCATCCATGTCATAATTGAGTTCCATCTCAAATCGTTTCCTATCCACCTTTTTCAACCAAAGAATAAGAGGTATGAAACAGGATATACTGATTACAAGCTGATATCCCAGGTAGGGATTATCTGAAATTGATATAAGGATAAACAGGACAGCACATAAAGGCAAAATACCCAACAGCCCGACATAGGACAATTTGCTGCTTTTATGATTCAATTCAGTAATGAATACTTTGGAATCGGTGTCTGTTAATTGATCAATATTGGCAGATGCAATATCGTTGACTAACCCAATAGATTGTGTTTGATGCGAAGGTGTAACGGTACCGGATAGTTTTTGCCTGTAGCTGATGCCATGGGCACTTAAATTAACATATGTCCCTTTCGGGCCGGTATTAACGCGAGCTCCCTTTACTCCAACTGAATAACTGATACCGCTTTTTGAAAAGTTTATTTTGAATGGGGTGATACCGATGGATTTTTTATATGACCAACTCATATTGAACGATTTTGATGGGACTAGGGATCGAATATTCTATTTTCGTCCGAATGTTATGATTAGTTCGCTTGAACTTTTTCTGAATCATACCAATCGACAGTCTTATGAAGTATCTCCTCAAATTTGAAGAGGTCATCAATAATTAAAATCTCTGTTCTTGTTTCTTTTTTTTGCTCATCAAAAGTGCCAATATATTTTCTTGAACTGTTAAAATATAATCTACATATTGTCTTTCGATTATTGTCATCCAGCAGGATGGCGAAATAGGATTGTGCATCCCGATATGTTATTCTGGCGGGTTTTATCTTTTGGCGAAGAATTGTTTTTACAATCATATAGCCTTCCTTTTCCTCTTCGGTAGTTTCAATAATTGAAGCCTTTTCTTCGATACTTGTTGTTAACTCCTTTTCCATATCAGATTCTTTGACATCATTTTCCTGTTTTAATGCAGATTTAAGCCTTTCGGTTATCAGGTCATTGATGTATTGTTGTATTGACTTCTTAGTAAGAGCATTGAACTGCTCAGTAACTTTAGAAGTTAACATCCCCCTATATATTTGTTTGGCAAAGAGCTTAACCAAGCCGTCGGAAGGGTTCTGAAACTCGACATTTATCAGTGTTTTGAGCTCATTCATGTATTTTAGCTCGCTCGCGGTGGTTTGAATGTTTTCAATGTCGAAATACGATTTATGGAATTTCTTTAATTCTTCGATCTGGGTATCTTTTATATCCGTAACATTAAATTCAAAGAATGGCTTTTCGTCCATCTTATTCTGCTCAATAAGATCTGTATAAAAGCGGTAAATTATTCCATTGGACAACAGACCGAATTTAGCCGTTGTGGTATGAAAATACCGGAACAGCTGGGAGTTGTGTGGATCCAGGTTCTCGCCCCAATGCTTACATTCTATTAGTATGGAAGGCTTACCTTCTTTCAGAATAGCATAATCGACCTTTTCTCCCTTCTTGATCCCGATATCTGCTATGAATTCCGGCATTACTTCAAATGGATCAAATACATCGTAACCCAGTACTTTAATAAAGGGCATAATAAAAGCATTCTTGGTTGCTTCTTCAGTATGGATCTGGTTTTTAAGCTTTTCGACTTTGTCGCCGAAGAGCTTGATCTCGTCTTTAAAATCCATGGGAGTTTTTTATGTATTAATGTTGTGAGAAATCTTTATCACTCAAATCCTTTTCCGAGAGCCTCGAGTCGGCGCATCTGTAAGTTCATGTGGTGCATTACTACCTTTTCGTAATCATTGGACTTGTCGCCCATTTTACTGAATAGTACCAGCATTTCTATAAAAAGGAAGAACAAGATCCACAGTAACCAGAAGGCCAATGCAACGTGAGATGCTAATAACATCCGCGTCATGATCGTTAATTCATCCAGAAATCCTGTATTCGCTTTCATTTCTTTTTCAAGAGCGGGCTTCATGTGGAGCAGTTCATTTTCTTTTTGGGCTCTTTGCTGCCGCATTACGTTAATAGTAGAGTCAAGCGGTGTCAGCAAGGCTATTTTGGGGTTGGGTACCAATACAGTTGTAGTAGTAGTTTCATTCGCCGTTTTAAAAATAGTCGTATCCCTGCCCGAAGACGTTGTTGTTTGTACGGGAACCCGTTTTATTGCTATTTGGCTTGTAGTTCCAATTGTTGTGGGGTGTTTACTGATATCTTCCACATAATACTCTTTCTCCAGTTCCTTTTTCTTAATCGTCGTATCCAATGCGGCAATTTGCCTTCTTAATTCTTCAGTTTTCGAGGGTAAGATCTTGTCTACTTTTTCCGAGACGTAGGATATCTTCTCGATCTTAATATCTTTTTCGAACAATATCTGATCGATGATCACGGCACCCAGAATTGACATCATGAAAGCCAGGCATGCCCTGAATATTAGTAACAGTCGGTTTGGATTTATAGATAAGATAATCTGCTTCTCAACCTGTACAATGATGATTGTAGAAAGAAGTCCTGCCAGCATGCAGCCTGGTAGGCCGAGCGACAGATAACGAAGCGCAAAGGTAAAGCCAATAAAGAACCACAGTATACAAACGATCAGCATTGCTGCGGTATATTTTTTCACAGACTTAAACGCAGCTTCGCTGCAGTTCCGCAAGATGTTGTAGTTATATCCGGTCAGGAAGCAACCGAAACGGACCCATAGATGTTTCATGACACTGGAGTTTAGAAGTTCTTGTTCAGAATGATGTGACTGGAAATTGCTGCAAGACCATTCCTGAATCCTCGGGAATAGCTGATTACGATACCATGCCCGACACCCTCGTTAAGCTTTGCTTGCTCTTCGATCTCTTTAACTTGTATAATATGGCTCTCTGCAATTTCCTTTTTTACGGTAAGCTCTTCCACAGTGTCTATCATTCCACTTCTGCTTCTACTGGTGATATGAAAATTGATTTGCCGGATGAAGTCTTCGTAAAAGGTTTTTACCTTCCGAATAGATCTTTCCAGATCATTTTTCAATGCAATCACATTTTGGTCCAGATGGGTGGTGTCGGGATTTATCAATGCATCATTATATCCTTTGGATTCATAATTCTTATCGAGAAAATCGTATAAAATATGTATTCCACCGGTAAGCGGCATCGCCACTTTTTCTTCAGGCTGTTCTTTTTCTGGTGCCTCTTTCTCAATAAAAGTATTTTCTGGAATATCGGTCATGTTGTTTTCAACTGTCAATGTGTGGGTATGCCTATTTGGTTGCTGCCGGGTGAAAATATCAAAGAAGCTCATACATATTTAGTTAAATAGTGATAGTCGGAACTTTGTATCTATTGTGTCCTTTGTTATGACAGGATTCACAAAGTGTGATGAGTAAATGATTGGGGTATTCCCAGGGGAACCGGAATTTCTGCTCACTTACCACGAAGTGGTATTGCCGGTGATGCACCTGTAGGTCTTTGTCGCTACGGCAATGTACACAGCGATACATATCACGTATCAGTATTTCCTTTCGTTTCGCCTTCCAGTTTGGGTGAAATAAAAGTGCTCCATAACTGCCATGATGGTTAACATTCAAGGAGGCATGATCTTTAGTTTTCGCTGGGCGGAATTTAGCAAGAACATCTTTCTGAACATATCTGCGATAAGATCGATCTCCCTTAAACAGGAGATATTTGTACGGTGCATTGTTTGGAGTCATCATGATACCAACGGTTGGAGTGTATTGAAATAAAGTTCCGATCGCAGCCAATTCACTGCTCCCACTTACAAAGGGTTTTGGTGGCCATAGCTTTCTCAATTGGGATGCTGACAATTGCATGCTTGCAACTGCTTAGTCCACGGCAATTCGGTTTATAATGATACCTTGCAGCGTATTTACTATCGCATATATAAACCGTTATCTGGGTGCAGTTAACATAGCTTGTAAGTAGCCAGACATATAACAGCTTCATGGCTCGATCAGTTAAGAAAACATGGGAGTTACAAAAGAGCGGCCATTACCGTTTAGCTTGTATGACAGGGGGTACAGCAATGAATACAACCGTTCGCTTTGGGGTGCCGATTTTTCGCTTCCCGAATGGCTTCCTGACAAGTTTCAAATTCTCCCAAATAAGTCCTGTTATATATTTCAGGAAATTTGTGACAGGTAGGGACGTGCACTTCATGATCGCCATTGGGCTGTGCGTTGTCGTTTACATAATACTTTTGTTTCATTTTGGTATTTTTGATTTATGAAACAAAGGTATCTTTCATTAAAATCCTTTTTTTATGGGAAACCGTAATTTACTGTTTTGTGTAGAAACTTTAAAGATGCTTATATAGCGCCTAAATCCTTGCAGTAAGCTACTAGCTGCTCGTTCTTGGTGAAGCCGAGCATGTCTTTCATCTGGTTAAGCCTTTTTTCTACGCTACTTAAGCCAGATGGCTTTATCCCTTTATATTGAAGGTGTGCAGGTATGTCTTTTTGTAGTATTCCCTGTGCGAGCAGCGTTATGATCGTAATGTCAAAATCAGAAAATGAGTAAGCATTCTTTTTTTCGATCAACTGTCTGATATGACGTGGGAAGTAACGCCGATGTTGCGCTATTTCATTAATGGCCTCTTTAAGTTCCCGTGCATCGTTCCGGGCTTTGCGTACGAAGCCGTCGATATCATAGTTGTGGCAAAGTTGGTCAATAGTAGCGGGCCTGTTTTCTGCAGAGAAGACCAGGACCTTTAAGTCGGGTTGTACTATCCTGGCAGCGGCAATCAGATCTATGCCTCCAGATAGGGTCTGTTTATTGCTATCCGGTTCGAAGAATAAATCTGTAATAAGGAGATCGAAGGAACTACCAGCGCTAACCGCTTGTGCTATCCTGTTCAAAGCGTCATCGCAATAATAGACATATGCTGTATTGATAATAGCCAGTTCTTCCAGCGTTTTCTGGACTGAAATATTGGTGCTTTCGTGATCTTCGGCAATAAGTACCTTTGTAATCATGAGGAATGAGCTATTGGGAAGGAAATGTGAATTTTAAATCCTTTAGCAGGATGTTCAAAGGTATATTCCCCACCGATTCTTTTAATACGGTTTTCCGTATTCTGCAATCCGTTCCCATACTTAACTTGCGGAGAAAGACCGATGCCATCATCGGTATAGAGAATTTGAACCTGATCGTTTTGATAGTTGAACTTTAGCATCACGGAATGAGCCTGGCTATGCTTTTTCATATTGATCATCAATTCCTGAAGAATATGTTCAACTTCCTCTTGGATCTTCGAATTAGTCTGACTCCATAGCGCAGGGCTATTGCCGAAGATCAGGACCTTGACATGTTCGGATCCAAAGGACGCTAACAGATCGTCAATTTTAACATGGAAAGGAACCGTAGCGACTGTAGGGGTTTCGTAAGAGATGTCGCGGGATCGCTCGTACAATGCCTCGATCTTATCTATCAATTCTTCCTTGTCTACAGTAGGTCTATGCTCAAGGTCTGTCATAATGCGGTACAGTCCATTTGCTACTACGTCATGCACTTTCTGGGAGGTTTTAAGTTGATGTGCCTGTATCGCCTGCCGGGATGCAAGTTCTATCTGTTGGCGGCGCCTGCGGTATCGACGGATTACAACAAGTCCGATGATAATGAAGAGTAGGATGATTAACGCCAATATGAACCTTTGTATAACCAACTGTGTTCTCTTTTGTGCGTTATCCTTTTGGAGTTGAAGGTTATCGGCCTTGTTTTTGGCAGCCTCGTACCGGATCAATGCGAATTGGTTCTTTGCTGCGTTCTTTGCTGTTTGGATACTATCTGTCAGGTATTGGTAATGGATAAAATATGGTTTCAGCAGGTTAGTAGGGCTAAGTGTAATAAGTTTTGAAAGTGCTTCCACTTCGTCGTCCGGGCTATTCATTTCCCTGGCCATTTCATATCTTTTCCTGGCATAGTAAAGCGCCGAATCTGGTATGGATGCTGAATAATAGTCCGATAGATGTGCGTAGCTGGCGTTGAGGCCTCTGATATCGTTTGAATCCTTGCGGATTTTCAATGCGTATTGCAGCTCTGGTCCGGCGGGATAACCGGAATCTTTCATCCATTTAGTTCTTGCATAGTTAGAAAGTACCCGGGCATATTCTTTTTTCTTGTCCTTACTTTGGACCAGCAAGGATTTATATAGATCGATAGCCTGATCATAGTCACCTTTCTTCTGGTAAGTAAGGGCTATACTATTTAAGGCAATTGCCTCATTGTCGGGGTCCTTTATATATTTTAATGCTTTACTATAGTAATCGATAGCTGCTTCATAGTTTTTGAGATTAAGGCAAATATTGCCCAGCTCATGGTAGTTTGAGCTAAAGCACTCCTGGTCTTGTTTTTTGTGTTCATCGAGATAAGTAAGGGATTTCAACAGGCTTTCCTGCCCCCCATAATGGTCTCCCTCATATGCCTGGATGATTCCCATATAAGTGTAGGCCATTGCAATTTCTAAACTGTCTGCAGGTCCTGTTGCGACAAGGTTAAAATAATAAAAGGCAGAGTCGTTATTTTTATTAAAAAATGATTCCCCTTTGACCAGTGTGGGTGCAGTAATCGGTTGCGAGGGCTCTCGGTTGGATATACAGGCTGAAAAAACACCGAGCAATATGAGCAGGATGATGTTTGAGGGACGCACAGAGGATTATTTCTCTTAAAAGTATCAAATTCCTCGATTGTAAGGAATTATAATTGACGGGTGTCCTAAAAAAGTGAGGCAAAAAGAGTTTTGCCTCACTAAGATTATATGTTACGGCTTTCTTGGAGGAATTGTTCCGGTCTCGCCACCGGTCTCCCCACCAGGATCTCCGAAAGTAGTAATCTGTTCGTTGTTGTTGTTATTACCATTATTAGAATGGTTTGGGCTCAAGAATGACAGGAAAAAAGCTAATATAATATTGAACATTGTTTTAGTTTTTGAAGATTTAGCAATGAGCTGCCGGTTGCCGGGCAGCCGGCAGCGGAGTTTTGAGTCAGTGAAGAAGCGCTTCTTGCTTTTTTTAGGGAAGTGTGGGCGTAGGTCACGGAAGCTGATTATCGCTTCCCAAGCCGGTTACCGGCTTCCGCTTCTTTTGCCCGGAGGTGAATCGGTTCTGTACAGCGTGCCTCTTAGCAAAGGAGGCATTACCCGATTGCAGAACAAAGATAAATTGATGTAAGTGGTTGATTTGTAGTTGGTTCCGTTAATTCCGGTATTTCCTGTTATTCCTTGTGTAATTCCGGGAATGTGGGGTCAATTCCGATTATTCAGTTCTATAATTTCATTTATGGCGACACTTTTTGCTGACTATCAGCGGCTGGTCATGCAGGCGTATGAACGAAATAAGGCAGACAATACGCTACCTCACGGCCTGATGCACCTTACACCCGCGAATCTTAAAGATGAATGTGTGAAAAAATGCACAAAAGAGGTAAATAGGAGAGATGAAAAGATCATTAGGGATTTCTGTGGGGATTTGAATGAGTCAAGAAGCTATTATGCAATCATTCAGCGATGTGAGACGGATAAATTCAGGCCATTGGTAAATTATCTGAAGGGGAAATCTGAGAAGACAGAGGTGAAGAATATTGAGCTCTTGGCCTGGTTGATTGGCTTTTCTGGCAGGCCCTGGGAAATGGGAAAGGAATATTCCGGAGACGTCGATATAGAAGAAGACGTAACGTTAAATAAGGACAACTCGGCAACAGAAGACCAAGTACTAATATCTGCCCCCCAGGTCAATGAGGTTGCAACTGGAAGTGATCAACCAGCCAGAAATCCGAGAATTCCTGAAATTCTAGTAAATCTAGCCCGTATTGATGGGGCAATGGAGAAGGAGAGCGCGGATGTTAAAACAATAGGAATTAGTGATGAAAAAGAGAAAAAGGGAAGAGCTGCGAAGAGACTCGTAGCTGCGGTTATATTATCGCTGGCGTTAGGAACGGGTAGCATGTGGTGGTGGAAAGAGAAAAATCGGGAGTTGGTTCCCCAGGGCTGCATGTATTGGCTTGAAGATCATTACGAACCCGTAAAATGTGATCAGAAAATACCTAATTCGATGATAATAGCATTAGATACAATGAAGTTGAAAAAATTCAGGAGGATAATGAGGCCTGATACCATCTCCTATGAGGCTATAGGAAAGGTTTGGTATTTGAAAATTGGGGGGGGAATAGAATATTATACCTCTGGCGGAACCCATCCAGTGGCTTTTAACCGGCAGTTGAGGCCCATTACGATTTATATTATTGATAAGTATATCCTATCACAAAAGAACAACTGAAGCTTTTGGAATTAAAGCAGTCAAGTCTTTCGACCTGAAGGCTTTTAGAAGGATTGAAACAAGAGAGTAGGAGGCTTTCCTGCAAAAATTATTGTTTGATTATTTTCTCTTTGAATACCTTAATGCCATTCTGTATAACAACGAAATACAATCCAGGTGTGAGTCCACTTTAATTTCAATTTCATTTCCCTGACGGAAGTCGCCACGTCGCCATAATAAAAAACAAATGCAGCCATCCGCCTGTACGGTCCCATTGCCGGATATACGTGACATCTACATTTGCATGGGGAAGAATATCGTAGCTGGTTCCCGCAGCGAACCTGTTTCGTGTCCAGGTGCCATTGTTTAATAAGCGAAAGGCCTCATTGTATCCATATAATTTAGCTTCCCTGTCCGCAAGATGGAATGACTTGACAAGCCTGAACCGGTTGCGATAATAATACAAAGGCTCAATATCAGTACCGGTCCTGATCCATAGCATATTTCTGTTGTCCAGCAGGAAGCTGCCGAATTGTATTTGTGGAGTTACTGCGTTCATAAGGAAGTGGCTATGCTGATGTGCTCCTTTATCAGTTTTACGGATGTAGTACATATACCCCGGATTTAATACGATGTTTTTATGTATTGTTATAAACCCCTGTATATAACCGAGACCTGCCCTGTAATAACTGTTGTAGCCTGGTTGGCCGAGCAACCTGAATTTAGAAGAGGGCTGCCATGATACACCTGGTAATAACCAGGCGGCAACATCACCTCTGTCCGACTGTGCCCGGAGCGTATATGCATTAGCTATCGAGAGGAACAAGAAGAGGATTGAAGGTAAGGCACCTTTCATATGGTCAGGGTTTGTGCCTTTGTTTGAATATTTATCTGATCGGGTACTGCATTATTGATACCGGATTTTCGCCTGTATTCTACAGCCGTCATCCGTGCATACTTTTTAAAATAACGGCTAAAATAACTTGCCTCCGCAAATCCCAGCCTATATGCGATCTCCTTTATGGACAGACATGAATGATCCAGCAGGAATTTTGACTCCAGTATCGTTTTGTCAATGATCCATTTGCTAAGTGGTTTACCGGTTTGCTTCCTGATCACATGGTTCAGATAATTGGGATGCAGCCCCAGTGCGACTGCATATTCTCGTGCTGTATATGGTCTGTTGATCTGACCATTATAGAGATCAAGATAATGTTGTTGCAGCATTTGTTTAAAACTTCTGAGAATATCTGTTTGCCGTCCCTGGCTGACGTCTGGCTTGTGGGAAAGTTTTTCTTTTATCTTCAAAAGGATCAGGAGTAACAGACATCCGATCTTCTTTTTACGTAATGGTGAATGTGAGCCTTGCATTGTTTTTACCTGCTGATAGACCTGTTCCAGATCGGCGAAATCTTCTTTGTTCAGGATGACCGGTAATGCTGCATCTGCCTGAAGAAAAGGGAACTCCTGCATGATGGATATATGCATGTTTTCTTTTATGAAAGTTTCGTTCGCCGTAAGCAGGTGCAGTTCCTTTACTTCTTTAAAGTTAAAGTGGATGATGTCTCCGGGATTGCCTAAACAAATGGAGCAGGGCCGCAAGGTGGTGGCATATTGATTCACCTGGTATCTACCCAACGCATTTTTCACGAAGAGAAAAGAATAAAACCCGGTGCGATGGATGGGGGAAACAATGGCGTCTTTACAATTAAGGTCGGCCAGGTCGTAAATGCAGCAATCATCTGCCAGGTGCGCAGGATGGATCTCGGTATTAAGTGAACTGTACAGTTGCCTTGCTGTCTTAAATAATGGTATGATTTGTTGCATGAAAAAGGGATTAATGGATTACTGAAAACAATGTCTTAGGTGCAGTAATAGCCATAGCAATATTGTACCAGTGTGTAAATCATTGGTATTTATTTGTTTGTGAAGAGCCCGGGATTGTGGATTGTTCATATTTCAACAATTGAAATGATAATTGTGAAATATCGCGATATCACCACTTTATCAAGCGAGGATGCTTTGAAAAGTGCAGCTCTAAGTGTGAAAAGTGTAGCAGCTGTGCTATTGTCTTTGAAGAACTTTAACAAAGAAAAAAATGCATCCGCTATGAACATCAATTCCCAGCAGGCCAGTGCGGCCATCGGGCTTGCGCGCAGTAAAGCCAACGAAATAAAGGTCCCTGTAAACATTGCTATTCTCGATACCGGCGGACATCTAAAAGCACTGGAACGGATGGATGGTGCTCCTATCGGCTCACTTGATATAGCGATAGGGAAAGCCAAAACTTCCATGTTGTTTGGTATTAACAGTGAACAGGTGGGTGAATACCTGAAGCCGGAAGCTGGCGCTTATGGTATCACAAATACAAATGGTGGACTGGTTGGGTTTGCAGGAGGATTGCCTATCAGAAGCGCAGGAGAAATAATTGGATTCATTGGTGTGTCCGGAGGAGCTGTTCCACAGGACTTTTTAATCGCTTCCCAAGCAGCGGCGCTATAAACATCATTCTATCATCCCAAAAATAAAAGACAATGACAGACAAAAAAAGAATTCTGATCACCGGCGCGGGCTCCGGTTTTGGTGAGGGCACCGCTATTGGATTGGCAAAACTTGGTCACAAAGTAATTGCCGGCGTACAGATCTCTCCGCAGGTAACAGCACTTCGCAGAAAAGTTGAAGAGCTGGGGCTACAAGACAATCTCCGGGTAGAAAGGCTCGATATCCTGGATGCATATGATGTTAAATTCGCGCTTACCTGGGACATTGACATTTTGTTGAATAATGCAGGTATCGGGGAAGCTGGTCCGACATTCGAGATCCCTATTGACCTGGTGAGGAAAAACTTTGAAACGAACGTATTTGCAGCGTTGGACCTGACACAACGCTTCGTACGTAAATTCATCGATGAAAAGAGACCTGGTAAGATCATATTCACTTCTTCTATGGGAGGACTGTTCACACCTCCCGGTTATGGAATATATGTAGCAACTAAACATGCACTGGAGGCTATTGCTGAAGCGCTCCACGACGAATTACGTGTTTACAATATTAAGGTGCAGACCATCAATCCTGGCGCTTATCTGACCGGTTATAATGAAACAATGGCGGATAATCCTTTCCGCTGGCTCGACGACAACCATAATGTTACCAGAAGGGCTGATATGAAAGCTATTTTTGACAGCATGCTGGGTACACCACAAGGTAGATTGGACCCGACAGAAATGATCGACGCCATGATACAAATAGTGCCTGCGGATACTGGCAAATTCAGGAACGTTGTGCCTCAGTTCGTAGAGGATATGCTCAAGGAAAATCAGACAAAGGCATGGGCGAATGAGATCTGATGATCCGTTCACTCTTAATGGCTGGTAAAGGACAATGAGTTAATCGAAGCTGCATCCAGGTGCGGCTTCGATTTTTTATTTATGATGATCTGGTGTTTCGACATGGCTGCCCCAATAGCTCCTTAATCGTGATCGTATTAAAGCCTGTTATAAATGAAGATAATTCTCAACAATTAAGGGGCTTATTTGTAATAGTTTAGCATATCCGCTCCACAACTCGTCATATAAAAGATAAACCTCAATCAATAACAAAAAAAAGAAGTAATCATGATCCCTCAACAGTCGTCGTTAGACGTTCAGGTTCCACCGGGATGGATCGGTGGATTCGCTCAATCAAATCCCGAATTTGCTTATCCAGATCCGAATCTTTCATCGTTACCTATGTTAGATAACATGGATAACATTGATCTGCTAAAGCGGCAGCAGGGAGTGGAATGGCCAGAATTCAGCTGGGAAACCGAAATGGGGAAACCCGATCCAAAGCGTTGTTTTGTGATGTTCTCACCTTACATTTCAAGGATAGGATATGACGATTTCGGAAGGGTATATTCTATCATCTGTCCACAGCAGGGTACCTATATCCCTGAGATTGGTACGCTGAATGTAGAGGTTACTGTTACAGGACAAAGAGGATGGGTGGACGAGCCAAACAGAGTGTATAATCTTGCTGCCGATATGACCGTTGAAGGTAAGATCTGGTTTAGCCCTACTGCGAACGAAAGCACCTTAGGTAAAATAATCTGGGCTTTCTTCAACAAGAACGGTTTGCCTTTTCCTTCGAGCAAGGCAAATGCTATCAGGGTTACCACGCATGAGTATCAAAACCCGGATCAACCTATCTTCCCGGTAAGAAGAGGAGAATCCACATTGTTTAAGAGCCCTGAATTTGCCAAACATCCGGAAGCATGGGGTATTGGGAATGTGGAAGTGCAGATCGGGCCTATCCAAAAGACTAATAATGGCATTGTCGATGACTTTAACAGGCTGGTAATGGAACTTTTCAACCTCAGTTCCGGCAATATGTTGCAGACAGGCAATCTGTTGTCATGGAACGTCTGGTTCAAAGAGCCCGGATTGGTGAATACTGAGGAATGGAGGACGCATGCGGAGAGATGGCGTGAATCTATCGATGTGGAACATAAAAGCCCCACTGGCCCCGGAACAATTCCGAGGTTCTTCGATGGCACGCCTTTTAATCCGGTTAAAGAGTTGATAGACGAGAAGATCAAAGAAATTATCGATTGGTTAATACACCATTTTATAAAGTAAATGAC
The DNA here is from genome assembly GCF_003182155.1 of Chitinophaga sp. S165. Taxonomy (GTDB): domain Bacteria; phylum Bacteroidota; class Bacteroidia; order Chitinophagales; family Chitinophagaceae; genus Chitinophaga. The sequence goes on from NZ_QGTG01000002.1 coordinate 1,391,690, forward strand.
ATCCGTTTATAGCGCTGCAAAGAGACTCCGAACCAGGGGCTCTTTTGCTTTTCCGGTAGTTAGCCATTTGCTCTCATCTGCGACGGGGCCGTATAGCTGTTATGTAGTATCTTTGCCGGGTTATTTAAACCGGATATTATGGCGAAGCAGGCATTATCACTTTCATCAGGCTTTGATTTTTTGAACAAACTTGGAAAGAACAATAACAGGGAATGGTTTAACGCACACAAGGATACCTACCTGGCGGAGTTAGCTGTTGTAGAGAATTTTGCAGAGGCGTTACTTCAGGCGCTTAATACACATGACGAAATAGAAACACTGTCCGGTAAAAAAAGCTTGTTCCGTATTTACAGAGATACCCGCTTCTCGAACGATAAAACCCCTTATAAGACGCATTGGAGCGGAAGCTTCAAACGCGCTACCAAACGTCGCAGGGGAGGATATTATTTCCATATTGAACCGGGGAATAGTTTTATTGCGGGTGGTTTCTGGGCTCCCAGTACAGAAGACCTCAAGCGGGTCAGGGAGGATATTGCATTTGACGCTGAACCGCTGAGAAAGATACTGAAAGCGAAGTCCTTTGTTGCGACATTCGGCGAACTGAAAGGTGAACAGCTAAAGACAGCTCCTAAAGGTTTTGAGGCTGATCATGAGGCGATCGACCTGTTACGTTACAAACAATTTTTACTCAGGAGGGATTTCCCGGATGAATTGGTGCTGAGCGGTGACTTCCTTAAAGAAGCGAATCAGACATTTAGGAACATGCGCCCGTTTTTCGATTATATGAGCGATGTGTTGACGACGGATATTAACGGAGAAGCATTGTAGTAAAAAAGGCAGACCTATGGGAAGTAGAATTCCCATAGGTCTGTGATTTTAACTTTGCTGTTGATATTTCAGCACACTGTTATTTTCTTTCCTGTTTTTAAGGATGTTAACGTATCGTAGCGCCAGTTTATTGTTATAGTTTTCATAAGCCTTCTGTGCCCACTCAATAGCCTTATCCAACTCACCGTTTATTTCACAGATGATAGCCATGTTATAACATGCCCTGCCGGCAATTTTGCTGCTGGAGGAAGTGGTTTCCTTCTTCCATAATTCTGCCGCCCCATTCCAGTTGCCCGTTTGTGCCTTACGTTTAGCAGTACTGAAATTATCCGTTCCTTTCACATAATAGTCGCGGGTCACCCTGATCCAATAAGGGATTAATCTGAATGCATAATCCTGGCCGGTTTTCCTGCTTACATCGAGTATGGCTTCTTTTCGGTTGATAATCGCACCTGCGGCAGCTACCGGATTGATACCCTTTCCGGTGAATGTAACGTCTTTGGTAATGGGGTATTCGTCCAATATTACCTTCTCTGCCGGATCATAGATCCTCCAGCCTGTTTTTACCGTTGTAAGCATATTGGCGTGGTGCTCAATGCCAGGGATATTACCCAGCGGCGTTTTCAATGATACCGGAACGGCAGCATAGCTGACTTTAGAATCGGTATCAAATAATTCAAGGGAAAACAATGCGTCTACACGTTTTTCCCGGCAGATCTTTTCGACCACATCCCAGGTTAATGGAGCGGGGAATTGGCCCGGAACGTTTGTTCGCAGGTCAATACTATTGAAAGCCGTAACATTATTGAACCGGTTGTTTTTGATCAGTTCATCAGCAAGACCAATAACGCCTGCCTGAGAGGCCTGTCTATCGAGGCTATCGCCTTCTACGGTCAGTACTTTGTCAATGATGTCCAGTGCCTTGTTTTTGTCAGCAACGCTGCTTCTGTTAACGATCCCCACGTTTTTGATGCCAGGAGATATCGTCACCGGCGCCGGTTGTTGAACACTGATGTAGACCAGATTTGTAGAACTACAGGAATAGAGTGCGACCGAAGTCACAATGATAGTGAACAGTTTTTTCATAGATAGGTAATTTCTCCCGAACGTTAATTGATTGATATTAAAATGTTGATTGCCCGTTTACGATTGTTGATATGGCATTTTTGCCAAGATAGTAATAAATATTAGAATATGTATGTGGTCTGTTGTCACGTTTTCCCCGGCTCAACTGTCTATATATAAAGTGATATAAAACATGATAACAGTAAAAGTAACTTACACGGTAAAATCGGGCTTTAAGGACCAGAACCTGGCGAACATCCGGACTTTTATGGAAGACTTCCGCCAACTGCCGGCCGACTTCCAATATAACGTCTACAACACAGGCAATACATTCATTCATCTGTCCCATTATAAAAATGAACAGGTGCAGGCTGCCACACTCAATACGCTTTCCTTTAGGACATTCCAGCAACGACGGGATGAAAGCGGGCTGGAAGTCCATCCTCAGATCGAGGTCCTGGAGCTGGCTGCCGGCACAATGGAGGTGCTATGATGATTTCGGGCTAAGTGTTACAACGGAGCGCAAACCTTTGTAACTTTAGCCCGATCTAATCTCCTCCATACCATGACGAAGCAAAAACAAACAGAAAAGCCGCTCGTTTTTAACAGTCTGATCGAGAATTATGAATACCTGGGATTACCGGTGGACCTTATTGACCCTAAAAATGACTTTACGATCCATAAGCTGAAGGACATTCACGGGGAGGAAATACCTTATAAATCCCCCGTATACAGGGCTAATTTTTACTCTTTTCTGTTTGTGAAAGATGGGGAGGGAAGATATACAACAGATGATCTGGAGTTCTGCACGCGCCCCCGGACGATCTATTTTACTAACCCTGGACACTATAAGTCTTTCGAATGGCTTTGTTTAAAGGAAGTGTACCTGGTAACGATGAGCGAGTCTTTTCTGAAGGAGAATGTCCACGCTAATATATTTGAGGAATTCCCATTCCTGCTGGCAGAAACAGTGCCTGCACGGGTACTGGAACCGGAAGTATTTGCCGAATTCGAGCCGCTGTACCTGCAGATATATAAAGAGTATTTTTCAAACTCTCCCTATAAGAATAAAATGATAGGGAACCTGTTCGTAGTATTATTACTAAAGATCAAAGAATACTTCTGGGAAGATTACAACCCGATCTACGAGGGAAACAGAAGCTCCCAGATCGTTAAGAACTTTAAAAGGACCCTTGAAAAACACTATCGTGAATTAAGCACTGGCAAAGCGAAACGCGTTTTCCGTTCCCAGGATTACGCCAATGAACAGAACCTGCATCCTAACTATCTTAATAACGTGATAAAGGCAAAAACCGGCAAATCTGTTAGTACCTGGATCATTGATAAAACGATTACCGAAGCAAAGTCTTTATTACAGAATTCTGCCACTCCCATCAAGCAGATCGCTGACCAGCTGGGGTTTGCGGAGTCTGCGCATTTCAGTAACTATTTTAAAAAATATACAGACACCACACCGGTTCTATACAGAAAACAGCTCGGAACAGGAGTATCTTAGATATTTACAACTAATAGTGTAATTCTTGCAATTTTAGGGCGTGTTTATGTTCCATCTTTGTTATGTCAACAACGACAAACAAAAACAACGAAACATGAACACGCTAACAAACAAAGTAATCTTAGTAACAGGCGCATCAAGAGGGATCGGCGCTGCAATTGCCCGTAAAATTTCATCAGAAGGAGCAAAGGTGATCATCAACTACGCGGGCGGCAAAGAGGCTGCAGATGGAGTTGTAGCTGAACTGAAAGCAAAAGGTGGAGACGCGATCGCCATCCAGGCGGATGTAAGCAAGAGCGATGATGTGAGAAACCTGTTTGATGCAGCTATTGCACATTATGGCAGGATCGACGTACTGATCAACAATGCCGGTATCATGATCCTGAAAACGATCAAAGATACTACTGATGAAGACTTTCAACGTCAGTTCGATATTAATGTAAGAGGTACGTTTAATACTCTCCGTGAGGCTTCTACGAAGCTGGCCGATAAAGGAACTATCATCAACTTTTCCACTACTGTGAACCGCGTGATGGTGCCTACTTATGCAACTTACGTGGCTACAAAATCAGCCGTAGAACAATTAACCCGTGTATTCTCCAAAGAAATGGGCGCCAGAGGTATCAATGTGAACTCTGTTTCTCCTGGCCCGACAAACACCGATCTGTTTATAAAAGGAAAACCACAGGAAGTGATAGATCGCCTGGCAGCGATGGCGTCTTTCGGCCGCCTCGGTGAACCAGAGGAAATTGCAGAAGTGGTTTCATTCCTGGCAAGCGACGCCGCTAAATGGGTGACCGGACAGAATATAGGCGTAAATGGTGGTATGGCCTAATCGACAATAACAATATCTAATAAGAACAGTGAACAATAAACATAACAAATAAATAAAGTGTCAATCATGAATAACTTAAAGAATAAAGTAGCAGTAATCACAGGATCAGCCAGAGGTTTAGGTAAAGCAATCGCAGAACGTTATGCAGCAATGGGCGCAGACATCGTAATTAACTATTCAAGGGATAAAGCATCCGCAGAAGAAGTTGTAAGCAACATCAAAGCAATGGGCGCTAATGTGATCGCAGTACAGGCAGACGTAAGTAAGGTAAAAGAGATCGAACGTCTGTTTGAAGAAGCAAAAGCAGCTTTCGGAAAGATTGATATCGTAGTGGCTAATGCAGGTATAGAAATGGTAGAAACCCCGGTGTTGGAATTTACAGAAGAACAGTTTGACCGTCTTTTTTCTATTAATACCAAAGGTGCTTACTTCACCATGCAGCAGGCTGCTAAACATGTAGAAGATAACGGACGTATCCTTTACATCGCTTCCAGCACAACTTCTTTCCCGGTGAAAGGTATGGCTGTATATGGTGGTAGCAAGACCACTCCACGTTATTTGGTAGACATCCTGTCAAAAGAGATCGGTTACAGAGGTGTTACTGTGAACTCCATTATTCCTTTCGCAGTAGATCATTCCGGTATCTTCGTGGATCCTGAAGCATATCCTGAACTGAGAAAACAATTGCTGGACAGCTGTCCAATGGGTAGGCTGGCTGAAGTAGAAGACGTAGCCAACATTGCAGAATTCTTTGCAAGCGATCTGTCTTCATTCGTTTCCGGTCAGCACCTCCTGGTTAACGGTGGAGCTACCAACTAAGACTTCGCCAGCCATTTAATTCAAAAAATAGCCGCTATGTTCGTCAAAATAATAAGTACAGCGTTAGTCGTGGTAATAGTGTTTATGGGTATAAAGCAGGGATGGGCCATGATCTCCGGTAAACCGGAAATGGCACAGATGCTGGGCCGCTTTCACTTCAACAGACAGGCTGTATTGATCAATGGAATTGTGACGTTGTTAAGTGCTATGCTGATCTTATTCCCCAGAACTTTTATAGCGGGAAACTTCCTCATGGCCGCGGCTATTTTACTGATCTTATGTTTGCAGTTATCTTTAAAAGATCTCAAAGGAGCTGCCATAGAACTGCCCTTCCTTCTGATGAACCTTGCTGCAATTTTTCTTCAGCACCCACTAGCTAAAACCAACTAAAATGAAGACTATCATTTATGCAATGGCAATAATGATATGCGCATTGACAGCTAAAGGACAAAGTAAATACGATAAAATGAACAATGATAAACTTACCAATGCAACGGTTAAAAAGGCGATCGACGCACTGCAAACAGCAGATAGTAAAGCGTGGTTCAGCTTATTTACTGCAGATGCAGCGTTGTATGATGATGGTAATAGGATGAATTTCAAAAGTTTCTTCGAGAAGGCACTGGGACATGAACGTTTCACCAGTATTGACAAAGTAGAGAACAATGGGCTGGACATCTATGGAAAATTCCACAGTGATCAGTGGGGAGATTTCAAGACCTATTTCAAATTCCATATAAATGCAGATGGGAAGATTAACAGGCTAGACATCGGACAGGCCAGTTATTAGATCTTCTAACGGCTACCCAAGCCTAACCTCCTCCATAAAACAAAATTCTGGAAAGCATCCTGTAAAGGGTGCTTTTCTTTTTAGCTTATGCAACGAGGACGTTGTTTGCCTTGTAAAGTTATCATGAAAGTGTGTTCGCCGGACTTATGTCAGGGAGGGTAATGGCGGTTGCCGGTACCCCGGTGAAATAACCGGCAGTAAAAAAAGCAGGCGCCAAAGGCACATTCATCCCGGGGATTTCTTTTTTTTGTGTAAATTAATGGGGCCAACTGAATTGTTACCCGCAGCAGCAGAGGGTTCGATGATAAGCTTAGAAACGATATGAGAAAAATACTATTTATCCTACTGATTCCATTCACCGCATTTGCGCAACACGTTGTTATTACAGGGAAAGTACCGGATTGCCCGGATAGTATGGACGTATTCGTCTACAAGCCGATCGGGACGTTTTTTAATTCAAGCTATAAACAAAGCGCCGGAAAGGTGGGCAACCATGAGTTTACACTGAAGGTGCCCATGACCACAGCGGGTTTCATCACTATCGAAAACAAGTACGTAAAATCGGTTCTATACGTAGAACCTGGCGATTCTGTTGATATTGGCATCAGCCGGGAAGGTAGCGCGGGCAAAAAGATCTATTCCGGGAGCAATGCCGCCGGACATGAAATGTTCAATAACGATACGCCACTTTCCAGTGACCGGTTAAGCAGTGCAATGGAATACGTTCTGGACACTGCAAAAACTGTCAATGGTGCCCTATGGGGCATGCGGTCCACCCTGTTCAGCCTGAAAGCACCTTTACTGGTTTACCTTCGAAAAGGCCAGATCTCCGTCGGTTTCTATGAAAATATGGTCACCACCCTGGAAAGCCGGCTTGTGTACTATCTGCTGAACGGCGCCGGTAAACGTCTGGACAGTCCCAATGAAAGGAAGAATAAAGCCCTGAACGACAAAGAACTGAAACAGCTTGTACAGGATGCCAGCGACCTGTTCGATCCCTTCGATGCCAAGTATGTTTCCAGCCCCGGCGTGGAACTACTGATCGCAAAAAAATGCTACCTCATCAAAAAAGGATATGTCAGAGGTGGGGCCAGCGCTGCCAGCATTGACTTCTGGCGTCACTTTGATGAACCATACAGGCTGTATGCCTATGCTCCGGTTAACTTGCATGAAATGGTGGCCGGCAATGAATTCCTGACACATATACCTGGCCGCCCGTCCGCGAGCGGTGAACAGGCTGACCTGTTTAATTATTTTAAGACCAACTTCCCTAAGAGCGTTTATATACCTGTAGTAGAGGAATTACTAGACCGGAAATAACGCAACTCCCTTTAAATTACTTACTGTTACCGGTATTTTATACCGGTATGGATTGATATTCAATATGCTTTCCTGAAAATTTACCAGATTATTAACATAAGGAGCGAAAGTTTCTGAATTAATAATTAGATTTGTCTAAAATAATAATTTAGACAAGACTAAATAATATTCTGAAATGATCCGTACTTGTACTTTAATATATTTAAAAATATCTTTTATAATGTTTGTTGTCTGTCTGGCGCTGGCGCCGGAAGCGACGGCACAATCATCCACAGGAACTATCAGCGGATATGTGCTGTCTGACGGGCAACCGGTATACCTTGCCAACGTATACCTGGCTGAAAATAAAGCTGGCTCCGCAACAGATTCTACCGGTTATTTCAGGTTGATCAATGTAAAAGCGGGAACTTATACATTGCGCTCCTCCGCTACAGGTTTCACCCCCTTCTCCCGGAAAGTGACCGTCACTGCTAGTGGGAAGGTATCCCTCCAGATCAGGCTACAGCCCGATGTGACCAAACTCAATGACGTAGTGGTTACCGGTACCCTTAAGCCTGTTAGCAGGGCAGAAAGCCCTGTGCCTGTGGAAGTGTACACCCCTAAATATTTTCAGAAAAATCCTTCCCCATCTCTGTTTGAATCTATCGGTATGGTGAATGGTGTAAGGCCACAGTTGAACTGTAATGTGTGTAATACCGGAGATATCCACATTAACGGGATGGAAGGGGCATATACTATGATCCTCATAGACGGTATGCCCATCGTAAGTGCTTTGTCTACCGTGTATGGTCTGAGCGGTATTCCTATGAGCATGGTGGAACGCATAGAAGTAGTGAAAGGTCCTGGTTCCTCTTTATATGGTTCGGAAGCAATGGGTGGACTCGTGAATGTGATCACAAAGAACCCGCTGAATGCTCCCATTATTAGTGCGGACGTATTTGGTACTACCTGGGGAGAGCTGAATGTAGATGCTGCCATGAAGTTGAAAGCAGGTAATGCATCGGGGTTGTTTGGATTAAGCTATTTCAATTATCAACAGCCCAAAGACAACAACGGAGATGGGTTCACTGATCTCACCATACAACACCGTATTTCTCTTTTTAATAAATGGGCCTTCCGTCGCAAGGAAAACCGGCAAGCCAGTATCGCCGCCAGGTATGTATACGAGGACCGCTGGGGTGGCGATATGCGTTGGAACAAGACCTGGCGCGGCAGCGACAGTATCTACGGGGAAAGCATTTATACCAAAAGGATAGAACTGATCGGTATGTACCAGCTTCCTGTAAAAGAAAAGATCATGCTGCAGTACTCTTATAACAGGCATGAACAGAACTCTTACTACGGAAGAAATCCTTTTATGGCTACGCAACATGTTGGATTCGCGCAGCTTTACTGGGATAAACAACTGGGAAAAAAGCATAACCTGCTAACAGGTGCTTCTTACCGTTATACCTGGTATGACGACAATACTCCTGGTACGCTTTCGGAAGATGGAAAGGTCAACATTCCTGCTAAGACGCCATTACCCGGCGTGTTTGTACAGGATGAATGGTCGTTTGCCGAGAAACATAAATTCTTACTGGGTTACCGCTATGATCATGACAAAAACCACGGTAGTATCCATTCTCCACGTATCGCTTACAAGTGGACGCCTGATGTGAATAACACCCTCAGGGCAAGCTTCGGTACCGGCTTCCGTGTAGTGAACCTGTTTACAGAAGATCATGCTGCACTGACCGGCTCCCGTCAGGTGGTGATAACTGAAGCATTAAAGCCTGAGAAGTCTTACAACGGTAACCTGAACTATGTGTTGAAGATACCGATGGATAATGCTTTCATTAACCTGGATGCGACAGGTTTCTATTCTTACTTCACGAATAAGATCAATGGCGATTTCGATCAGGACCCTAATAAGATCATCTATGATAATCTCCGGGGGCATGCGGTATCACAGGGCGTTTCACTGAATATGGACGCCACCTTTGCCTTCCCACTGAAAGTCCTGGGAGGGCTTACCTATATGGATGTTTACCAGGTTGATGAAAATGAAGCGGGCATTCCACAGAAAAGCCGGCAGGTGTTCGCTCCCGAGTGGGCTGGCACATTTACTATCAGCTATAGTCTGCCCGCCGGCTTTGGCATTGATCTGACAGGAAACTGGAATGGCCCTATGCGTTTGCCAATACAACCGAAAGATTTCAGACCTGAATATTCTCCGTGGTTCCTGTTGGCGAATGCACAGGTCACAAAGAAGTTTGCCAAAGGCTGGGAGGTATATGGAGGTGTGAAAAACCTACTGAACTATGTACCTAAGTATGCTTTAATAAGGCCCTTTGATCCCTTTGATAAATATGTGAACGATCCGGTGAATAATCCTAATGGATACACATTCGATACGGAATACAACTACGCACCTTTACAAGGCATCAGAGGATTTCTGGGAGTGAGATATAACCTGTATAAATAACATGATACGGAGGATTTTCATATACGTGATATATTCCATACTGGTAGCAACACCGGTCCTTGCTCAACAGGGACCGGTTTTCTCCTTTGTTCATTTGCAGGATAGTATGGCCGTACATCCGAAGCCTATTGTTATTAAGATCTATACCGACTGGTGCAGCTATTGTAAAATGCAGGATGTGCAGATCAGGCGTTCGCCTGCCTTACAGCAATTGCTTTCTGAAAAGTATTACTATGTTACCCTGAATGCTGAAAGCCGTCAGCCTATTGTGTTTAACGATACCACTTATTCCTTTATACCTTATGGCGCACAGGGACTACATGCACTTGCAGCAAAGCTGATGCAACATCAGGCGGCATATCCCGCATGGGTGGTGCTGGATACGTCTTATCAGCTAAAGGCCTTCTATCCCGGTATGTTGAAAGACAAATCGTTACTTGCATTGCTCCGCAATTATTAAAATACATCCCCGCTTTAGGTGAGTGCTTTGACCTTGTATGGTGATTTATTGTACATGAAATCTTGCTGACCTTTGTACCATATTCATCAACCCCCTAAAAGCATTTGACGTGAATAAAATAGCAATAGTTGGCGCGGGACAAGCAGGGCTTCAATTGGGCTTTGCATTATTAGCCGAAGGGTATCGGGTGACAATATTCACAGATAAGACCTCCGAAGAAGTTTTAAACGGACCTACTCTTCCTGTAGCAATTCAATATTTTCCCTCATTACAATATGAGCAGGACCTCCGGCTCAATTTCTGGTATTCTCATGATGCTGCTAAGCTGGATATGTGCATCTTCAATATGTTCAATGCCACCGGTACTCCGCTGTTCAATATCAGCGCCCGGCTGAATAAGGCGCCGCAGGTGGTGGACCTCCGGCTGAAATATGCAATCTGGATGAAAGAGTTTGAAAAAAGAGGCGGTCAGCTGATCATCCAGCCTGGTACAATTGAATTATTGGAGCAATGCACTTCCGTATACGATGCAGTATTTGTGACCACCGGGAAAGGAGCAATGGGTCAACTGTTTGAAAAGGATGTGGAAAGATCGGTGCTGAGCAGACCACAACGCCATCTCACCATGTTCTTTGTGAAGAATTGCCATGTGGTGCCCGGCCTGGACAAAGATGTACGCATCAACAACATGAACGCAATTGAAGATGCAGGTGAATGTATCTTCTATAATTTTCTGCATAAGGACCATGGCCGGGTAAATGTGTTGCTGGTGGAAGCAATTCCGGGAGGTGTGCTGGACCTGTCCTCCAATAAAGCATCTGTAAGGGAACAATTCGAATATATCAGAGACGTTCTCCGGGATCTCTGCGCTGATGTATACGATAAGATCAGGTATGCCGAACTGCTGGAAGGTGAACTGTTAAAAGGTGCTGTCACACCTTATGTTAAAAAGCCAGTGGGTAAACTGCCTTCCGGAAGAGTGGTCATGGCGTTGGGAGATGCACTGGCAGTATATGATCCGCTTGCTGCACAGGGATTGAATGCAGCCTCCAAAGCGGCGCACTATGTAGCTACCCGGATCATTGAGAATGACGGCCGGCCGTTTAATGAAGCGTGGATCAACGATGTGTTCGGAGAATACTGGAAAACGGCCAGACACAGTTACCAGATCGCCAATGCCATGATCTGTGGCCTGCTGCCGCACCAGCAAATGGCATTTTACGCGGCATCGCAGATACCGGGTATTGCATCAGATATCATGAACAATGCAGGGCAGCTGGAGAAGATCGCCCATTGGTTCAATGACCCCGGACAAACCATGGTGTACCTCTGTCAAAAGGGATTCGTCATGGATGAAAGCCTGGTATAATATTATTATAAGCAACCATCATAAGCAATAGGTTCCAACAAGCCCTCCTTTTCAGGAGGGCTTAGCTTTTATTGTTATAAGCGTAAAAACAACAATTGCTATTTTATCGAATCTATTGTACATATTATCGAATAGAAAGAATTATTAAAAACAATATCGGATTATTGTAACTGCCTACAACTGCAGGGACAAAAAATAATTCGACTTATGTATAGGCTATCGCTGGTCCTCCATATTGTGCTTATGGGCATACTACCATGTATGGGCCAGACTGAAACTTCTATCCCTGCATTACAGCGTCAGCTGCTGAAAGCTTCTACAGACAGAGAGATGATCAGCATACTACTGCAATTGGGTAATGCATACGTAGATAGGGAAGATGAACATCCGGCTGACCTGGACAGCGGACTATTGTATATAGATCGTGCTGCCGGAATGGGCGCCGCTATGAAAAATCCTCACTGGGAAGCCCGTTGTTATTATAGTTACTCGAAGGTTTACCGCGAAAAAGGAATGTTACAGGAAGGTCAGACTGCTATCGTGAAAGCCAGGAAGATCTTAACATCAGCCAACCTGCCCCGGGACCTCGGTGACGTATTGATGGAGAATGGCAATTATTACTCAGTTGATATAGAAGAGCAGTTGAAGGAGAAGATCAGGTTGTATGAGGAGGCTGTCACCCAATACCATAAGGCAGGCGCTATAGGGGATGAGGCATTTGCACTGAGAATGGTGGGCGACTGCTATCACTGCTGGGGAAAGTTCGACGAGGCACTGGCCATTTTACACAAATCGCTCGCCCTCTATAAAGAGAGCGGGCGAAAAGACCTGCAGGGACTCTATGACCTGTTGGGTATCATCGCTACATCTACCGGCGATTACAGCCTGGGTATGACCTATGGGCTGATGGCTATCAGAACGGCGGAAGAACTGCATGACAGCAGCCTGCAGCTTTGTACCATCTACAACAGGTTGGGAATTACACATTTCCAGCTGGGAGACTATAAACAGGCGCTTGACTATTCCCGCAAAGGACTGAAAATAGCTTGCCGTTACAAAGACACCGCCTCTATCCTTATCATCAGTACGAATGTTGTCGGCACATATCTTAAAACCGGAAAGCCTCAGGAAGCACTCGCACTATTGAACCATATCGTTTCTATATATAAACAGCCCATCTTTAAAGACCAGCTTTGGATCACCGCCAACATGGTGAGATGTTATGTTGAAATGAAGGAATATGAGAAAGCAAAAGCATTCATCCCCCGTTTGCAGACCTTCTCGCGGCAGATGTCGGCCTATAATTATTATCAAACCCTGATCTACGATGCATTGATCGCATACTACCTTTCTACCATGCAATATGGGACCGCTTCCTATTATTGCTCATTACAGTCCGAGGTATGTAAAAAGATAGGGCTGGTCAATGTACTGTCTAATAACTATTTGCGCTGGTTCAGGGCCGATTCTGCATTGAAGAACTATCCAGCGGCTATCAAACATTACCAGGAATATAAAATAATGAACGATTCGTTGTTTCACGTTACGAAAGCAAGTCAGATTGCCAGATTACAGGTCCAGTACGACATAGATAAAAAAGACAAAGATATCAGGTTGAAACAGCAGAACATTGAGCTGCTTACCCGGCAGGGATTATTGCAGCAGTCTGCGTTGCAACAGGCCAGGTTAACCCGGAATGTGATCATTTCGGGTACTGTGTTATTATTGCTGGTGTTGGTATTGGGCTTTAACCGTTATCAGCTGAAACAACAGAGTAATAAACAACTGAAACAAAAGCAGGAAGAGATCTATAAACAGAACCTTTCGCTACAGGAGCTGATCACCACACAGGATAAATTACTGGAAGAAAAGGAATGGTTAGTAAAAGAGATCCATCACCGGGTGAAGAATAACCTGCAAATTGTTATGAGCCTGCTAAATACCCAGGCGTCATATCTGCATGACGCAGATGCCCTGGAAGCGATCAGTGAAAGCAAACATCGTATGCAGGCCATTTCCCTGATCCACCAGAAACTGTATCAGTCAGAAAATATGGCGCTGATAGATATGCAGACTTATACCCGTGAACTGGTAGGCTATCTGAAAGACAGTTTTGAAGACGTACAGCCTGATATTTATTTTGATCTGCAGATCGCACAAGTGAATCTGGATGTCTCTCAGGCCGTGCCTGTCGGGCTCATTCTTAATGAGGCGCTTACCAATGCGATCAAGTATGCATTCAGCAGGGATGAATCGGGAACTATCGTGGTGTCACTGCAATACGCGTTGGATACCCAGCTAGTACTTACTGTTTCTGATAACGGGCAGGGCTTCCCGCCGGGATTTGACGTACGCACACAGGGGACGATGGGAACCCGGTTGATGGAAACACTTGCGGAGCAACTGGAAGGTACCATCACGATCCGCGAAGAACAGGGCGTATCAGTTATAGTGTCATTTAAACAGCAAATAGGGTAGTGACGTTGAGACATTGCCTAAACGTAAAAAATGTTGTATTTTTCCTGTGCCTCAGGTAATCACCGCCATCTTTGAAATACCGTACTAGCCAACCGTCCCAATGTCAGGTAGAGAGCAATATGAGCAAATAGCAGAAATCAGGGAATCTAATAGAGATGTATAAAATAATTAACTTATGAATAGGCTACTGTCGTTTTCCTATTGTATGATCGGTTGCTTGTTTCAGTGTTTTGCACAGGAACGCATATGGCCATCAAGAATAGCGTCACAGCAGCTTGGGAAAGGTGGGCCAGATGTAGCAGATTATGGTTTGTTGTGGAATGGGGCCAGCCATAATTTGTTTTTTGTTGGTGCAGGAAGCAACGGTGCTGATAGTATTTCCGTATATACAGAATTGATCAGGTATCATCTGAAAAAAAAACAATATCATAAAGTGCAGCAATACGCTGCTGCTCTATGTACGATCGCAGAAAGGGAAAGACAGCTGACAGTTCTGGCGCAAAGTTATGGATACTGGTTTAAGGCCGATTCTGCAACAGGGAAGTACCAGGAAGCCATAAAACATTATCAGTTATTTAAGACGTTCAATGATTCGGTATTCCGGATAACTAAACGCCGGCAGCTTAATCAGCTGGAGATCCAGTTTGAAACAGAACAGAAAGATCATGTGCTGAAAATGAAACAGCAGAACATTGAACTGCTGACACGGGAAGCTCAGCTACAGGATGCAAAGCTACAAAGGGCCTGGTTTATCAGGAATGTGATCATCAGTGGTGCAGGCATGTTGGTGGTGTTATTGCTGTTGGGTTATAACCGTTATCAACTAAAGTTGCGCAGTAACCGGCAAATGAAGCAGCAACAGGAAGAGATCTACAAGCAGAATCTTTTTCTGGAAGAACTGATCAGTACACAAGATAAATTGCTGGGAGAAAAAGAATGGCTACTGAAAGAGATCCATCACAGGGTAAAAAATAATCTTCAGATCGTCATGAGCCTGTTGAATACTCAGGCAGCTTTTCTGGACGATAAAGATGCCCTGAACGCCATCAGGGAAAGCAGATGCCGGATGCAGGCCATTTCCCTGATCCACCAGAAGCTGTACCAATCTGAGAATATGGCGCTGATAGATATGCAAACCTATATCCATGATCTGGTGTTATATCTTAAGGAGGGATTCTCCGGTATGAACAGGATACATTTCGACCTGAAGGTGGCGCCTGTAAAACTGGATGTATCTCAGTCAGTGCCGGTGGGGCTGATACTGAATGAAGCCGTAACCAATGCAATAAAATATGCCTTCACGGGAAATGGAACTATCCTCGTTTCGTTGCAGCAGACAGGCGATCAGCAGCTGACGCTTGTTATTGCGGATAACGGAAAAGGTTTCCCGGCCGGTATTGGAGATGCCCGTAAAAGGTCGATGGGCATGACATTGATAAATACATTAAGCGAACAATTGGAGGGAACATTGAACATACATAGCCACAACGGTGTAATAGTTACAGTCAACTTTAAATACCAGGAAAAACAAGCTTTTACCGGACCGGTAGAATTTGAGGAGGGAATCACGGACTATGCCTGAAAAATATAGGGACCATACTGACAAGTACTGTAAAAGGGTACTGCGGCTCTATTTTATGATCTTATGTCTGTGGCCTACAGTTATAGTTGCGCAATTGACATCGCCCCTGTCATTTTCCCCCCGGCAGCAAGTGTTGTATCCTGTTCCCGAAGGAGTGGGAGACGCCTGGATGGAAAAGGCGAAGGGTTTTGACACCTACTCTGAAAATGAGCTGGTACAGAAAATTGCCTGTTATGAACTGGCCATTCCGCTGTATAAGATGGCCGCTAACCGTCTTAAACAAGCGATGGCATTGCAGATGCTGGGCGACTGCCATAACCACCAGGGCATGTTACCACCTGCCCTGTCAGAATTAGAAGAGGCGCTTACCATTTATAAAGAAGTGCAATATCCGGCACTTCAGGGAATCTATGATCTGTTGGGAAATGTAAACAGCCAGATGGGCAATTATAAAACTGCCCTGAAAAATGGCTATATGGCGGTAAAGACCGCAGAGCTGCAACAGGACACGACACTGCAACTTTGTACTATCTACAACAGGCTGGGACTTACATTCTTCCATCTGGCAGAATATGCGCAGGCACTGACATACTTTAAAAAATCGCTGGAAGTAGCGAAAAAATGGAAGGATACAGCGTCTTTACTTACGTTAGTTCCAAATATTGCCAGTGCCTATCAACGACTCAATCAACCGGAAGAAGCTATTCATATATTGAAGGATATGGAAAAGCGGTATGACATTACGTCTGATGAAGATAAGATCACCCTTGCTGCAGGCTTATCCAACAGCTATGTCAGCATGGGGCGGTATGACGACGCTTATATCCAGGTAAAGCGGTTACAATCTCTGTCCAGGTCGTTCGGAGCTTCACATTATATGCAGGATGCGATATACAAGGCTTTAATAAGCTATTTCCAGGCAATTGAGGATTACAATAGCGTGAAACAGTATGGAATAGACTATGAAGGTTATTGCAAACAGGCAGGGTATACTTATGAGCTGCTGAACGACTACGGGTATCTTTTCCGGGCAGACTCCGCCCTGGGCAATTATCCTGCTGCGATTGACTATTACCAGCAATATAAAGTGCTGCAGGACTCCCTTTATAGTGAAGAAAAGACCAGAGAGATCGCACAGTTGCAGATGCAATATGATATGGAAAAAAAAGATCATGACCTGTTGTTGAAAGAGCAGAGCATCCAACTGCTGAAACGGCAGGGATTGCTGCAGAAGAGCGATCTGCAACGCGCCCGGCTGGAAGGGTATGTGATCATAGGAGGCACCACGACGTTGGCGATACTGCTGATACTCGGATACAACCGTTATCAGCTGAAACAGAACATTAACCGACAACTGAGAAGACAACAACAGGAAATTCATGAGCAGCACAATTCCCTGCATGTATTGCTCTACACCCAACGTAAACTGGTAGCGGAGAAGGACTGGCTGGTCAATGAGATCCATCATCGTGTAAGGGATAATCTCCAAATTATCATGCGGCTGCTGAATGCGCAGGCTGCACATCTGGACGATAAAAATGCGTTGGCCGCCATCCATGAAAGCCGGCATCGTATGCAGGCAATTTCACTCATTCACCAGAAATTATACTTATCAGGTAGTATGGCCATAGTAGATATGGATATATATATCAGGGAACTTGTTGCATATTTTAAAGATAGCCTTACCGGATTACAACAGATTTCTTTTGATTTGCAGATAGCAGATGTATACCTGGAAGTTTGCCAGGCAGTGCCGATAGGTTTGGTACTGAACGAAGCCATTACCAATTCATTTAAATACGCTTTCGCAAATGGAGGTAAGGGTGCTATAAGTGTTAACCTGCATTATGTGGCGGAAGACTATGTCCTGCTTGCTGTGAAAGATAACGGGAAAGGACTGCCTGCCGATTTTGAGAAAAGAAGACATGCTTCCATGGGCATTATCCTGATGGAAACATTAAGTGAGCAACTGGAAGGAGATTTATCAGTTAAAGATGAAAATGGGGTATCCGTTACCCTGATATTTAAGCCACAACATAACAGGGAAAAGCTTCCCGGCTTATTGAAATTAGTAAATAAAACCGCTTAGTATGGAAGAAAAGATCATGATCGTAGAAGATGAATTGATTGTCGCTGGTGATATACGGCTGACACTTGAGAGGGCTGGATATAAGGTATCCGGTGTAGCCCGTTCCGTGCTCAGAGCATTGGAGATCATCGAAACAGACAGACCTGACCTTGTATTACTGGATATTTATCTGAAAGGGGATCAGACAGGCATAGATCTGGCCGTTGAATTGAATAAGGCGAACATCCCCTTCGTATATCTCTCTGCTAATTGTAACCGCCAGGTGCTGGAGGCAGCAAAAGTAACGCAACCCTATGGCTTTATTGTGAAGCCATTCAGAGAGAAAGACCTGCTGGTAACACTGGATATAGCCCGTTATCGTTATGAGCACCGGCGTCAGTTGAAAGTGCAGCCCGAAGATGGTCAACAGGCAGAATCGCCCCGTATACCGGCATATCAGCCGGATAAAGTGGTGGAAGCGCAGCGTGATGCCCTTCCTCCTATTCCTAACTTCCAGGGCATTATAGGAAAAAGCGCGCCGATGTTACGTGTGTTTGAGCTGATCCGTCAGGTAGCCCCATTGGATACTTCCGTGCTGATATTAGGTGAAACAGGGACAGGTAAAGAGGGCGTGGCAAATTGTATACATACGTTGTCACCACGCAAGTCTAAGCCATTTGTCAAAGTAAACTGTGCGGCACTACCAACACACCTCATTGAATCAGAACTTTTCGGTCATGAGAAAGGTGCATTTACCGGCGCATTGGAGAAAAGGATCGGGAAGTTTGAAAGAGCAGATGGCGGTACTATTTTCCTGGATGAAATCGGAGATATGCCGGCAGATCTGCAGGTGAAATTATTGCGTGTTTTACAGGAAAAAGAAATAGAAAGGATTGGTGGGAATGGTCCATTGAAGGTCAATGTGCGCATCATTGCGGCTACCAACCGTAACCTGGAGAAGGAGATAGCAGAAGGGCGATTCCGGCTGGACCTGTATTACCGCCTGCATGTATTCCCGATCATCCTTTCAGCGCTGCGTGAACGAAGGGAAGATATCCCGTTACTGGTGTCTCACTTTATCCGTTTATATGGCGCGGCTACCGGAAAGCAGGTGGCAGAGATAGCGCCCATGGCATTGAAACAGCTGGAAGATTACTCCTGGCCGGGTAATGTGCGGGAACTGCAAAATCTGATAGAAAGAAGCGTGCTGCTGGCGCGTGAAAGCGTGATAAAAGAAGTGTCGCTGCCGGTAGCATCTAAAAAAGAAACGATCGTTGTAACCGACGAAACAGATATTAAAACGATCGTGGAATTGGAAAGGGAACATATACTTACGGTACTGAAAAAATGTAACCATAAGATATCCGGCCCGGGCGGGGCTGCTGAACTACTGAACCTGCCTCCATCAACACTGGCATCGAAGATGAAGAAACTTGGTATTGTGAAAAGACACACCTTATAATGTTCTCCATAAAAAATACAACAGAACAGGTGATTAGTCAATTGACTTTCAAGTGTTACGGAAGTAGTTTTGTAGAGCATTCAGCAAACAGTAAATAAACAGGGAACAACAGAAAGGAACAAGGTTTAGGTAAAGTTGATGAATAAGTGTTTTGCAAAGTGTGACGGGAGTCAAAATTAGTGGCTTATAAGGATAGTGAGCAATCTGTAGACGGTAGGCAATAGTTCATGGATGATAGCGCCCCGGAAATGAACAACAGCCCAAATTAACCATAGATAATAAAGCCAGGAAGTAAACCGGTGTTTTTACTATGGACTATGGTCTATCGACTATGGAGCGTTAAAGAACAGTGAGAGCTACGGTATTATTTCCAAAGTATATCCTTCCTTTTATTCATACAGTGGAGCTTGATTGTTAATGGCCGTTTCTCTCCAGGAACGGTCCTTTTTTTTTGGTTATGGCTGCTGTGGCAGTTCGTATATTTGTTCAGGCTCTTAATTGTGAATATATGGAAGACAAATCTATCATAGCTGACCAACTGAATGACCTGGAAGAATTAATGTTGCCCAAAAGAAGGACACTGTTAACCTGGTGGTTGAAAGTTTTCAGTTATATCTTTTTATTCATGGCGGTAATTGCCGTCGCATTATATCCCTTAATGTTTGTACTGGACACGAGTTATAACGTTTCCTTGTATGGACTGGAGAGTAACGATCGTACTTCTGTCATTACGCTGGCTGTGCTGGCGCTGTTCGTCTTAAAAGGGACCGCAGCTTATGGATTGTTGTTTGAAAAGGACTGGGCGATAGAAGCAGGATTGATCGATGCCGCAGCGGGCATCATCGTATGCCTGTTTGTTGGGGGGTACGCGATGTTCAGTAGGGGCGCCTTTATAGCTTCATTCAGACTGGAGCTTATTTTCCTGGTCATATACCTGCTGAAGCTATTGAAAATACAGCCAATGTGGAAGAAAAGCCGGGTAAGTACCAATTAGATTATTCATCATTCAAAATATTAAACATGGAATACCATTACGACACCGTCTCAAATGCTATCAATTCCCTGAAACGCCAGGGTTATACAGTCGATTTTAACCTGGAAGGAAACTACCTCGTAAATGGAGGCGACAAAATAGGGGTAAATGAATTCAGCATTGTTGATGTGTACCGTTATGAAGGCGATACAGACCCGTCTGATGAAGCGGCAGTTTATGCCATCGAATCGACCAATGGGATGAAAGGCGTATTGGTAACGGCATATGGTGCGTCCGCAGAAGCGTTTACGGATGAGATGCTGGAAAAACTGAAAGTCAGGTAATCCCCGTGCGTGGTTATCTGTAGACACCGTGGCGACCATCCGGAAAGAATAGTGATACTATTTTGATGTTTTGTTTGCCGTTGTGTTCCATTTTTATTTCAGATAGTATTAATATGTGTATTGGTGTAATATTTGAAAAACAATGTTATCCAATACACATGTACGAAATTCTGAAAATAAGAGCGCAGCTGGAGACAATGCAGTATAGTAATACCGCCAGTCTTTTCGAACTGAGAATGGCATTAATGAATGCCGGAACTTTGTTAACCTCCAGGCATCTCGCTAATCAGCGGGTAGACAGAAATCCTGTAGTGTCTGTTCTTTTGTTGCGCATCTTCCGCAACATCCGGGAGTATTATCATGTACTTGAAACAACGAAAGAATTACACGAGTTGGTCTTCAACAATATAAGGGACCTCACTGTAGCAGATCTCCTCGGGTTATACAAAGAGCTTAGAAAGCAGAAAACAAAAGTTTTCTCATTGCCGCAGAAAGAATCATTCACGCTTGGCTTAGCACGGTAGTTATAAACGCCATTGCTGACGCAGCATATTCACCAGCAGGTCTGAGAAGCTCCATCCTATTCTCCGTGCAGCTAACGCAGATAAACTGTCCTGGTCCTGCCTGTGCGGACGGGTAGCTCCGGTCATATTAGGCTTCATATTCAGGTCAAACAGGAAATAGTCTCCCTGCTCATCCTGCCGGCAATCTATTCTTACAGGCGCCTTTGCTCCTACCAGTGCGGCCGCAGATTCACATTGTTTACAAAGGGTAACAAGTTTTTGTGATTTTAACCGGACATCGTCCAGTACCCTGCTGTTATTGACCACGGCAACAGTCCCGTTATAGGGAGCAATACCATCCTGATGATTAAACCGCTCTACCGCCGGCAAGCTCCAGTAATTGATCTTTTCCTGGCAGACGTCGTTGATCACATATTTACCGGGCGGCATTACTGTAATGGTCACTTCCTGTCCTGACAGAAATTTTTCTACATAAACGGCACTGCCATATTTATCTTCATCAAACATCTCTTCCAATATAGCATCCAGTTCGTCCTGTGTGAACGCCACCCTGACGCCTTCACTGCCTCTGCCGCGTATAGGTTTGGCCACTACGGGAAAGGGAAAGGCCAGCTGGTAATCGTACAGGTTATCTTTGCTGATCAGCACTGCGGGTGGAATAGGCAGGTTATTTTTCTGCAACAGTTTGTTGGTCGTCCATTTATCGTCATAGAGATCGGTATTACGTGGCAGTTGTCCAACTGCAGCAATACCTTTTTTCAGAAAAGCTTCTACCGGATGACCGTTATATAAAATTGTATTCAGCCATAATACCTGCGCTCCTTTGGCCAGTGCGTGTAATATGCCGGATTCTGTGTCGGGAAAAACCCAATCAAGGTCAATGGCAAGTTGCGGATGGATCACGGGTGTACTTACAGGCACTTGTTGTTCGCGTAGTGCATAGGCAATATCTGCCCCACTGTCTGAGTAGCCGCCTGGTTTCATGGGTTTGAGAATACCATTCCGGGCAGGCGGTTGCTGCGCCTGATAGAGGAGGGCTACGGGGGTACCGGTTATTGACATGGTCATCTTTTTCAAACGTGTTTATACTGTGAATGTATAAAATTTTACATTCACCTGGCAGCAGTGGAAGCTGTCGTATCAGGGTTGCGTCAGTCTTCTTGCCAGTCGTTCATACCTGGCCGGTTGTACAAATACCAGGCTATTATGATCGCTGTACCGGACCAGCCGTTCCTTGATATCAGTGCTCATCAGCACTTTGTTCAGTAATAGGTAAATGGCGTTATTATCGGGCATGCACCCCTTTGTATTGGTGAATGTAACGGTGTGAAGGGTGTTATTCAGTTTAGCGTAGATAGTATACTTGGTTTCAAAGGTGGAGATCTGTTTGAAGCCATAACAGATCTCCAGTTTGATATGATTGTCGGCCAGGATCCCCTTCATGGCTGTAATGATCAGATCACTATAGTTAACGGGTTCGGCTATACATTCGTCAGACAGTGATGCGAATACCTTGTTGTGTTCCAGCACTGCTATTTCCGGTGAAGCCGCAGTACTTTTCAGATATTCCCCGGGAGCAACCAGTTCTTTTTTGAAGGTCTCCATATCGTTTGCAATACGGATGTATTCCTGTATTGTATACTTTGAACGCAATACAGGCGTTGCGTCATGATCCTTTGCAATGATAGTTCTGCTGCTGGCCAATATCTGCTGTGGCCATGTTTTCGCTATATTAAGCTTTAATACATGAAACTCCGCCTCTGTAACCGGATGACTGGTATACTTATAGTTACCGATATCTACATTGATCTTCAGATCGAAGTTCTTATTGGCAGTGTGCCTGTTGCATTGAAAGCTTAATAGGGCAAGCAGAAATAAGAAGGTCTGTTTCATAGGATATATGGCTGACTGCAAGATAGTATCTTTTTCGCAAGGCAGTTGCTACATACGTGTGAAATACATATACCAGTTCCATTCCCAGGTGGCGCCATCATCTGTGGAGAAGGCCTGGCTCCATACAGGCGCATCCGGATCGGTTTTGTCCCAGTTGAATTTCACGAGGATCTTTTGGCCGTTGAATACGTCGTCAGCGAAGAATAATCCCGTATCTCCTGCAAAAGATCCCACTACCGGTGGTTCCAGTACGCCCCTGTTGCTATCGGCCCAGTAGATGCTCCATAGCCTGCTGGCCGGATTGAACAGACGCAGGGTTATTCCTTCAAAAGGTTGATCATTGACCGTGGCAGACAGGATATCGGTATTGCCGATGCCATGAAGTACGAGGCGCATGTCCTGTGTTGCGTCAAATTCATCCCATTCGGTACATCCGTCTAAACGGCTTTTCAGCTTACGGTTACGAACATGCCATTGCCCCGCGAGGAAGTCAAAGTCATGGTGAGAGGAAGTCGGGGCGGGTTGAATAGATTGCATATCGTGGTTTTTATGCAAAGAAAAGGGCTATGAATGACAACCTTATGTCAGCAGTACAAAAAAAGGCGCCGGAAGAGCGCCTTTTTTGGGTGTATGCTATAAAATGTTTTAGTGAATGACTACAGCCTCACCGCCTTCCTGCAATAAAACGGGGTTAGTGATGCGTGTGCGTCCTGCCAGCAGCATAGTCAGTGATAATATCGCTGTACAAGCCATAATAACGGTCATGGGCACAGCAGTCGTCATATCGAACAGTGCGGCGATCGTAGAGGCCAGTCCGCCGATGCCCATCTGCAAAGCGCCCATTAATGCGGCAGCACTTCCTGCATTTTTTTTGAAAGGTGCAATGCTAAGCGCGGAGGCGTTCGGGTTTACAAAACCCAGGCAGCTTAAGAACAGGAACAGCATGAAAATGGTAGCGCCTAATCCCAGCCATCCCATATAGGTTGCGGCACAGAACACGATCCCTACAAATGCTTGTCCGAACAGTGCTATACGGGTGATCTGTTCACTGGTGAAATAACGTAAGGTCAGGCTGTTCAGCTGACTGGACCCGATAAAACCTACAGACAAACCTGCGAAGATCCAGCCGAAGTTGTGTTCAGATACATGAAAGATGTCCATGAATACTACGGGGGAAGAAGATACGTACACGAATAGTCCGGAGAAGGCGAGTGCCCCGGTCAACGCATACGTATAAAACTGCGGTTCCCGCATTACTGACCAGAAGCCGTTGATGATAGGACCGGGTTTCAGGGACATGGAGGTATCCGGCTGATGGCTTTCCGGCAGGAAGAAAAAGCAGGCAAGCATCACCAGTAATCCCATCAAACCTAGCACGATGAATATCACCTGCCAACCCCATGCTGCGGTGATAAAGCCGCCTATGGTCGGGGCCAGCATCGGAGAAGCAGCTACCACCAGCATCAGCAGGGCAAATACTTTAGCACTGTCTTTTATCGGGAAGAAGTCGCGCACCATTGCTACAGAAGCAACAGCGGCAGCGCAGCTGCCTACCGCCTGAATAAAACGTACGGCTACGAAAAAGTCGAGTGATTTTGCCACAATACAACCGGCGGAAGCCAGCATGTAAACGATCAATCCTGCGTAAAGCGGTTTCTTTCTTCCAAAACGATCGAGTAGCGGGCCGTATAACAGCTGACCGAAAGATATACCGATGAAATAACTGGCGAGTGAAAGTCCCATCCTGTCAGTGGTTGTATGCAGGTCCTTTGCGATGACCTGGTAACCGGAAAGGTACATATCGATTGAAAAGGGCCCGAGGGCCGTCATTGTTCCTAGTATTAGTATTAGCGACCAATATTGCCGGGCGGTCATTTTAGCTTCCATTCTTAGTGTTTGAGTTTGCAAAATTATTTAAACATATCGGGAAATCCCAATCTAACTATCCCTTGATAGGATGAAGGGGATTTAACAAAATACTGGCATTACTCTTGTCGGATGGATTATCTCATCAACCAACTTCTTCATATGCTTCGTGAGAATCCCGGCCAGCGCAGCCTTAAAAAGAATCTGATGCTGGCATCTTCTACAGCTTCTGTAGCTGGCATGACCAATGTGGTGGGCGTAATCGCTTTCCTGTCTTTTGTGTCCAACATAACAGGCCATGTAGCCACACTGGCGGGAAAAATTACGGAGCAGGACATAGGCGAAGTGTACACGGTGTTATACTGGTTATTCATGTTCTTCTTCGGCGCCTTTGTGTCCAACTTCATTGTCAAATCGCTCGATTACCGGAGTACTTATGTGGCGCATGCCACACCAATAGTACTGGAGATCGTTATTTTGCTGGGAGTAGCTTTCTACGGGAATGACGTGGGTAGTATGAGTGATTTTCAGCGGGAGGCTGTAACGGGAGCGGTGTTATTTTGTATGGGCCTGCAGAATGGCCTGGTGTCGAGGATATCCGGTGGGTTGATCAAGACGTCACATCTTACCGGATTGGTTACTGACCTGGCGGGAGAATTGTCAGATCTTTTACATCCACATGTAGAGAGGACCCGTGAACTCAAAGATAAGATTTATATCCGTTTTACTGTACTGGCTTTTTTTATTATAGGAGGATTATTAGGCGGTTATCTGTTCGGCCTGATCGGGATGACCACCTTTTTTGTGATCCCTTTTATTTTGAGCACTATTCTTCTTTACGATATATACCCCGTATTACTTCACCGCCTCAGGAAATGGTGGACGGCCTGAATAGTATTGTTAAGATCATACCAGTTGAATAACTTTCAACTGGTATGATGTGTCAATTTGACCGTAAAGCATTGGTCGAACAAGCGTCGAACAAGCGTCGAAGAAGCATCGAACAAGGAGAGTCCAAGCAGAGACCAAGCAGAGACCAAGCAGAGACCAAGCAAGCTTATTTCGTCGGGATGCTAATTTTAGCCGTTTTTAGACCCTCGCCCTCGACCTGGAGTGTTATGTTGCCTCGCCTTCCATCTGCCCTTAAAATGGCCAATCCTCGCCCTCTGAAGGTAGTCAGTGCCGGTTGTTGGAAACTGGCCGGACAATTTGGACAGGCGCTTCCTGCGGATGCCAAAGTTCCGTGTCCGCTGACGGTGATCTTTAATGGAAAATTCGCATTTGGTATAATATTCCCCAATCCATCTACAACATCCACATTTACGTACACGAGAGAACCGGGGTCTGAAGATATTTGTTTACGGTCAGCTGTTAACCTGATAGCCGACGGTGGTTCTGTTACGGCAAGTGTTTTAACGCCGATCTCATTCTCTTTGCTGTCGTATACGAAGGCGGTCAGCACGCCGGGAACATAGGGAATATCAAAGGTCACGGTGAGGGGCACACTGTCCGATACATATTTGGTTGCCACCCGGCGGTCATTCAATACCAGGTTAACCTTCTTTGCCCGTGTGAATACCCGCACCTGCATGGTGCTATCTTTCATACCCGGCCAGGTCCAGGAGGCCACCTCGTCTGGCCATCCCCATTTACTTACCTTTTCTTCTTTTCCTTTTGGGATAGGTATATGCACCAGCATTTCAACAGGGCTGTTTCCCCACACCACATCGCGGTAATGGGACTGAGGTTTTTTATTGCCAATGAGGTCTATGTCGCCGCACCAGGCATTGAACCAGGGGAAGGAGAGCCTGCCGGAACCGCTGCCGGTATAAGTGCTGTGTCCTATGCCGGCTTCTCCCAGATAGTCCATGGCCGTCCATACGAAATCGCCGATCACAAAGGGAAGGCCCTGTACCTGGTTCCAGGAATTGTACAATTCTCCCGGAAGTGTTTCTGAACCGTACATTACACGGCCGGGGACGCGTCTCTTATCGATAGCATAGCTGTACCACTGATAGTTGTAACCGGCTACGTCCAGCAAAACAAAAGAGGCGTCTGTAGCCTCCCAGGCAAATGGCCGTCCCTGGAAGTCGTTCTCTGCTTCAGTAATAGCGCGGGTGCTATCCAATCTCCGGATCTCTTTGACCATCTGGCGGGTAATTGCCAGACCGGGAGGGTCCACCCGTTCCGGAATCTCATTTCCAATACTCCACATAATGATGCTGGGATGATTCCTGTCGCGCAT
The DNA here is from genome assembly GCF_003182155.1 of Chitinophaga sp. S165. Lineage (GTDB taxonomy): Bacteria > Bacteroidota > Bacteroidia > Chitinophagales > Chitinophagaceae > Chitinophaga. The sequence continues at coordinate 1,418,594 of NZ_QGTG01000002.1, forward strand.
TACCATACTTTGCAGGTCGCGTTGCCACCAATCTTTGAAGAACCGGTGATAATCCAGTGGTTGTTTTTGTTCCATCCACACATCGAAGGCTTCATCTATCACCAGCATGCCTGATTTGTCGCAGGCTTCCAGGAATTTTTCGGAAGGCGGATTATGGCTGGTGCGGATGGCATTGAAACCGTAAGTCTTCATCAGTTCCACCTTCCTTTCTTCAGCCCTGTCAAAAGCAGCCGCTCCGAGCAGGCCGTTGTCGTGATGCAGGCAGCCGCCTTTGAGCAGGACTTTCTCTCCATTGATGGTGAGGCCGTTACGCGGGCTTATGTTGATCTTCCGGATACCTGTATTGACTACCAGCTGGTCGGTGGTTGTTTTAGACTTCACATTCATTGTATCCAGCAGTCGGATTTCGGTGGTATAGAGGTAGGGTCTTTCCGGCGACCATAACGCCGGATTATTTACTGTGAGTTGTTTGGTGACGATGGTCGTATCGCCTGGCGTAACCGTCACTGGCTGCATGGCATCGGCGACTACCAGCCCCGTACTATCCTTCAACCGGATCTGCAGCATACGTTGGGCTGCCGTTTTTCCGCTGCTTGTCATTGCCGAGGTGACCTGCACAACGGCTTTTTCTTTTCCAGCCTCCGGGCTGGTGATAAAGATGCCGTCTTTTACCAGGTGTACAGGAGGGGGCATTACCAGGTGAACATGCCTGTAGATACCCGCACCTGTATACCAACGGGAATTAAGCCCCTCATTTTTGACCCTTACAGCTATAACGTTCTTTTGTCCGGCAGCTGCGAGATAAGGCGTCATATCGTACGTAAAGGGCGTATATCCATACGGGTGGTTACCGAGGTGATGCCCGTTGATCCAGACGTCACTGTCCATGTATACGCCTTCAAAACGGACAGCAACGGTCTGCCCCTCAGGGAGGGACGGCAAAGTGAATTGCTTACGGTACCAGGCGATGCCGCCTACTACATAGGCGCCGTGCTCCTGTACCGGACTGTATTTGTTGAAAGGGCCGATAATGGTGCTGTCGTTCTGCCCGGGAAGGTCTTCTATCGCCCAGTCGTGCGGCAGGTGCAGTATTCTCCAGTCGGCATCGGGATATTCTGGTTTCTCTGCTCCGTTCAACCTGTTTTTTTTGAACCGCCAGTTATCGTCGAACAGTTGTTCTCTGACCAGCGGTAGCTTTTTTATTTGTCCATAGGATTGAAGGGCGAGCAACAGGCTGCCCAGGCAGAATAGTTTAGCAAGGCTCATAGAATTCTATATTTTCCCAGTGTGAATGCGGTTTTCCCCGTTTTTGAAATGCATCTCACAGATGGAATCCGAAAGTTATTTTAAAAATTTTGATATTTTTTTTGAATCATTTTTGGTTAATTCAAAAAATCGCCTACCTTTGCAATCCCAAACATCGAAAGCGATGGCAACAAAGCGAGATGTTTAACGGGTTCGGGGCGTAGCGTAGCCCGGTATCGCGCCTGCTTTGGGAGCAGGAGGTCGCAGGTTCGAATCCTGCCGCCCCGACAGAAGGAGATCAGAAATGATCTCCTTTTTTGTTTCTTCTCCATACCATTTGCATGGATTACTTTATTTTTGAACCATGCGTATCACAAAACTGGAACTTCGAAATTTTAAGCGTTTTTCTGACCTGACCATTGATAAAATACCAGAGACTTCAAAGTTGGTATTACTAATTGGAGCCAATGGATCAGGTAAATCCTCTGTTTTTGATGCATTTAATTTTATAGGAAGAGATGTTGTAGGACAGTTTCATCCCGATAATTTTGAGCTACGTATTAAGCCCTATTATGCTAAAAATGAGGCTGATCCGGAAGTCCTAATTTCTATGTCTATTAATCAGCAAGTTGGTTACTCCGACGGAATGCTAAAAGGTGATCGGCGAGTATTGAAAAACAAATTCATTGGTAGAAGTAGTATACGCATTGTACCAAGAATCTCCCAAAAAGGTACCAGCGATGCCGTTGTCAATAACTCGGATGGCCCTTTTTCATTTATTGATGCTGATGAGAGATTCGATAATGATCTGGCCCAATATATTCAGCAGATTGATAATGCTTTAAGAGAGCCTGTTTTTAGTGGTCGCTCTGCCGATACATTACAAATATTTCAGGATTTTATTCAGCCGTTAAATCAGTCACTTCTTAATATTCTAGGAGGGGATGAACTTACAACTATTCAAATAGCTGAGTTTAAAAATGCTACCTCTCAGGAAAGCGCTAAGTTAATATTCAAAAAAGGAACTTCTAAAATTAACTACGATCTACTAAGCCATGGAGAAAAACAGATTGTAATTCTCCTGTTGAACTTTGTAGTAAGGAAGGAACAATATAAAGATGCTGTCATTTACATTGATGAAATGGACTGCCATTTAAATACATCCCTTCAATCCAAATTATTATCAGAAATTGTCGATGTCTGGATACCTGAAGATGCACAGCTATGGACCGCTTCCCATGCACTTGGTTTTATAGACTTTGCGAGAAATGCTGAAAATGCAAGTATCATAGATCTTGATTCTCTAAACTTTGATTTACCGCAGTTGCTAGTACCAGAGCCAAAGGGGAACCTTGAAGTATATGATATTGCTGTACCGAAGGAAACGTTGCAAAATATTCTTCAGGGGCGAAAATTAGTTGTGGTCGAGAATCAGAATGATACATTTTTTAACCTGGCATTTAAAGGGAAGACATATTTCTTCTTACCCGCCAAAGATAGTAGGGAATTATTCTTAACGATCAAAGGGGATTCTTCAATGTTGGGAATCAGAGACCGGGATTATTTCAGAGACGATGAAATAGTGGCAATACAGAAAAAGCATCCTAATCTTAAAATTTTACATTACTATGCTTTCGAAAATTATATTTACCATCCGGAAAATATTGCAGAGCTAAAATGGGGAGATTTCAATAAAGAAGAGTACATCAAAGATATTACAGAACAGAAAAACCACAAACTTCATACAATCCTTCTTGGTCTTGCTACTTCAAGGCAAACTTACATTGAGTTTAAGGATGCAATTTCAAATGATGGTAAGGCTGAACCTATTCTGAAAGCATTGGAAAGTAATGATTTTGAAACATTTTATCCTTTTTTTAGTATGAAGACTTATTATAGTAAAGTGTACCTGCAACAAATACTTAATAAGCATACTGTGAGTGATCTTGTTAACACTAATTGGTTCCGGAATAGTATCGAAAACCTGTTAAAATAATTCGTTATTTTTTTAATGTCATTGTGCGCTCCGTGGCGTACGGTGTGGAAGCGGGTTCATTAATGTTTATAAAAAGGAGAAGGGTATTTGGAAACGGTGGTCGACCTTAGTGAGCTGGGTTAGCTAAATGATCCCATAACCCAACGAATCTTATGCCTAAAGAGACACTATTTATAGACCTGTTACATATAAATCAAGTCCGTATTCAGACAGTTATTGTGACGCGTTCATCTAAATCTATTCCCCTTTATTTTGTTTAAGTATGTCTTTAAATTCTTTTTCAAAATCACTTTTAAAAGTCCTACCTTGTTCGATCCGGAATTTCTCATACGCTGTTTCCGCCAATTTCATTGCTACAGCATGACTGACTTTTCCTGCATCTTTTAAAACCTGGTATTCATTAAATTGCAGAAAAGCATCTAATTTTTTTATCCAGTCAGTCATTTTCATTGGTAGTTGACGTGCTGCCTGGTTTTCGGCATAGTCTAAATACATGGAAACAATCCTTTCAAGTTCCTTTATTTCTTTTTCTATAAGGTAGTTTTTGGCAATTCCTATATCACTTTTTAATACCTAAAACTATTGACTCTATAACCAACGGCAATAATAATGTCAAGGTTATAAAAATCAACTTCTCTTTTGACTTCCCTGCTACCCTCTTTTTGAACTACTCGAATTTTTCGAGTAGTTGCTATTTCATCTCGAAACATACGCACAGTGACCAATAGATCACTGTGCATAGTAGTTTATCCCCGGAATGATCGGAACGCTTTATACATCTCCCCTGCAAATATCTCTGGCTGTTCAAAGGCGGCAAAGTGCCCTTCCTTATCCACCATATTCCAATAAAACAAGTTTGGCCAGGCGGCTTCGGCCCAGGCACGTGGAGGAAGAAATGTTTCGCCAGGGAAAACATTTAATTCAAATGGAGTAACAGATGCTGTCGCTTGTGGTAATGTAAATATCTGTGGTAGATCATGACTTACACTCGAAAAAGGTTGCTTTCAATTTGTTCCATACTGTTCTGAATTTTCCGGTTCATATTATTTCTGTAAAGAAATAATATGAATTTCGATCCAACTGTCCCATTTAGCTCAATGTTCCTGACAAATTAGCTCAGACATACATGTCAGTTAGCAAGCAGTTGACTGGTACAACTCAGACGAGCTGCGATAAATTAAACATCTTCTGCATCTGATAAAATGACTTAATACTAACTCATTCATTCCAATATATTTATGCCCGAAAATTTTATTTCGTGTATAAAATATCAGTATATTTAACTTCAGACTGACCTCAAAGTAATACTCAAAAAACCATAATCATTGCGGACCGATTAAATCAACCTTAATATCATTTTAACGAAACCTTATCTGGCAATTGCACAGCAATAGCACGGTGCATTCATGCGTCATGATCACTATTCAATCATAACAGGAGTGATGCCTGTCTGTGATATTATTGCCCTGTTTTCATCTCATCACAACCAAAATCATCCTGTTGCAATGAAGAAAATCCTCAAACAAAAAGTATGGCTCGTAGCCTTTGTTATTGTATTGATTGTTTATCTCGCGTCAGTTATTACTCCCGGACAAGCCACTAAAAACAGGCTCGCTGTTGACTCTTGCAATTGTAGTGCAGACGTGAACATTCCTTTTGGAAGCAACGTGCCCGGTGATCTGCCTCCTGGCCAATTTAACAGTCAGACAAATTCTAACTGTTTCGGCTGGTGGCAATTTGTGTCGCTGAACTGGCCATCTGAAGGTGATTATTTTGGAACGCCGGGGAGTACCGCTCCAGTACAATGGGAAACATATATCACGGCTGATGAGTTATATCCTCCCAATGGTGTACGCCCGCCTGCATGGGAACAGGTAGGAAGGAAATTACCTGCAGATGTTCTGAAGAAAGACAAGCGGATGTCAGAAGCTACGCTCTTTTTAACTGCGACAAGTAAATTCCGCGATCATCCCATGATGGTGCTCGATTCCAGTAACGAAGAGGAAGCGCATCCTGAATTTGGCCCTGCATGGTTAGGAGCGCAGAACGGCACTAACTTATGGTATACCATCCACATGAACAGGGATGAGTACAACTTTATCGTAAACAATGGTTATTACAATGCAAATGCCCAATGCGATTCGGCGGCTGCTGGTGTGCCGGTTGTATTCCCTGAGGGTCAGTATAACGGTCCTACGGGCGCTGTAGAGATCAAGTCAGCCTGGATGGAGGTGACTGATCCCGACAACAAGAAATGGCTCACCTATAAACTTTCCAAAGCGGTGGTACTGGACGCTTCGACCGGCGAATATCGCTTCACGCTTGTAGCACTTGTAGGGCTGCATATTTTGCAGAAAACAACCTCGCAGCCTCAATGGGTATGGACCACTTTTGAGCATGAAAATAACGTTCCTGATGGCGATAATCCATCAACCAGCTATAACCTGTATAATCCGAATTGTCAGCCTAAGATCCTGAACATACCGGCAGGTTGTTCTAATACAGGTGGCCCCGATACAATAGGTTGCGAGCCGAATAAAGCGCCCGGTTATTATCTCTGCAAAGGAGCAGGCCCGGTGCCTATACAGGTAACACGACGTTTCCCCATTCCTGATACTTCCAGGTTGATCACTAACACACTGCATAATTTTATCCGCCAGAAATATCCGGAATCTATCTGGCTACACTATAAGCTGATCAACGTGCTCTGGTCACAGGCTCCGCCACCACCACCGCCCACACAGCCGGTGAATGCTCCTTTAAAAACTAAAGGCATGCAACCACTGGAGCCAGTAGCTAATACAACAATGGAGACGTATATACAGCGGCAAACCTGTACCGGTTGTCACAGATATGCTTCTATATCAACTGCTGGTAGCTGTGACTCGACGTTAAAGGCATTTTCATCTGATTTTAGTTTCACGTTTGGTCTGGCACAAGCGCCAGGTAGCAGCCCTAAGGCGCAAAAAAAGAAGAAATAATAGGAGGGTAAAAAATGAAAGGAGAACTTACGGCCCGTTTTCGGGCTGTTTCTTTTTTAATGTGCTAATACAATAGCGAAATATTCTGCTAAACTACGGCATTGATCACATTGGAAACCTCAGTATCCACACACTTCGTGTAACCGTTTACTCTCTCCAACATTTAATTATTTCGGGAACGATTGCATAAATAAATCATCGCCCGCGCACGTAAAACCAATAAAAAAGATAGAACTTGATGCTGTGAACAATTGGATTAGCCCAAAGCCATGGCGAGCTAACAGCCATTCCACTTATGTAAAATTTATCTAACCAATATCATAAAAACAAACCCTATGCAACAGAACCGGTTCATACTACTGGTGCTAAGTGCCATACTATGCCTCGCCAGTTTATCTGCCTATAGCCAATGTACCCTCGTTGGCTGGGCCAGTCAAAATGGAGGCGTAACAGGTGGCGGATCTGCCGCCGCCACAGTTGTTACTAATTACAACGATCTTAAAACTGCTATTACATCTTCCACTGTAAAGGTTGTCCATATCTCCGGGTCTATTACAATCCCTTCCGGCGGACGAATCAGTTTTCAGGACCAATCGGGAAAGACGATCTATGGCCTGCCTGGTGCAAGATTAGTATCAAGCGACCTGACACAGGATGGTTCGGGTATATTGAGTGTAAAAAGAGTTTCCAATATCATTTTCAGGAACATCATCTTTGAAGGTCCTGGTGCTTATGATGCTGATGGCTGGGATAATGTTACGATCGATAACAGCACCAACGTCTGGGTTGATCATTGTGAGTTCAGGGATGGAATGGATGGCAACCTCGATATTAAAAACGCAGCGGACTACATTACGGTAACATGGTGCAAATTTGTTTATAACAAAACGCCTATTCCCGGTGGTTCAGGTGGTTCCGATGATCACCGGTTCTCCAACCTGTTCGGCTCCAGCGACGGTGCTACTGCCGACAGAGGAAAATTACGTATCACGATGCAGTATTGCTGGTGGGGACAAGGTTGTAAAGCGCGTATGCCAAGAGTACGGTTTGGGAAAGTGCATGTGGTTAACAACCTTTTTAATAGCAGCGTTGCCGCACAGTGTGTGATGGCTGGATTTGAAGCAGATCTTTTGGTTGAAAGCAATGTGTTTGAGAATGTATCGGAGCCCATTGATCTAATGGATAATACATTTACCGCTATTACTTCCCGGAATAATATTTTTACCAGTACTACCGGTAATACGGCCGGTAGTGGTACTGCATTTACTCCTCCTTATTCACTGACCGTAACACCTGCCGGCCAGGTAAAGAATATGGTGTCCGTAAGCGCAGGTGCAACATTGACCAGTCCGTCCTGCGGAGGCACTAATCCTAATCCGGGAACTTATACACTCAGCACAACGTCTGTACCGGCAGCAGGTGGTACTGTATCCGGTGCAGGTACTTATAATTCCGGTACTGTGGTAACTGTTACTGCCACTCCTGCGGCTGGCTATATCTTCACAGGATGGAGCGGAGACGCAAGCGGTACTGCGACTTCCGTAAATGTAACATTGAACAGTAATAAGTCGGTTACTGCAAACTTCACATTGCAGAATACCGGCGGATCAAGCACTATCAGGATCGAAGACAATGCTACTACCGCCCAGGGCTTTTGCGCTTATCAAGGCGCTATCAGTACCAACAGTGGCGCTAACAATGGCAGAGTAATTAACCTGACCAATTCCGCGGGCAGAGGAATGGACTGGAAGGTAAATGTACCATCGGCTGGAACCTACACGCTTACATGGCGATACGTGAATAGCAGTAGCAGTAACTCCTATGTGATGGCGTTGATCATAAACGGAACTACCGTCAATAGTGCACAACCGTTCCCACGAACGAGCAGCAGCACTGTTTTTGCCAATGCTACAGCCACGGTCTCGCTATCGGGGGGGAGTAATACCATCCGTTTGCAGTCAGTCGCATCTTCTGCTACCGCAGATATTGATTGGATCGAAATAACAGGCAATGCACCTTCAGCAGCAAATTGTGCCGCCTTAACAGCAACCGGATCCACAGTTTCTTTGCAATCAGGTAGTGATGTTGCTGGGCAGCAGGTGGCAAGTATCTATCCGAACCCGACCAGCGGTAACGCTACAATAAATGTCACACTGGCTAAAAACGAGCAGGCTTCCATCAGGGTATTCGATGCCCAGGGCCGTATGGTGCAGGATCTTGGTATTGTGAAGTCTGTTGACGGTGGAGTACAAAAGGTAGTTTGCAACCTCAGTACCAGGAACCGGGGATTATATTATGTAACTGTGATCAGGAGTAATGGACAAAGATCCAGTTATAAACTGATAGTTGAATAATTTATATAGAACCATGAACAGAAAGGGCAGGATGGATCTTATTCCATGCTGCCCTTTTCGTTGACATTCATTGAATTAATATTTTTTAAAAAAAATCTGTTCAGGGATAGGAGTTTTTAGATAAAGCTGGTCTTACTGTTAAACAATCGCCATTCACCTTTAAAACTAGCTTCAACGCTAAAACCCGATCGAACCATGAAGAAGATGTTGACTTTATTATTGTTGTGTGTAACAGTATTTTCCTGCAGTAAAGATGATAACACCGCTCCGGGAAACGGTCTTGAGTCATACAGGCCAAGTGATGATGTATCTGTTGATGCACCGGTTATGTACACGTATAACGGTGTTGTTCATGATCAGAAGATCATCAAAGACTACATAGTACGCCGGGGACATGCCGCGTATTTCACATTTGATGCTTCAACTACTTCCGGCGCTGCTCTAAGCTCATTTACCCTGGAATTCCAGGACGATAAAAATGTATTAAGAGGCAACCAAAAGACAGAGATCATCAGCAAGAATGATACGCTCTTAATGCTTGCCGCGATAGATTCCACCCAGGATAGTCCTAAACCCGAAAAGAATATTGCTGACTCATTGATGGATCTGGTCGAGCTGGGAAGGCCGGTAACCGATTGCCCGACGTATTATAGCGATCCATGTAAGTACAGGAAAAATATCCGATACTGAGCAGTGCTGGTCATCCGTAAACGGGTGGCCTTTACTCTTCGGAGTCGGGCATCCATACTACTTTCTGTACGGCCTTATGTGGAGCAGCAAGTATACTTCCATAGAGGTCCGTGCGTCTTGCATTCCGGTAGCGGTATCCACCAGATTGTGTGAGCTTTTCAGGTGTAATCGTTGCAATGGCAATATCGTCGCCTAAACGCTTGCATTCAGCAATGACATCTCCAAAAGGATCAAGGATCATCGAACAGCCGTTCTTCAATTGATCGTCGTCCATTCCGATAGGATTTGCAAATACAGCATAAATGCCGTTGTCATACGCCCTGGCGGGGAGCCATTTCATTAGCCAGCTACGGCCTTTTAATCCATCAAATTCTGCACGTAATGAAGTTGGATCAGCCTCTCTTAGTTCCCATAATGCAGGATCTACAAAGCCTGCTCCCGGTCTTGTAGAAGGTGTGCACATAGTTACATGTGGCATAAAGATGATGTCAGCGCCCAATAAAGCGGTTGCCCTTACATTTTCTATAATGTTATTATCGTAACAGATCAATATGCCACATTTCCATCCTAACAGGTCAAATACTACATATTCGTCGCCGGGCGTAAGATGTGGATTTATGAATGGATGGAGCTTGCGGTACTTCGCCAGTAAACCGGTTTTATCTACACATACATAAGCTTTATGTAAGGTTCCTTGTGTTGTCTTTTCAAATAGTCCGGCCAGAATAACAATATCCAGATCTTTTGCAATGGCAATTAAGGCCTGTATACTGTCCCCTTCGGGGATATATTCTGCAACATCAGTCAGCTGTTGCTTGTCCAGATGCCTGGCAAAGGTATAACCTGTGATAGAACACTCATGGAAAGCGATCACCTGCGCTCCCTGAGACCTGGCCTGTGCTGAAAGCGAACGGATAACGCTCAGGTTGTAGGCTTTGTCATTACTGCGATTCTCGAATTGTGCCGTGGCAATTTTGATCGGTTGCATATGAAATGATTCTGAAGTGGGTCTGGGCGTAATTTAAGATTTATTCACATGAGATATGGATTTAATCAAGGTCACATTTTATAAAAAGTATCTTATTTTAGCTGATAGATCCTCAACTCATCACGATCAGAAAACCGGGAACACTACTATAATTGGTGACCCTATCTCCCCAGCTTCGGTTATAATCTCAACTATCTTTTATTATAATCTTTGTAAAGCAATTAAGAGCAAAACGGTGAACAATGAGTTATAAAAAGCAATCCTCCGTTGATATGATGTTTCCCCTGAAAAAAGAGCAAGTGTTATTACCCGGAGAGAGTGAGTACAACAAAGAGATGCAGATATGGAACGGCGCAGTAAAATACCAGCCGGCCATGATCATACGGCCTTATAATGCCAAAGATGTGCAGTCAACCATATGGCTGGCCGCCGAAAAGAAGATGCCGCTTTCCGTGCTGGGAGGCGGGCATGACTGGGCGGGGCGTTGTTTGAATGATAAAGGTATCGTTATCAGCATGAGCAAAATGAACGATATTAAGATCGACCCTTTACAACGTGTGGCCAGAGTAGGCGGTGGTATCAAAGCAAAAGAACTGATAACGGCGGCAGCTCCATATAAGCAGGTGGCGGTGACCGGTACTATTGGGTGTGTTGGTTTCGCTGGCTTTACATTGGGAGGTGGTTACGGGCCTTTAAGCCCGAGTTACGGACTGGCCATTGATAATCTGCTTGGAGCAGAACTGGTCCTGGCCGATGGTAGTATTGTCTATGCCAGTGAGGCGACATATCCTGACTTATTCTGGGCAATACGTGGCGGAGGAGGTAACTTTGGTGTCGTGACTTCTCTGACGGTCCGTTTGCATGATGAGAAACCGATCTTATCCGGTCTGATATGTTACCCCTGGTCAGAAGCAACAACGATCCTGAAGCAATATGCCGAATTCATGAAGAGTGCTCCGGATCAGTTGTCATCGCTGATAGGCCTGCTCCCCGCACCTGACGGCACCCCGATGTTATTCATATCTCCCACATGGTACGGAGAGCCGTCTGAAGGGCAGCGGGTCATTAACCTGCTGAAAGGAATTGGTACGATCATATTCGAACAGGTGGGGCCAATGAAGTACGGAGATGTGCTGGCAATGTTTGATCAGCATGTGGTGATTGGTCGCCATACCTCCATGCAAACCAGATGGCTGGGAGATTTTTCGGAAGATGTGATCGAAGAAATAGTGATCGCCGGTAGTGAAAGGACCTCTCCGTTCTCTACGCTGAACTTCCACTATTTCCACGGAGCTTCGACAAGGGTGCCCTTAACCAGTACACCATTCGGATTAAGGAAACCCCATTTTATGGTGGAGATCCTGGCTGTTTGGGAACCTGATGATGTTGCCAACGGGCAACGTCATATTCAATGGGCCAGGAAACTGTCGCAGAAGATGGCGAAAGAAGCGTTTCCCGGAGGCTATCCGAATATGCTGGGGCCGGAGGAGTATGATCAGATAGATGAGGCATATGGCGTAAATCTTCAGCGGCTAAGAGAGGTCAAACAACAATACGATCCCGGAAGAACATTCAATGGTATAGCCATCCCTTAACAATACGTTTGATAGTCATATAGTGGTTGTATCAGATCTCCTGACTGGTACGGGAAGGATAGCATTGTTGCTATCCTTCCTTCGTTAATGTTAAACGTGCTATGTTTTATACCAGCATAGCAGAAGGACGTCCTGTTATTAACCCGCAAAAATCGCCTTTTAAAACCTGTCGTTCCGGTGTAAAAAGCTTGCAATTTTCACGAAGCCTTAACGCTAATGCGTACGGCTAGATAAGAATAATTGAATTATTTAATTTAATTTTCGGGCTCAATTTATTTAGATGCGAAACCAGCTTATTACATTGGCAGCTTGTCTGTCCGTTTTTTCTTTCACTGCCTGCAAGAATACGCAGAAAGCAGCAACAACACCATCAGCAACAACCGCTCCGTCAACAGCAGAGGAACTTGTTACCACCATGTCTGTGCCTGAAAAAGTAAAAGTGGGCAGCCCTATTATGCTGAAATTTACTGTAAACAACAATTCCGGAAAGGAATTGCAGTTCTGTAAATGGCATACCCCATTTGAGAAGTTCATGAACTCTTACTTTGACATCCAGGACAGCAAAGGTGAAGCTGTAATGTACAAAGGTATTATGGCTAAAAGGATCATGCCTCCTCCGGCAGAAGCCTACATCAAAGTTCCTGCAAAAGGAAAGGTTTCTTCAGAGATCGACCTGCTGACCGGTTACCGTATCACTGCTCCGGGAACGTACAAACTGACCTACCAGGATAGCGGTATGAGCGGCCTTACGAAAGTAAATGAAGTGACATTCACCGTAACGGAATAGAACATCACCTGATAATCAGAAGGTCCATGGCATAGTTTCCATGGACCTTCTGCGTTTATAGCAGATAGCGCCCCCGGTTTTGGGGATTGGTATTTCCCGTTAATTTGTAGAATTTCGCCGGACAGTTAACAGCTTAAGAGACCCAAAAAAGAGTACTATGCTTTTTAAGATCATCAAATGGCCTTTTGTTGGAACGTATATGGTAAAATGGCAAAGCCCGTTAACCGAACTGGAAAAACGTGACTGGCAGCCCATCACTGTTAAAAGTAAGTCTGGCGGTACTATACAGGGGCTTTTCGCCGCTGCAAGAACAGAAACAGCAAAGGCCACGATCGTATTGGGGCACCCCATGAAAAAAGAAGCGAAAGGCTATTTTCTGAAGAATGGATACACTGACCTGCTGCGTGATAATGGCTTTCATACCCTCATTTTTGACTTCAACGGTTTCGGCGAAAGCACGAACGGAAGCTTCTCTTACTTTGAAGATATTATTGCCATCGGACAGGAAGCAAAACTGATCATTCCTCATCTGCCTGTCGGATATCATGGTATTTCCCTGGGGGCACAATGGTCCATTGTCGCTTTCGCTGATAGTAAACACCCTTACGAGTTTGCCATTGTTGAAAGTGCAGTTACCACTCCGGAAGAGTTCTGGTTCCGTTATCCGTTCGCGTATAAAATGCTCAAGGTCCTCAATTGCCTGATGCCGAGATATGCAAGAAAGATCAGGGTCATAGACCGTATTAAAGATGCGAAGAACCTGAAATCATTGTTGCTGATATACTCTTACGCAGATGAACTGGTGTCTGTCGAAATGGGAGAACGGTTTAAGCGGAATAGCCCGGTGCCTACCGAGCTGTGGACGGTAGAAAGTGCTGATCATGTACTGATCATGAAATCGCCACACAGAGAAGCCTATAAAAGAAAGATCATCAGTTATTTTAATAAAGCCGTAGAAAGCATTAAACAACCATAAATTCTCTTTTACGCTGACAATTAATTATATTTCGTTCTTAGCCGACAATAACCCGTCTCAACTTTTATTCTAAGAACGTTATATGAAGATCATTGCCATTATTCCACTATTCATGATGGGCCTTCCTTTCACCTCTACAGGTCAGGTGAAAAAAGGACAGAAGGCCCCACAGGTCCAACAGTACACAGGTAACCGTGCACCGCTCTATCAAAAGCCTTACATTGAATTGCCTCTGGGCGCTATTGAGCCACAAGGATGGCTCAGAACGATGCTGATCAACCAGAAAGAAGGCGCTACCGGCCAGCTTGATAAGTTGTATCCGCTTGTTATGGGGCCGCGTAACGGCTGGCTCGGAGGTGACGGCGACCAATGGGAACGTGGTCCCTATTGGATTGACGGCTTGCTGCCGCTTGCCTATATTCTCAAAGACACGATGCTCATCAACAGGGTGAAACCCTGGGTGGAATGGTCCATTAAGAGCCAGCAACCCGACGGCTACTTCGGCCCTTCCAAAGATTATCCTTATGAACCGGGCATTCAGCGCGATAACAGTCGCGATTGGTGGCCCAAGATGGTGATGCTTAAAGTGCTGAAACAATATTACTCTGCTACCGGCGACAAAAGAGTTATTACCCTGCTCACTAATTATTTTAAATATCAGCTGAAAGAGTTACCACAACACCCGCTGGACCACTGGTCTTTCTGGGGCAGATATCGCGGTGGAGATAACCTGATGGTGATATACTGGTTATATAATATCACAGGCGATCAGTTCCTGCTGGACCTTGCTAACCTCGTACATAAGCAGACCTTCGACTTCACTACCGCTTTTATGAACAGTGATATGCTGCGCCGCGCTGGTAGCGTGCATGGTGTGAACCTTGCGCAGGGCATGAAAGAACCGGTTATCTATTATCAACAGCATCCTGATAAAGTATATCTCGATGCTACGAAAAGAGGCTTCGATGATCTGCGCCGGTACAATGGCATGGCTCATGGCCTGTATGGAGGAGATGAAGCGCTGCACGGTAATAATCCCACCCAGGGCTCTGAACTGTGTACGGCTGTGGAAATGATGTTCACACTGGAAAGTATACTGGAGATCAGCGGTGATGTCAGTTATGCAGATCAGCTGGAGAAGATCACGTATAATGTGCTGCCTTCGCAGATCGATGAAGATTTTATACAAAGACAATATTTTCAACAGGCTAACCAGGTCATGGCCACCCGTCAGACCCGTAACTTCGACGTGAACCATCATGGTACAGATCTTTGTTATGGCCTGCTTTCCGGATATCCCTGCTGTACTTCCAATATGCACCAGGGCTGGCCTAAATTCACACAGAACCTGTGGTATGCTACGGCCGACAAAGGCATTGCAGCATTGCTGTATGCACCAAGTGAAGTGACTACTTATGTAGGAAATCAACAGGAAGTATCTTTTAAAGAAGAAACGAACTATCCGTTTGGAGAATCGATCCGCTTCACATTATCCACCGGAAAGAAAAAGCCGGATCTAAGTTTCCCTTTCCATCTCCGTATTCCCTCCTGGTGTAAACAAGCTACTGTGAAGATAAACGGACAGCTCTGGAAAGAAGTGGAAGGTAACCAGATCGTAAAGGTAGAACGTACCTGGAAATCGGGTGATGTAGTAGAATTGCTGTTACCTATGCATGTTTACAGGAACAGGTGGTATGAAAACTCGATGTCTGTTGAGCGTGGACCACTCACTTATGGTCTGAAAATGGACGAAGATATCAAGAAAGTGACGAACGATAAAGATCCTATCGAGTATGGTGCTACTTATTACGAAGTGCGTTCTACTTCTCCCTGGAACTACGGTCTGCTGGACATCCCTAACGATAAGGTGCAGGAAAGTTATATTGTAGAAAAGAAAGACAGTACAGCCAGTTATCCCTGGAATCTGAAGAATGCACCTATATTGATCAAAGCAAAAGCTAAACGCATTCCTTCCTGGAATTTATACAATGAAATGACAGGGCCAATTCCATATAGCATGATATTCCAGCTGGAAACTGGTGAAGTGGAGGATATTACGCTGGTGCCATATGGCTGTACCAAGCTAAGGATCTCGCAATTTCCTGTTGTTGGGAAATAATACAGCAATCCATTAATAATAAAATAGGGGAATACGGAGCGGCCGTATTCCCTTATTTTATTAGCCTTTGCGGCCGTGTAATATTTAGATCGTACCAATCAGTTTTGTATTACCGAAGTCGCAAGCGCTGCAACCATCCTGACCGAAAGGACCATCTGTACCAGAGCATGCAGGGAAGTTCCAGTAATTCCTGTCGCGGAATAAAGGCCCTCTACCAGGATCACCCCAGTTACCACTGAAGTTGAATTCAGTAGCACTGCAACTCATTTGTACCAGCCTTCTTGATGTCAGCACCTCATCTTTAGTGCCACTGGGATTTCTGTAATCGCCCCAATAAGCACATTCATACCCAGGCAGTGTAATAGAACTTCCGAAATGGTAGTTGCCATGCGCATACTTTCCTACCCATGTTTTTACTACTGTTCCCGCTGAAACGCTTCTCCAGTCTTTAGTATAATACCCGCCGTGCTGGAAATAAGTAACAGAGATGATACGTTGTGTAGATTGATTGAACTGTACTACTATATGTTCCAGGTCATAGTCATGTCCACCGAGATTAGAGAAACAGTTTTCCTGGCGTTTGTAAGCCCACCAATAGTCAATGAAGATCCTGTTAGGATCACTTGGATGGATCTGTACATCGTAATAAGTCGGGAAGTCCATAGATCTTGCAACGGACCTATCCACCAATACCAGTTTGCCGCCACATACAGTTGTAGCAGGATCTGAGCTTGAGAAAATGTTTTCCGCAGAAGTAGGATAATCAGGAGAGGCGCGGTCAAATTTAACCAATGGGGCAAATTGTGTTGCCCATGTTTGCGCAGTAGCGCCGCTTACTTTTTGAGAACTTTCCTGGCAGGCGCAAGGTGCAGCAGCTGCGGCTACAGCCACTTCGGATTCAATTTCCATTTTTGGCGCCAGGTCATCGGATTTCTGACATTGTGTTAACAGCAGCAGGCTACAGCAGCTTAACAGAATAAGGGATGTTTTTTTCATTATGATAGTTTTAAAGGAAAAACACGTGGATTCACTTGATATGCACAATACAGGTATTCACGGATGTCGATATAGGTGATACGGGTGTCAACAAAAATATAAAAGTGATGGGGCGTGTACGTTACGGGAATATTAACAATATGTCATTTTTACGAGGGTTTAAGTTGAAGTAGTAATCTACAATAAATAACTGAAATAGAAGTGTTACGGAACTATTACTTCCGCAACTCGTGGTTATAGTCATGATATTTCTTATTTAAAACTTAATTTATGCCTGAAGGAGCATTGAAAGTTGTTGAGCGCAGTAGTGATGGTCTCAATAACCAGGACAAGATCGATCGACGTGAGTTAAAGGAAAAAATATCTTCTACACATACCGAAGAACTTATAATCGGATTATGTGGACCTATCGGTACTGATATTCATTTCGTAGCAGATTCACTTAAGCATATTTTGGAAAGTGAATATAATTACGATTGCCGTATTATTAAGCTTAGTTCAATTATTAGAAAAAAGGCAAAAGTTCTGGAAGAGGCAAAATTTGCCTCAAAATATCTTTATCTCGAGGCATTAATTGACGCAGGGAATGAATTTAGAAGAGAGAATGGTGCAAATATACTCGCCCAATTAGCCATTAGTGAGATCGCAGCTCATCGCGAAGACTTAATGAAAAAGGACAAAGATTTTACATTTACCACAAAGCGAGTGTGTTATATTGTCGACTCTATTAAGAATCATGAAGAGCTGGAGTTGTTTAGGTTAATTTACTCAGGATTATTTTATTTTTTTGGTGTTTTTTCAAATGTTCAAATTAGGGAGAAAGTGCTTGAAAAAAAGGGATTGAAAAAGGAGGAGATTTATCATTTGATAGATAGAGATTCGGGTGAAGAAGTGAGGTTTGGGCAAAGGGTCTCAGATACCTTTACCAAAGCAGATTTTTTTCTTCGGCTGGATCAGTCCAATGGGAAAGTTACGAAGGCTAAAATATCCCGTTTTTTAAGTTTAATCTTCAATTCGGAAATAATTACGCCTACAAACCATGAAACGGCTATGTATCAGGCATTTGCTGCAGCAGGGAACTCAGCTTGCTTAAGCCGGCAAGTGGGGGCTTCTATTACGGACGAAAAAGGAGAAATTGTTTCTGTTGGTTGGAATGATGTGCCAAAGTACGGGGGCGGCGTATATAAATCTATCGGAACGGATCTACTTGGAGCTGACGACCACAGATGTATGAACTTTGAAACTGGTAAGTGTTTTAATGATGAAGAGAAGAGTATTATAAGGGATGTTTTGGTCAAGGACCTCGTTAAAAACAAGGTCATTAAAGAATCCGATATAAGCATTGTAACTGACATTATAAAAAAATCTCGTTTAAAAGAACTAATTGAATTCTCAAGGGCGGTTCACGCTGAAATGCATGCCATAATTGAAGGTAGCCAGAATTCTGCGCAAGGGATAAAGGGCGGAAAATTATATTGTACAACTTACCCATGCCATAACTGCGCCCGGCATATTGTAGCAGCAGGAATTAGTGAAGTGTATTATATTGAACCGTATCGAAAAAGCCTGGCTCTGAAGTTACATTATGATTCAATAACAGAAAATGAGACAGAAGATAATAAATTAAAGGTTCTTTTATTCGATGGTGTCTCACCTTTAAGGTTTCTCGAGCTTTTTAAAATGTCTGAAAATGCCAGGAAAGTAAATGGGAAAAAAATAGACGTCGAGAAAAAAAGTGCTTTACCAAAGAAAACTATATCTTTACAAGCGATACCTATATTAGAAAAAAAGGTTATTGAAGATTTGAAGGAAAAGCATCTTATAAATAGTTAATGATGAAAAAGGGGAAAAAGCATAAGAGCAATAACAGTAATCAAATCCAACTTGGATTTGATCCAATAGTTCCCAACAATACAGGACTCAGCAATACTCCCAATGCATCGGATAGTGTAAAAGAAGTTCATAGTGCGAAAATTGTACAGATGGATAGTAAGGCGTACCTATACAGGAGTATCTTGAATCGAAAAATGGAATAATTGATATCCTTATCATAGAAAGTTAAAGCCTGCTTTTTAAGCGGGCTTTTTTAATACTGTTTAAAATAAAAAAGACGGACGGTAACTATGAGCTGGTTACTTTATTAACATTATAAGATAGCTTAAATACTACAGATAGATATTCACCTTGTACAAATACCATCCATTCCCAAGTGATCTTAACATCATTACTTTGTCCGGTCGTAATTCAGGCAGATACTTCTTTTTACGCGCATAAAGATATCCTACCTGATCATTCATTACATGAAAGTCGATACATTCCACCGGCAGGAACCCGCCTGTTGTAACATTGCTGATCAGTAAGGGACTATATGCAGCTGTACGTGTATTAACTAAAGTTGGTGTTTCGGTTTCGGGGGATTTTGAAGTTTTGTTCACCTCCTTCAACAACTGGTTAAAGGTCGCTTTATGTCGCTGAAAATGTGCTATGAGGCTGTCATCTGGCGCTAGTTTCAATCTCAAACTATTCAGAATGAAAGAAAAATCTTCCTTGGTTTTATACGGAGGATTTTCCTGCTGCTGATAGATAGTAAGCAGACTATCCAGCTGAGTTGGCGTAATTGCCTCCATTTCATCCTTTATGCGCCTATGCATGCGCGCGAGCGTAGGTGTTGCTATTGCATACATTTTCCATCGTGAATCTTCTTTAGTGAAATGAAGATATTTATCAGTAACGCCGCCTTTGTTATCTACAATGGTCATTGTAACAACGGCCTTATTTGCTGTTTGATGAGTGATCAGGAAATAGGGCGTTATTCCGGTAGCGAAATCTTTTCCGGACGGGTGACCGTTATAATCGCCTGTGATATGTTTATCTATGAATGTTTGTTTAACTGCCGGATTAAAAAGCTCTTTAGCTATATCAAGAGGCTTGAGCGCCTGTCCTGAACAGGGAATATATAACATACAGGAGATCAGGATAAATGTTGGCAGTCTTTTCATCATACGGGCAATTTAGGGAAAATTATCACAGGAGTTTTGTATTATGCGATACATAATGTTGATAACCCATGAAACACGTTACGATTATACTGATACTCATTGTATGTTGTTCATTTAATCCGCGGGATAAAGCTATCATCGATGTATTGCGTAAGCAGATATTAGCCGAAGCCTCCACCGCCATGCGTGAGTTACCGATGACGGTAACAACTTCCTTCTGCGAACGGAGTGCGGGAGGTAAACATGATTTCTACTCTGAAGGCGATTACTGGTGGCCTGATCCTGCGCATCCGGATGGTCCTTATATTCAGCGGGATGGTATGACCAATCCAAACAACTTCGTTGCACACCGGCAATACATGATACGTTTCAGCAAAGTGATCGGCACGCTGGCTTCCGCTTACCGTATTACGGGCGATCAGCAGTATGTTAGTGCAGCAATCCCTCATTTACGTGCCTGGTTTACGGATACTGCCACTTTAATGCATCCAGACCTGCAATATGCTCAAGCTATTAAAGGAAGGTTTACCGGCAGAGGTATTGGTATCATTGACGCCATCCACCTGATGGAAGTAGCCCAGGGCGTATTGGTCATGCAGGATGCTCCGAACTTTGATAAGAGCCTGTTAACGGGAATTCAGGCATGGTTCAAAGACTATCTCACCTGGGTAACCACGCATCAGTACGGAAAGGATGAAATGAATGCAAAGAATAACCACGGCACCTGTTGGGTAATGCAGGTAGCCTGTTTCGCCCAGTTCACCGGGGATACGGCATTACTACGGTTTTGCGCGGACAGGTTTAAAAATGTATTGCTGCCAAATCAGATGGCGGCGGATGGCAGCTTCCCGTTAGAACTGGCCAGAACAAAGCCATACGGGTATTCCCTCTTCAACCTGGATGCGATGGTCACTATCTGTCAGATCCTTTCTGACAGCGAGCATGATGTATGGGACTATCAGTTGCCTGATGGCCGTAGCATAAAAAAGGGGATCGAATTTATGTACACCTATGTGGCCGATAAAAAGAAATGGGTAAAAGCTAACGATGTGATGTATTTTGATGAATGGCCGGTAGCGCAGCCTTTCCTCGTATTCGGAGCCAGGCAATACGGACGGCAGCAGTGGTTTGATACCTGGAAACACCTGGACCATCAACCGAAAAATGAAGAGGTGATACGTAATCTGCCGGTCCGCAATCCGCTCATATGGTTCTAAACAATAGTGCATATGGACACAATTACCATCATTGCTATTATTATCGCTGCCGTACTGCTGATAGTGGATGCCCGCAGGAGGATCAAAAGGCAACGTGAGGATGAGGATTGAGGCATGAAAAGCCCCTGATGTTTTGTATTTTCGCAGTATTAATCAGGTATGCATGTTCGAAGTCTTTCTCGCATATATCAACAGTAAAACAAAGATCACAGATGAAGAAGCGGAAATGATCAAAGCGGTCAGCGTGATCAAAAAACTGCGTAAGAAACAATATCTACTGCAGGAAGGTGATGTATGGCGCTACAATGCCTTTATATGCAAGGGATTTCTCCGTACGTACCAGATAGACGACAAGGGGCATGAGCATATTATGAACTTTGCGCCTGAAAATTACTGGACAGGCGACAGGGAAAGCCTGCAGAATGAAACACCATCACCCTTCAACATAGACGCCATTGAAGAGACACATGTCCTGCTGATCAATAAGCAGGATTTTGATAATCTCTGCAAGAAGATACCCGCCTTTAACGACATGGTAAATACGATCCTGCAAAGGAGCTTTAATGCATCCCAGCGAAGGATCCATGCCGCCATCAGCTATTCAGCGGAAGAAAAATACCAGCATTTCCTGGATACGTTCCCTCATATTGTTAACCGTATTCCCCAGCATATGATAGCCTCTTACCTGGGGCTTTCTCCCGAAACACTAAGCCGTGTCCGTACCCAGGCGGCAAAGAAATAGGTCCCAATGACATTTGTCAATAGATTTTAGATGTATAAGTCAATGGAGTCAGGCCTGACTTCATCGCAATTTTGTGTTGTAAAACAAAAAAATACACAACACAAAATATAGCATCATGAAGAAGATAATTTTGATCACAGGAACTGGCTCTGGCTTCGGCAGGTTAATGACCAACACTTTATCAAAAGCAGGACATACCGTTATTGCCACCATGCGCGGTATAAACGACAGGCATGCAGCGGTAGCCAAAGAACTGGCGGCATTGCCCAATGTCGATGTCCTGGAAATGGACGTAACTGATGATAATTCTGTTAATAATGCTGTAAAAGCAGCACTGGCTAAACATGGCAGGATCGACGTACTGGTCAATAATGCCGCCGTGTCAGGCTTTGGCTTGCTGGAATCATGGTCTATCGATCAGATCAAAAAGATGCAGGAAATAAACCTCTATGGGGTGATCCGTATGTACCAGGCTGTACTGCCCTCCATGCGTAAGCAGAAGAGTGGACTGATCATCAACCTGACATCCGGCGCCAGTGGTTTTAGCGTACCGTTCATGGTGCCCTATATGATATCAAAGTTCGGTGTAGAGACCATCACCGAAGGCATTCAGGGGGAATTAAAACAGTACGGTATTGAAAATGTGTCCATACAACCTGGGGTATATCCTACGGAGATGAATACCGGCGTTAAGGCAGGCATACATGCCGATAAACAGGATATCACTGCCGAGTATGGCGAGGCTACCCAAAACCATATTAACGCGATAGGAGGAGCTCTATTTGGCAAAATGGCCGAGTTTAATATGGATCCCCAGGTAATTGCCGACGGGGTGCTGGCACTGGTCAATATGGAAAAGGGGACCCGTCCGCTACGTTACCCGCTGGATGCCATCGCCCAGGGAACCGACGAGGAGTTCATTAAGGCCAGGGCTGAGATCAAGACCAGATGGATGGCTAACTATGGTATGCCGGAGTAAAGAGGATTGAAATTGCATCAGGACTTTACTTTACAAGCTTTCAACATGTCTTGTCCTGATATAGGTTTACACTGTTTTAAGGTGTAAACCCATTTCAGGATTATACAATAAGCTTTATACAAGCTTTATCTTACGTTAATCTTACGTCTTTGAACGTAAGATTAACGTAAGATAAAGCTTGTATAAAGCTTGTAAAGTGGGAGCTTGTCCAGGCATGTATTAGTACTGTATTAGTACGGAAAAACTTTAAGGTTTTATCGGAGAGATTCAGGATTGACTTTACAGTTTTTTGCAAATTCAGTATGGACTTTACACTATGTATAGAGAACCGAATAACGACGATATTAAGTAAAATGCTAAAATATTTAGTATTTCGGCCCGGTTTCGTATCTTTGTACCCTATGCAACTTTTTGATGATTTTGAGCTGTTTGACGAGGGGACAAGGCGTTTCGTAGACTTTCAACTGCCAAATACAGAGTTAAGGCTTTGGGAACAGTTCTTCCCCAGAACAGAAGCCGATAAATATTTCAGGATACTCAAAGAAACAACCCCCTGGCAACAGCGTACCCGGAAAATGTATGACAGGATTTTACCTGATCCCCGTTTAACTGCCTATTATGGTGGAACAAAAGGATTTGAATGGACGACAGATCTGTTGGATATCAAGGCCAAAGTAGAAGCCGCCTGCGGTATTATCTTTGACCGGGTATTGCTGAACTATTACCGGGACGGGAATGATTCCGTATCCTGGCATAGTGACACTTTGCCGGCAGATGGTGTGCACCACCCTATTGCTTCCGTTACCTTCGGGGAAACCAGGCTTTTTAAAGTAAGACCCAAAGACCGGTTAGTCACCGGTCAGCTGGAAATTCCCTTAACACATGGCAGTTTCCTGTTAATGGGAGAAACCATGCAGGACCATTATGAACATCATATCCCTAAAACCTCGAAAAAGATCGGTGCACGTATTAACCTGACATTCAGGATCTCCGAACCGGGAAAACAGGTTTACACTATCGCACCGGCATCGCAACCATAAATTCGAAGGGAAAAGCTTTTCCGGACAGCTTAACTTTGACATTCACTCCCCCGTCATGGATAAAGAAATACTACAAGCCGGAAGAAACAAAGATCAACATTTAGCAGACAGTGCACTATTCGGCTCGGTCGCTCAACAGGATAGATTAAAACTGGCGCTGGATGATATGTACTATCTCTTAAGCAGGGACTATCCGCAGAAAGCTTCGCTGGCGTTAGTGGGTAACAGGTATGACCTGATCAGGCGTCAACAACTCGCGTTGCAGGGAATGAGCTGCTCCCAACAACAATTAGAGAACCGGAGAAATAAGGAACTGCACAACGGTGATCTGAAGAATAAAGTTGTTTACATAGATGGTTTTAATTTATTGATCCTACTGGAAACGGCTTATGCCGGCGGTTTCGTTTTCAAAGGTCTGGACGGTTGTTACCGCGATATATCATCCGTTCACGGAACCTACAAAATGATCAGTGAGACCGGTGATGTGTTGATAAGAATAGGAAATGTATTACAGCAACTGGAAGTGCAAAAAGTGATCTGGATATTCGATGCGCCTGTTTCCAATAGCGGAAAGCTGAAAGGCTTTTGTTACGAGCTGGCAGAGAAGCATCATTTCCCCTGGGATATCTATCTTGAGAATGATCCTGATAAATACCTGATAGCTGGTGATAAGTTAGTATGTAGTTCAGACGCGTGGATATTAGATGAATGTTCCACGTGGTTTAATCTGGGCGCATGGATGCTGAACAATGATGGAAGCAAAGTATTAAATATTGTAGATCCTCAACCAACGTTATAATACCTTTAACATTACGTAAAGGAGTGGCATGAACACATACAACTCCTTGTTTATATCGAAAAACTTCGTACATTTGTGCACGAATTTTTAAAGCATTTAATCACAATGACAAACAGTATTTCATATCAATCAGTGTTCAACGCAAGTGCTGCTATCAGAGCAGTAATTGCTAGCACCTGTATTGTCTTAATTAAGAACGGGGAGGCAGATCCTTGCCCGGATATGAGAGGTTAATTATTGTGTCTGGATATTCTTCAGAGGCCTCTTCATCCGAAGGGGCCTTTTTATTTGTCTCCCCCATTCTTCCTTAAACAATTATGTTTAGTTACATGCATGCAGTTATATACAACTGCTTAATAGGATAACTATATCCGCATAACTAAACTGTATTTATTTCAATTAATATTTCACTAACAACATTTATAACAAGCAATATGATAGCCATTATCAAAACATTGACAATATTCTTTACACGGCAAGTCCGGTAACGTATAGTGCTATGCATATTGCAAAAAGCCTTCCGTTACCAGAGCGGAAGGTTTTTTTATTGCTTTAAAATCAACAGAAATGAAACGACAGGACCAATTCAGAAATATAGGTATCATGGCGCATGTGGATGCAGGTAAAACAACTGTCACTGAACGCATGCTTTATTACACAGGACTTACCCATAAGTTAGGTAGTGTGGATGAAGGAAATACCGTTATGGATAGTGATCCGCAGGAAGAGAAACGTGGCATCACCATATCTTCAGCGGCCATCACTACCTATTGGCAACTTAATGATAACAAATACCAGGTGAATATTATCGATACACCCGGTCACGTGGACTTTACTGCAGAAGTAGAACGTTCCCTCCGTGTGTTGGATGGTGCGATCGCTGTCTTCTGTGCGAAGTCGGGCGTGCAGCCACAGTCTGAAACTGTCTGGCAGCAGGCTAACCGGTACAACGTGCCACGTATTGTTATGATCAATAAGATGGACAGACAGGGCGCTGACTTCCGTCGTGTGGTGAAAGAGATCCGTGATGTATTACATACGAATGCTGTGCCTGTGCAATTGCCGATCGGTGCGGAAGATGCTTTCTCAGGTGTGATCGATCTGATCACAATGAAGGCTTATGTATGGGATAGCCAGGATGGTAAAACATATACCGTCACTGATATACCTGCTGCCATGCAGGAAGAAGTAGCGCAGGCGCGTACTAATCTGCTGGAAGAACTGTCGTTATACGACGAAGTCATTTTTGAAAGTTATACGACCGATCCTGCTTCAGTATCCGCGGAAGATATCTATCGCGCATTACGCAATGCTACTTTGCAGATGCAGGTCATTCCTGTACTGGCAGGTGCCGCGTACCGTAATAAAGGTGTACAGCCTTTACTGGATGCAGTTGTGCGTTACTTACCGGCTCCGGCTGATCTGCCGCAGGTGCATGCTGCCAATGCTGACACAGAAGAAAATGTGCAGATAAGCACTACCGAAGAAAGTCCGTTTGCTGCACTGGCGTTCAAGATCATTTCTGATGATTATGCTGGTAAGTTAACGTTCGTCAGAGTGTATGCAGGCACTTTACGTACTGGTGATACCGTATGGAACAGCCGCACTGGTAAGAAGGTGCGTATCAGTCGCCTGATGCGTATCATGTCTGACAAATATGAAACAGCTGAAGCAATTGTAGCTGGTGATATTGGCGCCGTAGTAGGATTGAAAGATGTCCGTACCGGCGATACGTTATCCGATCCGGATAGCCCTGTATTACTGGAAAAGATCAGCTTCCCTGAACCGATGATGGGATACGCTATCGAAGCGAAAGTTGCCAAAGATGTAAATAAATTGGGTGAAGCGTTGGCGAAACTTGTAGAAGAAGATCCTACTCTTTCAGTAGAAGTAGATGCTGCTTCAGGACAAACCATCCTTAAAGGAATGGGGGAATTGCACCTGGAAGTTGTGATGGAGAAACTAGCCGCCAATTATCAGCTGGAGATCAATAAAGGTCAACCCCAGATTGCCTATAAAGAAGTATTCACGAAGGCTGTACAACATAAAGAAGTGTACAAAAAGCAGAACGGTGGCTCGGGCAACTTTGCTGAGATCGTGTTTGAACTGTCGCCCCGTGAAGACGGACAGCCAGGTTTTGAGTTCATCAACGAGATCACTGGCGGCGCTATTCCGCGCGAGTTCATACCTTCTGTAAAGAAAGGTTTTGAAGAGGCAATGAAGAATGGCGTGCTGGCAGGTTATCCTGTACAATCTATGCGGGTACGTTTGCTGGATGGCGCTATACATGAGAAAGATTCTCACGCGCTGGACTTCGAACATGCTGCGTTAATGGGCTTCCGTGTGGCCGCTGCGAAAGCGGGTGCACGTTTACTGGAACCTTTCATGAATGTGGAAGTGACTTTGCCGGAAGAACATACCGGCGCGATCACAGGCGATCTTAACAGACGACGTGGTGTGATCAGGGGAATGGAGATGAAAGCGAGTGCGCAGTATATCAAAGCGGAAGTGCCATTGTCTGACCTGTTTGGGTATGTGAACACATTACGTTCACTTTCTTCAGGAAGGGCAGCTGCGTCTGTAACGTTCCAGGATTATCAATTGGTTCCTAATAATATCGCCGGTAAAGTACTGGCGGAACAGTAACGAAAAAAGGGGGCGTCTGCCCCCTTTGCTATTTCTGTAATACCATAATGTTGTTCATCATAAAGGCATCTCCGCCTTCCGCAACAATATTGTAGACCGGTTGCTTGCCTCCGGCTGCTTCCGTTTTATTTACAACTGTATATGTGACGAGTGTTTTGGTGTGTTCATCCATGCATAGCAGCTGATCGCCTGTTGCTACAGTGCCCATTTGTTTTTTACCTGCAACGGTCAGCACCGGATGATTCGGTGTTGCCTGCAATACCTTGCCTGATAAAGTGACCATATGTATACCGGCTCCTTCCTGCTCTGCCGCATGCATCACCAGTAAACGGGTGATGGCATAATTTTCTGCGGTATGTTTCACCAGTTCTTTTACACGGATGATATTCGTCTGATGAGTAGTAGCATCAGGACTGATAATCTCATCGCCAGGCTGAATGGCACGCAGTTCCTTTTGAGCGCCATTAGCCAATGTTACCAGCTGATTGCCAGGGAAACAAATGTCCGTACCGTAGGTGCCCGCTTCCTCTTTGACATCCTTGCCCGCATTCATGGATTTGTATAACTGGTAACTGAATTCTTTGGACAGCACATATGACAGCTTCAGCACATAATTCTTTTCTACTTTATCAATGGCGTGTATATCCTCAAAGTACTGGGTCCAGATATCGGCGTTGCTGTTGAACAATGGCATTACTGCAGTATAAAGCTTGCCATTCTCATTAGTATAAAAAATGACAGTGGCGATGTCCAGCATACTGTCTTTCGCTACCAGCCGGTAGAGGTCAATCCTTTTTTTCTGGCCATCGTCGCCGGTAATGATATACGGCTTACGCATTTCATAGCGGTCCAGTACATACGCATTGTTGAACTTTACGTAAGTGTCGTTGTCCAGGTCTTTCACTGTAAAGGTCTTTGCTTTCACATATTCAGCGGTTGTGATAGGACGGGATTGTGCCATCACCTGTAATGTGAAAACAGCAGATAGTAATGTCAGCAGATATTTTTTCATAGAGTCTGTTAGTTAAGATAATTCCTTGAATGCAGCGGCGAATGCCTGCATTTCGTCCATACGCCCGATGCTGATCCTGCACCAGTGCTGGTCGTTCATTTTCCAGTTACGCACTCCTACGCCACGTTTCATCATTTCTTCCACGAAACGTTCTCCGTCCATCTTTAATGGGAACATGACGAAGTTGGTGTGAGAGGGAATATAAGTATAGCCTTCCGCTTTCAGTGTGTCGTACAGGAACTGCCTGCTTTCCATGGTTTTCTTTACGGTTTCCTGTATATACGGTTTGTCCTGGTAGCTGGCCAGCGCGCCATTGATAGCAGGAGCAGAGAGGACGGCCCAGCTACAGGCGGTATGTGGTTGCAGCTTCGCGATAGTAGCTGGTTGTGCTACAATATATCCGATGCGCAATCCTGCCAGTCCGTATACTTTGGAGAAAGTGCGTGCTACAATAATGTTCTGCCCTTTCTTAACGCTACTCATCAATGTCGTCTCATCTGCATCGGGCAGATAATCGATATAGGCTTCGTCCACAAAGACAAGTGTTTTTTGCGACACTCTTTCACAAAAAGCCTTCAGCTTGTCTTTATCTACAATGGTGCCTGTCGGATTGTTTGGGTTGCACACATACACCAGTTTGGTATCTGGAGTGATCGCTTTTTCCATTGCGTCCAGGTCATGTGCATAATCTTTGGTGAGCGGCACTTTGATCCATTTGGCGTTCACTTTTTCACAGCGGGTGGGAAGATCATCGTAGGTGGTCTCGGCGGTAACAACGTTGCCTCCGTCCCTTAACAAGCTTACAGCAGTGCCTAGTAGCAAAGGAGAGGAGCCTGAACTGATCATCAGCATATCGGCAGTGATACCTTCGTGCGTACAGATCTTCTCTTCCAGTTCCGGTATCTTCATAATGGGATACTGATAGCTGGTCAGCATGCTGTCCATAATGGCTTTTTTAGCATTGGGAGAAGGACCGAAAGGATTCTCGTTGGCAAACAGTCTGGCTTTTAAATTGACAGGCAGTTTGGGGCCAATAGCAAAGTCATTGGCATAAGCAGTACTATTGCTGGCGACAGGGGCGACAGGCGCTGCCTGCAACCGGCTGATGGCGGGAGGAAGCATTGTCAATCCTCCGGTAAACAGCGCTGTGGTCTTCAGCCAGTTACGTCTGTTCATGGAGTTGGTGGTATTCATAGCAATTCGTTTTGGTTGTAAAAAATGTCTATTTATTAACTGCCTGTAGCAGTGGGATAAGTGATACGTTGATCTGTTACCCTGGCATGTATATCAGCTACCGTTCTTCTGGCCGATTCAAAAGCACCGGCCATCCAGGCATTCAGATAGGTGGTATGTTCACCTGCGAAGTATACCTGTTTATCGGCTTGTAATAAACTCTTATAGAATGTTTGCCTGGTAGCGCCCGTGTACAATCCCCATCCGCCCATGCTGTATGGTGTCTTATGCCAGCTTACAGAGAAGGAGGTCTCAAACTCCTTCGGATATTGCGGATGTATCATACTGCCTTTCTCCATCGCCAGTTTCTCGCGTTCCGCATGTGTAAGATTGCCCGTCCGTTTCGCCTTTTCATGAAAGTTATAATAGCCAAGCAGGATCCCCTTCTTGCTTAAATAATCGTAAGACGGATAGAAGATCTGCGTAAGCTCATTGTTGGTATGTGTGATACCGCCAAAGATCTGCTCATCTTCTTCCCAGAACCTTCTTTTAAACTGCATACCGATCTTACCGGTGATCATATATGGCACATAGTCAATGGCACGGCTCACGTCAGAAGAAAAGTTATGCCGGATGTTACTTAATACTGGCAGCGGTAATGTACAGATGCAGAGGTCTGCCTGCAACTCGCCGGGACCTTTTTTGTCTTTGTAGATGATTTTGACCCCATCCGGCTGATTCAGAATATCGGTCACCTCACATCCGAAGCGGATCATCTTTCCTACCCGTTGTTCAAAAGCTTTGGAGATGTTATCCATACCACCGATGGCCTGGAACATGGTCATCTGTAGCTCATACGTGTATTCCGCCACGTTATAAAAGTCAGGATCTGCCAGTCCGGAGGAGATAATGTCGGCAAGCCGGTGAGGAGCACCTATCTTTCCTGGTTTATCACCAGCGCCAGGGGCGTCAATAAATCCCCGTCTGTCGGAAGCCTTATATAGTTTATCGATATCCAGCCCGCCTTCTGCCCGAAGGTATTCAAGGATCTTTTGAGAATCCTCTTTGGTCAATGCGGTATCAATCTTCTTTTGATCAATGGCTTTAGCCAGCAGTTCGCTGGTATAACCGCGCAGATCGTTATGGATCTCTCTGGCCCTGACCTTTTTATTGGAAAGCGGGCCTTTGCCCTCACTGAAGAAATAAGTAGCCTCGTTTACGTTATTGTATACCTGGATGGGCACGCCCAGTTCCCTGCAATAGTGCATAGTCAACTCATGATGATGCGGAATGCGGGAGGGGCCTGCATTGAAGTACTGGTCACCATCGAAAGCGGCCGTTTGGGGGGCGATATCTGTTTCATGATGAACGGTACCCTTACGGATACTCCAGCATCTGCCGCCTGCCCTGTTACGGGCTTCTAAAATAGTGCACTGATATCCAAGCTTAGTTAACTCATAAGCGGCTGTAAGTCCTGCCAGGCCCGCACCGAGGATAATGATACGTTTGCCGTTTCCGTTTCCTTGCAGATCAAAGGCATGGGCGGGTGCTTTTTGTAACATTCCCAGAGCCAGCATAGCGGGGTACGCAGCAGCAACTTTCCCTGTTTGGGATAAGAACGCTCTTCTTGAAATTGACATTTGGTTGATATATGATAAATACTGAATACTTCGCTTCCTATTCTAATTTAGGATTATTTAATGACTGTTGCCCTTAATTTATTCAAATGGTATTATAAATAATATGTATATAATTTGTATATCTTGCAGAACAATACAGTTACACGGATATGGGCCTTTTCGCTAAGTTATTTGGCAACAGCAACAATAGGAATGGGCAGGCCGCACCTGCTCAGGTTATGACAGACATAGAATTATTTGACAAAGAATTCCTGGCAGCAGCCGCACGTTATACCAGCAGACCGAAAGAAGAAATGAGTATGCGGGTCCGCTCGGAAGAAACTAATGAGGTGATTCCCTTCGCCATTGCCTTCCCTGAAGAATTTGAAACCTGGAAAGGCGTAAAATCTATCTGGGACAGACGAGGCATTATATATAAGATCCTGGATAACTCTATTGGCGAGTCCATGAAGCTCTGGCAGGTGATAGAACGTTACAACATAGACCGTTATCCGGAGCACGCCCTGAACATAGCGGCAGAACATGCTACCGGTCCTGATCTGACCGATGCCAATTTTCATATGGCAGTAGCCAGGTCTTATTTTATTCTCACGAGATATAAAGAGGCAGAAGAGCGCGCGCAAAAAGCCCTGAACCTCGTACCTAATCATCTGAAAGCAAAGATCCTGCTGGGAGATATCTGGCACTATACCCATAAAGAAGAACGGGCACATGAGTTATATAATGAAGTGCTGCGTATCAAATTTATGAGTGACAACAGGAAGTCGCTGACCATTCCGGAACTGGTATGTTTCGAACATGATCTTCTTCACTCTCCAGTTTATGCAATTGCGTTATTAAAATCCGAACCTGCTATTACTGAGGTAACCTGGGATGCTATCGCTTGGGAGTTCTATCATTATCCACATTTTCGAGCAGCACATGCCTATTTCTTAATCCAGAAAGGCGAACATATGAAGGGTTTCGCCAAACTCATTACATTAAGCAAAGAAATGCCCTGGTTCAAAGAAGGGGTGATCAACAGCTATACCCTGATGCAACAGTTAGGACTGGAGCCTCAGATGGGGGCGGATAAAGCCCGATTGGAAGAGATCATCAGGCGAGAGCATTGGACGGTATAAGGAGATTTAGTGTAACTTTCCCTCATGAAGATGCGTAAATATCTGCAGGAGGGGAAGTCTGAAAACTACCAGGATGCTGAAGACAAGCAATTGTTGAAAGCAGGTGAGGTAGCTGCTTTATTGTCCAAGAAGTTCAACAATAAGATCAGCGCGAAAGAGATTGAGATCTTCGCTTCCGAATGGCACCATGCTGGTGTATTTAAAAGTGGTAATGGATTAAAAGGCCGTCGTGTTTACTTCTTTAAAGAGGCCGATGTTAATAAAGTCTCATTAGAAAAGATCCTGGAGAACAGGGCTAAAGCTGCGCAGAAAGCAGCGCCTGACAATCGAACCGTGCAAGGCTGGTATCCGCAATATTTCAGGATGACAGACCCCGTAACCCGTAAGACATTCTCCAAACCTTTCGTGGGTATTTATAAAGGCCCGGCATCGAAAGCGCCTAAAGGATTTCAGGCGCTTTCGGATGAGGCGTTTGCGGTCGCTGAACAACATCGGGGCAAAGCACTGAAGCCGGGAGAAAAGTTATAGGGACGTTATTGTTTGATGATCCGTAACGTTTCACTCTTATCATTCCTTTCCACTCTGATAAAATACACTGCTTGTACCAGCTTACTGCAATCAACTGTTAGCTGATGCTGACCAGCAGGATAAACTTTATTTGTTATAGTGTTAATAAGTGCACCACTGGCATCAAATAATCTGACTGCTACTCTTGTTTCCTGTTTGTTGTAGAAACTGATATTAGACGTATTCACCGTCGGATTAGGATAAATCCGCGCAGCTTCATTGACGGTCGTATAGCTGTCTTCTTCTTTATACGCTACTGTACTTTGTGCACTGGCACTACATGCCGCTGCAGAAGGACTGTTACCAGTCACTTCCACCCAGTCTATAATAGCAAATTCAGTAGAGGATGTTGTTTCGATCCTTACCGTATTTGCACCAGCAGCAAGTGTTGCGGTTACCGCAGCAGTAGTTGTCCAGGCGGTCCAGGAGCTTGTTTTAGGGAATGATACACTTGCTACCGCTGTACTGCCATTCACCAATAGACGTGCAGTAGTTGAAACATTAGCGCCGCCATTGGAATATCTCCATACAAACGAATAAGTCCCTGCTGAAGGAACTATAATACGGTAGTTAACGCCTTTGGATGCTGAATTGGACAGATTGATATAATAGCCGCCGTCGGCGCCGCTGTAGCTGTTCTGACGACTACCATCTGCGCCGCAATAACCACTCATAGCTGATGCTGCATCGTCTATACGCAATGTATTGCCACCGCCACCATTGTTTGCTGTGAAATTAGCCGTAACTGCAAGATTGGAATTAACTGTTACAGCAGTAGTGGTGGATGTGCCACTGGCAGCTCCACTCCATCCTGAGAAGGTATACCCGCTGGCAGGTGACGCCGTCAGCGTAACTACTGTGCCCGCAGTGTATGAAGATGCATTCGGGCTAGCAGTTACTGTACCTCCCGCAGCAGGTGACGCAGTAAGACTAAGTGTGTAAGTGCCCGGATTGGGATTACCGGTGCTGCCTGATTCCCTGGCACCCAGATCAGGTGCAGACCCTGTATAAGTAATGCCAGGTGCTGTAACGCCTGTGTTGATCAAATCGCTGCCACTGGCCAGTGCCAGGAAGTTACCGAGATTAGGACTGCCATCTGAATTTTTACCAACACTGGGGCTTGTAGAGACAAAGTCTGCGCTGCTCACCACCAGTCCGCCGCTATTGGTGCTGACGTTGTTCTTCCACCACACATTGCTGCTGCCTACTTCTGTACCGTTTGATTTGTCGCTGGAGCCGGCATTGAACGATAGATTATTCCTATAGGTTGCATTACTGCCTTCCCTGAAATTGAAGTTGGATTCTGCATTGTTGTAACTCGTGTTGTTGGATACTTCGATATTACCAGGATTGTTGTTGTCTGTAAAGCCGTGGTGGCCGTTGTTGAATGCCACACAACGGCGTACGATGTGATTCACAGAAATACCTGAA
This sequence comes from Chitinophaga sp. S165, assembly GCF_003182155.1. Taxonomy (GTDB): domain Bacteria; phylum Bacteroidota; class Bacteroidia; order Chitinophagales; family Chitinophagaceae; genus Chitinophaga. The sequence goes on from NZ_QGTG01000002.1 coordinate 1,452,687, forward strand.
CCGCCCAGTTTAAAGCCATTCTTATCGCCATTGCCGGAAGTACCGCCATTGCTCAGTGAGCCATTGTTGTAGGCTACGCAGTTTTCCAGTGTTACGGCGCCAATGGGGCCTGTATCATCTTTCGCATAGAAGTCCCATCCATCATCAATGTTGTGATGAGAGATACATCCTCTGAATACATTCCCAGTACCGCAGGTTAGTTTAGCGGCAAAGCCGTCTGCATCTTCATTGTCGGGATCCTGGTTGTCAAATGCCTCACAGTTCAGGATAAGATTGTTGGAAGGCCATGAACTGATGGTCGTGTTGGTAGTGACATAGCGGCTAAGTTGTAAGCCGCTGTCGTGGTTACCGCTGAAGATGCACTTTTCAATAGTGTTGTTGTTACCAGCCAGTAACATACCATTATCACCTGCGCCTCTGATGGTGATGCCTGTGAAATGCCAGTAATCGCCATCCAGTACCAGTCCACGGTTAGCGTCTGCAATAGCTTGTCCGGAGAAGTCGAGCACAGGCACTTCACTTGCATATGCAACAACATTTTTGTTGGCAGATGATGTACCGTTGTTGGTAGCAGGAATAATAACAGATGCGGAGAAGCTGTAAGTGCCTCCGCGTACGTAAATGGTGCCGCCAGCGGGGATAGTTGCTAAAGCATTGGTAAGTGTTGTAGGGGCGTTAATGCTTGTGCCGGGGTTAGACGCTGAGCCGCCGGGGGCAACATACAGCGGGGTTTGAGCATAGGCCATACCTTCTCCCAGAAGGCATGTAAGTGCCAGTAGTATTAGTGTTTTCATAACGGGGTTTTATTTCTTCCTGAAATTACAGGATTTGAAACGTGAGCAATCAGAAGCAGCAGTAATTATTTACGCAAACGTTCCCACTCTAAATTGGACAAAGTTTAGCAGTGCTGAGCACCTGCAGACAGGGGGAAAATAATAGCTGATTAAATACTAAAACATTGAGAATTAAAGTAAATGTTTGAATAAGCATAAATAAAGTAATACTTTAGTACCTCGTAATTCATGTGAGATGCAAAAGTCCCTCTATGCCTTATGTCTCTTTTTTTTGCCAGCATGCTATTCCATCGTAGAGCCTCCCAAAGAAAAAGAAACTGCCCTTGGCATGATTAACATAGTTGAACCCGCCATTGATACAGGTATGATGATCCTCGCTTCTCCTCCTGAGAACGCGCAGTTCATTCCGGATACCGTGCATGTGGAAGGTTATTTCGATGACGATACCAGTTGTGATAAAGGGTATGGGGTGTTTGTAGGTAATACCCGTAGTGATGGCGTAAATGCGGCCGATGCGGAAGCGCCAACAGAAAAACAATATGTGGTCCGCTTTCAGGATAACCGGCTGAAACCTATGCCAGTGATGACAGGCCGGCATATCAGACTGGTGAATGAAGGTGACCTGAATGCGGATGGAAAGGATGAGATCTCGATCTTTGTATTGTCGATGCGTTCCTGTATGTATACTGCCAGCACCTGGTCTTATACAGCAGGAAGATGGATCAGGCTCACTGATTACTGGTCTATTCCTACTCTGTGTGATTACCTCAGTGATGAAGAGCTGCAAAACAGGATCGTCATGGAAGATGGCGTATTATACTACTATGAAACCGATATCAGTGATAAAGATCTCCCGCTTGTAAAGAAAGAATTAGTATTGAAATAACCCTTAACGGTTCCTTCCTTTTTCATTTGGATATAATTGTTTCACAGGATCGCTCTGCCAGAATTTCTTCGTATTAATGTCCATCGCTGTCAGCTTCCCATAAAAAGCAGCGCCTGTATCCACGTTCCACACATTACAACCTTGCATAGGGACATCTACATCGTAGTTGATGGTAGGCGTATGTCCGATGAAGATCTCATTAAATACAAGTAATCTTTTAGGATACAATTTGGAATCCCGCTTGATGCGTTTGTCTACCGAAACGGCCATTTCCCAAAGGGTTCTGTCCCAATAATAGCTAGTATCATATCGTTCCATCGCGGGGCCATGCATAGAGGTAAAGCCTGCATGTATAAATAACCTGCTTTCATCATCGATGAGATAATCTCTCATCCTGTTGTAGAAGATGATATGATTATTCTTCTGTGACTGATTATACCCTTCATAACTTTCTACAGTTTCTTTGCCACCATTGAACTGCCATGTCTGATCGGGGAATCCTCCCATTAACCAGGCTTCACACCAGGCATCATGATTGCCTTTGATGAAGGTGCAATGGTATTGTTTTTCCAGTTGCATGAGATAATCTATGACCTGTGCAGATTGTGACCAGCCATCAACATAGTCACCCAGGAAGATCAGGTGATCATCTGCCCTCAGTTTGATCTTATCCAGTACCTGCTCCAATGCTTTCAATGCACCATGTATGTCCCCAATTACAAACGTCCGCGCCATTATCCGTAAATTTTGGCTTGCAAGTTAGTGATCAACTGGTCAATTGCGTCTCTTTTTGCCAAAACATTTAGCCAGTCGGCAGGAATTGTTTCCCATCCATATGTCAGACCTGCCAGTCCGCCTGTAACTGCTGCTGTCGTGTCCGTATCATTTCCGAGGTGCACGCCAAGTGCATCGCCGGTAGCTACGCCCAGTAGGGCGTCTTTAATAAAGTTTCTGTCAGTCATGTGCTGTTGTTAGAAGTTGATATACTTAGCCGGCACATGATCTGTCAGCCACACGCCGTTATCAGAGATGTAGAACAGGAATCCGTCCCTGTGCATCTGACCACTGCTGATGTTGAGGATCACAGGATTGCCCCGGCGACTACCTACCGTAACAGCTGTATCCTTGTCTCGGCTTAGATGCAGGTGCTGACGGCTCATGCGCTGCAGGCCTTCTTTCCTGATGCTGTCCAGGAATTTAGATACTGTTCCGTGATAAAGATATTCCGGTGGCGCTGTAGGGTCGAGCCCCAGGGAGATATCGACAGAATGACCCTGGCTGGCGCGTATTTTATTACCATCAGGGCTAAAGGCATAACGTTGTTTGTCGTCAGTATCAACTACTTCTTCCAGTTCATCAAAGGATAGTCGGTGTCCGCTGGCATTCATTTTAGCGATCAGTTCATCTACATCTGTCCAACCGTTTTCATCAAGGGTAACTCCAATAACCTCCGGCTGATGCCGAAGGATGAGGCTCAGAAATTTACTGATGCTCTTCTTTTGTTTCTCGTTCATTGTATTTATTGTTTTAATTGGTCCCTGACTTCCATCAGGGCATACCCCAGGAGGTTGTGTCCCTTCCATAGGGTGGGGTTTTTGTGCTACTGTATTTCATCTTTAGAAATTTATCTGGAAGCTATTCTTCTTTAATTTTTTATTGAACTTATAGAGATCGGGATGCCGGTTCTGCGAACCTTCTCTTTTTTTGCCGGTGTTGATGATGTATTCTGACTCGAGGATTTTCCTTCTGAAGTTGCGGCGGTCAATCGTAATGTCCAGGATACATTCATACAGTTCGTGTAGTTCAGGCATAGTGAACAGATCGTCCAGCAGCTCAAAGCCCACGGGAAAATAAGTGATCTTGGAGCGTAAGCGCTGGAGTGCCTGTTGGAACATGCTGTCGTGGTCAAACCCGAGAGCAGGCAAATCATTGATGTTGAACCAGCTCACATCATTGGCCATACTGCCCGCAGCAATAGCTATCCTGGCCGGGTTCACCAATGCATAGTGGGCCACTGAAATAGCGCGGCCACGGGGATCACGATCAGGTTCATCGAAAGAGTATAATTGTTCCAGGTATACGTCATCCATGCCCAGTTTAGTCTTTAAAACCCTTGAACAGGTATCCTTGAACCGTTCTTCCATTTGCAGGAAAGCGCCGGGCAGTACCCAGCGGTCTTTAAAGGGTGCTTCTTTCCTGTTCAGGAGTAAAACGGAAAGGTTTTGCTTACTGTAACCAAATACAACCAGGTCCACTGCAAGGGAGGGGTTTTGATAACTATGAAAGGGTTTCATCTACTCTTTGTGTTAATCTGACGCAAAGATAGTAAATATTCTTTTATCAAAATAATAACTGCTGTCGCGTAGCAGCAGACTATTATATCTTCGTGACCATAGCCAAGGAAGACGGCCTTTAATCATCCATGAAATTTTCAGTACCCTATTAAATGTTAACCCCGTCACGAAAAAAATGTAAACCCATGAATCAGGAAAAAAGAAACTATCTGATCGTTGACACAGGCAACCTCGATAATCACAAAAAAACATCGCAAGGAAACCCGAATTTAATATAGTGACAGCAGCTATGCTGTTAAGATCATCATCCTGTTGTTGCCCCGTTCACCTACAAAATCAAACCCACAAAAATGAAAAACGTAAGATTCGCGTTAATGGCAGTGGCCGTTACCCTCGCTGCCGGAACAGCGGTAGCCACAAATCTGCAAAACAAAGCTGAACGTGCTGAAACCAAGTACTTCAAAACCAGTACAGGCGAATTTGCAGTAGCAGGTATCAAGGATTATGACTACGTATGTGCATGGGACCATTTCGGTACCTGTACCTATACGTTTGATGCAGCTACCGGTACTTACAGATCAAGTGAGGCTGGTAAGATCCTGTTCCTGCGTTAGAGCAGCAGAACGTAAATTATATGGCAGATGAGTTGCTTCGCGGTTGCTCATCTGCCGATTTTCCATTGTTCACGTATTTATACGTAGTAAAACAGGAGTTTTTGCACTTGACGGGAAAGGTTAATTGAATGAGTTTTGTGTCATTGAATTAATTATTAACCACAAACCCCAAAGAAAATGCGCAAACATCTCCTCTTCACAGGCGTGGCTGCTATAGCTGCCCTGTCATTGTTTTCCTGCAAGAAAGACCAGCAGGTCGCCCCACAGTCATCAATAGGTTCCACAACTGAAGCCGGCGGCAGATTGGCAGGCACAGATGAACTGGATGCTATCCTGAAAGATCTTTCACCGGATACCTACCTCTTAGCTTTTGATGGATTACCAGCCAATGCTTACATCACCAAAGCCCGTTATGGTGGCTTGTCTGATGAAACACAGTATTATGGTCCTGGTGGCCGTCCGCCATTCCCGGAACTGGCTAAGATCGGTTACGAAAGGATCCCGTTCCGTAAGATCTGGATCAAAACCTGTCCTACCATGATCCCTGTATTTGATATTGCTTCCCGTGCTGCTGCACTGGCAAAGAAAGCTGATCCTAAACAGTTTGCCGATCTGGCCGTATACGAAATAGGTAAAGGACAACAACTGCTTGCTACTAAAACATTCCTGGCTGCCGGTGCACGTTTAACCCCTGATGTTATTGATCAGAAAGTGATCGGTAAGGCGTCATTGTCGAAATTCCGTTTGTCCGTTCCTGCAGGTCAGCTGCCTTATTTTACCCGTGGTTTCTATGGTACTGCCGACATTACCCAGGTTGCTGGTGCCGGTGCCCGTCTTACTGTTTACAATGGTCTGAAATGGGAAGACATCCTGAGAAAGAGGTTCCCCAACCTGATCGGTTGTTTCGATCCTGAGATCATGAAAGATATCCGCGCCAATTTTGTGCGCCTGGATGCACGCTTCGAGAAACTGAATTTCGAAGAAGTGGCTGGTGGTGTAGTGGTTGGCTTCTAATGTTGCGTATGATCAGGAATTAAGGACCGGGAGTTGCTGTGGAATTGTTTTCCTGCCCGGTTCTTAGTCCTGCTCCTTTTCACTTCTCAATCCATCTGTTATGATAACAGTCAAACATATCTGCTGGACCGGCATCGCCATCTTTCACCTGACAGTCGCTGCGCTGCATGCCGCTCACCTGGAGGAATGGACGACGGGTAAATCCCGGTTGCTGAAACCTATCACCGCCTATGGCGATTATACCGGCAGTGGCAACATCTTTAGTTTTTTTGCGCCTCATATCGGCAATGAAATAGCGGTGGTATACACGCTTGCAGATGGCACACGCCAACAGGTGACCCGGTTGGAAAGCAGCAATACGGAATGCAATCGCCGCATACAGACCATCTATAATTTCTTCAGCATCGACGAAGCCCAGTCCCTCCTGGCAAAAAGCTGCGCCGCTTATATGTTACGTCAGCACCCCGAAACCCGCATGCTGCGTGTCACTGTTATCGGTAAACAAGTGCCTGATATGGCATCGTTCAGGGCTGGAGCCACACCGAAGTGGGAACCATTCTTAGTTAAAGATTTTAAAAACCTTTCTTATGCTCGCTAGTCTTAAACGTTTCTTCCTTACTCCCAGCACAGGTGAGCCGCTGGCATTTTTCAGAATAGGTATTGCCCTGCTGGGATTAGTACAGGGCGGCTGGCTGGCGGGCAGTATCACCCTGTTATACGGGAGTAATGGTTTAGTGCCCTGGTCTATCAGCAACGGGATCGTTGACGCTTATATGCCCCAGTTATCCTGGTTACAGCCATTGGTGAGCGTGACGGGTATGTCGGCCGATGCATGGGTGTATCTCCTGATGGGTATTTACCTGTTCAGCCTGGGCGTATTGCTGTTGGGTAAGTTTACACGGTATGCTGCTTTTGTGGCGTGGGCATTACAGTTCACATTCATCAATACCGGTTTCATGGGAGCCTACGGTGTGGAAACGTTTATGCACATCGCGTTGTTCTATTGTATTACCATGCCTGTGGGCGAGGTCTTCTCCTGGGATACATTCTCCCGGTCTGCAGCACCTGTGGCTACTGAATGGAATACACTATCCATCCGGGTATTACAGCTGCACCTGTGCGTTGTATATATTGCATCCGGCGCTGAAAAAGCGATGGGCATACAATGGTGGAACGGGGAAGCCATCTGGCAAACGCTGATGCAGGGTCAATTTGCCCGTTTTGATATGCGTTGGATGGCTAATTATCCATTGCTGGCTAAAGTGATCGGATGGGGAACCTTGTTGTTGGAAACAGGATATCCTTTCTTTATCTGGTGGCGCCGTACCCGTCCTTATGGCTATCTGGCCATTGTGTTGATGCACATGGGGATTGCGGTGTTTATGGGACTACAACTATTCTCCGGTATCATGATCATTTTCAATACCGCTGCCTTTGGCTGGCCTTATCTGCAACATGCATATCGTTCCATTGTATTACCATTGCGGGAGAAGAAACGGCTGCAAAGAGCAGGACAGCTGGCCACGCAGGCATTCTGGAATCATTTTGAATAAGTGTTAATTTCTCAGTCCTGCCACCAGGTTGATGGTTAGCGCTACTACGAAGGTATTCAGCCCAAATGCCAGTAACCCATGCAACAGCGCTATACGGCGCAGTTTACGGTCGCTGATCTCTACGTCCGACACCTGGAAGGTCATGCCGATCACAAAGGAGAAGTAAGCAAAGTCAAGATAGTCGGGCTCGGGCTCTTCGGGGAATTCCAGTCCGCCGGCCTGTTTCTCTATTTTGTCTTCGTCGTCGTCATAGTATATATGGGCGTAATGGAAGGCGAACATTGTGTGTACCATACCCCAGGAAAACAGGATACCTGCTATCGCTACCGGGATATATAACAGTTTATCTGTTTCTTTGGCTTCATCTGATATCATCAACAGCATAACCATCAGCATACTTGCAAAACAGGCCAGCAGGATGACCACAAACACGAATGTGCGACTGCCGTCCTCTTTCCGGGCATATTTCCGGATCTCATCTACATTACGATGGAAAAAGACGGTCCAGCAGGTAACATTGTACGTCAGCGCAAATACGTCCCACACTAACACCACCCGGATAAGCGGTGACAGCTTTGCTGCCTCGGTAAGCAGAAACGCCGCCCCGGCTATACCCGCACTGATCAATATACGGTGTATGGGGTGTAACTTGACGAAGAAATTGCCTTTCATGGGGATCAGATTATCTTTAAAGATACCCTATTACAATTAGTACGCCAACGCCTTAGGTCCGCTCTCGCCAATGTCAGTTGCTAATCTTATCTTTGCCGCATGAAGTTTGAGCAGTACCATATTTCTGAGGAGATAAAGAGAAGTTTAGCGGAGTTGGGTTTTAGACGTCCTACCGATATTCAGTTCAAGGCAATTCCTTCCATCCTGAAGGGGGATGACGTGTTGGCCATTGCCCAGACCGGGACGGGTAAAACAGCCGCTTTTGCTATTCCTGTACTGCATATGCTGCAGCGCTACCATCCGCGGAAAGCGAAGGGTGAGGTGCGATGTGTTGTAATGGTACCCACCCGTGAACTGGCTGTCCAGATCTCGGAAGTGTTTATTACCATAGGAAAGTATACAAAACTGAACATATTAGGACTGCACGGTGGTGTTGACGAAGCGCCCCAGTTGAAGAAGCTGGCTCAGGGCGTAGATGTGTTGATTGCCACTCCGGGGCGTATGTTTGACCTGATCAGCCGGGGTTTTATAGACCTCAGTCAGGCCGAGATCCTGATCCTCGATGAGGCTGACCATATGCTGGACCTCGGGTTTATCCGGGATATCCGGGATGTGATGAAACACCTGCCCCGTAAACACCAGACCCTGTTCTTCTCTGCAACTATCGATGAAGAGATCAAAGACCTGGCTTATTCGGTAGTAAGGAACCCTATCAGGATCCAGATCTCTCCGCAGGACCCTGTATCTAAAAACGTACAACATGCTGTTGCTTTTGTGGGGATGGACGATAAACGTTTCTTCCTGGAAAGACTGGTGAAAGAATTCCCTGAGAACAAGATCCTGGTGTTTGTGAGGACGAAAGTGCGTGCAGAAAGGGTGTCTGCTGCCATGGAGCGTGTCGGTATCAAGTCGCTGACCATGCACGGTGGTAAGGAACAGGATAACCGCCTGCAGGTAATGGACGAGTTCAAAAAGGGAGATATTAAATTGCTGATCACTACCGACGTAAATGCACGTGGTATCGATATCCCTGATGTGGAATATGTAGTGAACTATGACCTGCCGGATGTTCCTGAAAACTATGTACACCGCGTGGGACGTACAGGCCGTGGTGTTAAAAAAGGACAGGCAGTGTCTTTTTGCAGTGAAGAAGAAAAGCCGGTGCTGGAAGCTATCCAGACTTACATCGGTAAGGACATCACTGTCATGAAAATAGACAAGAATGATTACCGGGAAACGATCAGTTTCTCTGAAGATATCCCGAATGATAACTGGCAGCTGCTGCTGGATGAACATAACAAACAGCAGGAAACGCTGAAGAAAAAGAAGAAGAAAAAAAAGTAAGCCACAAATAGTGGTTTACTGTCCTTTTCTTAGCTGATAGGCCTTTCTTACAAGTGAATGCGCCAGGTCTTCCATCTTTTTTAATGTTTCGGGGGAGACCCGATAGTAATGCGACTGGAAAGTACTTGCTTCGAATGCTTCCTTCTTTTGAATGGAAAAACAGAGTGCCAGCAAACGGAATACATCCTGCATATTCCTGTTTTCCACAATTCCCGCTTCCTTTAATATTTTGAATAATGCTGCCAGCTCGGGCAGTGTCAGGTTGGTTTGCAGTTTAAAATTCTCCGGCAGCGTTTTAAACTTCTTTACACTTTTGGAGGAGTTGCGCTTCATCCCTGACTGCAGATATTTGCTTTCTACCTGCAACCATTCTTTCAGTAACGCGATAATAGAAGGAGCATCATGACTATAGGCCAGGCCCTGTTTAACGGGGATCTGGCAAAGTGTTTTATGGATGAAGGACAGCAGGTCCAACTGCGTGTGTACGTCTGGTAATTCTGTCAGCTGCTGACTGATATAGGAAGTGCAATAATGATAATAATCCGTGCTATTGAAGTTGAGTGAAAAAAGCAGTTGCTGTAACAATCCATGTTCCAGGGTATTGTCTTCCTGCGACCAGTATTTGAGCAATGCCTGTTGCAGTTCCCGCAGGAAGTCCAGCTGGTAGTGGTTCATCCGGTTGGGTATTTCGGGGTCGAAGGCGTCGTACAGGCTTAAGATCATCTGTTGCAGCTCACGGCAGCTTTCATCTGAGTCATTGAACCAGCTGCGGATCACAGAAAGACCGGGAGCGATGCGTTGCCGCATCAGTTCCCGGTACACATTAGGCGTAACCGCCATTTTATTATAAAACCTGGCATAGGTGAACATGAGGTAGAGAATGAGATCTTCCAGCTGGTGGCAGATGTCGTTGCAGAGGTAGCGCCATTCGTCGTATTCTACGGGAGCGGCCGTTTCTACTTCCAGCCAGCTGAAAGGCACGTCATTGCAAAGCGCGGTGATCTTTTCCTGGCAAATGCTGACGTATTTGCGAAGGGTCTGTTCGCTGACGCCTGCGGCCAGGCATTCTTCAAATGCAAGGGTAATATCTTCTATAGCAGCCAGGGATTGTTTATGCATGGAGCTTGCTGTTTCATAGGCAGAAGGGTCTTCCGGGCGTGGCGGGTGCTGTAGGCTGTCCTCCAGCTGTTGCAGTGGTAACAATGGCGTTCGCATGTAAAATAAATTAGGGATTAGAAATTAAGAATCAGGAATTACGTCTGTGAATTAAGCATTTCTTAATTCATCATTCTTAATCCGCCATATCTTGCTGTTGCAGGAAAATGGCCCGGGTGTGGTGTTGTACCGCTACCAGGCCAATAGTCCTACAGCCGGGTCAACGATCAGCGTAATCGCGACGCTGAAGGAAACAGTGGCATGAAGCGCCGGGTGAACTTTCAGGTTATAAAAAGGGAATTTAACTCTGTTAACCTCGCATTAACTTAATTGAATGCTGAAAGGTGTATCATTGCATCCTGATTGAATTTTTTAGTCTGTATACATGTAGCCGGGCAATCCTGTCCGGCTAATTCATGTACAGCAGATCAGGCATGCTGTCCTGTTTTCTCTTCGTGATACTCCTGTTCCGTATTAATGGACCAGATATTATCTTTCCCGGTTTCACCAGCAATGATGTTGTCTACTGCCACCATAGCGGTGAGCATAGAGTGGTCAGCATTGTTATACTTATGCATACCGTTCCTTCCTACGAGGAAAAGGTTTGGAAATGTGTTGACGAACTGTTTCACTTCATCAAATCTCTCATAGGCGCCGAAATAAGCAGGATAGGTCTTTTCCACGCGCAGTACGGTAGAATCCAGTACATCGTTGGCATTCGCTAAACCTATTTTCTGCAGCTCGCGGATAGCCAGTGCGGCAATCCTGTCGTCGGGCAGTTTCCAGAAATCATCTGTTTCATTACAGAAGAACTCCATACCCACCCAGGCTGTATTAGGATCTTTCACCAGGTAGGGGCTCCAGTTGTTGAACAGCTGCAGGCGGCCTACTTTAACGTCTTTCTCCTGGATGTAGATCCACGTATCTTTCAGTTGCAGCGGTTTCCATTTGCCGGTGCGTTTATCCTGTTCAGAAAGGTTCTGGAGCAGGATGCCCACGGTGATGAAATCGCGGTACTGTAAGCCTGCCGCTACTTCCTTTACGTTCTGTGGTACCTCGCCGTCCATACTGGCGATGAGCTCTTTAATAGGCATGGTGCTGAAGAAATAGTCCCCCTTTAATTCAATGGTCTGAAGGTCCTTTTTGTTAAAGGCCTCTATGGCGACCACCTTACCGTCCTGTGTATTGACGGAGATCACGTCATGGTGCATCAGGATGGTACCGCCCATTTCCTGTACCTGGCGGGCCACTTCTTCCCACAACTGGCCCGGACCTAGTTTAGGGTAGAGGAACTGCTCGATCAGGCTTGTTTCGGTATCTTTCTGGGCAATGTCGCCTGTTTTCTTTTGCTTCTTCTTGACGGCCGACTGGATGGCGTGTTGCACCGCCTTACGGATGCTGACGCCTTTGATGCGTTGTGCACCCCATTCTGCCGGGATCTCATGACAAGGCACTCCCCATACTTTTTCTGTATAGTCCCTGAAGAATAACTTGTACAGTGTTTTACCGAAGCGGTTGATCATAAAATCTTCCAGGCTGTTCTCCGGCTTACGGGGAGACATCTGGGCCTGTAAATAGGAAACCAGGATAGAGAAGGTGGTGCCTATACCCAGTTTCCTAAGTGTATCGATAGAAAGCTGTATCGGATAAGTAAAGAACTTACGCAGGAAGTAGATGCGGGAGAGGCGTTCCCTGACCAGCATTACTTTATCGGCGTTTGCAGGGGTAACACTTTCACCTGGCGCTACCTGCCTGGACCTGTTCTGGTAGCTGATCGTGAACTGCTCATTGCCTGTTTCCTGGGCAGGGAGGATGTTCAGCCACCAGTTCATTACACGGTCTGACTTTGAAAAGAAGCGGTGACCGCCGATGTCCATGCGGTTACCTTTATAATTAATGGTCTTTGAGATACCACCAATATCGCCTGACTTTTCCAGGATTACCGGAATGACGTCCGATCTCTTCAGCAATTCATATGCGGCTGTCAGTCCGGCGGGACCTGCACCGATAATAATGGCTTTTCGTTTTACTGGAACTTCGGAATCTGTTTGTGGTATTAAAATAGGCTGATCCATGGGCTAACTTTTGGAGAAACTCTAAAATGGTAATATGCAGTTTTTCGTTCTTTTCAAAGGTATGCGAGCGGGGGAGAAGTGAACTTAGGAGATGGGGAGAAAAACTTTGGAGGCAGAGGGGGAGGGGAATAAAAAAAAGCTCCGGATGGAGCTTTTTGTAAACAATGCAAAATGGAATTACATGCTTCTGCGCAATGCAGCCAGACTACAGTTGTAGTACTTTTCCACTTCCCTGATCATCTCTTCAATATGCCGGTAGCCGGATATCAGGGCGAGCTCCTTCAGGGTACATGCTTTCTGCAGGAGGGTGTTGTAGATCATCATCATTTTCAGCATGTGCAGGAAGGCTGCGATGCCTATACTAAATTGCGCGCGGAACCCTTGTGCCAGTTTCACGCCCGATAAATTGAACATCTTAGCTACTTCGTCTTCTGTGTGCACGATGTGCGGATGTTCTGTCAGGTACTCGAAGATCTGGTTAAACAGGATCGTTTGTTCTTTAGTGGGAGGCCTGATCTCGTCGGAGATGGCATCCTGCTGTGCGAAATTGATAAAGAGGTCCAGGCAGCAGCGCTCCAGGAAGTGTACGGCCTGTGCTTCTATGTACCTGCACGACAGGATGGTGCGGATCAGCATATTACATACGGCATTAATGTGGTAAGGTTTTACGTTAATAATGCCTGATGATCTTTGCACTCTTTTGTTGGCGAGGTAGTAGAGGCCGGGATGATGTTGTACGAGCAACATCAGGTCTGATGGCAGTATATTAATGTGGAATGAAAGCACTTTTTGTCCGCCGGCCATGGGTACGCGGTGCATGTAGGAGTAGAGGTTGAACAGGTTACACTGTCTTTCCTCCAGGGTGAACTGACTTGTTTTAGAAGTCTCCGCACGCAGCGTATCTTCGAACATAAAATGCAGGGCCCATAGGTGAAAAGGGGCATAGGGCCGCAGCACGATATCTTTACGGGCAAATACGTCGTGTACCCATAAAGAGAATGGTCCTAATTTGATATGCTGCGACAGCACGTTATAATCGTCATCATACTCATAATACAAGCCAGCGTAGGGTATGATAAGGTTAAGATACTCTGTTGGTATTTGCGCAATAGGGAAGTAGGCCTGTTCCAGGCGATCAATTAATAGTAATTTGTGTTCTTCGAATAATGTAGGGTACATAATCGCGTTTTAACGGTCTATTTTGATTCTACACATGAACATCAATAAGCCAGGAGCATATTATGACTTTGCCCGGGGCCGGCGACAGGAACAATGCATGGTTCGTTTTAAGCTGGTTTCGTTGGTGCATTCCAAAACCGGAATCGTAGAACGACAATCGCTATATTTAGCTAAGCTAGTAAATAGAAAAGGGAAGTTAGTTAATGAGATGTTAATGAATGTGAAAAAGTTCTGAAACTCAAGCTGGATATGAAGAAATGGAGTTCCATCAAAGTGGCCAGGATCCGGTCTTCCTGCTCTCCGGGCAGGGTAGCGATGTGTAATATTGTCTTGTTGTCCATGATGACCGGTTCATGGTTCGTGTAGTGGTTGATCAGCTGATCCTCATAATGATTCCATGCTTGTATGGTAGGTGTGCTGATCTCAATGCTAAAGGTTGCTAACGCATTACCGACTCCGGAATGGAAACTCCCTCTTATATGTAACGGCGGATTGAAATGGTGGTAGGTTAATTCCAACCCTTCCATGTCTGTCCAATGATCATCATTGGTAATATTTCTAATGAGCCTTTTAAGCTCGCGCAGACGCTTCGCCTGGGTGTTCATGACCGTCCTGTTATAGCCCTCAAATAAGCTGACCAGGGTGTCAATTCTCGCGGCGTTATCGTGAAAGAAGGAGGCCCATTCAAATGCGGTTATTTCATCGAAGGTGTTCAGTAGTTCGGTATAGCGATCAATCATAAATGGAATGGTCAAAGTTGGTACAGTACTAAGCTAATAAATGAAAAATAAAAAGAAGTTAATAGGAAGTTAATGTAAGAGCGTCCCATCTGAAAGGTAGATGGGACGCTGGTTTGATGGTGTTTTATTTCCAGGTTTTTTCGCCTTTTTTCATTTTTTCAAGGGTGTATTTGAACCCGGCATCCTCGGGCTGCATTTCAGTTGCTTTCTGTTCCCATTCTACCGCTTCTTTTTGTTTTCCTAATTTGTGTAAAAGGTTGGCATATGTATCAAATTTGCCGGCATTTGGTTCTTTCTCTATGCTGTATTTACTCCAGGTTAATGCTTCTTTCAAAGAATTGGTATCTGATATATTTTCAAATACTGCCCATGCAAAATTATTTAACATGTCACTCGATATTCCTGATTCGTATTTTCCTACAAGGATAGTTGCAACTGGAACAAAATTGATCCAATCTTGCTGATTGGCAAGGTGAATAGCTTTCGCATTCAATAATATTTCTTCTCCAAGGGAGCCATATTTTGATATAATATTTTTTTCCAATTCAATCCAGTTTGGTTTTGAATTGACATCAGCGACATGAGATCTAATTTCACTATTGAATATTATTGACTTGATTTTGGCTTTCATGTTATTGTCACCGATTAACTGACCGAACTTTTGCTGGTTTTTTAACATGATATCGAAGCCAGGGTCTTTTGTAACCCTTGTGAAACGATTGATAAAAGTCAGATTCCTGAATGTTAATGGATCAGACATGCTATTAATATAACTAGCACTTAATTCCGGAATGCTCTTCTTATCGTTTAATCGTGCGGCCATCAACGTCAATTCTCTAACAAATTCGGGGTCTTTTTTACCGTTATGGAATTCCTGTAGTAATGAGGCATACTGCAGATCGGGGTTGGCGGTGTCTGCTACTTTGGCTTGAAATACACCGGGAGTTGCCGCATAACTTTCGGCTTGTGCCAATATCTGGCTATGGATTTTCCTAAGATCTTCAGCAGATATTTTGATCACTTCACGGTCATAAGTCATCATGCCGTTTTCCTCTGTCTCTACGTCAAACGGTTCGGTATAGATAGAACCTGATAATCCCCTTTCTTCTAAGGATTTTAGGCTCTTTACCATCGAATCATATTTCGATTTGAAGGCACTTGTAGGCACCTGGATGTATCCCCATCCTTCGGTGTCATTCCATTGATGTCTTAATGTAGGTACTCTAACACCTCCCCACTCGCCAAGTACACGTGCCTTGCCGGGTAATGAAAGAGGTGCATCAGGGCCTGGGTATTTATGGATATCAGTGAGGTCACTGCTTATCCATTTTTGCGAAGAATCATGAGGAGCGCCGCGATCATAATTTTCGCCTGTGTGACCATTGGTTAAACGTGATGGGTCTGTTTGCTTCATCCATTCTGTCAGACGTTTCTGATCATAACGTCCCCAGCCTTCATTGAATAATACCCACATTACGATGCTGGGGTAGTTGTAAAGTTGTGCAATATTTTCTTTGTTCTCTTTTTCAAATTCATTTCGTGCTTCCGTTTTGTTACTTGGGCAGGTTACCATATCCTGCCAAACCAGCATACCAGCCTTGTCAGCATGATAATACCATCTTGCTGGTTCCAGTTTGACATGTTTGCGAATGGTATTGTAGCCCATATTTCTGATAGCCATGATATCAAATGCCAACGCCTCATCTGTAGGGGCGGTATACAATCCTTCCGGCCAGAAACCCTGATCTAGTACGCCCAGGTGGTAGGTGTATTTGTTATTGAGAAAAAGGCGTTCAATTCCCTTTTCATCTTTTTTTACAGCTATTTTACGCATACCGAAATAGCTGCCGATAGTGTCGATTACTTTGCCTTTATAAAGCAGTTTTACATTCAGGTTATATAAATACGGTTCATCTGGGCTCCACAGCCGCGCGTTAGGCACCGGCAGCAGTAATTGAACATTCGGCTTGCCTTTTATCTTTTTTCCATTGGAGGCGACAGCTTCTATGGAGTAGTCACCTTCTTTACCGGCAGTGAGCACCTCCAGCTTCAGTTGGCCTTTGTCTATATCCGGAGTAATGCGAATATTGTTGATATAAGCAGCAGGGACAGTTTCCATCCATACCGTTTGCCAGATACCACTACTGGCAGTATACATGATATTGCCAGGATTCAGTACCTGCTTGCCATGTGGATTAATGCCCTGGTCTGTAGGGTCAAACACAGCTACTTCCAGGTCATTATTGCCGTCTTTTAAAGCATCAGTAATATCGAAAGAGAAGTTCTGATAACCGCCGGTATGTCCGCCGATCTCTTTGCCATTGATGTATACAGTAGCTTGCCAGTCCACCGCGCCGAAATGCAGTAACACGCGTTTGTCGCCGGTAATATCCGGCTTCGTAATAGTGCGCTTATACCATAAGCGTTGTGTTGGCTGCAAAGCTTTCTTTACGCCTGATAATGCGGACTCTAGTGGAAATGGCACCAGGATCTGTCCGTCGAATTGTGTAGGTCTGGCAGCGTCTTTGGGCGTTATGGCATATTCCCATAAGCCATTCAGATTTTGCCAGTCGTTACGCACCATTTGTGGCCGCGGATACTCCGGCAATACATTTTGCGGATTTACTTTTGAGGCCCACCTTGTTTGAATATCGACAGGTTGCATCTGCCAGGAATTGTTTGGGGTGGTTGGCGCCTGTGCATAGATCGGTTTATACGATGCACATAACAATGCAATGACAGCCATTGCTAGTTTCATTCTCTTCATGGTTGGTTTTTAAGCTAGTAAATGCCCACGGGCATCAAACTGTCAATTGTTCGCAAGCCGTAGGAATATAGAGTAACTCAGAACCTGAATTTGTAACACGGAGAGAATGTTAATACAGAAGTGCTATTTTTTCACTTTGAACTCATAGTAGGCTTCCACGTGCTTAACCAGCTCAGCCGGTGTTTTATAACCAACGGCGTCAGCTATAACTGGTATTGACACATTCTTTTTATGCAGCAATTTGTAAGTCGCTATCATTTTTATCATATGCGTGAAATCTTCAATGGTGATAGCATAATGTTGCAAAAAGCCCTTTGATAGTTCAGCGGCAGGCAACTTGAACATCCTGGAAAGCTTGGCTAGCGAGCAGTTCATATGAGGATGCTCGATGATGAACCGGAACAACTGTTTGTATGTTTCCCGGTGTTCAAGGCTGCTGAACAGGAAAGGTTCGTGTGCATGCGCTTCTCTTTGCGCATAGTTCAGCAGCAAGTCAAGGATGCAGCGATAAATGAAGATATGCGCTTTCCTGCCGGTATAATGACACGTAAGGATCTGCTGGACCAGCAGGTCGCAAACCGCACTGATAGGATGAGGATGATCATTAAGTGCACAACTTACGGGAGGTATGGTACGGGAAAGTAGATCGCGCAATGGGGGATACTTCTTCATGAGTTTGGGAAAGAACTCGGGCCTAATGTTAATATGCACAGACAGGACTTTCGTGTTATCCTCCATAGGAACAGGATGTAACCCCGGGAGGAGACTGAACATGTTACATTCTCGTTCCTCGAGCAGATAAGGAGGCTTTTCACCACCCGTTATCATCAGGCTGTCTTCATACATGAAATGCAGTGTCCAGATATGATATGGGGTGTAGGGCAAAAGCACTATTTTGTCCTTCGCGAAAATATCATGCATCCAGAGAGAGAAGGGGCCAGCACCGATGTGCTGGGACAAGATCTCACATTCTTCATCCTCTCTGAAATATAAGCCAGCATGCGGTATAATAAGTTTCAGGTATTCCGGCGGCAGGCAGTTGGCAGGAATATAGGACTGTTTGTCCTTTTCGATCAGCAGCAATTTATTTGCTTTAAATAATGTGGATCGCATAGCAAAGGTGTTTACGGTCGGTATAACAAATGCAAAACACTGTCCCCGTGTTCAAATTGATAATCTATATTGTTGAGTGTCTTTAAACGTACTAAGAACTGTTCGAGTGGCGCGTCCTTTTCTAATCTGGAGGAATAGGTCCTGTCTGCAGTAGCCCTTGAATCCATAACGACCCTTATGCGATAAGTGCGGGCAATAATATCGCCGATCTCGGATATGGGCGTGTGCTCGAATACATAATAACCGTTCTTCCAGGAGAGCACCTTGTTTGCATCAAAGGCTTCGGCTATGGGTCTTGTGCCTGACTGGTAGTGTACTGAATGTCCGGGTTGTAACAAAAGATCGCCATCATTGGTCAACATCTTGACAGCGCCCGATTCCAAAGCCACTTTTACGTGACCACTGTCATAGGTGTTTACATTGAATGTGGTGCCGAGTACCTGTACCGTGCTTTTGGGCAAATGCACCCGGAAAGGTTTCCGCTCATTTTTTGCTACACCAAACCAGGCCTCCCCGTTTAAGGTCACCTCCCGCTTATCGCCGAATGCAAGCGGCATCTGCAGCATGGTAGCTGCATTGAGCATCACTTCTGTACCGTCCGGTAAACGGACCGCATAGTCTTTACCGGGTGGCACAATTAAAGTCGCTAGTTGAGAACTGTTACTACGGCCGGACCAGGATAATGTCCCTCCTTCTTCCCGGAAAATGATCCCATCGGCTTCCTGCTGCTGCCCGCTGCCCAGGTGGAGCAATTGTCCACCGGGCAGCTGCAGTGCAACAGATTTGAGGGCGAACGATGGGATAGGCGCCGGCGATATTGTTTGGAACGCCGGCATCAGTAATTTATAGACCAGGGAACATACCAGCAATGATGCGGCTGTACCCAGTATTGTTCTTGTTAATATTTTACGCCGTTTGCGCTTCCCGGCTATTGCCAGGATCTGTTGCAAGGGCAACGTGTCCTGGAGGCCTGCACGAACGGATTGCATATAACTGCCCGTCAGTTGCCGGTGCATGCGCTGCCAGATGGCGTATGCTTCCGGTTCCTGCTCCAGGAGGTTTTTGAGGGTGATACTGTCTTCAGGAGAAATAGTCCCCGTGATGTGTTCCAGTACCAGTTGTTCTATGTATTCGGGATCTACCGGCATCGTCCTATAAAAATGTCATTCACTATATAGTAGTCGCCGGATGCAAAAAAGTACTGGGTGAGCAGGTTAATTTTTTTGAAGCTGTTGACGGAGGGTCTTCAGCGCTTGCTGGACATGGTTCTTCGCTGTCTGCACTTTGATGTTCATAGCAGCCGCGATCTCTTTCAATGGCTTTTTCTCAATATATGACAGCATAAACGCTTTCCTGCTGGTTGGGCTGATCATGGTCATGGCGGCATTGAGCCTGTTGCCCAATTCTTTGGTCTCTAACGGAGAAGTACCGGTAATGGTCGCACTCAGCGAGGCATATACCTGCTGCCGGCTATTGCGGTTGGCTTTTTTTCTGAGCATGTCCGCACAACGTTGGTTGACTGCACCTGTCAGATATGCTTTCAGGGTAGTATGGACCTGAATGGACGTGCGATGGTTCCAGAACCAGATCAGCACTTCCTGGGCCACATCTTTGGCCTCATCTTCCGCTTGTAGTATGGAATAAGCCCTGGAAAACAGCAGATCGAGGTAACGCTTGTACAGCACCCCAAAAGCAGCTTCACTCCCCTGTTGGATAAATAGCAATAGTTGGTCTTCTGAATAATTTGTGGTCAATGGATTCATGGTAAAGACTCTATTTACTTCATGCGTAAATGTATCATTTTTGAAACCGCGACCAGTTAATAGGTTGTTAACGGGCTAAAAATTATCTGCATGAGTACTTTTTGTTATTGAATACTACTTATATGATATAGCCACAATTACCTTTTTATGGGCATTGCCAAATATGCCAGATGCTATACACTCCTCCTGTTATTGTGTACCTGTTGTTTGTTCCAGGCAACAGGGCAATCCTATACCCGTACGAAGGTCACTATCAAGGGCAAACAGCTCTCTTTGAAATACATCTTTTCCAAAATAGAAGAACAGACCGGCTATTACTTCAGTTATAACCCGGAGCGGGTAGATGTACAGCGCAAATACGATGTTCAGTTTAGAAATGCTGCATTGCCGGAGGTGCTTGGTGCGGTGTTTAAAGGCAATTATGCCTGGGTCTTCGATAACGGGTCTATTAATGTCTGGAAGATTGCGCCGGTGGCTATACCTGCATTACCCCCTGTTATTCCCGATACGCCCAAACTGATCATGGGAAAGGCCCTGGACGAAAAGGTCGTTATCGGATATGGCATGACTACCCGGCGCTTTAATACAGGGAACGTTACCCCCGTTAAAGGCGACTTTATTGCCGGACAGTCAGGTACCAACCTCCTGATGGCCCTGCAGGGACGGGTGCCTGGTATGCTGATCACACAAACGGGCGGGGTACCAGGTATGGCCATGAAAGTGCAGATCCGGGGACAAAACAGCCTGGTGAACGGTACGCAACCGCTGTTCATCATCAACGGAATTCCCTATAATCCGGTGCTGACCGGCGGTCTTGGCTCCCAGATATGGGGCGAGAAAGCATCTGCTTTTAATTTCATCAACCCCGAAGATGTAGAAAGCATAGACGTGCTGAAAGATGCCGACGCTACTGCTATTTACGGTTCGCGTGGCGCTAATGGCGTTGTACTTATATCAACCCGCCGCGGACAGCCAGGCAGGACACAGGTGAAGATCAATGTGAACCGGGGCTTCGGAAAAACATCCCGCAAAGTAAAGCTGCTGAATACCCAACAATACATTGAAATGCGCCGGGAGGCGTTCAGGAATGACGGCATTACGCCTACAGAAAGGAATGCGCCTGATCTCCTGAAGTGGGACACTACCCGTTATACCGACTGGCAACAGGAGCTGACTGGTGGTACGGCCAGCATTACGAATACACAGGCATCGGTATCCGGAGGTAATGATAATTTCCAATATCTGCTGAGTGGTCATTACCGACGGGAAACAATGGTCTTTCCTGGTAATTTCGGGGATAGTCGTGGTGGCCTTTATTTCAATACCAGCGGCACATCGGCCGATCGTCGTTTCACCGCTACCTTTACCGGTAGTTTCCTGGCAGATAAAACATCTTTGCCTGGCCTGGATTTCACCAGCCAGATCATGCTGCCGCCCAATGCGCCGCCTGCCTACCTGGAAGACGGCAGCCTGAATCATTCCTGGGTCAATCCCTACATTGCCCTGACAGGGCCGCTGTTCGATGCCAAAGTAAAGAATGTACTCGCGAACACTTTATTGCAATACCGCCTGTTACCAGGGCTCACGTTAAAAACCACCCTGGGGTATAACTGGCTGACGGGCAGGGCACAGACCATCATTCCTCTGGCTATTTATCCACCAGCCCTGCGGGCTGGGAAAACGGGCTCGTTACAAAATCACTCTTATGAGGCGATTTCCCGCATTATTGAGCCGCAGTTGACCCTTATACGTCACTTTGGAGGATTGAGGCTGGAAACGGTCGCAGGGGGCACTTATCAGGGCTATAACGAGACCCGTGAGAGCATCAACGCGGATGGTTTCAAAGACGATCTCCTGATCCGGAACATTCGTTATGCTGATACCATATATGGGAAAACGGAAGGCGCTTCCTACCGCTATGTAGCTTTGTTTGCCAGAACAGGCCTGAACTGGAAAGACCGGTACCTGCTGAACCTGAGTATCCGCCGCGACGGCAGCAGCCGCTTCGGTCCGCGGAAACAGTTTGCCATCTTCGCTGCTGCAGGCGCAGGATGGATCTTCACTGAAGAACCTTTCTTCTCCTCCTGGCGGGACGTACTCAGTTTCGGTAAGCTGCGCGCGAGTTACGGCACCACGGGCAATGACCAGATAGGCGATTATCAATACCTGGACCAGTACAACAACGTGACCGGCACTTACCAGGGAGTAATCGGCCTGACACCTGCCCGCTTGTTCAACGCCGACTTTGCCTGGGAACTGACCCAAAAGTCCGAAGCCGGCCTGGAACTGGGTTTCCTGAAAGACAAAGTATTGCTGTCCGCCAGCTATTTCATTTATCGCTCTTCCAATCAGCTGGTCCCTTATCCTTTGCCGGACATCACGGGAGCAAGCAGCATCATTGGTAACCTGCCTGCAGTGATCCGGAACGCCGGGTGGGAGTTTGTACTGTCTACCCAATATCTCCGGCAGAAAAATTTTGAATGGGCTTCATCTTTCAATATCTCTTTTGGCCGCAATAAACTGGTCAATTATCCAGATCCGACCATCCCTATGGCTGTCCCTGATAAGTTTGTGGAAGGCCAGCCTTTATCGCAGTTGTATGTGGCCACGGCTATGGGCGTAGACCCTGCAACGGGTTCCTACCTCTTTGCTGATGCGCAACAACACCCGGTACCCGCGGAAAGAGCGGCTGAAAGCAGGTCGGTGAACAGCGTACCTGTCTTCTTCGGCGGCTGGCAGAATAATGTGCGCATAGGGCAGTTCCAGGTGGAAGTGCTATTGCAGTTCGCCAAACAGCAGGGGCTCAATACGACCTTTGACCCCAACTATATGCCGGGATTTCAGCAAAACCAGTATGCAGTAGTATTATCAAGATGGCAGCGGCCAGGCGACGTTACCGACCGACAGCGTTATACACAGAATGGCACTTTAAGGGAAGGATACAAGAAGGCCATGAAAAGTGACCTGGGATATGAAGACGCTTCTTTCATCCGTTGCCGTTACGTGGAGGGAGCGTGGCTCTTGCCCAAGAAAATGCAGCGCAAACTACATCTGCAGGATGGGAGGATCTATGTACAGGCACAGAACCTTTTCACATTAACTGGCTACAAAGGGTTGGACCCTGAAACACAGTCGCGAACAGCTATCCCGCCCCTGAGAGTGATATCTGCCGGACTAAAATTATCGCTTTAAGTTATGAGAATGCGATACACGATATCATTGTTTTTCGTACTGCTGTTATGCGGTGGCTGCCGTAAACTGCTGGACGCAGGTGAGCCGGTGGATACTCAACCTTCGAGTTTTGTCTATCAGTCCAATATCAGCGCTGCTGCCGTGCTGACAGGCCTGTTCTACGATATGAGCAACGAGGGCGCCTGGATGGGCGGGCAAGGGCTTTCTTATCTGTGTGGTCTCTCTGCAGATGAATTCCTGCTGCAACAGGAAAATGAGCTGTCCCTCTCTATGTACAAGAACCAGGTGATACCAGATAATGTACCGCTATGGCGATTACTGTATAACTATATTTACCGGGCTAATGCGGCCATTGAAGGACTAACAGCTGCCACTAAACTTACGCCGGCTATCAGGCAGCAACTAACAGGGGAAGCAAGATTCGTCAGGGCCTTCTGTTATTTCTACCTGGTGAACCTGTTTGGGGAAGTACCGCTGGTAACAAGTACAGACTACAAAGTAAATGCGACCATGCGCCGTACTGCTGTTGATCAGGTGTATGAAAGGATCGTTCAGGACTTGCAGGAGGCAACCTTGCTATTGCGTACAGAGTATTTACAGGCAGATCTGATTGCTGTAACGAAGGAGCGTGTGCGACCTAATAAATGGGCTGCGATGGCATTGCTGGCCAGGGTACATTTATACCGGAATAACTGGCAGGACGCCATCGCTGCTGCTACGGCCGTGATTGACAATAAAGCGATTTATGATACGGTTCCGCTGACAAAGGTCTTTCTGAAAGACAGCAAGGAGGCCATCTGGCAGCTGCAAACAGTGAATGCCACTATCACTGCAGATGCTTTGCTGTTTATCCAACAGCGCCCGGTTTTTGCCAGCGCTTCGCTCGTGCAGGCTTTTGAAAATAACGACGGCCGCAAACAGTTTTGGCTGGTTGGTGACAATGGATCCTATCCTCACAAATACAAGGAGACCGATGGCAATCAGCCGGCAAGGGAATACCTGATGGTGCTACGGTTG
This sequence comes from Chitinophaga sp. S165, assembly GCF_003182155.1. GTDB lineage: Bacteria > Bacteroidota > Bacteroidia > Chitinophagales > Chitinophagaceae > Chitinophaga. The sequence goes on from NZ_QGTG01000002.1 coordinate 1,476,859, forward strand.
GCAGAGCAGTACCTGATCAGGGCCGAAGCCAGGCTGCGGTCAGGCGATCAAACAGGCGCATTTGAAGACCTGACGGTGATACGGTTACGTGCAGGTTTGCCCCGTTCCGCACTTAACGACAACCAGCCTTTGATGAAAGCTATACAACATGAACGGCAGGTAGAACTATTCTCCGAGTGGGGACATCGTTGGTTAGACCTTAAACGCACGGACCAGGTGAACGCGGTGATGCATACAGTTACCGCCGCTAAAGGCGGCCAGTGGAAGCCTTACCAGGAGTGGTACCCTATCCCAAGAAGTGAAATGCTGTTGAACGAGAACCTTACGCAAAACAAGGGATACGAGGATTAAACAGGGTATCCAAACTTCTTTTTTGTGATCCTAATTCTTTTCCATTTTAGTTATCCTACATTTAGCTCAAACACTTTTTGTTATGAAAAAGGCCAGGATTATTTTAACAATGATCGCCTTGTCTGCAATTTTGGTGGGGATAATGTCTTTCAGGACAAGTAAACGCAGGGGACTCAGTAACCTCTTTTATCCGACTACGGGAGATTTCTTCCAGAATGGCGCTTCCAGGAATCTTACTTATGCGGGATTAGCGCCTTATCGTACTTTCCGTACAGATATTTTTGAGTTTCCTACTCATCCCAACTATGCATTGTACACTGGTACGACCCAGTCTACCACTACTATTGGCGGGGCTTTTTATTTTATTACGGTAGTTACCGGGGCGGCATGGCCTACCTGGGCTATCTATGATGACAACGGTCAGTGATCCTTCATCCAGTCCGGGGCCGGTTGGCCCTTCAGGTAATGATCAAAGAATTGCTGTTGCCGGATGGTAAAATCCAGTTGTTCCGGTGTCCGGAATAACTGGTGTCCTTCATTTCTGTACTGGATCAGCCACACGGGCCGTTGCAGCCGTCTTAAAGCGGTGAATAGCTCGATGCTTTGTGCAAAGGGTACGGCATTGTCATTGTCGTTGTGCATCAGCAGCAGTGGCGTGTGTACGCTGTTTGCCCTGATAACGGGGGAGTTTTTAAGATATCGCAAAGGTCTGTCCCAGGGTGTAACGCCCATATTATTTTGTCCTTGTTCATACAACTGCTGCATAGCAGTACCTGTGATCTTCCTGATAGCCCCATATCCGCTGAAGAAGTTAACCGGCCCGGCACTGGATTGCGCGGCGGCAAACAGATCGCTGTGAGTGATGAGATAGTTGGTGATATATCCACCGAAACTATGCCCCTGCAATCCCATTTTCTGTTGGTCTATCCACGAAAATGAGGACAGGTGTTTCGCTGCTCTTAACACTGCCCTGGCAGCACTTTTACCGGTACGGCCTTTTTTCGTGCGGATCTCCGGAATACATACAATGTAACCATTGCTGACATAAGCAGCCACATTCAAACTGCCATCACTCAGGGCTGGCGGCAGGTACCGGTGCAGGTAATCCTTACTGCGTTCATAGTAATGAAAGATAACAGGATACTTTTTCTGCGGATCGAAATTTTCGGGTTTATACAAAAGTCCCTCTTTCAGCAATTCCACCTTCATCCAATTGTAAGCTGCCTGCGGCTGAAAATTAGTAACAGGGGTCAAGGAGCCAAAATCATCTGTCAGTAACAGGTTCGGCGCGGCTGTACCCTGCATGCGCTGCAAAAGGTAAACAGTGGTATCTAGTGCTTTGATAGGTTTATACTGATCCAGCGGATACTGGGGCACGTAATAGAGGCAGCTATCCATCGTTGCGGGTACTAAACGCCCGTTGATCCATCTCCAGAAACCATTTTCTTTTGTCCTGGTATTAAATGCCGTAAATACGCCGGGAAAGAGCAAGCGGAAGATGGTATGCTGCCGTTTCCCATGTGTCAGGTTGACGGGTGATTTCTTTGATGTGGGATCTACCTCCCATATATCGTAGGTGGTGTGGATATAAACGGTGCTGTCTCCATTCGCCCATTGTGCAATATTGATCCCTTTCAGCAGATCGTACTTGCGGCCCGTGGCTATTTCATAACAGCGGATGTAACCGGATGAAGGATCGTACCAGGTTATGTACTTTTCCCCTGGCGATATTGCCGGTTGCACGAGTAGTTTGTATTTATTGGTTGCGATCGTTTTCGTTTCGCCAGTATGTGTGTCGACAAGGTAAAGTGTTGAAATGATAGTTTTGTTCCAGTAATATTCGGGGTAGTTAAGGCTCTTCTGGGTGATGATATATCTTCCGCCATCCTGATAAGCGATCTGTGTGCCTTGTGCATTAATGGGCAACACCTGGTCATCTTCCAGCCGGATTGCAATAGTAGTAGGAACAGGAGGCGGCTTTTGCAGATAGTTATCCTGGTAATGCCAAACCCTGATCTGCGACGGTGCGGGTAGTTTAGCAGGCATTAATCGGGTAATGATCCGCCTCCCATCTCTGGAGAACTGCAACGGGCCGGTACACCTGTCGCAGCGTATCCTGGTCGTGTCCATGCCTTGCTGATAGTACAATAATGTGTCGCCTTTGATGAATGCCAGTTGCTGTCCATCGAAGGCAATTTGATCAACATAGCTGTTGCAGATGGTTTTGCTATGACCTGTATGGAGATCTATCCAGCTAAGTGCATCAACCTTTTGTAAGATGAGCTGGTTGTCCACAACCGTATAAGTGCTCACCCCCGGCAGGTACATGATGCTATCTGATGAGAAAATAGCCAGGGTATCTCCCGGTAGCTGAAAGAGGAAACGTTGACCCGTAAAAGCAGGATTGAAGCCTCGTGGAAATTCCCGGTACAAGCTGGTGTCGACCGTGCGCAATACCAATATTTCTCCCGTAGCGGGAGCGCCATATTGATACCAAAGATACCGTCCATCGTTACGGATGCCGTAATCAGGAGACAGCCTCGTCCAGGTACGATAAGTATCATTCGTAATAGCCGGCTTCTGTGACCATGCCTGGGCAAAACAGTAGCAACAAAGAAGGAGAGCGGGTATGATGCTTTTCGCGGTTAACACTTGCCTGTTTTAAATCGTACATAAATTAAGATTTAACTACTAACTTTAATCGCGTTTAAAAATATTCCCGGTCTCCAAACTGACCTATTAGCCCGGCCGTTTAAATTTCCCGCATATTATGAGAATGCATTTCAAGAGATACGTATACCTGGCGATGTTCACCATGCTGCTGCAGTTCGTTGTGTTCAAATATTTTTATCCGTTCCCCAACTTCATGCAGGATTCTTACAATTACCTGCGCAGTGCTTACACGAATGCAGATGCTAATCTGTGGCCGGTAGGTTATGCGAAACTGATCCGCTTTGTTGGGTTCTTCACTCATTGGGACACTGCGCTGATCTTTGTGCAATTCTGCTTTTATCATATCTGCGCGCTGTATTTCTTTTCCACTATCCTTGAACTGACGACGATAGGGAAGTGGCCCCGGATAATCATTTTTGCTTTCCTGTTCCTCAACCCGGGCGTTCTGTACCTGAGCAATTATGTGACCAGCGACGTTTATTTTATCGGCATCAGCCTGGTATGGATCTCCCAGTTGTTTAAGCTGGTGTATCAGCCTTCAAAATGGTTATTGGCAGTTCACCTGCTGGTATTGTTACTGGCTTATACGGTAAGGTATCATGCGCTGATCTACCCGGTGATTAGTATTACCGTGATCGTGTTTTGCCCTTTCTCTGTTCGTGTTAAGGTAATGAGCGGGTTGATCATGGCAGGTATGATCGGGGGATTTATGTTGTACACTACCAGCCAATCCGAAAAGGTCATGGGCACACGGCAGTTTTCGGCCTTCAGCGGATGGCAGATGGCCAATAATGCCGTGCATGCGTATGCACATATGCCGGATCGGCCTACCCTGGATGTACCTGATCAATTTGCAGCCGTACACCATAAGGTAACTGCCTATCTTGATTCCCTGCGGCATATTCCGATGTCCCAACGTCCTGATGGCCCTTTAATGGCTTTTTATCTATGGGACGCGACATCTCCGTTGCAACCTTCGCCCGGTGCAGTGAATATAGCAGATAATTCCACGCATCTCCGCCAGATGGCAGCTGTATCGCCACTGTATAATGACTATGGTAAGTATCTGATCAGCCAACATCCGGTAGCCTATTTCAAATATTTCCTGCTGCCCAATTTTTTCCAGTACGCATATCCACCGGTAGAGAACCTGGGCGTGTATAATGATGGCCGTGATACAGTATGGCCTGTTGCACAGACCTGGTTCCACTATTCTTCTAACAAGATCTACACTGTTTCTGATACACGTGAGCTGGTCTTGTTCCAGTATTATCCTGCGTTAATGACCTTCATTATCCTGCTGTTCATCTCCGGATGGATAGCGTATTACCGGGTGTCCGGTCCTTCATTTGCGGACATGCGGTTCCGAAGCGCACTGAGGATCGGCACTTTTTACTGGATCGTACATTATGGGTTCAGCGTGTTAGCGTCACCGGTGGTGTTACGATATCAGCTATTTAATATGATCTTGGGGGTTGTGTTTGGAGTGTTGTTATGGGAATTGGTTATTAAAACAAGTTTGAAAAAGACCTTTGATCCGGTTCAGCATGTCTCGTCCTGATATAGGTATTCCTATAAAAGGTTACTTTAAAGAATATTAGTCCTGAAAGGGGGGACAAGCATACCTTTTCTTCGCTTATATACCGCTTAGATACCGCTCATCTTACGTTAATCCTACGTTCATGAACGTAGGATTAACGTAAGATGAGCGGTATCTAAGCGGTATATAA
>NZ_QGTG01000003.1 GCF_003182155.1 Chitinophaga sp. S165
GATTCAGGTTGATTATCAATTGTTAATATGAGCGAATCCGGAAATAGGTGGTCAAGATGAGCGTTAGGGGTGGTCAACATCAAGCGTAATACACAGAATAATATATAGCATAAGTGTACACTGTTATGTACCACCCCATCTCTTACATCCCCTCCCCAATACCAGGACAAGGGTACATCCCCTCAAAAAGGTCATTCAATAATTCATTCATTTCTAATCCAGAAAACTTATAAACAATGGTTACTATTAAAAGTTACTTTCTTTCCCAGAATGTAGAGGGAAAGACCTATGTCAGTTTTGAATTGGTTGGGGATATTGAGGTATTTCAATCCAATTCTGGCAGATTCTATGCTGATATAAAAAAATGTAAAATGCCCACCAGACTAGATGAAGATACTGCAAAGATCATGATTGGTAAGGTCATTTCTGGAACAATAGTTAAAAAAGATTGTGCAGCATATGAATATACAATTCCAGCCACAGGAGAGGTTGTAAGTCTTACTCATAGGTACGAATATCAACCTTAACTACATCATCATCTGCAATTAAATCATTCATCAAATTAAATGAAAGGCTGATCTGTAAAAGGATTGGCCTTTTTTTTACTAAAAGTTCTTACATCATGAATACAACAACATTAGAGCTTATGCCAATAAAGAGATCATACATTCCCTTTGAGGAAATACCTTCTACAGCAAGGCCATTCATAGAAGCAAATACCTTACAGTCCAGCTTACAGGAGATCAAGGCTGAACATATAATTCCTGTGTTCAAGGATAATGAGCCTGTTATATCTCATTCAGACTTTATAGAAACAGTTATGAGTGTAGCTAATGATGTATTCCCCTTACAACACATTTTAAGCCCCAATATCAGACTTTCTCATCCAATCCAGGGAAGAATACCATCTGCAAAGAATAAGCTGTCCAGAGACCTGTTAGATCATGAAAAGACATTGCATTATGAAAGGATGGCTTTTGTGATTGAAATTCCTTCTGTGACTGAAACCATTGGAGGCAATCAGATATCTCTGACAATTGGAGGTGTAAAGGCTTATAACCTGGATAATTTATCCTTAAAAAAAGGAACAGGGGAAGTGTTCAAGGTATTTATTGGATTTCAAAACAAGGTCTGCACTAACATGTGTGTTTGGTCAGATGGTTGCAAGGCAGATTTAAAAGCCAGAAGCATTGAAGAGTTAAGAAATGCTATATACAGTCTCTTTAATAGCTACAATATAGATCATCATATCAAAAGTTTAAAGACACTTACCAATTGTAATATTTCAGAGCAGCAGTTTGTACAGCTAATTGGCAGGTGTAAACTATATCAGTATCTACCTCCAAATCTTAAAGCCAATATACCTTTTCTTGCCTTTGGTGACACCCAAGTCAGTACCATTTGCAGAGACTACTATAGAGATAAAAGTTTCTGTAGAAATGATGATGGTAGTATAAATCTTTGGAAGGTATATAATCTGTTCACTGAGGCCAATAAGAGCAGTTACATTGATACATTTCTGGACAGATCAGTAAATGCATTTCAATTTATTGAAGGTATTAAAAATGCAGTTAAGCACAATCAAGCCAATTGGTTTTTACAATAGCATTAATAGGGGTAAATAACAACATGGAGCCTGATTTCTATCAACTGCTCCATTCTTTAAATCATTGACTGGGATAGTATATTCATGATTACCATCTGGGGTTAGATTTCTATCTGTTGCCCCACTTTCTTTACACAATATTCACAAATCCTTAGGCATAGGTTATGAAAAAAGGGGTTAGCTGTCTAGCTATTGCCCCTTTTTAATTTTCTCTCATTTTCAACAAACAATAAATGCAACATGAAATATATAAAGACCTTTACACAAAGGAGAACTATAGCATATTTGAATTTTTCAGTGTTGGCAGAAAGGGGATTATACTCAAAAGAGTTATTTTCACTCCAACTGATAATACAGATGTTTATAATTTTACTTGGAGACATTGATGCTAATGGTGAATTGAATGACAATTCAATTAGTGATAATGGTGATAGAGATAAGATACTATCCACTGTAGCATATATTGTAGATGTTTATCTAAAGGAATATCCTGATAGATGGGTTTACTTTAAAGGGAATATACCAAGTAAAATGAGATTATACAGAATAGCTATAGGTTCTAATTTGGAATGGTTGCTATCAAAATTTGAAATATATTCCAAGATTGACAATGATGTGATCCCATTTCAAAAGGATCAAAAATGTCTTGGTTTTTTAGTCACTAGAAAGTCTTAGTTTTGACCTATGAAAAAGAAAATCATAAAATACAAAAGTGATTTATTTCAGCAGGAGGTGACTTTAATCATTGATGAAAAACTCAATAAGATTGATGAAAGAAAGATTGCACCTGAAAAATTAGCAGAGGCAAATAAAGATTTAAAGAATTTGAAGTTGCCTAAAGTGAGATAAGTATTAAGATCACTTAATATCATAGCCATCTGATTTATTTCAGGTGGCTTTTTCTGTTTTAATTGGTTAGTCATACAAGGGTTGCTGTAATAGCAGCCCTTTTGCATTTAATAAAATCAGCTTACCAACCCTACCCAGGGTAAGGAGGGTAAGTGTCTACATATAAACTATACTGTTTTATTTCCAGCTTTCTTTCCAGTACACAAAATGTAAAGCTGCTTACAAACACTCAAAAGAAAACTATGATCAACAAACAGGAAATTATAAAAAGGAACCTGGACAAGATTTCAACATTCATGAACAATGATGATCTTGAAAAATCAAGCAAACAATTACTGGATATGCTATATGCTGCTATGAGCAGTAGATATATGGATGAGGTATCCTTGCAAGCCAGAGAGGACATGATGCATTTTTATACAGTCCTATTGGGGCTTGTAGAGGGTATTCATTGGATAGGAGATGCTATGATTGATTTATTCAAGGAACATATCTCTCAGGATGCAACTGATATTAAAATACAATGTCCTTATGAAGACTACCTCAATACAGCCCTATAAGGAGTATGATCTCAGGTACACAAAAGTACAGTTGGAGATTCTGTATGGACAAATGGTAATTATCAAGCTCAATACCCATTACTCACATATGAATGATGACAACAGCCAGTATATGTACCACCCAAGAATGGGGCAGGTTGGAATACTAACTATGGTCATTGATAAAAACTATGTACAGGTACAGTTTGAAGATGAGGCAAGCTATGTATTCCCAATAATCCAGGTATTCTTTCTCAGATCAGACAGAGACATTTTCACAGAGGCATTGAGTTGTAAAAGTTATGTGATTAGAAAATATGGCAAGAGAGAGTATAATATCATTTATTCAATATTAGGCTACTCAAGTGAAGGTAAGATCAAACAAGCACTACTTGCAGCCTATAGAACAATTTTTGCATATCATTTTATCACTTACCTGGGATGCCCCCATAATTTCCCTGAATACATCAGTGACCAGGAGGATGAAGAACAAAGTGAAAGATTCAAAAACAAAGTAAACCAATTAATGCTGCCAGATATGGAGGAAAGACAAATCCTGAAGGACTTATTTGATATTTTCAACAATGCACCCATTCTATTCAGAAAACTGGTCTGTTTAGACTGTGGATACTCTGAAGCCACCTTTTTCAGAAAAATGAGGGCAACAGACAGATTTATGGTACAGGCACTCAGTAATGCAGAAAAGGAGAGCATTTTAAAAAATGGGGAACTTGTACTAAAAGGAATAATTGACTGTGTCAATAAATACAAAAAAGGAGAGTAGCACACTCTGCCATAAGTAAAAATCATTTTTGGGTCACATTTTGGGTTACATTTCTTAATTTTGAGGATTCTTTGAAATAATTTACTTTTTAAATAATTGAGAATCATTTTCTTGTGTCTAGCTCAGTTGGTTAGAGCATCAGATTGTGGTTCTGAGGGTCGAGGGTTCGAAACCCTTCGATCACCCAAAAAGCAGGAAGGCAGCAGAAATGCTGCCTTTTTTTGTGCCCTGAACTCATAGAAAATTACGCTATTTTTTTAATCTCCTTTTTATCGAAATGGCTTAATGCGGATCTCGGATCAAGCTGAAAAGCTGGGGAATTCGTGTGATTAAGTCACGGTTACGCCTATCCACTTTTAGTGCGGAATAACAGATATCAAAATAATCGAAGCCTGCTGGCAAATTAAAGCGTATTCGGGAATGACCCCAATTGGAAAGAGGTCATTCATAAACAGTGAAGACGTTTTTTATGTAAGCAGCAATTCCTTTACGGTTCGATTCCCCGGCAAACTTTTCGCCACCACAATGACTTTACCACCCGCGGGCAGTGCTGCTGCTTTATAATACCAATCTACGCCGTTCCGGCCCAAAGTTGCACGCCCGCTTTCTGTAATAACACCGTCAGCGTCTACTACCTTTACCTCCACTTCTGCTACCCGGAACTCATTCTGCGCCGTCACTACAACTTCCTGGTCTTCCAATCTGATATTTTGGACTTCAGGACTGCGGTAAGCATCCTTCACCGCTATATTATAAGCATTTTGCCCCGGCCCTGCCAGCGACTGATAGTAAGCCTTTATCTGTGGATCTTCCAGCATGAGCTGCGCACGTGCCGAGGCAATGGTCATCTTATGCCTCGCTTCTAACTGCTTCTGTGTAGGCTTTTTCTTTGAAGGGCCGCGTTTCTTCGCCATAATGATCTGCCCATTCCTTTCGTAGATCGTGATTTGCTTGCCGAGAGAGCCCCGTACAAGCTGCATGAGGATATTGTCTTTAACAATGGCCATAAAAAGGTCGTTTTGAGGTTAGTAATACAAGTTTCCTGTATCGTTTCTCTAAGGTACGTATAAGGATACTAAATTGTCATTAAAATATCACTTAAAGGTCACTTCAATATCGATTTGATATATAAATGCCCTCTTAATACCCTTTTGGTAACCTTATAGTAACCTTATATGAAGCTGGTAGAAAGCCTATTCGGATACTTCAGAAGGATTAACTATACATGGGGAGGCTATTATCAAGGAAATTCCGAATTGTTAAAACCGTTCGGTTCGAGACTGCGATGCGAGGGATAACGGTTATAGAAATTTGCCTTGTTTGGATGTTCTGAAATCTATGCAGAACATCCAAATCCCCAGGAATCAGCCTGATCTCCGATCTCTATTCAGATCGGGAGTACTAACCTGCAAATGTTACTTAACGACATGTTCTGCAACTGGAGTGGCGAAATCGAACCTCTAATTATTAAATCGCAACATTAAAGATTAGGGGAAACGAAATTGAGGATCTTAATCAAGCAAACAGGTATGACTAAAATTGACCCCTCTTTGAAAACCAAAACACAGGAGTGTTTTGTAATTATGCCCATTGCGGATGCTGACGGTTATGACAAAGGGCACTTTAAAAAGGTTTATGAAGATCTTTATAAAGTAGCCTGTGAAAAGGCAGGTTTTCAGGCTATACGCGCTGATGATGTTAAGCAAACTAATTTGATCCATTTGGACATCCTGCAAAAATTAGTTTCTTCTCCCATGGCAATTTGTGACTTGAGTAACAGGAATCCAAATGTTCTCTTCGAACTTGGACTTAGGCAGGCATTTGATAAACCCACAGTTTTAGTGCAGGAGATGGGGACACCTAAGATATTCGATATCTCACCGCTTAGATATTATGAATACAGAAAGGAATTGAGGTACAGAGAGGTTTTAGAAGATCAGGAAGCAATTTCTAATGCTATTATGGCTACTAAAGAAGCAAGTGACAACGGTGAAGGGGTAAATTCAATAATAAGTCTTCTTTCTCTTTCAAGTCCGGCTTCATTAAAAGACATTACTGAGAATGATTCCGCAAAAATGCTCCAGGTGGTTATGTCTGAAATGAATGAATTAAGAGCCGATTTTAAGAAATTGTCCAAGTTTAGTTTTGACTTTGCCGGTAATGCCGGTAGTTATGAAATTAATTTGCCGGAACAACAAACATTGTCAATGGAGTTGGCAAAGATTAATGCTATTTACAGTACTATTAAGCAGTTGACTTCCTCAATGGGAAAATTTGAAGAAGTAAAAAAATTATATGACGAATACCAGCAAATAATTGCGAGAATTAGTCCCGCGACCGTACCTAAGAGATACAGAGAAAGAGTGTTTGATATAGCATTAGAAATCGATAGATTATTCTCAAACTACGTTGCGAAGGGTAATGGCAATTATAGCTGGGAGATGGGATCAAAAATAGAACCCATTGATAAGCAGAAATCCAATTAGGTCGTTTACTGAGCTAACTCCAGGTTACATTTTGGGTTACATTTCGTAATTTTGAGGATTCTTTGAAACAAATTACTTTTTAAATAATTAATAATCAACTGTTTGTAAGTAGCTCGGTTGGTTAGTACATCAGATTGGCCCAGGGTTCGAAACCCGTCAGCCATCCTAAGTGCAAAAGGTAACTGTAAAGGTTGCCTTTTTTTATGCCTGCAAGTTTCAATGGGTAAGGCTTTAAGAGAATTACCGCCTGGTAGGAAGCCAGCTGATACTTGCATAATTTTATTATTTTTCTTAATTTTAGATTATTACGATCTTATATATGACTAATTGTCATTATTTTAACCGTGAGATGCAACTTTAGTAGCATTTATTGCATGTGTGTTTTATTAGAAGCTTTTGAGTAAACTATAGCCAATATGAGTACATTACCGGGTGCGGAAACGATCTCCTTTTTCACTAATTGTTATGAAGGGGATTGGGAAAGGGTGTTAAAAGAGAACCGTTTAGAAACAATGATCGAGCGGTGTAAAACGAACTTCTTTGAGAAAGTACTGATCATAAATAATGTTAAAGACCGCAATCAGGTAGAACAATATGCCAAAGCAGCGGTTGATAAAAAGATCATAGATGCTTACTACTTTGCTGAAGACCATAGTGAGGCCATCCTTTCAGCATTTTCAATAACACGTAAGAGCTTTCACCTCGATTTCTACGACGGTTATTGGTACAGTATGGGACCATTGGCAGCTATCTATTTCTGTAAGGGAAAATACCTGTTGTATTTCACCTGCGACTGTATGATAGAAGAAGGCGCAAGTCCGAGCTGGATAACAGATTCAGTGGAATTGATGAAAAAGGATCACTCCATCTTTGTTGCCAACCCGATTGGGGATGATAACAGGGGTGAATGCAAGGATGGTACGCTTAAAGAAGATGATAAGTATTACTATACCATCGGTTTCTCCGATCAGTGTTTCCTCGTAGAAAACAGCCGCTTTTATGGAGACATTTATAACGACTACCATTATTTCTCTGAACGATATCCCGTTTATGCCGGCGATCTGTTTGAGAAGCGCGTGAATAGTTATATGTCGCTCAACCTGCTCATAAGGATCATCCGAAAAGATGTTTATTACAGCCATGAAAAATTGCTGAATAAAGAGCTTGAAGCCTTACGTGCCAAACCGAGCCTTAAAAAGAAAGCAAAAATGATGGCAGGTACTTACTCAAGGAAATTAAGAAAGGCGATTAACAGAAGAATTTTAGGACATTCGAAATACAGGAGCGAGAAGAGTGTGACCCGTATTCATATCTGAGAAAGGATACACACTTTCATTCCTCATGATTTTAGAAGGCAGCTATCAGGCTGCCTTTTTTGTGTAGTGAAAATAAACAAACGCCCCGGTCAGCTGTTGATCAATAACCAAATTAAATCACCCCCTCAAAGTTATCGCGTAGCGGCATCTTTCCCAATCACCGTCCAGTCATCATTTCCATGCCCCTTTGCTATCCATTTGTCCATTTCGGCTGCAATAGCAGGTATTACCGCAAATGTTGTTCCTCCCTCTGCTGCAGCTTCCATAAATAGCTGTGTATCTTTCCTCGCCATGTTCAACTCCCAGGATGGCTGATCATATTTTCCTCCCGCCACTCTTTGCAGTCTGGCTGCCAGTGCCATACCCGGGTTCCAGGACTCAAACAAGGTGTTGATGTCGTCCAGTGGGATGTCTAATGCTTTCGCAAGTGAAAGCGTATCCGCAATACCCGCGGTAAAAGTAACCAGGAAGAGATTGCCAAGCAGTTTCATGCCGGCGGCTTTGCCCTCTTCTGTGCCGAAATTAAGCACCTTGCCTGTCATTTGAGACAAAGTAGGTTCCAGCTGGTTTATGAGGCGCTGATCGCCTGATACGAGCATATAACCCGTCCCTTCAAGCGCATTCTGTGGGCCCATGAAAACAGGGGCATGTAAATACGTAAATCCGTGCTCTTTCCAGTCGTGCGTCCTTCGTATCGCGCCTGCTGCGGAAGTGGTGGTGTGATCAATGATAATGGCGCCTGGTTTTAATCCCTGATGCGCTTTGGCCAGTACTTCATCTACAGTGGCGTCGTCTTTCAAAGTAAGATGAACGATGTCAGCTCCTTTCACTGCATCTGCAACATCAGCAAATGCTTTGGCGCCATCAGTTTCCAGCGCAGCAGCTTTTGAAGCGGTGCGATTCCATACCTGCACCTGGGTTCCCTTTTTAAGGAGTGCTTTTACAAAGTTGGCTCCTAACAATCCTGTACCTAAGAATGCTACCATTGTTTACGTTATTTCTATAAAAATACTATTACTCTCCGTAATTTGAAGCAGCTGTTATTACTTAAACCGGTTGTTTATGCTATACATTACACAACTTATCTACATCCATGAGGGAAAGGAGGAGATCTTTCACCAGTTTGAAGATGTTGCTATACCACTTATAGAAAAGTATAATGGAAAGTTATTGTTACGGCTTCGTCCCGAGCCCGGACAGATGATCGCCGGAGTGCAGGAAATGCCTTATGAGATACACCTGGTGAGTTTCCCGGAGGAAGCTGCGTTTAATGCATTCAAGCTGGATAAGGAGAGAGAGAAGTTCCTGCATCTGAAAGATGCATCCGTGAGGAAGATGCTGTTAATCCAGGGAATCGCTTTGTAATACATCAACAGCAAGCGGTATGCAAAAGCCGCTTGCCGTTGATGATAATAAGATTTATTCTGACCTCAATGCTTTCACTGGATTCATCAGCGCCGCTTTCACAGCCAGCAGACTGACTGTCAGTAAGGCCGTCACTACGGCCAGTACGCCCGCCAGTCCGATCATCCACCACTGAATAGTGACCCGGTAAGCATATCCCTGCAGCCACTCCTGCATTGCCCACCATATAGCCGGTGTAGCAATGAGTATGGAGATCAGTACAAGCTTGATGAAATCCGAAGATAACAAGCTTACAATGTTGGTCACCGATGCTCCCAGTACTTTCCGTACGCCGATCTCCTTTACTCTTTGTTCTGTAGTATAGGTCGCTAACCCAAATAAACCCAGACATGCGATAAAGATTGTCAGGCCTGCAAAAGCAGCGAATAATTCTCCGAAACGTGCATCTTGTTTATATTGTCTGTTAAAAGACTGGTCCAGGAAAGTGTACAGGAAGGGGCGGTGAGGAGCAACCGTGCTCCAGGTCTGTTCAAGTTCTTTTATAGTTTTTGATAAATGATCCGTTTTTATACGGAGCGATAATTTATTCAAAGCCTGGAACGGTGCCATTCTCATGGCTAGTGGCTCTACTTTTTTGTGCAGCGACTGATAGTTGAAATCCTTCACCACACCTATTACCGTTCCTTTACGTCCCCACTGTTCAAAACGTTTGCCGACGATATCTTCAGCCTTTGAATAGCCATACTTTTTCATTGCGGCCTCATTGATCATCAGCGCTTCCTGGGCATCAGTAGGGAAGTCCCGCGAGTAAGCCCTGCCTGCAGCCAGTTGCATCTCATAGACAGGAATGAAGTCGAAATCTATTTCATATAAAGCCGGTGTCTCTGTTATCATATCACCGGTACGGGATTCTATGAAAGTAGTACCATTAGGATAGAAATCGCCAGGTACAGCCCTGGAGGCAGAAATAGATTGTACCGCCGGATTTCTTGCCAACATGGCTTTGATCGCATCTATGGACGCATTTACCTTTTGGTCACCACCATAATCGATCACCAGCATCTGGTCCTGGCGGAAGCCCAGAGAATGTGACCTCAGATGCTTGAGCTGTGAGTATACGATCATAGTACCGGCAATAAGAGCTACGGATAAACTGAACTGTACTATCACCAGCCCCTTTCGTAATGCAATACCTTTGTTAGACGCCCGGAACTGCCCCTTCAGTACTTCCACAGGCCTGAACCGCGATAATACCCACGCGGGGTAGCTACCTGCCATCAATCCAAGCAGAAAGGGCATAAGAATAATTACAGGTGTTATCTTCCAGGAAACAAGCAAAGACCAGTTGAGGGGCTTACCTGATATTTCCCCGATAGCCGGTAAGGTTATGATTGTGAGTATGATCGATAACAATACTGCTGCGGAAGAAATCAGGATAGACTCGGTCAGGAACTGGTATATCAACCCTTTCTGATAAGCGCCCACGGCTTTTCTTACACCCACTTCCCTGGCCCTTTCCATAGAACGCGCTGTGGACAGGTTCACAAAATTGATACAGGCAATGAGTATTATGAACAGACCAATTATGGAGAAGATATAGACATTCGAGAGACTGCCGGTAGGTCCCGGCTGCCGTTGAGCCTTTGAGTGTAAATATGCGGCTGATAACGGCTCAAAGGCAACAGCATAAATACTATTATCCATTTTAGGATAATGCCGGGATACGAATGCCGGAATTTTTGCTTCGAGCGTTTTAATATTCGTATGTTCAGGCAGGAGGAAGTAAGTATAGAAATCAATATATCCCCATTCATCAAAGATCTCAGGTCTCCATTTCCTGAATGTGCTCATAGAGATCAGCCCGTTGAAAGATATATGTGAGTTGGCGGGAACATCTTCCATCATACCGGTTACGGTGAATGTTTCCTGGTTGTCTACACGTAGTGTTTGTCCTACGGGGTTCTGATTGCCAAAGTATTTCTGCGCAATACTTTTTGTCAGCACGATACTGTTAGGTGCTACAAGCGCCTGTTTAGGATTGCCGGCCAGCATCTTCCAGCTGAAGATGTCAAATACCGTCGAATCTGTAAATACAAGCCCTTCTTCCTGGAAGTGTTTTTCTCCGTGTTCCAGCAGGAACGTATTCGGACTGGTGAACTGCAAGGTTTTCTTTATCTCTGGAAAGTCTGCCGCCAGCGCGGTTGCCGTTGGCGCATTTCCCCACACCTGATAGTCTTCCGGAGAAGGAGGTGTGTTTCTGTCAACGTCTTTGGGATTACGGTAGGCATGCAGTACCCTGTATATCTGATTGAAATTGGTGTTATACCGGTCATAGGATAATTCATCCTGCACATACAGCATAATTAGTATACAACAGGTAATGCCTATGGCAAGACCAGTAATGTTAATTGCCGAATAGGCCTTTTTCCTTATCAGGTTACGCCAGGCAATTTTAAGATAGTTCTTTAGCATAATGTGTCGGTATTATAGAGGCAATCTGATTGCCGGAAGATAGGAACAAAAAGATTGCCACTCACATAAAACCCCTACTATGGCTAATTTTGAATAGCCCGGACCGGTCAAACTGTTCGCATACGCACGTTTTCCTGGCCGGAAACGGACAAGGCCGGACGCCCTATTCAGGCATTGCTTTTGTTTTATCGTTGTCTTGTTAAACGCTTCTGACAATGATGGAAGACCTCTGGTATAAGAACTCAGTTATTTACAGCCTTGATCTGGAAACATTTATGGACGCTAACAGCGATGGTACCGGCGACTTCGCCGGACTGTGTGACCGTCTTGATTATCTCCATGCAATGGGAATCGATACAGTATGGCTGGCGCCGTTTCAGCCTACGCCCAACAAAGATAATGGCTACGACATTCAAGACTATTATGGCGTTGATCCGAGGCATGGTTCCAGCGGGGAATTCGTGGATTTTATGCACAGGGCCAATCAGCTGGGTATAAAGGTCATTATTGACCTGGTTGTAAATCATACGTCAGACAAACATCCGTGGTTCGTTGAAGCAAGGTCCTCCAAAGACAATCCGAGACGGGAATGGTATGTATGGTCAGATAAGAAGCCGTCTGACTGGGATGAAGGCATGGTATTTCCCGGCGTACAGGAAGCTACGTGGACATTGGATAAACAAAGCCATAGCTATTATTTCCACCGCTTTCATGAGTTTGAGCCTGACCTTAATACAGATAATCCTGCGGTGAGAGAGGAAATATTCCGCATTATGGGATATTGGCTGCAATTAGGGGTTGCAGGCTTTCGTGTAGATGCTGTACCATTTATTCTGGAATCGCCCGCACCGGGTAAGAAGAAATCCAGGATGAACTATGATTACCTCAAAGAGATGCGCAAATTCCTGCAGTGGCGTAAAGGAGATGCTGTACTGCTCGGAGAGGCAAATGTGCTGCCGAAAGATTCTATGAGATATTTTGGTGATGAGCATGACGGTATTCACCTGATGTTTAACTTCTTCGTAAACCAATACGCATTTTATGCCCTGGCTACGACGAATACCAGGCCACTGATCAAAGCCCTGGAAGCTACCAGGATAGAACCATCTACAGCCCAATGGGCCCATTTCCTGCGTAATCATGACGAGCTTGATCTGGGTAGATTAACGGAAGCCGAAAGGAATGAGGTGTTTGCCCGTTTTGCGCCTGATGAGAATATGCAGTTGTATTTCCGGGGCATCCGCCGCAGACTGGCGCCTATGCTGGGAAGCAGGCAACAGAACGAACTTGCTTATAGCCTCATGTTCTCGTTGCCCGGAACACCCGTTTTAAGATATGGCGATGAAATAGGAATGGGAGACAATCTTGCACTCGACGATAGAAATAGTGTCAGGACACCTATGCAATGGTCCGGAGAATATCAGGCAGGTTTCTCAAAAGCTGATAAATTGATCCACCCGGTAATTGACGATGGTTACTATTCCTACACACACATTAATGTAGAGACACAAAGACGTGACCCCGGGTCCCTGCTTAATTGGATGACTTCCCTGATCCGTTTAAGAAGGGAGTGTACGGAAATAGGTTTCGGACAATGGGAGATCTTGCCAACAGACTTTGATCATATCCTGGGTATGTGTTACCGGTGGAAAGGCCGGTCGCTGTTCATATGGCATAACTTTTCTGAAAAGCCGCAGGAAATTGTGGTACTGGCAAAGAACATCACCGCAAACAGATTGGTAGACCTGATAAACAACATCGAAAGCATCGTTGATAAGAAAGGCCGGCACACGATCACACTTGAGGCTTATGGTTACCGTTGGTTCCGCGCAGGTTGAGCACCTCTATCTGAAATTTATTTACCTTGCAAAACATGAGAATAGAAGATGCGATCCAATTTATCAGGCATAAGGAATTATCGTTAGCAGGACCTTCTAACTGGGCTGATCTGGGCTGCGGATCAGGTACATTTACTACAGCACTTGCACATTACTTACAACCCGGTAGTGTGATCTACGCTGTAGATAAAGAAATAGCTGCAGATCTGAAAATACCTGTACCTGCAGGTATACAGGTGAAAACGCAGGAACTTGATTTTGTAAAGGAGGAACTGCCTTTTGAACAATTAGATGGGATCGTTATGGCAAATGCATTGCATTATGTCAAAGAACAATCTGCCTTTGTCGAAAGGATCGGAAGATGCCTCCGGCCAGATGGAAGACTACTCCTCGTCGAATATAATACAGACAAACCCGTACCAACATGGGTCCCTTATCCGCTAAGTTATCCTTCACTGGAAAAGCTGTTTAAAGCACACGGATATCAGCATATTGAGATGATAGGTGAAAGATCTTCCGTATATGGCAATGCAGATCTTTACACAGCCATCATCCGCAAATGATAATGTTATTTCTTACTGGTTTCAGTAGATAATGATATGTGTATCAATGCTTATATGTTGTGTCCGCAACTCAGTGTGGATAAAAAGAAAATATATTTTTTTAAATAAATAGTGATTCCTTACAATTCGTAAGATTGTACTTCTCTTATTATTGGCTCCCCGATTTTTCCACCCTTACTTATTTGAGGTTGTTAATACAGCCATGCGTACGCCTGCCGGATTTATATAATTTGACAGGTTACATTAACTTAAGCAAGAGAGATACTTAAAGCAGGAAGGAACGTTTGAAAGGATTTCCCATTTTATTAACCAGTAAGAACATTATACCGTGAAACTAGCTTTTCTATGTGGTTCGCTGGAGCCTGGCCGGGATGGTGTGGGTGATTATTCAAGACGCTTAGCATGTGAGTTAATCCGGAAATCGCATGAAGTAGTAATAATAGCCCTCAAAGACCGTGTAATAACCTCGCTGTACAGTGGTTTGCAAAGTAGCAATGGTATTGACGTCCCTGTACTCCGTATACCGGCTTCAATGGATGAAAGAGAACGCTTTTCCCACGCAGGCGATTATATCAGGAAATTCGGCCCTGAATGGGTAAGTCTGCAATATGTGCCTTTCTCATTTGAGAAAAGAGGACTGCCTTTTACCTTCGCCAGACATTTAAAAAGTTTAGGCAGCAATATTAAGTGGCACTTTATGTTCCATGAGCTCTGGGTCGGACTTTACGGATACAGCACTTTCAAACTGAAGATACTGGGCCTCATGCAGAAAGTTATCATCAAACAGATGCTCGCTGCCATCAATCCTGAATCTGTTACAACCTCTATCGGTATTTATAAGAAGAACCTGGGTTGGAAGGAAGTGAACCTTATTCCATTGTTCAGTAATATTCCTGTTGCCGGTACGCTCCGGCAGGATACGAAACAATCAGATAGCCTTACTGCCATTCACTTCGGCTCTTTCACCGGTGCATTGGATGATTATAAACGCCAGGTGGATTTTCTTACCGGAATAGGGGAGAAGACAGGTAAGACCGTATGCCTGGAGATCATCGGCAACGGCGGACATTATAAAGAAAAAGCGCTTGAGATTTCCCGTCGTGCGTTCGGCGAAGAAAATGTAATTGATTGTGGCTTCCTGTCTGAAGAGTCTATTTCCAATCATTTGCTCAGTGCTGATATTGGTATTTCAAGAGCAGATTATACGCTGTTCGGGAAAAGCGGTTCTGCAATGGCCATGTTGGAACACGGGCTGCCACTGTTGTTGAGAGGAAACCGTCCAACAGAAGATGTTATCGGTAACAACTTTCCTTTTAAGGAACAACTTGTATATCCGGACGATCCTTCCAGGGAATTTGTAAAGAAAGAACCTGTTTATTTTATCAGTGAAGTGTCTGAGATCTTTGTGGAAAGTCTGTCTGATAAAGAACACGGAGAACTTATACTTATAACGGGTTAAATGAAAAAAGGCGATCGTTTGATCGCCTTTCTAATTCATCACATGATGGTCTTAAAGAAGGATACATTCCCGACCATATCAACCTTAACTACGATTGTTTCACTGTTCTTTTTCAATTCTACAAAATAGTTATCTGCACCGTCGAACGCCATGTCAAACATAGTCAGATCGATTTCGTTGCTTTCATTGTCGTCGTACTTAAATACTCTTCCTACCTGGTAACCGCTGTACTTCTTTTCGATGTTATGTTGTGCGCTCTCCGGCAGATCTGCAAATGTTTTGTCCTGTGTTGTACCTACGAGGTTACTATGGATGTCATAATACGCTTTCAGATGATCCGCTCCTATTGCAAAAGTTACTTCGTCGAAATGGCTTGTTCTCTCGTAACGTATATCCGTCGCTGCCGGGAAATCTTCATAAAACTGCGTCTTTGTGAAAGTGCTCACCTCATCGTTATTTTCTTTACGTATTTCCTTTCTTTCCGCTCTTGTTTTTTTATCGCCGTCTGTCGTATGTGCGAATGTCATATTAACTGACATGATCAGCACTCCTGCCGCAAGAAAAATCTTTTTCATGACCTTGTGTTTAGTGTTTCTTTGAGATTACGATACGAAGTTACCTGCGCAGACGTCATTGTTTCCGGCAGAATCGGTAAACAGGCGGTTCCTGTCGTTCAGAAAGGACGAGCTGTTGCTAAGCGTATAAATGGCGAGCGCAAAGCTTATATTTGACATATTAATACCCCTGTAGGTCTTAAATCAGCAATCACTCAATGAAGTATATTTTATCCCTGTTGCTGTTCATATCATTGTCTGGTCAGTTAACAGCACAGTCAACGCCCCGTAACCTGTTAAGCCGGTTTACCCGTCAGGAAATCGCCGCGGCCTTGCTGGCTCCCGGTGAATGGTATCCTTTTCCGCAATGTGCCGCCGCATGGCAGAATACGCTGCCGGACTCTGTTCGCCAGAGTATTATAAGACAGGCGGAAAGCTACCTGAAGATCCCCTTTGTAGCCATTCCAGCTACAATGATGATGGAATACCAAAAAAACGGTGACCGTTCACGTTATGAAGAGATATCCTTTAGAAAACGAGATCAGTTGTTTACAATGGCAGTGGCTGAGTCCATCGAGCAGAAAGGCCGTTTCCTGAACGCTGTTATCAACGGGATCTGGTCTTTGTGTGAAGAAAGTTACTGGGGAGCGCCGGGGCATCTGTATCTCCAGAAAGCGGGAATAGACCTGGTTGATGTGGAAGATCCATCTGTAGACCTCTTCGTGAGCGAAACAGCTACCGTGCTCGCCCTGACGGATTACCTGCTGGGCGACCGCCTGGATAAGTATTCCCGGCTGCTGCGTAAACGCATTTACTATGAGGTGAACAGAAGAATGCTGACGCCACTGGAGAAAGACAGCGACCGCTATTTCTATCTGAAGAAGGGTACAAAGGAATATCCTATCAATAACTGGAACCCCTGGGTGATCAGCAACTGGATGACCAGTTTGCTGTTACTGGAAAAAGATCCCCAGCGGCGTATTGGTGAACTGGAACATGCACTGCACCTGCTGGACCATTATATTAACTTCATTGGCGATGACGGCGCTATAGATGAAGGACCCGTTTACTGGTCCGGAGCTGCGGGAAGGGTCTTTGATGCCCTTACGGTACTGGAAAGCGCGACTTCTGGTAAACTGAAGATCTATGATGCACCGGTAATAAGCAATATGGCCGCCTATATCTACAAGACGCACATTGCCGGCAGCTATTATATCAATGTGGCCGACGCTTCGCCCGTGATCAGTACAGACGGGCTGCTGCTTTACCGGATGGGACAGGCACTAAAAGATACGACCATGACCAGCTTCGGGGCCTGGGCTTTTCACCGCTATCCGGTATATACACCTATTTCGGGAGATTTTGCCAAGCCCCGTATGCTTTTCAATATGAAAGTATGGGCTGACTGTTCCAATAGCCGTGGAGTAGATCCCGCTATTCCGGATGTGTGGCTGGAAAGTATCCAGTTAATGGCGGCCAGGACAAGCAAAGGATTATTCGTAGCTACGCATGGCGGTCATAATGGAGAAAGCCATAACCACAATGATGTCGGTGATTTTATCGTATATGCATCTGGACAACCGGTTATTATAGATGTAGGCCTGGGTACCTATACGGCCAAAACCTTTTCGAAGGAGAGATATCAGCTGTGGTACAATAGTTCCGCTTATCATAACCTGCCTACTATCAATGGCGTGCAGCAGATGGCAGGCCGGAAATTCGGCGCCAGGGACGTACAATACCATAAGGATGCCAACAGCGCTACATTACATATGGACATTGCAGGCGCTTATCCACCGGAGGCCGGTGTTAGTCAGTGGAAACGGGAAGTGAAACTGGACCGGCTTCAGAACAGGGTGACCGTTACAGATGATTTTGCCCTGACAGCAGGAGGTAAGGAGCTGACACAGACCTTTATGACAGTGTGCCCGGTTGAGCTGCAGCAGGGCCTTATCCGGTTCAATATCCCGGGCGAGCGGCCGGTAGTGCTGGAGTATGATGCCGGGACCTGGAATGTCAAAAAGGAACTGGTAGACTGTAATGATCCGGATGAGAAGCGGCTGGCGGATAACTGGTCCCGCCGGTCTATTACCCGCCTCTTATTGCAACGGAAGGGAAGGGAGACAAGTGGCAGTCATGCATTCATCATCAGACAGTTATAAAGAACAAAAAAGACGGCCTGTTAAGGACCGTCTTTCTTATATCTATCTGGAAATCAGTTTTTAAGCTGCTGCTGTTTCACTTTCCTTCGCAATCTTCACCTTCTCCTT
Source organism: Chitinophaga sp. S165 (assembly GCF_003182155.1). Taxonomy (GTDB): domain Bacteria; phylum Bacteroidota; class Bacteroidia; order Chitinophagales; family Chitinophagaceae; genus Chitinophaga. The sequence continues at coordinate 18,102 of NZ_QGTG01000003.1, forward strand.
TCTTAATACGCGGGAGTACAGTGACAGTTTAGGGTCGAAGATAAAGGTGAAGAACAGTTTTGTCCATGACATATGCGAGATCAGGGAATCATAGAAAGCAGGTGCTTTACTTTTGATCTGTGGCAATTTATTCCATGGAATGGATGGGAAGTCATGGTGTTCATTGTGATATCCTACGTTAAAAGCCACTGTATTCAGCGGACCATAATAACTGTAGGTCTCCTGGATCGGGTCCAGGGTCAGGTAGTGCTCCTGGATCCAGCGGGCGCCCAATGGGTGCAGGCCAACTGAGAAGAAGAAGCTGATCAGCATATACAACAGGGCTTTAGGACCGAAGATGGCCACAATTGCCACGTCAAATGCGATCTGTACGATCCAGTTCACCACGATCCAGCGGTCCAGCAGGTCGATGTTCAGCCTTGCGGTACGACAGATCTGGAAAACAGGGAAGAAAAGGAACCACAGTGCCTTCTTAACTGGATTGTTACTTACAAGGGCAGCCTCCCAGAAATCCGGCAGGTCAGCATCCAGGTCATGCTCTCCCTGATGGGCATGGTGCTTCAGGTGATAGCGCTGGAAAGAAACAGAGCTGGGGAAAATATGAGGCCAGTTTGCGATCATGCCTGCAAACAGGTTCGGTGCCTTACCTTTGAAGATAAGACCGTGGGCGGTCTCATGGATCATTACCCACAATGCATGGCTGATGAAAGCCCCTACACCGTAAGCTACCAGGAAGATCAGCCACCAGGAAGCGTCACGTAACAATACAGAAATACCAACCTGCGCAGCTACCAGGCCGATGATCATATAGATTGTATAGGGGTTTTTCCCTATAAGCTCCTTTACTTCAGGATGTTGTTTCAGGATCTGTCTTACTCTAACATGGTGTGGGTTCGGCTCATTACTCCACGTGAAGTCAGTCGGTTTGTTACTCATATTTTTCAGTCTAAATCTTTTTTTAAAGGCTTCATAGCATTTCCCCGGGATTTCCCCTTACTTCGTTCGCATACTAATTACCTGATAATCTACAAATTGGTGAAAATATTTTAGAAAAGGTATAGATTCTCCATTCCATCCGATAAAATTAAGACTTTTTTATAAATATGACCCGATGACACTGGTCATAATAAAAAGAGCCTGCCCGGGAAGTGACCAGGCAGGCTCTTATTTTATTTCAATCTTACTTCCTACTTGTTGAAGAGGTTGACGGTAGCGCCTATTTCGTAGGTGCCGTCAACATAGGTCTTGATCCCACCTGTCTGGGAGGTATACATGGCCTGTATGCCCACCGTTTTCAGGATATTAACGCCAATACCGGCTGTTACGCTCTTTGAAGTATGGTACATGGCCATTACGTTGGCAACATCATTCAGGATAGAGACGTTAACGCCCATATCGAGGATATTGTCGTAACCGCGAACACCACGGTAGCATACCTTCGGTTCGATGGAGCTGATCGATTCATTTACAGCAAACCTGTAGGAAGCTGCCGTAAAGAAGATGCCACCACCGTCTACGCCCTTGTTATCGCCTGTGAAGAGGCTTCTGACGTTCGGGATGGATGCCTGGATATTCAGCCTGGTATCTGTATATGCCATACCGTATTCCGCTTCAAAGTAATTGTCGCGGCGGTTGAAGGCGCCTATGGAAGGGTCGTTGATATCGCCGTCCAGGTTCTTATAATCGATTCGCTGTACGTTCCAGGCCAGCGACAGACCGAAGTGCAGCTGCTGATCAGGATTGGTAAGCGGCAGATGATAAGCATAGGTCAGCGCAACACGTGTTCTGTTGATGAGACCCGCAACGTCATTGAAGAGGTGCAGACCGGCGCCTACTCTGTTCCCCACTGCACCGTCGGCAGAGAAGAACTTTGTGGTCGGAGAACCTTCAATGCCACCCCATTGATGGCGGTAGGCCGCATTCAGGTGCAGGCCTTTTTCGAACCCTGCCATAGCAGGATTAGCCAGGTACTGGTTTTGAAAATATTGTGTACCCGATGGTTCCAGCAGCGCCTGTGCATTACTGAGGGACTGAGCGCCTGCCTTGTTTATGCCAGCAGCCAAAAAGAGGCTGCTGACAATAAAGGAACGTATATAAGATTTGTAACTCATAATAAATAGTTATTACCGGTTAGGTTAATTTCTGTCTCTGATGATCGTGATATAACCTTTCGCTGTTTTAGCTCCGCCCTGGATCTTCAAGATGTAATAGTAAGTACCTTCTCCCAGCGGACTGCCATTCATAGTACCATCCCAGTCATTGCTATAATTCCTGCGGGTATATACCAGGCGGCCTGCACGGTCGAAGATCTGTATTTCATTATCCGGATAAGCGTCCAGGTTACGGATCACCCATTTATCATTCTTACCGTCTCCGTTCGGTGTGAGGAGGTTTGTTGCATCAACCTTGAAGTCTGCAACTACTGAGATCGTGAAATCAGCAGTGTTGCTACAGCCGGCTGCATTGCTTACAGTAACATGATAGGTCGTATTCTCCATTGGTCTTGCTTCCAGTACCGCGGTCTGCTGACCACTGATGATACCGTCTGCATTATCCCACTGGTAGATAGTACCGCCTGTTGCGGTGAGGTGTACAACATCGCCTTTGGAGATGCTTGTGCCTTTATCGCTCGTGATGGTTACTGCACCCAATGTTGCTACTTCAATGCTGAAGCTGCGGCGTAATGTATCCGTACCACCATTTGCAATACCACCATTATCCTTAATGGTAACTGTTACTGTAGATGTTCCGGTTGCACCTGGTTTCAGCTGGTAAGTTACCAGGCCTGTTGTGCTTACGCTCAGCTTATCGAAGCTGGATGCATTGTTTGTGATGATGTTGAAGCTGTAAGTCTGACCCGGTTCAACCGCAGATGCACCTGTCAGCTGGATGGTATGTTCTGTACCAGGACAAACAGTTTCATTGTCGATCGCATCGAGGGTTGGCGACTGGTTCACCAGTTTCACAGCGATAGTTACCGGTGTAGCAACGCTGGTGTTCAATCCGTCGCTCACAGTAACGGTCAGGTTAACCGTCGTGCCTACTTTGGCGTTCAGTTTCGCCTGATCAGCCACAGTGATGTTACCATTAGCGTCTATTGAGAAGGCGCCGTTGGAATCATCAGATGCAATAGCCCAGTTCTGGAAGATACCTGATGCATCGGTAGCAGTTGCTTTACCGACCAATGTACCTACTGCGCTTCTCTCCAGGACATCGAATGACAGGCCGCCGTCAATAACCGGAGCAGTTGCATCGTAAGTTACACTCAGTGTGTTGGAAGCAGTATTGTCGTTAAATACAACATTCTGTGCCTGGTTAGCTGGCAGCTGAATGGTTACAGCGCCATCTGCAGTTGGTGTAACTACGAGCGTATAAGTGATATTGTCTGTTGTAGACAGTGTACCGGCTGTTGCATTGGTGAGGGTAAAGTCACCGGCTGCAAGGCCGTTTACTTCTTCATTGAAGACGATGGTCACCGTGAATGGTGCGTTCACACGCGTTGCAGCACCAGTAGATAACTGTACGGAAGGAGAACCTGTGTGTACAAATACCTGCGTCATATTGCCCACATTGCTGAGTGCAAGGTCAGCGTCGTTGGTAGCGTCATCTTTAATGGTAGCACCGTTCAGAACGAGCGCTGTGCCCAGTTGGATGCCGTTCAGGTCCATGTCACCAGGTTGTACTGTGTAGCTGAAGGACAGGCTGTTCGCGGTAGCGATAGTGTATGCAGCTTGTACAGTACCACTGGTGAGATTAACATTAAGATAAGGAGCACCGCCAGCGGTATTGAGGTTGATGTTTTCATTGAAGAATACAATGAAGTTCAGTACATCACCTTGTTTATAGTAACCGTTAACCGGTACGAATACTGAATTTACAGAAGGCTTAGTGCCATCGTAAGTGAAGTTCAGCGTATTAGAAGGAGTGTTAGCGTTACCACCAACGTTTACAGCCGCATTAGCTGGCATCTGTATAGTTACAGGACCATCCAGATCTGGCGTTACAGTTACTGTGTAAGTGGTATTGGCTGTATTATTCAAACCGGAAACTGTACCGTTGGTGACAGAGAAATCACTTTCGGTCAGTACTGTTACTGGTTCACTGAAGGTCGCTGTTACGGTGAACGGTGCGTTGATCAGTGTATTGGCAGTAGAAGACAATGTAGCTGTCGGACTGGTCGTGTTCACTCTTACAGCAGAGGTATTGTCGGTGTTGTACAGTGTCAGATCTGCATCGTTATTTGCAGCATCTTTCATTGTACTGCCATTCAATTCCAGTGTGCCTATAATAATACCATCCATATCCTCATCGCCATTCACTACTGTATAGTTAAAGTGCAGGTCTCTGGTGGTTGACGCTACGGCGTCATACATTGCATTTACCAATGTAGAACCAACTTCGACTGAAACGTAAGGAGTGCCGCCAGTAAGGTTGATGATAACATCCTCATTGTAATGGACAACAAAGTTCAATACCTGGCCTGCATTGTAATATTTAGGCGCTGGTACAGACACGGATGCCACTTTTGGTTTAGTGATATCGTAAGTGATATTTAATGTATTGGATGTAGTATTACCATTGTGGCCGATGTTTTCTGCTACATCAGCAGGGACGTTCACGGTTACCTGACCTTCTCCCTGTGGAACGACTATTACAGAGAAGTGAGCGTTGTCGATCACTGTTACGGGACTTACTGTCGCATTTGTAACAGTAATATCAGCGCTGGTAAAGCCGGTCACGTTTTCGCTGAAGTCGATGTTAACGGTGAACGGCGTGTTTACGTTCGCTGCAGACGGTGTGCTTATTGATACTGTCGGGTGAGTGGTGTTCACTCTTACCATTGTCGTATTACCAACATTATTCAGTGTCAGGTTTGCATTGTTGGTTGCTGCATCTCTGATAGTGCTGCCATTTGCATTGAGGGCAACAACCTGGATGCCGTCCATATCCATCTGACCGTTCAGTACAATGTAGCTGAAGTTCAGGCCATTTGTACCGTTAGTACCGGTATAGGAAGCATTTACAGTTGTACCGCCTATGTTGAGTTCCAGCGTTGGATTGCCGCCGGTGGTATTAATGATCAGATCTTCATTAAAACGAACGATGAAGTCGAGCGTAGCACCTGCATTGTAGTATTCGTTAGGCGGAACTGCTACTGATGTAACAGCAGGAGCGGTCCCATCATATGTGAGGTTCAGGGTATTGGAGCCCGTATTACCGTTGTCGCCAATGTTGACAGCTGCATCAGGCGGCAGGGTGATCGTTACCTGACCGTTGCTTGAAGGAGAGATCAATACGGTATAGGCGCCATTGCTGCCTGCGAGTGAGCCAGCCGTACCATTTGTAACGGTGAGATCGCCTTCATTAAAGCCAGTTACTGACTCGCTGAAATTAACATTCACAGTGAACGGTGCATTAACTATCGCCGGAGCTGAAGTAGTCAGTACTACTGACGGATGTTGTGTATTAACAAATACGCCAGTTGTGTTATCAACACCATGGAGGTCCAGCAGGGCCGCGTTATCGGCGACATCTACGATGGTAGCGTTATTCAGTGTCAGGTCGCCTACTTCGATACCGTCCATATCCATCTCGCCGTTTACTACAGTGTAGCTGAAGTTCAGTCCATCTGTACCGTTAAGACCGGAGAAAGTAGTTTGTACCAGCGTAGTGCCGATAAGGAAGCTGAGAGAAGGAGTACCGTTTGTTGTATTCAGTGTGATGCCTTCACTGAAACGAATGGTGAAGTTCATTACCTGACCGGCTTTGTAGTAACCATTAGCAGGTACGTTCACAGCAGTTACAGCAGGTGGTGCGATGTCATAAATGCGGCTGAGTATATTAGACGCACTGTTGCCATTGTCGCCGATATTCTGTGCTACATCAGGATCAACCTTTACCGTTACTATGCCGTCTATACCTGGTGCAATCTGGATGAGATACGTAGAACCGGTGATCTGCGTGAAGCCTTGAACAACACCGTTGGAAACCGTTACATCAGTAGGAGCAAAGTTGGTTACTGACTCACTGAAGTTGATAGTCGCATTAAATGGCGCATTTACGATAGCAGGAGCAGTGCTCGTGATTGATGTGGACGGATGTGATGTATTCACACGTACGTTCGTGGTAGATGGTACACCGTTCAGTGTAACATTAGCATTGTTGGTAGCAGCATCACGGATAGTGGCGCCGTTTGGTATCAACGCAGTTACTGCGATACCGTCCATGTCCATATCACCATTCACTACGGTGTAGCTGAACGTGATACTGTTGCTTGTTTCACTTACATAATCGGCATCAACAGTTCCACTGGCCAGAGTAATACGAAGTGCCGGTGAACCACCTGTACGGTCAACTACAATATCCTCACTGAAATTAACAGTGAAGGTCATTGTTTCGCCTGCCTTGTAATACTTCGGTGCCGGTACTACTACTGATGAGACAGTAGGAGCTGTGGCATCATAAGTATAGGTCAGCGTATTGGACGGCGTGTTCGGATTATGACCAATATTCTCGGCAATACCGCTAGGAAGACTGATCGTCCTTGTACCATCGCTGGATGGTGTCATTAATACTTCGTAAGTGGTATTGTCACTTGTTGACAGTGAACTTACAGTCGTATTCAACACGTTGAAATCACTCTCAGAGAGACCGCTTACTGCTTCACTGAATACAGCGCGTACTGTAAATGGTGCATTAGTAGGCATTGTTGTAGGAGGAACAAAAGACAATGTTACAGACGGGATGGATGTATTTATCCGTACAAGGGTGGTAGGGTCTACGTTCTGTAATGTAGTTGACGCATCGTTACCAAGGGCATCTTTGATGGTACCGCTATTGTTCTGTACCAGTGGCTGTACGGTAATACCGTTCATGTCCATTTCACCCTGCTGTACGGTATAGCGGAATGTTAATTCAGTAGTACCAGAACCGTTGAGGTAAGGTACCTGTACGGCATCAAGACCTATGATGATATTGATGTATGGTTTACCTGCAGCATCATTCACAATTGCAGGTTCATTATATCTTACTTTGAAATCGAGATTCTGACCTGCGTGGTAGTATTCGTTTGCAGGAACGCCTACGCTGGTGATCTGAGGTCCGGTCGCATCAATGATCCACAGATAACCGTCAGGGCTGGCATCGACATTTCCAGCCTGGTCGATTGCCCGTACCTGGAAGGTATGTGGTCCATCTGCCAGTCCGGTATATGTTTGCGGGGAGGTAATCAGATTAAATGGTCCACCATCCAGAGATCCGCGGAAGGTACAATTCACTTCATTGGCAGTGAACGTAAAGGTCGCATCTCTGGAAGCACTTGGATCCGAAGGACGGGTGGCGCCGATTGTCGTATTAGGCGCTGTCTGGTCTAAAGTGATGCCATCGAAATAGCCACTTGTAACGTTGCCGGCAGCATCCCTTAATCTGTAGTCCACCTGTTTGTAACCATCGCCCGCAGGTAACGTGAAGGCCTTGCTTGCTGTAAATGGCTCATAAGCACCGAACGCGCCGCCGTCAACGGCAAAGGCCATTTGTATCGGCGTGCTGGCATCATTAGCCGTCAGGTTCAATGTCACGTTGGTGGAGTTGGTATAAGCGGCGCCACTGTTGATCGTAATTGACCCTGTAGGCGAAACTCTATCGATATTGTATGTAGCACCAGATGTATACGGCGCATTGGCGACGACAGGAGAGATGCCAGTTCCGTTGACATCCAGTCTGACAGTGCCCGCAGTACCGGTACCAGTATTAACGACCACATTGTAGAGAGTACCGCTACCGGTTATCTGTACAATGGAGGCGCCGGTAACGCCTGTAGTTGTAAGAGTGAAGGAGGCGGGAGTTACGTTAGTAGCCGAACCGCTAAAGTTAACGTTATAAATGACAGTGCTTGCAGGGGTAGGGTTCGCGCTGGCAGCTACGACGCCGGTGACGTTGATGGTAGGAGGGGCCAGTTTAACTATTTCTCCGCCGTTTTCACCGTCGTTGGCAAAGATGTTACCATTCGGCATTACAGCAATACCCCAGGGATAGAAATAGGTGATAGTCTGGAGACGGTGAAGCTCTGTGTATAGCGGAATGCCCGATTGTGTCAGGTCGGTATATTTTACCACCTGAAATTTGTCAGGATCGCTGCTTGCTTCAGCTGTATAGAAATTATCGTTGTCGTCTACAGCCAGCGATGAAAACGACCTGCCGGCGGCCAGTTGTGAGGCGCCAAAACCCGGTGCAGTCAATTTAACGATACGTCCACCACTGTTCTCGTGAAAGTCTGTAAGATAAATATTGTCATGTGAGTCAACGACAATATTGGTCGGATAAGTAGCCGGCGTAGCGAGGTCGCCGTCTCCATCAACAGGGTGATTGAAGCCATTCCAAACAACGGTGCCGGATAGTTGCTCTGCTCCGAAAGGATAGCGCACCAGTTGGTAGGTCTTGGTGCCGGAATTATATTCCATTGCCAGCAGGTTGTTACTGTTGTCAACTGCCAGCGCTGAATAATAATTGCCAGTGTGAATTGTAGTCGGGGTGGTGTAAGCGGGGGCTGCGAGTTTAATTATGCTCCAGCCAATTGCGGGGTCAAGGTCAGGAACGGTGACAAATATGTCTCCGAGTTCGTTGACCGCGAGCCCCCACGAGTAAATATTATTGCCGCTCAAGTTAGGAAGATTGGCGTAGAGTACCTGTCCTGGTGCCACGCCATTTGTATACTTGACCACTTCGTACTTGCTACTTGTGTTATTGAAGCTCACAACGAAGAGGTTACCGGCATTATCTCTGGTCATGGCGCTATAGAAGCCGCCCGTTGCCAGGCTTGTCTTCGTATACTGCGCAAAGCCATTAAAGCCGGCAAGCATAAAGAAAAATATCAGCAAGATCCTGCTGATACGTTGGGTAAATGTGTCATTCATGATGATACTTGTTAAATGCAGAGAAAAGGGTTTTGCCATCCGGACGCGGATTCATTGTGAATCACCTCAAATTCTTTCGCATCATAGCGCATTCCTGACCCCTGATCAAGAATAATTTTGTTTATTTTATTACCAGTTGTACTGATCTTGAGAATGTTGGCTGAAGGCAGGGCAAATCCTGAAGCGGGGTAAAAGTTTTTTTGTCCTCTGGGGCCATCTATCACACCAGTGCGGAGTTGTTGCTTTACTGCGTCCCAGTCCTTCTTTTTGGCATACGGTAACAATTCCCGCCACATTAATCCGGCTTCATATCCCATGAGCGCGTAAATATTAGCAGGTTGCTGTGCTATGCTTTCGAACTTCTTTACAAATTGCTGGTTTGCTTTATTCTGGTCTTCACGCATCCACATCATGGACGTGTAGATTTCCAGGTCAATGTGTTTAATGTCTTCCAATATGTCATCGTAAGCCATCGTTTCATTGATCAGCAATGGGATCTTTTTATGAAAACCGCTTAATATCCATTTTTCAAGAAACTGAGTACCCATGCTGCCAGCGAAGATGGCATGTACATACGGTGGGGGATCTTTGGCGAGTTTTGTAAAGAGTTCGTCCAGCTCCATTCTTTTCGGATCATTTTTATCGAATGGTAATACCGTCATACTTATCTGTGTGCTGCCTGCTGCTGTCACGCCTTCTTTAAAGGCGCTATGCAGGTGGTAACCAGCTTCATAAACAGGCATGACCATATGACCTCCATTCCCAAAATACCCCTGCGCCCATTTACCGAATGCATACTGTGATTGCCACAGCTGATGTGATGCATAAAATACATCTGGACTGAGGTAAGAGAAATGAGGAATATATTCACCCATATCAAAGAAGAAGGCGGGCCTTTTCGTATTCTCCACCAGGGGGACAATGTCGGGGGCTACCTGGTAACTTATAAGACCAGACAGTATATCGACATTATTAAAGAAAAGGAGCTTGCGGGCAGCAGTAACAGAAGCATCAGCGCTTCCCATGTGGGTATATTCTGATGTAAACTGCACTGTTCTTTGCCTTACGGGATCTAAACCCATGCCCAGCAGCCAGCCTGTTACCAGGTGGGCAGAATAAGCAGGATATACACCGGAATAAGGAGTTAGGAACCCAATAGAAAGCGCTGATTGCATATAAGTTTTTTAGTTACGGCTAGGGAAAATACCTGCAGTGGCGATGAGATAGCTCACACCGAGGTATGGGTTCATAATGCTGAATGGCTGGCTGCCACCTGCAATACCAACGTTTACTGTACCGGTTACGTTAGTAGTAGGCGCCAGGAAGGTCGTGTTGTCCGGAACTCCATATCCTTTAAGTGGCTGTGCACTCGGACCGCCGCCCTGGGTTGGCAGCTGCGCAGGCACCACGGTAGGGCCAGGCATGGCAGTAGAACCAAGAGCTGCGGTAGCGGCTTGCGCTACGGAAGCTGATGCAATTGTACCTGTGTGATTATGCGCAGGCATGTTGGTGATCAGCAGGGTGGTGCTAGGTGTACCGCCTATCTGGCCCAGGTCAACATTAGGTAATCCGGGACCTTGTCCGGTACCGATCGGCATACGGCCTCTCAGGTCAGGTAAGGCAAACGTAGTCTGGCCGTTACCGCCATAGGTTGTACCTAAAAGGGAAAACAGGGCAGTGTTTTGAGCGATGCTCAAAATTTGTCCCATACAAAAAGCCCATCCTCTTATTGCAAAATTTCCTCCAAAAAGAATGATCATTGCTAAATACGGTTCCATTGATCCAAATTTTAAGTGTGTTTAATTTATATAATCGGGTTATTCCTAAACTCCGGGAATTGGACGGTCGCCCCTCCACGTTGTGCCGACAGGGTTGCCATAGGGCCTATCAAACTGTTGGCTGCAGCTGCATAAACCGGTAACTCACCTTTAACAGGCTGCTGTACACTGTTTACGAATTCATGTAACGCCAGTGCATAGCCGTCGCCATCTTCTGCATACTGCTCTATATGCGGTTTGCCTGCCTCCCATATCTGGTTAGCCGGACTCTGATCTTTCAGGTAAATGGAGTTGATAAGGTCCATCCAGGTACCCTGGCTGCCAGTAACCTGGAAACCAGTAGAGGCAGGGCGATCTTGTCCTGCATCCATCTGGAGCGATAGGGTTTGCCCCTGTTGTGTGGTCAGTTCAATTGTCTGAACATCACCGGAGGTAAAGACCAGTCGCGCAGGTCCTTTTTCAGAACGCGGTTTGTTGATCACGTACTGCTGTTTTTCTTTTACCACACGCAGTGATACAAAGGTGTTACCCTTTTTCACTCCCAACATCCTGGCTGCCGCAGCTGCCGGATATACAGGATAAGAGGTCGCCTTGTCATCGTGTGCGGCCGGCAATACATCATGGCGTGCTCCAGCCCGAATTGATGTCAGTTCACCAAAAACACCTTCCTTCGCCATGTTCGTTACGGCCAGGAGGTCACGGCGATAACTGTACTCGTCCAGCGTAAAATACTGACGGCCCGTTTGCTCACTGATGCGCACAATGTCCATGTGCTCTTCCAGTGTAGCGCCCATTATGGCACCGCAGGCAACATGTTTACCCGCCAGCATCGCTGCTTTGGCAATGGTGTAGTGTTGCTCCCAGGGTGTTGCAATGATAACGGCGTCAATGTCTTTACGGGAAAGTAAAGTCTCGTAAGTGTCCTCATAAATGTCCGGACGGCTGTAGCCTGCTTTGCTGAATAACTGAAGGCTCTGACGGATGGCTTTGGGATCGGTGTCGCTGATTGCTCTTACATCCACATTTTTACTTTGGAGTGCCTGGTCCAGATACTGTTGTCCCCACAATCCAGTACCAATGAAACCAATGCGTAGACGAGAACCTTTTCCTGCGGTCAGGTAAGACGGCAGAAAGGTAAGTACGGGGGATAAAATAGCGGCATTCTTCAAGAAATGCCTTCTGCTGGTTGTATGCATAAGGAATTATTCCTACGTTAGGTTTCGATGAAAAACAATAAAATAGGTTCCAAAAAACAGATTGAAAAAATACGTCCCCTCTAAATAAGACAGATATTACGTTTACGGTCGTTGTAGGTTTTCAAATAGATCAGGGTTAAAACTATATTATATGGAATATGTGATATATGTGCAAAGATATATCTTCTTTTTTTTAGTAAGCAAATAATTTTTTAATAGATATTTAACACTATATGTAGTGCGCTTGCAGTCTATTTTCTTCTATAGCCTGCAGCTCCTATGGATGAGCCTTCCCGGGGATGATAATATGCGGCTGGGTTCACGCCGGCGGCTAACAGGGTTTCAAACTTCTTATTTTCTTCATTTTTAACGCCTTCAGTGGCATCTCCGCCTTCTTCTACGTAGACGTAATTTCTGATATTCGCACCGGTCCCGCCATTGGGTGCAATGAATACATTTCCGCTCACGATCTGCTTCCCTTTCATACCGGTATAGCCATTTATGCGCAGACTGTTTCCTTTGGTACAGGCAACGGTATTGTTAGTGATCTTTACAATGGCATTTTCAGTTCCTCTCATACTGATACCATCGCCCTGGTTATCTGCAAAAAGGTTATTGCTGATGATATGGGTAGCGCCGTTCTCTCCCGAACCATAGAACTGGCAGAATTCTCCCCAGCCGTCGTGCACATAGTTGTCGTGCGTGTTCGTATTGGTAGTACGGCCGCCAATGAGGATCCCTCCGTTATGTGCCGCATTACGCTGTGTGCCCCAATGTGTCACTTCGTTGTTAAAGATCTCCAGTCCGTCGATGGCAGACGTCTGGATCCCATCCAGGCCGATATTGCTGATCAGGTTATTGTAGATCTTTACGTTCTTCCATTTAACAGGTTGCACGTAGTCATGACCGGGCGTAAACTTTGAAGGAGATCCGTAATAAGGCTGATTGACGGTATGGTCCCAGTAGGTAGCCGTATGGCCAATGTACATAGCTTCATTCTTCGCGCCGGTAATGGTGATGTCGTGTATCAGTAAATTGTTGATCGTCGTATTGGGATAGGCTGTACTCTTATCGCCTTTTATAGGGTCTGTCTTCGCTACAATGCCATTGCCGCCGTTGGTAATGGTCAGAAAACATACTTCAATATTATCCGTCTTATTGCCTATCTGCAACTGGCGATAGGCTTCCCTTGCCTGTTGTGTTGACCCATTGATGACGATCATATTCCTGTCTGACTCGCCGCCAAAACGGATATAATGACAATTGGAAAATTCACAGGCCGCTGAATAGCCGCCCCCATTCCAGTTTGGCTCACCGATCTTTACCACCGTGTTACGATAGTTACGGATGATGATCGGTTTTTCCGCACTGCCGTTCATATTGGTAAAGGACACCGACTTGAAATTTCCTTTCAGGTTAAGGACATCGCCCGGACGGTAAGTGTTCCGCCTATTGTCAATGTCAAGTCTTCCGTTTCTGTCTGCCGTCAGGGTGTACTCCTTTGCAGTGGACGTAACGGTGTCTGTCAGGCTGGAAATATGCGTATTATCGCCTGGGGTTAGTTTGGTATCTGAGGAATAACTAACAACAACTAAGTATAAAAGGGCTGCTACAATCATGGGATATCCAAGTTAGCTCAATTTTTAATGCAACGACGCAGCAGGAGGGGAAAAATTGCGATTTCTTCAAATGGGTCCCGGTATTGGTCACCGGAACCGGAATTGTAGTAGTAACTTAACGTATGGCAAAACAAAGTGCTGGCATATTACTCTACCGGAAGAAGGCAAGGCAGCTGGAAGTCTTTTTAGGGCATCCGGGAGGGCCTTTCTGGGCAAAAAAGGACGCTGGCAGCTGGTCTATTCCCAAAGGGGAATACCTGGACGGAGAAGAGCCATTGCAGGCTGCCATCCGGGAGTTTGAGGAAGAGACAGGCTACCGGCCCTCGGGAGATTTCATCCAGCTTTCAACCATCCGTCAGAAAGGCCATAAAACGGTGCATTGCTGGGCAGTAGCGGGAGAACTGAACGCCGATACCATCGTCAGTAACCTGTTTGAAATGGAATGGCCCCCACGCTCGGGCAAGATGAAGACTTTCCCGGAGATCGACCGTGCGGCATGGTTCCCCTTAGACATAGCCCGGGAAAAGATCAATGAGCGGCAAGCCAGTTTTATTGATGAACTTGAAAAACTCATTGATGAATAGTTTCTACAACATCCACAGTACCAGGCTGCTTATGTAGCATGTTCACCCCCGCAGAGGTGTGTTTATCTCCCTATTTAACACGGCGCGTTCTGGCTTGATTTTGTGACGGGTACAGGTATGGAAAACAATACAAAAGGCAGTCTGAAGATCTCAAGTACTGCATTTGACCACGAAGGCGTTATTCCTTCCAAATATACCTGCGAAGGTGAGGAGGTCAATCCGCCGTTACAGATAGACCAGATACCCACTGGTGCAGCGACACTGTCTATCATTATGGAAGATCCGGATGCACCTAACGGTACTTTCGATCATTGGCTGGTATGGAATATTCCTCCTACAAACCTCATTGGCGGAGACACGGTGCCCGGTATCTGCGGAAAGAACGGGGGAGGCAAAACGGGTTACTATGGTCCTTGTCCACCGTCAGGCTTTCACAGGTATTACTTTCATGTCTTTGCGCTGGATACAGAACTGGACCTGGAAGTAGGCGCTGATAAGGCTACTTTGCAACAGGCCATGCAGGGGCACATCCTGGCAGAGGGAGTGCTGATGGGCCGCTATCAGAAACACGGATTATAGATAACGTTATGCATGCTTTAATAACGAAGGGCTGACAGGATTGGGAAACCGTCCTGTACAGCCCTCTTTTAATTTTATCCAAGTCATGCAGGTTCTTCACTGGCCTTTGCGTTAATATTACTTTCCGCAATGATCGTCAGTGTGGCATCCGTTTCCTTTTCTTCCGTTAAGACTGCTCTCAACATGTCGGCCACTTCAATTTCACCCAGGGTGCTTGCGAGTGTTACAAGGCTGCCATAACAGGCAATTTCATAATGCTCCACTTTCTGTGCGGCAATGATGAGTGCTACGTCCCTTTGAGCAGAACCTTCATCTGTTTCGTCTATTACCTGCCAGCCTTCATCGAATAGTCCCTGTAAGCCCATGCTAGGTTCTGCCTGTGCCGGTAAGCCGAGCATTTCAAATGCACGTTCTACTATCTTTATATGTTCTTCAGTTTGCTGCCTGTGCATATCGAATGCCTGTATCAGCTCTTCATTGGTAGCAGCGCCCGTCATGGTGGAAAGGACATTTACCAGGTGTTGTTCTGACCAGTATATTTCCTGTAACATGGTAACGAAGAACTCCTCCAGTTTGGAGTTAGCGGTAGTGTTGGATAGTATCTGCATAATTCAAGGTTTTAATTACACACGGCCCAAATACTATACCGTGAAGAAGAAGGATGAAAATGATCCTGGTAACGATGTTATTTGTAGAAACAAGTACATATACAACGAGGAGCTTTCCACACAAACAGCCGAAGATCCCAGCGTACTACCTCCCGTTTATAAAATACCTATCTTTGAACAGGATAATAAAAGGTCTATGGTTTTTAAGAATGATGAAAAGGAAATGCTGAGTTTAACCGAACTCGATAAAGCTAATTCCGATATTGTTTTCGATGTACATGAAACAGATATGACGTTTATCTGGAATGTTGAGGAATCACTTCATATCACGGTCGATAAGGTGCCTTATCAGCTATCTAAAAACCAGATCATCTTTCTTACAGAGTTCCATAAAGTTGACAGCATTGACCTGGAAAAAGCGCGTATGCTGCGTTTCAATCAACCATTTTACTGTATTGTTAATCATGATAACGAAGTTGGCAGCAAAGGATTGTTATTCTTTGGTGCTACCGCTATACCGATAGTTACTATCGACGAGAACGACCTGAAAGATTTCGACATCACCTGGGATATTTTCTGCCGTGAAATGCAGCAGCAGGACCTTCTGCAAAAAGATATGCTGCAGGCGATCCTTAAAAGAATGCTTATTCTCTGTGTCAGAAGTTTAAAGAAGTCCACTCAGCTGAACAAACTTGATAAGAACCAGACAGACATAGTCAGGGAGTTTAATTACCTGGTAGAAGGTCATTATACCCGGCATCATGATGTGGCATTCTATGCTGCAAAGCTGAACAGGTCACCTAAAACGCTTTCCAATTTATTCTCCCTTGCTTCAGAGCGGAAGCCTTTAACGATTATCCATGACCGCATCATGCTGCATGCCCGGAGACAGATCGTCTATACCAAGCTTTCTATCAAAGAAATAGCCTACGGTCTGGGATTTGAAGATATACAGACCTTCAGCAGGTTCTTTAAGAACAAGCAGGGAATGTCTCCCGTTCAATACAGGGAAAAAGCTGCTTTACAACAAAATTAGTATCCTCCTTTTTTATCAGTGCAGTTACCACCACCAGCGCTCTGCTGAATGGTTAAGGCGCTCATTATTCTCTTCTTCGGGCATTCTTTCATACCCCCTGTCTCTTCTCTACGCGGAAAAATAGTTAAGTCTTCGGGAAATGATGCCTAACAGGACGGCTGATTATTGTCTCACCTTTGAGTCATGAAAATCGATTTTCAAAAAAGAACAGAACAATTAGTCAAAACAAACAATAACGATCATGAACACAACCTATAATACGAAAAAGATCCACGGAGTAGAGATCTTTTACAGAGAAGCAGGTGATAAAACAAAGCCAACTTTAGTACTGCTGCATGGCTATCCAACATCTTCACATATGTACAGGAACCTGATCAATGACCTGTCTGATAAATACCATCTCATTGCGCCTGATTATCCTGGCTATGGCAGAAGTGAGCAGCCTCCGATGGCCGAATTTGATTATACATTTGAAAATTTTGCTAAGATCATTACGGCCCTGCTGGCAGAACTGGATATTCAGAAATACAGTCTGTACCTGATGGATTATGGCGCTCCTATTGGTTTTAGGATAGCCAGTACCAGCCCTGAAAAGGTCGAATCATTGATCATTCAGAACGGTTGTGCTTATGAAGAAGGATTGGAAACCTTCTGGGACCCTATCAAAGCTTACTGGAAGAATATCAATGATAAGGAAGCTGAAGCAACACTTAGAACTTTCCATGATCCGAATGGGTTAAAGTGGCAATACACACATAATGTGCCCGATGTAAGCAAGATCTCTCCCGACAACTGGGAAATAGATCTGAGGCACCTGGAAAGGCCTGAAAACGGAGCTATACAGCTTGCTTTGTTTTATGACTATCAGACGAACGTTGTGTTGTATCCTAAGTGGCAGGAATATTTCCGGAAGTATCAGCCGGAAACACTGATCGTATATGGTGAGAACGATTACATTTTCCCCGGCTCCGGAGCAGAGGCTTTCAAGAAAGATCTGAAGAACCTGGAGTTTCATCTGTTTGAAACCGGGCACTTCGCTTTGGAAAGTTATGGAACAGAAATAGCAGATTTGATAAGCGATTTCCTGGCCAGGAAAGTAGTGAAATAAACAGATATGGTGCTGCGATATGTATCAGATCATATCGCAGCATTCTTTCAGGTTGTAGTATATGCTAAACATAGTGTTATGAATTATTCAAAGCTGGCGTTTACAGACGCCATAAAACAGTTGCAGGAAAAACAGGGTAGCAGGCTTGCTTATGACAGGGTGGAAAAGATGTCTTATGTAGATGGTTTAACAGATGCTGAGATTGAATTTATCGGTCAGCGGGATAGCTTTTATATGGCTTCATTTTCCGAGAATGAGTACCCTTATATTCAGCATCGTGGCGGTCCGAAAGGCTTTATAAAAGTCATCGACAATTCTACTATCGGCATTGTTGATTTTACGGGGAACCGGCAATATATCTCTGTTGGAAACATTAGTAAGAACGCAAAGGTTTCTCTCATTCTCGTATCATATCCGCAGAGGGCGAGATTGAAAATTTATGCAGAGGCAGAGATCGTAGAACTGGACGAAAATCCGGAACTGTATCAACTGCTGAAGCCAGCGGATTATAAGTTTAAACCGGAACGTATGATGATCTTTAAGATCAAGGCGTATGACTGGAATTGTCAGCAACATATAACGCCGAGATTCAGCGTGCCCGAAATTGAGGAACTGGTTGCACCGCAAAAGCGATATATAATATCACTGGAAGAGGAAGTGAAGCGGTTGAAGGAAGAGCTGGCGAAGAAGAACAACATCTCATAAAATGAGATAAAAAGAAAAGGCGCCTCCCTGGAAGGAGACGCCCATATAAACAGGAATCAGAATGGCTATTTAACGGATGCAGCCCAGTCATCCATATACTTTTCGAATACCGTCAGCGGCATATCACCCTGGCGAAGTACGGCATCATGGAATTTCAGCAAACTGAATTTGTCGCCTAGTAGTTTGCTGTATTTCTCTCTCAGCCTCATGATGGTAAGACCGCCTGCTTTATAAGACAGCGCCTGCCCCGGATTGGCGATATACCGGTCAATTTCTTTGGTGGCAATGTCATTATCGACCGATTCATGAGCGGTCATATAAGCAATTGCTTCTTCTCTTGTCATTTTACCTGTGTGTAAAGCCACATCTACCACCAGCCTGATAGCGCGGTGAATTTCATTATTCAGTGCTCCCATTTTCTGATAAGGATCTGTGTAACATCCTACCTGCTCACCCAGCGATTCACAATAAAGCGCCCAGCCTTCAACATACGAACTGAACGTAGGTAGCTTGCGGAACGCAGGCAACGCTGTATTCTCCTGCTGCAATGCGATCTGGAAGTGATGACCGGGTATCGCTTCATGTATGAATGTTGCTTCCAGTCCATAAAAGGTGACATTCACTTTTGTAGCATCGGGGATTGGCACATAGAATATTCCTGGTCTGGCGCCATCTATTGAGGGCGTGAGATAGGAGGGGCCGCCCTGTGAATGTTCCATGAAAGGCAAAGAACGTCTGATCTCAAACTTGCTTTTAGGTTGAAGACTGAACATTTCCGGAAGGTGTGGCTGGATCTTCTGGTAGATGTTGCTGTATGCGGCAATAACCTCCTCCGGTGTTTTAAACGGCATAAACTGTTTGTCAGTTTTGAGGAAGTGAAAGAACTCCTGCAAAGTACCCGTAAAACCGGTCTTCGTTTTAATCCCTTCCATTTCCTGCGTGATACGCGCTACTTCTGAAAGTCCCAGCTGGTAAACGTCTTCGGGTGTATAGCTGGCAGTGGTGTAGAAGTGTACCTGCTCTTCATAGTATTCTTTACCCAATGGATATACGTTCACGCCTGCTGTTATTGGAGCGGCGGGCAGATATACATCTTTCAGATAAGTGACCAGTCTTTTATAAGCAGGCGCCAGTATGGTACTGATCGTTTTTTTGTAATCTGCGATGATCCGTTTTTTATCTGCTTTGGATATACTGGCCGGCATATTGGTCAGACGTCTGTAGAACATACTTTTTGCCGGATCTGTTTCCGTTAAGGGAGTCATTGCAGTGATGGCTTTTTCGACGATCACCTTTGGCCGCATCATGCCCATTTGTTTTCCTTTCTCAAGATTGGCAATAGCGGTGTCCAGCCAGGGGCCGAAGGCAATCATACGTTTGTTCCAGTTACGGTAGTCCTGTGCTGTATTAAATGGAAGGAAAGATTCACCTGCGCCCAGCTGGCCGATGGTCAGCGGCATGTCGCTGAGCTGTCCGAAGGGAATGTATTCGAGATGATACTTCAGTAATTGCAACTGGTGCCGGAGCACTTCGGTCAATACGTCAAAAGAGATCCTGTCGGCGGTATTCAGTTCCTCTCTGTTGAATGGGCGAAGGGAGTCCTGGTATCTTGTAAAGAAACGCTCCTGTTCATTGATGTAAGGAGCGGAGATATCGTTCGGCAGCAGATCGTTATAACGGTTATCGCCTGCGGCCGTGGCATCCAGTGGAGAGAGGCGCTTGTATTCCTCGTAATAGTTGTCGAACAGGCGGTGCAGTTTTTCATTCTTGTCCTGTGCCGTAAGATTGAACGCTGATAACAAGGATAAAGCTATCAGCAGAAAGCGTTGCATAGTTTTTATGGTCATGTCTTCTTGTTACTTATTATCGTGGATCTATAATTCTTTTGCCATCCAGACGCTGCATCCGAAATGACCGGAAGCGCCCAGTGCCTGGAACAGGTAGATGAAGCCCATCTTTTCATACAGCGGGATAGCGGTGACCAGTTCCGGCATTGTTTCCAGGTAGATGTGTGTAAAGCCGGCCTGTGTGGCGGCGTCAAAACATTGCTCTATGAGTTGTTTGCCCAGTCCTTTGCCTCTTGCTTCCGGCAGGAGATAAAGTTTCACCAGTTCACAGTAACCGGGAGGCAGCCCATGCGTAGGATAGATGCCGGCTCCGCCGATGATCTGGCCTTCCTGTTCGGCCAACCAATAAGCGGCCTGCGGATAACTGAATACGTTGTACAGTTCATCCAGGCTGTTATCAAAATAAGCTGTACCGGGTTTATTGGCCTTAAATTCGGTCAAAACCGCTCTGATGATACGGGCAATCGCTTCGTTGTCGGAGGGCCGTATAGGCCGTATAATTGCTGTTTCCACACATGCAAAACTAGGGCCTATGAAGATCGCAAAATTGTATGTAATTAACCTGAAGAAAATTCGTGCTATTGAAAATGATCAGAGACTCCTGTATTCTTTAGGTAGCAATCCGGTGATATGGCGGAAGGTACGCGTGAAATGGGCCTGGTCGGTAAAACCGCAAAGGTAGGCGATCTCTGTCAGCGAGTGTTGATTGGTGCGGATCAGTGCCAGGGCATGTTCCGTTTTGATACGGCGGATATATTCTCCCAGGTTACAGTTGAAATAAGTGGAGAAATACCTGGAGATCGTAACGGGATGAAGATCGAGTACAGCCGCCAGCTCTGTAAGCGTCATAGGAGCGTTCCAGTTATCGTGCAGTACAGACCTGATCTTCTTTGTCCATTCAGGATATTGTTTGTCTGTCGGTAGGGCCGACTGCACGAGATTGATACATAGCTGGTCAATAGCAATGGAAGATTCGGGATCATTAATGTAATGTTCTTTCATGATCCGGATCAATCCGTGGGTATTACAGGACGTATTATGCTCGAACATAAGGGACTCCGCCGGTATGGACAGTCCGTACTTTTCAAAGAAAGAACGTTCGAATTCGATATTGAAGATGCGGGTACCGGGACGGTAGTCGATATTCTGGTGGGGAATGCCCGGATAATAGTATAAACCGGTACCAGCGGGCTGAATGGAGGAGCCGTCTTTACGGACCTCTTTACTACCACCTGAAAGGATATGTGAAAAATGTGGATTGGCGTGATAATGCCATTCGGAGCTGAAGTTTTCGGGAATGGCCGTTTCACTTGTAATGATGTAGCTGAAGGACCTTTCCTTTATTTTCGGACCTACATAAGTGCCGCTTTCATACCTTACAGGATCTTGCATTGCCATGATCCAAAGATATAAACTGTTGAAAGATATACAGGGTATTTCTTTGGCAGCAGAGCGTGTTTAATCTTACCTTTGTATTGTTAATCTCAATACCGAACCCCATGACAATTACCAACGAACAGCTACAGGCTATTATGCCGGAGGCTGAAACTCAGCACATTCAAACTTACTTACCTTATTTGAACCAGGAGATGCCTGTCTACCAGATCAATACACCTGCAAGAGCCGCCGCATTTCTGGCTCATCTGGCACATGAAAGCGGACAGTTCCGTGTGGTTACTGAAAACCTGAATTACCGGGCGGAACGATTACTGGTGGTGTTCCCTAAATATTTCCCGACGCTTGCAGTTGCAAAACAGTTTGGAGGTAAGCCTGAAAAGATCGCCAATAAGGTGTATGCTAACCGTTTAGGCAATGGACCTGAATCCAGCGGGGACGGCTGGCGGTTCAAGGGCCGCGGACTGATACAACTGACCGGGCGGGCCAGTTATGGCGATTGCAGTAAGGCACTGACGGGGAATAAGACTACTTTCCAGGATGCATCAGACCTGCTTGCTACTCCGCAGTATGCGGTCGCGTCTGCCTGCTGGTTCTGGACGGTATATAAGGCCCTGAACGAGGTGGCTGACCAGCCCGATACCTGGGCGACAATGTATAAAAACAAGAATTACAGCAAGTTCCAGTGGTTAACCCTGCGTATCAACGGCGGCCTGAACGGGTATGACGACCGGCTGGGCTTCTGGGAAAAGGCCAAAATGGTCCTAAAGTGAGCAGCGCTTTACAATTAGATTACAGTGAAGGTTGGGACGGAACTTTCTAAAGCCGTATATTTGCATTCTTCCCATTAGATCAACTATACTACTCCCATTGAATAACTTATTGTAAAACAAACAATTGTATTCGCCATAGAAGGCGTCGGCGTTTGTCTTTAGGCATTTCGCAGGCGTATTCCGGAAGCGGAACAGGGAAATCTATACCCGTAAAGGGCCGGCATTGGCTATCAGAAAAGGGGACGGATGACTTTGGAGTAAACTGATTTAATAAGATAAATATATGGATAAGCTAAAACTGAAACTACAGGAATATTATCAGCGCTGTCAGCAGCAGGAGACGCGGACTAAAACCAGCAAGGAACACGCGGGTGGTGCAAGTGTGCTGGACATGGAGAATGATATTCTGCTGCAGTTCGGCTTGCCTGCATCCAAGCGTTTCGTGCAGATATTGCATGACTTTGTTAGCCAGCGTGAAGTGAATGATCATCTGCTTGATTATGTGAGCAAGAAACTGCGGACGGCGGCACGTAAATACCTGCTGGCACCTGTGATGTCTGACCTGGAACAGCTGGACCTGGCAAAAGAACAAAAAAAGAGCCCTTATGATCTGTTGCCGGAACTTGGTTATCCGGTGAACGACTATTCAGTTTTCCTGGTGGGAGAGCTGTTATACCGTCGTAACCTGGTAGCCGCAGATGTACTGGACGAACTTAAAAAAGTGCAATATGCCGATGTATGGGACGATGTAATGTTACTTAGCAGGATCGTTAATTATAATACCCATGAACTGTATCACCGTTTGAAAGAGCATGACCTGCGGTTCATTGATGATTTTGTTCAGCATACCACCAAACAGCAGGTGTCCAGGACCGCCAGCAAAAAGGCGACGCCGGCTTCAGAAGGATATACACCCAACTACCGTACGGTAAGTAAGGTGCAGGTGGAAGATATCCTTTTTGACGAACACCAGACGCCAAGTATTATCGGCAAGCTGAAATCGGGCAGCCGTTATATCCGTGTCACTATGGTATTGGAATTCTCTCAACTGAACCAGTTACTGACAAGTGCGGGGGAGCTTGGGACGGAGATCAGTCATTTCATTAAAAAGCTGATGGCAAGCCCGCAGAAAGGCAAGCCGGCATCTATTGATGTGAAGACTGAATTTGGTGAGATATTACACCTGGATAACTGTTACCTGGAGGTATATAAACCGCAGCATCAGTCAAGGGGAAAATGGGTTGAAACGAAGGACAATTTTTACTTTGTTGACAAGATCCTTTCCAAGAAGGAATATGATAAGAAGAGTAAGGAAGCAGATATCCGTGAGAAGATCGAAGAGTGCCTGGAACTGATAGGAGGATCATATACTTATTATCAGCGTATGCGCCGTCTGGGCATTACGGATGATGAAGCGAAACTGAGAGCAGGTTTACAGGATGAGCTGTTATTTAAATTGTCTACATTCCTGCATAAGCTGAAGGATTAATTGCATTGACGGAGCCATTATATCATTTGGAAAAGAAAAAGGTCTCGTGAAAACGAGACCTTTTATGTTAGTTGGTTTTTGATTTGTTAGACCACAGTATTTACTGACAGCCGTATTCATGTATAGTAATCTATATTATTCCCCCTCTAAATATTTTGGCTAAATGTTCCCAGGGTAGCATAATATCTTTTAGTATAAATATCTTGAAGTGTGATTTTGATTTGGAGTTTAGTTTTTCCCGAAGAGATCCCTTAACCCCCAAGCTCTCATACACTTTTTTGTATGAGAAGCCTGGAAGTAAAGGACAACGTGCTTTTGCTTTTATCATTACAAACATACCACGAAAAAATAACGATGCTGTTAATGCGTTGTTAATCCATTAGTTAATCACTTGTTAACGGAAAAGATACCTGTATTAATAAAGTATTGCAACGTATAAGGCCGGTCGTTATATTTATGCGGAAGCCTTTGTGAAGGCTTGTTCCAGGTCGGCGATGATGTCACTGATATCTTCTATACCCAGTGAGATACGAAGCAAGCCTGGTTCAACACCGGCAGACTTTTGTTCTTCTTCAGACAATTGCTGGTGAGTTGTAGTAGCAGGATGAATGATGAGTGTTTTTGCATCTCCCACGTTGGCCAGATGATAGATGAGCTCAAGTGAAGAGACGATCTTGTCTGCCGGTTCTTTACCACCTTTTACTTTGAAAGAGAGGACGCCGCCAAACCCATGGCGCAGGTATTTTTTGCCCAGCTCATGATATTTATTACCAGGCAGGCCGGGGTAATTGACATATTCCACCTGGGGATGTTGTTGCAGCCATTGTGCGAGTGCCAGAGCATTTTCCACTGTACGTTGCACCCGTAGTGAAAGCGTTTCCAGACCTTGAATGAACAGGAAGGCATTTTGCGGACCAAGTGCGGGGCCCCAGCTACGGAGGCCGGCTACCCGTGCACGGATGATGTAGGCAATATTACCGAATGGGCTGGCGTCGCCGAACACTTCCCAGAACTTCATACCGTGGTATGCTTCATCGGGTTCCGTGAACTGTTTGAACTTACCGTTGCCCCAGTTGAAATTCCCTCCGTCCACGATCACACCTCCGATACTGTTTCCATGACCGCCGATCCATTTGGTGGCTGCCTGCACAATGACATTAGCGCCAAAGTCGATAGGACGGATAAGATACCCTGCGGCGCCGAAGGTATTATCTACGACCAGGGGGATCTGATATTTTTGTGCAATGGCGCCCAGCTTGTCGAAGTCGGGAATAGCGAAACCGGGGTTCCCAATGGTTTCCACGAAAATAGCCTTCGTGTTCTCATCGATCAGCCTTTCGAAGCTTTCAGGTTCGTCCAGGTTGGCGAAACGGGCTTCTACGCCTATCCGTTTAAAGCTGACCTTAAACTGGTTATAGGTGCCGCCATAGAGGTAATTGGAGGTAATAAAATTATCGCCGGGTAACAGGATGTTGTGCAGGGCAATGAATTGTGACGCCTGTCCGGATGCTACCGCCAGTCCGGCTACGCCTCCTTCCAGTGCAGCGACCCTTTTTTCAAAAACATCCGTAGTCGGATTCATGATACGGGTGTAGATGTTGCCAAATTGCTTTAGCTGGAATAGGTCTGCTGCATGTTCGGGGCTGTCAAATGTGTAAGAGGTGGTTTGATAAATCGGTACTGCTGCGGCATGTGTGGTGGGGTCCGGGCTATACCCGGCATGTACCTGAAGCGTATCAAACTTCCAGTTTTTAGCCATAACAATGTGTTTTATATGGTTTCTGTAAATAAAGAACGATGTTGAATATGAATATATTAATTAATCTACAAAGTAAGTGGACTAAATGTGAGGGTTATACTATTTTACCATTTTTCTTCAGGCGGAGTGTTTTGCCCGGAAATTAAGGATGTGGTTATTGTAAAGTAGCCATAGACAGGTCGTTTGCCTATAGTAAACATGGCGTATACATGCTTTATAGGTGGACCTGAGGTGGACTTGATCATCCCCCGGAACAGATAAAATAATACGATTACTGGTAGATTGTTTGGAGAAGCTCCCGGTAGGGGGCATGCATATGGTGGATGAAGATGTTCTTTCCGTCGAATATATATTTACGGTCGTAGTCTGCGTCCGGATGCAGGATGACAGGTATTCCGGCGGGCATATAATTATGGCTGGAGACAAATTCTGGCGGCATATAACCCGGGATAGCCTTACGCACTCTTCCCGCCAGCTGTTTACCCAATAACTTCTGCATCCGGCGGCTGGCCCTCCGGGTGCTGCGGTCTAACCTGTTGTACATGGATTTCACTACGAGGCGGACGATAATATTTTGTTTTTTCAGTGCTCCTTTAACGGTCATAAAGGGATTAGGGGTGTTAAAGTCGCCCGTGGTTTGCAGCGAGAAGGGCGTTTCCGGCACCCAGTCGCGCGTATTGACCACCCGGTATCCCCAACCATTGCGGGTAATAAAATCGAAGTCGTAGGCGTAATAGAGATTACCCGGTTTGGGGGCAGCACTGCAATAGGTTTTATAGGTAATGTCTTTTGGAAGATCGGGGTCGTCCAGATATTCCAGGTAAGAGCGGAGCAGGAAACTGATAGCGCCTCCCTGGCTATGGCCGGATATCAGGAAATTACGGGCCCCTTTCCGGTAGTATTCTTTGACATGGGCAACGATATCGGGTGCCATACTGGCCAGCGCCAGTGTCCATCCGGCATGTACATAAGCATTACTGTCTTTCGCCAGGCGGTAACGGAAAACGGCGCTATCGTTCAGTTTAAGCGCTCCTATTGCGGGAATCATACCTGCATGAAAATTCTCCAGCCAGGATTCTTTTTGTCCGATAGTACCACGAATGCTGATAATGATCGTCTGGTCGTTCCTTACCCACAGGTCCCAGCGGTTGTAAAGGCCTGTTTCCGGGGAACGGTATACCAGCCGGGCATGTTGGGGAGGAGGGATCTTCACGTTGGTCCAGGGGGTATCGGCGTGAAGGAAGTCGATATCCAGCAGTTCCGCATATTCCTGCGGGTCAAAACCTGGCTTGAGTTGTTGAGCGATAAGCGGTGTGGACTGAAAGAATATCCAGAGGGTTATAACAAGTGACGGGCAAATCAATTTTGGGGCCTGCCAGCCTGCTGAGATACTGTTTAATGTATTATTCATATCCTGGCATTGTATAAATAAAAATAGTCCATAGTTGTTGAACTATGGACTATTTTTTGTCGGCCAGGGACTATAATTATTGCAATAGCTGCTCTGTACGTCCTACGGAACCATCTTCACCCATACCTTCTACTACTATACGGAAACGTCTTGTAAAGTCGTTGTTATAGAAGGAGATCTTGGCGGTATGTGTCAGCGTATCTGCTACCAGGTTTGCATTCCAGTAGAGGGTCAGCCTTTTATCCTGCAGGATGTGAATTTCCTTACGAACGGTGTAATCCGGTGCGTAGAATTCTTTCATGATGTCATAACCGCCTTTCTGATATTTTTCAAAGCCGCGTGTATCGACGTCGCTTTTACTATCGCCGCCTTTCCTGGTGTATACTGCAATGGCGCCGGAGCTACCACCGAAACCACCTACGAAGGTAGGGCGTAATACCTTGATGAAGGCCACATCACCGATGTTGATGTTATTCAGCATATTGATGTTGGTAGGCATTTCGTTCAGGAACAGTACCGGAGGACCACCACGCCAGGTCAGGGCCGGGCCGGTGGTAGGATCGCTCAGATTAACCGTCAGACCAGGAACTTTAGACTGGAGGTACTGGAAGATGCTCAGGCTTCCGGGTTCGTCCCTTGTCAGGTCGAAACCGTAACCATCACCCGCGCTGAACATACCTGTAGCATAACGTTTTTCAACTGTTTCAGCTTTGCTGAGACGTTTTTCACGAACGTTGATCTCTTTCAGGAAGATCGGTTTTCCGCGGATGGATCTGCTCACTGCGGAGTTTTCAGCTACAGTAGCGAGATAGCTGGATAATACCCTGCTTTCTATTTCTAAGGTAGTTCTGAAAGGATAAGGCAATGTTACCGTTTCTTTTTTCTCAAAGAAGTGCGGTTCAAATTTCACGTTTACGTCCTTCCATGATTTGTTAGGATCGTTGGCGCGGTAGAATACGTTGATGGTATCTACGAACTGCAGGCGGTCAATAGCAAATTCACCTTTATCGTTAGTAGTAACGGAAGAGAATGCGGTAGAAGTATCGATCGGTTGTTTCAGGATGAAATCCACTTTACCGTTTGACAGGGCGCTGGCGCCTTTGTTGGTAGTAGCCACACCTCTCAGGAGTAAGCCCTGTTCGTAAGGGAACTTAACATCAGGCATGAAGTTGTGGAGGATCTTTTCCCAGCTGAATCTTCTCCAGCCGTTGGTCATCATCACCAGGTCCAGACCCTGAAGGGTGGCAGGCTCTGTATCTTTGAAGTACTGGGCAGGATTAGCTATATAACCTTTGATATCGGAAGTGAGGAGCAGGTTAGAGATGATGTTGTTCTCGTCCTGATCTTTCACGATCTGGTCAGCATCGGTAATAGAAACGGACAAGCTGGTAAGCATGGTGTCCGGGATCTTTATTTCCAGTGTGTTCTTCTGTCTTGGCTGGGTATTGATAGCTGTATTCTGCAGGGTGAGTGACAGGAAGTCGTTCTTTCTTACGAAAGCGAGCCTTTCCGCCATTGGTAAACCTTCGCTGTTGAAGATAGTCAGCTGAATGATACCTGAAGGCAATTCTTTAGTAGGTATAAAACCGCTCATCTGGCCTTCCGCTGCATTCAGTTTTGCTTTGTACACGATGTGCTGCTGCATTTGCGCAACGATCATCATGTTATTGTATACCGGATTATCTTTTGTCGCAGGTAAGGTTTGATAGAAAATGCGGGTGCCTTTATTGAAGACTTTAAGACCTACGCCTGCCGCTTTAACAACCGGCAGCAGTATTGTTTTCTGCTGGCCTTTGGCTGTTTGGATCAGGGCTTTATAAGTTTCTCCTGCAGTAGGGGTGATGTCGAACATACCCATACCGTCGCGGGTAGTTTTTACCAAAGCTACTGTTTCTCCTTTCAGGTTCTGGATGATACCATTTACCTCCTGAGGATAACCTTGCTGATCGATAGCTTTGAACGCAACACGGCCGGCAACGCCAGCGATCAGGTTACCGCCTTCAGGGAAGAAGTTTACGGCGAAGTCGTTAGAAACTGCTTTAGGAGTAGGACCAACTGGCTTAGCCGGATCGAATATTTCGATGTTTTTGTAGAAGAGATATTCGGCGTCAAAGTTCAGCATCCATGCAGTGTATGCACGCAGCTGGTATTGACCCGGTTTAGAACTTTCCGGCAGTTCGAATGCACCGGAACCGGTAGCACCACCGACAGAGATCAATTTTTTATTTACTACGTTGCCGGATTTATCCACCAGCTCAACGTACAGGTTTGTCGCTGAAAGTGATGGCTGGCCTTGTAGCAAAACATACGCTTTGAACCACATGGTTTCCCCTGCGGCGTAGTAGTCCTTATCCAGGTGCAGGTAAACCTTTTCCTGCGGGAAGCGTTTGCTGTACGCTTCCAATGCCTGCGTGATTTTATCCTGCCATTCGTCGGCGGGATAAAACGCAAGGGCGCCGGTAACACCCAGCAGACAGACTGGGAGAAGCCACCTTAGGCGATTTCGTTTTTTAGAGAACACAGATTGCATGTGGAACAACATTTTGCGGACAATATAGTATCAAAAAATATAATATGCAAAGTAGCATGAAAAATTAATATATACAAATAATGTTATTGGTAGTTAATAAATTAGAATGTCCCGGCTTTGAATTATTATTGCGGCTGGATTGTGATTTTAGAAAACTCCGTGATATAAAAACATGGTAAACAAGAGATTAGTAGTAATAGGGGGTGGAGCCGCCGGTTTTTTCTGTGCAGTGAACGCCGCTCGCCTTCATAGTCAACTGGAAGTCATATTAATAGAAAAAAGTAATAAACTTTTATCTAAAGTGAAAGTTTCGGGCGGAGGAAGGTGTAATGTAACGCATAATGCTCCGGATATATTATATATGTCAAAACGTTATCCGAGAGGACAACACTTTGTAAAGAAGTCTTTCAGCCGGTTTTTTGTGCCAGATACGATCAGCTGGTTTAAGGAAAGAGGTGTTACGTTGAAAGCTGAAGCAGATGGCAGGATGTTTCCGGTAACGGACAATTCCCAGACCATCATCGACTGCCTGCTGAAAGATGCAGACAGGTATGGTGTAAAGATCAGGACGAGTGTAGCTGTTGATGAACTGGTGAGCACGGATAAAGGCTGGGAAGTACGCTTGCATGACGGCGGGGTTTTGAAAACTGATTTCGTTTGTGTGGCAGCGGGGGGGTATGCACAGCTGGACAAATTTGCCTGGTTACAATCGACAGGGCATGAGATCATAGCGCCCATGCCTTCGCTGTTTACGTTCAATATGCCCGGCAATCCTATTACCACCCTGATGGGGGTGAGTGTGGAGGAAGCGCATGTGAAGATAGCCGGTACTAAACTGCAGGAACAGGGACCATTACTGATCACCCACTGGGGCATGAGCGGGCCATGTGTATTACGGCTTTCAGCCTGGGGCGCAAGGGAATTGGGTGCCCTGCAATACCAGTTCACGGCGTTGATCAACTGGTTGCCTGCATTTAATGAAAACAGCTTACGGGAAGAAATACAAGGTCTGCGCTTTGACCTGGGAGGTCAGAAAATGCATCATAAGAACCCTTTTGGACTACCAGCGCGTTTATGGCAGTTCTTCCTGCAACAATCAGGAATAGGAGAGGATGTACGGTGGGCAGATATGCCAGCGAAAGAGCAGTATAAACTGATAAAATATCTGACGGCTATGGAATGCCCTGTAAAAGGAAAAACAACTTTCAAAGAAGAGTTTGTGACCTGTGGCGGTATAAAACTATCTGAAATAGATCCTGCCACAATGGAGAGCAAACTTGCGCCAGGATTATTCTTTGCCGGTGAAGTGATGGATGTTGATGGTATTACCGGAGGCTTTAACTTTCAGCATGCATGGACAAGTGGCTGGGTAGCAGCAAGTACTATTGCAGGGAGATTGGTATAGTATAAAGCTGTCGCCGGATGACGCTTACAGGTAATGAATACCCGGTTCGTAATCTTTGCCGAGGGCCAGTAACAGCTTATCAAAATCGCCCGGGTTCTTCACAAAATCCACTTTCGTCATGTCTACCATCAGGGTACGAACGGGATGCTGGCGGATATACTGCATGTACATATCGTGCACATTAACGAGGTATTCGTCTGCGATCTGCTGTTCATAAGAACGGTTACGGTGTTTGATATTCTGCTGTAATTTAAGAATGGGGGCGTTCAGGAAGATGAGCAGGTCTGGTTGTACCAGCTGCGGATTGATAATATCGAACAGTTTCTGATAGAGACTATATTCTTCTTCTTTCAGGTTAATTTTTGCGAACAGGAGGCTCTTGATAAAAAGATAATCAGACACGACAAGATCGCTGAACATATCCTGTATCTGGAGCATGTCTTTCAGCTGTTTATAACGTTCGGCCATGAAGAAGAGCTCCAATGGAAAGGCATATTGCTGGGGCTTTTCATAAAACTTTGGCAGGAAGGGATTATCTGCAAATTCTTCCAGGATCAGTTTTGCGTTAAAGTGTGCTGCGAGTTTGGTGGCCAGGGTCGTTTTTCCTGCGCCGATGTTACCTTCTATAGTGATGTATCTGTAATTCATGGACCGGTTGTAGATGGTTTAGCTTACGCCGTTATATTTTACGGCTGGTAGTTCGTCTGTGCAGTTGTCAAGTAAAGTGCTGACAGACTGGTGTAGTACAGGATGTTGCCAGTCGGGGAGTATTTCCCGGAGGGGAACCAGTACAAATTGTCTGAACTGCATTTGAGGGTGCGGGACCTTCAGGTCGGGCTGATTGATAACGTCATCATTATAAAAGATGATATCAATGTCAATGACCCGGGCGCCCCATTTCTGACGGCGGATGCGGCCGATATTATGCTCTATGGCTAATACGGTCTCAAGGAGCGTTCGTGCATCCATGTCTGTTGACACCAGGAGGGCCTGATTAAGGTAGTCTGGCTGTTCTACGTGGCCCCAGGCAGCCGTCTCGTAAAGGGCGGAAATTTTTTCCACCTTCCCTATCTGCTTATCTATCTGCTCTACAGCCTGTTGTAAATGACCGGTACGGTCACCCAGATTGCCACCTATAAGTAATATTGCTTTATTCATGTATCTTCAACGGCCCAAAAGTATACATATTCTTTATTTTTGGAAAAAGAAGACGACCGGCAGGTCCATTAAAACTAAATCTTCCATAAATGCGTAGCTTTTTTAAAATTTTCTTTGCCGTTCTACTGGCCTTCATCGTGATCTCCGTACTTGGGGTGTTCATCCTGATGGGAGTTGTTGTTAAAGCGGTTAGCCCCGAAGCTGTTACTATATCGCCAAACGGAGTGCTGGTACTGGAAACCAGTCAGCCTTATACCGAACAGAAGATCGTTAATCCGGTAAACGCCGTGTTGCGCCAGGGGCCGAAAGAGACCCCGGGGCTTTACAATGTGGTACGCCTGATCAGAAAAGCAGAAACTGATGATAATATCAAAGGGATCTATCTGAAGGCCGACAACAATGCGAACGGGTTTGCCACTAATGAAGAAGTGCGTAATGCACTGCTGCATTTCAAGCAGTCTGGCAAGTTCATTTATGCTTACGGAGAGGTAATGGACCAGAAGGCCTATTATATGGCCTCCCTGGCAGACAAGATATATGTGCATCCGAAAGGAGGACTGGAATTCAGTGGTTTCTTTACGCAGCTGACCTTCCTGAAAGGAACGCTGGAGAAACTGGAGATCCAGCCGCAGATCTTTTACGACGGCCGTTTCAAGAGCGCTACCGAGCCTTTACGTGAAACGCAGATGACGGTAGCAAACCGTATTCAGACAAATGCTTACCTGGGAGACCTGTATGGCAATTTCCTGAAAAACATAGGTGCTTCAAGAAAAATAGATACAGCCACATTACACCGTTATGCGAACGAAGGACTGATCCAGGAGGCTGCTGATGCGCTGAAATATAAACTGGTAGATGGTCTGAAGTATAACGACGAGGTGATGGACGAGATCAAATCAAGACTGGGTAAAGAAGGGGATGACAAGGTGAATTTCATTTCCCTTTCCAAATATGAGAGCGCTACAGATATTGCTACCGGTAAAGGAGAAGACAGCAAGATAGCGTTGATCTATGCAGAAGGAAATATTGTAGGCGGTGATAGTGAGGAGGAGACTACGATCAGCAGTGGTCACTTTGTGAAACTCATTCGTGAGGCAAGACAGGACAAGAATGTTAAAGCCATCGTTTTCCGTGTGAACTCTCCGGGAGGAAGTGCACTGGCGTCAGAGTCGATCTGGCGTGAGCTTGTACTGGCAAAAAAGAGCAAACCGGTGGTAGTGTCCATGGGGGATTATGCAGCGTCGGGAGGCTATTATATTTCCTGTATGGCGGACTCTATTTTTGCAGAACCGAACACGCTGACAGGTTCTATCGGTGTATTTGCCGTACTACCGAACCTGCAGGGTTTCTTTAAGAATAAACTGGGTGTGACGTTTGATGGCGTGAAGACAGCACAGTATGCTGATCTGGGTAATACTTCCCGTCCGCTGACAGAAATTGAGAAGAAGTTTATCCAAAACTCGGTTGACAGCATTTACAGTACTTTCAAGGGTCGTGTGGTGGAAGGCCGTAAACTGAGCGGACCGATCGTGGACAGCATTGCACAGGGACGTGTATGGAGCGGTATACAGGCGAAACAACTGGGACTGGTGGACAGGATCGGTGGTATTGATGATGCGATCAAATGTGCTGCGAAACTGGCAAAAGTTGGTGAGTTCCGTTTGAGGGAATATCCTGAACCGCAGGAACCGTTCGCTAAATTTATGAAGTCATTTAACGATAACAGCCATATTGAGGCTGCTATTAAGAGTGAGCTTGGCGACCAGTATACACTGTATAAGCAGATCAAACATCTGAAAGAAATGAACGGAGAGATACAGGCAAAGTTGCCTTATGTGATGGAAATCAGGTAAAACCAGACTTAAAATAGTATTAAACCTGCCTTTAACGGCAGGTTTTTTTATGGAAATGGGTAAAACAATAGTAGTTTTATGCGATTTTTTAAGAATAGACCAGCGTTAAGTAAGTATGGCGGTTAAATATAATCAATGGAAGGCGCTGTTAGCCATGGCAAAAGCGAGCCTGATAGGAATAGTCAGAAGCCCTTCAGCAGTAATCTTCAGCCTGGGGTTCCCCCTGGTTTTTATCCTTGTATTCGGCTTTATAGGCGATAATGGCATATCGGTGAAGGTAGGGGTGGACGCCGCTACAGATACCAGCAGTTACCTGTACCGGCAATTAACCCAGGAGAAAAGCCTGAAACTGATCACTGGTAAGCCG
The DNA here is from genome assembly GCF_003182155.1 of Chitinophaga sp. S165. Classification (GTDB taxonomy): domain Bacteria; phylum Bacteroidota; class Bacteroidia; order Chitinophagales; family Chitinophagaceae; genus Chitinophaga. Next base: position 52,214 of record NZ_QGTG01000003.1, read on the forward strand.
GCTGCAGAAATGGAAGACGATCTGAAAAAGGGGCGTATTACTGCCATTATTCGTGTAACGTCCCTGCCCGCCCAGACTAAGGTACCTGGCTTTGATGTGAAGGTGCGTACGTCAACCGCTGCTACTGACAAGATCTCCTTATTTAACACTATACTGGCAGGCATTATTCATGGTGCGGATGACACTTATTATCCCAGGGGCTCGGTAGCAAAACTGGAACCCGTAGAGGTGCTGCCGGGGCGCCGGTACAGAAGGATCGATTTCATCCTTCCGGGCCTGCTTAGCTTTTCCCTGTTAAGTGCGGCTGTGTTCAGCACTGCATTCCTCTTCTTCAGTCTACGTCAGACGCTGGTATTAAAACGTTTCTTCGCCACACCGATCCGGAGGCTTTATATAGTATTGGGAGAAGCACTCGCGCGCCTGATATTCCAGGTAGCTGGTGCTGTTATCATCATTGCCATTGGTTACTTTGCTTTCGGGTTTACGCTGGTACACGGATGGACCACCTTCTTTGAAATGCTGGTACTAACGTCGTTCGGCGTGATCGTATTTATGGGTTTCGGATTTGTGGTAAGTGGCATTGCGAACAGTGAAAGCGCCATACCGCCTATCGCGAACGTGATCACATTACCACAGTTCCTGCTGGCGGGCACTTTTGTGGCAGTAGATGCATTCCCGTCCTGGTTACAGCCGATATGCCGTATTATGCCGCTGACCTACCTGAATGATGCGTTCCGTAAGATCGCTTTCGAGGGGCAGCATTTATGGAACGTGGGACTTGAACTGGGGGTTATTGCACTCTGGGGAGTGGTCGTATACATCGTGGCAGTGCGGGTATTCAAGTGGGAATAGGGATAAGTCTGGATTTTTTCCTACCTTTTGTATATGCAAGCCTTATTTATCGTACTTGGGGCACTTGCAGTGCTTATACCAGGTTTGTTCATTGTCAGCATGTTCCTGCCTGCTACAGTGAAGGTTGTGCGTGTCAGAGCCATCCCCGCATCTCTTTCAGAAGTTTTTGACCAGGTGAATGTATTACGTAACTGGGAGAAGTGGTCGCCCTGGCAGCAGTCAGATCCTATGATGAAGTTGTCTTACAACGATAAGAAAAGCGGGGAAGGGGCCGGTTATCAGTGGATAAGCAGGAACCGGAAAATAGGCAGGGGCTCAGTTACTATCACGGCGTCCCGGCCCAATAAACAGATCACTATCGAGATGCATTTCATGGAAAAAAAGGTCACGAAAGGGTATTTCCGTTTTGAGCCTTCAGGAAGAGGCACTCAGGTAACCTGGAGCATGGCCATGGAAGTCGGCAGATATCCTGCCGGAAAGATCATGGGGTTGATGTTTGACAAATGGATAGGAAAAGATTTTGAAAGAGGGTTGGAAAACCTGGAGAAATTAGTAAAATAGATATGCGTTTCATTAAATTATTATTGTTAAGTGCTCTTTGTTTCGGGGTATTGATATTTCTTATTTCCCTATTACTCCCCTCAAAGGCGATCGTTGAACGTTCCGGTGTGATAGATGCTCCTTTGCCGATCGTATATTCCGAGATCAATAATCTGAATACCTGGCCGGAATGGAATCCGTGGGCTGCTCCCGGCGTTGCGTCTAACATTGAATATTCAAATCCCGCTGTAGGGCAGGGCGCCTATTATACCTGGTCTGGCATGCAACAGGAGAAACCTGTGTCAGGTAAAGTATTTATCAGGGAAAGCGCACCGTCAAAAGGTGTTTTTTATAACATGGAGTTCAACGCCATGAAGCCGATATCGGCAGCATTTGATCTGAAGCCCTCAGTTGATGGTAAAGGCACCGTAATCCGGTGGCGGCTGGAAACACACCTGGGCTTGCTGCCATGGTGGAAACTGAGAGGTTTCCTTGCCGATAAGCTGACAGGACCGCAACTGGAAGATGGGTTGACGAAACTGAAGAGCATCTGCGAAAAGAAAAAATAAGCAGTCCGAATTGTTATGAGTGGTAAGCCTGGTATGGATGAAAGAATGTATTTTTCGTAAAATTCAGAACAGTAAAACAACTACGACTATGAAACACGTTCTATTAGTTTTAGCAATACTGGCAGGAACAACAGGTTTTGTATCTGCACAGGAAAAAGCACCAAAAAGTCCACGTATAACTGCTGAAGGAAATAACGTTAAGGTAGCTTACGGACAACCATCAAAAAGAGGCAGGGTTATCTTCGGAGAGCTGGTGCCTTACGGTAAAGTATGGCGTTTAGGCGCTAACGAGGCTACTGAGATCACCTTTGCTAAAGACGGCAGCTTCGGGGGCAAACCTGTAAAAGCAGGTACTTACACTTTATTTACTATTCCTGAGGCTAACGAATGGACATTCGTGCTGAACAGCTCACTGAAGCAGTGGGGTGCTTATGAGTACGATAAGATCAAAGACAAGGACGTACTGCAGGTAAAAGCGAAAGCCGGCAAAACCAGCGCACCGGTTGAAAAGCTGACAATCACTGTGCCTTCAAACAAGTTAGTGGTAGAATGGGATAACACCCACGTTGAAGTACCAGTAAAATAAGTACAGACATTATTCAATAAAAAAGCCCCCGCTTATAAACGGGGGCTTTTTTATTGAATATCCTTTTATGCGGGATGCATCATGCTTTTCATACGTGCGTCACCGGTCATTATTTTTGCTTTCAGATCGCTCAGGATGGAGTATAAACCGAAGTAGGTACGGTTTACGTATAGTGAGTGCCTGGAACCTCTCGCTACCTTAGAATCTCTCACTTCTTTCAGGTTGTAGAGGTAATCCATGTAAGCATAGATCTCGGCAAAATAAGATTCATCACCGAAGTCAAACTCTTCCAGTGTAAAAGGAAGGGTGAGCATATCGATCATTTTCTGGAAAAGGCCGGAGAAGAAAACCACTTCTTTCTCGGTATCGCTCGGGTGGATCATTTCCAGCGCTGTATAGATCTCTTTGCGTCTTCTTTCGTCCTTTAATATTTCTTTATCGACCAGGAGGAAGTAGTTGGTGTAGAAATCTTCCGGAATTTCCTTTATACAACCAAAGTCGAATACGCCAACGGTACCATCGTCGCGCATCAGGAAGTTGCCGGGATGGGGATCTGCATGTACCTTTTTCAACTGATGGACCTGGAACTGATAAAAATCCCACAGTGCCTGACCGATCTTGTTACGTGCTTCCTGTGATGGATTACGTTGCAGGAATTCTTTCAGGTGGAAGCCTTTCAGCCAGTCCATCGTAATGATCCTGTCGCTGGACAGTTCGGGGTAATATTTGGGGAAGACCAGATTGGGAATATGAGCACATTGTGCCGATACTTCCATGGAGCGTTTCAGTTCCAGGTGATAATCTGTTTCTTCCAGCAGTTTACCTTCTATTTCTTCGAAATATTTATCCATGTCCACTTCGTTCATGCCTACAATGCGGATCGCAAAAGGCTTAACGATGCGGAGGTCGGATTTTACGCTATTGGCTACGCCGGGATACTGGATCTTTATAGCCAGTTCCTTGCCCCATTTAGTGGCTTTATGTACCTGTCCGATACTTGCGGCATTAGATGCCTGCATATCAAAGGTATCATAAAGCTGAGAGGGCGATTTACCCAGGGTCTTGACGAAGGTATTGATGACCAGAGGACCGGAAAGGGGAGGTGCGCTATACTGTGACATGGCAAAACGTTCGGTATAGGCTTTAGGTAGCATGCCCTTGTCCATACTGAGCATCTGCGCTACTTTCAGTGCGCTTCCTTTCAGGTTGCTGAGCGTATCATAAATGTCTTCTGCATTATCGGCATGGAGCTCTTCCCTGCTGATGGAAGGATCTATGAGTTTCTTTGTATAATGTTTGAGGTAGTTGGTACCGACCTTTAATCCTGTTGTTACAAATTTGCTGGCACGTTCTACTTTACCGGTAGGGATGTTCGTCTGTTCTTTCATCACTGTTTTATTTCCTTGCAAACATGAATTTTCCGAAGTCCAGGAGGCTGTCAAGCGTATTGGAACTGATCAGCTGGAAGCTGAGGTTTACCGCTTTTTCTATGGCAGCATCTGTCATTTCGAAGCGTTCACTGTCATCGTTTGTCCAGTAGCGCAGCACGAAGAGCGCCTGTAACCAGAAGCCGTGTACATATTGGTCTGAGATGTATTTACGTTCTTTGATCTCGCCGGTCTGATATCCTTCTTTGATCAGATCACGGATATAGTCGTAGAATGCGATACGGAAAGATTCCAATCTGTCCAGGTGTAATCCAGGTACGAGGTATTTATCTTTCTGCTGCAGGATATAACTTCTGTTGTCGCGCAGTTGCTGTACCCAGAGAAAATAGAAGGTGAGTAATTTTTCACGGGAGGAATAGTTCCTGTAGATCTCATCTTCTTTTAACTGTTCTACGGTATCCTGGAAGAAAGAAAGCCATATATCTTTTTCCAGTGCATCAAAGGACGAGTAGCTGTCATAAAAGGCCCTTTCGGTTACTTCCAGCTGTTGGCAGAAGGTGTACACTGAAACAGGTCTTTTACCATTTTCCAGCCAGTAAGTTTTATAAGCGTCGCGAATGAGTTTTTTGTCCATGATCCAGGGTTTAGTGCGTAAGTAATTACATGACAGCGGGCTATATAAGTTGGACATAGTCAGCTATTACAAATTTACGCCACAAACGCCGGATAAAGATCATTTTTGCGGGCCTGACTGTTAAGAATTCCCTAAATCGGCGGGCTGCTCTTTTTCATCAAGCTGATGTACTGAAATCCTGCCTTTTTCGTCCACGAGCACTACTTCGCCCGGTTCGCCGGTAGGGAGTATATATAATACGGGCGCAGCAGTTCTGATGTGTGTTTTTAATACCGGTTCCAGCGGTTTAGTCACGTCGTACACAATAGCTGTCGAGTGACTAAGCGGCGCGATCACCAGGTATTTGCCGGAAACGAACTGCCCGCTCCTGACAATAATATCATCAGCGAATTTCTGTGTATAAATATCATCTCTGTAATTGACGACCATCAGGCATCCTTTCGTGATCGCCGCCATCATCGTTTGACCGTTGTTACCCTGAATGCCGGTAAGATACCTGATTTCCTCGCCAAGTTCTATAGAAAGGCCAGTTCCTTTCCGCCCCACTATGTAAATTTTTCCGGCCCTGGAGAAGTAATAACCTCCGGATCCCAGCAGCGGTACGGGACTACCTGGCACCTGCATGTGTACACGCGTATCATCTATGCAATAATGAAGGCTACCTTCAAATGAATTGCTAATGAGCACAGCACTGGTTTCCCGGTCAACATAGACCATGACAGGATTAGCCTGATCATCGAGGGTCATCCCGAGCATTGCCGCCATATAACCGGCCGGATAGTCGGTAGTATCGAGGATGACTTTTCCTCCGAAAGGCTTTTCTGAACGGATCGTCAATTTTCCTAAGTCAATTCTTCTGGAGTCGCTTATGAGACGGAGGAGCTTGGTTCCGCTCCTTGAAGCGTCATTTTCAGAGAACCAGGCGGTGAGGTGCTCGGCGTTAATGTCTTTCACAGACATATGCGGTAATTGCCAGGAATAGTATTTCTGCGCACCCTGAGGCGTCATTCGCAGCACGTATAGCGTATTGCCGTACGTTCCTGCAAAAAGGAGCTGTTTTTTAATCACGGTGGCTGCCAGCCATTGTATATGCTGTTCCAGCTGGAAGCTGATCTTTATATCGGAGACCGGCCCTGATTCCTCTTGGTTTTGCCGGGCACTATAGCGGTAAATATCAGCAGGCAGCTCTTTGTCGTCAGGTATCAGCTTTTTCAGGATAGCCATTTTTTGCTCATTACCTGCAGCAATCTGCGGACTGATAATTTCATAGACCACATCTGTAATGGTATGTTGAGCAGCGGGGGGCATCAGCGACCGGACATTGAATAGAACTTCTATCAGACCGTCCTTTTTATTTTCCGGGGTTTCCTGCTCGTAGATCCTGCGTATTTTATCAGGGATGCTGTTTTCATCCAACACTCTTGAAAGCTGGAAGTATTGTGTCAGACAGGTGACGGCTTTGTTATCGTGATGCCAGCCTTTCAGCAATACATCTACAGCTTCTTCAGTTCTGCCACACTTGTATTGCAGGATGCGGGCCGCCTCCAGGTGATTATTCTGCAGACCCGCCTCATGGACTGCCAGCCGGAAATATTGTTCCGCGGCAGTGTCTTGTGATAGTTGTCTGTATAAGTCGCCTGTCTTTTCAAATCTATCAAGTTCTTTGTAGATGCTGATAGCATCCAGCAGCAATCCGGCTTTCTCAAAACATTCGGCAGCTCTTATTGGCAGATTGAGGTTGTTCCGGTACAGTGCAGCTGCTTCATGGTAGAACTGTCCCTCTTCCAGCACGGTTGCTGCCTTGTGCAGATTTCCAAGCAGGTGCGCATAGATGTAAGCGGTTTTCCTGTAGTCGCCCTGATCCAGCGCCTTTTGGGCCATCAGTTCGTATTTTTGGACTAGCTGCATGCTGAAATCATCCGAAGCAACCCAGGTACTAACGGGACCATTGCTATACAATTTCCTGAGGTTGAAATCGGTGTCCTGTCTTCTAAGGGAATCTGACTGCGGGGCAGCACCTCTGCCCGGTGTGGCACTGCCGCCAATCGGGATAGCATATTTCAGGGCTTCATCTCCGTCTTTGTCAAACATTTTCAGGAGACGGTCCAATTCACTTTGTCTACGTTCATCAAGGTCCTTTATTTTTCTTTCGAGCCATTTCCGGAGCCTTGTTATGAAGCCTTCTTTTCCGATTGCTACCGGCTTCCCATTTGCGGTGGATGCGCCGAAACCTGTATCCTCTGCTGAAATGGTTTTTACGAACCTGTGGGGCCAGATCAGGGAGAGGATGCTTACAAAACCAAGTATGACAAGCAGCAGTAGTTTAACGAACAGATCAAGCATGCGAAAAAGCATGCTTGTGCGGGGCTTCTTGCCTGGCAGTTCAGATAGTGGTCTTATTGTTTCACCATTGTTAAGCAGGCCTGCAAGGTCTGTACCGGGAGGCATATCAACACTGATGGATTGCAATAAGGCCAGCGGAGGCATGCCGGGATGTGCATGGTCCCAGTTTTTTTTGATGGCTTGTCCGGCGGAAAGAAAACGGCTTAGTTGCAGTTTATCATCTTCATTAAAACCTACAAAACCTATTGCGGGATGGAATACCTGGAGGTCCCATATGAGCAATTCCTTCATTTCTGCAACAGAAAGTTCCGATGTAAGCGTTGCATTTACCGGAATGTAGAGATTCCCGTTAATAGCGGTATAAGGATGGTTTATTTTTCCATTTGCAGGCAGCTGGTCATGGAAGATGACCAGCAGTCCGCCGGGCGTTATGCTGCTTTTGTGTTCGGGTAACAGGAAACAGGTCAGCCCTTTCAGGGATATCTGCCAGTCGCTCATTTCACGGAACCATTGTTCCGGGGAATTACCACGGAGGAAGGCAGCATTTGTTCTGTGCCTGATTTGCGGGTCATATGACAGCTGCAGTTCCATGTTGTTGAATTATGTCGATGAATGGTTTTATATATTTTTCATGAAAGGTCAATACGTCTACGACCTTGTCTTCACTTGCTCTGAAATACGGTGAGCCGCAAATGGCGCCATCAGATGCCCAGCAACCGGTGGGTTGGCCGATAACAAGTACGATCGTCACTTCTGCCAGGAGCTTATTGGAACTACGGAGGTGCAACATATGCCTGTATTGATCAAACCATACTTCACTGCCATCGGGCCAGCAATACCTAGAAATGTTTTTTTTGATGTCGGGCAGTTCGATGAGCTCTTTTTTATCATGCATGCTACGACGAAGCGTTATGTCATTTGTGTAGGACAGTTCTACGCTATTTGTGAGAAATCTTATCGTATGTTTATTAACGATGATAGTTCCATTCTGGGTTATCTCCAGGCGCTTGATACTATTGATCGTATTATAGGACTTCCAGTGGGTACTCATGAGATTCATACCTGTTTCCTGATCCATCTTTTTTAGCATTTCCTGTGTGAGACCTGTGGTTGAATTCATCACTCCGGAACGGACATCTATGGATACAATAGTGTAGGGTGATGAGATACAGGTAAGGAAAGCGCCATCTTTAAAAGGCGCATGTATGATGCTCTTGCGCCCTATTGCCGGAATCGAAGCATTGTGCTTTACTTTCTGAGATGTAAGCCGATGTGTATTTCTGTTGAAATGGCAGAGCGACAGATGTTCGCTACCCTTGACCTGGAAAAGGATATGGAAAAACTCGTTATCCAGACCGAAGAAATATTGATGGGCGTCGGGAAAGTTTGCGGTTATTTCAATAGCACCTTTACCACGTTGCCACATGAATAACAGTTGCCTGTGTTTGGTAATAGCAAGACCGCCTGCTTCTTTTTCAGAATAACTATGCCGCTCGGCAAGATTAGATAGCTGTTGCGGAATAAAAAGCGGGAAAGATTCCGTTTGCAAAAATGCCGGGAAGCTTGCCCAGTCCAGCTTTTGTTGGACTGGCTGTGGCCGCAATTTCGGGGCTACAAGCATTTCCAGGTTGATCTTCGCGGTGCTTAACAGTTTGCGATGACCGGCAGTATATCTGTACAGCTGCATTCTACCGTCTCTATTTACTGTGATCACGAAGCCGTCAGTTTTACGCAGTGTTGCGAAAGCATGTTGAAAGGCAGGTGTAAGGAAAAGATCATCGCCGGTAATGAGAAAATATTCCTGACGCCCTTTCAGGGAATAGTCGTTCGTAAAGGCCGACAACGCTGCGCCACTATGCAGTACAGGTGATAAGCGTTGCATCGCTGCAATGATCTCTTCTTTGGAAGATAGTATGATCGGTTCATAAGTATCTCCCAGTAATGCAAAAGATAATATCTCTGCTTTCTGCTTATTGTCAATGGCGCATGCCAGTGCTGCTGCCATTTCCAGTATATGAGGTGTTCCCCAGGTTTTGATGCTTTTATCGATCAGTATAAAACGTTGTCCGGGTTCATCGTCCGGTAGTTCTTCCCGGCGAAGATAGAGTGCTTCATTATTGGCAAGTCTTGCCATCAGCGTTTCATCTTCCTGTGCCAGTTCACTGAGCAGCAGCCGGTCGAAGTTACCTTTATTGGTAATGTCGGACACGCCGCCCACTAAAGTCTCACTATATCCTTTTGTATGCATGGGCAGATGCAGCGCTGCGATGAGACGTTGTGTCAGCAATGCGAGATGTGCTGTTTGTTTATCATCAGCCAGTATTTGCAACAGGTCATCGCCTTGCGCAGGTTTTGGAAGATCGGGAGGTATGTCTACAGGTGCGGGCGCCGGAGGTATCGGCGTAGCAATTGTATTCAGTTTATTTTGCAGGGTCTCAGCGTCGGGATATTGATGCAGTATTTGTGTGAGTATCCTGGTATCGGTCTCCAGCTGGGCAGTTGTGTCTTTATAATTGTCATGGGCTATCACATAGTCATAAGCACCGCGATCAAGAATGTTGAGCATTTCCTTTGCTGTGTCTCCCTGAAAGAACGTCTCGATAGATTCAAAAAGCGTATTCAATAGCAATTCTCTTCGGGTTCCCTTCCAATACTCCCGGGGCAACGGACGAAGCAGGTCAAGAAAGTTGGTGATGACCATCTTGTACTTTTCTACCCTATATTCAAAAGGTCCTTTACCGCCGAGCAGATCGGAATACAGTGATTCCACATACCTGTGGAGAGACGCTTCAATCATATCGGAGCCGGGACTTGCTTTACCCGATGCAATGACAAGCAGAAAAGGTCCCAATGGCGGAAGGTGATTTTTTATCCGGAAAAGATCTATAAGCAATTCCTCTTTGTAGCAGATCGTTCCTCCGCCGTCAGTCCATTCAATCACCTGCCCTTCTTCCGCCCATCGCCAGAAGTAGTTTTTTGCAGCCCTGAAATATACTATAGCTGTATCTTGTATCTGGCCCATTTAAAAAGTGTTGGTGAGACGGATAGCGCTCCTGGAAGCGCGTACGAAACAGGTTCCGGGGATCTTCTCCCATTGTCCATCAGTATGAAAAAGAAGCAGTGTATCGCTCTCTGTCTTTGTAACAGATGAAATGAACTGCGCAATAGCAGGAGGATCAAAGTCATATCCGGCAGGTAAGAGGATATGGTCCTGCAATGTAAATACACTACCTGGTACAGGTGGCAGCGGCGTACCAATGACCAGCACCTCTCCGGTTTCACATACGGCAAAGCTTAATCTTTGTAACCGGATAAGCGGTGCTGTATCAGCATATGTTTTCAAGTGCTGCAATGTTGTGAGTATCGCAAAGGGTTCTGCTGTATGGGCAACTGGCGATAGTTTCACAGCATATTTGCTGTCTGGGGTAGCAGGCATTGCAGACACCGGCAGCTCCACTTTTATAAAAGTGACAATAGCTTCCCATGACATCTTTTTGAGCGTGTCGTGTGGTGTATGTTTTCCAGGCAGGAATAAACGTTCCTGCATATCTGCCAGGAAGGTCCTTTTTGCCGGCAAGTTACGGAGCTGTACCTGTGTTGTATCAGGCGGTATACCTCTTACCCAGATATCATCTCCGGCTATTGCCACCCGCAGGCCCGGCCAGGTACGTATACTACCCAGGGCTAAGATATCGGCCATGGAGAGTACGATGATCATTTCTTTCATGCAGATTGCATTATTTTCTTCCAGAGGGCATCTATGGGTTGTAATACATAATCACGCTGGGTGGTATTACTGATCCATTCGCAACGGCTGTTGAGGCTACGCAGGCGGTCTTTGATCAGTGCGCGAACAGAGGCCGGTGTATCCGGATCATCCCATTGTTCATGGAGTTGTTGTACATCACGATAGATGGCTTCAGGATCAGGAACACCGCTGTTGTTGGCACGTGGATGTTCCAGTGGATGTGCCACCGCTTTCTGTATGGAAGCATTGACAATGCCGGCAATGATCTCTATCTGTTCTTCCGTATCCCATATATAACGTAATACCCAGAGGTCGGAAATAATGGCGGTTTTGCGTTTGCAGAGCATTGCGCTTGCCGCGATGAGGCGTTGCAGTTTGACTGCGCGCCTGTCGGAGATCTGCACGCCTGCGTTGCGCAGTTGTTCTATCAGCTCAATATATTCTGATCTGATACCAGTCAGGTCTGTCGTTGTATTCAGTTGTTGCAGCTCGCGGAGATCTTCTGCGGGAATACTGTTTTGTGTGCTGACGTGTTGTTGTTCCAGTCCCCAGCCGGCCTGCAGTACATTCTCCAACAGCGCTGGATCTACGTTCTCACAACGTACCCTGATCAGGAACCTGTCAAACAGGGCCTGGAGCGCCTCATCTTCCGGAAGGTGGTTACTGGCGCCAATGAAGATCAGTGCAGGCAGGTGTTTAGTCTCTTTACCTCTGCGGAAGATCTTTTCATTGAGGGCCATCAGCAGGCTATTAAGGATGGCACTGTTGGCGTTCAGCAATTCATCCAGGAACACAAGAGAAGCTTCAGGCAACATCCCTTCCGTATTGGTAACGAGGTCGCCATCGCGCAGCTTACGGATGTCGAAAGGACCGAAAAGTTCATTGGGCTCTGTAAAGCGGGTCAGGAGGTACTCGAAGGTCTTTACATCCAGCTGGCGGGCCAGTTCACGTACCATGGCACTTTTAGCAGTACCGGGAGGGCCGAACAGGAAAATATTCTCGCGGCCTGCAAGGCAGATGCCCATCAGATCGATGATATCATCTTTGCCGACAAAAGTATGTTTCAGTTGCTGCAGAACATTATTCAGTTTGTCTACCAGCGGGGATTCAAAGGTAATAGGTTCCATGATTTATATATGTGCAGTAAGGTCAATTTCAAATTCGGGCCAGAGTATAGCGGCATGTGTGCCCAGTGCTTCCTGCACGAGGGGTAAACATGCGGGGTGGGTACATTTGCGGATATCCCTTGCGTGGATGATCCGGTCTATATATGCCATTTTCAGCGACGGATGTTGTAGTATCAGGGAAAGATCATCTGGTACAATATCCTTGCTGCCGGCGATAGATAAAGGCCATTGAGCCGCCATGGTCCCCAGTTCTTTTACCAGTGGATCTTCCGGAGACAGCCCTTTTGCCAGCAGGAAAAGACCGGGCAAGTAACGAAGTATCAGGTCTGCTGAATAAGCTGCAGCCGGTGTCCGTGCACCGGTAAACGGCTGCAAATGCGCCTTTATTTCTGTTTCTCCCAGCCGCCGTATCTGAATGAACTGGATAGCGCGGTAGAGGTAAACAGCGGCCCAGAGGGCGGCAGCAGGGTCATATGAGGGCACCTGTCCCGGCATTTCCGTACTATCATCGTCGTAATATTGTTTCAGATGTATTCCGGCTATACGGAGATCTTCAGGGTCAAACGGAACAATAGCGGGGGCTACTGTTACATCTCCTTTGTTGATCAATGATGATATAAATTCTGTCAGTGTCATTCTTCAATACGTTGGCTTGCGTACTAATCAGGTTGCGGTTTTCATTTTGTCAAAGGATTTATGTGTGCGGTAAAGGCAATCACATGTTGCCGGTTTGTCCCAAAGAGGTCAACATGAACAATAATTCCCCAACATATTTTGAATCGTAACTCTAAGATACTTACAGGGATGGATATATACAAATCTATTGTCATGTAATTAAAAATGATGACCGGATTGCTATTTGTGGGATCTATTTTTAACTTAGGGAATTAAATTATTGTGATCATGTACAAGAAAACGTTTGCAACGGCTGCAGCCGTTGTGCTTTCAGCCACGTTATTTGCGCAGTCGAAGCCTGAAGACACGGAGGTATGGGAACCGGTGCCCACAGTTGTTACACCTGGAAAAGCAAGCACAGAAGCACCTTCTGATGCTATTATCCTGTTTGATGGAAAAAGCCTGGACCAGTGGGTATCCGTTGGCAATTCCGAGGAACCGGCAAAATGGAAAGTAGCCGGAGGTATATTTACGGTAGATAAATCCACCGGTAATATCCAAACGAAGAGATCGTTCACCAACTACCAGTTACATATTGAGTGGCGTATACCTAAGAATATTACCGGCACAGGACAGGGCAGGGGTAACAGTGGTCTGTTCCTCGCTTCTACAGGAAAAGGAGATGATGGTTATGAACTGCAGATCCTGGACAACTACCAGAACAAGACATACGTGAATGGTCAGGCAGCGAGTATCTATAAACAAACTGCTCCGCTGGTGAATGCAAACCGCAAACCAGGAGAGTGGCAGACTTATGATATCGTATGGACTGCTCCCCGTTTCAACAGCGATGGTTCCCTGCAGTCTCCTGCAAGGGTGACCGTTTTCTTCAATGGTGTATTGGTACAGAACAACACCGAATTGACCGGTCCTACCAGGTATATCGGAAAGGCGTCTTATACGGCGGCACATGGTGCCTGCCCTATCAAGCTACAGTCACACGGCGATAAGAGTGAGCCATTGAGTTTCAGAAATATCTGGATCAGAGAGCTGTAAATAATTTAGCGTAACAATGTGAATCAGGAACCAGATGCTGTGTTGCATCAGGTTCCTGATTTTTTTTGTGGAATACTGTTAACGTGCTTTGTAACATGACAGAGAGTGGCGTATACTATTACATGATAATATCCGTTTTATATGCGTAATAAGTTAGGATTACTTATATAAGGAACGGGGGATTTAGATAGACGTATAATGTTTCGTTGTTGTAAAACAATGAGTTGTGAAGAAGTAAAACAGTGAGTACAATAGAATAATAAAAACTCCATTTATATTAAGAAATAAATCTATATTACATCAGATTTGTGAGTGGCCAAGATCAAAATCCATGTGAATTCGTAAACAAGCATTAATCACTATATCACTAATCAAATTTAAAATCTCTTATTCTATGAGAAGACCATGTCTCTCTTTTGCTCGTAGCAAATCTACGCTGTTATTGCTATTGGTGGCTGCCGGTATTTCTTTCGGTGTTTCTTCCTGTTCTAAGGATGATAACGAAAACAAATCAAGCGTATCCCAGGAGCAGGCGGCTACTGTAATTACACAATCTGTTGCTGGTCCGGGTGGTATCTCTGCCCAGATTGGTCAATCAGTACAGGCAGTGGTTGCTTTGGAAGCAAGAAAAGCTGAAGGAGGAAAACTGAGTGACTTCTGTGGCCAAACCAAAGAAAATAATTTCAAAGCTTCCAATGAAGCTAACGGTATTTCTTTCAGCTTTGACATTCACTGGAGCAGTTCCCTGGCATGTGCTCAGGAGGTGCCAACAGAATTCAGTTTCACTTTTAATGGTAAAACCAGCTTTGCAACTGACAAATTTGCCAGTGCAGATACTTCCAGCGCTCTTTATAAACTGAGTGGTCTGGATGCTAACAGCGCTAACTGGATATTTAACCAGGCTTACGACAGAGTAGGTGAGTTTGAATCAAAATCTGCTGACGTTCCTTCTTTCAACAGCACTATTCACTATTTAGCAAGTGATATCAAAGTAAGCAAGGAAACGCTTCAGATAGTTTCAGGTACTGCATCTGTAGAGATTTCAGGTACTGATCTGAAAGGTAATACTTTCAAATATCAAGGTACTATCACTTTCCAGGGTAACAGGAAAGCCGTACTGGTTATCTCTGGCAAGAACTTCCAGATAGATCTGCAATAAACCATGCATATAAAAAAAGAAAAACCCGTCTCAAACGAGGCGGGTTTCTTTTTTTATGCAGGTGTGTATGATTAGTTATTCGCCATTATGTTTAATGCGAATGGTTGTTCAACAACAGGTGTTGGATTGAGTAATCCCTGTGCTACAACAGTATATATCTTACCTGCTTCAAGCACCACATCATTGCGGCTGATGGCTGTTTCTCCACTGGTGGCGTTGTTCAGTTTTACCGTGTAGGTACCTGCAGCCATTTGTTTGAATTCAGTCGCTGATTTGTAAGCGGTACCCGTTTGCAGTAAACTATCATTTACGAGGAAGTTTACTGAGGGCGCATTACTTGCAGCATGCACAAAACGGATCTTCGCCATACCTGATGCCGGCGCACCGAGATCGTCTTCCGTAAGGATACCAACAGTTGTGTTACCATCTGTTTCGCCGGTAGCGAATAGTGAGTAACTACCATCCTTGAATTTTACAGGAGCAGATAATACAGTGTTGCCTGTTACTGAAGATTTAAAATCAAACGTGGCATCGCCATCTGCTACATTTAGATACCCTGTAGATTCCCCGTATGCAATAGCAGAAGAATTTAGTTTGCTTGATCCATTGAATACATCAACGCTGCCTGCATCAGCTAAAACATTCACAATCTTGACAGTTGCATCGGGGTCAACAGTCGGATCATCATCGTCTTTACTGCATGATGAAAAGGTAAACAAACCTGTCAGGGCTACAATGGCTAAAAGACCCTTGCTGGCATAATTCAGAGGTGTCATAATTCTGGAGCTTTTAAAATGAAGAATAATTTATCTCCTATAAAAACATAAACTGTGCCATGAACGGTATGCATGAGCTGCATTGTGCATTCTGTGTAGTGATTATGGGCAATTTTACACATCTTGTAGTCATGTGTATGCTCACTCTTCCTCAAAATATGTATATATGTTCAACCAAATAAATCGCCGTATCTGCTGTCTGGTGCAGTATTTCCTCATTCAGTCCTTTAATAAACAGAAATGCCGCGATAATCATCGCGGCATTTCTGTTTATTGTGCGTTACTCTTATTCTTAGTTTCTGATCATCTCTTTTTCATCAAGTTTCCATTCATTATTATAGAAGCCAGCTGTTTTCACTGCTGCGGTATTTCCTTTCAGCAGGTCAACATTAAAGATCATATAATCAGGGAAACCACTGCCACCGGCAAAGTATTGGTTAGCATCTGCGGCACGCATACCGGGTAAACCAGATCCGGCTATCACAGCAATGGACGCGGTTTTACTGTCGGCTCTTGGCCACATGAAATACGCCGCCAAACCTTCGCCCGAATATTCCTGCTTACCAACAGTAACCTTACCACGTGTTACCTGCACAGGCGAATTTTGCAACAATTGTTTCCAGGCTTTATTCGTAGTTGCGTTACCGTAAATAATGATACCACGGTCAGGATATTTTGTTGCATCAAAATCTTTGTCTGCAATAATATCTACAGCACCGTTACCTCTGTAGTACCAGGTTTCTGCATCATAACGCGCTTTATTTAATGACCATTCATTTTCAGCTGGCTGTCCGCCGGTGCTGTAAACAAACACCATGCGGTGATTGAATGCTTCTTTGAACGTACCGTTCCGCACAGCGCCTTTATCTGTTACCGCAGGTGCAACACCGGCTGTCCATTGTGCTCCGTTGTGCAGGTATAACAAGCTATCTCCGGCTTTGCGGCTATAGGTCACTGCAGGTTTTCCATCCAATGCAACACTGAGGGTACTACCTACAGGTACATCTGTCAGATCAATAGCCAGTGTCTGTATATTGGAAGTGGTACCGGTGACAGTATTGCGGGATTTGTTCCTGCTGAGCTGTACACGGCTGTATTCCAGTGAATGTGTTTGCTGTAAGATGCGCACCCAGTGATGTACAGCGGAGATAGCAGGATTGGCGGTAGTGAAATCAATTTCATTCACGCTGGTATCTGCAGGGATGGTGTGCCATTTGAAGTATTGAAACAGAGGACCCCAGTCAACGCATGTATCGCCATACCAGTGCTCACCACCAGGATATTCGTAGTAGCTGTAATCTTTATGGAATTCAGCCAGGATCTTTTTCATTTGTCTTGCATAGTTGACAGAAACAACGCGGTCACTGTCGCCATGCAGGATATAAACACCACCGGCTTTATAGTTAGTAGCCAGTTTAAAGGTGTTACTTGGATTACTGGCCCTTAATAATACCTCTTCGGTACTATTGCGTGGAGAGTCCGGTATAAGCCCGTCAGCTGAACCGTATCCCATCAGGGTCGGATAGCCGGAGCAAGGGGCAATAGCGGCCCATTTACCGGCATAAGTAGCACCCAGGTACCATGTGCCATGTCCGCCCATGGAGTGACCTGTGAGGTAGATCCTTTCAGGGTCGGGATGGAAACTGTTGATACCGATGTTCAATACTTCCAGTGCATCGAGGCGGCCCCAGTCTTCCCAGTTAAAGCCACGGGGACGGCGGTTCGTAGGTGCAACCAGTACGCCCCAGTCTTTATATCTGTAGGCGCTTGCCTGATTGATTGCCTGTACTTCCGCACCATGTACGGAGAGAAAAAGGGCAGGGGGGGTACCTGTAGGATTAGCCTGTGGTGATACAGCATAGTATTGTACACTGCCGTCTATATCACTAACGAAAGTATTGCTATAATGATCTTTGTTGGTCACAGCTTTGAGTGCGAAGGTCTTACTGTCGATAGTTGCTTTCTGGTTATTTAATACCAGTGTGCAGTTGTAAGCTCCGTTTGCGCTACCGGAAGCATCAAGCTTAAAACCAACCTTGCGGGTAGTGAGGGCTGCTATTTCCGGAATGCTGGTGGTTACTGTTTTACCATTTACAGTAGCCTGTATCTGCATATTCTTCAGTGCCTGTGCAGAAGTATTGACAACCACTACCGCTCCCCAGAGGTCACTGTTATTATTGCCTGCTACAACGAAAGGCATTGTAGAATCTGCGACACTGATATAAACAGGTTTTTCAGGAAACAGGAGTTTCGCTTTAATGCCCTGTCTGCCGAAACTGCGACCGGTGCGGATATAGAATTCATTATTTCCCTGGCGTAATTGTACGGGAATATACATCCAGCCATAGCGGTACATATCACCCGCGTGCGGAGTACCGTTTACGTACACCATCTGGTGACCGGTAACATTGAGGATCGCTGTTTGTGCTTTTGGCGCATTGTAAGAAACGTACAGATAACCATTGTTGATCACACGACCTGCAAAAGATCCTTCAGTATTAAGGCTGATGTCCTGCCATTGCTGTTGTTCGCCTTTGTCGTCAGGGAAAGAGTTAGCACCTTTAACCGGCGTTTTCAGCTGACCGTTACAAAGTTCCCAGGCCAGCTGGTCTGTAAACAATGCAGTCCGGCCATACTGATGGCAGGGGCCGCTGATAAGTCCATCCTTAAATACATAGGTTTGTTGGGCAAAAAGGCCAATTCCTGGTAAAAAAAGGGCCAGGAGAAATAGAATTGTCCGCATAAAAATCATTTGTGTACAAAATATAAAGCAGGGATTACAATTACACAAATATGTTGACCGGTGGAAACGAACCGGGAAGAGTGGTATCCGGACCCCAAGACGTGCGTCCGTGAAGGATTACGGCTGATAGTTTTCATTTAATGCCTGATATGATTTTAACGCTCTTCTTCGGCAGGAGCAGGGACGATCACTTTCAGCGCCCGGGGTAATATGCTGGCAGATACCAGTTTGGTTTTACCCAGATACTCGCCGTCTAACTGGAAATGTGCCCGCTTCCGGGTGATGATGGTCACCTGGCTGGCCTGGAGGATCTCTGTTTTTGTGGGATCGAACGGGCGGTGCCGGAATAACATCTTCAGCAATTCGGCAATAGATAACCTTTTTAAGATCACCACTTCGAACAGGCCGTCTGTAAGATTACCATCAGGATTAATACAGGCGCCTGTACCATACATACGTGCATTAGCCAGTACGATCATATGTGCATAGCGGACAAGATGCATATCCTTGTTCGCTATTTTTACTTCTAACCGTTTATTCTGCCATAATGTTTTGAAACTCGAGAGGGCATATCCAAGTTTGCCTCGTATGCCTCTCTGTTCGAAATTCTTTACAAGTAGTGCATTCAAACCGACATCACCAAGATGGATGCAAACCTGGCCATTTACCTGTATCAGATCGATATCCATTACTTCAGAAGGATGTTGATTGGTAATGAGCGCCATTACCTGTTCCCAGTCAGCCGGAATACACAATTCAGTAGCCATGCCGTTTGCAGAACCCGTAGGCAGGATGGCCATCGGAATATTCCCCTTCAATAACTGTTCTGCGACCATCTTAACGGTTCCATCACCGCCAACGGCAATTACACAGTCGGGAGCTATTTTTTTGATAGCGTCTGAAAGTGACAGCTGTGGCTTGTCTAACAGGAAAAAGTGTACCTCTTCCTTTCGTTCAAGGAAATAATTTTTAATAAATGTTTCAGGATCGGCCTTCTTTTTGCCGCCTGAAACAGGATTGATCACAAAAAGAAGCTTGAGCCGCATAGGTGATTGTTGCGCCATGTGCTTAGCTGTAATTAATACTTTCTGTTCATTGCAAAATAAGCGCCTGAATGTCTGTATGGAACAAAATTCTACATTGGCTGGGTTTGGAGGGGAGAACTCATATTAAAATTTACCACGGTATAGGCGGGGTGGAACAGCTGGAAATATTTGGTCATGTACTGGACCGTGGGCCTGCACCACGTATGCACTACAGCCGCTTTCCATTGTTCAATATGATGGCCCTGCTGCGTTTATTCATGGTGAAGCCCAGGGAAGGGGCGAAAGTAGAGCTGATATGGGAGGGAAAGACGGTGAGCGCAGTTACCGAATCTGATGGCTTTTTTCATATGCAATGGGTTCCGGAAACAATGCCTGAACCGGGAGACCATGTGGTGGAAGTAATGATCAAGAATGTAGAGGAAAGCCCTGTGACACGGGCTGTTGGTGTAGTGATAATTCCACATCGCAGCCAATTCGGATGTATTTCAGATATTGATGATACTTTCCTGGTATCACATTCTGCATCCTTTCTGAAAAGACTGCATGTATTGTTCACCCGCAACGCGCATACCCGTAAGCCTTTTGAAGGTGTGGTAAATCACTATCAGCTATTAAGTGATGTTACTAATAAAGACCGCCTTCCCAGGCCGTTCTTTTACGTGTCCAGCAGTGAATGGAACCTGTATGCATATATTCGTGAGTTCTGTCGTATGAATGGATTACCCGAAGGGGTTTTTCTTTTAAATCAGCTGAAACCGTTGCATCTGCTGCTGAAGAGCGGGCAACAGAAACACGGTACCAAGTTCCCGAGGATCACCCGTATATTAAAACATTACCCGCATATGCGATTTATTCTGCTGGGAGATGATTCGCAACAGGACCCGCATATTTACGAGGCTATCACCAAACATTTTACTTCACAGATCATCGCTGTTTATCTGCGGCATGTCAGGAACAGCCGTTACGCGGCCACACAGGAGGTTGTGGATGTGATTACGGGGAGAGGTATTCCCTGCTGTTATTTCAAGCATAGCAGTGAGGCAATTGCTCATTCAAAAGAGTTAGGATTGATCGTGTGAACTTAAACGAACGTCTGTTATTATGAAGTGTATTTTTATTTTATTACTGTCTATCGTATGTTATAACACGGCACAGGGGCAATTTAGTGATTCTGTTCATTATTATGGTAAGTTCTCGTCTACTGGTTCTATCAACAGAACACAGGATGGCAGATCATACCTGCTGAATAACAATTTCAAAATAGGCGTCAGCAAGAAGAAGATCGCATTAAATGCTACGGGCGGGTGGATATATGGTGAACAGGATAGTGTGAAGACTAACAACGATTTTACTACATCGATGGATTTTAGCCTGTTCAGAGGAGTAAGGAAGATCTATTACTGGGGATTGGCCAACTATGATAAAAGTTATTCACTAAAGATTAATGACCGTTTTCAGGGTGGGGGAGGAATAGCATATAATTTTCTGGACAGGAAGACTGCTTATCTTTCGCTCAGTGATGGTTTGCTGTTTGAGAACAGTGATCTTTTTCTGAAGGATACGATCCCGGATGTATATCAAACGGTCAGAAATTCGCTCAGACTGTCGTACAGATTTGTGATAAATGACATTGTAGTTATTGACGGTACACATTTTCTGCAAAATTCCATTATTCATGGCGGGGATTATAATATCCGTTCTACGTCCAATCTCTCCATTTTGTTAAGGAAATGGTTGAGTATTACGGCAACAATGACTTATAATAAATTAAACAGAACAGGGCGGGAAAACCTATTGTTTAACTATGGGCTGACGGTTGAGAAGTATTTCTGAATTTTGATAGTTTCGGATATAAAAAAGCCCGGTCTGTCATACAGGCCGGGCTTTATGTTATTTAAAACATCCGATTATCTGGATGTTGATCTTTCACGTTGCTGACCGCTGCGTTGCTGCTGTCCCTGACCGTGGCGTGACTGGCCGTTGCCGTTACCATTACCGTTGGATTTACCACTGCCACCACCATTGCCTTTTGACTGGCGCGGGGATACAAGTCCCTGGCGATTGCGGGAGAAACCTCCTTTCTGATCGCGGGGATGCTGTTTGGGCTTCTGTACTGCGGGGCGCTGTATAGGAGCCGACATGCTGTCTCCATTATGGAAAGGATGCTCTGTTACTACGGGAATTTCGCGTGCAATAAGCTTCAGGATATCTTTCAGGAAAGCTTTTTCTTCACCTTCACAGAAAGATATGGCGAGACCTTTTGCACCTGCGCGGCCTGTACGGCCGATACGGTGTACGTATGTTTCAGGTACGTTCGGTAATTCGTAGTTGATCACGTGCGTCAGCTCGTCGATATCGATACCTCTTGCGGCGATATCTGTAGCTACCAGTACTCTTGTCTGTTGTGACTTGAAGTTGGTCAATGCACGTTGACGGGCATTCTGTGATTTGTTACCGTGAATGGCCTCTGCTGTGATCTCTGCTTTAACCAGATCTTTAACCACCTTATCGGCGCCATGTTTGGTACGTGTGAAAACGAGCGCGGTTTTGATGGATTTATCCTTCAGGATGTGTAACAGCAAATTGCGTTTATCGTTTTTATTCACGAAGTACATGGATTGTGTGATGGTCTCTGCTGTAGAAGATACAGGTGTAACTTCCACTTTAGCTGGATTGCGCAGAATGGCGTTTGCCAGGGTCTGTATTTCCGGAGGCATGGTAGCGGAGAAGAACAAGGTTTGACGTTGTTCAGGCAATTTGATGATAACGCGTTTTACGTCATGTACAAATCCCATATCCAGCATTCTGTCTGCTTCATCCAGGATGAAGTATTTGATATCTCTCAGCGTGATATAATTCTGGCTGATCAGATCAAGCAAACGGCCTGGGGTGGCAATGAGAATATCAACACCTCTTCTCAGTGCTTCTGTTTGCGGATGCTGTGATACGCCACCGAAAATAACAAGGCTTTTCAGGTCAAGGAACCTGCCGTAGGCAGTGAAACTTTCCTGGATCTGTATTGCCAGTTCGCGGGTGGGTGTTAATATGAGCGCTTTAATATTGCGGGGTCCTTTGCGTGAAGCCTGTTGGTCTTCATGCATTAATTGTAACAGGGGTATCGCAAAAGCGGCTGTTTTACCGGTACCGGTCTGGGCGCAACCCAGTAGATCCTTTCTATCAAGTACAAAGGGGATAGCTTGTTGCTGAATGGGCGTCGGAGTAGAATAACCTTCGTGCTCCAAGGCCTTCAGCAAGGGCTCTATGAGCCTTAACTGTTCAAATGACAAAATCTTTAATTTTTGATGATCAATATGGTAAGGCTATCAACAGTGGAACTGGTCCGGTGATGTTGTTGATACTTTACCCGCCTTACTCGCAAACCAACACAATGTTTTGAAGGGTAACTGCAAAAGCAGGTGAGGAAGAGAATAAAAGTGACGCGAAGGTACACTAAATAAATGATATTAGGGTATTTGTTTAATGATAAGTAATTATCTTGCATGCTATGAGCAACGGACCAATAGTATTGATAGAACAGACCAACAGCCGTTACACAATGCATGCGGTGGTGGAACAGGACGAACGGACAGTTTATTTTTATCTTTATCCTGCTGAATTGCAGAGTAAGAAATATCGTATGCGCGCCTGCTGGCTGCGTAATTTAAAGCCGGCGCCGTCCCAACGGGACAGTGCTGCGATGGAAAATGGGGATGCCCCAATGCTGGAAGCACATCTCTGTAATCATCCTGAAGGAAAAGCTCCTTTGAAAGCAGAATTATTATCTATAGTGTGGATGCCTGAAGAAGATGGGGCAGCTGTGCTGTACGACGGAGAAACACTGGGCGTTATACCAGGCTGGAGCCTCTATACCGAAGAACCTGTTGCTTATGCGGCAGATTGTATTCATGCGGACGGCGATGCACTCGTCTTTCCGCTGGGTTTACCAGGTCAGAACGATCAGCATAACCGCGTAGCGGAAGCTGTGCAGTTCAGGCAACAATGGGATAGTACCGAAACGCCACAGTGGCCGGTGATACAGGAGCAATTCATTGCAGCTTACGAACAGCATTTCGGAAAGATGCAACAATATTTTGCGATAGATAATAACCAGTGGCCTCCAATGGCGCTTGGCAAGTTCGAGAAAGATAATGTGGTTTATTTTTTGAGCATGGGAGTGAGCATCCGGCCAATGCCGTGGGTATCCTATCTCTACAATGACAATGCATCGGCGTACAGAAGAATGGAAATTGCCCTTGCTGTAAGCAAGGATGATTACACAGAGGAGGAGATCACCAAAATGGCAGAGGGTATTTCTGCCATGGTAGATATTCCGTGGCGACATATCAGCTGGCTGGGAGAGGGGCATACCATCGGTTCGGGGAAACTGCCCGCGCCTTTTGAAAGCATTGTATTGTCGGCTGCACTGTATAATGGCAATGGTATAGAGTTACCGGAAATGTACGGCGATAAGGTGAACCTTTTCTGGACAAGCCCGGTGACCTTGAGTGAACGTGAATTTGCACATCGCCGGCCGAATGGCGGATATGAATTACTGGAAAAGATGATAGAAGGAGATATCACACATATTGTGAGAAAAAGAAAAGCTATCGTATAATTGTATTTTCAACAATTGTTGAATAAGCATTAAATCCTGGTTGTACACCGGCTAAACATCTGCCGGTTTATTGAGATGCAGAGAAAGACAACGGGAACCTTTACATATGACTACGCATGACTATTAACAGGGTCATAATATGGCCTGCACTGTACAGGGAAATGCGAACAAAAATGTATATCAACAAATTTATGAAACTGGCAGCATCCGTGCTGCTGATTGGCGGAAGCACCATGAGTGCATATTCGCAGGGATTCAAAGATGGCAAGATCTGGCTGAATGAAGATGGAAGTAACTACTTCAAATTCACACTTGCAGCGCAGATCTGGGTCAGGAATACAGACATGAACCCTGGTACTACCATCAACGGGTATGCAAAAGATAATTTTACCGACATTGGTGTAAGAAGGGTAAGGCTTCAGGCCTTCGGACAAATTGCCGACCGTGTATTCATCTATTCACAGTTCGGCATGAATAACTTCAATTATTCTTCCGACAGGAAGGCCGGTTTCTTCGTTCATGATATCGTGGGTGAATATGAAGTAGTAAGAAAACATTTGTCGCTCGGTACAGGTTTAAGCGCCTGGAACGGCCTGACCCGTTTTTCGGCACCTTCTGTCGGTTCGATCATGGGACTTGATGCCCCGCTGTTTGAGCAGAGCACTAACGATGTGACGGATCAGTTCCTGCGTAAACTAAGTGTATATGCTAAAGGTAAGCTAGGCAAACTGGATTATCGTGTGGTGATGAGTAGCCCTATGTCAATTTTGAAATCTAACGGATATGTACCAACTGTCGGTACACATTCCACTTTCTCCGCCAAACCTGCCAAAATGCAATGGCACGGCTACTTCCAATGGCAGTTCCTTGACCAGGAAGCCAATACGACAGCCTATACTACCGGTACTTATCTCGGCACAAAGCGGGTATTTAATATCGGAGCGGGTTTCCAGTTCCAGCCTGATGCGATGTGGCGCGCCGGTACAAACGGAGATACTGTGGAATCTAATCTGCAACATTTCGCTGTAGACGCCTACTATGATGCGCCTATCAATGCAGAGACAGGTACAGCCCTGAGTGCATATGCGTCTTATATCAATTTTAACTGGGGCAGAGGTTATATCCGTAACCAGGCTACTATGAATCCCGGTACCGGTACTAACAGACCCGATATCCTGAACGGTAGCGGTAATGGTTATCCTTCTTTCGGAACGGGCAATCTGCTGTATGGCCAGGTAGGTTATAAGTTCAAAAATAACCTCATCGGTAAATCCACCCTGATGCCTTACGCGAGTTTGCAGTACGCGCATTATGATAGACTGAAGGATAATATGGCCTTCTGGGATGGAGGTCTCGTCTGGCTGCTGAAAGGGCAGACTTCTAAAGTGACCTTCGCCTATCAGAGCAGGCCTGTTTATCAGATAGATGCAGCTACGCAGGATGCTTTCAAAACAGATCATAAAGGAAGTTTCATCCTGCAGTATCAGGTGTATCTGAACTAAAATCAAAATATTACAAGTAAGAATAACCCGGCTAAACAGGCTGGGTTATTTCTTTTTACAGAGTTATCAAAGTATGCTACCGGTTCAATTGTCTTAGGGGTAATATTCAGGCTTACGCTATGCCGATAAGGTAATTACTGCTGTTTACCGGTAATCAAGACCGGAAGTATAGCAGTAATGCGGATGTTTGCCTGAATGATGTTTTATATCGACAGTGAGCCAGATCAATCAGCCAAAATACCAGTTGAAAATACGGGATTGTAGGCATTCAGGCGGGGTTTCAGGAGCCCCGCCTTTTTTTTGTAATTTTGCCGTTTCAATTTAAGACGTGGCCGGTTTATCATCTGAAGATGCCCTTTATTGGGACGCATGATAAATTAGCTACTTATCTGATTTACAAATAATAAGCTTTGGTAAAGATTGATAATATCGTGCTACCTGACTTTCCGTTGCTGCTGGCGCCGATGGAAGATGTGAGCGATCCGCCTTTCCGGGTGGTGTGCAGGGAGAATGGGGCCGATCTGATGTATACGGAGTTCATCTCCAGTGAGGGTTTGGTTAAGGATACGGATAAATGCCGCCGCAAACTAGCCATTTTTGACGAGGAACGCCCTGTGGGGGTACAGATATTCGGGGGAGACGAAGGAAAGCTCTCTATGGCCGCCAAAATAGTGGATATGACGCAGCCCGACCTGCTGGATATAAACTTTGGTTGTCCGATCAAAGGTATCGTGAGCAAGGGAGCCGGTTCAGGAGTATTGAAAGATATTGATCTGATGGTCCGGCTGACTGCTGCCTGTGTAAAGGCTACCCAATTGCCTGTAACTGTCAAGACCCGCCTGGGTTGGGACGAGGATACAAAGAACATTGAAGAAGTGGCGGAACGCCTGCAGGATACCGGCATCAAAGCGCTGGCTATTCACGGCCGTACCCGCACCCAGATGTATAAAGGCGAAGCTAACTGGGAACTGATCGCTAAAGTGAAGAATAATCCCCGCATTCATATACCGGTCTTTGGTAACGGAGATATTGATAGTCCGCAGAAAGCCCTGGAATATAAGAACCGCTATGGTGTGGATGGCATTATGATCGGCAGGGCGGCTATCGGTTATCCCTGGATCTTCCGGGAGGTAAAACATTACCTGCAAACCGGCGGGATATTACCTGCTCCTACACTGGAGGAACGTATCAATGTATGCAAACGTCAGCTGGAAAAATCTATACAGTGGAAAGGAGAGATAGCTGGGATCTACAGTATGCGTAAACACTATTTCAGTTATCTGAAAGGATTACCCAATTTTAAAGAATTCAGGGCCAGGCTCGTAACTCCTACTGATCCGCTCGAAATAATGACCGTCCTGGATGAGATCGGAGAGGTCTATACCGGGTTCGAATTTGATCAAATTCCTATTAAATTGATCAATTACCACGAGAATTGTGCGCTTTAAGTACCTCTGAATTTTTGGGAGATGCGTCGTATATGCGTCGTATATGCGTCGTATATGCGTCGTGTATGCGTCGTGTATGAAGTATGTTATTAGTTATCCAGGGCTTCAAAACCAACAGAAAGCTCCCAGGATAAAAGAAAATTCTTATAAATAGTTGGTTGTCAGTCTGTTTTTGGTTTTTCAAATTGCTTTAATCCTTGCAACAATTCACGGTTAATTAAAAAATATTTTAATTTATATTGAATTTATCTATAACTTTGCCCCTGTTTATAAACGACGTATTTCAGCGTAAAGCGCCCTAAAGATCCTACATACCTTACCCCGGCTAAGACTACAGTATCATCAGGCTCCTTGCGGAACTGGAACCGACAACAGAGAGTACTCCTGTTTAAACTAAATTTTATTACCTAAAAACAAATTGACATGGCCTATATAATGGTCGATGTGGAAAGCGATGGGCCTATTCCCGGAGATTATTCAATGATCTCATTTGGCGCTATTAAAGTAGATAGCGCCCTTGATAAGACTTTCTACGGCAAACTAAAACCCATATCCGAACGGTTTATCCCCGAAGCGTTAGCCGTATCCGGACATTCCAGACAGGAAACGCTCACTTTCAACGATCCGCGTAAAGTAATGGCTGATTTTAAAAGATGGATCGGAGATGTTTGTACGGACAGACCGATATTCATCAGTGACAATAACGGCTTTGACTGGATGTTCATTTGCTGGTACTTTCATCATTTCCTGGGCGAAAATCCCTTCGGGTTCAGCTCTCAGAACCTGGGTAGCGTCTATAAAGGAATGGAGATGGATATGTTCAAAACGTTCAAACATTTGCGTCGTTCTGCGCATACCCATCATCCTGTGGATGACGCCAGGGGCAATGCGGAAGCGCTGCTGACTATGAAACAAAAAATGGGTTTGAAACTGAAGCTCTAGTTTTTACTTTTACATCAGGTAGGGCTGACTGCTGTATGTGCGATATGAATGTCACATGCATGCAGTCTTTTTTATTTAACAATTATTTCATGCAACTGGTAGTAGGATAATATTTTAAATTGAGTACCTCGCAGAAAAATTAAGAAGATGGGTATAACGAGAGCATGCCTGCTGACAGGTATTTTAATGGCAGGTAGTCTGGCAGCTGCTGCACAGAAAGCGGAAGAACCTGCAGTATCGGTGATCCGCGGTCCATATCTGCAGGCAGCGTCAGATCACAGTATGACTATCCGCTGGCGTACGAATACTGCTAACAGGAGCAGGGTGCGGTACGGGACCACAAAAGACAGCACGCTCCTTATTGTCAATGATTCTACATTGGCTACGGAGCATATTGTAAAACTGGAAGGATTACAGCCACATACCCGTTACTATTATAAAATTGGCGACTTTACCAGCATATTGCAGGGCGACAGCGCTAATTACTTTTACACCTTACCACCACAGGGACAAGATGGAATGTACCGCATTGGTGTATTTGGCGACTGTGGGAACAACTCCGTGAACCAGCGTAATGTGAAAAAATCTGTTCTGAATTACCTGGGCGAAAACTATATGGACGCCTGGATACTGCTGGGCGATAACGCTTATACAAGTGGTACGGATGCTGAGTTTCAGACAAAGTTCTTCAACGTATATAAAGACGATCTGTTAAAAAAATATCCGATGTTCCCGGCTCCGGGCAATCACGATTATAATGACAGGGACTTTCCGGGTGCAGCTGCACAGGCACAACGTACACACCAGACAGCGTACTATCAGAACTTCTCAATGCCTACACACGGTGAGTCTGGTGGACTGGCATCCAATACACAGGCATTCTATTCTTTTGATATTGGAAACGTCCATTTCCTATCACTTGATTCCTACGGAAAGGAAGATCAGCAGTACCGTCTGTATGATACTACCGGCCCGCAGGTACAATGGATAAAACGTGACCTGGAGGCAAATAAGAACAAACAGTGGGTAGTAGCATACTGGCATCATCCTCCCTACACAATGGGTTCGCATAATTCCGATCATGAAATGGAACTGGTGCATATCCGCGAGAATTTCATCCGTATACTGGAACGATATGGTGTAGACATGGCACTGTGTGGTCATAGTCATGATTATGAACGCACCCGTCTTATAAAAGGGCACTATGGAATGGAGGCTACTTTTGATGCAACGCAGCATAACTTGAGCCAGTCTTCCGGTTTGTATGACGGAAGTGATAACTCCTGCCCTTATGTAAAAGACAGTGCCAACCAGGGAACTGTATATGTACTCAGTGGTTCGGCAGGTCAGCTGGGCGGAATGCAACCCGGTTATCCGCATGACGCGATGCAGTATGCAAACGCAAAAGATGGCGGTGCTGCGATGCTGGAAGTGCAGGGCAACCGCCTTGACCTCAAATGGATCTGTGCAGACGGAGTGATCAGAGATCATTTTACACTGATGAAAGAAGTGAATAAAAACACCGTGCTTCGTGTGAAAGCAAAAAGCAAGGTGACATTGACCGCATCATTTACAGGTAACTATAAGTGGAGCGAAAAGGGGCAGCAGACGAAAAGTATTACTGTAGTAGCCCGTTCAGGTAAAACAGAATATACTGTGCAGGATAAGGAAGGCTGCCTGAAAGATACATTTACGATCATCACTACAAAATAAAATATATGAGTTGGAGAATGGTGTTCCCCGGTATTTGTGTATTGCTGCTGACCGCTGTAATAATTACATCACAAGGGGAACGCCATGTACCCATCTCTGATGGAGTAGTAGCTTACTTCAAACGGCAACAGCCTGGTTTTGCGGAAAAGACTTTTGTATTGCAACAGCGTATTGCGCAGCTGAAGCCAGGTGATACGGCGTCATTATCGGCCGCAAAGCAGGCATTGTGGGAGTGCAGGACAGGTTATAAGTCCATCGCCTTCTTCCTGGAATATTTCTTCGCCAGTGAGGCCTACGTTTTTAATGCGCCACCCAAATATGAAATAGAAGAACCCTATATCGAATACAACGAACCTGCAGGCTTACAACAGATCGAAGCCTTGTTGTACGACCCACAGGTATATCAGCGCAAACAGGAATTGGAAGCTCAGGCAACTATCCTGGTGCAGACCGCGGAGGACCTGAATTCATTGCTCTACCAGTTTTCGGCAACCGCACCGCAGGTGCTGGAAAGCATACAACAGGAGCTGGTACGGATAATGACCTTGTATATTACCGGATATGACGCGCCCTCGCTGAAAAGCGGCATAGCAGAGGCGGCCGCTGCGATGAAAGCGATAGATACTATCCTGATGCCCTATCAGGACCTCGATAAAAAAGACAGTATCAGATATTACTTACAACAAAGTATCGGGATGCTGACAACACATCCGGACTTTGACTCTTTCGACCGGCTTTCTTTCCTCGTAGACAAAGCGCTGCCTTTACAACGGTTATTACTGAACAGTAATCATGATCTGTTTAGTCCCACAGCGATAAACAAGGATGTTTTCCCGCATAGCAATATACAAGGCGATACTGCACTCGGCAGACGGCTATTCTTCGAAAAAGCATTATCAGGAAATGCCACCCGTAGTTGCGCTACATGTCACCAGCCGGGACGTTACTTTACCGATGGTCTGACACGGAACCGGAATCTAAACGGAGAAGGTGAATTGCCAAGGAATACTCCGGGACTATTATACGCCTGCTACCAGTATTCACAGTTCTGGGACGGAAGGGTACAAAGCCTCGAAGAGCAGGTAAAAACGGTGATGCATAGTTCACGGGAAATGGATGCAAACGATGATACCGTGATATACAGATTGCGGAGGATGACAACTTACGCCGGTATTACCCTGCCACAGATACAGGCATCGCTGGCGGCATATCTGCGTACGCTGACGCCTTTCAACTCACCTTTTGATCATTACATTGCCGGCAATAAGAAAGCATTGACAGGCGAGCAGCAGCAGGGAGGAAACCTCTTTATGGGAAAAGGACAATGTGCAACCTGTCATTTCGCACCATTGTTCAATGGTTTAATACCTCCACTTTATAACAGAACTGAATTTGAAGTGCTGGGCACACCTTCCAATGATGATCTTGCACATCCTGTGCCAGATGAGGACAGCGGCAGGCTGGCATTTTTTCCTATAGATTTTTATAAGGCGGCATTCAAAACACCGACAGTACGTAACGCCGCTGTGACAGCGCCTTACATGCATAATGGTGCTTTCAGAAACATGGAGCAGGTAGTTGATTTTTATGATAAAGGAGGAGGGAATGGTATCGGATTATCTGTATTAAACCAAACATTATCTCCAATACCGCTTCAGCTTACACCAAAAGAAAAGAAAGCGCTGATCGCTTTTATGAATGCATTAACTGATAAGGAACCCACCACAAATTAAGCGCTTCAGGTAAGCGTGATAACAGCTATTTTATAGTAGCAGCTAAACAGTGCTAAATCTGTACAGATAAGGCCTTTCAGGTGATGTAAATGGCTGTGGAGCCTACTTGTTAAAGTAGATTTATGTGCGTATAAATACGTAATACATTTTTCAGTGAATGTACGGTAGCCATCTTCAAATGTATGCCAGCAGATAATTCCCACGAGCGAACAATGTTAGGTGATCCTATACTTACACATGCTGTAGATAACAACAGGGTAGCAGCTTTTTGGAAAATTCCTACCTTTAAAGGATGAGTGAGGTTTTGCGGTCTTATATTGAAACTTATGCTTCAACTACTTTAACCGATACCGAGTTTGAGTTAGTGATGGATGCATTTACATTTAAGCGTTTAAGGCGAAAGCAATATCTGTTGCAGGAGGGAGATGTATGTAAGTATTATGGCTTTATTCTGAAGGGCGCTATGCGGCAATACAGTGTGGATTTAAAAGGGACGGAATATGTGATCCATCTGGGATTGGAAGAATCATGGATAGGAGACCGCGAAAGTTTTTTTATGTTGACCCCGAGTCGTTATAACATTGATGCCTGGGAGGATACTGATCTGCTACTGATTACGAATGAAGATTTCCAGCGTTTACTGGATACTATACCTGCAGTTGTAACAATGATGCGGGTAATTGATCAGCGTTATTACATAACTACACAACGTCGTTTACATAGCAGTATTGCTTATACTGCACGAGAGCGATATGAAGAGCTGGTGAATACCCAGCCGGAATTGATACAGCGTTTTCCTCAACAAATGATTGCTTCTTACCTGGGTATTTCTCCTGAGACTTTAAGCCGTATCCGCAGGCAAAGTATTGAGAAATGATGATATGAATATCAGCTAAAGACATAGTGTCATTAACAGTGATAACATATGACCATTTCTCAAATACAGATTGTGAAAGACGCCTTCCGGCGGATAAAACCTGAGTAATTTAATACCCCTTTTGTTGCCGATCATTCTGTATGTTGGCGGCCATTTCATTTTGTTGGCTTGCATCAGCACAATGAGCCTTGATGGCGGCTAGATAACGCTTTGCTTTGTCAGCATAGAGATAGGCTTGAAAGGTTGGTTCGTATCGGGCAGCATAGGAAAGCTCCAACAGTGCTTTGTAGGAATGACCAATACCCTGGCAATTACTAAATACAAGTTTTGTCATCACTGCGTGCTTATTTTCCTTGCTTTTTATCAGGTCGCGATACATTCCGATATCATTTACTGTTTTTGCTTCTCCTCTGAATTTATGCCTCAAAGGAAAGATCACGGCGCTGACATGATGGAGGGCTGCATAAAATGAAGTAGTAATTACCCAATCGAGATAAAGATTGCTGCTGTCCAGGTAATCACAGGCATGCTCATTGTGGAGAGCATGCAGGTAGTGCTGTTTTTTTTGTATCAGGCTCATAAAAGATAGAAAAGCCATCACTATCCAAATAGGACAGATCAGAGCCTTTGGATTTGGGAAACAAATGAATGTAAATTGAAAATGTATCACTTTCGTGTGTTCGTTCTAAGTCGTAAGCGGCATTGTGCGCATCTTCCAGAAATCTGGAAAGGTAAAATACGTCCGTTACGACAAAGGCGAGCTCAAAAGAAGAAAAAGAATTGATACGCAGCTTGATGTCCGGTTCAGTACGTAGATCGGTGAAAAACGTCCGGAACTCTTCTGCAATTTTGGTAGCTAAAACCACATTGGCCGTGAGCATATCACTTAACAGCTGTTGTTGAACTGTCTGACCGGTTTCCTTTTCAACTTCATGAGCGGATAACAATTCTCCGGATATGGAATGATCATCTGACCTTTTCCAGTTTTCAGGAAGAACAATGACGGGCCGCCAAAAGTGATAGGCCTCTAGTATTGACCTATGCATAACATGTGCTGGCAAACGAATGGAACTCATAACTAAATAATGATTGGATAACACAATATTACTGAACGTTTTCTTTTATTTAGTTAATGAGAGGTTAATAAAAAAAAGAATACATAAATCTGCAAATATTACATTTCACCCATAACCTTCCTTATGCCGATATCCTTCACATCCTGATCCTCCTCAAATAAATAACCGCATTCCTTACATTTTAAATATATCTTATTTTATAACACTTTGAAAGATTAACATTTAAGCCTAAATTGCCTCCCATTATTATTTTAAATAATAGTATCAGTAACAAACATCATCTTAACCAAGCAATCGAATAATTCCAGCCCTCTGATTTAGAGGCTGTTAATATTCATCCGTAACAGTATAGTAAATAACAAAAGATCTATGAACAGTTTTTCCTGGAAGAAGATCATCCCGCACGTAATTGCAATTTCCATCTTTTTGATTGTTGCACTGGTCTATTGTAGCCCGGCCCTGGAAGGCAAGGTATTACAGCAGACCGATATCGTGCATTGGAAAGGGATGGCGCAGGATGCTTTTAATTATAAGACAGCGCACGGACATTTCCCTTTGTGGAATACCCATCTGTTCAGTGGTATGCCTAACTACCAGGTGACGATGGATACAAAGACCTTCCTGCCTGATTTTGGCCGTATTATGCAGTTATATCTGCCTAAACCTGCCGGCTACTTCTTTCTGGCCTGTTTATGCTTCTATATCCTGGGAATGGCGTACAGCGTTAATGTGATAGCTGCCATATTGGGGAGTCTCGGATTCGCCTATGCTACTTATGATCCTATTATCATTTCTGTGGGGCATGAGACTAAAATGCTCGCTATTGCTTATATGCCGGGATTGTTAGCGGGGCTGGTGTTACTCTACAGGAAGAAGTACGTTCTGGGGCTTGCTGTTTCAGCATTGTTTGCCACAATGGAAATAGGTTCAGGCCACCCGCAGGTAACCTATTACCTGCTCATTACCCTGGGTATTATGACCGTAGGGGATATCGTTATGTGGGTGATGCAGAAAGAGTTCAAACATATGATCATCGCATTAGGCCTGGCATTGATCGCCGGACTGATTGGGTTTGGTAATAACTCACAGAGCCTGCTGACCACCTACGAGTATTCAAAATACACAATGCGTGGCGGTAAAACGGTAGACCTTTCTGAAGATGGTAAACTGACACAGACGAAGACCGAAGGACTGGACGAAAGTTATGCGTTCTCCTACAGCCTGGGTATGAGCGAGACTTTTGTACTGATGATGCCGAATGCATTCGGCGGTGGTTCCGGTGAGCACCTGGGGCCTGATTCAAAAGTGGTTTCAGCGCTTGCTAAACAGAATATTCCCGAGGCTCAGGGAAGCCAGGTAGCAGCCAGCTTACCTAAATACTGGGGTGGCGTTGCTCCTTTCACAGCCGGTCCTCCCTACAGCGGAGCACTGATATGTTTCCTCGCTGTTATCGGCTTTGTGGTCCTGGCGGGAAATGGCAATACCAATATTGCCGGTAACGTAACCCGCTGGTGGATCTTAGCTGCAACAGTGCTGATGATCTTCATCGCATGGGGTAGCTATTTCTCAGGATTTAATAAGATACTTTTCGATCATTTACCACTTTACAATAAGTTCAGGGCCCCTTCCATGGCGCTGATCATCCCTCAGTTATTACTGCCATTGCTGGCGGTACTGGCACTCGACAGGATCTTCTTTGCAGTGGATTCAAAAGAATTCCTGCAGAAGAACTTCAAAAACATCGTGTATGTAAGCGGTGGTGTGATCGTACTGGCCGGACTTGTATACGTCTTTAACGATTATAGAGGCAGTTACGATACGCAGATCCTGGATGGCTTCACACAACAGGCAAACTCCACGGTGGCTAATAGCATCCTGGAAGGGATGATGGCCGACAGGAAGGCGATGTTCGCAGCTGGTATCGGCCATATTTTATGGATATGGGTACTGATCATCATCGGTCTGTATTGCTTTATGAAGAATATTGCAAAGCCGGTAGTGATCCTCGGTGTTTTCATATTCGTAAACACGGCGGACCTGCTTGCAGTTGCCAAAAAATATCTCAATAGCGAAAACTACCAGGATGAGTCAAGCTATCAGGCAGGTAATTTCGCACCCACTCCCGCTGATCAGCAGATCCTGCAGGATACGGACCCGCATTACAGGGTACTGAACCTGTCTACCGGCGATCCTTTCAATGATGCCATCACTTCATACTATCACCGTTCAGTAGGAGGGTACCATGCCGCTAAACTACGTATGTACCAGGATATCATTGAAAACCAGTTCGCAAAGCAGGGTGCGGGTCTGAACATGGGATTATTGAATATGCTGGATACACGTTATGTGATCACCCGTTCACAGGACCAGCAACAACCAATGCCGGTAGTACAGCGTAACCCGGATGCATTAGGCGCTGCCTGGTTCATCAAAAATATCCAGTACGTAAACGGGCCTATTGAAGCTATTAAAGCACTGGACCACCTGAATCCGAAAGATACGGTGATCATGGACAATGCATTCAAGGCGACCATTACAAATCAGCCGGCATTTGATTCTGCGGCTACGATCAAACTGGTAAGCTATGAGAATGATGCGATTAAGTACGCTACAAGCGCCAAAAGCAACCAGTTCGCCGTATTGAGTGAGGTGTATTATCCGGAAGGCTGGAATGCCTATATAGATGGCAAGGAAACAGCTTATGCGAATGTAAACTACATCCTGCGTGGTATTTCCGTACCAGCAGGTGAACATACGATCGAATTCAAATTTGAACCTGCGTCTTACTATACCGGCCAGAAACTGGTATACGTCGCCAATATACTGTTGTGGTTAACAATCGCAGGTAGCATCTTTGTTCTGTGGAAACAGAGCAGAGCTACAAAGGCATAAACAGCAATTATTTATAAAAAGAAGGGCATTCGCAATAGCAGCGAATGCCTTTTTTTATGCGCGTATGATCAAGTGTAGATAGTATTATATGAAGATTATTGTATATTTGTGCTTCATTAAGCACGGAAGCCAATAATTGATTTTCCCTTAAATGGTTTAACCTGGGAAATTGATCAGAATACAGAATATATACCTAAACCTATGAAAAAACTCCTATTAAGTACCCTGGTGCTGACTGTATTGTTCGTTGCCTGTAAAAAGGACCCGGCACCGCCTACGCTAAAGGTTTTCGGAAGCATGAAGACCGACCCCAACGGACAATATCAATACCTCAACCTTCTTGGGTACAATGCCATTAACAAGCCGAACGGATTTAGTGTCTCTGAAATTGAGGCAGGCAAGTTATTCTCTATTTATGGTGAAGCTAAATATGAAAATGAACGGTTGACGCAACTTGATACCGGAGTAGCCACTACCGGAACGAGTGTAAAATATATGTACAAATATGACAACAACGATTCAAGTAAAGTGGTGAAGGTCATTTTCTTTACTATTGTACCTGTCAGATATGATAGTCTTGTTTACGACAATGACAACCGGTTGAGAGCAATATATTGCAGGAACCAAACCTATGGACTGGAATATCCCTTTGGGATCTATAAAAAAGACACCCTTATATGGGATGCTAACGGAAATATCACAAAGACCTATTCTTTCTCGGTGCTCAATGGGAAGGAAGGTAAGGATACTATTATAACGTCTTATACATATGACGATAGAAAAAGCTTCCTGGGCACACCGAAGGAACTTTTCTTATTAAATTATGAAAGAGGCATTTCTTATTTGTCTGCCAATAATGTGCTCACACAATCTACAAGATATGTTGCTAACGATTCTGTGATCACAACTACAAATGTCTACACTTATGATCGCGAAAATGATCCTGCTACGGTAAAAGTGAACAAAAGATTTACAAAAGCAGGAACGGAGTTGCATAATGAAACAACAGATTTTACGATTAACTACGAGAGATTAATAATAGTAGAGGAAGAATAAAGTAAGTAAGGGCGTTTTCATAAAGACGCCCTTACTTATATTTTCATCAGTTAATCCAGCTTAGTATACTTACCACTCAAAGACCGTTTACATATATCTAACAGGGCTTTATTTTCTACCCGCTTGCCCGATAAACTGGTATGAAACGCAGTAGAAATACAATGATGCAGAAACCCGGCGGTTATCTGTATATCCCAACCTGCACAGGCAGCTGCCAGGTAATTCCTCGGATCTCCCAGTCCATATTCATGTCCTATTCTGTCCGGATGTTGGTTGATATCCCAACAGGCCCTGATAATATCTTTGCAATCATCTTTATCAGGTACCATCCTGTCTGTGCTCAAGGCCATTAATGCGCCTGTTGCTACTGACAGGCCACCGGCAATAAGCAGCTGTAATACCGGCTTACCATCATTCAGCGATGTTCTTGTTAACTGCACATATGCCCTGGCCGCAAAGATGGTGATGGTATCATGAGGCAGGTTCCGTTGTACAATTGTTTCAATGTCTGTAAAAGCAGGTTTGTAATTGAGTTTGCCTATGGCTTTGATCATCTCAACCTGCGTTTCCCAGGTCCTTTTATCATTTTTTTCTTTTGTGTAGGCAGTGAACAGGGGTTCTGAAAGGCTGGTGATCTGCTCTTTTCCAATATGTTTTGCGGCGCTTCGCCTGTCGGCAGATCGCTTGGAGAATAGCCGCTCTCTTAGTTCTTCGGGTATCATAGTATAGGGTTAATTTAAACAATGTTACCATGCTTCCGGCGGAAATCCAAATAGGTGAGTAGGCGGAATGAGTATATTTGCAGCACATAATTGAAAACCAGGTCACAATGGCGCCATTTAATTTTTCAGACAATGTCAGATTGGAAGATGAGCGGGTACTACTACGCCCCCTCATATTAGCTGATGATGAATATCTTATTCCGTTTGCGCAAACGGAACCGGAGCTCTGGAAATACTCTTCTGTACCGCCTGATACTCCCGGTGGCATGCGCGAATATATCCGGGCTGCTGTGGAAGCCAGGAATGCCGGGAAGGAATATCCGTTTATTGTATTCGATAAACAGCAGCAACAATACGCAGGTAGTACGCGCTTTTATGATATTCAGTTGTCCAACAAAATGTTACAACTGGGGTATACCTGGTATGGCAAATCATTTCAAGGTACAGGACTGAACAAACATTGTAAGTACCTGCTGTTACAATATGCTTTTGAACGTATGCAGATGGAACGTGTGGAATTCAGGGCTGCGCATACGAATGAAAGAAGTATTGCGGCGATGAAGAGCATTGGTTGTACTATTGAAGGTATCCTGCGGAATTGTGCGGCTAATGCAGATGGTACCCGCAAAAGCAGCATCATTCTTAGCATACTGAAAGAGGAATGGTTTGAAACTGTCAAAGAGAAACTTCGTAAGAAATTATGATAAGAACGGTTTTGATAGGTGAATTATCATAGGAAATTTGACGACCTTTATAAAGCAAATATGATATTGTCATCAGGAATGTAACCTTGATACCTTGTTAATTATCGCCATTCCGACCCTCCTCCATTTACATTTTTAGCAGCTTGCTGATAAGGATTAACTATGCCGTTACCAGCTATACTGCACTAAAAAAATAAGAGGCAGCTTTTCAAACGCCGCCTCTTATTTCAAATTTATTCCAGACCTCTGTGTTGCAGCAGGTACTTTACATCCGGTTCTCTTTTACGGAAGGCTACATACAATTTCATTGGCTCTTCAGTTCCTCCCTTTTCCAGGATATTCTTTCTGAAGGAGCTGGCTGTTGCCGTATCGAAGATATTACCAGCTTCCCTGAAAGCCGCGAAGGCATCACTGTCCAGTACTTCCGACCAGATATAACTATAATACCCGGCTGAATAGCCTCCGGCGAAAATATGCTGGAAGTAGGTACTACGATATCTTGGTGCTATCTGGGAAATCAATCCGATCTTTTCCATTTCGTCTTTCTCAAATGCCAACGGTGATATAGTTTTACCAGGGGCAAGTGTATGATAGCTCATATCCAGCAGGGCTGCGGCCAGATATTCCACTGTTGCAAAACCCTGGTTAAACTTGAGCGCTGCCTTCATTTTTTCCACCATAGCTGCTGGTATGACTTCACCGGTTTCGTAATGCTTTGCATATTGTTCCAATACCTCCGGTTCAAAGGCCCAATGCTCCATTACCTGTGAAGGCAGTTCAACGAAGTCGCGGGGAACTGAAGTCCCGGACAGCGTTTCATATGTTACGTCAGACAGCAACCCATGTAAGGCATGACCGGCTTCATGGAAGAAAGTTTCTGCTTCGTCCGGAGTAAGCAATGCCGGCTGTGTGTCGGTAGGGCGGGAGAAGTTACAGACGATTGAGATGATGGGAGCTACGCGTCCGTTATTGTTTATGGACTGTTTTCGGTAAGAGGTCATCCATGCACCGCCACGTTTGGAGCTACGTGGATGAAAGTCCAGGTATAGCAAGCCTATTAGCTGACCATTACCTCCCTTTACTTCATAAACGGATACTTCTTCATGGTATACCGGAATATCTTTCAGCGGATGGAAGGTTAGTCCATACAGCTTATTCGCAGTAAAAAAGAGCCCATCACGTACATTGTCCAGTTTGAAATAGGGGCGTAAGGCTTCGGCATCGTAGTTATATTTTTCTTTTCTCACCTTATCCGCATAATAGAACCAGTCCCAGGCTTCCAGCTGTTCGCCTTTACCTTCCCTGTTCATGACGGCCTGCATTTCTGCTGCTTCGTTTTTCGCCACCGGCAACGCTGCCGACCAAAGTTGTTGTAACAGCTCATTAGCCCTGGCCGGCGTTTTGGCCATGTTTTCTTCCAGTATAAAATGAGCATGAGATGCATACCCCAATAATGTGGCTTTCTCTGCTCTTAACGCTGCCAGCTGTGTGACGATCTCTTTATTGTCCCGTTCATCATCGTGATTACAACGGTTGATATAGGCATTGTAGATCTCTTTACGCAGATGTCTTTGATCTGCATATTGCAGGAAAGGCATTACGCTGGCATTGTGTAATGTAAAACGCCAGCCTTCTTTACCGGCTTCTTTCGCAGACAATGCAGCGGCTTCAACAAGAGATGCAGGAAGTCCTGACAGATCTTTTTCGTCTGTGATCAGCAGTTCATAATGGTTCGTCTCTGCCAGCAGGTTTTGACCAAA
This sequence comes from Chitinophaga sp. S165, assembly GCF_003182155.1. Classification (GTDB taxonomy): domain Bacteria; phylum Bacteroidota; class Bacteroidia; order Chitinophagales; family Chitinophagaceae; genus Chitinophaga. Next base: position 92,436 of record NZ_QGTG01000003.1, read on the forward strand.
ACGAACGGTTAGTAAAGACAGATTTTTATTGATCTCACGAAGGCGTTCCTGTTTGGTCGTATCGAGATTAGCCCCGTTACGTACGAAGCTTTTGTAAAATTCTTCTAACAATTTGGCCTGTTCCTGTGTTAGTTCAAGTGCGTCCTGCCTTTCATATAATGCTTTTACCCGCGCAAATAATGCCGGGTCAAGGTTAATATCATCGCTATGTTTTGCCAGCAGCGGCGCTATCTTCCGGGAGATCTCCTCAAGTTCAGCAGAGGTGTTGGCGGAAGTAAGATTAAAGAACACGGTGCTGACATTGCGAAGCAATTTGCCGCTCTTTTCAAGTGCTTCGATCGTATCTCCAAAAGATGGCGGCGTTTGCAGACCGGTGATCAGCTTAATATTTTTAGTATGTTCCTCCATGGCCGCTTCAAAGGCCGGCAGGTAGTGTGTATATGTTATACTACCGAAAGGTGGTACATCAAATGGTGTATTGTATGCTTGTAGTAACGGATTAAATGTTATAATATCTTCCATGTCGTCATTGTTAAATGTTGCCCTGCAAAAATAGCCATTTTTAATACCCGCAGATTATACTATTTTAGTACCTATGCATGCTACTTTTGTATTGTACATCGGCCTTATACTTGTTATTCTGCTGCTGGTGATGCTGGCTCAAAGGATTAAGATCTCTTATCCTATTGTGCTGGTAGTAGGCGGACTGGGAATCAGTTTCATCCCCGGCTTGCCGGCCATCTCTATCAATCCCGAGCTTATCTTCCTGATCTTCCTGCCACCTTTGCTTTATGAGGCAGCCTGGTACACTTCCTGGAAGGAGTTCTGGAAATGGCGCAGAGTAATAAGTTCTTTCGCCTTTGGGATCGTACTGCTCACTTCCTGTGTGATAGCGGTAATATCCAGTAACCTCATTCCTGGCTTTACGCTGGCACTCGGTTTTTTGCTCGGGGGCATTATCTCCCCGCCAGACGCAGTTTCTGCTTCTACTGTATTAAAAGATGTCGAAGCGCCTAAACGGCTTAGATCGATCATTGAAGGAGAAAGCCTGTTAAATGATGCATCCAGTCTCATTGTATACCGTTTTGCATTGACAGCTGTCGTAGCAGGTACGTTCTCTTTTCGGGAAGCTGCCCTTAGTTTTGTTGTAGTGATCATAATGGGTATTGCCATCGGTATTGCCATCGGGTTGGTATTTTATGCCATCCACCGTTGGTTGCCTACAACACCGAGTATGGACACTGTATTAACGTTGATTGCTCCGTATATCATGTACATCACGGCTGAAGCCTTTCATTTCTCCGGTGTATTGGCGGTGGTAAGCGGAGGCCTGTTCATGTCCAGCAAGAGCCATTCTGTGCTCAGTCACTTGAGCCGTTTGCAGGGGAACAACGTATGGTCTACGGTCGGATTTGTGCTGAACAGCATCGTATTTATGCTGATAGGTCTTGAACTGCCGGTTGTGGTGCACCAGCTGGGAGACAGCTCGCTAAAAGAAGCGATCATGTATGGATTGATCATTTCAGTAGTAGTGATCATTGCCCGTATCCTCAGTACAATGGGCGCCTCTATATTTACTGTTTTTATCAGCAGGTTTATCAAAACTGCGGATAATAATCCGGGCTGGCGCATGCCGCTTGTATTCGGATGGGCAGGTATGCGCGGTGTGGTATCCCTGGCGGCGGCATTGCATATTCCGCTCATGGCCGGCGATCACCCGTTCCCGCAACGTAATATGATCCTCTTTATCACTTTTGTGGTAATACTGGTAACCCTGGTGCTTCAGGGACTTACATTGCCGGTACTGATCCGCAAGCTGAAACTGGAAGAACCTGATTATTTGCTGTCTGAAGTTGAGCAGGAAACCCTTGTTAGAAAGAAACTGGCGTATACGACTTTAGAAGCACTCGACAGGTTATATAAAACGGACGTTGAGCAGAATGTATTGTTACAGCAATTGCGATCAGGTCTGGTGAATGAAAAAAACTTTTTGCATAGTTATGCGGAGTCGCACGGTACGGATGTGAACCGCCATCAGGCTATCAAGCGTTATAAAACTGTTTATTTCGAACTGCTGCGCGAGCAACGTGCCGCGCTGGAAGAGATAAATAAAAAAGCGGAGTTTAATGAAGAGATAGTCCGTAAGGTTTTTTCACAGCTGGACCTGGCAGAAGAGAAGCTGCGGTTACAGTTTTAAGATATAAGAAGGCCGTCTCAATGTAGAGACGGCCTTCTAAGTTATTGCTCGCTTTGATCTATCAGCTGGAGTATAAATTGGTTGTACTCGTCTTTCATCGGGAGTACCTCATTTACATAGAGTTGTTTTCTTTTAACCATAACAGGTTCCCCCGTTTTAGGATTAAAGCCTGTTTTATCCATCTCTGCCCAATAGAAACCTATTCCTCTTTTTTGCCAGGTGGGCAACTCATTGAAATTGATATTGTAGCTGAACAGCAGTTCATTCTTATCTGCAGTGCTCATCTTTTCGATCTTCTGTGTGGCTGTCAGCCGGGTATGATTATCTTTTCTCAATTGCCAATAGCAGTGTGCATTGAGTGCATTTCTATGTGCATCCTCATTCCGCCATCTGAAATAGTCTGCCACCAGCTGCTTGTTAGGCAGTTCACAGATCCTGCAATCAAATGCTGCAAGACTTCCTAGTTGCAACGAAAATTTTGCACTGGCTTCTCCAGCCAGGATGGAATTGTATTTTCTGTGCTTACGGGCAAATGCTTTTTCTTCCAGGTGGAATAACAAGGAGATTTCATCGCTCTCTGTATAACCGTATACGACATTAAAACCGCTGTTCATCAGGTGTTTGACGGTTTCTACCATATAGTCCCTGAATATTGGGTCGAAGGGCGCTTCGAAAGGATGTACCTCTTTTGTCAGTTTCGTAAATCCTCTGCCATCAATACGGGCTACCATGTACATGCCGGGAAGAACGGTCTTGTCGTGCGCCGTTTCATATACCCGCATCCTGCTGTCTAATTCATCAAATTTCATGATTCCATTCCTTTATTGTAAAACCATTATCACCTAACTCTACATAGTGAAGTTCATCAAAGCCCTCAATAAGCTGCGGAATTTCCAGCCGCTTATATGTACTTAAGACGCCTACTTTAGGCACCAGTGCTTTACCGGTGCGCAGGCTATTCCTTTCCAGTGCATCTTCAAGTTTAGATTGAAAATAATAGCCGGTCACCTTGAACTTATGTTGTTTGGCGAGTTGAATATATTTCTCTCTGTCTGCCACTGTTGGATTTGTGTTATCGACTACAAATGGCTGAGTACCTTTGATGCACGCGCCGAGAAACAAATCTTCCCGGTATCTGCTTTTCAGCAGGTCCAGAGAAATTCTGACATGGGTTTGTAAGAAATGTTCTTTATAGAATCCAGTTTTGCCGGTAGCCTGGAGTCCGCAAAATATGATCGCTTCCATGGGTATAGCTATTGGGTGCAAAATAAGGTATTCCCTTTTGGACGTTTGTATAAATAACAAATCCCTGACAATATTTCCCCGCCTCATTCGTCTGCCCCTCATATGAACGAGATCAAGGTATACGACGCCCGGGCATTCACCTCCCGGTTTATGCCCTCACGGGAATTAGAGGCTTTACTAAAAGGCGACCTCAATAAGTTCCTGATGTGCCGACTGGAAGACATGTATCCGCATGTTAAACAGACCGTTCCTCCTTCCCGCAGCCTGACACATTCCTGTCTGTACATTACGGAAGGATCGGCCACTATGAAGATCGGTAGTGAGCAATATCGCGTCGGAGCAGGGGAGATGTTGTTCGTACCTGCCGGACAGGTTTTCTCTTTTGATGAACATGATCAGAACAAAGGCTATTTCTGCAATTTCCATGATGATATGCTGTTGGGCAAATACGGAAATAGTGAATTACTGAAAGAGTTTGAGTTCCTGAAAGTATGGGGAAACCCTCATATTGTACTTGGAAAGGCGACGGCGCAGTTCATATTGCATCTCTTTAACCGCATCCTGGAAGAATACCTGGAGTGCGGATTGCAGCACATGAATATTCTGCAACCCTACCTGATAGCATTGTTGTGTGAAGTGAACAGAGTATACAAGCCGGCGAGTGTCAGCCCGCAAACAAATGCAGTAAGTATTACCAACAGGTTCCGGGAGCTTGTGTTTCAGCATATCAGGGACAGGCATATGGTGAGCGACTATGCCGCTATGTTGAACATCTCACCCAGTCACCTGAATAAATCGGTGAGAACGATCACCCGGAAAGCGCCTACGAAATGGATCGATGAGGCGATCGTGCTGGAAGCAAAGGTGTTATTGAGCCAGTCCGATTTTCCCATCAGTGAAGTGGCGATACAGGTGGGGTTTGAAGATCAGTCCTATTTCACCCGGCTGTTTAAACGGTATGAAGGAATGACGCCGACTGAGTTCAGAAGAATGATCAAAATGTCCTAAAGAACACTTTTTATGTCCTAACGGATTCTCCTGTTTCAGCTGAGCTTTGCGGTACAATAAGTAGCGATGTATTTTTCCTTGTTGTTATTACATTCCTTTTTCAGATGGATGGTCGTATTAAGCCTGTTGTATGCCATATACCGGGGTATCAGAGGATGGAGGAGTAAACGCTCTTTCACACTTGCTGACAATACAGTCAGACACGTAACCGCTACAATTGCGCATATACAACTCGCATTGGGATATGTATTATATTTCAATAGTCCGCTGATCGCTTACTTCCGGGGTAATTACCAGGAAGCTATAAAACAGTTCGATTACTTGTTCTTCGGCCTACTGCATGTGATCCTGATGTCCATTGCCGTTATCGTCATAACTATCGGCTCTTCTTCCGCCAAAAGATCAGTCACTAACCAGGGCAAGTTCAGAATAATGACATTGTTGTTCGCGCTTGGCCTGTTAATCATTTTAATTGCTATACCATGGCCTTTTTCGCCGCTGGCACACAGGCCTTATTTAAGAACATTTTAGACATGATACGTTTTCTTCGTACAAAAGTAGGCCGTTTAAGGCTGATCGGTTTCCTGGAAGGAGTTTCCTTATTGGTATTAGTTGGAATTGCAATGCCTATGAAATACGCATCTAACGACCCGTCCCTGGTGAAACTACTGGGACCGATACATGGGTTTTTCTTTGTGATCTTCGTGATCAATGCGCTGAGTGTTGGCATTGAGTACAAATGGAAGTTCACTGAGATCACCTGGAAGGTGCTACTGGCGTGTATCATTCCTTTCGGTACTTTTTATGTCGACTACCGCATTTTACGCCGGATGGAATAAGCAGGAATAAGGATTATATTTGTTGCATACCCGTTGCCTTCATGCATATTGAACAGTACATACCGGTAGCAGCACTACAGCCATTCATCAGGTCTTTCATGATCATTGAAAGCCAACATGCCATGCAGAGTCAGATCCTGCCGGATACGGCTGTTGTCATGGCTTTCCGTTTGAAGGGAACGGTGGTGGAGAATGATCAGGGGATATTGCCGGCGGCTGTTCTCGGCGGACTTAGAAAGACATCCCGGTCGCTGACCTATTCAGGTAATACAGCTAACCTGCTGATCGTTTTCAGAGAAGACGGCGCTGCTGCTTTCTTTAAAGAACCGATGCATGAATTGTTCGGAGGAGCGCTACCGCTTGATAATTTCATCCGCAGGCAGCAACTCGACGACATCACAGAACAACTGGCAGCTGCGGAAAGTAAACAGGTCTGTATTGATCTGATACAACATTTTCTACTGAAGATGATCCGCAAGCAGGCAAAGCCCGATCTCCTGATACAAGAGGCCGTGCGCAATATCAGGCACGCGGTTGGTAACTTGCGTATAAAGTCGTTGCTGGATGATCTGCATATCAGCCAGGACGCCTTTGAAAAACGGTTCAGGAAAACAACAGGAGCTTCTCCCAAGCAGTTCGCTTCTATCGTACGATTAAGAGGCCTGATAACACGGGCAGACAATACTACATTGACGTCTCTCGCATATGAAGCCGGATATTTTGACCAGGCGCATTTTATAAAAGACTTCAAATCATTCACCGGTAAAACACCTGGTGAGTTTTATAGATCAGCTACTTTCTGGTAAGCCTGAAACATACTTATGGCAAGCGGTAAAACTATGCGGTCTTATCCAGCAGGCGCCTGTGATAGTTAATTTGTCCCAGATGGTATCCGAGGTGTGTGGCAAGATGGATCAACATATAAGCTTTCGTTGTTCTGGTGTCAAAAACTGTAATAGGATATTCTTCCATTAACTTGTCTTCAGAAAGACTGTCCAATGTACTTTCAACAACCCTTATAGTATCATCTACTTTTTGCAACAGTTCTGTACGGGGAACATCTCTTAGAGAAAATTCAAGGTCCCGTTTGCGGATATAATCCGTGTTACCTAAATGTACACCGATGAACGTATTTAAATTTCCCACCAGATGTAAACATAAATTGCCGGCCGGGTTAGTAATATTTACATCGGTAAGCCATAGAGCAGGCTCATGTTGATATAAAGATATTTCCTCCTTTAACTTGTTCAGATCGCGATTGTATAATTGTTTTAGTGCGGCTAATGTTGACATATATAAGGTTTCCTTTATGCCAAGATACATAATTTTCTACGGGATGTTGCATTAATGGGACATGCTGCTGTAGAAATAGGCCTTTACTAATTCATTGGTGGTGTGATCTCCAAGTACAGGTCGTTTGGTTGAAAACAGGGCTCCTTCAACAGTTTTCTGCAGATACTTCTGGTTCCAGTGCATGATTGCCTCTTCCGGACTGTCGCCACAGCCATAAATGCCGTACTCAGGAATTTCTCCCAGCAAACAACAATATTCATTTCCGTCATTTAGCAGGATGGGTTGATACCTTTTTACTGCATCCGGCATCTCATTTGAGTTGTAGTCAACAGGAATAATTTTAATATCATGTGTGTCGTCCATAGCACTTTTTTTAATTACAAATATCCCAATAAATATGCCATGCCAAGCATGAAAATGTTTACTTTTATTCCATCCAATTATATTTGGAATTCGATTAATGTAAATAAGCAGTAAATGAACGGTGCGATTTATGTAAGGCATGTATCAGTGAAAGACGCGGCGCAGGTAGCCGCTTTATCAGCCGAATTAGGATACCCCTCAACAGTTAAAGACACAATCTCATACATTCAGGCGATTGATAAAAGTATTTGCGATGTAGCCTATGTTGCGGTCAGCGGTGAAACCGTTGTCGGATGGATCCATGTGCTCTATACCATCCGTCTTGAATGTGGTCCTTTTTGTGAGATCGGAGGGCTGGTCGTTGCACGCAATGCACACGGAAAAGGTATCGGAAGACTATTAATTGAAAAAGCAAAGAAATGGTCTGCCGAAAGGAACATCGACAAATTGCGTGTACGTACGAATGTGATCAGGGAAGGCGCACAGGCCTTCTATACCAAAACCGGTTTTATAGAGTGTAAACAACAAAAAGTATACGAGTATACAATTGGTGCTGAAACACTTTCTGAAAAAGCTGCCGTTGAAAATACTAAAGTAAGCGAACAGGCAACCGGACAACAATAAATTTGTTGCCCGGTTCCTATTGTTATTGAGTGGTCGTTTTATCGCTTATCCTTCAATGACCATCCTGTCTTCAATCCGATAATAAATACTACGAGCAATAATTCTCCTGTCGCCAGCAGGATATCGCCTGGTACGCGCAACCAGCGTAAGAACTGCATCGTGTCGGTGTGCATGAATTCAGCGGAACGTGCATACCAGTATCCATGCTGAATGGAAGCCATACCCTGCATAACGCCTATCGGTAACATGCTGACAGTTACCATTACCAGCAACCCTATATTGATCAGCCAGAATGCGCGGCCAATTAATCTTTCATTCCAGTGATGATTAGGATATAAGCCACGCAGCACAAACAACATCAGCCCTATACCCAATATGCCATATACGCCGAACAATGCGGTATGCCCATGTACTGCTGTCGTATTAAGGCCCTGTATGTAGTACAATGCGATCGGTGGATTGATCGCAAAACCAAAGATGCCCGCACCCAGGAAATTCCAGAAACAGATGGCGATGAAACAGTAGATAGGCCACTTGTACGCTTTGATCCATGGAGTGGATTTGCTGAGCGTATAGTTATGATATGCTTCATATCCTATCAGCACCAACGGTACTATTTCCAATGCGCTGAATGTAGCGCCCAACGCCAGCACTGCAACAGGTGTGGCACTGAAATAAATGTGATGGAACGTACCCAGGATACCACCCGCAAGGAAGACGATGGTAGAGAAAAGTACGCCAATGGTTGCTGACTGCATGCGTAGCAATCCCAGCCTGCAAAACAGGAATGCAGATACCACAGTAGCAAATACCTCGAAGAAACCTTCCACCCACAGATGCACTACCCACCAGCGCCAGTATTCGGCAATAGCCAGGTGCGTTTGTCTGCCATACATCAGGCCCGCCGCATAGAATACAGCAATGGCGACAGACGCGATCACGAATAGCGTCAGCAGGTGACGGCTTTCATCTTTCTTCTTTAACGCCGGACATAATGCGCGTAACATCAGCACTAGCCAGAGTACCAGTCCTACTAACAATAATATCTGCCAGATCCTTCCCAGCTCTATATACTCGTATCCCTGATGCCCCCAGAGGAAGTTGTCTACCAATCCAAGTTTCTGCATGACACCTAACCATTGCCCCGTCAACGAGCCACCTACTACAATAATGAGCGCAATGAAAAGTACATTCACCCCCAGCTTCTGAAAACGAGGCTCGTAGCCAGATATAGCAGGCCCCATATAAAGACCGGTAGCCAGCCATGAGGTAGCGATCCAGAAGATGGCCAGTTGTACGTGCCAGCTGCGGGAGATAGATTGCGGCAGGAATTTATCGAGCGGGATGCCGTAAAACCCTTGTCCTTCCACACCATAGTGTGCGGTAATAATACCCGCCAGCATCTGCACCAGGATGAGGATACTCACCACCCAGATATATTTCAGGACCGCTTTCATAGAAGGCGTTGGCTGCATGTTCCTCAACGGGTCAGTAGCAGGCAGGTCGACATGTTCATCTTCTTTATTGCGCACATGGTATAATACCAGCAGCGCAATACATCCCAACAACAACAATACGCTGAAGCCCGACCACAGATGAAGTGATGCAGAAGGAACATTGCCTACAAGTTCATCGCCCGGCCAGTTATTCGTATAGGTCACGTGCGTACCGTCAGGCCGTTCACTGATACATACCCAGGTGCTCCACGCAAAGAAGGCGGCCATCAGGCGCATACGCTCCGGATCTTTAATAGTGCCTTCCGGTATAGCATACTGATTCCGGAGTACACTAAAAGAGGGGTCATTCATGAAAAGCTTTGTGTAATAGGCCGCCATTTCATGAAATACTTTGGCTCTGCTAACTGAATACGTGATGGTATTCTGTTCGGCATTGAAAGTATTGACCCGCAGGTCCTGTTTCATTCTCTCTTTGTAGATAAGTTGTTCTTCAGCAGATAACTTGCTATATACCTTGCCGTCTTTTTCTGCAAGTGCGTCCAGCATAGCGAGCGATTCGCGGTGCAGATAGTCGGCCGTCCAGTCGGGAGCAATGTATGCACCGTGCCCCCAGATGCTGCCTACTGTTTGTCCGCCGATAGACTGCCAGACGTTCTGCCCGTCTTTGATGTCTTGTCCGCTGAACAATACCTCGCCGGTTTCGCTTATTACTTTTGTGGGTATCGGAGGAGCTTTTCTGTATATGTCATTGCCGAAGAATATGAGCACGGCAAATGAGCTGGCCATTACCAGGGCCAGTGCAAGCCATAGTTTTCTAGTAGTCATGGTTATATGTTATAGTTGGTATAGACCGTATAGAAGGATCACCAGGACAGTTTTGTTCCGGTTGTACAGTCTCAGGAAAACGGGATGTTTATTTTAAGGATGGATATGTGTCAGGATGGTATGTTTAAATGTTTTCATCTGTTGGCAGAGGCTTCTTTTTCACCAGCACACGCCATATTGCAGGACCGTTTTCCAGGTAATCAAAGGTGAAAATGTCCCCTTTTTTTCTCATCAATTCATGATAAAGCGGCTTAGGATCATGATCGTTGTGTATGATAAAAGCCTCGCCTGGAAGGAGATCATCAAATGTCTGGATAACGGTCTTATGTTTTATAGCCTGTTGAAGCGAGGGTACGTCCAGTGTTTTAATAGTATTCATCTTAAATGGATTTATTGTAACTAAATTTTATCTGTGATTATAATTCTTACTTAATCTATTTAATACCTTTTTGTCTTTTATTATTTCAAAAAATTTTAGTCTCTGCGGAGGAATGTCAATTTTTTATCCAGCTCTTCCTGGAGATCGCCAACTTTGGTTTTAGTCAGCATGTTGGTGATGTCTCTTCTTATGTTGGTAAACTCATGATGAAGAGGGCAGGGATACTTGTCGGAACATTGCTTCAATCCGAGGCCGCAACCCGAGAAGATACTGTCGCCGTCAACCGCTTTTACGATGGTAGCGAGAGATGTTTTTCTTCCGCTGTTATCGAGATAGAAGCCGCCGGTCGGACCTTTCAGGGACTGCACGACACCTTTCCTGCTAAGCTCCTGTAAGATCTTTGCGATGAAGTGTTCGGGAGAGTCTATTCCTTTAGCAATATCCTTGATACCTATTTTACTGCCGTCTTTCGACTTCTGAGAAATAAATATCATTGCCCGGATGGCGTATTCACAAGTTTTCGAAAACATCCTTTCAGTTTAATTATAGCAAATATAGGCGTTTTTAAATTAAAAGATAAAAAAGTCTTTTAATTATCAAAAAGCCCCTAACTTTGATATTGTTAAAGAGGCGATGTTGACAGGATATTGCTGTTTTAAGTAACGACAAGTATTAACAATCATGGCAGATACAGAATTACCGCCATTGGCGGATATCCGGACGGAAGAAGATATAACACTGCTCGTGCATACTTTTTATGACAAGGTTAGGGCTGATGAGTTACTGGGGCCTGTATTTGAGAAGGCTATTCCCGGCGACTGGGGGCCACATCTGCAGATCATGTGTAATTTCTGGAGTATGATGTTATTGTATTCCGGAAAGTATAAGGGAGATCCTATGACGAAACACTTTTCTTTGCCAATAGATCCGAGTCATTTTAGTCAGTGGTTGTTGCTCTTCAATAGTACTGTAGATACATTGTTTGCGGGAGAGGTAGCTGATAACGCAAAGGCACGGGCTAAAAATATCGGGAGGGTCATGCAGTCTATGTTGGGATTTACACCTAATACGGGATTACAGATAAAAAGCAACTAACCGGAGCGGAAACATATTATCAGTAACATGCAGCCGGCTCCGGTGTCGCATTTGGCGGAAGGAGATATTTATGAGGGTTTATTTTTTGCTGACTTTTCGTTGAGATACCCTTCGAGTTTATCCAGTTTGTCTGTCCATAAGCGACGGTACTTTTCCAACCAGTCTGTAATTTCAGTCAGTTTTTCAGGACGGGCTTCGCAATACCGTAGCCGTCCGCATTGCCGGATCTCTATAAGCCCGCATTCCACTAATATTTTCAGATGTTTGTAGACAGCAGTCCGGCTTACATTAAACCGGGCTGCCACCATATTGATGTTAAGCGGTTTGCCGGCTAACATGTTCAGGATTTCCCTGCGGGTAGGATCGGCTATTGCCTGAAAGGTATCTCTTCTCATTTCAGGATGATTTTAAGTTGCCTTCAGTGAGCCGGTTATCCTTCTGTTGCCGGAAAAGCGCTCATATCAGTGAATACAACCTCCCAGAGATGTCCGTCCAGGTCCTGGAACGCGCGTGAATACATCCATCCATAATCCTGTGGTTCGCTATAAGCCACGGCGCCTGCTGCCAATGCCTTATCTACCAGTTCATTGACTCTTTCTTTGGTTTCAACAGAGAATGCGTTGATCACTTCCGCAAATTTTGAAGCATCCGCGATGTCCTTTTTAATGAATGATCTGAAGAAATCTTCCATCAGTAACATGGCAAAGATGTTCTCTCCGATAATAAGGCAGGCAGCTTTTTCGTCAGTGAATTGTTCATTGAATGAAAATCCCATTGCGCTGAAGAATGCCTTTGTTTTTTCGAGGTCTTTAACCGGTAAATTCACGAAAATTTGTGTCGCCATTGTAAGTGGGTTTATAGATTTTAAGATTTAAAAATCAGGTGTTATTACTTCATCCGCCAGCACTTCTCCCTCGAACCCGTTTCTTTTCAGTAACTGGATCACTGCCGATGGATTAATTGTCCCGGACATACACTCCACACGTAGTATCCTGTCACAATCTTCCAGGTCGAAATTTGCCTTATAGGTTGCATAGGTCTTGCGCATCTGCGTTAGGAACATGTTGGCTTGTTCCCGGCTTTTAACATTGGTTTTGAATACTTCTACCATATACATAAAAGTTTCAGGTTGCAGGTTTTACTTCAGCCTCTGTTATTGCATTTCACATCACATGGAACCTTATGGTTGCAAAAATATGTGAAACCTTTTGGTTGCCCGGGTCGTGAAAGCGACATAATAGGGGGGAAGATGGGACATTTTAGACGCAGCTACGCCTACCCACTTTAACATGGGAAAGATACATGTCAAAATAATCCGCGCCGGAGAATTGAAGATGCTAAAATACGCAGGCGGAGCTTCCCGATCAGAAGTGCCATTCGTAAATGGTAAAGACGTTTTTATGTAAGCAGCAATTCCTTCACCGTTGGATTTCCCGGCAGATCTTTCACTACCACAATGACCCTACCGCCGGCAGGCAGCGCAGTGGCTTTATAATACCAATCTACTCCATTCCGGCCTAAAACTGCCCGCCCGCTCCCGGTAACAACGCCGTCGGCGTCTATTACTTTTACCTCCACTGCTGCTACCCGGAACTCGTCTTTGGCAGTCACTATTACCTCCTCATCTTCTAACCGGATGTTTTGGACTTCAGGACTGCGGTAAGCATCCTTCACAGCCATATTATAGGCATTTTGTCCCGGTCCTGCCAGCGACTGGTAGTAAGCCTTTATCTGCGGATCTTCCAGCATTATATGCGCACGCATCGAAGCAATGGTCATCTTATGCCTGGCTTCCAACTGCTTTTGTGTAGGCTTTTTCTTTGATGGGCCGCGTTTCTTCGCCATAATGATCTGCCCATTCCGTTCGTAGATCGTGATCTGCTTGCCGAGGGTGCCCCGTACAAGCTGCATGAGGATATTGTCTTTAACAATGGCCATAAAAGGTTTTTTGAGGTTATAGATACACGTTTAATATCTCGTACCTCTAAGGTACATATAACTATACTAAATTAGCATAAAAAGGTTATCTAAAGGTCACTTCAATATCGATTTAGATATATAGATACCCTTTTAGTACCCTTTAGGTACCCTTATAGCAAGCCGATAGTATGCCGACAGAAAGCCTATTCGAGCATCGCAGGATGATTAACTATACTGTGCTGGTTTATTATTGGTGCATGATAATCCGAATTATCATGCTATCCGGTCCGGGAATGCGGTGGGAGGGCCAACGGATATAGATTTTTTCTTGTTAGGTATCAACGTATGGCTGTTCATCATGGCCTGATAAAGCCCATCCCGAAAGCCGTACCCACGCCCAACAGCGCCCCTGCTGTAACGTCGGACGGGTAGTGTACGCCCAGGTACATCCGCGAATAACCAACAGCCCCCGACCATAAGAAGGCAGGTGCAATAACATACCACTTCGGATAAGCCCGTACCAATGCAGTTGCTGAACTGAATGCAGAAGAGGTATGTCCGGAAGGAAAGGAGGTTGACGATGGCTGATAGACAGCGGTAAGATGAACATTGGAGATGAAGGGGCGGGGCCGTTTGACCAGTTTCTTGATAAGTGTGTTCAGCAGAAAGGTCGTAGCAGTGCTGCTGGCTACGTACAGGGCATTCTGCCGCATATCAGGATTGTTGTCGATGATCCCCGCTACCAGCAGGCCGGCAGGAATGGCCACATTCACATAGTCGTTCGTGTTGGAAATGAACAGCCAGGCTTTCGTCTGTCCCGGTGTACGATGAGCCTCCAGGTATTCCAGCGTTCTGTCATCAAAACGCTGAAGACCCGACTGGGCGAAAATGGGAGTAGCTGTTGTGAATAGTAATAATGTCAGATATATCCTGCTGATGCTTTTCATGTTCCTGTCTTTTTAATAATGGCTTTTCCAATCCTGTGCAGATCAATTTACTAAATAATACGGAATGGGAGGCAGGCGGGAAATGTCTTATTTTTGATCGTAAGACCTAAAAGAAGAGCGATGGTGCTAAAGTTTATTACCAGGAATAAGCAGACCATTCTGTACGGCATCTCCCTGGCGCTGTTACTGTTTTTATTGAAATGGCTTGAACTGCGTTTCATTATTATTGATCATGCCTTTGAAATATATATCGGCTTTATTGCCCTGATCTTTACCGGTCTGGGCATATGGCTGGCGTTAAAGTTATCCCGCCCCAGAATTGAAACGGTGGTCATTGAAAAAGAGGTCATGGTCGAAAAGAGTGCCGGTCCTGTACCAGATCTGAATGAACTGGAGAAACTGAATCTGAGCAAAAGGGAGCTGGAAGTACTGCAATTAATGGCCGATGGACTGAGTAACCAGGAGATCGCCGACAGGTTGTTCCTGTCACTGAATACTATCAAGACACATTCCCTGAGACTTTTCTCCAAAATGGATGTTGAAAGAAGGACGCAGGCGGTAGATAAAGCTAAGAAGTTGAATATCATCAGGTAAGGAAATCAACCTTTTGGGTGAAAATCCGTTTTTTATAAAAATCACCCTTAAGTATGAATGAGGAACAGAAGGTTTCCGACACTTTTGTCTCCACACTAAAACCTACTTCAGATGAAAAAGAACATTCTTATTTTCGGATTGATCGCAGGATCGATCGTCACTGCTATGATGTTATTTGCCACGATCTCCTGTTATAATGATCCCGATTTCAGGGCAAGCGAGATACTTGGGTATACCAGTATGCTGATCGCTTTCTCCTTTATTTTTGTAGGTGTTAAGAATTACCGGGACAAGTATAATGGCGGCTTGATCAGTTTTGGAAAGGCTTTTAAGATCGGGTTCTTTATAGCGCTGATAGCATCTACCTGTTATGTGGTGGCCTGGCTGATCGAATACTATCTGTTCATTCCGGACTTTATGGATAAATACACGACCCATACCCTGACCGTAGCCCGGGAAAAGGGGGCCAGCGAAGCAGAACTGGCCGCCAAAGCGAAAGAAATGGCGATGTACAGTAACTGGTACAAGTCTCCGCTTTTCGTTGTTTTGTTGACATATGCTGAAATATTGCCATTGGGCACAGTCGTTTCCCTTATCTGCGCCCTGATATTGAAACGGCGCTCACGAAAGCTGTCAGGGGCTTTAAGCAGTTAACACTGTATTTTTATAACAGGATTAAGTAATGATTGGCATTTAGATAAAATATTAAATGTTTTTTGTTACCTTGAAAAGTTTACTGTGTTATAAAAAACTAACTATGAGAAGTCCTGTTACTGGTGGTAACCGTGTCGAACTGATCACAACCTTTCCTACAGAGTCGATCGTAAAGATCTACGAGAAAGACCTGAAGGTAGATACCCGTCGTTTTTTCAAGGGAGTACCTGCTGTAGAACTTTACGAATGTAGTGATACCGGCTACAGGTTCTATTACCCGGAGGGGATACTGGGAGACGGTCAGTTCTATGCGGACCTGAACAAAGGTAATGAAGGCTATTATCCTGCCGATAAGTGGGAACATAAATATGCGATCAGCCAGATAAATCATGGGGCGAAAGTGCTGGAGATCGGTTCCGGAGATGGTTTTTTCCTGGAGCAGATGAGGAAGGCAAGTCTGAATGCCATCGGTCTGGAACTGAACCTGGATGCTATTGCAAAGGGCGAAAAGAAAGGGCTGCGTATCTACAATGAAATGATCGAGGACCATGCAGAGGCGCATCCGGGAGAATATGATGTGGTTTGCTGCTTTCAGGTACTGGAGCATATATATAACGTGAAGAGCTTCCTGGATGCGAGTATCAAAGCTTTGAAAAAAGGCGGGAAACTGATCATCGGGGTGCCTAACAATAATCCTTATTTATTTAAGCAAGACAAGTGGCATACGTTGAACCTGCCTCCGCATCATGCCGGCTTATGGAACAGAAGGGCATTTACGGAATTGCAGAAGTTCTATGACGTTACTCCGCAGGATATTATAGTAGAGCCGCTGAGCAATACAAAGAGTTTTGCAAAGCAGTGGTACCTCGCACAGAAAAATTACTACAAGGGAACAAAGCCTGTATTGGGTGCGCTTATGTCGCTGATCCCCAGTCCTGTCTATAAGGTATTTGTTAAGTTGTTCTCCCGGTGGATCGACGGCTTCAATATTGTAGCAGTATTTACTAAAAATTAGGGACGGTCGGGCATGTCCTGAATACCCCCTTAGACTGTCGGGATCACACATCACATCTCTCAAAAAATGCTGATATGTTTGTATCATAAAACACACAATTATGAAAACAAACAAGATCAGCATTTTTTATTGGGTATCGACAAGCATTTTCGCGTTGTTGATGCTGATGGATAGCATAGGAGGCATTACGCACGAAGCAACAGGCGTGGCTGTTATAAAACACCTGGGATATCCTGAATATACACTGACCATTTTCGGCATTGCCAAATTACTGGGCGCACTTGCTATTCTGCAGCCTAAGTTTCAAACTATCAGGGAATGGGCATATGCCGGTTTCGCCATCAATTTTATAGGGGCATTCTGTTCCCGTTTAGCCGTAGGGGACCCTACCGGAGAGCTGATTGCACCGATAGTAGCATTACTGATCATGTTCGTGCCTTATTATGCCTGGAAGCGTTATGAAGCTGTGAAGGGCACGGCACGACTAGCAGTTATCTGAGGCTTAAGCAGGAATGATGAGCAGCGGCACATCACTCTTCCATGCTAATTGCTTCGATACGCTCTTCCCGAATAAGGTGGCCAGGAAACCTTTCTTTTCGTGGATAGCGATGATCAGTGAAATATTGTGTTGGGCAGCAAACTCGTTGACACCCTCAACGACGTTGCTGTCTTCTACATAATGGAAGGAAGCTTTGTATTTGTCGAGCAAGCCATGAAGATGGCTGATGTCTTCTTTCGTCTGGGAAGAATAATCCTCATCTTTGGCAACATTAACAACGTACAGTTCGGCTTGTAAACTGTTGAGTATTTCAACCAGCCGGGGTAATGAATGCCCACGTCGTAGTATATCAAAATCCACAGCCAGCAGTACTTTTTCAAGCGCTGTTACTTTTGCGTCTTCCGGGACAATTACCAGGGGATAGTCTGAGGTCTCCATCACGCGTACACTATGACTGCCCACCAGGAATTTTTCAATGTTAGATTTGTCTGAAAGCCCCGCCACTACAAGATCAATCTGTTCTTTACTGATCAGTTTTTTAACAGCTTCTTCCAGGATATCATCTTCCGACAATGTATCAATAGTGACGTCGGGAGCCGATGGCTGCAGCGTTCTGCGGAGATTCTCCAGCTGTGTTGTACTCTCTTTATACAGTTCATCCGGATTGGCTTGTACAACAGGCATCTCGGGAGTGACAGGCATATTTGCGACAGGTTCAAGGCTTTGAAATGCGTTGAACAAAAGGATGCGGTTGCAATGCAGCTGTCCGGCCAGGTGTATGGCGTAATGAGCAGCGCGTAGGGCAACGTCGGAAAAATCTGTAAGTACGAGGATGGTTTGCATAAGGCATTTTAAGAAAACATGCCGAAAAAATCAGGCCAGTGTTATAGATGAGGGATCATCTTTATTCTCAATTTATAACTTTGATAAATGTTGAATAAATTGAGTATGAAATTTTTTTTGTATTCGGAAATATCAGTAATTTAGAGTGTCATGTGATAGAAATATAGTTTGTTACCAAATACACCAGAACATTATGGGTTTAAACTTCTCTCGTCTTCTTCGGGATGATGATTTAGTTGAGCATTTTCTTGTAACGGTTCTTCAGGTTGACCACAAGGTCCCGTCAGAAACTATCAGGAAAATTGTTACTAATGAAAAGATACTTATCGATTTCAAAGAGGCAGAAAATACGCTAGTCAGTACAAAGTATCGTGACAGAGGTTGCGTAAATGATATGGATAGAAGGAAACTTCGGAAGCAGGTCATTCATGAATTATTTACACTGAGTAAAACAAACAAGGAGGATGAAACAATACTCGGTATTGGAGGCTCCTTGCCTAAGTCGGGTATAAAAAAGGAAAGAAAAGCTTATATTCTGATTGGTCCGCCGGCATCCGGAAAGTCTACAATAGCAAGTTCAATAGCAGAGAAGAAGCATGCCATTATATTAGACTGCGATCTGGCAAAACGGAAATTTCCAGAGTTTGAATATGAATGCGGTGCATCTTTTTTACAGGAGGAGTCAGATCATGTTATATATGGATTTAAATACGATAATCCTTTCAGTCTGAAAGGGCTATCTGAATTGTCTGCAACTAATCAATATAACATTGTTATCCTTAAAATAGGACGCAGTACGGCGGGAATAGTTAGCATACTGAAGTACCTGGATAATATGGGTTACGAGATTCACTTAACATTACTGGCGTTAAAAAGAAGAGAAGCTACCATCAGGGCATTGAATAGATTTGATCAGACGAAAAGGTATGTTCCTTTAGGGTATGTATTTGATCATGTAGCGAATGACCCTTTATTGTCATACTATCTGTTAAAAGAAAATATGGGTCATCTTTTTAAAAGTACCGGCGTAATTGATACCGGTGAAAATGCAGATGAATTCGCTGCACGACGTCCTATAAATCCGGATGGAGAGAACCCTGCAGACTGGTATGAAGGAATATAGATTTATTATAGACGCTTTAAATATTTTATATGAAAGGAAAAAGAATAGAAGGCCGCTGTTACAAGGCAAGAACAAAGCGGGGCCTCTTTAGAATGAAAAAGAAAAGCCGTGAAGACCTTGAATTGTACAAGTACCTGCATGCATTTGACTACCTTGATAAATCAGATGCGTGTGGTATTACGTTAGTGGGCGACAAGCCAGAAATTGAAATTCCTGAAAGAGAGGGACATAACGCAGCTGAAAAGGGACGTATTATTCGTATGCCGAATGAGGAACCTGCCGGTTTGCTTGTTGTAGGAATATAAGAACAGATTTTTAAGTTTTAAATTAATTATATGAGAGGAAGAAAAGTTAAAGGACGTTGTTATATAAAAGGAAAACAACGGGGGTATCTCAGAAGAATGAGACAGAAAGAACGTGAAAGGATTAAAATGGATCGGTACAATAGAAACGTGTCCAATTTTTTTGGTGATGGCGATGACTATATAGACCCGGTTGACTTTCTTATTTTGATGGCAAAGGAGAGGCGTAAAAAAGCGGCTGCGGAAGGGGATAGCAGCACTCGTACGATCGGTGAGAATCCGGCGGATTGGCTCCCTGAAATGTATCCCGATAAATATCTTAAATTATCGTAGCACGACCTTATCATAATTGTTTCTCCAATACCACAAATTCCAATCGCGTTACCGGAATCCCAAATCTGGTATCACCTGTAGGGAAGTCTTTTATTTTACCTGTATTCCTGTAACCGCGGCGGATGTACCAGGCTATCAGTTCTTCCCTGACAGTAATAACGGTCATTTCGATGGTATTACAACCAAGTACAGGCGCATAACTTTCAGCAGCCTCCAGCAGGGCTTTGCCGATACCTTTGGCCTGAAGGGAAGGGTTAACAGTTAGCATGCCGAGATAGACATGATCTTCTCGTTTTTCGAGACACACACAACCGATGATCTGACCGTCTTCTGTGTATTTCAACAATGTGATGTTCGGATCTGCTACTAATTGAGCTATAATATCAGCGTCTACACGCGAGCCGTTCAGCAGGTCAGCTTCATGTGTCCAACCTATACGGGCGCTGTCGCCTCTGTATGCACTGTTGACAAGAAAGTCTATTGCAGGAATGTCCTCTGGCCGGACCATTGAAATGTGTCTGTTAGTCATGTGGTGCAAGATACGTTGGAGCCGGAATAATTTAGTTGCTTTTTACTGTATATCTTTATGTGCGTAAGCCACCTGGCTTAATATGCGTAAGTAATGTGTCTTTATACGCGTAGCACCAGGCGAACGACATTGTTTCGATCTATCCACATGTTTAAACGCTGATACATGGAAATTACCTACAGCTCCGATGTAATGCCTACGCCTGAACAGGTAATAGAGCTTTACAATAACGCGGGCCTCCCAAGACCGACAGATGATCCTGAAAGGATAAAAAAGATGTTCGAAAATTCAAACCTGATAGTAACTGCCTGGGATGGAGACAAACTAGCCGGGGTGTCACGTACTATCACGGACTGGGTGTGGTCCAGCTACCTTGCTGATCTGGCTGTCAGTCCGGATCATCAGAAATGGGGAATCGGCAAAAAACTGATTGAAATTACCAGGGAAAAGATCGGAGAGCAATCTATGATCTTACTGCTCTCCGTTCCTACTGCCATGAGCTATTATCCCAAAGTGGGGTTCACAAAAGAAGACAGGGGATACATTATCCACCGGAGCAGATAATCAGTAACCTTTCCTTAATCGCTTGGTGATCGTAATAGCTGCCAGTATGAAGTAAAATGCACCAAAGGCGGAATACCCGGCCAGACTTGCAACGCCCAATGGAGAGTTAGACAGGACGATGAAGGAAAGTCCGCCGATAGTAGATTGTCCGCCACTGATAATGATCGGCCATTGTCCGCCTAAGGCCTTCTGCCTTTGAAGGCCCATTATAAGCTGGATAATGCCGGCTATCATCGCCCATATGCCGAACACGATGAGCGCTTGCGGAACGCCGTTCTGGATGGCAAATCCTACGGCGATTGCTGCAATAGAACTCATCGCCAGGTTCACATATTGTGGTGTGAGAGAGCCGGTGCCCCGGTTAATCAGGATATCGGCAATTGTACCGACGACGTCCCAAATGGGGTAGATGATCAGTAATGCAGCCGTGATCTCCGGAGATGAGTAAGCATAAATGGATATCAACGTTACCCATATGATGTTGAACGCGGCCCGTACATAATATAAAATACGCAGGGAACGCGCAATCTGGAAGTTGACAGTTTGAGCAATAGCCATATTAGGGGATGTTTATGTTTATTAACCGATTGCTACAATAAAGGTTCAATTCAATGTCGTCACTTGTATTTCGATGGGGGTAAAATACGCACTTGATGAGAGACTCGCATTAAAGATAGCATATCCCGGTTATCTTTCAAGCCTTATTACCAGGCCTTCATCCCCGTCAAGACTAATTGTATCACTGACTATGCCGCCTTCAGTTTCAGGGAAAGTGGCAATTTCTATTTTGCCCCGGAACGGAAAATTGGCAGGCCTGAAATAGCAGGGAAGATGCGTCAGGTTTAACACGATCAGAAATGACGGGTGCCCCTCCTGTTGCCGCATAAAAGACAGGATCTGGTTATCTGCATATACCGGTGTGTAGTTGCCGGTGCTCAAAGATGGTTCCTGCCTGCGTAAAGTGATAAGCTGGCGGTAGAGGGAGAGTATGGAGAAAGGGTCCGGCTTTTGTGTCTGCACGTTTGCCCGTTGATAGGTCTTTGACAGGCGTAGCCAGGGTTTGCCTGTTGTGAATCCCGCATTTATGCTGTTATCCCATTGCATGGGGGTACGGGAAGGGTCCCTGCTTAAGTTCTTGTCAGGCATATTCAACCCCTGTGGGTCCTGTACCTCCTCAAATGGAATGGCAACATTACGCATGCCTATTTCATCGCCGTAATAGATAGTTGGGGTACCGCGAAGCGTGAGCAACAGCATTGCAGCTACTCTTGCCTGCAATTGTCCGACGCGACTGGCAATACGGTGCTGATCATGATTGCTCAACACCCAGTTAGGCCAGCCCTGATCGGGCAGGGCGCCTTCATATTGATCTATGGCTACCGAAAGGGCGGCGGCATTCCACGGAAGAGATAACAGCTGAAAGTTAAATGGCAGGTGAGCGCCTTTGTTGTCTATGCCGTAATAGGTCATCAGTTGCTGAATGGGGAGGTATATTTCCCCTATCATGACGCGGTCGCCTTCAAATTCTTCCATGACATGCCGCATCTTGCGTACTACTTCATGTACTTCCGGCTGATCGGTAGAGTAGACGGGCAGCTGCTGATTATACGTGGGCATGTGCTGTTCATAAGCTGGATTGACAGGGTTGTTACGGAGTTGTTTGTCTTTGATCATATGCCACATTACATCGACGCGGAAGCCATCTACGCCTCTTTTAAGCCAGTAACGCATGACGTTGAACATGGCTTCCTGTACATCGGGATTGCGCCAGTTCAGGTCAGGCTGTTCTTTCAGGAAAGCATGGAAGTAATACTGCTGGGTGGTGGGATCCCATTCCCAGGCATCGCCGCCGAAAACACTCAGCCAGTTGTTGGGTACACCGCCATCGGGCAAAGGGTCATGCCAGATGTACCAGTCGCGTTTAGGATTATCAAGGGATGAACGGGATTCCAGGAACCAGGGGTGCTGATCTGATGTATGATTAGGCACGAGGTCCAGTAATAGCTTCATGCCCCTGTTATGAACTTCGGTTAGCAGGGCATCAAAGTCCTGTATAGACCCGAATAAAGGATGTATGTCCGTATAGTCAGCAATGTCATAACCGAAATCGGCCATGGGAGACGGATAAACGGGGGAGAGCCAGACTGCGTCAATGCCCAGCCACTGCAGGTGATCCAGTCTGCTGATGACGCCTCTGAGATCGCCGACGCCATCGCCATTGCTATCCTGGAATGAGCGGGGATATACCTGGTATATCACGCCTGTCTGCCACCATTTGTCGTAAATTGTCGCCATTGCTGATGAGGTTTTAATGATACGCTATGTGCTCACAACATTTTTGCCAGAATTATCAGACAGGATCAGCAATAGTTCCGGTCCGAAGGTTGTATATTGCCGCTTAAATTAGTTTTTCACGTTATATTAAAGGAGAGATCCGTCCCCACATTAAATTACACAGCATGCGCAAGACAATTATCTTTATCTGCTGCCTTTTCGTATGGAAAATGGCCGGCGCGCAGGAATTGACGTCACCTGATAAAAACCTGCGTTTACAATTCTCCCTGGAAGGAAAGGGAGTGCCCACCTATGCACTGACTTACAAAGGCCGGGATGTGATCAAACCCAGCCATCTGGGTCTGGAACTGAAGGCCGACGCTTCTTTTATCGACAGTTTTGAAGTGGCTGACTCGAAGGTTTCTTCGTTTGACGAAACCTGGCAGCCGGTGTGGGGTGAGGTAAAAGAGATCCGTAATCAGTATAATGAGCTTGAAGTAAAACTGCATCAGCTTTCTACAAACCGTACACTGATCATCCGTTTCCGGTTGTTCAACGACGGACTCGGATTCCGTTATGAGTTTCCGCAGCAGCGGCACCTGGCTTATTTTGTCATAAAAGAAGAACTGACCCAGTTTGCACTGGCCGGTGATCATAAAGCCTTCTGGTTACCGGGTGATTATGACACACAGGAGTACAGTACTGTCACTTCAGATCTATCCGAAGTAAGAGGAAAAATGAAGGAAGCCATTACGCCTAATGCTTCCCAGACCACCTTTTCTCCCACAGGATTACAGACGCCCCTTATGATGAAAAGTAAGGACGGTCTGTACATCAATATCCATGAAGCAGCACTGATAGAATATTCAGCACTATCGCTGGAACTGGATGATAAGACCTTCGTACTAAGATCTGTTCTGACGCCTGATGCACAGGGCGATAAGGGCTACCAGCAGGCGCCATGCAGATCACCCTGGAGAACGATCATCGTTAGTGATAAAGCAGCGGATATCCTGACCTCTAAACTGGTCTATAATCTGAATGAACCGACCCAATATAAAGATGCTGCTTCCTGGATCAAGCCGGTGAAATACGTAGGCGTATGGTGGGAAATGATCACCGGGAAAAGCACCTGGGCCTATACTGATATTGAGAATGTGCAGTTAGGCGTTACAGACTATTCCAAAACAAAACCCAATGGTAAACATGGCGCTAATAACGCACATGTGAAAGAGTATATTGATTTTGCAGCAGAGAATGGATTCGATGCGGTGCTGGTAGAAGGATGGAACCAGGGATGGGAAGACTGGTTCGGTAAAACGAAAGATTATGTGTTTGACTTCCTGACGCCTTATCCTGATTTTGATGTACAGGAGTTGCACCGTTATGCGGCCAGTAAAGGGGTAAAGATCATCATGCACCATGAGACCTCTTCCTCTGTGCGCAATTATGAACGCTTTATGGATACTGCATACCGGTTCATGGTCAATAACGGCTATAACGCGGTAAAAAGTGGGTATGTGGGCAATATTATCCCGAGAGGGGAGCATCACTATGGGCAATGGCTGGTTAATCATTATCTCTATGCGGTCACTAAAGCTGCCGAGTATAAAATTATGGTAGATGCTCATGAATCTGTTCATATGACAGGGCTTTCCCGTACCTATCCGAACCTGATCGGACAGGAGTCTGCCCGCGGAACAGAGTTTGAGGCTTTCGGTGGTAATAATCCAGATCATACGACTATCCTTCCATTCACCCGTCTGATAGGCGGACCGATGGATTATACGCCGGGCATTTTCCAGATGAAGGTCAGTGCATATAATCCTGAGAATAGTTCCTGGGTTCGGAGTACGATTGCGCGGCAGCTGGCATTGTATGTAACGATGTACAGCCCTTTACAGATGGCGGCGGATTTCCCGGAGACTTACAGGAAGTACATGGATGCATTCCAGTTCATTAAAGATGTGGCGATAGACTGGGATGATACGAAGGTGTTGGAGGCGGAACCGGGCGACTATATCACCATCGCACGTAAGGCTAAAGGAAAGAGCAGCTGGTTTATTGGCAGCACCTGCGATGAAAACGGTCGTGTGTCAAAGATCAGCTTTGATTACCTGGATGCCGGCAAGAAGTATATTGCTACTATTTACAGCGACAAAAAAGATGCGCATTATGAGAAGAATCCGCAGGCTTATCAGATCCGGAAGATAGTGGTGACCAATAAGTCCACACTATCCCAGCAATGCGCACCGGGCGGCGGATATGCCATCAGCGTAGTAGAAGCTGATGATGCTGCTGTTAAAGCGATAAAGAAATAAGTCAGATCATCCGGAGCTAACCGGAAGGTAAGTTTCATAGGGCTGTCCGCCATTGGTGGACAGCCCTATTTTATTGTATGAATGCTGTTTTGCCGGTCCTGACAGATCATGCTTTTTATTTCAGTTCAGGTATTGTCTCTTTCAAGGTTTATTATGTCCGGTTTACGGTATAGGTGATTTGCGCCAAACAAGCGCCGATATACCTTTGTTATGCAGGGTGAGAGCAACGGAGTGGAATGACAAATTACTTTAAACTCAATCAATAAAAATACTATGAACAACAGAGCAAATTTTGGCCGTCGCCGTTTTCTGGGAGCAGCAGCTCTCATCTTCGCAGCATTGGAACTGGGAAGCCTCAACATGGCAAGCGCCCAGCACAGACAGGCTGGTACAGAGACCACTACTAACACGACAGCTTCCGCTTCATTCGATCATATCAAACAGATTAAGGCTGGTGTACTTGATGTAGGTTACGTTGACGCAGGGCCTGCTGATGGCGAACCTGTTATCCTGCTTCATGGCTGGCCATATGATATATACAGCTATAAGGAAGTATCAGAGATTCTGACAGCTAAAGGCTACAGAGTACTGATCCCTTATCTGCGCGGTTCCGGTAGCACACGTTTCCTGTCTGCAGCAACACCCCGTAACGGACAACAATCAGCAATAGCTGTTGATATCATTGCCTTTATGGATGCACTGAAAATTAAGAAAGCAGTAGTAGGCGGATTTGACTGGGGTGCACGTACTGCCGATATTATGGCTGCCCTGTGGCCTGAACGCGTAAAAGGCCTGGTATCAGTAAGTGGTTACCTGATCGGTAGTCAGGCGGGCAATAAAGCGCCTTTGCCTCCTAAAGCTGAATTGTTATGGTGGTATCAATATTACTTTGCGACAGAACGTGGTCGCGCGGGATACGCAGCCAACACGGACGAATTCAATAAACTGATCTGGGAGCTTGCTTCTCCACAGTGGAAATTCAGCGACGCTACTTTTAAACAGTCAGCAGCATCATTTGATAATCCTGACCACGTACAGATCGTAATTGATAACTATCGCTGGAGGCTGGGTCTGTCCAAAGGAGAATCAAAATACGATGAACTGGAAAAGAAACTGGCAACCGGACCTGCTATCACAGTACCTAGTGTAACGCTTGAAGGAGATGCAAACGGTGCGCCTCATCCTGATCCATCACAATATGCAAAAAGGTTTACCGGTAAGTATGTACATCATACGCTTACAGGTGGTGTAGGACACAATCTCCCACAGGAAGCACCTCAGGCATTTGCAGATGCGATCATAGAAGTGGACAACTTCGCTAAATAGACTTTTAGGGGTTAATGTTTCATAAAAAAACAGGGCTGACTTTATGGTCGGCCCTGTTGCTTTTTATTTATGTATGATCTCCCGTTGTACGCCGGGGATTTCCATTATAAGGTCGGCGCCGTATGCACTGGAAGGCGTTTGGTAACCCGGTTTGTAATCGCCGCTGATGATCTTCTTTGAAATAACCAGCACGGCGAAGGCTGTCAGTGAATAAGCTTCAGGCGTTTCCATACTTGCTTCTACTGTTGCGCCTTTTGCGTTTGTGACCTTACCACGGACATAACTGACTGCTTTATCACGTACCGTCTGGTCCGGGCCGGCAGATTGCATTTTGAATATGCCCATGATGATACTACGCATGAAAGAGGTTTTCAGCAGCCAGTTAAATGCAGACTGTGCTTTCAGGAAGTACCACGCAGCTTTATTGATAGCGGTATAGGTCGTGATATTTGGAATGCCGGTAGAAAAGTAGGCAGTACTGATATCTCCCCAGGGAATACTCATCACGAACACCGGGTGTTTATAGCCGGGGAATGTAACTGACATGCCCTTTTTACCCATAGGCTCATAAGCGATCTGTCCGTTTTTGCGGGTAGCGCCGGGAGTACCCAGTTTGTGCAGGGTGCTGATAGAAGTACCGCGTGACAAGGCACTGCCGATCACTGCAAAAGCAATTGTCAGATGATCTGCATCGGGTAGCTGTTGTTTCAGGAACAGGGCCAGGCAGTCTGTAGGCACGACGTCAAAGCCTGCGCCGGGAAGGATCATGATGTCCTTTGCTTTCGCCTGTTTATCGTAACCCTGGAGTAATTCAAATACATCAAGGTCGCCGTTGAGGTCAATGTAATGTGTATTGGTAGCAATGCAGGCATCTATCATGGGCTGTGCCGTGATATGATAAGGGCCTGCGGCCTGTATAACAAGGGAGATATCCTCCAGTGCAGCTTGTAAGGCGGCACTATCATCCAGTCCGACAATGCGGAAAGGTAGTCCGAGTTCTTTTGCGAGGGCCTCTATAGCCGTCTTTTTTCTACCGGCAAGAATAGGTTGCAGGCCATACTGACTGGCATACCGGGCTATTAATTCACCGGTATAGCCATTGGCCCCATAGAGTAGGATACTGTTACGTTGCATGCATGAAAAATACACGATACGCTCCAAACTACAAATTATAGTTTGCAGGGATGCAATGAAGTATGGTCATTACAATCAGTGATGTGTTTGCGGATGCAACAGCTTAAACAGTTCTTTCTTCAAGTCTTCCTGGCTGAATTTGTCTAATTGGATAGTATCAATTTCATACCATTTCTTCTTGTTACCAAGCTGTCCGATAACATATGTGTGTCCGGCTTGTGCAGGTTCGCTTGTTTCGGGGTGCTTTTTGGAAAGCGTTACAACGACGTCTTTATATTTTGACATACCCTGAATATAACGAAAAAATCCGGATTACAGCAGACGTTCCATCTGAATGTTGCAGCGTTCGTAGGGAGAAGGATGTCCGACGATCTTTTCAAACCCTAATTTATAGTATAGATTGATAGCTGGTTTCAGAATGGTATTGCTTTCCAGGTATATTTTGGTTGCGCCCAGCGATCTGGCCTTTTCGAGGATGGCGCTACCAAGCAGCCAGCCGATACTTTTGCCTTGAGCGGTGGGAGAGACCGCCATTTTCGCCAGTTCGTAGTCGTATGCCGGGTCTTTCATTTTAATGAGTGCACAGACGCCTACAGGGACATCTTCATATAAGGCGACAAGGATGTGGCCTCCGTTATCCAGGATATAGCCCTGTGGATTGTCCAGCGCTTTATAGTCTGCTTCTTCCATCTTGAAGTATTTGGAGATCCATTCTACGTTCAGGTCTTTAAAAGCCTGCTGGTAGGCTGGCTGATAGTCTACGATCTTCACTTTCCGGCTTTCTCTTTCCTTTTTCTGTTCCTGTACCCAGCGTAACAGGCTTTTTTGTTCCAGCAGGAATTCCCATTCTGCAATGGCTTTCCACAGGTCGTGCTGCGTATTGGCAGAAATGGCTTCTATAGCGTTTTTTACGTCAGTATATTGTTCCTGGATCTTACCGGTGATGTCTTTGCCTTTTGCAGAAAGACTGACCATGTTCCTGCGACCGTCTGTCTTGTCCTTTTTCTCTTTTACGAGACCCTTTTCCACCATTTCACTGATGATCTTACTCACGGAAGGGTGGGAGTGCCCGATCTCTTTGGCAATGGCGGTAATGGTCATTGCTTCGCCACGTGATAATACATAGAACACGGGGAACCATTTAGGGTTCATGTCTACACCGTACATCTGGTAGATCTGCGTAGCATCTTCTGTTATTTTTTCTGTTAACAGGCGTAGTCTGCTTCCTACGGCAAACTTGCCCACAGTGTCAAAAAAGCTCATAGCTGGACAATTATGTAGTTAATTATGTAACTGGTTACGTAAATGTACGGATATTTAGGTAATCAGTTACGGTTTTTTTTGTGAACAGCGATCTGGCTTAATAAAAAAGCTACCCGCGGGATGGCGGATAGCTTTTAACCTAAACTCTGCTACAATATATAGCGTCTTTGTATTTACCTTATGGCAGGCCTGTTTTTTGGCGTAAAGAGGAATTGGAAGAACCTGTTAACGTATGGCGCTACTATAACCATCAGCAGGACTGTCACTGAAATGATGAACATGAGTTTGAATACATACATATTTGTCATTAGCTGTGACTGCACCGTCAGGGCCCTGTTGATATTTGTATGGGCCAGGGCGTTCGCCTGATCGATACCGAATCCTTTGGAGCGGAACAATTGTACAAACTGGTTGAACCTTTGCGAGAAGTTATCATTCAGATTGGTGAGGTTGCGAAGGAACCTCTCTTTGTTCATCTGGTTGAAGTACAATTGCAAGGTGTAAAATCCGGCGAAGCTGTTCAAGCCGGTAATAAACCTTGATATGGTGGCCATACTTATCCCGGTAAAACCTACATATGCGGGCAACCCGGAGACTGTGAAAACGATGATCGGAAAGAACAGCATGCCTGACGCCGCACCCTGGAGAAAGACAGGCCAGGCCAGATCAGAGAAGGACATATCTGTTGTAAATATTGAATACATCCAGATGTGATAAATGGCCAGGAGTGTTAGTCCGGGGATAAACAATACACGGAACGGCAACTTCTTTGCCAGTACTACTAATGATACGATAGTAAAGATGAGCGTACCTGAAAAGTTGAGTGCCGCCAGCCGCATGATCTTATAAGTGTCCCACCTTACAACGGTGGCGCAATATCCATAGATCAGGTTGATGCTGTCTTTGATACCAAAGTATACTACCAGGAGGAGCAGCCCTGCAATGAACTGTTTTGATTTAAATACTCCGGGATGGAGATATGGTCTTTTTAATGTCGTCTGACGATAATAGATTATCCCAATGCTCATAAAGGCAATGAAGCCCGACGTCACGATGCGCTGGTCTGTAAACCAGTAGAATTTAGGACCATAGATAAAGGTATAGGCGAGGCTGATACCGAAGGTCAGCATGGCCACAAAACTAAACCAGTCTATCTGGTACAGCGGGTACCTTTTCATTCCGGTCTTTGGTTTCAGCAGCAACAATACTAGCAGCAGGGTAAAAACCTGGTAACCTGTCAGGTATTTATAGATATTTGGCCAGTCATAGTTATCAGTGACCCAGGCGCTCAATATTCCGACTACGACAACGTTACCGAGGATCGTTGTATAAAATATAGTGGAACCGATGGCGGTAGCTTTGTCGGGCGGCAGGCTGGCAAAGTACAACGTTAAAATTGATCCTGCTATGCAGGCCACTTCAATACCGATCAGTAATCGCAGTACCATGAAAACGAAAATATCTGTCGTGTACAGGCTGGCAATACTGAGCAGGATACTGATAGTGATAACGGTGATCATGTAGGACCTTCTTTCAAAGTACCGCAGGAACCTGAACTGAATAGGCAAAATGGCCAGGATACCGACATAGGTAAGCTGTAAAGACAGGGTGATGTCTTCCGGTTGCGCACCGAAGTGGCTTACTACATAGTTCTGGTTAAGTGCGTAGAGGCCGAATTGGATGATACCAGAGAGAAGGATCAGGAAAAGGGCGACCCAGAGGACCAGCTTCCTTTTCTTTATCCACGGTTTGAAAAAGTCCGGTGCGTTCATGATGCTATTTTTTAACGGTAATGAGTGCATTCATGCCAACCTTAACATCAGCAAGTGCAGTGTCAGTAAAGGCTATTTTTACCGGGATACGCTGCGTGATCTTCACGAAGTTACCTGTTGAGTTGTCCGGAGGTAAAAGTGAGAATTTAGCGCCTGTACTGGGCGAAATAGAGGTGATATAGCCTTTGAACACTCTACCGGGGATAGCATCGATCGTTATATCTACTGTTTTGCCTTCGATCATGGCGGACATCTGTGTTTCCTTGAAGTTGGCTATCACCCATTTGTTCTTTTCGTTGACGATGGAGACCAGCGGTTGTCCTGCCTGGATCTGCTGTCCTTCCTGGATCACTTTTCTGCCCAGGCGACCGCTATAAGGAGCGGTGATGACAGTGTATCCGAGGTTGATGCGTGCGAATTCCAGTATTGTTTGTTTCCTTTTCTGGTCTGCAGCTAAGAGCGCCTCCCTGCTTTTCAGTTCTTCAATTTTTGAGTAACTGGTTTTAAGGGTATTGTTGGCAGCGCTGAAGTCGCTCACAGCTACATCGTAACGGGCCTTTACCTGTTCGTATTCTGCGCCGGTGGCAGCTTCTTCCTTCATCAGGTTCTCGTACCTTTTAATATCCTGTTGCTGTTGCCATAACCTGGCTTTTGAAGAGGAGATCTGATCTTTGTTGATGAGCGTACCCGATTGGGCCGCGGCGATACTGGCTGCCAGTACTTCCTGCTGTGCGTATGAGTCCTGTAATGCGGCTTCTGCTTCCTGTACCTTGTTCTTGTATTCCCTGTCATCCAGTATCACCAGGGTATCCCCCTTGTCAACCCACTCGTTCTCTTCAAATAATATTGTTTGGATATATCCTGCTGCCCTTGCAGAAACAGGATTGATATATGCTTCTACCTGTGCATCGTTCGTTTCTTCAAATTGTTTTGATCTTCTGAACATCTTATAGAAATAGATAAGGGCTATGATGATGATAGTGACCGCAATAGTGGTCATTATGATCTGGCTGATCTTTTTTCCGGTTTTATTGGCTGTTTGTGACATATCTTAAGGTTTAAGAGTTTAATGAAAGGAATGCTGATCAGAGTTTACCGGTTGTATACAATAGTCTGTAGTAAAAGGCCAGAGCGTCTGTCTGAGATCTGATAAGATTATATTTTGACTCCAGGTAAAGGTTGTCTGCATCCAGCAGATCGGTGAGCAGTGCCAGCTGGTTAAAGTATTTGGCGCTGACGATCTTATAGTTGGCGCTTGCCTGCGCTATGGAAGATTCGGCAACCGTTATCCTGTGAAGAGATTCGTTGTATTTGATGTGCAGGGCGTTCGCTTCCTGGTTTGCATCGTCCCTGATGACAGACTCCTGTGTCTGTAATGCGCTCAGCCGGATCTTTGCCGCCCTTTCCTTATCCTTATTGTGATATATTGACGAGATCGCATATTGTGCCCTTATTCCGATAAACCCTACTGAAAATGCCTGGTCTTTCGGAGGGAACATCAGGTTGTTGGGATAGTTCACACCATAGGCGGAGAAGGCCTGTAATGTAGGCAGGTAAGCACCCCTGATAGCTTTGATCCTGTTTTCCAGCAGTTTTTGTTGTTGCTGCGTTCTTAGTACGGCATAGGAAGTTTGCCGGGCGTTGGTGACAAAGTCAGTGAGTGATGCAGGCGCCGGCTTTTCACCGCTCACAGAGTCTGTCGGAATGATCTGTGTATGTTCAGGAAGGTCCAGGAGCACACTCAGTCTGGAAACAGCAATGGCAAGGTCGTTTTCATTTTGCTCACGGCTTAGTTTCTGGTTGTCCAGGATCAGCTGTGCTCTTAGCAGGTCACTCCTTGTCACCCGCTGGTTCCGGAAGAGTGCGTCGATATTTTTAACACGTGTTTCTGCGCGTCTTATCTGTTCGGTGATAACAGTGTCCTGTTCTGTTAGTCGTATAATGTTAAGGTAAGCGGATATGGCTTGAAGGTATATGTTACCGGACAGGTCGAGTGTGTTCAGTGATGCGAGGTCCTTTCTGATCTGTTGTTCCCTGATAGCGGCATTTTGTCTGCCACCTGCAAATATAGTTACAGAAGACTCCATGCCCAGGGCTGCGCTGTTGGCGGTAGGGGGGCGGGTTATAGAATGTCCGTCGGAGAGTCCGCCGTCATAGAGCGTCACTTTACTGAAGCGCTGATAACTGCCGTTTATGCCTACATAAGGAAGCTTGCTGATCTTCGCGTCCTTGAGCTCTGCGCTTACTGCGTCTTCTTCTGTCTGTGAAATACTGATCTGCCTGTTCTTTTGCTTTGCCAGCTGCAGTACGTCCTGTAATGACATTTTATAGATGGAATCCTGTGCGAACGAAGGTAAAGTGAATACGATCGCAGACAGGGCAGTAAGCGCCTGTTTAACTATACTTTTCATGGTAACTGATACTTTAATTAATGCTGATGTAACAGGGAGGCGTAAGGAAGGCAGAGTTGGTGATGAACGAAATCTCTGATGCGGTCTACGATCTGCTCTTCAGCTATTTCTTCCAGGTTGAGCAATTCACTGGCAAGCGGAGACCTGCCGATGACCTGATGCAACAGGTGAAATAGTGTCATTAAAAACAGATCTATGTCCACGTTGCGGAATTCTTTTTTGGCAATGCCTTCTTCTATCACTTTCCTGAATATACTGACGATTGATTTTGCATTATTTAAGATGATTCCCTTAAAGAAATAGTCCCTGAAAGAAAAGAGCTCGCTATTCAGCATACGGTAGAAATAGAAATTATCCCTGATGTCGGCGACGTAAACTGAGATATACTTTTCCAGCTTTTCCAGGCTGGTAGCTTCAGCATTTACGTGCAAGGTCCTCAATGATTCATCCAGGAGGCGGAATTTCCGTTCAAAGATGGCCCTGTACAATTGCTCTTTGGACTCAAAGTGATAATATATAAGCGCCGCATTGGTTTCTGCTTTGGCTGCAATATCCCTAACGGTCGTTCCCTCGTAACCATTTTCTGCAAACATTGCTTCTGCCGTAGCCAGAAGTAAATGTTTGTTATGATTTTTCTGCTCTTTCATGTCTTAGATCGTTATGACAAAGGTCACACAGAAAGAGGCGCGGAGCAAGGGCGGAATGACGGACAGTTTTGTCAATTTCTCGGGTGGAAGGGAAGGATTGGTCCTTTATGCGGTTGTTTTGGTTCGAATAGCGGCAGTGGTTTGATACTAACGGTCAGGTAAGTGTGTTGCGGTAGGAGAGAGGCGACATACCGGTGTTGACCTTGAAGAATTTACCGAAAACGGATTGGTCGGAGAAGTTAAGCAGGTCACTTATCTGGGAAATGCTCAGGTCTTTTCGTTGCAGCAATACTTTAGCTTCGAGTACAAGGGTCTGATCAATCCATTCTCCTGCAGTGCGTCCGGTTTGTTCTTTTATGACCTCTGAAAGGTGTTTAGGCGTTACATTGAGGTGGGATGCATAGAACCTGACGGAGTGTTGCTGCAAAACTTCCTTCGCAAGCAGTGTCTTGAAATTGGCCAGCAGGGGATTAGTCCTGGCGGATGTTCCGGGAGCGACCTTTTTTATCTGTGCGGAGGTAACATCTATTTCACAAAGCAGGATGTTCAGGTAACTTCTGATAATCGTAGCAGCATGAACGTGACCTTCCTGGATAGTGCCACGCAATAAGTTATAGATGGTAGAGAATCTTTCCACCTGTTCTTCCGGCAGGGGAATGATGTGGGAATCTTCATGTTCAAAAAAACTGTATTTCAGCAGGGAGAAAATATCGGACTGGTTTTGAAGGAAGAAGGCTTCTTTGAACAGGATCAGGTCCAGCAGCGGATTACTTTCCACTTTGTTGATGCTGCGTATAATATATGGCGGCATGGTTAGCAGGCAGGGACCGGTAATGACGCCTGAACTTAAGCCGACGTTCACATTCAGCTGGCCTCTTTTAAGGAAGGCAATGGCATATGCATCTGTCCTGAAGGGTAGCTCAATAGCGGGAATATAGTTTTCCTCTCCGATGAAAAGAAAATCTTCGTTCCTGTCAGCAAGTGAAAAGACGTCAGACAGCTTTGAGATATTGTATATAGATATAGCCTTCATCCACAGTACGATGGTAAATGAGGCAAGTTAGTTAAAAATGTGAGTAATTAAGGCTTATAGCCCTAATTACCCGCAATAAGTGCAGCGACGAGTGCTCCTATCACTGCGCCTCCGATCCCGAATTTAAGGGCCCTGGAATTCCTTTTTTTACGTTCTTCCTCCAGCATCTTACGGGAGTCTTCCAGGAGCTTTTGTGTTTCCACGAGGCTGCTGGTGGCTTTATCCAGTGAGGAGGAAATGCCCTGGAGGCTTAAGCTGGTCCTATCCATGAACGCGAGTGAGCTGCCGGACAGTGAGTCGAACTGCTGTTTCAACTGCTGGTAATAGAATTCTTTTTGCCGCAGCATGGTGTCTTGCTGGTGGATCATACTTTCATAGCTGTCCATGATTCCCTTGAAAGAGCTGTTGCCCTGGCGGGTTTTATCATAGAACTTCTTGTAGATGTTAAAGGTGGTCTTATTCAATATAAAGGCGGTATCGCATTTAATAAGCAGGGTATCGTCCCTGTAAATGCTGTAGATGCTGATACCGGAACTGTCTTTAAATGTTTTCAGGCGGTCCTGCGAGTAGCCCTGTGTGGCGGCAAGGCAGCATAATATCGCAAGCAGCAGCTTGTGGTGGAAGGTGAATGGTTTCATATGTCATTATCGGTTTACAGGGGTTTTACTTCGATCGGAGGAAGGCTGTCTGTGGCTTTGAGTTCTTCTTTAAAGTTTTTCACTTTTGCATTTAGTTCATCAAGTGTCTCTTTTAATTTGGCATTTGATTTTGCTTCCTCGATTTCTTTTTTAGTGTTTAAAATGGAAACGTTGGCCTGGATGTTCTTAATATAATATTTGAACTTGTCCACGTCTCCCTGCAGAGAATCCAGCCTCGAACGGGAGGCGTTGATGTAGTTAAGCGCTGTATCAATGTTTCTCTGAGAGGCTTCGATATTTTTCTGGATCTGTTTTAACTGGCTTTTCTCAAAGAAGGTAATGATCGCGTTAATAAACGTAAGCGCAAGTACAATGTAAATGACGATACGGAGTGATTTGTCCATTTAGAAAAGGGGTGTTTTGGGGCTATTAATAATAGTATATATACACAGCTGGCAGGATAGCTGGAATATAAAGTTAAAATTAATATTCAAATGATAAAAATTTAATTTATCAGTCTGAATCGCCTGCCAGCGGTGCTTTGGGCGCTTATACGGCCTTGCGTGCGCCGTGGATATTGATCTTCTCCAGCAGCTCTACTATCGAGCTGATTTCCAGTTTTTTAAAGATGCGGGTCTTGTATGTGCTGACGGTTGTGAGCTGCAGCTCCATCTTTGCCGCTATTTTTAGTAAAGGAAGTCCCTTGCTGAGCAGGTTCATGACCTCTATTTCACGAGAGGAAAGTTGTGACAAAGGATTTGAAGAGGATGGAACATACACCGGCTGACCTTTTTCCCCCTTTAAGAGGGATGACAGTGCCAGTTGTATTTCATCACAGGTAGAGTTTTTACAGAGAAATCCGTCTGTGGCCTGGTGTAACGAATCGATGATCCTGGCTTTCTCGTCACGGGAAGAAAACAGCATGATCCTGGTAGCGGGATCCAGTTTTCTGACCGTATTTATCATTGACAAGGTATCAATACCCTGGAAATACCGGCTTAGTATAAGCAGGTTGAAAGATTGTCTTTTCATGGCAGCCATGGCATCATCTGCCGTTTCTACCATCAATACCGTAACCGGTGCGGGCAACAGGCTAATGATCTGAGACAAGCCATCACGCATGATGGATGGTTCGTGGGCAATAAGGATATAGTTCATTCACTAATGGATAAATAGGTATATGGTTATGTGGCCTTCAAGGCATAGGAAACAAAATTAAAATATTTTAACATATAAGCGTGACTACAGTTTGTAGTAATTGTACTACAAGTATGTCAAATATCTACTATGCATGTATGAGGGATGGTTGACTAATTTTGTCGCGCAAAACCGACCTCTTCGTATAGGTGTTTTGTATAGAAGATACTATGAAGATACTATAAGATACTATGTTGTTGATAAGATAAGAACTCAAGAGAAGACCCGAACCTGTGGATATGAACCCTGTGAATTAAATGAGAATGAGATGGCTATAATATAATAGGGAAACCGCTAAGTTTCTAAGGGAATCCCCATGCCGTTTCTATCGCAACACTACTCTTACAAAAATATTGCAGGACAATCAGGCATTGTCGTGCGGGGACGATTATGTCCGTGCGGGAAGCTGTTCCGCCGGAGTATTTATTACTTATCCGATACTTATGAATAGACTTTACAAAGTAACGTTTTCCCTTTTATTACTCATGTCCGGTGTGTTAGCCGGCCATCGTGGCTATGCGGAAGGTTCGAAAGACCTGTATCCGAATGGCGTAGCCGGTGGCCGTGCGTTCCTTGTTTCCACAACAGGGACGAAGATACCGGGATGGACGTTAACTAACAGGGGAGTACACTATGCTTATCTTAAAGTGGGAGAAACCCTGGGAGCGGCCAGTAGTGCACAGGGGATAGGTTCAGGACAGATCATCCTGACAGCGCCTGATGGTACTGTGTATACCTCAACCCTGAATAGTAATACTGTCGGACAGATCGCTAACCGTACGCAGGAAAAGCAAGGTCCGTGGGTAGGTTATACTCCTTTTACGCGGGTGGCAGGCGCCGGTCAGTCGGGCTTATGGAAAATAGAATTGTTGTCAACCAATCCTCCTGCTACGATATCTGAAGCTGGCGATAATATCGCAGCTAACGCAGACTGGACACAGAATCCGGCGAGCAGCGCTATCGCTGCCTGGGATGTTTCCGTTAGAAGTGCGGGAGGGACGATCATACCTGGAAGGGTATATACGAATGTGTTGAATATGTTTGTGCAGGCTGGTAACTACCAGGGTATTATCTATGTGTTGACCAAAGACGGTTATGTTTATAAAGTAAATAATAACGGATCAAGCGGTATTGGTTTTGTAGGTTTTGTGAATAATAAGGGGCTTACTACAACGAATACTGATGCAGGTGAGCCTATCTATAAAAGCCTGGCAGGAACAGCCGTTGGGACCGACTTTTTTACCTGGGACCCGCGAGCTGATGATGGTGTATACAGTGTAACGCACAAGATGTTTTATAACCTGCCTGCTACTGACATGCCGGCTTCCGCCGCCATGCCGGGAAACAAAACAACCTGGCTGAGAGGTACGAAGATCATCCCTACGGTGACCAATATCAGCGTAGACGGTGTGGAAGGTACTGCTGGCCAGGTGAGCAAAAAAGGTGCTTATATTAAATTTACTGCCAGCACTGGTGGTACTTATCGCATCTCGCTGGTAGGGAGCGGTTCGTTTGTGACGAGGAAGATGACAGGAACTGCTGTCGTTGGAAGCAATAGCATTTTCTGGGATGGAAAGGACGGTGCGGGCGTGTCGCCTGCATTAGGTACTGCATCGGTCACCGCCAACATACAGCTGCAAGGTGCGGAGATCCATTTTCCCTTTATCGACGTGGAAGATAATCCCAATGGTCTGATCATCGAGCAATTGAATGACGACAATAGTGTAAAGGGTGATCTGGTTTTCTGGGATGATGCCAACTTCGGAACAGGGACAGGAGCCAGTAATCCAAGATCCAACGGCAATACCGGCATTGGTATATC
Organism: Chitinophaga sp. S165; assembly: GCF_003182155.1. GTDB lineage: Bacteria > Bacteroidota > Bacteroidia > Chitinophagales > Chitinophagaceae > Chitinophaga. The sequence continues at coordinate 130,922 of NZ_QGTG01000003.1, forward strand.
CAGTAATACAAACGGCCACAAATGGAGCAGCAACTACGGAAATGAGCGCGCAATGGATACCTGGACGTATATCCTGGGGGATATGGCGTCTGAGAACACCACGCTAAACATCATACAGGCCGATCTGGCTATTCAGAGCATAGCGCCTGCTACACCTACAACGCAGGTCTATGTGGGTAAGACCGTTACTTACAATGTTGTTGTAGTTAACAATGGACCGAGTGATGTAACCGGTGCTCCTTTCGCATTTAAGGTACCCGCTGGTTTTACAGTTGCTGATCTGTCGGCCGTTATTGTAAATACAAGTTGCGGTACTGTAAGGAATGCGGCGATTGATGCTTCCGGTAATTATTCAGCATTGCTGGATATGCCTAATGGTTGTATCATCACTTACAGCTTTACAGGAACCGTCAATCCTTCTCTGGCAGGTAGCAACATCGCTTTGGAAGCTAGTATCATGCGCCCTAAAGACGTAACGGACCCCGATGCGACGAACCCGGATGCTACTGTTCCTCCGACGGACCCTCACGTGGAATGTAAGAACGGAGGTACTACGGAGAATTGTAATAACATTAAATATAATAGCGGCGTAGCTGTAGTGGCGAGTGCAGACATCGCGGTAACGAAGATCTTGCAGGATGCTACCAAAACAACTTATAGTCCGGGTGAAACAGTGACCTATCTGTTTACCGTGGAAAATAACGGTCCAAGTACAGCGACGAACGTTCATGTAACAGACGTGGCGCCCGCAGGTACCAGTATTATTGCCTGGGCGGCTACAGCAACTGGCGGCATTGCCTTACCTCATGCAACCGGAACGGGCAATATCGATGAAACAATTGCAAGTATTCCGGTAGGCGGAGTAGCAACTTATGTGGTACAGGTGAAACTCCCCGGAGCTTATAACAGCGCGTTGAGCAACACCGCGAATGCAACAAGCACCATACATGATGAAGTGCCTGGTAATAATAGCAGTACCACTCCCCCTATTACACTTGAATTAGGCGCAGATATTTCTGTTGTTAAGATTGTTCAGAATGCCGGAAAGGCGAATTATGTTCCGGGAGAAGATGTTGTTTATGAGATCACTGTTACCAATAATGGTCCTGGTGAAGCGAAAGACGTGAACATAAAAGATGATGCACCTGCCAATGCGATGATCAAGGAATGGTCTGCCAGTGTGGTGAGCGGTACTGTTTCATTGCCTGCGCCGGCAGGAGCGGGAAATATTGACCAGATCATTTCCAGTATGCCGAATGGCGCGGTAGTAAAATTTGTGGTGACCGTTACCGCAAATGCCGACCGTACAGGTGGTCTGAGCAATACTGCCACTGCTACTACAGGAAGCCGTGATGATGTACCTGGAAATAATACCGGTACTTCAGCAACACTGCCACCGGTCCCGAAGGCTGATGTATCCATTACTAAATCTACTGCGGCGGTATCATACACACCTGGTGAAGATGTAACCTATACTATTGTTGTATCTAACAATGGTCCGAGCGACGCACAGAATGTGAGAGTACAGGATCTTGCACCTGCCAATACAAGTATCGATGCATGGACGGCGGCTGTGACCAATGGTGTTGTAACGTTGCCTTTTGTTACTGGTACAGGCGATCTGGACCAGACCATCGCAACCTTGCCTGCAGCAGCTGAAGTAACATATACTATTGTAGTAAAAACTGACGCTTCCCGGACCGGCCAGTTAGTCAATACGGCTGCTTTGGCAAGTCCTACGGATTATACGCCTGCTAATAACAGCAGCACCACTACCGGGATTAATCCAGTTCCGAAGGCTGATGTATCTGTAGTAAAGACAACAACAGCTACCAACTTTACACCTGGTACGAATGTGGTGTACACTATCACTGTTACCAATAATGGTCCAAGTGATGCGAAGAGTGTAAATATTACAGACAATGCACCAACCGGAACAACGATCAGTTCCTGGACAGCAACAGTAACAACAGGTACTGTAACCATGCCTGGTGTAAGTGGTACGGGTAATCTGAACGAAACGATTGCTACGCTGCCTGCTGGTGCTGTAGTGACTTATACGGTGACAGTAAGCGTACCTGCTTCCTTTACGGCTAATCTGAGCAACACAGCTACTGTAACAACTACTACACAGGATGATACTCCGGGAAATAATACTTCCAGCACAACGCCTGTCACGCCGGCAGCTATTGCCGACATTGTTACGGTGAAGACACTGAAGAATGCAAGCCAGACCACCTTTGCGCCTGGTGAAGATGTGATATATCTCATCACTGTTACCAACAATGGCCCGAGCGATGCGAAAAATGTAAACATCCAGGACGTAGCGCCTTCAGGTACGAGTATCAGTGCATGGACGGCAACAGTAACTACTGGTACTGTTACTTTGCCTAATGCAAGCGGAACGGGTAACCTTAATGAGACAATTATTACACTGCCGGATGGCGCCGTAGTTACTTACGAAGTAACGGTGAAAACACCAGCTTCTTTCTCCGGTAGTTTAAGCAATACGGCTACTGTAACAAGCGGCACGACAGATCCTACACCGGGTAATAACAATAACACTTCCTCTTCTACAACACCGGCACCTAAAGCAGATGTATCTGTAGTTAAAACCACAGCTGCTACTACCTTTACGCCTGGTACTGACGTAGTATATAATATTACCGTTACGAACAATGGCCCGAGCGATGCAAAGACGGTTAATGTGAGAGACGCAGCGCCAAGCGGAACAACGATCACTTCCTGGACAGCGACTGTAACAACGGGTACTGTAACATTACCTAATGTGAGCGGTAACGGCAATTTAAACGAAACCATTGCTACGCTGCCTGATGGTACAGTAGTAACTTATGCAGTGACAGTAAGCGTGCCTGCTTCCTTTACAGGTACCTTGAGCAATACTGCTACTGTATCAACGACTACACAGGATGATGATCAGACAAATAACAGTGATGTTACGCCAGCGATCAACCCTGCGGCTATTGCTGATATTGTTACGGTGAAGCAGCTGAAGAATGCAAGCCAGACCACCTTTGTGCCTGGTGAAGATGTGGTATACCTCATTACTGTTACCAACAACGGTCCGAGCGATGCGAAGAATGTAAACATCCAGGATGTGGCGCCTGTGGGTACTACTATCAGTGCATGGACTGCAGCTGTGACAACAGGAACTGTAACCCTGCCTAATGCAAGCGGAACGGGTAACCTCAATGAGACGATCGCTACACTGCCTGATGGTGCTGTTGTTACTTATGAAGTAACGGTGAAAACGCCTGCTTCCTTCTCCGGCAGTTTGAGCAACACTGCTACAGTAACAAGCGGTACGACAGATCCTACACCGGGTAATAACAATAACACTTCCTCTTCTACGACGCCAACACCTAAAGCAGATGTATCTGTAGTTAAAACTACAGCAGCTACTAACTTTACGCCTGGTACAGATGTAGTGTATAATATTACTGTTACGAACAATGGTCCGAGCGATGCGAAAAGTGTTAATGTGAGAGATGCAGCGCCAAGCGGAACAACAATCAGTTCCTGGACAGCGACTGTAACAACAGGTACTGCAACACTGCCTAATGCAAGTGGTACCGGTAACCTGAACGAAACGATCGCTACACTGCCTGACGGAGCAGTAGTAACTTATGCGGTGACAGTAAGCGTACCTGCTTCCTTTACAGCTACCCTGAGTAATACTGCTACTGTATCAACTTCCACCCAGGATGATGATCAGACTAATAACAGTGATGTTACACCTGCTATCAATCCAGCAGCTATTGCGGATATCGTTACGGTGAAGACACTGAAGAATGCGAGCCAGACCACCTTCGCTCCTGGCGAGGATGTAATATATCTCATTACCGTAACAAACAACGGTCCGAGTGATGCAAAGAATGTGAACATCCAGGACGTAGCGCCTGTGGGTACTACTATCAGTGCATGGACTGCAGCTGTGACAACAGGAACTGTAACCCTGCCTAATGCAAACGGTACCGGTAACCTGAACGAAACGATCGCTACACTGCCTGATGGTGCAGTAGTTACTTATGAAGTAACGGTGAAGACGCCTGCTTCTTTCTCTGGTAGTCTGAGCAATACTGCTACCGTAACAAGCGGTACAACAGATCCTACACCGGGTAATAATAACAATACTTCTTCTTCATCTAACTCATCTCCTAAGGCTGATGTGTCAGTAGTGAAGACTACAGCTGCCGGAACTTATACGCCGGGTAGAGATGTAGTATATAACATTACTGTAACTAATAATGGCCCAAGTGATGCTAAAGATGTAAATATTAAAGACAATGCGCCAAACGGTACAACAATCAGTTCCTGGACAGCGACTGTAGCTACAGGTACTGTTAGCCTGCCTAATACAAGTGGCAACGGTAATCTGAATGAGACCATTGCTACATTGCCAGATGGCGCTGTAGTGACTTATGCGGTAACAGTAAGCGTACCTGCTTCCTTTACAGCAGATCTGACTAACACAGCTACCGGTACAACAACTACTCAGGATGACGACCAGACTAATAACAGCAGCACTACAGGTGTTATCAAACCTGCGGCTATCGCTGATATCGTTACGGTGAAGAAACTGAAGAATGCGAGCCAGCTGACATTTACTCCTGGTGAGGATGTTGTGTATCTCATCACTGTTACCAACAATGGTCCAAGTGATGCGAAGACTGTAAATATCAAAGATATCGCACCAACCGGTACCAGTATCAGTGCATGGAAAGCAACCGTAACAACAGGAACAGTAACCCTGCCAAATGCAAATGGTGCGGGTAACCTGAATGAGACGATCGCTACACTGCCAAACGGCGCTGTTGTTACTTATGAAGTAACGGTAAAAACACCTGGTTCCTTCTCCGGTAGTCTGAGCAATACTGCTACTGTAACAAGCGGTACAACAGACCCTACACCGGGTAATAACAATAACACTTCATCTTCTACTTCACCAGTTCCTGTGGCTGATGTTGCGGCGGTGAAACAGCTGAAGAATGCTGGTCAGACCACTTTCTCACCCGGTACTTCGGTTGTTTATACCATTGCAGTTACTAACCATGGTCCGAGTGATGCGAAGAACGTAAACATTAAAGACGTAGCGCCCGCGGGCACAACTATCAGTGCCTGGAAGGCAACTGTAAAGACAGGAACTGTAACCCTGCCTAACGCCAGCGGTACAGGTGACCTGAACGAGACGATCGCCACATTGCCTGACGGTGCTGGAGTTACTTACGAAGTAACTGTTAAAACACCTGCTGACTTTACCGGAACATTAAGTAACAGCGCAACTGTACAAAGTACAACCACGGATAATACTCCTGGCAATAATACCAGCACTACACCTGCTATTACGCCTGCGCCAAATGCAGACATCGTGACAGTGAAGAGACTGAAGGACGCTACACAGACAACCTTTGTAGCAGGTGAGGAAGTTGTTTACCTGATCACGGTAACGAATAATGGTCCCGGCGATGCTGCAAATGTGAATATTAAAGACATGGCGCCGGCTGGTACAACTATCAGCAGCTGGACGGCAACTGTGACTAATGGTACGGTGACCCTGCCTAATGCAAGTGGTACCGGCAACCTGGATGAAACTATCGCTGTGCTGCCTAATGCTGCCATAGTAACTTATGAAGTAGCTGTGCTGACGCCGGAAGGATTTACCGGTAACCTGGTGAATGTGGCGGTCGTGACCAGTGAAACACCTGACCCTGTAACAGATTGTCCGGCTTGTACAGCAGCGCCTGTAACACCTGAACCAGTGCCTGTTGCAGCTACGGATAACCAGGGAGATGTAAGGGCCGATAATCCGGTTACCATCCCTGTACTGAATAACGATACACCGGGAGACGTTAATACGCCGCTTGATCCTGCTACACTGGAAATTGTACAACAGCCTGCACATGGATCAATAGTGGTAAATGAAGACGGTACTGTTGTTTACACGCCTGAAAAAGGATATACCGGTGCTGATTCCTTCACTTACAAAGTGAAAGACAAGAATGGTAACTGGAGTAATGTGGCAACAGTGAACGTGAACATCATCCCGAATGAAGTGGACGTGCCGAATGTGATCACACCGAACGGTGACGGCAGCAATGATAAGCTGGTGATCAAAGGACTGGAGAAATTTGTGCAGAACGAGATCGTGATCTATAACCGCTGGAACAATGTGCTTTACAGAAAGCAGAATTACCAGGGTGAATGGGATGGACAAGGATTGAACGCGGGTACATATTACTATACTTTGAAGGGGCTGGACGCCAATGGACAGTGGCATACCTACAACGGTTACATCATGCTGCTGCGTTAACATCAGCAAAACAAGACTGTCGGCGATTGCCGGCAGTCTTGTACTTACAGTTCCCTTTAAACAGTAAAAAAACAGATCATGATTAGCAAGTTTTACAAGATCATACTTTCAATAATTTTCGTCCTATCCTTCCAATCTGCGTTTGCACAACACGACGCGCAATTCAGCCAGTATATGTTTAACGGGTTGTACATCAACCCGGCATATGCCGGCTATAAGGAACAGTGGAATGTAAATATGTTCTACCGTACACAGTGGGCAGGTTTGCCAGGTGCTCCGAAGACCTTCTCTGTTGCTGCAGATGGTGTGATCAACGACGGCAGGGTAGGGTTAGGCCTGCAGGTGGTGAACGACCAGTTAGGCGCAGAAAAGAATACTGCCTTATATGGTACTTATGCGTACCGTATTCCGCTGGACGCTGATGGCAACAAACGCCTGGCTATCGGTGTGAGCGCGGGTTTTATACAGCAGCAGCTGGACCTGAAAGCGCTGAATCCTGCTTCCCAGACCGATGCTCTGCTAATGAATGCAAAAGGTACTTCCATGATGCCGGATGCGCGTGTCGGTATTTTCTATAACAGTGAACGTTTGTATGCAGGTGTATCTGCTGACAATATCATCTCCGGTTCTTTCCAGAAATCAGATAAGCTCAGGACATATCTTCCGCTGAAACCAAACCTGTTCGTTACAGTGGGCGGTTTATTGCCAGTGTCGGAGAATGTGTCATTCAAACCATCACTGCTGGTGAAAGAAGATTTTGCGGGCCCGACCAGTGCTGATCTGAACGCCTTCTTCCTGTTCCATGATAAGTTATGGATAGGTGCTGCTTACCGTACGGCGGTATTTAATAAAGGTGATATTGAGAACTCCCTGAACAAGTCAGGCGCTGTAGCAGGTATGGTAGAATTCTTTATCAACAGTAAGCTGCGTATCGGTTATGCTTACGATCAGACCGTGAATGGTACAGGAGCGAACAGCTTTTCTACTCATGAGGTATCATTAAATTATACATGGGCAAATCCTAAAGCGAGGATGTTATCGCCGAGATATTTCTAAGGAGCATTGCTTTATTAAAACTGAATATTAACGTACCATTATGAATAGAAAACACTATACCCTTCCTGCGTTGTTGAGCACATTGCTGGTTACGGGAATGTTTAACACAGCAAGTGGACAATATATTATAAAAGAGGCGAACAAGCAGGCTACATTATATAACTATGCTGCTGCGATCCCATTATATAAGAAAGCGTATAAGAAGAAGGAATCCGCGGAGGCGGTCCGTGGACTTGCAGACGGTTATCGTTTGTTAAAAGAATATTCCGAGGCGGCCAGCTGGTATGAAAAGCTGATAGCCATGCCGGAACATACGGCAGCGGATGAACTGCATTATGCAGGCATCCTGATGAACAATGAAAAGTATGCTGCTGCGAAGGAAGTGTTGAATGGTTATCTGGGCAAAACGCCGGGTGATAAGGTGGCGGAAAGCATGCGGGCCGGTTGTGACAGCGCTGTGCAATGGCTGGCGACACCGGTAAGGGGAGACATGGAGAACCTCAAGGGACTGAACAGCGAATGGTCTGACTGGAGCACTGCTTTCAGAAGTGGCCAGGTTATCTTTGCCTCGGACCGTCCTTATGATTCCCTCAGGCGGGATGCGTTGTTCAACAACAGTAACATCAAAAGAAAGTATTACGGTTATACTGGTAACAGTTACCTGCATTTATATGAAAGTAATGGACTGGATAGTGGCCATCTGAAGGCAATGGCGCGTAATGTGAATGGCGACTATCACAGTGCGAACGCCAGTTATACTGCCGATGGAAAGACCTTGTACTATGCGGTGACCGAGCTTGCTAAAAAACGTGGTAGCCTGCTGGGCAAGGAAACTCCCTATACGCTGAACGTTGAGATCAGAACGCAGCAATGGGATGAAAATAAAGGGGCCTGGAAACAGTCGCCCGTATTCCCTTTTAATGAAATATTCAACTACTCGATCGGTGATCCGTTTATCAGCGCAGATGGTAAGACGATCTATTTCGCTGCTGACTACGGAGATAAAGGAAACGGCGGTGCTGATATTTACTATAGCACGCTTGATGCAAATGGTCAATGGCAGACACCTGTGAATATGGGACCTGCTATCAACAGTGCCGGTAATGATCGCTCGCCGATGTTTGATAGTACCGGTGCATTTTATTTTTCCACTGATGGCCGTCCGGGTCTTGGCGGATTAGACATCTTTAGGGCTACCAAAGTAAATGGCGTATGGGAAGCCCGCAATATGGGCGTACCGGTAAACAGTGCCCAGGACGATTTTGCTCCTGCCTATAACGGAACGAATACAATGTACTTTTCTTCCAACAGGAAGGGCGGTCAAGGCAGTGACGACCTTTATAGGTTCACACCGGCGAAGATCCTGATCTTCAGCCTGGAAGGTAAAGCCTTTGACAAGAAAACGAAATCACCACTGGGAGGTGCGCAGATCTCCCTGAGGAATAAAGCAACCAGCGCTGTCGTTAATTTCAATACTGACAGTGATGGTAATTTTCATTTTGCATTAGATAGTTTGTCTGCTTACGGCTTAGATGGCGAAAAAGCCTTGTTTAGACCGGATATCGGGGTTGCGGTGACTACCAATGGATTGACAGAATCTGGAGTATTGCACCGCGACCTCTATCTGGAGAAGATAGAGATGGAAACGGTAGTGAACAAGCCCAAAGATCCCGTGCCTGCTAAAGGAGTAGGTGCACCGCGTAAGATCGATCTGGCAGGTCAGTTTAATCCACAGAACATCTATTTCGATCTGGGTAAAGCAGATGTACGTCCGGATGCGGCGAAAGAGCTGGATAAGCTGATCAACCTGATGAAGGAAAACCCGGAGTGGAGAGTTGATATGTCTTTCCACACGGATAGCCGTTCGAACGATGCCTATAATCTGAAACTGTCTCAGCGTCGTGCTGCTTCCACCCTGGCTTATTTCCTGTCTAAAGGTATTGACAAGAAACGATTGACAGCCAAAGGATACGGAGAGACAAAACTGATCAACCGTTGTGCGAATGGTGTGAACTGTACAGAAGCAGAACATCAGGCGAACCGTAGAACAGAGTTTGTTATTTTTGAAAGATAAGCTTCTGATTGCCAATTACAATCAGTTGTGGTTTCTAAGTTGAGGATTGCCCCTCCCGTCTAAGCAGATGAGAGGGGCAATCTTTTTTTAAGCGGATTTGTATTTGATATACCTTTAGGAGGCAGCATAAAAAATCCTCTTATGGCAGAACAAAAAACAAAACCAACGGAACAGACAGTAACGAGTTTTTTGGAGACCGTGCCTGATGAACAAGTGAAGAAAGATTGTTTTGACCTCGTTAAACTGATGGAGAAAGCAACCGGCTTTCCTGCGAAGATGTGGGGCACGAGCATAGTAGGCTTCGGGCAATACCATTACAAATACGAGAGCGGGCATGAGGGTTATTCCTGCCTGGCGGGTTTCTCTCCCAGGAAACAGAATATCTCGCTATATGTGATGGGATTTGACAACCGTCCGGCCCTGCTGGACAAGTTGGGCAAGCATAAAGAAGGGAAGGGTTGTCTTTACGTCAAAAAGTTGTCCGATATAGATCAGCAGGTGCTGGCACAGCTGGTTAAAGACTCCGTGTCCTACCTGCAGCGGCGGTATCCGGATAAACAATAAATCGTTATTAGTATAGCCGTCAGGTAGGGTGATATGGTCGCCGTTGTTTGTAAAGTCGGCAGGAACAAGGGGTTTGCCGGTTTAATAATTATTAACAATCTTTATTGTTTTCGTTTATTAGTTTAGAGGCAAACCAACCAACTTATCAGAATCAACCATGAAAAAACAAATTTTGCTCGTTGCGGCACTGTTACCCATGCTCGCAAAAGCCCAGTCCAACACTTTTACCATCACAGGTAAGATCGGTCATCTTAGTACGCCAGCCAGAGTTTATCTTGACTACACTGACCTTCTGAACGAGGGAGGCAAGGAGGATTCCGCTGATGTCATTAACGGAACTTTCAAGTTTACAGGAAAACTGGAAGGAGTAGCTACCTGCCGTATGGCGCTTGCGCATAACGGAGATGGTAAAATGAAGGCCGTGTATACCGGAGATGCGATCTATTTCCAGTTTGGTAAAAATGAGAACATTGTTATCAGTTCAAAAGACTCTCTTAGCAATGCTAAATTTACCGGTTCTAAAATACATGCCGAGGAAGACGCTTATAACAAAGTGATCGGCGGTACTGTAATGGCGATCACCAAGATGGCAAACTACGATTTTTCGCATGGTACAGAAGCACAGCGTGCTGATTCCAACTTCTTAAAACAGGTTGACCAGCAGTTCCGCAAGCGTTTATCTGACAGAACGGAAAAACAGTTACAGTTTGCAAAGGAGCATCCGAACTCCGTTTTCGGTCTGATCGCATTATCTGAGGTGGTGAACTTTAAAAGGGACATGTCAGAGATCGCGCCTGCGTACAATGCGCTGAATGTAAAGTACCGCACTTCCAAAAAAGGAAAGGAACTGGATCAGCGTATCAAATCCGTTCAGCTGACTGCGAAAGGAGCAGAGGCACCGGTATTTAGTATGAAAGATGTGAACGGACAGTCCGTTTCGTTGAAAGACCTGAGAGGTAAGACCGTGTTGCTCGAGTTCTGGGCAAGCTGGTGTAGTCCTTGCCGTGCAGAGAACCCTAATCTGAAAGAGCAGTACAAGCTGTATAAGGAAAAGGGTTTTGAGATCCTCGGCGTATCTCTGGATAGCGACAAAAAGAAATGGGAAGAAGCGATCGCGAAAGATGGTATTCCCTGGATCCATGTATCCGATCTGAAAGGATGGTCTAACGAAGCGGGTATCCTGTACGGTGTATCGGGTGTACCGGCTGGTTTCCTGATCGGTCCTGACGGAAAGATCATTGGTAAAGATCTGAGAGGAGAATCACTGAATGCGAAGTTAGCGGAGCTGTTTAAGAATTAATAGCAGCAACATAATTTGAGAGAGCCTGTACCATACTTTTGATACAGGCTCTTTTTATTTGGATATCTGCCGGGCAGATGATCATATCAGTGATTCAGGCGGCCCATTTATTTTGGATACATCCGCTTGTATTTTATTCATTCACCGCTACCGCCAGGAGGTACCATGCTGCATGTGGCAGCCATTGTTCTGCCCAGCGCCAGTCATAGTCTTTCTTTGTCATGGCGTAAGACAGGTTGAAGTCTATATCCTCTTCATTTTCCAGTCCGGAGGTAATGCCATTTACGATACCACCGGGAGCATTGGTATACTCAAAAGTTCCGAAGAAGCCATAGGCAGGATTATTATGTCCTGTTCCCTGTAGCATACAGGCATCGAACGGATTGAGTCCCAGGATCCAGTTCAGCTGATCTGTCGCGAAGTTATCCAGGCTATCATGAAAGGGTTTGTCGTCCCGGAAGAAATGTGCAGCCATTCTGGCGGCGGTAGCAACAGAGCCAAGCCTTGCGTTTTCGCCCTGCCACCAAGGAGATGCTTCACTGCCATGTGGAAAGAAGAAGGTTGTTTTCCTGATACCGGCAGTATCTTCTGTGTATTGCCGGCTATATCCGAATGGATTGTTTACTTCAGCTGTCAGCGCCAGCTCGTACTCCATATATTTACGGATGGTTGTTTTCAGTGAGGCCTGCATATCTGCTGTTGCCAGTGGATAGAAGTTGAGCAGACTGACAACAGGAAGCCCCGCGTCTGAAGGGTGGAAGAAAGGCCTGTCCTTATCGTCAGCCCTGAAATAGTTGTGGTATTTACCATTGCTGATTAATCTCTTTATAAGCTGATTTGCGCGCTTTTCAGCAGCCTCGAGGTAGATGGGCTTCTTAGTAGCATTATAAAGCTCTGTAGCGGCGCTAAGTGCGCAATAATCGTCCACTATATTTTCCTTACCATCATTAGTCATCAGCGGATTCTCCTTTTCGAGGAAAGCGAAGGCATCTTCTGCTGCTTTCAGATAGTCTTTATTGCTAAACTCACCGGAGGTATCGTAGGTGGCTGCAATAGCCAGGGCTGCGATGGAGAGGCCTGCACCAGACCGATAGCTGGACTGGTAGCTGCGCCAGTTATTGGTTTCGGTGGGAATACCGGCGCCGAAGGACTGGTCTTTGGATTGTTTGATCCTATAGCCTTTGTCTTCCGCCCTGATCGTGCGGTCTTTGGCCAGTTTACCTGGGCCTGGCGCCGAAACAGAGCGATAAAAGGAACCTTCAGGTGCTTTGAGCCGCACCAGGTAATCTGCTCCATACATGGCTTCATCCAGGATACGGCGGATATATTGTCTGTAGTCAGTACCGGGTTTGCTTTTCAGGAGGTCATATGTTTTCAGCAGGCTCCATACGGTTAGTGACACCTGCTGTGGATTGAAATAGCTGGAGAACGAAAGATGGGAGAGGTGTTTGCCATAGTCGCCGGTAGCGTCATACCAGCCGCCGTGGGCATCGATCGTATCTGTTGTTTTGCCGGACAACAGCAGGTGGTGGTCGGCCTGATCCATCAGTCCGGAGCTTCGTTGTCCTTTGAAGTAATAGACTACATCGGAAATGGTGGCTTGTTCGAGTACGTTCTTACCAATACTGAAAGGATAAGACTGGACCGGATTACCGGCTGTGGTTGTACGGAGGTAATAGCTGCCGGGTGTTTTGTAGTTACTGAAGTCGATGGTCCAGAACAGCCAGTTTTTCCATTTGCCGACAGGGCCGCTGTAGACGGGCTTGCCGGTGTAGACCTTGCGGCCGGTAGTGGCGTCGATCAGGTCGAAGCTTCCTACAGCAACTTTGGTTTCAGCCATCAGGATGGCGTGTTTAGATTTGCTGAACTCGTATCCGACGTGGTTAGTTATCAGTTTCGTGGATTGAGCGATCAGGGCTCCTGGTAGTGTAAGGAGGAGGGACACGGCGAGCGTGCTGAAAGATCTCATAGTCGTTGATTAAAAGCGGATGATACAATAACGTTCTCTAATATAAGGTTTGATTTTGGTTTTTTCTATAAGCGGGGGAGTTCCGCGTTCGTATTGAAATCCTTGATTATAGCCAGGGCTTACAGGCAGCGAGCAGGTGGAGTTCCGCGTTCGTATTGAAATCCTTGATTATAGCCAGGGCTTACAGGCAGCGAGTAGGTGGAGTTCCGCGTTCGTATTGAAATCCTTGATTATTGCCAGGGCTTACAGGCAGTCAGCAGGTGGACTTGCTGGCTGTTGTTCTTTGAAGTTCCTTGCTATGGGGCTGTGGGTTGGCGTATTTAGCTTTGGATCTTTATTAAACCCCTGGGTAGGTCGCATCAGCATACTTCAAATAACAAAGGCCAGCAAGCTCCCCTGCTGCTGCCTTATGATAAGCCTCCCTATAATATTATTGCCATACCGGTGTTTGCACCCTGGTTATCAGCAGGTGATCTATCCATAGGGGGTAGATCAGATTGATTGTGGCGGAGAGTAAGTACGCTTTAAACCGGACGTATACATGGGGTATACATGGCGCATCCATGCTTGAGAGGTGGACCTGGGCAAATCTAAGTACGCTTTAAACCCGACGTATACATGGGTTATACATGGCGGATCCATGCTTGAGAGGTGGACCTGGACAAATCTAAGTACGCTTTAAACCGGACGTATACATGGGTTATACATGGCGCATCCATGCTTTAAAGGTGGACCTGGGCAAATCTAAGTACGCTTTAAACCGGACGTATACATGGGTTATACATGGCGCATCCATGCTTTAAGGGTGGACTTGAGCAGGTCTAAGTGCGCTTTATCCCCGACGTATACATGGCTTATACATGGCGCATCCATGCTTTAAAGGTGGACCTGGGCAAATCTAAGTACGCTTTAAACCAGACGCATACATGGGTTATACATGGTGCATCCATGCTTTAAAGGTGGACCTGGACAAAACTAAGTGCGCTTTAAACCGGACGTATACAGGGCTTATATATGGGACATCCATGCTTTAAAGGTGGACCTGGGCAAATCTAAGTACGCTTTATCCCCGACGTATACATGGCTTACACATGGCGGATCCATGCTTGAGAGGTGGACCTGGACAGAACTAGTCGGAATTTATGGTTCAAAGTTAGAACGGCAATAATATTATAGGGAGGCTTATCATAAGGCAGCAGCAGGGGAGCTTGCTGGCCTTTGTTATTTGAAGTATGCTGATGCGACCTACCCAGGGGTTTAATAAAGATCCAAAGCTAAATACGCCAATCCAAAGCTCCACAGACAGGAACTTCAAAGAACAACAGCCAGCAAGTCCACCTGCTGACTGCCTGTAAGCCCTGGCAATAATCAAGGATTTCAATGCGACCGCAGAACTCTACCTGTAGGCGATAATTAAGAAATACCAATACAAAGTAAAACTCACCCGGTAGTCTGGATTTCGCGAAGTTGTAAGGACGCCGCGTTGTTGCCAAGCCTGGCGGCACGCTCAAAGTAGTATTTAGCCCAGCGCTGCGACCTGTTTACGCCGTCGCCATGTTTATAGCATAGTCCGAGGTTGTAAAGCGCTTTCGGATCATCCTTAGCCGCTGCTTTTTTATACCAGGACACGGCCTTCTTCTCGTCTTTTTTAATGCCGAAGCCATAGAAGTAACAATACCCCAAGTCTCTTTCCGCCTCAGTATCCCCTTGAGCAGCAGCGAGCTTATACCAGTATACGGCTTTCTTATCGTTCTGTTTCACGACTTCGCCTTCGCGGTAAAAGAAACCGATATTGTATTGGGACTCCATATGCCCCTTGAGAGCAGCTTTCAGATACCATTTATAGGCAATGGCTGTGTTTTTTTCAACACCCCTGCCATCATCATAGCAGGTGGCGAGGTAGAACTGTGCTCTCACATGACCAGCAGAAGCCGCAGAAAACCAAAGAAGCACAATCTGTCTCCAGTTCATTCGCCTTTTTGTTTCAAAAGCAAGGTGATATCCTAACAGGAATCGCCTGTTCTGCTCTAATTTACTGAGGAGTGGCGTATCACTTTTCATATCGTAGATTTGGGATAAAACACATCTAAAGGCAGAGATTGGTAATGGCATAGTTAGCGCCGGGAGATAAATATAAAGATTATTTTCACCCAAACCATCATTTACAGGCCTAACTAACACGAACATGTTAACTGATCTCCGGGCAGTGTTATTAAATTTGTGTAATTATTACAATTTTACCCTATGCCCGTTTTTAGTCGTGTGAGCTTTATCGCTGTATCGAGCCTGTTATTACCCCTGTTAGCCAAAGCCCAGGATACTTTAACGAACAGAACAGACAGCAGTCAGCATTTAAAAGAGATCGTCGTTATTTACCAGGCCGGCCGTACTACGCCAGTAACGTACCAGGACCTGAACATGAAGGTACTGGACGAAAAGAATACCGGCCAGGAACCGTCATTCCTCTTGTCTGAAACGCCCTCAATTACTGTATATTCCGATGCCGGCAATATGCAGGGGTACTCTTATTATCGCCTGAGAGGCATGGACCAGACCAGGATCAATACTACACTGGACGGTATGCCGTTGAATGAGCCGGAAGATCAGGGGGCTTATTTCTCCAATTACCCGGATATCCTGAATTCAGTTAGCCGGCTACAGGTGCAGCGTGGGGTGGGTACTTCCAAGAACGGCGCTGCAAGTTATGCCGGAAGTGTACAGCTGCTTTCTCCCCAGGCGGGAAATACCGCTGGTACGAACCTGGGTATAGGATATGGTTCCTATAACAGCTTCCGGATATTTGGTGAGCACCAGAGCGCTATAAAGAACAGGAAGTCATTGTATGTACGTGCTTCGCAGGTATACACGGACGGGTATAAATATCATGCGTCGAATAATTCTCAGTCTGTTTTTATCAGCGGGGGACTGTATCATGATAAAAGCACCTGGAAGCTGAACATAGTGGCCGGGAATCAACGGAACGGCATGGCATGGCTGGGTGTGGCGGATTCACTGATAGCAAAGGACAGGAAAGCTAATGCTAACACCAAAGATGAGAAGGACCACTTTTTCCAGGGACTGGTGCAGTTACAAAATATCTGGCAACCTACCAGTCATGTAACAGTGAGCTCAAGCCTGTATTATACTTATCTGAAAGGGAACTATGATTTTGACGTGAACAATTACCTGGGTCTGCCTGTTGACGGAAACTTGTTTAACTATGGCTTCCGCTCTCACTTCGGAGGGTTCTTCAGTAATTACACTTTGACATATGACTGCTTCAAATGGACGACGGGCGTGCATGGGAACCTGTACACCAGACAACATACCGGTACTGATAACTGGCTGGGTGAGTTATATCAGAATAAAGGATATAAAAATGAAGTCAGTGCTTTCAGTAAGATAGAATATTCTTTACATGGTTTCACGTTGTTTGGAGATCTGCAATACCGTTACACGACGTTCGATTATAAAGGCAGTGTGCCTTTTGAAAAGATGGACTGGCATTTTCTGAATCCTAAGGCGGGTGTCAGCTTTGCTGTGAATGATCATGCTAGTATCTACTACAGTGCCGGGAGAACGGGCAGGGAGCCAACACGTAATGACATCTTCGGAGGCAACGATGATCTGCTGGCAGATAGTACCGGTAAGGCTATGATCTATAACCGGGATGCTGAGTCGGTGGTGGACCATGAATTAGGGATACGTTTTCTGCAGGGCAATCTGGTGCTGAACCTGAATGGTTACTATATGAACTTCAATAATGAGATTGTGCTGAACGGACAGGTTGGTCCGAATGGATTACTGCTGACCAACAAAGTGAAGAGCAGTCACAGAACAGGTATAGAGTTGTATGGTGCATATCAGCTGAACGCGTTTACGTTTACAAATAACTCGTCTTTCAATCACAGCCGTATTAAGGAACAGAAGGCTACATTCAGTCCGATATTGACGCCTGCTGTGATCATTAATCAGGAGGTGGCTTATCAGCAGCGTCGTTTGGGAATGGCTTTGTCCGGCAGGTATCAGCATCATGCTTATATAGATTTTGCAAATGAGGCGTCCGTGAAGGGGTATGTATTGCTGAATGCGAGGGCGCAATATACGCTTGCAGGTTGCACGTTATCATTTTTTGTAAATAACATTACCGGTGCTAAATATTATAATGACGGATATGTAGAACCGGATGGGACGAGGAAGTATTTTGTGCAAGCGCCACGGAATGTTTATGTTGCATTTAAATATAGCTTCTGATGAGTTTCTTCGATGTTAGCCATATTGCATTCAGTGTGCTGGGATATCCTATTAGTTATATTGAACTGATAGGGACCGTGTCCGGATTGATCTCGGTATACTATGCATCAAGAGCGAATGTACTGACATGGCCTACAGGTATTATCAATGAGATCGCTTTGTTTGCATTGTTCTTTCAGATACAGTTGTACGCGGATATGTTATTGCAGGTATTCTTCCTGGTAGTGACTGTATTTGGCTGGTACAACTGGCAAAATAAAACGGAAGAAGTACCTGTCAGCCGTATGTCGTCGCGGATGATGGGGGTGTATGGTGTGGTGTTACTGGGAGGCACTATACTTACAGGAATTATTATCCAGCAGTTCCATCGCTGGATGCCGGTTTATTTTCCTTTGCCTACTACATATCCTTTTGCAGATTCTTTTGTGATGGTAGCCAGCATGCTGGCTACATTCCTGCTTGCGAAGAAACGGATCGAGACATGGATATTGTGGATCGTTGTGGATGTGGTAAGCGTGGTGCTGTATCTTATTAAAGGGACCTATTTTTTATCACTGGAATATGTTGTGTTTTTAGGGCTTGCTGCTTTCGGATTATTACAGTGGCGTAAAAAGTTAGTGTATGCGTAAAGGATTTGTTTTCGGAAAGTTCATGCCTTTTCATAAGGGACATGAGGCAATGATCAGATTTGCCCTATCGCATTGTGATACATTATCTGTACTTATTTGCTGTAGTGATAAAGAAACATTACCTGCAGCAGTGCGTCAATTGTGGGTGGAAGATACTTTCCGGGATGAGCTGCGCGTACAGGTATTGGTATATCAGTATGACGAGCGTTCTTTGCCGAATACATCAGAGACTTCTGCATCCGTATCGGCGGTATGGGCGGAACAGTTTAAGATACTTTTTCCTGATCATACTATACTGGTTACATCGGAGCCTTATGGGGCTCTGGTAGCAGATTATATGGGGATCACACACATCCCTTTCGATATACAGAAAAGTCAATACCCGGTGTCGGCCACGAAGATAAGAGCGAACCTGCCTGATACCTGGAAGTATCTGCCGGATAGCGTAAAAACATTCCTGGTCACGAAAGTGGTGGTACTGGGTACTGAGTCCACCGGTAAAACAACCCTGACCGGTAAACTGGCCACCCATTTTAGCTGTAGTGCAGTAATGGAAGCAGGCAGGGACATTATTGCTGACTCCAATGATTTCGGGATCAATGACTTGTACCTGATAGCCACAGAACATGCTGCACGTATTGACAAGATGAGTGTAGGAGAGAGCCCTTTGATGATCATCGATACTGATATCCATATTACTTTGTCTTACGGAGAATATGCTTTCGGGACAACGCCTGACATATCCCAGGCTATCTATAACAGTAATAAAGCAGACCTGTACCTTTACCTCAATAACGATGCTCCTTATGTGCAGGACGGGACCCGGCTGGGAGAGGAGGACCGGAATCAGCTTGATCTGTCACACCGCCATATACTGAACAAACATGCTGTTACTTATGAAGAGATAAGAGGAAACTGGGAAGAACGTTTTGAACAGGCAGTGGTACTGATAGAACAACTGATGCAGCGCAAGATGGAGCACTGGCGTTCTTTTACCGGGCGACTACAACAGGTATAAGGCTTTATTCAGTCAGACACCAGAGATAACCGGTGGGATCAGATACGCTTTTGTTTTCATAGAATTTACATTAAGGCTTCATCGGGTTGTGTCACGCATGGTTAAATAAGGCGCGCAAAGTAGAGATAATAGAGATGCGGGAAGTGTATCCGGTATTAACAGATTCTTATCATATTGTTACTTATCTCATATTATTAATTAAGGTGGATTCATGCATCCGTCAAAATGTATACTTATTCCCCACTTTTGTATAAATTATGCTTGAGGCCCCGGAATAGCTTTGCATCATTAAATAACGTAAACAATGGCAAAGACAATTTTCATTACCGGTGCGTCCCGCGGCTTTGGTAAATTATGGGCGGAAGCCCTCCTGAAAAGAGGAGATAAAGTAGTAGCTACAGCAAGAAATACTGATGCTTTAAGTGATCTTGTAAAACAATATGGCAATGCCATTCTGGCCCTGGAGCTGGATGTAAATGACAGAGCGGCCTGTTTTGCTGCTGTCGAAAAGGCAAAAGCTCATTTTGGCAGGATTGATGTACTGGTTAACAACGCCGGTTTCGGCTTGTTCGGCGCAGTAGAGGAAACAAGTGAACAGGAAGCAAGAGCTCAGATGGAAACAAACTTCTTCGGTCTGCTCTGGCTAACGCAGGCGGTACTGCCGGTGATGAGAGCGCAGCAAAGCGGTCACATCATCCAGGTGTCAAGTTTCCTGGGACTGGTTACGCTACCGGTGTTAGGTCTGTATAATGCATCTAAATTTGCTGTAGAAGGATTGAGTGAGACACTGGCGACTGAGGTGAAACAATTCGGGATCAATATTACCCTTATCGAGCCTAATGGATATACTACAGACTGGTCAGGCGCATCAGCTTCCCAAACGCAGGCAATGGATATCTATAATCCGGTTAAACAGGCATTCCAGGAAGGCGCTACGCCTGACATGTGGGGCAAACCGGAAGCAACCATTGAGGCTTTCCTTAAAGTGGTAGACAGTGCGAATCCTCCTTTGCGCGTATTATTTGGTAAAGTGGCGTACAACGCTGTGAAACAAGTGTACGGTCAACGTCTGGCAAGTATTGAGGAATGGAAAGATGTTTCCGTGACCGCTCATGGACATTAATGACATTAACGTAAACAATAGAGGCCGGAACGGTGTTCTGAAAAAACATAGTTCCGGTCTAAAATAAGATCATATGATACACTACAGCAGCCTGAGTGAACTGCATCGTGCAAATAATTTTACGCCTCCTGAGAACCCTCTGTTTGCCATTATACGATGTGATAAGACATGCACTATAGGGGACCGTGCGTTCACCACTGACTTTTATATGATCGGATTCAAGAAACTGAAAGCAGGCATCTTCAAATATGGCAGGACCAGTTATGATCATCAGAATGGTACGATGTCTTTTGTGAGGCCAAGACAGATCATCCAGATGACGGGGCTTGAGTTTGAAGAAGATGGTTTCCTTTTATTTATTCACGAGGACTTTCTTAACGGAAATGTGCTTCATACGGACATCCAGAAGTACGGCTTCTTTGACTATGAAGTGGATGAAGCTTTACACTTATCACCGAAGGAAGAAGAGATCATCTGGGACCTCTACAGAAAAATTCAGATAGAGTATTATAACAACCAGGATGAATACAGCAGGAATATTATACTGGCGCATATTGGCTCTATTCTGCAATATGCACAGCGTTTCTACAACCGGCAGTTCATTCATCGTAAAACGACTTCCGGCAAGACGGTTTCCAGGTTCAATGCGGTATTAGCGGAATACTTCAGTGGTGGGATGTTACATGATAAAGGGCTGCCTTCTGTGAATTATATGGCGGAGCAGCTGCATCTTTCTCCCCGTTATCTAAGCGACCTGCTGAAACAGGAAACGGGTAAAACTGCTATAGAGCTTATACATATCTTTCTTATTTCAGAGGCGAAAAACCTGTTGAAAACAGCCGATCAGAGTGTAGCGGAAATAGCTTATCACCTGGGATTTGAAAATCCTCCTTACTTTTCAAGATTGTTCAAAAAGGAAGTGGGGCTAAGTCCGAACCAATTCAAGCGGCAGGCCAGCGGTTTATAGTTATTCGTTTGGCTGCAACTTATAGTATCTGCAATAGAATATTCCATAAGCCAGCAACAGCAACATGCCTGCGGAGGGCCAGAGATAGCCGTACATGATCAGCCAGAAGAGGAGAATATACACTGCAAAAACAACGGGCAGATAAATGTTCATATTCAGCCCCAGCCAATATAATAAACCCCGGAAAAACAACATGACGCTGATGGCATATAGCAACAGCAGCATTGCTATTAGTGGAGGTCCCATTATAAACAACAAGATCATCTCCGGTAATAATAACAACAAATAGCGCAGCGTGATATACAGGAAATGCCTGTTACGGCTATAAGGGAAGTTCCGGGAGAAGGCCAGCGTCATTACCTCAAAACGATGCTCCTGATAGATCAGATAAAGGTGCCCGGTTACTGCTGTGAGTATCAGCAGACCTGCTACCCGTGTATCGTGCCTGTTACTGCTGAACATTGAATATGCGCCACTGGTCAGGCAAAAAATTGAGAATATCTTGGTGATGATACCTCCCGGTTTTATTTTATGTATGATGTGGTAGAGGAAAAGACTGAAGAAGGGTTTCTTCCAACGTACCGGCAGTTTCAGCGCAAGCGGTGCTACTGTTCCGGCAGATAACCTGTTGGCCAGCCATACGTAGATTGCAGCACTGACCGTTATCAGGAAAAAGATAAACAGGATGCTAATGATCGGAAGGAGATAATGGTGATTCGCAATGCCCAATGCAACGGCCAGTATGCCGTATATAGTGATAGGCAATGTGATCACGAACTGCATCCACCACCAGCTGCGGAGCTGTCTGAGTTTACCGAGGGAGGTAGTGCTATAGAACAGGAAACAGTTTTCTGAAACCGCTAATTGCGCCGTCACATATTGCCAGCTTTTCACGGTATAGAGCAGCCAGGAAATGAAGATGACCGTCATGGTTACCGGACTGCTGATAAACGTCAACATCACAATAAGCTGATAGAACCCGAACATTTCATGCGGCATGGTGCCGGCAGGATTGATGAGGATCGTATAGCTGATCAGTATAACAAAGAAGAACAGCAACAGACCGGCATTGGCCCGGTAGAAGCCCCTGGAGAATATTTTCGTCAGGACAATGGTGAGTGGAGAGATCATCCTGGAAGCCATTTTACTGTTTTATCTGCTGTATGAAGCACCCCGTTAATGGTCAAGGTATTTTGTTCCAGTGGCTGATGAGATGACAGCAGGAAAGAGGTGCCATGCGCCTGTCGTCTTTCTTTTATCCAGCCATAGAGGATATCGAGGGAGGGGGTGTCCAGCGTGATCAACGGTTCATCCAGCAGAATGAGATCCGGCGTACCTATAAATGCCAATGTCAGGGATAGTTTTTTAAGCATACCACTTGAGTACGCACCTAAAGGCTGGTCCAGGTATGCCTGCATCTGCATGCTCTCCAGGTAGTAGTCCTGTTGTTTCGCAGGCGCTTGTTTGGCCGTCATAAAAAGCTCCACCATTTCCCTGCCTGTCAGGAATGCAGGGAACACCGGTTCAGCTTCTGCGAAGTTGACCAGCTTACGATAGTTGACCGGCTGCTTTTTTATACTGGTGCCGTTCAGCCTTACGTCTCCCGAGAAATCGATAATACCTGCAACTGCTTTGAGCAGGGTACTTTTCCCGGAACCGTTGGCGCCTTTGATCCAATAGACACCCGGTCCCATGTCAAGTTGCGGGATACGAAGAACGGAATGGTGATCGTAAGACTTTTCGAAATCTGCCAGCTGCAGCATATAGTCAGGTTTCAATTATGGTCTAAATATAATATGAACCTGGCCGCCTATGTAGTGGGGAGGCCCATTTTAGGAAATATTTAACCCTTATGGCTATGTGCTTAGCATTACCGCAGATATATCAGCCTTTGGTCATCACAACAGCCACCT
Source organism: Chitinophaga sp. S165 (assembly GCF_003182155.1). Lineage (GTDB taxonomy): Bacteria > Bacteroidota > Bacteroidia > Chitinophagales > Chitinophagaceae > Chitinophaga. The sequence continues at coordinate 154,120 of NZ_QGTG01000003.1, forward strand.
GCTCATGTTTGACATTGTAAGTGAGGTATTTATATTCTTTGCCCGTTTCTGCAAGGAATTCATGGAAAGCTTTGAATTCACCTTCCATCCATCCGGGATAATTAAAGTATTCATCAAAAACGATCACGGTGCCCGCCACGATATTATCTTTCAGCATATCAAAGATGGTTTTGGCAGACGAGTAAAGATCACAATCGACATGCAGATAGGCCAGTGCGCTATCATTTTTTGCTTTAAAGTCCGGTAATGTCTGATCGAACCATCCTTTCACCAACGTTACATTTGCGGCTACCTGTGGCAATTCTGTAACGGCGAAGTGCCCTTTCTCATATCCGTCCCGCCAAAATTCGGGCAGGCCTTCGAAAGAGTCAAATCCATAGACCTGATGGCCTGGCAGTTTTTCTGCAATGTGGTTGATCGTTTTGCCGGAGAAGACGCCAAATTCCAGGATCAATCCATCGGGGATACTGATACTTTGAATAGCAACATCATGGACTTTCAGGTGATGATCAACAGAAGGGATATGAGACATTTTATTATCCACATAATCTACCGTTGTTGAAAGCGATTTAAGTGATCTTGCCAATGCAATGTCGTGGTTGAATGAAGATCTGAAAGCGTGAGATTTAAAGAAATTCAGCAGGAAGTTCGTGAAAGCTGCGGATAAGTATTTTTTCATTCTTTTCGTGGAATTAATGTACAGAATGGGAAGCGTAACGTTTGGGGGAAAGACAGGGTTGCTGTTCTCCGATGATTTGACAAATATGCATAAAAAAATCCATCAGCAAGTGATGGATTTTAAAAAAGTTACGGAACTGATATAAAGTGTATTAAAGACCTTCTTTCAAGCTGTTGTGCAGGTCGATAATATATTGGCTGAAGGTAGTTGAAGTACCGGACTCAGGATATTGTACCGCGCAATTGTTCCTGATGTAGCTTTTAACGTCGGCCATCTGCCAGATGGCTCCTCCTTTCATTTCAGGGTATAACTCCCTGAACCTGATCATTTCGGCTTTGATCTCTGCCGGTGTTTTACTGTTGTGCACAGCATTGCAGGTGCTGAAAGCGCCACGGCAAAGGAAGATAGGATCTATAGGAAGGCTGGTTTGCAGTTTATCTTTCCATGCGCCGGGAACATTGCGCCTGCCGCCATCATAACATTGCAGATAGATCACGTCTATCAGGCCGGGTTGTGAACGGCAGATTATGTCTTTCCAGTATTCCGGTTTTGCAAAAGGGCACAGGGTCATATGCAGATTGAGGCGGGCTGCCAGTTCACCCAGTTTCGCGATGGACTCACTGTTATAAACGGATTCATCGTCTATACAAATAGCATCTACACCAATTTCTTCCTTCATGACCTTAAGGATCTTGTACAGCGTGCTGTTGTTCCCGATCCCTGTTACAATGCCCGGAAGGGTCTGGGCAGGGTCGTACCATGCCTGTATATGATCGTATGTATTAGGCGTCTGATTAAACCATCTTCCTTCAAGCAGGATCTCGATACGTGTTACAGATGATGACTTTTGTTTTAAAGAAGCGACATGTTTCAGCCATTCCTTGCTGCCAACATACTGACCGTCGTGGATGATCGGATTTTTGTTGTCGTCGCCGGAATAAACATCGCCGTTTGCACGGATGTAGAAGCTGGAGAGGATGACGGTGGTAAAACCGGAATTCCTCAAATTCTGATAAGTTGTATCATCGCCGGGATACATACCGCGTCCGAACATCGTGAGATTGGTTTCGGGGCGTGATGCCGGTATGGAACCATTCACAGACGAATAAACCAGCCTGTCTGACTGAGCAGATACCGGTGTAAGGAAACCGGCAGCCAGCAGGCAAAGTGATAGAAACAATAATTTCATAGTATAGCCTTTAGTGCGTGGTCCCAAATTAGTAAACACGTTTCGAAAAGTCAGTAGTCAGGCCATTACCTTTTATGAGCGGTCGCCATTAGATAATTGTTGGAAAAATAAGCGGGCAAAAGGTAACTTTATGGAAAGTAATTTTATGGACACGCCTGACAAATCCTATCAGCCAATTGATTGTAACTATTATGACCGCCTGGAGGCCTGGGCTACGATGCGTACCATCTGCCAGATCGTATTCAGGGACGAGACGGAAAAAGAACAGGAAGTTTCAGCCCGCATTGTAGATGTATACGCTTTGAATAAGGTAGAATATATGAGAATGGACAATGGACTGGTTATCAGATTGGATAGCCTTATCTCTGTCAACAATATTCCTTTGCCGGACCATTGCTAGAAAACTTCGGGCATACGCATTCCTGGCCGGCAGCAATGTTTTCAGCCAGTGTAGTCAGTATGCTGTGTAATGGAGACGTTGATTGGCCGTTGTTATCATTCACGTACCACCAATGCCTCCAGATTCACTTTCTTCAGCTTTTCGTAATCCTTGTCGCTTACCATCTTGAGCAGGTTGTATGTCTTGCCGTTCCATCTCCAGACAGGGTATTCAAAACCTGGTCCGCCGATGAGCAGGTCGGGATATCCTTTGCTGGTGGTGGCAAGAACATCCGGAGCCATACCCGGGAAGCCAAGATTCTCTGTATAGGTACCAGCGCCGTTCTTGATGAATAATGCGATACTTGAACCCGCATGGCCTGATGAGTAAGAATTTCCGTAATGAATAAAGATCTCTTCTTTGCCGTCTTTATTCAGGTCTGTGGGATAGACAAGGGCATTGAACGGATAGTCCCTGCTCTCCTTATCCTGTGCAAAGGGCTGTTCTTTATTGCCGGAAAGAACAAAACCGAGTTTAGTGGCGATATGATTTTTTTCCGCCGGTGTTAAATTTGTTTTGACGTTTTTAAAGAGGAGGGCCGCTACTTCACTGACTTGTTGGCTATATGACAGCTGACCCCATAACAAGAACATAGTTGGCAATAGTAATTTTTTCATTGTTCAGTGTTTGAGACACATTACATAACAGTCATGGGCGAGTGCTTGTTGTGTACAGATGGAAGTCAGCGGTAGTTTCAAATGGAAGTGCCCGCATGGGAATGCTTTACCGGTGAGTGTTTCCGGGCGTTTGTAAACGTAATGTTATTGACGGTCAGATTGTATAATCAGATAATTAGAGAATATTTTGAATTTAAATATTTTAGTAATGAAAATCGCCACACGGATCAATGATATAAACTCAATACAAGATGGACACTGATAAAAAGGCTATACTGGAACGTTTTAATAAGACCGTTCAGCATTGGATAGATCAGCTAAATGATTATTCGCTTGAGATGCTTCAGCAGCGGCCTGAGATTGATTCATGGTCGTTGGGACAGGTATATGTTCACATCATAGAAGATACGACATTCTATGTTGAGCAAATGAAAGCTGCGCTGGCGTCGGATAATCTTCATGCTGACAAGACCATGCATACACATGCTAAAGCTATGTTCGAGCATGGCGGAATGCCTGATATGGCGCTGGAGAATCCTTTTAATGACATCAATTTAAGACAACCGGAAAGTAAGCACGAATTATTGCAAAGTATGACGTTCATAAAAGCGGAAGTGAATGAACTATTTGCAACAGTTGATCTTTCAACGGCAAACGGTAAAACGGAGCATCCCGGATTTGCTTTCTTTGATACATGGGAATGGTTGCAGTTTGCGGAAATGCATATGAGGCATCATGCAAGACAGAAGAAAAGAATAGATGAACGCCTTTTCCCGCATTTGAATAATAAGTGAGAATAACCGCATTACAGGCGGCCGGCAGGAGTAATTGCTGATAAACGATTATTCCTGCCGGCCGCTTTTCGTTTCTGAAGAGCCGACTTTTTAACACAGTAAAATATGACTTTCTAACAAAGTGACTTATCGCTTTCAAATAGAATTTTGCGATAGGAAATTTCCGGAAACCGTATTCTCTAAAACATTCACTCATAAGATCATTACTGTGGTTAAAAAGTACGTTATAATTGCTATAACCTGTATACTGTGCAGTCTTGCTGGAACGGCTGTCCGGGCACAGGGAACTCTTCAAACTATCAAAGGGATTGTAACGGATAAACAGAGCCAGTCTGCTATTCCCGGTGTTACGGTTGTTATTTCCGGAGACAATTCTAAAGGCGCTGTTACAGATGCGGCGGGGCGTTTCCGGATAACGGGTATCGCTCCCGGCAGGTATGACGTCAGTTTTAAATCCATTGGTTATAAAGCATTCACTGCGCCTAATATTGAGGTGACTTCCGGTAAGGAAGCGGTGCTGGACATTGGCCTGGAAGCAGGTGCCAGTGAGCTGAATGAAGTACTTGTGCGTGGCGGTGCAAAGAAGCATGAAACGATTAATCAGCTGACGGCAGTGAGCGGACGGTCTTTCACAATGGAAGAAGTGAATCGTTATTCAGGCGGGCGTTCCGATCCATCGCGTCTTGTTGCAAATTTTGCCGGCGTAAGTGCTCCCGACGATTCCCGTAATGACATAGTTGTAAGGGGAAATTCTCCTTCAGGTGTGTTGTGGCGTATAGAGGGATTGAACATTCCCAATCCCAATCACTTCTCTACACTCGGTACCACAGGCGGAGCCGCCAGTGCATTAAATACGAACATCCTCAAGAACTCTGATTTCCTGACATCCGCATTCCCTGCAGAATATGGCAATGCAAATGCGGGTGTATTTGACCTGGGTTTTCGTACGGGTAATACCGATAAGCGGGAACATACTATTCAGCTGGGTGCATTAACAGGGCTGGAAGGCATGACAGAAGGTCCTATCAATAAGGAAAAAGGCTCTTCTTATGTGGTGGCCTACCGTTATTCTTTCAGCGCACTGGCGCAATCGTTAGGCGTCACCGTTGGTACTGCGGCTACTCCTTTTTACCAGGACCTCTCGTTTAAGATAAATAGTGGCGAGAGTAAGCTGGGACGTTTTACCTTATTCGGTTTGGGTGGCGCCAGTAGTATAGACATCCTGCATGATGAAGTGGAGCCTGACGATATATGGGGCAATCCTAAGAGGGACGCTTTTTTCAAAAGCAGGATAGGGCTTGCGGGCCTGAAACATTTCATCCGTGTGAATAACAGTTCTTATTTCAATACTGTTATTGGCGTAACCTATGCCGATACAAAACAGGCCGTGGACAGCATCAATACTGAAAAGAATGCGCGTGTTGTAGAGGCTAATATGACACAGTCCCGCTATTCCATCAATACATCTTTCAACACGACTATCAGTCCGCGGTTGTTCCTGAAAATAGGCGTTATGGAGGAACTGATAAACGTCGATCTCTTTTATCGCGACAGGGTTTCTCCGCCGCATGAGTGGATCCAGATATGGGACTTTAACGGCAGGACTTCATTGATACAGGGATATGTACATGCGAAGTATAATGTAACGGACAGGCTGACTGCCAATGTGGGAATGCATTCGCAGTACCTGGCGCTCAATAGTTCTTCTTCCCTGGAACCGCGCGCAGCATTCAAGTATCAGCTTACAGATAAGAGCACGTTGACGCTTGGATTTGGTATGCACAGCCAGATGCAGCCCACTGATGCATATTTCTATCAGTCCGGGAATGAGGATGGTACTTTCGACAGGTCCAATGAAAAGCTTGGTTTTACGCGCAGCCAGCATTACGTATTGGGATATGAGATCCTGCCATTCAGTAACTGGCGTGTAAAGGCGGAGATCTATTATCAGTGGTTATACAATGTGCCGGTAAGCGATACCGCCAGCAGTTACTCTATGCTGAATGCCGGTACCAGGAATTATTATTACAACGAAGAAGGACATCTGAAGAATGAAGGCACCGGGTTTAACTATGGTGCTGAGCTGACAATTGAGAAGTTTTTCAGTCAGGGATATTATGGATTGCTTACAGGCAGTTTATATCAGTCGAAGTATAAGGGCAGTGACGGTATTGAACGGAATACAGGCTTTAATGGCAGGTATGTATACAATTTATTGGCAGGAAAGGAATGGAAAACAGGAAAGGACAATAAGAATAAATTAAGCGTGGATATGAAGCTGACACAGTCTGGCGGCCGTTATTACACACCGGTCGACTATGCTGCTTCTGTGGCGCAGAACAGGGAGATATTAGCCGGAGATGAGGGTGCATTCTCTATGAGGAACAGCGATTTCTTCCGGCTCGATCTGAAATTTGGTTTGACTATCAATAGCAGGAAAAGGAATTTATCTCATGGCATATTCCTGGACGTGCAGAATGTAACGGATAATAAAAATGTGCTGGTGGAAGAGCGGTTTAATCCCGCTACCAATAAAGTGAATACGGCTTACCAGATAGGCGTGTTCCCGAATTTTGTATACAGGGTACAGTTTTAACAGACAGGTATAAATATTATTTTTTCAGATGAAAAGATGGAAAAAGATCCTCCGGATAACATTAGTATGCATTGTATCTGTGATGCTGATGACGGTTGTCTCCGCCTTTGTGTACATGCGGCAGGCGCAGTTTGGAGAACCCCCGGCGGGGGAGCGGTTGGCACGCATGAGGCAATCGCCCAATTTTGTCGACGGTAAATTTCAGAACCCGGTAAAGACGCCAACATATGCTGAAGGGTATAGTTTGACGGGAGAGCTGTTTAAAGCGTTTTTCACCCGGCATCCGCACCGTTATCCTGTTGACGATATTCCAGCTATGAAGACAGATCTACTGCACCTTCTGCCGGATGCAAACGTGGTGGTATGGTTTGGGCATTCGTCCTGTTTCGTGCAAGCGGAGGGAACTACGTTCCTGATCGATCCTGTGTTCAGCAGGAATGCTTCTCCGTTTCCCGGTACTATAACGTCTTTTAAGGGAACAGATATTTACACAGCAGCCGATATGCCTGCCATTGACTACCTGCTTATTTCGCACGATCACTATGATCATTTGGATTACAGGACCGTTGTGGCAATGAAGGACAAGGTAAAGCATGTTATATGCGGTTTAGGAGTGGGGGCTCATTTTGAGCGTTGGGGATATCCTCCGGAAAAGATCATCGAGATGGATTGGCATGAGAAGGTTACAGTGGACAATGGAACGGTGATCAATGCGGAACCGGCCAGACATAAGTCTGGCCGGGGATTCCGGCAGAATAACACACTTTGGACGTCTTATCTGATACAAACGCGTGTGAGGAAGATCTATATAGGGGGTGATAGCGGTTACGGAGATCATTTTGCTGCAATCGGCCGCCAGTATGGGCCTATAGACCTTGCTATCCTGGAGAATGGACAATACGACAGCGCCTGGCATTATGTGCATTGTCTGCCCGGAGAGGTTTTAAGGGCAGCCCATGATCTGGGTTCTAAACGGCTGTTCCCGGTGCATTCGTCCAGGTTTGCGCTTTCGAGACACCCCTGGAACGAACCATTAGCAAAAATTTCCGAACTTAACGGTACGTTTAATATTCCGCTGGTGACGCCTGTGATAGGGGAGCCGGTTTATCTTGACAATGAAAAGCAACCATTCAGACAATGGTGGAAGGGAGTGGAATAATCCTGATAAACATCATAAGTAATTACGCAAATGAGAGCAACAATCATATCTTCCTGTGCTGTGAGTCCTGCCATTTCTATGGAACAGTTCATTCCCGAGCATTTCTTTCTTTATCTCGTAAAAGGGACCATGGTGGCGTATGACGGGAACAAAGAGTACCAGATAAAGGCAGGGGATTGCGGTATTGCCAGAAGGAATCACCTGGCTAAATATAACAAGCAGACGGATGATGGAAAGTTTGAAAAGATCATCGTGTTCTTCGAGCAGGAATTTCTGAAGAAGTTCAGTGAAGGATATAAGATGCCACTTGAGAAGACGATCATATCCGATGGTATCATGCCGGTGAATAAGAATGTACTGATCGAGAATTTTATAGCTTCCCTGCCGGCTTATATTAACAGGCATGGGGCTATTGAGCAGGACTTCATTGATATCAAACGTACCGAGTTGCTGATGATCATTCTGAAGCAGCAACCCGAGCTTGCAAATGTGCTGTTCGATTTCGGCATTCCCGAAAAGATAGACCTGGAGGCTTTCATGAACAAGAACTACAAGTTTAATGTGAACCTGCAGCGTTTTGCCTATCTGACGGGAAGAAGCCTGACCACTTTTAAGAAAGATTTTGAGAAGATCTTTAATGATACTCCCAGTCACTGGCTGGTGCAGAAACGATTGGAGGAAGCTCATTTCCTGATTGAGAAAAAGGGGCGTCGTGCGTCAGATATTTATGTGGAGCTGGGGTTTGAAGATCTGTCGCACTTCTCGTTTGCTTTCAAGAAGAAATTCGGGGTAACGCCAACGGGTTTAACTGACCGGCAGAAGAAGCCGGCCAGTTAATTGATGTGTTTCTATTTCCCTGCCCCTGTTTCCTGCAGGAAACGTTCCAGGATAGGATTAAATTTGTCAGGCGCCTGCCAGAAAGGAGTGTGTCCTAATCCGGGGAGACGATAACAATGATTTTCCCATAAGTTGGCGTAGGCTATGGTATCGATATAGTCGAGATTGATAACAGGATCGGCATCACCGTTAACGACGGCGAGAGGAACCTGGCTGGTTTCTACAATTAACCGCTGATCTACACCTGCTCCTTCACGGGCCGCTTCGAAGACACGCTTACGAAAACGACCGTCTGCTCTCATCACTGCATTCCGGAGGAATGGTTGCGCCGAATCGCCAAAAATAGCACCCACAAAGGCATCTGTTTCGGCTTCAGTAATGATCTCCTTACCTGCAACGGCTGTGTGCTGGTTGCCTTTGAAACCCTGTGGAATGTTACCATTGCTGACTGGCGGCGTACCGGTGATCATAAGGCCCAGCGTGCCAGGGAAAGCGGACATCATCTCAATGGCAATATGTCCGCCTAATGACCAGCCCAATACTACTGCTTCAGAAATACCCATCTCTTCCAGCAATTCAATAGCTGTATCCGCAAAGCCGGGAAGCGTATAGGTCCGCATAGGGTCCAGCGCATTACCGGATTCACCATGTCCTGGCAGATCGAATGTAATGAGGCGATAGTTCTGCGCGAACGGCGCCTGTAACTGATGACGGAAAACACCACGGCAAAATGAGTTGCCATGGACCATGAGCAAAGGTATACCTGTCTTTTTACCACTCTCTTCTACTGCAATAGAGCCGTGCGATGTTAGTATAGTGTGGTACCGGATTTGAATGTTCATACTGCTTATCATTGTTTACTTGTTCTATGATTATTTGCCGGGTGGAAAGTTCGGGAAAAAACGATCAAAAGGAACTCCCCAAAAGTGGGGACTAAGGGCGCCCCGGACCCGTGCCAGAATATCAATTAAGGATTTGTTATCAACGGGATTCGGGAAAAATGCTTATGTTAGGTGCCTGATTTTAAAAATATTCCTATGCATCTTCGACTCAGACATTGTCTTCTCCTGCTGATCAGCTTACCCACCTTCGCGCAGAAAGTGGAGGACAATCTTCATTTTACCAGCAGCAAACAGCAAAAGATCGCTGTATACAAAGGCACTATCATTGTGAATGGCAATAAGACCTTCAAGTTTGCTACTGACGATATTGTTTACAAAAGCAAACGTAACCGCCTGGTGGAAGATGGTGGTAATGTTTTCCTATTCCTGGAAGTGAACAGAAGTCCGGCGAAGAACATACTGTATGTATTCGGTATTAACAATTCGGTGGCAGATTCACTGATGACGGCGGTAGCCTCTGATATTAAAGACTTTGATCACGATGAGATACTGGAGTTTGGGGGAAGCGAGCTGACGCAGGCATATCCTTCAGCTGATTCTATGTATTATGTTGCATCTAAATTCTATGAGTTTAAAAAGGGACGTATTGTGCCGGACGAGGCTTATACAGAGAAGATCGACAGAAAAGTGAATGGGGTTTATATTCCTAATGCAACTTCAAATACAGTGATCCGTAAACCTAAGGGCCGTCCCTGATAAATTGTTTACGCAAATTATAAAAGGGTGCACTTCAACCGGAGTGCACCCTTTCGTTTTTATTTTGTCGTGATCTCGATCTTGCCGCCGTTCCGGAACAGGTCGTGCGGGACGAAATAACCTTTCTGCTCTTTTCCATTCACTTTGATGGAGGTGAGCGCTCTGCCTTTCCCGTGTTTGGTCAGTGTCAGCGTTTTGCCGGTACTTGTTCTCCATTTTACCTCATCGAAAAGCGGAACAGTAACGAGGTACTCAGGATCGGTAGCGGAGTAGGTATAGAGGCCGGAGGCGCTGAATACATACCATGCTGACATTTCGCCTGCATCGTCCATACCGCAGAGTGCAATGCCTTCTTTACCGATACCGTATAAACTATTCAGAATAGTGTCGATCATCTTCTGAGATTTCTCCGGTTTGCCGATGAAGTAATAAGCAAAAGGAGCTTCATGGTCGGGCTGGTTGCCGTGGCAGTACTGGCCGATCATGGTTTCTACGTTCCTGGCAATATATTGCGGGTTCCAGGGCACAGTAAAGAGGGAGTCCAGTTTTGATTCAAATCCTTTATCGCCACCATACAGTTCAATCAGGCCTTTCATGTCATGAGGGGCAAAGAAAGACACCTGCCATGCATTTGCTTCTCTGTACATATACTCGTAGTAAGGGTATTGCGGATTGAAGTTTTTGATCCACTCGCCATTTGCCAGTCTGCCTCTCATAAATCTTGTACCGGGATCAAACATATTCCTGTAGTTCTTTGAACGCGCCATCAGGATCCTGTAGTTAGCGGTATCGCCGAGCTTTTTAGCCATCTGGGCAAGCGAATAATCATCGTAGGAATATTCCAGCGTCTTGGATACGCCTGCGTTTGCTTTTGTTTCGACGTGCGGGTTTTCAATATCCGGATCAGATATATAACCTTTTTCGATGTACTCTTTCAGATGTGGGCGGGCGCCTTCTACGTTGGCATTCCTTAATAGTATCTGGTAAGTGCCTTTTACATCAAAGTTGTCGATACCCCTGAGATAAGCGCCTGCGATAGATGATGCGCCATGATCACCATGGAAGAAGGTAGGAATGAACCCTGTTTTGTCGCCTACTTCTTTCATTGACTTCACTACATCGAGCGTAACCTGTGGTGAAACTAAGCCCAGCAGCACGTCCTTGTTCCGGTAGGTGTCCCACAGGGAAGGTTCAGTATAGTAGTTGAAATCCGACTTCACCACATTACCTTTTGCATCTGTGAATTCTCCATTCACATCACTGCGGAGGGCAGGCCACAGAAAAGACCTGTAGAGGCATGAATAGAACATACCGCGTTGTTTTTCCGTGCCGCCTTTCACCTGTACAGTGGATAATAATGTTTCCCATTTCTGGTTAGCTTCATTACGTACCTGGGTGAAAGACTTATTGCCTATTTCTTTTTCAAGGTTTTGTTTTGCGTTTTCTGTACTTACGAATGACAGACCTATCTTCAGTTCAACGGGGCCTTTAGAACCATCTTTTAGATGAACGATAGCATAACCGCTACGCTGGCCTTCCTCTTTCTTTTCCAGTTTTTCGATATCTGTGTTCAGGATCGCATAGAAATAGATGTTTCCGCCAGCCCGCTGGTAGCCTTTTAACACGTTGCTGCCAATCTGTTCGATGGTCCAGTTGGAGATACGGTTGTTGGCTTTGGCAAGGTCGAATAGGATCTGCCTGTCAGTGTTGTTTTTATATTCGTACTTATGGTAACCGCATCTGAGAGTGGATGTCAGACTAACGTTCACGTTGTAGTCGTCCAGGTATACCTGGTAAAAGCCTGGTGACGCGCTTTCTTTCTGGTGTGAGAATCTGGAGCCGAATTTGGCGCCCGGATCGGAAAGCGGCAGGATGGGGATATTGCAGAGGTTCCAGTGGCCTTTATTGGTATGTGTAAAGCCATAGATAATATTATCCTCATATTCATATCCGGCGCCGGACCCGTATTCTGTCATGGGGCTTAACTGCACCATTGCATTCGGGAGCGAGCTGCCCGGGAATGTAAGACCGGCCCATGACCGCCATCCATCCGGTAACTGGTATCCCAGGATCTTGGGATCCGTAAGCGGTGCCGTACCGACGAAGGTGTTTACGTACTTTGTATAGCCTGTCTGTGCCTGACCTTTTTCCGATATCGTGGTAAATAGCATGGCCATCCCTATGGCTAAGAGTTTTCCGCCTGAGTTCCTCATTTGTGAAATGTTTAATATTGAGACCTGAGTAAAAAATGCTTAATAGGTCTTAAATATAGAGATCAAAAAGCCGGATTCAAAGCATACGACAATAAAAAAGTTGATTAACTTTTCCTGATACGGGTAAGATCGTCAAAAAAGGAGAATAGATAGGAATGCCTGTTGAAGATGATTTTAGAGCGTTTTTCAGGATATTCAGGTTCCGTTGAACCTTATTTGCGAACGAAGGGGCTAGTACCTAAAACTGGCTAAAAATCCGTTTTCGGATGAATGCCGATACATCCAGGATACAACGTTCATACAACGTTGTATCCTGGATGTATTTAACAATAAGGTGGTCCGACCTCAATTGCCGGTGATCCTTTCAACCGGCTTAATTTTTAAAATAACTCCCTTCTTCGAGGTCTTGTATCAGCCCCGGATGGCCTGGGCGCCATTCCAGCCTTTCCTGTGTCAGTGCACCGGAGGCAGGACAGTCAGTACCAAAGAAATGCCCAAGCCAACTGAAATGATCCGCTGCTTCTGCAGCTGATTTGGCAATTACAGGGAGATTAAGCTGACGGCCTATTACTTCCGCGATATCACGGGTTGGAACACCTTCATCGCCGATGGCATGGAAAATGGAGCCGGCCTCGCCTTTCTCAAGCGCCAGTCTGAAAACCCTGGCTGCATCGAGACGGTGTACTGCAGGCCAGCGATTGCTCCCGTCACCTATGTAAGCGGAAACGCCTTTCTGGCCCGCTATGGCAATAAGCGCAGGCACAAAACCATGATCGCCGTGGTCATGTACAGAAGGAGGGAGGCGCACAACGGATGTCCGTACTCCCTGAGAAGCCATCGCGATAGCCACCTCTTCCGATGGGATACGGTGCTTTCCGGCCGATTGCGGATTGGGGGCGTCTAATTCAGTTGTGAGCCGGCCGGGTGTAAGGGCAGCAATGCCTGACGTGATCACCAGGGGACGGCCGGAACCTGCAAGAGCGGTAGCGAGCGCCTGTACTGCAAGCCTGTCCGTTTCGCCGGAGGCTGCAATATTGGAGAAGTCATGAATGTAGGCGGTGTGAATGACGCCATCTGAAGCTGCTGCTCCAAGTTTCAGGCTGTCAACATCAGTGAGGGTGCCGTGATGTACTTCCGCACCTGCCGCAATAAGGGCGGCTGCTGACGCTTCCGAACGGGCCAGTCCGAGTACCTGGTGTCCTGCGTTGATCAATTCCTGAACAATGGCCGAGCCAACGAATCCTGTAGCGCCGGTAAGAAAAACACGCATAGTCTGTTTTTTTGATTTAGAATCCTGTTAAATGATCTGTTCTCTGAATGGAACAAGTACGATGCAAATTTCCCTACGAAAGGGGGCGGGAAACAAGGAGATTTGACGCAACTTTTTGAGGTCATTTGACCTAAATTTGTATCGTTATTAAATGTATTAGCGTTAAATCTATGTTTGAGTGTTTTGAAGCTTATATTACGCCGAAGGTTGATCTTACGAAAGAACAACTAAGGTATATGTGTTCGTTGGCAACGGTAAGAAAAGTACGCAGAAGACAACTGCTTGTGAAAGAAGGAGAAGTTTGCCGGCATAAGATATTTATTTCGAAAGGCCTGTTAAGGACCTATCGTTTAAAGGATGACGGCAATGAATACATCATGAGATTCTCTCCTGAGAATTCATGGAACGTAGATCATGAAAGTTATAATAATCAAACGCCTACAAAGTACAATGTTGATGCGCTTGAAGATTCCGAGCTGCTATTATGGAGCAAAGAGGACTTTGATGAATTGATCGCAGCTATTCCTGCCATCAGGGCGTTTTCCGACAGGATAAAGGAAAGTAGTTATGACGCCAGCCAGGAACGGGTACTAATGAATATCAGTTATACCGCTGAAGAGAAGTACGAGGACTTTATTACCTCTTTTCCTGATATTTTCAGGCGCGTGCCATTACACATGGTCGCATCCTATCTTGGTGTGTCAAGAGAAACGCTCACACGTGTAAGGCAGGCCCGGTTTAAGCAGCAAAAAGATAATTAGAGCCGGTTCAGATTCCCATCAACATTCTTATTTCTGAATTTAGATTCACGCGTTACTCCGAAAGCATATCTCACGGCGATAGAGAACTCTCTTACATTATCAAAATAGAAACCTCTGGAGCTAATATTATTTAAGGTGAATGCCTCTGTGGCATTCAATGTGTTGAAAATATCGTTCCAGCTTAAAGAACAGTTGATCCTCGATTTAGGAAATGCCTTTGTGAGCGACGTATCTATCTGCATCAGCGCATTTCTTTCATATACACCCTCATTACGTTTTGTCAACGCCCAGCCGGTGAGAGAAAAGGTGATGTTTTCCGGCAGCTTGAGCTGGTTGTTTGAATAGGCATAAAGGTATGGTAAGGTCTTGCCCATTACGGCCGCCTTATCAGAGATACTGTTCAGGATAAGCATGGCCGTATTGGTCCCGGATGTTTAAAATGGAGGTACTCAGTCAATTCTTCCGATTTTTGAGTGGATAAAGGAAAAATGTAAGAGACATAAGAAATAAGCCTGCATTTACGTTATCTCGCAAGTAAGTTAAAGAAATGATAAAATTACACCCTTCCCTGAAGATTGTTGCCTTAACGGCCCTTATTCTGCATTTAGCAACCGGTCACGCTATTTCCTGCAGCATGTTTAAGATCACCTTACATGGAAAGACGATGGCAGGAAATAACGAAGACGCCTGGCGGATTAACTCAAAGATCTGGTTTGAGAAAGGGGCTACCGGAAAATATGGGGCCGTTTATGTCGGGCATACTGATATGTTCCCCCAGGGTGGGATGAACGAAGCCGGGTTGATCTTTGATGGGTTTACGGTCTATCCCAGGCAGTTAAAAGCCGTTCAGGGAAAGAAGCAGGTCGAAAATCCAACCAGCTTTATTAAAGAGTTAATGCAACGGTGTAGATCAGTTGAGGATGTACAGCGTTTAGCCAGTCAGTTTGATAGAAGTATTTTTAATAACGGTATATTCCTGTTTGTTGATAATACAGGGAAATACCTTGTAATGGAAGCTGACACTTTAATAACCGGAAATGACAGTAAATACGTCATCTCTAATTTTTGTCCGTCGACTATTAAGAACCCGGACGATGTAAAGATTGCCCGTTATCAGAAAGGCAGAGCGTTCCTGGAGAACAAAGCTGATACCAGTCTCAGTTTTTGTACATCTGTAATGGATACAATGCATCAATGCAGGAACAAGATCGGAGACGGAACATTATACACTATCATATATGATTCAAACGAAGGACTGATCTATCTGTACTTTTACCACGATTTCACACAAGTGGTGAAATTCGATCTTAGAGAGGAATTGGCAAAAGGCGATCATGTTCTCAATATCCCGGGCCTTTTCCCGGAGAACAAGGAATACTTGCAATTCTTACATTATCTCACGCCCTTTAATAGTGTTTTTCTACAGTTGTTCCTTTATTTTCTGGCGCTGGTATTTGTATGTTCTGTTTTGTATTGGGTGGTGTGTTATTTCAGGAAGAACTATCCGCAGGATATCAATAAACAGCGCAGGTATACTATCGTGTTGTTTGTACTGGTCAATATGATGTTGTTAAGCTATTTGTATACCTTATTTTCCGATCAGTCAATCTTCTATTATGAGGCACCTTACAGTATAAGCGGTAAGTATTTGCTTAATGTGAGCGCTTATATACCTATCGTATTGTTATTGCTGATCATCCCGGTAACTATTTTGAATGTAAAGATAATTAAGCAGTCTTTCTGGATGAAGATCACGAAGGGGGTATTCACTCTTAATACTGTATTTTATTGCGCCTTACTGTTATTGTTTGCATATTGGGGGCTGCTTAATATCATCCGGTTTTAGTACGAGCGTTTTATAAAATGCAAAAGCGGAGCATGTATCTTGCTCCGCTTTTGCATTTTATAAAACGTCCGTTTATTGTGGATTAACCGGAAGGCCATTGGCTTCACGGATAAGCTGGAATATATGGTCCGGACGTACTACTGAATAGTTTGTATTAAGCGAGTTCGCAACGTTTTTAAAGCTTGTGGGTGTTACGCCCTGCCAGGGTTGTGCCTGTATAATGATAAAGCGGGGAGATGTCCCATTCCATCCGGCAGCAGCAGATGCAATGTGATCCTTCATTGCCTGTTCATTCGTACAATAGTTACAGGATAGCGCCATTCCCGGAAGGCTGTTGTTATAGATGCTAAGACCTCCACCGGTGTTCTGGGCAGTTAAACCAAGTAATGTAGATGCATTACCGGCGAATGACTGTCCGACATTCTGATTGATGCCGCCGGTAATGGTATTCCAGATAGTGATGACCCGGAAGCCGGCACGACGGTTATATTGTTCCGTCTTAGCAACAAACTGGTTTAGGCTGGTCTGGTTCGGCCAGTTGTTCGGATAAGCATAACCGTAGCCAGAAGGACCGGAGATCAAGTTATCATTATTTGAGGAACTCTGGTGGTAATAGTTCAATGCTCCCGGCATTGCATCCAGCATAGCAGGTGAAAGTGTCCAACCAATAGGAACGGAGCCACGATCCGGATTGTTCCAAAGCTTACGCATCAGATGTTCTACGTACTGTAAGTTGTCGCCATCACTTAAAATAAAGGCTACATAAAGTTTGTTCTGCAAAGCTGGTTTTGCCGGCATCGGTTTGATATTTACCGTTCTCGGCATACCGCTGTGAACGGTCAGATTGGTAGACCAGTCACTTGCAACAGTGGCAATGCCGTAGGTGGAAGCGCGCTCAACTCCCGGCGCTTCTTCAGGCCACCAGCCCATGTAATTAGCACCGGCAGGCATGGAGCTTAAGAAGCTGTTCAGTAATTCGCTTTCGCCGGAAACTTTAGGGTCCAGCCAGATGACGGCAGCACCCAATGCTACAGCATATTCACGCAAAGCGGCTTTATGTACATCAGGGTTTAAGCCGATCAACAGGCGATGGTCGAGGCTTGGCCAATAGGTATTGTACAGCGCCTGGTAGACCTGCAGTTTGCTGCTATACTGACCGCGAAGGTCGAGCAGTATTGGCAGGTTATATGGTGGAGCAGTAAGACGTGATAACAGTGATGGCGATGCAATAAGTGCTTTCCGGTCTTTTGCCAGCATGGTAGCCAGGTTTACTGTATGTATCTGGGCTGGGTCGTAGACAATCAGACCAGATATTTCACTACGGTATTTGGTAATAAGGTTCCACTTGTCTGCCGGTTCAGACCAGTTTAATCCTAAGGATTGCAGCCAGGTATACTGCCCTTCCGCGAAGGCGTCTCCTTCATAGGAAAAGAGGCGTGGCTGTGTTCTGTTAACAATGCCTTTCAGGGAGGCAAACAGATACATTTCTGCACCGCCGTTTTGTTGTACGCCGACCCAATCAACTTTAGTATAGGAGGTGCCTCTCCAATATACACGCAGTTCGATCTGCTGATTGTTTGCCGGCATTGTGAACGGCAATGTAAAGTTTACATAATCGCCCGCAATGGAAAATTGTCGGCGGGTGATGGTCATGGAAGCGAGCATCGCGCCGGTTGTAGCGTTTCTGACATCGACATCAACAACAGGATCATTGTTGGCAGTGTTGTTGTCGACCTTCATTCTGAATTCGGCTACATTAGGCCCTGCGGGAACACTCCGGTCATAAGGGCCATAGATCATATGCTCATCTGCGGCGTCAATGCCGGTTTGACAAAGCCAGCCGTCTGTCTCTAATCTCCCGGTCTTGTGACTTAGAGACGATCCTTCGGCTTCCCAACGGAAAGAAGATCCTTCACGTAGAATAAACAGGTCCTGCGTTTGAGCCGTTGCAGGAAAAGAGGGCAGAAGCTGTCCTGCCGGCCATGATATCTGGGCCATCGCAGACATAACGCAGAATTGGAACAACAACATGAGTGCCGTTACTGGACGAACAGGCAAGTTGATAGGTCTGATCATAGGTTAACACTTTTTACAGTGAGTTAAATAATAGAATACCAAAAAAATCGTGTCGGAGAGGTTTACGAAAGCATAATGCAAAAGGGAGCAATATGTGTTTCAATCGGATAGCGTTCTGTTTAACATAAGTTGATATCTAAATATACAAAAAAAAGTGATCAGCCAAGGAGAAATATGCCACTGGCTGATATTGAGAAGCGGAACCGGTTCCAGCTTATTTATGACGCTGATAAACAGATGATATAGAATAAGTGTTGAGATTCCAGAGCGGGCGGAGTGGTTTATTGTTCCTGGTGCCCGGCATTTTTACGGTTTGAATTGACTCATTGAGGAGTGATCTTGTCCGGTTCGGGGAGTTTGTACTTGGGGTTCGGTAGCAGACTGGAATAACTTTACACCATTGAACCAACAAATCGAAAAAAATGAATATTAAAATAGACAGAAGAGTGCTTGCAAATGTGATCATCGCAGGAGCTTTCGCTGTACATGGCATAAGGACCATTGCGCAGGACAGGTTGCCTGTAAGAAAGGGCGCTGTGGAATCGATCCGTACGGTCAATACACAGCTCCCGGATTCAGCATTGGCCAATTTGCGGCAACGTATATCGATCAGAATGTAAAGGTGTTTTTTTAGAAGGATAAATTTTTAATCTACGTAAATCTGAATATATGACAACGAAATCAACACATAACAGTCCGATCTTAGTAACAGGTGCAGCCGGGGATATCGGAGCGATCGGCCGTCACGTTACCAGTATGTTACTGGAAAAGGGACATAAGGTACGCGCCCTGGTAAGACGTGAAGATGAACGTGCGGAAGACCTGCGCAGGCTGGGAGCGGAAGTGGTGATCGGGGATTTGACGGACCTTGCATCTATGCATAAGGCCATAGAAGGTGTTAAACGCATCTACTTCGGAATGTCACTTTCGGCAGCCTACCTGGAGGCGACGGTTAACATCGCGGCAGTAGCACGTCATCATGGTGTTGAGGCCTTTGTTAATATGTCGCAGATGACCGTAACACAAATGAGCATCACCGAGACTACGGATAGCCCGCAGCATAAATTACATTGGCTGGCAGAACAGGCGCTTGCATGGTCGGGTTTACCGGTTATTACCATGCGTCCGACCGTGTTCCTGGAAAGCTTCTTCCTGCGTCTTGCAGCTGCCGGTATAAGGGGGAACAATGAGCTGGTATTACCACTGGGAAGCAGCAAAACTTCGCCTATATCTTCTATTGATGTAGCGCAGGCGGTTGCTGTTATTCTTGATAATCCTGCCCCGCACATCGGTAAGGTGTATAACCTGACCGGGTATGAATCGGCTGATCTGAACTATTATGCAGGCATCTTTTCTAAAGCGTTGGGCAGAAGCATCAGTTACCGCGACGTACCGGTATCGGCCTGGTCGGAGAAGTTACTTGAGTTTGGCGTACCGGTGCACCTGGTCAATCACCTTGCAGCAATGGCTAAGTTGCACGGAGAAGGACGTTATGACCGTATGACGGACGATTTCTTCCAACTGACCGGTAAGAAGCCTATGACAGTTTTTGATTTCATAAAATCACATATCGCTGACTTTGCGGCCAAATAGGTACTGCGAAAAAGGCGGTTATCGGGAAAGAAACTTGCCATCATGGCAGCATAATTATCAGCGGCAACGCTGATTTGCTAAAATGGCTGTCATTTGCTTTTGGCATAAAACATGACACTTTAACTAACGATAAAAACAAAAATCATATGTCAACACAAACTGCAATACTTGCTGGTGGTTGCTTCTGGGGAGTCGAAGAACTGATCCGTGCCCTTCCGGGTGTGACTGAGACCAGGGTTGGTTATACAGGCGGCGATGTTCGTAATGCTACATATCGTAACCATGGTACCCATGCCGAGGGAATAAAGGTGGAATTTGACCCAAATGTGCTTTCTTACCGCAAGCTGCTTGAGTTCTTCTTCCAGATACACAACCCTACCACTCGTAACAGGCAGGGTAACGACATCGGTACTTCCTATCGTTCGGCTATTTTCTATTCAGATGATGAGCAGAAAAACACAGCGCTTGAACTGATCAAAGAATTATCTGCAGCCAACATCTGGCCGAATCCTATCGTTACTGAGGTAGTGCCGGTATCAGATTTCTGGGACGCAGAGGAAGAACACCAGGATTATCTTCAGAAACATCCACATGGATATACCTGTCACTTCATTCGTCCAGAGTGGCAACTTGACACAGCTGAAAAGAAATAATACGGCTGTAAGACAGACATACAAACCAGTTTAAACATAGATGGGTATAATTAAGTATCAGTATACTTATTATACCCATTTCTATTTTCAGGATGAATGTGCCTTACTTAGATCAGCGAAGGGGCCTGAAAGCAGTGCGCATATCGTCGGAGAGGTATTTAGGCTGTTCCCATGCGGCGAAGTGTCCGCCGGCTTTCGGATTGTTGTAGAATATGAGATTGGGATACGCCTTTTCCGCCCAGCTACGGGGGCACTGATAGAGCTCGTCAGGAAAAGCGCTTACTGCAACAGGCACAGTGATGCCTTTAGGACTGAAGTAAGCCAGTTTGTTTTCCCAATACAGACGGGAGGCGGAAACGCCGGTATTAGTGAGCCAGAAGAGGGTGACGTTATCGAGAACATCATCTCTGGTCAGGCCTTCTGTCTTTCCGTCAAAGGAGCGCATGATAAGCTCGAGGCTACGTGCGTCATGGTCGATCATAAAAGTGGCCAGACCAACAGGTGAATCTGACAAGCCTACTAATGTTTGCGGTCGTGACCCCATATAAAAGGCATAGAAAACGTGCCTGTATACAAATTCAAGTTGTTCATACGCCCGTTTTTCTTCATCGGAGAGACCGGCAGGAGCAGGAGCGCCGCTAAAAGCTGCTTTGTCGACTTCAGGAGGTACTGCGCCAGGCATATTAGTGTGAATACCCATCAGTTCCGGCGGAGCTAATACTCCTATCTGATCGGTAACAATGGCGCCCCAGTCGCCGCCCTGTGCTACAAATTTTGTGTATCCGAGACGTTTCATAAGTGTTACCCAGGCAGCGGCAATGCGTGCTGGTCCCCAGCCGGTAGTGGTTGGTTTTCCTGAGAACCCATAGCCTGGCATAGAAGGTATTACAACATCGAAGGCATCATCAGGTGTTCCTCCATGAGCGGTTGGATTAACAAGCGGATCGATGATCTTCAGTTGTTCGATGATTGAACCTGGCCATCCGTGGGTGATGATGACCGGCATGGCGTTTTCATGCTGGGAACGCACGTGGATGAAATGTATGTCAAGCCCGTCGATCGTTGTGATGAAATTAGGAAAAGAGTTAAGTCTTGCTTCCGCTTTACGCCAATCGTAGCTATTTGCCCAGTAGTCTGTCAGTGCCTGAACAGTGGCGAGAGGTACACCCTGGGAAATGTCAGCCACTGTTTCTTTTTCCGGCAACCTGGTAGCTAAAATACGACGATGTAAATCGTCCAGGTCAGCTTGTGGAATATTTACCTTGAATGGCCGGATCGCTTCAACGGATGTAACTTCACTTAAAACGTCAAGAACATTTTCCATAAATCAAATTTTAGATGGTTTAGAAATGATTATCTGCACCAGTCTGTTTGTTACATTAAACAAGCGAAGGATAGTATATAGTTTAGCTGTTCGAACGCAGTGGGCAAAAAGCTGCACGGAGCTATTCTGAAAATATCCTAAGTTGTTCCCATGCAGCAAAATGCCCGCCTGCTAGTAATTTATTATAGTGGATAAGATTGGAAAGAGACACTTTCCCGTTTTGAAGCTATTGTGAGAATGTGGTAAAGTAACCGGCTAAGCTAATGCCTGATCATTAAAGAAGTTCGCGGCTTAAGTATGTTACGCTCTGGCTTCTCAATGATGCTGTCGTGTAGAAATACTGCCACTGTTTAGCGCTGGTGGGAACGCGAAGCTGTTGGCATATCGGTGATTAATAAACAAGATGATTGAATAAAAGTTTAGTTTGTGCTTATTAAAATAAATGATGAATAGATTAAATAATCACAGGATTAAAACTTATATGTTAAGTAATGATAAGTTTATTATTTTTTCTATTATTGAGATGAATACATGTACCTATGGCAGGCAAACGGAACTTAAAAATTGCATTTATAACGCTATTAATTACCCTTTGTATTGTGGGTGCTTCCTGGTGGGTATACCTGTCTTTTACCTTTGTATCATTTGAGCCGCTTGCGCTGAATGATAAAAAAGAACTGGTAGTGGCAAAGGTTCCTGATGATTTCTATAAAAATCTGCTTGTTGTATTGGATGGTTATCATATAGAACATAAGCCGGATGTTGGGGGACAATTGAAGCTGCCGCTTAAAGTAGCAAACGATAAACAGCTCATACGGGAGTTAACGGAAAAGGCACAGGATATTATGTGGCTGTATAACCACACAAAGGAGAGAGGCCCTTCGTTTCCCTGCAAAGGGGAAGGATATGAAGGGTTTGTATTGAAAAGAGGAAGACCCGATTTTATCGGCGGTGATAGTGCTATAGATGTTGATCTCACCTGCGGGGAAGTAGCGCTTGCAGAACAGATATTGCATACGAGGGTTGACGCGGCGGGGGGCCTGAAGGCATGGCACATAAGATATGAATTTCCAGACTATTACCGTCAATATATAGGCTACCGCAATGCAAAGGGAGAAGTCGTTGTATATATCAGCCTCTTACTCCGGCGCGGAAACACAATTTCACAGCTCCGGCGTCATCTGGTTTTAGTGGAAGATGGAGGCAGCGCTTATTGGCAGGTAGAGGTAAACCTGAATACGAAGGCTATCGGTCAACTATCGGTAAATGGGTCGGCGTAGTTCCTCTTAAGTCTCTGATAAATTTTTACCGGACACATTGTTAGTTAAATACAAATAGTTAAATTAGATAACTTTATATATCAGGAATGTTTAATTAAAACGTAAACTATGAAGCAAACAGTACCCGCTTTTATCCTGCTGCTCACTTTAGCAGCATGTGGTGGCGCCAATTCTGACAAAGCAAAAACAGACGAAAAACAAGAAGCTGCGGCAGCTACCGGTGCAGCGTATGCCATCGACACAACAACTACATCTGTTCAATGGCGTGCAACACACAAAGGCGGATTCGCCCCTCGCTTTGGAACCATTAAAGTATCCGATGGTAGCCTGAATGTAGAAAACGGAGCAATTACCGGTGGCAGTTTTGATGTAAACCTGCATACCCTGTTGACAGATACAGCATCTGTAACAGAACCGGATAAGAAAGCTTCTGACTTAACAGGGCACTTGAAAAGCCCGGATTTCTTTGATGTTGAGAAACATCCGACAGCGAAGTTCGTTATCACCAGCGTAACGCCATATGACAGTACAAAAGAAAAGAGCCTGCTGCCTGGTGCAACTAATCTTATCAGCGGTAATCTGACCCTGAAAGATAGTACCCTGAACATCACTTTCCCTGCACAGGTATCTGTTAACGAAGGTGAAGTTACCGCCAATGCTAAATTCGTAATTGACAGAAGCGCATGGGGCATCAGCTATAAAACAGAAGGCAGCCCTGAAAACTGGGCGATCAGCAAAGATGTTGAGATCGGCTTCAGTCTGAAGGCGGTAAAGAAATAAGGTTTCTTTGACCGTTTAAAGGTATCAGATAAGAAATGAGCAGCCAGGCATTCAATATGCCTGGCTGCTTTCGTTAAAAGCGTATAAAAGTACTCAGTAAAGTACTTACTACTCATAGATTGTTGCTGGGAGGGAGTGATAACTTACTTATTTTAGGGTATCACCTACAACTAAAACCCTGATAATGACCTCGGAAAAACTAAACGAATTAAGAGAAGACCTATCTGTGAAATCTAAAAATGGTATTGCATTTACCTTATCCGGAAGTCTATTATGGCTCATAATGGCTTATGTATGGACACTCCGGTTCAGCGCATATGACCGATCTATCCTGGTATTTTTCGCAGGAGCCCCTTTACTGCCAATGGCCTTTTTACTGTCCAAGTTGTTTAAGACGCCCTGGAAAAACGACAATCCTTTACAATCTTTGGCCATTTGGCTAAATGTTGCACAGTTATTCTATTTCCCGTTTTTAATCTTTACGATGATAAAAATGCCGGAGTATTTTATCATGGTGTATGCTATCATTACAGGGGCGCACTTTTTCCCATTCGCCTGGTTTTATAACACCCGGTGGTATGCGATATTTGCCGGTGTCATTGCGTTGGGAGCGTTACTGCTAGGTCTGATATTGGATAATAGCCAGATGTATTTTATTCCCCTGTTTACAGCCATTACGTTGATCGCATTAACGGCATGTCTCTATTTTGACAGTGCGAAAAGACTAAAGCAAAACTACCAGTTATCGAAGGGATAGTCCGTCAAGGAAATTCCGGATCTCTTCGCCGATCACGTTTAAATGAGTTTCCAACGCAAAGTGTCCTGTGTCGTAAAACCTGACAATGGCGTTAGGAAGGTCTTTCTTAAACGCTTCAGCGCCAGCCGGAATAAAGTATGGGTCCTTTTCTCCCCAGGTGGCCAGAAATGGCGGCTGATACTTCCTGAAGTATTCGTGGAACGCCGGATAAAGGGCTACATTGGTAGCGTAGTCTTTGAAAAGATCAAGTTGGATTTCCTCATTTTCAGACCGGTCCATAAAGAACTGGTCCAAGGTGTATGATTCCGGTGCGATAAGACTTTTGTCGGGCGCGCCGGTGAAATATTGCCATTGAATAGAATCGGCGGTTGATGTTACCCTGAGACTATTCCGGTTTTCTGCTGTCGGTTCATTCCAGTATTTTTCGAGCAAGCTCCATCCGTTGCTCAAACCTTCTTTATAGGCATTGCCATTCTGGGAAATAATGGCAGTGATCTTTTCCGGATTGGCGAGTGCAAGCCGGTAACCTACAGGCGCACCATAGTCAAATACCTGTATGGCAAACCTGTCCACTTTCAACAGGTCAAGTAATCCCTGCACATACTTTGTTAAGTTATCAAAAGTGTAACTGAACGCTTTATAATGCGGTGCATCAGAATAGCCGAACCCGATCAGGTCAGGGGCAATGACATGATATTTATCCGCTAACATCGGGATCAGGTCCCTGTACATATGAGATGATGTGGGGTAGCCGTGAAGCAGCACCACTACCGGACCATCATCCGGACCTGCTTCGCGGTAAAATACATTCAGGTCATCTACTTTTACTTTGTGATAATGTGTTACCGGGCGTTTCATTTTATAAAATTGATTTGAATGATAATCAGAGCTTATTTAACTGTGCTCCGATATGGTAATAGGTTGACTGGAACCATAACAGCGGTTTACCGTTGTTACACATACGGATGCTTTCTACTTTGCCGATCACAATGGTATGGTCATGGCGATCGAGTGTTTCCTCAACAATACATTCAATAGACGCAAGTGCTTCCTTCAATACCTGGGTACCGGAGGGAAGTGTTATCCACTCCGCACCGGTATAGCGGTCATTCCCTTTGATGCCGCCAATACCGATAAAACGATCGGCAATATCTGCATGCTGGTCTTTCATAAAATTGACACCAAAGCGGCCTGATTTTAACAAGGTTTCCCGGGAGGATGAGGTTTTGTTGATACACAGGATCAGGCTTGGAGGATCTGTTGAAAATGATGATACTGAAGTAGCCACAAATCCGGTACGGTCTTCGGCATTGCCAACTGTTATTACTGATACAGCTCCGGTAAGTTCCCGCAATGCCTTGCGGAACTCGGCAGCCGGTACGTCCATCGTAGTGGATGTCTTTTCCTGGGAAGAGTTTGAATGGTCCATGACTGTTTATTTTGATAAAAGTGTAGATCTGTTATCTGACAAGCTATATGACAGCTAAAGTGTTACCGGCAGTGCCTGCAATCACTGCCGGTTTTGCCGATTTTGAAAGATATCAGCCGTTGTTGATCAATGCATGTTGGACAGCGAATTGGTTAGAAGGCCTGGGAAGGTTCAAACGTTCGCGTAGCGTTCCCTGTCCATATGTTGATGGTACCAATCCTCTCTTGCGTAATTCGGGTACAACTTCTTTCATAAATCGCATCCAGTCTTCCGGTATTGTCGGGAACATCAGGTTAAAACCATCTGCTGCTCCCGCAGTGAACCACTCTTCAAACTGATCGGCAATTTCATTCGGCGTTCCTTTTATAGTTGGTGCGCTACCTGCATTTGCCACTATGCGCGCTACTTCGCGTAATGACAGTCCTTCCTGTTTATACTGTTTTACTTTTGCGAGGTTAGTGCGTTGTCCGTTGAAATTTGTTTCATCCGGTAAATCGGGGATAGGCCCGTCTAATGGAAATCCGGACAAATCTATCCCTACCCAGCTTGAAACAAGATCGATACCCACCTGTTCAGGAACAAGGCTTTCAAGAAGGGCTTCTTTCTGTGCCGCTTCTTCTCTGGATGAGGCTACAATAGGCAGAATGCCCGGAAGGACCTTCAATGCTGAAGAAGGCCGGCCGTATTTAGCAAGTCTTACATCGAAGTCTTCGCGATAAGCTTTGCCTTCCTCAATAGAACGAAGCAAGGCAAAATTCATATCCGCATGTCTTGCAGCAAGGTCCTTACCATCATTAGATCCTCCTGCCTGTACGATGAGCGGATGGCCCTGAAGAGGACGTGGTACGTTCAGCGGACCGCGAACTTTAAAAAAGTCACCTGTATGATTGACATGATGTACCTTATGGCTATCTGCAAAGAGACCTGTTGTTTTATTCATCAAAACCGCATCATCCTCCCAACTGTCCCAAAGCGCCTTTACAACATCGAGATATTCTGCTGCCCGCTGATACCGGGTGCGGTGCTCGATACTGGCATCCCTGCCATAGTTCATTGCTTCTTCATTCATTCCGGATGTAACAACATTCCAACCCGCGCGGCCTTTACTCAGATGGTCCAGTGAGGCAAATTTACGGGCAAGGTTATACGGCTCCGAATAAGATGCCGAGACAGTAGAGATCAGACCGATCTTTTTTGTGACTGCTGAAAGTGCGGACAGCAGTGTGATGGGTTCGAGGCGTGCGTTGGCGTAGTGAGGAATATTGCTCTGAAAGGAATCCCATATACCAACATGGTCTGCGAGGAAGATGGCATCTATACAAGCCTCCTCCGCGGCTATGGCTAAACGCTGGTAATAATCCAGTTCAAAAATCTCAGGACCGGGAGCGGTGGGGTAGCGCCACGACATCCGGTTATCTCCTTGTGGATTAAAGAAGAATGCTGTCAGGATTAAATGTTTGTTGGCCATGATCTTATTGATTTATTGTTAATTGGAATAGCTCCGGCAAATTGGGATGCCAGGTAACAAGTGTGGAATTATATAGATCTTACTTCTCCGCCATCCATCCTGATGGCTGTGCCGATCAGCCATTTGGCTGCAGGCGATACCATGAAGGCGATCATTTCTGCAATCTCTTCCGGCTTCCCATAACGCTCGATTTGCGCGTTGGCGAGGAATTGTGTCCCGGCTTCCTCAATGAAAAGGTTATTCTCTGCCGCCCACTTTTTCAGAAAGTTGATACGGCGGTTACTCATAACAGGCCCCGGCAACAGGCTGTTTACCTGCACTCCGTCTATAATGCCCTGTTCCGCGAAAGCTTTTGCAAGCGCGCAGATGGCGGCATTGATGGTAGCAACAGCTGCGAAAGCAGGTTTCGGCGCTTCTGCAGAGTTACCGGAGATAAATACGACCGAGCCTTTTGACGCTTTCAGTAAAGGCCATGCTTTGATAGTTAGCCGTCTGGCGCCGTGCAGCTTACTTTCTGCACCTGCATTCCATTGTTCATCTGTCATTTCAAACAGGTGTATCTGTGGAACAGCGCCAGCTATATTACAGAGTGCATCGATGCGGCCAAATCTGTTTTGAGTATGGCTGATCACCAGCTCTGCTGCTTCGGGGCTCTCCAGGTCTGCGGTGATTACTAACGGCTCGGCTCCGGCTTCTTTAATAAGTTCAGCAGTTTTATTCAGCTCCTCTTCTTTGCGTCCGACAAGCACGATACCCTTAAAATCCTTTGCCAGTCGTATTGAAGTAGCCCGGCCAATACCGGCGCTGGCGCCGGTTACAATTGCGATCTTTGTTTCCATAAATGATGTTGCTAAGTTGTTAAGTGTTGCTTAAATCGCTTCCCATACGGCGTCTACAAACCAGTTCCGTTGATCATAAAATTGACCGGAGATCTTAAAGCCGGATCGTTTGGCCATCAGTTCAATTTCATTGAACGCGTATTTTTGTGAGATCTCCATAAAAATGCATTCCCCATTTTTGAAACGGATCTCTTCTGCGCCTGTGTTGGCGGGTATATACACTACCTGGTCCAGAAGGCTTACCAGGTAACTTTTGCAAGCGCCTGTTGCCGGATCGTATGTAGGGTAATGTTCAAACTTTGACAGGTCAAAATCTGCATTGAGTTCCCTGTTGATACGCTCTAATAAATTGAGATTGAACTGCCGTGTAATTCCTTCTTTATCATTATAGGCAGCGAGAATGGTCTTCGGATCTTTTCTGAGATCAAGACCGATAATGGCCAGATCGCCCTTCTGCATATGGCTGCGTAGTTCGCGGCAGAACATCAGTGCCCTTGTGGGAGGCATGTTGCCAAGATTGGAACCTAAGAACAACAGGACTTTGCGGTTGTCTGATATGGTTGCTGCCTTTTCCAGCATTTCCATGTACTCGCCATTGAGGCCGGTAACCTTTAATCCGGGGATGCTTCGAGACAGTTCTGTGCTCAGATAGCTGATGATGTTCGTTGAAATATCGATCGGCATATAGTTAAAATCAGCCGCCTGTTTAACGAGATATTTTAACAGGTAACCAGACTTGGTACAATCGCCTGCGCCAAGTTCGATCAGGTCAAAACTTCCGCCATATCTTGTTATTACGGAAGCCAGGTCTGCAGTGCGTTTACTGAATATTTCCAGTTCGCAATCAAATGGATAATATTCCTCGCATCGCATAATGTCCTGGAATAATTTATCTCCTTTGATATCGTAGAAATATTTTGATGGCAGATATTTATTTTCCGCCTGCAATCCTTCCAAAACATCCTGATAGAAAGACACTTCATCTTTTGTCTGAGTGTGTACCACATTCGTTTCGTGGCTATTTATGTTCATTGCATTCATAAGATTAAAATTGATTCACATGACACCATATGACTATTTAGCAAGCCTGATCCCGGTAAACTGCCACCTCAGATCTGTCTGAAAGAAATTGCGGTAAGTATTCCTGCTATGACCTGCAGGCGTTATTTCCGATGCACCACGCAGTACTTGCTGATTGACCATGAACTTACCATTGTATTCTCCCAGTGCCCCGGGCGCCTGTGCATAGTGAGGATATGGGAGATATGCGCTCTGCGTCCATTCCCAACGTTGGCCCCAGTCAAAGAGATGAGAAGCCGTTTCCCATTCAAACTCTGTGGGCAGGCGCATTCCCTTCCAGTTAGCAAAAGCGTATGCCTCGAAGAAGCTTACATGACAAACGGCTTCTTCCTTACGAACTGGTTCAAGTCCCCTGAATGTATAATTCATCCACTGTCCATCCATGAAATGCCAATACAGCGGAGAAGTGATTTGCTGTTTTCTTACCCAGTCCCAGCCTTCTGCATGCCAGTAGCGGAAGTTCTGATAACCGCCATCATTGATAAATGCGATGTATGCTTCATTCGTTACAAGCTGGTTACTGATCTCAAATGCAGGAAGATAAACTTTGTGTCTTCCCAGTTCATTGTCCCAGTGAAACCCTTCGCCCTGAAAGCCGATCTCATACAACCCTTCTTTTACCGGTACCATCGCCGGTGATTTAACCTGTGATACGGTGGGAGGTAAGTAGTCGCGACGATATGAAGGGAAAAGCGGATTATGTCCCAGGATGTATTTGATATCGGCATACAATAGCTCCTGGTGTTGTTGCTCATGATTGAGCCCAAGAATGATCAGTTCAGCAATCTCCGCAAGCGAACTGGTATCCTGCAGAAATGTGATCATTGCTTCGTCTATGAAGCGCCGGTAACGATATACATCTTTAACAGTAGGGCGACTGAGGTTACCCCGGTCAGTGCGGATCACTCTCGCCCCGACAGATTCATAATAGCTGTTAAATACATAATTGTAAGCAGCGTCGAATTCTTTATAATCTGTAGCGTACGATTTTAAAATAAAGGTTTCGAAGAACCATGTTGTATGTCCAAGATGCCATTTCGGCGGACTTACATCCACGACGGGTTGTACAACGTAATCTTCTGTTTCCAGTGAGATACAGATCTGCTCAGTCGCTGTACGGACCTGCTTGTACTGCATGATCAGTTCATCTCTTGTTGTCATATACTTTGTCACTGTATGTTAATTTGGGAATCGTAAAAGAGCAGGATGTTTTGAAAAGACTGTAAAGCGGCATTCTTCTACGCAGGATTATTCCGGTAATTTTTCAAGGAAAGAAAGAATTTCTACAGCAATCTCATTGACATGTGTTTCCAGTGCGAAGTGTCCGGTATTAAAGAATTTAACAGTGGCGCCGGGTATATCCTGTTTGAACGCTTCAGCTCCCGGAGGTAAGAAGAAAGGATCTTTGTTACCCCATACTGCCAGTAAAGCCGGCTGTTTTTCTCTGAAGTATGCCTGGAAGGTAGGGTAGAGGGCTACGTTGGTAGCATAGTCCTTAAAGAGGTCCAGCTGAATTTCTACATTGCCAGGCTGATCGAGGAAATGCTGGTCGAGCGTGTATGATTCCGGAGCAACCAGTGATTCATCTTCTACACCTGACAGGTATTGCCATTTGGTTGTACCTTCTTCCACCATCATTTTGAGTGCGTTCCTGTTTTCGGTAGTGGGTTCATTCCAGTATTTCCGGATGGGATTCCATCCATCACTTAACCCTTCCACATAGGCGTTACCGTTCTGTGTAATGATACCCGTGATCTTTTCAGGGTTGTTAACAGCCAGGCGGAAGCCTACGGGAGCGCCATAGTCAAAAACATATATGGCAAACCGTTTAAGGCCAAGTTGTTCAATGAATCCCTGCATGTGTTTTGCGAGATTGTCGAAGGTATATGTGAAAGACTGATGATCTGGTTTATCGGTATAACCAAAACCAGGGAGGTCAGGCGCGATCACATGATATTTCTCGGCCAGCAGCGGGATGAGGTTCCTGAACATATGCGAAGAAGTAGGATAACCGTGCAGTAGTAACACTACAGGAGCGTTCTCGGGGCCGGTTTCGCGATAGAAGATGTTCAGGTCATTCACTTTGAGTTTGCGATAATTCACGACGATTGGTTTCATATGTTTGAAGTTTAGTACTCTAAATTTGATATCTGAAGAGATTGGTAAAACAGACAAGTTTGTTTTATACTGGGCAAAAAAAGGTCAGAGTAATCTTTTTAAGGTATTGGTAGCGGACACAATCGGCCAGTGGGCGTTGTGTACTTTGTTTCCGATCAGGGCGCCTTCAAATAGCGTATAGAATTCGTCGGCAAGATGTTCTTTCTGAATGGGTGTCAATATCTCCGTGAAGAGCTGTCTGACCGTATCTTTCTGTACTTTGATCCTCTCCCTGACCCGATCGTTATCGTGAGGCATTTCGTAAACGATATTCAGAAAACGGCAACCATAAAACTCTGGTTGTTTCAGTAACTCTTCCAGGTAATTAAATATAGCCAGCATTCGGTCCCGGGGTTGCTCATGTCGATCTGCCGCCTTCCGGAGAGCGGCTGTTGTTTGAGCGCCGGTATCTTCCAGGTAAGCCATCAGAAGGTCTTCCTTCGTTCGAAAATGCTGGTAGAGCGATGACTTTGCAATACCTGCTTCTTCGACGATCTGGTTAATACCTGTGTTGCTGTAGCCTTGCTGATAAAATAACCGGGATGCAGTTCTCAGAACGATTTCTCTGATCGGTTTCTTTTTCATAGGACCAAAGGTAAATAAATATATCAAGAACAGACAAGTCTGTTTTCGCTATATTTTTAATTTTCTTTTCTTATTTTTTATTAAATAAGGGAAGAGCTGTTTAATCAGGTAGCGGTGGGAGGGAATTATTTCATTAATAACTGGGCCATGCTTCTTGCGGTGGTCACCGGCCATATTTCGCCATGGACCTTATTGGCGATGAGGGCGCCATCGAATAATATATAGATCTCATCTGCCAGATGGCCCTTATCTATGGGAGCCAGGATACTCCTGAAAAGGTTTCTGACGCCATCTTTTTGTTTCTTGATCTGATTTCTGACGCGCTCGGCGTCTTTGGGTATTTCAGATATGATATTCAGAAAGTTACATCCGTAGTAGTCACTTTGCTGGACGAGATTGATCAGGTAGTCAAATACAGCCAGTATTTTTCGCTGTGGTTCCTCATATTGGCGGGTTGCATTCAGCAAAGCCTCGTCTGTAGCCGCTCCGGCACTTTCCAGATAGGCCATTAAGATATCTTCTTTGGACCTGAATCCCTGGTAGAGGGAGGATTTCACAACCCCGGATTCCTCAATTATCTGGTTGATTCCGGTGTTGACATAACCCTGTTGATAGAACAGGCGGGACGCAGTATCTACGATTGCTTCGCGGACTGCATTTTTTCTTTTGTCGCGCATAAAAGCAAAGTTGAGGAAAAACATTCAAACAGACAAGTCTGTTTCGTTTTGCCTGGTGACGCAGATTCCCGATTCTACCTGTTAAGCTGCTTGCTGCCTTAATCGCATTTATATTCAAACCCAAAAGTAGTATTGATGTTGTAGCCATTTGTAGTGGTGGCTGTCATGGTGACCTTTTCAAGTTTTTCGTCTTTTACCGTATATTTATAATCAATAGATTTATAGAAGTCGTAATATATGGTAGTATCTTTAAACATCTTACAATGGATACTAACCACATTATTCATATTCGGCTTACCGGTCCTGATATCTCTGACGTCATCTCCGACCTCATATAGGTAGTAGGCTTCGGGAAACCATGCGGAGTTGTCATATGTATAGGTAAGCGTGTCTGCGCCTTTCCTGACAAGCGGATCGCTGGCATATTCGTAGTAAATATTTTCCCGCCGTATCATGTTGCCATTCTGGTACGTAGACTTTGTTTCCTTTGTGAGAAATAAGCCTAATTCATACCACTTCTGGCCGATAAGATGGCCTTCCGCATCGTATTGATAGTCGATGCTATCCTGGCGAATATAGTCTTCTTCTGACGTGTGATCTGATGAATATTCATTCCTCGTATGGAACACAATGCGGCCATTATTGTCGAGTGTATAAATATAACGCTCTGTTAAATTTGCATCGGTGATGCTGTTTAAATACATACGATGGATGACCTTGCCATTTTCGTAGCTATAAAGAATATATGTGTTGATGCCTTGTCTCTGCGTAATTCTATTGAGACTATCATATGTAAGTGTCACGGGATCCCTGAAGTAAGGCATGTTGGGTTGATATTGATAATTTATCTCTGAAAGCAGACACTTTGGAGTATCAACTTCCGTTGGAGGATCGGTGTCGGGTGGCAGAACATCAGGTGAATTTTTTTTTGAACATGCGGCAAAGATGTAAAGTGCGGCGAACATTGAGGAGACAATCCATTTACTTCTCATGGTACAGTTTAAGTCGAAAAATAAGATATAACGTGAGTGCTTAATTCTGCCGGTATACAGTATACTACCGGTGCAGCAATTTATACATTCCAAATCTTTCGTTTGTTAATTGGATGTTAACGGATATAAGTTGCCAATTACTATTGAAGTGTGTATTGTGAATATATGACGTGTGAAAAAAATGTAATTTTATATAATGCAGGTACGTAGCCCAGATTCACATGTACCGGTCTACCATTTGGAACCGGATACCGTAAGCGGTAATAAACACTTTAGAGTATATAACTTCGAAGGCGATTTTCCGGACCTGTCGGAACTACTTATACCGCACAGGAAGGACCATTACCTGTTTGTTTTCATCAGGAAGGCAGGTACACGTCAATGGATAGACATGACGCCATACATTCTTAAGGACAATACTTTTTACTTCTCTGGTCCGGGGCAGGTCATCGTAAAAGAAGAATTTAAACAATTATGGAGTACCGGTATAGCTTTCACCAGTGAGTTCCTTTCCTTTCAGGAAAATGCTTCCTTACGGAATTTACCTATCATTCGAAATTATCAGCAAGGGAATGAATTGCTCCTGACGGATACTGACATTCTTTTTGTAGAAGATCTGTTACGTAAGATCTGTGGCGAGTATCTGCAACCGGGGGAATGGCAGCAACGTATGCTGTCGGCTTACCTGACGTTACTGCTAACTTATCTGAGCCGTCTGTTTACAACGCAGTATACTACCACTGATACTCCGGCGGATAAGCAGCTGCTAAAGCATTTTCAGGCGAAGATCGATGAAAATTTTTATCAGTATCATGAAGTAAGCGACTATGCTGCAATGCTGCATATTTCAGCAGGACATTTAGGTGAAGTGGTGAAAATTCAGAGTGGCAAGCCGGCAATCAAACATATACATGAACGATTAGTAATGGAAGCCAGGCGTCTGTTGCTTCATACCAATAACTCACTGAAGGATATTGCTTTTAACCTCGGTTTTTCGGACACTTCCTATTTTAACCGCTTCTTTAAAAGAGAAACAGGTGAAACACCTGCAGCGTATCGTACAAAAATCCGGGAAATGTACCATTAGTACCGAAGAATGTGTCACAGCTGATCTTTCGCACGCCAGTAGCTTTGTACTGTTAAAAATTAATTATGAAAACAGTACTGATAACAGGAGCAAACAAAAGTATCGGCTATGAAACAGCCAGGCAATTATTACAAAAAGGGTATTATGTATACCTGGGAAGCCGTGATATAAAGAAAGGCGAGCAGGCGGTCGGCCAGTTGCGATCAGAAGGATTGAACAATGTTGAGACCATAGAGATCGATGTAGATGATCTCAGCTCTATAAAAGCTGCCCGCGAGGTACTTGGTGGAAAAACCCAAGTGCTGGACGTATTGATCAACAATGCCGGTATAGGTGGTAGTATTCCGCAGTCTCCGCTTGAAACGGATATCAGCTTTTTTAAACAGGTATTCGAAACTAATTTCTTTGGTGTCATATCAATGACTCAGGCATTCATGGACCTGTTGAGGAATTCACCCGAGCCAAGAATTGTCAATGTTACTTCCGGCCTGGGTTCACTTACACTTCAAAACGATCCTTCCTGGAAGCATTATCATGTTAAGCCTGCATCTTATGTTCCATCCAAAGCTGCTCTTAACGCTTATACAATCGTGTTGGCTGATGCCCTGCGTGATACTCCTTTTAAGGTAAATGCAGTTGATCCCGGCTATACAGCTACGGATTTCAACAATCACACCGGTCCCGGAACGGTACCAGATGCCGCTGCGCGTGTAGTGAAGGCTGCCGTAATGGGACCGGATGGTCCGACAGGTTTGTTCTTTAGTGATGACAATGTACCGGAAACCGGGATCAGTCCATGGTAAAAGGAGGTTAAGCCGTTTGCAGGAACTGGCAGACCGGCATTGAAATGATCTGCAGGGGCAGGCATAAAAAATACCAACTACTTGGTATTTCAATTTGGCAATGAATACGTTAAATTACGTAAGTAAGTTCCACAGCATTCATTCTTAAATTTTCCTTTATGCCTGCCCCAAACCTGAAAGATCTGGCCTTCGCCAAAGAAGAGCTGCTCCGTTGTAAGGGCTACGCCCCCAGATTCATTGGCGAACGTATCAATTTGTCACTCAGCAAGATACTTAGTGCAGAACAGAAGCTACTGCTACCGGAGGTTGAAGGTAACAAACAGGGTATCCTGCACTATACAGGATTCAGCGTACTCTATAACACTGAACGTAAAGTACCTTTTGTAGCCGCTTATAACATCAACGGCGCCGATAAAGCTGATCAATCGCCAAGACCTGCATTCAGAAAAGATCCGAGGGTATTAGCCGAGTTGCAGCTGGGCAAGGAGTTCTATGATCTGCGTAAAGATATTACTGAGTTTGAGATTGGCCATATGGCCTCCAATAACGAAATGGGAAGAGGGGAGAATGGCCGCCTGAAAGCTTACCAGACATTCCACTTTACCAACAGCGTGCCCCAGGCAGAAAAGTTAAACAGTGGCCTCTGGAAAGGGCTGGAAAGTTATATTATCAAGGAAGCGGCCAGCGTGGCAGGCAACAAACGCATCTGTGTATTTACCGGTCCGATGTTGACATCTAAGGACCCTTCTTATGTCAAATTACCCTCCTTCAGGATTCCCCTGCTCTTCTTCAAGGTGATCGTATTTATGAGCCCTAAAGGGCTTTATTCCACCGCTTTTATGATAAGCCATGAGAAGAAGCTTATTGAAGACAATATGTTCACTGTAAGAAGACGCAGAGGCCTTGCACCAGAGGAGGTGGGATTCTTTAACGACTTTGTTTACAAAGAGGTTTTCCAGGTAAATATTCCCTTTGTTGAAGCCAACACGGGGCTGAACTTCAGTTGGACAGGTGTAAAGAAACTGGTAGTGCCGGAAGGAAAGAAGATGTTGAGTGTGATCAGGGGTATTCGCGATGCAGCTGAAGCGAAGGAAAGAATTACAAGAGGATTAGCACCTGCAGACATTAATGGAGGAAAGAGGCCTACGGGGAACTTCCGCATAAATATTGTGTTACCATAACATCGTTTATCATGAAACGGTCTACCAATGCTTATAATTCAGCGAGCATACAGGTTGTAGCTTTGCTGCAGGAATATTGTAATCAACAATTGCTATCGCCCGGTGTGAAAAGCCCTGTGCAGCCAATGTGGGATTTTCTGGCATCAGTATTTAAATCTGCTCAGCAACAGCAGCTGTTGAAGGCATTCAGTAAAACGCCCTTAGGCAAGCCGGAAGAAGCACTGCTGCAAATGATAGATGCTAAAATTGCGAAAAGCCCTGATTTTCAAATGCGGCTACGTGAGTTGTTTGAGCAGATACCGAAGAAGCTGTCAGCAGCACCGCCGCCACAGAACGCTCCTTATCCGCCTGATAGAAGAGAATCAAGGGGAGGTTACTGGCCGCCGTTTATCGAGTTTGAAGGAAAGAAGTCAGAGGATGATATATTCAAAAACACTGATTATTTCGGTCAGGGTACCCCGTTGATCTTGCCAGACAATACAGCTGACAGCGATGAAGACCCTTCTCCCGGTATCGTAGATTGGGGGCTTCCATCAACAACGCCTTCACCTACTCCTTACGGTAGCCCTGGCCCAGGTTCCAGTATATCTGGAAACGATCCGTCTAATTGGTCAAATCCTTCGGGAGAACAGGATTCTTCTTCGGGGATGAAAGTATTCCGGAGGTCCAGGTCACTGAAGCCTGCAAAACCGGCGAAAAGGGGGTATGGTGTTGGAAATGGCGTTTTTCCTGATTCTATACCAAGCGGTAAGACCACAAAAGAGATCTCCCCATCTCCGGCAAAGGCGGTTACCAAAAAAGTGACCTGTCATTTCCAGGCCAGTACCAAAGAGCAGGTCGTAAAAGAAAAGCCTGTCGCAGTAGAAGTGACGATATCCAGGAATGAAATTGAAGCAATTCCCGGGAGGGTGACGGCTACTGCCAAATCCAAGGTGAAAGCCGACAAGATGTTAACGATCAGTATACATCCTGAAATCAATTGTATCATCAAGGGCGACTTTCGAAAGAAAATTGAAGTTCCTGCTGCGGGGGAATCTGCTGTAGTCTCTTTCAGCGCAATGTTCACTCACATCGGACCATGTAAACTGCATATAGAAATATCCCAGGAACAGGTACCAATGGCATCACTTACATTAGAACCTGTTTGTGTAGAAAAGGAGGCGCCGGCAGGTGTGACCAATGCTACTGCTATTGCCGATGCTCCGGCACCTTTTCCGAAGGCGGTCAACCAGCTACGCATCCGTGAGCATCAGGTGGGTACGAACAGTTATTATACGTACGAACTGGATGTTCCCGGCCTGGAGATCCTGGACCTTTTTGAATCTCCCACTATTACTGTAGACAGACAGAAATATATAGCGCAGTTATATACTGAGATAGAAGAGTTATGGGACAATACCAATGGGAATATGAAGGTTTTCAATATGCAATTGCGTGATTACGGTGCTACATTGTTCATGCAGTTGTTTCCGGAAAAACTGAGGAATATTCTTTACAAGAATACACTGAATATTACGTCTATACAGGTCATTTCTACAGAGCCTTTCATACCCTGGGAGTTGCTGCTGGTAAAACATCCCGATCAACAGGTAGCGTGGCAGTCTGCAGACAAGTTCCTGGGTGAAATGGGGCTTACCCGTTGGTTACATGGCTGGACGCCGGCAAAAGAGCTGGTGATACGGAAAGACCAGGCTAAATATGTCATTCCACAATATCAGGACCCTCAACATGAGTTGCCAGCAGGGCAATTAGAAGCGAAATATCTGAAGAAAGCATTCGGAGCTGTGGAAGTAGAACCATCAACATTGACGGTTACCGAGCTACTGCGCGAGGGCAAATTTGATCTCTTACATTTCTGTTGTCATGGTGGTGCAGATATGGACAATATCACACATGCAAAACTTCTCTTAAAGGAAGAGTATAAGAATGGCGAGTTAAAGCCGACCTACCTTACACAGACTACCGTCCAGGGATGCGGTAGTATCAGCCGTGACGGAAGTCGCCCGCTGGTAGTGGTCAATGCCTGTGAAACCGGGCGTTTAGGGAACGGGCTGACTGGTTACGGAGGTTTTGCCAAAGCGTTCCTCAATGCCGGCGCAGGTGCATTTATAGGCTCACTATGGGCTGTGGAAGACAATGCAGCTGTCTCGTTCATCACTAGTTTTTATGATGAGCTAAAAGCCGGGAAAACACTGTCGGAAGCTACCGTCAATGCCAGGGCAAAGGCAAGTGCGGAACCTGATTCTGCCTGGATCTCCTACGTGGTGTATGGACATCCCTTTGCGGTACTCAAGCGTTGATCTTATATGATCACTTGCCGGAAGGGAATTTATCTGCAATCAGGTTAAGATTAATACCATGTTCCATATACGCCTTTAGTCCATCAAGTACCGTTGTGAAACCACCGGTAGTATTGATCAGCTCTTTCATGAGTTCTTCCCCTTCTGATTGGAAACCATAGTTTTTTATAACTACATATGTGGTACCGTCACCCATTGGTTTGAAAATGAAATCTACCGCAGTAGCGGGACTTCCCCAGTCGATCGCGATCAGTTCATTCTGTACGATATCTTTTACGGTTACGATAGTAGAAACATTATACATCTCCCATTCCCAGACAACGGTTGTATTCTTTTCCAGTTTACCACTTGCTTTTGTGAACCAGAAATGGCGGGTCTGTTCGGGATCAATAAATGCATTAAAGACCTCATTAGCTGGTTTTCTGATCAGCATTTGTGCTTCGATGACGGGCTGAAGTGTGTTCATGTGTTTTGTTTTTGGAGAGGTACAAATATACGGAGGGAGATGTAAGAAAGATATTAAACGTCTCATGCTTGCTTTAATTGTATATGTTGTAGGAGCGACCTGTAACATTTAACAGGAGTAACTCTTCTCTGTCCTGAATGTATCTTCTCTCATTTTATTAATATTCGTTCATACAAGGCTTATACAAGGCTTAACTTACGTTCATCTTACGTTCAAAGACGTAGGATGAACGTAAGTTAAGCCTTGTATAAGCCTTGTATGAGCCTGATCAGGTTATGTTATAGGTGAAGATGTGATGAGCTGACGCTGGTAAATGTCTCTTATGCTATGTTTTTGTATAATTAATTGATAATGTGTATATTATAATTGTTTTTTCGCCTGAAAAATCAGTATTTCCCGCAACAGTTTTCTACTTAATTTTGTGAAGTTTAAAAGATTTGAGCAGAAAGTGTTTTGAATTTTAATAGCATCGTTTTAAAAAATCCGCGTAATCAGCGCGTCAATATAAAAGTATAAAAGATTATGAATATGGAAAATGAAAAGACAGAATTCTGGGAGTCAGCGTTTGTTGAAAAGCAAGAGATGTGGGGCTTCGCGCCGTCCAATTCAGCTATATTGGTGAAGGATTTCTTCGTGCGGGAATCAGTTAAGAATATGCTGATCCCCGGAATAGGTTATGGCAGAAATGCGCAGATATTCAGAGATAATGGAATAACCGTAACGGGCATTGAGATATCGAAGACGGCTATTGAAATGGCGAGGAAACATTACGGTCCGGATATGATCATTCATCATGGTTCTGTGACGGATATGCCATTTGATGAATACCGGTACGAAGGGATATTTTGTTATGCGTTAATTCACCTGTTAGATAGTAGCGAAAGAGCGAAATTGATAAGTGATTGTTATCATCAGTTATCGGCGGGAGGCTATATGGTTTTTACTGTTATTTCGAAAGAAGCGCCTACTTATGGCAAGGGCGAGATGATTAGCAAGGACCGCTATGAGATATTCGATGGCGTTAAGATGTTCTTTTACGACAGAGATTCTATAAACGCGGAGTTTGGCAATTTTGGATTATTCGAAATTACAGAAGTTAGCGAGAACTTCCCCTTCTTCCTGATCAAATGTAGAAAGGGAACGGACTGACAACGTCACTGTACATGCGCTAATCATAATTGAGCCGTATTTGGCGAGGCAATACTTTCAGCTTAATTTCGCGCTATGAGTTATTACATACGTGTTTTGGGAACACAAGATCCTGATATTCATTTAGACGAAATTATAGAGGCGCTCGACAACGAGGAGCTTAAGGTAAGGCTGGGCATTCTAAAAAGCGAATTGCCCGAAAAATGGACGCATCTTGAATTGAAAAATGAAAGAGATAAATTGCTGGCGGTAGTAAACAGGGATGTAATTAAAGAAGGCAAATTTGGCAAAGAAGAGCTGGATGAATTTAAGGAAACGATCCTTGATTTTCAACCAACAACGGCTGCAAAATGGCTGAATGAGTTTTTCGATCGTGTACGTGTCATCTACGCTTTCAAGCTAATGGACATCGGATTGGAAGAGGATAATTACCCAATCATAACAAGTACTCAGTCCTACATATGGGAGAGAGTGAAAGGCATATTACAGGCTGACGAGGAAGGCTTTTCCAATGAAGAAGGTTATCATATTCTATGGCAATTCCCTGATGATGCAGACGGCTCCTGGAACTGTGCGGTGTTAAACGCGGATGGTAATTGGGAGAATTTCTGCATGGATTTAGCAGATAAGGCTCAGAGGAAAGCTTTTAAGGAAGGCGTGGTCCCGGCAGGAGCGAAGCGTGTGTAACAAGGTTCTTTCCAATTTAGAGGGGGCGTTTG
Source organism: Chitinophaga sp. S165 (assembly GCF_003182155.1). Taxonomy (GTDB): domain Bacteria; phylum Bacteroidota; class Bacteroidia; order Chitinophagales; family Chitinophagaceae; genus Chitinophaga. The sequence continues at coordinate 195,513 of NZ_QGTG01000003.1, forward strand.
AGGTTGTACCTACTGATCGCTTTTAGTGATGTTTTGTGTATTGGAAATTATCTTTATTTTTACCGAATGCCATATAAACAAATACCTTACGCTTTTAACCCGGATATACGCTATCCTGCCTATCTCACACGGAAAGGACTGCTGCGTGCGCTGACTGTTTACATTCCTCAGTTGAAGGGACGTTTAATGGACTTTGGCTGTGGCTCAAAACCCTATAAAAGCCTGTTTTCGGTTGATGAATATATTGGTGTGGATTACGACAGTGAAGGACATCCGCATGATGATGAACCGGTAGACGTTTTCTACGATGGCAAACATCTACCATTTCCGGATGCACATTTTGATTCAGTGTTCAGCACGGAAGTATTTGAACATGTATTTAACCTGGAAGAAATATTACTGGAAATTAACAGGGTTATGAAACCTGGCGCCCGCATATTGATCACATGTCCATTTGCGATCTGTGAGCATGAGGAACCCAACGATTATGCCCGGTATACGATATTTGCGCTGCGTAGTTTGTTTGAGAAAAGCGGATTTAAAGTACTGGAGATAGATAAAACAGGAGGTAACATAGAGACGATCATGCAACTTAAAATTACTTACGTGGCTAAACATATCCTGCCTGTTTTTCGTAAGATACCTGTTGTACGTTCTCTTGCCCGTCTGGTGGTTTATAGCTCGATGAATCTTTATGCAGTGCTGTCAGCCGCTATTTTGCCCCGCCGAAAGGATCTCTATCTGAACAATATATTTTTGTGCGAGAAATTATAGTCGATCAAATATGAAAAGGACAGAATGGAATTACTTCTATTCTGTCCTCTTTTATTTAGTTAACTGAATTATGGATGACAATTGTTGACTCTATCACCTAATTTCGTTGTGGTTTTAACGTTATATCCCGTTTATCAGCCCTAATTTCCAGTTAAATAATTTTACTTTGTTTAAGTAGCTGTTTAGTATGAGTTTATGAATATTTCCCTTCCTTCCACAAGACATTAACGAGGTAACCCAGTTGGCTCATATTATCTTCTGTCTATATATTTGCAGCCGTAATATTATTTAATTTCAAATTTCTTATGAAGAAAGTATTTTTTTCCGTTGCTGCCCTCGCAGCCCTCTGCTTTGTTGCCTGCTCGAAAGATGAAGACAAAGACCCTACACCTCAAGTTGATGCTCCAAAAGATAGCATCGTTGTATACCGCGATGTGGTATTTTCTATGGATGCTGGTGACACTATCGGACGTGCATTCTCTACCCAATATGGAAAAATGTATACTGATTCTAAGATCCCTACAGATTCAAACGCAAAGTACATCGACCTCGTTGGTGGTTCTGTGGAGTTAGGTACTATCTTCTTTGCTAGTCCTGATAGCCTGAGAGAACTGGAAGGCATCACCATTACCGGTGCTACTAAAACTATCATTCAGCACAATGTGACTGATACAACTATCATGTCTCCATTCAAATTTGATACCCTGGCTCATGCTTCTACGCTGAACGGTATCACTGTAAAAGGAGATGCTGACTTTGATGGTTTTGAGTATCCTTCTGTGCTTTTCTTCCAGAACGCACGTGGTAAGAAAGGTGTGATCCTGTACAAAGGAATGGCTCGCGACCTGACCACTTTCACTGTTGATATTAAAGTTCAGTACTAATAGTACAGATACATATTTAACAGGAAAGCCGTCTCAATTTATTTTGGGACGGCTTTTTCTATTGTGTCGTTGAGGTTGGGTAATTAAGAGCGTTTGCCGAGTGAAGCACGGAAACTTGGGATATTAAGTCGATATTTTATATATTGCGCCGTTTAAATCCGATTATTACGATGCTGTTTAATAGCTGGGTATTTATATTACTACTTATTGTAACGTTTTTTATTTACTATCTCCCGCGATTTGAAAAATTACAGGTGGGTATTCTGATTATATCCAGTCTGGTATTTTATGCATATGGACAACCGGGTTTGTTACTGCTGCTGTTGTGTTCCGCCACTATAAATATCATGATGAGCTACATGACAGTATATGGGGCGGTTAACCGCAGGAAGTTATACGTCACACTAGGCGTCATCATCAACCTGGCTCTTTTGTCTTATTTTAAATACGGGTCATTATTTGCCAATACCTTTATGGATACCTCTAAAGGTTTAGGGCATTATCTCACAATGATTCCTCTTCCAATTGGTATTTCGTTTTATACATTTGAGGGGATCAGCCTGCTGATCGATGTATACTCCAATAGACATTCTGACGTACTGACCATCGATAAATCAATAAAGAAACATGTGACAAAAACGCTTTTTTTTATTTCCTTCTTTCCACACCTCATTGCAGGCCCTATTTTAAAAGCATACGAGTTTTATCCACAGATCGGAGAGAAAAGTATAAAAACAATCGACTGGGAATATGTTTTCAGAAAACTCACAGTAGGATATTTTTTGAAAATGGTGGTAGCAGACAATCTCTCTAATGTTACTTTTTGGATGACGGCGCCCTATTTTCAGACAAAATCCAGCATCACACTTATCGGGATGCTGCTCGGGTATTCTTTCCAGATCTTTGCAGATTTCGCAGGGTATTCAATGATCGCGCTGGGACTTGCCAAAATGTTCGGGTATGACCTGCTGGAGAATTTTAACTTTCCTTACATCTCTACATCTTTTTCTGAGTTCTGGAGAAGATGGCATATTTCGTTATCTACTTTTTTGAAAGAGTACCTCTATATTCCTCTTGGAGGTAACAGGAAAGGGCACTTCAGAACATATTTCAATCTCACGATCACAATGGTGCTCGGTGGACTATGGCACGGTGCAGCCTGGAGCTATGCTGTATGGGGCGCATTTCATGGATTGGCGCTGGCTATAGAAAGATTGATCAATCAGACCTTTCATATAGAAATTGACAGCCGGATAGGTAAAATATTGAAAGGTTGTATGGTTTTCGCTTTTGTGACGCTTGCCTGGTTACTGTTCCGTCTTCCGTTTAACGATGTGGTGGATTATCTCAAGGCTATCGGGACAAACACACATGTACATAATGACTATCTTTTACTCTTTTCTATTGTAATCTATTCGATGCCGGTAGTGCTTTATCATCTTTTTTATCTCCTACCGGTCGAGTGGCGGTTATACAATATTACAAACCGGTATAAATACCTGGCTTACGGTCTGATGTTATTTATGATCGCAGTGAATAGCGGCCCTTCAGGCTCATTTATTTATTTTCAATTTTAAATTATATGATCCGGAAAAGTCTGATCGTCTTTATATTCATTTTTGCTGCATTCAATATTTATCTGAAAACCAGTCAGAAGCAGTTTGACGCATTTCAGTATCAATATCAGCTGAATGTGATAAGAGCACAGAAATATATTTATGATTCGGAACATAATCCGCCGTCGGTAATGATAGGTACATCACTATCTGCAATGCTGCCTCTGCCTGATAGTATATACAATCTCTCCATGCCAGGCCTGAATATAGTAGATGGCATCGGAGTTATTAAAGCGGCACCTGCACTTCCCAGAACGGTATTTATTGAGACAAACTTTTTCTTCAGCGTTCCCAGTAAGTCATTTGCAGATTTGTTCAGCAATGATATTAATAATCAGATGAAGATCTGGTTGCCCGGCATGAGAGATCAGAACCAACCGGCGAATATCCTCATGAGCGCATTTAGAACCAATTCGAAAATGGTTGAAAGGCCTTCTCCGGGGAACGATGCAATACCTGCCCCAGCCTTGTTTGAAAAATTGCTGGAGAAGCAGAAGAACCGTTTTAAAGATGCAGATACACCAATTATTAACCGCGAATTGGAAAAAGTGGCGGAATTTGTACAGATGGTGACTGCCTCCGGCGGGAAGGTTTGCTTCTTTCAAATGCCTGTTGAGCCAGTATTAGAGTCCCTACCGCTGACGACTGTAGTCAGAGAGAGTATCCATTCCCGGTTCCAGCACCAGGAAAATGTTTATTTCTTAGACCCTCCTAAAGAACATAACTACCGGACAATGGATGGTATACATTTGAGCCCTACTGGGCTTTGGGATTACAGTATATATTTCAGGGAAGAAACGACACGGCTGTTCGGAAAGTAAGTGTTGTATAGATTAGTGCTTTTGTGGTACGAGGTTTTATGTAGCGTAATAAATATATGGAAAGGGCTGTCTCTGGATTGAGGCGGCTTTTTGATTTTTACGGCATACAAGAACAGTGGGATGGAAGGAAAGTAGGTAACTTAACAGTATAAAGACTACTATTGCTCCATTGGCGCTTGCACCTGATTTTCAATTTGATTCATTCCATATTTATAAGCGTCCTGGGCTTGGCCAGTTCCTTATAGATATATCCCGGCATGTTGGAAATTGATGTAATGTTTAAAATAGGGAGGTCAATTTGGCTCCCTATTTCGATTTTGTGGCCGCCATACTGAGAGTTTAGCACCTCATGCAACGGTCAGTACGATCTTCCCCTGGATGTGTCCCTGGGCTGCCCGTTCGTGTGCTTTTCGGGCCTCAGCAAGCGGAAAGGTACTGTCAATAGCAACACGGATTGTTCCCGTATCGAGTAAGCGTCCTAATTCTGTAAGCTGTTGGCCATTTGAGCGCACCTGGGTCATTGATATGGTAATGCCGCGTTCCTTTGCTTCTTCAGCGTCTGAAAAACCTAAGAATACCGGGAACAAAGCACCACCACGTTTGAGCGTACGTAAGAAACGTCCGGTGGTCGGACCACCCAGTGTATCAACAACGAGATCTACGTCATGTGCAATATCCTCGGGAGCATTCTTTTTATAGTCTATAAATTCATCAGCACCAAGCTGACGCAGGAAATGCTCATGCTTACCCGATGCTACGGCAATGATATGGGCGCCCTTCAATTTTGCCACCTGAACTGCAAAATGTCCTACGCCGCCAGCTGCACCGTTCACGAGAACGGTCTTGCCGGCAAGTGGCACAGGGCGATGCATTTCCGGTTGAAGAGGGTTCTGTACATTATGTCCAAGCTCGACCAGGTACTGCCATGCTGTGAGGATAGCCATCGGTGCTGCTGCTGACTGGATATGATTTATGCCCGCCGGCTTATGCGCAAGGTCAGATGCAGGTGCCGCTACATACTCTGCATAAGCGGCGCTATCTCCAACGCTCGGAAAACGGATCATACCGAAAACTTCATCACCGGCTGAGAAGTTCTTTACATCTTCGCCTACAGCTGCTACCACGCCAGATATATCTGTACCCAGAATGATAGGAAAGGGGATGGTAGGCCTCCATTCAGGAGGAAGCATTTTATAGCCGTCGCGCAGATACCAGTCGGGAGGATTGATGCCGACAGCACGCACGCGAACAAGCACCTCGTCCGGTTTTAATACAGGAAGTGGGGCGTCCTCATACCTTAATACTTCAGGCCCCCCGTACTCGTGCAAACGGATCGCTTTCATGATGCGGGTAGTTTCAATATTCGTTACTTTGTTTTCCATTTTGTTATTTTTTGTCTTATGATTTGTAAACCAGTAGCTGGTTTATTTGATAATAGAAGAAGATTGATGCTACAGGTACATGGCTCCGCCATAAGGCCAGTAGTAACCGTCCTGTATTGAATGCTTTTTTATAAATGTTATGAGATCTCTATAGCTGAGATGGAGAAAGGTGGCCGCTAATTAAAGGACTTTCTGAATACGTTGGGTGAAAGATTTGTATAGCGCTTAAATAGCTTGTTAAAAGACTGTGGATGCTCAAATCCCAGCTGATAAGCAACTTCTGAAATATGGAGCCGGGTAGTGCTTAAAATCACTTTAGCCTGTTCAATTAACCTGTCATGGATATGTTGCTGCGCAGTTTGGCCTGTCAATGATCTGAGCATATCCGTCAGATATCTTGGTGAAACATTGAGATGTGTGGCTACCTCCACCACAGTCGGGATACCGCTCCGCTGATCAGCAAAACGGCCTGCCAGGTAGGTATCCATTTGACTGATGAGATCCTGGTTAACCGCCTTGCGGGTAAGGAATTGCCGGTTGTAAAAGCGGTTACTGTAGTTAAGCAGCAATTCGATCTGAGACACCAGTACATCCTGGCTAAAGGCATCAATATTATTATCTAATTCGGCGGCAATATTTTCAAACAGGCCCGCTATTACTTTTTTCTCTTTGTCTGAAAGGAATAAAGCTTCGTTCACCGCATAGTTAAAGAAGCCATATTGCTGAATATGCTTTCCCAGCTGATAGTTCCGGATCAGGTCCGGATGGAAAAACAGGTTATACCCCTGATAGCAGTCTTCATCTATGGTTGTTGTTATAAGTTGATTGGGCGCCAGAAAAGCCAGGCTGCCTCCTGTAAAATCGTAGTAACCTTGTCCGTATTTTACCTGCCCTTTAAAATCTTTCTTAAAAGAGATCTTATAAAAATCGATCAGCAACTTGTGTCCACCGGTTTCAGGAATGGTACGGTTTACATCATAATTCACCAATGCCACTAAAGGATGCAGTGGCTCCGGCAGATCCATGTCCCGCATAAACTCAGGAATACTTTTATAGATGGTGGGCTGTATTGCTTTCATGACTTTGCTTATGTTATGAGTGATCCGGTGTGTATGGCAGTTTTTCTGCATTCACATAACAAAGGTCAGTAAAAAGGGGGAGGAAAAGTTAGCCTGGATTGTAAAAAATGTAGCCTGAATTACCGGGGAGGGAAAACAGGTACTTGATTCATTGTTAAAATAAAATACCCCACAAAAGTGGGGTACGCTTAAGGTTATTATGTTTAACACTATTTCGTTTTTAACAGTTCAATTGGAAATGGATGCTCTTTCAGCATGTGTCTAGCCTGTTCTATTTTTTTTATAATAAAGGGGCTGTTTCGAACTGCTTCCTCCGAAACTGATAATTTCCCCACTGCTGGTTTTTCCCTTTTATCCAGGGATTTTGAATGCTTTGTAGACATATTCTCCTGTTTAATCAAATTTACTTTTTTTTCTTATCACTAAAAATGCTCCATAATTCTTTCCTGATTCAAATTTACGCCATATCCCATCATCGTATCCGTAAACATCAAAAAAATCTTCTATTTCTTCTCTGGCGGCATTGATACCCATCTGGTATAACCTTGTTCGTGCTGGTGTACTGCCTTTTGCATACACTGCAATATCACCTATGTGTGTCATTATATCAAGTACTGTATTCGCTACAGTTGATAACACCTTGTTTCTGTCAGCGTTATTTGAAATGGTTAGATCATTTATTATATTTTCGTTTTCATTCCAATCACCAAAGGCCAGGTTGTAGATCGGTGTTCCATCAATCCAATCTCCAATTTCATAATAATCGATAACTTTCTTAATAGTACCGTTAGGTCCCTGGCTTTCAAATTCGAATCTGGAAAAGGTTTCATCTGTGATATAAGGATATTTCTCTCTTTTCATAGTGACCGTGAAATTAGGCTGATAGTTCAATTTTGAACTATTCATTTTCGTTCATTTCTATTTCACATATTCATTTTAGCTAAATAGATCTGTGAGGAAATTATATCGTCCATTATAAGCAAAAAAGGATAGCATTTATGCTACCCTTTTTTGTCGTGATGACAATGGCGTTGCCATTATAATATTATCTTGGTCTTAATAATTCGATCGGAACTGGATGCTCTTTTAAGCTGCGTTTGGCCTGTTCTATTTTTTTGTTGAGAAAGCTACTTCTACGCAAATCTTCTTCTGAGAAGCTTAGCTTTCCAATCACTGGTTTCTGCCTTTCTTTAAAAATTTTACTAGTCTCTAATGACATATTTTTCTTTCTTTTCATTTTAAAATATTGCCATAATGATTTATAACGTCTAATACTGTACTTGCTACCGTAGCCAAAACCTTGTCCCGATCGGCATTATTTGAAATTGTCAGATCACCAACAATCCTCAAGGTATCATCCCAATCACCGAAACCCAAGTTAAGAATAGGAGTTCCATCTGGCAGTTTCCCTATTTCATTGTATTCAACAACTTTCTTGATTTGTCCGTTCGGACCAGAACTTTCAAATTCGAAGTTAGCGTGGCTTTTATTGGTCTTAAATGAATACTTCTCTTTGTTCATAACGCTGACGAAAGTATGTTTTTTGCAATAAGTACTTTTGTTCATCTTTATTCATTTTTTAGATCGCCACGAGTATGCAGGAAAGTTAAGTAGGAAAGTGCAACGGTTAGGCGTTCTTTACGAATTGGCGAGATCTTAAATGCAGCGGGCGGATGTTTATATAACCGGATAACAGAGCAATTAACAAAAAAATTTGGTTGTTTTTTTAAAGCTTATTAATTTATAAAACATTTCGGGATGTAGCGCAGCCCGGTAGCGCGCTTCGTTCGGGACGAAGAGGCCGCAAGTTCGAATCTTGTCATCCCGACAGGAAATCTTCGCAAATTGCCATTGTAATTCTACTATAGAAATTGCAGCTACTTATGCAGGGAAATTTCTTACATTCGTATTTAATTCAGCATAAATATGAACCTCATTTATTTATCCCTGCCAGCTGTTGTCATTCTGGATATTTATATCTGGACATGGATCGCCGGATTACTATCCGCGCCGAGCGATCTTGCAGTATTCGGAGGGATTGTTTGCATTTTCGTAATCCTCACACTACACTACGCGCTATATAAGCTATTAAAATCCAAACTTAAATTATGAAGAAACGATCTATTATTCTGATGGTCATTGTTGTTGTGATCGTCCCTATATTCTGTATGATGTGCTGTACCAGGATCGATGCAGGACACGAAGGCATTAGAGTAAAGCAATACGGCAGCGATAAAGGAGTGCAGGACATTTCCCTGGTAACGGGAAGGGTGTGGTATAATCCACTGACGGAATCAGTGTATGAATTCCCCATCTTTGTACAGACTGCCGATTACAATCCTTTTACCGTAAACGCAAAAGACGGATCTGTATTTACAGTTGATCCTACTATTACCTTCCGTGTTATTCCAGGTAAAAGCCCTGAGATCTTTAAAAAGTATCGCAAAGGAATAGATGAAATAACAAAAGCAACATTATACAACTATGTACGCGATGCATTTCGTATCCAGTTCAATAAATATACGACCGATAGTATGATCAGCAGCCGGGAGACCTTTGAAAATTCCGTGCAGCAGCAGCTGACGTCTTCCTTGCTGAAAGAAGGTTTCGATCTGGAACAAATGACCAGTGGTATCCAGTATCCGGAAACGATCACTCAGGCGATCGATGCAAAGAACAGGGCAGTGCAGCAGGCAATGCAGGTAGAAAATGAACTGAGGGTAACAGAAGCCAACGCTAAAAAACTGATCATACAGGCAGAGGCCGAAGCAAAGGCAAATTTGCTCCGTCAGCAATCTTTGACTCCACTGCTTATACAGCAGCAGTTCATCGAAAAATGGGACGGAAAAACGCCTTTATACGGCAATTCTCCTACGTTCTTCAAAAATGTTCAATAATAAAGAAGGCGTCCGATACAAACCGGACGCCTTTTTTAGCCTATCAGATATCTTAGTTTCTGAACATTGATACAACTAAAGCCTCATCCACTCTGAAAACTGCCATAGGATCATCCTTGTCTGCTTTATGCGGTATTACTTTTGTATGTACCAGTATCTGCAGATTACCTTTGGTATACAGACCGAGATCTCCTTCACTTTTTTCAGTGCTGTCAGCATCTGTACGGGCATCCTTCTTAAAACCGGCATTGCGTATGTCTGCTGCCATGCTCATGAAGTTTTCACCCATAGCAACGTAGGTAATGCGAACACGTGGCTCTGCGCTGAAGAATGTTTTTTTACCTTCATTAACATAAGTAGAGCTGTCATCATCACTCATTGTCCAGCGGTAGCTGATCTTGTTCAACGCAGGCAGGATACTGTCGCCCGGCATTTCCAGTATTTTGGTCATATCGGTAACGGTCAGTTTTCTGCTCTTGAAACCTAAAAGGTCCTCCACCATTTCATCGCCCAATAAGATCTTCATCAATGACGGATGTTTAGTGGAGTAGATCACTTCTACATGCTGTCCCTTGCTGGCCGCATCATATTGATCGTTGTCTACTTCCTTTTGCCTGCGTACATGTTTTCCTTTTTTAGTGTAGTAGGAGACAGTCAGTGCGTAGGTACTACTTTTAGAGCTTTTCTTGTAATAACCGTCTACAATTGTAGCAGGTACTCTTTCACCAAATTCTCTCAGTTCATCGTTTTCGAGTTTGGTGTAGTGCATACAGAATACGACCATCAGGACAATGTTTGCCGGAATGCATACAAACGCCATCTTGTGATACCATTGTTTGGGGTGTCTGTCCCATTCAGTGATCTCCTCCATATCGGTGAAGTTGGCAAATAACTGCACCATAAAAACAAAGCATAAAATACCTCCTATGATGGCCAGCATGATAGGCATAGACACATACATCTCGGTCGGCATCCAGCTATAAAAGGTCAGGAATGTAAGTAGGAGCAGTACGCCCCAGGTAATTCTTCTGTTCATATGTATAGGGTTGTAGTGTATAGTTGACAGATTTGTGTCGTAGTAATAAGCTGTTCGCAGTCAATGTATTGTCCCAGGCTATCGTAAACTAACTGCAAATATACATTTTTTAATATATGAAGTTCCCCTGCCGGCTTTTTAAATTATTATTTTATTAACTATTTTAATGTATTTTACAAAAGAACACGATTGAAAGCCTCTGTAGTAGCTTGTTTTGGTTTAGGTGATGATAATGAAATAGTTAGCCATTGACGCATATCTATACCTGAAAGACGATTCCCTATAATTATAAATCTGATGCCAAAATTTTTACTACTACCCTCATTCCTGTTATTGTTTCATAGTCAGTTATTTGCACAATTTGCAGACGAAGGAACAGGAACTCTGAAGAACATTGTGTGGTGGCTGGACTGGGCAAATATGACGATTGAAGACGGAGCAACCAAAACGTTTACAACCGCGGACGGATTAACGATCACCGCTACGTTCTCCGGCGTTACCGGAACACCGTTGGCGCCTAAGATCATGAACACATGGAGTGGCGCAGTGTTGAAGAATCATTATAACTTCTCGGACCTGGCTATCCAGCCTGCATTATTTGCTCCGAATAACTTTAATAACAGCCAGTTTACGATAAGTCTGCAAGCCACGCGGAGAGGGAGACCGGTTGCTTTTACACTGGTAGCCAGTGATGCAGAAGCATGTAATTCCCTGGAAATACTTGTATTGAAGACAACATCCGGTAACTGGCGGACCCTGGAATTCTTCAAAAATTCATCGCAGGTAAACAATCCAACTACCGGATGCGGTACACAAACGATCAATATCTCTGAGACATACGGCGGCGTTCCCGGCGTCGGACAATTGCCTGTCATGGCTACGGATGTTCCTTCAACGGGAACGGTAACCGTGGACGTAGGTCTGTTGAGGACCACACACGGCAGCAGTGCCGTGGCTTTTGGCATTATCGCTGCCGTTGATGAGGGTGATCTTCCTGCCACTTATGGCTATGCTTCTCATCAACTGGTATATACTACACAGAATCCTTGTAGCAACGGTGTGCCTCTGCCTGTCACATCCCTGTCAGGCGATCTGAAACTAGGTAGTATTGCCGGTGATGCGGACTCTCCGGGTATGACTGACGATAATGTGAACGGACAGGACGAAGAAGCAGTGACTGCCTTCCGCGATTATAATGGCAATGGCAGTTACGACGTAACTGTTCCGCTGAGCAATACTACAGGTAAAACCGCCTACCTCACAGGTTGGTTTGATTATAACAGGAACGGTGTTTTTGATACGAACGAATCTGCTACAACTACTGTACCTCCCAATGCTACTGTCGCTATTTTGAACTGGACTTCGCTGCCAGGCGGTTTCGTTTCAGGAAGGGTGCAGCAATTTGGATTCAGGTTCCGTTTATCTACCGATCAACAGGCGCTTAGAATACCTACTGGCTTCGCGCCGGATGGAGAAGTTGAGGATTATCTTGTTAGCATTAAATCGCCCTGCTCCGCAAATATTAATACGCTTGCTAACATGGTGCTCTGCGCAGGGAAACCGGCCCAGTTAAATGCGAGTGGCGGCATCCGGTATAAATGGACGCCTGCTACCGGACTATCGGCCGATTCAATTCCTGACCCGGTTGCAACACCAATGAACACAACTACATATACTGTAAGCGGCGTGGATGCTTCAGGTTGTCCGGGTTCAGCTACACTGACGATCTATGTTAATCCATCTCCTGTGTTCACCAAAAGAAGCGATACCGCTATATGCGCCGGTAACAGCCTGCAACTATCAGCAATTTCTGATGTACCTGCTACTTACAGCTGGTGGCCCGATTCTTCGTTGGACAGAAGTACGGTGCCTACCCCCGTCGCTACGCCATCGTCAACCACCAGTTATACAGTAACAGCTACGACAATATATGGCTGCAGCAGTAAATCCGCAATCAATATCACGGTCAATCCTGCGCCGGATATGAGAGTAATACCAGATACGCCTGTAGTATGCCTGGGCCAGTCTGTTGAGATCCTGGCGAGAGGCGCTGATGTTTTTGAGTGGTATACAGATACTGATTCGTTGCTAACCACTAACGCGCTGATCAGGGTAGCGCCCATGTATGACTCTACGTTCAAGATCTATATGGAGCATCATACCTGTGCCGTATCAGATACTTTTCTTGTACCGGTGAAAGTGTATGACCTTCCTGTTACATCAGTGGCTAAATCAGGTGATGTAGATTGCGCACATCCGGAAATTTTACTGGAAGCGACAGGCGGAGTTTATTACAACTGGCAGCCTGTAGTTGGTATGGTTAACAACCTGGTGGCAAACCCTGTAGCATCTCCGCTGAAGACCACTACCTATGAAGTGACTGTGATGGACGAACATGGCTGTACACAGGTAGAAACGATCACCGTGAATGTGGATATTGATCTGGCATTTACACGGTATCCTATTCCCACAGCTTTTACGCCTAATGGTGATGGAATGAATGACTGTTTCGGATTAAAGTTCTGGGGAGCAACAAATACGTTCGAATTCAGTGTGTTCAACAGGATAGGCAATCTGGTGTTTACTACACGTTATCCCGGTGAATGCTGGGATGGGACCTTTAAAGGAATGCCACAACCGGCGGGTTCCTACGTTTACATGATAAAAGCGAAAACGATCTGCGGTGATGTGTTGAGGAAAGGCACGGTAGTATTGGCACGTTAAAAAAATGAGGCCATCCGCCATGGCGGACAGCCTCTCCTGTATATAGCGCTGGTTAACTTACTGACTGATACCTAAACGCCTTTCTATTTCCGAGGGTTTGAAGTCTGCAATTTTGAAAGGATTAGCGCCGGTATTAAACACATATTCCGCCGTATTAAAGCCACTATCCGGCGTAAACAGGAGGTAGAAGTACTTCATTGTTTCCGCAAAGAAATACATAGGTAATTCATTATGCTGTTGTTTGCTTCGCACGTCTGTCACCGATGAAAAGGCCGTAGCTGTTTTACAGTATTTCAGTATATCGTTGTAATATTGTTTCCCCATCTGGAGGTAGCTGGTATCCTTTGTATAATCGTACAGGTACCAGGCAGATTCTACGATCTCAGCATTCAACTCATAAGATGAAGAGTAGGGGACCTTTTTGCGATAATCATAGATCATTGGTTCGAGCCCGTACCGTTTCCAGAGATCATTCCAGGTGCGCTGGAGTTTGGCCGCTGTTTCAGCATCATCATCAATGCATAGTAACGCAGGGAAGAACGCATCGTAAAGGGTCACCGCGCTATTCCTCATTTCGCCTGAATACATGTCTGTTTTTCTGTACCATAGCGCCGTATCGTTTTCTTCTGCATCATACTTATGAACGGCTGTAATGGTCTGTTCCCACATCTGTTTGATCTCGGGATCTTTGAACAGGAGCCAGGTCTTCAACAGGTATTCGTAATAAACATCTCCGCCAGCGCCAATAAAACTGACTGTTTCCAGCCATTCACCGGTTTCATTATTGATCACATTTCCAACAAGGTTGATCGGCGATCGTCTTCCATACACAGCGAGCGTCGCCTTCTTCGCCGCCTGATAATATTTCCGGTCCTTTGTGTAATAACTCAGGATGCCCATTTCAAAAGTATAAGCCGCTGCTTCGGCGGTGTTCATCTTTTCTCCTCTTGCCTTACCGGTTTTCAGATTAACCCAGTAATAGGGAATACCTGTCGGAGATTTGAAAGCCTGTAACAACCGGTCGCCCAGATCTTTTGACTGTTCCAATACCTTTGGATTGTGTGTGTAGGAATACATGGCAAGCAATCCCCCCAGTACACGTTTGTTCATGTCAAAGGTCTTCACATATATATCTGTATTAAAACGGCAGCTGTCAGTAATATACTTCTCGATCTCTTTGGCCTGTTTCTGAAGGCCCATCACTTTCATCGTGCTGTATGCGTCAACCGGAGAGATATGCAACGGTTGTTCATACCAGTCCTTATACTGTTTAGTCAGCGGCAGTAATACATCATGCCCCCAGGCGTATCGTTTATAGGTATCCCAGGCCTTTACAAATTCCTGTTTTACACTATTCGACAGGTCCGCTGTCTGGGCTTTCATAGGTAGGTAGGTGATCATGGCTGCGGCAGCCAGGATGCATTTTTTCATCGGATACTAAATTATAGCCTGCAAAATTAATAAAGCGCTCATACTATTGCGCTAACAGATATATTTTTTACGGTATAACGATCTATGACATGCGCTGATGCCGTTCGCGGTATTGTGAAGGCGTTTGCTGATAGATAGCCTGGAATTGTTTGTAGAAGTGTCCGAGGTTATTAAAACCACAATCGTGGCAGATACTCTTAATAGGGGCGTTAGTGATCGCTAATTGCCTGGCTGCGAATTGCATACGTAACTCCGCTACTAATGTGGACAAGGTTTTATCATAACATTTGCGGACGGTCCTGTTAACATAGTCAATGTTACGGCCGCAGATAGAGGCAAAACCACGTGCGCCCAGACGAAAGATGTCCGGTTGTGCCGGAAACTGCTGCACCGCGTTATTCAGCCAGGCTGGAATGTCCTGGTTATCAGGTTGGTTTTCGGTAGGCAATAACAATTTAAAAAGAGATAACAGGAAACTGTCCAGGTAGACGGGGGAGCTTTGATGTTTCCAGATCTTCTCCGCCAGGTGGGTCACATTACGTAACACGGTGACGTCGAGTGAGGCCTGATAGGGAAGAGGTCCTTTTTTCCAGAAGAAGTCTTCCGTTTCGCTGAAGTACCTTTTACGGAAATACTGTACCGTTTTGATCGGAAAAGCCAGGTTCATCATGGTGATGCCTTGCCGGTTGGAAATGAAGGTATGCTGATCCTCAGGGCGCATCATTACCAGGTCGCCCGTATTGAGGGGCATTTTTTTCCCGTTAATGAGGTGAGTGCCACTACCATGTTCGATCCAGAATATTTCAGCGTAATCGTGATTATGCAGGGATATATCATCACGCGAGAAGATCTTCACCCGTGCGAGGTGGAATATCTCGCCCCCGGTAATAAAGTGGCGTAGTAAAAACTTAGTAACTTTCATAACTTGTCCCCGACTGGCTTAAAGTTAGCATTTTTTTATGCAGATGTGCCTGGCGGAGAGGAAGTCGGACCGAATAGTATTTAAACGAGGGATGGGGCTACCCCATAAGTCTTTTTGAAGGCGAAGGAAAAATGGGAGAGATCTTCAAACCCTACTTCCAGGTATACGTCTGATGGCTTTTTCTTTTTTTCCTTGATCTGGAAATAGGCTTCCTGTAATCTTTTCTGTTGCAACCAGCGACTGGGGGAAGCGTGAAAGATCTTCTCAAAATCCCGCTTGAACGTGGCCAGGCTTCTGCCTGTTAAATAAGCAAAACGCCTGAGGTCCACATTAAATCTGTAGTGCCTGTTCATGAATTCCTCAAGATCAATTTTCCCGGGCTCACTAAAGTCGAACAGCAAATTTTTAACATCGGGCGTCTGATGGAGCAGGAGTAATAATGCCTCCCGTTGTTTCAGAACAGCCAGTTCATTGTTGATCTGTAAATGATGATATGGGGCCAGCGATTCAAAATAAGCTTTAAACAGGCTATCCGCGGCAAATTGTATAAAGGGAGTACCCTGATAAGGGCCGGACGCAATTGTGTCATTTTCGGCGCTATAATCGCGAAGGAATGATTGCTCCAGGAAGATGCTGAATGACTTCATTTCGCCACCTGGCCCGGGGTATTTCATGACCCTGGTGAGCAGGTTCCTTTTGATGAAAAGTGTTTGACCAGGCATCAGTTCATGCCGCCCGTCAGCGGTGTAAAATGCCACGCTGCCTGCAATAACATGGGTCAGCACATGCTCCGGTACACATTGCTCAGACTCATTGTGCCGGCTGGTATAACAGGAGTATAAGAAATTTGATATAACCGGTTCCGGATTGACCATGATTATCAGCTTTTTAGCAAAGGTACACCTTCCATGTATAGCTTGCTTTGTTCATTGGCTCAAATATTGTTTGCTAGAAAGCTCAATGTAGCAGGCGTCAACTTACTCAGCTACACGAATCGAACGGTAACGCTGCTACGTGATATAATACATTAACGCTAAAAGAGTTATCTTTATAAGTATATATCTTTTTTTAACCCACTAGATTGTTGCGTATGTTATCAATGACGAGAAAAAACATCAGGATCACCCCGGATTTTAAAAGAGTAATTCCCCGCTTTTTTAATTCAGGAAATGAACGTTCTCTCCAGATCATTAACAAGGTTGTGGATATGCCGGAAGAGGTAGTGTGTAATGTGCTTGGCGGAGTATTGAGAGAGTTTTCGTGCAGGTACAAGGATATCAATATCGTCTTTGAAAACCATTATAGCAGGATCAGTCATCTCGTGCCTCCCGGGATGACAGTGACCAGGGAACGGCAACATTTACTGGGCGCCTATTTTACGATGGAATACTCCCTCGAAGCGGCTGCGCTATTTAATCCTTCTGTGGTGGAAGCGCCCGATCAGGGAGGTATGAAACCGGGCGAAAAAAGAGTGATCGTAAGTTTCAGGGCTACGGGCGAAAGTCATATTTCTTCGATAGAGTTCAGGGAAGGCGTTCTGGACAAAGATTGTAATATTCACCTCGATCCGCCGGCGCGGTTCCTGACAGAAGGCAAGCTGACCAACGAGAAGCGGAACGATAAGGAGCATTTTGCCCAGCAGTTGACACAGCTACGTTTGCCGGAAGATCTGCATGTGGGTATTTTACATCAGCTGACCGACGAGTTTACATATTCTGAGATAGACATTGTTTTGCGCTCCCTGCTGCGGGCAGTTAAAGATCCTTCAGATCAGCAGAATATGAAACAACATGTGCTTGAACTGGTTGATGCCAATTATGAACTGCATTTTCCCGATCATACAGGGCTCTCGGAACGTGTTATTTTTCCGGTAACATACACAGAGAAGAATGGTATTGAAGACGCCCGCTTCGTGAAGTTTATAGAAGAGGAAGGCTCCTGTACGTATTACGCTACCTACACCGCTTATGATGGATCATTCATCCTGCCGAAGCTGATCCGGACCTGCGATTTCAAACACTTTGAGGTCTCGCCGTTGTATGGGAAAGGTGCTGTGAATAAGAACCTGGCGCTTTTCCCGAAAAAGATCAAAGGGAAATATGCTATGTTATCCCGCATTGACGGAGTAAATAATTACATCATGTTCTCTGATGATCTTTACGAATGGCAGGAACCCATCTTATTACAGAAACCGAAATATCCCTGGGAGTTTGTACAGATAGGCAACGCCGGTTCTCCGCTGTTGACAGAGAAGGGATGGCTGATCATTTCTCACGGAGTAGGCCCGATGCGCAAATATTGCCTGGGTGCTACACTGTTTGACCTGGAAGACCCCACAAAGGAGCTGGGTAGATTGCAATATCCACTGCTGATGCCCAAAGAAGATGAGCGGGATGGATATGTGCCTAATGTCGTCTATTCCTGTGGCGCAATGATCCACGAGGGACAGGTGTTCATTCCTTATGCGGTATCGGACTATGCGTCTTCATTTGCCAGTGTGCCACTGGATAAATTACTGAAAGCTTTACTCAAGGATAGTCAGCAGTGAGCGACTATCCTCGAATATACTTCTATGTAGTGTGCTACCATTTGCTCCTGGCTGAAATGAGCCATTGAGTGAAGATGGCAGTCATGCCGGTTGATGTGTTGTATATTGGATACAGCTGTCACCGCCTCTTCGACGGTATTTACAAGAAAGCCGGTCGTTCCTTCAAGTATCAGTTCCTTCATTGCACCCCTGTTAAATGCAATGACAGGCGTACCGCACATCATGGCCTCTGCAATGCTCAATCCAAACGGCTCGTCAAACATAACAGGATGTAGCAAAGCGCTGGCATTGCCAAGTATCTGATCGCGTTCCGCCGGACCCACATTCCCTTTATAAATAACAGTGGTATCATTGATAAAAGGGGCCACTTTTTCCTTAAAATAATGCTCGTCCTGAATCAGTCCGCAGATGAGCAGTTGCATGTTCAGTTCTGCAGCAATCGCTATGGCGATATGTGTACCTTTCTCTGGATGGATCCTTCCAAAACTAAGCAGGTATTCTCCCGGCTTTTCCCTGAAAGAAAAAAGTGACTCATCGATCCCATTATATACCGTGTCTATATATGTCAGTTCCGGGCTACGATCGCTGTTGCTGATAGACACATAATGACTGGTATCATTGTATTTTTTGTATACCGGTATTATATCGGGAGAAGAGAAACCATGAATGGTCGTTACCATAGGAGTCGTGATCAGCCTTGAATATGTGAGCGGAAGGAAGTCAAAGTGGTTATGTATGAGATCAAATTCCCCAGCCCTCTCCATTAGTGCGGAAATATGTAGACATTCCCACACCTTGAAGTCTGCAGGCTTTTCTCCCAGTGGATGATCGCACACGGAAGATAGTTTTGCATTGGTGATGGAATCGCCGGTTGCGAAAAGCGTTACGTCGATACCTTTTTTGACAAGACCTTCTGTAAGAACGGATGTTACCTGTTCCCACGGCCCGTATTGACGGGGAGGAGTACGCCATACGATAGGGGAAAGAACGGCTATTTTCATTTACTTATCTAACATTTCAGAAACGGAAAAATAGGATATCCAGAGAGCGATGGTGCTTTCAGCACCCTGGTTCTCATTTACCCTGTCAGGCTGTAAGCCGTCAGCACAGCCGCCGGTGTCCTGGTCATATAATGGCAGTTGGAGAGCATTCTCACCCATGAACCACTGCCAGGAGCATACTCCTTTAGTGAGGAATTTCTTATTGCCGGTAACATGAAAGGCCTGGTGATAGAACAATACCATGGCCATTGCATCCAGCGGCTGTTGGTCAAACAATGCGGTGGTGCCGCCTTTACTGCTCCAGCCATTATTACCGACAGGATATAGTATGTTGTCACGGAAAACCTTTGTTTCAAGGAAACTGATGGCCTCCAACGCAGTATGCAGGTATTCTTCCTGCCGGGTGATCTCGTAGGCGTGCAGCAACGCCAGTGGTATCATTGCGTTATCGTATGTCAGCACTTCTTCGAACCATTTCCAATCTCTATCTGAATACCGCCGATACTCATGCACCAGTTTACCGGCCAGTTGTCCGACCCTGTCAAGCTGGTTTTCATGTGAATGATTAGACCCGATAAACAGGCATAGTCCGATCAGGCTGTTGGCCATACCTCGTAGAGAGATCAGGTTATCCATGTGCGGTGTGGCTTTCAGGAAGATCTCTTCCGCTGTTCTTATTGTAAGTGGGGAAGGGCCATAAGCTATCAGGTAACCCAGCGCCATCAATGTTCTGCCATAGGCATCTTCCGAGCCGCCATCTTTTACGATCTCTTTATTGTAATGCATGAAGTTGTGAAAATAGCCATCTTCCATTTGCATGTAATGGATGAAGCTCAGATATACGGACATTAATTTCAGTACCTCCGGGTATCTGTTGTGTTTCCATGCCATTACGGATAGTAACAGCGCGCGGGAATTGTCGTCAGTACAATAGCCTTCTTTCCTGTTGGGAATATTACGCAAGGCATGTTGTATGATTCCTGTGCTATCTGTCAGATTCAGTATGTGATCCGGGTTAAAAGAGGGCAGTGAGATCCTGCCCTGTCTAACGTCTTTTTTTTGAATGGTCTTTGTTGTCTGTAAATGCGGGTGCATGCTTTTCTTTTTAGTGAAACAATAGGCAAAGCCGTTTACAGTGCCACAATATTATTGTATGTAGGCGACTGTTTTTTCATCAGTTCATAGAACAGCATTGCATGTTTACGGGCTACGGTCCCCCATAGGGTGTTCCTCGTTTTCATAAAAGCTTTTTTTCCTATTTCTTGTCTTACCGCTTCATTCCGCAGAAGATAGATGGCGTTATTGGCCAGTGCCTCTTCGTCGCCCGATGCTATGATAATACCGGTATTGTCTTCTAACATTTCATTAGCCAATACAAAGGCATTTGAAATGATCGGGCAACCTGCACTCATGGCATACATGAACGTACCGCTCATCGCCTGGTTCGGGTCTTTGGAAGTAAAGAGGTAAATATCGGTCAGTGACAGATAGTTCAGTAGCTGATCTGTCGGAATGAATTCGTTGACAAGTTTTACATTGTTAGTAAGATTGTTTTC
Source organism: Chitinophaga sp. S165 (assembly GCF_003182155.1). Taxonomy (GTDB): domain Bacteria; phylum Bacteroidota; class Bacteroidia; order Chitinophagales; family Chitinophagaceae; genus Chitinophaga. Next base: position 216,184 of record NZ_QGTG01000003.1, read on the forward strand.
TTCTATCAATCTTTGCAGACTTTCGCGGTATGCTTCTCCTTCTGCTTCCACTAAGTTGGGGTGAGTATTCCCCAGTATGACGTAAATAGCATCCGGAAATTCCGCAGCAATTTTCACCATTGCTTTAATGCCTAACTCAATTCCTTTGTTAGGACTAAGCAATCCGAAGGTGGTCAGGATCTTTTTCTGCTGCATATTATACCTGCTCTTCAGATCCACTCTGTTTGAAGCAGGGATCGGATGGGTGCCATGAGGGATGATTGCAAGTTTATCCTGCTCAATGTTATAATCGTCCACCAAAAGCCTGTGGGAATGACGGGTCATCACCATTACTTTATCTGCCAGCAGGCAAATGCTCCTTACCAGCTTCAACCTTTGTTCATCAGGCTCTGGCAATACTGTATGGAAACGGATAATGAAAGGCTTTGTGAGCAGGGAAAGGAAGGCCAGTACATATTCGCCCATATTTCCTCCAAAAAGCCCGAATTCGTGCTCTATGCAAACGATCTTAATGGCCGGATTCTGATTGATGGCCTCTGCGCCTGCTATACAGGAATTCAGCCGGCAACCGTCCATCACCATTGTAACAGGGGCGTTATACAGATCTGTGTTGGCTCTTTTATCCAGGGCACAAATACTAATATCAAACTCGTGCGTTAACAGACGGGTCAGTTCATTGGTGAGATCGGCAGTAAAGGTGGCAATGCCACATTTACGCGGAGGGTATGTACCCACAAAGAGAACCTCTGGCTTCATGTCAAATGTATCCATATCAAAGTTTTTAACGAAGTAGTAGCGGTAAATGGAACCGACAGTATTAAGGTGCGGGGATTAATAGGGCCGGGGTTCAAAGCTGTTTAGTGTCTTAGTTTTACCTACTTTAAGAATTACAAAAAGTGAACCAGATGAACTGGCACGCGGAAAGGGAAGATGTGATGATAATGCAGGATATCCGGATATTTTTACTATTTTCCTTGATAAAAAATGACCCTATGTCAAAACAAACCAGACGAGCGTTCCTTTCCGCAGCAGGTAAAACGGCTGCAGTGGCAGGTGTTGCTACATTGACAGGCAGTGCGGCAGCCATGGCGACACCACCAGCCGAAAAAGTTTTTGTGCACCACGTATATTTCTGGCTGAATAATCCCGAAAGTCAGGAAGATAAAGCCAAACTTATCGCCGGGCTACAGAAGCTCGCGAAAAGCGCTAAAACGATCAAACAACACCATATCGGCACGCCTTCTACAACTAACCGTGACGTAATTGAACGGTCTTACCAGGTATCCTGGTTGCTGTTCTTCAAAAATAAGGCTGACCAGGATATCTATCAAACAGATCCCGCTCACCTGAAGTTTATTGAAGAATGTTCTTCCGTATGGAAGAAGGTGATCGTATACGACTCCGAAGATATTTAATGATACTTTGTATATTTGGATCAGCATGTCAGTCACGCCAAAGGCGCGGCTGACATTTGCAAGGATCTGTTATTATAGTCAGGGACCAATGCCAGCTGGATCGTCATTCAAAAAAGTGATATATTATGCTGAAACAACTCATTGGACTGCTCTTTCCCCAAAAGTTGCAAGAATCTAACGCCGGATTGAAGTCAACCGGGAACAGGATCACAGTGAACGCAGAAAAGTTTACCATTTTTACCTCCAATTATTACGAGGAGCCGGCCGATACAGACAACCTGGAAGTCAGGATGCTGGATGGTTTCGCAAACCATTATCCCGACGAAATCCGGGAACGGGAAATATGTTACCTGTCCTGTGCCTATCAGCCGGACAATAACACACGTATTGAGCTACTCAGTCCTTACATCTATAAAGACAGGGTCACTGTTTATTTCCTGCTGGAAAGACATAAACAGATCTCTATCTATCTGAATCCTACCGACAACAGGGAATACTACTTTGATCTGGATTTTATGAATGGATAATAGCCGGATCATCTGGTACCGAAAAAGTAATAATGATAAAAACAAAAAAACGAATGGCTGTCTGACCATTCGTTTTTTTGTTTGTTGCGAGTTGTTCGCTATATTATTGCATGCCATCCATCATTCCCTGGCCTGTACCCTGGCTCTTACGTTTGAACAGGGAGGCGTCTATTTTACCGAAACGGTACGCGATGTTCAGTCTGATCATCTGCGGGTTCCTTAAACGGGTGTAGTTTTGGGTGAAATACGCACTGTAAGAGTATTGGTCTGTAATACGGCTACGGAAGATATCGCTTACAGCAATTGTTGCACTCAATGCCTTGCTCTTCAGGAAGCTTTTCTTCAGCGCCAGATCTATACCATAGAAGGAGCGGATAAAACCTTGTGAGGCGCTTTGTGCTTCCAGGCCGGGAGGGCCACCGCCAAAGCCATTATTGGTATTGATCGGCAGGTTAGTTTTAGACTGATAGGTAGCGGTAAGCTGCAGTTCAATAGCCTTCGGCAATTTGAAATTACTGTTCAGTTTACCGAATACGCTCCACAATGCCTTTTGATTAACTACAGCAGTAGTACCTGCATCTATCTTCGAGTTATACGCGTTGATGTTGGTAGATACATCCCACCATTTCGTCAGGTAGTTCTGTACCGTAAGCTCAGCACCGGTCGTATAACTGCTTGCAGCATTGATGAAGGTATTGATCAGGGCCGTCTTACCTGAAGCAGGGTCAGTTTGCTGATCTATGTAACTGGTGATCGTATTATCTGTGTATTTATAGTATACGGAACCGAGGAGCGTGTGATTACCTTTAAATGTTTTCAGGTAAGATAACTCCAGGGATTGTGTGAACTCCGGTACCAGGTTCGGATTACCCTTTGTGATGTTCAGCCGGTCGGTTGAGTCAGCAAATGGGATCAGCTGGAAGAAGTTCGGACGGTTAATACGACGGGTAGCGCTCAACTGTACTTCCTGATCATGTTTCAGCTTCTGGCTTAAGAATATGGTAGGGAACAGGCTGGCAGGATAGCTGTTGCTGAATTTCTGTCCGGTCTGGATCAATTCCCCGTTATATTCGGAACTTTCGGTACGTAATCCGAGTTTATAGCTGAAATTATGAATGCTGCTGCTGAAGGTCACGTAAGCTGCGTATACGCTCTCGTTGTTCTTATAATTGCTGGTATTGCCTGATGTGAGGTCGTACTCCTGTGTGGCCTCATTGAACAGGTAATTGTAGTTGTTGTTCTCAATATGACGGAAGGTAGCACGTAATCCCGCTTCCAGTTTACTCTTGGTGCCGAGCGGTCTTATATAGTCTGTCTGGGCGGTGATGTTACGCATTTTACCATCTCCCAGGATCCTTTCCACTTCATTGCTGGTAACCGCACCACCTTTGATATTATAAAAGTCGGTAGTGTAGTTAGAATTATTGGAACTGGTACCGCCGAAGTAGTTAGCATCTACTGTCAGTTCTTCTCCTTCGTGTGGGAAAATGTGCTTCATACCCAGCACTAAACCGGTACCATTGAATGTACGTTTGCCATCGGTAACCCTGCGGCTGAAAGCCGTAGTCGGAGCTCCGCTGAACAGGCTGTCAGTATTGATGTCCAGGATACTTGAAGGTTTGAACTGACCATGTACTTTGATACCTGATACAGACAAAGTGGTACGGTTAGTAGCGAAATAATCCATTCCAAGACGGCCGAACATAAATCCACCGTTACTTCTGGAGCTATTCTCCTGAAGGGTATGGATATTCGGATCGTCAGATATATCCAGGCGGTCTGTTTTACCATTGGTACGGTCACGCATCTGGTTGATCATACCGCTGGCAGTAATGTTAAATTTACCCTGGCGCAGGTTGAAATCGCCACCGCCATTGAAGCCTCCACGTTTGTCTACACCAGCACGGATATTTCCATTATAACCGGTTTTACGGTTCTTTTTCAGTACGATGTTTACGATACCAGCGCCGCCGCCTGAAGCATCATATTTCGCACTTGGAGCGGTCATTACTTCTACACTCTCGATAGCGTCCGCAGGGATCTGATCGAGAGTAAGGGTAGTAGGACGGCCATCAATATATAATTGCGGCGTCGCATTACGCATGGTCATCTTTCCGTCAATATCAATATTCACGGAAGGCACGTTCTTCATTACGTCCTGTGCGGTACCGCCCGCACTGGAAATACTCTGTTCTACGTTAAACACCTTTTTATCCATGTCAACCTTCATCAGTGGTTTGCTGGCAGTAACGGTTACGCCCTGCAGCTGACTGATGTCGCTGGTCAGTTTGATGTTGCCCAGGTCTTTATCGAAAGAAGGCATTGTACCGGGAGCAGGCTTCTTCATAACGAAGGTTACGACCTGTGAATAAGGCTTGAATCCAGTGGCGGATATCTTCAGGATCAATGGTCCCATAATAGGGAGTTCTTCCAGGTTAAATTCACCATTATTCTGCGTGATAACACCTTTTATCAGTACATCCTTTTTAGTTTTCGTAACAGAGTCGAGACGATTCTGGAATATGATCACTGAAGTGTAGGGCATGGGTTTCCCTTCGTTGTCGAGTACCTTACCGTAAACGCGGCCTATGCTGGGCGGTTTGCCGCCAGCAAAACCTCCGGGCCTCTGTTGCGCGGAAATGTGAACGGTGAAGGTCAACATGGCAATAAGCCAGATAATTCTTTGCATAAGTAACATTCTTATAGAGACAAAACTAATAGCGCATTTCCATTATACATAGCAAATGAGACAATGCTTGGAAATAATGCGACGAAAAAGCCGGAAAATGGTTGTCAGCATAATACATGATAAGCTGGTACAGGGTTATCGGATACCTGTCAGTGCTGCTACTGCTTCCCGGTAATTGTCGCCCACGGGTAGTTCCATGGCGCCGATAAATACACTGTTTTTTCTGATGGCGGTGATATGCGCCACGGCAATGATATATGATTTGTGAATGCGGATGAATTTGGCGGGCGCCAGTTGTTCTTCCACTTGTTTTAATGGCATACGGGTTACAACAGGTTTTGCGGTGCCTGTCAGATGTATCCGGATATAGTCTTTTAAAGCTTCGATCCAGATGATATCGGCTACATTTATTTTCAGCAGACTATAATCAGAGTTGACGAAAAAGAATTCAGGTGTGCTGGTAGCTGAAGCTGTTGCCGGATGATGTTTCAGCTGGAACAGTTCCCGCGCCTTATTGCAGGCTTTGATAAATCGGGGTAATGCTACCGGTTTTACCAGGTAATCTGTTACATCCAGTTCAAATCCTTCCAGCGCATATTTTTCATAGGCCGTGATAAGAATGATCATGGGTTTATGCGCCAGGCTCTGTATAAACTGCAGGCCTGTCAATCCCGGCATTTGTATGTCAAGGAAGATCAGGTCCACTTCCTTTTCCTGCAACACTTTGATAGCCTCAAATGCATCTGCACATTTGGCAACGAGTTCCAGGTAGGGTACCTGGCGAATGTTATCTTCCAGTAGATCCAATGCTAACGGTTCATCATCAACAGCTATACAACGTAATACCATAATTCGATTTTCAATTGGGAATTAAGAACCAGGAATTATTTATGGTGCACTTCTTCAGGTTCCTGATTTTAATGTAAATGTAACTGCAAAGACACCACAAACCATCCTTCTTTTTTATTGATCAGCAGCTGGTGGTTGTTTTTATACAGGAGATTAAGCCTGCGTCTTACATTTGTAAGGCCTATACCGGAGGTCTTATCCTTTATTTCCGTGTATTCAGGATTGTATTTATTCATCACGGAAAATTGCAGTAAACCCTGCCGTGCCCGCAGTTCTATGTCGATACGTGCATCAGGTATCAGACCTGTTCCATGTTTAAACGCATTTTCAACAAACGGGATCAGCAGCATAGGCTCAATTTCATATCCGATCTCAGGCAACTGCATGGTGACGTTCACCTGTACTTTGGTGCCGAAGCGTTGCTGCTGCAGGTCAATATAGCTTTGCAGATAATCTGTTTCCTTATCAAGGGGTACTTTATCTTCGTCAGCCTCATACAACATATACCGCATCAGTGAAGAGAGTTTGATCAGGGACGGCTCCAGCTGGTCTGACTGTTTCCTGGCCAGCGCTACCATATTGTTCAGTACATTGAACATAAAGTGAGGGCTGACCTGTGAACGTAACAGGGACAGTTCTGTCTTCAGGTTTTCATTTTCCTTTGCACTGGCCAGCTTGTCGGCATTCATCTTATCCCTGATCATTCTCCAGGCTGTACTACAGGCAAGGATGAACAGTAGGGTGAAGAATGTGAACAGGATTGTAGGCCTTAACTCAAATTGCCTGTGCGTGATAAAGGCCTGTATGAACAAATAGCGGAAATAAACCAGGCCGGCAAAAAGCAGCAATAACACACAACTGAATTGGAGATACTTTTTTCGGTATATAAGTCCGGGGATCAGAACGCTCGAATTCAGGTAGAAAAAGAAGGTCAGTATACAGGCATTGATAATATAGTGGATATGCCATACCTGTTCATCCGCGTCCGGCGCGTGCCGCTGGTCGGGAGATGGCCGCAGGAGATATGGCAGAGAAAACAGCGTGATCCAGGCAACAGCATGCAGGAAGACCTGCGCCCACGTTCTCGAATACCAGGCCTGTTTTGTATCATTAGCAATTGTAGTCATTCCTGTGTGAACAGTTAAATAATCCAAAACAACCAAAAAAATCGATATTATATAAAATAATTGAGATGAATACCGCTTTTTTGGCGGCAAACTTGTAGTTTTCTTTTATATTGCTGTTAATTAGTAGATTAATAATCCATTAAGCATCATATCCTAACCCCCTTAAGGGCTCAAATTAATCCGGTTTATTAGCCCGGTGTGTCAAAATAACTATGAGGTTGATGAAGATCGATCATGCGAACAATTGGTGGCCAGCAATAGCCGATGCTATTGAAGAAGGGTATATTGCCATCGATGAGCAGGATCAGATCGTAGGTTACAATAAGTCCGCGTTAAAGACCCTGCAGGTATCTGAAACCAGGTTTAAAGATCCGGATTTCTGGCAGTCACTCCTGATGGCGCCATTTGCGGAGATAGCGGCCAGAAAGGAAGTCGTGGAAGGGCGCGAGATACGCCTGAAACAACCGGATGGGCGTCATGCATGCCTGCGGCTGAATGGAAAACCACTTATAAAGGATAACATCACAGGTTATATTATCACGTTCACAGATATTACCAGTTGGAAAGATATAGATGAATCGAACAACACGCTGATCAATGCACTGGATGAAAGCCAACGTGTATTTAAAAGCGTATTTGACTATTCCCCGACAGGCATCGGTCTTATCAGCCCTGATATCTTATGGCTGGACGTGAATGAGTCGCTTGCTGCCACGCTGGGATATTCCCCGGCAGAATTAAAAGGGGCAGACGTATTCCGGCTTATTCATCCAGACGATAAAGTGGAAGCCCGTGCACAGGTCCGGATGCTGACAGAAGGCATAACGAATACCTACCGGGCGGAACGAAGATATCTGCATAAAAAAGGGCACTACATATGGGTATTTCTGGCGGCATCTAAAATGCTGAGCACCGATGGTACTTTCCGTTTCTTTATAGTGCAGATGCTGGATGTTTCGGAGGCGAAGAAACTCATTACCGAAGCTCACAAAAAGAACATAGTGCTGCATGCCACCTCCGTGGACCTGCAACAGAAGATCCGCCAGCTGCAGGAATTCAATAGTATCATTGCTCATAACCTTCGTGGTCCCGCTACGGCATTGATGGATTCTACCGAGCTACTGGGTGATGTTTTTGACGAAAAGGTCCGCAGGACGATGCTGGAACATATGAAAACTGCCGCTGGCTCCATTCTGGGTACTTTGAACGACCTGAAGGAAATGATTGACCTGCAGGTAAATAAGCAGAATTTTTTTACCAGTTGCGAGCTGGAACCAATGATCAGGCAGGTGTGGAAATTATTGAGTCCGCAGATTGAGGAAAAAGATGCACATTTGTCGCTCAATTTAAGCGTACCCGTTATAAACTACGTGAAAGTATATTTGGAAAATATTTTATTTAACCTGATTAACAATGCAATAACCTATACGCGGTCAGATGTAGTGCCTGAAATCAAGATAGCAACCTGGAATGAAGACGACCAGGTGGTGCTGATGGTACAGGATAATGGCATAGGGATTGACCTTTCGATGCATCAGGAGCAACTATTCCGGTATAAAAAGATGTTTCATCGCGGTTACGGGAGCAATGGAGTTGGCCTTTTTAAGATCAGGAATCAGATCAGGACATTCGGTGGCAATATAGAGGTCAAAAGTGAATCGGGTAGAGGGAGCAGTTTCTATGTCTATTTTAATAACCGCGTATACACCTTACAGCAAGATGAATAAAGTAAAGCATGTGTGCATTGTTGATGATGATGAACTGTTTCAGTTTGTAATGCGGCAGCACTTTGAGCGGCTGGAACTCGTGGATCGTATCCATAAGTTTACAGATGGAGAACAGGCATTGAATTATATCAAATCCCAGCTGGATAATCCGGATGAATTGCCGGACCTCATTCTTCTGGACGTTAATATGCCCTATATGGATGGCTGGCAGTTTATGCGCGAATTTGTAAAGTTATCCCTGCCGGAAGAAAAGCACATCAGGATCTATATTCTGACCAGTTCAACACATGAAAGCGACCTGCAAAGAGCCAAAGAATTTCCTGGTCTGGCTGGCTACCTTGTTAAACCGATCGGTAAGAACATTATCCGTGAGCTCCTGACCGGGGCTGAACAACACTAACATTTCCCTGCTTTTGAATTATCCTGCCTTTTAATGTCTCGTTTCCCCCTTAGTCAGATCTCTGTAACCGGCTGGCATGTGTATTGTTGATTAGGGATAAACCTGCAACACATGAAAACATTTGGTCTCATTCTTATCATCGCTGGTATTGCCATGATCGTGATCCGTGGCTTCTCCGTAAAGACAGAAAAGAAAGTAGTGGATCTTGGTCCGCTGGAAGTAAATAAAACGGAAAATCGCTGGATAGGCTGGCCCACTTATGCCGGCGGCATTGTTGCCGTAGTTGGACTGGTACTCGTATTGAGCAACAGGAAAAAATAACGCTTATAAGGCCCGATTGGTTATTTTTGAGGCAAAAAGATTCCTATGGCTGAATTAAAGAATGATAAAATACGGGTAGTTGTTGCTGAAAAAGGAGCCGAGTTACAAAACATTGTCCGCACAGACCTTGAACAGGAATATCTGTGGCATGCCGGACCGGAATGGGCGAAGAAAAGTCCCGTTTTGTTTCCAATAGTGGGCACGCTTAAAAACAATAGTTATACATATAAAGGTAAACAGTACTCTCTCGGCAGGCATGGTTTTGCCCGTGACAAGGTCTTTACCCTGACAGCACAAACAGATCATCAGCTTACCTTCACATTAAAAGATTCAGAAGATACCCTCAAGGTATATCCTTTTCATTTCACTTTCCAGGTAATATATACCCTGCTTGACACAGGACTAAAGGTTACTTACGCAGTGGAAAATACCGGTAAGGATACCATGTATTTTTCAGTAGGGGCGCATCCTGCATTTAAAGTACCGCTGACTGAAGGGACAGGATATGAGGACTATTACCTGGCTTTTAATGAAGAAGAAAATGATGGCGTTTGGCCGTTATCTGCAGATGGTTTGATTGAGCTCACACCAGAACCATTCCTGGTAAAGACGCATAAACTGCCGCTGAAACATTCGCTGTTTTATAATGATGCCCTGGTATTTAAGACCCTGGCATCAAACATCATAGAACTGAAGAGCGATAAATCTTCACGTGGTTTGAAGCTGCAATATGATGGTTTCCCTTACATGGGGATATGGGCCGCCAAAGATGCTGATTTTGTATGTATAGAACCCTGGAATGGTATTGCTGACAGTGTGAATGCTTCAGGAGAAATTGTGGGTAAGGAGGGCATTCATATATTAGAAGCGGGTAAACATTTTGAGAGAAGCTGGACTGTAACGGTTTATTAAATCGTTCGGGATTGTGGGTTGATGTTTGTTCCGGATTATAATGTGGTTGATATTTATTCGAGGGTTATGCCCGATTAATATTCGTACACCTCGAGTTATCACCCGGGGCTACAAACAATAGGACTCCTGACGGAGTCCTATTGTGTTTTGTTAAGTATGTTTTGTTTAATAGTGTTTTGTTATTCCTCCGCCTTTTCTTTCTTCTTCTGGTAATAACGTTTTGACTTATCCATCGTTCCGCAGCTCAGCGGGCTACACCAGCGTTTCTTATTGTTCTTGGTAGTATCCAGGAAGATCCATCCACAGGTTTCACATTCCTTTATACGTGTGTGCTCTTCGTTGGTGAGGATATCGTAGGCAGACTTCATGACTGTCCATAGTGGGGCCATCATGTCTGTATCGTCCCGTTGCAGCACGGCATTTACGCCTGTGGGTGTTGTTTCAAACTGAAGGTGGGATAAAGCATTGGTCAATGCTTTATTAAATTTCTCCAGTATAGCGGGAGATAGCGTGGCGCCATCATTATCCGCGATAGCGGAAAAAAATTGATAAAGCGTTTCCCTGGTACGTTTTAATTTCTGCAGGGCGGCAACAGCCGCTGTTTCATTTTGCGCAGCATAATGAGACAGTGCGGTCCGTTGCGCTTCGCCGAGGATGTCCACTTTCCTGCACCAGTCGATCATTTCCTGGTAACTGCCGAGATACTCGTGGAGGTTAACTCCCCTCCATGCATTTACCGTATTGATAAAATGGAAACAAAGTGCCCCGCCATCCAGTGGCAATGTTGCTATAGATCTCTCCTTGCTCATGTGTACACCAAAAATACTGCATTTCAATTATTACCATCAAAATATTTTTTGCTAGTAATAAAAGTTTGCTACTTTTATACCAGTAAATATAATTTAACAGGTAAAAAAGAGAAAGTAATGGTTGAACGGAAAGCTCCGCAGTGGTTGATCGTACTGGCATTTATGGCTGTTTATATTGTATGGGGCACCACTTATCTGGCCGTCATCTACGGACTGAGGGGATTTCCTCCGTTTATGCTTTCCGCATTGCGTTACCTGATGGCTGGCATTCTCTTGTTAGGATGGTGTTTTATCAGGAAGGAAAAATGGCCGGGCTGGCAGGTGGTCCGTACCTGCAGCATCAGCGGATTATTCATGCTGGTGGGAGGGAGCGGCATGGTTGCCTGGGCAGAACAATATGTTACTTCAGGTCAGGCTGCCATTGTTATCGCAGCAGAACCCTTTATCTTTTTACTGGCTGACAAAAAACGCTGGCGGGAATACTTTTCCAATCGTTTCATTATTACCGGTTTATTGATCGGTTTCGTTGGTATCATACTTTTCTTTGGTGGCAGTGATGCAAAATCTGCACCCAGCGGAGACGCTACCATGCAATGGGTTGGATATTCCGCTATCCTGATCGGTACTGTTTTCTGGGTAAGCGGTGCTTTGCTTGCCGAAGGCAGGCTGGAGAAGGGAGTATCTAATATTGTCAGCTCCTGTATTCAGCTGTTTGCTGCTGGAATATGCAGCAGTCTTATAAGCGGAGCTACCGGTGAATGGGGCAAGGTACGCTTTAATGAAGTTCCTGCTGAAGCCTGGGCTGGCCTCTTTTATCTCGTTATTTTCGGCTCCCTGATAGCCTATATGGCATTTACCTGGCTCATAACAGTGCGTCCGCCGGCATTGGTCAGCACCCACACCTACGTTAATCCCGTAGTTGCGGTGCTGGTGGGCTGGGCTTTCGTAAATGAACAACTGGGTTGGGTGCAGATGGTGGGAATGGTGGTGATCCTGTTGGGGGTATTGTTAACAAATTTCCCCTCTTATAAACTATCGTTTAATCAGCAACGCGCGTAATATTTTTTAAATACCTTTGCCGGACGTTTAATTAAAGGAAGCAAATCGCAGCAACAAAACCTTAGGTAAAATGAATTTTAATCTGGACAAAATTCCTGCTCGTACACAACGGCCACGTTCATTCGGTATTACAATGGTGACCGACAAAGGTCTTAGCCTGCAGGATACGAAAGACTTCCTCTCTGTGGCAGCTCCACATGTGGATATGGTGAAACTGGCTTTTGGTACTGCTTATGTAACGCCTAACCTGGACGAGAAGATTAAGGTATATCAGTCGTTTGACATCCCTGTTTATTTCGGCGGACTGCTGCTGGAGGCATTTATCATCCGGAACCAGTTCGATGATTTCATTGAAGTCAGTAAAAAGTACGGTATCAATTACTTTGAGGTATCTGATGGCTCTCTTACTATCCCACACGCTGAAAAGTGCGGTTACATTGAAAAATTAGCTAAGCTGGGTACAGTACTGAGCGAAATCGGTTCGAAAGACAAAGACCGTGAACATATCACTCCGCCATATAAATGGATAGAGCTCATGAAAGCTGAGCTGTCTGCCGGATCACAATACCTGATCGCTGAAGCCAGGGAAAATGGTACAGTAGGTTTGTACCGCGACTCTGGCGAAGTGCGTGAAGGACTGGTACAGGAGATCCTGACACAAGTGCCGGGTGAAAAGATCATCTGGGAAGCGCCGAGGAAAGATCAGCAATTGTATTTCCTGGACCTGATTGGCTGCAATGCTAACTTGGGTAATATCGCATCTCATGAAGTTATCTCGCTGGAAGCCATGCGTGTAGGTTTACGCGGTGACAGTTTCCATTTCTATCTTGACGGAAACAAATAATATTGCTACAATACATTGTAATAAGGGCTGGTCTTAAGATCAGCCCTTATTCGTTTATATAAGAGAAATTCCATATTTATATTTAAGATAAGTTATATATTTGCGGCGCAATAGTGAGTTGGAAAACCTGTAAGTAACTCGCTTTTAAACCCTTGACACCTGAAATATTTAAATCAGATATAGCTCAATTACCTATGAAAAAATTACTGTTCAGTGCAGCTGCACTTGCTGTATTATTTACTGCTTGTAAGGATGATGATACGAACCCTACACCCCAGTCAACTAAATTATTCCTGAACCTTGTTAGAGGTACCGACAGCATTGGCGCGACCTATAACACCGCCAACAGGATTGTCAAGTATGACTTAATTGACAGCCGCGAGGGTGGTCATTCTTATTACACCGAAGGTGTGTATGAGAATAACAGGCTGGTAAAATTGAACTCCAGTGAAGAAAGTCCTACCGCGCTGCTCTTGTCTCAGAGCTACGACTACAACTCTGCAGGACATGTGGAAAAAATTAAATTCTATGAAGAGAGTGGTAAAGTATACGGCTACGACAGTCTCAGTTACGATGTTGAGGGACGTCTGGTGGGATTGTATCTAAACGAAGCAGCAGATGGTACCGGTGATCTGGAACTGTACCAAAAGTATGTATTGATTTGGGATAAAGGCAATATTGTCAAGCAGCATGTTATTAAGATCGTAGAGGGTGCGGAAACGAAAGATTCTGTTACAACCACATACACTTACGATAACAAGGTGAACTATGTTGCAAAACAACCGGAGATCTTCTTAATGGAGCCAGGAAGCCCGGCTTTCGGACTGTCCACTAACAACATCCTCACTGAGAAGACCGTATGGACCGATGCCACACAGGAGTTTACTAATGAATATACTTATGATGAGGACAACTATCCTGTTACCCTGAAGAGTTCAGGAAAGTATACCCATAATGGCGGTGTTACTACGAAAGAGGAAAACACCCAGATCCGTTACATCAAGAAGTAATTGTTTATAAAATCAAAGAAGGTATCTCTTAATGGTGAGATGCCTTCTTTGATTTACGTTTTGAAATGACATATCGAACCCGGAATTTTGCACGTAACTCACCTTAAAAACCCTTGACAACCAAGTCTTTTAATCAAAAATATATCTCAAGACCTATGAAGAAATTACTGTTCAGTGCTGCTGCAGTTACTGTATTGTTTGCTGCTTGTACGGATAAGGATACCAATCCTGCACCGCAAAGCACTAAATTTTTTCTGAACTCCGTTTCGGAATACGATAGTTCCAGTGTTACTTACAATGCTGGTAACCAGATCGCTACTTTTACTTCAATTGCGAAGGGCGAAGATTACGCTTACTACAGCGAGGCTGTATATGAGGGAGGGAAACTAACCGAGGTACGTGCCAGCGAGAAAAGTCCAACGGCATTGGTAAAGGCACAGACCTACGAGTACGATGCAAACGGTAAATTACTGAAAGTCAGATTTTATTCCGAGGAAACGGGAGATATGACCCAATATGATAGTATTGCCTATGATAACAGTGGACGCGTTGCGTCATTGTATCAGGGCTTCGATCCCGGAGAGTTCTCTTCAAAGAGTGTATTTGTCTGGGATGGTAAAGGTAACGTCGCTAAACAATACGGCATTCTTATCACAGACGGAGAAGAAGCTACAGACACCGTTAAGACAGAATATACATTCGACGATAAAGTAAATCTCTTTGCAAAGCAACCGGGGTTTTATCTATTGCATCCTGAAGAAGTAGCCAATATGCTGTCAACTAATAACGTGACTAAGGCAAGCTTCAGCTATAGCACTTTTACTATAGAAGAAAAGAATGAATTCACTTACGATTCAGACAACTATCCTGTTACGAACAAGAACACTTCAACAGCTTACCAAAATGGTGGAGTGATTGATACGAGGGTGGAAAATATTAAGATCCGTTACATTAACAAGTAACTTATTCTAATAAATGAAAAAGCCGTCCGTGTTATATGCGGACGGCTTTCTTTTTTTGAACCCTTATTATTTCAATATACTTTCTATTTCCTGTAATTCGGCTGCATCAAACTGTACCTTGTCCAGTGCTCCCAGGTTGTTATCCAGCTGTCCTACAGAGCTGGCGCCTATTAACACGGAAGTGATACGTTTGTCTTTCAACAACCAGGCAAGCGCCATTTGTGCCAGTGACTGACCTCTTTTCTGGGCAATTGCATGCAGGCGTTGGATCTTGTCCAGCGTGGCAGGTGTGATCTGTTCTGCTTTCAGGAACCCGCTAGGTTTGCTCGCCCTGGAACCTTCAGGAATACCTTTCAGGTAACGGTCTGTCAGCAGTCCCTGTGCCAGCGGAGAAAACGGGATACATCCTACACCATTAGCCTCCAGTACGTCCAGCAGTCCGCCTTCCACCCATCTTTCGAACATGGAATATTTAGGCTGATGGATCAGGCAGGGGGTACCCAGTTGCTTTAATACGGCCAATGCTGCTTTTGTTTCTTCTGCAGAATAGTTAGACAATCCAACGTATAAAGCTTTACCCTGACGTACAGCAGTATCCAGTGCGCCCATTGTTTCTTCAATAGGCGTTTCCGGGTCCGGACGGTGAGAGTAGAAGATGTCAACATAATCCAGCTTCATACGGCGCAGGCTCTGATCGAGGCTGGACAGTACATACTTGCGGGACCCCCATTCTCCGTATGGGCCAGGCCACATCAGGTAACCGGCTTTGGTGGAGATCACTAGTTCATCGCGCAGATAACCTGTAAAGTCTTTCTGCAGGATAGCACCGAAGTTCTCTTCAGCAGAACCTGGCAGCGGACCGTAGTTATTGGCAAGATCAAAATGTGTGATCCCTTTGTCAAAGGCACGACGCACGATCTGACGGCCGTTCTCAAAGTTATCTATTGAACCGAAGTTGTGCCAGAGGCCGAGTGAAACAGCCGGGAGACGGATCCCGCTTTTACCACAGCGATTATAGAGCATAGCATCATACCGGTCACTGGCGGGTACATAAGCACTCATATTATGGAATTTTATTTTGGAGAGCCAAGATAGCAGTTATTGACTAGAATAATACTAAAATCAGCAAATAATCCTGAAGTGGTGAAAACAAGCCTGAATATCCCCGAAGGGCCGGTATATACTCTAAAACAGCCGCCGGTTGATATTGGCGAAGAACTTCCGTTGATACTATTTATTTAGAGAGCAAGCAGGATAAGCACCTTCCGCCGATTAAACACTCTGAAAATAACTGTTCATATAATCACTGGGAGATTTACTGGTCACTGTCTTAAACACCCGGTTAAAGTTTGTGATACTGTTGAACCCACAAGTGTACGCTACCGCAGCAATATTATCATAAGTGCCGTCTGTCAGTTTTTTACAGGCTTCATTAATACGCACTTCATTCAGGAACGACACAAATGTATGCAGGGTATGTTTTTTAAAGAACCGGCAGAAAGCCTGCGGGGTCATATGGGCTTGTCTTGCGGCGTCTTCTAACGTGATCGGCTGATCATAGTTATGCATGATGTAGTTGTAGATATTGCCTATACGGATGCCTTCATGTTCGCTGACCTGTTGTGTTTTCTGACCGGATGCCAGCGGCGTGATATCCTGGTAAGTAGACAACTGTTTTAACAGTTCGACGAACTGCAACAGTTGTTCGGTACCCGAACTGTTTGTCACCTTTAGCATCCGGCTGGATATTTCGGTAGCATGTTCCTGCGGTACTTTAAAGCCTGCCTGATGCTGCTGAATAAAGTTCTTCAGCATTTTAATTTCCGGCAGATTAAAGAAGCCTGCCAGTTCGCCGTCGGGGTTGAAGAAGATAACGAGGGCGATGATCTTTTTACGGCTCTTGGGCTGGAAGTAAGAAGCTTCACTTTTGAAGATGTGGGGTTGATTGGCGCCTAACCAATAGATCTCGTTAGCACGGAAAGCATGCATGTTATTGTCGGCGACAAGGGTGCCTTCTCCCTGCTGTATCCAGGTTAACTGTATCTCCTGGTGCCTGTGCAGGTGAGGGTAAAAATAAGGTAGCACATCTCTCTGCACAATGATGGATTTATCCAGCGGAACAGGTATGGTGAACTGTAGCACTTTCATCTGTTAACAATTTTAAAGTGAGAGCAAGTTGGCACTTGCAGGAATGTGTTTACAGGTGTTTGATTCTTCTACGTAGCAATTACAATTTACTTTGGTTGATGGTCCTCATGTCAATGAGTGTGAATTGTACAATTATTTCACTGATGGTATCAATATTACAAATTTTAACCCGGATTCAGCAAAAAAATAAAATATCCGGTGAAAAAAGGGTTAACTACATCTATATGTTGCTACTAAGGATATAAAACAGGTTAATATCGGCTAACAATTGATTACTATCGGGTAGGAAGCCTTACCCTGTTTCTGATACTTTTGATAAAAAATTGTTCTTCTATGGCTATTGAATGGAAAGGAATATTTCCTGCATTTACAACGAAATTTACCGCTGCTGATGAACTGGACCTGCCCTTGTTCGGGAAGAACCTGCAAGCCCAGATCAAGGCCGGTATTGACGGGGTTATTCTGGGAGGTTCACTGGGAGAAGCCAGTGTCATCACTACTGCTGAAAAAGAAACCCTCACAAAATATGCAGTGGAACAGGTAGCGGGGAAGATCCCGGTTGTCATGAACATTGCTGAAGGCTCGACAAGTGAGGCTATCAGGCAGGCAAAGCTGGCTGCTGCATGGGGTGCAAAGGGTTTGATGTTATTACCCCCGATGCGTTATAAAAGCGATGAACGCGAAACAGCGGAATACTTTAAAACAATAGCAGCGTCTACGGAATTACCTATTATGATCTATAACAATCCGGTTGACTATAAAGTAGAAGTTACACTGAACATCTTCGATCAGTTACAGCAATACAGCAATGTGCAAGCTGTAAAAGAATCCACGAGGGACGTGTCGAATGTAACCCGTATTATCAGTCGTTTTGGAGATCGTTTTAGTATCCTGTGCGGCGTAGATACGCTGGCTATGGAAGAGATGGTACTGGGCGCCAATGGCTGGGTAGGCGGTCTGGTATGTGCCTTCCCTGAAGAGACAGTTGCTGTTTATAAACTGACGAAAGCAGGACGTATTGCAGAAGCGCTGGCTATCTACCGTTGGTTCCTGCCATTGCTGGAACTGGACCTGCATCCGAAGCTGGTACAGTATATCAAACTGGCAGAGCAACAAACGGGACTGGGTAGTGAAACAGTCAGAGCACCGCGTTTAAAACTGGAAGGCGAGGAAAGGGAGAGGATCCTGCAAGTGATCGATAGCGCTATTGCCGGCAGACCAGCATTACCTGATTATCATTCACTATAAAGCCAGAAAAGCATTATGCAAATAAACGATATTATGCAGCGGTCGGCCGGGGCATTTACACAGTATAGGGAAACTATTTCTTCTGCGCGTGCTGTTTTTCTTGAAACGATCGCTTCTGAGATAATTGAGCAACGGGATGTGCTGGTAGCAACTGCACAAGCGGAGACCAATCTGCCGGCTGCAAGATTGAATGGAGAGATCACCCGTACTACCAGTCAGCTACAGCTGTTCGCGAACCTCATAAAAGAAGGCAGTTGGGTAGAAGCCGTGATTGATACAGCGAAACCGGATAGCACGCCTGCTAAACCGGATCTTCGCAGGATGCTGGTACCTGTTGGGCCAGTGGTGGTATTCGGCGCCAGTAATTTTCCTTTCGCTTTTTCCACTGCCGGTGGCGATACCGCCAGTGTACTGGCAGCCGGAGCTACCGTTGTTATCAAAGGTCATCCGGCACATCCGCGCACATCACAGCTTGTTTTTGAAGCGATGCAAAGGGCCATACGAAAAAACAGTATGCCGGAATTTACTGTGCAGCATGTTACCGGCGAAGGCAATGCAACAGGTAAGGCGCTTGTGCAGCATCCACTGACCACAGGCGTTGGTTTTACAGGCTCTCTCCAGGGAGGGAAAGCATTGCTGGGATATGCTGCGGAGCGTGAAGTACCTATTCCTGTATTCGCAGAAATGAGCAGCATCAATCCGGTAGTTTTTTATCCGGATGCATTGGCCACCCAGGCGGAACAACTGGCGCAGACCTTTGCAGGTTCCATTACGTTGGGTATGGGACAGTTCTGTACCAATCCTGGTTTGCTGATCGGGTTGAAGAGTAAGGCCCTGGACAATTTTGTCAGTTTACTGGGAGATGCTGTAGCTGCTGTTGCGCCGCAAAAAATGTTACATAAAGGTATTTGCGAAGCGTATGGAAAAGGACGTACGCATATGCTTACGCAAGAGAGCGTAACACTTGTAAAAGAATCTGCCGCTCCTGCGGAGATGGAAGCATGGCCTGCATTAGCCCGTACGGCAGCTAAGACGTTCCTGGTTAATCCGCAGTTAAAAGAAGAATTGTTTGGTCCCTTCTCAATGCTTGTAGAATGTGAAGACAAAGCAGAGTTATTGTCAGTATTAAAAAGTTTGCATGGGCAGTTGACCACTACCATCGTAGGTACGCCTACGGATACCGCTCAATGGAAAGACGTTATTGCGGTGCAGTCAACACTTGCAGGCCGTGTTATTTTAAACAACCCGCCTACCGGTGTGGAAGTTTGCGCTGCTATGGTACATGGAGGGCCTTTCCCGGCTACTACAGACCAGCGTTTCACGTCTGTCGGAACAGGGGCTATTAAACGCTGGGTAAGACCGGTATGCTTCCAGAATTTCCCTGATGATATGTTACCCGATGCATTAAAGGCCGGAAATCCGTTAGGGATTTGGCGACAGATAGACAACGGCTTTACCCGATAAACAACTATACCCTATGTCAGATCAACCAAAATCTTTCCGAAGGTCTTTCGGACTGCTGGACGCTACAATGATAGTAGCCGGTTCCATGATCGGTTCCGGTATTTTCCTGGTCAGTGCAGACATTACCCGTAATGTGGGCTCTGCAGGCTGGCTGGTACTGATATGGATCATTACAGGCATCCTTACGCTGACAGCGGCATTGAGTTATGGAGAGCTGAGTGGTATGTTTCCCCAGGCAGGGGGGCAATATGTATACCTGCGGGAAGCATTTAACCGCCTGACGGGCTTCCTCTTCGGATGGAGCTTCTTCACGGTCATACAGGCAGGTTCAATTGCTGCTGTGGGAGTGGCCTTCGCCAAGTTCTCCGCTTACCTTTTTCCGGTACTGAGCGAAAAGAATATCATAGCTGACCTATCGTTTATAAAGATCTCCGCAGCCCAGATCACTTCTATTCTCCTGATCGTATTACTTACATTCATCAACACACTGGGTGTAAAGGAGGGCAAACTGATACAAACAGGTTTTACTTTAGCCAAGATAGCAGCGCTGCTGGCACTGATCTTATTCGGATGTTTTGCGGCCGATACAGCCGTTTGGGAGGCTAACTGGCAAACAGGATTCGCCCTTAACAGAATGACGGAGCAGACGGATTCCCTGGCGCCATACGTGGGACTGGCTGCATTAGGGGCTATTGCCGGCAGTATGGTAGGTAGCCTGTTCAGTAGTGATTCCTGGAACAATGTAACCTTCATTGCCGGGGAGATCAAGAATCCCGAAAGGAATATAGGCAGAAGTCTGTTCCTGGGTACATTGATCGTTACTGTTATTTATGCCGCTACCAACCTGGTGTACCTGGCAGTATTGCCACTAAAGGAAATCGCCTTTGCGGAAAATGAAAGGGTAGGGGTGGCTGCTGCGGTGAAGATCTTTGGTGCCAGGGGAACTTATATCATCGCAGGGCTATTGATGGTCTCTACCTTTGGCTGTAACAATGGATTGATATTGTCGGGAGCCAGGGTGTGTTATACCATGGCCAAGGATGGCGTATTCTTCAAACAACTGGCTACACTGAACAAAAACGCTGTTCCGGGGAAAGCCCTGTGGGTACAATGTATCTGGGCCTCTGTGTTATGTCTTAGCGGCAAATACGGACAACTGCTGGATTATGTGATCTTTGTGGTATTGATCTTTTATATCCTGACCATTCTGGGGATCTTCAGATTGCGTCGTACCAGACCTGAATTGCCCAGACCATATAAGGCGTTCGGGTATCCTGTACTGCCGTTATTGTACGTGGTATCTGCTACCATTATCTGCCTGGCGTTACTGGTTTATAAACCAATGTATACCTGGCCGGGATTAGGCATAGTACTGCTGGGGATACCGGTCTATTATTTTGTATGGCGGAATAAGCCGGTTAGCTAAACCTCCCATTTGTAACCGGTTGCATAGATCGTTTTCAGGTAACTGCCTGCTCCGGCTTCATGTAGTTTCTTTTTGAGGTTTTTGATATGGGCATAGATAACATTGTTATCGTCCCGCATACCGGCAATATCACCTGAAAGCTGTTCGGCAAGTTCGTGTTTGGAGAGGACCTTGTTTTTATTGCCCAGGAAGTATAAAAGCAGGTCAAACTCCTTCCTGGTAAGTATAACAGGGGTGTTGTTGATCTGTACCGTTTTAGCCAGTAGATCGATTGTTAATTCTTCCTGCCGGATGATATTACAGTTGTCGTACTTCCTCCTCCTGATCACAGAAAAGATCCTGGCAGATAGTTCCGGTAAATGAAAAGGCTTGGTAACATAATCATCTGCCCCCTGGTGTAATGCGGATATCTTATCCGTATAATCAGTCTTTTCGGAAATGATAATGATGCCTGTTTCCTTATTGTATGTCTTTATTGCTTCCAGTAGCTTATTGCCATCTCCATCTGGTAGTACGAGGTCCATTAAGATGCAATCGTACGCATACATCTCTATTTTAGCCAGTGCGCGGTGATAGTTATTTGCGTACTCACAGATATAATTCCCGGCAGATAAATAAGAGATCATGACTTGCGATAGTGCTAGGTCGCCATCAATGATCAATAGTTTCATTTCACAATATTATTTCCCAAATCTGAATTAATTCTGAACTTAGAAGCTCCCTCAAATGGGAAAAGCTATATATAATGATTTCTTTTATGTTGTTTGCCTTACTGAAGATCCTTGAAATTCAATGCTGAAGGGACTTTGGGAGGTTCTTAGCATCATCTGTATAAATCGTTTTTGATAGCTTACTATTCCTTTCCATAGTTGGCCAATTTTTCCCGATATGATACAGCTAAAAGTAGTGAGTGGTTTTTCTTTGCATAAAAATTAACTGTAGTTGAAAAATTTATACATCACACTCACACTTATCTTAGCTAGTGTTACCGCATTTGCACAAAACGGTACTATCAAAGGAAAGATCAATTCAGCAGATGGACAGCCTGCCGCATTTGTAACCGTAGGTTTAAAGGATACAAAGAAAGGCGCATTGACCAATGAAGAAGGACAGTTCATCCTGAAGAATGTTAAACAGGGAAATTACGAACTGGTAATATCCTACACTGGTACCAAGACAATCCATAAGTCAGTTACTGTTACTGCCGATCAGACGACTGACGTTACTTTCGCCCTCGAAGCTACTGCAGCGCAGCTAAATGAAATAGTTGTGGAAGGTACCAGGACAAGAACGATCAATAGAAGCCCTGTTAATATAGGCAAGTTGCCTGTTGCAGCCATTGATCTTCCACAGGGTGTGGCAGTTATTGGTCATGAAGTACTGGAAGACCAGCAGGTACAACGCATGAGCGACGTCGTAAAGAACATCAATGGTGTGTACATGGCTTCTTCCCGTGCAGGCACACAAGAATCTTTCAATGCGAGAGGTTATGGTTTTTCAAGCACTAATATGTTCAAGAACGGCGCACGTGTTAATTCTGGTGTAATGCCAGAAATGAGCTCACTGGAGAAAGTTGAAATATTAAAGGGCAGCGCTGCTATCCTGTATGGTAACGTGGCTCCCGGTGCAGTGATGAATATGGTGACCAAGCAACCTAAGTTCACTTTCGGTGGTGAAGTGAATGTACGCGGAGGCAGCTTCGGTTTGCTGAAACCTGCATTTGATGTGTATGGCCCACTTTCATCCAAGGTGGCTTATAGAATAAATGGTACGTTTGAAACAACTGACAGCTATCGCGACAAGGTGCATTCAAAACGTTATTATGTCAATCCTTCCTTACTGTTCAAACTGAGTGAGCGCACAGAATTATTGGTACAGGGAGATTATCTGAAACATGATTTTACACCCGATTTCGGTATTGGTTCTCTGGATAATACCAAGATCGCACCTGTATCCCGTAACAGCTTCTTCGGCACGCCCTGGCAGTATGCGCATACGCAGCAGTCATCTGCAGGCGCCACTATCAGGCATAAGCTGAATGATAACTGGACATTGAACGGTACGTTCTCTTACCAACGATATAGCCGAGATTATTATTCCATAGAAAGAGTGCAGGCAGATGCCAACGGTAAGTGGGCACGTCCTTTGAACAGGGCTTTTAATTCCGAAGATTATTACCTGGCACAGGCGGACCTGAACGGTAAATTCAATACCGGCCGTTTAGAACATAATGTACTGGTAGGTGTTGACGGAGATCGCTATTATACTAAAGCGTATTCTTATAATCAACCTACTACTTACGATACTATCAATATCCTGAACCCGGATCTGTATACTCCGCGTACCGATATACCGGAGGCGGCAAGGATCAAGGACGTAACTACACCGATCAATCGTGTGGGCGTGTATGCGCAGGACGTGGTGAAGATCACCGCTAAACTGAATTTCCTGGCAGGTATCAGGTTTTCTTACCTGCAGAATGAAGCACCTGCTACTTACGATTATAAATCCGGCCAGACTACTTTTACTACTGCTAAATATGACCATGCCTTCTCTCCGAGATTGGGTCTTGTGTACAAACCGGTAGAGACTATGGCGGTATTTGCAAGTTATTCTAACTCATTTACACCTAACAATGGTCTGGATGTCGACAGCAATTCTCTGAACCCCTCTGTTATAGACCAGTATGAAGTGGGTGTTAAAAATGATTTCTTCAAAGGAAGACTGTCAGTGAATGTTACCGCATATCGTATCAAGAATAATAACTACGCTCAGACTGCTCCGTTCCAGAAGGATGGTGTTACACCTAATAACAACGCTAACCTGAAAGCGCTGATCGGTGAAACTTTAAGCCGTGGTGTAGAAGTGGATATAGCAGGACATCCATTACCGGGTCTGGACGTAATAGCAGGATACAGCTATAACAATATAACTATACAGAGTACCAGTGGTGTAAGCGGTGGTGCTGTGGAAGGGGAACGGCTGGTAGGTAATCCGAACCATACTGCGAACGCCAGTGTATTCTATACCCTGCAAAAGTCAGCATTGAAAGGCCTGAAGTTTGGTGCAGGGTACTATTATATCGGTCAGCGTTTCGGTGGCTGGAATAATACGATCAACCAGAGCCAGAAATATAACCGCCTGATCTCCGTACCAGGTTTCTCTACCTTGGACCTCAGTGCCGGTTATAGTTTCAAACGTTTCTCTGTAATGGCTAAAGTATCTAACATAACAAATACCTACAATTATTACGTACACGAGAACTATAGTGTAAATCCAATACCGCCGACGCAGTTCGTTGGTACAGTAAGTTACCGGTTCTAAGAGAAAGTGATCAATGGAAGCGGGTGTCTCAATTATATTGGGACACCCACTTTTATTTTTAGCTGCCTTCTTTCACACGGCTTTGTTCATCTTTAGCTGATACGAGTGGTCTGGTTATTACAGCATATTGCAGCACATATGATTAAATTTTGAGTACCTTTGAAACTAAGGTCATCACATTATATGAATTTCATATATTCTGGCGTAATACAAATTATTAATATACACAATGAGTAAGATCAGGGTTAGAAATTTCGGACCGATAAAAGAAGGATTGCGTGTTAAAGACAATGATGGGTGGATAGAAATAAAAAAGGTGACGCTTTTTATTGGAAATCAAGGCACTGGAAAAAGTACCTTGGCCAAACTTATTTCTACCTTCACATGGATGGAAAAGGCCTTAAGCCGTGGTGATTATTCGATAGCACACTTTGAACGTATATCAGTTTTTTATGAACTTCTCAGCTACCATAATATCCAAACCTATTTGCAAGGGTTTCAAAAAATACAAGCTGAACTTTTTTCCGATGACGTAGTTAAACCTCCGAGTGAGATAGATTTTGTAGGGGAATCCTATCAAATATCAGTTCGGGGATCACGTATCGAGGTTGCAAAGTCCAATCGGCAAAATTATCATCTGCCGCAGATTGTTTATATACCTGCTGAGCGAAATTTGCTCAACTTTACGTATGAATACAGGCGAGCCAGACGAGTACCGGAAACATTGATTGACTTGCAAGTAACATACAGAGAAATTATCAAAAGTATTAATGGTGGAATAATTAAGCTACCTATCAACGATCTGGATATTACCTACAATAAAAATTTAGATACGCTGATTATCAAAGGGCAGGACTATATGGTGGATCTGCTGGCTGCTTCAAGTGGTATTCAATCAATCGTTCCTCTTTTTTTAATTTCTTTATATTTTGCTAATTCTGTTCAGTCATCATCTGAGTCGCGGCAGCCAATGAACAGCGAGGAATTAGAAAGGTTTAAAACCGATGTAGCGGCGATACATTCAAATTTCGACTTGACAGACGACCAGAAGAAAGCGGCTCTTTCTGTGGTAGCTGCCAAATATAACAAAACGGCGTTCGTAAATATTGTAGAAGAGCCGGAACAAAATCTTTTCCCAACTTCACAATGGGAAATAATAAAAAGTCTGCTCAAATTTAACAACATGAGCGAGGGAAGTACCCTTGTCATGACCACACATAGTCCGTACATTATTAACTATCTGACGCTTGTAGTTAAGGCGCAGAGCGTTTATGAAAAACTGAAGAATAACAAAGAAACCTCTTTATATGATCAGCTTTCAAATATAGTCCCTTATGAATCAGTAGTAAGTTCTGAACAACTGGCGATATATGAGATAGACAGTATGGGAAATGTGATAGAGCTACCTGATTATAAAGGATTGCCTTCAGATGAAAACTATCTGAACCAGGTACTTGAAAAATCAAATGACTATTTCTCACAACTACTAGATATTGAGGATCAATGCCGGTAAATTTTTTTGATGCACACCACACTAGATCTGATCAGACAGAATTTGGATTGTATGATGAACCTGATCCGGCAAAGAAACCGGCATACATACTTGAAGGTGACAAGCCCAAGTGGATAGGGATTGTCAAAAATCCAAATCGGTTTCAGGTAGATTTTTACGGGCTGGACCACGATCCGGCTACTACTATCTATAAGAATCCACCAACTAACACGGAGCGTGAAAGCATGTGTGACGGTCTGGTGAAACAGCAGGACGAATTAATATTTGTAGAACTGAAAACGAGGAAAGGCCCGGGTTGGCTTGCTGATGCTACTGATCAATTGATTAATTCAATTAATTTGTTTGCACGTGATCACGTCCGGAGCATACATGCTTTTAGCAGTGTACGAGCGAATATTTGTAATAGTTTGCGGCCAAATTTTTCGCAAAATTATATGAAGGAAATGCAGCGATTTAAAGATGAAACAGCTGGCATTAACTTTAAAGGTAAGCGTGTTGGATTGGAGATGACAGTTAAACAAGAAATAGAAATATGAATAAAAAGGCCTGCCCCAATAACCAGCTGCGGCTCGCATTCATCCTTTGGAGTAAAGTATGCTCCTTTGAAGATGTTTTAAACAAAGAAGATACGGACTTCCACACATGCTTTTGTTCAGGCACATTACTGGCCACCGGAAGTACAATATCCCCCTGAGATAAATGAGACGAACAATCAGACAAACAATCAGCCAGATAAGTCACTTCTAACGCAACCAATACATACTCAACATCAAACCCATTTTTCAATAGTCCCATAGCCTTCCCCACCAGCTCCCGGTATTGTTTATACACACGAAGATCTGCCGGTATTTGCTTATAAATAACAGATGCAATACGGGACGCCTTTTTTAACCGCCCGGCATTCTCCATTGTTCTTGCAAATGCTGGATCACGCTTCACGCGCTTGCCGGTAAGCGAACTTTTAGTACGCACAATATATTCACCATTCATTAAATAAATGGTGAGGTTATCTCTGGTACCAACAAAGGGAGGTGGACCTCCAACAAACTTTGGCATAAACTATTTATGTTTTAAAGTTAGGATCTGGAAATTTCAAGCCGCAACGAATATATCTACTTACATGGATACGCCGTGTTAACGTCATATCAAAGGCTGGTTTAAAGCGTACTTTATGCCGGATTTGCCAATTATGCCGTTTTTGCCGCAGTCTAGATACCAAAGAAGGATCACAATGAAAAGAATTAACCCCGAAAAGAATAGCCAACCATGAAAACAGTTTGAAGCCCATAACCATCCCCGCCTTGAATATTTTCAGGCCTGCGGTTCAGGAAGCACAAAAATGGGCCTTCGTTTCTTTGACACACGCTTGATACCGCTAGTAAAATATTCCAAAGCCGATACGATTGAAAAAGCTTAATAGAAATCCAACCAAAGAAACACAGACCATTTTGTGCTTCCTGAAAAGCACAGGCCCAAATATTAACACAAACTTTTCTCCCTCCTAAAAAAATCCTTTTATATCTTGCCGCCTTGTTTAAAGCCTCAGTACATCAACCTATAACGAATGATAAAGAAGATTATCCCAATTAGCCTTGTAATTTCATTGTATGCTATTTCAGGCAAAGCGCAAACTGCGACAACCCAGGACACAATTATCAACAACTACATCAGTTCAGCCAGGAAACTGGATAGTAAATTTGTCTATAATAAGAAGGATGGTCCTGTAAAGATCGTTACCTGGCCGGCATTTGACACCTTATTTGTTCCGATCCTGAGCAACGTTTTTGTAGGTAGTAATGAACTTACCCAAAACACTGCTGCGGCCAGTTTGGTACAAGATAAGGATAAGGGAACGGTTAATGTCAACTATACCAGTTTCCTGTCGAAGAACCACAGATGGTTAGGAAACATCGGGGCTTTCTCCAAAAGCAGTGAAGGGGTATTTGGCATTTATACCGGCGGCAGCTGGAACTCTGAAGCGGGTATTAATCTGGGCCTGACGAAGGTCTTTAAGAAATCGCAGCGGTTTGATGATTCTACCGGTGCCAGATTGAAGGCTGCACACAAACAGGAAATTGCGAAGTATGTGAGAGAGTATAACAAGGTTGTCAGGTATGACACGGCAAGATTCCGCGTAGAAATAGACAGCTGCAATAAATTACTGGACAATATACTGGTTAACGACATCCTGACGGACAATACTGATTATAAAAGCGTAGATAGCTTAAGGAAAGATCGTTTAGCGAAGATAGCAGAATACAAAAAGATTGTACCGAAGGTAAAGTCTATCAACAATCTGTCTTTTTATGAAGATGTATTGGAACTCCGTCTAAGTGAATACGAAAAGAAAACAACCACTTTCGTAGGGTATGCCCTGCATTGGATAGGCACAAGCGTAGCTTTGTCGAATAATAATATCAGCCTTAACACCGATTCGCTGGCAAAGAAAGACCTCTATAGATCGAGGAACCTGGCTAAGTTGATAATAGGCTTCAACTACAATTATATGAGGTCAAGGAAGAGGATCCTGTTTTACGGAAAGGCCGGTGTCGACTTCGGATTACGTAACTACCTCGACCATCCACTGTTCAGCAAACCGGGTGTAAGACTGGACACCCTGACTGGCGATCTGAACGTATACAATAAAAACCAGACCTTGGTGGCGCCCTATAACAGCTTAAAGGCAGACATCAAGACATTTGAACCTAATGGATACATGAGCTTCTTCTTCCTGGGTAAAAAACAGGTGGGTATCGACGCACGGGTTGCTGCCAGGATACCTCTCTCGCTGCCCGAGGGTATCTCTCACAAAATGTATCAGTCGGTATTCACCCTAGCCACCGGACCAGTCTTCCGAGTATTGACCAAAGAAGCGGTGAGCAAAGGATCAGTAGGCCTCGAAGTAGGTTTAATGGACTGTCCTACCGAAGTGAACGTATGGGAGTATTTCGGAGCCAGGCTTAAAATAGGAGTACCCTTTAATAGCCTGATAAAATAATCTGACCGGCATTAAAGCTATATCGTACAGGCATATTACGTCGTCATTACAGGCATGTACGATATAGCTTGTATTGAATCCATATGCGTACCAGGTCAAAGGCGTACCTTCGTATTTATCTAAATGAATATCAATGGCTGTTGATAATGAATATTTTATGAGAGAGTGTCTGGCTCTCGCCAGGATCGCTAAAGAACGTGGCGACAGCCCGGTAGGGTCCATTCTCGTGAGAAAGGGGGAGATCATTGCCAGGGGGATAGAAGGAGGAAAGGCCCATAAAGATATCACCTACCATGCGGAGATAGAGGCTATCCGCGAAGCGAGAACTTTGCTGAATACTTCGGACCTGTCGGACTGTGTGATGTACACTACCCATGAGCCCTGTATCATGTGCGCCTATGTTATCCGGCATCACAGGATACCTACGATCATTATGGGACTGACCACCGGAGATATAGGGGGCGCCAGTTCAGCTTATCCGCTGCTAAGGGATACCGGTATCACAAAATGGGGCACACCGCCACAGCTTATTACAGGGGTATTGGAAGCGGAGTGCAGGGCGCTCCATGATTAGGCGTTGACCGACCTCCAGGTCAGCCATTTTTCGAATACTGCAATAAGACTATTCTCTATAAAGGGTTTGGTAACAAAATCGTCCATACCCGCGGATATACACTTTTCCCTTTCTCCTTTTACATTCCCGGCAGTTAGGGCAATAATAGGAATGTGGATATGGGGACTGATCTCTCGGATCAGTCTTGTGGCCTCATAACCATTGATGATAGGCATCTGGATGTCCATGAAAACAATATCAGGCAGTTGCTGTGTGCTGCTTTCAACAGCTTCCTTACCATTCTTTGCTTCAATGATCTGGGCGGCCGGAGCGATCTTCCGGATGATGGTACTGGCCAGCAGCATATTAATGGGATTATCTTCCGCGATCAGGATCCTGATACTAGCTTTGATCCTCTTGTGGTCACGGCTTTCGGAACGGCTTGCTTCCGCCGCATTCTTGATGAACAAATGGGATAGGGCATGGTACATTTCCTGTATCTTAATGGGTTTTAGCAGACGCTGATTGACGTGTAATTCCTCACATGCCCTGATGATCTTTTCATCATCCGCAGAACTGTGCAGCAGGATGATGGCAGGCTCTTTATCCAGTTCATCAAAGTTGGTCCTGATCTTCCTGATGGTTTCCAGACCGTCCATGAAAGGCATGTGATAATCCATCAAGATCACATCGTAGCCCTGTTTAGTCATGAGGAACTGGAAAGCCTCAACGCCATTCGCCGCCTCGTCAGAATGGATGCCCTTCATCTGAAGCATTCTTTTGAGAATGGTGCGGTTATGTTGGTTATCGTCTACAATCAGCACATTTTTGACAAGGTCGATATTTTCCCATGCAATGGGAGCGCCGTCTTCTGTTTTTACGGTTATTTCAAAAAAGAACGTACTGCCTTTCCCGGGAGCACTTTCCAGGTGCAGCTGACTGCCCATAAGTGCCAGTAACTTATTGGAGATGCTGAGCCCCAGCCCCGTACCGCCATATCTTTTGGTAGTGGAAATATCCTCTTGCAGGAATGCTTCGAAGATCTTCTGCTGTTTGCTCTTATGGATCCCGATACCTGTATCCCTTACCTGGAAGTGTATCGTCGTCATCCCTTCCTGCTGCTGACCTGTCGGTCTGATCTCCAGTTCTATTTCTCCATGGTCAGTGAATTTTACGGCGTTGCTGAGCAGGTTCAGGAGGATCTGTTTAAGCCGCACTACATCCGCCCACATAAACCGTGGAAGGTCTGTTGAAACGTTCAGCAACATTTCAACACCTTTCTGCTGTGCCTGAAGGCTCAATATATCGCTGGCCTGGCTGCTGAACTCATAAAGATCGCATTTGCTGATGTCCAGTTCTATCTTACCCGCTTCTATCTTGGAGAAGTCAAGAATATCATTAATGATGCTCAATAGCGAGTTGCCCGACTGATTGACGATAGATGCATATTGCTGCTGTGTTTCGTTAAGGCCTGTTTTCATCAGCAGGTCTGTAAAGCCGATCACACCGTTCAACGGGGTGCGTATTTCATGGCTCATATTGGCCAGGAATTCCGATTTAGCTTTACTGGCATACTCGGCTTGTAATTTGGCTTCCTGTAGCTCTTTTTCAGCCCTCTTTCTTTTCGTGATATCAGTAGCAATGCCCAGGTATCCGGTAATGGCCTGGTTGTCGCGTATAGGCGTTACTACCATAGCTACAGTGAGCGCTGTACCGTCTTTTTTTACATATGTCCATTCCCGCAGTTCAGATCCTTCCAGTTCAGGGATGTGTGCAAAAACACGAAATCCGTCGATAGGCGTATTATACAACTCCGTCAATTCCTTACCTCTTGCAGCTATTTCTTCCGGTACATGGAAGATTTCCCAGGATTGTTTGCCGGTAAGTTCTGATTCGTCATATCGCAATAACTTTTCTGCACCCTTGTTAAAGAGTGTGATCATGCCCTTATGATCGGTAGCAATGATACTGACCTCTGAAGCAGCCTGCAACACATCTTCCAGTAACTTCCTGGACTGTTGGATGGCTACGGTCGCTTTCTTCCTTTCGTTGATATCCTGGAAGGTGCCGAACAGTCTTTTGCAAACGCCATTTTCAAAGGCGGCATGACCTATTGAACGTACCCAGAGCCTGCGGCCTTTGGCTGTCATAATTTGTAGCTCAAGTTGCCAGGGTGTACCGGT
Source organism: Chitinophaga sp. S165 (assembly GCF_003182155.1). Taxonomy (GTDB): domain Bacteria; phylum Bacteroidota; class Bacteroidia; order Chitinophagales; family Chitinophagaceae; genus Chitinophaga. The sequence goes on from NZ_QGTG01000003.1 coordinate 247,692, forward strand.
ACGGACAGCATGATCAATAACAGCGTCCAGTTGCTGCCGGTATTCCCCGACATAGAAGCCCATGGTATTTTCCGGTGTAGGTTTGAAGTCAGGCCCTACTTCATGGAGCTCGCAGGTGACGCTAGACCAGTACACTTCATTTTTGACAATATCAAATTCCCATCCGCCTATCCGTGCTACCTGGTTAGTGCGTTCCAGCATTTCTTTCGTGCGCTTCAGATCAATCTCTAGTTCATGTCTTTCGGTAATATCCACTGCATTGCCAATCACGTAGGTATTACCCTGGATCTCGTTGACCAGGATGTTGTTGAACAACCAGATACGGATGTTACCATTTTTATGCTGTGTGTGCATCAAACCGGTCACTTTTCCCTGCATCCGGATCCTGGCAAGATACTGATCAAGATCGTTATGGTACTCGGATGGGATGAGTTGGTACAGGCTCATATTCATAAGTTCCGGGATGCTGTAACCAACACTGTCTGCACTGGCCTTATTCACATATGTAAGGTTCCCGTTCAGATCATGTTTGCACATCATGCCCAGCGAGTTCTCGAAAAAAGTACGGGCGCCGTTCTCACTATCTATCAGTTCCTGCTCCTTGATCTTTTCGCGTGTAATATCCCTGCCTATGGCGAAGATATTGCCCGTATGCGGTTCGGGTGTAGCTATCCATTGAATGTATCTGTAATCGCCATCCTTCGTTCTGAAACGGTTGTAGAAATTGATCGAAGACCGGCCTGAACGAAGGTTCTCCAGTTCACGGCTGGTATTTTCGAGATCGTCGGGGTGTACGAGATCGAGTACAGAAGTTGTTTGCAGTTCCTGTTCGTCCCAGCCAAGTAAGGTGGCGAATGTTTCATTGACCCTTCTTAGTCTGCCGGAAAAGGAACCGACACATACAAGTCCCTCGGATAAATGGAATAGCTTTTCGTAGTAACTGATCTCTTCCTTTAGTCTTTCCGCTTCGATAGCTTCAACTATCTTCCGTGCGATAATGGTCAGGGCCTGCTGTTCCGCAGGACTAAGCGTGTCCGGTTCAGGGCTCATGACGCAAAGTGCGCCCAGCACAAACCCCCGGTGGTCAATGAGTGGAAATCCGGCAAATGAACGGATATGAGGTGCGTTTATAACTGCTTTGTTGTTACTCACAGCCGGGTCGGCCAGTGTATCAGTCACTGCCGTGAGGGTTTGCTTCTCCATGATCATTTGAAGAAAGCCCCAGTCCATAGTTGTTTCGTGTACCCCGGGTATAACGGTGGAAGACACGATCAATTGTTTTTCCTCTCCTGCGATCGCTATAACAGTGTAAGGGAAATGGCAGCTGAAGGTTGACAGTTCTGTGAACTGGTCCAGGGCCGGTTGCGGATTTAATTGCAGCAGCCCGTATTCCTTGAGAGCTCTTAGCCTCGCCTTCTCGTTTTGGGGGGCAGCGGTTTCATTCATACGACATGGAAGTATGCCTGCAATTTAATCAGATAATCAATACGTATTGATTTTCAGTAAAAAAGGATGAGTTGGGTGACTGAAATTAGTCATCTGTTACCGGATATTTACTTATTTATGTTAATTTCTGCATACCATTGGTCAAAACCTGTAATATCCCATTCGCACTCAACCGGTATTTTTGAAAAAGCAGATCAACCAATGTCTTTTATCTAACAGAATAAGGAACTCGTGAAGAAAACATTCTTTTGCATAGACGCACACACCTGTGGTAACCCGGTAAGGCTTGTAGCCGGTGGCGGGCCCGTACTGTATGGTAATAACATGAGCGATAAACGGAACCATTTCCTGAAGGAATATGACTGGATCAGAACAGGGCTGATGTTCGAACCGCGGGGCCATGATATGATGAGCGGCAGTATCCTTTATCCGCCGCATGATCCGGCTAATGATGTTGCCGTACTGTTCATTGAAACCAGCGGTTGCCTGCCCATGTGTGGCCATGGTACTATCGGTACGATCACTATTGCAATTGAAGAAGGACTGATCACGCCAAAGACGCCCGGCATTGTAAGGATGGAAGCACCGGCAGGGCTTGTGCTCATCGAATATAAACAGGAAGGCCGCAAGGTAAAAAGCGTTAAGCTCACCAATGTGGCTTCCTATCTCGCTGCAACCGATCTCGTTGTGGAATGCCCTGATCTGGGACCGCTGAAAATAGACGTTTCCTACGGCGGAAATTATTATGCTATTGTAGATGTTCAGGAGAATTTCCCCGGTCTGGAACATTACACCGCCTCTCAGTTGATCGGCTGGGCACGGGAGCTACGCAAACGTATCAATGAAAAACATACTTTCATACACCCCGGCAATCCCCATATAAACGGATGCTCTCATGTACTGTGGACAGGTGCTGTGATGGACCCGTCTTCAACAGCACGCAACGCAGTGTTTTACGGCGACAAGGCCATTGACCGTTCTCCCTGCGGAACAGGTACTTCGGCCCGCATGGCCCAATGGTACGCTAAAGGCAAGTTAAAAAAGGGCGACCTGTTCATTCATGAAAGCATCATCGGCTCCCGTTTTATTGGTACCATAGAAGAAGAAACTACTGTGGGCGGAGTACCGGCAATACGTCCCGGTATCGAGGGCTGGGCCAGGATCTATGGATATAACACGATCACGATAGACCCGGGGGATGATCCGTATGCATATGGATTACAGGTGATTTAAACTACGATATGGAAGTAATCATTATAGGCGGAGGTATTATAGGCTTAAGCAGCGCATTTTACCTGCAACAGGCGGGTTATGCAGTAACGGTGATAGACAGAACGGATATGCAGCAGGGCTGTTCGTACGGCAATGCAGGATATGTTTGTCCCAGTCATTTCGTACCACTGGCAACGCCTGGAATTGTAAGGCAGGGACTGAAATGGATGCTTGATCCGAAAAGCCCGTTTTACATCAGGCCAAGCCTGAACAGCAGCATCATTAACTGGGGCTGGCAATTTATGAAAAGCGCTACAAAGTTGCACGTAGAGCGGTCGGCCGTTCCATTGAGAGATATTGCACTATTGAGTAAACAGTTATATGAAGAATGGGCCCGTGTTCCCGGTCTTGATTTTTCCTACGATCCGCAAGGTATGCTGGAATTGTTTAACACAGAAGAAAATGCGCACCATGCAGAGCAGACTGTAAAAGATGCACATGCACTGGGACTGAAAGCCCGGTTGATAGATCCGCAAACGCTGCAGCAGATGGAGCCCGATACCGCGATCAAAGCACTGGGAGCGATATATTTCCCCGGAGACGCACAGTTGTATCCCAACCAGCTGATGCAAAGCCTGCTGCATTACCTGCGGCAGCGCGGTGTGCGGTTTGAGAGTAACCAGGAAGTAACAGGATTTATAACCGAAGGGAACCGGGTGAAAGGTATTAAAACGAATACCGGTTTTCATACTGCCGATCATGTGGTAGTAGCTGCCGGCGTATGGAGCCGCGAACTGGCCAGGCACTTGCAACTGAACATCCCGATGGTAGGAGGCAGAGGCTACTCCGTTACATTCGAAGACGCCCCTTACAAAGTAAGGCATTCCGTGATCCTGAGTGAAGCGCGGGTAGCTATTTCGCCAATGAACGGGAATAAGATCCGTTTCGGCGGAACAATGGAGATTACAGGCCTCAATACTCCGCCACGCATGCAAAGAGTCGAAGGCATCCTGGCTTCCGTCAAAAGATATTTTCCGGCATATGATATTCCGTTACCCGCGCCGGAGAAAGTATGGTATGGTTACCGCCCCTGCAGTGCAGATGGGCTGCCTCATATCGGTACCTTGCAACGTTACCCGAATGTGACCGTGGCAACAGGACATTCCATGCTCGGTATCAGCCTGGGAGCCGCTACGGGTAAGCTGGTCAGCGAACTGGTGGCCGGTGTTTCCACTTCCATGGATATCACGCCTTTTAAAGTAGACAGATTCAGTTAAACGTACTTATGAAAAGACTTATTTACTGCCTGTTAACAGGATGGTGCATGAGCGCTGGTGTCGCCGTTGCACAGGAGAAAGACATCACAGTACTGTTATCGCATTATGAAGCCGACAAAGGAAGCCTGATGCGGTTCTATAGGATAGAGAATTCTCCGGAAAGAACGGAAAGACTGAAGGCTTTCAACACAGACTACCTGCAACAACTGAGCGCTTTCAACTTTGATAAGCTGAACGTAGAAGAACGAGTAGACTATGTGCTGTTCAGGAGAAAATTACAGGAAGAAGTACGGGCACTGGATGAACAGGCAGAACAATGTAAGCAGCTAACGGCCTGGTTCCCGCTGGCCGATAAAATATATGCAGCGGAGAAATTGAGGAGGAGAGGTACCAAACAGGACGCACAGGCATTGGCCGCCGCTTTCCGGGATATATCTGTGGCTTTGCAGGATAAGGCATGGGACCTGAATACGAAGGCTACTGGTCTCAATATTTATCTGCTGCGCAGAGGAGCCGGTATTACCAAAGGATTACAAGAAGCAATCCATAGCGTATACAATTTCTATAACGAATATGATCCGCAGTTTTCCTGGTGGCTTCCCTCGCCTTACAAACAACTGGATAGTGTGCTGAAAGCATATGGGAACATATGGGAACTAAAGATAAAGACCATGCCGGGAACAAAAGATGATGGCAGTGGCATCCGCGGATATCCTATTGGTAAAGAGGAACTGGAGCGGCAGTTACAGAATGAGCTGATTCCTTATTCTCCCGAGGAACTCATCGCCATCGCGAATAAAGAATTTGCCTTCTGCGATGCAGAAATGTTAAAAGCGAGTGAGGAAATGGGCTTCGGTAAGGACTGGCACAAAGCGTTGGAGAAAGTAAAGAACACCTATGTACCTGCAGGTGAACAGCCGGATGCGATCATGAAACTGTATAACGAGTCGATGTCCTTCCTGAAAACGAAAAAGCTGATCACGATACCGCCACTGGCGGAAGAGACCTGGAGGATGATCATGATGACGCCCGAACGGCAGCTGGTCAATCCGTTCTTTACAGGAGGCGAGGTGCTAAGTATTTCCTATCCTACCAACGATATGGAAGAAGGCGATAAGCTGATGAGCATGCGAGGGAACAATCCGCACTTTTCCAGGGCTACCGTACACCATGAGCTGTTTGCAGGGCATGCGCTGGAGCAGTTCATGAATAACCGATACAGGACCTACCGCAACTTCGATACGCCGTTCTGGATAGAAGGCTGGTCGCTATACTGGGAAATGCTGTTATGGGACCTGAAATTCCCACAGTCGCCCGAAGACCGCGTCGGTATGTTGTTCTGGCGTATGCACCGGTGTGCGCGCATTATCTTTTCCCTGAACTATCACCTGGGTAAATGGACGCCCCAGCAATGTATTGATTTCCTGGTGGACAGGGTAGGGCATGAAAGGGCCAATGCGGCGGGTGAAGTGCGCCGCTCATTTAAAGGCGATTACAGCCCCTTATACCAGGTTGCCTATATGATTGGCGGTCTGCAGTTCATGGCGCTGAAAAAAGAGCTGGTAGACGGCGGGAAAATGACTTACCAACAGTACCACGATGCCGTGATGAAAGAAAACTCATTACCGGTGGAAATGGTGCGGGCGATCCTGACCAACAAAATGATCGGAAAGGACTTTAAAGCTGATTGGCATTTTTACAAGTTCTAAATTTCACGAGATGAGAAAGATATTCATTTTATCGGCTTTACTGGCTGTACAGCTATCCGCGGTAGCGCAATCCTATTCACCGGGTAGGGAAAAGGGAAAGATGAAGATAGCGACCCGTGTGCCATTGAATGCCTATACGTTCGACCTGCAGGACGTAACAGTAACGGCAGGGCCTTTTAGAGAGGCGATGGAAGCCGATATGCGTTATCTGCTGGTAGTAGAGCCAGACAGGTTGCTGGCGGATTTCAGGGAACATGCCGGGTTGAAGGCAAAAGGAAAGCGTTATGGCGGATGGGAGTCTTCCGGACTGGCTGGTCATACGCTGGGACACTATCTGTCAGCCTGTGCTATGCAATATGCGGCTACGGGCGACAAACGTTTCCTGGACAGGGTGAATTACATCGTTGGTGAACTGCAGGAATGCCAGGTGAGTCGTAAGACGGGTTACCTGGGCGCCATTCCGGGAGAAGATACCATGTGGACACAGGTGGCTGCCGGTAAGATCCGCTCCCGCGGATTTGACCTGAACGGCGCATGGTCGCCCTGGTATACCGTGCACAAGATCATGGCAGGCCTGCTGGACGCCTACCTGTACTGCGATAATAAACAGGCCCTGATCATCGAAAAGAAAATGGCCGACTGGACGGGCACGATCGTAAACCATCTGCCGGATTCCCTGGTGCAGAAAATGCTGTTATGCGAATATGGCGGGATGAATGAAGTACTGGTGAATACATATGCGCTGACGGCCGATAAACAATATCTTGATATGTCCTGGCGCTTCCATGACAGGCGTATACTGGATTCGCTGGGAGAGCGGCTGGACGTGCTGCCAGGCAAACATTCCAATACACAGGTCCCTAAGGCAATTGGGTGCATCCGCCGTTTTGAACTGACAAAGGATAAAAGGGACAGTGTGATAGCTGGTTTCTTCTGGGAAACGGTAACTAAACATCATACTTATGCGCCTGGTGGTAACAGCAACTACGAGTATCTGGGGCCGCAGGACAAGCTGAACGACTTCCTCACGGACAATACGATGGAGACCTGTAATACCTACAATATGCTGAAGCTGACCAGGCATTTGTTTTCCCTGCAGCCCGATGCGCATTACATGGACTTCTATGAGCGGGCGCTCTATAATCATATCCTGGCTTCGCAAAATCATCAGGATGGTATGATGTGTTATTTCGTACCGTTGAGAATGGGGACCCGTAAGGAATTCAGTGATTCCTTCCATACGTTCACCTGTTGTGTAGGCTCGGGAATGGAGAACCATGTAAAGTATGGGGAGAGTATTTATTTCGAAGGGGCAGACGGCAGTCTGTATGTAAACCTGTTCATTCCTTCACGTCTTAACTGGAAACAGAAAGGAGTTACGCTGGAACAGGCTTCTTCATTGCCTGCGAGTGACCAGATAGCATTTACGATTAACACGAAGAAAGCTATCCGTTTTCCGTTGCGCCTGCGTAAGCCGCGTTGGGTACAGCCTGGAATGCAGCTGACGGTAAACGGGGATGTACAGTCAGCGGTCACACCGGGAGCAGACGGCTATATTACGCTGGACCGTACATGGAAAGATGGTGATAAGGTCGTATTGTCGCTGCCGATGAATATTTATACCGAAGCAATGCCCGACAATCCCTCAAGGGTCGCATTGTTCTATGGCCCTGTAGTATTGGCGGGAGTGCTGGGCAATACCGAACCCGATCCGGTAACGGGAATTCCCGTACTGGTAACAGATAAGCAGGACCCTTCCACCTGGGTGCAGGCTGACGCGCAAAAGCCGCTGGTATTCCATACCCGTCAAGCAGGGCAACCTAACGACGTAACACTGGTGCCATTCAATACCATACAAAAGGAATACTATAGTGTGTACTGGGACGCCTTTACGCCACAGACATGGGCGGTGCAGCAGGAAAAGTATGCCGCAGAAAAAAGAAGACAACAGCAGATCGAGAACAGTACGGTAGACATGTTACGGATGGGGGAAATGCAGCCTGAGAGGGACCATCATTTTACCAGTGAAAGTGCCACTACCGGAGAGGAGCATGGCCGTAAATGGCGTGCTACGGGAGAAGGAGGCGCTATGTCGTTCACGATGAAAGTAGACGGGAACGCCGCTAATTCATTGTTGTGCAATTACTGGGGAATGGATAACCGTTATCGCAAATTCGATATCCTGGTAGATGGAGAGAAGATCGCTACAGAAGATCTCAATAAGTATAAAGCGAGCAGATTCTATGAGATCGTATATGCCATACCGGCTAATCTGACAAAAGGAAAACAGCAGGTTACCGTTACAATGAAAGCGGGCCCACACAATAGTGCAGGCCCGGTATATGGTACGATCAGGATGATGAAAGAGTAGCTTATCTGAAAGCTACTCCCATTCCGATTGAGATCTGGTGAGTTTTCCATTCGTTCTGAGGCGCCGGAATATCGTTGATATTGGTCAGACCTAAAACGTAACGGCCGAAGAAACGTACGTTAGCGACATTTATCTGTACGCCTGCAACAGCGCCTATATCGCTTTTCTTAAACGCATCCCTTTTTTGTTTCAGGAGGTTCTCGTCAATGAAGTACATGTAAGTATACTGTGCACCGAGGTTCAGCGTAACGGCCTTAACAGGTGTATAACGCAGCAGTAAAGGAATAGTAGCAGCGCTGATCTTTACCTTGTCCCTGGCGTCGGTGTTGTGGTATGTTACATATTTGCTGGCGAAATCGGCTGACTTTTTAGCTGAAGTCTGTGTAAAAAGCAATTCCGGCTGGACACCCCATTTCTTGTCTTTAGACAGGTTAAACTCAAAGAATGCGCCACCCTGGAATCCAGGAGTAAAGCCTTCCTTCAGACCTGCCCCGCTAATTTTGGAGAATAATAAAGCTGCCTTCAACCCGTAGTTCACACGTTGTTGTGCGTTGGCTGCGGTGCCGGTCATAACAGCTAATATTCCTGCCAGTAATAATCCTTTTTTCATAGATACTATTTGACGATTACAGTGATCAAAAATGAATTACGTATGTTGCCACGCAATTCAGGCTAAAAAATTTGCGGGCAAACATACGGAATTCATGGTAGATCATAATTAATATGCTATTAAAAGTTTGTCAGGGTTTAGATATACTTTCCCTGTCGGGGTTTAACCGCCTGCCGTCAAATAGGACAGAACAGCTGTAAATATCGACGAAAAGCTGAAAAATATCTTTTATTGCCCCGGACGGAATTCCCTTCTTTTTTTATTTTATTATTATTGTTTTGGATTAACATTGTGGTCAAATATGGACCATCTTATCGTAATTATCTTCGCATTGATCGCTTGTGCCGCCCTGGCAGCGGTCATAAAGGTTGTCAGCAAAAGCCACCAGTTAAAGACGGGCAATGCCATCCTGGAAACACAGTTGTCAGCCGTTAACCAGACTGCCGGTACTTTACGGCAGGAGCTGCAGGTGAAACAATCCCTTATAGACGAACTCAATACCCGGTTGCAGATATTGCAGGAGGAAAGTATCCGTATAGAAAGCAACGGCGAGGCCCGTTTCCGGGAAATGGAGAACCGCCTGCGGGAACAGCAGGAATTTATAGACCAGTCTAACGAGAAGCTGAAGGATGCTTTTAATGCATTGTCGGCCGAAGCACTGAAGCACAACAATTCTTCTTTTGTGGCCCTGGCAAAATCTACCCTGGAAACACAGATGACGGATGCAAAAGGCGACCTGGAAAAAAGGCAGCAGGCTATTGATGCACTGGTGAAGCCATTGTCCGAAACCCTGCACCGTTTTGATGAAAATATGCGCCAGCTGGAAAGTAACCGCCAGCAGCAATATGGTCAGATCAATCAATTCATCCTGGGCGTACAGCAAAGTACCGAAAAGCTGCAGAAGGAAACCCATAGTCTGGTCAGCGCGCTGAAAACCTCTCACATACGCGGCCGTTACGGAGAAATAGCCCTGCGCAGGGTGGTGGAGTTTGCGGGCATGACTGAACACTGTGATTTCAGCGAACAGGTATCGGTAAATTCGGAAGAAGGCGTGCTGCGGCCTGATATGATCATCCGTTTACCGGAAGGGAAGACGATCGTGGTAGATTCCAAAGTGCCGTTGAGCGCATATATGCGGGCGTTTGAGACAGAAGACGAGGAAGAGCGTAAGGTATTACTGAACCAGCACGCGGCAGCGGTGAAGGACCACCTTAAGAAGCTCAGCGCCAAAGCATATTGGAGCCAGTGGCAGGATTCGCCCGATTATGTGATCCTGTACATGCAGATAGAATCTTCATTCGGGGCAGCCTTACAGGCAGAACCGGCATTGATAGAGGAAGGTATTCGTAACCGGGTAGTATTTGCCACGCCGACCACGCTGATCACCTTACTGCGTACGGTAGGGTTTGTGTGGCAGCAATTACATGTGGCAGCCAATATTGAGGAGATCAGGAATGCTGGTATTGAGCTGTATAACCGTACTAACGTATTAGTGAGACACTTCACGAATATGGGAAGCAGTCTGAAAATGGCTGTTAGTCATTATAATGATGCTGTGGCTTCTATGGAAAGCCGCTTTATCCCACAGGCACGGAAATTGTACAATCTTGGCCCTGCGCTGAAGCAGACTTTGCCGGAGACAAAACCAGTGGAGACGGGTATACGGCAGCTGGGCGTGCAGATAGACGAGTTGCTGCCAGGTGAAGAAGAGGGAACTAAGTGAAACAATATTGATTATTTTGTGCCTGATTTATATTGTTTTGAACAACAACCACGTAATTAATGGTCTACTCAATTAAAGGTCTGAAAAGAACTGTGGGCATGTTATGCCTGTCCGTTTTTACGCTGCCGGCATTAACGTATGCACAGCAGCAACAGGAAACGATCACCCGGGACGGTTATACGCTCGAGTATACGAATAAGTCTGCCGATTTTGATACAGCGGTGGGAAGACGGCTGATCGAAGCTTTTTTTAAGGTCTATCCGCAGGAAGCTGCACGGTATAACAGGAAGACAGCTAAAAAAGTAGGTTTTGTGATCGATCCTGCTTATGACGGTGTGGCGGCTACCAGCGGAGATGTGATCGTTTTCAACCCGGCCTGGTTCCGTTCCCATCCCGGTGATATAGATGTGGTTACGCATGAGGCCATGCACGTCGTACAGGCGTATCCTAATGGTTCCGGACCCGGATGGATAACGGAAGGTATTGCGGATTATGTGCGGTATGTTTTTGGTGTAGATAATGCGGGCGCGAAATGGGCTTTACCTGCTTTTAACCCGAAGCAACACTATACCAATAGCTATCGGATCACCGCCCGTTTCTTTGTGTGGGTAGAAAAGAGCAAGAATAAAGATTTTGTGAAGAAACTGGATGCCGCAATGCGTGGCAAAAAATACACACCTGAGATCTGGAGAAAACTGACCGGTAGTACACTGGAAGAACTATGGAATGAATATGCCGCTAATCCGGCTATCTGATACATCACAAGATAACGATTGAGGATGAAAGCTACTTTTAAAAGAAATCTGCTGATTGGATTTGGATTATCACTGTTATTACTGGTAGTGAGTTCCGTTGCCTCCTTCTTTAGTATCCGTAATCTATTACAAAGCGCTTATTGGGTAGATCATACCAATGCGGTAATCCTCAAGCTGGAAAGCACGTTGTCTTATATGAAAGATGCAGAAACAGGCCAGCGGGGTTATCTGCTTACCGGAGATGAGGATTTCCTGGAACCTTACCTGGGCGCGGCTGATAGCATAGCCGCCAGTATCAATAGTATTAAGGTACTTACAGGAGACAATCCCGAACAGCAGGAGGAAATAGAAAGGCTGCGATCCTTACTGGTACGCCGTCAGGCTTTACTGGAGAAATCGATCACTGCACGGAAGACGGGGCAGGCAATTAGTTTTGACACCCTGCAAAGCGGACGTGCGATCATGAGGGATGCCCGTGAACTGGTAGGCAGGATGGAAGACCGCGAGAAGAAATTACTGTCGGTCCGTACGCAGAACCTGAACCGTATTGCGGGTTACACGCCCATTCTTATCGTGATAGCTGCATTGTTAGCCTTGCTGATCACTTCTGTTTTCTATATCCGTGTGAAACGCGATTATGATGAGCGTACAAAGTTACAGGGAGAACTTGAGCATAAAGACCGGGAGATCAGCAGGCGTATAGACATCATCAGGGGAATAGCTGAAAAGATCTCGGCGGGCGACTATAGTATTCGTGTGAATGATGAAGAGAAAGACGGATTGGGCATTGTGTCCCTCTCACTGAACAAAATGGCCATATCCCTGGATACGTCCTTTAATCAGCTGGCCGACAGGGACTGGCACCAGACCGGTGTGGCAGGGCTGAACAGCAGAATGGTGGGCGAAAAGGACGTGAATACCCTTACCAGCCACATTATTAATTTCCTTACCGAATATACGTCCAGTCAGGTAGGTGTGCTCTATCTGGCTACTGCCGATAATACGCTGGAACTGACAGGCAGTTTTGCCTTTGTACATGCTGAAAACCGCCGTACGATCCGGGTGGGACAGGGACTGGCAGGGCAGTGTGCCGCCAGTGGCAAAACCATGTTGCTGAAAGATATTCCGTCGGATCACATTACGATCAGTTATGCGGCGGGAGAGATCCGTCCGGTCAATATTGTAGCCGTACCTGTACTGTACGAAGGGTACGTGAAAGGAGTAATGGAATTCGCTTCCCTGGTGCCATATACTCCTAACGACCTGGCGTTCCTGGAAGCCGTAGGCCATAATGTAGGTATTGCCATTACTACGTCAGAAAACCGTCGCAGGGTACAGGAACTGCTGGAAGAGACACAAGCGCAATCGGAAGAGTTGCAGGTACAGCATGGTGAGCTGGAAAACATCAATACTGAGCTGGAAGCCCAGGCGCAGAAGCTCCAGGCTTCGGAAGAGGAACTACGCGTACAGCAGGAAGAATTGCAACAGGCTAACCAGGAACTGGAAGAACGTTCCCGCCTGCTGGAAGACCGTAACCAGGTGATCGTTGAACGTAACCTGGAAATACAGAAGAAGGCGGAAGAGCTGGAAGTAAGTACGAAATATAAGTCGGAGTTCCTGGCGAATATGTCGCACGAACTGCGTACGCCGCTGAACTCTATCCTGTTGCTCAGCAGGCTGATGGCGGAGAACAATGATAAGAACCTGAACCCTGACCAGGTAGAATCGGCGCAGGTGATCCAGAGCTCCGGCAAAGGGTTGCTGAACCTGATCGATGAGATCCTGGACCTTTCCAAGATAGAAGCCGGCAAAATGGACCTGGAGTTTGCACACGTGCCTGTACATGAGATCTGTGCAGATATGGAGGGCTTATTCGCACCCATTGCCCGTGAAAAGGACCTGGCGTTACATGTGGACATACAGGCAGATGCGCCTGCATTGATAGAAACGGATAAGATGCGGCTGGAACAGATCCTCAAAAATCTGTTATCCAACGCCCTTAAATTCACCGCGAGGGGATCGGTGACCCTGAAGGTAGCAACGGTGCCTGAACAGCCGGATATGGTGCGCTTTAGCGTGAAGGATACGGGTATAGGTATACCGGCAGACAAACAACAGATCGTCTTTGAAGCTTTTCAGCAGGCAGATGGTTCTACCAGGCGTAAATATGGCGGAACGGGACTGGGATTGTCCATTAGCCGGGAGCTGGCAAAACTGTTGGGGGGAGAGATCCGTCTGGAGAGCGAGCCGGGAGATGGTAGTGAGTTCATCGTAACGATCCCTGTTCAACCGCAGGAAGAAAAAGAACAGGCTGCGCCGGCCACTCAGCAACAAGCGGAAGAAGTGTGGAAGGATGCACTGAGATCAAGAGACAAAAACGATGATTATATAGCAACGGAAATACCGGAAGAGATCCCGGACGACCGCTACGATCTGAAAGCAAATGATAAGGTGATCCTCATTGTGGAGGATGATACAAAATACGCGGCGACGCTGCTTGAGTTTACACGTAAGCGTGGTTACAAAGGAATAGTAGCGGTACGTGGCGACCAGGGAATTGAAATGGCGCAGCGTTACAAACCGGTGGCGATCCTGCTGGATATTGTATTGCCGGTGCAGAGCGGCTGGCAGGTGATGGACGCGCTTAAATCGAATCCGGCAACCCGTCCTATTCCGGTGCATATTATTTCTTCGCTGGAAGCGAAGCGCGAAAGCTTGCAAAAGGGAGCGGTAGACTTTATCAATAAGCCGCTGGCACTTGACCAGATGCCGAGGATCTTTCAGCAATTGGAAGAGGCTTTAACCAGGAGCCCGAAGAAAGTACTGATCGTAGAGGAGAATGCCAAACATGCGCAGGCGCTGGCTTACTTCCTGGAAAACTTCCATGTCAGTACGGAGATCACCGGTAACATCGGCAGCAGTGTAACGGCCTTGCAAAAGAAAGACGTGAATTGTGTGATCCTGGATATGGGTGTGCCCGACCAGCATGCGTATGAGACACTGGAAACCGTGAAGAGTAATCCGGGATTGGAAGATCTGCCGATCATCATCTTTACAGGAAAGAACCTTTCCCGTGCCGAGGAGAACCGCATCCGTCAGTATGCCGATTCCATTGTGATCAAGACGGCGCATTCCTATCAGCGTATGCTGGATGAAGTAGCGTTGTTCCTGCACCTGGTAGAGGAAAAAGCAGACAACAAACCGGCCCGTAAACAACAGGCGCCGCTGAAAGAAGTATTGCAGGGCAAAACGGTGCTGATAGCGGATGACGATGTACGTAACATCTTCTCCCTCACGAAGGCGCTGGAACAGCATAAAATGAATATCATATCGGCACTGGATGGCAAGGAAGCGTTCCAGCAGCTGGAAAATAATCCGAAGGTGGATATTGTGCTGATGGATATGATGATGCCGGAAATGGATGGTTATGAGACCATTAAACTGATCAGGGATACGCCTAAACATAAGTATCTGCCTATACTGGCGGTGACGGCGAAAACGATGCTGGGAGACAGGGAGAAATGTATTAAGGCTGGGGCGTCGGACTATATCTCCAAACCGGTGGATATAGACCAGCTGGTGTCGTTATTACGTGTGTGGCTGTATGATAATAACAGAAGTTAAGCATTTAATAAGACCAAGAACATAAAGCGATGGGATCTTCCGCTAAAAAAGTGCTGATCATTGACGACGATAACAGGAATATCTATGCATTGCGCATGGTGTTGAAGGCGAAGGGTTTTGAATGTATGACGGCGACCGATGCGCAAACCGGTCTGCAATTGCTGACCGAACAATCTGATATCGGCGTGGTCCTCATGGATATGATGATGCCGGAAATGGATGGTTATGAGGCGATTGCCCGGCTCAGGGAAAACCCCTCCCTGGACCATATTCCTGTTATTGCCGTAACAGCACAGGCAATGGTGGGCGACAAGGAAAAGTGCCTGGCTGCAGGAGCGGCTGCCTATGTGCCCAAGCCGATAGACCAGGATGTATTACTGGATCTTCTGAAAAATGAATTCCATATGTAATGAACCAAATATTAAGTATCTTCCACCTGTGAATGAAAGTGTAATATATACGTGTTAACATGTAATTAACGCTTTTGCGCTTCGGGAAAACGGATATTTACGTTAACAACTGTTAACACATATCCCAAAACAACTCGTATGCGGCACATGGATGATTCGGCAATGCTTTTTGCGCTTAGAGACGGCGAGATAAAAGCTTATCAATACTTCTTCATGAAATATTATAAGCCCCTCTGCTTAAAAGCGCGTATGATGTTGAACAACATGGAAGAAGCAGAACAGCTGGTGCGACACGTTTTTGTGCAGGTTTGGGAGGAGAAGTTATATTTGGAAATAGAACATTCGGTTGGAGGATATTTTTACAGGATGGTTCATAACAGTTGTGTAAATATTCTGAAGAAGGGGCAGTCCAATAACCGGTTATCGAATGATCCGGGGTTCTTACTGATGCAGCAGGTTGTATTACCTTTACCCGGGTTCCTGACGCAATATAAGAGACTGCTGACGTTGGAGAGAAATGGAGGAGGTATCAGTTTATCAATGTTATCAGACAAAAGATATCCGCAATACTTATCGTCTATACTGAAAAAAGGTATTAAGGTATTGAAAAGCACATGCAAAGCAGTCCTGAAAGCCCTGATGTTTGAGATAAGACCATAACTGCCAACGAAAGCCTATAGCCCGTAATGAGTAAGAACTATGTTTTTCCCACATGAGTTACAATGAGGAACATATCTTTCAGTTAATACTGGAAAAGTTGAGTGGCGATATCAGCGACGAAGACAACCAGTACCTTGAGCAGGCTGCCCGGGAGGATCCTAACGTGCGCCGTTGCCTGGAGGAACTGGAAGGTGCGCGTGATGTAGCCGGTCCCGATTTCATGAACGATCTTCATAATGAAAGGGCCTGGAGCAGTGTTTTGTCCCTGTTACATGCCGATCAGGAAAAGAGACCTGAGCCGTCAGCAAATACAGGGAAAGAAACAATGGTGGTCAGCAGGCAGGATATATCTACCGTAAAGTCTCCACGGAGCAAATGGTGGCTGGCAGCCGCTGTTACCCTGTTGATAGCTGCCAGCGGATACTGGTTGCTGGGAGGAAGATCCGCCACTAATAATGATAATGCCCTGGCGTTGCATACGGACGGAATTCCAGTATGGGGAGATATGAAATTATTGCTGGATAACGGAGATACCATCCGGCTGTCTGGCAACGCTGGCACGGACATTCATACAAAAGCCGCTCTCTTACACCCGGGAGCCGGCTCGCTTACATTTACTGCAGGGCAATTGCAGAAAGGCTGGAATACGCTTTTTGTACCCACCGGAAAAGACTACAAGGTCGTATTATCCGATGGGTCTATTGTCCATCTGAACGCATTTTCAAGTTTGCGCTTCCCTTTTTCATTCGATGGCAAAACCCGGGAAGTCTATCTTGACGGGGAAGCCTATTTTGATATAGCCACCAATGCAAGCCAGCCATTTATCGTACATACGGCCGAAACATCTGTTAAAGTATTAGGTACTTCGTTCAACATCAATGCTTATTCGGATTCCCTGGTGGTGACTTCCCTGGTATCCGGCAGCGTTATGACAGACGCTAAAGAAAGTGAAAGTGTTATCCTGAAACCTGGAATGGAATCCGTTTACCGGAAAGGTTACAGCCAGCAACTTAGCAATTTTGATGAAACTATCACACTGGCGTGGCGTAAAGGAGAATATGCATATTATAATAAGCCGCTGGGAACCCTGGACGCCGTACTTTTTCATTGGTACGGAAAGCAATTACTGTTTGAAGATCCGCTGCTGGCCAATAAAATGCTCACTGGTGTAATAGAGCGGAACCAACCTGTGACGGATTTCCTGGAAAGCCTTGATAAAACATCCGGTATAACCTATCGTATTACGGATGATAAGATATATCTTAGATCAAAATAAAGCCACATTTTGTTAGAAAGCCAACTATGATATACGTACCATAAATTAAAGAAATGGTAAAGCATGTTTGTAAGGCGATCAAGATACTATTAATGCTGTGCTGTCTGTTGCTTCCGGTTACCCAAATTGTAGCCCAGGCAACTACTGATAGCTCGCGGATCACTATTACCGGAAAGAACATTCCCCTGAACAGCGTTTTTAAAAATATTGCCCGGCAAACGGGTTATTATTTTGTATTTGATAATGCCATCATTGATGGCAAAGAGAAAGTAACCCTATACTATAAAAATGCCAGATGGGAAGATGTACTGGGGCATGTACTGAGGAACAGGAATATCAGCTGGCTGAAACAGGGAAAGAGGATATTCCTGCAAATGGCGGCAACAACTAATCTTCCTGAGATTAAAGAAGATACATTACGGGTGACGGTAAGAGGGCGTATTACAGACGTAAATAATCAGCCGGTTCCCGGTGCTACTATTGTTATAAGAGGTACGTCCCGTGGAGTTACTACCGGGAATGACGGCGAATTTGAATTGTTCCATGTCGCTGCACCTGCTATATTGCGCATATCTTCCCTGGGTTATGCCGCTGTCGATACAACACTGCAGGGCACACGCTTACACGAGATACACCTGAAAGAGGCCGTCAATACCCTGGATGCAACAGTAGTGATCGGATATGGTTCAAGCAGCCGCCGGTTACTGACAGGCGCAGTGAGCAGGATAACGGCAGAAGAGCTGTCGGCACAGCCGGTAGCTAACGCACTATCTGCCTTACAAGGACAGGTGCCCGGTGTACAGGTTACCGGTACGAACGGACTGCCGGGCGCTGAGATCAAGCTTTACATCAGGGGACGTAATTCTATCGCGGCAGGTAATGATCCGCTGTTTATAATTGACGGGGTACCGTTTGATATTACTCCCTTAAACAATACAGAAGACCTGTATGGCGCAGCAGGAAGGATCAGTCCATTTAACAGCATCAATCCGGCAGATATAGAAAGTATCGACATCCTGAAAGATGCGGATGCAACAGCTATTTATGGATCGAGAGGCGCTAATGGCGTAGTGCTGATCACTACAAGAAAAGGTAAGCCCGGCAGGGCAAAACTGGATGTGAACGTACGGACAGGTATCGGTAAGACAGCGGGTAATGTGTCCATGCTCGGTATTAAAGACTACCTGGCGATCAGGAGGGAGGGGTTCGCTAATGATGGGATAGCGCCGACAGCTGCAGGAGCGCCCGATCTGCTATTGTGGGATACTACACAGAACATCAACTGGTTTAAGAAACTAACGGGGGGAACTGCGCCTGTTACTAATGCACAGGCGAGTTTCTCGGGAGGAAATAACTACAACACTTTTCTTGTTGGCGGAAGTTTTTATCATGAAGGCACTGTATTACCTGCCGACCTGGGATATAACAGGGGAGGGGTTCACGTAAGCTTACAGCATCATCACCCGGAGCAACGGCTGGAGGTGAATCTGACAGGAAGTTTTGTGGCCGACAAGAATAAAAGCATTGCTAATGACATTTCTCTTTTTAATAGCCTGCCGCCTAATTATCCGTTGTACGACTCTGTAGGACGTCTGTTTTGGGGATCATCCTTTGACAACCCAGTGGCTTATTTCCGGCGGCAGTCCAACAGTAATACGACAAACCTGCTGAGTAATGCCGTGCTGCGATACAGATTATTGCCAGGGCTGCAACTGAAGACCAGCCTGGGACTGGCGGATATCCGTATGAAGCAGTTCTTCTCATTTCCACAATCATCACAGCATCCTAATAATGCACCTACCAGTTTTATACGTACGGCAGAAAATAAGCGGCAATCTTTCATCGTAGAGCCGCAGGCCGATTACAAGCTGCGTATCGCAAACGGAAGTTTGCATGCATTGGTAGGCGGTACCTGGCAACAAACATCAAGGAATGGTACTTTGGCATCAGGACAAGGCTATGTCAGTGAAACGGATATGAAAGACCTTAATCAGGCCGATACGATCATCCGTAAACCGGATAATTATTCGCTGTACAGATATATTTCCTTCTTCACACGTGTTACCTACGACTGGCAAAGCAAGTACCTGGTCAATGTCAGTTACAGAAGAGATGGTTCTTCCCGTTTCGGGCCGGGGCGGCAATTTGGTGATTTTGGCTCCGTCGGACTTGGCTGGATCTTTACACAGGAACCATTTATGAAAAAACTGTCCTGGCTGAGTCATGGTAAGCTACGTGCGAGTGGCGGCATCACCGGCAATGACCAGATAACGGACTATCAATACATGAGGAATTATGGTAGTAATGGCAATTACCAGGGCAGCAACACCCTGAGTTCTCTGCGCATTGCCAATAACAGGTATAGCTGGGAAGAGAACCGTAAAATGGAAGCAGCCATAGAGTTAGGGTTCTTACAGGAACGCCTGTTCTTCTCCGCCGCCAAATATTGTAACCGCAGCAGTAATCAGCTGGTAGGATACCAGTTGCCGGGCATGACAGGATTTACGAGTTATCAGGCTAACTTACCCGCGCTCGTGGAAAATACTGGTTGGGAGTTTGAAGTACAGAGCAACAATTTTGATAAAAGCGATTTTACCTGGACCACCAGGGCTAATATTTCTTTCTTCACTAATAAGCTGAAGAAATTTCATGATCTGCCCGTATCGTCCTATGCGAATTCCTACGTACTGGGACAATCACTGAACATCGTAAGAGGTTATCATTTTACAGGTGTTGATCCGCAAACAGGGCTGGCGCAGTTTGAAGATATCAATCATGACGGCCGGCTATCCAGCATTAATGATTTTGTGACGGTCGCCAATATGGACCCTGCATATTACGGCGGTATACAGAATGATCTCAGTTACAGGAATATCAGCCTCGGCTTTTTCTGGCAATTTATCAAACAGAGAGGGGTAACGGTAGCGATCAAACCGGGCGACTTTGCTAACCAGCTAACCGAAAGCCTGGAACGCTGGCGTAAGCCCGGCGATATCACGGACGTGCCGCGCGCTACTGCTACAGCTGGTAATGTAGCCTATGATCTGAACGCGTCTCTGCTGTTATCTAATGCTGTTTATGACGATGCTTCTTATTTGCGACTGAAGAATGTGATGGTCGCCTATACCATGCCTGCGCCGGTATTGAAGAAACTGCATCTGCAGCTGTGTAAGATCTATCTGCAGGGACAGAATTTACTGACTATGACGGGATATAAAGGTGCTGATCCGGAAACCCAGATCGTTATACCATCATTAAGAGTAATTACCAGCGGTATTCAGTTAACGCTTTAAGCTGCTTTAGAAATGCCACATTATCGCATATACCATTTTATTCTTATCCTGCTGCTGCTCATGTCCTGTAAAAGCTTGATCACAGTGGATGCGCCATCCGATGAAATACCTGCAGAAACGGTCTACAATAACGACGCGCTTGCGGATGCAGCCGTAGCAGATCTCTACTACACACTTGCCGGTTATTTTGCCGGTAATCTGTTACCTGTGATCAATGGAATGACGGCTGATGAACTGACTACTATCAACGGTAATTATCTCCGCTATGTAAATAACGCGATCGTGCCTACTGATGCACCACTTTTATCTTCCTGGCGGGAGATCTACAAAGTTATCTATGGGGCGAATGCGATGTTGGAAGGACTGGCTACGTCTACCGGATTATCTACTGTAAAAGCCCGTCAACTGAAAGGAGAGGCAAAATTCCTGCGTGCTTTCTGTTATTACTATCTCGTTAACTGCTGGGGAGATGTACCGTTGCTTACTACCACAGATCTCAATCATACTGCGCTTGCGCCCCGTACAGCGGTTGACTCAGTTTATAAACAGATCATTTCTGATCTTAATTATGCATCCCAGCTATTACCGTTTTATTATAGTACAGGAGAAAAGGTAAGAGCCAACAGGTGGGCGGCTACCGCGCTACTGGCCAGGGTATATCTGCAACAGGGCAAATGGGAAGATGCTATCGTGCAATCTTCCCTGGTGATCAATTCAGGTGTTTATACGCCGCTTATTTCGCCTGATAGTGTATTCCTGCGTAATAGCCGTCCCGCTATCCTGCAGATCTGGAGAAGCGAAGGTTATACTTATCCGGGACAAACATTTCTGCCTGCAAATGGTAGTTTTTCTTTCTATCCTTTCACGGGAGATTTTATGCAGTCGTTCGAGGCGTCAGATAAGAGAAAGGATAGCTGGATGCGGGCCTTCACATATGGCGGAGAGACTTACTACAATTCTTATAAGTACCGGAACAGGACTGCGGCGGCACCAGGAACAGAGGAATACCTGATGGTACTGCGGATAGAAGAACAATATCTCATCCGTGCGGAAGCATTTGCGCATTTGAACAATCCCCGCGACGCTATTAATGATCTGAATGTAATACGTATAAGGGCCGGGCTACAGCCATTGTCGGACACTGTGATCAGAGATTCCGCGCTGACGCTGGTAGAGCGGGAGAGACGTACGGAATTATTTACTGAATGGGGCGACCGCTGGTTTAGCCTGCATCGTACCGGCCGGCTGGATGAAGTGATAAAAGCTTTGAAGCCGGGATGGAAGCGGACTGCAGCATGGTATCCTATTCCGCAGGAAGAGCGGAACAGGAACCCAAATCTGACACAGAATGATGGATATCAGTAACGGATCTTTATGCCGTAAACATTGTCGGTACAATGTATCACTAACTTATCTCCGTGAACGAATAACTGATTGATCTTTGTTCTCGCGGGAATATCGAGATAAATACTACCCTTATATTTGTTCGTACGAAGATCGTATTGATCTATTACACAACGTTCCTGAAATAATTGTTCATCATCATTATCGGCTTTTAACTTCGCCTGTACGAACAAGGTGCTGTTATGCACGCAGCTGAAACCATTCACCATCTGGTCCGGTCCCTGGTTCATATAAACATTTTTGTTGGCCATTGTAGTGGAAATACTAAACCTGGATACTGTAAAAGTATCGATTGTAGCGCCTTCACTGATCAGATGCAGGGCACTGTCAAATGTGAAATACCTGTTGCTGTAATAATGAACATATGTGAACAAGCCACTAGTTCTGTCGTAGTTCAGCGAGCCATCTGTGCTCATTCCACCGTCACGATATAACGTGGACAATCCTTTTTCAGTGAGAGCACTGTCACCGTCCAGTGTAACACGTGTGAACAGCTGGTCTTTTTCTTCCAGGTCCAGCTTGCGCAGCATAATATGTTTACCATCGCGTAAAACATGTGCCTGAGAAAATCCGCCAGCAATAAAAGTAGCATATGCTCCCGCTGTAGTATCGATGGTCCTGCTTGTTCTGCTGATAGCCGGGATGTTATAGCCGTATACAAAGAAATCCTTGTTATTTACCTCAGTAAAAAAGTAAGTGTCCATAGAGTCTTTTAAAGATTGCCGCAATGAGATCTTAAAAGTATCTATTGGTGCGCCCGGTTCAAGGGACGTAGAAAGCAGGGTAGCAGGATCATTAGTGGAGAAATAAAAAATGCTGTCAGCTACTCCTGCAATATCCAGGATCTCATCATGAGTAGGTATCGTGATGTAAGGAGTAAGAGCAGTTGTTTGCAGATACTGTCGTCTGAACCCGTTTGCCTGTTGGTTAGGCGAAGGTGCAGTGTAAACGAGTGTAACAATGATCAGGAATGCCGCGAGTAATAGGGACGACAGGTAATAGATTCGTTTTCTCATAATAGTTGAAAGCATAACAGAAAGCCTTGTATACAAGGCTTTCTGCTGAAACAATTGATCAGGTTTTTCTGATGATAGTGACGTTACCATCAAGGCTTACTGCACATTGAACGTTGTTTGGTCCCGGGCAGTAAAGGATTTTAACGGTAGTACTGGTACCGGTTACAATGGTGTCGTCATTGAGCATCCATTGCGTGTCCGCTTTCATTTTCCCCGCAAAAGCACTTCCTGCTGCGCACAGGGCAGCGAAAAACGCTAAAGATAGTGTCTTTTTCATGGTGTGTTTTATTGAATATAATACTCGCCTACTCTGTTCTGCAGGTTTTCGGCTCCCCCTTTATTATTGCCGTTTGTTTCAGAAATAAGAGAGTTTATTGTGCAGGTGTGTGTCTGTCCTGCATCAGTACCCCAATAGTTGATAATATGACAAAGACTATATTAAAAACAATGTGTGCGTTCCAGGAAAGATGCTGTAATACGCCTCCGCAGGAACATGGAATAAAGTAACTAAGCCGCAACATAGCTACCAGGTAAAACGTGAAAAGGCTGAGCAGGAAGAATGACAGGTAAAAGCCTATCAGCCGTGTACGGGGATATAAAAGAAAGCCCGCAATAATTATTTCCCCTATGGGTAACGCCCATACTATTACAGGAGCATATAAGGTAATAAATGGCGATTGTCCCAGTTGTCTTCGGAAAGTATCATAATCCAGCAACTTGCTTATACTGGTGTAAACGAAAAGGAATACCAATAAGGCAGAAAGAATGTCTAATAACAGTTTTCGTGACATAGGATTTAACGCTTCTCCAATATAGGATAAATTTTTAAATCATTTAAAGTATTTTATAAGAGCGTTTAAAGTATAGTATAAACATGTCGCAACTTATATCATGTCTTTTGCAACATCAGGGAAGTGCTCCTGTAAATAATTACTGAAGATAGAGATCAGCTTCTTTACATCTGATTCCATGGTGTTCAGTTTACTCCATATGTGTAGCTGATGCGCGCGGATATTATCGTAATTAATGGCATTGATATCGGGTTCATTCAGCCAGGCCTGGTGTAAGGCCAGCTCACTCTTTAGTGCTTCAAAGCGGGTATCCAGCTGGAGGAATGCCGTATGAAAATATTCCAGCCTGTCCAGCAGTGAGCGATCGAAATGATATTGCAATATATGTGCAAGCTGTGTTTTTAGCGCGATGTTGCGGTTCTCCAGCACCGCCAGTTGTTTTCTGAACGTTGTTAATTCATTTAGCAGACCTTCCATTTACAAAACTATCTTATCTTATATAAAGGTAGATAGTTGGGTGCCTGCTACACAGGACCTGCATCAGTGTGAAAACTGATTTTTATCATCAATTGACGAGGTTCGCGAGTTTCTGTTCATTAAGGATGGTAATAACGCCTTGTTTTATTTCCAGTAGTTTCTCATCGCGGAAATCGCCGAGTGTGCGTATCATGGATTCAGTGGCGGTACCTGCAATGGTGGCAAGGTTTTCCCTGGAAATATCTATTGAAAAAGGCTGGTCAGTGACGTGGTGGTATTTCTTTTTGAGAAAGAGCAGCGCCTCTGCTACTTTTTTGCGTAGGGAACTATAAGCGAGGTGTAAAAGTTGTTGTTCTTTCTCCGTGATATTTTTAGCCAGCAGGCGGATAAACTGTTGGGCTACTTCGCGGTTATTGTTGATCAGCGTTTCGAAGTCTTCACGGGGAATAGCGGTCAGTTCACAGGCTTCCAGTGCTTCTGCATTCTCGTGGTAATTGCTTCCTTCAAGTAAGGCCACATACCCCAGGAATTCGCCTGCACTGTACAGGTTCACCGCCAGCTCTTTACCGTCGTTATTGACCTTGTATGTTTTAACGCGGCCTTTTTCAATATAATAAAGGCTGGTAGGTCTATTACCTTCCTGGTAGATCAGTTGTTTCTTTTTATACCTGTCTGTATTACCCTCTTCCATTAATTTCTTCAGAGGATTAGCGCCTGTAGCTGTTAACAGCAGTTGTTGTATTCCTTCCATATCTGCAGGTAGTACCTGTTTTTTAAGTTCTGATTTTTTTAACCGGCTTTCAACGGCATTCAGCAGATCAGTGCCGCTGAAAGGTTTTGTAATATAATCATCGGCACCCATTTCCATACCTTTCCGGAAATCTCCCCGCTCACTTTTAGCGGTAAGGAAGATGAAGGGAGTATCCTCCACCTGTGGGTGTTTCTGTAGTAAATGTAATACCCCGTATCCATCCAGCACAGGCATCATAATATCGCATACGATCAGGTCCGGCTGATGTTCCAGCGCCATTTCCACTCCCGTTTTCCCATTTTCGGCCGTAATGACTTTATAATTGGCCAGCTCCAGGATCTCGGCGGTGTTATCGCGAATATCGTCATTATCTTCTATCAGCAGGATGGTTTTCATTATCATTTTTATTTATAGCTTATAGCCTACAACTGTTGGAATGTAACAACAAAGGTGGTGCCTTCATTCAGTACACTTTCGCAGCGAATATTTCCATTCATCAATTCTGCATATCTGCTTACAATATGTAAGCCAAGACCTGTTCCCTGGATATTGCTTACGTTGGCGCCTCTGAAAAAACGTTCAAACAGGTGCTGCTGGTCCTCCTGTGAGATACCGATACCGGCATCTCTGACCTTCAATATTACACCATTTCCTGTATGTTCAGTATGCACCTTTATAACAGTATGTGTCCCAGAGAATTTGATCGCGTTTCCCAGCAAATTTAGCAGGATGTGCTTTAACAGGGAAGGGTCGAGGTGTACGGAAGCAGGTCCCTGATGTTCGTAGACGATCTGTTGTCCTTCCCGGACGATATCCTGCAATTCCTGTATCGTACTATTGATATGTTGTTCAATATCAAATGTGCTGCTGCGCACCTGTACGCCACCTTCTTCTATTTTACCGACGGAAAGAAAATCATTGAGTACTTCCGTGAGTAAGGTAACGGAAGAAATGATGCGCTGGATATGTTTACTGCGTTTCGCCTGGTCGGCCTCCGTGGTATATTGATTGACCAGGAAGGCGGAAGAAAGGATAGTACTGAGCGGTGTCCGGAACTCATGAGACGCCATCGATACAAAACGTGATTTCAGTTCGCTGAGTTCTTTTTCTTTATCGAGCGCGGTCATGACCTCCTGTTTGGAGTGTTCCAGTTGTTCGAGTGCATTGGTCAGCTGTTGCGTACGTTCGCTGATCTTATTTTCCAGTTCATTGTTGAGTCGCTCGATCTTCTCTTCCGCTTTCTTTCTCTCTGTAATATTATTGATATAGGCGATCACGAAGGAGCCTTCTTCATGCTCATATTGACTGAGGCTGATCTCCACAGGGAACTCTGTACCGTCCTTTCTGACAGCGAACAGGTCGAGGCCAATTCCCATAGGACGGCTCTGTGGATGATGGTTATAATGGTTACGATGACCGACATGCCGGTTACGAAATTGCTGCGGCAATAGTTGTTCAACGTATCCTCCTACCAGTTCTTCCCGTTCATAGCCGAATTGCCTGAGTGCAAAATCATTGATCAGTACGATCTGGCCCTGCTGATTGGTAACAAGTATACCAATACTGGCATAATTGAACAGCGCTTCGAAGCGCTGCAATTCCTTGTTATATTCCTTCTTATAGATACTGTTACCAGAGAACATTGTCATCAGCTTGTTGAACCACGTCTTCATATCATATACTTACCGTGAACAGAATGTGCCGTAAATATACTTTATGGACTGTAAAATTCCTTCCCGGGAGTATACCGTCATATGATGGTGGTCAACCGTTGGCCTGATAATGATCATTTTTCCGCTACGTTCCGCTCCAACCATCTCGAGGCCAGGGCAATCCAGGCCAATGCGGCTTTATTTCCAGGCCTCAGTCCGTATCCATGTCCTCCTTTGGCATAGAGGTGCAGTTCCACGAGCACTTTAGCGTCTCTGAGTGCGCCAGCCATCACCAGGGCGCTATTGGCATAAGGATCGTCCGCGGTGGCAAACAGGAAAGTACGGGGAGTATGTTCGTTTATCTGTAGTTCGGGTGTAATACTGTGATTGGCGCCCTGGTCAAGATAGGCAGGGTAAATCAGCAGGGCAAAATCAGGACGGGCGGAGCTGCTGTCGCTGGCGTCAACAGGAGTATAAGTACGCTTGTTGTACAGTGTGCTGGCCCTGGCACTCAGACTGCCTCCTGCAGAGAAGCCCAGTACGCCGATCTTTTCGGGGTTCAGCTGCCATGCTGCTGCCTTGCTTCGAACGATGCGGATAGCGCGCTGTACGTCCTGTAACGCGCCTTCCTGCTTCTGTGGCACGCGGTACTGCAGCACAAAGGCCGTATATCCCTGTTCATTGAGCCAGCGGGCTATTTCATAACCTTCGAGGTTAATGGCAAGGATCTGGTAGCCGCCGCCGGGGCATACAACTACAGCCGCTCCATTCGCTTTGCCCTTTTCGGGTGTAAAGACCTGCATGAGGGGATCTGTAACATCCGTAAGGCGCACGACTCCTTTGCTGGTATCTGAAGTCGGAACAGCCGCTTTTTTAGGACCGGTCTCTCCGGGTACTGCCCCCGGCCATAAATGGATAATGTCCTTTTCCTGGGTCTGCGCGAAGGCCTGCATAGCTATTATTGATAAAAAGAGTGCACAAAACAGATTTTTCATATCATGGGTCATTTGGGAAAACAAAATAGTAAAAGAATAAGTATTTCGGAATAAAGACGAGGAGCAATAAAGGTTAAATTTTTAAGTGAGCTGTAACCAAATGTATATGTTGTGCGTTAATGTTACAGTTCTCTTTTCATAACAGGAGAGAGGCTTAAATTAAATTTTCATGAGAAAACCACTAACCTTCATTGCCCTGGCGGTATTCGCTATGGTTGGATGTAGCAAGAAGAATGCACCTGCGCAGGATTGCGTAAAGTATGAGAAAGTCAATGTATCCAGGATCGACAAAGCATCATCCGGTACAGATGGCGCCACCACTGTTTATTTTAATGTAAATAATGGCTGCGGACAGTTTCATAAGTTTAATGAAAAGAAAAGCGGTAATACACGTACCATCACTGTAGAGGCAGTATATAAAGGATGTATGTGTACGATGGATATTCCTGAAAGGAAAGCGGCTTACAACTTCACAGAAAAAACACCCGGTACTTATTACCTGAAATTTGTCTCCGGAGAAAATGATTATCAGATAGATACTGTTATTGTTAAATAAAGCGAAAGGCGTCTCTTCAACGGGACGCCTTCTTTTTGTATGATTATTTCAATATGTTTTTTTGCCCCCTTTATTAAATAACGGATTATATTCCTAATTTAGAGCTCGCCATATCGGAAACCGTGTTTGAGAACAGTGAAACCCGCTATACCTGCAATCAGTCAGTTGTTTATGTAAGTAGTACTGGAATTAGCTATTTCAGATAGAGAGTGCTTTTTTTATTTCATAACCCGAATCATTTAACCATTACAAATCTCAATCCTTCAGAATGTTAAGACATTTAAACCAACGACGTCTGGGCGTAATACTTATTACTGCCATTATTTTTTTATTGCCGGCTGCCAGCTTTGCACAGACCAGGGTATCCTGCCTGGGCGCCAGTGTTGCGGCGGGGTATGGTGTAGCGCCTTCAGAGGCATATCCGAGCCAGTTAGGGCTTATTCTTGGGAGTGGCTTTAACGTGAGCAACTTTGGAGAGAGCGGCTCCACTTTGATTGAAAGAGCAGATTTTCCCTATGTAGAACGGCCGAATTATCCGCGTGCCCTGGCTTCCAGTCCGAACATAGTGACCATTGAACTGGGTTCAAATGACAGTAAACCTTATAACTGGGCCTTTAAGGCGGACTTCATTGCGGACTACAGCAAACTGATTGACACTTTCCGTTCATTGCCTTCGCATCCGGTTATCTATATCTGCTTGCCGGTGCCTGCGTACTCCAGCAATTTCGACTTAAGTAACGAGATCATTTCGAATGAAATGATCCCACTGATAAGGATCATCGCTGCACAGAAGAATGTGCGCCTGATCGACCTCAATACACCGTTACAGAATCATCCTGACTGGTATCAGAGTGATGGCATCCATCCTAATGCCACAGGCGCCCGTCGTATTGCAGAAGTAATAGCCACTGAGCTGGCGGCACCAGCTAATCTGACAGCGGCTGTTATTTCAAAAAATCAGATCAATCTGAACTGGACCGACAGGACCAATGAAACAAATTTTAAGATCCAGCGTAGTACTGATAGCCTTACCTGGACTGATCTTGCTACTGTACCTGCCAATACGACCAGCTACCAGAACACAGGACTGACCGCTACTACCCGTTACTATTACCGGGTGTCTGCAACGATCTCTATCGGTAGCTCCAGCTTTTCTAATGTAGTATCAGCGTCAACTGCAGCAGGTGCACAGATACCTGTTATCACCAGTGGAACAACGGCTACAACTACCGCAGGCGCTTCTTTTCAGTATAGTATCACTGCAACGAATTCCCCGCAAAGTTATAATGCTACCGGCTTGCCGGAGGGACTTAACATTAATAGCCAGACAGGTGTGATCAGTGGAAGGTCTTTGTCGTCCGGTCTTTTTAATGTCGTAATATCAGCCAGCAATGCCGATGGTACAGCTTTTAAAAATCTGCAGCTGACTATTAACATACCAGCAGCGCAATTGCCTTTTAATGGTACTCCGCTTATAATACCGGGCAAAATTGAGACGGAAGAATATGATAAGGGCGGACAGGGCGTTGCCTACAGTGATGCGGATAGCACTAATAACGGTGGACTGTTCAGACCATCCGAAGGTGTGGACCTTGAAGCCTGTTCCGAAGGCAGCTACGATCAGGGCTACACACTTGCCGGGGAATGGGCTAAATACACAGTGAATGTTACAGCTGCCGGCTCATATACATTGCAGGCAAGAGTAGCGGCTCCCGGTGTTGGCGGACTTTTCCACGTAGAACTGGATGGCGTAAATATATCAGGTGCATTTGTAGTGCCTAATACTACCGGGTATCAGACCTGGGGTACAGCAACAGTAGTTACGCCGGTATTGTCTACAGGCAAACACGTATTACGTGTGATCATCGATGCCGGTGGCTTTAATATCAATTACCTGAACTTCACTGTAAACAATCCTGTGATACAACATCCGGACACCCTCAGAGGTGTCATCGTTACTCCTCTAACCGATACAGTGAGGGCGTTGTTTAACCCGACCAGCTTTGCTGCAACAGGCTTACCTGCCGGTTTAAGCATCAATACAAGCACAGGAGTTATTTCCGGCATACCAACCCAGGCCGGCAATTTCAGTGTAAATCTTAGTGCAACAAACATCAGCGGTACCGGATCAAAAACTGTCATCTTCGCTATTCAGGGAACTACGCCGTTCAAAGGCTCACCTATCAATCTTCCTGGTAAAGTGGAAGTGGAAGACTATGATCTCGGCGGACAGAATATCGCCTATAATGACTTTGACGCTAACAATCACTCCGGTCAGTACCGGCCTACAGAAGGAGTGGACGTAGAAGGTTGCGGTGAAGGAGGATATGATATCGGAGGTATCTCTGCCGGAGAATGGGAGAACTATACAGTTAATGTTACACAGTCGGGTACTTACACTTTACAGGCCCGCGTAGCGTCACCAAATTCGCAGAAAAGCTTCCACGTAGAACTGAATGGTAAAAATATCTCTGGTCCGATCAGCGTACCCAACACAGGTAACTGGCAGATATACCAGACAGTAGCAGTAATGACGCCTGCACTGACTACAGGTAAGCAGACATTACGTATCGTGATGGATTCTGACGGTTTTAATATGAACTACCTGACGTTTGTAAGCAATGATAATCCTCAGGCAGGCTTCGCATTGCCAGGCCGTGTGGAAGCTGAAGACTATAGCAGCATGTTCGGCATACAACTGGAAGGTACCGGCGATATAAACGGTTCACAGAACGTTGGTTTTATCGATGCGAATGACTGGATGGATTACAAAGTAACTGTGCAGACAGCAGGCGCCTATAAGTTCAACTTCAGGGTAGCCAGCCCCGGCGGTGGACAGCTTCAGCTTCGTACGGGCAGCGCCACACTTGCTACTGTAAATATTCCTTCAACCGGTGGTTGGCAAACATGGCAAACATTATCTGCTAATGTAAACCTGCCGGCAGGTAACCAGACTTTACGCATTTTTGCCAGCGCTGGTGGCTGGAATATCAACTGGTTTGAAGCAACACAGGATTCAAGCAGCCGTCCTGCGGCGCTTGCGTTTACGTCTCTTGATAATATGGGCTTCGATAAAGAAAGCGATGTGGCTGTTAATGTTTATCCAAATCCTACGGAAGGCGTTTTAACGGTTGATCTGCCTGAATTAAAGACGAAAGGGAAGGGGACGTATATTGTTTATAATAAGGTTACG
The DNA here is from genome assembly GCF_003182155.1 of Chitinophaga sp. S165. Taxonomy (GTDB): domain Bacteria; phylum Bacteroidota; class Bacteroidia; order Chitinophagales; family Chitinophagaceae; genus Chitinophaga. Next base: position 278,893 of record NZ_QGTG01000003.1, read on the forward strand.
GGATTGCAGTTTACAGTGCCTTCTTATAACAATGTACTGGATGTGAGCAGACTACCTTCAGGTGTGTATGTTGTTGGTTTTAATGTGCATCAGAAACGTGTGCAGAAGACGTTTGTGAAGTTGTAGGGATTTAGGATTTAATATTTTATAAAAAAGGGATGCCGTGTTTTAATGTGGCATCCCTTTTTTATAATAGCTTTAAACGTGATAATTCTAGTACCTGGCGGTATTTCTGAGCCGTTGTAATAATTCTTCAGGAACAGGATATTTAGGCAACGTTGCAACTGCATCTTCATGCTTTTGTCTTACGAATAGTTCTTCAAGAGTCATGCCCGGTTCACGTGGGACAATAATATCAGCTTTTCTTAATGATTTTCGAGTTCTTTTTGAGGCTACATTTTCCATGAATGTTTATTTTGAAGATTTATTGGAAACTTTTTTCATGTTTTTTCTGTGTAGGAATTCTTCTGGGATAGGACATCGTGCTAAAGTTGCTTTTGCCTCTTCATACTTTTTCTTTGTAAATGGATCTTGTAATGCTTCTTTGAGCGTCATACGGCGTACCGGGCGATCCAATGAGCAATTGTGTTTAACAGACTTTCGAGTTTTTGTCTCTTGTTTTTTTGAGATTACTGTTTCCATGAATGATGAGTTTAAAAATTATTGTTTTGAATGATTTCTTGTACCGAGAAAAGCACTATAAGAACGGTTTTGCGTGAACCCTTGCCATTTGTCATTTTGAAGTCCCAGGATGGTAAATTGCGTAGTAATGTCACTCCAGTATTTGGTGATACAGATTCTATATAGCCTTGTTCTTGACGGAGTACTACCTGTTGCATATATAGATGAATAAGGATGATCCAAAGTAAAAACGTCTACGACTGCTGCTACTGTTGCTAGTATCATCTCATGGTCGTTGTTTCTGGAATTAACAGTATCAGATATTTTGTTTGTATCCTTATCCTTTTCCCCAAATGAAAGATTATAGCAATTATGATCGATAAGCACAAAGCGTATAGTCTTTCTAATAACCCCTTTTGGACCAATGCTCGTAAATTCATATTCAGTTACCTTTTTTGTTTTTGAGGTCATTGTAAATAAATAATGATCTAAATGCATTTCACAGGTTTTAACATTGACAATGGTTTGTTCATTCTGAACATATGACAATAAAAAACGCGCAGCCCCTGACTAGTTACTAATCAGGGGCTGCGCGTTTTCTATATCACTAAGTTACACCTTTTCCTATGTCCTCAAAATTTTCTTCAAACTTTTTTTAAAAAAAGAAGGGATGAAGTGCGAAACCTCATCCCTTTTTTCTTCCATCTTAAATCCCGAAAACTAATAATTATATCCCTTCCGCTTGTACATCCAGATGTTTCTCCAGCCATCACCCTGCTGTGCCAGTGTGAGTTCGTCGGCAGTAAGTTTTACTATCACGTAAGTAACTTTACCACCGAGGCTGATATCACTACCTGTTATCTTCAATGTCTTATTTAAAGTATCGAGTTCAAATAGTGCTTTCTTCGCAACACCTGCATGTGTGAAGGTATAATTCTTAGAGCCGTTTAGATCAAAGGTCATTTCATCCGCTGCGACGCCCTGTTCAGTGAGATAAGCTATGCCGTTCTGCCACCACTCAGGTGCTGTTGCTCCGCCGGAACCATTTCCATAACAGATGCCTCCGGGAATGTCTGATGCCCATACCCATGTTTTGCCTTCCATTGCATTGGCCAGCAGGTTCCACATAGGACTGGCAAAATATTCAGGATCATTTTCTGAAACAGATATATTCGTAGAATCAACTAATGGTCCGCCGGGCGTATAGATAGTGTAGCGGATCGTATAGTCGCCCGCGAATGGCAGGTTGATGGTGTCCTGTTTCTTTTTAGAGAAACCACCGGTATATTCCCAGTATGGGATATAACTACCAGCGGTGAGACTGTTCAACATTACTATATTGTCATGTCCCTGTTCCTGTGTAACGGAAAATTTCACGTCACTTTTCGGAATGGACGGTCCGGCCAGGCTTTCTTCGTCTTCCTTTGTACAGGATACCAGCATGGCCGACAGTGCAAACAGGGATAAGGTGATAAACTTTTTCATAATGCAGTTTTTTGAATGAATCGACATTAGTTAGCCCAGCCGGGATTTTGTTTGTAAGTACCGCTTGATAAATTGATCTCCTGTTCAGGGATCTTGAACAGTCCCATTGTTTCAGTACGGAAACCTACATCGAACTGGTTGTCACTAACGTCATTGTCTATAGCTGTTTTGGCAACGTTTAAACCCTGGCGTAACAGATCCCAGTAGCGTAATCCTTCCAGTGCAAATTCCAGGCGGCGTTCTTCCATGATCAACTTTTTACCATTGGCGTCTGCAGTCAGTGTTTTACGGCTGGTGGTGTTCAGGAATGCCCTGTCACGCACCTGGTTGTAATAGTTCTGGGCTTTGGAAAGATCGCCGTCAAGGTTCAGTTCTGCAGCCATCAGTAATACATCGGAATAGCGGATGATCACATCATCAAAATAGTTGTCGATCTGGAAATTGCCTCCCTTGCTATCTGCATTGCCATCGTTCAACGGCATGTATTTTTTCCAGAAGTAACCGGTATACTGCGACTGGTCGCCAATAGCATAGCCGGTAAGATTTTCATCTTCGATAGAAATGATGCTGGCATTTCTGCGCGTGTCAGCGCCATCGTAGGCATTCCATAGTTTGCTGGTTACAGTACCGGCACCCCAACCTTTGTAATAAGGATTAAGTACCTGACTGCGGATACCTATATCCACCTGCATGCGGTTGCCATTATGCTGGTCCCAGTTGCCCAGGCCTTTGTAGGTAAACTTGATAGACCAGATCGTTTCTTTATTGTCTTCACCTGCAAAGGAACGGCCTGAAGCCTGCCATAAGCGGGGGAAGCTATCTACCAGCCCATAACCGCTTGCGTTAATGATATTATCAAGATAGCCTAGTACCTGCGTTTTGTTAACAACACCTGCCAGGTCCGGCTGACTGTAATAGCCGGTATAATACAGGTATACACGTCCCAATAGGGCTTGTGCCGCCCATTTGGTAGCCCGGCCATAGTTGTTTGGTGATATGCCCTGGTAAGCAGTAGCAGGCAGATTATTGGCTGCGTATTGCAGGTCTTCCGCTATCTGTTTATACACCTCTGCAGGAGTGGCCTGTGGCATATTGTATTCAGACACTGTCAGCGGTTTGGTAGCCAGTGGAATATTACCGAATACACGGACCAGGTCAAAATAGAAGTATGCTCTCAGGTAACGGGCTTCTGCGACATAAGTGGCTTTAAGTGTGCTATCGGCACCCCAGTTAACACCGTCAATCTTAGACAGCAACACATTGGCCCTGTAGATGCCGGTATAATATTTCTGCCAGATGCCCAGGTTCATATTAGACGCCTCCTGGAAGCGGTCCCATTGTTTCCATACCAGGTCAGAGGTACCGCCACCTCCGAAGCAGTTATCACTGGCCAGTTCGGATACAAGATGGATGTTATCATAATCACCGATATTCAGTTGATTATATACCGCTACCAGTGCCTGTAAGGCCTGTGTGGGCGTCTGATAGAAGGAGGTTTCCGTCTGTTCGTCGACAGGGGAAAGCTCCAGAAAATCCTTGCTGCAGGCAGCAAAGAGTGCGATTGCTATGATGGATGCGAAGATCTTTTTCATGTGGAATGATTTACCGGATTAGAATTTAACGTTCAGACCTACCAACACTGTTTTAGGTTGCGGATAAGTACCCAGGTCTATGCCGGAAGCCCAGCCGGTCGGGCCATAACCTACTTCAGGATCTACGCCTTTATAAGGAGTAAAGGTGAACAGGTTAGTGGCTGAAACGTACAATCTCAGCTGCTGCAAAGGCAATGTGTGTAATACCTTTTTGAAATCATATCCAAGGTTCAGGCTTTTTACACGCAGGAAAGATGCATTGTGCACATACAGGTCGGAAGAACGGATCCAGTTCTGGTTCAGTTCTGCTCCATCTGTTACGCGCGGTAAACGGTTAGAGCTTCCTTCACCTGTCCAGCGACCCAGTATTTCAGTCGTATAGTTGCTGAGCGGACGGGAGAAATCATGTGTACCATCCCATATCTGGTTACCATAGTTACCGTACAGTGATGCGGAGAAATCAAAACCTTTATAACCCAGGTTGATGTTTAAACCATAGGTGAACTTCGGATAAGGATTACCGATCTGTGTCTGGTCTTTGCTATCTATGATACCATCGCCATTCAGGTCCTGGAAACGTACATCACCGGGGAGTGCGTTAGGCTGTATTTTCTTTCCATCTTTAGACACATATGCGGCCACTTCATTTTCATTCTGGAAGATGCCCGCAGTTTTATATCCGTAGAAATATCCCATTGGGAAACCCACCTGTGCACGGTAGAATTCAGGCATACTTGCAAAAGTGATAGCAGTTGCACCGTTGATGATCTTTTCCCGGTTAGGGATATCCGTGATCTCGTTACGATTGATACCCATGTTGCCATTGATGCCTACTGTCAGATCGTGGAAGGTATGATTGTAACCCAGTGAAATTTCCACACCCTGGTTACGTACATCACCACCATTGATCAATACTGTAGCCGCACCGGAAACGGCAGGCACGTTAACAGGTACCAGCCAGTCTTTGGTGGTTTTACGATATACATCTACAGTCAGGTTGAAGTCTTTAAAGAAGTGTGCATCGATACCTACGTTGGCCTGTTCTGATGTTTCCCATTTCAGGTCAGGATTGGATATTTTGATAGGAGCTGCACCGATAAAAGGAACATCTCCGCTACCAAAATAATAACCCAGATATTGCGTGGAGATGGTTGATAAATACTGATAATATCCGGTGGGGAGGTTACCATTTTGTCCCCAGCCTGCACGTATTTTCAGGAAGTCAAGCCATGTTGGTTTAAAGAAGTCTTCGTTAGTGGGTACCCAACCAACAGAGAAAGAAGGGAAGTTCGCCCTGCGGTTATTAGGACCAAAGCGGGAAGACGCGTCCGATCTCACTACTGCGGTGAACATGTATTTGTCGGCATAAGAATAGCTGATACGTCCGAAGTAAGAATAGATCGTTGCGGAGCTGTCAGCTCCAAAGATCCGTTGGGTACTATCTGTCGTACCATTGTCGATAACAGCGTTATCAAGACCTTCTTTAGTCAGATCTTGTTTGTAACCATACAGGTAAGAGGTTTCAGTTTTGTTCGAGTTCATACCTGCCAGTACGCCTACGCTATGTTTTCCTAATTCACGCTGGTAGTTGATGGTATTGTCCCAGTTCCAGCTGTGCGTACGGTATATGCCTTGTGTAGCACGGGAATGTTCATTAATAACGTTGGTAGACAGGTTGTAAGTCGGCAGGTAACTTCTTGCATCCCTGTTGCTGATATCAATACCGAAATCGGTACGTACAGTCAGTCCCTTGATAGGCGATACCTGCAGGTATGTATTACCCATGATACGGTCTGTCTTGTCTTTATTCTGATTCTGATAATCCAGTGTTGCTACAGGGTTCGCTTCTTCCACATTGAAGTTGGATTTAGCATAGTTGCCATTGGCATCATAAACCGGGAACAACGGACTAACAGTGAACACAGAGCGTATAGCGTTACTATAGATATTCCCTACACCGATACCCCTTTTACGAGATTGAGTGTAGGTCAGGTTTTCACCGAATATGATAATGTCTTTGTACATCTTATGCTCACTGTTCATACGGAAGGAAAGCCTGTCAAATCTTGACTGGTCCTTTAATCCGATAATACCTTCCTGTTCAGTGTAAGCAACAGAGGAAGAAAATACGGAGGTTTCGTTGCCACCTGCAAAAGCCAGTGAATGGTTTTGCATAGGTGCTTTTTTATTGTATATCGCTTCCTGCCAGTCAGTACCCTTACCCAGTTTGCTTAACTGGTCTACAGTAAAGTAAGGAACGGAGCCTGAGTTAATGGCCATCTCATTCATGATCACGCCATAGTCATGCGCATTGAGCAGAGACACTTTATGTGAAGGATTCTGCAAACCATAGTAGGAGTCGTAGGATATTTTCATATTTCCTGCACGGCCCTTACGTGTGGTGATCAGTACAACACCATTGGCAGCTCTCGCGCCGTAGATAGCTGAAGATGCCGCATCTTTCAACACGTCCATAGCAGCAATATCGGAGGCGTTCAGGTAGCTGATGTCGTAAGTAGGTACACCATCCACAATATATAATGGGTCTGCATTACCAACAGTGCTTGTACCACGGATACGTACTTTCATGCTTTCGCCCGGTTGTGCGGAAGTAGCCGTGATCTGTACGCCGGGTGTTTGTCCCTGTAATGCCTGATCCACACGCAGGGCATGGTTCTGTTCCAGCTGCTGGGTATTGACATGGTCAATTGCACCTGTCACCAGTTTCTTCTTTTCAGTACCATAACCCACCACTACTATCTCGTCCAGACCGGTAGCGCCTTCAGAGAGATTTACATTGAGCGATGTTTTTCCTCTTGCGGAGATCACTTGTTTGCTGAAGCCTACCAGTGTTACTTCCAGAGAATCGCTATCACTCACCTGTAAATTAAAGCCGCCGTTGGCATCGGTAATAGCGCCGTTATTGGTGCCTTTGATACGCACGCTGGCGCCAGGTAGCGGGCTGTTGTCCTTACCGGTAGTCACCTTCCCGGAAAGGGCTCGTTTAGCTGTTTGTGCCATCGCCACGTTCACGGGCAATAACATCGTTATTAGCAGCAGGCTGCTTAATCCGCATGAAACGGGGATCATGCAGGCAGTCACAAAATCTCTGATTTTGTAAGCAGTTTTCATAATGTTAGAATGTTAGTTTACGGGATGTATTATCTGATGGTCATACGTGAATACTATTCACAACGTGTTAATTGCTAAAAGTCCTTAATCATATGCGTGGCTAATTTTTTAATGAAACTTTCTTTTCTGAACCGTCATATTTTATCACTGTTGCATTTGTATTGTCGAAATCCATGCTGACTGGTTTGTCTTTTCCGGCTTTCACGATACGGAAGGTCCGCTGCTGCAACATGCCTGGGAATTTACCTTCCCTTTTGCCTATTGTCAGTGTTTTGTTCACTTCCTCGTACGTGAGGTTGATGGTGCTGTATTGCCCTTTTTCGTAATTATAATTGACCCCTTCATCTTCATAAAGTGTAAACTTTCCGTTGGCACCAGTATACACATAGAGCGTGATCGTATCTGCCGGACGTTGTGCTGTGTACTGTAACGCCGGTCCGAATGGAACAATGCTGCCTGCTTTTACAAATAAGGGGATCCTGTCCAGCGGAGCGTCCGCGGTAATGTATTGTCCACCTTCAGTATAATTTCCATTGTAGATATTATACCAGCCGGTATTGGCCGGAAGATATAGTTTACGACTGCGTGCTTTATAAGTATATACGGGATTGACCAGTAACGCAGGACCGAACATGAACTGATCGCCGATATTTCTTACCGCTGTATCTTTCTCAAAATCCATGATCAATCCGCGCATCATGGTATAACCATGATGATAGGTTTGTCCCGCAAGGGAGTAAATATAAGGCATCAGCCGGTAACGCAGTTTGTCATAATAGACCATTGACTTTAATTCGTCGCTGTTTTCCGGTGCGATGTTGAAAGGTTCCCTGTAAGGATACTGACCGTGCGAGCGGAACAATGGACAGAATGAACCATACTGGAACCAGCGGGTGTTCAACTCTCTCCATTCCTGGAGGTCTGCACCCTGCGGGTCTGGCTGATCGTATTTGTCTTCAACATAGAACCCACCAATATCAGTGGTCCAGTAGGGCATGCCTGATAGGCTGAAATTCAGTCCTGCCGGTATCTGTCTTGCCAGTTCATCAAAACGTGCGGCGATATCGCCACTCCAGGTAGCTGCACCATAACGTTGCATGCCGGCGTAAGCTGAACGTGTCAGGATGAATACGCGCTGATCTGGTTTTTCTTTCCGCTGACCTTCATAAATGCCTTTCGCATTCATGAGCGCATAGGTATTGAAGTATTGTGTGGAAGGTCCTAATGCAGTAGGGTTCATTAATTGTTTACGATAGTCGATAGTGGCATTGGACAATACATCTGGCTCCGTAGCATCCAGCCACCAGGCATCTACACCTTTACTGAAGAGATGTTTGCTGAGCAGCTGCCAGAATAACTGACGGGCGCCGGGATTGAATGCATCATAGAAAGTGGATACATATCCCTGGCCGATCCAGTCCCTGATACCGTCATTAATGCTTTGCTTATACAACCAGCCTTTTTCATTAAAGAGATCGTAGTTAGGGATGTCCTTATAGAACTTAGGCCAGGCCGATATCATGAAGTGTGTATGATAAATATTGTGCAATGAATCTATCATACCTTTGGCATCGGGGAAGCGGGCAGGATCAAATTCCTGGCTGCCCCAGGCATCTTCTTTCCAGTAAGACCAGTCCATTACGATATTGTCCAGCGGAATTTGTCTTTTGCGGAACTCCTGGACAGTACTGATCACGTCACGTTGTGTCTTATAACGTTCGCGGCTCTGCCAGTAACCTAATGCCCATTTAGGAACAATGGTAGCTTTACCGGTGATAGTTCTGTAGCCGTTAATGACATCATCTGTCTGCTGGCCATACACAAAGTAATAGTCTATCTTTTCACCGGCTTCAGAAGTCAGTGCAGCCTTGTTCTGTAATCTGGCAGACGTAGGAGACAGGTGTTTAACGGAAACGAAAGCCTGATCTGATTCGGGGATCCATTCGAGCTTAAACTTGTATTTCTTTCCCTTTTCCAGCTGGTGACGGAACACTGAAGGTCCGGGGTTCCAGCCTTCTCTCCATTTATCAAGTTCCAATTCGCCGTCAATCCACACCTTGATGTATCCGGAAGCGGTTAAATAGAATTTCTCTTGTCCGCCGTTCTGAGATGCAATATCTCCTTCCCAGGTGATCACACCTTTACCCATTGGATAACCTGCCGGTATTTTCTTCAGGTCGGGTAGGAAGGTGAAGTCAATAAGAGATTCCTGCCGCTGTAAGAAAATGCTGTCTGGTTTATAACGCATGGCATAAGTAGCGGTCAGTCCACCAGGTTTGCCATTTTTATCAGATAGCTGCAGACTGCCCAGCTGTTCATAGGGTCTGTCATCGCCGAAACGGGTAATGGAGTAGTTATCCCAGAGTATACCATAATGTTTGCTGGATACAAGGAAAGGGATCGCCGCAATAGAGTTGTATTGGGTAAGGTCCACGTCCTGGTCTTTGTAGTTCATTAAGCCTGTCTGGTGTTGTCCCAGTCCGTAGAAAGCTTCTCCTGCAGGAGATTCAAATACCTGCTGGAGCTTGTAGAGAGGTTTACCATCTATCACGGCAGGAGTGAAGGTCTTGCCGCCGCCTTGTTTTTCCTGGAGGATCACATTGCCTTTAAGATCTCTGAACACTACTTCTCCTGTTGTCAGATCAATACTGGCGGTTAAGGTGCTGGTCTTCAGCATAACCTGGTTGTTTTTCTCCTCGCTGGTCCATTTTACTTCGCGCGTACCGGTTACCACCGCCATCAGGCTGGGGGTAGATGAAATGGAATCCGCCGGACTGGCAGTCACCCTGATGATGTTGTCGGTAATTACCTGTAGCTTGACCTGTTTAACTCCACCGGCTGTTGTTTTTTCCAACCGTACGAGTAAGCCATCCTTAAATCTTTCAATTTTTCCCGCATAGCAGAGCTGCATGCAAAAAGTAAATGCCAGGACCGGTAAAAGTCTCTTTTTCTTCATATCCATGGAATTGATCTGATTATTATTGTTGGCGGCGTATAGGATATATTATCAATAGTTCCTATAACTAACGTGTTGAGACAAATTTAACAGTAGGTATTAAGAACCAGGGGACGCTATTGTTTTTGATTAGGGGCCCAAATGTTAACTGCGGAGACAGTTGAAAGGATGGTTTTGATAACGGGAAGGGTATGATTTGTTAAAACAGATGGATAAAATGGAGGGTGGAACTAATTGATAATGTCATATATCTTTTTAAACGCTCCGTTAACTCCCTGATGTGGATGGCGTTGTATCTTGTGTTGAAGGCATGACAATACATTATGGTAATTTCTTTTGATCTTGATGATATCCTGGTCCCCGGAATGAAACGTTTTCCAACAGAATATGGGTTGATAGTGTGTGGACGAGATTGAAAAAAAGCCCGTCATGGGAGATGTGTTTGAATTTCTATGGATTAGTTGACCCTGTCATATGATAAATTTTAAATCTTTAACTTCTCATTAACTGATTGGTGTTTATCGTTTTGTAATATCGCTAAATATTCCAACCATCATTAAAGAAGTAAATGTTAATCCAATGACAAGAGAAACTTGTTTTTTCATTGACAAGATAACCGACTGCATTGAACAAGTAGCGACGGGGCTTAAAATGGACACTTTTCTAGAGGAAGTATCAAAAAAGGACATTCAGGGAATTTCAAAGAAAAAAGGCTGGGTCTTTGACTGGAAAATCGAATACACCCGGGGAGACTGCAGTGTATTCAAATTGCTGATAACTGGAGACACGGTTATTCAGGGATTGGTCTGTCTTGAGGTAAAACAGGGATATGTGGAAATGCATCTGTTAGAGAGTGCACCACATAATTGGGGGCAAGATAAACAGCATGCGGGAGTTGCCGGTAATCTGGTGGCTTTTGCCTGTAAGATCAGCTTTGATTTAGGGTTTGACGGGCATGTTGCATTCACAGCAAAAACACGGCTTTTAAAGCACTATATGGATACTTTAGGTGCTGAAATAATTTATGGAAGAAGACTGGGCTTATTCACTCCAGCAGCAAAAAAATTAGTAAATTCGTACTTCAAAAACTATTTCAATGGTAAGTAATAAAAGTTATTATAAACTTGATGAAATTGGCTTTATTGGTGTGCAGGAAGAAAAATCTGCAGCCAGTAAAAAATATCATGATGACAGAACTGCCCGGATCTTTAAAGCAGCCAAAGCTACTAAGCCTGCTGCAAAAAAGATCCTGAAAAAAGTATAAGTGAATATTCACACACATTAAAAAGCCTGCCGCATAACCGGCAGGCTTTTTCTATATCGTATAATCCAATCATCCTGCCGCCGCTTCCTCTAATGCCGCAATATCCAGTTTCTTCATCTGCATCATAGCAGCCACTGCCCGCTTTGCCCTGCCCGGATCTTTATCCTGCAATAATTCCTGCAATCCGTTTGGTACTACCTGCCAGGACAGGCCGAACTTATCCCTTAACCATCCGCATTGATCAATTTTGCCGCCTTCTGAAAGCGCATCCCATAGCTTATCTACTTCCGCCTGTGTGTCACATTTGATAAACATAGATACTGCCGGTGTGAAAGAATAATGGGTTCCGCCGTTCAGTGCTATAAACTCCTGACCATCCAGTGTGAACTCTACCGTCATAACTTTCCCTTCCTGTCCCGGAACGCCTGGTGGATAACGGCTGATCTTTCCGATGGATGAATTTTTAAACAGGGAAGTGTAAAGCTTTGCAGCCTCTTCCGCTTCGGTATCGTACCATAAGAAAGGAGTGATCTTTTGCATAAGAGTAGTTTTTGATAGAACAAACTTACCCTTAGAAATTGGTTGAAAAGCGGTGCGAAGAAGACATCTTAAAGGGGAAGATCAGACAGTAAAGGTGGTGATGATGTCAATAACCTCTTTTATGTTGTAAAATTCGTGGTGATGTGGCATATAGTCGCCAGGATTTTCAACTAAAATATAGAATATTACAAGTAATTTGCATTACCTACCGTATATGGGAAAATCATTTACACAGATACAACTCAATATCCATCAGAAGTTAGCTTTAGAGGCCAATCCTATCTGTATAACAGAACTGGCTGATGGTGGTTACCTGCTCAACTTTAATAAAGATCCGCACGTCATCAGACTTGATCAATCGTTCAATCAGGTATGGAAGAAAGATCTGCAGGCGCAAACGATCAATTATGTTAACTGTATGATCACCGCCAGTCCCGACGGAAAGATGATGGCGCTTTCAGGTAATGAGATGATACGCATACTGGATCTTGACGCTAATTTATTATGGGCTTTTGAACATGAACCGTGGGGTAAATTCCTCGGTTCACCCTGTGCTTTTTCGGCCGACGGACAACTGATCTGGTTCATTGTACCCGGCAGCTCTGCGCTTGAGAATGATATACTTTATTCAGTAAGAGCGTGCGACTATAAAGTGATAGATACCTGGATGATGGATGGCAATCAGGACTACAACTATATGTTCTATCCTACGCCCGATAATACGGCAATGATCGTAGAGGCTGCTGCCGGACAGGATGCCAGTTTGTTATATCGCATGACATTACGTGAAGGGAAAATTAAATGTGAAGAATTATCACAATGTCATGACAGGATCATGGGTACCTTCTCTCCCGATGGTAAGGAGTTTGTAACAGCGCCACATCATGAAGATGGCATCGAACTGTTTTCCTTCCCTGAGATAGAAAAGACCGCTGTGTTGAAGGAGAAAGAACTGTTCGCAGATAGAAATGAATATCCTACTACAGAAGATAATGATAGCGTTGAGTATGTTGTGCTCTATGTAAATAATAAAACGCTGCTGGCATTCACACGCTTTGGCAGATTATTGTTGATAGACCGTGAAAGTATGAGCTGTACAGGCGAACTTGTTCCCGAAGGTTGTGAGATCAGGGCATACGACATGGCAGGCCGGCCTACCACTGATCCCCGTGAGATCATTGATTATGCAGGTGAAATAGTTACGGTGTCTCTGACAACGAAACATCAGTTACTATTAACCCATAACTCAGGCGAAGTAAGATTATATAATTTGCCTGAAACACTTTTCTGATCATTCCGCCTCTCCGGCATAATTGCCTTTCGGATAACCATCCGGTGTTTTTACTTCGAAGTATTCATCCAGCTCTTCTACAGGAGTTGTGCTATAAAGATGATTGATGGAAGTGATAAATGTAGTAAGATCAGGGGCGATGGTATTCCTGTCATTATCAGCATGCCAGAATTCGATGATCTGTCCCTTAATACCGGTGAATACGCCAACGGTATCATAACAGATGTAATCGCCGCCACCATTGTCAAAGACAGGAATCCAGGCTGCGTGCCAGAAATTTTCAAGCTCAAAGTCCGAACCGATCATGGATGTTAATTCCTTTGCGGTCTCTAAGGCGCTCTTCAATGACACGAACATGGAGTTATTGACAAATGCCTCATGAGAATCTTCCTGCTGCCCGTTCTTCCACTGATATAATGCACGAAGGTCGGCAGGAATGGTTACATTGAACTCCTTTTCAAGTGCTGTAATTTCTTCTGTTGATAGTCCCGGTTTCAAAGTGGCGTAATAAGCTGCCCTTTTAGCTGTCAGATGACTGTCCAGTTTGTTGAGAAATGCTTGCATAAGGTCCGTTTTAAGTGTTCTTATAGGCTGATGGCAATACGCCGTACTCCAGCTTGAAATACTTTGCAAAATACTTAGGATTATTGAATCCTACTTCATACGCTACTTCCGCCACTGTTAACTGGCTTTTTCCAAGCAGCTGTGCAGCCCGTTTCAGGCGGATGGAACGTATAAATTCAAGTGGTGTTTTTCCTGTAAGCGACAATAATTTCTTGTACGCAGAGACCCGGCTCATATGGAGCTCCCTGCTTAACTCTTCCACCGAAAAATCAGGATTGGAGATATTCTTTTCCACGATCTGTAAGGCCTGCTGGATGAAGTGTTCATCCTGTGAAGAAATAGCTATCTCCTCCGGATGTGCTTCAATATGCTGCTGAAAGCTCTTTTTCAGTGATACCTGCTGGGTGATGATATTCCGGATGCGCGACAACAGTACCTCATAGTTGAATGGCTTGGTAATGTAGTCGGTGGCGCCGTTGTCCAGGGCTTCCAGCTGATCTTCTTCCGATGCACGTGCAGTGAGCAGTATGACCGGTAAATGTGCCAGCTTTTGCTGCTGACGTATCCGGCGACAAAGTTCCAATCCATCCATTTCCGGCATATTCACATCGCTCACCACCATGTTCGGAATGGTATGTTGCAGTATGTTCCATCCTGCCTGCCCATTGGGAGCATCGATGATATGAAAATGAACACTGAGATTATCTTTGAGGTAGAACCTGAAATCTTCACTATCTTCTATCAGCAATAACACCGGCTTTTTGCCTGTATAAACAGGGGGCGTAGCTACTGAAACGGGGGCGGCTGACAGTATCGCCGTTGTTTCCGGTTGAGTAGTGACCGGTTTGCCTGATATGCCCTGTACAGGTATCAGTATAGTGAAACAGCTGCCCATGCCTGGAGCGCTATCAACAGTAATGGTACCACCATGCAGTTTTACGAATTCACGTGTGATACTGAGACCAATACCACTGCCCTGATTCACCATTGAGCCGGGTATGTCATGCTGGAAGAACCTTTCAAAGATCCGCTCCTGTTGCTCTTCAGGGATGCCGATACCTGTATCCTTAACCATAATGGCTAATACCGACCCTTGTTGCAGTTGAACATCTACAGAAATATTCCCCTGTTCCGGCGTGAATTTGAAAGCATTGCTTAACAGGTTGAAGATGATCTTCTCTATTTTATCCGGATCATACAACATGTTAAGCTCTTTGATACTACTGTGGAAGTCCAGGTCGATCTGTTTCTTTTCGGACAGATCGGAGAAGGAAGTGGTCAGCTCTTTTACAAAAGCCACGATATCCCCCTCGGTAGTATAGAGCTTGATCTCCTGTACTTCCATTTTACGGAAGTCGAGCAACTGATTAACGAGATTGAGCAGGCGACGCGCATTCCGTTGTACAAGTACCAGCTGTTGCTGGATATTGTTTTCCAATCCTTTGCTTAGCATCTTTTCCAGCGGCGTAATGATCAAACTAAGCGGCGTCCTGAATTCATGGCTGACATTCGTAAAGAAGCGGATCTTTAATGCATCCAGTTCATGTATACGCTGTGCTTCCTGTTTTTCCTGTTCAATGCGGGACCGTAATCGCTCCCTCTCAAGTATTACTCTTCTGGCCAGAATAAGCGCGCCAATGATCAGCAATGCATATAGAATAAACGCTAATGGTGTTCTCCAGAAAGGAGGGAGAACAGTGATATGTAATTCCAGCGGTGTAGGCGTCCATACTCCATCGTTATTAGATGCTTTTACACGGAAGGTATATTCTCCCGGATCAAGATTTGTATACGTGGCCTTACGCAGGCTTCCATCGGTAGTGAGCCACTCATTGTTGAATCCTTCCAGCATATAAGCATACTGATTCTTCTCAGGATGGAAGTAGTTCAATGCAGCGAAGGAAATGGAGAAGACGTTCTCCCGGTATTTCAGCGTGATGTGTTGCGTTTGTGTAATAGATTGTTGCAACAAAGTATGACCATTTATCTGTTCTCCCGGTTCCATACTTTTATTGAAGATCTGGAAGTCAGTTAACACAATAGGAGGCACTGTCCTGTTGATGGCAATAGAGTGCGGATAAAAGAGATTAAAGCCATTGCCTCCACCGAAAATGAGCTCGCCTTTGCTGGTCTTTAAAGCCGCATTTTCATTGAATTCCCTTCCCTGTAAACCATCTGATTCATCGTAATTCTTAAAGTGAAAGCCATAACTGCCAGACTGCCGCTTAATACTGAGATTGGACACACCGTTGGCAGTACTCATCCACAGTGTGCTGTCTTTATCTTCCAGGATGTTCAGCACGGTATTATCGGGCAATCCGGCTTCTCTTCGCAGGATGCTTATCTTTTTAGTAGCAGGATCATACAGGTTTAATCCTTCACGGGTACCTATCCAAATCAGGCCACGGCTGTCTTCGAACAAACAGATCACATTTTTGTTGCTTAATCCATCCGGTTGTTTATCGGCGGTACCATAATGCGTGAATGTACCCGCTTTGTTCATCACATCTATACCGTCGGCAGTGCCAATCCAGATATTACCGGCTTTATCTTCCAGTATCGCCGACACATAAGGCGATCTTATTGAATTGGGAGCACCGTTGGCAAAACGGCGGAAGTTGCCTGTGGCCCTGTCAAGGATGTTCAATCCGCCTCCTAATGTACCTACCCAGAGGCGTTGCTGACTGTCCTCAAATATTTCCCAGACGCTGTTATCACTAAGACTATTTGGATTAGCAGGATCATTTTTATAATGGATAAAACGGCTGCCGTCAAAACAATCCAGTCCGCCGAAATAAGAACCGATCCATAACTTCCCGGTATGATCTATCCAGAGGCTGACGATCACATTTCCGCTGGGAGAATTAGTATTGTTCACATCATGGAGGTATTGTCTGAACGTATTGCGTGTACGGTCAAAGTAGATCAATCCACCGCCATTGGTGCCTATCCAGAGATTGCCGTTCGCGTCTTCCGCAAAACGGTTAACGTCGTCGTAGGGGAGACTGTTAGCGGCAAATAACTGATGCTGGTATAATGGAAACTTAACAATGTTCTCGTGATAATAACAGATCCCCTTCTTATAGGTACCGATCCATATAATACCGGTGTTATCGCGGTATAGTGCATTGATACTATTTTGACTCAGGCTTTTAGGATTTTCGCTATTGTTAACGAGGTATTGTATGGTTTGTTTTTGTTTATCGATGATGTTCAATCCTCCGTGATCTGTTCCTATCCAGATCAGGCCCTGATTATCCTGCACGACGCCGCGTACGATATTAGTGTTAAGCTTTATCGTGCCGGTATTCTGATTATAGTGAGTAAAGTTTGCTGTACGCTGATTGTAGTAATAAACACCCTGTACGTCAGAATTACTAAAGATCCAGAGATCGCCGTCACTGTCTGACGTCATCTGGTATTCCTGCTGGTCGCTACGGCCATTCTGCTCGGGCATCTGCACCTGGTGAACGACCTGGTGGCTGCGACTGTCTAATTTCTGTAGCAGGCCATCAGCATGCAGTATCCAGATGTTACCTGAAGGGTCTTCTGCAATAGAAGAAACAGGGCTTTTCGTACTTCCTGCAAGTGGGACCTTTGTTGTTGTATGTGTTGCCGGCATGTAACCAAACAATCCGTTCTTCGGCATGACAAACCAGTATATGCCTGTTTTGTCTTTCAGGATCTGACCCACGGAGTCTCCTGGTATGCCATACTGCCTGAGTGTGGGCCGGGTATCGCGTTGAAAGTTGCCCTTGTCGGGATGGTAAATGTTTTGTCCGTTGCGGTGTGTGACCCATAACAGGCCATCAGGGCCTTCCATGAGACTGGCGATAAAGTTATCGGAAAGGGTAGTGGAATCGCTTAATGCCTGGCGGAACACTTTAAAATTGTACCCGTCGTAGCGGTTAAGGCCGGACATGGTGCCAAACCACATAAAGCCACGACTGTCCTTCAGGATGCAATTGACCTGGTTTGCTGAAAGCCCCTGAGTAATATCTATTCTTGTCAGCTGATATTGCGACGAGCTTGTCTGACCTCGCAGTAAAGTGGGTAGAAACACCAGCAGGAATAGAATAAATAGTTTTTTGTTCACTTGTACGATTAACGCGGATCTATAATTTTAAATGTCTGTTCTACAATATAGAATCTCTGCCGTAAATAAAAAAAGAAAGGTCGAAAGAATTCGACCTTTGTGCTAAAATTCCACGTTATGGTACTCAGGTCCATAAAAAGTTTAGCAATTTGCTTATAATGAGTTTATCTTATTATGATGAAATTTTCAGGGTTTATGAGCTTAAATTAACATTAACGTTTTCCGGGATCATCAATCTTCACTAAGACAGGAGGTAAATCAGCGCCGAACCCGGTGTTATATGATTTACAGGACAAATGTAATGCCCCCGTAAGTGATAACCAAAGGTTTGTCTGGTTTTTTTGCGCAATCGTTTGCATTTCTTTTTAAAAAAGCTAAACTTGTTAATTCTATAATAATTTCATTTTTTCACAGTTATGAATAGAACAGGTCTCATATTGCTGCTTTGTACTGCGTTTGCAGGTCACCTACGGGCGCAGCAACCCAATAACAAATTGAAGCTATGGTATAACGAGCCGGCGTCGGAATGGTCACAGGCATTGCCGTTAGGTAATGGCAGGCTGGGCGCTATGGTGTTTGGCGGTACCAGCGAGGAGTTGATCCAACTTAATGAAGCTACTTTATGGTCCGGCGGACCAGTGAATAATAACATCAATCCCGGCGCTGCCGCATACCTGCCTGCTGTGAGAGATGCATTGTTCAAAGAGAAATACCATGAAGCGGATAGTTTGTTGCGCAAGATGCAGGGTGCCTATTCACAGTCATTTCTCCCATTAGGAGATGTACGTATCCATCAGTTGCTGAAAGATACCGCTACGAAGCAATATTACCGTGATCTCGACATCGCCAATGCAAAAGCTACTACACGTTTCACAAGTGGTGGTGTAACTTATACAAGGGAGATGTTTATCTCCGCTCCCGATCAGGTTATTGTAATACGTCTTAAAGCAGATAAGAAAGGTCAGCTGAATTTTACCGCGGCAACTTCCAGTCAGCTGAGATATCAAAATATAACGATCGGGAAAAAAGAAATAGCCATGAAAGGCAAGGCGCCTTCACAGGTTGATCCTAATTATGTGAACTATAACAAAGAACCGATCAAATATGAAGCGCCCGGCAGTTGTAACGGTATGCGTTATGAACTACGTATGCGTGCTGTCAGCCCTGATGGTATTATTACAACTGATACTTCCGGTATTACTGTAAAGAATGCCACTGAAGTTACGTTGTTATTAACTGCAGCTACCAGCTTTAACGGATATGATAAGTGCCCTGACAGTGAAGGCCTGAATGAAACAGCACTTGTAAACGGATATCTCAAAAAAGCGGCAGTATTCTCTTATGATAATCTACTGAAACGTCATCAGCAGGATTATCGTTCTTTCTTTAACCGTGTATCTTTCCGCCTGGATGGAGATGATCAGAGTGCATTGCCTACAGATGAAAGATTGCGGCGTTATACTGCAGGAGGAAAAGATGCTACGCTGGAAAGTCTTTATTTCCAGTTTGGCCGTTACCTGCTGATCTCCAGTTCACGTACATTGTCGGCTCCTGCTAATTTGCAGGGCATCTGGAATAAAGAATTACGTGCACCCTGGAGCTCCAACTACACCATCAACATTAATACGGAAATGAACTACTGGCCGGCAGAAGTTTGTAACCTGATGGAGATGCAACGTCCTTTATACCAGTTGCTGAAGGAACTGTCTGTTACCGGTCAACATACTGCACGCAAATTCTATAATACCCGTGGTTGGGTGGCACATCATAACACAGATATATGGGCGATCTCCAATCCGGTTGGCGACAATGGCAAAGGTGATCCGCAATGGGCTAACTGGATGATGGGAGGGAATTGGTTATGCCAGTTCTTATGGCAACATTACCGTTATACCGGCGATGAAAAGTTCCTGCGCGATACAGCATATCCTATTATGAGATCCGCTGCACTTTTCAGCCTGGATTTTCTGGTAAAAGATCCTGCTTCCGGATATCTTGTTACTGCTCCTGCTACCTCTCCTGAGAATATGTTCCAATTGGAAAATGGAACACGTGAAGCAGTTGCTATTGCCAGTACAATGGACATGACCGTTATTCGTGAACTGTTCGGCAATGTGATCAAAGCCGGTGAAGTATTGAAAGTGGATAAAACGCTGTGCGATTCTTTACAGGTAGCGGCCGACCGTCTGTATCCTTTCAAAATAGGAAAAGACGGCAGCTTGCAGGAATGGTATAAAGACTGGCCATCCGCAGAAGTAGAACATCGGCATATCTCGCATCTATATGGCCTCTTTCCTGGCGATCAGATCTCCCCGTCTGCCACACCTGAACTCGCAAAAGCAGCAAAACGTACACTCGAGATCAGAGGCGACGGCGGCACGGGTTGGAGCAAAGCCTGGAAGATCAATACCTGGGCAAGACTGGAAGATGGCAATCATGCATATAAACTGCTTCGCGAACTGCTGACCCTTACCGGTAAAGGTTCTATAGACATGCACGATGCAGGGGGAACTTATGCTAACCTGTTTTGTGCGCATCCGCCTTTCCAGATAGATGGTAATTTCGGTGGTACTTCCGGTATTGCACAAATGCTGCTGAATGGACAGTCAAATATGGTACATTTGCTGCCTGCTATCCCTGATAGCTGGGCCGGCGGTGAAGTAAAAGGATTACTGGCTTACGGTGGCAATACCATCGATATGAGCTGGAAAGACGGTAAGATCACCAAAGTGACAGTACGTGCAACTAAAGCGGGAACATGTTACCTGTTAGCGAAACATCGTCTGAAAGCTACCGGTAATGCGCAACTTGCACCAATGAAACCTAAAGATCCATCCGCAGGGTATCCTTACGCATTGAAGACAAACGCCGGCGGCGTATATACTTTGCAGGGAGCGGAATAACGATAAACGGAAAACAGATCACTATGCCTGAAAATAAGAAATTAGCGCTCATATGCGAAGACCCTGCCAACCTGTTCGAGATGGCAAGGAATGAAGATAAAAAACTCCTCGAAACGCTTAATGCCCATGGCTGGACAGCAGAGGCAAAGGATTGGAAAGATCAGGCGACTGACTGGTCCTCTTACGGTCTTGTGATCCTGAAATCGCCTTATGATTATCATAACAGGCTGGAAGAGTTCAGTGCCTGGCTGCATAAATTATCTGCATCGGGTGTACGGTTGCTGAACCCCGTAGAAACAGTGTTATGGAATGCGGACAAACATTATCTGAAGGAAATAAAGGACGCAGGATTTTATATCATTCCTTCTGTCTTTCTTGAGAAAGATATTCCGACAGACCTTTCTTCATTGTTCGCACAGTTGGGTACAGACAAGATCATTGTTAAGCCATGCGTAAGCGGGGGTTCAAAAAACACATTCACATTGGTACGCGGAGAAGCAGGATTAGCAGAACATCCGCTGAATACCTTGCTGCAACAGGAAGCGTTTATTGCCCAGCCTTTTTTACCCGAGATCCATGCGGGCGAATGGTCGCTGATCTTCTTTGCAGGCCGCTTCAGTCATGCGATATTGAAAAAGCCGAAGGAAGGTGACTTCCGCGTGCAGCCGCAATACGGTGCAACTATCCACAGCGTGCTGCCTGGTTCTGCTGTCATCGAAGATGCGACAATGTTAGTGCAGCGTTTCGCCGGAGACGCTTTGTATTCCCGCGTAGATGGTGTAATGGTAAACGGAAGGCTGGCATTGATGGAACTGGAACTGATAGAGCCATTGCTGTATACTGTCTTCGAAGAAAAGAGCCTGAAGAATTATATGAGGGCACTGGACAAGAGAATGAGGGTGCTCAGCTGATATTTTATTTTATTCATTTCAAGGGCAGGTTGCATATGTAACCTGCCCTTTTTTTATTGCTAAAAACGGGAAATATGCACAAAAAAGGACTAAATAACAGCCTTTAAACCCTTACGAACAGGCTCTTTTCTCGTTTCGTCCATATCGCTTCATCGTCATCTCCATATCATTTTAGGGGCATCTCTATATCGAAAGGATATACATATGACGGTAAAGTGACGGCCAGATGACGGTTTCGCGATATGGAGATATAGAGATCAGGGCCTGTATGCAAAGCGTTTGAAAGGAATTTATTTGCCGAAGTCATCTATTTGTTTTAAATTCATAATAACTATTGAAAATTCCGTTAACACCTGAAAACCAAAACATTTTATGGCAAGAGCTAAGAATAATCTCCTGTTAGCCCAGGTATCCGGCACCATAGGAAAACAACTCACAGTAAGCCAAAGGGGAGGACAAGCCATCCTCAGTAAGGCGAAGGAAAAGAAGGGAAAGCGCTACAAGTTTTCACCTAAACAGCTGGATGTACAGTCGAAATTTGCTAATGCTGCTGATTATGCCAGTGACGTGAAAGCCGACCCTGATATGGTGGCTGCCTACATGGCCATTGCAAAACCGGGCCAGAATGCCAATAATCTGGCGATTAGAGACTTTTATAACGCTCCGGAGATCCATACCCTTAAAACAGTTGGTTACACCGGAAAAGCGGGTCAGAAAATCCTTGTAAGGGCCACTGACGACTTCCGTGTATACCAGGTCGTAGTTTCCATCTATACTGCTTCCGGCACCCTCGTAGAGCAGGGCAATGCATTACAGGGCAGAAACGTTGTAGAATGGACCTATACGACCGTAAAAGATAACCGTGGGTATAAGGGTTACAAAGTAAGAGCAATGGCGGAAGATCTGCCGGGCAACCAGACATTCGAAGAGATTGTTTTATAGAAACTTTACTTTGAATATGGCATGCGACTTAAAGCGTGGGATGGACATATTTTTTAAATAAACATGTATCTTCGGGGCATTAACTGTCAATGCTGATGAAGATCTACCTGTATACTGCACTCGCAATCGTACTCCTGTCCCAGGCTGCTGTATTTTTTATTGATTTCACTCCCTTACAGGGATTGCTGGTAGCAGGTCTGATCACCTGTTGCTCCGTGATCAACTTTGTCCTGACCTATACTACAGACTTCAGCAAACGGCTCCGTTTTCCGAAGAAGACCATCCGTCTTTCAGATAAGAGTATTGAACTTACCAATTTACGCGTAGGCGGTATGGGGCTTATACTTGCACTATTCGGCGTTTATTGTTTCTTCATGCTGAAAGCAAAAGCCATCGGGCTGGTATTTATGGCCGCAGGCGTTAACTACATTTCTTTTTTAAAAGTTGAAACACGTAAAGTGGTAACAGCACAGAGCAAGTAAGTAAAAGATAAGATTATCCGCTCCCCAAACATCGAAGCCGGTCATCCCAATTCCAGCTACGCCTGTCGTTATTTTCCTTAATTTCTGGGAAAGCTTCCACGACATGATAAACTTAAACGGCAGCGCAAAAGCTGCGAACACCTATGACGCCATTGTGATCGGCTCCGGGATCAGTGGAGGATGGGCCGCCAAAGAATTGTGTGAGAAGGGATTAAAAGTATTGATGCTTGAAAGAGGACGCCGGCTCGAGCACATAAAGGACTATACCAATGCCACAAAAGCCCCCTGGGAAGTACAGCATCGCGGTATGCTGACTACGCTGCAGACGGCGGAACACCCTTACCTCATCAGGGAAAGACCGTACAATGAATTCAACGAAAGTTACTGGTTAAAGGACAAGGATAGTCCTTATGTAGAAAAGAAACGCTTCGACTGGACAAGGCCTGATATTGTCGGCGGTCGTTCCATCATGTGGGGAAGAGGCTCTCTCCGCCTTAGTGAGATGGACTTTGAAGCGAATGCAAAAGAAGGTATAGGCATAGACTGGCCTATCCGGTATAAAGATATCGCTCCCTGGTACGATCATGTAGAAGCATTCGCAGGTATCAGCGGACAGGCGGAAGGACTGCCTCAATTGCCCGATGGCGTATTCCAGCCGCCTATGGAGATGAACTGCCTGGAAAAGGCCGTTAAAGGACGTATAGAGGCCGCTTTTCCCGGTCGTAAGATGACGATGTACCGTACGGCTAACCTGACACAACCGATCGGAGAAAGAGGCTCCTGTCAGTATCGTGACCGGTGCGCCCGCGGATGTCCTTTCGGTGCATATTTCAGTACACAGTCGTCTACCTTGCCCGCTGCTGTGAAGACAGGCAATCTAACCCTGCGTCCCGATAGCATCGTGAACTCACTCATCTATGATGATAACAAAGGAAAGGTGAGCGGTGTACGGGTAATTGATAAACACACAAAAGAGATGACGGAGTATTACGCCCGGATCTTCTTCCTCAATGCATCGGCCCTGGGCAGCACTTTTTTATTGCTGAACTCTACTTCGAACAGGTTCCCCAATGGACTGGGAAATGATCATGGGATACTTGGACATTACCTGATGGACCACCATTTTCATGCAGGCGCCAGCGCTACCTCAGAAGAGTTCCGGGACATGTACTATACCGGGCAGCGGCCTGCCGGTTTCTATATTCCCCGTTTCAGAAATGTAGGGTCTGACAAACGCAGTTACCTCCGTGGTTTTGGATACAGTGGTTTCAGTGGCCGTGGCAGCTGGGCCAGGGGAATAGCCGAACTAGGGGTAGGAGCAGCCTTTAAAGATTACTTGTCAGAACCGGGGCATTGGCAGATAGGGCTGATGGGCTTCGGAGAATGTTTGCCTTACTATGATAACGTTGTCACCCTTGATCATAGTGTAAAAGACGCATGGGGGCAACCTGTGTTGCAATTCAATTGTGAGTTCAGGGAAAACGAGATACAGATGCGCCGGGATATGGACCAGGATGCCGTCGATATGCTGGAAGCCGCCGGATTAAAAAATGTGACGCCCTTCAAACGCGATTCCTATCCTGGTATGGCCATTCATGAAATGGGAACAGCGCGTATGGGAAATGATCCCGCTACATCTATGCTCAACAAATGGAACCAGGTGCATAGCGTGAAGAATGTCTTTGTGACGGATGGTGCTTGTATGACCTCTTCTGCCTGTCAAAATCCCTCCCTGACCTATATGGCATTAACAGCACGTGCAGCTGATCATGCTGTAAAAGAACTGAAACGGATGTCGTTGTAAATAAAAGGAGCAGGTGATGCCTGCTCCTCCTGTATCTTAACGGATCCGCACGTATGTTTCTATGATCTCGTGATTGATGTTCAGACTATCGATCTTCTCAATACCATTCTGGATGATCGTATCCTTTTTGATCTGCATAACGAAGGAGAAATCTTTGTCTTCCCATTCCCTGTAAGTACAATATTCCAGATGCTCGCTGTATACATCATTCACTAGTGTATAGGTACCGCTGCCGGAACCATATACTGCCGGTGAATCAGCACCATGTTTAAGGTCGTGGGTGAAGAATGCGAAGTAGCTGTCATTAAATATTTTGATGGTTTCCTGTCCGGCGACAGGAGCAGTAATAGTCGTGTCTTTATTTTCGACAGACTTAGCGCTGATCAGTTTCCAGGTGCCGTTTAAGGGTGACGTGGTCGTTGCTGCCGAAGGTCCTTTTTTCTCGTTGCAGGATAGCAATGACGCCACTGCAATGGCGATAAGCGGAATATATTTCATGGATTGAGATGATTTAGTATCAAATATAGCGAATGGGGTAAAATCTTCACAGGAAAGATCAATTATTCACAGGAAATGTATACAGTTATCTATGATCATCTTATCCAGTAGTACGGCTTTCGTTTGATAAGGCCGGTTAAGAAGGGCAACGGCACAGTTTTTAGGTTACATAAAGGTATGATTATGACTGACGAACAAAAGCGCGAGGCGCATTCTTTCTATCATGAAGCTTTATCCATCCTGCTTGAAAGCGGCAATGATTTTCTGCTGGGCGGAGGCTTTGCCTTATTTCAGTATACTGGTCTTTTCCGGGACACCAAAGACCTCGATATATTTTGTACCCCCACGCAATACCCCGGACTAATGAAGTTATTTGCTGCCCACGGGTATGAGATCGTATTAACAGATGTACGCTGGTTAGCTAAAGTCTTCAAAGGAGAGTACTACATAGATATCATTTTCAACAGCACGAATAATATCTGCATAGTAGATGAGAGCTGGTACCAGCACGCTGTGCCCGTAGTCTTTATGGGACTGCCGGTCAGGCTGATAGCCCCTGAAGAACTGATCTGGAGTAAGGTCTTTATACAAAACCGGGAACGGTTTGATGGAGCGGACGTTAATCATGTTATGCTGCGGTATGGCAAACAGCTGGACTGGAAACGGCTGTTGCATCGCTGTGATCCTTACTGGCACCTGTTGCTGTCACAGTTGTTGAATTTCCAGTTTGTATATCCGGCCGACTATGCAGAGATCATTCCCCGCTGGTTGTTCGATGAGCTGATGCAACGGGCGCATGAACAGTATGAGCTGCCCCCATGTCAGGAAAAGGTATGCAGAGGGCCACTGATAGATCAGACACAATATGCAGTCGACATAGCTGAATGGCATTATAAAGGAATGACAATAAAAACGGTTTAATGATGGATGCTGAAAACAAAAAAGTGCGCGTTGCCGCTGTTGCTGATATCCATGTAACAGATACGGACAAGAATAAATGGGCGGAATATTTCAAAGAAGTATCCCGTAAGGCGGATGTATTACTTATCTGCGGTGACCTGACAAACACCGGCGATGAAAGTGAAGCACAAGTACTATGCGATGAACTGAAGTCGTGTACGATACCGGTAGTGGCCGTATTAGGCAATCATGACTATGAAAAAGGCCGGCAGAAACTGATCAGGCAAACATTGCAGAATGAACAGGTACACATCCTCGACGGAGAAGCTGTAGTGATAGAAGGTGTCGGGTTTGCAGGCGTGAAAGGCTTTGGCGGCGGTTTTGATAACTACATGCTGTCGATGTTCGGTGAAGATGCGATGAAAGCATTCGTGCAGGAAGCCGTTGATGAAGCATTGCATCTGGACAGGGCGCTTGCCAGAATAGATCAGCAACATGAGCACCTGAAAAAAATTGCTATACTGCATTATGCGCCTATGCTGGAAACAGTGATAGGAGAGCCGGAACCTATCTTTCCTTTTCTCGGATCTTCAAGATTGGCGGAACCATTGATCCGCCGGCAGGTAGCAGCTGTTTTTCACGGACATGCACATATGGGTACGCTGGAGGGAACACTGACTGGTGGCGTGAAAGTGTTTAATGTTGCAAAGCCGGTTTTATTGAAAGCGGGATATGAAGTCCCATTCTATATAATGGAAATATAATTACCCTGATAAAATAGAACGATAGGACTTCACTGCCCTGATGCTACAGTGGAAGCGGGTATCTACTGTTAAAAGTAATATATTATGATAAATACTATGTCTTGTTTTCTCCATTTTATCTTTATTAAATTGTGAAATCTACCAAAACATTTATATATTTATTCAAGACAAGAATAGCAACCAGAATCTAATCATTAAACGACCAGAATCTATTACGACCAACACGCTGTTGTGGTGATGTTACATTAGCTTGGAAAACCCAGGTACTATGCCTGATTTTAGTATTGACTTTTGTGGTGAACAGATGCTTTGAAAGTGGCTGTGCAGTTTTATAATTGCCACTTAACCTATTTATTTTTTGTCACTTGAATTAAAAGATAAGCAAATTATCTAAGGGGAATGTTATGTACTGAATAAAGCGGTACATACAGGCTTTGTTATTTGGTGCTGCGCCCTTATGGTGCGGCAGTGGACCGTATTGTACCTATTATTGCCCGGCTTCCCTCTACACGACTGATTACACGGTTAACTGTAATACTTTAAATCACAACTATGAGAAAGAAAACGCTATTATGCCTGCTGGTATTGCTATGCCATGTCTTTGTCAGCACACTCAATGCCCAAACTACGGCAAAGATCACCGGGACCGTGTCCGACGAATCAGGGGCGCCTCTCCCAGGTACAAGTATCAAAATAAAAGGAGGAGGAGGTACTGTAACAGATGGAAACGGCGCATTTGTGATCAATGCGGAAAAAGGCCGTACGCTAATATTTACAGCTATTGGTTATGAAACGAAAGAAGTAACTGTTAACGGGCCTACACTTCATGTTATATTAGGAGTGGACAAGAAGATATTATCCGAAGTGGTAATTACCGGTGTGGGTACTGCAACGAGTAAACGTAAACTGGGCATCTCTGTAGAATCGGTTACTGCTGAGAAATTGGTGAATGGCCCATCTACCAGTATTGATCAGGCTTTGATCGGTAAGATCCCCGGTGCACAGATCTCTTCTGTGAGCGGTAACCCCGGCGATCCTGTCAACATTCTGCTAAGAGGCGTTAACACAGTACAGAATGGTACCAAACCACTGATCATGCTGGATGGTGTACAGGTGTCTGCAACAGATCTCAACTCACTTGATCTCAGTAATGTGGAAAGGATAGAAGTAGTGCAGGGCGCTGCATCCGCTTCTATGTACGGTGCGCAGGGTGCAAATGGTGTAATGCAGATCTTCACAAAAAAAGGAAAGCGCGGCCCCATTGCTGTTACTTATTCTACAAATTATGCAGCAAACAGTTATATCAACAGCGGGCACGTTGAAAAGGCACGCTTGCACCCTTATATGACCGATGCAAACAATAATATAATTGATGCTTCCGGTAATATACTGCAATACACTGATCTGGGCGGCATTGAAGGTATATCGTATGCCTACGGGGGAGCTACCCGTTACGGTATGCTCGATCCGAGGAATATTGCTGATAAACCTTACAATGCCAACCTGAAATATTATGATCACTTTAAACAGGTGTTCCAGACAGGTACTTCCTGGAATAATAACCTTAGTATTTCCGGTGCTTCCGACAAGTCTGACTTCTCTCTTGGTATAGCCAACAATCATACGGTAAGCCCTGTAATGAAAAATGGCTATGTAGACAGGTCTAACCTGACTGCTAATTTAGGAACGGAACTCTTCAAAGGATTCAAGCTTCGTTCCATTACACAGGTGATCTATACGAAGAATACAACCGTTCCCGGTTTAGGCGGTGCTGGCGGTTACCTGTATGGTAAAGGGAATACAGCAGGTAAAAATGATAACATCTTCAGCTTTCTTAATACTTCGCCTTTCTTTGACCTGACAGCAAAAATGGCTGATGGTAATTCACCCGCGTTCCAGACGGCCGATTTCTTAAGTATCAATGCCTTCAATCCCTATTTCGTAAAACAGTATGCCAGCGGATTGGATAACAAGGTAGATATCGTGCAGAGCTTTAATGCCAACTTACAGGTAAACCGTTTCCTGGAGCTTGATGCAAAATATGGCATCAACTACAGAACGGAAAAAGCGACCTGGACCTACCGTAACCAGACGCAGAACGCGAATACCATGTACTATGATGCATGGGCGTTCCAGTTTGCTAATGATGCCACGGGAGAAATAGACAACTGGAACTATAATACCACCTTTCAGAACTTCCTGGGAAGCGCGTATATCAGAACGGACTTTGAGAAAGATTTTAACATTAATCTGCCTGTCCAGACCACTACACAGGTTTCTTTCGACTATAGAAAGAACAAATACAAAGAGGAAGACGTGTATGGCCTCGGATTACCACTTTCTCCACCGGTGAATATATCAACTGCCAAACAGTTATTTGTAGCGCCTTATTCCACTACTACGAAAACGACTGGTAACTACGAGGAATCCTTTATTACTTATGGTTACCTGATCAATCAAAAGATCGACTTTGGCGATTACGGTGGCATAGGCGGCGGCTTCAGAAGTGACTGGTCTTCTGCTTTCGGAAGCGGTGCTTCGCCTTTCACATTCCCCAATGCCTTCGGTTATATCCTTCCTTCTTCCTTTGACTTCTGGGGCGAAAAGCTGGAAAGCGCCATACCTTACTTCAAGCTGAGAGTAGCATATGGTGAAGCGGGTATACAACCAGGCCCTTTTGACAGATATCCTACTCTTGACCAGAATACGATCGGTTCGGATGTCGTGTATTCTGTGCCTGTTACGGGACAGAATGCAGGCCTACAGGTAGAAGTGTCTAAAGAACTTGAAGCCGGTACAGACCTTACCTTCAACGCAGGCAAAGGTAAATGGCTGAATAGTATTAACGCCTCTTTTACTTACTGGAAACGTAAGAGTGAAAATGTGATCTACACCGTGAGTGCGCCACTTTCTTCCGGTGCTACAGGTATCCTCAATAATGCGATCAATATGTCTTCTGATGGTATTCAGCTGCAGTTGAACCTGCCTGTATATCACAGCAAGAACTTTAACTGGGATTTTACTACAAACTTCAGCCGGCAAACATCTAAAATTGACAGGATCAACGGCGGAGCAGATATCATTCTGACCTCCCAGGCAGGCAGTACGGCATTGGTGTTGACCGCAGGACAAAAGATCGGACAGATCTACGGTTATAAGGCACTGACAAGTCTGAACGCCACCAATAAGAACGGAACAAAATATATCTCAGAACAGGATGCGGGCAAGTATCAACTGGTGGAAGGACGTGTGGTGGATACAGCCACCCGTAGTATCCAGTTCTCTTCTGAAGCATATCCGCTGGGTGATCCTAATCCTAAGTTCAATGCATCTTTTATCAGTGGCTTTGGCATTAAGGATTTCCTGACATTCTCCTTCCAGTTTGACTGGATATATGGTAGTCATTTGTACAATCAAACAAAAGAATGGATGTACAGGGATGGTATCCACGGAGACTTTGCAAAGCCCGTTACCATTAATGGTGTTACAGCCGCTTATACTGCTTACTATGGCAGTGCTTATAGTTCTGCATGGGGTAGTTTATATGGCCCGGGTAACAATGCTACCAAGGATTATTTCTACGAAGACGCCTCTTTCCTGCGACTGCGTAACGTCTCTGTAGGATTTGACTTTGCAAAGGTCATGAAGATAAAGTACTTCAATAAACTGCAGCTGGTACTGACGGGCAGGAATATCCTGACGGTTACCAACTATACAGGATATGATCCTGAAGTAAGCTCTGGTGCCGTGAACTCTTCTTTCGACAGGGGGATAGACAACAGTACTATACCGAACCTCAAATCATATGCAGTCGGCTTAAACGTAGGATTCTAATGGTTACTAAAAAAGAGAAAATTATGATCAGTAATAAATACATTTCGGGACTTTTGGGGATCTTTCTTTTATGCAGTGTTTTTGCCTGCAAGAAAGAATTGAATGTAGGTAACCCCAACCTGCCTACGGTAGATGAAAATGTAAAAGACGAATCGGGTATCGTCGCACTGGCTGTCGGTGCGGTGTAT
Source organism: Chitinophaga sp. S165 (assembly GCF_003182155.1). Taxonomy (GTDB): domain Bacteria; phylum Bacteroidota; class Bacteroidia; order Chitinophagales; family Chitinophagaceae; genus Chitinophaga. The sequence goes on from NZ_QGTG01000003.1 coordinate 309,660, forward strand.
ATAAACGGTTTTCAGAAAGGCGATACCTGGCTGGGAGACAGTTACTTTTCTTTGCCTTATGGTTACAGTGAACTGCTGGCCGATGTGATAGGCGCACAGGCTTCTAATCAGTTGGTCAGTACTATCAGCATACCGGAATATTTTGTATTGGATAACAATACAAAGGTCACTACTTCTATCTCCAATATCAGTCAGTTAAGAGCTAACAACACACGTGCGCAAACAGGTTCAGGGTACAATCCGCTATACTATCAGTGGTTGAATATGTATGCGCTGAATGGCGCCTGTAATAAGGTGCTGAGCGTGGTTGACAATATCCCTTTTACAGGAGATGCAACAACGAAGAGCAACACGATCAAAGCCTGGTGTTACTGGTGGAAAGCATATGCATATGCCTCAATAGGTTCTATGTATTATGCAGGATTGATCGTTGATCAGGATGGAGTGATCGGTAATAAATATGTTGTGAAAGATTCTGTCATAGCTGCTTCTGACAAATACCTGCATATGGCTGCTGATATATTATCGACTGGTATTTCCAGCTCCGGTGACTATGCAGCGGTACTGGGAAGACTTATCCCATCTTTCTGCCAGGTAGGCAAAGGCGGTGTGCTGACAACCGATATGTGGCGCAGGAATATCAATACGATGTTGGCCAGGAATATCCTTGTGAACAAACTGGCTCCATTTGTAAACGGGAATCCGGATGCAGTGATCACAAAATCATCCACAAGTGTAATGACAGCTGCCGATTGGAACGAAGTACTGGCCCTTGTAACGAATGGCATCAGGGATAATGATTTTGTGTTTACCGGTAGAAGCGCCCCGGCTAACGGTTTCTTTACTGCGGATGGTGGTACCGTAGCTGCGCTGACCACAGGAGTGAACACGTCCACTACATTCAGGCTGAGCGAGCGTTTTGTACAGAACCTCAGGGCTGATGACAAACGACTGGCCAATAATTTCAATACAGCCACCAAATACCTGGATGATCTTACTTTCGGTACCCGTTACAGTATCATAGATGGCGGAGCAGGCGCCAGTGGAGTATATGTATACGGCGCAAAGACGACGGGAAGTTATGAACTGTATATAGGCCCCAGCTATGAAGAGAATGCCCTGATGCTGGCAGAGGCTAACATCCGCCTGGGCAATATTGAAGAGGGACTTGGTTATATCGATGATGTGAGGAACTATATGGGAGCAGGAGTGACAGCAGTATCAGGTACGGGGCTTACGAAAGCAGCTGCATTAAAAGAACTGGTGATGGAAAGAAGAGCGGCGCTTGTATTCAGAGGATTGTCATTTTACGATAACCGCAGATGGGGATGGACATACGATATCAGTAACGGAGGAGGCAGTTATAATAATACCTTCCTGACTGCTGCCAGTGCTGTGAATACGAATGTCACCATCAATTATAATTTCCTGGATTACTGGGATGTGCCGGCAGATGAAGTAGATATAAATCCCCCGGGAGAAGGAAGCGTACCAACGAAAAATCCTAACTTCTAGATACACTTTCAAATGTTATAAAAATAAAAGTCTGTTGAATTCAACGGACTTTTATTTTTATACGTCTTCCTTATAATCCGACGACAATGTAATAATCTCTTTTATCTTCATATCGAGCCTGTTTAAGCCCTCTTCCAGCTTTCGTGTATATATGAGGTCCAGACCACGGCATTCGTCCTTGATCAGCTCCAAAAGGCTTTGTACTGACGTTAGCGGGCCTCTCAGTTCATGCGCCTGTATAAAGGATATCTTTTCCAGCAGTTCGTTCTTACGTTCTATCTTCAGTTTATAAAGGTAGGCGTCAGTAATATCTTTCATAACCATGGTCACACCAATGATTTCACCCTCTTCATTCCTGGCAGGATTGAAAGTGCTTAACCACCATGTTTCCTTTGTACCATAAACGCGTTGAAACTCTCTGGCAATAGAAGTTCCGTTTAATGCCGTATTGAAACAATAATGAAATAGCTCTTTGTTGGAGTCGTGTACAAACTGATCGATATTCTGCTCCGCTTCAATCTTCCTGCCATACAAGTTAGTAGTCAGATCTACTGCCGCTTTGTTAAAATAAAGTATGCCCATGTTCTTGTCCAGGAGCACGAAGTTGTCCGTAAGACTTTCGAAGAAGGCGCGCAAACGGATACCATATTCCGCGATGTCAGCCGTTCTTTGTTTCTCACGTTCCTGTTGCGCAACGAAATGACCTTTGAAAGTGGACATGGCGAAAAAGATATAAATAGTAGACAGTACATAACAGCCGAAACGGTCAATAAACTTTTCAGCCCCGCTTTTATAGTGTCCTGTGATGAAATGGGGAAAGTTCAGTTCAATGAACAGCAGTGTGCCGGGAATAAGCAGGCTTAAGCCCAGCCATAGAACATATTTCTCTTTATGTGAGATATTCAGCGCCAGCTGCAATGTGGTGAAGAATAGCAGTAACGTGGGACCGTCTATTCCGGCATTAAAGAAATAATTGGCACTTAAACCTGTATAAACCACAATGACATAGCTGATAACGATTGACTTGTATTTGCGGAATCTTCTGGATAGTGTATAGAAGATGGCCTGTATGGCAATAAGCCCCAGCAATAACAAAGTAGACTTGGTTGCGCCGATAAGAATGTCGATAACCAGAAAAGGCGCCAGGAGCATCAGTGTGATGGCGCCGGTTAGATTAAATAACCGGTGCTCAAAGGAAAATTCCTCCTCCCTACCCATTAATATCACTCCGAGCGAGGGTACTCCGGGAGCAGATTGTCTTTTCCTTATTGGCATGATGTCTGGCTATTCCATCGAAAAATAATAAATTAATTTGTAATGCATATTGTTTCAGGTATTAATTCATTGGTTTTTGAGGAAAAATACCCGGAGAAGGATTACTTACTTGAGGATCATTACCGGTTCCCGGGCATTGCGGCAGATGGCGTCAGAAATACTTTTATGGGTCAGGGAATAGAGGAAACTGTGTTTACCAGGCAGGGAGATAATTAGCTGGACCTTTTTTTCCTCCGAGAAGCTTAATATGCCATTGATGACATTTTTATCATTGCTGTAATGGATCTCATGCTTATAGTCCCGCAGTCGTTCATGCACATGTTGTTCTGCTGCTTTTAGCTGCTCATCCGGATTGAGGTAGCGTTCCTTTGCATCTACATTCAGTACCAGCAGTTTACTATCCTGCCACTGGGGAGGGATCTGGAGATTTTCCAGTTTGTTGAGGGAATCCAGCGTTTTGTAGTCGCAGGGCACCAGTATGTTCTCTACCGGTTGATAGGTATAAGCCGCCGGAACGATCATTACCCTGACAGGACTGGCTTTTGCAATGGATATCACATTACCGGCGATAAAGCTGCCGCTGGAATAGCGGTAGTTATCACTTCCCAGTACGATCAGCTCGGGAGACTCGTCCCTGACCACTTCCAGTATGGCCCTTAACAGGGGGGCTTCACTGACCATAGAAACGACCTGCAGGCCATGGGCGGCTTTGGAAATAATATGCTGGGAGAGATTTTCCATCTGTAAACTGGCCTCTTCCCGTTCCCTGGCCATATAGTGAGGACTGACGGGGGCATATTCGGCGGAAACTACGATATGGTCAAAAACAGTGTCGTAAAAGGTCTTAAGAAGGATAATACGGTCATAGTTGTAGGTTTTGCTCCATTCAATCGCAAAATCGACTGCATTATCGGAAGTATCTGAGAAATCAACGGGAATCAGTAATGTTTTCATAACGATTTCATTTTTCTCTTTTACTAAGTTAAGTTTGTCCTGCCTAAATCTGAAAAAAATATGCCATTAATTGGCAGGCATGAAAAGTGCGGCGGAAGAACGTGTATTTGTGTTAAATTGAACAATATGAAGATATACCAGGAAGCATTGCAGCTCCATGAAAGAAGAAGAGGTTTCCACCTGATCACGGGCGAAGTGATACAGGCAATACCACAGTTAAGAGAGATCAGGACCGGCATGTGCCAGGTATTCATCCAGCATACTTCTGCATCTCTCACTATCAATGAGAATGCAGATCCGACTGTCAGGCAGGATTTTGAAATGTACTTCAGCAAAGTAGTACCGGAGAATGACCCGGACTATGAGCACGACTATGAAGGCGCAGATGATATGCCCGCACATTTGAAAGCTGCTATGCTTGGTAGTTCCGTGATGATCCCTGTCAGGAACGGCAACCTCGCTTTAGGTACCTGGCAGGGCATTTATCTATGCGAGCACCGCAACCGTGGCGGCGGTAGAAGACTTCTTATCACAGCCTGGGGAGAATAACCTTATTGAAAAACTGATACTATACCGTATGTTAAAAAAACTGATCGTACTCCCGTTGTTGCTGATGGGATTGTATTTCAATACCAATGCACAACGCCAGCCGGTAGACGTAAAGTACTATGGCGTTTTCCTGACCCTGTTGGAGCACATTGATAAAGTAGTAGGAGTGGCCGATGTGTCAGTCGTTTTTGAAGACGATGTAAAGAACTTCCGTCTTGACCTGCATGGCCCGGAAAAAGGAGATACAGGCATGACCGTAGGGAAAGTAACAGAGGTCAGGAGAAAACTTTCTACCGGTATGATGGACAGTGTGGTCCAGCTGAAAGTTATTCCCTTCAAACAGGATAGCAAAGGCGTTTATTTATCCGTGAATGCCAGAAAAGGTGAAAAGCATACCTACAGGGTAGAATATATGGGCATCCCGAAGGATGGCCTGATCGTTTCCAGGAATAAATTCGGCAACCGTACCTATTTTACCGACAACTGGCCTGACCGGGCGCATTACTGGCTGCCATGTGTAGATCATCCTTCGGATAAAGCCGCTGTCGATATTAATGTACTTATCTCTGATAAATACACCGTAGTGGCCAATGGATTAAAAGTGCAGGACACCCTGCTGAAAGGTAATCTAAGGTGGGTGCATTACACGGAAAAGGCCGAGATACCTACCAAAGTGATCGCTATCGGTGCTGCTGCTTTTGCGGTGGATCATTCAGCCGATGTAGACGGCGTTCCTGTCTATAGCTACGTGTTCCCCGAAAATAAGGAACAGGGCTTTAAAGACTACGGCAAAGCGGGAGAGATCCTCCGGTACTTTACAAAACAGATAGGGCCTTTCCCGTATGAAAAACTCGCCAATATCCAGTCCAAAACCATCTACGGCGGTATGGAAAATGCCAGCGCTATATTTTATGCGGAAGAATCTGTAGGGTCAAAGTCTATTGAGGAATTATTAGCCCATGAAATAGCGCATCAATGGTTTGGGGATGCTGTTACAGAAACTGACTGGGAACATGTATGGCTCAGTGAAGGCTTCGCTACTTACATGACCCTCCTGTATATGGAGCACAAATACGGGGCGGACACACTGATAGAAGAGTTAAAGGACGACAGGAAAAAGGTGATCGCTTTCGAAAAGAAAAGGAATACTCCCATCATTGATACCACCGCTGAAGGTAATTATACCCAGTTGCTCAATGCCAATAGTTACCAGAAGGGTGGATGGGTGCTGCATATGTTAAGAAGACAGGTAGGGGATAGTGATTTCTGGAAAGGGATCAGGGCTTATTTTGCTGCTTACAGCGGACGTAATGCCAATACTACCGACTTCAAAGCTGTAATGGAAAAGGTTACGGGAAGAGACCTGGGCGACTTCTTCCGGCAATGGCTGTATACACCGGGCATGCCTGAACTGACCATGAGGCCCGGTGGTGAAACAGGTACTTTCATCATAAAGCAACAACAGGAGCACCTGTTTTCATTTCCGCTGGAATATACGATCGATGATGATCCCATGATCCGTAAGGTCATCATCAAAGACAGGATAACTATCATCAATATACGGGCGCATCACACCATACATATTGATCCGAAGATGAACCTGTTATTTAAATACGGCAGCAACGATCTATAACGAACAGAAAGTGTATCAAAACCGGACAGTTAAGCCCGTTTGATGAATTGTAAATAACTGATCTTTTTATTACCTTGCTGACGATCGGTTTTCAGGCCGTTAAAGCAGCATGGACAAATCCTGTAAAAAGTTTGAAAATGGAATGAGGTGTAAATATTATCTTTGTTCCGCACATCAATTCCGGAACCCGTAAATCACTCATTGCTTTGCTGAAAAGATCATACCTGCTGCTGCTGGCACTGCTCGCCAACTGTGTTATCTATGCCCAGACGACGTATCTGTTTGTAGGCTCTTATAACGACACGAAAGAAAAAGAAGGGATCTACGTTTACAAGTTGGACATGACTAATGGAAACCTTGACAAGGTCTGTACCTTTTCCGGTATCCTGAATCCTTCTTACCTGGTCCTTTCGCCCGACGGGCAATATATCTATGCCTGTAGCGAGACGCGCACCGCAGGCATGGGTAGTGTAAGCAGTTACCGGTTCGATAGAAAACAGCAAAGCATTACCATGCTGAGTAAACAGCCGGCTGGTGGCGACAACCCGGTTTATCTGACCGTACATAAAACCGGTAAGTGGCTCGTGAATGGTAACTATACAGGCGGCAGTATTGCCGTATTCCCTTTGAATAGCGATGGGACGATCGGAACAGCCAATACGGTATTGCCATTCAAAGACAGCAGTATTACAGAAAGACAGAAAAGCTCACATATTCATTCAACGGTATTTTCTCCTGAACAGGATTATGTATTCTCTCCCGATCTTGGTGCAGATAAAATCAGGCGTTTTACTTTTGATGCCGCCCAGCCAAAACCATTACAGCCGGATAGCTTTGTGCGCACTATAGCCGGTGGAGGCCCCCGTCATTTTACCTTTCATCCCAACGGCCGTTTTGCTTATTGTATAGAGGAAATGTCCGGTACTATAACCGCCTACAAATACGATCAGGGGCAGCTGAAACTTCTCCAGCGCGGTGCAGCACATGACGATACGCCGCGTAGCATGTATGGCAGCGCCGATATCCATGTTTCCCCTGATGGCCGTTTCCTGTATGCATCCAACCGTGGGGAGGAAAACAATATTGCGATCTGTCGCATCACTAAAGACGGAAGATTTACACCGGTAGGGTACGAATCCGTGTTGGGAGATCATCCACGTAACTTTACCATAGACCCGACAGGCAAATTCCTGCTGGTGGCAAATCAGATCAGTGGCAATGTGGTGGTCTTCAAAAGGAACAGGCGTACCGGCCTGCTCGCCAAAACAGGCATTGAAGTGAAGATGCCCGGCCCTTCCTGCTTACAGATCAGAAATTACAACGACTAATTACCTATGAAACGTTTCCTGTTGCCACTATTGCTGGCAATTACCAACCTGTCCTATAGTCAGAATATCCGATCCTTTGCAGACAGTGTAAGACAACAGTATAATGTGCCCGAACTGGCATTTGCCGTCATCTCTTCCGATAGTGTACTCGAATGTCATACACTGGGCATAAAACGAGCTAATACAGACTACGCCGCACAACAAGGCGATCGTTTTCATATAGGTTCTAATACGAAGGCAATTACTGCTTTTATCGCGGCTCTACTGGTACAGGAAAAGAAGATCGAATGGAATACGACCATCCTGACCCTTTTCCCTGAACTGAGATGGAGGACCCGTTACCCATACGACACGGTTACATTGGCTAACCTGCTTACATTCCGTGGGAAGTTACCGGCTTATACATATACGACAGAATCACCGACGTTCAGGGAACTGCATGGTGATTATGCCGCACAACGTATGCAACTGGGGGCCAACTTTCTTGTCCAGAAATCGATGAAGCCGGATGAGCATGGGCTGACGCCTTCAAATGCAGACTATATCATGGCAGGGCTCATGCTGGAGAAGGCATCCGGGAAACCTTATAGGGAACTTGTTCAGGACCTGGGCAAACGTTTAAGGATAGATTTCCGGTTTGATTATCCTAACCTGAAAGATACGACACAACCATGGGGACACAACGCAGACCTGCGGCCACTGCCTCCGGCAGAGAACTATAAAATGAATTGGCTGCAGGCAGCAGGCAACATCAATGTCAGCCTGGAAGATTATACCCATTTTACACAGGAACTGTTACTGGGGTTAAAAGCCAAAAGTAAATTGCTGCCAAAGAAAACCTACGAGCAACTGCTTTTCGGCATGCCCTGGTTCTCTTACGGATGGTGGTTCAATGCGCCAAAAGAGGAGGGTAGCCATCACATAGCTTTCAATGAAGGCAACGCAGGTGCATTCATCACAAAAGTACAGATCGTCAAAGAGGCAGACAGGGCTTATGTCATCTTTACCAATTCAGCGACTACCGCCACGCAGGATGCCATAGCTGTGTTACTGAAAGAGCTGACGAAGCGATACGGAGAATAACAGCACTGATAGCGTATATTTGTTAAGATCAGATAACCGCAGCTATGGAGTATGTCTCAAACCCGGACTTATCCGGAATGCAATTACCTTTTGAGTGGAAAGGAACGCCCGTAGATGATGAGGGAAGATTCGTGAACCATGAATTTCCTCATCAATACTCATTCTTCGAATTTCTGAAATGGCGTCTCCAACGTAACCCGCAGAGAGCAGAGAAGAAAGCAGATGCCTGGCATCCGGAGATTGCGTATAATGAGGACTTTCTCCATTCCGGCAAGAATTGCATCGTCTGGCTGGGGCATGCTTCATTCTTCATACGTTTGGGAGGCGTTAATATCCTGATCGATCCTGTTTTCTATAATATACCCTTCTTCAAACGCCATACGCCTTTTCCCATAGACCCCGCAAAACTGAAGGGAATAGAATATATCCTCGTATCCCATAATCACCTGGACCATTGCGACAAGCACAGTTTGCAGTTACTGGCACGGAATAATCCGCAGGCCACCTGCCTGACCGGCTTAAAAATGGACGGCTTGCTGCAACGGTTCACGCATAGCAAGCAGGTGCAGACGGCGGGATGGTACCAGCAATACCACACAGATGGCCGTATTCAGGTCTTTTTCCTTCCGGCAAGACATTGGTCCAAACGCGGGTTCAATGACCTTAACAGGCAGCTTTGGGGCGCTTTCGTGATCCAGGGAGGAGGGAAGACCATTTATTTTGCAGCCGACTCTGGTTATGGCAGTCATTTTAAAGACCTGGGCCGGATCTTCCCGGTGATAGACTACGCCATCATAGGAATAGGCGCCTATAAACCCGCTTTTTTCATGGAGCAAAGCCATATCTCCCCGGAAGATGCCGTGAAGGCAGTGAACGACATGAATGCCAGGGCGATGGTCCCTATGCATTATGGCACCTTTAACCTGGCCGATGAACCGATCAGCGACCCCATTAAAGCCTTATACGCGCTGGAACAGAAAGGAGCGATACATGGCCGGCTGGAACATCTGAAAGTAGGAGAGGAACTGGATATATAATAAACGGTTGATAATCAGTTGTAAGCAGGGACCGGTTATTTATTTGTAATTCACTTGCATTCTTAACTAATTCGCTTTTACTTTACGGTTCACCAAGATCTAAGATGTTCGAAACGCATATCAGTGATGGGGACTTATTACAAAGGCTAAAAAGTGATGATACCGCTGCTTTCGAGGTGCTGTACAACAGGTATTGGAAGTCGTTATACACGCGTGCCTGTCAGCGGGTAGATGCCAATGATGCCAAAGACCTGGTGCAGGAGGTCATGCTGAGCCTTTGGCGAAGAAGAAATGAGATCCCCGTCTTCAAGGAAGGAGAGTTTGCAAAATACCTGCACGCTGCAATTAAATACAGGGTGATCAGCCATTATGCTTTTAGCGCGGCAGAGATCAAAAAGATATCCTTATTCGATATATTGGATAATCAAGAATTCAACGACAGGCTGGAAACAAAAGAATTAACGGCTAAGATTGCCACAGCTGTTGGTCAACTGCCTGCACGTATGCAACAGATCTTCCGGATGAGCCGGGAGGAAGACCTGTCTATTGCAGAAATTGCCCGCAGACTGAACCTGTCGGAACAAACCGTCAAGAACCAATTGACCGAGGCCTTACGCAGAATGCGCAGTTACCTGAAATCGACTTCTTCTGGTGACTGGGCCTTACTGGTGGCCTATCTTTTTTGCTCCACAAATTAATTATCCCTGCGTTGATCATTATCCCAGCCTGACTGTTATTTTAGTGTTATTCCCGTTGTAAGGTTATTTGTGCATCCCGGGAGAAATGTGTCAAAGTTCCCTACTTCTGTATAAATGGCTCTGCCACCGTCATTCTAGCTTTGCCTCAACAAAAAACGTAAACAATGGCAAAGAGAGTTTTTATAACTGGCGCTTCACGCGGTTTCGGTAAATTATGGGCTGAAGCACTCTTACAGAGAGGCGATAAAGTAATAGCAACAGCGCGCGACCTGCGTACGTTGGATGACCTGGTAAGCCGCTATGGCGACAATATCTTACCACTGCAACTGGATGTTAACGACCGCACTGCAGGCTTTGCCGCTGTCCGCAAAGCGAAAGAACATTTCGGGGGCATAGATGTATTGATCAATAACGCAGGTTATGGCTTATTTGGCAGCATAGAAGAGACGACCGAGGAGGAGGCGCGTCAGCAGATGGAAACCAATTTTTTCGGCCTGTTATGGCTCACACAGGCGGTATTGCCGGTAATGCGTGAACAGGGTCATGGACATATCATCCAGCTTTCAAGTGTAGTGGGCCTTATTTCGTTTCCTGTACTGGGTGTATATAATGCTTCTAAATTTGCGGTAGAAGGCTTGAGTGAAACGCTGGCAGCAGAGGTGAAAGGATTTGGTATCAATGTTACACTGATCGAACCGAATTCTTATGCAACTGACTGGGCAGGAGCTTCTGCCACGCATACCAAAGGAATGCCTGAGTATGATGCAATGAAAGCCGCTTTCCTCGGTGGTATGACCGACGATCTTTTCGGTATCCCCGAAGCGACTGCATCCACGGTATTGCAGTTGATCGATAGTGAAAATCCTCCGCTGCGCTTATTTCTTGGCAAATACGCTTATCAATGGGTGAAGCAGGTTTACGAGGGGCGTTATGCAGAATGGGATAGTTGGAGCGAAGCATCGGCTGCCGCACATGGTAAGTAACATCTTTATTTTAGCAGATCTACGTCTTATTCGGCGTAGATTTGCCTTATTCAATGGTCATGCAGCATTTTAAGAAATTAGCAGATATACATCGTTTTAACGGTTTCCCGATGCCGGAGAATCCGCTTTTCAGCATCCACAGATGTACACAGACCTGTGGGCTCGGTGATAGGGAGTTTACATCCGATTTTTACATGATCGGGCTTAAAAAACTGAAATCAGGGGTCATCATGTATGGCCGCACTAAGTACGACAATGATAGCGGTAGTATGATATTCATTAAGCCCAGGCAGATCATCGAGTTTAAGAATGTCGAATATGATGAGGATGCATTTATAATATTCATCCACGAGGATTTTCTGCATGGTCACTTTCTGCATACAGAGATCAGTAAGTATGCGTTCTTCGATTATGAAACGAACGAAGCCCTGCACCTTTCGCCGTCAGAAGAACAGATCATGTGGGACCTGTATCGTAAAATAGATACAGAATACCATAACAATACGGATGAGTATAGTCGTGACATTATACTTACGCATATTGATTCAATACTGAAGTATTCCCGTCGGTTTTATAAACGCCAGTTCATTAACCGGACAGAGCTCTCCGGCAAAACGGTATCTAAATTCAATGAGGCTTTAGCTGCCTATTTTGAAAATGGATTGCTGCTCACCCAGGGACTGCCAAGTGTTAATGCACTGGCAACACAGCTTAACTTGTCAACCCGTTACCTGAGTGATATGCTGAAACAGGAAACCGGTAAGACAGCAATAGAGCTGATCCATATTTATCTGGTGAATGAAGCCAAAAACAGGCTTAAGACCAACGATCAGAGTATTTCAGAAATAGCATATGACCTCGGGTTTGAAAACCTGCCTTATTTCTCAAGGCTTTTTAAGAAGGAAACAGGTGTCAGTCCCGTCCAGTTTAAGAAGGGATTGGTGAATTGAGGCATAAAAGAAACCTGACGTCTAAAGCTATTACAAATCGAGATCAAGCGGGCTTACCGGAACGGAGCAACAGAGCAATACATTTCCGTCAGCAGGAGGATCAAGCGGTTCCGGGGAATAACTAACCTCTCCATCGATCACACCTGTTTCACAGCGATGACAAACACCCATACGGCATGACCAGGACACGGGGACGTCGCACGCCTCTGCTGCTTCCAGTAAACTGCCAAAACGGGGATCCCACCTGAAAGATATTTTACTCTTGCTGAAGGTAACGAGCGGGCCTTGTCCGGTATTATCTGCCGGTAGGTGAGGAGCTTTCCCATTTCCTGTAGCCGTGTCCAGATAGTTTCCGAACAACTCGGACCTGATGTTGTCGCCGGCTATCCCGATGGCTTCCAATGCGGCTGTGATATTATGAAGATATGCAGGCGGACCGCAGAGGTAACATTCGCTTTCTACCGGCAGTTGCATCGCTTGTAATTGCTGTAGATTCAGATGCCCTTTAATATCATAGTCAACTCCGGCATGATCTGTATCATTGGGTGAACTGTAAATGATCACACGATGGAACGCTGACAACTGTGTTTCAAGTGTTTTTATTTCTTCCCTGAATGCTTCATAAGCACTGTTCTTACAGGAATGTATCCACCATAGCTCACGGGTAGGGGCCTGGTGGGCTATATGATGCAGCATGCTTAACAGGGGAGTAACACCTACGCCGGCACTCAGGAGTACTAATGGTCCGCCGGCTGCAGACAAAGTAAAAGTACCACGTGGCGCGCTGATCTCCAGCATATCGCCCTCATGCACCTGTTCATGCAGGTAAATACCGCCAGGGCCATTGAGTTCCCGCTTTACAGCAATACGTAAACCGGCCGCGTTCTCCGGTCCGCAAAGGGAATACATGCGGATAAGGGGAGCGCCGTCTTTTGGGTGTATACGGACCGCGATATGCTGTCCGGGTAAAAAAGGTGGCAATGTGATTCCGTCAACAGGGCTGAGTTCAAATGACCGCACACCTTCGCATTCCTTCTGTGTACGTTGTACAACGAAAGACCGGAAGCCTGTCCAGGCAGGAACATCGGCAGGTGGGCCACTTAATCCGGCATTCCCTTTAACCACGCCTTTCAATGCTGCGTCCAGCAAGTTTCGGAGAGACTCTTTCCAACCCTCGCTGAGTGCGGTAATACTTAACGCCTTTTGTAGTTTATCTTCCGGATGGTCCTTTAGATAAAGCAGCCCGTCGATCTCCGCAACGCTCATGCGCTCATTGCCCTCTGCAATCTTTTCTATCACATCTCCTGCACCCACATCTCCTTCCTGGATCACACGGAAATAAAATCCCGGCCGTTTGTGTGTTACAAGCAATGCCGGCATTTCCGGAACACCGGTACTGATGCCGACCCTCCAGCAGGTAACCCTGGGCTGGGTAACCTCAAAGATAGCCGACCCGATCCGGAACCGGTCACCTATGCAAACCTTATTGTCAGCCATCTCTAAACCGTCAACAGTAAAGTTTTCACCGAATTGTCCATAAACAAAATCATCACGTTTCAGGGTCTCCCGCCAGTACTGATATGATTCAGCCTGGTAGACGAAAACGGCACGATGCTCGCCGCCATGTCCCTTAAGATCTGCTTGTGCATCTCCGTCAAGATTGATCCGTCTTGCGTAAATACGTCCGGAAACCGGGGTTTTGTAAACGGAGGTCCTGACCATCTGGCCCCGCCATTCGATCTCCCGTGGCCGGCCAACATTCACCGATATAAGTTTCATACTGCAATTAGTTGTGCTCAGTTGAAGATATGCTCTATGTATGGCCTATAGCATCCTGCATGGCAGGATCGCTACGATAACTGTATTAACAATCGTATTGAAAGTCTGTTGCATAGTTTAAAAAAAAGAAGAAGACCGCAAACAAATATAATTTAAAAAATAGTTAAGTAAGAGGCTATAGAGCAATTGACAAAATCAAAAATTTAATTATATATTTAACTGCGAAGTACCCTATTTTACCCCCTTCGCTTTTCTCATGTGACTGCATTAAATGTTACGCTATTATAAACTCCTAATAACTATTAACCACTCACCATGGCAAACAAAGCTGTTCAATTTAGTGTGAATGTCAAAGACATTGTAATCACGTCCGGCACCTATGAAGTCCGGGGCATTGTTAATGGATATGCTGCTACTGCTGCTGGCAGAGCACCATTCCAGGGAAATACCTTCAGTGTTGACCTGCCGGAAGATGGATCGCAATATTTTGCAGTAACCGTCTTTATACAGGATTATACAATTAACGGTCAATCCTATACGGTAAACGGACATCCTCTTAATTTATTGGCTACATTCTATTTACCTGCAGTTAATGAAGAGGTGGTAGTTTGTCCGGAATCATCCATAGCGTCTATCTATACATTTGCGCGAATGACGGTTGTTGAAAGCGACGGCTTGGTAACAATGGCAGGCACGGAGCGCAATATGAAGATTGCTTACGGCATGAAGCAGAATATTTATCTGACGGCAGGCGGTGTTGCTGATATGATCAAAAATTCTCCCAATGGATTTGAAACGAACAGTTACCCGATGTTTAACTCCTTGTGTAACCTGTTTTATTATTGTGTTACAAATCCTTTAACTGATTCCGGCATAACTTTCTATGACCAGTTCCTTAATTACGCGTGGCACGAAAAGAATACGCCCAATACCAGCTTCCTCGGTGCCGTAAGGAACATGTTGTACGACCCTTTCACAAACGCTGGTAATATTTATCAGATGCTGGTAGGTAGAGAAGAGGTCTATACAGATTCCCTGATCTCCATGAAGAATGTTCCTGATGATGCAAAAGCGCCCGATCAATGGACACTTACCTTGAAGAGCAACTCATCCGGATCAAAGAACTTCATACCAAGCGGCGCCGCTTTTGTCGTGTTCGATGCAGACGATAACGCCTGGGTTGCCAATAACTTCAGGGCAGGTTCTAATCTTTCGGGGACACATTGTGTCGTGTATAAGTATAACGCTACCCCGGCAAGCTTTTCTCCTGTACAGGGTGGCGGATTGTTAGGTGTGGGATTTGGGGCATCAATAGACCCGAAAAAAGAATATATCACATTTGGCAACTTTGGTTGGGGGCCTGAATTGAACAACCCCCAGGAGGGAAGTATTTCGCGCTTCTATTACAAAGATGGAAAGCCTGTAAGTCCTTCGAACGGTTTTACTCCGGGCCTCTCTCGTGTACAGGGAATGGAATATGACGCATCCGGTAATCTCTGGATGGCCTCTGTCGGATGCCAGGACCCATTTGCTCCTGCGCCAACCGGGGTTTATCCTTTTACTAGTGAGCCCAGTGCAGTAGTGGTGTATTTAAATGGTGAACCAACTGTAGAAAGTATGCTCATCTGTGATGAGTTTCCGGTTAAAAGATCTTCGGATGCCGATCCGGTGCCTTTAAGAACGCCTTATCTTAAGATCTTCGATGTAATTCCTGATAATAAGGGAAATGCTTACGTTTCTTGTATCGGGAATTATGATAAAGACATTGAGAAATGTGCGCTTTCGGCAGTATATAAAGTTGCGATGGAGGGTAATAAGCTGGTCGTGAAAGGAGCCTGGTACAGCAATTTTTACAGTGACATCAACAAACAGTATGGCTTTGAATCACTCCGCCAGGTAGCTATAAACGGTGAAGGAGATGTGGTGGTAGTAGGTGTTGCCAGTAGCCGGGCGACTATATTAAGTAACGATCTTTCAACAATTAAAGGTTATTACAATATAAACACCTACGCTCCGTGGGGTGTGAAGATCGATAAAAAGCAGACTGTCTTCCTGGCCAACTTCGGGCCTGACAAAGATGCCGCAAACGATAATACCCTGGACATAAAAGGCCCCTTTGGAGTGACCATGATACGCGATGCATCTAATCCCGAGTCCGCACAACTCATGACTGTTCCGACAGGCGGATCAGAAGTAATGCTGGCAAATGGGCATCCTCTTTATGGCACACAACCCAAACCGCAACCTCCTGGCGTAAAACACGAGCCCACTCGTATGAGATCCTATCAGCCGATCATGAGACTTACCTCTACAAATATAGACGGCGCAGGTAATCTGTGGTGTATGAATAACTGGAAGCCCTCGGCGTTCATAGATGTTAAGGATAATCCGGGCGGAGATGGCGTAGTGATCTTTCTTGGGATCGCGGAACCGGAATAGATATTGTTATAAGAACAAAGGAAAGTCTTCAGCATAACGTTGAAGACTTTCTTTTTTTTTAATATCGATCGATTGAAATTATTCCTGGTCGCCTCCTGTACTACTGGTTGATTAACAGATCATTAACCTGTTTAATAGAAATATGATCTAACTTTGCCGAAGGCAGATACTCGAGTCGCACACCACAATGAAAGAATCGATTGGATAAGCCCCGAAATCAATACATCTAATACCTCGATATACAAAGTCCTGTATCTTATTGTAGCACCAAAAGCACAGCCAGTACCTCCTTTAAAAATTATGAAGATGCAAATCAATAACATCCGCCGGATGGGGTTTAAGCAATATCTCATGCTCACCCTTATGCTAACTGTTTCCTTAGGTCTTTCTGCGCAACTCCCCAAAACACTTAAAAATGCCAACGATATACTAAGGTCCGGAGCAGAAACAATGCGAAGCCTGAACAGTTTTATAGACGCCACCAAAAGGACCACCGAGCAGTTTAATAAAAATGTAAAGGTGGTGAACAGCAGTACCCCGGCGCCATCAGTACCTGCCGATCAGGTCACAAAACCGAAATATAAAAAGGGCGACTTCACTAATTTCAGATGGGAGCCCGTTGCATATTTCGATGGACAGATATTTCCTTCCATGGTGATCAGCATGGCGAATTACACCGGAAACATAGATAACCCGTTCATGAACTCCGTTAAAAGTAGTGCACTGGGGTTCAGGTTTCTTAGTGATAAATCCTACATCCCTGTAAGATGGGAAATTGAAAGTGTCGACAAATCTTATTTCGACAAAGTAAGCGGTGATTTTATGTCGCAACAGGCAGGACAGGAAGTATATTTTATGCCTAACATTCCATGGAATATATCAACCCTTGCAAAACAGGTTTCAAGTTCTCCTATTAATATAATGTTCAGGGTATTTGATGAAGATGGCAATAAAGCCGAAAAGTCAATGCCCTTATTTATGCGAAGCGTCAATGATTGCATTTACCGCTATCACGAACAGAAGTTCGACTTTTTATTCACTGCCTTTATTCAGGAACAACATCCGGAGATAGATAAGATATTAAAAGAAGCCTTGAACACAAAGTTGATATCCTCAGTGAGCGGATACCAGGGCGATGATGTAAATACAATACTACAGGTAGCTGCAATATGGAAGGTGTTGCATGATAGAGGTTTTCAATATAGCAGCGTTACAACAACATCCACTAATAGCACCAATATTATGCTCAGCCAGGCGGTACGGACATTCGATAATTCAATGAAAACAAATCAGGCGAATTGTGTTGATGGTACGGTAGTCTTTGCCTCTTTGTTGAGGGCCATCAATATATCGACCGTGATGGTCATGACACATAACCATTGCTTCCTGGGATTTTATACAAGCAGGAAAAGGGACAAGATCTTATACCTTGAAACGACCATGCTTTCCAATTCTGATATCATTGATCAGGCAAAGACGCCTGCTAAAAAGAACCAGGCCTATGTAGACCAGTTCATGAAAGCAGTAAGATATGCGTCTAATAAGGAATACCCGGAATACAAAGCCGCCAACGACCTGATAGAGGTGGATGTAGACTACTACAGGAATTTCGTAAGACCATTACCATTTCAATAACTATTCAGCTTTATTGCCCACGTCTGCTTGCCGGACAGTACTTGGTGCATAGCCAAAATGTTCTTTAAAGATCCGGGAGAAATGTGAAGGGTTTTCAAAGCCTACCATATAACACACGTCAAGTACAGAGAGGTCGGTGTTCTCAAGTGCATCCTTTGCTTTGTTCAATCGTTTAACACGGATCCATTCCGATGGAGACATGTTATACATGTTATTAAAGTCACGTTTAAAGCTTGCAAGGCTGCGACCCGACAAATAAGCCAATTGCTCTATAGTGATCGGGTTGGTGAAGTTTTCTTCTACAATATCAGCCAGCTCAGTTTTTACGGGCTTCTTCATCTGCAACAACTGTTGTAAAAGATTTTTATCCGTAGCTGCAACATCATAAAGTAACTCCAGCATCTTTATTCTTAATAAGCCTTCATCCACATTATCCGGTTCACCAAAGTACGGAACGACCGACTCGAAAAATCGCTTCATCCGTTCACCCACAGGCTTGGCTGAAATTATTGCAGGCTCAGTGCTGCTAACGTCTTTTATGTTGGCAATGCGAATAAAGTCCTGTATGAATTCATCTTTCAGGAAAAAGAGAACACTGGAATAAGTTGAATTCTGTTCGAGATTAACTGATTTATCATATTGAAGCAAAGAATTCTTTCTCATCAGCAGCATTTCATTCTGCCTTATCGGATAAACTTCTTTCCCATGAGTGATGTTATTCTGGCCCTGTGCAACGTAAAGAAGTAAATGTTCTTCCAGGAACATTGACCCCTTCGTACCTTGTATATGTGTACATGACTCAACTACTGAAAGGCCGTTTATCGTCAATGCCCTGTTGAAATAAGGGGCGTGTATCAATTCGGTGGGGACCCTTGTATATCTCATAGTATAAAGTTATGGTATTCTGAGTTTTAGGGGCTGTTCTTTTTAGCTCAGATGTTTTTACTTTATAGCTATGTTGATGATATTAATTCGCTTTCCGGGGTAATGCTTGGCGAGCGAATTAATATCATCAACACTGTTTATAAGACGTGCAGTGCCGGTTAATATCGAAACACCGGTTTCGCGTCAGTTAATAATACTGGAAGACGATGCGATCTTTACATCCGCATATTGCCATGAATCATCAAAGGCAGATTTAACCTTCTGTGCTTCATCGCCTTTTTTCTGAAGTGCTAACGAGTTGTATAATCCGATCAGGCCCCAGCCATTTTTTTTCCATGTTTGCAGGTCCTGACGATAGACTTTTTCCGCCTCGTTATATTTTCCCGCTTTAAGAAGTACAGCTCCTAGATAATGCCTGACAGAAAAGAACCAATCGGGAGGTTCATTATAGTTGAGATTGTCTTCAAGGGCTACAGCGTCCTTAAGCAGAGAAATGGACGTATCCAGTTGATTTTGCTTTGCAGCTAAATTGGCGGACGATACTTTTACTGCGATCTGCACAAGGTCGGCAGTTGTATTAATATCCCAGATAGTTAGATGTTGAAGTGTTGTGTCGGCAGACAGCTCTCTCAGGTTAGCCAACTCTTTTTGGGCCTGAGGCGGGTCGTTCTTTCCTAAGAAAGCCATAGTCCTTGCATAGTGCCACACTGCCTGCGGATACACAAGATCTTTAGGTGGCGCAGGAAGGGAAAGTATAGTATCCCACATCGCAAACTTTACTGCAATGTAGTAGGGTATTGTATAATAATGTTGCAACGTTCCCCATCCAGGCAAAGGCATAACATCTGTTGCAGTATGTTGTTGCAGTTGCTTTGCTGTACTCCATGCCAGCTGCGAATTGCCTTCAAGTGTGGCGGTAGCTGCCAGGAAATGATAATTGTGTGGATAATAGGCGAGGGGATAAGCACCTTGCGCATGGCATGCGGTAGTGTAACTGCTATCCGCATTCACTGCCAGTATATTTGAAAGTGAGCCCAGATGATAGTCGCCGGTGTTAATGTAAATATGTGAAGGCATGTGTAGCAGATGTCCTGCTCCGGGTACCAATGTCTCTAGTAATTTGGCGCTTGCCAGTGCTTTTTCGGGCGTAGCAGATGCTTCTAAAGCATGTATATAAAAATGATGAGCCCCCGGATGGTTCGGGTTAATTTTCATCAGATGGTTTAATACAGCAAGCAATTCCACCGTCCAGTCATGTGGCTTTTTGGTTTTCTTATCATACAGGTCCCACGGATGAACATCCATCAGTGATTCAGCATAAAGCGCTCCAATGTCAGGGTCGGTGGAAAACTGATCATATACCTTTTTCATGGCCGCGGCATACGCAATATCCAGTGGTTTCCTGTCAGCCGGAGGTTTAGGTGCATACCGGGAAGTCAGGGCTTTAATAAGTGCGATTTCCTTTTGTGTTGATTTTTTAGAAAGCGATTCCGCCTTAACAGCAGCTTTATAGGCAAGCTGATAATTATCGTCTTCCATGCCTGCATTATAGTTAGGTCCCAGCACATAGGCATACCCCCAATAAGCCATTGCACAGGTAGAATCCAACCGGGTGGCTTCATAGAACGATCTCGCAGCTTCGGCATGGTTAAAGCCATAAGCAAGCATCATTCCCTGGTTAAAATATTCCTGGGCTTCTTTATTGCTTGTTGAAATATTGAAATCAATTCCTTTTAGGCCGTCGAATTTTGGCGCCTTCTTACCTGAAGTATACCATTCCTTGTCGGTTACTTTTGATGTGTAGCAACGGATAGCTTCCGCCTTTTTTTCAGATGATTCTTTCTCTTTTGTCTTACTGCTGTTTTTGCATGCAAAGAGAAAAAGAAAGGGGATGAATAGTAAAAAGTGCTTTTTCATTGGGGTAATCTTTTAATTTATTAATTTCTTTCATGATTGTTGTGGAACGTGGTAGGCATTGCTGATGAATGGGTATCTCAGCTATACTAAGATACAAAAAGCCGGTAGCAATATGGGGAAGGTATATAAAATTAAAGAAACGAGGTGTCTCAACCTTTTGAGACGCCTCGTTTCTTTAATACTAATGTTTAAATTATAATAGCTGGCCACATCAATGAGCGACACGTACCAGCTTGCGGTTCAAAAATTCTCCGATACCAAGTGCTGATAGCTCCCTCCCGAATCCTGAGTTTTTAACGCCCCCAAATGGCAGATGCGGCGCATCGGTAAAACAGGAATTGATATAGACCATTCCTGATTCTATACGCGCTGCAACCTGTTTGGCATGCTCAGTATCCGTATCAAATATATAAGCTCCCAGGCCGTAGTCGATATCATTTGCAAGATGTATCGCTTCTTCTTCTGTGTTTACAATATAGAAAGACAACACAGGGCCAAAGGCTTCCTGTTTATACAGGGGATTGTCTTTGTTAATATTTGTAATAATTGTGGGTTCCAGATAAAAACCGGGGCGGTTTACACGTTTGCCGCCGGTGACGATCTTTCCACCTGCCAGCTTTGCGTCCTCGATCTGTTTTAGTAAACCGTTCAGGGCCCGTTCACTGACCAATGGTCCCAGTGTGGTTGTATTATCAGTAGGATCACCCACTTTAATATTATTGAATCGTTCAGTTAACAGGGCAAGCATTTTCTCACCGCGTTCTTTACCTACAACAATAACACGTTTAATATTCACACAGCCCTGTCCTGAGTTGTAAGTACGTCCCATGAGGATCTGGTCTGCGGTAAATTCAAGAGAAGCACGCGCAAGGACCAGCGCAGGGTCGCTGCCACCAAGTTCCAGGATCACCTTTTTAAGGTTACGTCCTGCCCGTTCTCCAACTGACGTGCCTGCGCGTTCACTGCCGGTTAACGCCACACCCCGTACCCTGAAGTCATCGATCAACATCCCTATTTGCGCTATGCTGCAGAACAAATTAGTATAAACTCCCTCCGGAGCTCCTGCTTCTTCAAACAAGCTGGCAAATGCAAGTGCACATTGGGGAACATTTTCAGCATGTTTCATGAGCACAACATTACCGGCAATCAATTGCGGCACTGCCACACGGGCCAGTTGGTAATAAGGGAAGTTCCAGGGCTCGATTGCCAGGATTACGCCCAAAGGCTCAGATACGATGACCGCTTCCTGTTCCTCCCGGATAACATGAGGAGCCAGCATCGTCTCTGCATTCTTTACATAATAGTCGAAAATATCGATCACCAGGTCCACTTCAACGTAGCTGAACCGGGATATCTTTCCCATTTCCAGCGTGGCTAAATGGGCAAATTCTTCCCTTTTTTTACGTAAAATGTTGCCAGCCTGCGCCACAACTTTAATGCGCTCGGCAAGCGGCCTTAACTTCCAGTCTTCATGAAAACGTTTGTTCGCAGTGTCCAGCGCGGCCATTACCTCCTGGTCTGTTTGCAAAGGGAATTCTTTTAAGACATCTCCTGTCGCTGGATTTATAGTGAGGAAACTCATATTGTTATGTTTTAATCTGAAATTATGCCTGGTTTGATCTGCCCAGGTTTAGCTTAGCCCTGCGCAGCAATGGAAACATGATTCCATTCGCTCCAGGTTTGCATTCTTTCCGTATATACCTTCTGTGCTCTTTTGAAGCCTATCTTTCCAAAAAATAAGCGTAACGGAGGCCGTTTGCTATCTATAACTTCTAAGATGGCTGGTATAGTAGCTGCAGGGTTGCCGTAATCTTCCGGGGGAATGCCTTCTATTGCACCTAACGCTGATTTTACCTTATCATAGGCTGGTATGCTGTTTCCGAAAACAGCAGAACTACCCCCGAATTCCGTAGTATACCCGTTGGGCTCAACCATTGTTACATGGATGCCCAGATCACGGACCTCTTCTGCCAGTGCATCGCTGAATCCTTCAACTGCATACTTAGTGGCATTGTATATACCCAGTGTAGGTAAACTGTAAACACCCAACACACTAGATAGCTGTATGATATGGCCATGTCCCTGTTCCCTGAAAATGGGCAATGCGGCCTGCGTAACCCAGAGCGTTCCGTACACATTGGCGTTGAAAACATCTTTTATTTCCTTTTCTTCGACTTCTTCAATTGCACCAAAAACACCATAACCAGCATTGTTGATAACCACATCAAGACCTCCAAAGTGCTCTTTTGCTTTGTGTACCGCTTTTATTACGGCTGCTCTGTCGGTTACATCAAGTGTGATCGGTAAAAGCTGACCTTTATATTGTTCTGCAAGCTCAGTAAGCACATTTGCGTTTCTGGATGTAGCAGCAACATTATCACCTCTTTTCAGTAAGGCTTCAGTCCAGAGTTTTCCAAATCCTGTAGATACACCAGTGATAAAAACTGTTTTTTTCATTACACACCGATTAATTATTGTTAAAAAAGTATGAGTAGGACGACCAATTCTGGGGCAGTTATTGCTTTATCAGAGCAATCATGATGATCAGGAAAGCTGATTAAATATCGTCCGGAAAAAGTTGAAATTGCAACACCCTGAATTGATTCGTTTGCTGATGCAAAGCTACCGGGTATGTAGAATAGAGACTTTACTTATTGGCTCAAGTATTTTGATAAAATCGCTCACACCTTCATCTTGTCGCAAATGCCCCTGATATAGGAAACCCTGCCGGCTTAACTTTGCACAATCACAAACTAAACAGCAAAACAAAGATGAGCAGTATCAACAATACCATCGCTAAACTCGAACTCGCACAGATCGGTTGGGTTGTGCCCGACATTCACGCCGCCGTAAAGTTCCTTGAAAGTGCCCTGGGCATCGCCGGCTTCCCTAAACCGGAACATGTCCGGGCACAGGATCTGGATATGACTTATTATGGAAAGGTCGCAGCTGCGGAATGGCTGACCACACAAACATATAACGGAGGTACATTCATTGAACTAGTTCAGCCGCTTTCAGGCCAAAGCATGTTCCATGATTACCTCGCGAAATATCCCGCAGGCGGTACACAGCATATGGCTTTTCGTATGCCCGTTAGTGATTTCGAACGGGTTACCGGCGAGCTGCGGGAACAAGGTTATGAAGTCCTTAGTGAAGTAGATCATCCTATTGCCCGGATGGCGTTCTTTGATACCTACCAGACGCTTGGCGTTGCCACTGAGATCATGGGCATCACACCCGAAGGATGGACCGCCATCAAACAAATGGAGAAAGCCAGGTGAACATATCGCCCTTTATTCCCTTCGATGTGGTTCAGCCTTTCTATCTGCTCCGGGGAAACTTTAAAGATTATTTAACCAGCAGCCAGCTTACGGGTGATGTTGTCGAAGGACCAACAAATTATCAGGTAAAAATTTTGATCTTGACATTCAAGAACGAATACCCTATGTTTGTACATACAATTAATATAAATGTACAGACATAGATATACCATACTGGTCATAGCCTTCTTATATGCTTGTGCAAGCCCACGGGAAAGTCTTTTGCAATATGCAGATCCGGGTATCGGGACTGCCCATAGCAGGTGGTTCTTCTACACACCGGCTGCAATGCCGCACGGAATGGCCAAACTGGCCCCCTCCACAAACGGGCATTATGGTAATCCCAGTGGCTGGGAAGCCGTTGGTTACGATACAAGGCACAGGTCAATCGAAGGATTCGCCCATTTTCACGAATGGCAGGTAGGCGGCGTCGTTGTTATGCCCGCCACAGGTCCTAGAATGGTAACACCCGGCACCCTGGAAGATGCCGAAAAAGGGCTTAAAAACGGCTATCGCTCGCGGTTCGACCACAAGAACGAAGTGGCCCGCCCGGGATATTACAAAGTAAAATTGGATGATTATAATATCATTGCCGAGCTTACCGCAACGGAGAGGGTAGGCTTTCATAGATACACCTTTCCCGCCGCACCGGATTCCAGGATCATACTTGATATTGGCAACAAGCAAGGCGAGAGTGGGGAAGTACTGGACGCTGGGGTAAGCATGACAGACGAAACGCATTTTGAAGGGTTTGTGATCACTTACCCTGCGTATATCAAGAAGTACGATCCGCAAGGAAGAATAGCCATGTATTTTTATGGTGAGATCAGTAAGAAGCCCGCATCTGTGGGGGCGTTCAATGCCGGCGGTGTGAATGAAAACACAAAACAGAGTAAGGGTAAAGGCGCCGGTCTGTTCCTCGAATTTGCTACTGCAGACCAGGAGACCGTTGAACTTAAGATCGGGCTCTCGTATACCTCTACATTAAACGCTAAGAAAAACTTCGAGGCCGAAGCCACAGGACTGGACTTCGCAAAGGCAAAGAAACGCGCACAACAAATTTGGGAACGTGAATTAGGCAAACTCACAGTAAGTAGTTCGAACGTAAAAGATAAAACCAAATTCTACACAGGGCTGTATCATGCGCTCTTAGGCCGTGGTATTATTAACGATGTTGGGCAACCCAATCTTTACAATACCGACGCCATCTGGGGCGCGTTCTGGAATCTTACCCAGCTATGGGCACTCGCTTATCCGGAACATTACAACGATTATGTACGCTCGCAGCTTGACATCTATCAAAAACGGGGCTGGTTTGCCGACGGTGTTTCTAATGGCCATTTCACTTCAGGTGTTGGTACCAATTTCGTAGGACTGGCAATAGCTGCCGCTTACCAATGCGGCATCCGTGAATATGACACTACATTGGCGTATAAGGCTATCAAAGAGAATGAAATTAACGGGACGAACAGGCCGGTTGGTTCCGGAAAACTAGATGTAGATGCCTTTAACAAGTACGGCTATTCGCCTTTCCTGGAAGAAGATAAAACTGATTCCACCGGCTCACAGTTTTCGGCATCTCATACCCTGGAATATAGCTACAGCGCATTCGCTGCTGCGCAGATAGCAAAGGCAATGGGAAAGACTGCTGACTATAATTACTTCATTGAAAAATCAAACGGCTGGAAAATGCTGTTCAATACAGAGTCGAAATTGATCCAGCCGAAAACAGCCGATGGTAAGTTCATTGGTAAATTCGATCCGCTGCAACCCTGGCGTGGTTTCCAGGAAGGGAACGCTGTCCAGTACACCTTCTATGTACCGCAAAATCCTGCAAGCCTTATCACTGCAATAGGTAGGGACGAATTCAACTCCAGGCTTGACGGCATCTTTAATACTGCCCGGCGGAATAGCTTCGGAGGTGGAAAAACAATTGATGCGTTTGCGGGTATTCATGCAAGTTATAACCATGGCAATCAGCCCAACCTGCATGTCAGCTGGCTGTTTAACTATTCCGGTAAACCCTGGCTTACACAGAAATGGACCAGGGCTATCTGTGATGAGTTCTACGGAACAGAAAGCATCCACGGTTATGGTTACGGGCAGGACGAAGATCAGGGACAGCTTGGCTCCTGGTATGTAATGGCCTCGTTAGGACTGTTCGACGTCAAAGGACTTACTGACCTCAGACCGGTTATCCAGCTCGGCAGCCCGCTGTTTGACCGGGCAGACATCAAACTGGGTAATGGCAAAACACTCAGCATCATTACGCAAAACAACAGTAAGGAAAATGTTTATGTACAGGAAGCCACCTTTAACGGCCGGCCGCTGAATAATGCCTGGCTGTATCGCGATGAGTTGATGAAAGGTGGCACGCTGTTGATGAAAATGGGAAGTGTACCGAACGAAAAATGGGGAAGCCAGCTGCCGCCTCCCTCAGTACAATAATTGCATAAAAATGGCGTTAACCCGGATGAACAAATAAAAGTAACATCCGATTGAGCTTATGAACAATATTTTGATCACAGGTGGTACCGGTTTACTTGGAAGTGAAATTGTAAGACAGTTACTGGTCCAGGGTAAGCAGGTGTCAATTCTGAGTTCTCAAATTGAGCCAAAGGTAGCATCCGGTGTGCGCGTGTTTCATGGAAACCTTGTTACCGGCGAAGGACTGACCGGCGCGCTGAAAGAGGCGACAACAGTTATTCATTGTGCAAGCAATCCGAGAGGTTTTCAGGATACTGATATTATCGGTACTAAAAACTTATTGAAAGCCGTTGACTTCAGGCAGGCGCCGCACCTGGTTTACATTTCCATTGCCGGTGTTGGTAAAACTGCCTATCCTTATTACGTAGCAAAGGAACGTGTGGAAGAACTTATTCATGAAAGTGGTGTTCCGTATACCATCCTGCGTACAACTCAGTTTTATCAATTTGTGTACAACCTGATCAACACTGCGCTGGCCGACGGAAATGATGAAGTGATTATTCCCAACGGAATGAGCTTTCAGCCGGTTGATCTTTCTGAGGTGGCAGCAAAACTGATCTCCATAGCGTCCGATACCCCGGCACTGCTTTTACCGGAATTCGCAGGACCTGAAATAATGACCTATGAAAATATGTTTACCCGGTACCTCGGGATCTTTAATATTACCAGGAACTGGAAAACAGGGCCAATAACAAACCCACGGTTTGATCTGTTCCGTTCCGGCGTCAATATATTTCCGGAGCATGCACATGGTAAGATTACGTGGGAGAACTTCCTGCAAAAACATGCCCGGCAAGCTTAATGTATTCGGGGCGGGGCATTGCCCGGTCCCGAACACATTAAAGAACTAATAACTTCCCGCATCCCATCCCCCAAAAAAAACTTAAACTTTTTTTCCTTTCCTCTAGTACTAAACATCAGTTTTCCGGATAAGCTAGTAAAACGTCCACATTTGGAAACTGAAAAATTGAAGCAGATCTTCCGGCAATATCTCCTGGGACAGGCCAGGGACAAGGAAACAGATTCCATCGACACCTGGTACCAGTCCTTCGACAACGAACCCGTCGCTCCACTTAGCAGAGACGCAGAAGAAAATATCCGGCTGGAGATATGGCAGAATATCCGTCCTCAACTAGACAAGAAGAAATTACATTTCCTGAAAAGAGGATGGGCAGCCGCCGCTGCGGTAACCCTATTGCTGGCTGGCGGACTTACATATTACCTGGTGAATAGCCCTGGTGCTAACGCCTATACAGAGATCAGTACTGCCGTAGGACAAAAAAGGACCGTACAACTGGCTGATGGCTCTCGCTTAATACTGAATGCCGGTTCAACCGTCCGTATTCCCAAAAACATGCATAAGGAAAGACGCCTCGACATTGTTGACGGAGAAGTCTTCTTTGAGGTGAAAAGTGACCCTGCTCTACCTTTTATCGTGGAAAGCGGCCCGCTGACTACCACAGTGCTCGGTACCTCATTTAATGTGACCGCCTACGAGGCGGTGAACAAAATGAGCGTCGCGGTTACAGATGGTAAGGTAAGTGTGCAAGGCGCTGACGGCACCGCCAATGTACTGGCAAAAGACCAGGCGCTCACCTATGATAAGGCAAAGAACAATATATCCATAGATGCACTTGATAAAAGTCTGCTGGGATGGCGTGACGGTACACTCGTACTGAACGATGCTTCTTTTGACGATCTGGTAGTACTGATGCAAAAGAACTACGGTTTGCAGCTGACCACTAAGCAGGAAAAGATCCGTGCAACCCGGTATACTACGGAATTGTCTACCGCTATGGACCCTGTAAAAGCCGCCGAGGTACTGGCAGCTATCCACAATCTGAAAATCGAAGTGACCGGCCACGTGGTCACGATCTATGAATAATCCAACGGCTCGACACAAAAACTGTATGCAACCACTGCTAACGTAACATCTTAACGCCTAAACTACGTATGAAAAAAATTGCCACGACTTTCAGAAGACGATTATTCTCCATCGTCTTCCTCCTGATGGGAGCGTCCCTCTTCCTGCCGGTATATGCAGGCAAAGGACAGATCCTGAAAGAAACCAATGTCACTATCCGCCTGAAAAGCGGTTCCCTGGAATCGGCCATACAAGAGCTGCACTCCAGCACAAAAGTTACTTTTGCCTACGACAAACAACTGCTACGCTCTTTTCCTATCCAGGACTGCTCTTTCTCCAACGAGCGACTGGATGTGGTGTTGCAACAGTTGCTCCGTAACAAGCAACTTGAATTTGAAGAAGTCAACAACATTGTAGTCATCAGCAGGGCAGCTGCTAAAACATCTATTGGCAACAAAGCCGGAAGGGAAGACATTGTGGTGTCCGGTACCGTACTGGATGAAAATGCTGCTCCCATGCCCGGTGTAAGCGTAGCTGTACGCGGAGCTACCACCATGACCTCCACCGGTAACGACGGTAAGTTCAAGTTGATCGTACAATCCGCCGATGCCTTACTGGCCTTTAGTTTCATCGGTTATGAAACTATCACGGTAACAGTAGGCACGCAAACCAGTTTGAACATCCGCATGAAAATAGCCAGTAAGTCGCTTGGTGAAGTTGCCGTAGTAGGCTTCGGTACGCAACGTAAAGTGAGTCTCGTAGGCGCGCAATCCACCGTAAAGGTAACGGAGTTTAAACAGCCTGCTGCCGACATTACCACAATGCTGGCAGGCCGTATAGCCGGTGTTGTAGGTGTACAGCGCTCCGGCGAACCTGGTAAGGGTAGCGCGGACATATGGATCCGTGGGATCTCTACTTTTGGTAACGGTAATAGCGCCGGTCCGCTCGTGTTGGTAGACGGAGTAGAACGTTCTATCAATAACATCTCTCCGGAAGATATCGAATCATTCACTGTACTGAAAGACGCTGCGGGTACTGCTGTATATGGTGTACGCGGCGCTAATGGCGTAATACTGGTGAAAACGAAGACAGGTAAGGTCGGTAAGCCACAGATCTACCTGGATTATAACGAAGGTGTGAACACCTTTGTACGCCGCCCGGAAATGCTGGATGGTATTACCTATATGAACCTTGCCAATGAAGCGTTGACCACCCGCAACCAGAACCCGAAATATTCACAGGAATATATTGAGAATACAAAAAATGGTACTGATCCTCTATTGTATCCTGATGTGGACTGGATGGACGCAGTGTTCAATAAATTCGGTCATACCCGCAGTACCAACCTGAACGCCAGTGGAGGTGTGGAGAATGCTCAATATTACGTATCACTCGGTTACTTCAATGAATCCGGCTTTCTGAAAACAGATGATCTGGCGAACTATAATTCGTCAATGAAGTTTAACCGGTATAACTTCACTAGCAACCTTAATCTTCGTGTAACGAAAAGCACTAAACTCGATGTAGGCTTACAGGGATATTTTTCCAATGGTAATTATCCCGGTATTAATTCCGGCGATATATTTCAGAGCGCGATGGACGCCGCTCCTGTAGCGTATCCTATCATGTATCCCGGCGGTTTGGTCCCCGGACAGTCTTCCAACGGCGGCTTCCGTAATCCTTATGCTGACCTGACCCGCCGTGGATATCGTAATGAGTTCCGCAATCAGTTGTTCTCCAACATCAGGGCCACACAGGAACTGGATGCGCTTACCAAAGGACTGACCGGTAGTGTGATGTTCGCCTTTGACACATACAACCAAAACTATATTACGCGCTCTAAAAGGGAGGACACTTATTATCCCGATCAGAGTATGCCATATAACCCCGATGGAAGTCTGAACCTGGTGAAAACATTCACCGGTAACGCTTACCTCGGATTTGATAATAACGGTAATGACCGTCAGACCAGTCGTAAATTCTATACAGAAGCTTCTTTGAATTATGACAGAAGTTTTGGTAAACATCGTTTCGGAGGACTGTTATTGTTCTACTCCAGCGACAGAACAAATGCACTGGCGGGAGATTTCATCAGTTCAATTCCTGAACGTTCATTAGGTCTTGCAGGCAGAGTAGCTTATTCCTACTCAGACAAATACTTCCTGGAAGTGAACGCAGGTTATAATGGTTCGGAATTGTTCGCTCCTGGTAATCGTTTCGGCTTTTTCCCTGCAGTAGGTCTGGGTTGGATCATCTCTGAAGAGAAGTTCTTCGCGCCATTAAAGAATGCCATCTCTTTCCTCAAGGTCCGTTATTCCAACGGTAACACAGGTCTGGGAAGCGCGGCAGAACGTTTCCTCTATATCACCAACCTGAGTACATACGATAATGCATATAAGTTCGGTAAGACATTCAACAACGTGGGTGGTATCAACATCAACCGTTATGCAACGAACGTAAAATGGTCGGTATCTAACAAACAGGACCTGGGTATCGAGTTCCATACATTGAAAGACCGCATGTCTGTGATCATAGACCTGTTTAAGGAACATCGTACGGGCATATTCCTGCAAAGAGCTTCCAATGTAGATTTCATGGGCCTACAGAATCAGCAGTTTGCTAACCTGGGTATCGTAGATAACAAAGGCTTCGATGCAACATTAGAATATAATACCAGAATAGGTGCAGTAGACCTGCGACTGAGAGGTAACGTTACTTATACAAAAGACGTCGTGATCGAAGACGACCGTCCGCCACAATCTTACCCGTGGATGGAGCACAGAGGCAATAACGTACTTGCCCGCTACGGATATGTTGCAGAAGGATTGTTTGCCAGCGAAGATGAAGTGAATAAAAGTGCTGTACCTGGAGATAAATCTAAAGTAAAACCCGGCGATATAAAATATAAGGACCTGAACGGCGATGGTATCATCAACAGTTATGATGTTACAAAAATAGGCCGCGGCGACCTGCCTACAACCGTGTATGGATTTGGTTTTGACCTGGGGTATAAAGGATTCCATTTTGGTCTGCTCTTCCAGGGTATCTCTGATGCAGACAGAATGCTGGCAGGATCAGCTATCATACCATTTAATGGTGGCGGTGGTGTGACCAATGCATATGCTATTGCTACAGACAGATGGACAGTCGATAACCCTGATCCTAATGCATTCTATCCGAGACTGGCATATGGTGAAGCAGAGAATAACAACAATACACAGGCCAGTTCCTGGTGGATAAAAGACGTGAGTTTCCTGCGACTGAAATCGGCACAGCTGGCATACAATCTGCCAACTGGCTGGTTAGGCAGAACAGGCATTCGTAATGCATCTGTTTACATGCAGGGCATTAATCTGTTCACCTTCAGTAAGTTTAAGCTGTGGGACCCTGAACTGAATACAGATAACGGTTCCAGGTATCCTAATATCAGGACTATCTCTGTGGGCATGAACCTGAAATTTTAATTCTACAAGCAACTGATGATGAAAAAGCTATTATATCTATTCCTCGTTATAGTACTCGCGTCCTCCTGTTCAAAGTATCTGGACCAGGTCCCGGACGACAGGCTGACCATTGAAGAAACCTTTAGGACCTGGGGAACGGCGCAGCGTTACCTCGCGGATGTATATCGTCGTGTACCGGATGAATTCGGGCAGCGCGACGCCGGTTCCGAAAGCAACCGGGGCATCTGGACCGGCGGTTCTGATGAAGCTGATTTTGTATGGGGCTTTGTAAAATCCAATGATGTCAACATCGGTAACTGGGATGCCAACTCCGGTTTCGTGGGCGATTACTGGCGGAACTTCTACCGTGGTATCCGCGGCGCCAGCGTGTTCATGGAAAATGCAGACGCTATCAAAGACCTGTCGCCCGACCTCATCAAACAATACAAAGCCGAAGCAAGAGCGCTGAGAGCAATGTTCTATTTCTACCTGATGCGCATCTATGGTCCCGTGATCATTCTTGGTGAAAACGCACCACCCGTGGATGCCGACCTGCAACTGCCACGTAATACTTTCGACGAGTGTGTGGAGTATGTAGCGACAGAGCTGGAGAAAGCCGCCGCAGACCTGCCGGTAATACCCAGGAATGACGAAGAATATGGCCATATTACAAAGGGCGTAGCTCTTGCTTTCCGTGCCAATGCATTGATGTATGCAGCAAGCCCCTTGTATAACGGAAATACCGACCTGGCCGATATGGCCAATAAAGACGGCAAACACCTGATCAGCCAGACCTATGATGGCAATAAATGGAAGGTAGCTGCAGACGCATATAAGACCTTTATTTCGACGTTTGTCCCTGGTACCTATGACCTGTTCAGAAAGAACGATACAAGCGGTAATTTCGACCCTTATTTGTCTTGTCGCGATGTACTGCTGACCGACTGGAACAAAGAAGTGATCTTCGCCCGCGCAGGCAGCTCCATCGGTCCGAGACAGTATGAGCTCACCCCTTATCACAATGGGGCAAGCTCCCGCGATGTAAAAGGAAGCGGTGGCCTGGGTGCTACACAAAATATGGTGGACGCGTTCTTTACGAAGAATGGCCGTAGCATCAACGATCCCTTGTCCGGTTATGTAAAAGAAGGTACATCTATGTTCCAGACACCATACGATAATCACGAAAAAGAGATCTATAACCAATGGGTGAACAGGGAACCGCGCTTCTATGTAAACATCACTTTTGATGGAAGTACCTGGTTGAACAGATCTTTCGGTGAGATCACCACCCGTCTGTATAATACCGGCAATTCCGGTAAACAAACAGGCGGCGGCGACTATTCCCCAACGGGTTACATCGTGCGTAAAGCAATGGGACTGGGCGCCTGGGACATTTCTAATCGTACCCTCATACTCATACGCCTGGCAGAGATCTACCTGAGTTACGCGGAATGTATCAACGAATCAGATCCCTCTAACCCTGACGCATTGAAATATCTGAACCTGATCCGTGAAAGAGCCGGTATCCCGCAATACGGAACGGAAGGCTTAGATGTTCCCGTTGGACAGGACGGCATGCGTGAAGCGATCCGCAAAGAACGCAGGGTGGAGCTGGCCTTCGAGAACAACCGTTTCTTTGATGTTCGGCGCTGGAAGATAGGAGAGCAGACACAAAGCGGTCCTATGTATGGACTGAATATCAGCGCAGATATGCCTGACTTCCTGAAAGTAGTGACCTTTGAAACACGTGTGTTCAACAAACGTCATTACTTTTTCCCAATACCGTCCAATGATGTAAATAATGACAGACAGCTTGTGCAGAACCCCGGATGGTAATATCTTTATTGACTGACATTAACTCGTTTTAAGATGAATAGACTTCGTTGTTTTCTGACTATTGCTGTGGTACTGGCAACTATCTCCTGTGGTAAAAGTAATACGCCAGGTATAGGCCCTGGCGATCCTCCGGTATTGCCTCCGGTATCTTTTACGGCCAAAGATGCCACTGCTGCCTTTAATACCTTCAACAAGTATTTCTACAGCACAACTGACAAGCTGTATTTCTCCAATACTGAAAAGAAAGATATTGGCGCTATCTGGACACAGGCCGTATACTGGGACCTGATCATGGACATCTATAAACGTACCGGCGATGCCGCACATCGCAAGATGATAGATGACCTGTACCAGGGTGGTTATAACCGCTACGATAAGTATAACTGGAGTAATAAAGTAGTATGGTTTATTTATGATGATATGATGTGGTGGATCATCTCCCTGGCCAGAGCACATGAGATCACCGGTAATAAAGAATACCTGGACAGGTCAATAGAGGGCTTCCAGTACGTCTACAAAGAGTCGTATGATCCTGCAGGCGGTGGTATGTGGTGGGACTTTAAACACACAGGTAAGAACTCCTGCATTAACTTTCCCACTGTCATTGCTGCGATGACTATCTACAACATTACAAAAGATACTTCTTACCTCAACAAGGCGAAGGATCTCTATAGCTGGTCGTTGGCCAACCTGACCGATAGCTCCACCGGCAGGGCGGCCGACAACAATATCAAAGGCCATAAAGGATTCTCTGATTATACCTATAACCAGGGGACCTTTATCGGCGCAGCAGTGATGTTGTATAAGGCAACCGGTCAGCAGTCCTACCTGGAAAACGCAAAGAAAGGTGCTGACTACACCCGGCAGAAAATGTGCGATGCAGACGGTATTCTACCTGCTGAAGGAGACTGGAATGAACAGGGTGTACTGAAAGCCATTTTCGGCCACTATATCATGACCCTTGTCAAAGATGCCGGCCAGCAGCAGTACCTGCCGTGGATCAGGAAGAACATCAACACAGCCTGGGGGAACCGGGATGTCACCAGAGGTATCACCTACCGGAATTACAAGGTACCTTGCCCTTCCGGTATTGTGCAATCTTACGAAGCCAGCAGTGCGGTAGAACTGATGCAGGTTTGTCCGCCGGAAAAATAGGTTAAACTAAAGATTATCAATAGATTAAGCCCTGCTGTCTTATAGTGACGGCAGGGCTTAACCCGTTGATCAAGTCCACGTATACGCCATGTATGCTCCATGTATACGGCATGTATAAAGCGTACTTTGACCTGATCAAGTCCACATCAAGTCCACGTATACGCCGTGTATACTCCCTGTATACGTCATGTATAAAGCGTACTTCCGGTAACTAACCAATATACCTTATTGTACTTTTTTTACTATCTTTCTGGCAATTCAGCTTAAAAACGGGAATTTAATATGATCTACGTGAGCGAAGTAAAAGACACGGTGCCGCCGACCTTTAAATCGGAACTACAGGAACTCACCTACCGGACATTGCAGGAACAGGGCGTAAAGTTCAAACGCGTCGATACAGGAGAAGCAATTACGATGCAAGACTGCATGCTGATTAACGAACGCCTGGACGTCAAAACAGTTAAAACAGTGTTCCTCTGCAATCGCCAGCAAACGAACTTCTATCTTTTGATAACCACTGCGGAAAAGCCTGTCAGTTCAAAGGACCTGAGCGGCGCATTGGGGATCTCCCGGTTGTCGTTCGCCCCGGTTGAACAGCTGGATAAGATCCTGGGTGTGCCCGTCGGAGGCGCTACCGTGTTCGGCGTATTGAAAGACAAGGAAAACCAGGTGCAGGTAGTGATAGACAAAGACGTTTTATCAGAAGAATGGTATGGTTGCAGTGACGGTACCACTACCGGATATATGAAAATCAGAACAGACTGGGTAGTGAAGGATTTGCTGGACTTAGCTAACCATCCTCCCAGGATTATCGAAGTATAGCTATAGTTTACAGTAAACATCTGCCTCCTCACATTGCTTCTCATTACATTATTGTGATCCTGCAGCAGTATATCAATACCGCATCAGGTCCACATATGCTCCGTGTATATAGTACATATACAGCATGGTCTTCCATCACTAATGGTATTCTAATCTCATACGCGGTACAATAATTAGAGAAAATAATATATTTACGCATTCTAAAGTATATTAAAAGATGGCTAAATCCCCGATTGACCAGATCCTGCGGCCTGTCAGCAAATTCATACACCAGGAGTTTACCGGTGGCATTGTCTTATTTGTGAGTGTGGTTATTGCAATAGCGTGGGCTAATTCACCATGGCAGCAAAGCTATCATCACTTGTGGGAAATAAATCTGTCTGTCGGTTTCAATGAAATGAGTTTTGACAAACCGTTACATGTATGGATCAATGACGGCTTAATGGCTTTATTTTTCTTTGTTATAGGGCTGGAGTTGAAGCGGGAGTTTATGGCCGGAGAGCTTTCTTCGGTAAAAAAGGCCTCACTGCCTATGGTGGCGGCACTCGGAGGGATGATGGTACCTGCAATTATTTATTTTTCAATTAACCACGGATTACCTTCAGAAGGCGGTTGGGGAATTCCTATGGCTACTGATATTGCATTCTCTTTAGCATTGCTATCTCTGGCAGGAAGTAGGATCCCCGGCTCTGTGAAGGTTTTTCTTTCGGCGCTTGCCGTGGCGGACGATTTGGGGGCGGTGCTCGTTATCGCATTTTTTTATACTGCGCAGATATCAGTTTTCCCGCTAGCCATAGCCGGGTTCTTTTTATTGATCCTCGTACTGGGAAATTTACTCGGTGTACGTAACACAATATTTTATCTCATTTTAGGCATTATTGTGTGGGCTGGCTTTTTGTTATCCGGCGTGCATGCTACTATTGCCGGCGTACTGGTAGCATTTACCATTCCAGCCCGTACGAAGATCGACGAAGACGAATTTTTGAAAGATGCCCGTTGCTATGCGGATCAGTTTGAAAATGCAATGCGTCAGGATGGTTCACTGATCTCGCAGGAACAGCATCGGGCGCTTGAGAAAATAAAGCAACTAAGTGTTGATGCTGAAACACCCCTCCAAAAGATCGAGAATTCCTTACATCCCTGGGTCGCTTTTGTAATAATGCCTTTATTCGCCCTGGCTAACTCAGGTATGATTATTGGCAGCGATTTCTTTCCGTCTCTCATGAACCCCGTTAGTCTCGGTATCATGACCGGGCTCATTTTCGGAAAGTTTATAGGTGTTTTCTCCTTCACATGGTTAATGGTGCGGATGAAACTCGCGAGTTTGCCTCATAGAGCCACGTGGAAGCACATTTCCGGCGTAGCGATCCTGGCCGGTATTGGCTTCACCATGTCACTGTTTATTGCAGGTCTCGCATTCGATGATGAAGGTGTTATAAACCAGGCCAAATATGGCATTTTAGTTGCTTCTCTGATAGCAGGTATAACCGGGCTGTCGTTATTACGAAGTAGCAAATGAACAGATAGCGTCAACGTACTAGCCCCGTATCGTACCAGGTGTCTTTTTACCTCATAGGAAAGGGAAATCGCGCGCAAATGAACGTAATTCTTTAACTGATGATGATCTAAAAGACGATCTCTATGAAGAAGATATATCAGGCTATCAGGGATTTTATTGCAGATAGATTTAATCTTAGTGAAGATAAAGCAGATGAGCGGCAGATCATTGAGTCGATAAAGAGAGATGTTCATTTCAAGGGAACGAATCTGTGGACATTGATCTTTGCAATATTTATAGCATCTATCGGGCTAAATGTAAATTCAACAGCCGTGATAATAGGTGCGATGCTCATTTCCCCTCTCATGGGACCAATTATGGGGATCGGGCTTGGAATAGGAATTAACGACTTCGACCTGTTAAAAAAGGGAGTAAAGAATCTGCTGATCGCTGCGGTCTTCAGTGTAGCTACATCCTCCTTCTATTTTGCCGTAACCCCTTTGCACGAAGCAAGTTCAGAAATTCTTGCGAGAACAAATCCATCGGTGTGGGATGTATTTATTGCCTTATCCGGCGGGTTTGCCGGCATCATTGCCGGAACACGGAAAGAAAAAGGGAACGTTATACCGGGAGTTGCCATAGCCACAGCCTTAATGCCGCCGTTATGTACTGCGGGATTTGGGATTGCCACAGGACAGATTTACTTCTTTCTGGGCGCAATTTACCTGTTCCTCATCAATTGCCTCTTCATATGCCTTGCCACATTCCTGATAGTAAAACATTTAAAATTTAATAAAGTAGAATTTGCAAGTATCGAAACTGAGAAGAAGGTTTCACGGTATATTCTGACTATAGTGGTCCTTACGGTGCTTCCAAGTATATACCTTGCCTATCGGATTGTGCAACGAAGTATTTTTGAAAGCAATGCAGGCAAATTTGTACAGTCCGAATTCCATTTTCCACGGACCCAGGTAGTAACCCATAATTACAAATTTGATGGCAAACAGGGTAATATTGAACTGTTGCTTGTCGGTCAGCCCTTATCAGAAGCATTACTGGATTCTTTGAAGAACAAAATGGCGGCGTACAAACTTTACAGAACGAAACTTGTAGTACGACAGGGACTCGACGCAAAACAGCAAATTGATCTGACCGCCATTAAAGCAAGCGTGCTGGAAGAAATTTTTGACAACCGGAATAATCTAGATAGTCTGTTAACGCCCGGCAATACGGCAGAGGGAACAATACCAGATCTGAGAGAGGAGCTTAAAGCCCTGTATCCTGATTTAATGGAATATTCCCTGGCCCCGGTAATTTTAATCCAAACCGATTCAGTCAGAACTGATACAGTAACATTATTCACTGCCAGGTTCACCAAACGCCTTTCGGGGAAGGAGAAGGGAAAACTTGGCAGTTGGTTAAAAGAACGTACACAATCCGACTCAATAAAAGTTTTAATTGAATACTAGTTCAATTAAAAATGTACTCGCATGCATTGTCGGTCAACGGGGATCTGGCATCTGCATAATCGGCAACCCGCCTGCTGCCCGGTCAACAAATAGAGTTTGTGTAGGGTAAGCAAATTCGATTTCATGTTGTTCGAATGCAGCAAATATCGCCAGATAGATGGCCTGCTGTTCGTCCATAAAAGTGTTATACTCCGCGTCCAGAATATAGTAAACAAATTCAAAGTCGAGGCTGAAAGCACCATATTTCGAAAAATGCCCTCTGTCGAACTGCACATTACTTCTGCTAGTAATTATACCCTTTACGATCTCAGGGATCTGACTTAATTTGGCATGTGAAGTCTGATATGTTACACCGAGTGTAAACACAACCCGTCTCTTCTGCATCCGTTTGTAATTATGCAATCTGGCGTTAGTCAAGTCTGTATTGGAACATACCAGCTGTTCTCCGTTCAATGTACGGAGCCTCGTGGTTTTAATACCGATATACTCCACAACCCCCATTTTGTCATCAACGATAATAAAATCACCAATTTCAAACGGCCTGTCAAAAAAGATTACGAAGTAACTGAACAGATCTCCGAGGATTGTTTGGGCGGCAAGTGCTATCGCAATACCCCCAATGCCAAGGCCCGCAATTAAAGTTGTGACATTATATCCGAGGTTATCAATAAAGAAGATAATACCAAGGATCCATATCACAGCATTCAGGACCACAATGAGGCCACCAGTCTGTTTTTCCTTGTCCTCTTGCCCCTCCTGTCCTTTGATATATGAAAATATGAGCCTTTTGAATATGGCACTTATCATCCGCAATACAAAGAAAGTTACCGCAGCGACAAACACCACATGCAGGAATTTTTCCGCCTTAACAGGAAGCGTCAGCATGGACAATGCAAAATATACGGCTGCTACATACAAGGCAGGCACGACCGATTTCTTAACGATCACTATCAAAAAGTCATCCCAGGTCGCAGCTGTCCGCTGCGCCCATCCTGACATCTTTCTGACAAGAATATAAACGAAAATGCGGATAGCAACGAATGCCAGGATAATAATTGACGCCGCTACGATCCAACTCTTTAATGTATTGCCTAAGAAAAATTGTTCCAGGTAACTATCCATTATATCTTCATATTTAAACTTTAAAAAAGAACTGCACAAAATACCAGAAGCCCCAACACCCGCTAATCAGTCTGTCTTACTGATGCCCGCCGCAGTGTTACCTCCCTGTTGTTTACGGATGGCTATTTCGGCAGTCAAAAGCGTGATAAGCATTTTACATTTATCATACTCTTCCTTTGTTCCGCCGCTTCTGCGTATGTGCGTAAATTCAGTTGTATAAGTTGCCAGTAGATCGAGCAAAGACTCGATGGACATGCTTTTTAAATCATCCACTCCAAATACTTTTTAGTTAATATTTTCTTCAATCTTCATCGTAAATAGCTGCCGGTTCAGTTACTACCTTGCCAGGGAACGCCTGCCTCATAAAATCTTCAGCCCAGTAATTGATGTCATAATGAGCCACCTGTTCGTAAAGACGCTCCATACGGAGGTTCTTTTCTTCACGGCTGAGTGACAATGCCTGCAGCAGGTTTTCCTTTAATGCCTTCGGATCGTACGGATTGGTAAGGATGACATAAGACAGTTCTACAGCAGCTCCGGCAAATTCCGATAACAGCAGAACTCCTTTGTCGCCCTCCGATTGCCCCTGTACAGCCACGTACTCTTTCGCGACAAGATTTAACCCGTCACGAAGGGGAGTGATCCATGCAATGTCGGCAGCTCCATAATAGACCAGGATCTCTTCAAAAGGAATGGAGCGGAAAAACAATCTGATGGGTGTCCAATTGAGATTGGAATATTTACCGTTTATTCTTCCTACGGCACTCTCCAACTCAAGTTTAATATTGTCATATATCTTCATGCCCTTTGCAGGTGGCGTGCAGATATTTACTAGCTCTATGTTTCCGTGTAATTCCGGGTGATCTTCAAGAGATTGCTCAAAAGCTAATATTTTTTCAAGCGGCCCCTTTACGTAATCGAGCCGTTCAGCGCTCAACACCATTTTTTTGCCATTCAATTGTCTCTTCATGTCCGCGATCTTTTCAGCCATACTGCCGTCCCTGAAAAGTTCCTTTATATACTCAACGTTTATACCCACAGGTGCCGCACCTAATTTTACCCTTCGCTGCTCTGTTTCTATTAACGTGGTCATTTTATCAATTCCCATCGCTGTGCTATATGTCATAAACCTGGGTGCGCAGTTCACTGATTCAATAGCCTCC
The DNA here is from genome assembly GCF_003182155.1 of Chitinophaga sp. S165. Taxonomy (GTDB): domain Bacteria; phylum Bacteroidota; class Bacteroidia; order Chitinophagales; family Chitinophagaceae; genus Chitinophaga. The sequence continues at coordinate 350,499 of NZ_QGTG01000003.1, forward strand.
ACCGGGAATAGGCTTCTGGCCACATCCACAAAATTCTCAACGTACCTTGGAATATGAAATCCGATATAGTCGCACTGCAGCAGACTGCCAACGATCTCACGGCGCCATGGCAGTATGTTAAATGTGTTGGCCGCCGGAAAGACAGTATGATGAAAGAAGGCGATCTTTAGATCTGGTCTCAGCTTTCGCAGGAAACCGGGCACCATCCAAAGATTATAATCGTGCATCCATACTACCGCGCCTATATCAGCCTGCTCCGCGGCTTTTTGCGCGAAACGCCTGTTGATCTCCACAAAATGGTTCCAGTGATCGTGATTGAATTGGACTTTGTCCACGAACGCAAATATCGTAGGCCAGAATGCCTCTTTGGCAAAGGATTTATAGTATATTGATACTTCAGTATTCGTTAGTCCGATACGTGAGGCAATCAGGTTGGGATACTTATCTTTGTCTATATAAATATTACGCAGCTGTTCTCCCTCATGATCCACCACCTCCCACGCAATCCATAAGCCGGAACGGCCATTTGAGAAGAAACTTTGCAGTGTCGGAAGTATACCGTTAGGACTCGAAGGAGGCACTCGCTCTACCTTGCCGTCAATTGTTACCTTTTCATAAGGGAAGCGGTGATACATCATCACTATCTGCGGATTGCTCACATTGTTGTCTGCCTGTACCGCATGAGATAAATTTTTTCCTATAGACCCTGAGAATTCCGGAAAATGAATAATAGCTTCCAGTATACCGCCCGCACCCGCAGTATCGGCGTAGAGAATGTCTTTCAGGCCGGCGGTCGCTTCAACCAGTTTTGCTTCTGCATTGCCTACCACCACGCCTTTGAAGCCGCAATTGTACATGGCAAGATCATTCAGCGTATCTCCTGCAGCCAATACATCGCTCGCATCTACACCGAGGTATGAGACCAGCTCCGTAAGTGATGAACCTTTGTTCACCCCGCGGGGTATCACGTCTAAATATTTTCCCGCCGAATAGATCACTTCACAATCTAGATCTGCAACAAGTCCTGCAACAGTTTCTACGATGTCCGGTTCCTCTACAAAAAATGAACATCTTCTCTGTTGCGGTACCTCCTGGTAGGTCAGACCGGGAACATTCTTCAGCGTTTCTATTACTTTGAGGCGTCCGGGCCAGTTTTTTTCTATTCCCGCCTGAAGCGAATCGATCGGCTCCAGCGTGTTTCCGTCTACGATGGTAGCGCCTACATCGCAAATGATATAATCCGGGTTCGGAATAATAGGATCATTCAATAATGGTATTACAGATTCAAGTCCCCGGCCTGTTACAAAAACAAGAAGTACATCCCGGTTTTGACTGATCAATCTATATAGTTGTTGTTTATGTATACTCTTTCCTCCGAGGAAAGTCCCATCCAGATCTGTTGCTAATAACATAATTCCTATTTAAGCGTAGGCAAATTTCTGACGGCTGGCACATGCCGCAGCTGTAGTTTCTGCAAAGTTATTTATAACACAAGAGGAAGAATGCCGTATTGTATTAGAATAGCATTAGAATTAACATCATACAGATATAAAAATGCATATTTGTCTGTAAGCAATTTCTCACCTGACAGCCAATACGACTGTTTTCGATTCCGCAGGCAGCATGTCCGAAATGTGCCGGTTTGCCCAACCTCCAAGACTTGTTTCGCTTCCCGGATGAACGATCACCATATCTGCATCAATGCTTTTACTATAGGCCAACAACACTTTAGCCTTATTTTCTCCATGCAGTCTGATATACTTGACAGGAATAGCTAACTGACCTTTAAGTGTTTCGAAGATATCCAGCAGTGACTGCTTCAAGAAAGGCTTTCTGATATTATCATTGGAAAATATGATCACCTGGATCTGGATCTGGTTCCTGCCTTGAATGGCCTTGATTATAGACACCTTATTGGTCGGGAATTCGGCATTAATGGGCAGTACTATTTTTTTGATCTCTTTATCTCTTGAGCCGGGTTTGGCAGTCAATACCGGGATCCCGGTCAGTTGCGCGATCCTGCTCGGAAACACAGTGTTTAGTTGAGGGAATCGTGAATGATGGGAGGATTTCCCAAGCACAATAAGATCAGCCCCCAGATTTGATGCCTTTTTTATAATGGAATCTTCAATTGAATCGCCATAACATACATGGGAATATGCTCTTATATTACTTCTGGTGCTTTCAATATCCGACTTAAGCGCCTCCAGTTGGCCCTCCGAGTCTTTGATAGCAGCCTTGACCTGCTTCCAGGAATAACCCTTCAGTAAACGCATGAAATATCTTAGGATATTGGATGTTCCGATCTGTTGCACATGCAGCAGGTGTATAACACACCCATCAGCCGGGACCATGCTTAATGCTTTATTTATCGCGGTTTCAGTGTTGATTGAAAAATCAATCGGTATTAATATAGTATGGAAATTCTTCACCATATTCAAATATCAGTTCCTGGGCTTAGAAGAGGATTAATAAGAGATTAGAATTAGATTAGAATTATGACATAACACGCAGTCTGATTAAAAGAACCTATAATTGTAACTTTGCAGAAGCACTTGTAATCTTTTTGGCAATATGGATACAATAAGCATTTTGTTGGTGGACGATGAACCACGTATTGCGGACATGCTTTCGTTCGGTCTGAAAGAAAATGGCTACGATGTGACCGTGGCATACGACGGAAAGATAGGATACAGGATGTACGAGAACCGTGCTTTTGATCTGTTGGTGCTGGATATTAATCTGCCGGGAATGAACGGGTATGAATTGTGCAAATTGATCCGTATGACGAACGAACAGGTGCCTATCATTATGCTTACCGCACTTAGCACCCTGGATGATAAAATAGAAGGTTATGATGCCGGAGCGGATGACTATATTATTAAACCCTTTGAGTTCCGGGAGCTGCTCATGAAGATCAAGGTGCTGTTACGCCGTAGTTTAGACCCTGCTCAACCAACCGGGCACATGTTAAAAGCAGGGGAGCTTATTATGAATCTTGACACCAGGGAAGTTAAGCGTGACGGAAAGGATATTAATCTTACAGCCAAAGAATCACAGTTGCTCGAGTACCTTCTTCGCAACAAGAACCGCGTAGTTTCAAGGGCTGATATCGCTGTGAATGTATGGAACATCGATTTCGACACCAATACAAATATTATTGATGTGTATATCAACTATGTGCGCAATAAAGTAGACAAGCCTTTTTCGGAAAAAATGATACATACCCACGTGGGATTGGGATATGTATTGAAGGATAACTGATAAAAAATTAATGATGCCAATACGCTTACGTATCACCAGCCTGTTCACATTATTGGTCATCATCATACTTGGGATAGTGTGTCAGTCAATCTACTATTTCTCTGCTGCATCCAGGCTGAATACACTGAAAACCCGGCTAACTAACCGCGCTATTACAACCGCAAGATTACTTACGCACTCTGGAATGGTCGACCCGGAACTGATGCATAGGGTTGATTCGCTGACGACACTGGCATTAAAGAGGAAATCTGTGCAGGCGTACAAAAACAAAAGCTACCCCATTTATTCTTACAGTGATATTCCAAACGACAGCATAAGGTTGGATAACGCAATACTCAGATCCGCAAAGGATGAGGAAATATTCTATTTTACCGACAGAAAAAAAGAAGCAGTAGCATACTTTGACCGCAATAGTGAAGGCGGGCTTATCGTTGTTTGTGCAGGAGAAGATGAAGACGGGATAAGAACACTCGAAAAACTGGGAAAGATCCTTTCCTTTAGTTTTATCTGCGGCACCCTGCTTTCATTTGCAGGGGGGTATTTTTTTTCACGGGAACTTCTCAGGCCAGTGGGCCGGATAGCTAATGAGGTCAATGATATTTCAGCTTATAACCTCGATCGCCGTATTCCCGTTGGTAAAAGCAAGGACGAGTGGCATCAGCTTTCAACCACGCTAAATGAATTACTAGACAGGCTTAAAGACAGCTTTGAACTACAGCGTCGTTTTATTTCGAATGCCTCTCATGAATTATCAACGCCTCTCACATTGATCTCAAGCCAGCTTGAGATCTCGCTTCAGCGGAACCGAACGGAAGAGGAATACCGTCAGGCCATGGCGCAGGTGTTGAATGATGTGAGACATATGAACTCTCTTGTACAGGCATTACTGAAATTTGCTACGGCATCCGGTAATGCAGGCGGACTTCAGATCAATCTCGTTAGAATTGATGAAATATTAATGCGCCTGCCCGGCGAAATTCAGAGTAGAGAAAAAGAACATAATGTTTCCCTGCATTTCGGGGCCTTCCCGGAAGAAGATGAAAGATTATTGGTACTGGGAAACGAGGAACTGCTTTTTACCGCTATATTGAATATTGTTTCCAATGCGTGCAAGTATTCGGAAGACCATCATGCAGATGTCTCCCTTACCGTAACTGGTTCCGGTTTTACCATTACGATTGCCGACAACGGCATTGGAATAGAAGAAAAAGAGCTGGAGCGTATCTTTTTGCCATTCTACCGGATCCGTCAAAACGCAGGCACTAAGGGCTTTGGTCTCGGATTGTCTCTTGCTATGAGGATTATCAAATTGCATAAAGGTAACGTGAAGGTACAGTCTATGCCCGGTGCAGGTACCAGCTTTACTATCGAGCTCCCCGCGGGACAAATTCATCAGTCTGATCCTGATGCCCTGTTCACTTAATGACGATGTTACCAGTCCTTCATCATTCCGTTACGCGCATAATAAGTTTGTGGCCTTTTGTCTGGTTATGCTCCATCAGTTCATGCGCTTTCTTAACCGTCCCCAGTTCGAAACCGCCAATTACCTCGATGGGAGAGGGCGTAATAGTTCCCTTCTCAACCAGTGCGCTGGCCCGTTCCAGTAATTCGCCATAGTATGAGAAATTGCCCTTCAGGCTATAAGCATAATTCGAGATATAAACCACTACGGCGCCGATATTAAAAAGGTTTTCCCTTGCTTCTTCTGTGGTGAATGCTGTAATATCTACAAACGTTCCGTTAAGGCGCAGGATATTGCTGCACAGCTCCGACGTTTGGCTGCCTACCAGGTCTATACAGAAGTCAAACAGCTGGTTGCGGTTAGCCTGGATAATAAGAGGAATGGCATTAGCTGCCTTATAATCGACGATCTGGTCATTTCTGAGGCCCGCATTGATCAGTTCCTGTCTGCTGCCTGGATTGCCTGCTATTGTAACAATTTTGTTGATGCCGTGTGAAAGCAGGATCTTAATAAGCACCAGACCCACACCACCGGCGCCTCCGCTGATAAATACAGACTCCTCCGGAGATATCTTCAGCCGGTTGCAGCATTGCATGGCCGTCAGGGCGCTGATAGGCAGCGCCGCCGCCTCTTCAAAGCTGATATTAGCCGGTTTCCGGGCAATGATCTGTTGCGGTACACTGATATACTCCGCATACGTGCCGTTAGATCCCATACTGCCCGATGCACAAAACACCTCATCACCGATCTCAAAGTCTTTTACCATCCTGCCTTTATTGGCAATAACACCGGAAAACTCTCTTCCCAGGATGTGAGAATGCATTCGCTGGCTCACACTGGCCCCGAGCCTCATTTGGTAGTCGATGGGATTGAATGCCGTGGAATAGATCTTTACCAGTACGTCGTTATCGTTAATTGCAGGGGTATCTGTTTCTGTATAAGCGAAATTGTCCGTGCTTCCAAACTGCCTTAATGTAATTGCTTTCATTGTCTTGTCTCTTGTTGGTTCAACCTGTTGGGGCTGAAGGAAATAGCTAACGCTCCGGCAAAAGTAATGGAAAGGGAGCATATGCATGCCAGTTCTTCCCATCGGGGGAATTATTGTGACAGGAACATGATGTTTCCGGTATCCCGGTATGGCATAAATTGTATAAATTATGGCATTTGTGCCATTTATTACAGTCCGTACCTTTGTACGGTTCAAGCAATCTTATACCGGTAAACATGAAAAAACTCATTGTTATAGTACCTATGCCGGGTACATTCCTGTTAGATATCGCCGGACCGGTAGACGTCTTTACAGCTGTCGACGGCATCTTGAATGAAACAGGCATCGCGCCTGGAGAAGGATATGAAGTGATCCTCGCGTCCCCGCTCACTACAAAAAAGATCATTACCAAAAGCCAGGCGGAAATAAGCTGCAATGTAAAAGTGGAGGACATTGACAGGCCCATTGATACCTTGATCATAGCCGGTTTCCCCATGAAAATGCTGGAAACAAGCCCCCGGTTTATCAACTGGCTGCATGATATCTATCCGACGGTACGGCGCATCGGTTCCGTATGTGTAGGTACTTATGCGCTGGCGGAAGCAGGCATATTAGAAGGAAAAGAAGCGACTACGCACTGGCAGTACAGCCAGGACTTTCAGAACAGGTATCCCGGTATCAAGGTAGACAGTAATCCTTTTTATACCCGTGATGGTAATGTGTATACTTCCGCCGGCGTGTCTTCCGGTATCGATCTGTCTATGGCAATGGTGGAAGAAGATTACGGAAGGGACGTCGCCCTGAAGGCAGCGCGCAAACTGGTGCTATACCTGAAACGTACAGGATACCAGTCCCAGTTCAGTTCCTTATTGCAGGTGCATACGCTGGAGAACTCCATAGCAGGGAAATTGCATCCCTGGATGATCCGCCATTTACAGGAAGATCTCCACGTAGAGCACCTGGCGGAACATTGTAATATGAGCCTGCGCAATTTCAACCGGGTATTTCTGAAGGAGACAGGTATGACGCCTGCTAAGTTTGTAGAGAAACTACGCGTGGAAGTAGCCAGGAAATACCTCGAAGACAGTGACCTCAGTATGGAGCAGATTGCAGAGAAGTGCGGACTCGGAGGGCTTGTATCCATGCGGCGCACTTTTATGCGGCACATGATGGTATCGCCGTCAGATTATCGCCGCACTTTCAGAACATCATTACAGGCAGTTTAATTGATCACCTAAAAATATAACACGATGAAAGTAGCAATTAATGGATTCGGACGTATTGGTAGAATGACCCTCAGAGCATTACAGGACAAGAAAGGAGTGGAGGTAGTCGCCGTTAATGACCTGACAGATATCGGGCTGCTCGCGCACCTGTTGAAATATGATTCCTCACACGGAAAGTTCCCCGGAACAGTTACACACGACGATAAACATCTTATCGTAAACGGAAAAAAAATACTCCTGTTGAATGAACGTGCACCCGAGAAACTACCCTGGGGAGCATTGGGTATTGATGTAGTGATCGAATCTACCGGTCGCTTCACACAACGTGAACTGGCACAGCAACATATTGCCGCAGGAGCAGGAAAGGTATTGATCACAGCGCCAGCCGGTAGCGATGTGAAAACCATTGTAGCTGGTGTGAACAGTGATCAGATCACTGCGGATGATGAGATCCTTTCTACAGCTTCCTGTACAACAAACTGTATCGCGCCCGTACTGTACGTGTTGGATAAAGAGTACGGTATCGCATCCGGATTTATGAGCACTGTGCATGCATTTACGACAGATCAGATGTTGCAGGATGGACCGCATAGAGACTATAGAAGGGCCAGAGGCGCTGCGCAGTCTATCATCCCTACCACTACCGGTGCGGCAAAGGCTATAGGAGAAGTGTTGCCTGCTTTAAAAGGTAAGATGGATGGTTTTTCTTACAGGGTACCTGTTCCTGATGGTTCCATCGCAGAGATGTCGCTGAACCTCGTGAAACCTGCTACTGCAGCAGAGATCAACCAGTTGCTCAAAAAATATGCAGAGACGTCGCTGAAAGGTGTGTTGGAGTACACAGAAGAACCGCTTGTTTCTTCAGATATATTAGGGAATACAAATTCTTCTATTGTAGATGGTACCCTGACACGCACAATTGGCAATCTGGTAAAAGTAGTGTCCTGGTATGATAATGAGGTCGGCATTTCCAACAGGATCGCTGAACTGACAGTGGCACTGGCTAAACAGCAGGTGACTGCATAGTCATCAGGAAGAAGCCTGTACGATCAGGTTTGTATTCAGGATCTTTCTCTCAAATTCCTTCACTGGTTTTTTACTCTCTATCAATTGCAGCAGCAGTTGCGTAGCGATCTGCCCCATTTCAAAGGCCGGTTGCCTCACTACTGTCAGCGGCGGATGCAGCAGTTCTATCAGGTCCGAATTGGAGAAGCCTACCAGGGCAATGTCCTGTGGGATCCGGATACCTTTCGCCTTTAATACACGCATACAATTAGTGGTCAGCTTGTCTGACGCCGTAAAGATAGCATCGGGCCGTGGGCGCAGCTTCAACAGCTGACTTACGGCCTGTTCTACTTCCTGTAACTGCAGTCCGGCGTAACGGCTGTATTTGATCAGCGCCTTGCCAGGCTTAACCCTGGTATGCGCCAATGCTTCCCTGTACCCCGCAATGCGCTCACGGCTGATAGACAGGTTTTCGGGACCTGCGATCACCGCAATATGTTTGTACCCTTTATTGATCAGGTGAAGTGTAGCGTCATAAGCGCCCCTGAAGTTATCTACCATCACCTTATGGGTCTGGATCTCTTCTACAATACGGTCGAAGAAGACAATTGGAAAACCTCTTTCGTGTAATGCTTTCAGATGGTCCAGGTTCTCCGTACCACTTGAAACAGAGATCAGCAACCCGTCTATAGAGCGTGAGGCCAGGTATTGCAATGTCATCACCTCCTTATCAAAAGACTCGTGCGTCTGCGAGATCATTACATTGTACCCCTTATCCTTCGCAACGGATTCTATACCATTAATGGCCTGTGAAAAGAAACTATTGGCAATCTCGGCAACGATCACGCCTATAGAGCGGCTTCGTTTCTCCTTCAGACTTAACGCTATCGGATTAGGATGATAATTGATCCTCGTGGCATATTCCAGCACCAGCTGTTTAGTGGCAATACTGATCTCATGACTATCCCGCAAGGCACGGGACACGGTAGAGGTGGATAACCCCAACGCAATGGCAATATCTTTTATAGTAGCTGCTTCAAATTTCATAACGATAGGAGTAAATATACTTATAATTTATTTTATACTATATTAGTGTCATTCTAACACGTATGAAAAACGCTTCACAGATGAATAAAGCGCTGGTATTTTTAGTTGCCGGACTATCCTGTTTTACTGACGTTTCGGGACAGCAGGTATCCCAATCATGGGCGCCCGACCTGGGAAATGGCATGTATAAAAACCCTGTCCTCAATGCCGACTACTCCGATCCTGATGCCTGCCGGGTAGGAAATGACTTTTATCTTGTCTCCTCCAGCTTCAATGCGGCGCCCGGACTGCCGGTCCTGCATTCGAAAGACCTTGTCAACTGGGAGCTGACGGGGTACGCGCTGCAAAGACAGCCGCCTGTGGATCATTTCCGCAAGGTACGGCACGGCAATGGCGTATGGGCGCCTTCTATCCGTTATCACCGGAATGAATTCTATATCTATTATCCCGATCCGGATTTTGGTATTTACATGATCAAAGCAAAGAATGCCGCCGGACCCTGGTCGGAGCCTGTGATGGTGAAAGCAGGGAAGGGGCTGATTGATCCCTGCCCCCTGTGGGACGACGATGGCAAAGTATACCTCGTACATGCCTTTGCCGGCAGTAGGGCGGGTATTAAAAGCATCCTGACGCTTAATCGGATGAATGCAGCCGGAACCGCCGTGACCGACGAAGGCGTGCTCGTATTTGACGGTCACGGTACACATCCTACACTGGAAGGACCGAAGCTGTACAAACGGAACGGTTTCTATTACATATTCGCACCCGCTGGTGGCGTAAGCACCGGCTGGCAGCTGGTATTACGGTCAAAGAACATTTATGGCCCCTATGACGAAAAGATCGTGATGGACCAGGGTAGGTCAGCTATTAATGGCCCGCATCAGGGCGCCTGGGTGGATATGCCCTCCGGTTCCAGCTGGTTCCTGCATTTCCAGGATAAAGGCGCATACGGTCGCGTAGTACATCTGCAACCTATGCAGTGGGTCAATAACTGGCCCGTGATCGGTGCTGATCCCGATGGCGATGGTAAAGGAGAACCCGTTATGACATTCCGCAAACCTTTGCCGGGGAGTAAGGTTACCACACCTCCCGAATCGGATGAATTCAATGAGCGCTCATTAGGATTGCAATGGCAATGGCAGGCAAATCCTGCTTCCACCTGGTTGATGCCTTTCCCCGCAAAAGGTGTTTTACGTTTATTCTCCGCCAGAATGCCCGACTCCAGCCACAATTACTGGGAAGCGCCTAATCTTTTATTACAAAAATTTCCTGCGGATAGTTTTACCGCTACTACCAAATGTACATTCACGCCTAACCCTTCACTGGAAGGTGAACGCACAGGTTTGATCATCATGGGGGTTGATTATGCAGGTATCTCATTGGTAAAGAAAGAAAATACATTACAGATAGTATATGCAACCTGTCTGAAAGCAGATAAAGGCAGTGCAGAAGAACAGCAGGTGTTGACCACGCTGAAAGATAGTGCCTGCTGGTTTCGCGTGCAGGTCGGTAAAGGTGCAGTTTGCCAGTTTAGCTATAGCCAGGATGGTCAACACTTCACACCGGCAGGTAAACCATTTACTGCACAACCAGGCAGATGGGTAGGGGCCAAAGTCGGTATATTCTGCAGCCGCACGTCACAGATCAACGATGCCGGATTCGCCGATTACGACTGGTTCCGTATCACTGCAGCGCAATAACAATCATAAAATTGTAATAGTATATGTCTGTTTGAAAATGAGCCTGTAGTCCGCAAACGTTTGCGTAAATAAATACCGCCAAACCTTTCCGAATTAATGAATATAGCTGTAGAATTGTTTTGGATATACCGGTATAAGGAACTGATACAAACCAGTACTGCTTTGTATTGCCACTGTAGCAATAAATATTCCGTTGCGGATTAACAAGACCCAAAATTAAAAGACATATACAACACGTTACGTTATGAAAAAACTGTTATTGATCTACTGGCTGCTGCTGGGTAGTGCCGGAATGGCATTGGCGCAAAGTCAGACTATTAAAGGGCGTGTTACTGATGCCACCACAGGCGAGGCGCTTGTGATGGTGAACGTACAGCTCAAAGGTTCCACAACAGGTGCGCAGACAGATGCCACCGGTGCATTTTCACTTACAGTCCCCGATACCAGAACAGGTGTATTGATATTTAGCTATCTGGGATATCAGGCACTAACACAAAATATTAATGGTAATAGCAACATCATTGTGAAACTTGAAAAAGATAATAAACAACTCGACGAGGTCGTGGTAGTTGGTTACGGTGAAGTAAAGAAACGTGACCTCACAGGAGCTGTTGTTTCTGTCAAAGGAGAAGAACTGCGTAAAGTTCCTTCCACAAACGTGATGGAATCCGTACAGGGTAAACTGCCCGGTGTGGATATTACCAAAAGCAGCGGCGCGGCCGGTGCTAAAATCAATGTGACCGTCAGAGGTAACCGTTCTATCCGTGCCGATAACGGTCCGCTCTATATTGTTGACGGTGTACAATATGAAAATATTCAGGATATTAATCCGAACGATATTCAGTCAATGGAAGTGCTCAAAGATGCTTCCTCTACCGCTGTATACGGCTCCAGGGGCGCTAATGGCGTTATCATTGTTACGACTAAGAAAGGTGTGAGCGGCAGACCACGCGTAACCGTGAATACATACGCAGGTATTTCGCAGGTAGCAGGTTACCCGGAAATGTCTACCGGCCCGCAATACGTTGCCCAGAAACGCGAAGCGAACCGTACTACCGGCCGCTGGAAAACAGAAGCAGACGATCCGCTGATCTTTAACGCAGCAGAAGTTGACGCCATCCAGAATAATCTATGGACAAACTATGCAGACCTGCTTATTCACGATGGTCTGCAACAGGACTATCAGGTAGGTGTTTCAGGCGGATCGGACAAAACGAAGGTTTATCTCTCTCTGGATTATTTTGACGAAAAAGGGCTCTTCAAACTGGACCATCTGAAAAGATATTCAGCACGTCTGAATCTCGATCAGATCGTAAATGATTACCTGAAAGTAGGTATGCAGAGCCAGGTTACCTATTACAACCAGGATACCCGTCGCGACCCGTTGAACCAGGCTAACAAGATCATCCCGATAAACACGCCCTATGATGAAGATGGAAAACTGATCCTCTTTCCTAATAGCGGCCCGATGATCAATCCACTGGCAGACGAACAACCAAATGCATATCAGAATAACGGCCGTGTAACCCGCACATTCGTGAACGCTTATGTGGAACTGACGCCCTTAAAAGGCCTGTCTTTCCGTTCTAACCTCGGTGTTACGCTCGATAATGCACGTACCGGCGTGTATGCTGCAAAAAATACGATCGACCGTGCTACCGCTTCAGCCTCCCGCTCACAGCTCAATAGCGGCAGCAGACGGTTTCTCAGCTGGGAGAATGTATTGAATTATCAGCATACCATCGGTAACCATTCCTTCGGCGTAACCGGTGTTGCCAGCTTACTCTCTGACCAAAGGGACTCAAGTTTCCTGCAAGGTGAAGGACAGTTGCTGCCCTCCCAGTTATATTACGCCTTACAGAATAGCGTGAGTGGTATTGCAGTGCGCTCAAGTTATATGGCAAATAAACTGATCTCATTTACAGGCCGTATTAACTATAGCTATAAAGGGAAATATCTGTTGTCACTGACCGGGCGTTCCGACGGATCATCCAAACTGGCGCCCGGTAATAAATGGGCCTTCTTCCCATCCGTTGCCGGTGCATGGCGTGTTTCTGATGAGGCATTCATGAAAGGCCAGCGTGTTTTCAGTGATCTGAAAGTACGTGTCAGTTATGGTATTGCCGGTAATGATGCCGTACCTCCTTATGCAACGGCAAGCTATCTGACCAATATTCCATTCTCTTATGATGATACCAAGTCTGCTATGGGATATGCTATCGGTAGCCAGATCGGTAACAGGAACCTGAAATGGGAACTTTCTTCTACTACCGACGTCGGACTGGATATGAGTTTTTTTGACGGCAGGATAGGTACTACCATCGACTACTATGATACGCACACCAAAGACCTGTTACTCCAAAGAACATTACCTACCTCTTCGGGCGTAGGTTCAGTAATACAGAACATTGGTAAAACGAGGAACAGAGGTATTGAGATCGGCATCACTACAACCAATGTAAGAACAAATGGGTTCACCTGGACTTCCGGTATCACCTTCTCCAAGAACAAGGAGGAGATCGTAGCCCTGGCTGACGCAAGAACAAACGATGTTGCTAACAGCTGGTTTATCGGTTATCCTGTCAAAGTATTCTACGACTATGAAAAGGTCGGTATCTGGCAATCGAAAGAAGCAGATGCTGCCGCTAAATTTGGATACAAGCCCGGCGATATTAAAGTACGTGACCAGGATAATAACGGATCGTTGAATTCGGCAGATCGTATTGTTGTCGGCAAACAGGTGCCTACCTGGAGCGGTGGTTTCAATAATGATATCAGGTTCAGGAATTTTGATCTGAACGTATACGTGTTCGCCCGTATCGGACAATGGATCAATTCAGAATATGCAGCCAAGTTTGACCCGCAGGGACTGGAGAACAGCGCACCGCTGAACTACTGGACGCCTGAACGTGAGACCAATGACTATCCCCGCCCGAATGCAAGCATATCAAGAGACGGTACGCCATTCATCCGGACATTGGGTTACAAAGACGGTTCCTTTGTGAAGATCCGTAATCTCTCGCTGGGTTACACCTTGCCTTCCGTTGCATTAAAGAGCATGCATATGAGCAATCTGCGTCTCTATGTAACAGGTAAGAACCTGTTCACCTTCAGTAAAGTGAAAGACTATGATCCGGAGCGTGGTGGTGATCTGAGCAATCCGCTCACTAAAATGTACGTGGCCGGCCTGAATGTGGAATTCTGATTTTAACCAATTAACCTGACAACACATGAAACGTTATATAAACATATTGATGATAATACTGCTGGGCGCTGGTCTGCTGGCCGCCTGCAACAAACAACTGGAAGAATACAATCCTTCCGGCCTCACCGTAGATCAGGTGTTCAGTACACCCGAAGGCTTTGAAACGCTCGTAAATGCCGCCTATTCCTACAACCGCTGGTGGTACGGAAAAGAAGAAGGATGGAACATCGCTGAAATGGGCACCGATCTGTGGACCAGCGGCACGGGCGACAAATACCCTGACCTCACCCAATACATCAACCTGCAGGCAAGCAATAGCGTAATGGGGGTGATGTGGAGACAACTATATTCAGCCATCAATCTCTGTAACACAGGATTGGCAAGAGTAGGTAATGCGGGACTGACCGAAGATAGAAGGGCCATCCGCGAAGCAGAGCTGCGTTTCCTGCGGGCCTTCTATTACTGGCATGTAGTGGAAACCTGGGGCGGCGTGCATTTCACGGTAACAGAAACAGCCGGCGTCGAAACAGTGGCTAACCGTACTCCTGTCGATACGTTCTATGCACAGATCTTCCGTGATCTCGATATAGCCGTAGCTAATCTGCCAAAGACTACCGGCGACTATGGCCGCGTTACAAGACCTGCTGCAATGGCGTTCCTGGCGCGTATGTGCCTGACCCGTGGACAAAATGAAAAGGCTGCGGCACTGGCAGACTCTGTGATCAATAATTATGGTTTCTCCCTGCAGGATAAATATTCAGATCTGTGGCGCATGGACAATCTGCAAAACAAAGAGATCGTCTGGGCCGTTAATTATATGAAGAACCTGGTGTTTAACGATCGACTGGATGCTACCTTATACCCTAACGGACATAGCCGTGGAGCCAATAACGGCCACCTGATGTTTACGATGAAATATGATGACCTTATCGGTATGCAGCGTGACATCGCTAACGGCCGTCCTTTCAACAGGTATATGCCTACATTGTATTTGCTGGACCTCTTTAATGAAAAGGCCGATGCAAGGTTTGATGCAAGCTTTAAAAGTGTATGGTTTTGTAATAACCTGGCCACAGCACGCAGAGGTATGAAACTGGGAGATACTGCTATCATCTGCACCAAATATGTTGTTACCAATGCAGATACTGCCGGTAAGCCATATCGTGTATATGACAGGAATATCTCTTATCTGCCGGATGAAGGAGGTTCTGACCGTACCCACTATATCTCACTAAAGAAATTTGACGATCCCACCCGCGGAGGAAGAGATGAAGAACAGAGCGCCAGAGATGCTTATGTTATCCGTTTGGCCGAGTTATACCTGATCGCGGCTGAAGCACAGATCAATCTGGGAAATAAAGGCAAAGCTGCCGAATATATCACCAGGCTGCGTAAACGTGCTACCATTCCCGGACATGAAGCTGAAATGGCAGTGACAGACGCTAACATGACCATTGATTTCATCCTGGAAGAAAGGGCACGCGAACTGGCTGGCGAACAACTACGCTGGTTCGATCTGAAACGTACCGGAAAACTTGGTTCACAGATCAGTGCGCATAATCCCGACGCCGCTAAGAACTTCCAGTCATATCATACTGTCCGTCCTATTCCACAGGACCAGATAGATGCCGTGACGAACAAAGGGGAGTTTACACAAAATCCGAACTATCAGTAATACCATAAATCGAAAGCTCATGAAGTTGAAGTTGTATCTATTGGCGCTGCTTTTTCCGTTGATCAGCTGGATCGCGACAGACGGTCCGCCACGCGTGTTTATGATTGGCGATTCTACAATGGCGAACAAACCATTGGAAGACAATCCCGAAAGAGGATGGGGACAGCTGTTCCCGCTCTTCCTGCAGAAAGGTGTCACCGTGAAGAATTATGCCGTCAATGGACGCAGTACCAAAAGCTTCATCAATGAGCATCGCTGGGATAGCGTTTTAGCCCAATTAAAGCCCGGTGACTGGCTTATTATCCAGTTTGGGCATAATGATAGCAAAAAGGACGATCCGAACCGTTATGCGGCTCCGGAAGGCGATTATAAGACTAATCTGCTCCGCTTTGTCAAAGAAGCCCGTGCAAAAGGTGCGAACCCTATCCTCGTGACCCCGGTACAACGCCGGAAGTTCGACGATAAAGGTGCCTTCGTTGACCAGCATGGCGACTATCCCCGCGTGGTGAAAGAAGTAGCGGCCAGTAATAAAGTGCCGCTGATAGACCTGCAAAAGAGCAGCGAAGCCCTGATCCTGCAACATGGTGTACAAGGCTCTGAGAAACTGTTCAAAACCACCCCGGCAGGACATTATAAAACCCTGCCTGATGGTGTGACAGATAATACGCACTTCAATACCTATGGCGCTACCCTCATAGCAGGACTGGTTGCCAGGGAGATCAGGGACAAGCACGTCGGACTGGAAAAGTACCTGGAACAGACTGAGTTTGAAGGGAAATACCGTTTCGACCTGCCTGAAATATATGAGCCGCATTTCAAAAGGGATACCATCAGCATAGTAGCCTTCGGCGCAAAAGCGGATGGCATTACATTGAATAGCAAGAGTATCAACGATGCCATTACTGCCAGCAATAGCAAAGGCGGTGGCGTGGTGATGGTGCCTCCTGGACTGTGGATCACCGGGCCTATTGTGCTGAAGAGTAACGTGAATCTGTACCTCGCACCTAATGCGATCTTACAGTTCACAAAAGACTTCGACCAGTATCCGTTGGTAGAAACCACTTACGAAGGCTTAAAAGCCATGCGTTGCCAGGCGCCGGTATCTGCTGTAAATGCGGAGAACATCGCTGTTACCGGCAGCGGCATCCTGGACGGTGGCGGCGATGCCTGGCGTGTTGTTAAGAAGGATAAACTGACGGAATCACAGTGGACAAAACTGCTGGCTTCCGGCGGTATAGAAGGGGAAGATAAAAAGACCTGGTATCCTTCCACTAAATCATTCAAAGGCTCTCACACCAAACTGGCCGGTGTGATAGCACCAGGTAAAACAGCGGCAGACTATAACGATATCAAAGACTTCCTGCGCCCAAATATGGTGAGCATTACGTCTTGCAAATACGTACTGCTGGAAGGTGTAACCTTTCAGAATTCACCGGCCTGGTGTCTTCACCCGCTGCTCACAGAACATATCACACTGCGGAACGTATACGCCAAGAATCCGTGGTATGCACAGAATGGCGATGGCATTGACCTTGAGTCCTGCCGTTATTCCCGCATAGAAGGCTGCACTTTCGATGTGGGTGATGATGGTATCTGTATTAAATCCGGCAGGGATGAGCAAGGCCGTAAACGCGGTGTCGCTACTGAAGATGTCATCGTCAACAACTGCGTTGTATATCATGCTCACGGTGGTTTTGTAATAGGCAGTGAAATGTCTGGCGGTGCACGTAACCTGTTTGTCTCCAACTGTTCTTTTCTGGGTACGGATATCGGTTTGCGTTTTAAAACTACCCGTGGCCGTGGCGGTATCGTGGAGAAGATCTACGTGAATAATATCAGCATGAAAGATATTCCGGCAGAAGCGATCCTGTTTGACATGTACTACATGGCGAAAGACCCGGTGCCACTGTCTGGCGAAAAACGTGAAGCGCCGAAAGTACAGCTCTTCCCCGTAACAGAAGCAACGCCACAGTTCAGGGACTTTCATATCAGTAACGTGGTATGTTATGGAGCGGAGAAGGCGATCTTTATCCGTGGTCTGCCAGAAATGCCGATCAGTGATATTCATCTGAAAGATATCACGATCACGGCAAAGACTGCGGGCGACTGTATTGCGGGTAATAATATCAACCTGACCAATGTTACTCTTGTCACGAAAGACAATGGTAAGATCAATGTGCAGGACAGCAAAGAGGTTAAATTGGATATTTCAAAACGATAAAACAGATCAGGAGTCAGGCATCAGCAATAAGTGTAGTAGTAGTTCCCTGCATTTGTCGCCGGTGCCTACTCCTGATCTCTTCAGAAAAAAGCACGGCATGAAAAAATTACTGAACACCCTTTTACTCCTCCTGCCCGCATTCACTTTCGCGCAATCTGCAAAGATGGCCGAAACGATGATCCGGATATGGGGAGACTCTTTACAACTGGCTGGAAGGCATGCACACTGGACATATGATCAGGGCGTGGTACTGGAAGGTTTTACAGGATTATGGAAGAACACCGGAGACGGCAGGTACTTCCGTTTCATACAGACAGGTCTTGACCATTATATTGAAAAGGACGGTACTATCCGCACCTACAAAGCTGAAGATTACAACATCGATAATATAAAAAATGGCCGTTCTCTGTTGCTGCTGTATAAAGTCACCAACGATGAGAAATACAAGCTGGCTGCTGATAAACTGAAGGCACAGCTGGACAAACAGCCGCGTACGAATGAAGGCGGCTTCTGGCACAAGAAACGCTATCCTTACCAGATGTGGCTGGACGGCCTGTATATGGCAGAGCCCTTCTACGCTGAATATGCAGCGCTCTTTCATGACGATGCCGTATACAAAGATATCACACGCCAGTTCGTACTGATGGAAGAACATTCACGCGATGCAAAAACAGGACTGCTCTATCACGGGTATGATGAATCCCGCCAACAACGTTGGGCCGATAAAACCACCGGCCGTTCTCCCAATTTCTGGGGCCGGGCAATGGGTTGGTATGGAATGGCATTGGTAGATGCGCTGGAATATTTCCCACAGACACATCCCGGCAGGGACAGCCTCATACAGATCCTGAACAGGATGGCTGTAGCCGTAAAGAAATACCAGGACCCTGCCAGCGGTTGCTGGTGGCAGGTATTGGACAAAGGAAAAGAAAAAGGCAATTACCTGGAAGCATCTGCCTCCTGCATGTTTGTATATGCACTGGCTAAAGGCGTCCGTTTAGGGTACCTGCCTGCCAGTTACAGTGCGGTAGCCGATAAAGGGTATAAAGGACTGACTAAACAGTTTGTAAGACCTGCGCCCGAAGGCGGTGTGAACCTAAAAGGTACTGTAAGCGTAGCCGGATTAGGTGGTGATCCTTACCGTGATGGTAGCTATGCCTATTACCTCAGTGAAAAGGTGATCGTGAACGACCCCAAAGGAGTAGGAGCGTACATGCTGGCGGCTAATGAGATGGAGCAGGCAGCTATTCCAAAAACAGGGAAAGGAGTACGCGTTACGATTGACAATTACTTCAATAACGAATACAGGAAAGGACCATCAGGACGACAGGAATCCTGGCACTACGTATGGGATGAAAAAGACAATGGTGGGTATTCTCTCTGGGGGCATATCTTTAAGAACAGGGGTGCCGTAACCAATACATTATCTGCAGCGCCTACTGCTGCCAGTCTTGCAAAGACCGACATTCTCCTCATGGTTGATCCTGATACGGAAAAGGAAACTACAAAGCCCAACTATATGACAGATGCCCACGCAGAAGAAATATATAATTGGGTGAAGAAAGGTGGCGTACTGGTAGTGCTGCAGAACGATGCAGGTAACTCCGAAATAAAGGAGTTCAATAAACTGACCGGCCGTTTTGGTATCACATTCAAAGAGGACAGCCGTAATCATGTAGAAGGCAAACAATTTGAACAGGGCGCATTGTTCCTGCCTGCAGGCAATGAAGTATTCCCGCATACCAAAAAGATCTATATCAAAGAGATCTCTACAATCGCTTTAAAACAGCCCGCAAGAGCAGCTTACACCGATAAAGGCGATGTAGTGATGGCAGTATCAAAAGTAGGTAAAGGAACAGTGTTCGCTGTGGGCGATCCATGGTTCTATAACGAATATCTTGACGGACGCCGCTTGCCGGCATCATTTGAAAACTATCAGGCAGCTACTGATCTGACAGAGTGGCTGTTCAAACAGGTCGTGCGTAAATAAAGTAAACGAGGTATATGCAATTGAACAAACAGTTATTGAACGGCGAAGAACGTACAGTGCTGCCCGAAAAGGTGCTGCAGTTTGGTACAGGCGTATTGTTACGCGGACTGCCGGATTATTTTATTGACAAAGCCAATAAAGCCGGCATCTTCAACGGCCGTATTGTGATGGTCAAGTCTACGGACAAGGGCAATACAGATGCCTATACAGAACAGGATAATCTCTACACGCACTGTATACAGGGAATTATGCAGGGCCGTAGGGTAGAGGAATACATTATCAATTCTTCCATCAGCAGGGTATTATCGGCTACAGCAGAATGGAATGCTATCCTGGACTGCGCTACTTTTTCTGAAATGGAAATAGTGATCTCCAATACGACGGAGGTAGGTATTACTTTATCAGATGATGATATACATGCTACAACTCCTCCGCCTTCTTTCCCAGGTAAGTTGCTGGCATTCCTGCTGCACCGCTACAGGCACTTCAGTGGTGATCCTGATAAAGGAATGGTGATCATTCCTACGGAGCTGATCCCCGACAATGGCACTAAGCTGAAAAATATACTGTTGGAACTGGCGAAGCGTAATCAGCTGGACGAGTCCTTCATTCAATGGTTATCTACCGCCAATCATATCTGTAATTCCCTGGTGGACCGTATCGTGCCAGGCGCCTTACCGGCTGCATCACATGCCGCTGTTGAAAAGCAACAGGGCTACCAGGATAAACTCATGATCATGTCCGAGCCATATGCGCTTTGGGCGATAGAAACAGGCAGCGAAACGGTCAGAAAGAAGTTGTCTTTCTATCAGGTGGACAGTGGCGTAGTACTGGCGCCGGATATCAATATATTCCGGGAACTGAAGTTGCGATTGTTAAATGGAACACATACGCTTACCTGCGGACTGGCAGTATCAGGCGGCTTCGAAACCGTGAAGGAAGCAATGGAAGATCCAGCAATGGAAAGTTGCATATCTGCATTGATGAAGCATGAGATAGTACCCGCTATTACAGATCTTAACATCCGTGAAGACGCAGCCTTACGCTTTGCAGGAAATGTGCTGGACCGCTTCAGGAATCCTTATATAGAGCACCGTTGGATCAGTATCACTATGCAATACACCTCCAAGATGAAGATGCGTGTTATCCCGGTATTGCAGCACCACTATCATCGCTTTGAAGAGGTACCGGCATTCATGGCATTGGGTTTTGCAGCCTACCTGTTATTTATGCGGGAAGGTAATGTAACAGATGATTATGCAGCTTATTTCAAAGATAAATGGCAACGGCTGGAGCCCGCCGTACTTGTACAAACAGTATTAAAGGATACGGCTTTATGGGGAACTGACCTGACAGCATTGACAGGGTTTGCCCATGCAGTGACTGTCATGCTGAAAGCTTTATTAAATGAAGGCGCTAATTCACTTATCAGAAGAGTATCAGAAGAAACAACGATTGCTTAAAATAAAACAGATATGACGACGGGGATGAAAAGGAAAGTGTTAAAAGTGCATCCGCATGATAACGTGGTGGTGGCGCTTACAGACCTGAAAAAAGGAGAAAGTGTGCAGGAAAATGGACAGGTATATACCGTAACAGAAGATATACCTGCAAAGCACAAATTTACAGAAGCAACGCTCAATACGGGAGATGCAATAACTATGTATGGTGTATTGGTGGGTCGCGCAAAGCAGACATTACCAGCCGGGTCTAAAATAGCCGTGGGGAATGTAAAGCATGCAGCGAGCGACTTCCAGCTGGCATCTGCAAGAAGGACAGCCTGGCATATTCCTGATGTCTCTAAATGGCAGCAACGCACATTTATGGGATATCACCGTGCAGACGGCAGCGTTGGTACCGGCAACTACTGGCTGGTGATCCCGATGGTGTTCTGTGAAAACAGGAATGTGGATGTATTAAGAGAAACGCTGGTTGACGAACTGGGATATGGCCGTCCGAAGAAATACGCCGGATTCGCCCGTATGCTGGCAGAAAAATACAAACAGGGTGCAGACGCTAATGGCATACTGGAAACAGTTTATACGGAAGATGATGCTGCAACACTACAACCCCGCCTCTTTGAGAATGTAGACGGTATTAAGTTCCTGACACATGAAGGTGGTTGTGGCGGTATCAGGCAGGATGCACAGACCTTATGCGGACTGCTGGCAGGATATATTACACATGCGAACGTAGCGGGTGCTACCGTGTTAAGCCTGGGATGCCAGAATGCACAGATCACCATGCTGGAAGAGGAGATCAGGAAACGTTCGCCTCAGTTCAGCAAACCGCTTTACATATTGGACCAGCAGCAGACCGGAACAGAGCAGGCTCTGATCACTGCGGCCGTAAAGCAGACTATGGCGGGATTGATCCAGGCCAATACGATCACCCGTCAACCTGCCCCATTATCCAAGCTGTGCATAGGGCTTGAATGCGGCGGTTCCGATGGCTTTTCCGGGATCTCTGCTAATCCGGCTATCGGTTATACTTCCGACCTGCTGGTGGCTTTGGGAGGATCTGTGATCTTATCCGAGTTCCCGGAACTATGTGGCGTGGAACAGGAACTGAGCGATCGTTGTACAGATGAAAAAGATGCATTACGTTTTATAGAACTGATACGCACTTACGCACGCCGCGCAGAAGAAGCCGGCTCCGGTTTTGATATGAACCCGTCACCGGGAAATATCAAAGACGGTCTGATCACAGACGCTATTAAATCGGCCGGTGCAGCCAAGAAAGGCGGAACATCGCCGGTAGCGGCTGTGCTGGATTATCCTGAAAAGGTGACCAAACCTGGTCTTAACCTGCTTTGTACCCCCGGCAATGATGTAGAGTCCACCACTGCCGAAGTTGGGTCCGGAGCAACTATCGTATTATTCACAACCGGACTGGGTACACCTACCGGCAATCCTGTGACGCCCGTCATCAAGCTATCCAGTAATACGAAACTCTATGAGCGTATGCCTGATATTATTGATATCAATACAGGTACTATCATCGATGGAGAAGAGTCCATTCCTGAAGCAGGTGAGCGCATTCTTAACTATGTTATCGATGTAGCCAGCGGAATCACCAAAGCCAGGTCCGTTATCAACGGACAGGATGATTTCATTCCCTGGAAAAGAGGCGTGTCACTGTAATCACTAACCATTTCAATTAATGTCAACAATGAAGAAGTTCCTGGATGAACACTTTCTCCTGAGTAACACAACTGCAAAACGTCTGTACCACGATTACGCAAAAGACATGCCGGTAATTGACTATCACTGTCATCTGCCACCGGCACAGATAGCAGCGGATGCCAGCTTTGGCAATCTCACGCAGGCGTGGCTGTACGGCGATCACTATAAATGGAGAGCCATGCGCACCAATGGCGTACACGAGAGCTATTGCACCGGAAATAAATCAGACCTGGAGAAGTTTGAGAAATGGGCGGAGACTGTGCCATACACATTGCGCAATCCACTGTATCATTGGACGCACCTTGAATTACAACGCTACTTCGATATTCACGATATTCTAAGTCCGGCCACAGCCACGGATATTTATTATAATGCCAGTGCACAACTGGAGACCAGTGCTTACAGTACGCGTAACTTATTACGTAAAATGAATGTAGCATTGGTATGCACAACAGATGATCCGGCAGACACACTGGAATATCATCAGCAAATAAGACAGGATGGTTTTGAAATACCTATCCTGCCTGCGTTCCGGCCTGACCAATCCATGAATGTAGATGACCCCGAAAAGTATAATCAATATCTGCAACGCCTGGAAGAGGCTAGTGGCATTACGATCACTAGCTATGCCGACCTGCTCGATGCATTGAAGAACAGGCATGACTTCTTCGCCTCACAAGGTTGTACCGTATCAGATCATGGCATTGAAGAGATCTATGCAGAAGACTTTCATGAGAAGGACATTGACGCTATTTTCTTGAAAGTAAGAAGCGGTCATAGGTTAAGTCTGCATGAAGCAAGACAGATCAAATCTGCGCTGTTGTTACAGCTGGCAGAATGGGATTGGGAAAAGGGCTGGGTGCAGCAATATCACCTGGGTGCATTGCGTAACAACAACTCCCGTATGATGCGCGTGTTAGGCCCTGATACCGGCTGGGATTCCATCGGTGATTTCTCCCAGGCAAGAGCGCTGGCAAAGTTCCTGGACCGCCTGGATAGCCAGGATAAACTGGCCCGTACCATCCTGTACAACCTGAATCCGGCCGATAATGAACTGCTGGCGACGATGATCGGCAACTTCAATGATGGCTCTATTGCAGGAAAGGTGCAATTCGGTTCTGCATGGTGGTTCCTGGACCAGAAAGATGGAATGATCAAACAGCTGAATGCCTTATCCAATATGGGCTTGTTAAGCCGTTTCGTAGGCATGCTGACTGATTCCCGCAGCTTTTTATCTTATCCGCGTCATGAATATTTCCGGAGGATCGTTTGTGAACTATTGGGGCAGGAAGTTGAGAACGGAGAACTGCCAAACGATATTGAGTGGATCGGAAAAGTGGTTAAAGATATCTGCTACTACAATGCTCAACAATATTTCAATTGGAAAGAGCTTGGCGTTGAAGCTGACGTAAGCCGTTAAATTTATAGAAATCCGGGCAGTATAAAATGGATCGCATCTGTTTTATCAACTATGGCTGAGCTGTTTGAAATCCTATCTGTTTACGTCAAATTTATCTAAACAGATGCAGCCCATTTTATACTGCCGGTACTATTGAAAATTGTTTTCCAGTCTAAGTCCTATTTATCCATTTCATTTGTCTCCCAAGTCGTTGGTCCCAAAACGATCGTATTATATATCCTTCACTGAATGTCCAAATGCCTTACTTGAAAGAACCACTTCCGCAGCAGCGTTTCCACTACGGAAGTGTAAACAACTAAACAACTCTCAGATTTATGATTAACAATTCGCGCAAGCGTAATTGGGTTTTTTAAGCGGCTCACTGGAAGTCATTTCGAACTTACCGGAGAGGGGAGAAGAAACACATGGATTCTCGAAAGCGATCAGGTCTGCTAATCCGTTCAATACTGTCTGTTCCGCATGTATCGCATCATAGTCGCCATTCAGGATAAGCGTACCTCTGAACCTGGAGCGTATGCCCGCTATCAGCATAGCAGGAGTAGCAGGTTCTGTCAGCAAATGGATGTAAGACAATCCGTAAGTGTCCAGCGCATCTGCCAGGAACTCGTACGTAGCATCTATCTCATCATGATGTTGCAGATCATTTACCTGGCTGTAAGGCGACAGGCGGATACCGGTACGGTCCCTTCCTATAGCATGACTGACAGCGGCTACTGTTTCAAGGATAAATCGTACCCTGTTGTGAATACTGCCTCCATACTTATCTGTACGTTGATTGGTGTCAGGATGCAGGAACTGGTCCATCAGGTAGCCGTGGGCCGCGTGTAGTTCCACACCGTCAAAACCGGCGTCAATAGCCTGAGTAGCGGCTTTCACATATTGCTGCACCATCTTCTGCACTTCGGATGTGGTCATTGCTCTTGGTGTAGCATATGGCTGCCATCCGTGTTGTTCTGTCCATATCTCTCCTTTGGCAGCAACTGCTGAAGGAGCAATGATGTCTGCCTTTGCGGGCATATTGGCGGGGTGTGATATCCGCCCTGTATGCATGATCTGCAGGAAGATCCGGCCTCCGTTCTCATGAACTGCTTTTGTAACTTTCTTCCATCCTGCTATCTGGTCCTTGCTATAGATCCCCGGCATGTGCGCATGGCCCATACCGTTTTCCGCAGGACCGGTCCCCTCTGCTATGATCAGGCCCGCTTTGGCCCGCTGGCTGTAGTAGTTCACCATCACTTCGTTCGGAATGCCCGCAGGAACGTGAACCTTATTCAAGGTAGGCGCCATAACTACCTTATTGGATATGGCGTAATTGCCTATTGTAGTAGATGATAAAAGTGTTGGATACATTGCCTGTCTTTCGTTGATATTCCAGAATGATTGTTCCAGAAATGGGTAAAAAATTTTTAATACCTGATGCTATTCAATATATGGTCTGCCATTCGCTCCAACATCTCTCTATCTCCAAAAAGAACGTCCATCATCCAGAGGGAGCTGAAGCTTGCGTAAAGGAACTGGGCTAATGTGGCAGGGTCTTTCTCTGCCGGGATCTCATTCATCTGTTTTGCTTTCTCCAGTAGTTCCTGTAATACGCTGATACTTGCTTTGGCCTGTTCCCGAACGATCATTTTGATACCATCATCCATAGAAGCAAGTTCGAAGGATGTTTTGACCATCAGGCAGGTTTTGCCCTCTTTTTTGTTCGATACGGCCCTTCGTACGATACTTTCTACTGCTTGCATAGGTGAGACCTTATCACAGCACTGTTTATAGTCAAATAGCTTCTCCTTCGCGTAGTTCTGCAGGCACTGTTGAAAGAGGGCGTATTTGTCGCCGTAAGTATCATATATACTGGCCCGGTTCAGTTGCATCCCTTCCACAAGGTCTTGCATGGACGTAGCATTGTATCCCTTCTCCCAGAAGAGATCCCTTGCTTTTTCCAGCCTTTCCTCAGGATCGAATGCTTTATTCCGTGCCATGATGCAAATGTAGAATTTCAGAATGAATGTTCCAAATAAATTTAGAATGACTGTTCCAGAATACTGTTTACCCAAAAGAGCAGGACGGGGAGAATGATCTACAAAATTATTACATATACCCGCGTAGGTGTTGATAATCATAACGGTACAGGCCGCAGAGGCGAAAGTAAGACCAGATGAACATCTGAGCGGTTTTGCCCGCTTGTTGTCCACTCCGGCGGCTGGCATGGTACCCTTTTTGCCAAATATCAGGCGTAACTGTATGAACACGTTAATACTTATTATATCTAAAAATTGTTAAACCAAAAAGGGTACAAATGAAAAAGCTCACTTTTTTTGCCGCTACATTGCTGGCCGCCTGGATGTTTCAGGCTTGTGGAGGAAGTAATACTGCCAAACATGATGACGCTGTAGACAGCGCTCAGGCAATAAATAAGGAAGTCGCTCCTGTCGATAAAGAATCTTCAGACTTCGCCGTTGAAGCTGCAAATGGAGGTATGGCAGAAGTAAAAGCCAGCACACTGGCTCAAGAGAAAGCTACTAATCAGCGCGTTAAGGACTTTGCCGCTATGATGGTACGCGATCACTCAAAAGCAAATGATGAACTGAAAGGATTAGCACAAAGCAAAAACATTGCTTTGCCAGACAGCGTGTCCGGCGATGCCCAGGACCATTATGCAAAGATGACTAAAATGTCTGCAAAGGACTTCGATAAGCACTACATCGAGATGATGGTGGATGATCATCAGAAGACTGTAGATAAATTTGAAAAGGCATCTACCAGCCTGACAGATCCTGATCTGAAAACATGGGCTACTAACACATTACCAACGCTTAGAGCACACCTGGATTCCATCAAGGCTATTCAGGCAGCCTGGAAGAAATAAGCAGCGCTCCGGCGTTGATTGTTAAATAAGTAGTTGTTAGTCTCCGGGTGATAGTTGTGATTGTTGAGTTCGGGAATGTCGCTCCTGGCGGCTAACAACTCTTTGTAAAATATATAATTCTCCACGTACGAACTTGTCTTTATATTTGTTCGTTGAGTGGAAGAGTTATGTACGCAATAGTTGATATAGAAACCACAGGAGGCCACGCCAGTTCGAATGGCATCACTGAAATAGCCATTTTTATTTACGACGGCCAGGAAGTTGTACAGCAGTATGAAACGCTGATCAATCCGGGCGTGCCCATCCCCAGGTACATTCAATCCCTGACAGGCATTACCGATGACATGGTAGCGAGTGCTCCTCCTTTCGAAGAGGTGGCGGCCGATATCTATAGCCTTATACACGATAAGATCTTCGTGGCCCACAACGTCAATTTTGATTATTCCTTTTTACAATATCATCTGGCGAAAGCCGGATATCAGCTGCGTAGCAAGAAGTTATGCACTGTAAGGCTCGGACGAAAGATCGTTCCGGGATTGCCTTCTTATAGTCTTGGCAATCTTTGCAAATCTCTTCAGATTGCTGTGACACAGCGTCATCGGGCCTCCGGCGATGCTGCAGCTACCGTAAAGCTGTTCTCACTGCTTTTAAGGCAAGACGTAAACAAGGCAATCGCCCACGCGCTGAACGTACATTCCAAGGAACAGTTCCTGCCGCCTAACCTGCCGCCTGAACAGGTAACCGCATTACCCGGCGGTCCCGGCGTCTATTATTTTCATGATCAGAAAGGTAAGGTGGTATACGTTGGGAAGGCTAAAAATATCCGGAAAAGGGTCAATAGCCATTTCACAGGCAACAGCGCCAGCCGCAAACGCCAGGAATTCCTCCGTAATATCTACAGCGTATCGCACGAGCCGACAGGAACAGAGCTGATGGCGCATATCCTGGAAAGTGTGGAGATCAAACGTTTATGGCCCATTTACAACTACTCACAGAAACATATTGAATTTAAATATGGCTTCTACTGTTTTGAGGACCAGCAGGGATATCTCCGGCTGGCTATTGAAAAACGGAGGAAGTACACCATGCCCCTGCATTCATTCCCTTTGCTGGTACATGGGCACCAGATGTTGCGTGGCCTGATCAGGGAGTTTGATCTTTGTCCGCGGTTATGCTTCCTGCAGAAAGGAAATGGCGCCTGTTCGCCTATTCCTGACCATACCTGCCGCGGCGCCTGCGAGAAAAAGGAACTGCCGGAGACTTATAACCTGCGTGTAAAGGCCGCTATTATCCATATGCAGCAGCAGCAGCCAACTTACCTGATCATGGGCAATGGCCGTGACGCGCAGGAGCAAAGCTGTATACTCATGGAGAAAGGCCGCTTCTACGGCATGGGCTATATTCCCCGGGATACCGCCATTACAGAAGAACATGCGGTAAAGGAATGGCTGACACAGTATCCTGAAAATGAGTATATTCTGAATCTTATTCACCAGCATGCAGGGAGCAACCATGAGGAGCTCCTGAAGTTTTCTTAGAGATTATCTGCAATAATTAGCTTAACCTAAAGTATTTTTGCGAACCTGAATGCATAACCGGTTGTTGATGTCCTTGTCAACACCCTGTGGATGAGGGACTATTCATTAATCATTTTTAATAGGCAATTTAAGTTCATGTTAGAGTCAAGTTTACAGATTCCCGGACAAACGGCTTTTTATAAGGGAAAGGTAAGGGACGTATATACCATTAATGACAAACTGTTGGTAATGGCGGCAAGCGACCGTATCTCAGCATTTGATGTTGTATTACCCCGTCCCATTCCTTATAAAGGACAGGTATTGAACCAGGTAGCGGCCAGCATGCTGGAAGCTACAAAGGATATTGTTCCCAACTGGGTAAAAGCCGTGCCCCTGCCAAATGTAACTATCGGCTTGAAATGTGAAACCTTTCCTGTAGAAATGGTCGTGCGTGGTAACCTTACCGGTCATGCCTGGAGAACTTACAAAAGCGGTAAACGTGAGCTGTGCGGCGTAACCATGCCGGAAGGATTGAAGGAGAATGACTTTTTCCCTACCCCGATCATCACGCCTACTACCAAAGCGCACGAAGGTCATGACGAAGATATCTCCCGTGAAGAGATCATCTCCCGGGGCCTGGTGAGCAAGGAAGAATACGAAAAGCTGGAAAAATACACCCTCGCCCTGTTCGCACGCGGTAAGGAACTGGCAGCTAAACGCGGCCTGATCCTGGTAGATACCAAATATGAATTCGGTAAGATCGGAGATACCATCTACGTGATCGACGAGATCCATACACCCGATTCCTCCCGTTACTTCTACGCAGAAGGATATGAGGAAAAACAAAAAGCAGGTGAGCAGCAAAGACAGCTGAGCAAGGAATTCGTACGTGAGTGGCTGATGGCAAATGGCTTCCAGGGTAAAGACGGACAACAGGTCCCTGAAATGACCGATGAATTTGTAAATAGCGTAAGCGAACGTTATATAGAGCTGTTTGAAAATATCACCGGCCAGAAGTTTGTAAAGGAAGATATTTCCAAAACAGATGCTGAAAAGAAGATCGCAGAAACGCTGCAAAAATTATAAGAAATGTCAACTGATCAGCTGACGGGAACATCAGCCACGCGCATATGTTCCCGTTGGCTCAGTTAACAACGGATACTCTGACTATAGACCAACATGAAACACCTGGCCACGCTTAATAAGTATTTTGTAAAATACAAATGGAGGTTCCTCACCGGCTTGACCTGTACTGCTGTATCCATTGTATTCAGCGTGTTCCAGCCTATTATGGTGAGACAGATCTTCGATCTTCTCGCGCTCAATCTTGATAATTACAACCTTCTTAGCGATACTGCTCTGAAAGCCGGCTTCCGGAATAACTTTACCAGTGTACTGGCCTTCTATGGCGTGACCATCCTGCTGTCTGCACTGCTCAGCGGATTTTTCCTCTACCTCCAGCGGCAATCCCTCATTGTGATGAGCCGTTATATTGAATACGACCTCAAGAACGAAATTTATCAGCATTATCAACAGCTGGATATCAACTTCTATAAAATGCACCGTACCGGCGATCTGATGAGCCGTATTACGGAAGATGTGTCCCGTGTACGTATGTACGTCGGGCCTGCTATCATGTATGCTACCCGCACTATCTTCCTGATCGTGATAGTGGTATACCTGATGATTGACGTGAACCCGCTCCTGACGCTTTATACATTGTCACCGCTGCCGGTACTGGCACTGGTCATCTATTACGTGAACCATATCATTCACCGTAAAAGTGAACGTATACAGGCGCAGCTGTCTAATATTACCTCCATCGCCCAGGAGTCCTATTCCGGGATCAGGGTGATCAAGTCTTATATACAGGAAGACGCCAGCATTCAGCATTTCGAGCAGGCGAGCGAAGCTTATAAAGAGAGCTCTGTCAGCCTGGCCAAAACGGATGCTCTCTTCCAGCCAAGTATGTCCCTTATGATCGGTCTCAGTGTATTGCTGACCATCTTTATCGGTGGCATCCAGGTGATACATGGCACCATCACGGTGGGTAATCTGGCCGAATTCGTGATCTACGTAAATATGCTGATGTTCCCGTTCTTTTCTATCGGGATGGTCGCTTCCATGATTCAGCGTGCCGGAGCCAGCCAGCAACGTATCAACGAATTCCTTGACATAAAACCGGCCATTGCAGATAGTCCCGGCGCCAGGCCTGTTAATATAAAGGGAGAGGTGACGTTCAACAATGTCACATTCACTTATCCGCATACCGGCATTCAGGCAATTAAAGACTTTAACCTGACCATAAAACCGGGAGAGAAGGTAGCCGTTATCGGCCGTACAGGTTCCGGCAAATCCACCCTCGCCCAGTTACTCATACGTATGTATGATCCGCAGGAAGGGGAGATCCTGCTGGATAAACAGGATATTCGCCAGGTAACACTGGAAAGCCTGCGCAACCAGATCAGCTATGTACCCCAGGACGTATTCCTGTTCTCTGATTCTATTATGAACAACATCCGCTTCGGTACGCCGGAGGCTAGCCCGGAAATGGTGCATACCGCCGCCCGGCAGGCATCTGTGGAAAGGGACATTCTCGGCTTCCGGGAAGGCTTTGATACGATGGTAGGGGAGAGAGGAGTGACACTCAGCGGCGGCCAAAAACAACGTATTTCCATCGCCCGTGGTCTGATCAAAGATCCTAACCTGTTGGTATTTGACGACTGCCTTTCTGCCGTTGACGCCCGTACGGAGAAAGAGATCATCGGTAACCTCTATGCATATCTGAAAGATAAAACCGCTGTTATTATTACCCACCGCATCTTTGCGCTCTTCGATTTTGATAAGATCATTGTACTTGAAGATGGAAGGATCGTTGAAACAGGTACACATAATGATTTATTGGCATTAAATGGTTATTATGCTGAATTGTACGCCCGCCAGCAGTCCGGAGAAGAAGAATCTGTAATAGAATAGTAATCACATTCTTATACATGCCTGTAAACCAGTAGGTAAAGAGACATTCTATCATTTTTCAAAATCATTTAAAATTATTTTGATATTTGTAAACTAATAGTATATTTGTTTCTTATTGGAAAAAGGATTTGATTCGTTAACAACTTAAATCTATCAACTGTGGCGTACGAAAATACCAATCAGCAGGAAAGAAATAATGACAGTATCTTTTCTAAACGATTGAAAGCGGGCAAAAGAAGAACTTACTTCTTTGATGTAAAGACCACTCGTGGAAATGATTATTTTCTGACCATTACCGAAAGCAAGAAACGCTTCAACGACAATGGTTATGACAGGCACAAAGTGTTCCTGTACAAGGAAGACTTCAACAAGTTCCTGAATGCATTGACAGAGACCATCAACTACGTAAAAACTGAGTTGATGCCCGACTTCGATTTTGATGCCTACAACCATGACTATGTGCGCGATGATGAAGATGGTGAAGGTGCTGAAACTTCTGAATCAGTAGTAGAAGTTGAAGCAGCTGTAGCCGAAGCTCCTGTAGCTGTTGCTGCATCCGCTTCTTCTCATAGCGAGGACGTAGACAAGTGGTAATCTAAGCTTGATCATTTTTATTTGATGATAAATAAGACCTCCGGTTTCTCCGGAGGTTTTTTTGTGCCCGAAAGTGCCAGCCCGCCCAGGCTCAAAGCATGTTTGATGAAGTCAATACATTGGCAAAAAACAAGATCAGCTTGGAAACCTGGAGGATCCGGATGATCAATAGTAATAGCAAAAATGAATAGGGAACAGTTATAGTTACCAGGAGAAGTCACGGGTACGCCTACTCAGTTTTAACGTGAGAACAATACAGGTCAAAATAATCTGCGCTGCCTGGCAATAAAAAGAGCATTCAGGAATAGGCAGACAAAGCTCCTCAACCAGCAAGAAGCCATTCGCAAACAAGGAGGACGTTTTTTTATGTAAGCAGCAGTTCCTTTTCCTTTAGATTCCCCGGCAGATCTTTCACGGTCACAATGAGCTTACCGCCTGCAGGCAGCGCAGTGGCTTTATAATACCAATCTACTCCGTTCCGGCCTAAAACTGCCCGCCCGCTCTCGGTAACAACGCCGTCGGCGTCTATTACTTTTACCTCCACTGCTGCCACCCGAAACTCGTCTTTGGCAGTCACTATTACCTCCTCATCTTCTAACCGGATGTTTTGTACTTCAGGACTGCGGTATGCATCCTTCACCGCCATATTATAGGCATTTTGTCCCGGCCCTGCCAGCGACTGGTAATAAGCCTTTATCTGCGGATCTTCCAGCATTATGTGCGCACGCATCGAAGCAATGGTCATCCTATGCCTGGCTTCCAACTGCTTTTGGGTAGGCTTTTTCGTTGATGGGCCGCGTTTTTTCGCCATAATGATCTGCCCATTCCGTTCATAGATCGTGATTTGTTTGCCGAGGGTTCCCCGTACAAGCTGCATGAGGATATTGTCTTTAACAATGGCCATAAAAAGGGGTTGAGGTTATAGATACAAGTTTAAGATCTCGTATCTCTAAGGTACGTATAATCTTACTAAAGTATCATCAAAAGGTTATTTAAAGGTCACTTCAATATCGATTTGATATATAAATACCCTTTTAGTGACCTTTTAATACCCTGATAGTAAGCTTATATTAAGCCGATAGATAGCTTATGGGAACGCTACAGGAGAATGAACTATACCCGGGCAGTCTGTTATTTGATGTGTGTGATAAGCCGGACCGGTCAAACCCTTCGGACCGGGAATGCGATGGGAGGGGGAACGGATACCAGGAACAGCAGGGCGCTATAATATGACGAAGTCAACTGAAATAAAAAGGGCTCCAGAAGGAGCCCTTTACGATAAATATCTGCTGATAAACTTATTTCTTCATTTGTTTCCAGGCATTGATCAGGCCATTGGTAGAAGCATCATGGCTGGTAACTTTATCTGCACTTTCCAGTTCAGGCAGGATCTTGTTAGCCAGTTGTTTACCTAGTTCCACACCCCATTGGTCAAAGCTGTAAATGTTCCAGATAACACCCTGTACAAAGATCTTATGTTCGTACAGCGCTACCAGTGAACCCAGTGAGCGCGGAGAGATCTCTTTTACGAGGAAGGAGTTCGTAGGTCTGTTACCGGTAAATACTTTATACGGCAGCAGCGCTTTGATCTCGTCTTCTTTCAGACCTGATTTCTCCAGTTCTGCGCGTACTTCATCTTCTGTCTTACCATTCATCAGCGCTTCTGTTTGTGCAAAGAAGTTGGACAACAGCTTAACATGATGATCGCCGATCGGGTTATGGCTGATGGCAGGTGCGATAAAGTCTGCAGGTATGATACGTGTACCCTGGTGGATCAGCTGATAAAAGGCATGCTGACCATTGGTACCTGGTTCACCCCATACGATAGGACCAGTTTCGTAGGTCACGGCCTTGCCGGTACGGTCTACATATTTACCGTTACTTTCCATATTTCCCTGTTGGAAATAGGCGGCAAAACGATGCATATACTGGTCGTACGCCAGGATCGCTTCGGTAGAGGTATCGAAGAAATTACCATACCACAGGCCAATTAAAGCCATGATGGCAGGAATGTTCTTTTCCAGCGGCGTAGTGCGGAAGTGGTTATCTACCGCATGTGCACCTTCCAGTAAAGCTTTGAAGTTATCGTAACCTACAGTCAGCGCGATGCTCAGACCGATAGCGGACCATAAAGAATAACGGCCGCCAACCCAGTCCCAGAACTCAAACATGTTGGCCGGATCGATACCAAAAGCCTTTACAGCTTTTTCGTTAGTGGAAAGAGCCGCAAAGTGTTTTGCTACAAATGCTTCATCTTTCGCTGCGTCCAGGAACCATTTACGTGCGGTAAGCGCGTTGGTCATTGTTTCCTGCGTAGTGAAAGTTTTAGATGCTATGAGGAAGAGGGTTTCTTCCGGAGTTACTTTTTTCAGTGTTTCAGCGATGTGCGTACCATCCACATTGGAAACGAAATAAGGCTGGATACCTTCTTTCCAGTAAGGTTTCAGCGCTTCCGTCACCATCACCGGGCCTAAGTCTGAACCACCGATACCGATGTTCACAATATAACGTATAGGCTTGCCGGTATAACCTTTCCATTCGCCGCTATGGATACGCTGGGTAAAGCTTTCCATTTTCTTCAGCACCGCCTGTACTTCAGGCATGACGTCTTTTCCGTCCAGTAAAACAGGATTGCCGGAGAAGTTGCGGAGAGCAGTATGTAATACAGCCCTGTTTTCAGTAGCATTGATCTTTTCTGCACTGAACATGGCTTTAATACCTTCTTCCACGCCACTTTCCTTTGCCAGCTGCAACAGGTATGAGCGCGTTTCTTCTGTGATGATGTTCTTTGAATAGTCGAACAAAATATCTTCAAAAGAGAGAGTGAACTTGTTAAATCTTTCAGCATCCTCCGCGAACAAGGTGCGCAGGTGCGTTTCCTTCATCTTGGAAGCATGCTGCTGCAACTGTTGCCAGGCTTTTGTAGCAGTCGGATTAGTCGTTGGGAACATAAAAACGCATTTTATGATATCAAAAGTAATAAAATAGTTAAACAGTGTCAGAACCAATACGCCGGAAAGGAAGACCAATATTTAAAGATAAGTCACTCAGATACTGTAAGCTATACTTCCGGTAATATGTACAAGGGAAACAAGGATAATGACAATTCAGGACAATCTTCTATTGGCGATAAGCCGCCAGGTACCGCTAACCGCGACAATGATCATTGCTCCGATACATGCACTGACAATCGGCATTTCTGCTGCGCCACCTACAGATTCGCGTTTTACAATAATGCCATAAAGCGCCCAAATGGCCACCAGTCCTGCCACAATATTATGTCTGCGTATAATCAGCAACGTTGATCCCACAGTACATAACAATATGAGCAAAATAGTCCCCGGAATACTCATACCATTCCATCCCAGGTATACCAGGAAGGCGGCAATATTCGCAACCGTGGCTACGCATATCCAGCCAAGATAGAGACTGAAAGGCAGATGTACAAATAGTTTTTCCATCCTGCCTGCCGCGGAATGGGGTAGGGCGATATTAAAGTTCAGGTGAATGGCCAGCAGGCATACCAGCAGGGCTATCATCAACAGGATAGAGAGCGGCAGCAGCTCATAATGCCAGGCAAACAACCAGCAGGAATTCGCCATGCAGCTGATCAGCCACCAGCCGCGCAGCCGCTCCATAAATGGCTCCAGTTCGGGGCGTTTTTCTTTCGAGAAAGCCAGCCATAACTGGAAAAGGATAAAGGCCAGCAATGCAAGGTAGATCACTCCCCAGATGGCAAAGGTAAAACCATCAGGTACGAACAGATTGTCGTATTTGTCGGAAATGTCGCCGGTACTCTTGTTGTTGATGAGATCGAGGTTGGCAAGTGCATTAACAACGATCACCATCATGTACCCTATTGTGTTAAAAATCGCGCTGTTCTTGTAATAGAGGGTCTTGTGGGAGGTTGTCATAGATAGCAGTAGTTTTTTAATTAACTGGGAATTAATATGATAAAAGTCCCGCAAATATTGTTCCCCTTTTTCCGTACATTTGCGCCCATTATGACAGCAGAACAACTTGAAGCTATGAGGGACCGTCTCCATGTCCTGGGAGGTTTTCTTTAACGTCCAGGACCGCATAGCAAAAATAGAAAATGATAAGCAACTTACGTTAGCCCCCGGCTTCTGGGACGACAATGCCCGGGCTACGTCAATTCTGAAAGAGATTAAAGTGAATAAGTTCTGGGTTGAACTTTATGAGAGCGTGCAAACGGCCATAGAGGACAGCAGTGTACTGCTCGACTTCCGGAAAGAGGGTGAAGCCTCTGAGGAAGAAGTAACGCAGGCATACCAGGCTGCACTGGTAGCTCTTGACGAATTGGAATTTAAATCAACACTGAACGAGCCGGAAGACGAAATGCAGGCAGTGCTCACCATCAACTCCGGTGCCGGTGGTACCGAAAGTCAGGATTGGGCTGAGATGCTGTTGCGCATGTACCGTATGTATGGTGAAAAGCAGGGTTGGAAAGTATCCGAAATTGATGTACAATACGGGGATGGCGCTGGTATTAAATCGGCTTCCCTGGAATTTGACGGCAGTTTTGCCTACGGCTTACTGAAAGCGGAAAGCGGCGTACACAGACTGGTGCGTATCTCTCCGTTCGATGCCAATGCCCGCAGACATACTTCCTTCGCTTCCATCTTTGTATATCCGCTGGTGGATGATACCATTGAAATTGCAGTGAACCCTGCCGATCTGGAATGGGAATTCTACCGTTCCGGTGGTAAAGGAGGGCAGAACGTAAACAAGGTAGAAACCGCAGTGCGTTTGAAACACATTCCTTCAGGCATCATCATCGAATGTCAGCAGGCACGTACGCAGGGAGAGAACCGTGAAAAGGCGCTCACCATGCTGAAATCCCGCTTGTACGAAGAAGAGCTGCGCAAGAGGGAAGAACTCAAAAACGCCGCCAACGCTAACAAGCGTAAAATCGAATGGGGATCACAGATCCGTTCCTACGTATTCCATCCTTACAAAATGATCAAAGATCACCGTACGGATTTCGAAGTAGGCAACGTTCAGCCTGTTATGGACGGCGAACTGGAGGGCTTCATCAAGGCTTACCTGATGATGTCCAAAGGAGAAGAATAACGTAACTTTGCCCATATGCCATGTGCTGATAAATTGAGATCACTCAACTTATCAGCACTTTTGCATATTAGGCAAGATAGTGTCAGGGGATATTACGGGACCTGTAAACGGCCGACGTCTGCCGTGCTTAATGAGAAGAAAATCGACATATTATACCTGCGAACAACAGTAAGAAACAACAAGATCGAACATAAAAACTTCTGAGAATGCATAACGCTTATTTCCACTTTGCTGCACCTGTCAATGAACCAGTGTACAGCTATGCTCCGGGTTCACCCGAAAGGGATGCGCTGAAAAAACAACTGGCTGCTTTTAAAGCCCAGGAATTTGATATCCCAATGTATATTGGCGATAAAGAGGTGCGTACCGGGAAAACCATTGATATTCGTCCTCCCCATGAAATAAAACATAAGCTGGGCCATTTCCATGAAGGTGATGCCAGCCACGTAAAAGACGCTATCGCTGCAGCACTGGAGGCACGCGCAAAATGGGCGGATACTCCATGGGAACAGCGTGCTGCCGTATTCCTGAAAGCAGCAGAATTACTTGCTACCAAGTACCGCTACCACATCAACGCAGCTACCATGCTGGGTCAGAGTAAAAATGCCTTTCAGGCGGAAATAGACAGCGCCTGTGAATTGATCGATTTCCTCCGTTTTAACGTTCACTATCTTGCAGATATATACAACCAGCAACCCGTTAGTTCTCCCGGTGTTCACAACCGCCTGGAATACCGTCCGCTGGAAGGTTTTGTAGTGGCTATCACACCGTTCAACTTCACCGCTATTGCCGGTAACCTGCCAACATCCGCCGCTATGTGCGGTAACGTGGTGGTATGGAAGCCTGCCTATACGCAGGTACTGGCTGCACACGTGATCATGAAAGTATTACAGGAAGCAGGTCTGCCGGCTGGCGTGATCAACCTGGTATATGCTGATGGTCCGGTACTGGGTGATATCTGCTTCAGTCATCCTGATTTTGCAGGTATCCACTTCACAGGTTCTACCGGTGTATTCCAGCAGATGTGGAAGACGATCGGTACAAACATCAGCAAATACAAAACATATCCACGCATAGTAGGAGAGACCGGTGGTAAGGACTTTGTGCTTGCACATAAATCCGCCGACGTAGATGCAGTAGCTATCGCACTGGCCCGTGGTGCTTTCGAATACCAGGGACAGAAATGTTCTGCCGCTTCCCGCGCTTATCTGCCATCCAACATTGCAGAAGCAGTGAAGACGAAACTCGCAGCAGAACTGAAGACCATGAAAATGGGTACTACAGAAGATTTTACCAACTTTATCAATGCCGTGATCGACGAGCGCTCTTTCGATAAGATCGCTAACTACATCGAGAACGCAAAGAAAGATCCTAATGCAACGATCATTGCCGGTGGCAACTATAGCAAGACAGAAGGTTACTTCGTAGAGCCGACTGTAATTGAAGTAAAAGATCCGAAGTACGTGACGATGTGTGAAGAGATCTTCGGGCCTGTATTGACCATTTACGTGTACGAGGCTGATAAATTTGAAGAGATCATGGATATCGTAGATACAACTTCTCCATATGCACTGACAGGTTCCATCCTGGCGCAGGACCGTTATGCGATCGATCGGGCTACCAAACGCCTGGTGAACAGTGCGGGTAACTTCTATATCAATGATAAACCTACCGGTGCAGTAGTTGGTCAGCAGCCTTTCGGTGGCGCCCGCGCTTCCGGTACGAATGATAAAGCAGGTTCCGCGCTGAACCTCTATCGCTGGTTAAGTGCCAGAACGATCAAGGAAACACTTGTATCACCGACCGATTACAGGTATCCATTCCTGAAAGAAGATAAATAGTACGGATGTACGTTGAAATAAAAACGGGGAGATCTGAATGATTTCCCCGTTTTGTGTTTATCGAATAAATTATTCTTGAAGGGAAAAACCTGTTCGATAATTTTGCTAAAAGCCTTAACTTTCTTGCTTAAGAATTTATGAAGACAAGTAACGATAACTTTTATTATGGCAAAAGATAAAAAACCAGTTTTAGATATTCAACGACTGGAGAAAGAAATCGAATTGCAGCGTAACAGTCTTTCAACTGACAGATTGGATATGTCTTTCGGGGAGATTATGAGTATGTATGAACGAGATGAAATAATTATTGACCCTGCTTTTCAAAGGTTATTTCGTTGGGATATCGAACAGCAATCCAGGTTTATTGAATCTATACTTTTGGGCATTCCAATTCCTCCAATATTTGTGGCTGAAGATGGAGATGGTAGATGGGAGTTGGTTGATGGATTACAAAGAGTATCTACAGTCTTATCTTTTTTTGGAATTCTAAGGACTATTCCGGAAAAGAATGATTGGATACTGGAAGAAGGCGATCGGGTGGAATCAATGGAGGGGTTTTCTGGTAATACATTACCGTACAAATTTAAGCTTAATATCAGGCGGGCCACTTGTCGTGTAGAGATAATCAGATGGAATTCAAATTATGATATGAGATTTGAATTATTTAATAGGTTAAACACAGGTGGCACGCCTTTAACACCACAAGAAATCAGAAATTGTATTTATAGAGGTATATCAACTAAGTTTAATGACTTTCTTAAGAAATTATCGATTGCAAGTGATTTTGTTTCGTTAACGGCTTTGTCGCCAGAACAACAGGAGGAATTGTATAATGAAGAACTTGTTTTGCGGTTTTTATCACTTTATAAGAATAGGGGAAAGATAAAAACAAGTATAGCCCAGCACATGACTAATTTTATGCGGGACGCTTTGGCAAATTCAAATTTTGATTACGCTGGACTGGAGAGTGTTTTTAATAAAGTTGTAAAACTTTTAAAGCCTCTGGGTAAGGAAATATTCAGGCAAAGTAATGGGATGTTTGCTACAGCTCTTTATGATACAATTATGATTGGAGTAGCGGAGAATATATCAAAGTACAATACTGAATCATCTTTACCTCTCCTGCAGGACAAAATAAAAGAACTGCGGAACGATGAGGTTTTGATTAAATTTTCAAGAAAAGGAGGAAATAATAAAAAATCGAGAATCCTGAATAGATTAAAAGAGGCCAATAGAATCTTTGGAAATTAAAAAAAGCGATCTTAATGTTACCTTTTGAAGAAATATCAGAGGATATTATTTGGAGGAATGAACAATTGCTAATTGCAAAAACACTTCCTTATACCCATGACTTTTCAGACGCACATAAGGAGTTTTTGATAAAGCATTCGATACCAACTATCTATGCGGTATGGGAAGGATTTGTCCAAAATTCCTTTCAGATTTATGTTCGTGAATTGAATAAATTATCCCTTTCTAAAAATGAGTTTTGTATTAATATTTTAG
Organism: Chitinophaga sp. S165; assembly: GCF_003182155.1. Classification (GTDB taxonomy): domain Bacteria; phylum Bacteroidota; class Bacteroidia; order Chitinophagales; family Chitinophagaceae; genus Chitinophaga. Next base: position 391,281 of record NZ_QGTG01000003.1, read on the forward strand.
CCCATTCTGTAGATTCATCTTTTCCTCAATTTAAAGAATACCCAATAGAATTTGAGAAAAGAACTAAGTTTATAGTTAAGCTGGATTCATACTTTCAGGGAGATTTCAGAATTAGTTCTATTATTAACACAGAGTCTAATGTAGAACTTGAGGTGATAAATAGAATCTTAAATCGGTTTAATTTAAAACCGATTCCTGCTTATCCTTATAAGCAACAGCTAAGAGATCTTTTAAAGTACCGTAATAGAATCTCTCACGGAGATATCAGTCTGGTTATTACAGAGAGCGAGTTCAAAGATCAGATAGATAATTTTGTTCAGTTAGTGAAAAAATTGATGGACGAAGTATTTCAGAGGATCCTGGATGGTTACAATGTAGATAAGAGCCATTTAAGAGAACGGATGAATTAGTTAGTTCATTTTCTCCAACGCGGCCAGCGCCTCTTTTACGTGTCGCGGACCGTCGCTCAGATTGTTGAACACATATGTTACAATACCTTGTTTATCTACGATATATGTTACCCTGCCAGGTATGAACAATGTTTTAGGTACCCCGAACAGTTTACGTACTTTATTACCAGTATCGGCCAGTAATGTAAAGGGCAGCCTGTGATGCGTTGCGAAGCTTTTATGCGATGCCACGTCATCTCCGCTGATGCCGATCACCTTCGCGCCACGACTTGTAAAGTCTTCATAGGCGTCCCTGAATGAACAGGCTTCCTTAGTGCAGCCTCCCGTTTCATCTTTGGGATAGAAATAGATAACAAGCGGTTGTTTACCTAATACGCTGTTAATGTCAAAAGTGTTACCATCCTGGTCCTGTAACTGAAAAGAAGGCACTTTTTCGCCCGCTTTCAGCTGGGCGGCTGTATTACCAAATGAGATCATAAATAGGAATATGAGTATTGAGAGCTTTTTCATCTGCTTACGTTGTAATAAATGTACGGCGTAAATAGAAAATAGCTGTGAAACTTTTCTTACCCGCTATTAATCATTATTTTTGGCGCTTTAAATCCACATAATTTGAAGACCATATTGAATGGTACGCAAGTGGCCATAACCGTAGACAGGCTTTGTCACCAGTTGATTGAAAATCACCTGGATTTCTCGCAGAGTGTGCTGATAGGCTTGCAGCCGAGAGGGATCTACCTGTCCGACCGTATCTATCGCACCCTGCAAAAATTACTGCCCGGAGTACATATCAATTACGGGAAACTGGATATCACCTTCTACAGGGATGATTTCAATACCCAGTTGCATGTACCCAACGAAACGACTATAGACTTCTCCCTGGAAAACAAGAAAGTGATACTGGTGGATGACGTATTGTATACAGGCCGTACTACCCGTTCGGCATTGGATGCAATGCTGGACTTCGGCCGTCCGTCAGTCGTGGAATTGCTGGTATTGATCGACCGCCGTTTTACACGCCAGTTGCCTATCCAGGCCGATTATACCGGCCGTACTGTCGATGCCATCATCTCTGAAAAAGTGAAGGTGCGATGGGCTGAACGTGATGGGAAAGACGAAGTCATCCTCGAATAAGCAATACCAGTGGATGCGCAGGATTGTCCGCATCCGGATTTTGATTTTGGGATTTGTAGTCAGGTCATTTATATTTGCATCTTAAATGTCATTATCAGTAAATCATCTTCTCGGAATTCGCGGTCTGCAGCGTCAGGACATAGAGCTTATTTTTCAAACAGCTGATGAGTTCAAAGCGGTTTTACAAAGACCGATCAAAAAAGTTCCTTCGCTCAGAGATACTACCATCGTTAATTTATTCTTCGAAAATTCAACACGTACACGTATTTCATTTGAGCTGGCCGAAAAAAGGCTGGGTGCAGATGTGGTGAACTTCTCCGCATCAGGTTCCTCAGTTTCCAAAGGCGAAACGCTCATTGATACGGTCAACAATATCCTGTCCATGAAGGTGGACATGGTAGTGATGAGGCACTCCGCAAGCGGCGCCCCGCACTTCCTTTCCAGGCATATTGACGTACCGATCGTGAATGCGGGTGATGGGATAAACGAACATCCTACACAGGCATTACTGGATGCTTTCTCCATCAGGGAAAAGCTGGGTAGTGTAGCAGGTAAGAAAGTAGCCATCTGTGGAGATATTATGCACTCCAGGGTAGCGCTCTCTAATATTTACTGCCTGCGGCAATTAGGGGCGGAAGTAACCGTAGTAGGTCCCCCTACGCTCATCCCTAAACATATGGAAGCCGCACTGGGAGTAAATGTAAGTTATGATATCCGTGAAACGCTGGCATGGTGCGATGTTGCCAATGTGCTGCGTATACAGCTGGAAAGACAGAATACGCCTTTGTTCTCCTCTCTCAGGGAATATTCTCTTGCTTATGGAGTGAACAGGCAGCTGCTGGACAGCCTGCAAAAAGAGATCGTGGTAATGCACCCCGGGCCAATTAACCGAGGCGTAGAGCTGAGCTCAGATGTAGCAGATTCCGGACATTCCATTATCCTCAACCAGGTAGAAAATGGGGTGGCGATCCGTATGGCGGTTTTATACCTGCTGTCGGGAAAGAAGGCTGGTAAAGTAGTAGAGTGATCACACAACTAAAAAATAACAGGGTGAAAGGTCTTTGTACTTTTCACCTTTTTTTTTATGCCCTTAAATGTTGGTAATATTCCTTAGAAGTTAGCATTCAGCCCCAATGTAAAGGAGCGGAAGAAAGGGTATTGATAACCGATGCTGGTAGCTTGTTCCGGATCGTAATACCGGATCTTCATCTTATTCACTTCCCAGAGGTCCTGTCCGGAAAAATAGACCCGCAGACTGCTGATACGTGGACGGCTCCTGTCAAAGTGGAACGTATAGCCCACCTGGAGGTTTTTAAGGCGGATATATGACGCGTTCATTAGCCAGAAAGACGATGGTTGCAGGTTCTGATTATAACCGGCGTAAAGGCGGGGGAAGGCCGCGTCAGGGTTAGCGGGCGACCAATGATCAGCATGTATCAGCCAGGGTTGTTGCCAGTTATCGATGAACGGCATGCTGTATTTGGCCGGTACCAGTACTTTCTTAGCGCCTATTCCCTGGAAGAAGATAGAGCAATCAAATCCTTTGTAGGAAAATCCTGCATCAAAACCATAAGAATATCTGGGCTGCGTACTACCCAGGTATACCAGGTCTCCATGATCTTCATTTGTATGACTGCCGCCACTGATAACACCGTCTTTATTGACATCCTCATAACGGATATCGCCGGGAGCTGTGGTGGCGCCCTGGTAGGCATGACCAGCTACTTCCGCTTCATTCTGGAAATACCCCTGCGCCCTGTAACCCACGATGGAATTATAAGGCAGTCCCTGTAGCCCGCGGTTGTTGCCATTCAGCCAGGCAGTAGCGCCACTGGTGCGTAAGATCTTATTCTGATCATCAAACAGATTGGCATTCACCCAGTAGCTGACAGGGCCACGGTTATCCCGCCAGCCCAGGTTAAGTTCCCAGCCCCATGAGCGAAGTTCAGCAGTGTAGAAGGTGGGAAATAACCAGTCCACCTGTGGAAAGGTTTGCGTCGCGATCTGCATACGCGAGTTATGTTTCACAAAGTAGTCCGCATTGATATTCAGCCTTCCTTTGAAGAAGGTCAGGTCTAACCCGGCATTAGTGGTAGTGACGGTTTCCCAGTTATTGTTCCCGGGGATGTACCGGTCGTTGACATCGTATGTGAGTAGGGGATAAGCTGTCGGGTGCAACAGCTGGTCCCGGTAGTTGAAATCATTCAGTCCGCTGCGCCAGTTGAAGTTGCCCAGCATACCCCAGGAGGCGCGCAGCTTGAACTCATCGAAGAAAGGAAATGCTGCTGCAAACCATTTTTCATTGTTCAGTCGCCAGCCCGCCGAGAAGGAAGGGAAGACATGTTGCCGTTTCATTTCAGGCTGCTGAGTACTATTGTATGTCAGCGCTGCTGCTATGAGGTTCGCTTCCAGCAGGTAGCGGTCATTGAAATTATAGTTGATGCGCGTAAACAGGGATGATAGTCCGCCGGCGCCTTTGAAGTGCAACCAGTTAGCCTTCATCGGGTCATCGAATGACAACTGTGAAAGTTCATTCTCCGTGACGCCTGTACCGGTCTGGATCCGTTGCCGCTGGTAATGACTTTCATAGGCGTACCCTCCGAGTATATGAACGGTATTATTTTTCCCCGCAGGAAGATCATAGTCTGCCAGCAGTTGTAAACTATGCTGCACTTCCAGCAGGTTGCCCCTTTTTAATGAATTAGGGTTGTTGACGCTGTTGATATATCCGCTACCATCATAGAAGTCTACCGTACGTTTACCCAGCCTGTCATTATAGCTGGTCACCTGCGGACTATACACCGCTTTTAACGTAAGACCCTTATACAGGTTTTCGGCTTTGAGTGTAAATACAGCATCTGCATAAGAAGTGTGTTCATCTCTTTTGCCGGCATGTTCCAGCAAAGCAATGCTATTAAAGCCTGTAGTATAACGGTTAGTGCCGGGAACGTAAACAGGGACGTTACCTGGGGCTTGGTATAAAAAGTTTAAGAGGCCATAATTGCCATCTACACGCCATCCGGGAGAAAGGGTATTGCTGGTGGCGTATTGCAGACTGGTTTCCAGGCTTAATACATCACTGAACCTGTCGTTGATACTGGCCTGCACATTGGTCCTGGAGGTTTTATCCGGACCGGTATTGAATAAGCCCTGCCGGGAGAATTGTCCGAGAGAGAACAGGTACTGATGATGTTCTGTACCGCCTTTCGCAGTCACCGTATAAGTGGAGGTCGTGCTGTTCTTGCGGGTAACGCTGTTTAACGGATCAATATCATCATAATAGTTATAGTTCCCGCTGCCGTCCAGTTTGGGCAGGGAATTTACGTTAGGGTCTTTCATCAGGGCTATGTCCTGTGTAGTCCACATAGGAGAACGGCCGGCGTTCTGTTCCGCTTCATTCTGCAGGGAGGCCGCCTGCCAGGAGCGCATGCGTTTAGGCAATGTGATGGGTCGTTCTATTCCGAAGAGGCTGTTGTATTCAACGGAGAGTTTGCCGGCTTTCCCTCTTTTGGTGGTGACCAGCACTACGCCCCCGGCGGCTAGTGGGCCATAAATAGAGGCAGCCGCTGCATCTTTCAATACAGAAATTGATTCAATATCATTGGGGTTGAGTAAAGTAATGGAACCGGGTGCGCCGTCTATCAGTACAAGCGGCTCGCTATAGTTGCCTGAAGACAGCCCTCTGATCTGAAGATTGAAGCCTTCTTTACCTGGCTGTCCGTTGTTACGGGTTACCAGCAATCCGGGAGCGGTACCTTGCAGTGCAGCCATGACATTGGTAACAGGCCTGCTTTTTAAACGGCGGCCTTCTACTTTGGTAATAGAGCCGGTGATGTTGGCTTTGTTATGGATGCCATAACCGATGATAACCAGGTCATTTAATGTTTTGGTATCGCTTTGGAGGATGATCTCAAGTGTTTTTCTCTCTCTTAATGCAATTTCCCGTGTTTCATATCCGATTAGGGAGAATTGCAGCACGGCCTGTCCGCTGGCTACTGGTATACGGAAGCGTCCGTTCTCGTTGGTGCTGGCGCCGTTATGGGTATCTCTTTCACGGATGGACACGCCTGCCAGCGGCCTTTCCCCATCGGTGATAAGACCCGTTACGACGAACTTTTCCAGCTCTTTGTCTACCGGCCGTTGAATGATGCCAGGTGCAGCCGGCGCCTGATCGGCAGGATATACAATGATCTGTTTATTACGGATTTCGAATGCATACTTGCTGTTAGCAAAGATCTGACGGAGTACTGAGGTAAGTGGTTGTTGCTGTGCCTGCAGGGAAATGGAGCGGGCGTTGTCGAGCAGGGTGGATGAAATAGCAAAGGTAAGCCCTGTCTGTTTTTCGATCAGGCGGATGACCTGTCTCAGGCTGGCCCTGTATACTTTTAATGTTACTTTGATGGTATCGCCGTCCTGGAAAGCGGCAGGGGGGATGGATGGATTGGATGCATGGGAAGTATGGGCACATAACATGCCTGCACACACTAAAAATAGTAGTGCGCACCAGCGCTTAGAGTAAGCCGCCTTACGGAGTGCCTGTATAGTATACTGCATTTTTCCTCCGGACGACTAATAGATTTCTACGAGGCTATCTTTTTGTATGGCCTTTACCTGCAATGTTTTGGACAGAATGTCCAGTACCTCAGAGAGAGATTCTTTATGGAAAGTAGCGAGCAGTTTTCTTTCTGCCAGTCCATCTCCTTTCAGAACAATATTTACTTTATAGTAATCCTCAAGTACTGCTGTCACCTCGGAGAGAGGGGCGTCAACAAAGGTCAGATGACCTGTTTTCCAGGCAATGAGGTTATTGTTCCGATGGTGACGGGTACTGATAGTAGTACCTGCCAGGAGCATTTCTGCTTCTTCACCCGGAGTAAGTATGACTGATTTACCGTTTTTATAGACCGCCTTCACTTTACCTGTCTGTACAAAGACTTTTACGCCCTGTTTGGTTTCCTTTACGTCGAAGGAAGTTCCCAGCACTTCTACATCCACATTTTTCAGGTGAACGGAGAAGGGCTTTTCAGGCATATGTTTTACATCTACGAAGACCTCACCCTGTTGAACAAATATCTCCCTGCTGTTTCCCTGGAAGCGGCGGGGGTATTTTACGGTAGTATGCGCATTCAGATAGAGGCGCGTGCCATCGGGCAGCAGGAGGCTGTCAGTGTTCTGTGCGGTTTGTTGTGCAATATATAAAGGCTGACGATACAAGGTAACTGCTACGATCACCAGAACGGCGGCAGCGGCAGCCCACCAGTAGCGGGTCACTAAAGGTTTGATCCTGCCTTTTTCTTTTGCCGGGGCCGTTTGTACCGGTTGTGACTGTATGGTAGCGGTAACAGGAGGGATGGCAGCAGCAGTGAGCTGGGCATCAAGTAGTTGCCATTGCCGGGAGATGTTATAAGATGCAGCAGCAGGTAAAACTTCGCCCTGCCATAATGCTTTGGTTTCCAGAAAGATATCCAGATTGGCAGCATCCAGCTGCAACCATTCATCCAGTGAACGTTTGTGCTCCTCATTCCCTGGTTCCTCCAGGTAGCGGATAACGACATCGATATCAGGTTGCTGTTTCATCTCTTAGTATTAATACAATCAAAAATATCCTTACCATTAGTCATTTTAAAAAAAAGTGCGGTGGAGGGAGACCTGTTCATTATTGGCTTTGCTATATAATAGTATATATAGGAGGTAAACAGATAATATAAGGTCTTTGTTCCCTGTTACTGCTGATTTAACAGCCCCAGCCTGATCTTTTTTAATGCGGTGGTAAGATGAGTATAGACTGTGTTGATAGAAATATTCAGTTGTTGGGAAATTTCAGCGGGAGACAATCCCTTGAACCGGCTCATTTCAAATACCCTGCGGCATTGTTCCGGCAATTTCTCAAGGATAGATAAATATTGGGCTTCCAACTCTTTGTGTTCCAGTAAAAGGTGTTCGACAGTAGATTCAGTAGACGTAAACTGTTGTTCCTTTGTGTATTGCTGTTGTCTCTGCGTTTTCTTTATCCGGTTAAGACAGGTGTTTACAGTGGCCCGCGCCAGATAGTGTTGAATGGGCGCCCGTTCATCGAGGTTGTCTGCCGTGCGCCATAGGTTCAGAAAGACATCCTGCACGATATCCTGTGCCTCGTCCTGGTCACGAAGGTACCGCAAGGCAATACTGAACATGGAGGGTGAAAACTGATTGAATATAATTTCAAATACTTGTTTATCCCTGTTCCGGACCCCATTAACTATATCTGTATTGTTGAGAGGCAGCATCCTGTAACTTATCTTTTCTAATCTATTTTTATGAATTGCTATTGCAACGGACTAAAGTCGGCTATCAAAAACAGAACGTAGCAAAATTACTTTATTCTGGCAATTAATCGGCCAATTGACTGACTGATAGCTCACCGAACCTGATAATTCAAATATATTGAAAATTAAACCCGCCATAGCAAAGGGTTTCCAGTAAATTACCCCAAATGCTAAAAAAAAGACAACTTTTTTTTCAAAGGGACTAATGGTAAGGTTCAAATTGAGTGTATTGTATGTATAGACAGTGAACAAAGCGGCACTTTGCAGGCGCCTGCTAATCAAGTGCGGTTTTAATAAAGTTTTTTATAGCCATTTCAATATTGTAAAAAACCTAAAACCAATTTGTATGAAAACGACAACGTTTGGGCTATCGGCTCTTGTTGTGCTGATTGTTGGGGCCTTTGCTTTTACCACCTTTGACGGTGGAACCATCAGCGGCAAGATCACACCGGTAGACGGGGCAACAGAAGTTTGGGCCGTTTCTGGCATGGATACGTTGAAGGCTCCCGTTACAGACGGCGCCTTTTCCGTACAGTCTGCCAAAGCCGGCACCTATACCGTGATTATCGACGCAAAAGATCCTTATAAAGACGCCACCCTCAAAGATGTAAAAGTCGAAGACGGCAAAACTACAGACCTGGGGGAAATAAAGCTGGACTAACCACCGCTTTAGCGTTTAAACTTACAACTCCTAAGCATGATAGGAAAGTTGAGACCTGTAACAACCGGCCGGCTCTTTTGGGCCGGTTTATTTTTTTCCTGAAATCCCCATATCAGGACCAGGACTTTAGCCAACGAAGAAAATCCTGCCCACAGGCAGCCATCCTATTATCCCTCCCTAATATCATTAAACCGGATAGACGGTAGTGACAATAATTGCCACATTGCTTGCCTGTAAGTGGAATTATTTTAGATCTATCGTCTATCTTTACGCACTTTTTGAGCTTAATTATCATGCGTACCATTATCCTCCTCCTGATTTCCAACACCTTTATGACCTTTGCCTGGTATGGCCATCTGAAATATGAGAACGTCCCGCTCTGGAAAGTGGTCCTTATCAGCTGGGGAATTGCCTTCTTTGAATATTGCTTTATGGTGCCTGCCAACCGTTTTGGCGCCCAGGAGGGTTTTTCAGGCTTCCAGCTGAAAACTATCCAGGAAGTGATCACCCTCACCGTTTTCAGCCTCTTTGCTGTCTTTATCTTAAAAGAACCGCTCCGCTGGAACTATCTCGTCTCTTTTTTATTCATCCTCGGGGCAGTTTATTTCATGTTTAAGAAATAACGTTGTTCACCTTTTATCACATTTTCTTTTACAGCTATATTTAATCACTATTTTTGGCCACTGTTTAACAAGCAAGAGCAATGGTCAAAGGATTTTGTTTAATACTCATTTCAGGATTATTCGCCGCTACCGCATGGGCTCAACGCACCCCGGTCGTAAATGCGGCAGATATCAGACTTCAATTCAGGAAACTGGATACGCTTGGTAGCGTTTTATATATCGCCGCTCATCCTGATGATGAGAACACCCGCTTACTGGGTTACCTGGCAAAAGAGAAATTATACCGTACCGGGTACCTATCCCTCACCAGAGGTGATGGCGGACAAAACCTGGTAGGGGATGAGCAGGGCGAATTACTGGGCCTTATCCGTACCCAGGAACTGTTGGCTGCACGCCGTATAGATGGCGCAGAACAGTTTTTTACCCGCGCTCTGGATTTTGGGTTCTCCAAAAATCCTGCTGAGACATTCACCATCTGGGACAAAGAAAAGATCCTGCGAGATGTAGTGTGGATGATCCGCAAATTTCAACCCGATGTTATTGTATGCCGTTTCCCACCGGATAGCCGTGCAGGTCATGGTCATCATACCGCTTCCGCTATGCTGGCGGAAGAAGCTTACGAAGCTGCTGCCGATCCGAAGCGGTTCCCGGAACAACTGAAAGTACTGAAGCCCTGGAAAGCTCACCGCATCCTGTGGAACAACTTTAACTGGGCCGGTACGATAGATAATTCCAAAGGAGAGCTCTTCGAGATGAACGTCGGTACCTTTAACTACCTGCTAGGCCGCGGTTATGGGGAAATTGCCGCAGAAAGCCGTTCCCAGCATAAAAGCCAGGGATTTGGTGTAGCAGCAGCAAGAGGTAGTTCTTACGAATATTTCAGCCTCGTTAAAGGCGATAAACCGGTATACAGTCTGCTGGACGGGATCAATACCACCTGGAGCCGCATCCCCGGAGGGAAGGCAATCGGTGAAATGGTCGATAAAGCACAGGCAGCATATAATATAGAAGATCCTGCGGCTTCAGTTCCGGCATTGCTGGCTATCCGCAAGGCTATTCAGGCCCTGCCTGATGGTTACTGGCGTACACAGAAACTGAAAGAAACAGAAGAACTGATCCAGGCATGCGCTGGTCTCTGGATGGAAGCTTATAGCAATGCGCAGGTGGTTGTACCCGGTCAGCCTATTGAGGGCAGCGTACAGCTGCTATGCAACAGTAACACCAACGTGACGGTAGATCAGGTAAGCTTTGCCGGTAAAGATACCGTGTTCAATAAGCTGCCGCTGGAATATAACCGTATGCGTACCATTCCGGAAACAATGACATTGCCTGCTTCCGTGCCGGTATCTCAGCCTTACTGGTTGCAGTCTCCGCATCCGATCGGTATCTATACTATCAAAGATCCGATGCAGGTAGGCTATCCGGAAAACAAACCTTCGCTGGAAGCAGTGATCAAACTGCGTATCAACGGTGAGGCTATGACCGTTACCAGACCGGTACAGTATAAATTTACCGACCCTGTTAAGGGCGAATTGTACGAACCATTAGTAGTAGCTCCTCCGGTAGTGGCGATGCTGAATACCAATGTGTTCATTTTTACCCAAACGCAACCTCAGCCGGTACAGGTAAAACTGCGTGCTATGGGACAAAAAACTAAAGGGACCGTGCGTCTTCAGCTGCCGGCCGGCTTCACCAGCCAGGAAGCAGAGCAGCCTTACGAGCTGACGTCCAAAGGAGATGAAACGGTTGTAACATTCCATATTGCTCCGCAGAAAGTAGCCGGTATTAACCATACGGATACGTTACGTGTAGAAGTACGGAATGAAGGTAAGCTGTATACACAAAGCCTGCATACTATTGCGTACGATCATATTCCCGACATCAACATTTTCCCCGACGCATTTGCCAAACTGGTAACTGTTGATCTGAAATATAATGGCCGCAAGCTGGGTTATATTGCCGGTGCAGGCGACATGGTAGCAGCATCCCTGAGACAGGTAGGATATGAAGTGACCCTGCTGGATGAAAAAGAGATCATGAACGGCGACTTGCAACAATACGATGCGATCATCGCAGGTGTCAGGGCATATAACGTTAACTCACGTATTAAATACTGGCAGCCTCGCCTGATGGAGTATGTGAAAAACGGCGGCACCTATCTGGTACAGTACAATGTAAGTTCTCCACTGAAGATAACTGATATAGGGCCTTATCCTTTCACACTGACGCGCGACCGTGTAACAGATGAAACAGCGGCAGTGTCCATATTACAGCCGGAAAATGAAGTGATGCATTATCCGAATAACATCACCGATCACGACTTTGATGGCTGGATACAGGAAAGAGGTCTTTACTTTACGCAAATGGCAGATCCGGCCTATGTGAAGTTGTTTGCCATGCATGATAAAGGAGAGGAAGCGCTCCAGGGTTCCACGCTGGTAGCTAAATATGGCAAGGGCAGGTATGTTTACACCTCACTGGCGTTCTTCAGAGAACTGCCTGCAGGTGTGCCCGGTGCTTACCGCTTATTTGTGAACCTGATATCAACTAAGAAATAAACCATTCTATGGGCAGTAGCAAGAAGAGGGAAGGGGGAGCGCGAATCACGATAGCAGTCGTACTATGCGTTATCGTAGGACTGCTCATTGGTTTTGAGATCAAAAGGTTGCATATCGGGCTGCTGATAGGCCTTGGGCTTGGATATCTGAGCGGATTCCTGTGGCAAAAAAGGTAATTAAGAAAGATAATTAAGAAAAGACAATTGCTATGAAGGAAGAACGACCGCCATTACTTCCACATTGGTGGATGTGGTACGTATTTGTAACCGTCTGGCTGGCATTACTGATAGCAGGCTTTTATTTGTTTACTAAAGTATTTTCATGAGCGTAGCTGATTGGATCGTACTGGTGGTTACACTGGTCGGGATCATTTTGTATGGTGTCTGGAAAAGTCGCGGTCAACGCGACATGCAGGGATATTTCCTTGACAACCAGTCTATGCCCTGGTATATAGTATTATTATCGATTATCGGCACGCAGGCAAGTGCGGTGACCTTTCTGTCTGCTCCCGGTCAGGCCTATACCGACGGGATGCGCTTTGTACAGTACTATTTCGGTTTGCCACTGGCGATGGTCGTGCTATGCATTACTTTCGTTCCTATCTTCCATAAACTGAAGGTATATACGGCGTACGAATACCTGGAACAACGTTTCGACCTGAAGACACGTACGCTTACTTCAGCCCTTTTCCTGTTGCAGCGGGCGCTTTCAACAGGTATCAGTATTTATGCGCCATCCATCATCCTGTCATCATTGCTGGGCTGGAATATTTATCTCACCAACGTGATAATGGGAGGCTTGCTGATCATCTATACCGTATCGGGTGGTACGAGGGCTGTGAGTTATACGCAGACATTCCAGCTGGTGATCATCTTTTCCGCCATGTTCCTGGCCGGTTGGATGGTAGTGCACCTGTTACCGGCAAATGTTGGTTTCGTGGATGCCTTACAGGTATCCGGTAAAATGAACAAGCTCAATGTTATTGTAACCGATTTTGACTGGAAGGACAGGTACAACATCTGGAGCGGATTGATAGGAGGGTTCTTCCTGGCATTATCATACTTCGGTACCGACCAGTCGCAGGTAGGACGTTACCTGACTGCCCGTTCAGTTACAGAAAGCCGTTTGGGACTACTGATGAACGGTCTGGTAAAAGTGCCGATGCAGTTCCTCATATTACTGATAGGCGCATTGGTATTTGTGTTTTATCTCTATTTCAGAGCACCGGTATTTTTCAATGAGGCGCAGGTTAAGAAGGTATATAAATCTGAAGAAGGAGCCGCCTTTAAGGTAGTAGAGAGTGAATATAACCGGCTGGCGACCATAAAGCAGACGCAGGTTAAAGAAATGGCTGCTGCCATTAAGAGGGGGGATGAAACAGCCATTGCCAGCAGTAAAGTGGCCTTGCAGGAAACCGAAAAGGCTTCTGAAGAGACACGTGAGAAAGCGATCTCCCTCATCAAAAAGGCAGATCCTGCCGCTGATACGAACGATACGAACTACATTTTCCTGCACTTCGTGGTCAACAATTTGCCTAAAGGATTGGTAGGTCTGCTGATCGCCATTATCTTTTTAGCAGCCTGGGGCAGTATTGCGGCTGCGCTGAACTCACTGGCTTCTACGACCGTTATCGATATTTACCAGCGCATGTACAAAAAGCAGGAAACAGACGGTCACTATTTGCAGGCGTCCCGCCTGTGGACAATAGCATGGGGCGTTTTCTGTATTGCGGTGGCGCAATTCGCCAGTCAGCTGGGTAGCCTGATAGAGGCTGTGAACATTCTGGGTTCCTTGTTCTATGGAGTCATACTAGGTATTTTCCTGGTGGCATTCTACTGTAAAAGGATCGGGGGTAATGCTACTTTCTGGGCAGCTATCATCTCTGAAGCAGGTGTGATCGTGATATACCTGCTAAAGATCGTATCCTTCCTCTGGCTGAACGCGATAGGTTGCTTCCTGGTGATAGGTATTGCTGCGATCTTCCAGTTGATGATGAGAAATGAAAATGCGACATGGATGGGAGCGAAAGAAAAAACGAAAAGGTAGGTTAATTACTAACACACATAAAAAGCGGGTGCACCGGTATTCCGGCGCACCCGCTGACGTTATATGGCTTCCGTTTAACAATTAGTAATATCTCCTATGGTGCCAAAAGATCGCATTTCGGGCCATCGCAATATTATCCTCTACTAAACCGCCGATACACTAACCTTTACTTTCTTCGGCGCACTTTCTGCAAACTTCTTCTTGATCCATTTGTTCATCGGCATCTCAAAATACTTAAAGAGCACATAACTGGCGCCTAAGGAAACGGCCAGCATCACAGGCGCTAACACATAATCACTAAGCGATAAATGCAGGAAGCTGTTAACGGATGGCCCGTAATAGATGAACAGCACATGACACATGTAGAATGCAAAGCTGATCTCTCCGCCCAGTACGAGAACACGGTTACTCAGCAGTCTTGATATCGCTCCCTGCTGATAGGAAAATACAAGTACTATCAGGGCCATCGGTATCCAGTAATAAACGCAGTATCTGTAACCTTCAGGTACACTGTTTTTGAATGCAAAGAACACGCCCAGTAAGGCGATTGCGGATATCTCAAGTATTGTTGCACTACGGTTACCAGTTGGTTTTAATACACCACCAACATAGAGGCGGTACAACATCATACCTATAAAAAAGTCAGAGATCCTTATAATTGGATTGATATAGAAGATGTCCTTATGCCATTGTTCCGGAGTAAGAAAGATCAATACCGGAATAAGGAACAGTGGCGCCCACAAAGCTATTTTGCTTTTTGCTTTATATATGGCTATCAGTAATAGCGGAAACATCGCATAGAAGAAGAATTCCGCTGAAATGCTCCATGATACACTGTTAAAAGACAGGTAACTGCCACTGAACGGGAGATAGCTTTGTAGCAGACTAACATTTAATCCCATAGTCCCGAAAAACTTCGCGTTAACGTGTCCGTTCTGTCTGGATAGCACCCTGGGAATGGCCAGGAGGAATGTAAGAAAATGAAGCGGGTAAATACGGGCAAACCGCGCAATGAGGTATTCCTTTGTTGTGATGGTCTGGTCTTTAAATCTTTCAGTATACGCTAATGAAAGTACGAACCCACTTAATATAAAAAAGAAGCTTACGCCAATAAATCCTTCAGAGAAGTACGACTGATACAAACCTGATAAAGTAGGATCAGAAGAATCCCTGAAAAATAACAGGTGATGGGAAAACACCATTAAGGCAAATATTAAACGTAGGGATGTTAGCGGTTTTATCATATGGTAATGCTGGATTTGAAACTTCTTAAATGTTGTATAGGTACGTGATTGTGGTATCCTCTCCCGCATAGTCCCGCCCAGCAAGGACTATTCCTTAAATAAGCGATACTTCCGTGGCCTAAAATGACAAAAGCCAGCAGTTGCTGACTTTTATCATCCGATATTTTAGGATAAACTTTATACTCATCCGACTAAGAAATGTCTTCATGAAAATAAGTTGGGAACGCGAGCTTATTGCACAAGGTTTATCAGGCTGCAACGGGCTTATAGGGCTTGAAATGACGTCTTAATTTCTTTTTAAGCCTGTCTATCCAGAACGCTGGTATGCTTACGAATTTCGTCTTTGTAATAAGCTTGATCGGTTCAATTTTGTCTTTGTTTATAACGTCTTCTTTAAGCAGTAATTTGTATTCGCCTCTGTAAGCCGAAACAAGGTGAACCGCCAATGTATTTTCTTTCAGTATCAGATCACCACCTGCCATCACCACCTGGAATGGATCAAAATAACGTATAGCGCCCGCTTTTGCAGCAATGAAAGCCCACATTGTTTGTTCCAGCCAGGAAATACGGCCGATACCCTTATTTATGATCTGATCATTCAGCACTTCCTCTATAAACGCCAGATCAAACTTCTCCCGCGGACAATAGATCATACCTGTATTTACGTATGGGAAGATCGGATATTTAACCTTCAGAAATTCCATATGGGTAAAAGAGTAAGCATGCTGTCTTCCCATCATAAATGTCGGAATGCCATTGAAGTCAGGCCAGGTATATTTCCGCTTGAAATACACATCGCTGTCGATAAAGATCAGGTCTTCATCGTCATAAAGCATTGCGTCAAATATTTTATGAGCGTAGATAACCTGCTCTCTGTATTTATAACAGGTAGGATAGTTTTTCAGCTTTTCCTGGATAATGCTATCTCTATCTTGTCTGGTAACGATTTTGCAATCTTTAAAAGCACTCTGCAACCTTTCAACTTCTACACTGGTTAAAGAGCCATCATCAAGTATAACCAGTCTGATGGGTGTTTCGGAGTTTTCTACAAAACTTCTGAGGCATGAGATGGAAAAATCCAGGTTATTTTTTCCCAGTAACGTTTTAACGTTGATACTCATAAATGAATTTTAGGTAATAGAGATTTTATAATATGGTTTTGATTTCTCAACTGAAAGTGGCACTCCGGATAAAGACCAGCCAAAATTACTGTCATGCCTGTTTTAATGCTGTCCCTTTTATAATTATGTGATCTGATGTCAACACTCAACTCTTCTGTAATTTCCAGTGTTCGCACGATATCAGAATGATCAATGCCAGTACTTAGGGTTTTCTTCATTGAAGCATCCGGCAAGACCTGTTGCCCGTTACTTCGGTGTACATGATACATGGACATAGGAATAAGCGGATGCAATTTATACAAATTTTGTATATTATATATTTTTTTATTGTAAATATAAGTGGTTACACGGATGTTTGGGACATTCTTGGGTGGATGATGAAAAAGTCGTTGCTTTGCATCGTGTAAAGTACCCCGTAGGGCAACGTTAAATCGCTTTAAACCTGCTATCATAAATAATTACACATGAAAAATGTCCGTTGGTTATCTCTAGTACTTTTTATCTTCCCTGTTACCATTGCATCCGCTCAATATGCTGATGACGACGTTACTATACATTCTAACCGTAAGGCTAAAGACCCGTTTAAAGCAAACGGGAAATCCGGCATTACTGATAGTAGTAGCACTTCCACAACAATATCCCTGCCAGCCTTTGGTCCGGAAGAAAAGGACTTAGGAAGTATAAATATTTCAGGCATTCAAATAATTAATGCCGTAAGCGATTCCTCATCATTGGGCTACGTGCAGACCGGCATGTTTAACCGGTGGAAGGAAGCGGGGCCGGACAAGCCTTACACGGAGTATTTGCAATCTTACGTCGATCGCCGGTATGGTCCGATGTATAAAAAAGATGCCGCCCAACTTATATGGGTCATACAGGAACTGCGTGTTAGTGAACGAACATTTAATATGAGTGAGAAAAGCTTTCTACATCTTAAAGCAATTTCGTTCACAGGAAGTAACGGTGATGCATTCAGACAGGTTGCAGTATTGGATACAATACTGGTAAAGGGAGGTATGGACGTAACTCACAAACATGGAGAGAATATTGCTACCGCCTTACAGATCTTACTGGACCGGTCTCTTACAACAGTTCCAAACGCTGACAATCCTGTTTATACAATGGCTGCCATCAGGGAAAAAGCATTGCAACGCTACCATGTACCTGCTTTGGAAGCAAAAGAGCATGCAGATGGCATTTATTTGACTTTTAAGGAATTCATTAATGATCAGCCGTCTATTTCAAATATAACTTATAGCCTTGATAATAATGCAGTGCATTTCTATAAAACAGACGGCAGTGGTAACAAAACACTTGTTGATAAATTCTGGGGCGTACGTAAGAATGGTATTTTGTACAAACAACATTACGATCAGCTGATTCCAATTGAACAAAAGCAGAATAGCATTGCGCTGACAAGTTATCTTTCACAGGCCCGCAAGAGGAACAATGCAATCATCGCCAGTGCAGCGGGAGGAGGATTAATAGGAGGAGCTATAGCAGGAGCGGCAGCAGGATCAGCTGTTTTACCGTTAGTAGATAATATTCCATATATCCGCAAGAAAGCGCCTATGGCCACCCGTGTAGATATTGAGACAGGTGAGTTCGCGTTATAAATACCGCTGAATGCTCAATTGTTTTATAACAGTTACCTATAACAAAAGAGGATGTCTCATTTATTTGAGGCATCCTCTTTTGTTATAGGATAGGTTTTTGGGACATTGGTATAGCCTTTATAGGTGCTTGTTGAAAACTGCCGCCGAAACACTAAGTAAAGTATGTGATTAAAAATGCGATACTCATGTATCCGAATAACATTGAAAACAGTATATGGACAGTTGTTTCAAACTTTTTGCCCTTCCAAAGGGCTGATGAATACCAAAAGAATTGAACGAAGAACCTGGTTAGCCAGAATAGCCCCATACCTAATGATATTTTCTTACCGAAGGGAGTATTGATAAGTTCATTACCCGAAGTCAGGCATAGTAAGCCTAAAAGAAAGACACAAAGAGCGATAAAGAATGTATGAACAGTCATTATCTGACGATTGATCAAACTCAGTGGCTGGAGTTCTTTCCGCCAGTTGAAATACCTGGGGAATATAGCGTGGCTAAGTGCCAGGAAAATTAAAAGCGATCCTATTATCCTAAAATGGAGTATCATTTTTAGAAATTATAAAAGTCGAAATAAATGGAGTAAGCTTAATCTCCTTATTCAGCTTTAGATCAGCATTGCTGAAAAGTTGCAACCAGGATTTCCTTGTATAGAAATGCAGAAAGCCAATATTATAGGCGATAAAATTCGCAGTATCTCTCAGGTGCTCCGTTAGATAGATTTCTCCGCCAGGTTTTATGATCCTGGCAAGTTCTCTCATAAAATCTGACCTCTCTGTCTTATTCCGTATTTCGTGTGCAGAAAAAATAACGAATATTTTATCTGCTGAAGCGTCTTCAATTGGTAGTCTGTCTGTCTCAGCCGGTATTGTTTGTGGAAGAGCCGGATAGGCTTTTCGAGCTCGTTTGATAGAAAGTTCTGTGTGTTTTTGCGGATCGTAGAAGTCTATTATCCGCAGTTCCGCATTCTCATATTTTTGTTCAAGTAAGAGGCTCGTTTCATCAAATCCTGCATGGATATTTACGATCAGACGTTCAGTCTTTGTACTATTTATCCAATCTAGGCGATATAGACCGGAGAGGTCATAAACATAGCATGATACCAGCAAAGAGCCAACGCTTGTTGCAAAGGCCAGCGCGGGAACAAGGTAGAGTACCGGAAACGCTTTAAAGTAACCGGCTACAATACTGGTAAGTATTACAAAAATAAAGGAGAATAAATAGAAATGCCAGTTGAACCGGATGATGTTTAGTACGCCCTGGAAAGGCGTTCTTGTTACTTCCATATCTCTAGTTTACCTTTTTTCCAATAGTATGGAACCTTATTAATAATGAAAGCATTGGCGAGGACCGGATTTTCAATATTGAGAGCATCAAAAAATGAAAAGCGGTGATCAATAACTTTTATTGGTTTTGGTGTCCAGTTTTGCCTTACACCTTCAATGATCAACACCTCTTTTGTTGCTGCATTAAATCTGAACGTAAAGGGAAGTGGGCCGGCAAACCGTCGTGCTTCTTTCCAGTCATTGAATGGTGAATTAGCAGGTAACGCCACATCTCCTTCAGCAACATCTATGGAAACTTTGAAGTCGGATTTTGCAGATTCAAATGTTCTTATGTCGCCTGATTCTACCTGCTTAATGTCGGTGGTGGTATAATTATAGTGGGTAAATATATTCCCCAGGATTTCCATCTTTCTTTTATCCGTTTCCGACTTGAGGATGTATAATCCACGCAGATTTTTACCTGCATTGTCGGTGTATCTCACAAATACCCTATATCCGATTAAGAAGAAGTTATTGCCCATAAAGCCCGGGAAACCATCCGGACGAAGCTTCGTCGTCTGAACCATTGCTACTGCAATAAACCCATATTTATTATCAAACGTATCAAGTTCCAGGCAAGGTGGAATGAGCCGCGTTAATTGTTCCTTTGCCACGGCAAAAGTCAATACTATTGAGCTCTCAAAAAATGCTTTGACGGCGAAGGGGTGATTTTTAAGACCTGAGAACATATAGATGTTTATGTCTGATTCGGATTTAGTTTAAATTCTGAGTAGTAAATAGTCAATATAAAAAAGAATGCAAAGAGAGAATTCAGTCTGCCCCACAGCAGCAGATCAGGTACAAGAAAGAACTCAAGCACATTCATTGCTGCCACGATCGTCATCTGAAGCATGGCATTATACCTTGATCTGATCCCACTTAATGTCCAGACGGCCATTCCAATTTCCGATAATCCGATTGCCAATGTAAGTGATCTTGAATACCTGGCGCCCAATATCCTGGCAACAATTTGTTCGTGGCGCGGAACCAGGTCCAGGACTTTACAGAGCAGGCCGTTTATCAGCCAGACAAGTGCAATAAGGTAAGTTAGTACTTTATAAATGTAAGTATTCCGCATGCGAATAGTGCGATTTCATAGGTTATGAAGGTACAAAAGAGTTCGGTGAAAGTATTTAAAGATTACCGGCAAAAATCCAATAACGCGGAAGATTACACATACATATGAAGCACCAGCTAACCGCAATCATTTAAGCGTGAATTCAATAAAAAAAGCTACCTTATAACGTCTTGTACAATAAGCATGAGTAAAAGAACAACCGGCTAAGCATATCAAAAGAAAAGCTGGTAACCATAAAACCATTAGTTTATGAAAACAAAGAAAATATGGGCCAATTTCAGTGTCCAGGATTTAGAACGAACCACCAAATTCTATCAACAACTCGGATTTAAGCATAACGGCGCGTCGGAACAACTGACGAGTTTCTTCTTTGGCGACGATGACTTTATTATCCATTTCTTTTTGCGGGATGTGCTGCTAGATGGCATGAAAGGAGAGATAATTGATACAAAAGCCGGGAATGAAATTATATTCACTCTATCGGCAAGTAGCAGGCAAGAGGTTGACAGTTGGGAAAAAGAGATACGTGAGGCCGGAGGGACTATCGTTTCCAAACCGGAGGAGTTTGGGAAGGGCTATTACGGTTTTGTGTTTGCAGACCCTGACGGGCATAAGTTCAACGTATTTCAGATGTAGCCTGCTATTGTCCGGCTAGTTAGTGTTATGTACTATATCTTTGTGATGCAAACAGCGGCATATGGAAACAGGGAATACGTCAAAAGATCCTTTACACGGAATAACACTTGAAAAGATCATTACTCAGCTTGTAGACAGCTATGGATGGGATGAGCTGGGGTACCAGGTCCGTATAAATTGTTTTATCAGCAATCCTTCCATACAGTCCAGTCTCAAATTCCTGCGTAAGACGCCCTGGGCTCGTACCAAGGTGGAAGATTTCTATAAAAATGCGTTGAGGGAAGGAAAGTTGAAGTAGACGTTGAGGTTAGAGGGAGCTAACAATAAGAAATGGAAGCAGTAATGGACAGAAATAATATAGGCGGTAGTCTGGAAGAATAAGTTTCAGTAAGTGATAAAATGTGTCTCACATTTTACACTTACTGAAACTGAAGACGTTCAACACATATAGGTTAAGCGACGTTCTTACAGAGAAGCAATCAGCTTCTGGTTGATCACTACATAATCATCGTTCTTGGCAGTTTTAGCCAGTTCGATCGCTTTTTCAGCAGTAGCTTTCGCACCTTTTTTGTCGCCGGATTTAGCCTGGATACGCGCTTTCAGCGTAGCGATCCAGAAAGCGGTAGGATTTTCCTTTATAGCCTCGTCAACCCATGTCAGTGCCTTTTTCAGGTCGCGGTTAGTTTCGAAATAGTAAGAAGCAGCCTGGAAATAAGGTTTTTTCTCACCTTTCATTGCAGCGTCCAGCTGTGTGATCACTTTGCTGTCAACGTCGGCAGTCAACGGAATAGTGATCAGGGTCTTTTCCCACAGCAGCATTAAGTTAGCAGCGTTAGACTGAACATTGTCAAAAGTGATCATGAAGTTTTCGATCGCATAAGGTAACTCGATAGGAGCTACTTTAACGCGAACTACATCATTCTCAGGCTTGTAAGCAGCGGGGCTGGTTACATCCAGGCTTTTGCTCAGGATAACTGTCCACTCAGACTGGCCAGGGATAGTCAGCAGGCCATATTTACCAGCTTTCACTGCGGTACCGCCGAAGGTAATGTCCTCGCCGAAAGTGATGGTAGTAGCGCTGTTAGCACCGGTTCTCCACACTTTACCATAAGGAACGAGGTCGCCCATGATGGTTCTGCCTTTCATAGCTGGGCGGGAGTAGTTTACTTCAACGAAAGATAACGCGAAATCCTGGTGAATGGTCTGTCCAGGGCTTGGAGCAGGCATTTTTACCTGGGCAATGGATAACTGTGCGCAAAGCATCAGAGAACCGGCAGCCAGGTAACGAAATAAAGGTTTCATGTGAGTTTGGTGGTTTAATGAGCTGCAAAGATGAGGCATCTTTGTCATTCTGTCAACCCACTTATCATTCAATCAACCCGTTTCTGAAAGCATGCATCACGAGGCCGACAATATTCTTGGCTCCGGTCTTTTCCAGCAGCTTCTGGCGAAGGCCTTCTACGGTACGGGGGCTCAGAAATATTTCTTTGGAGATCTCCTGGGTAGTATACTCGTTACAGATCAGGCGGAGCACTTCAAGTTCACGGTCAGTGAGTTGGACTTCGTTGCGGAAGGTAGGCTTGAAGTGCTGTTTGTTCTTGTGCATCACCTTCTTCAGCAGGGCAAGGTTTACGTTCTCATTGAAGTAAAAGCCTTTTTCGTAGGTGGTACAGATAGCTTCGTAAATTTCTCCGGGTTCTGCATTTTTGAGCAGGTAAGCGTTAGCGCCGTTTTCGATGAGGTGTACGATGAAGTTATCGTCTTCATACATGGTGAGAACGATCACTTTAACATTAGCATATTTTTCACGCACCTTTTTAGTGGCCTCAATGCCATCCATATTGGGCATTTTCAGGTCCATCAGTATAACGTCAGGCTGTTGCTCTTCCATTATCTGCAGTAGATGCACCCCGTCTTCAGCTTCAAACACAACGCTTATATTCTCGTAAGGGGTGAGGGTATTAATAACGCCACTACGAAAGATCTTATGATCATCGGCGATGGCTACTTTAATGTTGTTCACCATAGGGGAAGGCTGTTTAAATATTTGTTAGATTGTCCCTTTGCTAATACAGAATGATAGCACTGCCATGACAGGGAGGTAAGGTCCCAGGTCATAGGATATCGACTGCTCAGCAGGACAAAGCTAGAAAAATTCGTGCTATTCCTCGGCGCTTTGGAAATTTTCCAACCTTATTTCAGCATTTGTACCGCAATTCTGGCCGGGAAGATACCTGATACTGCCACCAATTACGTTGAGACGGCTCTCAATATTTTTCAGTCCGAGACTACCGGTCTTCTGGCGGGAGTTCTCCAGTGAGCGGAGCAATAAGCCGTTTCCGTTGTCTGTCACATTGATTTGCAGTAAGTTAGGGGTGCTTCTGTAAGTGATCTCTATCTGTGTGGCCTGGGCATGTTTGAGAATGTTATTGATGAGCTCCTGCACAACACGGTAGATGTTCAGGGCTTTTTCAATATCTACGTGCTGCAGCCCGCCTTCATCCTTAAACAGGATCTTCACCTGTTTGTTCTTGTTCATCAGGTTACAAAAGGAATCGAGCGCTTTGGATAGTCCGAGGTTTTCAAGTGCCTGGGGATGGAGACTTTGAGAGATGAAGCGGAGATGCTGTATGATCGTATCGGTAAAATCTTTGGTTTCCTTTAACTGTTCTAATTCTCCGTTACCGGTTTTCAATAAAGGTTGTAACTGGTTAAGATTGAGTTTCAATACGGATAACTGCGCCCCCACTTCATCATGGAGGTCTTCGGCAATGCGTTTGCGTTCCTGTTCCTGGCCTTGTAAAATGGCCATCAGCCGTTCTTTCTGTAATTGCAGATCTTTATCACGGATAGCCAGTTTATGTTGTATTACCTGCTTTTGCTGAAATATAACCAATACTATTACCAGGATGCTTAATAAGCACATGACTGCTGTCCCGATAATGAGTATGTCTGAAAATCTCATGAATGGACCTTTTTAGCTTTTGAAAGACCAATAAATAAAAGTATCAGTTGAATGATGGCGGCACCAAACGTCACAGCAAGCGTTAAACGTGCGGAGCCTTTTACTCCTTTATCACCAAAATTCAGGATACTATAGGCAAGAGAAAATAAGAAAAAGCTACAATGATAAATAAAGATCCCCGCATTATACCAGAAGTCAGGCATAGAATTGATAAAGATGGATTGTTGTACCAGTTCTTCATCACGAAGCAATTGCCAGAAAAAGAGTGCTCCATAGATCATCAGGATAAGCGTTTCGGCGGCTATAGCATAAGAGTTGTAAACGTTGGGACCTTCAAGAAAAAGATAGTCAAGTACGACAAATACAAATACAGGGACTATCATTACCTGTGTAATAAGTCTGATTGGTTTAGATTTAATTATCTCATGAAAGTATGAGGATAGTATTACGAACTGTATGAAATACATCGAATTCCAGAACCACAGATTATTTCCCCAGATTTGAGCGACAACCTTTGAGCCAGTGGCAAAAAAAATACTGCTGATCAGATAGTAGAAAACCCACTTTCCGCTTTTGTCAAGCTTACTGAAGTGAATAATAAAGGGGATCAAAAGCAAGCATTCGATCCCCCAGGTAATGTAAAACAAAATTAAATGAATGTACACTTAGCTTGGGTTTAAATAGATGAACCACTCATGGACAATCTGCAGGGCATGGAAGACCGGTATCAAGCGCACCGCCTTCATCATCAACTACACCTTTCGCTGCAGAAGCTGAAAATGAGTTGGCATCTGTGGTTTCTGTTTTCTTTTTGTAAAGAATGTTCTGACCCTTTTTGTCAACAGCATAAATTACCATTTTTCTGTCTTCAATTCCGTCATTGTCAGTATCATTACCGTAGTAGATACGTAACCCGGTAATGTCTTCCTGGCAGGAAAGAAGCTCCAATAATTTGTCTTTTCCGAAGAAATAAGCCTGGATGAACTCATCATTCCCGTATTTCTTCCTTTTTTTGTTCATGTAATTGCCCCTTATTCTTTCGGCTTCCTTCTTGGAGATAAAGGAGCCAGCGTCTGGGGGAAAGTGTTTTGGCTTCTCCATGTGTGCTGTGGTTTTTTAAGTTGATGGTAAAATTATTATAAATAATCACTCGGCAAAGCATCTATGCATATAACATCTTCGTACCATGTAGTGTTTTAATAATGCATTAATTATTTGACAATCAATTTTTAATGATGGTTTTATCCGTTTTTAGCCCCAAAACACTTCCGTACCCCTCCACAAAAAATACGTAGAACTACGCATTCTTTGCAAACAGTACTTTAACGCTTGTTTGACAATCATAACTTATCAATCTTTGCATAGTGAGTTACAGATGAATTCTTTAACACACACGAGCATAGTAATGGGCCTTTCTACCCATGTTTGTTCTTCCTTTACTAGACAATGCAGAGAAAATAACGGCTATCCATATCGGCCAGGATGAGGTTAAGTATGTTAACCCCTTCTTTTAAATCTTAAAGCTATGTGTTATCTGTTAATTGGAAACATTTCTGCATTGATCTCGGAAGAGTGTACAGAACCTTTGGTAGATGCATTTTTACGTGTTTATTTACCAGATGGGCGCCACCCCTTAGGACCCCACCCCCAAAAAAACGTATTTAATGGTCCCGGTCAGCTTACCGCGGGACAGGTCGAAGCAAAGCGTGACCGCTTACTTGCCGAGACCCGATTGGATGAGAGAGGTGATTTTACGCTGACCTGGGAACAACTGCATCTTTTTACGGAACCGCTTGAACTTGACATTTGTCTGCGCCATATGCCCGAACAGGCAGACATCAGAGGAATGGAATCCCATTACCACCTGAGTACACTGGCGCCAGACTGGAAACGTTCAGGCCTGCGATACGTCGCAGCTTATGCATACATTTTACCAGCAGAAAGCTGGAGCCAGATAAGGGCCAATTATGGTACCTGGGTAATTGCCGGCACAGTCAGGCAGTTACATTCCAGAGAGGGACAAGCAGCATTAAAAGTAGAAGCGTACAATGCCGGAAACCATCGCTTATTGGGATGCGCGCGTACCGACGAAAAAGGACGCTATCAACTCCGGTTCAGCCGGAAGGAACTGACCAGCAGACTTATGCTGGTTGGAGAACGCCGTCAGGTAAGTGGACCGGATATCTACTTCAAAGTATACCGGGACAAACAACTGCTCTGGGAAGAAGAAGCCCAGGTAGGAACAATGCCGGAACGGAAATCTATAAGTTCCTGTAGCATGATCAATATCTTCATGCAGGACAGGGGCAGTAAAAAGACATCAGGCTATGTACCCGGTTGGTTAAGCAATTGGGCAGTGCCAGGACGAAAGTCCTCACTGGTAAGTCACTAAGAGATAAGGTACTATTTAAACCTATATTCCAGTACTACAAGCCTTCAGTATTACGTTTGGTGACCCACACATACACATTCAGTAAAAAACAGCTACCCGTCTAACAGTTCCCAGGGTAGCTGTTTTTTTTATGCCTAAAAATTCGTGTTTACGATCAGGGAAGCTCTCTCCGCATTCACAAAATCCATTGGTATAACACCAAATCTTCCATGCGTATTTGTTGTAAAATAGGTATTCAACCTCGGGTTGATATTCCCCGATACCGTTGTAATGCTCGGAATACCGAAGATCAGTGACTTGTAACCACTGCTGAAATTCACGTACAGTACGTTGTTGCTTGTAGTCTTCGCTTCAGTGAACAGTGTATTGATGTTGTTCCATTTAACATTGTTGTCAGGTACTACATACTGGTCCTGCACCTTCAGATTTGCATTACTATTGTTGATGGTAAAAGTGGTATTATCAGCCCAGGCAGTAGCATCAATACCTTTTGGTGCAGCTGTAGCGCCGAACCTTCTGAATAACACGATCTTTCCTCTTACCTGTCCCAATGTAGGGATAGTCGCGCCTAAAGACCAGAAGCTGGCATACTGCTGTACATAGGTGTCAAAAGTCTGCTCGAAGCTCCTGGTATTGTCAGTAGCATCATATTCTTCCTTTACACTCATGATGATAGTCTCTCCCGGATGGCTGGTCAGAAAGCCAGTACAGGCCAGTAATACGTCATTGAAATTCAGGTTCTGATAGATCGCGCCATGATGAATAGCGAACGCATTGCCAATGTGGCGGCAACGGATGTCCAGGAAACGAACGCCTGCTTCCAGTTGTGCCGCTATGGTCAGATCCTGGCATTTAGCCGTACCCGATACCGGTTCCTGGCGCGCACCACTGTCATGTGTGCCGGGAATGGACAGAGATGCAATACTACTGTTATCAGGAAGGCCGGTCATCCAGTTATTCATGGCTACAGCAGCAGCTTCTGTGGTAACGGCTACTTCATTGTCCGCCTTCAGTTTTGGCGAGGTGATGTCTTCTTTGGTACAGGAATTGAAAAATACAGCAGACAGCAGGATGCCTGCAACGGGCATGAAACGTTGTGTGTTCATCTGTGTAGGTTTAGGTTTATAAGGTTTTATAGGTCTTCTTACAGGCTTCCATCGGTACATCACTTATGCGGTCCTCTCACTATTAAGACACACAAGATAACAGGCCCAACTATCATAAAAAAGGACTTAACAATACGGTAATAATAGGAGGAACTATGCAGTAATGAAACAGCCTGCCTGGTAAATAGATCATCTATTATCAGGCAGGCTGTTTCATCTCCATCCGGGCCATCGGCCGTTTTGATAAGTCTGAAACAGAGCGGCTAACAGGAAAAGTTTCCTAAAATAACTCATCTGTAACCCATATTCGAGCCATATATAACCCATATATATCCCATACCTCTTAAATATGGGATATATATGGGTTATATATGGGTTATATATGGGACATATATGGGACATCTCTGAGAACAGGCTATGGTAACAGCTTTGCTGGGACAGTATAAAATAGTTATTTTGTTACATTTTGTAAATAAGGTATTAACGCATTTCTATAATGCATAATCTGTTTAGTTTAGGACCATTTTTTTATGTTTGGAAGGAAAACGGCAGGGTGAACCGGACAGGTCAAAAAAGGGGAAAATGAAATCAACCCGTGGGGTTTGAATCAGAATCGGGGATGGAACCGTTGCAGGGTATCTCTTAAAAATTCCCTGTCAAGGTGGGTATAGATCTCGGTCGTGGTAATACTCTCATGGCCGAGCATTTCCTGGACGGCACGGAGGTCGGCGCCGCCTTCTACAAGATGGGTGGCAAACGAATGCCGGAAGGTATGGGGAGACACCTGTTTGTTGATGCCCGCTGCGGTAGTAAGGTCTTTGATGACAAGGAAGATCATCACCCGGGTTAATGCACTGCCCCGACGGTTAAGGAAAAGGATATCTTCATGGCCTTTTTTTACGGGTACATGCACCCGTATCTCATCTTTGTAGATATTGATATACTTGATAGCATCCGGTCCGATGGGCACCAGGCGCTCTTTATCGCCCTTACCCACTACGCGGATGAACCCTGCATCAAAATGTAACTGGGAGATCTTCAGACTGATCACTTCACTGACACGCAGGCCACAGCTGTACATAGTTTCCAGGATAGCCCGGTTCCGTTGTCCTTCCGGGGTGCCTGCTTTTACCTGGGCAATGATCTGTTCTATTTCATCAAAGCTGAGCACATCCGGTAGCTGCCGGCGTGTTTTAGGCGCTTCAATTAGCTGGGTAGGGTCCTGGCGGATGATATCCTCCAGCAAAAGGTACTTGTAAAAGGCCTTGATACCGGAAATGATCCTGGCCTGGGAAGTGGCGCTCATGCCCAGGTTAGCGATCCATTGTACACAGGCCTGTAATTCAGCCAATGTGACCTGGTCGGGGGGGAACTGCTGGCCGGCAGACTGGAGGTACTGCACCAGCTTTTCCACGTCGCGGATATAGGCCTCGATCGAATTGGCAGACAGGGAACGCTCCAGTTGGAGATAAGCTTTGAATCCTTTCAGGTAAATATCCCACATGGGCGGCAATTTAACGAAAAAAGGCCCTCCCGGGTGAAGGGAAGGCCTTTTATATCTTCGACCGGTATTAACTACCGGACCTGCACAATTAGAATTTTTCCAGACCGGAGAAGAAGAAGTTACCTTCGATCTCTGCGTTCTCGTCAGAGTCAGAACCGTGAACGGCGTTACGGCCGATAGATTCAGCATATTCTTTACGGATAGTACCTGGTTCTGCATTCGCAGGGTTGGTAGCACCGATCAGTTTACGGAAATCTTCCACAGCATTGGCTTTTTCCAGGATAGCTGCCACAATGTGACCGCTGCTCATGAATTCTACCAGTTCGCCGTAGAAAGGTCTTTCTTTATGCACAGCATAAAACTCACCAGCTTTCTCTGCAGAAAGACGGGTCTGTTTCATTGCTACGATACGGAAACCGGCAGCGTTAATTTTGTTCAGAATACCACCGATGTGCCCATTTTCAACGGCATCCGGCTTAATCATTGTAAAAGTTCTGTTGTTAGCCATATATTTAGATTCCTAATTAACTAATTTTGCGCGCAAATGTAACCAGAATTTGTTTAGTGATGAAAAAAAAGAGAACTTCGCACTTCATTTTTTTGGCAGAAACGGTTATATTTTATTGTTAATATCAAAGCAGGCATGCCTGCATACTTAAAGGTTAAGAATGAAGAGGATAGAGGAAATTAAGCCCTTGCTGGAGACCCCTAAAAGAGTGGTGATCACAATGCATCAGAAACCAGATGCCGACGCAATGGGCTCATCACTGGCCTTATACCATTATCTCAGACAGAAAGGTCATGATGTAACCGTTATTTCCCCTACCAATTTCCCGGATTTCCTGATATGGATGCCTGGTGCGAAGGAAGTAATTGATTTTGAATCCATGCAGGAAAAGGCGCTCAAGGCGCTGGACGGGGTCGAATTGTTGTTCTGCCTGGACTTCAATGCATTGTACCGTACAAAGAGTATGGAGCCATATCTGACACAGATGGCCTGTACAAAGATCCTGGTAGACCATCACCTGGAGCCTCAGCCTGTTTTTGATTATGGTATCAGCGATACTACAGCGGCTTCCACCGCCCAGCTGATATATGAGATCATATATAAACTGGGAGACGAGCAACTGATCAATGAAGATATGGCCCAGTGTATCTATGCGGGTACCATGACTGATACCGGTTCCTTCCGTTTTACGTCTACTTCCGCCAGAGTACACCGTATGGTGGCCGATCTGTTTGACCGCGGTCTTAAACATGAGATCATCCACTCTGCGATCTACGATAATTTCCTTGAAAACCGACTGCGTTTCCTCGGCCATAGCCTGCTGAACCGTATGGAGGTGTATTACGAATATAACACGGCGATGATCGCTATTCCGTACACGGACCTGAAGCGTTTTGACCTGCAAACCGGCGATACTGAAGGAGTGGTGAACTTCCTGCTCTCTATTCAGGGTATCAAACTGGCAGCGCTGATCATAGACCGCCATGCGGAAATAAAACTATCCTTCCGTTCCAAAGGTGATTTTGACGTGAACACGTTCGCCAGAAAGTACTTCGACGGTGGCGGCCATTTCCATGCTGCCGGCGGACATAGCGCCGAATCGCTTGATAAAACCATAGAGCACTTCATAGAAGCCATTAAGGAAAACGAGGAACAGTTACAATAAGTTATTCAATCCTACTAATACAGTCAAATGAAAAAGAACAAACAGTTGTTAGTTGCAGCATTAGGCCTCTTTCTGGCCAGCTGCGGCGCCGGTGGTGGAGCAAAAAAAACTCCCGGTGGCGTAGATTTCGTTGTTCATAAGTCAGGAAGTGGTGCGCAGCTGAAGCTGGGTGACACTGTACTGCTGAACATCATCCAAAGTCTGAACGATTCCGTACTTGTAGAATCACGTAAAATGGCCGGAGGTCCCGTACCTTTCGTTATCTCCAAGTCCGTGAACAAATACGATCTGATGGACGGTCTGGCAATGCTGAAAGAAGGCGATAGCGCAACATTCTCTATTCCTATTGATAGCTTACCAGAACCTCATCCACCTTTCGGTAAGAAAGGCGATAAGCTGAATGTGACTTTCATTGTAGTAGGTAAATACGCTTCTGCAGAACAGAAAGCGAAAGACGAAAAGATCATCAAAGAATACCTGGATAAGAACA
Source organism: Chitinophaga sp. S165 (assembly GCF_003182155.1). Taxonomy (GTDB): domain Bacteria; phylum Bacteroidota; class Bacteroidia; order Chitinophagales; family Chitinophagaceae; genus Chitinophaga. The sequence continues at coordinate 422,165 of NZ_QGTG01000003.1, forward strand.
AGCTGAAAGCTACTCCAACAGCTGAAGGCGTTTATGTATCTGTTTCTGAAGAAGGTACCGGTGCTCAGCCTAAAGCTGGTGATACCGTTTATGTACACTACACCGGTAAACTGCTGGATGGTAAGGTATTTGACTCCAGCCTGGATTCTACACTGAGACCGGGTATGAAGCTCGAGCCTATCAAATTCCCTATCGGTCGCGGTTTCGTGATCAAAGGTTGGGATGCTGGTATCGCTGCCCTGAAAAAAGGAAGCAAAGCAACCCTGATCATTCCTTCTACTTTAGCTTACGGTTTACAGGGTAGTCCTCCTGCTATTCCAGGTAACTCTGTACTGGCATTCGACGTTCAGCTGATAGATGTGAAAGCAGGCGCTCCTGAAGCTCCAGCTGCACCTACCGCACTGCAACCAGGTAAATAATTAAGAACTTACCGATAATAAAAAACGGCCGTTTCATCAGAACGGCCGTTTTTCTTTTATATGTTGTTGTGTTAAAGACTTCCTCAGGCATATCCGTCCACCATCACCTCATACATCTTTACTTTCAGTTCTTCCAGTGAAATGTCCTGTATCAGGTCGCCATCCTGCGCATAAGAGATAGTACCTCTTTCCTCTGAAACAATGATAGCCAGGTTGTCACTATGCTCCGTAATACCCACTGCCGAACGGTGACGTAAACCGATACGGGTAGGAAGGTTCGGGTTCTCTGACACCGGCAATATCACTTTAGCCGCCAGTATTTTATTACCTACAATGATGAGAGCGCCGTCATGCAACGGGCTTCCCTTACAGAAGATGCTTTCAAGCAATTTAGCGTTGATGTTGCTGTCAATAGCAATACTGGATGCAGTATCAAACTTCACACGGTAAGTGTTCGCGATCACGATCAGCGCACCTGTGCGGCTTCCTGCCATACGGGCGACTGCTGTGATCACTTCGTTGATGATATTCTCTTCCTCTTTATAACTTTTGAATTTATCGGGTAAGAACAACTTGGTAAAGAAGCTGTCTTTACTGAGTGGTGCTTTCTTTCCCAATACCAGCAGGAACTTCCGTATCTCGGGCTGGAAGATGATAATGATAGCAATTAATCCGACGTTGATAAAACTTTGCAGCAATGTGGAAAGGATCGGCATGTGCAGGTACTGTACCACGAAATAAGCAAGGTATATGATCAGCAGCCCTACGAAGATATTAAAGGCCAGGCTACCTTTCAACAGGCGGTACAGCTGTACTACCAGGAAGATCACGATCGCCAGGTCCAGTATATTCAACCAGTGGAAACGATAACCGTAAAAACTAAACAAGTTCTCCATAGATCGTAAAAATAACGAATATTTATTAGCTAGCGCGCATTCATGTACTGCGTGATCTTTACCGCTTCCACAGCGGCTTTCACGTCATGTACACGCAAAATGCGGGCGCCCTGTTGCAAAGCCAGTGTATGCAGGATCGTTGTACCGTTCAGCGCTTCTGCGGGCGTAATATCAAGTAATTTATAGATCATCGATTTCCTCGAAATACCTATTAGCAGTGGGCAATCGAGCATATGGAACACATGGAGCTTTTTCAGCAGCGTATAGTTGTGGGCGATGGTCTTTCCAAAACCGAAACCGGGATCGATGATAATGTCTTTGATACCCGCCTGCAGGCATTCGGCCCGTTTGCGGATAAAATAATCCAGCACTTCCTGTGTTACATCTTCATAGTCGGGGCGTTGCTGCATATCGGCCGGCGTACCTTTCATATGCATGGCGATATAAGGGACCTGCAGGCGGCCGGCGGTAGGGATCATATCCTTATCCATATCGCCGGCACTGATATCATTGATGATGGCTGCGCCCGCATGTATAGTCTGTTCTGCTACATTCGCGTAGTATGTATCGATAGAGATGATGGCTTGGGGATAGTGCTCCTTCAGTGTACGGACTGCCGGTAGTAAACGTTCAAGTTCTGTATCCGGTCCGACGGCAATAGCTCCCGGACGGGTACTCTGTGCGCCTATGTCCAGGATCTGTGCACCTTCTTCGAGGTGCTGCGCCGCTCTCTGAAGAATGAGATCAATATGCTGCGTTCTGCTGCCTGCAAAGAATGAATCTTCCGTGATGTTGATGATGCCCATTACAACTGGTTTGGACAAATCCAGTAAAGAGCCCTGACAGTTGATCGTGCCTGTATATTCGCCGTTCTTCCCTTCCATGATATCCATTTGCATTTTATTGATTATTTTGCCAGACAAAAATAGAATAATGTGGTGATCTGCAAGTAAGTATATGAGCACCACTAAAAATAGTTATCCATGAAACTGCTCCTGAACCTATTAAGAATTATCGTCGGCGTGCTATTCATATTCTCAGGTCTGATCAAAGCAAATGATCCCCTGGGACTCAGTTATAAAATGGAGGAGTTTTTCGAGGTGTTGCACCTGACATTCCTTTCTCCATTGTCACTGACGTACTCCCTGGTGATGAATACCCTGGAGATCGCGCTGGGCGCGGCTTTACTGTTAGGGTACAGCATGCGTTTAACGTCCACGCTGCTGCTGATCATGATCGCTTTCTTTACTTTCCTGACAGGATATGCCCTGTACAGCGGAGAGATCAGGGAATGCGGATGTTTTGGCGACTGTATCAAACTAACTGCAACAGAGACATTCTGGAAAGATGTGATATTACTGGTGATGATATTGATCATCTTCATCTACCGGAAACGCATACAGCCATTGTTCGGTAAGAAGCTGACAGCAGTGCTGGTGTTGCTGTCTGTAGTATTTGCGGCCGGTATACAGTGGTATACATTATCGCACCTGCCTTTTGTAGATTGTCTTGGATATAAGGTAGGTAATAACCTCCCTGAGAAAATGAAACTGCCTCCGGGAGCACGTCCGGCAGAATATGAAACGGTGCTGATCTATAAAAAGGACGGAGAAGAGAAAGAATTTACGCCAGAGAACTATCCATGGTCAGATAGCACGTGGGTATTTGTAGACCGTAAGGATAAACTGGTGAAGGAAGCGGTAGGAGAAGCGCCTGTGAAGGATTTCATTTTAACCGACCCGAATGGTGGCGGTGATCAGACCCAGGCTATCCTCTCTGAGCCAACGCCTGTATACTTGTTCCTCGTGAAGAATGTGAAGGAAGCAGGTGAAGGCTGGGATGCAAAAATGCATGCCCTGCAGGAACAGATGAAAGCGGGTAAGATCTACATTTACGGTGTTACAGCTTCCAGCAAAGAGGAAATTTTGGCTTTCTCCGCAGCACATGGCTTACAGTTTCCCTTCTTACAGATGGATGGTACGGCTATTAAGACTGCCGGAAGAAGCAATCCCTGCCTGATCCTGCTGGAAAAAGGCACTGTAAAGGGCAAATGGCATTATAACGATATACCATAAATGCATGTTCAGATTTCTGCTGCGTAAACTCGGTTATGGCGTACTGGTGTTGTTGGGAGTCGTACTCCTTGTATTCTTCCTGTTCAACGTATTACCGGGAGATCCGGCCCGCTTAACAATGGGGCAACGCGCAGATGTGACATCGCTTGAAAATGTTAGAAAGGAACTGCACCTGGATAAAACATTACCGGTGCAGTTCCTTTTATATTTAAATGATCTCTCCCCGCTGAGTGTACATACTCAGCAGGATGCGGAGGCCTCTCTGAATTACCTGACCCTGACCCGTTTATCGGGCGGGAAGCTACTGGTACTGAAAACGCCTTATCTGCGCCGCTCTTATCAGGGTAAGAAAGACGTATGGGAGATACTGACAGAAGCGCTGCCAGGTACGCTGGTATTGGCAATTGCCGCTATGCTGTTTGCGACGGTGGCCGGTATACTACTAGGCATAGTATCCGCAGTAAAACAAAATACCTGGATGGACACAGGTGCTGTTTTTGCCAGTGTGGTGGGCATTTCCGCGCCTTCTTTTTTTACTGGTATTGTGGTGGCTTACATGTTCGGCTTTGTACTGAGCGACTATACCGGGCTGCATATGACGGGCAGCTTGTTTGAGATAGATCCATTTGCCGGAAGGACATTAAGTTTACGGAACCTGGTATTGCCCGCCATTACGCTGGGTATCCGTCCGCTGGCCATCATCGTACAGTTAACACGCAGCGCGATGCTGGACGTACTGCACCAGGATTATATCCGCACGGCTTATGCGAAGGGCCTGCCCGGGCGGCTGGTGGTATTCAAACATGCATTACGGAATGCGTTGAACCCGGTAGTGACGGCTATTACCGGCTGGTTTGCCGAGTTGCTGGCAGGGGCGTTTTTCGTGGAATATATCTTCGGATGGAAAGGCATTGGCAAGGTAACGGTAGATGCACTGGAGAAGTTCGATTTCCCGGTACTGATGGGATCTGTATTATTTACGGCAGGTATTTTCGTGATCATTAATCTGCTGGCGGATGTTCTGTATACGCTCATAGATCCCCGGATAAAATTGTAAGTAGCTCATTTTAAATAGATTACCCCCTTTTATATAAAAATCTTCACTTTTTTTGTAACAAAGCATTTTGTGGGTCGTCTTCTTTGTATAAACCCCCTGTAGCATCCGGATGGGAGAGGAGAGAAGAAGTGGTACAGGGAATTAGTAACTTAGAACAAGGAATCTGTTATTTATGTCTTTAACGATATTTCTCTCCCAGGTAGTTCCCGTCAGGCAAAAGCTGTATCGCTTTGCCTACAGGCTGCTCGGAAATGAGGAAGACGCGATGGACATAACGCAGGACGCCCTGATGAAAGTATGGCAGCAGCAAGAGCGGATGAACGATCTGCAGAACATGGAGGCCTGGTGTATGCGGATCGTTCGAAACCTGGCGCTGGACAAACTGAAGTCAAGGAAGTACCGGAGGGCAGAGGAACTGGATAAGGCAGGTGATGTGCCGGCGCAACATCAGCCTAATCCACATACCGCTGCCGAACAACAGGACGTAATGAACAGGGTGCACCGTGTCATTGCGGGACTGCCGGAAAAATACCGTACTATTATGCAATTGAGGGATATTGACGGGTATAGCTATCAGGAGATAGCAGATATACTGGTCATTGAATTGAGTGAAGTGAAGATCAACCTTCACCGTGCAAGAAAAACGGTACGTGAACAACTACAAAAACTGCAAGTGTATGGAGTTTAACAAGATCAGGGAATTGCTGGACCGCTATTGGGATGGTACCTCTACGTTGGAGGAAGAGGCAATATTGCGCAGTTTTTTCAGCAGCGATCGGGCTGACTTGCCTGCGGACCTGAAAGAAGCGCAACCATTGTTCAGCTATTTCTCAGCGGAGGCAGACGTGCCAATGCCTGTATTCCCTGATATAGAGATACCCGTTGCCCGGATGCCTGAAAGGCCGATAAAACAGCTGGTATGGCAACACTGGATGAAGTATGCCGCCATGATCCTGGTAGCAGTGGGTATAGGTTATGCCGCCAGACAAGCCGAAACCAGGCATGACCGCATAACAGCAGCTTTATCAGAGCAGGACACTTTTGATGATCCTGAAAAAGCATTCGCTGTCACACAGAAAGCATTGGCGCTGCTATCCCGCAACCTGAACAAAGGCACAGCACAGATGCAAAAACTGTCTTACTTCAACGAGGCTACGGAGAAGATCAAGGCAAATTAAAGAAGACCATTCAAAATCAGTTTTATAAAAAAAAACTCATGAAACGCTTTTTAATACTGTTGCTGCTTGCAGTTATCAGCACGCAACTTTTTGCCCAGCAGGGAAGTGGAATTGACCGCTTTTTCGAAAAATATGAGAGCGATCAGAGCTTCACACTGATAAGTGTCACACCCAAGATGTTTAGCATGTTCAGTAAACTGGACATTAATTCCGGCGAAGGAAAACAATTCCTGGCGATCGTAAAAAAGATCAAGGGACTGCGTATTCTGGCGAAAGAAAACACTAAAGGAGGTAATCTGTTATTTAAAGAAGCATCTTCAATGCTCAGTAAAGAGTTTGAGGAGCTGATGACTGTCCGCGACGGGAAAGACGACCTTCGTTTTATGGTGAAAGAGAACGCTAAGGGGAACATTGCAGAACTGATCATGCTGGTGGGTAGCGACCAGGAATTCCTGGCCATGAGCCTTGTAGGGGATATAGATCTTGCGGAGATCAGTCAGCTGGCGTCGAATATGAATATAGAAGGTTTTGACAAGCTCAAGAACCTGAAGAAATAACTTAATTATCACCACGTTTTAATCGCTTTAAAAATGAAGTATTATTCCATCCTTATAGTATTGCTGATGCTGGCCGTAAGTCCTGCGATGGCCCAGAAGAAGGCGCTCCGTAAATTTTACCGTGAGCACCGTGGAGATGCATTCACTTTTAGAATTGGCGTAGGCAGAGTGCCGCTGAAACTTGCCAGCTGGATAGTACCCGCCAGCGCAATGAAAGAAGACAGTGTGCCTTTGAAGCATTTGCTATCAAAAGTGCAGAAGGTAAAGGTTTATACGATATCAGGTGATGAGCGTCCGGCTGTGGATATTGCAGACATGCAGCGTTTAAAACAGACATTGATAGATAAAGATCACTTTGAGCCACTGTTAGAAGTGCGGGAAGGGAACAGCCTCGTGCATTTACTGAACCGGGGGAAGGAAGATGAACTGGGGCATGTGGTGATACTGGTGCAGGATGAGAGTGACTTCGTAATGGTGAACCTGCGTACGACCCTTCAGATGAAAGATGTGAACATGCTGGTAAAAGGATTCGCAAAGAACTAAAAAGAGAAAGACCATAACAACAGTGTTATGGTCTTTCTCTTTTATTAATAGTTTTTAATTATCGGATGATCACTTCCCGTACCACGATCTCTCCCAGCATTTCATTCACCAGTTTGATGATACGGTCTTTGGAATAACTCAGTTCCTGTTTCAGCGGCGCAACAGTTGTTGTGATGTGCAGCTTGTTATCAATGAGTTGAATGTTCTCAGTATAACGGGAGATGGTCTTACCCATCAGTTGTTCCCAGTTCTCCTGTATACGCACTTCTGTCAGCCTGGGTTTAAGCCGGCTTTTAGACATAAAATCTCTTAGTGCATCCTCCATTGACGTCATTCCGTAGCGCATGCTACAAAGATAGGTATTTAGTCTTTACTGCATTTCTACTAATTGAAAACTATCTTCATTTTCTTTGAACGCATCTTGTATTCTTGCAGCGTGTGTATCGGTAATGAAGACTTGCCCGTACGCGGGGCTGCTTACGAGTTTTATAAGCCTGCTTACTCTTTCCTGGTCCAGTTTTTCAAAGACATCATCCAGCAGCAGGAGAGGAGGTAATTTTTTATGTTCTTTGATCACTTCAAATTGTGCCAGCTTCAATGCAAAAAGGAAACTCTTACGTTGTCCCTGTGAAGCACTTGTTTTCATGGCGTGATCGTCCAGCAGGAACTGCAGGTCGTCACGGTGAATGCCGCCGGTCGTTCTTTGCATGAGCATATCCTTATAGCGGTTAGCTGCCAGCAGCGCTGTGAAAGTCTGATCATGCAGGGGGGACTGATATTGTATATTGACGATCTCGTGTTTGCCTGCCAGGTAATCGTATAGTTCCTGCACCTTTTTAATAAATCCCGGTAAGAAGGCGCGGCGCCATTCAAATACGGGAGTGCCGTGGTGTATGAGTTGTTCGTCAAATACATCCAGCAGGGCATCCTGGTTGCCGCCCTGGGTAGCCATGGTTTTCAGCAGGCTGTTTTTCTGCTGTAATATTTTCTGGTAGGTAATAAGATGGTCGAGGTAACCGGGATGCAACTGGCAAAGCAGGGCGTCCAGCCATTTGCGGCGTTCTTCACTGCCGCCGAGGATGATCTCAGCATCATCGGGAGCGATCATAACGGCAGGATACTGACCGATATGGCGGGAAAAACGTTCGTAAGGCTCGTCGTTGAGGGCAATTTCTTTTTTACCGTCTTTGAGCGTGCAAACGATCTTGTCTTCGTGGCCGTTCTTATCGAGAAATGCTTCGAGGCGGAAGCCATTGGTATGGTACTGGGTGTTCTGTGCTTCGCTGCTGGTAAAGTAGCTTTTGGTGAAGCATATATAATATATAGCATCGAGCAGATTGGTCTTACCGGAGCCGTTGCGCCCGGTAATGCCGACAATGCGTTTATTAAAGTTGAAACTTTTCCCGGAGTAATTTTTAAACTGAACTAATGATATCTTTCTGAGCGACAGCAATTAACTTTCTGATTATCAGTTATGAATTAAAAATAAATTTATCGTAACCCGCCGGAATATGTGGAAAGACTGGTAATCAGGCCTTCCGGAAACCCCTTTATTTCCAGGCAAGTTGCTGCAAAGTTGCAAAGTATTTAGTTTTTAGGATTTTCCTGTTATATTTGCGGACAAATTAAGAAACAGTGGCTACAAAAACAGACGTAAAGACGAAATTCACCAAAGAGACGTATTTGTACTGGTATGAATTGATGCTCAGGCTGCGCCGCTTTGAAGAAAAAGCCGGCCAATTGTATGGAATGCAGAAGATTCGTGGTTTTTGTCACCTGTACATTGGACAGGAAGCAATTGCTGCAGGTGCGATGACTGCAACTAAACCGGACGATAAGTTCATCACTGCCTATCGCGACCACGCGCTGGCTATAGCAAAAGGAATGACTGCTGACGAGTGTATGGCAGAACTGTACGGTAAAGCTACAGGTTGTTCCAAGGGTAAAGGCGGTAGTATGCACTTCTTTGCTCCTGATAAAGGTTTCTTCGGCGGTCACGGTATCGTGGGTGCACAGATCGGTACAGGTGCAGGGCTGGCATTTGCTGAGCAGTATAAAGGTACTGACAGCGTAGCGCTTTGCTTCTTCGGTGATGGTGCTGCCCGTCAGGGTATGCTGCATGAGACATTCAATATGGCCATGCTGTGGAAACTGCCGGTGATCTTCATTTGCGAAAACAACATGTACGCGATGGGTACTTCAGTAGAACGTACTTCCAACGTACTGGATATCTATAAGTTAGCGAACGCCTACGATATGCCTAGTGCTACTATCGATGGTATGAGCGCTGAAGCTGTACACGAAGGCGTAGAAAGAGCCGTAAAACGTGCACGCGCCGGTGAAGGTCCGACCTTACTGGAAATCAAGACTTACCGTTACCGTGGCCACTCTATGAGTGATCCGGCTAAATACCGTACCAAAGAGGAAGTAGAAGAGTATAAGGACAAAGATCCTATCAACCAGGTACTCGCTACTATCCAGAAGAACAAATGGGCAACGGAAGCAGAAATCGAAGCTATCAACGAAAAGGTGAAACAGGAAGTTGAACATTGCGTACAATTCGCTGAAGAGTCTCCATGGCCTTCTGATGATGAATTGCTGAAAGACGTTTATGTTCAGGAAGATTACCCATTCATTGTTGACTAAGTAATATGTGGAAGGTTAGCGATCCCGGCCGTTTAATATAAACGGGTAGATTCGCTAACCTTTTTTATATTTGCGGGAATTTTACAACAGCCGTACCTGTACCGTAATAAGAAATAACAATTTAACGATCACATTTACAATGACCGAGACAAAAAATAAGACCGCAGCTGAAAATACTCCCGTGTCTAAAGAATTCCAGTTGGAAGACTCTTTCCACAGGGCGGAAGATTTCTTTAACAAGAATAAGAACAGCATTATCATAGCCCTGCTCGTAGTAGTGGTGGTAGTGGGCGGTAGTTTTGCCTACAACAAATTCTATAAAGGTCCTAACGAGAAGAAGGCGCAGGACATGGTATTCCATGCACAGCAGTATTTCGAAAAGGATTCTTTCCGTGTTGCATTAAATGGAGACGGTAACTATTACGGATTCCTGCAGGTAATTGATAAATACGGCAGCACCAAAACAGGCGAATTAGCAAAATATTATGCCGGCGTTAGCTACGTGAAACTGGGTGAATTCCAGAAGGGCGTAGATATGCTGACAGACTTTAACAGCGGCGACCAGCTCGTACAGGCAATGGCTTACGGTTTAACCGGCGATGCTTACATGGAACTGGGCAAAACTGAAGAAGGTATCGAATTTTACAAAAAAGCAGGCCACCACAGCAACAACGAGCTGACTGGTCCTACTTACCTGTTCCGCGCAGGTCTGGCACTGGAAAAAGCAAATAAACCTGCTGACGCTATTGCTGTTTACAAAGAAATCCGCGAGAAATATCCACAGACCAACGAAGGCCGTGAAATGGATAAGTACCTGGCACGCCTGGGTGAAGTGAAGAATTAATTGATATTTTAATCAGGTCATGTCAATACATAATCAAAGCTTATTGAACGATGCTGGCATTCTCAATTTAGAGGATGCCAGTGTTGTTATTGTATATACCGAATGGAATGATACGGTGATCAACGAACTGGTTGCTGGTTGTGACAGGTCGCTGGCACAATACAACATATCTAAGGTCTCCAAAGTAATAGTACCCGGCGCATTTGAACTGCCGTTCGCGTGCAAACAGTATTGGGAGCGTACCCAGGGTACATCCAGACAACCTGGCGCTATTATTGCTTTTGGATGCGTGATAAGAGGAGAAACCCCGCATTTTGACTATGTTTGTAAAGGTGTAACGGAAGGGATAATGCAATTAAACCTGGAATTACCGGTACCCGTTATCTTCGGTATCCTGACTGTCGACAATATGCAGCAGGCGGAAGAAAGACTGGGAGGCATACATGGCCATAAAGGGGAAGAAGCCGCTATCACCGCTCTGAAAATGATATCTATGATGCGTCAATTGTAAGCATAACAGCTAAGCCCCATATTAGTTACGTGTGATGTTCATTGTCGCTATAGTTTCAGCCGGTATGCCTTTATTCCTGTTGCCTGCAGCTACCAAAACTGCAGCTTATAACTAAAGACTAACTCAATGAACGTACAGCTTTTTATTCCATGCTTCGTAGATCAGCTGTTCCCGGAAACAGGCTTCAATATGGTGAAGGTGCTGGAAAAGCTGGGATGTACCGTTAATTACAATACTAACCAGACCTGCTGCGGACAACCTGCTTTTAACGCAGGATATTGGGATGAAGCCCGTTCCGTCGCCAACAAATTCATCAAAGACTTTCATACCGTCGATTATATAGTTGCGCCAAGTGGCTCATGTACAGGGTTTGTGCGTAATTACTACGGTAAACTGTTTGACAATTCGGCCGCACACAATGATGTGAAAATGCTACGTAAACACCTGTATGAATTCACCGAATTCCTTACAGATGTACTGCATGTAACAGACATTGGCGCTACGCTTAACGGTGTAGCTACGTATCATGATGCCTGCGGTGCTTTGCGTGAATGCGGTATCAAGGAAGGGCCCCGTAATCTGCTTTCAAAAGTGAAAGGACTGGAGTTGAAGGAAATGAATGACTGCGAGACCTGTTGTGGCTTTGGGGGTACATTTGCCGTGAAGTTTGAGCCTATTTCCATCGGTATGGGAGAACAGAAAGTGAATAATGCTGTTGCCAGTGGCGCAGATTATCTGATCTCTACAGACCTTTCCTGCCTGATGCACCTGGACGGCTATATCAGGAAACATGAACTGAACATTAAAACGATGCATATTGCTGACGTACTGGCCAGTGGCTGGTAAACAGCATAAGACGAATTTAAATCATTAGAAAAATGAACTACTGGCTTGTAAAATCAGAACCTTTTAAATACTCGTGGGACCAATTTGTAAAGGATGGAAAAACCTTCTGGGATGGCGTGCGCAATTACCAGGCGCGCAATAACCTGAAAGGAATGAAGAAAGGAGATCATGTATTGTTCTATCACAGTAATGAAGGGCTGGAAGTAGTTGGTATTGCCAAAGTAGCAAAAGAACACTATCAGGACCCCACCACACCAGATCCTAACTGGGTAGTGGTAGACCTGCAACCGGTAAAACCTTTCAAAACGCCTGTAACACTGGCGCAGATGAAAGTGGAGAAAAGACTGGAAAACCTTTCCCTCATCCGTCAGGGCCGTCTCTCTGTTTGTGCAGTGACTGAAGACGAATATGAGACCATCATGGAGATGGGAGGTATGAAATAATTTTATGGAAATTTAGTTCCTGAAGCATCTTCTTGTTATAGTATTTATCCTTAAAAAGATTTCCTATGACAAGAAGATGTTCTTTTTTAAAGTACGCCCGGATTGTTATATCATATTTTGTTTTTTCGATCGTACTGCTGATCAGTGCCTGCGGGCATCCCGACAATTTTCAGGGGGGAATTAAGGGCTCAGATGAAGTAGCGATGCAGGTCCGTGAACCTTTAGCATATGCAGAAAAGCCGGCAGTGGCTGATGAACCGGAGGCCGGCAACAGTCCCTCAAAACCGGAGGATGCCTCATCAGGTTTATTGTCAGATAGCTACGCTAATATTCCCAAAAAGATCATCAAAAAAGGTATTGTCCGTTATTCCGTCCGTGATTATCAAAGTGCGCGTAAAGAACTTATAGCTGTCGTCGCCCGTAACGGGGGAGAAATTGTAAATGAGCTTGAAAGCCGCTCTGAAATTTCCTTGCAAACACAAATGGAGATAAGAGTGCCTTCAGCGAAGTTTGACAGTTGCCTCAATGCACTGGCAGGTACAGGTGAAAACCCGATCGAGAAAAAGATCACCTCAAAAGACGTTACTGAAGAATATGTGGACATGTCGGCCAGGATGAAGGCCAAAAAAGAAGTTGAGCAACGTTACCTGGACATTCTTAAACAGGCGAAGTCGGTAGAAGATATACTGAAAGTAGAAGAACAGCTAAAGGCTATACGTGAAGAAGTGGAAGCAGCTCATCAGGGACGTTCGCAGTACATCGACCACAATGTATCCATGAGTACTATCCACCTCTCTTTTTACCAGGTAATTTCCAATACAACACCACAGGGACTGGGCTTTTTCTCCCGTTTATTCTTCTTCATCAAAGACGGCTGGAATGGTTTATTGGTGCTACTTGTTTCATTGAGCGAACTATGGCCGTTATGGTTAGCGGCGATACGGTTGTGATAGTTATCCGCAAGTACATAAAGCGCCGCCGTACGCTGAAAGCAGAAGCTTAATTATGGCATGCTGGCAGCTAAAGCAGCTAACGATTTTTTCTTTTCCAGGTCACGGTGGCGTTTGAAGATGCCTTTCGTTACAAAGTAACCGAGGGAAGCGCCCAGCCATACATCACTGCCCCAGTGTCTTTCCTGGTAAAGGCGGGTAGTACCGGTCATGATCGCAATGGAGTAAGTAACCCAGGGAACCCAGGGATGTTCTTCACCATAAGCCTCCGCCAGGGCTGTAGCAACAGATGTAACTGTCAGCATATGTCCTGAAGGAAAGGAAGTATGGTATTTATCCATAGAGAATGGAGCATTGAATACCAGCGGATCGTCATAGTATGTTGGTCTGCCGCGTCTTACCACCGATTTGGCAAAAGTGTAGATCAGGGTAGAGATCAACAGTGATTTCGCCGTCATAAGGGATGTATGTTCCAGCTTGCGGTTGCCTGATATGACGCCTGCCACATACATACCGCCTACGAGGTAGGGAGAGTATGCATTACCAAAAGGTTCTACCTGGCCGGTTACACTATTCCAGAAGTTGGTATGATTACGAAGGAAGAATTGTTTCACTTCATAATCTGCCGCCAGCAGCCCCCCTGCGGTACCTAGTACCACGCCAAGTTTAACGAAGTCTTTTTTCTGCCAGTGCGCAGGTCTGGCTACAGTGTATTTAAGGTCGCTCCAGATACTTCCAAGATAAGCGCCGTTTATACGGTAGCGTATTGTGGTATCAGCTGCAGTAAGAACATGTTCCTCATTCGTTCCGGTGCTATCAGTATAGTTGGTATGTGTGGTGTCTGACTGTGCGCTGGCATTCAATTGCACTAACAGTCCGCTACACAGTACAAGCGTTTGTAAAATCTTCAATTGCTGTTATTTATGGCGATAAAGTTACGGTAAATGTTAAAACCCGTATATTTAAATTTTAAAAATGTCTTGTAGAAATGAAGCCTAAATTGGTAGTTTTAACAGGTGCAGGTATCAGTGCAGAGAGTGGACTGCGTACGTTCCGCGATAGCGATGGCTTATGGGAGGGATACGATGTACAGGAAGTTGCGAGCCCGCAAGGATGGCAGAGAAATCCGCAGCTTGTACTAGATTTTTACAATATGCGACGCAAAGATGTGCTGGCGGCGGCGCCCAATGATGCACATTTTGGCTTGGCGAGGTTGCAGGAAAAGTTTGATGTACAGATCATCACACAGAATATAGACAACCTGCATGAGCGTGCAGGATCGGAGAAAGTGTTGCATTTGCATGGAGAGATCTTAAAAATGCGCAGTGTGCGGGACACGACACGCAACTGGGAGATAGTGGGAGACATTAACCTGGGTGATAAAGCACCTGATGGTGCACAATTGCGTCCTGATATAGTGTGGTTCGGAGAGGATGTGCCTAAGATCGTCAATGCCGCTAAAATGGTAAAGGCAGCTGATGTCTTTGTTGTGATAGGGACCTCACTGCTGGTATATCCTGCGGCAGGTCTGATAGATTATTTACCGGATGGAGTGCCTGCCTACGTGATTGATAAAAAGTTGCCGGAGATGGGGCACCGCAAGGGTCTTGTAAAGATTGAGAAGCCCGCAACACAGGGGATACTAGAGCTAGAAGAATCGTTGTCAAAAATAGAGCTGTTATAAACAGAAAGGGCCATCCGACCGGCGGATGGCCCTTTCTGTTTATGGATGAGCGTTAGTTTATTCAAAACTTTCTTCGAACCTGATATTGTATTCTTCCAGTTCTTTCAGTACCGGGTTATAGACATCCGGCATGATAGGGATTTTGAGTCCTTTGAGGCTGATCTTTTCCTGCAACAATAGTTTGGCAAATATACCCAATGGCAGTCCGACCGTCTTTGACATAGCCGTACGGACACTATCTTCTCCCTGGGTGATCATATAGCTATGCAGTCTTGTGGTCATACCTCTTCTCTCGAATTCTATTTCATGCGTCATGACGATCATGTCTTTATCGGAAGATTCCATACCAAGTTTGGATTCAACCACATGCTGGAGGATAGCGGCATTTGTTTGTTCACCGAGACCGATGGTATCACCGTTCAGCAGCCCCAGGAACTTCAACTGACGGAGTATTTTTGATTTTGCACTGATACCGAGATAACCGGCAAGGTTCTCTTCATGGCTCAGTTTTGTATCCTGGTGTATTTTCTGGCTGGTCCACTCGTAGTAGGTCATCTTATCCGTGTGGATCTTTTTGGAATCGTCTGTAAGACCCAGTTTAACGAGGGTGCTCCATCCTTCACAGAAGTCAGGATAGCGGAGTGTAGCCCGCATGAAAGTAGGGATCTCTTCCAGTTTATAGGCACTCATGTATCCCATAGAATCGCGGTTAGGGTAATAAGCCAGTTTGCCCAGACTTGGAATATGAATGGTCTTAGGCTGATCGAACAGCTGTTGGTAGGAGATCTCTTTGACTTTTCCCTTTTCACGGTAGGTAGCGCCTGAACTACCCGCAAGGACAATGTTACGGGCGTTCCAGGAGATCTTGTACTGCCAGGGATTATCGTTGCTTTCGGGAGAAACCAGTCCACCGCAGTAAGAACGGAAGGCAGAGATCTGTCCGCCTTTCTTTTCGATGGAGTGAATGAGTTTCATGGCGCTCATGTGGTCAATGCCGGGGTCGAGACCCATTTCATACATGAACAGCAACCCTGCCTCTTCTATTTCTTTTTCTAGTTGTTTTATTTCGGGATCGATGTAGGAAGCGGTCAGCAGGTTTTTACCAAACTGAAGGCAATCTCTGGCAACGAAAATGTGTAGTGGGGGAGGCAGCAGGGAGATGACGAGATCAGTTTCCTGTATCAGTTTCTGCCTGGAAGCTTCATCCCGGATGTTAATGGCGGCTGGGGTTACGTAGTAGGATTTACCGGTTTTTGACTTAATGAGTGCAAGGTCCTGATCTGCTACGGTGATATGCCATTTTTGCCGTGGAGCATTTGACACCAGGTAGTCTATCAGGCTTGTGGCCGATTTACCGGCACCAAACAAGAGTATATTCTTCATATTAATTTGTTCATCTTTAATATGGTTACCGAACAGGGATTTAACATCAGTCGTGTTACTAATGTTCGAAATTTCAGTAAATTTCGTTTTTAACCTACCTGAATTCTAATTAACTGTCCGTGACCCTTTGATTTTCACCGGGTTAAAAACAAAATCTTTGCCAATATTTTATTTTCCCAATATTCCAGTTTTTTCTTATATGGAATATTAATTGAAGGAGTTATTGCAAAATAAGGATTAAATGGAGGATCTGCGGAAATAGTTCCTGGTGCATAGCGTATTTGTTGCATATGACAATTCCTTTTTTATTCACATTCTCTGTCAGAACGGCCGGAATACGGCCTAAAATGGCTATATTTGCATCTATTTATTTTTTTACGAAATAAATTGTAAACCAACAATATACAATGTCAGAAAATACGGAAAATCAGCAAGACGGCAGGATCATCCAGATCAACATTGAGGAGCAGATGAAAACGGCCTACATTGACTATTCCATGTCAGTGATAGTGGGTCGTGCTCTTCCGGATGTCCGGGATGGTTTAAAACCTGTACATCGCCGCGTGTTGTTTGGTATGAATGAGTTAGGGAATAACAGTAACAAGCCTTACAAGAAATCAGCCCGTATTGTAGGGGAGGTAATGGGTAAGTTCCACCCGCATGGTGACGCCTCCATCTATGATACCATCGTACGTATGGCCCAGCCCTGGAGCTTACGTTACATGCTGGTGGACGGTCAGGGTAACTTCGGATCTGTGGATGGTGACATGCCGGCAGCAATGCGTTATACGGAGATCCGTCTGCAACGTATGGCAGAGGCAATGCTGGAAGATATCGACAAAGAAACAGTGGATTTCACGCTGAACTTTGATGATACCCTGGAAGAGCCTACCGTATTGCCTACTCGTATTCCGAACCTCCTGATCAATGGTGCGTCGGGTATTGCGGTAGGTATGGCGACCAACATCATGCCGCATAACCTTTCTGAGGTAGTGGATGGTGCGATCGCTTACATCGATAACCGTGACATTACTATTGAAGAACTGATCAAGCATGTGAAAGCGCCGGACTTCCCGACAGGTGGTATCATCTACGGATATGAAGGTGTGAAACAAGGCTTTGAAACTGGCCGTGGAAGGGTAGTGGTACGTGGTAAGATCAACGTAGAAACCTCCAAAGCAGGCCGTGAGCGTTTGGTGATCTATGAGCTTCCTTATCAGATCAATAAGGCTGCCCTGCACCAGAAGATCGCGCAGCTGGCTGACGATAAAATAATAGAAGGCATCTCCGAAGCGCGTGACGAAAGTGACCGTGAAGGTATGCGCCTGGTAATAGATCTGAAACGTGAAGCGATCGCGAACGTGGTGATCAACCAGCTATACAAATATTCCGAACTGCAGACATCTTACGGTATCAATAACGTGGCGCTGGTAAAAGGCCGTCCGCGTGTACTGAACCTAAAAGAAATGTTGTCTGAGTTCGTAGAGTTCCGTCATGAAGTAGTAGTACGCAGAACCCGTTTTGACCTGCGTAAGGCAGAAGAAAAAGCGCATATCTTACAGGGTTACCTGATAGCACTTGACCACCTGGATGAAGTAATTGCCCTGATCCGTGGGTCCCGCACACCGGATGAGGCAAAAGAGGGCTTAATGAGCCGCTTCGAACTGAGTGAGATCCAGTCTAAAGCAATACTGGAACTGCGTTTACAACGTCTGACCGGTATGGAGCGCGATAAGATCAAGGAAGAATATGATGAAGTAATGAAACTGATCGCTTACCTGAAGGATGTATTAGGTGATGAAGGACTTCGCTTCAAGATCATCAAAGATGAACTGGAAGACGTGAAGAAACGTTTCGGTGACGAACGTAAAACTGAGATCCAGTACCTGGCGAGCGAAATGCGTATGGAAGATATCATCGCAGAAGAAGATGTGGTAATCACTATCTCTCACCTGGGGTATATCAAACGTACATCCGCTTATGATTACCGTCAGCAGAAACGCGGTGGCCGTGGAGCTTTAGGTGGTAAGACCCGTGAGGAGGATTATATCGAACACCTGTTTGTTGCCTCTACACACCATACCATGCTGTTCTTCACAGAGAAAGGCCGTTGTTACTGGCTGAAGGTGTATGAGATCCCAGAGGGTGAGAAGAGCGGTAAAGGACGTGCGATCCAGAACCTGATCAACCTGCCTACTGATGATAAGATCAGGGCTATTATAGATATTAAGGACCTGGGTGATAAAGATTTTATCAGCTCTCATTATATTGTGCTTTGTACTGCAAACGGTATCATTAAGAAGACGCTGCTGGAAGACTTCTCCCGTCCGCGTCAGAATGGTGTGAACGCTATCACTATCAACGAAGGCGACCAGTTGCTGGAAGCTAAGCTGACCAATGGTAACAGCGAGATCATGATGGCTATTAAGAGCGGTAGGGCTATCCGCTTCCCTGAAAATACCGTGCGCGACACAGGCCGTGGAGCTATCGGTGTAAGGGGTATTGAAGTGGATAATGACAAAGATGAAGTGGTTGGTATGATTTGTGTAAATAAGGAGGATGCCACCCGTACCGTATTGGTGGTTTCTGAGAAAGGATTTGGCAAACGTACTGATATTGAGGAATATAGAATTACTAACCGCGGTGGTAAGGGTGTTAAAACCATCAATATTACAGAGAAGACAGGTAGTCTGATCGCGATGCTTGAAGTAACAGAGAAAGATGACCTGATGATCACCTGTAAGTCCGGAATCACTATCCGTATGGCTGTAGCTGATATCCGTGAAGCGGGCAGGGCCACACAAGGGGTTCGTCTGATCAGACTGGACGATACGGACGAAATCGCAGCTGTAGCCCGTCTGGATGAACAAGAGGAAGATAAGCTCGTAGAGGGTATAGAAGGTATGGAAGGAGAAGGAAGTGAACAGATCCAGGATAACAGCTCCGAAGATCCGGGAACAGCCGCTGCTGAGACCACGGACGAAGAAACGCCTGCAGAATAAATTATAAGAAACCGCAAAATATTTGTGCGAACTAATAATGGTTAACCTGCGGCAGATTGTATTTATTATGGTTGAAACAGGCATTAAAATCTAAGGCCATACTTATAGACAACAAAAAAATATTGAGCAACATGAAAAAACTACTGGTATCATTGGTCTTTTGCAGTGCAGGATTGGTTGCGGTAGCACAACGTGCTAAAGTGAACAGCGCAGAAGATGCACTCACTAAAAAAGACTATGATAAAGCGAAAGCCGATATTCAGGCAGCACTGGAAAATGAAAAAACCAAAGGCGAAGCTAAAACATGGTATGTAAAAGGTAAGATCTTCGAAGCAACTGCTACTGAGAAGAAAGATGCCAAGGAAGCACTGGAAGCATTCGAAGCTTACAAGAAAGCCCTGGATATCAATGCTAAATTACCTGAAGCATTGCTGGAAATGAACCAGCGCATGTTTAACCTGTATGCTACCATAGGTAACGCAGGTTATGGTAACCTGAACGACCAGAAATGGGATTCCGCGTACATTCATTTCAGAGACGCTTTCAGCGTTGCTGAATTCTACAATGGCAAGAACCTAGGTGGTTCCATTCCTGCAGATACTTCTATGACTTTCTACGCTGGTTACGCTGCTAACCAGGCTGGTAAGAAAGATGAAGCGCTGACTTATCTGAGAAAAGCTGCTGACCTGCAATTCAAGGCTGAACCAGCCCTGTATGTGATCTTGGCGCAGACTTACGAAGAGAAAGGTGACAATGCAAACTGGCTGAAAACTATTGAAGAAGCCAAAGTTATCTTCCCTAAAGACAAACGTTTTAACGATATGGAGATGTTGTACTACTCCAAAACCGGTAAAACTTCTGAGTTACTGGGTATGCTGGAAAAGAAAATGGCCGAAAATCCAAATGATTTCCAGACGGTACTGGACTACGGTATTCGCGTGGACAACCTGGCAAACCCTCGTAGCGAAGGTGGTCAGGATGCACCAAAGCCAGCTAACTACGATGAGCTGATGGGTAAAGCAGAAGGCGCATACAAAAAAGCGATCGAACTGAAAGCTGACGATGCAACTGCTAACTTCCAGTTAGGTGCGTTGTATTTTAACCGTGCAGTAGGCTTCAACAAAGAGCTGAATGCAATGGACAGCAAATCCCTGAACACTCCTAAAGCAAAGGAACTGCAAACTAAAGTAACTGGTCTGATGGATCAGGCGCTGCCTTTCTTCGAAAAAGCAGACGAGAACTTTACAGCTAAAGCAGCAAGCCTGGAACCAAGCGACAAACAGACTTACGAAAGCTGTCTGTATGCACTGCAGAAGATCTATGCTATCAAGAACGAAACTGCGAAAGTAGAAACAGTTAAGAAAAAGCTTGAAAATCTGAAGTAATAGCACATTACTTTATCTTATAAAAAAGTCCCGGCTTGTACAACAGGCCGGGACTTTTTTATAAGTGAATGATCTTTACTTGTGTGTCATGAAATGGTATGTCCAGAATGCACCGAGGATAATGAAAAGCACTACGATCACAATAATGGCCAGTTCAGTATAATAGGACACCTGGGTTTTACGGCGTTTGCGGGTACGCAGCTTACGCAGCATTTCCCATTTCATTTGCCGTAACCATACAGGGATCTTTTCTTTCTGCCCGATTGCAGATAATCCCTCCACAGCTTCACTGCACATCTCACAATCAGCCAGATGAAGTTCTACTTCATGCTGTTGCTCCGCCGATAACCTTCCCTCCACATAATCCAGCAATTGCTGTTGTGTAGGACAGGCCGTTGTTGTGAAAATATCCTGGTATTCTTCGTTCATAAAGTCGTCAATAATTAAATTCGTGCTTACTTATTTGATGCGTTCTGCTTGCTTACCCGGCTATCCCTGGGCACCTAATAACAGCTTCAGGTTACGTTTTCCGTTTTGAATATAACTTTTTACCTGCAATAAAGTATATCCTGTCTGGCTGGCAATATCCTGGTAGGATAGTTTCTGCAGGTAAAATAGTTTGACACAGGCACGCTGCTCCGGGTTTAACTGTTCCAGTGCATGCTGCATATTTTCCAGCAAGTTATCCTTTTCTACGAACCTGGCTTTGTCATCTTCCTGATCGGCCGGATTGTTCAGGTGTTTCTCACTGACTTCTTCCTGTCTCACCTGGTTTTTGTGCCTTAACTGCATGAGGCAATGGTTCCGGGCCACCTGGTAGATCCAGGCCCTGAAAAATTGCACCTTATGCTTGTTTATCTCAGCTAGTACCTTCAAAAATATCTGTTGTACACTATCTCTTGCATCCTCCTCATTTTTAAGGTATTTCATGCACATACCCAATAAAAGGATCGCATACCTGTCAAACAGGATGCCTATCCATTCGCTGTTATCGTCGGTCCTGAACCGTTCCAGCAGCTCTTCATCTGTAAAGTCCTGGCTATTCTTATAATTCACTGGATAAAGATAAAATACTTATAATATAAAGATGCGTGGACCTTAATATTTCCATAAAAATAAAAGGAACTGATTATAGAAGGGTTATACCTCAGGTAGTTAGGGGAAAGCGAATAGCCTGCGACAAGGCTGGTTTTAAGCCCGTAAAGCACTCCTTTAGGACTTAATAAGGGGAATATGCTTTAGGGGCTTTTTAATGATGTTATGGGTCGGAAAAACGTGCTGACGATAATTTGTATCAAAGATTATCCAGTGCAGCCTGTGCCTTGTCTTTCATGCTGCCGTTCATACGTACAACTTCTTTGAACATACGGCGGGCTTTACCTGTCTGGCCTTTGCTACGATAGCAGACAGCCAGCTGGTACCGGGACAGTTCTCCGTATTTACCCGGGCTTTCGGCAAGGTGTTTATAACGGGAGATAGCCTCATTCAGGTCTCCCTGCTGATGGTATACCTGTGCTGCTTTATAGAGAAATTCGTCTGTACCGGAAGCTTCAGCAGTTTTCTTTTCCGGAACATCTTCTTTTTCCTTTTCCTTTTTAACCGGCGCCGGTTTGTCTTCCGTTTTCTTAACAACGGCAGGCGTATCCTTATGTACTACGGCCACCCGGGTCGTTTCTTTGGCTTCTGCCGGTTTGGATGGTGGCGGAGGAAGCTTCTTAGCACTATCTTTAGTAACAGGCGCTGCTGCAGGTGGTTTAACTGCTGCCTTTACGGAGTCCGTTTTCACTACAGGTTTAGGTGGTGTAGCAGCCGGTGCTGCAGGTGTAGTTGCGGGAGGCTGCGCTGTTTTTAGTACAGGCGCTTCTTCGGCCGGTACCGGCGTGACTACGGCTGCCTGTAAAGGCGGATTTTCCGACTTTGCAGCAGGAAGGTCTGCATTACTTGCAATGGCTTTGGAAACAGGCGATTTCAGTTTGCCCTGTTGCTGTACGAGATATATTACACCTGCGCTGATGGCAATAGCTGCCACAACCCAGAAATAGATGAGGAAACTTTCTTTTTTCTGCTCCTGGCGTTGGTAGCGTTCCACTTTATGCACCTGGGAGATCCGTTTAATACTGTTACGGATGTATTGTTGCATACTTGTGGCCAGTGGCTGGTATTTTTCCCTGTACTGTTGTTGCTGGAGTACCTGCAATGCATCGAAACAGAGATTACAGTCAACAAGATGCTGTTCCACCAGGTGTTTTTCAACATCTGTCAGACGACCATCCAGGTAACGGGGAAGCTGGTCCCTGTTCAGACAGCGAATGTTACTGAAGATCTTCAGTATTTTTTCATTGTTTTCCAAGTTACTCATAGGTTTCATGCATCAATAAGGAAGCCATTTTTTGCTTTGCTTGCTGTAGAATCTGCCTTGTTTTTTCAATAGTATACTTTTTTGTTGCTGCCAGTTCTGCAAAAGACTTAGCATGAAGGTAGAATTCTTTCAGAAAATATTGTTCTTCCGCGGGCAACTTCTGCAATGCTTCTTCCATTGTTGCTGCCAGCAGTTGTTGTTCTTTGAGGTTGGTAGCGGCTTTCTCTACTTTGTTTTCCATCTGTTGCTGTTCCCTAGATTCCGTACTGGGAAAAAATGGACTATTCTTTTCTGTCTGAGCTTGTTGTGCCCTGATAGTATAATGGATCCATTCATTGGCTTTCGGGATCGTTTGGGTCCTTAAACTGGCGCTGAGTTTCTGAAGCAAAGCGGGATAGACTTCTTCGGGAGTAGTAGCGGGACCGTTATTGAGATAGGGTAAACAAACGGCAACCATAAGGTGGCTGTATCTTTCCATGAGTACACCTTCCGCTTCCTGGTCCTTCAATTTTCTTGCCCGGGAAATCAATTCTTTATCTGATAAATTAGTTAGCTGCTGTAGCATAGTGTTACCTATATTTACATATAAAAGACAAAAATGTTCATTTTGTTGTCTTTTGACATATAATTATTTTAGACAATTAATATGCCATACGCAATTACCGTTGTTCCAGTCATG
Source organism: Chitinophaga sp. S165 (assembly GCF_003182155.1). Classification (GTDB taxonomy): domain Bacteria; phylum Bacteroidota; class Bacteroidia; order Chitinophagales; family Chitinophagaceae; genus Chitinophaga. The sequence continues at coordinate 445,622 of NZ_QGTG01000003.1, forward strand.
CCATTACGGGCGGAACCATCTCATAAAAGTGAAATTATCTCACAAGCCTTGTGGGGGGAATGCAGTGAAATTATTACGACCGGAACTGATGGTTGGGTAAGAGTAAAATGCCAGTTTGACGCGTATGAAGGTTGGGCTACTTTTAATCATCTGGAAATCATTGACGAGGAGTTGTTCAATGCCCCGTATACGCATTATACTGCAGGTTGGGTGAACAGTGTGCAACTGAATGGCAAACAGATGCATGTGCCTTTCGGATGCGCCGTGAAAGGAGCGGAGCATGTTACAAACTGGGGAAAGGTAAAGGTACAGTTTGAGGAGCAGCCAGTTAAGCGGGGGAATGGAGATGCGGTAGATACTGCGGCCCTTACAGCAGCTGCTTTCCATTATCTGAACACGGCATACCTGTGGGGTGGCAAATCGGTATTTGGCGTGGATTGTTCAGGATTCGTGCAAACGGTATACAGAACATTGGGTATAGACCTGTTAAGGGATACTTACCAGCAGGCGACACAGGGTGTAACCGTCGACTTTCTGCAAGAGGCGAGGCTGGGAGATCTGGCATTCTTTGACAACCCGGAAGGGCGTTTCGTGCATGTAGGCATCCTGCTGAACGATCATGAGATCATTCACTCGTCGGGAAAGGTAAGGGTAGACCCTATTGACAACCAGGGCATTACTAACATTGATACCGGTGTAAGAACGCATAAGCTGCGGATCATCAAGCGGGTATTTTAGGCGGATATGAGGTAGTGGCGTAGGTGGTGATATTCAACTGCCAGCCAGATAATGATATAAAAAGAACATCCCATAGCGGTAATAATATTACTGAGCTATGGGATGTTCTTTTTAAAGGATGGCATGATGCCGTTCCTCTTAGTTATTTGTCACCGAAAGTCTTGTTGTAGAACTCGATGCTTTCCAGTATGATACGTTCTGCAACGGCTTTGTTCTGGAACTCGGCTACTTTTACGGTTTTGTGCTCCAGTCTCTTATATTCTTCGAAGAAGTGACGGATTTCTGCCGTGAAGTGCGGAGGTAATTCTGTGATATCGTTGATGTGGGCAACGCTCATATCGTTTGCAGCTACAGCGATGATCTTGTCATCAGCTTCACCACTATCGATCATCTGCATTACACCGATCACTTTTGCTTCCATGATACACATAGGAACAACGTCAACCTGGGAGAGGATGAGGATATCCAGCGGGTCATGGTCATCACAGTAGGTTTTTGGAATAAAACCATAGTTAGCCGGGTAGTATACGGAAGAATACAGTACCCTGTCGAGCTTTAGCAGGCCGCTTTCTTTGTCCAGTTCATATTTAGCGCGACAGCCTTTAGGAATTTCAATAATAGCATTCACTATGTTAGGCGCTTCTGATCCTGTGCTGACTGAATGCCAGGGATTGTTCGTCGTCATCTTCTACTTTGTTTTTTCGTTTGTTATAATTTGGTGCCCCTGCATCTATTCCGCATTGCAAAGATATAACGGCGCAAAGTCTTTCTTCGGGACCCTGGCAACTGTTTTACCGTATGCTAATGTGGAATTTAGAATAAAAATGCTGGCGCGAGGCAAAAATAAGGAACTCAACTGTAATTTCGTAATAGATACAAAATTATACAGATAAGAGTATTTATAATATTTTAATTAACTGGGAGCGGAGCTGTTGTATCCTGAGGCAGCATATCGACAGAATCCAATGGTGCGCTTGCCGGAGGCAGATAGTTTGGAATAATACTTTCGAATGTGAGAGATATTTTCCAGCGGCCATTTTCTTTTACGAGCTGCAGTCTTTCCTTTTGTTTAGAGGAAGAGTTCAATACGGTAACAGTTGCTTTATCGCCGTTTTCTTCTGTCTCTATAACCTTAATCCCGGCTTTCTTGATCTTATCCCGCTCTGAATCGTTACGGCGGGCATCGAAGAAGGAGTAGAGCTGTATTACCTGTTGCGATTCCTTGGTAGCGTAGTCCCGGGCCAGGTCAAAGTTCGAGTCCTGTATCGCATGCATAAAGTTGAGCGCTACTTCCTGCGGGGAAGCGCGTTTCTTGCAACTGCTGAATACAGTACCGAAAAATAATACCAAGGTGAGGATACGCAGATAACTGGTCATGCAAATGTTCTATTATAATACAGTTAACAAAAATAGGTGGAAAGTGGAAAATTACAAAGAGCAGCTAGTGCTGCGGGTTGTGATTTTTAAAGATCCGGACCTTTTTTTGAAAATTGTTGGTTTCCTTGTTGTAAACCGGTATAGGCAAGGAATACTTTTAACAGTTTACGTTTTAAGGCGTGAACATACTTAAAACACTGTTAAGGAAGTGTTAATTATCAGTGCTCTTCCCGTTCCTTTGCCGCATCATAAGCACGTATGATGGCTTTTACCAGCCTGTGTCTTACCACATCTTCTTCATCCAGCTGGAGGTAACCGATACCGTCTACATGGCGGAGGATGCGGGTAGCCTTTTCCAATCCGGACTTCTGATTTTTAGGAAGGTCTATCTGGGTAAGATCTCCTGTGATAATGGCTTTTGCGGAAGAACCGATACGTGTCAGGAACATTTTCAGCTGAAGGTCGGTTGCGTTCTGCGCTTCATCAAGGATGATAAAAGCATTGTCCAGTGTACGTCCGCGCATATACGCCAGTGGTGCGATCTCGATAACACGGTTGGTCATGAAATAGCTAAGCTTATCTGCGGGGATCATATCATCCAGGGCGTCATATAATGGGCGCAGGTATGGATCGATCTTTTCTTTCAGGTCGCCGGGTAGAAAACCGAGGTTTTCACCTGCTTCTACGGCCGGGCGTGTCAGGATGATCTTTCTGACAGCCTTATTCTTAAGGGCTCGTACGGCCAGCGCTACGGCGGTATAAGTTTTACCGGTACCGGCAGGGCCTATGGCGAAAATGATGTCGTTCTTGTCGGCCAGCGCTACCATTTTCTTCTGATTGGCTGTTCTGGCTTTCACGTTGCGTCCGTTAGGACCAAAAACCAGTATTTCGTTGGAATTACGGTCTTTGAAATTGTCTACCTTTTCCTCATCGCCAAGGATCTGTTCGAAGTAGTTTTCGCTGAGATTACCGTTACGTTCGAGGTAGGAAATGATTTGTCCGATTTTTTCCTGTGCGGTAGCTACTTCTTCCGGAGCGCCGGAAAGCTTGAGCTGTGTACCGCGGGAGAGGATCTTTAACAGTGGAAATTTCTTCTTTAGCAGATCAAGTTTTCCATTGTTAACTCCGAAGAACTCGATAGGGTTAATGCTATCTAAGCTGATAATTGATTCTGTCAAGTGATTTCTTATTTAGAACGTTTGAGGTATCTGTATATAAGGTGCTGGAGGCAATATACCTTAAACACCTTACATTAAGAAACCTATAGTTTATAACCTTGTTTATTGATGGCCCCACTTTTTCTGCGTTGGCAGTATTTCCGGTATGAGGAAGAGCAGCAGCCCTACCAGCAGCGGCAATAACCAAGCCAAAGCAAGAACTGCAGAAAATTAGTAGTCCCTGTGTGACCGGTTGTCATCTTTCTGTGTCATGAGAATGGATACATCATGCCTGTTTTTATTTGTGCCGATTTGCGTGTTTTGTCCAAAGATATTTATCCTTTCACACTTGCCGAAAAAGGGAAATCCACATTGTGGAAAAACGCAAAATTACATGCTTAAATAATACAAATGGCTGTTGCGCTGGCAGATAGTTATAAAGAATAGGTATTTTTAATCATATATTGAGTATTTTTAAAGGGATTATCGTTCGGGATTTTATGATGAATGCCATAATGGGTAATGCGCTGACAAAGGTCATTCCTGCGCTATTACTGGATCTGCACGGTAACCTGCTATATGTCAACAAGGGGGCGGCAGGATGGCTGCAGATTCCGGAGGGGGAATTTCACCGGGCAGCAAATGTAAGTAGTTTGCATTTTGATGATGTTATAGGGAAGCTGGCAGGGGTTTACTGGCCCATGCTGTGTCACCTGCATGTTATGGGCAGAAACGCCTGTGTGGATATGTATTGCCATACCCACCAGTGGGTAAAATGGCAACTGACAGTTGTGGGAGAACACTTTCTGCTGTCGGGCACAGACATCACAAACCTTCGCCCGGTTGTGGACAGTTATTCTCTATTGCAGGCGCTTCCCTGCGGCTTACAACAGTTTACGGCGGAAGGTATTCATTGCTGTGCTAATGGCCTGCAGCAAAACATCTGGGAAGAAATCGATCCTGCACTGTCAAGGCCCGGCTACAACCTTTTCGATGAGCCGGTTTTCCAGGAGACCGGTCTTTGCGAGTTGTTTGAAGAGGTGCTGTCTACCAAAGCATCTGCCAAAAAAGAAATTTTACTTGGCTACCGCGAGCATTCCACTAACGGGGTGATCAGGATACTGCCTTCTTATTATGATGCGACGGTTTTTGCGGTGATGGATGAGCAGGGGGCTATTAAGACTTTACAGCTCATGATGCAGGACATTACGGATAAACAGCTCGCCTTCAGACGGCTGGAGAAAAGTGCCCGCCTGCTGGACCTGATCATTGAACACCTGCCTATCGGTTATATACAATTTGATCATTTCGGCTTTGTGCGCCGCATTAATCATACGCAACGGGAATTCTTTCAGTATGATTACGACGAAGGCGAGGCACCCTTCAACATCATGAGCGATCCTTTCTCGCGCCTGTACGGACTGGATGAGCTCTTCATGCATGTGATGGCCGACAATAAGGTGATCCGCGTGGAGAAGCAACTGGATTTCTCGAAGGACAGCCGCTGGACAGCGCAGAGCCGGGAAGTTTGGCTGGACCTCACGCTGTTTCCATTACGGGATCCGGTAGATAAACAGCAGATCGTTGCTGTACTGGTGAATGATATTACAGACAAGAAGCAGGAACAGCAGATGCGGAACCTGTTGCAGCGAAATACGGAACAGCTGCATCTTTTCTTTGATGCTGTTGACATGGGGTATGCCACCATGGAAAAAGACGGGACGCTTTCATTTGCTAACCGCAAGGCAGAACAGATGGCCGGCAGGCAGATCATGGAGGGAGAGAATATCTTTGATATCATGCCGGAACTGGGACATGCCACGCCTTTCAAAGCCCGCTTTTCTGCGGCGCTGGCAGACTGTGTCTCTTCATCTTTCAGCAGTTATTTTCCCCGCCGCTATAAATGGTATGAGTTCCTGATCACTCCTATGAGGGATGGTACTGTGTCTGTTTTTATCCGCGATATTACGGATAGCCGTAATATGCAGAAGGACTTGTTCCGCGCGAATAAACAACTGAATAAGCTGAACAAGAGCCTGGTGAACCAGAATCAGCAGCTGGAAGACTTTGCGCATATCACTTCGCATAACCTGCGGGCGCCTATTGCCAATCTGAAAGCCCTGATGCAGATGCACAATGATTCGGTATCAGTTTCTGAAAGGCAGCAGTACCTTGCCTTACTACAGGAAGTAATATTTAAGATCGATGAGACGCTGAACGACCTGGTAGACGTTGTACAGATCAGAAAAAATGTTGACGTTGAAACGGAACCACTTATGCTTTCCGAACGTCTGCAGTATGTGAAAGACGTTTTATTTGCAGATATAGAAAAGAGCGGTATTGAGCTGACCACCAATTTTGAGCATGCGCCTATGCTGGAGTTTCCACGACTTTACCTGGACAGTATCCTGCAGAACCTGGTCACCAATGCCATCCGTTATCGTACGCTGGAACACCGGCCCCGTCTGCATCTCAGCAGCTGGCTGGAGAATGGGTATATGATACTGACTGCCGAAGATAACGGTCTTGGGATTGATATGGAACGCTTTGGTCATAAGCTGTTCGGTTTCAGGAAAACGTTTCATAAGAATAAAGATGCGAAAGGGATCGGCCTGTTCATTACAAAAACGCAGGTGGAGGCAATGGGCGGAAGCATCCGGGCAGAGAGTACACCGGGTCAGGGTACGAAATTTATTATTACCTTTAAAACAGAATAAATCCCTGTATGCAATTGCACAACATGATTTTTATCGTAGATGATGATCCGATTCATCAGCAGATCGCGAACATTATGATCAAACGACAGGGTATTGGAGAGAATGTGAGGGCTTTTTCTGATGCACAGGACGTGTTGGATTACCTACGCCAAAATTCTTTCGATCCGGAGCAATTGCCTGATCTGATCTTACTTGATCTGAATATGCCAGTAATGGACGGATGGGATTTCCTGAACGATTATGCCGGCTTTTACAAAGATCTTGCAAAACAGATCGGCATCTTTGTGCTGACGTCATCTATCGATGATAAGGACCGTAAGAAAGTAGATAATTACTCTTTCGTAAAAGGGTATCTGACCAAGCCATTGTCCAGCGAGATCATTACCAAGTTACAGGCGAGCTGATAACAGCGTTATATTATTAGTAAAGAGGGTTATACTGACATCAGTATAACCCTCTTGCATTTTCTTATAGTATGTGTTGGAACACAGAATTTACTTATGCATGTTTCAATGCGCTGATCACTGCTTCTGGATCTTTTGCAGAGAAGATATTGCTACCTGCTACCAATACATTAGCGCCTGCATCGAGGATGCTGCCTGCATTTTCCACCGTTACCCCACCATCTACTTCAATTAAAGCATGTGCTTTATAGTGATTGATCATCTCTCTTGCCTGGCGGATCTTTTCATAACTTTTAGGAATGAAGCTTTGTCCGCCGAAACCAGGATTAACGCTCATGATCAGAATGAGGTCAATATCGTTAATGATGTTCTCCAGCAGGTGCACGGGTGTATGCGGATTTAGTGCAACACCGGCTTTCATGCCCAGTCCTTTGATCAGTTGTATGTTCCTGTGCAGATGCGGACATGCTTCATAGTGAACGGTGAGAATATCTGCTCCGGCCTTTTTAAAGTCCTCAACATATTTCTCCGGTTCTTCTATCATGAGGTGCACATCACAGGTCTTTTTAGCTGCTTTTTTTATGTGTGCAATTACGGGGAGTCCGTAACTGATATTAGGTACGAATCTGCCATCCATTACATCCAGGTGCAACCAGTCAGCCTCACTGCGATTTAACATTTCTACTTCCTTACCTAATTCAAGGAAGTTGGATGCCAGTAATGACGGTGCGACAAATGTGTTTCTATTTTCCAAAGCCACGCGTTTAATAATTAGTTAATGCAATGCATTTTAGTCGGTTACGAATATAGCTGTTATTTCTTTAGTTTGTCCAATGCAGCTTTAGCTTCCGGATAATCTTTTTTGAAGGTAAGTGCCTTTACATAGTCGTCTATGGCATCTTCTTTACGGCCCAGGCTTTCATAACACTGTGCGCGGTAATAGTAGGCTTCCGCATTGGCAGGGGATGCTTTGGCGGCCAGGTCGAAGTAGCGAAAGGCTTCTTTGATGTCCTTTTTCTTCATATTGATCCTTCCCAAAGCGAGGTAAGCCCTTTCATCGTCAGGATCGGTAGTGATGCTGTTGTTATAGGTGGTTACTGCTTCTGCATAGTTGCCGGTCATCTCGTAGTATTGCGCCAGGGAGATGAGGGGCTCAGAGTTCACAGAATCGAGGCGTGCAGCCAGTTTATAGTACTTAACAGCGGCAGGTGAACGACGGACGAGCAGGAGATCGCCCAGCTCCATTACGGCGCTGTAATCGCTTTGTAAACCGGCTTTATCGATGGCAGTGGTCAGATGACTGATAGCGAGGGTGGTGTCCTTATTGTCTTCGGCAATGCGGGCTTTCAGGTAGAAGGCTTTATCGTGCGTACCGGACGACTGGCCTAAGATGCTGGCGACACTGTCTGCCGACTTATACTGCTTGTTTTCGATCATGGCCGTGGCCAGCTGGTATTGCAGGTAAGGGTACCCCGGAGCCGTTTGCAGGGCTCTTTCAAAGTGAGCAATTGAACGGGGATAGTCTTTTACCACCAGGGCTGCTTCGCCGGCGCCTGCCCAGAAGTCGGTCACATCCGGTTTCAGTTGTGCAGCCTTTTCAAAGTCTTTTTGAGCCAGTGCCGGATCGGTATTGAAAAGGAGCAGGGCCCTTCGGAAGTAGAGGGCTTCGTTGTCCGGGAATTGTGTGATCGAGTCTGTTAATGGCAATACGAGCGGCGCATAGAGGGCCGAGTCGGCATCGGTATGATTAGTCTGCTCTTCCGTTTTACCAGATTGGCAGGAAAAGAAAAAGGGAATGGACAGTGATAAAAGAAACAGGTATTTCATAAGACAATAATATAAAAAATGCTCGATGTTTTGGAGTTAGGGGAAAGGGAGTGCGGTATTTAAAAAAAATAGCCGCCCTTTTTAAGGGGCGGCCATTTGTATGGTTGCATGCCGGATCAATTGGCGGTCAGCCAATCTTTCAGTGCGTTATAGTCGTTAGGCAGCTGTACGGCTTTCTTTTCGAGATCGTACAGGGATAGTACTCTTTCGGGGGTAACGATCTTTTCCTGCAGGGAGGCAGGGGCGGTGTCGGCAAATTTAACCGGATGGGCAGTTTCCAGGAATACACCTGCTACGTCTTTACCGGCGGCTGTTTGCTGGAGGTATTGTTGCAGACCGAGATACCCTACAGCACCGTGAGGGTCCAGCATATACTGGTGCGCTGCCCATACCTGTTCCATTGTGGCAGCTGTAGCCTTGTCGTCGAAAGAGATGGAAGTAAGCTTCTCTTTCAGGGCAGGCAGGCTGTTGGCGAACAGTTCCAGGATGCGGACAAAGTTGCTGGGATCTGCTACGTCCATGGCATTGGAAAGGGTCGGTGTTGCTTGTCCTGGAGTATACTGGCCTGTTTGCATGAACCGTGGAACGGTATCATTGACGTTGGTGCTGGCTACAAAATGTTTTACGGGTAAACCCATAGCAGCTGCCATCATACCGGCGCAGATATTACCAAAGTTGCCACTGGGCACGGAGAAAACAACATTGGGATAGGTTGTTTTCAACTGTTTCCAGGCTAAAAGGTAGTAGAACATCTGCGGTAGCCAACGAGCTACGTTAATAGAGTTAGCGCTGGTGAGCAGGCAATGGGCCTGTAGTTCCGCATCCAGGAAAGCGGTTTTCACCATGCGCTGACAGTCGTCGAAAGTGCCGGCTATTTCAAGCGCTGTGATATTACCATTCAGGGTGGTCAGTTGTTTTTCCTGTAGGGTGCTGACCTTACCGGAAGGGTAGAGGATCACCACACGTACGCCGGGTACATTATAGAAGCCGTGGGCCACTGCACCGCCGGTATCGCCGGAGGTAGCAACGAGGACGGTTACCGGACGGGTATCATTCCGTCTGAAGTAGCCGAGGCAACCAGCCATGAAGCGGGCGCCTACGTCCTTGAAAGCAAGCGTAGGACCATGAAACAGTTCCAATGCATAGATGTTGCCAGCCACCTGTTGTACGGGGAAAGGAAAGCTAAGCGTATCTGCAATGATCTGGCGCAGCGTAGCTTCCGGGATCTCGTCACCTACGAACGGCCTGATGGCAGTGTAGGCAATATCGAGGTCATTATGTTTTTCGATGTTATCGATAAAATCCTTTTCAAAAGCGGGGATACGTTCCGGGAAGTATAAACCTTTATCCGGTGCGAGCCCCTGTACTACTGCATCCTCGAAAGAGACAACATGTTGTTTATTCTGTAGACTGAAATATTTCATTAGACTTTACACTTTTGTAATTTTCACACCTTCCGTATTTATTTTCGATACATGGATCTTGTAGTCCACGCCCAGCGGCGCATACACGGTATCCATCATAGCGGCCACCTTACGGGCATTTTCTTCGCCTCTGCTCAGCATGAAGACGGATGGTCCGGAGCCGGAGATACCTCCACCTAGTGCACCAGCTTCCTTACATTTCACTTTCAGTTCAAAGAACGCTGGAATGAGTATGGCGCGTACAGGTTCAACGATAGCGTCTTCTAATGAGCGGCTGATCAGGTCATAATTTTCCTGGTAAAGGCCGGCAACAAGAGCGCCTACGTTTCCCCACTGACGGATGGCATCTGTCATCAGCACCTTTTGTTTGAGGATCTCACGGGCATCGGAAGTTTTCACTTCTATCTGCGGATGGATAACGGTCACCCACAACTCTGACGGCGTATGCAGGCCGGTAATATCAAGCGGCTTGTAACTACGAACAAGCGTAAAGCCGCCCAGTATAGCAGGAGCTACGTTGTCGGCGTGGGCAGCGCCACTGGCCAGTCTTTCGCCTTCCATAGCAAAGCGTACGAGCTGTTTAGGTGTAAAAGGATTGCCCAGCAAATGATTTGCGCCTACTACGGCGCCGGCTGAACTGGCAGCAGAAGAGCCGATACCGCTGCCGGGAGGAATATTCTTGAATAGTTCCAGTTCTATACCGGCATCAGGTTGTCCATACTTTTGCAGCAATGCCTGGATGGCTACACCGCATACGTTTTGGGCAGGATCGGTAGAAAGGTTGGCGCCATGTACGGCTGTAATGGTAACGCCTGGTTTATCACTCTTCCGCATGATCATTTCATCGCCGGGAGCATCCATGGCCAGTCCTATCACATCAAAGCCACAGGCTACGTTGGCAACAGTAGCGGGGGCGAATACTTTTATATAGTCATTTCCCATGAGGAGTTCGAAATTTAAGGTATATATACTGATATACGGTTTATCTGGCTGATCTGATGATATCAGCAAATATACCGGAAGCCGTTACATCTGCCCCCGCACCGGCGCCTTTTACGATCAGTGGTTGTTCCGCATAGCGGTTGGTGGTATAGAGTACGATATTGTCTTTTCCTTCGAGTTTGAAGAACGGATGATCGGGAGCGATGGATTGTAATCCAACGGAGGCCTTTCCATTTTCATAGCGGGCTACGAACTTCAGGCGTTTACCTTCCGCATCCGCCTTTTCACGGAGTGCGAGGAAATGACCTTTGTGCACGTCCAGCTGCTCATAGAAAGCATCCACAGAAGGAGCTTCCAGTGCTTCTACTGGCAGGAAGGAATGGTTGGTGATATCACCCAGTTCCATCTTAGCACCGCTTTCGCGTGCGAGGATCAGGATCTTACGCATCACGTCTACACCGCTGAGATCTATACGTGGATCTGGTTCCGTGTAACCTTCGTCCTGTGCGGCTTTCACTACTTCGCGGAAGCTGGCGCCGTTAACGAAATTGTTGAATACGAAATTGAGACTACCACTCAACACTGCTTCAATGCTGTTTACTTTATCGCCACTGCGGATCAGGTCATTCAGTGTATTGATTACCGGTAAACCTGCGCCAACGTTGGTTTCAAAAAGGAAAGATGCATTGTATTTACGGGCCAGGTCTTTCAGGCTCTTATAATATTCATAGTCTGAAGAGCAGGCGATCTTATTACAGGTTACCACGGAAATACCATGCTGGAGGAACTCTCCATAGGTGGCCGCTACTTCCTTGCTGGCGGTATTATCAACAAATACGCTGTTACGCAGGTTGAGTGATTTTATCTTTTGTGCGAAGGCTACCATATCAGAAGGTTCACCACCTTCGAGAACAGACTTCCATTCAGCAAGATGGATCGCTTCATGACCGAACGCCATCTTCTTACTGTTGGCAACACCCGCTACACGTACGTGCAGGCCGAGTTCATTCATCAGGTATTTATGTTGCTGTTGTAGCTGTTCTATCAGTTTGCTACCTACATTACCAACACCTGCAATGAATACGTTCACCTGTTTCAACGGTTCTTCGAAGAATGCTTCATGTATCACGTTCAGTGCTTTCTTGACATCTCCCTTATTGATCACAACAGAGATATTCTTTTCGGTAGAGCCTTGCGCGATGGCGCGGATGTTCACACCATTACGACCCAGTGCGGCAAAGAGTTTACCGCTGGTACCGTGATGGTTTTTCATCTTATCGCCCACAACTGCAACGATGCTCATATCTCTTTCCACGATGAGCGGTTCTATACGCTTTTCCAGGATCTCCTGAGAGAATTCACTGTCGACTGCTGTCTTAGCCTTCAGCATGTCCGGTTCATGGATACCTACGGTGATAGAGTGCTCGGAAGAGCTTTGCGTGATGAGGATCACGTTAACGCGTTCACTCAGCAAGGCTTCGAACAGTCGTTTGGAGAAACCTGGGATACCCACCATGCCGCTACCTTCCAGGGTGAGCAGCGCTATTTTCTGGATACCGCTAATCCCTGTTACGGGATAGGTGCGGATATCGCCATCCTGTGTATGGATGAGGGTACCATAATCGTCTGGCGCAAAAGTGTTTTTGATCCAGATAGGAATGCGTTTATCCATTACCGGCTGGATGGTAGGAGGGTAGATCACTTTAGCACCGAAGTGGGAAAGTTCCATCGCCTCTTCATAAGAGATATGTGGGATAGGAATGGCCTGTGAAACCATACGGGGATCGGCAGTCATCATACCACTCACGTCGGTCCATATATCCAGCACTTCTGCATGCAGGGCAGCAGCGATGATGGCAGCGGTATAATCGGAACCACCACGGCCGAGGGTAGTAGTTTCACCATCAGTAGTAGCTGCTACGAAGCCGGGAAGTACCACGAAATCGGCGTTCTGCTGTTGGTAATACTGTGCAGTCTGATGGTTTGTAGCCAGGAAGTTGACTGCTGCGTTGCCAAAATTATTATCAGTAACGATCAGTTCGCGGCTATCTTTCCATGCGGCATTCAGTCCGCTGGACTTCAGTTTTTCCGCGAGGAGGTAGGAGGAGAGAAGTTCTCCGAAGCTCATGATCTTATCCAGCGACCGTGCACTAAGTTCTCCTACCTGGAAGATACCATCACAGAGGATCTCGAGGGTGTTTAACCGCTTCTTTACCTGGCTGATGATACCACTTTGTACAGTGATAGGGAAAAGGGTGCGGATGGTATCCAGGTGTTTATTTTCGATCTCCTGTAATACGTTCCTGTATTGTTCCTGTCCTTGTCCGGCGAGCTGTCCGCACTGGATCAGCTTATCGGTAATGCCACTCATGGCGGAGGCAACAATGGTAAAACGCCCATTCGGTTTTTTATGCTGTATGATATTACAAACCTGTTCTATGGATTGGGCGCTTCCCATGGAAGTTCCGCCGAATTTTAATACTTGCATGTCTGAAGATGTTGATACGTAAAAAGTCCTGTCCCTTTTCGGGTGTACCACCGGCGGTGGTCGTTGGATGATATGTGAATATTAACCCCGCACCGGGGTTGTAATAGATGTAATTGTAATAGTGCTGATGCTTGCACCGGAGATGGCGCAAGAAGCAGAAGTGAAGTATGTAACTATCGGTAGCACTATTGGGTATAATTTACTTTTCGCTAACAAAAGTCTGGAAATACTTTTGGATTAGCAAATGAATTGTCAAAGTTTTGAAATTATTTAAATTTTGGTAGGGAAAATTGTTAAAAATTCCGGGTAACGGGCGGAGCTGGACAAATTTGCTGATTTTCAAGGGGAAAGAGGTGATATAGGGTTGCAGGGGAGTGGTTGCATGGGGGAATGGGATCCGGGAGGCTCGGAGTACGCTTTATACATGACGCATACAGGGAGTATACACGACGTATACATGACGCATAGGTGGACCTAGAGATCCTTATACACGCCTTATACATGCCTTATACATGCCTTTGCCATGCCTTTGAGGTGGAGTTGATCATCTTCCCCCTGATTTCCTTACATTTGTTCTAACCACGTTATTCATGCCTTATTTCCGGAATTTTACATATCATATAGACAAGCGCCGCTGGAAGTATTGCTTCCTGCTGGAGGGCATTGTAAGCCGGTAGGACATATTCCGGTACTCCGCACCCCGATCTGGTTATCCGCCGCCGGCGGAGGCATCTTTTTCAATTTACGGCTTTTAAGTACCAGATACCGGTACGGAATACTGATAAGGGTAGTTATGTTGCCTATATCATTGTCATAAAATTGTCATTCAATTTCCAAGGTCTGCTGCCGCAAGGCAAGAGACAGAAAAACCATTCATCATGCCTCATTATCATAAACTGGGAAATATCCCTCATAAACGTCATACACAGTTCCGCAAGCCGGATGGCACGCTTTATTCTGAGCAGCTATTTTCTACGGAAGGATTTTCGTCCAACTCTACCTTGTTATATCATTGTCATCCTCCGACTGAGATCGTGAAGGTGGATGAACCTTATAACGTCGCTCCCCGTATAGCGGAAGAGAAGATGTTGAAACACCGGAGTTTCCAGGGCTTTAATATTCAGCCCCAAGATGATTATCTGCAAAGCAGGAAGCCTGTGCTGGTGAACAGTGATTGTCATATCTCCCTTGCCGCGCCCCGGCAGAGCATGACGGATTATTTTTATAAAAATGCCGATGCTGATGAACTGATCTTTGTACATGAAGGATCGGGTGTGTTGCATACACAATATGGGCAATTGTCTTTCGGGTATGGCGATTACCTGCAGGTGCCGAGGGGTACTATTTACCAGATAAAGTTTACGGGAACAGACAATCGTTTATTCATAGTGGAGTCATTCAGTCCCATTCGTTACCCGAAACGTTATCTCAGCCAGTATGGGCAGCTGCTGGAGCATGCGCCTTATTGTGAGCGGGACATCAGGCAGCCGCAGAACCTTGAGACGATCGATGAGGCAGGAGATTTCCTGATCCGGATCAAGAAGAAGGGAGTGATGTATCCTATTCACTATGCACATCATCCGTTTGATGTTGTTGGCTGGGATGGTTGCGAGTATCCTTTTGCATTTTCCATTCATGATTTTGAACCTATCACCGGGCGCGTACATCAGCCACCTCCGGTGCATCAGACTTTTGAAGGACATAACTTTGTTGTATGTTCGTTTTGTCCGAGGTTGTTTGATTATCATCCGCAATCTATTCCTGCACCTTATAATCACAGTAATATAGACAGTGATGAGGTGTTGTATTATGTAGATGGTGATTTCATGAGCCGCAAAAATGTTACGAGGGGAATGATCACATTACATCCCGGCGGTATTCCGCATGGACCGCATCCCGGTGCAGTGCAGAAGAGCATAGGGGCAAAGGAGACGAAAGAACTTGCCGTAATGGTTGATACCTTCCATCCTTTACAGATCACGCAGGATGCACTCGGTATAGAAGATGAAAGGTATGTGATGAGTTGGGCTGAGTAGTAGCAAAGACTATTTTTATTCGTAGTAAAGATTACTAAACTGGAATTTATATTTTTATACCCACCTACAACAGACAAGTAAACAGAAATCAATTAATATGGAATACAGGCAATTAGGAGAAAGCGAACTGAAAGTTTCAGCAATTACATTTGGAGCATGGGCCATCGGTGGCTGGATGTGGGGAGGAACGGAGCATAATGATGCTGTGAGAGCTATTCATGCATCAGTTGACGAAGGTGTGACCTCAATTGACACAGCGCCGGTTTATGGACAGGGATTGAGTGAGGAACTGACAGGAGAGGCATTAAAAGGTCTTGACAGAAGCAAGGTCCAGGTGATGACGAAATTCGGGATGCGCTGGGACCTGGCACTTGGTTCACTTGCATTCAAGAGCAAAGACAACAGCGGAAAAGATATCGATGTATACAAATACGCCGGCAAGGAAAGTGTGATCCTGGAGTGTGAGAACAGTCTCAGAAGACTGGGCACAGATTATATTGATCTGTACCAGATCCACTGGCCTGATGTGACAACGCCTATCGATGAAACGTTTGAAGCTGTTTTACGTTTGAAAGAGCAGGGAAAGATCCGCGAAGCGGGTGTAAGCAACTACAACGTTGAACAGATGAAAGCAGCTGACAAGGTAGTTAAACTCGCTTCCAACCAGGTGCCTTTCAGTATGGTAGAAAGAGAGATTGAAAAAGAGCTCGTACCGTACTGCATAGAGAACAAAAAAGGTATTCTTGCTTACAGTCCGTTACAGAGAGGGATCCTGAGTGGTAAGATGAGACCAGGACATCAGTTTGGGGAGGGGGATAACCGTCCGGCCACGAAGGCTTACCAACCTGAGAACCTGAACCGCATTAACGCCTTCCTTGATCAGATCAAGCCGATGGCTGAAAGCAAAAGTGCAACGCTGGCTCAGTTGGTGATCCGCTGGACACTTGAACGACCTGGTATCACGGTAGCGCTGGTAGGCGCACGTAATGCGGAGCAGGCAATACAGAATGCGAGAGCGATCAATATTAAACTGAGCGCAGAAGAAATAAAATTCATCAACGATAAGCTGTACCAGGTACAGCTCGTTTAAACCTACAATGTCAGCATTCGGTACCAGTTCAGGATTGTATACATGTACCGTATCACTTCATTGATGACTGATTCCTGCAGTTGATCACATAAAATCGCTGCAGGTTACAGGTCAATCGGACAGTGAAAAATAGAAACCGGGTCGTTCCAGGAGGGATGGCCCGGTTTGTTTTTGGGAAGATGATTTTTGTCATAGGCTACCTTTACAGGAGCTACATCATTTATTTTCTGCGGTGCCCACGATTAAATTGCCGGAACTTGCCAAACGTATAGATCAGGTATTGCCAGAGCTGGAGAAGAAGAATACTTTCTGATGATCAACTGACGATCTGCATCAGGAAAGGAATGGCATCAGAAGAGTGTAATGCGGCCGTCGATTCCAATGTCATAGCAGCTGTTGCGGATGCTCTTGTACGCATTTGTTGTTCGTATGCGGCGATAGCAGTATGTGTGTCGGGAAACCCATCATCTGTAAGGCACAGGCCTAATTCCAAAGCGTCCAGCATGGCCATGTTAACGCCTTCGCCTGCGTAAGGCGGCATGAGGTGTGCTGCATCGCCCAGCATTGTCAGGTCCGGTAGTGCATTCCATGTCTGATCTAAGGGCATACAAAATTGCGGCCGGGGAATAAAGTGCGATGAAGCATTTTCAAAGAGCTCATCCCAGATATTGTTCCAGTCTGTGAACGTTGACTTGAACCAGTTAAATACTGCGGCTTTATCGGAGAAGTTGATACCGCAATCTCTACTCCAGGATTCTTCGGTTTTACAGCCGGTATAGAATACGAGGCTACCATCTCCTTTGGAGCTTACGATAAGCGTTTTATCATCGCCCATAACGAAGAGTTTTCCATTCTTCAACAGGCGATGAATGTTCGGACTGGCGACAACAGAATTATACACGGCGCCTTCCACGATAGTGATGCCTGAATAGAAAGGTTTGATAGGCGTGATGTAGGGACGGATCTTTGAGTTAGCGCCATCTGCAGCGATCACGATATCGGCTATAGCAGTGGAGCCATCCTGAAACGTCAGTAAGCAGGCATCATCGACACGTGTGAGGGAAGTAAAGTGACTGTTCCAAATAACTGTGTCAGGATGTAAAGAATCGAGAAGGATCTTTTTCAATGGGCCACGGTCTATTTCAGGGCGAAAGCGTTCCTGTGCGCCGGTTTCTTTTTCATCGTCTTCCATGAGCACGTTTGCGTGTTTGTCGACAATGCTCAACCTGTCTGCTCCGGGGCGGTAATTGGCTTTGAATGCATCCATTAATCCAGCTTCGCGTAGTGCTCTCAAGCCTGAATCATAGTGAAGGTCGAGCGTAGCGCCTTGTGCTCTTGCGTCTTTACCGGGATCTCTTTCGTAGACTTTCACATCAGCGTCTTTCATCTGGAGGATCCTGGCAAGCGTAAGTCCGCCGGGACCTCCGCCTACAATAGCGATCTTCTTGTTTTTAATGGTACTCATTTTCTGTTGATTTATTGTTGCTGTTTTTACTTTAACATGCCTTTTATAACTGCATCGCAGCAATCGGCAAACAGCTTGTCAGTGATGATCTGTTTGGGTCGTTCGAGGAAGTCGAAGTATTCGTTGATCAATTCGAACATGGGTGCAAATAATAGCGCTCTGTATGCTTCCTGCGGGAGCTTTCTGATAACGCCTGCTTTAGCGTTCAATTCAAAGAAGCGGTGTACGGGTGCGAAATAGTCCCCTTCTTTTATATCTCTTTCCTGGTATGCTTTATTGAGAAGAGGAGAGGACTTTCCATATTGCATTAGAGCGAAGGCATGCTTGTTATTCTTGAAGTAGCGGAAAGCATTTGTCCAGAGTTTTTTTACACCTGCGGCAAACTCCATCTCGGGAGAGAATTTCTCCAGTATTGCTTTTTCGTAGGCGCCGAGCACTTCATCGATAAACAGTTTGATAAGAAAGTCTTCCTTATTCTCGTACTTAATGTAAATGGTGCGGGGAGAGACGTTGGCCGCCTTCGCCAGTTTCTGCATACTCAGGTTTTCCAGGCCTTCTTCGGAGATGATCTGCAGGGCGATAGTCCGGATGGCCTCTTCTTTTTCCAGGTTTTTAGGTCTCATGAAAGGTTATTACTTCCTGTTTGTGTAGCAAAAGTAAGTAAATGTTTGTTTACTTATAATATTATTTTCAATGAGCTTCCCAACAAACAATAATTGAGCTGTTTAACAAAGCAGCGAGGGCTGGTCTGCATCTACCTTTGTTGTACACAAGTAAATAGAACATTATGGCAAAAATTTGGTTTATCACAGGCAGTTCAAGAGGATTGGGACGCAGCCTGGCAGTAGCGGTGTTAGCAAAGGGAGAGCAGGTAGCGGCAACGGCAAGAAATCCTGCACAGTTGGACGATCTTGCGGCGCAGTACCCAGGGCAGGTGCTGGCGTTAAAACTTGACGTAAATAATCAACAGCAGATCCATGCTGCGGTAGCGGCGGCGATCGCACATTTCGGACGTATCGACGTATTGGTAAATAACGCAGGATTCGGTATTACGGGAGCGGCGGAAGCCTTTACGGACGAAGAAGTGCGTAGTCAGCTGGAAACAAACCTGTATGCGCCGATTGAGATCACCAGGGCGGTATTGCCTCACATGCGTAAGCAGCGTTCCGGCCGTATACTGCAGATCAGTTCTGTTGGAGGCAGGGTTGGGAATGCGGGTCTGACCATGTATCAGGCGGCAAAATTCGGATTGAGCGGCTTCACGGAAGCACTGGCAAAAGAGGTGGCGCCGTTAGGCATCTTCGTGACAAGTGTTGAACCGGGTGGTTTCCGTACAGACTGGGGAGGTGCTTCTATGAGCTTCGCGAAACAAGTGGAAGGATATGAAACGACAGTGGATTGGCTGGCCGGTTATTTTCAGGCCGATTATGTGGCTGTAGGTGATCCTGACAAAGCGGCGTTGGCGATGGTACGTGTGGTGGAAGATGAGCAGCCTCCTTTACATCTTGTACTGGGCAGTGAAGCGATCGGCATATTGAAAAGCGGTGATGCTGCGAGAACGGCCGAAATGGAAAAATGGATGCAGGTGAGTTTGTCGACCGATCATCATGAATCGTCAGATTTTCTTGCTACAGATGATGGACAACGATTTAAGGCATAAGCTTTAGTAAAGAGGCAGCATTCCGTCCGGGGGGCTGCCTCTTTATTGCCCCTACAGCTGCTTCGGCTGTTAGCATCGAAAGTTGTACTTTCGTGCCGTAAACAGCTAATGTATTATGAACTGGAGACGATTATTCTCATTATCAAATATTTCAACGGGGATCATGACCCTTTTCCTCGTGCTGATATTGGTGAATCCATCAGTAAAAGCGGGCGTTATGCAGGGACTGATGAAAGTAGGGTTGTTCCAGCCTGGCGTACCTGAAGAAGTGAGCGCGGAAAGTGCAATGGCGCCGGACGTGACCTTTTCGGACGGGGAGGGAAAGACGTTCACGCTTTCATCTCTGAGAGGAAAGGTGGTATTCATTAATTTCTGGGCAACCTGGTGTCCTCCCTGCCGTGCGGAAATGCCATCGATCAATACGTTGTATGAGAAATTCAAGGATGATAAAAATGTAGTGTTCCTGACTGTTGATACGGATGGTGATTACAAGAAGGCCAGTTCCTTTATGAAAAAGCATAAATACAGTTTGCCGTTATATGTAGCTGAGACACAGATACCCCGGGAGTTGCTAGACCACTCTATCCCAACTACTGTGATCATCAATAAAAAAGGTCAGATCGCGCACCGTCAGGAAGGGGCTGCCGATTATGGCAATCAGCGGTTCATTGATTATTTCGATAAGTTCATTCGTAAGTAACTGCGTAGCTGTTATGAGTGTACAGGAACAGATCCAAAATTATATCAACAGCCA
Organism: Chitinophaga sp. S165; assembly: GCF_003182155.1. Classification (GTDB taxonomy): domain Bacteria; phylum Bacteroidota; class Bacteroidia; order Chitinophagales; family Chitinophagaceae; genus Chitinophaga. Next base: position 465,701 of record NZ_QGTG01000003.1, read on the forward strand.
GTCTGAACCCAAATGCAGTGATATGCAAGCCTTGCATATGCTCATACTTCAGGTATTGCCTGCATGCAAATTATGGTTCGAGGATGGCAAGAACAGTGAAGGTAAAACGATCAGTAATCCCAATATAGGATATGGGTCTTACACGATTAAATATGCCGATGGAAAGGCGAAGGAGTTCTTTCAAATTGGTATGAGTGCAAACACTACCGGGATCTCTGTCTATATACTTGGTATCAAGGATAAAACCTATCTGGCCCAAACGTGCGGAAAAGAACTGGGCAAAGCGAGTGTGACCGGGTATTGCATAAAATTCAGACATCTGAAAGACATAAACACCCAGGTACTTGAAGCGGCCATACGATATGGGGTGGAGGCTACAAGTGAAGATTAATTTCAAATTGAGACATTACCCCACTTAGTATTATTTGGATTTAATATGCCGAAATGCTAATATTGCATTAGCAACTAATTTATGCTTCATCCGCATACATACCATAAAATATCCGATCAGCGTCACAGCAAGTACTACTTCCTGATGGCGACGCTGGCTATGGATTCCGCACTGTCCTAAGTGCAGGTATGATACTGCCTTTTACGGGCGTTCTGTTTTCCTTTTAGCATTTATTTTACTGTTTTTCTCCACGCCCATTTACAGTGGTTCTACCTGTCATTTCTTCAATGCGTTGAAGCATTGTTCAATCATTTCTATTACGTGTAGTCAAAAAATATAGTCGTACACCAAAACTTCTAAAACCAATCCATCATGCATACAACTTCAGATGCCGCCGTTTCGGCTGTTCCTGCCAATGTACAGGACTTTTTACCATTGAATGGTACAGATTACGTTGAGTTTTACGTGGGAAATGCCAAACAGGCCGCCCATTTTTATAAGACGGCCTTTGGTTTCCAGTCGCTGGCTTATGCTGGTCCGGAAACAGGAGTGAAGGACCGCGCATCCTATGTGCTGGTGCAGAATAAGCTGCGGTTTGTACTTACTACCCCGCTGAATCCTGATAATGAGATCGCGCGTCATATTACGGAGCACGGAGATGGTGTGAAAGTGCTGGCGTTGTGGGTGGATGATGCCCGTTCTGCTTTCGAAGAAACAGTTAAAAGAGGGGCAAAGCCTTACCTGGAGCCGGTAACAGAAGAAGACGAGTTTGGTACTATCGTGCGCAGCGGTATTCACATTTATGGCGATACCGTACACCTGTTCATTGAACGTAAGAACTATAACGGCCCGTTCCTGCCAGGATATAAAGAATGGAAAACCAGCTATAATCCTACGGAAACAGGTTTATTGTATGTAGACCATTGCGTGGGTAATGTGGGTTGGAATGAGATGAATACCTGGGTGGATTTTTATGAGAAAGTAATGGGCTTCCGTAACCTGCTTTCTTTTGATGATAAGGACATTTCTACAGAATATTCCGCGTTGATGAGCAAGGTAATGAGCAATGGCAATGGCCGTGTGAAATTCCCGATCAATGAGCCTGCGGAGGGTAAGAAGAAATCCCAGATAGAAGAGTACCTGGATTTCTATCGTGGTCCAGGGGTACAGCACGTGGCTATCGCAACCAACAATATCATTGAGACGGTAACAGCGTTACAGAACAGGGGCATTGAGTTCCTGAAGGTTCCGGATTCCTATTATGCGACTCTCCTGGACAGGGTAGGACATATTGATGAAGACCTGCTGCCGTTGAAACAATTAGGCATCCTGGTGGACCGTGACGACGAGGGCTATCTGTTACAGATATTTACCAAGCCGTTAGAGGACCGTCCGACTGTTTTCTTTGAGATCATCCAGCGTAAAGGGGCTAAATCCTTCGGGAAAGGCAATTTTAAGGCGTTATTTGAGTCTATCGAGAGAGAGCAGGCATTGAGAGGCAACCTGTAATTAAGGCCTGTTTTTTGGATATCAGGAATCAGGGATCAGTAATTCCTGCTGTCAGCCCTTTTTGGGGGGTGAGCACACCTTCCGGAGGCGTGTTTTGAGCAGCAGAAAATCACCGATCTCCGGTTCCTGATTTTTTTTGACCCTTTCATGGTATTGGAAATGTTCCGGAATTTAAAATAATTTGCATAAGAGATCGTTTTCTTATGAGAGTACAAACTTTGTTAGGGGTACTGTTTACGCTAGGTGGGATTTTTCAGAGTATAACAGCGGTATTGATCTACCAGGGCCAGCGCCACTATATTTTGCGCTTTGCCAACCGGAAGGTAGGAGCAGTGATATACGCTATTATTGCATTGGTACTTTTCTTTCTGGCATACTGGACCTTTAACGCGCAACCGCCACGAAATGCTCCCGTAAGGTAGATTTATAGTATCGTGAATTTGTAAAATTGTGTTAAAATATCTATGAAGCAGGTCGTTTTAGCAGTTTTAATCCTGCTGGGAATTGGCAAGGTGCAGGCCCAGCAGCAATCATTCCTGGATAACCAGAAAATGTTCCCGAAGGTAGGATATGCATACAGGGACAAGGAAGAGCAGTTAAAGGAGGAATTTAAGAAGAAGGGACTAACTTATCCGGCCAAATATATCTTTCTGAGATCATTTAAGCTGGACAGTGAACTGGAGATCTGGGTAAAGAATAGTATTTCAGATACTTTTCAGTTATTCAAATCATACCGGGTATGTACCCTGTCAGGAAAAATGGGCCCTAAACGGAAGGAAGGGGACAGGCAGGTACCGGAAGGATTCTACTACATCAACGATTTCAATCCAAACAGCAACTATCATTTATCATTGGGGATCAACTATCCCAACTTCGCAGATAAGATCCTGAGCGACCCTAAAAAACCGGGTGGCGAGATCTATATACACGGAAGTTGCCTGACAATAGGCTGCATTCCTTTAACGGATGATTTTATTGAGGAAGTCTATATCCTGGCGGTAAACGCCAAGAACCTGGGACAGGATTTCATCCCGGTGCATGTATTTCCTGTTAAGTTCGGAAATGTCCGTTCCATGGACTATCTGAACAATTTTGCGATGAGGGAGAAGGAAAAGGATAAAGACAGCACTGCCACGGCTGAGAAACTGTGGGCTGACCTGAAAGGGGCATACGATTATTTCGAGGCCCATCATAAGTTACCGGTTATTCTGGTGGACGAAAAAGGGAAGTATATCATGTAGAACTCTCAACGAAAATGGATAGAAAGGGCGTTTCATTTCAGATGGAACGCCCTTTCACTTTTTTACGGTTTTGGCATTTTAACCTTCCGTTAGATTATTTTTTTATGAAAAGTCAATTTTTTTTCGAAACTTAGGCGAAAGGTCAAATCAATTTACTATTATGAATAGAAGAGAAGCCATCCGGAACGTTGCCCTTTTGCTGGGTACCGCCATTTCCGCGTCCACGTTGTCAGCCCTGGAAGGCTGTAACCCGAAAGGCCCTGATAATTATGCCTTACAGGCGCCTGAGACCAAGAAGATCCTTGCAGAGATAGCTGAAACAATTATTCCTGAAACGTCTACACCGGGCGCAAAAGCTGCCAAGGTAGATGAATTCATCGCAATGATGCTGAATGATTGTTATAAACCGGAGGACCAGAAAAATGTGCTTGATGGTTTGAAGAAGGTTGATGAGGCGAGTGAAAAGCAATTCAAAAAATCTTTCGTTGACCTGTCTGACGAACAAAAGAACACGGTGCTGACAGCCATTGATAAAGAGCGTGTTGACTACAATAAAAGGGAGAATAAGAAGGAAGGAGAACCTACCCATTATTTCCAGATCCTGAAAGAACTGACCCTGACCGGTTATTTCACTTCAGAACCGGGTGCTACGAAAGCGCTGCGTTATGTACCGGTGCCTGGTAAGTACGAAGGTTGTATCCCTTATAAAAAAGGAGACAAGGCCTGGGCCGTATAAGTTTTTAAGCAAGAGAAGAACAAGAGTGTCAACAAAAAACCAAGAATTCCATGAATCTGAATATGAAAGCTCAGGAGCAGAACACGTATGATGCAATCGTAGTTGGCTCGGGCGTAAGCGGAGGCTGGGCAGCTAAAGAGCTCACCGAAAGAGGTCTTAAAGTATTAATGCTGGACAGGGGGAAAAAATTAGAGCACGTTAAGGATTACGAAACCGCAACAAAAGATCCGTGGGAATTTCAACATCGTGGCCGTCTTACTGTTGATCAGCGTGAAACGCATCCTAAATTAAGCCGCGATTATCCATACAGCGAGCATAACGAGAAATACTGGATCAATGACTCTCAGAGTCCATATAATGAGGTAAAACGTTTTGACTGGTACCGTCCTGATATCGTGGGTGGTAAATCTATTATGTGGGGCCGTCAGTCTTACCGTTGGAGCGATATTGATTTTGAAGCGAACCTGAAAGATGGTATTGCTGTCGACTGGCCTATCCGTTATAAAGACCTGGCTCCCTGGTATGACTACGTTGAGAAATTTGCCGGTATCAGTGGTCAGGCGGAAGGCTTGCCACAGCTGCCTGATGGTCAGTTCATGCCAGCTATGGAAATGAACTGTGTAGAGAAAGACGTAAAAGGAAAGGTTGAAAAGGCATTCCAGGGCCGTAAGATCACCATGGGGCGTGTAGCTAACATTACACAGCCATTACCGGGCCGTACCCAATGTCAGTTCCGTAACCTGTGTAGCAGAGGGTGTCCGTTCGGCGCTTATTTCAGCACACAGTCATCCACATTGCCGGCTGCAGTAGCTACCGGTAATCTGACACTGAGACCGGACAGTATAGTAAACTCCGTGATCTACGACGAGAAACTGGGTAAAGCTACCGGCGTGCGTGTGATAGACAAGCATAGTAAGCAAATGACCGAGTATTATGCGAAGATCATCTTCGTGAACGGTTCTACGCTGGGTACCACCTTTGTATTGATGAACTCTATTTCCACCCGTTTCCCGAACGGTTTGGGTAATGATAGCGGAGTATTAGGCAAGTACCTGATGGACCACCATTTCCGTACGGGCGCTTCCGGCCGTGCTGAAGGTTTTGACGATAAGTATTTCTTCGGCCGCCGTGCGAACGGGATCTACATTCCCCGTTACCGTAACATTGGAAGTGACAAGCGTGATTATCTCCGTGGTTTCGGTTACCAGGGTGGCGCCAGCCGTAGCAGCTGGGCACGTGGTATCGCTGAAATGGGTGTAGGTAAAGACTTTAAAGATCAGTTGTCTGAACCAGGCAATTGGAGCATGGGCCTCGGTGGTTTCGGCGAGTGTTTGCCATATGAAGACAACAAGGTAACACTTGACAATTCCATCAAGGACGAGTGGGGCCAGCCAGTGTTGAAATTCGATGCAGAGTTCAAGGAGAACGAAATGAAGATGCGTAAGGACATGATGAACGATGCAGCGGAAATGCTGGAAGCAGCAGGTCTGAAAGATATCAAGACCTATGACAATGGTTCCTATCCAGGTATGGCGATCCATGAAATGGGGACTGCCCGTATGGGACGTGATCCTAAGACTTCCATCCTGAATGGCTGGAATCAGATGCATGCTGTAAAGAACGTATTTGTTACAGATGGTGCGTCCATGACATCTGCAGCTTGTGTGAACCCTTCACTGACCTATATGGCAATGACTGCCAGGGCAGTGGATTATGCTGTAAAAGAACTGAAGAAAGGTAATATTTAATAGAGATCAGGAACCGGGAGTTACGATCAGCGGATAAACATGTTTTGTCCTCATCGTAATTACCGGTTCCTGATTAATTTAAGGCTATGCAACTCAACATTAGAGCAGAGAAAGAAAATACCTATGATGCTATTGTGGTAGGCTCGGGGATCAGTGGCGGATGGGCAGCGAAGGAGCTGTGCGAAAAAGGTCTGAAGACACTGGTACTTGAACGCGGCCATAATGTAGAGCATATAAAGGATTACACGACAGCGATGAAAGCGCCGTGGGAGTTTCCTCACCGGCTTAACCACACTTTAGAACAGAAGGAGAATTATCCTATACAGAGTCAGTGTTATGCTTTTGATGAAGCGACACAACAGTTCTGGGTAAACGACAAAGAGAATCCATACAATCAGATAAAGCCTTTCAACTGGCTCCGCGGTTATCATGTAGGCGGACGTTCCCTTATGTGGGGCCGTCAGGTGTACCGCTGGAGTGATCTCGATTTTGGCGCCAATGCCAAAGATGGTTTCGGTGTTGACTGGCCTATCCGATACAAAGATATTGAGTCCTGGTACGATTACGTGGAAACGTATATCGGTATCAGCGGACAGGCGGAAGGACTGCCACAGCTGCCGGATGGTAAATTCCTGAAGGCGATGGAAATGAATTGCCTGGAGAAGCATGTTGCCGGGCGGATCAAAGAACAGTTCAACGACCGTATCATGACGATCGGCCGTGTGGCCCATGTTACTGAAAAACATAACGACAGAGGGCCCTGCCAGTTCCGTAATCTGTGTGCACGCGGATGTCCTTTTACGGGTTATTTCAGTAGCAATGGGGTAACATTACCAGCTGCTGCAAAAACCGGTAATATGACCCTGCGGCCTGATTCTATAGTGCTGGAAGTGATCTATGATGACAAGAAAGGAAAAGCTACCGGCGTAAAGATCCTGGACTCAACTACCATGCAGACTATTGAGTACTATGCGAACATTATATTCCTGAACGCTTCTACAATAGGCACTGCATCTATCCTGTTGAATTCTGTTTCCAATCGTTTCCCTAACGGCTTTGGTAACGACAGTGAGCAGGTAGGGCATAACCTGATGGACCACCACTTTGGTGTTGGCGCGGGAGGTGAATATGATGGTTTCCAGGACCAGTATTACAGCAGCGGGCGCAGGCCAAACGGTATTTACATTCCGCGTTTCCGTAACGTGAATGCAGCTACCAAACGTGCTGATTATGTTCGTGGTTTTGGCTATCAGGGTGGTGCCGACCGTAACCGTGGTACTTCTTTCGACGGTATAGGCGCGGCGTTCAAGGATTCTATGAGCGAAGCCGGTACATGGTCGTTCGGTATTGGCTCATGGGGAGAGCATTTGCCTTACTATGAAAACAAGGTGACTTTAAATAAAGATAAAAAAGATAAATACGGCTTGCCTACACTGGACATCGACTGTTCTTTCAAAGAGAATGAACTGGCGATGAGGAAGGATATGGCTGCCAGTGCAAAGGAAATGCTGGAAGCGGCAGGTCTGAAGAATGTAAATACGTACGATGAAATGCCGCCTCCCGGACACTGTATCCATGAAATGGGTACTGCCCGCATGGGACGTGATCCGAAAACTTCAGTGCTGAATAGCTGGAATCAGGTGCATGCTGCGAAGAACGTATTTATTACGGACGGTGCGTGTATGGCGTCTTCAGCTTGTCAGAACCCATCTATCACTTATATGGCGCTGACGGCAAGGGCGGTTGATCATGCGGTGAAAGAGCTGAAGAAAGGTAATCTGTAGTTTGTTGAGGTTTATAACGAGCCTGCTGGTGTGATGACCGGCAGGCTTTTTTGCATACTATTTTCCCTCATCCCCCCACAATCTTCCCCATCCTTTCCTTATCCCCGCTACATTTCATAACTTACTTGCTCACTTAAGTTTACAGGCTCAATGAGAAAGATTGTTGTAATGAGCGCATTAGCGCTGTGCGCGTTTACCACTGCGGTAACCGCCCAGTCTAAGCACTCTTTCGCCCTCGCCAAAAAGGACTTCCTGCTCGATGGCAAACCTTACCAGATCATCAGCGGGGAAATGCATCCTGCGCGTATCCCTAAAGAATACTGGAAACACCGCATTCAAATGGCGAAGGCTATGGGTTGTAATACCATTGCGGCTTACGTGTTCTGGAACTACCACGAACAGGAAGAGGGTAAGTTTGACTTCACATCAGAGAACAGGAACATTGTCGAATTCGTGAAGCTGGTACAGGCAGAAGGGATGTGGGTAATGCTACGCCCCGGACCTTACGTATGTGCTGAATGGGAGTTCGGTGGTTTGCCGCCTTACCTGTTGAGAATTCCGGACATCAAAGTACGTTGTATGGACCCGCGGTATATGGCGGCGACGGAAAGATATATCAAGGCGTTGGCTGAACAGGTGAAGGGCCTGCAGGTAACCAATGGCGGTCCTATCCTGATGGTGCAGGTGGAGAATGAATATGGCAGCTTCGGCAATGATAAACAGTATCTGTACAAACTGAAAGAATTATGGGAACAGAACGGTATCAATGTACCATTCTATACGGCCGATGGTCCTGTTTCGGCATTGCTGGAAGCAGGTTCAGTACCGGGTGCTGCGATCGGACTTGATTCCGGTAGCTCAGAAGGCGACTTTGCGGCTGCTAACAAACAGAATCCGGATGTGCCTTCATTCAGCAGTGAGTCCTATCCCGGCTGGCTGACACACTGGGGTGAGAAATGGGCCAGACCTGATAAGGCAGGCATTGTGAAGGAGGTAAAGTTCCTGATGGATACTAAACGCTCCTTCAATCTATACGTGATCCACGGAGGAACCAATTTTGGCTTCACTGCGGGCGCTAATTCCGGCGGTAAGGGGTATGAGCCGGATCTGACCTCTTACGACTATGATGCGCCTATAAATGAGCAAGGCGGGGTTACTGAGAAGTACCTTGCATTGCGTGAGGCTATCCAGTCATACAGTAAGAAGAAACTGCCTGCTATTCCGGCAGCTATTCCAACCATCACTATTCCTGAGATATCCCTGAAACCATACACCAGCATTTGGGAGAACCTGCCCGCTGCAGTGAAATCTGTCCAGCCCAAAACATTTGAGGCTTATGGACAGGATTACGGATTCATGGTCTATAAAACAACACTTATCGGTCATAAGAGCGGTAAACTGGATATTGTCGAATTGCATGATTATGCTACCGTGTTCCTGAACGGAAAATATGTAGGTAAGATCGATCGCCGTTTGGGTGAACATAGCATTGAACTGCCGAAGTCTGACGTGAAAGATCCTGTACTGGAAATACTGGTGGAAGGTATGGGCCGCATCAATTTCGCACAGGCGCTGATAGACCGGAAGGGTATCACTGATCGTGTAACGTTGAACGGTATGACGCTGATGAACTGGGAAGTGTTTGGTCTGCCTGTGAAGAGCGAGTTCGTACAGCAGTTACAACCTGCAAAGCCGGCCGAAGTAAAACCGGGTGAGTTCTTTAAAGGTACATTTACACTTGCAAATACAGGAGATACTTACCTGGATATGACCAACTTTAAAAAAGGTATGGTTTGGGTAAACGGACATAACCTTGGACGTTACTGGGAGATCGGTCCGCAGAAGAGATTGTATTGCCCTGCGCCGTGGTTGCAGAAAGGAGAGAATGAGATCATAGTATTTGATCAGCATCAGCTGGAAGCTGCTACGGTAAAAGGAGAGAAGACATTAGAATAGTCAGATAAAAAAGGGAAGCTATGACCAGCTTCCCTTTTTGTTTATCATTTTTGTTGTCTGAATTAGCATTGTTTCATCTTTTTTCAGCAGATCAGATTACAGTTCAAAAGCTATAAATCCGTTTGTCCTTTTGATGTTCCAACGCTCATTACTCATTGAAAATAAATGAATGATTGAGTAGTGACCAGAAAATTATTTTTTTGTTTTCAAACAAAAAATATTTAGTTTCATATCCGTCACTCGAAGGAACTATTCGCAACTATTTTATGACCCATCCTTCGCCTAATTGAACACCCAAATCGCTAAAGAAGAATGAGCACAACACAATACTACGCCCAGAAGAAAACTTTGTAATCCAGCTTGATATTGTACCAAAGGACACTTTCCCTTTTGTTTAAAAAGCGGTTATCCTAATGTCCGGAACGGATTTATGTTCCAATAATTATTGGCAATAAATATTGTCGGGGTCATGGCATCATTAAGATTCTTGACGGTCCTGATGCTGGTATGTTATGCCGGCATCAGCGGCGCGCAAAGCCTGCACATTGAAGGTATTATTATTAATAAAGAGCAATCTGGAATAAGCGATGCTACTGTAGCATTGTTTAAACAGACAGATACATCATTGGTGAAGATCACGCTGAGCGATTCATCAGGACGCTTTTCTTTTTCCGTGTCCGATGGCATGCCTTACTTACTACGTATAAGCCATATTCAATATAAGGATACTACTGTTCATGTTGATCCTGTCAAACAAGGATCAGCGATGATGAAGATATGGGTTACCAAAAACGCAGCAACAGGTTTGCAGGAAGTAGTTGTTTCTTCCAGGAAAGCATTGATAGAACGAAAGATCGACAGGCTTGTTTTTAATGTTGAGAATAGTGTAAGCGCAATCGGTGCGGATGTGTTGGAAGTATTGAGGAAGACGCCTGGTGTGCGCGTGACAAACAGTGATATCTCCCTTATAGGAAAGAGCACAGTGAATGTGATGATCAATGAACGATTACAGCAACTGTCTGGTGAAGACCTTCTGAATCTGCTGAGGGCCATGTCGGCCGCCGATATTTCAAAAATAGAAGTGATCACAACGCCGCCGGCCAAATATGATGCTGAAGGGAATGCTGGCCTGATCAATATTGTAACAAAGAAAAATACAGGTAATTATACGAATGGAAGTATAAGGGCATCGTATGAACAACATACTTATAACATCTTTTCTGCGGGTGGAAGCCTTAATTACAGGAAGAAGAACGTTAATATTTTTGGCACGGTCAATATGGCGAAAGGAGCTACCGGACCAGACGAATCACTGCGTAGCGAATTTAGTGACGGCATATGGGAGAGGGCGACGGACAGAAAAGATTACAGGAAGTTTCTGCAGACTTCAGCAGGTATGGATTACAATATAAACAAACGGATGATCGTAGGCGTGTTATATACCGGAGGGATCAGCAGGCCGGATATAAGGGAGTATATACACGTGGACATCCTGGCCCCTGGCGCCCATGTGCTGGATTCTATGTTGGAGACGAATGCTATGTCAGTTAATAAGCGGAACAATCAAAGTATCAATACTAACTATCTATGGACGATCGATTCGACAGGTAAAAAGCTTAATCTTGATCTCAATTATTATACTTACAACAGTACGAGGAACAGGCAGTTCAGGACGACAGGGTTTACTAACGAAGGACAGCTTAAATATGAGAATGATCAGCGCACAATCGCGGACCAGGATATAAAGATATTCTCGGCCACGTTGAACATTGATCTGCCTGTAGCAGGAATTAATTTTTCTGCGGGAGGAAAGATAAACAGTATCAGGAACAATAGCAGCAGCGGATTAGAGAATTATTATGAGGGTAGTTATCACCTTGATTCATCCCGCTATAATCATTTTATTTATAATGAAAGCACACAGGCATTATATGTTAATGCAAACTATTCCTGGCATAAGTGGACCGCGCAAATAGGGCTGCGTGGAGAGTATACACAAACGAAGGGGGAGTCTGTCGTACTGAACATGGTGAATGAAAACAATTATTTCAGGTTGTTCCCTACCGTTTATCTGCACCATAAAATAGATAGTGATAATGAGCTGGGCGTCAATTACAGCAGAAGGATCAACAGGCCGGGATATCTGGCGATGGACCCATTCAGGTGGTATTCCACGCCATATTCTTACAGCGAAGGGAATCCTTTTCTAAAGCCGTCTTTTGCGGATAATATAGAAGTGAATTATTTACTGGGCGGCAAGTTTAACTTCTCAGCGTACTGTAATCTTGTTAACGGTCAGTTGGGACAAGCCTCTTTTCTTGATTCGGTAAATAATTTGCAGTTTTATAAAAGAGATAACCTGGGAAAGCTTTACACGTACGGCATTTCTTGCTCTTTTAATCTGAGCATAACAAAATGGTGGGAAACAAATCTGCAGGCAAATGCTTTCCTGGCAAAGTTCTCATCCTCTTATTACGGCGGAGGGGCCTTGAGTTATGAGCAACCATCATTTTACATTGTTACAAACAATAATTTCCTGTTGAACAAGCAAAGGACCTTGCTGGCGGACCTGAACTTCGAGTATCAATATAGTTCGCAGGACAATTTCTATACCATCCGGCCATTACATGTATTGTCATGCGGCTTTAAATCCTTACTCCTGAGAAAGACACTCGTACTGGGGCTGAGCTGCACAGATATACTGGCTTCAGCAAGGGTGAGAGCAGATAATAAATTCAATTACATCAATACAGATAATTATTACGATGAGAGAGGGTTCAGGATCACGTGTCAGTATAAATTCGGTAATTCCAATATAAAGAATCGCAGAGAGCGGAAATCAGGTGTTGAAGATGAAATAAACAGGTTGTAAATATTACGGTAAGATCTTGTTTCATCATTGTACAAGCTGGTTTCGTGTGCCTGTAATAAGCACGACACTAATGCTTCCATAGTGTTAGCTGGGAGCCTATTGCCTAATATTTAGCGCTTTTTATGAATCCTAAAATTAAGTTGCCTAAAAGCCTTCAATTTGACAAGGAAGTCATTGGTAAGTTGCAGGAGAAGCAAATGGAGCACATCCTTGGCGGTATCAATGCCGCTATCGGTGCTGATCTCTCCAGAAGTTGTTCCTGCATACACCACAGTTGTGTTCAGGAACCCCCGCCGCCGCCTGCAACAGCACGATGAGTAAGATGCTCACCAGAATGTGATATGAATCGCTATGTTTCCATAGCATAAGGACCGGAGTTTATTTTTTTACCTTTTAGATCTTTTTTTATGAACCCAAAAATTAAGTTAACCAGAAGTCTCCAGCTGGACAAAGAAGTAATCAGCAAACTACAGGAGAAACAAATGGAAAATATTACAGGAGGTATTAAATCTGCCGAAGATGTTGATTTCCCTTCACGTAACTGTTCCTGCATACATCACAGCTGCTATCCTGAAACAGAAAGATTCGGCGTAGCAAGATAATATGCTGTTCAAAAGACCTTGATATCAAGTCCGCTAATGCTTCCATAGCGTATGTTGGAAGTTTCAATTTTCATTTTTTAATTTTTTTTTATGAATCCCAAGATCAAATTAACCAAGAGTCTCCAGTTAGACAAAGAAGTAATCAGCAAACTGCAGGAAAAACAAATGGAAAACATCATCGGTGGTGTTAAAGCCGTAGGTGCTGTTGATTCTTCTTCAGGATCAAGCTGCTCATGCCGTGATAATTCATGTAACCCTAAGGACCCTGAGTTCCCAGTTGAATCGTAATCCCGGTTATCGTCGCTAAAGCTTCCCTAGCGTATGTTGGAAGCACTGTACCCACGTTTCAAATTAAATCGTATGAACCCGAAAATTAAATTAGGCAAAAGCCTGCAGCTCGACAAAGAAGTGATCAGCAAACTCCAGGAAAAACAAATGGAGAATATCATTGGCGGTGTTAAAACCTCAAAAGATGTTGATTCTTCTTCAGGATCTCAATGTTCCTGCCGTGACAACTCATGCGGTACCAGTGATCCTGTTACTACGCGATAAGCATTGATTCGATAAGTTTAAGGGGCCGGAAATTGTCAGATTCGCGGTATTGCAATTTCTGGCCCCCTTATCTCTCCGGATTTCATAAACCGCATACGTCTATGGTACAAAGTCACGATGTTATAGCCAGGGTCAAGCACTCAATAGACCAGCATCATACTAAATTTGATTCCATTGGTATTAACGGAATATCAGGGGTGGCTGTTTTCTATTATTACTATTGCTTGTTCGTTAAAGACGACAGTCATTCCGGCTTAATAGCCGGGAGCCTGGAGAAGGTGGTTGAAAAACTGAATAACGGATATACCAGTGATATTTTCTTCAGAGAGATCATAGAGTTTGGACATGCGTATTTATTCATGACCGGTCAGCAGTCAGAAGACGGCGCTGAAATACTCGATGAACTCGATACTATAATAACACAGTTTTCAGAGTGGAAACAGGAGCAGAAGGACCTGGACCCTGTAGTAGGTGGTATTGCGGCCGGTAACTACTATTTAAAGCGACTGTCGCAAAAGGCGGATGTCAGTGTACAATTAGAAGCCCTGATTGAACTGATCAACGACTGTTCCCATGTTCATCCGGAAGATGGCAGCCGGTACTGGCAGTCATCTCTCAGGAACAAAGAAGTGATCGAACTTGGCATCATGCATGGAATAGCGGGAACGATCGCATTCCTCACCGGATGTTATAAACAAGGCATACAACAGGAAAAATGTGAGGTATTGATACGGGAAGCGCTGCGGTTCATAGCCAGGTATAAAGGCACTGGCGAGAGCGCTGCACTATTCCCTAATATCATTACTGACGGAAATATTCTTGAGAAATATAATTATCAGAACCTGTGTTATGGAGATGTAGGGATCGGGTATACATTTTACTATGCGGGCGAGGTATTAAAAGATACGTCGCTTGTTGAAGAAGGCATAGCTATTCTGACACATGCTGCTGCATACAGGGATGATGCCGGCCGGCACATAAAGGATGCTAATCTGTTATACGGATCATCTGGTTTGTACACTTTATTCTCTTATCTGCACTCCAGGACCGCGCTGCCTGTATTTAAAGAAACGGCTGATTACTGGCTGGAGAAAACAATAGGCTTCGGCAGGTTCGACACGAAATGGGGCGGATATGAATCTTTTTACAATAATGAAATAGAGACGGTGCATATAAGTTTTCTCCAGGGCATCTGTGGCATTGGTACTGCATTGATTGCCTCCAGGGGAGACGCACCTTATGATTATCTGACTTTCGCTAATTATCCACTATGAGAACAACTGCAACGCATATTGTAGAACAGGTTAACGGTAAGATCGCTGCCGCTGATCTGGATGAGATCATCCATACAAACGGCCTTTTTAAAGGAAGGCTCGGGTTGCTTGTGTATTATTTCTATTCCTACAAATTCTCACCTGACCAGGAGTTCCTTGACGGAATGGAGAGGATGCTGGCCATCATCTTTGATGAGATCAATGATGGTAGCGAGCAGTTCCTGCGTAATGCTTCGTATGCAGATGGATTATCAGGACTGGGCATTGTGCTGACAGAACTGATAAATGAAGGCATATTGGATGAAACATATCTTATGCAGCTGGATGACCTTGATGATGTCATGTACGAGAACTGCATCACTTTTATTAACCATGAAAACTTTGACTTCTTCCATGGCGCGTTCGGCATCATCAGATACTTTGAAGTAAGAGGAAAGAAGGACCATTTAACACGTATTATACAATTGCTATCTACAAAAGCTTATAATAAAGGGACTGAGGCAGATATATTCAATAACAGTGTGCATGATGAATATGTGACAGGATGTAATTTCGGTATTGCTCACGGCATTCCGGGCTTTTTACTGATCCTGCTCAACCTTTATGAACAGGACATAGAAAAAGAGTATTGTAAGAAGCTGCTGGAGGATGGCCTGGACTATTTAATATCCTTCCGTAATCAGGCCAACGGCATTTCTCCGTTAGTTAATTTCCCCTACAATATTTATAAGGAAACGGCAGGAATGAGAAAGGTACATGTGAATACAAGGCTTGCATATTGTAACAGCGATCTTGGTATAACATTCCTTTTATTAAGGGCTGCAAAGACATTAGATAATAACCGTTATGAAGATATTGCCCTGGAGATAGGTAACTGCTGTACGCAGCGGACAAACTTCGACCTGACCGGTGTAGAGGATTATCACTTCTGTCATGGGGCTGCCGGAGTGGCCCAACTTTACACAAGAATAGCCGGAATATCCGGGCAGTCAATATTCACAGATGCCTATGAACACTGGATAAACAGGACGATCTCCTCACTGGAGGAGGACATGCAGCTGGAAGATATTTCAACAGTTAAATTGTCTTTTCTGCATGGATGGTTAGGAGCAGTACTCGCTGTGTATGGCTATCTCAAACCGGAACTAAAGGCATGGGATAAGTTTTTCTTACTTTCTTAATAATACAGCTCATGAGTAACATCCGGATCGGTATGCTTGAATTTGGTTACAGGGCGGGGAAGACCAGTATGGAGACACTGGAAGAAGTAACGCAATATGCGGTCAGGGCAGATGAAATGGGATGCAGCCGGTTCTGGATCGGCGAACATCACCGGCCCTTTAAAACAAACGCATGGAGTAACCCCGATATCCTGCTCACATTATTGGCAGGGATGACTGAGCGCATCCGTATTGGTACAGCAGGCAGTCTTATCTCGGTATATTCTCCTTATGCTATTGCGATGAACTTTAAACTCCTGAACAGCCTTTTTGGAAACAGGATAGACCTGGGACTTGCAAAGGGTGTTCCCGATAGTGATTATGCCATACAATTACTGAATAAGGAATTGAACCGTACCAACTGGACGCCTTACTTCGGGAAGAACCTGGAGTTGATCCATGATCTGTTTCACAGGGAAGAGGAGTTATTTGAACGGGATATCGTATTACCTCCCTATGGCGGCATGCCTCCGCAGCTCTGGTATTTATCCGGCTCTTTTAAATCGTTGGCACATATAGTCAAGTACAAAACGAATTTCTGTAAATCACTGTTTCATGGTAATGCAGACAATGAGATGGATGCGTCGGTACTTGATCATTACCGTGGAGAATATGCTGAACGGCATGGAATGTTGCCGGAAGTGAACCTGGCGTTGTCAGTAAGAATAATAAAGGATACAGACAGTGCTGCAAGGACTGCTGTAACTGGTACGGGTAAGGAGGCTTTTAAAACACTCGTAATATCCGTAGAAGAATTGTATGATACTGTTCATCTGTATCATGAGACATATGATATCAATGAATTCATCATTCATGATGCATCAACGGATTCATCGGAGAAGATGGAACACCTCTCAATGCTGAAAGAACTTTTTTTGATCACAAATGAAGCAAATGAAGAAGTCTAATATATCATATCCGTTTAGTCCTTTTTCTACAGTTGTGGTAAGGGCGCCGCTATTTTCGCTGGATGATTTCTTCAGGATAGCTGGGGCCTGTAAAGACTTACAGCAATTGCAGCGTTTTGGAGAAGAATTGTATGCGGATGATACATTCAGGGAAGCGCTTTACCTGGCGTCTCCGGTACTCTTTGAACAGTGGTGCAGAATGTATCGTGAGAATAAAACTGATGAGCATATCCTGAAAGGCGTGCTGAAATACTATATCAGGGCTACCAACAGGTGTGTGCCATTTGGATTATTTGCTGGTTGTGGAACGGCGCAGCTGGGCGACAACACCACACTGGTTATGCCAGAGGGAGATGGTTATATAAGAAGATCATCTCTCGATATGCATTTCCTGACCACCCTGGTAGACACACTGCGTGGTGACAGGATCATCATGAAATATGCAAAGTATTATCCGAATAACAGTATGTATAATGTAGGAGCGAAGAAGCGATATGTGGAGGGTACCTACAGGAACTATGAACGTGTATACAACCTCGTGTCGATCGGTAATAACGAATATATTGAAATGTTAGTGCAGGCTGCTGCTGACGGTGTTCAGTTCAAAGCTTTACAACAGGTATTAACACAGGACGATGTAAGCGAAGAAGATGCAGATTCATTTATCACTGCATTGATCGATGCACAGGTACTGGTAAGCGAAGTAGATGTACCAGTGACTAAAAATCCCAGGGAACATTTTACCGATCTCCTGAATGGGTATAGATCCATTGCGGATGAGAATGATGCCCTGTATATTGGCAATTTCATCAGCAAACTGGACGTACTTGGAGAGGGATTAGATACACTTGACAAGCAGAAAATAGGTGATAACAAAGCGATCTATGAGGCGATAAATGCTGGTGCTGCTGATTTTGGTATTGGTTATAAACCCAATTACCTGATCAATTCAAACCTCTACTATGATCTTGGCAACGCTGCCATCGACAAGCAGCTGATATCGGATATTCAGAAAGGGGTGGATATTCTGAGCCGTCTTACGCCTGATATATCCCAGATCAACTGGGGCGCCACCTCGAACCTGACTGCCTTTAAGCAGGCTTTCACTAAGAAATTTGAGGGCAGGGAAGTGCCGCTGTTGCTGGCGCTTGATAACGAAATAGGTGTGGGGTATCTTCAGCATTTCAACAACATGGCGAATTATTCTTCATTGATAGATGATCTCACATGGCCCGCCAAAGAAAAGAAAGATAAACAGGAAATAGGCTGGCTCAAGGAACTGCACTCGTTCTGGGTTAAGCGTTATATCAGGTCGGTAGAGAAGAATGAGCAGGTGATTGAGTTGACAGATGAGGAACTGTCGGCATTTCCTTCGAAAACAGCTGATGGGGCAGACACCTTTCCGGTGATGTTATCCCTGCTTGAAGAGGAAACCGGGACTAGTATCCTGTTTCAGAGTGCCGGCGCTACCAGTGCGGCTAATTATATCTCCAGGTTTGCACTGGAGAATGAAGAAATCTGTTCATTGATAAAAGAAATTGTACAGGCGGAAGATGAGAATAATCCTGAAGCCATCATTGCGGAAGTCATTCATGCTGCCCAAAGCAGGGCTTCCAATGTTTTGATGCGGCCTGGCGTAAGGTCCTATGAAATACCCTACATCCAATGTATAGTGGATAATACGAAGAAGGCCATCCGCTTATCTGAGATCGGTGTTTCCGTAAAAGGAGATACGGTTTATTTACGTTCCTATAAGTACAATAAGCAGGTTATACCGGAAGTTGCCTCTGCTTATAATTATCATTACAATTCACTGCCTGTTTATCATTTTTTGTGTGACCTGCAGACACAGCGGCGTATGACCAGTTTCTACATAGATACAGGCCATGCGTTTAGAGATGTTGTTTTCTTTCCGCGTGTGGTGTATAAGAATATTGTTTTCTCAGCAGCAAGATGGAGACTTAATACAGATGATTGCGGTGAGTTGATGGCTGCGAAAGGTGCTGAACGGGTAATAAAAATGGAAGATCTGCGAAAGCAGTTGAAGATGCCCCGTTACATCACCCTGGGCGTTTCACAGGATAACGACTTCCTGTTAGACCTGGAAAATCAGTTTATGATTGAGATCCTTGTAGATGAAATGAAGAAGAGGAAGCGGGTTACTGTAAACGAATATTTCAAGGGGAATAGCCCTTTGAAATCCCGGCGTGGGGACGTCAATTTTGCCAATCAGTTAATATTCTCTTTCCATAAAAACATAGTTAATACCCGTAAACCGCGGTTCAATGGCGAAGTAAACATGGAAGTGAAGCGAAAGTTTGTTCCCGGTGATGAATGGCTGTATTTCAAACTGTATACAGGGGTAAAGTCTGCCGATGATATTTTGATAAACACCATCGCGCCATTGGTATCTGCCCTTGAAGAAAAACAAGTGATCTCCAAATGGTTCTTCATCAGGTATAACGACCCTGATCCACATATACGGATAAGATTTTTAACAGGACAGGAACATGCACAGGAGGTGATAACAGGCATGTACGCTGCTATCAGCGAATACGTCGAAAACGACGTCATCTGGAAGGTACAGCAGGATACCTATGACAGGGAACTGGAACGCTATGGAAGTACTTGTATAGAGGAAGCGGAAAGCATTTTCTGTTGCGACAGTGACGCTGTATTACAAACATTGGTGCATTTAAAGAATAACGCTGATGGCAATGCCCGGTGGCTGATGAGCCTTCGCAGCATTGATGCTTATTTTGATCTGTTTGGAATAGGTATTGAAAAACGGCATGCCCTGATCCTTCAATGGCAGTCTGACTTTGAACGGGAGTTTAATGCCGATAAAGTGATCAGGACACAGATCAATGATAAGTTCAGAAAATACAGAGCCGCCATAGAAAGCATCATGGAGCAGCATTCAAATATTATTGTCAGCCGTAATAGCCGTCTGGAAAGTTGCGTGCGTGATATGTATAGTAAAGGCGGCGAAGACTTTATTGTTAGTACACTGTCCAGTTATGTGCATATGCATATCAACAGAACGTTCAGTGCTAACCAGCGGATGCACGAATATGTGATCTACTGTTTAATGGCTAAGTACTATCAGGGTATACAGGTAATGAAGAAGATAAGATAATATGAGGTTCAAATCGTTTATTCAACATGATATTATGGATTGCGGACCATCTTGTATAAAGATGATCGCAGCATACTATGGGAAGTCGTTGGAGCTGGATTACCTGCGGGAGCTTTGCTACCTGAACAAAAATGGGGTGAGCCTGGGCTCTATGAATCATGCCTGTGAACGTTTGGGGTTTCGCACGTTTGGCGCCACAGTAACTTTTACTCAGTTGATGGAATGTCCGTTACCATGCATCCTGCACTGGAACCAGGACCACTTCGTCGTACTCTATAATGTAAAACGGAAACAGCGTTGGCTCGGTTCAGCGAAGGATGAAAGCATACAGCTGTACATTGCTGATCCCGCGCATGGTTCAGTAGAAGTTGATAAAGAAACCTTTCTTAAGAGCTGGATCAGTTCTGCGGATGGTAAAGGTGTCGTATTACTTTTAGAACCTACGCCTGAGTTTTATGCACTGGAGAATGCAAGTGCTGACAAGAAAGGATATAGCTTCCTGTTAAAGTACCTGTTCCCGCATAAACGATATATCCTGCAGTTGCTGGCCGGTATGCTGAGCGCAAGTGCTATCTCTCTTGTACTTCCTTTCCTGGCCCAATTCCTTATCGATTATGGCGTAAAAGATGCTGACCTTACGATCGTATATCTGATATTGCTTTCACAGTTATTCCTGTTCTTCGGCAGTACTGCTATTGATATGATCCAGAACTGGCTGTTGCTGCATGTCAACGTGCGTATCAGCCTTAATATCATATCGGATTTTCTTATTAAGCTACTCAAGCTGCCGATCAAATATTTTGATACGAAAGCAGTCGGGGATATTACACAGCGGATAAATGATCATCACCGCATAGAAACATTCCTGACCAGCAGTTTGCTGAGCTCTCTTTTTTCAATGATCAATATCACCGTGTTTTCTATTGTACTGGCCTTGTATGATGTCAGGATCTTTGGCATGTTCCTGGTCTTCAGCATAGGCGCGGTAGTATGGATCTTTCTGTTCAGGCAAAGAAGAAAGCGGCTGGATTACAAAAGGTTTTCCCGTAATAAGCAGAACCAGGATAAACTGTTTGAGATGATCACAGGTATGCAGGACATCAAGCTGTATGGAAGTGAAACACCGAGACGCTGGGAATGGGAGCAGTTGCAACTGAAGTTATTCAAGCTGAACATCAGTAGCCTTGCGCTTGAACAATATCAGCGTGTGGGTTTTGTATTTCTGTCGCAGGTGAAAAATATCCTTATTTCATTTCTTGCGGCGAGGGAAGTGATCAATGGACATTTCAGCATCGGTGTGCTATTAAGTATATCATACATCATTGGGCAAACAAACGGCCCGCTTGAACAGTTGGTGTCCTTTGTTAAAGCTGCACAGGATGCCCGTTTAAGTATGGACAGGATGCAGGAAATCCATAATCGCAGAGATGAACAGGAAGAGGAGGTGGGCCTGATACAGCACCTTGAAGACCTGTCTGACATGGACGTCAGCGTGGAAAATGTATCTTTCCAATACGGCGGGCCTAATTCGGCTTTTGTACTGAAAGATGTCAGTTTTACTATCCCGCATGGAAAAGTAACCGCCATTGTTGGTGCAAGCGGAAGTGGGAAAAGTACACTGATGAAACTACTGCTCAATTTTTATAAACCTACAAGTGGTACTATATTTCTGGGTGATGAGCCGTTGGAGAACGTCTCTTCCCATTACTGGCGAACACAATGCGGTACGGTCACACAGGATGCCTATATCTTTTACGATACAATAGCAAGGAATATTGCACTGGACGGCAAACCGGTAGATCATGAAAGAATGCAGTATGCAGTGAGTACAGCCAATATCAGAGAGTTCATAGAAGAATTGCCGTTGGGATATACTACGAAGATCGGTAACAACGGACTCGGTATAAGCGGCGGGCAAAAGCAAAGGATCTTCATTGCCAGGGCTGTATACAAAGACCCGCAATTCCTTTTCTTTGATGAAGCTACCAGCTCACTCGATGCCAATAACGAACGGACGATCATGGAAAACCTGGAGCGCTTCTTTAAAGGGAAAACCGTTGTTGTGATTGCGCATAGGTTAAGCACTGTGAGGAACGCTGATCAGATCATAGTGCTGGACAAAGGAGAGATCACTGAAACGGGCACGCACGATAGCTTGTCGATGAGTCGTGGATATTATTATGAGCTGGTAAAGAACCAGCTTGAACTGGGTAATTAAAGGATCATTTTCAATTGATATAATATGCCTGAAGCGGATAATAAGAATGTTTATGAGCTGCGCAGTGACGAAGTGCAGGAGGTGCTGTCAAAGCCTCCCGGTAAACTGATCGTCTGGGGGAATATATTAGTGCTCTTAGTGTTGGTGACGGGTTGTATTTTATTAACGCAGATACCTGTGCCGCATTGGAAAAGTACCATGGTACGGGTATATAAATCGGAGACAAGAGGGGAGGGAACACATATTACCTGTTCTGTTGATGCACTGCCTGCCGATAGTTTGTCAGCATTGCGGGCTAACCTTCCTGCACGTTTGTATGTGGGCAGGAATACGAACTTGAAATCCGATTATGTAAAAATAACTATAGATAGCTTTTATAGAAAAGGCGATGATCTCTTTATGGAAGCGCATGCTCCGTCTGCTGCCGCATCATCGTTGTACAGGGATATGTATATCCGGTGTGAATGGAAAACGGCAACCGGTACTGTATGGAGTAGATTTAAGTTTTTTGCGGCAAAGTAACATTGCACATGAAAAAAGGGAAGCCATTTGCAGCTTCCCTTTTCCTTTTTATTGTTTGGTTATCCTTGCCACATAACCTCCACCCTTAGTCATCTTGATTGTGATCTTCGAGTGATTGTCTGTCGTTCCGGATTCCATCTTACAATCTTTTGCATTGTGGTCTGCATTGATCCCGTCTTTCCAGCTATCGATCTTATACTTGCCTTCAGGCAGGAATGAAAGATCTATCGTCAGCTCACGAGGCGTCCAGTTTGTCATTGCGCCAATGTACCAGTCGCCGTTGGGCGCTTGTCTGGCAACAGCTACATATTCGCCTACTTTAGCGTGTAACGGAATGGTTTGCTGCCATGTGGTAGGCACTGTTTTCAGAAACTCCATAGCCACCGGCTCGCGATAGTAGTGAGTAGGAAGGTCGCACAGCATTTGCAGCGGACTTTCAAACACAACATACATTGCCAGCTGATTGCTGCGGGTACCCAGGGTCATTGGTTCGCCCGGAACTGCTGCCCAGGCGTTGCGCTGTACATTCAGCATACCGCCTGGAGTGAAGTCCATCGGGCCTGCTGCCATTCTGATAAATGGAATGGTGGTAGTATGCTGTGGCGTGATAAGATCTGCAAACTTACTGATCTCGTTACCCAGTACGCCTTCGGAAGTCAGTACGTTCGGATAAGTACGGATCCAGCCTGTCGGCTTGTAAGCACCGTGGAAATCCACCATCAGTTTACGGCTTGCGGCCGCTTTAGAGACCTTTTCGTAGTAGTTGACCATGTCCTGATCATCTCGCTGCATAAAGTCGACTTTAATGCCCTTTACGCCCCATTCCTGGAATTTATCCAATGCCATGTCCAGCTGTTTGTCGAGTACAAGCCAGCTGGTCCAGAGCAGGATATTGACATTTTTTGCTTTTGCATAGTCAACCAGCTCTTTCACATTAATACCCGGTGCAAGTTTCATCAGGTCACGGGTATCGCACCAGCCTTCGTCCAGCAGCACGTATTCGATACCATATTTGGACGCAAAGTCAATATAATACTTGTAGGTATCGTTATTGATACCAGCGCGGAAATCGACGTCGTAGATGTTGTTATAATGCCACCAGTCCCACTGTACCTTGCCGGGTTTCACCCAGCTGTAATCGCCTGTAGCGGGAGGGGCCAGCTGGTATACCAGCTGATTGGTCAGCAGGTCGCCATCCTGGCGGGCTATCATAACAATTCTCCAGGGAAATGATTGCGGGCCTTGAATATTAGCGAGATAATCTTCACGGGAAGCTACCTGCTCATCTCTGTCGCTGGTCACTTTCTTTTCACGCGGATAAGCAGGGAATACAGCTTTGAGTTTACCGCCGCTTTGTCCCAGTAACCACATGCCCGCGTAGTTGAACAAGCCGGATTCTGTAACCAGCAGTTTAGTGTTCTTTACTTCGAATAATGCGGGCAGGCTGGCCAGTTTCTTATCGTCCAGGCTATCCAGCTTATAGTTGATGTATTTGCGTTCGTTATGTGAGAACATGCCATCTTCCTGCGGGTACCAGGAACGGCCTTCCTTGTCCATGATAAAATTGGCCTGCTCGTCCAGTACTTTATAAGGCTTTTTGCTGCTGGTGATCCAATGCCAGGCAATGCCGTTATCATAGGCCCTCCATTCCAGTGCCAGGCCATTAGAGAGGTCAAGGTGCAGTTCATTGTACTTGTCAGCGATGGTCTTTGTTTTCTGCATAATGACAGGCGTGAGCGTGGCATCGTGAGCAGTTGTTTTCGCTTTGCTGACTTTCCAGGCGCCTGGTTTATCTGCATCTGTTTTAAACGATACGACAGATGGTGCGATCAGTTCTTTGTTATCCTGCGACAGGCTGTAAGAAATGTCTTTACCAACGGCTACGGTGAGTGTTACCGATTTATCGGGCGAAATAACTGTGTATTTCTGCTGTGCATGGATTCCTGAGAAGCAAAAAAAGAGCATTCCTGTTATGGACAGGCCTTTGTACATCATTATCTGTGGAAATTTAGTGTCTCATTTATGGTGATCAGTTAGCAAGCAACGCAGCGGCAGTCCATAGTACAGGCGCCTGACCATGAAGATCGCCGGTAACACGGGAACGGTTCAGGTAATATTGCTGATCGTTCTTTTTATTGGTGCCTTCGCAAACGTCTTTCACGTCTCCGCTCTCATTGATATATTTTACCAGTGTGGTCCATGCATTTCTGGCAACGGGGCCGTACTCTTTTTCGTCAAGCCAGCCTTTCTTTACACCAGTTACGATTGCAAAGGTGAACATACCGGAACAGGAAGTTTCTGCCCAGGCGTTAGGATCGTCCAGCAGCTGGTGCCACATGTAGTTCTTGTCCTGCAATTTCTTCAGGGTGGCCATCATTTTCTTATAGCCGTCCAGTATTCTCGGCCTGTCGGTATGACCGGAAGGCAAGGCGGTAAGCAGCTCGGCCATGCCGGCAGCCATCCAGCCATTACCACGCCCCCATAGGAAAGGCGCATCTTTAGCATGATAGAACAGGCCGTCGGGCTGTTGAATAGCATCAAGGTATACTACCATTTCCCGGGCCGCACGGTCCAGGTATTCCTTATTGCCGGTGGCGCGGAAGGCTTCTACCTGCAGTAATGTGATCATATACATGTCATCGATCCACATGCGGGTTTGCCAGGAAAGGCCTTTTGACTGAAGCTCCTGTTGATTGGGCTGTGGATTTTCGGGCAGTTCCCATTGTTTGTCGGCGAAGTTTTTGCCTTCATCCAGGTATTTGCCCTCGTTTGTTTGCAGAAAAAGTTCAAGTGGAATTGCACCAAATACGCTGTGGTCAACGTGGTCTGGTTTGGGCTTCAGGCTCTGGGATTGTGCCAGCAAAGGTTCATAACGTGCAGCCAGTTTTTGTACCAGTTCCTTGTTGCCAGTGGCTTTGGCAAACTGAAGAGCGCCATACCAGGTACATACTTCAGGATAGGTAATGGATTGTGGTGGGCCAGGATTGCCAAAATTGGCAAAGGGGCCGGCCAGGTAGTGATTGGCGACAAATAATCCGATTGCTGCTGGCTCTGTCCCCATTGGCCAGTCTTTGAAACTTTTCTGAGCAGATACAGTACCGGACGCGGTCAGCAGGCCGGTTAAGGCTATGATTGCCAGGTGTATTCTCAATTTGCGCATAGAATGCTAATTATCAGGGTTGTAAATAGTAACAGAATTTTGATTGATTGACGAACTATTGCGTAAAGTAATATATTAAAATCCCGAATGCAAGATGTCAGGGGAAAATTTGTATGACGGAAGCAAATTTGCGTATAAAATGTTAACTTAGGAATAGACAGGACTATTCCATTCTTCACACCTAAATTACCTCGTTATGGGAACAGTGCGCGACATCCTTCGGGTGAAGGGCCACGTGGTTTATTCTATCCAGCCAAATGATTCTGTATTTGACGCCTTGAGCGTATTAGTAGACAAAAATGTAGGCGCACTGGTAGTTCTCAGTGAAAGCGACAAAGTACTGGGTATCTTTTCAGAACGTGACTATGCCCGCAGGGTTATTCTTAAAGGCAGGGCATCCAAAGAAACGCTGATCAGGGAAATTATGACGGAGAATCCTTTTACAGTTACAGAAGATGACAGCATCCAGGACTGTATGGTAAAAATGACGGATAAACATATCCGCCATTTGCCAGTTACAGACAACCAGCAAAGGCTGGTCGGCATGATTTCCATTGGTGATGTTGTAAAGTATGTGATAGATGAACAACAGTTCATTATTCACAACCTGGAAGATTATATTAAGGGTACACGTTAACCACCTACTCTTTGTTGTTCGCTGCCGGCTTCCCTTTCACGGGCAGCCTTAATATTGCTGTTGCCAAAATTCCATGTCAGGGCCAGGTTCACACGTCTGTTCTGCCAGCGGTTGTTGATGTACATATCAATGTTGTCAAACTTAGCAGAACCACGGAACTGTTCCCTGTTGGTAATATCGGACACATTCAGCTTGATGTTCAGTTTCTTGTTCATCAGTTGCTTCTGTACGCCTAAACCAATGGCATAGGAAGGCCTGATTTTGTATACACCCCAAACGAACGGACTTTCGTAATAAGCGTTGATCTCAAATTTCCAGTCGTCCGGTAAAGTGAACGTGTGTGTAGTCTGATAGTTGTAAGCGAAAACATTGGTCGTCAGATTTACCACACTGTCCTTGACGTCAAAGTAGTTGTAATTGAAATTGATATTGTTGGTGATATTCCACCACTTGAAAGGATCTATCGGAATGGTCAGTGTGGCGTTGTACACGTAACTGCGTTCGAAGTTCCTGTCGTAATAAGTCGTTACTTTGGTTGTATCATTCTGGATCATATACTCAAGCACTACGTTCTTGGTCATACCATAAGACACCGCCAGCACATACTTCTGTTTGAGCGTATAATTGATCTCTGCTTTATGCGTGTATTCAGGCAGCATATACGGGTTACCCTTGAAGTAATTGTATTTGTCGATATAAAATACAAAAGGGTTCAGGTCACCGTAATTCGGCCTCGAAATACGCTTGGAATAGTTCACGCCGATCTTGTGCGACTCATTTATTTTCTGATCAAGTGAGAAGGTAGGGAAGAAGTCAAGATAGGAACGCTTTACATGCGATTGCAACGTAACGGAATAACCGTCTGACTTCGTCTGCTCTGCACGCAACCCAAGCTGGAAATCTGTATTGTGGATCGTCTTTTTGAAAATGGCATATGCTGCGTAAACATTCTCCGTATAGATGAACTGGTTGCTCTGCGTGATGGCATTCTCGTATTTCCCATTTAGCAGTGAGTCATATCTGAGATTATTATCCGTTTTCACAGAGCTGTATTTAACACCCGTCTCTATTTTTGTGTTTTTGTTGAATGGCAGCACCATGTCTAATTTCGCGCTTCGGATGGTTACCTGGTTTACTGGTCTGTTAAGGATCGCATGATCGTTCTTAACGGGATTCACCACGTAAGCCATGCTATCGCTAAGCGTCATGTAGTTGTTGTCGTTGAACCTTGCCCAATCGGCGTCAAAGCCGATCTCTGTTCCCAAAGTATCTAACTGGCCCTTATAGTTCAGGTTAAAAGAAACATTGTTGAATTTATTCCTGACAGTTGTACCGGCATATAATGTTGAATCCAGTTTACCATTGCTGCTGATAGGAGTGTGGTTAAACCCATCCTGGTTAAAGGCGTTGTCATATCCTCTCACCAGTACGCCAACGGTATGTTTGGAATTGAGGAAATAATCCAGCCCGACCTTATAGTTGTTGTTTTTGAAATTACGCCTGTTAAAAGCGTTCAGTTCAAAGAAAGCCGGTATGTCTCCCTGAATATGGCGGGCAAGATAACGGGTCTGGAAAAAGCCCCTGTAGCCATTGTTATAGTTACCGAAAGCATTGAATTTCTCCGTGCGCCAGTTTAAATTCAGACCGGCGTTGTAGAACCCGTATTTACCAGCGCCGGCGCCCAGGTTAAGGGAACCATTAATACCGGTGATGATAGTTTTTTTGGTCTTGATATTAATGATCCCGCTTTTACCTGCTGCATCATATTTGGCGGAAGGACTGGTGATAATTTCTATCGTTGCAATGTTTTCGGAAGGAAGGCTTCTCAACAGGTTAGCCAGCTGTTCACCCGACAGGTAGGTCAGTTTACCGTCCAACATGATAGTGGCGCCCTGGTTACCCTGAAGGATGATGTTATCGTCTTTGTCTATTTGTACTCCTGGCGCCCTTTTTAAGACATCCAGGGCTGTACCGCCGGAAGCGGCGAGACTGCTTTCCACGTTCAATACGGTGGCGCCGTTCTTTCTTTCAATGAAAGGTTTCTGAGCGGTCACATTTACGGCCTGCAGTGTTTTGCTGGCCTGCGATAAACTTAAGGTAGGTAATTGTACGAGCTGGTGGCCGGCATCAATGGAAAAGGCAGACGTACTGGCGGATGTGTAACCCATCAGTGTAGCTTCTATAAAATACCTGCCTTCGCTGATCTTTTCGAAGGTGGCGCTACCATCCGTAGCGCTAAGTTCTCCCTTTACCAGGGAGGAATCCTTCACATGACGTAGTAGCACGTTTGTAAAGGGAAGGGGTTGCCCGTTTGTTTCGGCGGTCTTAACAGTGATCTTTCCTGAAACGTGCTGGGCATAGATAGTCCCCGTGCCGGCGATAGCCAGGAACATGATAAGCAAAATCTTTTTCATAAGTTCAAATCTCAGAGTGGTGGTAAGGCTGTGTCCTAACTGGTGTTACCCACTCACTCCCTATACAGAGCAGGTAAAAAGGAAGCATTTCAGGTTTGGCGCCTGCATGTTCGATTCTCAGTTTTCGCAAAGCCCTGCCCTCCAGTGCAATAATGGCAAGGATACCCAGGGTTATGATGATAAATATGGATACCTTTTTCATGCAGGTTGTTTTTTAGAAAGACGACCGGGTACAGAAAAGGTTGCAAAAAGGTATGAAAAATTATTTCAGCAGGCGCTGAATTGTGATGAGTGATCGTTGTTCAAGCAGTACAGTCCTGTCTTTGCTTAAATCATCGAGCAAACCATCCTGGTTATAACGAACGGTCAGCAATTCTAATCCTTCGTTATATGACAGTTTAAAATCATTATGCAGTTCCTTCATTAATTGCTCTATCTTTTCCGGGCTATTATCAATACAGCAGGAGAAACTAATGGCTGCATTCTGCATTAAATTTATCTTGATTTTCAGCTTGTGGAAACGCTCATATATGTCGCTGATCCTGTCTTCCGTAATGAAATCAAAGTTGCGGGAAGTAATGGTCAGCAATACCTGATTTTTCTTCAGTACTATGATGGGCGGTAACTGCTTTGTGTCAGTTTCTTCCTTAATGACGGTGCCTGGAAGATCTTTGTTCAAAAAGCTCTTCACATACAGGGGGATCTGTTTGTTCTGCAGCGGTTTGATGGTCTTCGGATGGATCACCTGTGCTCCGTAGTACGCCATCTCGATCACCTCACTGTAAGTGATCTCAGGTATATTGATGGTGTTGGGAAATAACTTCGGATCGGCATTTTTCAGTCCTTCTACATCTTTCCAGATGGTCTGGCTTTCTGCATCCAGCAGATTGGCAAATACGGCTGCTGAATAGTCACTGCCCTCACGGCCAAGCGTCACGCTTTCGTTCTGGTCGGTACTGCCAATGAAGCCCTGTGTAATGATGATATTGGTCTTCTTAAAGAGCGGCAATACTTTTTCCTGTACATTCTGACCGGTTACTTCCCAGTCAATATTCGCATCACGGAAAGTATCGTCAGTACGGAACACATCCCGTACGTCCTGCCAGATGTTATTTACTCCAGCCAGGTTGAAGTATGCGCTCACGATGGCCGTACTAAGCAGCTCACCAAGGCTAACCAGCTGGTCGTAGTAATAGTCGTAAGAACGGCCTGGTTTTTCACCCAGGGTCCATTCTGCTTCTGTAAAGAACTGTTGTAACTGGGTAAACACCGGGTTATCACGGGTACCAAGCAGTTTGTCGGCCACTTCGAGGTGTTGTTGCTCAACATTATGCAGCAACTGGGCCGCTATTTCACGTTTACGCAGATAGAAGTTCTGGGCAACCTTTTCCAGCTCATTTGTCGTTTTGCCCATAGCCGATATAACGATCAGGATTGGCTGGTCCGGGAATGACTGTACGATAGCTGCAACCTGTTGGATACGTTCAACACTTTCTAAACTTGCACCACCGAATTTGAAAACCTTCATATATGCTTAATCTTCCGTGAAAAAAATACGGGACAAAGTAAGGCAACTTTAAATTTGTTTTAAAATTTGTTTCCCTTAAAATGACAGTTCCATTAAAATAGTGCCTGTTTTCGGTAAATTAGCTAAATGTAGGGAATGCATGTGGCAGGTCACAGTTATGAGAAAACTAATCCATTATACATGAATAACAACAGAAAAGTAATGACCCTGGATGAATTCACGATCCAGGAGCTTAGGAATTACCCCGGTGCTACAGGACAACTGTCTGGTTTATTGCGTGATATAGGTCTGGCCGCGAAGCGGGTCAATGTGGAAGTCAATAAGGCGGGTATTGCCGATATTCTCGGGGAGGCAGGACGTGTTAATGTACAGGGTGAATCGGTCAAAAAGCTGGATGAATTTGCCAATGACCAGTTCATCGGTTCCCTGCGCAGCAGCATCTATTGCTGCGGCGTAGCCTCCGAGGAGGAAGAGAATTTCATCGCCT
The DNA here is from genome assembly GCF_003182155.1 of Chitinophaga sp. S165. Lineage (GTDB taxonomy): Bacteria > Bacteroidota > Bacteroidia > Chitinophagales > Chitinophagaceae > Chitinophaga. Next base: position 496,599 of record NZ_QGTG01000003.1, read on the forward strand.
TTGACGATGAACATTCGAAGAACTCCAAGTACGTCGTTTTGCTGGACCCCCTGGACGGATCGGGCAACATAGACGTAAACGTATCTATCGGCACTATCTTTTCCGTATATCGCCGTTTAACGCCTACCGGCAGTGTGTGCGAGCTGGAAGACTTCCTGCAGCCAGGTTATGTACAGATCGCCGCAGGCTATATCATCTACGGGTCTTCCACTATGCTGGTATACGCTACCCGGCGCAGCGTGCAGGGCTTCACCCTGGACCCTTCCATCGGTGAATTCTGTCTGTCACACCCTAACCTGAAATGTCCGGGAGAAAGTGACATTTTTTCCGTCAACATAGGTTACTATCACCTGTATGAAGATAAGATCCGCAAGGCTATAGACTACTTCCTGGCCAAAGATGACCATGACAAGATATACCGGCACCGCTTTGTAGGGTGTATGGTGGCAGAGGTACACCGTACCCTGATCCAGGGAGGGATTTTCATGTATCCGGCTTTCGGAAAATATGCAGGGGGACGTTTGCGTTTATGTTATGAGTGCAACCCGATGTCCTTCATCATGGAAAAGGCCGGCGGACTGGCAATGGCTACTGGCAGACAACGACTTCTGGAGCTGAAACCGTCCAAATTACACCAGCGTGTACCTGTTTTTTTAGGGTCAAGAAACATGATGGATGTCTGGCAACGAATAGTAAATAGTTAGAAAAAAAGAAAAATATGAGCTTTTGGTATAACTATTGCTAAACCAGCACTGGTTATTTAAGTCTAATGTAAATTATTTAATATCTATTACCATACACACTACGCTATGACCCGTAAGCTCACATTAACCGTATTTTCTTTTATTCTGACCTTCCATTTATTCGTTTTTTCATGTTCCAGGTCGGCCGTACCTCCTAAAGCTACGCCTGCAAAGGGTAATCCTCCGGCAGCAGAAAGTGAGGAGCCTACAGCAGCCGGGAATGCCAAACTGATAAAGGACATTCTTTATTATACCAACGAGTTCCGGGCATCAAAAGGACTGCCTCCGCTGAAACTGGAATCCTATTGTTCCCAGCTGGCACAGAAGCATAGTGATAATATGGCCAATGGCAAAGTGGCTTTCGGACATGACCAGTTCGAGATCCGTAATGACGCTGTTACACTGAAGTTCCATGGCGTATCCGGCGTAGGTGAGAACGTCGCCTATGGTAACCTGGATGCCAAAGGAGTAGTGGACGGCTGGATCAAAAGCCCGGGTCACCGCAGGAACATGCTGGGCGACTTCAACATGATCGGCATCGGAGCTGCGCCTAAAGGAAGGATCACCTACTTTACGCAGTTTTTTGTAAAGAAATAACCGTCAGCCGGCTACCATAGCCGGAATAGTCATTGAAGCGCCGGTTCCGCCGTGGACCTGATCTGAATTTGTAGTACAAATCCTGATCAGGTCCGCCGCGGAACCGGCGCTTCTTCGTTTTACACCTTCGGTATAATTAATCCATCTATCGTGTTCACATCAGTTATCTATCGCTCTGGTATCTATGCTTAAAGGGTACCAAAAGGTCATTTAAAGGTCACTTCAATATCGATTCGATATTGAAGTGACCTTTAAATGACCTTTTGAAGCTATTATAGTATAGTTATATGAACCTTAAAGAACCGATACAGAACCCTTGTAATTATACCTTCAAAACGACCTTTTATAGACATTGTTAAAGACAATATCTCTTACAAACCGTCTTACTGTTTACCGATGCTTGTTATTGTGCCCTCATTTATCGTCTGAAAACCGTTTTTTACCGCTCAGGCTTGCAGCCTGTTGCTATTTGCATTAATTTAGACGCATGGAAAAGAGGAAGATTATTGAAGTAAAAGACCTGGTCAAGACGTACGGCGATTTTACGGCAGTTAAAGGCATCAGTTTCGATGTATATGAAAATGAGATCTTCGGACTATTAGGCCCTAACGGGGCTGGTAAATCCACCACACTGGAGATCATTGAGACACTCCGGGATAAAACCTCGGGAACAGTGATTGTCGATGGAATAGACCTCGATAAGGACCCTGAAACCATTAAAAAGCTGATAGGGGTGCAGCTGCAGAGTTCCGGGTACTATCCCAGGCTTAATCTGACAGAGCTCATCACCCTCTTCTGCGGACTGTACAACCAGGACGTGAATCCGAAAGAGCTACTCGCCACCTTCAACCTGGAAGACAAGGCGAAGGCTATGTTCAAAGATCTCTCCGGCGGACAAAAACAACGCTTTTCCATCGCTACTACCCTCATCAACAAACCCAAGATCATTTTCCTGGATGAACCTACCACGGGCCTGGACCCGCAGGCAAGGCGCAATCTCTGGGACCTGATCCTTGAAGTACGCTCAAAAGGCACCACCGTCGTTATTACGACCCACTATATGGACGAAGCTGAGTTCCTGTGCGACCGTTGCGCCATCGTGGATAGCGGGCGTATCATCGCGCTGGAATCACCTGATGCCCTGATCGATCAGTTAGTGGCAGGAGGCTTCGAGAGGAAGAAAGAGGTCAAGAAAGCGAATCTGGAAGATGTCTTTATCCATATGACTGGAAAGGGATTGAGAGAGGAGTAGATGTCAAAACGAAGCACGTTAAAGCTGTCAATTCTTAATCTTAATTCAAAATAGCAATGGAGATAGATCTGGAGCAATTAAAGTATCCTACAGGCAGAATGCCATCACCAGCACCTGAAGAAATTAGTGCCAGTGCGTTAAGAGGTTATATTAACGATATAAGGTATCTGCCTTCGCTGGTAGAGATCGTGGTACAGTCGCTGGATGCCCCTCAATTGGCAACGCCATACCGTCCCGGTGGCTGGACAGTAGCACAGGTAGTACATCATTTGGTGGATAGTCATACGAACGCATTGACCCGCTTTAAATGGGCGCTGACAGAAGACAATCCTACTATCAAGGCATACAACGAAACCGCGTGGGCAGAGCTACCGGATGTGGCGAAGACACCGATCAATATCTCCCTGACTTTATTACACGCATTACACACACGTTGGGTCAACCTGATGGAGGGCCTGACAGAAGAGCAATGGGAACGTACCTTCGTACATCCCGAAAGTGGAAAGACCTTCGCATTGAAAACTGTTGCGGCAAATTATGCCTGGCATGGTAAACATCATCTTGCACATATAGAAAGGCTGAAAGAGAGAAATAACTGGCAATAATTAATTAAACAGAAAGAGTTATGGCATCATTAGAGTGGAAGACATTAAGTTCTGAATACATTTACAAGAGCAATTGGTTAACAGCCCGTAAAGATACATGTGAGACGCCAAAAGGAAAGATCGTTGACGCTTATTATGTACTGGAATATAATGATTGGGTGAATTGTGTTGCTGTAACAGCAGATGGACGCATTGTAATGGTGAGGCAGTTCAGACAAGGTATAGGAAAGACTGTGCTGGAGATCCCGGGTGGCACGATGGACGATACCGACCCGAATCCTGAATTTGCGATGCGCAGGGAGTTACTGGAAGAGACAGGCTATGATTTTGAAAAGCTGATCCCACTAGGAGCAGTGGCGCCGAATCCGGCATCCAGCAATAACCTTACACACATGTTCCTGGCGACGGGTGGGAGAAAAGTGCAGGACCAGGACCTGGATGAGAATGAAGAGATCGAAGTAGTGCTGATGGACCTTGAAGATGTAGAGCAGTTGCTGAAAGAAAATAAGATCCTGCAAAGTCTGCACGTAACGTGTTTGTTCTATGCACTGTTAAAGCTGAAGGAATTGAAGCTGGGATGAGAGATGAACGTTGCAAATAATCATTAGAAATAACAGCGAGGGCGCATCACAATTATGATGCGCCCTCGCTATTATTTTATGTCACTAAGTAGCGGACGGTTTCAGGTTACATCACCTCTGCAACAACAAAGAAACTCCCGCACACCAGTACAATATCATCTTTATGCGCATTCTGCTTCGCAGCCTGATACGCCTGTTGCACAGTTGCATAATCATGCCCGCGTAACCCGTGCTGATGCGCAGCTTCCGCCAGTTCTTTCTCTTCCATGGCACGCGGTATCTGCGCTTTACAGAAATAATAAGTCGCAGCAGGAGGAAAGAGCGGTAATACTTTACTTACTTCTTTATCTTTCACAAAACCGGTTACAATATGCAGGTGCCGGTACACCATATGCTCCAGTTGCTGTACGATTTCCGTAATACCCGCCTGGTTATGTCCTACATCAAAGATCGTCAGCGGATCGCGGGAAATGATCTCCCAGCGGCCACGCAGGCCGGTAAGTTTCTTTACATGGGAAAGCGCTGTCATTACTTTCTGCTCCGGCAGTTCCCATCCCGCTTTCTGCAGCACTTTTACGGCTGATAGAACCCCCATGATATTTTTCAACTGGTATTGACCGGTAAGGTCAGTACGGATGGTTTTAAGATCGCCGTTATGCGTATGCTGCAAGCCTAAGTGCAAATGACCTTCAGAGAAATCAGACTGCTGTACAAGCCATTCCTGGTCAGCGAAATGGATAGGTGCACGCACCGAAGCGGCTTTATCTTTGAAGACAGATTCGATTTCAGATTGTGTCTCAGAAATGACGACAGGTACACCTTGTTTGATAATGCCCGCTTTTTCAGATGCGATTTCCGGCAGGGTGTTGCCAAGTATCTGCATGTGGTCATAGCTGATGTTCGTAATAACAGAAAGCTCGGGCGTGATGACATTGGTGCTGTCAAGTCTGCCGCCGAGGCCTACTTCAATGATGGCAATATCTACCTGCTCCAGCGCAAAGTACTGGAAGGCCATTGCTACTGTCAATTCGAAGAATGAAGGCTCGAGTGTTTCGATCGTAGGTTTCAGCTGCTCTACAAATTCTGTAACAAAAGTTTGCGGCACCATCTCTCCATTGATTCTGATCCTTTCACGGAAGTCGAGAAGGTGAGGGGAGGTATATAAGCCTGTTTTATATCCGGCCTGCTGGAAGATCGCTGCCAGCATATGACTGGTGGAGCCTTTGCCGTTTGTGCCGGCTATATGAACAGATTTGAACTGATGTTGAGGATTGCCAAGATGATTGCATAATTCGATCGTATTATGCAGGTCCTTCTTAAAGGCACTTACACCTACCCGCGTAAACATGGGCAGTTGCTGATATAGATAGTCGAGTGTTTCCTGGTAAGTCATATAAAATAATGATGCCGGAACAAATGTAAAATTTGTTCCGGCATCACCAAAGTAAATATAATTTAGAACTGGGTAGCAGGGCATCCTACTTTGCCTTCACCGCGTTTGATCGGAATGATACGCAGCGCAACGAAGCCATCCAGACGGTTCTTGTTCTTCTGGAACAGGTTAGACAACATAGTGGATGATCCTATCACCAGCGGTCCGAGGCGGAGGCCGAGACCAGCGTCAAACTGACCATTCCTGTTTACTGACAGTGGCAGGTAACCACCGATGTAACGGGAATCGTAACGCGGTGTTACCTGGAAATAGGATATCACGTACGTTTTGCTCGGATCAAATTTGCCGGCGTTGAGTGCCATCTTACCTGTCGCGTTCACGAAGAAACGGCCGTCAATATTATAGTCTGCCATCAGGTTCAGTGCGGCAGGTGTGTTCATACGGAATTTCTCACTGGATGCTGTTGGCGTAAAGTAAGTCTGGATACGGCGATAGTATGCCTGCCAGCTTTCGCCATTGCGCAGATGGAGATCGTTCGGATTAACGTCTTCTGTACGCAGGTCCAGGTCTGTAACGTTAGGAGCCTTTTTATAGGTGATAGCACCGAGGTCTGTAATGGACAGGCCTAAACGCAGTTTATAATCGTCAGCTTCAGGGTTCCATTGTGTATCGTCATAACCTGTCAGGCCATCTACCTGTTCGCGCCATTCGTAAGTCACGCCTACGTCCATACCAAGGCCCATATTACCGAACACTTTATAGTTGCTGGCGTTGGGTCTTTCCCAGTTGGCGATGCCTTCACTATAACCTGCTTTCAGCGTACCGGAATTGATCTCACCGCTGCTGGTGGAGTTCATTACGAAGGTAGCATTATCTACCTGTGCATAACCGGCAGCAACACCGGATAATAACTTCAGTGTAACGCCTCCTTTCAGCACGTTAGAGCCATCATCTTTGAGCACACGGGCGTAAGTGAATCCAAATTCATTCCACCAATGGAAGCTGCCATTGGCGATTTCCATATCATAACGGCGATTTACCAGGTTCGGATTAGGAAAGTCCTGTGCGAAGAAGTTGGCTACATCTGTGCTAACGTTACCACCGTTGGCCATTGCGCGGACGCGCCAGGTAAAAGCTACCGATTGCAGTTCATCTATAGAATATAATACGGAAGGCATCATGATGTCCATGTTACCCCAGCCAAATTGTTTGCCGTTGGCTGCACTGTCCAGGAAATAGTCACGGTTCTTTTGCAGCGCTTCCAGTGAATCCGGTGGATGCAGCAGGATGGAGCGCGGGAAACGGATATACGTATTTCCGGCAGCAGCGTTGATCCCGGCAATATTAACATCCCATTTATAATGGGTACCAGCTGCGGAAGCAGGATTGTTGGGAACACCGTGTATGCCGGCATAATGGCTATTGGAATATCCCCCTAAAGTAAATTGTGCCTGAGCCTTGAATGCGCCTGATAAAGACATGGCGATAGTAACACATAACAAGCTGAAGGCTCTTAAAAGCATTGCTCTAAATGGCATATACAGTAATTAGTTGGCAGTTCGGTTATTCCCCCAATAACGCAAAAACCTGGCCGTTTATTGGCGGGCAGTACAAAAGAAATAGGAAAAGACAGTAGTCTTTTCCTATGCAAATATATTTAAATATATTATTGTACTTTAAAATAAAATCTTATAAGTGCGAATTGCACCTCAGGAGCATCGGCGTTAACGTTATATTTTAGCTGGCTTGCAGCTCTTTTGGCAATTTCGATCAGGCGGGAGTTATTCAGCGTAGACCCTTTCAGGGAGTGAGAGGCTGCGATAACATTTCCTTGTCTGTCCACCTTGATATTGATGGCAATATAACCTGATTCATCACCTTCATAAGTGAGGGACGGTTTGCTAAGCAATGTACGTCCGTTAAGGCGGAAATCTGAACGTCCGCCGCCCAAACCGCCACCGGTATAGCCACCACCGTCGGGATTACCATTGATCTGGCCACGGTCGCCGGGTTTACCGGTATTTCCTTCTCCGGTAGAGTTATTGCTGCTCTGGGCATTGTTACCACTATTGCTGCCGCTGGAGCTGCCACCGCTATATACGGCTTTAGGCTTCGGTGCAGGTGGTACGGGCGCCGGAGGATTATCTGACTTTTTAGGAGGTGTTTTAGAAGGTTGCGGTTCCAGGTTCCTGGGAGTTTCCCTGGGTTTCTCCACCGGTTTTTCCGGTTTAGTGATCTCAGGGGCTTCTTCATCATCCTGGGTCGCTATATCTTCCTGTGTAGCATTGTCTGCCGATGGAACAGGCTCATTTTCAGGAGTGGATGCACTTGCTTCACCGCTGGTAGGTGGATTGGGATTGAGCGGTTGTTCTTCTCCCATACCTTCATCTGAAGTACCGAGATTTACCTCCATACCGAGGTCCTGGTCCGGTAACGGAGGTGGGGCAGAGAAGCCTGCCAAGAGCAGCACAACTAACACTAATGCGTGTACGGCAATCGTGGCGCCAACTGCTTTTAAGTTCTTGTCTGTATTGTCTTCTTTTTTCGGCATACACCAAAAGTAAGGATATTTTTTAAAGTGTACATCTTCCCCCAGTCTGGAAATGCTCCATTATTACATTAATAACTGATTACCTGTGCCAATTATTATTGCTGGCATCAAGTTTATTGAACTACTTTTGTATTCCCTTAGAGTTTTACGATGTCACTCATTTTTTCTCTGTACAGAAAAGCATATGCCGGCTTATCTCCTTCTACCTGGTTATTGGCGGTTGTTTTATTGATCAATCGCAGTGGTGCGATGGCCATTCCTTTCATGACAGTTTATCTCACGCAGCAGCTGCACTTCACTGTGCAGCAGGCGGGCATCGTGATGGCTTGTTTTGGTGTCGGCGCTATCTGCGGATCATTTATCGGAGGAAAATTATCTGATAAGATCGGTTTTTATCCGGTGCAGTTCTGGAGCCTGATGCTGCAGGGATTGATCTTCCTGGTATTAGGTCAGATGCGGACCTTACCGCAATTCTGCGTTTGCATATTCGTGCTCAGCTGCGTTGGCGATACCTTCAGGCCGGCCAACGTTGCAGCTACCGCTTACTATAGTACTCCTGAGAACCGTACTCGTTCTTATTCCTTAAACAGACTGGCTTCTAACCTGGGATGGTCTGTAGGGCCTGCCCTGGGTGGCATACTGGCAGGATACAGTTATCATTTGTTATTCTGGGTAGATGGGTTGAGCTGTATTGTAGCCATAACAATGATGCGTTTCCTGCTGCCTCCTGTAAAGATCAAACCTAAGGAAAAGCCTGCGCCGGACTGCAAGGTTACTGAACCCGGTGTTCCCAGTGTATATAAAGACTGGGTCTATCTGGCTTTTATTTCCCTGATCACCGTATTTACAACTGGTTTTCTGCAACTGTCCACGATGGTGCCATTATACCTGAAATCTGTCGTGCATATGGAAGAAGCACACATTGGGATGCTGATGGGATTGAACGGTCTGCTCGTGGCGTTCATTGAAATGGTACTGGTATATAAACTGGAAGGAAGGATGCATAACCTTCAATTCATCACACGGGGTGTTGTGCTGGCAGGACTGGGATATCTGAGCTTTAATATTTTGCCGCCTGTAGCTGCAGCCGGATTAATTTTTATCCTGCTGTTCACAATAGGAGAGATGCTGAGTATTCCTTTTATGAATTCATTTTTCGCACATCGTAGTAGTGAACATAACCGCGGACAATACGCTGGCTTATATACAATGGCATTTTCGATCTCAAGTGTAAGTGCGCCTACTCTCGGGGCTTACATGGTAGGGCATATGGGCTTTTCAGCCTGGTGGTATTGCACGGCGGCCCTGTGCATCAGCACAGGCGCCGGCTTCTATTTCTTATACAAAAAGGTGATCGCCAATAGTCGCGTGGAGACCCTTAAAAGTGTGCAAAGTCCTGGGTAAAGTCTCCCTTGATCCTTTCAATCGGAGGATTGAAATATCCGTATTTCAGGTGAGGGAATTCCTCATGGATGAGTTCCTGTAACTGTTTAATACCCAGGCAATCGCCCACTTCGGTCACACCCAGGCGGCCCAGGTACCAGTCAGGATCAATATTGAAATTCCTCCACTGGATCATTTGCAGGTCCGTATCCCTGATCAGTTTACGCAGCGCTTCATATTCATCTACACTGTCGGTCATACCGGGGAAGGTGAAGTAGTTGATACTTGTCCATCCGCCGAATTCACGTACCACTTTCAGGCTCTCGATGATATCTTCAAACACGTAGTTATTAGGGCGGTAGTATGGTGTATAGAACTTCTCCTGTGCGGAGTTGGTACTTACACGAATGCTGTTCAGCCCTGCTTTACAAAGCTCACGTACCGCATCCGGTTTGCTGCCGTTCGTATTGATATTGATGCTGCCTTTAGGCGTGTGTTTACGGATCTCAATAATGGAATCGCGGATGGTTTCCCACATCAGCAAAGGCTCGCCCTCGCAACCCTGTCCGAAACTTACGATCGGGAAAGGGGCTGTTTCCAGGTGAGGAACAGTGTATTCCACGATCTCTTCCGCCGTTGGTTTGAAGCGCAGGCGGTCCTGAGTGGACACAATGGTTTCCTCTTCCGGCTGGAAAGAGATGCAACCTATACAGTTGGCGTTACAGGCCGGGGAAGATGGTATGGGACATTCCCAACGGCCCATAAAGTAGTTACGGGCAGCAGGGCAATGATAGGTCAGTGCACAGTTATCGGCCAGGTGTTTCACCAGGCGATTATGCGGATATGCTTCCAGTAACTGGTTTACGCCCTGTTTCACTTTTTTATCGTCGAAACCGGCGCATTCCTGGCGTATGTCCTGTTCAATTCTGGTAGCAGGTACGTAGAACTTTCCATCCAGCCAACCTACTGCCGTATAGCAGAACAGGGGAAGGGTAGGAGCATCCGGCATTGTTTCGTACGCAGCCAGGTAAAAACCGGTATGTGCGGGAGGAATAAAGGCAGCAACTGCCCATCCTTTATCGCACAAGCCCATTTCGCCGGTTTTAGCGTTTAAACCTATACCACGGCGGCCGGGCAGTTCGTACAGGGAACCGCCTTCCGGCAGTTCTATCCATTCGTCAGGTTCAATCGGCCATGCATCCCAGCCACTACGGCCGGTGGTGATCATGGTCGTATCTTCAAAGATGTTGCCTTTCCCGTCAGAGTAAAGTATGTATGGAGACTGTTTCAAATGATCAGATCGTTTCTTGTTGAGTTGGTAATATTCCCACGCATGTATCAGAGTCTGCTTCTGAAAAATGCGTTCATTTCATCCGCTGTTACGGCGCCTGTTTCATCCAGCACTTCAAGCTGCAATACTTTATTGTTTTTGAAGTCTATAGTGAGCAGGTCATCCCGCAAAATTACGTTATTCAATTGGTTCCAGCCAATCAGCTTGTCTGAAAAGGTGCCCGGCAGCTGTAACCCCATCATATCTATCTTCACAAAACAAGGCTGGAAGATCTTAAATTCCGCCCATCCGATATAAGCGGAGGCTATACCTGTCAGGAACAGCAGGACGGCAATGAGCGGCTGCATATGACTCAGGAAATAGAGACAGCCTGTGAGGCTCACAAATGCCTGTACCATACGCATCAGGGTATTGGCCGACTGTATGTTACGGAAACGCTTCATAATAAAAGGGAAGACCAGAGAGGCCAGGCCCAGCAGGATGAAGAAAATAGCCATGCTCCAGTTGGGAGTGGCGCTGTTGTATACGCCTATGCCATTCATTAGGAACAGTATTCCCGCCAGTCCATGCATCACTGGTTGCAAACGAAGGCGTGTTACCGCATTAGGGTGTAAAATCCGGATCTTATATTGTTTCATATTGTCGTTGATCAACAGTCGGGCTTATTAATCTTATGGTATCATTTAACAGGCCATCAGCATTTACTTCAGGCCCCTGGCTATTAGTCTTTATTGGAATGTACCAGCAGGTTGCACAGCTTGAACAGTACACGTGCGCCTACATTTGCGTCCCATTCACTTACTGATGTACTTACCTCATTCAGATCAAATCCGATCAGTTTGCGGCCGCTGGCTATTACTTTCCGGAAGAGATAATACAGCTGTTCTGTTTCAAAACCGCCAGCTACCGGTGTACCTGTATGCGGACACAACTTAGGGTCCAGTCCGTCAATGTCAAAGCTGATATACACCTGCTCCGGCAATGTAGCAATGATATCATCACAGATCATCTTCCAGGTGTCTCCCTCATATTGACGGGTTTTTATATCCTTGTCAAAGAAGGTCACCACTTTGCCATTGCTGTTATTTATATAGTCTAATTCTTCTTCGCAATAATCGCGGATACCGATCTGTACCAGTTTGGTCAGCTGAGGTACCTCCTTGATAGCATTGAACATGATAGAGGCATGAGAATACTGGAAGCCCTCGTATCCATCGCGGAGATCGCAGTGAGCATCTACCTGGAGGATACCGAATTCGCCTTTGTGCTCGCCGATGGCCTTAAAAAAGCCGAGGGGTGTACTGTGGTCGCCACCTACCAGCGCCACCAGTTTATCGTTTCTGAGTAGTTCTTTTGTTTGACGGTACACCCATTCGTTCATGGCGACCGTACCCTTATTTACATCTATAAGTGTCTTCTTAAGGAATTCATTCTCACTGATGTCACCGCCTTCGGTCAGGAATTTGAGATAAAGTTCTGCTTCTTTCCGGAGATAGTCACTGCGCAAGAGCATTTGTTTGTCAACATTGCGCATGAAAAAGCCGCATTTCCATCCGTCTTTTACATCTGAATCGTAAAGGTCCACCTGGTGGGAGGCCTTAAAGATCTGTTCCGGACCTCTGGCTGTGCCGTGGGTATAAGAAACAGTCACTTCCCAGGGAACAGGCAACAGTACCAGTTTCGCATCTTGCTCGGTTGTTGGCAGCCCGAATATGTTGTTAGACAACAGGCTGACCGAATTGGGATCAAATTGAGATAAATCCGCCATGATAATGTAATTTGATAAAAAGAGGCCACCCGGAGGCGACCCGTCGTAGGGGCAAACCGTCTATAAAACGATTTTTCCGGCGCAAAGATAGTAATTTATGAACCATCGGCCATAGGATAGCGCGCACAGCCGCGTCTGCATGGAATCAGCTGTTTTTATGATAAATATCATGTGTTCTTTTATGTAAAAAAATGTGCTTGAAGTGCATTTTGGTGTAATTTTGCGGTTGACAAAGACGTATTTTAATATATACGGCTTTTCGGGTTAAAAGGAATGCTTAACAGGAAGAATTTGAATTATTTGCGATATGAAGAAATCTAACATTGTCCTGCTGATACTCATTGCTGTAACGATTGGAGTAATTGTGACTGTAGCAGGCGATTTCAGTACTTACGAGACTTTTGCCACCGCACGACAGAAAGAAGGAAAAGAATTCCAGGTGATCGGAAAACTGGATACTACTAAAGTATTGGAATACAATCCGGAAAAAGACGCTAACCTGTTCCGTTTCCATGTAATTGATAAAACCGGAGAAACCAGACCTGTCGTATTCTATGGTACCAAGCCTACCGACTTTGAGAAAGCGGAAAGCGTTGTATTGACAGGTAAAATGTCAAACGGTGAGTTCAAATGCAGCAAGATACTCATGAAGTGCCCGTCTAAATATAAGAATGACCAGGTAGCTATAGGTAAAGCATAAGCGGCCGGCCGGAATATCATGCAACAACATTATTCATTCTATCGTCCATGGACAGCCATCCGTGGGCTTTCATACTAGCAGGTTTTGAATACAAATTATATAGGGGAACACCTGTTGCCCGGACAGTTAGGACATTTTTCAGCAGTACTGGCATTTATCGCATCTATGGTAGCTACTGTCAGCTATTTCATGTCGGTGCAATCCAAAGAGGATCTGTTAAAACAATCATGGAAGAAGTTAGCCCGCTGGGCTTTCATCATACAGGCCCTGGCCGTATTCTCCACCTTCGGTAGCCTTTACTACGCTTTATATAATCACTACTTCGAATACAAATATGTATGGAGGAACTCTTCCCGCGATCTGCCGGTAAGTTACCTCCTGTCCAGTTTCTGGGCCGACCAGGAAGGCAGCTTCCTCTTATGGTCCATCTGGCATAGCGTACTGGGACTCCTGCTGTTACGTGTAGGTAAGAAATGGGAAGCGCCTGTTATGACCGTCCTGTCCTTCGCACAGGTTTGTCTGGGCAGTATGCTGATCGGTATCTATATATTAGGTTACCGCGTGGGCAGCAATCCATTCCTCTTATTGCGTCAGGCAGAAGAGAACCTGGGACTGCCCTGGGTTTCCAACGCCAATTACCTCGACTTTATCACGGACGGTAATGGTCTGAATCTTTCCCTGCAGAACTACTGGATGGTGATTCACCCGCCGGTACTGTTCCTGGGATTCGCTTCTACCATCATTCCGTTTGCATACGCATTTGCCGGCTTATGGACCCGCGATTATAAAGAGTGGATAAAGCCGGCATTGCCCTGGTCTCTGTTCTCCGCCATGATATTGGGTACCGGTATTATGATGGGCGCCGCCTGGGCGTATGAGTCGCTGACCTTCGGTGGTTACTGGGCCTGGGACCCGGTAGAAAATGCTTCCTTAGTGCCCTGGTTAACACTGGTAGCAGGTATTCATACCCTGCTGGCATTTAAATTCTCAGGGCATGCGCTGAAGTCCACCTTCTTCTTTTTCCTGATCACCTTCATCCTCATCCTGTATTCTACCTTCCTCACCCGTAGTGGCGTGTTGGGCGATACTTCTGTACACTCATTCACCGACCTGGGTATGAGCGGCCAGTTGCTGCTGTACATGGTGGTATTCATAGTACCGGGTTTTGCGATGCTGATCATCCGCAGAAAAGAAATTCCTTCCATCGTAAAAGAAGAGAGTTCATATTCACGTGAGTTCTGGCTGTTTATCGGATCACTGGTCCTGATGATCGCCGCTATACAGATCACCTTCACGACTTCCATCCCGGTATGGAACAAGATCATTAACGGACTGGGTATCAAAAAACTGCTGAATCTTGAGCAGGATATTGCACCGCCGTCCGACAGCGTATTCCATTACAATAAGATCCAGATCTGGATCGCCATAGTATTGGGACTACTGACCGCTGTTGTTCAATACCTGAAATATAAGGATACGCCAAAAGGCTTCTTCACTAAAAAAATAGCGATACCGACTATCTTAAGCCTTGTAATAACAGGCCTGATCGGCATCTTCGGAAATATGAACTACGATGCCTATGGCGCCGGTTTCCTGGTAGCTATCTACATCATGTTGTTCTGTAGCGTATATGCTATCATCGGTAATGCTTCATACATATTCATCGGTCAGAAAGGTAAACTGAGAATGGCAGGTGCTTCCATCGCACACGTCGGTTTTGGTATGGTGTTGCTGGGTATCCTGATCTCCGCATCTAAACGCGAAGTGATCTCTATCGACCGTATGAAGATGCTGGACGGTGGTTTCTTCGGAAAAGAAAGTAAGGAGAATCCGCGTGAAAATCTGATGCTGCCCAGGAACTTCCCCGTGCAGATGGGCGACTACCATGTAACGTATGCGGGCGATTCCACTGCTCCGGGCGATGCAAAAACCTATTACCTCGTAAGGTACGAGCGTCGTGATCCGGCTAACGGGAATATCATCGAGAAATTTACCCTGCACCCGGATGCATTCCTCAGTAATAAAGGTCAGCAGCAGTTAACGCCGAACCCTGATTCCAGGCATTATCTGACGAAAGATATATTCACTTACATTACCGCAGTGCCTATTAAAGACGAAGCTAATGATACTGCTCAATACAGTTCTCATGAAGTGGCGCCGGGCGATTCTGTGTTCTTCGCTAACGGCTATATGATCCTGGAAGGGATACAGCCGCAGCCGAAAAACAAGAACTATACTGCAGAAGCAAATGATCTGGCGGTAGGTGCACAACTGAAAGTATTTACAAAGAACAACGAACAGTATAACCTGTTGCCTGTATACTGTCTGCGCGATAGCAGCGTGGAAATGAGTATCCCTGATACGGTAGCACCACTGTCGTTGTATGTAAGCTTCAGCAAGATCCTGCCGAAAGAAAAAAAGATCCTATTACGAGTAAAGGAATCCGATACATTTAAGGACTATATTGTGATGAAAGCCTTTATATTCCCATTCATCAATGTATTATGGATCGGCATTCTGATTATGATCGTCGGATTTGTAATGAGCATAGTATATAGAGTGAAGGCGAATAAGGCAAAAAATATTCCTTCATAATATTTTGATCCGGGATACAGGGGCCAGAATAATCCTGTATCCCGGATTAAAATAACACACCTCCTTTCATGAAAAGCAACTGGCTGCGCATTACCCTCATTATAGTGTCAATCCTCGTGATTGCCTATTACCTGGGTCCGAGGCCCGCAAAACCCCGGTACGATCCGATACTTCCCGCCGTACCTCAACGCCCCACAGCTCTGGAACAGTATATCGCTGTTAAGGAAAGCCATCACAAACTAAAGCCCGACAACGAAGCCCGCATTGTGTGGTTTGACACCCTGCACAACAAAACGCCTTACAGCGTGGTATACCTGCATGGTTTTTCCGCCAGTCAGGAAGAGGGCGATCCCGTACACCAGGCCTTTGCCAAAAGGTATGGCTGCAACATGTACCTCTCCCGTTTGGACGGTCACGGTCTGGATACTTCCGAGCCCCTGCTGACTATGACGGCAACAGGCCTCTGGCGGGATGCCAAAGAAGCATTGAGTATCGGTAAGGCGCTGGGCGAAAAAGTGATCCTGGTAACCTGTTCCACCGGCGGTACCTTGGGTTTGAAACTGGCAGCTACGTATCCGAACGACGTATTTGCGATCATTAATATGTCGCCCAATGTGGCTATCAATGACGATCTGGCTTTCCTGGCGAACAATCCATGGGGCTTGCAACTGGCCCAGCTGGTACATCATGGCAAGTACCGGGAATCTGTTCCCGACAATCCGGAAGAGGATAAGTACTGGTATGAAAAATATCGTCTGGAAGCGGTTGTGGAGTTACAGAACCTTATTGAGACTACCATGGAACCGGCAGTGTTCCGTTCCGTTAAACAACCGGCCCTGAACCTGTATTATTTCAAAGACAAGGAACATCAGGACCAGACGGTCAGGGTTTCGGCAATTCTTGACATGGAGAAGCAATTAGGCACGCCGCCTGCTTTAAAAGAAGCGGTTGCAATTCCGGAGGCGGGGAATCATGTAATGGGATGCTATCTTACAGGGAAAGACATTCCATCTGTCGAAAAAGCGATCGATTCGTTTGCTGAGAGGAAGCTGGGGTTGTTGCCGGTAAGGTAGTTTTTCCTTTTTGGGTAGCGGATGGGGCGTAAGGTGATTCTAGCGCTGACCTTCTAGCTTCGCAGTTCCGCCCTTTTGGGCTTGGCGGATGAGGGCATACGGTGATTCTAGCGCTGACCTTCTAGCTTCGCAGTTCGGGTAGAATCACTGGCTGTACTTCTCTGAAGCTCCTAAGTATTGAGCATTGAAGGACGGTTTGGCTTTGTAGGACTATTAAACCCCTTGTGCGTCGCATCAGCATACTTCAGAGAACTAAGGCCAGTGATTTCCACCCGAATGCTCGCCGCGGCCGGTCTCCAAAACAATAGCCAGTGTCCCTATGCCCGAATTTGTTATATGCGATGCCATTGAAATAATCCCTGCTACTCCCGTTATCCTGCTATTCTGCTATTCTTGAGCCAACTATCTCTGTGGCCCCGCTACTTAATATATACAACTCAGATCAATATAAAAGCAAACTCCATAGCCACAGTTCCTCTTATCCCAACAGAATGGCTTTCCTATAGCTTGTAACTACTTCCTAAGTACTTCCTAAGTATAACTTGGTAATGTACGATGGTCTGATAGCATTATAACGGTGCCGTCAAACAGTATGATAGGATGGCATGTATCAGCAGATAGGATCGCAGATAAGATCGGAGATGAGATTGTAGACAGAATAGCATAGGACAACAGATAGAACAGCAGATAAGATCGCAGCAGATCACCATCAGCATGGAGGAATGAGAATCGGTTGTCCTGCAATTATTTTGGAGACCGGCCGTGGTGAGCATTCGGGTGGAAATCACTGGCCTTAGTTCTTTGAAGTATGCCGATGCGTCGCACCAGGGGTTAAAATAGATATTCCAAAGCCAAACCGCCTACCAACGCTCAATACTTAGGAACTTCAAAGAAGTACAGCCAGTGATTCCATCCGAAGTGCGAGCTAGAAGGTCAGCGCTGGAATCACTGTAAGCCCAATTCGCTAAACCTTGAAGAAAACCGGAAAGCAAGAATCACTGTACGCCCCATCCGCCCAAAGTCAGAAGCCTAACTAATTACCGTAATATGACCGCGGTAATTTACGCGTAACATGAGTCAATCGAGTTTTTAGCATATCTTTAATATAATTTTAAGAATAGTTTAGGAGTTTATGCGTCGTCTCATCGCTTTTATCATCCTGTCAGCCAGCTTGTTGTGCCTGGAAGGGCGCAATAAAACCTGCGCCCAGACCCGTCGCGGCCCCGACAGTATAGCAGTAAGCGCGATCGTAGTCGGCTCCGATACCATCCCCTCTATCACACTTCGCATCGTAGAAGTAGTCGACAAGTTGCCCAAAAAATTCCGTAAACAAAGAGAAGCCTGGACACGTCTGCGCAACGCAGTATATGTAACGTATCCGTACGCCAAATCAGCCGCCCGCATCCTGAAAGATGTGAACAGCCACCTGGCTACACTCCAGGACAAAAAAGCCAAGAAGAAATACCTGGCTGAAGTGGAAAACAAGATGAAGGCGGAGTTCGGAAACAAGCTTGAAAACCTGTCTGTTTACCAGGGCAAGGTGCTCATGAAGCTCATCAACCGGGAAACGGGAGAGAACTGTTATGAGATCATCAAGGAACTGAAAGGTGGATTTTCCGCCAGGATGTGGCAAACGGTGGCCTTCTTCTTCGGCGGCAACCTGAAGAGCGAATACGATGCCCAGGAAGATAAAGATATCGAAGCTATTGTGCAGGAAATCGAATTGTACAGAAGCTCCAGGGTATATAATTAACCTCCACTGAAATATTTCCCCTTTTTTAAAAATCGAACAACCACTGTAACGAAAGCGGACATTTCTGTCGCTGAAGATATATATGAAAGGTTGATTATGAATAATATAGTTATAAGGTATATTTTTTGAGCCCGTAGCAATGCCAAAAATGTAGTTATGCTCAGAAACTATTGCAGGATCGCTGTGCGGAATTTGCGCCGGCATTCATTTTATACTATCCTGAATGTATTTGGACTATCCCTGGGTATTGCCTGCAGTCTTATCCTCTTTCAGTTCATCACTTACCATCTTGGCTTTGACGGCTATCATCAGAAAAAAGAACATATCTACCGGGTAGTAACCGATCTGCACCTGGATGACGGCTCCGTGCATTATGAGAAAGGCGCCCCGCTGGCACTGGCAGCCGCTATACAGCGAGAGCTGCCGCAGGTGAAAGACCAGGCATTTCTGTTCAGTAACTATAGAGACCTCGCCTTTACAGTCAGTGTGCCGCAAGCTGGTGGTACGCCTCAATTGTTTGCGGAACACAGGAATGTGGCATTTGCAGACCGGCACTGGTTTAACCTGTTCGATCACGAATGGAAAACCGGAGACCCGGCTACAGCACTGGAAGAACCTAATACGGCCGTGCTAACCAGTAAACTGGCAAAGAAATATTTCGGGAATGCGGACCCTGTTGGCATGACCGTCAGACTGGACGATAAGGTCGATGTGAAAATAACCGGGGTATTGAAAGATTATCCGGCAGGTACGGATATGAAAAAAGACCTCTTTATTTCCCGGTCTACCATGAAAGCATTTTACCCCGATATGCAGCCGGAAATAGAAACAGAATGGGGCTGGATCAATTCCTCTAATTCCCTGTTCCTGCTGTTGCCGGATAACGTCGATGCCGGTATGGTCAATCGCGCGATTGCTTTGGTGAAGCAGCGGCATATGGGAGAGATGGCGAAGTATTATGATTTTCATCTGCAACCGTTAACGGATATACATTTTGATGGCCGGTACGGAGGTACGGTCCCAAGATCGCTTCTCCTGACGCTGGCCATTGTAGGCATGGTGATCCTGGTTATTGCCTGTGTGAATTTTATCAACCTGGCTACGGCGCAGAATGCCAGACGAGCCAAAGAGATCGGGACACGCAAGGTATTGGGTAGTACAGTGATGGGGATCTTCTGGCAGTTTATGACAGAAACGGGTTTCATTACGGTATCGGCTACTGTGCTTTCCATACTATGGGTGGTGCTGGCATTGCCGGTATTAAATCCCTGGCTGGGAACGGACCTTGCGTTCTATCCATTCGCCGATAAGTCGCTCATAATTGCTTTATTACTGCTGATCATATTTATTACACTATGCGCCGGCGTATATCCGGCCCTGGTGTTAAGCCGCCTGAAACCTGTTGGGCTATTGAAGAATGTTTCGGGTAGTCCCAAACACCCCTGGCTACGTAAAAGCCTGATCGTATTTCAGAATGTGGCTGCACAGTCGCTGATCATCTGCACATTGATCATCACTTTGCAGCTGAATTTCTTAAAAACGGCCGACCTGGGATTTAATAAGGACGGTATTGTAATGGTACCGGTTCCGGTCGCGGGCAAGAAAGATATGAACTATGTGAGGGAACAATTGCTGAACATTCCGGGAGTAAAGGAAGCGAGTTTTTGTTTCCGGCCACCGGCTTCAGAAAACTTCAGGTCCGGCTCAGTAAAGTTTGATAACCGCGAATGGGAGGCTTATCCGGCCCTGAGTACACTGGGCGATGCGCATTATCTTAAAACGTTCGGCTTGCAACTGGTAGCGGGCAGGAACCTGGCAGAAAGTGATACCGTCCGGGAATTTGTGGTGAGCGAAGACCTGGTTAAAAAACTGGGATTCACTGATCCGGCACAGGTCATTGGTCACCAGCTGGTGGCTGGCGCGTTGAATGATCATCCGGGTACTATCGTAGGCGTCGTGAAAGATTTCCACCTGCATTCTTTGCATAGTCATATTGAACCGGTAGTAATGGCGACACTTAGCCAGGATTACGCTTTTGTGGGGATTAAAATAGGGGGAGCCGACCTGGGGAAAAGTATCGGGGCTGTCAAACAGCTCTGGG
Organism: Chitinophaga sp. S165; assembly: GCF_003182155.1. Classification (GTDB taxonomy): domain Bacteria; phylum Bacteroidota; class Bacteroidia; order Chitinophagales; family Chitinophagaceae; genus Chitinophaga. Next base: position 516,985 of record NZ_QGTG01000003.1, read on the forward strand.
AATCGTTGTATCCTGATAATGTTTTTGAATATGATTTCCTGGACGATGAGATAACAGCATTCTATAAGAAAGAGGACCTGTTGGGCAAACTTACGGGTAGTGCAGCTGTTCTTGCAATTGTGATCAGTTGTGTGGGATTACTCGGACTGATCTCTTTGCTGACGGTACAGCGTACAAAAGAAATAGGAGTGAGGAAGGTGATAGGAGCGTCGGCAGCTAACATAATCCTCTTATTTTCGAATGAATTTCTCAAATTGATAGGGTTGGCGCTGGTTTTATCCACGGCGCTTGCCTGGTTAGCGATGAACAACTGGTTGCAGGCATTTGCTTACCGTATAAATATTCCCTGGTGGATATTCCTGCTGGCAGGTGCTTGTAATATCGTGCTGGCATTGGGAACAATCTGCTATCACTCGGTGAAGGTGGCCATGATGAACCCCGTGAAGAGCTTGAGAGCCGAGTGACCGGCTATTCAGCCATCCATACTAACAGCAGCTGCATTCTGGCAAATCTGCTGTAAATTCACATATGCGTTTAAGATTTGTTATAACTGTGTGCCTCCTTGTATGGGGGACTGCCGCAATGTCGCAAGACCTGAGTTCAATACCGGGTGTTCCGCAGAATGCGTTGATGTTCGTAGACAGTGTCGAGAGTAAATCCGGAATGGAAGGACTCGATCCTACCAAAATAGCCCTGATAGATATCGTAAAAGGTTCTAAACTGAAAGAAAAGTATGGTCCCCGGGGAGAGAACGGGGTGATTTTCATAGAAACTGTCGATTTTGCGCATAGGCGTTACACCCGTATGTTCAGCGAGATCTCTCCGGATTATGCCAGGGCATTACAGCATTATAAAACAGATACCGCCTTCCAATATGTACTGGACGGAGCACTTATTACTAACAGCATCCCACAGATGCTTGCGGCCCTTGAAAAAAAGAGCATAGACAGCATATCCGTTTTGCCGGAGGACAAGGTCAGGCAAATAAAGGATCAGTATGAGCCCAACGACAAATTGGTATGGGTAGCGATCAAAAGTAAGACCACAAAGTAAAACCCTATCTTTGCACTCCACCAAAAAGAAAGGACATTTCCGATGAAATTAGATATACTGGCTATAGCAGCACATCCTGATGATGTGGAGCTGGCCTGTGCAGGTACCCTGATGGTACACGCGGCACAGGGTATGAAGGTAGGCGTACTGGACCTGACCAGGGGGGAACTTGGTACCCGTGGCACTCCTGAGATCAGGGCAGCGGAAGCAGCCGCTGCGGCAGAAGTGATGGGATTGGCAGTAAGGGATAACCTCGGCCTGAATGATGGCTTTTTTCGTAACGACACGGAAGAGCAAATGAAACTAATTGCAGCAATTCGTAAGTACCAACCTGAAATTGTACTGGCGAATGCTTTCGAGGACAGGCATCCTGATCATGGCAGGGCTGCCCGCCTGATCGCAGATAGTTGTTTTCTGGCCGGCCTGAGAAGGGTTGAAACATTTGACAACGGACAACCACAGGCGGCATGGCGCCCGAAACAGGTGTTCCATTTTATGCAGGATACCTATGAGAAGCCCGATTTTGTGGTAGATACAAGTGCGGTGATTGAGCGTAAGAAGGAAGCGATTAAGTGTTATAAGACCCAATTCCTGGGGCAGGCATCAGATAAAGAACCACAGACATATATCTCGTCTTCAGCATTTTTCGATAGTGTGATCAACCGTGATGTGACACTGGGGAAGATAGTAGGAGTGGCGCATGCGGAAGGGTTTAGAACAGCTAAGTTACTGGGAATCAGTAGCTTTAAGGACATTATTAATAATGTTACATGATGTCTGTGGACATTTAACAACATCACTAGCAACGATTTGTGACTTTTAGGAAATACAATGGTTGACCTGGCTCCGTGCAAGTCCAACGTAAAGTCATGTATGCGTCGTATATGAAGCATGTATACGTCATGTATAAAGCGTACTTTGAACTTGTGGGAAGGTGATGGACGTTATTTCGTCAATTCCCGGTGAAGGTTACGATATGTAGTGGAAAGAAGTATCAGGATTAACACAAACAGGTAAAGCCCGGCCTTTGGCTGGGCTTATATATTTACAACCTTGTAATTGAGATAGAGGGCATTGGTATGAGCAATAAGGCGCCATCTTCTCCGGGGAGAAGGCCGTAATTACAGGACATGGCACCATCGTGCGCGTTAACCATTAGATGAACAGGTCTTGTGTAGCGTCAAATTCATCATTTTTGCCCAGACTGTTTTTAATTAACGGGATGAGTGCAATGCCGATCGTAAAGATTACCAAGAGTACGTTTTTCAGTTTCATAGCCTGTCGTTTTATTATTTATTGTTAAAATTTGGGTACTATATAATAACTAAATAACGTGCCAAATTGTTCCGTTTGGCTGAGATTTATGTTAAGATTGTATTAATGCGCAACTTTTTTATGTGGGAAAGACGGCGATCGCAGAGTGGCAGCAGTTTTTAGGCATATATAGAGATTTTCAATGTCATGCATTTGAAAATCTATTTGATAAATAATGAATAGAGGCGCAAATTTGCACCCGAAATAACCAACAGGACCTAATAATGTTCAGGTGAATGTATCCGCCGGAGGCGGGTTTAATATGTAAACAGGGGGATATCATGTGAAGGATATCACGTAAACAGGATTAACGTAAATAAATCATATAAGCTCAATGAAGAATGTGACATTATCTCTGGGATCAAAGTTCCCCGAGTTCAAGAAGACCGCTGTAGTTTCAATCGAAAAGGGTAAAGAATTTTATGAACTGTCTTCCGAAGAACTGAAAGGTTCCGGAAAATGGATGGTGATGTTCTGGTGGCCAAAGGACTTTACGTTCGTTTGTCCTACTGAGATCGCTGAATTCAACAAACACTACCAGGATTTCGTTGACCGCGACGCTATCCTGATCGGTGCATCAACTGATTCTGAGTTTGTGCATGCTGCATGGAGAAGAGATCACGACGATCTGCGTGGTCTGCAGTTCCCGATGCTGGCAGATACTTCCAAATCTCTGGCAGAAGACCTGGGTATCCTGGAAGCTAACGAAAAGATCGCTTACCGCGCTACATTCATCGTTGATCCGGAGGGTATCGTACGTTGGGTTTCCCTGTACGACCTGAACGTAGGCCGTAGTGTGAAAGAAGTACTGCGCGTACTGGATGCTCTGCAAACAGATGAACTGTGCCCTTGCAACTGGGAAAAAGGCGAAGCTACCCTGTCTAACAAAGGCTAATTAATTTATAAGGTCCATAGTCAATGTCCCTTGCAGGGTCCGGCTATGGACTTTTTATTTCTACTAGATATTTAGAAAAATAATATTATGTTCGCAACTTCAAATACAGATACGGCAGTGCAGTTGTTGCAGGCAGTAGGACTGACAGAAGCTCATCTCTCTGATCGCCTGCGTACCCTGGCTAATACAGATGCCCGTTATCTGAAAGATCTTAAAATAAACGTAACCAATTCATTATCAGCACCAACATTGACCAAAAAGGAAGCATACTTGTTGGGACTGTCGGTAGCTGCTAATGAGAAACATGCTGAGCTGCAGGCCGCCTTTGAAAAGCTGGCTACTCAGGAAGGAGCAACCGATAAGGAGATCGCTGAGATCTACAGCTGTACTTCCCTGATGAACGCCAACAACGTTTACTACCGTTTCCGTCACTTTGTAAATAAGGAGTTCTACACTGCTACACCTGCAGGTATCCGTATGAGCATTATGGCGAACCCGGTTTTAGGGAAGGAATTCTTCGAGCTGGTAAGCCTGGTGGTATCTGCCCTGAATGGTTGCGAAATGTGCGTTACTTCCCATGAAGAAGCGCTGTTGAAACACGGAACTTCGCAACAACGTGTGCTGGAAGGAGTTAGGTTAGGAGCAGTATTGAGAAGTTTAGTTGTACTTTTGTAAGCTTAGAAATGCCATAAATGACGCCCTGTTGTAAAATAGATCGCTGATTTTATGTTTTTTTTAAATGTGGATATCTTAATATCTGGCCTTTTGTAAAGCAAGTTATTTAATGATATTCAATCAGTTAAGGAGTGTGATCTGTAATTTACATTTACACATTCCATTATTGTTAATAAAATCGGATTGTAATTATTTGCAAAATCAATAAAAAAGAGCGACTTTTGCAATCCAAAATTTTTCTATCATGGCAAGAGTATGTCAGGTGACAGGAAAGAAGCCGATCACGGGTCACCATGTTTCCTTCTCTAATATTAAGACAAAGAGAAGATTTCTGCCTAACCTGCAGAAAAAGCGTTTCTTCCTGGCGGAAGAGGATCGCTGGATTTCTTTGAAAGTATCTGCTGATGGTTTAAGGACCATCAACAAGAATGGTTTGTATGCAGTAGTAAAGGACTTGCGTGCAGCTGGACAGAACATCTAATTGTAAGCATTCAACTTAATTTGTATACAAAATGGCAAAAAAAGGCAACAGGGTGCAAGTGATACTGGAATGTACAGAACATAAAACTTCTGGCCAACCAGGTACTTCTCGCTACATCAGCACCAAGAATAAGAAGAACACTCCAGAACGTCTGGAGCTGAAAAAGTACAACCCTATCCTGAGGAAGGTTACTGTACACAAAGAAATTAAGTAATTGATCGTTAATCGTTGAGTGTTAATCGTTAGCATGTTAGTGCATTCCTTCGCGATTAGCAATTAACAGGATGACTTTTAACTATTCACTTTAACTTTTAACTAGAAATATTATGGCAAAAGCAGCCTCCAAGAACGCGAAAGTAAAAGATGCCAAGGCAGCCGCGGAATCTAAAATGTGGACTAAAGTGATCAGAGCGGTACGTTCTCCGAAAACCGGCGCATACACTTTCAAAGAAGCAATTGTGCACAAGGATAAGATCCAGGAGCACATGAACCAGAAGTAATTCGGCTTTACCAATTATACTATAAAAGCTGTCCGTTATCAGGACAGCTTTTTGTGTTCTCTCAAATATGGTAACCCGTCAAGTATTTTCTGTAACTTAACGCCTTAACAATCGACTACCGTCAATTAAGATGTCCTGTTGACGTTGGACTGTCGGCCGCAAAAGAATAACCATGAGTTTTTTCAACAAGCTATTTTCAAGGGAGAAGAAGGAAAGCCTGGATCAGGGATTACAGAAGACCAAAGAGAGTTTCCTCTCTAAAATAGGCAGGGCTATCGCCGGAAAGGCCAGTGTTGACACAGAAGTACTGGACAACCTGGAAGAAGCGCTGGTATCTGCCGACGTTGGAGTGGACACTACCGTACAGATCATAGACAGAATAGAAAAGCGCGTAGCGAAAGATAAGTACCTCGGCACGGGCGAATTGAACAAGATCCTGCAGGAAGAGATCGCAGGATTACTGGTAGATGCTCCGGACAGCGGTTTCCGCGATTTTGAGACCCCGGAAGGCAAAAAGCCGTACGTAATTATGGTGGTCGGTGTGAACGGCGTAGGTAAAACAACCACGATCGGTAAACTGGCCTATAACTATAAAAAAGCAGGTAAGAATGTGCTGTTAGGTGCGGCAGATACCTTCAGAGCTGCTGCCGTAGACCAGCTCACCATCTGGAGTGACAGGGTAGGCGTGCCTATCGTGAAACAGCAAATGGGTTCAGACCCCGGCGCCGTTGCCTTTGATACCGTGCAGAGCGGAGCAGCTAAAAATGCGGATGTCATCATCATCGATACAGCTGGCCGTCTTCATAATAAAGCCCATCTCATGGATGAGCTGAGCAAGATCAAACGCGTCATGAAAAAAGTGATACCAGATGCACCTCATGAAGTGCTGCTGGTATTGGACGGTTCTACCGGTCAGAATGCGCTGGAACAGGCACGGCACTTCACCGCAGCAACCGAAGTAACAGCATTGGCTATTACTAAGCTGGATGGTACCGCGAAAGGTGGCGTCGTATTAGCCATCGCCAATCAGTTCAAAATACCGGTAAAATATATTGGCATCGGTGAAAAGATGGAAGATCTGCAGGTATTTAGTAAAGAAGAATTTGTAGACTCTTTATTCAGCATAAATAGCTGATATTGAAACAAGTAGCGATAGCTACCTGTCAAATAACAAGAGAGACCGAAAGGTCTCTTTTTTTGTTAATACCGGCGCCGGAATGGTGGTACCATTATAAGCATAAGGTCGCAAAGATGAGAGCGGAAAGGTTGTTAACACAGAATTCGCAATTAGGGAATTGACAATTCGCAATTTAATGTTACCTTTGCAATTCTTTAGTTAAAATAACCCCCACTTAGGCTCATAGTCACATAACAGTAAGTCTCGCTGTTCTCTTCGGTTCGTGTCTGGATGTCTTCGTGGCGGTAAGCAAACGGGTAAGACCAGTTTGCCAGATAAAAATATTCGCGCTTGAAGACAAAAACTTTAAAGAAAGATAAGGTTAATATTATTACGCTTGGCTGTTCCAAGAATATGGTTGATTCTGAGGTTCTCAGCGGTCAACTACTGGCTAACGAAATCGATGTGGTGCATGAAAACAGCAAAAAAGACCATAACATCGTTGTTGTAAATACCTGCGGTTTTATCGACAAAGCCAAGGAAGAGTCCATTAATACCATATTAGAACAGGTTGAATTAAAGAACCGTGGCCGCCTGGAAAAGGTGTATGTTACCGGTTGCCTGAGTGAACGCTACCGTGGAGATCTGGAATCGGAGATCCCCGGCGTTGACGCCTGGTTTGGTACAATGGAACTGCCGCTTATTCTTAAGAAATTCGATGCCGACTATAAAGCGGAGTTGATCGGTGAACGTCTACTGGCCACTCCCACGCATTATGCTTACCTGAAAATAGCCGAAGGGTGTAACCGTACCTGCTCATTCTGCGCTATCCCGCTGATGAGAGGAGGGCACGTATCAAGACCTATCGAGCAGCTGGTAGCAGAAGCGGAAAAGCTGGTTAACTCCGGCGTAAAAGAAATCATGCTGATCGCACAGGAACTGACCTATTATGGTCTTGACCTGTACAAACAGCGCCGCCTCGCCGACCTGTTAAGGGCGCTGGCTAATGTAAAAGGACTGGAATGGATCCGCTTACATTATGCCTACCCACACAAGTTCCCGATGGAAGTGCTGGATGTAATGAATGAATTCCCGAATATCTGTAACTATATTGATATGCCGTTGCAACATGCGGCAGACAATATGCTGAAATCCATGAAACGCCAGATCACACGTGCGGAAATGGAGGAACTCGTTACTGCTATCCGTGAAAAGGTACCCGGTATCTGTCTGCGTACCACACTGATCACCGGTTACCCGGGCGAGACGCTGGAAGACGTAGAAGAACTCAAAACTTTCCTTGAAAAAATGCGCTTTGACAGGGTTGGCGTATTTACGTATAGCCACGAGGAAGGCACCAGCGCATACGACCTGGAAGATAATATCCCCGCTGAAGAGAAAGAACGCAGGGCACAGGATATTATGGAAGTACAGCAGGAAATTTCCCTCGAGAAAAATCAGGAAAAAGTTGGCAAGGTATTCCGTGTAATCGTAGACAAAAAAGAATCAGGCCGTTACCTGGCACGTACAGAGTTCGACTCTGTTGAAGTGGATAATGAAGTGATCATTAACACCAGCAAACGCCTGAAACCCGGAGACTTTGTTAATGTCAGGATCACCAAGGCATACGATTATGACCTTGAAGGAGAACTGGTGTAAACAGACCAGTGATGTCCATTGTGTTGACCGGACCATATAATAATTTAAAAAAGCAATCAGTTCAGTAGGACTGATATAGTATACCACGGCTCCCGACGGAGCCTGATCAAAGCAAATCAATGACTACATTTGAAACTTTAGGCTTACAAGAGCCAATTTTGAAGGGAATCCAGGATCTCGGATTCATCGCACCTACGCCGATACAGGAAAAAGCTATTCCGGTGTTATTAGGGGGCGACAGAGACTTCGTAGGTTTGGCCCAGACGGGCACAGGTAAGACGGCAGCATTCGGCCTGCCGCTGTTACAGCAGATAGATATTAAACAACGTCACCCACAGGGACTGATCCTGTGTCCTACACGTGAGTTATGTTTACAGATCACCAATGACCTGAAGAATTTCAGCAAGCACCTGGGTGATGTAAGCATCGTAGCCGTGTATGGTGGTTCCAGCATCGTGCAGCAGCTGCGCGATCTGAAAAGAGGTGTGCACATCGTTGTTGCTACCCCCGGCCGTTTGCTCGATATCATCGAAAGAAAGGCGGTAAACTTTACTAATGTACGTTATGCAGTACTGGACGAGGCAGATGAAATGCTGAACATGGGTTTCCAGGAAGACATCAATAATATATTATCCAATACTCCTGACGAGAAAACTACCTGGTTGTTCTCTGCTACCATGCCGCAAGAGGTTCGCCGTATTGCGCAGAAATACATGACAGATCCTTTCGAACTGACTGTAGGTAACAAGAACAGCGGTAACGCTAATATCGAGCACGAATATTATGTTGTACGCCCGCGTGAAAAATACGCAGCGCTGAAACGTATCGTGGATTTCAACCCTGAAATATTCGGTATCATCTTTACCCGTACCAAGATAGAATCACAGGAAATTGCAGAATCACTTATCCGTGACGGTTATAACGCAGATGCTCTCCACGGTGATCTGACACAGCAACAGCGTGATAAGGTAATGAAACGTTTCCGTGAGAAATCATTGCAGGTGCTGGTGGCTACGGATGTTGCCGCCCGTGGTATCGACGTTGACAACGTAACACACGTTATCAACTATGAACTGCCTGATGATGTAGAGAACTACACACACCGTAGTGGTCGTACCGCACGTGCCGGTAAATCCGGTGTATCCATCGCTATCATCAGCGGCCGCGATATCGGAAAGATCCGCCAGATCGAAAGAGTGATCGGAAAGAAATTTACTAAAGTAGATGTTCCGGATGGTTTCGCAGTATGTGAAAAACAGCTGTTCGGACTGGTACATAAAGTACACAACGTAGTAGTAAACGAAGAACAGATCGAACCATACCTGGAGCGCATATTCGAAGAGTTTGCATCCATGAGCAAGGAAGAGATCATCAAACGTTTTGCTTCCCTCGAGTTCAACCAGTTCCTGGAATACTACCAGGATGCACCTGACCTGAACGTGAAGGAAGAAAGAAGATCTCTGGATGGTACCGGTGATCGCAGAAGCAACAACGGTAAATTTACCCGCCTGTTCATCAACCTGGGTTCTGTAGATGACTTTACCCGTGGTGACATGTTACGCTACCTGTGCGATACCAGCGGCGTGCGTGGTAACAAGATCGGCCGCATCGACCTGAAGGGTGTTTATTCATTCTTCGAAGTGGAAAACGATGTGGTAGCGAAATTCCAGGAAGTATTCAAGAAAGCGGAATACAATGGCCGTAGCGTACGTATCGAAATGTCACAGGATGGCGATAAACGCCGTTCCGGTGGTGGCAGTGGCCGTCCTCCACGTGAAGGCGGCAGCAGCGGCAGAAGATGGGAAGGCAGCGGTAGCGGTACCGGTCGTCCCGGCTTTAAAAAGAGATATTAATTGCTGAACGGTGGCAGACGATAGTTTGCAAGCCGGCCAGCTCAAATACTAAGTCCACAGATGGTAGTCATTCGAATGCTTGACTATCGTCTGTGGACTTTTCTTTTAATGTTACCGCATCTTTAAATGGTCTGAAACTTGCTTGTTTCAGTAGAGCATGCGGGACAAATGTCGAAAATTAGATTATATTGTTACCCTTAGCGCACCCTTATTATGACGACAGAAAAAAAGCCGAAACTACAGGCCGTAGTACCGTTTTCCTTGTTCTCCGCCCGGGATATAGAGCTTTTCCAGGAAGGAAAACACCCGCACCTGTACGAGAAATTCGGTGCACATGCGGTAGAGTATGAAGGTGTGAAAGGAACCTATTTTGCAGTATGGGCCCCGAATGCTGCCTTCATATCTGTGATCGGCGATTTCAACGACTGGGACCACTATAGTCACACTTTGTACCCCAGATGGGACAAGTCCGGTATATGGGAAGGCTTTGTGCCACACGTTAAAAAAGGTACCCTCTATAAATATTTTATCCGTTCCAACTCAGGTGAGGAGCTTCGCAAAGGAGACCCTTATGCTAACTATTGGGAGTTACGTCCGAAAACGGCTTCAGTAACCTGGCAGCTGGACTATAAATGGAAAGACAAACGCTGGATGGAGAGCCGTAAGGCCCACAACAGCCTGGAAAGCCCGTTCACGGTTTACGAAGTGCACCTGGGTTCCTGGCGCCGTCCTGATAAACATAACCATGAAGTATTTTATACTTATGCGGAGATAGCCGAAAAGCTGGTGCCTTACGTGAAGGAAATGGGCTTTACACACGTAGAGCTGATGCCGGTAATGGAACATCCTTTCGATGGCTCCTGGGGCTATCAGGGAACGGGTTATTATGCACCTACGTCAAGATATGGCTCCCCGCAGGATTTTATGGCTTTTGTAGATGCATTTCACCATGCAGGTATTGGGGTGATACTGGACTGGGTACCATCCCATTTTCCGTACGATTCACATGGCCTGTACAGGTTTGATGGCTCACATACCTACGAATATGCGGATATGCGCAAAGGCTATCATCCTGATTGGAACAGTTATATTTTCAACTATGCAAGGAATGAAGTGCGTTCCTTCCTGTTAAGTAATGCGGTTTTCTGGCTGGATAAATTCCATGTGGATGGGCTGCGTGTAGATGCTGTGGCCTCTATGATCCACCTGAACTATTCCCGCGAAACAGGCGCCTGGGAGCCTAATGAGCATGGGGGAGAAGAGAACCTGGAGGCGATCTCTTTCCTGAAGCATATGAATGAAACGATCTACCGCTTGTTCCCCGACGTACAGACTATTGCAGAAGAATCAACTTCCTTCTATGGCGTATCTAAGCCGGTCTATATGGGAGGACTGGGTTTTGGAATGAAATGGATGATGGGCTGGATGAATGATACGCTGGCCTATTTCAAACGGGACCCATATCATCGTAAGTGGCACCAGGACCAGCTGACGTTCAGCATTGCCTATGCCTTTACGGAGAATTTCATGCTGCCGTTGAGCCATGATGAAGTAGTACACGGGAAATCACCGATGCTTTATAAGATGCCGGGCGATGATTGGCAGAAGTTAGCTAACCTCCGCCTGATGTATAGTTACATGTTCACACATCCGGGAACGAAGTTGCTGTTCATGGGCAATGAGATCGGTCAGACGACTGAGTGGAACTTTAAATCGGAGCTGGACTGGCACTTGCTGGAACATATCTCTCACCAGGGATTGCAGCAGTTCGTTAAAGAACTGAATCATCTGTACCGGTCCGAGCCTGCGCTTTATATCAAACAGTTTGACTATTATGGCTTCGAATGGGTGAACGTATCCGATTACGAAAATAGCGTACTGGCTTACCTCCGTAAAGGTTATAAACCGGAAGAAGATGTCCTGGTAGTACTAAATATGACGCCGGTTGCAAGGGAAGATTATGCCCTCGGAATAGAAGGTGGCGGCAAATGGCAGGAGATCCTTAATAGCGACGATAGCCGTTTCTTTGGTAGCGGTGTAGTCAATACCGGCATCCTGATAGCGCAGGAAGGATCTTTCCACGGAAAAAGCCATGCATTACATCTGCGCATACCTCCACTGGGTGCAAGTATTCTAAAAAGACAGTAACAAGGGATGTAAATGGTTAATAGAGTAGATTGAGTAGACATATAAGAGTTTTTCCATCTGTGTTAAACTTTTGTTTATTTTTACCATCTAAATACAGCCTTTACTCAGAGAAGTAATATCCATCTGAAGCGGGCGTATTATTAACCATAAACCATCTTTACATGAAGACCTATCTCCGAACTACCGGATGGGGGCTAGCCGCGCTTATACTGCTGGCTTTTGCCTTCCATGCCTGCCAGAAGGACAATTCCACGTCCATGTCACCTGGTGCAGGGCAACAAAGATTAAGTATTTATTTCGCCGACAATCCTGGGTACTTTGACAATGTATTCCTGGACATCCGTAAAGTGGAAGTACTGGTTGATACCTGTACCACTACTGACGATGACGGCAACTGGGGGGATGATTATCACCGCTGCTGGTGGTGGGAAGACCGCCGTGATGACAAGGATACCTGCCAGGTGTGGGATTCTTTGGGCATCCGTGCCGGCGTGTATGATGTATTGTCCCTTCGTAACGGTACCGATACCTTACTGGGAGACGGCATTGTGCCTGAAGGTAAGGTAAAGAAGATCAGGATCACCCTGGGCGACAACAACTACCTGGTGAAAGACAGCACGAACTATCCGCTGAAATCTCCTTCCGGCCAGGTACGTATCGTGATCCAGGTACGTCACAGCGAATGGGAGGAATTCTCTGACGACAATTTCCGCCTGTGGCTTGATTTTGACGTAGACCGTTCTATTATCCAGACCCGCCAGGGACAGTTCATTCTGCGCCCTGTGATCCACGTGTTCACGTTGAAACAGACCGGCAGCATTTCCGGCAAGGTTACGCCATGGAATGCCTACCCTGTTATTACCGTGTACAACGATCAGGATACATCCTATGCATTACCCTGGAAAGATGGGCAATATAAGCTGAGAGGACTAAAAGCAGGTACATACAATTTGTTTGTAAATGCTTCCAATGGTTATAAGGATACGACCATCACAGGTATTACTGTGAGCAGAGGTGAGAATACGAAAGTAGAAGGAATTAAGTTGAATAAATAAGACTAAAGGTTTAAGCAAAAAGACGACTATTAAGTACCGGCGCAACTTTGTTGTGCCGGTTTTTTTTTATGCCTACTTTTGAGGAAATTATTCCTATGAGAAAAGTGAGTGTATTTTTATTCCTACAGTTCATGATACTGGCCGCTTTCGCCCAAATGCCCCAGATAAGAGAGAACAAAGTAGATGGGCAGCAGCGCAAACAAGGTGAATGGCAGGAAGAGATGCCTGAAGTTCGCGGAGAACCGGGTTATACCTGGGAGGGTACTTATGTCGATAACCTGAAGGAGGGCGTGTGGAAGAAATTCGCATTGTCCGGGGCTATCATTGCAGAAGAGACCTATAAACATGGCCAGTTGCACGGTTATAGCCGTTACTTTTATCCCAACGGACTGGTAAGTGCAGAAGGTTCTTTTGTAGCGAGTGGTATTAGCGGCGAAACAGACAATTTCAGGATAATAGATCCTATCACAGGAGAAGAACGTTTTGAGGAAGTAAAAAGGGATGGCAGCTCTCAAAGAAACGGCATGTGGAAGGTGTATGACGAAGAGGGTAAGATGATGAAAGAATATTACAGAAGAGGAGAGCCCATCACAGAAGAGGAATTCGGGAAGGCACAGGCAAAACCGGCAGCACCTAAACCGGCAACACCGCCGCCACCTCCATCATCACTGCCACATCAGAAGAAGAAAGGAAAATCTTAATATTTCCAACGGAAGCTTTATAGAGAAAAACCTACCCGCCGTTAGCGGATCAACTGTTGCAAGGTCTCATTAAAGAAAAATCTTCAGGCTCCCTGGTCTATGGCCAGGGAGCTTTTATTTTAAGCCGCGTTCTTTTTCCTGCTCACAGATCCATTCCAGCGCGGATCGGTTAAAAATGGCCTGCTATCGAACCAGAATAGCCATAAGAGGGTCACTACTGTAGCTACGATAGAGCCTGCAGTAACATCTTCCAGGAAGTGTTGGCTCATATACATGCGGGAATAAGCTACGAGGATGGCAAGGAGCAGGTATAGATAACCGAAGGCCTTCCTGGGCGTAATGTAGGTTAGCACGACAGCCAGCGTGAAGGCACATACGGTATGGCCGGATGGGAAGCTTAAATTGTTTGACAATACTTCTACATCCGGGACATAGTAGATCGGACGTGTGTGACCGGCAAAATAGAGGCTGGGACGTGGCGCATTAAACAGGTTCTTTAGCGGCACGTTAATGAGTGTAGTTAATATTAAGCTGGAGGCCATCAAAATGCTGCTGCGATAACTTACGAATAGCAGGAGCAAACAGGCTACAACTGCGGAGATTGAACTGCCGAATTCAGTCATAAAAGGAAAGAAAACATCTCCGGCAGGGAAATGAAGTCCGTTAATGAAAAAGTAGACGTCTTCTTTGGTATAGCATATCCTGGCTACCAGTATTGAGATGAGTAAAATAATATAAGGGATCAGAAAAGGATATAGTTGCCGGGTGTTAGCAGTTAATCTTTGCAAGGATGCTTGTTTTAACGATTAAAGTATCCAACAAATATAAAAAAAGGAACGCATGGTATACATCAAACTAATGTATGCCAGGCATTCCTTTTTAAGGAAACAGAATGTGGGTAGCTTTTACACCGACGAATTGGAATTATCCTTCTTCCTTTTGTTGTGAGCAGCTTCACCACCTTTTTTACCTATTTCGGCCATGTGCTGCCTGTTTCTGCTGACAGCTACTCCACCTTTACGTCCGGCCTCCCGGGCTTCAGCAGAGTTAAATTCGTGAGCAACACCCTGAGCATGAGCTGCGCGACCTCCCTTACTGGCTATAGCGCGTTGCATCGCTGCATCCATGGATGCGAAACCACGTTTATCTTTGCGGTTTGTAGTACTCTTTTCTTCGGATGATGTTGATTGTTTGTTCTCTGCATGTGCGCCTGATTCTCTTGATCCTTGCTCCTGACTATCCCTTTCCAGTTTTTCCTGTTCTTGTGTGAAGTGATTGCTTTGTTCTGCAGCCATAAGAATGAATTTTGAAAGGTTAAAAAATGGGTTCCATTTAACGGAGGAAATAGAAACGATTCGTTAGAGTAGGCACAACTATTATGCCGCGTATGCCAAAAACGTTGTATAACCCATTGTATAACAGCTTTAGCGAAGGGGAATTCTCACAAAAAAGATAAAGATCGTGGAGTAGTGTTAACAAACTGTAGCATGAGAACGACACTAATTAAGTAACAACAAAAGTGAATGAGATGTTAAGAAATGAGATTATCAATCGTCAATAAATCATTTTGTAACTCCGCATTAACACAACTCATCCGTTCACGATTTTTTGACTCGTTCATTTTGTTCATTTTGCCTGAACAGCCTTTGGAGGCTTTGTGTATCAGTTATAACATATTAATTTTGGATAACTCTAAAGTTGGCATAGGTTATGAAAAGGCACTAAGATCTCAATCTAATGTGCCCTTTTTTTTATGTAGGGTTTAAAACTACAAATCCCAAATTCTTTACGGAATTTGGGATTTATAATCAGTAACTGTCTTAGAAAGGTATACTACCTGATAACGATATTGTCAAACTTCCTGTCTACAACAATATTCACCACGTTGCCTATAAAGTTAGCAGGAGTAAGCTTTACAGCCTTACCATCCAATACATATTCTTTCGCTTTGAACGGCAAGCCATGTACGTGTATGTTATGTTTCCTGTAAGCTGCATTATATTGTCCGAAGTATTTTTTACGCAGTGCGAAGAAATGTTTTTCTGATGTTTGTTTAAATCTGATATCGTTGTACTGACCATTCTTATAACCATAATGATCACCGGCATCTTCATACAGAAAACTACTTGTTTGTTCTGTAGAATAATAAACCTGCAAGATCATCTCTTCTGTGTTACGTTCTTCTACATGTTGGATCTTCGGATAGTTCGGGATTACTGCACCTGCTTTTACGAAGAGCGGTATTTCATCCAGCGGAGTTGCAACCTTAACTACCTGTCCGCCGGTGTACACATGGTCATTCCAGTAATAGTACCATTGTCCTTCCGGCAGGTACACCTCTTTCTCTTTCATACCTGGCTCGGACACATGACTGATCAGCAGGGAGTCGCCCAGCATAAATTCATGTGAGCGATCGTAGGTTTGTTTATCGTGCTGGGCGACAAATGCCAGTGGGCGTATCATTGGTGTGCCCCAGCGGCTGTATTGCCAGAAAGTAGTATAGAGATAGGGCAGGAGGTGATAACGCAGCTGAATGAATTTCTTAGCTACAGCTTCATATTCTGTACCGAAGCTCCAGGGTTCCTGGTTGAAGCCTGTTTCATTGCTGGCAGAGTGTGTGCGCATCAGCGGATGGAACACGGCCAGCTGGATCCAGCGCACGTATAGTTCGCCGTCAGGTTCGCCGATAAATCCGCCGATATCACTTCCTGCAAAGGAGATCCCGGAAACAGAGAGACGCTGACATTGTATGGACGCCAGTGACAGGTGGTCCCAGCTGGACACGTTATCGCCCGTCCAGAAAGACGTCCACCGTTGTGCACCTGCATAGCAGGAGCGGGATATTACGAACGGCCTGTTAGGCATCAGGAACTTCCTCATACCGGCCGCCGTCGCTTTACTCATGAGGTGTCCGTACACATTGTGCGCCTTACGGTGGCTCACTGCTTCTCCATCATAGTCGTGACGTACGTCTTCCGGGAAGGTACCCATTTCAAATACCGCTGGTTCGTTCATGTCGTTCCACACGCCTCTGACACCTACGTCCACCAGCCCTTTGAAAAGACTAGCCCACCATTTACGTACTTCAGGATTGGTATAATCGGGGAACACACATTTACCTGGCCATACATCACCTTCCATGAGCGCACCGTCCTGTCTTTTACAGAAATAGTTGTTCTGGATACCCTGTTTATAGATATCGTATTCAGGATCAACTTTAATACCGGGATCGATGATCACTACTACCTTGAAACCCTGTGCCGCCAGTTCTTTGATAAGTCCTGCAGGTTCAGGGAATCCTTCCTTGCTCCATGTAAAACAACGGAAACCTTCCATATAGTCGATGTCCAGGTGGATCACGTCGCAAGGGATCTCGCGTTTACGGAACTCTGCCGCAATTTCTTTTACTCTTTTGTCAGGGTAGTAGCTCCAGCGGCACTGCTGGTATCCCAGTGCCCATAAAGGAGGCAATTCTGCCGTTCCTGTAATGCTGGTGTATCCTTCTGCCACCTTTAGTAATTCAGGGCCGTAAATGAAGTAATAGGTCATTTCTCCGCCTCTTGCCCAGAAGCTTGTTACATTCTCTCTTTCTTTACCGAAATCGAAGATGGTGCGGAAGGTATTATCGAAGAATATTCCATAGGCTTTACCACGGTGTAAACCATAATAGAAGGGAATATTCCTGTATAGCGGATCGGTGTCTTTCTGGAAACCATAGGCATCAGTGCCAAAGTTTTCCAAACGTTTGCCATAGAGGTTGAGATCGGTTGGTTTATCACCCATTCCATAGAAGCATTCATCTTCCTGGATCTGCTTGCTGCAGTATATGATCTTACCACCTTTCTGTAAATAATATTGCCAGTGAAAACCCAGCTCATCCTGGTTGATAATATCGCCTTCGATATCAGTGATCGTAAGGCGCATATCATCCCTTGAAATGTAGATACGTAAGGCTTCTGTATATATTTCGAAATTCTCTTCGAACTCACGCAGTCCGAAGTTAACCGGAGATTCTTCAAGCCGGTCGCTTACAGCGTAAGAGAAGTCCCTTTGAAAGTTACCGTCAGCTGCATAACGGAAGCGAACGATTTTATCTGAAACGATCCTTACTTCCAGTATGGTTTCTGTTGTATAAAAATAGAAGTAGTTCCCTTCTTTTTTCCACTCTTTAATTATATCCGGATAATGTTTGGCCGAATACTTACCCGATGAGGTTGTTACTTGCATAATTCGCTTTTAAATTTCGTGAATCAGATGTTCCCGTTCATTACAGCTGTATTACTGTGTGAACACCTTGATTCCCATTCCCTGTCGGCGTCCAAATTAGACAAAAATATTGTTTTAACATTGTTTTACGATGGACACTGTTTACGTGTTGTTTACCAGTAAAATTAACACATTCGCTAAAATACCTATGTAACATATTCGTGTATATGTTATCTTGAGAATTAAATAATGTACTTTTTGCTTTAACCTATTTTTCTCCGGGGGTGCTTTCGCAGCACCCCTTTTATATAGCCTGCAGTTATAACTTAAATGCACCAAAGCTTGCCAGTTTTTTGCTACCTGCCAGCCATATTCTTTTGCCATCGGGAGTTACACCTGCCACATGATATCCTTGCTTGCTGATCTTATACCAGTGGAGCCCGCCATCTTCTGATATGTCGGTCCCTGATGTTCCTGTTGCAACATATGTATCGTGTCCGATATATTGGACGCAGGAGCGATAACCACGGGGAGGTGTGACAACAGGTTTCCAGCTGCGGCCGCCATCTTGTGTAATAAGACAATTGCCTGTTGTGAGTGTGTCTTTAGTATAATCGCCGCCTACTGCTACACCATGTTTTTTGTCGGCAAAAGCAACAGAGAATGCGCCGGTTCCAGGACTACCATGTGTAAAGTTCCATTCCACCGGCGTCCATTGTTTCCACCCACTGATGAAACGGCTGCTAGTACCGCCGGTGATGAAACAGGCTTGTCCGCCAGGCATAACACGTACGCTGGTACCGCTGGCGGCAAAAATAGCCTCGCCTTCTTTGGCAATAGGTGAAGCATCCACAGGGTCCTGCTGCCAGGTATTGCCGCTGTCATTTGTACGGATAACGGTAAACCTTCCGTTGATAGGATCGCCGATGGCAATACCTTCGCGGGCGTTCCTGAAGGCCATCCCGTCAAAGAAAACACCTTTGGTATGGTCGGTGTACACTTCTTTCCAGGAAACGCCGCCATCTATAGTTAACATCAGATGTGCCGGTTCTCCTGCATTTAACAGTAGTGCCCGCTTATCACTGAAAGCTACCAGAGAACGCCAGTCGCAGGTATCATACCCTGGTACCGTGATCCATTCCCAGTGTGCGCCGTAATCAGTAGTACGGCCTACTTTGCCTTCCGTACCTGAAAGCCAGATAACACCGTTATCGAGAACGCTCATTCCACGTATACTTTTGATATGAGGGGCCTCATGTTCATGCAAACTGTGTCCGGCCTGGCCAGATGCCTGGAAAAAGATCAGGGAAAAAAATAAGGCTAAAAAGGGCATTTTGTTGTGTGAAACCTTGACTATGGCAGATGTAGTTTTTCCAGGCATGTTGTTTTCTGGTTTTAATGGGATGTATTGCGGGAAGAAAAATACAAAATCATTAGAAAGTGTGCGGCAGATTTATATATTTGCAAGCACTGCGTTATAGTTGAACTCAGTATTTTATAACCTCTATTACTTAAAAAGCATAGCAATCGCGGGCGCAGATGACGAGGACCTTATTAATTTTTTTCCTGTGTACCTTATCCGTATCTGTGTTGAACGCACAGGATAAGCCCTACATTTTCGATTCTTATGGCGTAAACGAAGGCTTATCCCAGAACTCGGTATACGATATCCTTGAAGATAATCAGGGGTTTATGTGGATCGCTACACACGATGGCATCAACAGGTTCGACGGGTATGGGTTCAATGAATACAGGTTCAATCCAAGTTTACAGGAACGTGCCGGTCAGGGAAAGGGAAGCCTGGTGATCCGGAACAATAACGGGGGACGTGCATTGATTAACCGCTTTGCCCTGAAAGGGTACAAAGGGTATTCCTTATACCGCAACCGGCGGCATCAGCTGGTGCTGACGCATAACTATGGCATCAGCGTTTACGACGAGTATAAGAACTCCTTTGAAACTGTACTGGAAGACACTACTTACGAGAACAACGGCGAACGCGACAGCGGTAATAAATTCAGAATACTGGGAGAAGATTCCGTCGCACACAATCTGTGGGTGTGGCGGCCTACCAAAGGATTATATGTGCTGGACGATTCAACCTACGCCAAGAAGAAAGTAATACTCTATCCGAAGGCGATGTTACAGAAGGGAATAGCAGCCAACGCTGTTTTCAAAGACGGTAACACCATCTGGATGAATTTCGAACCGGGCGAGTTGCTGGCCATGAACACACAGAACATGCGCCTTACCACTTATTGTTTGCCCGGCATTACCTCACACACCGTACTCCGCAACCTCAATAGCGACTCTCTGATCATCGCAAGTAAAGGACATCTGATCATCTTCAATAAAAAACTGAATAAATATAGCGATCTGTCATTCGATCAGCGTGACCCTAAAGATGCGAATTTCGTTCCTCTGTGTCTTGAGCTGGATCTGAACGGCAATATCTGGATCGGTGGAACTGACGGTGTGATGATCTACAATGTGAAACGAAATGAGATCGTAAATCGTATTGTTTCCTTCAATGGATCAGAAAGCCGTTCATGGAATGTAGTGACCTATCTGTACAGAGATGCAGCCGACAATATGTGGGTAGGCACCGACGGCGATGGCATCAAAAAATATTCTCCCAATAAAAAAGTTTTTAACCTTTATCGTTCTCCTGCCACTACGCATAATATGGTGAGGGCAGTATATAAACATGATGATGGTAAATTGTATGTGGGACTGCTGAACGACGGACTGGATATTTATGAGAAAGGAGGAAAGTTCCTGGAGCGTATTCCTGGTGAAGGCAGGCAGAACATCTTTCCTGCGAAGAATCTGAATGCTATTTGCAGAGAAGATTTTGAACACTTGTGGTTCCACTTTTCTGAAATGCATATCGGTCTGTTTAATGTGCGCACACGCAAGTTTGAAGATCTGACAAAATATGTGAACGCTATAGGCTTGCCTCCGCAGGAAGACATTTATCCTTTCCTGTTTAAGCGGACCAATGGCGAAGTGTACTTCAATTATGGAAGATATCTGCTGCAAATAGTGCCGGGAGATCGGGGAGGATATAAGGTGGACATCGTACATGAATTTCCGGATGAAATACTAACCACCTATTACGAAGATCTGTTGGGAAATAAATACGTCGGCACCAAGGTCGCTGCATATGTAAAGAAGATCGGCAGTACCCGTTGGGAGATCATCACTTTGCCGCCTGGCACAATTGTAAAATCAATTGCAAAAAGAGCTGGTAAAGAACTGATGCTGGCTACCTCAAAGGGGCTGTTCGTATTAGGTGAAGATAACCTGCGTAAAAAGCATTACAATAGCTATGATTATCCTGCACTGATCAACGATTATTTGTATGGTGTACTGCTGGATGAAAAAGACAGGATATGGGTAAGTCATAACAAAGGATTGTCGCAGATCAATCCAGGTAATGATGAGATCACAACGTACAATTACGAAGATGGTCTGCAATCAAATGAGTTCAATACAGGCGCATTTTTCAAGTCTGTGGACGGAGAGCTTTTCTTTGGCGGGATACGCGGTTCAAACGGTTTTTATCCGAAGGATTTCAGGAATAATCCGTCAAAGCCGAAAGTGGTGATCATGCGTATGGAAGTATTGGATAAACCATATGAATCCGATACGGCATTGTCACTGCTTCGCAGAATTGAATTGCCTTATAATCACAATACGATCGCAATTGAATTTGTGCCGCTGGAATATACCAATCCGCTTAAGAACAAAGTACAGTACAAACTGGACGGGGCGGATGAAGATTGGGTGCAGGCCGGAGCATTCAGAATGGCGCGTTACACGAACCTGCGGCCAGGAACCTACACATTCAATGTGCGTGCGTCTAATAACGATGACATCTGGAACTCAACACCAACTTCACTCGAAATAACTATACGGATACCTTTCTGGCAGTCGCTGTGGTTCAGGTTCCTGTTGTTACTACTACTATTGGGAGTAGCATATTACTTTTCAACATTGTATCTTGACTACAAGATCCGTCATGAGAAATTGAAGCTGGAGAAAGAGCAGGCGGTAGACCAGGAGCGTGCGAGGATCTCCAGTGATATGCATGATGACCTGGGATCGGGGCTGTCCACGATACGTTTGTTAAGTGAGATCGCGAAGCGAAAAATAACGGACACGTCGCAGACGAAGGAGCTGGAACGTATATCAGAAGCTGCAGGTGAGCTGGTGGACAAAATGAGCGAGATCATCTGGGCAATGAATTCATCGAATGATTCGCTGGAGAACCTCATAGCTTACATGCGAAGTTTTGCGGCCGACTTCCTGGAACATGCACATATCACGCACCAGTTCTATATTCCGGAATCTATCCCCAATATTAAACTAAGTGGCGGTACCCGGCGTAATATATACCTCGCTGTAAAAGAATCATTACACAATGTGGTTAAACATGCACAGGCCTCTGAGGTAGTAATACAAATAGAGATGCATAAGAACATGACGATTATGATAAAAGATAATGGCAAAGGCTTTGATCAGGAAAAAGTAAGGTTGTTCGGAAACGGTCTAAAGAACATCCAGAAGCGAATGCAGGCCGTAGGGGGACATGCTGATATTACGTCGCATCACGGTACGATAGTTTTGTTAGATATCCCATTAATTTAGTCTAGATTTGTAAGTAACATAAAATATCGTATTACGTTGACCTCTCTCTAAACAAACAACTGATATAATGACTGTATACTCGAAAAAGAAATCTCAGGATAACATGGATATTATTTCTGTGGCGATTGTAGAAGACAACCATGATATCCGTACAGCCATGGAATTATTGATCAATGGCTCGGATGGGTATGCTTGTATAGGGGCGTTCAACAACGGTGAAACTGCAGTAGAGCAGATCCCTAACCTGTTGCCCAATGTGGTGTTAATGGATTTTAATCTTCCCGGAGGTATGAACGGGATCGAGTGTATTGCCCGGTTGAAGGGGGAGTACCCGGATATGCATTTTATGATGTTGACTGTGTATGAGGATGATGATAAAATATTCCAGGCGCTGGAAGCAGGCGCCAGCGGCTATATTTTGAAGAAAACACCGCCTAGTGAGTTGCTGGGGGCCATTCGCGACTTGCATGAGGGAGGTTCTCCTATGAGCTCACAGATAGCACGCAGGGTAGTAGCATATTTCCAGAAGCAGGCGAAACCTAATCCTGCACTGGAGGCATTGACTTCCAGGGAGAAAGAGATCCTGGACCAGCTGTCGAAAGGGTTTTTGTACAAAGAGATAGCGAGCAATTTGTTTATCAGTATTGAAACGGTGCGCCGCCATGTGCACAATATCTATGAGAAGCTGCACGTGAGAAGCCGGACTGATGCCGTAAATAAATATTACAACAGGTAATCAACCAGTTAAGTCATTAATAGCAAAGGGCGCAAAGATCATCTTTGCGCCCTTTATAATGTTTAGTACTGAGTAGATTACATCTGTTCATTGTTTGTCCCTAGTTTCCCCAGCGCTTTGCGCACAAAATGCGCAGCAAGGACCATTGAGGCAATCAGTAAACAGGCCAATTTAAATAATAGACCAGCTTTCATAGGTAAAGTCTTATTAAGAAATAACTGAATGTTGTTATCTCATCATCTGCCAGGAATTGAATCTTTCCAGCAATCTGATGAATTTGTTGCTTAAGCGGTTCATGGAGCGCTGCTCTTTTTTAACCATATAAGTAATGAGGAGCGCAATGGTAAGCACTGATAACAGTGTGATAAAGAATGTAGTTTTCATAGATTAGGACTGAGGTTTGTTTTCAAAAAGACGACTAGTTGTAAATATAAAATATTTGATTATATAAATCGCATTTTCTGAATAACTTTTGTGAATAAATTTTTCAGCCTCTTTGTACAATATTTTGAAGAAATTATATTTGTTTTATCCTGGTGAACCGGAAAACCATGCCTGGACTAAAAATCTCCTTTGGCAGCGCCCTCAAATAATTGTTATCCATTTATTTAAGCATAGTGTATAACTAATACTTGGGATGATACGCTGAAACCTGTATTTTTGCCAGCAACCGGATTTTGCTAAAAGTTTTAGTAAATTTGCCTTTCCGGAAAAAATGCCCCATTTTGACTGACATTGAGGAACCTGGCGTAATGGAGGCATGGAAAGCCCGGCATTGTAACAACTGTAAATTGGAATTTCTATATAATTATGGCTACTACGGATAAGAAAGATCTCTTAAACGCCTATACCGAAGATTCGATCCGGTCACTCGACTGGCGTGAGCACATCCGCCTTCGTCCCGGGATGTATATTGGTAAGTTGGGCGATGGCTCGAGTATGGACGATGGTATCTACATTCTGTTAAAGGAGGTGGCGGACAACTGTATTGACGAGCATACCATGGGTTTCGGCAAGCAGGTGGACATCAAGGTAACTGAGCACAGTGTGACCATTCGTGACTACGGCCGCGGTATTCCGCTGGGGAAAGTGGTGGATGTGGTGAGTAAGATCAACACAGGGGCCAAGTATGATAGTAAAGCATTCCAGAAATCTGTCGGTTTGAACGGTGTGGGTACCAAGGCTGTGAACGCCTTGTCTACCTATTTCAAAGTGGAATCGATCCGTGACGGCCGCTCCAAGGTAGCGGAGTTCGAACGCGGCGTGCTGACGAAAGAGCACAAAGAAACAGCCACAAAGGAGCCTAACGGTACACTGGTGACCTTCACGCCGGATGATACAGTTTTCCGCAATTACCGGTATATCCCTGAGTTCCTGGAAAATCAGATCTGGAACTATTGTTTCCTGAATGCTGGTCTGACCGTTAACTTCAACGGTACAAAATATGTATCCAAAAACGGCCTCCTCGACCTCTTACAACGTAAGACCAACGAGGATGAACTGCGTTACCCGATCATTCACCTGAAAGGGGAAGATATTGAAGTGGCTATTACCCATGAGAATCAGTACGGTGAAGAATACTATTCCTTCGTGAATGGTCAGCACACCACTCAGGGCGGTACCCACCTGGCAGCCTTCCGTGAGGCATTTGTAAAGACCATCCGCGACTTCTTCAAAAAAGATTATGACGCTACGGACATCCGTGCTTCTATCTGTGCTGCTGTCTCTGTAAGAGTGCAGGAGCCGGTATTTGAGTCACAGACCAAGACCAAACTGGGCTCTCTGACCGTATACGAGAACGGACCTTCCATGAAGGCGTTCGTACTGGACTTCCTGTCTAAGCACCTGGACGACTTCCTGCATAAGAACCCTACCACAGCAGAGTCTTTAAAGAAACGTATTGAGCAGAGTGAGCGTGAACGTAAGGAACTGGCCGGTATCAAAAAGCTGGCGAATGAAAGGGCTAAGAAAGCAAACCTGCACAACCGTAAGTTACGTGACTGCCGTATACACCTGAACGAAGAGGTGAGTGGCAAAGACAAGAATGACATGGAAACCAAACGTCTGAATACAACCATCTTCATTACGGAAGGTGACTCAGCGAGCGGTTCCATCACCAAGTCACGTAATGTGGAAACCCAGGCTGTATTCAGTCTGAGGGGTAAACCACTGAACTGTTTCGGTCTGACGAAAAAGATCGTTTACGAGAACGAAGAATTCAACCTGCTGCAACATGCATTGAATATAGAAGAAGGGCTGGAAGGCCTGCGTTATAACAGGATCGTGGTAGCAACAGATGCCGACGTGGACGGTATGCACATCCGCCTGTTATTACTCACCTTCTTCCTGCAGTTCTTCCCTGACCTGGTAAAGAATGGTCACCTGTATATCCTGGAGACACCGTTGTTCCGTGTGCGTAATAAGCAGCAGACCATCTATTGTTACAGTGATGAGGAAAGACAGAAAGCCATCAAAAAGCTGGGTAACAAACCTGAGATCACCCGTTTTAAAGGTCTTGGTGAGATCTCGCCACAGGAGTTCGGGACTTTCATCAATGAAGACATGAAAGTAGAACCGGTGATCCTGTCTAAAGACACACATATCCAGAAGCTGCTGGAAT
This sequence comes from Chitinophaga sp. S165, assembly GCF_003182155.1. GTDB lineage: Bacteria > Bacteroidota > Bacteroidia > Chitinophagales > Chitinophagaceae > Chitinophaga. The sequence goes on from NZ_QGTG01000003.1 coordinate 542,651, forward strand.
ATTATATGGGCAAGAACACGCAGACAAGACAGGAATTCATTATCAGTAACCTGCGTTACGAGAAGGACCTGGTAGAGGAAGCGGAATAAGCGTGGAAGCAGGTATTTAAATCAGCATTATTTAAGATAATCAATGGCACTGTTACATATCGTTTTCGGTGAATCATCCGCTACGGCACTAGCCGCAGCATTTGAACTGGATGAGCAGCTGAAAGGAGACATACTTTACTTTGAAGATGACCTGTCCGTAGGTCCTCTTTTTATCCTTGACACCAAAGACGGTCAGAATGCCCGTAAACAATGGTGGATGCAGCTGGCAGGCATACAACCGCAGCCGGTAGCAGAAGGCGCTCCCGAGACACAGGCGCCTGCAGCTGTAGCGGCCGTGGCTGAAGAAGGAGCAGGCGACCAGGAGAAGTTCCGGCAGCTGAAAGCCCTGCTGAAATCAGCACCTGAACAGGAAGTATATATATGGGCCGGGCAGAACGCCAGGGATGTATGCGGATATTACTGGCTGGTGAGCCAACTATATGATTTTTCCGGACGTATTCACATCATCTACCTCAATAATCTTCCCTTCCTCAATGAAAAGGGAAGCGTATTTTATCCCACGCACCTTCATCAGATCCTGGCAAAAGAATTCCTGAAAGCAAAGAAACTGGCAAGACCAATTTCCCTGGCGGAATATGAGCTGGATGGCGACGAGTGGAGCAGGATGATGAATGAGAATGGCGGCATCCGTTTGCTGGAAGGTGGTAAGAAGATCAAAGGTGAACCTGCGACTTTTTACGATAAAGAACTGGTACAACAAACTACTGCCGAGTTCCAGAAAGCATCTAAAGTAGTAGGACTAGTGACAGGGAAACTGAAGTATCCGGTAATGGACCAGTTCCTCGGATGGCGATTGAAAGAGCTGATCAAACAGGGAAAACTGGAGAGCAAGGGAGAACTGAAGACGATTAAGGATTTTGAAATAAAACTGCCGACAGAATAAGCAGTTAAATTATAACCGTTCAATTACCTGATACATGATAAAAGTAACGCCTGTGCAGCTGGTGGGAGAAGATGAAAGAGGTAGTAACTACGAGTGGAATACAGACCGTAGCGGTGATTTCATTCTATGTTGCCGGAAAGCAGGCAGTAGCAGCGGACAACATTATCATGAAGGAAAAGCGGATTATAAGAATCCGGAGGTCCTGTACCTGATAAGCGGTAAAGCAGCAATGGACTGGTGCCCTCTTGGCGGTAGTAAAATTGAGACCGTAGAGCTGGAAGCGCCTGCCAGAATAGAGGTGCCTGTCAACGTATGGCATCAGCTGATAGCAGTGACCGACTGCTGCTTTATTGAACTGAATTCCATGGCTGACGTAAGGAAAGATTCCGTACGCATCTGGAGAGATGAATTTGAAAAGATGATCAATAAATAAGATTATGAGCGACATCGATAATACACAACCGACAGACGAATCATTACATAACATCCTCCACCTGGGGGGCATGTATGAGAACTGGTTCCTGGATTACGCTTCCTACGTGATCCTGGAGCGTGCGGTACCTAGCGTGGAAGATGGTTTAAAGCCCGTTCAGCGCCGTATCCTGCATGCTATGAAGGAAATGGACGACGGCCGTTTTAATAAAGTGGCGAACGTGATAGGTTCTACCATGCAGTTCCATCCGCATGGAGACGCCTCTATCGGCGATGCCATCGTTAACCTCGGACAAAAAGACCTGCTGATCGATACCCAGGGTAACTGGGGGGACGTACGTACGGGTGATGACGCCGCTGCTGCACGTTACATTGAGGCACGTTTGTCCAAATTTGCACTGGATGTAGCCTTCAATCCGAAAACCACACAATGGCAACAGAGCTATGATGGCCGTAAGAACGAACCATTGTCCCTGCCAATGAAGTTCCCGCTGCTGCTGGCACAGGGAGCCGAAGGTATTGCTGTAGGATTATCTACCAAAATATTACCACACAACTTTATAGAGCTGCTTGAAGCTTCGATCAAATACCTGAGAGGAAAGAAGTTTGAATTGTTCCCGGACTTCCCTACAGGCGGTATGATAGACGCTGCAAACTACAATGATGGTAAACGCGGCGGTAAAGTACGTGTACGTGCACATATTGAAGAGAAAGACAAGAAAACCCTGCTGATCAAAGACGTACCGTATGGCATTACAACGACTGCCCTGATGGAGTCTATCGTAAAAGCCAATGATAACGGTAAGATCAAGATCAAGAAGGTAGTTGACAACACAGCGAAAGACGTAGAAATAGAAGTGCAGCTGGCGCCAGGTATCTCTCCGGATATCACTATCGACGCCCTGTACGCTTTCACAGACTGTGAGATCTCTATTTCACCGAATGCGTGTGTGATCATCGAAGATAAACCACGCTTCCTGACAGTAAGCGAACTGCTGAAATACTCTGCAGACTTTACACAGGAACTGCTGAAACGTGAGCTGGAAATAAGACTGCAGGAACTGCAGGATAAATGGCATTATACATCCCTGGAAAAGATCTTCTTTGAAAAGGGCATCTATAAGGAGCTGGAGCAGAAACACAAGGATTGGGAAGCAGTGATCGTGGCAATCGACAAAGGATTTGCCCCTTACAAGAAGAACCTGAAGAGGGAGATCACCCGCGAAGATATCCTGAAGCTGACAGAAAAGCCTGTACGCCGTATCTACAGACTGGATATCAACGAACTGAATGAACAGATCAAAGCGATAGAGGCTGATATCAAACAGGTGAAACATGACCTGGCTAACCTGGTTGACTTCACCGTAACTTATTACGAAGGACTGCTGAAGAAATATGGTAAAGGCCGTGAGCGTATCACTGAGATCAAGACCTTCGATACCATCCAGGTACAGCAGGTGGCGATTGCCAATGCCAAGATCTATGTGAACAGGGCAGATGGTTTTATCGGTACATCCTTGAAGAAAGATGAGTTTGTGGCAGATTGTTCTGATCTGGACAATATCATCATCTTCCGCAGAGATGGTAAAATGATCATTACCAAAGTGGCGGATAAAGTATTCGTAGGTAAGGATATCATTCATATCGACATCTTCAGGAAGAACGACGAACGTACTACCTATAACATGATCTATGTGGATGGCAAAACCGGTATGAGTTATGCCAAACGCTTTAACGTAACAGGTATCACGCGTGATAAGGAATATGACCTGACCATCAAGGGAGAGAAGAACTCGAAGGTGCATTACTTTACTGCCAATCCGAACGGGGAGGCTGAAGTAGTGAGCATCCGGTTAAGTCCTAACTGTGCGGCAAGGAATAAAGAGTTTGACCTGTATTTTGAGACCATCGCCATCAAAGGGCGTAACTCACAAGGTAACCAGGTAACCAAATACCCGATCCGCAGTGTGAAGTTCAAAGAGAAAGGCGTTTCTACACTCTCCGGACAGAAGATCTGGTACGATACCGAGGTGGGTCGTCTGAACACTGAAGAAAGAGGCGTTTATATCGGTTCTTTTGAAGGGGATGATAAGATCTTCGTAGCGTTCAAGAACGGTACTTATGAGCTGACCAACTTTGAGCTGACGAACCGTTATGATCCGAATGAGCTGGTTTATATCGAGAAGTTCAATCCTGAAAAGATCGTTTCTGCTATCTACTTTGACGCAGACAAGAAACAGTTCAATGCCAAACGTTTCAAGATCGAGACGCAGACAATGAACAACAAGTTCCTGTTCATCAAAGAAGGCGCTGGTAACTACCTGGAAATGATCACCACTCATGCAGAACCAGTTGTGCTGTTGAGAACAGGCAAGAAACGGAATCCGGAAGAGGAGGAAGTGGACCTGGCTGAATTTGTAGAGGTGACAGGTTACAGAACTGTCGGTACACGTATTGCCGGAGAAGAACTGATCAGTGCCGAACTGGCGACTGAGGAGGAAGAACCGGACGAAGGAGTACAGGGAGAATTATTCTGATAATATCTTATCAAACTATAGTAGCCGTCTCGCATTCTGCGGGACGGCTTTTTAATTAATTAGGATTAACAACAGGGCTTATTTAAATTGGAAATAGGTTAATTATAGGTCCAATGAAACAAGTCATGCTATGGCTGCTCCCACTGCTCGGAGCATTGCCTTCACGTGCGCAGGAGCGCAACAATCACCCATTCAAAGTATTCAGCAGGTATGATTACTACCTGTCGCCACAGACCGGTAGTGTTGTTGGTGTGATTCCTGACAGTTTACAGGCGTCGGAATACCAGCTTGTGTTATTCCATAATGGAAAGGAACTGAGCCGTAGTACCGGTGCTACGGGGCATTGGGTTGCAGCGTCTGTAACGGGACTCTCGGCCGGTATAAATAGCCTGCAATACCAGGTGTTACATGGACAGATAATCGCAGATAGCGGTAGTGTTACCATCAGGCAGTTAGCGGCCAAGAATAATGCGGTGCAGATAGACCGCCTGACAGGTGGTTTGATAGCTGATGGACTGCCGTTCTTTCCTTTTGGTTTCTATTGTGTAGGCGTCGGAGATCTTGCTGAGACGGAAGTAGCGCATGGCTTCAATCTGATCGGAACTTACCAGAGTAACCTGGCGGCCACTTTCGGAGAGCGTAAGGCTTATATGGACCGTTGCGCACAGCTGGGTGTACGGGTGAATTATGGGGTGAACTCCCTGGTGGGAGGCGGTCATAACGGAGCTAAAGGGCTGGATATGACAGAAGACGAAAAGCTGGCCATATTAAAAAGTGAGGTGCTGGCATTTAAAGACCATCCGGCTTTACTGGCATGGTATATTAATGACGAACCGGATGGACAGGGAAGACCTCCGGCAGTACTAGAAAAGGCATACCAGCTTATTAAGGAGCTGGACCCGTATCACCCCGTGTCGGTGGTATTCATGATGCCGCAGAAGATCAATGACTTCCGCAACACGATGGATATTGCCATGACGGATCCTTATCCTATACCGGGGCCGGCAGATAAGGTCGCAGAAGATGTGAAAGTGATCCACAGCAAGCTGCAATATGAGAAGTCTGTGTGGCTGGTACCACAAGCTTTCGGTGGACAGGAAATGTGGTCCCGCGAACCAACAGCCGCGGAAATACGTGTAATGACCTATATGGGGCTTGTAAACGGAGCGAAAGGCATTCAGTATTACGTACATGCTCCCGGTAACCTGAACCCGCAATCCGTTTCCGCATGGTCCGCCTGTAGCGATATGGCGGTGGAAACGGCACAGATGACACCTTTCCTGTTATCTGCTGATGCTGCGCCGGTTGTGCATAGTGATGACCGCACTATTTTGACGAAAGCATTTCAATATAAAGGAAACCTGTTGATCCTCGCGGTCAACAACGAGAATAAGCCGAAGACATTATCCCTGCAAGCAGATGTCAAAGACGGTGCGTTGTCTTCCCAGGCGGAGCTTTGGTTTGAGAACAGGACAGTTCCATTTGCAGCAGGGAATATCTCAGATATCATTGATGCCTACAGCACCCGTGTATACCTGGTGCGGGCTGGTGGTGACACATCGTCATCCTTATTGTATGCAGGCAATCTGACGCTGAACCCCGGGTTTGAAAAGGTAGTCAGTCCTGGCCTGCCCATCGGCTCTAATGTGAAGAGTACGTCCAGGAGTAAGGCTGATGCCGGTGCTACCTTCTTTGCCGATTCCAGGACGAGCATGGAAGGAATGTTCAGCTTGCGGTTAACCACTCCAACAGACAGTGGAGGAAATAAGATCCGGTTGGTGCCTATGGTGATCAATGCAGGTAACAGTTATACCGTGTCTGTATGGGCAAAGGCAAGGGTGCAGGAGAAGATGCCTTCCTTCAGGATGACGATGGAAGCGGCAGAACAGGACCATGCATTCAAACTAGGCACTGACTGGAAGAAATACAACTTTACATTCCGCGCCAACACTTCATCAACCAATGCGATCCTGACACTGGAAGTGCCTGATCAGGGGATTGCCTGGTTTGATCTGTTACAGGTGTGCCCTGATCCGGTGATCCGTTATGAGATCAATGCTGATCATACTGCTACTGTTAATATCAGCAGCAGCAGTAAAGACAATGAACTGCGATATGCTGTGGACCGTATGCCTGATGCGGGATCGCCTGTATATCATTCACCGTTAAAGATCAATACTGCCAGCACCGTATATGCGGGACTGTTTGAGAAAGGGAAGCTGATAGCGGGCAGTCAGGCGTTCATCCCGGTGAATAAGGCGCTGGGCAAACCTGTGACGCTGGAAACACCTTTTCATCCTGTTTATCCTGCTGCAGGTGCGGCGACGCTGACAGACGGCATCATGGGTACGACAGCATTTAAAGATGGCCGCTGGCTGGGCTTCTCCGGGAAAGATATACATGCAACAATTGATATGCAGGCTGTAGGAAGTATCGGAAATGTGAAAGTGAATTTCCTGGCAGATCCAAACAGCGGTATTTTCCTGCCTTCAGAAGTATCAGTATATGTATCTGTTGATGGTAAGAAATATGAATTGGCAGGTACTGAAAAGAACGGGAAAGGATCAGTGAGGGGAGAGCCATACCTGCGATCATTCCAGGTCAATGTAAAGAACAAGAAAGCTCGTTATATCCGTTTCATCGCCAAAACGATCGGTACTATTCCGGATGGCTATCTGTTTAAGGGCAGTACTTCCTGGTTATTTGTGGACGAGGTGCTGGTACAATAATGCAAAAGGGATCAGATATAATAAAGGCGGACCGTTTGTATGGTCCGCCTTTATCATTTATTGTTTAGGCTTTTTCGGCTGTTGGATCTCTTCGTTGATCTCTTCCGCCGTACGAGGCTTTGTTAGTCTCTTTTGTTTCTGATTCATTGGCTCCGGTACGGGAACTTTACCCTGAGGGAGTGCATCGTTGAATACTTTTTCGATGTGCACCCATTTTCCTGCTTTCCATTTAAATCCTTCATAGTCCAGGTCGGGTACGAAGGTGGAAGGTTTGGAGGGCTGATTACTTTCCGAGATGAGATGATCGTATACGATCATGTCCATTTCTGCATTGTAGCTCATGCTGATGGTTGCTTCTTTCTTAAACTCCAGGATGAAGCGGTTACGTGTCTTTTTCGGAACAGTATCTTCTGCAAAGCTGAAGAAAGGGCCACCGAATACAGGCTCTCCATCTTTAAACGTCAGCATATCCAGCAGTTTCTTCTGGCTACGGACATTGTTAGGGTCCCAGCCGAAGAGGGTGTAATAGTTCTTATTAAAATAGCGGCGTTGCAGAATCTTATAGTAAAGACAGCCATACCAGTTCTTGGTACCGGCAATGGTGTCAGTATTGTTCATATAATCGGAATAGTCGAACAGGGGGAACAGTTTCAGTTCTCCACTGTCAGTTCTCATCTGTATAGCGCCGTAGTGATGGTAGAAGCTTGTTTCCTGTTCCAGGCCCCAGCTGAAGATCCGGAAGGTACTGTCTGCCGGGTACTGGATCGATATTGTAACCAGGGAATCGAACTTAAAGTCGAATGAGCCAGGCGTTTTCAGTGCTTGTACCAGTTGCGGAATAAAACGGTCATTGGCCTCCTGCCTGGTGGCTTCATCCCTGCCTCTCAGGATGAGTGCAGAAAGGACCTGCAGGGAATCCTGGCGGGAACGCAGGACAGCTTCGTTAGCAGGGCTTATCCTTACGCGTTGGGCTTTCAGCCCGGTAAACGTGCAGAGAGTACAGCATAACAATAGAAGACAGGCTCTGATCATAATTTTATTTGAAATGAAAACTTTATCTACAGGCTTATTACGTTATATGACACAAAATTATTGTATGATCTCCAAAAATTCCATTAACCCCTTGCAGCGGTAATCCATCAATGGATGGGGGAACGGCAGGTCGGGTTTGGTAGAGGGGATGAATACGGTGGTCATTCCCTTGTCTTTACCGAATTTCATGTCGCTCAATGTATTACCTACCATGATGGACCTGGAAAAATCGATCTCCGGGAAGTCGGCTTTGGCCTGCACGGCCATGCCTTCATTCGGTTTGCGGCAGGGGCTATCGTTGTCAATGTCAGGGCAATGGTAGATCTTATCTATCCTGCCGCCCTGGGCTGTAATGACTTCCAGCATGTTTGCATGAATGTCGTTCAATCCTTTTTCTGTCAGAAGTCCCCGTCCGATGCAGCGCTGATTGGTGACCATTACGATCCTCCCAAATTTCGCTGCAAGGGCAGGCAAAGCGGTAAGCACACCTTCTTCAAAGCGGAACATATCCCAGCTGAGCACATAACCGTCTTTTATCTCGTTGTTGATCACCCCATCCCTGTCCAGGAATAATGTCCATGAAGCATCAATATGCATAATCTTTCATTGCAGGTTTAAGAACGGAAATCTGTTTGTACCTGCTCGTAGTCTGCCGGAATTCCGATATCGATAAAATATGTTTCACTGATAAATCCGTAGAGCTGTCCGTTTTTCACTTCCGGTTCCAGCACTTCTTTTTCGAAGGAGAACTGTGTGGGCAGCTGAAGGCTTTCCAGGTATTGTTTTGACGTCAGGTATACGCCTCCGTTGATCAGTCCTTCGTCACAGTATTTCTTTTCCAGGAAAGCGGTGATACGTGCGTCCTGGTCCAGTTGCACGCTGCCATAGCGTTCAAACTGCTGCATGGGCTTCAATGCCAGTGACAGTTTGCTTTGCGCCTGCTTATGGAAGTTGTAGAAAGCTGGGAGCGATACATCAAAGAACGTATCTCCGTTCACGATAAAACACTCGTTTTCTTTCAGATGCGAAACGGCATTTAAGATAGCGCCACCGGTACCAAGCGGCTCTGCTTCGATAGCGTAGGAGAGCTCTAACGGTAAACCAGCCTGTTCACACCATTCAATGACCTGTTCCGATTTATATCCCAGCGAGAGTACGACATGTGTAATGCCTTGTTTGATGAGATATTGCAGCAGATAATACAGGAAGGGTTTATCGTTTACAGGAGCCATGCATTTGGGCTTATCGGCCACCACGCTACGAAGGCGGGTACCTAATCCGCCGGCCAGTACTATACATTCCCGGATCATGCGAAGAGATTATTTTCTACGATCTCACAGATGATATGTCCGACGGTGATATGTGACTCCTGGATACGGGGTGTATCGGAAGAAGGCATATTCAGCAGATAATCGCTGTCGTCTTTCATTTTACCACCGGATTGGCCGGTCATGCTTACGACGATCATGCCTTTACCTTTAGCTACTTTGTAAGCTTCAAGGATATTGGCGGAATTGCCGGAAGTAGATATGCCTACCAGTACATCGCCTGGCTGGCCGATACCACGCAGAATGCGGGCATACACCTGGTCGTAACCATAGTCATTGCCTACAGCGGTGAGGTAGGAAGTATTACAGTGAAGTGCTTCAGCGTACAGCGGCGTTCTATCTTTATAAAAACGGCCGGAGAATTCTGCCGCCAGGTGTTGTGCATCTGCTGCACTGCCGCCATTACCGCAGAAGAGGATCTTATGACCCTGTTGCAGGCTGGAGGTTATCACTGCGGCTACCTGCTGGATGGTATTTACGAGTCTTTCGTCCTGGCAGATGGCTTGTTTTACAGCAATGCTTTCCTGTATTGTTTTGATGATATTGTTCGTCATAGAATAAGTCTCCATTTGTTGTTAAAGGATCAGATGCACCAGCTATTGATCCCGTTGTGCGTGAAATGATAACGTTTTACGTCGCCACCGAAGGTTTTCAGGGCTTCTACCACCTTATAGCGGGAGTTGCCCCGGCAATAGAAGATCATGAAACCACCGCCACCTGCGCCGGAGATCTTTCCGCCTGAAGCGCCTGCGCGTTTGGCAGCTTCGTAGATATCATCCAGCTGTGAGTTGGTAATACCTTTCGCCATGTTCTTTTTATGCTGGAAACCAAAATCAAGGATCTCGCCAATTTTGTCGATGCTGCCACGAAGGAGTGCTTCCTTCATCATCACTGCCTGCTCTTTCAGGTGGTGCATAGCCTCAATGGAGGCTTCTTTCTTCTCGTGCACGTTCTTTTGCTGTTCGGAAATAATACTGCTGGACAAGCGGCTGGTGGAGGTATAGTATAACACCAGGTTGTTTTCCAGTTCGTCCAGGTATTTCTCCTTTATGCGGAGGGGATTCACGATCACTTTATCGCCGTCATAGAACTCCATGAAGTTTACGCCGCCAAAGGTAGCTGCGTATTGGTCCTGTTTGCCTCCTGCCTGTTTCAGGTCTTCTCTTTCAATTGCGTAGGCGAGGTGTGCCATATCATATTCTCCCAGGGGAAGTTTCAGCCATTCAGCAAAAGCGCCCAGGACAGCCACCACCAGGGTAGAGGAAGTACCCAAACCGGAACCGGCAGGTGCATCTACGAAGGTGGTCAGTTTAAATCCGGAAGGGATCCCGTAATCTTTGGCTACCCGGTTGATCACTCCTTTCAGGATATCCAGTTTACCGTCGATCGGGAGGGGAAAGGTAGCTTCACAAGTGAGTGTTTCACCTCTGTCAGCACATTCGAACAGGACTTTTTTATCAGCGATAGGTTCTATTGATGCGCGTGCATAGAGCGAAATAGTGGCATTCAGGATAGCTCCCCCGTACATATCCGAGTAAGGGCTTACATCTGTTCCGCCTCCGGCCAGGCCAATGCGTAATGGTGCTTTGCTACGATAAATCACAGTAATTCCGTTTTTATAAGTGCTGCAAGATAAAACAATTGGGAATGCATATGAGCCTATATTGTTTAAAAGAAGTTAAAATATATCATATGTATGGCTGGATGAGTTTTCAGAGCTGTGGGAGCGGGGGCATTGACTGTTTTTATGGTTATGGCGATCATGTTTAATGGTTACCGGACAAATTGCGTTCCCGTTGGATTGTATTGCGGGACCAATCACGTTTCCCCGGGGTTGGCGTCCCGTAATTCATTGCGCGGTTGTCATTGATATTTCGTTTCCCCGGGGCCGCCAATGGTTGCCATCCCGACGGTTAAATGGTTTAACACCATTCGCAAATGATTCCGATCGTATTCATTTCATCATGGAATTGGATCCCATAATCCATTACGCGGTTGCCATTGATATTTCGTTTCCCGGGGTTGACACCCCGCGCTACAAACAAGGGAACCCCTAGCGGGGTCCTATAGGTGTGGTATTGACCTGATGTTTGCCCATTTTTACGATGGAGGATTTCTATCGTTTTATCGGCGTCTTATCCTTGTGTACAGGGTCTTTTCTCGCTTCGTCCATATCGCTTTACCGTCACTTCCATATCATTTTAGGGGCATCTCTATATCGAAAGGATATACAGATGACGGTAAAGTGACGGCCAGATGACGGTTTCGCGATATGGAGATATAGAGACCAGAGTATATTCAGAGCAGGTTTGAACTGATTTAACGGCCTGAATATTATCCGCAATGAGGAAGGAACCTGGGATAAGGGAAGTACGCTTTAAATAGGCCTTATACAGGGCGTATACATGACGTATAGGTGGAGTTGAGTTGGACCTGAGATAAGAGAAGTACGCTTTAAACATGCCTCATACAGGGCGTAAACATGACGTATAGGTGGAGTTGAGTTGGACGTGAGATAAGGGAAGTACGCTTTAAACATGCCTTATACAGGGCGTATATATATAGTATAGGTGGAGTTGGGGCGAAATAAAGGTGGACCAGCGGCCCACCTTATGAAGTTCTTATTTGCTGGCAACCAGTTTATGGATTTCCGCAGCCAGGCGTTCCCATGAGTACTGTTTTTTCTCAATATGGATAGCCGCGGTCATGTCGGCTTCCCGGTTGTCGCGATAATATTTTTCGATAGCAGCGGCAATATCGGCAGGTTCGGGTTCACACTGGAAGCCTACGATATTGTCGGGGACCATTTCTACCAATCCACCTACCCGGGTTACTACCATGGGCTTCTCGAAATGGTAGGCGATCTGGGAGATGCCGCTCTGGGTGGCACTTTTATAGGGCTGTACCACCAGGTCGGCTGCGCAGAAGTAGTTCTTGACAGCATCGTTAGGGATGAAGTCGGTATGCATGAGCACTTTATCTCCTAACCGGAGTTCTTCCAGCAGCTGATGATAAGGGGCGGCATCTTCATAGAACTCTCCGGCAACGATGAGGCGTACGTCGAGCTGTTTCATCCGCTCATCGGCCATAGCGCGGAGCAGGAGGTCCAGCCCTTTATACTGGCGGATGAAGCCGAAGAAGAGGATGTATTTTTTGTCCTGTTCCAGTTTCAGCTGTTCCCTGGCCACTGATTTAGATACGGGGGTACCGTAGTTGTCGTAGATCGGGTGGGGGATCAGGGAGGCTGGTTTGCCTGGTTCAAACAGCCGGAGGTCGTCCAATACGGATTGGCTCATGGCGATGAAGGCATCCACTGGTTTAAGGAAGTATTTGGTGAAGGGGATGTCCCCTGCTCTTTTTTCGTGTGGTATGACGTTATCGAGGATAGACACCACCCTGGTATTTTTGCCTTTGCCCAGGCGGATAAGGGAGCCGAGGCAAGGTCCCATCAGGGGGAGCCAGTATTTGGTAACGATCAGGTCAGGTTTCCATTTACGGATCATCCGGCCCACTTTCAGCCAGTTCAGCGGATTGACGGAATTGATCAGCCGGCGGATGCGCAGGTGCGGAGGAGCAGGTTCGGTGGCATACTGGCTTTTACCGGGGAACAGGAAGGAGGGATACTGTACGGTAAATGTCCAGATCTCTACTTCTGCCTCCTTTTGCAGTTCTTCCGCCAGCCTTTCATTGTAGGCGGCAAGTCCGCCCCTGTAGGGCCATGCCGGTCCGAGAAAGAGGATTTTCTTTTTACCCATCTGCTATTATTTGGTACGGTCCAGGATTGTTTCCACGAGATATTCATTCCTTTCAGGGGCGTTCCTGGTAACCAGTTCGCCGATGAAGCCGGCAAGGAATAACTGTGACCCGATGATCATGGCCAGCAGCGCGAGGAAAAAGATAGGGCGTTCGGTCATTTTATACTGGGAGTAGATGATCTTCTCTATTGCCAGGTATAATGCGATCCCGAAACCCAGGATGAAGGAAAAGGTACCCAGGGCCCCAAAAAGGTGCATAGGACGCTTTCCGAACTTACTGATGAACATGATGGACGCCAGGTCCAGGAAGCCGTTAATAAAGCGTTCCAGGCCAAATTTTGACGTACCATACTTGCGGGCGCGGTGTTCCACCACTTTCTCACCGATATTCCTGAAACCGTTCCATTTAGCGATAACAGGGATATAGCGGTGCATTTCTCCATATACCTCAATGCTCTTGATGACCTTTTTGCGGTAGGATTTAAGACCGCAGTTCATGTCATGGAGCTTCACGCCGCTCATGCGGGTGGTAGTATAGTTATATAATTTGGATGGAAGATTTTTAGTCAGGGCGCTATCATAGCGTTTTTTCTTCCAGCCGCTGACAAGGTCGTATTTATCCTCCTTTATCATGCGGTAGAGTTCCGGTATTTCGTCCGGGCTATCCTGCAGGTCGGCATCCATAGTGATGATCACATCGCCCTGGGCGGCCCTGAACCCTTCATTGAGGGCAGCGGATTTGCCGTAGTTACGCTGGAACTTAATGCCTTTCACATTCGGATTGGCTGCTGCCAGTTGCTGGATGATATTCCAGGAATTATCAGTGCTGCCATCATCTATCATCCATACCTCATATGAGTATTGATGTTCCTGCATGACACGGTCAATCCAGGCGGCCAGTTCGGGCAGTGATTCTTCTTCGTTTTTTAAAGGAACGATAACGGAAATATCCATGTTGTATAACAAATGTGTTTAGGATGCTTTTCTATCTAATTAAGTGCCAATCTATGCAACACGCTTTTTACGGATCACAACTGCCAGGATTGCGGCCAGGACAAAGTCCAGGAAGAGCCCTGTAAGGTAAGATAACATACTTGCCACGAAGGTCAGGCTGTAATCCTGCTGTTTCAGTTTCGTCAGCTGATCTTTCAGGTCAGCATCTGTTACTCCTTGCGGATGTTGCTCCGCTTCCATTTGCTCAATACTTTTGATATCAGCGGCTTTCATACGGGCTGGTAGTTCCGGGTCAACGTAGTTGGCGACAATATAGATAAACAGGGTACCGACCAGGGTCCCTATCACAAATGTGATAAAAATAGGTTGCAGGGCTTCTTTAAAACCAATATATCCGCCAGCCCTCTTTTTTTGCTCTAAACCAGCCAGTAAGCCTGTTATGGCACAAATAAAAAGCTGGATAAAGTTAAATTTCAGGCTGAAAAGGGTTTGTTGATCGGTAAGGTATAGTACAATACCGGCCAGGATGATCACAATGCCAGCAATGATTCCCCATTTAATACCGGGATTAGGATATGATGCATTACTCAATTTAATACCAGGATTAGGATATGATGCATTACTCATAGTACACGAATGACTTTTTTACAGTTGGGCATATTGGCCGTTGATAGTCCCTTTCACCCTTCCTTTCAATTCCGCGCCAATATACGCTGAATTTTTGGACCTGCTGGCCAGATCGTCTGTGGTAAGCACCCAATCCTCTTCAGGATCGAATATGGTCAGGTTAGCTGCTGCTCCTTCATTGAGGGCCAGTTCCGGCAGGTTGAATATCTTTCGTGGCTGTATAGCAAGCATTTCAACCAGTCTTTCTACTGATACTTCCGGCAGGTGCTTACGGAACACTCCGAAAGCGCTTTCCAGTCCGATCATACCATTCTTCGCATATTCAAACTCAACCTGTTTGGCGTCCCAGTCCTGCGGCAGGTGATGGGTGGCGAAGCAGTCTATCACACCGGTCTTCACTGCATCCTGCAAAGCTTTTACATCTTCGGCTGTACGCAGCGGAGGATTGAGTTTCAGGTGAGTATCATAGGTCAGGAGGTGTGCATCTGTGAGAGACAGGTGATAAGGTGTTACAGAGCAGGTCACTTTGATGCCTTTGCCTTTTGCATTGGCAATGAGATCTGCTGATTTACGTGTACTGATACCCGTGAAGTGGATACGTGAGTCTGTATATTGTGCCAGCTCGAGGTCGCGCTGGATAATCAATTCTTCCGAGATTGCAGGTTTACCCGGCATACCCAATTGTGTGCTGTAGATGCCTTCGTGCATCAGACCGTGTGCGGAGATGCTGAGATCATCAGGCAACTGGATGATGGTACCGTTGACTGCTTTAACATACTGGAGGGCTTTCAGCATAATGCCGGGCGACTGAATAGGCTTCAGTCCGTCGGAGAAGGCCACGGCGCCCGCATGTTGCATTTCATACATTTCAGCAAGAGAGGTCCCTTCCAGGTTTTTGGTCACTGCTCCGATAGGCAGTACCTGTACGACACTGTTGCGTGTGCGGCTGATCACATACTCGATCTGTGGCTTGGTGTGCAGGGCTGGCTGTGTGTTTGGCACTATCAGCACGGTGGTATAGCCTCCCCTGGCAGCTGCGGTAACCCCACTCTGGAGGTCTTCCTTATATTCCTGGCCGGGATCGCAGAAGTGCGCAAAGAGATCGGTCCATCCAAGTGAAACATGCAGGTTACTACCCGTCACCACCCTGGCCTGAGCGGAGGAAATGTCCTTCCCGATCTGGCGGATGATGCCGTTTTCAATCAGAATATCCTGCTGTTGCCCGTGAAATGGGGACGATGGTGCGACTATCTGTACGCTTTTGAGTAATATGTGCATGCTTTAATACTAACTGTGTCTATTCCTTGTCTGATAAAAAATACCGGCTGCAAAAGTAATTGAAATTCGGATTAGGCGGAGCAACCCTTAACGATTTAATAATACACCCATTATATTTAATTGATATATTTTTGCGGAAAATTAAGCCATTTTTCTTTAAGAGGGGGACCGATATTAAATAATAGAAAACCCGAAGAGTGTTTTACCCGACCTATGAACGTTTCGTAATGTATTTACGGACAATGACCCTGTTAGTAGCTATTTTTTGTTGCTCTTACAGTAATACTAATGCGCAACGCCTGGAGGCTATCGGAAACGAGAAGCCGCTGAAAATAACAGGTGGCATTGGCCTCGAACAAATTGCCTATTGGTCTTCCGGACTTGGAGATGGCCGTAGGGACCCTTACAACTTTTTCCTGAACGGCAATCTGAATATTGACCTGTACGGTTGGTCCGTTCCATTCTCTTTCAATTATTCGAATCAGAGCAATGTGGCATTTTCCCAGCCGTTCAACCAATACGGACTGACGCCCACCTATAAATGGGTGACCGGACATATAGGTTACTCCAGCATGAATTTTTCCAGTTATACCTTATCCGGGCATCTGTTTAACGGTATCGGTGTCGACCTTGCGCCTCCCGGCCGTTTTAAATTCAGTGTGATGTATGGGCGTTTGCAGAAGGCTGTGGAAGCTGATACTTCGCGCAGCGACATCATACCTGCATATAAGCGTATGGGATATGGTTTCAAAGCGGGGTACAGCACGGGGAAGGACAATATCGAGGTAATGGTCTTCCGCGGAAAGGACGACGAGAACTCGATCCGTCCGCTACCTGCAAGCTATTCGCTGACCCCCCAGGAGAACGTTGCCATGGGACTTAACTTAACCAAACAGTTCTTCAACCGCTTGTTGTTCAATGCAGAAGTAGCGGTGAGCGCGCTGACAAGAGATACCCGTGCCGTAACCGACAGCGCTGAGCATAACACAGCACCGACAGGGGGCCTGATATCTAAAAACAGTTCTACCGCCATGTATACTGCTTATAAAGCAGGTCTTGGTTATAACGGCAATCATTATACCATCGGACTGGGATATGAATGGGTAGCACCGGAGTATAAAACGTTGGGCGCCTATTATTTTACAAACGATTTTGAGAACATAACCGGTAACCTGCAGGTACGCATGTTAAAGGACAGGCTTACCGCCGCTGTTAATGCCGGTGTGCAGCGTAACAACCTCAGTAATGATAAGCTTAGCACGATGCGCCGTTTCGTAGGGGCATTGAATCTCAGCTTTGCCGCAACGAAGAAAATGAACTGGAACTTCAGTTATTCCAACTTCCAGTCTTTTGTAAATATCCGTTCTCAGTTTGACTACCTGAATGAGCTGACCCCTTATGAAAATATTGATACGCTGAATTATACGCAGGTATCCAGCAATGCGTCGCTTGGTTTTAATTACAACATTTCGCAGAGCAAGGAAAAGATGCAAATGTTTGTCTGTAATGTTTCCTATATGGAGTCGTCAGATAAACAGGGTGGCGTAAAGCAGCCTTCAGGTGTCGTATTCTACAACCTCAATGCATCTTACAATCTGCAGCTGATACCTAAGAACATGTCGATAATGGCAGGCTTCAATGCTAACAGGAACTCTGCGCTGGATATGGAATCCATTACGATGGGGCCGACCCTGGGATTGAATAAGAGTGTACTGAATAAAAAAATGAGACTCTCCGGCACGCTCTCCTGGAATGGAAGCTACACCAACGGAGAGAACACGTCCCGTATTCTTACAGCAAGGGCCGGAAGCGCTTATACGATCAAAAAAGTACACAGTCTGAACCTGGCTGTTACTGCATTGAACCGTAACAATACGAAGGGAAGCACAAGAAAAATATCTGAGTTAACCACTACACTGGGATATAATTATAATTTTTAAATACACAGGAACCTTGCTTAAACGTACCCTATATATACTGAGGCTGCTGGTTATACTATCGCTGTTCTGGGGAAAGGCAGCTGCACAGACGAACTATCCTGTGATGGCTTCTATGCAGATCAATCCTCCTTACAGCCTGTACCTCAGTGACTATGCAGCACCTGATCTGCAACGCATGCAAGTGAATCTATTACTGAAGGATATCACTACAAGCGATTATAAATGCCGTTTGAGGATAAAGATCGAGGGCTTTGGTATCACCATGCAAAGTAAGCCGGGGTTTTATACTGCGCCGATCATTCTGCAGGGTGGTGAGATGATCACACTCAGCGGGCCGGACCTGGCAGTTTATCTGAATCCGCAGAACCTGTTGATACAGGGGCTGGACAACAGTGCATTTACGAAACAAGGTGCTAAGCTTCCCGAAGGGATTTACAAATTCAGCGTGGAAGTACTGGACTATACCAGGAATATTGTTGTGTCTAATATGGGGAATGCAGTTGTATCCACGTTCCTGAGTTATCCGCCTATTATCAATCTGCCGATGGCCAATACGAAAGTTGATGCTATGGAACCGCAAAACCTGGTATTTCAATGGGTGCCTCGTCATACGGCTTCATTTAATGCAGCTTTTAATGTGGCGTATAAATTTAAGCTGGTGGAGCTTATTCCGGCAGACCGTGATCCTAATGACGCCCTGCGTACTACCCGTCCTGTATATGAAACATTGATCGCGCAGACCATGCTGGTGTATGGTCCGGGGGAACCGATGCTGACTCCCGGGAAGAACTACGCCGTGCAGGTACAAGCTATTGAAGCCGAAGGAAAGGATATGTTCATTAACGATGGTTTCAGTGAAGCAGTGAAGTTCACCTATGGCGAGAAGTGTGGTATACCCGTTGACGTGATTGCGGCAATAGCAGGTAAGAATGATCTGAAATTATCATGGAAGACAGGTGTTTCCCAACAGGCGTTCACAGTACGTTATAGAGAAGCAGGCGATAATCCTTCACAATGGTATGAGGAAACAAGTTATCTGCCACAGTATACGATCACTGGTCTGAAACCCGGTAAGAAGTACGAGTACCAGGTGAATGCACAGTGTATATGGGGCTTCGGTGATTACTCGGCCATACAGGCTTTCACCATGCCAAATGAAACGATGGAGGAAGGAGATTTTGTATGCGGTAAGACAGTGAGTGAGGGCGAGGTAGCTAATCGTACGGGATTAGAAACGCTGAAAGAAGGAGATGTAATTATAGCGGGCGACTTTAAAGTGGAGGTGAAAAAGGCGGAAGGTTCAAAAGGTTCATTCTCCGGTAACGGAAAGATCAAAGTACCGTTCCTGAATTTCGTGACCTTGCCTGTTGTGTTCAAGAATATCAGTGTGAATACTGATAAGAAGATGTATGCAGGGGTGATAGAATTGCAACGCGATGATATTAAAACGGTGACCGACAATATGAATGAGGCGCTGGACGGCTACCTGGAAAAGATCAGCGATATCGTTGATAAGATAGATACTGCAGGACTTAAATCAATAGATGCAGCAGGGATGCTTGCTGACCTGGATAAAATGAAGGGCTGGGATGAGCTGGATAATGCTACGCTGGAAAAGCTGGGTGAGATAGGAACGAAGTTGCAGGAACTGCAACAGTTGCAGGAAGCTCAGAACATGACGCCGGAAGAGAAGCAATCGGCCGCTAAGAAAATAGCAGAACAGTTGCAGAAACTTGCCGACGAAGCGAAAGCGACGATCAAAGCGGCGTTGGAAGAGCTGAAAAAACTGGTGAACATCTTCCGGAAAGGATTAACTGAAATAAGAAAAGATTACTCAGCAGATAAGATCACGGCGCTGAAGAATGACTTTGAAGAGAAGTACAAGAAAGCGAAGGAATTTATCGATAAGAACAACTCGATGTTAGGGTTTAAAGTGCCTGAGTCGGTAGATGAATCTGTAATGAGAGTGTTTGATCTTACTGATACAGTAGCGACGAAGCTGCCGGAAGTAATTGAAGCCTACAAAACAGCGCAGAAGGCGCTTAACCAGGCGACGATCCTGAAGATCCTGGATGAAAATAAATCGGCCGAGGATGAAGAGACGGTGGTGAATGGATTAAACATAAAGGACCAGCCGTTCAAAACATTTATCATGAATGCTTTGAAGACTGTGAAGGAAGATGAATTGCTACCGGATGTAAAAGCATCCATCTTAAACTGGGTTAATGGTATTCTTGAAAAAATGCAATAAGCGTATGCGTTGGTATAAACTGGTATTATTAACATGGATCATTGCTTTACCGGCCATAGTAAAGGCTGGCGGAGGACCTATAAATAATGAAGAGGTTATCCGTGAAGGGGTTATTGCATTGAATAAAATGATCCATCAGAACGAGTATAATAACCGTCATCATCAGTCATGGAAGAATAACTATGTATTGATGCTGGATGGGAATGGAAAGTTTATAGAACAGCGTGACGTTGTTGGTAACACGGCCCTGCTGTTAAGTGATGATGATGTGAAGTCGATCAATGACGCATTAGTGAAAGTAAATGATAAGAAGACTTTCGGGGTGTATGAGATCGTTTATAATAACTGGTATATTGATCTGTCAGAGAGGATCCCGGAGAACGCTACTATCAAGTACATTACAGACTATCAGAAATGGTCTAAGGATAATATCCGGAATACGATCGTAAGTGAAATGAAGTCGATCAATGCGGAGATCTTTGAAAAGTCTGAGCTGAATGGTTATGAAAAGAAGGTAGGTATTGTTTGTGGCCGTGTCGTGGTCCTTCTGAACGGCATGAAACAGCATGCCAGTGTTGTTTTTGATGCACATGGCGATGAGAGCTGGACAAACGGAGAGTTACGCGACCTGAATGCTAAGATCGATCCTTATCTGCCAAAACTATCGGATGTAAAGAATTTCCTTATCGAATATCCGAATGCATTGAAAGTGGCATTTAACACTAAGGGAAGCAAACTGGACCTGCCTGTAATGCCCTATGAGTATAAACCTGCCAAAGGTTCATTCTTTGACGCCGCATGGGAACGGATCGGTGAACTGGGCACTGCCGGAGGTACCGGTGGTGAAAATAAGGACCCGATAGCTGAATCGGGAAGTGTGGTGTACGATTATGCGCATGTATTGACGGCAGATGAAATAAGGAACCTCATCAGCGGTTTAGTTGAAATAAGCAACAGGCAGGGTGGTTTTAGTGCACGTGTTTTTATTTCCAGTTATAAAACTTCAAACGAAGACATAACGAAGATCAGGGAGATCGTTAATAATCCCGGTCCGATGGATGTTATACTCTGGTTCCATGTTGACCTGGACAAGACGACGCATAGCGCGTTGTACTTAGGAAAGTCAGTGCCGCAGGCGCGTGAGGTAAGTGTATTCATACGTATGGCGGCAGAATTTATTGAGAGCCTGGGACTGGCTGCTTCTAACTTTACGCTGACAGGTTTGTTTGACGGCCTTTCTGCATTTATTAATAAGGCACAGGTGCCGGAGCGGTTCTATAATCCTGAGTCGGTGGACAAAGATGGGAACCCGGATTATAACCCGATCCTATATCAGATCTTCCTGAAGTCGGGCCAACTGCAAAGTGACAGGTTTGGATTAATGGCAGATATGTTTCCGCAGGAACATATGCAGGCAGGTGGATTTGCTATGTCGCAGATAGAGTTTGCTTTTTATTGTGGTGCATATAATGGCCTGGTGGAGATGGTGGCTTCAATGCCGAAACTGGCAGGGTGGCTGATCAAGATCATCCTCAATGAAGACAATGCCCGGGAGGAACTTTGGGAGGGGATGAAAGCGTTCGCTAACAAATGTAACCTGGGCAAGACTGACTATATGCTGGGGGCGATATCACCGGCGTACCCGATGATGAAAATAGGGGAATGTATCACACCTATTATAGTGGACAAGGTGAAGGAGGCTTATACGGGTAAGAACCCGTGTGTGTACGCTGCTACTACAGGTAAGGTGGTCTTTAACATAGTGATGTTGATCATTCCGCTGACAAGGGCGGGAGACATTGCCAAGATCGCGGACGTGCTGAGTTACATTGATCCGATCGCATTGCTGTTGCGCGGTATGGGGCTGGGCGCCAGATTGGTCTTTATAGGAGGCAAGGCGCTTTATTCGTGGGGGAAATTTTATCTTCAACTTATGATCCAGGATGGGAAGATCATCCTCCAGGTGCTTGACGATGCTTTGCGTACCATTGGCAGGGACCAGATGCCAATGCTGGAACTGGCTATGGCTGGTACGCCGATCAGGGTACGTGTCCCACCTGGTACAGATCTGAGCGGAGAATGGCGTGCTATTCGCTATATGCAGGATGCGAACGGTCAGAATATCATTTCGCGTGAAGGAGAACGTTTGGTGGAAATGAGCAGGGGGACCGACAGGGAGTCGATACTGGGTATTACTGATGATGCGGGTAAGGCTGATGGAGTAGCGGATGATGTGAAGCCTGGGGAAGGCGTAGCAGATGATGCAGCAACACCTGCAACAGGAGATGATTTTGCTACGGTGAATGGAAGGGTGAAGAAGCCGGGAGACCGGACAGACCTTTACGGTTCATTCAACAAGGCGGATAACAGTAATATTCCCAAGCGTTATCTTGCTGATGAAAGCCGATTCAATAAATTGGCAGAAGACCCGGCGCAGGGTGGTAAAATTACTCCTAAAACCCGCCAGGAGGCAATGGCAGGACTGGAGGCAGAGATGCAGGGAGTTATTAAAGGCGAGATAAAAAGAGGTCCGGCAGATATAGAATTCTTCGATGGTAATGGTACACCATGGGATGTAAAAGGCCCCCGTTCAAAAGGTGGTCGAATGAATGCTGATATGGACCAGGACCAGGCCTTTGAGTCAATCAGAGCGGAGTTGCAGGACAAACATGATATTATGAACCCGATCACAAACCAGTTAAATAAGCGCCATGTTATACTTGATTGTTCATATATGCATGCAGCGGACCATGCTGAACTGTGGAGAAGGTTAAAAGCCGGACTTAGCCAGAGCGAAATTGATCGTATTGTTGAAGTTAATGTCAAATTCTAATGTATGAATAGTGTGACCAAAGAAGAATTATATACCAGGATACAGAACTATCATTTATATGTGCTTGGTGAGCGGGAAGAGGATGATGATCTGAATGAGCTGATAGCAGATGAAATCGAAATTGCTGATATCAGGCTGGAAGAAATATATGCGGCCGGTTCTTTATTCAGTAACTGTAAGATATCTGCTGTAGATTTTTATGGCGCACATTTCCATAAAACGACATTCAGGAATTGTGTGGTGGTAGACAGTGTTTTCAGAAAAGCAGATCTTGGCAGTACCCGTTTTGAGAATTGCCGGTTTGACAACTGTGATCTTTCCCGGTCTGAGTTCATGAATGCCAGGATAGAGCGCTGCACTTTTGAGAACTGTGATTTCAGTGGAATAATTTTTACCGGTAATAACATTACCGATAGCACTTTTAAATCTATAAATGTTCGTGATGGTGTGTTGAAGAGGAATGAAGAACTACGGGTAGAATGGCAGACCTATGAAAGCTAACAGTCTTCTACTTACAGCATATCAGACTTTACAATAATAAATCCGGTTTGTAATCCGGCCCTATACTATGATGAAACGCCTATACCTATTTATCATTGCGTGCCTCTGCACCATATCTGGATATGCCCAGCAGCGTACAGCGCTGGAACAGCATATCCATGACTGCTGGAAGATCATCCAGGAGCGGAGGGGCACTGAAGGCATCAATGGTACTAATCTATACGACAAACTAAAAGACACTGCCGGCGGTTTTAAGCTGCCATTAGGCATTGGTGGAACAGATAATGGTAACCCGCCGATCATCGTAGATAGTATCCGTTTCCTGTCCAATCATGCGGAGATCACCACGTTTATGGTGGTTACACTGCCAGGATCCGATAAAGAACTGATGTTCGCTGCCAGGGGCGTACCACTGAGCAGTTCCGGCGGATTAGTTGGGACCGCAAAGATGGAACTGGTGAACAAGGTGCCTGTATATCTCTTCGGGGATAGTACCGCTATCACTTTTATGCCCGGCAAGACCTATGTGGAGTTCGACTGTAATGGCTTCAAGAAAATAGGACTGAGTGCAGAAGTTGATCTGAGCAGAAAACTGGTAAAGCTAAACAACGATGGCACCCAGAACCAGACAGACCGTGTGAAAGGCAAGTTTGAGGTAACTGCCTCCAATCTGCATGATATATTGGCGTCTGTGGCTATTGATCCTTTCCAGGTGAGAGGTGTGAAGAATGTCACCTTTACGGTACAGGATGCAGTGATCGACCTGAGTGATGATAATAACAGCAGCGGCATGGTATTTCCGAAGGAATATACCGCAGACGATAAATCCTTATGGCGTGGGTTCTACCTGAAGAGTTTCACCGTAGAACTGCCTCCTGAGATAAAAGATAAGAAAACAAGCAAGGCTAAAACATTTGCAGTAAGAGATGCGCTGATTGATGAAAAGGGTTTTAGTGGTGAGGTGTCGGCGAAAAATCTTATTCCACTGAAGGATGGTGATCTTGGTGGATGGTCCTTCTCTGTTGATGAAGTGAAGCTGACCTTCGTAGCCAATCAGCTGACAGCGGGCGGCCTGGCCGGTGGCGTTAATGTACCTATTACCGGCGATACTACCCGATTTGACTATAGTGCGGTATTCCATCCCGGGGAGGAGTATGTATTTAATATCAAACCAAAGGATACGGTTAAGTTTCCCATCTTCACGGCGGATGTAAACCTGTTGCCTTCTTCTTACCTGGAAGTAGCCGTAAAGAATGGTAAGTTCCAGGCAATGGCAAGTCTTACAGGTACACTGTCCATTACAGGAAGTGCATCTTCAGGAGAAGGAAAGAAAGGTACGGCACTCACTGTGCCGGAACTCAAGTTTGAACAGCTGGTTGTATCCACGCAAGCACCTTTTATACATAGCGGAACGTTCGCGCTGTCGGGCAGTTTAAAACTGCCTAAGATCGGCGGGTTTGCTTTGTCGATCAATAAGATCGCTTTTGTAAAAGATGGAGAGAAGCGGGGGATCTCGTTTGATGTGAACGTGAACCTGATGAACGCAAAGGATTCGAAGAACGGATTCTCTGCCGATGCGTCTCTTGCCATCTTCGGAAAGGTTGATCAGGATAGTGACGGCAGCCAGCATTACAAATTCAGCAACGTTAAGATCAGCCGTATTGCCATAGATATTAACCAAGGTGCTTATGCATTAAAGGGCAGCCTTGAGTTCTTTGACGATAATGAGATCTATGGCGATGGTTTTAAAGGCGATATCAGCGCCAGTATCAATATGTGCGGCGGTAAGCTGAAACTTGATGCCACGGCATTATTCGGCGCTGTACAGGACCATAAGTACTGGTATGCGGATGTGATGGTGGAGTTCCCTGTGGCATTCCTCATCATCCCGCCGGCTATTGCTGCCAAAGGTTTTGGCGGAGGTCTTTACTATGGCGTGAAGCCGATATCCATGCAGGACGATGCGTCTAAGTATGAACTGGGAGCTACTCCTACCGGCATGCGTTATAAACCGGATGTGAATGCGGGGATCGGTATAAAAGCATCCGTCAAGTTCATTGCCGGCAGTGAGAAAGCGATTAATGGTCTGGTGGCGTTTGAGATCTCTTTCAACAAGGGTGGTGGTGTGAACCGTATCACCTTCAGGGGACAGTGTAATGTGATGAGCCTTCCTATACCGAAGGGCTTGGACCAGATGAAAGGCATGTACGCCAAACAGGCGGTTTCAAATGATGGACAGTCTGATAAATACGATCCTAATCAGGTAGTTCCTGAAGGCGTGATCTCTGTGGGACTGATGGTAGATATTGACTTTGAGAACAGCATCTTCTATGCAAACCTGAAAGCATTCATTGATATAGCAGGCGTCATTAAAGGTTCCGGCAGTCGCGGACTGGCGGGTGAAGGGGAGATCTATACAGGACCTGACGGCTGGCATATGTATGTAGGTACGCCGGATAATCCGATCAGCATCAGTATCATGAACCTTGCACGTGCAACGTCATACTTCATGGTGGGTAAAGACCTGCCAGGCAGTCCGCCGCCACCGGCAAACGTAAGCCAGATACTAGGCGGTATAGACCTCGACTACATGAGGGACATGAACTCACTGAGCAGTGGTACAGGCTTCGCATTTGGCGCAGGACTGAACTTCGATACCGGTGATATGACCTTCTTGATGTTCTATGCACGTTTTGCAGCGGGATTAGGCTTTGATATCATGATGAAGGATTATGGAGATGCCTTTCATTGCGAAGGAAGTTCAGGTCCTATTGGGATCAACGGATGGTTTGCGAATGGACAGGTATATGCTTATTTCCAGGGTAAGATCGGTATCAAGGTGAACCTGTTATTTAAGAAAGGGAAGTTCGATATTCTTGATCTGGGAGCAGCAGCAGTGTTACAGGCGAAACTGCCTAACCCTACCTGGATGAGAGGTATAGTAGGCGGTTATTTCAGCATCCTGGGCGGTATGGTGAAAGGTAATTGCAAATTTGAAGTGACGCTGGGTAAAGAATGTAAGATCGTCAGCAATAACATTTTTGCAGATGCGGGCGTACAGGTGATCGGTGATTTCACACCGGCTAAAGCGGCTACTGCGGTTGATGTATTCACTGCTCCGCAGATCGTGTTTAATATGCCTGTGGGTGATGTATTTACCATTACAGATGATGCTGGTAAACGACTCAGCTTCCGTGCAAGACTGGAATACTTTAATATAAGGGACGGTGCTAACAACATTCCTGCTACAATGGAATGGAATGAAGATAATACTGTAGTGATCCTGAATACACCGAACATTCTGCCTGGTGAAAAGACCATCAGGATGACAGCGCGTGTGACCTTCGAACAGCAGGTGAATGGCAGCTGGACGCCGTTCCTGGTGGATGGTGCGCCTTATGCAGAAACGATAGAGAATGACTTTGTTACCGATAAAGAACCGCTGGAGATACGCCCTGATAACGTCGCGTATACCTATCCGGTGATCAGTCAGCTGAACTACTATAAAGACGAAAGCGATAAGGGATATATCCTGATGAAGAAAGGACAGGACAACCTGTTTGCGAAGAGCGATGAGTTTAAACAGATCTGCCGTATTACTGCAGATGGTGAGCAACCGAGGGAATTCCAGTTGTTCTATACTACGGGCAAGGTGAGTTTCACTATGCCGCGCGATCTGAAGAATGGCAAGAACTATACGCTGCAACTGCTGCATGTACCAACGGTTGAAGATGCGTCAATAGACAGGAACGTAGCGACGACAACAACAAGTGGTGGAAATGCAGGTGAGGGAGATCTTACTGTACAAACGAAGACGGCAGAAGGTGCTGTAAATAATCTGTCAGAGCGTGTGATCTATACCCTGCCCTTCAGAAGTTCCCTTTACAATACATTCAACGAGAAGATAGACCGTATACCTGCTACCACCAGCAGCTGGCCAATTGATAACGGTATTGATGAACTCAGGTTCATGCTCAACAGCAATGAGTTGTTCGATGCGCAGGAGGTAGATGCGAATGGCAACAGTTCGATATTACAGTTTGAGGCAGTACTGGATGATAATGAATGGTA
Source organism: Chitinophaga sp. S165 (assembly GCF_003182155.1). Classification (GTDB taxonomy): domain Bacteria; phylum Bacteroidota; class Bacteroidia; order Chitinophagales; family Chitinophagaceae; genus Chitinophaga. The sequence goes on from NZ_QGTG01000003.1 coordinate 569,912, forward strand.
CAAGACGAATATCTATCCTTATGTGTACCAGGGCTATCCTGTAGCAGCGTCGCTGAAGCTGACATGGAGGAACACCGACATCCTGGGCGCTCCGCCGGTGAAGGCGATCTACCTGAGACAGAACCCTTCAGGATTGGAGCTGGATGCAAACAGCGGTGGTTTCGGGAACGGATATTCCGCGTTCGTATACAACCTTCCTTATTACATAGCGTATGACTTCATTTATATGCAGGCGAATGTGGTGAATACCCAGATATCTTCTGGTTATTATACGCCTATGCCAGAGGAAATGAGGACTATAGCGGAGAAACAATTCAAACGTATTACACCGGGCAATTACAAGTTCAGGATCAAGTATGTATTGCCAGGTCTTAATACTGTAACATCAGAAAAAATAATCACGGTCCCTTTTTCGGGAATATAAATGAAGAGGTGTTTTATGAAAGCAGTCAGGAATATGTGTAAAGGGTTAGCTGTCGTCTTCATGGGCATGTGGTCCATGCAGACGACGGCACAGCAAAAGGCGCCTGTTGGTATTGCTGTAATGGCGGCTCCGGCAGACGATTCGATCATGCTGCGCTGGGCGCCGGTAACTACTGAATATTGGCAGCGGGCTAATATCCAGGGGTATATGATGAAGCGTTATACCATCTTGCGTGATGGTAAGATGCTGCCTTCCCCTGAGGAAAAGCTGATGACGTCTCAGCCGCTGAAACCCCTTGTGCTGGCGCAATGGGAGAAGGTAGTGCAAACAGACGAACGCTGGGGATCTATTGCTGCCCAGGCATTGTATGGAAAGGATTTCGAGTTGAGCGCTTCAGGCGTTACAGGGAATAATGTGATGGCGATCTATCAGAAATCAAAGGAGCTTGACAACAGGTACAGCTTTGCATTATTTGCAGCAGATCATTCCTGGCTGGTGGCAAAGGCTTCGGGGTTAGCGTATGTAGATAAAGATGTTCGTAAGAATGAGAAATACCTCTACCGGATCTTTATAGCTGGCATACAGGGTGATACCGGCTATGTTTACACCGGTGCTGCCGACAGGAAGGCATTGCCTGCTCCACGTGACCTGCGCGCCGAGAAAACTACCAAAGCAGTGATGTTAAGCTGGGACAAAATCTTGTTCAATACGCTGTATAGCTCTTATGTGCTGGAGCGTTCTGACGATGGCGGTAAAAGCTATCAATCCGTTACAAAGGAGCCGATCATAAATGCAGACAGGGCAGAGAATAAACAACCGCAGCAGCGGATGTTCTACATCGATACGGTGCCCAAAACCGGAGAGCCGAAGGTGTACCGCGTACGTGGTGTTACTGCGTTCGGACAAACAGGCGCTGCTTCTGATACCATTCATACGGCGGTGATGGAAGAGATGACTGCGCATCCGTCAATCACAGGATTTGCCATACTGAATAATGGTGTGCTGATAAAGTGGATGATACCAGTATCACCTGTGAAGATAAAAGGATTTGATATTGAACGCAGCACTGCGCTGAACAAGAAATATACAAAGATCAATAAACAGCTGTTAGCAGCGAAGGACACTGTGTTCATGGACGAGCAGCCTAAACGTTCCAACTATTACAAGGTGAGGGCATATACGGTTGACGGACGCTCTACGATCTCCTATGCACAGTTCGTGCAACTGGAAGACAGCGTTCCGCCTGCTGCACCTGATAGCCTGGCTGGTCAGATCAGTGATTCCGGTATTGTGTCGCTCAAGTGGAAAGCTAATACGGAAGATGATCTGTATGGATATCGTGTTTTCAGGGCAAACGGACCTGATGATGAATTTGTGCAGGTAACAAGAGAACCGGCAAGGAAGAATGCATATACCGATACGATAACCGTGAAGACACTGACCAAATATGTTTACTACAAGCTGGTAGCATTGGACGCGCATTATAATCCATCTGAGTATTCTGTGGTGTTAAAGCTGAAGCGCCCTGATGTTGTGCCACCCGTGCCACCGGTGTTTACAGATGCGCACACCGATCAGCAGGGTGTTTTCCTGCAATGGCAGCCAAGTACGAGCGAAGATGTGGTAGTACATAAGGTAATGCGTGCAGTAGATACCGCATGGCAGGAAGTGGCCACTTTCAAAATTACAGACAGCATCCGTGCATATACAGATACGACAGCTAAGAAAGGTGTGAGGTATAACTATGCCATTGCAGCCATTGATGACAGTGGTTTGAAAGGCATGTCAAAAGTGCTTGGCCTGCAGCGTCTTGATATGGGAGCAATGGAGGGAGACCGCACCTTGAAAGCCGCTATTGACCGTGACAAAAAACAGGTTCAGTTGAAATGGAAGAAAGGAGAAGGTGTTACCCGTATATGGGTGTACCGTTCGGCCGAAGGCGGTTCTATGCGTTTGTATAAAACGCTGGAAGGGAATGTACTGGAGTTCATCGATACAGACCTGCTGGTTAATACGGTTTACCGGTATAAAGTAAAGTTGCAACGTCAGACCGACGGGGCATCTTTATTTACAGAAGAAATAACAGTTAATTATTAGCATATTTTTTATGTTCAAGCATAAAGTATTTATTGTATTCATTGCTTTGTTAATTGCGCCGCTTTTCAGCTTTGCGCAAAACACCATTTACGCAATCTGGTATGACGTGGATTATCATACGTCATCGGGATGTCAGGAGGAAAACCATTCCAACACCATCAACATATACGATGTTACACCTACCGCCTATAGCAGAAGCTGGAGTATGTATGGCAGCGGGAGCATGGGCGATGTTGTATATAGCAGAACAAAGCCCTGGCTTATGACCACCGGTTGGCTCTCTGCGTACTATACTGACAATGGAGACGGAACCGGTTCAGCCAGTAATTCTGTTACCTGGCAGGGGTGTGGGTCTATGGATACTGAATTGTCGTCTACTTATTCTCCTTTCCAGGTGAAAATAGATGTTTACAATCTTAAACCAATCTACTGTCAGTCGGAGAAATTTTCTCTTACTTTACCGGGAGTTCCCAGCCGGGTTGACTGGTATATATCCGTTAACGGAGGATCCAGGTCACTATATAAGTCGGCAGGTACGAATGAACGTACAGATTATCTGGAAATAACCTATGCAGATCTTGCAGCGTATATGAGAGGCTGGGCGATAAGTCCTGTTGGTGCTAACTTCAATTTCACTGCAACTGTTTACTATAATACAGATTATAGCATTGTGGAAACTACGGCTGCTACGCCGACGTTCAGGTTTGACAGGGAACTGCCGAAACCTGCAAGTATCACAGCGGAACCTGCTAAATGTTCCGGACAGAATGGCGTTATTCACTTCAACAATATCCGCACTTATGATGGGGCTGTATTTACAGGAAGCCCTGTATTTTATATTAAGCTGAATGATGGTGTGACGGTTACTGACGTACTGATAGACAAGGCGAACGTTGATGTGTCAGTTCCTCCGGGTATCTATACTGCAGCAGCTGTTGAAAGTTCCGGTACACCAGGCAGTTCTTCATGTATATGGACACAACCCGGTACTATAAACGTTGGTGCAGCTACACCGGTCGTTCCATCTTCAACAATTTCATGTTACAATGGTTCTCCGGCGGTAACGTTAGGAGCAAGTGGCGGTAGGGGACCATACCAGTTCAGTATCGGTAGCGTGGTTAATCCTCCGGGCAACCTGTTTACAGGTCTTACGCCAGGTATTTCTTATACGGGTGTAATCACCGATGCGAATGGTTGTATTACCAATACGACCATCAACATGCTACCTGCTGTAACCGCAACCAGTGGCAACATCGTAGCGCCTACCAGTACTGCGCCCAATGGTAGTGTAACCATAGTAGCAGCAGGCGGTAGCGGTGCGCCTTACACTTATTCTATGGACGGTAATAACTGGCAGACGGATGCTACTTTCACCGGACTGGCAGCTGGTAATTACCGTTTTTATACAAAAGATAAATCAGGTTGTATATCGGCTACTCCTTTGGATTTAACATTGCTGGCGCTTGATTTTACTTTCACTACTACCGATGCTTCCTGTTCTGATGTGGATGACGGTGTGATCAGTGTAACTGTGACGGGAGGTGCATCGCCTTATTCTTATAGATTGAATAGTGACGCCTATCGTTTGAACGAGCCTGTGATCAGTTTCCTTGCAGGAGGCACCTATAGCGTTTGGGTACGCGACGCGAACGGTGTAGAGATCAGCAAGCCTGTAACAGTGGGTGCTCCTGCACCACTGCTGATAACCGGTGTGACGCCGGTAAATGCAACCTGCCGTGATATGGCTAATGGTTCCATTACGGTGAATGCTTCCGGTGGTAATATCGGTGGATTCACTTACTATATCAATAATGCGTTGCCGCAGGCTTCGAATGTATTTGCTGTAAAGGCGGGTACTTATACCATGCGTGTGGACGATAGTAAAGGTTGTTCTGTAAGCGCAACTGCTGTTACTATTACTGAACCCGCTACCAAGGTAGCTGTCAGCGCTGTAACAAATGATGTTTTCTGTTTTGGTACTGCTACCGGTACTATTACAACGAGTGGTTCAAACGGACTTCCTCCTTACTCGTACAACGTTGATGGTGGTACATGGCAAACGGCAACAACATTTAATGTGGCTGCAGGCACTTATACAGTAGCAATAAAAGATGCGAAGGGTTGTGAAAATACAAGGCCGAATGTTACTGTCAATACCCCTGCCAGACTGGTGGCTATCAAGGATACAATGATCGCGGTAAGCTGTTTCGGGTATACGGACGGGCAGATCAAAGTATCGGCGACAGGGGGTACCGGCAGCATCAGTTATTATATCAATACTGCGCCTTTGGTAGCTACTGCAGGTGCCTTTACAGGGTTGCCTGCAGGTGATTATACCATTACTGCGAAAGATGATAATAGTTGTACTGCTACTATCGATATTACTGTTACACAACCTGCACAGATAAAAGGTCTGGCAGTAGCGACACCTGTTCGTTGCTTCGGTCAGGCTAACGGTAGTATGCGCGTGAATAATGTAACCGGTGGCAACGGCGGCTATACTTATGCTATTGATAATGTCAATTTTGGTACAACGCCGCAGTTTGATAATCTGATTGCAAATAATTATATCATCTACATAAAAGATGAAAAGGGATGCCACGGACAGGAAACAGCTGATGTAACCCAATTGGCGGCAGTTGATTTCACTATGACAGGCTCCGACGCTTTATGTAATGGCGGGGCTACCGGAGAGATCCGGATCGTCGCCAGTGGCGGAACCAACACTTATACCTACTCTGTAGACGGTGGTGTATTTGGCGCTTCACCAGTGATAACAGGCCTGACAGCAGGTAATAAAACAGTTGTGGTGAAAGACGCTAATAACTGTCAGTTATCTAAATCAATCCTGATAGGCGAGCCAACACCGTTATTATTGTCGGTTACTAATATTGGTAAAGTGAGCTGTTTCGGTGGTAACAATGGTAGTCTTACAGTGAAAGCTTCCGGTGGTACGCTTCCCTATACATACAAAATAAACACAGGTGCATATCAGAATGATGCGTTGTTTGGCCAGCTTACAGCAGGTACTTATGATATTACCGTGAAGGATGGCAAAGGTTGTGAAACTACGATACGCGAGACTGTTACTGAGTTCAGTAGAATAGGCATCAATATCATTAGTAAAACAGACGTGCTTTGTAACGGTGCTGCAACGGGTGCTATCAGCCTTAATGCAACAGGTGGCGCAGGTACATATAGCTACGACTTCAACAGCGCGGGCTATCAGTCCGAGAGCAGCTGGCAGGGCCTTGTTGCAAACAATTATTCATTACTGGTAAAAGATGTAAATGGTTGTGAAGTACCGTTCACGTTGCCGATAGTGGACCTGTATGCCCCATTGACGGCAAACCTGGTGTCTAATCCGCCGGCAAGTTGTGATGATAAAGGTTCCATTGTGGTAAATACTACTAATGGTGGTCTGGCGCCATACACTTATAGTTTGGATGACGTTAACTATACGTCAGCAACAACGTTTGATCAATTGCTGAATGGTGACTATACCGTTTATATCAAGGATGCAAATAGTTGTATCATCACAAGAGAACTGTCTCCTTATGGCCCTGTTACGATAAGAGGTGTTGTTACATCATCGGCAGCATCCTGTAAGGATAGTGTGAATGGTAGTCTGACAGTATCGGGAGTAACAGGTGGTAATAACAGTTACGAGTATTCGCTCGATGGTGTTAGCTTCCAGTCATCGCCTGTATTTACTGGTCTTCGTGCGGGTGCATATACTGTGCATGTGCGTGATATACCTTACAGCTGTCATATTGTGATCAACAGCCGTGTTGATGAACCAGTGCTGCTGGAGGCTGTTTTGGCCGACAGAAATCAGGTGGCATGTTTTGGTGAATCAAATGGTTCACTGACCATTACTGCAAGAGGTGGTACTGCTGCCTACGAATGGTCTATTGATGGCGTGAATTATCAGCCTACAGGTTTGTTTGAACAACTTACAGCGGGAAATTATACTACTTATGTGAAAGATGCCAACGGTTGTATCGGTGAGTTACCATTAAGTGTTAGTCAGCCGCTTCTCTTAACAGCGCAGGTTACTGTACAAAAGGACCCGAACTGTTATGGCGAGAGCAATGGTAAGATCGATCTGAAAGCGGAAGGAGGCACCTTGCCATATAATTATCAGGCGAATGGTAATAACCAGACTTTAGCTTCATTTACAGGTTTGCAGAAAGGCCATTATGCTTTAAAGGTAATTGATGCCAACGGCTGTAATGTGTCAATGGCTACTGATCTTGCACAACCGGAACTGCTTACACTGTCATTAGTTACTGCGGATGATGTGTTATGTTTCGGTCGTTCCGAAGGTAAGATAGAAGTAGCAGCTGACGGTGGAACTGTCAATTACAATTATACACTCAATAATCTGCCTGCGCAGGCCAGTCCTGTTTTTGAACATCTGCCGGCAGGAGAATACCTGTTAGTAGCAACAGATGCTCATGGTTGTAAGGTAAACCTCTCTGAAAAGATCGAGCAGCCTTCACTGTTGACATTCAGTAAAAATGTGACACAGCCATTATGTAGTTATTCAACAGATGGTGGAATCGTGATGACGATGAACGGTGGTACGGAACCATATCGTTATGACTGGTCGACCGGCGCTACCGCTCCGGGTATTACGAATCTGAATGGCGGCACTTACAGTGTAACGATGACTGACGCGCATGGTTGTGAACTGACCGATCAGACAGTGATCATTCATCCGGAAGCAATGGCGATAGATCTTGGATTCCGTGATACCGTACTTTGTGTGGGACAACAACTGCATTTAAGTGCTGGCAATCCAGGCAAACAATACCTGTGGCAGTCAGACGCCGGGTTTAATGCCACTACACAGCTGGTAACGGTGGGAGAGACGGGCAATTATACGCTGACAGTTACGAATGACGCCGGGTGCTTTGTAAAAGCTGAATTCTCGCTTAGAACGTCCCTGGAAGCACTGACAACAGAATTCCTGGTATCCAGTTATAATGCGGTGGGCGATACGGTTGTGATCATGGATGTATCCCGGCCTAAACCGACCCGTCTTGAATGGACATTACCAGCAGCAGGCCGTGATGCAGGTAGTAATGCGGACGGTAGTATCCGTCAGCTGATCTTCGATAAGCCAGGTACTTACGATCTTGGTTTGCTGGCAAGACTGGGTGAATGTGCAGGGTCTATGCAGAAGTCAATTACTATCTTACCGAGAGGAGAGCAGGGATCGATCGACAGCCTATTGGGATACAGAGAGAAGTTGATCAAAGATGTTGTGGTATCTCCAAATCCGGCTTCTTCACAATTCAAGGTTGATATCAGGCTGTCAAAAGCTGCGGCTGTGAATGTGAAGGTGATCAACTTTAATAATGGTCAGATCATGGATATGAAACAATCTGCCGGATCAGACAGCTATCAGTTATCGTTCGATGCCGATAGATTACCACAAGGCGTTTACCTGATCGGAGTGCAGGTAGAAGGCGAATATGTGGTCAAGAAACTCTTGAAATTATAATACAGAAAAAGGGAGCTCACAAGATAATGAGCTCCCTTTTTGCTTTTGTGCCTCAATTCTTTGAGCATATTTAGAAAAAATAACCCACCTTTGCGCCGCCTCCTGAAAAGGAGGGTTGGATTTAAAGATTATTATTGCTACCTTAAGGCACTTTATAGGCGTATATGTCGTACAGCATATTGGAGGACAATGAATTAATGAACAAAGTCAGGGGCTCCGACGGGAAGGCCTTTGACGAGATATATCGTCGCTATTGGCGTAAATTATACGCTTTAGCCTTTTACCATGTGAGGGACAGTAACGCCGCCGAGGACATTGTACAGGAGATCTTTGTGAGCCTGTGGGCGTCCCGGGAAAGGACCGACATCAAACACCTGGCCGGTTACCTGGCTACCGCTACCAAATATTCTGTTTTCCATTATTTTGCACAACCAGGCCGTGATGTAGGGTCGCTGGAAGAACTGGGCACTTTCCCGGAAGAACAGCAGATCGCAGAGAGCCGCCTGCTGGAAAAAGAGATCCGTCAGGAAATAGACCGCCTGCCCGAGAAATGCCGGCTGGTATTCCGCTATAGCCGCGAAGAGGGCCTTGCTAATAAAACCATCTCAGAGAAACTGAACATCTCAACCAAAGCAGTAGAAAAACATATGACCCGGGCGCTCCGCCAGTTAAGGGTACAGTTTAAACACATGCTACTACTCTGATCATCCTCCGGAAAAAATATTTTTAAATGGAGGTAGGGTAATCTGTTTTTTCCTACACTATTATATAGAATGGAGTTTGCTGTGATCTGGTCACGAAACTTTTTATCTGTATTTACCAAGCAATTATGACTAAAGAGCAGCTGGCTGACTTAACTGCAAAATACCTGGACGGCACCGCGACGGCAGAGGAAAGGAAGATGCTCGAACAGTGGTATTATTCCTTTGACGAAACAGAACTGGTGGTTGAACTACCGGCGGGGGAAGATGAATACGTGCTGGGTAGCAGGCTGAAGGCACGGATAGACCAGTTGAATGAACAAGATAGCCGCCGCGGGCGCATCTATATTCAGATAAAGCGGTTCCGGATGGTGGCCGTGCTGTTCCTGGTTATTACAGCGGCATTATTGTCTGTATTTTTTAGCAGTCGCCAGGTATACAATGCACAGCATCAGCCACGGTTCGTTGTGCTGAGAGACGGTAGTAAGGTATGGCTGAATGCGGCTACAAAACTGGTGTACACCGACTATCCTTTTATAGGAGAACGTGGGCTTACATTGACAGGGGAGGCCTATTTCGATGTAGCCAGTGATCCGGATAAACCGTTCATTATCCGGTCAGGGAATATGATCACACAGGTACTGGGCACCGCCTTTAATATAAAGGCTTATCCTGATGAACCTTTTGCTATTACGGTGACTAAAGGGAAAATAAAACTGGAGGACAGGCAGACGAAGACCATTACCTTTTTAACGCCGAACAAACAGGTGAGATATGAGAAGCAACAGCCATCAGTAGTAACTGTCATAAAGGGAGAAGCAGCATATGCCTGGACAAAAGGACAACTTGAATTTTACGATCAGTCATTCGGGGAAATAGCCCGGACAATCAACCGGAAATATAATGTGAATGTAATTTTTGCCAACCAATCGTTAGAGGAATGTATGATCACCGCATCATTTGAAAAGGAGACGCCAGTTTTACGAGTGATAGATCTGTTATGCAGGATCAACAATGCCAGCTATACTTTTAATGCGGACAGCAGTGTGATCACTGTAGAAGGCAAAGGTTGCGGGGGGAATATTATCTCCATTAAGTAAGTGAACTAAAACATCAGGACATCATATGCTAGAAACGACAAACAGCACGTAGCATAAATAAAACGTCCCTGCAAAAGATACAGGGAACGTTTTTAGCAGGGTATTTCATGTCGCCAAACCTGCATACCCTGGACTCATTATTTTATAACAACAAATCGTATTAAAGTTATGAAAAAAACCGCGTATACACGGGTACCGTGTATCCAACACTTATTGTTCCTCATGCGATGTTCGGTTTACATATTGGTATTTTTCTATACCTTCTCACTTTCTTTGTTCGCTAAGAGCACTGAAGGTCAGGATATTAAGGAGATTAAGATTAATCTCGTCGCCAGTAAAATGAAACTGGAAACGGTCCTGGGCAAGATCCAGCAGATCACGCCGTTCCGTTTTGTATATAATTCGTCCCAGATCAAAGCGGCCGGGCCTGTAAGCATCAATGCCAGCAATTTGTCTGTGGACCAGGTACTGCATCAGTTACTGGGGCCGAATGATCTGAATTTTGAACAGAACAAAACACAGATCATCATCACCCGTAAATTTGAAACAGCAGGTAACGGCCTTACCCTGGCGAAGGTAAGCGCGGGTGTAGCTGCTGATACTTCTATTACTGTACGCGGAAAGGTGAAAGATGATAAAGGTGATCCGCTCATCGGTGTTATGGTAAGCGTAAAGGGTAAGAACAGGGGCGTAGCTACCGATGCTAACGGTAATTTCACCGTTAAAGCGGACCATACCGATTCCCTGGTGTTTAAAACAATGGGTTTCGCCAATGTAACTGTGAGCGCTTCCGGTAACCTGGACAACATCACTATGCAGTCTGCCGCTACAAGTCTGAGTGACGTAGTGGTAGTAGGTTATGGTGTACAGACACGCCGCGACCTGACCGGTGCTATTTCTACCGTAAAAGGAGCCGACATCAAGAACCTGCCGGTAAGTGATGCGGCACAGGCTATACAGGGCCGTGTTGCGGGTGTCGACATCGTGCGTTCTGACGGATCTCCGGGTACTACACCAAGCATCCGCATACGTGGTACGGGTACTATCAACAACTCTGAACCACTGATCATTATAGACGGTGTGCCTGCTCCGGACCTGAAGGGGCTGAGTGATATCAACAACAACGATATCGCGTCAATGGAAGTGCTGAAAGATGCATCATCCGCAGCCATCTATGGTACACGTGCGGCAAATGGTGTGATCATCATTACCACTAAGAAGGGATCTTACAATGAGAAGTTAAATACATCGGTGAATATCTATCGTGGTGTTTCCAATGTACGCCGCTATATACCATTGCTGACGGCACCTGAACTGGTAACACTGAAGCAGGAACGTTATACCAATGATGGTCTCTCTGTACCTGATTTCTGGAAGGACCCATACTACGCGGTACAACGTACCGACTGGCAGAAGGCTTTGTTCAATACAGGGCATGTGACCAATGCAGACATCTCCATCAAAGGTGGTAGCGCCTATTCCAACTACCTTTTCTCTATGGGCTATTATGATGAAAAAGGTCTGATCACTAATACTTATTTCAAAAGATATACTGTTCGTATTAACTCCGAGCATCGTATCAACAGTCGTTTGAAAGTAGGAGAGAACCTGCAGCTGACTGCCCGTAAGGGAAACACACTGGATACTTATTCTTCCCAGACTGGTCTGATCTTCAGTGCACTGCGTTTCAACCCCGCTATTCCTGTAAAGGATGACATGGGCAATTATGGTTCTGCACAGGCAAACAATGAACTGGGCGATATCAACAACCCGGTATATACTGCGGAAACGACAGATGCATGGACCAAGAACTATCGCATACTGGCTAACGCATTCGCTGAACTGGAAATCATCAAAGACCTGAAACTGCGTGTGAACTACGCTTTCGACGGAACACTGAGCAACTCTTTCAGCTTTTCACCTAAAACACTGACACAGGTACGTACCCGTGACGATGCGGAATTAACTCAATCTAATACCAGCACCGGCACTCATTTGGGAGAGGCTTTCCTGTCTTATAACAAAACACTGAATAAAGATCATCAGCTTAGTCTGACAGGTGGTATTTCCTATCAGAAATACACCGGTAACTATTTCAGTGCACAGCGTAACGGCTTTGATGACGAGTCTCCTTATGTATTGGTGCTGGATAATGGTAGCATCGTGTACAATGCTGCCGGTAACTTCTATGCAACTAATATACTGGCATCAGGATTTGCAAGAGGTTTCTACAGCTATAAAGGCAAGTACCTGCTGACAGCTACCATGCGTGCGGATGGATCATCCAGGTTTGCAGAAGGCAACCGCTGGGGATACTTCCCGGCAGTATCTGCAGGATGGCGGATCTCTGACGAAAACTTCTTCAAGGATAATGTTCGTGCGATCAGCAACCTGAAAGTGACAGGCGGATGGGGCGTACTGGGTAATCAGAACGTAACTGAATTCCAATACCTGGCTACCGTTATCAGGAACCGCAAATATAATTTCGGAGATCAACCTTTTACAGGGATCTGGAACTCCAGCCTGGCGAACCCGGACATTACCTGGGAGAAGGCGCACATGACCAATATCAGTGCTGAAATAGGCTTCCTGAATAATGCGCTGAATGCTACGATCTCTTACTTTAATAAGAACACCATTGACATGCTGGTGCCTGCGGCTAAACCTGATCTTCATGGTACTTCTCTTGTACCTGATGAAAACATCGGACAGCTGAATAACCATGGATGGGAGTTTGAAGTGGCATACCAGGGCGGTAAGAAAGCATTTACTTACTCTGTTGCAGCCAATGCTACTATTATCAAGAATGAGGTAACCAAACTGTATTCAAAAGATACTTACATCGGTTCAAGCAACTACGGTCGTCAGAACCAGGAGATCTCACGTACTTACGAAGGGCAGCCTATCGCGTCTTTCTATGGCTGGAAAACAGCAGGTTTATACCAGAACCAGGCACAGATAGACAGCGATCCTTACATCGCTAAAGACGGCAGGAAGGCTAATATAAAACCAGGTGACGTACGTTTTGTGGATGTGAATAATGATGGTGCTATCACCGAGGCAGACAGGGTAAATCTGGGAGATCCGAACCCGCGTGTACAATATGGTTTCCAGGCAAGCGGTAACTTCAAAGGGTTTGACATGAGCCTGTCCTTTACCGGTGTGGCTGGTGTGAAACTGTATAACGCTGACAAGATGCAGGGCCTTGATCCTACTTACTCATATAACTATTATGCAGAAGAGTTACAACGCTGGCATGGCGAGGGGACAAGCAACAGCGTATCCCGCATGACAAAGACTGACAACAACGGTAACTACCGTACTTCCGACAGGTTCATTGAAAGTGGTAACTATCTGGCACTCCGCAATGTTGCGTTGGGTTATACGATCCCTTCCAGCTTGTGGGGCAGTAAGTCTACTACCGGCATCCGTGTGTATGTGGCCGGACAGAATATGTTCATCATCACCAACTATTCCGGTCTGAACCCTGAACTGGGTTATACAGACGGTAACAAGCAGAGAGGTGTGGACGTAGCAACCTATCCACAGGCAAGAAGTATTACTGTAGGTGCTTCAATGAATTTCTAACGTTTCATTTAACCAATGGACCATGACAACACGTATTCAAAATAAGCTTTTAATAATAGCAGGAGCACTGTTCGTTTCCATGTCATCATGCGACAGTATCCTGGATGTAACGCCGAAAGGCACTTATACGACCGCTACCTACTGGCGTAATCAATCTGATGCGATCAACGGAGTGACGGGTATTTATAATGTGCTGCTGGAAGAAGATTTTACAGGCCATGCGGAATTTACTTTTGATGATCCTTCTGATGATCAGTACCGTGCGGGCGACCACTCTGAAGATGTGGCCATTGAGGAATTGACTTATGACGCAGGCAACGCACAGGTAAGGTTCGGATGGAGATGGAAGTATGAGATGATCAACCGTGCTAACAGTGCATTGATATACATTCCGAAGATCAACGGTATGGACGAGACGATCAAGAACCGTTGTCTCGGTGAGGCCCGTTTCCTGCGTGCATTTGCTTACTGGCGTCTTATGCTGATATATGGTGAAGCACCGGTAGTAAGTGAAGAGGATGTACTAACAAGCAACTATGTGAAACCTAAAGTAAGCATAGACAGTCTGCGTTCAATGATCGAAACGGACCTGCTGGCAGCTGCCGACCTGTTACCGGCTAAGAATGAAGGAAGCGACAGAGGCCGTGCGTCTAAAGGCACTGCCTGGGGATTGCTGTGTAAGCTGTACATGTACTCGGATAAACTGGATCAGGCGATCGTATACGGTGAGAAGGTGCTCACCAGCGGCAACTACAATCTGGCGCCAACATACGTAGCTAATTTCACACCAGAGACCAGCAACAACGATGAGATGTTGTTTGCCGTACAGACCAGTGACACCTGGGGATATTCAGACTTCACAACTTACTATACGCCACGTGAATGGAACGGATGGAACTTCCATCAGCCATTGCAGGACCTGGTAGATGAATTCGAACAGGGCGATGCGCGTAAAGAAGTGTCTATCATGTCTCCGGGCGATAAGATCAACATTGGTTCAACTATCGCCACCTATAGCGCAGATATGTCAGAAACCGGTTATCATTTCCGCAAGTTTTCCTGGTGGAAGCCGAATGGAGGTCTGAACTATTCACTGAAAACGCCATTGCTGAGAACTGCGGACATTGCGCTGCTGGTAGCGGAAGCGAAGATCCGTAAACAGGGAGCAGGCGCAGGTGATGCGGAGATCAACATGGTACGTAAGAGAACAGGATTGAAGGATGTAAGCGGAGCTGGTTTTGCCGCGGTTATGCATGAACGCCGTGTTGAGCTGAGTGGTGAAAATGAGCGTCACCAGGACCTGATGCGCTGGGACAAGGCAGGTTTGATCGATATCACTACCTACTACAATAAACCAAAGTATGGAAAGGGTGGTAATGTTTTGGTAAAAGCTCGTACCTTTATTCGTCCTAAACACTATTATTTTCCTCTGCCACAGTCTGAAATAGACAGGAGCAATGGTGTACTGGTCCAGAATGAAAACTATAAATAACAAACAGGTATAAATTTTTTAGGAAGGGAATGGCTGAAATACCCGGCCATTCCCTTTTAAAGTAACTTCTTCATGCAATTAAGAAAGATCATTGTTGCTGTATTGGCTTTGTGTTTGAGTATGCCATCGATCGCACAACTGAATAAAGATGCTACTGAAGCATTTTTGAAAAGGATTGTGAAAGACAAGGCCAGTGCTTTTACGTTTGAATACCTGGCGGCAGATAGTGGAAAGGATGTGTTTGAGATTGAGAGTAAGGCAGGCCGTATTGTGTTAAGGGGCAACAATGGGGTAAGCATTGCATCTGCACTTAATTATTACCTGAAGAATTATTGTCACAGCAGCATTACCTGGAATGGTAATAATCTGCAGCTACCGGCAAAATTACCGGTGGTTGCGCAGAAGGAACATCACAGCACGCCGTATAAATACCGTTACTATATCAACTACTGCACGTTCAACTACAGCATGTGCTGGTGGAACTGGGAGAGATGGCAGCAGGAAATTGACTGGATGGCGATGAATGGCATTAACATGCCATTGGCGCTTACCGGTGAAGAAGCCATCTGGCAGGAAGTGTATAAAGAGATGGGTTTTACGGATGCGGAGCTGGATAAATTCTTTAGCGGACCAGCCTATTTTTCCTGGTTATGGATGGGGAATATCGATGCCTGGGGCGGCCCTTTGCCAAAGCACTGGAAAGACAGCCATAAGGCTTTACAGCAAAAGATCCTGGCGGCGGAGCGCAATATGGGCATGATGCCTGTATTACCTGCTTTCACAGGGCACGTGCCGCCGGCATTTAAAGATAAGTTCCCACAGGAGAATGTAAAGAAGACCAACTGGGACGCAGGTTTTCCGGATGTATATATCCTGGACCCGGGCAGTCCGATGTTCGATAAGATCGGTAAACGGTTTATTGAAGTGCAGACAAGGGAATTCGGTACAGACCATTTCTATTCTGCGGATACTTTCAATGAAAATGTACCGCCAACGAATGATTCCAGTTTCCTGGACGCGATGAGCAAAAGGGTATTTGCTTCCATGGCCGAGGCGGACCCGAAGGCTGTATGGGTAATGCAGGGATGGATGTTCCATTATAACGCCAGTTACTGGAAGCCTACCCAGATCAGTGCATTACTGAAGGCCGTTCCGGATGATCATATGATCGTACTTGACCTGTATACTGAAAGTCACCCGGTATGGAACCATACTGAAGCATACTACGGTAAACCATGGATATGGAATATGCTGCATAATTTTGGCGGTAATACAGGCATGTGGGGAGCGATGGATTCTGTTGCGCATAATCCGGCCACCGCTTTGCACAATCCGGCTTCCAGGAACATGCAGGGTATAGGGCTGACGCCGGAGGGAATAGAACAGAACCCGGCACTATATCACCTGATGCTGGAGAACGTATGGCGTGATCAGCCAATAAATGTGGACGAATGGCTGAACTCATATGCGAGACAACGCTATAATACAGATAACAGTCTGGTGGACCAGGCCTGGCAGATCATGTATAAAACCGTTTATAGCGGCGGACCAACAGAAGGGGCGCCTGAATCCATCATCGTTGCCCGTCCTACACTGAACATTGCGCATGACAGGGTAAAGACGAAACTTGAGTATGATCCGGCGAAACTGATACCGGCATGGGACCTGTTCATCAAAGCGGTACCGCAGATCAAACCTACGGAAGGGTTCAGGTATGACCTGGTAGATCTTACACGGCAGATACTGGGTAACTATGCCAGTCCGTTGCAACAGAAGATCGCGGTGGCTTATCAACAGAAAGACCTGGCTGCTATTCAATTGTACAGTAATCAGTTCCTGGAACTGCTGGATGATATGGACACATTGCTGGGCACCCAGGAAGGCTTCCTGCTGGGCAAATGGGTAAGTGATGCCCGCAGCAATGGAATTACAGAGCAGGAACGTAATTTGTATGAGTTCAATGCGAAAGACCTGGTAACTTTGTGGGGAGATAAAGAGAGCCCGCTACATGAGTATTCTAACCGTCAGTGGAACGGCCTCATTAAAGGCTTTTATAAGCCCCGTTGGGAGCGTTTCTTTAAAGCGCTGACTGTTGACCTGCAAACAGGTGAAAAAGCCGATTTAGCGGCATTCGAGACGGAGGTAAAAGAGTTTGAGTGGAAATGGGTGAACAGTCATGATAAGTATGCGGCGCAACCGAAAGGGGATGCTGTTAAGACGGCTGTAAGACTTTATGAGAAATACAGGAAAGTTATATAAGCGATTGCAGGCCGGTCGATAGTGAGACGTTGACTGGTTTGCATTGATGGACAATGTGAGATGAGCCTCCGGAATCTGTGCCCGGGGGCTCTTGTTTTTTGCAGTAGCCCTGTACGTGAGTATGATTTGGAAAGCAATCAACTAGTTGTATCTTGATGCCACAAAAGATCTGCTATGAAAAAATTACTAACCCTCTTTTTCCTTTGCCTGAGTTTTAATTTGTTTGCCCGGCAAACAATTCCCTTTACGCTGGCCGGTTCGGGGCATATCATCATTAAAGCTACTGTTGAAGGAGTGGAAGGGAATTTTATTTTTGATACAGGTGCGGGATTGAACCTGTTGTTTGACAAGTTTGCGAAGAAGCTGCCGCCAAGACAGAGTTATAATTTCTTCACAGGGCACAGGGCAACCGGAGAGCCGCTCAACATACCTATCTACCATTCCGATAAGTTGAAAATAGGGAATGCCGAATTCAAAAACCAGGTATATACCACGTTTGCTCTTGATATTCCCGGGATTGATGGTTTGATATCATTGCAGGCATTTCAGCATACTGCTCTGACGATCGACTATGACAAGAAGGAGATCTCTATCGGGCAGTTAAGTGCTGCGGATAAGAAAAAGTATATTGATATTGCTGTTGCTGATTATGCCGGGAGATCGCTTGATATTTTTACCGATGTCAAAGTGAATGATAGCATTACCGTGCAGGTGATGCTGGATGCTGGTGCGGGACAAAAGTCCTTCTGGTTGAGCGACCGTTTTATGAATACACTTGGCTTAGAAAAAACTGCCTTTAAAGTGATTGACAAGAAAAGTGAATTTGATAGTACGAAGGTAACTAAGATCTATAACGGGACGATTGTCCGTATTGCGACGGAGAATGGGTTGTCGAAGGTAGAGCATCCACCTGTGTTTTTTGTGGAAGGTCTTATTTATGAGGGCAAGACAAGTATTGAATGGCTGGGGAGAAAAATAGCCATCAGCATTCCTGATAAAAAGATATATATCATCCGCTGAGAAGTGTATAAATAACAAAAAGGGCTGGTCATTGACCGGCCCTTTTCGTTTAACACGTACAATAAATTCCATTTGTTATTTATGATGGTAACGCATAGAAGGCTATTCCTTCCTGGGTCCATCCTGCATAGTCCAGATGGATCCTTGGATTGGAAGTGAACAGTGTGGATGATTCAGAAATACTGTAATATCTATAAACTGGTATTGTGCCCGCTATGTTTGTTGAGTACACATAGAATACAGGAGTGCTGCCTGACAGGTGCCAGTTCGGGAATGACAGGATGTTGGGATCATTCGGGTTTGGTGAAAAAGTATGATCTCCGACAGCATCATTGTAATACTCGTAGATACCCATGGTGCCCGATTGCGGAGTTATGAAAGCACGGAAGCTAAAGCCGATATAGTTCCAGCCGGAATAGAACAGCCCGAGGTTGGCGTTCGGTGTAATTACACGGTCCTTCCTTCCGGAGTGATAGAATTCATACATCGGTTGTGCGGCAGGTACATGCGAAGCATTGTACATTTGCGACAGCGCGATCACGTCATTCGGTTGGAATGAACGGCTGGTGGTTGAACCAGGTGCACATGCCAGCATAAAGGAGTTTGCTTCTGGTCCGCTGGGTGTACCCGGAATATAGATGGTACCAACGCCGGGATCAACTTCAGCGCCGCCGGAACCGCAGCTGAAGGCCCTGTTCATGTAATCTGTATGCCTCATACCAACGGTGTGTCCCATCTC
Organism: Chitinophaga sp. S165; assembly: GCF_003182155.1. Taxonomy (GTDB): domain Bacteria; phylum Bacteroidota; class Bacteroidia; order Chitinophagales; family Chitinophagaceae; genus Chitinophaga. The sequence continues at coordinate 588,844 of NZ_QGTG01000003.1, forward strand.
ATGTTGGATGATAGTAGCAGCCCAGGGTACGAAGGTGCCGCTGTTGAGATAGTTGGTGTTCAGATTAATAAATGGTGACGGGTTACCGGTGGCAGAAGGGAATCCGGAGAAAACATCATTCAGGGAGTTACCTGTAAATGCGATGGTACCACCGCTGATGGTAACGTTCCTGATAACAATGTCAGCCGCGCCGGAAGTTACCCTGGCGAATGTAATACCCAACCGGATGTTATTCCAGCGTGTAATAGCCTCGTCGGTAGCTGTTACAATGTTTGCCGCTAAGGCGTCACACCTTACTGTAAGTACTCTGGGCAGGCCTGTTACGAGGTTTGTAGTACGGTATTGTTCGTCTTTGGCAACACGTATTGCAGTGCCTTCATGAAGACCTGATTCAAGCTCTTTTGCTGTGATGAAGATGTCATTTTCTACGATATATCCTTTGCCATAAGGAACAATATTATTGGTATCGAAACCAAGCGCCGCTACTTTTGCAGCTAATACTGAAGGAGGAGAGGAGGGGTTGTCCTGGGATGTTACCTCTTTTTTACAAGAATACATAATGGATACGCACAAGAGTGCAGTTAAGCAGGCATAAAGAGAGTGCCGATTCATAAGATCGATTTTAATTTCGGGTTAAATGATAAGGGTTTCTGTAAACTGTAATGGGTAATGGAATTTATTGACGGTTATTTAATGTATGTGGGTTATCTATACCAGTGTTAAGTTAGGAATTAAATAGTAAACTATCATGTCTATTTGATAGTAACTTATCTAGTTCTGCACTTAATGAGTAGTAATTACCAGTGCGTTATGAGGAGGTTATTTTAGTGTTATTTCAGTAGCGAAGGGGCGTCTCTTTATGCAGAGACACCCCTATCAATATGCACACAAAATGGTTGTTTATCGTTGTCCGCCACTTACGGCAATGAGTTCGCCATTGATCCAGTAAGATTCATCCGAAGCGAGGAAAACTGCAACATTAGCAATATCGGTGGGTCTGCCTACGCGTCCCAGCGGCGTTTCAGACAGATGCCATTGTTCAGCAGGGCCGCCCATTACACCTGAAGTATGTGTGCCTTCTGTTTCGATCAGGCCGGGGTTGATAGAATTTACCCTTATTTTCTTCGGACCGAGTTCTTTGGCCAGTATGCGGGTAATACCGTCTACAGCGTATTTGGTGGTGGAGTAAACAAGTGCGGTCGGCATATCCAGGGTGCTTACTATTGAGCCGGTATTGATAATAGCGCCGCCTTTATCGCCGAAGCTTTTGACTGCCTGTTGAATAGTGAGGATGGTGCCCAGTACATTTGTATTGTACATGCTATGGAAGCTGTCTTCAGTGATGTCTTCTATGCTTGCAAAAGAATATAGTCCTGCGTTGTTCACGAGGATATCCGGTGTGCCGAAAGCTTTTATTGTTTCTTCGAACAATCTTTTTACTTCATTTGATTCCGATACATTTGCCTGTATGGCAATTGCTTTTCCGCCGGCATCTGTGATATCTTTGACTACTTTCTCTGCGCCCGATCTGCTGGCGGCATAGTTTACCACTACTTTGGCGCCTTCAGCAGCATAGGCTTTGGCAATGGCAGCGCCAATACCTTTTGATGCGCCAGTAACAATCGCTATTTTACCGTTTAGTCTTTGCATTGTCTTGTGTTTTTTATTGTTCTGTCGTTATTGACAATGCAAAGCTCAGTAATCGGTCATCGGAGAAAAATGAACCAGGCTAATAAAAAATGTTGAACCAGTTCAACATTACGGGATTTATCCTTTCATTTTATGATTGCGGATCCTTGACAGGAATTCGGTGGTCATGCCGAGGTAGGAAGCGATCACATATTGAGGGAAGCGATTGACCATGGCGGGGTATTTTTCAACAAATGTATCGTAGCGTTGTTCTGCCGTTTGCGTAAGACTGGTAATTACGCGCCGTTGCATAAAGGCGACAGACCGTTCGGCGAGTATCCTGAAAAAGGTTTCAAATTTATAACTGGTGGCTTTCAGCTGTAGTTCATCTTCAAAACTTATCTGCAAAAGGTGGCTGTCTTCTACGGCCATCACAAACATACTTGCCGGTTGCCGGAACATATAGCTGTTGTAATCTGATATCCACCAGTCTTCAATGGCAAGCTGGATGGTGTGGTCCTGACCTTCTTCACCGACAACATAAGCTCTCAGTGCGCCTTTTAGTATAAAATAGCGGTGTTGGGCTATGAAATTGGGTTGTACCAGGAACTGCCTCTTTTTCACTTTTATCTCTTTAAAGGCTGCTGTGAATGTTGTCAGTTCTTCCGGGGTAAGATCAATGAATTTACTGGCGTAGCGGCCGATGGATGAAGGTGTGTGAATCGTCATGAAGGAGTTGTTTTTTGCCTTTCTATGATTCAAATGTAGAAAAATAAATCAGTCTGGCCGGTATTTTCGAGCATATCAATTGCGGCTCCTGCCTGTTGCCATAACAGGCGGTCCATTGGTGAGTACATGATGTTATTTTCTGTCAGAAACGAATAATGATCTCTGTAAGCTTGTCGATCATTTTTCCCCAGGCCTGCTTGGATAGTTCAACAAAGTCTTCTGATCCCGGAGGCATTTCATGTGTCAGCGTCAGTTCACATCCGTTTATCACTTCGGCGATGTCGATAACGACCCTGGAATGACTACCAGTAGGATCTTGTTTCACAGACCAGGTGAATACGATATGGTGAGGCCTGTCTATCGTGATATATTCACCTACATGATCGAACCGGTTACCCTGGCGGAGCACGGAATAGGTGAATTTTCCTCCCACAATGGGTTCGTTGTCAAGGCTGATGATCTCCTCGTCATTCCTGACGCCCGGTCCGAACATAAATTGTCCCATGATGCGGGTATCGAGGAATGCGTTGAAAACCTGGTCTGGCGTTACAGAGAATAGGCCGGTAATTACTGCATGGACTGGTAACTTGTTGGACATGTACTGTGGTTTATTGTACTCAAACATAGAGAATCACTTGTTTGTTCTGCCTGCTATCAAATATACGGCGATGCCAACTCCCAGGAGCAATGCACTTGATTTAAGCAGTCTTGAAGTAGCTGGCTTAAGGCGTGGCCGGGAGTTGCCATGAGTACTCATCGCAAAATTGACTGTATTGAAAAGGTTGCCGTCCGTGGTTTCGGTCACCCTGGCTCTTTTGAAATATGCTTTCATGAAAAGGCCGGTCAGTTTTGTGGTCAGTTCGGGAGCAATGGCATGACCGAGTTTGAAAAGCATAGATGCTTTACCCGGATACCGTGTAGACCTGGGATGAAGGATAGAGTCCCTGACAGCCTGTGCCATTATAGACGGATCGTGTACCGGCGGAGCGGACTTTAATACCTTGCCGGTGTAGTTACTGGCGTGATGTATCCCTGGTGTGTCCAGAAAGCCCGGAAAAAGGTCGACAACATGAATATGGGGCCAATGTGCCAACTCTCCTTTAAGTGCCTCAAAAAAGCCTCTTAAAGCGAATTTACTGGCAGTGTACGCACCGCCATAGGGAACAGGCAAAAATCCTCCGATAGAAATATTGTTGATCAGGATACCCGATTGCTGTTGTTTGAAGAAAGGAAGCACCGCATAGGCCCCGCTCATGTATCCGAGCAGATTGGTAGCAATGACGCGCTGATGGTTTTCCCAGGGCATTTTGTCGAAGGGGCCGGCTGCAAGTACACCGGCATTATTTACCCAGACGTCGATCCGGCCTTTCCAGGTGAAGGCCCGCTGGGCGAGTTGTTGTACGGAAGTGTTGTTTGTAACGTCGGTCCGTACCACCAGTGTTTCAGCCCCTAGCTCCTGACATTCCAGCGCCAGTTCTATCAATGCTTCTTCATTTCTGGAGGCCAGTACAAGACACGCCCCATCCTGTGCAAGCTGAAGGGCAATTGTACGGCCTGCGCCACTGGAGGCGCCTGTGATCACTACGATCTTACCTGTAATATTATTTTCCATAAACTACGTTTTAATCTGTGCCAGCGGGCAGATAATGCCCCTGGTATCCCCAAAAAGAGAAACATATTTTGAGCCAGTTTATGCTGGCGTAAGGCTGGCCCCGGTTGAATTCAGGTTGCTGTATCCTGGATGTATCCGGGGTTATTAGTCGGCTGAAGCGAAGCTGCACGCAATGTATATGCAGTTCAGTACCCGACTTTTGTATTTACTCATCCCTCAAAATCAACTGACATGAAAAGAATCTATTTGTTAGGCTGCTGGTCCATCGTAATGCTTGTATTGGCTGCAGGTTGCAGAAAGCCTCAGGCAGAGACGCCGGGTACAGCCACGTCCGGTGCACTGTTGTCGAAGCAAAATGCAGCTTTAAGCGCTTCCGTTATTTTCACCAATGCCTTGCCATCGGCAGACAATGGTAGTTATTACGACCCCTGGGTGATCTACATCGGCGGATCTTACTACTATTGTGGTTCTGACGGAGGACGTTTATGGATCACGAGATCAGCAACACTGCAGGACATTTTACTGCAACCGAAGACGTACATTTTTACGCCTCCCGGGGGAATGCCATATTCTTCCAATTTGTGGGCGCCGGAACTGCATTACCGTAGTGGCAGGTGGTATGTTTATTTTGCGGCAGATGATGGTAATAATGCCAATCACAGGATGTTTGTACTGGAGGGCGGCGCCAACGCCAATAATCCGCTGGATGGCGGTTATACCTATAAAGCGAGATTAAGTGCCACAACAGACAGGTGGGCTATAGACGGATCGCCATTTGACTATAACGGTCAGCAGTATTTCATTTGGTCGGGCTGGGAGGGAACTACCAATGTATCTCAGTACATCTACATCGCCCGGATGAGTAATCCATATACGCTCTCCGGTGAAAGGGTGGAAATATCCAGGCCTGATTATGCCTGGGAAAAGGTAGGAACGCCTGCTGTGAACGAGGGACCAACACCGCTGATCAGTGGGAACACGGTGAATATCATTTATTCGGCAAGCGGCAGCTGGACGAACGATTATTGCCTGGGAAGACTTACCTGCACCAATGGTAACCTGATGTCAAAAGCTTCCTGGAACAAGCCTTCCACTGCAGCCTTCTCAAGGTTTGGCAATGTGTATGGACCAGGACATGCATCTTTTGTGAAATCACCGGATAACATACAGTGGTGGATCGTTTATCATTCAGCAAATGCGGATGGTTCAGGATGGGACAGGAGGGTAATGACACAACAGTTTTCCTGGGACGGAAATATCCCTTATTTCGGTTATCCGATAGAAAAAGGAATTCCTATACCGGCACCGTCTATCGGCCCTTCCTATAGCATGCCGGTCGCCAATGGCGTATACCGTATAAAGTCGAAAGTAACTTCGCAATGTGTGGACGTTCCAAGTGGCAGTGCCACCGCCGGACTACAGATCCAGCAATGGACAGATAATAACGCTACAGCACAGAAATGGAACTTCAGCAGTCTGGGTAATGGTTATTACAAAATAACATCTGTGGCTTCTGGTTTATGCCTGGATAATGCAGGAGGTTCTCTGAATGCGGGTAATATCCTGATCCAGTGGACAGACAATGGGAACATTGCCCAGCATTGGCGTGTGCAGGACATGGGCAATGGCTATTTCAAGATCATCAACAGGAGAAGTTTGCTGGCACTGAATGTTCCTTACAGCAATCAGACACCGGGAACTAAACTGGAGCAGTGGTACGAAAATCAGTATGATGCTGAACTCTGGCAGATCATCCCGTGAAATGGATCGTGGTACTGAGAACGGACATGTAATGTCTGTTATATTTTGCTTGGCAGTTGAAAACATAGATGGCCTTCAGCATTTAATTAAACTACGTTCAACAGCTATAAAAAAGGCCTTCCAAAGCTATGCGCTGGAAGGCCTTTCTATATGGGTATTCAGCTTATTGTGCTGTTGTAAAATGATATTGACCTGAACCTACTTCCAGTACGGTTTGCTCTTTACCGGTACTGACAAGGCGTATGTCTTTTTGAGTCGCGACGGATTTACCACCTTCCTGTATAGCTGCATTATTTTTCACCGGTAGATATATTGTGGCTGTTGTATTGGCGGGTATTTCTACATCAAGAGAAAACTGACCATTCTGTAATTGCCAGGATGATTTTATGTTCCCATAATAGGTGAGGAGTGATCCTGTTGCCTGTGTGAGATTACCTCCGGGACGTGGACGGATGATAATATGGCGGTAACCGGGAGCATCTTCCTCGGTATCAATACCAGCAGTGACCCTGTACATCCAGTCGCCGATTGCGCCGTATGCATAGTGGTTAAATGAATTCATGCCTGGTGTTTCAAAACTACCATCCGGCTTCTGGCCGTTCCATCTTTCCCATATAGTGGTCGCGCCCATCTTTACCGGATACAACCAGGATGGATAGCTATCCTGTAAGAGGAGCGTATAAGCTACATCGAGATGTCCAAAGCGGCTTAACACATGACATAAGTAAGGAGTACCCAGGAACCCGGTAGTAAGGTGGTTACCGTAGCTTCTGATGTTGTCTACGAGGCGTTGAGCAGCCTGTTCGCGCAGGTTTTCAGGCAGCATATCGAACTGTAATGCCAGCACGTAAGCTGTCTGGGAGCTGGATATCAACCGGCCGGCGGGAGTGGCATACTCTTTTAAGAATGCTGCTTTAATACGTTGCAGCAGTTTTGTATAAGTTGATACATCATCTGTTTTACCCAGCACCTGTGCTGTATTGATGAGCAGCTGTGTGGAATGAGCATAGAAACATTGTGCGATGAGATATTTATCAGTGATGGCGGATCTTCCATCGTTGTCATCTTCGGGACGGTAAAACAGCCAGTCGCCAAAATGGGAACCGGAATTCCACAGGTCTTCTTTGCTAACTCCCTGAATATAACCCACCCAGGCTTTCATACTTGGGTATTGCTGTTCCAGCAGGCGTTTGTCGCCATAGGCGAGATACATATTCCAGGGCGCGATAGTGGCAACATCAGCCCAGCCGGCAGACCCCATTTCATTTTGCCCAAGCACATTAGGAACAACAAACGGAACGCTACCGTCAGCACGTTGATCGGCCGCAACATCTTTCAACCATTTGGAGAAGAAATTATTCACCTGGAAATTGAAAGCTGCTGTTCTTGAAAATGCCTGTGCATCGCCGGTCCAGCCAAGTCTCTCATCGCGCTGCGGACAGTCTGTCGGAACGTCCAGGAAGTTCCCACGCTGGCCCCATTGAATATTGTGTTGCAACTGGTTGATCAATTGATTGGAACAGCTGAAAGTACCGGTGGCAGGCATATCAGAATAAAGCGCATAGGCGGTAAAGTTATCCGGGTTTATCTCGCCGTTAAAGCCGGTGATCTTTACATAACGGAAGCCCTGGAATGTAAAATGGGGCTCAAAAACTTCTGTGCCGTTGCCTTTGAAGATGTAAGTATTCTTCTGTTTTGCAAGACGGAGATTTGTTATATAGAAGTTCTTGTTCTTGTCCAGCACCTCTGCATGTTGCAGCACAATGCTATCGCCCGGACGGCCTTTTAGTTGCACCTTTACCCATCCCACGAGGTTCTGACCGAAGTCTATTACTTTCTCACCGGAGGGTGTGGTGAAGATCCTTATCGGTTTGAATTGTTCATGCTTTTTTATTGGCTCGTTCTCTGTTGCGATCAGCGTGTTTTTATTGTTATCGCTGCTTAGCTGTACGCCTGACCAGTCATGATCATCATAGGCAGCAGTGGACCAGCCCTCTTTTTCCTTCCTGGCGTCGATGGTTTCACCGTGATAGATCTCGGAGTAAAGAATACTACCAGTTGATGATTTCCAGCTGTTGTCGGAGGAAATCACTTCTTCTGTGCCGTCAGTATATTGGATGTTTAACTGGAACAGCAGGCCTATCCTGGAGCCAAAATGGTTTTTAGCATCGCCCCATGCCAGGTAGCCGCTGTACCATCCTACGCCTAATGACACGCCGATGGCATTGGCGCCCTGACGAAGCAGGTTGGTAACATCGTATTGCTGGTATTGCAGTCGTTTTTTATAGCTGGTCCAGCCGGGAGTAAGGAAGGCATCGCCTACCCGCTGACCATTTATACGTGCCTCGTAGAGACCGCGGGCGGTAACATATGCAGTGGCAGATTGTATTTTTTTGGACGTCTTGAATGTTTTGCGGAGCAGAGGGCTAGGGCGTGAAATGCTGTCCTGTACGAAGCCGGGCTCTATCCAGCTGGCTTTCCAGTCGCCGGGCTGTAAAAAGGCCATTTGCCATTCAGCCACCGGGCTCCAGCCGGAAGCCTGGCCTTTGTCGTCCCATATCCTGACCTGCCAGAAATACTTTTTACCGGAGAGGAGGGGAGAGCCGCCGTAAGGGACATGTACAGATTGATCAGCGCTTATTTTGCCGCTGTTCCATACCAATTGTTTACCCTGGGCCAGTTCTTTGGAAGAAGTGCCCACACGGAGCTCATAAGCGGATTGGTGAATGTTCCTCCTGTTACCTGTTAATAGCCAGGTAAGCTGAGGCTTGAGTACATCGATACCGTTTGGATTAGTACGGTTCTCGCAGAGCATGGATACTACCCGGGGCTGGCTTAGCGCATCGGCGCAGAGAGCAAAGACCAGCAGGCATAAAAGGACCTGTTTTTTCATCGACGTGGATTTGTTGTTTACGTTTAATGGTTAAATATAAAAAATAGCAGGGTTTAACTGTCCTGCACTTTCCTAGTTGAATGGATAATGGGAAGAGAAGGGAGTTGCCCGCCGTATTATTAAATTTGACAACAAGGTAGCAAATCGGCAATGGCAGGATAATTTATGTGAAAGTTGTTCTCCATTGATTGGTAGAAAAACAATGTTTGTAAATTTTTTGTTTTGTATTGGGAGAAGATATAATATTGTATTTTAGAAGTATGGAGATTGCTTTTGTTTGTTAATGAATTGTTTCCACAAAAATTTAACTTTATGAGAGAAATCAGCAATCCAACCAGATGTTTACCCGGGGGCGAAAAAACAACCCAATTACCATTTAATAAAACAGGCTTTTTAAAGGATATCGTAACAAAGATGGGATATACCTACAATTCTGAGGCTGAAAAGCTTATTGAACAATCAAAGCATATTTTAATGCTCAGAGAGGGCTGGGATGAAGAAGACGCATTACCAATAGATGAAATTATCTGGGAAAATGCAACTTCTTTTTTGAAAGCATATGTCGGGTATTTTGATCAGATATATCTGACTGCTCTTGAACTTCCCGAGATAAACCCAGTAAGGGATGGATCAATTGATCTTGAATGGAGAACTTCAAAGGGAAGACTGCTTATCAATTTTAATCATAGAAATCTTCAGAAGGCATCGTTCTATGGTGACAGGTATGCCAATGAAGACAGGATTAAAGGAGATATAAGTATTAAAGGAGTGGAAGAGCATTTAGCTCTCTGGATGAAAAATTGTTTGTAAAATCTATGAAAGAAATATTTATCCCAAACGAAGACCACGTCTTCTGCCGTATAGGCATTGATTTTATTAGTTCCAAAGATTATAAGCCCAGGGCCAGCGCATTCAGGAATACTCCGGTTAAGGGGAACAACTTGAGTTGTGACTGGGATAAATACAGTACGGCGGAATCATCCCGGGCTCTTATTGGGCGTCAGCTAAACCTTAGAACAGGTAAGCCTAAAGATCCTCGTAAGTTCTGTATTTATAAGTTTAATGTAGGAACTGTTCGAAGTATAAATTTTCCTGGAAAAGGGCAGGAAATAGAACATGACCCAATATACAATGATCCTGAAATTGAAGGTAAACCCAATAACCTTGCGCATTCAGTTATGATAGGGGAAAAGGGCGATGATGAAGAATTCAGGATAAAGCTGGCTGATACAGGGTGTTGGGCAATAGGTCCTTCTTGGAAATAGTTTCATAGGCCGCTATTTTAAATAGTAAATAGTTTATTCGCATAACTCAATGCAGTTCCTTTAAGGGCTGCATTTTTTTTAGCCCCTATACAGTCATCTTATGCTCATTTTATCCAGCCGTCAAAAAAAACTTTGAATTTTCGAAACTAACCCTATATTTGTTGAGTAGAACAGAATAGAACAACCCAATCAAAGTCTAAAGCTTATGGCTGATAATCAGCTATTTGTGTTAGAGCGAGGGTCGTTGTTATTCTGTGGGGGATCTAAGTTCGCAGGAATGCCACGTTTTTTGGAGATTGTCAAATCAGCAGTATACCTATCATTAAAAAGAATCATTACAAACACTTTATGCTTCACGTTATGCATGTAAGAAATGCTTCCAAGAGGCTATGGTTGTTCATGGCTATCATTGCTATGCTAACCGGCGCCATTCCCGTTTTTGCCCAGGGCGGCAAGATTTCCGGTAAAGTCACTGATACGAAGGGTGAGCCGCTTCCAGGTGTGTCTGTAAAGCTGGCCGGTACTAAGACCGGTACTGTTACAGGCATCGACGGTGCTTTTGCATTAAATGCAGAAAGCGGAAAAGGCACACTGGAGTTCAGTTTTCTGGGTTTTGAACCGCAGACCGTACCTTTCAACAACCTGAATGCGCTAAGCATTAAGATGCAGCAGGCTACAGCTGTTGTTGATGAAGTGGTAGTTGTCGGGGCCAGCATGAAAAAGTCTGACCTGACAGGGGCTGTAACAACAGTAGACTCGAAGAAGTTGCTGGAACGTCCTGTTACCAACATCAACCAGGCTTTGCAAGGTAATGCTCCCGGTGTATTTGTTAGTAATGCAACCCGTCCGAGCGACGATGCAACTATCAGGATCCGTGGTGCAAACACCATTAACGCAGGCGCTTCCCCTATTTACGTAGTGGATGGTGTGATCATGGAGAACAATCAGGGCGGTTTTAATTCCGTGAACGTAAACGACGTAGCGTCCATACAGGTGTTGAAAGACGCATCTGCTACAGCGCTTTACGGTTCCCGTGGTGCCAACGGCGTAGTGGTGATCACCACCAAGAAGGGCCAGCGCAGAGGTGGAGATGGTCTGGTTACTTATGATAGCTGGATAGGTTCTTCTGAATTTACTCGTATTCCGAAGACTTTGAATGCTGTGCAATTGGGTGATCTGCGTATTGATGCCTATGCCAATGGTTACATACATGATAATCCAAACGCAAACCGCGAAGATTACATTAAGAACGTGCTGCTGGTTCCCCCTACTGCATTTACTGCCCAGGAGCTTGAAACATACAATGCAAAACAAAGCTATAACTGGCTGGACCAGGTAAGCCGTACGGGCGTACAACAGAATCATGCTGTGAGCTTTTCCGGTGGTACTGACAGAGGTGTTTTTTATCTGAGCCTCGGCTACGCTGGTAACAAAGGCGTGATAGAAAATACTAAACAAAATAAATATACCGGTCGTTTCAATGCAGAGTATAATGTTAAGAAATGGCTGAAGGTAGGTACCAACACAGGCTTTACCCGTACTAACGACGACATACCATCTGATGATGTGTATAACAAAGCACTGAATGCAAACCCGCTGCTGAACTACGCGCCTTACCGCGATCCGGCAACGCGTTATACCTACGATTATCTCACGCTTTACTACCGTGCGCACGGAGAGCAGAACAATAATGATTACAATCCTTTCAACTCATTATTCGTTCAGCGTGACCGTTCACGTAATCGTGTAACCTCTTCTAACTATATCGACATCAATCCTATTAAAGGCCTGAATTTCCGTTCCAGCTATTCACTGGACTACGGTGCACAGGAATGGTTCGAGTTCACCCCACATAACATCCAGGAAGCTATCCGTCACAACAGTGGCGATGCCCGCGCTAAACATGAAAGATGGGCAGATACTTACTGGCAGTGGGATAACACCCTGACCTATAACACCATGTTCGGCAATGATCATAAACTGACTGCCTTAGTAGGAACCAGCTCCAGCAAACGTACTTCAAACTATACAAAAGCACAGGGCGATCGTTTTGCTAGTGATGATCTCTCTTACTATGATCTGGGTGGTGCAGCTGCACTGGAAAAAGGTGTACTGGGTTCTGACTTCTACGCATACTCCCTCGCTTCTGTACTGGGTCGCGTGAACTATAGCTACAAAGACAAATATCATTTAACGGCTACTGCCCGTTACGACGGTTCTTCCCGTTTTGCTGAAGGTAACCGCTGGGGTATATTCCCATCAGTGTCTGCTGCATGGGATATTAACAGGGAAGATTTCCTGAAGGATGTAACCTTCATCGACCAGTTGAAACTGCGTGTTGGTTATGGTGTAGTTGGTAACCAGGATATCTTGAACTATGCATTCCAGACGTTGTATGGTTCCAAGATCGATAATGGCAATGCACTGATCTCAAATGATGGCCGTCGTGGTAATCCGAACATCACCTGGGAAAAACAGAAACAAAGCAACATCGGTATCAACGCTGGTCTGTTTAAATCAAGATTGATCGTTACTGCCGACTTCTTCGATATCAATAATGACAACCTCTTGCTGGACCGTAACCTCGCCACAACTTCAGGTTTTAAGAAACAATGGGAGAATATTGGAAGTGTGAACAATAAGGGTATGGAATTCTCGGTGTCAGGTGATGTTATTCAGAAGAAAGACTTCAACTGGAATGTGTCAGCTAATATCTCCTTCGATAAGAACAAGGTGACAAAACTGAATGGCGATGCTACAGAGATATATAATGTTGATCAGAACGTGATACAGCGTGAAGGAAACGTCTTCCTGGGGCAGTCACTGCATGGCATTTACACGCTGGTATCCGGCGGTATTGCACAGGAATCTAACCGCAAGGATTGGGAAGACCTGGACTTCAACGGGAAAACTGTAAGCCCTGGAGATCTTTTCGCAAAAGATATTTCTGGTCCTGATGGTAAACCTGACGGTATAGTTAACACACAGTATGACAGGACTGTGGTAGCGAAGTCTGATCCTAAATTCTATGGTGGTTTCGGCACTAACATCAACTATAAGGCTTTTGCCCTGAATGCAAACTTCACTTACTCTTACGGTGCTAAAAAGATCAGCAGCTATTATGAAGGACTGATCAACAGCGTTGGTGAAAGTATGGCCACTGAAGATCTGCTGAACCGTTGGACGCCTCAGCATACTAACACTGACATCCCACGTGTGATAGCGAATACCGGCAACTACAATCGTTTCAGTCCATCCGAAACAAGTTACACAATACAGAATGCATCTTTCCTGCGTTTGTCAGCATTGACGCTGTCTTACAATCTACCGGGAAAACTTCTGGAATCATGGAAGTTGAATAACCTGCGTCTGTACGCAACCGGCTCTAATCTGTTCTGTGTTACCAAGTACAAAGGAATGGATCCGGAAACCGGCGACTACGGTTATCCTCCGATAAAAATGTATGTTTTTGGATTGAATGTAGGTTTCTAAACTTCAACTGCTAGATTATTATGAAACGTAATATAACAACATTGGCACTGGCAGCGGGATTCATCATGTTCTCCGCTTCCTGTAACAAATTTCTCGACGAAAAGAGTTTAACCAGGCTTGATCAAAATCAGGTATACGCTGATGTGAATCTTGTGGAGACCAGTCTTAAGGGGGCTTACGCTAACTGGAAAGGTTTCCGTACAGATGAACAGGGACTCATCATGATGATGGGAACGGATGAAATACAACAGGGAGCTTTTCAGATGAAGAGCGATCGGAGTAAAGGTGGTATTGACCGCTTTGACGCTAACCTGAATTCGAACCTCACCCATCTTACTAACCAGTGGGATATCCGCTGGCCGGTGATAAATGAAGTTGCCAGAATTGTTGCGGGACTTAGCTCAACAGAAGTAACGCCGGGTTCCCGCGAGGCTAAATTACTGGGTGAGGCTTCTTTTATACGTGGCTTCCTGGATTTCGAGATGGCGATGTACTGGGGTGAAATTCCCATCGCAGATGTGGCCCGTTCAGGTGAATTAGGTGGCCGCCGCCAGCCGCTGAAAGATGTTTGGACTTTTATTATTGCAGACCTTCAACGTGCTGCTGATAATTGTCCTGATAAGAATGATGTCGGACGTGCTACTTCCGGCGCCGCATGGGCAATGCTGGGTAAGGCTTATATGTCTGCGCCTGAAACTACTGGCCTGCGTGACTTTGCAAAAGCTGCTGCATGCTTTGAGAAAATGATGAGTGCGTATTCCCTGGTACCTTACAAGGACCTGTGGGATTACACGAAACCAAATACTGCTGAAGCTATCCTGGAATTCCAGTTTAGCCCTGTCTATCCCAACAATAATAAAATACAGTTCCAGATAGGTTCCCGTGCAGTACAGAACTTCTTTGGTGATGGTTGTTTTTATTCCGGTTATGATAAGATCGTACCTACCAAGTATGCTTACTCCACAGTTGCAGATGGTGGTATATGGGAAGATGGCGACGTGCGTAAGGAAGAAAGTATCCGCTATGATTTCACTTACTATGGTGTAACGCCTACCCTGGACCCCGTTAAATGGGAAGACCTGGGCGCTGATCATGATGAGCTGAAACCACACGTAAAGAAGTATGAGGACTTCCGTACAGACAAGCATACAGATAATAAGTATGACAATATGTGGTATTCCGGTAAAAATATTCCGGTGCTGCGTCTGGGAGATATCAAACTTTGCTATGCGGAGTGTTTAAATGAATTGGGTCGTGGAGGTGAAGCAGTAGACGTGGTAAATGAAGTACGTACACGTGCGTGGAATAATAATCTGCCAGCCGATAAAAAATGGCAGGCAATGTCCCAGGACGCTTTCCGTACAGCTATTATGGACGAGCGTATCAGGGAACTCTTTGCTGAAAACTGGCGCCGTATTGACCTGATCCGTACCGGTAAGTTCGTAGAGCTGGTAAAAGCCCGTAACGAATGGACAAAACGGTCAGGAACGATACAGCCCTATCATACTTTATTTCCTATTCCAGACACGGAAATCAAGTTGAACGATGATATTGCGCCTTCGGATCAGAATCCGGGCTATAATTAATAGTCACCTTTAAAAGAGGCAGGTCCGCTGAATACAGGCAGTGGACCTGCTTTTATCATTTATTATGAGGAAGATATTTCGACTCGCCCCGCACATGCTCTTAGCGGTGGCCACACTTTTATGGATGCGCGTAGCTCATGCTGCTACGCCTAACGACTGGAAAATTGTATACGACAAGACGAGTAAAACTTTACGTCTTACAAGGCCCGCAGGGAATGTGAACGTTCAGCTGTATGCTTCCTACAAGTGGAATGGCCGGCTGATCACCACAAAAGATTATGACCGTGGTGTGCTGACAGTAAAATCGGTGAACGATGCATTTGGAAAAGGCTCGCTGCTGCAGGTAACTTATCGCGATGGTAAACTACCTACACTGGTGCAGTCTTTCTACCAGTACACCGGCAAAGACTATCTGCTCACAGATTTTACGCTGGAAGCAGCTTCCGGCAATGTTGCATCTAACTATATGGCGCCCGTGAATCTCAATGATATGACACAGGTGCTTGGTAAGGGCAATAACCGGGCTTTGTTTGTACCATTTGACAATGACAAATGGATCCGTTTCCAGTCTCACCCACTGGATTTCACGACACTTACCAGTTATGAAACAACAGCGGTTTTCGATGGTGATACCCGCAAAGGCCTGGTGGTAGGATCGGTAGAGCATGACTTCTGGAAGTCGGCTGTGATCATGAATAAGGCAGAAAATGGCAATGGATATACGTTGACATGTTATGGTGGCGCTGCAGATTCCACTACCCGTGATCTCCTGCCACATGGCGCGAAGGAAGGGCATGTTATCAAATCGCCTAAAGTAATGTTAGGGGTATTCAACGACTGGAGGACTGGGATGGATGCTTATGGCGCGGCGAATGCGACGATAGCTCCTCCGAAAGCATGGAACAAGGCAATGCCTGTAGGATGGAACAGCTGGGGTGTATTACAGTTCAAGATCAGCTATGAGAAGGCGTTGGAAGTATCCGATTTCTTCCACGAAAATCTGCAGCCGAACCATTTTGTAAATAAGGATGGAGAAGTGGTGATCGGCCTGGATTCTGGCTGGGACCGTTTTACAGAAGAACAGCTAAAAGATTTTGTAAAGCATTGTAAAGAGAATGGTCAGATGGCAGGTATTTACTGGACGCCTTTTACCGATTGGGGTAAAAATCCGGACAGGAATATCAAAGAAGCACCGGAGTATAAGTTTAAGGATGTTTATTTGTATGCAAATGGGCAGCCGCAGGACCTGGACGGAGCATACGCTATAGATCCGACCCATCCGGCTATTGAGCAGCGCATGCAGAAAGTGGCAGATCTTTTTCACCGTTGTGGTTTTCAATATGTTAAGGTTGATTTCATGGCACATGGCGCTATTAATGCCGACAAATGGTACGATCCTAAAGTGAAATCCGGTATCGCTGCTTATAATTATGGCATGCAGTTACTTGACAAATACTTCGGGGATATGTATATTAACCTTTCGATTGCTCCAATTTTCCCTGCTCAATACGCCCAATCACGTCGTATAGCCTGCGACGCCTGGAATAAGATCAAGGATACGGAATATACGCTGAACGCAGTTTCCTATGGCTGGTGGATCAACAAGATCTACAGGTTCAATGATGCCGACCACGTAGTACTACAGGAAGCAACAGAAGGAGAGAACAGGGCCCGTGTCACATCAGCGGTTATTACAGGCTTGTTCATTGCCGGTGATGATTTCAGTAAAGGAGGAAGTGAAGAGGGCAAAACCAGGGCAAGGAAATTTTTAACAAATGCAGAAGTAAATGCAGCTGCTATGGGACATAGTTTCCGTCCTGTAGAAGGAACGGGTACGCGTTCTGAAGATCAGTTCGTGTTTACAGATGAACAGGGTAATACTTACTATGCCGCTTTTAATTATGGAGACAAAATCCGTAGCATACAGCTGCAATATGAAAGGTTAGGACTTGATCCGAAGAAGCATTATAGCGTACGTGACCTCTGGTCGCATACCGATATCGACGCGGGTAAGACCATCGACATTCAGCCTAAAGATGTTCTTTTTTTGAAAATCAATAAATAAGCTCTACTAACAAATTGTATCCATGAGGAAGAAGTTATTGCCCATTTTGCTTTTCCTGATTGTTGTTACCCATACAGCAGTTAAGTCGGAAACTATTCATATAGCGACCAATGAGACAGAACTTGTTTTACAGACGGCACAGAACGGACGGCTATTTCAACTTTATCTGGGACCACGTTTAGCTGCTGCGGATGATTATAATCATCTGACAGCAACTATGAAATCCAAAAGTGACGGACAGTCATGGGAGGCATACCCTGTATCCGGCACCGAAACTTATTTCGAACCAGCGTTCGGCTTGCGTCATAATGATGGCAATATGGCCACCGTATTGACGTACGTATCGCATGATGTAAAGAAAGTATCAGACGACGTTACAGAAACTGTCATTACGTTGAAAGATGTTTTATACCCGGTACAGGTAAAACTGTACTACCGCACCTTTGCGAAAGACAACATTATTGAGTCCTGGTCAGAGATCAGCCACAATGAGAAGAAAGCAGTAAACATTAGCCATTATGCTTCTTCCATGTTGTACTGGAAGCGTGCGAAATATTTCCTGACTGAGTTCAGCGGAGACTGGGCGAAGGAAGTAAATATGAATACCCAGCAGTTGAACTTCGGTAAAAAGATGATCGACTCTAAACTGGGAGCCAGGGCAAGCCTGCACGTATCTCCTTTCTTCACGGTAGGACTGGGTGATGCTCCCCGTGAGAACGACGGACAGGTATTGATGGGTACCCTGGGCTGGACAGGTAACTTCCGCTTTACATTTGAGGTAGATAACGAAAACAACCTGCGTGTTATTTCCGGTATCAATCCTGAAGCGGCTGACTACACACTGGAGCCTGGAAAGGTGTTTGCTACCCCTACTTTCATCTTCACGCTGAGCACCCAGGGAACGGGTAAAGGCAGCCGTGACCTGCACCGCTGGGCACGTAATTATCAGATTAAAGACGGGAAGGGCGATCGCCTCACCCTGCTCAATAACTGGGAGTCTACCGCGTTTGATTTCGATGAGAAAAAGCTGGAAGGCCTTATAGAAGAAACAAAATATCTGGGTACGGACATGTTCCTGCTGGACGATGGCTGGTTTGGTAACAAATATCCCCGTCATAGCGATACGCAGGGCCTGGGCGACTGGCAACCTACTGCCAATAAACTGCCTAATGGCGTACCTGCGCTTGTTAAAGCAGCAACCCGTACCGGCGTGAAATTTGGCATATGGATAGAACCTGAAATGGTGAGCGCGAAAAGTGAGCTCTTCGAGAAACATCCTGACTGGGTCATCATGTTACCTAACCGTGAACGTTACTATTTCCGTAATCAGCTGGTGCTGGACCTGAGCAATCCTGCGGTGCAGGAGCACGTGTTCGGTGTAGTAGATCACCTGATGACAGAAAATCCTCAGTTGGCATACCTGAAATGGGATTGTAACAGTCCGATCACGAACATCTATTCACCTTATCTGAAGGACAAGCAGAATAACCTGTATGTAGATTATGTACGTGGCCTGTACAAAGTACTGGACCGTATCAAGGCAAAATATCCTAACCTGCCGATGATGCTTTGCTCAGGTGGCGGCGGACGTACCGACTATGAAGGGTTACGTTATTTCACCGAGTTCTGGCCGAGTGATAATACAGATCCTGTGGAGCGTTTATTCATTCAGTGGGGATATTCCCAGTTCTTTCCATCGAAGGCAATTTCTTGTCATGTAACAAGCTGGAATCATGATGCAAGTATTAAATTTAGGGTGGACGTAGCTATGCAGGGTAAGCTGGGCTTCGATATCAATGTGAAGGAGCTGCGAGAGGAAGAGCAAACATTCTGTAAATCGGCTGTGGCTACGTATAATCGGTTAAAAAAGATTAATTTCAGCGGCGATCAATACAGGCTTGTTTCCCCTTATGATGGTAATCATACAGCCGTAATGTATGTGGGTGAAGGACAAAAGAACGCAGTTCTGTATGCGTATGATGTATATCCCCGTTATGCTGAGAACCTGTTGCCAGTGCAATGCCAGGGCCTGAACCCGGCTAAAAAGTACCGTGTAACGGAAATCAACCTGATGCCAGGTAAAACACCGGCAGAAGCATTTAACGGTAAGGTATACTCAGGGGAATACCTGATGAAGGTGGGCCTGGACGCGTTCACTACCAGTAAGCTTCACAGCCGTATGCTGGAGTTGGAAATGGTGGATTGATAAGCGTGGTGAATAAAAAAGAATAAACTACATGTAGTAATGAGTACAGTTTTCGGAAAGATCCAGGAGTTGGATGAAATACCTTCTTATTCAAAACATGAAAGGTTCGTGGAGGGTATTATCAATGCCATTAACGAGAAGATCATCAGCATAGGAGATCCTTTGCCTTCTGTGAATGCGATGATCTCCGGCCTGGGATATGCCCGGGAAACTGTAGTCAAAGGTTACCGTGAACTGCAAAGCCGCGGTCTTATTGAATCGAAGAACCGTCTGGGTTACTTTGTTTCAGACGATAATACGCAGCAATCGCTCAAGGTAGCGTTGCTTATGTATACCATTGATACTTTCCAGGAACAGTTTTACCGCAGCTTCCGCAATGGACTGGGTGAGAATGTGCTCCTGGACGTATTCTTCCATCACGGTAATATAGAGGTATTTGAAACCGTGTTTTCAATGGTGAAGAATCGCCACTATGGCATGTACGCTATTTCACCTATTCATCATCCGCGTACGAGGGAACTGCTGAACACCATTCCCCGTCAGAAATTATTGATGTTTGACCGTTATGAACCGCTGGAAGGAGATTTTAATTATGTAGTGCAGGAATTTGAGAAGTCATCGTATGCTATTTTTGAGCAACTGAAGGATGTGATCATGAGATTTGACAAGATGTTGTTCTTTCACAATCCTGACTCCCTGTTTCCGCCTGAAATAGTTCGTTCCTTCCAGCGGTTTATTCATGATAATAATATAGAAGGTAAAGTGCTGCGTGAGTACCAGCCCGGATCTGTAGAGAAGGGCGTCGTGTACTATATCAATGATAACGCTGAGTTATGGAGTCTTTTAAGGGACTGTGCCGCAAAAAAGATAAAACCGGGTAAAGATATCGGTATCCTCTCCCATAACGACGAGCCGGTAAAAGAGCTCGTTGGAAACGGAATCACTACTTATTCCGTTAGTTTTAATGATATGGGTACACGGGCTGCCGAGGCAGTGCTGAGCCGGGAACCGGTACATGAAGTAATGCCCACGAAACTGATCAGACGTAACTCCCTTTGATCTCATGAATGTTGGCGCTTTACTGAGCTTTTTACTGGTCACCATACTGGTGGCCGTGATCTCCTGGTATAAAACCAGGAATGAGAATCTGCAAACTGCGGCGGGCTTGTTCTTCGCTAACCGCAACCTGGGCTTCCTGGTAGTAGGAGGGGCCCTTTTCTTTACAAATATCAGTGCGGTACAGTTTATCGGTGAGAATGAGCTGGTATACACCAATAACATGAGTGTAATGGCCTGGGGCCTGTCATCCGTATTTGCGATGTTGCTGGTGTCAGAGTTCATTATGCCGGTATATCTGCGCAGTGGTATTTCCACTACCCCCGATTTTCTCGAAGAACGTTATGATACAGGCACCAAACGTTTTGTTTCGGTGATCTTCCTTGTAAGTTATATTGTCAATATGCTGCCCTCTGTGTTGTACAGCGGGGCCGTTACATTTAATGGCTTGTTCCGCGTATCGGAAACGCTGCATATCGGTTACTGGCCAACTATCTGGCTGCTGGTCTGGATCATCGGGCTGGTAGGCAGTCTTTACACTATATTGGGTGGCTTAAAGGCAGTCGCTATTTCTGATACGGTACTTGGTGTAGGCATGTTTGCCGGTGGTATACTGTTACCTTACGCTGCGTTGAAATACCTCGGGCACGGTTCAGTGGGAACGGGTATTGATATGTTGCTGGCAGCAAAAAGAGATCATTTTAATGCTATTGGGAAAGCGCACGATTCTGTGCCATTCGGTACCATCTTTACCGGTATGTTCCTGGTGAACCTTTACTACTGGGGTACGGAACAGTATATCGTACAGCAGGCGCTTGCCTCCCGCAGTCTGGCGGAAAGTCAGAAGGGCATCGCGGTAGCCTGTGCGGGTAAGATCATCTCGCCTTTGCTGCTGAATATTCCCGGATTGATCGCTGTGCAGTTGTATACGCATATGGACAATACGGCAGAGGTATTCCCTAAAATAGTCAGCGATGTCAGTTCTCCCGTACTTACTGGCTTCATCGCCGCTATTACGTTTGGAGCTGCGCTTACGACCTTTAATGCAGGGTTGAACAGCACAAGCACCCTCTTTGTGCTGAACCTCTACAGGCCATACAAAGCCTGGCGTCAGCAGGAGGTAGGCGAGCGGCAATTAATAAGTGTAAGCAAGCGGTTTGAAATGCTGGTGTGTTTACTGGCAATGATCATTGCACCATTCATAGCCTTTGCGCAGCAGGGGCTGTATACATATATACAAAAGGTTAGCGGCCTGTTTAGCGTACCCATTTTCACGATCCTGCTGGTTGGGCTGTTACATAAACGAATGCCCGCTATTGCAGCAAAAATAGGGCTGATATTCTTTATAACGACTTATGCGGTTTCACAGTTGCTGGTAGATACAGGTTTACATTTCCTGCACGTACTGGCTATCCTTTTTGTGCTGACCGTATTACTGATGCTTGTAGTAGGTGCGATGTACCCCCGCAAAGAGCCGTTCGTACAACAATGGAACAATGTTGTGGACCTACAGCCCTGGAAGAGGAGGCATCTGTATACGGTGTTATTGTTATTGGCGATGATAGCGTTATTTGTGGTGTTCTCACCACTGGTATTAGCGGAGTAGCAAGTATTGACATCACTTGTTATATTTGTCTTAATGAAAATATCCCTTATCGCTATATTGGCGGTCGTAACCTTTATAACCGCGTGTAATCCAGGCAATTACCGATCTAACGATACTACTCGTCCCGTGGACTCGTTCAGGATATCAACTCGAGCTACTGTAATTGATAAAACCGGCAAAGAGATGAAACTGGCTGATGTTATAAAGTCAGACAGCACCCTGGTAATGAGGTTGACGAAGCGGCATCCTGATATAAGCCAGCATATCCTATTATCGAAAGTAAGCTGGTTTACAGCGAAATATCCTCCCACAGATAGTATCATTGTACTTGCAGACGAGCTGCCATCGGATAGTGGCGGGGGATGGAAGGGAATATTGCGAACAGCATCCATTAAAATAAGAGTGTTTAAAATAGACAGTAGTTTACTGCCTGTTGATCTGGAAAGCCAGCAGCGGTCCTATGTCTTTTATCTAAATAAGAAATTGCAAGCAGGTGGAGTGTATGTACCTGATTCTCTGTATGGAGACAAGACCAATAACTATTTTGCAAGTGCTGCTGCTACTATGGGACGCGAACAAACAAATCCGTTGATCGAGCATACTAAGGGCGCTGCCAGGTATTATGGAACTTCCAATCGGTATACAGGGGCGTATTTTGGTAGCCGCCGGGTAGACGTAGGGGCGAGTGTTGTTAACAGAGCCTACTACGAAGACTTTACTTTCCTTAATACAGGAAGAGAGCCGCTTGTGATCTATAAGGTGAGGAATAACTGGAGTGGATCAGGATGCAGTGTTTCTATACCGGATAATTCTATCAGACCTGGACAGAGAGGTCGCATAAGGGTGTATTATAAGCCAGGGAGGAAGGGGACATTTCGTAATGAAGTGCGAGTATATAGTAATGCGTCCGGCAGTCCGCATACGTTTGTTATTACAGGAACAGCGATCAGCGAGAGAGGAGTTAGAACGACGAGGTATTAAGAATGAATCCAAAGATTAGTTTTTGCAGATCTTATAGTTATTTTTCATAGTTATAATAATAGCCTTATCCCAATGAAATATCATTGCCAGAAAATAAAGGTATCCTTTATAAGGTTAAAGAAGCTGGGTTATAAAACAGAACCTGCCTTTTGCATGTATCTCGATATTAAAGGAAATCCTTATCTGGAGCTATTGAAATTGGAATAGTTAGATCAATCCCCCGTAATTCCTTATTTTCAGGTAAAAAAAGAATAATGGTCCGCCGCATCTTATTTGTCTTTGTAGCCCTGTTGACCTTTACCAGGGCCTCTGCACAGTCTCTGCCAGTGGTTGATGTTTCCATGAGCCTGCTCAACTGGACCAAACATCTCAATGCCGATGTAGACAAGTATTTCACCAAAGAGAAAGGAGATGAGCTTACCCGGAACTTCGAAGCCTTCAGAAGGGACCTTACAACTTACATGAAGACAAGGAAAAACCTTTCTGATAATATTTTCCGGAAGGATATTGCCCCTGGTAAAAAGGACCCTGAAAATCTTGAGTTGCTGAAAACACAAATGGGGGACGTTATCCGGCAGATGCGTAATGTGACCGATCTCACTAACGACGAGTTACGTGCGGAAGGGGATAGGTTGAACGATAAGATACATAACGTATTGAACGGCGAAGGAACACAGTATTTATCTGCACTGGAAGTTTTCCTGGCCGGTCTGGACGTAAGTAAAAGAGACATCGCCCTGGATGCAAGTGTGGCGTATGACCGTTTACAACAGTCAATCAGTCTGCTGGCTTCCGCACAGGATAAGATCAGCCGGAAGATGAAATAACATTGGCATTCCGGCTGGTATCATTGTTAAGCCTCATCATCTCTCAACTTCCGGCAAACGGTGTCCCGAAAATGCCGACCGCAAGTTCTACCCATACTACCATCAGGGCCAGTATAATCGCTCCGCATAGGAGGATACGGTGACGCGTTTGTTTTACCTTTCTCAGTACCAGCTCTATCATAAGACCTGTGCCCAAAAGTAGTATACCTGCGATGACAAAATCAGACAATGTCCACTTTACTTCATTTGTGAACTGCATTGCTATCAATGGTATGAGCAATACAAGTGCGGCAGTGGACATAATGCCCGTAAGCCTTTGATTTTGCGTGATCATAGTGTGTTGTTTTTGAGAGATAATTGAATGAGGTCCCGACAAGATACCGCTACCAGAACTAAACGCAACGCCTTTGCTGCAATAGTCATATTTGATTAAGAGTGACAGTAATTTACGCTGGCAGAAATGGATAAAATACCTCCTCTTAGGGTCTGATAAAAGTACTTTGTATATCAAAGTAAAGGCAAATTTTGAGAACAAGCAAATTTTTTTGCTGATAAACTGTTTGGCTATCTTAATTAGTTATTGTTATTGAAAATCGTTTTTATAAACAACGGTACCATCACCGCCGGAAAGTTCTATGTCATCAATTTCACAAAGGCCGTTTGAGCTGAATATCAGCCCGGTGATAAGTCCTGATGATTTAGTGTAGGATTTGGCGAATATTTCTTTCTGGTCAATATAGAACCGGGCGTCCTTATTTTTCACAATGACCTCGATATTATGCCATTGATGGATATCGCAGCCAAAACCTGAGAGGTCGGTGGTTTTACCACTCATGAAATGTTCTCCTACATTCGTATTGATGGTGCCGATGCAACCGGGAAGGGTAGTGAAGAAGTATAATGAATTGCTCTGACCACATATTTCATGCATGATAGTCGGGCACATCACATTTTTAAGCGCAGTAAATCTCATCCTTACTTTGAACCGGAAGTTATCGCTGCTCACATTGAATGCTTCAGGGAAGAAGGCGTACGTGTAAAAGTTTTCATGTTGGGGATCGATTTTGCTGTTAACAATATCCTCTGCTGTAAGGGATAGTTTACCATCCTTTACCGGTGTTGCAGGACGGATATAAGTAGGCAGGCCCTTAAAGAGCGCAGGCTTGCTGAAAAAGAACCAGTCCCTGGTCGGGATGCTTACATCGATAGTTTTAACCACTTTGTTATTGACGAACAGCTTGGCGTTATGATAACCAGGTTCATAGTATATATCAGTCAGGGTATGAGCATGTTTGTCAATTTTTACCCTCCGGTCCCTGTCCCACGACTGCTGGATAAAGAAGCTGTCGCCATTTACCTTACTGACATCATATGTGAATACAACGGTATTGGGAATGTCATTGCTCGTGACCTTTTTAACTGAAAAACCGATATCTTTTTCATTGATGATGTCATTTGTTGAGAAATAGTTATATGACACGATCATCAGGAAAAGAAGAACAGCAATACCCGGAATAAATAATTTATAGGAGAACCAGTGCTTTTTGCCTGCGGGAAGGGAGACCGGAGGAACGGAAGACAAATCATCTGCGTCCTTTATCTTTTCTTGTTCTTTTATCCTGAGGTCCTGCCAGCTGTCATATCCAAGGCAGATGCCGATGGCGTTGAGTGTTGCGACCTGTGGTAGCCTGTTGAACTGGCCGTGTAACAACCGTTTGATGGTGGAAACGCTAATGAGGATGCCGGTGCGTTGTTCTATTTCGGCAGACAAGTGTTCAAAGTCTCGCTGCCGTAAGGATTCCGGATCGGACAACCCTGCCTTACGGCTGATTTCCTGCAGGCAGATTTTTATCAGTTCCTTATCGCTCATATTAGGTTGATCGCAGTTTGAATAGCTTTTGAATGGGTTTTGAATGAGAATTTAACAGGCCTTCACCGACTTTTGGAAGTACAAACCAATTAAAAATAACGATTAAAATTGTAACCAATGACCCGATTCTGGAAAGCTGTATTACTAACAACACTGTTGGCAGGTACCCTGGACATTATAGCTGCGCATGTAGACCAAACCATTCGTACGGGTGCTTTCCCGGTCAGGATGTTTTATATTATTGCAGCTGGCGCTATTGGCTTGAAAAACGCTCTCAATGGAGGACCGGGTATCATCTTATTGGGAATATTCATTCACTATTTTATATCCTTTTCTTTTACGCTGCTGTTCTTCCTGCTGTATCCCACAATAACCAGGTTATCAACCAATAAATATCTCAACGGGGGATTGTTTGGTTTAATTGTTTGGGTAACAATGAATTTTATAGTGTTACCACTTACTGCACTTCCTGATAAACCGTTTGTTTTTAATGTACAGGCAGCAGTAGGATTTTTAGTGTTAATGGTGGTGTTTGGGATACCGGTATCAATAATGGTCCATAAATATTATAAGTCGGGAATAAATGAGGCAAAACGAGTAACGGAAACCATGAAGGGTTCATATAAATAGAGCTACAAACTAAACCTGCCAGTGGGTACGGGGGGATGGTTTGACACCACGTATCGCTCCGGACGCCTTCCTTTTAGTTGTTTACAGCAAAAGGAAGGTTGTCTGCGGGCGATTTTAGCATTATTTCCCAATGCCTTCCACTTATGTTCTTCTCCCGTCATAAGCGCCTTTTAGCTGCGATCCATCAGGCTGTTCTGATATAAAGGAAAAAAGACTAATTTTCGATGATTTTATATGAACGAATGCAACAGCGGATAATATGCTGTGTACATTAGCGTGAAGAGTGGCGGGTAAGTAGTAGAAGATCAATAGAATAATATTCATCATTCATAAAATAGATAAAATGGATACTCAGGACAGACAATTATATCTTCAGGAAGTACTTGAATTAACCGAATTGTTAAACACAGAATGGGTAGATCTGAAGAAACTGTTAGTCGAAAATAACATTAATCTGGAAGGCGCGTACATGGTCGTATATCTTGAAGGTAAGAGCGATGGTGCTGAGTATGGTATTATACTAACAGCTGACAAAAAACTCATCCGCTTCATTGCCAAAGATGGTGGCATCACATTGCAGGAGCTTGAAGACAGGGCCACTGCAGAAGTTGAATTTCCAACAATAATCGTGGCGATGGAATTATAACTGCGCATGTACGCAGTATAACGATCGCTGCCATATAATTTTCATTAATCCATCAGAAGAGAATGCTTACGCTCGTGACGGCCACGGGCGTAATTTTTTTTATTTGTGAGGCAACCCATTTAAGTATTCCTCGTATTAATAAGTAGTGAAAGCCATATCTTTTCTTTACCCCGTTATGAAACCATAAGACTGAATCAACGCTGCTACCGGTAAAGAAGATCATCATATATGCCCCATTCCTATCACGATCTTAATCAATTGATGATTTCCTAACAGTCTAAAATCGATTATTTATGAAGATCAATTCCACTAAAGCCAACTGCATGCTGCGCAACTTTGCCGGCCCTGTTACAGTTGCCCTGTTTGCTGTACTGTTTGTATCTCCGGGCTGCCAGAAAGATGATGACAAACCTCCCAAAGCTGTAGACACAAAAGTAATTGCGGAAAACCTTGTATCTCCGTTGGGTCTGGTGGAAGCGCCAGACAGAAGTCACCGGTTATTTATCCATGACCAGATCGGTAAGATCTGGATCGTTGATGGCGATGGAACGAAGTTATCTACTCCTTTTCTTGATGTGACCAGCAGGATGGTCGCATTGAATCCAAATTATGACGAACGCGGTTTATTGGGATTCGCTTTTCATCCCAACTTTGGTAACAATGGAAAGTTTTACATCTATTACACATTGCCTCCCCGTGCCGGTGGCCCCGAAGGAGGAGGTGCCTGGAATAACTTAAGCCGTATTTCAGAGTTCAGGGTTTCTGCCAGTGATCCTAATATGGCGGACATCAACACAGAGAAGGTAATACTTGAACTGGATGACCCGCAGAGCAACCATAACGGCGGTTCTATCGGCTTTGGTGAGGATGGTTACCTGTACATCGCCATTGGGGATGGTGGTGCAGCAAACGATGTGGCTCCCGGACATGTGGAAGACTGGTATGATGTAAACCGTGGAGGTAATGGGCAGGATGTTGAAGCAAACCTGTTCGGTAACATTCTACGCATAGATGTGAATAGTGGAAGTCCTTATGGTATTCCTGCAAGTAACCCCTTTGTAGGCAAGCCTGGTATGGATGAGATCTGGGCGTACGGTTTCCGCAATCCTTACCGTTTTTCATTTGATATGGGCGGATCCCATTGGTTGTACGTTGGTGATGCCGGTCAGGCGCTTTATGAAGAGATCGATGTGGTGACTAAAGGTGGTAACTATGGCTGGAATGTAAAGGAAGGGACACACTGCTTTGATGCAGCTAACAATACCGTGGAGCTGCCCGGTTGTCCGGTGCAGGATACCATGGGTAAACAGTTGATCGATCCTGTGATAGAAATGAACAATGCGAACAATCCTAAAGGAGGCAAGGCTACTACAATAATAGGAGGGAACGTGTACCGTGGTAATGCTCTGCCGCAACTGAGAGGAAAATACATCTTTGGTATTTTCTCTCAACCGGGTGGTACGCCTAATGCAGAATTATATACCAGTAGTCCGGCGGGCAGCGGTTTATGGTCTTTTACTGAGCTGATCCTGAAAGATCGTCCCAATGATATAGGTTACTACCTGAAAGGTTTTGGGCAGGACCAGGAGGGAGAAGTATACGTTACAGTTTCCGGAGTGGCAGGACCATCAGGAAATACTGGTAAGGTGCTGAAGCTTGTTGCAGAAAAGAAAGATAACAACGGTCATGGTGGTAAATACTAGCCTTTTAACCGGTACGCTCAAGCCCCCTGGTCTGACCAGGGGGCTTTTTTTATCGCTTCTTCAAATGCCTGATAAGGGTCCAGTGATACCCACTTCGCTTTAGTAATTCATTTATAAACCGTAGTCAAGCCATATATAAGCCGTATATAACCCATATCTTTTAAATACGGGTTATATATGGCTTATATACGGGTTATATACGGGTTATATATGGGTTATCTCACCTAAATCCCTATGATAGCGGCTTTACAACGCTAGTTGAGAATACTTGTTTTGTTATAAACGATAAATTATTGTTTTATATTTTAGTTTTATTTATTATGTGATGATTTTTGAAAAGAGAAAGTGCACATTTATGATGTCTGGCATGTCTTTTAAAGTTCTATTTTTGACCTGTTAAACGGGGTGTACAGTTAGCACCTTCACATTGATTTATAGAAAGTAATCCGGATGAAAGAACAAATAGCAACCCTGATTGAAAAATTAAAGGCCAATTCAATCATGTTTAAAGATGTAATAGCTTTTATAGAAACTTATTACCAACATCAGCCAACGGCCTTCAAAAACGGGGAGGCGTATAATGAAGCAACTCAAAATCAGGGTAGCGCCAAGGTTTTCGCTTTCGCGAAGCTGAACGGGTTAAGTAAAGAAGATACGCTCTACTTATTTGCTGAACATTATCAGTCGGTATTGAATACTCCGGATGCCACCGATCACCAGAATATCAGGCAATTTATGTTGCATGGCTGGCAGGGTGTCGTACTGGAAGGTGAGGCGTTGCTTGCGAAGTAATGCGAGGTGCCTCTTAGCTAAAGTAATCAGAAAGGCCATAAATCTCCGGATTTATGGCCTTTCTGATTAAAAAGGTATAAAGATGTCGCTAACGCATAAAAAAGGCTTTAATGGCGCTTTCCTGCGAATATCCGATAGGTACGCCCAACTTTTGATATTTGCACGGTATCTAGACAGAGATTCGTTCTTATGATAAGGCTTATTTTGACCATTAGTGACTACTTATTGACAAAGGACTTCTGCAAACTTTTTGGTCGTGTAAGCCTTTAGAAGTTTGTAAGATATTTTTAGCGCATCTGCTGCTGTTTGTTCTGCAGGGACGATGTTTTTGTCGTCCATGTAACGCAGTACCTGATCATCTTTAACATAAGTACGATGTTCGGTCTTTGTTTCCGGGCCTATTGCTGGTCCGCCGATAAGCGTTTCATAGCAGAAAATGAATTTACCTGACTGGAAATAGAATTCACGATTCCAGCTACCATCTCCTATACTGCCTGATTCGACGATCTTTACGATTTCCTTTTTCTGGTTGAGGAAGTACTTCACCTGTCCTTCTTCCACGCATCCTTCAGCCTCGTATTTGAAAGCTTCTGTTGTGAGTTTAGCAGTATTTATGTTCCTGTACTCAGCACGGATAACATTGATGGCAGCCGTAGTATCTATTCCGGAAGTTGGCATTGTGGCTCTTTGCGAGGCAAGGGTTTTTACCCCGGTCATGCCGGTGATTGCCAGCAGGATGATCGGGGTACGGATAAATAAGGTCATATTGAATAGGCGTTATTACAGTATGAAAGTATAAAATGTTATTTTAAACATATTATTAAATCTTAGAAAATTGTTGACCGGTAGGCCGGACTGGTCATACTTACAGAAAATGGACCGGCTTTCCTATCTTAGTATCATGGAAAACAAGCGTGTTATATTTTTTCTGTTTGACCATGTACATCTGATGGATCTGGCGGGTGCGGTAACTGTTTTCTACGAGGCAGGATGTTGTGGTCATCCCTATGAACTGCGTTATGTGTCGCCTTATACTTCGCCGGGCACCTCTTCGGGACTAGGTTTTACCCGTGTTGAGCCGCTGGATGCGGTTAGTATTCAATCTGACGATATCGTTATCGTAGCTGGCATGGACCTTTCGAAGTGGGACCGTACAAACGATGCGGTATGGATGCCCTGGCTGCAACATGCCGTTATGGTAGGTGCCACAGTATGTTCCATCTGCACAGCAGCATTTGCGCTGGCGGTGGCCGGACTGCTGGACGGGCTTAGTTGTACTACGCACTGGGGATATACAGGCGCGTTACGCCAACACTTTCCCAAGTTGCAGGTGATGGAAAACAGGTTGTTTGTAAAGAGTGACAACATCTACACCAGCGCGGGCATCTCTACCGGTATTGACCTTGCGCTGTTTCTGGTAGAAGAGCATTACGGGCCTACTTTTGCGTATACGGTAGCCAAAGACATGGTGATGTATATACGTCGCGACGGGACGGCAACTCAGCATAGTATCCATCTGCAACACAGGCAACATATCAACCATCAGATACACGAGATCCAGGATTATATCACGCATCATCTGCACACAAAACTGACGATCACCGAACTGGCTGCAATGGTGCATATGTCACCCAGAAACCTTACCCGCCTGTTCAAATTAACCACAGGCATCACCATTGGAGATTATATCCGCAACTTGCGCGAGGAAAAGGCCACACAATTGCTGAATGAAGGCCAGAAGCTGTCGTGGGTAGCCAAAACCTGTGGTATAGGCAGTACACGGCAACTGGGGCAGTTGGCGAAAAAAGCAGGCGCAACACGTAAAATGGCCTGATTGGCAGGGTAGTTGTCCTTCTCAGCACGATACCACCGGCGTAATTTGCGCGTATAATACTGCCAAATGAAACATCTGTTATTTTTGCTGTTGTGGATACCGTTATGGGCGAATGCACAACAAAAGACCGGCGACTATGTTTGTCCGCCATGTGGTCCATGCGATTCAATTGTATATCATAAGCCGGGTGTATGTCCGCATTGCGGCATGACATTGGTACTCCGTGATACAACTAAAGCGTCAGCGCAGGAACTTAAGAGCATTTGCTTCTATCTGTATGATGGTACAGAAGTACTTGATTTTGCAGGTCCCCTGGAAGTATTTTCCTATGCCGGGTTTAAAATATTTACTGTGGGTAAAACAAAAGCGCCTGTAACGGTGCAGGGCATATTAAAAGTGATCCCGGATTACAGTATACAAGATGCACCACCGGCGGACATCTTTGCTATCTTCGGTGGGGATGACGGCGTGGCGGCTGGTGATCCTGAAGTGATCAGCTGGATCAAAAGCAGGGATGCAGTTACGAAGAGATATTTCTCTGTGTGCACAGGTGCATTTGTTTTAGCTAACGCAGGACTGTTAGACAGTCTCACAGTGACGACCTTTCACAAAAGCATTAACTCATTACAGCGGGTTGTGCCTTCAGCCAAAGTACTGGCAGACGTACGATATGTAGACAATGGACGGGTCATTACTACTGCTGGTATTTCGGCAGGCATAGACGGCGCATTGCACCTGGTTGCCAGGCTGAAAGGTGAAACAGAAGCGCTGCGTATTGCCAGGCATATGGAATACGATAAGTATATACCGGAACAGGGATTAGTAGTGAAGCATTGAAGAATGTAAGCCATGTCATGACTCCTGTGCCGGAGGTCGCTGTACATATCTGATCATGCTGAATGCCTGGGTAAAACCAAATTGCTGATAGAACGGTTCCAGTGTTTCGCCGGTTATCAATGATACCAGCGCTTTATCAGCCCCGTTGGCATTCAGCCAATCTGTTAGGGCACGCATCAGGGCTGTACCTGCTCTTTTACGTTGCCATGCCGGATGAACCATGACGTCTTTTACATAGTAATAACTGGTATTATCTCCCAACAGTAATGCACAGCCTATGATCTCGCCGGTAGTGGTATTTTCTGCCACTACGCCCGTGACAGCTTCTGAGATGCGGACATCTGCCTGTTCCCGGGTTAAATCAGTCCAACCTACTGAAGCCGACAGGCGGATATAGTCTGCCGGTGTGGGGCGCTCTATCCGTACCCGAATGTTTGGAGACAGCGCTTCACTCTGTACTGTTTTATCTGTCAGCGGCCCGGCGAAACTAGCATAACAACCATTTAAATCCTGTACTGTGTACTGTGCCATTCCCCAGGGCTCCTGTCGAAGCGGCACTACAATATTTGCCTTACGCTGCTGATGTATGGCGTATAATGCCTCAATATGCCGTACCCTGATCCAGACGCTGTAACCTTCAGGAATATGAGCCAGCGTGTCGTGCAACGCAAACTGGATATGTACGCCATGCCAGTTCACTGCACCGACGGTAGGAGGATCGCCCCAGGTCCATTTTCCGGGGAAGCCTAATACGTCCTGCCAATAGCGGATGGTAGCGGCTACGTCTTTCACGAAAAAGACTGGTTCTGCCTGAGATAAGATAGGTTCCTGGGGAGTCATGGCCGTTGATTTGATGTGTATTAAATTTACTACTTTACAGCCAGTGTAGATGTGATTAGTCATGGGTAGCATTTTACCTGAAAAAGGAATATCTTGGTAGAGAATTCATCCCATTAAGATCATGAACAGGAGGACATCGTACAAGCTGAAGCAGCTGGGGATCATTATTGTCATATGGCTGATAATAGGGTTTTTCATTCCTCTATATGACCGTCTTGCTCTGTTTACCACTAACGCAGTTACCCCACTGCCCAAATATACCATTGCTGAAGCAGTAGCTATCAACATGGGCGCAGCATTTATTGGGGCCTTACTCGGCGGTAGTCTGCTGGTATTTTATGTAAATGTAAAGTTCCGGGATAGGTCTTATGGATATACCATTGTCACTGTTATACTATCATTCCTCGTAGTAGTTACGATCGTAAATATCGTACTTCGGCTCTTCGCCGTTCCTTCCGACCCGCTCCGGATCCTCAAGAACTGTATGATATGGGGCGTAGTAGTAGGCATTACACAACTATTCCTCCAGATCAATAATAAATTCGGACAGGGTGTTTTCTGGAATATCCTGCGAGGTAAATACAATACTCCCAAAGAAGAAAGCAGGATCTTCATGTTCCTGGACCTGAATTCCTCGACCACCATTGCAGAGAAACTGGGTGCCAAAAAATACCATGCGTTCCTTAAAGATATCTTCACCGACATTACCAACCCGATCCTCGACAACAAAGGAGAGATCTACCAGTATGTAGGCGACGAGGTGATCGTAGCCTGGAAGTACAATGATGGTATCCAGAACAGTAAATGTGTGCAATGCTTCTTTGATATCAAATATCATCTGCAGCAATTGAACAATAAATATATCAGGCAGTATGGGCTTGCACCTTCTTTCAAGGCAGGGATTCACTGCGGTAAAGTAGTTGCCGGTGAAGTCGGTATTATCAAAAGAGATATCACTTATTCCGGTGATGTATTGAATACTACTTCACGCATACAGGATATGTGTAAGGAGTTCAATGAAGAAGTGATCGTGTCCGGTGATCTGGCCGCTTGTTTAAGGCTGGCGGATAATTTTGCCGCGCAGACATTAGGTTCGATTAAGTTAAAAGGGAAGCAGCAGGAGATGTTGCTGATTGCCTTGAAGTGGATAGGGGTGGAGTAGGGGGTGATGCCAGATTATTGTGTGAGCAGTTGTTTACTTTCCAATAACATAAGCAGGCTTTGTTGCATTTTCACTCTGAAGAGCTCCTCACGTAAAGGCGAATCTATTATCATACTGGTGATTTCGTGCTGCATTTTTTTTAGGGCATCTACGTCAACATCCTGATGGTATAAAAAGCATTTATCAAATTGAAGTTGATGCAGCCATTGATCGACAACTGCGGATTCAGATTGCTGTTTCTGAAGTATATCTTTTGCATATTCAAAGTAAATCGTCTGATATTTTCCGGGCTCAAGAAAACATGCATGCTGGTTTGAATCATATTGGATCAACGCACATGTGTTTTCATTGAGTACAACAGTGCCTATTGATTCGATTTCCATTGGCATTGTTCCATATAGCATATTCTGGAGTACCAACCGTTTCCGTTTGGTCCCTGTCAATAATGTGATGGACTCTCTTACATTGTATATTAATGTCCTTACTTTAAAGCCTTGATAGGCTCTTTCCTGGTATACGATATCTAAATAAGGACAGCTTAAAACGGAAGACTTTGCAAAATGTTTCACAAGTAATGCGCATGAAAATGGAATTGCATTTGTTCGATTAAAGAGCATGTCGGGATCTTCATATATATTGAACTTCATGTTTTATGTTTTTCCAAATATCGTATACACCGGTGCAGAAAAATTGCACTGGCGATATATTAACAGTAAACTGCACTCATGCTACAGTCATGTTAAATTATTGTATCGGCGAAGTAACAATATTATTTTATTGTAAATTTATTAGAGAAATTTACGCTTGACTTAAGTTAATTGTTGACCATAGCCCATTACATAACCCGGATAACAGCTGATGATAATCTATGATCTAGACTAAGCCGAGTTTACCACCTCGTAAATCTGCTATAAATTATTTCGTAAACCCATTCGACCGATTATTTATTAATCGGGAGAGAATGTATTTGTATTGTGCGAACAATAACCTTTACGTATAAACTTTGTAGAAAATGTTAGATGACGTTTTTAGTCGTATCCAAAGGATAGATTACCTCATCCGTATAAGGGGAACGGGTAACGCTACTGAGCTTGCCGATAAACTGGGATTGTCGAGGGCAAGTATATACGAGTATCTGGATTTAATGAAACGCCTTGGAGCCCCGATTAAGTACTCGCAGGCAAGAAAGAGTTATTACTATAACGAGGAGGGGTGTTTTCCTACCAGGTTTCAATCCAGACGGGCTGCAGAGGACAGAAATATTGCAAGTTTTTCTGCTATTATTAGCTTCGCTTTGCTCTCGAACTGCATCTGAATTCTCTAACTTATTTATATAAATCTTTTCATCCTATGTCGAATAACAGTCAACTCACTACCAATGGACCCGATTTTAAGCAAACGACAAAAGCAGTTAAAAAAAGCGGAAACAGAATTGGCCATAACTATGTTATCCTCAAAAGCTTGAAGCAAAGTCCCAAAAACGATGTTATCAAATGTTTTTACATGAAAAGTGTCACAGATTTTGGTTTCTGTGTTGTTAAAGAAGGTAGTTGCGATCAGCAAAAAGATAAAGAAGGGCGTGGCATAAAAGACAGATTAGTTTGGCAGAAACATATGCATGAGACTTTGCAAAAACGTTTAAAGATTCCAAGGTTTATAGGAAGTTTTGAGGAAAATGGAAATTATTATCTTGCAATTGGGCTTATTAGCGGCAACTCGCTGGCAGGTATTTTGCGCAAGCATGGTGTTAAGGCGCGGGTTGGAGTTATAAGTGGAAATAGGCTTGGTAAAAGAATTATCCGGTATATTATTCAGTTTATAGAGTTATTACAATGTTTGCATGCGAACGGTGTAGTTCATCGGGATATTACGGCCACGAATTTTATGGTTAACCGTTTAGGCAAGGCCTACTTAATCGACATGGAATTGAGTTATTCTATTGACGAATATCGCCCAAATCCTCCGTTTCAACTCGGAACTCATGGGTATATGTCTCCTGAACAGTTGGCCACACTGACGCCTACTATAAAAGAGGACGTCTTTGCCTTTGGGGCAATATTGCTGCAAATATGGAGCAATATTTCTCCGGTGAAGTTAACAGAAACCACATCACAAGATTTAATAGAAAAAGTTGCCTATTTCATTCCTGATTCAAAAATTTCTTCTATAGTAAGTCAATGTCTTTCAAAGGAGCCGAATGAGCGTCCAGACTTACAGATAGTTAAAGAGGCGTTCGAGAACTACTATCGAGATCTGTCGAAGGGAAAGAAGCGCATTGTAAATTCTGCTGTTAAGTATAGTGAAAGCGCTATTAGTAGTGTCATTCAGTCTACTATCAATACATTCTCTACACCTTTACTTTCTGACGAACAAAGAGGTTGGTTCGCTGAAGATAAAAATGCCGATAAAGATAAAGGAAAACTTAAAAGGGCATGGTATGCGAGTTTTCATCTAGGCTGCAGCGGGGTTCTTTACATGTTGGCAAGGGCAAAAGGACTTGGTTATGATATAAGTATGAATAAATTAAATATAGCCCGGGCTGTTGAGATGATAGACAAGAAATATATTCAGACATCGAATAGTCTTTCAGGACTGCATTTCGGGGCAGATGGCGTTGCCATAAGTTTGTGCGCCGCTAAGCAACATAATCTTTTAGAAAATATAGCTGTTGATGAACACTGGGTTGAACATCTGTTATCAAGAGAGTCGCAATCCTCGCTTGATATAATGAGCGGTGTCTCCGGTAAGATAATGGCTAATCTTATTTGCCAGTACCATCAGCCGTCTGATACAATGAATACACGGCTGAGCGTTTGCATAGAGGAGGTATTGCGGCGACAGCAAAATGACGGGGCCTGGATAAGGGGATCAGAAACTGTTAAAGGAAAAAAGCGTGTAACAAAGGGATTCGCATATGGTCTTGCCGGAATAACATATGCTCTCTTAGAATATAGTAGGGTATTCGGAGATCACCGCTCTCGGGAAAGTGCACTTCGTGCACTGGTTTGGCTTGTGAGGTCGGCAAAATGGAGTGCCGGAAAAATGTATTGGACATCATCCATTGGAAAAATAGTGGACCCTTGGTGGAGTGATGGCGGTCCGGGAGTGGCCCTTTCATTTATCAAAGCATTTGAGCTGACCGATAACCGGCAATTTAAACATTATACTACTGCGGCCCTAACTGGAGAGAAGGATCTTATCTACTACGGTAATCTTAGTCAGTGTAATGGAATAAGTGGATTAGGCGAAATATATCTAGAGGCATTTAGGGTCTTCAAAGATGAAATTTGGTTGGAGAGAGCATCATCGATTGCCCAATTATTATTGAGACTCGCAAAGAGTCATCCCAAGCATGGAACATACTGGCTCTCAGAGAGCGAACCACAACCAATCCCGGGTTTTATGCTAGGGAATGCCGGTATTCTTCATTTCCTGCTTAGATTTCTTAACTATTCTAAACTTAGTTTTCCGTTAGCATTTGACTGCTGTTCTTCAGATACCTTAATGAAGGCGCCAACTCACTTGTACAAACCTGTTATATCAACTGTTCATTTCTGAGATGAAGAAACGAATAGTGATTCCAACATGTCTTTTTAGATACTATGATACATAACTAAAAAAAAGGAAATATTAGCTATGAGAATACATCAGGTTCCAAATATTGCGATAGGGATGTTACTGGCGACATTGGTGGTTGCTTGTAACAGCCATAAGGAGGCGGAAGGTAAAAAAATAGTAGTAGATGTCCAGTTGCCAGATCAATACGGAGACAAAGATATCAGGTTCTTCTCTGCGTCGACAAAATATGTATTGTCCCCGCTTTTCAAACTGAAGCGGCCTGAGATTAATGGGCAATATGGCCGATTTGAGTTTTATAGTAATGATCCTCTCATTGTTGATATGGCCCCTGCGCTTGGGAAAAGCCTTAAAAACGCTATTCTTGAGCCTGGGGATAGTGTGCGTATTAGTTCGGATGGACAAGGGTATGTATTCTCAGGTAGGGGGTATGAAAAACTGGCAATGATTAACGAAATTAGAGAAAGAACTAAGACAATTCCTTTGCCGGCGAATCCGAGGCATTCTTCGGTTGAATCGCATGGTGATTATTTGGAGTGGAACCTTTATTTAAAAAAGGTTTCAGATTTAGTCGATACTATCCTTATTAAATATGAGAGTGAAATTTCTCCAAAGTCATTTGCTTTTATTAAGCAACAGATGTATTCGGATATAGAGTATAAACGGTTAATGAAGTTTGATATGATGGTGGCTAAACGTGAGCCTCTTAATATTAGCACAAAAATGCTTGAGGATATCTACGATTCAACAATTACTAACCCACACTTGAACTGGCTTTACAGTTATACAGGTAATCCCTATAATTACTACATTTACTACGATCTGGTAAGAAGGAGAGTTGAGCGTAAATACCATTTTAATTATGAACACGATAGCTTGAAAAGTGTAGACAGGAAATTAGAATATGCCAGATTGATCAAGACAATGTATGATGGAGAAGTGGAAGAAAGTTGCTTGACTTACCTGATCGCGGGCCAGGGACTTAAAGAACATGTACTTAAAGATGAACATGTCCCTGTAATAGACTCATTGCTTAAGGATTTTTATACACGGCCAGGTTATGATAATTACAAACAATATATGAGAGATTATGAGTTGAAAGTGAAAAAGTGGATTGAAGAGAAGCATCAAAGAAAATTAAAAACTGAAAAGGGAGTATAATATTTATAAAGAATTGATTTAAAGGCTGCTCTGTCTGAGTTAGCCTTTTTATTGTAAATAAGAACTTATTTCTGCGAAGAAAGATCTCATCTGTCGCATATTAAAAAGATGCTTGCAATATATTATTCATTAAGAAGGGGCTGCTCAGCTACTGAGTCAGCCCCTTCAATTAAATTAGGCGTAGATTATTGCCAGTCACCGTGAGTAGTGCTGTCAAGTGTGTCGTTACCAACAACTCTTGTATTGGTCAAATTGTTGTCAGCAGATGTTGCTGAAAATCCTTGTGCAGCTGCACCAGTTTGTGTATATGATGCTGTGCCGGGTCCAGCAATAGCAGTCTGTCCACCGTCGCCAGAACTGGAAAGTACGGTGATACCTTGTTGGGCAAATGCTTGGTTTTCGTCATCTTCTTTTGCGGATGGTACTACTGCGGCAGCAACTGCAGAAACGCCCATCAAACACATTGTAACGATGGAAAAGTTTTTGAAAGATAGCTTTTTCATTTTTTTTCTTTTTTAAAAGGTTTCTGTAAAAACGAGGGCAGGAATATGGCCATTTCCATAAAACAAAGATAGCGCGGGGTTGTCTACTGTCACCGGACAACTCAATACTACTTAAAAAATATAAGTAAGTTGTTGACTTTCTAAATCAAGATCTCATCCGGTTTTAATTTTTGAGTTTTCAATACTTTGGGCATCCGAGATCCTGCCAGTCACCATGAGTAGTGCTGTCTAAGGTATCGCAACCAACTATCCTTGTAAGGGTTCCGACGTTGTCGAACGACGTTGCGGAACGTCCCTGTGATGCAAGCCCTGTTTCTGTGTAGGAGGCATCGCCAGGTCCAATTATTGCAGTTTGATCGCCATCTCCACTGCTGGATAAGACGCTTATACCCTGAATTTGAACTGCTTGATTTTCGTCTTCACCTTTTGGAGTTGGTCTCACTGCGGCGGCTATTGTAGATGCACCCATTAGACAGATTGAGACGATCGAGATATTTTTAAAGGTATGTTTTTTCATTTAAGTTTCTATTTAGTGTTTTAGTAAGTTGGCCTTGTAGATGACCTTCCGTAAATAAAGATAGACTTAAGTTGTCCACTGCAAATGGACAACTTAAGTCTATCCTGATACTGATCTTCTTTTATATTTAGAAGTAGTATTCATTCTTTGATAGCAACAGGTTGGTCTGAATCAAACAGTTCTTTCTTCTGTCCGGTGGAACTAATTCTAAAAAAACGGTCATTCTCAATGAGAAGGGCTTCTGATTTACCCTTGGCATGATAAGTGTCGACATTAATAACTTTTCCTCCAAAATGTACATTTATAGTGTCGGCCATGATAGTATGGCCTGTAACGATTGTCGAAACGCCGAACTTATTCCTGGTTTCATCGATGGTCTGAGTGATCGTTTCATTCTTTTCTTGTGTGTAGTAGCCTCGGAACCAAAACGGAGAGTACTCAGAATTAAGAAGGACCGTTAATGAATCACTGAGTGATTTTGCCAACGGTGAGCTGTTCAAGCATAGGCGGGCAATTATATTTATTGAGTCTATAGATAGATTGAGCTTATTTAACTGCGGGGATATGCCACCATGTACGTACAAAACAGATCCTATTTTTTCAATCACATTTTTTGAACGAAGCCAATGCCCTAACTCACTGTTGTTGCTCATATATTCACCTTCGCTATAGCCTGATACCTCTAAATATCTTTTGTATTTATTATCCATATACCGGCTGTCTCCCAAAAGGTTCATTACCTCGTGATTGCCAAGGATGAAATGAACAGCTCCGCCTGCGGCTTTTGCTTTTTGTTCGAGTGAATAAATAAGCCACAAGCATTCTGTTACCTGTTTTCCACGGTCAAACATATCGCCGTTAAATACGAGGTGGCCGCTGCCAAAGATCCATTCGAAATTTTCATCTATTACTTTGCTACTAATAAGGAGCTTCTTAAACGCTTTAAAATTGCCTTCTATATCAGAAAGCACGAGCGTTTTTTCCTGTTGGTCATAAACACCTGAAGATGGAACGACGGAGTCAATCAGGCTTACATGAAATTCGTTTAAGTATTGATCTGAGTTTACTGTAAATTCAAAAGGTCTGGTATGATTTACTTTTTTAGTGATTTTTTGCTGGGATCTCATATAGTGCAGCTGAAGAGAATCTTTATCTCTGAAAATATAGGGCCCATCATTTAACAGTACTAATTGTTCTCCAATGTTCTTCGAAAGTGCTTTGCCGTTATCCTTTCGGGGATCGGGGAAATCGTTTTCTTTTGAAGCTTGTACCGATGAAAAGTCAGTCTGATTATATAATGATTT
Source organism: Chitinophaga sp. S165 (assembly GCF_003182155.1). Classification (GTDB taxonomy): domain Bacteria; phylum Bacteroidota; class Bacteroidia; order Chitinophagales; family Chitinophagaceae; genus Chitinophaga. Next base: position 629,927 of record NZ_QGTG01000003.1, read on the forward strand.
TCCATTTTCATCCAACAGGTAGAGACTCGGATATGTTGTTACGTTGAATGCCTTTAGAACAGGGGCTACTTCGTCATCGTTTTTAAAATACAGAAACTTCTGTGTAGTTTGGTTATACCGTGGATTACGCTTTTTTTTATGCGGTGTTTTGTTTTCTAATGAAGTTATGTTGATGAACGCAAGATTTGTATCATTGCGATAGTTTTTTTGGATTTTCCTTAAAACTTCATTCATCTCAAGCGAGGACGGGTTTCGATCCCAGAAGTTGACTAAGACTATTTTTCCTTCGAGATTACTTCGTTTAAACACTGTTCCATTCTCGTCTGGAAGTGAAAAATCGTAGGTATTATATCCTTTTCCGGAAACCCATCCTGATATTTTGTTTTCATATGCTTTTACAAACTTTTTATATTCCGGAAATCCTGGAAGTAAGTAAAAATCTTTTAGCAATGAGTCAATTTGCGGGGTATATCCGTCTTTTATTGTATGTTCCTTCAGTCCGCTATTTGTTAGCAGTAATGTTAACATTGCGTGCAGGGGATGTCCTTGAAAACGCAGCTTGGCCGTTTGCACATAACGGACCTTCCTGTTTGCGCTTTTCATAAAAGGATCCTCCCAGTTGTAGCGATGGGATTTAAGCACCAGCATTCTGATATAGGAGTAGTAATAGACGTGATCTCGTATCCAACCACTATAAGCGGTCAAAAGAGCGGTAGTAGGTGTATTAAACTCGTGATCAAAAATTGAATCTAAACTGTCGGAAGTGATTCCATATTTTGAGGCTCCGTTAACGAAAATTTCAAATCTTATCAACTTGCGATATTCTAAGTGGGCCAGTTCGTTTGCTTCGATGTAATTCTGCGCCAGAGGAGATAAGGAGTTTTTGTACTTACGTAATATTTTTATTAGCAATGATTGTTGTTGAGATAAGTAGTAATGCCAATCCCAGAAGTCGCTAACTGACTTTACCTTGTGCCGTTGCTGATTCTTCGGCTTCTTGAGCATTTGCTTGGCTATACTCCACTCGTTTATTAGATCAAGCTTCTGTACTCCGATACCTGAAAACTGGAATTTCCCATTTCTGTATTTCAAATTTAGGCTGTCACCTTGTTCCAGAAATATAAAGGCGAAATCTTTCCCCAATAGATGTGAGAAGTCAATTAATAGGCCACTATCGCATTCGAGTTTCAAGTCGGCAGGCCTGTTTTGTTGTAGCGGCAGTTTTATATAGTTAAACTTGGGTGCTAAGACATATTTTGCATCTTCTACGCCGATTTTGACCGAATCCAGATTGAAACTTGCGTCACAATCCATATGGATGTAGACGGATGTCTTTTTTTCTTTAATGTGCTTTGCATCGACTGTAATGCCGATGCAAATTATAAACAGCACTCCGATAGAGGAGATAGATTTTATCATGAGTTTTAATTAATATTCCGGATTCTGACTAATACTGTATGAGTCAATATCTAATAAAGAGATGGGAGCAATTGCATGTGAGCTTGGATAAGGGAGTTCTTTGGGTGATCCCGGAAGCGCGTCTTTGCGAATGATACTTTGTTTCCATCTCAACAGATCGAATATACGCAGTCCTTCAAATGCTAGCTCTTTTCTTCTTTCTTTATAGATAAGCACCTTTAGATCGTTGCCTGTTGCAGTGGTAGCAGATGTATTGGGATTAGCGCGGAATCTGATAGCATCTAAATAGTATACCGCACTGTCTTGATTATTAAGTTGATGATATGCTTCCGCCGCTGTTAAATACATCTCGGAACTGCGGATCACAGGTTGCAAGTATGATTGTTCAGGAAAGTCCAGGCCTGGAGTTACGCCCTCTGGAAATTTGGTAATTGTCCATTGGTCGAAATCGCCACTAATCCAAGCCTTTCGCTTGTCCTCCGGATCTTCTGTCAGTAAATCCGCTATATCGTTGGTGGCTGTAAACCTTGCAAAGGATTTGAAATAAAGAGAGGCGAAATTAGTAAGGTATTGATTTGCAAATCCTGCCGGTGGTAGTTGCAGGATAGCTTCGGTATCTTCAAACTTAAACAAGTTCTCAGGATAGCCGGCAGTCATCAAGGGAACAGCATGAATTACTTCAACGGAAAGGTTTTTCGCGTTCAAAAAATCATTTTTGTACAAGTATACCCTAGCAAGTAAGGATTTGGCGGACTTTTGATTAAAAGTAAGATTATTTGATGTTGGGGTTAATATAGCAATTGCCTCGGTAAGGTCGTCTATGATACTTTGGTAACATTCTGCGACTGTATTTCTTTGCCCTGCATTATCGGTCCAGTTCCACGTGCGGATAAGTACTATACCCGGATGCGATGCATCAGGGGTAAAGCCATAGGGTTGTGCAAACACATTTAGTAGTGTGAAATGGGCATATGCCCGAATCGCCAAAGCTTGTCCTTTTAGATCGTCTGCCCTTGCTATATCTTGTTGTTGATACCTGTCCGCAGCCTGAATGACAAAATTTGAGCCCCGAATTACTTGATAACAGCCGTAAGACAGTCCATTGCAATTATTGACATTAAAGGAAGTACTTTGACTATTATCTGGTTGTTGGTCCCAGTTGTATTGAAATTGCATTGGCGTGGTCCCGGATGCCCCTGCAATTGGCTTCGTGTTATCGGCTATAAGATCCGGATATATAGTATTCGCGGCGTCGAACATGCTCGTGCTCATCGTTGCATAAACGCCATTAAGATATTCACCAGTTGTCTTTAAGTCTGTGACATACTCCTCTCTGATTAAGGTACCCGTGATATTTTGATCATCCAAAAATTTTTTTGTGCAGGAACTAGTCCCATACACGAGTATAAAAGTAAATATAGCTGAAATCGGACGTTTCGGATGTTTCATTTTGATGCGTATATATATATTAGAAATTAAGGTTTAGACCGACGGAATAAGACCGTTGATTGGGATAGGCGAATTTCGTCGACCCTCCAACAGATGTATTGTCAGGGTCTGGCCCTTTGAAACTACTTAGTAAGGCTACATTATGCGCCTGCACATAAAGTTTTAACATTTTGATAGAGATGCGCTGAGTAAGCCAGGGTGAAAACGTATATGTAAGTGAGACATTTTGTAATCGTAGATAATTGCCTTCATACAGGTATCTTGTTGATATTGAATTTCCTCTATCCCTATTATTCAAAAGGCGTCGTGGGTTAGGGACATTGTCACCAGGTTTCTTCCAGTAATTCAATGCGGATTTTGTTTGGTTTGCGTAAGGGTAAGTACCATCTGTTAACAAAGGCGAGGCGGCAGTGTTGTCATAAATACTTAATCCATACTGATAATAGAGCATTGCTGACAACTCAAATCCTTTGTAGATGAATGAATTAGTAATTGCTCCAAAAGCATCCGGTTGTGGTTTACCTACGAATTGTTTTGGTGCATCACTATATTTGCTGGTTGGCTTACCATCTTTTCCTATCCATTGAGGCAGTCCGGTTTCAGTATTGACGCCGGCCCAGACTGGCATATAAAACGAGTTGAAGTTTCGGCCTTCTTCATTTCCCAATACGGATCCACTTATCTCACTCAGGCTTACATTGGCTTTAATTAATTTATTTTGATTAGTGCTCCAGTTTGCATTAAAGTTCCATTTAAAATTATTAGTACGGACAATGATTGAATTTAGTGATATTTCTATTCCTTTATTTTCCATATCACCTATATTGGCCAGCACATTGCTATATCCTGATATTGATCCTAAGTTAATCTGATATATTAATCCCGATGTTTTCTTATTGTATATATCAAAAGTGAACCCTACACGTTCATTAAAAAAACGTGTTTCCATACCAGCATCCCAACTGAACGTTTGTTCCCAACGGATATTAGGGTTACCGGGACTATTTAAAGACTGAACGCCGGAGTTGCCCTGGTAGTTTATTATGGCAATTCGTTCGAACCGGGTAAATGCATCTATAGCAGATGAGTTGCCCGCAGCCCCAAAGCTAGCCCTGATTTTAAGATAGTCCATCCACGGTAAGGTTTCTTTTGTGAAACGTTCGCCAGACGCTACCCAGCCGCCGCCTACAGACCAATAATTGCCCCATCTTTGTTGGGTGCCGAACTTTGAGGAACCGTCCCGTCTTAAACTTGCGGACAACAAATATTTATTGTCGTAGGAGAAGTTAGCCTGTCCAAACATTGATAACAGTGTCTGTCTGGAAGATTGCCCCGTAATATTGCTCATTTTATATCCCGGGCTGTTGAGTTCATCATAGTACGGCAGTGTTTCCGTACCACCGGTAGCTTCCGCACCAAGCATGCGTTGTATCAATATTTGTGACTCCTGTCCTAGTACTACATTGACGTTCATTTTATCGTTCAATGACCTGTCATATCTAATTGTATTTGTTGATATGATATTTGTTCTTCGGGTGTCTAGTTCGGATATTCTCGGGAGGGGCGTGCCGGATGTACTGGAATAGAATCTCGGATCATTTTTTTCCTTGTTTTCAGCAAACATTACATCCGCGCCGAGATTTGCTGATAAGGTAAAATATTTTAGAAATGAGAGTTCCGCATATCCTTTTGCCAATCCTCTATATGCCGTATTACGATTGATATTGAAATCAGCTTCCGCGACAGGATTCACATAGGACCCGGTGAGCGCACCATATGGATATATAAAACGGTAACTGCCATCATCAAAACGAATGGGATTTAGTGGGGAAGCTACTGATGACGCACCGAAAGAACTAATTGCTTCTAGACCGTTGGCGTAATTTTGCTGCGTATAGGAAAGGGCGCTATTTAATCCAAATTTCAGGATTTGTGAAGGACGATTTTCAAAGTTAAACCGTAGTGATTTTCTATTGAAATCAGTTCCTTTAACAATACCGTCCTGTTTTGTATATTCCAGGTTGAGATAAAAGTTGGATGTTCCACTACCACCGGAGACGGATAGCTCGTTTGAGATAGTAGCCGCATTTCCATCATAGATTTCCGATTTGAAGTCCGGTTCGGGATAGAATATTGTCTCTCCCGATGCATTCTTTGTTGTTGGAAACTTCTTGTACAGATCCTGTTTTATCTTTTCGTCTGTCCAAAGTGTTGAGTCTGTATTCCTGTAAGTGTCAAACAAAAGCTTTAAATACTCGTCTTTTGAGAGTAAATTTGTTTTGCTATTGAGTGGATTGGAGAAATCAGTTTGATGCCTAAAGCTGTATGTAGTCTTGCCAGATTTACCTCGCTTGGTCGTTACCAGAATAACGCCATTGCTCGCTTTGGAACCATACAATGCAATGGCGGCAGCGTCTTTCAATACTGATATGCTTGCAATATCAGAAGGGTTGAGTTGCGACATTGGATTGGAGATAGGGGTGACGTTAGCTCCGATCTTTTGTTGGAACTGATCCTGTGTTACTGGAATTCCATCGATGACTATCAACGGGTTCCTGATAGTTTGGCCGTTAAGAGCGCTACTGCCCGTTGATATGCCGCGAATTACCATATTAGCCAGACCTGCACCGGGCTGGCCGCTTCCTCCCGTAACTAACAAGCCAGGGACAAGCCCCTGAAGTGATTTATCAAGACTTCTGTTGGGCAAATTTTGTATGTCCTTGCCCTTCACGACTGTGATAGCGCCAGTATTATTGCGGATTGTGGTAGTATTATAGGCTACAACTACCGCTTCGTCCAGGTCTCCGACGGCTTGTTTAAGCTGTATGCTTATAAATGAGTTACCGGTTAAGGCTACCTCTTTCATTTCATATCCAATAAGTGAAATGCTAAGGGTCGCATTCTCCAAAACTGATGCAAGCACGAATTGACCTTGTCCATCAGCCGAAACCCCTCTTCGCGTACCTTTAACCATAACCGTAGCTCCCGGTAGTGCATTTCCCTTTCCATCGGTTATCCTTCCGGAAATAGAAACGGTACCGGCACTTGCAGAATCTTCCGATATCCTCGTATTATTAACAGGAAATTCGCTCTTCTTCCTAATAGTAATCGCATTGCCTTTATAACTAAAACTAACGCCCTTACCAGAGAACAATTTTGAAAGAAATTCATCGACCTCCTGATTAATAAATCTTCCGCTGATGCGTTCACGTTCATTTACATCTTCATTATGATATACAAACTCATAACCTGTTTGCCGCGTCACGCTTAAGAGAATTTCCCTTAAAGGCGTTTGGTTTGCAATGATGGTAACTTTTTTGCCGGCCTTGGCAGGATGGGCTTGTGTTAATAAGCCGATGTGCAACAATAACAGACACATGACTAATCTGTTGACTGCAGGATACCCCTTTAGAATTCTACTCATAAGTAATAGTTGATTATTTGGTTTTTACCCGATATAATAATGAACGTCCCCGCGACAATCGATAAACTGTTTTTCGACTTATCTTAAATTGGCATAACTGACGAATACATTAGCTAGTAGATCTTGATATAATAATTGATAGTTTATATGATAGTACACTCACACAACGGAATCCTTTAGTTGGATTACCTTTTATTAACCCCTATAACATTAAGGCCGGAAACTGAAATAAAGGGGGTATACCCCATTTCAAAAAATAATTGTCTATTCTTTTGTGATACGATGTGGGATATCTATGGAATCCTTACTGGTAAAGAGTTTTAGTAGGAATGTGGGTCGAGTTGGGAAAGTCGAGTTAACAAAAGCGTAACATTGGCACGCGAATCTGATATCGTTAACCTGTCATTAACTGAATTGTCCGGGCAAATTTGTTAATTGCAACGACGAATACATTCGATATTTTCAAATCGCCAAGGGCGTAATGAAAAACTGTGCTTTAGTTCGCTTATATCAAATCTGGGGCTGACAATAGGAACCATTCCTTGGCGGAAGAGGCCTGCTATTGGAATTCTGGTTAACATTTCTTTACTTTTGCTGTCTCATCCAATCGTTTGCTGTTAAACCCGCCAATCCTACATCAGAGTTTAATAAACACAAAGGGCTGATTAACAAATAGTGGTTTTCAAGAAATTGCAATGGACACATTGAATGACAATGAACTGTTCCTCCTTATAAAAGAAGGAGACGAAAAAGCCTTTACTATCTTGTTTCATCGCTACTGGACGCGTATGTGCCTGGGAGCACATACCTTCATGAAAAATGAAGCTGATGCGGGCGATGTTGTGCAAGAGGTATTCCTCTGGCTTTGGCAAAATCGGGAGACAGTTGTTATCAACACTACATTAAAAGGATATCTATTGCAGGCTGTTCGTAATAAATGCATTAACAAATTGGATAAAGAAGCGACTGATCAAAAACGACGTAAACAATATGCCTACCTTAAAGAAACTATGGTAACGGCCGTTCCCATAGAAAATTCAGAACTGCGGCTTACACTCAATTCGGCCATTGGCGAGTTGGGAGTAGCTAGCCGGACAGCCTTTGAAATGATATATATAGAGCGTAAAAGCCAAAAGGAAGCTGCCTTAGAGTTGGGTATCAGTGCCGCAACTGTTAAAACACAGGTTCGTAACGTACTTCGCATTTTGAGGAAGAAATTAAAAAAAATCAATGAAATTTAGCTTTCTCCTATACCCCCTTTCTTCCATTTTCATGCCTTATAGTTATATGTTAATTTAATATGAATTTTGATCCGGAATACTTAAAGGAATTGGTGCTTGATAAGATCGCAGGCACCATAGATGAGGAGTCTGATCTTTTCCTGAGAGAACTCATTGCAGAAGACCCAGAGGCACTTAAGATCTATCGATCACTTCATGAGCAATATAAGCCAGAGGACCTCCGCAGAATAGAAGAATTGGCGCCAGCCTATGAGGCGGCTGTATGGCAAACAATTCATAGGCGCAAATCCCGGCAATTATGGTTGCGTGCGAGTGTTGGGGTTGCTGCAGCAATCGCCGTTTTCTTAGGAGTATATCTATCGTGGTTTTCCAGGTCGCCGTCATTTAAAAGTGGGCAAGTAGCTAGCCATATCAGCAAACAAATCATATTGCGCCTGCCCGGTGAAGAAGTCATTGACCTTAGTGGAAGTCAGGGGGAGATGAAGGTGGGCAGTACTCATCTTAATAATATCAACAAAACCTTGACTTATTCCAGTGCTGTGGCCGACAATAAAACAGCTATTCTTACTGTTCCACCGGGAAAGGATTATGTCGTACGGTTAGATGACGGAACGGAAATACAGCTAAATGCAGCTACGCGCCTTGAATTTCCTCTGAAGTTCTCAGGAGCGACCAGGGAGATAGTAGTCGATGGTGAGGCCTATATAAAGGTCGCAAAAGATGAAAAGCGGCCTTTTATCGTCAATTTATCACATAGTCAGGTGCAGGTGCTGGGTACAGAATTCAACGTTAATACCTATGATGCCGGGCAGGAGAAAGTTGCTTTGGTTGAAGGAGCTGTTAAGATGATTACAAAGGAGAATAGCCTGGTGCTCACTCCGGGAAATGAGGGCACCTATACAAAAGACAAAGGGATAGAAGTAGACCGATTTAGTACACGCGACTGTTTGAGCTGGCGTAAGGGGCTATACTTCTTTCATAACGCTACATTCGAAGAGGTCAGTAAGATCTTACCACGCTGGTTTGGAGTTGAGGTAATTATCCAAAATCATGAAACAGGTAACAGCAGATTCACCGGTTTTATTGATAGAAATGCACCAATTGCACAATCATTGGACCTTTTAAAAGAGACTAACGCCTTCAATTATGTTATAAGTGGTGATACTGTGCTGATCCGTTAAAGACGCCAGTATGTATTCTTCTAAACAAGATATTTTTATACAGTTGTAGTCAGGCTAACGGAGCAGCCATTCCAGAAGGTTATATACAAGAAAGACCGGTGGTAAACTACAAGATTTATTCGCAGTTGTAACGAAAAGATATTGCAATAAACGCAAAAAGGATAGTGATCACTATCCTTTTTGCGTTAGGGACTGGAGCTTATTGATAATCGCGATAGAATGACTGCGTTATTATATTCGGCCAACTAAAATGCATTCTTAGCAGTAGCCGGAGTACTATCCTTTTCACCATGTTTTACATATTTATCCAGCCAGGTATTCTGTTCGTACAACATATGCAGCAGGTTTTCCTTCCCTTTGTATCCATGCGCTTCATAGGGTAAAATGACGAATCGTATGGTACCGCCATGTCCTTTCACCGCATTGAATAGGCGCTCGCTTTGAATAGGGAAGGTACCCGAGTTATCATCCATTTCGCCATGAATGAGTAGTAAAGGTGTTTTGATCTTATCTGCGTAGCTGAATGGGCTCATGGCGCTGTATAGTTCCGGCGCTTCCCAATAGGTGCGGTCTTCGTTCTGGAAACCGAAGGGTGTAAGGCTACGATTATAGGCGCCACTGCGGGCAATACCAGCTTTAAACAGGTTAGTATGCGCCAGCAGATTTGCGGTCATAAAAGCACCATAACTATGCCCGCCGATAGCTACACGGTTCCTATCTCCAACACCCATTTCTGCCAGTTTGTTGATGGCTGCTTCGGCATTCATACGCAATTGGTCGGTGAAGTTATCGTTGGGCTTCTTAGACGAATCAGTAGCTACAATGGGCATTTCGGTATTGTCAAGCACTGCATAACCCTGTGTTACCCAAAATACAGGACCTCCATAACTAACCATCGTAAAGCGGTATTGTGAACCACGAATCTGTGCTGCATCGGCTGCATTGTTGAACTCTCTCGGATATGCCCACATTAACACGGGCAATGGGCCGTCTTTTTTAGGATCATAATTTTTAGGTAGATAGAGGTCGCCCGTGAGATCTACACCGTCGGCTCTTTTATAACTGATCTTTTGTTTACTGATGTTCTCAAGCTGCGGATAAGGATTGGTAAAATTAGTGATGGCTCTATCAGCCGAACGCAATACCAGGTTTTTGATATAATAGTTCGGCATTTCTTTCTGAGACTCGCGGCGGGTCAATAGTACCAGTTTATCAGCATTGATCACATCGGTCACCATTTCAAAAGTTCCTTCCGGACAACGCCAGATGATCTCATTCTGTTTGGTAGCCAGATCGAATTTGGCGATGAATGGCAGATCGCCTTTGGGGGAACTGCCTACCGGATTATTCATTAGCAGCTTAGTGCCATTGTCAACGAGTTTGATCACCTGTTGACCATATTTGTTTTTTTCCGTTACCGGTATACCGGGATTGTTATAGGCATCAGTAGTATTACGTTCCAGCAGTGTTTCCAGTTTACCGGTAGATGGGTTGTAACGACTCAGGCGTGTGCTTTGTTTGCTTTGCAAACGTTCGATCAGAAGTGCTACATGCTCATTGCCCCAACTGATCCCACTGTAACGCCAGCTTGTTTTAAACAGTTCTTTAGCTTCGCCGGTGAAGGGTGCGCTGAGCGTATATACTGCATCATGGTAATCTGTTTTGCTTTTGTAAATACCACTGTCGAGTGGCACACACCAGGTAATGGTGGCAGGTTCATCACTCCGCCATTCAAAAGAACGTGGTGCGTTCAAAACATTGTCGTATCCGGAAGGCGATAATTCTGTTGAAGGTAACATGGCTATCACTTTCACGATTTTACCAGTGACGTCAGTGATATTGACGCTGGAGTTGAATCCATTAGCGGGCACCAGGTACGAGAAAGGCTTGTTAATGACACGCGTGAGCAAATACTTCTTGTCAGGCGATAAACTAAAGGTGTTATAGATGGCCGGTTGTCCAATTTTGGTTTCTACACCGTTCACATTTTTCACCAGTTGCACGGTTGAATAGAAGGCGAACAATTTTTCGTCATAAGGAGATTTGATAAGGTCCTGGTAAGTACGGCTAGGCGCTATTTTACCGAGATTTTGCTGAATGGTCGGACCGGAGGGCATTAATGACCGGATGGGAGCTGCCGTAGCGGGCTGCAGAATTGTTTTATACAATAAAGTATTATTGTCCATCCATATAAAATCCTGCCCCAGTATTACATTCAGCGCCTGTTTATTTACCCTGGTAGCCCTACGCGTGCTAATGTCGATCACATAAAGGTCAACTGCTTTGTTAGTCGTATTGATGAATGCTATCTTTTTTTCATTTGGACTCCATACCACATTACCGGCAAGCATGCCGGCGGGTAATCCGGCGACAGGATATTCCTTGTTGGAGTTGAGGTCTTTCAGCTTGAAGTTATTGATGAAATTCTGCCGGCTCAAAGCATAGTTGTTGGGATTGATGCGTTGTCCGGCTATACGAAGTTCCGGCTGCGCCAGTTCTTCTACCGAAGGATAACTGTTGCGTTCCATTAGTAGCATCCAGTTTCCCTGACCATCAATGCTTACGGCAGGTGCGGGCTTAGCAAGTAGCAGATCTGCGATCTCTTTGGGTGGCATCTTGTACCCGTCTTCCTGGGCAAAGCAAGTCTGCACAATAAAAGTTAAGATAAGCAAAAGGGTTGTTCTCATAAGTGACAATTTTGGTTGAATCAATACAATTTAGGGTTGAAAGGTCATAAGTGAAGCGCAAAAAGTATGAATGGAAATATTAGATGAGCACCTCTTGCTCTGGTTCAATTAATGCCGGAAAATGGCCGGTAGACCACGCACGTGATTCAACTGGTGAGCTTCCGATGCAGTCTTTTATAGTCCTAAAGGAATAAATTAAATGTTTTTTAAGTGTATTAAAAGCATCACCGCTCCAGAAATCCCCAAATCTAAAATGATGTTTTTCAATAGTTACTTCTTTTTGCAGCATGTGACTTAAGTGAATTAAAATGCCCTGTGTATTGTTGATAATCATTTGGTTGTGAGGATATTTGCTTGTTTTATTGACTTATATTTCGATAAATTTGATCATCCAGGAACAGAATGACCACCTGTTATCCTGATATATTGAGCAAATTATCTGTGCGCTGATATCCCTCAAAGACCAGGATTGTGAAGATCAATTTGTGCCCAGTAACCATAAACATCAAAACCTATGACTTAGTAAACCTTGCCGGACTAAAAATCAAATCAGCCAATTTTTAACCAGTAAAAATCCACAAAATGAGGAAAATTTATCTTCGGCTTGCCGCCGCAGGCATGCTTTGTATTGCATTTTATGCATGTAAAAAGAATATTTACAAGCCCGACGACGCTGATGTCAGCATGACAACTGCCAGGGCTAATGAATCGGTAAGTATCTGGATGACGACAGGTAACCAGAGTCAACTTCTGCAGCAACAGGGCAATGTTACATTCGCGCCCGATGCCGGAACCGGAGGCACAACAATTACAGTAAATGAAGGGGCTACCTATCAGGATATCGATGGGTTCGGGTACACACTTACCCAGGCCAGTGCCAAGTTAATCAGCAATTTATCTGCGAGCGCACAAAGTTCATTATTAAATGAGCTTTTCAGTCCTTCGGGTGGTATAGGCATTTCGGTTGTCCGCATAGGCGTGGGCGCCACCGACCTGAGTGATTATTCGTACACCTATCGAGACGGTGCGTCATTTAGCTTGTCTGGTCCGGACATGACCTACACTATTCCCATATTGAAAAAGATCCTCGCTATCAATCCGGCTATCAAAATAATGGCGACACCGTGGACCGCACCCCGGTGGATGAAAACGAACGGATCTTTTATTGGAGGTACGCTTAAAGGGGAAAACTACGAGAGCTACGGGCAATACTGGCTGGATTATATGAATGCTATGAGGGCACAGGGTATCGAAATATGGGCCCTGACGCCTCAGAACGAGCCGCTGAATCCTCATAATGAGCCGAGCATGACGCTGAGCAAAGAAAACGAACTGGGACTGATAAACGACTTTATTGGTCCTAAATTACGCGGCGCAGGCTTTAACTGTAAGATAATCTGCTACGACCACAATTGTGATAACACCGAGTTCCCTATATATGTAGCGAATAACAGTACTTATGTGGATGGCTCTGCGTTTCACCTGTATGGCGGAAATATCTCTGCTATGACAACGGTAAAGAATGCTACCAACAAGAATGTTTATTTCACAGAACAGTATACTTCTACAGGCGGTAGCTTTTCCGGAGATCTGTCATGGCACATACAAAATGTAGTTATCGGATCAATAAACAACTGGGCGAAAACGGTGTTGGAATGGAACCTGGTGAGCGATTCACAAGGAGGTCCTCACACGCCAGGAGGCAGCAATGTATCGATGGGTGCCGTGACTATCGACGGAGGTACCATTACAAGAAGAGTTGGATATTACATCATAGCGCACGTTTCTAAATTCGTTCAACCCGGAGCTGTACGTATTTCATCTAACAGTTCAGGAAATATCCAAACTACTGCTTTTAAGAACAGCGATGGTTCTAAGGTGTTGCTTGCCTTTAATAATGGTTCATCAAACGTTTCATTTAAAGTAAAATGGGGTAACCAGTCTTTTACCTACTCTTTACCAGGCGGAGCTGCGGCTACGTTCAAATGGGCTGGAGGGACTACTACTCCGAACGCTCCTATAGGTCAGGACATTACCCTGAAGGGCTTTAATAATATGTATGTAAGCAGCGAGAACGGCACGCAGCCAATGAACTGTAACAGGCCTACTGCATCAGGATGGGAGACCTTTACAGTGGTTGATGCTGGTGGAGGTAAGATCGCACTTCGCTCCCAGGGAAAATATGTATCATCAGAGAACGGGACGCAAGCTATCACCTGTAATCGCCTTACTATCGGAGACTGGGAGAAATTTGATTGGCTGGTTAACGGCGATGGCAAAATATCGCTAAGAGGAAGTAATGGCATGTATGTATGCTCCGAAAACGGAACGCAGGCAATGACCTGTAACCGTCCGACAGTATCCGGTTGGGAAGCATTCGGCGTAAATCAGTAATCTAATCTGTTAAACTTAGTTTACCCGCCCTGGTTTAGTACCGGGCGGGTAAATCAATTATGCATATGAAGTCCTTTCTGCTCAATGTCATATTTCTGTTCAGTTTTGTAGCTGTCAATGCACAATACAGCTCGCCCGTGATGGAGGTAGCATTGTCCGGCGGTTATCAGACGGCCGATCTGCGATGGTCGATAGCAGGGAATGGAAGCGGACAATCACCCAATATACTTTCTGAAGTGAAATGGCATGCGTTAAGCGGTCCTTCCCTAGACGCCAGAGGACGGTTTAATGTCACAAACCGGTTGTTTATTACAGGTGAAGTATCAAAATGCTTCATTAAAGCAGGGAATGCTACAGATACTGATTATGCAGATGATGATCGTGGATTACCAACGTATTCGGCACAACTGGATGCTGATGAGGGCCGCCTATCGGCTGTTCGCTTTTATGGAGGATATAATTTTCTGCAACGTGCCGGATTGCGTATCACCGTTTTTGTGGGATATGCTGAAAATAGGGAGTTTTTATTCCTGCTAAACCATGCTCAATATATTCCGGGAGAGAGAAATCTCCGATGTACTTATAATACCAGCTGGAAAGGGATTTCTGGCGGGCTATCCGGCCGTTACAGGGCAACTTCATGGTTAGAACTAACAGGAGAGCTGCAATACAGCCAGATGAACTATAAGGCCACTGCAGACTGGAATCTGATCGACGCCTTTCAGCACCCTGTCAGTTTTAAGCAGGAGGCCAGGGGATTTGATCTTAAGATGTCAGTAACATGTGCCTTCCGTCTCAGAAGTTATCTGTCACTATTTACGTCAGGAACATATAGTCGCGCTGAAACCGGGACAGGTACAGATGAATTGTTCCTTGAATCCGGAGCTGTTCAGACTACACAATTTAATGGTGCATTTACACACGCGAAGAAAATTGCAATTGGGGCGCTTGTTCAATTTTGAAATGAAGGGATATAATGACTGTTATGTCTTCATTATCAAATCGGTCCAACTTGCTTTTTTATTCTTTCTAGAAGCACCGCCCTCCGTATCAAGCAGGTTTTTTACACGCGTGGCGTATGCCCAACAAGTACCCTGGCGCATATCAGTCTTTTCTGAGATCTGGTACGATGAGATATTTCCTTTGGTAGTAAATACCAGATATACGATGTAGAAAGCTTTATTTATCGGTATCCTGTTGTTTTCAAATATGGTATCATGCATCGGTGATTCTTCATAAGCACATTTGTTACACCGGCGGCTGAATGGTTTACGCCCATTGCTGTAATTGGTATAACCGCACTTTCTACATTCAAACCCTTTACTCCATTTTAAATCGGCGAGGAACCTGTAGCATTTTTCCTGATCAGGATATTTCTGACTGAATTCTTCAAACGTAAGCTCAGCAGATTTAATACGTGCATCGGTGATCTTTTCGATATTAGTTTTAAGTTCAGCATTATCTTTTTCAAGCAGCCGATTCATTCGCGCGATCTCCAGGGCTTGTTCTTGTATCTCCCTGGACTGACGCTCAAGCTCTTTTGTGCGCGCTGCTACCTGTTCTTCCAATTGCTGATTGACGGATGCCTGTAGCTTCAGATTATTTTGCATGTGATAGAAGGCGTCATCCTGCGCCTGTTTCTTCTCCTTTCTGAAAAGCCTTACCTGGTCGCCAATAGAAAAGGATAACAATATCATTTCCATCGCAAAACCAAGCACCATACTGTAATGACCGGGTACAGCCGAAATACCTTTTACAAGGCCTAATACAGTTGTAAGCTTGACAATAGCGCCAATAAAAAGGAAGGCATTACCCAATACGAAGAAACGTGCAGGTTTAAAACCCTTACACCAAATAACAAAGCCGGAGAGGAATGCAGTAAAGAGTGGTATAAAATCCAGGAATTTATATATGAACCATTCTCTTTTGATAAACACGCAGATCACAAAATAAATGGTACGTATGATGATGATCCAGTTGATCAACTTATAGAGCGGAGGACTTTGCCTTTTTACCCGTAACAGCGTTCTGGCAAAAATGAGTGCGAATATACTCATGCAATATAGGGAGATGCCATACATATATTCATTCAATTCCGGTATACCTGGCCATATGAACTGGAAGGCAATGCCGTCTGTGCTCATCTCATAGACACCAACGCTTACAATGTACAGCACATAATAAAGATAGTGACTGAGACGGGTTGCCAACAGCATCAGCAGATTGTATAAACAGAAAACGAGTATCATACCGTAGAACAATCCATAAGTTATATATTCGACCAGCGCGTAGTTAATGAACCGTTCTACCGTGCGGTAAACCATAATGAAGTTGACTTCGTTTAAGGATTTTATCCTCACATAATAAACGTAAGAACCCTTAGAGAGATCAGGTATAAGGAACTCGAAATTTTTGTGCCGGTAAAGCCTGTTTCTAAAGTTTTTGCCTGCTCCCGAATAGGCCGCTATATACCGACCCCCGGCATGAGGTAAATAAAGCGTTATCTCGTCGATAGTCTGGTCAAAGAATTCGATTAAGCCCTGATTCTTTGCGATGGAATCTGAAACTATGACCCGCACCTTGAACCAGTATACTGACCGGGGATTAAAGTTCTTTGGATAGTAGCTGGTATTGGGCTGAAATGCACCTGCTGCATCCCGGGTCCTCACCTCGTTGAAATTCATGGTTCCGGAGCGATCTTCCAACCAACTTATTTCGTCATGGGTAAAGATATACTCGGCAGTGGTGTGATCAATATATGCTGGCCGCTGCGCTTTTATACACGTTAGAAAGCAGCAGCAGAATAATGCTGTCAGATAAGCTATTGAAGATGAACTAAAGCTGGTCATTTTTGAAGCGAGGTGGAATTTTGGTTAAATGAACTACATGTGGAACATAGGTGTACGTTTGACAGGTCTGACGTGGAATAATAGCCACTGGTTAAGTGCTATATTGATAGTAACTGGTTTTGGTCTGGCTAAAGTTAACAAAGTATCCTCTTATTTATTAAGGGGAATGCAGAAAAAATCAGGCAGTGATCTGTAGGGTAGGGGGATTAGAAAAACGGCCTCATAAGCCGGGAACTGATGGTACCGACCATCTTAGGCGTTTTGTTTCACCAGCCGGTTACGAAGTCCATAGATGGTCGGTATGATCCTTTCGGGGTGTCGTTACTAAGCAGTAAATTTCTTCGTGTCATCTGTGGAAGCCTCATCCGATGGAGGATAGTTTCCCATACCTGCTGATACAGCTGGATCGTCAGACAACTTTGTATTTATATTGATCTCCCCTTGCAGCAACCTTGCAACAGGACAATTCATGGCGATCCAAAGCAGCCGTTCCTTTTGTGCTTCGGTCACAGGCTGACCAAACGAGAGCGTCCTGAAAATCGAGGTCTTGAATGGCTCTGTTTGTTGGATCATATTTACCGAACAATGTATGTCTGTGATGTTCCATCCTTTCTCTTTAACATACATGCGTAGTGTTGTCAATGTACAGCCTATCAGTCCGGATAGCACCGTTGTAAACGGATCGGGACCGATGTCGTGACCGCCGTTGAACGTAGGTTCATCGAGTATCAGCTGACCTGCCCGCCAGTTAATGATAACTTCCTGACGGTCTTTAACGAGATCTCCAGTGATATCTTTCGGGAACAGACGTAGCGTTTGCTTTTTACGTATCATATTCTGCAGATTTTGGAAAATTGTTAGTTCGTCTTAGGAAATTTGTACTGTTACGTGTGGAAAGTCGATAGGGACGTTTGTAATTGCATATAATAAATTAAGCGTGGTGATGTTGCCAACAGCAAGTACAACGTCCACCAGGTGCCCCTGATCATATCCGGCTTCGTAGAAGTCTAACAGAACGGACCCGGAGATATGCCCTTTTGTGAACGCAATGTTATGTGCCAAAGCTGCAATAGCTTTCAAGTTATGATCAAACTGAACGTTGTTGGCACGTATCTCCAATATCTGTTCATTATTAAAACCAATACGTTCAGCTACTGCGCTATGAACGCTAAGACAATATGGACATTGATTGACCTGGCTTACGACGAGGTTTATCACTTCCCGCTCGCGATATGTCAACGAGTTCTTTTGTATGAAGTAATTGAAGTAGTTCTCAAGGCCGTTTTCGCTGCTGGTAAAGGCCAATAGGATATTCGGGACTTTGCCGAAAATGTCTTTCAGCTCATCAAAGATTCTTTTGTTTGTTTCCGAAACGTTTTGTTCGTCCGGCATTAAAAACTTGTTCATAAAAAATAGTAATTAGAAAGAGTTATTGCCTGCGTTTATTTGTGTGCCGGCAGGATCGATTCCGTTAAAACATTTTTGTACAGATGATTTCAATTAGCGCTCCGCCCGGATGTCTCCATACTTCTCCGGGTATTTGTTAAACATCATAGCGACAAAGCCGCATTCCGGAATTATTTTCAGACTGTTTTCACGTGCATAATCGGTTACTGCATTTACCAGTACCCTTCCATATCCACTTTTTCGCTGAGTTAGGCCAATACTTGTAAACCCTGCTCTTAGTATACCAGGAGTAATGTTAACCGTCATTCTTCCGACCTCCTTGCCATCTACATTTAGTGAAAAAAAAGAAATTCCTTTTTCTCCTTCGTGCATTTCGATCTTTTCCATTTTATATAGTTTTTTAAATAATTGAACATTCAAATGACAATCTTACATGGATATATATGAGGGCTTTGTTATTGCTTTAATTTGTCACGGTATGTATTCCGGAGCTTCGATAGTTTCGGATCAATAATTGCCTGGCAATACCCTCGTTCCTGATTCCTGCTATAGTAATTCTGGTGGGAATCTTCCGCTTTATAGAAATGTTCAAACATTTCCAGTTGAGTGATAATCATATCCGAATATGATTTTTGCATTTCATCAATAATCCTTAACGCGGCTTGCTTTTCTTCTTCAGTTCTGTAAAAGATTATGCTACGATATTGGGAGCCCTCGTCAGTGCCCTGCCTGTTTACAGTCGTGGGATTATGGGTGCTCAGATGTATTCTCAGTAAATCGTCAAATGAAATTTCATTTGGGTTGTACGTGATTTCCACCACTTCAGCATGGCCTGTAGTACCGCTACAAACCTCTCTGTACGTTGGGTTAATAACAGTTCCGCCACTGTAACCACTTTCCACTTTTGTTACTCCGATAATCTGTTGGAAAATAGCCTCGGTACACCAGAAACAGCCACCTCCAAAATCTATTTTCTTTTCACTGACATCTATTTTTTTAAGAGAAATTGCATTCATGCAATAACGAAGGCCACTGGGTTTTGGCCCGTCCTGAAAAACATGCCCCAAATGAGCATCACATGTATTACATATCGCTTCAATACGCAGCATCCCCAAAGTGTTATCTTTACGATAGGCGATCGCATTTTCCTTTATAGGCTGAGTGAATGAAGGCCAACCTGTTCTGCTTTCGAACTTTGTGTCAGCATCAAAAAGTTCTGTATCGCAACAGATACAGGCATATCTTCCAGGTTCGAAATAAGAACAGAGGTCAGAGCTGAATGGACGCTCTGTGCCCTTCAACCGGGTTATATTAAACTGCCAGGGGGTAAGAATTGCTTTCCACTCTTCTTGTGTCTTTTCCACTCTTTTATCAGGAGCTGGATTGCCGTTATTGGCAAACTTTATCACGTCAAGCCATTTGAGCATCATTGAAACTTTAAGGTTAAAAAATTGATTCGACCGTATACATCTTGTCATTGAAAACGAATGAGTCGTTCTCTTTTCTATCCATGAGTTTCCGATAAAACGGTGCCTCGGGTGACATTGCAACGAAATGTTTTCCGTCAAGGTCAAACTGGCACGCAGGTATTCCTATAATATAATAATCGCCATTGACCAATGCAACAGCGCCTTTCGTTACAGCGTCTTTGCTACTGAAATCTAAGTCACGGAGCTGCTTGATTTCGTTCTCCCGCTGATGGATTTGCCTTTCCATTGCTTGTAAAAATTCTTCGGTCTGCTCTCTGTGTGAATTGTCGTCAGCATCACGGACGTCCTCAAGATTCAGATCACCATCGCTTTGATAGCTGGCATATTCATCCTTCAGGCGCTGAAGGGTTTCCTGGTGAGCCTTTATGAGTTTCGCCTTTAAAGTAATTTTATCCATCTGGTCT
The DNA here is from genome assembly GCF_003182155.1 of Chitinophaga sp. S165. Classification (GTDB taxonomy): domain Bacteria; phylum Bacteroidota; class Bacteroidia; order Chitinophagales; family Chitinophagaceae; genus Chitinophaga. The sequence goes on from NZ_QGTG01000003.1 coordinate 649,872, forward strand.
CTTTATTAGCTAGTACGGTATCGTATGAATAATGATCACCTGGTTTTGATATTATTAGCTCTTGTTGCTATCCTTTAAAATATCGTTCTTCTACAACCTGATCGTTTTCCCATAGCGAACGGACAATTTCGTGCAGGTAGATATTGCTTCCATCCTTCATGTCAAAATCTAAAATGTATTCGGAAAAAGATACATTGTCGTCGGTGATGGACCGGAGAAGCGTAATCTCATTTACCTTTTGAATGGAGCCGACAAATTCGGTTAGCTTCTGCATCGCCATCTGCTTGCCATCAGTAATTCTTCCGTCAAATTCAATGGTCTGGATATTGGAGGCGTAATACTTTTCCGCAGCGTCAATAAGTTGACCACTGGTTACCATTTTATTCATGTCGTTTGATAATTCTTTCAGATTCTTGTTCATTGTTTTATTTTTTTTGCATGAATAATACTTGTATTGAACTAATTGATTTTAGACTTCTTTATTTGTGAACGTAACCGTTCATAATCCGGCTTTTCGCCATTTTTTATGACCAGCTTTTTACAGAACTGGTTACTTTCCGTTACAGTCATGTTGCTGATATTGCCACCCTATGATGCGTTCGAATAAGCAAAAGTGAAAAATGGCGGACTCGTTTAAAGTGACATTTGTCACAGAATAGAATGATAATCCTTTGTATGGCTATTATGGAGTTAAAACTCCCAACATGTAACATTAATTTTTTCTTTTTTTTGTGACTAATGTCACTTAAAAGCAGAAGACTCCTTGCGTCCTTTGCAAGAGAAATGCTTGTGTTGATGGACCGTAAGGCAATCACGCATCCCTGATATACATAGTGTCAATTAATGATAAGATCCATGATGAAAAGGGTTTTTCCAACTGCACAAATACTGTTACGTATCTCATTAGGAGCCGGCTTCATACTACCGGTACTGGATCGTATTGGCATTTTAGGCACACCGGGCAGTGCTAATGTATCATGGGGGAATTGGGCCAATTTTGCCGTTTACGCGAATAATTTGATGCCTTACTTTTCTCCCAAAATAGCTTCGGTCTTTGGCTTGATAGCTACTATTGGCGAAGGGTTAATTGGCGTGTTGCTTATTATTGGTTATAAGATCAAACTCGCCGCTTATGGTAGCTTCGCGCTTACGTTGGTATTTGCGCTCAGTATGCTTTTCTTTACTGGCTACCGGTCGCCATTTGATTATTCCGTTTTCCCGGTCAGCTTCGCCAGCCTGCTATTAGCTTCACTTCAAACACGAGGGAGGCAGGAAAATCAATTAACTGTTCTATAACAGGAACCTGGGTGAGTGTCGACTTGTTGTTGCGTAAAATCAGCTTTATGAATGCCATATTATAGGAATTGCAAAGGTGATGGTAGATGACTTTATATAACGCTAAATATTAAACAGATGAAATTAAGACCTGAATCCTTTCCGCTTCCTACCGGACCCGAGGGTGTCATTCCTTCGCTTATTGAGCGATTTAACTTCGGGAACGTCGATGCGATGATGGCGTTGCATGATCCGCACTCTGTGTTCGTCGAAAACGACGGCCGGCTCTTAACTGATCGCGCAGCGATCGCCGCACGACTTGATCGTGATCTCAAACTCGGCCTGCCACTGGCAGCAACTGTGCGTCACGTGTTCGTTGCGGGGGATATCGCTCAGATAGTGGTGGACTGGTCTATTGCGGGCAAGGATTCCGACGGCAACCAAGTGCAACTCGCAGGCTCGGCATGCGATATCGTGCGCCGGGGTGAGGATGGCTTCTGGCGGTACTTTATCGACAATAATCAGGGAACGGCCGTGCGATAGTCCGTCTGGCGGGTCCACCGCCAATGGCGATCGAGCCACGGAATAAAAGTCGAAATGCTGCTATTTTTGCAAGATCCGGAGTAGGCTATTTCTAACTATTTCGATAATTTTAAACTAAGGGAAAACACTTGAGGCATCGACTTCAAGTGTTTTTATGCATTTGTAAAATGGACATAATACTTTCGAAAATCAGAAGTTGCACTGTTTGCAAAGATTTTTTGCCTAACGTTCCCAGACCGATTATTCAGGCGAGCACGGTTTCGAAGATTGTAATAATAGGGCAGGCTCCAGGCCGAAAAGTTCAGGATAGTGGTATTCCGTGGGACGATGCCAGCGGTAATAATTTAAGAGAATGGTTGGGCGTCGATAAACAAACGTTTTACAACGAAAAGGTCTTTGGGCTTATCCCAATGGGCTTCTGTTTCCCAGGCAGCGGAAAATCAGGCGATTTGCCGCCAAGACCAGAATGCGCGCCCTTATGGCATCAGCAGCTTTTAACATCAATGACAGAGATAAAATTGACCTTATTGATCGGGCAATATGCGCAGAACTATTATTTGAAAAATGCTGCTAAGAGTACTTTAACGGAGACAGTAAAAAGCTACAACGACTACCTGCCAGATTATATCCCATTACCGCACCCATCGCCGAGGAACAACATCTGGCAAAAGAAGAACACATGGTTTAAGGAAAGTCTGATAAAAGTATTACAAGAAAGGGTAGGGGCGCTGCTGAATGATGACAAATATAGTTTGTAATTTTTCCTATTGTTTTCCGGCAAATGGAGTGAGCGCCTTTTTCCATATATCAATTGCATCTGCCATTTCTTTTTCATCTAAAGAGCAATAGCCTATACGTATGAAATCATTTGGCCTGTAAGTATCTGGCTGAAAAAAATAATTACTGCCGTCACTGATCTTTAATCCTAACTTTCCGGCATTCAGCGCAACTGCTCTGCCACTTATGTCCTTTCTGTAAGCGGCCCAGATGGCCAGTCCGCCGTTCGGCTGCGTAAACGTTAAATATTCTCCCAGTTGTTCACGAAGCAGCCGGCAAGTATTTTCTAACCGTTCCTGATAAACCTTATGTGACTTTTTGAGGTGCCGGGAAATGTCACCGGTACTTAAAAGTTCGGCCGTCGCTTCTTCCAGTAATTGTTCACCTTGCCGGTCTATTAACTTGCGAATGGCGGCAGCTTCGTTTATTACCACTTCGGGAGCCACTATGAACCCGATTCGAATGCCAGGTGCAATGCTTTTGCAAAAAGAGCCTACATAAATAATATGTCCGCCGGTATCCAGACTAGCCAGAGGTAAAAGAGGATTGCTTGAAAAATGATAATCGAAATCATAGTCGTCTTCAAGCAATGCAAATCCGTACTCGTGGGCAAGGTTCATAAGTCGCATACGTCGTTCTGCACTCAGCGTAACAGTGGTCGGCCGGTGGTGATGAGGTATAATATAGATCATCCTCGGCACTGCCCTTTTACATAATTGCTCAATCGTGTCTACATCCATGCCGTCTTCATCTACAGGAATAAATGTCAGATTTGCTCCTGCGAGCTTAAAGGTTTGATTTGCGTCCCTGTAACCGGGTTCTGGTACAAATACGCTGTCACCGGGACGGATAAGCAACTGTGTAGTTAAATAAATGGCCATCTGCGTCCCTTTCGTTATCAATATTTCTTTTTCGGTGATCTGCAGTCCTCTGGTCTTGTTGAGAAAATTAGCAAGCTCGACCCTGAGACGATAGGAACCATACTCTGGTCCATACATAAGAAATTGATTTCCTAAACGGCCCTTTCCGAATCTTCTGTACTCTCGTACCAGTTCCTCGATAGGGGCGATTCTGGGATCAGGAAAACCGTCGTCGATTTTATACAGGGGCGCCGGCATTCCCGGAAGATTGAGTTCCGTATTTGGATCTGTTTTCGTAGTTATATCAGAAGGTCGGTTTATCAGTGGATAAGCGGGGTGTCTGCTCCGTAATATTTTTTTGCTGTGTTGATTAATTGTACGTGTTGAAGTATCAGGGAGGCGGCTGGACACATAAACACCACTTCTTTCTCTTGTTTCCACCCAGCCTTGTGCATTCAGTTCCTCATAGGTCGCTACTACTGTTTTGCGGTTAAGCTGCAGGCTCAGCGCAAGTTCACGTGATGGGGGAAGTGCCTGTCCTGGTTTCAGAATTCCATGGCAGATGAGTTGAACAATTTCAGATTCCAATTGCCTGTAGAGAGGACTATAATCGTCGCCTTTTTTAAATGAAAGTTCAAGAAATTTTTCAATCATAATTGGACCCCTATATATTTAGAAATTGGCTCCCTAAGGTAACTAAATTTAGCTCTAATTTTAGACCAACGTTAAGATATCATTGTGACTTTATAGATTAAAATCATACTGAAAACAACACTATATGTCAACAACAAAAAAGGAGGTGTGTTATGAAAGCAATTATTGTAACTGACCAGACAGCCGGAGTAGCCGGAATGAAATTAGTAGAACGTCCGGAGCCGGAGGCAGCGATAAATGATGTAGTTGTTCAGGTTCACGCATCCAGTATTACCGGGGATGAAATTACATGGCCATCTACCTGGACCGACAGGTCAGGCCGCGACCGGAATCCCTCTATTCCTGGCCATGAGGTGGCTGGTGTAGTTACCGCCCTCGGTTATGGAACGACAGGGCTGTTTGTAGGACAGCGCGTATTCGGCCTTACAGATTGGTATCGCGACGGCACCCTGGCGGAATATGTAGCCGTTGAGGCACGTAACCTGTCACCATTGCCGGCAGATGTAGATTTTTCAGTTGGCGCGGCTCTTGTGATGCCTGGTCTGACCGCATGGCAGGGATTGTTTGATCATGGACGTCTCCAGGCAGGTCAGACTGTCCTTGTACATGGCGCGGCCGGCATAGTGGGTTCAATGGCATCCCAGTTAGCACGTGCTGCCGGTGCATATGTCATCGGCACAGGCCGTGCAGGCGGTCGCCAGACAGCGCTCGATTTCGGTGCACATGAGTACATCGACCTTGAAAACGAAAAGCTACAGGACATCGGCAAAGTGGATTTAGTCTTCGATATCTTCGGCGGGGATATCGCCATGCAGTCCGCAAGCGTGATAAGGTCCGGAGGAAGGCTGGTGACCATCGCAGGGCCGACTGAAGCTCAGCCTGTCAATGGGTCGGCAATCGACTTTGTGGTCGAAGCAAATCCAGGTCAATTGACTGAGATCGTACAAAGAGTGCGTGAGGGACTTCTGCGGGCTAGTATTGGCAATATAGCCAGCCTCAATGACGCCGTTGCGACCTACAATTCCAGCAACCGTCCAAACGGGAAAACGATCATCCGCGTTCGTCCTTAGAATCCGGGACCCTGAGGTGTATGCCTCCCGTCGATTATCGTTTCCATCTTCTTAAAACAGTAGAAAAGATGGAGTATGTACGCCCGTTTTTGGGATGGACATATTCCATTTTTCCTATGTTGGTAATGTAATGATCTTTCGGATTTGCGGAGGATAAATCAGAAGCTGGTAAGGCTACTCCAATCAGATTTACAGCCTTTCCAAACGGCACATATACAACAACTACAGAACTGCAGTATACTATAACGCTTATATACAGCATAAGGGAAAATTATTATTTCTCTGCATCCGCAAAACCTTTGAATTTATCGAAGCACATATATCATTGCCAGGCAAATGGCAATGAATGAAATTGTTGAATGATGAACGAACAATTAAAAATTGAATTGGTAAATCCCCAAACCAATGTGTTGGCATTTAAACTGATACAGCTTAATGACGACGAGTATTTTAGAAGTCTGAAAAGCTTTAACTGCTATAAGATCATTTTAATTAAGAAAGGAAAGGGGCAATTGACTTTTGATACGGCCAGGTATGAGTTCTCTGAAAATTGCTTGATCAGATTCCCCATATACCAACCTTTTCAAATCGAGTCAGATGGCCCGCTTGACGGAATATTACTTCGGTTCCATCCTGATTTTTTCTGGAACCATAAATACGATGTGGAATTGACGAGCAAGCAGGTGCTGTTTAAGAGTGTTGGTGAAATTCCTTTGATAAAAATCAGTAATGAGGAAATGGCCCAACTGCTGCATCCCTTGGATCAACTCCTTTCAGAGCTTAACGACGACCGTTTAGGTCGTTACGACATTGCGATTTCCTGGGTGAAAATATTCATGATCTATGCCTCACGGATAAAAAAAGAAAGAGGTATCATTCATTCAGCATCACTTTCAGAGGGGCATTATGTTACCCGGGAATTGATCAATGCAGTTGAAGCACACTTTCAGTACAAACACCGGCCGGCAGACTATGCAAAGCTATTGAACGTTACTGTCAAAACGCTGAATCGTATGGCTAAGCAATATCTCGGAAGGACTATTGGCGAGATAATTTCAGAGCGCTTAATAACACAAGCCAAACATGAATTATATTTAAGTGATAAACCAATAAAACAAATTGCTTTCGATCTTGGATTTAATGACGTAGCCTATTTTAGCCGTTTTTTTAAGACGCATGCTACTGTGTCTCCGGAGGTATATCGTAAATCGTTGAGGGTCGATGTCAATTCATAATCAATCACTCCGAACGGTTTGTAAATTTCAATACGAGCCCGTGCACATAGTGGGTTTAGCCGCTTCCCCGAACCTCATGCTGTAGATAACAAACATTATTGATTAACCATGTTGCTGCGTATCCTGGCTAGTGTTTCCCTTGATATGCCAAGATATGAAGCGATCATAAACATAGGGAGGCGGTGATGCAATTGCGGAAAGGATCGGATAAATTGCCGGTATCGTTCTTCTGCCTGATGACTGAGCATCATATATATTCTGTCCCTGTTTGTATTATATTCGTCCGTGATAATTTTCGCATATAGTTTATCGAAATTTGGTATCTCTCTTAAAAGTGTTTTGAAGCTGTCTACCGAAAATTGTATGATAGTGCTATCCTCCAGCGCATCTATAAATTCATTTGAAGGTGTGCCGGATAAAAGACTTACGCGGTCGCTTACCCAATGATTGGCTGGTGAAAGACTGAAGATGTGCTCGTTACCATTGTTGCCGATCCGATATGACCGAAGGCATCCGCTGCATACGAGTGTGTGATACCTACATATATTTCCCTCACGCAATAAGTATTGCTTCTTATTAAGCTGCTTGGGTATTGCCTGCGATTTAATAAATGCAATCTCCTTATCTGAAAATAAGCTATAGGTTCTGATATAATTTTCAAAATAATCTAATATACTCTCGGACATTAATTCGGGATAGCTGATTAGCTTAAGTAAAAGAGCTCCATGTTCTCCGTGTCGTCATTTCCAGGTCCACTATTGAGGTCTTGCTCATTTTTTATTTTGCATAAACTCTACTTGGCTCATTTATTGAGATAAAATTAACCTATATAACAAGGCCGGTAAATGGACAAAAGGGACATTTTGTTGTAAAGTCAGTCCGGCGTGATAAATATTACATCTGCCAGTAACATCCGGCTTCTGTGACATTTATCAATGTGTACCGAGATCAAATCATTTACTTTAGTACTCTAAATTTCGTTCTAAAAATTTGCGCTAATGAAAGCTGTTTATAACCATCAGGTGATTGCAGAAAGTGACGATACTATAGTTGTTGAAGGAAACCACTATTTTCCTCCCGAATCAGTTAAAAGCGAGTTCTTGTCAGTATCTAACATGCATACGGTTTGTCCGTGGAAAGGTGTGGCCTCGTATTATCATGTAATTGTAAACGGAGAAAAAGCAGAAGATGCAGCATGGTATTATCCCGATACCAAAACTGCTGCCGAAAGCATTAAAGGATATATAGCGTTCTGGAATGGTGTCAAAGTGATCAGCTAAATGATTTTCAGGTTCAGACAAGCGATGTCCTGTTTACCTTCCCGGATGAACGGACTTTGGCCCTGTATTTCTTGCCAAGTGCGATGAATCTTACCTCTACATATGTATATGTAAAGTAGGAGATAGTTATAGTGAGTCCCAAAATCACCAACGTGAATATATTATCGATGTAGACATTGTGACTGGTAACAAACCTTATTTTTTCCGATCCGTTATCAGTGATAGTAATTAAGTTCTTATGCAGGACTTTTCCTGCCATTGTAATAACTGGCATCAGGGCTGCAAGAATACCTGCATGAATGATATAGATTGAATAAGATAGCTGGCCTAAAAAGAGGAAAGGCCTGGCTTTTAAAAGATCGGAAAGTGAACCCTTCTCAAATGCAAAAACCAGTATAGTAAATGCAAATATCAGGGAGATATAAATGTTCTTATTTTCAATGTTGGCCAGTGTAATTAAAACAACAGAGGTAATAGCCAAACATTCTAATAGCGTAAATAACATTTTATTTAGAACAGCAGCCTCGGTTTTCTTGTATATAAAGAAGAGGAAGCATCCTGCAAAAAAACAGAACAGACCCCGTAATGCTTCATATGTTGGTATATTAATGTGTAGGAATAATGCCGTCAACGCAGTGAGGGATATGACTGCAAAAGCGAGCTTTTGCCTCGCCGGGATAAACATCAGCACCAATCCAAAAATCACGTACAGATAAAACTCTATGCTGATACTCCATGAAACATAATTAAATGAATTTGAGCTTATACCAGGAATCCATGCGTGAATTAATAATAGATTTGGAAGGATCTGGCCGGGGGCCTGTTGATCCGTGAACGGTTCCTTGTCAAATACCATACCTTTGGAAGAACCGTATAATTTAAATAGTTCCAGCCCCAGAAAAAATAGAAGCATTAGGATATGCATAGGGTACAGCCTGAATGTTCTGCCTATCATGAAGTCTTTCATTTTCTCCCTGTTAAACTTCGCTTCACCGTAGGTGTAACACATTACAAAGCCACTCAGTATGAAGAAAAATTCGACAAAGCGATGCCCATTCCTAAAAAAGGAGTATTCTGAAAAGCTGTGTAAGATGCGGGTATGAAAGAGAACGACAAATACTGCGCAGATACCACGAAAGCTGTCAAGTGCGTGAAATCGTCTGGCAGCAGAAGGGGCTTTAATAGTATGCGTTGTATTTGACTGACGAGCTGACATCTAAGATTATATTTTCCTGCTAAAATAGAATTTTAGGATAAATATTTCGGTTTTAAGTATATATAGACGAAATAAGTATCAGGTTGAAAAGTTGAGGTATTTGTGTGCTCAGCATAAGCTTCAGAATATTCAAACAGGGGAAATTCTACACCCGTTACCCCTCGTATCGAATTCCTGAACCGGATCATTTGGCGATCAGGTAGTCATTACGCCACACAATAAGACTACGTAAGCACGGTTAATCCTTTCTGGAAAGTTAGGTAAGCTACCTTTAGGCATGATATCGGCTTATTAAAAGTGTACTAAAAGGATATTAAAAGGGTATTTATATATCAAATCGATATTGAAGTGACCTTTAGATGACCTTTTAATGACATTTTAGATTAGTTATACGTACCTTAGAGAAGCGATACAGTAAACTTGTAATTATAACCTCAAAACGACCTTTTTATGGCCATTGTTAAAGACAATATCCTCATGCAACTTGTACGGGGCACTCTCGGCAAGCAAATCACGATCTACGAAAGGAACGGGCAGATCATTATGGCGAAAAAACGCGGCCCTTCAAAGAAAAAGCCTACACAAAAGCAGCTGGAGGCGAGGCATAAGATGACTATTGCTTCGATGCGTGCGCAGGTAATGCTGGAAGATCCGCAGGTAAAGGCTTACTACCAGTCACTGGCAGGGCCAGGTCAAAATGCCTATAATATGGCAGTGAAGGATGCTTACCGCAGTCCTGAGATCCAGAATATAAAGTTAGAAGATGAGGAGGTTGTAGTGACTGCGCAAAATGAGTTCCGGGTAGCGGAAGTGGAGGTAAGGGTAATAGACGCTGACGGTGTTATTACCGAGAGTGGGCGTGCATTTTCAGGCTGGAACGGGATTGATTGGCATTATAAGATCACCGCGTTGCCTCCAGGCAGTAAAGTCATTGTGATAGCGAGAAGTTTGGTGGGAATTGCAACGGTGAAGGAATTGCTGATTACATAAGAAACGTTACCCGTTTACAAATTCTTCCTGGATGGGAGTTCTGTCTGCATATTCTCGAATATGCTTCAATTTGTTGACGATGGCGGATTACTTTGACATGTGTTGTTTCCACGTTAAAAGTGGACGGGTGTAGCTATGACTTTTCCTGTTGACCTATAGTTGTTGCTCTTTTTATTTTTTGCTGTTTAATTTAATCACAGAGATTCCCCTAAGTTTTCAACGTGGTCCGTTAACAAGACAATTATTCCAAAATGATACACAAACAAAAAAGCCCTACAGTCCTAACTATAGAGCTTTTAATTTTGTCGTGACGTCTATCCGATCTGGAAGTACTTCAATGTATTGATTTTCAATATAACTTGCGGAGCATTTTGCTTGTATGGACCTATTTCTTATAAATAATTAAATAAGCCATACCCACAGAAGCGTTTGCATTTTCACCTGCTGAATCAGGACCTATTTTCAAGCCCATATCCACTTTGTCGGAAGGTAGTTGCGTGTACAAATTCCCTGTTCGTCTTAAAATGCCAGGGTAACGTTCGGGAGCAATAATGCTACTGTTTTCTATAGCCTTACTATTTGTCATGTCGTATAACTCTACCTTTGCCGGAATCGGGCTACCCGATGTCAAGGCAACTGCCATGAAAATAATTGAGTCTACATTCTGATAGTCACTTTTACTAAAGGAAGGGAAAGCCGGAAGTATGGTGCCATTTGGATCATTAAACGACAAATTGCCTCCTAGATATGCAGAGAGGACAACCTGTTTATCTGTATTGGCATTGGAACCATTACAAACATACTTTGTATCTTGAATTTCTTCGCCATCAAGTATATTGTTCCTGTTTTTATCAATGCCATTTTTAACAGTGATGCCTCCATTGGGGCATTTTTCTCCCGGCGCGTTTTGTTCGATGTCAACCAGGCTTTGGAGTCCGTTAGGGCCTTGTTCTTTATCCTTTTCGCAAGATGTTGATAAAGCAGCTGCAACGAAAAGTGTAATAAGAAGCCGTTTCCTGATAAACAATTCTTTCATAGTAGTTCGTAAGTTTTAGGTGATCTTTCCGTACATCCTGTATGAGCAGTTAAGACCTGCTGTAATTATGCATAATGAAAAAGCCTTTAACTATTGATAAGTTAAAGGCTTTCAACAAAGTCGGGACGACTAGATTCGAACTAGCGACCCCTTGCACCCCATGCAAGTGCGCTACCGGGCTGCGCCACGTCCCGAACCGGTACCGCCGGTTTTTCACGACGGGATGCAAATGTAATGATAAATTTCATTTTTAAAAATTTTAATAAGCTTATTTTCTCTCTTCCGGAAACAGCTGACTATCAGTGTACTATCTGGTGGAAATGCCTTTACCGGGAATATATCTATCGAGATTACCCCACTTTTATTTATGCCCTTAAGTTCGTCCTGAAGGACGGCAATTTCCTGACATTATAACGGCCGGTATTTACATGAAAAGAAGAAAATGGATATACATGCCCTGTATACCTGTTTAGAGGAGAAAAACGCCCCATTTATCTGCATTACTGATGTCCAAAATTAGTAACGCAGAGTGTCCCCGGATGTGTATTTTTGCACCAAAAGAGAAGAATAATGGAATTGCTATACAGACAAGCGGCTGCTGGGGAGATAGACATCGCACTGGTAATGTTAAAAGAAGCGGCGGAGGCAATAAGGCAAAAAGGGCTGGATCAATGGAGCATCTGGCTGAACCCTGGAGAGGACCAGGTTAAATGGATCCATGATGGTTTTGCTAACGGAGAGTTCTACTTTGTCGAAAATGAATCCGGAAGGAGCGTCGGTATGTTCCGGCTTTCAGAAGAGGACATACTTTACTGGGGCGTCCAGGAGAATAAAGCCGGCTATATCCATTCTCTTGTGGTAAGAAAAGAATTTGCAGGGCAGGAACTGGGGCAGGTGATGATGAAATATGTTGAGAAATATTTACTGACAAAAGGCATAAACCTCCTGCGACTTGATTGTAATGCTGCCAACAAATGGCTCTGTGCTTACTATGAAAACGCCGGTTTTGTTAAAGTAGGGCAGAAGCAAATGCCGCATGCCCTGAACAATCTATATGAAAAACAGCTACGATCCTGAGGCTGTTTTGTATATAATAATTCTGGTCAGGGCTTCAATATCCGCTTCCTGCTCACGCTGTAATTATCAAGTCCGGGTGATGCCGGAATGCTTTAATCCAATTCTTCATAGCGTTCAACTTCATCTGCATACATCGGATAGAGGTCAACGATATTGATTTTTCATACCCCCATCTTATCCCTTATATTTACATTATAAATCCACCAAGTTATGAAAACACTCACCAAACTCTTCTTCATCGTCCTGTTTGCTATTGCAACGGTTTCCCAGTCAAAGGCCCAGTCAGAAGTTCTTGGCGCATGGAAATCCACCGCCGGTGGTACTACCTCTTTACTGTTGGTCACTCCGGGATATTTCAGTATTGCGGTGTATGATAATAGTGGTTTTAAATCCACGCAGGGAGGGACCTGGTATTCTTCTGATAACGGCGGTATGCTTAATATAGAGTTTAACTCGGCAGACCCATCAAAGGTGGGGAAACAATTTGCATCCACTGCTGAGTTCAATGAAGACCAACTCACCACCACATTTGATGGTAACACAACAACCTGGAATAGAGTAGATAACGGCAACAGCCAGATGACCGGTGTATGGCAGATAACAGGCAGGGAAGCGAATGGAAAAATGACTGAGATGAAACCCGGTGACAGAAAGACGATCAAGATCCTTACCGGTACAAAATTCCAGTGGATAGCAATGAATACCAAAACCGGTGAGTTCTTTGGCACGGGTGGAGGAACTTATACTTTTGAAAACGGTGTATATACAGAGAACATAGAATTCTTTTCAAGAGACAACAGCAGGGTAGGTGCTTCTTTAAGTTTTAAGGGGTCATTAAATGGTAATACATGGGATCATAGTGGTAAGAGTTCAAAAGGAGATCCTATTCATGAGGAATGGACGCGCAAGTGATGGCTGCGTAATATGAAATCTACGTTAACATCCTGCCATTGTGTTGCATTGATTTGTACCCGACTATATTTTCGCGCTTATGAAACCTATATGTATTAGCATCCTTTTGCTATTGTTGTGTTGTTTTACCCGCTCACAACTATCCGCGCAGACAACCCAGGCCTCTATTACAGGCGTTGTTACTGATGAAAGCAAACAACTTATTCCGGGGGCATCTGTCCTTGTCAGGAATGAGTCTACTGGTTTCAGTAGCAGAACCGTTACCAATACCAAAGGTGAATTCTCGCTGAAGGAATTGCCCCTGGGAGGACCTTACACCATTACCATATCCTTTGTTGGCTATAGCGAACAGAAACGTACAGGATATTCACTGAACCAGGGCGACCTGGTAAAGGTGAATGTTGAAATGAAGTCTTCTGCTGTCAGCATGAATGAGATCACTGTAAGTGGTAGTGGACTTAAGAACAAGACGGAGAACTTCGGAGCGGCAACGACTGTAACGGCACGTGACATCGCACGATTGCCTGTTAACGGCCGTAACTTCTCTTCTCTGATAGATCTTTCTCCGTTAAGTAATGGCAGTAATCTGGCAGGCCAGCTTGGTTCTTCTACGAATATCACTATTGATGGTACCAGTGCTAAAAACCCGACGTCCAGCAGTGGTACAAATACCCGTATCGGCGGACCGTACGCGCTGTCTATGGAAGCGATCAGGGAGTTTAAAGTAGTGACTAACCAGTATGATGTTACGTTCGGACGTAGCGGTGGCGGTACTATCAGTACCGTAACAAAGGCTGGTACTAATACTTTCTCCGGTAGCGCTTTTCTTTATTATAGAGGCGATCAGTTAGCCAGCAACTACGACATCCGTGGTAATAAACGTATAAATGATTTCTCTACCAAACAGTTTGGGTTCACTTTAGGCGGGCCAATCATTAAGGACAAGGCCCATTTCTTTGTAGCCTGGGACCGTCAGGCAGACGCCCGTCCTTTACAGCTTGCAGATATTCAGTCGCCCGCCGATGAGAAACGTCTGAACGTGACACAGGCTACCCTGGATAATTTCCTGGCAATCGCACGTGGGAAGTATGGCGTTTCTAATGCACCACAGTTCGGATCATTCGATAAGAAAAGAGGTACGGACGCTATTTTCGCACGTATTGACTGGCAGCTGAGTGATAAGAGCCTGCTGACATTGCGTGATAACTATATCAGTGACCGCGCGCCGTTAGGTCGTGATGACAATAGCCCTATCAACCTGTACGAAGTATACGCAAATGCCAAAGCTGTTAATAATAGCATCCTGGCTACATTACGTACGGTGTTGAATCCGCGGTTAACGAACGAACTGAAAGTGCAGCACTTATATACGTTCGAAGAAAGCTCTCCGGGAGATCAGTTGCCCTCGGCGAACATCCCGCGCGGCATTGTAGAGCGTGTACAATCTGTAATGGGTACCGATACGGTATATCAGACCATTCAGTTAGGCGGCCAACGTTACTCTCCAGAACATTTCTACAACCACGTCGTACAGTTGATCGATAACGTCTATTTCAGCACAAATAAGGCGAACTTTACTTTTGGTACTGACATCATGTACAGCCATATGAACTCTTTATATGGTAGTGAAATGAACGGCCGGTTCTATTTTACGGGTATGGATAACTTCAACAATATGAAACCTTACCGTTATGCGCGTGAGGTAGCATTAGCGGATGATCCGAGTGTTAAGCAGAACATCATCAGTGGCGCATTGTACGCACAGATGCAGACAAAGCTGTTCCGTGGGTTTGAAATGATCGCCGGTATCCGCGCTGATTATACTACTTATCTGAACAAGCCTAACTTCAATGAAACAGTATACCAGGACCTGGGATTACGTACTGATAACTCATTAACTACTTTCCAGGTGCAGCCACGCCTGCAGTTCAATTGGGATATCAATGAAAAACATACTGATTACCTGCGTTTCGGGGCAGCTATTTTCGGCTCTGACATCAACAACTATGCAATGATCAACAACATGCTGTTTGATGGTACGAAGGTGCTCACAGTGGATGTTCAGGGTGCTAACGTACCTACTCCTAACTTCGTTGAGTACCGTAAGAACCCGGCTTCAGCACCAGGTAAAGAGTTGTTCGATGAATTGGGATTACCTCGTCAGGGTACCATCAATATGAATGGTAAGGACGCAAGGATCCCTGTTGTTTACAAAGCAAATATCTCTTACAGCCATTTCTTCTCCGACCGCTTCAAAATGGGTATTACCGGTTTTGCAACCATTGCGCGTAACAACTATATGTATGTTGACCGTAATATGGCCGATCAGCCGTTCTTCCGTTTGGCGAATGAAGGGAACCGTGGTGTATATGTTCCTGCCAGTACAATTGCTACCTCCAATGGTGCTACTGACTGGATGAAAGGCCGTAAGAGCGACCGCGTGGGGCGTGTACTTGAGTTGAACAGTGAAGGTAAGGTGAACCAGTTTGCTTTTGTTGTAGACGGTACTTACCGCTACTGGAGAGATGGTGAGGTGTCTTTCAGTTATACTTGGAATGATGCAAAGGACAATACTTCTTACAACGGCGATGTGGCCAATACTGCGACATTGTCTCTGATGGTAAAGGATGATCCGCGTGACCTGCGTACAATGTCTTATTCTGATGGTCAGTTCCGTCATAAAGTGGTTTTCTATGGAACACTGCCTAGCTTCTGGGGTATCAATGTGGGTGTTCGTTACTCCGGTATCGGCGGTACGCGTTACTCACTGGCGGTGGGTGGTAATGTGAATGGTGATTTCGTAAACTCCAATGACCTGGCTTATGTTTTTGATGTGAAAGACCAGAACGTTCCGGAGAAGATCCGTAAGGGTATTCAGTCTATCCTGGATAATCCGCTGGCTTCCGAGAGCATTAAAGATTACATTAAGAAAAGCAGTGGTAAGATAGCTGAAAGGAACGGCGGTGTGAATGGTTTCTATGGCACCTGGGACTTGAGAATAGGCAAAAAGATCAAGACTTACAAATCACAGTATATAGAATTGTCCGGCGATTTCTTCAATGTGGCCAACATGCTGAACAAAGAATGGGGTGCTATCAAAACATTGGGCAAACAGAACATTTATTCACTTGGAGGTTTTGACAACGTTGCTTCTACCTACAAGTATAATGTAGCTGTGAACTCTGGTGTGATCACTCCATCAGGAAATCCATGGCAGATACAGATCGGTATCAGATACGGATTCTAAATGATACTTTATAAAACAAAAGGGGCTGCTTCAAAAATGAGGCAGCCCTTTTCTTATTAACTAACACAAACAACTATTTGATACCCAGTTTCTGTCTGGCTGCCGGTAGCAGGTCCTCGCAGGTGGCGGTTATAATGATCTCTTTTGAGTTATCCAGTACACAAACAAATCCTTTCTCTGTTGCCAGATCAGATACCGCTTTTTTTGCCTTTGCAAGAATAGGAGCTGTAAGTTCCTGTTCACGGGCGCCGATCTTCTGTTCCATACGCATTCTGTATTCCTCAATATTGGATTTTGCCGTTTCCAGTTGTTTAAGCCGGATCTCCTTCATGTCTGGTTTTAAGGTAGCTTCATCTTCCTGGAACTTTGTTGCCATCTGCTGAAATTCTGTGATGAGCGCCTGCCCGTCTTTGGCCAGCTCCTGCTGATAAACCTGTAATGTATCGTATGCACGTTTGGCTTCTGGCATGCCTGTTACCAATTGCTGCATATTGATATAGGCAATCTTGGCCTGTGCATAACTGTGTGTAGTAGAAAATGTGGCGAATGCCGATAAAAACAATGCAATAGTAAAATTCTTTAACATAGTCGTTAAGTTTATAGGTGACGATGCAAATTGTAGAATCATATCGTAATAAAAAGTTAAGGGATTTGTAAAGGAACGTTAAGCAGGCTCCGCTGGTACAAATGAAGAAGGAGGAAAACATGCGGACATGCTTTCCTCCTTCAAACGTTATATAGAGATCTTATTTTTTCTGATCCTGAGCGATCTTCTTAAGGAGTGTTTCATTCAATGGTTTAATGCTGCCAAAGACGTGGCTTAAAGCAGCTGGTTGCAATGAGCCTCCGCTATGACAGGTAAAGCAGGTGAAACTGGTGGACTGGAAGTAAGTTTCCATTGTGCTGTTAGCCAACACGCTTGTACCAATAGCGCCACCTGAAGTGGAATCTGCCGGATAGATACTGCCTGTTGGTGCGGAGCCGCCAAATGTCCAAACAGCACCGATGAACACATAGTTCTTCCTGATATCCTTACCTTGTATTAAACTCATGATCGAGTTGTTAATAGAGATAAGTTCGGTATTGGAGGCGGAAGCACTGGTATCCTGTTGGTTAGGGACTGTGCCCATAGCTGTTCCGAACGGAAATATACGTTGTGTATTGCTGGGGGCAATCTGGTTACCCGGACTGGCCAACAGGTTTTGTGTGGTTTTGTCGTAATTGATGTAGGCTACATTGTAGGGCGTTTCGGATGCATTGCTATTAAAGAGCCAGGATCCGGTATTTGCTGCAACGGTATTTACCTGGCCTTTGTTGTTGATATATTGATACGCTGCATTAGGTGTATTGCTGTGATGCTCGAATGTGGCCCAGATCATTTCAGGGTGGCCTGCTACACTACCGACAATATGTACACCTACCAACGCAAGTTTTGCTTTTTGTTGTCCGGCAGGTTTCCACAGGGTATCCGAGGATGCGGTATATGTTGGGATCATAGCATCCATTAAGAAGTAGTCTTCAGGGTTATCCAGGCTGTCGGCAATTACCCAGGAGGTCTTCAGTTCCATAGTAAGTGCGTTTGAGTCTGTAGGGACAGGATATCCATGTGTTTTTGCATAGTTAACGATGCAGGTCCTTTCCTTTGCTGTAGTAGGGAATTGCTGATTGGAAATGCTATCATTCTTAAAGTTCGGATCATTAATTGCGGTTAGATAGTAGGCATACATGTCATTGACCATTGTAATATAATATACCATGGAATTATTCTGAGCGATCAATGCATTATTTGTTGCCTGGTTTACTTCTCCGTCTACCTCATTGCCATTAATATCTAAGATAACTTTTCCTGTACTGGTGGGGAATACGTGAAGTACATTTTCAGCATGGAGCAGTCTGGTTACGATCAGCGGTTGCTCGATCTTGTTGCCTGCTTTGTCTTTTAACAGGGCGGGAGCGTTGTAAGCCTTTTCAACATTCCCTAATTCTATCAGTTTACCTGCCTTGTTTTTTATCAACACTTTTTCTCCTGCTTTATGGACCATTACTTCAAACAGACGACCTTTTTTATCTCTGAAAACGGGTAATCTGTTAGGACCATTTTTTTCTACGCTGCTGGTAGCTACCGGAATTATTTCCGGTGTATGTTTCTCCAGTTGCAAACCTCCGGCGGGACTAGCCACCACAGTATAAAATACAGGTGAAGCCATTACAGAGCTTCCGGCATACTCTGCTGAAGATGGAGATGTGACCCACAGGAACATACGTTCTGACCATTGATAGAAATCGCAATTGTTCTGATGGCCGAAAGTGACACTGTTAGCGGGAGAGACCAATCCGTTTTCAGCAGCTGTGCCACTTTTAAACCAGGTGTTAAAGGTGTCTTTGGTAACAGTGCAGCTAGCCATTACATCCTGCGGTAACTGAATACGGGAATAGGTTGCATTTTCAGCTGTGCTTTCGGTAGTTTTGTTGGTGTTCGTATTGTTGCATGCGCCCAGCCATACAAGGCCGCATGATGCCATGAGGGAAATACCGACAATTACATTTTTTTTCATGTTGTACGTTTTTAGACATGTGGTGAGATAAGGGAAATCAGATGAAGTAATAGCCGCTCCAGATCTATGTGAATAGAAAAATAGGGTGTTATTACCTGTGGGCTATAGGTTATTCAGGAAGTGAGGAAGATAGTTCTTCTGTTAATTGAGTTGTCGTAATACGGCTAAATGTAGTAATATAAACTTGATTTTCCCGGAATTTTTTATCGTTAAGCTATTTCTGCACCATTTCTACTCTTCGGTTCCTTGCTTTGCTTTCCTCATTTGCATTCGACCCTACCGGCGATAGTGAACCGACACCATCTGCAGTAAGCTGGGTGGCGGGGACTGCGTATTTGGCGGTTAGTTCACTAACAACGGCGGTAGCACGCTGTTTGGATAGGGCAATATTATGTTGAAAATCACCTGTATTATCGGTGTGTCCGACGATGAAGACCTTAAATGATACTTCCAGGAACTCTCCTGTTTTCTCGACCTGGGTAGAGGTCCCTTTGGCTTTGTCCAGGATCGTAAATGTTATCTTGTCAAATTCCTTTGTATCGCATGACGCTACTTCGAAGTTTGCCATATTGGTGAATAATGGATGGCCGGGGCACTGTTGTGCATAAATGTAGTCTGGGTTACACAGGAAAGTGGCAACCAGTGCAAGGGTAGAGAAAAATTGTTTCATTGTTTTAGTTTTCACATTGGTTTTGAGGTAGAAAATTTGTGCTAAAGGTAATTATTCGCCGGGAAGAGAAAATAATCACAGGGAAGAATTATTATACTGATAAAATGGCTATTCCTTTCCTGTGAAGACGGACAAAAAAGGGCGTACCACATCGTGATACGCCCCTCAAGTATGAGATGATTGTTAATTATGCACTGATCTTGAATGCTGCACTGTATTTCAGGCCGCTTTGCGCTTGTATGTTCTTCGGTATCTTAATGGTCAGCTGACCGTCCTTCAACGTCCATTGAAGTTTGGCTTTAGTTCCTAACAGCGTTACGCGGCTGATCTTTTTGATATCCTGCACAGCAAATGTTACTTCTGCCGGCAGCTTCACATCGTCACTGTCAGAAAGATAATAAGCATATAAAGAATGCTGGTCTTTAGACTGCGTGAAATAGATGTTCTTATCGGAGTAAGGTGCTACCGGTCTGGATCCATGAATACCTTCTCCATTGATGTCCATCCACTTGCCCATATCTTCCAGACGTTTGTATGCTTCAGGATGCCAGTCACCCTTTTCACTGGGGCCGATATTCAACAGGAAGTTGCCGCCTCTTGATACGATCTTTACGAGCAGGGATACCAGCTGCCTGGATGGCTTGTAGGTATCCCGCGGACTGTAACTCCAGGAGTAACCCATTGTCATACAGGTTTCCCATGGGTAAGGTAGTGGTTTGTCGGGAATGGATTGTTCCGGCGTAGTATAGTTTTCAAATTCACCCGGAACAGTTCTGTCAACGACGATCAGCCCCGGCTGGTGATTACGGGCCATGCCGACGATCTTTGGCATATCAATGCTTTGTTTGCCGTCAGGTCTTACCCAGCCGCCATCCAGCCAGAGGATATCGATAGGACCGTAACCGGTCATCAGTTCCTGGATCTGGTTGTATGTGAAGTCGTTAAACTTCTGCCAGCGATCAGGGAACTTTTTAATATCGTAGTTTACGTGCTCGTCTTTCGGCGGATAATATTTCCACCAGAAGTACTGGCTATGCCAGTCGGGTTTTGAGAAATAGGCGCCGATCATGAAGCTGTCCTTCCGGAATGCATCAAAGATCTCTTTAGTTACATTGCTGCGCGGATTCTTAGAGAAAGGGGTATTGGGACTGGTGATCTTATAATCGGTCTCCTTCGTATCGAACATGCAAAATCCGTCATGATGTTTTGTTGTGAAGATCACATACCTCATACCCGCTGCTTTAGCTGCTTTCTCCCATTTTTCAGGGTTAAAGTCTACCGGGTTGAAATCATACTGCAGATGTTCATAAGCGCTTCTATACGTGTTATAATCCTCACTGTAGGGACCTTTCCTCACTACCCAGTCAACCGGACAGATACTCCAGCTTTCTACTTCGCCCCAAAGCGTATAGGTACCCCAGTGCATGAACAGCCCGAAACGCTGGTCCTGCCATTGGGACAGTTTTCTGATCACTAATGGATCTTTGGGCGCCTGATAGTCTTTCGACATTTCATGTACGCCGTCTTTTTCCTGTGCTGATGCATATTTAACCGGCATGATGCCTGCCAGAAGCAACGGGAAAATGGCAATTAATTTCCTCATGTATAGACCTGTTTAGAATAAAATGTGATGCAGCTTGCAAGATCCCGGAATTGCCTTATCCAGGATGTGCATATTTTATCAGATGCTGATAACGTTTTAGCCTTTTAAGTCAGGCGGGAAGAGCAGGCTGTTTTAATGCCTGAAGGTCAGGTTAAAAGAGATGGTCACATCTTCGCCGGTTGTGAACTGACCGAAGAGGAACGCCGGAGGGTCAATATCGAAGTCGCGCATGTTGATTTGCTTACTGCCTTTGACGTTGATGCTTTTATCTGCATTGACCTGTGTGGCTCCTGCAATGTCGATGGTCCGGGTAACACCGGCTACAGTAAGATCGCCGGTGCAGATAATGACAGTGCCTTGTTTAGACACGGTTGCTGATTTGAGGTTAAAAGTGATGGTAGGGTATTTGCTTGTTTTCAGTGCTTTATATGCTACGGCATCAAGGCCGGTACGTTCACTTTTCAGGCTTTCTGAAGGCATGGTAAAATTGAGTAGGGTCAGTCCGCCCAGCTCACCGTCTTCATAGAATGTAAAAGTAGCATTGCAGGCGATCTTGGATGTTTTCATTTCCCAATCATGCATAGTGGACGTACCGTTGATAGTGAGCGTGAAATCATTCTTCTGCTGTGCGATAGTGGTTGTCGTCAATTGGTGTGTTAAAAACAGCAGGGCGATTGTTTTGCATAATGTCTTCATAGTGTATATCCTTTCATTTGATACTGCAAATTAGCGGGGCGGGCGGGAGTGAGGCATGACGGTCATCAGTCAGGAAGATGATTCCGGCTTCCCGTGATGCTGATATAAGTATAGCCGGTACAGTGAGCGCAATTAGAGATTTCCGACGGAAATAAGCCGAAAATCTCTATTTTGTAGTATATCCATCAACCAAAATCTTTTATTGCTTATGAAACCGGGGCTTATTGCATTACTGACATTTGTACCCATGCTGACGATGGCTCAGCTGAAAGAACTGGATAAGAACGTTGCCAGTATTAAAGATTCTGTCGTATCCTGGAGAAGATATCTTCATCAGCATCCTGAGCTCTCTAACCGGGAATATAAGACCGGTGCTTATGTAGCAGCCCGTTTAAAAGCCTTAGGTCTTGATGTGCAGACAGGCGTTGGCAAAACAGGTGTAGTGGCTATCCTGAAGGGCGGCAAGCCTGGCCCTGTCGTCGCCTTACGTGCTGATATGGATGCTTTGCCTGTATATGAAAGGGCGAATCTTCCTTTTAAGTCAGTAGATACTGCCGATTATCTTGGTCAGCAGGTACCCGTTATGCATGCCTGCGGCCATGACACACATGTGGCCATGTTACTTGGTACGGCATCTGTACTAACTTCTATGAAAAAGGATGTACCAGGAACAGTCAAGTTCATCTTTCAACCGGCAGAAGAAGGTGCGCCAGGCGATGAAGAAGGCGGTGCTCCACTGATGATCAAAGAAGGTGTTATGGACAATCCGAAAGTGGATGCCATCTTTGGGTTACATATCAATTCACAGACACCTATTGGTACCGTGAAATATAAGTCGGGTGCTGAGATGGCATCAAGCGACTGGTTCGTCGTGAAGGTGAAAGGAAAACAATCTCATGGCTCCCAGCCCTGGCATGGCATTGATCCTGTTGTGGTAGCTGCACAGATCATACAGGGCTTTCAAACTATTGTAAGCAGGCAGATAGAACTGACTAAAGCACCTGTTGTGATCACGGTCGGTAAAATACACAGCGGCGTGCGGAGTAACATCATTCCGGAAGAGCTGATCATGGAGGGCACTATCCGTACGCTGGACGGAAAGATGCAGCAGGAGGTACACGAGAAGATGAAAGTAACAGCAACGAAAATAGCAGAGGCATCGGGTGCTTCTGCAGAAGTGACTATTGATACGAAGACGAAAGTGACCTTTAATGATCCTGCGCTGGTGGAACAGATGGTACCGTCATTAGAGGCTGCCGTTGGCGCAGAGAATGTGAAGGAAGGAGATTGGACGACCGGTGCGGAAGACTTTTCATTTTATGGCGACAAAGCCCCTGCGTTCTTCTTTTTCCTGGGAGGATTACCAGCAGGTACTGATCCGGCTAAAGCAGCTGCACATCATACACCGGACTTTTATATTGACGACTCCCGATTGGATGCAGGCGTGAAAATATTCTGTCAGCTCGTATTTGATTACGGGAAGAAGAAATAATAATAAGAGAAGCCCGTCCGCTTAAAGCAGACGGGCTTTTTCTTTCATGATATTAATAACTAACCGCTTTTCCTGCATTGATCTGTCCATTGCCGAAGAAGGCATCTTTACCTGGTAATCCGTAGTCGGTAGATGATTTACGCAATATGAGCTCGACCAGTAATGGGTTCATATTCCGGTGTTTGCCATACAGCAATGCGATTGCCGCACTGGCGTGAGGAGCCGCCATACTTGTACCGGCAGACCAGCCATAGGAGTATTCATTTGTTGCTTCATCCCAGAAGCCGATATTGAAGACAAAATTGAATACGTACTCATAGAAGACAATACCACCAACATTAACGATCGTGATATTCAATGGTTCTGCCCAGTTACCGCCAGGTGCGCCATATGAAATGAAGTTTTTGCCGTGGTTTGTGAAGATGGATGGTCTATAGAGTGTAGTATCCTGGTTGATGCCCCAACCCAGCGGGCCGTTAGAAGAAATAGATATTACGCCCAGCGCAGCAGCGGGGTAGGTAATAAATCTTTTCTCAGTATCGTAATCATAAGCATCATTACCGGCAGCAGCAACAACAGTAGTACCATTCAAATTAGCCCATACTGTAGCCCTGTTGATAGCTTTGATCAGGTCTTTAATATCCCTGTCATATTCTACTATAATGTCATCGGAAGGATCGTCGGGCGTACCGTTGTCGTCCTTATAAGTTTTACGTGGTAATTCTCCGCCGAGGCTCATGTTGATGACGTCAGCGTTTTGCTTTGTAGCATAGAAGATACCATCGATCATAGCGCTGAATGGTCCGGAACCCGCGTCGGACAATACTTTTACGAGGATCAGTTTTACTTCAGGAGCAACGCCTACTACGCCAACTTCATCATCCAGCGCAGCAATGGTACCGGCAACATGTGTACCGTGGCTGAAACCATCCGCACCATGATACTGTACTTCCTCACCTTCAATAAAGCTTTTGGTATTAATGATGTTGGGAGCTATTTCCGGGTTACCCAGGAGGAAACCTCCATCAAGCACAGCTACTTTAGCGCCTCTGCCTTTGTAGCCTTTATCCCAGGCCTGCGGTGCTTTTACAGATTGCAAGCCCCATTGGAGGAAGCTGTATGGATTGCTGGCCAGCGACTTTGATTTTGCTCCGGAGAGGTTTGCACCGGAGGCAGGTATTTTGTTTGCACGGTATACTTTTTCTGGAAGTCTCCAGCTTTGTACAAGGTCAATGACTACTGATTCTACATCAGCAACCTGCCTTGCTTTTTCGGGGAATGAGGGGTCCGGCGTTTGTACCCTGATCAGGCCTAATTCCGGATTGGCTGTTTTCAGTTTGAAATTTCTTACGCGTAATTTACTCAGGCTTTCTGAAATGTTTTCCAGTTTAGCACCTTCTTTAGCGATAATAATAAAGCCCCTGTCCTGGTGTTTCTGATCGATGACGCCGTCGCGGATCTTGATCGTTTTGTCGTCTTTCGTACAGGAGGCAATAGTCATCAGCATCATAATGGGGAATGCTAGGGCAATGAGTTGACTTCTTTTCATAGAGCTTTTTTTAAAAGTGATTAACAGTAAATGAAGACAGATTGGAAAATTGATAGATTTTGTGTGCTTGGTTGAAACTCTAAATGCTACAAATAAGGGTTGAGTGAATGTAGATAAATTATTTAGAAAAAAAATATGGATTATAGTGAACTTTTGAGATTGCATTATTGCAATATTTAAACTACAGATAATGTGTGATTAACTGATATATACTTTTTTATTTTCCTGTTGCTGCGCTAATTGTTTGAACACTGTTACGGCATATCAGCATACTGTTATCCTGTTGCAACATTAAATGAGTGGAAATTGAGTATTGCGATAGAAGGTTTATGACAAGATGCCGGAGCTGGCCATTTTTTGTGGTTTAAAAGTGGAAGATGTGTTTTGTAGTGTATTGAAAATCAATGTAAATGTTCGTTCTTTCAGACTATATTACCGCGGATAGTCATCTATTGACTATATTTGACGCTTATTTAGCATATTAGTTGATATAATAATCATATAAGAAACAGCATGTACGATATTTGTTGCGTAGGGCATATCACATTGGACAAAGTAGTAACCACCAAATCTGTGGTGCATATGGCAGGAGGCACTTCGTTTTACTTTTCCAACGCAATCCGTCATATGGATGTTAAGTATAGACTGGTAACAGGGCTTGCAGAAAGTGAAATGAACACAGTAGTACAATTACGCGAGAAAGGCATTGAGGTGGACGTTGTACCGAGCAGGCATACTGTCTACTTTGAGAATATCTACTCCGAGAATCAGGACCACCGTACGCAGCGGGTATTGCAGAAAGCAGATCCCTTTTCCATTGAAGCATTATCTCATACGGACGCCCGTATCTTCCACTTAGGCCCATTGCTGGCCGATGATATTCCGGTAGAATTAATCAGATCATTATCTGAGCGTGGAAAGGTAGCGCTCGATGTGCAGGGTTATCTGCGTAAGGTAGAGAACCATAATGTGCATGCAATAGACTGGCCTGCGAAACAGGATGCATTGAAATATATACATACCCTAAAAGCGAATGAGCATGAAATGGAAGTACTGACTGGTATCAGCGATGTACGTAAAGGCGCGAAAGTACTGGCTGAATGGGGTGTAAAAGAAGTCGTAATTACGTTAGGTAGCATGGGGTCTGTGATCTACGCTAATGGCGTATTCCATCATATTCCGGCGTACTTACCGACGGCTGTTATTGATGCTACAGGATGCGGAGATACTTATATGGCAGGATACCTGTATCAGCGGACGAAAGGTGCTTCTTTCCAGGAGGCAGGAGAATTCGCGGCTGCAATGGCGACATTGAAGATCGAATCTTCAGGGCCATTTACCGGTACCAAAGAAGATGTGCTGGACTTGCTGGCAGCGAGCAGAGAAAAGGTATTTGCGGAGCTTTAAACATCATTAGAATAAAAAGAAAATCCGGTAGTGTTCTTCGCTACCGGATTTTCTTTTTATCAGTTTATGTTATTTGATTTGCAGATCAGATTATCCCTGGTTTCTTAAAAGCCTGCTCTCTGAATGCCTTTGGCGTTTGCTGACATCGTGCCTTGAATACCGTAGAGAAATAAGCCGGCGAGGAGAACCCGCAGGTATAGGCTATTTCAGAAATAGTAGATTGCGAATTAACCAGCAGATACTTCGCTTTTTTAACTCTTGCATCGAGAATAAAGTCATTGACATTACATTCCAGCAGCTGCTTCACTTTACGGTATAACTGCATTTTAGAAACAGACAGTTGTGTACAGATGTCCTCTACATTAAACTGATCATTTCCCAGGTTCTCTTCTACGATCGCTGTGAAATCATTTATAAACTTTCTGTCCGGTTTATTAGACTGGACGGTGTGTACCCTTGTTTCTGGTTCCGTGATATAGTGATCTTTCAGCAGTGCGCGGTTACTGAGCATACTGGCAATACTTTCTTTCAGGTATTGCATATTAAACGGCTTGCTGATATACGCATCCGCCCTGTGCTGCATGCCCCTGATCCTTTGTTCTTCACTGTTATTGGCACTTAACAGCATTACAGGAATATGGGAAGTCCTGATATCTTTCTTTATTGTTTCCAACACCTTGATACCATCTATACCTGGTAACATGATATCGCAGATGATGATATCCGGTACGTGGCGGAATGCCAGTTTAAGACCTTCTTCACCATTCCTGGCATGAAATACTTCGTAGTATTCGCTAAGATAACCTGCCAGGAAACTGTTCAGGTCAGGGTGATCTTCTATGATGAGCAGGGAGTGTGATCGTTCCGTACGGGAAGGTACAATAGTGGTAACAGGTCCCATGTTCTCCAGTTCTTCAACATAATTGTGCAGTGACTCATTGATCACATTAATATGTTCTTCTTCCTGCTGGATCTCATCCTGGGCAAACGGTGCGCTGTTGGCAGGAAGTGTGATGGTGAACGTTGTACCGGCGCCCTTTTTACTTTTTACTGAGATAGTTCCATGATGTGATTGGATGATCTCCCGGCTTAGCGCCAGTCCGATGCCAGTACCTTTGTGTTCACTTTCTCTGCTTTGATAAAATAGCTCAAAGGCATGCATCAGGGTGTTCTCGTCCATCCCAGCGCCATCGTCTTCGATGCGCAATATGGCTTCCTCGCTGCTGGCAGATAATTCCAGGTAGATATGCACCTTGCCGTAGTCGGGCGTAAACTTGAACGCGTTGGACAAGAGGTTATACAGTACGCGGTCAAACAGGCGCTGGTCGAGCCAGGCTTTAATACCCGGTTGACGGCTGATAAGGCGGAAGTCGATATGTTTTTTAACGGCAATGCCCTTGAATGCTTCCATGATCTCTGTCACGAAAGCAGGCAGCTCATTCTCTGATACCTTCAGCTGCAGTTTGCCGCTTTCTATTCTACGGAACTCCAGCAGCTGATTCACGAGTCGCATGAGACGTACGACGTTCCTGCGCATCAGTTCCAGTTGTTGTTTCTGAAGCGATGATAGCTGACGGCCGGCAAGCAGACTTTCCAGGGGCGCCTGGATCAGGGTAAGCGGCGTACGGAATTCATGGGAGAGGTTGGTGAAAAAGGCAAACTTGGCTTCAGTAGCTTTTTCTGCTTTACCTGTCATTTCTACCAGCTGATCGCGTTGCTGGAGTATTTCATCCCGCTGCTGTTTCAGCTGACGGTTGATACGCCGGTTGGTACGCAGGATGAAGAACAGCACGATCCCTAATAAGAAGGCGACGCAGAGGGAGGTAGCCACAATACGTAACAGGTGTTGCTGGTCCTGGTACAGGCGGCGTTGTTCCTGTAACAGGGATTGTTGTTGTTCTATTTCCTGGTGCTGGGCCTGTATCTTGTCGATCTGAAGGCGCATCAGCTTTACATTGCTGCTGTCTATCAGGACCGTTTGAAGCAGTGTATTACGGGGAGGTTTCTTTCCTGCCAGGATATTGGCCGCCATACTGATGGCTTCCTTACCGCCGCTGGGATAAAGGAGGGAGGCGCTTAGTACGCCGCGTGACACAAGGTCTATACCGGCATCGGGGTAGGGTGAGGCGTCGACGCCAATGAACCGGACGTGGTCGATGTCCCTGTCCCGGCAATATTGATACATGCTATAAGCCATAACATCATTCTGAGCAAAGATGATATCGGCCTGGCGGAGTGCTGCTTCATTCTTTTCAGCTGCTTCTCTTGTTTTATCGGCTACCCAGCTTCCCTCCAGGGTGGCGGTCAGTTCAAGGCCAGGGTATTTGGCCATTGCATTGCGGAAGCCTTCATGTCTTTCGACAGTCGGGGAGGAGCCTCTTAGTCCGGTAACCTCAATGATCTTTCCTTTGCCGTGTAATTGAGCGGCGATATACTCGGCCGCCAGTTTTCCAATGTTCCGGTTATCGCCTCCTATATAGGCCGTAAACGAATCGGTAGCGGCCTTGCGGTCAAGTATGATCACCGGGATGCCTTTGCCATATACTTCGGCAATAACAGGCGCCAGGGGCGTCGCTTCGTTGGGAGATACGAGCAGGATGTCAATATTCTCTTTCAGGAGTTCACGGATCTGTGCTACCTGCCGCGGGCTACTGCTTTCTGCATCCTTATATAATAGTTTCATTTCAGGATGATAGAACAGCTCTCTTTTCATTTCGGTGAGCATGTTCCGTCGCCAGTCGTCGTTACCGGTACATTGAGAGAAACCGATACGGTATTTTGGCTCCGTTTCCTGACGGCAGCCTGCCCAGCAAAAAATAGCCGGCAGGAAAAAAATATAGATATATCTGAAAAAGCTGGCTGACAACGTGGACCTTTTTAAAACGGTGGAATGATGCAATTTCTAAAAACAATGATACAAAAATGAAATTATCCGTGCGTGATCTTTATTGTTCATCTATTTAACCCGCTGATAGCTACAAGATTGTAATTTTTTATGAAAGTTACAAATTTGATAGTAATAGAGACGGAGGTGTAAGGAGCCCCATTCGTGATTGAGTACGTTTGAGCCATAAATGATTCTGCGTTATGGCTAATAAAACGGTGTTTTTCTGGGCGTTTGTAGTCGCCCTGGGTGGTTTCCTCTTCGGTTTCGATACCGCGGTTATTTCCGGTGCTGAGCAGTCTATTCAGCAATACTGGGGTTTATCTGAAGTACAGCATGGGTTTACGGTATCTATTGCTTTAATAGGTACAGTATTCGGCGCCCTGGGGGGAAGTATCCCTTCTGACAAGCTGGGACGGAAGGCTACCCTTTTACTGGTTGCTGCCATCTATCTTATTTCCGCTGTAGGGACTGCGATGGCTACTAACTGGTACCTTTTCCTGTTATGCCGTTTTATCGGAGGGCTGGGCGTAGGGGCTTCTTCAGTTACTGCCCCGGTATATATATCAGAGGTATCGCCGGCCAGGTTCAGGGGACGCATGGTAGCTCTTTTCCAGTTTAACGTGGTGCTGGGCATCCTGGTGTCCTACCTGTCCAATTACCTGATCGGTATGAGCGGAGACAGTTCCTGGCGCCTAATGCTGGGAGTGCAGGCCCTACCTGCCGGTTTATTCCTGGTATTACTACGTTGGGTACCTGAGAGCCCACGCTGGTTATTGTTGAAAGGTATTAAGGAGCAGGTGGCTATTGCTACGCTCAAGGTGATCAATCCGGAAGGATATACGGCAGACATTGAAACGATCCGTCAGTCGCAACAGGTGCAGGCGGGCGCTGTACAAAATGAAAAGCTGTTCAAGGCAAAGTATAATACGCCTGTTATGCTGGCTGTGCTGTTTGCCATGTTCAACCAGGTATCCGGGATCAATGCCATTATCTATTATGCGCCCCGTATTTTCGAAATGTCTGGTCTGGGCGAAGGTTCCTCTCTGCTTTCTACGGTGGGTATAGGCATCGTCAACTTCATTTTCACTTTAACAGCTATCCGTTTTATAGACAGGATCGGCAGGCGGCAGCTGATGCTGATCGGTACCGTGGGACTGATTGCCACACTGGGACTGGTGGCAGTTTCCTTCTACATGCACACGGGCGGTATTGCGGTAGTGTCTTACCTTCTTATCTATATCGCGTTCTTTGCTTTCTCTCAGGGTGCGGTGATCTGGGTTTTCATATCGGAGATCTTTCCTAACCAGGTACGCGCGAAAGGGCAGACACTGGGCAGCTTCACACATTGGATCATGGCAGCAGCTATTGCATTCACGTTCCCATATCTCGCTGCCCGGATCGGGGGCGGGCATATCTTCCTTTTCTTTTGCCTGATGATGGTTTTGCAGCTGGTATTCGTACTACGCTGGATGCCTGAAACCAAAGGCAGGACATTGGAAGAGATCGAGATGACGATGGTAGTACACTAAATGATTTTTCAAATCTAGATTACAGCTATGACAAATTATAATATCGTAAGTCTGGGGGAAATACTGTGGGACATTTTACCTGAACAGGAATTGCCGGGCGGGGCGCCATTGAATGTCGCCTATCATCTGCATAAACAATCGCAGCAGGTCGTACTGGTATCGAGAACAGGGAGCGACGAACATGGACAGCGGTTGCTGGACATTATGCAGGAGCGTGGACTGTCGGCTGATCTTATCCAACGGGATACTATGTACGATACAGGTAAGGTATATGCCCGTATGGATGAAAAGCTGGATATGCAGTATGACATTGTTTATCCTGTAGCCTGGGAC
Source organism: Chitinophaga sp. S165 (assembly GCF_003182155.1). Taxonomy (GTDB): domain Bacteria; phylum Bacteroidota; class Bacteroidia; order Chitinophagales; family Chitinophagaceae; genus Chitinophaga. The sequence continues at coordinate 680,765 of NZ_QGTG01000003.1, forward strand.
CATATCGGCTGGGATACTGCGCTGGAAAATGTATTCCGCAGTAATGACCTGCAATACCTGGTATATGGCAGTCTGATGGCCAGAAACAGTGTATCGCGCAACACATTGGAAAAAGCCTTGCAGTCTAAAGCGCGTAAAGTGCTGGACATTAATCTGCGTGCGCCTTACTACTCAAAAGAAACACTGGAATGGTTGCTTTTCAGTTGCGATCTGCTGAAGCTGAATATCGGCGAGCTGGAACTGATCTCTTCCTGGTACGGCAGTTATGCAACAAATGAAGAGCGGGTACTGGCATTGTCTGTACGCTTCAACATCACAACGGTCATTGTTACACTGGGTAGTATGGGATGCATGGGATACGTAGATGAACAATTTTATTACCAGGAGGGACAACCGGTAAAAGTGGCCGATACTATTGGCAGCGGGGACGCTTTCCTTGCGGGATTCCTTACTTCACAGATCAGGGGATGCACGCCCGCATACAGCCTTGCGTATGCCAATGCTTTAGGGGCGCTGGTGGCATCAAAGCCGGGGGGCTGCCCTGATTATCATCCGAAGGAAATAACAGACATGATCAAAGATAAGGCATACATCAGCACGGGACATTAATTAACATACCAACTATTACTATTTCCATACTCATCAAAAATTCCCATTATGAAAAGATTATTTTACCTGTTACCTATGCTGCTGTTCAGCATGTTGGCAGTGGCACAGCAAAAGCTCTATACGGGCACTGTAACCAGTCGCCAGGGCAAGACGCCCTTACCAGGTGTTACCATCCAATCGGGTAACGCAAATGCTATTACAGATAATGCCGGCCATTTCTCCATTAATGTAGCCCCCGGCGCCATGCTTACTTTTACTTACCTCGGTATGAAGCCGCTGACACAGGCTGCGCCGGCCAATACCAGTGTACTGTCTATCGAACTGGAAGACAACTTAACTGATCTGAACCAGGTGGTGGTGACTGGTTATCAGACACAGAAAAAGGCCGACCTGACAGGGGCCGTAGCTGTTGTGAATGTGGAAGCGATCAAAGATATTCCATTGGGTAATCCGTTGAAAGCCTTGCAGGGAAGGGTCCCGGGAGTGTCTATCAGTACCGACGGTGCGCCCAACAGTGCCGCTACTGTGCGCATCAGGGGAATCGGTACGCTAGGGAATAATGATCCTTTGTATGTGATAGACGGGATACCTACCAAGAGAGGTTTACAGGAGCTGAACCAGAACGATATTGAATCAATACAGGTATTGAAGGATGCCTCTTCTGCTACTATTTATGGTTCCCGTGCGGCAAACGGTGTGATCATCGTTACGACCAAAAAGGCGAAGAAAGGGTTTAGCAGGATCAATGTAGATGCCTCATCTTCACTGCAAAATTATACTACGAAGATAAAGACGCTGAATACAGATGGCCGCGGACGGGCTTACTGGCAGGCAGCTGTGAACGATCGCGCCAATCCGAATAATAACCAGATCTATCAGTATGACTGGAATGGCGATTTTAATAACCCGGTACTGAATAAGATCATCCTGCCGGAATATATAGATGCAGCTAAGACGATGCGACCAGCAGATACTTACTGGTATGATGAGATCGCGCAAACATCTTTATTGCAGAACTACAATATTTCATTGACCAATGGTGGAGAGAAGGGGAATTCATTCTTTTCTGTCGGGATGTATAACAACAAGGGTATTGTGAAAGAAACCCGCCAGCAGAAGCTCACTGCACGTTTTAATACAGACTATTCCTTCTTTAAAGGAAAGCTGAAAGTGGGAGAGAACCTGTCTGTTACTTACATCAAAGATGCATTGGTGCCAAGTGGTGATATTCTTTTTACAGCGCTTGTACAACAACCGGTGGTCCCTGTGCATAGTGTAGATGGTGGCTGGGGCGGCCCTGCGCCAGGTATGACCGACAGGCAGAACCCTGTACGTCTTATTGAAGATAATAAGCAGAACAAAGGCCAGTTCGTAAGACTGTTCGGTAATGCTTATGCAGATCTGGAGATCATTCCGGGACTGCATTTCAGGTCCAGTTATGGTATAGATTACAATGGCAACTTCCGTCGTACGCTTCGTAAATCATATACATCGGGATTCCTGTCCGATAAGACAAACCAGGTGAATACCAATCAGGATTACAACGGTAACTGGGTATGGCAGAATACGCTCTCGTATAATGTTTCCCTGAAGAAGCACCGTCTGGACTTCCTGCTTGGAGAAGAGCAGATCAAATACATGGAGCAAAGCTTCTTTGGTAGTCGCCAGGGATATGCATTGGAGAACATTGATTACTCCTATCTCGACGCTGGTTCCACACAAAAAGATAATGGTGGTTCAGGTGCGGGATATGCTTTGTTATCTTATTTCGGTAAGGCAAACTATGTATATGATAACAAGTACCTTGCTTCCGTAACACTGCGCAGGGACGGTTCTTCCCGCTTCGGAAAAGAGAACCGTTTTGGTATGTTCCCTGCATTCTCACTGGGATGGCGTATAAGTGAAGAAGGTTTCGTGAAGGATGCCCTGCCATTTATTTCAGACCTGAAACTACGTGCAGGATGGGGTAGAAGCGGTAACCAGGAGATTGCTAACAATGCAACATATACTTTATATTCTGCTATTTATGGAATTGATCCTACCTGGGATTTTGACAGCGGTAGCGCTTATGATCTGGGTGGTAATGGTACTGGTCAGCTTCCTTCAGGATTCACATTGATCAGGCAGGGAAATGCGGCGCTGAAGTGGGAAAGCACGAAGGAGACGAACCTGGGTCTGGACTTCGGTTTACTGGATAATCATATTTCAGGGTCAGTGGATTATTTCATCAAAAAGACATCTGATATCCTGATCAATCCTGCTTACCTGGCGGTGATCGGTGAAGGTGGTACGCGTTATGCGAACGGTGCATCCATGCAGAATAAAGGTCTTGAAGTGTTGGTGGCTTACACCGGCGATATTGCTCCTGGTCTTAATCTGACGCTGACAGGCAACGTGTCCACTTATCGTAACAAGATCACTTATCTGCCAGATGAAGTGCTGACCTCTTATCCAGGTAACGGGCAGGATAAAACTATCCTGGGCAGGTCTATCAATTCTACTTTCGGTTATGTGGCTGATGGTATTTTCCAGTCGCAGAAAGAAGTGGACGATCATGCTAATCAGATCGGGAAAGGCGTTGGACGTATCCGTTATAAAGACCTGAACGGCGATAAAGAGATCAATGATAAGGACCGTGATTATATCGGTAAGGGTGATCCTGATTTTGTGTATGGATTGAATGTAGCCCTGGAGTACAAACACTTTGATCTTTCTTTCTTCCTGCAGGGAGTACAGGGTATACAGGTATATAACACCTTTAAGACATATACTGACTTTGCTTCCATTTGGACAGGAACAAACTGGGGAGACCGCACATTAGACGCCTGGACGCCACAGCATACTAATACCAACATCCCGGCATTGACGCTGGTAGATCGTAACAACGAGAACAGGACGTCTACTTATTTCCTGGAATCGGGGTCTTACCTGAAGCTGCGGAATATCCAGCTGGGATATAGCTTTAAACATTTGTTCGGCGGTTTGCAGACAGCAAGGGTTTATGTGCAGGGCAGTAATCTGTTCACTGTAAAGAGCAAGAGCTTTACTGCCACTGATCCGGAGAATCCTAACAATGCATATCCTATTCCTGTGATAGGAACTGTGGGAGTGAACCTGTCATTCTAAGTACCTGTTAAACACTATTACAATGAAACGTTTTATATATCTTATTACAAGTTGCAGCCTGTTATTCGGGAGCTGCAGCAATTTCCTGGACCAGACGCCACAGGCGGTTGTTTCCAGTGACGACCTGAATAGTCCTGAGAATGTAGACAAGATGGTCACTGCAGCTTACGCTGCAGTGGGCAATGATCATTATACGTCGCCTTATTCCAGTATGTGGCCTTATGGTAACCTGCGCAGCGGAGATGCTTATAAGGGAGGTGATGGCGCCGGTGACATCAGTGAGTTCCATTTTTATGAAACCTTTGCACTGAACAGGATCGACAATGGTTTGACTGACCAGTTATGGTTCCGGTTGTATGTATGTATCGGCCGTACTAATGATGCATTGAGCCGGTTGAATGCCATCAGTGAAGAGGCATTCCCTGAGAAGGTGGTTAGGCAGGCGGAGGTACGGTTCCTTCGTGCGCATTATTACTTCCTGCTGAAGATCCTTTTTAAGTACATGCCGTATATTGATGAAACAGTACCAAAGGAAAGTTATGCTACGATCTCTAATAAAGCGCTTAGCAATGATGAGCTGTGGACAAAGATCACGGATGATTTCAAGTTCGCAGCAGACAATCTGCCAGCTACACAGGTACAGATAGGACGGGTTAGTAAATTCGCAGCAAAGGCTTATCTGGCAAAAGCATTGTTGTACCAGGCATATAAGCAGGATGAAAATAATGCGGTGACCAGTATAGACGTAGCTACTTTGCAGCAGGTAAATACGCTGTGTGATGAGGTCATCGGTTCCGGCCGTTATCAGCTGAATAATGACTTTGCCGGTAATTTTACATCAGCAACGGAGAACAGCAGGGAGTCCGTATTTGCTATCCAGTATTCAAGGGAAGATGGAACGCCAAAGGGAAGGCTTGATTACGGACATGCGCTGAACTATCCGATGAATACGGATTACGGCTGCTGTGGGTTCCATTCACCCAGCTATAACCTGATCAATGCATTCAAGACGGATGCCGGCGGACTGCCAATGTTCAATACTTTCAATGATAAGAACATTACTGGCGGCAGCGACTTCCAGACGAATACATTTGATCCGCGGCTGGACCATACGGTAGCGATACCTGGTCATCCTTTCAAGTATGATCCTGGTTTTATTTACCAGCGTTCATGGGCCCGTGCCCCGGATGTGTATGGCAGCTACCTGAGTTTAAAGGAAGCTGTGTTACCTAATGATGCAGCGTTTCAGAAGATACCTCCTTTTATGTCGAGCTCCAAGAACTGGGATATTATCCGTTATCCTGACGTGTTGCTGTTCAAGGCGGAGGCGCTGGTGGAGTTAGGCAGGCAGGGCGAGGCACTGGCACTGGTCAACAGTATCAGGGACAGGGCCGGTAAAAGCACCGGTGAATTGAAACAGGCGGATGGTTCTTTTACGTCTAACTATAAGGTTGATATTTATAAACCTGGTGTTAACTGTACCTGGACGCAGGATTTCGCAAGGCAGGCTGTACGTTGGGAGCGCAGGCTGGAGTTTGCCATGGAAGGCTACCGTTTTTTCGATCTTGTACGCTGGGGCATTGCGGCCGAATATTTGAATGCTTATTTTGCGGTAGAGAAAACACGCAGTCCGCACCTGACAGATGCTTCGTTTAAAAAAGGAAGGGATGAATATCTGCCGGTGCCATTGAACCAGATGAACTATAGTAAAGGATTATATAAACAAAATGCAGGTTGGTGATCTATACCGGCCTGTTAAAACATTGTCCATTTTATGACCAAGAAACTGTTTGCATTACCGTTAGCATGCCTGCTGCCACTGACCTTGCTGGCCCAGCAACAACCGGTACCTACGCCACAATGGCGACCGGCTTACCATTTCACTCCTGCGAAGAACTGGACGAATGATCCTAATGGACTGATCTATCTTGACGGAGTATATCATCTGTATTACCAGCATAATCCGTTTGAGAACAAGTGGGGGCATATGAGCTGGGGACATGCTACCAGTAAAGACCTGCTGACCTGGAAACATCTGCCTGTAGCTATTCCGGAAATTGAGAAAAAAGATACGACCACCTGGATCTTCTCCGGTTGCGCCGTGCTGGATGAGAAGAATACCAGTGGTTTCGGCACAGGAGGTAAAGCCCCGCTGGTGGCTATTTATACTGCAGATCAGCCGAAACAGCAGAAGGAGTCGCAGTTTGTGGCGTATAGCAATGACGGCGGCATGAGCTATACAAATTATGCCGGCAATCCTGTGGTGGATATCAATAAGAAAGACTTCCGTGATCCCAGTGTGATATGGATGGAAGCGCAGCAGCAATGGGTAATGACAGTTGCTGTTCCACATGAGCATAAGCTGCAGTTCTATAGCTCGAAAGACCTGAAGAAATGGGAACTGATGAGTGAGTTCGGTAATCAGGGAGACACCCGCAAGATCTGGGAGTGCCCGTCGCTGACGCCGTTGTATGTGGATGGTGATCCGTCTAAAAAGAAATGGCTGATAATGATCTCTTCCGGTAACCAGGATGCACATACCGGTATGCAATACTTCACGGGCGATTTTGACGGGAAGACGTTTAAGAACGATCGTCCGGCGGAACACCAGCAGTTCGTAGATTATGGCAGAACATACTACGCGGCTATCCCGTATAATAATTTACCTGAAGGACGGCAGACCATGCTTGGCTGGCTGATGCCTTTCCAGACGGAAACTTATCCGTGGCGTGGACAGATGTCCATAGCGAGGGACCTGCAACTGAAATCTACTCCGGATGGCGTGCAGTTGTATCAGCAGCCTGCTTCGGTGCTGAACGCATCCCTGGAGAAACTACCGTCTTCAAAAAAGCTGGTAAAGAAGCAATTGGAGATCGATAGTAAAGACCTGGCATTGAACAAGGGTAAACAGTTCAGTTCAAATGCCAACTGGATAGACGCCACATTCACTCCAGGCACTGCGCAGGATTTTGGCTTTAAAATAGCCCAGGAGAGTGGGGGTAAGGGTGAGACTATCGTAGGCTACAATACGGCCCGTAATGAGCTTTATATTGCGAATGTGAAGGATGGAAAGCTGGAGCAGACAGATAAACTTACTGTGAAACCTTCAGGTGGTAAGATCAGGCTGCAGGTGCTGTTCGATAAGTCTTCCCTGGAAGTGTTTGTGAATGGAGGAGAGCGTGTACTGACTACCCTGATATTCCCCGATGAAAAAGCTACGGGGTGGTCTTTGTTTGCAAAAGATGGAAAGGTGCAGGTGGATGCATTGAAAGCGTGGGACCTGAGTAAATAACTTCTTTCCTGCTACTGTATTTCTGATTGGAGGCAGTGCAGTGTTGGAGATGTGTAAAAAGAGAAAAGGCGTCCGCTTTAGCAGACGTCTTCTCTCTTTTTTGTTTTACTCTTTTTATTATTGAACGATGATCTTCTTTACTTCACGGTTGCCTTTCTGATCGATCACTTCCAGCATATAATAGCCTGCAGGTAATGTGTTATGCAATGTCAGCGGATAAGTGCCGGTTGCTTTACCTACGTTGATGGCCGTAGTATATACTGGCTGGTGCAGCGAGTTGAATAATACAACGCGGTACTTGCCTGCTGCATGGTTAACCAGTTGTAAATTCAGCTGATTGCCTGTTACCGGGTTCGGATAGGCAACGATATCAGCTGTGTTATCAGCCAGTTTAGCAGCTGTGCCGGTACGGGTCAGGTTGAGGTAATCAACGTTAAAACCATCTGTATCCATTACAAGACGCAATGTTTTAAGACCGGTAGTAAGGCTCGGTGTAGTAGCTGTCAGTGTCTGATAGGTTTGCCAGCCGCCGGTATTAGGAATGCTGATCGGACCTGAGATGTTTACGCCGTCCAGTTCCATATGACACTGTCTGCTGCCATATGGAGATGCGATACGTAGCTGTAAGGTGTATGTACCCGGAGTGGTGATATTTACGGTGTAGTTCAGCCATTCGCCGGCAGATGTATATCCTACGTCATATCCTCCGTCAGCACAGGCTTCTACGTCAACGCCTTCTGACCTGTACAAACCACCGTTGTTAGTTGCATCAATATCTGAGTATGCGATACCTTGTCCGCCGTTATCGAAATTCTCTGCTTCTATCTTACCCGGAACAGTAGCTGGTGTACCGTTAAACGCATTGTTAGATGCTTTCACTGTATCAATGCAGCTGGCAGTTTTATTACCATCTACAGTAGTAACTGTAATAGTCACGATGCCTGGAGATACGGCAGTTACTTTACCGCTGGTATCGACAGTAGCGATAGCAGCATTGGAAGAAGTCCAGGTCTTTGCTTTATTGGTAGCGTTCACCGGCAGAACAGTAGCTGTTAACTGCTGGGTACTGCCCACATTCAGGTTGCCTGAAGGAGGTGTTACGCTTATACTGGCTACGTTTACACGGCCGAATACATAAAACTCGTGGATAGACCAGTAGTTACCTTTAGAACCTGTTTGTACGATGCGGATATAACGGCCTGCTTTTTCAGGGAAGGTGATGAGTGTCATGCCTTGCGGACCGACGCCTGAAGCGATAGGGGTGCCCCAGTTCACACCGTCATTAGAAAGGTAGGCGCTGTAACCGGCAGGAGAATCGGATGGACTGTCGGTAGCGTCCAATATGATCCTGTTGATGGTATTCACGGTTTTCATATCGACAGTGAAGGTTTGTCCGTTGACCTGACCACCTTGTGTATCCCAGCGTGTAAGGGCGTTACTGTCCAATGCATTTTTAGCATTGTTGGTATTGACAGAAGCGGCGGCAGTCCAGCCATGCCTGTCCATTGCGCCAGCTACAGAAACTGCCCAGATATTACCCAGGTTGTTTTTCCATGGAGCGGCTTTATAAGCATCGATATTGGAACTGTCAATGATGGAGGACTGTGCGGAGAACTTTGGTTCTGCGCCTGCGTTCAGCAATGTACCTACCGGCCATACGGTAGAATTGTGGAGGTTCAGTGAACCACTGCGGATAGTACCCCAGTTCTGGAAGCCTGGTTCAGCGAAGTTGGCGGTTTGGAGATTAATGGCGCCGCTGCCAGCCGATACGATGGACTTAGCAGGATTACCCCAATAATCGGAGTTAAAGAGATTGATCTGTCCTGCGAAAGTGCTGGTAGTATTGAGATAGCTGGTAGATGTATCCTGGTTGTTGTTCAGGGCTACTATCTGGCTATTGATGAAGTCAAACCCACCGCTACCCAGTTTCTCAAAGCTGATAGCGTTCTTGGTACCGTCCAGTCCGAGGCCCATACTGATACCTGAAGCACCACTGCCTTCGTTGGCGAGTATAAGGCCATGGTGTGCGCCATATACGAAATCGTTATAAAGGACCTCATTCTGTGCATTGCCCAGAATGATGAAGTCCATGCTGTTCAACTGATAGGAGTAGATAGCGGAGTTATCGCCCTGCGGAGAGTTAGGCCAGCTGCCAAACTTAGATTCAGCACCGGCTGCGTAAGCGATGGTATTGAACTGCGTGTTGGAGATCTGACCGCCGTTAGTGCCACCACCAACTTTAATAGCGTTATGGAATACATGTCCGGCCAGCCAGTCAACATAGTGATTATTACACTGGTAGGTGAACATGTCTATACCATTGTATACAGCACGGAGACCGATATTGACGATATAAACGTCGCTGCCTGTAACCTGTATGGTGTATGGATATGCAGGGAAATTAGGCGCCAGTGAAGCCATCTGTTCAGGATAATTGATAGTAAGTCCCTGGAGGCCGCTACCTGCGGATAGTTTGATGAAAGGTGTACCATTGGGATTGCCTTTATCCGCGTAAGGTTCCAACACACTGCCAGGACCTGTAGGCGTAGTACTGTTATCGGCAGCACCTTTAAGCTCTACGTTGGTTGGCACTGTAAGATGACCGGTCACTTTATATTTTCCGGGAGGTAAGAATACAATACCGCCACCATCTGCACCGGCTTTGGTCAATGCGTTCTGGATAGCGGTCGTGTTGTCGGTCACGCCATCAGGTTTTGCATTGTAAGGAGCTGCAGTGGCGAGATATAATACCTGTCTTGAAGGTTTATGTGTAGCTTGTGTGATGGTCGGGAATGGAGGCAGTTTCTTTAACATCAGTGGCGTATGATCGATGGCGTTCGTATAGAGTGAATTGTTCTGAATGTTCACTCCGTTTTTGAAACGGTTACCGGTGATGATACCCCTGGAATTAGCACCCAGAACTATCTGCGGAGCTTTATTATTGAAATCGCAGTCAGAGGCAGCGAAAGTACCGCCGCCGATGTTCACGTTACCACCGGTGATGGTAGACTGTTGCAGCATGATCCTGGCCACACAGGTAGGATCAGCGGAAATAGCATCAATGGATCCTCCGATAGTACAAGTATGCAACTGTAAGGCGCCATTGGTAGATGATCCACCGCCAATAGCCAGACCGGTAGCACAGTTGATGGTGGTACAACGGGCAAACATGATACCTACATTGCTGACAACTTCTGCGTAGATACCGGTTTTACAATTGGTGAAGGTCATAGCGTAGTTCTGTCCGTTCGGTACAGCCGGTGCGCTTGGGATGGAAGTAGTGGCATGGAAGCCGATAGCATAACCTTCAATATCTACAAAGGCGGTGTATGACCAGTCGTTCCTGCGCATTACTATACCCGTACCGTTCTGGTAGATCCAGTTAGCATAGGAGCCCCCGGCAGATGGGGCATTCGGAAGTCCGGAGCCAGCCCAGTAAGCGGGGGAGAAGTTAACATTCTCGATTCTTCCTACGTCAACGATGTTATCTATTTCAACACCTCTTGATAACGGCGTACCATATACGCCATTGATCACCGGACAGGTTCCGCCATTTGTCCTGGAGAAGAGGATGCCGGTGTAAGCGTTGACAAATGTCACGTTCCTGGCATTACAGAATTCGTTGCCGAAGTAATTAGGCGCTCCGAATATGATAGCCGGAGGGTAAGGTGTGATATTGTCCGGCGATTGTTCCGGGTACCAGATAGCCAGGTCACGTACGGCAGCGGATGTTTGCATGGTAATGAAAGGCGTTGCATTTTCATCACCGCGGCCGGAGTATGCCATCAGGATAGTTCCGTTGATGGGCTGACCTTTGGTAGGTTTCTGCCACTCACCGCGAAGCGTTATACCTTTAGGAATGAGCAGGGTACCGCGGATAACGTATCTGCCGGCAGGCACATACAAAGTACCGCCGCCTAAAGCGCCTAAAGCGTTGAGGCGGGCCTGAAAGATGCTGGTAACATCGGTCACACCATCGCCTGTAGCGCCGAAGTCGGCAACAGAGTAAGTAATAACAAAAGCATCTGTAGTCGGGTATGCGGGTTGGGCTAATCGCCAGTTTTGCGAGAAAGCGGGCGTACCGGTCATACCTGTCAGAATAATGGAGAGGACAAGGGCGAAGAGAAGTGTTGTTCTCCTGCGGATCATGTCGCAAGCCGATAAGGCACGAGTTGAGATCATATGGTTTTCATTTAAGGGAGACGGATTGTAAGGTTTTTCGATAGGTACAGATTGTGTCTGTACGGGTAAAATGGTTTCTTAAAGAATATGGTTGTAATGGATCAACGGTATCTGGTTTTCAAATTTCACATTTCAGGGTGCTAAGATAATATAAAAATCGAAAGTCGTCGATGTACTCAGATTAGGGATAGGGAACGGTCTGAAAATATTTTATTGTTTTTCGATAAATATTTATTGATATTTGCAGTAGTTAAAACCTCATTATGAAAACAAAGAAAACTCAAAATGTGCTGGCTTCATTGAATGTGCTGGCATGGATCGCTTTTATAGGCCTGGCTATCGAGGCAGGCTCCTGGCTAACGGCTTACGGGGTGAGTATTTTCAAGCCTGAGGCCTCAAAAAACCTATACGAAGGACTGGACCTGTCGCACCTGAGAGCATACAGTTTTGTGCATTATTCAATCCTGGTGTTATTGAAGATCGCGTTTTACTCCCTGGAGGCATATGCCGCCTACCTGCTGATCAAAGTATTATCGAAGATCAAATTGGCGAGCCCATTTACTAAAGAAGTAGCGAAGAGCCTTGTGGGGTTGAGCAATATTATAACGGCTGCATGGATTGTTGCCGCTGTCCACAATTCGCATATCAGGTGGATGTCGTACGATGTAACTGGTTTAGAAACTAATGCGATACCTCTGGAGTTTATTTTTGTAGCGGGTGTTGTTTATGTTCTTGCACAGATATTTAAAAAAGGTGTAGAATTGCAAACTGAAAATGATTTAACTGTGTAGACACATGCCGATTATTGTAAACCTGGATGTAATGATGGCGAGGAGGAAGATGTCGCTGAGTGAGCTTTCTGAGAAGGTGGACCTTACGCTGGCGAATCTTTCGATACTTAAGACGGGAAAGGCGAAGGCTGTGAGATTCAGCACGCTGGAGGCGATTTGTAAGGTGTTGGAGTGTCAGCCGGGGGATATATTGGAGTATAAAGAAGAAGAGTAAGATTATTGGAAAAGCCTGGTGTTCATACCGGGCTTTTTGCATATGGGATGTTGATGTTTTCCTGACGTCCGATTATAGCAAGAGTGGGACTTTGAGTGCTGCCGGTTTGGGGTGGAGCCTCTGGCTGTAGTTCTTTGAAGTTCCTTACTATTTAGCTTTATTGGGTCGGTTGGGTGTTGGGAATGCTTCTATACAACAATCGCTTTAAGTTGCTCCAGTCTTTTTTCTAATCTTTTTATTTTCAATTCATTATTTCTTTTCTGGTATTGGTCAAGCAAGG